>NZ_JAHXDN010000001.1:0-285000 GCF_019375555.1 Roseobacter insulae
AGACCCTCACTTAGCTCAGGTCGCCATCTGTCCCAAAATCCCTGACGACGGACAGTGAACCGTATGCAGACTTCTTTGGACGTTTACGTCTTGGGATGGTTGTTGAGGTCTATCGGGCTGTAAGGCTTAAGGCAGAGACCGTCCTTCGGGACAGTCTCTTTTTCATTGTACTACCAGTCAGCTCCGGCGACGTTTTCTAAACGTTTTGGAGTCCGAAGATATAAGGTTTCTATTTCGTTGAAAGGTGTACCATGTTCAAAACCAGAAAAGTCTGTAAACGTGTGTTCAATCCAAATCGTTTTTTCATCAGTTTGCAGGTCGCCTTTCGTTAGAACCTTGTAAGGACATCCTGACTTGAGCAACGCCCAGGCATCCCCAACTTGACGCTGAGCTTCTGAACTATCCCGATCGCGCCAGCTGTCTAAGTGCACGATAGCTTTTTCGCAGATATTAATGAGTTCCTCTCTGGTGTAGTTTGTTTTCATACAGCTTAATGGTGCCACAGATCAAGAAGTCCGCAACCAGCACCTGTGGATAACCAATCCTAGCTACGTTCTGAGCTACCTTTTTTACACTCACTGCACAGCTAAGTATTTGATTTTATTGAATCGAAACAATGGCCTAGCCACCTATCAGATGGCGGTTCCCAAATTCGATCCGCGCGCCTTAAGTATTTGAAAATAATAGTAAAGGTGGCGATCCCGGCAGGATTCGAACCTGCAACCTGCCCCTTAGGAGGGAACCGTTCATATCACTATTCCTTTTATGATTTCTTGCTTTTGGGTGTTTGTGCAGTGTCCGCCTGTACGTGCTTTGTACGAAAACGGGCCCTGACATCGGCCTCATCCGTCTCTGCGTGGGCATAGATACGCATCGGCAAATTCGGGTCTGACCAGCGGCCAGCCTTGGCCGCCGTGACCGGATCAACGCCCTGACGGACGACCAATTCGGTGAAAAAGCCATGCCGTCCTGCTGGGTGCGCTGAGAGGTACGGGATGCCCGCGCTTTTGCAGATCGTTTTCCAACGCGTGTTGTAACCGGTCGAGCTGCCATAGCCGAAAACACGAGGCTTCATGAACTTGCCGGTCTTGCGGTTCTTCGGGCGCTTGTGCGGCAAAGCCAGCAGCTCGTCCATCATCTGTGGTGAAACCGTGATCCAGCTCTCCGGATGTCCTTTCTGCGCCTTCACCCTGACCTTGTTCTCGGCGGGCCGTAGATCGTCAGGCTCAATCGAGACAGCCTGATCGATCCGCGCCGCCGTCTCGAACATGAACCGAACCAGCGCGGCATTATATGGGTCAGCAGCTTTACAGAACGCCTCGATCCATTCCTTGTCAGCGGGCTTGCGCTCGACGCGGCTGTTCTTCCCGCGACGCTTGTCCTGCGCGATCCGCTCAAATTTGTCATAGGGTTTCACCCGGATCAGCGGCGTGCCTTCCAGCTCGTGCGCGTTATTGATGACCGCACTCGCTGGCGTCACGATTTCGCGCCACCAAGTGTCGGTCGATGCCTTTGGTTTAAGTTTGGGGCCAAGGCCCTTCAGAAGCGCTCCGGAGATTGCGCCCAAAGGCATGTCACCAATTTCCTCGACAATCGGGATCAACTGCTTCGCGGTCTTGGGGGAGGCATTGTAGAGCATGATTGCATCGGAGAACGTCTTGCTTGGCTCATCGCCAACGACATGGCGACGTATCTGCAGCTCAGTTTCGCGGTTTATCCAGTCCCGTGCGCCCGCTTCTGTAGATGCCTTAGTGCTTCGCCGGTATGGGCCTGCGATTGGCCTGCCGTTGTACTCGACCCAGCCCTTAGCCCAGTAGAAGCGACCCCTCTTGTAGATTTGGAGCGGCATGCCTGGCCTCCTTCGAATATCTTGTCGATCTGCGCGGGCGTGATCAGCATGGTCCGCCCCAGGCGGTAGAAAGCGCCGGTTTCGTTTGCCCGCTCGCGCAGCGTGCGCTCCGAGATGTCGATCCCCATGCTGGACATAACCTCGACCCATTGGGCAGGCGTTTTTCCAAGCCCCAGGATTTGCGAGCTGTCTGATTTGTCGGCCTCTGCCATTTCAGTCGTCCTTGTCCGCTTGAGTTGAAACTGCACGCCGCATGGAATCGCTTGTTAAGCACCATTTGACGTGGTCAGATGGGAATAACCGGAATAGTTCGTCATTTTTTGCAATGTTCGCGAAAAAATACGATCTCGTCAAATGGAAACTGAGAATGGCGCGGAAAGACGCTGAACTGTTTGCTTCGATGGGTGCGCGCCTGACCATTGCGCGCAACGAAGCAGGGTTGTCTCAAGCTGCGATGGCTGAAGCGCTTGGTGTCTCGCCAAGGGCTTACCACAGCTACGAGAAGGGCCAGCGCGGCATTCCGGTGGAAGCTTTGGTGGCGTTCGGTGAGCAATTCGATGTCGATGTGCCCTGGCTCTTATTGGGCACCAAGGCGATACGCGCGGGACACGATTTCAACGCTTTAAAGGAGATCGAGACCTCGCTCGATCAGCACCTAAACGCGGAGAAAATCAAAATAAAAAGTGAAAAGCGCGGGGCCATAGTCGCGCGTTGGTACCAGTCGCATGTCGAGGGACGGGAAGTAACGGATGATGACGTTCACACTTGGATCGAACTCGTAAGGGAGTAAGCAAATGCAAAAACCAAGCGACCAATGGAAGAAACAACGCCGGGCAGCACTGGAACGCGCGCGCCGCAATATGATCGAACCCTTGGAGGTCGTTCACCTCGCACTTCTCGGTGCCAGCGCGCTGTACTTGGCCGGATTTCTGCGCCTGAACCTATTCGGTCAGAACGGCGAGTTCTCTCTGGCTTACGGAACCTTCATTCTGCTGGTAGCTGCTGCCGGACTACTTGTACCTGTTCTGACAGGATCAGCATTGACCCTGCACCTCACCGACCGACGCCTGGGAAAGCTCCTCAGTGAATGACACCACTGCAATGATGGGCTCTCGGGTCGCACAGCGACTGGCGCACCATGCTCGCGCGCAGCGAAGAGGCCTAACTTGAATGGCCTTCGGAGTGTTCATTCACCGCAGTGACTCGATCTACGATGACGTTCCCTCGGAACGCTATCAGTTCCCGCCTCAATATTTGTCCCGCGCGCAGCAATGTGAAGGTGACTGGATCGTCTATCTTGAGCCAAGCAAGGTAATAGACACGAAAGGGTACTTTGCAGTCGCAAAGGTTCAAGAGATCATCTCTGACCCTCGAAAATCTGACATGTATTTGGCAGTGATCGAGCCTGGGACTTATCTCGATTTCGGCGATCCGGTACCGTTCCGCGATACGGAGAACATCGTTGAGAGAGGCTTGCTGAACGATGAAGGCCGCATATCAGGTCGCGCACAAGCAGCTGTAAGGACGCTATCCAATGAAGACTTCGCTAGGATCATCGAGCGGGGTCTAGACGATGAGGATGACGTTCTACCCCGTGTGGGAGACCTTGCGGCCGCCACTGGCTTTCAAGATGCCCAAACTCCTTTTCAACACATCCCTGCACGTGAGCGCGTTAATCAACTTACTAGTAGGGCTGTACGAGACCGGAACTTTAGAAAGAACGTGTTGCGTGCATACGGCGAGCGCTGCGCTATCACGGGGCTGCGTTTGATCAACGGGGGCGGGCGAGCCGAAGTAGAAGCGGCCCATATCCGGCCAGTGGAGCACAATGGCCCAGACATCGTCAGCAATGGTCTTGCATTGTCAGGAACAGCGCATTGGATGTTTGATCGAGGCTTGGTCGGTCTGGATGGCGACCTAACGATACTTGCGTCGCGACAAAGCAACGACTTGGCTGCCGTGGCTGCGATGATAAATGCAACTGGAAAGTTGTTGGTTCCGGACCGTTTAGCGAATAGGCCGAGAATAGAGTTTGTAGACTGGCATCGGAGACACGTCTTTAAAGCCTGACAACGAATGAACAAGTTCTAACGCTTGACTTGCATCCTGCGGCTCCGTTTGGAGAAGGGCAGCGATCTTGTTACCGCTGCCCTTCAAGTCAGGTATCACTTGCGCTTGATTGTCTCGACAACGTGAGTAGCCTTCTTTGATTGGGCCTTTTTCACTGTTGTGAAGCGACCGGTTTTGGCGCTGCGGCCAACTTTGAACGACTTGGATTTCATTGTTTTCACTTTCGTTAGCAGATTGAGAATGGAAGGCGCGACCATCGCGCCTTCCGGTCTTTAGGCGGTGGGCTATTCTGGGATCAGAATTGGCCACGCACGGAGCCCAAACGCTTTCGCGTAGAGCCGGTTGCCGGTTTTTGGGCATGTCCGCCAAGGGCGAAAGACATACCGATGTCCCGGCGGAGGGGGCGTGTGACGCTTGGTCATTACACTCTCCACTACGGGGCGTATCTTGCCTTTTTGCCCAAAATCCGCTAACGCAGTCTTTGCTACGGAGACTGATTTGCGCGTTTTTGGGAGGCTCTGCATCGTCAAGCCCCTGATGCACGATGAAGAATTCGATGAGATGGCTCGGGCGCAATCCCGAGCCTTCTTAGTATTTTGAAGCCTCCTTGGAAATTTTGTCCAGGCGAACTGTTGCTGCGGCCTTAGAGACACCAAACTTGAACGAGACGGTCTCCGGCGTGTCGAAGATCGTGATCAAGCCTTTCGGCATTAGAAGGGTTCCAGCGAACCTATCGGCTTGCTTTTCAGCAGATTCAAAGGCCCGCAGCTTTTGCCCCGGCATCGCCCGCTCAAACGGCTGATTTTGCCCAGTGTGCAGTAGATAGTGACCGAATTCATGCGCAAGTGTGAAGCGTGCTCGATGTCCGCCCCCTAACGCCTCATCGTAAACGTCCTCCCTGACTCGTATGAAGGACCCCCTCGGGCACGTGAAGCCTTCTGCGCTGCCCATTTCAGTCACTGTGCCGACTTGGAAGCTGAAATTGTCTTCAGCTTGAGCGAGTTGTGGCAGCGCCTTTTCCAACACGTCGAGTATTGGAAACTGAGGTTCATCTTGATGCCGAAAATACTCGCGCACTTTGTCGGCAACGGCATCAACGCTGGGCCAGCTCATAGGCTGAACGCGGTAGTCTTGAGAACCAGTCATTATCCGTCCTCTTGTTTTTTGAGGATCGAAACAATGCGTTCCAACTCCTGCTGCGACAAAGCGTCAAAACTCGAACCCATTCTTCTAGCCATCAAGCCGGCGGCCTCTCGTTCCAGATTGGACGTTGGTTTGACCGTGAACGTCTTGCGGGACGCATCCGCAAGGTTTCGCAATAGGTTAGCGACTTCCCAATCGAGTTGGTAAGCAGAAACAATACCTTCTTCAAAACCCTGCGGCGGGCTTTTCTCACCTCGCTCAATGGCGGAAATGAAGGCTGGGGATTTCCCAATCAACTTCGCCATATCGGCAAGACGTTGGTCAGTGTCTATTCGAATTTTGCGGATTGCCTTCCCAAATTCAGTGATCATGGCCGTCTCCCTAGGATGGTTAACGGATGCATAACACACCCCGAAGCGCTAAACAACCTTATGGTAGTATAATTCTTCAGCCAGTATTTCCGGGTACACTCAACGCCGCAATGTGTATCATGTATTGACACATGTATCGCACTGAGATACATATCTCCCATGATCCAAAGCACTAAGGGCAAACACGCTGCCAACGCTGTGAAAGGCAAGTATGGCAAAGGCTTCCCGGGTGATTTGGTCAAGCGCACGCGGGCCATGCTTTCGGCGCTGGATGCTGCGGTTGTTGTCGGGGATTTAAGGTTCCCACCTGGCAACCACCTGGAAGAACTCAAAGGGGATCGGGCCGGACAACACTCCGTGCGCATCAATGGGCAATGGCGCATCTGCTTTGTCTGGACGCCGAACGGTCCCGCCGATGTCGAGATTGTGGACTACCATTGAGAGGATACGCTGATGAGCTTGCTTGAAGACCCGATGCACCCTGGTGAAGTCCTGAAAGAGCTTTATCTCGATCCCCTGGAGATGGGGGCCATTGCGTTTGCGCGGCGTTTGGGTGTGCCTCGGACGCGGATCGAGCGTTTGATCAAGGGCACGACTGGGATCACACCTGACACGGCGCTTCGTCTTGCCCGTGTGTTCAACACGACCCCGGCCTATTGGGTGAACCTGCAGACGAACCACGACATGGCCCTAGCAGCCAAGGAGATTGATGTGTCGGATATTGAGCCCCTCGTTGCCGTCTAGCGCGTAGGCAGTGCTCACAATATGGCTACCTGTGCTTTCAGCCATCATCATACCGATAGTGCCTGTACCTTGAGGGGCAAGCCTTCTAGCAACATTGCCTCGCGGCCGCCTGCCAAAGCGTTTAGGAATGTCTGATAAATGATAAGTTAATATCTGATATCAAACAGATTTTACGGATGTCACTTGCATTGTCTCGTATCTTGTTGTATTGAATCTGTGTTGGCGGGAGTCGTTTGCTGACTTTGTAGCGGGGTTGCCTAAATCAGCCCCATTATAAGATTTAGATTTTTTGTCTAGCAAACAATGACTTCCTTGGGCACGTGAATGCTGACAGTTCGATCGGAGTGCTCACTCGATTCGGACGCGACATGGATTGAGACCCGTGTTGGCTAAGCTCCTAGCTGGTTTTTTGAACTGGCTTGTACATGGAATAGAGTAACGTCGCCCCGTTTGGGGGTGACGTTATACTCACATAGTACGGAGAATAGCCTTGTCGGATGACGAAGACCTTCAGCAACATATCGAAGACCTCAAAGACGCGTTGAGGGAATACCCTGAACCTCAAATTCAGGGCGCAAAGCTCAATCAACTCATTGCAAACGTGGTCCCGGAGCTCGACTTCCGCCAGGCTGTTGGAATTCCCGTTGGCCCTGGTGCCCTCAAGAAATTCGTTTCAGATTATTTGTCTGACACACTTGCACACGTCGGCCATAACGGTGGGGATGTGATGTACGGAATCGAAGGTCGGAGTGCGATCGCAAGCGCGATGCAATCTGCCGCATATTGGAAAACATTCGTTAGTCCCAATTCTCAACTGGAGTTAGTTTTCCAGAAAGACAGCGAAGAGTTAGCCGTAAGAACAGTCTCGGAACTGCAGCAAGATGACCAAATTATTTCAAAAGTCACAATCGATGAACACGATAGCATTAGAGAAGACTTCCAGACTGGCCTAGACCCAGATATGGCCGAAAAATTGAAAGGGCTGGAAGGAGAAAAAGACCCATATGGTGAATGGCTGGGACGACTTCGGCAGCAAGGCAACCATATGGCGAAGAGATGGGGCGAGTTCCGACGCAAATCTCTTATCGAGTTGTTCGAGAAGAGATTGGAAGACCTGAAAATTTCAGGCGACGTTGCAGTCCAGTGCACTCAAAAACTCGCAGACTCGCAGTTCTCCTCTCACCTCCAGACCAAGCAACAGAGGTCAACAACCGTATCAACTCCACGTCAAGTTAAATCGGACAAGCTTCCCCACCTTCAGTCGAGATCATCGGAAGGGCTTGATGATGCACGTAAGTTCGCTCAAAGTGTCATAGGCTTGATGGGCTATGAGGACATTCGTGCTGTCCGTCTTCCACTTGGTGCCGTTTTGGATGCGATGGGCATGAAACGGTGATTAAAGGATCACCGGTTTCGCCATGCAGGTTTCCAGGATTTTCGTTGTTGTAAGGCCTGACCAACAGGATGCAATTGAGAAGTTTTGCTTCCATAACCTGATCCCAAGCTGGCGAGAAAAGATCGTAGCGATTCCGGTTATCCCTCCGAAGAACATTAGTCGCGACATTCCTCAAGAGGTCGCTGAGATGATTGCCGGCTATTTCGAGGCCTATGACGGGTGCCCGCAAAATAAGTTGCTTTTGCACAAGGAGGTGGGCTGCTCTCATGAAACCTTACAGACTTTGTGGTGCGAGGCAGGGAACAACGAGGATGCCCTGGATATCGTCTCCACGAAACGAATGCGAGAGATAATCCAAAAAGCTAGCGTCGCTGAGAATGGATTTTGGAAGAATTATGTTGAGAAACAGTTGGCTGAATTTGATGCTGGCAAGTCAAGTTCGACTGCGTGGTTGCAGCAATTCAACGAGCTTGGTATCGGTCCGATAGGTCGGCGGCTGATTATGAAAATTCGCGCTCTGCGCTACGACGGTTCGATGCTGCCATTCGCTCCGAAGGAACATGAAAAGATCGGTCAGAAGACCTGTTACTGCTATATCGAAGATGACGATCAGGGCGGTAGTTGGGTTAGTGTAAAAGACCAACTTACCCATTCTCACAAACCAGAAAGGATAGGGAAAGTACTTTGGGACTCAAAAAGCTCAAAGTTTGAATTGCCTGACCGAGACGACGACGAATTTGTTATCTGCGAAGACGGCCTATGGAGTGGTAAGGAAACGGTCAAACGATTGGAGGCACTTGTCGCGACAGGTGCGAACGGCAGAATTAGGTTGAAGTTTGTCGCCGCGAGCGACTTTGGGCTGATGGTTGTCAGGCACGCGATTCGTCACTTCAACCTTACACATCAGGTTCAGGTCGATGCTCATGACGCCGAGATTGTGAAGTTTTTGAGCGACGGTCTACCGGCGGAACTGATTGCTGGCGATCAGTTCACGCCAAAGGCGTACTACACTGCGCTGCATGAATACGTGCTACCGTGGGCCTTCCTTGATGAAACGGAATGGCCCGACGGACGAGAAGCCGCCATGGACGTTTGCAGAGATATCGGTGCCCAACTTATTGAGCGGTGGTACACGGCCAACTGGCCCGACAAGGACGTTGCCGCGGCTGTGGACCGGTTTTCGCTTGGTGGCGGAAAATTTGCCTCTGCTGTTTTTTTCAAGCGGAGCGTACCCAAGGTCTGTCTGCCACTTTTTTGGCTTGATGGCGAAGTCGTGTACAACGGCAAAGCGATTGAGTGGCGTCCTCTTTTGATCGATCCGAGACGGATTGGGAATGAAAAGCTTCTATATTGAGCCCGTCGACATCGCTCAATGCCTCAATCCCCTCTCCGCATGCGCCTCCTGGCTATCTAGCTGTCCCTCAATCTCTCGGCGGCGGCCTTCGCTAAGGTCAAGCTCTGCTGCAAGCTCTCGTCCAGCGTCTTGTAGCTCGCCTCGTCGTTCAGCAATCCGCTCAAGGCCTTCATGGATGCGGCCTGTGAACGAATGAGCAAGGTCACGCAGTCTTTTAAGCCAGCCAGCTCCCTCTCGATCCTGCCGGTCGAGCGTGTCTCCAAGGCGGTCAAGTCTTTCGCGGAGGCCTCTGAGGCCGTCACCAACCTCTCGACGCAAGCGAGCAAGTCGCGTTCCAAGGCTGTCAGTTGGGTCATCTAATCCTCCTCGATCCGAATGCATGTGACGTGTCTCTCGCCCATCGTGCAGGTGCGCAGGCGCGCCTTCGTTGGGTCCAGGATCAGCCAGATCCCCTCGGGCCGCTCGATCCGCGTCAGGCCCAGTTCCGTCAGCTCCGAGCGCGTCAGATGCACCGTCCAGAAGAAGCTCGCGGCCATCATCGAGGCGATCCCCGTCAGCACCATCGCCGCGATCAGCCAAGGCGAGATCGTCAGCCAAAGGCGGATCGATCTCAGCCGCGTCTCGAACATGCTCGCCGTCTCGGTCTGGAAGCGGCGTGTATCGCTCGCGATGGTATGCTGCGCGGCGCCCACAATGTTCTTCAAATCGATCCTGAAGCTCTTGAGCTGGGACGAGATCGAGGCGACGTGTTCGGCCCTGATCGTGTCGAGCTCCGCGTTCAGCTTCTCGCTCAGTCGGGTCGGCTTGCCAGTCTTCATGAAAAATCTCTCCTTTCAGCCGCCAACGCTCGCCTGTCTCAGGATCGCGGGCAGTGATGTAAGCCTTGCCGGTGCGCGGCAGGTCGAAGCCAGCCTCAGTCAGCGCGTCGATCATGGACGCTCGGTTGGTGATCAGGTCCACATCAATCTGGTCCTGTATCCACGCGTGCAGCTCTTCTCGGCCCTGAGCGCGGGTCGGGGCCTCGATGGTGTCGCGGACCTCCTGCGCCCGCTCAACATCCATCGGATCAGCCCAGCCGTGGCGCTGGTTCATCACGTCGCGCAAACTGTCGAAGGCGTTCTGATAGCCGGGCGGCGCGATGTTGAGGCTCCGTCCCGAGGTCAGCTCTAAGCGCGGCGTGCAGAAGTGAAGCTCAACGCGGTCTTCGTGGGTATGTCGGACCCAAAGCACGTCATATTGCGTCGGGTCCAGCCCCGCGAAGGCCAGATGCTCGAAGCCGTCCATGACCTCCGCTTGCTGTTCCTCGGTCGGGGCGTCGGTTGCGGCAAAGCTGATCACGCCTGCGCGGTAGGTCCATTGGTGGCGGCTTGCATCGATCAAAGCTTCGGTGCGATCGGGATTGCCGCGCAGGACCTCCGGCAAAGGCTCTCGCGTAACCGTCATCGGCTGGCCGTCCGCATCGCGGATCAGGTCGCGGTTGTCGTCATAGGCCAGCACCTTGTCCGCGACGAGGTAGCCGACCGGACCAGCGCCCGCGCCTTTGCCGTTGCGGAAGAACTTGATCAGCATCGGCGCGCGGCCTCGACGATCTGGGCAAGCTGGCGCTCGATGGTCAGCAGGCGGCGGGCAACGGTGAGTGCGTCAAGGTCGGTGCGGCCCGCCATCATCGCGCGGTTCAGCCAGCGGGCGATCTGGTTGAGGTTGCCACCAATGCGCCCGACGGCCAGCACCAACGCCGGATCAACACGGGGAATGGGCTTGCGGCGGCGGGCCTCAGTCAGACCAAGAGCCTCCCGCAGCAGGGTCGCAGCGGGCAGTCCAGCGGCCTCGGCCTTGGCGCGGAGCTCGGCCTTCTCTGCCACAGTGCACCGGAAGACGAAGGTTTCGGTCAGCGGCTCTTTGGAGCGGGTTTTGCCCGCGCCGGTGGGGTTCGAAGGGGAGGCTTGCCGCCCCTCGCAAGGTCCCGTGTCAGAAGCGCCAGCGTATGACATGGGTCGCCTTGCTGTTTGCGCTTCGGTCCGATCATTGGCACTCATGATCTGAGGCCTGCCGCCTGGATTTGGGCTTGTGTGACGAGTTCAGCGGCCAGCAATGCATCGATCTGGCCGGGCGTTATATGGCGGCAAAGCGGATGCTTGTCTGTCACCCAGCCCGCCAAGCCCGTCAGCATCTGTGCTTCCTTGGCTTTCAACTCTTCTCGGCCCCTAGCGATGTCCTCGACGTAGGCACGCCATCTCCCAGACCTAAACCAGTTGTCCGAGAAACAGACTTTCGACCGGGTGAAACCTGCGCTCTCGGTCGCGTAGGCCTTCACCGCTTCGGTCAGGTCTTTGGCGCTGACGCCGTCGTCCAGTGCCGCTCTGATCCGGCTCAAACAGTCTGCCTTCCCGCGCAAGCGGTCGGGCGGATAGCAGGCCAAAACCTTCTCGGCCTCTTCGTCCTCTGCCGCCCCGCGCTCGCGCGTAGGAGGTTTATGGATGGTTTTAGGATGGTTTGGGGGCCATGGTGGCCCCGGTACCCCGGTCACTGTGACCCCCGTTCTGGGTCCAGTCTGGACGGGGTCCACTGTGGCCCCCGTCTCGATATCGGGTTCAGCCGTCAATTCCAGCGCCTCGATCCGCGCCAAATCGATCCGGTAGACCACAGTGAACCCGTTCTTGCACCCCCGCGCGCCGGTCTCGACCAGGATGCCTTCTTTCAGGAAATCCCGGATCGTCCGCTTGACTGTGGTCTCCCCCAGCTCCGTATGCCGCTGGATCGTCCCCTTAGAACACCAGATGCCCGACCCATCATCAGAGGCCTTGTCCGCCAAAAACATGATGATCTGCTTGCGCGTCGCACTCCCGAACTTCCGCTCGGCACACGCATTCGCAACCCGCCAACTCATTGGAAGGCCCCAAAAGCCGCACGGACGTGCGAATTTTGTACAGGTTTTGTACGAGAATTCGGTCGTTTTTGGAGAAATTGGCGGAAAACCAAACGGGAGTTTCTGCACGCTTCTGCAGAACTCCTTGCAAATAAGCCATAATTTTCAGGCGTTTTTGGTGACCCCGGCAGGATTCGAACCTGCAACCTGCCCCTTAGGAGGGGGCTGCTCTATCCAGTTGAGCCACGGGACCGCCGGCCCTTGGTTTAGAGCAAGTTTCAGAAGTTGTCATCGCCTTATGATCCGAGAAATCACATGAGCTTGATAGGCAGGGTTCACCTGCGCTACGAAGGCGTAACAGAACAGGAAAATCATTGTGACAAGACCGAAACAGCGACCGTTGACCCTGCGTGATGTATCCGAGGCGTGCGGGGTGTCGGAAATGACGGTCAGCCGGGTATTGCGCAACAGGGGCGATGTCTCTGCCGCGACACGCGAACGGGTGTTGGAAGCGGCCAAAACCCTTGGATACGTGCCCAACCAGATTGCCGGTTCGCTGGCATCGCAGCGCGTAAATCTGGTGGCCGTCATTATCCCTTCGCTGTCCAACATGGTGTTTCCCGAAGTGTTGACAGGGATCAATCAGGCTTTTGAAGACACCCCGCTGCAACCTGTTGTCGGCGTGACCGATTACCTGCCGGAGAAGGAGGAACGGGTGCTCTACGAGATGCTTTCATGGCGTCCTTCCGGCGTCATTATCGCCGGGCTCGAGCATTCTGAACCGACACGCGCCATGCTGGAAAACGCAGGCATTCCGGTGGTTGAGATCATGGACACGGATGGCAATCCCGTGGATGCGATGGTCGGAATTTCCCACCGCCGCGCGGGCCGCGAGATGGCCGCGGCCATTCTGAAAGCCGGGTATAAGCGGATCGGTTTCATGGGGACGAAAATGCCGCTTGATCACCGGGCGCGAAAACGGTTCGAGGGGTTGACCGAAGGTTTGGCCAAGGCGGGAATTGAGATCGAGGCACGGGATTTCTACTCCGGTGGCTCGGCGCTTGCCAAAGGGCGCGAGATGACCCAGGCCATGCTGGACCGCGCGCCCGATCTGGATTTCCTCTATTATTCCAATGACATGATTGGGGCAGGTGGATTGTTGTACCTGCTGGATCAGGGAATCGACATCCCCGGGCAGATCGGCCTTGCGGGGTTCAACGGTGTCGAGTTGCTGCAGGGGCTGCCGCGGCAGCTTGCCACGATGGACGCCTGCCGCGCTGAGATCGGGGCCGCAGCCGCGAAGATCATTCTGGATCGCAGCGCGCTGCCGGAAGATGCGGACCCGGGAGCTCCGGAGCGTATTACACTGACGCCCAAGATTGCCTACGGGGATACCCTGCGCCGATATCAGCGCGGATGAACAGGCTGACGCTGAACAATACCGAGGCCCGGCGGCTGTTCCTGCACCGTCATGGGCTGAGCGAACCGCCGCAGGGTAACGCCAAAGGCCCGGAACTGCTGGCATTGATCAAACGGCTTGGATTCGTGCAGCTTGACAGCATCAACACCGTCGCCCGGGCGCATGACCTGATCTTATTTGCCCGGAGGCCACGCTACCGCCCCAAGGACCTCAAGCGCCTCTACGAACGTGACCGGGCCCTCTTTGAGCATTGGACACATGATGCATCCGTCATTCCCATGGACTATTACCGCTGGTGGCAACTGAGGCGCCAACGCGACGCAGAAAAGCTGAGGAACCAGTGGCGCGACTGGAGACGCGAAGGGTTCGAGGCCCGCTTCCAGACCGTTTTGGATCAAATCCGGGACGAGGGGCCGCTGTGTTCATCCGATGTCGGCGCGGGTGAAAAACGCGGGTCAGGCGGGTGGTGGGACTGGCACCCGTCCAAAACCGCGCTGGAATATCTGTGGCGCAGTGGCGCGCTTTGCGTTGTGGGACGTAACGGATTTCGCAAGCGTTATGATCTGACGGAGCGGGTGATTGATGAAACGCTTTGCCAACCGCTGCAATCGCCGGATGACATGGTCGCAACCATAGACTGGTGTTGCAGCGAGGCGCTGACCCGTCTGGGGTTTGCCACTCCCACGGAGCTGGCCGCTTTTTGGGACCATATCTCGATCGCTGAAGCCAAGGCGTGGTGCGCGGATGAAGTTGCTCAAGGGCGTTTGCAACCGATCCACATCACCTGCGTGAACGGAGCGCTGCGCGAATGCTACGCCCGGCCCGGCATCGGCACCGATCCTGCGCTGGCGCTGGACCCCACACCGCGGTTGCGCGTGCTCAGCCCGTTCGATCCGGCCCTGCGGGACCGCAAGCGGGCCGAGAGACTCTTTGGGTTTGACTACCGGATCGAAATCTTCGTGCCCGAGCCGAAACGCCGCTATGGCTATTATGTCTTCCCGATCATGGAAGGCGACAGGCTCGTGGGGCGCGTCGACATGAAAGCGTTCCGTGACCGCGACACTTTGCAGGTGCGCGCGCTCTGGCCGGAACCCAAGGTGCGCTGGGGCAAGGGGAGGCAATCAGCCTTTGAGACCGAGCTGTCTCGGATCGTACGACTGGCTGATGTCAGCCAGATCGCCTTCGATGACGGATGGCTGAAGAGCGATCAGTAGGTAGTGGCCGCGCGTGCCGCCTGATCATACTGGCCCGACATCAAGCGCAGCAGCGATGCCGCATGGCTGACCTGCTCCGGTTCCAACCCCAATTCTCCGACCGCGCGCAGGAGAAGACCTTCGCGAATCTCGCGATATCTTTCGCAGGTTTTCGCCCCTTTTTCGGTTGCGGCGACGGTCTTTTCCTTGCCCTGACGGCCATCCCTCACCAGTCCCGCCTTGATCAGCTTCTTGATCGCGTAATTGACCGTATGGGTGTCTTCGATGTTGAGAACCAGGCAGATGTCCGCCAGTTTCTTGGGCCGTTCGCGATGATACACCGAATGCAGCACCAGCACGTCCAGCGCCCCAAGTTCCGGGTATCCGGCCATGGCAATTGCGCGCACCATCCAACGTTGAAACGCGTTGTTTGCCAGTGTGAGGCCAAATTCCAACTCAGAAATCTCTGCAAACGAACCACTTGCGAGGTGCGCGGAGGAAACAACAGGGCCAAGGAAACCATCAGACATGGCTTTAGACTGCCTGATAATAACAATTTGTCAACATTTTGTTGACGTGTTGTGAAAGTTGGGCAGTATTGACGCCAGAGAATCATTTTGACGAGGATTCGCGATGGGTCGAGTGCACCCGGGGCCAGACCTCCAAGCATCCAAAGACTTCAGCAGGCGCAAGACCTGCGAAAACTGCAAAGAACCAACCAACGGAGAGATCAATGACACTGACACGTAAACTCTTGGCGGGCGCTGCCACGCTTGCGCTGACGGCCGGTGCTGCCGCACCCACGTTCGCGGCAGAGACATGGGACATGCCGATGGCCTATTCGGCGTCCAACTTCCATTCCGAAAATGGTGTGGCCTTTGCGGAATGCGTTGGCGCCGGCACCAACGGCGAGATCACAATCGAAGTGCACCCCGGCGGCTCTCTCTTTGCAGGCGCAGACATCAAGCGCGCGATCCAGACCGGCCAGGTTCAGATTGGCGAGCGCCTGCTGTCCGGTCACCAGAACGAAAGCGCCGTGTTCGGCTTCGACAGCATCCCGTTCCTCGCGCCTTCTTTTGACGACAGCGAAAAGCTCTTCAAGGCCGCGAGGCCAAAGATCGAAGCCTTGCTGGACGAGCAGAACCTTGAACTTCTCTACGCCGTGCCATGGCCGCCGCAGGGGCTCTACTTCAAAAAGGAAGTGAACAGCGTTGCCGATATGGCGGGCGTCAAGTTCCGGTCCTATAACAACACCACAAGCCGTCTGGCGGAGTTGACAGGCATGCTCCCGGTGACCGTTGAAGCGGCCGAAATCAGTCAGGCCTTCGCCACCGGGGTGGCCGAAAGCATGGTGTCCTCCGGGGCCACCGGATACGACCGCAAGGTCTGGGAGAGCCTGACGCATTTCTACGAAGTCGATGCCTGGCTGCCGCGGAATTACGTGATGGTCAATCAGGACGTCTGGGCGGATGTCTCCGACGCCAACAAATCCGCGATCCGGGCCTGCGCCGACGCAGCAGCCGCCCGTGGGCTCGAAGCTTCCAAGGCCTATACGCAGTTCACCATGGACGGATTGGCCGCGGGCGGCATGACCGTACAGCCTGCAGGTGACGCTCTGATGGGCGAATTGCGCGAGATCGGCGCAACCATGACCGCCGAATGGCTGGAAGCAGCCGGGGACGAGGGTGCCGCCCTTGTCGACGAATTCAAGGCGATGCAGTAATCGCCCGGAAGCGGCCCTGCGTACGGGGCCGCTTTTTCTTTCCTTCAAACGAGTGGGGGTGGTGACGTGACTGCGATCCGCAAGACGCTTGATTTTCTGTACCTGATCGCCGGTGTGGCAGCAGCTTTGTGTTTGATCGCGATCCTTTTGCTCATCGTTGCCCAGATGATCGCGCGGTGGACCGGAGAAATCTTTCCCGGCGCGCCGGATTACGCGGGCTATGCAATGGCCGCCGCCAGCTTTCTGGCCTTTGCAAACGCCCTGAACAAAGGCGCGCATATCCGCGTGTCGATTCTGCTGAATTCCGTGCCATCTGGCATGAAACGCGTGCTGGAAATCTGGTGCTTTGCCCTGGGGGCGGCAATCACCTGGTATTTTACCTACAACGCCACCTGGTTTGTCTATTGGTCGTGGAAGTTCAATGAGGTCAGCCAGGGGCAGGATGCCACGCTCATGTGGATCCCTCAGTCGGTTATGGTTGTTGGCGGCGGGCTGGTTGCCGTGGCGCTGACGGACAACCTGGTGCACGTGATACGGCACGGCAATCACCGGATCACCCGCGACACCGTCGAAGATACACACGAGGTATAAGCTGATGACCGAACTATACGTAATCGCTCTGTTCCTCATTGTCCTGTTCCTTCTGCTCGGCACTGGCGTCTGGGTGGGGTTGTCGCTAATGGGGGTTGCTTGGGTCGGCATGATGCTCGCCGACGCCAACCGCATCGGCGATTCCATGGTGCAGGAGATCTGGCGGTCCTCGTCCAGCTGGACCCTCACGGCCCTGCCGATGTTTATCTGGATGGGCGAAATCCTTTATCGCACACGATTGTCCGAAGACATGTTCAAGGGTCTGTCGCCCTGGCTGGCGCGCCTGCCCGGCGGCCTTGTGCATACCAATATCGTGGCGTGCACGGTGTTTGCCGCCGTGTCCGGCTCGTCTGCCGCGACGCTGACCACCGTGGGCAAAATGTCCATTCCGGAGTTGCGCGCGCGCCAGTACCCGGAAAACATGGTGATCGGTACGCTTGCGGGGGCCGCAACTCTCGGCCTGATGATCCCTCCATCGCTGGCGCTGATCGTTTACGGCGTTACGGTCAATGAATCGATCACCAAGCTCTTTTTTGCAGGGGTGTTTCCCGGTTTGATCCTTGCAGGGATGTTCATGGCCTATGTCGCCATCGTCTCCTTTGCATCAAAGGACTGGAACCCCAGGGTCGAGACCGGCATGAGCCTTGCGGAGAAACTCCGCAACTCCCGTTTCCTGGCGCCGGTCTTCGCGCTCATCAGCGTGGTCATCGGGTCGATGTACCTTGGATACGCGACCGCGACCGAAGCCGCGGCGATCGGTGTCATCGGAGCACTGACCCTTGCATTGTTCCAGGGCTCGCTGACACCTTCGTCATTCCGCGAAAGCCTGATGGGGGCGATGCGCACCTCGGCCATGATCGCCCTGATCCTCGCGGGTGCCGCTTTTCTCAAACTGTCGATGGGCTTCACCGGTCTGCCCCGCGCATTGGCCGACGGCATCGCCGCGATGGAGCTGAGCCGCTTCCAGCTGCTGATGGCGCTTTTGGTCTTTTACATCGTGCTGGGCATGTTTCTGGATGGTATCTCGTCGGTGGTTCTGACCATGGCCGTGGTCGAACCCATGGTCCGCGAAGCGGGCATCGATCTGATCTGGTTCGGCATCTTCGTCGTGGTCGTCGTGGAAATGGCCCAGATCACCCCGCCCATAGGTTTCAACCTCTTTGTGCTGCAAGGCATGACCAATCACGAAATGGGCTACATTACCAAGGCGGCCCTGCCGATGTTCCTGATCATGGTGCTGATGGTGTTCGTGCTGATCTGGTTTCCCGATATCGCCACGTGGCTGCCCGAAAACCTCCGACAAACCCCGGGCTAGGTGAGGTGATACGTCTGCTATGGTTCATCTCCGACAATGCACGTACTGCTCTGATTATCGGCCTTGCGGCCGGGCTGGCACTGCCCAGCCTCGCCGCGACCCTCCAACCGTTCCTGCCGCAAATGGTGGCCGGGTTGCTGATGATCACAGCCCTGCGGATCGGGTACCGGGCGGCCACCGGGGCACTGTCCGATCTGCGATGGGGGCTGGGGTCGGTCCTTGTGTTGCAACTGGTCCTGCCCATGGGCCTGTTTGGTCTGTGTTACGTCTTTGGCATCGCACACACGCCTGCGGCCATGGCCCTGATGCTGGCCACCGCGGCACCCGCAATTTCGGGATCGCCCAACCTGGCGCTTCTGCTGGGTCAGAACGCCGGGCGGATGATGCAGATACTGGTTCTCGGGACGGCAGCCTTTCCGGTGACCGTGTTGCCTGTTTTGTGGTTGATGCCCGAACTGGGAAAGGCACGGGAGGTGACAGCTGCCGCCCTTTTCCTGCTGGTTGTGATCGCGCTCGCCACTGCCGTGGGGTTCGGACTGCGCGCATGGCTCTTCCCCAGACCGAGTGCCCGCCAGATCAAGGCGCTGGACGGTTTGTCGGTGCTGGCGTTCTCCGCGATCGTCATCGGGCTTATGGCCGCGCTGAACCCGGCCTTGCGCACCGATCCAGGCACCGTCGCTTCATGGGCGCTCCTGGCATTTCTGATCAGCTATGGCGCTCAAATCATCGCTTATGTGTCGTTGAAGAATTCTCGTCTCGCCCATGTGGCGGGACCTTTGGCGATTGGTGCGGGAAACCGGAATATCGCGCTGTTTCTCGTCGCCCTGCCTCCCGAAGTTCTGGCACCGCTGATGGTGTTTGTCGGGTGCTGGCAATTGCCGATGTACCTGACCCCCCTGTTACTCCGCCCCCTGTACCGTCAGGAGCAGCCAAGTGACTGACTTTCCGCGTATCAGCACGGTCGGGCTGTCTGGCATCATCGTCAGCTTTGCCGATGAGATGAGCGAACCTGCCAATCGCGCAGCGCTGGCGTTCCGCGCCGCCGTGAACGATGAGGGCTGGCCCGAAGTCAGCGAAACCATGATGTCACTGGTATCCGTGTTTCTGTCGGTCGATCTGGTCACCACGCCCCCGGAAACCATCGAGGACCGTGTGCTTGCGTTGTTGGGCAGGCAGGACTGGCAGGCCGCACCGTTGCCGCCGGGCCGCACGCTATGGCATGTGCCCACCGTCTACGGCACGGACCTCGCGCCGCAGCTCGAAGAAGCGGCCGAGGTCGCCGGTCTGGACCCGGACGTGGCAATCCGGCAGCTGTCTTCGGCGCGGGTGCGGGTGCTGACGCTGGGGTTTGCACCGGGCCAGCCGTATCTAGGTGAATTGCCCGAAGTCTGGAACATTCCCCGCCAACAGGGGCTGACGAAAAGCGTGCCCTCCGGGGCGCTTGTCGCCGCCATCCGGCAACTCATCATCTTCACGGCACCGACACCCACCGGCTGGCGGCACGTCGGGCAAACCGCTTTTCGCAACTTCCGACCTGACGCCCCACATCCCTTTGCGTTGGCGCCCGGTGACGAATTGACCTTTCCGGCAATCGAGCGCTCCGCCTATGACAGGCTCACGGCAATGGACACTACCGGAGACGGTGGTGCCGACAAGGAAGCGATCGCATGAGCGCGGAACTGATGATACGCGCGGCGGGTCCGGCAATGAGCCTGCAGGACATGGGGCGTCAGGGGTATCTGGTTTTCGGCCTGACGCGGGGGGGGGCAGCGGACAGGCGCGCGCTTTACGAGGGCGCCGCCCTGCTTGGACAGCCCCCCGACTGCGCCGCCATCGAAATGGTTGGGATGGGCGGCACATTCGAAGCCACGGCAGACACCGTCATCGCGCTGACCGGTGCGCGCATGACCGCGACCCGTGACGGCGCGCCGCTGGTCTGGAACGCCTCGCACGCCTTGCCCGCGGGCGCGATGCTGGTCATCGGTGGTGCGCAGGCAGGCACCTACGGGTACCTGCACGTGGCCGGAGGGTTCGACGCTCCGCTGCAGATGGGCGCGCGGGCGAGCCACCTGAACGCCGGGATCGGCGGGTTGTTGCAGGCGGGTGACGCCTTGCCGCTGTGCCCCGGACAAACCGCCCGCAGCGGGTATTTCCTGACGCCCGAAGATCGCCTGCAGGGCGGCACCGTGCGCGTTGTCACCTCGTTTCAGTCGCACCATTTTTCCGAAGAAACCCGGGTGCGTTTCGCGGAAACCGGGTTCCGCCGTGACCCCCGCGGCAACCGCCAGGGTGTGCGGATGGAAGCGGACGGTGACGGATTTTTCGCAGAAGGCGGTTTGAGCATCGTCTCTGAAGTCATCACCACGGGCGACATACAGGTCACCGGGGATGGCGCGCCCTACGTGCTGATGTGTGAAAGCCAAACCACGGGAGGTTATCCGCGCATCGGCACGGTCATCCCCTCGGACCTGCCAAGAGTGGCGCAGGCGGCCGCCGGCACTGCACTGCGTTTTGAATTCATTGACCATGACGAGGCCATCGCAATCGAAACCCGGGCACGCGCCGACATCAAGGCACTTGCTTCCCGCATCCAGCCGCTGATCCGCGATCCGTATGATATTGCGGACCTGTTGCGCTACCAGCTTGTCGGGGGCGTCATTTCTGCCACGGCCGATCCGTTCGAGACATGAAGGATACTGAACATGACACGTGTAGATCTCAACGCTGACATGGGCGAGAGCTTCGGCCCCTGGAAAATGGGGGATGATGCCGCACTGCTCAAGACCGTGACATCGGCCAATATCGCCTGCGGCGCGCATGCCGGCGATCCCGACGTGATGACGGCCACCATGCGTATGGCGATGAACAACGGTGTCGGCATTGGCGCGCACCCGGGCTTTGCCGACCTGCAGGGGTTTGGCCGCAGGCGGATGAGTATCCCCCGCGACACATTGCAAAACTCGATCCGGTACCAGGTTGCGGCGGCTGTTGGCGTTGCGAAATCGCTTGGGGCGACTGTCCGACATCTGAAAATTCATGGCGCGATGGCCAATATGGCTTCCGAGGACGAGGCGCTCGCCCGCGATTTGTACGAGGCGGCGCTGTCCGTCGACCCGGACCTGATCGTCATGGTTTTATGCGCCACGGCACAGGAAAGTGCCGTGCGCGCCCTGGGATGTGCCTATGCTGGCGAGATTTTTGCAGATCGGGCCTATAATGACGATGCCACGCTGGTTGATCGCAGCCTGCCCGGCGCGGTGATCCACGACCCCGATGTTGCCGGTAAGCGCATGGTGGAGATGGTGCAGGCAGGAGCAATAATTACCGAAAGCGGCAAACGGATCGAAACGAGCATCGACACTATCTGCCTGCACGGAGATACGCCGACGGCTGTTCAGATAGCCGGTTCGGTTCGCAACGCGTTGGAGGCATCGGGCGTCGATGTCCGCCAGTTCGATGGCCGCCGGCCCTGATGGTACCGGCGGGCGGGCGGTTGGCAAAGCCGCCTAACGGTTCGCCGTTTCCTTTTTGAGGAATGCGATCAGATCAGTACGATCCTGAGGTTTCGTGATCCGTTGCATCGGCATTTTTGACCCGGGCACGTAATGGTCCGGCCCCAGATCAAACAGCAGGTCAATCGTGTCATCGGTCCAGGTTATGTCCGAATTCTGCAGGGTGCTGGAATAGATGTACCCCTCGACACTGCCGGCCGCGCGGCCAAAAAGGCCGTGCAACGTGGGGCCTGCCCGGCGTTGACCGTCCGGACCCAATGCGTGACAGATCGAACACTTGCGCTGGAACTGTCTTTCGCCGTTGGACATCTCTTCGGGCGATTTCAGGAAACTGCGTTCGGTATTGCTCATCTGCGGTGCGGACCCGAGGCTTGCCACCGGCCAGCTGTACATGGCGTCGTCCAGACCGCCAGCATGGATGTTCCGGCCATCCTGCGCAAAGGCCAACGCCCAGATCGGCCCCGACAGGGTCGCCCGGAAATCGCTGGCGATGCGCCATGTCTCCGTATCGATCACCATGATGTAGCCCTGTGCGTCCCCCACCGCGATCCGCGCCGCAGCGGCGTGAAAATCCATCGCGAGGATCGGTCGCCGGTCTGCTGTGAAATCATGCAAGGGGTCGCCATCCGGCAGGCTTGCAATGCGGGTTGTGCCATCGACCGCGCCATAGGCAATCCAGCTCTCGTCCGCACTGAGGTTGATGGTATTGATGCCAAATCCGTGGTTCACCAATCGCCGAACCGGGGCACCGGTCGCGGCATCCCAGATGCGGATCGTGCCATCCGCCGAGGCGCTGTAGATGCGCGCGCCATCGGGTGAAAACGCGACATCCGTCACGATGTTCGCATGCCCCTTGATCTGCAACGGCGGTGCCGCCCCGTCCACCGACCACAGGCCAACGGTCCGATCCCAGCTCGCAGATGCGACGCGCTGGCCGTCCGGCGCGACCGCGAGCTGGATGATTTTCGCGGTGTGCTCTCCCAAGCGACGTGTCGTGCCCGCGACCGGGTCCCAAAGGCGCACGGTGAAATCGTCACCCGCGGAGACAACACGCGCGTCGCTGACGGCAGCCACCGCGTTTACAGCCGCCGTATGACCCTCAAGCCACTGTGGTTCTCCATCGCGCCACAGCCCGACTGAATTGTCGAAACTGCCTGTCAGGATGGTGCCGTTATCTGTCGATGCAATGCCTTTGATAGGCCCGCCATGTCCCTTGAGCGTGAAAAATTCCTGTGCTTCGGCGCGCGTGGTCAGCAGAAGGATAACGGATAAGAACAGGACCAGCATTATTGCTGGCAGATGTAACCAGAAGGGTTCTGTCTTCCGAAGTGCCGGTCGGATCATTCTCTCTCCCAACGTGCCGCGCCCGGGTGGCTGCCCACCAGTCAGCGCAAAAATCGTCATAAGCTGCGGCGAATTGTTACAAGGAAACAGGAAACAGGTCCATCATGGCAAGTCTAATGGCGACGCCCCCACCTTCCTGGAACGGTCGGGGATGAGCACCAGCCTCCGCCGGTGCATTGCACGGACAGCATGCGTGGCGATGATGGAGGAGGTAAAAAATGCACCTGTCCGCTTGAGCCGAGCCGCGACGCAGGGTCCCGGCGCGGATATGGCCGCGTCCACCCAAGGGCTCTCGTCATGCGCAAGAGCGTCGAGATACACTCCCTGTCTATCGCCGAAGGAGGAACAGAGGCTTGCCGTCCGCGCCCCGGTTACGCCAGTGATGTCGTTCAGACCGGGTGGCGCCGATGCATGGTGGTCCCTCCGGCACGCCCTGCACCTCGCAGCCGTCGACGCGGCTCATGCAGCGCGCCACGCGGGTGAGGCCGGCATTTCGACCGGTTTCGTCACGGACACGGTGGAGGGGTCTGACCACCGCCATCTGATCCGCAGGAATGCCGGTTTCAGCGATAATATGCCGCTGGAACTGGATGACGGCAAACGCCCCACCGTGCCGCCTCTTTCGCGGCCCCCGGATGAACACCACCATTTCCTTGCAGTCACGCGGGGCCCCTCCTGCCGCCCGACTGACCTGCATCAAGCGGTGCGGCGTGAAAGCTTGGCATCATTGGGCCGGAGCCGTCGCAAGAAAGGGATTGAGGATTATGCAAAGCACCGCGGCGAGTGTCATTGACCTGAGCCTGTTGACCCGTGCCGACGTGCCGCTCGTCGGCGGTAAGAACGCCTCGCTGGGCGAGATGATCGGCGCCTTGAGCGGGAAAGGTATCCTTGTGCCACCGGGGTTCGCCACGACCTCGGATGCGTTTCGCCGCTACCTGACGGCCAACGATCTGAACACCCGGATTGCGGCGGAACTGGATAAACTGGCCAAGGGCAAGTCCGAGTTGGCCCAGACGGGTGCCGCGATCCGCGCGCTTATTCTCGGCGGTGACTGGCCCGAAGACATTGCCCAAGCAATCCTGACCCACTACCGGGACCTGTCGGAAAGACATGGCGGGAAACCCGTGGCGGTGGCAGTTCGCTCCAGTGCCACCGCCGAGGATCTGCCGGATGCCAGTTTCGCAGGCCAGCAGGAGACGTTTCTGAATGTGACGGGTGATACTGCCCTGCTGGAAGCTTGCCGCAAGTGTTATGCATCGCTCTTTACGGACCGCGCGATTTCCTATCGCCAAATCAAGGGGTTCTCTCATGATCAAGTCGCGCTCTCTGTGGGTGTGCAACTGATGGTACGTGCCGACACCGGCGGATCCGGGGTTATGTTTTCCATTGATACGGAGACCGGGTTTCCCAAGGTTGTTCTGATCAATGCGGCCTGGGGGCTGGGCGAAAACGTGGTGCAGGGGACGGTCGATCCGGATGAATACCAGGTCTTCAAGCCCTTCCTTGGCAACCCCGACCTGACCCCGATCCTTGAAAAACGTCTGGGCGGCAAAGAGATCAAGATGATCCGCAATCCTGAAGGGACTGCTCGCAACGTGCCGACCTCCCGGGCGGAACGCGCTCAATACGTGCTGAGCGACTCGGAAATCCTTACTCTCGCCCGGCAGGCCTGCGTGATCGAGGAGCATTATGGCCAGCCGATGGACATGGAATGGGCCCGCGATGGAACCACCGGTAGGCTCTACATCGTTCAGGCCCGGCCAGAAACGGTGCAGTCACGCAGCGATACCGGCTCGCTGAAATCCTACGCGGTGCAGGAGCCGGGTCCGACACTGCTGACCGGGCTGAGCATTGGCGACGCCGCGGTTGCCGGCCGCGTGAGCCTTATCGAGAATGTGCAGGATATAGGCCAGTTTCCGGACGGGTCGGTCCTGGTTACCTCCACGACCGATCCCAACTGGGTGCCGATCATGAAACGCGCCGCCGCGATCGTAACGGACCATGGTGGCCGGACATCTCATGCGGCAATCATCAGCCGGGAACTGGGATTGCCGGCGATCGTGGGCTGCGGTGATGCCACGCGGGTTCTGCACGATGGACAGGATGTCACCGTTTCCTGCGCGGGCGGAGAAGAGGGCGTGGTGACCGAAGGGCTGTCAGAAATCACGGTGACCGAAGAGGCGCTCACCGAGCTTCCACAGACCCGCACCAACGTCATGCTTAACCTTGCCAACCCGGCCGCCGCTCTGCGCTGGTGGCGGTTGCCGGTGCGTGGTGTCGGGCTGGCGCGGATGGAATTCGTCATCAGCAACGCGGTGCGCGTGCACCCGATGGCGCTTGTGAACTTCGACCAGATCACCGATGAGACAACCCGCCACGAGATCGAGGCACTGACCACCGGATATGACAGCAAAACGGCCTATTTCGTGGAGCATTTGGCGCGCGGCCTGTCGCGGTTAGCGGCCTTTTGCTATCCTGAACCGGTCATCGTGCGCATGAGCGATTTCAAGACAAACGAATACGCCAGCCTTCTGGGCGGACGCACATTCGAGCCGCATGAGGAAAACCCGATGCTTGGGTTTCGCGGCGCTTG
Source organism: Roseobacter insulae (assembly GCF_019375555.1). GTDB lineage: Bacteria > Pseudomonadota > Alphaproteobacteria > Rhodobacterales > Rhodobacteraceae > Roseobacter > Roseobacter insulae. Next base: position 25,485 of record NZ_JAHXDN010000001.1, read on the forward strand.
TCGCTACTACTCACAAGACTACCGCGACGGGTTTGCGCTGGAATGTCAGGCCATTTCTCATCTGCGCGCCGAGCTTGGCTTCGACAACGTGATCGTCATGATCCCCTTCTGCCGCACGCCGGAGGAGGCTGACCGCGTGCTGGCGGTGATGGCGGAAAACGGGCTGGAGCGCGGTCTTGACGGGCTGGAAATCTACGTGATGTGCGAAATCCCGGCTAACGTGGTGCGCGCCGGTGAATTTGCCCAGAGGTTTGACGGGTTTTCCATCGGGTCCAACGATCTGACGCAAATGACACTTGGCATAGATCGCGATTCACAAGAGCTTGCGGCACTCTTTCGCGAGGACGACGCGGCGGTTCTATGGATGATCGAGACCGCGATACGCCAAGCCCACGCCGCCGGATCAAAGATCGGGTTTTGCGGTCAAGCCCCCAGCAACGACCCCGAATTCGCAAAGAAACTGGTTGGTTTCGGCATCGACAGCATCTCTGTCACCCCGGACAGTTTCATCAAGGTGCTGCGCAACGTTGCAGAGGCAGAAGCCGGTTAGACCTGCTCCACCGGGCAAAGTGGCAGCAGCGCTTCGACGACGGTGCGATCACAGAGTTCCGTGCCTTCCGTGCCCATCGTCGCGCTGGCTGCGGCCACGCCCCATTGCAGCGCCACATCAGGATCTTCGCCCCGCGACAGCGACAACGTCAGCGCGCCGACAAAAGCGTCCCCGGCACCGATCTTGCTGACCACGGGAACTTGCGGTGTGCGGCAGAGGTATCGCGCCCCTGCCGTCACAAGGATGGACCCTTCGCCGCCCCTGCCGGTCACGATGGAGCGGGCGACGCCGCGCTCCATCAACTCCTCTGCAAACCTGATGCAGTGCGCGACGGTGGGCAGCGCATGGCCCGCCGATTGTTCCGCCTCCCTGTGGTCAAGCCGCAAGATCTCCACAGGTGCCGATGGCTCGGCAATCAGGCGCGCGAGGGCGCTTTTGGATGTATCAACGATGAGCCTGTCTGTCTTCGGCGCAATCGCCTTCAGAACGCGGTTGGGGAAAGTGTCGCCCAAGCCCGGTGCAACGCCACCGCTGAGCACAACGTAACCGTCCGGCGGTGCCTTGGCGGCAATGCTGTTGAGGAGGTGGTCAGCATCTTCCGACCGCAAGATCTGACCGGGCAGGCTGAACCGGAATTGCTCTCCCGTGTGCTCGTCCGTGACGGCCAGGCTTTCGCGGGTTTCTCCTTGAACGGGCACCGGATGCACCGGAACCGCTTCTGCCGACAGAAGCCGGAGAAGCCGGTCACCCGATGCGCCCCCCACGGCCACCAGCGCAGTGGCGCTGCCGCCCAGTCTGCAAATGGCCCGTGCGACATTCACGCCGCCCCCGCCGGGATCAATCCTGGGAGCCCTGCAATAGAGTTTCGGCCCGGCGATCACCCGTTCGACCGATGTCGCAAGGTCAACCGCCGGATTAAGCGTGATCGTCAGAATTGCCGACATTACCTGCACCTTTCCAAGCTGTCGTTAAGCATATGCATCGCAACCTACCCCCTGGACACGTATCCTGCATCCGTTCCAGCCCACCCCCGCGCGCGGCACGTTGGACCGGGAAAACGGTCTTATCCGTTGATACATCATTTCCATGGGATTCCGGTATGCCTGATGGCGCTGGCTGTGGCTCAGTCTTTGTGCTGGATCATCGCCAGGCGCATGGTGGCGGCAAGGATCGCCTGCGACAATACGGGCGACCGGCCTGACCCGATGACGGCGTCATTGTCGCGCTCATCGCTTTCACGCAGACTGCAGCGCCAATGCCCGTCCTTGTCATTGGCCCTGCCGCGAATATGCACCGCCCAGTTGGGAAAGGCCCGATCGGTAACATGCATGGCGGTATCCGCCGTGCTGATGTGTTCCGCAAGTTTTTCATCGGGGTCGACAGCATCCGGCAGCAGGTAAGCAAGGCCGCGGACCACCCCATCGAAATCCGCCACTGTCAGGTCGGTTCTCGTCTCCAGTTCTTCGATCAGAACGTCCAGTTCAGGATCCTTCATTCGCTTGCTCCCTTGTCTTTCCGGGATCGCCCTTGATTTCCGCGATACCAATCACGTAATTCTCGCCGTAGGTCCGCGCGCATTTCGGGCAGGTGGTGTAGAACATGTAGATACGCCCGGCAACGTGGCCGCCTGCCTTTGCGGCGATTTCCATCTCGTGCACCCAGTCCGCGGCCTTGCGGTAAGACCCTTCGAACACACGCGTCATGAAGTCGCCCGAAAGCGTCGTCATCTCCTCCTCCGGCACTGGCCCGGTGACGGCAAAGAGGTGTTCGCCTTCAGTTGCAGACAGGTCACGGCTCAGCACAAGATAGCCGTCGGGATCCTGCGCACCGGCGGGTTCGATATGGCCCTGGACCCGGGTGAACACCTTGCCCATGTTGACAGGCACATGCAGGAGGCTTCGCGTTGTTGCCCGGACGAACGGTTTGTTCTTGAAATGCAGGTGCCTGCCATCCCATCCGCGCGGGTCGAAACGCGGGCAGCACCCCGTCGTGTTTGCCGACATATCCATCACTGGCAGCGCATTCGTTTGCACAGGGTTATCTCCCGGTTTCCGCACCGGTGATCCTCTCTCACTTTGGCCGGGCGTGATTGACATTTGTCATTTACAGCGCGCGAAATTCGGAGGCTGGCGGGCGGGGGCAACCTGCGGCAGGCCTTTCGGGCACATAACACTGGCATGATGCCGTCTTGCAACGACCTGACGGACATCCGGGGATTTTGCGCGTCGTTTATCAGTTCATGCCGGACCGTTTCGGCGACGCATGCCTTTCCCGTCGCACCCTGACGGATCTGGTTTTTCCATGCCCCGGGAACGGCACCGTGTCAGAGGTCCAGATCGCGCCATCTACCGTGACATGGCTATGCCCGGCATCACCTGCGTGGCTACCGTCAATGACAATTTCAACCCAACCGTCTTTCCCTGCCAAGGTGACTTGAGCCGCGCCCCAAGCCGCGGGCAAGCACGGGTCGATCGAAATGGCGCCCTCCTTCAGCGTGACCCCGAGAATACCCTCGACGGCCAGTTGCCAGGACCAGCCTGCCGCCCCGGTATATCATGACCACCCGCCCTGCCCGGTGCGACTGCCCGTCCCCGAAACATCACCCGCCAGCACGTAAGGCTCCCTGCGGTAGTGATCCGCCGCATCCCGGTCGGCGGTGCGCCGTACCGGATTAATGAGATCAAACACCTGATACGCTCGGTCCCCGTCGCCTACTGCAACATAGGCCATTCCCAGCCATGTCGCCGCATGGGTGTATTGACCGCCGTTTTCGCGGATGCCGGGGGGATAGGCCTGAATGTAGCCGGGGTCGCGATCCGTCTTGTCGAACGGCGGCGCTAATCGCGCACAAAGCCATCCATGACAGGCGGCGCCTGTCGGAGAACCTGTAGCCATGGCGCATAGACCTCGATGTCGCGCGCGGCGACATGCACGTCATGGCGGTACCGGTCGAGCCATGTGATGACTTCGTCCTCCTGATCTTCGGTAATGGTCTCGGTGGCTTCGATGGCGTCGCGCACCACGGTTTCCAGCGGGTGCCACAGCGTCGTGCCAAGCGTTTCGAGACGCGGCAGCCACTGCATTGGGGAGGATCGCGCCGCGCCAATTGCCGCGCGGATCGAAGTTTCGATCTCGTCCAGGCGTGTTGCATCATGTTCCGGCACATCCCTGATGGCACCGATAAGCAGGTCGAGCGTCGTGTCCAGACACCCGAAGCAGGCGCGATAAAATGCCGGTTGATCGGCAAGCTCCAGACACCCCTGCTTCAGCGTAATCAGGGCGACCGCCAGATTACCGCTGTCCACGGTGGAGACATACTGCGGCTCCAAGGGCTCCAGCGTCCGGGTGTCGTACCAGTTCAGAACGTGGCCGCGGTAGGCCTGAACCCTGTCAAGCGCATCCAGCGTGTTGCAGCAGCGCGCAAGAAAATCGCCGGTGGTGATGAAACCGAAATCACGCGCGGCCAGTGCGGATGTCAGGAACATGCCGATGTTGGTCGGCGAGGTCCGATGGGCGATCCCTTCCTTGTGGCCAGCCTGATAATTGTCGGGTGGCAGCCAGTTGTCATCGGGGCCAACGAAGGTTTCAAAAAAATGCCACGTCCGCCTTGCAACAAGGCGCAGGAAATGACGCTGATCCTCATCCAGAGTCTGGCTGCGAAAGATCCGCGGGCGGGCTCTCCAGACAGAGATTTCGGGTGCGAGGAACCACAGCACCAGGACCGGCACGGCAGGCCAGAACCCGTGCGGGTCATAAAGCGCCAGATGACCGGCCAGCACCAGCGCCAGCGCCGAGGACGACCACATCAGCCGCCATGACGCTGTGCGAATACTGAGATCAGACATCATGGACGCGGCATGGGCCGCCGAGGTCCATTCCAACCTGTTTCGTCCGGCGATCCAGATGCGCCAGGGCGTTCTGAAAACGGCGTCGAGGATGATCAGCGTATCGCTCACCAGAAAGGCAATCGAAAAGAACCATCTACCGCTGGCGGTTTTAAGTGTGTGCAGCGCTGATCCCAACCGTCCCCAGCGAACACCCCCCGTGGCGATGGCAAAGAGTTCCCCCACAAGGTAGCTTCCGGGCGCGGCCACGGCCAGCACCGTCCAGACCAGCGCGCTGCCGAGCAGCACCAACCACGCGCCGAGAAAGAACAGCAAGAGCGCCGGCGGCACGAGGCTGCGGCGCAGGTCGTCGATCATCTTCCACCGATCCAGCAGCGACAGGGTGTTCCTGACCGGTTGGCCATCTGCATCTGGTACGCGGCGCCGCAACCAGGGCAACAGCTGCCAATCACCGCGTATCCAGCGGTGCTGGCGCATGGCGAACTCCGGATAGCTCACCGGCAGATCTTCGTAGAGCACCAGGTTGCTGGCGAGAGCGGCGCGCCCATGAAGCCCTTCAAAGAGATCGTGACTGAGGACCGTGTTGTCGGGTACCCGATGCGTCATCGCACCGCGAAGGGCGGCAATATCGTAGATCCCCTTGCCAAAGAAAATGCCAGTGCCGAAGATATCCTGATACACGTCCGACACGACCCGGCTGTAGATGTCGACCGCCGTATCGCCGCTTTGCAGGTGAGAAAAATGCGTGCCTGTGCCCAGCTTGGGCAGAACTTCGATACGCGGTTGCAGGATCGCGTGACCTGCGATGATGCGGCCGCTGTCATTATCTGACACCGGTTGGTTTAGCGGATCGGCCATCATCCCGATCAGCCGATTGGCCGTACCGGGTGGCAGTTGCGTGTCTGCGTCCAGCGTGATGGCGAAACGCAACCCGCCCAGATCAGCCACCGGGCCTGACGTGACCGGGAATGCATCGGTGTCCTGCCCCAGGACCAGCCTGTTGAACTCCTCAAGCTTCCCCCGTTTACGCTCCCATGCCATCCAGCAGTCTTCAGCCGGGTTGAACTGCCGTTTGCGGTGCAGCAGAACGAATGGCTCAGCACCGTCGGCACTGCGCTGCGGGTTCAGGTGCTGTATCCTCTCCGAGAGCGCCTCTTCTATCGCGGCGTCCACTGGCAAAACCTGGCTGTCGGCATCGACGGGATCAGACAGAATCACGTAGCGCAAGGCCGGGTCCGGGTTCACCAGCGACAGCACCTCGATCTGATCAATGATCCTGCGCGCCTCCGCCACATCGCCAACGATCACCGGCACCACGATCGCCGTTGCAAACTGCGGCGGAATGGATTTGGCGTAATCCATCTCGGGCAGAGGTTCGGGGCGGGTAATCCTTGAAATCGTCCAATGCACGATCCAGACGCTGAGAATCGTGGCCGGAACCAGCGAGATCAAGACGCCGAAAATCCACTGCGGCACTGTCGCGTCCTGCAACAGCAGATAGGCAAGCGGTAAAAGCAAAGCCGCGGCGACACCCGCGCTCAGGCTTGCCGCATAAATCACGCCACGCCGCGCACCAAGCCAGCGGCGCGTCGCCAGCGCCGCCGGCACATGGCATCCCAGATCGGCTTCAAGCGAATTGACTCCGTCCCCGATGAGCCAGTAGCCGACATGGTAACCGGCAGCTGCACCATCGTGTTGCCGGCACTTTCGGATCGCCCGGCGCGCAACCTCCGGCTCAGCCAGATCGCAGCGTCGGGAAAGTTGCTCGACGGCGGTGCGGTACCTGTCCCGGGTCTCGAAGGTCATCTGCCCGTAGACGCCCGCCGGATCACACAACAGTTCCTTTTCTATACAGCTGGTATCGTCCACGAAATCAGGCCACTGAATGTTGTCCAGAGCAATGAGATTGGTGATGGCCGAGGCGATCGGTTCGGTGGGCCCGGCATCTGCGGCACGATCCGCGCTGTCGCTTAAATCAACTGGTGATGGCACTTCCGGATCAAGCCTTGCGAAGGCAAGGATCAGCCGCTCGAGCGAGACAAGCCGAAGCATCGGGGGCAACGCCCAGAGCTCGGCATTGGTCAGGCTGGAAACCGCTTGGTAGGCACCGACGAAGGCAGTCAGATTGGGCAGGGAGAGTTGCGGTTGCAGCGCGTCAAACGCCACCTGCGACAGCTCATACGCGCGCGCAAAACCTGCGCCATCGGCATGTTCCAGCGCAACCAGCTTGCGGTAAAACTCCGGCGGCATGTCTTCCTTGAGGCGCCGGATAGCGCGCATCACGACGTAATCATTGTCCAAAAGCCAGTCTGCGGCCCGGACATGTTCCGCCGCGGGGTCGGCGCACTACGCGCGGACCGTGTTCAGCCAGTCGCACAGCGATGGCAGCGCCTGCAACCCCCCGGGCATGACCGGCGGACCGGCGGTTGTTGTGTGGCGCAGCGCCAGCGCGTTCGCCGCGGTGTCAAAACCCGACAACGCAGCACCCGTGGTCATGTGTCCGTGCGGGTCGGTTGTCCGGTTCCGGCTGAGGTGACCGCGCCGGTCGCATGCCGATCCTGATCGTTAAGCCGGTGCCGGACCATCAGAACCGGAATGTCGGCGCGATCCAGAATATAGCTGGCCACGTCACCCGCCGGAACGTCGCTGTGTCCGCTCTGCCCATGGGTCGCCATAACGAGGAAATCGGCCCCCTCCTGGGTGGCAATCTGAATGAGCGCGCGTCTCGCGTCACCGCTGGTCACGATGCGGGTCGATATCCTGAGACGGTGGTGTGCCAGCCTGTTCTTGATCCGTTTGAGATGTGCCCGGCCAGCGCGCGTGTTTCTCTTTGTGACCTCGCTGTTGAGCAACATGGCTTTGTTGTCCATCACGCCAAACTCGGTCAGGCCGGGGTCGGGCGTGACGTAACACAGCATCAATTCGGCATCCTCGGCCTTGGCCAGCGCAACCGCCTTCGGCAGCGCACTTTCCGACCGGGCCGAGCCGTCAATCGGCACCAATATGCGCTGGACCCCCTTTTCCGACAGGTCAGGCGCGGTTTCAGGGATCATCAATATGCCTGGGCTGTTGGAGTTCACCACGCCGCTGATGGTGTCGCAGAGCCGCCAGCGCCCATCTTCCCGCGACCGCAACGCGGCGGCAATATCCTCTTTTCTTGTGTCTACAAAGGCCGATATCTGCTCTGCGCATCGGCCTTCCAGAAGTTGCGTTTCAATGCCATTGCTTTCGGTTTCAACTGCCTTCGCCAAGCGGTTGAGGCAGCGCCGTGCCATCCGTTTCTTGATTTCCCAATCCACGGGATCAACAGGTCCGGTCCCGTTTGCCCCCGGCGTCATGACCCGCAAAAGCAGCACGCGCCCGCCGAAGACACGAGCAATTGTCTGTGCATGCCGCAGTGCGGATACGTCTTTCTGGTCCTGTCCGAAAAACACCAGAACATCAGACTTGTTGGCAGCTGTTGGTGTTACCTCGGCGTCCTGGAGCTTTTCCGGGGCGGGCTTTGCATTCTGTGATTTGGCGGCCATGTTCGCAATCTGCTTTTAAAAGGGATCGTTCTGGCGCTGTTCTCCAAAGCGATGTTGGTGGGGCTGGACGATGTTCAGTTGTCCACGCAGGACAGGAGCAAATGCAGATAAGTCACCATCCGCAACGAACGGCGTTGCATGCACAGGCGAAAAGCTACGCGTTTCTGGAGCGGATCGATTGATGTAAATCAAGACTTTCGCGTCTCTCGGTACGCCCCGGGATGAACCCTGGCAAAAGAAACGTTGTGTGGGATCAACCCAACGGTCGCGGGCCTGTCCTCACGCTCCGTGCGCAGTCCCTTGCCCGTCACCGCGTCAACGTAAACTCGGACCCTGTCGGGCATGGGCGGACCCATGGACAAAGAGCAGCACGAGAACGATACAGCGCAGCATTTCCATCTTGCTTGTCCCTTAAAGGGTGTTCGAAACCGGCTTGTGCGCAGGCGGCACATCGTCAAACGCAACGGCTGTCGCGGACTGCGGCTTCAGGATGATGGTGCGTCACCTGCATCCCGAGGCGGCGGGACATGCATCTTGTGCTCGACCGTGGCGACCAGAGAGGAGGCCCCCAGAACCACAACCGGGCAACGGGATGCGGCCAGAACGCGTTTGAGCTGTTCCGCGTCGCGGACCGGCCCACGGAAGAGGTCGATCAATACGACTTGCGCATTGGTCCTGTCGAGGGCGGCAATGGCGTCCTCGACCGTGTCAAATAACACCTTGGTGGGATGCTCCTCGCCGCGGGCCTGCACGGCCAAAGGACCAACGCCGAACGCAATCAAATCTGCCCGCAGGTGGCTGGCAAGCATGTGTGAGAGCCCCAGCAACTGCCCGTCATCCGGGGTCAGCGGGTCGAACATGATAACCTTGCCCGCAAAGGAATGGCTGCTGCGATACCCGAATATCAGCGCGTCCCAGCCCGTTGCCACGCGTGTCGCGGTATCGATCAGATCGCCCATCTGACGTTCAAAGGACCAGTCCACCGCGGCGAGGTCCGCTGTCTTTTTCAGAAGCTGTTGAAAAGCATTGGCATCCGCGTTCATCAGCGTGTGCATTTGCGACGGTGATGGCGTAATGAGCAGCGCGCCGCTCGCCGAAACAATACGTCGGTTCGGGATGGCACAGGCCGCCCGCGTGTCGTCGTCATCAACCAGTAATCCGCCAAGGCTTCGCGCAATACCTTCGGTCATGCGCTGTGCGATATGCATGGCCGCAGCGGCATCCGCAAAGGAGCTTGCGCTTACGAGGATACGCATTTTGGACGCAGGGCCGGGGCTCATGACGCGCCACCCTGCGCGGTCTTATCGGGCGGTGCTTCGGCAAATTGTCGGCGTTTTTGTGCAAAGGCCCTGAGCCTGTCTTCGACCAGTGCGTTGACCGTGCCTGTCGGGAAAACGGTGTTGCGCCGTCTTTTGCCCGCCGGTTTCCCGGTCAGGATTTCGATCCCCTCATCGATTGACCGGATCGGAATAACCCTGAATTTACCCGCGCGCGCGGCCTCTACCACATCCTGTCGCAGCATCAGGTTGTCCACGTTCGAGACCGGGATCAATACCCCCTGATCACCGGTCAGCCGTCTGGCCTTGCAGATGTCGAAAAACCCCTCGATCTTTTCATTGACGCCGCCAATTGCCTGGATTTCTCCACGCTGATTGACGGATCCGGTCACGGCAAGCCCCTGTCGGATCGGGATGCCTGAGAGCGCCGACAACAGGGCAAAGAGCTCTGCCGCCGAGGCGCTGTCGCCTTCAACACCGCCATAGCTCTGCTCGAACACAAGGCTGGCATGCAGCGACATCGGGACGTCCAGCGCATAGATTGAGGAGAGGTACCCTGACAGGATCAACACCCCCTTGGAATGGATCGGCCCGCCGAGTTCAACCTCGCGTTCGATATCAACCAGCTTGCCGGCACCCAGCCGGACCCGCGCCGTAATGCGGGACGGTCGCCCGAAGCGGTGTGTGCCGATGCCGATCACCGACAGGCCATTGACCTGCCCGACGGCATGGCCCGCGGTATCGATAAGAACCGTTTTGCGCACCACCGCCTCCTGCATCCTGTTCTTGATGCGCCCGGCGCGGTAATCCGCCCGTTCAACCGCGTGGTTAATGTCATCCGCCTGCATCACTGTGCGCCCGGCCTGTCTGGCATAGTGATCGGCCTCGCGCATGATGTCGCCCAGCACCCCCAGTTGCAGGGTGAGCTTCCTGGTGTCATCGGCCAGCCGCACGGCATGATCCAGCAGGGCGGCGACCGCAGCCGCCGTCATGACGCACAGGTTTTCGCGCGCGGCATAGGCGGCGACGACCTCGGCCAACTGGCGTGTGTTTTTCGCGGTGCGCGGCAGATCATCCTCGAAATCCGCGAACAGTTTGAACAGGGTGCCGAATTCCGGGTCGAGCATGACCAGCAGCATGTGCAGACGCCGGTCGCCGATCAGAACCACACGCACGTCACAGGGAATGGGGTCGGGCTCCAGCGAAATGGTGGATCCCAGGCTGAGCCGGTCAGCCAGCGAGATGATGGCGATGGACTGGCTTTGCAGGCACCGCTTCAACGCGTCCCAGGCGTAGGGTTCGGCCAGCAAGCGCCGCGCGTCCAGCACAAGGTAGCCGCCGTTCGCCCGGTGCAGCGCGCCCGGTTTGATCAGGGTGAAATTGGTGACCAGCGTGCCCATCTGCGACAGGTGTTCGATCCGGCCGGTGAGTTGATTGAGCGATGGCTTATCCTCGAAGATCACTGGTGCAGCAGCCCTCTTGGCATGCGCCTGCGATACCATCACGTTGACGCCGTACTGGTAGAACCGCGGCTCCCGGTGGTATTTGTGGATCGCCGTCGGAAAGGGGCCGTTGTTGTCGTCATCGACGTTTTCAAGGAAGAGTTCGGCATTGGAAATAATATCCCTGCGCACCGCTGCGAGGTAGGACGTGACCTCGGGATTGCCGGTATAGTCATCGGCCAGCGCCTGCACCCGCACCGACACCACACGCTCCGCCATGTCGGCATGCAGTTTTTCAACCTTCTGTCGATGTTCCTTTTCGAGCTGCGGCCCCTCTTTCAGGATGGCGGCAAGTTGGGTCTGCAGGCGCTCGATCTTCTCATCGATTGCCTGCCTTTCGGCGGGCTCCAACTCGGCATAATCGTCCGGCTTGATGGGTTTGCCGTCGACAACCGCCGCAAGCATGAAGCCCATAGGCGTCTTCAGCAGCGCGACATTTTCTTCCTTCACCTGTTCGGCAAAAGCGGCGATGGGTCGTTCCTGCCTTTCCCCGGCTTCCTGCTCAATGGCGCGGCGCTGCGTCTGGTATTCGTCGGAATCGAACAATGCGGGGATGTCGTTGGCCAGATCATCCACGAGATCCTCCATGCCCTTCCGGAGTACCGGCGCCTGTCCGGCGGGCAGTTTTATGGCATTGGGTTTGTGCGGGGTGTCGAAGTTGTTGACATATACCCAATCCGCTGGGGTCGGGCGGCGAGTTGCTTCCTGTTCCAGCAAGGTCGACACCGCCGTGTGCCGCCCCATGCCTTCGCGCCCCGCGACAAAGAGGTTGAAATCCTTGTCGCCGATGCTGGCAGACAGCCTGATGGCTTCGATGGCGCGGTCCTGACCGACCAGCCCGGCCACCGGTTTCAGGTCTGCCGTGGTCTCAAAGCCTAACAGTTCGGGCTGAATTTCGAGGCGCAACTTGGCCGCGGACAATCCGCCGGGAAGTGATGCATCCCTCTTTTCGGTGTTGGCCAATTGCGCCTCCGGATTTCATGCTGATGTTCGTCTGTCCGATGCGGCGTTCGAAACACTTCCGCGCCAACCGGTCAGAAATCGGATTGATGCGGGCCAAAGTCCTGGGGGTGGGGACATGTTGGCTTCGGCCCGCCAAGGGCGAAGGCTCGCCCTGTCACGAAATCTCCAACTGATCGACAACGGCAGTGACACCGGGAGCCGACCATGCGGCCTCTTCTGCCAGCTTGCGCTCATACCATGCCTTCACATGGCCTCTGAGGGTCACCTTCCCACCGGACACGCCCACGTCGATATGGGAGGCCTCGACCGTCGCATGCCTGTGCAAGGCAGCGGAGATTTTCTTTCTGACATCGTCTTTCGACGCCCTGGGAGAGATGCTGATCGCGTTGATCACCGTGGTCACGCCGCGCAGTCCGGCCACCTGATCGCGCGCCTCTGCGCGTTGGTATTGCCAGTCGACATTCCCGGTCAGCGTCACGCGCCCGTTCTTCACCTCGGATTGGATGTCAAACTTCTGAAAGAGCGCGTTCCAGTCACACAGATGGGCGATGCGCGTTGCAATATCTTCATCGGTCACGGTCGTGTCGGACGCGTATTTCACCTTGATGCCATCGACAACCGCGTGCACGCCCTTGATCCGCTTGGCGGCTTTCACTGCGGCGAGTTCTTCGAGATAATTGTGAACGGTCCCATGCAGCGTCACCGATCCGTCATGGACCGTCACGCCAATTTCAGTCGAGTCGATACGTGGGTCAAAGTCTATCTCATTCAGAATATCGTCTTTGATTTGCTCATCCGTTCGCATGTCGATCTCCCTAAAAATGCGGAACGCCTTGATCTTACGCTGGTGTTCGCTGTCCCGTTTGATTTTTGTCAAAACCGCGCATCGTCTGGGGATCTCGCGGGCGGGCCCGGCGTGTGTGCGCAACAGCCGGTCGATAGGCCTGCTGGCATGGCGCTGGCGTCTTTTCCTCAATGGTCGCATGGCGGAAAAACCAGTGCTTGGCGGGCCAGCACTGGCCTGCACGATCAACTGACGATTTGCCAGGTCCCGTCCGGCTGGCGGCAGGCAATCCCGGTACCGACAGCGCGACGCCCGCCAATGGTGATCGTCTGCCGATACTCGCGGCAATACCGGCCAGCGGTCGACGTACCGTCGCGCAGCGCGACAACCGTGCCGTAGTTGCCGCTGTTGGGGTTGTTCCAGCGGATCGTCTCGCCCAGATCGGCGCGATACGCCCGGGTAATCGCGGCGTTGGCCCGCAACCTGTCCGTATCATCCATGGAGCGCCCGATTTCGCTGCCGATCAATGTGCCGATCAGAACGCCCGCACCGGTTGCGGCCAACCGGCCATCCCCCTGTCCGAACTGCGCCCCAAGCAGCCCGCCGAGCACCGCGCCTGTCAGACCGCCGGTTGTCTGGCGCGGGCCGTAATCGTCGGGTGTGCAGCCCCCAAAAGACATAAACGACAAGGCAAGGATGGCACCGCGGAAAAGGGTCATATCTGGACCTCCCATAGACTGCTGCACAAAAAGGTTAGGTCTGATCACGGGCGGCGGGATTGATCAATATCAATGGAAGAAACTGCCCTTGCCGCGTTGGCCTGATGCCACCCGCATCACCTGGGCGATGCCTGCCCGTTGCCCTCAACCGCGCTCGGCACATCGGTGCGGGCCGCTGTTTGACTTTGATCAAAAGGCGGTACGCCCAACCATATAAAACAGGTCCGGTACCCACATAACCGTAGGAGGATTTTTGATGTCATATGAAGACTATCTGCCCAAGAACTGGCTGCGGCACAAACACGATGAGGACAATCCGCTGGTCAGCCTTCGCAAGGAGGTCGACAGCCTGTTCGACGACTTCGGCAACGGATTTTTCCGCGGACCCGGGGATGTCAGCGTGCGGTCGAACCTGAGCGAAACGGACAAGGAGATTTGCATCACCGCCGAGTTGCCGGGCATGACCGAAAAAGACGTCGACGTGTCCGTCAGCGGCGACAGGATCGTCATCAAGGGCGAGAAAAAGTCAGAAAAAGAGGAAAAAGGCGGCGAGAAAGGGCGCGAGTTTCATCGGGTCGAGCGCACGTCGGGATCGTTCCAGAGAGCTATGGCGCTGCCTTTCCACATTGACCCCGACGCGGTCAAGGCTGTCGTCAAAAACGGCGTTCTGACCGTGACGATCGCCAAACCGCCAGAGGCCGTGTCAAACACCACCAAGATCAAGATCGCGACGGCGGATTAGCGCAGGCGAGGCGGTGCCCCACGAGCGCCCACCAAACGCCTGACCCGACCAGGGGAGCTTCGGATGTGGCAAAAAGCGCTTGATCGGATGTTGCAGGTGATGCTGCACTCGGGGGCGATCATCGTGATAATGCCCGACGGCAGCACGCACAGCTACGGGGACGGCACCGGTGTCCCGGTAGCTGTGCGGCTACACGATATGGCCACGGTAAGGCACCTGGTGCTTAACCCCGAACTGGCGCTTGGCGAGGCCTATATGAACGGCACGCTGACCATAGAGGAGGACCGGCTGCAGGAATTACTGGGCTTGGTCGTGCGCAACCTGCGCAGCGCCCCCCGGGTGTTCTGGCAGAGACCGCTTTTGAAACTGCGGGTCGCCCTGCGCCGCTTCACACAAAGGAACGCGGCGACCCGCGCCCGACGTCATGTAGCGCATCACTACGATCTCTCAGACCGGCTGTACGGTCTGTTTCTGGATGAAGACCGTCAATATTCATGCGGCTACTTCCGAACGCCAGATGACACACTCGCACAGTCACAGGCGCAAAAGAAAGACCATATCGCCCGCAAACTGCTGATCCGGCCCGGCATGAAAGTGCTGGACGTCGGATGTGGCTGGGGCGGCATGGCATTGACCCTCGCGCAGGATCACGGTGCCGAGGTTCTCGGCATCACATTGTCCAGAGAGCAGCTTGCCGTGGCGACGCAACGCGCCGCGCGGGCGGGCCTGTCGGATCAGGTGCGTTTTCGCCTCTGTGATTATCGCGGCGTCGATGGCACTTTCGACCGGATCGTGTCTGTCGGGATGTTCGAACATGTCGGACTGCCGCATTACAACAGTTATTTCAGGACTGTCCGGGACCGGCTGGCGGACGATGGCATCGCTTTGGTGCACACGATCGGATGGGTCGCCCCGCCCGACGCGACAAATCCGTGGATCGCTAAATACATCTTCCCCGGCGGCTACATCCCGACGCTTTCCGAAATTTCCAGAGCGGTCGAGACCGCCATGCTGTGGCCTGCCGATATCGAATGCTGGCGGCTGCATTATGCCTACACGCTGCGGCACTGGTTCGACCGGTTCAACGACAACGAAGCCGATGTGCGGGCGCTTTACGATGCACGCTTCGTGCGAATGTGGCGCTTTTACCTCGCTGCCTGCGAACAGACATTCCGGCACGGCCGTCAGGCGGTGTATCAGCTGCAACTGTCACGTCGTGTCGATGCGGTCCCCCTGACACGCGATTACCTCTATCGCGACGCACCCTTGGGGCAAATGCGCCGTGCCGCGGAGTAGTTTTCATGGCGGCCTGTTTACACCAGGGGAGCACCTTCCGGGGTTCACTCTCAAACAGAAACCACAGGGAGCAAGACGATGATCAACAAAATTCTTCTGGCCCATGACGGATCACACCACGCCCGTCGCGCGATGGATGTTGCCGCGGAAATTGCGGTGAAGTTTGCCGCGGAATTGTCCATTGTGCACGTGCTGATGCACGGTCGGCCCGCCAAAGAGCTGGTCCGCATGGCCGAGATCGAACACATGGTCGAATATGTGCACAAGAAATCGCTTCCGCATGAGGCATACTCTGTCGGAAGCGCCTATGACGCGCTCAACGTTAATGCGTCAGGTAACCGCAGCATACGGGTGATTTCAGCCCTTGGGGATCACCTCGTCACCCTCGCAAAAAACCGATGTGCAGAGCTTGGCGCAACTGTCGGACAGACCTCCGTACGCTCGGGAGACTACGGTGACGAAATACTCGATGCGGCCACCGACTTCGGATCGGACATGATCGTCATCGGCTCGCGCGGTTTGGGAGTGGTGGGGCGGACGGTCCTGGGAAGCGTTTCGCAGAAAATCGTCCATCATGCCTCGCAGCTCGTTGTTGTCGTCAAATAGCGTGTCATCTGGCGGGTCGGGGGTTGATTTCCCTCAAGTCATGCCGGTGGTGACCCGGCTATCGTCCCATCAAAACCCGGTGAGACACAATGCGCGCGATGGTTCTGCACAAAGGCAAGGCAAGGCTGCAGCCCGAAGAGGTCAGCTGTCCCGATCCATCGGCCCGGCAGCTGCGCATCAAGATCGAGGCCTGCGGCGTGTGTCGCACCGACCTGCACATCGTCGACGGTGATCTGCGCGATCCGGCACTGCCGTTAATCCCCGGCCATGAGATCGTGGGCCGGATCATCGACATCGGCGCGGACGTTCAGGGATTTGACCGAGGTCAGCGCGTCGGCGTTCCCTGGCTGGGTCACACCTGTGGCCACTGCGCATATTGCCGCAACGATCAGGAAAACCTCTGCGATGCTCCGGGCTTTACCGGGTATACGCTGAACGGCGGGTATGCGCAGGAATGCGTCGCGGATGCACGGTATGTCTTCGCCCTCAACGACGCGGCGGATCCCGCGGCGCTTGCCCCCCTGCTGTGCGCGGGTCTGATCGGGTTTCGCAGTCTGCGAATGGCCGGTCATGCGGAGCACGTCGGCTTTTACGGCTTCGGCGCTGCGGCGCATATCCTCACGCAGATCGCCGTCTGGCAGGACCGCAAGGTGTACGCCTTCACCCGTTCGGGGGACGATGCGGCACAGCGTTTTGCACTTGAAACAGGGGCGCTCTGGGCCGGCGGCTCGGATGAGCCTGCACCGGTGTCGCTGGACGCTGCGCTGATTTTCGCGCCGGTCGGCGCGCTGGTTCCGAAGGCGCTGAAGGATCTGAAGAAAGGCGGGCGGGTGGTTTGCGGCGGCATTCACATGAGCGACATCCCGTCATTTCCCTATGATGATCTCTGGCAGGAACGACAGGTCATGTCCGTGGCCAATCTGACCCGCGAGGATGGAGAGGCCTTCTTTCCTCTGGCTCAGGTGGCCCGTGTCCGCACACGGACGACAACCTACCCACTGGAACGGGCCAATGAAGCGCTGGATGACCTGAGGCAGGGGCGTCTGCAGGGCGCGGCCGTGCTGATACCGGATGCCTGAAGCGCAGGGCGCCGTTGAGATTTGTCAAACATCACCGGGTGCCCGCCGCTAGGCTCCGCGCCATGGACAATCTGGTGTTCACATTTGCTGACCGCAAGGAAGCAGGTCAGAAACTGGCCAGCGAGCTGGCGGGCCGAAAACTGGATGACCCGGTGATCTTTGCCTTGCCGCGCGGCGGTGTGCCCGTCGCGGCCGAGGTCGCGCGCCGCCTGAAGGCGCCGCTTGATCTGCTGCTGGTGCGCAAGATCGGCACGCCTGGCAATCCGGAAGTAGCGCTTGGTGCGATCGTTGAAGGGATCAACGCGCAGGTCGTGATCAATCAGGACATCCTGCAACTGTCCGGCGCGGACATGGACTATCTGGAACGGTCCTACGCAGGCGCACTGGCCGAACTTGACCGCCGAAAGCGACGCTTGATCGGGGACCGGGACAGGCTTGACCCGGCGGGCCGAACCGCAATCGTGGTCGATGACGGCCTCGCAACAGGGGCCACCATGAAAGCGGCGCTGATCGCGCTGCGGCGCAACGGGGCGCCCATGATCATCGTGGCATTGCCCGTTGCGCCGAAAAAAGCATTGGCTGAACTGAACGCCTACGCCGATGAGATCCTCTGTCTGAACGCCGCTACCGGGTTTCACGGGATGGGCGGATTTTTCCGCGACTTCCATCAGCTATCGGATGCGGAGACCGTCGCCCTGCTCCGGCAGTGTTGGAAACCCGAGGCATCGGTCCACACGCGAAAGGTGGTAATCCCCCCGGTGGGCCTTGTCGGGGCGTTGACGATCCCGAAGAACCCCGTCGGCCTTGTCATTTTCGCCCATGGCAGCGGGTCGGGCTCCCGCGACCGGCGCGTGGCGGGGACGCTGAACGAACGGGGTTGTGCGACACTTCTTTTCAATCTGCTGACACCGGATGAAGCGCAGGTTCGCAGAAACCTGTCCGACATCGCCCTGCTTGCCGAACGCCTCGTCGGCGCTTCGATGTGGGCGGTATCCGAACCCGATCTCGCCGACCTGCCGCTCGCCATCTTTGGTGCCGACACGGGCGCGGGTGCCGCGCTGGTCGCAGCCGCCGACCTGAAGGACCGCGTGGCCTGCGTGGTATCACGCGGCGAACGCCCCGATCTGGCGGGCCCGGCCTTGCCACGGGTCAACGCGCCGACACTGCTGGTCGTGGGAAGCCGGGATCATGACGTCATCACGCTGAATGAACAGGCGCTGGCGGCCATGAGATGTACGAAAAAACTGCAGATCGTGCCGCGCGCGGGCCACCTGTTCGAAGAACCCGGAACGCTGGACAGGGTGGTCGAACATGCTGCGACATGGATGACACAATACCTCAGGCACCCCGCCGATCCACCCCGCGCAGCTGCAAGCCCGACGCCGGACGGGGATCTCGCTGTCCTGCGGCGCGCGGCAGAACCGCTTCCGGACATCAACGACCCTTCTTTTGGCGCGTGTTTCGATCGTTTCGGGACGCACCGCGTTGTGCTTCTGGGGGAGGCCTCGCATGGCACGTCAGAGTTCTATCGCGCCCGCGCCGCGATCACCCGACGGCTAATCGAAGCACACGGATTTTCCATTGTTGCCGTGGAAGCAGACTGGCCCGACGCTGCGGCCATCGACCGGCACGTGCGGCGCAGCCCGCACCGCCCGATGTCCAAAGCCGCCTTCGCCCGGTTCCCGACGTGGATGTGGCGCAACACGGATGTCGAGGCCTTCGTCACCTACCTGCGAGATCATAACAGCACGCGGTACCCGGATGATCGCGTCAGTTTTCACGGTCTCGACCTTTACAACATGAACGCGTCCATTTCTGCGGTGCTGGCGTATCTCGACCGGGTCGACACATCGGCGGCACAGGTTGCGCGTGCCCGCTATGCCTGCCTGTCACCGTGGTCACGTGAACCTGCCGCCTACGGGCGCGCGGCACTGGCGCATGGCTTTGCCATCTGCGAGAACCCGGTCACCAGCACCTTGGTCGATCTGCTCGAACAGCAACTGGCCTATGCCCGGCACGATGGTGATCAGTTTTTTGACGCCGCTCAGAATGCGCGGCTCGTGGTCAACGCGGAACGCTATTACCGGACAATGTATTTCGGCTCGCATGTCTCCTGGAACCTGCGCGATCAGCACATGTTCGAGACGCTGCACCAGATCATGGATCATGCGGGGCAAGACAGGAAAGTCGTTGTCTGGGCTCATAATTCTCATATCGGGGATGCCCGGTTTACCGATATGGGCCGCAAACACGGAGAGCTGAACATCGGCCAGCTGGCACGCGAGGCATTTGGCGAAGAGGCCGCTCTCGTCGGGTTCGGCACGGCGTCTGGCACCGTTGCTGCTGCCTCCGAATGGGACGCGCCGATGGAGATCAAGACGATCCGGCCGCCCCGTGCCGACAGCTACGAGGGTCTTTGCCGGGCGGTGGATATCGAGCGGTTCCTGTTCGATTTCAGGGCCAAGGAGAACGACGATCTGCGCGGTGTTCTGAGCGCGCCCAGACTGGCGCGCTACATCGGCGTGATCTACCGGCCCGAGACGGAGAGAACGAGCCACTACAGCACTGCAATCCTGCCTCATCAATACGACGCATTCGTCTGGTTCGACCACACCCATGCGGTCACCCCACTGCCCACGATTGCCGCGAAAGGCGGGAGTGAAACATACCCCTTTGGCCTCTGATCGCCAGACCCGGCGGCGCATTGCAAAAAACCGTCCCAAGCACGCAGAACATCCCAGCCACGGCCAACCCGCCGACCGGCATCATCGCGTGCAGATTGATCTTGGTCAGTCGGTCCGAATTTGCCCTTGGTAACCTGCCTCAGCACCGGCGGATGGAGGCTGTTCGCATGGCATACGACCCGATTGAGAAAAACCCCGAAATCGCGCGCCGCGCCAATATGGCCGACTACGCGCGTGCGCGGGCCGAATTCTCGTGGGACGCTGCGAGAAAACAGATCGACGGGTTCCCGGGCGGTCGGCTGAACATCGCACATGAGGCCATTGATCGGCATGCGCGCTCAGGGCACGGCGCACAGGTCGCCCTGCGATGGATATCGAAGTCCGGTCAGCGACAGGATTTCACGTATCAGGACCTCAGCCGACAGACGAACCGCTTTGCAAATGTCCTCAAGGGCAAGGGGATCGGGCGCGGCGACAAGGTCTTTGCCCTGCTCGGCCGCGTGCCGGAGCTTTACATCGCGGCACTTGGCACCCTCAAGACCGGTGCGGTCTTCTGTCCCCTGTTCTCGGCATTCGGCCCGGAACCGATCCGCTCGCGGATGGAGATCGGCGGGGCACATGCCGTCGTCACATCCGGCAGGCTTTACAAGCGCAAGCTGAAATCGCTGCGCGCAGACCTGCCCGATCTGCAGACGGTTTTCCTGACGGATGGCCAAGACCCCGGCACCGAGACACTCCCATCCCTGATGGCGCAGGCGGCGGAAGATTTCGACACCGTGCCGATGGCCGCCGAAGACCCGGCGCTGCTGCATTTCACTTCCGGGACAACCGGTACGCCAAAAGGCGTTGTTCACGTGCACGAGGCCGTGGTCGCGCATCACGTGACCGGGCAATACGCGCTCGACCTGAAACCCGGTGACGTCTACTGGTGCACAGCCGACCCGGGCTGGGTGACGGGCACCTCCTACGGCATCATCGCCCCGCTGACCAACCGGGTGACGATGATCGTCGATGAGGCGGAATTCGATGTGACGCGCTGGTATGAGACCCTCGCAGGCGAAGCCGTCAATGTCTGGTACACGGCACCCACCGCCATTCGCATGCTGATGAAGGCAGGGGCCGGTGCCGCACAGGCCCAGGCCTTCCCTGCGCTGCGGTTCATGGCCAGCGTCGGCGAGCCGCTCAATCCCGAGGCGGTGATCTGGGGCAATGACACCTTCGGCATGCCGTTTCACGACAACTGGTGGCAGACGGAAACCGGCGGCATCATGATCGCTAATTTTGCGTCGATGGACGTCCGGCCCGGCTCCATGGGTCGGCCGATGCCGGGGATCGAGGCGGGCATTCTCGAGATAAGAGACGGCAGTGTCCGCGAGCTGACGGACCCGATGGCGATGGGGGAGCTGGCACTGCGCCCCGGCTGGCCATCGATGATGCGCGGCTACCTGCACGAAGCAGCGCGCTACCGCAAATGCTTCCGCGACGGCTGGTACCTCAGCGGTGATCTGGCGATGCGTGACGCAGAGGGGTACTTCTGGTTCGTGGGGCGCAGCAAGGACCTGATC
The DNA here is from genome assembly GCF_019375555.1 of Roseobacter insulae. GTDB lineage: Bacteria > Pseudomonadota > Alphaproteobacteria > Rhodobacterales > Rhodobacteraceae > Roseobacter > Roseobacter insulae. The sequence goes on from NZ_JAHXDN010000001.1 coordinate 46,624, forward strand.
AAGAGCGCGGGCCACCTGATTGGCCCCTTCGAGGTTGAAAGCGCGTTGATGTCGCATCCTGCCGTGGCCGAGGTCGGTGTCATTGGCGTTCCGGACGAGACCGCGGGCGAAATCGTCAAGGCCTACGTGGCCCTGAAACCCGGGCATACACCCAGCGAAGACCTGCGTCTGGAAATGCTCGGCCATGCGCGCAAGCACCTTGGACCCGCTGTCGCCCCCAAGGAGATTCTTTTTCGCCAGAACCTGCCCAAGACCCGCAGCGGCAAGATCATGCGCCGCCTGCTGAAGGCGCGCGAACTGGGTCTGCCGGAGGGAGACATTTCAACACTCGAAAGTGACGAGGCATGACCGACACATTAGACAAACCGCATCTGGACCACGCCCATGTGCGCAGCCTGTTAAAGGAAATGATCCGCATCCGCCGGTTCGAGGACACATGCGCGGAGCTGTACACCCTGCAGAAAATCCGCGGGTTTCTGCATCTTTACGACGGCGAGGAAGCGATTGCTGCGGGCATCATTCCCCTGCTGGGCGCAAAGGATCGCATTGTCGCCACCTACCGTGAGCATGGGCATGCCCTGGCCCGTGGCGTGCCGATGGGCGCAATTCTTGCGGAGATGTACGGCAAGGCTCAGGGCTGCGCCGGCGGGCGTGGCGGGTCGATGCATCTTTTCAGCCGGGATCACAATTTCTATGGTGGCAACGCAATCGTCGGTGGCGGCTTGCCTCTGGCTGTTGGTCTCGGGCTTGCCGACCGGATGGCCTCCGGCGGTGCGGTCACGGCGTGTTTTTTCGGCGAGGGAGCCGTGGCCGAAGGTGAATTTCACGAAAGCCTGAACCTTGCCGCGCTATGGCGTCTTCCGGTTCTTTTTATTTGCGAAAACAACGGCTACGCGATGGGGTCGGCGCTGGATCTGACAGAAGCGCAAACCGACATCGGCGCCAAGGTGCGAAGCTATGGCATTGACGCTCAGACCGTTGACGGCATGGATGTGGTTGCCGTCGAAGTTGCCGCGCGTCAGGCGTTAAAGGCCATTGCGGACACCGGCAGGCCGCAGTTTCTCGAATGCAAAACCTACCGGTTCCGCGCTCACTCCATGTTCGATGCACAGCTTTACAGGTCCAAAGAGGAAATTGCCGAGTGGCGCGAAAAAGGCCCCATCGTGCGGTTCGGCACCTGGCTCGCCCAGTCCGGCCTGCTGCATGAGCCCGAGGTAGCCAACATCACCGCCGAGGTCGACGCGGAAATCGCCGAGGCCGTCGCCTATGCGGATCGTGGCAGCGACGAGCCGGTGTCTGATCTGACGCGCTTTGTCATGGCACCCGAACGCCCCGCGCCGCCGGTTCCGGAACCGCCCGGCAAGATCGTGACGACAACCTACCGCGAGGCTGTAAAGGCCGCGATCACCGACGCGATGACCCGCGACGACCGGGTGTTCCTGATGGGCGAGGACGTGGGCCGCTACGGCGGGTGCTACGCAGTCAGCAAGGGCCTGCTGGACAAATTCGGCCCGGACCGGGTGCGCGATACGCCCCTGTCTGAATCCGGGTTTACCGGTGCGGGGATCGGGGCGGCGATAGCTGACATGCGCCCCATCGTGGAACTGATGACGGTCAACTTTTCCCTGCTGGCACTGGACCAGATCCTTAACACCGCGGCCACGCTGCGGCACATGTCCAACAACCAGTTCGGCGTGCCGCTTGTGATCCGCATGGCCACCGGCGCGGGCAAGCAACTCGCGGCACAGCATTCGCATAGTCTGGAAGGCTGGTATGCACATATCCCCGGGCTGCGGGTGCTGGCGCCTGCCACGCTGGAGGACGCGCGCGGCATGCTCTGGACCGCGTTGCAGGATCCCGACCCGGTGCTGATTTTCGAGAACGTGATGCTTTACAACCGCGAAGGCGCCTTGGCGGAAAACGCCGGTGCCGTGGACATCGACCGGGCTGTTGTGCGCGCGCAGGGGACCGATATCACCCTGATCACCTACGGGGGGTCGCTCTTCAAGACGCTGGACGCTGCCCAAGCGCTCGCCAGAGACGGCATTTCGGCGGAGGTGATCGACCTGCGCTCCCTGCGGCCCCTGGATATGGACCCGATTGTTGCATCCGTCGCCAAAACCCACCGCGCGCTGGTGGTCGACGAGGGATGGAAAAGCGGCAGTCTGGCGGCGGAGATCGGGATGCGGCTGGCCGAAGACTCGTTCTTCGATCTGGACGCGCCGCTGGCGCGGGTCTGCAGCGCGGAAGTGCCGATCCCCTATGCGCACCACCTTGAACAAGCCGCGATTCCGCAGACGGACAAGATCGTCGCGGCAGCGCGCAAGCTGATGGAGGCCACCCCGTGAGCTGTTTTCTGATGCCCTCTCTGGGCGCTGATATGGAGGCCGGAACCTTGGTAGAAAAATTGGTAGCTCCCGGTGACACCGTGCGACGCGGTGACGTCATCGGGGCGGTTGAAACGCAAAAGGGTGTCATCGAGATCGAGGTGTTCGAGGACGGCATTCTTGCAGACTGGCTGGTCAAAACCGGCGAGAAAGTCCCGGTCGGCACACCCCTTGCCACGATTCGCGGCGCAGGCGACCCCGCCCCGCCGGACCTGCCCAAACCCAAGCCGCCGGAACCAACCCCGCGCGAGGCACCGCAGCCCGTCGATCCGGTCGCGGACCCCCCGGCACCCGAAGAGGTGCCGCTGACAGACCCGGTGCCAACCGGCCCCACGCCGGAGATCCCGCAGACCCCGGACGTGGAAATCCCACCACCCGACAGCCAACGCCGTCGCATCACGCCAGCCGCACGACGCCTTGCGGCGGAACGCGGGGTTGATCTGTCGCGGCTCGACGTGACCTCTTCCGGGGTCATCTCCCGCGCCCGGATCGAGGCAGCCGCGCCGGATCCGCCATCGGCACCCGACCCGGGCATGCGCGGCGCGATTGCCGCCGCGATGTCGCGCTCCAAACGGGAGATACCGCATTACTATCTTTCGCATGAGGTGGATCTGACCGCGGTGGATGCTTTCGTGACCGCAGCCAATGCTGCCCGCCCGCCCGATACCCGTATCCTGCCGGGCGCGGTCTATGCCCGCGCGGTTGCAGAGGCTCTTGTCAAATATCCGGAATTCAACGGCTACTTCACCGATGGTCATTTTGAGCCCAGCGATGTCGTCAACCTCGGTTTCGCCATCACCCTGCGCGGCGGGGGCCTGATTGCCCCCGCGCTTCTGGACGCCGGCACCGTGGATCTCGATGCGCTGATGCAGGCCCTGCGCGACCTTGTTACCCGCGTCCGGGCAGGCCGGTTTCGGGCGCGCGAACTGTCCGATGCGACGATCACGCTCTCCAGCCTTGGCGAGCGCGGCGTCGATCAGCTGCATGGTGTCATCTATCCGCCGCAGGTCGCGATTGTCGGGATCGGAACGCCCCGGCTGCGCCCGTGGGTCCGCGACGGCAAGGTCACGCCCCGTCTGGCGGCAACCCTGACGCTCGCCGCGGATCACAGGGTCAGCGATGGCCGGCGGGGGGCCTCGTTTCTCAGATCGATCGACGGATTTTTGCAGGAGCCCGGGACACTATGACCCATGCGGATGCGGAAACCGCCCTGCGCGAGGAATTGCACAGGATCGCCCCCGATATCGACGTCGCACAGATCGACGCGGATGCGGACCTGCGGGAGGAATTCGACATCGATTCAATGGACTTCCTGACCCTCGTCACCGCGTTGTCGAAAAGGTTGGAGATCGAGATGCCGGATGCCGACTACCCCAGGATGCAGAGCTTCAACGCGCTTGTCCTCTATCTGGCGGGCAAGTCCGGCCAATGATCAGCCGGGGCGCAACATCGGCGCCATGTCCAGACGGTAATCCTCGCCCACACGAAACACCGTCTCATTGGGCACCTCGTACCAGTCTTCACCAAAGGTGACCGGCTCCGACGCGATCTCGATTGCCTGATAGGCGGTTTTTGGGTCGTGATGCACATGGGGCTGGCCGCAGATCGGGCAGTCGAAAATGTGATCGCGCGGCAGGTAGTAGAGCGACCGGTTCAGCCGCGACCCGACCATATGCGTGCCATCTGTCAGTACGATGTTCAGACCCACCCGCGCGTCGCGGTCGATCTCTGCCGACCACGCCACAATCTGCGCCAGACCGGCCCGCACTGTCGCCAGCAAGCCACGTTCGGGATGCTGCAGAAACAGGCTGAGCAGGTAGCGGAATATATGCTCGCTGTCGGTTGTGCCGCTGATCTCGGTGCGGTGAAGCGGGTCCATGTGTTCCAGCAGCCTGAACCTCACCCGATCGAAATTGGGGATCGTCCCATTATGCGCGAAAATCCAGCGGCCATGATGAAAGGGGTGGGTGTTTTCAATGCTCGTTCCCCCCACGGTCGCGCGCCGCACATGGGCCACCACCGTTTTTGCATAGACCCGCGCCGCTTTGCGGGTGAAATGTTCGCCATGAAACGCAGCCCACACCTGCTTTTCGATCATCGGCACACCGTCGGGATAGTCGGCAACGCCCCAGCCGTGGCCATGGGCGTAGCCCTGCATGTCGCCCTTGCTTTGCGCCATCAGCGCGTTTTGCGCTTTGACGAGACCGCATTCGACCTTGGTCGGTTCATTGGCGTGCATTGCATACAGTCGGCACATGGGTCGGGTCCTCTCGCTTCACCGCAGAAATTAGCAGGTCCTGCGGGCGCGGACTGATCTTGATCAAAACTGAGTCCGGTTGCGTGTTATAGTCGACGCTATGCCCAATTTTTCACCAACTGTTGAGCATGCGGGGGAGGACATCGCCAAAGCGCTTGTGCGCGATGAGCCTGCGTTCCTGTCCGCGCTGGATTTTGGGCCCTGTGTCAGACAGGGCACCGGCGACGGGCCATCGCTTCTGATCGGAGATTCGTCGGAGATTGCGCTTTTGTCGGCGGACAACGGGTCGCGGCTGGAGCATCGGATGGCCTTGCTTGCCCGGCGCGGGGATCACGTGCTGCTGCGCCGTCGTGACCCGGATTTCGAAGACTATCTGAGCACGTCCCTGGGTCTTGCAAACGTGACGTTCCACGAAGGCGACCCGCGCAGCCATGTGCCGCTGACCAAGCAGGCATGGACATCACAGGCATGGGTCGACACCTTCGCCGCACTTGCCGATCAGGCAAAGGGGCTGACCATCAAGTCTTATATAACAACCGGCCATATATGGCGGCTGGCGCAGCGCATCGGCGAGCGCTGCGGCCGCGTCATCCACGTCTGCGGTCCGTCGCCGCAGATCACAAGGCGGGCGAACGACAAGCTTTGGTTTGCGCAGGTGGCACGGCGCGTGCTGGGCGAAAACGCCACGCCGCCCACCCTTTCTGCCTATGGGCCGGCTGCGACAGCGGGACTCGTTCAGCGGATCGGCAAGACCGCCGACCATGTCATCGTAAAAGTGCCCGACAGCGCCGGCTCCGCCGGTAATCTGCGGCTCGATAGTACGGTGGTGCGCGGCATGCCCCTCGCCGACCTCAGGACGTTCCTGCTGGAGCGCCTCTATGCCCTCGGCTGGCACGACCGCTACCCGGTTCTGGTCGGCGTCTGGGATGAAGGCGTCGAAAGCAGCCCGTCGGTCCAGCTTTGGCTGCCTCATGCGGCGGCGGGGCCCCCGCAGGTCGAGGGCGTTTTCGAACAGCATGTGCAGACCGGCGCGGCCACCTTTGTCGGCGCCTCCCAATCGACCTTGGGGCGCGGGCTTCAAAACCGCCTGCGCCTGGACGCCAGGCGCCTTGCCGCCGTTTTCCAGCAATTGGGATATTACGGCAGATGCAGCCTCGACGCGGTCATTTGCCGGTCCCCGAGGGCGGCCCCCACGATTCACTGGATCGAATGCAACGCGCGGTGGGGCGGCGTTTCCATCCCCATGACCGTGGCACGCCAGCTGGGAGACAGCCGAACGCGCCGCGCCATTTCCATCGCACAGGAAGTGATGCCCGACCGGCACATGACAACCCGGGACCAACTGCTTTTGCTGCAGGACCTGTTGCTCAGGGTTGATCGGCAGACCACGGGCATCGTGATCCTGTCCCCACCCGACAGTTCCAGGGGGCTTGCCGCAAACCTCTTCGCCATCGCCGAGACGCAGCGCGCTGCCGCTGACCTGTTGCGCGACGCAATGCACAGGCTCATCAGGGCCGCGGAGTAGCGATGCCCGGTATCCGCGTGGCGGGCGGGGCAGCTGTGGCAGGGTTGAGACGTTAAGCGATTGATCCAACGCAATCATCGCGGAATAAAGGGCGCTATACTTGGCATCAGGCCAACCCCCATGGAGCGCGTGAATGGTTTTCATCACCTTGCAAACTGCCCCGGACATCCTCAGCAACACGGCGCTGGAAAAGACCCGCAGGCACCCGCGCCGGTCAGGGCAGACGCCACGCCCCATTCACATTCACGGTACAGGTCGGTAATCGACATTCATGCGCGCCTATGTCCTGATACCCCTCTACCTTTTTGTGGTCTGCCTGCCGGTCTTGCTGTCATGGGCAAGCGGTATGCCCGCCCGATCGTTTCGCAACGATCTTGCCTCCGGCCTCGGTCTGCTGGCATTTGCAATGATCCTGGTGGAATTCGTGCTGTCGGGCCGGTTCCGCTCGGTCTCGTCCGGTCTGGGCCTTGATATCACCATCCGCTTTCACCAGCTGGTCGCCCGAACGGCGCTGGCTTTCGCATTGGTGCATCCGTTTTTGTACCAATGGCTGCCCGGTCCGTCCAGACCGTGGGATCCGACCCGCCAACTCACCCTTACGAGCGATTTTGTCAGCCTGTTGTCCGGGATACTGGCCTTTGTGCTGCTGCCGGCTTTTGTCCTGTTGTCAATGAAACACGATGATCTGGACTACAGGTACGAGACATGGCGGCTGATCCACGGGCTTGGCGCTTTGCTGATCGCCGGTCTGCTGCTGCACCACGCGCTGAGTGCCGGGCGCTACAGCGCTGACCCGATGATGATCTGGATGTGGGGCACGATGACCGCCATCGCTGCATTCTCGCTGCTTGCCGTCTATGTTCTGAAACCCGCCTATCAGGCGGCACATCGCTGGCGCGTGTCCTCGGTGGCGCGACTCACGCCCCGGCAATGGGGGGTGACGATCACCCCGGACGGCCATGCCGGCACGCCTTACAAGGCCGGTCAATTTGTCTGGCTCAACATCGGCCACAGCCCCTTTTCCCTGCGCGAGAATCCGTTTTCGATCAGCTCCGCCCCCAGCGCGGGGCCGGACATGAGCTTTGTCATCAAGGAACTGGGAGATTTCACATCGACCCTTGACCAGATCGAGATCGGCGAGAAAGCCTATATCGACGGACCCCACGGCACACTGACGGTCGATGGTCGCGACGAACCCGGCATCGCCCTGATTGCGGGTGGCGTGGGGATCGCACCCCTGATCGGCATCCTGCGGGACCTGCATCTGGCACAGGACGCCCGGCAAAGGGTACTGGTCTACGGCAACCGCGCAGAAGAGCAGATCGTGTTCCAGGATGAAATCGACCGGCTGGCCAAGAGTGAGAACACCCAGGTCGTCTACGTACTGCAGGAGCCGCCGGACTACTGGTTCGGACCAAGCGGCCTTATTGACGCCGGTCTGATCACCCGCACCTTTGACAAGGGGCAGTTCGGCAGCTGGCTTTTCGTTTTATGCGGGCCAACAGCGATGATGACCAGCGTGGAGGAAGCTTTGATGGAGCATGGCGTTGCGCCGGATCGCATCCTGTCGGAACGGTTCCAGTATGATTAGATGGTTTCGACAGCGTACAGAGGAAGAGCGCGTCCGATGGGCGGTGATCATCACCAGCATCTTGGTTGTCTGCGTCCTTCTGGCCTTCGCGCTGAGATGATCACCGTGGTGACCCGGGTGCCCGGACGGCAAGGTTCTGTGCCGCGGGTCGGATGAGAGGTACGGCCACGGCCACCGGGGCGGCCCTTCCGGCTCATCGGCCTTTCGGGTGCGAATTGGCGTCATTTGACACCCGGGTTTGATCCACATCAGTTCAATAATGAGCCGATGCGTCATGATGGCCGGTGCCGCGCCTGTGCATCTTCGCAAGGAAGGCAAGAACCGGAGATTCGATATGGACAGAACAACAACGCTATTCGTCATCAATCAGGATACGCCCGACAACGTGATATCAGAGGTGGCCGACGCCGCGGCGGAAAAACAGGCGCGATTGAGCTGTCTGCTGCTCGGACCGGCCCCGCCCTTGCCCACCTACGCTTACGGTGTGCCGCCCTACGGTGCGATGAATATCCCGCCGAACTGGGTAAAAATCGTGGAAAAGGAACAGCAGGCGCTGAACCACCGGGTCAACGAGGTCGAGGCGCTTCTCGCGCGCAGCGGTCCTGCCGGCGACGTGATCGGGCATCTTTGCGCAACCACCGACATCAAGCATCTGGTCGGAACGCGGGCACGCGTTTGCGATATCGCCCATATCGCCCCGCATCTGCATGACGCGCCCGACATCATGCGCGAAGCTGCGCATGGCGTGCTGTTTCGCTCCCCGATAGGGTTGATGCTGAACGCGGCCCCTTACCGGCCGGTCTCCAGGGTCTTTGTCGCCTGGAACAGCAGCGATGCGGCGGCAAAGGCGGTGCACGCGGCGCTGCCCTACCTTCTGGCCGCGCAAGAGGTTGTGATCGGCTGTTTCGACCCGGTCATAACGGCAGACAAAGAAGGGGCAGATCCGGGCACGGATGTCGCAGCATGGCTCAGCCACCGGGGCTGCACCGTGACGGTCACCCAGTATCCAAGTGGCGGGCGCGAAATCGCCCAGTGTCTTCAGGACCGCGCAAAAGAGGGGGGTGCGGACCTCCTCGTGATGGGGGCCTATGGCCATACGCGCATGGTTCAGGCTGTTTTTGGCGGCACAACCCGGACACTGATGGAGCAGACCGACCTGCCGGTGCTGTTGGCGCATTAAGCCGCTGGACGTGACGCTGTTACGACCTGCAGACGCCGGGCCGGACGATCGCGCGCGACAACTGCGCCCCCTGTTTGCCCCGATGCCCAGAGACCGACGACTTCAGCTGCGGTCACCCGGGTGTGACGGCGTCTCGGAACGCGGCTTCCCTGCCCGCCTGAAATACCTGATGTCGGCCACGATCAGCGAAACGCCAAGGGGGATCATCCAGAACCCCAGAATCGGGAGGAAGCCCAGAATGCCCCCGATGATCAGAAGAATGCCGATCACGCTGCGCACCTTGGGGCGCAGGTATAAAGTGGACCGCGTTGCAATCTCTGAACTCCGGCGTTTCAACCGGTCAAGCTTCGATCCACGGGCTGTCATTGCCTTTGCTGATGTCCTTGCGCAGCACAAACGGCGGCATAAGCGGCGAAAATCACGCCAGAGGTGGTTTTTGCCATGATCGGCAGTTTTGCGGCGGGGGCCTTGATGTGCATCAAGCTCTGCCCCTGCCTCATATGATATCGGTCGCCTGCGGGCTGATATAGAGGTCCATATGTCATCAAGAGGTACAGGCGTGTGATAACCAAAAGGATCATCGCGATCGGTGTCGTCATTCTCGCAAGCGTCGCGATCTATTTTTACTGGAACACCCAGAACCGTGGAAGCCTCCCCGAAGGCATCGTGCAGGGCAACGGGCGTATTGAGGCCGTTCAGGTTGACATCTCGACCAAATACGCCGGTCGGGTCGCGGATGTTCTTGTGCATGAGGGCGATTTTGTCGAACCCGGCCAGATCGTTGCAAATGTCGAGATCTCCCAGCTTCAGGCGCAATTGCACCGCGCCAAGGCCGAGATTGCCAGTGCCGAAAGTCAGGTTGCCGCCGCAGAAGCGGAGGTCAAGATGAGCAAGGCGCAGCTGTCTCTGGCCGAGCAGGAACTGAACCGCGCCGCCAGCCTGCTGGAGCGCGGCCACACAACGCAGGAAAGCTACGACATCCGGCGCACCGCGCGGGATGTGGCGATCTCGACACTGGCGTCCGCCGTCGCCAAGCAGACCTCGCTTGAGCGCGGCGTGGACGCGGCGACAGCCACCGCAGAGGAAATCAGCACACAGATTCGGGATGGGGTGCTGATTTCGCCCGTGATGGGGCGCGTGCTGTACCGGCTGGCCGAACCGGGCGAGGTACTGGGCACGGGCGGCAAGGTGCTGACCGTCATCGATCAGGATGACATCTACATGGAGATTTTCCTGCCGGCAGCGCAGGCGCATCTGGTCAATGTGGGCAGCGAGGCCCGGATCAAACTCGATATCCTTGATGTCGCGATCCCGGCAACGGTCAGCTTCGTGTCGCCGGAATCGCAATTCACGCCCAAACAGGTGGAGACCTCGACAGAACGCGACAAGCTGGTGTTCCGGGTCAAAGTGCGGGTCATGCCCGAACTCGTCCGACAGAATATCGAACGCGTGAAAACCGGCCTGCGCGGTGTCGCCTACGTGCATCTGGACGGCGCGCCGGAGCCGGACTGGTCGTCTTTCCTGCAGGAACTGGACCTCGACGCGTCGGTGATGAACGAGACGCCTGATGCCGGATGATGCACAGGTATCGGAACATCGGATGGCGGCGCAGATCCGTGACCTGCGCCATGTCTATAAAACCGCAACACCGCTGGACGGGGTTACACTGGACATCCCCGAAGGCCGGATGGTCGGGCTGGTCGGACCGGACGGGGTTGGCAAATCCACATTGCTGAGCCTGATTGCCGGCGCCCGCAGGATGCAGAAAGGCAGTTTGCGGGTACTTGGCGGCGACATGGCCTCAAGCGCCCATTGCAGGGCGGTCAGCCGCAGGATCGCCTACATGCCTCAGGGGTTGGGCAAGAACCTCTACGAGACACTCAGCATCCACGAAAACCTCGACTTTTTCGGCAAGCTTTTTGGCCTTGGGCCCGAGCGCCGCGCGTCCCGCATCGAACAGTTGACCGAAGCAACCGGGCTGAACCCCTATCTGACGCGCCCGGTTGGCAAATTGTCGGGCGGCATGAAACAAAAACTGGGCCTGTGCTGCGCGCTGATCCATGACCCCGATCTGATGATCCTGGACGAGCCGACAACCGGTGTCGACCCGCTGTCACGGCGCCAGCTGTGGGAGTTGGTGGACGCGATCAAGGCAAGCCATCCGAAAATGAGCGTCATCGTCTCCACCGCCTATATGGATGAAGCGGAACGCTTTGATCAGCTGATAGCCATGGATGCAGGCCGCATTCTGGCCGTTGATACGCCCGAGGGGCTGAAGGCCCAGACCGGCACCGACACGATCGAAGCCGCCTTTGTGAAACTCCTGCCGCAAACCGCGACCGACGGGCACAGCCGGCTGGCAATTCCACCGCTGGATCATGTCGATACGCAGCCCGCGATCGTGGCAGAGGGCCTGACCCGGCGCTTCGGGGATTTTACTGCGGTGGACAATGTCAGTTTCCGCATCCGCGTGGGCGAGATTTTCGGCTTTCTGGGCTCCAATGGCTGCGGCAAGACCACCACGATGAAAATGCTCACCGGCCTGTTGCCCGCCTCCGAGGGCCAGGCATTCCTGTTTGGCAAACCCGTCGACACGAAAGGCACGGACATGCGCCGCCGCGTGGGCTACATGACACAGTCCTTTTCGCTCTTCGGGGAATTGACGGTGGTGCAGAACCTGCGGCTGCACGGCCGCCTGTTCCACCTGACGGCGGAAAAGACCAGCGCCCGGATCACCGAGCTGTGTGCCCGCTTCGGTCTTGATCCCTACCGCGATACGCATGCCGCAGCGCTGCCGCTGGGCATCCGCCAGCGGCTGTCCCTGGCGGTGGCGATCATTCATGAACCCGAAATGCTGATCCTGGACGAGCCGACATCCGGTGTCGATCCGGTGGCGCGCGACAGCTTCTGGGAGCTTCTCGTCGAGATCTCGCGCCGCGATCAGGTCACGATCTTCATTTCCACCCACTTCATGTCCGAAGCCATGCGATGTGACCGCATTTCACTGATGCACGAGGGCCGTGTCCTTGTTCGGGGCACGCCGGAGGATCTCGTGCGCCAGAAAAACGCCCCCGATCTCGAAGCCGCCTTCATCAGTTATATCGAGGATGACATCGGCACTCTCGGCGATAGCCGCGCCCGCGCGCAACAAGCCCTGAAAGACGCAACCGCCGCCGTCCCCGCCGCATCGCCAGAGCGACCGGGCCGCGTTCTGGCCGCGTTCGAGCGCACCTTTGCCTTCAGCACGCGCGAGGTGCTCGAAGTCCTGCGCGATCCGGTCCGCCTTGCATTCGCCTTCCTCGGCAGCATCTTTCTGCTGCTGATCATTGCATTCGGCATCTCCCACGACGTGGAGGACGTGACCTTCGCCGCACTGGATCTGGATCAGACCCCGGAAAGCCGCGCGTATCTGACACATTTCTCGGGCTCGCGCTATTTCATTGAACAGCCGGAGTTGCACAGCCCGACCGAATTCGAGACCCGGCTGAAATCCAATGACATCACGGTTGCGCTGGAAATTCCCCGTGGCTTCGGGGAAGACGTCAAGGGATCGTCGACGCCGGAAGTTTCCGCCTGGATCGACGGCGCCGATCCGCAGCGCGCCGGCACGATCGAAGGCTACGTGACCGGCGGGCACATGGAATATCTCGACCGGCACCTGAAAAACAGCGGTCTGGACATGTCTGACTTCGAACTGGTCACCGTCGAAACACGCTATCGCTACAATCCGTCGTTCGAGAGTATCTATGCCGTGGGCCCCTCCGTACCCGCCATGTTGCTCATGCTCTTCCCCGCCATTCTGATGGCCGTCAGCGTTGTGCGGGAAAAGGAGATCGGCACGATCACCAACTTCTACGTCACACCCACCAGCCGGCTGGAATTTCTGGTGGGCAAGCAGTTGCCCTACGTGATGATCGGTCTGGTGAATTTCGTAGCCATGTCGGTGCTGGTGGTCGTGGTTCTGGATGTGCCTCTGAAAGGCAGCATCCTGGCGCTGACGCTTGGCGCGCTGCTCTACGTGACCGCGGCGACGGGCTTTGGCCTGCTGGTATCGACCTTTACCCGCACACAGGTCGCAGCGGTATTCGCGACCGCCATCCTGTCGCTGCTGCCGACCATCCAGTTTTCCGGCATGCTGCAGCCCATCTCGACGCTGGAGGGGGGCGCGTGGCTGGTGGGCACCCTGTGGCCGACCAGCTATTTCGTGCATCTGAGCGTCGGCGCCTTCACCAAGGGCCTTGGCCCCGGCGACACCCTGCGGGATCTCGCGTATCTGCTGATCTATGCGCCGCTCTTCACGGTGATCTCCGCGATGCTTCTGAAAAAGCAGGAGGTCTGACGGATGCGGCAGCTCATGAATATATTCTGGTTGGGGATCAAAGAGCTACGCAGTTTCTTCAGCGATGTGGTCATGGTGATTTTCCTCGTCTGGTCTTTCACCTTTTCGATTTACAGCGAAGCAACCGGAAGCTCCGAAGACGTGAACAACGCCTCCGTTGCCATCGTGGATGAAGACCGCTCCGCCCTCTCCCGCCAGATCGTGACAGCGCTCTACCCGCCCTACTTCCGGACCCCCGAGGAGATCGCCGCGGCGGAAATAGATCGCAGCATGGATCAGAACAAATACATGTTCGTCCTGAGCATCCCCCCCGATTTCGAGCGCGACATCCGCCGGGGGGAGCGCCCCACCGTGCAACTGAACATCGACGCAACAGCCGTGGCGCAGGCCGCGCTGGGGGCGGGCTACCTGCAGGCGATCATCGAGGGTGAAGTGGCCCATTTCGCGCAGCAATTCGGCGATGAATACACACCGCCCGTTACGCTGGCCCTGCGGCGGGCGTTCAATCCCAACGGGTCGGATTCGTGGTTTCTCGCGATTAACGCCATTCTCAACAACCTCTCCATCCTGACCATCGTACTGACCGGGGCGGCGCTGCTGCGCGAACGTGAACACGGCACCATCGAACACCTGCTGATCATGCCACTCACCGCCTTTCAGATCGCGATGGCAAAGGTCTGGGCGAACGGGCTGGTTGTGCTGGTCGCCTTTTCGCTGTCGATGTTCTTCGTCGTTGAAAACCTGCTCGACGTGCCGATTGCAGGCTCAAAGCCGCTCTTGCTGCTGGGGGTCACCATCTACCTTTTCGCCGCCGCGGCGATTGGTATCCTGCTCGGCACCGTCGCCCGGACCATGGCGCAGTTTGCGCTGTTGATGCTGCTGACGATCATGCCCATGATGATGCTGTCCGGCGGTGTTGGCCCGATCGAAAGCCAGCCCGACTACATTCAGCCGATCACGTGGCTCCTGCCGTCCCGGCACTTCATGGAGTTTGCACAGGCGGTGGTTTTCCGCGGCGCCGAATTCGAAATCGTCTGGCGTCCGCTGTTCAACATGATCTGGCTGGGCTCGGTCTTCTTCACCATCAGCCTGATGCTGTTCCGTCGGTCGGTCACATCGCAACGCTGACGCCCCGATTGACACACGTCAAAACCAACCGGCCTGCCGGTGGGATAAGTCACCTGTCGCAATGATCGTAACGCTCAAGCATGGAGAATGGGGATGTTGATGTCACCAATGCTGTTCATATGTCTGTTTTTTGCCGGATTCGGGATGCTGCTGCTCGGCACCGGGGTGATCTGGTGGGTTTCCCTGCAGGCCAAACTGATCAACGAAATGACGAAGTCATGATCATGCGCGAATAAGACGGGGCCCCCGGCCGCCCCCTACCAACTGGCGGAGATGTACTGGGTTTCCATGAATTCCAGCATGCCCTCGTGTCCGCCTTCGCGACCCAACCCCGACTGCTTGACCCCGCCAAACGGTGCTGCCGGGTCGCTGACCAGACCGCGGTTGAGACCCACCATGCCGTATTCCAGACGCTCGCAAACCTGCAGGGCGCGTCTGAAATCCTGCGAGAAAACATAGGCGACCAGCCCGTATTCGGTGTTATTGGCCCGGGCAATGGCGTCCTCGGTGTCCGTGAAGGTCTGAATTGCGGCGACAGGTCCGAAAATTTCATCCGTCACGCAATCCGCGTCTTCCGGCACGTTCGACAGCACCGTGGGCGGGTAAAAGAACCCCGTGCCCTCCGGCGTGGTCCCGCCACATTCCAGCGTTGCCCCTTTCGCGACAGCATCCGCGACGAAACCGGCCACCTTGTCACAGGTATCGGCGTTGATCAGCGGGCCCACATCAACCGAGGGGTCGCTGCCGTCGCCAAGTTTCAGCGCCGACATCTCGGCGGTCAGGCGGCGGGTAAACTCCTCAGCGATGGCGTCATGCACATAGATGCGGTTGGCGGCGGTGCAGGCTTCGCCCAGATTGCGCATCTTGGCCAGCATCGTACCGTCGATTGCCGTCTCCATATCGGCGTCTTCCAGCACCAGGACGGGCGCGTTGCCGCCCAGTTCCATCGCCGGTTTCAGCACTTGGTCGGCGGCCCCCTTCAACAGCTTGCGCCCCACGCCGGTGGAGCCGGTAAAGCTGATCACACGCACGCGCGGGTCCTGCATCATATGATCAACCAGCGCCCCGGTGCGCCGGGAAGGCAACACGTTGACCAACCCCGGCGGCACACCCGCCTCCGCCAACAGCGGCATCAGCGCCAGCATGGTCAGGGGCGTTTCCGATGCCGGCTTGATGATCACCGCGCATCCTGCGGCAAGCGCGGGTGCGATTTTGCGCGTGCCCATGGCGGCGGGATAGTTCCAGGGCGTCACCAGCACCGCCAGCCCCGCCGGTTTGTGCTGCACCACGATCCGTGCGCCGGACCCGGGGGCATGGGTGATCATCCCGTCCGCGCGCACCGCTTCCTCGGCGAACCAGCGGAAGAATTCCGCGGCATAGCGCGCCTCCCCCATCGCATCGGCGCGGGCCTTGCCGTTTTCCAGCGTGATCAGATCGGCAAAATCCTCCAGACGGGCGGTCATCAGGTCCCATGCCCTGCGCAACACCTCGGATCGGTCACGCGGCGTTCGGGCGACCCAGTCTGCCATCGCCGTTTCCGCGGCGTCGAGGGCTGCATCGGCATCGGCGATCTCGGCGGAGGCAACCGTGGTAATGACCTTCTCGGTCGCAGGGTTGATCACGTCGAAACGCAGGTTGGCGGCCCCTGCCCGCCATTGGCCGTTGATGTACAGATCGGTGTGTTTCATGTGAGATCCAGTTCGCTCAAAGCAGGTGATGCAAGGGGTCGGCGAGGCGCTCTGCAAATCCCGACATCAGGGCGATTGCGGCGGCGTCATCCAGTTGGCCAGTGGTGAAATCAAGGCTCAGGCGCAGCCACTCGCCGTCGCTCGCAATGCTGAGAACGGGCGTCGCGTCAGCGCTCAGGCGCAACCCGGTGATCGGACTGCCCGTCAGGTCCCTCAACACAATGTCCGCCGCATCAGTCGGCGCTGCGACCTGATGCAGCAGCCGCGTCTTGTCGGGGTTCAGCACGGCACCTGTCGCGCCGGTCAGATCGGAAAGCATCACGGTCAGATCACCGGCATCCGGCACGGCGCGGCGCATCGCACCGGCGGCAAAGCTGGCCCAGAGCGCAGTGGCGGCAATACTGATCCCACCGTCTTCCAGCATCCACGCGAGAAATTCATCGGTCCCGGCGCGCGGCGCGCTGGCGGTGATCTGAAACAGCCCGGGCGCGATGTCCGGGCCATTGCGGCCTGCCACCGGCAGATCTTTCAGCACCTCGATATCCACAGCGCGATAGGGTTGCGGATGCCCGGCGGCAACCAGTCGGTTGAGGTCCAGCCCCGCCTGATGGGCAAGCCGCCGCGCCTTGGGGGACGCGAGAACACGGCCGTCGCCCGCTGGGGCCTCGGCCTTCCGTGCCTGCGGCGGCCGCGGTGCGGGCGCATCGGGCTTTGTGACCGGCGTGTCGGCCTGCGCCACCGGCTTTGCGGCAGGCTGCATCGTGGGCGCCTGGGGTTTTTCTGCGCTAATAATCGCGATGGTCTGACCGGTCGGGACGTCCTCTCCCGGCTCTGCCAGCAGCGCCGATATGTATCCATCCGCCCCGGCGGGCACTTCCATCGTGCTCTTGTCGGTCTCAACCTCGAACAACACATCCTCGGCGGTTACCGCGTCACCCGGCGCTTTCTGCCATGTGACCAGCAGGCCGGAGTCCTGCGCCATGCCAAGCACTGGCATGATCACCTCATGCGGCATCTATCATCTCCCCGGACATCAGCTTGCGGGCGGTGTCGGCAACGCCTTCGGGCGTGGGCACGGTGATATCTTCCAAAGCCGGGGAAAACGGCACCGGCACATCCATCGCGCCCATCCGCAGCGCCGGTGCATCCAGATGATAGAAGGCCTTCTCGTTGATCCGGCTGGCGATTTCCGCCGTGACACCAAAGCTCTGGTGCCCTTCATCCACAACGATCACGCGGCTGGTTTTCCGGGCCGAGGCCAGCAGCGTGGCCTCGTCCAACGGCACGATCGTGCGCGGGTCGATCACTTCCGCGGAAATCCCCTCGGCGGCAAGCAGGTCAGCGGCCTTTTCACAGACCTGCACCATGGAGGATGTCCCGATCAGCGTGACATCCGTGCCGTCGCGTTTGATATTGGCCTCGCCGAAGGGGATCAGGAATTCCTCTTCCGGCACCGGGGCCTTGTCCTGATACATCAGCTTGTCTTCGAAGATCACCACCGGGTTGTCGTCCCGGATCGCGGTTTTCAGCAGCCCCTTGGCCTCGTAGGCCGAACTGGGCAGCGCAACCTTCAGACCGGGGATATGGGCCACCAGCGCATGCAGCGATTGCGAATGCTGGGCCGCCGACCGCCGTGTCGCCCCGAGGTTGGTGCGCAGGACCAGCGGCGCGCTCATCTTGCCGCCCGACATGTAGTGGGTCTTGGCCGCCTGATTGCACAGCTGATCCATGATCAGAAAAATGAAATCTCCGAACATCAGGTCGACGATGGGCCGGGTGCCGGTCATCGCAGCCCCCACGGCCAGCCCCATGAACCCCGGCTCCGCAATCGGCGTGTCGACCACGCGGCTGGTCCCGAATTCCTCGACGAGGCCGGACAGGATCTTGAACGGCGTGCCGGCCTCCGCCACGTCCTCGCCAATGATGAAGGTGGTCGGGTCGCGGCGCATTTCCTCGGCCAGCGCTTCGTTCACGGCCTGCGACAGTGTAATTTCCCGCATCTCTCTCTCCTCAGGCCAGCGCGTGCCGGACGTCGGTAAAGACGTGCATGTCGACCTCCGACACATCGGGGTATTTTGCGTTCAGCGCGTAATCCACGGCGTCGGCGGCTTCGGCCCTGATCTCGGCGTTCACCGCCTCCAGCGCGTCATCCGACGCGATGCCTTCCGCCACCAGCCACGACCGGAACCGGATGATCGGATCGCGGTTTTCCTTCCAGTCCTTCTCCTCTGCCCTGGAGCGGTAGTAGTCACGGTTGATGTCGCCCACGTGGTGCCCGTGATAGCGGTAGGTCATGAGCTCGATGAAAAACGGGCCGTCGCCGGTGCGGGCGCGGGCCACCAGTTTCTGGGCCAGATCATTGACCGCCAGCACGTCCTGACCATCGACCTGATGCGCTTCGATACCGAAGGCCTCCGCACGGGCAAGGATGGACCCGGCGGCAATCTCGTCAGTGCGGGTGTATTCCGAATAGCCGTTGTTTTCACAGGCATAAATCACCGGCAGGCGCCACAGGGCGGCCATGTTCATGACCTCGTACATCAGCCCCTGCGCGGTCGCCCCGTCGCCGAAAAAGCAGACAGTGACATCCTCGGTACCCAGCAGTTTGGCGGTAAATGCCGCGCCCGTGGCAATACCCATCGACCCGCCCACGATCGCATTCGCCCCGAGGTTCCCGTTCGACTGATCGGCAATATGCATCGACCCGCCCTTGCCGCGGCAATAGCCTTCTTCCTTGCCCAGCAGTTCGCAGAACATCTCTTTGAAATCCGCCCCCTTGGCCACGCAATGGCCATGGCCGCGATGGGTCGATGTGATCTTGTCGGTGACGGTCAAGGCTTCGCAGATGCCTACCGCCACGGCCTCTTCACCCGAATACATATGGGTCAGCCCCGGCATCTTGGCCGACAGGTACAGCTGGTTGGCGTTGTCCTCGAAGGTTCGGATGCGCACCATCTGGCGATACATGCGCAGGTAGTCTTCGGAATTGGTCTGCTTGGCGGGGCTCATATGCATATCTCTTCGGAAAAGAGCCCGGCCCCGAAAGGCCGGGCAGTCTCAGGGAGGTCAGTAGCGATTGGCGATTGGCAGGTCTTCGGCGGGGAAAAGGCTGATCACCTCGCAGCCGGCCTCGGTCACCACCACCTCTTCCTCGATCCGGGCCGCCGAATAGCCGTCGGCGGCGGGGCAATAGGTCTCCAGCGCGAAAACCATGCCGGTCTGAATCTCCATCGGATGATCCAGTGACACCGCCCGGCTGATGATGGGCCGCTCGTGCAGCGCCAATCCCAGCCCGTGCCCAAACTGCAGCCCAAAGGCCGAATCCTCATCCGGAAACCCGAATTCCTCCGCCCTGGGCCAGACCTCGGCCACCTTGTCGGTGCTCACCCCCGGTCTGATCATCGCGATGGAGGCATCGATCCATTCGCGCGCCTTCACATAGGCATCGTTTTGCGCAGGTGTCGCCCGGCCGATGTTGAAGGTCCGGTAATAGCAGGTGCGGTAGCCCTGATAGGATTGCAGGATGTCAAAGAACGCCTGATCGCCGGGCCGGAAATACCGGTCGGTGAAGTTATGCGGATGCGGGTTGCAGCGCTCGCCGGAGATTGCGTTGATCGCCTCGACATCGTCGGACCCCATCTCGTAGAGCATCTTGTTGCTGAGCGCGACAATATCGTTTTCGCGCACGCCCGGTTTCAGCTCTTCGTAGATCATGTGATAGACGCCATCGACCATGCTGGCCGCCTGGGTCAGTAGCTGGATCTCGTCCCAGTTCTTGATCTCGCGCGCCGCCAGCATGATCTGCTGGCCGTCAACGACATTGATGCCCTCTTCCTTCAGCGCGTGGAACATCGCGGTTTCCGCATAATCCACACCCACGGGCATATCGGCCATCCCCGCGTCACGGATCAGGCCCGCGATTTCCCGGGCATATTTGCGCATCAGGCCGAATTCCGGCGGGATCGTGCCGCGCATGCCCACCACCCCGGCCCGGCAATGCTCCGGCACCAGCCAGTCGGAAAACTTCTTGTGGTGCATCGCGGCAGAGCCGAAATCCCACACGTAGGGGGCGTCATCGCCGGTCAGCAGGCAGAAACGGCACATCTTGTCGCGTTCCCATTCGCCGATCTTGGTGGACGAGACGTAGCGGATGTTGTTCACGTCGAACAGCAGCAGGGTGCCGGCGCCGGAGGCCTGAAGCGCCTGCCGCGTGCGCGCCAGCCGGTAGCGGCGCAGACGGTCATGGTCGATCCGGCGTTCGAAATCGACCGATGTATGACCCCAGGCGGGCAGACGCCCCTCCCACTGCCAGTTGGGTTCAAGGTCCTGCGGGGTCAGCAGGTTCGGCATCAAGGCACGTGACATGTGAAAATCCTGTTCGGGGCGGGCACCTGCCGGCCGGATATGTGAAACTGGTTGACGGGCGGGTCAGCACCGCGCCGGCAGGGTCACTGGATGCACCAGCCACCATCGATGTGGATCATCTGGCCGGTCATGTAGTCGCTGTCGTCACTGGCCAGAAACGAGGCGGTGCCGACGATGTCATCGGGATAGGACACCCGCTTGATCTGCAGCGCGTCGCGAACGATGTCGTCATAGGCCTGCCCTTCCCGCTCCTTGAAACCGATGTCGACAAGGTCCTTGTCGAGCTGTTCCCAAAGCGGGGTGACAACGACGCCCGGCGCATAGCCGTTGACCGTGATGCCATGCTCGGCCAGCGCCACGGCCCCGCAATGGGTCAGGGCGAGACAACCGTATTTGGAGGTACAATAGACCGTTACATCCACCAGTGGCTTGCGCGAGGCGATGCTGCCGACATTGATCAGCTTGTAGGGATGCCCTTCCATCGGACCCTGGGCAATCATCCGACGGGCGGTTTCCTGCATACCCAGCCACATCGCCTTGGTGTTGACGTTCATGATCATGTCCCAGTTGTCTTCGTCGATATCCATGAAGAACCGGGGTTTGTTCAGGCCCGCGTTGAAGACGCCCACGTTGATGCTGCCGAAATTGTCGACGGTTGCATCGACGGCAGCGGCATTGTCCGCGCGTTTCGTGACATCCATACGGACCGCAATCGCCGAGCCGTTGCCCTTGGCATTGATCCCCTCGGCAACGCTTTGCGCCTTGTCCTGATCCAGGTCACCGATGCAGACATTGGCCCCCTGGGCGGCAAAGGTCTCGGCGTTGGCCTGGCCCATGCCGCGCGCGGCACCGGTGATCAGAATATTCTTACCTTTCAGGCGATTGGGGTCCATGGTTTCCTCCTCGGTGTTATTTTTGTCGATTGTCGTCAAGCGTGGCATCCGCGCGTTCCTGCGCCCGCCGCAAGGCGTCGCGCGGGGGGACGATCCCGCGCAGCATGTCATGCAGTTCCTCGCCGCAGATGCGGATCACCTCGCTGATCTCCGGCACCGGTGGGCGCGGCCAGAACTGCAACTCGTCCCGCCACGACATCGCGTCCACAGCCTCGAATATCGGCGAGGCGCGGCGCACCTCCGGATCGGCGCCGACGGAGTAGCGCGGGTTGGTGCGGCTGCCATTCTGGACATAGAGTTTCTGCGCCTCGGGCGAGGTGAACACGCGCAGCGCTTCGGCTGCGGCGGCCCGGCGGTCCCTGGGCAGGTTGGCCGGTATGCCCATCACGTAACCGCCCACCGGCGCCACCGGCGTGGCTCCCGGCCCCGCCGGGTGCGGCAGGAACCCGGTCTGCCCGAAGGCGGGCGACGCGGGGTCGCCTTCGAAATACGGGGCGAGCAGCGTATAGCCATATGCCATCGCCACATTACCGGCGGCAAAGGGGCGAATACGCTCGTACCATGACATCGACAGAATATCGGGCGGCGAATATTTCAGCAGCTCCATCAGGTATTCGGCGGCCAGCAACCCGGTTTCGGTGTCGATGGTGAAGCGATAGCCGCCGCGGTCCAGCTGTTCGGTGTCAAAGCCCCCGGCGATCTGGTGCAAGTCCACGATCGGTTGTCCGAAATCCGACAGGGTGGTCAGAAACGTGTGGCCCAGCGCGGTGCCCCGGGCGGCGTTCCACGCGATCCCGTAGCGCCCATGGTGCGGGTCGTGCAGCGCTTTGGCCGCGCTCAGCAACGCGTCGGTGGTGGCGGGCGGCTCCAGCCCGGCATTGGCGAACCGGTCACGCCGGTAAAACAGCAGCTCCGGCGTCGTCTGGGCCGGAACGCCGTAGGCGCGGCCGCCCCAATGGGCCGCCTTCCAGCCCGCGGTATGGAAATCTGCCGGGTCCAGCCGCGCAATATCCATGACCTCGTCCAGCGGCAGCAACACGCCCTTCTCGACGAATTCACCGATCCACGGCAGATCCACGGCGATGATGTCGTAGCGGCTGGTCGGCCGCTCGGCGTTCTTCAACGCCTCTTCGCGCAGCCGGTCGATTGAAAAGGCGCGTTGCTGGATCTGCGCGCCGATCACCTGTTCGAACTGCCGCTTGAGGGTTTCCATCACCATGAAGGTCGGATCGCCATGCACCAGAACCCGCACACCGCCCGACAGCTTCAACGGCTCGCCAAGCACCTGGAGCGGCGGGATGGACTTGGTCGCCATATAGGAACCGCCGAAATAGTAGTCCGCGGATTCGGCGCGCATTTCACTGGCGCCGAATTCGATCTCGGCCAGACGCCGGACGCGCGCCGAGAGCTGCATCCAGCCGTCAAACAGCAACTCGCTCGGATGCAGCGAGAAACTCTTGCCCGAGCGGGTGCGCGGACGCTGTTCGATCAGCCCGGTTTCGATCATCTCCTTCACGCGGCGCGAGGCCGTGGCATAGGGGATATGCGATGCCGAGATCAGCGAGGTCGGCGTGACCGTCTTGCCCTCGATATGATTGCGGATCAGGAACAGGGACATCAGGAAGAAGGGGTTCGGCGCAAAGACCTCGATCACGTCTTCGAGTTCTTCGCAGAAGCTTTCCAGAAACGAGATCACCTGCAGCATTTCGATCCGGTCGCGCGGCGAGACTGTCTGAAATGTCAAAGCTGAGCCGTCCATAGGTCTGTACCGTTTTGCATCCCGGTCGGGGGGGTGCGCCGGGCTTGGCGCATTTTTGTTCGATTTGGACAAATTCGATTCGGTCATGTTGCCCTCTCCCTCAAAATGTTCAGAATGGCCGCGGACCAGTATTGCTTAGATATCCGATCTGGACACCAGGATTCTCAAATTGGATATTTTCGGGGGATTTCAGCACACCGGATTTCGCCACCCTGTCGGAGCCAATCCGATCAACGGATAACGATTCCCGCGGAGGAGAGCCGGGAATTGGCAGAACAAGAATGTTACCCGGGAGGAAACACTATGAATATCCGCACGACTCTTGCTGCAACCTCTGCCCTGGCCATGACGGCTGTCGGCGGATCGGTCGCGGCCGAAACGATGACCATCGGCATCACCCAGAACAACGTGGGTGTCGACAGCTATCAGACCACCTACGAGAAAGCGTTTATCGCCGCTGCGGAAGCCAACAGTAAAGTTGATGTCGTGGTTCTGGATGCCGGCGGCGATGTCGCGCGCCAGATCGCCCAGATGGAAGATCTGATCCAGCAGGAAGTTGACGCCATCATCATCTGGCCCACCAATGGCGAAGCCGTCATTCCTGCGGTGCGCAAGGCAAGCAAGGCCAACATCCCCGTGGTTGTGACCAACTCCAACATCGCCGAGGCGGGCTTTCCTTTCGTCGCGTCCTTCTCCGGCCCTGACAACATCACGCAAGGATCGCGCTCGGCGGAAATCATGTGTGACAAGTTCAAGGAAATGGGCATCGAGAACGAGGCCCGCGTGGTGCAGATCTCCGGCCAGCCCGGCTACACGACAGCCATCGAACGCCAGAAGGGTTTTGATGACCGCCTGCCCGAGGTCTGCCCCAACGTGACGCTTGTCGAAACCCAGCCCGGTGACTGGAACCGCGAGAAATCCCAGAAGGTGATGGAAGCGTTCCTCGTCAAATATGATGACATCGACGGCGTCTATTCCGGCGATGACAACATGGGTGTCGGCGCGCTGAACGCGGCAAAGGCTGCGGGCCGTGACGGCATCATCTTTGTCGGCGCCACCAACTTCGCCGTCGGCTACGAAGCGATGGAGCGGGGCGAATACTGGGGCTCGATCTACCAGTCTCCGGTCGACGATGCCAAGGCCGCGCTGAAAACCGCGATCGAGACGCTGGAAGGCAAGGAACTGCCCTTCCTGAACTACTTCGACACGCCGAAGATCACCCAGGACAACATGGGCGACTTCACCAAGCCTGTTTTCTGAGGCTCTCCCGTGATGCGTGGGGCCGTCGGGTCCCGCGCATCCATTTCCCAGGAATTGCCAAGCGAGGGAGGAACCCATGGGTCGGGTCTCTGGACGGTCCTGCATTGTCACGGGTGCTGCACAAGGCATCGGGCGCGCCATTGGCGAGGCGTTGCTGGATGAAGGCGCCGACGTTTGTTTTGCCGACATCAACGGCGAGAAGGTCGCCGAGGTGGCACTGGCGAACACAGATCGGGCCCGCGCGAACGGCGGCAGGCTGACGCACCGGGCGGTCGATGTCACCGATCGCGATCAGGTCTGCGCCATGATCGGTCACGCGGTCGGGGTGTTTGGCAAGCTGGACGTGAAATTCAACAATGCCGGTGTCAACAAACCGATGAATTTCCTCGATGTCACGAACGAGAACTGGCATTTCATCATGGGTGTGAACGGGCTGGGCTGCATGATCGGCATGCAGGAAGCCGCCCGCCAGATGATCGCGCAGGGCACCGGTGGCAAGATCATCAACACCGCCTCGATCGCCAGCCGCCAGGGGTTCGACAACGTCGCCCCCTATTGCGCCTCGAAATGGGCCGTGGTGTCATTGACCCAGTCGGGCGCGCGCGATCTGGCCAAACACGGCATCACCGTGACCGGTTTTGCGCCGGGCGTGGTGGACACCGAGATGTGGGAGGAGGTCGACCGCGACCTGATGGAGATCGGCGCGGCCCAGCGCCCGGGGCAGGCAATGGAGGAGTTTTCCGCCGACATCCTGAAAGGCCGGGTCGCGCAACCGGATGACATAACCGGCACAACGACATTCCTCGCGTCAGCGGACAGCGACTACATGACCGGCCAGATCGTGATGATCGACGGCGGCATGACGCTGGTCTGAACGCGGGAGACGGATAAGACTGCCCTGCGGGGAACAGCTTCGACACAGCGGAGCGAGGGAGTATGGGATGGCACAGCTGACGAAATCTGACATCGGGGGTTTTCTGGCCCGACAGGGCATCCTTGTGGCCTTCGCCGTCTTCATCATCGGGTTCACTCTCGCGAACCCGCGGTTTCTTGACCCCGATAACATCATGGGCGTGATCCGCTCCTCCGCCATTCTGGGCGTGATGGCGCTGGGGGTTACCTTCGTGGTGATCAGCGGCAACCTCGATCTTTCCGTCGGGTCGATGATGTCCTTTTCGACTATCGTTGTGCTGGATCTTCACGACAAGCTCGGGCCGACACTGGCGATCCCGGCAATGTTCGCGATGACCTTATGTCTCGGTGCGCTGATCGGGTTTCTGGTGGGCTACCTCAAGCTCAACTCACTGATCGTGACGCTGGGTATGCTGTCGGCGATCCATGGCCTGACGCTGACCTACTCCGGCGGCAAGAACATGGACATCGCCGATAAGGAGGGCACGTGGTTCAGTGTCTTCGGGCAAGGCGACGCCCTGGGCATTCCCGTGCCGATCCTGCTCTTCGTCCTGCTGGCGGCCTTTCTGGGCATCGTGCTGGCGAAAACGCCCTTTGGCCGCAAGGTCTATGCGGTGGGCGGCAACGGGGTCGCCGCGACATTCTCGGGCATCCGGCGGGCGCGGGTCGTCTTTACCTGCTATCTCGCCTCCGCCTTCTGCGTCGCAACCGCCGGCCTCCTTCAGGCCAGCCGGTCCATGGGCAGCCAGAACACGGTGGGCCAGGGGCTGGAGCTGGAGGTGCTGGCCGCCGTCATCCTGGGCGGCGCGTCCCTGCTCGGCGGCTCCGGCACGATCTTCAAGACCGTCATCGGCGTGCTGATGCTGGGGTTCATCCAGAACGGTCTGCTTCTGGTCGGGCTGCAGTTCTACGTCCAGTACGTGGTGACCTGGGTGATCATCATTCTGGCCGTCTGGCTCGATATCGCCGCCAAGCGCGGCACACTCTGGTCACCGATCGCGTAGGGGGAACCGACACATGCAGGCTGGCACACTGAGCACTTTTCTCAAACGCGGCGCGATCTGGGGCTTCATCCTGTTCGAGCTGATCTTCTTCAGCGTCGCGGGCGCATTCCTGTCCCTCAGCGACAAGGCGTTCATGGACCTCGACAACATGCTGCGGCTGTTCAAACAGTCCGCCCCCATCGGGATCATCGCGATGGGCATGACCATCATCATGATCAACGGCAATATCGACCTCAGCGTCGGAGCCACCTTCGCGCTCTGCGCCATTGTCCTGCTCGACAGCCTGACATGGCCGATCTTTGCCGGGCTGGGCGACTGGGTGATCCCGGTGTCCTGGGCGCTGGCGCTGCTGACAGGCGTCTTGCTGGGGGCGATCAACGGGCTGATTGTCTGGAAGACCGGGGTGGATGCCTTCATCGTGACGCTGGGGTCCATGCTGGGCTACCGCGGGCTGGTCTTCATGTACAACGGCGAACAACCCACCAGCCACCTGAACTGGACACTGGTGGATTTCGCCGAGACGCAGTTCCTGGGCCTGCACACCGCCACATGGTTCCTGCTGGCCGTGACCCTGGTGATCTGGTTCCTGATGACCCGCACCATTCACGGCCGCAACGCCTATGCCATCGGCGACAACCGCGAAGCGGCCGTGAATGCCGGCATCCGGGTCGGGCCGCACATGATGATCAACTTCATGATCATCGGCTTTCTGGCCGCCCTCTCCGCCGTGGTCTTCTATTCCGAAAGCGGCTCGGTCAACCCCAACGACGGCGAACTTTACGAGCTCTGGATCATCACCGCCGTGGTGCTCGGCGGCACCAAGCTGACCGGCGGCGCGGGTTCGGTGATCTCGACCTTCGGCGGCGTGCTGGCGATCCAGCTGCTGCGCAAGGGTCTGGGCCATATCGGCGCGGATACCTCGACCGTGAACCTCGTGATCGGGCTCATCCTGATCGCCGTGCTCTACCTTGACCGGCAACTGAACCGCAAAGGCGCAGAGGAGTTGAAGATATGACCGGGCAAACCCCCGCCCTGCGTCTCGAAGGGATCGTCAAGACCTTCCCCGGCGTGCGCGCGCTCGATGGCGTGTCCTTTTCCGTCATGCCCGGCGAGGTCCACGCCCTGATGGGCGAAAACGGTGCCGGAAAATCCACCCTGATGAAGGTTCTCGGCGGTATCTACCAGCCCGATGCGGGCCAGATCCTGATCGAGGAGGCCCCCACCGTCATGGCCTCCCCGCTGGAGGCCAAGGCCAAGGGGGTTGTCTTCATCCACCAGGAACTCAGCCTTGCAGACGAGCTGTCGGTTGCCGAGAATGTCTATCTGGGCGAGTTGCCACGCAAATCCTTCGGACGCGTCGACTGGGACAGGCTCTATGCGGATACCGAAAGAATTCTCGACCGGCTGAAGGTCGGGTTCACCCCGCAGACCCTCGTGGGCGATCTGTCGATTGCCAACAAGCAGATGGTCGAGATTGCCCGCGCCCTCACGGTTGATGCCAAGGCGGTGATCTTCGATGAACCCACCGCCTCGCTGACCGATGCCGAAAAGGATGTGCTGTTTGAGGTCATCGCCGACCTCAAGGCGCGCAACGTGGGCATCATCTACATCTCGCACCGGATGGAAGAGATCTTCCGCATCACCGACCGGGTCAGCGTGCTGCGCGACGGCCAGCATACCGGCACCGCGATCACCGCCGATACCAACGAGGAGGCGGTGACCCAGATGATGATCGGGCGCAAGCTCGACCTGTCGCGCAACGTCGCGCACCACGAATTGGGCGACGTGGCCCTTGAGGTGCGCAACCTCAGCTGCGGCCACCTCTACAAGGATGTCAGTTTCAAAATCCGGCGCGGCGAGGTGGTGGGTTTCTACGGGCTTGTCGGGGCGGGGCGCACCGAAATCGCGGAAACCCTGTTTGGGTTGCGCGACCCCTCTGCCGGGCAGATCCTGCTTGATGGTCAGGCGCTGCGCATAACCTCCCCTACCGACGCGATCGAACGCGGCATCTCACTGGTGCCCGAAGACCGCAAGGGCCAGGGCCTCGTGCTGGGCATGAACTGCCGGGACAATATGACCCTGCCGCAGGTCGACGATCTCAAAGCCGGGCCTTTCGTCGCCGAAGGCGCGGAGGTGGCGATCTTTGACCAGTATCGCGACCGGCTGGATATCCGCACGCCGGGCTGGAAGCAGCTTGTCGGCAACCTCTCGGGCGGCAACCAGCAGAAGATCGTGATCGGCAAGTGGCTCAGCATGCACCCCAATGTGCTGATCGTCGATGAACCGACCCGCGGCATCGACGTGGGCAGCAAATCCGAAATCCACAACCTGATCCGCGACCTCGCAGCGCAGGGCTACGCGGTAATCGTGATCTCCTCGGAAATGCCCGAGGTGCTGCATGTGGCAGACCGGATTTACGCTCTCTTCCAGGGGCGGATCACCCGCGAGTTCACCTCCGAGGACGTGACCGAGGACAGCCTCGTGCGGGCGATCTCGGGGCTTGCCGACAACGGCGGGGCGCAGGTGGCATGAGGCGCGCGGGCTTTGCGGGGCTGGGGCGCATGGGTCGCCGGATGGCGGCCAATTGCGCGCGAGCGGGCCACGATGTGACGGTCTGGAACCGCAGCAGCGGGCCCGCGCAGGCCTTCGTTCAGGCGGCTGGCGGGCGTATCGCGGACACGCCGGCGGTGCTGTCCGGCCAATCGGATGTCGTGATCACCATGCTCGCGGATGATGCGGCCGCCCGGTCGGTCTATTTCGGTGAGGGCGGGCTCATCGCTGCCCCCGGTGCCCGCCTTCTGGTCGAAATGGGCACGATGAGCCCGGCGCTGGTCACGCAGATTGCGCAGGCGGCAGCGGCGGCGGGCAAGCGGTTTGTCGATGCCCCCGTCTCCGGCGCCACCAATGCCGCCGAGCAGGCCACCCTGCTGATCATGGCCGGGGCGGACAGCGATCTTGCCCCGCAGCTTGCGCCGCTCTTTGACGCGATGGGGCGCAAGACCATCTGGCTGGGTCAGGTCGGCGCCGGCGCGACGATGAAACTGGCGGTCAATATGCTGATCCACGGTATGAACCAGACGGTCTCCGAGGCGCTGTGTCTGGCCGAGAAGGCGGGCATCGCCACCGACCGCGCCTTTGACGTGATCGAAAATTCCGCCGCCGCCGCACCGATGCTGAAGTTCCGGCGTCCGATCTACCTCGATGAGGCCCGCCACGAGGTGACCTTCACCGTCGCCCTCGCCCGCAAGGATGTGGGGCTGGCGCTTGATCTGGCCCGGCGTACAGGCGTGCCGCTGCCGCAGACCGAAACCACCTACCAGGTTCTGAAGGCCGCCGAAGCGCAGGGTTTCGAAGCCCGCGACATGGCCGCCATCTTCAACTACATGCGAGGAAACACCGAATGAAGGCAGCATTGTTCGTCGGCGGCTGGCAGGGTCACGCCCCCACACAATTCAGCGACTGGTACGAAGCGCTGCTGCGCGACAACGGGTTCGAGGTCGATGTCTACGACACGCTGGAACCGCTGGAGGATCCGGCCGCCCTTGCTGATCTGGACCTGATCACGCCGATCTGGTCCTCCGCCCGGTCCGGCCACAAGGACAAATACGGCAATATGACTAAGCCGCAGGAAGACGGCTTGCTGCACCTTGTCGGCAACGGCTGTGGCCTTGCGGGATGGCACGGTCACATGGGCGATGCGTTCCGCGACCGCCCGACCTATCATTTCCTGATCGGCGGCCAGTTCGTCGCCCATCCGCCGGGCTGGCCCGACAATCTGCAGCCGCGCGAGGATTACATCGATTATGACGTGACGATCTGCAAACCGGACGACCCGATCGTTGAAGGGATCAGGAGCTTTCGGCTGACGACGGAGCAGTATTACATGCTGGTCGATCCCTCGAACGAGGTGCTGGCCACCACCACGTTTTCAGGCGACCACCTGTGGTGGATCGAGGGTACTGTGATCCCGGTCATCTGGAAACGCCGCTGGGACAGGGGCCGCGTCTTTTACTGCTCCATCGGTCACGAACTGGACGATTTGAAGGTCCCGCAGGTGACCGAAATCATCCACCGCGGCGCCGTCTGGGCGGCCGAGGGCAAGGCCCGCTAAAGCGGTCAGGCTGACTTTGCCGCCGCTTTCTGCACCGCCTCCGGGGCGGCCCGCCGTGGGCCGCAAAGATCGCCGCCGGCTTATGGGGCATGACCCGCGGGCTGGTGCCGGGTGCCGCGTGACACCTCCCTGCGATCCCAAGGCGGACGGTCCGGTTTCCAATGCCCCCCGCCCGCTGCCCCGGTCACGCACTCCTGCGCGTGTCTGTCAGGCGATCTTGCCCCGTTCCCCGACACGGCCACTCACTAAATTTCTAAACAGATTTTGCGCCGCTCATTCATGAAATGAAGACGGGTTTATTGCAGCTTGCGCCGGATATTTCAGTTTACGACGAGTTCAGGTATGAGACCAGTTTCATCAGTTTCGTTCAGGCATTTTGCCAGGGTGTTTGCCATACCGATTGCTTTCTTTCTGTCTGCAATCATTACGTGGCCCATACTGGCCGAGATGGAGCTATTCGAACGGTTTTACGCCTACAGCCGCGCGCATGAAGACTGGGATCTGGACGAGCTTGTCTTGCTTATCGGCAACCTGACGATCGCCCTGATCTTTTCAATCCTGTTTCAATGGCGCAGGTTAAAAAAACTCACGGCAGAACGCGAGATGCAGCGGCAGCGCGCGGAAAAAAATGCACGCCACGACCCGCTCACCGGGCTGATGAACCGTCGCGCCTTCACATCGGCGCTTGAGAAAATCTCAGACCCAGCCTCCAGGCCGAAGGACCGGGTCATTGCTATGGTCGATCTCGACAGGTTCAAACCCGTAAATGACCTTTATGGTCATGCGGCAGGCGATGCGACCCTTCAGACGGTTGCGCAAAGGCTCAGCGACGAGGTCGGTTCCGACGGTATCCTGGCGCGTCTCGGGGGGGATGAATTTGCAATCATCTATGAAGGCACCATCGACACCAATCAGGCAGAACGTATATCCCGGCGTATCCTGCACAGGATGGAAGAGGCCGTCGAGTTCGAGGAATGCCGGATTTTCATCAGCAGCAGCATCGGGCTAGTGAAATGGAACACCGCGACGCCCTGTGCCGAAGCGGTGCGCCGGGCAGACAAGGCACTATACACGGCAAAGAAAGAAGGCCGCGGTCAATTCGCCTGGTATGATGCGGAGCTGGACCGGCAGTCGCATGCGCGGGCGGAAATAGAATCCGACCTTCGCGAAGCCATTCTCAACTGCGACATCGAGCCATGGTTTCAACCGATCATCCAGATTGAATCGAACACGCTGACCGGTTTTGAGGTGCT
This sequence comes from Roseobacter insulae, assembly GCF_019375555.1. GTDB lineage: Bacteria > Pseudomonadota > Alphaproteobacteria > Rhodobacterales > Rhodobacteraceae > Roseobacter > Roseobacter insulae. The sequence continues at coordinate 78,276 of NZ_JAHXDN010000001.1, forward strand.
GGCGCGCTGGAATCATAAATCGCACGGTCAGATTCCGCCCAGTACCTTCATCACCATTGCGGAGGATAGCGGCCAGATCGGCAATCTTGGTCTGAGCATCTTGCGGCAGGCGTGTTTGGCAGCCAGCCACTGGGACCCGAAACTCACCATTTCGTTCAACGTCTCCCCTTACCAGTTCCACGATCCGCAACTCGTGGATCAAATCAAGGAGATCGTCAGCGAGTGCGACTTTGACGCAAGACGGCTGACCATCGAGGTTACGGAAAGCTCCGTCATCAATGATTTTGAGGTGGCGCGGGCAAAGCTGGATGCGTTGAAGAACATCGGTGTGGCGGTGGCGCTTGATGATTTCGGCACCGGCTATTCCAGCCTGGCGAGCCTGCGGCAACTGCCCTTTGACCGGATCAAGATTGACCGGAGCTTCGTCACCAACATCGCGGCGGAACCGCAAAATCAGAAAATCGTTTCAGGCATTATGGCGCTGGCGAGCGGGCTTGAGCTTGATGTCACCGCCGAAGGCATCGAATCGTCTGATGATCTCAGTTATCTTCAATCGCTCGATTGCTCATTGGGCCAGGGGTTCCTGTTCGAAAAAGCGGTCCCTGCCAAACAAATTTCCTGGCTGCTGGAATCGAAGTGGATCGACCGGCATGTCGATCCGCTGGACCGGGGCATCGAGCCTCCCAAAGACCTTCGCGACGCGGGCTAGCGCCGGGTCGCATGTTGCGGGGGCACGCGTGCCACGGGCTGGCGCCCTCCCCAGACACCCCGGCAGGTGGTGTCATTCCCTTGCAGGCGCGGCCCTTGGCACCGGCGCGGCGGCGGGCGGTTTTGCGCCGCAAGGACGACGTTTACCTTTTGGTATCAAAGCCAGCCGGGCGCTGCGTTAACCTGCCCCGCAGCGCACAGCCGGTGCACAACTGGTGTACGGTTCGTGCACGGGTGGTGCAACGCCCAATGGCCTTGTTTTGCGGGCGTTAACCGGCGGGTCGCGGGTTTGCGTGGCCACCCCCCACCGGGCGTTGCGCCGGGCGCGGGGGGTCAGATGGTCTCACCGGCTGCAAGCCGCTCCAGGAAGGCCTCCGCTTCGCTCAGCACCGTCTCGCGCTTTTCCGCATCCATCCGGTCCCATGTCCGGTACATGTTGCCCATGCGCGCATTGTTTTCGAACCGGTCCCGGTGGCGGTCGAGAAAGTGCCAGTAGAGCAGGTTGAACGGGCAGGCCCCCTCGCCTGTTTTCCGGCTGACCGCATACGCACAGCCCTTGCAGTAATCCGACATGCGGTTGATGTAGGCGCCGCTGGAGACGTAGGGTTTGGAGGCAATGATCCCGCCGTCGGCGAACTGGCTCATGCCCACCGTATTGGGCGCTTCGACCCACTCGAAAGCATCCATGTAGACGGCCAGATACCAGCGGTGAACCTGCGCCGGGTCGATCCCGGCCAGAAGCGCGAAATTCCCTGTGATCATAAGGCGTTGAATATGGTGCGCATAGGCCTCATCGCGGGTCTGTTCCACCGCTTTTGACAGGCACCGCATATGCGTTTCGCCACCCCAGAAAAGGCCGGGCAGATCGCGGTCGTGGGCCAGCACATTCCGGTCGGTATAGTCCGGCCCTTCGAGGAAATAGATGCCGCGCATGTATTCGCGCCACCCGATGATCTGACGGATGAACCCCTCGGCAGCGTTGATCGGCACCTCGCCCGCGGCATAGGCCGCCGCCACCTTCTCGCAGACCTCGCGCGGGTCCAGCAGACCGATGTTGATATAGGCCGAGATCACCGCGTGGTAGAGAAACCTGTTCTCCGCCAGCATCGCGTCCTGGAAATCCCCGAACTTCGGTAAAGCTTTGGAAATAAAGTGACTTAACGCCCGCCGCGCCTCGCCTTCCGAGGTCGCGAACCAGAACGGGCGCAGCCTGCCGAAGTGTTCGCCAAAACGTGCCTCCACAAGGTCCAGCACCTCTTCCACAGTCTCGTCGGGGGTGAAGTGCATCGGGCCGTTGAAGTCCACGTCATCCGGTGCCGGTTTGCGGTTCTCGTGGTCGAAATTCCACCGCCCCTCCACCGGGTCGTCACCGTCCATCAACAGGCCGGTCTTGCGCCGCATCTCGCGGTAGAAATACTCCATCCGCAGCTGTTTACGCCCTTCGGCCCAGCCCTCAAACTCCTGATGTGACGCGATAAATCGCGCGTCGGGCAGAATGCGCGTCTTGATCGGGGCATGCTTGAGCTTGCTGATCAACCGCCATTCGCCGGGCTCGGTCACAAGCACCTCGGATGCCCCTGTCTCCTCGGCGCGGCGCAAGAGTTCCCCAACGATGGACCCGGCATTCCCGGTATCGTCCAACCGCGTGTAGCGCACGTCCCAGCCATCATCGGCAAGGGTCGCCGCGAACTTGCGCATCGCGGCAAGGACCAGCGCGATTTTCTTGGGATGATGCTGCACGTATCCGGTCTCTTCCGTGACCTCCGCCATCACCACGATATCCGTCTCAGGATCCGCCTCGCGCAACGCGCTCACCCCGCGGCTGAGCTGATCGCCAAGCACCGGCACAAGGCGGCTCACCACGGCACCGCCTTGCCCGCCCAGTCGAAGAACTGGCCGGTGTCATCCGGTGCCAACCCCTCTATAACATTCAACAAATTCTGCGCCGCTTCTTCGGGCGGCACAGATGGATGCCGACCCAGGTATTTCTCGGTGAAGGGCGTGGCCACCGTGCCGGGGTGCAGCGCCACGCAGATCGATTGCGGATGCGTCCGGCTGAGTTCGATGGAGGCCGTGTGCACGATCTGGTTCACCGCGGCCTTGGCGCTGCGATAGCTGACCCATCCGCCTATCCTGTTGTCGCCGATCGATCCCACGCGGGCGGACAGAACGGCAAAGACCGCGCGCCTGTCGCGCGGCAACAGGTCGGCAGCATGGCGCAGAACCAGGGCAGGCCCCAACGCATTGACGGCAAACTGGTCCATCATCGCCGCGGCAGTTACCGACCGGATGGATTTCTCCGGGGCTGCTCCGTCGATCTCGAGCGCGCCGGTGGCGACGAGCACCAGATCGAAACTTCCCTCCGTTCCTTCCAGATGCTTTGCCACCGCGGTTTCTTCGGTGATCTCGAACCCATCGGCCGAACGCGACAGCGCCACCACCGTTTCACCGCGCGCACGACATGCCTTTGCCGCTGCTGCACCCAGACCGCCGGAAGCCCCTATTATCAAAACTCTTTTCATCCCCAGCGATCTAGCTGAGCGAAACATCGCTTCAAGGTTCAAAAGCCCTTCGCGCGCCGTGTTTGTCTCAAAAAACCACCTTCCCATTTCCGCCGGGGCGGGTATAAACAGGCGCATGGCACCGGTTTTTCATATACCCACCTGCCCGCGCTACTCTTTGCGCCCTGCCGCCGCTCTGCTGCTGCTAACCCGCCTCTGAGCGTGCCTGTCGGCGCGCCCGCTCAGAGGGATGTGCAGCGCGCCATGAAAACAGCAGAAAATTGAAAGAACCAGACATGACAGATAAAGCCAAACAGGACCGTGTCCTGATTTTTGACACCACGTTGCGGGACGGCGAGCAATCGCCCGGTGCGACCATGACACATGCCGAAAAGCTGGAAATTGCAGGACTTCTGGACGAAATGGGCGTCGACATCATCGAAGCCGGTTTCCCGATTGCCTCCGAGGGTGACTTCGCCGCCGTTTCCGAGATTGCCAGGCAAACGCAGAATTCGGTGATCTGCGGGTTGGCCCGGGCGCAGTTCGGCGACATTGATCGCTGCTGGGAAGCGGTGAAACACGCCAAGCGCCCGCGTATCCACACGTTTATCGGCACCTCGCCGCTGCACCGCGCGATCCCGAACCTGGACATGGACCAGATGGCCGAGCGTATCCACGAAACCGTGACCCATGCGCGCAATCTGTGTGACAATGTGCAGTGGTCGCCGATGGACGCGACCCGTACCGAGGAGGATTACCTTTGCCGCGTTGTCGAAATCGCAATCAAGGCCGGGGCCACGACGATCAACATTCCCGATACCGTTGGCTATACCGCCCCGCGCGAATCCGCCGAGCTGATCGCGATGCTGTTGCGGCGTGTTCCCGGCGCGGATGAGATCGTCTTCGCGACGCACTGCCACAACGATCTGGGGATGGCCACGGCCAACAGCCTCGCTGCCGTCGAGGCCGGTGCGCGGCAAATCGAATGCACGATCAATGGCTTGGGCGAACGTGCCGGTAACACGGCCCTCGAAGAGGTCGTGATGGCCCTGAAGGTGCGCAATGACATCATGCCGTACCAGACCCGCATCGACAGCACCAAGATCATGAACATCTCGCGCCGCGTCGCGACCGTGTCCGGCTTCCCGGTGCAGTTCAACAAGGCCATTGTCGGCAAGAACGCCTTTGCGCATGAGAGCGGTATCCATCAGGACGGGATGCTCAAGAACGCCGAGACCTTCGAGATCATGCGCCCCGAGGACGTGGGCCTGTCCGAGACCAACCTGGTGATGGGCAAACACTCGGGCCGGGCCGCGTTGCGTTCCAAACTGGAAGACCTCGGGTTCGAGCTGGGCGACAACCAGCTCAAGGATGTTTTCGTGCGGTTCAAGGAGCTGGCGGATCGCAAGAAGGAAATCTACGACGATGACCTGATTGCCCTGATGCGCACCTCCTCCGATCCGGAAAACGACCGGTTAAAGCTGAAATCTCTCAAGGTGGTGTGCGGCACGGACGGACCGCAGCAGGCCGACCTCGTGATGGAAGTGGATGGTGTGGAGAAAGCCACGACTCAAACCGGGGACGGACCGGTTGACGCCTCTTTCAACGCGATCAAGGCACTGGTGCCGCATACCGCGCGCCTGCAGCTCTATCAGGTGCATGCGGTGACCGAAGGCACTGACGCACAGGCGACAGTGTCTGTGCGCATGGAGGAGGACGGGCGCATCGTGACCGGCCAATCAGCCAGTACCGATACGGTTGTTGCCTCCGCGCTGGCCTATATCCATGCGCTGAACCGCCTGCTTGTGCGCCGGGAAAAAGGCGGCAAGGACAAGCCAGAGATCAGCTACAAGGACGTCAGTTGATGTAATCCGATAGCTTCGGGCGACGCATCCCCCCGCTGCTCGGGGGATGCCTTCCGACCGATGCTCCGCCGATCGGCCCCGCAAGACTTAACCGCGGGCGTAGACACGACCGGAACGCAAAAGCAACATGCTGCCCACATCATTGTTAACGCCTCTTTCACCTTAACTCGCCTATGCCTATAAGGGGTCAAAAGCCCGCCTCGCAGGAGTCGCGGGCCAAGAGAAATTCGAGCAAGGTTAAGCGGCAATGTTTGATAAAATTCGCGGGCTATTTTCATCTGATATGGCCATCGACCTCGGGACGGCCAATACGTTGGTCTACGTGAAGGGCCGGGGCGTGATCCTGTCGGAGCCTTCGGTGGTCGCGTATCACGTCAAGGATGGTGTCAAGAAGGTGCTTGCCGTGGGTGAAGACGCCAAGCTGATGCTGGGCCGGACCCCCGGCAGCATCGAGGCGATCCGCCCCATGCGTGAAGGGGTCATCGCTGATTTTGACACCGCCGAAGAGATGATAAAACACTTCATCCGCAAAGTGCACAAACGCTCGACCTTTTCCAAGCCGAAGATCATTGTCTGCGTGCCACATGGCGCTACACCGGTCGAAAAGCGCGCTATTCGCCAGTCGGTTCTCAGCGCGGGCGCGCGCCGCGCCGGCCTGATCGCCGAGCCCATCGCGGCGGCCATCGGCGCGGGCATGCCGATTACCGACCCCACGGGCAATATGGTGGTTGATATCGGCGGCGGGACAACCGAAGTCGCGGTGCTGAGCCTTGGTGACATCGTTTATGCGCGGTCTGTTCGCGTGGGTGGAGACCGCATGGACGAAGCCATCATCAGCTATCTGCGTCGCCAGCAGAACCTGCTTGTGGGCGAGACCACGGCAGAACGGATCAAAACCTCCATCGGGACTGCGCGCATGCCCGACGATGGCCGGGGCACATCGATGCAAATCCGCGGGCGCGATCTGCTCAACGGCGTGCCAAAGGAAATCGAAGTCACCCAGGCGCAAATTGCGGAAGCCCTGGCAGAACCGGTTCAGCAAATCTGCGAAGCGGTGATGACAGCGCTTGAAACGACCCCTCCTGATCTCGCGGCGGATATCGTCGACCGGGGTGTCATGCTGACCGGCGGCGGTGCCTTGTTGGGCGATCTCGATCTGGCCTTGCGTGAACAGACGGGGCTGGCGGTGTCCATCGCGGATGAATCGCTCAATTGCGTTGCTCTGGGCACCGGCAAGGCGCTGGAGTACGAAAAACAACTGCGCCACGCCATCGACTACGACAGCTGATTGCGTAAGAATAAACCACCCCTTCTCAGTGGCAGGTCTGCCCTGCCTGACACGGGGGCAGGAGACGCCAAGAAATGGCCAAGGACCGATCGAATAGCAGCGAGTTTACCGGCCCTGTCCGCCGGTTGCTGCTGAGCGTTCTGGTCCTCAGTCTGCTCGGGGTCTTTCTGGTCTGGCGCATTGACAGCCCGAGGGTGGAGCGGTTCCGGGCGCAGGTCACGGATCGGTTCGTGCCCAATCTGGAATGGGCCATGGCGCCGGTCACAGGCGTCGTCAATCTGCTGCAGGATTTTCAAAGCTACCAGCGCCTGGCCGAGCAGAACAGCGAACTGCGCTCTGAACTGCGGCGGATGCAGGCGTGGAAAGAGGCCGCTTTGCAACTGGAGCAGGAAAACGCCCGGCTGCTGGATCTGAACAAGGTCCGGCTTGATCCGCGGCTCACCTATATCACCGGGGTTGTGCTGGCCGACAGCGGATCGCCCTTTCGGCAATCTGTCTTGCTGAATGTCGGTGCCCGGGACGGGGTTGTCGACGGATGGGCCACGATGGATGGTATCGGCGTCGTCGGGCGTATTTCCGGCGTCGCGCAAAACACCGCCCGGGTGATCCTGCTGACGGATGCCTCAAGCCGCATACCGGGCATTATACAGCCATCGGGCCAAAGGGTTATTGTGTCCGGTGACAATACATCAGCCCCGCCTATCGACTTTCTTGAAGACAGCGATCTGGTGCGTCCCGGTCACCGCGTGATCAGCTCCGGCGATGGCGGTGTGTTCCCCGCCGGTCTGCTGATCGGGCAAGTCGCCGCAGATCCCAGCGGCAAGCTGCGCGTGCGTCTGGCGGCCGACTATCAGCGCCTCGAATTCCTGCGCGTCCTGCGCCATCACGGCACCGACCCGGTGTCGGATACGGCGCGGATCATCGGACCGCAATTGCCGGCAGCCCCCCTGATTGCCCAGGAGGAGGTCAGCCAGTGAGCGAGCTTGCCCAGACGCGTTTGTGGACCATGCGGGCGACGTTTGCACTTCTGGTCTGCGTCATCCTTTTCTTTCACTTGTTGCCCTTGGAAACCACGCCCCGGCGTTGGGTTGGGCCAGACCTGCTTCTGGCATTTGCCTGCGCGTGGTCCATCCGCCGACCGGAATACGTGCCAGTCGCGGCGCTGGCGGGACTGTTCCTGCTGGCCGATCTTCTTTTACAGCGCCCGCCGGGTCTATGGGCACTGCTTGCCCTGCTGGGGTGCGAACGCCTGAAGAAACGCGCAAGGGGTCTGAGGGACACCGGGTTTGCCAGTGAATGGTTGAGCGTGTGTATCGTGGTGGCGGGCGTGGCTGTCCTGTACCGCGCCGGATTGATGATCACGCTTGTCGAATTGCCCGCCTTTGGCTTGACCCTGTTCGAGACGATCATGACAATGCTGTTTTATCCGCTGGTTGTTGCCGTGACCCATGGCCTGATGCGCGTGCGCAAGGCAACACCGGGTGATCTCGATGGATCGGGAGGCCGGATATGAGCTTTGCTGAAACGGCTGCGGAGGCCGGCAGATGAAAAAGACACGCGCCGAGACGGATTTCAGTCATCGCCGCATTTCCCGACGGGCCGCGTTGCTGGGCGGGGCGCAGTTGCTGTTCATCGGCGGACTCGCGGCGCGCATGCGGTTCCTGCAGGTCGATCAGGCCGATCAGTTCCGGCTTCTGGCCGAGGAAAACCGGATCAACGTACGCCTCATCCCGCCCTCGCGCGGTGAAGTTTTCGACCGCAACGGTATCAGGCTTGCGCAAAACGCACCGTCCTACCGGATTGTCATCGTACGCGAAGACGCGGGCGACACCGATGCAGTGCTGGAAAAGCTGTCGAGGATCATCGCGCTGGACGCTGAAACGCTTGAGCGCACCAAGCTGGAACTGAAACGGTCCCCGTCATTTCTGCCGGTGACAATCGCCGAGGATGTCAGCTGGGATGACATCAGCCGGGTTTCTGTCAATGCACCGGCGCTGCCGGGTGTGACACCCGAAGTCGGACTTAGCCGCGTCTATCCGCAGGGGTCTGATTTTGCGCATGTATTGGGGTATGTCGGCCCGGTCTCCGACTATGATCTGGAGAAAATTGACGACCCGGAACCGGTTCTGCGCATTCCGCGTTTTCAGATCGGCAAGGTCGGTGTTGAAACCAAGCTGGAACCGATGCTGCGTGGCAGGGCGGGCGCAAAACGCGTTGAGGTCAACGCCGCGGGCCGCGTCATGCGCGAGATTGACCGGCGCGAGGGGACGCCCGGGTCAGACCTGCAACTGACCATTGACGCCAAGCTGCAGGGATATGTGCAGGCACGGCTGAGCGAGGAAAGCGCAAGTGCAGTGGTGATCGACTGCGATACCGGAGATCTCGTCGCCTGCGCCTCGGCGCCAACCTTTGACCCCAATCTCTTTGTGCGCGGAATTTCGGTGAAGGATTACAAATCGCTGACGGAAAACAAATACCGTCCGCTGGCGAGCAAGACCGTTCAGGGGCTGTATCCTCCCGGGTCGACCTTCAAGATGATGACGGCAATGGCAGCGCTTGAGGCCGGATTGATCGGACCGGACGAAACGGTTTACTGCCCGGGCCATCTCACGGTCTCCGGTCGCCGGTTTCACTGCTGGAAACGGGCAGGCCACGGGTGGGTCGACCTGCAGACTTCGCTCAAGCGCTCGTGCGACGTTTATTACTACGACCTTGCAATCAAGATCGGGATCGAGAAGATTTCTGCCATGGCCAAGCGTTTCGGGCTGGGCGTCAGGCACGATGTTCCGATGTCTGCCGTGGCGCAGGGGATCGCTCCGACGATGGACTGGAAGGCCACCAACTACGGGCAGGACTGGCGTGTGGGCGACACTGTAAACGTCTCTATCGGACAGGGCTTTATGCTGGCCTCACCGATGCAACTCGCCGTGATGACCGCCCGGCTTGCCACCGGACGGTCGGTTGAACCACGCCTGATCAAATCCATCGACGGTGTCGAGACGCCCGGGCGCGGCGGTGAAGACCTCGGCATGAACGAGAACAACCTGCGCAAAATGCGCCGCGCCATGAATGCGGTGGTAAATGACAGGCGCGGCACAGCCTATGGGTCGCGCATTATTGAAGATACCATGCGCATGGCCGGGAAAACCGGGACAAGTCAGGTGCGTAACATCACCGCCGCGGAACGGCGTGCGGGTGTGATCCGCAACGAGGATCTGCCGTGGGAACGGCGCGACCATGCCCTGTTCGTCAGCTTCGGGCCCATCGAAGCCCCCAAATACGCGGCAGCCGTGGTTGTTGAACATGGCGGCGGCGGGTCCAAGGCCGCAGCACCCATCGCACGTGATATCATGCTGCAAGCGCTTTACGGCGGCATCCCCCCGCTCGACGCTTACCCTGCAAAAGACCGGGAGCGTATTGACGCGCAGCAGGAGAAGCTGCGCGACATGCAACCGCAGGCCTCTTTCGTCGGGCGGGATCAGGCATGAGTTATTTAGAGTATGCCGTAAAGTCCGCGCCAACCGGCTATCGCAAGATCTTCTATCTGAACTGGCCGGTGGCAATACTGCTTGCCTCTGTTTCCGGGGCCGGGTTCCTGATGCTGTACTCCGTGGCGGGTGGCTCTTTCAGCCCCTGGGCGGAGCCTCAGATAAAACGGTTCGTGATGGGCTTTTTCCTGATGTTGGGCGTGGCTATGGTGCCGATCTGGTTCTGGCGCAGCCTCGCCGGTATTGCCTATCTGATGACCATCGCGCTGCTTGTCGCGGTCGAACTCTTCGGCACCGTCGGTATGGGCGCGCAGCGCTGGATCGACCTTGGGTTCATGCGCCTGCAGCCTTCCGAGTTGATGAAGATCACGCTGGTGATGTTTCTCGCCGCCTATTACGACTGGCTGCCTGCCAAACGCACATCACACCCCTTCTGGGTGATTTTGCCGGTAATTGTCATCATCATTCCGACGTTTCTGGTGCTGCGTCAGCCTGACCTCGGCACCTCGATCCTGCTGCTGGCCGCGGGTGGTGGCCTGATGTTTCTGGCCGGTGTTCACTGGGCGTATTTCGCCGCCGTAATCGCCAGTGCCATCGGGTTGGTGACCGCCGTTTTCCAGTCGCGCGGGACGCCGTGGCAGTTGATCAAGGATTACCAGTTCCGCCGGATCGACACGTTTCTGGATCCCAGTTCCGACCCACTTGGCGCGGGGTATCACATCACGCAATCAAAAATCGCGCTTGGATCGGGCGGCTGGACCGGACGCGGGTTCATGCAGGGCACGCAAAGTCGGTTGAACTTCCTCCCTGAAAAACACACTGATTTCATCTTCACGACGCTGGCGGAGGAGTTCGGGTTCCTTGGGGGCTTCTCGCTGCTTGGGCTCTACGCCTTGATCATCATATTTTGCGTCTGGTCCGCCCTGATGAACAAGGACCGGTTTTCGTCGCTTCTGATCCTTGGCATCGCACTTAATTTCTTTCTGTTTTTCGCCGTGAACATGTCGATGGTCATGGGCATGGCTCCCGTGGTTGGTGTGCCCCTGCCGCTGGTCAGCTACGGCGGTTCCGCGATGCTGGTTCTGATGCTGGCGTTCGGATTGATGCAAAGCGCACATGTGCATCGCCTCAGGTAGTAAAAGCATGACCGTAAACGTCCTTTTCGCGGCACATCCGGATCGGTGGGACACCTACCAAACACCGTTGCAGGCAGCATTCACCGAGGCTGGCATAAATGCTCACCTCTCCCCCGATATGGCGCCGGACATGGTGGATTACATCATCTACGCCCCGAACGCGCCGCTTCAGGATTTCGCGCCCTATGCGCGCGCCAAGGCGGTGTTGAACCTGTGGGCCGGCGTGGAAGCCGTGGTGGACAATCGCACCCTCAAAATCCCGTTGGCACGCATGGTCGATCCCGGCATGACGCAATCCATGACCGAATGGGTGGTGGGACATGTGATGCGATACCACCTTGGATTTGACCGCCACATCGTGAATCCCGATCACCTGTGGGAGCCGCATACACCCCCCCTCGCGGCAGAGCGCAATGTCTGCATTCTGGGGATGGGAGCGCTCGGCACATCGGTCGCCGGTAGTTTGAGAGGCCTCGGATTCTCTGTAAGCGGCTGGAGCCGCCGCGCAAAATCCGTGGAAGGGGTCACGCTGCACCACGGCCCAGACGGCTTGAAAACCGCCTTGTCGGAAGCCGCCATCGTAATTCTTCTGCTGCCCGATACCGCCGCGACGGAGAATACCCTGAACGCTGAAACGCTTGCGCACCTGCCCAAAGGTGCATTTATCATCAACCCCGGGCGCGGCCCCCTGATTGACGACGCGGCGCTTCTGGCAGCACTGGACAGCGGACACATCGCGCACGCCACGCTCGATGTATTCCGCATAGAACCCTTACCGCAGGATCACCCCTTCTGGGCGCATCCGGGTGTAACCGTCACGCCGCATGTTGCTGCCGAAACGCGCCCGATCACCGCGTCCCGGGTCATTGCTGAAAACATTCGACGCGGCGAAGCGGGCGAGCCGTTTCTGCTCCTCGTGGACCGCAGCCGCGGATACTAGGTCATGCGGCCGCGAGGCCCCGCCCCTTCAACAGGGCTTCGACACCCGGCAGCCGACCCCGGAACGCCATGTACAACTCGGCGGCGTCCCGACTGCCACCTGTTGACAGGATATGCTTTTCCAGCGCCGCCGCCCGGTCGGGGTCAAAGGCTCCGTCGGCCTCTTCAAAGGCGGCAAAGGCGTCTGCATCCATGACCTCAGACCACATGTAGCTGTAGTATCCGCTGGAATATCCGTCACCGGCAAAGACATGCGCGAAATGCGGTGTCGCGTGGCGCATCGTAATCGCGGCAGGCATCCCCAGTGACTCCAGAACCTCCTGCTGCCGGGCCATCGGGTCATGCGGCGCAGGACCGTCGTGGAACGCGAGGTCAACAAGTGCGGATGCCACGTATTCCACTGTTTGAAAGCCCATGTCGTAGGTTGCGGCTGCCAATACCTTGTCGAGCATCTCCTTGGGCATCGCCTCGCCGGTCTGTGCATGCGTCGCAAATTCGGCCAGCACCTGCGGCACATCGAGCCAATGCTCGTAAAGCTGGCTCGGCAGTTCGACAAAATCGCGCGCCACCGAGGTGCCCGAGACGCTTTCGTAGGTGACATCCGACAACATCTGATGCAGTGCGTGGCCAAATTCGTGAAACAATGTGCGCGCATCATCATACGACAACAGCGCCGGGTCGCTCTTGGCGAAATTGCACACGTTCATCACAATGGGCGCTTGCGCTTCGGGAAACTTGGCCTGTGCCCGCATTGCCGAGCACCATGCACCGGACCGCTTCGACCCGCGGGCAAAGTAATCCCCGATAAAGACCGCAACGTGCCGGCCCTGCCGTGTTACTTCCCATGCCCGGCAGTCCGGATGATACAACGGCACATCAAGCGGGGTGAACTGCAGCCCAAACAACCGGGTTGCACAGGAAAACGCCGCATCGATCATGCGATCAAGCTGGAAATAGGGTTTCAGCGTGGCCTCGTCCAAATCATGTTCTGCCACGCGGCGCTTTTCAGAATAATAGCGCCAATCCCACGGAGCGAGCGGACCGTTTACGCCATCTTCCTGCATCATCCCGGTCAGGATTTGGGCGTCGGCTTCGGCCCGGGCGCGCGCAGGTTCCCAAACTGCCATCAGCAGGTCGCGCACTGCATCCGGCGTTTTGGCCATTTCGGTTTCCAGTTTGTAAGCCGCAAAACTCTCATATCCCAACAGCCGCGCCCGTTCTTCGCGCAGGCTCAGGGTTTCGGCAGCAATCGCGCGGTTGTCGGTCTCACCGCCGTTCGCACCCCGCGCCACCCACGCCTTGAAAGCCTTTTCACGCAGGTCGCGCCGGTCAGAAAACTGCAGGAACGGTACGATCAGCGACCGGGACAGCGTGACCACGGGGCCACCTGCCTGTTTTTCCTCTCCGGCCGATTTGGCACTGGCCACGACAAAATCCGGCAAGCCGCTCAGATCGCCCTCTTGCAACGGCATGTACCACTCCCGCTCATCCGTCAGCAGGTTCTGGGTGAAGGTGGTGCCTAGCACCGCAAGCCGCCCCTTGATCTCTTTCATTCGGGCGTCTTCCGCGCCGGTCAGGGCCGCCCCGGCGCGGATAAACCCGCGATGGGTCAACATCAGCACGCGCGCCTGCTCAGATGTGAGGTCGAGTGTCTCGCGCTTTTGCCAAATGTCCGCCACGCGGGCAAACAACGCCTTGTTGCTTGAGATTTCCGAGAAATGTGCCGCAAGCTTTGGTGAGAACTGTCTTTGCAGGTCTTCGCGCACCGGGTTGCTGTCCGCGCCTGCCACGGTGAAAAACACACCCAAAACCTTGTCCAGCGCCTTGCCAGCCGCTTCCAATGCTTCGATGGTATTGGCAAAGCTCGCAGGTGTGTCTGAGGAGGCAATCACCTCAATTTCCGCCGCGTGTTGCGCAAGAGCTTCTTCGAGCGCGGGCGCAAAATCATCGTCGGAAATCCGGTCAAATGGTGCGATCTGAAAGGGCGTGTTCCAGTCTTGCAGCAATGGGTTTGTCATTAATATCTCCTTTGAGACACAAGCTAGGGTGCGCCCCGCCATTGCACAACCATCCCGCGCATTTTCCGAAAGTTAGCCTGCTTTGGCCTGCGTGGCGCCGCAGGTTGCGCACGCATCGCGGCGCTGCACAGAGATCGTGCGGCTGTCGCCGTAGAGTGCATCATAGATCACCATCTGACCGCGCAGCGGCGTTCCCGCCCCGGTAATGAGCTTGATTGCCTCGGCAGCCATCATTGCTCCCACGACACCGGGCAGCGGCCCCAGAACGCCTGCCTCGGCACAGGACGGCGCCAGCTCAGGCGCGGGCGCTTGCGGAAAGATACATTGGTAGCAGGGTGCGCCGTTTGCAGGGTCAAAAACGCTCAGCTGACCTTCCCATTGGCTCAACGCCCCCGAAATTAATGGAATGCCCTGCGCCACCGCCGTTCTGTTCACCAGATAACGTGTGTCGAAATTGTCTGTCCCGTCGAGCACCAGATCATATTCGGACAGCAGGTCAGCGGCGATGTCTGCGGACAGGCGGCGGTGATAGGGCCGCACGACCACATGTGGGTTCTGCGCCTCCATTTCCGATTGGGCCGAGAAGACTTTCGGCATTCCTATCGCTGCATCCTTGTGGATGACCTGCCGCTGCAGATTTACATTCTCCACCGTGTCATCGTCGATCACTCCGATGGTGCCAACACCGGCAGCGGTCAGGTACTGCAATGCGGGCGCACCCAGCCCGCCGGCACCAACCACCAGAACCCGGGCGTTCTTGAGTTTTTTCTGCCCCGGGCCGCCGATCTCCCGCAGCACAATGTGGCGCGCATAGCGGTTGAGTTCCGTGTCGCTGAAAGTTGGCGCGGGTCCCGCCGATGTCCCGGGGGCCTGAGTCTGATCCGCACGGGCGCGCAAGGCATTCAATCCGCGACGGTACCCCAGTACGATGATGGCAAAACCACCGAGGATCAGCCACGGCGCAGGGCTTCCCCCTGTGGCCAGCCGCAAAGCGCTGTCCGCTGGCAAGGTGAACTGGATGATCAGGACACCAACATACAGAACCGCCAGCATCGACAGACGCGTGGCGCGCGGTGCACCCATAAGCGACCCGATGCCCCAAAGTGCCCCTGCCATGATGATGATCACCAGCATCAGTGCCGCCCTGTGGATCCGAAGCCACCCGCGCCGCGGGACGTTTCACTCAAAGTCTGGGCGGTCTCAAACTGTCCCTGAACGACCGGGGCAACCACCAGCTGAGCGATGCGCATGCCATGGGTCACTTCAAGAGGAACCCGCCCCGCATTCATCATGAGGACGCCAACCGGGCCCCGGTAGTCGCTGTCGATCGTACCGGGGCTGTTGACCAGCATGACACCGTGTTTAAGCGCGAGGCCTGAGCGTGGGCGGACCTGTATTTCATATCCCGCCGGGATTTCCATTTGCAGCCCTGTCGGGATCAATCCGCGCTCTCCCGGGTGTAAGACGACCGGGCCATCGGGCAGATTTGCCCGTACGTCCGCGCCTGCCGCACCTTCCGTCTCATAAGCGGGCAAGGGAACGCCACGGTCCGCGCCATCGACCCAGGTTATCTTGATCCGAACCAAAGCATCCTCCTCCGCCCGATACGATCAGTTTTTCAGCGCTTGCGCGATACGATCCGCGAGACGCCGCGCAACCTGTTCCTTGGGCATCGTGGGCCATGTCTCTGCGCCACTCGCATCAATCACCACCACCGTATTGTCAGACCCGCCCATCACACCGGAGGCTGCTGACACGTCATTGGCCACAATCCAGTCGCACCCTTTTCTTTTCCACTTCGCGGTTGCGTTCTCGACAACGTCATTGGTCTCCGCTGCGAATCCGATCACGAGTTCGGGGCGGTTCTTCCTGAGGTTCGAGACATTTTTCAGAATGTCAGGATTCTCAGCAAACGCCAGATCGGGCAATCCGTCCTTGGATTTCTTGAGTTTGCGATCGCTGGCGCCAGCGACCCGCCAATCTGCCACGGCGGCCGCAAACACACCGGCATCAACCGGCAAAGCGGCGGTAACCGCATTGAGCATCTCCTCCGCCGTCTGCACTTTGACAATACTGACCCCCTCCGGAGGAGGGACATCAGCGGGGCCGGTCACAAAAACAACATCCGCCCCAAGCGCAGACAAGGCGCGTGCAATTGCCGTTCCCTGTGCCCCCGACGATCTGTTGGCGATGTATCGCACGGGGTCTATCGGTTCGTGGGTGGGACCGGAGGTGACCAGCACGCGTTTGCCGGCAAGAGGGCCGTCCGCCAGCTTGGCCTCGATCGCCGCGACGATTTCCAGCGGCTCCGCCATGCGTCCCGGACCGAATTCGCCGCAGGCCATATCGCCATCGTTGGGACCAACCCGTGCAACGCCATCCTCTTGCAATGCTACCAGATTGCGTTGTGTCGCCGGATGTTGCCACATGCGAACGTTCATTGCGGGCGCAATCAGTACGGGCGTGTCCGTCGCCAGAAGCAATGTGCTGGCCAGATCGTTCGCCAAGCCGCTGGCCATCTTAGCCATCAAGTCCGCTGTCGCGGGTGCCACCACCACGAGATCGGCCACACGGCTGAGTTGGATATGGCCCATTTCGGCTTCGTCCGTCAGATCAAACAGATCGCGGTACACCTTGCGACCCGCCAGCGCCGAGACCGACAGCGGCGTCACGAAGGCCTCGCCTGCTTTTGTCAGAACGGGCGTGACAGTCGCACCGCGTTCACGCAGCCTGCGGATCAGATCCAGTGACTTGAACGCGGCGATCCCGCCTCCGACAATCAGCAAAATATGTTTTCCGGTCAGCATGATGCGCCCTTGTCCGGGTGGAACTTTCCCTGACCATAAGCCGCCCGCCCGGCAACCACCAGCCCCCGCCGTTCAGTTGAAAGCGTCGCAGGGATCGCCGCGATCAACCGCAGGACCGTCTTGCGTGGCATCAAAGACGCCGTCGGGGTCGGCGCCTGCTTCTCCCTGCCCCAGCGCAAAAACGGCGATGTCCGGCGACGCCTGTGCCAAGGCATGCGGTGCCCCCCAATCCATACGCGCATGGCCGTTGCCGGTGATCACCACAACCGGACCGCCGGTTTCCGCAAGGGCGGTGCGCGCGGCACGCGCCAAAACGGCATCCCGCAAGCGCTGAATCGCGACCATCTTGGGCAGCAGGTCTTCTGGCAAGGCATTACAATGCGCTACGCGCTGAATGTTTTCGCGCAGTTGCCGCTGATCCTCCGGCAAAGGCCTGTCCAGACCAAAGAGGCTGGCCTGCTCTACTCCGAATGCCTCGGACAGGGGCATGCCCATCATGTCGCGCACCTGATCCCGGGGGACACCCGCACCGTAGATGGCGGCTGACGGAGCAGCCGAGAAAATCGGATAGTACATCGCGAAATCCGGCCAGCCGGATTGATCCCAGTCGAGCACACTGCGCAGCGTCGTGATATCCGTTCGGTTATCGGCCGTGACGGCGTGCGCCTGTTCGGGCGTCAGCATCTCAAACACCAAGGCCGCGGGTCGAAGGGTCTGAACCCATGCGGCCTGAACCTCGTGATGCCACGGGTTATCGTGTTGTTCGCCGATGAAGACAACATCCGCCTGCGCCGCAGCTTCGGGAACAGGGCGTACATCCGGCGTTTCGGCAACAACATAAGGAGCGGCCAATGCGACCGCTCCGAAGTGCAAAATCGTGATGATAATGCGGATGTTCACATCAGGAAGTGATGCACTTCACGAGATTGCGTTTCAAGCGACTTGCGCATCTTGCCGAACGCGGCCGCTTCGAGCTGCCGCACGCGCTCCTTGCTCAGCGACAGCTCCTGTCCGAGGCTTTCCAGTGTCCGGGGCTGATCCCGCAGTTTACGCTCCCGCACGATGAACCGCTCGCGGTCATTGAGGTTGTTCATCGCCTGCAACAACCACGCCCGCAGCTGTTCGGTATCGTGTTTGTGCTCGACCGTCTCCGCTGCCTGTGCGCTGTCATCTTCCAGCGCATCAATCCACTCGCGGCCCTCGTCTTCGGTCGACTGCGTGGCGTTCAGCGAATAATCAGACCCCGAAAGACGCCCTTCCATCATCTCGACATCATGGAGCGGGACACCGATCTCGGATGAGATCATCTGGCGCAGTTGATGACGGTCCAGCACCTCTCCTGCCGCGGCACTTTCGCGTTCCAGCCGTGCCTGAACCCGGCGCATGTTGAAGAACAGGGACTTCTGAGAGGATGTCGACCCGGTGCGCACCATCGACCAGTTGCGCATCACGTAGTCCTGGATGGAGGCCTTGATCCACCAGACGGCATAAGTGGAAAACCGCACGCCACGATCGGGGTCGAATTTGTCCGCGGCTTTCATCAACCCAAGACCGGCTTCCTGGATGAGATCGTTCATCGGCGCACCGTAGCGCTTGAACTTAGAAGCCATTGAAATAGCAAGCCGCATGTAAGCCGTGATCAACCGATGAAGAGATTTTTCACACCGTTCGTCGCGCCAGGCATATGCAAGTCGCAGTTCCGTTTCAGCGTCCAAAAGCTCCGCTTTCATCGCTTTCCGCGACAGTGTCATATCTCTTGCCGAGTCCAAAGCCATAGCGACATCTCCCAGTCAGATGAAGCACACCTTGCCGTGTACAATTGATATAGATACGCACGATACACGTGATTGGTTCACCGCAAAGGTTTATAAAATGTTGCCAAAATTGACCTTCGTGCTAGGTGGCGCGGCCTCCGGCAAGTCAGTCTGGGCCGAAAACTATTTGTTAAGCAGTCGTTTAGCTCCCGTTTACGTTGCAACTTCACGGGTGTTCGACGACGAAATAAAAATGCGCGTAGAGCTGCACAGATCGCGCAGATGTGACCGGTGGCTTAATTTTGAGGCAGATTTAGACCTGTCGCCGGTGCTGATGCAGACAGACGCAACCCAGGGGGTTCTCATCGACTGCGCAACGATGTGGCTCAGCAATCACCTGCTTGATGACAACAACCTGACAGATGCCCAGAGCGCTCTTCTATCTGGCTTGCAGGCGACACAATCACCCAGTGTGATTGTCTCGAATGAAGTGGGGCACGGAATCGTCCCGGATAATGCGCTGGCGCGTGGTTTCCGCGAAGCGCAGGGCAGGCTCAATATCGCTCTGGCCGCACAGGCAGATGTGGTTGTCATGGTCATCGCCGGGCTTCCAATGGTTCTAAAAGGACAGCTGCCGTGACGACGTGGCATTGGGTGCGTCACGGGCCGACACACGAAAAGGCCTTTGTCGGATGGCGCGATGTTCCCGCCGATTTGTCGGATACCGCTCAGATAGAACGTCTGCGCGCGCATCTGCCGCAAGACGCGGTCCTGATTTCCTCCGACCTGATACGCGCAGCCCATACCGCCGATGCCATCGCCTCGCCAAATCACTTCCGTCTGCCGCATGATCGGCAGCTACGGGAGATGAATTTCGGGGCGTGGGATGGCATGCATTTTGCCGACGTTGCCGACCGGCACCCCGATTTGAGCCGGAAGTTCTGGGAATTCCCGGGTGATTTTCGGCCACCGGACGGTGAAAGCTGGAACATGGCGGCGACCCGCGTGGCATCGGCTGTTGACCGGATCAGCCTTGCCCACCCAAAGCAACATATCATTGCCGTGGCGCATATCGGCGTCATCCTGACCCAGCTGCAGCACGCCTTGCGGATCACGCCGCAGGAGGCAATCGGGCAAAAGATCGATAATCTGTCGGTTACGCAGATCACCCTGGCCCCGGCGGGGGCGACAGTGGGCCCGATCAATCACCTTCCGTGATCTCACTGCGCACAGATCACCATTTGCCAGTTCTCTCCGCTCTATCTTAGGGTCGCTTGCATGACATATGACCTTTATATCGGCGATCGCTCTTTCTCCAGCTGGTCCCTGCGGGGCTGGCTGATGATGGAGAAATTCGGCATTCCCTTCCGCACACATCTGGTCGGGCTCTACAGTGGAACCATGGCATCCGACCTAGCGCCGCTCGCGCCTGCGCGCCTTGTGCCCGTCCTGAGGACACCTGATGGCACGATTGTGGGCGAATCCCTTGCGATGGCCGAAACCCTGGCCGAACGACACCCCGGGAAAGCCTTCTGGCCCAAAGACCCGGCGCAGCGCGCCCGTGCAAGATGGTTGTGCGCAGAAATGGCGTCGGGCTTTTCAGCCTTGCGCGCAGCCTGTCCCATGCAGTTGCAGCACGTTGATACAGGGTTTGCGCCCTCAGTGGATGTGCTTGCCGATCTGGATCGCATCGAAACGATCTGGACCGACGCGCGACAGATATCGGGTGCCGGCGACGGCTGGCTCTTTGGTGCCTATTCTCTGGCCGACGTCTTTTATGCTCCGGTCGCCGCCCGGATCATCGGATATGATTTGCCGGTGTCCGACGGCACCCGCGCTTATTGTGACGCAGTACTCGATGATCCGGCATTCAGGCAGTGGCGGGCGGAAGGTCTGAAAGAAGCCTACGATCCCTTTCCCTATCCCGTGACTGAAACGGTCACGGACTGGCCTGCCTGACAATCGCCTGCCGCTGGCATTAACCTTTCATCAACCCCCGTAAAGTACCGATTAACCTTGATGATCGGAAGGGGGTCTCGTGGTTTCTGTTGCGCATTCGGTTGCCTTTCGGGGGGTGGAAGCCTGCCTCGTGGAAGTGCAATGTTCCCTGTCATCGGGCCTGCCGGGTTTCAGCATCGTGGGTCTGCCCGACAAAACGGTGTCGGAGGCCAAGGAGAGGGTGCGCGCTGCGCTGGCCTGCATGGCCATCGCGTTTCCGTCGAAAAAGGTGACCATAAACCTCAGCCCTGCGGATCTGCCAAAGGAGGGGAGCCATTTCGACCTGCCGATCGCCGTCTCGCTGCTCGCCGCTCTCGACATTATTCCCAGAGACATCACGCAATCAGTCATCGCAATGGGTGAGTTGTCGCTCGATGGTAAAATCGTACCCGTGACCGGCGCCCTGCCGGCGGCCATGACTGCCGCTTCCGAAGGCTATGATCTGCTGTGCCCCGAAGCCTGCGGACGCGAAGCGGCATGGGTCAGCGACGCGCGCGTGACAGCCGCAAAATCACTGGGTGACGTGGTGCGCCACTTCACAGGACAGGTTCCCATCGCACAGGCCCAGCCGGGAGAAATCCCCGCATCGCCCCAGCGCAGTGATCTGTCTGAGGTGAAGGGACAGGAACGCGCCAAGCGCGCATTGGAGATTGCCGCGGCAGGCCGGCACCACCTGATCTTTATCGGCACACCCGGCTCCGGCAAGTCCATGCTTGCCCAGCGACTGCCCGGCATTTTACCCCCGATGACCGCTATGGAAGCCCTGGAGACCTCCATGATCCACTCGGTCGCAGGATTGCTGGACGAAGGTGGCATCACCCGAAACCGGCCCTTTCGGGACCCGCACCACACATCCTCGATGGCGGCCATTATCGGCGGTGGCCGCATGGCAAAACCCGGAGAAGTCTCGCTGGCGCACAACGGGGTTCTGTTCATGGATGAGTTCCCGGAGTACCAGCGCAATGTGCTTGAGACGCTGCGCCAGCCGGTGGAGACCGCCGAAGTAATGGTCTCTCGTGCCAACGCACATGTCAGATATCCCTGCCGGTTCATGCTGGTGGCCGCGGCAAACCCCTGTAAATGCGGGTATCTGTCCGACCCTGAACGCGCATGTGCCCGTGTTCCGCAGTGTGGTCAGGACTATCTGGGGCGCATCTCGGGTCCGTTGATGGACCGGTTCGACCTGCGCGTCGATGTGCCGCCCGTGACCTATACTGATCTCGATCTGCCCGCAAATGGCGAAAAATCCGCGTCCGTCGCCGCGCGCGTGGCTGCGGCCGAGGCGGTGCAAAGCAGGCGCTACGCGGACCGGCCCGGGGTGCGCACCAATGCCGATGCCGCAGGCGAGGCTCTTGAAGAGATCGCGACGCCCGACACGCAAGGGCGCGAGTTGCTATTGCGCGCAGCGGAACGCTTCAACCTGTCAGCCAGAGGGTATCACCGGGTTATGCGCGTCGCACGTACCATCGCCGACCTTGACGGCTCCGAGGCTGTGCGTCGGCCGCATGTCGCGGAAGCCATCAGCTTCCGCCTTGCCAGTCCGGCGGAAGCCTAGGATATCCGTGCCTCGATGGCCTCCCAGATTTTCGCGGCAATGTTGACGTTGTCAAACCGTTCCAGTTCCTGAATACCGGTGGGCGATGTCACGTTGATTTCCGTCAGGTAGTCACCGATCACGTCGATCCCGACGAAAATCTGGCCCTTTTCCTTCAGCAAGGGTCCGATGGCCGCACAGATTTCCAGGTCCCGCTCCGTCAGGCCGATCTTCTCCGGTCGCCCGCCGACATGCATGTTCGACCGTGTTTCTCCCGCAGCCGGGACCCGGTTGATCGCCCCGACAGCCTCGCCATCCACAAGGATCACACGTTTATCTCCCTTGGAAACATCCGGCAGAAATTTCTGAACGATCAGGGGCTCGCGGGAGAATCCGGTGAACAGCTCGTGCAGCGAGCTGAGGTTGCGGTCATTGGCATCCAGACGAAACACGCCCGCGCCACCGTTGCCGTAAAGCGGCTTGAGAATGATATCTCCGTGCTTTTCCTTGAACGCCTTGATGGTCGACAGATCCCGCGCAATGCTGGTGGGCGGGGTCAGATCGGGATAGTCCAGCACCAGCAGCTTTTCAGGATAATTGCGGACCCAGAACGGGTCATTCACCACCAGCGTATCCGGGGTCAGCCGGTCCAACAGGTGGGTGGATGTAATGTAATGCATGTCGAAGGGCGGATCTTGCCGCAGCCAGACAACATCGAAATCCGCCAAATCGACTTCGCGGGCGTGCCCGAGATGTGCGTGATCGCCCTGCACCCGCTGAACCCGCAGATCATGCCCCCGCGCCGTAATACGCCCCTCCTGATAGGCAAGATGATCGGGCGAGTAGAAAAACAGATCATGCCCCCGCGCCTGTGCTTCCTCGGCCAGGCGGAACGAGCTGTCCGCGGTGATGTCTACGGCCCCGATCGGGTCCATCTGAAAGGCGATTTTCATGGCCACTCCTGCATTGCTGCACTCTACATGGCCCAGCGACTGCAAAGGTGCAATGGCTTCACCAAATCATGAGACTTCAAACGCGTTCTCAATGATCTGCACCGCTCCGACAGCGTCGACGAGGGCCGCGTCAAAACGGCACTCCGTCAGTGCGCCCATTGGCTGGGTCACCAGATACTGTTCCGCCGACACGCAGATCCGCTGCATCTGCCGTTTGCTGATGCGGCTGGCCGCGGCGGCGAAGCTCTTGCTTTTCTTGACTTCTATGAAGACGAGCATGGCCGCCTTTTGGGCAATCAGATCAATCTCGCCACCGAGGCCGCGCCATCGGGTTTCCAATACCGCAAAGCCACGCTTCTCATACTCTGCCGCGACGATTTCCTCGGCCGCGCTGCCGGCGTGATAGGCCATCTGGCCGGTCGCCGTGCGCGCCTTTTGTACCATGGTGTCTTACTCCTTCGAGAGTTCCAGCGCCAATTGATAGACCTGACGTCTCGGGACGTCATGCGCCTTTGCGATCATGTCCACGGCATCACGCATCGACAGTGCTTCCAGGGCCTGCACCAGATCGATCTTTAGGGCATCTTCACTAACGGTTTCTGAACGGTTGCGGTCGATCAGAACCACGATTTCGCCCTTCGCGGACCGGGCCTCGTACCGTGCGGCCAGTTCTTCCAGCGTACCGCGCTGAACCTCTTCGAATTTTTTGGTCAGTTCGCGGCAGACAACACCGGATCGTTCGCGCCCCAACACGCTGCCTGCATCCGCCAGCATTGCCGCCAGCCGTTTCGGGCTTTCATAAAAGACGAGCGTGCCGGGAATGTCGCGCAACGCCTCAAGGGCGGCCCGCCGCGCGGCTTTTGCGTTGGGCAGGAACCCCGCGAAATGGAATGCATCCGTCGGTAACCCGGCCAGAACCAGCGCGGTGAGCAGCGCCGACGGTCCGGGGGCGCAGGTGATCATACACCCTGCCTGGCCCGCCGCACGGCCCAGCTCGAACCCGGGGTCCGCGATGAGCGGCATCCCGGCTTCGGATGCATAGGCAACCGATTTCCCGTCCCCAATGGCCTTGAGCAGGCGCGCGCTTACCCCCTCCCCGCTGTGATCATGCAGGGCGATCATCGGACGGCCCACCAACGGAATGCCGTGAATGTCCATCAGCCGACGTAAACTGCGCGTATCTTCGGCGGCCAATACCTCCGCGGACGCCAGCACGTCCAAGGCCCGCAGCGTGATATCGCGTGCGGTCCCGATCGGCACACCGACAAAGTACAGGCCGGCGCTCAGAGACACCTTTTGAAAATTCAACGCTGGACCCGCCTTTCGTGACGTCTATGATTGCGGCAAGAGCGCGATCTCGCGCCTAAACTTTGATCGCTGGAGTGTTTGCATATGTTTGCTGTTTTCCCATTCGCCCGCAAGGTCTTGCGCGCCGCCACTTTGCCTTTCATCGCATTGGCGCTGGCGGCTTGCGATCAGGTCCCCGGGGGATTTGGCGGAGGACCCAGCATCAATACGGGCGAGGCCGTGCCCGTGGCGTTGCTGGTTCCCAGCGGTTCAGGCCAGACCGGCGACGCCATTCTCGCACAAAGCCTTGAAAACGCAGCGCGGCTGGCGATGCGAGATCTCAACGGCGCGTCGGTGGACCTGCGCGTGTATCAGACCGGGGGAGATGCGGCGACAGCCGCCGCCCGCGCCGAGCAGGCAATAGACGAGGGCGCCAAGATTATTCTCGGTCCGGTCTATGCGGCTTCTGCCAATGCGGTGGGCAACGCTGTGTCCGGCAAAGGTGTCAGCGTGCTGTCGTTCTCCAACAATGCGGCGATTGCAGGTGGCAACGTATTTGTTCTGGGCCAGACCTTCCAAAACACCGCCAACCGCATGGTTGGCCACGCCCGCGCGCAGGGCAAGGAACGCTTTGTGATCGTATATGGGCAGGATTCTGCTGGAACCCAGGGGCGTGATGCGATCAGCAACGCGGTCGCGGCGCAAGGCGCGTCGGTGGTGGGCTCCGTCGGGTACGCATTGTCACAACAGGACGTCATCGCGGCGATCCCCCAGGTCAAATCAGCGGTGGAAAGCAACGCCGCGGATGCCGTCTTCATGACCACAGACACGGCCACGGCGCTGCCCTTGCTGTCGCAACTCCTGCCAGAAGCCGGGGTCACAACCGAAACTTCGCAATTCATCGGCCTGACACGCTGGGACATCCCGCCCCAAACGCTCAGCCTGCCGGGGGTGCAGGGCGGCTGGTTCGCGGTTCCGGACCCGAACGCGACGGCAGCTTTCAGTGCACAGTACCAAAGTGCGTATGGCAGCCTGCCGCATCCCATTGGCGGTCTCGCCTTTGACGGCATCGCGGCGATTGGTGCGTTGGTCAGCCAGGGTCAGTCCGATGCGCTGACCGGGGCGGCCCTCACGCAGGGTGCCGGTTTCCGCGGCGCCAGCGGTATCTTCCGGCTACGACCCGATGGCACCAACGAACGCGGATTGGCGGTGGCCACCATTACCGATGCGCAGGTGGTGATTGTCAGCCCGGCACCACAGTCTTTCGGCGGCGCAGGATTCTAAGGCACCCAAATGGCCCCTTCAGTTCAGCAGGTTGATGCGCCTCCAGCGGGGGGGTTGATCTGCGCGCCAGAGCAGATTTTCGACACCGGCGCGTTTGATCAGGGCCTCAAAGACGCCTTGAAAGGTACCTCCACATCCGCAGAGATCCGGTCCATCGCGGTCACTTTGCTGAAGGCGCGTCAAAAACACGGGCGCGAAAACATCGCCAAGGCTTTTGCCGAGCGCCCGTTTGACGCGCGCCCCATGACGCGCGCTTACACGTTCCTGACGGATAATCTGGTCAAATCCGCGCTGCATGTCGCGAAGGCTGTGCTGCATCCCAAGCCGAATCCGACCGCGAGCGAACATCTGGCGGTCATTGCCGTGGGCGGGTACGGGCGTGGCGAAATGGCGCCGTTTTCAGATGTCGATCTGCTCTTCCTGACGCCTTACAAGATCACCGCATGGGCGGAGAGCGTCATCGAATCCATGCTCTACATCCTGTGGGATCTGAAGCTGAAAGTCGGTCATGCCAGCCGGACAATCGTGGAATGCCTGAGATTGGGCGCGGAAGACTTCACGATCCGTACCGCCATGCTCGAACAGCGGTTTCTGGCGGGTGACGCTGCGCTTGCGGGCCAGCTCGCAGAGCGGCTTCGAAAGGATTTGTTTGCGGGCTCGGGGCGGGAATTCGTCGAGGCGAAGCTGAACGAGCGCGAGGCGCGGCACATCAAGTACGGCCAGCGCTATGTCGTCGAACCCAATGTGAAAGAGGGCAAGGGCGGCCTGCGCGATCTGCAATCGCTCTACTGGATTGCCAAGTACATCCACAGCGTGAATGACGCGGCTGACCTGGTGGATCTGGGCGTTTTCACGGAAGACGAGTTTAGGGGATTTGTCGCCGCTGAAAACTTCCTCTGGGCCGTGCGCGGGCATCTTCACCTGATCAATAACAGAGCCACGGAACAGCTGACCTTTGACATGCAGGTCATGGTGGCCGAGGCGATGGGGTACGAAGATGTGAAAGGCCGCCGCGCGGTCGAGATATTCATGCAGGATTTCTTCTTGCACGCAACAGAAGTCGGCGATCTGACCCGGATTTTCATCACGAAACTTGAAGCCGATCACGTCAAGGCCGAACCCATACTGGAGCGGATTTTCCGACGCCGGCCAAAGGTCAAGGAGGGATACGTCGTTGTCCACAACCGGATCGCGCTGAAAGACGACAAGGCCTTTCTGTCCGACAAGCTGAACCTGTTGCGACTGTTCGAAGAAGCGCTCCGAACCGGTATGCTCATCCACCCCGATGCGATGCGCCTGATCAAATCAAACCTGCATCTCATAGATGGCGAGGTGCGCACCGACCCCGAAGCGCGGCGCATTTTCTTCGATTTGCTGCTGAAGCACGGCAATCCCGAACGGGCGCTGCGGCGCATGAACGAATTAGGCGTTCTGTCGGCCTTCGTACCGGAATTTGAGCCCATCGTCGCGATGATGCAGTTCAATATGTATCACAGTTACACTGTAGACGAGCACATCATCCAATGCATCGCCAACCTGGCCCAGATCGAGCGTGGAGAGCTGGAAGAAGACCTGCCCGTCGCCTCTTCGATCCTGAAGCGCGGTCTCGACCGAAAAACCCTCTATACCGCCCTGCTGCTCCACGACATCGGCAAGGGACGTTCCGAAGATCACTCCATCCTCGGGGCCCAGATGGCGCGCAAGATCGCGCCGCGGCTGGGCCTGAGCAAGGCCGATACCGATACGGTTGAATGGCTGGTGCGCTACCATCTTCTGATGTCCGACATGGCGCAGAAACGCGACATCGCCGACCCGCGCACGGTGCGTGATTTCGCCAAGGCCGTGCAGACCGTTAAACGGCTGGATCTGCTCTGTGTGTTGACGGTCTGTGACATTCGCGGTGTGGGTCCGACCACGTGGAATAACTGGAAAGCTGTCCTGATCCGTGCGCTGTACCGCCAGACGCGGCGGGCGCTGGAGACCGGTCTGGAAGACCTTAACCGCGAAAACCGCGGCGTCGAAGCCAAACGTGCGTTGCGCGAGGCGCTCAGCGACTGGCCACGCAAAGAGCTGCAAAAGGAAACCTCCCGCCACTATGATCCTTACTGGCAGGCGCTGCATGTAACGGCACACGTGGTTTTTGCCCGGATGTTGCGGGATGTGAAGGATGATGAAATCCTGATTGATCTGCACCCGGACGAAGAGCGCGATGCCACCCGCGCGTGTTTCGTCATGGCCGACCATCCCGGCATATTTGCACGTCTGGCAGGTGCGCTTGCGCTGGTTGGCGCCAACGTGGTGGATGCGCGGAGCTATACGACCAAAGATGGCATGGTCACCGACGCCTACTGGATTCAGGACAGCGACGGAAACCCCTATGATGCGGCGCGGCTGCCGCGCTTGCGCCAGATGATCGAAAAAACCCTGCGCGGCGAGGTTCTGGCCCGCGAAGCCTTCAAGTCGAAAGACAAGGTCAAGAAGCGAGAGCGCGCTTTCAAGGTGCCCACGCACATCACCTTCGACAACGAAGGATCGGAAATTTACACGATTATCGAGGTCGACACGCGTGACCGGCCCGGGCTGCTTTACGATCTGGCACGCACCCTTGCCAATGCCAATGTCTATATCGCGAATGCCGTCATTGCGACCTATGGCGAGCAGGTCGTTGATACCTTTTACGTCAAGGACATGTTCGGTCTGAAATACCATTCGGAGAACAAACAGCGCGCCCTTGAGAGAAAACTGAGGCAAGCGATCGACGAAGGTGTTGAAAGGGCAAAAGAGTGACCCCCATCCGCCTGTTGTCCGGGTTTTTTACCGTCGGTGGCTGGACGATGATGAGTCGCATTCTGGGGTTCATACGCGATGCGATGATCCTCGCCTTCCTCGGGACCGGGCCGCTCTACCAAGCCTATGTCGTCGCTTTCCGCCTGCCCAACATGTTCCGCCGGTTTTTCGCAGAGGGCGCGTTCAACATGGCCTTCGTGCCGATGTTCTCAAAACGTCTCGAAGGCGGCGATGATCCGGACGGCTTTGCCTCCGATGCCTTTGCCGGGCTGACGACAATCCTGATTGCCTTGACGC
The DNA here is from genome assembly GCF_019375555.1 of Roseobacter insulae. GTDB lineage: Bacteria > Pseudomonadota > Alphaproteobacteria > Rhodobacterales > Rhodobacteraceae > Roseobacter > Roseobacter insulae. The sequence goes on from NZ_JAHXDN010000001.1 coordinate 106,920, forward strand.
TGATCGCCATGGCGGCCATGCCCTGGTTGATCTACGCGCTGGCGTCAGGCTTTGCGGGTCAGGAACAATTTGGACTATCCGTGGAATTCGGACGGATCGCATTTCCCTACATCCTCTTCATCTCGCTGGCAGCCCTTCTGTCCGGCATGCTCAACGCGGCCGGCCGGTTTGCCGCGGCGGCGGCGGCGCCCGTGTTGCTCAACATCCTGCTGATCAGCGCAATGGCCGCCGCCGCCTACCTGGGAGGTGATATCGCGCGGGCGCTTGTCTGGGCCATCCCCGTTGCCGGTGTTGCGCAATTCGCCCTTTTGTGGATCGCCGCCAAACGCGCGGGCTTCACCCTCAAAGTCAAGCGCCCAAGCATGACGGCGGATATGCGACGCCTGATCAAAGTGGCGATCCCGGCGGCTCTGGCGGGGGGTGTCGTGCAGATCAACCTGCTGGTCGGACAACAGGTCGCAAGCTATTTCGACAAGGCGGTGGGCTGGCTTTTTGCGGCAGACCGCCTCTACCAGTTGCCGCTGGGCGTGGTCGGCATCGCGGTGGGTGTGGTGTTGCTGCCCGATCTGTCCCGGCGCTTGCAGGCCAACGATGACACCGGCGCCCGAAGCGCCCTGAGCCGCGCCGCCGAAGTTTCACTGGCGCTGACCATTCCTGCTGCCGTGGCATTGGTCGTCGTGCCGTTTCCTCTGGTGTCGGTCTTGTTTGAACGTGGCGCGGCCACGGTGGACGATACCGCCGCCATCGCCGTCGCGGTCGCGATCTATGGGCTGGGTCTGCCCGCATTCGTCCTGCAAAAGATCATGCAGCCGGTATTTTTTGCCCGCGAAGATACGCGGCGTCCGTTTCATTATGCCGTGGTTTCGATGGTTGTGAATGCGGCCCTTGCCATTGGGCTGGCACCGGTCGTCGGCTGGATCGCCCCGGCAATTGCGACCTCCGCCGCCGCCTGGATGATGGTGGCGCTGCTGCGCGTCGGCGCCAGGCAATATGGCGATGTTGCGCGTTTTGATACACGTTTCAAACGCCGGATCTGGCGCATGGTTCTGGCGTCGGGGCTGATGGGCGTTGCGCTTTGGTTCGGCAACATCCTTCTGAGCCCGTTTCTCGGGATGGCATGGTGGCGCGGGTTGGCGCTCGTCATCCTGATCACCATTGGTATGGTCAGCTATTTCGGTTTCGCGCATCTTATCGGGGCGATCAAGATATCGGAAATCCGGGGGGCGCTACGCCGCTCTGCCTGAGCCGCCTGTCAGTTTCTGCGCAACGCATCCAAAACGCGGGCCACACCTCCCGGCACCAAGAGAGCAGAGGCGGCAAACCCAAAGACAAAGCCAAAGAGATCCGCGACCCATCCGTTTCCAACGTCAAAAAACACGCCCCAGATCAGCTGCAATCCCATCAGCATGGCGATCAGGGTAAAGGCCCGTAACTGTTCTTCGCCCCGGGCAGCAAGGCTTTGCCACATGACAAAGGAATACCCGCCGATGAGGCCATAGACCGACGGAAAGCCCCCCACCAGCCACTCCGGATCATTGAGCGTCAGGGCGTAGAGCAAGGCCCCGAAAATGCCGCCTCCGACGAAGAGGACAAGCACTGCGACCTGCCCCATGACCTCGCCGACAAGCTTGCCCAGGGCAAGCAGCAGCACCGCCGCGAACAGAGTGCCGGTAAAGCTTGTGTGCACGAAGGGGTATGTGAGGAACCTCACCAGATGCTCGGGCAGCCATCGCCCGTTGGTCACCATCCAGTCAAAGATGTCGCCGGAAAACCCGTAGCTCTGAATGGCCGCCAGCCGCCATCCAACCGCTTCGGCACCGCCGATCACCCCTTTCGCACCAAGGCTGAAAGCCGCCTCGGGCAGGATGACGGCCAGGAACAGGATCACCACGACAGGGGGTAGCGGATTGACCGGGGGGGCTTCTTTGTGGTCGTGCATGGGCTCATTCCTTGACGATGCTCTGGCCCATGGGTAAGCCAGCGCAAACTGCTTTTCCAGCCTGAACGGAACGTGACATGACAACCCCGACTTTTACGCCCCGCGTTTTCTCCGGCATTCAGCCGTCGGGCGGGCTGACGCTGGGCAATTATCTGGGTGCGATCAAGCGTTTCGTACAGATGCAGGAGGAAGGTCTGCCAACCGTTTACTGCATGGTTGACCTGCACGCGATCACGGTGTGGCAGGACCCTGCTGACCTGCGCCACAACACGCGTGAGCTTGCGGCGGGGTTCATCGCCAGCGGCATCAGCCCTGAAAAATCGATCCTGATCAACCAGAGCCAGGTGCCCGAGCACGCGCAATTGGGATGGGTGTTTTCCTGCGTGGCGCGCATGGGATGGATGCAGCGCATGACGCAGTTCAAGGACAAGGCCGGCAAGAATACGCAAAATGTATCGCTGGGGCTGTTCGGGTATCCGGCCCTGATGGCCGCCGACATTCTGGTTTACCACGCAACGCACGTTCCGGTTGGCGAGGATCAGAAGCAGCATCTTGAATTGACCCGCGACATCGCAACGAAGTTCAACCACGACTATGGCGTCGATTTCTTTCCCATCACCGAACCGGTGATCGAAGGTGCCGCCACCCGTGTGATGTCGCTGCGTGACGGTTCCAAGAAAATGTCGAAATCCGACCCCTCGGATGCCTCGCGCATCAATATGACCGATGATGCCGATACAATCGCCAGGAAAATCCGCAAGGCCAAGACAGATCCGGATGCCCTGCCCTCCGAGACAGAGGGCCTGACCGAACGTCCCGAAGCGCGCAATCTGGTGAATATTTACGCCGCTCTGAGCGATCAGTCGGTCGATCAGGTTTTGAACGAGGTCGGTGGTCAGCAATTTGGCAGCTTCAAACCGCTGCTGGCGGAACTTGCCGTCGCCAAGCTCTCTCCGATCTCAACGGAAATGGCCCGGTTGATGTCGGACCCCGCAGAAATTGACCGCATCCTGGCGCGAGGGGCCGAACAGGCGCGCGAAATCACGGTCCCGATCCTTGAGAAGACCTACGAAATCATGGGGATGGTTCGCTAGTCGGTGACCTTCTGCAAAACGTTGCGAAGGAAGGTGCTTTCATGCGGTCTGTCCGCTTCGACGCGCCATGCATGGGTCTGCTCGACACCCGCCTGTGCCAGCCTGCGCTTCGCCGAGGAGACACGCTGGTGACCGAACACGAATGACGAAACGCTGAATGCAAAGCAAGCGTAGGCACTGGCCGTACAGAATGCCGCAAACACACTCTGATTTTCAGGTAAGGTGATTCCCTTGAGAAAGAAAACAAGTGCCAGAATGGCCGTGAAGATGCTGGTAAAGGTGATCACCGTGGTGCGACGCAGGCCCCAAATGGGCTTCAGGTCGCGGTAGGGATTGTCGGATTTCTGCAACTGGTGCAGCCAGAAACTCAGCGCCGTACCCGCCATACCAGCGGCGACAACCATGAAAATCTTGGTCCAGAGCACCGCGATCGCAAACACCAAAGCACCACAGAGCGCCAGAAAACTGCCCTGCGGAGTCTCAGCGATCTTTTGGTAGAAATCTCTCGACATCACCAAATTTGCCAAGCGAGACATAGTGTTACCTCCATCCTCGGAGACTCAAAACTAGCACAGGCGGCGGATTGTGTCTCACGCTCTTCCCCTATAAGGCGAAAAATTGCCGATCTGCAACTTTGGTTAATGCACAGATGCTGCGCGCCGGGACATCTGGTTTCGCAGCCGGCCCACGCCTATGTCTCCAAAGTGACCCAGATAAAAGGATCCTGAAATGTCGCATTCGGCACACGCCAGCGTTGGACACGTGCATCTCAAAGTGTCGGACTTGGAGCGCGCGATATCATTCTACCGTGACGTTCTGGGCTTTGAGGTGACCCAGCGCTACGGCAATGCGGCAGCCTTTCTGGGCGCTGGCGGATATCACCACCATATCGGTCTGAACACCTGGCACAGCGCAGGTGCATTGCCGCCGCCCGAAAGGCACACCGGGCTGTACCACGCCGCCTTCCTTTACCCGGACCGAAAAAGCCTGGCGACAGTGCTCAAGCGCGTCCATGACGTCGGCATTGCCCTTGACGGCGCCGCGGACCATGGCGTCAGTGAAGCGGTTTACCTGCGGGACCCGGACGGCAACGGCGTCGAGCTTTACCGTGACCGCGACCCGCAGGACTGGCCCCGTGATGACACCGGCGCACTTGCCATGGTGAACGATCCGCTGGACGTCGCGGCGCTGCTGGCCGAGGCGGATTAGACACCTGCTCTTTGCATGGACAATCGGGCGGCACTGCGCCACTTTCTGCTCAGGGTCCAACAACGGGGATATCGATGGCAACCGGTTTTTTCTGGGATGAAAAATGCTTCTGGCATGGGGGGGGTAACTATGCCTTCACCCTGCCGATCGGGGGCCATGTGCAGCCGCTGGCCGCAGGTGGTCTGCCGGAGAACCCGGAAACGAAACGGCGCCTGAAAAACCTCATGGATGTCACGGGCATTTCCGCGGAACTGGACATGCGCAGTGCCCCCATGGCCAGCCGCGAGGCGTTGCTGCGCGTGCATCCGGTAGGCTATCTGGACCGCTTCAAAAGCCTTTCGGACGCAGGCGGCGGTGAGCTGGGGCGCCGTACCCCTTTCGCCGCCGGTGGCTATGAGATCGCCGCACTCTCTGCGGGGCTGGCCGTGGCCGCAGTGGATGCGGTCATGACCGGCGCTGTGGATAATGCATATGCGCTGTCCCGCCCGCCGGGGCATCATTGCTTGCCGGACTTCCCAAATGGTTTTTGCCTGTTGGCCAATATTGCAATCGCTGTTGAAGAGGCCCAGTCTAAGGGCCTGGCGAACCGTGTCGCGGTGCTGGATTGGGATGTCCATCATGGCAACGGTACCGAGGCCATCTATTATGACCGCGACGATGTGCTGACAATTTCCTTGCACCAAGAGGGGAATTACCCACTGGACACCGGTGCCATCTCAGATCGCGGAAGGGGCGCAGGCGATGGTTTCAACATCAACCTGCCCTTGCCAGCGGGTGCCGGCCATACGGCGTACCTACATGCAATGGACACGGTTGTGCTGCCTCAGATCGAGGCTTTCAAACCGGACGTCATCATTGTTGCCTGCGGGTACGACGCCAGTGCAATTGATCCTCTGGCGCGAATGCTTGCCACCGCGGATACCTTCCGCCAGATGACCCGGCGGGTCAAAACTGCCGCCGAAACCCTGTGTGATGGGCGATTGGTCCTGGTGCACGAAGGTGGATATTCAGAAGTCTACGTTCCGTTTTGCGGCCACGCGACACTCGAAGCCCTGTCTGGCAGTGCCATTACCGCCCCCGACCCTCTTGGCCCGGCGTTGGACGTGCGACAGCCCGGCCCCCGGTTTGACGCGTTTCTCAAGGCTGAAATCGATCATCTCGCCCAACAACTCTGATATCCGGACCCAACGCATGCCCTCTGCCAACCCTGCCGCCATGGACTTCCTGCTGAGCCGTCGGTCGCGGCCTGCCAAAACACTGCGCCCGCCGGTGCCATCGGCCACGCAGCTTGCCCCGTTGCTGCAAGCCGCCGCACGGACACCGGATCATGGCAAACTTGAACCCTGGCGTTTCATGGTGATCGAAAAACCCGCGATGGGCAGATTGGCAGATATCGCCGAAGCCTGTAGCCGCGCGCTGGGTCTTGAGCAGGAGCAGATTGCAAAAGGGCGCAGCCAATTCGATCAGGGTCATCTGGCCGTGGCCGTAATCGAGGTTCAAAAGCGGTCCGAGAAAATTCCGGCATTGGAGCAGACCTATTCCGCCGGTGCCGTGTGTCTGGCGCTCCTCAACGCCGCGCTGGCAGCAGGCTGGGGGGCCAACTGGCTCAGTGGCTGGCCCAGCCATGACAGAATTTTCATGCAGGACGCCCTGGGGCTTGAACCGCATGAGCGCATCGCGGGTCTGATCCATATCGGAACCGAAACAACTGCGCCACCAGAGCGCCCGCGCCCAGACGTTGACAGCATCACGACATGGGTGAGCAGATGATCCTGACCGCCTTCTTCGCCGCATTGGGACAAATCACAGACCCGCGGTTTCGCCGGGTTCTGTTGCTCGGCATCGGGCTGACATTTGTCCTTCTGGTTGCCGTAAGCGCCGGATTTGTCTGGCTGCTGTCCGGGCTGGTGGGCGATCAGACCACCCTACCCTTCATCGGCGAGGTGCATTGGCTCAACGATCTCGTCAGCTGGGGGTCGGCCTTCCTGCTGGCCGTCCTGTCGGTTTTTCTCATGGTCCCGGTGGCCGCGGCGATTACCTCGATTTTCCTCGACGCGGTGGCACAGGCGGTTGAAGACGAGCATTATCCCCATTTGCCCCGAGCCGCCTCCGTTCCCATCGCCGATGCGCTTCGCGACATGGTGAACTTTCTGGGGGTCCTGATCGGGGCCAACCTGCTGGCCCTGATCCTCTACATCCTCTTTGCGCCCGCCGCCCCGCTGATATTCTGGGGGCTCAACGGGTTTTTGCTGGGCCGGGAGTATTTTACCCTGGCCGCCATGCGCCGCGTGGGTCGGGCACAGGCGAAACAGATGCGGTCACGTCACATGATCACAATCTGGATCGCGGGTGTGCTGATGGCCATTCCGCTATCCGTACCACTCCTGAATCTCGTGATCCCAATTCTGGGCGCAGCGACCTTTACCCACCTGTTCCACTTGCTGCAGGGGCAGGCGCACCGCGGTTGAACCAGTCTAGATCGCGGACGGTGATCACCTCAAAAATAATGATCGACGAGATGATCGCCCACAGCACAAGACTGATAGCGGTGGTCACCCACGCCTTCTTGCGCAGGTTGTGCACCTCGGGCGCGCCCGCATGGGTGCCGGGTACAACCTTGCCGATATCGCCTTGGGTCTGTACGCGAATGGGCAGAACGACGAGGAAGGTCATCGACCAGATGACTGCGAACAGGACAAGTGCAGAAGTGATCCCCATCAGGGCGTCTCCTTATCAGGGGTCAGACCTGTTCCAATTCGACAAGGCATCCGTTGAAGTCCTTGGGGTGCAGAAACAGGACCGGTTTGCCATGCGCGCCGATCTTTGGCTCACCGGAACCCAGCACGCGCGCGCCGGTTTCGATCAGATGGTCGCGGGCTGACAGGATGTCGTCCACCTCGTAACAGATGTGATGAATCCCGCCTGCCGGGTTCTTGTCGAGAAACCCCTGTATCGGACTGGCATCGCCCAGAGGGTACAGGAGTTCGATCTTGGTGTTGGGCAACTCGATGAAAATGACGGTCACGCCATGATCGGGTTCATCCTGAGGCGCGCCGACATTTGCACCCAGTGCTGACCGGTACTGTTCGGCTGCAGCCTCCAGATCGGGAACGGCAATGGCAACGTGATTCAGACGACCGATCATTTCACACACTCCGACGTTTGTGATCTCGTCGGTCTTATGCGGTGCAGGCGCGCGCGTTGCAAGTGACGCACCGCCGCAGGCCAGTGCCCTCTGAGCCATTAACGTGCTGTTAGCCATATGTGCGCCATGTTGAGTCGAAACCCGAGTCACTCCGGAGGCGATCATGGATAAAACTGACCCCTTTGCTACGACGATTCCCGCACCTACGGCCAACCGCCCACTGCTTGGGCTGACTGTCCTTGTTATCGAGGACAGCCGGTTTGCCTGTGAGGCCATGCGGCTTTTATGCCTGCGCAGCGGGGCACGTATCAGGCGGGCAGATTGCCTGCGATCCGCACGCCGGCATTTGCAGGTGTATCGCCCTTCCGTTGTGATCGTTGATCTTGGCCTGCCCGATGGCAATGGCGTCGACCTGATCACGGAACTCACGCAAACAGAACCACGTGTCGATGTCGTGCTTGGCACATCCGGGGATACCGTGGGGGAGGATCAAGCAATTGCCGCGGGGGCCGATGGCTTTCTGGCAAAACCCATCACCTCCTTGGCAGCATTCCAGCAGGCGGTGCTTTCCAACCTGCCGGCAGAGCGGCAACCGACCGGCATTCGAGAGTTGACGGATGAGGTCATTCATCCCGACCGGATGGCCTTTCAGGATGATATGGCGCATATCGCTGATGTTCTGGAAGACCCGCCTGATGATCGCGCCCTTGACTACGTGGCGCAGTTTCTGGGGGGCGTTGCACGCTCCGCGCAGGATCATGGTCTGGAAAAAGCCGCCGCGGCACTGGCCGAGAAGCGTGCTGCCGGTGAACCCGCCGGGTCAGAAACCGCAGTCCTGGCCGGGCTCATTCAACAACGGCTGACACAAAAACTTGCGATCTGATCAGGATTGCAGTGCCGGGTCGCTGGCGACGCGGACCAATTGAGTCAAGTCTCCCAGACGTTCCCGCTGCCTGCCGCCGGTATCGAAGTTGGATGGCGCAAGCCAGGCTTCGAAAGCGGATTTCAGTGCGGCCCATTCCGCATCGATGACCGCAAACCAAGCGGTATCGCGATTGCGGCCCTTCACGACAGATGCCTGCCGAAAGACACCCTCGAAACTGAAACCATACCGCTGTGCGGCGCGTCGCGATGCGATATTTAGCGCATTGCATTTCCACTCATAGCGGCGATAGCCGTTAGAGAAGGCCCACCCCATCATCAGATACATTGCCTCCGTTGCCGCGCGGGTGCGTTGCAAGGCCGGGCTGTAATTGATGTGTCCCACCTCGATCGATCCGTTTGATGGATCTATCCTGAGATAGCTGGCGACACCTTCCCAATGCCCGGTTTCCAGATTGCGAATGGCATAGAAAAGCGTGTCAGCGTACTGCGCGGTCTCACGCACCCAGCGGTGGTACAACGCCGAAGACGAAAAAGGGCCGTAGGGCATATAGTCCCAGACATGATCATGCCCTTCATAGGCACGGTACAGCAGTGCCGCATGCGCATCCGCGTCCAGTGGTTCCAACCGGGCATAAGCGCCCACAAGAGGTGCGCCCACGGGTGCCGGTGGTGGTGACCAATCGGGCACAAGAGCACCCAGAACCGGTGATCTGTCTTCGGAAACGGACATGGCGGGACGTTAGACCGCCGCTGAAACAAGGCCAACCACAATCCGCATGGCTACTCCTGGGGAATGACGCGCAACCCAAGCTCCATGAGCTGATCGCTCGTCGGGTCGGAGGGTGCCGCCATCATCAGATCCTCGGCGCGCTGGTTCATCGGGAAGAGGATCACTTCGCGGATGTTGCTCTCTTCCGCCAGCAGCATCACGATGCGGTCAATGCCCGCCGCACATCCGCCATGGGGCGGCGCGCCGTATTGAAACGCGTTGACCATGCCGCCGAAGCGTTTGCGCACTTCATCCTCACCATAGCCGGCGATCTCGAAGGCTTTGAACATGATTTCAGGCCGGTGATTCCGGATGGCGCCCGACACGAGCTCGTAGCCGTTGCACGCAAGGTCATACTGGTAGCCCAGCACAGACAGCGGATCACCGTCCAGCGCCGCCATCCCGCCCTGCGGCATCGAAAACGGGTTGTGCTCGAAATCAACCTTGCCGGTTTCAGCGTCTTTCTCGTAGATCGGAAAATCCACGACCCACGCAAAGGCAAACCGGTTTTCATCGGTCAGGCCAAGCTCGGCACCGATCACGTTGCGCGCCTTGCCTGCGATGGCTTCGAACGTCTTGGGTTTGCCTCCCAGGAAAAAGGCCGCATCTCCGACCTCAAGTCCCAATTGCTGTCGGATCGCCTCTGTCCTTTCAGGACCGATGTTCTTGGCCAGAGGCCCGGCGGCCTCCATGCCGTTGCCCTGATCGCGCCAGAAGATATAGCCCATACCGGGCAAACCTTCTTTCTGAGCAAAGGCGTTCATCCGGTCGCAGAATTTGCGACTGCCGCCCGTCGGTGCGGGGATCGCCCTGATCTCGGTGCCGTCCTGCTCCAGCAGTTTGGCAAAGATGGCAAAGCCGGAGCCCGCGAAATGGTCAGACACCACCTGCATCTTGAGCGGGTTGCGCAGGTCCGGTTTGTCTGAGCCATACCACAGGGCCGCGTCCTTGTAGGAAATCTGCGGCCAGTCCTGATCAACCGTCTTATCGCTGCCGAACTCTTCAAAAATTCCGGTCAGGACGGGCTGGATCGTGTCGAATACATCCTGCTGCTCGACAAAGCTCATCTCCATATCCAACTGATAGAAATCGGTTGGCGAGCGATCGGCGCGCGGGTCTTCGTCGCGAAAGCACGGTGCAATCTGGAAATACTTGTCAAAGCCAGAGACCATCAGCAGTTGTTTGAACTGCTGGGGGGCTTGCGGCAGCGCATAGAATTTGCCGGGATGCAGCCGCGATGGCACCAGAAAGTCGCGCGCGCCTTCAGGACTGGAGGCCGTGATGATCGGAGTCTGATACTCGCGAAAGCCACCATCCCACATGCGGCGGCGAATCGAGGCGACCACGTCTGACCGCAATGCCATGTTGGCCTGCATCTTCTCGCGGCGCAGGTCGAGATAACGATACCGCAAACGGGTTTCTTCGGGATATTCCTGATCGCCGAACACCTGTAGCGGCAGTTCCGCAGCAGCCCCGAGCACCTCGATATCGCGCACGAATACCTCGATCGCACCGGTGGGGATCTTGGGGTTCACCAGCGCGGCATCCCGCGCCTTTACTTCGCCGTCAATCCGGATGCACCACTCTGCGCGCACCTTTTCGACGTCGGCAAATACCTTGCTGTCGGGGTCGCACAGCAGCTGCGTCATGCCGTAGTGATCCCGAAGATCGATGAACAGAACGCCACCATGATCTCGCACGCGGTGCACCCAGCCCGACAGCCGGACGTTTTCGCCCACGTTATCGGCGGTCAGATCGGCGCAGGAGTGGCTGCGATAGGCGTGCATGTGCGTTTCCCTTCAGGGTCATAATTCGCGCCAGATACACCTTTTGGGTAAGGGGAAGTCAAGGCGTGCAGACACAGAATTCAAGGGCATTTGGCAGGGTGACACCGCGAAACCCATACATTCTTGCGCGCATCTTGCCCGGCCGTGTCTTCGCGACCCCGGGTTTGAGTGTCTCTGCGGCTGCACGCAGGCTTCGAATCCGACACGCGGCTGCTAGGATGGCAGTGACGGCACAGCGCTTGGCCCGCTGGCATGCGGTGCCGCCTGCCGCCGATGCGACGGGCAGAGGGCCGATGCCCCCCCCGGCACTTGGCCGAGAATCGGCGTATTTGAGCGGGAAGAACCGCGAGGTGGTGACAGACATCCCAGACCTGACATGGCTCCGGACAGGAAGGGCGAGCCACCCTTGTCACTCTCCATGAACGCTGACGCTTCTGAGCCGGGTGCCATGTCACGGCATGTGCCGTCGGAAGCAGGGGGGCTTCATGTTTCTCACACGCTAAGGCATGTAGTCGCCGTTCTGGTAGCGCATCATGTCAAAGCGCAGCGTGCCTTTGAGATAGGCGAGTGCCTGCGCCCTTTTTCGGGCCGACAGCAAATTGAGCGGCGAAGTGATCTTGGCCAAAGCCCTGAGCACGGCCCGCAATCCGGGCGCAGAAATCCCGTGTCGTCGTTCAACGTACATCCGCGACTGCGCAATGAAGTACGCCTTGAGAGCGGCGCCCTTGATGGAGCTGCCCGACGACTTTCCGCCCAGATGCGATACGGTAGCCCCATGCTCTATCCGCAGTGTCCAGCCTGCCTGCCGCATGCGAAACACCAGATCGTCATCTTCGTGGTAGAGAAAGATTTTCTCATCAAAGCCACCAACCTCGTCAAACGCCTGTTGCCGGCAAAATAGCGCCGCACCGGTCAGGATATTCACCTCGACGCTGTCCTTGTTGCCAGCTTCGGCATAGCGGCGGTCAGTGTATTCCGATGGCGAGATCAGCGCCGACCGGCGATCCAGCCGAAGCGCGCCGCGCCGGTTCAGAATGGCCGGGTTCATCGCGCCCGCTTTGGGATGTTTCTCTGCTGCCTCAACCAACAGGCGGCAGCAATCGGGTGTCAGCGTCGAATCCGGGTTGCAGAAGAAGACGAACTCCTTGTCATTTCCCTCTGCACCCCGATTGCAGGCCGTCCCGAAACCGCGGTTTTCCGGCAGAGCAATCACCTTCGCTCCCATCGCCGCCGCGATATCGCGCGAGGCGTCCTCGCTGTTGTTATCGACCACCACCACCTCGATGCCCTTCGGGACGCTGGCGAGAAAGTCGCCGATGACTTGCGCGCTGTTGAAGGCGACGGAGACTATTCTGATACGATCATGCATGGGAACCTGACGACTGGAACTACGGCCGGGCCTGAAGAATACCCGTGAACACCGTCAGGCACCAGCCCTCCTGTCGGCCTTGCCGGGACAACCGGGCGTGCCGGTTGTCCCGGCGGTATTGTCATCGGCCAGTGTGATGGCTTTCCTGCAGTTTGTAGACGGGGGTATCGATCCCTTCCATGCGGGCCTTCAGTTGCAGCGCCAGAAACTGCGAGTAGTGGCGCGACTGGTGCAGATTGCCACCGTGAAGCCACAGTGCCTCCTGCTGCGTCGGTTTCCACATGTTGCGCTGCTCGCCCTCCCACGGACCCGGATCTTTTGGCGTGTCCGATCCAAGGCCCCAGACCTTGCCCACCTTATCCGCCGTTTCCTGACCGACGAGATCAGCGATCCAGCCATTCATGGAACCGTACCCGGTGGCGTAGACAATCAGGTCCGCCTCGAGCCTGGAGCCATCTTCGAACACCACGCCGTCTTCGACCACTTCGCTGACCTGTCCGGCCTTCAGCTTGATGTCACCATCGATCACCAGCTGGCTGGCACCGACATCAATGTAGTAGCCGGACCCGCGGCGCAGATACTTCATGAAGAGGCCAGACCCATCGGCGCCCCAATCCAGCTGGAACCCTGCCTTTTCAAGTCCGGCATAGAACTCCGCGTCGACTTCCTTGATCTTTTCGTACACCGGAATCTGGAATTCGTGCAGAATCCTGTAAGGCAGCGAGGCAAAGATCAGGTCAGCTTTCTGCGTGGTCATGCCCGCTTCGACCGCGCGCTCGGAGTAGAGGTCACCCAGACCGATTTCCATCAACGGTTCCGACCGGACGATATGGGTCGAGGATCGCTGCACCATCGTCACGTCCACGCCCGCTTCCCAAAGGGCGGCGGAAATATCATGCGCCGAGTTATTGGACCCGATCACCACCGCCTTCTTGCCTTTGTAGGCGTCCGGCCCCGGGTGTTTGCTGGAATGATGCTGATCACCTTTGAACCGGTCCATACCGGGGAAGCTAGGCACATTTGCCTTGCCTGACATGCCGGTTGCGAAGACCAGTTGCCTGGGTTTGAGCGTGACCTTCTTACCATCGCGGTTCACGGTCACCGTCCACTCCCTGCTGGCCTCGTCGAATTCGGCGTGTTCGACGGTGGACCGGGTCCAGTAATTCAGCTCCATGACCTTGGTGTACATTTCAAGCCAGTCACCAATCTTGTCTTTCGGAGAAAACACCGGCCAGTTCGGAGGAAACGGGAGGTATGGCAAGTGGTCGTACCAGACCGGATCATGCAGGCAGAGCGATTTGTAGCGATTGCGCCAACTGTCCCCGGCACGGTCGTTTTTTTCAACGATGATCGTAGGCACGCCCAGTTGGCGCAGGCGCGCGCCCAATGCGATGCCGCCCTGTCCGCCCCCGATGATCACGGTATAGGGTTGGGTCTTGTAGCCCAGCTCCGCCTGCTCTCGCGCACGCTCTTCGGCCCAGGTCAGGCGCCCCTTTCCCGCACCGTGTTTGGCGCCCAGGGGACGCTCGTAGCCCAACGGCTCCTCATGCCCCTTCAGTTCTGTCATCGTCGTCAGCAACGTCCAGATCAATCCGTCCTTCAGACGGATAAGGCCGTAGCCGCGTGCGACATTGGTCTCAAACGAAATCCACGCCGTGATCACCCCACCGTCTTCCGTGGCCATTTCGCCTTCCGCGATGCGCCACCCGGTTGGCCTTGTGGCGGCCAGTTGCGACTGAAGCATGTCGCGCACCTGGTCCTGACTTTCCATCGTCCTGATGTTCCAGGTGAAACTGACCAGGTCACGCCAATAACAATCCGTCTGAAACATGTTTACGGCGGCGTCGATGTCCCCGCTTTCCAGGGCCTTCCCAAACGCGTCCAGCACCTGTTCCACGTGATCGTTTGTGGTTTTATCGAGCATTTCTTTCGTCCTCCTCCGTTTCGCAAATCGGGGTCGAGGACATATCACGCGCGACGTGCGGATCAGCACATCGGAGCGTTCTGGCACCGAAGCTGTGGTGTGGTTCGCCTACGTCCCCCAACCCGATCAACCCTAACGATAGCGCCGGGTTTCACCAAAGACTGATTTTCGATGTTCTGAGTAAGGCAATTTGCTGCCCAGCGAGACGCTACAGGGCGCGCAGCCGGTGACGCTCCAGCAACGCGACCAGCATTTCCTTGGATTGCTGACGATGCGCGCGATGTGTGGACCGTGCGGTTTCCGCATCGCCCTCCTTTATGGCGCGGTAGACAAGCCGGTGCGCTTCGTTCGATTTCACGGGTTTGGGACGCATGAAGAGCGTCACGGCGCGCGCCCGGCGCACCTGATCCCGCATCATGCTCACGATTGACACGACGCGCTGGTTGCCGCCAAGGCGCACCAGTTCGATGTGGAACCGATCATCCGCATCGGCCCATGCCTCCAGATCGTTAACGGCAATCGCGACATCCATATCGTCAATTGCGGCCGTCAGTTCAGCGAGGTCCGCATCGCGATACCCGGCCCGCGCGGCCTCTTCGGCGGCCAGACTTTCCAGCTCTGTCAGCACGTCGTAGATTTCGCGCATGTCGTCCGGCGACACCGGCAGAATGCGCACGCCCTTGCGTGGCCGTAATTCCAGCAATCCCTGCGCTTCGAGGGTCAGGACAGCCTCGCGCACCGGTGTGCGCGACATTGCAAGGCGCTCGGCCAACTCGGATTCCAGATGATCCGACCCCGCCGACAACTGCCCCGAGAAGATCATGCCGCGCAACTCACGCAGGGCGCGTTGCGCGTTGGATACCGATTTACGCTTGTCTGCGGCCAAGGATGCTCCTCACACGGACACTGACAGGATGCGCCGCGTTCTCTGGCCCGCAGATGGCCCCAAATCATTTGAAATTGCAAGATTTTACGCAGCGATCAGCGATTGCGCCCTGGCATCGGCGCGGTCTGCCTGACCGTGATCGCCCAGTCCTTTGAACGCCCGGGCGACAGCGCGCCAGTTCTGCGCGGATGTCGGTTTTATACCGGTGCGTTCGTTGGCAAGCGCGAGGGCAAGGTCGAACTGCCGGGCCCGCAACGCGGCTTCAAGCAATGTCCAGCCGATGATATCACGCTGGGCGTAGCTTCCGCCAAGGCGGTGGGTCATGTAGCGGATTGGCAACAGCCGGTCGACGCAGCCCGCGTAATTCTCTTTGTGGAAATCCTGCATCGCCAGACAGAACGGCAAGCCGATTTCCCGCGTCATCGCGACATTGGCATCGGAGGCATTCTCCAGATAGCGCTCATTCGCCGACAGCAGGGCCTTTTGCGCATCTTCACGGTCATCGGACACGAAGGTGAGCATCGCGTGCACATCGTTGAAGGCATAAAGGGTATCCTGCGCGGCAGGTTCCCACTTGTTGGCGAGGTGGGTCCAGCGATCACCCGCGTCCTGCCCCACCAGATTCATCCGCCATAGCAGGGCCGCGGCATCCAGTTCCTCGTACTTGTGGCCATCCTTGTTCCGGGAATCGAGATGTGTATCGAAGATGTCGTAGACCTGATCGTATTGCTCCAGATCAAGGTGATACAGACCCGTGTGCCACCAGAGATGATTGGCGAAATTCGACGTACCCCAGGTTGCCGCATGGTCCCGCATGAACCGGATGCCACCGGCCTGCCGCCCGCGCATTTCCATCACGTGGCTGACGGTGTGAACCGCGTAAGGATTATCCGGTCGGATCGACAAGGCGTGCCGGGCCATCTCTTCGGCGCGCGCGAAATCGCGGTTTTCTTCCAAGCCGAAAGAGTAAAAGCCCAAGACAAATTCGTAACCGGGGATGCTTTCATCCCATAGGTTAAAGACACGCGCGACCACATCGCGCTGCCCGGGAACGTCGCCCAGCAACACCATCGTGTAGTGGATCAGCTCCAGCGCCAGCAAATCCATCGGGTAACGCGTGAGCACCGCTTCCCACTTTTGCACCGCGCCAAAGAAATCGCCCTCAACCCAGGCCTTGACGGCCTCAAAGTGACCGCGTTCGCGCTCATTGCAATGCGGAATCAACCGCTCCGCCTGCGCGAGAGAGGCCAACATCGAGTCATAAACGCGGGTCTCCATGGCTTGCGTCAACCAGCCAGCCCTGAACAGCCAGCCCATCATGAAATCGGGGTGTTCCTCGAGCACGCGGTCAATTTCGGCAATGGCATCCCCGCGAAAGGACAGGGACATCAACACGGCGCTTTCCAACCCGTCTATCGCCCGGTGATCCGGATAAGATACGGGCACGCCGCGCACATCCTTGAACACCATGGGCGATTTTGAACTCTTTACTTGCATCTACGACGCTCCTTGCGGACTCTGGATGGCGCATCGTAAATCGTTCTGCCGGAAAATTGCAGAGTGTAAGCGCGTCTTCACGCAAAAACTATCGCGCACCGTTACGGCGCTTTAACAGCATTGCCGGCTAGCGAATAGCCATCACGTGTCTGCGGTGTTTTCATGCCCAGAACCCGCCCCGCCACAAGGTTGCGCAACATTTGAGCAGTACCGCCACCAATCGTGAACATACGCGCATCGCGCACCATCCGCTCAATTGGCGCGTGGCGGGAGTACCCTTTCGCCCCGTGCAGCTGAAGCGCATCGTTCGTCACCTTTACCGCCATTTCTGACGTAAAGACCTTTGCCTGCGCGGCAAGCATCGGGTCGGGAAAACCAGAGGGCTCTGTTTCGGCACTCAGCGCCGCGCGCCAGATCAGCATGCGGGCAGCGTCAATCTGAATGGACATATCCGCAAGCATCCACTGCAGACCCTGAAACTCCGCAATGGGCCGGCCGAATTGAGCACGCTCCTTGACATGATCGCGGGCGGCCTCGAACGCTCCTTGCGCGATCCCCAGCGCCACCGTCGCCGCGCCCACGCGCTGCGCATTGTATGCATTCATCAAGCCTGCAAATCCGTGTTCGATACCGTCGGGCGGTGTCACCAGCCGGTCGAGTGGAATTCGCATATTCCTGAGGTTGATAACCGTCTCCGGAATGCCGCGCAGACCCATCGTGGGTTCGCGCGCGCCCACATCCAAACCCTCTTCGCCCAGAAACGCGATGAACCCGCCGATACCCTGGCAGAGGCCATCCTCCACAACCTGCGCAAAGATGAGGTGCAGTCGCGAGACACCGCCACCGGTGATCCAGTGCTTGGACCCGTTCAGAACCCAGCTGTCACCATCGCGCACCGCGGTTGTGATCATCTCGGATGCGGCGCTGCCCGCACCGGGCTCGGTAATGCAGATGGCGGGCTTGTCGCCTGACAGAACGTGCCGGGCCGCCATTTCCTGCTGACCCTCGCTGCCATATCGCAGGATTGCCCCCACGGCGCCCATGTTCCCTTCGACAACGATGCGCCCGGACACCCCGCAGCACCGCGCGATTTCCTCCACCACCAGAGCGACCTCGAAACAGCCATGACCGGGCCCGCCCAATGCCTCGGGCACCGACATACCCATGAAACCCGCCTCGGTCAGACTGCGGACGACCCCTTCCGGATAGGTTTCGGTCAGGTCCGTTTCAGCGGCCTGTGGACGAATGATCGTCTCTGCCAGTTTCCGGGCCCGCGTCTGTAACGCCTGCTGCCCCGTGCTGAGGCGAAGCGACGGCGCATCCGGTAGGTGTTTATCGAGCATCTGCAGGTTCCGTTTTCGACGATAGTGCCACAGTACATCGTCAGAAAATAAAAACGTATCGAGAAATTCTTGCGATTTACTTGAGATAACCTGACGTTAAACGGCAGCAAGAAACGTCGCAATCAGAGGGTCAGAGAGACCACCCGCCGCCACAAGGGCGCCGACATCACGCACGAAGGGCGGTGCCCCGAAGCTCACCGACCGCAGACCCGGCCAGACACCCGGAGCGCCACGGCAATGAGGCACGATGGACACACCCAGACCTTCGCGGACCATCGCCGCAATCGCGTCGAGTGAATCGATTTCCATCGTTGCCTGCACGCGAATGTCACGCGCTTTGAGTTCTGCTTCGATACCACTCCCCGCCCAGGTTTTCCGATTGAACCAGATGAAAGGCTGGGTGGTCAGCAAGGTTTCATCGTTGCCTTCAGCTTCTTTCGGCGCAATGACGACCATCGGCTCATGGGCAATCAAGTGCCACTCCAAGCCGTTGATTGGCTGCGGCGGTTTGGTACAGATCACGATGTCCAGATCACCTTGGGCAAGCTGTTCGGCAAGGCTGTCGGAACTGCCGCTGTGCACATCGAATGACAGATCGGGGTGCAGGGTCTTCAACTCCGCCAGCGCCCGGGGAAGAAAACTGCTCAGAACGGTTGGCACCGCACCGATAACGAGTTTTCCGCGAACCAGCTGGTCATGCACGATGTCTTCCGCCGCATCAAAAAGCGCAATGATCTTGCGTGCATGATCAGCAAGGGCACGACATTTCACCGTCGGCATCGGCGGGCGCACAAGCCGGTCAAACAGGACAACGCCGAGCTCTTCTTCAAGGCCCTTGATCTGCAAACTGATCGCCGAGTGGGAGCGCCCAACCGCATCACCTGCGGCGGCGAATGACCCACCGTCCACGACAGCGATGAGAATACGCATCTGCTGAATGTTCATCTAGGAAAAGAGCCAACTGGTTGCCATTCTCAGGCTCGTTCCATCACTTCGACCGACAGTATCGTCGGTAAATGCCTTGCGATTTCCCGCCAGGTATCACCTTCGTCGGAGCTTTGGAACACCGACCCGGTGTTCGTGCCAAAGTAGACGCCCGCCGGGTCCCGCTCATCACCACCCATTGCCTGCCTCAACACGGTGAAAAAGCAGTTCTCCTGCGGCAAACCGTTCCGCAGGGGTTCCCAGTCGCCCCCACCATTGCGGGACCGCCACACCGCTGCCGCCGCCTCCGGGGGGAACCGCCCGACGCTGTCGCCGTTCAACGGGATCGTCCAGATCGTATCGGGATCGGTGGGATGAACGCGGATCGGAAACCCGAAGGTCGAGGGCAGGCCTGCCGTGATGTCCTCCCAACTTCGCCCGCCGTTCAACGACTTCCACACGCCGTGATGGTTTTGCTGGTAAAGAATGTCATTTCCACCGGGCGCCCGCATGATGTTGTGCACGCAATGCCCGGTCTCTCCGTCTTTCGGTGCCGCGGGGTGATCGTGACCCTCGCAGGCCTCGGCATTGGACAGGCGGTTGCGCCGCACCCATGATTTTCCGGCATCTTCCGTCTCAAAGACACCGGCGGCGGAAATGCCAACCCACAGCCGATCGGGATTTTTTGCATCAGGCACAATGGTGTGCAGCACCAGTCCCGCGGCGCCGGGGTTCCAGCTGTCGCGCGACGGGTGATCCGTCAGACCGTTCACACGTGCCCAGGACTGCCCACCGTCCCGGCTGGCCAACAGGCAGGCCGGTTTGGCGCCAGCATACAGCGTTCCGTGTGCGTAGCCCAGCGACCAGATCTGCGAAAACTCGTCCGCAAAAGGCGTGTCAGGTTCTGTCCAGCCAATCATCTTGGCAAACTCTGCATCCTGCTGTGCCCAACTGTCCATGGTTCCCGTTGTCAGGCGTGACAGCGTCCAGCTTTCCCCCATGTCCCGCGAACACCAGACACCCGCCCCATGCCAATCGCCACCGCCGCCCGCCCAGATCGTCCCAGTGCCCGGATCGCCGACAACGTGATTGATCGGCCAGCCATCGCACAGGGGCCCCATGATGGACCACCCGTCGCGCTTTTCGGCTGCTGAGAGGAGGAAGGCACCTTTCGTGGTGCCAAGCAGGATCACAATTGAGCCAGAAGTCATATGCACAACTTTCCAAGTTCCTGACCCATATTACGCTATTTTTCGATCCACAGATAGCATGACATCCGGCAGCCCTTCCCAAGACAGTTGCAACCCTGGAATACCACTTTGCCCGAGAAGGCTCGCAAGGGCGCATCACCTTGCCCGGCAAACATCGATCATTCTCTGGCAAACGTGGCATCACGCTACCCGCCACGCGGCGGTCGTCCCGAGCCCAAGGCTGGCCTGGAAGTCCCGGTTCAGGGCGTCGGCGGGTGGAATTTCACGCTCCCGACCTGCGCGAGAATCGAGCAATGCCTCGATTATTCCGGCCCCGTTCCAGCCAGCGGAGTGCCATATGTAATTCACCCCGGACAACCAGACCGACATTATGTTTGTGGCACTTTCGTAACCGGCCTGCGCGTCAAAGGTCTTTGCAGCGCCCAAGATGTCGGAGGTACGTCAAGGCACGCCATGGTGACGTGCCATCTGGCCGGTCGTCATGTTCATCAGGCTGATCTCGGGCCTGTTGGCGCCGCCCAGCACAAAGGCGAGCCCAAAACCGGCTGACGCATAATCAATTCCCTGCCGAAGAGGATCGCACACATAACCGTCAGGTCTTCGGCGTTCTTCGGGATTGTGGTCATACCCATGAATGTCTTGTCGGAATGCTGCATCGACGAACAGGAGCTGCGCAGACGGCGTTGGCTGATCAGGTGATCGTAGGGTTCAACGATGTGATGCGCGGCGACGTGAATGGCGGGCAGCATCCGGCTGAGCTTTTGAAAATTCGGCAGGTCCTCCGGCACGTGGTTCCGACTGCATCACGCTCATGCGACATGCCTCCTTTCAGGAACGCGCCCGCGGTGCCCCGGCCGGAATAGATTGCGGCCGGGGGTGGTGGTGTTGCTGCGTCACTGAGAGGCCAAGCAGCACAGGGCATCACACTGGTGAAGCGGGGCACAAGAATGCGCTCAGCCCGCATCCTCGTGCTCCTGCAAGGAAGTGATATCCAGCGGAAGAGGATCAGGACGCACGTATTTTGCCATCTGGTCACGCGACAGATCCCCATGCTGCAGGGTCAGGTCGATCACGAGCGATGGCTCTGGCAAATTCGCCTTGCGGTTCCTTCAGGTCCGCGACCTGCCGGCTTGTTCTGTTTTCCGCCGCCTGCTTCGCGATGCTGGAAAACACCAGTGACGCGGTTTGAAAACAGACCCGCATCATGGACAGGTCCATCGAGACGGCCGTTGTGCCCCGGTTCTTTTCGAACGGCACATAGCCGTCCCCGGCACGACGATGCAGCACCTCGCGCAGGGGAGAGCGCAACCCCAAAGAACTCCGACCGCGCGATATCCTGAGACAGGATCCGCCTGCGCAGATCAGCGACATAAAGGGATCTGTTATTTGCAATCATTTTGCCTCCCGAAAGTTGCATCAGAAATATGATACAATCTCAGGCAATGGCGTTTCAGCGGGCGCGTCGCAGTCTTTATGATCAGGATTGCCACCGCGCCCCGGAGTGCGACGTCACGGGAAAGGCGACAGGCAGATGCCCGAGCGCTGTGGGTCAAGACTGCAAGTTAAACCCGTGCCATCACCTTGAGGCATTTTATGGCACTGGGATCGCTCTGCTTAATATGGCCAGAGGATTACGTGGTGTCCGACTTTTCGGAATGGGCTTTCTCAAACAGGCGCTTGCTGCGTTCACCGGAGGCACAATAGGCCAGGATCGGTTTGGGCAGCGTGTCCAGAGCCTCCAGGAAGCTACTGATTGTCTCGGGCGAGGGCCCCTCGCGCGGGACAGGCAGGTAACAACTCACCATCTCCACATTGTCGGCCGCCTGCGCTATGGCAGCGAACAATTGCTGATCCTGCGTCTCGCCATCGGGCCTGTTGCACATCACGGAACGAAAGCCCAACGCGTGGATCAACGGCAGATCATCGGTTGAAATCTGTGCGGTCACACAAAAATCCTTCGAAAGTCTGGTCGTCTCCATTGCCGTCTCCCGATCCCGCCGTTGTGATTGCCATGAGCAGGCGTGCCCGGAACGCGATGAAGAATGCTGGAACCGTCTCAAAACGCTCCGGGCGGTTTTGACGGTCAGGGCGGAAAGCATCCCGCTCACGTTCCGTCACCGCGCAGCATGACGCAATATGCGGTCTTGTCATTGACATATATCAACGCCGCGGAACGGTGCTGCCGGTTTTCTTGCCATGCGCAGCAACCCGCAAGCCGCAAACGTGTTACAAGCGATTGATCTAAGTCAGGACCGGGATCACATGACGTGATGATCTGTCCAAAGCCCTCATATCGGAAGATGAAATGCCCCGACCAAAATCACGCTACCTTTGCTTTCTCGCCCTGCCCTTTCTGGCCGGCTGCAACGAGACAGAACCCCGGATTGACGCGACACGCGGCGCCAGTCTGTTTGCGCAGAACTGTGCCGCCTGTCACGGCGCGGATGCACGCGGTAACGGACCTGAATCACTAAAGATTGGTCAACCGGCGCCGGATCTGACCGGACTTACGCGCAGCGCAGGGGGCACCTTCCCGCGCGATGAGGTGATAAGTGTGATCGACGGGTTCAACCGCCAGAGCCATCCTGAAAATGTCATGCCGGAATTCGGCGCCGGTGACGTTGGCCCGACGGTGATCGTGGGGGAGGATGATGATGCCACGCCCATCCCCGCGGACCTGCTGGCGCTCTCAAACTACCTCGAGCAAATCCAGCGGTAGTCCAACTCCGGCCGGGCCACCGGGGCGACATTGTACGCAGCCGGTGCATTATCAATCGGCGGTCTTTTGCGATACCCGGATCGCCATCAGGCAGGCAATCGGGCCGACGATCTCGAATATCACGGTACTGCCGACCGTCAGAACCATGATCTGGTCGGCCCATTGCGGGAATTGCCGCGCAGCCACCAATGCCATTCCGATGGCAACCCCCGCCTGTGGCAGCAGCGCCCAGCCGAAAAGCGCACGCCTGCTTTTCGATATCTGTGCCGCGCCGCCGCCGATCCATCCGCCGATGAAACGAGAGATTACACGCAATCCGATGAACAGGGCCCCCAACGCGCCCAATTCGGTGGAGGCCTGCACATCAAGTGTTGCCCCCGCGAGCAGGAAGAACAGCACCATGAAGGGCCATTGAATGTGTTCTATCTCATGAAATGCGCGCGTGTGATGCGTCGCGAAATTCACGATGACGGCACCGGCAACCAGCCCCGCGATCAGAAAGGACAAGTCAAACCAAAGGGCACATCCCGCTGTCAGGAACACGAGGCCCAGGGCCTCGGTTTCAAGCGGTTCTCCATCGCTGACGCGGCCGGTCAAGAATGCTGCCGGTGCACCGACAACCACCCCCAGCAGAACCGAACCGCTGATCTCCCTCAAAGCGTCCAGGTGCACCGGCACGCCGGTCGTGCCGGTCATCTGCGCAACGACCACCACTGCAAGGCTGAAAACAATGAGCCCCCAGACATCGTCAACGGCGACAATACCGCTGAGCGTTTGCGTGAAGTCGTTCTTCACCCCCGACTGCCGGATCACATCATTGGTTGCGGCTGGCGCTGTCGCGGACGCAATAGCTGCCAGAAGCAGGGCCAGTTCAAGCGGCACGCCAAACAGCATCAGACCAACCGAGACAAGAAGGACAGTGATGATGACAATCGCGCCAGAGATCAGCAGGATCGTGGCCCCGTAGCGTCGCAGCGTCGCCCCACGGAGAACCCCTCCGAGCAGAAACGCGACCATCGTCAGGGCCAGAACCGACAGAACGGGGTAAAGCGCTGTCACCTCCGCGGGGATGATATTGAGCCCCGAACGGCCGATCAGCAGCCCACATAACAGCAACAGGGTTACGCGTGGAATCCACGAATTGCGACCGATCTGATCGGCGAAAAGCCCCGCAAAGAAAAGCGCACCCAGGGTTATCAGCAGCCCGTGCGACTCCATCCTGAAAGCGGGCTACAGCCCCGGCGGGCAATTGGGTATGGACATGTCCTTGACGGGGTCATTCGGACCACATTCTTCACCGGTGATCGGATACTGGTCATTTTCATAACATCCGGACAGGGCGAAGACGCCACACAGCAGGAGAACAAGAGACACTTTCATGGTGATCCTTCCTTGAGTTGCACATGAGCTCCGGCGCTGATGCATGCGCGGAGCTTCACCAAGCCATATACGACCATCCATTCGACAGTTGTTTGATCTGTGTCAGTTCCCGCAGTAATCGGTTGAAGGGGTGTGGTGACGGCAAGTCAGGTTTCCGGATTGCCAGAGGTGTCACGCGCCTGAACGCACGATCGTCACAGCAGCCATCAGCTTATTGGCCAAGATACAAAACCTGTCCGCGATGCGGCTTAATCCGCTTGCCGGAGATCGTGTCGGCTGATCATCATCCGGGTCATGAGCAGCCGCGTCCCCAGCATGCCTGCGATCAAGGCCGCGACAAACAGAATGACCTTCGGGTTTGCGGTACCCAGAGCGGGTAATGCACCGCCCGGGCAGAAACCGGCGATACCCCAGCCGATGCCAAAGATGCCCGCACCGGTCAGCAATCGGGCGTCCAGGGTTTTCTTTGTCGGGATGTCGAAGGCAGGCTCGTAAACCGGGTGGTCCCGCTTCAGAACGAACCGGTAGCCGATGAAGGTCACGATCAGCGCGCCGCCCATCACGAAAGCAAGGCTTGGATCCCAGGTGCCCGCGATATCGAAGAAATTGAGCACCTTGGCCGGGTTTGCCATGCCCGACAAGGCGATTCCGGTGCCGAACACCACACCGATCAGAAGGGTGAGGATATTGCGCATGGCCTATACTCCAAAAAGATGGCGGGTCACATAAACGGTGACACCCGTGGTGAGCATGAAGGTGGCTGTTGCGGCGAATGATCTCGGCGACAGACGGGCCATCCCGCAGACACCATGGCCGGAGGTACACCCGCTGCCCAGGGTGACACCTGCGCCGACAAGCACACCGCCGATCACCAGCAGCACGTTGGAGGATGGCACGACGATCTCGGGCAATTGTCCGGCACCTGCAAAATAGATCCAGGGACCGCATAGCATACCGACCAGAACCAGTGCGCGCCATGTCCAGTCCGTGGAGGAGGCGGGCCGCAGCGCCCCGGCCAGAATGCCGGTTGCGCCCATAATCTTGCCGCGCAGGAGCATCAGGGACACGGCAGCCAGACCAATGAGGGAACCGCCAACGGCGGATGCTATGGGTGTAAACGTGGTTTCCATGGTTCAGAGCTTACAGGTTGAAATGCCGAGAATTCTATACAGTGGGCAAAACCTGACACCCGCTGTGATTACCAGGATAGCACCAACAGCCATGCTGCCGTAAGCCACCAGGCTGCTTGACCAGACAGCAGGCATGTTGAGTAACGGGGCCAGAATCAGCGCAAGGCCGATCAGGGCTCTTGCTACACGATCAATGTTTCCAAGATTGGCGGTCATCTGTTTGTCCTCCGGTGATGTGACGCTTGCAGAATACACTGGGTTCCGGGCTGCGTCGGTGAGTTTGTCACAAAGCCGCGTTCACGGCGTTTCCGCCAGCCTGCGGATACTGTTCGGGTCCGTCAGCTCGATCGTGCCACGGCTCAGGTTGAGCCACCCCCGACGTTCAAATTCCTTGAGCTGTCGCGAAACGACCTCGCGGGCGGTACCCAGTTCAATGGCAAATTTCTGGTGCGTCAGATGCAGGGTCTTGTCATCGCCCATCAGCGCCAGCAGTTTTTGCGCGACACGAATGTCCATACGCTTGAAAGCGATCTCTTCGATGACCAGAAACAGATCGGTGATCCGTTTCGAATAAGCCTCGAAGACGAAGGCCCGAAATTCCTTCGACAGCGACATCAGTTCATCGAAATCGTCACGCGGGATCAGCACCGCCTCCACATCTGTTTCGGCAATGCCCTCCGCAGAATAATCCTCGAACGCCAGCAGACAGGCCGTGGTCAATACGCAGCTTTCCCCCGAGTGAACGCGGTAGAGTACGATTTCTCGGCCCGCTTCGGACAGCTGCTGGACCCGCACGGTGCCAGATACCAGCAGCAACAGGTTCTCTGCCGGACTACCGGGGCCGAAAATGACCGTTCCCTGCCGCAACTTGGTGGTATGTGCCTTTCTGTCCAGGAGACGCGACACCTGTTCCGAGATGCCTGCGAGGCCGGGAAAGCTTGCGCGCCAGGAGGGTAGCGTCAGCATTTTCTTGTTCCGTACATTCTTTGCGTTGGTGTCGTTAGATACCAAGGTAAAAGGCTGCCCGATTTGACTTTTGTCAATGTAAACTGGCGGCAGACTGCGAAAAGGTCCCGAACTCAGTCGGAGACATTCACATGGATGGGCCAAACAGCACCACAGGCATTGTCTATTACTCCCGAAGCGGGCATTCCGAGCGGGTGGCGTCCAAACTGGCCATCATGCTGCATGGTAAGATGATCCCGCTGCAGGCGCCACGCTATGCGCCGCGCATTTTTGGGTACATGCGTGCCGGATATGACAGCCTTCGGCAGACCTGTGTGCTGCCGCCACAGGCATTCGCCTCGCTTGCGGAGTTTGACAGGCTGGTTGTCTGTGGTCCGGTCTGGACATCCTACCCGGCAACGCCCCTGCGCGCCTTGCTGCGGTCCGACATGGACAAGCCCGAAACGATCGCGTTGTTTGTGACCACCGGCGGCCACTCTCCCGCAGAGAAGGCGTGGAAGGTTGCGGAACTGGATCTGGGGCGACCCTTTCTGGCAACAGCTTCGCTGGCCAATTCGCTCGAAGACACGAAGGAAGAAGAACTGATTATTGACACCTTCCTCAATGAGTTGGGCGCGCAAGGCCAGAAAACCTCAATGAACTGAAAGCGGTTTTCCCTGTCTTACCCGGTACAACAACCGCCCGCGCGGGAGACATTCGTGCAACAGATTGTATTTCGAACCAGAGGCGAACCGGGAGCGGGGCAACCCGATGGCGCACGCCACGTAGAAAGAAGCTTTTCATGACCCGCAAGACACCCAATCTCGACGCGCGATGGCATGCGGCTCTGGGCCAGATAACCGGCGGCCTGTCACCGGCTGCATTGGCCACCGCGTACCTTGACTGGTCGCTGCACCTGATCGCATCACCCGACAAGCAAGCCGAATTGATGCGTCGCGTCCTTGAGCCTTCCGCCGCGAGCGAGACAGAACCCGAAGATTCACGATTTGCAGACCCCGCGTGGTCAACCTTTCCCTACAACCTCTTCGTTCAGAATTTTCTGGCCACTCAGGCATGGTGGAACGCCGCCACGACCGGGCTTCCCGGGGTGGACCCGAAACATGAAAACATCGTCAGCTTCGCGACACGCCAGTGGATCGATGTTTTCTCCCCCGCGAATTACGCGCTGACCAATCCGCAGGTCTGGGACCGCACTCGTCAGGAGATGGGCCAGAACCTCGTCCGTGGGATGCGTTACTGGCTTGAGGATTTCAACAGGTTGATGTCTCGTCTGCCGCGCCAGTCTCACGGCTTCAGCGTTGGCGAAAACCTTGCGACAACACCGGGTCAGGTGGTGTTGCAGAACGATCTGATCGAGCTGATCAGGTATCATCCCACCACCAAGAAAGTGCGTGCCGAACCCATTCTGATCGTGCCCGCGTGGATCATGAAATACTATATCCTCGACCTGACGGATCAGCGCTCCCTTGTCGCATACCTGCGGGATCAGGGCTTCGAAGTCTACATCATCTCATGGAAGAACCCGACAGAGGAAGATGCCGACAAGGGGTTGCAGGACTACATTGATCTTGGCATCCGGGCCTCCATTGATCTGATCAAGACGACCGGTGCGACACGGTTGCACGCTGTGGGCTACTGTCTGGGCGGCACGCTCCTGTCCATCGCTGCCGCCGCGATGGGGCGCGATGGCGATAACGCATTTTCCACGATCAGCCTGCTGGCGTCTCAGGTCGATTTCTCTGAGCCTGGGGAACTGGGGCTCTTTATCAACGAAAGCCAGGTTGCCTTTCTCGAAGACATGATGGCCACGCGCGGGTATCTTAAAGCCGACCAGATGGCAGGCGCGTTTCGCATGCTGCGCTCCAACGATCTGATCTGGAGCCGCGTGGTTCGCCACTACCTTCTCGGGGAACGTACACAGGAAAACGCGCTTCTGGCGTGGAATGCCGATGCCACGCGGATGCCTGCCGCGATGCATTCGGAATACCTCCGGCATCTGTTTCTCAAAAACGATCTGGCCAAGGGACGCTTTGCCGTTGACGGCAAGTCGGTGGCGCTGACCGATATCCGGTGCCCGATCTATTGCGTCGCGACGGAAACCGATCACGTGTCGCCTTGGAAATCCGTCTACCGACTGTTGCTGCTCACCGATACGGATGTGACCTTTGTCCTGACCAATGGCGGACATAACGGCGGGATCCTGTCGGAACCCGGGCATGCGGGGCGGCACTTCCGCGCTGACCACAAATCTGAAGGGGACAGACACAGAACCGCCGCCGACTGGTTGGAGGCAACGGCCACACAGGACGGATCGTGGTGGGTGCACTGGGCAGGCTGGCTACGCGAAAAGAGCGGGGACCGACGCGCGCCCCGCCCCGTACTCGTTAAGATCAAAACGCCTGCACCGGGAACATACGTCTTTGGATAATGCTATGTCTGCTTGTCTTCCGCCGCCTTTTGAAAGGCCTTGGTTCCCATCTCGACCAGTTTCCCGGTCTCTGCCTGATACTGGTCCATGGCTTTCTGCACGAATTGCGCCTGAATGTGCTGAAATTCGGTCACGTTCTTGCAGTGCATCATCTCGTGCTGGGTCTGCACGTCTTCCTTGATACGCTCGGCAAGGAAGCTTGCGAATTCGGCCCCCATGTCACCCAGCGCTTCGACCCAGGCTGCGCTCGCGCCCAGCATATTGCCCATGCCGGCCTTTTGAAGCTGCGAAAATGCGTTTAGTGGTGTATCACTCGCGGCGGTTTTTCCGGTCTCTTGCTTGCTGGCCATTTCTGGTCCTCCAGTTTGTGTTGGCTTGGTGCAAGGATACTCGCAACAGCATATGTCGCGATTGACATTGCTCAATGCGAAATCGGTTTGTCGGCGGATATCTGACCGCATCCCTGGCAATCGGAGGCCCAGTTTGTCCGACACCAATCCGCACATTGGCCTCTCTCAGGCGCAGGTAACAGCGGCCCGCGCGCGGGCGGGCTGGAATGAGCTTCCCGCCGCCAAGACAGCGGGCCCTCTTACGGTATTGGTAAGGCAGTTTTCCAGCTCACTGATCCTGATCCTGATCGTTGCAGCCGTCGTCGCGCTGGCCTTGGGCGAGGCCATCGATGCAGCAACCATTGGCCTTGTCGTCATCCTTAACGCGGTTCTGGGATTTGTGCAGGAATGGAAGGCCGAAACCGCTCTGGCCGCCCTGCGCAAGATGCTGTCACCCAAGGCGATGGTGATCAGGGACGGGCAGGAACAGATTGTCCCCAGCCGTGACATCGTGCCGGGCGATATCCTTGTCTTGGCGCCGGGCGCAAAGATCGCCGCCGACGCCTTGCTGCTGCGCGCATCCGAACTGCGCGTTGACGAGAGCGTGCTGACGGGGGAATCGATGCCCGTTGACAAATCCGTGGAAGACCCCGAGACCTTGGTGTTTACAGGTACATCCGTTGTCGCTGGTCGCGCGGAGGCGCGGGTGACGTCAACCGGGTTGGACACGGAGTTTGGCAAGATCGCGCATCTGACCGGATCGGTCGGCACCAAAACCACAAACCTGCAACAGAAACTGAGCCATCTCGCCCGCCAGCTTGGCCTTGCGGCCCTGATCGTTGCAGCAGGCGTGAGCGGGCTTGGGATCGCGCTTGGCCGCGATTTCCTCGAGATGATCATGACCGGCCTGTCACTATCCGTGGCCATGGTGCCAGAGGGATTGCCCGCCGTCATCACGATCACCCTTGCCCTGGGGGCCACGGCGATGGTCCGCCAGAATGCGCTGGCCCGGCGTTTGCAGGCGGTCGAAACGCTTGGTGCGGCCTCTGTCATCTGCACCGACAAAACGGGCACCCTCACCGAAAACAAGATGACGGCCACCAGCATCTGGACAATGGATCGCCAGTATGACGTCACAGGCACAGGCTATGATCCGGCAGGCCATATTGAAGCTGACGGAGAACGCCTGCGCGCGGTCGATGATCCGGTGCTGGCAGCACTTCTGCAGACCGGGCTCTATTGCAGCCATGCGCGCTTGAGTTTTGAAGGTGAAACATGGACGATGATCGGCGCCCCCACCGAGGGCGCGCTGATCACCCTCGCCTATAAGGGGTGGTGCGAACTCCAGCAGGAACGCAACCTGCTCGCCGAAATCCCCTTCAGCAGTGCCCGCAAGCGCATGAGCGTGTTGTACCAGTCGCCCGATGAAACACTGGTTCTGACCAAAGGCGCGCCCGAACAGATCCTTGAGATATGCACCACGATCATGCGCGAAGACGGCCCCCAGGAACCGGGACCGCACGATCTGCAGCGCATCAATGATGCCTATGCGCAAATGGCCGAACAGGGGTTGCGTGTCATCGCCCTGGCCCGCCGGGCCGTCACCACCAACGAGATTGTTGAAGAAGAACTGACTTTTCTTGGGCTTGTCGGCCTGATCGATCCGCCGCGTGCGGAAGTCAAAGATGCCATCGCCTCGGCCCATTCGGCCGGCATTCGCGTGATCATGATCACCGGCGACAGCCCCATCACGGCAACCGCCATCGCGCAGCAACTGTCCATGAAGGTGAGTGACTGTCAGACCGGTGCAGAACTGGATGCCCTGTCAGATGAAGAACTGGCCGCCCATCTGACGCGGGACATATTATTCGCCCGCACCAAGCCGGAACAGAAGATGCGGATCGTCGCATCGCTGCAGGATCAGGGGCAGATTGTCGCCATGACGGGTGACGGCGTGAACGACGCGCCCGCGCTGAAAAAAGCCGATATCGGGGTGGCGATGGGCATTCGGGGCACAGACGTGGCCCGCGATGCCTCCGATCTGGTGCTGCTGGATGACAATTTCGCCACGATCGTGCGGGCAATCGGGGAGGGGCGACGCCAGTTCGCCAATGTCAAGAAATTCGTGCGCTACCTGCTGTCATCCAACGCGGGTGAGGTCATCGCCCTTGTCGTCAATATCGCCATCGGGGGGCCGCTGGTGTTTTTGGCGACGCAGATCCTGTGGATGAATCTGGTCACGGATGGCGTCACGGCCGTGGCCCTCGGCATGGAAAAATCCGAGCCTGATCAGATGCAGCACCCGCCGCGTCGCAAGAACACGCCCATCCTTGGTATCGGCGGCATCCTGACAATCCTTGCGCTTGGGATTTACACCGGGCTGTCGAGCCTGTGGATTTTCTTTGAGCTGCTGGATCAGGGTGTGGAACTTGCCCGGACAACGGCGTTTACTGCCATGGTCGTTTTCGAAAAGGCAGGTGTGTTCGCCTTCAGGTCCCTGCGGTTGCCAGGGTGGCGTATCGGGTGGTTCAGCAACAAGTTCTTGCTGGTCGCCTTGGCCGTAACGCTCAGCGCCCAGGTTCTGGCGGTTTACTGGCCCCCCTTGCAATTCATGCTGCGCACGGTGCCGATCGGTGTCGCGGAATGGCAGTGGATCGCAATCTTCGCCCTGCCGATTGTGATTGTCCCCGAACTGCTCAAGTCAGCATATCACTGGATTTACCGGGTGAAATAATACGTGACAAAACCTGCCACCAAGGTCAGCGGGAGAAGGATCACCCCATCGCACGTGTGCTTGGGTTGGGGTGCGCCGGCCGATCAGACAAACAAGGTCAGGCGCGGTGTCTGTGATGTCTTTCACTGAATGGGGCCGTCCTGAAACGGGATTACACCAGGGTGCGTCAACCCCGTTCATTGCATTGCGGCCGAGCATAGGGGCAGACTGTTTGACATAGCTCAATGTGTTTCCATGGTCTTGGCATCAGATTGTGCCCATGCAGCAGGATCATGGTCATAGTCCGACAGAAATAGCCGAGCGCTTGTCGGCAGGGAATAAAAACAGCTATTTGAAAGACATGATCTACGGCGCGATCGACGGCGCGGTCACGACCTTTGCAATCGTCGCCGGGGTCGAGGGCGCGGGTCTGTCCGAACGCGTAATTGTCATTCTCGGCATCGCCAATATTCTGGCCGACGGGTTCTCGATGGCCGCCAGCAATTACTCTGGCACCAAGGCGGAACTGGATGATCGCAAGCGCATTATCCGAATTGAACAACACCACATTGAGCACCACAAAGACGGTGAGCTGGAGGAGCTCAGACAGATCCTTGAGTTACGGGGGCTGACCGGTGACGTCCTGGAACAAGCCACCGAAGCGATCTCCCGGAACAAGGATACCTGGATTGATCTGATGCTGTCCGAAGAATACGGGCTTTCCAAAAGCCAACCACATCCCATCCGGGCAGCACTTGCGACTTTTGGCGCCTTTCTGCTTGCAGGATCTATCCCCTTGGCTCCGTATTTCCTTGGCGTGGGCGGCACATTTCAAATCTCCGTATTCGCGACGCTCTTTACGTTTTTTCTCATCGGTGCACTGAAAAGCCGTTGGTCGCTGTCGCCCTGGTGGTGGTCGGGCGGCGAAACCCTGCTGATCGGCACGCTGGCCGCACTGATCGCCTACAGCGTTGGTGGCCTGTTTGACCTGCAATGAAGCCGGAGACCATTGAGTAAGATCAATGAGCTTTCCAGAATAAAATCTAAACTTGGGTCAAACGCGAGGCTCGTGATGTTCTCCAATTCCGTAAAAATCTTCACTCTGGTGGGTCTGGATATCAGGCTTGATCCGAGCTGGGCGCTGATCGCGGCCCTGATCACCTGGAGCCTGTCACAGCAGTACTTCCCTTCCGCGCTACCCGGGCAGACCTTCGAGACCTATCTGACCATGGCGATCACGGCGATGTTGCTGTTCTTTGCATCCCTGCTGCTGCACGAAGTCTCGCATTCCGTGGTCGCAAGATGGCTGGGCGTTCCGATCAAGGGGATTACCCTGTTTCTTTTCGGCGGTGTTGCCGAGCTTGAAGCGGAACCGCAATCAGCCGCGGTGGAATTCTGGGTCGCGCTGGCCGGCCCCGCGATGAGCCTGTGTCTGGCTTTGGGGTTCTGGGTGCTCACCGGAATCTCGGATATTGCCCTGCAGTCTCTGATCCTGACAGAGGTGCTTTCTTACCTCGCGACGATCAACCTGATACTTGCCCTGTTCAATCTTGTGCCCGCGTTCCCCCTTGATGGGGGGCGGGTTCTGCGGGCCTATCTGTGGCACCGCACCGGGGATGTTTTGAAAGCCACCGAAACCGCGTCAAGATCCGGTCGCTTCTTTGCCTATGCGCTTATGACAATGGGTCTTTTCGCCCTGTTTCAGGGGGCGCTGATCGTCGGGCTGTGGCAGGTCATGATCGGTGGTTTTGTTTTCATGGCTGCGAATTCAGCCTATCAGACACAACTTGCGCGCAGCGTGTTCGGCGACAAGACGGTAGGCTCACTGATGAAGCGACGCCCTGTTGTGGTATCGCCCGAGATGACCTTGTCGGAATTCGTCAACCAGATCATGCTGCATCAGCGTGTGGCCTTCGTCCCCGTTGTCGAAGACGGGGTGCTCCTGGGACATATGGATCAGGCGGTGCTGGCTGGAATTGACCGCGAAAACTGGGCCAGCACCCGCGTGGGCGACGTTTTTGCCGGGCTCGATCCGGAGACCACCATTGCACCCGACCTGCCGGTACAGGAACTGATGGCTAAAATTGCAAAGTCCGGGCAGCGAAAATACCTTGTCGTGAAGGGGCGGCAGCTTGTGGGTGTCGTCACCCTGGCCGATCTCACGAAATACCTTCACCTGTCCGAATTGCTGCATCAGCATTGACGGAAAGCGGCGCGCGGCCTGTCTGGCCGGGGTTCGGCCGCACGCCAATGCCGCGCGCGATCACACCACGGACAGACAGGCGCATTTCGCCGCGTGATTGATACGTTGCGTGGTGCTGCCCAGCACCAGACTGGAAATGCCACCAAGGCCGCGCCGCCCTGTGACGATCAGATCGGCATTGATCTCGTCAGCATGCGCAAGCAGCTCGGCCGCCGCATCGCCATGAGGCATATGTGTCTTGACGTCCTTGCAGCCAACATCGGAGGCGATTTTCAGACCCTCATCCAATATCTTCTTGCCGGCTTCTTCGATCTCGGAAAAGGTCGGCTTCATGATCGCGGCGTGATACCCGGCGACCGCCCCCACAACGAAGGCGGAGGATTCCGCGTGCGGTACGTGCAACAGCGTCACTGTGCCGGAATAGAACTTGGCCAGTTCGCAGGCGACCCGGGTTGCCGTCTTCGATTTCTCCGAGCCGTCAAGGCCCACAATGATTTGTCTGAACATTATGTCTCTCTTTCTGAGGGGGTTGCAGAATTTATACGGCGATGACGTCGCCAAGACGCGCTTCGAGCACATCCATCGGCTGGGTGGACAGATCCTTGACGATTTCACCGGTGATGACGTCGCGCAGCCGGTCCGTCAGATGCGCGCGCAGCAGGCCGAGCATATGTGGTCCGGCCACGAGCACGAGCCGTTCGAAGTGTTTTGCATCGAGGGAACGACCCAACCGCCTGACAATGTCCTGCGCGAACCGGGTGTCGATGTGAAGCTGCGCATCGCTTTGTTCGACCGCCGCGATCCCCGGCCCGGCAATACTATGCCCGACACCTGCCCTGTCCCGCGGTTGGGGCGCTTTTTCGGCACGCCAGCGTTGTTCCGGCAACTCGACAAGACCCTTGCCGGGACCGTGATGGGCAACCACACGCGCTTCGCGCGCGTTCGCCAAAACAATCCAGGTCACCACAGGTTTCATCGTTTGCTCCCGATCCATTCGGTGTAAGTATCTGCCAGACCGGGCCCGGACGTCCTTGATCGATATCAATTGGCGCTTGCACCGCTGGCGGAGCATTTGGCAGGTTACGGGAAAGACTGAGAGGCTCCATGCAACCAGATGGGCAGGAGGGTGCATTACTGAACGCGCTGTTATCGACAGCGGCGGACGCAATCATCGTGTCCGACAGCGACGGTATCATTCAGCGCGCCAACGAGGCCGCTTGCCATCTTTTTCAGTACAGCACCGAAGAGATGCTTGGCCAAAGCGTCAATATTCTCATGCCGCAGGCGCTGGCCGATCTGCACGATGGATTCATGCAGCAATATGCCGAGACGGGCGAAAAACGTGTCCTTGGGATCGGGCGCGACGTGGAAGGGCAGCGCAAGGATAAATCCGTGTTTCCGCTGCACCTGTTGCTTGGAGAAACCAACGCCGGAGATCAGCACATGTTCGTGGCGATCCTGCGTGACCTGACGCATAACCATGCAACGCAGAACGCGCTGGCGCGGTCACAAAGACTTGACGCGATTGGCCAGATGACCGGCGGGATCGCGCATGATTTCAACAACTTGCTGACCGTCGTGATTGGCAACCTGGAGCTTATGGAAATGCGTGGCGTGACCAGTGGGCAGTTGTCGCTCATCCGCGACGCGCTTGATTCTGCCGAACTTGGGGCCGACCTTACCGCGCGCCTCATGGTGTTTGCACGCAAGAGCAATCTGCGACCGGTCGAAGTCGATCTGAAGGACGTCTGCGAAAAGACTCTATCCATCCTGCGACGTGCGCTGGGGTCGACATACACCATCAGAACAGACTTCGCGGCGGATATCTCCAAGGTGATGATCGATCCGGTGCAACTCCAGTCCGCGCTCATGAACCTGACCCTGAATGCACGCGACGCGATGGGGCCAACGGGCGAGTTGCTGATTTCGATTGCCAACATCACGATTGACGACACCTACATGGCACAGGAAACGGATATTACCCCCGGCGACTACGTGCGTCTGTTCGTGAGCGACAACGGTGCGGGAATGAGCATCGAAGCCCAGCGCCGAGCCTTTGAACCTTTCTTCACCACCAAATCCGAAAGTGGCGGGACAGGTCTCGGGCTGGCCATGGTCTATGGGTTTGTGCGCCAATCCGGTGGCCACATTACGCTATACAGCGAGCTTGATCTGGGCACGAGCTTCGGGCTCTATTTTCCGGCCATTTCGGGGACGCAGGGAAAGGCCGGTGGATCAGGCCGCGAGCACACGGAAGACACGGTCCCACCCGGGAAAGGTCAGACTGTGCTGGTCGTCGAGGACAATCCCAAAGTCCGCAAACTCTCCGTACAACGTATTCGCGATCTTGGTTTCAAAACAGCGGAGGCCAGCAGCGGCGACGAAGCGTACCAGATGCTCAGGGACGGGCTGCATGCCGATGTTGTTTTCTCGGATCTGGTCATGCCCGGCAGTCTGAACGGATATGACCTCGCGGCGAAAGCCACTGCGGACTTCCCGCATCTGAAGGTTCTGCTGACCTCGGGATACGCCAGCGACGTGGTGACCGGGAAAATGTCGCGCGGGCAGGACCACGATATCCTGCACAAACCTTATCGGCAGTGGGATCTGGCGACGAGGCTTCAGGCGCTGTTGACCGACGGGTCCGGCGTCTGAACCGTCTTAACGTCGCAGGCAAATGTATAGCCGACACCGCGCACCGTTTTGATCAGCTTGGGTTCCGATGGGTTTCGCTCGATCTTCTTGCGCAGCCGCGCAATCTGGTTGTCGATGGTGCGGTCCAGCGGGCTCCAATCATGCCCTCCCGTCAAATTCATGAGCTGGTCACGTGACAACACGCGCTTGGGGCGCTTCAAAAACACGGTCAACAGCTTGAAATCACCGCTTGTCAAATCGCGATCCAGGCCACCGCGGTCCAGAAACTGAAGGCGATCGGGAATGGCGATCATTCCGTCGAAATGGAATTTCTCGCATGCCGCGTCACCCGTCGGATCAGGCTGAGCCATCTGTCCCCCTCCCGTCAGGTCGTTTTGCCCGACGCGACGCAGAACACTCCTGATGCGCGCGATGACTTCGCGGACGTGAAAGGGTTTGGTGATGTAGTCGTCAGCGCCGACCTCCAGCCCGACCACGCGGTCGATCAGGTCGTCTTTACCGCTGACGATGATGATGGGCACCGAAGACACCCGTCGCACGGTGCGCGCCAGTTCGATCCCGTTGTCCGAGCCAAGATTGATGTCCAACGTGATCAGGTTGACAACCGTCGTCCGGATAAGGTCGAGAACCTCCGCAGTGGTGCCCGCTTCCAGAACAGCAAATCCCTCGTCTTCCAGCACCTTGCGCAGGAGGCTCCGGACCTTGGCATCATCTTCGACCACAAGCACTGTGCTTTCTGACATTGTCAGTCTCTCCGTAGGACATCAGGTTGGAACACACGTCCAATTGTATCTAGTTACTCTGTCGCGGTAAGTGTTACTTGATACAAAAGATTACAAAATCTCGCAGTTGCAGCATAACCCACAATACCAAGGCTTTCCAAGATGGACCGATGATCACTGGGGGTTAGCCATATGTATGTCACGATTCCATCTGACCAAACTGCTCACGCGTCACACACACCACTTGCAAGATCGACCAGCACAATTGCCGAAACCCAGCTGAAAGCGGGTTCATACCTCTACTTTGAAGGCGACAAGGTAGAGTGGCTGTATCAGGTTACCGCAGGCGTGCTGCGATTGACACGTCTTCTAGAAGACGGTCGTCGGCAGGTCATTGCCTTCGGATACCCGGGGGATGTTGTCGGCTTCCCGTCAAACGGCCAGCATCACACCGATTGTGATGTGCTGGTGGACGCCCGTTTGCAGCCCTATCGTCGCTCCATGCTGGAGAATGGCGACGGGAATCCGACGCTTCACCGGGAACTGTTGCAGGCGGCGCTGCGCGAGATCAGCGCCATGCAGGACCATTTCATGATGCTGGGGCGCAAGTCCGCAATAGAAAAGGTTGCCTCATTTCTGTGCGTCCTCACGGAACGGGTGGGCCAGGATATCGGCGGATACAGGCAGGTGGACCTGCCGATGAGCCGTGGTGATATTGCCGACTTTCTCGGCCTGACCACCGAAACGGTCAGCCGGACGTTCACGCAGCTGCGCAAAAGCAAAATCATCGCGATCGACAATATTCACACCATAATCATGGTGCGCCCGACTGCCTTGCTTGCCTTGTCCCTCGGGGATCGCGAGTAAGACACCGTGCCTTTGTCGCGCGCCCGCACCGGATCGCCGCGCTATCGCTGTGGTCCTGCCCCTAGGGGTCGGGCCACAGCGCCCGTATCGCCGACGGCAGGCTGGCGCGGACATCCTCGATTTCACCCGCGCTCAACCGGGCGTTCAGCAAGTCGAACACACAGCGAATATCCTCGGACCCGCGGTATTCTTCCGTTTCACCCAGCTGCGTTTCGATGAACCCGATGAAATCTGCGGCTGATCTTTCCTTGATCGGCGTTCGCTTCGGCACCCAGCCTTCAAAGAAAATGCCACGGATCAACAGGGGAAGCTGGGCGGAAAACTGAGCCATCTCATCAAGCAACAGATGGTCGCGCAAATGGTGCAGGGTCACCCGGAGCAAACGCAGCGCACTGCGTTTTGATGACCA
Source organism: Roseobacter insulae (assembly GCF_019375555.1). Taxonomy (GTDB): domain Bacteria; phylum Pseudomonadota; class Alphaproteobacteria; order Rhodobacterales; family Rhodobacteraceae; genus Roseobacter; species Roseobacter insulae. Next base: position 145,423 of record NZ_JAHXDN010000001.1, read on the forward strand.
ATCCAGACGGCCACTCAACTCGTTTATCCAGTCATGTGTTACGTGGGTCGCGCGGTCGATGACTTCCAAACCTTGCACGGACATTGCCAGTTCTCCAGTTCGTTTCAGTTTTCAATGGGCTGCATGTCGATATCGAATGCCTCGCCGGGATTTCCGATCAGATACTGGAGCACGGCGTTCGTCATAGCCCCGAGACCCAGAAGCACGAGGGTGTAGTTTGCGACCCAGCCAACAAATGGAATGAAATTCAGCATCGCAACAACAATGAGCGCGCCAGCAAAAACCAGCAGGCGCGTGATGTTGCCGGGCTCCGCGTCATTGCCGAACCCGACCCAGACGCGCATCGCGACGCTGTAGGCGCCCAGAGCGTATCCAAGCGTCCATGCGACGATGATGGCCAGAACCACGATAGGCACAAAGGGCAAGCCAACGATGGTGAGCCCGACAATGGGCACCATGCCAAACAGCATCGACAACCCGATGACCCCCAGCAGCATCGACTGGCCGGGGGCTCTGGCGATGCTCTGCCGCATCTTTTCAAGACGCCGGGGCATGAAGCCCAACATCACCGCGCCGAGAACGACGAAGAACAAAAGCGAGACGATGAAGCCGAACAGCATGGTCGCGAGCGTTGGCAACACGGGCATTTCCTTGCGCATCTTGTCCCATTCATCCCAGGCATCCGTTGCGGTGGCTTTTTCGAATATCACCCGGTCCGCTGCCGCCACGCGCTCAGGCACGTTGATCTTCTCTTTGGAGCGGTACGTCAGCGTACCGGCGATAACGGCCTCCGGCCCAAAGGAAATGGACCGTGCGACGATCCGCGCGTCACCCCTGACAGAAGCGTTCAAAACCACGTCGCGGCCGGTTGCGGTCAGAGCGCCTGCAACCGGCCCTTCGATCACGACAGTGTTGCCAAACAGCCGGGCATTTCCGCTGGTCTGCGACGCGGCCTCCGTGCGGACTGAGTAACCGGCGGCAGTCAAATCCTCGGCAGTTTTGCCCCGGACAACAACCGTTGCGCCAAAGGCATAAAGATCTTCGGACGTATTGGCGTTCGATGTGACGTCAAACCCGGTGACGTGCAAATCTCCCTGTGCCTCGCCGCGCACTGTGGCGGTTCGTGCCGAGGCAAAGGCGTCGCCGGACGTGTTGAGCGTCTCGTCGATCACCGCGCCCGCAGTGAAAAAATCTCCACCAGTCTCGACCCTGACCGTGTCCGACCAGGTGACCGTGCCGCAAAGGACTATAACAACCGCGGCACCGAAGCCTCGTAGAAAACGCATGGGCTGCTCCTTGAGTTCGAGTGCATTGTGCCTCTCCTACCCGAACGTCCGCGCAACAGATTGATCGGAATCAATCCGGCAACACCGCGATTTGTTACCCAAAGCGCGCACAGCTTGGTGCATCATACCAGGAAAGGAGACTTTTCATGCCACGCCACACATTACCCAGCCTGCATTCGGAATCAGGTGGATCTCTCTTCTTCCCCTCGTTTCAGAAAGAGATAAACCGGTTGATCGATCAGTTCCGCACCGGCTTTCCAATGCCGGACACGGCTGAACAGCCTGTTTTTTCAACCCCGCTGTTTCCGGCGGTGGACATCGTGGACACCGACGAGGCGATGGAGATCAGCGCCGAGGTGCCCGGTGTCCGGCAGGAAGATCTGGAGGCGACGATCACCGGCGATATCTTGACTTTAAAAGGGGAAAAAAGCTCAGATCACGAAGAGAGCGAAGATAGCTTTCACCGTATCGAACGCCGCTACGGCAGCTTTCGGCGCCAAATCCCGCTGGGGTTCTCTCCGGAGGAAGATGCGGTTTCCGCCAGTTTTGCCAATGGAGTGCTGAAGCTGCGGGTCGCCAAGCCGGTAACCGCAAAGGCCGAAGTTCGAAAAATCGACATCAGCAACGGCTGATACCGGCGCCGGGCACGCAAGCGCCCGCGTATCACTTACAAAAGGACAACCACCATGGGCGTTAAAACACTACTTGTATGCCTGACAACATCAGAGCACGCCGAGACATTGATGACGTTCGCCGCACCGCTCGCGCGTAAACATGATGCACATCTGATCGGATTGCACACAGTGGAAGCCCTGCTTGTCTATCCCGGGATCGCAATGCACGTACCCGAACCGGCCTTCGCGGCATTCAATGAAAGCCAGCGGGCAGAATCAGAAGCCATCGAGGCGATATTCACCAAACACACGCAGAACGAAGACTTCCCAAGCGAATTCCGCCTTCTGCGCGCCGAGGCGGTCTCCGCAAGTGACCGTATGGTTGAGAGTGCCCGGGCAGCAGACCTCGTGATTATGGCGCGCGAGGACGAGGCAACAGACCGCTATGACCAGCGGCAAGCACAGGTCCGCGTCATTCGCGAAAGCGGCCGTCCTGTTATCGTCGTGCCGTTGAATTACGAGGGTCCGACCATTGGCAGCAACATTCTCCTGGGATGGAGCGACACGCGCGAGGCCGCCCGGGCCGCCCACGATCTGTTGATCCTCGCGGAAGAGGGGGCCGCCGTGTCTGTTTTGCGGGTACGCAGCAAACCGCAGGACGCCTTCAAGGATTCAGATGGGATCGATCTGGCGGAAATGCTGTCGCGGCACGGCCTGAAGCCCGCTCTTGAACAACGCGACCCATCGGGAGGCGACATCGCCCAAACCCTGAATCAATTCGCATTCGAAAAAGGCGCGGATCTCATCGTGACCGGTGCCTTTGGCCATTCGAAAGCCTACGATTTCGTCATTGGTGCAACAACATATGCGCTGCTCAGGGAGTCGACGCTGCCGGTGATGTTTTGCAAGTAAGCGGTTGATTTGGGACCGCGATATCTGCCCAGACCGGCAAATGATCAGAGGCACGCCTGGCCAGAGCGCCCTCTTCAACGCCACCGCCATCCATCTGTAACCCGTAGCTCAACGCAAAGCGGTCAAGCGCGGCGACGGGACGGCGCGCGTGGAATGACCTGCCGGGCGCATGAACATTGAACCGCCCGGTCAGAGGTTCGAGGCCCCGGCGCTGCGACCATTCGTTGAAGTCCCCGGCGATGACGGTGTGTCCACTCTCATCTGTCGTTTGTCGCAACAGGTTCAGCTGGGTCCGTCGATCACGACGCAGCAACCCCAGGTGGGCTGCCACCACACACAAACCGGCACCCACGTCGAGGTTGATCCGCACGGCCCCGCGGGGCTCAAACCCGGGCAATTCCAGCGGCGTCGCATCCGTGACCTGCAACTCCCGGCGCAACAGGATGGCGTTGCCGTGCCAGCCCAGGCTGACCCCGTTTTCGCAGATCTCAAGGATGCTGTAATCCGTTTCAGCCTCGATCAACTCGCGCGGGATGGCCGGGGGGCGAGGTCCAAGTCTTTTATCGGCTTCCTGCAATACCACGACATCCGCGTCGAGCCGGTTAATGACCTGCAAGGTCCGTTCGGGGTTGCGTTTGTTATCAAGACCCCGCGCCTTACGTACATTATAGCTGCCAATTCGGATAAAAGTTTCTGCCATGTCCACTATATAGGAAATGACGCAACCGATTTTAATGCCATGACGACACCCAGACCATGAATATTGCAAAGAATACCGGCCCCGTCATGCTCTCGATCTGGGCATTGCTCCTGTTCGCAGGACTGATTGCACTGGGATTCGGGCGCTGGTCACTGGCCTTTGTCAGCCTCGCTACGCTGGCCCTGTCGCTGGTCCCGCCGCTACTCGCCTCGCGCTGGTCACTGACGCTACCCGTGCCGTTTCTCTTCGCCACAACGCTGTTCATCTTCGCCTCCGTCTTTCTGGGAGAGGCGCTGGATTTTTATGAACGCCTCTGGTGGTGGGATCTTGCCTTACACGGGATCTCAGCCTTCGGGTTCGGCCTGACGGGATTTCTGTTTGTCTTCATGCTGTTCGAAGGTGACCGCTTTGCCGCACCGCCGTCGGCCATTGCGTTCATCACCTTTTGCGTGGCCATGACCATTGGCGGCATGTGGGAGATTTTCGAGTTCTTGATGGACGAAACCTTTGGCCTCAACATGCAGAAAAGCGGGCTGGTGGACACCATCGGTGACCTGATGATCAACGCCGTGGGCAGTTTCGCCGCCAGTCTCACGGGATACGTCTACCTTGTGCGCAATTCTGCCGGGCCGCTTGGGCGCGCGCTGTCCGAATTCATCAGCCTCAACAGACGCCTGTACCAGAAGTCGAAGGATCGGCTCAAAAAGTAGACCGCACCGCCGCCCGTGATTGATCAATCTCAATCCCATGTCGTGAATTACGGCCATTCTTGTCGCGCGTTGACCCCGTCACTTCGTGAAAGACATCCCAAATGGTGCAAACCTCCCAGCCTGCGGTTTCAACCGACCAACCCGCCACGGGATGGTTTCCGACCGCCTATACGATCCTTTTCGCCCTTGTCGTGATAATGGCCATCCTCACGTGGCTGGTGCCCGCCGGCGAATACCAGCGGGTACAAAGCGATATCCTCGGCAAGGATGTGCCCGTGCCCGGGACCTATCAGACCGTCGAGGCAGCACCCCAGAGCATTACACATGTACTGATGGCGCCGATTGCCGGGTTCTATGATCCGGTCTCCTACGAAGCGAATGCGATCGATGTCTCGCTCTTCGTTCTGGTGGTCGGCGGGTTTCTGGGTGTGGTCACCGCTACCGGGGCCATCGACATCGGTGTGTCACAGGCCATGCGCAAGCTCAAAGGGCGCGAAAAGTGGATGATCCCGATCATGATGACGCTCTTCGCGGCTGGCGGCACAACCTATGGCATGGCCGAAGAAACGCTGGCCTTTTACGTTCTCCTGATCCCGATCATGATCGCCGCGGGCTATGACGCCCTGACCGGTGTGGCGGTGATCATGCTGGGTGCGGGGGTCGGGGTCATAGGCTCGACCATCAATCCGTTCTCAACCGCGATTGCGTCTGACGCCGCGGGCATTCCATTCACCCAGGGCATGTGGCTGCGCGTCGCGATCCTCGGGCTGTGCTGGCTGGCCGCCACCCTTTTCGTCATGCGCTATGCAGAGCGCGTGCGCCGCGACCCGTCCGCCTCGCGCGTGGCCGACATGAAAGAGGCCAACGAAGCCTTTTTCCTGCAACCGGCGAAGCGACCGGACACGGAAAAGCTGACGCCCCTGCATATTGTGATCCTGATCCTTTTTGCTGCGACCTTCGCCGTTATGGTATGGGGTGTTTCCACGCAGGGCTGGTGGATGGCGGAAATGTCCGCCCTCTTTCTGGGCTCCGCCATCCTGATCGGCACGCTTGCCTGGCTGGGGGAAAAGCAGTTCACCACCGCCTTCGTGGCGGGTGCGCGCGACCTGCTGGGCGTTGCCCTCGTCATCGGACTGGCGCGCGGCATTGTCATCATCATGGATCAGGGCCGGATTACCGATACGTTCCTGCATGGCTTCGAGGGATGGATAGGTGGCATGTCGGACATCGCCTTCGTCAATGCCTTGTTCGCAATCGAAGCATTGATGAGCTTTCTGGTGCCCTCGACATCCGGCCTTGCCGTTCTGTCGATGCCGATCATGGCACCCCTGTCCGATTTCGCCGGGGTGAGCCGTGACCTTGCTGTCACCGCCTTTCAGACCGCCATCGGCATCACCAACCTCATCGCACCTACATATGCCGTTGTCGTGGGTGGTCTGGCCATCGGGCGGGTTCCCTACAACAGGTGGCTGCTGTTCATCTGGCCGCTCCTTCTGATCCTGTCGTTTATTTGCATGGCTCTGCTGAGCCTGGCGGTGATGTTGTGACCGCCCCCCTTGGTGTTCATTCCGAAACCGGCAAGCTGCGCGCGGTGATGGTGTCGCGCCCGGGGTTGGCGCATGAACGGCTGACGCCCAGCAACTGCGACGAACTTTTATTCGATGACGTGTTCTGGGTTGAAGAGGCGCGCAAGGATCACTTTGCCTTTTGTGACAAGATGCGTGACCGCGGCATTGAAGTGCTGGACCAACACGACATGTTGACGGAGATACTCGACATCGCAAAGGCGCGCCGGTGGCTGCTTGATCGCAAGATCACCGAGGACCACATCGGTGTCGGCATGATGGATGATCTGCGCGCATGGCTGGACGAGATGCCCTCGCCTGCGCTGACGCGGTTTCTGACCGGCGGTATCACGGTGCACGATCTGCCCTTTGCCCCGACCAGCATGTTCGGCCGGTTTCTGGGAGCAGACGGTTTTGTCCTGCCGCCGCTGCCGAACCTGCTGTTCACACGCGACACCAGCTGTTGGATCTATGGCGGCGTGACCCTCAACCCGATGCATTGGCCGGCCCGTCAGCAGGAAACTCTGATTGCCGCGGCGATCTACCGGTTTCACCCCCGTTTTGCGGGGCGGACAAAAGTCTGGTGGGGCAATCCCGATCAGGATTTTGGCCCAGCAACCCTGGAAGGAGGGGATATCATGCCCATCGGCAACGGGGTCGTTCTGGCGGGCATGGGAGAGCGCACAACCCCTCAGGCGGTGGGTCAGCTGGCCATGTCCCTGTTCCGTCAGGAAGCCGCCGAACGTGTTATTGCCTGCCAGATGCCAGCGTCGCGCGCTGCCATGCATCTCGACACGGTTTTCACTTTTTGTGATCGGGATCTGGTGACCAGCTTCACGCATGTGGCTGACAAGATCAGATGTTTCACCCTGTTCCCGGACGACAGGCGTGGACTGCGCGTGAAGGAAGACCCGGGCAACATATTCGACATGGTCGAGGAGGCGCTTGGCCTGACATCCCTGCGCACCATTGGCACCGGCGGTGATCACTTCGAGCAGGAGCGCGAACAGTGGGACGATGGCAATAATGTCGTAGCCCTGGAGCCGGGCGTTGTGCTGGCCTATGACCGCAACGTGCATACCAACACATTGCTGCGTAAGGCCGGTGTCGAAGTGATCACGATCCGCGGTGCCGAGCTGGGTCGCGGTCGCGGCGGCGGCCATTGCATGACCTGTCCGATCTCACGCGATCCTGTGGAGTAAGCGCATGGCCTATAACCTCAAGAACCGATCCTTCCTGACCCTGCGGGATTTCACCGGACCCGAAATCAGGTTTCTGCTGAAACTCGCCGCCGATCTGAAAGCGGCCAAATACGCAGGCACCGAACAACAGACGCTTGCGGGGCGGGAAATTGCCCTGATCTTCGAGAAAAATTCAACCCGCACCCGTGTCGGTTTCGAAGTCGCCGCCCATGATCAGGGGGCGCATGTCACCTATCTTGGCCCCTCGGGCAGCCACATCGGCAAGAAGGAAAGCATCAAGGATACAGCGCGCGTTCTGGGCCGGGTGTATGATGCGATCGAGTATCGCGGGTTTGGCCAGAAGGTCGTGGAAACGCTGGCCGAATGGTCAGGCGTACCCGTCTACAATGGCCTGACGGATGAATTCCATCCCACGCAGATCCTTGCGGATGTGTTGACGATGACCGAACATGTCGACAAACCGCTTGGCCAGATCGCCTTCTGTTTTCTGGGTGATGTTGGCAACAACATGGGCGACAGTCTGTTGATCGGCGCGGCGAAACTGGGCATGGATGTGCGGCTGTGTGGACCGAAATCGCTGTGGCCGGACCAATCCATCGTCAAGGCCGCGCTGGCGCAAGCCAAGCAAACCGGTGCGCGGATCTTACTGACGGAGGACGTCCAGCAAGGGGTGAGCGAATGCGATGTTCTCTATACCGATGTCTGGGTCTCGATGGGTGAGGCCGAAAAGGTCTGGGCGGAAAGGATCAAGCTGCTGATGCCGTATCAGGTCACCTCGGAGGTCATGGCGATGACCGGCAATCCCCAGACGAAGTTCATGCATTGCCTGCCCGCCTTTCACAACACTGATACAGAGGTCGGTGCAGAAATCCGACAGAAGTTTGGCCTTGACGGGATGGAGGTCACGGAAGAGGTGTTTGAATCCACCGCCTCCATCGTCTTTGATCAGGCGGAAAACAGGATGCACACGATCAAAGCGGTTCTTGTTGCAACTTTGGGGTCCTGAATGAGAATTGTCGTTGCGTTGGGCGGTAACGCCCTGTCTGTCAGAGGCGAAAGCCTGACCGCCGAAAGCCAGCGTGCCAGCATCCGGGTTGCCGCCGCCTCTCTCGCGCAGCTTCTGGAGGCTGGTCATGAAGTGGTCATCACCCACGGGAACGGCCCTCAGGTCGGGTATCTGGCCCTGCAGGGCGGCGCCTTTCCCCTCGATGTGCTGGGGGCGGAAACCGATGGGATGATCGGCTATGTCCTCCAACAGGAGCTCGACAACGCCTATGCCCCGGAAACCCACTACGCCACCCTGCTGACCCAGATCGAAGTCGATCCCGATGATCCTGCGTTTTTGGCACCGACCAAATTCATCGGGCCAATCTACACCGAGGAAGAAGCGGCGAAACTCAGTGCAGAGCGCAGTTGGACCATGGGCCGGGACGGCGTGCATTTTCGCCGCACGGTGCCATCGCCGCGGCCCAAGCGGATCCTCGAACTGGGTGTGATACGGTTGTTGCTCGACCAGGGCGTTGTCATCATCTGTGCTGGCGGGGGCGGTATTCCGGTTGTTCAAAAAGACGATGGCTCGATGATCGGGGTGGAGGCCGTGATTGACAAGGATCACGCCAGTGGTCTGCTGGCACGCGCTCTGGACGCCGATGCCTTCCTGATGCTCACGGATGTTGCGGGCGTGTTCACGGGCTGGGGGACGCCGGACCAGTCCCTGATCAGACAGGCCTCCCCGCAGGAGCTTGCGCAAATGTCCTTTCCCGCCGGGTCGATGGGACCGAAGGTGGAGGCCGCCTGCGAATTTGCCACGGCAACCGGCGGTTTTGCCGCGATCGGTCGCCTGGCCGACACGCAGAGCCTTGTCGCCGGAACGACCGGCACGCGGATCTGTTCAGACCGCAACGCCCCACCAGCTCCGTGACGTCACTGATCGCCGGACCGGCGGGCTGAGGCTGATGCAGAGAATGGCGATCGAGAACAGGCACCAGATTGCGGGCATCTCATTCGGGTCATCTGTCAGATACCAGGCGAGCACGGGGCCGGTCACCAGATGCAGCAGCACGAAGCGCCACGCACCGTAAAGCAACGGCAGCGCAAAGGCGGCGGCCATGTAGGTCGGAAAGCCGAAATGCGTGCCAAGTGCGGCTTCCAGCGGCCGCAAGAGACCATTGTACGGCACGTCCCACGCGATGTGCCACTCCCCCGAAACGGTACAGTAAGCCTGCCCGCACAGTGCTGTGCCCGGTTGGCACGTCCCAAAGGTTTCCCAAGGGATGATCTGCGCCAGCATGACCGCCGAGGAGCCCGCACAAAGCGATAGTATCCACACCCGGACACGACGCCTGACCGCCCCGGGCACCAGTTCCATCGCGAAGAGATTGATGAAGATCGGCTGGAAAACGATGTGCAGGTACGACAGCAGCGTGATGGTCTGATTTGCTGGTGTGCCGCATTTATCCACAACGATGTATCCGGCAACCTGCAGGGCCTCCATCGCGGTGAAGTAACCAAGCGTCGCCCAGATTGCCGCAGGCTGTTTGTGGTGCAGGGTGACGCCAGTGGCGACCGCACCGACAATAACCATCGCTGCGGAGGCTTCAATGCTCCAGCACACCGGTCAAATGGCCTCGTAGCGGGCCAGCCTTCGCAAAAACCTGTCGCGTTCTTCCAGCAGCTCAAGCACCAGCGCGACACCGGCGGTGTTGATCCCCAGATCCCGGTTCAGCCGTCGCGCTTTCTTGGCACGGACGATGTTTGCCCCCCTGAAGCGCCAGGTCTGAGCAGTAGACCCGTGCGGTTCGAGCACGCCATGCTCCACCAGTTCAATGACCCATGCCTCGTCCGCCTCGCAGAAACGACACAGGTCCGGCAGCGAAAGCGCGTCCACGATATCGCTGCGCCGCGTTGCTTTTTTCATAGTCCTATCCTCCAAGATGGGCGCGCGGATCAAATGGCATCACCTTTGCCATTTCCTCAAAGAACGCGCGCGCTTCTTCCGTGGTGACCTTCGGATTGACGATTTTGAGCGTCGCATAGATGTCGCCGGCGGGTGTGCCGGGCAAACCCTTGCCCTTGAGCCGCAGTTTTTGCCCCGTGCGCGCACTTTCAGGGATGCGAAGATCCACCTTGCCGCCCGGTGTCGGCATCACGACATGCCCCCCCAAGACGGCCTCCCAGGGCGCAACGGGCAGATCAAGATGCAGGTCTTTACCCTCGGGCCGGTAAATCGGATGAGGCGCGAAGGACACTTCCAGAAACAGGTCTCCTGCGGGACCACCGCCAAAAGAAGATGCGCCCTGCCCGGCAAGCCGGATGTGCTGCCCTTGCATTATGCCTTTGGGCACGCTCACCGAAACGGACCGCTCCTGCAGGGTGACAGCCCCATCCGGCCCCACCACGGGCGACCGCATCGTCAAGGTGCGCGCTGCGCCCCTATATGCGTCCTCAATGTCGATCATCAACTGCGCATGGCTGTCCGCGCCACGGCCTGACGCCCGGTGTCCGCCCGCTGCCCCGCCACGCCGGAACAGCGTCTCAAAAAAGTCGCTGAACGCCCCCTCGGGACCGGGGCCGCCTTCGGAAAACGCAAAGCCGCTGTCCCATCCGGGGGGCGGCTGATAGCCTCCCGCGCCGCGCGGCGGTTCGGCACCCAATTGATCGTAGGCCGCACGCTTTTCGGGATCGCTCAACACCTCGTAGGCTTCGTTCACATCCTTGAACTTGGCCTCTGCATCGGCAGATGTGTTGATGTCAGGGTGATACTTGCGGGCAGCTTTGCGAAAGGCTCGCTTTATCTCGTCTGCAGTTGCATCGCGCTTCACCCCCAACGCTTTGTAGTAGTCCTTGAATTCCATCTGCCATGTATCCGAAAATCTGATGTCGCAGCAAATTGGCACAGCGCTCATCGAGCTTCATTGATCTTTGTCAGTCGTCTGGCGGTATGATCTGTCAGCCCTGATCCGACCCCGTCGCGCAAGTCAGCGACGCGGGCACACAGAACGGAGTAACATCATGAACCGCCGCACCCTTCTCTTTGTCATCAACTCGGAAACCGCGGACACTGTGCTCGAGGAGGCGGCGGAAGCCACCGAAAAGACACAGGGCCATCTGAGCCTGCTTTTGATTGATCCCGCACCGGCGTTGCCGATCTACGCCTATGGCGGTCCGCCCTACAGCGGCATGAATATTCCGGACAACTGGGGGGAAATGGTCGATGAGGCCCAGCGTGCCCAGAAAAGCCGTGTTCAGAAGATTGAGCAGGTGCTGGCGCAAAGCGGTGTTTCCGCGGACGTCCAATCCGTTCTGTGCGCAACGCTGGACGTCAAGCGTCACGTTGCACGCAGGGCCCGTGTCTGCGACGAGGTTTTCATCGCAGCCGATTTTCGCGAAACGCCTGAAATCCTGCGCGAAGCCGCCCATGGCGTGCTGTTCCATTCGCCGGTCGGGCTGAGGTTGAACGGATCGATGGCCACGGACGCCAACCGCATATTCGTCGCCTGGGACAGCAGCGAAACTGCATCCAGCGCCGTGCACGCAGCCCTGCCCTATCTGAAACGCGCCGAGGACGTTGTGATCGGGTGTATCGACCCGGTGATGACAACGGCAGGAGACGGATTCGACCCGGGAACGGATGTCGCCGCCTGGCTCAGTCATCATGGGTGTCGCGTCACCATTTCGCAGTTCCCCAGCGGCGGGAATGAGGTCGGGGTGTGTATCCAGGATCGCGCGCGGGAATTCGGCGCGGATCTGGTCGTGCTGGGCGCTTACGGTCACGCGCGGGTGCTCGAAGCGGTGTTCGGCGGCACCACCAGAACGATGCTGGAACAAACCGAGCTACCCGTTCTTCTGGCTCACTAGGCATCGCCAGATCGGAGGAGAGGATGGCCTGCACGCATAAATCAGAGCTGCTGAAAATCACCAATAAGGAATATGCGAAGCTGTCAAAGCTCATTGCGCCACTGGATGGACAACTGGCGGCAATGGCGCTTGATGGCGTGTCAATCAAGGATGTGATTGGCCACCGCGCGCATTGGATCGGGCTTTTCCTTGGCTGGTATCACGATGGCCTTGCCGGAAAGGAAGTCTTCTTTCCGGCCGAGGGCTATAAATGGACGGAACTCAACCGGTACAATGCCGATTTGCGGCAACGTCAGGCGCATCTTGACTGGGAGGCCGTCTGCGGCCTCTTACAGGGCGGATACGCAGACATGATAGGCTTCATCGAAACGGCCTCTGACGAGACCCTGTACGGCGGTTCGATGATTGGTGCCAAGAACGATTGGACACCCGGCAGATGGGCTGAAGCCGCCGGGGCGAGCCACTTTCGCTCTGCTGCGAAATTCGTGCGGTCCGTGCTGAAGGACCACCACGCATCAAGCCCGCCCTGACACGGGGATATCAGATCGCGTTGACCGGCACCTTGAGCACGGGCTTCCCATCCTTGGTCTTCGGCAGTTCCCCCGCGCGCATGTTCACCTGCAACGAGGGCAGGATCAGGTGTGGCACGTCGAGCGTGGCGTCTCGCGCCTCGCGAAACTTGATAAACGCTTCACGCGATTTGCCCTGACCGACGTGGATGTTTTCGGCCTTCTCCTCTGCGACGGTGGTTTCCCACATGATATCGCGACCCTCCGGCCCGTAATCATGGCACATGAACAGCCGCATCTCGTCCGGCAGCGCCAGCACCTTCTGGATGGAATCATAAAGCTGCCCAGCATCCCCGCCCGGGAAATCGGCGCGCGCCGATCCTCCATCCGGCATGAAAAGCGTGTCGCCGACGAAGGTGGCATCGCCGATGACATGCACCATGCAGGCCGGCGTGTGCCCCGGCGTATGAATCGCGAAGGCCGTCATTTCCCCGATCTGATAGCTGTCACCATCCTTGAACAGCTGATCGAACTGCGAGCCGTCGCGCTGAAATTCCGTTCCTTCGTTGAAGACCTTGCCAAAGGTTTCCTGCACCACGGTGATCTGATCACCAATACCGATCTTGCCGCCCAGTTTTGATTGGATGTAGGGCGCGGCCGACAAGTGATCCGCGTGCACATGGGTTTCGATCAGCCACTCCAGCTCAAGCTTGTATTTCCTGATATATGCGATGATCTCATCTGAATGATCATAGGTGATGCGCCCCGCGGCATAGTCGATGTCCATCACGGAATCGATCACGGCGCAGGATTTCGAGTTTGGGTCCATCACCACATGACTGATTGTGTTGGTCTCAGGGTCGAAAAAGGATTCGACCTCGGGATGAACATCCAGATTTACGGGATATTGCGTCATGCTTTTCTCCATTCTCGGGCTGACATTAGAATAGCAGCAGTTCTGCCAGCTTCAGTGACATGGTCACATTGACGCCCTGCGCGAACGCGCCATTGAGAAAAATCAACTTTCGCAAGGAAGTTCGAGGAAGTTGGAAATGGCATTGAGCGTCCCGCAGAGGATGGCACTCAGGCACGGCGATCTGGAATTTGAGAAGGAGGTCTTGGAAACAGAAATCATTCACCATGAAGAACAGACCAGCATCATCCCGATACACAACACCGGTCAGTTTATGCAACAAGATCAGCCTGTTAAGCAATGGATTGAGTGATCCTGCAATACGTCATCGTACCATCGAAGCGATCCAGGGCTTGATCGACCATATCAAGGTGATCCCAACAAACACGGAGTTCGATGTGGGACTCCATGGTGAATTGGGTGCGATTATGGAAATGGTAGACCAAAACGACCGACGCCCCGCAGGGTTAACTGCGGGGCGTTCGTTGTCAGTGGTTGCGGGAGGGCGCTCAAATCTCAACTTACAAACGAAAGACGGCCACCCATTAGGGGCGGCCGATCTTCGTGAGCTGGCATCGCAAGTTGAGATGGTTGCTAGGGCTGGATCTGTTCTGAATTTGCTGTTCTGTGCACCTGCATAGACGACGTATTGGCTACACTTCCGCACTTGTCGGCCCTATACAGAATGCTTGGCGATTAGTGACGTAAAATGAGAATTATCGTTTCAGCCCGGCCCTTACCGCTTCGGTCCTGTTGCGCACGTCGAGCTTTTTCAGGATCGCGCTGACGTGCAACTTGACGGTACCCTCGGAGATGCCCAAGGCTGCCGCAATCATCCGGTTTGAATCTCCGTCCCTGATCAGCGTCAGGATTTCCTGCTGTCTCCGCGTCAGCCGGTCGTCCGCCTCGGGCAGCTTGGTCGCGGGATCGGACTGGCTCGCGGCGACAAGGTCCTTGGTGGCCGAAAGCGCGATTTCGAAGTCGCTGAACCGTTGCGCGAGGTCCGCGATAAGCGGCGATATGCGATCCGTGTCCGCCGCGTCGGCAGATTGCAGATCCGCGATGGTGGTGCGCAGCGCGCCGAGCGGTCCCGACAGATCCTGCGCCGCGATATAGGCGAACCGACCTTCGGCGACTTCGCTTCGGCGCGCTTCGTCCATGGCGCGTTCAAGGGCGTTCAGGGCTTCGCGCCGATCCGTGACATCCAGCGCCACACCATCCCAGATCGTCGCGCCGTCCGGTTGCCTGCGCGGCTGGCCCAAAGAGCGCACCCACCGATAGCCGCCGCTCAATGATTCGACGCGCACTTCGATGTCGAGGGGGGTCAGATCGCGCGCGGATTGCTCCAATTCATCCAGAAAACGCGGGCGGTCTTCGGGATGAATCCAGCCGTGGTCCACCGCAGGGGCGTTCATCAGCTCTGCGGGATCGAGGCCGAAGGTCTTCAGAACACCGGAACTGACGTAAATATAACGGTATTTTCCATCAATCGTCCGCATCCGCTGCATCGTGTGACCCGGAAACTGGTCGGTCAGAAGGTCGGCGACATCGGGGCGGTGCGGGGTATGGGAGGGATCCACGAACATATATCTTAGGATATATATAAACAGAGCATTTGCAACTGAAATATAACTTTCGCTATGCACATCAGTCCGATCTGCTATAACTTTCGGCACAGGCGGAGGAGGACGCATGAACAAGATCATCATCGAAGCGCGCGTGAATGAGCTGGCCACCCGCCTCGGAAATCCGCATGTCCCCTTCCTGCCGCACGAGATCATCGCCGATGCCAAGGCCTGCTATGACGAGGGGGCATCGGTCTTTCATTATCATGGCCGCACCGCGGATGGCGCGCCGGAACATGCCCCGGAATTCTATCTTGAAACCAACGCCGGAATCCGCGCCCAATCCGACATCCTGATCCATCCGACACTGGGATATGTGGCGAATGATACGGATGCCGCGGGCCGCTTTGCCGCCATCGAGGAAATGATGCGATCACCCGAGACGGCACCGGATTTCGCACCCATGGATACCGGCAGTGTCAATGTCGATTGGTGGAATCCGCAGGCGGGCCGATACGACACGACAGACCTGATCTACAAGAATTCTACCGGCACGCTGATGCACTTTGCCGAACGCATCAAGCACCACGGCCTGAAACCCTATCTGGTCAGCTGGAACGTCAGTTTTACCCGTCAGATCGAACAGTTCCTGAAAATGGGCGTGCTGAGCGATCCCGCCTATATCTGCTTTTGCATGACGGATGAGATCATCTTTGCAGGCCATCCGGGCACCGAGGATGGGTTGAACGCCCACACCATGTTCCTGCCCCGGGATTTTCAATGTGTCTGGACGGTCGTGAACTACAAGGGCGACCTGTTCGAGCTGACCGAAAAGATCATCCGCGACGGCGGCCATATCTCGATCGGCCTTGGCGATTACGCCTACATGGACGGGGCGCGGCATATGACCAATGCCGAAGTGATCGCCAAGGTCGCCGCACAGGCCCGCGCCATGGGCCGCGAGCCCGCGACCGTGTCCGAGACGCGCGAAATTCTCCAGATGCCGAAACTGCGCGTCGCGGCCTGAGGGCCACCACTCACGAACAATCCAAGGGAGGAAATCAATGAAACATACCAAACTCTTTGTCGGCGTCGCGGCGCTGGCTCTGATGGCCGGGGCGGCCACAGCCGAGACGTTCAAGATGCAGACATTCCTGGGGGTGACGGCCGCCACAACCACGGCGTTCGAAGACATGGCCGCATCCCTGAAAGAACGCTCCGGCGGCGCAATCGAGATTCAGGTGTTTCCCAGTGGCGCGGTCGTCGGGCCGACCGAAACACTCGAAGCGGTGCGCAACGGCCTGCTTGATGGGCACTATACCGGCCCGACATTCTTTGCCGGTGTGGACCCCGCATTCGCCGTGCTGGGCGATACGCTGTCCGCCTATCCGGATGTCGATGTGCGCGACAACTGGTTCACCGAGGGCGGCGGGCTCGAGCTCGGGCGCGCGCTCTATGCGAAATACGACATGCATATGATCTGTGCGATCCACTGGCCGCAGGAACAGATCCCCTCCACCGTGCCGATCCGCAGCGTCGACGATTTTCAGGGGATCAAGATCCGCGCACCCGGCGGGCTTCCGTCCGATCTGCTGACGCGGGCGGGCGCGTCCCTGGTCAACCTGACGCCCGGCGATGCGATCGGCGCGCTTGAAACCGGTGTGCTCGATGCGTCGGACCTTGCCAATGTCGGCCTAAACATGGCCTTCGGGATGTATCAGAACGCCCCCTATTCGATCTTTGCCCGCCATTCGATGCCGGTGACCGAGATGTCGGTGTCGGCCGCGAAATGGAACGCGCTGTCGGACACTGCCAAGAACCAGTTCGAAGAGGCCTGCAACGGTCTGTCGGACACGCTCAAGACCACATTGGGTGAACAGGAGGTCGCGGCCATCGAAAAGGCCAAGAACGAGCTGAACGTAGAGTTCATCGAATTCGGCGACGCGGATGCGGAAAAGTTCCGCAACATGCTGCTCGAGGTCTGGGAAGACTGGGGCAGCCGCAATGACGACGCCCGCGCGATCGTGGACAGCCACAAGGCCTACATGACCAGCCTTGGCATCCTGTAATCGCACAGACCGGTGCGCGGCGCGCGCTCCGGTCCCCTCTCATCCTGACAGGCGAACCGAATGGCATGGCTGATCAAGAAACTGGCCGAGCTTTCGGCATGGGGGTTCGCCCTGATCGTGCTGATGATGGTCTTTGAGGTCGTGGCCCGCTACGGCTTTGGCGCGCCGACGTTCTGGGCGCACGAGATTGCCGGGCTTCTGGGCGCGCTGGCCTTTCTTCTTGGGGGCGCGTTCTGCATGATCGAGGGCAGCCATATGCGGGTGACCGTGCTGCGCGACAAACTCTCGCCCGGGCTGTTTCGGCTCACGGAATACCTGTCTCTGGGCTGCGGTTTGCTCTATCTCGGGGCGCTCACCTATTCAGGCTGGCTCATCTCGCAACGCGCGCTCTTTCGCTTTATGCCGGACGGATCGTGGTTTCCCGAACGCTCGGGCAGTTCGTGGAATACGCCGCTGCCCGCCTTCATTAAGTTCGCGCTTTTCATCGGCGCATTTCTGTTTCTCGCAGCGGTTCTGCGGCAGTTTTATCTGCTGGTGCGACATCGCGCGGATATCAATGGGCGGCCCGAGTAATGGATATCGGCTCCGTCTCGTTATTGATCGTCGCAGCGATGTCCATCCTGCTTCTGTTGGGCGTGCCGGTTGCCTTTGTGTCCGGTGCCATCGCCGTCGTGCTGGCTTATGCCAATTTCGGCACTGCCGGGTTTTTCCTGATCTCGACCCGCACCGCGGAATTCGTCGGATCCTTCGAGCTTATCGCCGTTCCGATGTTCGTTCTCATGGCCTCGATCATGGAAAAATCGGGCGTCGCGCGCGACCTCTACCGGGCGTTTCACGTCTGGGCCGGGTCGGTGCGTGGCGGCATCGGCGTGGTCACCACCGGCGTCGCCGTTCTGTTGGGGGCCACGACGGGCATCATCGGCGGGGAGATCGTGCTGCTGGGGCTGATCGCCCTGCCCCAGATGCTGAACCTCGGCTATGACCGCAAGCTGGCCATCGGCACGATCACCGCGGGCGGCAGCCTCGGCACCATGATCCCGCCCTCGATCATCCTGATCTTTTACGGCCTGACTGCCGAGGTCTCGATTTCGCACCTGTTCCTGGCCACGCTGGTGCCCGGCCTGATGTTGGCCAGCTTTTATGTCGCCTATATCTTGATCCGGTGCGGGCTGGACCCGACCCTTGGCCCGCCGCTGCCCCCCGAAGAACGCGACATGCCCCTGGGCCAGAAGCTGGCCCTGTTCAAGGGCGTTGCGCTGCCCATGGCAGTGGCGGGGGGCGTGCTGGTGTCGATCTATGCAGGGTTCGCCTCCATCACCGAAAGCGCCGCGCTTGGTGCTTTTGGTGCCGCCATCGCCGCGTGGGTGCGCAATGAATTCAGCTTCACCATGCTGCGCGAGGTGCTGGTGCAGGCGCTCAGAACCTGCGGCATGGTCTTCTGGCTGGTCTTTGGCACCAACGCGCTGATCGGCGTCTACAACCTGATGGGCGGGATCACCTTTGCCTCGGAAATGCTGGCCGGGGTCAGTCAGGACCCCGCGGTCACCCTGTCGGTGATGATCGGCGTCTTCGTCCTTCTGGGCTTTTTCATCGACTGGATCGGCATCCTGTTTCTGACCATGCCGATCTTTCTGCCGGTGCTGACGCAACTGGGCTATGACCCGATCTGGTTCGGCATCGTCTTCAACCTGTCGATGCAGATCGCCTATCTCACCCCGCCCTTCGGGCCTGCATGTTTCTATCTCAAGGGTGCGGCGGGCGACACGCTGCAACTGTCCGAGATCTTCGCCGCGCAATGGCCTTTCATCGGGCTTCAGATCATCGCGCTTGTCATCGTTGTGATGTGGCCCGATCTGTCGCTCTGGCTGCCGAAACTGGTTTACGGGTGATCGCGATGGCGGGCGTGCATATCCTCGATACGCTGCCGCAACCTGCGCCGGGCAACCGCATGGGCCCGGACGAAATGCGCGCTGCGCTGCGCATGATGCTGCGCATCAGGCAGTTCGAAACCCGCGCCAAGGATCTGTTCCTCAAGGGCGTGATCAAGGGCACCGCGCATTCCAGCGTGGGCCAGGAGGCGATCGCCGCAGGCGCCTGCGCGGCACTGCTGGCGGATGATTTCCTGCTGACCCATCACCGTGGACACGGCCATACGATTGCAAAAGGGTCTGACCTGGGCCGGATGTTTGCCGAACTGATGGGCCGGGCCACCGGGTATTGCGCAGGATTGGGCGGCTCCATGCATATCGCCGATTTCGAACGCAATATTCTGGGCGCGAACGGCATTGTTGGTGCGGGCATGGGCCTTGGCACTGGCGCGGCGCTGGCCGAACAGTTGAACGGCACCGGCAACATCGGGATCACCTTTTTCGGCGATGGCGCCGCCAACGAAGGCATTTTTCACGAGGCGATGAACCTTGCCGCCGTTTGGAAACTGCCGCTGATCTTTTTCTGCGAGAACAACCAGTACGGCCTGACGACCGCGACCGAAGCCGTGACCGCAGGTCCCAGCATCGCGGCGCGCGGCGATGCCTACGGCGTGCCGAACGAGCGGATTGACGGCAACGATGTCGCAGTTGTCTTCGACGCCGTTGAGCGCGCGGCCCTACGGGCGCGCGCGGGCGAAGGGCCATCCCTGATCGAGGCCCTAACCTACCGTTGGGATGACCATTCCATGCGCGCCAACCTGCCGTCCTACCGGGCTCAAGCCGAGGAAGAGGCGTGGAAGTCGCGCGATCCCATTCCCCGCCTTCGCGCGCGACTGGCGCAGGCGTCCGAGCTTGAGGACACCGCCTTTGACGCCATGGTGCAAGACGTCGCAACCGAAGTCGAAGAGGCCATCGACTGGGCCCGGGATCAGGCGGAACCGGACATGGCGCTGGCCATGTCAAATGTCCTGCCGCCCGCAACGTACACCCCGTCCGAACCCACAGCGGGCAGTCGCATGCTCACCTACCGCAAGGCGATCACCGAAGCCTTCGCGCTGGAAATGGAGGCCAACGAGAACGTCATCATTCTTGGCGAGGATGTCGGCACCACCGGCGGTATCTTCGGCCTGACGCCAGGTCTTGCCGACCGGTTCGGCACCGAGCGCGTGCGGGACACCCCCATCTCCGAAGGAGCCATGTCGACCTGCGGGGTCGGGGCCGCCATGCGCGGCAAACGTGTGGTCGTTGAAGCGCAGCTTTGGGATTTTGTCACGCTGATGATGGACGCCATCGTCAACCAGGCCGCCAAGGCGCGGTTCATGCTGGGGGGCAAGGCCTCTGTGCCCATCGTCTTTCGCGGCCCACAGGGGGCAGGTATCCGGCTTGCCGCGCAGCACTGCCAGTCGCTTGAGATGTTCTTTGCCAATATTCCCGGCCTGCAGGTTTATGCCCCGGCCTCGGCCTATGACGCCAAGGGCCTCATGGCCGCAGCGATTGCTGATGACGGCCCTGTGGTGTTTCTGGAACACAAGCTGCTCTACCTCGGCGGGGAACAACCCGTGCCCGAAGAACGGTACCGGATCGCACCGGGGCGCGCGCGGATCGTACGCGAGGGCAGCGATTGCACCGTCGTCGCCACCCTCGCGATGGTGGACCGCGCGGTGCAGGCCGCCGAGCGGCTCGAGAGGGACGGGATCAGCGTCGAAGTGATCGACCCGCGCACCATCAAGCCGCTGGACGCCGAAACCATCCGCGCGTCGGTCCGAAAGACCAATCGCGCCGTGGTTGTCCACGAGGCCCCGCTGTTCGGCGGTTTCGGCGGCGAGATCGCCGCGACCATTCAGGAACAGGCGTTCGACTGGCTTGATGCCCCCGTAGCGCGCGTCGGTGCACCCGAAATGCCCGTGCCCTACAACGACCGGCTTGAGCGGGACTACATGCCGGATGCGTCCCGCATTGCCCAAGCCATCAAGTCCGTTTGTTACAGGAGGTGAGCCCATGACGACCCGTAAAGTCATCATCCCCGAGGGGATGGAGAACATCTATGACACCTACCACTACGCCCCAGCCATTCAGGTGGGCAATACGCTCTATCTATCAGGGCAGGTGGGCCGCGACGAGAACCTGAATGTGGTCGAGGGCACGGAGGCGCAATTCGTTCAGGCCTTTGAGAACGTCAAGCGCGTGCTCGATGCAGCGGGAGCGGGTTTTGAAGATGTGGTCGAGCTGGAAACCTGGTTTTCCGACAGCATGGCGGACCTGCAAACCTTTCTCGAGGTCAAGGATCGCTATTTCACCGCTGCCTTTCCTACGTGGACCGGGTTTGCCGTCAAAGGTTTCTCGATGCCAGGCATTCTGGTCGAGATCAAATGCAAGGCCGTGCTCGGCCTGACCGCTGCATGACCCGCGATCTCAAAGCGCTGCTGGCATCGGATCAGACAGCACTGGGCACATGGACCCAGATGGTCGCACCCGAATTGGTCGACCTGATCGGGCTCAACGGGTTCCGCTTTACGATCATTGATTGCCAGCATGGCCCCTTCGGCATCGAAACCGCCGAAAACCTCGCGCGGGCAGCGGATGCCAATGACATCGCGGTGGCGCTCAGGGTGTCGCGCAATGATCCCGTCGAGATCATGAAGGCGCTCGATGCGGGTATCCGCCACGTGGTCGTGCCAAATATCGAGACCGCAGAGGAGGCCGAAACCGCCGTTGCTGCCACCCGCTTCGGGCCGCACGGTCTGCGCGGCGCCTGTCCCTGCTGCCGGTCCGGCGGCCACTTCATCCGCAACTGGGACAGCTACGTGACCGCAGAAGAGGCGCGCACCGGCGCGATTGCGCTGGTTGAAACCGAAGAGGGGCGTCGCAACATCGAGGCGATCTGCGCCACATCCGGTCTGGCGGCGCTGATGATCGGCCCCTTCGATCTTTCGGTGTCCATGGGTCTGAACGGCGATTGGCGGTGCGACGAGGTGCAACGCGCCGTCACCGAGATGGCGCGCGCGGGAACCTCTGCCGGTCTGCCGGTAATCATGCCGGTCTTCGCCCCCACCCCCGCCGAATGCCGCGACCTCGTCGATCATTGGCGCGGAGAAGATGTGACGACATTCGTCGTCGGGTCCGACAAGATCCTTATTGCGGAGGCCTTTGCCAGTTGGGCGGCTAAATTGAGCTGAATTTTTTACGGCAGGCTTCGCAGTCAGTTCGCCTAGCGGGCTGGTCGCGCATGACCTTGTTCCGGTCCCACACAGCTACAACTCAGTCGATCTCCGTAAAACTGGGATCCATTATTGTTACCGGTTGAGTGAATATCCCCGGGGCGGTATTCGGTCACGACGATATGGAAATTATCGTTAGCGTTCTGCGTTGAAGCCGCCAATTTCATCTGCCAGCCAGCAATATCTGAGAGCTAACAGATCCCCCATTGCGTCAAATAAATCTCCAAGAGTGGGCTTCTGTACGCGAGGAAAATCATAGTGAGCACAATACCGAGAAGGACAACAACCAAACCGTTGCTAATACGCACTTGCGTCATGCCGCGAGTCTCCGTTCTGCCAAGCTTCGCTCCGTGATCGGCCAATTTAGTACCGCGGCAAAAAGACTGAGCGCAATGGCAACGCCCCACGCCATGTCATAATTACCCGTCCGGTCATACAGCCATCCGCCCAGCCATCCGCCGGCAAACGACCCGAGTTGGTGGGCGAAAAAAACGATACCTCCCAGCATCGACAGGTGCTTGACCCCAAAAACGGCCGCCACTGTGCCGTTGGTCAGCGGCACTGTCGAGAGCCAAAACAGACCCATCATCGCACCAAAAACATAGGCCGTCGGCGCGGACACAGGCAGCAGAACAAAGGAGGCTATTGCCAGGGCGCGCCCAATATAGATCCACGACAAAAGCATCGGTTTGCGATGTTGGCCCCCCCACAAACCGGCATAGTAGGTGCCCGCGATATTGACGAGGCCGATCAACGCCAGCACCATGGTCGCCACGCCATTGCCAAGCCCTTCGTCAGCGAGGAATGCGGGCAGGTGCACGGCAATGAACACGACCTGGAACCCGCAGGCGAAAAAGCCCAGCGACAAAAGCCAGAAATCCCTTTCCCCGAAGGCATCCCGCAGGGCCTGGCCGAAGCTGACGTCCTCCTGAGCATTGGCAACCGGTGCTGCCTCCGATCGAATGCCGAATGCAAGCGGCAGCATTGCCAGCGCCAGAACCGACATTGCAATTAGTGCCCCCTGCCAATTCAGCCCCACAATCAGGCTCAGGGACAGGGGCAACATTGCGAACTGACCAAACGACCCTACCGACATCGTGATCCCCATCGCCAGCGAGCGTTGTTCCGGGGCTACGAGGCGGCTTATTGCGCCGAAAATTACCGGAAATGTCGTGCCCGACAGGCCGAGCCCGATCATCACACCCGCGCCCAGAATAAACATCAGTTCGCCGGCCACGATGCTCATCATCCACAAACCTAGCCCATACAGAACGGCCCCGATCGCAACGACAAGTTTCGCGCCATAGCGATCGGCAACCA
The DNA here is from genome assembly GCF_019375555.1 of Roseobacter insulae. Taxonomy (GTDB): domain Bacteria; phylum Pseudomonadota; class Alphaproteobacteria; order Rhodobacterales; family Rhodobacteraceae; genus Roseobacter; species Roseobacter insulae. The sequence continues at coordinate 168,791 of NZ_JAHXDN010000001.1, forward strand.
TTCCCGTGAAGGGCTGGCTCGCGCCCCAGACAAGGTTTTGCAATGCGATGGCGAAGGCAAATGTCTCGCGTCCCCATCCTTGGTCCATGCTGACGGGCTGGAGGAAAAGACCGAACGCATGCCGAACGCCCAGCGAAATGAGCAGGATCAGGGATCCGCAGATCAGGGCGACACCGGCCCCGTGCCACTTTGAAGGCTGAGTTGTCATGACGAGTCTCCTGTCAGAGGTATGTGTGAGGCCTCCAGATCGGCCAGAATGTTATAAGCGCGATGGCATCCGCCGCGATTAGATCGGAAAGGTCACTTGGCAACTGGCGCCACAGCGGGATCGCAGCTTGCAAGGTTGCCCGCCCGTCATCCGCCAGCCGAATATGTCCGGCGCGCTTGTCCTGTGCGACCTCGGTTTCGATGAGGTTCTGTTTCTCGAGCACACGCAGGTTGCTCCCCAGCGTACTTCGCTCGAGGCTAGTCCGGGCGGCAAGGTCCTTGATGGAAATGCCTTCTGTTCCCTCGAGGCTTCTAAGCAGGCGGAACATCGTCGCCTTAATGCCGACGGGTTCAAGAACGGTGTCGCAAGGCTCAGTGCTGTACGCAACAACCTGCCGCAAAGCTGTGCAGATGCATCTTTCAGTCATAATGCGGGTATATACCCTTTTTTGCTTTAGGCAAGGATTCGAAGCGGGAATGAGCCAAAATGAAAGCCCGTGCCTGCCCGGCTTCAAAAAAGCTGCAAAGAGAGTCTGATGCTTTTCAGAGGAATGTGCGTCTTGTGCCGAACTTGATCAAACGGTTCTGTAGCTGCGGAATGACCATTCAGGTCAAGCGGATGCGCTTTTTGTCAGTGGCGATTGCAAATATGGGCGCAATGCTTCCAATGACATTTTGATAACGTCGTCATGGACCGAAGGGTCGCCCGATATGCGGGCGTTGATGCCCATGGCTCGGCCCTGAGCGGAAAAGAAACGTGCCAGAACTTGTGCATCGGCGGCGGCAGCCAACTGCCCATCAACTTGTGCCTGCCGAAAGCGCGCATAAAACGCGCGATCCTCGTCAGCAAACGCACGGGCCACGCGACGCTTTATGCCCGGCGCGCGACTTTCGCTGTTTTCCGCGGCCAACACCAACAAACACCCTGCCTTAGATGACTTTTCCATCAACCGGTCCTTGAGGACCGTTAATGCGCCGAGGACGGCCGCGTACAAATCAGCATGATCCAATGCCGCCTGAAACGCCGGACGCGACTTTTCGAGATAGTGATCGATGACCAGGATGAACAAATCTTCTTTGTTTCCGAACGTATTGTACAAGCTGCTTCGGCTAACCCTTGTGGCTTTGGTCAGATCGTCAACCGACGTCGCCTCATAGCCAAGATCCCAGAACACAGCCATCGCACGGTCCAGTGCCTCATTAATGTCAAATTGTTTCACGCCAACCATCAATGGGTCCTTATATTCGCATTCCGAGCTATCGTACTATCGTCGATCTTCGCATGTTTTGTCTGTTGCCTGAATGTTAGAATGGAAGACACGAAAGACACACAGAACGGGACAAAAAACGTCACGGCAATCTTGCCCACTGCAACAGGCGTCAGCGTTCCCGCAAAAAAGGCATCCCCATGATTTATGCAGGCGAGGATCGGGCCGACAAAAAGCGCCACCTTGAACGCACGCCGCACCATCGGCCCGTATGTCGTCCACCAATCCGCGAGACGCACATCACGGTAGATCATGCGACTTGACTTTGTGTGAGATCGATATCGGTGGCGAACAGTGTCTCTTGTGTATGACCGAAGGCACGGAAAGCAAACGTCCCTGCGTGGTCCGGCGGCAAGGTCGCAGCCAGGGCGGTAGCCAATTTGGTCATCACCGCCCCGTTCCTTGACGGCGCTGTCCGGTAAATGAATTCCACGAAGACGTCCGCAGTATGTGGCGCAGTCACCGCCCGAACTAACAGGACATTCGGGACATGAGATGGCAAGTCCAACTGCGATTGTATCGCCGCTTCCATCCTGGATGCGATCACCTGCAACTGGGCATCATCCCAATCCAATTTGTTGCTTATCGTGACAATCAGATTTGGCATTTTTGTACATCGTCCCGTTTTCATGAAATCATCGCGACGGCAGGTCCCGGGTGCGACGTACTTTTGTACACGCCGCGCCCGCGGATCAGACCGCGTACCGTTCAATGGCCGCACCGGGCGGGTGGCCGGGCCAGGAGATGGCGCCCGCCAGAATCGACGGGCGCGCAAAGCAGCGATCCGCATAGGCGGAGACGCCGGGCAATTCCGCCCAAATCCAATCGTATCCCAGATAGAGCAGGCGAAAGAGGCTGACGCCCCAGAACGTATCGGCCAAGGTAAACGTGTCACCCGTCACCCATGACGTCCTGGTGGCGGTCAGGTCCACCTCCAACGCGTTGATCGCAGTTTTCGTCTGTTCGATCAGCGCCCGCATATTGTCCGGGTCGGCGATGAATGCTTTGCCCGCACGTTCCTTTTTCAGCTTGTGTGCGTAGGCTGCATGCAGGGGCGAGTCCACAGGCAGTTCCGCCTTGCGGCGCTCCACTTGTTCGATTTTTTTCAGATGTGCGCCGTTCATACCTGCCTGGATAGGCGGCGGGCGATGGTCACCATCGGGGTTGGCCCCGTAGAAAAGACCGGCATGCGGCAGGCCATCGACAATATCCACCTGTTTCATGACGGCATCGTGGATGGTTTCGGGGACGAGCCTGTCCCCGGACAGCGTGTTAGCATAAAGCGCAATGTCCCGGCTGTCGGTGATAACCTGCCCGGTCTCGTGATCGACAAGAGTCGGGACCACCATCGGATCGAACCCTTCTCCGTGCACTCCCGTCGCCCCGGTATAGCCACCAACCAGCGGTTGTTCTGCAGCAGCTTGCGATGCCATGCGCAGAGCCACGTATTGCTCGATGTAGTTTTCGTTCACCGGCGGCATGATCACCACCTCGTTAGAACCGTATTCCAACCCGGCCTCGAAAAGAGCAGCGCGGCTTTTTTGTGAGCAGATCGACATCACAAAGTGAAAAAGCTCAAGCCGCGGGTCCGCTGCGTTTTCGTCACGTGGCGTGTCCGGGCGCGGGTGGTCGGCCGAAACAACAGTGCGCCGGCCGGGGTCGCCAACGGCGGCAAGGCGGGCTTTTTTGGCTAGGTCGTGTGTATCAAATTGAAGCGTCATGGTTTTTTTCCTTCCAGAGCTTTGCGTTAAACGGAACGGTGCATGCCGCCATCGACAACAATCTCGGTTCCGGTGAGGGCGCGAGAGCGCGGTGACGCCGCAAAGAGCACGGTTTGTGCAATATCCTCGGGCATCACAAACCGGCGCAGGCTCAACCCCAGCTCCTCGGGGATGGCCCGGTCGCGGGCGTCTTCCGGGGTGCAGCCACAGCGCGCGGCGTATTGTTCCAGCTGGCCACCCGGATCGGTCCATTGCGGTGTCAACGTCGGCCCCGGCGAAACCGAAACGACGCGCACCCCGTTAGGCCCGAACTCAGCCGCCAGGTTCTGGGCGAGGTTCAGGGTCGCGGCCTTGGTTGCGCAATAGTCGGGTTGAATCGTGATCGGTTCACGCGCCAAAACACTGGTGATATTCACCATCACCCCCTGTGTTTCAATGAGTTGCGGCAAAGCGGCACGGGTGACACGGACCATGGAGAACAGGTTGATCTGAAACAGCCGTTCCCAATCATCATCCGTGGTCGACAAAAACCCGTCGCGCACCGGAGAGGCACCCAGATTGTTGATCAGAATATCCAACCCGCCAAATTCCGATTCGACGGCCTGAAGGAGCGTCTGCGCGCTCTCGCGCTGTCCCATATCCAGTTCGAGCGCAAATCCGCCCGACGCTTTTGTCACGGCGGCAAGGTCCTCGGTGACGTGAATGTCTGCCGATGCCACCCGTGCGCCACGTTCCGCAAACTGGCGGGCGATCTCTAGGCCGATGCCGACACCCGCACCAGTGATCAACACGCGCGCCCCCTTAAATTCAGTATCCATCGCTTCCTCCCATGGATGTCTTTCCGATCCTGCTATGCCGCGCCCTTGCGGATGTCTTTTGGTAGGATCGCGTCAAAGGCGGGCATGAGCGTTTCCGCAATTTCGTCGGCTGTCATCGCATCCAGGCTGGCCGAAAACACTTCCGGGCCGACAGATATCAAATGCCCGTTTTCCTTTAGCGCCGACAAAACCTCTGTTAGCGGCATTTCACCGGCACCAGGCACACACCGTCTTTGCAGGCAGTCTTCGAACAGGCTGATCCCGGGCGGGCATTGCAAGGAGCCGTCTGCGATCTGAACATGGTCGATCATGCCCGGTGGGATCGACGCCAGAAGACTGTCGTCCCGGCCGCCGCGGATGTAGTGCCACGTATCAAAAAGCAGCCGGATGTTGGGTTGACCTGCTTGACGGCGCAATGCGTCCACTTCCGCGAAGGTTTTCAGCCCCCACATCGGCATCGCCTCGAGCACACAGGTGATACCTTCAGGCGCCATGCGCTGTGCAAAGATGCTGAGGTGTTCGGCCACCTCTTCCATGTGGTATCGTCCACTTGGAAAACAGGTGATGGTGAGCATCCGGTCGATTCCCAGCCCATGCGCGAATTCCAGCTCTCGACCTAGCCCAGCCTCAAGAAACGGCACAAAGTCTGCCGCCGTTTGACCTGGTGCCCAGTCCGGCAGCCACGAGACCACCGGATCTAGGTACGTGAATGAGACGCCAACGTCCTCCGCCATGGCACGAATCGAGTCCAGCGTCTCGCCTGCATGCAACAGGGCGACGACGTCCGCAGGCGCAATGTTCAGGGCGTCAAAACCATGCCGGGCTGCAAATTGCGCGCGATCACGCACGGATAGCGCACGTACGTTTCCCCACCAAAGTATTCGGCCGAAGGACGTAACAGCCATAGATTTTTGATCCTCCCGATTCCACAACAAGTTAGTTGGAACGTACATTTCAAAACAAGTAGAAAATTTTGAGAATCTCTTGAGAGGGATAGAGTAGTCAAGGGAATATCATAAAAAAGTGTTTGTTAACAACATATAAGAGCACATATATTTCAGCGTTCGAAATTTTGATTGACGAACGCTCAGTCCAAGATAAGCTAGAATGATCAGTCCAAGATAATATTGCGGGCTGCTTCTGGGAGGAATAAACATGACCAAAAAACAAGAGCTTTCGCGCCGTCAGGTGCTTGGCGGCCTTGCGGGGACCGCAGCCATACCCGCATTGGCCAGCCCCGCGCTGGCGCAGAACAACTCCTTAAAAATAGGGTTCGTGCAGCCCGAGACGGGACCACTAGCCGAAGTCGCCTCAGGTAACGCGTTTGTGCTGGAAAACCTGCGCCAAGCGCTCGCCGGTGGGTTGCAGGTCGACGGCGGGCAGACCCGCAACGTTGAGATTGTCGTGCGCGACAGCCAATCAAATTCAAATCGCGCCTCCGAAGTCGCCGCCGACCTGATCCTGGGCGAGGAAGTGGACATTATGTGCGCCGCCATTCATCCACTGACGGTGACACCTGTAGCGGATCAGTGCGAGTTGAACGGCGTGCCGCTGATTTCTTCGATTACACCATGGGAGACGCAATTCTATGGACGCGGCGCCACGGATGACGCGCCGTTCAGCTATCAGCTGCACCAGTTCTGGGGGTTCGGTGAGATCACCAATACCTTTATTGACATCTGGAACCAGCTGGATACCAACAAGGTCGTGGGCGGTCTATGGCCGAACAACCCCGACGGCGTAGGTTTTGCCCAGGGCTTCACCCCGATCCTCGAAGAGCGCGGGTTTACCGTGATCGATCCCGGTCGGTATCAGGACCTGACAGACGATTTCAGCGCCATTATCCGCATGTTCCTTGAAAACGAGGTCGAAATCGTAACGGGAGTGGTACTGCCACCCGACTGGACGACATTCTGGACCCAAGCCGCACAGCAAGGTCTGTCGGTCAAGGCTGCGACTACGGCGGCGGCACTCGCGTTCCCGGGCACCGCCGAACAGCTTGGCCCGCTGGCGCAGAACCACAGTTTTGATTTGTTCTGGCACCCTAGTTTCCCATTCGAAAGCTCGGTCACCGGGCAAAGCGCTGCAGATTATGCCGCCGCCTTCGAAGAGCAAACCGGGCGGCAATGGATCCAACCGATTGGCACAGTGCATTCGGTGTTCGAAACCGCAATTGACGCGCTCAAACGTTCGGGTGGCGGAGATTGGGAGGCAACGCGGGAGGCGATGTTCGCGACCAATCTCAATACGATCCAGGGTCCCATCGTGGCAGGGTCTGGTCCAGTTCCGAACGCGGTGATCACCCCGCTGACCGGCGCGCAATGGCGGCAATCTGATGGCCCCTTCGACTTTGAAGCCGTCATCGTCAGCAACATCGCAGCCGACGGCGTCGACGCTGGCGGTACTGTTCAGGCGACGGCCTAGAAGCCTTCCGCCCCACTGGCCGAGGCGCGCGCGCCACGGCCACTTTTCTCAGATGAAGGGAGCGCGGATATGACCCCACCCCTGTTGGAATTGCGACACGTATGCAAAGCCTTCGGCAAGGTTGTCATCGCTGATGGCATCAATCTAACGCTGAACGAAAATGAGGGCCTCGGCATCATAGGTCCCAATGGTGCGGGAAAATCTACCCTCTTCAACCTAATCACGGGTGATTTGTCCCCCAACGGCGGAGACATTCTCATTTCCGGTAAATCGGTACTGTCTCAGAGGCCTCACCAAAGATGCCGGTCTGGTGTCGGGCGCAGTTACCAGATCCCGCACCCGTTCGGGAAAATGTCGGTATTTGAAAACGTCCTGACCGCAGCGACCTTTGGAGGCGCCGCAGCCATGGGCGAGGCTGAAGCGATGAGCCTCGAGATTTTGGGTGTTACGGGACTGCTGAATGATGTGAACACGCCAGCGGGCAAGCTCACGCTCCTCAAGCGAAAGCGGCTTGAGTTGGCCCGTGCACTGTCAACGAGACCGCGGCTTTTGCTGCTGGACGAGATCGCAGGCGGTCTGACCGAAGCAGAGGTACAGGCCTTGATCAGCACCATTCGTGACATCCGCCGGAGCGGTGTGTCGCTGATCTGGATCGAGCACATCGTGCACGCTTTGCTGGCGACGGTGGATCGTCTGGTGGTCCTGAACGGCGGCATGTTTTTGGCAGATGGAGACCCACATGAGGTCATGCGCGCACCCGACGTGCAACGGATATACATGGGGGTCGAACCGGCATGAGCACGATCGAAACCCGTGGCCTGACCGCGCACTACGGAGACTTTCAGGCGCTCTTTGGCCTGGACGTGACACTGCGATCTGGAGAAACCACAGCGATTATCGGGGCGAACGGTGCTGGTAAATCGACTTTCATGAAGGCGATCACCGGGCTGATCAAAACCGCACCCGACATGATTCATATCGACGGCGCACCTGCGGGGGGGCGAGACGCGCACACGATCATTTCGCAGGGTATCGCGATGGTTCCTGAAGGCCGTCGGCTATTCCCTTCGCTTTCGGTCGAAGAGAACTTGCTTATCGGCACACACGCGAAACGCAGCGGACCTTGGAGCCTTGATCGTGTCTACGACGTTTTCCCAGTACTCAAAGAACGCCGCCGTCTGTCGGGCACGTCGTTGTCTGGAGGGCAACAACAGATGGTGGCCATTGGCCGAGCGCTTTTGTCGAACCCGACCACGCTACTTTGTGATGAGATCAGCCTCGGCCTCGCCCCTGTGGTGATCGAGGAACTCTATCGCACAATTGCTGAACTCCGCAGCGAAGGTCTGTCCATCGTCATCGTCGAACAAGACGTTGCGCGCGCCGTGCGCGTGGCTGATCAAGTCTACTGCTTCATGGAGGGGCGCGTGTCGCTCAGCGGCGCAGCCCAAGACATCGCCCTCGAAGACATCCGCAACGCTTACTTCGGGATCTGAACCATGGATTGGATTGCAACACTCCTTCAAGGGCTTCTTCTGGGTGGCGTCTATGCGTTGTTTGCCATCGGCTTAAGTCTTGTTTTTGGCGTCATGCGGCTGGTGAACATTGCCCATGGTGATATGATCGTTTTGGCTGGCTTTGTCTCTTTTGCAGTGGTCGAGGTGTTGGGACTGGGTCCCATCTTGTCCCTCGCCATCGTCCTGCCGCTGTTTTTTGCGTTTGGCTATGTGCTCCAACTGGCTGTGCTTAACCGGACTTTGGGCGACGACCTGCTGCCGCCGATGATCGTAACCTTCGGTCTGGCCATTGTGATCCAGAACGGCTTGCTCCAAAGCTTTGCTGCGGACAGCCGCAAATTGAGCCTAGGTGAAGTCGAAACAGCAAGTATCGCACTTGGCACCGACATTGCGGTGGGGGTTTATCCGCTCATTATCTTTGCCACCGCGATTGTCACCATCCTCGCGCTGCAAGCACTGTTCTATGGCACGAAGATCGGGCGCGAATTCCGCGCAACGTCAGATGATCCCGAAGCGGCACGGCTGATGGGCATCAACACCAAACGCGTGTTCGCTGTGGCCACGGGCGTTGCGCTGGTTGTGATCGGCATTGCCGGTGTGCTGATGGCGATCCGGACTACGTTCGATCCACTGTCAGGACCTGTGCGCCTACTCTTTGCTTTTGAAGCGGTGATCATTGGCGGCTTGGGCAACATATGGGGCACGCTATTGGGTGGTGTCACGCTGGGCCTCGCGCAAGCCATCGGCGGTGCCATTGATCCGCAATTCCAGGTCATGGCCGGTCACCTCGTCTTTCTCGCTATCCTGATCGTCCGGCCGCGCGGCTTTTTCCCTAAGGTAGCTCACTGATGACCCAACCGTCCTATCGCATTGAACGCGCCACGCGCAGTTCGACCATTGGCCTCGCAGTTCTGGGGCTTGGGCTGATCGGCCTGCTGCTTTTGCCCCTGACCGGCGACCGGGCCACCATGCGCCTGATCGTCGAGATCGCCTATTTCCTTGCGCTGGCGCAAATGTGGAACCTGCTTGCTGGTTATGCGGGGCTTTTGTCCGTGGGCCAGCACGCGTTCATCGGCTTTGGCGGCTATATGCTTTTTGCCCTTGTCGCCCATGCCGGGTTTTCACCGATCTATTCGTTGCCGATCGCAGGATTGCTCAGCGGGCTCATTTCGATCCCGGTCGCTATCCTTATGTTCCGCCTCTCTGGTCCTTACTTTGCAATCGGCACATGGGTCGTGGCCGAAGTGTTTAAGCTCGCTTTTTTCGAGGTACCTGCCCTGGGCGGGGGATCGGGGATGAGCCTACCGTTGCAAGCGGTGCGCGACATCGCCCCGTCGGCGCAGGGGCGCGAGTTGATCATCTACATCAGCGCGCTTGCCATTGCCGTGGCATCGGTCGTGGCGGTTTATGCCCTGCTGCGGTCGCGCTATGGCCTTGCTCTGACAGCCATCAGGGACAGCGAGCGCGCCTCAGCGTCGGTCGGCGTCGATACGTTCCGCCTGAAACTTGGGGTCTTTGTGGCCGTCGCCGCCTTCACCGGCATGATCGGCGCGCTGATCTTCTTGCAAAAGCTTCGTATCTCTCCCGTTGCCGCCTTTGATGTTATGGAATGGTCGGCGGCCATCATCTTCATCGTTGTCATTGGCGGTATCGGCCGGATCGAAGGGCCCTTTGTCGGTATCGCGATCTTCTTCCTGTTACGGGAAACGACATCAGACTTTGGCGCTTGGTACCTGATCCTTCTGGGGCTGCTGGCGATCGCCATCATGCTCTTCGCGCGCCAGGGCATTTGGGGTCTCATCGCAGACAGGTACCGGATCAACGTCTTTCCTGTGGAGCGACAAGTCCATCTGGATGACCACCGCCAAAGGCAAGCGTCCTCCACTTCACTCACACCAACTTCGGAGAAACACTAATGACACATGACCGGAACAACTATCTTCTGTGGCAGGGCACCATTCGTGAATTGCCTCTTGCTGAACAGCTCCGCGTGGCGCGTGAAACAGGATTTGGTAAAATCTCGGTAACGCCCTTTCACCTGGACATGTGGATGAACGAAGGCACCTCGGCCGCTGACATGAAGGCGATGGCGGCTGATCACGACGTCAAGCTGAGCCACCTTGATCCGTTGACCCGCTGGGCCCCTAAATGGAAGCCAGACAATGTGGCGGATGAATTCCTGCCGTTCCTTGGTTTTGAGACAGACCGTTTCTTTGAAATCGCGGAAGAGTTCGAGTGCGAAAGCATGTCGACGATTTGCTGTTTCCCTGCGGGTACAGTGAACCGGCAGCAATTGACCGACGCCTTCGCTGAGATCTGCGACAGGGCCGCAGAACGCGGGATCGTATGCCACCTTGAATTCATCCCGTTCTGGGGTTTGTTCGATCTGAACATGGCCTGGCAGGTGATCCGTGACACTGACAAGCCTGGTGCAGGAATTGTATTTGACTACTGGCATTTCATGCGTGGCAACCCAGATTTGGAATTGTTGGCCTCCATCCCGGGTGACAGGATCGCGTCTGTTCAACTGGCCGACGCCACAGCCACATATCCTGAAGATCGAAGCCCTGTCGATGACTGCTTGAATTGGCGCGTGCCGTGTGGCGAAGGCGACTTTCCAGTCACTGAAATCACCAAGACAATCGCCGACATTGGCGGGCTGCGTAATGTTGGACCAGAAATCTTCTCTGCCAAGTTCGATGCGATGACGGCGGATGAAATCATCGAGTCAATCCGCGACTTTTTCCCCAAAGCGTTGGACGCAGCAGGCGTACGAAACGGGTACATGCCGAAGGCTGCATGATCGACAGAAACTGACGGAAAAGGGAGGAGACGTCATGACACTAATCACTAATCACAAAGCGGACATCAAGGATATCCGCATGCATTATTCGATGGCGGGAGATGGTCCCGCCATCGTCCTGATCCATGGCTGGCCACATACCAATTTTGGCTGGCGCGAGGTGCAAGAGCGGTTGGCGGACAAGTTCACTGTCATAGCGCCCGACATCCGGGGGGCAGGCTACACCACACGCCCCGAAACCGGATATGATGGTGACAACCTTGCAGACGACATCCGGACGCTGGTTAAGGATCACTTGGGCCATGACAAAGTAGTTGTGGTCGGTCACGACTGGGGGGCGGTATGGGCCTATCACTATGCCGCGCAGTTCCGTGATGAGGTGGTCGGCCTCGCCAATTTCGAAATGATGATTCCCGGTACGGGTGGTCATGAGGCCGGTATGCAGCCGCAGCCTGACGGCAAGTTCTTTTGGCACATGAACTGGCACTCGGTACCGACCTACCCCGAAGAGATGATCCGCGGCGATATCCGGCGTTACCTCGACTACTACTATACCGAGTTCAGCTATAACCCACATGCCGTGACGCTTGAGGCGCTGAACGAATACGAACGCGCCTTTACGCAGTTCGGCTCTCTACGCTCGGGCCTTGAAATCTACAAGAAATTCTGGACCCACGCCGAACAGGCCAAAGAGCACATGAAGTCTAAGCTTGAGATGCCTGTTATCGCCTGGGGCGGAGCTGCACTGATGAACAATTGGTGCGTTGAGTCGATGGAAAAACTCGCCAACGACGTCAGCGGTGGCGGCATCCCCGAATGTGGTCACTGGGTCGCCGAAGAACAGCCGGACTTTGTCGCCAATGAAATCCGAAGTCTTGCCGAAAAGGCATTTGCCTAACCGAACACGATTTGGCGCAGGTCTCCCTGCGCCAGCCAAACCCTTTCACATGAATGGAGATCCTTCGATGGATGGAGCACTAAAAACCACCCCGGATATGATCACGGAGATCGTGCTCAAATCCTATGAGAACGCGCCTGATCCACGGATGAACCTGATCCTGCAAGAGTTGATTAAAGCGTTGCACGGATTTGCAAAGGCGGTCGAACTGAAGCCCGATGAGTTACTGGCCGCAACCGAGTTTCTGACCCGCACCGGTCACATCAGCGACGCTAAACGGCATGAGTTCATCCTTATGTCCGATGTGCTGGGTCTGACCATGCTGGTCGAGACGATGAATGACGATTTACCCGAGGGCGCATTTGAACCTTCGGTCCTGGGACCGTTCTATCGCGAAGGCTCGCCCGAGATTGCGCATTACGACAACATCTCACGGGGTGACAATGACGGGCTACCCGCACTGGTGACGGGCCATGTGCTCGATATTGACGGTGCCCCGGTGGGCAACGCGCTGCTGGACATCTGGCAGACCAACAACAATGGGCTTTATGAAAACATGGACGACAACCAGCCCGACTACAACCTGCGGGGGCAGCTGAGGACTGACGCAGATGGCAACTTCGCCTTCTGGACGGTCAAACCCGAGGCCTACCCGATCCCAACGGACGGACCCGTCGGAGATCTGCTCGAGGCCGGGGCGCGGCATAACATGCGTCCCGCGCATATCCACTTCATCGTGTCCGCGCCTGGCTTCAAGTCGATTGTGTCTGAGCTCTTTGCCCGAGAGGATCAATACATCGAGGGCGATGCAGTCTTTGGCGTCAAGGACAGCCTTTTGGTGGATTTCGTTGAGGCGGACGAACCGGAAACGGCTGGGACATACGATATGCCCAATCCGTTCTGGCGCATGCATTATGACTTTGTGCTGGTTCCGGGTGACCGCGCTACTCACTCGTTTTCGACCTCCCGCTAAGACATGGAAGGGTTTCTCTATACCGCTGGGCCTGTACGTGTCCTGTTCGAAAAGGGCGGCCTGAGTCAAGCCGGCGCGGAGCTTGATCATCTGGCCGTCAAACGCGCGTTGGTGCTCAGCACACCACAGCAGGCCGATGACGCCACAGCATTGGCGCGCAGCATGGGCGACCGATGCGCAGGCGTTTTCGACGGTGCGGCGATGCATACACCGGTTGACGTGACCGACCGCGCCATGGCGCTGGTGGAAAAGGAACGGGTTGACGGTCTTGTCGCGTTTGGCGGTGGGTCCACCATCGGCCTGGGCAAGGCCATTGCTCTGCGCACTGATTTGCCGCAACTGGCGATCCCGACCACCTATGCCGGATCTGAAATGACGCCGATCATCGGCCAGACCGAAGGCGGGAAAAAGACCACACAGACCACGCCCAAGGTCCTGCCGGAAACTGTGATCTACGATCCCGCGCTGACTTATACCCTGCCCTCCTTCATTGCCGGACCGTCAGCGGTCAATGCGCTGGCGCACTCGGTCGAAGCGCTTTATGCCCAGAACCGAAACCCAGTCACCTTGATGCAAGCTGAGGCGTCGATCGCAGCCATCGGACGGGCCGTTCCCGGACTGATGGGCGATAAACTGGACGAGGACGCGCGTGCTGAAGCCTTTTATGGCGCCTGGCTGGCGGGCACGTGCCTGGCCAGTGTCGGAATGGCGATTCATCACAAAATCTGCCACACGCTAGGTGGCTCGTTCGATCTGAATCACGCGGACATTCACTGTCTGATGATCCCCTACACCGCTGCATTTAACCGTGATCATGCGCCCGAGGCGATGGCCGCCATTGCCCGCGCCTTGTGCACCAATGATCCGATAGGCGGTCTTTTTGATCTCATGCAGACCGCTGCGTCCAAGAAGAATCTAAAATCCTTTGGGTTGACGACAGATGACATTGAAAGGGCCGCGGATCTGGCCGTTGAACGCGCTTATTACAACCCGCGCCCTGTCACGCGGGACGATGTCGCGGCCATGTTGCATGCCGCATTCGACGGGGCACGACCATGACCAAAGTGGACTATGACCTCTTTGTCATCGGCGGCGGGTCTGGCGGCGTACGTGCGGCCAAGGTGGCCAGCGCGCTTGGCAAGAAAGTGGCTGTGGCAGAAGAGTTCCGGTTTGGCGGTACCTGTGTAATCCGTGGATGCGTGCCCAAGAAACTCTTTGTCTACGCATCCCAAGCTGGCGCGCAGGCGCGAACGTCCTCCTCCTTTGGATGGACGGCGGCGAAACCCGAATTTTGTTGGAATACATTGCGCAACGCTAAGGAGACTGAAATCACCCGCCTCGAAGGGTTGTACCGCACCGGGGTCGGTTTCGCGGGGGCCGAGATCATCGACGACCGTGCCGAATTGATCGGAGAGGGTCGGGTCCGCCTGGTGCGGCAAAACCGGACAATCAAGGCACGCCACATCCTTATTGCCACGGGCGCGACACCGGCGCGTATGATGGGCATGCCTGGGGACGAGCTGTGCGTGACCTCGGATGAAATGTTTGATCTGCCCGATCTTCCCAAATCCGCTGTCGTGGTTGGCGGCGGCTATATAGCGGTTGAATTCGCGGGTATCCTCAACGGCCTCGGCGTTGACACCACTTTGGTCTACCGCGGTGATAAGGTGCTGCGTGGTTTTGACGACGACGTCCGCGACGACCTTATGGCAGCGATGGCCGCCAAGGGGATCCGGCTTCGCATGAACAGCACGCCTACAGCTGTCGCGGTGCGCGACGATGGCGGACGCGATATCCTTTTGTCCGATGGCGCGGTTCTAAGTGCGGGCTTGGTGATGCTGGCGATCGGCAGGAACGCCAATACCGCGCGCCTGGGTCTGGAAGCTGCGGGCGTCGACACGACACCTGATGGTCGTGTCATGATCGATGAACTTGGCCAAAGCACCGTCGTAGGTGTGCATGCGCTCGGCGATGTGACGAACCGCGAACAGCTGACACCGGTCGCTATTCACGAGGCGATATGTTGGGTGCGCACGATTTTTGGGGGTGAGCCGACAATACCAGACCGTAGCGACATCGCTACGGCAGTGTTTTCCCAGCCTGAAATAGGCTGCATCGGTCTGACCGAGGCCGAAGCGCGAGAGAGGTTGCCTGCTGTGAATGTGTTCAGCACACGGTTTCGTCCGATGAAAGCTACGCTCACAGGCGATCCAACGCGGATGATGATGAAGGTCGTGGTCGACGCGAACACTGACCGTGTCGTCGGAGTCCACCTTCTGGGGGAAGGCGCTGCCGAGATGATCCAATTAATCGGTGTCGCGCTTAAGGCAGGAGCAACCAAAGCAGATTTTGACGCCACGATGGCTGTCCATCCAACCGCTGCTGAAGAGCTGGTCACGATGTACGCCCCGACGCGCACGTACCGCACAGAAAAAGACGTCGCCTGAGGAGGAAAACGCGATGAATACTCTTGCAACAGATGTCCTGATTGTGGGCAGCGGTCCCGCCGGGGGCACAATGGCCGTGGCGCTGGCCACCTATGGGATCAAGGTGACGGTCATCAACCGCTATCGCTGGACCAGCCCGACACCGCGCGCCCACATCACGAACCAGCGCACGATGGAAATCCTGCGAGATTTCGGGCTGGAGGACGCAGCGATGGAGGATGCCGCCCCTCAGGAGCTCATGGCTAATTCCGTGTTCTGCAGTAGCCTCGCCGGGCAGGAATACGGGCGCATACTGGCTTGGGGCAACCACCCGCAACGGAAGGCTGACTACACCATGGCAAGCCCCACTTCGATGTGCGATCTGCCGCAAACCTACATGGAGCCGCTCCTCGTCTCAAACGCCTTGAAACGGGGCGCGAAAGTGCGGTTCAACACGGTCTTTATATCCTACGAAGAGACATCGGATGGCGTGCTTGTCCAAGCAGAGGACAGCGAAACCGGCGCCCCTTTACAGATCAAGGCAAAGTACCTGGTTGGGGCAGATGGAGGAAACTCGATTGTCGCTGTACAGGCTGGTCTGCCCTTCGAAGGGGCGATGGGCATTGCCGGGTCGATGAACATCGAATTCGAGGCCGACCTGTCCGCGCTGACAGCGCACCGTCCCAGTGTCCTGTATTGCGTGATCCGACCCGGCTCGGGCGTAGGCGGTGTCGGGATGGGCATCGTGCGAATGGTGCGACCTTGGAATAAATGGCTGATCGTCTACGGGTACGACATTGAGGCCGGGCCGCCCGAGATGACCGACGACTATGCGACCAGCATTATTCGTGAATTGACCGGTTTGCCCGATCTTGAGCCAAAAATCACAGGGACGTCGCTCTGGACAGTGAACAACTACTGGGCGACGCAATTGTCGGCGGGCCGGGTGTTTTGCGTTGGCGATGCTGTGCATCGCCATCCGCCAACGAATGGCTTGGGATCGAACACCTCGATGCAAGACAGCTATAACTTGGCGTGGAAACTGGCGATGGTTCTCAAAGGTCAGGCCGGTGAACCGCTGCTTGACAGCTACAACGCTGAGCGCGCGCCGGTCGCCGAACAGATAGTATCACGCGCGATCAGGTCGATCCAAGAGTACGGGCCGATCTTTGGTGCGTTGGGCCTTGGTCCGGACGTGCCCGACGACGCCGCGTCGACGGCGCTGGCAACCCTGTCTTCGGATGATGACGCTGGGCAAAACCGGCGCATCGCGTTGCGGGCCGCGCTAGACGCCAAGTCGTATGAGTACAACGCCCACGGTGTGGAATTGAACCAGCGCTACAACTCATCCGCAACGGTCGAAGACAGCACCGCGATGCCGGCCCCTGCGGACGCAGATCGTGATGCGGAACTCTATTACATTGCCACGACAGCGCCCGGAGCCAAGATACCGCATGCTTGGCTTGAGACAGAAACCCACTTGATTTCCTCGCACGATCTGATTGGACACGGCCGCTTTACCTTGCTGACCGGGATCGGTGGGAAGGCCTGGCTGGCGGCGGTTGAACAGATCGCAGCGTCCGAAGACCTGCCACTGCAAGGTTTTGCCATCGGCATTGGCCAAACCTATCAGGACCCTTACGGTGACTGGCAACGCCAACGGGAGATCGACGAGGACGGTTGCGTTCTCGTGCGCCCAGATGGATATGTCGCCTGGCGCCAGAAAAGCCTAAGCGATGCCCCGGAAACAGCTCTACGCACCGTCCTGCAATTAGTTCTATCGCGAAATGTCACAACGCCCGTAGCCGAGCCTGCGTGATGGTAGAGATTGCGGCACAGATCGGTGATACGCTGTCCGACATACCAGACGGCGCGCGCCTCATGATCGGCGGCTTTGGCGGCTCCGGCGCACCTATCGAGTTGATTCACGCGTTGATCGACAGATTCAACACGACAGGGCAGCCCAAGAACCTGACCGTGATCAACAACAATGCAGGAAATGGCGGCGTTGGTATCGCCGCGATGATAAGTGCAGGAATGGTGGCCAAGATGGTCTGCTCTTTCCCAAGATCAGCAGATGCTGTCGCGTTCGGCACAGCCTATATGAATGGCGACATCGAACTCGAGTTGGTACCCCAAGGCACCTTGGCCGAACGCATTCGCGCCGGCGGTGCCGGAATCCCCGCCTTTTATACGCCAACAAGCTTTGGAACCGACCTGGCAATTGGCAAAGCGACAGAAGAGTTCGAAGGCAAAATGTATGTCCGCGAACGTTGGCTCAAGGCCGACTTTGCCCTGATCAAAGCGGAATGCGCAGACAGGCTGGGCAACCTCACATACCGTATGGCTGCGCGGAATTTCGCTCCGCTTATGGCGATGGCCGCAGAGGTCACGATTGCACAGACGCGCACCCTGTTGGACCCGGGCGGGATCGACCCGCAAGAGGTGATCACGCAGGGCATCTTTGTCGACCGGCTGATCGCTGTGCCGTCCCCTGAACAGGAAGAGGCCTTAGTGCGCGACGAAGTGAACTACGCATGACATTGCCAAAACTCACTGGCGCGCAGATTGCCTGGCGCGCCGCCCAAGACATAGAAGACGGAGCCTATGTAAACCTAGGAATCGGCTTGCCTGAACGCATCGCGCAGTTTCAACCCGAAGGGCGCACAGTCACCTATCATACCGAAAACGGTGTTTTGGGATTTGGCGATGCACCTGCCCCCGGTCAAGAAGACTGGGACCTGATCAATGCCGGGAAAAAGGCGATTACCATCAAGCCTGGTGCGTCCTTTTTTAACCACGCCGACAGTTTCGCGATGGTACGCGGCGGGCACTTGGACCTCGCTGTTCTGGGCGCTTATCAGGTCGCCGAAAACGGTGATCTGGCCAATTGGAGTGTGGGGTCCAAGGGCGTGCCTGCGGTGGGCGGCGCTATGGATCTTGTGCACGGCGCCAAGCGTGTTGCGGTGATCACCGATCACGTCACCAAAGACGGAAAACCCAAGCTGATGCGTGAATGTACGCTGCCGCTGACAGGCAAAGCCTGCGTGACACGCATCTACACATCGCTGGCAGTACTCGACATCACCCCGATGGGATTTGTGCTTCGCGAGAAGGTGCCGGGCGTGTCCTTTGATCAGCTTCAAACGGTAACCGGCGCCCCACTTCACATCGACGAGACCGTTCAGGATCTCAAAGCTCCAGAGGTTTAAGATGCAAGACGCCTACATCTGCGCCTATGTCCGCACGCCCATCGGGCGCTATGGTGGCGCGCTCTCTTCAATTCGTGCCGATGATCTTGGCGCGGTCCCGCTTCGCGCTCTAATGGAGCGTGTGCCTACACTCGATCCTGCCGAGATCGACGAGGTGATTATGGGCTGCGCCAATCAGGCGGGCGAGGACAATCGCAACGTCGCGCGTATGTCACTGCTTTTGGCCGGGTTGCCCGAGAGCGTGCCGGGTGTGACAGTCAACCGGCTGTGTGGCTCGGGGATGGAGGCGATAACCACGGCCGCTCGCCTGATCCGGTCGAATGAGGCGGATGTCGTTGTCGCAGGCGGAGTCGAAAGCATGTCGCGAGCACCCTTCGTGATGCCGAAGGCCACGAGTAGCTTTGCACGCACGAACGAAGTGCATGACACCACGATCGGCTGGCGCTTTGTCAATCAGATGATGCACGCGCGATATGGTACAGACAGCATGCCGGAGACGGCTGAAAATGTGGCCACCGATTATCAAATTTCGCGTGCCGATCAGGACACTTTTGCGCTGCTGTCGCAACAAAAAGCCGCTGCTGCGCAGGCCAGCGGGCGCTTGGCAAATGAGATCACCCCTGTCACCATTCCCCGGCCACGCGGCGATCCAATCATCGTCGATACAGACGAGCACCCACGCGCAGACACAACCCTCGATACCTTGGCCAAGCTCAAGCCTATTGTACGGGTGGATGGGTTGGTCACAGCCGGAAATGCTTCGGGCGTCAACGATGGCGCCGCGGCGCTGCTGATCGCGTCAGAGACCGCCATCAAAGCACATGGCTTGATACCGCTCGCCCGTTTTGTCGGGGGTGCAACTGCAGGTGTGCCACCGCGCGTGATGGGCATCGGCCCGGCGCCTGCTTCGCAAAAGCTGATGGATCGGCTTGGGATGTCACAAACAGATTTTGATGTCATCGAGCTGAACGAGGCTTTTGCCTCGCAAGCGCTCGCTACATTGCGCATGTTGGATATTGATGACGCAGACGTCCGGGTGAACCGCAATGGGGGTGCCATTGCGCTTGGTCACCCCCTGGGCATGTCCGGTGCTCGGATCGTCGGTTCGGCTGCGACGGAGTTGCATGTCACAGGTGGCGTACGGGCACTGGCTACGATGTGCATTGGTGTCGGACAAGGCATTTCCATGGTCATCGAGAGGTGCTGAACATGCAACGAGACTGCTTTATCCTAAACCGATGGGTCACTCTCGCGATGGCTTTCCTGATTGTGCTGGGGGCGACCGGCGTGGCTGCCGCGCAGGCCTTGCCGCAAGTAAAGCTGACCAACGATCTGGACAGACCCGGCGAAGGATATTGCATCGACATTCTGGGGGTTGGCCCGACGGCACGTGCAGATCTGCCCCTAGTGGCGCACAATTGCCTACCTGACCTGCCGCGTGTGGACCGGCACGCCGTGTTTACCGATGGTCGCATCCGGTTCCCAGCCTTCGAGGCCTGCGTGACCGCCTTTGGGGTTGTAACACCTTTGCCCGGCGCGCCAGTGATTTTGCGGCCTTGCGGCGCGTCAGAGAGCTTTTTGCCAGCCGCCGATCTCCAGCGATTCACATTCAACCTGGCGGGGCAATTTCAGCTTGTCGGATCGGACCTGTGCCTGACTGTAGGCGCAATGTCCGCCCGAACCTTTAGCGCATCTGATCGTTGGCGGACGCTTACCATGCAGATGTGTAGCGACGGGCCCGCCGAACTTTCCAAATGGAATTAACTGTCTGTCGAAAGGACAAGCAATGGGACTACTTGTAAACGGAAAATGGGTCGACAAGTGGTACGATACCAAGAGCACTGGTGGCCGGTTCGAGAGATGGACGTCCGGTTTTCGAAACTGGGTTACCGCTGACGGAACTGCTGGACCGACAGGACAGGCGGGTTTTCCGGCAGAGAGCGGAAGATATCATCTTTATGCTGCTCAGGCCTGTCCTTGGGCTCACCGGACTCTCATATTCCGAAAACTAAAAGGGCTTGAGCCGCACATCGGTGTTTCTGTTGTGCATCCCGACATGCTTCAAGATGGGTGGACATTCGACAAAGACTGGCCAGGGCTAACGGGGGACCATCTGTATGATTACCCCTTTCTCCGCGACATCTACACGCGCGCCGAAAGCGCATTTTCCGGCCGCGTGACGGTGCCGGTGCTTTGGGACAAAAAAACCGAGACCATTGTATCGAATGAAAGCTCCGAGATCGTCCGGATGTTCAACTCTGCCTTTGACACGATCACCGGCAACGAGGTGGATTTTTATCCCGAAAACCTCAGAGCAGAGATTAATGAAGTCAATGAGCGCATCTACAAAACAATCAACAACGGCGTCTACCAGTCCGGTTTCGCAACGACACAAGAGGCTTATGACGAAGCTGTAACAGCGCTGTTTGACACTCTGGAATGGCTTGAGGCACGGTTGAGCCGATCAAGCTATCTTGTTGGAAATCACGCCACCGAAGCTGACTGGCGCCTGTTCACAACGCTGATCCGGTTCGATTTGGTGTATCACCTTCACTTCAAGTGTAACAAAATGCGTTTGGTCGACTTTCCAAATCTTTGGTCCTACACCCGAGAGCTTTACCAGTGGCCAGGGGTTCGAGAGACCATCGATTTCGATCAAGTCGTGCGCCACTACCATTACAGCCATGACAGCATTAACCCGAGCCGGATCATTCCGATAAATCCTGATCTCGATTTCGACCAACCGCAAACGCGAAAAGGGCTGGTAGCATGACATCACAAGCTGCATTGATCGTCGGAGCAGGTTCTGGCCTGTCCGCAGCACTTGCAAGAGCACTGTCAAAAAGGGGCTACAAGGTAGTTTTGGCAGCACGAAACCCAGATAAGTTAGAACAATTGGTCGAAGAGACTGGTGCACTAGCTGTTGCTTGTGACGCTAGTGATGCAAAGAGCGTCGAAGCTCTTTTCGAAAAGATTGACCAACTCGACGAGACGCTGGCTGTCGTCGTCTACAATCCCAGTGCGCGCGCTCAAGGGGAATTCCATACCCTTGATCCGGACCTTGTCAAAAACGCGATAATGGTGACCGCGTATGGTGCGTTTCTTGTCGCCCAAGAGGCTGTTAAACGCATGTTGATCACCGGGACCGGCATGCTTTTGTTCACTGGAGCATCGGCAGGCGTAAAAGGTTTCCCGCGTTCGGCACCCTTTGCCATGGGCAAGTTCGCTTTGCGGGGGCTTTGCCAGTCATTGGCCCGCGAGTTACATCCGAAGAACATTCACATCGCCCACGTCGTTATTGACGGCGGTATTGACGGAACCCCTCAGAAGGGTCGGTTCAATGAGGTGGATGGCGAAGACAACTTGCTTGACCCTCAGCAGATTGCGGAAACGTACATGCATCTGATGGACCAGCACCGTTCGACATGGTCGTGGGAAATTGAGCTTCGGCCTTGGGTTGAGAAGTTCTAGGATACCAATGGCCTCCTGAGCGCAAAAGGACTTACCTGAGCAAGCTATGTGCGAACGCTGACTCTAGTGTACCAGAGCTACGCTGCTGATTTTACTTGTAATTTAGGCTAGAACAGCCTCAACTCGGGTCGAGAGCTCGGACAAGACTTCTGCGCGACTCGCACCAGAACGGGCGCGCACTGCCTGAGCGCGCATAAAATCACCCAGCAACACAGCGCGAGCTTCAGGTGTTGGCCGCTCAGACAACGCGCCGCGCGCGACCTCTCGGGCAAACCGCGCCGAAAGAAAGGCCGTCAGTTCTTGGGTCTGCTTCTGCAGCTTGGTTTTGAGCAAGGGTGTGGTTTCAGCGGTCAAGGCTGCGCAGCATGCAATCAGGCAGCCGGACGGCGCATCAATCTTGGTGTTTCCTTCAGCGGAGACTGTCAGAAAGGCCGTTACAGCCGCCCTTATGTCCGTGGCTTCGGCAAAAGCGTGGGCTGGTGCCGCACCTGTCGTCTTCGCATAGTGATCGAGTGCCGCGTCAAATAGCGCATCCTTATCGCCAAAGGCCGCATATAGTGTAGGCCGCGAAACACCGGTGGCTTTTGTCAGCTCGCCCAGCGACGCCCCATCATAGCCCAGACGCCAAAAAGCCTGCGTCGCCGCCTCAAGAATTTCGGTCTTGTCGATACTCGCCGGGCGCCCGCGCGCCCGTTTTTCCGTCTGCTTCGGCATTTACCTTACCGATCCGAATTTAATTCTGGACATTCCAGTCACTACGTTTACTTTACCGATCAGTAAAGCAATAATAGAGACAATGCAATGCAGCTCAACGACAAGATTGCTCTGATCACCGGTGGCACCACCGGCATCGGACGTGCGACGGCCCAGGCTTTTCTGGATGAAGGGATCAAAGCGCTTATCATCACTGGTCAAGACCAGGCGCGTCTTGAGACCGCTCGCGCCGAACTGTCGAGCAATGGTTCACAGGTCCTCGCTCTTCTCTGGCGCGCTGATATGCCTGAAGACAGCACGGCGGTTGCTGCCAAAATCCAAGAGGAATTTGGCAGACTTGATGTGGTCTTTGCCAACGCTGGTGTAACGTGGCCCGCTCCGTTGGGTCAAATCGAAGCTGACGCCGCGCAAGCCCAATTCATGGTCAACGTCACCGGTCCGCTGCTGCTGCTGCAAGCACTCTCCCCGCTGCTGACCAAAGGTGCCTCTGTCATTTTG
Organism: Roseobacter insulae; assembly: GCF_019375555.1. Classification (GTDB taxonomy): domain Bacteria; phylum Pseudomonadota; class Alphaproteobacteria; order Rhodobacterales; family Rhodobacteraceae; genus Roseobacter; species Roseobacter insulae. Next base: position 191,738 of record NZ_JAHXDN010000001.1, read on the forward strand.
AACACATCGTGTTTGGACGTTTTGGGCGAACCGGGAATGGCCGTTTACTCCGCAACCAAGGCGGCGCTGCGATCAGTGGCACGCACGCTGTCTGTCGAACTCGGCGAACGTGGCATTCGCGTGAACACAGTTGCCCCAGGCCCGATTGAAACACCAATCTATGGCAAACTCGGCATGTCCGACGAGGATTTGACACAGATGAGCCAGGCCGTCATGGCCAAGGTTCCGGCAGGTCGATTTGGAAAGCCTGAAGAAATCGCGTCTGCGGTGACATTCCTGGCCTCCGACGGGTCATCCTTTATGCGCGGGGCCGAAATCGCCGTCGATGGCGGATGGTCAAATCTATGACCCTGTTGTCCCGCTTCTTCTCCATCTTTTCCAGCAGCAACGAGGCTTACCCTATGACTGAAACCGCCCCCACAATCCTGCGCATCGACAGCTCCGGCCGTCAGGGCAAATCCTATTCCCGCCCACTGGCGGACCGTTTGATTGCCGGGCTCGAAGGAAAGATCCCGGGTGCCAAAGTGGTCTCCCGCGATCTTACGGCCACCGTACCTCCCGTCGTGGACGAAGCTTGGTTTGATGCCGCTTACACTCCAGAAGATGATCGCGACGCTACCGCCAAGGCCGCTCTCGCAGTCTCTGATGAGATCGTTGATGAGTTCCTGTCGGCCGATGCCGTCGTGATCACCGTGCCGATTTACAACTTTTCGGTGTCGGCACAACTGAAACTGTGGATTGATCAGGTGGCCCGCTTCGGTCGCACGTTCACCTATACCGAGAACGGTCCCAAAGGCCTTGGTGCGGATCGACCAACATACCTGATCGTAGCCTCAGGCGGTACGAAGGTGGACAGCGACATCGATTTTGCCACTGGCTACATGCGCCATGTGCTGAGTTTTGTCGGGATAACGAACGTACATGTGATTGAGGCAGACCAACTGATGCAAATGGCAGATACAAAAATCCCCGCCGCCGAGGCGCAGATTGATACGATCATCAAAAACTTCAGCTATGACATGCCAATGGTTTCGGCCTAGATAGAGAGCATTTTAGGGTGTTGGGCGTTCCGCACAGTCGTGCGGGGCGCTATTTTCTTGGCGCGCATTCGTTGCATGGAAATAAAGCGATTTGATCTCTTGCGAATTGCGCTGAACCTAAGAGTTGATGAGGGTATTTTGTTCAATCGGGCATGACTAGAAGCAGGAAGTTGCATTTTGAGTGCGACGCCATTCAGAGACTGGATGCGGATATCGCATACAACGCTGAATGCCGGTGCAAAGCGTATTTAAGACGTTAAGCCCGGGTAATCATTTCCAACGTACTCCATTTTTACACGCTCGCGCAGTGCGGAAGAGGACAGCGCAGCGAGCAATGCGAGAGCGCATGCTTGAAACTCAACGAATTGAGGGCTGCCGATCTGCAATAGGTTTTCAACCTTCATCGTCAAACAATCCCTGTGCGACTATTAACGTACTTTTGAGTATCTTAATATTGTAGCCAATCGATACACATGATTTCCTCAAGTTGTAACCATCAACTGGAGGTAAAAATGCCCTACACTATGACTGCAAAATTTCACTCCTCGCGCCAAGCAATCCGCTTGGCCACAAGCCTTTTCGGCCTCTCTGTGCTGACCGCAATAGCTGCACCCGCAGCCGCGCAATCCGCCGCGCCAGTATTGAAATCGGCTGGTGCAATCGAATTTTCCGATGACGTGCTTTTTGTTGGCGACAGCGCAGGCAATCAGGTTGTGGCATTCCAACTTGGTGCTGAGACGTTAACCGACCAAGCAAATTACCAACTTGGCCGTCCTCAGACTTTCGAGGGCCGTACCATTGTGGAGGACCTGCCAGCCGATATCGGTCGGTTGACCGGCGCGCCAGCAGACCAAATCACGATCAACGATGTGGCCGTTCACGCAGCCACCCAGCAAATTGTCGTTTCTGCGCATCGGGGACTGGGGCCTGACGCAGTGCCAGTGCTGGCCCGTATTAACGACGGGGCCGTGGAACTGATCGACCACGCAGGTCTTTCGGCGACGGTGCATGCTCTCGGGGCGCCGCCAGCGCAGGCTGCATTGGAGTTCGGCCAACCCGCCGCTTTTTATACCATCACCGACATCGACCACTACAATGGCGAACTCTTCGTGTCGGGTGTCTCTGGCGAAGACTTTGACAGCACCCTGCGGCGGATCGCATACCCTTTCACCGGGGAACAGAGCGAAACTCAGATCGAGATCTGGCACGCGGTGCACGCGCAGTGGGAAACGCGGGCGCCCATTATCTCGCAGACAATTGCCGAGGTTGACGGAGTGCCAACGCTGGTGGCCGTCTACGCTTGCACCCCACTGGTTCGTATCCCCCTCAGTGATTTGACCGATGGGGCGCAAATCCGGGGTGAGATGATCGGCGAACTCGGCTATGGCAACACGCCGATCGATATATTCGCCTATAACAACCCGATGGACGGATCGGACAATGTTTTGGTGACCAACACCAACAGGTCTGCAAATGCGATCCCGCTTCAATTGATTGCAGATGCTGAACCGATGGCAGTTGACGTGCCTAACAATTTCGGACCCGCCGGTTTGACCGGTTTTCCCGTGCCACTCTCCGGCGTGCAGCACATTGACTTGATCAATGATAACTGGGCTGTTGCCGTGCGTCCCGATCCGAAAGATCCGACACGTATTCAGGTGCAATCGCTACTGGTTCCGTTCTTTTTTAACCGGGCGGACCACATGGTTGAGATGAATTGGCCCGGTACGGCCGACCCGTTCGGCTACCGTCAGTTCCCGCCACTGGATCTGTGATGTTGAGCCTTCGTCAAAAATGGAAGGTGGCGCTGCTGGCCACCTTCCTACCCCTCGCGACTCTTTCCGAACAAACACTGGCGCAGGAAGCACGCGCAAATGAAAGCGGTGACCGGATATGGGTCACGAACCTCGATGTGACGGAAGTGGGCCATGGCGCCGTCGAGGCAACTTTGGCCGATGGAGGGCGTCTGAAGCTTGAGCCCGTTGAGGCAACGGACGCTGACCCTGCCGGCGCATTGGTTTTTGTTCCGCGCTTTCCGCTTTCGATAGGTGCGGAGTATACGCTTCACCTGAACGGGCTGGGTTTGGCACTCCCTCTAGAACGGTCTGCATCGCGGACCGGCCTGACAAAAGTCGCAGCCATTCTACCGGAGCAAGTCACGCTCCCAGCTAATACGCTGCGGATGTATGTGACCTTTGACCAGCCAATGGCACGGGGCAATGTCATGCGCCATATTTCGCTTTTTGATGGCGACGGGCGTCAGATCGAGAACGCTTTTCTCAATCTCGGCATCGAGCTCTGGAACGCGGAACAGACGCAACTGACGCTACTTTTTGACCCCGGCCGGCTCAAGTTGGGGGTGAGGCCTAATACCACCCATGGCGCGCCTTTTGACGAGGGGCAAACCTACCGTCTTGTTGTACATGACCAGATGCGCGCGGCGGATGGCCAGACACTCTCAGAATCGTTCGAGCTCATGTTCACCGTTGGCCCAGCGGAGCGTCGCCCCATAGATGTCGCGGCGTGGCAGCTTTCAGAGCCTCCAACCGAAAGCCTTGAGCCGCTTGTCGTTGAATTTGCCCGTGTGATGGACCCCGCACTGTCTCGACGCACCGTGGCGCTGATCAATGCCGACGGCGGACCCTTAGCTGGCACTTGGGCAAGCATGGGCTCCTCCATGGTCTTCACGCCGAGCGCACCCTGGAGCGCCGAGGCAACCCCATACCTCTTTGTTGCGCCGCATGCCGAAGATATCGCCGGGAACCGGACTTGCGGCGCCTTTGATGTCGAGACGCGAACCGAGGCGCAGTGCGATGAGCCCGTTCTCCGACCAATCAAGTTCGGCTCATAAAAAAAGAACCATCCGTCACATCTATCGTCGATCCATACTTTGGATCGACGCAAGTCTTTGTAGACCAAGGACTGATCGACTAGTGGGTGCGAGTCAAAGAGCGGCCCCTACCCAAGCACCAGGTCGACAACGCCAACTAAACGATCGGATAGCTCGCCGCGGGTCTCGCCAGCGCGTGCGCGGATCGACAAACTGTGCATTGCGGCCAAGAGTACTGCAGCCCGCTCGCGTCCTGAGACGCGGTCCGACAACCGCCCATCATCAATTGCCGCCGAAAATCGATCGGCGAGTAGGCTTTCTGTCGCTGTGTGGCCTGCCCTACAGAACGTGCCGACGTCTTGTACTCGACCCGCGATCTCCGCCGCCGCACCGGCAATCATACATCCCGGTGGGGTGTCCGGGTCGGTGGCGTTGCGAAGCGAAGTCTCCAAGAACCCACGAACGGCTAGGGTCAAATCGTCTTCAGCGTTGAATGCTGCTAAAGGCTCGGCTCCAACCGTCGACGCATATCGGTCGAGAGCTGCAAGAAACAATCTCTCTTTGTTGCCGAAGCGCCGGTAGATGCTTGGCTTCGTCGCCCCAAGATCACGCGCAATGTCATCAATATCGGTCTTGGCATATCCGTAACGCCAAAACCGAAGCATTGCAGCGTCTAACGCTTCGTCTCGACCAAAGGCCTGCGGGCGGCCGCGTCGTTTTGGAGTGTTTTGGTCCAAGTCCTACCTCTGATTTGGTATTTTGAATTCCGAAGGGCCTTCGGAGTTGGACGCGCAAAGCGGCCGCCACTGCGCTTTACCCCATTCTAGGTTTCAACTAAATCAGGATGGCGATAAGCCTCCGGGTAGCGCATCGGCTTGATCGGGCCGCTTGGGATTACTTTGTTCCATGTGCGCCCAAAATAACCTTGGCGACAATGGATCAGAGATCCACTTTCCACCACTCCTGGCAGCGCGTAAACGCGGCAGAGCCAATGCCAGAGATGCGGGTAGTCGAGGAGACGGGCGCCGTTGAGCTTCATACGAACATAGTAAACTGGGTCGTGGCGATATAGAGTCGGGAAAAGCCGCAGATCAACCTCGGTGAAACGCTCCCCAGTCAGAAAAGGTCGACCATCCTTGAGCTTGGCCTCAAGCTCATCAAAAGCCGCGAAGTAGTTCTCAAATGCCGTCGCGTAGACAGCTTGGTCGCTCGAAAACCCAGCTTTGTAGGAGCCATTGTTGATGTTGACATAAATGAAGGTGTTCAGCTCATCAATCTCGCGCCGTAGCTCCGCACTTTCCGCTTCGTTTGGGTAGAGGTTTGGCAGCGCATCGCCGGTCAGGTCGCTGCCCAAAGCTCGAGCATGCGCGCCAAGCATGCGAACAATTTCAGCGCTTTCATTTGAGACGATCCGTTTGGTCCGCTTGTCGTACAGGATCGGCACCGACCGTTCTTCGGACCCTTCCGCGGCGTAGATCTCCTGCGCCAGGCGGTATCCTTGCCCCGTTCCAGTCTCAGCGGTGCATTCGGGTAACACCTCGCCGGTCAGGGGCGACCGACGCTCCGGTGCAAATTGCCAGAAATTCGGGCCCGCCGGATCGTATTCATCCGTCCGATTTGGATAGGCCACATCCATCGAGACCGATTGGGTCAAGCCCAAGACACCCCGCGCGAGGGTGACACGGTGGCACCAGGGGCAATTGAGCGCGACAAACAGGTGATAGCGACCCGGTTCCGCCGGGAAGACGCCGCTTTCACCAATCACATGGCGAAACTGGCTAACCCCGCGCACGAATTCGCCCCGCGCGCGGCGGGCATCGGCGGCGGCCTGGTTTTCCTCTTTTGAATTATCGACGACACTTTTCATGCCTTACCTTCGTCTGCGAAATTGAAACATAATGGACCCAGCCAGGAGTTTTTCATCCGCCAGATGACTTTGTCCGCAGCCTTAGCCGGATCATATAGCTCTGCCTTGAGCATCCGACCAACCACCCAAACGTCAGACGTGCGACTAAACACTTGCACGTTGAATGGTGAATCCCGGACGGCCTTTCCGTCCGTCGCAAAGATGGAGGACCAACAGAAGCCGGTATCGAAAAAGCATCCCGTTGTTTCGAATTTACAGATCAAATCCTGTTCTGCGCAAATTTCTGTTCGTCCCGGAATATGGCCATTGCTTGGTCATTTTCTGAACCCCACGGTTTGGAGCGCGGAAGCGGGTCTTGACATATTACCATCCGTAGCCATTTCGTACTAATACGTACTTAAATGTAGTTTGAATGTATGGCAATACAATCCGGAAAGAGAAGCAACAATATGTCACCGAAGACAATGACACGACGGACTGCATTCGGCTTACTGAGCGGAAGCGCTGCCGCGGCACTGGTTCATCCAACTCCAACCATTGCACAGAGTATGCCAGCAACGACCCTACAAGTCCCAGGTGTGTATCGGACACAGGTCGGGAATATGACTGTCACCACGCTATACGATGGGGAAATCCGTCGCGAAGTGACAGAAGATTACATCCGCAACGCCTCCCTTGAAGATCTGCAAACGTCCCTTGAGGAGGCGTTTCTTCCCACCACCCATTTCAACAATCCCTACACTTTCACCGCCGTGGAAATCGACGGTCGCCACATCTTGATCGACGCGGGTACAGGTGATCTTCTGGCACCTAGCATTGACGACGGCGCCCGCGCCATGGCTGCCGCGGGCCTTGACCCCAACGCGGTGGAATTGGTCGTACTCACGCATTTTCATCCCGATCACGTTGGTGGTATCGCGGATGCCGATGGCAGGCCCACCTTTCCAAATGCGGTCGTTCTGTTTCCGGAGGTCGAATACGCGTTCATTCACAACGATCAGGCTGTAAGTGCCTTGCCAGCGACGATGCAGGATTTCGCCGCCGCTGCGCGGGCAAAGCTTTCAGCCTATGGTGACGCACTGAGGTTGTTTGCGGATGGGGAAATCCTCGCGCCAGGCATACGGGCATCCGCAAGCCCCGGTCACACACCCGGTCACATGTCCGTCGTGCTGGAAAGCGAGGGCGAGATATTGATCGTTGTGGGGGATGCGATCACTTATCCGGCACTGTTTGTCCCCAATCCGGGATGGCATGTGGTTTTTGATGCTGACGGACCGCGGGCCGAAGCCACGCGCCGAGACCTACTTCGCCGCGCACAAACAAGCTGTGCGCGTGTCATTGGGACCCATTTTCCGTTCCCGTCCATCGGCAGGATCTTTGTACGCAACGGTCGTTTCGCATACGTCCCAGAGCAATGGACAAATGCGCTCGGAGGGTAGGAGCGGCTCACGGCCACGCCTGCGCGTTTGTCATCAATTCTCGCGAAACTGCCGAGGATTGCTGCTGCTCTGGCCGGATAAGCGCCATCCCTGAAGCGTCCAGCCGATGTTCAGCTCAATCAAGCGATCGCGGCTTGGAACGCCAGCGGATGTGCGCCAGTCCGGGAACGCGTCGACGATAGTTGATTTGATACGGGAAACGCCGTCTTCCAGAATTGCGCCATCTCCTACCTCCAATTCGGCCTCGACAAGGCTGCGGAAAGTTTCGAGGTAGGCGATCTGATCCGCGACGAGAGTGTCGAAGTCGCCTGCAGGCCCGTGGCCGGGGGCGATCACCTGTGCATCCGGGAACAGACTCCGCAACTTCTTCAACTGATTAAGCCAGCTGTCGAGTTCACCTTGATAGAAGACCGGAGTTGTCTTGTTGTTAACCAGATCTGCCGAAAATAGCACGCGCTCTTCGGGCGCATATAGAAGGGCCGTTTCGAGCGCCTCGTTGGCCCGCAGAACCGAGACGTCGAGTTCGACTCCACCGCTTTCGAAGGTTTGTGCATGTTCGAGGCCGACCTCCGGTACAGGTATCTCGGAGGGGATATCCGATCCGAAGTCTTCAATCCGGTTGGCGTAAAAGCCGTGTTCGTCGTTCTGGATCACACGGCGCACCACATCAGTCGAAAAGGCCGGAGCGCCCGAAGCCGCTGCACGATAGGTCTCAAGACCGCCGTAATGGTCTGAATGCATGTGTGTTATGAGGATCGCTGAGATTTCGGAGGTCGCACGACCGGTCAAAGCAGGAAACGCATTCAGAGCCTCTTCGGCCTCAGGGATGCGCCAGAGTGTGTCGATGGCCACCGTGCCCTCCGACCCTCCGATAAAGTAGGTGTTTATGGAATGGTTGCGCACCGAGTCGACGCGGTAACCCCGGATGCGTCCAGTGACGTCGAACGGGCTGGCCGTCGGACCGGACGGTCCAACCGAGGCGTCCTGCTGTGCCCAGGCAGTCTGCACAAATGGGGTGGCCAGTGTTGCAGCGGCCGACGCCATCAAGAATTGTCGTTTGTTCACGATGAAACTCCCTTGGTGTGATCAATAGTATCCGATTTCATTCAACGGTGCGGTCCGATTTCAGGAAGCGCACAACCTCGTCCTCGTTCCATTCGATGCCGGAACCGGGGCGATCGGGTGGTACGGCGAACCCGGAGGTGACGGTCAACGGGTCCCGGATTAGGTCGCTACCCCAGTCCACGTATTCCAGCCAACCTGCCGTCGGGGTCGCGGACAGCAAATGAACTGAGAATTCTGGAGATAGATGACTTGAAACTTCGATGCCGCGCTCGGCGGAAAACTGAGCGGTGTGCATCCATCCTGATACGCCTCCAATGCGCAACACATCGGGCATGAGTTGGGAAAATGCTCGTGCGTCGGAGGCGCGCTTCACGCTGTCAAAGCCGTAGTAATTTTCGCCCATCATGATGGGCGTCGAGAGGCTGTCGACAAGCTCGGCCGACAGTGCCGTGTCGTCCGACGGTACGGGTTCCTCGATCCACAGCAAATCGAGATCGTCGAGCGCCAGCACGCGCTCCTTGGCATTTGAAGGCGTCAGGTGCTGGTTGAAATCGATCGACACACTGACGTTCTGCGGGATCGCGCGGCGGATGGTTCGCACAGCATCGACATCGTCTCGCCCGCTTTCCCTTCCCCCGCGGCATTTGATGTGGGTAAATCCGCCCTCGTCGATCAGTTCACCAGCCTCACGCGCCAATTCGTCGAGAGAAGCCAAACCCAACCCGTTGCTGTTGTAGGCACGGATTGATTTGGGTTGAGCACCGAGGGCAGCGTAGAGTGGCATGTCTGCCGACCGTGCCATTGCATCGTGAAGCACCATATCCAGGATCGATTGCGCAAAGCGCACGATCCCCTGCCGCCCAAGCAGCTGAAACCTGTTCAGCAAGTCTTCAGTGATCTGAGGAAGATCTCCCGGAGAGATGTGTCTTCCAATGAGGTCTTGGGCCAGCGCGCCAATGGCGGCTCCTATGAGATGCGGCCCTTGCTCGTGGAAGCCAAAGGCCGGGACCCGCCCGACGACGCCTTCATTCGTGTGAAGGTCTACAAGCAGAATAGGTGCCCTTTCAAAAAAACCGGCCCGCGTTGCGAGCGGGCGTCGAAACGGTACCAGAACTTCTCTCAGGCGCACCGAGCTGACCGTGACCCCGGCGGTTTCCAAGGTCACGTCGTTGTCCTTGCGTCGATGACGTCCAGCGCGACACTGAAGGCACCCTGGCCTGCAGGGAAACCGCCATATGCAGTAATCTGCAATAATACTTCGCGGAGCTCAGCGATATCCATGCCGTTGTCCAACGCGACGCTCATGTAGTTGGCGAGTTCCCTCGATTGACCGCGGTAGGCTAGGATTGCGATGGCAACTATGATCCTGCTTTTCAGCGGAGCGCCCTCGCGCGCCCACACACGCCCAAAAAGATGTTCTGTGACCATCTCCTGAAAGTCAGGTCCCAATGGGTGGCTGGACGCACGTTCCATCGCTCCGTCGACCCATTCAGATCCCAGAAGTTTCCGGCGAAGTTGTAAGCCTCTTTTGAAATCGGATGAACCGTCCGCCACTGAAAAACCTCCTTGTCAGCGTTTGAATCATCTTGTATCGATCAGTACAACAATACGTCAAGTCGAAATCTTTGGAAGTCAGGGAGGCACCTCATGAAAATCGTTCGCTGGGGAAAATTGGGTCAGGAGACATTTGGGATTATCGATGATTCGCGGATCGCGGACCTATCGGAAGTCTCCGAGCTGGATGGTATCGCGCCATTCACCAGCGACTGGTTTGCGGCCATTCGGACTACGAAATTGGATACCTTGCCGACCGTGGAGGATGGCGTCCGTATTGGGGCGTGCATTCCTCGGCCTGGAACGTTGTTGTGCATTGGTCTGAACTATTCCGACCACGCCGCAGAAGCTGGGATGAGCGCGCCTGCTGAGCCGGTAATGTTTATGAAGGCATCTAACGCAATCACCGGACCCTTCGACCCAGTGCCGATGCCAGCCGGCACATTGAAGCTGGATTGGGAGGTGGAGCTGGGCGTTGTCATTGGCACGGGCGGATCGAACATCGCTCGTGCGGACGCATTGGCGCACGTCGCTGGCTATTGCACCGTAAATGATCTTTCGGCTCGTGACTGGCAGCTCGAGGGAACTGGTCAATGGGTTAAGGGCAAGTCCTTCCCCGGAGCTGCGCCCGTGGGGCCTTGGCTGGTCACACCAGACGAAGTTGGTGATCCCCAGAGCCTATCCCTTAGTCTTCAGGTTGACGGCTCGCAAAGACAGTCTGGCTCGACACGAAAGATGATCTTCGATGTTGCCACGATCATCGCAGAAGCCAGCCGTTACATGGCGCTTGAACCGGGCGACCTGATCGCCACGGGTACGCCGGCCGGTGTGGGCATGGGCCACACGCCTCCGGTGTATTTGCGGGCAGGTCAAAGAGTGCGCACCGAGGTCGAGGGGCTGGGTGCGCAAGACGTCATGATCACTGCGAAAGCAGGCTAACAATACCACTTTTTACGTCAATCAAGGGAGGACAATATGTCAAAATTTATAGGGTATGTGCTGTGTATTGGGCTGCTCGCCGGAGCAGCAACTGTTTCCGCGGAGACACTGAAGGTAGTCACGGGATCACAGGGGGGGCAATGGTACCCCTTGGGTGGCGCGCTGAAAGCCGTGGTGGAGGAGCGGAACCCTGAGCTCCGCCTGCAGGTTCTGCCCGGGGGAGGCGTGAGCAACGTGATCGCAATCGATCAGGGCAAAGCCGACATCGGGATCACGTTCAACGTGTCGACTGTTGACGGTATGGCGGGGGCTGATCCCTTTCCAGAGGCGACACAGGACGTCTGTCATCTCGCCACACTGTTTCCAAGTTTCTACCAGCTGGTGACGATCTCGGGCAGCGGGATTGGTGACCTCGGTGATGTCGGAAACGCATCGCTGACGACGTCCAAGCGCGGCTCCACGACCGAAGGGATCAACCGGCAATTGCTAGGCGTGCTTGGCCTTGACTATGACGATCTGAATGGAACCAGTTTCACGTCGTTCACGGATTCAGTTTCATTGATGAAAGACGGCAACGCGGACCTTTTCATCGTGGGCACGAGTGTGCCGACTGCCGCTGTTATGGATCTGGCCTCTTCGCGCTCAGTGTCGCTGCTGCCCATGACAGGTGACATTATGGCGCGGATGCGTGAAATCAATGCAGGATACATCGAAGGTGTCATTCCCGCTGGCACATATCCAGGTCACGATACCGACGTCCCAGCGATCGAATTCGCAACGCAAATCATCGTCCGTTGCTCTCTCGAAAACGATATCGTCGCGGCATTGGCCAACGCGCTCCACGAAGGAGTCGAGGACCTCGTTTCGGTCAATGCTGGGATGCGCGGCCTCGGGCCGGTGGAGTTCTCAAGGGATGTGGGCGTTCCGCTTCACCCGGCCGCGGCCAAATACTGGGCCGAGGCGCAGTAAAAGATGCGGTGTTCTCCTCTCGACAAGGGGCTTGTGTCCCTTGTCACCGCAATCGGGGTCGCTATGGCGATCGTACATATGTCGGTCGCGGCCTTTGGTGGACCAGCCCCTCTTGTGTTCAGATCGGAGCATCTGGCCTTTGCCATAGCACTTGCGTTTCTTCCAGATGTCCGGATGGGCAGGCTTCCCGACCGATTTTTGTCGCTCAGCTTGACTGTCTTCGGTCTTTGCGCGACCGCATACATCGTACTCGCTGCGGACCATATTTTTCAGCGCATTGCGTACATCGATCCTCTCACATCGGTACAGCTTGTGCTCGGCAGCGCTCTTGTTCTCGTTATACTCGAGGCCACGCGGCGCAGAGTTGGCCTGCCGCTCGCCCTGACGGCAGCCACGTTCATCGCTTATGCTCTCGCGATTGGGGACATCGAATACGGCGCTTTAATGGAGCAGCTCTACCTCACGACCGATGGTATTTTCGGAATTCCGATGGGTGTGTCGGCCACCTATGTCAGCCTGTTCATCATCTTTGGTGTCATGGTCGAGCGGTCAGGTGCTGGTCGACTGTTCATGGATGCAAGCCTTGCCCTTGTGGGGCATACCTCTGGCGGGCCCGCAAAAGTTGCGTGCGTGACAAGCGCGTTTTTTGGGTCGGTTTCCGGATCCGCCGTAGCGAACGTCATGACCACTGGCGCCTTCACGATCCCGCTGATGAAGCGTACCGGATATCGGCCAGCTTTTTCGGGTGCCGTTGAGGCGGTTGCGTCGACCGGCGGGCAGTTCATGCCACCTATCATGGGCGCCACCGCGTTTGTGATGGCGGAGTTTCTCGGGGTTAGCTACCTGCAGGTGGCCGCATACGCTGCAGTCCCAGCACTGCTATATTTTCTTGCGCTTTTTGCTGCTCTACACTTTGAAGCCAAACGCAACGGGCTGTCCGGGTTGCCACGTGCCGATCTGCCGCAGTTCGGCAAGGTTTTGCGCCGCGAAGGACACCTCGCACTGCCTCTCGTGCTTTTGATCTTCGTGCTTGGCTCCGGCTACTCGGCTGGTCTCGCTGCGCTGAGTGGCATTCTCGCGGTCGTGCCTGCGACATGGCTGCGTGCACACACGCGGCAAGTCTTTAATCCATTATCCTTGATCGAAGCGCTTGCGGCTTCGGCGAAGGCTGTCGTGCCTGTCGCGCTGGCCTGTGCTTGTGCGGGGATCGTGATCGGTGTTGTCACGCTGACCGGATTGGGGATCGAGTTTGCGAGCCTGGTGATTTCGGCGGCCGGCAGCAGCCTCATGCTCGCGCTAATCCTTACCATGCTGGCTGGCATCGTTCTTGGCATGGGTATGCCAACGACCCCTGCCTACGTCATTCAGGTGTCGTTACTCGTGCCGGCTGTCGTAAAACTGGGCGTCGAACCGGCAGCTGCGCATTTGTTCGTGCTCTACTTTGCCGTACTTTCGAACATTACACCTCCGGTGGCGATGGCGTCGCTCGCTGCGAGCGCAATTTCCGGGGCGCGCCTTGGAGAGACGTCGAGGATAGCGCTGAAACTTGCAGCAACAGCATATCTGGTGCCGTTCCTCTTCGCGCTTTATCCGGCGCTTCTTTTAATCGGTGAGCCGTCAGAGATTGTTTTGTCGACCGCTACGGCTTTGATTGGCGTCGTCGCCCTAGCCGCAGGTTTCACAGGTTGGCTGATCAACTCGCTACGACTATTTGAGCGTGTCATCATGCTCTGTGCATCTGGTGCATTTTTGCTGCCCGGAGTGGCAACTGATATCATCGGCACCGTGGTATTCTCTGCATTCTGTATATATCAGTACAAAATACGTGCACGCGACACCTCCGCTCTGGCTGTGCCGGCGCCTGAGAAAGCAAATTAGATCGGACAGAAGAAATGGTTGGCGTAAAGACCTTCGACACCGAAGAAGCTCTCACAACGATCATGGAAGTCTTTCGCGAGAAGGGCTACGCGGGTACGTCTCTGGGCGACCTGGAAAAGGCGACGGGCCTGCCGCGCACGAGCCTATACAATGCTTACGGGAATAAGAACGCACTCTACGATGCAGCCATTCGGCTGCATCGTGTCAAACTGGGCTACCCTCTTCTGGCCGAGCTCAAGCACCCCGACATTCGCGTTGCTTTGAGAAACATGCTGTTCAAACAGATTGAGGGCCTGTCGCAGCAGGACAAACCCGTCGGCTGTCTAGTGACAAATTCCTGCGCTGATCTTGGTGCTCTTTCCAGCGACCTCGACGACACCGTGCGTGAGATGATGGAGGAATTCGAAGACGCCCTGAAATCACGCTTCACGATAGCGTTGGCGTCTGGCGATCTCGACCCGAACACAGATGTGGTTTCAATGGCCCGTTACTTTCTGTCCATTTCACGAGTTATTCCCCTGATGTATAGGGCGAGCGGCGACCTTTCATACGTCAAACAGGTTGCCGAGACCGCTTTGTCCGTCCTACGCTAAAGCGCCGGCGCGGCACCCTCTTTTCCATCAGCTTACTGGTCCAAGATATGCTGCCGAACCAGGCAATTTTGGCGGGTTTCTGCTTGCAATTGGCTAGTCGCGGGTATATACCCACAATATGGAAAACGGAAATTGCATCTGTACATCCCTCCGGCGCGCTGCGCGTTTCAGCAGCGAGCTTTATGACGATGCTCTGGCCCCGTCCGGCCTCAAAGTCACGATGTACCGCCTCTTGAAACAGATCCGGGATCGCGAGTTTGAAAGCCTTACCGAACTGGCTGATCATCTTGATCTGGAGAGATCGACGCTCGGGCGCAACATCAAGGTGCTTGAACGCCGCGGACTGGTTGCGCGCCATCAAGGCGCGGACGAACGGGCGATGAATGTCGAACTGACCCAATCTGGAGAAGATGCTTTAGCGGAGGCGGAGCCGCTCTGGTTCGCTGCACAAAAAGAGATGCGCTCGCGGCTCGATGATTCAGTTGATGATCTGCTGCGCTTACTCGACCAAATAGAAGCCTAAATGGAAAAGTTGGCCATACATCTTTTGCCCTAATGTGGGTATATACAACAATATGCGTGAAGAACAAAATGCGCAGAGGAGAAATTACATGTCGTTTGATGCACTTTCGCTTGAAGGCAAGACCGCCGTCCTGACCGGTGGGTCCTCTGGAATAGGTCTGGAGACAGCGCGCCTAATGGTTTCGCGGGGAGCCCGTGTTTTGATAACTGGCCGCGATCAGAATAAACTGGATGAGGTCGGCAATCGCATTCCCGGTCTCTTAACTCTTCAATCAGATGCCGGTTCATCTGAGGACTGCAAGAACCTAGCCGCCGAAGCGAAGTCGCTCTTTGGCTCACTCGATATTTTCGTCGCGAATGCAGGTGTCACGCCATTTCAACCGCTTGGAAACTGGGACGCGAGCAAATTTGATGAGCTGATGGCGATCAATGTTCGCGGACCGTTCATGCAATTGCAGGAATTGAGGCCGCTCATGAACTCCGGTGGTTCGATTATTCTGATTTCGTCTATCGTCGCACGCAAGGCTGGTGAGGCGGTTGCGGCCTATGGCGCCAGCAAGAGTGCAGTCACTCTCATGTCGGCAGCGATGGTCAAACCCTTTGCCGAACGGGGTGTGCGCGTGAATACCGTTTCACCCGGTCCGATCGATACGCCTGCCTGGTCGAAAACCGGCCTGCCCGACGACGTAATTGCGAGCGTGCGTCAGGAACGAGTGACGAACAGCCCCCTGGGGCGGTACGGAACGCCAGAAGAGGTGGCCGAGGTCATCGCGTTTCTTGCGTCTCCGGCTGCGTCGTATGTGGCTGGAGCCGACGTGTTGGTCGATGGCGGTATTCTCAACGCCTGAGATCGGATCGCACGAAGTAAACCAGCAACAATAAGGAGAGCAATTGTGAAGATCGACAAACTGGTTGAGAGCGCCAGATATGCGGCGAGCAGCGCCGCACTGTGGGCGAACTTTCTTGATCGGCTTAGAGAAGATCTGCCGGTCGATCGGATATGCGCGGCCCTCCGCGTTGATCAATACACCGCCTACCTCCCTCGCGTCGCACAGATAAAGGAGCTTGAGCCGCTGCTCGGCGGCGCCGGCCTCTATGCCGACAGAGAGGTCAGCCGAACGTTTGATGTAATCGCGTCTGGTCGACCTTATCTCGCGGCGGCAAATGATTGGTTCGATTATCCCGACCTGGCATTCTACGCCGTAGCCGTCCGTTCGAACATCAAGCTTCCGGTCTCATTCGGCGGGTACCCCACTGTGCTCAACCTTTGGAGCCGGGAAGAAAATGCTTTCACGCAAGACCATCTCGCCCAGTTGGCGCCCATAGCAACGGCAGTGTCGCAGTCGCCGTTCCAACTTCAACTCGATCCGGTTGGCCTGGCTTTGCGCCGCACAAAGGATCTCATGACGTCGCGTGAAGACGCCCTGAAAGCAGCGTAGAGAAGCATTACAGCGAGCCCATCTGGTGGGCGCCATGGGTGTGGGATGACAATCGGGCCACTCTGATTGACCAATACCACCACGCCCGCTCACTGAACATCGTTCCCATCGCAAAAACCGGTCTGCGCCGCGCGTCAGACCGAAGGATAGCTCCTTGTCTGTACATCAATGAAAGGACTCAACATATGCAAAGCAAAACAACCTTCGTATTGGCCGCAATCTCGTTCCTCAGCGCATCGGGACCTGGCTGGTCGGACGGCAGGCATCCTGCCTTCTTTGACACCCCATACTCGGTCGATTGGTCGAATGTGGAAAAACGACAGAACGCCCTAAGCGCCATGCCAGAATTCATGGCGCCGGGTGCGCGCGTCTGGGATTGGGCTCAAGACGAGTCTGGCAATTTCGTCGTTTTGCAGGAGGGTGATGGAAGTTGGACATGTTTTCCGGACCGGCCGCAGACACCCTCGAATGACCCGATGTGCCATGATCCTGTTTTTCTTGAATGGATGCTGGCCAATGCGACCGGGCGCACCGCAGAGATAACCAGCGCTGGGTTGTCATACATGTTGCAAGGCGGTTCGGCGTTCACTCAGGACAGTCCTTTCATTACCGGGCCGCTCGACAGCGATGATTGGTATTACATGGGCCCTCACCTGATGGTCGTTCTTCCCGAGCGGTCGGACTGGGCGCTGGTCAATCGAGACACCTCGACAGGTCATCCGGTTATTGAAGCCCTCGCATTGGATCATCCCATCCTGCTCTTCCCGGTAGCGGCCCCGGATCAGGGGATCACTACTCACGGACTGCAGTGACTGAGTGTTTGGCCGGCGCCGCGTCGGCGTTGGCCTCCCCTGCCTGCACTACGGATCACATTGTTGACGCTGAAAAGGGCAATACTGTCGGATCTTTTATGTTTCGGAGAACGGAACATGCGAACTATTTCGGCTGAATAGTAAGCGGTCAGATGTTCTTGTTCCATCTCAATGAACCGCTTATATGCGCACTCTGTGCCTGTGCGGGCAGACGCAACAGGTGCGGCGCTGACGCGGTTCTGTCTACCGTGTCGACTCGGTCATTTAGGCTGACCGATGTGCGCAAACAGGCTGCCAACAACGGGCAAGATTTGGCATGGTTACGGAAATGCGCTATTCGGTGCGCAGGTTACGAGCAACGCGAAAGTGACAAGCTTATGCCACCTAAGATATCGGATGTTGCCCGACTAGCCAACGTGCACCCGTCGACTGTTTCCCGCGCGCTGGATCCAACAAAACGATCCAGAATTTCTGACGAAATCGTGGCCCGCGTGACCAAGATTGCGAATGACATCGGTTATCGCCCGAACGCTGTCGCCGCCAGTATGCGGACGGGGTCGACCCGAACGATTGGTGTGGTTGTTCATGATGTTAACGACCCGATTTATCCACCTCTGATCAAGGGACTTGAAGATGCCGTGCTGGACACTGGGCTCATGGTGATGCTTGGCAATGGCGGGTTCTCGGCCGACCGTGCAAGTGGTCTCGTGGATCGCATGATTGCGCGTGCGGTTGACGGCATTGTACTGGCGACAACTGTGCTTGACGATCCGCTTGTGGAGAAGTGCCTTGCGGCCAAGATTCCGACTGTATCGATGGTGCGGTATCCGCGCGATGGCAGCGTCACTTCGGTGGTGAACGACTGTGTTTCGGGGATGGAGCAGATGACCCAACATGTCATCGAGTGTGGCCATCAGCGCGTTGCCTGCATTGCTGGCCCGCAAACTTCGTCCGCGGGGCACAACCGTTTGATCGGGGTTCGATCAAGCCTGCACCGATCAGGGATCGATTTGCCGCCTGAGTTTCTGAAGATCACAGACCAACCCCGGATGGAGGCAGGATATGCTGCAACGATGGAACTGTTGTCATTGGCGACACCGCCCACTGCAATCATTTGCGTGAACGATGTTGTAGCGATGGGCGCGATGCGAGCCTGCCGAGAATTGGGAGTTTCCTGCCCGGAAGATGTGTCCATCACCGGGTTCAACAACGTTGCTTTTACCGAATTCGTAGCCCCTGGACTGACAACTGTGGCGGTTGATTTCCAGCGGATTGGTGATCTTGCCGGTCGCGCTTTGCTGTCAGAAATCGAAGGTAAATGCCCACAGAAAAATATCCAGACGGTACCTTGTCACGTTGTTTCCCGCGACTCACTCCGCGTGATTTAAGCTCTGTGAATCCGGCTTTCAGTAGAAAATAGACTTTCAAATTAAGAGCTTATGGATTGAACCAATTCTGTATGTTGACAGGTTAATGTGGCTGTGCAATCGATTGCACATGATGCGACGCTGGAGGAATGATCGCAGCCAACCAAAAAATAGAAGTAGTCTTGGGAGGATTATTCATGAAACGACTTACAAGCCGTGTGGCTGCTATCGCCCTATGCACGATGCCATTTACCGCAACCGCAGAAACGCTGGATTTCACGATTGGGTCGCCTTTGGCACCGGTGCTGCCTTGGGTTGGAGCGCTGCCCAACTCGTTTGTTGCAAATGCCAACACGTACCTTGAGGAAGCGGGCTCGGAGTTGCGCATCGACTGGACAGAAGCCTACTCAGGTACCCTCTACAAATTCCAGGACACCCTGGAGTCTGTTGAAAGCGGTATTGCGGATGTTGGCTGGGTCGGCACGATCTGGGAAGTCTCCAACATGCCCCTGATGCAAATGACATTCAGTACGCCGTTCGCAAGTCAGGATTTGGGCGTGTCGTTGTCGGTTGTGAACGATATCCACCGAGAGATTCCTGAGATGCAGGCCGCTTGGGAAGATTTCAACCAAGTATTCCTTGGTGCAGCAGGGGTCGAAACCTATCACATCTATTCTGTCGAGCCGATTGAAACGCTGGACGATCTGCAAGGTCTCAAACTCCTCGGCGGTGGAGCCGTGGGCTCATGGATTCAAGCCGCCGGTGCCACATGGGTCGAAGGCAGCACGGGAACCTTCTACCAACAAATGCAAACGGGTGTTGCGGATGGCGCAGTGATCATTCTGTCGGCGGGCTATCCGAACCGGTTCCATGAAGTTGCACCAAACCTCACCTTGGTCGGCCTGGGCGCACAAGTCATCGGGGGCGCAACCATTAACCTTGATCGTTGGAACGCCATGACCGAGGTCGAGCAAGACGTCTTTCGCCGCCTTGGTGAGGAATACAGCCTTTATAACTCAACCAAAGTTGAGAGCGTTCTCGAGGATTACATGTCCAAGACTATTGCCGAGGGCGGCATCGTGACGGAGATGGCAGATGCGGAAAAACTGCGGTGGGCTGAAGCCATGTCCCATCTTCCGCAACTCTACCTCGAACAAGGTGGCGACATCGCCTCAAAGGTGCTGAGCGCCTATATGTCCGGTGTTCGTGCTGCTGGGCAGACTCCGCTTGTGAACTGGGACGAGAACCTCTGAGAGTTTAGCGTTCGCCGTTAACCAGAGAAATCGCAAACAGTCTATCAATGGGAGATACGCTTATGGGTGAAAAGCCTTCAGGCAAAGCGCGCCTCGGCGTATTTGTAGCATCTTCTTCAAGCTGCAAAGTGAACAGAGCTCATCGCTACTACGGTGCGTTCACTCAAGGGATCAATAACATCGGGACCCTTTGGACCTTCTTTCTGATGGCCCTGATCCTAACGGATGTTTCGGGACGTTTCTTGTTCAACGCACCTTTGGTGGGTGTACCTGAAATAGTCTCGTACTCGATCGTTGCGATTGTCTTCCTCCAGTTGTCCAATACACTTTTCGTGGGACGCGTGACACAAACGACGCTCTTGTTGGATTATCAAAGACGCGCCGCGCCGATGGCGTGGCGCGTCTACAACCTTTTCTTTGCGACTATCGGCTTCGTCGTGTTCGTCTTGATCGTGAACGGGACGCTTCCTGTCTTCCTGAAAGCATGGGATCGCGGGACATTTTTTGGTAATCCTGCCGTGTTTACCGTGCCCCTTTGGCCCGTTTACGGTGTTGTCGTCTTTGGAGCCATGCTTGCCACGATTGAGTACCTGTTCAAGGCGGTGGTTTTTCTGAAGTCGCGCGCTTCCGAAGATGCGAACGGCCGCGATGTGCCGGCGGTGGGACCGCTTGGCGTTGCGGACTACACGCTGATCGCAGCGCTCGGCATCTTCTTTTTGGCCTGCATCGCGCTTATCGCGTCTGATCCGTCCCAACTACAGGTGGCTGTCACCTCGATTTTTGGTATCATCCTTCTAATTTATGCGGGTATGCCCGTTGCGATCTCATTGATCGCGATTTCGCTGCTGGGGATTTACTCGCTGAAAGGGCTGAAGCTGACAATCAGCACATTGGCGCTTTCGTCGACAGGCACCATCACGGAGTACATCTTTGGTGTCATCCCGCTCTTTGTTTTGATGGGGTTGGTCGTTAATGCGACCGGCGTTGGCAAAGACACCTTTAGCGTCGCGCAATGGCTCGTAGGTCGAATCAAGGGTGGTCTGGGCATATCAACCGTATTGGCGAATGCGATCTTTGCTGCCGTGACAGGTGTTTCGATTGCGTCTGCTGCAGTTTTCACTCGCGTGGCCACGCCCGAAATGATGCGCCACGGCTACAATACGCGGTTTTCTGTTGGTGTGGTCGCGGGATCGTCGATCTTGGGAATGCTTATCCCACCGTCCCTCTTGTTGATCGTTTATGCTGTGCTGGCCGAGGTCTCTGTCGGCAGTCTGTTTGTTGGGGCCATTGCGCCGGGATTGTTGATGGCGGTGTGTTTTGCGCTGGCGATATATTTGATGGCCAGGTTCACACCCAAGGCGATCTTTGACCGAGAAGCGCCCCTTGCAGAGGCTGAGCACATGACTGCGGCAACAGCTATGCTCATGATAACTCCCATTGCCATGTTGATACTTGTTGTGCTGGGCGGGATATATGGCGGGGTTTTCACGCCAACCGAAGCTGGAGCCGCTGGTGCGTTTGGTGCCATTCTCATTGGAGTTCTGAAGCGACGGCTGTCTTTCAAAAGCCTTTGGCGCGTGATGGTTGAGACTGGCCATATCTCTGTCAGCATTCTGTTCATGGTTATCGCGGCATCGGTCTACGGGCGTTTGCTGACCTTCACTGGCATCCCCAACGATATCGGCCATTGGGTGGCCGCTGCAGATCTTGGTCTACTCAGCTTCTTGATGATCTATTTGCTGATTATCGTGTTGATGGGGATGTTGCTCGATTCCGTGTCGATCATGCTTATCCTATTGCCCCTTGCCGTTCCGATTGCTTCGCTGCTTGGAGCAGATCTCATTTGGTTTGGTATCCTGACCGTAATCGCCGTTGAGGTCGGGTTACTGACACCGCCCCTCGGTATGGCGGTCTTCGTGGTCCATTCGACGCTGGACAGGGCTACCAATATCTCGGTTGGCGATATCTTCGTGGGTACATTCCCCTTCGTCATCGTGATGTTGCTGGTGACAGGCCTTTTAATTGCGTTTCCGCAAATCGTACTCTTCGCGCTTTAACTCAAGGACACTCAAATGCTTTACGTTATCCACGCTTTGGATCATCCAAACATGATCAACACACGCGCCTTGCACATCGATGCGCATCGGGCTTACGCCAAAGCTGCTACAACAATTGAGATCGCGATTTCAGGCCCGATGCTGGCGGACAATGGCACCGATATCATCGGTTCGTTGCTGATCGTAGAGGCTCCGGACCGGGCTACGGCGGAGGATTTCGCCAACAACGACCCGCTGAACAAAAAAGGTATCTGGCGTCAATTGGATATCACCGCCTTCAACCGCCGTGTCGGCTAGGCCTTAGTAAGGAGTGATGCCATGAAAGTAGCCGTTATTGGTCTTGGGTGGTGGGGCAAGCAGATCGTGACATGCCTTGAACCGAGCCCGCATCTTGATGTGACCCATGGGGTTGATATGGATCTGGAGGCCGTTGCACCTTTTGCGCTAGCGCATGATCTCGTCCTACTTAACAGTCTTGAGGCCGTTCTGGCGCACCCTGACGTGGATGGTGTTATCCTTGCGACACCCCATTCACTGCACGAGCAGCAGGTTCTGGCATGTGTGAACGCAGGCAAACAGGTCTTTTGTGAGAAACCTTTGGCGCTGAAGAAGGAAAGCGTCGATCGGATGCTGGCGCTGTGTCATGAAAAGGGGGTTGTTCTCGGCGTTGGCCATGAGAGACGCTATGAGCCCGCGATGGAGCACATCGCGCGACTGTTGCAAGACGGGACTATCGGAACGCTGCTTGCGATGGAAGCGAACTTCAGCCACGACAACTTCAAAAAGTTCACCGGAACCAATTGGCGGCTTAACAAGGCTGATAGTCCCGCTGGAGCGATGACAGCATTGGGTATCCACCTCACTGATATGTTCATCTCTCTGGCGGGACCGGTGCGAACCGTTTGGGCACAAACTGCAAGCCGTTCCTTTCAGGAACCTGCGGTCGATGTCGTCAGTGTCCTGCTGACCTTTGAGAGCGGGGTAACCGCGACGATGACCTGCCTGTCCAGCACGCCGTTTTATGGGCGGTTCACCGTGTTCGGAGACAAGGCTTGGGCTGAGTTGACCGAAATTTCGAATGTTGACGTCGATGACCCTGCGACAGTTGTGGTGCGCAAGGATGACGGTACCCGGGATGTGTTTGAATACGAGGCGATAAACACGGTTCTGGCCAACTTTGAAGCTTGGGCCGCCGCAGTGGAAAACCGCGCTGACTACCGTTTCACGGATGTGGAGAAAGCCCACAACGTGGAGATCCTCGAAGCGATTACACGCTCTGCGCACTCCGGTCGTCCTATTGAACTGGGGCGTGTCCATGGCGCTTAGATTCGCGGCAAACATCCACTTTCTCTACCTCGAATATGATTTTCTTGATCGGTTTAAGGCCGCTGCGGACGACGGGTTCGAGGGGATCGAGATGACCTTCCCATACGACGTGACCGCCGAGAAAACTGCACGCGCAGCGGCAGCGGCGGGCCTGCCGATTGTGGAATTTAACACTCCAGCGGGCGATCTTATACCCGGCAAACACCGGGGCCATGCGCCTAATCCAGGCGAAGGGGACATCTTTCTGAAGCATATCCAGAAAGGGGCCCGTTACGCGCGCGATGTTGGATGCCGTAAGGTGCTGACGCTTTCAGGTCTGAAGCGGCCTAACATCGCGTTTGCGGACCAACGGGCGTGTTACATAGACAACCTCAAGCGCGGAGCGGAGCTGTGCGCGAGCTATGACACCAAACTTTTGATCGAGCCGAACAACGTTGTCGATTTTCCCGGATACTTCCTTGAGACTATGGCTGACGTGCGCGCCTACATCGCCGCCGTGGATCACCCCAACCTCGGCGCTGTGTTCGACTTCTTTCATTCGCAGATCAACGAAGGTGACGTCACGCGGTGCTTTTCCGACAGCCTTGACCTGATCGACCATGTTCAGTTTGGCGATAATCCTGGCCGGCATGAGCCTGGTACCGGGGAATTGAACTTCGACCACCTGTTCAACGTGGTCGAAAACAGCGGCTACACCGGCTGGGTCGGCGCCGAGTACTTTCCCAGCGGCGCCTCCACGCACGCAAGTCTTGATTGGCTACGTCGCAGGCAGTGATCCATATCCGATGCTACCGGCCTGCATTGGCCACAACAGGCAGGTTGAACACCACCACACCAGCCACCACCAAAATCAGTCCGGCAACGCGGTTCAGCGTCAGCATGCGCATCTCTGTGCCGAACAGCCCGAAATGGTCTGCGAGGGCTGCGCCAAGCGTCATGCCGCAAAGAAAAACTACGATATACGCCGCGCCACCGATCTTTGCCACAGTCACGACAGAACCGAGGACGAAAATCGCGCCGATCACTCCTCCTAAGAAACTCCACTTGGGAACATCCGCCAAGCCGCCAAGCCGCAGCGTTCCCGATACCAACGCAAAGCACAACAAGATCGACCCTGTTAGAATCGCCGAGACAACAGAACTGGAAATGGCGCTCCCCAAACGTCGCGCGAGGTCGGCGTTAATGATCGGCTGCCATGCCACGACAACACCGATCGCTACTCCAACCAGAGAAAATATAGCAAATTTCATGTGTTAGGACCCTTCACCAAAAATGCATATTGACCGTACTAGATAGATGTGCAATCGATTGCACAAGTTATTTCTCTGGGAGGGCGAAATCATGAAAAAGTATTTTGTGGGCCGGGTGAACGGCGCGGATTTTTGCACTCCTGCCGCTTACCACGGGCGGTCTGAAGGGTATGTCTGCAATGCCTTGATCGGTGCAGAAACCAACCCGGCCTGTGTTCTGACGGGAGTCGGCCTGGTGCGGATCGCGCCGGCGGGGGGGCACGACCCTGTATTCCACGCGTTTGAAAAGGGCTTCTACATTTTGAAGGGCGAGGTCGTGCTTGAGTTTCACGGACGCGCACACCGCCTGAAAGAAGGCCACTACGGAGTGATCCACAAGGCGGTTCCCTATACGTTGCACAATCCCGGTGACGGAGAATGCGAAATCCTCGAGATGTGCGCCCCGCAGCCAAAGGCCGAGGATCACAGCTTCACCGACACCTTCTTTCGCAGCGGTTCACGCAGC
Organism: Roseobacter insulae; assembly: GCF_019375555.1. Classification (GTDB taxonomy): domain Bacteria; phylum Pseudomonadota; class Alphaproteobacteria; order Rhodobacterales; family Rhodobacteraceae; genus Roseobacter; species Roseobacter insulae. The sequence continues at coordinate 216,443 of NZ_JAHXDN010000001.1, forward strand.
AAAGACGCACCAGTGGTTGACTTGGAAGATCCGACAATCAAATTTCTTGGCTTCCTGCCCAATGAAAACATGAAGGCCGATGGCGAGAGCATTTCTGCGGTGGGCGTACGCTCTTCTTCAATTTGGGGGATCAGCCTGAAGGAGCTGGTCGACCGTATGCTAGGGGCCGAACATCAGGCGTTGTTCATGGTACAATTCGCGCCCGGCGGTGCGGGCACAACCCACGATCACCCACTCGAAGAGATCTACTTCATCATGTCAGGTCAGGCGAAGGCAACGCTGGACGGGGAAGAGTTCATCGTCGGGCCGGGCGATTATGTTTGGACCGGGGTTGGCTGCTTTCATCAGTTTGAATGCTACGGCGACGAGCCTGTGCGTTGGATCGAGACGCAGGCGCCTTTGCCCGCCGGCTTCGAGACCTTCAGATTTCGTCGTGAGTGGGACCCACTCGCGACCGCAACTTCCTAAACTCGGAACCTTTCCATGACCGTTACTGCTGCTCCTACCACGCCAAAGGCACTCAATCACATCGGCATCGTTGTCGATGACATCCATCGCGCAATCGAATGGTACGGTGAAGTGATGGGCTTTCGCCTAATTATGGGGCCGCGCACCCTCAAGCCACAGGCAGCTGCGACCGCCGAAACCGGCAACATTTTCGATGCGCGATTCAAGGAAGCGCTTCAGGCGCATCTGGTGACAGGCAACAGCATCGGTCTTGAGTTGTTCCAATTCGTCGAACCAGTGTCTGTGCGCAGCCATGATGGGCTCAAAGATTATGAACACCCCGGCTATTTCCACATCTGTTTCACCGATCCCGACATCGAGGGCCTGGCACAGCGGATTGTGGCCACAGGCGGAAAGATGCGGACCCCCGTCTTTGAGTTCATCCCGGGGACGGATCGCAAGCTGGTCTATTGCGAGGATCCGTTTGGAAACATCATCGAACTTTTCTCTCACACGTATGAGCAAACGTTCGCGAATTGGCCTTTGGAAGGCCAGGTCACTTAACTGCCTGTGCGAAAGGAATGGAAATGAAAATCGGATTTATCGGCTTGGGGACGATGGGCGGCGGTATGGCTGCCAATATCCTCGAAGCGGGCCTGAGCCTGACAGTTTACAACCGAACTGAGGCAAAGGCGAAAGCCTTGGTTGATAAAGGGGCCACGTTCGCGGCGACGATCGCGGACCTAGGTGACTGCGATGTCGTGGTCACAATGGTATCGGACGACAAGGCAATCTCTGCGATCTGTTTTGATGGCGGGCTTGTCGATGCAATGAAGCCCGGCGCAATTCATTTGTCATCCTCTACGGTCAGCGTGCAAATGGCCCGCAAACTTGAAGCCGCACATGCAGAGGCTGGTCAGGTTTTGGTCTCGGCGCCAGTGAACGGGCGCGGGGATCTGGCGGCTGCGGGCAACTTGTTCGTGATTTCTGCAGGACCCTCGGAGGCGCGGGCCACCTGCGCGCCAGTCTTCGATGCAATCGGTCAGAAAACCCTCGACTTCGGGGCGGATCAGGTCGCTGCCGTTGTGGTGAAACTGGCGGTGAACTGCATGATTGCGGACAGCATCGGGGTCATGGCCGAAGCCTACAACATGGTCGAGCGTTGGGGCGTCGACAAGACCGCCTTCCACGCCTTCATCTCCAACGGGTTGTTCGGAGCGCCGATCTTCAAGATTTACGGGGCCATGATCGCGGAGGACACCTATCAGCCCGCAAACTTCCCGGTCCCGCTGGGATTGAAAGACGTCAACCTAGCCGTGGCTGCGGGCGAAGAGGTGAATATGCCGATGCCGATCGCATCTTCGGTGCGCAACGGGCTGCTGATGGCACTCGCGCAGGGCTTGGAAGCGGAAGACTGGTCCGTTCTGAGCAAAGCCACATCCAATTCCCTGAAGCCGTGAGGATTGCACATGACCCACTCCGTTGGAACCACATACGACATGACCGAAAAAGCCAGCGACACGCCCATGTTCGAGGTCATCTTTGATGTTCAGGCAAAGGCTGTTGGGAAGATGCGGGCCGAAATGCGAATCGAAGCGTTCGAGCCTTTCAAATCGGTCAATCATCTTGCGATTGACGAAGGGACCTTTCAAGGCGGCGAAGGCACCGCGCCTACACCCCTTGAATTTTTCCTAACTGGGTTTGCGGGCTGCTTGATGGTTCAAATCAAAGCCTTCGCCAAGAAGAAACGCATTCAGATCGACGCTCTGGATGTGCAGCTCAAGGCGAAATGGGAAGCACATAAGGGTGTCCATGTCCCCTATATAGGCGCCCCCGTCGGGTTCGAGTTGTTCATAGACATCGACAGCCCATCGTCCGAAGCCGAGATCCAGGAGTTGGTCAAATCTGCCCAGCTTGGCTGCTTTGTCGAGCAGACGATGGCGCAGATCAATTCCATTGGACACACCGTCCGAAAATCCGGCGGCGACTGGGTCGAACTGACCTGAACCCACAGACCCAAAACGCAGCCCTCAAAAGAGCGGATTGCGAGCAATAGAGGAAGAAAAATTGTCCAGAGCTCTTACCCCGAATGTTCTTCAACCCGTTGATCTCGAACCAAACTGGCGATGGGAGGGCAAGCTACCAGCCTTTGGCCATTCTTCGGTAGATTTTGAACGCCGGATCGATCACGACCGTCTGCGCAGGTATCGTCTGAGCCGGACGCGCGAGGCGCTCAAGGCGTCCGATTGCGGTACGCTGCTGCTGTTTGACGTGAACAATATTCGTTACGTCTCCGCCACAAAAATCGGCGAATGGGAGCGTGACAAGATGTGTCGCTTTTGTCTACTGACCGGCGATGACAGCCCCTATGTCTGGGATTTTGGTTCCGCCGCTGTGCACCACCAGAAATACTCGGACTGGCTGGTACCCGATCACTGTCGCGCCGGGGTCGTCGGGATGCGTGGAACAATCCCGCCAAGCTTTGGGCTGATGAAACGCTATGCCGAAGAGATCGCGGGGCTGATCCGCGATGCAGGAATGATCGACATGCCCGTGGGTGTGGACTACGCCGAAACCGCTATGTTTCATGCGCTCAAAGAGGCAGGTCTGAACGTGGTTGACGGGCAGCAGATCATGCTTTCGGCGCGCGAGATCAAGAACTGGGACGAAATCCAGCTTCTGACTCAAGCCGCCAGCATGGTCGATGGTGTTTACCACATGATTTATGAGGAGCTAAAGCCAGGCGTGCGCGAGAACGAGATCGTCGCGATGTCCAACAAACTGCTCTATGAGTGGGGCTCGGACGATGTCGAGGCAATCAATGCCGTTTCGGGGGAGCGGTGCAACCCGCACCCACACAATTTCACAGACCGCATGTTCCGCCCCGGCGATCAGGCCTTCTTTGACATTCTGCAAAGCTATCAGGGGTATCGGACCTGCTACTACCGAACGTTTAACATAGGAATGTCTACGCCATCGCAGGTGGATGCCTATACCAAAGCGCGCGAATGGATTGATGTGTCCATTGCCGCAATCAAGCCCGGTGTCACTACGGATCAGGTTGCGAAACTTTGGCCCAAGGCAGAGGAATTTGGCTTCCCCGATGAGCTGTCAGCCTTTGGGCTCCAGTTTGGCCACGGTCTAGGTTTGGCACTTCACGAGCGTCCGATCATCAGCCGCGCGATCAGTCTCGAAAACCCGATGGAAATCAAAACGGGTATGGTGTTCGCGCTGGAAACCTATTGCCCGGCGACGGACGGCTATTCCGCTGCGCGGATCGAGGAAGAAGTGGTTGTCACGGACACGGGTTGCGAGGTGATATCGCTCTTTCCAGCCCAGGAACTGCCGATCGCAAACCGATACTGATCCTCCCCGACTTACCCGGTCCTTCGGGACCGGGTGCCTTTCTCATGGAGTGGCCCAATGCCCGCAAAGTCCAAGACCCCGTCCAACACCGAATCCTATTTGCAGATGTACCGCCAAATGGTGCGCATTCGGGCCTTTGAAGATCAGGCCAACAAGCTGTATCTATCCGCCAAGATGCCAGGTCTGACCCACATGTATTCGGGCGAAGAGGCCGTCGCCGTCGGTATCTGTGAAGCGTTGACCAACGAAGACCGCATCACCTCGACTCATCGCGGCCATGGCCATTGCGTCGCCAAGGGCGCTGACTTCAAAGCGATGTTCTGTGAACTCCTTGGCAAAGAAGAAGGCTATTGCCGCGGCAAAGGGGGATCGATGCATATCGCCGATCAAAGCCATGGAAATCTTGGAGCGAATGCAATTGTGGGTGGTTCGATGGGGATCGCCACGGGCTCTGCGTTGCGGGCAAAATTGCAAGGCTCCGATGATGTGACCGTGTGCTTTTTCGGCGATGGGGCGACCGCTCAAGGCCTTATGTATGAGGTCATGAACATGGCGGCGCTCTGGAAACTGCCCGTGATATATGCCTGCGAGAACAACGGTTACTCGGAATACACAAAGACCGAAGAAATTGCCGCAGGCTCGATCACCGCGCGCGCTGAAGCCTTCGGGATAGAAGCGTTCAAGGTTGATGGTCAGGACGTACTGGCAGTGAACGATCTGAGCCAAAGCCTCGTTGCGCGCTGCCGAAAGGGCGAGGGGCCGTTCTTCATTGAGCTTGAAACGTACCGCTACCATGGCCACCACGTTGGCGACATCAACCGTGAGTACTATCGGTCCAAAGAAGAAGAGACCGATTGGAAAACAAATCGCGATCCGATCACGCGCTTCCGCGCGACCTTGTTGGAGCAGGGGATCGTCACAGAGGAACAGGTCGAAGCGATCAATGCCGAGATCGCTCAGGATGCAGCCGATGCTGTCGCCTATGCGCTTGAGGCTCCGTACCCGGACGTCTCCGAAGTTGACATGCACGTTTATGCGGCCTGAGGAGAGACAGTCATGCGCGAGATAACTTTATCTAAAGCCGTGAACGAAGCGTTGGCGGAAGAGATGCGTCGTGACCCGACGGTCTTGATTCTAGGCGAAGACGTTGCCGAGGCCGGAACGCCTTTCAAGGTCATGTCTGGTCTGGTTGAGGAATTTGGAACCGAGAGAGTGATCGACACACCTATTTCCGAGCCAGGCTTTGTTGGAATGGCCGTCGGTGCCGCGATGACCGGCGCACGCCCTGTCGTTGACCTGATGTTCGGTGACTTTCTGTTTTTGATAATGGACCAGCTTTGCAACCAGGCCGCCAAAACCCACTACATGTCCGGTGGAAAACTCAACGTTCCGATGGTTCTTCGTACCAACCTTGGTGCAACCCGGAGGTCAGCCGCGCAGCACAGCCAGTCCTTGCAGGCGTTGGTTGCCCATATTCCGGGTCTCAAAGTGGCCATGCCCTCTTCGGCCTATGAGGCCAAGGGTTTGATGAAGACCGCCATCCGTGACAACAACCCGGTGGTCATTTTCGAAGACAAGCTGATGTACCAGGACAAGGCCCCCGTGCCGGAGGAAGAATTTCTGATCCCGTTCGGCGAGGCCCACGTGAAGCGCGAAGGCAGCGATATTACGCTCATCGCAACTTCCTCGATGGTGCAGGTGGCCGAAGGGGTTGCCGATCTTCTTGAGACTGAAGGCGTCTCGGTTGAAGTCATCGATCCTCGGACGATTGTGCCACTAGATGAAGACACGCTGCTTAAGAGCGTGCGCAAAACATCTCTCGCGATTGTCATCGATGAGGGCCACCAGAGCTACGGCGTGACGGCGGAGATCGCCAGCCGCCTGAATGAGAAATCGTTCTACCATCTTGATGCTCCGGTGCAGCGGATGGGCGCAATGGACGTGCCGGTGCCGTTCTCCCCGGCGCTTGAAGACGTGACGGTGCCGACGGTTGAAACCGTTGCGCAAACCGCTCGAAAACTGATCGCGCGTGAGATGTTCGATGCCGCATGATGTGACGATGCCTCAGCTTGGCATGGCTCAGGATGCCGGCACGATTGTGTCATGGCTCAAAGACGAAGGGGCCGAAGTTGCTGAGGGTGACCTGCTGTTCGAGGTCGAAACCGACAAAGCCACGCTGGAGGTCGAAGCATTGGCCAGTGGGTTCTTGACTAACATCGCGGCCACTGTTGGTGAGGAAGTTGCAGTTGGTGCGGTTATTGCGCGCATTTCCGAGACCGCCGCAGACACCGAAGATGCTGCGCCGGGGCAAGCCAGTCCCGCTCCAGTAGAAGCGCCAGCGGAAAAACCTGCCGGCACCCATGTCGCCATGCCCCAATTGGGCATGGCCCAAGATGCAGGCCTCCTTGTCGCTTGGCACAAACGGCCGGGCGACGCTGTCTCCGCGGATGACATTTTGTTTGAGGTCGAAACCGACAAAAGCACGATGGAAGTTGAGGCGGGCATTGATGGTTTTCTGGCGGCGACCTTCGCCCATGCCGGAGAGAACGTCCTTGTCGGGGAAACGGTCGCAATTATCTCCTCCACCTCGCCGTCCGAACCCTTTGCTTCAGCGGTCACAGAAAGCGTATCCGGTGCCGTGCCCAAGACTGCACCCGAAGAACCGAGCGCAGATGCGGTCGCATCCCCCGCAGCGCCGCCTATCACTCAGGCTCAGGCGCCTGTGACGCCGCAACCGCCGCGCGCCCGTGCCAGCCAAAACGGCAGGATATTGGCGTCGCCCAAGCTTCGCCGCCTTGCAGCAGCGGAAAACCTCGATCTGGCGCTCTTGGCTGATGCTGGTCATCTGCACCCCTACCACACGCGCGATCTTGAGACTTTGCGGCGTTTGTCGCTGGAAGCAGCGCAAGAAACCACACCTTCTGTTGCGACAGCGTCGGTCCACCTCGTTGCCGAGACAGCGGTAGATGGCTCTCATGCCATCGCGGAATGGGCCGCATCAACACACGGTGTTTCGGCCCGACGCTGTTTGGCCAGCCTTTTCGCCGGTGCCTTGCACGAGGACGCCCCTTTTTCTGTCGCAGTGGAAACACGGCAGGGACGCGAAACCTATCTTGTCTCGAAAGCATCAGGGTTTTCGCAAGTCGTACCAAGCGACGAGGACCCTATCTGGGTTCTGCGTGACTACCGTGGCAGCAGATTGAAAACGGTCGCATTGGGGGCCGAGGCGCATCCGGTGGTCACGCTGACTGATCTGCCGACGAGCGGCGGTGTGCGCATCACACTGGAAAGTGCACCTAACCGCATCACACCATCCGAAGCGCTCATGCTCATCACAACTTTTGCGGATTGTATCGAAGAACCGCTGCGGCACATTTTGTAACCACTCGAGGACCCCATGGAATTCACGAACCTTTATATCAATGGCACTTGGGTCGAGAGCACGGATCGTTTTGACGTTTATAACCCGGCAACCGAAGAGATCCTGGCCTCGGTTGCCTCGGCGGAAACATTCCACGCCGATCTCGCTCTTGATGCGGCTCAAAGCGCCATGGCCGACTGGGCCGCGCGCACGCCGCGCGCCCGTTCCGAAGTGCTGCGCAAGGCGTGGGAGCTGATGTCGGCGCAGCTTGATGAGTTTGCGCGTATCATCACGCTTGAGAACGGCAAGGCTCGTGCAGACGCGATGGGCGAGGCCACCTATGCCGCCGAGTTTTTCCGCTGGTTTGCCGAAGAAGCCGTGCGTGCAGACGGACTCATCACCCATGCGCCAGCATCCGGCGCCCGCATTATGGTTCAGCACAAGCCCGCTGGTTTGGCTGTCTTGGTGACGCCATGGAATTACCCGGCCGCCATGGGCACGCGCAAGATTGCGCCCGCACTGGCCGCAGGATGCGGCGTGATCATCAAGCCCGCGTCCGAGACGCCGCTGACCATGCTTGCCCTGATGCCGCTTTTGGAAGAGGCCGGTGTGCCCAAAGGGCTCGTCAACGTGCTGCCCTCACGGCGGACCGGTCCGCTGGTCGATCACTTGATGCATGATCCGCGCGTTCGCGTGATCAGTTTTACAGGCTCAACCGGCGTTGGTCGGGTTTTGCTTAAATCCGCCGCCGATCAGGTGCTCAAGCCCGCTATGGAGCTGGGCGGAAATGCACCCGTGGTGATCTTGGAGGATGCCGATCTCGACGTTGCAATCGAAGGCACGATGTTGGCGAAAATGCGTAATCTGGGAGAGGCCTGCACCGCAGCCAACAGGATTTACGTCCACGAGAACATTGTGGACGAATTCACTAAGCGGCTTTCCGCTGAAATGTCTTCGCTGAAGGTTGGCAATGGCACCGACCCAACCGTGGATGTCGGTCCCTTGGTTAACGCCGACACCCGCGACAAGGTCGCCGCGTTTGTTGCCGACGCTGTGGCAAAAGGCGCGAAGCTGGAATGCGGCGGTGAAGTGCCAAGCGGAAAGGGGTTCTTTTACCCACCTACGGTGTTGTCTGCAGTGCCCGAAACAGCTGATTGTGTGCATGATGAAATCTTTGGTCCTGTCGCCGCGATTCAGACGTTCGCGGAGGAGCAAGACGCGATCACCCGCGCGAACAACACGGAATATGGTCTCGTGGCCTACGTGTTTTCCAGTGACTTCAAGCGCGGTTTGCAAGTCTCTGAACAACTTGATTACGGCATGGTCGGCCTGAACCGTGGCCTTGTCAGCGACCCAGCGGCTCCCTTTGGCGGCACAAAGCAGTCCGGATTAGGACGCGAGGGCGGGCATGAAGGCATGCTAGAGTTCATGGAGACGCAGTATATTTCGGCCGAGTGGTAGGAGCGTTGGATGTCAAATGTGATTGCCAGCCCAACCACACGAAGAATGGCGCGCGAAATGAACGTAGACATTCAGCAATTAGCAGACAGATTGGGGCGCCAGACCATGGGACCTGAAGACTTGATCAATTCGGGAGCCGTAAGAGGCAACACCGACCATGGCTATTGGGATATAGACCATAGCGAGTATGGCCCGGTGAGACACGAACCGATGACACGCATTGCAAAACTTGCCGCGCGAAATCTTGCGGCGGCGCACCGGCACATTCCAGCCGTAACGCACCACGACCAAGCCGATGTATCCGCGCTACAGGAACTGCGGAAAAGCTGGGCGCCAGAGGCTAACGCGCAAGGCGTGAAGCTGACGGCCCTCTCCTTCTATGTAGCCGCACTGGCACGGTGTTTGCGGGTTTTCCCCAACTTCAATGCCTCTCTGTCTCCTGATGAAGAGACGTTGACCTTCAAGGAGTACATCCACGTTGGCATCGCGGTGGACACATCGCATGGATTGCTCGTGCCCGTCATCCGCGATGCGGATTGCAAAGGTCTGCTCCAGATCGCAGCCGAGATTTCTGACCTGGCCAAACGTGCACATGACCGCAAACTCCCGCCAAGCGATATGGGCGGCGCGTCAATGTCGATCTCGAACCTCGGTGGGATCGGCGGGACGGCATTTACCCCAATCGTGAACCCACCAGAGGTTGCGATCCTCGGAATCACCCGCACGAAAACTGTGACAGCTTGGGACGGCAATGTCCCAAAGCCCGTCCCGGTAGTCCCGCTCGATCTGAGCTATGACCACCGTGTGATAAACGGCGCAGATGCCGCCCGCTTCCTTGCGCATTTTGGCCAACTGATCTCGGACCCACGAAACTTTCTAATTTAAGTCTGCCTGGTTTCGAGAAGTGGGCCGCCGATTTAATCGACGCGCGGGTGAGGGAAGCTCGTTCAAAAAAGATTAACAGAACTGGGGCTACATTCGTGAAAATCGGGGCACCGAAAGAGACATTCGAGGGGGAAGCGCGCGTCGCGATCACTCCCGAAAGCGCGCTCCAGCTGCAAAAGCTGGGCTATGACGTGGTTGTGGAGAGCAAAGCGGGCCAGGCCGCTGGCTTCTCGGACGCCGCCTTCAAGGAGGCTGGTGTTGAGGTGGTGAAAACCGCTGCGGCGCTGTTCAAGGCCGCCGATGTCATCGCCAAGGTGCGCCCGCCCAGCGAGGCCGAAGCCAAGCGCCTGACCAAAGGCCAGACGCTGATCTCCTTCTTCTACCCTGCCTCCAACGAAAAGCTGATGGAGCTGGCCAAGGGCAAGGGCGCGAACGTCATTGCGATGGACATGGTCCCCCGGATCAGCCGCGCCCAGAAGATGGATGCGCTGTCGTCGATGGCCAACATAGCGGGCTACCGCGCCGTGATCGAGGCGGGCAACAACTTCGGCCGCTTTTTCACCGGTCAGGTGACCGCCGCCGGTAAAGTGCCCCCTGCGAAAGTGCTGGTTGTGGGTGCGGGTGTGGCGGGCCTTGCCGCCATCGGTACCTCCACCTCGCTCGGTGCGATCACTTACGCCTTCGATGTGCGCCCGGAAGTGGCGGAACAGATCGAGTCGATGGGTGCCGAGTTCGTGTTCCTTGAGTTCGAGGACAGCGAATTGCCCGACGGTGCGGAAACAGGCGGCTATGCGCCTCCCTCATCGCCTGAGTTCCAAGCCAAACAGCTTGAGAAGTTCCGCGAAATCGCGCCGGACATGGACATCGTGATTACCACCGCGCTGATCCCGAACCGTGCGGCCCCCGTCCTTTGGACCAAAGACATGGTCGACGCGATGAAGCCGGGCTCCGTGATCGTGGACCTTGCCGCCGAGAAGGGCGGCAACTGTGAGCTGACCCAGATGGACAAGCGCGTTGTCACCGACAACGGCGTGATCATCATCGGCTACACAGACTTCCCCTCGCGCATGGCCACGCAAGCCTCCACCCTCTATGGTAACAACATTCGCCACATGATGGCTGACCTCACGCCCGAGAAGGACGGTCAAGTCAACCACAACATGGAAGATGACGTGATCCGTGGCGCGACGATCACCTATGAGGGTGACATCACGTTCCCGCCGCCGCCGCCCAAAGTGGCCGCGATCGCGGTGCAGAAGAAAGAAAAGCACAAGGAGCTGACGCCGGAAGAAAAGCACGAGGCAGAGATTGCGGCGTTCAAGGCGCAAACCAAGCAGCAGGTCACCCTGCTCGGCGTGGGTGCCGCGCTTGTGCTGATGGTCGGCATGATCGCGCCCGCCTCCTTCATGCAGCACTTCATCGTGTTTGTCCTGTCGGTGTTCATCGGCTTCCAGGTGATCTGGAACGTGGCGCACTCGCTCCACACGCCGCTCATGGCCGTCACGAACGCGATTTCCTCGATCATTATTCTGGGTGCGCTGATCCAGATCGGGTCGAGCAGTTTCCTCATAACACTACTCGCTGCGTTGGGGGTCTTTTTGGCCTCGATCAACATCTTCGGCGGCTTCCTCGTGACACGGCGCATGCTCGCCATGTTCCAAAAATCTTAAGGAGACGAGGACAATGGATTACGGATTTACGATTGCGGCCTATGCGGTCGCGGGCGCCCTCTTCATCCTCTCTCTGGGCGGATTGAGCGGACAGGAAAGCGCAAAACGCGCGGTGTGGTACGGCATTGCAGGCATGGCGCTAGCGGTGTCCGCCACGATTGCGGGCCCGGGCCAAGGGCTTGCGGCGCTGTCGATCGTGCTGATCGCAGCGGGCGGCGCGGTGGGCTACCAGCTTGCCACCAAAGTGCAAATGACCCAGATGCCTGAGCTTGTGGCGATCATGCACTCGCTCGTGGGCCTCGCGGCTGTGTTCGTGGGCTTCAACGCGGACATTGAGCTGGCCCGTGTAGCGGCCACAATGGCGGCGGCTGATCTGCCCTTCCCAGCGCTGGATTACGGGCAGAAAGTGCCAGCAGCGGTCGCCGGTGAGTTTGGCTCCTTTGCCTCGCTTCTGGCCAAGAAGACGGCTGTGGAAGTGGGGATCCTGCGGGTCGAGCTGGTGCTCGGCATCTGGATCGGCGCGGTGACCTTCACGGGCTCCGTCATCGCCTACGGCAAGCTGGCCGGTAAGGTCGACTCGGCGGCCAAGAAGCTGCCCGGCGGCCATATGCTCAACATCGCCGCTGCCGCAGGTTCGGTGCTGCTGACGATGGTCTACCTGAGCGGCGGCGGCACCTTCACGCTGGTCCTCCTGACCCTTCTGGGCCTTTTCATTGGCTACCACCTGATCATGGGCATCGGCGGTGCGGACATGCCCGTGGTCGTCTCAATGCTCAACAGCTACTCCGGCTGGGCGGCGGCAGCCATCGGCTTCTCGCTCGGCAACGACCTACTGATTGTAGTGGGTGCGCTTGTTGGCTCCTCGGGCGCAATCCTATCCTACATCATGTGTAAGGCCATGAACCGCTCGTTCATCTCCGTGATCCTCGGGGGCTTCGGCGGCCCGGCAGGGGAGCAAATGGCGGTGGAAGGCAAGCAGGTCGCGATTGAAGCCGATAGCGTTGCAACCGCTCTCAATGAAGCCGACAGCATCATCATCATCCCCGGCTACGGCATGGCGGTGGCACAGGCCCAGCAGACGGTGGCAGAGCTCACCCGCAAGCTGCGTGCCAAGGGCAAAGATGTGCGCTTCGCGATCCACCCGGTTGCGGGGCGCTTGCCCGGCCACATGAACGTGCTGCTCGCAGAAGCCAAGGTGCCCTACGACATCGTGCTGGAAATGGACGAGATCAACGAGGATTTCCCCGAGACGGATGTCGCCATCGTGATCGGGTCGAACGACATCGTGAACCCAGCCGCTCAGGACGATCCCAACAGTCCCATTGCTGGCATGCCGGTGCTCGAATGCTGGAAGGCCAAACAAGTGTTCGTGTCCAAACGCGGGCAAGGCACGGGTTATTCCGGGATCGAGAACCCGCTGTTCTTCAAGGACAACACGCGGATGTTCTATGGCGACGCGAAAGCGAGCTTCGATACGCTTCTGCCGATGATTTAATGAGGATCAGTTTTGCATGGTTGGAGGTCATTACATAACAGCTATCGTTCGTAAATTAACGCCTGAATCAAGGTTGGGTCTAGCGATACTGTCCTTTACGGCAGGTTTTGCAGATGCAGCCTGCTTCGTATTCTTCTCAGGGCTATTTGCTGCTCATGTCACGGGAAATATTGTACTCTTGGCGGCTTCGCTGTCGCAAGATATGGATGACACTTCGTTGCTCAAGATCGCTTCTTTTCCCGCCTTTGTGGTTGCAGTTTGGTTAACCGCACAGATTTCAAGAAATTTAAAACTGACAGCGTCGATTCTCTTTACATTGGAAGGTGCAATTCTTGTCATAGTCGGCCTTGTGGGATTGTTAGCGTCAGACGAGCCAAGCCATGGGGTCATTAATTTTGCGATGGCTGTTGCGGTTGTTTTTGCTTTGGGCATACAAAACCAAGCGCAAGTCGCTTTAGATACGCCTCCAACTACTGTCATGACCGGAAATGTTACAAGGCTGATAGGAAGTCTGTTTGCCCAGGGTAGTAAAGACGATCAACTCGACGAAATCATATTGGAAATTTCAGCGTTCACGATTGGGTGCATTGGTGGAGCGGCGGGCGTCATGGTGTTCGGACTGTCAAGTTTCTTACCTGTAGGTCTGATTTTGTGCTGTCTGTTTTTTGGAACGTCAAAGGGACAAATCTGAATTCATTCTATCTAATCGATGTATTCGGAGACGTGACATACATAGCAAACCGAAAAGGAACGAAAATGACGTTTGGACTGCCTGAGATTATTATTGTTGGTGTTGTCTCTGGCATTTTAGCGGCCCTGATATGGGCTTACTACTTCTAGAAATTGGCTTGATCCTTGGTGGCGTTTGGAGAGCAAGTCGAAAGATGAGCTCAAGCATTTTGGTGGCGTTCCGTGTGACTTGAGATGCCTGATCTGTCGGGTTTTGCTCAGGGGGATAAAGTCCCGTTTATACAATCAGATCAACAAATTTGCGAAGTATTCGCGCGAGGACATCAGTTGCGCGCTTGCCTCCCAGATACTTCGGGCGTGACGTGGCCCTTGACCAAAGCGAGTTTGAAATGATCCATCAAAATGCGGCGTTTGCGTCGCAAGGTTTGGCCAGCTTGCATCTACTGGCGGATTTTTTTGACGCTGACGAGCGGGTTCATCAAATCAGCGGGCCATCGCGTTGGAGCCTCTTTTCAGGATGTTCGACGAACGTATCGCTAACTCCGCTGTATTGGACTTTGCCGAAATGACAGGAAAAACGCCATTGGCTTCTTGAATAGATCAACTTAAGAAGTCTTACACTGTTTGCGACACTTCAAAATGAGGCTCACAAGTTTCTCCTCCGGGAACAGATTATCTGTTGGTCTCTAAGCACTCGCCACTTCCGTGCCCCCTGCTAGCCAAACAATCGCTGTGTCACTTTTTGCTTCTGTCTAACGTCCCGGCAATTTCGAAGCTGAGGTACAGCATTTGATCTGCTGAACTAATCCCTTTTAATCTGCATCGAGCAAGTCCAGTTCACCTATTCGAACAAACCACTGGCCCGAGAGGATATCCGAGCATTCGCCACGCAACCTATGTTTGGAGCAAGTCGAACTCACGGGTTGCGGACATATTTCTGCCTCTCAAACCCAGACGGGCTAAGTCCGCTTTCGCTCGAACTCTTGCTCGATAACCTCGGTGCCCCATTGCTTGCCCCGATTTTCACGAACAAGTTCGAAACCATGCTTTTCATATAGGTGGCGCGCCGCATCCAGCCCTTTGAAAGTCCACAGACGCGTCCGTTCGAAACCTGCCGCATCGACAAACAACGTCACCTCTTCAAGAAGCACATTACCGATACCCGTTCCTTGGGCCTCGGGACTGACGATGAACCACCTGAGATGGCAGACACCTTCCCCAAGGTCCTCTCCATCAAGCGATACCGATCCAAGAAGTGTATCGCCAAGAAAAGCAGAGAATGTCGTGTTCGCAGGGTTCTCTAGGCGCCCCATGAACTCCGACATTTCGGTTGCAACCTTCCTCTCAAAGACGGCCCCGAACCCATAGTTGGTCGCGTAATACGAGGCGTGTAGGCCAACGACGGAAGCAATCACACCCGGGCAATAACCCTTGCGAATTTCCACGGCACTGGCGCGCGAAGCGTGGCTTTCATCTCCTCGCAGTGCCTTGGCGAAGAGCGTCAAACCTGTTTCGACCTTTGTGAGATCATCCTTCGCAAGATGTTCAGAGGCGTACCTCATTTGCTGGCGTCCGAAGTCTTCAAGTGTTTTCAGGAGAGCCTTGCCGTCCCCGGTCAGAGCGAGTTTCCGAGACCGCCGGTCAGCGGGGTTTGACTTGGCCTCAACTAATCCGTCTTCGATGAGTTTCTGGACAAGGCGACTGATCGAGGACTTCTCCAGACGAAGCATGTCGCCCAGATCACTTGCAGTTGTGACTGTGCCGTAACCCAATTCTATGATGGTGTGCACGGCTGACGGCGACAGCGCGGTTCCAGCTAGTCCTTTCTGCATAAATCCAAGTGCCCGCACGATGTCACGTGAAGCTGACAGCAGTGTGTCGATGCGCTGTATGGAAACTGACTGGCTCATAGTTGTATTATGCAACTAATTTGTCATCCGTCTACCGACGGCTAGAGTCTGTTTTGGTACGACATTGCGGAAGTATGGGATCTCTGCAATCGTCTGATCGAAGGCAGTATATCGAAAGAAGCAAAAAAACTCCCCCAAGTTAGGCTGGCCCAAACCTGCCGTTCCACCGTCACAAGGAATTCTACGGCGCGAACTTCATTGCCGCCATTCGCTGCATCCGCGAGATTCATGTACTGGCGGATGCACACTTTGTGGAACAAGCCGGTTCACAGCTACTGTTGACGTAGCGTTGGTTCACAGGTTCGGCACTATTTTGGCCGTACTGCGCAGTGCGGTCTTTTTTTTGGGGAGCCCTTTGCGACGCTCAGTCAGTGACCGATCTGTGAGCCTTTCTGCGCGCTGGAGATACCCAACAGAACGCCTCCCGACAATTCCGAAACGGACGAGGACTGTTCATATGCGCCCCTGGTGCTTAGTTTTCCAAGGCCTCGAGCACCCGGTCCGGTGTGAACGGCAGGTGCCGGAGACGCTTGCCCGTAAGAGCGTGGAACCCGTTAGCAATGGCAGCCGCGACCATGGGCGTGCCTGCTTCGCCAATGCCAGTCGGCGGTGTGGTGCCTTGGGCCAGATCGAGGGTGATCTCCGGCACCTCATGTGCGCGCAAGATCTCGTAGTCGTAGTAGTTTGATTGATCAACACGGCCGCCCGTCATAGTGATCCGCTCCTTGAGACTGCTGCTGACGCCAAAGACGATTCCACCTTCGATCTGGTTACGGGCATTGTCCGGGGCCACAACAAGCCCTGCGTCAACAGCGGCCCAGAAGCGCGGCACAGTGATGATCCCGCGGTCGCGGTCCAGCGCGACTTCGGCAACGCCAGCGGCCATGGAACTGCCGTAGCCTGCGAACGATAGGCCAAGGGCTGTGTCCGGCCGCGCGCCATCCCAATCTGACATTTCAGAAACGCGGCGCAGCAAGGCTACCCCTCTGGGATTGTGCTGAAGCAGATCCATGCGGAAATCCAGTGGATCCCGACCTGCCTCGGCAGCCAGTTCGTCCATGAACGCTTCGGCGGCAAAGCTGGTGTAACTTGCCCCAATGCCGCGCCATGGGGCCAGGCGGGCGTGGGTAGGCGTGATCACATGTTCGGCGTGCATGTCCGGCAGATCGTAGAATGGGCTTTCCGACCCGCGCATCGAGATGATGTCATTCGGGGCAACTTGAGACCACCGCAGGGGGTTGAAATAGGAGATGACTGACGGTGCAGCGACGCGGTGTTCCCAGCCTTGCAATGTGCCCTCTGCTGTCAGGCCGGCGCGGAGGCGCTGCACGGCGGCGGGCCGGAAGGCACCGTTTTGAACGTCATCCTCGCGTGTCCAGACTAGCTTGACCGGCAGGCCAACGGTCTTCGACAACAAGAGCGCGTCACGCAAGTATTCTTGATCAAGCGCGGTACGGCGGCCAAAGCTGCCACCCATGGTCATCACGTTAAGCCGGACGCGATCCGGCGTCGTGCCCAAGGTCTCTGTCATTGTGCGAGTGGACCAGCTTTGCGTCTGGGTGCCGACCCATGCTTCAGCGCCTAAACCGTCGGCATCAACAGACGCAACCGCGGCCATCGGTTCGATCTGCGCATGGTAGGCGTAGTCGGACCGATATTCCGCAGTGACGGTACGGTCTGCCGCCGCGATCGAGGTCGCGGCATCGCCGTTTTCGCGCCACGTCGCACGGTCAATGCCTGGATCATCTAGCGCTGCGGCATAGGCATCCAGCGTGGCATCGCTGTCCATCGTCCACCAAGGGTCTGGCGTGCCCCATGTGACGTCGAGCGTCTCCTTGGCCCGGAACGCAGCCTCGATGTGATCGGCGATCACCGCGACCCCTTCGGGCAGCACTATAACATCGCGCACGCCGAGGACGGTTCGGGCCGCGGCGTCATCTATACGTTCCGGCCCTACACCGTCAAAGGGCGTGCAGGCCACGGCTGCAAAGACCATGCCCGGCACCGTGATGTCGATGGCGTAAGTCTCGGTCCCGGTACTCTTTGCTGGAATGTCGATGCGGGGGTGATCCTGGCCAATGAGGCGATAATCCTCGGGGCGTTTGAGGTCCGCTTGGCTTCTCTCGGGCACTGTCACATCAAGGTCGGGCAAGGCAGCAACGCCGCCATAGCTGAGCACGCGCCCGGTTGGGTCGTGCCGGACTGTTCCAGCGAGCGTGCTGACCTCGGCGGCAGGCACGTCCCAGGCCTTTGCCGCTTCGCGTATCAGCACCGCGCGCACCTGAGCACCTGCTTGGCGCAGCGTGTCGAAATAGCCCGACACCCCGGTGCTGCCGGCTGTATAGAGAACGTTGCCAAAGAGCGGGTTGCCGAAGCTGCGGTCGTCAGTATCCAGTTGTTCAACGGTGACACGGTCCCAATCGGCGTCCATTTCTTCGGCCAGGATCAGCGGAAGGGCCGTTGAACTGCCTTGTCCCATTTCGGTCGAGGGGAACAGGATGTGCACTTCACCCTCGGTCGTGATGGTGACCCAGCCAGTAATGTCCGCTTGCGTTGCGGTGGTCGCCGCACGTGAGATTGATGCGAGGCCGCTGGCCCCGATGACAAAGCTCAGCGCAGCGCCTGTTGCGAGGAACCCGCGACGGGTCAGGTGCATATGTGCGGTCATCTCAAACCTCCTTTGCGGCGCGTTCTACCGCATTGAAGATGCGCGTGTAGGTGCCACAGCGGCAGAGGTTCGTGCTCATATGGTCCGCGATATCGTCACGCGTGGGGTTGGGATTGAAGTCCAGAAGCTCAGCCGCCTTCATAATTTGGCCAGACTGACAATAGCCGCATTGCGGGACCTGTTCTGCGATCCATGCCTGTTGCAGCGGGTGCGAGCCATCCTCTGACAACCCCTCGATGGTGGTCACCTCGGCCCCTTCGACTGCCGACACCGGTGTCAGGCAGGAGAAAGTCGCGATACCGTCCACATGCACCGTGCAGGCGCCGCACTGGCCCGCGCCGCAGCCGAATTTGGTCCCGGTCAGCCCCATGTGATCACGCAATGCCCAGAGCAATGGGGTGTCGGGCGCGGCTGCAAACTCGATTTCGGTCTGATTGACGGATAATCTGATCATGGTCGGTCCTTTCTGTGCTATGGTGGCAATTCGTGTACGATCTGGCGTCGCTTCGCGGTGGCTGACGAGACGCTGATATGCCTGTAAGTTAGGATGCGGGGAGGACAGTTCATCGCACGCTTGCGCACAATTCATGTGCGCAAGACGCAGGGGACATCGATCTATTTGAATGAAAGCAGTACGACGAAGAATGCACGTGCAGCGATGGGACCGAATTGTTGGAAAGGGCTCCCTGCGCCCGTTGGATAGAACGCAACATCCCCCTTTTGGCCTTTGACATCCCAAGATGTAGGCGGCCCGGAGCCGACCTTGACCATGCAACCGACACACTGCAGTGCGGCCCGTCGAAGGGGACATCGCTGCGAATGCAAAAATCAGTGGGTAGACCAACTCACAGTCTGCGGGACTGAGCGCTCTTTCGCTGCGGTTGCGCGAATGGCTGCTTCTACCGTGATGCTTAGTATCTCTGGCTCGCCAAGCCAAACGTGATGTGCTTTTTTAACTTCATGCTAATTGATCCGATTACCCTCTCCGCCTTCTCGCTCGCTGTCGTTCTCTTGGCACTGACGCCAGGCCCCGATCTTTTCCTGATCGTCGGACGAGGGCTGGCGCAGGGACGCTCGGCAGCGATCTATACTGCGCTTGGCTTTTTTCTCGCTGGCACCGTTCAGGTGCCGCTCCTTGCTCTGGGCCTCGCGACCCTGATCTCTGAAAACCCTTTCCTCTTCGATCTGATCCGTTATGCGGGCGGGGCATATCTTATCTGGCGGGGCGCGAAGATGGTCTTTGGCCCGGTGCCTGATCCTTCAGGCGAGGGCTATGCGGTAGTGTCGCGAGGCGAGGCACTGCGCGAAGGGTTTGTGGCGAGCCTAGTGAACCCGAAGGGTCACGCTTTCATGCTCGCCTTTCTGCCGCAGTTCGTGGACCCTACAGCCGGGTCGGTCGCTTTTCAGTTTGTCATCCTTGGCCTCGTAATGCGCGCTGTCGCTCTCGTAGTGGAGGTAACGCTGGCCACATTTTCGGGAACCATCGGAGCTGTCCTGCGCCGTTCACGTCGCGCGCGCATTATGTTGGAGCGCACGGCTGGCCTGCTAATTGTCGCTATCGGAGTCCGGCTACTCCTTCTGGAGCCACCCGAGCCGCGAGGCGTTCAGTAAGAACCTCTTTACAGTATGCCCCACTCGTAGCGGCTCCGCTTAAGCCGCCATTCGCGTACCTTGCAGCATCCTGTACTCTGGGCTCGTTGCGGACCTCGGAGGCAGCGCAGCATGTCGGAGTGCATGACCTGCCCTATCCGCCAGGACGGCCCTACCAGACATTGACTCACCCTCGGCCATGCTGCAATCGCAGCCCGCATTGCCGACATTCGCCGCAACCGCTAAATCCGATGGTGAGCGAACTCACAGATTGCGGGGCTTAGCTCCCATTCGCTGCGGCTGCACCAATGTCGGCTGTTGGCGATGGCCGCCCACTGTGGACGGCCATCAGCCTTTTATTTTTGCATTCTACTCGGCAGGAACGGCGATGGTGCGCGATGCGCGGATCCCCAGTGCTATTATGGCCGCAACAACCAGTCCGGCAAACCCGATCATCGCATTAGCCGATCCGAGAGCTGCCAGGCCTTGCGCGTCAATCACGAGACCGCCAATCAATGCTCCGAGGCCAATACCAACCTGTGCGATTGTTACGCTCAGGGCTGATGCAAACTCTTGCGCTTCCGGAGCCTGCTTCATGACACGCAACTGGTTGCCGATGAAGCCTGCTGACTGGGCTGCGCCCCAGATCGCCAGTGGGATCAGGAACAGGATGCCTTGCCCGGTCAGTGCGACCGTAGCGAAAGATGACAGCGCAAGCGCGGCAAGCGATACAGCCGTTACACCCATAGGACTTCGATCAACGTATTGGCCAGCCAGCCAATTACCGAACAGGCCGACGACACCGAAGCCCATCAATACCCACGCCACCTGACTTGCAGGAACAGACGCCAGTGTTTGCAAAATGTCCGCCAGATAGGTGTAGGCCACAAACATCGACGTGAAGGCGAAAGCAGTCAGTACCAGATGACCGAGAAACATCGGACGTTTCAGGATCGACGCCTGTTTCAGCAACGAGGGAGCGGCTTGCTGTTTGGTTGTGGGGAAGAAGGCCAGGAGCGCCAGCGACATGATCGCCGACAGTGCACCGATTGCCCCAAACATGACGCGCCATCCCATCAGATCAGCCAAGAGTGTCCCAAGCGGAATGCCGATGACCGTCCCTGCCGAGATACTGGCATAAAGGATGGCTACGGATTTACCGCCACCTTCTGGTCCTCCGAGTTGTGCTGCTGAAGCGGTGCCAACGGCCCAGAAGACAGGAAGGGCCAAAGCGCCGATGACTCGGGCGGCTGCAAGCGTTTCAAAAGTGGGTGCAAAAGCCGTCAGGACGTTCGACACGGCGATCATTGCCAGCAGCGTGGCGAACAGCTTTTTCCGTTCGAACTGCGCCACCAGGGCCGTCAGAAACGGAGCCGCAATGGCGACAGTAAAGGCGAAGATCGTCGCCAACAGACCAGCTTGCGCGATAGTGACGCCAAGATCGGCTGCGAGTTGCGGCAGGACGCCGATAATCACGAACTCTGTCGTGACGACGGCGAATCCTGCCGCTGCAAGTGTGAGGATAGGAAGTTTCATTGTCATGCCTCCTTTGGGCAAAAGTGAACCGGTCCGCTTGCGAGAAGCGGAGAGGGGAAGTTGTGATTAGAGGTGAAGTCAGCGCGGCCTACGGGCCGGAGGGCAGGTGTCTATTTTCAAGGTGTCCGACGAAGCGATTCAGAGCTGGCACAACCAGCATAGTCATTAGTGGCACCATCAGACCTGTCAGAGCCAATGTCCTGACCGCCAGCGGCCACTGCCCGATCACCCCGTCCATGAGCAACAGCAGGACCGTAATCGTCGGCCATGCCGCTGCCCACGTGATCAGCAGATCACGCATGTTGTATTTCCAACGCCGAAGCGTTGTCTTCCAGATGCGCGATGGTTGTCGTGCCCGGAATTGCGAGGATGTTTGGCGACCGGGCGAGCAGCGTCCGCAATGCCTCCCCCGGATCGACAACGGCCCCCTGTTTCATCGGGTTAGCACCGAGCGGGCCATGCGGGACAAATGCAATGCCCTGTTCGTTCAGCCAGTCGATCATACTCTCCTGTTCTTCATCACGCGCGTCAGCGGGCGAGTAGCGATTTTGGACAGCCGCAATCGGCGCAACTTTCAGGGCTTGCTCGACCTGCACCCGCGAGACGTTGGACAACCCGATCATGTTGATCTTCCCGGCTTGTCGCATCTCTTCAAGCGCGGCCACACTCTCGATGATGGGCGTCACACCATCGGGGGAGTGGACGTAATAAAGGTCGATCTTGTCCGTTCGCAGACTGGCAAGGCTTTCCTCCAAATGCCGTTTCATCGTCGCGGCGGATGTATCGCGGCTGATGCTTGTGGCGCTTTTTTCCACACCCCCTTTGGAGGCAATGAACATATCGCCATAGGTGCCATCGTCAGCAAGAAGCGCGTCGGCAATCAGCTTTTCGTTTTCATGGGGTCCATAAGCGCGGGCTGTGTCGATGTGGGTAACGCCAAGGTCACGGGCGCGTTGTAGCAAATCAATGCCGCCCTGCCAGTCTGCGTAAGGTCCAAAGTTGCGGGGCTGGCCTGTGAGGCGCATCGCACCGTAGCCGATGCGATTGACTGTGCGTCCATTGAGGAAGGTGAAGGTGGTGTTCTGATCGTTGGTCATGTCATGGTTCCTTTCGTTTCGATTGAGATGAACATACGGACCTGACGATTTAACGGTAGCGGCATGGAGAGTAAGACTGCTATACGCTTAGCGTATGAACACACGCTTTGATCGTCTCGCTCTGCTGGAAACTTTCGTGCGCATTGCCGAGCGCGGTTCGCTTTCGGAAGCCGCCCGTGACCTAGGCACATCGCAGCCGTCGATTTCCCGGCAGCTTGCGGCGCTAGAAACCCGCCTTGATGTCGTGCTGGCGCGGCGCACGACCCATAATGTTACCCTGACGCCGGATGGTCTGGCTCTTTTGGAAGACGCGCGGCGCATGTTGGGCGAGTGGGAGGCAATCGAGGAACGACATTCAGAAGACGACGCATTGAAGGGCATGATCCGTGTGATCGCACCGGTTGCCCTTGGACAGAGCTTGTTCGTGCGTGCGGCGTCGCAGTTCATGAAGGATCACTCCGGCGTCACTATTGATTGGCGCTTGCGCGACGACGCAATTCGTTTTGCCGAGGAAGGGTGTGATTGCTGGTTAAAGATCGGCGCGGTGCCAGACGATACGCTTGTCGTGCGGGAGCTGGCGCGAGTGGAGCGTCTGGTCGTCGGTACGCCAGAATGCCTTGCTGCAGATGCGACACAACCACTGAAAGACCTGCCGTGGCTGACCCTTGGGCCGTTTGAGGGCAACCGGATCGAGCTTTCAAACAGTGACGGTTCCGCGCAGGTTTTCTCCGTCACCCCAAAGATGGCCAGTGACAACATCTTTGCGATCTATGAGGCCTGCCTTCAGGGCGTTGGCGTCGCCATCCTGCCGCGCTGGTTCATTGCAGATGATTTGGTGCAAGGCAGGTTGATAGATGCGGAACCTGATCTGCGTGCCGCGCGTCTGCCCGTAAATCTCGCACTGGCACCAGGAACAAAACGCTCCGCCCGTGTTGAGAGGTTTTGTGAGGCCATACAAGTTTGGTGTCGTGATCAACTCCGCTCATCTGCTTAAGATAGCGGTCGTTCAGGCATGACGCAGCATCGGTGAAATTTGTCTCGAAGCCACCATTGGGTACGGTACAGCGTCAGCCGTCTTGAAAGGCCTAGTGCCCGAAGGGAACGCCCATTGCGGACACCGAAGGTAATGCTAATTGCTGCGGATGTGATCCCCTGAAACGCCCCCGGTTTTGGTTAGAGTTTACCGCATCGAATCCCTGGCTGGGAGAGGACGCTGGTCGATGAGATGCGGGCGGATTGGCAGGTGTCGATCCGCCGGGCCTGTGCGGTGATCCGGTTCGATCCCAGGACCTATCGCTACAAGTCTCGTCGGCCTGGCCAGGCCGCGTTGGAACAGCGGATCAGGGAGATTTGCCAGACGCGTGTCCGGTTCGGATACCGGCGTGTCCATGTGCTGTTGAAGCGCGAGGGCTGGGAGATCAATGCCAAGAAGACCTATCGGATTTACAAGGAGTTGGGCATGCAGCTCAGGAACAAGACGCCGAAGCGCCGGGTGAAGGCGAAGCTTCGGGAGGACCGTGCGAAAGCCGTTGGGCCGAACGATGTCTGGGCCATGGACTTCGTGCATGACCAACTCGCAACGGGGCGTAAGATCAGGGTTCTGACGGTTGTCGACACCTTCTCACGCTTCGTGCCGGTGCTTGATCCGCGGTTCAGCTATCGAGGCGAGAATGTGGTCGCTACGCTCGAGCGGGTATGCCGCCGTATCGGCTATCCGGCCACGATCCGCGTCGATCAGGGCAGCGAGTTCATCTCGCGCGATATGGACCTCTGGGCCTACCAGCGCGGCGTCACGCTCGACTTCTCGAGACCAGGCAAACCGACGGACAACGCCTTCATCGAGGCGTTCAATGGGCGATTCCGAGCAGAATGCCTGAACAGCCACTGGTTCATGAGCCTTGAAGATGCGGCCGAAAAGTTGGAGGCTTGGCGTAGAGACTACAACGAGGAACGGCCGCACAGCGCCATCGGGCACAAGGTCCCGGCGGACCTGATGAAATCAGCGCACGACACCAGCCCGTGCACCTGATCGAAGGGCGGAAACTCCGACAACAGCCGAGGGCGCGTTGGGTAGCACATCAAACACGGAACAGACTTAACTTCTGATCGAGGACAATCCCGGGAGCAGGTCACTGCAGCGCGGCTTCCCAGAAGCGGACATCGAATACTAACACGTTCGTTTACTAGACGCCTCCACGACCGAAGTCCTAACTGCGCCGCAAAAGGCCGATAAGAGCTCTGAACTAGTCGCAAGTTGATCACGTAAATCTTTTGACAACTCAAGCTGCACGCCCTCGCCAGAGCTCGTACGGTTGCAGATGTTCGTTGTGTTTTGGCCCTGAAGTCTACTGTTCAGTTCAGCTTTGAAACCTGCGTCAGCTAATGACGCTCCAATGGCATCCCTCAACTCGACAGCCAGCCCTCCCAACCAAATTGAATCTGATCCTTCGTTGCGCCTACCATGGATGGCCACCGCAATGCGAGACCTGCTCAGAAGCTCGATCGCTTTTGGTTCGTCAAAGCGATGAGACGTGATGTGGTAGTGTCCGTGCGGAGCATTCTTCAGCGCCTCGAAAGCGTAGAAAGAAAAATCTTGTCCTGCGATCGCTTCGGCTAATTCGGCGGTGTTCGGTTCAATCCAACCACCGTGTGGCGCGAAAATGATTACTTCCGAATGCCTATCAAGAATTCGAATTTGATAATCAATATGAAGCCGTTCATTGGCGGCGAGCTCACTGAACGAGCTATACTTATCGGCCATTACCTACCCTCGACGTTCTAACTTGACCGAGCTCAATTCGCGTTCGACAGCTCTGATAGTTTGGGCTCAAGAAAGAAGCGCCGCGGCACATCGAAATCTGGCCTGAGCTTAGCGTGATCTGGATCATACGGGATTTCGGAGTCTCGATAGTGAGTAGCGTCACCTTGCCCCGGCCGATCATGACGGCTTTGAACCCCTTTTCGCCGCGCATCGAACACCACCAGATATCCTCTAAGCGCACGCTCTGGAGCACTAGTCTTTTCATTGTCCAGATACTCCGCCAGTTGATCGGCACCGTCTCGCGCCCGCGAGGCCGAGTACCTCGTGTACTTTTCAGAACCGTCTTTGCTCTCCGAAGTCGACATTCCCAACCACTTGATTTCGATTATTGCCGTCATAGCGGAGTTGAACCACTCCACACGCAAATCCACGGGATGGCTTTCATCTGTGTTTTGCTCCGGTCTAACGTTTGTTCCCTGGGCGAGCCTACTCGACAGATGATTTTCGAGAGATTGGCGCATGATGTGTTCAGGCTTGTTTGTAAGTACTAATCGTGGGCCATCGCCACCAAGAAACCAGGCCTCTTTCAGAATATGACACTTCGAAGTTCGAACCATGCCTACGTAAGCATCTAGCGCTTCTTCAAGCGAAGCAGCAGTCGGTTCGCAATAGTTGCTCGGCAGTGACGGAGACAGCGACGGAACCTCTTGCACGGTCGATCCAAACACAAACCATTCCGAGCGATCCTCGTACCTGTAGACTACGGCCTCTTGGGAAAAATCAGATAGCTCAACGTTCTCTTCCAGCCGCCGAATCCGTATCCCTCCCGAACGAAACTGAACTATCAGTGTTTCGCTCGAGCCAGGCGTGATATCAGCGTTCATAATGCTGGCAAAACTGTTGAAGTTCTGAATGCCGTCACCAGCTTCGGGGATTGGATCAGGCAGCTCATCCACAATCGGCATCACCACAATTAGCGAGCCAGAAATACTCTCTGGTGGCACTCGCTGAAAGAACATCTTTAAGTTGTTGATCAAAGCTAGTACGGAGTTCACGCCATCTTCGCCGAAGACAGCGCGAGCATTGCGGGTCACGTCAACATCAACAACGCCGGCGATTATTTCAGGGTTGAAGTCCATCACCAGCCCCTGCTTCTACATATGCAGACAACCAAACAACCGAAGGGGCCAAGTGATCTTCCGCATCCGATCCCAGAACTTCAGTGATTTTTTCCCATTCCTGGACAAGTCTGGCATTCTCGCCCGACATCAAGAGTGGCCTTCCAGACTCGACGTCAGTGGAGTGCTTTAGACCCGGAGAGCGCCCTACTGCCTGTTGTATCAAGCCTCTGGGGACCATTAGCGCGCATTGAGCAGCAGTTTTGGTCCAATCTCTTCTGTCTCTGCTTTGAGACAAAGTCCCATGTAGCTTTAGTTCTTTCGCAAAACTTTCTTCCCCTTCCGAAACCCGGCCAGAGTCTTCCCGCGATAGAATGCCGCGTTGCACAAAGTGATCGATCGTATCGGAAACCGCACTGGCGTAAGGAAAGCCGTCCGGAGTAACTATGAACCCGTAGCCCCAATCGGAGGACGGTTTCTCATCGAACACGAAAATTAGGCAGCTGAGGTAGGTGAAAAGGTGTATTTCAGCCTCGAAGATGGGACGTAGAGAAGTGGGAAAATCCCTAATGAGATGGATTACGTCAGCCTGCGCTTGCCAAGGCAACTCCGCGATACGGTTTCTCACTGCAAATGTCTTTCAATGTCCTTGTAGGCGCGCTCAAATCTGACTTCTTCTGCCTTCTGAACGGCCGATAACTCAGCCCACTCAGTCATCTTGACGAGTTGCATGCCTTCTTTACGCTGCAGTTGAGCGAGCTCCTCCAATAACGCAGAGCTACGCAAATTGGCCGTCATCAGTATCCTATTGTTCGAACTAGCGAAGTCAGAAAACATCGCTCCCGCTTTCGCCTCGTAGGCGATGTCCAATGATCCCTCCGGCGTGTCTACAATCAAAGTAGCTTCATCAAATGCAACGAATTCGACTAATGCCATTCTCAAGGCAATATCGAGGAAAAACCGTTGGCTCTCAGACACCGTACTATCGTCGGCTCTCACCTGATGATTCATCCGCAAATCAACGTCAAAGCCAGTTGTGACACCGGTCTTTTGCGAAAGATTAATCTCAATCGGCAATCCAATAAACGCACCGGCCAACTCACTGAATCGCTTTACGAAAACGCCCCCGACCTCTTCATATTGACGGCTGGTGTTTGTCTCAAGAACGGACAGTTGCTTGCGTAGTTTATTGCGCTGCTTTCGATGATTTACGGCGTCTTCGTTGAATTTGTCCTGTTGTTCGCGAAGTTCTTTCAGTCCTTTTGGAATGTTGCTGACACCGCCCTCAGCGAAACCCCAAGACGCTTCCGGTCGCTCGCTCAGAAATTCCTCGAGCGCCGACTGTGCGGCCTGCCTTGCTAGGAAAGCAGACTCGCGCTCCGAAGCTACTCGGCTTCTTCGCTCAATGACTGCGTCTAGATCCATTCTGAGACGCTCGATACGCTGATCAAGCGCCGTGAGCCGTTCAATCAGATTTTCATCGGGTGATGGTGCCTCGAGGGAAGACGAACACAATGGACACTCGTTGCTGCTTTGAACCACTTCAATTTGTTTGCCGACGCCGTGAGTTCCACAAATCGCACACTTATCTTCGCTTATGGTTGCGCGAATAACTGGATGATGAAAAGCAATGGGAGTCGATGCCGATCTTTCTGCAAAGAGCGTTGAGTACTCAAGTCTCGCTTCACTCAGAGCGGCGCTCTTCGTGCCCCACTCACCTTCTATTTCCCTGAGCTGTTTATCCTTAGAATTCAAATGCGAAATTGCGTTCTCAACTTCTTGTTGCAACCGATTGTGTTGAACCTCCAGTTCCGCGTCGGACAACGAGGAGTCTTCGTCGCCGTCTGAAAGTACTGCCTCGATGCTCTTGATCTGCTCTCTAGCTTTCGTGGCCATGAATTTTGCGTTTCTGGCCCTCGAGTCCTCTCGTCGGATCTCTTCGTTCAGTGCATCTTGTTCTTCCAATTTGCTTAGAGATTGCCCGAAGGCCAGCATAATTGCGCTGCTCAGTGCGCGCTGATCCCAAAGCAGTAGATGCCGATCCTCATCGAACACGCATACGAAATGCATAAGGAACAAGAAGTGCTCGAAGCTTTCTAGACCGCAGAGCCGTGCGACTTCCGTTTTGTAATCTCCAAAACCCTCATGTTTATCGGATTGCTTTCCATCCTCCGGCGCAATCGGGCGCTTCTCAAAACCGCCTTGGCCGCCTTCTTTGAAAATAGGCCTTTTGAGCACAATCCTACCGTCAGGCCACCTCAGCGTAAGCGAAACGGCAGCTCGAGTTCGACATGCTTCAGGCAAGCGGCCGCCAAAGTAGTCACGAACGTATCGTGGACGAGTAGCCTCTTTGGCGTACTCATCCATCGTAAGAAAACCTTTGGATCGAACAGGAATTGCGCCGGTAAGCGCATATAGTACAGCATTTAGAAACGTAGATTTCCCGAGGCCGTTTGCGCCTATAAGACAAAATACCGGTTTGTTGACCGGAACACTTGAACTTGGCTTCTTTTGATAGAGCTCGAAATCCGTGAACTCAATCTTCTCGATAACCGGAAGCTTTAGCTTTAGTCGACCTGCCACTACTTAGCTCCCACCGCCTTTGAGTATGAATGAGACTGCCGTCTCGGCAAGCTCATTCTGGCCTCCGTGTTGAGCACTTGTTCTCATCGAACGTACTGCCTCTTCTCTACATCTCTCAAATCCCAGAGGTTGAACGATCTCAGCCAGGATTTTCGGAACATCGATCGTCACATTCGCGTACCGACTGTTCCCAACTGCGAATATGACCTGCCCTCTAGGCTCAAGAAAACGCGTCGCGGAGTCAAACACCTTCCTCATGTCGTTAAAGTAGTGCGCAACCATGTCGGGTATGTTTCGGTCCCAGAGCTGGTCCTTCCGGTCGACTAGGTCACTTAGCGTTTCTTGAAGCGTTGAGGAACCCAGATCCTTCAGGAGACCATCGGCCGAAGGCCATCGGTACTGAACGTGTGACCTCACGGTGTCAGCGCGAAGCGCATGGTTATCTTCTGGTGACTGGAGATATCCCAGCATCCAAAGTTCTACATTATAAACATCAGTGTAGTCGAATGAGTTCGGGTAGGGTGGTGAGCAAATAACAGTGTCAGCCCAATCGATGCGTCCAAGCATCGCCCTGGAATCGCCCTGCAGCACAGATTGCTGTCCGTGAGGCAACAGCGCGAAGTCTAAAAGATCCTCACATATTCTGTTGCAAGCTTTCTCAAAGGCCCACATCAAACCGTTCGCCGTTGGTTCTTTGCTTTGCCAATTGCTCCGGTAACGCCTGCCTTTTCCGTTTACGCGAACGTTACTGTTGCCGACCAAACAAGACGCTAAGGCAATTTTGATCAAACGTGCTTCTGGTTCGTCCAGCTTCTTTGACCGACGAAGGATTGCCCTTGCCAAAGCGAATACTTCCATTGGAAATATATATCGTCCTTTGACACCAGGTTCCGTGAAAGTTGGTGGCATTAGCTTTGGCAGCAGCTGATCTCGTTCCGTCGGCCGGAGCCTCCGTAGCACAATGTTGACTGCCTCGCGAAACTTGGCTGCTGAAACAGCTGTGATTTTTGCTCTCACCAAGTCAGCCATAAGTGGACTAACTTCAATCGAAGTAGAACGTTTCCCAAGCAGCCGAGAAGTTATCGCGGTGGTTCCGCTTCCCGCGAACGGATCCACGATATGCTGTGGATCGTACGGAAGCCCTTCGATCACCTTGGCAACAAATTCAGGAGCAAAGGCCTCCTTGAAGTGAAACCATCGTTGAAATGGCAGTTCTGATGCCGCCATATTCGAGAGGACGGGGCGGGATAGATCTTGTGAGCCTAACCACTGAGCAGCCTTCTCATTCAGAGGTATCTTACGCTCCACGGCTTTGGAATTGCCCATAATCATAATCTACGACCAGGCTTTTCAAATTCACGCTTGATGGTATCGAGCAACTTGTCTGAAGCCAGAATGGCATCGACTACCACGTGCCTTTCGAGTTCTGTTAGGCGTTCAAGCTTGCGTACCCACCGTTTAGATCGCCTCCGGATCCTTTCGCGCTCACGAAAATCCGATCCAATGCATTGGTAGTCATGCCGCAACGGTGCAGGTTCGTAGTTCAGCCAGAGGCATTCTTCTTTTGCCCCGGCTTGAGTGGAATTTTTTACCTTTCTCAAGTGCCAATCGCTGAGTTGCTCATGATACTGAGTTCCGGGATAGCCAGATACGATCACTGGGCAGGGTAATTCCCGCAGCCTCAGAATTAGCTCTTCGTGATGAGTCTCTTGCGGCTCGCACCGGTAATACTTTCTTCCGCCTCGAGAGGGTAACGGATACGGTGGGTCACAGTACAACATCTCGGTTCCAGAGAAACGATAGGAGCTAAGGAACTCAATCGCGTCACGCTCGAAAAACTCGGTGTTCCTCAATCCCCACGTATGTGCTTCAGCAACAACACTTGGGTCAACATCGATGCCGATGCTATGTCTTGCTGGCAGCTTGTTTCTAAGCACTGCACCTCCACCGAGATGTGTCTCAATGTAGGTCTCGTGCGGCGGCATTAATGCGGCGATTTGCTGCCACAAACGCCCTTTTCCTCCGGGATATGTCATACCTACTCATCGCCAAAATTGGCGATGCAGGCAAGAAAAATCTCATATCGATGTCCATCTTTTTTAAACTGGTTGCGGCCATGTATCAATTTTTCGGCTGTAGCCAACAACGCAACGAACCTATCTTTTTTGTCTCAGTGGAAACGCTGGTGATGTAGGGTGACGTCTCTTTCTCTCGCGTTTGAATGTCCGCTCTGAAAGAGCAGTTCCCTTGTTTTCGCAACCGCCGCGAACTTCCGCTTCCCGCCCTTTTTTTCAGGTTTTTCCGACATTTATACCCCTAAGGCTCGAGCGCTCTCCGAGTGCTCGAAGGCGTCTTCATAGAGCCGAACTTCGTTACCGGTCATGCCTTCTTCCCGCATGGCTCCGCGCCAGTTGCCCGATAGTGTTGTGGCCATATCACGTGTAATCAGGCTCGCCTTCTCCTGCTTCAAGTCGAAAAACTCACACGCTTCCAGCGCGATTTCGAGTGACGCCTCAAATGCCCCCCCCTGAATGATGCCGGTTTCCAGAACGCGATGTCGGGACGGGGATGGATTGATGTCGAAGGCCGGGCAGAGCCGCCATCTGTCTCCACCGGCATAGATGAACCCGTGGTTCTTCAGGTGATCGTCCTTGTTCGACACCAGGATGGTGAACACGATCCGCCGCCAGAGTTCATGCAGGTCCTCGACCGGCTTGCTCGAAATCTGGCGGATCACGTCGGCGATGTCGGTGTAGAACCCGCCGTCCTCGCTCTGCCAGTCAAGCGCGGTGCGCGCCGAGATATAGGGAATGCGCGTGTCGCCGCGGCGATCAAACCGGCGGATCAACGCGATGGGACTGTCGCTGTCTCGCAGCTCAAGCCGGGCATCGGCCACGCGCAGCCCGCACATGCGCGCCAGTTTCAGTGTCGCCACCTCGGCGCGCTCGACCGGTTTGGTGTCCTGCGCGGAGGTGAACTTGGCGATCCAGAGATGCCCGTCACCTTCGACATTGGCCTTCGGGCGCGCACCACCCAGAGAACCAGCGACACCGGCAAGATCGCGCGCCTCCTCTTCCGCGCCGCCCGGATCCCGTTCGAAACGCTGCGCGAGCGTGCGCAAGCGTTCCAGCTCGACCAACCGGGGAATGGGCGGCGTGAGGTCCGACAGTGGCTCCATATCCTCGCCCAGGAACCGCAAAGCGCCTTGCCGGGTGCGATCGTCTGACAGGACGAGATAGTCGAACTCGCTGAGGCCGCCGCCAAGCGCCTTGGTCATCAGCGCACGTCCCCAGGAGTCCGGCGCGGCATCGCTGAAGCATCCCGGCAGTGCCGAGCGCTTGTCATCCTTTCCGGATGAAAAATGACTGCCTTCGCGCAGCGGCAATCCCGGTGACAGTGCAAAGCGATCGTCCGCAGCAAGCCATTCTTCGGCATATTCGAACTGCGAATGCTGGCGCCGCCCGTCGCTTTCAAAGCGCAGGCGTCCCACAATCCGTTTTCCTTCGCCAAGCGCGACGATGGCCTCGGGCATCAGAAACCGACCCCTTCATCGTCATCCCCATCGGCAATCGGATCAGCCTTGTCCTGACCGCTGCTCGGCGACCTCGGCTTGCGCTTGCGATCGATCCGCTTGGGCAAGCTTTCCCGGTCGAGCAGCAATCCGGTGTCATCCGTGCCCGCGTCGAGGAACTCGGAGATGCGGTCGATTTCGCCAAGGACAAGGCATGCCATGGCGAGCGTGCCGATGCTCACGCCGTCGTCGCCTTTCTCAAGGCGAGCCACGGTGCTTTCAGACACGCCGATCCGTTCCGCAAAGCCCTTCACGGAAATCCGCCGCTTCAGCCGCGCCGTCTTGATATTTGCGCCCAGAGCCTCCAGGGCTCGGCGTGCGCTTACTGAGTTCACTTTAACCGCCATATCTGACGTCCAAACATCATTTAACCATCAAATATGACTGATAGTGGAGTCTTGGCTCCTTGGCAAGGTTATTGCCCTATCAGCGGCCGAAGCCACATCTGTCCGAAATCTGTCTACACGCTCCGGACAAGCCATGCCGAGTGTTATCCAGGGCTTGGCGAAACCAGAGGTCTGGTGCCGTCGGCGTCAGCGACGCCCTGGAACCGGGGAGCAAGTGCCAACGAACTGAAGCTGAAATTCATAATCCTAAGTGCGCGCCAGACGCGGAGATCGCAGTATGATCCTGTGAAACCACGAATGATACCTTTCCTCCGACTCTGGGGGGCCGTTGTTGGAGGTTTCGTATCACAAGAGGATTCAGAGGAGCGTCTCCCTGCGGGTCGGGCTGTCGGCGAAGCGGAAGCCTCGGCGGGTCTTCCCCCTGAAGGGCGTCCATCCCTGACGCGGGTGTGCGGTCCGTGGTAGCGGTAAGGAGCCCGTCCACCATGGCGTACGATGCGACCAGAGTGAGAGGCCTGAGGCTGTCGCCGTGACGGGTTTGGAGGTCGAGAGAGAGGCTCTCGGACCGCCCGTCATGGAGAACAGCCATGACAGCGATTGAGATCATGAACGGCCGCCCTGAGAGCGGCGGCTATAAGGTGGATGTGTCCCGCGGCGGGCATAACGGGCGGGTATCTTCCGAATGGTTTTCCCGGCCCGACGACGAGAAGTACCTCTCGCTCTCGGACCTCTACGCCTCGGTTAAGGGCCGGGCCGAGCGGAGCAAGACGCGGACGGTCGAGAGCGCGGCGATCCGGGTCGAGGCCCATCGCGACAAACCCGAGAAGCTCGCGCTCGTCCTGCCTGATACCGACGCGCCGGTCGCGCCGACCCATTGGAGCTTCAGCCAGCTCGCCAGCCTCGTCGGCGCGCCCGCAGCCTATTTGCGCCAGCTCCCGGCGCCGCTCGCCGGCATCAACCTGCAATACGGCCTGACCAATCACCGCGCCGAGCACGTGAAGACGATGGAGGTCGCCAACGGTCGCACGGAACTGCGCGCCGTGACTGGCCCGGACTATGGCCGTATCTACGACCATGAGCTCGTCTCCGCCGTACAGCGCATTGCAGGCGATGGCGTCGGGGACACACGCTGGAAGGTGCCCGGTGTCCTCGATTGGTCTACGGGCGTTTACAATCCGATGGTCGACGTCACCAAGGACACGACCACGCTCTACGCGTCTGATCGCGATGTCTTCCTCTTCCTGGTCGACGATTTGAACCCGATCGAGGCGGGCACGCTACCTGACGGATCGCCCGACCTCTTCTTCCGGGGATTCTACTGTTGGAACTCGGAGGTGGGCGCGAAGACGCTCGGCATCGCCAGCTTCTATCTCCGCGCCGTCTGCCAGAACCGCAATCTCTGGGGCGTGGAGGACTTTCAGGAAATCACGATCCGGCATTCCAAATATGCCGCCAATCGCTTCGCGCATGAGGCGGCTCCGGCGCTGGCCAACTTCGCCGACTCCTCGCCGCAACCCTTCATTCAAGGCATTCGCTCCGCACGCGAACGGATCGTCGCGCGCAGCGACGAGGACCGCACCGACTTCCTTCGTAAGCGCGGCTTTTCGAAAGCGGAGACCGGCAAGATCGTCGAGACCGTCCTTGCCGAGGAAGGTCGCCCGCCCGAGACCGTGTTCGACTTCGTCCAGGGCATCACCGCCGTCGCCCGGTGCAAGCCGCAGCAGGACGCGCGGCTGACCATGGAGACCCGCGCCAAGAAACTGCTGGAGGCGGCCGCCTAGACGCCGCCGCTCTGCGCCCATCTCGAGAGCCTGTTCCCGGTCCATCGCTTCCTGAGAGGAAGAGGTGGGCCGGGATTTTCGTGACGGGTCTGGAGGTCAGAGAGAGTCTCGTGACCGCCCGTCGCGGAGAAATCCCATGACTAGACCTAAGAAGATCACCCTCAGCGCCTCGCGCGACATCCCCTTCAACAAGCTGGTGCTCAGCCAGTCCAATGTCCGGAAGGTCAAGGCCGGTGTCTCGATCGAGGAGCTGGCCGAGGACATCGCTCGGCGCACGCTCCTGTTGTCGATCACGGTTCGGCCCGTCATCGACGACGATGGCGCGGAAACCGGCATGTTCGAGATCCCGGCCGGCGGTCGCCGCTACCGCGCGCTCGAACTGCTCGTGAAGCAGCGCCGTTTGAACAAGACCGCGCCGGTGCCCTGCATCGTGCGCACCGAAGGCCTCGCGGAAGAAGACAGCCTCGCGGAGAACATCCAGCGGGCGCCGCTGCATCCGCTCGACCAGTTTCGCGCTTTCCAGGCGATGCGCGAGAAGGGCAAGTCGGAGGAAGAAATCGCCGCGGCGTTCTTCGTGTCGGTGGGTGTCGTCAAGCAGCGCCTCAAGCTGGCCGCCGTCTCGGCGACACTGCTGGACGCCTATGCCGAAGAGGAGATGACCCTCGACCAGCTCATGGCCTTCACGGTCAATCCCGACCACGAACGCCAGGAACAGGTCTGGGACGCGCTCAAGCAGCACTACAACAAGCAACCCTATGAAATCCGCCGCATGCTGACCGAAGGCGCCGTGCGTGCCTCCGACCGCCGCGCGCAGTTCGTGGGTCTCGACAATTATGTCGAAGCCGGTGGCGAAGTGCTGCGCGATCTCTTCCAGACCGACGATGGCGGCTGGCTTCAGGATGCCGCGCTGCTGGAAACCATGGTCAGCGAGAAGCTGAAGGAGGAAACGGAAGCCATCCGCGCCGAAGGCTGGCACTGGATCGAGGTCGGCACCGACTTTCCCTACGGCCACACCTACGACCTGCGGCGCATTCGCGGCGAGGCCGAGCCGATGAGCGAGGAGGAAGACGCAACCTACACCGCGCTCAAAGCCGAGTACGACAAGCTCGAAGACGATTATGCCGAAGCGGATGAACTCCCCGCGGAGGTCGACGAGCGGCTCGGCGAGATCGAGACGGCGATGGAAGCGCTCCAGAACCGTCCGATCCGGTTCGAGGCGGAGGACTACGCCATCGCGGGCGCCTTCGTCAGCATCGACGGCTCCGGCGGTCTGCGCGTCGAACGCGGCTACGTGCGGCCCGAGGACGAACCGCCAGTCGAAGCTGAGGACGATCCGGAGGGCACGACCGTCGACCCTGATGCCGACGATGCAACCGTTGACGCATCCGATCCGGTGACGGATCAGGATGAGGAAGACGATGACGACGGCACCAAGCCTCTGTCGGACCGCCTCATCTGCGAGCTGACAGTCCATCGCACGATGGCGCTGCGCGATTCGCTCGCGAACGATCCGCAGCTCGCGATGCTTGCTTGCCTGCATGCGATGGTCTTGCAGCTCTTCTACCATTACGGCCAGGACAGCTGTGTCGAGATCAGCCCGCGCTCCACCCAGTTTGGATCGCAGGCGCCCAACCTCGGCGAGGCGCAATATGTCCAGTCGATCGATCTCGGGATCGATACCTGGGCGGGCAATCTGCCGAAGCAGCCGGAAGACCTGTGGGATGCGCTGACCGAATGGGACAACGACAGTCGCGACGCGCTCTTCGCGCATTGCGTGGCGATGACCGTCAACGCCGTGCAGGAACCGCATCATCGCAAGCCGCGCCAGATCGCCCATGCCGATATCCTGGCATCGACGCTGGGCCTCGACATGGTGAAGGCGGGCTGGACGCCGACGGCGGACAGCTATCTCGGCCGTGTGACCAAGGCGCAGATTCTCGCTGCGGTGCGCGAAGCGAAAGGCGACAAGGGCGCCGACCGGATCGCCGGGTTCAAGAAACCCGACATGGTCGACGCAGCGGAAGAGCTTCTGGCTGGCTCCGGCTGGCTCCCGCAACCGCTCCGCACGGCTCCACTCGCGGAAGAGCCTGACGAGCCGGAGTTCGAGATCGTCGATGACGGCGATGTCACGCCGGACGAACCGGCCGTCGAGGACGACGAGGCTGCGCTCCAGGCTGCCGAGTGATCGCAAGAAGACAGGCGTTCGGCGGCGCGTGGCATATGGTTCGACGCACCCGATTGGGTGATAATCGAACCGTCGCCGAAGCCGCCTTCGCCCAAATCTTCGAGCAGTTGGTGACCACCAACCGAGGGAGATACTCCCCCAACTCCCTCACCCTGGGGCCTGTCGGACGCGGCAGGCCCTTTTTTTGTGTATTTTTCAGGAGACCGACATGGACAGTCCCGCAACGGACCTATCGCAAAAGCTGAGCCGCGAGGCCGAGGCTGTGTGCCGCCAATACCTCTCCAATGGTCGAAAGCATGGCAATTACTGGGTCGTCGGCGACGTCGACAACACTCCTGGTCGCAGCCTCTACATCCGTCTCTCCGGGCCGACCCGCGGCAAGGGCGCAGCGGGCAAATGGACCGATGCCGCCACCGGCGAACATGGTGATCTCCTCGATCTCATTGCGGCCAATCTCAATCTCTCGACGCTTCGCGACACGCTCGAAGAAGCGCGGCGCTTTCTCAGTCTGCCGCGTCCCGAACCATCTGCAAGACAGCCGCAGACTCCGGTGGCGCGTGGATCGCCCGAAGCGGCCCGACGCCTTTGGGCGATGGGCCAACCGATCACGGGGACGTTGGCGGAGCGTTATCTCTCCGCACGCGGTCTGAAAGGCCTTCGAAGTGTGGGCGCACTCCGGTTTCATCCGAACTGCTACTACTGGCGAGAGGACGCGGACGCCAATGACCGGCCCGACGCCTGGCCGGCATTACTCGCCAAAGTCACTGACAATACCGGAACATTGACCGGTGTCCATCGGACCTGGCTCGACCCTCAAACGGAGGCAAAGGCTCCGCTCGATCCCAACCGCAAGTCAATGGGCAATCTGCTCGGTCATGCTGTCAGATTCGGATCACCAACCGACATTCTCGCTGTCGGCGAAGGCCTGGAGACGATGCTCTCGTTAAGGCAAGCACTTTCCAGTCTTACGGTTGCCGCAGCGCTTTCCGGCAACCATCTCGCAGCGTTCGATCCGCCCGCAGATCGCCGCCGACTCTATGTCGCCATCGACAATGACGGGGCCGGTCAGGCGGCTTTCGATGCACTGGTCGAGCGCTTCGCGGACAGCGACCTGCACCTCTTGCCGTTGCGACCCATGCTGGATGATTTCAACGGCGATCTCCGGAAATGCGGCATCGACGAGATGCGCAGCCATTTGCGTCCCCAGCTCTCACCGGTCGATGTTCCGACCTTGCTGGCGGTCGAGACCGGCTGAAGTCGAGAACCGGTGTCGTCAGCGGGACAGGCTGAATGAGCCCTCGCCACGGAGCCGCGCCTGACGGCCTTCCCGAGAGGGGCGAGCCGGAGCGGAACCCGCCCGGTCCGGCAATGGCTGCGGCGACACCGTTTTCCGCCGCCGGGCAAGCCCGGCTTTGCATCGCGATTCAAAACGGCGTCGCCTCTGCCATCCTCCGCTGACGCTCCGGCCCTTCTGGTGAAGGGTGCAGGCCCGGTTGCGTCCCGCTTTCCGTCGCTCATGAAGGCCGCGCGAGGCGCGGTCAGCGACAAGGAGGCACAACGCCCATGACCCAGCACGAACCCGAGACACGCTCCGCCACAGCCCTCGTCCTCGACGAACTCCAGCTCTTCGGACATCGCCCCTTCGCCGATGAGCCCGATCCGCGGCCATTGCCAGACGCCAGCATCGTCGAAGGCGCGATCGCCGACATCTTTGATGCACTTGTCGTGGCGCTCGGCGACACGCGGCTCGAACCCGATCTCGAAGACCTGCTTTGGTCGACCACCAATGTCTTCCACCGCATGGCGACCCGCATCGATCGCAAGCTCGACGATAACGAACAGGCGCAGCGACGCGCGCAGCGCAGCCAGGACGGCTCTGAAATCCGCTCGGTCGAACTGGAACGCCTCATCGCTGAAGGGCTGACGCTCACCGAACAGCGCAATGCCTGTGAGGGCATGCGCGATCTCGCTGCCGAGCATTTCGAAGCACATCTCGGCCAGACCTGGCATCCGCGCTCGGGCAGCCACGTCAATCGCAAGCACATGACCGCCGCGATGATCGACAGCCGCGACTATCTCAATGCCAAACGCAAGACGGAGCTCGAACCGCTGCTACCCACCGGCACCAAGATCGCCTTCACCGGCGGGCAGGACGCGGATGACACTGGCGCCATCTGGGCCGCCCTCGACAAGGTGCGCGCCAAGCATGACGACATGGTGCTGCTGCATGGCGGATCGCCCAAGGGTGCCGAGCGCATCGCCGCCTGCTGGGCCGATAATCGCAAATGCCA
Source organism: Roseobacter insulae (assembly GCF_019375555.1). Taxonomy (GTDB): domain Bacteria; phylum Pseudomonadota; class Alphaproteobacteria; order Rhodobacterales; family Rhodobacteraceae; genus Roseobacter; species Roseobacter insulae. The sequence goes on from NZ_JAHXDN010000001.1 coordinate 255,256, forward strand.
GCAGATCGTCTTCAAGCCGGACTGGAGCCGCCACGGCAAGGCTGCGCCGTTCAAGCGCAACGATCTACTCCTGGAGACGCTGCCGATCGGTCTGATCGTGTTCCCAGGCTCCGGCATCACCGACAATCTCGCCGACAAGGCCAAGGTTCTCGGCATCCCGCTCTACGATTTCCGCGCAGCGAAAGGCAGGTCGTCATGACCCGTGATGCGCATATCACATCGCGATGCGCGCGACGGGAATATTCCGTGAACACCGCAGATATGCTATGCTTCACCGGTGCCGTGGCGGTGGTGGAGGCGCAGCCCCTGAGAGGAGACCGCCCATGTTCGTATCCGCATTTCTAAGTGTTATCGGCCTCGGTTTTCTCGTCTGGGTGCTGTTCACACTGGCCGTCTACGCGCTGCCCGCCTTCGTCGGCGTAAGCATCGGCATGTATGTCTATGACACCGAAGCGGGCGTGATCGCGGCATTGGTCGCTGGCATGTTTGGGGCCGTTTTCACTTATCTCGTTGGCCAGATCATCTTCGCCAAGGTTCAGTCCGTCCCCATCCGCCTCGCCATCGGCGCGCTCTTTGCCGCCCCGGCGGGCGTTGCGAGCTTCTCGGCGATCAAGGGACTGTCGCAGATCGGCGGCGCTTCCGAAGGCTGGACGCTCGCCTTCGCGATCATCGGCGGGATCGTCACCGCAGGCACCGCTTGGGTACGGATCGCAAGCCTCGCCGGTCCGATAGGTGATGACGATGCGCAGCACACAGGCCCTATGCAGGCGAGCCCGTTCGCGAAAGATCGCTGAAAGCTTGCCGCCTCCGAAGAAATGTCGGCATGCAACGGTGCATGTCAGCCGAGTGAAGCTCGGACAGGAGTGTTCGGCTTAGCGCGTCCGATCTCGTTCAAGAGCCTCGACTGAGCATCGAACATATTAGACACCGCCGAACTCGGCGGGTGGAAGCATTCTCGCATTGCTGGGAGTGCTAGGCGATGAACCACTCTGCGCCCTTCTGCACGCTAGAGCCTGTCTTTCTTCGATCGGCATTGCCGGTGGATTGCCCGGTCCGACGGTGGCGGTCATTTATCGTCCCATGCCCTCGTCACCCGCGTCCGTCACGGCCTCTCAATGGGCTGATCTGACCGGGATCGGCTGACGCCTCGACCGCCTCAGCCGCAACGCCGGGGCCGGACTTTCTTCCCTTGGGCTTCGCCCATTCCTCGCGAATGACCCGCTGGGTCCAAGAAAGTCCGGCCCCGGCGTCCTCCGCTACGCTGCGGGCCACAGGGGCTGCGTCGGCGGTCGTCCCGGTCCTGACGATCGCCATCGAGACTGCGACGGGCGCGGGATCGAAAACCAATAGGAGAAATAACATGGCTACCATCGGAACCTTCAAGAAGACCGGCAACGAGTACATCGGAGAAATCGTCACCCTCAACGTGCAGGCGCAGAACGTCCGCATCGTCCCCGAGGACAGCACCTCTGGCGAAAACGCTCCCTCTCACCGGGTCTTCGTTGGCCGCGCTGAGATTGGCGCCGCCTGGTCCAAGCGCTCGAACGAGGATCGCGACTATCTGAGCCTCAAGCTGGACGATCCGAGCTTCACCCAGCCGATCTACGCGAACCTCTTCGATGACACCGTCGTTGAAGGCGGCGAGGAAACCTTCAGCCTCATCTGGTCTCGGGCACGCCGTAAGAACGGCGACTGAGCACCGCGACACCAGCCCCGCCCGGGAGACTGGGCGGGGCTGCATTGCTGGTAGAGGCCGGCGACCGCTCGGGCCCAAACCCACCAACATAACGCGAGATGGTGAAGGTCGGCTTTGAACAAGTCTCGTGATAAGCTCATCGCATGACCGACAAGAAGAAGCCCACACATTCGTCGAGCACAAATCCGTACATCCCCAAGGGTGACGGTGACGAAGCCGTGTAGGCCTACATCTCCGCGATGCCCGGCTGGAAAAGTACCCTTGGCAAGCAGATCGACACAATCGTCGAGAACGCCTTCCCAAAGGTGCGCAAGCAGGTGCGATGGAACACGCCGTTTTACGGCAAGGACGACGGCTGGTTTCTGGCGATATACTGCTACAAGAACTACGTGCAGATCACCTTCATGACCGGATCTTCTCTCGATCCGGTGCCCCCCAAAGCATCTAAAGTAGAAGGCACTCGGTATCTGGACATTCACGAAGATTACGTACTCGACGAGGAGCAACTTGCAGACTGGGTTCGACAAGCCCTGACGCTTCCAGGTCAGCAGCTTTAGGGCGGTTATTCAAATCAACAGGAGGAACGGCAGCAATGTCCCGCGTTGCCGCCAATTCAGCAGTTCATCTATCAACGACGTTTTGGTTTTTGCCTCGGTTTTCCAACAACGCAGACGGCTCAACGTCCAGTGCCTGCGCGACATGCCAAAGCGTCACGATCGTGACGTTCTGCTGACCGCGCTCCATCGCGCTGACATGCGCGCGATCAATGCCCATTTTTACCGCAAGCGCGGCTTGGCTCATGTTTGCTTGAGTCCGGTAATGCTTGAGATTGTTACCAAATGTGTGACGGATATCCATCCGTCGACAAAGGCCTATCGCGTATTTTAGTGCGACGCGCTATAATACGCGGAACGGCAGGCGTCGGTGTGAACCGACAGCGGGAAAACGACCGTTCAACTGTCGGATGGTTGCCAGCATAGGCTACAATAAGGCACTAACCAGTGACACGGGCACGCGCTTGAGGGGGAAAGAAGTGACAAAAAAGAACGCCAACGACTTTGCCGATACTCCTCCCTCAGGTAGTTCCGTCACCGACTATGACCGGCAGCATCTCATGCTCTATGCGCGATTGCTCGACGCAGAGGCGGACGGCGCACCGCTGGGTGAGATTGTCCGAATCCTGTTCGGGATCGATGCGAGCAATGATCCAGAACGCGCCCGAAGGCTGCATGACGGGCACCTTCGACGCGCGCATTGGATGACCGAGAACGGCTATCGCGATCTTCTCCATTCCCAAGCCACCTGACAAGAATTCACAGATGCGGTGATGCCGTCGGCGCATCGCCATATGCCACCTGTACCCCTACAAATTCCCGTTTAGCGCGAGAATATTCATCGATCACCGGTCGCTATCCCGCACCGGCTCTTCGTTGGAGGTGCAGTCATGTCACAAAACTGGCGCAGTGAAGCCGACTACGATTACATCAAGGATCTCGATGCATCCGGTCTTGCCTGGGAGTGTCTGAGGCGCAATCCGCGCTATCGGAATGACTTCCCAACCATGTCCGATGCGGAAGCAGCCGCCTGGGGGTTGCGATTTCCCGGTAGATCCAGAGCTGCGCGCAATGGACGCGCGCCTATATTGGAGGCCCATGGTCGCGCCGGCCGTTTCCGTCCTTGTGTCCGCCATATCCGATGGGCGAATGCCGCCGATCCGACTTGATCGCATCATTCTTCAAGCACGACGGGGGAGTAACGGGAGGCATTGGGCCTGTCTGCGGACAGGCTTGGTCTTGGTGTCCGACAACTCGTTCGTCGCTGAACAACCACTCGGAATCCTACTCCCGCTCGATCCCGATTGGTCCATCCGCATCGACACGGCGCAGCGTCTGAGAACCGTCTGGCACGGTCGCAAAACGCCTTTTTTGTTCACAGATCAACGCCGACGTCGCATCGGTCATGCGCTGCGAACGACCGACGCGAAGCAAAGCGGTGCGCGTCTGCGCGACATCGCCATAGCCTATTTCGGAGCAGGTCGAATTGGCGCAGAACCCTGGAAAACAAGCGCCTTGAAGGCGCAGGTGGCACGTCTTGCAAGATATGGTGAGGTGCTCGTCAGCGACGGTTATCGTCAGCTGTTGCGCGGAAAGACAGCAGCCCGGTCGCAAGAATAGGTACTTTCACGGAACCCTGACATGAGGTTCGACATCCCATCAAATGACCAGATGTTGTCCGCTTTCGAGGGGTGACGATTTTCGCCCGACACCTTCGTCATCCCCCTAATGTCCACTTCTCCGCTTCTCTGGCCGCGAGCTGTCCTTCGCATCCCGCGAGGAACCCGCGATGACCAGAGGAGCCCCAAATGCCCGATCCCAATGCCGGCCTGCCGCCGCGTTATCTCAGAACCCCCGAAGCTGCCCGTTTTCTCGGCTTGTCCGGCCGAACGCTGGAGAAACACCGCACCTACGGAACCGGCCCACGGTACTCCAAAATCGGCGGACGTGTCGTCTACGCGGTCGACGATCTGCAAGCCTGGGTCAGCCGCGGTGAGAAACGCTCGACCTCCGACAACACCGGCGACACCGTTCTTCCAGCCAAGCGTCATGCCGCCATTTCGCCAGCCTATAGCGGCGAGAAGCGTTCATGAGCGCGCGCACTTTCATCGAACTGACGTGGATCGAAGGCCGCATCGAACGCTGGTTGCGTTTCGGTCGGATCGTTCAGGAGACGATCAAAAGCCGGTCGGTTCGAGTGGTCGGGCTCGATCCCGGCAGCGTCTTCGCCTTCGTCCGCTGGGCCGCGAACGACTACGGGACGGTCGAAAGTCGGATCGACATCCTGCAGGCTGTCGGCCTCGGTGAGCGCTATTCGACGGTGCCATGCGTTACACCCGGTGGGATTAGTCTTCTACGCCTCACGGGCTGGTCAAAGGTCGAAGCCGTGTTGCTCGCCGTCGACCAGATCGAGGCGGAAAGCATCGTGCCGGAAGAGGTCTGTCCGGATCATTGGCGGCACGTCCATCAACGCCTGAGCTGCAATCTCGAACCACGCCAATACACGCCGTTCCGGCATAAGGCTTGGCTCAGAAGACGGGCGCTGGCGGCATGACCCGCGCGCGTCCGTCACTTCTTATCGGCAGCGCCGGTATCGCCCTGATCGCACTCTCTGCGTTCGTCCGTGCCAATCCAATCCTCATCTGGAACGCCTCATCCAGCGTTCCCATCGGCTTCTATGCCGTGCAGCCACTCGACACACCCAACACCGGCGATCTGGTCGTCTTGGAACCGCCGTCTGCGCTCAGCGACTGGCTTCTGGAGCGCGGCTACATTAGGCCCGACGTTCCGCTCATCAAGCACGTCGCCGCACTTCCCGGACAGCGCGTGTGCAGGGTCGGCGGAGCGATCACCGTCGATGGCGCGACCGTCACAACCGCGAAAGACCGCGACCGTTTCGACCGCCCAATGCCCGTTTGGCAGGGCTGTCATCGGCTCACCGACGATCAGATCTTCTTCCTCAATCCTGACACCGAGGCGAGCCTCGACGGACGGTACTTCGGGCCGCTGCCACGCGACACGATCATCGGCCGCGCGGTGCCGATCTGGACGCGGGAGGGCTGAACGGATGGCTTTCCTCCTTCCTCCCGGCCGTCGTCTTGTCGCCGCTTCCGCGATCCTTATCGGGCTTTCCGGCTGCACCAATCCGCCCGCCGCTAACGCGCGGGACACGGTTTCCCGTTCCGCTCAAACCGTTACCCCAAGCTCCGATATCGACGCCTACATTACAGAAGCGGCGCAACGCTTCGGCATCCCCGAGCGCTGGATACGCGCCGTGATGCAGGCCGAGAGTGCGGGCAATTCACGCGCCGTCAGCAGTGCCGGCGCAATGGGTCTAATGCAGATCATGCCCGGCACCTGGGCGGAGCTGCGCGCCGCTCATGGCTTCGGCTCGGACCCGTTCGACCGCCGCGAGAACATCCTGGCAGGTGCCGCTTATCTGCGACAGATGTACGACCAATTCGGCGCGCCGGGGTTTCTCGCGGCCTACAATGCTGGCCCCGGGCGGTATGCCGAGCACCTGCGAACTGGGCGCACCTTGCCGCGTGAGACCCGTCTTTACGTTGCCGCGCTTTCGCAAGAGCTTGGCTTTTCGGATGCAGCGCCGTTGCAGCCGGTGCGCACAGTTTCTGCCGATCGGTGGCAGTCCGCACCGATCTTTGCATCGGTATCAACTTCGGGTGAAACGCAACGCAGTGCAGAGCCAGACCGAGCATCCGCTGATGTTCGGTCTGCCGAAAAACCCCGCCAATCGGGTTCTCAGAACAGCCAACCAAACCCGCTTTTCGTCTCCAGAACCGGGGAGTCAGACCGATGATTGCACCGATCTGGCCGCGCCCCGTTCCGTCGTGCTGCTTCGTATGGAATTCGGCAGGCGGAGGATTGCAGACCAACTCAACGACGGGAGGGCAAGATAAAAGGCCGGACGCGCGGGGGCGCTACGGCGTTGTTGTTGTTGGGGTTTTCGCGTGCTGCGAGCTTAGCCACAGTGCTGCGCCTACAGTTATTCCTTTGATTTTACGCGCTTTTCACCGTGCCATGCTTGATATTTGGGAAGCACGAGCATGAGTCAGCGCGATAACGACATCCGCATCAAACCGGGTCGCATCCGTGACAAAGGCCCCTCGGCCAAACGGGCGAAAAGCTTCGTCGGACAGGTCATGCGCGCCGCGAAGAAGGCAGGGCATAACGGCAATCATTTCAGGACGAGCGGCAGTCGCGCTGGTCGTTCGACGTTTGGACGAGGACGCTTCGTGCAAATCTCAAGAGGCCTCGCGCGAACCCAGCGCCGGGTTGTCGTGAATGCGCGGATCGTTAGACATCGCGGCCAGAAGTTTCGCTCGGCGCCGCTTGCCAAGCACCTCGACTATCTGAAGCGCGAGGGCGTCACCAAGGATGGCCGAAATGCGGTGATGTTCGACAAAGAACATGAGCAGGCCGACGACCGCGTTTTTGCCGCCAGCACCGAGGACGATCGGCATCATTTTCGCTTCATTGTCTCGCCAGAAGACGCCGGGCAAATGGAGGATCTGCACGCCTTCACCCGCGATCTTATGGCCCAAGCCGAGCGCGATCTCGGCACCGAACTTGATTGGGTCGCGGTCGATCATTGGAACACCGACAATCCGCATGTTCATGTGCTGGTGCGCGGCAAGGCCGATGACGGCAAAGACCTCGTCATCTCGCGCGACTATATCAGCCGCGGATTGCGTGGGCGGGCGGAAGAATTGGTAGAGCTCGAACTCGGACCGCGCTCCGAGAAGGAGATCGCCGCCGGTCTCGACGCGGAAGTGAAGGCCGAACGATGGACTGGCCTGGACCGGGCACTGCGGTCCTACGCGGATGACACGCTCGGCGTTGCTGACCTGCGCCCCGGCGCTTTGGATCTCGACGATAAGGACCTCAAGCGTCGCATGATCGGTCGCGCGCAATCTCTCGAACGGTTCGGCCTCGCCGAAAAGCTTGCACCAACGGTCTGGCAGCTGAAGCCGGGGATGGAAGAAACGCAGCGCGAAATGGCCGTGCGTGGCGACATCATCAAGACGATGCACCGGGCGATGGGAAGTCAGGTCCGTGCGCCATCCGACTTCGCCATCGAGGGGCAGCCGGAGAGCGCGATCCTCGGAAAGCTGGTCGATCGCGGGCTGCACAACGAACTCTCGGGCGAAGCCTACGCGATCATCGACGGGGTCGATGGGCGTCTTCATCACCTGCGATTCCGCGATCTCGATCTGACCGGCGACACGCCGGTCGGCGGGATCGTCGAGACGCGGAGCTGGGCCGGGAAGGATGGTGGGGCGCGACGCCTCGCTTTGGTCGGGCGGTCAGACGTTGCGCTGGAAAAGCAAGTCGAAGCCGATGGCGCGACTTGGGCCGACCGATTGGCGCTCGCCAAGACCCGCGCGCCGCTGGCGCAGGGCGGGTTCGGCGCCGAGGTCCGCGACGCTCTGGAGAAGCGGGCGGAGCACCTGATCGGCCAGGGCCTCGCGACACGGCAAGGTCAGCGCGTCGCCTTCGCGCGCGATCTCCTGAAGACGCTGCGTCAGCGTGATCTCGATAGAGCTGCCAGCAAGATCGCAGACGATACCGGCCTGTCCTTCCGCAAGTCCGGCGACGGCGAGTCCGTTGCGGGCATTTACAAGCAACGCCTCGATCTCGCATCCGGCCGCTTCGCCATGATCGATGACGGGATGGGCTTCGAACTCGTCCCCTGGAAACCCCAGCTCGAAAAGCATCTCGGCCAGACCGTCTCAGGGACCGTCACGGCAGGCGGCGGCATCGACTGGTCGCTCGGCCGCAAGCGTGGCCTGTCGATCTGACCCGGAGAACTCTATGACCTCGAAGAAACACACTTCACCGGCCACTGCCATCCTCTGGGGCCAGATTCTCATCGTCACGGCCGTAGCGCTGCTCTTCGTTTGGGCCGCAACGCAATGGGTGGCCTTCCGGCTCGGCTTCCAATCCGAACTGGGAGACCCGCTAACGACCATCTTGGGCCTACCGATCTACCCGCCATGGAACGTATTCGTTTGGTGGTACTGGTACGACGCCTATGCGCCGCGCGTCTTCATGGAGGGCGCGATCATCGCGGGTGCTGGTGGGATCGCTGCCGTCGGAGTCGCGATCTTTCTTTCGGTGCTGCGCGCCCGGGAAGCGAGCAACGTGACGACCTACGGTTCCGCCCGCTGGGGCACAGAGAAAGATATGCGCGCGGCGGGATTGTTCGTCGACGACGGTGTCGTTCTCGGGCGCTATCAGTCGCGCTATCTCCGCCATGACGGACCAGAGCACGTGCTCTGTTTCGCGCCGACGCGCTCCGGCAAGGGTGTCGGTCTGGTCGTTCCGTCCCTCCTTACCTGGCCGGGCTCGGCGATTGTCCACGATATCAAGGGTGAGAACTGGCAGCTCACGGCGAGCTACCGTTCCCGTTTCAGCCGGGTGCTGCTCTTCGACCCGACCGATCCAAACTCGGCGGCCTATAATCCGCTGCTCGAAGTGCGGCGCGGCGATACCGAAGTGCGCGACGTGCAGAACGTCGCCGACATCCTGGTCGATCCCGAGGGCCTGCTCGAACGACGGAATCATTGGGAGAAGACGAGCCACTCGCTTCTCGTCGGTGCGATCCTGCATGTGCTCTATGCAGAAGCCGACAAAACCTTGGCGGGCGTCGCGGCCTTCCTCTCCGATCCGAAGCGTCCGATCGAGTCGACGCTCGCGGCGATGATGCGCACGCCACATCTAGGCGATCACCCGCATCCTGTCGTTGCCCAAGCTGCCCGTGAACTTCTGAACAAATCCGAAAACGAACGATCGGGCGTCCTCTCGACGGCGATGAGTTTCCTCGGGCTCTATCGCGATCCGGTCGTCGCCAAGGTCACGCGGCGCTGCGACTGGCGGATCGACGATCTCGTGACCGGCGACAGGCCGGTGACGCTCTATCTCGTCGTGCCGCCATCCGACATCTCGCGCACCAAGCCGCTGATCCGGCTCGTACTCAATCAGATCGGTAGACGGCTGACCGAAGATCTGCACACCAAGCGCAGCCACCGCATGCTTCTGATGCTCGACGAGTTTCCCGCGCTCGGTCGCCTCGATTTCTTCGAGAGCCAGCTCGCCTTCATGGCGGGCTACGGAATCAAGGCCTTCCTTATCGCGCAGTCGCTCAATCAAATCGAAAAGGCCTACGGCCAGAACAACGCCATCCTCGACAACTGCCATGTGCGGGTCGCCTTCGCGACCAATGACGAGCGCACCGCGAAGCGGGTGTCCGATGCTTTGGGGACGGCGACCGAGATGCGGGCGATGAAGAACTACGCCGGGCACAGGCTGTCGCCCTGGCTCGGGCATTTGATGGTGTCACGGCAGGAGACGGCGCGGCCGCTGCTCACGCCCGGCGAGATGATGCAGCTTCCGCCAACGCACGAAATCGTCCTGGTCTCCGGCGCACCGCCGGTCCGCGCGGAGAAGGCACGCTACTACACCGATCCGCAGTTCAAGGCGCGGATCGGGCCGCCACCGGATCGCACTGCCAGCGGTGAGTCAGTCGGCAGCACGGCAGACGATTGGAGCGGTCGCGAACCGATCGCCACGCCTCCGCCCAAGAAACGGAAGTCATCAACCGACGACACAGATGGCGGCATCCGTAGGCAGCCCGACCTTCCGGAACATGAAGACATCGCGCCTGAGCCAACACCGGCACGCAGCGAGTTTGCCGATCTCGACGACGAACCGGAGGACGATGCACAGCGCGCAAGAGCCATGCGTGATCGGTTCGGCACGGTTGCGCGACAAGCCTCGCTCGATCCCGATGACGGAATCGAGCTCTAGGAGATGGCCGTGAGGAAGGACCGGTTAAATGTGTATTTCGATCCTGCGTTGTCGGGTGAGCTGGAGGCGCTGGCCGCGCGTCGGATGGTCTCCAAATCGCAGATCGTGGAAGCGGCGTTGGCGGCTTTTCTTTCGCCTGACGGCGCGGATCAGCGCGAAGCCGCAATCGTGCGCCGGCTGGATCGGCTGACACGGGCCGTCGAGCGCCTAGAGCGCGATCAGTCTATCGGCAATGAAGCCATGGCGCTATTCGTGAAGTTCTGGCTGACGACCACGCCGCCATTGCCCGATGAGATGCGCGAGGCCGCACAGGCTTCAGGCAAAGAACGCTATGACGGGTTCGTTGAAGCGCTCGGGCGGCGACTCGCAAAGGGGAAAACGCTTACCAAGGAAGTCTCGGAAGACATTTCAGACCGAACAACCACAGTCTGACGTCATCGCAACTTCATGCAAAACGCGCTTGTCCCTGCCTCTCTACGCCACCGCACTACTACGCCCTCAAACCTGTTGCCGATAACTGATTAACGGTCTTCTTGATCGACCCCGTACTCAATTGCGGGGCCGCGAATGACCGTCCACACTCTCAAATCAGCAGCGATCGAGCGCGGTTCCCGCATGCTCCGCACGGCGCTTGGCGCGGATATCGCAGCGTGGCTCGACGAGGACGCTGTCGTCGAGGTGATGCTCAACCCATGCGGTCGGCTCTGGGTCGACCGCCTCGGCGAAGGCCTCTGCGATACGGGCGCGGTGCTTTCAGCCGACGACGGCGAGCGGATCGTTCGCCTGGTCGCCCATCATGTCGGAGCCGAAGTTCATGCGGACGCTCCGCGGGTGTCGGCCGAGCTTCCCGGAACCGGCGAGCGCTTCGAGGGGCTCCTTCCGCCCGTCGTCGCGGCCCCGACCTTCGCCATCCGTAAACCCGCCGTCGCCGTCTTCACGCTCGACGACTATGTGCGCTCCGGGATCATGGATGAGGTGCCCGCCGACGCGCTGCGCGAGGCGGTCGCGTCCCGCGCCAACATCCTCGTCGCCGGCGGCACATCCACGGGCAAGACGACACTCACCAACGCGCTGCTGGCCGAAGTCGCCAAGACCTCCGACCGCGTCGTCCTCATCGAAGACACCCGCGAGCTGCAATGCACGACGCCCAATCTGGTCGCGCTGCGAACCAAGGACGGCGTTGCAACACTGTCAGATCTCGTCCGGTCTTCCCTGCGCCTGCGACCGGATCGTATCCCCATCGGCGAGGTGCGCGGACCCGAGGCACTCGATCTCCTCAAAGCCTGGGGCACAGGCCATCCTGGCGGCATCGGTACGATCCATGCGGGATCGGCCATCGGCGCGCTGCGCCGTCTCGAACAGCTCATTCAGGAAGCCGTCGTCACCGTCCCGCGCGCGTTGATCGCGGACACGATCGACGTGCTTGCGATCCTAAAGGGGCGCGGTGCGGACCGCCGCCTTGCTGAACTCGCTCGCGTCACCGGCCTCACAGCCGACGGCGACTACGCGCTCGAACCAATTCTCACCCCCGCGAAAGGAAATGCCCAATGACCAGCCGACTCAATCTCCTCTTTCCCCGCTGGCCCATCTACGTCAGCGCCGCGGCGATCGCCTACCTGCTTGCTGCCGGTCAGGCCGAAGCAGCCGGTTCCGGCATGCCTTGGGAAGCGCCGCTGCAAGCAATCCTGGAATCCATCGAAGGCCCAGTCGCCAAAATCGTCGCGGTGATGATTATCATCATCACCGGTCTGACACTCGCTTTTGGCGACACATCGGGTGGCGCGCGCCGACTAGTGCAGATCGTCTTCGGCCTGTCGATTGCCTTCGCCGCGTCCAGCTTCTTCCTCTCGTTTTTCTCCTTCGGTGGCGGCGTACTCGTATGAGCGATCCCACCGACATTCCAGGCTTTACCGCCCCTGTGCATCGCGCACTCACCGAACCGATCCTGCTCGGTGGCGCTCCGCGCACCATCGCGATCGCGAACGGGACGATCGCCGCCGCTGTTGGTCTGGGCTTGCGCCTTTGGCTTGTCGGGCTCGTTCTTTGGGCCATCGGCCACATGCTCGCGGTCTATGCTGCCAAGCATGACGCGCAGATCGCAGACGTTGCGCGCCGCCACCTCCGTTATCCGACCTGGATGGGGGTGTGAGGAGATGATGCGCCTCGCCGAATATCGCTCAAAGGCCGCGCTGCTGTCGGATTTCCTGCCCTGGGCCGCGCTGATTGCTGACGGCGTCATCCTCAACAAGGATGGCAGCTTCCAGCGGACGGCAGCCTTCCGGGGACCGGACCTCGACTCCGCGACACCATCGGAATTGGTCTCGACCGCGGCCCGCCTCAACAGCGCGCTGCGACGCCTGGGGTCGGGTTGGGCCGTGTTCGTCGAAGCACAACGCATCCCGGCACGCGAGTATCCGCTCTCGGAATTTCCCGATCCGGTTTCGGCGCTGGTCGATGCCGAGCGGCGCGCGCAATTCGAGGAAGCATCCTCCCACTATGAGAGCCGCTATTTCCTGACATTGACCTGGATGCCGCCGGCGGACGATACGAGCCGCGCCAGCGGATGGCTGTTCGAAGACGGGCCGAGCAAGGTCGCGAATCCGCGCGAGCATCTCGCCGCGTTCCGGTCCCGCAGCGATCGGCTGCTCGACCTCTTCGAAGGTTTCATGCCGGAAGCAGCATGGCTCTCCGATGAAGAGACGTTGAGCTATCTGCATTCGACCATCTCGACGCGCAGGCAAGCCGTCCGTGTGCCCGAGACGCCGATGCATCTCGACGCCTATCTCGCCGATGAACCCTTGGTCGCGGGCCTCGCGCCGCGCTTGGGCGACGCCCATATACGCACGCTCTCCATCGTCGGCTTTCCGACATCGACCTGGCCGGGCCTGCTCGACGAACTCAACGCGCAGGCCTTCGAGTATCGCTGGGCGACACGCGCCATCTGCCTCGACAAGACAGACGCGACCAAACTCTTCACCCGCATCCGCCGTCAGTGGTTCGCCAAGCGTAAATCGGTCGCGGCGATCCTGAAAGAGGTGATGACCAACGAAGCCTCGACGCTTCTGGATTCCGACGCCGACAACAAGGCGCTCGATGCCGATGAAGCCTTGCAGGAACTTGGAAGCGACATCGTCGGCGCGGCCTATGTCACCGCGACGATCACAGTGTGGGACGCAGACGAACGCGCGGCGGACGCCAAGATCAAGCTCGCCGAGAAGGTGGTGCAGGGCCGCGACTTCACTTGCATCCCCGAAACGCTGAACGCCATCGATGCCTGGCTCGGATCGCTGCCTGGCCATCTCTATGCCAATGTCCGGCAACCGCCGATCTCGACGCTCAATCTCGCACATATGATCCCGATCTCGGCGGTCTGGGCCGGACCCGCGCGGAACGACCATCTGGACGGCCCGCCACTTTTCTACGCCGAGACCCAAGGCGCGACGCCGTTCCGGTTCTCGACCCATGTAGGCGATGTCGGTCATATCCTAATGGTCGGCCCGACCGGCGCAGGTAAATCCGTGCTGCTCGCGCTCATGGCGCTGCAATTCCGGCGCTACGAGAACGCGCAGATCTTCGCCTTCGATTTCGGCGGCTCGATCCGCTGCGCGACGATGGCTTGCGGCGGGGATTGGGAAGATCTCGGCCTCGCCCTGTCCGACGAAGACGACGCAGTCCAACTGCAACCGCTCGCGCGGATCGACGACCCAGCGGAACGCAGCTGGGCGCAGGATTGGCTCGCCGGGCTTTTGGCCCGCGAAGGGGTGGCGATCGATCCAGTGGCGCGGGATCATCTCTGGTCGGCTCTGACCTCGCTCGCGTCGGCCCCGATCGAGGAGCGCACGCTGACCGGGCTTTCGGTCATCCTGCAATCGAACGACCTCAAACGCGCACTCACGCCGTTCTGCCTCGGCGGTCCATTTGGGCGGCTGCTCGACGCGGAAAGCGAGGCGCTCGGCACGGCCGACTTCCAGGCCTTCGAGACGGAAGGGCTGATCGGCTCCGCAGCTGCGCCCGCCGTTCTTGCTTACCTCTTCCATCGGATCGAAGCCCGGCTCGATGGACGCCCCAGCCTGATCATCGTCGATGAGGGCTGGCTCGCGCTCGATGACGCGACCTTCGGCTCGCAGCTGCGCGAATGGTTGAAGACGCTCCGCAAGAAGAACGCCAGCGTCATCTTCGCCACCCAATCGCTTGCCGATATCGACGGCTCCGACATCGCGCCCGCCATCGTCGAGAGCTGCCCGACCCGCATCTTCCTGCCAAACGAACGCGCCTTCGAGCCGCAAATCGCGGTGACCTACCGCAGCTTCGGCCTCAACGACCGGCAGATCGAGATCGTCGCGCGTGCGACGCCCAAGCGTGACTATTACTGCCAATCGCGCCGCGGCAACCGACTCTTCGCGCTCGGCTTGGGCGATGTCGCGCTCGCCTTCACGGCGGCGTCTTCCAAAGCCGATCACGCCGCCATCGACGCGATCCTCGAAGAACACGGGAGGAACGGCTTCGTAGCCGCCTGGCTCGCCCGCCGCGATCTCGGTTGGGCGACCGAATTGCTCGGTCCCTCCGATGCCGTGATCGAGGCCACCCCATCCCCCACCCCAGAAGCCAACGACCACAAGGAGACAACTGATGTTCAAGACCAAGACACGTAAACTGGCAGGACGCGCCGCCGCGGCCCTGTTGCTGTCGAGCGCGGTCGCGATGACCCCCGCGACCGCGCCGCCCGCCCACGCCTTCTTCGGCGGCGGCTTCGGCGGGATCGTCTACGACCCGACGAACCATGCCGAAAACCTGCTGACTGCCGCGCGAACGCTGGAGCAGATCAACAACCAGATCGCCCAACTCCAGAACGAGGCGCAGATGCTGGTCAACCAGGCGCGCAATCTCGCGAGCTTGCCTTACTCCTCACTGTCTCGCCTTCAGTCTTCGGTGCAGCAGACCCAGCAACTTCTGGGCCAGGCGCAGCGCATCGCCCATGATGTCGCTACGATCGACGAGGCGTTCACGCAGGATTACGGCGCAGCCGCCGCGCGGGGCGACTTCGACGACATGATCGCGGGCGCGCAGGATCGCTGGCGCACCTCCGTTGCCGGGTTCGAAGACGCGTTGAAGGTGCAGGCGGGCGTCGTCGGCAATATCGAAACCGCGCGGGCCGAGATGCAGGCCCTCGTCGGCCGCAGCCAGGCCGCGACAGGGGCCCTGCAGGCCACCCAAGCCGGCAATCAGCTCCTCGCGCTGCAAAGCCAGCAGATTTCCGACCTGACCGCGGCCATCGCGGCGCAGAACCGGGCGCAATCGCTCGAGGCAGCACGGCTTGCCTCGGCCGAGGCGCAGGCCCGTGAGAACCTCACCCGCTTCCTCGACTACGGTTCCGGCTACGAGCCGACCACCGTGCGGATGTTCCGGTAGACCGCGATGAAGCTGACCGCCGAGACCACGCTGAAAGGGATCGCTATCGCCATGGGCGCGATCGCCGCGCTCATGGCGGCGATGGAACTCCAGCGCGCCCTTGAAGAGGAGCGTGCGGTCGAACCGGCGACGATGGTTTCGGACGATCCGCTGCGCGAGACCTTGCAGCGCTGCCGCTCGCTCACTTCGGAAGCGCTCGAAGCCGACACCGAGTGTCAGGCCGCGTGGGAGGGGAACCGCCGCCGGTTTTTCGGCACGCCCGCCAACGATCAGAACACGGAGTAGGGCATGGACGGTGTCGGTGTCATCGATCGGTTTCTGGAGGTCTTCACGACCTATATCGACAGTGGGTTCGGGCTGCTCGGCGGGGACGTCGCTTTCCTCGCGACCACGCTCATCGTCATCGACGTCACGTTGGCCGCACTCTTCTGGGCCTGGGGCGCGGACGACGACATCATCGGTCGCCTCGTCAAGAAGACGCTCTTTGTGGGCATCTTTGCCTATATCATCGGTAATTGGAACACGCTCGCCCGCATCGTCTTCGAAAGCTTCGCGGGGCTGGGGCTGGTCGCCACCGGCGGCGCCATCGGTGCGGGTGAGCTTTTGCAGCCCGGACGCATCGCCGCCGTCGGGCTCGAAGCCGGGCAGCCGATCCTGGAATCCATCGCCGAGCTGATGGGCTTCGTCTCCTTCTTCGAAAACTTCATCCAGATCTCGATCCTGCTCTTCGCCTGGATCGTGGTCCTGCTCTCTTTCTTCATTCTCGCGATCCAGCTCTTCGTGACCCTGATCGAGTTCAAGCTCGCTACGCTGGCGGGCTTCATCCTCGTGCCCTTCGGGCTCTTCAACAAGACCGCCTTCATGGCCGAGCGCGTGCTCGGGCTCGTCATATCGTCTGGCGTCAAGGTGCTCGTGCTCGCCGTGATCGTCGGCATCGGCTCGACGATCTTCGGAGAGTTCACCGCCGGGTTCACGGGCGAGCCCACCATCGAGGACGCGATGGCGGTCGTACTCGCGGCCTTGTCGCTCCTCGCGCTCGGCATATTCGGCCCGGGCATCGCTAATGGCATCGTCTCGGGCGGACCGCAGCTCGGTGCAGGCGCGGCGGTTGGTGCTGGCCTCGCAGCAGGCGGCGTGGTCGCAGGCGGCCTCGCGGGCGCGAAGATGGCCGGGGCCGCCGGTGGAGCCGCCCTGCGCGGTGGTTCCGCCGTCGCTGGTGGCGCCTCGACCGCCTTCAAGATCGGCGCGGCTTCGGGGATGTCGACCGCCGGGAAGGCTGCGAGCGGCATGGCCGCGGTCGGCCAGGCCGGAATCAACACAGCAGTGAGCCCCATCAAGCGCGCCGTCGGCGACAGCTACCGCTCGGGCTCGCGCGCTGCGTTCGAAGCCACCGGCGGCAAGTTCAGCAATTCACCATCGTCCATGCCCACGCCTGCGAATGACGGACCGCCCGCCTGGGCGCGCCGCATGAAACGCCAGCAGAGCTTGCAACACGGCACCGCCGTCGCCGCACACGCCATCCGCTCCGGCGATGGCGGCGGCGCGGGCACGGCCATTAGCCTTTCGGAGAGATCATGAGATTCAAACGACCCAGCGTGCGATACGCCAAGACCCCGGAACCGTTGACCCCCTATCAAAAGGCCGCGCAGGTCTGGGACGAGCGCATGGGCTCGGCTCGCGTCCAGGCGCGAAACTGGCGCCTCATGGCCATCGGATGCCTTGCCACCACGGCGACCTTCGGGCTCGCGCTGGTCTGGCAGTCCACTCAAGGCACAATCGTGCCCTACGTGGTCGAGGTCGACCGGCTCGGTGCCGCCCAGGCCGTTGCTCCGGCAACTGCCAACTACCGCCCCACCGATCCGCAGATCGCCTTCCACCTTGCGCGCTTCATCGAGAACGTCCGTCAGGTTCCCGCCGATCCGATCGTGCTCCGAGAGAACTGGCTGCGTGCTTACGACTTTACCACTGATCGCGGATCGGTCGCGCTCAACGACTTCGCGCGCGAGAACGATCCCTTCGCCCGTGTCGGCGAGGTCCAGGTCACAGCCGAAATCTCCAGCGTCATCCGGGCTTCCGACAACAGCTTCCGCGTCGCCTGGAGCGAACGCCGCTACGTCAACGGCCAGCTCGCCGTCACCGAACGCTGGACCGGCATCCTCAGCGTCGTCGTCCAACCACCCCGCGATGCCGACCGCCTGCGCAAGAACCCCCTCGGCGTCTTCGTCCACGCCATCAACTGGTCAAGGGAGTCTACCCAATGACAGACTGCGTCTGGGCGTTCTGGCGCCTCACTCCAACCGTAGTCGCTGCTGCATCGCTGAGTGCCTGCGCGACCTTCAAACCAACCGAGATCAGCTATGACGATCCGGTCGCCGCGACGCTGGTCGCCGAACCTGCGCGTCCCGTCCGGATCGTGGAGACCCCTGAGCCCTTGCCTTTGCCAGGCCAGCTCATGCGGGTCGATGCCGACGATCGCCCGGCAGAAGCGGCGGAGCCGACCGAGCGGGTGACCAACGCCAATGCCGCCGCCCGGATCGAACCGGTCCGCGACGGCTTCATCAACGCCGTCCAGCTCTATCCCTACAGCTCCGGGGCGCTCTATCAGGTCTACACCTCTCCCGGCCAGGTCACGGACATCGCGCTACAGGCAGGCGAGAGCCTTGTCGGCTCCGGCCCGATCGCAGCAGGCGACACGGCGCGCTGGATCATCGGGGATACGGAAAGCGGCGCTGGTGGCAACCGTCGCATCCATGTGCTCGTGAAGCCGACCCGGCCCGATCTTGTCACCAATCTCGTCATCAATACCGACCGGCGGACCTATCACCTTGAACTGCGCGCCACACCGCAGGCCTACATGGCCTCGGTCTCGTGGCAATATCCTGAGGACGAGCTTATCGCACTTCGCCGTCAGAATGATCGCGCGGAGGCCGGCCTTCCCATAGGGCGCAATGTCGATCTCGACGATCTCAATTTTCGCTACCGGATCACCGGCGATCGCGCGCCCTGGCGGCCGCGCCGCGCATTCGATGACGGGCGTCAGGTCTTCATCGAATTTCCGCGCGGGATCGGCCAGGGTGAGATGCCACCGCTCTTCGTGATCGGACCGGAAGGCGACGGTCAACTCGTCAATTACCGCATCCGGCGCAACTACATGATCGTCGACAGGCTCTTCGCTGCCGCGGAACTGCGCCTCGGCGATCGCCAGCGCGTCGTTCGGATCGTGCGGACCGACGGCGTGCGCCGGAGTGCGCAGCGGGAGGAGCGTGTAGTCTCCGCGTGGCGCCAGGACGGTGACCGGTGAGCGACATGAGTGATCGTGAAGCAGACCGGAATGAGGATGGCGGCGAAACCGCACCGCGGTCCGAGGAAGAGATCGCGAAGGAGCTGCGGCTACGCCCGGACCCACCGCGCGTGATGAGACTATCGCGTAGAGCGATCACGGTCATTACCGTGGCGGGCGGGCTGGGGATCGGTGCAATCCTGATCGTCGCGCTTCAAGGCCCAGATCGGGGGGACGGGCCTTCGGAGCTTTTCTCCACCGAGCGTGTGCAGGAGGCGGAGGGCCTATCGCGACTGCCAAGAGACTATGGATCGATCCCGCAGCTTGGGCCGCCGCTGCCGGGCGAGCTGGGTCGTCCAGTCTTGTCCGCCCAGCGGCGCGGTGAGGCAGTGCCGGTGGTGCCCGCCACTGGACCCGCCGTCGATCCGGTCGAACAGCTGCGGCTCCGGGAGGCAGAGGCCGCACGGCTCGCAACGCTCTTTGCCGATGCGCAGACCACCGGTGCTGCGGCCACCTCTCAACCGGCAAGGCCAGGGCCGCCGCAAGCTTCGGGATTACAGGGGCTCTTTCCGACCGCAACGGGAGCGACGGACCGACCCGATGCTGTCGATCGACGTGAAGCTTTTCTAAACAGAGAGGTCGATCGTCGCACGACGGCGACAGACCGCCTGCATCCGCCGGCAAGCCCCTACATCCTGCAGGCTGGGTCCGTGATCGAGGCCGCACTGCTCACTGGTTTGCGGTCCGATCTGCCGGGCCAAATCAGCGCCCAGGTTACCGCCAATGTCTATGACAGCCCGACCGGACAGTTCCTCCTTATCCCGCAAGGAGCGCGGCTCCTCGGAGAATATGACAGCCGTGTCGCGACAGGCCAGCGCCGCCTCCTGCTCGCCTGGACCCGGCTCATTCTGCCGGATGGGCACTCGATCGTCCTAGAACGCGAACCCGGTACGGATGGGGCAGGTTATGCGGGTCTCGAAGATGGCGTCGACAATCATTGGGGATCAGTCTTTCTCGCCGCAGGTCTGGCTACGATTCTCAATATCGGTCTCGAAAGCGGTGAAGACGATGGCGACGAGATCGCCGAGGCCATCCGCGACGGCACTCAGGACACCATCGGACGCGCAGGCGAAACCATCGTCCAACGCCAACTCGGTATCCCACCGACACTCACGATCCGTCCGGGATTTCCGGTGCGTGTGATGGTCACGCGCGATCTGGTTCTCGAGCCACAAGGAGCCGCCCAATGACAAAGCTGAAACTCGGCAATATCCGGGACGACAAGCCTGTGAAGCTGACCATAGAACTGCCCGCGCAGGTTCACCGCGACCTGACCGCTTATGCTGAGATCCTCAAGGTTGAAAACGGCGAGAGATTGGAGCCCGCTAAGCTGGTCGCGCCGATGCTAGAGCGCTTCATGAAGACAGACCGCGGGTTTGCCAAACTCAGGAAAGAGCACCGTTCCGTTTCGCCTCGATCCGCGCAAGACTGATAAAGCGACGGAGAGCAGGATTGTCGTTCTCGGGGCGCCATATGACCGACGTTGGCACGGCTTCATCTTGTCCGCCTATCGGGATGAACGAAACACCGGGGATGGTTGCGCCAAGTCTTCGTTCCATCACTACTG
This sequence comes from Roseobacter insulae, assembly GCF_019375555.1. Taxonomy (GTDB): domain Bacteria; phylum Pseudomonadota; class Alphaproteobacteria; order Rhodobacterales; family Rhodobacteraceae; genus Roseobacter; species Roseobacter insulae. Next base: position 275,649 of record NZ_JAHXDN010000001.1, read on the forward strand.
TGACGCCAAGACCCAGGCTCACAAGTGACAGAAGGGTCTCATGCTCCGCTCGATGTCTTTTGATGTGCGGAAGTACTCTTTGATCCGCTGTCCGTTGAAGAATTAGGTCTGCAACCTGCGTTCCCGAGCAGCTTGAGCTCACCAAAAATGGCTGCGCGCTTATCTCGTCCCAATTTATGGTCTCTCGACCGGAAAGAGAACTGTCCCTCGCAACTGCCAAGTACGGCCGTTCCCTCGAAATGAGTAGGCCATCGCCATTTTCGGGCGTTGGGGCTTCTGACAAAATCACGACGTCGAGCCGCCGGTGACTGAGTAGGGTCAGCAATTCGCTTTGATTTGTTTCCGTAACGCCGACCTCAATTCCGCGATGGCGCTCGGTGAACTCGGCAAACAGACTCAGAATCGGACCACGTGAGAACGAAGATGTCATTCCGATGCAAAGATGCCCATTTCCTGCAACGCCTGCCGTGCGGGCCGATGCGATCGCATAGTCGATATCATGCAAGACCGCCCGGACACGGCTCGTAAAGTTGCTACCGGCTGGGGTTAGCCGAGCTCCAGTAGGCGAGCGCTCAAACAGCGAGACACCAAGGTGATCTTCTAGGCGTTGGACGCGTCGGCTGACAGCCGACTGACCTTGGGATAGACGCTGTGCCGCGCCCCTAAAGCTTCCCGTCTCGGCCACGGCGAGGATAACAATGAAGTCGCGATAGCCGAAGCCATCTCCGATCCCGAAAACATCCTGACGCCCTGTAAGGTTTGCTCCTTGTGTCATGGCAAGCGTGACTTTCTGGGCCGCGCACTGCGTCCGCAGCGCGACCCTGATTCACCAGTCGAGGACGACCGGCTGTCCCATTCTCCGCATTTCGGCGAAGAACCTCCCGGTAGGACCGTTGTTTTCGAGAGTCGCGAGCCAAAGAGCGGTTTCAGCACCTTCGTCAGCGGAATATGGTGCCTCAGGCGCACCCATAGCCGTGCGAAGCCAACCCGGTGAGTAAGCGTTCACGAGAATGCAGTGCTTAGCCCATTCACGGGCAAGCAACACGGTTACCGCATTTAAGGCTACTTTGGAGATCCGGTAAGATGGAGCCAGCGGGTAGAAATCCGTAGCGGCGGTGGAGAGTGACGCCATCTCGGTCGATACGTTGATGACTCGCGGGGCGTCGCTTTTCCTCAGCAACTCGAAAGAAGCCTGCGAGACACGAAGGGCGCCGAGAGCGTTCGTGTCGAATTCTCCGAGCGCGGTCTTCATGTCGACAGTTCCGAGTGATGCTTCACTCTGCTCCGTCATCGAATTCCGACCGGCATTGTTGACGAGAACGTCGAGACGCCCGCCCGCTTGTTCGATAGTGGTTCGAAGCTTGGCGACGCTTTCATCTGACGAGACATCGAGCTGTATAGGGGTCGCTTCTCCTCCGGCTGACCTGAGCGCATCGGCGGTTTCCCTGGCGTCCGGCATCTGCCGTGCGGCGACAAGGACGTGCATATGGTGTTCGATGGCCAGTCCTTTGGCGATCGCCGTTCCAAGCCCGCCATTGGCGCCGGTAACAAGTGCTGTACGAGTTTGCATGATCTGTCTCCTTACTCAGCAGCCGCGAAGGGGGCGGAGACGTGCTCCTGGACGATCTTCCATTCTTCATCGAGCAGGCGCCACACATGGGTCACTCGCTGCTTGCCGGTGATCGGCGTTCCGTCGGCCATCACGCCATCCATTTGCACGAGTGTGGCCGTCCAGGCCGTTTCGCCATCGATACCGACATTGGCGACTTCCACAGGAGACACAGTGAAGCTCTGATAGGCGTCCATGACGTCCTGCAGGGCGCGCTCGTATTCTCCCCAACCTCGCACGCCATTGGCCTCGTCATCGACAGCCACGACATCGAACGCGAATAGGTTTGGTATGGTCGCATAGAACCCAGCAGCCGCAGCGATATCGAACCGACCGGTGCCAACACTCCAGACATCGACGGCAGCTCGTGTCCGTTCGATAATTTCAATACGGTCCGCTGCTTCCTCTGTTTCCAGACTAGTCTGCTCGCTGGCGCTCGCGTCACCCGGGATGAACGGCGCGGAAATATGCTCATGTGCCACGAGCCAGCGATCGCCGATCTTCTCCAGAACGACAGTCTGGCGGGCCTGCATGGCGTAAGGCGTACCGTCCGTAGTCTTACCGTCGACGTCGATGCTCGCGCTCATCCAGGCCACGTCGCCGTTGCGGGCATAGCGGAACGTATCTTCGCGCATGTCGACATTAAACTCGGAAGAGCGGGCGACGATCGCGGTCAGCTCTTCGGCATAGGCGTCCCAGCCTTGGAAGCCTTCAGCGGGCGGAAAGACGTCGAAGGCGAAGAGGCGCTCGGTCTGCTGATAGAACCTTGCCGGCACGTCGATGTCGAAGCGGCTGGTCGCGCCTGGGCTCCAGGTTTCGTTGTACTCGACCATGAACGCGCGGAAGAAGTCGGCCTCGCCCATAACGGCTTCGCGCGCTGTCGCGTTGGCCTCGAAATCGATCGTGGCGGCCCATTCGGAGGCATGCTCATCGATGACGCCATTGCCTTCGGCCTGGGCGGGAAGTGCGGTAAGTGACAGCGCCATGGCGGTGGCGGCTGCGAGCGAATGTAGGGTTGAGCGGGTCATTGCGGGTCTCCTTTGGTTTCGTTGAGCAAGAGATACGTCGCCAATGGTCATACCGATAGACAGGTGTCGCGTACTTCTGCTATACACATTCGTGTATGATTGATCTCACCCTCCGCCAGATCGAAGTGCTCAACGCCGCCTTGTCGGCGCGCGGGTTGACGGCAGCCGCTGACCGGCTCGGCCTGCCGCAATCGAACATGTCCGCGACGCTCGCCAAGGCGCGGCGCATTTTTGGCGATAGCCTGCTCGTGCGCAGCGGATCCGGCATGTCGCTCACGGAAGAAGGCGCGCGGGTGCTGGAGGTGACGGCACGGCTACTCGAAGACGTCGACGCGCTGAGCGCAGATCGCACGCACTACAATCCTCGGGAAGACGATGGCGAGTTCCGGATCGCCGCGGTCGACTACGTTCAGGCTGCTGTCTTGCCAGCGAGTATCTCGGCGCTCCGTGAGCTCGCGCCCAAACTACGCATCGCACTTGTGGGCTTGGACCGGCTGACATTACGGCAATCTATGGAGGCGGGTGAGATTGACGTCGCCGTAACCACGTCCGGATATGCGCCGGACGGTCTACGCGTTGCGCCGCTCGTGTCTGAAACTTTTGTTTGCGTCACTCGGCGGGGTGAACTGGCGGGTGAGGCGCTCGACATCGACAGCTATTGTCGCCTGCCGCAAATTCTCACTTCCCCTACCCGCGCAAACTTCCGAGGCGAGGTCGATCACGTGCTCGCAAAGGACGGACGCAAACGTCATATCGCGGCTTCGACCTCCAACTTCTTTTCAGCACTGTCCTTGTTGAAAGAAATCGGCGGAGTGATCACGCTTCCTAAGCGATTGGCGGAGACGCTTGGAGATGAATACAGGATCTACGAACCACCTATTCGAATAGGCGGTTTTGATCTCGTGCTTTGCTGGGTGCCCAAGGTACATTCCAGCGAGCGCCACACGCACCACCGCAATGCGATCTTAAATTCCGTCGAACCTCAAACGAGTGAACGCACCGCGGGAGTCTAAGCCAATAGCCACGGCGTGATCCATAGGTAGGCAGGAGAAATGCAACCGCTTTGACAACGTTCTGCTTACGCGAAACTCTCGCGTAAGCACTTTCGCCGCAAAACAGAGAGTCGCTAAGCATTTGATTAATGGAAGAAAAATGGCGCACCCGAGAGGATTCGAACCTCTGGCCTCCGCCTTCGGAGGGCGGCGCTCTATCCAGCTGAGCTACGGGTGCATACCGTTCGCGAGATGCTTACGCCATGCTTACGCGAGATTTTCGGCCTCTTGAAGAGCGAACCCGATATCCGCTCAAACCGTTGTTTAGTCACTTTTTTCTTCCAGCACCCTTCGCCATCGCCAGACTTGACATCCGCCTTCGGAGGGCGGCGCTCCAGTCAGAACACCCCATCATTCGGGAGTTAAATGCTGTGTCGAAAAATTGGCCGCCGTAAGCAAGTATTTACGCTACGCTTCAACGGGAATTCACCGTCCAATTCTCGACATAGCTAGCAGACGACCCATAAACACACGCTACCGCACGCCTCAAAGTAGCATTGATTAACTGTTCCACCTTCGCGACTGTCTGTTCGATTATTTGTTTCCTCAAAAGGACGCAGCGATATAGTGATGAAAGGTCTGGCACATCGAAAGACGAGGAACCGCGACGACATTGATCGCTCTCTTGTCCTATCAAAGGATGCCACCGGCCCTGATCCGCGCTTAGTCGAGCTGATCCGTCTTCTCGCGCGTCGTGCGGCACAAGATTGGTATGGCAAGCAGTCCGGAGATCGTTCGCAAACGGGCTCCTGATGCTTCAGGAGATGAAGTCATGAAAGTCGCACTTTATGCCCGTTACTCAAGCGACAACCAGCGGGACGCGTCGATCGCCGACCAGTTCAGGGTTTGTCGACTGCATGCGGAAGAGCAGGGCTGGAATATCGTCGAAGAGTATTCCGACCACGCGGCGTCGGGTGCCTCGCTACTGAGGCCCGGCATTCAAGCGCTGATTAATGATGCCCACCGTGGTCGCTTCGAACTCGTTCTGTCCGAGGCGATGGACCGCCTCTCACGGGATCAGGAAGATATCGCCGGTTTCCACAAGCGGATGGCTTATGCGGACATAAAGATCATTACTCTGTCCGAAGGAGAGGTCACCCACCTGCATGTGGGGCTCAAGGGCACCATGAACGCCCTCTTCTTGAAGGATCTTGCTGACAAGACGCGTCGTGGGCTTCGCGGGCGTGTCGAGATGGGCAAGTCAGGCGGCGGAAACTCATATGGCTATGATGTTGTCAAACAGTTCTCTCCCGATGGAGAGCCCGTTAGAGGAGACCGCACGATCAACGATTATGAGGCATCGGTCATCCAGCGCATCTTTCGAGACTACGCGGCAGGAAAGTCACCGAAACGCATTGCCACTGAGATGAACATGGAAGGCATCCGCGCCCCCAGCGGCGGCGATTGGGGTTTCAGCACGATCAACGGCAATGCCAAGCGTGGAACAGGAATCCTGAATAACGAGATGTACATCGGTCGATTGGTTTGGAATCGGCAAAGATTTATCAAGGACCCCGACACCGGACGACGGCAGGCACGACCCAATCCTGAGGAAGAATGGATTATCCACGATGTGCCTGACCTCCGCATTGTTGATGATGACATGTGGCAGGCCGTTAAGGCGCGGCAGCTTGCAATCAAACAGAAGCGGGGCGGCGGCAGCGGTACGGAGAACCATTTTCGGGACCGCAGGCGTCCGAAGTATCTCTTTTCAGGCCTTACCATATGTGCCTGTTGTGGCGGCGGCTATACCATGATTTCAAAAGATCTCGTCGGCTGTGCAACGGCCCGCAACAAGGGGACCTGTGATAACCGAAAAAACATACGCCGAGATCGGCTTGAGGAACGGGTCTTGAGCGCGTTGCGCCATCACCTCATGGAACCGGCCCTGTTCAAGGAGTTCTGCGACGAGTTCACCCGCGAGATGACTCGCCTCCGCATGGACAGCCGAGCCGCGATTGCCGCAGCTGAGACCGAGGTGAAACGCATCGATCGCGAATTAGACAGATTGGTCGATCTCATCCTGAAGGGGGGAGCGGCGGAGCGCATCAATGAAACGATGGTGGGGCTCGAACAGCGGAAGAAAGAGCTGGAAGCCATCCTCGCCAATGCAGAGGAACAGTCACCGCTGCTCCATCCAGCGATGGCCGGGTACTATCGCACTCAAGTGACTAAGCTTCACACGTCTTTGCAGGACGAAGCCGAGGCGAAGAGACTGGAGGCAACCGAATTGCTCCGATCCTTGATCGACGAGATCATCCTGACACCGACCGAGGATGAAATGCTGATCGATGTGCGGGGCGATCTTGCTGGAATCCTTGCGGTTTCCCTTGAACGCAAAAAACCCGCCACAGGGGCGGGTCAATCGCAATTTGAGTTGGTTGCGGGAGTAGGATTTGAACCTACGACCTTCAGGTTATGAGCCTGACGAGCTACCGGGCTGCTCCATCCCGCGACACTTGGTGCGGCCTACCGCGTGGAACGCTAATTTAGGCCAGAAGATCATCGAAAGAGAGATACGGTAACAGAGGTTTTACTAGGTTTGGCGGTGACCTACTCTCCCACGTCTTAAGACGCAGTACCATCGGCGCTACGGCACTTAACGGCCGGGTTCGGGATGGGACCGGGTGTTTTGCTCGCGCTATGACCACCAAACCATGAAAAACCTCTGTTGTCCAAGTCAGCACTCTAATGTGCTGTGTATGCTTTTGATTATCGTTCGAAGTGCTACCGCTGCGCTCCCTGAGCACATTGGTAAAATCTCTCTTCTACTGGATCAAATCAAGCCTATCGGGCAATTAGTACCAGTCAACTGAACACATTGCTGTGCTTACATCTCTGGCCTATCGACGAGGTGGTCTACCTCGGCCCTCAGGGATACCTTGTTTTGAGGGGGGCTTCCCGCTTAGATGCCTTCAGCGGTTATCCTTTCCGATCATAGCTACCCTGCACTGCTGCTGGCGCAACAACAGGTCCACCAGTGGATCGTTCACCCCGGTCCTCTCGTACTAGGGGCAACTCCTCTCAAGTATCCTACACCCACGGAAGATAGGGACCGAACTGTCTCACGACGTTCTAAACCCAGCTCACGTACCTCTTTAAACGGCGAACAGCCGTACCCTTGGGACCTGCTCCAGCCCCAGGATGAGATGAGCCGACATCGAGGTGCCAAACACTGCCGTCGATATGGACTCTTGGGCAGTATCAGCCTGTTATCCCCGGCGTACCTTTTATCCGTTGAGCGATGGCCCTCCCACTTGGGACCACCGGATCACTATGGCCGTCTTTCGACTCTGCTCGACTTGTCAGTCTCGCAGTCAGGCTGGCTTCTGCCATTGCACTCAACGAGCGATTTCCGACCGCTCTGAGCCAACCTTCGCGCGCCTCCGTTACGCTTTAGGAGGCGACCGCCCCAGTCAAACTACCCACCACACAGGGTCCCGGATCCGGATAACGGACCGCGGTTAGACATCAAGCAGAACAAGGGTGGTATCTCAAGGGAGGCTCCACGCAAACTGGCGTTCACGCTTCAAAGCCCACCACCTATCCTGCACATGTTCGGCCTAATGCCAGTGTGAAGTTGTAGTAAAGGTGCACGGGGTCTTTCCGTCTAACCGCGGGAAACCTGCATCTTGACAGGTAATTCAATTTCGCTGAGTCTATGTTGGAGACAGCGGGGAAGTCGTTACGCCATTCGTGCAGGTCGGAACTTACCCGACAAGGAATTTCGCTACCTTAGGACCGTTATAGTTACGGCCGCCGTTTACCTGGGCTTCAATTCAGAGCTCTCACCCCTCCTTTTAACCTTCAGGCACCGGGCAGGCGTCAGACCCTATACGTCGTCTTGCGACTTCGCAGAGCCCTGTGTTTTTAATAAACAGTCGCCACCCCCTGGTTTGTGCCCCCAGCCAATACTTGCGTAGAAACTGGGCCTCCTTCTCGCGAACTTACGGAGGTATTTTGCCGAGTTCCTTCAACATAGTTCTCTCAAGCGCCTTGGTATTCTCTACCAGTCCACCTGTGTCGGTTTAGGGTACGATCTAGCGATGGAGCTATTTCCAGGAACCTCTCAGCAGCCCATTCAATCCAATAAGGATGAACTACCTCCGAGATCCGTCACTTCCATCTGGCCCAGGAATATTAACCTGGTTCCCATCGACTACGCCTTTCGGCCTCGCCTTAGGGGTCGGCTTACCCTGCTCAGATTAGCTTTAAGCAGGAACCCTTGGACTTTCGGCGACAGTGTCTCTCACACTGTTTGTCGCTACTCATGTCATCATTCTCACTAGTGATCTCTCCACCGGATCGCTCACGCGCCGGCTTCACAGAAAACTCCGTGTGTCCAATCCGGGCGAACCCGGTAAGGACACATGGAATTATGTCACACTACGCTCTGCTACCATGCAATAAATGCATCCTAAGCTTCGGCTCATGGCTTGAGCCCCGTTACATCTTCGCCGCAAGACAACTTATTTAGACCAGTGAGCTGTTACGCTATCTTTAAAGGATGGCTGCTTCTAAGCCAACCTCCTGGTTGTTTTGGTCGTCTCACCTGCTTTCCCACTTAGCCATGAATTAGGGGCCTTAGCTGTAGGTCAGGGTTGTTTCCCTCTCCACGACGGACGTTAGCATTCGCCGTGTGTCTGCCATCTAGTACTCCTCGGTATTCGGAGTTTGGTTAGGATCAGTAAGCCTGTGGGGCCCCATTACCCATCCAGTGCTCTACCCCCGAGGGTATTCGGATGACGCTCTACCTAAATAGATTTCGCAGAGAACCAGCTATCTCCGAGTTTGATTGGCCTTTCACCCCTAGGCACAGCTCATCCCGATCCTTTTCAACGGATGTGGGTTCGGTCCTCCAGTAAGTGTTACCTTACCTTCAACCTGGCCATGCCTAGATCACTCGGTTTCGGGTCTGATCCCACGAACTCGACGCCCTATTAAGACTCGCTTTCGCTGCGCCTACACCTAACGGCTTAAGCTTGCTCGTGAGACCAAGTCGATGACCCATTATACAAAAGGTACGCCGTCACAAGACTGGAGATCAATTTGGATATCAGAAACCGAAGGTATACCGCACCACCAGCGTCTCGCTGCCGGGGTTGGTGTCCTCGATGTCTGCGTTGGATTTGTGGTCAATCGCAAGTGAGATCCGACTGCTGTCCGTCAGCGTATAGCCAACGCCCAGCAACGTTCTGAATTGCAGATTGCCACCCAATGGGCTGCCACCACTGCCCTGATCATAGTAGCCGGGCATGAAACTGCCTTCTACAAACCACGGCCCCTCTCCCAATGACCACAAGGCATAAACACCCACACCGACAAAAACGTCTCCGTCGCCGTCGATCTGGCCTGCACCAGCGAGCGAATATGACGCTGCGCGACCCGCAAAGAACGGATCAGCGTGATATTCGAGCACCAGGGCTGCGGCCTGTGTGTCTGTTTGGTCTAACACATCGTCATAGCCCAGACCGATGACGTATTCGTCAGCGATTGCGGCTGATGTGGTTAGGGTGAAGGTCAGTATGGAAGCTATGTATTTCATAGGCTTCCAATGACATCCAAATTGAACTCCAGTCAAGCTCCGACTGATTGTAGGCGTTCGGTTTCAGGTACTGTTTCACTCCCCTCGTCGGGGTGCTTTTCACCTTTCCCTCACGGTA
>NZ_JAHXDN010000001.1:287500-1271235 GCF_019375555.1 Roseobacter insulae
CCGTAGAGAAGGGTATATTCCCACGCGTTACTAACCCGTCCGCCGCTCACCCGAAGGTGCGCTCGACTTGCATGTGTTAGGCCTGCCGCCAGCGTTCGTTCTGAGCCAGGATCAAACTCTCAAGTTGAAAAGCATTTGCATGCTTATCCTTGACGTTCGAACCTCTGCACATCGTTCTACACCCATTACTGTAAGGTGCAGAACAGTCTCTGTTTGTTGTGCTTCAGGTTACCAAAGTAACCGGAAAGCCGTCCAAACAGTGAAGCTGACACTCCATCATCGGCCGAAGCCTAAGAGCGCGATATACAGACGTTGATCCATCGAATGAACCAAACCGCCCACATATCTCTTCAGATATTCATCAATTTCAAAGAGCGTAGAGACAAAAGTGACAGTGTGCGCCCTAACTTCTTTGGCGCGCCCCGCCTCGTTTACCTCTGGTTTTTTAGTCTTGCGTCTCGTTTCGGTCCGTTCCGTTTCCGGTCTGTCCCGCCCGTCTGGCGCCCCGTTGGTGCATCTCTGCGCCGCCGGTGAGGGGGGTTCTACGGTTAGTACGGGGTACCCGCAACCCCTTTTTTTGGAAAACGTCATTTTTTTTACATGTTTCTGCTTTTCCCTTTAAAAACAGCTATTTGCTTGCAGAAAATTTCCCGTATCAGGGCTTTTCAGCATGAAAATTACGTTTACCGAGGGTCAGGGCTTTGCCCCAAAACCCTATATATTGCGTTATCCACAACTCTACCCCCAAGACTCCCCGAGTCTTTTGGCAAATCAGGGCCGACTCGGGGCCTGAATCAGATGAATCGGGGCCGGTTCATCCGCGTCGCAGCAAAGGATTCGTCCAAATGGTCAAAAATGAATCGGCCGCGTGGGGTGACTCGCGCCGATTCCACCGTTCGCGGCTGTTCTGCCGGGGTGCAGGTCTCGCCGCAGGTCGTCAGGCGGCCTGTTTGCTGCGCGCTTTTGGCAGCCGCAGCAGCAGCAGGCCCAGAATCACGGCCATGTAAACCATTGGCTCCAGCGCCCATGTCTTGGTGAGCATGATGTAATGTACTCCGCCGAGGATCACCACAACGTAGGCCAGCCGATGAAGCTTGCGCCAACCGGCGCCCAGCCTGCGGACCGCGTAATTGTTCGACGTGACTGCCAGCGGCAGCAGCAGCACAAAGGCACCCATCCCGATGGTGATGTAGGGCCGCTTGACAATATCCGCCCAAATCTGGCTGGGAATGCCGACATCCAGCACCAGCCAGACCAGAAGGTGAAGCGTGACATAGATAAAGGCGAGCAATCCGAAGGCACGCCGGAACTTCAGCAGGTTCAGCCCGAGGTACCGGCGCAATGGTGTGATCGTGAGGCTGATGATCAGAAGCTGCAGCGCAATCTCGCCCAGCTCATGTTCGAGGGCTTTGATCGGCTCTCGCCCCAGCCCGCCGGTCTGCGCCAGATAAAGCAGGTAAGGCACGGGCAGGAGATACAGTATATAGAGCGCCCAGGACGGCACCCGGCGCGCAAACCTGTTGATCTGGTCAACGACTGACATCCACATACCCTAGCACAAACGGCTTAATAGAACTTCCGCAGGTCCATGCCTTCGTACAGGCTGGCCACGTCTTCTTCGTAGCCGTTGAACATCAGCGTCGGCACGCGTTTGGAAAACAGCCCGCCGCCGATCTTGCGTTCCGTCGCCTGAGACCAGCGCGGATGATCCACCGTTGGGTTCACATTCGCATAGAAGCCGTATTCATTTGGCAGAATCTGTTGCCACGTGTTCAGCGGTTCCTGATCCGTCAAGGTAATGCGCACAATGGACTTGATGGATTTGAACCCGTATTTCCACGGCACAACCAGACGCATCGGCGCGCCGTTCTGATTGGGAATGGTCTTGCCGTAGATGCCGGTCGCCATGATCGTCAGCGGGTGCAGCGCCTCGTCAAGGCGCAGGCCTTCGACATAGGGCCATTCGATCGTGCGGTATTTCTGTCCGCGCATTTCTTCAGGCCGGTAGAGCGTTTCAAACCGGACATATCTGGCGTCCGGTTTCACACCGGCCATCGCCAGCAGATCCGCCAGCTCAAACCCGTTCCACGGCACAACCATCGACCACGCCTCGACACAGCGCAGACGGTAAATGCGTTCTTCGATGGTCATCTCGGCCATAATGTCCCTGAAGGAATAATCGCCGGGGGTATCGACCATCCCGTCGATCGTGACGGTCCAGGGGTCCGTTGTCAGCGCGTCCGCATAGGCAACGGGATCACCCTTGCCGGTTCCGAACTCATAAAAGTTGTTGTACTGCGTGATGTCTTCCCACGCGTTCGGCTCCAGCGCCTCGTCGGCAGTCGCCCGTGCACCGATCCCGGCCAGCCCGACACCGGCGACTGCCGCTGCCATCACCTGACGGCGGTTCATGAACAGTGCCTCGGGTGTTACATCTGCCCGGGACAGCCTGTTGGTCCACCGATATGCCATCACTTACTCCTGAACAATCGCGATGCGTATGATGTAGGCAGAAGTGGGCACAGCGCCAAACCAATTCGAGTCACGAATGAGACAGGAGACTGTAACGTTTCCGTGCCGGCTCACAGACCAAGCAATGTCGGGACGTCATGCATCGACGCAAACAGCACGTCGCAGATCGGCGCCAGCCGGTCCGGATCACTCACGGCGACATAGCCCATGCAATACATTCCCGCGGCCCGGCCGGCGCGGGCGCCGCTTGCACTGTCTTCTATGACCACGCACCGATGAGGGCTGATGCCCGCAACGCTCGCCGCCTTGAGGTACACGTCCGGCGCGGGTTTGGGATTGATCACATCCTCGCGCGAATAAACGCGCCCCCGCAATCGCTCCAGCAAGCCGGTGCGCCCCAGAGTGATCTCCATTTTCCGGTGCGGCCCGTTTGACCCGACCGCATAGGGAATGCCTGCCACGTCCAGGACGTCCAGAACCGCGGCGGCCCCGGGAACCGGCTCGACCTTCGCGGCCAGTACCTCAAAGATGTCACTGTATATACTGTCCAGCCAGTCGCCGGGCAGATCGGCCCCCATGCCGCGCGCCGTTGTCATGACACCGGACATGGTGCCGCCCACGAACAGATCGACGATACGGTCAAGTGAGATGTCCAGCCCGTGACGCAGCAGGTTGTCCCGGATCACCACGTTTGTCAGCGGTTCGCTGTCCACCAGAACGCCGTCACAGTCGAAAATCACCAGATCGGGGGGGAGTATCATGAAAAAGGCCGGGTCATATGCCCGGCCTTTCTGACGTTATAACCAGGACCGCGTCAATGCACGACTGCATCGTCGGGTTTTGGCCGGTTCGTGGCCGACACCCTGTCGCCGATAAGCAGTCCTTCGGGACCCGACGAGATGCTCAGCGTATCGCCATCCTTGACGTCGCCTGCCAGCAGCATTTCCGCCAGCGGGTCCTGCAGGGCCCGCTGGATCACCCGCTTGAGCGGACGCGCACCGAAGACCGGATCATAGCCTTCGTCGGCCAGCCACTTGCGGGCATCCTTGGTCAGGTCCAGCGCGATCTTGCGCGCCGCCAGCCGTTTGAGCAGGCGTGCCATCTGGATGTCGACAATCCCGTCCATGTCCTCACGGCCCAGCCGGTCGAAGATGATGGTCTCATCCAGACGGTTGAGGAATTCCGGCCGGAAGTGCGCCCGTACCGCATCCATCACATCGCGCTTGGCGTCCGAAGCATCTGCCCCGTCAGGCAGTTGGCTCAGCGCCTGTGCTCCAAGGTTCGACGTCAGGACGATCAGCGTCTGCTTGAAGTCCACTGTACGGCCCTGACCATCGGTCAGCACACCATCGTCGAGCACCTGCAACAGCACGTTGAACACATCCGGGTGCGCCTTCTCGACCTCGTCGAACAGAACCACCTGATAAGGCCTGCGTCGCACGGCCTCGGTCAGCGCCCCGCCCTCGTCGTACCCGACATAGCCCGGAGGTGCGCCGATCAGGCGGGCCACCGAGTGTTTCTCCATGTATTCCGACATGTCGATGCGCACCATCGCGTGTTCGTCGTCAAACAGGAACTCGGCCACGGCCTTGGTCAGCTCGGTTTTGCCCACGCCGGTTGGCCCGAGAAAGAGAAACGAGCCCAGCGGGCGGTTTTCGTCGTTCAGCCCGGCCCGCGCGCGCCGCACCGCATTGGCGACAGCCCGCACCGCGGTTTCCTGACCGATGACACGCTTATGCAGCTGGTCTTCCATCCGCAACAGCTTGTCACGCTCGCCTTCCAGCATCTTGCCCGCCGGAATGCCTGTCCAGCGTTCCACGACACTGGCGATCTGCTCCGGGCGCACCGCTTCTTCGACAAGGACGTCACTTTCGTCCCGCCCTTCCGCTTCACCCAGCTGCTTTTCCAGCTGCGGGATCACGCCGTAAGACAGCTCCCCCGCCTTGGCCAGATTGCCTTCGCGTTTGGCGATTTCAAGCTCGGCACGCGCATGGTCCAACTGTTCCTTGAGATCCCGGGCACTCGACAGCTTGTCGCGCTCGGCCTGCCATTGCGCCGTCAACTCATCGCTGCGCTCCTGAAGGTCGGCCAGATCCTTTTCCAGCGTCTCAAGACGGTCCTTGCTGGCCGCGTCGTCTTCGGCGCGCAGGGCTTCCGCTTCGATCTGCATCTGGAGGATCGACCTGTCCAGCGCATCGAGCTCTTCCGGCTTGCTGTCCACTTCCATCCGCAACCGGCTTGCCGCCTCGTCCATCAGGTCGATGGCCTTGTCCGGCAAGAACCGGTCGGTGATATAGCGGTGACTGAGGGTTGCCGCGGAAACCAGCGCGGAGTCCGAAATCCGCACGCCATGGTGCAACTCGTACTTCTCCTTGATACCGCGCAGAATGCTGACGGTGTCCTCAACGGTCGGTTCCAGAACCATCACCGGCTGGAACCGCCGCGCGAGGGCGGCATCCTTTTCCACGTATTTGCGGTATTCATCCAGTGTCGTGGCCCCGACACAGTGCAATTCACCACGGGCCAGCGCTGGCTTGATCAGGTTTGCCGCATCCATCGCACCGTCGGCTTTGCCCGCCCCCACAAGGGTATGCATCTCATCGATAAAGAGGATGATCTCGCCGGCGGCTTCGGTCACTTCGGTCAGAACAGCCTTCAGCCGCTCTTCGAATTCACCGCGGTACTTCGCCCCCGCAATAAGCGCGCCCATGTCGAGCGCCAGCAGCTTCTTGTTGCGCAGGCTCTCCGGCACGTCACCGTTGACGATCCGCAACGCCAGCCCTTCGGCAATGGCGGTTTTACCCACGCCCGGTTCACCGATCAGAACAGGGTTGTTCTTGGTCCGGCGGCTCAGCACCTGCATTGCGCGGCGGATTTCCTCGTCCCGGCCGATGATCGGGTCAATCTTGCCCGCTTCCGCCCGCTCGGTGAGGTCCATCGCGTATTTCTTCAGCGCGTCGTAGCCTTCCTCCGCATTCGCAGTGTCAGCCGTGCGGCCCTTGCGGATATCGTTGATTGCCGCGTTCAGCCCCTGGGCAGTAACGCCCCCTTCATCAAGTGCGGATTTCGCGGCCGATTTCACCATGCAAAGCGCCATCAGAACGCGCTCTACCGGGACAAAACTGTCGCCGGCTTTCTTGGCCAGCGCCTCGGCCTCTGCCAGAACCTTCTGCGTCGCGTTATCGAGGTAGATCTGTGCCGCATCGCCGCTGACTTTCGGCATTTTCGACAGCGCCAGCTCAACCGCCTGCACCACCTGCGCAGGTTGTCCGCCAGCCGCCGAAATCAGGTTGCTGGCCAACCCCTGATCGTCATCCATCAATGCCTTGAGGATATGTTCGGGCGCCAGTCGCTGATGGCTGTCCCGTGTCGCGATGGTCTGGGCGGCTTGAATGAACCCGCGCGACCGCTCCGTGAACTTGCTCAAGTCCATGGTATTTCTCCTTTTCTAAAGCGTCCCGGGTGCTGCGCCCGGCTTGGCGGCGCGTCAGCGGATAGGACCTTGCGTGTTATCTGGGGGGTCTCCGGGACCGCTTCAAGAGGCTGCGGCACCTGCACCACCCAAAGTCAGAATAAACCAGGACGGATTAACAATCGCTGATCCAGATCAATCGGATTTCTCATGGGAAGCTGCGGTGGTGTTTCCCCGTTACCCGCAGCAGGCCAATGCCTATTGTTTTACCAGACACGCAGCTTATTCCACTTCCGACGCTCCGTTTCACTGATAGTACATAACGATTTGGCTTGTTCTGCCAGTTCCAGTCGTACCGCCCACACCACTAAGAGACGTCAGTTCGGGGGGTATGGCAGGCCGTAACGAAAGGGGCCTGGTTTGCCCGAAGGTCGTTTGCATCGAGGGTAAGATCAGGCCTGTTTCACGGCCAATGACGACCACTTGACCCGGAGCATGTCCTCGGCATGTCTTCCGGGTCTTTTTTTGGTCTTTTTGTCCTGCTCATAGACATGCGTCCGGCATCCGCCTAAGGAGACCCGACATCCAAGGGAGCATGAATATGAGTGATGACAGACTGATCGTGGCGCTGGATGTGCCCAATGCGCTGGCAGGCCACCAACTGGCCGAAACTCTGGGCGATGCGGTCGGCTTTTACAAAATAGGTCTCGGCATGCTGACGGGGGGCGGGCTGGCGCTGGCCAATGAGCTCAAACAGGAACACGGCAAACGCATCTTTCTCGACATGAAGCTCTTTGACATCGGCGCGACCATCGAGGCGGCAGTGCGCGGTCTTGCCCAGTTCGAGCTCGATTTCCTGACCGTTCACGGCGACCCGCATGTGGTGCGCGCGGCCAAGGAAGGCGCCGCCGGGTCGGAGATGAAAATCCTCGCGGTTACCATTCTGACCTCGCTGGACCGGGCCGATCTCGACAGCTGCCAGATCCGCGCAGGCGATGTTTCAGACCTTGTGCAAGCCCGCGCAGCCTGCGCCTTCGAGGCAGGGGCCGATGGGGTCATCGCCTCCCCGCAGGAAGCCGCGATGATCCGGGCGCTGCCGCAATCCGAAGACCGCCTGATCGTCACCCCCGGGGTGCGCCCCGCTGGCGCCGATCTGGGCGATCAGAAACGAGTCGCCACGCCAGCCAGGGCCATCGCCAATGGCGCGGACCACATCGTCGTGGGGCGTCCGGTGTGGAAATCCCCGTCTCCGCGGATCGCGGCAGAGGCTATTCTGGCCGAGCTCAACAGCCCACAGGCACACAATCCAAACCACTGAAACTGCGTCAAAAAGCCGAGTTACCCACAAGTCTTGCCGAGGCCCGGAAGACGCCTGCCCCCTCAACAAACTGTGTCCCGGAAAGCACAGAATACAGGATGTTGATGGCGCGGGTCATTCGCAGGTAGGCTCATTCGCCTTAAGGTGGTAAGTTGACGTGAGGTGATACTCCCCAACGAACCGCGTCTTCCTGAGGTTCGTTACCTCCCCCCGCTTAATGCAGCGGGGGGTTTTTCCGGGACCTGCTCCTCCAGATACATCCGCAACCGTTCCTGGAACTGCGGTATGACCCCGGGATGGGCCAGGAAATCTGATTGCGCCATCATCTGCCAGCACTGACCCTCGTCGCCCAGGCGAATGCACTTTTCGATGCTGTCCTCCATCCGGGCGACAAAGAACCAATTGGCCGTTGGCCCGGCTGTGAAGCGGCGCCCCCACAGAATGTCCTGCGCGCGCGGCAAGACGCCCAATTCCTCCGACGTTTCCCGCAGCGCACAGGCCACCGGGCTCTCACCGGCTTCGCGCCCTCCGCCCGGCAAATCCCAATACCCGGGATAGGGAATATCCGGACGGTCGTCGCGCAGCAGGGTGATGATCCGGGACCCGACCAGCAGCGCCAGCTTTGCCCCCGCAAATTCCATGTTCATTTGATCTTCGGTCGCATATGGTTGCCGCATCTCTCGAGGATAACCGATAAGCTTGCAGATGCCCGCCCTTTGCCGCGATTGCCTGACAGAATTTGACGCCGCACGCCGTTGCCCCGCCTGCGGCAGTCCGCGCATCGTGGCGCATGAGGAACTCTTCTCGCTGTCGATTGCCCATATGGACTGCGACGCCTTCTACGCCTCGGTTGAAAAACGTGACGATCCGGGCCTTGAGGGCAAACCGGTGATCATCGGCGGCGGGCGGCGCGGGGTCGTCTCGACCGCCTGTTACGTAGCCCGCATCCGCGGCGTGCGCTCCGCCATGCCGATGTTTCAGGCACTGAAACTCTGTCCCGACGCGGTGATCATCAAACCGCGCATGCAGGCCTACGTCGAGGCATCCCGGGCGATCCGGGCGATGATGGAGGAACTGACACCCGATATCGAACCCCTGTCGCTGGACGAAGCCTTCATGGATCTCAGCGGCACCGCGCGATTGCATGGCCACCCGCCCGCCGTCATGCTGGCCCGGCTGATCCGGCGCATGCGCACCGAACTGGGGCTGACCGGGTCGATTGGTCTGTCTCACAACAAGTTTCTGGCCAAGGTCGCGTCAGATCTGGACAAGCCGCACGGGTTTTCCGTGATCGGCAAGGCAGAAACGGATGACTTCCTGCGCGACAAGCCGGTGCGCATGATCTGGGGGGTGGGCCCTGCCGCGCAGGCCGCTTTCGACAAGGCGGGTATCCGGACCTTCTCCGATCTGCTCAGGTGGGAGCGCACCGAACTGATCGCGCGTTTCGGCACCATGG
This sequence comes from Roseobacter insulae, assembly GCF_019375555.1. Lineage (GTDB taxonomy): Bacteria > Pseudomonadota > Alphaproteobacteria > Rhodobacterales > Rhodobacteraceae > Roseobacter > Roseobacter insulae. The sequence continues at coordinate 296,159 of NZ_JAHXDN010000001.1, forward strand.
GCGACAGGCTGTGGCATCTGGCGCGCGGCCAGGATCGCCGTCGCGTCTCCGCCCATGCGCCGATGAAATCCATCTCGAACGAGACAACCTTTCACGAAGACACCAACGACCCCGACCTGCTGGACGGACACCTGTGGCGCATGGCGGAAAAGGTCTCTGACCGTGCGAAGGCCAAGGACATCGCCGGGCGTGTCGTGACCCTCAAGCTCAAGCGCTCGGATCACTCTGCGCTGTCACGACGGATCAGCCTGCGTGATGCCACGCAACTGGCCGATACGATCTACCGCACGGCACGGGCGCTGTTTAATCAGGTCGGCGATCAGGGGCCTTACCGGCTGCTGGGGTGCGGGATATCCGATCTGGTGGATGCGGAGGGGGCGGACCGTTCCGGCGACCTGCTGGACCAGAATGCAAAACAGCGCAGCGACGCCGAGCGCGCGACCGACAGGATCCGCGCACGCTTCGGACCGGATGCCATTCTGAAAGGGCGGGCGCTGCGCTAGCGCTATTCCGCAGCCAGCGGCATACGTTCCTGACCGATCTGCGCAATATCGGCGATCACCGCCTGCAAGGTGCGCTGCACATCCGCAAAATTCTTGGACGGCTTGATGCGCTTTTCGTCCATGTAGATGGCCCGGTCGATTTCCACCTGAACCGCATGCTGGCCACGCGACGGGCGCCCGTAGGCCTGCGTCACATATGCGCCCGCGAAAGGTGCATTGCGGGAGACGACGAATCCCGCCGCGGAAAAAGCCGCTTCGACCCGGTCCACGACATCCCCGGCGGCGGCCGCGCCAAAGCGGTCCCCCAGAACGATTTCCGGGCGTTTGGCACCTGATCGCGCGATCCCCTGCAGTGCTTCATGCGGCATCGAGTGGCAATCAATCAACACGGCCTGACCATGGTGATGCAGCGCCCGGTCCAGCAGGTTTTGCAACATGCCGTGGTAGGGGTGCCAATAATCGTCCAGCCGCTGCTTGGCTTCGATCATGCTCATCTTGCCCCGGTAGATCGCCCGGCCGTTCGCAACAACGCGCGGGATGACCCCCAGCCCCGATGAAACCCGCGGGTTGTGCCCCCGGCGACGCACCCCATCGATCAGGGCGGGGTCCAGTTCATCACTGCTGCGGTTGAGGTCAACAAATGCCCGCGGGGCACCCGCCTTGATAAAACTCGCCCCGAATTGCGGGGCGCATTCAAAGAGCTGATCGACAAAGGCATCTTCCGAAGACCGGATCGCGTGATCATCCAGTTCCGTTGCCCGCAGCAACGCCAACGGATAGTCCCGCCCGCTGTGCGGTGATGCGAAAACAACGCAGGATGAGCTGTTTTGCGGGTAAATGACTTCAAAAGCTGACTTGGGCATACCGGTTCCTCTTCAACAGACCATAGACCAAAAAATACAAAAGCCAAAAGCCCTTGATCTTAACCGCGACTCCTTTTAAAGACCCCGCTACCGGCGCGTCTCTTCGCGCCCCATTTTTATTTGGGGCCTGAAAAACCGCGTGACATAGGGGTGATTAGCTCAGCGGTAGAGCACTTCGTTGACATCGAAGGGGTCACTGGTTCGATCCCAGTATCGCCCACCACCTATTGAACTGGTTCGGAAATTCCGGATCGCCCGCAACCCGGCGCTGGCCCGCGCCACGACATGAGGAGACCGACCATGAAGGTTCGCAATTCGCTCCGCTCGCTCAAGAATCGGCACCGCGACTGCCGTGTTGTGCGTCGCAAAGGCCGCGTTTACGTGATCAACAAAACGCAGCGCCGGTTCAAAGCCCGCCAGGGCTGAACCCCGCAAGGCACTCTGACGAAAAGCCGCTCCTTCGGGAGCGGTTTTTTTTGTGGTGCACCGGCTGAAACGAAAGGCACCGCGTGTCTGCCGATACCTGCCCGGGCGGTTACGGCACCTGCCGACCGCGCCAGAGGATGAAAAGGCCCGACAGCACGATCAGGCCAGACCCCAGCAGCATGGAGAATTCCAGTCGCTCGCCAAAGACGGCGACGCCGATGGCAATGCCAAACAGCAGCCGCGTGTACCTGAACGGGGTGACGGAAGATACTTCTCCGGTGCGCATTGCCCGCATCAGGCAGGCATAGGCCGCGACGCCCGACACCACCGAGGCCACCAGAAAAAGTGATGCCATTCTGCCGGGGGTGACAAATGGCACGGCCTGCCAGGCAGAAAACAAGACACCTGCGACCACAACGGACAGAAATCCGTAAAATCCCAGGGCTGCGGTGTTCAGCGACGCGGGCGCGGCCCGGCTGGCCAGATCGCGCCCCGCAAAGCCGATCATGCCGATGACCGCCAATACCGACAGCAGCGAAAAGCTGTCCGTGCCCGGCTGAACGATGACCATGACACCTGTCAGACCGACAACGACGGCCATCCACCGGCGCCAGCCAACCTTTTCGCCAAACACAACTGCCGCACCCGCCACCACCACCAGCGGCGTCGCCTGCAGGATGACCGTCGCGGCAGAAAGAGGGGTCAGCGAAATCGCCAGCACGTAAAATAGCCGTCCGATCACTTCGAACACCGCCCGCACGCGCATCGTGCCCGAGACCGCTTCCGCGACAAACAAAGGGTCATTCCTGATGCGGGCAAGACAGGCAAAGAGACATGCGCCGCCCAAGCCGAAGATAATCAGGATCTGTCCAACCGGCACCGTCACCGAGGCTGCCTTGATAAAGGCGTCTTCAACGGCAAAGGCCGCCATGGCCGCAACCATCCAGATACTGCCGGTCAGATTGGCCTCGGCGTGCGTGTTGATGCTCTGTGTCACAAACGATCCATTCCGAAGGTTCCGAACACGATCGGCGGATGGTCCGATCGCCTGTTTCCCGTGGGGCGATGACCCAATTGTCACGACCAGTCAACGGCAAAGCGGATAGGCTGCAACCGCAGATAGGCGCCGCCCCGTGGCATCACGGTAAGTTGCACCGGGCCGGCCGCACCGGAGCCTTGCCCTGTCAAGGCAATCACTTACGTGCAATAGTCATAGTGACTAAAAAGAGAGAGCCCGATGATCGAATATACCCCGCCGAAAGTCTGGACGTGGGACGCCGAAAACGGCGGCCAGTTCGCCAACATCAATCGACCCGTTGCCGGGGCGACCCATGACAAGGACCTGCCCGTCGGCAAACACCCGTTCCAGCTTTACTCGCTGGCGACCCCAAACGGGGTCAAAGTCACGGTCTTGTTCGAGGAATTGCTGGCACTGGGGATCGAGAAGGCGGAATACGACGCCTGGATCATCAGGATTGGCGACGGCGATCAGTTCGGCAGCGGTTTTGTCGAAGTGAACCCGAACTCCAAAATCCCCGCCTTGGTGGACCGCTCCGGTGATACGCCGATACGCGTATTCGAATCCGGCGCCATCCTGCTGCATCTGGCGGAAAAATTCGGCAGGTTCCTCCCCACGGACCCCGGCGCGCGGGCTGAAACGCTGTCGTGGCTGTTCTGGCAGATGGGCTCGGCCCCGTATCTTGGCGGCGGTTTCGGCCATTTTTACGCCTACGCGCCGGAGAAATTCGAATACCCCATCAACCGCTTCGCGATGGAAACCAAGCGCCAGCTCGACGTGCTGGACCGGCAATTGGCCGAGCGTGATTTCATCGCGGGCACCGATTACACCATCGCAGATATCGCCATCTGGTCGTGGTACGGGCAACTTGTGCTGGGTCGGCTTTATGACGCCGCGGAATTCCTCGATGTCGAAAGCTACAAGAATGTCGTGCGGTGGGCCAAGGCGATAGACGCGCGCCCTGCCGTTCAGCGCGGTCGCATGGTCAATCGCAGTTTTGGCGAGCCGGAGATGCAGCTGCACGAGCGCCATGACGCAAGCGATTTTGACACGATGACGCAGGACAAAATCGGCGAGGACGCCTGACCGCCCGCTGGCGGGATGATGCAGGCCGGTCGCCCCGGGCGGGTCAGCGCTGCCGCCCGACCTGACGGCAGATCAGGATCACCGGCATAAGCCCGATTGCGACAATCACAAGACTGGGCACCGCCGCCCCCTCCAACCGTTCGTCCGAGGCCAGGCGGTAGGCCTGCACCGCCAGCGTGTCGTAGTTGAAGGGACGCATGATCAGCGTCGCGGGCAACTCTTTCATCACGTCGACAAAGACGATCAGCAGGGCGGTCAGCAGGCTGGGGGCGAGAATCGGCAGATGCACCCGGCGCAGGGTGCCGATCGCGCTCTGCCCCAGTGATCGCGCTGCGGCGTCCATATTGGACGGCACCATTGCCTGACCGCCCTCATACGCCCCCATCGCGGCCGCAAGAAAGCGCACCATGTAGGCGAGCACCAGAAGCCAGATCGACCCGGTCACCAACAACCCGGTAGAGATATCGAATGTGCTGCGCATCCAAGCGTCCAGCGTATTGTCAAAGAGCGCAAAGGGCACCATCAGCCCCACGGCGATGACCCCACCCGGAACGGCGTACCCCAGTCGGGCGATATAGGCGGCGGATTGCGACCGGCGACCGGGATGGGATCTTTGGTAGAAACCCACCAGAATGGCCGCCATCACCGTGACCAGTGCAGCGGTCGCGGCGAGGGTGACCGAGTTTTGAATGAACCCCAGGTAGCGCGGGCTGAACAGGTTCTGCTCTGACCCGATGCCCATGTTCAACAGCACGACGACGGGCAGCACCGCGCCGAACAGCACGGGAATCCCGCACAGGACAACCGCCAAAGCCGCCTTGGCCCCGGCAAGCTGCGCGGGGTCCATGCGTTGCTGCCGCCGCGAGGTGTCATGATACTGCGCCCGGCCACGCTGCGCGCGCTCCAGCATCGCCAGAAACAGGGCAAAGCTCAGCAGGCAGAGCGCAAGCTGCGCCGCGCCCGCGCGATCCGCGAGGGCGAACCAGCTTGTATAGATGCCGGTGGCAAAGGTCTGCACCCCGAAATAGGCAACGGTACCGAAGTCCGCGATGGTCTCCATCACCGCCAGCAGAACACCGCCCGCAATCGCCGGTCGTGCCAGCGGCAGGCTGATCTTGAAAAACGCGGCCCAGGCAGAGGCCCCGAGCGCGCGGGCGGCGAGGAAGGTGGTGGCGCTTTGCTGCAAAAACGCCGCGCGCGCCAAGAGATACACATATGGGTAAAGCACGAGAACCAGCATGGCCGCCGCGCCGCCAAGGGACCGGATCTCGGGAAACCAGTAGTCGCGCGGCCCCCATCCGGTGACATCGCGCAAAGTGCTCTGGACAAATCCGGGATGATCCAGAACATGGGTGTAGGCATAGGCCAGCACATAGGCCGGGAAGGCCAGAGGCAGCACCAGTGCGATCTCGAAAAAGCGCACGCCGGGAAAGCGGGTCATCGTGACCAGCCAGGCAGCCCCGACACCCAAGGCGAAGGTCCCCACCGAGACCAGAACCGCCAGCATCAGCGTGGCACCGGCATAGCGCGGCAAGACCGTTTCCATCAGGTGGGAAATCGTTTCCGTACCGCCGCTCAGGGCGGCAATCGCCACCGCCAGCATCGGCAGCAGACAGATGCCCGCAACCAGCATGGTGAGGAACGCAAAACCGCGCAATCCGTCTCTGGGTCGGCGTTTTGGGTTCGCACGCGGTTGTGGCATCAGGCTCGGCACATCGGACATAAGGGTCTTTTTCGACGGTTTTAGTCAGAATTACCAGCCCTGTTCCGATGCGCGGTTCAGGTTACTTCGTAGTCGCGCTGATCCTCGATCACCAAACCGTCTTTCGGCAGGCTGCCCGGTGACACCACCTCCACGGCGCCCTTCAGCTTCAGCGTCGCCACAACGCTGTCGGCGAAGTCCGCCGCAGCCCCGCCCGTGGCCTCGACCTGTACCGTCATCGCATCGCGCCCGTCTTCCCGGCGCGCGATGACCCGTGCCTTGACGATCTCCTCATGGCGCGCGACGAGGCGCGCAACCTGTTCCGGCCGCACGAACATGCCCTTGATCTTGGTTGTCTGATCGGCCCGCCCCATCCAGCCCCTGATGCGCATATTGGTGCGCCCGCAAGGGCTTTGGCCGGGCAGCACGGCGCTCAGATCGCCCGTCGCGAACCGGATCAGCGGGTAATCGGGGTTCAGCGCGGTCACCACGACTTCGCCGACTTCGCCGGGGGCGACGGGATCGCCGGTACCGGGGGTGACGATTTCAACGATGACCCCTTCATCGACAATCATACCCTCCATCGCGGGCGATTCGTAGGCGATGTTTCCCAGATCGGCCGTGGCGTAGCATTGCAGGCAGGCAATGCCACGATCCGCATAGGCCTGGCGCATAGCGGGAAACAAGGCGCCACCGCCCACGACCGCCTTGCGGATGCCAAGCGAAACCCCCATCGCATCGGCTTTGTCCAGCAGCACCTTGAGGTAGTCCGGTGTGCCCGCGTAGGCCGTGGACCCCACCGCCTGGGCTGCCTGGACCTGCAGTTCCGTCTGGCCGGTGCCAGCGGGCAGGACCGTTGCCCCCACCGCGCGGGCACCGCTTTCAAAGATCATGCCGGCGGGCGTCAGGTGGTAGCCAAAGCAGTTTTGCACGACGTCTCCCGGGCCGATCCCGGCGGCGTGCAGAAAGCGGCCCATGCGCCACCAGTCGTGACTGACCCCACCGGGTTCGTAGATCGGCCCCGGCGACTGGAAGACATGTGCCACATTGCGCACAGGGATGCCCCCGAAAGGCGGCTTGTCGGCCTGCCATGCCGCCAGATCGGACTTGCGCAGGACCGGCAAGCGCTGCAAATCACCGAGGTCGCCGACCGCCCCCGCCTCGATCCGGCACGCGCCCGGCGCGGCGGCAACACGTTCGACATTGGCCTTGAGGGCGGCCAGCTGATCGCTTGCGCGCGCATCGGCACTGCGGGTCTCCAGATCGTCAAAATGAGAGGTCATGGTCACTCAGCCAGTGTTTGAAAGGGTTGGTCCGCACGCAGGATATGCGTCGTGACGATCTCGATATCGGTGTCTCCCTGATTGGTCACGCCCCCGTGCACCTGACCGGCCGGGAAAAACATTGGCGTACCGGCTGGCAAGCTCACCTCCTTGCCATTGGGCATCAGGGCCGCACCGCCGACAATCATCACCGCGTGTTCGTCGCCGGGGTGTATGTGCAGGGGGATGCGCCCACCGGGTTTCAGCGTAAGCTTGGAGACGATGACAACCCGGCCTTCCACGCCGCTCAGAGGCTCTTCGCTCAGGATATCACGCGTCACAAGCTCTTCGGCGAAGGCGGGGGCCGTCATCGATGCGGCTGCGACAGCAAGTGCAAACTTTCTCATAAGTCTCTCCCAGGTTTCAGGGTTTACGACAGCCAGCGTTTGCGGCGCCGGTAGCTGCGCACATCGCGGAACGACTTGCGCCCCTCTTCCGACATGCCCAGATAGAACTCCTTGACGTCAGGGTTTTCGCGCAGCTCCGCGGCAGGGCCATCCATCACCACGCGGCCCGATTCCAGAATGTAGCCGTAATGCGCAAAGCGCAGCGCCACGTTGGTGTTCTGTTCCGCCAACAGAAAGGTCACGCCTTCGTTTTCATTGACCGATTTCACGATCTCGAAAATCTGCTCCACCAGTTGCGGGGCCAGCCCCATGGAGGGCTCATCCAGCAGGATCGTCTCGGGCCGGGACATCAGCGCCCGCCCGATGGCGCACATCTGCTGTTCCCCCCCCGAGGTGTAGCCAGCCTGTGATTTCCGGCGCTCTTTCAGACGGGGAAAATAATCGTAAACCAGCTCCAGATCAGCCTGGATCGCGGCCTTGCCATCCTTGCGGGTGTAAGCACCGGTCAGCAGGTTTTCCTCAACCGTCAGATGTTCGAAACAATGACGCCCCTCCATCACCTGCACCACCCCGCGTTTCACGGTCTCTGCCGGGTCCTGATGCTGAATAACTTCACCGCGGTAGCGGATCGACCCTTTCGTCACTTCGCCGCGCTCCGAGGCCAGCAGCCCCGAGATCGCCTTGAGGGTGGTCGTCTTGCCCGCCCCGTTCCCGCCCAGCAACGCGGTGATACCGCCCTTGGGAACGTTCAGGCTGACGCCCTTCAACACGAGGATCACGTGGTTGTAGATCACCTCGATATTGTTGACCTCCAGCACCGTATCGGGCTTCGTGTCCTGTTCCTTCGCGGCATCGAGCATGGGGCGGTGACCTTTGTTGTTCACAGTAGGGCCCCGGCGGAAAAACCGCCGGGGCGATGCGTTTAGTTACAGTTGGAGGGGATGTTGTTTTCCGCTTTGTAAGCTGCGGAATCCTCTTCGATCAGAGGTTGTATGACATCCATGTCCGTGGGCGCGAAATCCGCGATCTTGACGAATTCGCCCGCACCGGCATCCCACTGGGTCACCGCGACCATGCCTTCACCGCCATGGTTCTCGCAGGAAACGGAGAACGACGGACCAAAGCCCGGCAGACCCGCCGCCGCCATCACTTCCTCGGTGATTTCCAGCGCTTCCATCCCGTCGCGCATCATGCCCGACGTGATATCGGTGACCCCGTGGATTTCCTGCGCCGTCTTCACCGCTTCTGCGGCCAGCATCGCCGCGTAGATTCCGCGGTTGTATGGCACCGTGCCAAGCTGATCGCCCGCACCGGCGGCCTTGCCGGTATCCACAACGTATTTCTGCAAATCGTCATAGAGCGGGAAATCATCGCCCACCGCCGTCAGCGCCAGCGCCTTGAAGCCGTTGGCCTTGTCACCCGCGGGCTGCACATCGATTTCCGCACCTGACCACCAGATGCCGATGAAATTCTCCATCGGGAACCGGATGTTGGCGGCTTCCTGCACGGCGACCTGGTTCATCACGCCCCAGCCGTACATGATCACGTTGTCCGGCTTTTCACGGCGGATCTGCAACCACTGCGATTTCTGCTCCTGACCGGGGTGATCGACCGCCAGCAGGCTCAGCTCGAACCCGTGCTTTTCGGAGAGTTTCTCCAGCGTCCGGATCGGCTCCTTGCCGTAGGCGGAGTTGTGGTAGACCAGTGCAATTTTCTTGCCCGAAATGTCACCGCCGTTCATGTCCAGAATATGGTTGATCGCCGCCGACGCCCCGTTCCAGTAGTTGGCCGGATAGTTGAAGACATGGCTGAAGACATCGCCGTTTGCAGCAGACGTCCGGCCATACCCCATGGAGTGGATCGGGATGTCATCCGCCGTTGCCTTGGGGATCAGCTGGTAGGTGATCCCGGTGCTGAGCGGCTGATACACAAGCGCGCCTTCACCCTTGGTGCTCTCGTAGCATTCCACACCCTTTTCGGTGTTGTAGCCGGTTTCGCATTCCAGCACGCGGGTCATGACCCCGCCGATGCCGCCGTCACGCTCGTTCAGCAGCGTGAAATAATCCGCATAGCCATCGGCAAACGGAATACCGCCCGCCGCATAAGGTCCGGTGCGGTAGCTCAGCGATGGAAAGACAAGATCCGCCATCACGGGGCTTGCCGCCATCAGGCCGGCCACGGCCATTGTTCCCAGTTTATACTTCATCGGTGTTACCTCCCTTGGTTTTTGTCCGATGTCCCGGTTACCCCGGGGTCTGTCGGGCGGGTTTGCCCGCCGTTTTTCTGTGGCCGCCCTAATGCGGGAATGGCCACAATCTCAGTTTCTCCTTGGCGACGCGCCACAGCTGAGCGAGCCCGTGCGGTTCCGCGATCAGGAACACCACGATCAGCCCGCCGACGATGACAAGGTTCAGGTGCGCCACGATGTCCGTGGGCCAGCCCAGCCAATCGACGCCGATGATCTTCAGCAGCACCGGCAACAGCACCAGAAAGGCCGCCCCTGCAAAGGAGCCGAAAATAGAGCCAAGACCGCCGATGATGATCATGAAGAGCACGAGGAACGACTTGGTGATGCCAAAGGCCTCGCCGACTTCGACAGCCCCCAGATAGATGGCGAAGAACAACGCCCCCGAGATGCCGACGAAGAAGGACGACACCGCAAAGGCGGTCAGTTTGGCCTTAAGCGGGTTCACCCCGATGATTTCAGCCGCGATGTCCATATCCCTGATCGCCATCCACTGCCGCCCCACCGACCCGCGTGTCAGGTTACGCGCGACCACGGCCGAGAAAATCGTGAAGATCAGGCAGAACAGATAGGTGGCCCAGGCTTCGGTATTCGGCCCGGTGATCAGGATGCCAAAGGTATCGCGTTCCGGCGCGTTGATCTGCCCGGAGGCCGAGTAATTGTAGAACCATGATACCCGGTTAAAGAGCCAGACCAGAAAGAACTGTGCCGCCAGCGTCGCCACGGCCAGATAGAATCCCTTGATCCGCAAGGACGGCAGGCCGAACAGCACACCCACCGCTGCCGTGATCGCCCCGGCCAGCAGCACGTGGATGAACATGCTGACCTCGGGAAAACCCGTCATCAGCTTGTAACAGGCATAGGCCCCCACGGCCATGAACCCGCCGGTGCCTAAGGACACCTGCCCGCAATAGCCCACCAGAATGTTCAGCCCGATCGCCGCAATTGCATAGATCAGGAACGGCATGAAGATCGAATTGACCCAGTAGTCATTGATCAGGAACGGAATGACAAAAACAGCAACGAAGAGCACCACGTAATAGCGCCACCGGTCGAACTTGATCGGGAACGTCTGGCTGTCTTCGGGGTAGGTGGTGCTGAAATCACCGGCTTCACGATAGAACATTAGGGGGTCCCCTGATTTTCTGGGTTGTAGTTCACACCGTCCAGCCACGGCACCGGGTCAATGTCGCGAGGGTTGATCCCCTCAAGACCGCCCACGTTTACGCCGAAGTCCGACGTGTCCGAGCTGCGCCTGTGGTGGGTGTAGCAGCCGCAGATGCTGCAAAAGTAATGCTCGGCCCGTCGCGGGCCAAACTGGTACAAGGCAAGCGCCGCGCCACGGATGATCCTGAGATCCCCGTCCCGCACGGAGACGTTCATGGCGCCACGCCGCCTGCAGAAAGAGCAATCGCACCGGCGGGCCGACTCCAGGCCCTCGGCCAGAACCACCTTCAGTTCGTTGGCGCCACAGTGGCACGTCAGACGCATCGGCTCCGCCATTGTCATGCGCGCCCTCCGGGTCCTTGAGGTGCAGGGCGCCGACCCTTGTCACCGTTAACCATTTCACAATCTTTCACGGATTTTCCCAATTTCGCCCCATTTCCCCCGGCAAAACCGTTCGCGGGGGCAGGAGCGGAAGACATGACAGCCATCCTGAAGGATCTGCGCGAGCTCGACACCCGTCTGGCGCGCGGCGAGATTACGGACGTGGAATACACAGCGCAGCGCGCGTTGCTGATCGAAAGCGTCGATGTCGTTGACACCGACTTCGTCGCAACGGGCAGCCCTGCGCCGCCCCCCGAGACGGAGCTTTCCGGCTCCATGACATGGGGTCTCGGCATCGTTATCTGCCTTGGCGTGATCGGCCTGTGCCTTTGCTTCGCGATGCTGGTTTTCGGTGACATGAACCTCGCGCTGACGCTGGGCGTCACGATCCTCGCCGCCCTCACCGTCGCGCTGTTCCGCTCGCTGGAGGAATAATGCCGCGCATTCGGTGCGCCACCCTCAGCGAGGCTCAGAACCTCCTCCGGAGGGGTTGCAAGGCAGCCGTCACACCCGTTCAATGATCTTCTCCCCGAAAAGACCCTGCGGCCGGAACACCAGAAACAGCAGCGCCAGCATATAGGCAAACCAGTTCTCGGTCGCACCGCCGAGATAGGGCGCGCCGATCAGGAACTCGAAAAGCTTCTCGCCCACCCCGATGATCAACCCGCCGACAATCGCGCCGGGGATCGAGGTGAAGCCGCCCAGCATCAGCACCGGCAGCGCCTTCAGCGCGATCAGAGACAGCGAGAACTGCACGCCCGACTTTGCGCCCCACATGATGCCCGCCACAAGGGCGACGAACCCCGCCAGCGACCACACCAGTATCCAGATGAAATTCAGCGACACGCCCACCGACAGCGCCGCCTGATGGTCGTCCGCTACCGCCCGCATCGCGCGGCCCTGCTTTGTGTATTGCGCGAACATCACCAGCGCTGCCACCAGAATGATCGCGACGACGCTCGCCACGATGTCGAGGTTGTCGATGAAGAAGCCATAGCCGAACCAGCCGAAGGTCACCTCATCGATCGTTTCGTTGATCCCCTGCGGCAGGCCCACATCCAGCGTCTTGATGTCGGAGCCCCACATCAGATCGCCGACCCCTTCAAGGAAATAGGCAAGCCCGATGGTGGCCATGAAAAGAATGATCGGCTCCTGCCCGACGAGGTACCTGAAGATGAACCGCTGCACCATCCAGGCCAGCAGGATCATCACCGCAATGGTCAGCAGGATCGCCGCAAGCGCGGGCACGTTCCAGCCGAAATAGTGGATCTCCGTGCCGAAGATCGCATTGATCAGATGCGCAAAGGGGACCTGCCCGTTCATGATCCCGTAAAGGGTCATGGCCGCGAACAGCGCCATGACCCCCTGCGCAAAGTTGAAGATGCCGCTGGCCTTGTAGATCAGGACGAACCCGAGGGCGACCAGCGCATAGAGCACCCCCGCCATCAGCCCGTTGAGAAACACCTCGATGGTAAAGGCCAGCTGTTCCGGCATCAGTTTGCTCCTTGCCCCAGCAGAAGCCGCGTGTGTTCGCGCTCCGGCTGATATGAGACTTTAAGCCGGGTCAGACCCGCCTCGCTCAGGTTCCAGTTCAGGGTGATCTCGGTCACCCGCCCGTCTTCCCGGGGGGCGGCAAGGAACACCGCCGCATAAGCGCGCGGCATCTCGCGTTTCGAGACCGGCTCGAACGGGGCGGTGGCGGCGAACTGCGCCCCTTCTCCCTCGCGCCAGTCGCGATAGGCGATCAGCAGGTCCGAGAACTGCATTCCCGTCATCAATAGCTCGCACGACGGGTATTCATCCCCGTAGACCACCGCCACCTGCGGGTTCGCCGTGGTGCGGTAGCCCAGCGTCACCTGCGTCAGCTCGCTGGCCGCGAACCGCGCCCGCGCGCCGCTGGGAATTTCGCGCAAGGTCGAGCGATCCAGCGAGGCCGGATCGTCCAGATAAGCTGCGCAGTAGGTTTGATAGACGGCGCAGGTCTCTGCCATCGCCGGGGTCGGTTCTCCGCAGAACTGCGGTGCCGCCTCGGCCTGCGCGCCAGTGAACAAGGCACTTCCAAGGGCGCATGCGCCCAGATACAGCCACTTACTCATATGTACCCTCCAAACGGTATACACTATCCGTCTGCACTATTACTCCGGCCTTCATGGACCGGTGTGATGAAAGAGGCAGGGCCACTGGCAGACAAAGCATGCTCATGCCTCCGCCATCGTCATTAGCATACAACCCATCGGCGAGCGGTTAACCATTTGTTCAAAAAATGTAACAGAAAGAGAAGGTTCGTGACCGTATGTTGGGGCTGCATAAAAGGCCGGCGTCCCGTCCCGGTCCGCGCCGATACTCTCCGGCGCGAAGGCATGTCGCGGTTCAGCTCTCACGGTACGTCTCCAGCACGGAATAAGAGCCCGCACGCAGGCCTTCCAGCACAAGCGTCACCTGCAACCGCGGTTCGATCCACTCAAGGCTCAACAGGACAGTTGCCGCGCCGCGCCGCGCCATCTCGTATCGATCCATGCGTATCTGTTCGACAATCCATGCGGCAATCTCATCCCGGTCTTCGATCTTGCCTGCGACGGCACACAACCGGTCACCCGGGGCCAGGGGCGCCGGGTCCAGAATAACCACATCACCCGCCCCCGTCGGGCCATATGCCGAGGCCTCTTGCGAATACGCCGCGGGCAATTGCGCATGCGTGATCCGCGGCAGATCGACAACGACGGCCGGAGAGAAAGCTTCAAAAGCATCGAGACAGCGTGTCTGAAACGTCCGCCAGGCATCGGCATGCGCCGCGCCTGCAGTCAGAAGCAACGCAAGAATGAGCGCACCGCACCCGCGTGCAACCGCCACGCTGCCAAAGCAGGACCGGCTGGTCGGTGACGGGATAACATCTCCGGGCGGTGTACGGCCTGTGCACAGGCGGTGCACAGATGTCATACCGCGTATTCCCGGCATTTCGCGGGTCAGGCGATCAGTCATGCGCGACCCCCAGATAGGCGTCGATCACCGCCTGATTTCCGCGCACCTCGGCGGGTGTGCCATCGCCGATCTTCTTGCCGTAATCCATCACCACGACCCGGTCGCTCAGGTCCATCACCACGCCCATGTCATGCTCAATCAGCGCAATGGTGGTGCCGAACTCGTCGTTCACGTCGAGGATAAAGCGGCTCATGTCCTCCTTCTCCTCCACGTTCATGCCCGCCATCGGCTCGTCGAGCAGCAGAAGCGACGGCTCCGCCGCCAGCGCCCGCGCCAGTTCCACGCGCTTTTTCAACCCGTAAGGCAGGCGCGATACCGGTGTCTTGCGGATCGCTTGGATCTCAAGAAAATCGATAATCTTTTCAGCAACTTCCCGATTCTCGGTTTCTTCCTTTTCGGATTTCCCGACCCAGAGCGCCTGGGAAAACAGCCCCGTCTTCATATGGGTCAGCCGCCCGGTCATCACATTGTCGAGCACGCTCATCCCTTCGAACAAGGCAATGTTCTGAAACGTCCGCGCAATCCCCTGCTGCGCCACCTGATAGGGCTTCATCGGCGGGCGCGGCGCGCCCTTGTAAAACACCTGCCCCTCCTGCGGCACGTAGAACCCCGAGATGACATTGAGCATCGACGATTTGCCCGCCCCATTCGGCCCGATGATCGCCCGGATCTCCCCCTCGCGGATGTCAAAGGAGATATCCTTGATCGCCTCAACCCCCCCGAATCGCAGGGTAATATTGCGCATCTCCATCACGACGCCGCCGATTTTACGGCCGTCCTCGGTGATATATCCGTCGCCCTGATCAAGCATGTTGTGCCCCCATCGTTCCAAGGGTCCGCGAAATATTAACCAATTTCGACTTAAGGTTGTCGAAGGAGCAGCAAGAGGGAACGTCACAATGCGCAAAGATTGGGAACGTAACTGCCTCATGTCGATGGCCGCAAAACGCAAGCGCAAAGGTCTCAGCCGCGCCGAAGCCATCCGCGACATCGAAACCATCCTGTGCGGATTTTCGACGCGATTTCACATCAGCCGGGCCGTCAGTGCCACCTATAACGGACCGTCGGGCGAGTATTAGGTGCTCCATATTCCAGGGCGCCCTGCGGGATGGTGGGTGGGGCGATGGCGCAGCCGAGCGTCGTCCCATCATTCCGCCGCCATCTTGGTAGCGACCGCCTGAACCGCCGCCGACCGCACTTCCAGCGTTGCTGAAATCGATCCCTTGCGGCCGTCTTCATAGGTCACTTCCGTCACCGTGCTGACCTCCGTCGACCCATCGTAAAGAGCTGCGATGATGTCGGCGAATTTCTCCTCGATGATCCGGCGTCGCACCTTGCGCGTCCGCGTGAGTTCGCCGTCATCGGCGTCCAGTTCCTTATGCAGCACCACGAAGCGATGGACCTGGCAGCCTGACAGCATCTCGTCCTGCGCGACCGACCGGTTGACCTCCTCCACGTGCGCCTGGATTGTCTCCATCACTTGGCTGTGCCGCGCCAGTTCCTGATAAGACGCGTAGCCGATGTTATTCCGCTCCGCCCAGTTGCCCACCGCCGTCAGGTCGATGTTGATAAAGGCCGTGCACTCATCCCGCCCGTTCCCGAAAACCACCGCCTCCAGAATATTGGGGAAGAACTTGAGCTTGTTCTCCACGTACTTCGGCGCAAAAAGCGACCCGTCGGCCATTTGCCCCACATCCTTGGCCCGGTCGATGATCCGCAGATGCCCGGTGTTTTCCTCGATGAAACCGGCATCTCCGGTGGCCACCCAGCCTTCCGCATCCTTGGTATCCGCCGTGCTTTCGGCGTTCTTGTAATACTCAACGAAAACACCGGGTGAGCGGTAAAACACCTCGCCATTCTCCGCGATCTTCAGCTCCACGCCCGGGCAACATACCCCGACCGTGTCGCTGCGCACCTCGCCATCCGGCTGCGCGGTGATAAAGACGGTTGCCTCGGTCTGCCCGTACAGCTGTTTGAGGTTGATCCCCAAAGAGCGGTAGAAATCGAAGATTTCCGGCCCAATCGCTTCACCTGCGGTATATCCAACCCGGATGCGACTGAAGCCCAGTGTGTTCTTGAGCGGTCCGTAGATGAGAAACTCGCCGATCTTATACTTGAACCGATCCCACTGGCTCACCGGCTCACCGTCCAGAATCGCCGGACCGACCTTGCGCGCGTGCGCCATGAACGTATCGAACAGCCATCTTTTGAAACGGCTCGCGTCCTCCATCCGGATCATCACGCTTGTCAGCTGCGTCTCGAAAACCCTTGGCGGCGCGAAATAATACGTGGGGCCAATTTCGCGCAGGTCCGTGTGCATGGTTTCGGCGCTCTCCGGGCAGTTGGTGCAGAAACCCGTCCACATCGCCTGACCGACCGAGAAAATGAAATCCCCCACCCACGCCATCGGCAGATAGGCCAGAATATCATCTGTCTGGCGCAGATCATCGAATTCAGAGGATGATTTGGCCGTCTCGATCACATTACGATTGCTCAGGACAACGCCCTTGGGCTTTCCGGTCGTGCCGGAGGTGTAGAGCATCACACAGGTGCTGTCATAGGTCAGTTTCGCCTGCAGCGCGTTGAGCGTCTTGGTCAACTCGTCGCGCTTGGCTCGTCCGGCTTCCTGAACATGCGCATACTGGTGCAGTTTCGAATGATCGTACTTTCGCAATCCCCGCGGGTCGAGATAGATCATCTGCTCGAAATTCGGCAGCTGATCCTGCACCTCGATCACCTTGTCGACCTGCTCCTGATCGCCGACGATCACAAACCGTGCGCCGCAGTGTCCCAGCACATAGGCCATCTCCTCGGCCACAGCATCCTGATAGAGCGGCACAGGGACAGCGCCACACATCTCCGCCGCCACCATGGCCCAGTACAGATAGGGCCGGTTGCGTCCGATAATCGCAACGAAATCGCCCTCCGCCACGCCGAGATCCAACAGGCCAAGCGCCAGCGCTTCGATCTCGTCGCGCGTCTCTTCCCAGGTCCAGGTCTGCCAGATGCCATATTCTTTTTCACGATACGCGGGCGCGTTCGCAAATTCGGTCGCGTTACGATGCAATAGCGCCGGGACGGACTGCGGTCCGTCAGCGCGCGTGGTGCGATTATTCAACTGTTGTCCTCCCAGACCTTGCCTGTCGCTGGCAAGCGCAGCCTTTTGGCTGTCATGTGAATAACAATGTTACTTTTAAGCTTAAGGTCAACTTTTTCGTCATGATTTCTCAATCCTTACGAATTGTTACAAGGTCGCTTTCCCTGCATCGCCGCCAAAAACCAGATTTTCGCGGTCGGTTTCCATGATAGGCTGCTATGGCGATGCCGACATGACAGGAGCGCCCCTTGGCCTTTTCCACCAACAAAACCCAGGAACTGACCGCTGCGGGCCTCAACCTGATCGGTCAGGCGCTGACAATCTACGATTCTGATCTGAAACTGGCGGTGTGCAACGTGCCTTTCCAGCGCATGTTCGATCTGCCGGACGCGCTTGTCACCCCGGGCGCGACCTTCGAAGACACCATCCGGCATCTGGTGCTGCGGGGCGAGTATGGCGAGGTTGCCGACGTCGATGCATTCGTGTCCGAACGCGTCGAACAGGCCCTCGCCTTCGAAGTGCATTACATGGAACGCACGCGGTCAAACGGGCGGGTTATCAGCGTCGAAGGTGCGCCGTTGCCGCAGGGGGGGTGGGTCACGGTCTACACTGATATAACGCGCACCAGACAACAGGAGGCACTGCTGCAAAGCCGCTCGGAAGAGCTGTCTGACCAGTTGATCACCTACGCCGAGGAACTGTCATCAACCAACCGCGAGCTTGCGGCGATGAACGCGGCGCTGGAAGAGGCCAAGCGCGAATTGACCGAGATCGAGGCGCGGACACGCCTCACGACAGAGATGATGCCCGCCCATATTGCCCATGTCGATGCCTCCGGGTACTACACCTACTCCAACCGGCAGCTCAGCGCGGTG
This sequence comes from Roseobacter insulae, assembly GCF_019375555.1. Lineage (GTDB taxonomy): Bacteria > Pseudomonadota > Alphaproteobacteria > Rhodobacterales > Rhodobacteraceae > Roseobacter > Roseobacter insulae. The sequence continues at coordinate 314,170 of NZ_JAHXDN010000001.1, forward strand.
ATACCGGGCCGCCCGTCGGACATTCATGGCATGCATATCAGCGCAGCCCTCGGCCCTTCTGCCTATGAACGGATCACGCCGCATCTTGAACAAGCCTATTCGGGTCAGGCATCGGTATTCGAGTTTACCGATGATGTCAGCGCACGCCGTATCCGGGCCGCGTTTACGCCTGACGCGCGGGGTGGTGCGTATATCCTGTCAATGGACGTCACCGCAGAGATGCAGGCGCGTGTCGCCATGCAACAGACACGGCGGCGCACTCTGGCCGCGCAGATGACCTCGGGCCTCGCGCATGATTTTTCAAATCTGCTGACGATCATTCTGGGTCTTCAGTCAAAGCTGTTGCGAACACAGCCACTGCCACCAACCGTCACGGAACTGGCCGAGGGCACTTTGGCCGCCGCCCGCCGGGGCGGTGCCCTGCTCAGCAGTATCGCCGGAATGACGGCGCAACGCACCTTGCGCCCGGAAGCCACGGAACTTCACCGGATGATGGCAAACCTTGAAACGCTGGCGGCGCCGACACTGCCCCGGGGCGTGACCCTGCACGTCGAAAACTCCGCCCCTCAAGGCCCTGTCATGCTGGACGCTGGCATGGCGACGGACAGCCTCCTGAACCTGATCCTGAATGCCCGCGACGCCTGCGGTGCAAGCGGCCGGATTTCGGTATCCGTCAAACTGGTGCATGACACGTGGATTGAATGGCTCATCACCGACACCGGGCCGGGGTTCTCCGATCAGGCCCTGAGCCATGGATTCGATCCCTTTTTCACGACCAAGGGCGCGGAAGGTTCGGGCCTTGGATTGCCGATGGTCTACGACATGACCAAACTGGCGGGAGGCGATCTTCGTCTTGAGAATGCACAGACGGGCGCACGCGTTGTTCTGCGGTTGCCCTATCGGCCGGCTGCAAAAGCCGAGAAAGGGCTGGTGCTTCTGGTCGAAGACCGCGACGACCTGAGGGCTATTTACCGCAACATGCTGATAGATCTGGGGCACTCGGTAATCGAGGCGATCAATGCGGACGAGGCCAGCGCGCTGATGGCGGACTTGCCGCAAATCTCCTTTGTTCTGTCGGATGTGCAACTGGCGGGCGAGGCCACCGGCATCGACCTTGCCAAGCGCTTGAGAGGCGTGGTTCCGGTGCTGTTGATGACCTCGCTGCCACCCGATCACGCGCTCTACATCGCGGCGCAGCAAACGGCACCGGTCTTGCGCAAACCGTTTGATTCCGGCGATTTACGGGTTCTATTGGCACCAACACCCCCGGCAGAGATCACCGCATGACGGCACCACTTGTCACGATACTGGATGATGAACCCGCGATTCGCAGTATGCTGACCGACGCGCTGGAAGAGGCCGGGTTTCGCACCCTGAGTTTCGCGCGCGCGCAGGCGTTCAACGCAGCCCTTGCCCAGCACAAGCCCGACGTCTGTCTGGTTGACCTGTCATTGCCCGACACGGACGGGCTGACCCTCGTGCACAAGCTGGCGCTCGAACAGGGGGCCATCGTCATCATCATCTCCGGCCGCGCCCTTGTGCAGGACAAGGTGACCGGGTTGGAACTGGGCGCGGATGACTACATCATCAAACCCTTTGATCCCGCCGAAGTCGTGGCGCGGATCCGGGCGCGGCTGCGCACGTCCAAACCAGCACAAACCGTCGGACAGATTGCCCGGTTCTCCGGATGGCGCGTTTTTTTCGATCAATACATAATGGAAGACGACGATGGCCAGCAGACAGCGTTTTCCCATGCAGAGGGGGAAGTCCTGCGCCTGTTTTTGGAGAATCCGAAACGACTGATCAGCCGTGCGCAGATGCAGGACAGCCTTGGCGGCGCTGCAAGTGAAAGCTTTGACCGCGCGATGGACGTGCGCATTTCGCGGCTGCGGACCAAGCTGCGCGACGATCCCAAGGTGCCGCAACTCATTAAAACCATCTACGGGGCCGGGTACATCTTTCTGGGCGACGTGGAATGGCTTTAGCCAGAGACGGCTTGCAGGCCCGTCTTCTCACAGGGTGGACACGGCACGCGCCAGCACCCGTAGGCCGGTGACGAGATCTTCCTCCCTGGTGTCTTCTTCAAACGCGTGACTGACCCCGTTGATGGAGGGCACAAAGAGCATTGCCGCAGGCATAAGACGCGAAACATTCGTGGTATCATGCAGCGCTCCGGAGGGCATCTCGCGCCAGCGACCGGGCACCACGTGCCCGGCGGCATCCGACAGGGCCGCCCGCAACCTGCCATCCATGACAACCGGGTCGAGGCCCAGCAGCGGGCCATGGGTAAACGTCATCCGGTGCCGCGTCGCGATGTCCACGGCCGCGTCCCGGATGACCTGCTCCATCCGCGTCAGGCGATCCGTGTCCGCATCCCGCCACTGCATCGAAAATGTCGCCTTTCCCGGCACAATCGACGATGCATTGGGATGCAGGGCGATATGACCAATCGTCCAGACTGTCTGCGGCGTCACCACATTGCGCAAGCGGTCGTTCAATAACGTGTTGAATGCCGAAACGGCCTGGAAAGCGTCACGCCGCAGGTGCATCGGGGTGGTACCTGCATGGTTTTGCTGTCCCTCAAAAGTGATGTTCATGTCACGGATGCCAACAATGCCGGTTACAACGCCAATGGCGTCGCCACTGGCATCCAGCACCGGCCCCTGCTCGATGTGCATTTCGATGAACCCGGTGAACTGCCCGGGATCGACGCGCCCCGTCACCATGTCGGCCATCGCCTCTCGCGCATCCGATAGTTGTACTCCGGTATGGTCAAGCAGGGTGCAGGCCCGTGCGTCGCTGAGTTGCCCTGACCAGACAGAGCTGCCCGTCGTGACCCCAAAGCGTCCTTCCTCGTCCTGAAAGGACGCCACTGAAACCTGCGGGCCACCGTTTTCGCGGCTGCTTCTTGCAATCTCCAGACCTGCAATTATCCCCAGCGCCCCGTCGAGCCAGCCGCCCTCCGGCTGGCTGTCCGAGTGTGAGCCCAAAAGCAGCGAAGGTCCCTCGGCCAAGCCGAAGACATTGCCCATCGCATCCACCCTTGCCGTCAGACCGGCTTGCCTGAACTGCCCGGCAAGCCAGCGGCGCGCGGCGATGTCAGCCTCAGAGTAAGCCGGGCGCACGACACCTCTGCCCACGCCCGCAGCGCCAAAGCTGCGCAAATGATGGAGGTTCGACAAGAAGCGATCAGGGTTGATCATGGGGCACATCCGACCTGGTGAAGGTGTGGCCTGCATACCCTCTGACACGCGGAATTTGAAGGTCAGTCGATAACGCCCGTCGTCGGGAACCCGCATTGCTCGGCCATTTTGCCATAGGCTGCGGTAAAGCCGGCAAGCGATGCGCCATAGACCACCTCCCCGTCGAGGGTGATCCAGAGCACGCCGGCCCGACGCATGGTTTGCAGCAGGCCAAGGCTGTCGTTCTGGTGGGCGCGCGCAACCGCCTGTGCAAACCCCTCGTCATCGAAACCGGCGGTCACAAACCCTTCGGTGCGCCAATCGACATCAAACACGAAAAGGACACGCGCACCATCCTGCATAACGGTGCCATAACCGCGCGGGGCATGTTCATGCAGTTCGGGGCCGGGGTAGTAAAAGGGTGGTGCTGCGTCGCCGTTGGAGAGCGTAATGGAAAGGGTCGGGTCACCGTCCCCTCCGGTCGACGCGGTACAGGTGATACGCAGGTCTTCCCCGGTATCGACCTGCTCAACCCAGACGGTCCAATCCTTGTAATCCCAGTATTGGCTTTCCGCCTGAGCCGCCATCGCCCAGAGGCTCGCCAAACCCGCCAAAAGACCACGCATCCCACGCCCCCCGTTTCCAACTGTCTGTCAGACGAGATAGGCGATCGCCTTAAAGAAAAGATTTACGACATCCCGCCCGACTATTCGGCCGCGATGTCGCTTTCCGCTTTTTCCACGCGTACGGCAGAAAACTTGAATTCCGGAATCTTGCCGTATGGATCAATCGCCGGGTTGGTCAGAACATTTGCCGCGGCTTCTACATAGGCAAAGGGCACGAACACCATATCGGGTGCAACCGCGCGGTCCTCGCGCGCCATGATCGAAATGCTACCGCGTTTGGTGGTCAGGACAACATGTTCGCCCGGTGCCACGCCCAGCTTGCGCAACGTGCTGGGGTGCAAAGAGCAGTTCGCCTCGGGTTCCAACCCATCCAGAACGGCCGACCGGCGGGTCATGGATCCGGTGTGCCAGTGTTCCAGCTGACGGCCCGTGGTCAGGATCATCGGGTAGTCGGCATCCGGCACGTCATCGGGTGCGATCACGCTCGCCGGGGTGAACCGGGCACGGCCATCGGGGCGCGGGAAACCTTCGCCGAAAACAATCGCCTGACCGGGGTCTTCAGGGCTGAGCGATGGGTAGGTCACGGCGTTTTGTTCCATCAGCCGTTCCCAGGTGATGTTTTCCAGGCTGCGCATGTTCTGCTTCATCTCGGCAAACACGTCAGCGGGGCTTTCATAGCTCCACCCAAGGCCAAGACGCTTGGCCAATTCCACCTCGATCCACCAGTCCTCGCGCGCCTCGCCGGGCGGCGGCACCGCAGGGCGCCCCATCTGAACCTGACGGTTGGTATTGGTCACCGTGCCGGATTTCTCGGCAAAGGCGCTTGCGGGCAGGATCACGTCAGCATAATTCGCCGTCTCGGTGATAAAGATATCCTGCACCACAAGGTGGTCCAGTTTCGCCAGAGCACTGCGCGCATGTTCCACGTCCGGGTCGGACATGGCCGGGTTTTCGCCGAGCACATACATCCCCTTGATCGCGCCATCGTGCACAGCATCCATGATCTCGGTTACGGTCAGGCCCTTCTCCTTGGAGAAGTCCTCCGATCCCCAGACCGAGGTGAAGGCTGCGCGCACGCCGTCGTCGGTCACCGGCTGGTAATCCGGCAGGAACATCGGGATCAAACCCGCATCGGATGCCCCTTGAACGTTGTTCTGACCGCGTAGCGGATGCAGGCCCGAACCCGGCCGCCCCACCTGCCCCGTCATCAACGCCAGGGAGATCAGACAGCGGGAGTTATCCGTGCCATGAATATGCTGAGAAACCCCCATCCCCCAGAAGATCATTGCCGCCTTGGCACCGGCAAAGGTTCGGGCCACATCGCGCAGCACCTCCGCTTCGATCCCGCAGATCGGGGCCATCGCTTCGGGTGAGAAATCCGCCAGATGCGCTTTTTCCGCCCCCCAGTTCTCGGTGTAGGCGTCGATGTATTGCTGATCGTACAAGCCTTCCTCGACGATTGTATGCATGATCGCGTTCAGCATCGACACATCCGCGCCCGGGCGGAATTGCAGCATGTGGCTGGCAAAGCGTTTCAGCGCCTGACCGCGCGGGTCCATCACGATCAGCTTCCCGCCACGCTTGGTGAACTGCTTGAAAAAGGTCGCGGCGACGGGGTGATTCTCGACCGGATTGGCCCCGATCACGATCGCCACATCGGCGTTTTCTATCTCGTTGAAGGTCGCCGTCACTGCGCCGGAGCCTACGTTCTCCATCAGCGCGGCCACCGAGGAAGCGTGGCAAAGCCGCGTGCAGTGGTCGACGTTGTTATGGCCAAAGCCCTGACGGATCAGCTTCTGGAAGAGATACGCTTCCTCGTTCGTGCATTTGGCAGATCCGAATCCTGCAATCTCGCGGCCCCGTCCTTTCATGCCCGCAGCGGCGAAATCCAGCGCTTCGTCCCAGCTCGCCTCCCGGAAGTGGGTCTGCCAGTTTTCCGGGTCCACGTTAAGGCCCTTCCCGGGCGCATCCTCGCGCCGGATGAGCGGTTTGGTCACGCGGTGTTTGTGGTGGATGTAATCAAAGCCAAAGCGCCCTTTAACACACAGCCGCCCCTCGTTCGCCGGACCGTTGATGCCATCGACATATTTGACCTTGCCGTCCTTGACCTTGAGCGACACTTGGCAACCGACGCCACAGAACGGGCAGATGCTCTCAACCTCGCTGTCGTAATCCGCACTGTCGCCGACCTGGTTCTCGTCCACCACCGTCGCGGGCATCAGGGCGCCCGTCGGGCAAGCCTGCACACATTCGCCACAGGCCACGCAGGAGCTGTCGCCCATGGGGTCGGCCATATCAAACGTCGGGTATGCGTCATGTCCGCGTCCCGCCATGCCGATCACGTCATTGACCTGCACTTCGCGACAGGCCCGCACGCAAAGCCCGCACTGGATGCAGGCATCGAGGTTTACGGACATTGCCACATGACTGTCATCAAGCAAGGGGATGCGGCCGTCTTCAAGCTTTGGAAAGCGGCTTTCCGACACACCGTTCAACGCCGCCATCTCCCACAGGTGGCTGGACCGGTCGTGCGCAACCTCCTGCTCGGGCTGATCAGCCAGCAGCATCTCAACGACCATCTTGCGCGCACCTTCTGCCCGCGCGGAGTTGGTGGTCACCACCATGCCGTCCGCAGGCTCGCGAATGCAGGAAGCGGCCAACGTGCGCTCGCCCTCGATCTCCACCATGCAGGCGCGGCAGTTGCCATCGGGCCGGTATCCGGGCGCGGGCTTGTGGCAGAGATGCGGGATCACGAGGCCACGCCCGTTGGCGACCTCCCAGATCGTCATGCCCGCGTCGGCCTGAACTTCCTGTCCATCCAGCGTGAATGTGATTTTGCCCGACATCGGCGCATGTCTCCTCAGATTCTTTTGCCAACTATACGGATCACCCGGCGCGTTCAGCACCCCAATCCCGACACATCCCACCAGATTTCCGCCAGATCCGTTTCCCATGGGAAAACCCGGGTCCCGATCCACCCCGCACCGCTGGAAAAACACTCAGGCTGTACGGCCACCCTTCCAACCCCGCGGACAGTCGCCTAGAAAAGCGGGAACAGCGACGAAAGCAGATATGTCCCATATTACCCTCATCCGCCACGGTCAGGCAAACTCCGGCGCACAGGACGAAGCCAGCTATGACAAGCTGAGCGCCCTGGGGCACCAGCAATCCCAATGGCTTGGGGATCATCTGCGCGCCCAGCGACAACATCATGCGCGGTTGTATACCGGCACGCTGAAACGACACATGGAAACGGCCGCCTCCATGCAAACCGGTCTTGAGCCGATAGAAGATGCGCGCCTGAACGAGCTGGAATACCTGACGCTGGCGAGAGCCCTGGAGTCTGAAAAAGGTGTTCCGTTTCCACAGGATCAGGCCGCTTTCACATCACATCTGCCCCAGGTTTTCGCGGCCTGGCAAAATGACGAAATCAAGGGCGCGCCGGAACGCTTCGCCGATTTCGAAGCGCGGGTACTGGCTGCAATCAAGGAAATCGCACAGGGCGAAGGTCCTGCGCTGGTGGTAACGTCAGGCGGGTTGATCTCGATGGTGATGCGGCAGGTGCTGCGGCTCGACATTCACGCAACGGCGCATATGGCGCTGGCGATCTACAACACATCGCAGCATCGCCTGTTTCCCATCGGGGGCAATCTCTCCCCGACGATGTTCAACGCCATTCCACATCTGGAAAACCCAGACCGGCACTACGCCCAAACCCACGTTTGAAAGGTCATCCAATGCGTCTCTACTATGCTCCCCGCACGATTTCGATTGCCGTTGCCATCGCCCTGGAAGAAGCGGGCCTGGCCTATGAGTCCACGCCCTTGGATTTCACATCGGCGGAGCAGACCAAGGAACCCTACCTGACGCTCAACCCCAAGGGCCGGGTGCCGACGCTGGAAACCGACGATGGTGTCTTGCTGACCGAAACCGGCGCGCTGCTGGAGTATATCGCAACGCTGGCGCCCGAGGCAAAGCTGGTGCCCGAGGATCCTGTGCGCGCGGCCGAGATGCGCAGCGTGATGTATTATCTCGCGTCGACCATGCACGTCAATCACGCCCACATGCGCCGCGGCGACCGGTGGGCAACACAGCAATCGAGCTTTGACGACATGGCCGCCAAGGTGCCGGAAACGATGGCCGGGAGCGCGCGCTACCTCTCCGATCACTGTCTGCGGGGTGACTTCGTCCTGGGCGCCGGGTTTTCGCTGGCCGACCCCTATGCCTACATGCTGTGCAGCTGGTTACCGAGGGACGATGTCGCCCTGTCCGGCTTTCCGAAGATCGCGGCCTATCTGGATCGGATGAACGCCCGGCCCTCGGTGCAGGCGGTGACCGCGAAAGGGATGCTCTGATCATGACGCATCTGTGGGTTCGCGCCGAACAGCGCGCCAATGAGACACGGGTCGGCCTCACCCCAGTGGGGGCCGCGGATCTGCTCGCGGCGGGCTTCGATGTAACGGTCGAGGAATCGCCCAGCCGGGTCATCGGGGATGCCGCATACCGGCAGGCCGGATGCACGATGGCCGCGCCGCACACGTGGCCGCAGGCCCCCGCCGACGCCATTATCTTCGGCCTCAAGGAATTGCCGGAGGTAGATACACCCCTGACCCACAGACACATCATGTTCGGCCATGCCTTCAAGGGTCAGCCAGCCGGGTTGCGGCTGCTGGACCGGTTTCGCCGGGGGGACGGCACGCTGCTGGATCTGGAGTACCTGACCGATGAAGACGGTCGCAGGCTGGCCGCTTTTGGCTATTGGGCAGGATACGCAGGTGCTGCCGTCGCCCTAAAATGCTGGGCGGCACAGCAAAACGGGTCGATTGCCGGGGCTTTGAGCGCTTACCAAAGTTCCACGGCGCTGCTGTCGGAATTGCAGGCTGATCTGGTGGCGACCGGCAGTCACCGGCCCACTGCGCTGATCATCGGGGCCCTGGGGCGCGTTGGCACCGGTGTTGCGGATCTGTGCACCGCGATGGGCGTTCCGACAACCAAATGGGACATGGCAGAAACTGCCACCGGCGGGCCGTTTCCGGAAGTCTTCGCACATGACCTGTTTTTCAATTGCGTGCTGGCGCGCCCCGGCACGCCCGTTTTCGTGCCCGCTGACACGGTTTCGCGGCAACGGAAGCTGAGCGTCATTGCAGACATCGCCTGTGACCCCGACAGCGATTTCTCCCCGATCAAAGTATACGACAAGACAACGACCTGGGATCGTCCGGCCCTGAGGGTGCACGACACCCCGGTTCTGGATTTCACCGCCATCGACAATCTGCCATCGATGCTGCCCCTTGAAAGCAGCGAGGACTATGCCGATCAACTGTTGCCGGTCCTCAAGACGCTGGCACAGCCCGACGCGCCGGTCTGGTCACGGGCCGCTGCCACTTTCGCGCAGCACGTCGCCAGACTTTAGGAGAACACGCGGTAGTAGAGCCAATCCGGCAAAAACTGGCTTCCCCGGAACACCAGAGAAAAAAGCCGGGGGAAGCTGACTTTGAACTTGCTGGTATTCATCTGCCGGTACATCTCTTCCGCCGCTTCTTCGGGCGTCATGATAAATGGCATCCGGAAGGTGTTCTTCTCGGTCAGCTGTGTCTTGATGAAGCCGGGATTGGACAGCTGAACCTGCACCCCGGTATCCCGCAGATCGGCGTATATGCATTCGGCCAACGACATCGTGCCCGCCTTGGATGCTGTGTAGCCGATCGACCCCGGCAACCCGCGAAAGCCGCTCAGACTGCCGGTCACCACGATATGGCCCGCATCACGCGACACCATGTCCGGCACAACCTGACCCAGGACGCGGACAAGCCCTGTGAAATTGATATCAGCCATCGCGGTTGCCTGATCACTGTTCCAGGCTTCGGCGCCAAAAGGCCAGTAGACACCCGCCAGATACACCACGCCATCGATCCGCCCCACCGCGGCAGCGGCGGTTTTCACGCTTTCGTCACTCGCGACATCCACCGTCTGGTATGATCCTTCGCCGAGCAATTCGGCCACCAGTTGCTTCAGCTTGTCTTCTGACCGTGCCGACACGATGACATGCGCGCCCGCCTTGCTCAGGCGTTTGGCGAGCGCGGCCCCCAGACCGTCGCTGGCCCCAACGAGCCAGTATCTCTTGCCTGACCAGTCCTTCATTGAGCGCCTTTCGGTCTCATCGTGGCAACCAGTTCGGCGACCTTGACACCGAACTTGCGAAACTGGGAGCGGTTCATGATCGTGCCATTCGGCGTCAGGTACATCCAGTCCACTGTATCCAGAATGTGACCTCCGGAGGCCTCGGGCAGTCTGATCTTGTACTTCAGCAGGACGGTAGGCCCGGTCTGGCACCCCGATCCCTCACCCACCACATCATCGGCGGTGGCGCGAATGGATCCGTCGTCTCCCACCGTGAGGTGCCACTCACGGTCCTGAATGCTGCCGTCGTCATAGGTGAACCGCTCTTTCATCGACCCGGAATTGCCGGACCACGATGCCTCGAAATCCGCGACAAAACGGCTGCTCACACGTCCAAAAGGACCATAGATGACGCCCTCGCAGAGGATTGGCCCGTCAAGATGCTGCCGCACATCGAAGGCAGGCGCGGCATCTTCGTAATCTTCCGGTTTCTGTGCCGCGAAGCCCATCCAGCGCCGCAGGCACCAAACGCCGGTCACCCCAAGAGCGATGCCGATGATCACGTAAATCCAATCACTCATCCGTCAAACCTCTCTCAGATTGGTTACTGCCAACAGGGCAACCGCGACAAGTTTCAAAACACAGGGCACCGCTGCGTAGAGCAGGGCGAGCAGCGCCAACGCCTTTTGCGGGTTGTCCGCAGCGCTGCCGCTCTGAAATCCGGCCTGCTCCAACAGCGGCAGCAATGTGACCGCCGCAAATGCCAGGGTAAGCTTGGACACGAAAGACCACAGGCCAAAGCCTTCCGCAGCGGAGGGCGATATCTGGGCCAGACGTTCGGCAAAGAGTGCGGGCAACAAGGTCAGGTCCGCACCCAAGGTCGCACCGGATGCCACGCAGATGAGTGCGAACAGAACCCAATCACCCGGCCCGAGGGTTAGGGTCAGTCCAAAGGCCCCGATGGCAAGGATCATCGCAAGGATCAGCACGTCCTTCGCGCCGAAGCGTTCGGCCATTTTCCCCCAGAACGGCGCCGCGACCGCTGCTGACAGGAAAAAGACCAGTAAGAGCGGACCTTCCAAACCGGGTGATTCCAGTCTGCTTTCAACGAAGAACAAAAACAGCGTCGAGCTTACCGCGACCGGCGCTGCATTCACCAAGGCGATCAGCAGCAGCCTGCGGGCCAGCCTGTCTTTCAGAACGGTGCCAAACCCGGTGGAGGGCGCTGTGCCCGCCATGCTCCACTCAGGGCGCATCACCAGCGCCGCCAAAAGCGCAAGGCAGGCAAAGCCGGCTGCAAACCAGCCAAACGGCGTGTCAACGTAAGCGGCAAGTCCCACCGGCGCCACGGCCGCAATGCAGACGCCGATCAACGCCCCGCTTTCGCGCCATCGGGCCAGCTTCAGATGACCTTGACCGGACAGCTGCGATGCTTTCAGGACGCCCTGCGCATAGAAGTTGATGGTCAGGAAGCTGAAGGCCGAAAACACCAATGTCAGCGTCACGCCGAACCAGATCAACGGAGGCAGCAAAGGCGGCACCGCAAACAGTCCGATCATCGCAGCGGCGATCAGCGCACACCCGATGAGCACGTTCGCCGCGCGGCGGTCACGCGTTCTCTCGGCCAGCTTTCCCAACAGCGGATCCTGCACCACATCGAGCAACCGCAACCCAAAGAGAACCGCCCCCAATGCCGCAAGAGACACGCCGTATTCATCGACATAGAATTTCGGAGCATGGATATAGATCGGCAGACCCGCGGCAGACAGCAGGGCCGCGAACATCGAATAGGCTGGCAGCCGTTCAGCGTGTTGCGTCACCGGGACACCTCTTTTTCAGGTGGTGCCGGCCGCGGTCTGTACTGCGCCCGTTTGAACCAGAGCTTCAAAGCCTGCCAATGGATCAGCGTCAGGACACGTCTCGCGCCGAACGGGCGGCGCAGGGCGGCCCGCATGATTGAGCGGTTTGTCAGGGGTTCACGTTTCCCGGTCAGGGTTGCAATCAGACCGCCTTTTTCGCAGGCGTAGTCGATCCAGATACCGATGCGCGCCTCGGTGATATCGAAACGGAAGGTATAGCCCCCTTCAACCGGCTGAAAGGGAGACACGTGAAAAATCTTCGCCGCCTGCAACGTGTCGCTGGGGTCAATCGGGCGCAAGTCGGGATGATGGCACAGATAGCTGTGACGGTCGCCGAATGTGTTGCTGACTTCGGCGATTACCGCGATCAGGGCATTGTCCGCGCGTCGGCACAACCAGAAGCTTACCGGGTTGAAGACATGCCCGAACATTCTTGGCTGTGCGAGCAGTTCGACCTTTTCAACGCCGGTGATCTGATGGCTTTCAAGCACACGCCGAACCCAGAACGCCCCCGTGCCTGCCCCGGGCGCACCGCCGTGGTCACTGTCATGCAGTGACGTGACCCCACGCCCGTTGCGCGTGAACAGGCCCGGCGTCCGCACCTCGGCCTCCGCGTCCAGCAACACGTAGTCCACAGAATAGCGAAAAGCGTTTTCGATCGCGCCCTTTCGCCCGTGATAGGTTTGCCCCGCGATATGATCGACCTGAGATGTCATTCTGCCGCAAGGGTCCCGTATTGCTTCTGTTTCAACGCCCGCACCACATCCACTGCGCTGGACAGTCCGTCCTCGTGAAACCCGTTCTTCATCCAAGCGCCGCAGAACCACGTATTCCGTGTGCCGTTGAACGCGGCAACTTTCTTCTGTGCGCTCAGCGCGGCAAGATCGTAGACCGGGTGGCGCAATGTCACCTGATCATAGATCAGATCGTCGCGGATCGTGCGTTTTGTGTTCAGGGTCACGAAATGCGGATCGTCCAGCGGAATGGGCTGAAGGGAGTTCATCCAATAGGTCAGGTCAATCCGGTCTGACCGCGCGGCGCGGTCTTCGGTGTAGACCCAACTGGCCCATGTCTTGCGTCGTTTCGGCATAATGCTGGTGTCGGCATGCAATACGATGTCATTGGGCTGATACGCGATGGCGCCGAGCGCCGTCTTTTCTTGCGGGGTCGCGTCATCCAGCAGCCGCAGGCTGTCATCGGAATGCGTTGCAAAAATCACATCGTCGAAAGCCTCGGGGTCACCTTCATAGGGCCGCACGATCACCTGCCCGGCCGCCCGGGTCACGGATTCTACCGGCGCCCGCATGCGCAGATCCACGCCAGCGCCTTCCAACGCGTTTTCAAGCCGACGCACATATTGGGTCGATCCGCCATCAACCGTGTACCACTGGTGCTGACCGGTGACGCCCAGCAAAGCATGATTTTCGAAAAACCTGATCATCGCATGCGCCGGGAAATCCATGATCTTCTCGGTGGGGGTAGACCAGATCGCGCCCGACAGCGGCAGCAGGTAATAGTTGCGAAACCATGCACCCGAGCCAAGCTCGTGCAAGAAATCCGCCAGCGTCAAGGATTTGTCCTGCGCGATAACGACCGCCTGCCTGTTGAATTTCAGGATGTCCCGGACCATGCGCAAAAAGGCCGGTGTTGCGGCATTGCGGCGCTGCGCGAAAAGAGCGTCAAGCGAGGTCAGCGCGTATTCAAGACGGCCACCATCAATCGATGCGCCAAAGCTCATGTTCGATTTGACCACCGGCACAGCCAATTGTTCGAAAAGCGCTGCCATGTAAGGATAATTCGCATAATTATATACAATGAAACCCGTATCGACCGGTTGGTCGCCAGACTTTCCTGCCATCACGGTGCGCGCGTGACCACCCAGCCGCGGTTCCGCCTCGAACAGGGTCACCTTATGGCTGTTGCGCAGCATGAACGCCGCGCCCATGCCGGAAATACCGCCGCCGATAACTGCTATTTTTTTGGGATGTTGGTGGTGCTCAGCTGGCGTGAATGTGCCTGTTGTAAGCGCGTCGAAAGGCATAGAAATCGGTTCCAGAACTCGTGTCAGTGATGCGATGTATACGCCCTGCCCGGAAAAATGGATGCATCCATATGCAAACAAAAATAATTTGATCCAATTATGCACCTGCAGCGTAACCATGGCATGTTAGCAGATGTTGAGATCGATCCGACTTTAGGTGATGCAGTCAGCATCCCCGCAATGGTGGCGAAAGCTGCCGCGACGAGTATGAAGGCTAGGCAACGACAGGTGACGCCGAAGAACGCAGCAACAAGGCTTCTCTGGGTCGAGCATGTGGCCCGTATCAGGGACCATAAAGACACTCAGGCCTTTGCAGAACTGTTTGGCCACTTCGCGCCGCGCGTGAAGGGCTTTTTGATCAATTCCGGCGCGGATGCGTCGCTGGCGGAGGAATGCACGCAGGATGTGATGGCGACACTGTGGAACAAGGCGCATCAGTTTGATGCTTCCAGAGCTTCCGTGGCCACGTGGATTTTCACCATCGCGAGGAACCGCAAGATTGACCTCTTGCGGCGTCAGCGCAGACCTGAACCGGAAGACCTAACCTGGGGTCCCGAAGAAGAACCAGATCAGGCGGATGTTCTGACTCTGCAACAGGAAACGGAACTATTGGGCGCAGCGCTGGCCGATCTGCCGCACGCCCAGCGGGAGTTGATAGAAAAGGCGTATTTCGGGGATCTGACCCATAGTGAAATCGCCGCGGAAACCGGTCTGCCTCTGGGCACGATCAAATCGAGAATACGACTGGCGCTGGACCGTCTGCGCCATGCAATGAAGTGAAACGCAATGACTGACAACATTAAACATCACCTGAACGACGCCGTGCTGATGGCCTACTCAGCAGGTTCCCTGCCCGAAGCCTTCAACCTGATGGTCGCGGCACATTTGTCGCTTTGCGATGCGTGCCGGGCCCGGGCAGAGAGCTTCGATGCCCTGGGTGGCGAAGTGCTGGAGCAGCTTGAAAGCGCCGCAGTTGCTGCATTGCGCCCCGGCAGTTACGAGGCCACCTTGGCGCTGATCGCCGGCGGGCCGGTCGCTGAAAAAACCAGGGATGACTTGCCCTGTGCGGTATTGCCCAAGCCCTTGCGCGACTATGTGGGCGGAGATTTGAACGCCGTCCGCTGGAAGCCGGTCGGTATGGGCGTGAAACAGGCGATCCTGCCAACGTCCAAGGATGCCTCCGCCCGTTTGCTGTTGATCCCGGCGGGTACCGCGATGCCGGACCACGGTCACCACGGCACTGAAATGACGATGGTGCTTCAGGGCGCGTTTCAGGACGAAGATGACTATTTCGCCCGGGGTGACGTGGAAATCGCAGACAGCGACCTGCACCATACGCCGGTGGCAGACATTCACGAAGACTGCATTTGTCTGGCTGTGACCGATGCTCCGCTACAGTTTGACCGGCTGATCCCGAAGATCGCGCAAAGGTTTTTGCGCATCTGACAAAAAACGGGCCACCTCTGGCCCGTTTTTGTGGGCGTTGCGACACTCGCGCTTTACATATCTGCACATTCCGGCACCGGGCTTACCACGGTGCCTTCTTGCAGATGCTGCAGCAGGTTATCCACGGTCAAGGCCCCCATTGCGACACGGGTCTCAACGGTTGCGCTGCCGACATGCGGTAACAAAACGACGTTGTCGAGCTTGCGCAACGCCTCCGGCACTTTTGGCTCCGCCTCAAATACGTCGAGGCCAGCCCATCCCAGACGTCCCTCCTGCAGGGCGAGGATCATTGCCTCTTCGTCAACGACTGTCCCGCGGCTGACGTTGATCAGGGTGCCCTGTGGCCCCAGCGCGTCCATCACCTCGCGATTCACGATCTTGTTCGTTGCCGGCCCACCCGGAGTGATGCAGATCAGAACATCCACATCCCGCGCCATATCCGTCAGGTTGCCATAGTACTTGTACTCAACATCCTTGGGACTGCGCGAGTGATAGACAATTGTCGTGTCAAAAGGGGCCAGCTTGTCAGCGATCGCCTGACCGATCCGGCCCAGCCCGAGGATGCCAACGGTTTGCCCGTCAACCGACCGCGTCAGAGGCGCATTGCCTTCCACTTCCCAACGACCGGAGCGCACGTATGCGTCGTCGCGCAGCAATTCGCGATAGCAGGCCATCATCAGCATCACAGCCGTGGTTGCAACCTCGGCATTCAACACGTTGGGCGTATGGGTGACCACAACACCCTTGGCCTTCGCCGCATGTGTGTCGATAGCGTCATACCCGACCCCGTAGCAACTGATCACTTTCAGGTTTGGCATCGCGTCCATGAAAGATGGTTTGACACCGTCATGACCGTTGGTTGACACATATTCAATCATGGCGCCGTTTTCGTTCAGCCAGGCCTGCGGGTCGTCCATATCCTTGGCTCGGTGGATGGTGAACTCAGCACCCAGACGTTCCAGCATCGCGTCTGTCGCCCCGCCAATCATAAAGAGATCTGCCATGCTCACGTATCCTCTGTCACTGTCTGGCGCTGTTGGCCCAAACCTTCGATGGTCAGTTCCATCACATCGCCCTTTTTCAGGTACACCGGTTCCGGTTTCATCCCCATGCCGACACCGGGCGGGGTGCCCGTTGTAATCACATCACCCGGATGCAGGGTCATCAGGCCCGACAGATGTTCGATGATTTCAGCGACCGTGAAAATCATGGTCGACGTATTGCCGGTCTGCATCCGCTTGCCATTGACATCGAGGCTCATGGCAAGATTTTGCGGATCAGTCACTTCATCGCGCGTCACCAGCCACGGCCCCGTGGGACCAAAGGTGTCGCAGGATTTACCCTTGGTCCACTGGCCGGTCAGCTGCGTCTGGAAATGCCGTTCGGACACATCGTTGACCACGCAATAGCCTGCGACGTGATCCAACGCATTTGCCTTGCTGACATATTTCGCCTTCGTGCCGATCACCACGCCAAGTTCGACTTCCCAATCCGTGTGGGTCGATCCGCGCGGCATCGACACCTCGTCATAGGCACCAACCACAGCCGAATTCGCCTTGAAGAACAAAATGGGGTGTTCCGGGATCGCGGCGCCTGTCTCTGCAGCATGGTCCGAGTAGTTCAGACCGATGCAGAGAAATTTGCCGATATTGCCGACACAGGCGCCGATCCTTGGGGAGCCTGGCACCTCGGGCAGTGTCGTCGGATCAATGGCGCGCAGCTTCTCAAGACCCGCATCCGATAGGGCTTCGCCAGCGATGTCGCTGACGTGGGCCGACAGGTCACGCAAGGTACCCGCCGCATCCAGCATACCGGGCTTTTCGGCGCCCACCGCGCCATAACGTACTAATTTCATGTAATTTTCCTCAGTGGTTGTCGCGTGGCATCGACGTGCGCGCGATATCTTGGTATTTGTCTGCGTCCTCCAGGATCATGCCCTGATCGAAGCGGCCTACTTTTTCCCGGAAATACTGCTGCCACGGCGATTGGCTTTCCGGCGCATCATAACCGCCCTCGGCCTCAAATTTGCGCGCACGCTCAGCCAGCTCCTCCAGCGGGACCAACATGTCCGCCGTGCATTTGTTCAGGTCTATGCGGACCCGGTCACCATTTTGTAGCAGCGCAAGGCCACCGCCGTCTGCCGCCTCGGGTGACGCATTCAGGATCGACGGGCTGCCCGACGTGCCGGACTGGCGGCCATCACCGACGCAAGGCAACGCTTCGACACCCTTTTTGAGCAGGTAGGACGGCGGACGCATATTCACGACTTCCGCGCCCCCGGGGTATCCTTTCGGACCCGCTCCGCGCATGAACAGAACGCAATCTTCATCAATATTTTCAGACGGGTCGTCGATCCGATGATGAAAATCCTCGGGGCCATCAAAGACCACGGCCCGCCCTTCGAACGCGTTCACATCGTCCGGATTGGACAGGTACTTTGCGCGAAAGCTGTCGCTGATCACGCTGGTTTTCATGATTGCACTGTCAAACAGATTGCCCGTCAGGTTGATGAACCCGGCCTGCGGTTTCAGCGGATCGGACGCAGGCTTGATCACCTTGGTGTCTTCGCTGCGTCGGTCACCGCAGTTGTCAGCCATGGTTTTGCCATTCGCCGTTATCACATCCGGGTACGGCAGCAGGCCGGCGGCAATCAACTCGCCAACAACGGCGGGCACACCGCCCGCATGCTGGTAGTCTTCGCCGAGGTATTCGCCCGCAGGCTGCAGGTTCACCAGCAGGGGCACATCGTGGCCGATGGCCTGCCAGTCGTTGTTGTCTAGCGGCACGCCCAGGTGCCGCGCGATAGCGTTCAGGTGGATCGGGGCGTTGGTGGACCCGCCAATCGCCGAGTTGATCACGATGGTGTTCTCGAAAGCTTCGCGTGTCATGATGTCGGAGGGTCGCAGATCTTCCCAGACCATATCGACGATCCGGCGACCGGTCTCGTAACTGATCTGTCCCCGCTCACGGTAGGGTGCGGGGATGGCGGCTGAACCGGGCAGCTGCATGCCCAGGGCTTCGGCCAGGGAATTCATCGTCGTCGCCGTGCCCATCGTGTTGCAATACCCGACCGAAGGTGCAGAGGAGGCCACAAGCTCCATAAACCCATCGTCGTCGATCTCACCCGCGGCCAGCAATTCGCGCGCTTTCCAGACGATCGTGCCCGACCCGGTGCGTTCGCCGCGGAACCAGCCGTTCAGCATCGGACCGACGGAGAGTGCGACGGCGGGAATATTCACCGTTGCCGCCGCCATCAGCAGAGCTGGCGTGGTCTTGTCGCAGCCGATGTTCAGCACCACGCCGTCCAGCGGATAACCAAAGAGCGTCTCGACCAACGACAGATAGGCAAGATTGCGATCCAGCATGGCGGTCGGGCGCTTACCGGTTTCCTGAATGGGGTGGACGGGCACCTCGATACAGGTACCGCCTGCGGCGATGATACCGTCCCGCACCCGTTTGGTCAGCTCCAGATGGTGGCGATTGCATGGGCTGAGGTCACTGCCGGTCTGGGCGATGCCGATAATCGGTTTGCCGGACTGAAGCTCCTCGCGGGTCAGCCCGTAGTTCAGATACCGCTCAAGATAGAGCGCCGTCATTTCCGGATTATCGGGGTTCATGAACCATTTGCGTGACCGCAGATCCTCAATGCCGATTTTCTTGCTCATTGGCCTGACCAGCCTCCGTCGATGATATGTGGATGTCCGGTTGTGAAGGCGCTTTCGTCACTGGCCAGATAAACGACCAGCGCTGCAATCTCCTCCGCCGTTGCGACCCGCCCCATGGGCTGGCGCGACACGAATTGCTTCAGCGCTTCCTCCTTGCTGCCCAGCTGTTTACCGAGCGCGTCAACCCGGTCGTGCCAGCTGGGGCTTTCAACCGTTCCCGGGCAAATGCAGTTGCAGCGAACGCCGGTCGCCACATAGTCCACCGCAACCGATTTTGTCAGTCCGATGACCGCCGCCTTGGTTGTGCCATAGATGAACCGGTTGGGGGCCCCGATCACAGAGGAGCAGGCGGAAGACATGTTGATGATTGAGCCGGATCGTCGCTCGACCATGCCCGGCAGCGCGGCGCGGATCGTGCGCCACATGGATTTGACATTCAGATCGAAGGCAAAGTCCCACTCGTCATCGGTGGCATCCAGAACGGTACCGTGATGAACAAACCCGGCGCAGTTGAACAAAATGTCAGGGTTTGCCTGGGCGATCCCTGCCGCGACACTGTCGTCACTCCGCGCATCAAGTTCGAAAATTTCGATATTTTCGTGATTCGCATCGCGAATCGTGGATAGCGTTTCGGCGTTGATATCGGTGGCAAACACTTTTGCGCCTGCCGCAGCCATTGCCAGCGCGCTGGCCCGACCGATCCCCTGACCTGCCGCCGTCACCAGCGCTCGCTTTCCAGTAAGCCTTTGTCCTGGCATGTTTTTCCCCCGTCACACTGCACCCTCGACCTACCGCTCTTCGCATCGGTCCCCATCACTTCGGCGCAGGCTTTATGCTTTCTTCGTCAAAAAACCATCGGACGGGCTGGTCCAATGGCTGGTTTACGTTAGCGTATGACACAGGCATGGATTTGGCTACAGCTTTGCAAACGATCATCAAAGGACAAACGCAAAAATGACAACAGCGCGCAGGATCACCTTGATCGGAACCGGATTAATGGGGTTCCCGATGTCGCAGAACCTGATAAAGGCAGGCCATCATCTGACAGTGTGGAATCGCAGCGCCTCGCGGGCAGAACCGCTGGCCGCCGAGGGCGCGACCCTGGCTGCCAGTCCGGCAGAGGCCGTCGCAGATGCGGAAGTCGTCATCACCATGCTGTCGGATGGGTTCGCGTCAGGCGCGTTGATCGGTGATGCGGCGGTGCAGAAGGCACTTGGCAGGGGAACGATCTGGCTCGATATGTCGAGCGCCAAACCGGAACATGCGCGCTCGCAATCCGCTACGCTCAAGAAACTGGGCGTGGCCCATCTGGACGCACCGGTCTCCGGCGGGACAAAGGGGGCCGAAACCGGATCACTGGCCATCATGGTGGGTGGCGATGCCGAAACATTCGAAGCCGCGCGCGAGGTTTTCGAAGCCATGGGGCGACCGGTGTATGTCGGCCCGTCGGGTGCGGGTCAGCTCTCCAAGCTGGCCAACCAGACCATCGTGGCCGTGACCATCAGCGCCGTTGCCGAGGCCATGCTGCTGGTGGAACAGGGCGGCGCTGATCCGGCAGCCGTGCGTGCAGCACTGAAGGGCGGTTTTGCCGACAGCACGATCCTGCAACAACATGGCGCCCGGATGACGAGCGGCGATTTCGAACCCGGGGGCCTGACCAAGTTTCAGGTCAAGGATCTCAACAACACGCTCGACGAAGCGCGGCAGCTGGGGCTTGAACTGCCCGCGACGCAAAGCGTGCGCGACCGGTTTCAACACTTCATCGATGCGATGGACGGTGCGGAGAAGGACCATTCCGGGCTCTACCTCGAACTCAAAGCCCGCAACGGGCTGCCGACATGACCCGGGTCGTGATCATCGGCGGCGGCGGCATGGTTGGCCAGAAACTGGCCGGCCGCCTGATCCGTGAAGGATTGCCGGGCCATAAAGCCCTGACCATCACCCTTTTTGATGTCGCTTTCCCTGCGCGTGGCGTCTCCGGTCTGGTGCAGAAAACCGGCAACCTATCGACGCCCGGCATCGCACAGACACTTGCCGCCGAACGTCCGGACATCGTGTTCCACCTCGCGGCCATCGTCTCTGGCGAGGCCGAGACGCATTTTTCGAAAGGCTGGGACATCAACATGATGTCCATGTGGCATCTGCTCGAAGCCTTTCGCACCGAACATGAGGCATCGGGTGGCAGCTATGTGCCCCGTATCGTTTTTACCTCGTCTATCGCGGTGTTCGGTGGTCCTTTCCCCGAGAAGATCGACGACCTGTTTCTGTCTGCGCCCCAAACCAGCTACGGCGCGCAGAAAGCCGTGAGCGAACTGATGCTGACAGACTTCAGCCGAAAAGGGTTTGTCGACGGGCTGTCCCTGCGATTACCAACAATCTGCGTGCGGCCGGGCAAACCCAACCTCGCGGCCTCGTCGTTCTTCTCAGGCATCATCCGTGAACCGCTGAACGGTCAGAAGGCGATCCTGCCGGTGGATGATAGTGTTCGGCACTGGCATGCATCGCCCAAATCCGCGGCTCGATTCCTCGCTCATGCGGCCGGGCTGGACACCAGCCTGCTAAACGGCCGGCGCGCCCTCAATCTGCCCGGTCTCAGCTGCACCGTGGCGGAGCAGATCGACGCACTTCGGGATCTCGCCGGGCAGAAAGCGGTCGATCTGATCACACCGCATCCCGACCCGGACATCATCAAGATCGTTCAGGGCTGGCCGCGCGATTTCGATCCCGCCCGCGCCATTGCACTGGGCTTTGAAGCTGAAAGCAGTTTCGACCAGATCATCCAGACCTACATCGCGGAAGACCTGCCTACCGCCGCGGGTTGAGATTTCTGTGGAAGCGGCTTGATCAGGTTACGCGCCAAATGATCGTGGACGCGCACGCGCATCAGATCCTCATTGCGTTCGAGCGCCGCATCGAGAATCGCCTGATGCTCGCGAATGTTCTCGGGAAAGTAGCCATAGTTCGTTTCCGCCGAGACGAGCTGCTGCCGAAATTGCTCGTAGATGACCTGATGCGTGCGTTTGAGCAATTTCGAATCGCAGGCATCAATCAGCGTTTCGTGAAACTCCTGTTCGGCGCGGCTCCAGAGGCCAAGAAGGGGAATCACATCTCCGGACGACCGCACGCGCATCTCGATATGGGACAGTTTGTGATGCGCTGCGGTCAGGCGGGATTCCCATTCCACCCCGCCCAGCCGGATTGACAAACATGCGCCTTCGCTCTCCAGCATAATACGCATCTGCGTCAGATCGTGCTGCCGCTCAAGCGATTGATGTGGCGCGCGAAATCCGCGTTGTTCCTGAAATTCGACCAGCCCGACAGTGGATAGGCGAAACAGGACTTCCCGCACCGTGCTGGCTGAGCAATTGTAATCTTCCCGTAGCTTTTCAGCGCGCAACTTGCTACCGTAGCCGAACTCGCCAGTGATCAGGCGGTGCCGCATATCGTCGAAAATGTCGGCGTCTTGCCCGGCCATTCCAATCCTCCCAGTGATCATTTTTGATACCGCCAAATTTTCGAATTTCAAACAAAATCTCGAAATTTCGGAAAAATAAAATATTTTCTTGCCTGCAACCGCTGCCTCAGCCTAACGTTCCGTTAGCGTAATCACGAATGGGATTTCACCGTCCCGACTTAAACGTGCGCTCAACGTCTGGGAGGACAACAATGAAACTTATGAAAAAGGCGGCCACTGTCGCCGCGCTTGCAGCGCTGACTGCAACGTCTGCATTGGCGGATGGCCACGCGACCACCAAGCTGCGCATCCAAACGCACTATGCACCTGAAACCGTATCCGGCAAACTTGCCGCACAATACGTCGAAGATATCGAGGCGATGTCCAACGGTGAGATCGCAGTCGAAATGTTCTACAGTGCGTCCGTTGTGAAGCCGACAGAGACATTCGACGCGGCAGCAACGGGTATTCTTGACTGTGACATGACCGGCGGCGGTTATCAGACCGGCAAGAACTCTGCATTCCAGTTTGTCGGCGATATCATGGGCGGCTACGAGACGCCCTATCAACAGCTGAGCTGGTTGTATTTCGGTGGCGGTCGTGAAGCGGCGGCTCCGCTCTACAATAAATACGGCATGGAGCTGATCGGCTGGTGGGTCTACGGTCAGGAATCCTTTGCCTCCGGCAAACCGATCGAAAAGGTTGCCGACTTCCAGGGTTGGAAGTTCCGGTCGCCCCCCGGCATGGAAACGAAGATCTTTGAGAAGCTCGGCGCAAACCCGATCGTCATGGATTTCACCGAGATTTTTACCGCTCTGGAAACCGGCATCATTGATGGCGCGGACGCCTCCGGCCTCGCCAACAACGTGGGTCTCGGTCTTTATGATATCGTGAAATATGCCAACTTCCCCGGCTTCCACTCGATGCCATCTGACCACCTCGCGTGCAACAAGGCCGTTTTCGACGCGATGCCGGAACACCACCAGCGCATCATGAAAGTGACCATGGAAGCGCTCGCACTGCGGACCGCTCTGACGTTCGAGAAGAAGAACGCCGAAGCAGCCGCGCAACTGCGTGAGCAAGGTGTGACCCTGTCGCAATGGGCACCGGAAGAGCTTCAGAAGTTCCGGGACGCGGCCCAGGCCACATGGCCGGAGTTCGCAGACACACCGGAAGCCGAAGCGCTGGTAGAGGCACACCTGTCCTACCTCAAGCAACTCGGCCTCGTTTCCGAATAAACACACTGTTTGTCAGGCCCTGCACATCTGTCGCGGGGCCTGACAGCTTTTTGACCGTGGTAAAACAACCAATCACCCGGTCATCAGGGGGGACATCATGCAGGAAAAATCAGGCAGCCTTGTCGAATGGCTGGTGCCATTGGGCTTCATTTTCTGCGGGAGCTGGCTCATCTGGCACATGCCCGCCTTCATTCTGGACTGGGGCGGCCACGCCGATCAGCTTGCCGCGCATTTCGCCCGCGTCGATGTGACGCCCAATATGCCGGTCGTGATGGGCGCCCATATTGACGTCTTCGATCTTCTGGCCTTTGTGCTGCTGCCGGTTCTGGCGGTCGTGGGCATCCTGACTGTCCGGCGCGCGCCAATGGAATTCGAAGCATGGGGGCCGCTTGACCGGACGGCCGTTTTCGTCGGTCGCGTGACAATGATGCTCATCGTCTTGCTGATGTGTGTCATGCTCTATGAGGTGTTTACGCGCTACGTACTGGCGTCCGGCACGCTTTGGGCAAATGAGTTGTCGCTCTGGCTCGCGGGATTCATCTTCCTCTGCTCTGGACTTTACGCCATGCAGCAGCGCAGCCATATCCGGATTTTCATTATTTATGACGCGATGCCGCGCTGGCTGCAGCATGTTTGCGACGTCATCTCGACGCTGATGATCGTGACGTTTGCCTTCTTCCTCTTCTACGGCGGCTACGGTGAGGCGTTCCAGAAATTCGCCCGGTGGGAGTTATACGGCTCCGCTTTCAACCCGCCTATTCCGGCCACGGTCAAACCCGCGGTGCTGTTCATCGTGTCTATGGTGGCCGTGCAATCGGTTATCAACCTGATTGCCGACTGGAACACCGAACCCGTTGTTCACACAGCGGCAGATGACATTGACGAAGACGAAATTGCCCGCTTGCGCGAGGCCGTTGGCGCAGACGAAGCGGAGCAAAAGTAATGGATATCGGAACCATCTCGCTGGTCCTCATGCTGGGCCTTGTTCTCTTGCTTGCCATCGGGATGCCCCTGGGGTTTGCCTCGGCCATTCTGTCGGTGCTGGTGCTGGTCATGAAGTTCGAGCCCACGTTGCTCTATGCGCCGTGGACCTTCGGGGATGGCATCCTGACCGGACGACCCGGCAGCGGGCCGCTCAACATCCTGGCCCAGAAGATATTCGGGCTCTTGACCGACTACGTGCTCATATCCATTCCGCTGTTCATTTTCATGGCAGCCTTGCTGGAACGCTCCGGCATCGCCAAGGAAATGTACTCCTCGCTCAATGTCTGGCTGAACCGGACGCGCGGCGGCATTGCCATTGTGACATCCATCATGGCGGTCATCATGGCGGCGATGTCGGGCATCATCGGCGGCGAGGTTGTGCTGCTGGGCCTGATTGCCCTGCCGCAGATGTTGCGGCTGGGTTACAGCCAGAACCTCGCCATCGGCACGATCTGCGCCTCCGGGTCGCTGGGCACGATGATCCCGCCATCGATTGTCCTGATCATCTATGGGCTGATCACCGAAACCTCGATCAAGGCGCTCTTTACGGCGTCCTTCCTGCCGGGGTTCATGCTGGCGAGCTTCATCATCATCTACATCGTCATCCGAACTCAGCTGCGCCCACAGGATGCACCCCTGCCTGAGCCGGTCGAAGGCGAGCCCTACGGGTTCGAGAAATTCAAGCTCTTCTCGGCCTTCCTCTGCGTCCTGGTCGCTGGCTTCGGCACGGTACTGTTCCTGCGCGCGCTCTTCTTCGAGCTGAGCGGACAGAACGCTGCCCAAACCGGCGATGCCATTGCCTATGGTACCGCCGATTACCTGCCGTGGTTCGGCGGGGCGGTGCTCGTTGCCTTCGGGATCATGTTCGGGGTGCTCGGCCGGGCCCGCACTGCGCTGGGGTGGTCAATGGGGAAGGGTCTCGTGCCGCCCATTGTCGTGATCGGCGTGGTTCTCGGGTCCATCTATGGCGGCATCACCGGCATTACCGAAGCGGCCGGCATGGGCGCGCTGGCGGTTCTCGTCATCGCGATTTTCCGGGGCGAGGCGTCCTTTGACCTTGTGTGGGACAGCCTGATGCGCACGCTGAAATCCACCGGCACGATCATCTGGGTAACCATCGGGGCAGCTGCCCTCGCAGGGGCCTATACCATCGCCGGGGGACCGGTCTACGTGGCAGACTTCATCGTTGGCTCCGATCTGCCCACCATGGGGATCATCCTCGCGATGATGCTGATCCTGCTCTTTATGGGGGCATTCATGGATTGGGTGGGCATCGTACTGCTGATCATCCCGGTTTTCCTGCCAATCGTTCAGCGCCTGCCGATCGAGGAAATCGGGCTGTTCGGCGAGCTCAACCCCCGTCACGTGGCGATCTGGTTCGGTGTCGTTTTCTGTATGAACATGCAGGTCAGCTTCCTGTCGCCACCCTTCGGTCCTGCCGCGTTTTATCTGAAATCCGTGGCGCCACCGCACATCAGCCTGACCGATATCTTCAAAGGTTTCCTGCCCTTCATCGGCATTCAGCTATGCGCCCTGTCCGTGCTGCTGATCTGGCCACCTATCGTGTCGTTGCTCTTGCCGTAACTGATGGAGACCACGAATGCTGTCTTATGGGCAAAAACGCACGTTTGAGACAGACGGCTACCTCGTCCTGCCCGACATCGTGCCGCAGGGCATCCGCGACGCGGTCATGTCGGAATACGCCGCCCTTCTGGACGATCTCTGCGCAGCGTGGCAGGCGGAAGGACGCTTGCCGCCGTCAGTGCACGATGAGGATTTCTGGGGTAAACTGCTGACAGCCTACCAAGCAGGCTGCGACTGGTTTCAGCCGATGGACATCAGCCTGCCGGGTGACGAAATCGACGCGGATACGCCGATGCATTTCGGACCAGCGGTTTTTGATCTGGTGACCTGCCCAATGATTCTGGATGTCGTTGAGGCCCTGATCGGGCCGGAGATCACTTCAAATCCAATCCAGCACATCCGCATCAAACCGCCACGTCCGGCGCTGAAGAGCCACGAAGTGCGGGCTCATGTCACACAAACCGACTGGCATCAGGACCGTGGCGTGGGTCTGGAAGAAGCCGACGCGACGGAGATGGTCACGGTCTGGATCGCCATGACCGATGCAACGCTGGACAACGGATGCCTGCAGGTTCTTCCCGGGTCCGGTCAGAAGATGCTGCCGCACTGCCCGAAAACGCAAACCGCCATCGCGGACGGATTTATCGAAGAGGCTGACGCGGTCCCGCTTCCTGTCCCGGCGGGCGGTATCGTGATCCTGCATCCGATGACACCACATGCGTCATTGCCCAATGGCACACATGATTTCAGATGGTCCTTCGACCTGCGATACAATGTTTCCGGCCAACCGACGGGGCGCGCGCATTTCCCGGATTTCGTAGCCCGCAGCGCCGAGCACCCCGACCGGGTCTTGACCGACTGGCGTCAATGGAGACAGATGTGGGAGGACACGCGTCAGAGACTGGCGGGTCAGTCCCACATCCCTATCCATCGCTGGCAAAGCGATGCGCCGTTTTGCGCCTGAGGAGACCCCATGGATACCGTACGTCTTGATCCGACCGATAACGTCGTCACCGCCACCCGTGCCCTGGAAGCCGGCGTTCAGGTTGAGGATGTCAGCACGCGGGTGCTTATCCCCTCCGGCCACAAGATCGCAACCTGTGCGATTGCCAAGGGGGATGTCATTCGAAAATACGCTCAGATCATCGGCTACGCATCCTGCGACATTGCCCCAGGCGATCACGTGCACACGCAGAACGTCGCCTTTCGCAACACCGATGCGGCATATGAGTTTTCAACCGATCTGCGCCCGGTGACGCCTGTTCCGGAGGATCAGCGCGACACTTTCATGGGCTACAAACGTGAAAACGGCGACGTGGGAACGCGCAACTACATCGCCATTGTCACCTCGGTAAATTGCTCTGCCACCGCGGCCCGTCGGATCGCCAGCCACTTCACCCCCGACATCCTGGCCAACTACCCCAATGTCGACGGGGTCGCGGCCTTTGTGCACGGCACCGGCTGCGGCATGGCCGGTGACGGCGAAGGGTTCGAAGCTTTGCAACGTGTCATGTGGGGCTACGCGCGCCACCCCAATCACGCGGGCGTTCTGATGGTGGGTCTGGGGTGCGAGATCAACCAGATCGACTGGCTGCTCGAAGCCTATGGCCTGCAACAAAGCCCGACATTTCAGGTGATGAACATCCAGTCTGTCGCCGGGCTACAAAAAACAGTTGAACTGGGGATCAGGAAGATCGAGGCGATGCTGCCCATCGCCAATCAGGCCACCCGGACGCCCTGCCCCGCATCGGGCCTTATGGTTGCCCTGCAATGCGGCGGCTCTGACGCATGGTCGGGCATTACCGCCAACCCGGCGCTGGGATACGCCTGCGATCTGCTGGCAGCGCAGGGCGGCACCGGCGTTCTGGCGGAAACGCCGGAGATTTACGGGGCCGAACATCTGCTGACGCGCCGCGCCATTGATCAGGCCACCGGGGACCGTCTGGTCAGCCTGATCAGATGGTGGGAAGACTACACCGCACGCAACAAGGGGTCGATGGACAACAACCCAAGCCCCGGCAACAAGAAGGGCGGGCTGACCACCATTCTTGAGAAATCGCTGGGGGCGGCCGCCAAGGGCGGCACCAGTCCGCTGATGGGTGTCTACAAATACGCCGAGCCGGTCACGGCGCAGGGCTTCACCTTCATGGACAGCCCCGGGTACGACCCTGCGAGCGTAACCGGCCAGATCGCGGGCGGCTGCAATCTGGTGTGCTTTACCACCGGGCGCGGCTCCGCCTTCGGATCGAAACCCAGCCCGACGATCAAGATCGCCACGAACTCCGAAATGGCCAGACGCATGTCCGACGATATGGACGTGGATGCCGGCAGCATTCTCACCCGGGGCGTGAGCGTCGAAGAGAAGGGCCGCGAGATCTACGACATGTTTCTCAAAGTCGCGAGCGGGCAGGCAACCAAATCCGAGGCCCAGGGCCTTGGTGACTACGAGTTCGTGCCCTGGCAAATCGGGGCGGTGATGTGAGCCTGACCGAAATCATTCACCGCAACGAAGTGACGACGCTTCTGCTCAGGAAAGGCTACAATATATACCTGCCCATGGTGGACCACGGTATTGATTTCATCATTCACCATGACAGCGACGGTGATCTGAAAATGGTGCAGCAGAAATCACGCTGGACCATCCACAAGAAATACATCGGGCGCGACATCTGGATCGCTTTTCGCAGCCATGAAAACTGGTACTTGATCGAGCACGACAGAATGATCGACCTTTGCGCACGATCCGGGACGCAACTGGACAGCACGTCATGGAGAGAGCGCGGATCCTATTCAAGGGCACATCTGTCGCGCGAGCAGGTGCAGGTTTACCGCGATTATCTGATAGGCGCAGCATGACACGCAAATCACGCATTCTGGTTGTCGGCGGCGGGTTGATCGGCATCCGCCACGTGCAGGCGGTGGAAGCACATCCGGAGTGCACGCTTGTTGGATTGGCCGATCCCGATATGTCCCTGGCACCGGAAGTGCCCCGATTTGCGGATATGTCCGACGTCGACCAGCCGGTGGATGGCGTTATCATCGCCACCCCGACCGGGCTGCACGCTCCGCATGGCATCTACGCGGCAGAACGCGGGTGGCATATGCTGATCGAAAAACCCGTCGCCAGTGATCTGCCCGGTGCCAGGGCCCTGAGCCATGCGGTGGCTCGGGCTGCTGTAGGCTCGCTGGTAGGACATCACAGGCGGTATCACCGCAAGGTACAACAACTAAGAGAGTTGATTGCCGGGAACGCGATCGGCACACCGGTCTGTGCCAATCTCATCTGGGCAATGCGCAAACCAGACGCCTATTTTGAAGGAAACTGGCGCGCGGCTGGCGGCAGCCCGGTCCTGATCAACCTCGTGCATGATATCGACATACTGCGTTTCGTGATAGGCGAGATCGCCACCGCAACCGCGCTGCGTGGCAGGGGCCTGCGCGGAGATACACGGATCGAAAGCGGTGCGGTCGCGCTGGCCTTTGAAAGTGGTGCCACCGGCACGATCAGCTTCGCAGATACCGCGCCAAGCCCGTGGGGTTTCGAGGCCGCGACCGGCGAAAACCCAAACATCGGCACCACAGGCCAGGACATGATGTGGCTTATGGGGACAAAGGGCGCGATCAGCTTTCCATCGATGACCCTGTGGTCCGGCTCGGACTGGGGTCAGCCGGCGGTCCGGATGCCGCTGAACCCCGCGGAAAACATCAAAGCGCCGCTTGATGCGCAGCTCGATCACTTCATCCAAGTCATCGGCGGCGCAGCACCCTTGATCGACGTCGCGGACGCCACCCGAACCCTCGAAACCGCCCTGACCATAGAAGCGCACCTGTCAGAGCAGGTGGAAGGAGTATCAGATGCCCGAAACGCTCACGCCTGATCAAATCGCCCTTTATCGCGAACAAGGTTATCTGGTGCTGGAAAATCAGATACCCGATGCATGGCTGACCCGCATCCATCGCGAAATAGCCCGTTTCGAAGACGAAGCGCGCGGGATGACCGCCAGCAATGACCGCCTCGATCTGGAGGACAGCCACACCCCGGAAGCGCCACGGCTGCGCCGCATCAAGCTGCCCCACCAGATTTCGGACGTGATGCGCGACTTGATGTATTCGGACCATATTCTGGCGCCCGCCCGGGATCTGATCGGCCCGAACCTGCGGCTGCACACGACGAAGCTCAACATGAAGTCGGCAGGTTACGGGGCAGCGGTGGAATGGCATCAGGACTATGCCTTCTATCCGCACACCAATGACGATATTCTGGCCATCGGCGTGTTGATCGACGATATGGCGGCGGAAAACGGGCCGCTTATGGTCTACCCGGGATCGCACACAGGCCCGGTTTACGACCACCATGTCGATGGCGTGTTCGCCGGGGCCATGATACCGGAAGAGAACGGGCTGGCCCCGCAGGACGCCGTGCAGCTCACCGGCCCCGCGGGCGCCATCAGTATCCACCATGGGCGTATCGTGCACGGGTCCGCGCTCAATACGTCTGACAGGGCACGGCGCATCCTGTTTTACGAAATGATGGCCGCGGACGCCTTTCCGATCATGGGATCGATGACCAAGTGGGACGGGATCGAGGATTACAACAGCCGGATGCTCTGCGGCGAACCGACACTGAATCCGCGCCTGAAGGACATTCCGGTACGCATTCCGCAACCGCAACCGGACGTGCCAATCTCGATTTATGAGATTCAGAAGGGTCTGAGAAAACGGTCTTTTGACACCATCGACTAACCGCAACCGCGAAAAGGACAGGTTATGACACAGCCAAAAATCGGATTTATCGGTCTCGGCCTTATGGGCGCGGCCATGGTGGGGCGTTTGCAGGACAAGGGCTACTCGCTCACGGTGACCGCCAACAGGTCGCGCCCGAATGTCGATGCCGCCGTGGCGCGTGGCGCAACCGAGGTCGCAACCGCGCGCGATGTGGCGGCTGCCAGTGACATCGTGATGCTGTGCATGGACACAAGCGACAGCGTGGAATCGCGGATGCGCGGAGATGAGGGCGTAATTGCCGGGCTGTCATCCGGGGCTATTGTCATCGATTTCGGGACGTCATTGCCCGGCAGCACCCGCACCCTGGGCGAAGAGGTCGCGGCGGCCGGAGGCACCTATCTGGATGCGCCGCTCGGTCGAACGCCGACACATGCCAAGGACGGCCTGCTGAACATCATGACGGCGGGCGACAAGGACGCCTTTGACAAGGTGGAGCCGGTCCTGAAGGATCTTGGCGAAAACGTCTTTCACCTCGGTGCGTTGGGGGCAGGTCATACGATCAAGCTGATCAACAATTTCTTCGGCATGACGGTTGCCAATGCGATGGCCGAAGGCTTTGCCATGGCCGATGTCGCCGGTATCGACCGCGCACAGCTTTATAGCGTGATGGCAGCGGGTCCGCTGCATTCCGGCATGATGGATTTCGTGAAAGGCTACGGCGTGGACGGCGATCCCAACCAGCTGGCCTTTGCCATCAAGAACGCCGCCAAGGATGTAGGCTATTACGCCCGCATGGCCGAAGAGGCGGGCGTGGACAGCATCATGTCGAAATGCGCCCTGACAGCGCTGCGCGAGGCGACCGAGGCTGGCCACGGCGATGATATGGTCAGCCAGATGATCGACTTCTTTGCCGATAAAATGAAGCCGTAGCGTGGCCGTCACCGCAGGCCTGCTGGAAGATCGCCCGCATTTCGGCATCATGCTGATGCTTTGCGCTTGGCTGCTGTTTGCGCTGGTGGATACTGGCGCGAAATGGCTGGTCATCGCGGGGTTTCCGGCTTTCCAGCTGGCTTTCATGCGGTATTTTGGCCATTTCGTCATCTCGATCGCGGTCATCGCCAGGGGAGGCATCGAGCGTGACCGTTTTCAGACCGGGCACATGTGGCAGGTGATCAGCCGCGCGATGCTGCTGATCACGGCGACCCTCTCCAACTTTTATGCGTTGAACTTTCTGCCGCTAACCGTGACCTCGGCGATCATGTTCTCCAGCCCTGTCATCGTGTGCCTTCTGTCGTGGCCGCTGCTGGGAGAGCGTGTGGGCCCCTGGAGATGGTTCGCGATCATGCTGGGGTTCGGCGGCGTGCTTGTCGTTATCCGCCCCTTTGGCGAAGCGTTTCACATCGCCATGTTGATGCCGCTCTACAATTCGGTCAGCCTGGCTCTCTATTCGATCATGACCCGGAAACTGGCAGGCGTCGTGGCGACCGAAACCATGCAGTTCTACATGGGGGCCTTGGGCACAGCCGTGATGCTGCCCTTTGCGATCTGGGCCTGGGAATGGCCCACCAACCTGCTTGATTGGGCGGTGTTGATCAGCCTTGGTGTCTTCGGCTGGGCCGGGCACCAATTGCTGACAAACGCACATCGCTTCGGTTCCGCCAACACGCTCATGCCGTATACGTACTCCTTCATGATCTACCTCTCGATCCTGAGCTACTTTGTGTTCGACCACCTGCCCGACCAATGGACGGTGGTGGGTGCCGCGATTATCGTCGTCTCAGGCCTGATCATCTGGAAAAGAGAGCAGCGATGACCAGAGTTGCCTGCGTCGGCGAAGCGATGATTGAACTGTCGATGAATGGATCGACCGCACAGGTTGGCGTGGCCGGTGATACGCTCAACACGGCGGTCTACCTCAAAAGGTCCGCGCCGGAGCTGGCGGTCGATTACATGACTTGCCTCGGGGACGATCCCTTCTCGCGAAAAATTCGTGACTTCATTGCCGAACAACATATCGGGTGCAGCGCAATCCAGGTCATCCCGGGGAAGTCACCGGGTCTCTACGCCATAACCACCAACGCCGAAGGTGAACGCGCCTTTACCTATTGGCGCAGCGCGTCCGCCGCCCGGGATATGTTCCAGAAGAACAGTGCCTTCGACTTCTCCGCGCTGAATACCTATGACGTCATCTACCTGTCCGGCATCACCATGGCGATCCTGCCGCACCCCGTACGTCTGGCGCTTGTTGCGCATCTGCAAGACACCGACGTGCAGGTCGTTTACGACAGCAATTACCGGCCGGGGCTGTGGGAAGATCAGCGCACCGCGCAGGAAGTTACCCGCGCGCTCTGGGCGCGTGCCGATATCGCGCTCCCCTCGATCGACGACGAAATGGCGCTGTTTGACGAGACAGAAGCGCAGGTTGCGGCGCGCTGCCAGCGATTGGCCGCGACCGGTGCTTTGAAACGCGGTGAACGGGGGCCGTTGTGTTTGGGCACGGATGTTACGCAACACTACCCGGTGGCCGCCACTGTTCTGGATACAACCGCCGCGGGGGACAGTTTCAACGGCGGTTATCTGGGCGCGATCCTGACCGGACGATCGCAAAAGGATGCCTTGCGGGCCGGGCACGATTGCGCGGTGCGGGTGGTCCAGCACCGCGGCGCGATCATTCCTGAATAACCGCCGCCAGATCGGCTGCATCAATCAAGGCCAAGATATCCGCATCCGGCCCCCCGGCTGCAATGACCCGCGCGATCTCCGGTCCCAAGGGATCCTGCACCGCACGGTTTGCCGCCGTCTCCGCCCTGCAGAATGCAAGCCAGGCCCGCACACCCCGACCCAACGCCGGGGCCGTGATGTCATCCGCATGCAACGCGCGGAGGCTCTCGAACATCCGGTACGGCAGCTTTTGCGAACCATCCATCGCGATCTGCCTCAGGCTGTGGTTGATGTGCGGATTGTCAAACCGCGCAATCAGGGCCTCGGCATAGGCAAGCGCTTTCGCTTGCACCTCAGGCGCGAGCGTTTGCGCGGCCTCCGCCATCAGGGCGCGCGCCTCGGCACGTAACCTGCTGTCACCCACCGCTTCGTGTACATAATCGTACCCGGCCAGTATCCCGGCATAGGCCAGCATCGAATGCGCCGCGTTCAGCATGCGCAGTTTGCGCATCTCGTGCGGGGCCACATCGGTAACGAATTGGACATCCCGCCACTCCGGGCGGGGACCGGCGAAACTGTCTTCGATCACCCATTCGCGAAACGGCTCGGTCGGAACGGCCATCTTGTCGCCCGTCACCTGCCGCAGCGTGTCCGTGGTTGCCGGGGTGATCCGGTCAACCATGCTGTTGGGGAAGGTCACGCGGGACGTGTCCAGCGGAAGCGCCGCGCGCGCGGCGAACTCCTGAACCGCGTTGCGCAGCGTGTCCCCATTGTCATTGCGATTGTCGCAACTGAGCACGGTGACCGGCGCCCTCCGCCGCGCAAGCCCATGCGCCAGCAAACCGATTACCGTGCGCGGCCCACGGCCTGAGAGATCTCCGGCAATCAGCGGATCGGACGTGTCCAACCTGTTGTCAGCGCCAAGGTGGTAGCCTTTCTCCGTTACCGTGACGGAGATGATGTGGACATCCTCTGCCACGATCTGGACCAACACCGCCGCGGGGTCTTCTGGCGCCACGAGGATGTCGTCGAACACGGTAATACGCTTTGTGCCCTCTCCCTGAATGGCAAGGGTGTAGTCAAACCCCTGTGCCGCCAGCCCGTCGCGAACAGCAGCGGACCGCAGGCTTACGCCAGTCACCGACCAGCCGCCCGCATCCTGTGTGTAATCAGCCAGATGCGCCCGGCAGAAGTTCCCGACACCGATATGAAGAATGCGGGGCATCAGCCGGACAATCGATAGGCGTCGCGGGCCAGATCGGTCGCCAACAGGGTCGCCAGTGCACGCGCATCGGTCATGCCACAGGCGCTTCTGGCAACCTGCTCGCTCAAATGCAGCGCCACGCCGCGCCGCCAGAGATCATGGCGGGCGGGAATCGACAGGAAGGCCCTCGTATCGTCGTTGAAGCCTGCGAGATTGTAATAACCTGCCGTCTCGACAACCTGATCGAAGTACCGCGCGATGCCAGCGGCGCTGTCGTGGAACCACCACGGCGGTCCGATGCGCAAACAGGGCCAGTGGCCGGCCATCGGGGCCAACTCGCGCGCGTAGGTTGTCTCGTCCAGGGTAAACAGGATCAGGGTGAACTCCGGGGCGTTGCCGACACGGTTCAACAAAGGCTCCAGCCCGCGCACCCAATCGGTGGCAACAGGGATATCAGCCCCCTTGTCACGACCAAACCGCGCCATCACGGCCTGGTTGGTGTTACGCCTGCTGCCGCCATGGATCTGCATGACCAGCCCATCCTCCACCGACATCTGCGCCATTTCGATCAGCATATGGCCATAAAATCGTTGCGCATCTTCCGCCGATCCGGTGCCTGCCCGCAGGCGCTGGAATAGTGTCTCGGGCTCGGCCAGCCATTCGGTGTAAACAGCCTCGATCGCATGATCCGTTGCGGTGGCGCCTGCAGCGATGAAGACGGCGCGACGCTGGCGCAGCGCGGTGAGATACCCATCGAAAGTACACGTGTCTGCCCCGGTCAGAACCGCCAACTGGTCGAGATTGGTGCGAAACGAAGGATCTGCCGGGTCAAGAAGGCTGTCGGGGCGGAAGGTGGGGATCACCCGCCCCTGCCAATCGCTGTCACGAATGGCCTGATGGTGCGCGAGGTCATCCAAGGCGGCGTCCGTTGTCGCCAGAACCTCAATACCGAAACGGTCAAACAACGCCCGGGGGCGGAAATCGGGATGCGCAAGTTTCTCGGCAATCTGGTCGTAGACCTGGTCGGAGGTCGCCGCCGACAAAGGCGTGGAGATGCCAAGCGTTTCGGTCAGGACATAGCTGATCCAGAATCGTGAGGGCGTGCCGAGGAAAAGATGCCAGTTGCTGGCAAACAGCCGAAAGACATCGCGTGGATTGGCCGCCCCTCCGGCGGAGCCTATGCCCAGATCGGCCAAATCCGCCCCTTGCGAAAAAAGCATCCGGAATACGTAGTGATCCGGAACAACCAGAAGGGCGGCCGGGTTCGCAAAAGCCTCGTCATTGGCAAACCATGCCGGGTCGCAATGCCCATGCGGCGAGACAATCGGCGCATCGCGGATTTCTTCGTAGAGCAGGCCAGCGTCACCGGTCAATATCTGCACATATGCCCCCAGAAATCCTGTATTTTTGCTGACAATACCACGAATTTTCACGAGTGCATCTTTTGCTTGGCCTTTTGTCGGTTTCCTGCAAATCTCGCCGCAGCTGGGAGGAGACATGAGGATTGCGCTGATCGGGCTGGGCATGGTGGCAGATACCCATCTGGCCGCAATTCAGCATTCTGACAAAGGGCTTCATCTGGTAGGGGTGTTCGGGCGCGATCCTGGACGCGCGCAGATGTTTTCCGACAAGGCGTCCGGCGCGTTGGGATACCCGGTTGCCCGCTTCACCACCGCCCGCGAGATCGCAAACAGCCCGGAAATCGACTTCGTGATCCTTGCGACGCCACCAGACGCGCGCCATGAAATCGTTGACATGATGGCTGCGGCGGGCAAGCCGATCCTGATGGAAAAACCCATCGAAAGGACCCTCGCTGCCGCCAATAAAATCGTCGCCACCTGCGCCAGCCAACAGGTGCCGTTGGGGATCGTGTTCCAACACCGTGCGCGGGCTGGATCGCAAGCCATGAAACAAAAGGTGGACGCAGGCGTTCTGGGTCAGATAGCCACGGTGGATATCAGGGTTCCCTGGTGGCGCGAGCAAAGCTATTACGACGCGCCCGGGCGGGGCACATACGCGCGCGACGGCGGTGGCGTGATGATCAACCAGGCCATTCACACGCTGGATCTTGCGCTGTGGGTGCTGGGCCCCGTTCTGAATGTGCAGGCCCTGATGCGCAGCACTCCGCTGCATCATCTTGAGGCGGAAGACTGGGCCGGCGCCCTGTTCGAGATGGATAATGGCGCAATCGGCACGCTGATGGCGACCACAGCCGCCTACCCGGGCGGCGCGGAAAGCCTGAGTGTGCAAGGCACCAAGGCGTCCGCACATCTGGCGTCGGGCGTTCTGACGGTGACCCTCATGGATGGTCGTATCGAGACGATCGGATCGCAGGCCGACACCGGCGGCGGCGCTGATCCCATGGCCTTTACGCATGCGTGGCACCAGACGATCATCGAAGATTTCGCCAACTGCCTGAAAAGCGGCGCACCCCCCATCGCGGACGGTCACAGCAGCCTTGCAGCGCACCGCGTCATTGACGCCATGGAACGGGCGACCGTATCCGGAGAACGTACAAAGGTATCGCACGCAACATGACCCTTTCCTTTGTCGCCCTCGGGCTGGATCACAGACACATCTACGGCATGACAGAAAACATGCTTGAGACCGGCGCGCGCTGCGTGGGTTACTGGACCGAGGGTACGCCCGAAACACTGCGAGGTTACACCAAGCGGTTCCCCGACATCCCGCGCATTGAAAGGCTGGAGGCCGCACTGGATTGCGGTGCATCGCTTGCCTTGATCTCCGCCATTCCGGCGGACCGGGCGGCACTCGCCATTCAGGCGATGCAGCACGGCATGGATGTCATGACCGATAAACCCGGCTGCACAACGCATGCGCAACTTGACGATATCAAAGCCTGCGCGGCACGGACCCGGCGCATCTGGTCCGTCAATTTCTCCGAACGGTTTGAAGTGCCCGCCGTGACGCGAGCGACCGAACTCGTCGAGGATGGGGCCATCGGCAGGGTCGTGCACACGGTCGGTTTGGGACCGCACCGGCTGAACCGCGCAACCCGTCCCGATTGGTTTTTCCGGCGCGCAAGCTACGGCGGCATTCTGACGGACATCGCATCGCACCAGATTGACCAGTTCCTGCACTTTACCCGCGCAACCGACGCCGAGATCACGCACGCCTTCGCGGCCAACCACGCCAACCCCGACGACCGGGAGTTGCAGGACTTCGGTGAGCTGTCTTTGCGCAGTACAAATGCCTCCGGTTTCATTCGGGTGGACTGGTACACGCCTGACGCATTGCCGACATGGGGGGACGGGCGTCTCACGCTTCTGGGCACGCAAGGGTATATCGAGCTCCGGAAATATGTGGATGTCGGGGGGGCTACGGGGACCGATCACGTCGTTCTGGTGAACGGGGACCGGTGCGAAAAGATTGACGCAAGCGGCGCGGGTCTGCCTTACTTTGAACGGTTTGCACATGATCTGGCCAACCGCACGGAGACGGCGATGACACAGCAGCACTGCTTTACCGTCATGGAACTGGCATTGAAGGCGCAGCGCATGGCCGAAGGGGCGTCGCGGTGACCCGCGTTGCCATTCTTGGCGCTGGGATCGGGCGGGAACATCTCGCCGCCTATCGCGACCTGCCCGGGCGATTCACTGTTGCGGCTGTCGTCGATCAGGACGCCAAGCGCGCCGAGAGCATTCGAGGGGGCGACAGTTTTGCGGTGCAGACGGATCTGCAACTGGTGCTGGAAGATCCCGGTATCGACCTCGTGGATGTCTGTTTGCCGCCTCATCTGCATGTCCCCGTGACCGTTCGGGCGCTGGCCGCCGGCAAACATGTCATTTGTGAAAAGCCGCTTGCGACCTCGATGGCCGATGTCGACCGGATTAGGCAGGCGGCAGCCCAAAACGGCAAACAGGTCTTCCCTGTGTTCCAGTACCGGTGGGGCCCTTCCCTCACGCAGCTGCGCAGATTGATCGCAACCGGGATGGCCGGGCGTCCGCACGTCGGCGCGATCGAGACTCACTGGAAACGCGGGGCGGATTATTACGCGGTGCCCTGGCGCGGAACCTGGGCCGGGGAGCAAGGTGGCGCGGTTTTGGGCCATGCCATTCACAACCACGACCTGATGACCCATTTCATGGGACCGGTTGCCGCCGTTTCCGCAATGACGGCAACGCGGGTAAATGACATCGAAACGGAAGATTGCGCGGCGCTTAGCTTTCAGATGCAAAATGGTGCCCTGTGCACCAGCAGCATCACCCTTGGGGCGGCAACCGATGAAACGCGCATCCGTCTGGTGTTCGAGCATCTCACGGCCACCTCCGGCACGGACCCATATGCGCCCGGCAGGCAGGCATGGGCGTTCACCGCCCGTATTGCCGAAAATCAGCAGCGGATCGACGCCGCACTGGCGGATATGCCGCCGGAGCCTGCGGGCTTTGCCGGGTTCCTGAGTGAAGTCGCCGCCGCCCTTGCTGGCAAGGAACACAGCGCCGTATCGCTGGAAGACGGGGCCGCATCCATCGAACTGGTCACGGCCATCTACGATGCGGCGCAGCGGGGCGCGCGTGTCAGCCTGCCGCTGACGCCCGCGCATCCGCTGTACGGAGGATGGCATTC
The DNA here is from genome assembly GCF_019375555.1 of Roseobacter insulae. Classification (GTDB taxonomy): domain Bacteria; phylum Pseudomonadota; class Alphaproteobacteria; order Rhodobacterales; family Rhodobacteraceae; genus Roseobacter; species Roseobacter insulae. Next base: position 353,546 of record NZ_JAHXDN010000001.1, read on the forward strand.
ATGAAGCAATGCTGGCGCTGGTTTGGTCCAAACGACAAGATTGCCCTCGGCGATCTGCATCAGGTCGGCGTGACGGGGATCGTGACGGCGCTGCATCACCTGGCGCCCGGCATCGCCTGGTCAGAAAAAGAAATCAGACAGCGGCAGAACCTGCTGCACTCCGCCGGTTTTACGTGGGATGTTGTGGAGAGCCTGCCGGTGTCAGAGGCCATAAAAACGCAAAGCACCGATGCGAACGACCATCTGGAGACCTATAAATCCAGCCTGCGCGCCCTGGCAAAATGCGGCATCAAGACAGTTTGCTACAATTTCATGCCCATCCTCGACTGGACCCGCACCACATTGCGCGCACGCCAACCTCATGGCGGCAAGGCGATGCTGTTCAGCTTGCTGGATTTCTCTGTATTCGATCTGCTTATCCTGAAACGTCCGGGCGCGCCCGAAGACTATTCGCCCGCGCTGAGGGCCGCGGCCGAGCGCCGTTTCCGATCTCTCTCCGATGCGGAGCGGCTGACCCTGAAACAGACAATCATCGCCGGATTGCCCGGCGCCAACGACACCTGGACGCTGGAGGATGTCTCCGCGCGTCTGTCCACCTATAATGCCATCGGGCCGGAAAAACTCAGGGCGCATCTGTTCGATTTCCTGTCCGAAGTCGCCCCGGTCGCGCAGTCACTGGGGCTACGGCTGTGTTGCCATCCCGACGATCCGCCCTTTGGCCTGCTTGGTCTGCCCCGTGTGATGTCCTCGACCGCGGATTACGCACGGGCGTTGGCAGCTGTCGATATGGCGGCCAATGGCGCGACGCTCTGCACGGGGTCACTAGGCGTTAATGCCGCCTTCGATGCCCCGGAATTCGTGCGCAGGCTGGGCGCGCGCATTCATTTCGCACACCTGCGCAACACCAAAAGACTGGACAGCCATGACCCTGCCCGGCCCGACTTCTTCGAGGCCGCGCATCTGGAGGGCGACACTGATATGGTGGCAACTGTGCGTGCCTTGATGGCGGAGCAGGACAGACGCCGGACAGAAGGCCGAGCTGACTGGCAGATTCCCATGCGTCCCGATCACGGTCAGGAACTGTTGAGCGACCGCGACAGCGACAGCATGCCCGGCTACCCGTTGATCGGGCGGATGCGCGGGCTTGCGGAATTGCGCGGTATCATGGCCACCTGTTCGACCTAGTTGTCGGGTTTTGCCAACGGTACCACGTTTGCGGCCTCATCCGGAGAGAGCTCTTCAAAGTCAAAATTATCCAGCCGGTGCGCCCGCTTGCCCGCCTTGTCGGAACTGATCTTGATTTCCTCGATGTCCTTGGACGCCTGCGAAAAATGCCGGTCCAGATTGCCGACCCGCGTTCCCAGCCGGTCCACGTCTGCAACAAGCTTCGACAGCTCTGAACGAATGGCCCCGGCCTGTTCGCGCATCCGCGCGTCCTTCAGGATCGCGCGCATCGTGTTGAGCGTCGCCATGCAGGTGGTCGGGGACACGATCCAGACGCGTGCATCAAACCCCTTGCGCACAAGATCCGGGAAATTCGCGTGAAGCTCGGCGTAGACAGCTTCCGAGGGCAGAAACATCAGGGCGCCGTCAGCGGTTTCGCCGTCAATGATGTATTTGTCCGAGATGTCGTTGATGTGCTTGGTGACAGCCACCTTCAGCTTGGCGACGGCCTCTTTAAGCTCCCAGTCCGTATCGGCCGCGCGCAGCGCTTCGTAAGCTTCCAGTGGGAACTTGCTGTCGATGACGATCGGCCCCGGTGGGTTTGGCAAGTGAACCAGGCAATCAGCGCGTTTACCGTTACTCAGCGTGTGTTGCAGCACGAAGCTGTCTTTCGGCAGCGCCTTGGATACGATATCGCGCAGCTGTATCTCGCCGAAGGCCCCCCGGGTCTGTTTATTGCTGAGGATATCCTGAAGCGACAACACATCGCCTGACAGCTTGGTAATATTGTCCTGTGCCTTGTCGATGGCCGCAAGCCGCTCCTGCAACTGCGTCAGCGAGGTGGTTGTCTGTTTGGAGGACCCGTGCAGTGCTTCCTTCATCCGCTCCTGCATTTCGGACAGGGATCGCGCGGATCTCAGCGCGTTGTCGGACAGGCGATCCTGCATCTGCTGCTGCACGGTGGCCAGGCGGGCCTCAACCGTCTGGATCACCTGTGTTTGCGCATTTGCCTGCGTATCGGAGACCGTCTGCAACCCGCCCCGCAATTGTTCCTGACCCGCGCCCAATTGCTGGACATGCTGGCCCAGGGCGTTGATCTGCTGTGCCAGCGGCGCGGTCATGCGCGCGCTGCGTCCGGCGGCGCGTACCGCCACGACCAGCAGCAGTAAAATCAACGATACGACGCCGGCAGCAACCAGCGAGACCATCACGGCCGGATCGCTCAGCACGTAGGTATTTCCTGCAATTTCAATCATGTGCGCCCAAAGAGCCGTTCGATATCGCTCAGTTTCAGTTCAACATAGGTGGGGCGCCCGTGATTGCATTGTCCCGAATGGGGTGTCGCCTCCATTTCGCGCAGCAACGCGTTCATTTCGTCCGCCCTCATCCGCCGACCGGAGCGGATCGAGCCATGACAGGCCACGCGACTCAGGATCGCCTCGATCCGCGCTTGCACCGTGTTGCTGCTGTTCTGATCGGCCAGTTCGTCAAGTATGTCGAGCACCATGGCGCGCGCATCCACTGACCCGAGAATTGCTGGCGTTTCCCGCACCGCGATGGCCCCTCCACCAAATGGTTCAATGCCTAAACCAAATTTCTCAAGCTCGGGAGCGATGTCCATCAATCGGGCGCAATCACCTGTTGAAAGTTCAATGATTTCCGGGATCAGCAAGGCCTGGGAGGCAACGCCTTTCTCAGCCATCTGGCGTTTCAGCTTCTCGTAGACCAGTCTTTCGTGCGCGGCATGCTGATCGACAATCACCATGCCCGTCGCGGTCTGGGCGATGATGTAGTTTTCATGCACCTGCCCCCGTGCGGTGCCCAAGGGGTAATCCTCATCGGTGGTCGCCTCCTGAGGTGCCTCAGGTACCTCTACCCTGCCCCAAACGGGGGCGGTTTCCTGGAAAACCGGCGCAGCCGGGCGCGCCGGGCGTGACTCCATCTGGTAGATGCGCGCGCCTGTTGGTTCCGGCCTCATCGCACCCAAAGTTGCGCCGGCCACTGTTGTCGATGCGCGATGCCCTGCATCCGCCAAGGCATGCCGCAGGGCCGACACGATCAGACCGCGTGCCAGACCCGGGTCGCGGAAACGCACCTCGGACTTCGCGGGATGCACGTTCACGTCCACAAGGGTCGGATCACAGTCGATAAATAGCGCGGCGGCCGGGTGCCTGTCGCGGCTCAGAAAATCGAAATACGCCCCGCGCAGGGCACCGACAAGCAGTTTGTCTCGCACCGGTCTGCCATTGACGAAAAGATACTGCGCGACCGCTGATCCACGCGAATATGTTGGCAAAGCCGCAAAGCCTGTCAGGTGCAACCCTTCGCGCTCTGCATCGATTGGCAGCGCATTCTCGGCAAACTCCCGTCCCAGTACCCGTGACAGGCGGCCATGCAAAGCGTCGAACAAATCACCCTGTTCAGCATCCGCGCGAAAAACCTCACGGCCGTCCCCGCCGCCCGATACGTCGCGCAAAACGAACCGGACGAAGGGTTCGGCCATGGCCAGCCGCTTGATGACGTCCCCGATCGCCTGCGCCTCTGCCCGGTCGGTGCGCAGAAATTTCAGCCGCGCAGGCGTTGCATAGAACAGATCGCGGAGCGTGACGGTGGTTCCGGTGTTCAGGGCGGCAGGCTTTGGCGCGCCCATCTTTCCGCCCGTGACGGTAATCTCCACCCCCGCCGCATCCTGCGCCCGGCTGGCCAGTGTCAGGCGACCAACAGCACCGAGCGACGGCAAGGCTTCGCCGCGAAACCCGAAGGTGTGAATGTCCAGCAGGTCAGAGCCGTCGATTTTCGACGTGGCGTGACGCGAGAGGGCGAGCGGCAGATCCGCCTCCGTCATCCCGCAGCCATCATCCTGAACCCGGATCAGGGTTTTGCCGCCATCGGCGTAGTCAATTGTGATCCGATGCGCGCCCGCATCCAGCGCGTTTTCCACCAGTTCCTTCACGGCAGAGGCCGGGCGTTCGACAACTTCACCCGCTGCGATACGGTTGATCGCACCTTCGTCAAGTTGCCGAATAACGGGACGCGTATCGCCTATATTGGGGTCCAGAGAAGCCATACCGCTAAGTCTAGCATGCCTCTGGCCGATTCTAAAACCGGATTCACGATGATTAGCGTGCGCAAGACTGCCCTGCCCGCCGCCCGATTTATGGATGCGTCCCTACTTGTGCGGCAAGCTGCCCTTTGCCGCGCCCGACATACCGCCCGAGACCTCCTCCGTCGCCTCATCAGCCAGATCCTCCGGCAGGACGAGGTTCAGAATGATGGCGATGAAGGCCGCGGGTAACAGGCCGCTGGTCATGAGAATGCGTAGCGTGTCGGGCAGGTGCTGTACCGCACCCGGTTCCAGTTGCAGCCCCAGACCAATGGACAGCGAAATGGCAAAAATCACCATATTGCGCCGGTTCCAGTCAACGTCAGACAGCATCGAGATGCCTGCCGCGACAACCATCCCGAACATGACGATGACGCCGCCACCCAGAACCTCGATGGGAATGGTGCGTATCAGGCCACCGACCTTTGGTACAAGACCGCACAGAATAAGGAAGATTGCACCACAAGTCACCACGTGGCGGCTCATCACTCCTGTCATTGCAATCAGACCAACGTTCTGGCTGAAGGACGTGTTGGGGAAGCCACCGAATATCCCGGCAATCGCCGAGCCCAGGCCGTCCGCGTAGGTGGCACCGGAAATCTCCTTGTCCGTGGCTTCGCGCCCGGCACCCCCCTTGGTGATCCCGGAGACATCTCCGACCGTTTCAATGGCAGAGATGAAGGCCATCAGGCAGAAACCCAGCACTGCGGCGAAGGAGATTTCGAACCCGTATTTGAAGGGTTGCGGCAGCGCGAAGGCGGCGGACCGCGCCCATGACGACCCAATCGCTTCGAAGCTCAGCATACCAACCATCAGGGCGTAAAAATACCCGACGATCAGGCCGATCAGGACAGCGGAAACCGACAGCATGCCCTTGCTGAAAAACTTCAGACCCAAGGTGACGAAAATCACCACCAGTGCCGCTGACCAGTTCAACAGGCTGCCGTATTCCGGTGTGCCAATTGCCGGTACGCCCCCGGCTGCATATTGGATACCGACCTTGACCAGTGCCAGCCCGATCATCGTGACCACCAGTCCGGTCACCAAGGGCGGCAGGGCAAAGCGGATTCGGCCGATGAAGAAGCCCAGAACGGCGTGAAACAGCCCGCCGATCAGCACACCGCCAAAAAGGGCTGCAAGCGCGTCCACTCCGCGCCCGGCAACCAGCGGTATCATGATCGGGATGAAGGCAAAGGACGTCCCCTGAACAATCGGCAAAGCCGCCCCCACCGGCCCCACGGTGACGGTTTGCAGCAACGTCGCAACACCGGCAAAAAGCATCGACATCTGAATGAGGTACAGCAGTTCCGGGAAATCGGGAGAGTTCGAGCCAAAGCCGAACCCGGCCGCGCCGGCAATGATGATCGCAGGTGTCACGTTGGACACAAACATGGCAAGCACATGCTGGATGCCCAACGGGATCGCCTTCCCCAGAGCCGGTGTGTAGTTCGGATCGCGCAGTTGCTCTGCCGTGCCAATGGATTGATCGGTCATTTTGTGTCCCCGTGCTGCCGGATTGTTCCGTTGTCCTCAGTGAGCCAAACTATGGAAGCACCCGGTATGGCGGATCAAGCAAAACCTCCTGCAGATTTGGTGTGTCGCCAATTCGGTCAATGACTGCAAACAATCCGGGCGACGCCAGCGGTGTCAGCACGCCGTGCCAGATCCCTTTGTGGAAATTGACCCCCTGATGTGGTTTCGTAAGAAAGGCGCGTGGTTTGCCGGGGCGATCGTCTTCATCCGCTGCAACGATTACCAGAAACGGGTTTTCCGTCATCGGCACAAAGGCCTGACTGCCTTCCGGGTGCCGCTCCATCAGATCAAGGACATAGGGCATGCTCCGAGGCTCTGCATTAAACAGGCTGATGCCCGCGCGACCGTCTTTCCCGAAATCCAGCATGGCGCGATCATGGTACCTGTCGCACAGGCCGGCGTTGATTATCCTGTCCGGCGCGCCCGCGCATTCCAGGACATCCCCGAACGGCGCAAAGCGCTCCGCCGTAAGGAATTCGCAATGAATATCAATGCTCACAGGCGCACATGACGGTTCACGTCCTTGTAAAGCAGGTAACGGAACGGCTCCGACCCGGTTGCAATACAGGCTTGCGGACAAAACGCGCGCAGCCACATGAAGTCGCCGGGGCCGACGCTGACCCAGTCCTTGTTCAGAAGATACTCCGCTGTCCCCTGCAGCACATAAAGACCATGCTCCATGACATGGGTTTCCGCAAAGGGAATGCGCCCGCCCGGCTGGAACGTCACGATGTTCACATGGCAGTCATGCGCGAGGTCCGCTGGGTCCGCAAACCGTGTGGTCGCCCAGACCCCATCGCAGTCGGGCATGGGCGTTGGCGCGACCTCGGCATCTGATGTCACAAACGCCGCCGGCACCACGACACCGACGGCGGGCTCATACGATTTGCGCACCCAATGCGCCTGAAAAGGTGTGTCACCGGTGTTCCAGAGCGTCCATCGGTCTCCGGGCGGGATGTAGGCGTAGCTGCCCGCAGACAAGCTGTGTTTCGCGCCGTTGATGACCAGATCCGCCTGACCGCGCGCCACAAAGAGGATGGCTTGAGCTTTCGCATCGGGTTCGGGCGTGTCCGAGCCGCCACCGGGTGCCAGTTCCAGCGCATATTGCGCGAATGTCTCCGCAAAGCCACTAAGGGGACGTGCCAGTATCCACGCGCGTGTCTTGTGCCAGCCGGGAAGAAAGCTCGTGACGATATCGCGCTGCGTTACCGCCGGAAGCACGGCGTAGCAGTCGGTAAAGATCGCTGTGCCCTCCGGGTTGATAGACTGATCCGGCAAACCGCCGGGCGGGAATGCATAGCTCACAATAGGGCCTCCAACCGAAGCGCCGCGATCCGTTCGACCTGACGGCAGGCTTCATCAAATTCTGTATCGGTCTCGTTGTCCAGCCGCCGCCCGAAGGCGCGCAGGATACCGGCTTTGTCATGGTCCCTGGCCGCGATTATGAAGGGAAAGCCGTGCTTTTCCACATAGGCCGTGTTGAGCTGTTGAAACGCCGTGCGTTCCGCATCCGTGAGCGCATCATGCCCGGCACTTGCCTGTTCTTGGGTACTGTCGTCCGTCAGCCGTTTTGCCGCGGCCAGTTTCCCGGCCAGATCAGGATGCGCACGCAAGACGCCTTTGCGCTCTTCAACGGTCGCGGCGCGGAAAATGCGGGAAAGCGCTGAATGCATACCAACCGGCGTGTCATGCGCAGGTCCAAGCTCCAGATCAAATGCCCGTTCGGCGATCCATTCCGAATGTTCGAAAACTCCGCCGAAAGCCGATATGAAATCGGCCTTTTTCATTTGTGATGGGCGGGTTGGTCTGGTGGGGGGATGTGTTCTGCGCCAGTGTTCCGCGATGTCGATGCGGCGCGCGCACCACACGCCCTCGAACACCTGAATATACTCGATGAAGCGTCTGACCGCCTGTGCCCGGCCGGGTCGCCCGGCCAGACGGCAGTGCAATCCGACGGACATCATTTTGGCGGCCCCGGCAGCGCCCTCGGCGTAAAGCACGTCGAAACTGTCGCGCAGGTAGGCGAAGAACTGATCGCCGGAGTTGAACCCCTGCGCCGTGGCAAACCGCATGTCGTTGCAGTCCAGCGTGTAGGGAATGATCAGCTGGTCGCGGCGCCCGGCCCTGATCCAATAGGGCAGGTCATCGTCGTAGGTATCCGAGATGTATTCGAACTGGCCGGTTTTCGCAGCAAGATTGACGGTATTTTCAGAACAACGACCGGTGTACCAGCCACGTGGGCTTTCACCTGTCACCTCCCCGTGCAGGCGGATCGCCTCCATCATGTCCGCCGCTTCATCGGCTTCGCTGAAGTCCTTGTAATCGATCCATTTCAGCCCGTGGCTGGCGATTTCCCACCCGGCAGACTGCATCGCCGCCACCTGCTCGGGCGCGCGCGCCATCGCAGTTGCAACCCCGTAGACCGTCACCGGCACACCAGCACCGGTAAACAACCTGTGCAGGCGCCAGAAACCTGCCCGGGCGCCGTAGTCGTAAATGGATTCCATGTTCCAGTGACGCTGACCGGGCCATGGCTGTGCTCCGACGATTTCCGACAGGAACGCCTCCGATGCGGCATCGCCATGCAACAGACAGTTTTCGCCCCCTTCCTCGTAGTTGAGGACAAACTGCACCGCGATCCGGGCGTTGCCGGGCCATTGTGCATCGGGTGGGGTGGCTCCATAGCCTGAAAAATCCCTTGGGTAGCGTTTCACAAACCGTCTCCTGCGCTCATCCGGCCATTGAATACCGGAGCGGAGCGTGTTGCAAACCGTATCTGGGGTGGTCAGCACCGATGTCCGACCTTGAAAACCTGGCGCGAGTGTCAGTTCGAACGTGACGGCCAGACACCTGTCGTGCGCACTACGACCTGCCTGAATCGCGTTGCTGACGTGACGCTCTCTTGCTTGCCATCAGGCGCACGCCATGCGAATTTGCGCAGATGCTCGACGAGGAAGCCCGAGATGCTCAGCCAAAAACCGCAAACCGCCAACACGACAGCCGGTCACCAGTTGCCACAGGTCACCGAGCCTCGAAATCCCGGCATGGCGCTTGATATGAACTGGGTGCGCAGTCTTCAGGCGAACACCTCGGCGATTGAGCGGCGGGCCGCCAGCCTGCCTGCGCGACGGTCGGTTAAAAAGCAGCATCAGGCGGCGTGGCTTTTGCGTGCGGTCACCTGCATCGACCTCACCACCTTGTCCGGCGACGATACCGAGGACCGTGTCGCGCGGCTCTGCGCCAAGGCGCGACAGCCGGTGGCGCAATCCTTGCTGGACGCTCTGGGCATGGGGCCGATCACGACCGGGGCCGTGTGTGTCTATCACGATATGATCCCGGCCGCGGTTCGGGCGCTTGAGGGCTCCGGCATCCCCGTGGCCGCAGTCAGCACCGGCTTTCCCGCAGGCCTGTCACCGTTCCATTTGCGCATCGCCGAGATCGAGGAAAGCGTCAAGGCGGGTGCCGCCGAGATCGATATCGTGATTTCGCGGCGGCACGTTCTGTCCGGCAATTGGCAGGCCCTCTATGACGAGATGCGCGCGTTCCGGGCAGCCTGTGGCGACGCGCATGTAAAGGCGATCCTTGCGACCGGCGAACTGGGATCGCTGCGCAATGTGGCGCGCGCGTCGGTGATCTGCATGATGGCTGGCGCTGATTTCATCAAGACTTCCACGGGCAAGGAGAGCGTAAATGCCACCCTGCCGGTCTCTTTGGTGATGATCCGCGCTATCCGGGACTACTATGTGCGCACGGGGTATCGCGTTGGATACAAGCCCGCCGGCGGCATTTCCAAGGCCAAGGATGCCATCACCTATCTGGCCCTCATCAAGGAGGAGCTTGGCGACAGATGGCTGCAGCCTGATCTCTTCCGGTTCGGCGCCTCGTCGCTGCTGAACGACATCGAGCGTCAACTCGAACATCACGTGACCGGCGCCTACTCCGCCAGCTACCGTCACCCAACCAGCTGACTTGATTTGAAAGGGCCGCGGTTATGACTATTTCCGAGATCTTTGAAACGATGGATTACGGCGTTGCACCGGAAAGTGCGGCAGACGCACTGGCGTGGCTGGTCGATCAGGGGGATCGGTTTGGCCATTTCATCGACGGCGCTTTCACCGAACCGGGCGGCGGGTTCGAGTCTCGCAACCCCGCAAACGGCGAAGTGCTCGCCACGCTTACCCAGGCCACGCAGGCGGACGTCGATGCCGCGGTGAAAGCCGCCCGGCGCGCCCACCCCAAGTGGGAGGGCCTCGGCGGTCATGGTAGAGCGCGATACCTGTACGCCCTTGCGCGTCTGCTACAAAAGCACAGCCGCCTGTTCGCGGTATTGGAATCGCTCGACAATGGCAAACCGATCCGCGAAAGCCGCGACATCGACATCCCCCTGGCACAGCGGCACTTCTACTTTCACGCTGGCATGGCGCAGCTGATGGAAGATGAGTTGCCAGACCGGGAAGCGCTCGGGGTGTGCGGACAGGTTATCCCCTGGAATTTCCCGTTGCTCATGCTGGCGTGGAAAATTGCACCGGCATTGGCCATGGGCAATACCGTTGTCCTGAAACCGGCAGAATACACATCCCTCACGGCCCTGCTTTTCGCCGATGTCTGCCGTCAGGCCGGGCTGCCCAAAGGCGTCGTGAACATCGTCACCGGCGATGGTTCGGTTGGCGAGATGATCGTGGCCGCCGATGTCGACAAGATCGCCTTCACCGGCTCCACTGCCGTAGGCCGGCGTATCCGCGAAGCCACGGCGGGCAGCGGCAAGTCGCTGACACTGGAGCTGGGTGGCAAGTCTCCCTACATCGTATTCGACGATGCCGACCTCGATTCGGCGGTTGAAGGTCTGGTCGATGCCATCTGGTTCAATCAGGGGCAGGTTTGCTGCGCCGGCTCACGTCTGCTGGTGCACGAACCGGTGGCCGAGGCCTTCCATGCCAAATTGCGCGCACGGATGGATAAACTGCGTGTCGGCGACCCCTTGGACAAGAGCATTGATGTCGGCGCTATCGTCGATCCGGTCCAGCTCAAGACAATCACCGATCTGGTCGCGTCGAACACGGCAGGCCAGACGCATGTAGCCGCCGCCGCTTTGCCGGTTGAGGGCAGTTTCTATCCCCCCACGCTCATTACCGGCCTCAACCCGGCGGACAGGCTGATGCAGGAGGAAATCTTCGGACCGGTCCTCGTGTCCACCACCTTCCGGACGCCTGCCGACGCGGTCGCGCTGGCCAACAACACCCGTTACGGCCTGGCTGCCACGGTCTGGAGCGAGAACATCAATCTCGCACTCGACATCGCGCCCAAGCTGGCCAGCGGCATTGTCTGGATCAACGGGACCAACCTGATGGATGCGGCCGCAGGTTTCGGTGGCATACGCGAAAGCGGGTTCGGACGCGAAGGCGGATGGGAAGGTCTGTCGGGTTACACCCGGCCCAAGGGCACTTCGAAACCACTCAAGGAGGTTTCCGCGTACACCGGGGATGGGACACCCGCCGACCCCATAGACCGCACGGCAAAGCTCTACATCGGTGGCAAACAGGCACGACCGGATGGCGGCTACTCTGCACCGGTCTGGGGGAAATCAGGCGCGCTGCTGGGGCACGCATCGCTTGCCAACCGCAAGGACCTGCGCAACGCGGTCGAAGCCGCGCAGGCCGCGCAAGGCTGGTCCCGAACCACGGGGCATCTGCGGGCGCAAATTCTCTATTACATGGCGGAAAACCTTTCGACGCGGGCCGCTGAGTTTTCGCACCGCTTGGATACCATGCAAGGCGGCAGGCAGGGTCACAAGGAGGTGGACGCGGCGGTCCGACGCCTCTTCACCTACGCCGCATGGGCGGACAAATACGACGGACAGGTGCACGGTGTGCCGATACGCGGTGTGGCGCTCGCGATGAAGGAGCCGGTTGGCGTCATCGGCGCTGTCTGTCCGAACGAGGCGCCGTTACTCGGGATGATCTCCTGCATGGCCCCCGCGATGGCAATGGGCAACCGGGTCATTTTGTGCGCGTCTGAACCCTTCCCGCGCGCGGCCACCGATTTCGTTCAGGTGCTGGAGACGTCAGATGTTCCCGCCGGTGTCGTCAATGTCCTCACCGGTCCTCACACCGATGTGGTGCCCCATATGGCGGCCCATATGGATATTGACGCCGTCTGGTCGTTCGGCAGCAGGGATCTGAGCGGCGTGATCGAAAAAGCCAGCGCAACCAACCTGAAACGCACATGGGTCAATCACGGTATGGCCCGTGACTGGATGGGCAGCGCGGGGCAAGGCAAGGAGTTCCTCGCTGCGGCGACAGAGGTCAAGAACATATGGGTGCCCTACGGGGAGTGACGCCCGACATACGCGCTAGCACTCGGCCCGATCGGGCCGAGGACATCGCGTGGCGCGTCAGCGCCTCAATCTGATTGCAGCCGGGTCTAGTTGGCCGGTGTGCTTTGCAGCCCCGCCGGTTGCCCCACCACAACGAAATGCAACCCCTCGGGATCCAGCAGTTCGGCCGCCACGCGCCTTACATCTCCCAGCGTCACTGCTTCCACACGCTCGTTTCGGGTGGCGATATAATCTGTCGGCAACCCCAGCATCTGCATTCCCACCATGATCCGGGCAATCGGCCCGTTCCCGTCAAATCGCAGGGGATACGCACCGGTCATATAGGTTTTCGCATCATCCAGCTCGGCTTGGGTAACCCCTTCTGCCGCGGCTTTTGCCCATTCCGCACGAATGACCTCGATGGCCTCGGCGATCCGGTCATTGGCCGAACTCACCGATCCAAGGTAGATCGCCGCCAGGTCCTTCGGCACGAGATAAGAATACACGCCATAGGTAAGCCCGCGCTTCTCCCGGACTTCTTCCATCAGGCGGCTTTCGAACGATCCTCCGCCCAGCACCTGGTTCAGCACGCTGGCGGTAAAGAAATCCGGATCCTCCTGCGCCATGCCGGAATGCCCGAACAAGGCGACGGATTGCGGCGTGTCGAAAGGCACGACGGTGATGCCTCCGGGGATGGTGACCTCCGCTGCGGGTGGCATTGGCGCGCCCTCTGCGGGCAGGGCATCAAGAAGGTCATCCACGAGAGCCGTCAGTTCTTCCGGCGTGATGTCACCAACAGCGCCAATATAAATTCGATCCCGCGCCATCACCGCCCGATGGGCCGCGACCAGATCGTCGCGTGTCAGCGCAGAAACCGATTGTTCGGTGCCGCTCGGCGAACTGGCATATGGATGGTCTCCAAAAGCGATCTGGTCAAACGTCCGGCTGGCGATGTCATTGGGGTCCTTGGCCTCGGCGCTGATGTTTGCCAGAACCTGACCCCGCACCCGTTCAATCGCCTCGTCATCGAACCGAGGCATCACCAAAGCCGCGCGCAGCAGCGCAACGGAGGCATCCTTATTTTCGGTCAGAAAGCGCGCGGACACCGATAGGGAGTCGTCTCCTACATCAAACCCGAACGACGTGGCCAGCGCTTCGCCGGCGCGCGCAAAGGCGCGGGCGTTCATGTCGCCGGCACCTTCTTCCAGCAATGCCGTCATCAGGTTGATCGCGCCACGTTTGCCCGGGGCATCCAGCGATGCACCGCCGCGAAACCGGATTTCGAGCGCAACGAACGGGATGGAATGATCCTCCACCAGCCACGCGGTCAGGCCGCTGTCCGAGGTGACTTCCTGGATCTTGACTTCCGCATGCGCGGGCACCGCGATGGCAAGGACCATCATCATCGACAAAGCAAAACGGATCACTGGGTCACCTCCTCACGCATCAACCAGCCGGTTACGGAGGCGCGTATGTCAAAAACATCGCGCGCAACCTGAACGATATCCTCTGCGGTTACTGCCTCCAGTACGTCCGGCCATGCCTGCACGTCCTCTACCGTCAGCCCGGATGCCAGCGCCTGCCCGTATCTGTTAGCGATGCGGTCAACGTCATCGCGGGCATAAATCTGATCCGCCCGGATTTGCAGTTTGATGCGCTCAAGCTGCTCGGCATCGACGCCGTCGACAAGGAAGTCCACGAGTGCTGCGTCCATCGCGTCTTCGGCTTCCTGCAGGCTGATGCCTGATCGCGGTACCGCAAGGATGGTGAAGGTTGTGTCATCCAGCGAGACACCCCGGTAAAACGCACCCGAGTAAGTCGCGATCGGTTCATCGAATTGCAGGGCATTGGCCAGGTAAGAGGTGGTACCGCCGCCAAGTATTTCCGCCAGGATCGTCAGCGCCGCGGCGGCTTTCTGATCTCCCGGGTCGCGCTCAGGTGCGAGATAGGAGCGCCTGACATAGGGCTGGGCGACACGCGCATCGCGAAAAATCAATCGGCGCTCCGCCGTCTGCGGAGGCTCCTTTGTCCGGATGCGTTCGGGCAGGTCGGGATTGGCCGGAATCACCCCGTAGTATTTTTCCGCCAGCCTGCGTACATCTTCTGGCGTCACATCGCCGGAAACCACAAGGATCGCATTGTTCGGAGCATAGTAGGTTTCGTAAAAGCTCAGCGCATCCTGCATATCCAGCGTGCGCATTTCGTGCATCCAGCCGATGATCGGCACGCCGTAGCGGTGATTGAGATACTGGGCAGCGCTCATCTGTTCGCCAAAGAGCGCGCTGGGGTTGTTTTCCGTGCGCTGGTTGCGTTCTTCTATGATCACGTCCCGCTCGGTGCGGATGTTGTCCTCGGTCAGGCGGATGTTGCGCATCCGGTCCGATTCCATGCTCATCATCAACTCCAGCCGATCGGCCGCCACGCGCTGGAAGTAGGCAGTATAATCATAGGATGTGAATGCGTTGTCGCGCCCGCCGTTACGCGCCACCGTCGCTGACAACTCCCCGGCTTCCAGTTTATCGGTGGCCTTGAAAAGCAGGTGTTCCAGAAAATGCGCCACGCCGGATGACCCCTTGGGTTCATCCGCGCTGCCCGCCCGGTACCAGACCATGTGCTGCACCACCGGTGCGCGGTGATCCTCCACCACGATGACCTGCATCCCGTTGTCGAGCTCGAATGCAGTGACGGCCTCGTTATCCGCGGCCAGAAATCCGGGGAGCAATGAGAAAAAAGCTGCAAGCGCAGTCAGTCTGATCATGAGACGTCCTTTATGTGATCAATCACGTGCTGTCGCCCCATGAGGTACATCCCCACGGCACAGGTTCAAGGCGTCCTGTCACGAAAGTGAGCGCGGGCGCTCCGGGATGGCTCAATTGAGCGGCGGATAGCTCGGTGTTCGTGCCCCGGCGCGGCGCCACCGGCTTGCAACCACTTCCGCATCGAGTATTTCACGTCGGTACGCCTGATTATAGCGATCTTCCGGGAACAACCGGAACTGGGTAAAGCGCGCCTGACGGCGGCGGAAATCCGCGTCCGCGTCCGCCAGATCCTGGCGGATGTTCGGGGAAACGCCGAAACGGCTGGCTGCGGTCACCAATGCGCCGTCGGATGCGGGAATGCCAGCTGACTGCGCGGGTTTACCGCCCAGGGCGATCACGGCATCATCCAGCGGATTGTTGTCGGTTCGATTGGCCTGTCCCGGCGTCGGCACGGGCAGCGCAGTCAGATCGTCCGGAGTTTCCAGCGCCGCCTTCGGTTCAATGATGAATTCATCCGGCCCGCGCGAATTGGACCGCAGATCCCGCAGGCCCTTGTTTGCACAGGCGCTGAGCGTTGCAGTAATCAGTATGAGGGCCAAAATCCGGCGCATGTCAGGTCTCCTCGCGGTCAGTTTGTTGATACGCCAAGCGAACGGGCAATGTCACTGGCCTTTTTTGACGGGCGCTTTTCCGTCGGGTGTCAGAAACACCAGTGCGATTGCACCCCCAAAAATGAAGACATCCGCGAGGTTGAACACAAACGGATTGTCGATGCCGCAACAGGACATGTTCAGAAAGTCCAGAACATACCCGTAAAGAAGCCGATCCAGCACATTCGCAAGGGCACCGCCGATCAGGATGCCTGCACCAACTCTTGCCAAAGTGCCGAGAGCTTGACGACGCACCCAAACGGCAACGGCAATGCAAATCGCCACCGCCAGCACGATCAGGACCCAGCGACTGGCCTCTGATCCATCTCCAAACAGTCCGAAGTTGATGCCCCTGTTCTCTCCGTAGCGGAAATTCAGTACCGGCGGCAAAACGTCGATAGACCGGATGCGCGACAATTCCATCACGTGAATGACCAGGTATTTGCTGAGTTGATCAACGACGAAGGCGGCGATGGCAGCCCAAAAGACCGTGCGCATGGGGGCTCCTGTCGTCAGTGTCTGAAGTGGCGCATGCCGGTGAACACCATGGCGAGACCCGCGTCATCCGCCGCGGCAATCACCTCATCATCCCGCATGGACCCGCCGGGCTGGATCAGCGCGGTTGCGCCTGCTTCGGCGGCCGTGATCAGACCGTCTGCAAAGGGGAAGAAGGCATCGGATGCCACAACCGAGCCTTGCGTCAGCGGTGCGGGCAATCCCATCGCGTCGGCCATGTCCTGCGCCTTGCGTGCGGCGATGCGCGTGCTGTCCACGCGGCTCATCTGGCCGGCACCCACGCCCACTGTCGCGCCATCCTTCACATAGATGATCGCATTGGATTTCACGTGTTTCGCGACGGTCCAGGCAAAAAGCAGATCGGCCATCTCTTGCTCTGATGGTGCGCGTTTGGTCACAACCTTCAGATCGTCCACGGTGATGCGCCCGATGTCCTTATCCTGCACCAGGTACCCGCCAGAGACCTGCCTTACCGCTAATGCGGCGACTTCCGGGTCGGCCAACCCATCGGTGGTCAGAAGGCGCAGGTTCTTTTTCGCCCCAAAGATGTCGCGTGCTGCTTCCTCCGCACCGGGCGCAATCACCACTTCCGTGAATATCCCGGAAATCTCTTCCGCCGTTGCCGCATCCAGCGGCTGGTTCAGCGCAATGATGCCCCCAAAGGCCGAGGTCCGGTCGCAATCGAAAGCACGGCCATAGGCCTCTTTCAGCGTCTTACCGCGCGCGACCCCACAAGGATTGGCATGTTTGATGATTGCGCAGGCAGGCCCCTGCGCCGGGTCAAATTCGCTGACCAGTTCAAACGCCGCATCCGTATCGTTGATGTTGTTGTAGCTCAGCTCCTTGCCCTGATGCTGGGTCGCTGTGGCAACGCCGGGGCGGTTCGAGCCATCTGTGTAAAAGGCAGCGGCCTGATGCGGGTTTTCCCCGTAGCGCAGGGATTGCGCCAATGCGCCGCCAAATGTCCTGCGGCGCGGGGGTTGCCCCACTTCACCTGCCATCCATGTACCGACGGCCGTGTCATAGGCCGCTGTGCGGGCATAGGCGGTTTGCGCCAGACGCTGACGCAGGGCGTAGGTGGTTTGGCCGCCATGCGTCTCCAGTTCCGCGAGAACCGCGGCGTAATCTTCAACGTCGACCACAACCGTCACGAACCCGTGGTTTTTCGCCGCAGAACGGATCATCGCCGGACCGCCGATATCGATATTCTCGATCATTTCAGCATATGCCGCCCCTTTCGCCAGCGCCGCCTCGAAGGGATAAAGGTTTACCACCACCAGATCGATGGGACTGATCTGATGCGCCTCCATCGCGGCTTGGTGATCGTCGTTGTCGCGCAGCGCCAGAAGACCGCCGTGCACCACCGGGTGCAGGGTTTTCACGCGACCATCCATCATTTCCGGGAAGCCGGTCACATCAGCCACGTCGCGTACATTCAGCCCGGCATCGCGCAAGGCTTTCGCAGTACCCCCGGTCGACAGCAGTTCCACACCGCGCGCCGCCAGTGCCTGACCGAGTTCCACCAGTCCCGTCTTGTCAGATACGGAAAGAAGCGCGCGGCGCAGCGGTGCAAGGTCGGTCATGAATATCGGTCCTCAAAGGCTATTCGGTCAGGTCAGGCGTATCCTGGCTGAGATCCCGCACGCCAATCGCAGTTTCCTGCGCCTTGGACAAGGACCAGCGGACACGCGTGGCGTATGACATAGCCCGGCCCGAAAGGACAATCTGATTTGCGCTGCGCGGCTTCAGACGCCCGGTTTCAAGATAAACCGACGGCTGCAGGCTCAGGTTTTGAGCACCATCATGCCTGAACACCCAGATTTCACCGCTTTTGAGCGCCATTGATATGGCCGCCCCGCCAAGATCGAGTGTGGCATCGACCTCGGGGTGCAGATGGAACCGGATATCGAACAAAATGCCCTGTAGCTTGGTCGCGTCCAATGCGCGGTCAAAGCGGCGCTTCTCATTGTCATCCAGCGCCAGCAACATGTCCTCCCCGGCCATTGCACGGCCGTCGAAGGTCATCTCGAGCGTTCGGGCGTGGGTCAGCCCGTGGGTGTCGACGAAGCCGTTGTGTCCTCCCTGAAATCGCAGACCGTCGCTGACATGTCCGATCTCTATGGGTACGCGCGAGGGGCCTTCGATAAGCTCCTCGCGGCCCGCCGCACGGTCAACATCACCCAGGCGCGCGCTTGAATAGCCGTCCAGCGACAGGGTCGAATGCGAGGGGGTCGCGCGCCCGGCGCGCCGCCAGTCGGGACCAAAGGACCGGCCCGATCCGCAGTTCACGACCAGCGGGCGACGCCCCGAGGTCAGCTCAAACGCCAGCGTCGAGGCATGCGCGTTAAAGGAGGCGCGTCCTTTCGGCGGCTTGCTGGCATCAATGATGACGCTCGTACGCCCTGCCGAAAGCCTTGCGAACCCCATCGACAGGCCGTCCGGCTGCCGTGTTTTGACACGCGCCTGCGCCAGCGCGTGATCCAGCCATCCCTCAGGGCCACGGCCCCCGCCGTGAAACCGCGCAAGACCGCCATCCGAATGCCGCAAGGTGCGCAGTGTCGGCGCGATCCGTTCTATGGCGTCCAGATGCTCCTGCGGGGTGGCGTGCCCGGCGTCGGAGAGTGCCGCGGCCGCCCAGGTGAGCAGGGTGAAGACGTCCAGCAATTCTTCCGGGTTGCGCGTCGGCAGACCACCCTCTTCGTCGATCTGGGTCCGGCACTCCCTGGCCAGCGCCTTGACGGCGGGCAAGGCGACCGCCTCCATCCCTTCCAGCGACAGACCGGCGTAGATCAGACCGGTCAGTGCTTCGAAGCGGGGCAGACCGCTCGCCGCCCCATGCCACCGGCGCGCCAAAAAGTGCGTTTGCTGATTGAGGCTGCGGTAAAAGGCGTCGCTGTCAGGCGCATCCTGCCCCTGCAACATGAAAAGTGCGTGGTTGATCCAGCGGATCAGGCGTCGCCCGGTCAGGTCGGGCGTCCAGCCCGGACCGCGCCCGCGCCCGTAGCGGTCGATCCAGCCCCAGAGCCACAGGCGCGCGGCGTTCCGGGCTGCCGCATCTCCGACAGCCGCAAGATCATCGAGCCAGGCGAACCCATGGATTTCCTGCTCGTAATCGCTGTTTGGTGTCGGCAGATCCCACAACGCGGCATCCTTGTGTTCCAACAGGTGACCGGCGAACAGGAAGTTGCCCGCCAACAGCTGGCGTCCCTTTGCAAAACTACCGATCGTGCGCGGCTCCGGTGACGAAACAAAGCCCACGGCGCGGGTCCGCATACGCCCCGCACGCGCGGCGTGCCAGCGGTTGAGGAAATGCACCTTGCGGGCGGCAAAACTTCGGTTTTCGGACATGTGGGTCTCTGCCTGGGGACGCTCTGACGGCGTTTGGGCATATGTTAGCGCGGTGCAACACATGAGTCACCGGCTTATCTTAACGGAGTCTGATTTTGCCGGTAACGGCATTTGCCGCCTTACACGGCCTTGCGCAGGCACGCCATGTAAAAGCCATCCATCCCGCCCCGGTCAGCCCAGAAATCCGGACGCAATCGAAGCCCCCCCTCCTGCGTGACCCATGCGGGTTCAATACCCGGGCACTCCAGCGCGGCGAGATCGGCACGCATGTCCGTATGACGCACCAGCGCCTCGTCCACCTGCACCTCACCCTCGTCGGGCAGCAGTGAACAGGTGCAGAAAACCAGCCTGCCGCCGGGTTTGAGCAGGCGCCACGCATGGTCGATCATCTGCGCCTGCAACGCGATCAGATCTCCGAATTCAGATCCATCCTTGGCATGCGGCAGATCCGGGTGACGTCGAATGGTGCCTGTGGCCGAACAAGGTGCGTCGAGCAGGATCGCGTCGTATTGCCCGGTTGTTTGCAGCGCATCCTGCACGACCAATCGGGCGGTGAGGCCGGTCCGGGCGAGGTTTTCTTCGACCCGTGCCATGCGACCGGCAGAATCGTCGACCGCGGTCACCGTCGCACCCGCCGCCGCAAGCTGCATCGTTTTGCCCCCCGGCGCGGCACAGAGATCGAGTACATTTTCACCGGGTTTCGGCGCCAGCAGCCGGACAGGCAGCGCAGCGGCGGCATCCTGAACCCACCAATCACCCTCGGCAAACCCCGGCATCGCGGTCACCTGGCCCGCACCCGCAATCCGCACCGTGCCCGTGGGCAGAAGCACACCTCCCGTGGCTCTGGCAACGGCCTGCGCGTCCCCGCGGGCTGTCAGGTCCAGCGGCGCACCCGCGAAATGCACCTGTTCCATGGCTGCCATGGCCTCTGCCCCCCACGCCTGAACCAATGGCCCGCGCAACCATTTGGGCAAGCGCGGCGCCCGCAGGGCATCCCACGCCTCTGGCCCGTCGGCGGCAATTTTCCGCAACACGGCGTTTGTCAGCCCTTTGAGGTGACCAAGCCGCGGATGCCGTGACACCAGTTCGACCATCGCATTCACCACACCATGCGCCGCAGCGCCCTGGCACAGCTCCACCGTGCCGACACGCAGCGCGTTGCGCACCGTCAGCGGCGGATACTTCGACAGGTGTTTTTGCAGCAACCGATCTGCCCGTTCCAATCCGCGCAAGGTGTCCAGCGCCAGGCGTGACGCACGCGCGCGGTCCTCGGCGGGTAGTTTGTCCAAGGCACCGGCACCGGTGAGTTCAGACATCAAGCGCCCCTCTCCCAATATATGGTCAAGCAGGTAGACAGCGCTTTTGCGCGCCGGGACGCCTGTGTCGGACATGTTTGCGGCTCCATTGGATGATGGCGGGTTGTCTGCGCCAAGGACGGGCGTATATCAAGGGCAGGACACGCAGGAAAGATGCGAAATGACCGACGACAGCACAGCACCTGACGATCAAAAGCCCCTGCCGCCAGCCGCACAGCGTGCCCTGGCCGAAGCTGCGGAGCGCCGCCGCAAGGCAAAAGACGTGCAACTGCCTACCGAGCTTGGTGGGCGGGACGGGCCGGAACCGGTGCGATACGGCGATTGGGAAAAAAAAGGAATTGCCGTCGACTTCTAGGTCTTGCCCTCTCAGCCCGTGCCAATGCCCGGTACGGGCGCATGGCGTACGCGCGCAGCGCGTTCAATTTAACAGGACGCGCCTCTTACCGGAGGCGGAATTCAGCTGAATCGCCAGCGCCCCGGTCAGACGTGAAGCGAATTCGGTTTTCTTTCGCCTGCACTTCCTGACAGTTGTATCCCAGTGCGTCGCCGCCCCAGAAGAGATCACGGCAGAAATAGCCTTCTCGCCAAGTCCAGTTGCCCGACACCTCCCAGGCCGCGCCCACACCAGAAATGTCACCGTTCGGCGAGACCTCCAGTTTCACAAAGGGCCGTTTCAGCTCCTTGCCGACAACCAGTGACACGAATTCTTCCTGGCTTGTTACCTTGGCAAATTCCGCGGAAGCGGTTGTTGCCGTAAGGATGGCGAAGGCACTGATGATCGCACGCATTTGACAGAACTCCGATCAAGGACTTTCGACATATACGCAGCAGGTCGCTTTTTGGTTTCAAATTACCCGCACCGGTCGGCGATTTATTGCCCAGACAGGCCCAGAACATCCAGCATGTCGTATTGGCCCGGTGGTTTCCCCGCGGTCCAGAGCGCCGCCTTGATCGCACCGCGCGCGAAAACCGATCTGTCAGACGCCAGGTGACGCAGCACAATGCGCTCTCCGGCAGCCGCGAACATGACGTCATGCTCGCCGATGATATCACCACCCCGAATGGCGGAAAATCCGATGTGCCCACGCCGACGCGCGCCGGTGATACCGTCGCGCACACGGTCCGCAACCGCATCGAGAGCGACGCCGCGCCCTTCGGCTGCGGCCTCCCCCAGCATCAGCGCGGTGCCTGACGGGGCATCGATCTTTTGATTGTGGTGCGCCTCAATCACTTCGATATCGTAATCGTCGTCGAGGGCGGCCGCGACGCGTTTGGTTAATTGCACCAGAAGGTTGACGCCGAGGCTCATGTTCCCGGCACGAACGATGGCCGTGCGCTCCGCGGGGCCTGACAGCCGGGCAATCTCTTCCGCCGTCATGCCGGTCGTGCCGATCACATGCGCAACGCCGGTCAGCGCCGCCGCCTCGGCCACTTTCAGCGTTGCCACCGGCGCCGTGAAGTCGATCACGACGTCGGCACCCTCCAACGCCGCCGCCATATCATCTGTGACGGACACCCCTGTCGCCGCGCCGCCCATCGCATCGCCCAGGTCGCGCCCGATCCATTCGTGGCCCGCCCGTTCAATTGCGCCCACAAGCTGGGTCTGCTCCGACGCGGCGATCGTCTCCACCAGCATCCGACCCATGCGCCCGGAGACACCCGTCACAACAATTCCCATCCGCTTGCTCACGCCGTGCTCCTTACCCTGCGATCCCGAACCCTGCTTATCGCGGGCAAGCCCGCTTGGCAAAGGCCTGATGAAGGCTTAGATGGGGGCGCATGGGAAAGAACAAATTTCACGACGGGCCCGGCCCGTCCCAACGTCAGCTCCGCGTGGGTGAGACCATTCGCCGGGCCTTGTCCGACGTGTTAGCGCGGGGCGATGTGCATGATCCCGACCTGAATCGTCTGTCGATCACGGTCGGCGAAGTGCGCACATCGCCTGATCTGAAAATCGCGACCGCCTATGTTTTACCGCTCGGCGGGCAGGGCCAGGACGAGGTGATCGGCCTTCTTGCGCGCAATAAGGGTGAACTGCGCCGCATCGTCTCCAAGAAGCTGTCCTTGAAGTTCGCGCCCGATCTGAGGTTTCAGCTGGATGAAACCTTTGACCGCATGGATCAGACGCGCGAGATGCTGAACCGGGCGGATGTGCGCCGCGATACCGCCGGTGAGGAGAAGACTACGGAATGATCCGCGCGATGTGGCTGGCAGGAGCACTCATCACGGTCGCCCAGGGCGCAGCCGCCGTGGAATGTGCATCGGTCATCTTTCAGGAGGCGCGCTACAGCATTTGCGAAGTCGATGCCACCGTCGAAGATCTGGAGCTGTTTCTTTATGACGATGCAGGCGATCCTCTGGGCCAGTTTGCCACTGTTGACGGCGCACTTGCTGAGCAGAACAAGCGGCTGATCTTTGCGATGAATGCTGGCATGTATCACGAAAACCGCGCGCCCGTAGGCCATTACGTCGAAGATGGCAAGGAGATCATGCGCGTCATTGACACCGCCGGTCCGGGGAACTTCGGTCTGCTGCCCAATGGCGTTTTCTGCCTGCGTGAGGGTCGCGCTGATGTCTTTGAGACAACACGCTACATCAAGGATGACCCCCGGTGCGAGGACGCCACACAATCCGGCCCCATGCTGGTCATCGACGGCGCGTTACACCCTCGGTTTCTGGCTGATGGAACCTCCAAATACATTCGCAACGGTGTCGGTACGTCAGCGGACGGCACTCGCGCCTATTTCGCGATCTCCGACGAGCCGGTGAATTTTCACAGCTTTGGCCTTCTCTTCCGGGACCATATCAAGGTTCCCAATGCTCTTTACTTTGACGGCAATATCTCGCGACTGTATGCGCCATCGCTCAAGCGGAGCGATTTTGGTTTCAGCCTCGGACCGATCGTTGGGGTTGTTGCGCCGATCGAATAGTTTTCGGCCCTTTCGGGTGATCGTGTCGAATTCCTCTGGCCGTCGGACGGCTTGGCGGGTATTGGCCCCGGTGCACGAAAATCGAGGAACACATGGGACGCAGACGCAAGGGCAGAGACATTTCAGGGTGGATGGTCGTGGACAAGCCCTCGGGGCCGACCTCCACTGCCGTCGTCAACAAGGTCCGCTGGGCGTTGGATGCGAAGAAAGCAGGCCATGCCGGTACCCTCGACCCTGCGGCGACCGGCGTTCTTGCGATCGCGCTAGGCGAGGCGACCAAGACGGTGCCCTACGTCACGGATGCGCTTAAAGCCTATGAGTTTACGGTACGTCTGGGTCAGGCCACGAACACCGATGACGCCGAAGGCGAAATCATCGCGGAAAGCGCATTGCGTCCCGATGACGCTCAGATCAAAGAGGCCCTGAGCGCGTTTGTCGGCGATATCGAACAAGTGCCGCCCCAGTATTCCGCCGTCAAAATCGACGGGGAGCGGGCTTACAAACGTGCCCGCGACGGGGAAGAGATGGAGATCGCTGCCCGTCCGCTTTACGTTGAAAGCCTGTTGCTGATCGACCGTCCGAATGCTGACCACGTGGTGTTGGAGCTGACATGCGGCAAAGGCGGTTACGTGCGCTCCATTGCGCGCGACCTCGGCCAGACGCTGGGATGCCTAGGCCATGTCCGCGCGTTGCGGCGCATCTGGTCCGGCCCCTTCGATGCCAGCGACGCTCTGACACTGGACCAGATAGACGCGATGGCGCAGACGCCCGCGCTTGATGAGCACCTGCGTCCGCTGGAAGAGGCCTTCGTGTCGCTGCCGGAAGTGAAAGCCACCCGGGAAGGGGCGACACGTCTGCGCAATGGCAACCCCGGCATGGTTCTGGCGTCAGACGTTGACTACGGCGATGAATGCTGGGCGTCCTATGACGGGCGCGCGATTGCCATTGGGCGCTACAAATCAGGTGAGCTGCATCCAAGTCGCGTGCTGAATATTAAGAACTGATCAGTTCCAAATATTTCAATCTGTCGCAATTCTCGCGCCGATGTCAGCGGAATCGCTAGAATATTTCAGAATTTGTTACGAAAATTCCACGCCGGGTAAGCCTTGTGTGAGGAGACTGCAAAGCCGGGGCCGAGACTGCCATATCGATGTCAGACGACCGATAAACCTCCCAACCTGGAGCCCTGATATGAAACGCACTGCTCTTTCCATCCTGACCGCCGGCGCTTTTGCCACCATCGCATTCGACTCCTTTGGCCAAGCCCTCAGCCCGCTGTTCGGCTATGCCAAACTCGCGCCTGTCGGCCTGGCTGGCGCCACTCTGAAATCCGTTTTCGGATCGGCGCCCTCCGGTGCTGCGTATCTTCTGCACACTCTCACCGGCCTTGTTTTCTATGTGGTCGGCTATCTGGCCATCGCCCGGCCGATTCAACGCGCGGTTCTGCCGCAACTGCACTGGGGCATAACCGCAGCCGTCTACGGCGTTGCCCTATGGGCATTTGCGCTATACGGCATGGCGCATCTGGTCGCCGGCATGAAACCCTTCCTTGGGTTTACCGGCATCACATGGGTCGCGCTCTGGGGCCATATTGTCTACGCGCTGGTGGCAGCCGCGGTTCTTGAACTGCGCGGCGAAGTCTTTGATATTCCGGGAAAACGCGTTCCTGCGCACGGCTGAAAGAGGCAATGACACTGGCAGGCCGCAAACCGCCGGTGCGGCCTTGTTTCGCGTCCCGAGTACTGGCATTACGCCGGTATGCTGACACGGACGCATCAGGACGCGACAACATGGTCGGAAGCGGTCTATTCCGACTGCGAACGCTATCGATATCGCCTTGTACGGGTCTGGGATGACGCTCTGCCCCGGGTTACCTTCGTCATGCTGAACCCCTCGAAAGCAGACGAGATCCGCAACGACCCGACGGTGGAGAGGTGCCAGAGGCGCGCGGAACACCTTGGATTTGGCGCGTTCCAGCTAACCAATATATTCGCCTGGCGCGACACCGATCCCATGGCGATGCGCCGTGCCAGGGAACCTGTGGGGCCCTGCAATGACGACATCCTGCTGACGTCGGCTCGCTGGGCCGATCAGGTCGTTGCTGCGTGGGGTGTCCACGGGGCGCATCGGGCACGTGGCGATGAGGTCGCCCGGCTGCTGACAGACGCGGGACACACCCTGTTTCATCTCGGCCTGTCTAAAGCCGGACACCCCCGGCATCCGCTGTATCTGCCATACGCCAGACTGCCCGAACACTGGGCCCATACCGGCGGCAGTTAACCCCTTGGTTAGATTTTGGGCGTAATGCTTGGCCACCGTGTGATGTGTAAGGCACCACCCTGTCCGGGTGCCGTGCCAGAGCGCAATAATGAGGTTTGACGTCATGCTTTGGATGGCAGGATTAATGGGTCTGGTAGGGGTTGGGGCAGCATCGCTTGTTGCGATCAAGCCGGATGAGATCGAGGATGAACACGAAGACGGCGCGCTCGAAGACGATGGCTATACCGCCGATACAATCGATCTGTTTGACCAGTTCGACACGCTGGATGTGTCTCAGATCCTGGGCGGTGACGCGGATGAAGTGATCACCGGCACCTCCGACACCGATTTCATCGAAGGTGGTGAGGGCGACGACAGGATTGACGGTGAGGGCGGGTCTGATCTGATATTCGGCGGGATCGGCAGCGATATTCTCAATGGTATCGTCGATGACCCGGATTATGCCGGGATCACCGATACCGACGCGTCCGACTATCTGAACGGCGGCGATGGTGATGATCTTCTCATTCTCGGGGCCAATGACATTGCCGTCAGCGGCGCCGGAGACGACGAGTTTCTGCTGGGCGATTGGATCACTGAGGGGAAGGGCGTGGAAATTCTCGACTATGAGCCCGCGCACGACAGTCTGATGCTGGTGTGGGACGACACCAGCGCCACTGCGGATGAACCCGATGTCAGCGTCAACCCCGATCCTGATGATCCGGAAGTCATGCATATCTCGATGAACGGGGTCAGCGTGGCGGAAATCTATGGGGACACAGAACTCAGCGTCGCAGACCTGACCTTGATACCGCTCAGTTCGGCGGAGGCGATTGGTCTGGAGCCCGTCTGACCGGGCCGTTCCGCGCCGCAGGCCGCAACCTGACATCCGGTACCGCGCGATTCTTCAATTGCCATTCGCGGCGAAGGCGCTTATACGCGCGCATCGCCGAGCGGAATCTTCCTCAAAGCGATTTCTCCACGGGCCTGTGCTGGACGACATCCCGGCCTGAGCCATTCCTGTAACTCTTTTTGAAAAGGAGACCCCGATGTCGATCACTGCCGAAGACAAAGCACGCGTGATGAAAGAATATGCAACCAAGGAAGGCGACACAGGCTCGCCCGAAGTTCAGGTTGCCATCCTCAGCTCGCGCATTGCAACGCTTACCGAGCACTTCAAAACCCACAAGAAAGACAACCACGGCCGCCGTGGTCTGCTGAAGATGGTGGCCACGCGCCGCAAGCTTCTCGACTACGTCAAAGGCAAGGACGAGGCCCGTTACCAGGATCTCATCAAACGCCTTGGCCTGCGCCGCTGAGTTTCATCTGATCCGGTGGGCTGGCCGGTCATAGCAGCGACCCCGGTCGGTGCCGACGACCCGACAGCCCGCCCGTTTCGAAATCATGAAAACCGCGCCTCGCAGGGTGCGGTTTTTTTCTTGGCTCTATGCCCTTTACGCCACCGGAGGTGCTCGTAGAGTACGCACATGCTCACTTTCGCCGCCGCCGTATTCTTCCTTATCATCACACCCGGCCCCGGTGTGCTGTCGACGGCGGGCGTCGGCGCGGCTTTTGGCGCCAGAGCCGGTGCGCGCTATGTGGGCGGTCTGTTCATCGGCACCAATCTCGTCTCTCTCGCGGTGGTCAGCGGACTGACGGCAGCGCTTCTTGCCGACGACCGCCTGCGCACAGTCCTGTTTTTCGCCTCGATCACCTACCTGGCCTATCTGGCCCTGCGGATCGCCTTTGCCGGGAGCAAGGTTGCTTTCATAGAGCGGCAAAACCCACCGGGCGTGCTGGGCGGGATCGTTTTGCAGGCAATCAATCCAAAGGCCTACGCGGTCAACACGGCCTTATTCACGGGGTTCAACTTCTGGCCGCAAAGCCTCGCCACCGAAATCGCCCTGAAGTTTCTGATCGTGAACGCGATCTGGATACCGATCCACTTTGCGTGGCTTTGGCTGGGCATAACGCTGCAACGGATGAACCTGCCGACCCGGGTGCAACGGATCATCAACATCGTCATGGCGTCGTCGATGATGGCAGTCGTGCTGCTGGCGGCTATTGCGCAGAACTGACGGTATTGGACATCGCCGCCCCGACACCCTAGATCAGTCCGAAACCCGAAACAGCTCAGACCTGGACCGTAATGCTCGTACTCTTCCAGATCATCTTTGGCAGCACCGTATTGCTGATCTGCGCACTCCTGCACATTCTGATCATTGCGCGCCTTGTCCGGCATTTACGCAACAACGATCATTTCTCCGAGGATCGTACCACACGGCATCAAATCCTGACCGTCTGCGCATTGTTCCTGGTGCTCCTGCTGTCGCACACCCTGCAAATATACATCAGCGCTTTCTCGCTCTGGGCGGTCGGTGCCCTGCCCGGATATGAAGCGCCGATCTATTATTCTCTGGTCACCTATACCACCGTGGGATACGGCGATGTGGTGCTGGACCCCGGTTACCGGATTGCCGGGGCGATGGTGTCGGTCACCGGCATCCTGATGTTCGGAATGACCACCGCCTTTGTCGTTGGACTGTTCAGCCGAATTCTCGATGAAAAAGGGCCGTGAACAGACACTGCGGACCGGCCAAAGCAAGACGCGGCGCACCCGCAGGCGCGCAGACTGGGATCTGACCAATATCGGCATGCTCCCCGTCACCGAAGCGGAAAGTCACGTGTTCATGTCACGATGCGCTCTTGCGCGGCTGCGTTATCCGCGCTGTCAGGCTGCGGCAAATCCCTTCAACGA
Organism: Roseobacter insulae; assembly: GCF_019375555.1. Lineage (GTDB taxonomy): Bacteria > Pseudomonadota > Alphaproteobacteria > Rhodobacterales > Rhodobacteraceae > Roseobacter > Roseobacter insulae. The sequence goes on from NZ_JAHXDN010000001.1 coordinate 382,195, forward strand.
AAGGCCGAACGCTGCGTAAACCCTCCCTTTCCAAGGGCTGGTTTCTCGTGTACGTACGCGCAATCTGAAAGCCGGCGCCCGGACCTCAGCGCCGCCAAAAGAAGATATCGGGGTCAGGGGGAATTCGCCCCCTATGCAATGGCCCAAGGGCCAACACAGGAAACGTAGATGTTTAACGTAACGACAAAATCGATGCAGTGGGGCGAGGAAACGCTCACACTGGAAACCGGAAAAGTGGCCCGTCAGGCGGATGGGTCGGTGATTGCAACACTGGGCGAGACCAGTGTCATGGCGAACGTCACCTTCGCCAAGAAACAAAAACCGGGTCAGGATTTCTTTCCGCTGACCGTTCACTACCAAGAGAAATACTACGCCGCCGGTAAAGTACCGGGAGGCTTCTTCAAGCGCGAGGCGCGCCCGACTGAAAAAGAAACGCTGACCGCGCGTCTGATCGACCGGCCACTGCGCCCGCTGTTCGTCTCGGGCTTTAAAAACGAAGTCCTGGTGATGTGCACCGTGCTCAGCCACGATCTGGTCAATGATCCCGACATCGTGGCGATGATTGCCGCCTCTGCCGCGCTGACCATCTCCGGCGCGCCCTTCATGGGTCCGATTGCCGGTGCCCGCGTCGGCTTTGAAGACGGCGAATATGTCCTGAACCCGACCGTTGACGACATGCAGGACCTGCGCCTGAACCCTGAACAACGCCTTGATCTGGTGGTTGCCGGGACCAAAGACGCGGTGATGATGGTCGAATCGGAAGCTTACGAGCTCAGCGAGGCGGAAATGCTCGGCGCAGTTAAGTTTGCGCATGACAGCCTGAAGCCCGTCGTCGATCTGATCATTGATCTGGCGGAAGATGCGGCGAAAGAGCCGTTTGATTTTCAGCCCGCTGACTACTCCGAGCTTTCCGCCGCAGTGAAAGCAGCAGGCGAGACGGACATGCGCGCGGCCTTCGCGATCTCTGACAAGCAGGAGCGGACCACCGCCGTCGCCGCTGCGCGCGACAAGATCATGGAAGCGCTGAGCGAAGAGCAACTGGAAGACCCCAACCTTGGGTCCGCGATGAAAGGTCTTGAGGCCTCTATCCTGCGCGGCGACGTGGTGAAAACCGGCAAGCGGATCGACGGTCGGAAAACCGACGAGATCCGCGATATCGTCTGCGAAACCGGCATGCTGCCCCGGACCCATGGTTCGGCGCTTTTCACCCGTGGTGAAACGCAAGGTCTGGTCGTGACCACGCTGGGCACCGGCGACGACGAGCAGTTCATCGACGCGCTGCATGGCAACTTCAAATCGAACTTCCTGCTGCACTACAACTTCCCGCCCTATTCGGTCGGTGAAGCGGGCCGCGTGGGCCCTCCGGGACGCCGCGAAATCGGCCACGGTAAGCTCGCCTGGCGCGCGTTGCAGGCGGTTCTTCCCGCCGCGACCGACTTCCCCTACACCGTGCGCGTGGTCTCCGAGATCACCGAATCCAACGGGTCGTCGTCGATGGCATCAGTCTGCGGCGGCTCGCTGTCGATGATGGACGCGGGCGTGCCGCTGAAGAACGCGGTGGCCGGTGTTGCGATGGGTCTGATCCTCGAAGAAGACGGCTCCTATGCGATCCTGTCGGACATCCTGGGGGATGAAGACCACCTTGGCGACATGGATTTCAAGGTTGCGGGGACGGAAAACGGCATCACCTCGCTGCAGATGGACATCAAGATCGCCGGCATCACGCCAGAGATTATGGAAAAAGCCCTTGCACAGGCCAAGGACGGCCGGATGCACATTCTGGGCGAGATGAACAAGGCACTGACCGGTGCCGCGGACTTCTCGATCCACGCGCCGCGCATCGAGACGATGCAGATCCCAACGGACAAGATCCGCGAAGTGATCGGTTCGGGTGGCAAGGTCATCCGCGAAATCGTCGAAGTCTCGGGCGCCAAAGTGGACATCAACGACGAAGGCACCATCAAGATCGCGTCTCCGAACGGCGATTCGATCAAGAAAGCCTACGACATGATCCACTCGATCGTGGCAGAACCCGAAGAAGGCATGATCTACACCGGCACCGTGGTGAAAATCGTCGACTTTGGCGCTTTCGTGAACTTCTTTGGCAAGCGCGACGGGCTTGTGCACGTTAGCCAGATCGAGAACCGTCGCCTGAACCATCCGTCCGACGTTCTCAAGGAAGGTCAGGAAGTGAAGGTCAAACTTCTGGGCTTCGATGATCGCGGCAAAGTGCGTCTGTCCATGAAAGTCGTCGATCAGGAAACCGGCGAAGAGATCAAGAAAGAAGAAGCCCCCGCAGAAGAGTAACCTGCGCACTTCTTGAAAAAGAGCATAGACCCGGCCATTGTGCCGGGTCTTTTTTTATGACGTGGCGTCCTGCAAAGCTGCCGCAGGGTCATGCTGGGCGGATGATAATTCGATGCTAATTTGCGACACATCGCTTGGGAGGGCTGATCATGAAATCAGGAATAATCGCCACGACAATTGCGCTCGGCCTGGCAACGGCAACCCATGCCAGCCCGCTGACGAACATCTTCACCAGCTACTATGCGTTCGGGGACAGCCTGTCTGACAACGGCAAAGTGGGCCCGGGCGTGTTGTCCGCCCCCAGCCTTGACGGGCGCTTTTCGAACGGAAAAGTCTGGACCGAAATTCTCGCCGACGATTTCGAAGCAGCGGGCAACGACAACCAGAACTACGCAATCGGCGGCGCAACCGCGGGACCGGTTGACACACCCCGGACCCCGATATCAACCTTCGCGGGCCAGATTCAGGCTTTCTCTGCAAACCTGTTTCTGGACACGGCGGTGCCACCGTTCTTCGATGCGATTGAGCCGGGCAGCAACCCGTTGGCCTCGGTTTGGTTTGGCGCAAACGATCTGTTTAACACGCTCGAAGGGGAGACACGGCTGGAGGACGCGCGCAGGGCTGCAAACCTGCTGACCCAGCAGGTTGCCGGTATTGCGACTGCCACGCGTGGTCTGTTTGATGACTTCATCATCCCAAATCTGCCGAACCTGGGGCTCACCCCGTCCTACGCCCTCTTTGACACCGCCAATCAGGAAAACGCGACGAATGCGACACTGGCGTTCAATGCACAGCTGAAAAGCAATATTGCAGATCTGCGAAACGCGGGGCTGAACATCTACACCATCGATACCCTGGGCCTGTTTGATGCGGTCCTGAACGATCCATTGGGACCGGAAGGGATCTATGATTTCGCGAATGTCACCCTGCCATGCACGATCAGTTTTGCCTCAGATATTGGGACAAACTGCGTTACTGATGGTGGTTTGACGCTCGGGCAGGTCGATAGCTTCCTCTTTGCCGACGCGGTGCATCCCACGGCGGCCACACATCGCATTCTCGCCGAGCAGGCGCAGGCCGCGGTTGTGCCTCTGCCAGCGTCTGCGTTCCTCTTGCTCACCGGGTTTGGACTGATCGGGGTGGTTGCAAAGCGCCGCCGCGCCGCCTGAGCCATCGCGATATAAGGAAACCCCCGCTGTCCGCCGGGGCTTTCCTCATGCTCTCGCGCAAGATATCGTCAAAATATTCCAAGCGGGCGGCAATATGAAAATTTCCAACTCGGATCGGCAGCTATTGCGGGAAATTCAACGCGATTCCAGCCTGTCGCTTGCCCAGCTGGCGGAACGCTGCGGAATGGCCCAGAGCACCGTGTGGCGCAGACTTCAGGAATTCGAAAATGCCAGTCTGATTACCGCGCGGGTTGCCTTGCTGGACCCGGCCCAGGTGGAGTGCAAACTATGCGTTCTCGCATCGATCACGCTGACAGACCATTCTGAGAAAACCGTTTCGGGGTTTGCCAGGTTGATAGAAGGCCATCCCGAAATCGTGGAGTGTTTCGCGACGTCGGGCAAGGCGGATTACCAGATGAAAATCCGGGTGACAGACGTTGAAGCCTACGAATACTTCATGACCCACACGTTGTTGCGCAATGCGATTGTCCGCGAGGTTCATTCCAGTTTCGTTTTGAAGGAATTGAAGTCGACAACCGAATTGCCGATTTGAGGCGGCGTATGCGACGCCGCCTCATCGCGCGGTTACTCCGGCGCCTTGGTTGTCCGCAGGTACGGCAGGATCTTGTTGAACTCGCCAAACTTCGCCTTGGCGTCTTCGTCCGACACCGTCGCGGGGATGATCACGTCATCCCCGACATTCCAGTTGGCCGGTGTGGCAACGCCTTTGCCAATCGACATCTGCAATCCGTCCAGCGCGCGCAGAACTTCGGCAAAGTTGCGGCCCACGGTCATGGGGTAGGTCATCGACAGTTTCAGCTGCTTGTCCGGGCCGATGATAAAGACCGACCGTACTGTCGCGCTGTCCGCAGGCGTGCGACCGTCTGGCAGGTAGGCTTCGGCCGGCAACATGTCGAAGGCTTTGGAGACTTCCAGCCCGTCGTCCGCGATAATCGGGAAACCCGCCTTGGCACCGCCGACGGTCTCAATATCGCCTTTCCATTTCTTATGATCCTCGACCCCGTCCACGGAGACGCCGATCACCTTTGTCCCACGCTTCTCCCATTCGTCGGCCAATTGCGCGACGGCCCCGAACTCGGTTGTGCACACCGGCGTGAAATCCTTGGGGTGCGAAAACAGAATCGCCCAGCTGTCGCCGATCCAGTCATGTAATTGGATCGTGCCTTGGTCAGTTTCGACCGTCAAATTCGGAACAGTGTCGTTGATGCGCAAGCCCATGGTGTCCTCCGGTGCAATGCTAAGAGTATCTCGTGCCGTTAACTTAATATGTTCGGGCGCGTCTTTCATCCCCTCTCTTGCAGAGGGTAACGGCGAATGACAGAGTGCCGCGAATCCCCCAGCACCCCGGCACGCGGTGCAACAGAAAAGGACAGAGCCCATGTTGGAAAAACGTGATTTCTATATCAACGGTCAGTGGGTTGCCCCGGCCAAGGCAAATGACTTTGCAGTGATCGATCCATCGACGGAAGAGCAATGCGCGGTCATCTCTCTGGGGGATCAGGCGGATACGGATGCCGCTGTTGCGGCGGCCCGTGCGGCTTTTGACAGCTGGTCGCAAACCAGCAAGGAAGAACGCACCGCCCTCATGCGCCGCCTGCTTGACATCTACAACGCCCGTTCCGAAGAGATGGCACAGGCGATGTCGATGGAAATGGGCGCGCCGATGGAACTGAGCCGCAACCAACAGGTCGGCGCGGGCAGCTGGCATCTCGGCGGGTTCCTCAAGGCCTTCGAAGATTTCAGTTTTGAACGGGATTTTACGGCGACCGAAAAGACCCTGCTGGAACCAATCGGCGTCTGCGCGCTGATCACGCCGTGGAACTGGCCGATGAACCAGATCATCCTTAAAGCCATTCCCGCGATGGCAACCGGCTGCACGATGGTGCTGAAACCATCAGAGATTGCGCCCCTGTCGGGCCTGCTGTTTGCCGAGTTTGTGCATGAGGCGGGTTTCCCTGCGGGCGTGTTCAACTTGGTCAATGGCGATGGCGCCGGTGTGGGCAGTCAGCTTTCGGCACATCCCGAAGTGGACATGGTCAGCTTTACCGGCTCCACCCGTGCCGGCATCGCGATTTCCAAGGCCGCTGCCGACACTCTCAAGCGCGTCAGCCTTGAGCTGGGAGGCAAGGGGGCGAACATCATCTTCGAAGATGCCCATCCCAAGGCGGCCAAGGCGGGTGCTGTCCGCTGTTTCCGGAACACGGGGCAGTCCTGCAACGCGCCCACGCGGATGCTGGTGCATAAATCCCGTTACGACGAAGCGGTTGAGATGGCAGCCGACACGGCCAACAACACGCATGTCGGCCCTGCCTCGGAAGAGGGGAAACACATCGGTCCCGTTGTTTCCGAAGCGCAATTCAACAAGATCCAGAAGCTGATCGAGGTTGGTATGGGCGAAGCGCGTCTCGTGGCAGGAGGCCTCGGCCGACCGGACGGGTTGAACCGGGGATACTACGTGAAACCCACCGTGTTTGCGGATGTCACCAACGATATGACCATCGCGCGCGAGGAAATCTTTGGACCGGTGTTATCGATCATTCCGTTTGAGAGCGAAGAGGAAGCGATCGCGATCGCCAATGACACGCCCTACGGGCTGACCAACTATGTCCAGACCGAAGACGACGAGAAACGCCGCCGCGTGGCGCGCCGTCTACGCTCCGGCATGGTCGAGACAAACGGTCAGGGCTTTGCCCAAGGGTCCCCGTTCGGTGGCTACAAACAGTCCGGCAACGGCCGGGAAGGGGGCACCTTCGGTCTGGAGGAATTCCTCGAAGTCAAAGCGGTTTCCGGCTGGGCGGCAGAGTAAAAACACATTGGACGGAGGCGCCCGGTACATCCGGGCGCTTCCAAATGGTGTTTCCGCGTTTTTTTTTGCGTCCGCTTCGCGGGACAAAGCATGAGTAATCGGGCTGACCAGGTTGCAGGGTCAGGTTCTTGATAGAGTTGCAGTGGTTTCTGCAATTTGAGGAGAACGAAATGGATTACTTTGTTGGCTTGGACGTATCGCTCCGGTCGGTGGCGGTCTGCGTGATTGATACCAACGGCAAGCACGTCTTCGAACGTTCTGTTGCTTGTGAGATTGAAGACATCGTGACCTGCCTGCGGGATGTGCCGACAGGGCAGTGTCAGATAGGTTTCGAGTCTGGCGCTATGAGCCAGCATCTTTACTTTGGGCTTCGGAAAGCAGGGTTCGATGTGGTCTGCATGGAGGCACGCCAGGTCAATGCGGCGCTATCGGCGATGCGCAACAAAACCGACAAGACAGATGCCCGTGGGATAGCGCAAGTGCTTCGGTCCGGGTGGTATAGCAAGGTCTTCATCAAGAGCCGGGAGGCACATGCCTACCGCGCACTGCTGAGCAGCCGGAAGGCCGTTCAAAAGAAATGCATTGATCTGGCCAATGAGGTTCGGGGGCTGTTCCGGGTCTTTGGCTTGCGTCTTCCGTCACGCGTGGATCAGGGGTCCTTCGACGAGCGTGTCAGGCCATTGATTGAGGCTGATCCAGATTTGTCGCGCGCCCTGCTGCCGCTACTGGATGCCCGCGCGATGCTGTACAAGACTTACCGAGAACTGGATCGACGCGTGAAGCAAGCCGCCAGTCATGATGCGATCTGCCTGCGCTTCATGGCGATCCCAGGCGTCGGGCCGATTGCCGCACTGACCTTCCGGGCTGCCGTCGATGATCCGGCACGGTTCACCAGTTCTCGGACGGTTGCTGCGCACTTCGGGCTGACACCACGAAGATACCAGTCTGGTGAAACCGACAATCCGGGCCGTATCTCCAAGGCTGGTGATAGCGATGTGCGAGCAACGCTCTACGCCGCCGCCAATGCGATGATGATGCGCTCTGTGGCCAGCTCCGAGATCAAAAGTTGGGGCCTTCGGCTGATGCGCCGCAAAGGTCGCCGCCGGGCTGTCGTTGCTGTCGCCCGTAAGTTGGCCGTCATCATGCACCGGATGTGGGCCGACAATACCGAGTTCCGTCACCGCGCTTTGGAGGCTGCCGTATGACCTGACACCTTCACAAGATCGAAGACGGGATCGTCCCTCACCGGACGAGGTCTGTGGATGACGCCGAATATTGGTGCTGCGACTGACAAGCGCGAGACGAAGCGGGGCGCTCCACGTCCATTCCGACACATGCATGCAGCGACCCAACCGAACCGGGTCATCAATGACTGCGAAGAGAAGTGTGACCCGGATGAAGGACAGTGATCCCTACAGCAAAGAAATGAATCGATGAAATGAGCTTGACCCAAACGCCCGATTAGAGAAGCCTCATTTCGCTGCAGCTGCGCCAAAGTCCGCTTTAAGTCTGACAAATATGCGACCGCTGCTCGCCAACAGGCGGTCAAAGTGGTTAGAAATCTGGCTGAAGTGGCTTGTCAATCTCTGATTATTTGTTGGAGAGCATCATCAAGCAACTGACGACGATCTTCGGATGCAAAAGGTGCCGAGGCTACGAACTGCTCAACCTGAAAACCCGGGCGTTGAGCGCGCAAAGCTGCGAGCACTGAATTTGCCCGTTCATGCTCTCCCAGTTCGGCATAGGTGGCAGCGAGCAAGACGAAAGCTGCCGCAAAACCAGGAGCTTCCTCAACTGTCATCTCCAGCAACGCGCGCGCGGTTTCTGCGTCACCAAGCTGAAGATGGACGTGTGCCTCAATCCAGTCAAGTCGCGCCGGATGATGGGGGTGCAATCGTTTGGCGTGCTGGATCGCTTCGCGCGCCTCTTCAAGATCGCCGCCGTAAACAGCCGCCTCGGCCAGGATGGCGTAGCCCTCGGCGAAGTTCCGGTTGAGTTGAATCGAATGTCTCGCTGCCGCAAGTGCCTTGTCATTTTCTCCGATGGCAAGGTTCAGGATTGCCAGCGCGAAATAGGCATTCGGGATGTCGGGGTCGAGTTGTATTGCTGCGATGGCGGCCTGAAGCCCCGGTTGGACAGACTGCCGTTGTGATGGGGCAGCATAGTCGAACATCATGTCGCGCCCATATGCGACAGCAATGTAGGCGTGTGCACGTGCATAGTTTGGTTCAAGCTCGAGCGCTTTTTCGAAGTATTCGCGGGCTCGGGCGTTGCCTTCGATTGTGCCTTCCCGCAATGGCTCCAGACCGCGCAGTAACATGAAATAGGCGTCTGTCGCCACGCGCGATGGCACCACGTTGGCTTTGAGCGAAAGTGACAGAGCGTCAACGATTGCGCGCGTCACATCTTCCTGGACATCGAAGGGGTCCTGCCGGATCCGATCAAATCGCTCGGCCCAAACACTCACGCCCTCGAAGGGGTCGATGAGGGAAACATTGATGCGCACCCGGTCGTTGGAGTGCCGCACGGTTCCGCGCACAAGATAACGCACACCAAGATTGTCAGCGATCTCCCTGAAACCTACCTCGGCTTGCGGAAAGTCGCCACTGGACGCATAGGCGATCACTGTCAGATCCGCTATCTTGGCGAGGTCGGTGGTCAAATCCTCGCTGAGACCATCCCCAAAAAATTGCAACTCGTCGCCACCGCCAAGATTGACAAAAGGCAGAACCGCGAGCGTCTTGTCGGGCACAATTCGAGGCGGAACAATGACTGCGCTATCAGCATCAAATCCGCCGGAACCAGAACTCTGCCAAAGGCCCAGACCCGAGGCAAACAGCACGAAAGCCCCGACCGCTGCGATCAGGCGAAGGCTGATGTGAGGCAGGCCTGTTGGGCGATCCGCTGATGCCGCCGCAGCGACCAGCCGATAGCCAATTTTTGGATAGGTTTCGATCACGTCTTTTCCGAGCGCACGACGAATATCACCGATGCACTGGATCAATGAGTCGTCGGTCGTTGCGATGTCCTTCCAGACCGCTCGAATCAGCGCTTCGCGATCAACCACCTCTCCTGCCCGATAGGACAGCACCGCAAGGACATCGGCGGACTGTTTCCGCAGGTGTATCGGTGCGCCGTCCGTTGCGGTAAGTGCACCGGTTTCAAGGTCGTATCGACCCTGACCAATCATCAAAACGCGTGATTTCGGAGCGATTTCGGAAGTCATTCAGGACATTTCAGCTCGGATTTCGCCACCAATGTAGTCGGTTTCGGGCAGTATAGCCACGCAAGCCACTAAGCGCTAAATTTCAACTATGGAGGACCATATGTTCAAGTTCCCCTCTTTCCGCGCCGTGCTGGTTGCGGCTCTCTTCACTCCCGTTGCCGGATTTGCCGGCCAGTTTGTTGTTGAACTTGAAGCCCCCTTCAACGCCCCCTCTGAGGCGTTGATGCAACAGGCAGGTGTGAGCGTCGACGAAACGTTGTCCGCTGGCCCTGACAGCTATGTCGTATTGACAGCCAATGACGAGGACGCGGTGCGCGACCTGTTTCAAGCCGCCGCCATCACGCCCGAGAAAATCTCGGAAGTGCTCTTCATCAACTCGCCCACCGTTGGCGGTGGTCAGGCTGCCGGTGCAGAGCCGCGCGACGGGCATCAGGTTTTTGTCATCGAACGCCCCATTCCTGGTGTCGGCTTCTTCGGGCTGGACAAGAAAGAGAAGATTTCGAAAGGCTCGAATGCGGCAGTAGCCAAACTTGGCGATGTGATCGAATGGGATCACTCCTATCTGACCAGTGAAGGGACGTATTGCATCTACCGGGCCGACAATCCCGATACCCTGCGCGAGCATGGCGCATTGGCTGGAGCGCCGATCGGAAAAATCACGCCCGTCAGCCAAAAGGCTAACTAACTGGCCCATTAAAGTAGTGTAATTCTGTTGCTGCTCCGATCAAATGTCGGGGCAGCTTCAATTGGGTCACACGACGAGTTCGATTCCACGGCACGAGTGTAGCTTGCACCGAAAGCCGTCATTGGTTCGAAGCGCAGCATTAGGGTCTGGACTCAATTCAGCCAGCACCTGATCGCGAAGATGTGGATCATGGAGAGGAAGTTTCGCTTCAGCTTGTCATAACGCGTGGTCAACCGCCGCATGTCTTTCATCCGGCAAAAGAACCGCTCAACGGGGTTACGCATTGCATAGATGTCCGGGTCATGGGGGATCGGCACTTTGGCGTTCGACTTTGAAGGGATCACGGCGACCGCACCTTCATCGGCGATCGCTTGTCGGATGGCAGCGCTGCCATATGCCTTGTCCGCGACAATGGCCATTGGCGTCGCGTCCCAGTCCAGAAATGCATCAAATGCCTTGCTGTCATGGGTTTGAGCGCCGGTCACATCGATCCGCAGTGGCCGCCCGAATGCATCTACGGCGGCATGAACCTTACTGCCGCGACCGCGGCGTGAGCGTCCAATACCTTGTGAAAGCTCCCCCCTTTTGCGCCTGCCGCCGAGCGGTGTGCCTTGACGATAGAGCTATCACGAAGACCAAGGCGTCCGCGCATTCCGTGGCCAAGGCCTCGAATATCCCCCGCCAAATCCCGCGCTCACCCCACCGAACATAGCGGTTGTAAACGGTTGTGTGCGGGCCGTATCGCTCCGGCAGATCGCGCCATGGTGCGCCCGTGCGCAGAATATAGAAGATGCCGTTGAGCACCTGCCGGTCGTCCTTGCGTGCCGGGCCGCGCCCTTTCGGGGGAAGTAGCGGTTGCACAACCGCCCATTCCTCATCGCTCAGATCAAATCTTGCCATAGTCACCGCCTTTTTTCAGGCAGTGAATCAGAGACTTAGAATGGCATCAAGCCTGCGGCGAATTGAGTTCAGACCCTAGTGCCTCAGGGCTCGAAGCCAGCATGCAAACACCATCGTGTCTCGAATTGAACAGCGCCACCGTTTCCGGCAGCGCTGCGCGTCTCGGCTCACGCTGGCACAGGCTCGTGGATCGCCTCACGCATCTCGATGAAATGCTTGTCCCATCCATTGTCCAGCGCCAGCACCAGATCGAAGGCTTCGGCGGTGGCCGGCAGGCCGGAGTGTTCCAGCGACAGTTGCGTGCCACCAGGCACTTCGGACAGTGTCCACTTCACGAGGCTGACCTCATCGCCCATCGGTTTCACAGTAAAGGTATATTCAAGGTACTCAGGTTTGCGGGCGGCCCTGACCTCTCCCCAGATCAGCAGATCGCCACTTTTTGTGCCGTACATTTCAAGTTTCTGACCCGCTTCGAGCGTCTTTTTGGGCGCGTGGAACCATTTGGCAAGCTTGTCCGGCTCCGTCAGGAAGGCCCAGACATCGGCCCGCGAGGCTTTGAGGAAAATGGTTTTGCGCAATACAGGGTCTGTCATTTCTTGTCCTTTTCGATGACTGTCTTGAGAGTTGAGAGGCGATCATCCCAGAAGGTGTCGAAGAACTTCAGCCAGTCCACGACGGGATCAATGCCGTTTGGATTGAGAGTGTTGATGCGCTCTCGTCCGCTTGCGCGAACTGTGATCAGACCGCCGTCTGACAATACGGTCAGGTGTTTCTTTACGGCGGCCCGGGTCATGTCGAAATTTTCCGCGACTTCGGAAATCGTCAGATCCCGGCCCCGCAGCATGACCAGGATGCTGCGTCGTGTCGGGTCCGCCAAAGCGCGAAAAGTAGCTTGTTCCGGGGACATGTGTCTTCCTATATGATACCTGATGGTATCTCTTTTATGAAACCATAAGGTATCATGTCAAGCAGTTTCTTTTCTTTGGATCGGCGAAATCGATCGGGCGATCAGAAGGGCAGCTGTGCGCGGAATTTCATTGACCGACCACCTTGCGGGTGATTGAACCGCAGCTCCTGGCTATGCAGCATCAGGCGGCTGAAATCACGCGCGGGCCCCGTGGCGTAAAACGGGTCGCCCAGGATCGGGTGCCCCAGGCTCAGCATATGGACCCGCAGTTGATGACTGCGTCCCGTATGAGGCTGCAACCGCACGCGCGCCGTATCGCCATCGTTCTTGAGAACGCGCCAGTCGGTTTGCGCGGGTTTACCCGTTTTGTGACACACCATCTGTTTGGGACGGTTGGGCCAATCGACAATCAGCGGCAGATCGACTGTCCCCGTCTTTTCCAAAGGCACCCCCCAGACCCGGGCGACATAGGTCTTCTTGGTCATGCGTTTTTCAAACTGCAGGCCCAGGTGCCGCTGCGCGTGCGGGGTCAGCGCAAAGATCATCACACCGGATGTATCCCGGTCCAGCCGGTGCACCAGCAACGCATCGGGAAAGGCCGCCTGTACGCGGGCGAGCAGGCAATCGGCCAGATGCGGCCCCTTCCCCGGCACAGACAAAAGCCCTGCCGGTTTATCAACCAGCAGGACCTCTGCGTCTTCGTGCAGGACCACCAGCGGGTCGTTGGGCGGGGCGTAGGCAAAATCCATCCCGCCTGATCTCAGATGTTGCGCGCAGATACAAGCGTCCCGCGTTCAGGCCTTCACCCGCTCGGACCTGGGATCATACATTGGTTTCAGCGACGCCTCTGCCTTCACCAGCGTACCCGCCACGTCGATGTGGTAGTCAGACGCCAGAACCTCGGCCGCTGCTTCCCCCGCGCAGGGAACATAGCCCAGCCCCATCGCACCGCCGAGCGTATGCCCGTATGCCCCCGACGCCAGATAGCCTACGATCTCGCCATTCCGCATGATTGGCTCGTTATGGTAGAGCAGTGGTTCGGGATCTGTCAGCCTGAACTGCAACAGGCGTTTCTTCAGACCCTCGTCTTTCTTGCGCAACACCGCGTCACGTCCGATGAACGACGGTTTGTCCGTCTTCACGGCAAAGCCCAGCCCGGCCTCCAGCACGTGGTCCTCGCAGGTGATGTCATGCCCGAAATGGCGGAACCCCTTCTCCATCCGCGCGCAATCCATCATGTGCATGCCGCAAAGCTTCAGGTCGAGCGCCTGCCCGGCTTCCATCAGTGTCTCGAACACATGGCCTGCCATGTCGGTGCTCACGTAGACTTCCCAGCCGAGCTCTCCCACATAGGTCACCCGGTGCACCCGCGCGAGGCCCATCCCAAGCTCGATTTCCTGCGCGGTGCCAAAGGGGTTCACATCGTTGGAGAAATCATTGGGCGACACCATCTGCAGCAACTCGCGCGATCGCGGACCCATGACCGCCAGCACACCTTCGCCCGCGGTCACATCGGTGATCACAACGTTGAAATCACCTGCGTGCCGCATCATCCATGCCTGATCCGCCAGCCGGGTGGCGGCTGGCGTTACAACCAGAAACGCCGTTTCGCTGATCCGCGTCACGGTCACATCCGCTTCGATCCCGCCGCGCGGGTTGAGGAACTGCGTGTAGACGATCTTGCCAGCGGGAACGTCATACTGGCCCCCGCCCACATGGTTCATGAAGGCCACCACATCGCGCCCCTCGACCCGGATCTTCCCGAACGACGACATATCGTACATGCCGACGTTATTACGGACCGCCGCGACCTCTTCAGCCACGTTGTCAAAGAAGTTCTGCCGCTTCCAGCTGTACTCATATTCCGCCGTCTGATCAGGCCTGGCGATCCAGTTGGCGCGCTCCCAACCCGCAAGCTCCCCCATCACCGCACGATTGTCGCGCAGATGCTGGTGGAAGGGCGAGCGGCGGATGCCCCGCGCCGTTTCCTTTTGGCGGAAGGGGAAGTGGTCCGCGTAAAGCAGGCCCAAAGTCTCTTTCGACCGCTCGAAGAGATAGGTCTTGTTGCCCTGAAACGGCTGCATCCGGCTGATGTCCACATCGCCCAGATCAAAGGGTTTCTCGCCAGCTTCAATCCATTGCGCCAGCGCCATGCCCGCGCCGCCGGCCGACTGGATGCCGATGGAATTGAAGCCTGCCGCCACCCAGAAGTTATCCAGCTCTGGTGCCAGGCCCAGGTGGTACGCATCGTCGGGCGTAAAGCTCTCCGGCCCGTTGAAGAAGGTGTGGATGCCCGCCTCCGCCAGCATCGGCATCCGCGCCACCGCCCGCTCGAGGATCGGCTCGAAGTGGTCGAAATCCTCCGGCAGCTGATCGAATTCGAAATCTGCCGGAATGCCGTTCATACCCCAGGGTTTCGCATTGGGCTCGAAGGCCCCGAGCAGCATTTTGCCCGCGTCTTCCTTGTAATAGGCGCATTCATCCGGCACCCGCAGCACCGGCAGCTGCGTCAGCCCCGCAATCGCCTCGGTCACGATGTAAAAGTGCTCGCAGGCATGCAGCGGCACGTTCACCCCGGCCATGCGGCCGACCTCATGCGCCCACATGCCGCTGCAGTTCACCACCATATCCGCCGTGATATGGCCGCTCTCGCCGCCCTGCTCCCAATCGACGCCGGTGACGCGGCGGCCGTCCTTCACGATACCCGTGGCCCTGGTGCGCTCCAGCACCTGCGCCCCGCGCTGGCGCGCGCCCTTGGCCAGCGCCAGCGCGATATTCGCCGGGTCCCCCTGCCCGTCCTTGTCGAGATAAACTGCGCCGGTCACGCCCTCAGTGTTCAGATGCGCGTACCGCGCCTTGACCTCGGCTGGCGAGATTTCCTCGACCTCGACACCGAAGGCCCGCGCCATCGCCGCCTGCCGCAGGATTTCCTCGCGCCGTTCCTCGGTTAGCGCCACGGTGATCGACCCGCAGCGCTTGAAGCCGGTGGCAACACCCGTCTCTTCTTCCAGATTGCCGTAAAGCTCCTGGGAGTACTTCGCCAGCCTGGTCATATTCGCGGTTGCCCGGAGTTGCGCGATCAGCCCGGCCGCATGCCACGTGGTGCCGGAAGTCAGCTGCTTGCGCTCCAGCAGAACCACGTCTGTCCACCCCAGTTTGGTCAGGTGATAAGCAACAGAGCAGCCGATCACGCCGCCCCCGATGATGACAACGCGCGCATGAGACGGTGGCACAGCCATGTGAGGATTCCTTTAAACGATTGTGTGACCGGCAGCCTTCAGCCGATGTGCGATTTCTGCGATATGCGCGGGGCTGACTTCGCAGCAGCCGCCCACGATAGTGGCCCCAAGGCCTACCCACTCCAGAACATATCCGGCGTAAGCGCGGGGTCCCATGTCGCGCCGCGCTGTCAGCGCATCGACAGTGGGTTTCTCTTTCAGAAAATCCTCGGTGATCTGTTCGAACGCATTTGCGTAACCCCCAAAAGGTTTACTCAAGCCCGCGATGATCGGCAGCGCCTGCGTGACCGCCTCGGGGGCGGAACAGTTGATCAGTACCGCATCCGCGGTCGAGGCCACGTCCAATGCGTCGGACAGCGGCTCACCCGACCGCAGATGCGTACCATCCGTGTCCGACACTGTCAGGGACAGCCAGACGGGCAGGTCGGTTGTACGCGCACCTGCCATCGCATCCTGCGCATGGGCGACAGACGCGACCGTCTCCAGGATCAACAGGTCGCAGTCCGCGGCCAGCGCCTGCGCCACCTCCGCAAACAGCGGCACGGCAACATCCGGTGCGGGGTGCAGATCGGGCCGGTAGCTGGCGCCCAGCGGACCGATGCCGCCTGCAATACGTCCTGACCCATGCGCCTTCCGTGCCGCCTGCGCCTCCGCCACGGCCATGGCGTGCAGCGCGCCAAAGCGGGCTTCCATACCAGTTCCGTCCAGACGGTCGTGGTGGATCGCGTAGCTGTTGGTGGTGGCAATCGTTGCACCGGCGGCAAAGAAGTCGGCATGCACGCCCTGCACCATGCCGGGGTGGTCCGCCATGACCTGTGTCGACCAGAGCGGTGTCGGCCGATCTCCTGCACGGTGGACCAGCTCCTGCCCCATGCCGCCATCCAGAAGTGTGATCCGCGTCATGCACGGATCCTTTCGTTCTCCGGATCCCACAAGGGCTGGTCGGGTTGCACCGTCGCCTTACAGCGCTTGCCGTATATCTCAACCTCCACCTCGGTTCCCGGTTCGGTCAGGTCCTTGCGCAACATGGCCAGGGCGACAGATTTATTGATCCGGTATCCCCAATCGCCGGAGGTGGTCTCTCCGACCACGTCGCCATTGTGAAACAGCGGCGACATGTATGGCGCGTCCTGCTCCGGTGCATCGACGATCAGCGTGACAAACTGTTTCTTCACACCCTGCTGCTTCTCGTTCAGCAGCGCCGCCTTGCCGGGGAAGTCCTGTGGTTTTTCAAAGCGGATAAAGCGCTCCATGCCGCCTTCAAGCAGGGAATAGTCGGTGGAAAGATCCCCCTTCCACGCGCGATAGCCTTTCTCGATCCGCATCGAGTTCAGTGCATACATGCCGAAGGGGGTCGCCCCTGCGGCCAGCACCGCATCGTAGAGCGCGGGGATATCAGCATTGGCGGCGTGGATTTCCCAGCCTAATTCGCCCGCAAAGGAAACCCGCGCCAGCAGGCAGTCGAGATCCCTGATCCGGGCGCGCTGGATGGACAGCCAGCTGGCAGTCAGATCGGCCTGCGCGCCCATCGCCTCGAACAGATCGCGCGCCTTCGGCCCGGTGACGATCAATGTCGAATACTCGGTGGTGTGGTCGCTCAGGTCGAGCCCCTCGGGCAGGTTCCTCTTCAGCACCTCGAAATCGTGCCATTGCGCCGCGGCAGCGGTAATCAGGGTGAAATGCTCATCGTCGTGGCGCAGCACCGACATCTCGGTCAGAATACGGCCACGGCTGTCCGGGAAATAGGCCAGATTCATCCGCCCCTGCTTGGGCAGCGCGCCCGCGATCAGCCCGCGCAAATACTCCGCCGCACCCGCGCCGGTGAGGTTGAACCGCGAGAACCCCGGCAGATCCAGAACGCCCACATGATCGCGCACGGCTTCGACTTCGGCCTTCACGCGCGGGGCCCAGGGGCCGCCCCGATCCCAGGTGTGCGTCGCGTCCTCGGAAGTGTCATCGCCCGCCTTGGCGAACCAGTTGGCCCGCTCCCAGCCGTTGTATGCCCCCATTTGCCCACCCAGTTCGCGGATTCTGGCATCAACAGGCGACAGTTTCTTGTCGCGCCCGGCGGGCCATTCGTGATGTGGAAAATGAATCGCGTATTCGTGGCCATAGGTCTCCAGCGCCTTGGCAAGGCAGTAGTCGTGATCGGCGTAATCGGTGTAACGGCGTGGGTCTACCGCCCACATGTCGAGCTCGGTCTTGCCATGCATGATCCATTCGCTGAGCACCTTGCCAGCCCCGCCCCCCTGCGCGATGCCGAAGGTGAAGGAATGCCCCTCGAAGGCGTTCCTGACGCCCGGCATCGGGCCGATCATCGGCAAACCATCGGGCGCGTATGGAATCGGCCCGTTGATGTTGCGCCCCACGCCGGCGGTGCCCAAGAGCGGCAGCCGCGCCATCGCGTCCTCGATGTAGAATTCCAGCCGCTCCAGATCGTCGGGGTAAAGCTGGAAGGAGAAATCCTCCGGCATCGGGTCGTCGGGCGTGACCCAATGCGCCTTGCAGTTGCGCTCGTAGGGCCCGAGGTTCAGGCCGGTCTTTTCCTGCCGCAGGTAATAGCTGATGTCCACGTCGCGGATGATCGGCAGCTTGCGCCCGGTCTCGGCGCTCCAGGCCTCCAACTCAGGGATCGGCTCGGTCAGGAAATACTGGTGCGACATCACCACCATCGGCACAGTGCGCCCGCCGAAGGGTTTGAACATCTCGCCCAGGCGCTGCGCGTAGTAGCCCGCGCAGTTCACGACCTTTTCACAGCGAATGTCACCCTTGCCGGTCTTCACGATCCACTCGTCGCCATCGCGGTCGATGCCCGTCACCGGACAGAAACGCTCGATCCGCCCTCCTGCCGCGCGCGCGCCCTTGGCCAGTGCCTGGGTCAGCTGTGCGGGGTCAATATCGCCATCGAGCGGATCCCACATACCGCCCTTGATCTCATGGGTTTCCATGAAGGGATGATGCTGCAGCAGTTCCTCGGGCGTGCAGATGTTCATCTGCAACCCCTGCGCCCGGCCCATGCCCGCCACCCGCTCGAACTCCTGCATCCGCTCTTTCGAATGCGCCAGCCGGACCGAACCGGTGACATGGTAGTTCATCGGATAATCCACGTCCTCGCCCAACGTCCGGTACATCGACGCGGAATAGCGCTGCATGTTCATCACCGCCCAGGAGCCTGCGAAATTCGGCACATTGCCCGCTGCGTGCCAGGTCGATCCGGCGGTCAGTTCGTTCTTTTCCAGCAGCACACAGTCTGTCCAGCCCGCCTTGGCGAGATGATAGAGAGTCGAGGTGCCGACAACGCCGCCCCCGATGATGACAACCCGCGCTGTGGTCGGAAAATCCGCCATGATTTAAGTCTCCCTTTGCGGCTCGTCGGCCGCGATGCTGTAGTAATCACCTTTCGTGGCGGTGTGGATGTGGCCGCGCAGGCGCAGCCCCGTCGGCCCGTCGATCGAGCCGGTGGAAAAACAGATGAAATCGTCGTCCTCATGCTCCCAGAATAACGCCGAGCCGCAGGTCGGGCAGAACCCCCGCCGGGCCTTGTCGGAGGACTGGAACCAGCGCACTTCGCCCTCGATCTCCAGCGCGCCATCCGCGACATAAGACGACGCCCAGACATGCCCCGACTGCTTGCGGCACTGCGTGCAATGGCAGGCAGCGGGTGCGCCGGGCTCCCCTTTGGCCGTGTAGGTCACGGCCCCGCAGAGACAGCTTCCGGTGATCATCTCAAGTCCTCCCCGGTGTGGCCGAGGTGCCCAAAAGCACCCCGTAAATCACGAAACAGGCCGCCAGCACGCGGCGCACCCAGATGTTGAAAACAGCCCCCAACGCAGCGCGCCCCAGCCCCGCACCGAGCAGCGTGAACCCGGTGTAGCTCAGCGCGGTGATGGTCAGCGCGGTGGGCACGATCACCGCCATCTGCTCCCAGATCGGCACGCCCGGCTGTACGAACTGCGAAAAGGCGGCGAGGTATCCGGCGACGCTCTTGGGGTTGATCGTGGCGACGGCCAGCGCGTGCAGGTAGACCGATTTCGCCGGGCGGTCACCCACGACAACGGGCCGTTTTGCGAGTATCCAGCCGCGCACACCGAGGTAGATCAGGAACCCCGCGCCAATGAGCTTGGCGATGAAGAACCCTGTCGGTGAGGCCGCGATCAGCGCGGTGATCCCCAGCGCCGACAGCAGCAGAAACAGGCTGGCCTGTGTCAGAATCGCCAGCACCCCCATCATCGCGCGCGGAAAGCTCAGATGCATGCCGTTGGCGATGCAGTTGACAGCATTCGGTCCCGGCGTGGTGACGAACACCACCCAGAACAGCGCGAAGATGGCCCAGGCTTCGAAACTCATACCACGTGCTCCATCAATACACGGGCGGCGCGATCACCCAGATCGCCACAGCGGGGTCATCGTAGGGATTTGCCCAGCGAAACGGTTCTCCGCGGATGCGAAAGCTGTCTCCGGGCTCGATGGTGTGGGTGATGCCGCTGATTTCCACGTCCAGTCGGCCCGAGATCAGGTAGCCCACTTCCTGCGTCGGCCGGGTCACTGTGTCGGTGATGCGGCTGTGTGGCTGAAACGTGGAATGCACCATCTCGAAGTCGTCGGTAAGGTCCGGCGAAAGCAGTTCCTCGACCAGCCCCGCGACCGTGCTGCCGATCTTGCGTCGAGCGGTCTTGCGCACCACGTATCCGGCCTCCGCCGCCGGGGCCGCGGCATGGCGGAACAGGATCGAAACAGAGACATCCAGCGCCCCGGCAATGGCCCGCAGATCGGTGATGGATGGTTCGGACTTGTCCCGCTCCACCTGGCTTAACCATCCCACGGAGCGGCCCAGAGCTTCGGCCAGATCCGACAACGTCATGCCCCGTGTCTTGCGCAAGGCACGCAGATCGGCGCCAAGCGTGTCAGGGTGTGAGGGTAAATCGTGGCGCATAGCTCGTCATGAAAAAATCGCTGATTTGTTCACGTTAACGATTCTCGTGAAAAAATCCAGAATAATTTCACGGCAAATGTTCTCATGGTGCCCGGGCAATTTGCCGCAATACCCTTGCGCGGGGTCACCAGCATGGCCGATCAGGAAACGCGTGCGAAAACAGACTTCAGAATGCCGGACAGCGCCTGGGCGTCCTCTTGTCGAAAAGCGTCCGGCTTATCACTGTCGATGTCGAAGACGGCAATCAGGTCGCCAGCGGCATTGGTTACCGGCAGCACCAGTTCCGAACGGGTCGAGCTGGCGCAGGCGATGTGACCTTCGAAAGCCTCCACATCCACTATAATCTGGATTTCCCCGGTCCGGGCGGCCGCTCCGCAGACCCCTCTGGAAAACGGGATAACAAGGCACCCGTGACCACCCTGGTACGGGCCGATCTTCAGAAGCTCCGGTTCGGTAACACGATAGAAACCGGTCCAGTCGAAGCGGTCATCGGAATGGTGAACTTCGCATGTGACCGTGGCCATCAGGGCCACGCTATCCGTCTCCCCTTCGGTCAGTGCGGCAATGGATTTCGCAAGTGCGCCGTAATCTGCTGTCATCGCTTCAGTCTCTTTCAATCGCGATCGCCGTGCCCTCACCGCCACCGATGCAGATCGCCGCAATCCCGCGTTTCGCGCTGCGTTTTTCCATCGCGTTCAGTAAGGTGACCATGATCCGCGCCCCGGACGCCCCGATGGGGTGCCCCAACGCGCAGGCACCGCCATTCACATTCACGATCTCATGGTCCAGGCCCATTTCGCGCATGAATGCCAAGGGCACCACGGCGAAGGCCTCGTTCACCTCCCAAAGGTCCACGCTCTCCTTGCTCCAGCCGATCCGCTCCAGCAGCTTTTGGGTAGCGGGGACGGGCGCGGTCGTGAAAAGACCCGGAGCCTGCGCATGGCTTGCGTGCCCGACAAGACGGGCGCGCACCGTTAGCCCCTGCACCGCTGCAGCCTCGGCCGACGCCAGAATCAAAGCCGCCGCACCGTCCGAGATCGACGACGAATTCGCCGCGGTGACCGTGCCGCCCTCTCTGAACGCGGGCTTGAGCTGGGGGATTTTTTCCGGGCGCGCCGATCCGGGCTGTTCATCGGCGGAAACCGTCACAGTGCCCTTGCGCGATGTGACATCGACCGGCGAAATCTCTGCGCTGAAAGCCCCGGAGGACTGCGCCTCCAGCGCCCGCGACAGAGACCGCAGCGCGTATTCGTCCTGCACATCGCGCGTGAATTGATACATCTCGGCACAGTCTTCGGCGAAGGTGCCCATCAACCGGCCCTTGTCATAGGCATCCTCCAGACCGTCCAGGAACATGTGATCGATGACCTGACCATGTCCCAGACGCGCACCGCTGCGCATTTTCGGCAACATGTAAGGGGCGTTGGTCATGCTCTCCATGCCGCCTGCAACCATCACGTCAGACTGACCCAGCGCAATCTGATCGAAGGCGATCATCGCGGCTTTCATGCCGGACCCGCACATCTTGTTCAGGGTTGTTGCGGGAATGTCTTCGCCAAGGCCCGCCTTGAATCCGGCCTGCCGAGCGGGTGCCTGACCCTGCCCCGCCGGCAGAACGCATCCCATCAGGACTTCCTCAACCTGCGCAGGCCCCGATGCCGCGATGGCGGCTTTGATTGCGGCCCCTCCCAAATCTGACGCGTCAAGACTGGCGAAATCGCCCTGAAAACCACCCATGGGTGTTCTTGCTGCTCCTGTAATCACGACGTCGCGCATCCGTTGGGCTCCCGTTATTGCTAAATGGATTAGTAAGAATTGCCCGGTAAAGAGCAAGTGTCGGATTTATCAGGGTATATAATGCAACTCTCGACCAAAACAGAAGAACAGTTGCGCATCGTTTCCGTCCAGGAGTCGCGCATCGACGCCGCCGTGGCGATTGAATTCAAGGATGCCATGCGCGCCGAGACGGACGGCGCCTCGGACACTGTCGTGCTGGACCTCAGCGAGGTGCAATTCATCGATTCCAGCGGTCTGGGCGCCATCGTCGCGGCGATGAAGCATTTGGGCGCTGAACGGCGCATGGCGCTGGCCGGGCTGACTCCAACTGTTGAACGTGTTTTCAAACTGACCCGGATGGATACGGTTTTCAGTGTCTTCAGCACGGTAGATGGCGCGCTCAGTGCATTGCGAAACTGATTTTCCGACAGAAAAAGGACTGATCACATCGTCATGGTAATGCTGTCGCCCTTCGAAGTATCTGTGAATAGTAGCGAACTGGCGGTGCGTGAGGCATTGCAGGATTTCCTGCAAGCACTGGATCCCCTGAAACTGGATATAGAAGAATCGGGAACTGTTGAACTGGTGCTGGCGGAAGTGCTCAACAACATTGTGGAACACGCGTATCCGTCACCGGCGCCATCCGGCTCGATTGGCATCAGATGCGTGCATCACAATGACGGGCTTCACCTGACCATCACCGACCACGGCCAAGCGATGCCGGACGGCACCGCTCCCCTCGGTCGCCAGGCCGCGCTTAATGTCGATCTCATGGATCTGCCCGAAGGGGGTTTCGGCTGGTTTCTGATACAGGATCTGGCCCGGGACGTGACCTACACGCGGGTTGGTGAAGAAAATCAGCTCACGATGCGCCTCGCCGTCGCCATGCACGCCTAAACCACTTTTTAAGACCTGAGGCACCAGGTCATAATTCTTCCGCAATCTTCCCCCAAAGCGCCCCCTTGCCATCATATTGCCGCCTTGATCAATCGGCATATTGATCCTTGTAGCTGCATATAGCTTCCCTCGGCGCTGCGCGTAATAGCCCCCACCCAGTGCGCGGCGTCGAGGACCATACCTCCCGGAAAATTGATCACCTTGACGTCTGCGGCGTGGACATCACCGTGCCCGCCGTTACTTTGCACCCAACACGCAATAAAGGGGTCGACGATGCGCGATTTTCATTTTCCCGGGCGCTCGCCCGTTCTGGCAACCAATGGCATGTGCGCCACGTCCCACCCACTTGGCGCAAAAGTTGCCGTGAACATTCTGGAGCGTGGTGGAAACGCCATGGACGCGGCCATCGCCGGAGCCATCATTCTGGGAATTTGCGAACCGCAGATGACGGGGATCGGCGGCGATTGCTTCGTCCTGTGGCAAGAATACGGCGGTGGGCAGATCAAGGCCCTCAACGGCTCAGGGCGGGCGCCCGCAGCGCTTGATGCGGCGCACTTGAGAGATGCGGGCGAAACCATCGTGCCCATTCAGAGCCCGCATGCCGTAAGCATCCCCGGCGCCATTGATGCTTTCTGCCACCTGTCGGACACCGTTGGCAAACTGGGGCTGGATGCCCTTCTCGCGCCCGCAATAGTCGCTGCGGAAAACGGTGTTCCTGTGGCGCACCGCGTGGCGTTTGACTGGGCACGCGACGCTTGGGTTCTGCAAGGCAAGGCGCGAAACTACTATCTGGTGAACGGAGAAATCCCGCAACCCGGCCAGATTTTCCGAGCCCCGCAGCAAGCCGAAGTGTTGCGGCGCATTTCGGCGCAGGGCCGCGATGCTTTTTATACGGGCGAAATCGCCGAAGACATGGTCGCCACGCTGAACCTGCTGGGAGGGCGCCATGTGATGGAGGATTTCGCCAATGTCGCGGCGACGCCCACCGACCCCATTTATGGCGCGTACAAAGACATTGATGTGGTCGAGCATCCACCAAACGGGCATGGTGCCACCGCGCTGCTGATAATGAACATTCTGGCGCAGTTTGACATCGCGGCGATGGATCCGTTTGGTGCAGAGCGCACGCACATCGAGGCCGAAGCCGCAAAGCTTGCCTATGACACCCGCAACAGGTTCCTGGCCGACGCCGATTACATGACCCGTCTGGACCACATGCTGGACGTCGAGACAGCGCAGCACCTTGCAGCGCTGATCGACCCGAAGACGGCGATCAGGAATGCCACCGAAATCTCGGAGAACGTGCACAAGGATACCATCTACATCACCGTTGTAGACCGGGACGGGATGTCGGTCTCGCTGATCTACTCTATTTTCAATGGCTTCGGATCGGGCATCGCGTCGGACAAGTTTGGCATATTGCTGCAAAATCGCGGGTCGGGCTTTACGCTTGAAGAAGGTCACCCCAACGAGCTCAAGGGCGGTAAGCGGCCCATGCACACCATCATTCCCGGCATGATCCGCCGCAATGGAAAGGTTATTATGCCCTTCGGCGTCATGGGCGGAGCCTATCAGCCAAACGGTCACGCCCGGTTTGCCTCGAACCTTGTGGATTTCGGGATGGACCCGCAAACGGCCATTGACGCGCCCCGCGCTTTCTCCGACCGGGGAGACATGAAGGTTGAGCGCGGATACTCGGATCAGGTGCGCCGGGAACTGGCGGATATGGGTCACGATGTCAGCATTCCCGAAACACCCATCGGCGGCGCACAGGCCATTCTGATCCGCGAGGATGGTGTACTCGAAGGCGCCAGCGATCCGCGCAAAGACGGGTGCGCGCTGGGGTTTTGATCACGGTGTTGGCAAGCGGCCCACGGCCCGCGGTAATCAGTTCAGCTGAAAATGCAGCGGGTAGGCACCATTCTGGAACGGGCCAAAGAGATCCGGAATATCCGGATGATCAACCGGTTCTCCGGAATAATCCGCGATCAGGTTCTGCTCTGACACGTAGGCGACATAGTAGCTTTGGTCATTTTCCGCCAGCAGGTGGTAGTAGGGCTGGTCTTTGACCGGTCGGCTGTCCTCGGGGATCGCCTCATACCATTCCTCGGTGTTCGCAAATTCAGGGTCCACGTCAAAGATCACCCCGCGAAAGGGGTGTTTCTTGTGGCGGACAACTTGCCCGAGGTGATATTTTGCACGCGTTCTCAACATTACCAACAAGCCCCCTACCGTTCATTTTTACACGCTTCAAGAGGTATTTGTCCAATCACAGCCTCCTGTAACGGGGAAACAGTCTGTGAACGCCCCGCAGACAGTGCAAACCCTCCTTGCGCCGCCTGAGGCGGGTGGTCACGAGGGCAGATAATTCAGTTTCCACCCTAAACATGTAGAATTCGTGATTTCCCAAAGCATGATTTTCCGCTAAACTGAGACAAAACATATAAGAAGCGAGAGGCAGATGAGCAGAACTCTTCGCGCTATGATACTTGTACTTCTGGTGGCTTCCTGCGGTGGCGGCCAAGGTAGCGCACCGCGCCACCTCGATGATGCGTGCAAGATCGTGCAGCAGCGCCCCGAATACATAAAGGCATTCCGCAATACGGAACAGAAATGGGGTGTGCCGGTGCACGTCCAGATGGCAACCATCCATCAGGAGAGCAAATTTATTTCCAATGCCCGGACGCCGCATCGTTATGCGCTGGGTGTGATCCCGATGGGTCGCCAGTCGAGCGCATATGGATATGCGCAGGCGCTGGACGGCACATGGGAAGATTACCAGCGCGACACGGGTCGTCGTTTCGCACGCCGTGACCGCATTCGGGACGCATCTGATTTCATGGGCTGGTATATGAACACCAGTCAGCAGCGTAATGGCATTCCTTTGTGGGATGCGCGCAACCAGTACCTTGCCTACCACGAAGGTCACACAGGCTATGCCCGCGGATCCTACAACCGCAAATCGTGGCTGCTTCAGGTGGCTAACAAGGTAGACGCGCGCGCAGATGTCTACCAGACGCAGCTGGCAACCTGCAATTTGCGCCGCTGACGCACGTTACCGGTCGCGTTCGCGCAACGCGCGCCCGGGATCGAACAGGGAGTTGCGCAATGAGAGACCGGCCTCGAACTCTCCAAGAATGACCGTGGTCTGCCCGCCATTTGCATCGTCGATGATCCATTGTCGCAATTGCACCGGATTGTCGGTGAAGCTCATGCGGATGGACCCGGTATCGGGGTTGTCGGGGTCCTGGGCCGTCACAATGGTGGCAGTGCCATCGTAGTCATGGCCCGTCACCATCCTGGCCCGTCCAAGATTGACCTGCCGCGCAAGGATCAGGGACAAGGGCGTCCGGCTTAAAGGATAGCTTTCCGGCGGTTGGTTGGATTTTTTGTCAATAATCACGACAGTGTTCGCATCGGCAAGCACAAGCGCCTGTTCCGGCGGATCATATTCAAACCGCATTTTCCCCGGTCGCTTGATGAAGAGCTTACCGCTGCTGATCGTACCGTCATCGTTGATCTGCGTGAACGCCCCCTGCGCCGTTATTAGATCATTCAGATAACCGGAAATCTCGTTCAGTGACAATTTCTCCGCCAGGGCGGGCATTGCGGAAAAAATGCCCAGACAGGCAGTCAGAATGGCAGGGATCAGGCGTTTCATCCAAAGCTCCTTGAGCATCGTTTCATGGGCATCAGATAGGCATGACCTCCGTGTTATGCGATATCAACGGCAGAAATGATCACGCTTCCACCATTGGTGCAGGAGGGAACGCCCGATCGGTCAGCCTTGTTCCGGCACCAGAATTTCGCGCTTGCCGACGTGGTTGGCCGCCGACACCAGGCCCTGCTCTTCCATCTGCTCCACCAAACGCGCGGCCTTGTTGTACCCGATGGCCAGTTTCCGCTGGATGTAGCTGGTGGAGCATTTTCGATCCCTGATCACAACCTGAACGGCGGAATCGTACAGCGCATCTTCACCGTCGGTATTGCCCCCCAGACCCAGCACCGCGTCAATGTCATTTTCCTTGTCCTCGGAGGGTCCTTCGACCACACCCGAGACATAGTCCGGCTCGCCGTAGGCCTTGAGGTGGTTCACGATCTCTTCGACCTCTTCGTCGGACACGAAGGGGCCGTGGCACCGGGTGATCTTGGCACCACCCGCCATGTAGAGCATGTCGCCCATGCCCAGCAGCTGCTCGGCACCCATTTCACCCAGGATCGTGCGGCTGTCGATTTTCGAGGTCACCTGGAAGGAAATCCGCGTCGGGAAGTTGGCCTTGATCGTGCCGGTAATCACGTCAACCGACGGGCGCTGCGTGGCCATGATCAGATGAATGCCGGAGGCACGTGCCATCTGCGCCAGACGCTGGATACAGGCCTCGATCTCCTTGCCCGCGACCATCATCAGATCCGCCATTTCGTCCACGATCACCACGATATAGGGCAGCGCCTCGGGCGTGTTCTCTTCAGTCTCGAAAACCGGTTCTCCGGTTTCCTCGTCAAAACCGGTCTGCACCGTGCGGGTGAACAATTCGCCCTTGGACAAGGCTTCGCGCACCCGCCCGTTATAGCCTTCGATGTTCCGGACACCCATCTTGGACATCTTCCGGTACCGCTCTTCCATCTCGCCAACGACCCATTTCAGGGCCACAACCGCCTTTTTAGGATCTGTCACCACAGGGGAGAGGAGATGAGGAATGCCATCGTAAACGCTGAGTTCCAGCATCTTGGGGTCGATCATGATCATCCGGCACTCTTCTGGCGTCAGCTTGTACAGCAGCGACAGGATCATCGTGTTAATGGCCACCGATTTACCGGACCCGGTGGTCCCGGCAATCAAAAGGTGAGGCATCTTGGCAAGGTTGGCCACGATGGGGTCACCACCAATATCCTTGCCCAGTGCCAACGGCAGACGCATGTTGCTGTCACCGAAATCACGGGCCGAGAGGATTTCGCGCAGCACCACCTTCTCGCGGCTCTCATTGGGCAATTCGATGCCGATCACGGACCGGCCAGGAACCGTGGAAACACGCGCTGACAATGCCGCCATGGACCGCGCGATATCATCGGCCAAACCGATCACACGAGACGCCTTGAGGCCCGGCGCGGGTTCAAGTTCGTACATCGTCACAACCGGACCGGGACGCACCGCGACGATCTCGCCCTTGACACCGTAGTCATCCAGAACCGATTCCAACATGCGCGCATTTTCTTCGAGGGCTTCGTCGCTCAGATGCAAACGCGGCACTTCGATGGGATTCTCCAGCAGGCTGAGCGGCGGCAGTTCAAACCCCGGGTGCGTGTCGTCGAAGGACAGTTTGGGCTGTGCTTCGGCCCGCGCGCGGGATGAGGGCTGAACCGGCTTTCGATTGAGCTGCTGGATCACGCGGCGCGGTTCGGTGGTGGGAATGCTCGGCGCGTCGAAGTCATCCGTTTCCATCAGAGGATCCACCAGATCCATCTCTTCCGGCACGGGAGGAATGGCCATTGCCTGATGCGACGTCAAAGGCGGCTCGGCGCGGGCACCGGAGGTATCGAGCACCAGTGCATCGGGGCCGCGACCCCGGCCCTTTGTCAACGGCGCGGTGGCCGGCACGTGCACAGCGGCGCTGGACCGCGCGCGCGACTTGATGACATCGGCAATGCGCGCCTTGATGCGCTCTTCACCGGGGGCATCGTCGTAATCCACATCCGGGTCATATTCGACGAGCTCCTGCTCCGGCATCGTTTCTGGCCGCTTCACCAGACCGGGAAGGCGCGACAACAAACCGGGTCTCGCCTCTGCCGGATCTTCCTGGAACTTCGGAACCGCCTGAACGGGGGCCACTTCGGTGTGGATCGTAGCATCGGCCACCGCCTGCACTGCCGCCGCGCGTGCTTCTTTTGCCTGCGCACGCCGTTCCGCGTGACGGGCCGACATGCTTTGCGCCGTGTTCAGGGCACCGCTGGCACCCCGTCCGACCACCGCCATGAGCCCCGCATAGATCATGATCAGACCCACAAGCAGAAAGCGGCCAATGCGCATCAGTTCAGGCTTCGTAAACCCGGTGACAAAGGCCCCAAGCGCGAGGATGCCAACGGCCATCAGGAGAGACATCAGCTTGACGGTAAACACCGATCCGATGGGCAAAAGCGTCAGCAACGCGCCCATCACGGTATCACCGAACAATCCGCCAAGACCAAAACTATGTGTGTCCAGCCAATTGCCGTCCGGTGTCAGCGTCGCGGCATAAATCGCCCCCAATGCAATCGCGATCGGCGCAAAGATCAGCCTGCCGATTGCGCGGTCGGCCCCAAGGTGCAGGGCAAACCGAACGCCCCATGCCAGAAGCACCACGCCGATGCCCCACGCGCCCCATCCAACGATCATGAAGAGCGGTGCCGCCAGAGACGCCCCGGTCCGCCCCAGCCAGTTCTGCACGGGCGCATCGGTGGACACCATCCAGTTCGGGTCATCCGGTGTATAAGATGCGATCATCGCGCAGGCCATGCAGCCCAAGGCGATCAATACGAGGCCAAACAGCTCCTTGCCGCGCTTTTCGACGGCCTCGGCCATGTTGCTGTCCAGCAACGGGTCGCGTCCACGTGTCTGATATGCCATCTTACGATCCCTCATTCTTATTGCGGGTAAAGGCAGTCACGGATCAATTCGATCCCGCGCGCCGTTTCCGCCTTTGGGGCTACCATCGCAGCCCTGATGTAGCCTTGTCCCGGGTTTTCCCCGTGATACTCCTGGGCGAGATACCCGCCCGGCAAAACGCGCACGCCGGTCTCTCGCCATAGCTTTACCGCCGCGGCTTCGTCATTCTCGACCGGCAGCCACAAGAAGAAACCTGCCTCCGGGCTTGCATAACCGGGCACATTGCCCAGCACCCGATCCGCGATGTCGTACTTCTCGACGTACAGCCGGCGATTTTCGACCACATGCGCCTCGTCGTTCCAGACAGCCGCCGCTGCAGCTTGCAGCGGTAACGGCAGAGGCGCACCTGCGTAGTTACGCAATTGTTTGATTTGTCTAATATTCTCCGCGCCACTTGCGACAAATCCCGACCGCAGACCGGGCAGGTTCGACCGCTTTGACAGGGAATGGAAAATCACCACGCGGTTGAGATCAACGCCCATATCCTGCGCCACCTGCAAGGCGCCGACCGGCGGTGTTTCGCGGTAGATTTCCGAATAGCACTCGTCCGCGAAAATCCTGAAGTCGTGTTTTTCGGCAAGTCCAATCAGATCGCGCCAATAGTCGGTGGTTGCCACCGCCCCCTGAGGGTTTGCCGGAGAACAGATGTAGGCTGCGGTTGTGCGGTTCAGCGTCTCCGCTGGCAGGCTCGCAAAATCGGGCAGATGACCGGTGTCGCGGGTCGCCGGCACCATGATCGGATCTGCGGCAACCGACAATGCGGCAATCATGTAAACCTGATAGAACGGGTTCGGCATCAGGATAGCCGGTTTTCGCCCGTCCTTGGTTTCAGGGCACAGCGCCATAACGGCGTTGTACAGGCCTTCGCGGGTACCGTTCAGAGCCATGACCTGATTGTCGGCATCCACCGGCACACCGTAGCGCCTGTTCACGAAACCGGCGATTGCCTCACGCAGTTCGGGCGATCCGTCATTCGGCGGATAGCTGTTAAAACCTGCTGCGTTTTCCGCGATGACGTCCGTTACCCACGCCGGGAAGGCATGTTTCGGTTCTCCAATTGTCATATGGATCGCCGGGCCGCCACCTTCGTGAACGTCCAAAAGCGCGCGCAGGCGCGGCCACGCATGCGCCGGAAGGTTCGAAAACCGCTCAGGATACACCATCAAAACTGCCTCAGGTCGGGATCGTTCGTGTCCCGTTTATCTCAAAGTACCCAAGCCAGCCGCCTGCGTCCACAAAAACGCGCAGCTTTCTGTCAATTTGTGGCTTTTAGGACAATGCGGCTTCGGCAGCGGCACCGACCCGCAACAGCGCCCCTTCGCAGTCCGGCGGTGCCATCATCATCAGGCCACAACTTGGCGTGCCTGTCGGCAAAGTCAGCGCACAAAGCCCCATCAGGTTGCCGATCCTTGTATTGCGCAAGGCCAACAGATTTTCCGAGACATAATAATCGTGGTCGGTATTCAGGCGGTCGAGGTCGGGGGGCAGAATCGGCGCGGTCGGCAGAATAACCGCGTCATACCCCGCAGCCGCCTGATCATAGGCCACACGGGCCGCTTTCAGGGTCGCCCAGGCCGCAACATAATCGGGCCCTGAGAAGTTTTTGCCGAGGCGGAAACGCTGAAGAATCTCACTGTAAAGAGCATCGGGGTTTGCCTCGATCACCTCACGCCAAAGGCCGTAAGCCTCTGATGTATATAAGCACGTGGATTGCGCCATGGCGGTTTCGACTTCGGGCACGTTGATCCGGTCCACGCGGGCGCCAGCGTTGTGAAGCCGCACAACCGCGCTTTGAAAGGCGGCCATTGGCGCGTCGCGAACGTCCTCCATGGCGACGGTTTCCAGAATGGCAACGCGCTTGCCCCTGAGCGTTGCGCCAAGGAGGTCAAACGGCTTGCGTCCCTCCATCGCGGCCAGCAGCAAGTTGGCGTCTTCGACCGACCGGCAAAGGGGGCCCACCGTATCGAACTGCAGGGCCAGCGGCACGACGCCTTCAAGACTCAACCGCCCCGAAGTCGTCTTGAGGCCAACCAGATCATTCCATGCGGACGGGATACGGACCGATCCCCCGGTGTCAGAGCCGATGCCCGCCGCCGCAAGGTTGAATGCAACGGAAGCCGCAGCGCCGGACGAGGAGCCGCCTGACACCGCAGCCGTATCGTTGACGCAGGGCGCTGTCGCCGTACTTGGATTATGGCCCAGCCCGGAAAATGCCAATTCGCTCATATGGGTCTTTCCCAGGCAGATCAGACCGGCGGCCGTGGCATTTTGCAAAACGCGGGCATCGCAATCAGGCACACGTCCTTTCAAAAGGTTTGAACCGGCTTCGGTCGCCACTCCCGCTGTATCAAACAGGTCTTTCCAGCTGATCGGCACACCATCCAGCGCGGACAACCTGTGCCCGGATGCCGCACGCACCGCCGCGGCGGCAGCTTCCGACAGCGCCCTGTCGGCTGTTGTTCGTGCGTAGATTCTGGGTGTGAATTCATGCGTGTCGATGGCGTCCAGAAAGGTCTCGGCCAGGGCAACAGGGTCGATCTCGCCCGCACCAATGCCGCGGCCCAGATCTGCCGCTGTCATTTGCAGCCATTTTTGCATGACGTGTCCCCTCCAGTACCCTCGGCAAAGGGTAGCGACGCTTGCGCGCATGGACAATCCCCTGCACTCGGCCCTATTGAGACCTATGGCATTTGATTGCGACATTCTGATCGTTGGCGGCGGGCTGAATGGCCCCACATTGGCCCTGGCATTGGCGAGCGCCGGACAATCCGTGATAATCGTGGATGCCTTGCCGCTCAAAACGCGCAGAAAAGCGGGCTTTGACGGGCGTTCCTATGCGCTGGCCCTGACATCCGCCCGGCTGTTACGGGCGCTCGGCGTTTGGGACATGGTCGAGGATGACGCGCAACCGATGCTCGACATCAAGGTCAGCGACGGACGTGCCGGGGAAGGCCCATCGCCCTTTTTCATGCATTTCGACCACGCCGAGATCGAAGAGGGCCCGATGGGCTACATGGTCGAGGACCGGCACCTGCGCCCCGCGCTGCTGGCAGCGGTAGAAAAATCTAAGGCGGTGCGCCAGATCAACGGGGCCAACGTCATAGCGCAAAAGGCCGATGCGACTGGAGTCTCGGTATCCTTGTCATCGGGGAAGGAACTGCGTGCAAGGCTGCTGGTTGGCTGCGACGGGCGCGGGTCCGGCACGGCAGAGCGCGCCGGGATCAAGCGCACGGGCTGGGGCTATGACCAGACCGCGCTGGTCTGTGCGCTGGAACACGAACTGCCGCACAACGGAATTGCACATCAGTTTTTCATGCCGCCGGGTCCCTTGGCCATTCTGCCGCTCAAGGGCAATCGATCCTCTATCGTCTGGAGCGAAACAACCGAGAATGCCCGTAAAATCAATGCGATGGCCGACGACGACTATCTGGACGTTCTGCGGCCACGCTTTGGCAGTTTTCTGGGTGACATCTCGCTGGCAGGCGCGCGTTTCACCTATCCGCTGTCGCTATCGCTGGCACATGACCTGATTGCACCGCGGATTGCGCTGGTAGGAGACGCGGCACATGGCGTTCATCCGATAGCCGGTCAGGGACTGAATGCAGGGATGCGGGATGTTGCGGCCTTGGCAGATGTTATCGCCGACGCCGCGCGCAGGGGTGAAGATATCGGCGCATCGGCTGTTTTGGCGCGATATCAGCAATGGCGCAGATTTGACAACTCCGCTCTGGCCATTGCCACGGATGCATTTAACCGGTTGTTTTCCAATGACAACCCCGTGCTTCGGGGTGTGCGGGACATCGGCATGGGGCTTGTGGGGCGTCTGCCGGGCTTGCGCCGTGGGTTTATCCGCGAAGCTGCTGGTCTGACGGGTGATTTGCCGCGGTTGCTGAAGGGTGAAAAGCTCTAGTCCAAAGTGCGGGCTTCGTCGACCAGCATCACCGGAATGCCGTTTCGGATCGGATAGGCGAGGTTTGCGGCATTGGAGATCAGCTCTTGGTTCTCCGCATCATATTTCAGCGTCGTCTGGGTGCGCGGGCAAATCAACGCCTCCAGCATTCTGCGGTCGAATTCCACAACTGTTTCGGTCACTGGATCATCTCGCTCTCGCTGCCGCCACGCAGCTGATATTCAATCAGGGTGACTAGCGTTTCCCTCCGCGTCGGCAGGGATGGTGCCTCCAGCAGCGCCTGCTTGTCCTCGGGATCAAAATCCAGCATCATCGAGAGGGAATTGATCAGCAATTCGTCGTCCGCCTCTTTCAGCGTGTCCCAATCGGCGGACAGTTGGCGCGCGTCAAAGAACCGTTCCAGCAGTTTCAGAAAACCCGGGCGTTGGAAACAGGGGTCTTTCTCGTCAGGTCCGAGATCGCGATCAAACCCGTCCCAGTTCACTTCGCACCGGCGATAAGGCGTAAAACCCTGCACTTCCTGCACCACCCGGAACCGGGAGATCCCGCCCAGCGTGATCAGGTAGCGACCGTCTTCCGTCTCCGAAAACTGGGTGATACGTCCGGCGCAGCCAATGGTTTGCAGCCCGTTCTCCTTGCGGCCTGGCACTTCATTCGGTTGCACCATGCCAATCAGACGCGTTGATGTTTTCAAGGCGTCTTCGAGCATTTGCAGGTAGCGCGGTTCGAATATGTGCAGAGGCAACCGAGCACGCGGCAATAACAACGCGCCAGGCAGTGGAAAGATGGCAATTGTGTCAGGAAGCTCTGCGGCTTTTATCATAAAAGACCACCTAGCCCGCGCGGCGCATCAGGCAAATATCATCGAGCTCAATTTTCGGCGTCCATTCAGCATGATCGGATCGTTGGGTTTGAGCGCTTCGAATATCGTGAAAAGCTGCGATTTTGCGGCACCATCATTCCAGTCGCGGTCGCGTCGAAAGAGTTCAAGCAACTGGTCGACCGCGCCCTCGATGTCATTATTCGCATGCATCGCCAGCGCCAGATCAAACCGCGCCTGACTGTCATCCGGGTTCGCTTCCACGGCCGCGCGCAGATCGTCAACCGGTCCGGCATCCTCGGCCTGACGTGCCAGTTCAAGCTGCGCATGGGCCGCTTCCAACTCAGGTGATTTGGAGATCTCCGCAGGCGCGCCGTTCAAAATCGCCTCGGCCTGATCCAACTCGCCCAGCGTGATATGCGCCCGCACCAGACCACCGTAGGCACCCGCATGGTTCGGGTCTTCGCCAAGGATGGCCGAAAACGTCTGGGCCGCATCCGTCACGGCGCCTTCCGCCAGCATCTCCTCTGCGGCGGCGATGGCTTCGCTCATCGCTTCGCCCGGTGCTTCGCCGCCGCCGGCCTTGGCGACCCGGTCAACAAACGCCTTGATTTCCGATTCGGGCACGGCACCCTGGAACCCGTCGATGGGTTGTCCCTTGTGGAATGCGTAGACGGTCGGGATCGACTGGATCTGTAACTGGCCTGCGATCATCTGGGCTTCATCGACATTGACCTTGACCATCTTGACGGCCCCCTTGGCCGCGCGGACAGCGCTTTCCAGTTGGGGCCCGAGGGTTTTACAGGGGCCGCACCACGGCGCCCAGAAGTCGACAATCACGGGAGTGTTCTGCGACGTCTCAATTACATCCGCCATGAATGTGGCTTCCGTGGAATCTTTGATCAGATCATCAGCCGCGGGTGCTGCGTTCAGGTTCAGGTCCATCATTCTTTTGTCCTTGCATGTGCGACAGAGCTTATATGGGAGGCGTCAGCTCTTTTCAAAGGTCAAAACTGGCAAATACCGGCGCATGGTCGCTTGGCTTTTCCCAACCACGGGCATCACGCAAAATCCGGCTGGAATGCCCTGCCTGTTCAATGTCCGCACTGGCCCAGATATGGTCAAGCCTGCGGCCCTTGTCAGCGCCGTCCCAGTCCTTGGCGCGGTAGGACCACCAGCTGTAGAGACGCCCCTCGGGAATATCGCGCCGGGTCACATCGACCCACCCGCCGGCCTCCTGCGTCTCTGCCAGGTGCTCAACCTCGACCGGCGTGTGGCTGACAACCTTGAGCAGCTTTTTGTGATCCCACACGTCATCTTCGCGTGGCGCAATGTTCAAGTCCCCGACCAGAATGGATTTTTCGGGCCGGCTGTCGCGAAACCAATCCCGCATATCGGTCAGGTAATCGAGTTTCTGGCCAAATTTCTCATTCACCGACCTGTCGGCGACATCTCCTCCGGCGGGTACGTAGAAATTGTGAACGGTCACACCGTTTTCCAGTGTTCCGGCAACATGTCGGGCGTGACCCAGGGTGGCGAAGTCCTGTGAGCCTGCTTCGGCCATCGGGATCTTGGAGAGAATAGCAACGCCGTTATAGCCCTTCTGTCCACGGGCAACGACATGGCCATAGCCCGCCTCCGCGAAGGCGTCGAGCGGCATCTTGTCAACCGGGCTTTTGCACTCCTGCAGACACAAAACATCCGGGCTTTCTTCGGCAAGCAGCTTCAGAACCAGCGCTTCCCGCAAACGGACGGAATTGATGTTCCAGGTGGCAAGGGTAAATGACATGGCTGCTCTCCCGATAGTGTTGCGGCACAGTAACGGGCGACGAAGGGCTTCGCCATGCCGAACCGTGCCTCGGGCGCAATCTTCTGCCGACCGGGCGCACAATGGTCATGTTCCGGGTGACGCCTGGAAAAAAAGGGCCGGGCACAAGGCCCGGCCAAGTCCAACAGGGAGGTACATGTCATTACCCGGACATGCACGGGATGTCGTAGGACGCGGCGAACCACGCCCTGAATGCAAGATAGCTTGGGTATGGTTAACAAAATCCAAACATCTTACGCCATAAGACGATATCCGCCCGATTCGGTCACAAGAAGGCGCGCATTGGACGGATCTGGTTCAATTTTTTGACGCAACCGGTAGATGTGGGTTTCCAGCGTATGGGTCGTGACACCCGCATTGTAGCCCCAGACTTCGTGCAGAAGCACATCGCGCGGGACCACGCCATCGGTAGAGCGATACAGGAACTTCAGGATATTCGTCTCTTTTTCCGTCAGACGCACCTTCTTGTCGTCCTCGGTAACCAGCATTTTCATCGACGGCTTGAATGTGTAATGCCCCAGTTGGAACACCGCATCCTCGGATTGCTCATGCTGGCGCAACTGGGCGCGAATACGGGCCAGAAGCACCGGAAACTTGAAAGGTTTGCTGACATAGTCATTGGCACCTGCGTCCAGACCCAGGATTGTATCGGCATCACTGTCATGACCCGTCAGCATCAGAATAGGGCTCTTTACACCCTGTTTGCGCATCAGGCGGCACAGCTCACGCCCATCGGTATCCGGCAAGCCCACATCGAGGATCACCAGATCATAAAGCGCTTCCTTGGCGCGCACCATCGCGTCGGCACCATTGGCGGCTTCAAAGACATCGAAATCTTCGGTCATGATCAACTGTTCGCTCAGCGCTTCGCGCAGATCGTCATCGTCATCGACCAAAAGTATCTTTTTGAGTTGTGCCATCAGCTATCTCCCTAAACTGGCATAGAGATGTGTGCGAATTGCCTTTGTGGCAAGCTTGGGCCGAAATCTCTCACGCTGTCGTGTGATAACCCCCGGCAAATGTTTCAATTCCGGCATATTTAGCCTAGATCAGGCAGAGAATAGACAGGCATTGTAACATCATGAGCATCGGTCCGGACATCATAGAACGCCTTTCAAGGGCCCGCGCTGACTTGCGCATGGGCGTGCCCGTCGTGCTGGAAAGCACGCCTTCCGTGATGATCCTCGCGGCAGAGACTTTGAGCCCGGCGCGCCTGCAGAACGTCCGGTGCTTGCCCGGCAGAGCGGTGCTTGCCATTACGGCAAGACGCGCTGAAACACTCAAGGCCCGCGCCTATGACGGCGATCTTGCCCGGGTGGTTCTGCCCGCCGATGCCTCACTGGACTGGATCAGGGGTATCGCCGATCCGGCGGGAGACCTGATGACGCCGATGAAAGGCCCGCTGGCCTGTGATCGGGATGGCGACGCCACCGCGCATCGTGCCGCCCTGCAACTGGTCAAATCCGCGCGTTTGTTGCCAGCAGCGGTGGTCATACAGGTGGAGGAAGGGCCGGCGTTTGCCGCCAATCACGGCTTGACGTGCCTGCCCGTGAGAGAGACGCTGCCGGTTCTGAACGAACGCAGCCCGCTGCATCCGGTTGTCAGCGCACGACTGCCACTTGAGGTATCCGAAGCCGGGCGGCTGCACGTGTTTCGTCCCGAGGACGGCGGCGAGGAGCACTATGCCATCGAAATCGGCAGGCCGGATCGGTCGCACCCGGTCTTGACCCGGCTGCATTCGGCCTGTTTCACCGGGGATCTCATGGGGTCGCTCAAATGCGACTGCGGCCCACAACTGCGCGCGGCGCTGGCAAAAATGGGGCAGGAAGGTCACGGCATCCTACTTTACATGAACCAGGAAGGTCGGGGGATCGGGCTGGCCAACAAGATGCGTGCCTACTCACTGCAGGATCAGGGGTTCGATACGGTAGAGGCCAATCACAGGCTTGGGTTTGAAGATGACGAGCGGGATTTCCGGCTTGGCTCGGACATCCTGACCGCCCTGGGCTTTGCGTCGGTCAGATTGCTGACGAACAACCCAGAAAAAGTTGCCATGATGCAGGCCAGCGGCATCGACGTTGTCGACCGCGTGCCGCTGCAAGTGGGAGAGAACCGGCACAACCAGGCCTATCTGGCGACCAAGGCCAACAAGTCGGGCCACCTGTTGTGACGCGCGATGATCTCGTGGTGACACCGCGCGGCCTGCGGTTTGCGGGCAGGACATATCCCTGCACAATTGGCAAATCGGGAGTGACGCGGAACAAGCGCGAAGGCGACGGCGCAACACCCCGTGGCACGCACCATATCATTGGCATGCTCTATCGCCCCGACAGGATCGCGCGGCCTGCGGGCTGGGCGCTGCCGATAGGTCCGCGCGATCTTTGGTCTGACGATGTGACCGACCCGAACTACAACATGATGGTCAGGGCGCCCTATGCGCCGAGCCACGAAAAGCTGCGGCGTGCCGATCCTCTCTACGACCTCGTTATCCTCACTGATTGGAACTGGCCCTACGCTGTCAAAGGGCGCGGATCGGCGATTTTCATTCACCAGCATCGACGACCCGGGTATCCGACGGAGGGATGCATCGCCTTGTCCCGCGCGCACCTGCACGATATTGCGCGGCGTATCACCTATGGCACGCGGCTGATCGTCAGCCGGTAACGTGAGAACCGGGGTGCCTCAGGCGACCACCCGCTCGCCGAATATCGCGGAGCCCACGCGCACATGGGTCGCGCCGAGCTTGATCGCTTTTTCGAAATCACCGCTCATCCCCATGCTGAGCCCTTCCAGCCCGTTTCTTTCGGCAATTTTGGCGAGCAATGCAAAATGCAATGAGGGTTCTTCATCCGCTGGCGGGATACACATCAGCCCCTTGATGGTGAGGTCTAAACCCCTGCACTCGTTCACAAATACGTCTGCGCCTGACGGCAGAACGCCCGCCTTCTGCGGTTCCTCGCCGGTGTTGATCTGAATAAAAAGCTCAGGGCATGTGCCGGTTTCCTGGGCAAGGCGGGCACAGGTTTTGGCCAGTTTCGGGCGATCCAGCGCGTGAATACTTTCGAACAACTCAAAAGCCTGACGGGCTTTGTTCGTCTGTAGCGGGCCGATCAGATGCAGATCGATGCCATCGAACATGTCCCGGAATGCCGGCCATTTACCCGCCGCCTCCTGCACCCGGTTTTCCCCAAAACAGCGGTGACCTTGGTTCAGAACCGCCTCAACCCGTTCGTTGGGCTGCACTTTCGACACCGCGATCAGCTTGACCGACCCCTCGGGACGGTCGGCTGCACGCAACGCCTTTTCGACGCGGTCAGAAACCTCCTGCAAACTCATCCCGAACTCCGTTTTTCCTAGGACGTCACAAGATAATACCTGTGCCCAAAAGAAAAGGGGCAGACCCGAAGGCCTGCCCCAAATGTCAGGTTGTTGCGGTCAACTTAGAAGTTGAAGCGCACACCCAGGTCGGCAATGGTGTTGCCGGCTGCGTTGGAACCCGCCATACCGGACAGGGACACGCCGCCACCCAGGGAGTGGGTGAAGCCCAGACCGTAGGATGTGTCGTTTGCGTCGTCACCACCGGTGGACACGGATGCCACAACGTTTGTTGCTGCGCCAACTGGGATGGATGTCGATGCACCGAATACGGTGTCGTCGTCGCCATCAAAGTCGGAGATCAGGAAAGAAACGTCTGCGATGCCCAGGGTACCGGACAGTGTGGCAACCCACCAGTCGTTCTCAACTGTGGAACCTGCACCTTCGAACTGACCGACAACCGCGCCCAGTGTCCAGGCGCTGAATGTGTAGGATGCGCCGATTTCGAAGGAGTCGCCGAACGCTGTCGCGCCTGCGCCGCCGAGGTTGTCAGTGTGGTCGTCTGTGTAAGACGCCATGACTTTGAAGTCGCCCATTTCGTACAGAACGTTGATACCGTTGTTACCAGCACCTGTGCTGGAGAACGCTGGCAGGGAAACGCCGCTGTTCGCGTACTGACCGGTTTGACCAACAAGACCGGGCTCGTAGCCGAAGTAGTTAACAACGTTCGCGGCGTCTGTTACGCCGGAGATGTTACCAACACGAACACGCAGACCGCCTGTGTTAACCTGGAAACGCGCGCCGCTGAACACACCTTGGTTGGCGGAGTTGTTGGCGTTTTCGTTTGCTTCAACACGGATACGAGCAGCGAAACGAACACCGCCGTCTGTTTCTGTCGAAGAGTCGATGTTCAGGCGATACCGGCTCTCGATGCGTGTTTCCTCTTGAGTGCCGCCACCGCGATCTTCTTCGTAAAGGATACCAAAGCGGCCGTACCCGCCGAATGTTGTTTCTGCTGCTACGACGCCGGCTGTACCCACCAGAGCTGTTGTAGCGATGAGAAGTTTTTTCATGAACTTGTCCTCGGTTGCTATTCTTTGTCCAACGGGGGAATCCCTTTTGAACCTGCGCTGTGTTTCGCTCTAAAAGCCCCCCTTTTGCAAGAACTTGGAGAGCCCCCGTGTGAGAGTCGAAAAAAATGGTGCAGCTTTGCCACACTCCTTTCAACCAGACCGGGGGCACGCGCAGCCTGAGGGAGATTGGCCGGCAGGATGGCGCAGATATTAGGGCCACAACGCCCTTGTCCCTCCACCTACACTTGGATTAACGTGCTGCTCAAATTGGGCAACGGGCATCCTTATGACAGTATCAACTATTTTCCGGCTTTTCGGAGCGATCGCCATCGCTGTCGCGTTGTCCGGATGTGGCGGCGGGTCGCGTACAGACCAGCAGAGCGAAAGTCAGCGGCCTGACGCCGGTATCGACGACGACACAACGCGGATCGTGGAAGGTGGCGGCGGAGAAGGCACGACAATCTGGGATGCATTCCGTCGTCAGAACACGGAAATCACTGTTGCTGTTAACAAATACCTGTGGTCCGCCTCCCTCGAAGTGCTCGACTTCCTGCCGGTTCAGTCAGTTGATCCCTTTACGGGTGTGATCATCACCGGCTTCGGTACGCCGCCCGGTGGCGGGCGTGCCTACCGGGCGACCGTTCTCATCAATGACCCCGCGTTGGACGCGCGGTCGCTCAACGTGTCGGTTCAGACCAGAAGCGGCCCTGCGAACGTGGCGACGGTACGCGCCATCGAGGACGCGATCCTAAGCCGTGCGCGTCAACTCCGGATCGCTGACAACAGACTTTAAGGGACCCACCTGACCCTTTTCCAACTCAGCGCCGGGCACCGTGAAAAGACGGCTCCCGGCGCTCTCACGTTAAGAAGGACGCACATATGACGCGTTACACCCCCGCAGAGATCGAAGCCCGCTGGCAGGAGGTCTGGAACCGGGATGAAATCTTCAAGGCCGTGCGGTCGGACGACAAGCCAAAGTACTATGTGCTTGAAATGTTTCCCTATCCATCGGGGCGCATCCACATGGGGCATGTGCGCAACTACACCATGGGTGACGTGATCGCGCGGTACAAACTGGCTACGGGGCACAACATTCTGCACCCCATGGGCTGGGACGCCTTCGGGATGCCGGCAGAAAACGCCGCGATGGCCATCGGCGG
This sequence comes from Roseobacter insulae, assembly GCF_019375555.1. Lineage (GTDB taxonomy): Bacteria > Pseudomonadota > Alphaproteobacteria > Rhodobacterales > Rhodobacteraceae > Roseobacter > Roseobacter insulae. The sequence continues at coordinate 423,807 of NZ_JAHXDN010000001.1, forward strand.
ACACCCCAAGGACTGGACATACGGCAATATCGCCGACATGCGCGCGCAGATGAAGCCGTTGGGTCTCAGCATCGACTGGTCCCGCGAATTTGCGACCTGCGACCCTGAGTACTACGGCCAGCAACAGGCGCTGTTTCTCGACTTCCTCGAGGCCGGGCTGGTCTACCGCAAGAACGCCGTGGTGAATTGGGACCCGGTCGATATGACCGTGCTGGCCAATGAACAAGTTGAGCAGGGTCGCGGCTGGCGCTCGGGCGCGCTGGTCGAACGCCGCGAACTCACGCAGTGGTTCTTCAAGATCAGCGACTATTCGGAAGAGCTGCTTGACGCGCTGGACACGCTGGAGAACTGGCCCGCCAAGGTGCGCCTAATGCAGGAGAACTGGATCGGCAAGTCGCGCGGCCTGCAATTTGCCTTCTCCACCAAAGGCGCCCCGGAAGGGCACGACCGGATCGAGGTTTACACCACACGCCCCGATACGCTGATGGGCGCGTCCTTCGTTGGTATCTCACCCGATCACCCGCTGGCAAAAGTCCTTGAGCGTGAAAACGACGAGATCGCGGATTTCTGCGCCGAGTGCCGCAAGATCGGGACAACCGAAGAGGCGATTGAGACCGCGGAAAAGCTGGGGTTCGACACGGGTATCACCGTGCGGCATCCCTTTGACACCGCGCATGAATTGCCCGTCTACATCGCCAATTTCATTCTGATGGATTACGGCACCGGCGCGATATTCGGCTGTCCGGCCCATGACCAGCGCGATTTCGATTTCGCCACGAAATATGGGTTGCCGATTATCTCGACATATCTTCCGTCGGAAGACAGCCCAGACCAGTTGGAGGCGGCCTACGTCCCGCCCAAGACCGAGAAAGTCTTTTACAACAGGGGCTTTGCCGGAGAGCCCCACCAAACGGGGCTCGACGGAATAGAGGCTTCGATCGACTTCTGCGAGGCGAACGGCGTAGGACAGGGGGTCACCAAGTACCGGTTGCGTGACTGGGGCCTGAGCCGACAGCGTTACTGGGGCTGTCCGATCCCTGTGGTGCATTGTGACGATTGCGGCGTGGTGCCGGAGAAGAAAGAGAACCTGCCAATCGAACTGCCCTATGACGTGACGCTCGATGTGCCCGGCAACCCGCTGGACCGGCACCCGACATGGCGCGACGTGTCCTGCCCGTCCTGCGGCAAACCGGCCAAGCGCGAGACCGACACGATGGATACCTTCGTCGACAGCTCTTGGTACTTCGCCCGCTTCACGGCCCCGGACGCCAAAACGCCCACGGTGATGGAAGACGCCGCGTACTGGATGAACGTCGACCAGTATATCGGCGGCATTGAGCACGCGATCCTGCATCTGCTCTACTCGCGCTTCTTTGCGCGGGCGATGCAGATTACCGGGCATCTGCCGGAATCTGCAAAAGAGCCCTTCGATGCGCTCTTCACGCAGGGGATGGTCACACATGAAATCTACCTGACACGCGACGAACGCGGGCGGCCGGTCTACCACCTGCCAGAAGACATTCACTGGACCGAATCCGGGGCACGGCTTGGTGCCGACGGGCCGGAGGTAGAAGTGATCCCCTCCGCTAAAATGTCAAAATCCAAGAAGAATGTTGTCGATCCTGTCAATATCATTTCTGCCTATGGCGCCGATACTGCGCGTTGGTTCGTGCTTTCCGACAGCCCGCCCGAGCGCGACGTGGAATGGACGGCCTCGGGAGCCGAGGCGGCCTTCAAACACCTGACACGTGTCTGGAATCTCTGCGACCGGATCGGCCAGATGGACAAGAGCGCTCCGGGCACGGGCGATGATGACCTGCTTCGGGCGATGCACAGTTGTATCCACGATGTGACCATGGGCATCGAAAGCTTCGGGTTCAACGCGGCGATTGCGAAGCTCTATGCTTTCACCGCCACCTTGCAGAAATCCAAGGCTGGCCACGCGGCGCAACGGCAGGCCATCATGACCCTGGCGCAGCTCATGTCACCCATGACCCCGCATCTGGCGGAGGACATCTGGGCACATCAGGGGGGGGATGGTCTGGTCACGACCGCCGCGTGGCCGCAGGCGGATGAGGCCATGCTGGTCTCCGATACCGTGACGCTGCCTATTCAGGTCAACGGCAAGCGCCGCGCTGAAATCACGGTGCCAGCCGAGATGCCCAAAGAAGAGGTTGAAAAAGCCGCTCTTGCGGATCAGGCTGTGCAGCGAACGCTCGACGGGGCAACGCCCAAGAAAATCATCGTCGTGCCCGGACGGATTGTGAATGTCGTTGTTTAAGCGCATACCATCTTTGCTGCTCCTCGTAAGCCTGTCGGCCTGCGGTTTCACGCCGGTCTACGGAACCGGCGGGTCGGGAACCAAGCTGCAGAACAACGTCGAGGTGTCCGAGCCGGATACGCTGAACGGCTTCCTGCTGACCCAGCGGATCGAAGAACGCCTGGGCAGATCGGCAGACCCCGCCTACCAGCTCAATGTCGCGGTCCGGACGAACCAAGAAAATCTGGCGGTGGACAGTGAAGGCAACATCACGCGCTACAATCTTCTGGGATACGCTGAATTCGCCCTGCTCGATACAACGGCCGGCGGGGTGATCGTCTCCGGATCGGTCGATAACTTCACGGGCTACTCGGCGGCTGGTACCACGGTTGCGACGCAGGCCGCAGAGCGCGATGCGCAAAGACGCCTGATGGTTCTTCTGGCCGATCAGATCACGACCCGGGTACTTTCCGCGGATCTGCAATGAAGCTCTCTGCCCGGGATGCGAACAGTTACTTTGCCAAACCGGATGCATCAAAAACCGGTCTGTTGATCTATGGCACCGATGCCATGCGGGTTGCCCTGAAACGGCAGCAAATGCTGAACGCCCTGCTGGGTGAGGGTGCGGAGGAAGAGATGCGGCTTACGCGCCTGAACGGCAGTGAGCTGCGCAAGGACCCGGCCCAGCTGATGGATGCCGTGAAGGCGATTGGCTTTTTCCCCGGTGCACGTGCGGTGTTTGTGGAAGAGGCGAACGAAAACTGCGCGCCGGCCGTTCTGGCAGCGCTGGAGGACTGGCAGCCGGGCGATGCGCAGATCATTGTGACCGCAGGCGGCCTGAAGCCGACATCCAAGCTGCGCAAGGCTTTTGAGGGTCATCCACAGGCCTATGCAGCAGCCATCTACGACAACCCGCCCACACGCGAAGAGATAGAGATCGCGCTGCGCGACGCAGGTCTCGGGCAGATCCCCGGCGAGGCCATGGGCGCTATGAACGATCTGGCGCAAACTATCGATCCCGGCGATTTCCGCCAAACAGTTGAAAAACTGGCGCTTTACAAGATAGGCGACAACGCCCCCGTCTCTCTGGACGACATTGCAGCCTGTGCGCCGACTTCCACCGAGGCTGACGTCGATGACGTTCTGATGGTCGTGGCCGATGCCCGGGCGCATGACATCGGCCCTGTGATGCAGAAACTTGTGGCGCAGGGTGCGACGCCCGTTGGATTGTGCATTGGTGCGATGCGGCATTTCCGAGCCCTGCACCGCGCCGCCTCGGACACCACGGGGCGGCCGACCATTTTTGGCCCCAATCGTGACCGGATGCTCGCCCAGTCGCGCCGTTGGGGGCCCGCAAAGCTGGAAACAGCCATTACCCTGCTGACCGATACCGATCTGCAGCTGAGATCCGCCGGTCAGAATGCCCCGGGCATGGCGCTGGTGGAACGCACGTTCATCCGGCTGGCAATGCTCGGCGGGCGCTAGTCTTTCGGTGCAAACATAGCCATCACCTCTTCGGCGGTCATCTGGTGGGTTTTTTCGCTGAAACTGTAACCGCTTGGCTTTTCGTCGATAAAGAGTTCACCGGTGATCGGAACATCCTTTGCACCCTCAAGCGTGCCATACCCGAAGTGATACGTGCCCTCGTGCGGGCCGGGTGCCGTTACCCGATAGTAGACACTGCTGCCGCAGGTTTTGCAAAATGCCCGCTCCGCCCAGGGCGACGACGCATAGGTTGTCAGGTTGTCGGCCCCAGTGAAGCTGACACCATCTGAGGGCACTTCCATACCAAGGAAAACGCCCCCGCTCCACTTGCGACACATGCTGCAATGACAGGCGCCGATCTCCTTGGGAGTGGCAGTCAACGTGTATTTCACGGCGCCACAAAGGCATCCACCGGTTTCCGACATTTCCAAGCTCCTTTTGTTTTAGATTATGAATGTCTTATCGCCCAACCTACTGACAATTTCTGTCAAGAGTTGCACGCTCCTTTCGGGCGTGCAACTGTCCGCGCGACACCCTGCAAGCGAGACCGTCAGATGTACAAAGTCATTGGCACCACGAAATCCCGCGCCTTCCGCGTGATGTGGCTGTTACACGAGATCGGCGAGCCGTTCGACCACATAACCGCACTCCCGCGATCAGAAGAGGCGGTGCGATTCAATCCGACCGGAAAGGTTCCGTCGTTGATAGACGGGGAGGCGGTGTTGACGGACTCAGTGGCCATCATGACGTATCTCGCAGACAAGCACGGCAAGCTGACCGCACCGGCGGGAACCGTGGCGCGGGCAAGACAGGACGCCATGACACTGTGGCTGATTGACGAGTGGGATGCCATTTTGTGGTCAGCCGCCAAACACAGCTTCGTTCTGCCGGAAGAGCAGCGCATGCCGGCCATAAAGGCCTCTCTCAAGTTCGAGTTCGAGCGATCCACGACCCAGCTGTCCAACAGGCTGGATGGCCCGTTCCTGATGGGCGATCAGATTACGATACCGGATATTCTGGCGTGCCACTGTCTGAATTGGGCGATTGGCGCCAAGTTTCCCCGCACTGACGACAAGCTCTTTCACTACGCCAAATCCCTCAGGGAGCGACCGGCCTTTCAGGCGGCATCGGCCACGTAGCGGGCGGCTTCTTTGCCCGCCCACCGTCCCGTGGCCAGACAGGCCGTGATCAAATAGCCGCCGGTGGGGGCCTCCCAGTCGAGCATTTCCCCAGCACAGAACACCCCCGGTCGCGCCTTCAGCATCAGGCCCGGGGTCAAGGATCCGAAGGACACGCCGCCCGCCGTGGAAATCGCCTCATCCATGGGCAACATCCCGGCATACCTGATGGGAAGCGCCTTGAGCGTTTTTACCCAGGCGTCCTGCTGCAAGGTAGCTCCCTGCGTCATTTCAAAGAACAGACTTGTCTTGGCAGGCGGCAGGCGCAGCGTGTTCTTTAACCACTGCGAAAGTCTCGTCTTCCTGGGTTTGGCGGACAGCTGTGCCTGCAAATCTGCCGCCGGGCGATCCGGTGCCAGATCGACGGTGAGGACCGCACCCTCGCGCAGGGCCGGCGTCAGCGCGTAGATACCGCCCCCTTCAAGTCCCCGTGCGGAAATCACCGCTTCCCCCCGCGAGGATACATCACCGGCCTGCCACCGCACTGCTTTCAGCGCACATCCGAAATGCGGTGTCATATGATCGCTCCATGCCACGCAAAGCCCCGCGTTGGCTGATGCAAAGGGGGTGATGTCGATGTCCCGGGGCTCCAGCAGACCGACCCACGCGCCGTCTGATCCGAGGCGCGCCCAACTGGCCCCGCCCAAGGCCAGAACGGTCACATCCGCCGGAATTGCTTCCGCACCGTCGGGGCCGTGAAACGCCGCCATATCATCCTGCCAACCCTGCCAGCGCATATTCGTGCGGATGACCACACCGGCACCGGTTAAACGTTGCGCCCATGCCCGCAACAGCGGGGACGCCTTCATGGCTGTGGGAAAGACCCGCCCGGTTGAGCCGGTGAAAACCTCCTGCCCCAGCCCCCGCGCCCACGCCTGAACGGCATCCGCATCAAAAGCCCGCAACATAGGCGCCAAAGCCTCGGCCGCCTCAAGATAGTTCGGCAATGCGACGTCCGAGCTTTTATCCATGGCAAGGTTCAGACCGGATTTTCCTGCCATCAGTAACTTGCGGCCAATCGATGGTTTGGCCTCGCAGACCGTCACCTGCAGGCCGGCATTGGCGAGTTCCTCAGCAGCCATCAGACCGGCAGGCCCGGCACCAATAACCAAGGCGCGGCTCACCCCTGCACCTGAGGCAGGGACCCTTTCAATTCCACGACACGCTGCGGATAGGGAATTTCGATGTCATGGTCTTTCAATGCGTTCCAGATCAGGAACAGCACATCCGAGGTGTATTTGTTGGCGCCGTCATCAATGCCGTTCACCCAGAACTCGACGGCGAAATCTATCCCGCTGTCGCCGAAACCGCGCAGCTCACAGTCGGGCGGGAAGGGTGTGTCCAGCACGTCGGGGTGGGTGGAAACGGCCGCCTCGATGATGCCGGGAACAAGATTGATGTCCGTGTCATAGCTTACGGAGAAGGGGGCCTCATAACGATTGGCCGAGCCGGAGTCCGAATAGTTGACCACCCGCGTGGTTATGAAATCCTCGTTCGGAACGACAATCCAGCGGCCATCGAAGGTTTCCAGAATCGCCGCCCGTGCCGTCATCTTGACGATCTGACCGGACTCGCCGCCGTCCAGTTCCACGAAATCGCCCACCGTCGCCTGACCTTCGATCAACAGGATCACACCTGAGATGAAGTTGGATGCGATCTTTTGCAGACCAAACCCGAGACCCACGCCGATCGCACCCCCAATGACGGCCAAGGCGCTCAGGTTGATCCCCATGATATTGAGGAGCAGCAGGAAGGCGATACCGAAGATCGTGAACTCCAATACCTTGGCGGTCAGCTGGCGCAGCGACGGGCGCATGTCTTTCTGGTTTTCGATGAACTGCGTGGTCTGCCTGTTGGACCATCCCCCCAGCCAGAAAAGGACCCCCCCGGCGATCACGCCGCGCACAAGCGACATCACAGTAAAGGAGATGTTGCCGAGCGATATGGTCAGTTCGTTGAGCTTCCCGATCAGCGGATCAAGCAAGCCAACCGCATAGAGCGCGGCGACCGGGATCAACACGTAGCGGCCCAGCAGGTTCAGGAACGGGTCCTTTATGATCTCGCGCACCAGCGTCCGGACGGCGAGGAAAAGGAAAACGCGCTTGCCAAAGGCAATCACTGCCCCACTGTCAAAGACGGATCGGACAACGCTTTCACCAATGGCCGTGAACAGATATGCCAGCAGCGGCAACAGCAAAGGCAGGGTCAGCAATGCCGCGCGGCGCCCCTGTGCCAGATAGCTGTCGGCCTCCGGGGCTGGTGTCAAAACCCGGGTCAGAAATCCGCGAAGTCTGCGCGCCGCTACAACGGCCAACAGATAGGCCACGATCAGCAGTGCAAACTGAGACCAGGCCGCGGGGCTCAATGCCCAGGACTTGGCGAGGTCCCACGCCTGCAATGCATAGTCCACAGCCTGCTGAACGATTTCAGGTTGGCTGGCCAGATCGAATTCCATGCGGCACCCCTCTTTTCAACACGCGCGCTACCGCTAGAGTCATGCCTGTCAGCGCCCTGAGGAGCAAGCCCAGATGCCCGATCCGATCTGCCCGCTGTGTGATCGGCCGATCCCGCCGGATGTTAAGCAGAGCCTTCACCACCTCGTTCCAAAGCTCAAGGGAGACAAGGGCGGGCCCACCGTCCTGCTCCACCACATCTGCGGCCTTATGTATCAAGCGCACCAAGCATAACACACTGGATTCCTGTATTGAATCCCTATGACACGCAGATACTTTCGCCCGCTAAAACTCAAGACTGTAGTTGATACCCTGCACTTCATCCGGCAGGAGATAGTCCGCGACGACCGCGACGGGCTGGAGCACGTTGATGCCCTGCTACGCATGTACGGTGCAGAGCCTATGGCACTCAACATGCCGCGCAAGGCGCCCAAGGACTTCCGTAAGGGCGAACTGAGGCGGATGGTGCTGGAAGCTCTCAGGGAGGGGCCACAGACGGGTGCAGAGATAGCCAAGGCGGTGAACGCCAGAAAACCGCACATGGACTACAAGAGGGTCTACAAACGTGTGTACATCTGCCTATGGGCGCAGAAGCAGCGGGGACTTGTAGGGCATGAAGGGCGGTTGTGGAAAAGGGGCGACCAGCGCCGCCCCCCTGTCATTTGTCTTGACCGGGAGGAACATCAGGCTTTCCGCCCTGTCCCTTGCCCGGTTTTGTAGGTTGTGGCGCGTTTCGCGCGCCAAGGCCCAACCCGAGGCCAAGTCCAAGTCCCATGATGGAACTCCTGTACTCAGGAGCCATCGACCGACTTGACGTTCCACGCCAAAGGTGAGATTCTTGTGATGTTCGAACACGCGGGGTCGGCCAATGACTCCGGTTATGGTCGTAGGGTCTCACCACCCTGCGGCCATAATAGTTTCAACGGGCGCTCAGAGTCCATAGTTCTTGATTTGTTCTATACCAGCGATAGCTTTCGACACAAAATCTTGTAACTAGGATGCCCGCTGCCAATACCCTTTCCACTTGCGCGACACGGGCGAACCCATCGCGTTACTGACCACGATCTGCGCCAGTGTGCCGTTGTCGGTGCGGCGGTTGTCTTCCAGCCATGCGGCGTAGTTTGCGTACTGGTGAGGTACTGCGGGCTGACGTGGTGATGTTGACCCTGCACCATGCGGCGCAGGCGGCTGAAATAGCTTTCCACCATGTTGGTGTGCTTGCCGTGGTCGCTGTACATTTCCGAGTGGTTCACGCGGTCAACGTGCCAACCTGAATGCAGCAAGTCCCAATGGCTTGCCTCGTCTGCTGACATAGTCGCCATGCGGCTCACGTTCTCGTTTGCCAACGCAACACCGTCAGCCTCAGAGGTAGAGATAACAGGCAGCGTGCGGCCATCGCGCTCACGTAAGGCCACCACAACTCGGCGTTTGCCGGTTTGGTTCTTTTTCAAGCCGCGGTCTTACCGATCTGCCTTGAAGTTCTCCGGGCGGATATGACCGCCAAAGTACGCCCCATCAATTTCAACGTGGCCTTCAAGCACTTCGCCTGTCTGTACTTCCAGTGCCATCGCTTCACGCAGCTTATGAGCCAGCACAAAGGCTGTCCTTATACTGGCAGTCCAGATCGCGGGAAAGCTGGATCATAGACACACCCTTGGATGTGTTCACGGTGATGCAGATCACGGCCAGCAGGTCAACGAAGGCCATCTTGCGTGAAGCAAAGATTGTCCCGCTGGTCACACTAAACTGATGGTGACAGTCTTTACATTTGAACATACGGCGCGTGGTGATCTTGTAGGCCTCATCGAAGCCACAGCATGGGCAAACGGCTTCACCGTCTGTCTCGGGCCAACGCATCTGGCAGAAGGTCTCATAGGCCGCGTCCTCGCCAGCATTGTAAATCGAACGCAGTGAAAGCGTCCGAGATGATGCTGAAAGGAGGAAGTGCTGTGCCATTGTACTCTCTGTGATTACCTATATCACAAATCTAGTACGTATAGATCACGTTTACAATGGCAAATATCACATTTATAGTGCCTTTATCATTAATGGAGGCATATCATGCCAGATCAGAGTGATTGGGAAGCCAAAGCAGCAAACATTTTGAAGGCGGAACTAAAGCGGCAGGGCGTTACCTACGCCCAGCTTGCTGAGTTGATTGGCGACAAAGAGCCAAACGTCCGCAACAAGCTTTCTCGCGGGAAGTTTAGCGCGGCGTTTCTTCTTCAGTCTCTTGATGCGATTGGGAGGACTGATCTGCAATTGCAGTAGGCGAGTCTATTCCTGGAAGGGCGTCTTGCTGCGGCAGTGGGCTTATCCAATTAAGCCATTGCAAATGAAGTATTTGCGGAACTTCAGTCGGCTTGAAGAATAACGTTACCCGGTGAAAAGTGCAGTTTCGAAACGAGCAGTTCTTGAAAATAAACCCATTGTAGAATGTTCGCTCACCCGACAAAGCGACAGCATCCACCAACCCCGGTCTAACGTCATTTATCCCGTTGTTATCTGCCAAAAAAATGTTTGCTGGGCCAACAATCTCGCAATCAACGAAGTTTTTGCCATCAACTATTGGGTTGGAAGGCAGGATGAAGTCATTTAGGTATATACGCTTACCCTCAAAAACCTTTGCTAGCGGGTCAACGCCCCCGTTTCCTGAAAGAATTTGGCATCGTACCGCGCGCGCACAGAGCGCTGTTGGCCTGTGCCGTATATGAAAACAGCTACAGCATAGGCGAGCAATCCCGCGAACCCGGCGATAACCCATGACAGGGGCGCATATTCACTGAACACTCCAGCCGCCTCCGCTGCCCATGCAGGAAGGGCGAAGCTGCCCACTGGAGCCAGCAAACTCCAAATCACTGTTGCGAGCGAAAGCCTCCACTCGAAGTGCATGAGAAATGTGTTTATCCACCTGAACATGACTGGACCATGCCGCAGCGCTTCGGTGATGTGGAGTCCTAATCATCTCCGGCGCCTTGGTGCGTTTGATACATAAGGCCGCACATCCGCCACCGTGAAATCCACGCGACGCTGACGGAGGCTGAACTGGCCCGCGACTTTTGCACGGTTGACGCGTTGCGCAGTCATCCGCGATTGCAAAAGTTCATTGGCTGGGTGTCGCGGCGGCCACCGGGGTTCAGTTCCCGGGTGCCCGGGGGGCGGCGCAAAAGATGATCCGCCTAGGCGCACATGTTTTTGATGCCACGGGCAATGTCGGGCGCTGCCGCAAGCGTGTCGGTGGCCAGTAGGTGCGCATGGGCGATCAGGTCGCCCGCTGGTAAAATCCGGTCGATCAGCCCGTATGACAGGGCTTCATCAGCGGTGATTTTCTGACCGCCCATCAGGATCAGTTTCGTCCTTGCAGGCCCGATCAGGGCGGACATGCGGATCGGATCGCTGGGCTGCGGCAGAAACCCCAGCTTCATCACAGGATAAAAGAACCGGGCCTCGGGCACCGCAATCCGGATGTCACAGGCAAGCGCCATTCCCATGGCACCGCCAGCAAGGGTTCCGTTTAGTGCGGCGATGGTCAGCCCGGGCAAATCGGCGATCGCGCCCGACAGATCTTCCCACAACGCGGAGGTGGCAAGACCCGCGCGCGCCGCTTCCAAGTCGGCTCCGGCGCTGAAGATACTGCCCCTGCCCGTCAGAATCACCGCCCGCGCCGCATGCGCCGCCCGCATGGTCTGCACCAGCGATGTCAGCATCTCTTTTGTCAGCGCATTGGCCTTGTCGGGGCGGTTCAGCGTGACTGTCCAAAGATCCGCCTCGTGGGAAACGTCGATCATACGAGGCCGACCTTGCGTCGAATATCCTCGTCCCGCAGGGAGATTTCCTGACCACACCACACGTCTGCCTCCGCGCTGCACATCCAGAGCAATGCGCGCGCGGGCCAATCAGCGGGAATGTGGACGTCCCAATCCAACTGGCTGACGGGATTGACCCCGCTTGACCTGATCTCGCGCTGCATCTGTGTGGCCACCGTGCCCGGGGACAGGCCGATGGCGCGAATGCCATGCGCGGCCTCCTCCTTATCGAGACAGCGGGTCAGCATGTTCACAGCCGCCTTGGACGCACAATAGTGGCTCCATGCTTCGACCGGCCCGTGGGCCGCGCCGGAACTGATCGTCAGGATGGACCCGCCACCATTGGATTTCATGATCGGAACCGCGGCACGCATCCCGTAAAAGACACCCTTGAGATTGATGTCGATGACATCCCCCCATGCTTCCGGCTCTGCCGCCGACAGATGTGCGATCGGTTCGATCACCCCTGCATTGTTGATCAGCACGTCAAGCCCGCCGAAGGCATCCACGGTTGTTTCCACCGCCGCGGAAACTTCCCGGTAGCTGGCGACATTGCAAGGAATGGCAATGGCTTTTTCGCCGATCTCACCCGCCAAATCCGCAATTTCCCGTTGCCCGCGCGCCAGTAGTGCAACATTGGCCCCCGCATTGGAGAATACGCGGGCCGCTTCTGCGCCAATGCCACGGCTTGCGCCCGTGATCAGAATCGTTTTTCCGTTCATGTCCATTTGGATTGCTCCCGTTTCTGCGTTCAAACCGTGGTAAAGTGCTGCGCATCAAGGGTCCAGACCTGGTGCCTCTTGACCATCGCGGGGGCTTGGCAGACCATGCGCGCAACAGCTTTAATAAGGATTCACCGATGTCAATTTTCAACCTGCGTTGCACGACCGGTGCACTGCTTCTCGTGTCCACCTCTCAGGCAGCATACGCCGATATCACCGCACAGGACACATGGAATGACTGGAAGTCTTATTTCAGTGGCGTCGGCTACACCGTCACAGCGACGGAAACCCAGGCCGGCGATACGCTGACGGTTTCCGATATGATCTTTACCGCTCCCGGATCAGAGGAAATCGGCACCATGTCGATGACATTGGATCAGGTGTCCTTCCGCGAAAACGGCGACGGCAGCGTCGATGTGATCTTCCCGGAGGTATCTCCGATCCGTATCGCCGCGGTGGATCCGGATGGTGGTAAGGTTGATATCAGCATGGAAGTCCGCCAGTCGGGCATGGCTGCCACGGTGTCGGGCGAACCGACTGATATGACAAGTGTATACACCGCCCGGGCGGTCGAAATGCTGTTGACCGAAATCACCGTGGATGACGAGACGCTCAGCACCGAGGATGCGGCTGTCCGGTTCGTCATGGAGGGCCTGTCCGGAACCAGCCGGACAACGCTGTCTGACATGCGGACCTACGACCAGCGCATGCAGGCGAATGCGGTGAATTATGACGTTTTTTTCATTGATCCGGAAGGCGGCGGTTCAGCGGAGATCGACGGCAAAGTCGATGGTATCAGCTTTGCCGGAACCAGCGTGTTGCCGCTGGCCGTCGTGGATGCTGGCGACATGTCAGGGCTGTTGACCGCCGGCCTGAAGGTCGATGGCGCTTTCACCTTCTCCGGCGGCTCATCGAACACGAAAGCCGTCGAGAATGGGGTTGAAACCTTTGCGGCCCGGACGTCGTCGTCAGGTGGCACGCTGAACATGCTCATGGGGTCTGATGGCCTGAGCTATTCAGCCATTCAGAAAGACATCAAGGTGGCGATGACCGCTCAGGATATTCCGGTGCCTGTCGAATTCGGCATGGCGGAAGGCGCGTTCAACATTACGATGCCGCTGCAGAAATCCGAGGAAATGAATGATTTTGCGTTCGGGTTCTCCCTCAGCGATTTCTCGATGTCCGATCTGCTGTGGGGCATGTTCGACCCGACAGCACAGTTGCCGCGTGATCCGGCGACCGTGATTCTCGATCTGACGGGCAAGGCCCGCCTGCTGTTTGATTTTCTTGATCCCTCAGCGGCTGTCGTCTCCGGCGATCCCAACATAACACCCGGAGAAATCGGGTCGGTTGACATCAATCGGCTGCAAATCACCGTGGCTGGGGCTGAGCTGACAGGTGACGGCGCATTCACTTTCGATAACTCCGGTCCCGTGGGGCCACCGAAACCGAACGGCGCTGTCAACCTGTCGCTTGTGGGCGGCAACAAGCTGCTTGATACGCTGGTGGGCATGGGGCTTTTGCCCGAAGAGCAGGCCATGGGCGCGCGCATGATGATGGGTATGCTTGCCGTGCCGGGCAATGCACCCGACACGATGAACTCAACAATCGAAATCAACGAGCAGGGACATATCATGGCGAACGGCCAGCGCATTCAGTAAGCCGCGGTTTCCCATAATCAAACGTTGCAAGAGGGGCGCCCGTGGCGTCCCTTTTTATGCCGCCCCTTGCAGTACCCAGCTCACACCGCTACCTGACAGTGAACTTGTCGCGGAGCAGACCTGATGTCCCAATCCCCTGAAGCCCTGGCCGCCCGATTGTTGCAAGCGGCCAAAGAGGCGGGTGCAGATGCGGCGGATGCCATGACCCTGCAAGGCACATCTCTGAGCATCGAGGTGCGGGCGGGCACGCTGGAGCAGGCGGAACGGGCGGAAGCCATTGATCTGGGCCTGCGGGTTTTTGTAGGCCAACGCAGCGCCACGGTTTCGGCCTCCGACGCGCGCGATGCCACCTTGCAGGAGATGGCCATGCGTGCGGTTGCCATGGCCCGCGAGGCACCCGAAGACGCCTTTGCCGGCATTGCTGCCGAAGAACAGCTGATCGATACAGCGGATGCCACGCATCTTGAGCTTGCGGACCCGGCCCCGGAACCATCGCCCAGCAGTCTGCAGGAGGATGCCGCGACCGCGGAAGCCGCCGCTCTTGAGAACGAGAACATCACGCAAGTGCAGTCCGCGTCGGCTGGATATTCATCGCGCGATATTCACCTGGCTGCGTCAAATGGTTTCTCAGGCGGATACCGCCGGACCAGCCGCGGTCTTTCCTGTGTCGCAATTGCAGGCACCGGCACCGGGATGGAGCGGGATTACGACGGCGACAGCCGGACGTTTCAGGCCGATTTGCGCAGCGCCGCTGAGATTGGCGCGCGGGCCGCGGAACGCGCTGTCGCACGGCTCGATGCGCGCAAACCGCCCACGGGTACGTTTCCCGTTCTCTTTGACGAACGCATATCCGCCTCGCTGATCGGCCATTTGCTGGTTGCGATCAATGGATCCTCTGTCGCGCGTGGCGCCTCGTGGTTGCGCGACGCTCTGGGGACCGCGGTTCTGCCCGCGACACTGTCACTGGTGGAAGACCCGCATCGCCCGCGGGTCTCCGGCTCACGCCCGTTCGACGCAGAGGGGTTGCCGACGGCCCGCAGGACCATCATCGACGGCGGCGTGCTGACCGGCTGGACCCTAGATCTGGCAACCGGGCGCAAACTTGGTTTTCCATCCACGGGCAACGCCGCCCGGGGGACATCTTCGGCCCCCAGCCCATCCAGCTGGAACGTCACGCTGAGCCAAGGCAGCGCCAGCCGCGATGATCTGATCCGTGACATGGGAACGGGTCTTCTGGTCACCTCGATGATCGGCTCCACGATCAACCCCAATACCGGTGACTATTCCCGTGGCGCGGCAGGCCTCTGGGTTGAAAATGGCGAGATCACACATGCGGTGAACGAATGCACCATCGCGGGCAACCTGCGGGACATGCTGCGCAGCGTCGTACCGGCAAATGATGCCCGCCAGCACCTCAGCCGCGTTGTCCCCTCGCTTCTGGTCCCGGGGATGACCCTTGCAGGCACCTGACCTCGCGCTCATTACCGATGCGATCCGGATGGCAGGCCGGGTGGCAACCAGCTTCACCGGACCGGCGGCGCAGTCATGGGACAAGCCGGGCGGAGCAGGACCCGTGACAGAGGCCGATCTTGCGGTGAATACCATGCTGGAAAGCGTTTTGCGTTCAGCGCGGCCATCCTATGGCTGGCTGTCCGAGGAAACCGAAGACAGCGCTGCCCGGATGAGCTGCGACACCGTTTTCATTATCGACCCGATTGATGGCACCCGCAGCTTTGTCGAAGGCTCCCGCACCTGGGCGCATTCGGTTGCAATTGCCCACCACGGGCAGATCACGGCGGCAGCGGTATACCTGCCGATGCGCGACAAGCTCTACTCAGCGGCCCTGGGCGAGGGCGCGTTTCACAATGGTGAACGTATCGCAGTGTCCCGGGCACCGGAGCTGAACAGCGCGCAGATTCTGGCGACAAAGCCGGCGGTTGCCCCGGATCACTGGCCCGCCGGTCTGCCCGGTTTCACCAGATCGCACCGGCCCTCGCTGGCCTATCGGCTGGGTCTCGTGGCAGAGGCAAAATTCGATGCGATGCTGACCTTCCGGCCCACGTGGGAATGGGATATCGCCGCCGGTGCGCTGATCGTGACCGAAGCGGGCGGTCTGTGCACGGACAAAACCGGGGCACCGCTGCGGTTCAACAATGCGAACCCGACGCTCAACGGGGTTATCGCATCGGGATCGCTCCTGCATGAACAGGTCCTCGCCGCCCTTGGCCCTGTGCCACCTGCCGCGCCTTGACCCCGGCGCGCATATACGCGACTTTCCGCCAGCATTCCCGGAACAAAGGACATCTCCCATGACGCAACGGCTGCATCTCGTTTTCGGTGGCGAGCTTGTCGATCCCACCAAGAACACTTTCAAGAACGTGGACGAGATTCACATCGTCGGAATTTTTCCCGATTATGCGACCGCCTACAATGCGTGGAAGTCAGAAGCTCAGAGAACCGTCGACAACGCCCATATGCGCTATTTCATAGCGCATCTGCACCGCTTGCGTGACGAGGAAGCCGCGGCCTCGCCGACCGAAGAGCTGGAGTGATCTCTCATGGGCCGCTCGTTCGGACTGGCGGCCTACCGTGCGCTGTCCCGCAGGTCGTCCAGTAAAGCATTCGTCCCCGCCGGCACGCGGCCCAAGGGCGATCTGGCGTGGATTCACGCGGCGGAACCGGACAATCTTCTGGCAATCGAAGACCTGGCACAACGCCTGTGCGCGGCGCGCTACGATCTGCACGTTCTGATCACCTTGCCGGACCGCGCCAGCCTTGAGAGGGCGACCAGAACCGGAAGTGACTGCAAACACATTTTCTTCGAAGAGGTCCCCTCCGAGCATCCGGCCGCTGTCGGTGCTTTCCTCGCCCATTGGGCGCCGGATGTCTGCATCTGGACATGGGGCAGGCTGCGCCCAAATCTCGTACATGAGGCCACTGAAGCCGACGTTCCCATCGCACTTATCGACGCGGACACCGGCGGTTTTGACGGGCGTCGCGACCGGTGGCTGCCGGATCTCTCCCGCGATCTTCTGTCCGGTTTCGAGGCGCTCATGGTCCGGACGGGTGCAGCGCTCCAGCGTCTTGAAACGCTGGGTTTGCGGCCAGACCAGATTGAACTGACGCCCCCATTGCAGGCCGGGGGACAGGTTTTGCCCTGCGAAGACGCCGATTTGACGGAGATGACACAGGCCCTGGCCGGGC
Organism: Roseobacter insulae; assembly: GCF_019375555.1. Classification (GTDB taxonomy): domain Bacteria; phylum Pseudomonadota; class Alphaproteobacteria; order Rhodobacterales; family Rhodobacteraceae; genus Roseobacter; species Roseobacter insulae. The sequence goes on from NZ_JAHXDN010000001.1 coordinate 440,576, forward strand.
GCCCTGTCTGGTTCGCCGCACGGGTGCAGCCTGATGAGGAGCGGGCGGTTCTATCGGCACACCGGCATGCATTGCGTTTTTCCCATCGCCTGCTGCTGATCCTGCATCCGGCCCGGACCACCGGGATCGCGAAACTGGCGCAGCACGCCAGCACCGATGGCTTCCGCGTCGGTATTCGAGGCACAGACGGTGACCCGACCGAAGCCATGCAGATTCTTCTGGTCGATGATGACGAAGACCTTGGATTGTTTTATCGGCTTGCACCCGTTTCCTTTCTCGGCAGCTCGCTGACATCCGGGCACGGCGGGTGCAATCCGTTCGAGGCAGCCGCCCTCGGATCGGCTGTTTTATATGGGCCCAACGTGCGCAAGTACCTGCCGTTTTACACACGGCTCGCCAATGCAGGTGCCGCACGCATCGTCAACGACGCGCAGACCCTGGGAACGGCCGTTACCCGGCTCATTGCACCCGATCAGGCGGCTGCGATGGCCCATGCGGGCTGGGACGTGATCAGCCACGGCGCGGCGCTCACCGACCGTGTCATCGACCTTGTGAACACGGCCCTCGACGGTCCGGTGGAGCGCACAGATGCGCACACCTGACTTCTGGTTTTCGCCTGCGGACCAGCCGGCCCTGCTGGCGCGCCTTCTCAGCCCCCTGGGCTGGGTTTACGCATGGGCGACCGCGCGACGGCTGGCACGGGGCGTTCCCCGGAAACTGGACATTCCCGTTGTCTGTGTCGGCAACATCAATGCAGGGGGAACCGGGAAAACGCCGACGGTGATCGCGGTCGTTGAGCATCTAACCGCCCGCCACCACAGGCCGCATGTCGTGACACGCGGGTATGGCGGCCGGCTCAGGGGACCAATCCGCGTCGATCCCGCCCGGCACACGGCAACTGACGTGGGCGATGAACCCTTGCTGCTGGCTGCATTCGCAGAAGTGTGGGTAGCCGAAGACCGCGCGGAAGGCGGCAAAGCCGCTCAGGCTGCAGGCGCGAGCGTGGTGGTGCTGGATGACGGCTTTCAGAACCCCGCCCTGCATCAGGACATCAGTATTGTCGTGGTTGATGCCCAGCGCGGGTTTGGCAACGGACGCTGCCTGCCCGCCGGTCCGTTGCGCGAACCCGTGGCGGTGGGTCTTGAACGCGCGGATGTCCTTCTGTCCATTGGCGATCCCGCCGCGCAACAGCATTTCAGGCCACAGGGTCTGCCCGCCGGGCTGGCGCATATGCGCGGCGAACTGGCACCGCTGCAAACCGGAATGGTATGGGAAAACGAAACCGTTATCGCCTTCGCCGGCATTGGCCATCCCGAGAAATTTTTTGATACGCTGCGCGGGTTGGGCGCCAATCTTGTGCATGCCGAACCGCTCGACGATCACCAACCCCTGACCCCGGCGCTCATGACCCGGTTGGAGACCGACGCGAAAGCACGCGGCGCACAGCTTGTCACGACCGAAAAGGATGCCGTGCGATTGCCCGCGGCGTTCCGCACCCGGGTGATCACCCTGCCCGTGCGCCTGAGCTTCGAGGCGGGCGCAAACCCGCTGGATGATCTGCTCGACAATTTGGCAGCACCGTAGCGGTCAGTCTTGTGGGTTGTTCTCGCCCAGCTTCGGCGCCGGTTTCTGCAAGTCCAGCTCCGCCTCGGAAAAGCTGAACGGCGACCGCACACCCGGCACCCCCTCGGTATCGAGCTGCATGCCCCGCGAACGCACCTGCGGATCTGCCATCACGTCGGCCATATCGTTGATGGGGCCTGCGGGAACGCCCTCCGCCTCACATGCCGCCAGCAGATCCGCTCGGGTGCGCTGGCAGGTTGCGGCAGTCAGCCGAGAGATCATCTCCTCCCGGTTGGCCAGACGGTTGGAATTCTTCAAGAACGCTGGCGCGGTCGCCATCTCGTCAAGACCCAGAAGCCTGCATAACCGCTGGTACTGGCTATCGTTTCCGGTTGCGATGATGACATGACCATCGGCGCAGTCGAAAACCTGATACGGCGCGAGGTTCACATGCGCATTGCCCATACGTTTCGGCGGTACGCCGGTCGTGAGGTAATTCAGTGCCTGATTGGACGTAACCGCGACCGCCACATCCATCAGGGACATGTCGATATGCTGGCCACGGCCCGTCTGATGACGTTGGTGCACAGCCGCCAGAATCGCCGTCGACGCGTAGATGCCGGTCAGAATATCGGTGATCGCGATACCGTATTTCTGCGGTTGCCCCTCGGGTTCACCGGTCAGCGACATAAGCCCCGACATGCCCTGGATGATAAAGTCATACCCCGCCCGCGACGCGTAAGGACCGGTGTGCCCAAATCCGGTAATCGAGCAATAGATCAGACCTGGAAACTCTTTCGACAGGCTCTCATAATCCAGCCCGTATTTCGCCAGCCCGCCGGTTTTGAAGTTCTCGATCAGGATATCTGCGTCGGCCAGCAGGGATTTGACCCGCTGCTGCCCTTCCGCCGTTCTGAAATCCGCGGTCACCGATTTCTTCCCGCGGTTGGCGGAATGGAAATAGGCGGCGGAAACATCCTCGCCCCGGGTCACGAAGGGTGGGCCCCATTGACGGGTGTCGTCCCCGGCCGGGCTTTCGACCTTGGTCACGTCGCACCCGAGGTCGGAGAGCGTCTGGCCAGCCCAGGGACCGGCCAGCACGCGCGCCAGTTCAACGACCTTCAGGCCGGCCAGAGGTGCAGCCATTACTCGGCCGCTGCGTCGATCAGCGCCGCCATTTCAGAATACGCCATGTTCGAGTATTTTTTGCCGTTGATCACAAAGCTGGGCGTGCTGTCGATACCGTCGGCCTCGGCATTTTCCTGGTACCATGCCACGAGGGTGCGGGCATTGTCACCGTCCTGCAGGCAAGCTTCCATCGTGTCGCCATCCAGCCCGGCCAAACGACCGATTTTGCGCAGTTCCTCCACGATGGCGGTCGGTTCACCGGCACGGGCCCAGTCAGACTGGCCGGCATAGATGAGATCCGTCATGCCAAAGAATTTTTCGGGCGTGCCGGCACAACGCGCGATCATCGACGCCCACAGGCCGTAACGGTCGAAATAGACCTCGCGGTAGACAAAGTTGATCTTGCCAGTGTCGATGTAGTCCGTCTTCAACTGCTTGTAGGCTCCGGCGTGGAAGGCCGCGCAATGCGGGCAGGTGTAAGACGCGTATTCGATCACGGTGACGGGCGCGTCGGGATTGCCCAGCGACATCTCAACAACTGTGGAGGTATCGATCTCCGCTGCTTCCTGCGCGTTTGCGGCTCCCAGGGGATCGGCGGGTGTTACCGAAGGGCTTGGCGACGTTACGAAATACGCCCCGATACCAAGCACAGCCACGGCTGCAGAGATCATCATCATACGAGACATCGCAGAATCCTTTTCAACGGTTTGTTTTGTTTAGAATGTTTTCACCCAGCCGCGCCAATGCGTCACGAAGTCCCGCATCATCCACCGGGCTGGCAGTTTCGGCGGCCTTTTTGCGCAACGCCGGGTCAACGGAGGCCGGTTTACCGGCGCGTGGTGCAGCCTCGAAAGCCACCTGGCCCTCGGCAAACCCGGTGGCCGCCGTCTGCGTCACGCGGATGCGTGCAATAGCATTGTAGCCGTAGACCGAGTTGACCTTCGCGCGCATCTGTTCCTTTTGCATATCGAGCATGGGCGCGTTCGATCCGGTGGTCAGCAAGGTCAGCGTGGCCCCCATACCGCCGCGCCCATACCCGACCTCAACCGGGCGCGATATCGCCGCGATCTCTTCGCCGACGATCTCGGCCCATTGCGTCAACAGACGGCTTTGGGCAAATCCCCGGTTCTCCGATGCCGCACGAATCCGACCCGTCAGCAGGCTGGCCGTGCGGGTGAAGCCTTTTGTACTGGCACGTCGGGGCGGCATCGCTATCTTCCTAGAAACACACTTGCGTGAACATAGCGTCTCTGCGCGCCAGCAACCAGACCAAGCAGCCGGATGATCATAAACATTGCGTGACATTTGCCCCGACCCCCTCACCCTGAGCGATAGCTTGCTGGACTGGTACGATACCCACGCGCGGCGCATGCCGTGGCGCGTTCCGCCCCGGGATCGCAAATCGGGTGTCATGCCTGATCCCTATCGCGTCTGGCTGTCCGAAGTCATGTTGCAGCAAACGACAGTGGTGACCGTCAAAGACTACTTCCACCGCTTCACGGAACGCTGGCCGACGGTGGGCGATCTTGCCGCCGCAAAAGACTCCGATGTGATGGGGGAATGGGCGGGGCTTGGATACTATGCCCGGGCGCGCAATCTGTTGAAATGTGCGCGTCAGGTGGTGAGCGATCATGACGGCAGATTTCCCGCAGATCACGCTGCATTGCTGACATTGCCGGGCATCGGACCCTATACTGCGGCCGCCATTTCATCGATCGCCTTTGATCTGCCCCATGCGGTGCTGGACGGGAATGTCGAACGCGTGATGGCGCGGCTGCATGACATTCACACGCCATTTCCCGTTGCCAAGCCAGAGCTGATGGCAAAAGCGGCGGCATTGACGCCGCAATCGCGCCCCGGCGACTATGCGCAGGCCGTTATGGATCTGGGCGCCACCATCTGCACCCCGCGCTCACCGGCCTGCGGCATATGCCCGTGGTCAGCACACTGCCGGTCCCGGAAGCTTGGCACCGCGGATGAGCTTCCCAAGAAGATGCCCAAGAAGACCAAACCCATGCGTCATGGCGTCGTCTACGTCGGGCGGCGGGCAGATGGCGCATGGCTGCTGGAAACGCGGCCCGACAAGGGATTGCTGGGCGGCATGCTGGGCTGGCCCGGCTCCGCATGGGTCGACAAAAGCACCGCCCTGCCAGATGTCCCGACCCCGGCAGCTGCTGCGTGGCGACAGCTGCCGGGGGAAGTGCGGCATACTTTCACGCACTTCCATCTGCACCTTTGCATCTGCGTGGCCGACCTGCCGCTCGACATCACGCCGGATATAGGCGGATTTGTCGCGCGGGACGTTTTCCGCCCCTCGGACCTGCCCACGGTCATGCGCAAGGCCTTCGATCTGGCCCGGACAGCGTTCTGAGCGTCGCGTCACGCTTGGATGATGCGGTAAAGATGGTCTAGATTGGCCCAACTTGATTTGCGGGACACGCGATGTATCAAAACCTGAGAACCATTCCCCTCTCCGAACTGGTCAGACCGTCACGGGCCGCGCCGTTCTGGATGTCCCTCCTGCTGGTTCCGTTTGCATGGATCGGGGCGATTTACGGTGGCTGGACGGTTTTTCTGCTGCCCGTGGTGAGCTGGTATCTCTTCTCCGCCCTCGATGCGGTTTTCGGTCGTGACGGCACAAATGCATATCCCGATGCGCCTGAGGAGGGGCTGTACTGGTACCGCGCCATCACGGTGATCTGGGCGCCCTTGCAGTTCTGCCTGCTGTTCAGCCTGATCTGGTATGTGCCACAGGCCGACCACCTGAACAGCCTGGAACGTATCGTCCTGTTTTTCGGCGTAGGCGTGATCACCGGCACTGTCGGGATCAATTACAGCCATGAGCTCATGCATCAGAAAAACAGGATGGAACGCTGGATGGCCGACCTGCTGCTGGCAATGGTCCACTATTCTCATTTCCGGTCCGAGCATTTGCTGGTGCACCACCGTTACGTGGGCACTCCGCGCGATGCGGTAACTGCACGCTACAACGAAGGTTTCCACCGGTTTTATCCCCGCGTTCTGAAGCAATCGCTGCAATCGGCATTTGCCGCGGAAAAACAGATGCTGGCCCGGCGCAACCTCCCGTGGCACGACTTCAGCAATCCGTTTTTCAAATACTGGGGGTTGCAGCTGCTGATGCTGATTCTTGCGTTTTCTCTGGGCGGGTGGTCCGGCTTGGGCCTTTTCCTCGTGCAGGCGGGAACGGCAGTCTGGCAACTGGAACTGGTCAACTACATTGAACATTATGGCCTGACGCGCAAACACCTCGGCGGCGGGAAATATGAACACGTCAAACCCCAGCATTCGTGGAACGCCGACCACCGCGTGTCGAACTGGTTGCTGATCAACCTGCAACGGCACTCTGACCACCATTACAAGCCGGACCGGCGCTACCCGGTGCTGCAGACCTACGCGGATGCCGAAGCTCCGCAGCTGCCCTATGGATACCCGGTCATGACAATGGTCGCGATGGTGCCGCCGTTGTGGCGCCGCGTGATGAATCCGCGTGTGCGCCGATGGCGGGAAATGTACTATCCGGAAATCACGGACTGGAACGCCTATACCAAGGCGACAAATCCGTCACCAGCCTGATGGCGGATACACTATCTTAAGGCTTGTGTGCGACACCATCCGCTTAGGTGGATCGACGTGAGAGCCAAAAATGCAGCAACTGAATGAAGCGATACGCCAAAGTGCGCCAACACGGACATGCCTGATTGTCGAGGATAGCAGCTTTGATCAGGAACGGATCAAACGCATTCTGGACAAGAGCTTCAAAGGGGTTTTTGTCGCCGTTGCGGCAACCATCGAGGACGCCCGGCAGCATATGTCGCGGTATCAGACCAGTTTCATTCTGCTGGACAATAATCTGCCTGATGGAACAGGCGCGAATTTCGCAATTGAACTCGCGCAAAACCCGGATTTCGCCAGAATTCCCATTGTGATCGTAAGCGATTGGCCAACCCCCTTCATGTTCGACAAGGCACAGTCTGCCGGGGTCATCCATGTGGTCAGCAAATCCGATTTCGGGGCACGTTACATCCACGCGGCGATGAACCACAGGGTTCAGCCGAAGCGGATGAACTGAACACCCGTCACGCGACCGACACAGCGACGTCAAGAGCCTTCCGGCCATCCACAAAAAAACCCCGCCACATGGGCGGGGTCAGGTGAGTGCCCACGAAGGCAGCCTCGTTCAGAAGGCCACAGGCACCGGCGGTGTTCAGTGAAGTCTTAGTTGGCCATCTCTGATCTGATCTGTTGGCGCAGAACGTCGATCGGGACTTTTTTACCTTCCCTCTTGTAGGTCCAGTACGTCCAGCCATTGCAGCTTGGTGCGCCTTCAAGATGTGCTCCGACCTGATGGATCGATCCTTTGACATCGTTGCCGATCAACGTGCCATCAGCGCGTACTTTGGCAATTTGACCCCGTGGCGAATATAATTCTTCGCCGGGGCGCAACATACCGCGTTCCACAAGCTGGCCGAAGGGCACACGGGGTTCGGCGCGTTTCGATGTCGAGACCTGAAGCGCTTCGCGATCAAATTTGCGCACTTTCGAGATACGTTTTTCCGCAACCTGTCGGTAGGCCACCTCCCGTTCGATCCCAATGAAGTCACGCCCCAGCATTTTGGCCACAGCGCCCGTTGTTCCGGTGCCAAAGAACGGATCGAGGATCACATATCCCGGGTTGGTCGACCCCACCAGCACACGATGCAACAGGCTCTCTGGTTTCTGTGTGGGATGGGCCTTTTCACCCTTGTCGTCCTTCAGGCGTTCATGGCCCGTGCAGATCGGCAGCACCCAGTCCGACCGCATCTGAATGCCTTCGTTCAGCGCCTTGAGGGCCTCGTAGTTAAAGGTGTATTTGCTGGCCTCATCCCGCCCGGCCCAGATCATCGTTTCATGCGCATTGGTAAAACGCTTGCCCCGAAAATTCGGCATCGGGTTCGACTTGCGCCAGACCACGTCATTCAGAATCCAGTAACCCTGATCCTGCAATGCCGCGCCAACACGAAAGATGTTGTGGTAGCTGCCGATCACCCAGATGGCGCCATTCGGCTTCAACAGCCGGCGCGCTGCCTTCAACCACGCGCGGGTGAAGTCATCATAGGCCTTGAAGCTGGAGAATTGATCCCACTCGTCATCAACGGCATCGACACGGCTGTTGTCCGGTCTGTGCAAGTCCCCTTTGAGCTGCAAATTATAAGGCGGGTCCGCGAAAATCAGGTCGATCGACGCTTCCGGCAGGCTGTTCATCATCTCGATGCAGTCGCCGTCAAGTATCGTGTTCAAAGGAAGCGCTGTGGCGCCTTTGGTTTTGGTCATCATGTTCTGCCTCTGTCCCGGTGCTTGTGCACTCGTTGGTTGAGACAAACATGAGTCAAAGGCGATTCGCGGTCAAATTCTTTTTTGAATCAAGGCTTTATGTTTTTATCTTGATACAACATATTGTGGACTGGCCTGAAGGTACGTCTATGGTGTGGGGTCGGACCAAGATTTCGAAGCGCGGATATGTGGCTTTTTGATCCATATCCCATGTTTGTCTCCCACCCATAACCCGGATGCTGTTGCGCTAAATCCACCATGATCCGGTCACGACATATTTTCGCCACAATTGAGGCCGCAGAAATCGACAGGCAGCGGGTGTCGCCCTTCACCACGGGCCGGGCAGAAATGTTCATTCCGCGCGGGATCATCGACCCGTCGATCAACACGTGGTCGGGGGCGACCTGCAAACCGGCCACGGCGCGCTGCATGGCGAGGTGGCTGGCTCGCAAGATGTTGTGCTGCTCAATCTCGGCAACACTGGCGTGACCGATGGCAACATCTGCGCAATCCATCAATGCATCGGCGAGAAGGGCCCGCTTTTTCGCGCTGAGCTGTTTTGAATCGTTCAGTCCGTCGGGAATGCACCGGGGGTTCAAGACCACTGCCGCCGCGGTGACAGGCCCCGCAAGGGGGCCCCGTCCAACCTCGTCGACACCGGCAACGCGCAGCTTGCCGGCGGCATAGGCGGCTCTTTCCATGTCGAAGTCAGGTCCCATAGCCTTGCATCCAATGATCTGCGGCGCGGCGCAAGCCCAAATGGAAAAACGCGCACCCGCTTGGGGTGCGCGTCACACTGGTTAAAGAAAAAGAAGGGAGCGCCCGAACGCCCCCTCCAGGTCAAAGCCGGTTTTTGGGGGACCCATCCGGCTTTGCATCGACACGTCCTTAACGGCGTGCCAATTGGTATCCGTTCTGGCGCAGGCAATAGGCGTCATATCCTGTCCGGCGATATGCATAGCCCGGAACCTTCACGCGCAGTTTGCAGGCCTTCGGCAGCTTTTCGACATGCTTGTACCGGTCTTCCAGACAGCTCCGCCCGAAATATCTGACACGCCCATCGCGCGTATCAGAGCTGCGCAGACACTCCCCGGGCAGCAATCGGCGATTTGCCCGGTGCGGCAAGGGGCGCGGTTTGAGGTCATAGGAACGGTTGTGGTTCTGATAAACGGGTGCCCGGTGCGTGTTTCGCGTGACCGCTTGCTGTTCCTTTTTGCGCTCATTCCGGTCGTGGATAACTTTGCCCACAATCGCGATTCCGGCGATAGCGGCCAGGGCACGCAGCAGGTCTTCGTCAGCGCGGGCGGGCGCACTGCCAATCGCGGTAACCGCCAAGGCGGCAGCGACAATGGTGGCAATAAATTTACGGTGCATCGGGATACCCTTTCAGAACTTTGACTTCGCCCTCCGAAGCGTCGGGGCTTGTGTCACTCAATCTGGGACTGCCCCAGTCTGACAGGCAATATCGTCGGGCTGTTATTCGATAACACGACGGCTAAGCGCCCTTTGTTATTGAATATCTCGGTGTTCACGCGCAGGATTGACGTCATGAGACACATGACACGTATCGTCTGCCTGGTCAGCTTTCTGGCATTGCCCCAGACGGGTTCGGCCGCCGATTGCTATGCCGATTACAAGGCCAAGCAAGATAACCCCTTGCGGTTACACTACGGTGTGGCGCAAATTTCCGAGTGTTCGAAGAAAACCGCGAGGGCAGAGCTGTCTGCGCGTCTGGCCGCGCAGGGGTGGACGTTGCTGAACATCGTTTCGGTGTTTGACGAAAGCGGGTTGGCGAAGAGGAAACAGAGTGCAGGACCCAACTACCTCCGCTTCTGAGATGCGTCGCTCCGGTGGCCGGATCGTCATTTTTGGAATAGTTGCTATCGTGTTCATCCTGCTGGTCGCGGCGGGCATGCTGTTCTGGGCGCTGCCGGACGGCAATGCCTTCAACGCGCGCGTCGAACAGCTGTTTATCGAGAACAACGACCTTACGGCCCAGGCGGAAATCAAGCTGCTGGAAATCCTGGCGCAGTCCGGCACGGCATTTTCAGACACGTTGATGAGCTACCGGCTGGTGATCTTCGTGCTGCTGGTCTTTGCCACTGCGATGCTGATTGCGGCGCTTGTGTTTCTGGTCATGCTGGTTGGATTTAACCGGCGCGTGGCGCAGATCGAACGCGCGGGCATTCAGGTCAATTCGCTGCTGATCAGTCGGGAAGAAAACACGGTCTATCTCAACAACCTCGGCTTCAAACTTACCGACGCAGCGATGGAGACGATGTCAGTTCTCGCAGAGGCCCGCATGGATGACGATGTGCTGTCGGGGTCCGAGATCGAGGGCATGATCTCGGGGCGGTCCGCGGTGGATTGCGAAGAAGCCGCCGGTGCCACGCGCATCAAGCGCTTGCGGGATACGCTGGGCAATCAGATCGTTTCGGAGCTGCTGGTCAAGAACATTGCCCGCCGCGGCTACATGCTGGCCATCGACAAGGACGTGATCAAGGTGATCTGAACGCGGGGTTCCGCAAAGCTTGCGCTATCGGGTCGGTTGGTTAGGTTGTCAGAATGCGACGCCTGAAAACATATACTCTGGCTATCCTGCTGACGGTGGCTGCCTGTCACGCGACAGCCCAAGAGCAGGACTATCGTGTCAACGCCGATGAAATCGATCCGGTGTCCTGCCTGCGCGCGGTATCGGCCTTGTCGAGCGCCTACCGGTATTCCCTGCAGACCGAATGCGTCAGTATCGCACTCAAGAAGTGTTCAGACGGATCGGAACCAGCGCTTTGTGCGGCGGAGGTTGTTCGGATGGTCGAGGGTTTTGTCGTTCAGTCCAGACCGATGCTGCCTGCCGTCATCGGTGCCTCGGAGTTCAAGGAGCGGGCCTATCGGCGCAGGCTGCAAAACCTTGATGCAAGGCTAGCAAAACCACAGGCCTGTGCGGATGCCGGCACTGCGTTCGACGAACAGGCCTGTAAAATCAGGTATTTGTCACTGATGACCTGGGATTTGCTGACGGCGGCGCGCATGGCCTACATCAGTTTGCGGTAGGCCATTTGCGGCTCTGGTCATTTCTTTCCATCTGAGCCTAGGTTGTGCGCAACAGTTTTCATGAGGATATCAACCATGCCCGCCCCGATCAATTCGTTCAAAAAAGCCCTCGCCGACGGGAAAACCCTGTTCGGCTGCTGGATGGGCCTGTCGGACCGGTATCCGGCTGAAGTCATGGGCAACGCCGGGTTTGACTGGCTGGTGATCGACGCAGAGCATTCGCCCAATGATCTGCGCACGATCCGCGACCAGCTGATGATACTCGATCACTCCGACAGCCACCCGGTCGTGCGCGTACCCATTGGCGAGACATGGATCATCAAGCAGGTTCTCGACGCCGGAGCCCAGACAATTCTTGTCCCGATGGTCGAAAGCGCCGATCAGGCGCGCCAGCTGGTGCGGGCCGTGCGGTATCCTCCGACCGGTGATCGCGGGGTCGGTTATTCGCTCGCCCGGGCATCGCAATTCGGCACCACCGAGAACTACGGCCCCACCGCCGACGCCCAGATATGTCTGCTGGTGCAGGTGGAAAATCGCAAAGGTCTGGCCGCATTGGACGAGATTCTCGAGATCGAGGGGATTGACGGTGTCTTTGTCGGTCCTGCGGATCTTGCCGCCGATCTGGGGCATCTGGAGGATATGTTCCATCCGGATGTGCAGAAAACCATCATGGATACGCTGGCGAAAATCTCGGCGGCCGGTAAACCCGCGGGAATCCTGACGACGAATGAAACCATGATCAACGACAGCCTGAAAGCAGGCGCGCGATTCGTTGCCGTTGCCCTGGACATCGACATGTTGTTGCAAACTGCCAGGAAAACGGCTGCCAAATGGAAGAACAACACGGTGTGAGGCCCTTCCCCCCACGACCTTAGGGGTATAAGAGGCGCGCACCATCACTTGAACATTGGAGTAAACAGATGGGTTACCGCGTCGTTGTTGCGGGTGCCACAGGTAATGTGGGCCGCGAAATGCTGAACATTCTTTCTGAACGCCACTTCCCCGTGGACGAGCTTGCCGTTCTCGCAAGCCGGAAGTCCTTGGGTACGGAAGTCAGCTTTGGCGAGAAGACGCTGAAGACAACGGACCTTGACACGTTTGATTTCACGGGTTGGGATATCGCGCTTTTTGCCGTGGGCTCAGAGGCGACCAAGCAATACGCACCCAAGGCCGCGAAAGCGGGCTGCATCGTCATTGATAACTCGTCGCTCTATCGCTACGACCCCGATGTGCCTCTGATTGTGCCGGAAGTGAACGCGGATGCGATCACCGGCTATTCCAAAAAGAACATCATCGCCAACCCCAATTGCTCGACCGCGCAGATGGTCGTGGCTCTCAAGCCGCTGCATGATCGCGCAACCATCAAACGCGTGGTTGTTTCGACCTACCAGTCGGTGTCGGGTGCGGGCAAAGAAGGCATTGATGAACTTTGGGATCAGACGAAGTCGATCTACAACCCGGTCGATGACAAGCCGGCCAGAAAGTTCACCAAGCAGATCGCTTTCAACGTCATTCCGCATATCGATGCTTTCATGGATTCAGGCGAGACCAAGGAAGAGTGGAAAATGGTCGCGGAGACCAAGAAGATCGTCGACCCGTCGATCAAGGTTACGGCAACCTGCGTCCGCGTACCCGTGTTCGTGGGCCATTCGGAGGCTGTGAACATCGAGTTCGAAGATCATCTGGACGAAGACGAAGCCCGCGAGATTCTGCGCGAAGCACCGGGCGTGATGGTGATCGACAAGCGCGAAGACGGCGGCTATGTCACGCCGGTTGAATGCGTTGGCGATTTCGCCACCTTTATCAGCCGTATCCGTCAGGACAGCACGATCGACAATGGTCTGAACCTCTGGTGCGTATCTGACAACCTGCGCAAGGGTGCTGCGTTGAACGCGGTCCAGATTGCGGAGTTGCTGGGCAACCGGGTCTTGCAAAAAGGGTAATCAGCCCACCCTGAACGAAACAAATAAGCCCGGAGGCATCGGAACCTCCGGGCTTTCTTGTCTTCGGCGTCAAGCAGGCTTGGTGCCGTATTCGGCTGCCGGAACCCTTGGGACCTGCCGACATGCGGGTTCCTGCTGACCAGCTACGCGCGCAGCAACGTCATTATGTCTGACATGACCTGAAGAAACGGTTGCTCCTGACCGCTTTTGTAGACTTCCAGCTCACTGTTGTTTTTGACAAATTCCTCTTGGCTCATCTCACCCTCCGCAACAGACAGCAGGGCGTGGTAGCGGGTTCGGAAAACAAGGTCCGGATTCTCCGCCCGCCCATATTCAACCGAGGCGCCACCATTCTCGACTTTCAGGATCATTTCCTCTCCGTCTACAATCAGCGCGGCGCGCAGGTCAACGTTGTCGGGTGCCACTCGGTGTGCAGCAGCACCCATGGTAAAGGCGACGGTGCGCAGGTTGCCCGGCTCAACGATATCGCCCTCCGCCGGAAACCTGCCGCCGAACATTGCCAGCTCAAAAAGGATGTCACGGGTCTTTCTGCCCAGGACGGTAAGGCTGTAGAGCGATGCGCCATGCGCGCCATCGGCTTTTTCCACCAGCCCGTCTGCAACCAGTTTGACCAGTCTTTCCGTCAGCAGGTTTGCCGCAATCCCGGTCAGCCCGCGCTGCAGGTCGGTGAAACGCGCCGGGCCGGCATGCAAATCGCGCAGGATAAGCAGTGTCCACCGATCCCCAATTCGGTCGAGTCCGCGTGCAACCGGACAGAGCAATTTATACGAACGCGGTTTCGCCATCTTCACCTCACGGATTTGTTACTTTATTTTTTAAAGTATCAGCTTTAGTTCTCTAATCAGAGATGAACCGGAGGCACTTTCATGTCAACAACCCCCAAGATTCTGGTGACCAGCGCAGCGGGCAAAACAGGTTTTCAGGTGGCGCTTCAACTCCGCGAGAAGGATGTGCCTGTCCGCGCTTTCGTGCGCCGGCAGGACGCCCGCGCCGACAGGCTCGCGGCTGCCGGTGCCGAGGTCTTCATCGGCAATCAATATGCGCTCACAGACCTGCGCCGGGCCATGAACGGCGTGCAGCGCGCGTACCAATGTGCGCCGACGGCACCCAACGGTCTTCATTTCAACGCAACCTTCTCCGCCGCGGCCTACGAAGCGCGTCTGGAGCATGTAGTCAGCCTCGGACAATGGCTCTCCAGCGTCGATCACCCATCGCTTTTCACCCGCGAAGTGTACATCAGTGACATTCTGATCGGTATGCGCGCGGAAATGTCTGTCACCATCGTCAACCCGGGCTGGTTCGCCGATAACTATCTGATGGGAATTGACATGGCGGCGCATCTGGGACTGCTTGCGATGCCGCTTGGCGATGGAACGGTCAAAAAAAACGCACCGCCGTCCAATGAAGATATTGCGCGCGTCGCCGTTGCTGCTTTGATGGACCCGGCAGCCCACGCGGGGCGCACATACAGACCAACAGGCCCCGTGCTTATGTCGCCAAATGAGATCGCCTCGGCGATGGGGCGGGCGCTGGGACGCAAGGTCACATATCGCGACATTTCTGATCGCATGATGCTCAAGGCGCTCAGGGCAGTGCCGCCGTCGAATTACTCCGAGGCCGCCGTCTCGCAGCTGGCCATCTATGCCGAGGAGTATCGGCGGGGCGCCTTCGCCGTGAACGCGCCGACAGAGGCTGTCGCCACGATCGGAGGGCAGGCACCGGAACTCTTTGAGGCGATCGTGCGCAGAACTGTCGCTGCGCGCCCGGACCTTGCGCGCAGTGGCCTGCGGTCACTGACCGCCCTTGGGGTTTTCGCCAAGATGCTTGTGACGCGCCCGCCTGATCTGGAACGCATGGCCGCCGACAGGGACTTCGTGCAACTGAAAACACCACGTCTGTGCCAGGACGACCCATCATGGCGCAAATCACACTCCCCCGACCCCGAAAACACACCCAGAGAGGCTGCATGACATGACCGCGATCATGATTTCCACAATTTCCGTCACTGATCCCAAGGGATTTCAGGATTACATGGCCAGAACACAGGCGGTGGCGCGCCCCTACGGTGCACAAATGATGTTTCGCGGCCAGAGAAGCGAAACCCTGTCCGGCAACGCATCAAACGGTGACATGGTGGTTGTGGTCTCCTTTCCCGATCTGGAAGCTCTGCAAAGGTGGCATGCATCACCCGAGTATCGGGAGATCATCGCGCTGCGGGACGCGAGCTCGGATCAAGTGATGACGGCTTACGGACCGATGTCTTAAAGGCACACATCCGGGATAGCAGATGAAGCGCCGCTCATTCTCTCGGCGTTCCGGGTATTTAGTATGATGAGCTGAAGCCCGGTTTCAGCGTCGGAGGCTGGCGCGGTATTCGGTTGGCGACATCTGCATGCAATCACGGAAAGCCGCGTTGAAACCGGACAGCGATCCATACCCCACCCGCAGGGCAATCTGGGTCACGGGCGCATCGGACATGGCAAGCGCCTCAACCGCGTTCATGATGCGGATGCGCCGCAATACCTCGCGCCACGTCATACCCATTTCGCTGGCAAATCGCCGGGCCAGCGCGCGCGACGACTGGTGAGTCAGCCGCGCGATCTCGTCGAACGTCGGGCTGTCATGCGCCCGATCTTCCGTCAGTTGAACGGCGGCTTTCAGCGCAGGTGACACCGGCATGGGTAAAACGCATTTGCTGGGGTGCGCGGACAGGTGCACCACCACCTCCGCCAAGGTGCCGAAGATGCGCGTTGCAAATGGTGACAGCGGTCCGCTGTCAGGGCCCCATTCCCGGCACGCCTTCACCAGCTCCCTTGCCAGCGGCGTCATATCGAAAACACTGAGTATTTGGTCAGGCGGCCCCATGAAAGCCGGTGAGAAAAGCACCGATGCGGAGGTCAGTCGCGACAAGACGGTTATCGTGACCGGGTGGTTCGCGCAGATCAGGGCTGCGCGCGCGGGCGGCAGCGTCCAGCGTTTTCCATCCGCTTCAAGCCGCAGCGTTCCTTCCAGCGCATAGAGCAGATAATGGCGATCCGTCTGGAATTCAGACGGGCCCGCCGGGTCGAAACTTCGGTGAAAGCAGTAAGCCTCTGGCTGCATGGTGTCAGTTTAGGTCCTCGATAGGCGCAGCGTCAAATCGCCGCCCAAGCGCAGGATCAGGACGTGGTGGAGAGACCCAACAACGCGTCACACCCCGAACCGCGTCCCGGTCCCGCATCAGGATCCGAAGGGTCGGATCCCTGCGGTCTTCTGACCCCGGCAAGGCGACATGCGCGACGAGCATTTCCGGTCCTTTCACGGCTCAGGTTTTTCGAAGACGTAGCCTTGGCTGGTCCGACTTGGCGGACCTGCGTCGAAATCGTGAACCGCAACGCCGCGCAACCCCGCATGGCGCGCAATGTCGCAAACCGCTTCTGGCTGAAACCAGCGATGGCGGAACCGCAGCCAGATCAGCCAGTTGCACCAATGCGGCTTTGAAACGACCAGATAGAGACGGCCACCGGGGCGCAGCTTACGTGCCAATAAACCCATTGCGAGGTGCGCCTCATCCAGGTGTTCAAAAACATGCGCGGCTAGAATTGCGTTGTAAGATATATCGTCCGCCAGATCCTCTAAGCTGCACTGCAGGACGGTCGGGAAGAGGCCCCGCCGCTCAAAATGTCGCCGCGCCTGTCTCAGCATCGCCGCAGACGGATCGAGCAAGGTCAGATCAGCGCTGCCACCGGCTTCGATCCACGAATCGGCGAAGATGCCGGTGCCGGTGCCAACATCAAGGACAGGGCCGCAGGCGCACGTGTTGGCCTTGAAGAATGCCCGGTAGGCACTGGCGTAGCCAAGCCGCAAGACGGTTCTGGTCCATGTCGGGGCAGCGCCCTCGTATTTGGCGATCACAGTCATGCCGGCAGTTTACGGCCCGCAAGACGCGTGCGCTTGCGTCAGTGTGCCAAAGATGGCCGTCCAGCTGCCAAAATCCGGGCTCAGATCAGGCGGTACCCGCGCTCGTCTTACCTGTCTCGCATCATGGCGGCGCTGAAAGAGACAGGCTGCGGGGAGTGCACGTCGTGACAGGTGAAGCACGGACCCCGTTTTACGGAACAGTTGCAGCGGAGCGACGGAGCAGATTGTATGACGACCACCGGTCCCTATTCGGAACGCGGGTCTTTCGGCTTTCCGGGACCGAACCTGCGCAGAAAGGTAACGTAGGAGAACCCCAGGTCAGCGGTGTTGCAAAGCTTGTGCCCACTCGTCTCTGTGTGCAGGGACAACCCGCCCCAGGCGATCTTCAGGTAGTATCCGTGCCGCCGCAGGCGCGTGTCGAGATCGTCCCAGTCCTCAGCTTCCGCCATGTCGCGAAAAAGTAGCTTCTGCAAAGCAAATATTAACCGCTCATCAACGACTTCGGCCTTTTTCCTGGCGCCTTTACGCGTTGCCAGATGCGATACCAGAAGGTCTTCCACGATCTTTGCAACGGTGCCCTCCTGCTCCGTGGCCAGATCATGTACTGCAAGAATCAGATCGGCCGGGAGTTGGACCGTGACGGTACGCTTGTTCATACCGCAGAGCATTCCTTAATTATCGTTTAGAAAAGGTTAAAATCGCTCCGCCCGCAGCACTTCGCAATCGACGATACTGACAACGCCGATATGGCGGTCGACAACCGCGAAGGCGGCTTCCAGCAGCGCATCCAGCCGCTCCGGCCTGATGATACATATGACCTGCACCATTCCGCTGGCGCGCCCGATTTCTCCGGCCCGTACCCAGGCTCCGGAGCGTCCTGAACCGCCGCGCACCGGAAGGACGCTGAAACCGGTGACACCCGCTTTTGTCAGCGCTTCGGTCAGACGCGACTGCATGATAGCCTCGATGGTGATTTCGACACGTTTGGCTTTGTGAGTTTTCATGTTGTCAGGCTCCGGTCAACGCGCTGGCCACCGCCACATACAGCGGGATGCCAAGCGTGAGATTGAAAGGGAATGTCACGCCAAGCGACAGCGTCAGGTAAATGGACGGGTCCGCTTCGGGCAGCGCAACCCTCATCGCTGCAGGCACCGCAATATAAGACGCCGAGGCCGACAATACCATCATCAAGGCCACACCACCCATCGACAGGCCAAGCATCAAGCCCGCCGCCAGACCAAACGCGCTGCCGATCAAGGGCATCAGCACGCCAAAGGCCAGAACTCCCGGACGCAGGACGCCGCCGCCGCGACGCAGTCCCCGACCTGCAACAAGCCCCATGTCCAGCAGGAACAGACACAAGACCCCCTTGAAGGGCGCCACGATGAAGCTGGAGATTTCCGTCAGCCCTTCTTCACCCGTGACCCATCCAATCAGGAATGATCCGACCAGCAGGACAATCGACCCGTTGAGCAAAATCTCGCGCCACAGGTCGCTGTCCATACGACGACCGTCGCCGCCGCGGGAAATCAGCCACAGAGCTGAGAGAATGGCGGGTGCTTCCATCGCGGCCGCGACGGCCACCATATATCCCTCCGACGTGATGCCGCTGCTTTCCAGAACCGAAGTCGCCGCGACAAAGGTGACGATCGAGATCGAGCCGTAATGTGCGGCCACGGCCGCTGCATCCAGCCGGCTCAGGCCGGTCATTACCTTCAAAAGAGCGAAGGCAATCAGCGGCAGGGCGGCAGACAGGATAATGCCTGCGATCAGCGAGAGGCCCAGTTTCGCATCAAGGCCGTGCGATGACACGCTGACACCGCCTTTGAACCCGATTGCGAAAAGCAGATAGATCGAGAGCGCCTTGGCCGCGGCTTCGGGAACACTCAGGTCAGATCGCGCCAGAGCAGCGGCCACGCCCAGCGCAAATGATAAAATTATCGGCGACAGAAGGTTATTCGTTGCCAGTGTAAGGATCTGTTCCATGCGTCACTCCCCGATCATTGGACGCAAAATAAAACGCTCGTTCAATTAATCAAGGTCATACAGGCAGAAACAGTTGTTTTTCGGTGTTGAAATACTCCAACCCACCCTCGCCGATGTCCGTCCAGAGACCGTGCAGGGTCAGCAAACCCTCGTCCACGCTCAATTGAATGAAGGGGAATGTCATCAGATTTTCCAGGCTTGCCAGAACCGCGTGTTTTTCGAGTTGCTGCGCTTGCACACCAGGATCTTTTTCGGATGACACAAGGTCATACTTGGGCTTCAGAATATCCATCCACCTGCCGACAAAGCTATGTTTTTGCTCCAGTTCCGGCGCATGACCCTTGCACATGTCGATGCATCCCTGCACGCCGCCGCAACTGGAATGACCCAGAACAATCAGATGCGCCACCTTCAGGACCGTAACCGCGTATTCAACGGCGGCAGAGGTGCCGTGATGATCGCCATCAGGCTCGTAAGGTGGCACAAGATTCGCAATGTTGCGGTGGATGAAGAATTCACCCTGATCCGCCCCGAAAATCGAGGTGACATGTACCCGGCTGTCACAGCAGGAGATGACCATTGCCCGCGGATGCTGCCCATCACTGGCCAGTCGTCGATACCATGCTTTGTTCTCTGCATATCCGGTGGCTTTCCAGCCCTGATAGCGTTGCACCAGATAGCCCGGAAGCGGTTTTGCCTGATCCATAGATGTCCCGATCGTTCTTGTGGTTGAGAGCAACTATCCCGAATTCACATCGAATTCGAGAGAAATCGGCACGTGGTCTCAACACTTTGGATAGGATTTCGGTCGATAAACGTCGCGTGCCGTGGGGGCGAAAAAGGGTGAGATTAATGGATCAGGTCCTGAAAATCAGGCTGAAAGAAACCGTGCACGTCGACCAGGATCGCCTGGGCGCGCTATATTCCGAGCTCGGCGAAGCCGCCGCAGAAGACGTCGTTTGCAGAGCGATGGAAGAACTTGCGCTGCGCCTGTCCCATTGCAGCAGGCTTCACTCAGCCTGCAATCATGACGAATTGCGTAAATGCGCACGGTCGCTGATCGCCATCGCGGAACAAATCGGCATGCATGTTCTGAGCCGCGTTGCAGCAGACGTCATCGACGCCATCGATGCTCTGGACGGGCCAGCGGTTGCCGCAACCCTCGCGCGGCTGATCCGGATCGGAGAACAATCCCTGACCGCGATCTGGGACCTGCAGGACATCACGATCTGACCGGTTGCACCGTTCACCAAAGGAGCTAGTCTGGTGGTACGCCGTTCCCACTGAAAGGCACCGCTCATGATATTGCTGTGCAACCAACACCCTCGCGCCAGATCCATACGAAAGCCACCGGCAGGCCCGCACATCGAAGTGTGGCCGCAATGACCGACCAGCGCAGCTTTCCGGACCCTGTGTTGGCCACACGGTCCGATCCGATGCAGATCACTGCGCCGGTTGTAGACCTGTGCCGCAGCCCGGCGGGGCCACGTGACCGCCAGCTGATCTACGGCGAGGACGTCACCGTGCTTCACGAAGCTGAAGGCTGGTCGCTGGTCCGCGCAAAAAAGGACGGATATTGCGGATGTGTTCCCGTTGATACCTTGGGACAATGCTGTTCCGCCACGCATCAGGTCACCGCGCGCACGACGCACTGCTATGATGCCGCTGACCTCAAGTCGGTCGATCAGATGTGCTTGACCTTCGGCAGCCAGCTTGTAGCGGTGTCGGAAACAGCGACGTTTATCGAAACGGCTGACGGCTACGTGCCGCGTCAGCATGTGCACCGCATTTCCGACCGGGCCGAAGACCCGATTGAAATTGCAAAGCTGTTTCTGGGCACGCCCTACCTTTGGGGTGGGAACAGCGGCTGGGGCATCGACTGCTCCGGTCTCGTCCAGGCCGCGCTGCTGGCATGCCACATTCCTTGCCCCGGGGACAGCGATCAACAGGAACAGGCGTTGGGAACAGCCCTGCCAGTCGACAGCGGATATGAACCGGGTGATCTTCTGTTTTGGAAAGGCCATGTTGCTCTGGTGTGCGATACCACGCACATCATCCACGCCAATGCCGGCCATATGGCTGTCGCCCGCGAAGGAATCGATGACGCGATCGCCCGCATAAGGGCTCAGGGCGACGGACCCGTCACAGCGCATAAACGCCTGCAGGCATGACCGCGGCGTTGCGGGCAGCGTGCCAGACGCGATTGCCGGAGGCGATCGCCAGTATCGTGTGGCCCGGAAGGGCCGCGATTATCTCAGGTCACTCCACGGCACGGATCAGCTTGCGTTCCAGAACTCTCAGGACCGTTTTCAGATCATGGCCGCGCCGCAGGATCTGACCATCCAGGCCCACCACCGAGTACATGCCCTGTTTTTCCCGCATCTTCGGCCGTTTCTCGATACGGTACAGCGGGTTTTCCGCCGTCCGTCTGAACACCGAGAACACGGCGACGTCGCGCAGGCATGAAATGCCATAGTCCCGCCACTCTCCCGCGGCGACGAAACGGCCATAAAGCGATAATATGATCGATAGTTCCTTGCGATGGAACGCGATTTGATCCGGCGGGAACGGGGTTAGGTTGCTGGACGGTGGCACCTGAAAGTTCATACCGTAGACTTGCGCTCTTCTGACCTCAAATCAAGTCCCCAGGTTGGGATATACAGAGGCTTGGCTATTTGTTACATAATTTCGCGAAGACTGGAAATTTGGAAACATAATTGATGAATCAGGCAGAAGCGCAAAAGCGCGCAGAGAAATGCGCCGCCCTCATGATGGGAAAGGATGCAGCCAGCCAGGCTCTTGGCATGAAGATCGAAAAAATCTCTCCGGGGCGCGCCACCCTGACCATGATTGTTGGGCCGCAGATGCTGAACGGTCACGCGATCTGCCACGGAGGCTTCATTTTCACGCTGGCAGATTCCGCATTTGCCTTCGCGTGCAATACCTATAACCAACTCACAGTCGCCCAACAGAACCAGATCACATATCTGCAGCCCGGCCAGGAGGGCGACTGCCTTACCGCGGAGGCCGTCGAAACTGCTCGCAGCGGGCGCTCGGGCACTTATGATGTCCGCGTCACCAACGACGCAGGGGACATTATTGCACTGTTTCGCGGCTTGTCGCGCACGATCAGCGGACAGCACTACCCAGAAGATGGAGACCAGGCATGAAAGACCTGACACCGAAACGCAGCAGCCTCGACCCCATAGAAATTGCCAGTCGAGACGAAATCGGCAGTCTGCAAGTGACACGCCTGAAATGGTCACTGCGCCACGCTTACGAGAACGTTCCGTTTTATCGCGACAGCTTCGATGCGGCAGGTGTGCATCCCGACGATCTGCATACGTTGTCTGATCTCGCCAGATTTCCGTACACGGTAAAGAATGATCTGCGCGCCAACTATCCGTTTGGCATGTTTGCAGTGCCGCGGGAACAAATCGCCCGTATTCATGCGTCATCTGGCACAACGGGTCAGCCCACGGTGGTTGGATATACGCGCAATGATCTTGAAAACTGGGGGGCCGTGGTCGCCAGATCCTTGCGGGCGGCCGGGCTCAGACCGGGCGATCTGTTGCATAACGCCTATGGTTACGGCCTTTTCACCGGGGGTCTGGGCATTCACCTCGGGGCCGATGCGCTTGGCCTGACCACCGTGCCGATTTCAGGTGGTATGACGCCCCGCCAGGTGCGCCTGATCGAAGATTTCAAACCCACCGCCATCACCGTCACACCGTCATACGCCTTGTCGATCCTGGACGAATATGCGGCACAGGGTCTGGATCCGCGCGCGTCCTCGCTGGACGTTGGCATCTTTGGTGCGGAGCCCTGGACAAATGCGATGCGGATGGAGATCGAGCAGGCCTTCGACATGCATGCCGTGGATATTTACGGCCTTTCGGAGGTCATGGGTCCCGGGGTTGCCAATGAATGTGTGGAAAGCAAGGACGGGTTGCACATCTGGGAGGACCACTTCTTTCCGGAAATCATCAACCCCGAGACCGGCGCGGTGGTCGCGGATGGCGAGCAGGGCGAGCTGGTGTTCACGTCGCTGACCAAGGAAGCCTTCCCGATCATCAGGTACCGCACCCGGGACCTGACACGCCTTTTGCCGGGCACGGCGCGGTCCATGCGGCGCATGGAAAAAGTTACCGGGCGGTCGGACGACATGATCATTCTGCGCGGGGTCAACGTCTTCCCAACGCAGATCGAAGAGGCCCTGATGTCCACGACCGGACTGGCCCCGCACTTCCAGATCGAGCTGACCCGCCCCGACCGTATGGACCAGATGCGCATCCTGTGCGAAGCCGCTGACAACTCGATCGGTGCCTCGGACCGCGATGCGAGCGCCAAGGCTCTCTCTGTTGCGATCAAGCAATCCATCGGGATCAGCGTTTTCGTGGAGGTCGGGCGCGTGGGTGCTGTCGCGCGTTCCGAAGGCAAGGCTGTTCGCATTTTGGACAAGCGCCCTAAAAGTAAGTAGTGCTTCAAGAGGCTAACCACCCGGCTGTCGGACTGGCTGGATGCCTGCCACCGGCCCACGGAACTGCCCGCACCCGCACGCATTTTCGAAGCCTTCTGCGATTATTCCGGGTACGTCGATGGCCAGTCCCGGCATCTGGCAATCAACATCGACACCGCCATTCCGGTGCAATTTTTTATCCCTCAGAACAAAGTGAGGGACTGCTGCCGCGCGTATTTAAGCCGGCTGGATGGCTCTTTCAGCTATGTCGACAGTCACTTCAGCGCGATGTTTGGCAAGACATTCGAACCGATGCTGCGCGATCTGATCCACATTGGACTGCTCATTCTTGAGCTGCTTGGAGTCTCCGATACAAGAGGGCACGAGTTTTTCGTTCATTTACGCAGGTCGAAAAGCCCCGAACAGAGCGACGGGGAATATGACAGCATCCGCACGCGCCTGTTGCGCGACGTGCAAGCCGGATTGGGCCCAATGGCGTTCAAATCGGTACGATCGTTGCGGATTTTCCAGCTCCGAGACGTATCTTTGAAGACATTTTTCCGACCGAAATCAATTGCCCGCAGATTGCTGGGTGAAAAACCCATTCCGATCTCAGGGCCGGGGTCAGAAAGCGCAAAAGAGAACGCCGTAATATCCGGCCCTAGAGGCTGCACTACGTGGTGATTGATGGGCTGATCGTCGGTCGAATTTCGGTTGAGCATAAAATCGCTCAATAAATCTGCGCGGGTGATCTGCCAAACTCTTTCCTTCGTATCTTTTTAATCATGGCAATACCTGCTGCGCCTGAGCGCGTGGGGTTGTCCAATTTTGTTGGGAGAGAGGACAGATTATGAACAGACGTTTTGCATTGAAAGCGACCGTAGCTGCGGGCCTGCTGGCCGGGCTTACGGCTTGTGCGCCAGCCGATCAGGGCAGCGACATTGTCGACATCGCTGCTGCAAACGGCAATTTCACAACCCTGGTTGCGGCGGTGCAGGCCGCCGGGCTTGAAGATACATTGCGCAGCCCCGGTCCGTTTACGGTCTTTGCCCCGACGGACGCGGCGTTTGCAGCATTGCCTGCGGGCACCGTCGACTCTCTTCTGCTGCCGGAAAACAAGGACACTCTGGTGAGCATCCTGACCTACCACGTGGTGCCGGGTTCGGTGACGTCCGACCAGCTGCTTGACCAGAAACTGAGCGTCGCCACGGTTCAGGGTCAGAACGTCAATATCGACGCTACGGGCGGCAAGTACGGTGCAACAGTGCGCGTCAACGATGCCAATGTGACATCGGCCGACATTCTGGCGACAAACGGCGTGATCCACGTGATCGACAAGGTCTTGTTGCCCAAGTAACGACGCCATTCGCTTCAGGAAAACCCGCCGAGATCTCCCGGCGGGTTTTTACACTTCAGGCATAAGATCCATGGCAGAACCAGCCGGACAACATCGTGCCGCCATGGCCGTAAAAGAGCCATAACCGTTGACCGTCTGCCGTGTCCGTCACCCAGTAATCACGCACCCCGCTACGCCAGTCCGGATCATCCAGCCACCACTCCGGGGCAATGCGTTCCGGCCCGATGGCCCGCAGGCGGGTCAGGTCCTGCCCCCGCCAGCGAAACACCTGCGGCACTTGCGGCGTGTCCGGCGCGCCTACCGGTTCCGGCCGCCACATCAGCACCGGGCGCGGGGTTGCGGGTTTTGGCCAGTCATCTGAGTTCGGCGCTGACCATGCGGCAGCCAGAACGGTGCTGGTCTTTTCCGGAATATGGCTGGAGGCAGGATGCCTCCGGGTGATCGCTTCCAGCCCCACGCGCGCCCCAATCCGCCCGATCAGATCATCCAGCGCGGTATTTTGCGCCAGGCGTTTGTTCACCGCATGGCCTGCTTCCAGGTGACCCACGGCGCTGCGGGTGTATATGGGTTCTGACTGCACCACCTCCAGCCGCAGCATATCGATCCCGAAACCCGCGTCTATCTCGCCCAGCTTCAACGCCAGCAGGGGGCGCATACGATCCGGATCATGAGACGGGCGGGCAAGACCAACCTCGATGCTTTCGATACCATGGTCGCTGCGAAACGCTTGCAGCCGGACCCGTCGGGCACCGCGCCCCTTGCGTTCAAGCCCTGCGCAAAGCTGTGGCAGCAAACGGTCCAGCCCCGCGAGGATGTCATCCTCCAGCCCGATGGGATCCGGCAACGTCAGCCGAACCGCGAAATGATCGGCTGGCCTGGCAGGCGATACCGGTTCCGGTGCCGAGCCCATCGCCTGATCCAGCCGCATCACCAGGCCCCGTCCGAACCGACGCGCGAGACCCGCCCGGGGCTGACCCAGAAGATCACTGATCCGGCGCAGCCCCAGACGGGCCAGCTGTGCGGTCAGCTCTGCATCCAAACGCAGGGCGGCGATGGGTAGAGGACCAAGGGCGGAATACATCTGCCCGGGCGCCGCGATACGGTGGGCGCTCCCGTCCCGGCCAAGGGTAACCACGGGCGCCGCGCCGCCCCTGGTCCAGTGCCGCCGTTTACCGGCCCGCGACCGGGTTGCACGTGCTTCCTGATCAATGGCATCGCCAGACCTGTGCGAGCCTGCCACCTGCCCGGCAAACCGCGCCAGCGCCCAGGCTGCCCCGCGCGTATCCGCCAACCCCATGCGCACGGCAAGCCCCAGATCGTTGCAATCCTGCTGCACGATTTCAAGCAATGGCTCCTCACCGCCAAAAAGATGGGCGCAGCCTGTCAGGTCCACGACCAGACCGTCCTCCGCCTCTGGTGCGACCCAGGGGCTGAATTTGCCCGCCCAACGCTGAACAGAAGCCAGAAACCCCGCCTCGCCCTGTACACTGCGGGCACGTGTGATCAACCCTTCGCACATCGCATGGGCGTCGCGCACGGGTTGGTCCACCCGCAAGCCATATCCAAGTGCTACGCTGTTCAAAGAAGACAGCACCTGCATATTGTTTCGTTCCTGCACGACCCCCAAGGGAACACTGCCAAGCAAAGGGTTCCGGCGGATCAACCGGTCAGCCCCCAGATGCGGGAACCAAAGCGAAAGGATACGGCGGTCAGTCATAGGGCAGCAAGGACTGGCAGACTCAATTGTTCTCTTTTTGTTCTTAATGAGATAAAGCGCCGGGCAGCGGGAGTCGAGTCTTTCTAAGCGCCGTAACGGGCCATGAATGTTTTAACCGCGCCGGTGACGACACGTTCGATTTCAGCTTCTGTCACCGTTTTCGTGACCCCGAATATCAGCCGCGGCCAGACATCCGCCTTGCACAGCTCACCAAACTGATCCACCGCAAGAATGCGATCCTCGATACGCAATTCGCCACGCGCCTCAGCCTGCTCGAAATAAGCTGCCATCTCCGCCCGCATGACCGCCGGGCCGGAATTGTAGAACTTTTGCCCCAACTCGGGGAACCGGTCCGATTCCGCCACGCAGATCCTGAAAATCTGCTGACCGAATTTCGAGGTGATGAACCGCAGAAAATGCCGGCCCGTCTGCAGCAAGACTTCACCGGGTTCCGCCGCCATGTCGATGCTGTCCAATGCATCGCGGGACTGGCGCTGGCATTCTGTCGTCGCCACTTCCATGAACAGCAACCGCTTGTCTGGAAAATAGCTGTACAACGTGGCTTTTGACACATTCGCAACCCGTGCGATCTCGTCCACGCTGGCCCCTTCGAACCCATCAGACATGAACACCCGCCGCGCGCCCTCAAGCACCTGGTCGAACTTTCGACCCTTGCGGATCATTTCTGCTGTGGCCGTCATAGATCCTCCGATACACCTTCACACGATATAAACCGAACCGTTCAGTTCCAAGCAAATTCCAGCACGACCTTGCGCAAACCTGGTTGTTTGGCCAAAGACATTAAGTTAGAACCGTTCTAAAATTTGAGGATTGAGCAATGCGTTTTTCGTTTTCCCGCAAAAGGTTCCGCGATTTGAGCGAGCAGGAAATTCTTGCACTCGCCATTTCGTCGGAAGAGGATGATGCGCGTATTTATCGGGGCTACGCCGAGGCGCTGCGGGCGGAATTTCCCGATTCCGCCCTCGTTTTCGAAGGCATGGCGCGGGAAGAGGATGAGCACAGGAAGCGCCTGATCGATCTGCACAAGCAGCGCTTCGGTGATGTCATCCCATTGATCAGACGCGAACATGTGGCCGGATATTACAACCGTCGTCCGGTGTGGCTGATCGAAAATCTCGGGCTGGAACGCATCCGTGCCGAAGCCGGGGCGATGGAACGGGAAGCGGAGGCATTCTACACCGCGGCAGCGGCACGGACCACAGACGCCGCCACCCGCAAGTTGCTGGGTGACCTGGCGGCGGCTGAAGCGGGACATCAGGCGACCGCCGAGGACCTTGAGGCAAAACACCTCGATCCGGAAACACGACAGACCGAGGAAGAAGCCGCGCACAGGCAGTTCCTGCTGACATGGGTGCAACCCGGGTTGGCCGGTCTGATGGACGGGTCCGTATCAACGCTGGCCCCGATTTTCGCAACGGCATTTGCCACGCAGGACACGTGGACAACATTTCTTGTCGGGCTTGCAGCCTCGGTCGGCGCCGGTATCTCGATGGGTTTCACCGAGGCTGCCTCTGACGACGGGCAACTGTCGGGGCGCGGCTCGCCGATCAAACGGGGCGTCGCATCCGGCGTCATGACCACGCTGGGTGGGCTGGGTCACGCCCTGCCCTACCTGATCACAGACTTCTGGACGGCAACGGTTATCGCGATTGTCTTGGTCTTCATCGAACTCTGGGCCATTGCATGGATCCAAAACCGCTATATGGACACGCCATTCTGGCGCGCAACCCTGCAGGTGGTCCTGGGAGGGGCTCTGGTTTTCGCAGCGGGTGTCCTGATCGGATCAGGCTGACTTGCAGGCCTCCCCGCTTCCGACTAGCAACGCCTTATGATTGAAATCTTTCTCAAGACGGTCCCCTTCTTTGCGCTGATTGGCTTGGGATACTGGGCAGGCTACACCCGGTTTTTCACCGAAGAGGCGACCGCGTACCTTACCAAGTTCGTCTTCTACTTCGCCCTGACGGCCATGCTGTTTCGATTTTCCGCGAACCTGTCACTGGCCGATGTCTGGGACGCGAATCTGGTATCGGGCTACTTATTCGGCACAATGGCGGTCTATCTGATCGCAACCGTCGTGGCCTACATCCGAAAGCTGGATGTCGCGACAAGCGCGGTCGAAGCACAATGCGCAGCCATCGGGAATGTCGGATTTCTCGGCGTGCCGATGCTGACACTGCTGATGGGTGAGGCAGCGATCGGGCCCATCATGATGGCGCTCGCCGTTGACCTGATCGTATTTTCCAGCCTCATAGTTATCCTCATTACGGGGTCGCGCGACGGGCGCGTGAACCTTGGCATTCTGCGCACCGTGGGGCTTGGGTTGATCAGGAACCCGATGATCGTTGCAATCGTCGTCGGACTCGCATGGTCCTATTCGGAATGGCCAATCCCGGCACCGGCCAATGAATTTCTGAGCATTCTGGGAGGAGCAGCCACACCGGGTGCTCTCTTCGCCATCGGGGCATCGCTTGCCAGCAAATCCGCAGAAAGACTACAGATCGCAGGCTGGTTGACCTTTTGCAAGTTGGGCCTGCATCCGTTTTTCGTCGCCATTGGCGTGCTTTACCTGTTTCCCGCCGATCCCTATTTCGCGGCGGTGATCATCGCCGCCGCAGCGCTGCCCGTCGCGGGCAATGTCTATATCCTTGCACAACACTACGGCGTCGCACCACACCGTGTCTCGGCAGCTATTCTGGTGTCGACCATGGTCAGCATCATCACCGTCAGCGGGATCATTGCCTGGGTGTCACCTGTCTGATCACCGGGGCTTGCCGCAATCGTCTTGAAAAGGTAGCCAACAGGTAACGGACCAACAGGAGCCTGCTATGGAAACCCTCTCTGAAAATGCCTGCTTCGGCGGCACGCAGGGCGTCTACTCTCATGCGTCGCAAAGCTGCGCTTGCGATATGACGTTTGGCCTCTTTTTACCGCGCGAAGCTTCGGATGGCCCGGTCCCGGTGCTGTGGTACCTGTCGGGCCTGACCTGCACACATGAAAACGCGATGGTCAAAGCGGGCGCACAGGCCTGGGCGGCGGAGCATGGCATTGCACTGGTCTTCCCCGATACATCGCCGCGCGGCGATGACGTCGCCGATGACGAAGCCTATGACCTTGGCAAAGGTGCGGGCTTTTATGTCAACGCGACCCAGGACCCCTGGGCCCCGCATTATCAGATGTGGACATACATCACCGAGGAACTTCCCAAGGTCCTGGATCACGGGTTCGCGGTGGACCTGTCGCGGCAGGCCATCACCGGCCATTCGATGGGCGGGCATGGCGCGCTTACCATGGCGATGGCCCTGCCGGGACGTTTTAAATCCGTCTCTGCCTTTGCACCGATCTCGCACCCGACGGCCAGCGAGTGGGGGCGCAAGCAACTCACGGCCTATCTCGGCGCCGATGAAAGCAAATGGATCGGCCATGACGCGACGCTGCTGATGCAGGAAAACGGCTTCGACGGCCCTGTGCTGATCGACACCGGAACACAAGACCAGTTCATTGACCTGTTAAATCCTGAAGCTCTGGCGCAGGCCATTGCATCGCGTCGTCAACAGGCCACCCTGCGCATGCAACCGGGCTATGACCACAGCTATTTCTTCGTTTCCACCTTCATGGAAGAGCACATGGCCTTTCACGCGGATGCGCTTTACGCATGACGCGGCTTTTCATCGACGCCGACGCCTGCCCGGTCAAGGCCGAGGCGGAAAAGGTCGCCACGCGACACCGTGTGACGATGTATGTAGTGTCAAACGGTGGCCTGCGCCCTTCGCAAAACCCGCTGGTCGAAACCGTGATTGTCCCGGACGGGCCGGATGTGGCGGACATGTGGATCGCAGATCGATGCGGCAAGGGCGATGTCGTGGTCACCGGCGACATCCCACTTGCGGCGAAATGCGTCGAAGCGGGCGCGCTGGTGCTCAAACACAACGGCGAGCCACTGACGGCGGCCAATATCGGCAACGTTTTGGCGACCCGCGACCTGATGGCGGACCTGCGCGCAGCCGATCCGTTCCGGCAAGGTGGTGGCAAGGGCTTTACAAAAGCTGACCGCTCTCGTTTTCTGGACGCATTGGAACGTGTATTGCGGGCCGCAAAGGCACAGCATTGAAGCGAAATACTGACTGGGCAGATCATGCAACCAAAAGCGGTAATATTTGACATCGGCAATGTGCTGATCGAGTGGCAGCCAGAGCGTTTTTACGACGCCGTTATCGGCGAAGACCGCAGGCGCGCAATGTTTGACGAGGTTGATCTGCACGGCATGAACGAACTGGTCGACCGCGGTCATCCCTTTACCGAAACGATCTATGCACAGGCCGATGCAACACCCGAATGGCGAGATGAAATCCGCATGTGGCACGACCGGTGGATTGAAATGGCAACGCCAGTCATCGACCATTCCGTTCGGTTGATGAAAGCCCTGCAGGCCAAGAGTATCCCAGTTTTTTCATTGACGAATTTTGGTGTGGAAAGCTATGCATTTGCCGCGACCCACTATCCGTTTCTCAATGAATTTGACCGGGACTTTATCTCCGGCCACCTGCAGGTCACCAAGCCCGATCCGGATATCTATTCCCGTGTTGAAGGCACATCCGGTCTCGGCGGCACCGATCTGATTTTCGCCGATGATCGCGCGGAAAACATCGCTGCCGCAAGTGCGCGCGGGTGGCAGACCCATCTGTTCGAAGGCGCGCAGGGATGGGCGGACCGTCTGGTTGCCACGGACCTTTTGACGCCGGATGAAGCGCGGTGAGTGCGATCGTAATCTCTTTTGAAGCGGGTGAGGCATCTCTCGATTGGCTCGACCTGACCGACGCCCTTGCGGAAGGTCACCGGCGCCCAAAAGCGGAGATTGCCGACACATTCCTCTATCGCGACCCTGATACGCTGCTCAACCGTGCCGCGTGGATTGACGGGCTGGGCCTTGCCGTCAAATCTGCAACGGTCTTTCCCGGCAATACCACCCGGGGAGCGTCGTCGATCAACGGGGGCGTCATGCTCTTTTCCGATCATGACGGGACGCTACAGGCGATCATAGACTTCCACCTCGTGACCAAGTGGAAGACAGCCGGCGACAGCCTGCTCGCCGCACGCAGGCTTGCCCGCCCGGACAGCCGCAATATTCTGATCGTCGGGGCCGGGACCCAGGCGCGTGGCCTGCACGCCGCCTATGGCGCCGCCTTTCCTGACGCGCAGTTCACGGTCTGGAACCGCACCACGCAAAGGGCGGAGGAAATGGCCGCGGAGGTGCCCGGTCTCAAAGTGGCGCAGAACCTTGAAGCTGCCGTTCAGACAGCCGACATCATCACCAGCGCCACGATGTCCACCAACCCGGTGATCAGAGGCGACTGGCTGCATCCCGGTCAGCATCTCGACCTGATCGGGGCATACCGCCCCGATATGCGCGAAGTTGATGACACAGCGCTCCGGCGCGCGCGCATTTTCGTGGACAGTCTGGACACCACAATCGGGCACATCGGAGAGCTCAAAATTCCGATCGAAACCGGTGTGATCTCGGCAAACGACATTGTGGCCGACTATTACGCGCCAGAGCAGTTCGCCCGACGCTCCGACGATGAAATCACGCTTTTCAAAAACGGCGGCGGCGCTCATCTTGACCTGATGACCAGCCGCTACATTCTCGACCGGTGGGAAGCAGATCGATGATCTGGGTTTATCTGGTCATTGCAGCCATCGTGGCAACGCCGCTGATCATCGAGGCAACGCGAAAACGCATGACAGACGCCGCCCGAGCCAATGCGCCGGGCGATTTTGCCACGCTGTCGCAAGGGGTGACGCATTTTCAGTGGTACGGTCCGTCCGATGGGCCGGTGGCGGTCTGTGTACACGGCCTGACGACCCCCAGCTTCGTATGGAAGGGTGTAGCACAAGGGCTGGCGCGCATGGGATTTCGCGTCCTCGTCTATGATCTCTACGGGCGCGGATACTCTGACCGGGTGCGCGGTACACAAGACAGGGCCTTTTTTCAGAAACAGCTCAACGAACTGCTGGACGATCAGGGCGTCGAAGATGACATCACGATGATCGGTTATTCCATGGGCGGAGCGATTGCCACCATCTTCGCAGCCAGCCAGCCGGACCGAATACTGCAGCTCGTTCTGCTTGCCCCGGCGGGCATGAGCACTGTGACAAAAGGGGTGCTCGGGTTTGCGGCCCGCACGCCGGTCATCGGGACATGGCTGATGCTGGAGCTTTACCCCGCCATACTGCGCGCCGGGCTGAAAGTTGAAAAAGACCAACCCACGAGTGTTGAGGGCATTAACGCCCTGCAGGAGGCGGAACTGAACTGGCGTGGGTTTATCCCCGCGGTCCATGCAAGCATGCGCGGGATGTTGTCCGAGGATCTGCAACCGGACCACGCCACCGTGCAAGAGGCGGGCATCCCCGTTCTGGCGATCTGGGGGCGCGACGATGCGGTCATACCGATTGCCGCTGCCGCGCGGCTGGCAGAGTGGAACCCCGATGCGCAGCAGGCGGTGATCGAAGATGCCGGTCACGGGCTGCCCTATTCCCATACGCCGGACGTGCTGGAACACATCAATGCCTTCACCCATCAATCCGGTTAAGCTGTCTGCAAACCTTCCAGACGCCGTTCGCGGATCGGCAGGTGTATGATCGCGCTGAATGCACCCACGCCCACGCCGATCCACCAGACCAGCGTGTAATCTCCGTAGACGTCATACATCCGCCCCCCGAGCCAGACACCGAGGAAGCTGCCCAGCTGATGGCTTAGAAAGACGATGCCATAAAGCGTGCCCATGTATCTCAGCCCGTAGATATGCGCCACGAGACCGGACGTCAGCGGGATCGTCGCAAGCCACAGCATCCCCATGCTGATGGAAAACAAGATGACGCTGGTCGGTGTTATGGGGAAGATAATGAACAGCGCTGCAATCACCGTGCGCCCCAGATAGATGCCCGCCAGCAGGTATTTCTTGGAGTAGTGCTTACCTGCCCAGCCGGCCAGCAGCGTACCGGCAATATTCGCGATCCCGATCAGCGAAATGGCAACCGCTCCGAGGGCCGACGTTGTGCTGATCCCTATGCTGTCCAACGTGCCACCCGGCATGATTGGCCCGCAAAGCTCTGTCACGAAGGCAGGGAAATGCGCGGTGACAAAGGCGATCTGGTATCCGCAGGAGAAAAAACCGAGGTAGATGAAGGTGTAGGACGGATCGCGGAACGCCTTGATCAGAATTTGCCCGAGACTCTCTTCCAGCTCCGTCTTGGTCGCCATGGCCGGCGCGCGCATCATCGGCAGCGTGAGCAGCACAAGAATAATCGCTGCGGCAAAAAACACGAAGGTCATTTGCCATGTCATGAACCCCAGCATCCATTCCGCCGTGGGCGGGCCGAAAATCTGGCCACCGCTGCCCGCAGCGGAGACGATTGCAAGCGACATGGACCTGTTTTCATCGGAGGCTGCCCGCGCGACCACCGCCAGAATGACACCAAAGCCTGTCCCGGCGATCCCGAAACCTACCAGCCAGGAATAGAGCTGGTGTTCCATGGGCGTGGTCGACTGCGCAGTCAGCAGAAGACCAAGCGCATAGACAAGCGCCCCCAGAACAATCGATTTCTTGTCGCCGATCTTTTCCGCCAGGGCGCCGAAAATGGGCTGGCCAATGCCCCAGGCGAGGTTTTGGATCGCAATCGCAAGCGAAAATTCGACGCGCAGCCAGCCAAACTCTTCCGCGATCGGAATCTGGAAGACGCCGAAGGTCGAGCGAATGGCGAAGCTGACAATGATGATCACGCAGCCGACGATAAGCACCGGCGTGAAAAGGGGGGTGCGGGTTTGCATGTGGAAGCCTCCGTTAGGGCAATACTATCGCCGACACCGCACCGGTCAAATCAGCGTTTCTGATCCAGCCATCACAGAAACTGCTGAATGGATGGCCTTTTCTCTGCCACATGCGCGCGCTATTGCAGAAGAATGAAATCCTTGGGCGCAATATACGAAAACCTGATCGCAGATGGCGCGTTACAACCGGATGACGCGCAACTGGCGGTGATGCCTGAATTTGAACGCATCCGCGACGGCCTGAACGTGCCGGTCAGGAAAGGGTTGTTTCGCAAGGCGCCCGAGCCCCCCAAGGGCCTTTACCTCTGGGGCGGGGTCGGGCGTGGAAAATCCATGCTGATGGATATGTTCGTGGAACACCTGGGCGACATACCGGCCCGCCGCGTGCACTTTCACGCCTTCATGCAAGAGATACACGCGGCCATGCACGGGGTGCGCAAGACCGGTGTGGAGGATGCCATCGCCCCGGTTGCGGCGGATGTGGCGGCCTCTGTCAGATTACTAGCCTTCGACGAAATGCAGATCACCGACATCACGGATGCGATGATCGTCGGCAGGCTGTTTGAGGCGCTCTTCGCAGATGGCGTTGTCGTTGTAACAACCTCCAACCGGGTGCCCGACGCCCTGTACAAGGATGGGCTGAACCGCGACCTGTTTCTGCCCTTCATCGACCTGATCAAAGAGCGGATGAATGTCGTGGAACTGATCAGCCCCACCGATTACCGGCAGGACAGGCTGGGAGGGCAGCCGGTTTATTTTACGCCTGTCAACGCCGATGCCCGCGCCGAAATGGATCGTGTGTGGCAGGATCTGACGGGCGGGCGCGGCGAAAAGCTGATCCTGAAGGTCAAGGGCCGCGAGGTTGAAATACCTAGGTTCAGAAACGGTGTCGCCCGGGCCGGATTTCATGATCTCTGCGGCAAGCCTCTGGGACCTGCGGATTTTCTCGCGCTGGCCGACGCGGTCAGGGTCCTGATGCTTGACAACATCCCCACCCTGTCGCGCAACAATTTCAACGAGGCCAAACGGTTCGTGACGCTGGTTGACGCCCTGTACGAGGCCAAGGTCAGGCTGATTTGTTCCGCCGCAGCGAAACCTGAGATGCTATACCTCGAAGGTGAAGGCACATTTGAGTTTGAACGCACCGCATCGCGACTGCGCGAGATGCAATCGGACGGCTGGGGCTTCTAGCCTTTTGCTTCGGCCAGAACGACCGCCAACAACCTTGGCGTGTCGATTTCTCCGAATGGGGTTGTCAGCGCAATCGGGGCCGCGAACTCACCCCGTGACAGGGCCGCGTTCAGGGCCGCATCGATGTAGGCATCGCTCTGCCCTTCCGCCAGCGTCTGAACCAGCACCCTGTGCAAGGCGTCACCCGGCACGGTTGTATGGTTGAACCGGGCAAGCGCCCGTGCGGTGAGATGGCCCAGGTCGTGGTTCTTCGCGCTTCGGTCGGTCAGCCGGATGGGTTGGCGCAACTGATGGCTGACCGGGTCACCCGGCGGCACCGGAAGGGCATCCAACAGCCCGGTCGTGGCCCGCGTCACCTCCTCGGGCTGGCCCGCCGCGGCAGAGACATATTCCGCACTCCCAGCAGGTTCGGACCGCCAGAACAGGATGGCCGGAGCCGTCACAGCCCCAAGCAGCAGTACTGTCGCAAGCAGCCACCAGATTGCAAGTGACGGCGCGTGCGGCCGTGTGACCATACGGCTCAAATCAAGTTCGGGAGAAGGCTCCCGATCTCGCACATTCATTCAGCTATCCCCCATATGCAGGCCAACCCCACCCAAGAGGTCAGCAACTGCACGTCGTACTCCGCCGCAACATATAGGGGTGCGCTTGCCCGCACGTCAACATTGTGCAGGCACTACTAAATCTGGGGTTGTGGAAAACTTCGCAAATCAGCCGTTTTCGCGCAAAATTGCGCCCGCAAGGTAGAGCGATCCGCAAATCAGGACCCGGGCAGCGGGATCTTTGGACACGATTTGTGCCAGCGCCTCCGGCACGCTGTCCGCGGTGTCTGCATCAAAGCCTGCAGCCCTTGCTTCTTCGGCCGTGGCCGTGGCGGGAAGGGTATTGGTTTCACCGGGTATGGACACGGCGATCAAACCCTGCGCCACGCGCGCCAAAGGACGCAGATATCCCCCGATATCCTTGGTCTTTAGCATGCCGCAGATCAGATAGGTGGGCCGATCAGGCAGGGTAGTCAGATGGGCGGCCAGCGCTTCGCCCGCCGCCGGGTTGTGCCCGCCGTCCAGCCAAAGCTCTATCCCCGGCGCATTCTCCACAAGAGGGCCGGTCGCGAGCTTTTGCATGCGTGCGGGCCACTGTGCGCCGGTCACCCCTGCCTCGCAGGCGGCGTTATCCAGTCCAAAGTGCCTCAGAACCGCCAGTGCCGCACCGGCGTTCATCACCTGATGCGCCCCGGGCAGATTGGGCTTCGGCAAATCCAGCAGCCCGGTTTCATCCTGATAGACGATACCGTCGCGTTCGGGGCCAACATGCCAGTGCTGACCATAGGCGATCAGGGGAGCGCCAACGCGCGCGGCAACCTTCTCGATGACATCAAGACCCTCTTCCTCCTGAGGAGCCACGACGCAGGGTACATTGCGCTTGAGGATGCCGGCCTTCTCGAAAGCGATCTGGCCCAGTGTATCACCCAGAAACTGTTGATGATCTACCGAAACAGGCGTGATGACGGTCATTTTCGGATGTGCGATCACATTGGTTGCATCCAGCCGCCCGCCCAGGCCGACCTCCAGCAAGGTGTAATCCGCCCTCGCGCGCGCAAAGGCAAGAAAAGCCGCGCAGGTGGTGATCTCGAAATACGTGATGGTCTTGCCCTTGTTGGCGGCATAGCACTCGTCCAGCACCGCGGTGAGGTCGGGTTCAGAGATCAGCGATCCGGCGACGCGAATGCGTTCGTGAAACCGCGCCAGATGCGGGCTGGTGTAGGCATGGACACGATGCCCGGCCGCTTCCAGACCCGCCCGGATCATCGCCTGTGTCGATCCTTTGCCGTTGGTCCCCGCGATATGGATAACCGGGGGCAGATCGTCCTGCGGGTTCCCGAGGGCATCGAGCAACCGCCACATACGATCCAACGTCAGATCGATGATCTTGGGGTGCAGGGCCATCATCCGCTCAAGGATGATGTCCGATGATCTGGCGGTCATTTCTTGGCCGTCTCCGGCGTTGCCCGATCTTCCTCGTCAGACAGCGCGTGAGGCAGGTCCGCACCCGGTTCGGGTGGTGGCAAATCCCCCCTGACGGCAGGTGGTAATCCGAGCAGCATACGGGTGATGGAAATCAGTTCATCGCGCATTTCGCCGCGCGGCGTGACCCGGTCCAGCATACCGTGATCCAGCAGGTACTCCGCCCGCTGGAATCCTTCGGGTAGTTTTTCGCGGATCGTCTGTTCGATCACCCGCGGCCCGGCAAAGCAGATCAGAGCATTGGGTTCCGCAATATGAACATCGCCCAACATCGCATAACTGGCGGTGACGCCCCCAGTTGTCGGGTGGGTCAGAACCACGATGTATGGCAACCCGGCCTCTTTCAGCATTTCCACCGCAACCGTTGTGCGCGGCATCTGCATCAGACTCAGAATCCCCTCCTGCATACGCGCCCCACCTGCCGCCGAAAACAGGATAAGCGGGCGCTTCAGCTTTACCGCCTCCTGAGCCGCCGCAATGATGGCATTGCCGACATACATGCCCATCGACCCGGCCATGAAGGAGAAATCCTGCGCCGCCGCGACAATCGGTGTGCGGCCGATCTCCCCGCTGGCGACCAGCATCGCTTCGGCCTCATTGGTCTGCTTCTGCGCTGCCTTCAGGCGGTCCGGATAGCGTTTCTGATCGCGGAAGTTCAGCGGGTCAGGCTTTGGTGCATCGACCTTCACTTCGGTGAAAATGCCACCATCGAACAACGCGAGAAACCGGTCTCTCGGTGTGATGTGCATGTGGTGATTGCAATTGGTGCAGACATTCAGGTTGTCGGACACCTCACGGTGGAACAGCATCGTTCCGCATTCCGGGCATTTGGTCCACAGGTTGTCCGGTGTTTCGCGGCGCGAAAAGATCGAGTTGATCCGTGGCCGGACGTAGTTGGTGATCCAGTTCATGGTTGTTCCTTTGGCGTCCCTTCGCTCTTAAATAGTCAGGTCGCGGGGAAAGTGCAATCAGCGCCGGATCGCCAGACGCGCGCCCAGCCAGCTGACGATCATGAAGCCGAAATCCACCGGCAGCCACGCCCGGACGGCCTCGGTATCCTGCAAATTGAAGGGGCTGAGGTAGAGCGCCAGACCCGAGAGGTCATCGGGCAGGGAGACAATCAGTATGGCGGTGACGTTGTTGACCAAATGCACCGCGATCGCGGGCGCAAGCGTGCCGGCGCGCGCTGTCAGATCCGCCATCAGCAGGCCGAACACAACCGCCCAGAGCGCGATTGCCGTGGCATTGGAGCCGGCCGCGTCAGGCAAGTAGTGCCCGAACCCGAACAAGACCGCAGGCATCACCATCCAGACAAGAGGGGATTTGAAGCGGGCCGCCAGTTGCTGCTGGATATAACCGCGAAACAGCACTTCTTCGGCACTGACCTGCACAAAGACCGCAAGGAGCGATACGGGCAACAGAAGCACCCACAAACCCAGCTTCATATTGGGCACCAGAGGCGCGCCCATATCCCACGGTGGCAGAAGCCAGATCGCGCCGTTAATCAGCACCAAGAGGATCAGCACCGCCTGTAACTGCTGCACAAAAAGCCGTCTGTCACCCAGGACCGCGGGTAATCCACGGTGATGCACCACCCTGAGTGCAACCGCCACGCCCAGCGTCATGAAGCCAAAGCTCAGGAGCATCAGGTACATCGCAAATGGCGTTGAGCCTTCGGTCAGGGTCTGCGCGAACGCTACCGCGTCCTTGCCCTGCCATGTATAAAGCGTCCGGAACATCGTCTGGTTGCAGATCAGATAGACCCCGGACGCGATGGTCAGCCCCATGATCAGGCGCCAAACCTGCGCCGATTGGCGCGCCGGGCTTACAAGGCTTTCATGCGCGATGTAGTCATTACGCCTGAACATGACATACATTCCTCAGGCGTCTTCCGTCGCGGTATCGTCGTCATTCTGCGGCACGTCAAGCCGCGCCTCACGCAGCAGTTCCGCCGCGCCGGTCAGATGCCCGGCAACGGTGCGCAACAAGCTCATCAATACTGTCGGGTCCGTTTCGATCACCGACCTGAACTCATCGGCGCCGATGCGCAGGAACTTGGTGTCCTCCCGCGCGATCAGGTCCAACTGCCTTGGCTCGTCCAGAATAATCGCCAGATCACCAATGAGACGACCGGGGCCAACTGCCGTCACGTCATGCCAGGTTTCATCGTCATCGCGGTACCCCATCATCGCGTTCCCGGAGAGGCACAGGTAGGCGGCATCCGCGCGTTCACCCATCGCGAAAATGCGTTTGCCCTTTTTCGCCGTGTACCACTGCGCAGAGAATGCAAGAAGACGCTGGTTGCGCGAGTCCAGATCGGAGAACAGGTCGGTACGGGAAATGACGCGAATTTTGCGCCGAAGATCGTCCGAGCCGCTGTCCTCGGTGTCTTGCAAATCCGCCTGCTCCACACCGTCGATGCGGCCATTGCGAATTTCCACGAAAAGGTCGTATGCGGTGGGGTTCTTGAATTTGTCTTCCAGAAAGATCATCGTGGTGTTTGGCAACAAATCCTGCAATTTCGCCCGGGTGCGGACCCGGCTTTCTGAATCATGGCTGGCAAGCACGGTGTCAAGGATCAGCACGTCGGGGCGCTTGATGCCCGCGCGACTGAACGCGGCGCGTTCCTGAAACGCACTGGCCAGATTGGACCCGCCAAGGCCGGTCTTGATATCCAGAATGGTTTCGGCAACCTGCCTTTTGAGTCCATGTTCTTCCAGAACTTCGGCCACGAGATCTTCCACCAACTCGCCCTGCACACCGGCTATCGCGGAAATCTTGCCGTAGAGGGCGTTCTCCATCAGCGTCAGCCGCGGCAAATAGTTTTCCGGGGCCACCGGCACGAAAAGGCCGCTCATCCGTTCGCGCATTTCATCGCTCTTGGATTTCCGGATCTGCAGGATCTCTTCCTTGAAGCTGTCCGGAAAACCCGGTCCGATCTGTTCGGCGGTGAATGCAAAAGGCACAGTCAGAAGCAGGGCGAATTCTTCCTCGGTCAAGGCCTGATCGCCTTTTTCCTGGCGCCGTGTGGCGATATCCACCAACCGCTCATACAGCTCGTCCTCGATGCCCAACGCGGTGAACAGCGGATGGCTCGTGCCGTCCATGCCAAAGGTCTGGTGCAGCGTTTCGATCAGGGTCTGAGAAATCGCGATCCCCTGTTCCGCTAACCCCAATTCGCTGATCAAGGCGAGGAAATCCTGCTCTGCCGCGAGGCCACGCTGCGAGATATCGCGTTTTGGAGAGGCAAACATCAGGTTGCCGCCCAGCGGTATCGACGGGTTGAATTCATCCGGATGAAACCGGTTCACGACACCGTCTAGGCCCCGCTCCACCAGCTTGTCGTAGATTTCGTCGCGCATCTCGACGATGTTCGCCGCCAGCTGTGCGTGGCGCTCGAAGTCCATCCGCGACTTCAGCGTCAAGCGGAACATCATTTCATCAATGCCCATCGCTTCGACCAGCTGGAACCACCACCCGCGAATTTCCTCTGTCGAGTTCAGACCGGCAAGGCCCGGGTCCACCCAATCGGCCATAATACTGTCCGGGCTGTTCCCGGATCTCTGCGCCTCGATGCTTTGTTTGTCTTTTTGATTAGGGTCCCAAAGGACGGTCTTGGGGCTGGACTTCAGCGGCATCAGCAGGTTGTCACCCAAGGTGCCATCAAAGAGATAGGGTCTGGAATGCGCGTAACCTATGCGGGCGGCAATAACCGCCTGATGCATGTCGGCAAGGTCGCGTCCGGCAATGGTAACGCTGCCCCTCGTCGGCATGACTTCGCGGGTCAGCACCTCGGCGAAGGCAGTGCGTTCGATCTGACTTGTCGCCTGAATAGCCACGCGCGCGCCCGCCGGAATCTCAAGGTCGATGTTTTCAAGCACGGCGTTGCCGTCGGAATTGCGCACCGTGACATTCCTGATGGAAATGGCGCCATCAAGACGGGGAATTTCCTCGGGTTCCCCCTCAAAGAGCTTTTCGTCGATCATGTCCTTGGGCGCAAAGCGTTCGACAACGATCTCCCACCGCAAAGACATGTCCTGAACCTGGTTGTAATAGGTCAAAAGCTCCTTCCAGGGAGAACTGAGGTCCTTGTAGGCAGCCAGTGCCGCCACCAGCGCGCCGACGGTGATGTCGCCGCGAATGGCCAGATAACCCCCGGCCGAGTAAAAGAAAAACGGCGTCAGTTGCGTGATGAAGTTGTTGAGAAACTTCATGAAGAACTTTTTCTGGTAGATCTGGAAGCGAATGTTGAAGAGCCGTCCCAACCTGTCGGTGAACACCGCCAGCCGGTACCGAAGACCACCGTTGGTGCGCAGATCGCCAATGCCCGCCGCGGTCTCGCCGATTTCGGAGGAGAACTGACGGACTTCGACAATACGCTTTTTGTTCAGCTGGTTGATCTGACGCTGCAGGATCGGGATGACATAGGCCTGAAGCGGGATCAGCGCCACGCCCGCAAGGCCAAACCAGATGCTCTGCGCAAAGAGAAACGCCACGATGATCAGCATCTGACCGGCCTGGAAGACAGGCTGCGCGACAGCATCACCCATCAAACCGCCCATCGGCTCCGCCTCGGAGGTGACCATGGACACCAGTTCGCCCTGGCTGGTGTTGCGGAAATACACGCGCGGGAAGCGCATCATCCGATTGATCAGCTTGTATCTGAACCGTCGCAACAGGCGCTCTGCCAACACTCCCTTCATCGTGTTCAGCCGCATTTTCAGCAGGCCATGCACCAGGACCGACCCGAGGTACAGAAAACACAGCGCCATGAGGAACTGCGTTTGCGTCATCACCATACCGAAGACATCGATGGTGGTGTTCTGCGCCCCGATTGCGTCGTTGATGATGCGCTTGGGCAGTTCCAGCGTCGCGTAAAGAAAGGGGAAGGTGAACAGCGTGAAAAACAGCAAAAAGAGCTGTTCCCGTTTGGAGAACTTCCAAATGA
This sequence comes from Roseobacter insulae, assembly GCF_019375555.1. Lineage (GTDB taxonomy): Bacteria > Pseudomonadota > Alphaproteobacteria > Rhodobacterales > Rhodobacteraceae > Roseobacter > Roseobacter insulae. Next base: position 483,041 of record NZ_JAHXDN010000001.1, read on the forward strand.
AGGCGAAGAGAGAAGATTCCATTAAGCGGCTTTCGGTGTTGGACGGACCACGAACCACAGTGGCGCCTGATGCACGGAAAAAAGGTGCCCGGTAAACTTAGGGTCGCAGAATTATCAATACAAGCGCACAAATGATCTGGCGATGTGCACATCTGAACGCTTGTGCCTTGCAGGCTGAAGGGGGACTGGCTATTCGGTATCGGACCAATTTTGAGGGGGATTGCCCGTGACCAGCCAGCGTTTTGACAAATCCAAACTGCCCAGCCGCCACGTGACCGAAGGGCCGGCACGTGCGCCGCACCGATCCTATTACTACGCGATGGGCATGACCGACGCGGAAATTCACCAGCCTCTGGTCGGCGTGGCGACCTGCTGGAATGAGGCCGCGCCATGTAACATTGCGCTGAATCGGCAGGCTCAGGCCGTGAAGATGGGTGTGAAACGCGAACAGGGGACACCGCGCGAGTTCACCACCATCACCGTCACGGACGGCATCGCGATGGGCCATGAAGGGATGCGGTCTTCGCTGGCTTCGCGCGAGGCGATTGCGGATACGGTTGAGCTGACAATGCGCGGCCATTGCTATGACGCGATTGTGGGTCTGGCTGGCTGTGACAAGAGCCTGCCGGGCATGATGATGGCGATGATCCGTCTGAACGTGCCGTCTGTTTTCCTTTACGGCGGGTCGATCCTGCCGGGCCGTGCGCCCACCGGAGCCGCCGTTCCCGAAGATTTTGCCAATCGCGATCTGACCGTACAGGATATGTTCGAAGCCGTCGGTCGCCAGCAGAGCGGCAGCCTGTCCGAGGCCGAGCTTGAAATTCTTGAACGCGTTGCCTGCCCCTCCGCCGGTGCCTGCGGTGGTCAGTTCACGGCCAACACCATGGCCTGCGTGTCGGAAGCCATTGGGTTGGCGCTGCCAAATTCCGCCGGGGCGCCCGCGCCCTATGAAAGCCGGGATGCCTACGCCGAAGCCTCGGGTGCCGCGGTCATGAACCTGATCGAGAAGAACATCCGGGCCCGCGATATCGTCACCCGCAAATCGCTGGAAAACGCGGCACGCATCGTTGCCTGTACCGGGGGCTCGACCAACGCCGGTCTGCACCTGCCCGCGATGGCCCATGAAGCCGGCATCGACTTCTTCCTTGAAGACGTATGCGAGATTTTCCGTGACACACCCTATTTCGTCGACCTGAAGCCGGGTGGCGCCTACGTCGCCAAGGATCTCTACGAAGCGGGTGGCGTGCCGGTGGTGATGAAAGAGCTGCGCAAAGCCGGTCTGATCCACGAAGACTGTATCACCGCAACCGGCTATTCGATTGGCGAGGAAATCGACAAGGTCAGCCTGGAAGCGGACGGCCGCGTGATCTACCCGGTTGAAACCCCCCTCAGCAAGACCGGCGGTGTTGTTGGCCTCAAGGGCAATCTCGCGCCGGAAGGTGCCATCGTCAAAATCGCCGGAATGGAGCCACAGCACCAGTTGTTCACCGGACCTGCACGGGTTTTTGAATGCGAGCAGGACGCCTTTGAGGCGGTTCAGAACCGCACCTACAAGGAAGGCGATGTCTTCGTGATCCGCAATGAAGGGCCTGCCGGTGGCCCGGGCATGCGCGAAATGCTGGCCACAACCGCCGCCCTCTCCGGCCAGGGCATGGGCAAGAAGGTCGCGCTGATCACGGATGGTCGTTTCTCCGGCGCGACCCGTGGTTTCTGCGTCGGGCACGTGGGCCCGGAAGCCGCGCACGGCGGCCCAATCGCCTTGCTGAAAGACGGCGACGTAATCACGCTCAATGCCATTGAAGGCACGATTTCAGTTGACGTATCCGACGCGGAAATGGCTGCGCGCAAGGCCGACTGGAAGGGCCCGCGCCCAACCATATACGGCGCGGGTGCCTTGTGGAAATACGCCAAACTAGTAGGTCCGACCTACCTGGGCGCCGTGACACATCCCGGAGGCAAGGACGAAGGCCACGAATACATGGCGCTCTGAGCCGCGCCGTCCTTGCGCGCCCGGTGGCGCGCAGGGACAACCGCCTTGCCAAGGAAAGCAACAATTTCCAAAAAATCGGCCGATTGTCCCAAATTCATGGTTTATCAGACCGCAACCCTTTCGTTACATAAGCTAGCGGAACGGCAACAAGGGCAAAGACCAGCATATGGGAAAAGGCGGCGACACCCTTTGGGATGCGGCGATGTACAGGCGCGCCCTGCAACGCTGGGCATTGTCCGCACGGGAAGCGGGCACCGCCAAGCTGAGCGTTCTGCGCAAGCAACGCACCCGCGCCCGGCTGCTGCGGGCGCATCTCGACCGGCTGATTCACACCGCTGACGAACGGCTTGCCCTGCCCATCATCGGCTCCAGCAGCTTCCCCAAACCGCATAATGCGGACTGGGCATGGCGTCCGGAGTTATGGCGCGGTCCGCTCGCGACACCCGGTATTTCCTCGGTTCAGAACAAGTCGATGCTGGGCGATGAGGTCACCCTTTTTCATGACTGCGGCCGCTCTGAACTGACGCTCAGGCAGGTGCGCAATACACGGCAGGAAGATCTGGCGCCCTACGGGTTGCGCGTGGATGTGTTCCGTTTTGACGGCTCATTCCTGTCGCTGGTGGTCGATCTGCCGGAGGACGCGGTCAAGGGCCTGAAACGCACGCATATCCTGCGGGTCAGCAGCATTGTAGAAATGGAAAAACCAATCGAGATCTTCGTCAGGCTGAACGTGCGGCACGGCCCGAATACCGAGCAGATTGTGCGTGAGCTGTCCGTCACGGACAAAGAGGTCAGTATCGAGTTTGATCTGGCCTATTCCAACCTGAACGAGAAGCGCATCGAGAAGGTCTGGATTGATTTCATTTTCGAAGGGCCGGAGATGAACATGGTGACACTGCGCGACCTCACTTTTTCGCGTCGCGCCCGCGCGCAACTCTAGGGAGCCGGAAAGATGAACCAGCTGGTCGTCACGAAATCCAAAATGCAAAGCGGTGTCTGGCAGGGACTGGTCACAGGGTCGGGAGATGTTGCGCCCGCCCTGAGCGTGACCCATTTGGAACAGCCTGTGGATGATGTCACCCTGACAGCCGCCAAGGAAGCGGGCGGCTGGCTGTTACAAATTCCCGTCCCTGCTGAGGCGATCACCGATGGCGTCCAGACGATCCTGATCTCCGACACAGCAACCGGCGACCGTCTGGGCAGCTTCACGCTGATTGCAGGCGAAGCCCTGGGGGACGATTTACGTGCCGAGGTCGATCTTCTGCGCGCCGAGCTGGATATGTTGAAACGGGCATTTCGCCGCCACTGCGTCGAGACGATGTAACCCGCAGAGAGGTTGCCCGCAGAATGATCTTCCCAAGATCAATCCACTTTCTGTGTTTGCGACGGCGGGATGCGACAAAGAAGCCTCCGTGCAGGATTACCTGATCCGGCAAGACAACAGGCTCATCTCTGATGCCGGTCACAGCGTCCACCAAATCCGATTGTTGACCGCCGCGGACGGGAAGGTATGCGGCCATCCGCCAGGGCTAGCTCTGTCCCACCTTGAGGTTTTCATTTTTCTGATCCGCCTCGGGAGAGTTTAGCGTCGACCACGTCTCGTCACGCGGCGGTGACGGGGGGGTCTCGCAGGCTCTGCGGTGGATGTTCACCTTGGCGATGAAATGGGCGGAGATGGGCGCCGTGACAAACAGAAACGCCATGATCAGAAGTTCGTGGATGGAGGTAGAGCCCAGGGAATTCGAATAGACCATCGACCCAAGTAGCAGCATGCCAATGCCCACCGTGCCCACCTTGGTCGGGGCATGCACCCGGGTCATCGGGTCGTTGAACTTCAGCAATCCAACGGCGCCCACGAAGACGAACCCCGATCCGATCAATAGAAAAAGTGCCGCGGCATAGGTGCCGAAATCCTGATCTGTCATTCGATGATATCCCCCCGCAGGATAAAGCGCGCCAAAGCGACGGTGGAAACAAACCCCAGCATGGCGATCAGCAACGACACCTCGAAATAAATCTGCACCCCCTGGCTGATACCAAGCACAACCACCAGACCCAATGCATTGATGACCATGGTGTCGAGTGCGAGTATCCGGTCGCCTGACGTGGGTCCCAGCACCAGCCGGACCATTGACAGGATCTGCCCCAGCACAAGCGTCACGAAGGCAATTGCAATCGCAATGTTCATTATATCCGCGGCTTCTGTCATGAAAAAATCTCCAACAGTCGGCGCTCGTATCGCGTCTTTATGTCTTCTCTCACCGCATCGGCATCACTGGTGTGCAACACGTGCACAAGCAGGCTGTGCCCTTCGTTCGACAGGTCCGCAGAGACCGTGCCGGGCGTCAGCGTGATCGTCCCGGCCAGCACCGTGATGGCCTCGGGTTGCCGCAGTTCCAGCGGTACCACGATCCACGCCGGTTTCAGCTTGGCATTCGGAACCGTCAGCACGATCCATGCCACCTGCACATTGGCAACGAGGATGTCCCAGATAACGACAAAGCTGTAGCTGATCATTTTTCCCAGCCGGAACCCTTGCGGCGTATCGGGCCACCAGATCGACGTCATCAACGGAATAATCACTCCCAGGATGATACCAAAGACGACCATCCCCGAGGATACCTCGTTTTGCAGCAGCGTCCAGACGACGGCCAGAATGAGCGTCAGCAGCGGGTGTGGCAACAGCCAGCGGTATACGCGCATCATGTCAGTTGTCCTCCTTCGGCTTGCTCAGTTTTCCCTGGGTTTCGATGACGGTCGAGATATAGGCACGCGGCTCGAAGAGCTGGGCTGCCATGGTTGTCGTATAGGCATGCACCTGTCCGGCAAAGACCGTGTGGGCGATCAGAAGCGAGAAGAGCCCGCCAACCGCGACATAGGACAGGGTTGTCGGTCGCACGCCGCTGGCCGCGACATTCGACGGCTCCAGACCATGGGCCTTCCAGAACACCACGCTGCCGGCACGTGCGAACCCGATAATGCTGATCAGGCTGAAGCTTAGCACAACCACCCAGATCCATACGACGAGATCCGCATCAAAGGCGGCATCCAGCACCAGAAGCTTGCCAAGAAAGCCCGACAGTGGCGGCAGACCGGCCATCGCAATTGCACCGGTGAAAAAGAGCCCTGCCGTCAGGGCCGTTCCGGCGATCGGCGGCTGCGGTGTCAGCTCAAGATCGGCGCGACCTGTGCGCACAAGATCCGAGATCAAGAAGAGCGCCGCACCGGCCAGGGTCGAATGGACCATGTAATAGAGCGCGGCCGCGATGCCCGCCGGACTGAACAGCGAAATCGCCACCATGACCATGCCCATGGATCCGATGATGGAAAAAGCCACCAGCCGGTCCAGCTTCTTGGCGGCCAGAACGCCGGTCATTCCGATCGCCAGCGAGATCAGCGCCGCAGGCAGCAACCACAGATCGTGCAGGCCCGACGTCACCTCGAGATCCGGGGGAAAGACCATCGTGTAGACACGGATGATCGCATAGGCACCCACCTTCGTCATGATCGCAAAGAGCGCGGCCACCGGGGCAGGCGCTTCGGCATAGCTCGACGGGAGCCAGAAATGCAGCGGCACGACGGCCGCCTTGATTGCAAAGACAAGCAGCAAAAGGACAGCCGCGACGCGGATACCAACCGTTTCCTCCGGCCCGATCAGCCTGACCCGCCCCGCCAGATCAGCCATGTTCAGCGTCCCGGTTTCGGCGTAGATCGAGCCGAGCGCAAAGAGAAACAAGGTCGACCCGATCAGGTTGAAGAGCACGTATTGCACACCTGCCCGCAGCCGCGCATTGCCACCGGCATGGATCATCAGCCCGTATGAGGCAATCAACAGCACTTCGAAAAAGACGAAGAGGTTGAAAAGGTCGCCCGTCAGAAAGGCGCCGAGGATACCCATCAGCTGGAACTGGAAAAGCGCATGGAAATGCCACCCCCGGTCGTCCCAACCGGAGCCTATGGCGTAGAGCAGCACAAAAAGCGCCAGCACCGATGTCAGCAGCACCATGAGTGTCGACAGCCTGTCGCCCACCAGCACGATGCCGAAAGGGGCCGCCCAATCGCCCAGTTGATACAGCAGCACACTGCCGTCAGACACGTGCCACGCGAGGGCCGCGGCAATCACGATCAAGGCGAGCACGCCAGCCACGGAAAAGGCGCGCTGGATTCCGATGTGATAGCGCGCCGCAAGGACAATGAAGGGAGCAAGCAGCGCGGGCAATATGACGGGGGCAATGATCCAGTGGGTCATGACTTTCCCTCCGCCTGATCTTCGAGGCCGGTGGGCTGGTCATCCACGTGATCGTCATTTGACCCCAGAAACGCCCCGAGGCCGATCATCACGACCACGGCCGTCATGCCGAAAGAAATCACGATTGCCGTCAATACCAACGCTTGTGGCAGCGGATCGGTATAGCTGCTCATACTATCGCGCAGGACCGGCGGCGCGCCGATGGTCAGCCTGCCGGAGGCGAAAAGAAAGACGTTCACCGCATAGGTGAGCAGCGAAATGCCCAGGATCACCGGGAAGGTCCGAAGCCTGAGCACCAGGTAAATCCCCCCGGCGGTCATGATGCCGATAGCAGATGCAACGAGCATTTCCATATCACACGCCCTCCCGGATGGACCCGGCGCCTTCGATGGCCGGATCTTCTCGCGACGGGTCGATATCCATCGGGTGTTCGCTGTCTGGCACTTGCGCGCGCCGGGCCAGGCGTGAGAAGCTTTCAAGCGACAGCATCACCGCACCGACAACAGAAAGGAAGACGCCCAAGTCAAACAGGGCCGCCGTTGCAAGCTCGAATTTCTCAAACGGCGGGATGCGGACATAGGTGAAATCCGAGGTCAGGAACGGTTTGCCCACGAACCACGATCCGATACCGGTGAACCCGGCAACCAGAACACCCGCGCCGATGACGCCATGATAGGGGTATTTCAGCCGGGCGGACGTCCAGGCGAACCCACTGGCCATATATTGCATAACCACCGCGATAGAGACGATGAGGCCTGCGATAAAGCCGCCACCCGGCTCGTTGTGACCGCGCAGGAAGATGTAGAACCCGACCATCAGGACCACGGGCATGATGACCCGTGTCAGAACTACCATCATCATCGGGTGCATATCTCCGGCCCGAACCTCATCGGGTTCACGGTTCAGAAGACGTGCGCGTACAGGCCCGTTCAGCAGGGTCTCTGTCAACGCGTAGATCAGCAGGGCGGCGATGCCCAAGACGATGATTTCGCCGTAGGTGTCAAACCCCCGGAAATCGACGAGGATGACGTTGACCACATTGGTGCCGCCCCCGCCTTTGTAGGAGTTGGCAAGGTGGAATTCCGAGATCGGCGCAGTGACCGCCCCGCGCAGCAGGTAGTGATAGGCCAGTCCGAAGGTGGCCAGACCACCAGCAACGGCAACCCCGGCATCCCGCACCCGGCGCAGCACCGAACTTTCGACCGGTGTGCGTTTCGGCAGGAAGTTCAGCGCAAGCAACAGCAGGATGATCGTCACCACCTCGACCGTGAACTGGGTCATCGCCAGATCCGGCGCGCTCAGGAAAACGAACCCGATAGAGACCATGAGACCGACAATACCAATCAGGATCAGCGACAGGAAACGGTTGCGGTGCATGACCACCAATCCGACTGTCGCGACGACCAGCATCAGCCATCCCGCGGTAGGTACCGGCCCCGCCGCCTGTGGTGCCCGCGTGGGGGCGGCCACGGTTCCCGTGCTCCAGGCGTGGAACCCGGCAGCGATGATCGCGATGGACCCGATGACCGCATAGCGGGTGAACGCCCCGTTGTGTAACCCTAGGATCAGCCTGCGGGCGAGATGCGCCGCCGTCTCGACAATCGCTTCGAAGATCACTTTCGCCTCGGGGCGCGGCGTCGTTTCCCACACACGCAGCGCAGGATGGAATATGGCCAGCACCAGCAATCCGCCCACCGTCGCGATGATGGACATGAAGAGCGCCGGTACCAGACCATGCCAGATCTTGAAGTAGGCCTTGGGAACCTCGCCCTCGATGCCCAGCAGCGAGGCCGTGACCAGTTTCACGAAAGGTTCCGCAAGAAAGGGGGCGATCCCGATGACGACAACCAGCACCACAAGGATCGCCGGAGGCAACCACATGCCCGCGCCGGGATCATGCGGCCGGGCGGGATAATCATCGCGTACCGGGCCAAGAAACACATGCCCGATCAGCCGGAAGCAATAAGCCGCTGAGAAAAGCGACCCGACGGTCGCCATCACCGGCACCAGCCAGGGTGCGCCAAACGAAACGGTATGCGTAGTCTCCTCCAGCATCATCTCCTTGGACAAGAACCCGTTGAGCAGCGGAATACCGGCCATCGACAGGGCGGCCAGGGTCGCGATCACGAAGGTCACCGGCATCAGCGTGCGCAGCCCGCCCAGACGCCTTATGTCGCGGGTGTGGGCTTCGTGATCGATGATACCGGCAGACATGAAAAGCGCGGCCTTGAACGTGGCGTGGTTCAGTATGTGGAAGACCGCCGCCATGGCGCCAAAAGCCGTGCCCGTGCCTAAAAGCATCGTGATCAGACCAAGGTGACTGACCGTCGAGAACGCCAGTAGCGCCTTCAGATCATGTTTGAAAAGCGCGATGACGGCGCCCAGAACCATCGTGACCAACCCGGCAGTGGTCACGATCATGAACCACTCGGGCGTGCCTGACAGGACCGGCCACATGCGCGCCATCAGGAATATCCCCGCTTTCACCATCGTGGCAGAGTGCAGATAAGCGGACACCGGCGTCGGCGCGGCCATCGCATGCGGTAACCAGAAATGGAAAGGGAACTGAGCGGATTTTGTGAAACACCCCAGCAGGATCAGGATCAAAGCTGGTACGTACAAGGGATCGGCCTGAATGAGATCGCGGTTTTGTAGGATCACGCTGAGATCATAGCTGCCCGCGATCTGGCCCAGGATGAGCATGCCGCCAATCATGGCTAGACCGCCCATGCCGGTCACCGCAAGCGCCATTCTTGCGCCTTGCCGGCCTTCGGGCAGATGCTTCCAGTAGCCGATCAGCAGGAACGAAGACAGCGATGTCAGCTCCCAGAAAACCAGCAAAAGCAGGATGTTATCGCTTAGTACAATCCCGACCATCGCCCCTTGGAAGAGCAGAAGGTAGGTAAAAAACTCGCCCATGTTGTCGCTGCGGCTCAGGTAGTGCCGCGCGTAGGCGATGATCAGAAGACCGATGCCGAGGATCAAAAAGGCGAAAAAGAAGCCCAATCCGTCCAGCATCAATGTGAAGTTCAGACCCAGAGACGGCATCCAGTCGACCCGCGCCGTCACCATCTCGCCCGCCAGAACGGACGGCAGGTTCGTCAGCAGGCCGAAAAATGCGGCAAGTGAGACGGTAAAGGTTACTCCGGCACATGCAGACCGGCCAGCTGAGTTCATCAGACCGGGCAGAAGAGCACCAAAGAACGGCAAAGCGACGATGAAGAAGAGGGACACGCAAACTCCTGATCCGGTTAGTTTATAAGATTGATCCGAAACGCATTGATTTGTAAATGCACACGTGCAAATGACCTGTGTGGTTGTTGCCACAGATGTGTCGCGCTGCAAGCATCTCGACCTCCCGCCTGCTCTTCCAAGAGGTGTCGGGAAGACCGGTTGATCCGATCGTGGAAGACGATCGCAGCACAGCCCGCGACGTCACGACGTTCATGGTGACGTCGCACAACATTTCCCTGAAACAAAGGACAAGGTGACATGATTACACCTGACTATTGCCGCATGATGGTGCGCTACAACGCATGGCAGAACAACTCTCTTTTGAAGGCCGCCGATACCCTTGACGATCAGCAGCGCTGGCAGGACCGCGGCGCATTTTTCGGGTCCATAGCCGCGACGCTGAACCACATCCATTGGGGTGATGTGCTGTGGCTTGAAAGACTAGCGGGCAACCCGCGCCCGGAGGCGTACCTGTCGCCTTCATTGGTCAACCCTTCCGACTGGGCAGAGTTCAAGGATTTGCGCCGTCGGTGCGATGACGCGCTGGCGCAATGGGCAACGACGTTGGACAAGGCTGCCATGGCAGGGCCGCTTATCTGGTATCCCGCGAGTAGCTCCAAGCGGGTCGAAAAGCCGCGTGCCTTATGTATTGTCGGCCTGTTCAACCACCAGACGCATCATCGTGGACAGGTCCACTGCATGCTGACGGCAGCAGGCGCTGCGCCGGAAGCCACAGATCTGATCTTGCTCGAATGATCGACCTGCCGTGGTGGCTTTACCGGAATGGAGCGGTTTAGCCCGCCTCTGTAACAGCCAGCAGCTTCAACCGCTGGATTTTTCCTGACGGACCCTTGGGAAGCTCCGGCAAGAAATGGATGCGGTCAGGCGCCTTGAATTCGCCCAGCTTCTCCACGCAGAGAGCAACAAGGTCATCATTGGACAAACCCGATCCGTCCCGCACGCGCACGGCTGCCTCGACCCGTTCACCGTATGTCGTGCAGGGGCGCGCGAAGGCTGCGGCCTCTATCACATCCCCGTGCGAATAGAGCGCTTCGTCGATCTCGCGTGGTGCGATGTTTTCGCCACCTTTGATGATCAGCTCCTTGAGGCGGCCGGTCACGAAAAAGTAGCCGTCCTTATCTTTCTTGCCCAGGTCTCCCGTTCGAAGCCAGCCGTTGGCAAAAGTGGCTTGCGTTGCTGCGGGGTTCTTGAGGTATTCGCGCATGACGTTCGGTCCGCGCACGACAATCTCGCCTTCGGCTTCCGGCCCGCATTCCGTCATATCAGGCGCGAAAACCGCGACTTCGTTTCCAAAAGCGATACCCGGCGATCCGATTTTGCGCGTGCCCGGAGGCAGGGGATTGGACAGAATTTGCGCCGCGGTCTCCGTCAGGCCCATTGTCTCGATGATCGGCACATGGAAGCGCCGTTCAAAAGCGCTTTGTACGTCCGGGGCGAGGGCCGCAGACGCGGAGCGGCCAAACCTCAGGCGGATCATCGTGTCCGCATCCGGCGTGCCTTCGGCATGCAGAAGATGCGAGATGATCGTCGGCACGACCGAAAACCATGTCGCGCCCATTTCACTGACCTGCGGCCAGAAGCCGCTGACGGAAAACCGCGGGCACATGGCAACCGACCCGCCGGACACCAACGCACCAATCACCGTTACGCACAGCCCGTTGATGTGACATATCGGCAGCACGCAAAGCGCGCGATCCGCCTCGGTCAGCTTATGCGCGATGGCAGGTGTCCATCCACCTGCGAGCAGGCTGGACTGCGTGTGAACAACCCCCTTCGGACGGCCGGTCGTGCCGGATGTATACATGAGCAGGGCGTGATCACCGGGTGCGACATCGTGCAGCGCGACATCGCCCGCCGCTTCGGTCACGTCCGCCCTTGTCATGCCTGCCGGGCGGGTTGCTTCGTAAAGCGAGGCAACACTGTCATGCACCAGAGCGACCCGCGCCTCGCTGTGAGCCAGGGCGTATTCAATCGCGTCATGACCTGCGGCCAGATTGATCATCGTCGCCCGAAAGCCACCATAAACCGCGCCGTAAAAGGCTAGGACACCGTCCCGGCCATTGGGCTGCATGATGGCAACGCTGTCGCCCCTGGCAATGCCGCGTGCCGTCAATGCACCGGCGATCCGGCGCGCTTGGTCGCGAAGCGATTGCCAGTCCAGTATGTCCGGGTCATCCCAGAAAACGAAGGCCAAGCCGTTCCCACGGGCGCGATGATCGATCCAGTCGCGCAGCGTCCCGCCGGGTGGATGGTCGGGCGACAGATTCATTGACCGGCGACTTTCCAATAGTCCGAAAACACATCCTCAAGCGCAGGCTCGCGCGGCGGAATTTGCCTTACGATCTTGGTGGTTTGCAGAAAATGCTTCCAATGCAGATTGTCGTCTATCGAATTGCCACCCCAGGATCCACATCCCATGGAGAGCGAAAACGGCATGCCATTGTCAAACGCCCCGCCGGTCGCAAAGCAATGCGCCTGATTGACGATCACGCGACAGGTCGGGATTTCCCTGCCCAGCTGTAGCGCACGATCCTCACGCGATGAGTGCAGACCGATGGAATGCCCGGCGCCCTGATGTTCAAGGATGGCTCTTGCGATTGCCACCGCGTCAGAGAAGTCCGTTGCCCGGTAAAGGGCTGCAACCCGCGAAAGCTTCTCGCCTGACAGCGGATGCTCCGGCCCGATGCCGGATGTTTCCACCACCAGAAACTCTGTGCCCGCCGGGACATCATTCTCGACGCCGAGAGCGCGCAGCATTTTGTCCGCATCCTGTGCGATCACGGCGCGGTTGAGATGGCCATCAGGCCAGAGCGCGGCCACGATGCGCGCGTCATCCGCCACTACCGCACCCCCTGCTTTCACCAAGTCGGCGACGAAAGCATCATAGACCTCATCCACCACGACCAGTGCGTTTTCCGACGAACAGGAGGTTGCATTGTCAAAGGTCTTCGACGCCGTGATTTTCCGGGCCGCTTCGGCAAGATCACAGGTTTCGTCAACGATCACCGTGACATTGCCGGCCCCGACAGCGAGCGCGGGTGTCCCGGATGTATAGGCGCGCCTCACGTTGTTCTGCGATCCTGTGACGACGATCAGGTCCGTGGTTTCCAGCAGACGCTGGGTTTTTTCCTTGCTGCCTGTGCCCGGTACCATCTGCACCAGATCATGGTCCTCGCCGATCTTGTCAAACTCAGCATGTACGTAGTTCAGCAGGGTCTCGCAGGCCGGCACCCCTTTGGGCGAAGGCGACAGGACAATCGCATTCCCGCATTTGAGCGCGTTGATGATGTTGTTCGCCGGTGTCGCCGCCGGATTGGTGGAGGGTACCACCGCGCCAATGACCCCCATGGGCCGGGCGATTTCCGTGATGCCCGTGTCATTGTCATCGCTGATGACCCCGTAGGTCTTTGCCCCGGCGATGTCGCGCATCAGGCCAAGGGTTTTGCGGTGGTTCTTGGTGATCTTGTCCGGCACGTTCCCAAGGCCGGTTGTCTCGACCGCAAGTTCGGCCAGGTGGCGATTGCGGGAGGGTTCCATGATGGCCCAGGCCGCGGCCTGGGCAGCAAGATCATACCGGGCCTGTGATCCGTTCGCCTCATAGGCGTGCTGTGCGACGCGCGCGCGCGCGACAATCGCGTCTACCTCGGCAAGATCATCATGGGCGTTCATTTCAGATGTTCCTTTTCAGTAGATCCCCCACCCGATGAGCCGGGTAGGGGAAGGGGTGCTTACAGCCCGGCCAGCAGGACCTTCAGGGTCTCTTCTCGCTTGGCCCACATGGCCAGCACCTCGTCCCGGGTCATTATATGCATAGGCGATCCCCCCGCCTTCATCTTCCCGGCAACACGCTTGTTCTCAAACATGGTCGGAACGGTCGCGGCAAGCTTGTCGATGATGCCCTGCGGCGTACCCTTGGGCACCATCACACCGCGGAAGTTCACCGAGGCATTATCCACGTCGAGACCGCTTTCCATCATCGTCGGCACGTCGGGCAGAAAGTCGTTCCGCTCCAGATCGGCGACAGCCAGGATTTTGACGTTGCCCGCCTCGCGCGCCCGGAAGGCATCAGAGAGGTTGTTAATGCCTGCCATCACCTCGCCCGCGATCACGGCTTTCATCGCCGCGGCGCCGCCGCCCTTGGTCGGGATATAGGCCATCTTCATGTCGCCCGCCTTTTCCATCTGCAGGGCCGCGATGTGGTGACCGACAAAGAGGCCCGCACCCGAGGTGGTCAGCTTGCCGGGATTGGCCCTGGCAAAGTCAACAACGTCCTGAAGCGTATTGAATTCGCTGTCCGCGCCGACGACCAGCACGGCGGGGTCCGCCCCCCAGTTGGCGATCGGCTCAAAACTGTCGGCAGAGTATTCGACACCCCCCTTGATCGACTGGGCAATGAAATGAGGAACGTTATAGGCGCCCAGGGTATAGCCGTCCGCCTCCGCCTGACCGGCCAGCCAGTTCCAACCGACCCGACCGCCCGCGCCCGGCTTGTTGAGGATCGCAATTGGCATGCCGAGCGCATCCTCGTTTCCCGCAGTCATGGTGACGATGCGTGCCTGAAAGTCCGTCGCGCCGCCGGCACCGTAGCTGACCATCATCATGATCGGACGTTCAGGGTAGTTGGCGTGACCGTCAGCGAAGGCTGATGTGGTCAGGCCTATAAGGGCAATGGCTGCCCCGGCGAGTAGGTTTTTCATGTTAGTTCCTCCCAAAGTGATCTGCCGCTTTTTGCGGTTCAGAAAAATATCTCTCGCGGTGTGTAAACTTTCAGCAATGAAGCGAAGAGACCGTACATGACGGCCATGAAGCAGGCCGTGATGATGACGCGTTTGAGCCATGAGCGGAACGCCGTGTGCGGCGCCGGGTCGTAAAGGCTCAACAGAATGAAAAAGGCGATGGCCGTTGCGGAGTAAAAGCCCAGTCCCTTTGCCGCCCAGAATACGTAGATCAGGGCGACAATCAGCCCGGGCGCGAGGTTTCGGAACTGCCGGACCGAGAGGCCATTGCCCACCTTGGTCCAGCCAAGGCAGGCTTTTGCGAATGTCCACAGGGCGAGCACGACGAAAACCGTGGCGATCAGGCGCGGAAACAGGAAGGCTTCGGAAGGTTGTTGCGTATAGCTTACGACGGCCACCCAGATCCCTACCACCGCGACGACGCCCGATCCGATGATGTGTTGCATGCGGGGCAGGCTGATATCGCTCATGCCATGATCTCCTCTTTGGAGGTGAAACGGCGTGATCTCAGTTCCATGTAGGCAGAATAGGCGATTGAGGCGATGACAACCGCGATCAGGAAGAGATTGAGCGAGCCACCGAGGAAATAGGGTGTCATCCCGTCGGTCGCATTCGCGATCATGCTGCCCTGGATGAAGTTGGCTTCGGCAATGGGGCCAAGGATGAGACCCAGCACCAGCGGCGCCGCCGAGAAGCCGAACCGTTCGAGGAAATACATCATCACACCCAACGCCGCCATCACATAGACGTCGCCCATGCTGGATTGCACCGAGTAGCTGCCGAAGACCGCAAGCCCCAGCACCACAGCGGCCATCACGCTTTGCGGCACCTGTGCGACACGGGCTGCCACGCCTGCCACGTAGAGTCCGAAGAGGCACATCAACACCTGCCCGATCAGCATGGAGTTGATGAAGGTCCAGGCCACATCCGGGTGGTTATCAAACAAATCGGTGCCGGGGAAAATTCCATGGATCAGCAAGCCGCCCAACAGCACCGCCGCCGTGGGTGAGCCGGGGATCGACAGGGTCAACAACGGCACCAGCGACGGACCCACCATCGCGTTGTTCGCCGATTCAGCGGCCACAAGCCCCTCGGGATGCCCGGTGCCGAACTTTGCCCGCTCGGGGCTGAATTTCCTGGACTGGTCGTAGGCCACAAGCCCCGCGATCTGCCCGCCGACGCCCGGGATCAACCCGATGATCGACCCGGTGATTGTGCCGATACCCATCGCGCGCTTGTTTCGCATCAGTTCGGACAGCGCGGCACCGATGGGATGTTTGCGAACCTGAATGACCTCGGCCCCGTCATTGTGACGGCCCTTGGCGAACATCGTGATCACCTGCGGGATCGCAAACAGGCCGATCAGGGCCGCGATGATGTTGATACCGCCGCCGAGTGCCGGGTGGAAGATGAACCGCTGCGCGCCCATGATGTCGTCAAATCCTATGGTGGCCAGCCACAGGCCGATGCAGCCGGACAAGAGACCCTTGACGACGGACCGCGAGTCGAGTGAGCCGATCACGGTCACCCCGAGGATCGCGAGCCAGAAAAGGTGGCTGGGGCCAAAAGCCAGTGCCCATTTTGCCAGCACTGGCGTCAGGAAGATCAGCAGGAGAACTCCGAAAATCCCCCCGACGGCAGAAGACAGAAAGGACAGCTGCAGCGCCTTGGCCCCTTCGCCCTTTTGCGCCATCGTGTGCCCGTCCAGGGTTGTGGCAATGTTCGCCGGCGCCCCGGGAATTTTCAGCAATATGGCCGAGACCGCGCCGCCGGCGACCGTTGACGTGTAGGCGGCCCCGAGCAGGATCAGACCCTGCGCCGCTTCCAGCTGGAACGTGAATGGAATGAGCAGTGCCACGGCCATGGTCGGCGACAGGCCGGGCGTTGCGCCAAGGATCAGGCCGCCGATGGTCCCCAACAAAAGCAAGCCGAAGTTAACGGGCGTAAATACGTCACCGAAATAGAAAATGAATTCCACCGCGTGCTCCCCGGCCACAGATCGTTGACAAATCAGGGTAGGCAATGAAAATAGTTTTGCAAATGTTTTCATAGTTTCTGTGAATTCACCCAATAAGTGCCTGATTATATGAAAAATAAGACAGATATTTTTGCAGTGGCCAAACGCGCGAAAGTTTCAATATCGACCGTATCGAGAACGTTTAATCATCCCGAACAGGTGAAACCCGCGACTCGCAAAAAGATCGACAAGGCGGTGCGCGAACTTGGCTATATTCGCAACCGGGCGGCGCAAACCATGCATGGCATCCGCAGCGGCACCATCGGCCTCGTGGTCCCGACAATCGATCACACGATTTTTGCCGAACTGATCCAGGCTTTCTCGCAATCGGTGGAAGCGCATGGCTTCGTGATCCTGGTGGCCTCTCACGGATACGATCTGGAGCGGGAATACGCTGCGGTCCGGAAATTTCTGGAACACAGGGTCGATGGCGTAGCATTGATCGGTCAGGATCACTCCGAGGAGACCTACCAACTGCTGGACAGCAACAAGACCCCGGCGATTTCGATCTGGAATTACGACGAAGCGTCGCGGCTGTCCTGTGTCGGGGCCGACAATGCGCTGGCCGGTCAACTGGCAGCGCAGTGCCTGCTGGACCACGGGCACCGCGACATCGGCCTGATGTTCCCGCCACGCACCGACAATGACCGCGCCCGCGGGCGGTACGAAGGTGCGTGTCGGGCCTTGGTCTCGGCGGGTGTGACCCTGCGGGAAGGCTGGATGACCGAGAGCCTTTACAGCCTGTCAGAGGCCAAGCACGCCGTTGCCTCCATTCTGACCCAACCGCAGATGCCAACGGCGCTGCTATGCGGCAACGACGTGCTGGCCGTTGGTGCGCTTTACGGTGCACAGGATATGGGGCTTGGGGTGCCGGACGATCTGTCCATCATCGGGATAGGGGATTTCAAAGGGTCCGAGGAAATGTCCCCCGCCCTGACGACGGTGCGTCTTCCCGCGCGTGAGATCGGGCACCTTGCGGGCCAGCAACTGGCAGGATTCGTCGTCGGCAACCTTGATCAGACCGTGCGCATCAACTGCGCGATCACGCTGAATGTCAGGGACACCTGCCAGCGGCGTTGACCGGGCTGGGGCAAAGAGTTTTACGTCTTGATCTCAGGCATGGTTGAGGGCGCAGATTTCCCGTCATCTGGAACAGGGAAGGACATAGCCATGCGCGTTTGGGTGTTGGGAGCCACCGGCACAAATCTGGACATCTGGTCATTGCCACGGCGCGCCCGGCGCAAAACGGTGATCCACCCCGCGATGGTCTATCATGCTGGCGGCGGGGTTTTTGAGCAGTTCCGTCGTGAAGCCAGGCATCAGCGCCAGATTGAAATCCGGGGCTCCCGGCGGGTGCGCTGGCCCCTGATCCATCGCGACGACCTTGCCCGCGCATACCGTCTGCTGCTCGAAAGCGACGGGGCATCGGGACATTTCAATGCCAGCGCACGGACTGGCGTTCCGATGGGGGGATTGCCCGACATTTGGCACATCTGACGCCCAAACCGCTACCGTGTGTGGAACGCGACGCCGCCCAAGTGAGGCGTGAGTACGGTATCTGGGCTGAAGGGCCCATGCTGGACCAGCAGATGGCATCGCACAAACTGAGCAGTGCAACCGGGTGGCGTCCGAGACATCCGGACTTTCGCGCAACGGACTTCACGTTGTCGCCTTAGCAGCGCTGCTAAGGCTTGGGCCCGTTCTTGACCCGCTGCACAAAGTTGTAACCGATGATCAACCCCAGAATGGCAATCAGCCAGATCATCAATATCCTTGGCCAGAATGCCTGATGATCGCAGATATCCAACACAAAGAGCATCAGGATCACCGCCCCCATACCGATCCAGACCACACCCAGTCGAAATGCAAGCTGGTTGATCGCGCCGCTGTAAAATGACCGGATTGTCAGGATCACTACGAAGGCAAAAAGGGCAGCTGCGGCAAGAGTGATATAGGCTCTGTTAGGGCAGGCCCATGTACATACCTGAACCAGAGGCGCGCGAATAACGTTCAGTTCCTTGGGCAGATTGTGCTGGTTCCAATCCAGTGCAATTGTCGCTTTGATTGTCGATATATCCGGATCGGTCAAGCGCGGCACAGGCCAGAATCCGATGCCGGAAAAATTGTCCTCGAAATAGATCGCATCATCCACGAACTGCGAGTATTTGAGCGCCTCCTCGTCGGTAACGTCGCCCTCCTGTTGTCGTTGAAAGACGAACTCATGCCCGCTGGGTGGCACAACGGGTATGATGCTGCGCAGAATTTCCGAACGCTCCTTGCCGCGAAAATCGCTCCGGTCCATCCGCGCCCGCAACCGCTTTTTGGTCTCCGTTGTCGGGCGCTCAAGGAAGATAAGGATCTTGTTCACGACCTTGGTTTCCTGCTGTTCACGACGCGAAAACTGCCCTTCTTCCTGTCCGTCCGCGCGTTTCTGCGCCAGCGACCGGCCGGTCAGCAGCAGATCGCTGAGGTTGCTTAGCACCGGTTGTTGGCCGGGAATGTCGATGAGGGAGAAATCGAGCGCAATATTGACATGCTGATTTTCCGGTTGCGGCAATTTCGCATGAACAGCGCGCACGATATCAATCAGGTTCTGCGCATTGAGATCGGTCATCGTTTTGCCCGCATAGTCTTCGAATACCAGCGTGACACCATCGGGATATGTCTGATCAAAAAGCGTGGGGATCGCCGCCTGAACGTCGGCCAGCGTCTGCGTGGGCACCCGTTCAAAGGCCTGCAACTGCCTCGTGATCTCGGTTGCGGCGGTGTTGATCTCGCTGGCGGTCCAGTTTGACCAGTCCCGCAGATCGAAGGCCACATCGACCTTGGCACGGTGCCGGTGCGCGGAGTTGACGAAACTGCGGCGCGCCTCGATCCACCGATCAGCGTGTATCAACGACAAGTTCCGCGTCGTCTCGTCCCCGTCAGGATTGGCATAGGTCAGTTCCATGCCATAAAATGCCAGCCGGCTGACCAGTCCGAAATCAACAAGCTGCAGGGTTGGTTCGGGTGGCGCATCCTCGCCTTCCGCCGGCGGCGGAGCGTCTTTCACCGGCGCGAACCAGAACGGATAAAAGCCATAGACTTCCGCCGTTTCCGGCCGCTTCGGGACACAGCCACAATCGGGGGCTGCCAGCGGGCCGAACGCCCGGTCCTTGAATTTATCCGCAACATCGCGCTCGGCCAGCGACAGTGCGGTAGCCACCAACTGGTCCGATAGCGGCGGCGCCGTTGCATCGCTGCCGTCAACGCGCGGCACGGCATTGAGCGCGGACCGGAACAATCGCGCGTTGGGATATTCGACACCAACAAGCGACCTCAGCCGCGTTTCCAGGTCCTGGTTCGTCGGATCGTCCACAACCCCGCTGACATCGGGCAAGCTGAGGATACGCGCCTTCAGGGTCGCGGTGAGAGACCACGTGGACATGACGACCGGCGCGATCAGCGCCATCTTGGCATCCACTTCCGCATCAATCTGCTTCTGCGCAACCGGGCGCAAAATGCGTCGGACATCCCCTTTGAGGATTTCTGGCTGGGTCGCCGGCAGGTAGTTACTGTCGGCCAGCGCTTCGCGGAATGCTTCGTTGAGAACCGTGCTCGCGATGGCCAGATCGGTTGCATCCGTCACACCGATGGTGGCGGGCAACTCCGGCAGTTCATAGTCGGGAACGCCCTCCGGCCGCGTGTCCAGCACGGGAGGGACGGGTTCCGCAGCGGCGGCCAGCGTGGTTGCCGCCACCTCGACCTGATCGTTGATCTCCAGTGTAACCTGTTGTGTGACGGCGGCCTTCAGACCCGATACCAATGTCTCTTCATCCGGTGCAACGCGCCCGATAAACGGCTCCACCACCGGCATGACATCCTGAAGGTCTTCAATGAAGCTGAGGGATTTGGTTGCTTCCTCGTCAATCAGGAAGGCGCGGGGCAGAAACTCGGGGCCAACAACCAATTCCTTTATCTGGTCGAGCGTGCACTGATCCAACACACCCTGAAGATTGGCTTGCAGCGCTGCCCACAATTGCTGTGCGGTCGTAAACTGCATCTCCTTGACCGCTTCAAAAGCAGCCTGCACATCGACGTTTTCCGTCAGAGCATCCAGATTATCCTGCGAAAATGCGAAATAGTGGGTCGCGCTGTCGACCGTCCTGGCGCTGCAGGAGGCCGGCAGCGGCGCCGGTTCCGGAGTATCGATGACGATGGGCGCGGTCGCCTTACCATCTTCGTAGTCCTGAAGCAGGGCCAGAACCGCGGGCACTGAACCCAGAAGACGCGGCAGCCTGTCACCTGGCGATTGCGTAAGCCAGACACCGAAAGCATCCGACATCAATGTGTCCGTCGCGCCCGCCATCGCAAGATCCATCTGCCCCAGCCGGCGCATCGCCGACAGGAAATCCTCGCCGGTGCCTGTAATCGGGAGTGCTGCACAGATGTCGGCCAGCGCGTATCCGAGCTGTGGACCCGACAGCAGATCAAGCGCCGTCTGCGCCGCCGGGCTGATTGACCCGGCATCGCCAAGCGCGCTGCAATCGGCGACCGATGCGGTTCCCGTCAAGGCGGCGGCGGCCATCTGCGGACCGGCCGCCAGCCGCAAAGCCATGCGCGTCTCGCCATTCGATTGCGACAAGCGCGCGATCATGCCGGGTGCCAGCACGATACTGCGCCATTCCGCGACCAGACCTGAAAGCGTGCCGTAATCTGTCGCCAGATCAAGCGTTTGCGGGACATCCGGTCCGACCCCCTGCCGCGGAACCTTTGCGCACAGTTTGCCAAGTGCCGCGCGCGTCACGCTGCCAAGGCGGCCATCGCTCAGCCGCGCATTGCTGTCTTCGAGCGCTGCACGCAAGCCTGCCTGCACTGTGGAAATGTCATAGTCAGCCACTGCCGCGTCACCGAGATTGGTGAAATCCGCGCAACTTGCCATGGCTCCGGCAGGCACCCCGGCACCAACAATGACAAGCAGCCAAAATCTGGTCAGAAAGCGGCTCAAGACCTTCATGATGTGCGTCCTTCTTTGCGCATCTCAATGGTGATGGCATGTTTGAAATCTTCGGCAGTGACGGTGTCGCTGTCGCGGCGCAAGGCGGTAATGGCCGCGGTGCGCGCGACATTGGATATGGCCCCCCCGACGAGGGCGAACTCGCTTGCCATATGCCGGACATCAACATCATCGGCCAGCGGTACGTCGGCCAGTACGTTGTTCCAGATCTGCTCTCGCTGGGAAGCATCCGGTTTGACGAAACCGACCGACATCTGGAACCGTCGAAAGAACGCATCGTCGATGTTACTGCGCAAATTAGTCGCGAGGATCACGAGGCTCTCGCAGTCCTCGATACGCTGCAACAGATAGGCAACTTCCTGATTGGCATATCGGTCGTTCGAAGAGGTGGTGGCACTGCGCGCGCCAAAGAGGGCATCGGCTTCGTCGAAGAACAAAATCCATTCCCGTTCCGCCGCCATGTCGAATACGAGGCCGAGGTTCTTTTCCGTCTCGCCGATATATTTTGACACGACCATCGACAGATCGACCCGGTAGACATCCATCCCGGTCCTTTTGCCCAGCAAGGAGGCGGTCAGGGTTTTCCCGGTGCCGGGAGGGCCGTAGAAAAGCGCTTTGAAGCCCTTGCCGAATTGCTTGTGCAGCCCCCAGTCGGACAGAATCCTGTCGCGATTTTCCAGCCACGCGATAATGTGGCCGAGCGAATAGTGCAGATCGCGGGGCAGGACGAGATCTGACCAGTCGAGACTGGTTTGCAGTCGCTGCGCGGGAAAACTTGGCGAAAAGTCGGGGCGGGGCGGCGTGCCTTCGCACAATGCGATCAGCCGATGAACCGAAATGTCCAACAGGTTTCCAAACGCCTTCGTCTCGGGTCCGACGGTCCCCAGCGTGATTCCGGCGCGACGGCGCAGAGGCCGGTCCGCTTCAAATATCGCCATCGCGGCGATCCGCGCGGCGGTATCAGCACCAGCCAAGAGAAACAGGGCGGTTTCTGTGGTTGGCTGGAAGCCTCCGGCACCCGAATGCTGACCACCGAACTGAGAAAACGCCCTGTCGATTGCCGCGTTCTTGACGAAAAATGGATCGAGGATGGCAGAGTTCACATGTGGCGCGATGGCGAGGGCAATGACAAGCCGCTCTCCGTCGCTCAGTTCATTGTCGCCGACAAGATGTGCCAGCGCCGAGCCCGATAGCAGCTGGGGCGGAGATGGCATAACGAAAGGCGTGTCCGGGGCATCAAAGAAATGCGACAGGCGTGCGTCGATCACACGTGCCAGCCACGTTAACTCCGACTGAATGGCATGGGCATGCGGTGAAGAGCCATCGTGCAGATTAATGAGTTTCCCGGTTTCACCCATCCTGATCTCTCCAGTGTACGTGACAGGGCACGGTCATCCAGGGCAAGGCAATGGTCGGGCCCAATGTCCATGGCAATCCGTCCAGCAGCATGTCAAACGGGCCTGGATCCACACGAAGATGTGCGCCTGCGTCGTCAAACTGGAGATGTCCGGCGCGCCGAATAAATGCCTCCTGCAGACCAGCGGGCGACGTCTGGCCCAGCTTTGCCCATTGCGATATGACGGAGCGGATCAATCCGTCGATCAGCGCTGCCTCCTCTGGTGTCAGCCCGACCGGTTTCGGCATGGCACCGTCGTCAGGCACGCCCAGCAAGACCCGTTCCAGCGGATCAATCTGCCGCTCCGCACCAACGTCGCCCGCCAAGGCGGCCAGTGCCGCAGCGGCACGGGGCAGTTGACCGGGGCGGAACTCATTATCCGGCGTCAGCAATTCCATGCGTGAAAACAGCAACTTATAGTAGGGATGGAATAAGACGAGTCCGGCATGCCGGGTGAGCAGAAGCTGCGAAGAGGTGGTTGCCGGGGCCGCCGCATCCTGCCGCTGCGCATGCGGCTCTGCATCAAAGACCCGTTGCAGACTATGGGCAAGGCGGTATCGCAATGCCGGAGGGGTAGTGCCGTCCGCATAGCTCATGCGGGCAATAAGCAGGCGTAAAAGCTGCTGCTGATCTTCCGCTTGTGGCACGATAACCTGCAGGGCAGCCGCGACGAAGCGGTCGAGATCCAAGTCAGCCGCCCCACTGCGCGCGAGCAATTCCAGCAATATCCTGTCTTCGGGCGTCAGGCCGCTGTCAGCATCCTTTGCGGCCGGTAATGTGACACCGGTTTCAGCATCGGGCGCCGCTGCGGTGAACGGCCCCTGAAAATCGCGGGGTAGGGCCTGCCAGATCGTGCTTAAAGCATTCCGGAAATCGACGGATGACGCACCAAATGCCGCTTCAACCAGTGCATCAACAACTGCCCCTGCCGATGCCGCTGACCGGTGTTGATGTGGGTCCGGTGCGGGCGACGTTTCAGCCGCAGCGCGCCCCCTTGATGCGGATGCCTGCTCCGGCGCGGTTGTTTTCGGGTTCTGCCTACCGTCTGACACCGCATTGCCACCGCCTGCCCTGACGGAGTGAAACCGGGTCTCGTTACCCTCTCCCTGCGCCGGGTCAGGTTCTGGATGCTCCCGACGGGCGGCGATGCGCGTGCGGTCACTTCCTTCTGTTCTGTCTCTAATCGAGGCAAAAAAGCTCGGCGGTCCCACCTCTGGCGGGTCGCGCGGCTCCAACGGCGTGAACGCCGTGTCACGCTTAGCCGCTGCATCATGATCCGGTGAAAGACTTTCAGACGACGGAGGCGCGCGGTGCGGCACTGCTTGCACTGCGCGGTCCTGATCCGAAACCGCATCACCGGACGTTGGACCGGCCTTTGATACCGTACCGCTTGCGGCCCGGTCCGCGTCAGAAACTGCATTTCCCGAGGCGCGCGTCTGGCCCGATGCAGCACTGCGGGGATGTTGCGCGCGGCCCACTATCGCCCGGTCCGAGGCTTTCTGAACGTCCAGGTGCGCTGCCCCGGGCAGTTCCGCGTCAGACGGGTCTGCCGACTTACCAGTGGCGGCTTCCTTGGCGTCGGGCGCAAAAGCTTCCGTGCGCGGGTCTGCACCGGATTTCGGAGCGGCAGGCGCGCCATCTTTTTGCGTTGTGGGCTGCCCATGGTGCGCCGCGTGATGGGAGCCGCGCGACGGTTGATCGCTTGAATGACCTTTGGAATGGGAGAACTGCACCGCCGGAGTGGCAGTGGCGTGTTTGCCGGGGTCCTCCCCGACATCGTCGCCATGCAGCTCAGGGCGATCTGCCCGCTTAGACGCTGGCGAACCATGTTCAGGCCCGGTCGTAGCACCCGGGATTTCAGGTGCGCTGACGACATCCGCGTCTGACGGCTCAATGAATCCCGTGTCCGGCTCTGACGAGTGCGGTTGATCTGTGGCAGGGTTGGACCGCATTGACGATACTGTGTCGGAACGCGCGACTTCCTTCATGCTGTCGACCGCATCAGCCTCCGGGCCTGTCAGGTCATCGCCCTGCCCGGTCCGGCGGGATGCTTGGTGTTCGGGCAAGGACTGACCATCGGCGAAACGCGCGCCCTTATTGGTGTTGAGATCGGGGATGTCCGGGGTTGCGTGTTTTTTTGGTCGGAACTCGGGCAGTTGAACACCTGGGTCAAGATCCTTGCCTTGCTGCTTTTCCACCCGAACCGTCGGCGCGGGATCAGCCGTATCGGTCCGCGCTTGAACCGCGCCGTGGCCCGCCTGATCTGCTGCATCGGCGCGTTCCGGCTGTATCGCCGGGTGCGCCGGGGCAATCGCGGGGGCCAGCATAGTCAGGACGTCTGTCCAACTACGGTGAGCCGCGACCCGGGCAGGCGCAAGGTTTTGCGGAGTCCCGGCCCCTGTTCCCGAAACCGGGGTGGGCGTGTCGTCACCCGCGTCTGGCATTGCGTCGCTGACGCCCTCCGCCGGGGCCGATACCAAGGGCGCAGGCTCACCTGATGCAGCGCCCGCCGCACGTGCCAAACCGATATCCACCGGGGCATTGTCCAACTGCGCATGTACCACGAAAAGCAACGCAGCCTGTGGATTGGGCGCGTTTTCACCCAGCTTTTCGATGGAATGCAGGAAGCCCGCCTCAGCCCCCGGCGCAAGCGATTGCGACACCGTCAGCAGAGCCCTAGGGTGCAAGGTGGCAAGCGCTGCCGCCACCTGCTGGCGCGAGGTCGTCCACTTACGCCGAATTTCCTCTGCACTCAGGCTGAGGATATCGCTGACAGCTTGGCGCGGCGGGGTGCCGCGTGTGGTTGTGCCCGGGTCCACGCTGCCGCGGGGCGACGCCGCACCGGGGTCTGACAGCGTGGTGGTCTGCGTGTCGCTGTCACGGTCGCTATACCCGGTCTGCCGCGTCCGAGGCGGTGCAGCCTCCTCATGCGCAGCGGTGGCCGATTGGGCGGTACCGCCGTCCCGCTCCCACAGGTGCGGAGTGGTACTCAGCGGATGCAACAGCATGCGTGCCGTGAGCGTGTGCGCATGGCGGATGGCCATCGCGGGGTCATGCCCGGCCGCGACGAAAATCCTTGCCAGCGCGCTGGCAAGCTTCCCAACGCCGGGTGGAGGGGTCGGGTGGCCCGACCCATCTGCAACCATTGCGGCCAGGTGACGGCGATGCGCGGCATCCGGCAAGGCCTGAATGGCGGTATCGAACACCGCCGGAGCCGCATCATAAGCGGCCCGCAACACCGATAACGTGTCCTCTTCGTGTTCCGCGAGCAGCCGCCTGAAAAGCACGAACCGCGTCTGACGAATGTCGGACCCCTGATCCGCTTGCCCGGTACCGGGAGCGGCCCTTTCCGCGCCGTCTAAGGATGTTTGCACCGGGGTCTGGGCGACTGTCTTGCCGCCCCGGGTGACGAGCTGCGGTTCCTCAGGCGCTGACCGGCACTGACCCGGGGGCAGTGGCATTTGCCGCAGATAGGGTGCGAGTGCCGCTGACAGCCGGTCGCGAAATGTGGCCCTTACATCCGGCCAACTCGGGTCTTCCGGCCAGTGCCCAAGGTCGATTTCAAGCATCTCGATTTGCGCGGTAAGACCTGCACGGCTGCTGTCCTCCAGCACGTCCGGCACCACCGGCAGCAGTTGAGATTTGACCTGCTGAGCAAGCGTCTCCGGCGTCCCCAGAGGACCCTCGGTACCGGAAATTGCAAAATCCACGACAAGTTCGCCTATGACATGGCGGTCGGACGCGCGCGCATCTTCGTATCGGGCGGCCTGCGCACTCATCCTGCTGCTCCGGTGTCGCGCAGAAAGGTTTTGAGTGCCGCAGTTGCCCCGGGGTCGGAGCGAAGCGCCTGAGCGCGCAGCGTTTCAAACGTCGCCAGGTCCGACTGGTTCAGCCAGCACAATGTGATCACGATATGCGCCGGTGCAAGCTGCTGAACCAGTTCAGCAACATACTTGCGGTAGCTTTCCAGAGAGGTGCGCGCGGTCCACCCGGTCAGAACCAAGGTGCCGTGATTTGCCGCAAACTGACCATCAGACCCGCGCACCATAACGTCTTCGACGAGGTAGGCCACTTCGGCATCGAGGTGCAGCGCCCGCCAAGACGCCCGTAACCGGTTCACAAAGTCGCTCGCCTCGGCTTTGTCAGCAGCTGTCTTGACTGCGAAAAGCGCGTCTTTATGTCCGCTGTCAAAGACGATCTGCCAGCGCCCGCCGCTGACCGGTGTCATCGCGAAAGCGTCCGGATCCGCTGCGCGCCGGAACAATGCGGGCGTCATGACGCCCTCCTGCATCCATGGCGTCGCATTATCAAAAGCGGCATCGTCCAGAGGCATCGCTCTTTCGTCGCGTGGCACCATCATCTCGAAAGGATTGACCGGCAGCAGCAGATCGCGCCGCGGAAATCCTGGGGCTATCTCGGAGATGTCTTCCTGCAAGCGCCATCCCAATGTCGTCATCCTGTCACTGACGGGGGTTTGGGTTTCCACTGAAATATCTGCCAAAAGCCCCAAGCGCGCCATGAACCCGCCGGGCTGCGAACCGTTGGGCCCGGTACCGCGCGCAGCATTCAGCACCGGCAGCGCGCGCAGATACTGCAGACGCCAGAACAGCTCGAAATCCTGACGCGCCGCTACGCCGCGGTAAAAATGCAACCCCGTGTGACGGATCACCGGCATGGCCTCGCCGTGTAAGGCGAGCAGCAGGTCGAGTATACCGATGCGCTGCTCGTGCAGGGCGGCGTCACCAGTACCCAGATCCCGTGCCGCGTTAAAGAGCTGCGGTATCGCGGCAAGTGCATCGCTCATGGTTTGCAGATGCGTGTTTATGGCCGACCTGTATTGCGAAAAATGCGTATCTTGCCGCGGGATCGGTGGTTGAGTGCCCCGCACGGCGGTCTCCTGCGGGGCATTGGCGCCGTAAATCCGGTAAATCGCCGGTAGCATGTCATCGACATGGGCGCGGCGGAAACTGCGGCGTCTGCCGTCTTTCAGCACCGACCAGTCGGCGTCTGCCAGATGATGGTGAGCGCGGGCGATGTTTTCCGCCGCGACACGGATATATTCCTCGTGGATCCGGTTGTGGTCCAGCGACAGGCGATTGTCTCCGATCCAGAGTTCCAGCTCGATTTCGTCGGCGGCGTGGGGGAGCACCAGCGCCGGAAAACTATGCTTCAGGGACGTTTCCGCCTCTGGCAGAGGCAGTTCACGAAATGACAGGGCACCAATATCGACGATGCCGGGGATCATCCGCAAACGCGCGAGATGTGCGTCGATGTCGGGCAGTGTCTGCGTCGTTTCCGCGGGCGGATGGTAGAAAAGTTCTGGCGTCTGGTAGACGTCGTCGCGGGTTGCGGCATGGCTGTCGTCCGTCTGGAAGGTCCGACCCCGCAGGATCGCCGCGACATAGTAGTAAAACCGGGCGGCGACCCGTTCCGGGTTGGCGGTAGGTGTGATGTGCAGCTTGCAACTGAGCACCGTGTCGCGCTGGCGGGCAATGGTGATCTGGTCCAGATCGGTGGCAAGCGGCCGGATAGCGGCGAAAGCGGCGGCCACCTCGTCATGCAGCGCCTCTTCGTCAAGATCATCCTGTTCTGCGGGAATGACCACGGCGTTATAAAGACCGGTTTCAAACCCGGGCATCGCCCAGGCACGTGACACCCCCGGCAGATCGGACAGGAAGGACGTAAGGTCCAGATCAGTGACAGGATCTCCGGGCAGCACCAGTCGCGGATCGTAAAGCGCCAGATCCGGGTAGTGCAGCTTACCATCGTCTGCGGTCAGAAGATCGCGGATGGGATGCGCCGCCTGATAGCCGATTTCGCTGAGGGCAAAACAGGTCTGCTCCAACAGGGTCACGCCGGGATCATGCAGGTTGAAGTCCGTCCAGATATTGCCGGAGGCGTCCTGAGCATAACGCACTGCCTGCGCCCGCAAGCTTTCGAAATCGGTGGCAGCAGGTGTGCTCATAACAGCCCCTCATCCCGGTCGTCTTCACCACGCGAACCGCCCATGGTCGCGTCAAACCACAAACGTGTCAGCGAATACCGGATCACCGTATTCTTGCCAAAACGCGCGTTTGACCGAATTTGCAGCTTGAAGAAATGGCGCCCTTCACCGGCAACCCAACGCAGTTTCAACCGATCCGCATAGCTGCCGTAGACAGCCGTCTGCGCCTTGATACTGCGGCGTTTGAACAACCAGTTCAGGATGGGGTTGCGCGGGTGGAAGGCGTTCATGGCAACGGCATGCAACATGGAATACCGTCCGGTGCGCGGTGTGCCGCCGACACCGGCCATCACCTCGAAAGCCTGGCAACCGGTGATATCAGACGTGATGTCATGCCATTTGCCATCGGCGGGCACATGCGGGATATCCGGGCTGCTGACGCCGATGCGGCCATCCATTTTTGCCACGCCATCCACGTCCAGACGCCAGCGGGGTGCATCGGTATTGATCCCGGCGCGGCCGTCCGGTGTGAGGCACAGACCGCGCGCTTGCGGCTGCTCGCCCTGCCCGGCGGGGCTGCCCTGCGGCACGAGACCTTGCTCGGGGCGCAAATGCAACGCGCCTTCGGCCTTGCCGTGTTCTATCACCCAAGACGGGCTGGGTGCCCCCAACCCCTTGTACAGGCTCATCACGCGCAGGGAGGTTCCCACTGAATTCAGCTGCAGCCCGTCGCCGGGGGTCTTGGCAAACCCGTCCTCCACCTGATTGACGCTGCTGTCGATCAGGTCGCGATATTCCTTGGCGGTCGGCAAAGCCCCGTCACGGAAGAAGGATTTCAGAGTGGTGCGATCTTGTTTTGTCACGACGATATCCTCTGACCGACAATCAACGTGCCGCCGACAGACAGTCGGCTGATCCCGCTTTGGATCGGTTTTTCTTTTTGGGTTGCCTCGACGACGGTCAGCGCGTGTTCGGCAGCTGACAGGGGAAGGCTCCACGGACGTGAGCCGCGAATGACCGACCCAATTGTGCCACGCCAGTCATCCTGCGCGGAATCGAGAAGCACGTGGGCTCCCTCATCGTCCGCCGCGAGATGCAGCACCGAAAAATCGGTCACGCCCCGAACATATTCGAGGTCATTTATATGGGCGTTCAGCATCTTGAGGTTCAGCGACCAGCCAAACCGCCCCAGCGTATCAGACGCCGTCCATACCGACAGGTAATTGCGCAGATCGCGCTGCAGGCGCTGCGCCATCGCCCCGTCATCGCGATATGGATCAAATGCCAGTTTGGCGCGCACATGCAGCCGGTCGAAGGTCGGATTGACGACCTCGAGATCCGCGAAAACCGGCGCATTCGCATCAATGTAGTCGCGGATACGCTGCAGCGTGCTGACATCAAACATCTGTACCGACGGCTCCGGCGGCGGCTGACGCACGACAACCAGCGTGGCCTTTCCCGGTGCCGGATCGGGAGATATGCGCTGCAGGCCGGGCAGGCATTTTGCCATCCAGACCTCGGGGAAGGCATCCAGCACCAAGCGCTCGATGTCCCACGGTGTGATCGCGCGTTTCCGGTGGCGCAGCCGCTCGCCAACCCGCGCGACATAGGCATCACGTTGCTCCGGCGGGCGCACATCCGCCGGGGTTGGCACCTCGGTGATGGCCGCGATGCCCGGTTGCGCCGGCGCGAAGGTCCAGACCCGGTCGCGCATCATATCGTGATAAGATCCGTCCGTGCACTGCGCCCAGACACCGTTGGTTTTCAGATCTGACAGCACCGGGAATCCGTGCAGTTCGGCCTCTGTCGCGACGGCGGCGATCCATACGCCGCCGTTGGGCATTTCCGGCGAATGGTTGAGCGCATCCTCCGGCAGGTCAACCATCACAAGGCCTGAACGCATCAGCCCCGCCGTTGAATCCGAAGAGATGGCCGTGTCCGGCAACTCCATCCACCCATGCGCCGCAAGATAGTACCACTTGACCGGATTGGGCCGCGGCACCAGCCGCAAATGACCGCTTTCCGCCATATCGAACAACAAAGGCACCGGGCCGGTCGGCCGATCGCCCGCCAGCTGAATAAAAAGATGCCCGAACCCGAGGCGGGAGGGAAACAGCCCGATTTCGCGCAGCATCCTGTTGGGAAAGACCTCGACCTGACCAAAGGGATTGAACTGCACGATTGTCTCGCCCGGATTGGCGGCATCCGGCGCATTCACCTCGATCGTGGAACGCGCCGTGTAGGAGATCGCAAAATCGTCGATCTTGGGCACAAAGGGGGCGGGTGGTATCTTGCGCTCCTTGAAAGACATCAAACGCGGCCGCATCGCTTCGACCAGCGCAAGCGGATATTGGTCGGCATGAAAGCCTCCCGCTGTGCCGGAAAGGCTCAGACGCACCGCCCCTGCCCTGAGGTTTTGCCGTGACCCGAACATCTCCGGCGTCAGGCGGCCCGTGGCCCGCACGGAATGACCCTTGATACGCCCGCCAAAAACCCGCGCCGGGGTCAGTTCACCGGTCACCGGCAGCGTGTCAAACAAAGGCAAAGGATCGTCATTGACGGGCTTCCAGCCATCACCGCTGAGATAATCGACTGTCAGCAGCGGGTCGGGAACGTCGGGCTTGCCGGCGTAGTTTGCATAATGCGCCGCGAAGCCACCCAGCCGGTCCGGCAACTCTGCCCATGTCAAATCAACCTCGACATGCGTGACGGGCTTGCGCGCCAATTCGGGGTTGGCGACGAGAAAGGTCGCGCCGTCCTGCGGGCGCGCGCCAAAGGGAAAGAAGGTCTGATCGGTCACAACCGGGCCATCGTCCGACCAGGCGTGCAGCTTGCGCATGCCGCTGACGTGGACCTCGAACTCAACGGATTTCAGCGTGTAACGCTCGAAAAAAGAGATCGGGCAGATACGGGGGTTCGCGGCGTTGCGCAGCGACAGAGTCGGCGATCCGTCTGAACCCTGCGCTGCAATCGCGGGCATTCCCGGTGCCAGCGCCAGCGCGATGGTCACACCCGCCTGACCGGATTTGGCGGAGGGCAGGATCTGCGTCACCGAGGCCGAGATGGGGCCATCAGCAGTGCTGAGCGAGATATCAAACGCATCGCCAAGCAGTTTCTGGAACATGTCCTCCGGTGTTAGGTTAACCGTGTCATCCTCACCAGACCCAAAGATCTCCAGGATCATTGATCCCGGTGCATCGGGCGTTTCGACCTTGGTACGCGCCAGCGCGGACATTTCCGTCTCGTAGGTGTCGATCTTGTTCTTGAGAATGCTGCGGAAAGGACCGGTGGGGAATGGAATACGCTCGATCAGGCACAGGGTGATGATCCGCCCCAGCAGCAGCCGCAACTGCGCTGCGTTTTTAATCTCGGTCGCAAGGTATTCATACACGCCGGTCAGGGAGGGGGTCTGACCACGTTCCATCGCTGACCGCTCCACCTGCTTGGCAATGGCTCGCGCGCCATCCTCCAGCTTGCCGGGGCGAAACACCTGCACCAACGCCGGATCGGACTGCAACGCCACCATCAGTTCCGTTTCCGGTGCCGCCGCCTCGGAATACCGCGGGCCGGTTTTGTCAACAGGCGCAGGCAGCGCCGCCAGCCCTGCCGCCCGCTGCAAGACCAGTGACACGGTAATGCGCCGCGTGCCTTGCGCCAGCGCCAGCATCGGCGACGCAATATCAAGACCCATTCGCGCGGCCATCGGCACACCCATGGAAAACAGTCCGGGCTCAGCCCCTTTTTGCGCTGTCTGGTTCAAGGGAGGGTCAATGCCGGGCGTCCAACGTGTCACCTGCAATCCGGTGATGCCGCCCAGTTCCGCGTTGAATGATATCTGCGGGTCGGTCTCGTATGACAATGTCGCCACTGACTGCAGCCGCGACGAACTGACGTGGACGGGTGCCTCTGTGGCGAAATTCTGGACCGTGTTATCGTCCTTGCGCGCAGACAGCCTCGTGCCCTCGGGCAGGAACAAGGACTGCCGTCCAGAGTCCAGATGCAGCAGCACCCGCTCCGGCGAGGCAAGTGCGGGATGTTGTCCGATGATATCCTGATAGTAGAACCGAACAAATCGGTCCGTGACACCATTGATCACACCATCCACCGACAAGGCGGTGCACAATTCTGCGATCAGCAACCCAAGCGCCGGTTCCATATCACCAGACGCGATGCGTTGCTCAAAGGCCACTATGGCATGCGGACGCAGGGTTTCCACGGCGTTGCGCAACAGTGCATGGGTCGAACGGTAGGCCGTCACGAGTGCACGCGCCTGTTGCAGCGCATCGGCGCGTGACCGGCTGATCACGGGCGTGATGCTCTGCACGACCCGCATCATTCCGGCGGGTCCGGTACGCGCAAGCTTTTCCAGGCGTACTTGCAGATCGGCCTCCGCATTGAGTTGCTGAACCTGCTTGGAAAACTGCGAGGGCTGATGATCAGGCAGTCTTTCGATCCAGCCTTTCAGCTGGCGCGACAAGCGGGAAATCAGCCCGGACGCCGCCGCCGGATCGGTCTCGATCGCGCGCTCGAATTCAAAAGCGGCGCGACGCACATTGAAAGAGATCAGCTCAGCATAGACAAAGGCAGGCTCCGCCGCGAAAAGCTGCGCCCACGGGCTCTGGTGTGTTTTGCGCCGGGAACGCTCTGCAGCTTTGACGTGCAGAACCTGCCCGGCCTTGCAGATGGCTTCGGCAAGCGATTCCGGGCGCAAATCCTTGCGCGGGCGCGCAAGCGCAGCCGGAAGGCGATCGCTGCAAAGCGATCCCGGCGTTACAAGGATATCGTCCCATTTCCGATGCACGGCAGCTATCCACACCTCTGGCAAGCTTCAAAACGCGGCCACCCCGGGCCACAAAAACACTAACAATCGCAACTATTTGAGAACAATTTGAGACCCGGTAACAATATCCGGCCCCCGAATGAACGCAAGGCAAACCCCTGCGTGGCGGTCTATAATGGTTCCGGTGTCCCCTCTATTTCAGGTTGTGTCGCAATAAACACGCCGGTCAGCGTCCCGGTATCGCCAGCAACGATGAAAGTCCCCCCGAAACTATCAGGTGGGCCCGGCCGGTCCGTGCGTGCGAATTGCGATGATTCTAGTAAAGCGCGAATCGGCGTGACCGCGCGGCTGCTTTGGAAAGGCACCTGCCGACTGCCGTCTGGCTGGACAAACAACACCTGCCCCTGACCGGAGCTGGTGACCCGCGTGCCGCAAATTCCAAGCCGCGTCCACTGAACACCATCAAATGGAAAATCAGCCGCCGAGGTATCGATCCTGAGACTTGCCTGCTGCGATCCATACCCAATGATCGCGGTGAACTTTGCCTTGGTTGACTTGAAAGACGTCGCCCCGTCGCCGGGGGATGTGGCAAGGGTCAGCTGAACGTCTCCGGAATACACGATGCGCCCGCTTGTCGGGATTTCAAAGCTGGTGGGGCTGGGGCCGACAACGACCGGCCCTTCGTAATCGATCCGCTCCGCGCGGTAGGACATGGTGTAGGCGGCGGGCAACTCGCCCTTGATCCCAAGGCCTTCGATCGGTTTTGCCACGGATCTGCGCGACCCTTCCAGCGGGCCATCTTCGGTCGGCCGGATACGACGCAGCGTCTGGTCGTTGAAATTGAGGTTGCGCGGCAGCCCCTTGCGCGACGTCTTACCGGTCACGAAAAACACGTCACTGCCCTCCGACGCGGACACCTGCCGCAGATACGAACCTGCCAGTCGGCGCCCCTCGCGTTTGGTCACCACGCAGGGCTCGTCCGGCGCCAGCCCCAACAGCTCGAAGGTCTTGCTGGTCTGCACCGCCTCCACCGCGCCACAGGCAACCAACGCGCCCGACAAAAGCGGCACCAGCAGATATGCACCTGCCTGGTTCACGCTTCGGGCACCGGTGTCTGGGAGATCAGCGTGCCTTCGGTGATGTAGAAGGGAAAGACCATGTTGTGCCGTTCATTCGTCTCTACCACGGTGTAGTTGAGCGTAATGTTCAGGCGACCTTCCAGCGCGTCTTTCACATCCACCGTGACAGCACCCAGTTTGATCCGAGGCTCAAAGAACAGGATGGCGCGCGAAATCGCTGTTTCGATTTCGGCCTCGGTTTCGCTGTCCATCGGTTCGAACACCAGATCGTGCAGGCGGCATCCGTAGGTCGGGTGCATCACCCGCTCACCCGGTCTTGTTTCCATCAGAATGCGCAGGCTTTCGGCAATGTCATCCTCGGCCTGCACCAGCCTGGCCTGCCCGGTGACCTCGTCAAAGGACGGCGGGAATGCCCAGCCGCGTCCAAGAAAGGAAGGGTCCGCATCCGCCACCTTATCCTCCGATCATCACGGTTGGCAGGCCCACGACAATACTGCCGCCATGGGCAGTCGTGTCGCCCATACGAGCCGCCGGCTTGCCGCCGATCATTACCGTTGCCGAACCCTTGGCGATGGTCGCGGGCGGTCCGACACAGGTGCAATTGTCACCCACCACCGCCGCCGGCAGGCTGCCGATCAGAACGGTGGCCTCCCCCGGGCCGATGATCGGCCCGCCGACATGTGGCACAATGCCTGTCACCATAGGACAGGTCTGCATATCGGTCAGTCTGGCAGCTGGCGGCATCCCGGTCTCCTCTCAGTTGATCATCACCATGGAGCCCTTGACGGTTGTCTGACCGCCCGAGCTGATTTCAGCGGTCGCCGATCCCTTGACGGTCAGACCGGTCTGCGCTTCGGCATTGACATTCATGCCGCTGACGCTCGCATCCCCGGTGGCGGTGATGTTCACCGCACCATCGGCCGTCAGGGAAATATCGCCGGGACTGCTCATGGTGATCCCGCTTTCCGCCAGCTCCAGCTTGTTGCCGGTCAGGTCTTCGAGGGTCACTGTCTTGGCATCATCATCCAGTGTCATCTTGTGTCCGCCCGGCGTTTCCAGCGTGATGATCTTCTTCTCCTCATCGAACTGCAGCTTCATGGCCTCGCGGGTCACGATCCCCTTGATGAAATTGTCAGCGGTTGCCGTGGCGGCCTGTGGCGCGGTGGCGTTATGCAGCGACCCGACGACAACCGGCGCATCGGGGTCCGCGTTCAGGAAAGCCACAAGAACCTCATCGTCGATTTCCGGCATGAACTGGATGCCTGCCTCGCTGGATGCATAGGGCTGGGCATAGCGTGCCCATACTTCGGGTGCTGGATCGGCAACCATGGGCAGGCTGACCTTGATCCGCATCTTGCTGTCGGGGTCCTCATCAAGCTTAACGACCTTGCCGACCTGTAACCCGTGGATCGGCGCGGCCAGACCCGCGGCACTTTCGCCAGCAAAGAAATCCGAATCGACGTTCCAGTTGTCCGGCAGGCCCAAAAGCGCTTCTGTCGTCCAGGTTCCGTCTTCAATCAACTGCCTCACGCCACCAATATACGCGTTGCCTCCGAAGCGATCGCCCATGCCTGAGATTTCGATCACCACCCCCGGCACCGCCTTGCCGGAACCCTGAAACACGCAGGAGCCCTGAATCGTCGCAAGCCCGGTGCGCATCGTGCGGGCGTCGGCCACGATCTTCAGGTCTGCCGATGGAATTTCCCGCGCAGTCGCCAGCATATGTTCGCGATCACCCAGAACCTCGGCAAGATCGCCGGGTTTATAGGTGCCCCAGCTTCCCATGGCCGGTGTCGTACCGGTTTCCGACACCGGTTCCTGAGCGGTCGAATCCCAGGCCCGGGCTTCCGCCCCGCCCAGCGATGTCTGCGCATCGACACGGGCGTCAAAGCTGATCATATCGACGCCCAGCGTAATGGTCAGTACAGCGGAGCCACTGGTATCGGGAGGTGCCGACGTCACCGTGCCATCGCTGATGGTCAATACGTGGCCCGAACGGTCTGCGATACTGCGCAGGTAACCCCAGTCGGTGCAGCCTACGCGCACGATGTCACGCGCGGTGTCGGTTGTGGCCGTCACATCCGCCGTCAGCCCGGCATCCGAAATAATCTGGCTCATCACGTCGCTGTCCTTCTTGGACAGATACTGCGCAGATTTCCGGGTATGGGTCAGCTTGGCGGCCTTGTCGATGCAGTTCACCTCCAGCCTTGGCGCGCCACGCGACACCCGCAGGCGGACGGAGACGATCACGCCTGTGAACAGCTCCTGGTCACTGCCGCTGCCGTAGGCGGCCGCAAAGGATATCTCCTTGCCGATCTCGAAATCGGTGCCGTCGGAGGCCGGAAATTCGTTTTCCGCGACAGAACCGGTCATTAACACGAGCTGTGCCTCGGGTATGCGTCCAACCCCGGCATCTACCTGCACCCGGTAGATCTGGTACTCATCCGAAATCGCCGAACCAGCCACCTTTACGGTGACTGAGATCGGCCCGTCCGCGCCCTTTGTTGAACTATCTGCCATCTGGTCCCCTCATCGCATCGGTGGAAACCGCAAAAGCGTGTTGGGTTGCAGATCACGAAAACTGTCCAGCTCATTGATCCGGGCGATTTCGAGGTACTTGGTGACGTCCTTGTAGACCCGCTGGCACAAAAGCGGCAGGGTGTCGCCCTGTTGAACCCGGATCACGTGGGTCATGTCGGGTGACTTGCGTTTGGCCTCGCGGGCTTCTTCTGCATCGGTCTTTGCCTCGACGAAATCCAGCTTGATCTTCGCCCTGAGTGCGGAGCCATCGGGATGGAACAGATTGTAATCGACACTGAGCGACGTCAGACGGCCATAGAATGCTTTCAGACCCTTGCCCCACAGGATTTTCACCGGCGTTGGTTCGTGCTCATCCCCATCGTAATCATAGGCAATCGATCGCAGTTTATCGACCTGCTGCGCCACGGTGACATTCGCTGCATCCGCCACCACGCCCGTGCCATCGAGCACGATGCTGAAATTCAGCTTTTCAGGCTCTGAACTGGCAAACTTCGCCACCGGCGCGGATTTGCCCAGCGCCCCACCAGCACTGCTGCCTTCGCCGGTGCCCGAATACTTCAAACCGAAGGTATGGGAATAATCCTGCGGGTTGATCGTCGCTTCGAAGGTGTTTGCAGCGCCCTTCTGTTCCTTGATCTGGCCATTCTGGATCTTGCAGCGGATGATTTTCAGCTTGGCCATGGTTTACCGGTCCTGGGACCGTTGCGTTGCATCTGCGATCATCTCGCGCACATCTTCCAGAATGTCGCGCCGCATCTCTGCCAACTGCCGCGCCGTCTCGGCACGTGTTTCCTGCGGATGTCGCGGGCTGGGGCCAAAATGCCCTTTCACCACCAGCGATCCGATTTCAATCGCCATTATTTGTCCCTCTTGAGTGTTGTGGCCGCCAGTTCGATGGTCTCGATGGCCAGCTCGTTTTTCATTGCGTCGAACCCGCCGACGGACCACTTGATCGGATAGGCATTGCCAATCGACCATGTGGCGACCGGGTCGCCCTCTTCATCCAACAGCGAAATCACGAGGTTCTTGGGTTCTATCTTCTTGGCAAAATCCCCCTCCAGCGTGTTCTTGCACCATTTGACCAGGCCACTTGACGAGGCGGTCAGCCCACGTTTCAGCACGATGCTGTTGCGTTTTGCGGGCTTGGGCAGCTGATGCACAAATCGGTTCTCGCCGCCCTCCACCAGGGGCTCCACCTCGATCGAGGATTCCAGCCCCGACACCTCCTGAAAGGCGGCGTCGGAGATGGAAGGCCCGGACCCGGTGAAACTCACCGAGAAATGGAAGGCGACAGGCAGATCAAAGTCGCTCATGCGGGGTTATGCGTTCTCGATGACAAAACCCTCATGCGCGATCTCGATGCTTTCGACCGCAACCTCGTTGCCTTCGGCTTTCAGGTCGGTGCCCGTCACCTTGACCGGGAAGGCGTTCTGCACTTTCCAGACCATCGTGGGGTTCTGACCTTCGTCCAGCAGCGAAATCGTCAGTGCCTTGCGGGTAATGGTGTTCATCTTGATCTCGGCGAACCAGTCCCAGATGGCGTTGTCCTTGGCGAACACCCCTTTCTTCATGGTGATATTGCCTGTCTTCAGCATGCCCGGCATCTTGATCGTCGAAAACACCGGGTTGTTGCCCGCCCGGTATTCGATGGGCTGGGTTTCGATGTCGAGGCCCGAGACCTCCTGAAACGCGAGCTCGGTGTCGTCCCATTTCACCTGGAAATGAAACTTCGGGAGCGGCCAGATCGCCTGCGTTTGTGCGGAACCGTCGTCTGCCATGTTTAAATATCCTCTCTAAAACTTATGATTTCTGCATTTGCTGCTGGAAGGTGATCTCGATGAATTCCGCAGGCCGCGTCACGGCGACCAGCACGGTAATCCGCAAGATGCCTTCCAGAATATCCACCGGCGTCATGGTCTCGCCCAGACCGACATGTACGGAAAATGCATCTGTCGGCACGGCGCCTGCCAGCCCCCCCTGCTTCCAGATCGAGGTCAGGAAGTTCTCAATCATCGACTTGATCGTGACCCAGGTCTGCGCGGTGTTGGGCTCGAACACATAGGCTTTGGAGGCGAGCCGGATCGATTCCTCGATCATGATCATGGTGCGGCGCACGTTGATGTAGCGCCAGTCCAGCGAATTGCCGTCGAGCGTCCGCGCGCCCCAGACCAGCGTCCCCTCACCCACGAAAGGCCGGATCGCGTTGATCGACTTGCCGGTGGTGGAGACGTTGAGGTTCTCCTGCTCCTCGTGGCTGATGTTCACCATCGGCGCCACTACGGAGTTCAG
Organism: Roseobacter insulae; assembly: GCF_019375555.1. Lineage (GTDB taxonomy): Bacteria > Pseudomonadota > Alphaproteobacteria > Rhodobacterales > Rhodobacteraceae > Roseobacter > Roseobacter insulae. The sequence continues at coordinate 522,313 of NZ_JAHXDN010000001.1, forward strand.
TGAGACATTCGCAGGCGCTTTCCAGACACCGCGGCTGTTGTCGACCATCGTGTAGATTCCCGCCATCGCCGAGGACGGTGGCATCGAGTTCATGTAGCCGGTGATCTCGTTCATCACTTCGGTGTAAAGCGGCACGACGGCGCGCAATGTCTTGTCAATGGTGGTCGTTGAGGGGCTGCCCTCTTCAACACCGTCCTGACTGTCATTCATCAGAATGCGGATCTGCTGTGCTGGCTGCACCACGCCCCCCACTTCGATGGTGTAGCTCACCGAGGCTTCCGGCCCCACGAAGGCAGGATCGGGTGCAAAGGTGACCTTGCCACCGGCGCCGACTTTCCACGACCCCACGCCTTCGACGGCCTTTGCTTTGCCGCCTTCGCTATCGGCGTCGACCAGTTTCACGCTGGCCTTGTCACCATCGGGGTGATCGGCGGGCACATCGACAACCACCGAGGTGCCCGCGGCCACGGCTGGCGCATCCAGCAGACCGCCCACGACCTCGACGGCAATGGTCAGCGCATCGGTGGCAATCTCGTTCTCGTCGCTGACCACCAGATCGAACTGGCCCGCGTTGCCTTTCGCGGCATCGTGGATAAAGCTCACCTCGCCCGCTTCCAGCTGCGCCTGGGTGAAGCTTTCAACCGCGTCGGTGGTCCCGGTTTTCACCAGCTTACCGGCCATGCCGTCTTCGTCGCCTTCCACGGAATAGGTCAGCCCGGCGGCGTCGCTCTCGTCATCGGTGGCGGTGATGTCGGTCGTGGTCAGCGGGATGGTGCCACCCTTCGGCACCGACAGGGTGAAATCGCCCATCACCGTCGGCGCGGAAATCCGCTCGATCTCCTGACGCAGCTCGTCGGATTTACCCACCGAGCGGCGCATCAGTCCGATCAGCGTCTTGCGGCTGCCGGGGTCGATATTCTCGAAGGTGAAATCGCGCGACTGGTAGATCGAACTGTCGAGCCACGGGTAATAAGCCGCGCCAAAATCAAGGTTGTTGATCCCGATGTCATTACGGAAGGTCGCCACCGGGTTTCCCAGCGGATCGGCCTGCGGCAGGTACCCGCCCGACATATCCAGCAGGGCAAAGCGGTTCTTCATGTCGTTGCCGCAATGCTTCAGCATGGCCTGTTGTACCTTTAACGCGTTCTGGCGGACCAGCCGCGTGGTCTCGGGTATCACCACCATCGTCGGCTCAGGCTCTTTCTTCAGCCGGGTGATCGCGGTCAGCATCGCGTCGGCGTCGATCTCGTCTTCATACGACCCGATCGAGGTGACGTAGCAGGCACCGCCGCCGTTCTGGAAGAACAACCGCATCGCCCCGTAAAGCGCAAAGGCCGCGTTCTTCTGGACCAGTTCGAATTTCTCCGCCCCGCGTGGCCCGACGGTCGTGAAAACGGCCCGGGGCATCGTGGGTTTCTTGTCCGCACCATCTGCAGAAAGCGGCGAGACGCCGTCAAATTCGGCGAAGGGCTTGATTTCGAAAACCGGTTCCGGCGCGCCGCCAAAATAGCTGTGAAACTCCGACATCGACGTGATCCGCCACGGTGTGCCCGCCAGCGAGACATTCCCGTTCATCGCTGTTTCGGTATAGCCGATAAAGGCCGGTACCGCAGTTGCCACCTGAACGACAGAGTTGGGAAACGCACTCTTTTCTACGACATATACACCGGGGGTCTTCATAGCCATTTTCAGCTCTCCTTTACCAAAGCGTGACGAAAATATCGGATTGCAGACGCATCGGCGCGCCAGCTTCTTGAATGGGTTTGAACGGGGGGGCGGCGCCGGGCAGGACGGCGATCAGAGTTTCCGGGCCGAACGGGCCTGCCTTCTGCAAGGCAAACCGTTGGCTGGGACGCGCGCGCGCCGCAACAGCCCGGGTGGAGCGGATCACCCGCACCGGACGTCCGTCGGGCAGGTCTGCGAGGCCCAGATCCTCGAAAGTCACGTCGCCTTCACTGTCAATGACTTCCAGTCCGTCCAGGCTGGTCTGGCCTGTCAGATGGTATGCCCAAAAGGATTCTTTCGCGGTCAGCGACAGCGTGACCTCCCGCTGGCCCTCCGGCGGCACGGCAATCTGCAATGTGGCGAGAACAGCTTCAAGGCGAAGCGTGTCCTGCGGCGTTTCCGGCGCATCGACATCACTCAGCCGCACGGTATCCACGTCCAGCGGCACCGACAGCGATATCGGCGCACCCCATACCGCCCCTTCGGTAACCTCGATCACCTGCGGCGTGCGCGCGCCCAGCGTCAGGGTGATCCCGGCAGGTCGCTCTTCCATCGCGTCATCGACCAGGACGATTGTCACAGCGCCCCTCTGACGCAAAAGGCATCCCGCGACGTCGAAATCACGCGTATCGGCAGGGGCAACGGTCAGCGGCGGCACATCGTTTCCGAAATAGGCATGCGCCAGCGTAAGGCGCAGTATTTCGGAATACCCCATCAAACAGATTCCGGCTCGGTACGCTGGGAGGGTGCCGTGATCTGCGGTACCACGCTGGTAACAGCGCCTGCATCAATCAGGACCGAGCGCATCTTGAACATGATCGACGGCGTGTAGCGCCCGCCGAGATTGGCCCAGACCTGCGCGATTTCGTCGACCTTGAGATTACTGACCTCGACGGTCAGCTGCGACAGGCCAAGTGGCATCTCTGGTGTGTTCTGCGGCGTGAAGACGGGGCGCGACTGAAAGAACATCAACGCGGCCGAAATCAGCTTCAGCCCTTCTCCGTACAAATCCGCGTCATGGCCGGATGCCACCATGAAATAGACATCCATATGCAATGGCGGTGCCTGGTTCAGCTGCCCGACAATGCCATCGCGACGGGACCGCGGCACCGCATCGTGAGCAATATTGGTGAGGAAAACCACCAGTCGGTTGCGCGCCGGCTGCGCCAGCTTTCCCTCGGCGTCGGCAAGGGGCGACAGGCTGACCAGATCTTCGGGCACTGAAAAGTGTGTCCTGAGGTGATCGTTCAATCGATCACGTACAAGTTGGAGTGCCTGGTCGATCATCGAGTATTTAGAGCCCACCACCGGATTGTATTAACGGGTACCGACATGGTTTACTTCAACCATAGGTTTGCCTCACCGTAACCGGGAGTTGTAGAAAAGCAAGCTTCCTTTCCCTAACGGAAGGTTAACGCGCCCGGGTCAGTCCTTTAACAATTCCAGACAAGATCAGACCGGTCACTAAAAACCAAAGCGAAACATAAAGATAGGTGACCAACAGGAATTGCGCGCTCTCGTTTTGGGAAATCACGATATTCGCGCGCCCAACGATTTCATCCGCACCAATGACCGACGCCGTGGCGGACGCCATGATGATGATCAAGAAGTACTGAAGCCAGGCAATGGTAAAGATTTCGCCGGCACCGCTAACCCCCGCACGCCGCTGTTCGAAGAAGCCTTTCGACTGGTCCGAGGTGAATCCGATCACCGGAAAGGTCAGCGCGAGGGTCGCCTTGATCCACAGCGGCACCGCCATAATCGTGCCACCGAATTCCACTTCGCTGGGGATCATCGACGCCATGTAGAACAGCAACACGAAACTCGGCACGTTACGGCAGACATTCGTGCCAAAATGCGACAATGGCCCCAGCCCTGACACCCGTCTGGCGCGCAACCAGCCCAGTACAGTGCCAAGAACGGTGCCAAACCCCATCGACAGGATCGAGATCAGCAGGTTGGTGGCAAACCCGCGGGCTAGATAGCCGGTGTGATCATATAGCACTTCGATCATGGCCCGGTTCCCACCACCCAGCGACGGGCACGGCGAAACAGCCACAGGACACCCAGCACCAGCAAGAAGTAGAATACCAGAAGCCCGTTCATGAAGGTGCTGACATCACCACCTTCCGACACGATCAGGTTGACGGTTGAGACCAGCTCCGCCAGTGCGATTGCGCTTGCCATGCCAGCGGCTTTCACGATGTTGACGCAGGCCGCCACCAGACCGTCGAATGCCCGTTGGAAGGCGCCGGGCAGCAAAGTCCAGACCCCTTTTTCAGGATTTAGCCTGCGCTCCTGCTCCAGCGCGTGGGCGATCAGCACCGCATTGGTAGAGCCTGCATAGAGCGACAGGATGAGGGCGGCGGTCGTAAATGCACCGGGCGTGATCAGCGAAGACTGCGACAGCACGCCCCCCAATCCGAAAAAGACGATGTACATCTGCAAAATGGGGGGCGTCATCCGGGCCAGGGTGACCAGTGCCTTCTGCGGCAGTAACAGCATACGCGCCCACAGGCCCCGCCCGCGCAACGACGCGTCCATCACTCCCAACCCCAGGCCGACCACCAGCGCTCCGATGATCGCCACGGCGGACAGGGTCAACGTCAGGCCCAGCCCGCGGATCAGACGCCCCCGGCTGTAAGCATCGTAAAAGACAGTGAGGTCCACCCCCGTCGCGTCCTCAAGATCCGCCACCCACGGCGGTGGAGCCCCGGTTTCGGCAACAGGCGGAAAAGGCGGCGCGCCAAGGCAATCGGGCGGCAACGCCCCTTGCCGCATGTTGCAATAGGACGGTGTGCCCTCCGGTCCGGTTTGCGACCAGGCGGCATTCAACGCCTGAAGATAGGCGCTTTCGCCGATGTTCCACTTGCGCTCCAGCGCCAGCAGATACCCGGTTGCATGCCATTCACCGATCATATCGGACACAAACCGCCCGAGCGGAGCGTCGCGTTCTCCGATGGCAACGCCGATGGCCCATGGGGTGACAAGGATACGGTCCTCCATGACGCTGTAGTTGGTTTCGGGATTGGCCAGCACCCGCTGCACCAGCGCCGTGTCGTCAAAGGCCCACCCGACGCAGCGCCCGAACGACAGTGCCATCTTGGCCTCGCGGTTGGCCGGAAAATATTTGCCATCCACGCCGTATGTTTCTTCGAGCGTGCGGTTGTAATAGGAGCCTTGGGTCATGCAGACAGGCAGGCCGCGCAGTTCCTCCCAGCTCTGGTAATTGCGGTCGATTGGCCCGTAGGCGACAACGCCGCTGGAGTAGTAGCTCGGCTCCAGCAGACCAGCCTGACCCCGCCGGGTGACTGTGTCGCCCATCGTCGCGATGACAACATCCACGACACCCTGATTGACCCGCGATAGACGGTTCGATGCCGTGACCGCAACCAGTTCCAGGTCAACGCCCATCCGGTCGGCCAGCGCGCGGGCCAAATCAGGTTCCAGCCCGATGATCCTGCCCTGCGCGTCCAGCATACCCCAGGGCGGATAGTCGGTTTTTACGCCAACTATCAGCGCGCCGCGTCGCAGGATGTGTTCCAGCCGCCCGTTGGTCTGGTCCGGCAGCGCGACGGATTTCAGAGTTGGTTGAGCCAGTATCGGGCCCGCGACAAAGGCGCAGATGATCAGGACAACGGTCAGAAACCGGATCATGGTACGGCCACCGCGATCAGCCCGTAACCCAGCGACGCGGGACACATGCGCGTCAGGATACTGTCGATCCAGCGCAGCGGCGCATAGGTGGTCAGAAGGCTCTCCGGCAGCACACTTTCGGCACGGATCATCGCAATCTGGAATCCTGCCTCGGCAAGCTCGGCGGTCAACCGCGCCGGATCAAAAAGCTGGTAGGGCAGGGTCACCCGCGTGCCGTCCATCGTCCGCGTGTACCGGATCAGCCCCGCCGCCCCGGAGCCCGCCTGTTTCTGTTCGGCAAGAAACCGGCGCGCCTTGTTCGGAACAGATATCAGCAAGCGGCCGACCGTCGGTTTGAGCAGGTCATGCATCTGTTGCAGCGCGACAATCCGGTCCGACCGGGATTCGATATGCGCGAGTACACCAAAGAGACACAGCACCAGATCGGCCTGACCTTTTTGCTGCACATAGGTCGCCAGACTGGTCGGATCAGGGCCCAGCACACTCAGGTCATGCCATCCCAGTTCCTTCGCACGCTCCGACAACATTTCCAGCGCGACGGGGTTGATGTCGTAACCGGCTGCCTGCTTTACCTTGCTCTTGAGCCGCAGCAGGTACCGCCCGTTGCCGCAGCCGAAGTCAACGACATGCGCCTGTTCGGGCAACAGTGTGAGGATCCGGCGCCATGTTGTGATGTTGGGGTTGGGATAGCGGCGATCGTAATGTCCGGAGCCGAAATACAAAAGGTAGGACCGGGTTGTGAGATCGGGACTGTCCGGCTCGGGAATTTTGCTTTGGCGGCCCATCAGTTCGGCGCAATCGCCCCGGACCCGAGGGTGTTTTCGATCCGCTTGCGCCATTCCGTGTCACGCATCCGAACGATCAGCGCGCTGTCGATGGCGCGGCGCAGGAAGTCGCTTCCATTGGCCCGTGAGATTGCCCAGCCGTATGGCTCGTTTCTATAGACACTGCCCTGTACCGTGACCTGCCCGTCATAGGGAGACCGCCGGGACAGATAAGACAGGGCGATCCAGTCACCAAGCACCGCATCCACCTTGCCCGTGTAGAGCTGTTCAACGGCGCGGTCCCAGTCACGTGTCAGGACAATGCCGCCAGAAAGCCCATCATCTTCCATGGTGAACATGGTTTGGCTGTGATCATCGTTTTCATCGCATGCCAGCCAGGCTGCGCGTTTGTCGAGCAGGGATTTCTTTTCCGCGCCCGCGTCCACTTTTGCAGAGGCCTCAACATATTGCTCGCGCAGGAACTCCTGCGCCGTGGAACAGCGCAGGGTCGCGATCCTGAGGCCGGGCAGCGCCTGCGCATCAACCGCTGGGCTTTCACCAATGGCGCCCACAAAGGCAGAGGTGATCACCCCCAGGATCATCGCAGACAAGGCCGTACCGACCACGGCCATCACCATCTCGAAAATCTTCCCCAGCAAGGTTGCAAACCCGTCGCCCACACCCTTCAGTCCCGACGTCCGCGCGACCGCTTCCAGTGAATAGGCCATCCACGTCCGCACCGGACCCGCCGTTTTGCCGTCTCCAAGCTCCACCGGGACGCTGCGCATCAACGCCCGCAGCAAAAAAGCTGTGACAAGATTCAACAGTAAAAACAGGATGATCGCGCGGGCCACTGTGGGCTGAAAAACCGTTTCGACAATCGTTTCGATCGCGACCTCGAAATCAATGGCGCCGGTCTGCGCGACGGCCAGCGTCAACCCGGATGACAGGTACTGCTGACTGAAATCATAGCGCCGCATCCGGTCCGCCGTGATCGTCAACGGCGATATCACCACGTCTATGGTGCCGCCGCGCAGGCCAATTTCCTGCTCGTCAATACTGTCACAGACAACAAACGCGGTTGTCCGGTCGATATCCGTCGAGACGGAGTGCCACAAATCCACGGCAAAACCGCGCGGCATGCCGTCCGGGCCGGTGTAGGTAAACGGTTCTGCCGACCGGATCGCAACAACAAGATCGTGATCGCCTTCGGGGGCTTCGCAGGCCCGTGAGGGCGACGCTGCAAGGAGAAATAGCAGGAGGAGCGGCAACCAGAAATGCCGCGCCAATTGGCTCACACTGTTCACGCAAATTCCCTTCCGGCAGGCTGTGCGCACGACACGTCTTGGTAATTCGGGTTCACCCTATGGTGGAATTTTGCGAACGGGCAAGACTTTTCCGTGCGTGCTTCAAGGAATGTGGCGAGGGTGATATTACCATGTCAGTCGACTTCAGCGCCTATTCCGAAACCGTTGAATTTGTATCCGGTTCAAGCGACGGAACGATCGCGGGCCCGGTGGTCTCCGCATCGGTATTGGGTTTTTTGCCCGGCGCATCGGCGGCTTCGCCCGCTTGTATTCCGGTGCGGAACGCCTTGGACCCTCCCACCACCGCGCTTGCACCCGCGCCGAGGAACTCGGACAGGGAGCTTGCATCCAGCCCCGAGATCATCAGCGCAAACGCCTCCACCGCGTGGGCGGCGGTGGCGAACATCATCAAGCCCTTGCGCAGGAGCGGCCAATTGGTCTCTTCGCCCATGCAATTGGCCAGGAAGGTGGCGATGGAGCGGAGCGATTTCGCCACACCAAAGACCAGCAAAGGCAACTGCTTGAACCCGTCGACATGCGAGGCACCGACCAGCGCGCCTGCCGCTTCCAGCCCGCGCATCACGTCGACGACCTTGGCCTTGATCCCCTTATTCTCCGGCTTGACCTCGATCGCCATCAGGATGCCACGCGCGAATTTCACGCCACCGACGATCATTCCCATGATCGCGGGGATCGCGCCAACGCCGCCGGACAGGACACCCGCCGCAAGGGCGACACCGAAGGTCAGGGCACCTTCAAGCGCGACGAGTCCGCCTTTAACGCGGTCCAGTTTCTTGCTCGACAGGGACGGCCATTGAAACCGCTGGAGAACATCGCTCGACGCTTTGTATTGCGTCACTAACATGCGGTTTCCGACACTTATCGCGCCGTGCGGAGCCATCTTGCATTGCAGGGTTCCCTGCCAGTTCGCATAGGCTGCGGGGGACATCGACGCAATTGCCATGCCATCCAATGCACACTGTATCGGACCCTCGTGGCCTGCAAAGGGCCGCTGCCCGCGCCCTGCCGACATCAGCTGGAACAACCCAATCGACGGTGTCCAGAACGTAGCGCCATCGGCCTGGCGTTGATAGGTGGCGGTCCGCGATGCTGTGCCTGCCATCAATCCCGCGCGACCGGAAACGGCTTTGGCCTGAACCGGTGTCGACAGCGCCTTGGCACCCATCTCGTCCGCTTCTTTTTCCAGACTGGCGTCATCATTGATCTGCACGCCGGTGGCCTTCAGCTGCTGCGTGGGCCTTACGCGCCCCTGCGCCTGCTGAACCACATGCCAGGCTTCATGCGGCAGGTGCTTTTCCTGCCCAGGGCCCAGATGAATGGCGCTGCCCTGTGCATAGGCATGTGCACCGACCTTTTCAGGTTCCGACGAGTTGTAGTGAACGTGAACGCCGCTCATATCGGCGCCGGACAATGTTTCAATGCCACTGCGCAATTGATCCGGCAGCCCTTGCCCGCCGCCAGAATTCTGACCCACCGGCGCGGTGTCGTTGCCCGTAGATGTGCGCTGCGCAATGCCCCTGCCCGTCCAGCTTTGAAGTTGTGCGACGACAGCGCTTTGGTCCGCCCGTTGCTGCAAGGTGGCCAAACCGGTATCCGCTGCGACAGCGCGCGTGGCGCTGGCGGGGTCTGTTTCCGGATCAGTTTTTGATTTCGCCGCGATGTCTCGTGGTGCACTGCGTTCGGACGAAAATATCTGAGCCATCAAAGTTCCCCTTATGGTGGCACCCTAGCACCGGATTTCCCCTGCGTCATTTGATCTTTGGTTAAGAGATTCCTAATGCAGCGGGTGCTAGGGAAATCCAATCCCTGTGACGGTCACTATGCGGCGTGAACCGGGTGCACAGATGCAGCAGCCCGCGCGGCGGTCGCTCACGCCGGACCGCCAGCGATACACAATTGACCCGGTTAGAGCCTAGTCACCGGACCATTCAGGCATTGGCTTTTTTGAGATGAATGCCTGAATTCCCGCTTCTGTATCCCGGGCCATCATGTTTTCGGCCATGGCGGCACCGGTGTAGGCATAAGCGGCTTCCAACCCCATTTCCGATTGCTCATAGAAGGCATTCTTTCCGATTTTGACGGCAACCGGCGACTTGGACACGATCTTGGCCGCCATCGCCCGGGCGGCGTGTGACAGCTCATCCTCGGGCACAGCCTGATTGATCAGACCCATTTCAACAGCACGCGCGGCGGGTTGAAATTCCCCCAACAGCAACATTTCCATCGCCTGTTTGCGGGTCAGGTTACGGGACAGCGCAACCATCGGCGTAGAACAAAAGAGACCGATGTTCACGCCTGACGTCGCAAATGTGGCCGTGTCGGCGGCGACGGCCAGATCGCAGCTCGCAACCAGCTGACAGCCGGCCGCTGTTGCAATGCCCTGCACCTGTGCAATCACGGGCTGCGGCAACCGAACTATCGACATCATCATCCGCGAACATGTGGCGAAAAGCGCGTTGAAATATGCTTTGCCACCATCGGCGTCCCGACGGCGCAGAGTCATTTCCTTGAGGTTATGCCCCGCGCAAAACTGTGTACCGGCGCCCCGCAACACAACGGCTTTGGTGGATTTATCCGTTGCCAGTTCGTCCAACGCAGACTGCAACGCCGCCAGCATCTCCTCGGACAACGCGTTGAGGGTTTTCGGACAGTTCAGCGTAATCGTCGCAATTCCATCGGATCGTTCCAGCAAGACCGGTGCGTCGCCCTGGGTCATGGTCACCTCTTTCGTGATAAACGCCACGGTGACCATCAAAGCTGGAATTGCTCAGATACGCAACGGGGACGTGTGGTCCGGGTCAGATCGCTCGGGCGCAGGCCCTTGCCACAGGTTATGCGGCACCGGGTCCTTGGCCCTGAAGAGAAACAACCGGGCGATCTGCCCGTAAGACCGGTAGGCGTAGCCACCATTACGCGCCAGAAATTCCGCCCGCCGCGCGTTGTAATAGCCCTGCAGCTGATACCATGGCATGCGTGGGCAGGCATGGTGCACGGCATGCAGGTTGTTTTTCAGGAAGAGGAACGACAGCAGGCCACGATCCTCGATAATCACGCTACGACACCGCGCCTTTTCATGCGCCCTGTGTTCCAGAAAAGTCCTGATCTTGAGGATCGAATGGCTGAAATAGGCGCAGACGACATAGAGCCACAGAGGCATGTTCGACACCGTGATCCACCAGATTGCGACCGGGACAAGGCCCATGATGTGGAACGCGTAGGCGTTGATGATATTGCGCTCCCCCGACATCATTGCCTTGAAATCCGCCTTGTAGAAAGTCCCCAGGCCAATCGCCGGCCCAACAAGGATGCGACCGAGCAGCGTGTTGTTCCATCTGTAAAGAGCGCGCCGGATGCCACACCAGCCTGCCCAGATAGCGGGATCGACAAAGTTCGTCTCCGGGTCGTCATAGGGGTCTGTCAGGGCCGGATCATGGTGGTGCGCAAGATGCGTGTCACGAAACCGCGGGTAAGGAATTGCCAGTCCCAACGCCGGAAAGACCATGGCCGTGTTGACCCGCGCATCCCTGAAGGGGTGGCCGTGCAACACTTCGTGACTGAAGGAGGAATAGAGCGTCAATGATAAGGTCAGGATCAGGCCGGCAGCCGATGCCCCCAAGACATCAAAACACGTGGTGGCGATGGCAAAGCCCACATAGCACATCACACCTATTGCCAGCGTCGGCCATTCGATCGACCGAAGCTGAGCATACATTCTGGCCTTCAACTTTTCTTTCCTTTCAATGCTGTGACGGCGAGCAGCCCCGTAGATCATTGTCAGCAGGGTCAGAGGTGCCACAAGAGCGTGAATTTGTGATCCATACGTTACTTTCGTCATGTATTTGCTAGGTTGTTGTGTTTTCGCATCTGTGCGGTAAATTCACATCATGGATAAACGTGACCTTTCCTCCAGCTTCAAAAAAAGGCTCGCGCAGGTGCTTGCCTCTCACCCGGCAGGCAAAGGGCAGTTTTTGAAAGCCACGGGCATTGACCGATCGGCGCTGAGCCAGTTCCTCAACCCGGACTCCGACCGGTTACCCCGCGCGGAAACACTGCGTCGCATTGCCCGTGTCAGCGGCGTTTCGGTCGACTGGCTGCTCTGTCTGGAAAATGCGCCCGAAGGACGGCAGGAAGTGGCAGAGAGTGTCCAGATTGAAAAGGCCGTGCAGGCAGATGGCTCCACGCCTCTGGACCGATGGCGCAGTGAAGCGTCGGGTTTCAAACTGCGCTATGTGCCGTCAACGCTGCCGGACATGGTCAGCCTGTCGCCTGAACCGAATGTCGAAGTGACCGATGCGCGGGGCGGTGGTGTCGAAAACGTGCTGGGGCAGATATCGCTTGAGGATATGGACGTCGAAATTGCCATGCCGGTGCAAACCCTTCAGGATCTGTCCGGTCGCTCCGGTCTTTGGCGTGATGCAGAGGCTTCGGAGTGCCGGGCGCAGCTGGCCTATATGGCCCGCGTGTGCCGCGAGAATTACCCCGCACTTCGGCTGCATTTGTACGATGGCACACAGATCTTTTCCGCGCCCTTCACGGTTTTCGGCAAACAGCGCGTCGCGCTCTACATCGGCGACGCGTACCTCGTGGTCAGCAGTCCGGACCAGGTGCGTGGATTCGCGAAACAATTCGACCGGCTGGTGCGGCGCGCGATCATCAGCTCTGACCGGGTACACGAGATGATTTCCGACCTTGCCAGCGACGTGAAAGGTTAAGCCCCGCCCCCGATGACCGATCGGGCAATCACAATCTTCTGCACGTCAGATGCCCCCTCGTAGATCCGTAATGCCCTGATCTCACGATATAAAGTCTCGGTAATGCAACCAACACGCACGCCATCTCCGCCGTGCAGCTGAACGGCCTTGTCAATCACACGCTGTGCCTGGTCGGTAGAAAACAGCTTGGCCATCGCGGCCTCGCGGCTGACCCGTGGTGCGCCCATGTCTTTTGTCCAGGCCGCGCGATACACCAGCAGCGCCGCAGCATCAACATCCACAGCCATATCCGCGATATGACCCTGCACCATTTGCAGTTCTGACATTGGCGCGCCAAAAAGCTCTCTGGTACGCACCCGGTCAAGGGCGGCATCCAAGGCCCGGCGCGCAAACCCGAGGGCCGCAGCGGCAACAGTCGACCGGAAAACATCCAGAACCGACATGGCGATTTTGAACCCTTCGCCCGGCAGGCCGATCATCGCGGGCGCATCGAGCTTCACATCTTCAAACGACAGGCGTGCAAGAGGATGCGGCGCCATCACATCAAGCCGTTCGGCAACGGTCAGGCCGGGCGTATCGGCGGGAACAAGAAAGGCAGACAGCCCCTTTGACCCTCCGGCCGCATCCGTGCGGGCGAAAACTGTATAGACGTCTGCTATCCCACCATTGGAGATCCACGTTTTTTCGCCATTCAGACGATATCCGTTGCCGTCCGGAACAGCCGACATCTCGATATTCGCAACGTCAGACCCTGACCTGGGCTCCGATAAAGCAAAGGCCGACAGCTTTCTGCCGGCCCGGGTTTGGTGCAGCCATTCCCGGTGCTCGGGCGTGCCAAAAAGCGACACCGCCCCCATGCCCAACCCCTGCATGGCAAAGGCAAAGTCGGCGAGCCCGTCATGGCGCGCCAGCGTCTCGCGGATGAGGCAAAGGCTGCGCACATCAAGCGTGCCCGGATCGTCGGGGTCGATGGCCGAATGGGCCAACCATCCCGCTTCCCCCAGCATCGCCACAAGGGATATGCAGGCCGCATCCGTGTCGGCGTGATCCACACTGCCAAGCCGGTCACGGCTCCAGTCATCCAGATCGCGAGCCAGCGTGCGATGCCGGTCCTCAAAAAATGGCCAGGACAGGAATGAGCTATCCGGCATCGCTCAATTTCCCTCGAACACGGGTTTTTCACGGGCGACGAAAGCCTCGTAAGCGCGCCGGAAATCCTGCGTCTGCATGCAAATCGCCTGCGCCTGCGCTTCGGCTTCGATGGCCTGATCCAAGGTCATGGACCATTCCTGATTGAGCATTGTCTTTGTCATCATATGTGCAAAATTCGGCCCGGTAGACACTGTTATTGCGAAATTCACCGCTTCTTCTTTCAGGTCCTTCGCGGCGATCACGCGATTGAAAAACCCCCATGCTTCGCCCTCGCCGGCAGTCATCGACCGCCCCGTATAGAGCAACTCTGCGGCCCGCCCCTGTCCTATGATACGGGGCAGCATCGCACAGGCGCCCATGTCACATCCGGCCAGACCCACCCGCGTGAACAGGAAAGCCGTTTTCGCGTCGGGTGCTGCGAACCTGATGTCCGAGGCCATCGCGATGATGGCCCCTGCCCCAACGCATATGCCCTCGACAGCGGCGATGACGGGCTTGCCACACTGCAACATCGCCTTGACCAGATCGCCGGTCATGCGGGTGAAGCGCAAAAGATCCTTCATATCCATGTCGACCAGCGGACCAATGATGTCATGCACATCACCGCCCGAGGAAAAGTTGCCGCCATTCGACGCAAAAACAACCGCCGTTGTCTTGTCGTCATAGTTCAGATCGCGAAACCAGTCGCGCAGCGCCGCGTAGCTTTCGAAGGTCAGCGGGTTTTTCCGGTCCGGCCGATCCAGCGACACGATTGCGACAGTACCCTCGACCGTCAGATTGAAGTGCTCCGGCATCAATCCTTTTCCTCCAGTTTATCGGTGATCCGTCCCAGGCGCGTGTGCACGGTGCTCAACCCCTGCGCGCCGATCGGCGACAAGAGCTCATCGACCCACTGTTCATGAACAGCGGCCATTTCATCGAACATCCTGCGCCCGTTGCCCGTCAGCAACACCCGCATGGCACGGCGATCCCCCTCGACGCTGCGGCGCTCGACCAGACCGTCGCCCTCCAACCTGTCGACGATCCCGGTGACGTTTCCGTTCGACACCCTGAGCACGCCGGACAGATCGCTCATTTTCATGCCTGCCTCTTCCCGCCGCAGCGCGGCCATGACGTCGAACCGCGGCAAGGTGATGTCCCATGTCCGGCGCATGCGTTCTCTCAGTTCCGCCTCGATCATACGGGTTACCTTCAGCATGCGCAGCCAGACACGCAGGCGATCCTTGCTGAGATCAGAGGGGAGGCTGGTTGTGTCCGTCACATGACTTCTCCGCCGGATATGGAAATGGATTGACCCGTGACCGCAGATGCGCCCGCCCCGGACAGCCACAAGACAGCGTCCGCGACCTCCTCGGGTTGCACAAACCGCTGTTGGGGGTTGCCGGACGACAGCGCCTTCTCCGCCTCTTGCAGACTTCTGCCTGTCTTGGTCATGATGTTTTGCACGGAAGCGCGCAGCATCGGTGTTTCGGTAAATCCGGGGCAAACGGCGTTGACGGTAATAGATGTCCGCGCAAGCTCTAGCGCCAGGGATCGGGTCAGCCCGACAACAGCATGTTTCGCCGCGACATAGGCACTAACATAGGGATAACCCTTCAGTCCTGCCGTAGAGGCGATGGCGATCAGGCGGCCATCGTTCACCTCTGACATCTGAGCGAGAGCCGCCTGATAGATGTTGAAAACACCCGTAAGGTTGACCGAAAGCATGGTGTTCAGGTCATCCGCCGTGGTCTTCTGGAACGGTTTTGAGGTCGACGCACCGGCATTGGCCACAATGATTCGAGGGGTCCCGGCAGTGGCAATCATCCGGGCGCAATCATCGGCGTTTGTGACGTCGCCGGTGACCGCATGAATGTTTTTCGATGTGTTGGCGAGGGCCTCCAGAGGGTCGGCGCGACGCCCGGTTATCCACACCTGTACACCCTCGGCAGCCAGCGTTTTGGCCACGGCGGCGCCTACCCCTGTGCCGCCGCCGGTAACCAGGGCGCGGTGTCCCGTCAGGCTGCTCACACTTGTTCCTCGGACATCTGCGCTTCCTTGTCAGCCAGACGCCAGGCCTGATCGCGTCCCGCGATATAGGGGTCAGGCCATTTCTCGGTCCGGTCGCCAAGATCCGTCGCCGCGCGCAGCAACCAATAGGGGTCGGCCAGATGCGGCCGCGCGAGGCACACGAGATCCGCCCGCCCCGCCATCAGAATGGAATTGACGTGATCCGGCTCAAAGATATTGCCGACGGCCATGGTGGCCATATCGGCCTCGTTACGAATCCGGTCGGAAAACGGGGTCTGGAACATACGTCCATAAACCGGCTGCGCCTCAATGGAGGTTTGCCCGGCTGACACGTCGCAGATATCGACGCCGTGGTCGCGAAAGGCTTTGGCGATCGCGACAGCCTCTTGGGGCGTGACCCCAAGGTCACCAACCCAGTCGTTCGCCGATATCCGCACGGACATCGGGCGTTCCGCCGGCCATGCCGCGCGTATCGCGTCAAACACCTCCAGCGGATATCGCAGGCGGTTTTCAAGGCTGCCGCCGTACTCATCGGTGCGCCTGTTCTGCATCGGCGTGATGAAGCTGGAAATAAGGTAGCCATGGGCTGCATGCAGTTCGATCATATCGAACCCGGCGCGCGCGGCGCGCTCGGTCGCGGCAACAAAAAGGGCTTTGATATCGTCCATGTCTTTCCGGGTCATCGGTCGTGGGACGGCATTACGCGGCGACCATGGCACATCGGAAGCTGCAATCAGCGGCCAGTTGCCATCTTTCAGAGGCGCATCCATTTCTTCCCAACCCAATTGCGTGGATCCCTTGGCTCCCGCGTGCCCGAGTTGCAGGCAAATCTTTGCTTCCGTCTCACCGTGCACGAAATCCACAAGGCGCTTCCAGGCCGCCTCCTGCGCGTCGCTGTAAAGACCCGGACAGCCCGGGGTGATCCGCCCGTCGGCACTGACACAGGTCATTTCGGTATATACAAGACCCGCGCCACCCTTGGCGCGTTCGCCGTAATGGATCAGGTGCCAGTCGGTCGGGGTCCCGTCGACGGCCTTGTATTGCGCCATCGGCGACACGACGACCCGGTTCTTCAGACGCATGTCGCGCATCTGGAATGGCGCAAAAATTGGGTGGCGCACGATGTTGGTGTCGCTCGCACCAGCCTGCGCCTGAAACCACTTTTCAGCGGACCCAAGCCATTCTGCGTCCCGCTCTCGCAGATTTTCGTGGCTGATCCGTTGTGATCGTGTCAGCAGTGAATAGTTGAACTGCACGGGATCAAGATCAAGGTAACGTTCGACTTCCTCGAACCATTCCAGAGAGTTTCGCGCCGCCGACTGCAGTTTCAGAACCTCGACGCGGCGCTCATCCTCATATTTGCGGAAGGCCGCTTCCATACTGTCTTCCTGGGTCACGTAATCCGCAAGCGCGATGCTAGATTCGAGCGCCAGCTTTGACCCCGACCCGATGGAGAAATGGGCCGTCGCCGCAGCATCGCCCATCAACACGATATTCTCGTGATGCCATTTTTCGCAAAGAACCCGCGGGAACTTGATCCAGGCAGAACCGCGCACGTGATTGGCATTGGACATCAAAGCATGCCCGCCAAGATACGTCGCAAAAATCCCTTCGCAGGTGGCGATGCTCTCTTCCTTCGACATCTGGGCAAAACCCCAGTTGTCATAGGTTTCCTGCGAGCATTCGACGATGAAAGTCGCCGTATCAGGGTCGAACTGATAAGCATGCGCCCAGACCCATCCATGTTGCGTTTTTTCAAAAATGAATGTGAAGGCATCATCGAACTTCTGATGCGTTCCCAACCATGTGAACTGGCATTTGCGAATGTCGATGTCAGGTTTGAAGTGATCCTCGAACTCCATTCGAGTCCGCGAGTTCAACCCGTCGGATGCGAGGACAAGATCGTGGTCTTTTGCCAGATCAGCCGCGCTTTCGACCACGGTTTCAAACTGCAAATCCACCCCCAGTTCACGGGCGCGTTCCTGCAGGAGAAGCAATAATCGCTTGCGTCCGATGCCGCAAAAGCCATGGCCCGTTGATACTGTGCGATGTCCGTCGTGAATGACGGCTATATCATCCCAATAGGCAAAATGCGCGCGGATCATCTCGGCGCTTCGGGGGTCGTTTGCAGCAAGATTTGTCAGCGTTTCGTCAGACAGCACAACACCCCAGCCAAAGGTGTCATCCGCCTTGTTGCGCTCCATCACGACAACCTGATGGTCCGGGTTCCGCAGCTTCATGGAAATGGCAAAGTAGAGCCCCGCCGGCCCACCGCCCAGACATGCAATCTTCATCGCCAGTACCCAATTCATGATTCATCTGGGGCAAGGGTAGCGATACGCAAAAATGTTTCAAGCTTAAAATGTTTATGTGTGAAGTTACTCGCTAGGTGCGAGGTACTGCTGCATGCGGTGTCTGATCTCGTCCGACCAGGGCACGGGGCGTCCGGTTTCCATGTGGACAGACACCAGAACCGGGGTTGCGGTCATGCGCAGTTCGTCACGGCACCTTGCCTCTATGTGAAGATGCGCAGAGGTCCGCCCCAGTTTCGTGACGATCAGGGACCAGCTGAGAACATCGCCCATTTTGCTGGGTGCGGTGAACTCTGCCCCAATGGACACGGTCGGAACGCCATATCCGGAGTCCAGATGCATTTGCGAAAACGAGTGTTTCAGACCGACTTCGTGCCATTCTTCGACCGTCTGGTTGACCATCTCGAAGTAGCGTGGATAGAAAACAATGCCTGCCGGATCGCAATGCTGGAATAGTACTTTGATAGTGTGTTCAAATATCTGGGCCATGGCGATTAACCTGACGCATCCGTCTTTGGCGTCAAGGCCCCTGCATCAAGCCTGTGACGCAAGATCCGCGAGGATCGGACAATCGGGGCGATCATTGCCCGCGCAGGTATCCACCAGATGCGACAGGGTATCCCGCATCTGGTTCAACTCCGCCAGCTTCTGATCGATCTCCGCCAAATGGGCCTGCGCCAGCTTTTTGACGTCCGCACTGGCGCGGGACTTGTCGTTGTAAAGCCTGAGCAAACTGCGACACGCGTCAATCCCGAATCCCAGCGACCGGGCCCGACCCAGAAAGGCGAGCATATGCAGATCGCTTTCCGAGAAGCTGCGGTATCCATTTGCGCTGCGCGCGGGAGAGATCAGACCAATGTCTTCGTAGTAGCGGATGGTCTTGACCGGCAGGCCCGTCCGGTCGGCCACATCGGAAATATTCATGATTTACTCCTGTTCAGCCCGCGCAGGCGCAGGGCGTTGCCGACTACAAACAGACTCGAAAGCGCCATGGCGCCGGCGGCAAGCTGGGGCGACAGCAACAGGCCGAAACTGGCAAAAAGCGCGCCCGCCGCAATCGGAATAAGCGCCACGTTATAGCCAAAAGCCCAGAACAGGTTTTGCTTGATATTGCGCATCGCCGCCCTGGCCGTCGACATCGCCGACAGCACACCGTTGAGATTGCCGGACATCAGTACAACATCGGCCGCCTCGATGGCGATATCCGTGCCCGTCCCGATTGCAACACCAACGTCCGAGAACGCCAGCGCAGGCGCATCGTTGATTCCGTCCCCGACGAACGCAATCTTGTCATGGGTGCCGCGCAAGGTTTCCAGCGCCCGCACCTTTTCGCCCGGCAGGACTTCGGCCACCACGGTCGTGATCCCGATCTCCCGCCCGACAGCCTGCGCCGTGGTATTCTTGTCGCCTGTGATCATCGCTGTTTCGACACCGAGATCCGTCAGGGCGGCGATTACCCGCGCTGCCTCTGGCTTGATCCGGTCTGAGACGGCAATCATCGCAACGACATCACTGTCTATTGCCGCGAAAAACACGGTTTTCCCCTGCGCCATCAGCCCGGCCATGTCGTGTTCGAAACCTGTCACATCAAGCCCATGCGTCGCCATCAGGCGATCGGACCCGATCAGCACGGTTTCTCCGTCGACGCGCCCTTCGATCCCAAGGCCGCTGTGGGCGACCGTGTGGGATGCTGATTTCAACACAACTTCATCCCGATTTGCCGCCTCGACTATGGCTTTCGCCACGGGATGCTCGGCACGGGATTCGACACTCGCAACCAGCGTCAGAACGGTTGCCCTGTCGACTCCACTGCGCACAATCAGGTCCGTCATTTCAGGGCGTCCCACCGTCAGGGTGCCTGTCTTGTCGAATGCGACGAGGTCTACGTCGGCAAGGGTTTGCAGCGCATCGCCCTTTCGAAAAAGCACGCCAAGCTCCGCCGCACGGCCTGTCGCCACCATGATGGAGGTCGGCGTGGCCAGTCCCATCGCACAGGGGCAAGCGATGATCAGGACCGCAACGCCCGCGACCAGCGCGTGGGAGACGACAGGCGCAGGGCCCAGAAGGATCCACAAGAGCACCGTCAGCGTCGCAATGGCAAGAACGACGGGCACGAACCAGAGAGTAATCCGGTCCACCAGCCCCTGAATCGGCAGCTTGGCGCCCTGCGCCTCCTGAACCATCCGGACGATCCCGGACAGAACACTGTCGGATCCCGCATGCTCAACCCGTAACGTGAGACTGCCAAAGCCGTTCACGGTGCCGCCGGTCACCGCGTCACCAATTGCCTTTTCCACGGGCATCGGTTCTCCGGTGATCATGCTTTCATCGACATGGGTGGTCCCTTCGGTGATAATCGCGTCGGCAGGCACGCGCTCGCCCGGGTGCAGCAGGACAATGTCACCGGCCTTCAATGTCTCAATCGCCACGGTCTGAGGCCCTGCGGTGGTCTGCAGCCGCGCGGTTTTGGGCTGCAGATCCAGCAACGACCGAATGGCGACACCGGTATGCCCCTTGGCGCGCGCTTCCAGCCAGCGCCCCAGCAGAATGAAGACGACAATTACCGCCGCGGCTTCAAAATAGACGGCCTGGGCCTGTGCGGGAACAACCTCTGGCAAGAGCAATACGCACAGCGAAAAGAAGTACGCCGCCCCGGTGCCAATGGCCACGAGGCTGTTCATATCCGGTGCACGTTTGATCAGAGCAGGAAGGCCGATAGCATAGAACTGCCGGCCGGGTCCGGCCAGGATCAGCGTCGTCAACACCGCCTGAAGGGCCCAACTGGTCTGCATGCCAATGGTGCCGTCAATGAAATGATGAAAGGCCGGCACAAGGTGGCCGCCCATTTCGAGCACGACAACAGGCAAAGCAAGCACAACTGCGAAGGCCGTGCGTTTTGCCAGGTCTTTGGCGCGATCCTGCTGTTTTACCTGCTGATCGACAATGCTGCGTTCTTCGATCACCTGGGCCGGGTACCCCGCGCCGGTCACCGCCTGCGCCAGTTGCTGCCCGGTTACCTGTGCATTGGCAACATCCACGGTCGCCTCTTCGGTGGCCAGGTTCACCGCTACGCGCCGCACGCCCTGAATGGCTGCGAGCGCCCTGTCCACACGCCCCACGCAGGAGGCGCATGTCATCTTGTCGACGGATAGTTTTATGGTGTTTGACGCGGACACGTGAATGGCCTCTTGACTGTTTCAAGAGGGATATAGGGCTTCCAGTAACTGGAAGGTCAAGACCTAGCTTGTCTTAACCGCCTCGGGCGCCTCGTCTTCTGGCGCAGGCATTTCATCTGCAGGCAAAAGCTCGGCATCTTCGATACCCTCTTCCGAGGGCGGCTCTTCGGCTTTTTCCTCTGCTTTCGGTGTCCCGACGATCAGGGGCAGCATCTGTACTCCGCCGGGCATTGCCACTTCGGACAGCGGGGGTTTTTTCCACGACAACGTGTCGAAGCTCTCGCAGTTTTCGCAGATTGGTGCCCACTCCGCATGAATGTGCTGACAATTGTCGCAGATCCACTGCGGTCCACGCGACACCGTCAGCGCGCGGGCCAACCAACCGCGCACGATCGCATCTTCGGCACCTTCGCCGCGTTCGATCGCCGCCATCAGGGTCACTGACCGTGCCGTGGGGTCGGTCTCGACCAGATCGCCCAAGGCCCGGCGGGCTTCCGGGAAGTCCTCGTTGGCGATGTGCAATTCGGCAAGCAGCATCCGCGTCTCGGGATCTGTCGGATTTGTACGCGTCAAGGCAACGAACCGTATGATCCGCTGAGCCGGGGTTTCGTCAGGTTCGATCGCAGCAAATGCCGCCGCGAGATCGGGATGCGGATGCGTCTCCCATGCTTTCTTGAGCAATCGCGTCGCAAGGCGCGGCTTGTTTTTCTGAATGTAGCTTTGCGCGGCCATCACCGCCGCCGGGATCAGGTCAGGGGAAAGCTTGTTGGCTTCGATCGCCTTTTCCTGCGTGTCTATCGAACTGTCATCCGACACGATGTCCTTGGCCTCCGACAGCGCCAGAACCGCGTCGCGTCGTTTGTGAACATCGCGCGGCAAATGCCCGTGTTTCAGCTTGGCGCTCAATGTCTGGCGGGCACCGGACCAATCTTCTTTCTGCGCCTGCAAGCGCAACAGCACATCCTGCGTTTCCTCGTGCTTCGGCTTCAGCGCAAATGCCCGCTCCGCCAGCTTGAGCGCGGTATCCGTATCTCCATCCGCCAGCTTCTGTTTGAGAATGCCGCGCACGCCGACAAACCGCGTGGCATCGTCGGACACCAGCTTCTTGTAGGTTTCTTCCGCCTTGTGCCGGTCTCCGGCCATCTCGGCTGCCTGGGCGGTCAACAGGTTGGTGAGAGCGGGTTTGTTGAGATACTTGTCCGCCTTGGCCGCCTTTGTCATGGCAAGACGTCCCTCGCCGCTTGCGAGCGCCATCATGCCTTCGGACAGCGCCTCAAAACCTTTGCGCTCCCGGTTGCGGTCGAAATATCGCGACAGGGCTGTTTCATCGCCGTTCAGAAATTTCCATGTCGCCAGCGTCAGAGACAGCAGCTTGAGCAGAATCCAGACGGCAACAACCAGCACGATGACCGCGATAACCGACTGGATGGGGCTGAACGTATACTCGCTGCCCATCATCGTGACCTGCACACCGCCCTGGCTTTCAAGCAGGAACCCCGCCCCTAACGCCAGCAGCGCGACAGCGGCAACAAACAGGACGATCTTTATGAGGGACCAGAGCATAACGTATTCCTTAGTTAACTGTCAGACTGTCGGAGAGAGACTTCGTTGCCGCGCGCGCGGCCTGACGCGCTCTGGCACCCTCCAGCCAATCCTGCATGGCTGACTTCGCAGCCTCCGGCAGTGCGTCCATTTCACCCAAGGCCGCATCAAGGTCGCCCGACTTGAGCGCCGCTTCGGCTCGGGACAGTACCGCGTCGGGGTCCGAGCCTTCGCGCGGCGACACCGACCGGGCATTCAACTGCCGTCGCAAGAAACCCCCGATACCCTGCACATCTGTCTCGGGTACGTCGGCGCGCGCTGCCGACAGACCCGCGCGCGCAGCGTCAGGGAAGCCATCGCGCAACGCGGCCATCGTCGGCACACCCTCCGCTGCGGCGGCCCGCAACGCATCGGGCACCTCGACGGGGGCGACCTCTTCCAACGCCCCGAGCGCCGGTTCAAATGCCTCGCCAGCGTCAACCGCCGTCACCACGCGTGTCAGCGCCGCCTGGGCAAGCGCGCGTTCGGCCTCGGTTCTCTCGCGTGCGTCGTCATCGCTCAGACGGGCCTGCAATTCCGCCAATACAGACTGCAGAGCCGCGATTTCTTCACTGTTGTCTGCGACCGGTTCGCTGGGGGCTGGCGCAGGTTGTGCCTCCAGGGTTTCCAGCCGCGTCGTCAACTGGACCACAGAAGACTGGAGCGCATCCACCGATGCCATCAAAGCCTCATCCGGTGCGACGCTCTGGGTGGTCGGGATGGCCGCCGCGGCCTCTTCCACCGCCTCCAACCGCGCTGCCAATGCCTCGTCTGTCTCTGCCAACGCGGCAGTTTGCGCTTCGACAGGCGCGAGATCGACAGTCTGGCGCTGCATGGAGGCTGGCAGATAAGCTTCGAGCATATCGCCCCGCCCGGCAATAAAGCCCAATAGCGCCGCAATTACGCCACCAAAAACCGCAGGCCAGATGCTGCCCTGATGTTGAGCCGGCGGAGGGGACGCAGGTTGTTGTTCAGCGTCGGTGTTTGTTGACGCGTCGTCATGGTGCAACGGTTCTTCTTGCAGCGCCTCGGCCGCAGCGCGAGCTTCGGCATCGTCGCTCATGATATCCGCCTCCGGCTCCGCTTCCAGGAGCTCGTGCGGCACCTCTTCGGTCTCGGTACGGCTGTCTTCCGTGACCGGGTCGCCGGGCGGTTCATCGGCTTTTTCGTCGGGCGTGGTGTGCGGTTCTTCGGCCGGGATCTCGCTGGCGGCTTCCTTCAGCTTCTCGTCGGTTTCGTTCCGTGCCGCGTCTTTGGCGGAATCGTCAGCACTCAGATCTT
The DNA here is from genome assembly GCF_019375555.1 of Roseobacter insulae. Classification (GTDB taxonomy): domain Bacteria; phylum Pseudomonadota; class Alphaproteobacteria; order Rhodobacterales; family Rhodobacteraceae; genus Roseobacter; species Roseobacter insulae. Next base: position 546,011 of record NZ_JAHXDN010000001.1, read on the forward strand.
TTTGGTTTTTCGACTTCGCCACACCCTATACCTTTTCGAATCTACCCCCGAAGGTCCGCCCAAGAACCTTACTCGGGCATACACATCCTCTCAACCCAACGTGATGCGCACGCCCACCTTTTCAATAGCGTGCCACATTGCCTCGGCGGTCGGCTGTTCTGCCACATCGACCGAGGAGACATCGAGTGTCGATACAGGCTCTGCGACCGCAGAACTGAGCGCCACAACATACGGGCGCGCGTCACGAGGACATGCGCGCACGAAATGCGCTGCCGTCCGGGGCGAGAACAGGGGCACAACAACCGGATCAGGGCCTGTAAGCAGGGCGCGCGCCTCTTGTGTCATGGGCACGTGTTGCTGATCGTAGACTACCCGTCGTTCAACGGTCAGCCCTGCGGCGCAAAGCTTTTCCCGCACGGCCCCGCGGCTATAAACGCCGGACAGATGCCAGAGTTTCCGGTCGGGTTTCCGGTCGATCAAAAAACGGATCAGGGCGTCCGCATTTGCTCCAGCGCATTGGCTGTCCCAGCCTGCCTGCGATGCTGCACGTGTCGTGGCCTGCCCGATGCAATAGGCCGGTCGACCTGCGCCCGACGGGCCGAAGCTGACACCGTTTGCGGAAGTGAAAATAACCCCGTCATTCACGGGTATCTCAAGATCAACGCGGGACCCGACGATCTCGATCAACGGGCTCAACACAGCACGGAAACGACTGATGAGTTCGGGCGGGGCGCCATCGATAAACTGCTCATTTGATCCCGCGGGCCGGGTCATCAGCAATGGGATGGTGGTAGCGCCCATGAATAACCCTTGGCATTGTTTGCGACCCATTACGGTGTTACCTGCCTGCTTGAAAGCATGCAACTGGGGTCTCCCCTTGTCAAAATCGGTGATCGTTCTGGGATTGGAAAGCAGCTGTGACGACACGGCTGCCGCCGTGGTGCGCCGCGATCCAACCGGGCAGACCGAGATACTGTCGTCAATTGTGCGAACCCAGACCAGTTTGCACGCGGATTTCGGTGGTGTGGTCCCCGAGATCGCTGCGCGGGCCCATGCCGAGATACTCGACCATTGCGTCGAAGAGGCTCTAACGCAAGCGAAAACGCCGTTATCGCTGATCGATGGTATCGCCGTCACCTCCGGTCCCGGTCTGATCGGGGGTGTTGTGTCTGGGGTCATGTGCGCCAAGGGGCTGTCTGCGGCCCTCGGCATCCCGCTTTACGGGGTCAACCATCTGGCCGGACATGCCCTGACGCCCCGATTGACCGACGACATCCCCTACCCTTACCTGATGCTGCTGGTGTCGGGGGGGCATTGTCAGTTTCTCATCGCGCACGGGCCGGACGCGTTTGAGCGCCTTGGGGGCACCATCGATGACGCGCCCGGCGAAGCCTTCGACAAGGTCGCCCGGCTTGTCGGTCTGCCACAGCCCGGTGGTCCGTCGGTGGAGAGCGCTGCACAGGCGGGGCGTGACGGCACGTTTACATTGCCGCGACCCCTGCTCGACCGCGCCGGGTGTGATATGTCCTTCTCCGGCCTGAAAACGGCTGTCTTGCGAACGAGGGACAGGATCGTTGCCGAACACGGCGGGTTGCCAAGCCAATTGCGCGCCGATCTCTGTGCAGAGTTTCAGGCGGCCGTGGTTGACGTTCTGGCCGAGAAAACCCGGCGCGCGCTTTCGGTTTACCTGCAAGCAGCGCCTGCGCGCGCGACCCTCTGCGTCGCGGGTGGTGTTGCCGCAAATACCGCGATCCGATCCGCGTTAGAGAATGTTTCGGCGGAATTCGATGCCAGCTTTGTTGCCCCACCCCTGTCCCTGTGCACCGATAACGCGGCCATGATCGCCTTTGCGGCGATAGAACAAATGCCACATCGGCGCGCAGACGATCTTACCCTCACCGCCCGCCCGCGCTGGCCGTTGGACAAAACCAGCCCGGCAATGCTGGGCAGCGGCAAAAAAGGCGCCAAGGCATGACCGTCGCCGTGCTCGGATCCGGGGCGTTCGGCACGGCTTTGGCCATCACCCTGGGCCAGAAAGCACCTACCCTGCTGTGGTCGCGCGATCCGCATCAGGCCGCCGAAATGCAAAAGGCGGGGGAAAACGCCCGCCGCCTGCCCGGGCGTCCGCTGCCGGGCGCGGTGACTGTCACAGCCGATATGGCGCTGGCGTCATCCGCCGATGTGTTGCTTTTGACGGTTCCGATGCAGCAGCTTCGGCAGTTCCTTAAAGAGCATCGCGCCGCCTTCAAGAACAAAGTGCTTGTCGCCTGTTGCAAGGGCATGGAACTGGAAACGGGCCTTGGACCGATTGACATCATGGTGCAGGTATCGCCGGAGACCTCTCATGCCCTGCTGACCGGCCCCAGCTTTGCCTCCGACATCGCGGCTGGCCTGCCAACGGGCCTGACGCTTGCCTGTGCGGATGACGCATTGGGCCGCAGGTTGCAGGCTTTGCTGTCGACCCCTGCCCTGCGGCTTTACCGCAGTCAGGATGTGATTGGCGCTTCTCTGGGCGGTGCGCTGAAAAACGTCATCGCCATTGCCTGCGGCACCGTCATGGGGGCCGGTTTGGGTGAAAGCGCACGGGCCGCACTGCTGACACGTGGTTTCGCAGAGATGCAGAGACTTGCCCTGCATCGCGGTGCCTTGCCTGACACGCTCGCCGGGTTGTCGGGCTTCGGAGATCTGGTTCTGACCTGCACCTCTGCGCAGTCGCGCAACTACCGGCTGGGGCTGTCCATCGGGCGCGGCGAAGGTTTCGACGCCTCGGTCACTGTAGAAGGTGCCGCGACAGCCCAAGCGGCAAACGCGCTGGCACAGGAACTGGCGCTGGATCTGCCCATCACTTCGGCAGTTGCAGGTCTTTTGGAAAAACGGTTGGATGTGACGGAGGCTATGACCAGCCTTCTGTCCCGCGCTTTGAAGGAAGAATGACATGCTTGTTGCGTTGATCGCCCACGACAAACCCGGCGCCCTGCCCCTGCGGCAAGAAAACCGCCCGGCACATGTCGCCTATCTGAAGACAGGCACCGCTGTTCAGCAGGCCGGCCCCTTGCTGAATGATGCTGGCGAAATGGCCGGATCGCTGATCATTCTGGATGTACCGGACATGGCTGCGGCAGAGGCCTGGGTTGCAGACGACCCTTACGGCAAGGCGGGATTGTTCGACAGTGTACAATTGATCCCGTGGAACAGGGTGATCGGCTGATGGCGTATTGGCTTTTCAAATCCGAACCATCGACATGGAGCTGGGACGATCAGGTCGCGAAGGGCGACATGGGGGAAGAATGGGATGGCGTGCGAAACTATCAGGCGCGCAACTTCATGCGGCAGATGGCGCTTGGTGATCGCGGTTTCTTCTACCATTCTCAGAAAGAGCGTGCCGTGGTCGGGATTGTAGAGGTCATTGCCAAAGCGCACCCTGACAGCACAACAGATGATGAACGCTGGGAATGCGTTGATATCAAAGCGATAAAGTCTGTCAAAACGCCGGTTACGCTGGATGACATCAAGCAGGTCGAGGCCTTGTCAGAGATGGTTCTCGTCCGGAACTCTCGCCTGTCGGTGCAGCCGGTGACAGAGGAGGAATGGGCCATTGTGTGCGAGATGGCGGGCATTTCGGGCTAGCCGGATCAGGCCTCTGGTGGCACTCTGCCCGCATGAACGAGGGAGATTTCCATGGAATACATCAGTGTCGCCATTGCCGGTGTCGCAGGATTTATATTTGGCGCAGTCTGGTACACTTTGCTTGCAAATCGTTGGATGGCCGCATCGGGTGTGCCGCTGGATGAAAGCGGTGCACCGGCCAATCGATCAGACCCTGTGCCTTACATCACAAGCCTTTTGGGTGCGATCCTCGTGGCCGGAATGATGCGGCATATGTTTGTTCTCAGCGGCATCGACACGGTTGACAAGGGCCTTGTGTCCGGCCTTGGCATCGGCCTGTTTCTGGTCAGCCCATGGATTGCAACATTCTACAGCTTTGGCGCACGACCGCGCAGCCTGATCCTGATCGACGGGGGATATGCGACCTTTGGATGTATGGTCATCGGCATCGTTTTGACGCTGTTTTAGCAATCACGCGTGCCGTCAATAAAGAAGGGTTCTGGCACAGCGCCAGAACCCTTCTTCACCCCACGTGCACTCTAACCCACCACACGTGTTTGAATCTGGTCCTGGCCATACTGGCCGGATGAAACAGCAATAGCGCAACGCGCGAAAAATCGCAATTCTTCAATAGTTTAAAAGCAGTACAAAAAAGAAACGCCTCTTTAACAAAGAGGCGCTTCCCCACTGAATTTCAACACGGCTCAGCCGTAGACAGCTTCTTTGCCGAAATGCTTGGTCAGCATGTAATAAATCACGGCGCGGTACTTGTTGCGCTCGGATTGGCCGTACGTCTGGATCACTTTGCTGATCGCCGCATCCAATTCCGGTCCGTCGGACAAGCCCAGTTTCTTCATCAAAAAGTTGTTTTTGACCGTCTCGATTTCCCCGGCCTGACTGCCTGCAACGGTCGACGCATCCGCATCGTAGATTGCCGGACCGCAACCAATGGTCACCTTCGTCAGCAAGTCCATATCGGGCGTCATGCCACATTTGTTTTTCAGATCATCCGCATATTGCGCGATCAAATCGTCTCTTTTTCCCACTTTACACTCCCAATTTATTACCGAGGAAATCCCTGTCGTCTGTCCCCTCGCCGGACATTGCGGAAAGACTAGTCAAGAAATCACACGATAACAAAGGGAAATAATGCGCCGAGTTTCCCCTAGGATGATACCTGCCGAAGACATAGCATCCGTGGATCATCTACTTATCAGGAGCGTAGGATGGGACTTTGGAATTTTATCAAATCAGCGGGGTCATCTCTTGTCGGTGGTGCCGAAGCGGGCGAGGCCCCGACAGAAGCAGCGTTGACGCAAGAACTTGAGAACATCGGGCTTGATGCAAAAGGGGCCGACATCAAGGTCGACGGGGACAAGGTCACCGTGTCCGGAGGCGCCTTGTCTGTCGAGGAACGGGAAAAGATCATTCTGGCCGTCGGCAACGTCGAGGGGGTCGCGGCGGTAGAAGCTGACACAGAAGCTGATCCGGTGTTCCACACGGTCGAAAAAGGTGACACGCTCTGGGCAATCTCCTCCAAGACGCTTGGTGACGGCAACCGGTACAAAGAGATTTTCGAGGCCAACACGCCGATGCTAAGTGACCCCGACAAGATCTACCCCGGTCAGGTCCTGCGCATCCCGCAGGCATAAACAGAAAAAGCCCGAAACAGAGACTGTCTCGGGCTTTTTCCTTCTTATTCAGCAGATCATCAGTAACGGTAGTGTTCGGGTTTGAAGGGCCCTTCCGGTGCCACACCGATATAGGCCGCCTGATCCTTATCGAGCTGCGTCAGCTTAACACCGATGCGACCAAGGTGAAGGCGGGCAACTTTCTCGTCCAGATGTTTTGGCAGGATGTAGACGTCGTTCTTATACTCATCGCCCTTCGTCCACAGTTCGATCTGCGCCAGCACTTGGTTGGTGAAGGAGGCGGACATCACGAAGGATGGGTGCCCGGTTGCGTTGCCCAGGTTCAGCAGACGCCCTTCGGACAGCAGGATCAGACGATTGCCGTTCGGCATCTCGATCATGTCCACCTGTTCCTTGATGTTTGTCCACTTGTGGTTCTTGAGCGCTGCCACCTGAATCTCATTATCGAAGTGGCCGATATTTCCGACAATCGCCATGTCCTTCATCTCGCGCATGTGCTCGATGCGGATCACGTCCTTGTTGCCTGTGGTTGTGATGAAGATGTCCGCGCTGTCGACGACATCTTCGAGCAGCACAACCTCGAAACCGTCCATGGCGGCCTGCAACGCGCAGATCGGGTCCACTTCGGTCACTTTCACACGGGCACCGGCACCCCGCAGGGATGCGGCTGACCCTTTACCCACATCGCCATAGCCCATAACAACAGCCACTTTACCGGCCATCATCGTGTCCGTGGCGCGACGGATGCCATCCACAAGCGATTCCTTGCAGCCGTATTTGTTGTCGAACTTCGACTTGGTGACGGAATCATTCACGTTAATCGCAGGGAAAGGCAGTTGTCCCTGTTTCACCAGATCATAAAGCCTGTGCACGCCGGTTGTCGTTTCCTCGGAAACGCCTTTGATCTGGTCCCGCATCCTTGTGAACCAGCCCGGTGAGGCTTCCATGCGTTTTTTGATCTGCTCCTTGATCACGGCTTCTTCTTCGGAAGTCGGGACAGGAATGATATCTTCGCCCGCCTCTGCGCGTGCCCCCATCAGGACGTAGAGCGTCGCATCGCCGCCATCGTCGAGGATCATGTTGGGCCCGTCCTCGAACATGAATGACTTGTCGAGGTAATCCCAATGCTCTTCCAGCGACTGACCCTTGATGGCAAAGACCGGTGTTCCGCCAGCGGCGATGGCCGCGGCCGCATGATCCTGTGTTGAAAAGATGTTGCACGACGCCCAACGCACATCGGCACCCAGTGCCACCAGCGTTTCGATCAGAACAGCCGTCTGGATCGTCATGTGCAGCGATCCAACGATTCGCGCGCCATTCAGCGGTTTGCTGTCGCCGTATTCTTCCCGCAGCGCCATCAAGCCCGGCATTTCGGTCTCGGCGATATTGAGCTCCTTGCGCCCATAGTCTGCGAGAGAGATGTCTTTTACGATATAGTCGTTGGCCATCGGGTGCATATCCTATCCGTGCGATTTCAAGCGCAGATAGCACCGTGACTGTCCTGAGACAATGCGTTAGCTCGCATCGGCCCGAATGCGCGCGAAAGGTTAACGCCGCAAGGCCCGTTCCGACCTGTCCGAAGGTCTAGCTAGCCGTTCCATCCACGGGTGAAACTTCCGGACCTTCAAAGAAATCCGTGCCTGCCGCAACAACGCAGCTGATACCGTTCGGGCTGGTCAGCAGCACCGTGAAAGTTCCGGTATCAGGGGACGACCAGATTTCCATTATCGATTGCGCAGCGCGCGTTTTTTGCAGCCCGCCTGCGGTGAAATGCTCCGCGTATTTTGACTTTAGACTTTCGATGACCGCGTCTCGCGGACCGCAGTTTGCAGCCGCAGCCGGCGGTGGGATACCTGCCAGTCCAAGGGTCAGGCAGGCGAAGATGAGATACTTGAACACAGCAAGATCCTTTCGTTTTCGCTTCTGACATTGGAGAAGGCGACCATATGGAAAAGGACGCGCCTTCCCCCATGGTACACATCGTGATCACAGAGCCTGTTTACAAAACACAGCCCGTCAATAACCTGTGGCAGCTTGTGATCAGATGCGTTTTATAGTGCTCCTGAATTATGGCGAAATCGTGACGCGAAAACGGACCGTAACATCATGGCAACACCTAAACGCGCATGGCAGCGCATGCTTTCAGGGCGCAGGCTGGACCTTCTGGACCCCACGCCGGTGGATGTGGAGATTGAAGACATCGCGCATGGTCTTGCTTTCGTTGCGCGCTGGAACGGCCAGACCAGAGGCGACCACGCCTATTCTGTTGCAGAGCATTCCCTTTTGGTAGAGACGCTTTTTGGCCGGATTGCCCCCAAAGCGCCGCCAAAGTGGCGGTTGGCCGCGCTTCTGCATGATGCGCCTGAATACGTGATCGGCGACATGATTTCGCCGGTCAAGGCTGCCGTGGGACCGGGTTATGGCGCCTTGGATGACAGGCTGGCTGCTGCGGTGCACATCCGCTTTGGCCTGCCCGCAACGCTCCCGGTACAAATCAAGAAGCAGATCAAGAAGGCCGACAAAATCAGTGCCTGGATGGAAGCGACCCAAATCGCGGGGTTTTCGGAAACAGAGGCGAGCAAGTTCTTCGGCAAGCCCGACACTGTCATCATGAACGACCTGCGCATCGTGCTGCGTGCGCCGGTGGACGCGCGCGCCGCTTTCACGCAACGTCACCTCGAATTGCTGGCGGAGATGCAATGACACGTGTACGCCGCGCCATGGCGCTGGACGCCGCGTCAATGGCGCGCCTTCTCAATCAGATCATTGAAAAGGGCGGTACAACCGCGCTGACCCGAGCCGTGACCTCCCAGGATCTGACAGAGTGGATGGCCAGCGACGCGGCCAGATCCGCGTGGCACGTCGCCTTGGCCGAAGATGAGTCTGTTGTTGGGTTTCAATGGCTTTCACCACATCCCGATCTGCCGCCGGAGGCTGTCGATATCGCGACGTTCGTGCAAGTGGGGCAGACCGGGCTCGGGATCGGATCAGCCTTGTTCGCCGCGACGGCCCGGGCTGCAAACGCGCTTGGATATGTGTGGATCAACGCCACTATTCGCGCCGACAACGAAGGCGGGCTGACCTATTACCAGAGCAGAGGGTTCAGGGACTGGCACATCGACGAAGGTGTCGAACTGGAGTCGGGCCAGATCGTCGACAAAATCAGCAAACGGTACGATATCTGATACTGCGGGGGGGGGCGCTGTCGGTCTGACCGTGCAGACCGCCCGGCGCTGCCGCAAATCAGCGTGGCGAGCGCTTGGCCAGGATGCGTTGTAACGTCCGGCGGTGCATGTTCAGGCGACGCGCTGTTTCACTGACATTCCGGTCGCATAGCTCAAACACACGTTGAATGTGTTCCCAGCGTACCCGGTCCGCGCTCATCGGGTTTTCGGGGGGTGGCGGCAGATCATCCCCATTTGCGAGCAGGGCGTTCACGATATCAGCTGCATCCGCGGGCTTGGACAAATAGTCCGTCGCGCCGATTTTAACCGCCGCCACGGCTGTCGCGATCGCCCCGTAACCGGTCAGGACCACGACACGCGCATCAGGCCGTCTTTCGCGAAGTATTTCGACAACATCAAGGCCGTTACCGTCTTCCAGTCTCAGGTCGACAACTGCGTAGGCAGGTGGCCGCGCTGTGGCAATGGCGCTTCCTGCAGCCACCGATTCAGCTGTTTCGACCAGAAAACCGCGCTTTTCCATGGCCTTGGCCAGGCGGCGCAAAAACGGCTCGTCATCATCGACCAGCAACAGACTTTTGTCTTCGCCCAGGGTCATTTCAGCTGCATCCTGCATCGGTCGCCTTTCCGTAAGCACATCTCATTGTGTCAGACTATATGTGCCACGCACGGCATTTCGTCAAATACGACCGGGGAGTGCCCGCTGCACTCAGCTGTTTTCGACAAAACAGGAAACCGTATCCGCGACATCCTGTGCCGTCGCCTCGCGCCGGAAAAACTCGACAAAACCAAGTTCTGGCAACACGAGATAGCTAAAGGTCGAGTGGTCGACCAGGTAGTAATCATCGTCGCCGTCATGTGCTTTGTAATATGTCCGATACGCTTCGCTGGCGGCTTTGACCTGCTCGGGTGATCCGGTCAGGCCGATCATCCGTTCATGCAGGTTTTCAGCAAAATCACCAACCACGTCCGGCGTATCCCGTTTGGGGTCAATGGAAATGAAGACCGGCGTGACGGAGATATTTTTCCCGGCCAGAATATCCACCGCATCAGCGTTGCGCGCGGTGTCGATGGGGCAGACATCCGGGCAGAAGGTGTATCCGAAATAGATCAGCGCCGGCTCCTTGATGACATCGCGGTCCGTGACGGTCTGGCCTTGCGCGTTCACAAGCTCGAATGGTCCGCCGATCGTTGCAGCGCCGCCCGCGATCTGGCTGGTGCGACATTGCGCGAAGACATCATCACTTTTCGACGACTGGGTCGCATACCAGACGCCTGCGAGAAGGCCAACAACGGCGACGGCAGCAATGGGGGCGATATAGCGCATGGGTGTTGCTTCTCCTAAAGTGCGTTAGGGTGTCTTTATCAAGAAGCAGTCGTACCGTCCTGCGACATCTATGCAACTCAAGAAGCGGTGAGACCGATGCCCGAGACCAGCGTCCGACCCCTGAGCGGTGATACCCGCGCAAACTGGATCAGGCTGAGAACCATGATTCTGCTGCGCTGGTTTGCCATTGGCGGCCAATTGACGGCCATCACCGTGGCGCAACACTGGTACGGGCTGCAATTGGAACTGGGCCTCTGTTACTTCGTGATCGGGGCATCGGTTATCGCGAATCTCGTGGCGATTTTCGTCTTTCCCGAAAACAAGCGCCTGAGTGAGGTCGAAAACATGCTGATGGTCATGTTCGACCTGCTGCAGTTGAGTTTCCTGCTGTTCCTGACAGGTGGCCTGCACAATCCCTTCGCGCTGCTGATGCTGGGGCCTGTGACCATATCGGCCGCTGTCCTGACGCTAAGATCGACGGTGCTGCTGGGCAGTACCGCCATACTAATGGTCTCCATCCTGTCCCAGTTTCATCTGCCTTTGCGGACCGAGGCAGGAATGATTCTGGAAATCCCGCAGCTCTTTGTATTTGGCAACTGGATCGCCCTGATCATCGCGATTATCTTTATTAGTGCCTATTCCGTGCGGGTTACGTCCGAGATTCATTCGATGTCGGATGCTTTGGCGGCTACGCAGATGGCTTTGGCGCGCGAGCAAAAGCTGACCGATCTTGGTGGCGTCGTCGCGGCAGCCGCCCATGAGCTGGGAACGCCGCTTGCCACCATTAAACTGGCGAGCGGCGAACTTTACGAGGAGCTGACCGACCAGCCGGACCTGCAGGAAGATGCTGCGTTGATCCGCGAACAGGCAGACAGGTGCCGGGATATTCTCCGCGATATGGGTCGTGCGGGAAAGGACGACCTGCACATGCATCATGCGCCCTTGATGGCGGTGGTGGAAGAAGCGGCGGAACCACATATGGGGCGCGGCAAAACCGTGCATTTCCATCATCTGGGCGATCCCATGTTACAGCCCAGGATCCTGCGGAAACCGGAAGTGATCCATGGCCTGCGAAACCTCATCCAGAATGCGGTGGATTTTGCCGATTCGGATGTCTGGATCGAAGCGGGCTGGTCGGATGACAGTATTTCGCTGCGCATCATGGATGACGGTCTGGGCTTTCCTCCACATTTGCTGGGCCGGATCGGCGACCCGTTCATGCGCCGCCGACGCACCGATGGCGACCGGCGGTTGCGCCCTGAGTACGAGGGCATGGGGCTTGGCCTTTTCATCGCGAAAACACTGTTGGAGCGTTCGGGGGCCGAACTGCGTTTTGCCAACGGTCGCGACCCGCTGGACCCATCGAATGTGCCGCAGACGAATATGGGCGCAATCGTCGAGGTTACCTGGAACCGCCAAAAAATTGATGCGCCCCGGGCCGAAACAGCTGCTGGCCTGGGTGAAAACCAACCGAACGTGGCTTAAACCCAATCTTCCGGACCCGACGTTAACCAGTCATTAACCACGCAAGCCGGATAGTGATCCGGTAGAAATAGGAGATAAGGTTCCGGCTCATGCCTTTTTGGGACATTGCAGCCATCGCCACCACCGCCGGTCTCAGCACAATCGCTGGTCTTGCTTGGATTTCGCGCACGCAACGTCAACCCGATACACCCGCCGTGCGCCCCTCGACCGAGCCGGTGACAGACGGGATTTTCTTTCTCTTTGACAACAACGATCTGCATCATGCGTCAGACACCGCGCAACAGCTCTATCGCCTGATCCCCGGTCAGGATGACTGGCAGTCGTGGCGGGAACGGATGCTGAACCGCTTCCCGTCATTGCCCGAACGCCCGCCGCTGGAGCAGCCCGGAACGATGACCGTACAGGCCCGCCATGCAGAAGACACCGCGACGCTGAGCCTGACCCCACGCGGCCAGTACACCCAGATACATATGGATGATGACCGTATGGTGACTGCGGCGCAGGCCCAAAAACTGCGGGTCCTGCATCAGGAGCTTGCCGATCTGCGCCGGGCCAGCGATACCACCCCGCATGCCGTCTGGCAGGTCGATACGCAAGGCAAGGTGACCTGGCACAACGCGGCCTACGAAGACCTGTACAACCGGCTCCACAACACGGCTCCCGTGCCCGTCAAACCGGTTTTCGAGGTAAACGATGCCTTGAACGAACAGACCGGGCGTCAACGTGTTTCAACCCAATCCGGACCGGATGGCAAAAAGGACTGGTATGACGTCAATGCGGTAACGGTCGGCGATATTACGATTTTTCACGCCGTCGACGTCAATGCGGTGGTCAAATCCGAAGTGGCCCAGCGCAATTTTGTCCAGACACTCGCCAAGACCTTTGCGCAGCTATCCATTGGCCTGGCGATCTTTGACCGCAACGGACAACTGGCGCTCTTTAACCCTGCGCTGATTGATCTGACCGATCTGCCCGCAGATTTCCTGAGCGGCCGGCCCACCTTGCTGTCCTTCTTTGATCGCATGCGCGAGAACCGACGCATGCCGGAGCCCAAGAATTACCATTCCTGGCGACAGGAAATCTCCGAAGTTATCGCCGCGGCCACCGATGGTCGCTACCAGGAAACCTGGACCTTGGAGACCGGACAGACCTACCGGGTGCGCGGACGCCCTCATCCCGATGGGGCGATTGCCTTTCTGATTGAGGATATCAGTGCGGAAGTGTCTCTAACAAGGAACTTTCGGGCAGAACTGGAGCTTGGGCAGTCCCTTATGGATACGTTCGAAGAGGCGCTTGTCGTGTTTTCCTCGACCGGCGTCCTGACGTTTTGCAATGCTGCGTACCGGGAGCTGTGGGGGCTGGACCCCGACAACTCCTTTGCGGATGTGACAATCGCGGATTCCGTGCGGGAATGGAAACGCCTGTGCAAACCAGGCGCCCGCTGGGCAGCCCTGACCGATTTCGTGCTTGATTATGGAGAACGCGCCTCGTGGGAAATGCCGGCGGCATTGACCACCGGGCCCGCCGTGAACTGCACCATTTCACGGATTGCTTCCGGCGCAACCGTGATCCGCTTTACAAAGTCTGAAGCTGCCCGACGCAAGTCGGCCATTTCCAAACCATCGCCAAGAGCGTCTTAAACGCGCTTAACTCTTGCAGACCTGCCTGCACAGAGTAAGCATGTGCCATGGTAGAAAACCCCCATGTTCTGGTACTGAAATCGAGCGATGAGACGGCTTCTGCCGCGACGCGGCTGGCCGCATTGCTTGAGGTGGGGGACATCGTCCTGTTGAGCGGTCCGGTAGGGGCCGGGAAAACGCACTTCGCGCGACATCTGATCCAGTCGGCTCTCGCCGAGCCCGAAGACATACCATCCCCTACATTCACCCTTGTTCAGACGTATGAAACGACGATTGGACCGATCTGGCACGCGGATCTCTATCGGCTTGGGACTCTCGGGGAAATCGAGGAGTTGGGTCTGACGGATGCTTTTGAAGAGGCGATATGCCTTGTCGAATGGCCTGACAGGCTGGGGCCGTTGCGCCCGCCATCGGCATTGGAGTTGTGGTTGTCGCACGGGAATGCCGAAAATGAGCGTATCCTCAAGGCCACCTGGCAGGACAGCCGGTGGGAAGAGAAAGTGCGCCGATGGATGTCATGACAGCCAGATCCGATGCAGCACGGACGTTTCTTGCGCGGGCAGGGTGGTCGGATGCCGAAGTGACCACCTTGGCGGGGGATGCCTCCAACCGTCGCTACGATCGTCTGACCAAAGCCAATGGCGACCGCGCCGTATTGATGGATGCACCACCGGACAAGGGCGAGAAGATTTTGCCGTTCGTCAGGATCGCCGCGCATCTTTCCGGCCTTGGCCTCAGCGCGCCGCGCGTCTTGGCACAGGACGACGCCGCGGGGTTCCTGCTACTGGAAGATCTGGGCGACGACCTTTTTGCCCGGATCATGAAGGACAATCCGCAACGGGAAGAGATGCTTTATGCGGCGGCGGTGGATGTGTTGACCCACGTGCACCACAGCCAACCGCCATCATTGGTGCCCTACGACGCGAAGTTCATGACACCTTTGGCTGCCTTGGCTTTCGACTGGTTTCAATTCGGTGCCACCGGCCAGACGGATACAAAGGCGCGATCCCGGTTCACAGCTGAATTCGAAGCGCTGCTGACGCCCCTGGCCGACGTGCCGCAGGTTCTTGTCCAGCGCGACTTTCATGCGGAAAACCTGCTCTGGCTGCCGGATCGGGCAGGACCCGCAAGAGTTGGGCTGCTTGATTTTCAGGACGCCATGCTGGGGCATCCTGCCTACGATCTCATGTCCGTACTTCAAGATGCGCGACGGGATGTGGCTGCATTAACGGAAGCGGCGATGATCGACCGGTATCTGGCACAAAACCCGCAAGACCCGGCTGCTTTTAAAGCCGCATATGCACTATTGGGCGCGCAGCGAAACCTGCGCATCATGGGTGGTTTTTCACGGCTCTGCATGCGGAACGGCAAGGTTCACTACATCGACCTGATCCCCCGCGTCTGGGCGCATGTAATGACAAACCTGAAGCACCCCGCGCTGGGCAGCGTGGCGCAGATCATCACGGATGCGTTGCCGGTGCCCACCCCCGAAGTTCTGACCACGTTGAGATCGAAATGCGCGACATACCCCGATCGGTAATGCTCTTTGCGGCGGGCTTCGGTACACGGATGAAGCCGCTGACCGATGACCGGCCCAAGCCCCTGATCCGCGTCGCTGGCACGCCGCTGATTGATCACGCTTTGGCGTTGACCAAAGCGGTCGCCCCCCGGAAAGTTGTCGCAAACCTGCACTACAAACCGGAAATGCTGGAACAGCATCTGGCGCCCCTTGGGGTTCAGACGGTGCTGGAAAGCCCCGATATTCTCGACACCGGCGGCGGTCTGCGCAATGCGCTGCCGACCTTGGGCGGGGGGCCGGTTTACACGCTCAACCCCGATGCGATCTGGAAGGGCGCAAACCCCTTGGCCTTGTTACAAAATGCGTGGCAACCTGACCGGATGGATGCCTTGCTTGCATGTGTGCCTGTTGCGCGGACCTGTGCCTATGAAGGTAACGGTGATTTTGAGATAGACGGGCAGGGGCGGCTCGCACGCGGCACCGGTGTCGTTTACGGTGGTGCACAGATTATCAAGACCGGTCGGTTACGTGACATTGCCCCGCACAGGTTTTCACTGAACGTCCTTTGGGACATGATGCTGGACGACAAGCGTGTCTTCGGGCTGATCTATCCCGGTCAGTGGTGTGATGTCGGGCACCCCGGCGGCATCGCCATCGCCGAAGCGATGCTGGAAAACGCGGATGTTTGACAGCGGTTCGGAACCCAGACTGTTTGGAGTTGACCCCGGAGCCGACTTCCCACGCGCCCTCGTCGACGGGGTGATCGCACGCATGGCGGACAGGCCGCCAGAGGCGATGGCGCGCGTCCAGCTTATCGTGAACACGCGTCGTATGCAGAGACGGTTGCGTGGGCTGTTCGAGGATGGCCCGGCCAGACTGCTGCCGAAAATCCGGCTGATTACCGATCTTGACGCCCTTGATCCAGCGGTCGTGGTGCCACAGGCCGTCTCGCCGCTGCGCCGACGTCTGGAGCTCATTGCTCTTGTGTCGCGCCTGCTGTCGCGGGAAAGAGATCTCGCGCCGCGCAGTTCATTGTTTGACCTGACCGATAGCCTCGCCGCCCTGATGGATGAAATGCAGGGCGAAGGTGTGACGGCCAGGACAATTGCAGATCTCGATGTCACCGATCAGTCCGGTCACTGGCAACGCGCGCTGCAGTTCATTCAGATTGCGCAGGAATACATGGATGGTTCGGGCACATTGCCCGATGCAGAAGCGCGCCAGCGCCTGCTGATTTCTGCGCTGGCCGAGAAATGGCGCGTTTCCCCACCGGCTGATCCGGTGATTATCGCGGGGTCCACCGGGTCGCGCGGGACGACCATGTTACTGATGCAGGCGGTTGCAAAGCTTCCCCAAGGTGCGCTGGTCCTGCCTGGTTTCGACTTTGAAATGCCTGCGGCTGTCTGGTCTCATCTGGACAATGCGATGCTGGCCGAAGACCATCCGCAATACCGGTTTCAAAAGCTGATGAACACTCTGGGCGTTGGCCGCAGCACGGTCACCCGCTGGCATCAGGTGGATGTCCCCTCGCGCGACCGAAATGCGCTTGTCTCGCTGTCGCTGCGCCCGGCACCGGTGACTGACGCGTGGCTGACGGAGGGAAAGACGCTATCCAATATCGCGACTGCCACGCAGGACATTACCCTGCTCGAAGCGCCGGGCCCAAGGGACGAGGCGCTGGCGATCGCGATGCGTCTGCGACAGGCGGCGGAGACAGGGGAGACGGCGGCCCTGATCACACCCGACAGAATGCTGACGCGGCAGGTTACCGCCGCGCTGGATCAGTGGAACATCCTGCCGGACGATTCCGCCGGCACCCCGTTACACCTGTCTCCGCCCGGGCGATTTCTGCGCCACGTCAGTAGCCTTTTTGTCCGGCGGTTGGATGCGGAATCGTTACTGACACTGCTCAAACACCCGTTGACGCACTCCGGCACCAACCGCGGGCACCACGTGCTCAACACACAGCGGCTGGAGTTGAAGATCCGAAAACACGGGCTGCCGTATCCCGACAGCAAAGGTATCGCGCAGTTGATGCAGCGGGCCGTTGCTTCTGCCGATGACCAACGCGCAATAGACGATTGGGCCGATCACGTCGGCCAGGTCTACACCGGTCACATGATGACGGACCTCAGACCTCTGTCCGATTGGGTTGCGGATCACATCGCCGTGGCAGAAGCGATTGCGGGGGGGTTGAACGCGGAAGATCCGGGCGAACTCTGGCAGAAGAAGGCGGGGCAAAAGGCGAGGGCGGTGATGCAGAACCTCGCGGATCAGGCCGGGTTCGGCACGGATATGTCAGCTGCCGATTACAGCGATCTGGTCGGCGCGCTGTTGTCTGGCGAAGAGGTCCGGGACCGCGATGCACCGCACCCCAACATCATGATCTGGGGAACGCTCGAAGCGCGCGTACAGGGTGCTGATCTGGTGATCCTGGCCGGGCTGAACGACGGCACCTGGCCGGAGGTGCCGGCACCTGATCCGTGGCTGAACCGTGCGCTGCGCCATCAGGCAGCATTACTGCTGCCGGAACGGCGCATTGGGCTTTCGGCGCATGATTACCAACAGGCGATCGGCGCCAAAGAAGTGTGGCTGACCCGCGCCATTCGTTCTGACGATGCAGAGACCGTCGCGTCGAGATGGATTAACAGGCTGTGCAACCTACTGGCCGGATTACAGGAGCAGGGCGGTCGCGTCGCACTGGACGGTATGAGGGCGCGGGGCGAGACGTGGCTTCGCCTGGCTTCTGCCTTTGAAGCGACAGACCGTATTCAACCGGCTCATCGACCCTCCCCACGGCCGCCGGTTGCCGCCCGGCCTCCTGCGCTCTCCGTCACCGAAATCAAGCGCCTGATCCGCGATCCCTATGCCATTTACGCCAGACACGTGCTGCGATTGGCCAAGCTCGGCCCCCTTGTCCAGAGCCCGGACGCGCTGATGCGGGGGACCTTGGCGCATGAGATCATGGAGCGCTTTGTCAAGGAAACGGTGGCGGACCCACACCTGTTGACAGCGGAACATCTGGCGTTTGTCGCGCGTGACATGCTGGAGCAGGGCGTACCCTGGCCTGCGGCACGCGCAATGTGGCTGGCGCGGATCGAGAAGATCGCCGATTGGTTTGTTGCCCGCGAAAAGGAGCGGCGGCACTTTTCCCACCCGGTTGCATTTGAAGGGCAAGCCAAGGGCAAACTGGCGTGGCCCGACCTAGGCTTTACCCTGACGGCCCGTGCCGACCGCCTTGACAGAACGGAGGCGGGGGACGTGTTGATCTACGACTACAAAACCGGGAAACCGCCCAGCGCAAGGGAGCAGGCGACGTTTGACAAGCAACTGCTGATCGAAGCCGCGATGGTTGAGCAGGGGGCGTTCGAAACGCTGGGCATCTGCCATGTTGCAATGGCGGTGTTCATCGGATTGGGCGCCTCGCCAAGCGAGGTTCCGGCCCCTTTGGACGAGGAACCGCCACAGAAGGTCCTCGACCACCTGCGCAAGCTGATCGGGGCTTATTTATCTCAGGAGCAGGGGTTCACATCCCGGCGCATGATGCAGCAGGACAAATTTGCGGGAGACTATGATCAGCTGGCGCGCTTTGGCGAATGGGATGCAACCATGGACCCAACGCCGGAGGATCTGACATGACGCCCCGCGATGATGCCACCAAAGCGCAAATTCGCGCGTCACGTCCGGATGCGTCGACCTGGCTTGCCGCGAATGCCGGGTCGGGCAAAACGCGGGTGCTGACCGACCGGGTGGCGCGTTTGCTGCTGGAAGGCGTGCAACCGCAACACATCCTGTGCCTGACCTACACCAAGGCCGCTGCGTCGGAAATGCAGAACCGCCTGTTCAGACGCCTGGGCGCATGGGCAATGCTGGCAGACACTGATCTGGAGCATGCCTTGCGCGAACTCGGGGTGTCAGGGCAGATCAATGCAGACCGTTTGCGCGACGCCCGAACGCTGTTTGCCCGCGCCATCGAAACGCCCGGTGGTCTGAAAATTCAGACCATCCACTCATTCTGCGCCTCCTTGCTGCGACGGTTCCCGCTGGAAGCGCAGGTCAGCCCGCAATTTACCGAAATCGAAGACCGGGCCGCGGACCTGTTGCGCGCCGAAATCATCGACCAGATGGCCGATGGGCCGGGCGCTGATTTGATCCATGGCCTTGCGCGCCACTACACCGGGGAGGACTTTGGCCAACTGACCCGTGCCATCGTG
Source organism: Roseobacter insulae (assembly GCF_019375555.1). GTDB lineage: Bacteria > Pseudomonadota > Alphaproteobacteria > Rhodobacterales > Rhodobacteraceae > Roseobacter > Roseobacter insulae. Next base: position 564,636 of record NZ_JAHXDN010000001.1, read on the forward strand.
CGAAACCGTGAGGCGCTGGCAAAGCCCTTGGCGTGGGAGGCAATCCTTGCCCTCTTTGACCAGCCAGGGGATCTGACGGAAGAGCGTATTCAGAATACCGTGTTTCTGGGGGGTGAAAGCAAGCTGATCGACGCCATTGTGCCGGCCTTGATGGACAAGGGCGGTACGGATGCGCGGGCGGGTGCGAAACTGTCGCGAATTTCCGATCCGGGCTACACCGCGCTGCCGGATCTGGAAGCCGTATTCCTGACCGGTGCCACTGCCAAGTCGCCCCACACCGCGAAAATCGGTAGTTTCCCGACGAAGCCGACACAGGACATTCTGAGTGAACATCTGCCTGATCTGAACGATTTCATGCAAAGGGTCGAGGATGCGCGGCCCGAACGCCTTGCCCTGAATGCCGCGCGCAAGACGCTGGCGCTGCATGCTTTTGCGGCCCGGTTTCTGCCTCTTTACGAGGAGCAGAAACTGTTGCGCGGTTGGCTTGATTTCGACGACCTGATTTTCAAGGCGCGAGCACTGCTGACGGACAGCGCTGTCGCGGCATGGGTGCTTTTCCGCATCGACGGCGGCATTGACCACATCCTTGTGGATGAGGCGCAGGACACCAGCCCGGCGCAGTGGGATGTGATCCGCAGACTCGCGGCGGAGTTTTCAAGCGGGGAAGGCGCGCGCAAGGATGTGAAGCGCACGCTTTTCGTGGTGGGGGACAAGAAACAGTCGATCTATTCCTTTCAGGGGGCCGACCCGCGTGAATTCGACCGTATGGAGGAAGACTTTAAAGCCAAGCTGGAGGCTGCGGGGCACGTTTTTCAGAGCCTCACGCTGGCCTATTCCTTCCGGTCTTCAAGCGCCGTTCTCGGTGTCGTCGATCAGGCCTTTGATGGCAAGGAGGCCGCGGGGTTTTCCAAATCCTCGGAGCACATCGCCTTCAAGGCGGCGTTGCCGGGGCGTGTTGATCTATGGCCTGTGGTTGAAAAGCAGGCCGATGATGATGATCGGGAATGGTATGATCCGCTGGACCGCCGCGGGACGAGACATCACACGGTAATTCTCGCCCGGCAGATTGCCGATCAAATCAGGCGGATGATCGATACGCGGCAGACCGTTCCGGTGGATGGGGACACAGGCGACACGCTTGGCAAACGCCCGGTCCGGCCCGGTGACTTCCTGATCCTCGTGCAGCGCCGGTCTGATCTGTTTTCCGAAATCATCCGCGCCTGCAAAGCCCACGACCTGCCGATTGCCGGGGCCGATCGCCTCAAGGTGGGTGGCGAATTGGCAGTGCGCGACCTTGCGGCGCTCCTGTCCTTCCTGACCGTGGCTGAGGACAGCCTGTCATTGGCAACAGCGTTGAAATCGCCGTTGTTTGGCTGGTCGGAGCAGGATCTTTTTGACCTCGCGCACCGCCGCAGCGAAGAGCATTTGTGGCAGGCCCTGCGGAACAGGGCGGAGGATTTTCCCGAAACACTCGCCATTCTGAATGATATGCGCGCACATGTCGATTTCCTGCGCCCCTACGACCTTGTCGAGCGTGTCCTCACCCGGCATGGCGGGCGGAAAAGGCTGCTCGCGCAGCTTGGCAATGAAGCCGAAGATGGCATCAATGCGCTGCTGTCCCAGGCGCTGGCCTACGAGCGCACTGCGATCCCCAGCCTGACCGGGTTCCTCGTCTGGATGGAAACCGATGATCTGGAGATCAAGCGCCAGATCGACAGCGCGTCCGACCAGATCAGGGTAATGACTGTCCATGGCGCCAAGGGTCTCGAAGCGCCCATCGTGATCTTGCCCGACACCGGCAAACGCGACGTCCAGATCAAGGACGACATCGTGAAAATCGGCGACACGCCGGTGTGGAAGACGACAGCATCGGATATGCCGATGCCCATGTCTCAAAGCGTCGACGCGATGAAAAAGGCACAAACGGAAGAGCGTTTGCGACTGCTTTACGTGGCGCTGACCCGTGCCGAGAAATGGCTGATCATCGCGGCCTGCGGCGAGCTGTCGAAGCAGAACGACAGCTGGTATCAGATTGTCGACACCGCGCTTGAGACCACGGCCGCGACGACGGTGTCTTTTCAGGGTCTGGAAATCAAGCGACACGCTTTTGCAGATTGGGACGCACTGCCCGACATCGCGACCGAAGAGCCGTCGGCGGCCCCTGTGAAACTGGACCCGCTGTTCCACCGTCCCGCGCCGGACACGCCACCCACCCGCGAAATCCTGTCGCCCTCCGATCTGGGGGGGGCCAAGGCCCTGCCGGGCGATACCGGGCGCACCGAAGAAGAGGCAAAAATATACGGCACCCTGGTGCATCGGTACCTGGAGCATCTGAGCGCCGTTCCCCAGGCAGACTGGCCGGATGCATTCGCAGGGCTTGTTGCCTCTGATGTCGCGAACCCGGATCATCACGAAGCGTTCAGGGAAGCTTGCAACATCCTGAAATCAGAGGAGCTGCGGTTCCTGTTCGATCATGTCTCGCTTGCGGAGGTCCCTCTGTGCGCCCGTCTTGGCCAGCAAAAGATGTACGGGGTGATCGACAGGCTTATCCTGTCCGATACGCGGGTTCTGGCCGTGGATTTCAAGACAAACCAGACCGTTCCAGCCAGCCCAGAGCTCTGCCCGGAGGGGCTTTTGCGGCAGATGGGGGCCTATGCGCATGCCTTGCATCAGATCTATCCGGCCCATGACATCAGCACCGCAATCCTGTGGACAAAGACCGGCGCGCTTATGTATTTGCCGCACGAAATCGTGACGCGGTCGTTACAAAGCACGCTACATCTTGACGTCGGGGGCAGCGCTACATAGGTTCGCCGTCCAAGCATAGCCTGTCAGGAGAGTATCATGGCCACACTTGCTGTAACCGATGAAACATTCGACGCTGAAGTGAAGAACTCCGATATCCCCGTTGTGGTGGATTTCTGGGCGGAGTGGTGTGGCCCGTGTAAACAGATTGGCCCGTCGCTCGAAGAACTGTCTGCAGAAATGGATGGCAAGGTGAAAATCGTCAAAGTTAATGTGGACGACAATCCGAATTCGCCAGCCCAGATGGGAGTGCGTGGCATTCCCGCGCTCTTCATTTTCAAGGATGGCCAGGTCGTGTCCAACATGGCGGGCGCCAAGCCCAAAGCAGCTTTGCAAAGCTGGATCGAAGAATCGATCTGACCGGACAGCTTGCGGCTTTCGAGGGCGTTCCAAGCGGGGCGCCCTTATTTTATGGGCCAGTCAAACCTGCGCAAACGATCGGCAATCCTGTTGTCCACATCTTTTCGGCCTGCATTGATCGCATGGTTGTGCCAGAACCACCACACGTATCGCGCCCATTCCGGTCTGTGTTTCATGACCTTTCTGAATGCGGCCAGCTCGTCCGCCGATGCGGTCAGCGCCGCATGATGAAAATCGGTCTTTGCGAACAGGATGCTCGGCTTGCCGAAGAACAGCCCGTTGAACCCTACCGTCGCATTTTGCGTCACCACGTAATCGCAGGTGCGTAGCAGCTCCTTCATCGCGCCGATGCGCACGGTCAGCCGGTCGTTTTCAGTGTCCAGGTGGTTCAGGGCGGTCAGCTCCGCATCGGAATAGGTTTCCTTCGGATGCAGCGAGGCCACGATGGTGCGTTCAGGCTCTGCCCTGAGACAGCTCGCGATCATTTCCAACTGGGTTGAGCGCGCAGACGCAGCGCGCGCCGTCAATTGGCGCTGCAACGGAACAAAGACAAAACCATCCTGCGAGGTCCGCAACGGCGCGTCGCCAAACAGTCTTTCGCGCCAGTAGTGATAGAATCGCATCGCATCGTTTCTGGGAACGGACTGCGGGTCGAAATCGGCCTTCGAGACATCCCAGTCGCACGCTTCCGCCGCCTGGTCAATTTGCCAGAAGGGTGCGTGGTGGCACGCTCTGATGATCAGGCCATTGCGCCCGACCGGCGCGGGCAGATCAGTCAGGGAGAACTCTCCCCTGCGATGCGAGGCGGACGATGCATCTTCGTGGCGCAGGTATGCCACCTCAAACCCTGAGCGCCGCGCGACAGACGCCACTCGTGTCACGAAATGATGACGACCTGCCAAAACCGCGTTGCGCAGTTTAGGTTCTAAATAGAACCGCAGGACATTTCCCCCAACCATGTAGCGAAGCTAGGCGGATAAAGGGGTTTGAACAAGGCCGCACTCTTGTGCCGCCTATTGGGGCGGGCCATATAGGCACCACGAAAAAGGAGACGACGATGGCGCAGGACGAATTCCCCGGCTGGCATGGAACGACAATTATTGGCGTCAAGAAGGCGGGTGAGGTCGTCATCGCAGGCGACGGGCAGGTGTCGCTAGGTCAAACCGTGATCAAGGGAACGGCCCGCAAGGTACGCCGTTTGTCACCGGGCGGGTACGATGTGGTTGCCGGGTTTGCCGGATCCACAGCGGATGCCTTCACGTTGCTCGAACGTCTGGAGGCCAAGCTGGAAGCCACGCCCGGCCAACTGGCCCGCGCCAGTGTCGAGCTGGCGAAGGACTGGCGGACCGACAAGTACCTGCAGAAGCTCGAAGCGATGCTGATCGTGTCGGACGGCAAGGATATCTTCGTCATCACCGGCGCGGGTGACGTGCTGGAGCCGGAAAACGATGTCGCTGCCATCGGATCGGGCGGGAACTTTGCGCTCGCCGCGGCGCGCGGCATGATGGACAGCGATCGGTCAGCCGAGGATGTTGCCCGGGACGCGATGGCAATTGCTGCTGATATCTGCGTCTATACCAATGGCAATCTGACGGTGGAGAAGATCACCGCATGATTGATCGCGACGATCTTCGGGCCTCTGTCAGTGCCGGGATCGTGACGGAGGCACAGGCCGCTGCCCTGATAAACCTTGCGCATAGTCGCAGTGGCGCGCGCGAGAATCTCGCCCCCGGAGATGAACCCTTCGAGCTGTTTCGGGGATTTAACGAGATTTTCATTGTGGTGGGCATGATCATTCTGGCCATCGGCTGGGTGGGTGTTGTGACTTACTACATGACGAGCGACCCGCTGAGCATTCGCAATACGCTGATCTATTCAGGCATTGCCGCTGCCGTGGCGCTGTGGTTGCTGTCGGAATACTTCATCCGCAGGCGTCGCATGGTCGCCCCTGCAATTGCGCTTTCCATCATGTTCGCCGTCAATGCAGCTTACGCGTTCGCCGGAGCGTTTTCAGAGCTTTTCATGATCGCGCAAGGAGATAACAGCAGCTTGCCGCTGCCTTTCAGCCTCGCGACAGCCGCACTGCTGGTCTATTGGTTCCGGTTCCGCGTTCCTTTTGCACTGGCGTTGATCGCTTTGGCGGCCTTTGGGATCGCAATCCTGATTGCCGGCAACAGCAGCGGCACGCCGGCCTCGACAGAAGAACTGTTTCTACTTTCCGCAGGGGGTCCGTTCGCGTGGATCACGCTGGCGCTTGGTCTGGTGGTTTTCGCCGTCGCAATGATGTTTGACATGTCCGACCCGCACCGCGTGACCCGACGCTCCGCAAATGGGTTTTGGCTGCATGTCGTGGCGGCACCCGCGCTGGTGAACACCATCGCGCTGTCACTGCTGGACCGGGACACGAGCGGCGCGAACGCTGTGCTGATCGCCGTGCTGACTCTCATCGCGCTGGTGGCCATCGTGATTGACCGGCGGTCCTTCCTGATTGCCGCCATCGGCTACACGGTTATCCTGACCACCACGATCTTTGAGGGCGAAGGCGCGGTCTACACCGTGTTTTTCCTCGGGATCGTCCTGCTTTTTCTGGGCGCGCGCTGGGAACGTATCCGCGCCCGTCTTCTGGCACTGATGCCCGGGTTTGTCCCACTGCACAGATTGCCGCCTTCCCATATGACAAAGGCTTAAAATGACCGACCTGACCCCCCGCGAGATCGTCTCTGAACTCGATCGTTTCATCATTGGGCAAAAAGACGCGAAACGCGCCGTCGCCGTGGCCTTGCGCAACCGTTGGCGGCGCAAGCAATTGTCCGATGACCTGCGGGACGAGGTGTATCCCAAAAACATACTGATGATCGGGCCGACCGGGGTAGGCAAGACGGAGATCAGCCGCAGGCTGGCGAAACTCGCGCGCGCGCCCTTTCTGAAGGTCGAGGCCACCAAGTTTACCGAAGTGGGCTATGTCGGCCGCGATGTGGAACAGATTATCCGGGATCTGGTCGACAGCGCTATCGTGATGACCCGCGAACATATGCGTGAGGACGTCAAGGCGAATGCGCGCCACGCGGCAGAGGAACGGGTGATTGATGCCATTGCCGGTGAGGACGCGCGCGAAGGCACCCGCGAGATGTTCCGCAAGAAGCTGAAGTCCGGCGAACTGGATAACGAAATGATCGAGCTTGAAATCGCCGACACCTCCAATCCGTTTCCGACGATGGATATTCCAGGCCAGCCCGGCGGCGGCATGGGGATGCTGAACCTTGGCGACATCTTCGGCAAGGCGCTGGGGGGGCGGATGACGCGCAAACGGCTGTCGGTCGCAGACAGCTACGACGTTCTGATCGGCGAGGAAGCCGACAAGCTGCTGGACGACGAGACCGTAACGCGCGCCGCCATCGAAGCGGTGGAACAGAACGGCATCGTTTTCCTCGACGAGATCGACAAGGTCTGCGCCAGAACCGATGCGCGCGGCGGCGACGTCAGCCGGGAAGGGGTGCAGCGTGACCTGTTGCCCCTGATCGAAGGCACGACCGTCAGCACCAAGCACGGACCGGTGAAAACCGATCATGTGCTCTTTATCGCCTCCGGGGCCTTCCACATCGCCAAACCCTCCGATCTGCTGCCCGAGCTACAGGGCCGTCTGCCGATCCGGGTGGAATTGCGTGCCCTGACGGAAGAAGACTTCGTACGCATCCTGACGGAAACGGATAATGCGCTGACACTGCAATATACCGCGCTGATGGGCACCGAAGAGGTCACGGTCAGTTTTGAACCAGAGGGCATTGCCGCGCTTGCCAAGATTGCAGCGGACGTGAACCAATCCATCGAAAACATCGGTGCCCGGCGGCTTTACACCGTGATGGAACGCGTGTTCGAGGAATTGTCGTTCAACGCGCCGGACGAGGCCGGTAGCAAAGTGGTCGTCGATGCGGCATTTGTCGAAAAGAATCTCGGCGAACTGACGCGGTCCACCGATCTTAGCCGCTACGTGCTTTAACGCTTCCCATCCGGGCCTGTGCCTGCGACACCGGGCGCATGGGGTACCTGCGCTTTCTCGTCGACAACAGGCTGTTCCTTCTGGCGGGGTTCTTGCTGTGCTTCACCTCGTCCTTTGGGCAGACCTATTTCATTGCGCTCTTCGCGGGCGAGATCAAGCAGGCGTATTCGCTGACCGACGGCGGTTGGGGTGCAACCTATACAATCGGAACAACCCTGTCGGCGATTGCGATGATCTGGGTTGGTGCGCTGACCGACAGGTTCCGGGTCCGGCAGTTGTCTCTGGGCGTGATGATCTTGCTTGCGGTGGCCTGTGTTGCGATGGCCGTTGTCCCCAGCGGGGCACCACTGGTGCTGGTCATTTTTGCCCTCAGATTGATGGGACAGGGCATGATGTCTCAACTGGGCGCGGTCGCCATGTCGCGGTGGTTTGTGGCGGCGCGGGGGCGGGCGATTTCCCTTGCCTCGATGGGTTTTTCTGTCGGGCAGGCGGTGTTGCCGATCATCTTCGTGACCTTGCTGACGCAATTTGACTGGCGTGCCTTATGGTGGATCGCGGCGCTTTGCGTTCTGGCGGTCATTCCGGTCATACAGGTCCTGCTGCGCCGGGAACGCACGCCCCAATCCATGGCTGAGAGCACGCAGAGCCTCGGTATGGCAGGCAAGCACTGGACCCGGACCGAGCTGCTGCGCCATCCGCTGTTCTACATGCTGGTACCGCTGGTTCTGGGGCCGGCCGCCTGGGGCACCGCGTTGTTTTTTCAGCAGGTGCACCTGACAGAGGTGAAAGGCTGGAGCCTCGTGTCCTTTGTCGCGCTTATGCCGATCTACACGATGGTCACCGTCGTTTTCACCTTTGCGACCGGCTGGGCCGTGGATCGCTTTGGGGTGAAGTGGATCGTGCCTTTCCAGATGCTGCCTTTCGGCCTGTCATTTCTGGTTCTGGCCTATGCCGATACAATCTGGATGGCGGGTGTCGGGCTTGTCATCTTTGGAATCGGCCAGGGGATGCAAGGCACCGCCACCGCCGCCTTCTGGGCGGTGTTCTACGGCACCCGCCATCTGGGTGCGATCAAAGCGGCGGCCGCAGCACTGATGGTCTTTGGCTCGGCCATTGGACCGGGGATTACCGGGGCCCTCATTGATCTCGGGATCAATTTTCCCGACCAGATGATCCCCATTGCCGCGTTCTACTTCTGCGGTGCGCTGCTCGCCGGGTTTGGAATCCTGCGGTATCAGCGTGATCTGCCTACCGCCGTCGCCTAAGGTACACATAATACGCACCGCCGCCGCCATGGCTGATGTGCGCCTCGCTCACCTGCAGAACAAGTGACGCCAGCGGCGGGGTGCTGAGCCATTGCGGCACCTGATGGCGCAACACACCAAACCTGACCGGAATAGGGCCGCCCGCGTCGCGGTTTTTGCCTTTGCCGGTGATCACCAGAACCAGACGCTTTCCCGATCCATGCGCATTCAGAACGAACTTGGTCAGGGCAGCATGCGCCCGGTCAAGGGTCATGCCGTGCAGGTCAATCCGGCCCTCCGGTTTCATCTTTCCCCGGGTCATTTTCCCGAAGGCCTTCTGATCCATCTGCACGGGTGATTTCTGCAATTCTGCGGGCAGGGAGGGTACAAGAGTGTACCGGGTTTTGCGCGGCGCGGGTTTGGGGGGGGAAGTGCCATCGAGCCGGCCCAGATCGGCCTTTGGGGCCGTGTCCGTTTTTGGCTTGCCCACAGGCGCATAGGCGGCGGGGTCAAATGTCTCTTGAGCGGTCAGCTTCTCTGTCTTCTCGGTGACTTTCTGCCAAAGTGCAACTTCATCCGGCGACAGCTTGCGCCGCCGCGTCACAAGGCACCTTCGGGCGCCATCGCATAGGCGCGCTGGATCGGCAGCAGGACAATCATGCGACCGGGATCCTTCAGCTTGCCCGCCGCACGCCCGGCCTGATCGCCTGTGCCGAAGAAGATGTCGGCGCGTTGCGCCCCCTTGATTGCCGAGCCTGTATCCTGCGCGATCATCAGGCGTCGCAAAGGCTCCCTGCCATCTTTCTCGATCCAGACCGGAGCCCCAAGCGGCGTGAACCTGGGATCGACCGCGATGGTGCGCATCGGCGTGACCGACCGGTTCATCGCACCAAGCGGCCCCTTGCTGGCTGGCACCTCGCTGACTTCCCGGAAAAAGACGTAAGAGGGGTTGTGGAACAGAAGCTCCTTGCCCGCCGCCGGGTTGCGACGCACCCAGTTCTTGATCACATCCGCACTGACCTGATGGGCCTGGTACGTTCCGCGACGCACCAGTTCCGCCCCGATAGAGCGATAAGGATGCCCGTTTGCACCCGCGTATCCGACCCGCAACTTGCCGCCATCCGGCAGATTGACCCGGCCTGACCCCTGAATTTGCAGAAAAAACAACTCTACCGGATCATCGACCCAGGCGATTTCGAGACCCCGCCCGCTCAGCCGGTTTCCGTCCAGTATCTCGCGGCGCGAGAACCAGGGGGCGGACGCCTTGGCTTCCTGGGGCATGGCGTAAAGTGGAAATCTGTACCGCGCTGACCGTGTCCGCGACCCGTCCAGTTCAGGCTCGAAATACCCGGTGAACAGCATGTCCGCGCCATCTTCGATCAGGACCGGACGAAACAGCAGCTCAAAGAACGAACGTGGTTCTGGATTTGACGTGGCATAGGCGCAGACAGCGCGCCAGTCCGGGTCCGGCATGTCCTGACAGGTGTTCCGAAATGTCTCGAAGGCCTCGGCGTGATCGTCGTCTGCCCATCCCGAAAGATCGTCAAACGACAGCACCTCTATCCTTGTCTCGGCATTGGTCGGATGTGTCATACTGAACATCCCCGCGATCAATGCCAAGACAAGCGCGGGCTTCATGCGTCTGTGGAAACGAGCTGCCAATTCGGATCATCCGAACCCATGTCACGCGCAAAGATCCATGTATCCGTCTGGCGCTTCACTTGTGATGTGCTGCCTTCAATGATCTCGCCCTCGCTGTTGCGCACTGCGGAGGTCAGTTCGGCAACAAAGCGGATGGTAAGCTCAGCCTCGTTCGATGCCTCGTTGAACGTCGCATCCATCAGCTTGAGTTCCCTTACACCGATAAAGCTCGCCTCGATCGTCAGGCCCTGATCCTCACGCGCGGCAACACCATCCACGAAGGATTCGTAAATGTCCTCGGCCAAGAACGGCTGAATGTCCGACAACTCTCCTGTCTCATATCCCATTACGATCATCTCGTAGGCGCCGCGCGCGCCGCCCAGAAACTCGGTGACGTTGAAAGAAGGCTCAACCCGTTTCATCGCCGCAAGCGCCTTGGCCGCGTCGGAATCCTCGTCCACGTGATCCACGATATCGAGGTCAGGCCCGCCTTCGATCACTTCGAATTCGCGGCCGCTGCGGCGGCTGGGTTGCTGGTTGGTGACAGGAGGTTGTTCAAAGCCGTCCCGTGTCCCCAGCACGTTTTTCAGACGGAGAATCAAAAAAACAGCAATGCCAGCAAGCACCAGAAGCTGTATCAGGGGCGAATTCATATGGACCTCATGTCGGGCAAAACGTGGAAACAGGTGTATACTGACCTTATGTAGGTGTCGGACTACGCCAAGTCCACTACAGGCTCCACGAAAGGAAGCATCAAAATGTGGCTATTTATCGCTTTTCTTGCGGTACCACTGATCGAAATCACCCTTTTTATTCAAATCGGTGGCGTGATCGGTCTTGGGTGGACCCTGGTGACGGTCGTGCTGACCGCCATCGCGGGGACATGGCTGGTGCGGAATCAGGGGATTCTCGCGCTCTCCCAGCTTAAGTCTTCTTTCTCCGATCTCAAAGACCCAACCGAACCTCTGGTGCATGGCGCGATGATCCTTTTTTCCGGCGCTTTACTGCTGACACCCGGGTTTTTCACGGATGCGGTCGGCTTTTTGCTGCTGATCCCGGCTTTTCGAACGGCGATGTTCAAAGCAATCCGGTCGCGGATCAAGGTGCAGACCTTTGACGCCCGCCCACATCATCCGCGCCACCGCAACCCGGACGGGGACATCATCGATGGCGAGTACTCCGAGGTCCCGCCGAATTATGACCAGATCAAGCGCCCATCCGGATGGACCGACCATTGAGAACCGCAGACCAAGCTGCTAAGGCTCGCCCGATTTATTTTGCACTGTAGGAGTGACCCATGGCCGAAGCCGAAGCACAACAACAAGGGCCGCAGATGCGTGTTCTTGGGCAATTCATTCGTGACATGTCTTTCGAGAACATCATGGCGCAAAAAGGCGCCCCCGCTGACGTGACCCCGGATGTCCAGGTTCAGGTCAATCTGGACGCCAAAAAGCGCAGCGCGGATAACCAGTACGAGACATCCATCAAGCTGAACGTGACATCGAAAGCCAAGGATGGCGACGCGACATTGTTCGTTCTGGAAATTGATTACGCCGGTATTTTCCATGTGGAAAACGTGCCCGAAGACCAGCTGCATCCCTTCTTGTTGATTGAATGCCCACGAATGATCTTCCCGTTTCTGCGCCGGATCGTCAGCGATGTGACGCGTGACGGCGGGTTCCCGCCGCTGAACCTTGAAAACATCGATTTCCTGTCGCTCTACCGGAACGAGCTGGCCCGTCGTCAGGCGGAAGATGCGCCCAAAATGGACGCCTGACCGTCAGGATTTCAACCAAAGCGCCCCGTCGCCCAGTTTCGCTACAAATTCCGAATGGGCGGCGGCTTCCTTCTCGGTGATCCGGGGCGCCAATGGGGTCGGACGCGGGCGCGGTGTCCAGTCTTGCGATCCCTGACCCGCTCTGTGCTGCGCTGTCGTCGACAGGCCGAAATCCGGCTGACGCCCGCCAATCAGTTCCAGATACACCTCGGCCAGAATTTCACTGTCCAGCAACGCGCCGTGCAACGTGCGCGACGAATTGTCGATGTTGAACCGACGGCAGAGCGCATCCAGAGACGCCGGTGACCCGGGAAACCGCTTGCGCGCGATTTCCAGTGTATCGATTGCCTGCTCCCACGGGATTTGCGGCAGACCCATCCACCGCAGTTCCGCGTTGAGAAACTTGATGTCAAACGCCGCGTTGTGGATCACCAGATTGGCATCGCCGATGAAATCAAGAAAGGCCTGACCCACCTGGGCAAACTTCGGCTTGTCGCGCAGAAAATCATCCCCCAACCCATGGACCTGAAAGGCTTCTTCGGGCATCGCGCGTTCGGGGTTGATGTATTGATGGTAGGTTTTGCCGGTGGCCATGTGACCCATCAGTTCAACTGCACCGATCTCGACAATCCGGTCGCCTTTTTCGGGGTCGAATCCAGTGGTTTCTGTGTCGAGGACAACTTCACGCATCGCGCAATCTCTTTCTGATCTGCTCGACGATATTCTGAACCTGTACGCGGGCATGTTCAACCGTGTCCGTCTCGATAACGAAATCTGACCGGGCGCATTTTTCCACGTTGGGCAGCTGCTTTTCGCGAATTTTCAGGAAGGTTTCGCGGGTCATTGTTCCGCGCTCCAGGACACGTCTTTCCTGCTCATCCGGCGGAATGGAGACGCATGCCACGGCGTCCATGCCGGTTTCGCCGCCGGTTTCGAACAGCAAGGGGATATCCAGAACCGCAATATCCGCAACAGGCGTGCGAAGAAACCGAGCCCGGTCTTCTGCAACAAGCGGATGCACAATTGCCTCCACTTGTCTGAGCGCTTGGGGGTCAGTCGAAATGCGCGCTCGCAGCGCATCCCGGGACACCGCACCGTCGATGATGACCTTCGGGAAAAGCTCGGCAATCGGCGCAACTGCTGCACCACCCTTGGCATAGAGCCGATGCACGGCTTCATCCGCATCCCAGAGCGCGCAGCCTTCATCAACGAACATCCGGGCGGTTGTCGATTTGCCCATCCCGATGGATCCGGTCAGACCAAGCCTGAACACTACCGCAATACCGCCGCGCGCGCTTCCCGGTCGACCTCCGGACGTGGACCAAACCAGCGTTCAAAGCCCGGGACCGCCTGATGCAGCAACATGCCCAGGCCGTCCACTGTGACGCAGCCCTTTTCATCGGCCGTTTCAATCAGCCGGGTCTTCAACGGTGTATACACCAGATCCGTCACAACGGTTTCTTTTCGCAACCCGTCGAGAGGCACCCGCATTTCCGGTTTCCCCACCATTCCGAGCGAGGACGTATTGACGACGAGGCTTGCTTCTTCGAGCATATTTCCCGCCTGCACCCAATCAATCACGGTAATGCGGTTGCCAAAATCGGATTGTAGTTTTTCTGCCCGCACGCGCGTTCGGTTGGAAAGCAGGATTTCAGGCACCCCCGCTTCAAGCAGGGATGCGATCACAGCGCGGGAGGCGCCTCCCGCGCCGAGGATTGCCGCGGCGCCTTGTGTAGGGTTCCATTTCGGCGCACCGGCTTTCAGATTTTCAAGAAAACCGTAACCATCTGTATTATCTGCATGAATCTTCCCATCTTTGCGAAAGATCAGCGTATTCGCCGCACCGATCAGCGTGGCCCTATCAGTAACCAGATCGGCAATTTCCAAAACCGCTTCTTTGTGAGGGATGGTGATGTTGACACCAACAAATCCGGCCTTCGGCAGGGTGATCAGGACGTCCCGCAAATCTCGGGCCGCCACATCCATGGGAATGTAAAACCCGCGCACGCCGTACTTGCTCAGCCAGTGACGATGCAGTTGAGGCGATTTGGAATGCGAAATCGGCGATCCGATCACCCCGGCGAGAGGAATGCTGGAAGGCGCTTGTGTGTCGGTCATGTCTCTAGGTCTCCGCGCAGCGTCAGGTAGGATAACAGCTCAAGCAAAGGCAAGCCGAGGACGTTGAAATAGTCGCCCTCGATACCGGTAAAGAGGCGCACACCTTCTTCTTCCAGTTTGTAGGCGCCCACCGCATGACGAATACTCTCCCAGTTTCGGGCGACATATCCTTCGATGTAGTCATCGGACGCTGCCCGCATCCTCAATCGGACGGTGCCGACATGTCGCCAGATCGGTCGACCCGCTTCGCAGATCACGGCTGCGGACAACAGCATATGGCGGTCATTGCGCAGCGCCCGCAGTTGATCAACTGCCTCATCTTTTGTTTGCGGCTTGGACAGAAGCTGCCCCTTGTAATCCAGCACCTGATCACACCCCAGGACAAGCGCATGCGGGTTTTTTTCGCTGATCTTCCTTGCCTTCAGCTCCGCCAGGGCGTCGGCGATATTGCGCGGTGGCTCTGCTTCTGCCAGCATGGCGTCACGCACCATTTCTTCGTCCACGCGGGCCGGCACAACCGTGAAATCAACTGCTGCCTGACCCAAGAGCTGCGCTCTGATGTCCGAGGTGGAGGCGAGGATGAAAGGCTGGGTCATGTGGATAAGCCTGTGTGCGGCGTTAAGATATTCTTAATATGTTCTTCTGAGCAAAAGAACGGTTTGACGCAAGAGGCTCGGTTGATGGGGGTAACACCTCTGAACACAAAAACGACACCACTGCGCATAATAACAACTGCGAACCTGTGCATAAGAAAATGGTGTTGGAATTACCCACAGGGTTATACCTGACATCCGTATAGAAGGCTAGTTTTAAGTAATTGTAATAATTATATTTTTTATGATATTTTGGTTATCCTGAAAAAGGATGGCCGGGGTTTTCCATCGGTAGAAATCATGGGAGAAAACCATAATCCACAGAAGTTCGGATCCCTACATAATCATCATCCTTTTATCTTTCTTTATTAATTAATATGAGAGGCGAACGGATCGGAGAATTTCATGTCGGACTTTCTTGCCCTCGCCTACCCGTGGATCAAGTCCTTTCACATCATGGCGGTGATTGCATGGATGGCCGGGTTGTTCTACATGCCGCGGCTTTTCGTTTATCACGCGGAACAGGTGGGGCAGACGGGTGACACGCACAGGCTGTTTCAAACCATGGAAGTCAAACTGCTGCGCGTCATTATGAACCCGGCAATGATCGCGACATGGGTTTTTGGGTTGTGCCTGGTTTTCACTCCGGGTGTCGTGGACTGGTCCGACATCTGGCCATGGACCAAGGCGATCGGTGTCTCGGCCATGACCGTCTTTCATCATTGGCTTGGAAGGCGTCGCAGGGATTTTGCGAACGGCGCGAATGTTCTGACCGGTCGGCAGTATCGCATGATGAACGAGGTTCCGACCGTCTTGATGGTGCTGATCGTGCTGTCGGTCGTGGTCCGCTTCTGAACGATTTGACTCGCGCCGGGCGCGCGCTTATGTAGAAAGCACCACCCCGTCCGGGGATGGCGCAGACCTACAATTTCCAAATCACTCCAGTCGGCAGCTTTGCTCCGGCTGCTTACGGGTATTTTCATGACATCTGACGTGACCGACACCAAACCTGTTCCAGACACGCTGGAAACGCTGAACCTTGCCGATCTGAAGCGCAAAAGCCCCAAAGACCTTTTGTCCATGGCCGAGGATCTCGAAATCGAGAACGCGTCGACGATGCGCAAGGGCGAGATGATGTTCCAGATTCTGCGTGAACGCGCGGATGAAGGCTGGGAAATCTCCGGGGATGGCGTGCTCGAAGTGCTGCAGGACGGGTTCGGATTCCTCCGCTCGCCGGAGGCGAACTACCTTCCCGGCCCGGATGATATTTATGTGTCGCCCGAGATGATCCGTAAATACTCGCTGCGCACGGGCGATACGATCGAGGGGGTGATCAAGGCACCGGACGATAATGAACGCTACTTCGCGCTGTTGGATGTCACTCAAATCAACTTTGAAGAGCCCGAGAAAGCCCGTCACAAAGTGGCGTTCGAGAACCTGACACCGCTTTACCCGGATGAGCGCCTGACCATGGAAGTTGATGACCCAACGGTTAAGGATCGCTCGTCGCGCATCATTGACCTGGTCGCACCCATCGGGAAGGGGCAGCGCTCGCTGATCGTGGCACCGCCGAGAACCGGTAAGACCGTGCTGCTGCAAAACATCGCGAACTCGATCGAAAAGAACCATCCGGAATGTTACCTCATCGTTTTGTTGATCGATGAACGCCCCGAAGAGGTGACGGACATGCAGCGCTCGGTGAAGGGTGAGGTCGTGTCCTCGACCTTTGACGAACCGGCCACACGTCACGTGGCGGTGTCGGATATGGTGATTGAAAAGGCCAAGCGGCTCGTTGAGCACAAGCGCGACGTGGTGATCCTGCTCGATTCGATCACACGACTTGGACGCGCCTTCAACACGGTTGTCCCATCGTCGGGCAAGGTTCTGACCGGTGGTGTCGATGCAAACGCCCTGCAGCGCCCAAAACGGTTCTTTGGCGCCGCGCGGAATATCGAGGAAGGCGGGTCGCTGACCATCATCGCGACAGCACTGATTGATACCGGCAGCCGGATGGATGAAGTCATCTTCGAAGAGTTCAAGGGTACCGGTAACTCCGAGATCGTGCTGGATCGCAAGATCGCGGACAAACGTGTTTTCCCGGCAATGGATATTCTCAAGTCCGGAACGCGCAAAGAGGATCTGTTGGTCGATAAGGTGGATCTGCAGAAAACCTTTGTCCTGCGCCGTATTCTCAACCCGATGGGCACCACGGATGCGATCGAATTCCTGATCTCCAAGCTGAAACAGACCAAGACCAATTCGGACTTCTTCGATTCCATGAATACGTAACTTATTGTTTTAAAACAGTGAGTTAGATTTATGAATACGATTTTTGCTCTGGCGTCTGCTCAGGGGCGCGCGGGGGTATCCGTTATCCGGATTTCGGGGCCGGATGCTTGGGATGTTGCACGGGGTCTTTCCAGTGAACTGCCCTTGGCCCGGCACTCTGCGACCCGCAAGCTGACGGATCAGGCGGGCGCGGTGCTGGACCATGCGCTGGTGTTGAGCTTTCAGGCGCCACATAGCTTTACCGGCGAAGACGTCGTTGAGTTTCATGTTCATGGCAGCGTTTCGGTTGTTCAGGCGGTGTTGGCGGAATTGTCCGCCAGCCCGGTTGCGCGCATGGCGGAGCCCGGAGAATTCACCCGCAGAGCGATGGAGAACGGCAAGCTGGATCTGGCGCAGGTCGAAGGCCTGGCGGATCTCATCGATGCGGAAACCGAGGCACAGCGCAAGCAAGCCGTGCGGGTTTTTTCCGGCGTACTGGGGGAGCGCGTGGAGACCTGGCGGCGCAAGCTGATCCGCGCCGCGGCTCTGCTTGAAGCGACGATTGATTTCGCTGATGAGGATGTGCCGGTTGACGTCGGTCCGGAGGTGATCGCGCTGACCGATGACGTGCGGGGGGAGTTACAAAATGAAATTGATGGGTCCTACGTGGCCGAGCGCATCCGCAGCGGTTTCGAAGTTGCCTTGGTCGGCCCCCCAAATGCCGGGAAATCCACCTTGCTCAATCGGCTTGCGGGCAGGGACGCTGCGATCACGTCGGAAATTGCAGGAACGACCCGGGATGTGATCGAGGTGCGTATGGATCTGGGTGGATTGCCGGTCACATTCCTCGACACAGCGGGGTTACGCGACAGCGACGACGAGATCGAAACCATCGGTGTGTCGCGCGCAATGCAACGCGCAGCGGCCGCTGACTTGCGCGTCTTTCTGGCCGAAGATGACAGCAGTTTGCTGCTGAAGCCCTCCGGCATGGATATCGTGTTGCGTCCCAAAGCTGATCTTGCAGATGATCCCGCCGCCGGGATTTCAGGAAAAACGGGGCAGGGCGTGCCAGAGCTGATTGCCGAAATACAGGGAATTCTGGCGGAGAGGTCAACATCGGCCGGGATCGCAACGCATGAGCGCCACAGGGTCGCGATGGAACGGGCGCTGGCTGGTCTTGAGGCGGCTGGCGCAATCATTGTTCAGGGGCCGGACCTCTATGATATAGCGGCAGAGGAATTGCGCAGCGCGATTCGAGCTTTGGAAGCGGTGGTCGGCCGCATTGACGTTGAAAACCTGCTGGACGAGATATTCGCCAGCTTCTGTCTGGGGAAGTAATGGAGTGTTTCACGTGAAACATTTTGATGTTGTGGTGATCGGCGGTGGTCATGCGGGCACCGAGGCGGCCCACGCTGCCGCGCGGCTCGGTGCCCAAACGGCCCTGGTTACAATGTCAGAAACCGGGATTGGCGTGATGTCGTGCAATCCAGCTATCGGAGGGCTCGGGAAAGGGCATCTTGTACGGGAGATCGACGCGCTGGATGGTGTGATGGGATGTGTCGCTGACAAGGCTGGCATCCAGTTCCGGTTGTTGAACCGGCGTAAAGGGCCAGCTGTTCAGGGACCCCGCGCGCAGGCTGATCGCGACATTTACCGGAGCGAGATGCTTAAGGAGACCAGGAACCAACCCGACTTGTCGATTGTGGTTGGGGAGGTGATTGATTTCCTGTTGGAAAAGGGGCGGATATGTGGGGTTTTGCTGCATGATGGCTCGGAAATCCGCGCGACATCGGTCGTATTGACCACCGGAACCTTTCTGCGGGGGGTAATCCATATTGGTGACGTGTCGCGCTCCGGTGGCAGGATGGGCGACAAGGCGTCAGTAAAGCTGGCAGAACGCATCGACTCGTTTGAGTTGCCACTGGGCCGTTTGAAAACGGGTACGCCGCCGCGGCTGGATGGTAGAACAATTCGCTGGGAGGTGTTGGAAAATCAGCCGGGTGATGATGATCCGACCATGTTCTCATTCCTCTCAACGGGAGTGTCAGCGCGCCAGATATCCTGCGGGATCACGCACACAAACACCAGAACGCATGATATTATTCGGGAAAACCTTTCCAGATCAGCGATGTACGGGGGTCACATTGATGGAATTGGCCCGCGCTACTGTCCGTCGATCGAAGATAAAATCGTGCGCTTCTCCGACAAGGAATCGCACCAGATCTTTCTGGAACCAGAGGGCCTGACAACAAATACGGTCTATCCCAACGGGATCTCAACCTCTCTGCCCGAAGAGGTCCAGCAAGACTATGTTCACTCGATTTTCGGTCTGGAACAGGCGGTCATTCTACAGCCCGGATATGCGATTGAGTACGATTACGTCGACCCACGGGCCCTGGACGCCGATCTTGGGGTGTCGAAAGTTCCCGGATTGTATCTTGCGGGCCAGATCAACGGAACAACGGGCTACGAGGAGGCGGCAGCGCAAGGCATGGTAGCCGGGCTGAATGCTGCGCTCAAGGCTCAGGGAAATGACCCCCTGCATTTCTCGCGATCACAGAGCTATATCGGTGTGATGATTGACGATTTGACGATTCGGGGGGTCAGCGAGCCCTACCGGATGTTCACCTCGCGTGCGGAATTTCGGCTGTCCCTGCGCGCCGACAATGCTGATCAGCGGCTGACACCTGTCGGCATGGTGATTGGTTGCGTGGGAGAGGCCCGCGCTGCGCAATTCTCCGAAAAAGTGGAGAAGCTTGAGCAAGCACGCGAAATGCTGGATGCATCCTCTTTCACGCCGTCGCAGGTGGCAGATGTAGGTATCAGGATCAATCAGGACGGCGCCCGGCGCACGGCGATGCAACTGCTCGCGTTTCCCGATGTGACCTTCTGCGAAGTGGAGAGTTTGGATGCCGGGTTTTCCACGATCCCGCCTGATATCAAACGTCAGATGGAGCGCGAGGCGCTGTACGCCAATTACATCCAGCGGCAGCAGCGTGACATTGACATGCTGAAGAAAGATGAAGCGCAGGTTATTCCGGCTGATTTTGACTACGATGCCTTGAACGGGCTGTCGAATGAACTGAAATCAAAGCTGGTGGCCACCCGTCCTTCCACTTTGGCGCAGGTTGGTCGCATCGACGGGATGACGCCAGCAGCCTTAACGCTGATCCTTGCAAAACTGCGTCAAAGAAAAAGAAGGCAATCCGCCTGATGATGTCAGAATGCGATGTTTCACGTGAAACATTGGAGAAACTCCAGACCTACCACGATCTCATACACAAATGGAATCCAACGATTAATTTGGTCTCCAGGGCAAGCCTGGCCGAAATCTGGGAGCGCCATATCTGGGATTCGGCGCAGATTTATGATGTGGCTGGCAACGCAGACCATTGGGCGGATATCGGCAGCGGCGGTGGATTGCCCGGCATTGTGGTCGCCATTCTGGCCTGTGAAAAACATCTGGGTCGCCATGTCACCCTGATTGAAAGCGATAGACGAAAGGCCACCTTCCTGCGGACAGTAATTCGCGAGGTTGGTTTGAACGCCTCCGTCATCGTGTCGCGCATCGAAGACGTGCCGCCGCTTGATGCGGACGTACTGTCCGCACGCGCGCTGGCAGATCTGCCCATTCTTCTGGGTTTTGCGGATCGGCACGTAAAGGCTGGCGGCAAATCACTCTTCTTCAAAGGGCAAACCTGGGAAAAAGAGGTCGCGGATGCACGTGAGTCGTGGTCTTTTGATTTGCTAGCGCATAAAAGTAAAACAAACCCGCAGGCCGCCATTCTTGAGGTGAAGGATATCCGACGTGACTGACTTGTCCCGCCCCGCCGGACCGAAAATTATCGCGGTTGCAAACCAGAAGGGCGGCGTCGGTAAGACGACCACAACAATCAATCTGGCAGCTGCCTTGGCGGAAGCGGGCAAACGGGTTCTTGTCGTGGATCTTGATCCGCAGGGAAATGCGTCCACAGGTCTGGGGATCGAGATGGAGGATCGGGAATTCACCACCTACGAGCTGCTACTGGAGGATATCGACCTGAAATCGGTCGTCCTGCCGTCGGTGACGCCCGGATTGATGATCATCCCCGCCACGGTCGATCTGAGCTCGGCGGATATCGAGCTGATTTCAAACGAAAAACGCAGCTTCCTGTTGCATGATGCGCTGCGTCAGACGGCAATGGACGATTTCGCGCTCGATTACATCCTGATTGATTGCCCACCGTCGCTTAATCTGCTGACCGTGAATGCGATGATTGCATCGCACTCGGTGCTCGTCCCGCTGCAAAGTGAGTTCTTTGCCCTAGAAGGGTTGTCACAGCTTATGCTGACGATCCGCGAAGTGCGACAGAGTGGGAATAAGGACTTGCGCATCGAAGGTATTGTGTTGACCATGTATGACCAACGCAACAACTTGTCTTTGCAAGTCGAACAGGATGCACGGGACAATCTGGGAGAGTTGGTTTTCGATACCCGAATTCCGCGGAATGTGAGGGTCAGCGAGGCACCCTCTTTCGCAATGCCGGTTCTGACCTACGATACCGCATCCAAGGGCGCGCAGGCGTATCGGTTGCTGGCACGCGAAGTACTGAGCAGAAACAGCGTAAAAGTCGCATAAGGGGGCAGTCATGGCAGGTGGAGCGGATCGTAAACGTGGGTTGGGGCGCGGCTTGTCAGCGCTGATGTCCGATGTTGCGGAAACTGAAAAGGTGACCAGCGCCGGGCCCGCGTCGGCGGACCGGATGATCCCGATTGAGCAGATTACGCCGAACCCGGACCAGCCACGCAAGCGGTTTGCCGTGGATGATCTGGGTGATCTCGCGTCCTCAATCCGCGAAAAAGGGATAATTCAGCCACTTGTGGTTCGCGCTATGGCGGATGGGCGATACGAAATTGTCGCTGGCGAGCGCCGCTGGCGGGCAGCGCAGATGGCTAAACTGCATGAATTGCCGGTTGTCATCCGGTCCTTTACCGACGTCGAAGTGCTCGAAGTCGCGATCATCGAGAATATCCAGCGTGCTGACCTGAACCCAATCGAAGAAGCCGCGGGCTACCGCCAGTTGATGGATCGATTTGGCCACACCCAGGAAAAGATGGCAGAGGCGCTGGGGAAAAGCAGGAGCCATATTGCCAACCTTCTGCGACTTCTGAACCTGCCTGACGCGGTGTTGGACATGGTCCGCACCGGTGACTTGAGCGCCGGGCACGCCCGCACGCTGATCACTGCCGACAACCCGCTGCGGCTTGCGCAACAGATCGTCAAGGGCGGGTTGTCGGTGCGCGCGGCCGAAGCACTGGTGAAGAAAGAGCAGGCGGGCGCGGCCGGGAACATCTTCGGCAGCAAGGATACCAAGCCCAAACCTGACGGGAAAGACGCTGATACGAAGGCGTTGGAAGGCGATCTGTCCGCATCCCTTGGGATGAAAGTCAGCCTGACCCATAAGCCCGGTCAAGAATCCGGACAAATGACACTGCATTACACGTCGTTGGATGAATTGGATGAATTGTGCCGGTTGCTCAGCAGCCGTTAAGCATCCAGAAGTTCGGCAATAACTGCGTTTAATACTATAAATCCTTGATCTAAAACGATAATTTTACCAGCATCCATGCTAATCATGCCAAGATCTACAAGCTCTGTCACCGTGGACGGATGCAGGGGCGCGCCCGCCAGTTCTTCATAGCGTTTCAGATCGACGCCCTCTTTCAGCCGCAGTCCCATCAGCAGGAACTCACTTGCCTGATCGGCCCTGCCTAATTTCGTACGGGGTTTTTCAGCGGACCCATCTGCCACAGAGGCCAGCCAGCGCGCCGGGTTGGAATAGCACTCGGTTGCCCAACGGTCGCCTTGCAGGGTGAGCCTGCCATGAGCCCCCGGGCCAACACCGATGTAATCGCCGTAGCGCCAATAGATCAGATTATGCCGCGACTGCGCGCCGTCACGCGCGTGGTTGGACACTTCGTAGGCCGGCATGCCCTGCGCGCCGCACAGATCCTGGGTCATTGTGTAAAGATCCGCACCCAGGTCTTCATCCGGCAGACCGTGCAGCTTTCCCGCAGTGTAGCGATCTCTGAAGGCGGTGCCCTGTTCGATCGTCAACTGGTAGAGCGACAGGTGATCCACCGCCATCGACAGCGCCCGTGAGAGTTCAGCCTGCCAATCGGCCAGTGACTGACCCTGACGCGCATAGATCAGATCAAAGCTGACACGGTCAAAGGTATTCCGGGCAATGTCGAACGCCTTCATGGCTTCGTCCGCCGTGTGCAGGCGGCCCAAACGACGAAGGTCCGCATCATTCAGGGCCTGAATGCCCATGGAAATGCGGTTGACCCCACCCGCGTGATACGCCCGAAACCGCCCGGCCTCGACGGAGCCGGGATTGGCCTCAAGTGTGATTTCGAGATCATTCGCGCAGGGCCACAACGCCCTGATCTTCTCGATCACGCGGGCAACGGTGTCGGGGTCCATCAGACTGGGTGTGCCGCCGCCAAGGAAAACAGACCTCAGGACACGGCCCGGTGTCTCTGCCGCCGCCCGGTCCAGTTCTGTCAGGTAGGCGCTGCACCACGCCGCCTGATCAATCTGTCTGGAAACGTGGCTGTTGAAATCGCAATAGGGGCACTTTGCCTCGCAAAACGGCCAGTGCAGGTAAAGGCCAAAGCCACCATTCTGCCAGTCCTCAGCCAAAGCACCCGGCAATCAGTTGGGAAAAGGCGTCCGCGCGGTGGCTGATCCGGTTCTTCTCCGCAGGGTCCATTTCCGCAAAGGTAACTTCATATCCGTCTGGCTGGAACATCGGGTCATAGCCATGGCCTGTTTGTCCGCGCATCGGCCACACCAGCGTTCCGTTGACTTTGCCCTCGAACACCTCTTCATGCCCATCCGGCCAGGCGAGTACCAAGGTGGCGCGAAAGCGGGCCTTGTGCGGCCGTGGCGCGTTTTTCTCTTCCAGCAGGTCGTGAGTTTTGGTCATCGCCATCCCGAAATCTCTGCCATTCGGGGTTTCCGCCCAATCGGCGGTGTAGACACCCGGCGCATTATCCAGCGCTTCGACCTCGATCCCGGAATCGTCCGCGAGGGCAGGCAGGCCGGTTGCCCGCACCGCGGCCAGCGCCTTGATCCGGGCATTGCCAACGAAAGTGGTTTCGGTCTCTTCCGGCTCCGCCAGCTTCATCTCGGCGGCTCCGACAACGGCCACGCCATAGGGTTCGAACAGCTGCTGCATTTCCTCCAGCTTGCCCGCGTTATGCGTGGCGATCAGAATGCGCTTGCCGTCGAACTTTCGGGTCATTGCGTGGCGGCTTTCTGTGCTGCTGCGAGTTCGGACACACCCTTTTCGGCCAGATCCACCAGGGCGTCCATCTGATTGCGGGAAAATACGGAGCCCTCCGCGCTCATTTGCACTTCGATCAGCTGGTGTGATCCTGTCATGATAAAATTGCCGTCAACGCCGGCCTCGGAATCCTCGGGGTAATCAAGGTCCAGCACGGGTTGGCCCGCATAGATTCCACAACTGATCGCCGCAACCGGATCAACCATCGGGTCGCTGATCACATCTCCGGCCTTCATGAGCTTGTTCACCGCGAGACGCAGCGCAATCCAGCCACCGGTGATCGAGGCGCAGCGGGTGCCGCCATCGGCCTGCAGGACATCGCAATCCACCGTGATCTGGCGCTCTCCCAAGGCGACACGGTCGACGCCCGCACGCAGAGACCTACCAATAAGCCTTTGAATTTCAACAGTTCTTCCGCCCTGCTTGCCTGACGCAGCCTCGCGCCGCATCCGGGTGTTCGTGGCGCGCGGCAGCATGCCATATTCGGCGGTCACCCATCCAAGGCCCGATCCCTTGATAAAGGGCGGCACGCGGTCTTCGATGGTTGCCGTACACAGCACATGCGTATCACCCATCTTGATCAGGGCGGACCCTTCGGCATGTTTCGTGAAGCCCGTTTCGATGGAAACGGAACGCATTTCATCTAAAGCTCGACCAGAAGGGCGCATGGGATATCCTTTGCTATATAACCCCCGATACCGTTCCGGACCGTCCAGATGCAACCCCGATTGAAATCTCGCCCTCTTATGCTTTTATTCAGGAGCAGATAGGATACCTTCATGAACGATGTGCCGAATATCCTCGGAGAAATGAACGAACGCTCGCGCGAAGTCTTTCGCCGGGTTGTCGAGGGGTATCTTGAAGACGGGTCTCCCGTCGGATCGCGTACGCTGACGCGCGAATTCAGCGAAAAGGTGAGCGCCGCCACCATCCGCAACGTAATGCAGGATCTCGAATACCTGGGACTTCTCGACAGCCCGCACGTCAGCGCCGGGCGTGTGCCGACGCAACTGGGCCTGCGGATGTTCGTCGATGGCCTTCTGGAAATCGGCAACCCGGATGAAACCGACCGGGAAAAGATCGACGCAACGCTTGGCTCACATGAACAGGACGTCAGCGGGTTGCTGGACCGGGTGGGATCGGCGCTGTCGGGCGTCACCCATGGCGCGTCTCTTGTGCTGACGCCAAAACATGAAGCCCCGATCAAGCATATTGAATTTGTCTCTCTGTCGCCGGACCGGGCGCTGGTCGTTCTGGTCTTTGCCGATGGTCATGTCGAAAATCGCCTGTTCACCCCGCCACCCGGGCAAACGCCAAGCTCCATGCGGGAGGCGGCAAATTTCCTCAACGCCCTGATCGAGGGGAAAACGCTGAGCGAATTGCAGCAAACCATTGAGGCTGAAATTCAAAACAGGCGGCAGGAAATTGATTCGCTTGCGCAGGACCTCGTGAAAAGTGGTTTGGCCGTGTGGGAGGGCGAGGGCGATCAGATCGAACGCCTGATTGTCCGGGGCCGGTCGAATCTCCTCAGCGATGATGGTGAAGCCGAGGATTTGGAGCGGATCAGACGCCTCTTTGACGACCTTGAACGCAAGCGCGACATCGCGGAATTCCTTGAGCTCGCCGAGGAAGGCGACGGTGTGCGCATTTTTATTGGTTCTGAGAACAAACTTTTTTCACTTTCGGGTTCCTCTCTGGTGGTTTCCCCATATATGAACGCTGATCGAAAGATCATTGGCGCCGTGGGCGTCATTGGTCCGACGAGACTGAATTATGGACGCATTGTGCCGATTGTGAATTACACGGCGCAGCTGGTCGGAAAGCTGATCTCCGACCGGAGCTAGAGGTGAATTATGGCAGAGCCCAAGAACGAAGAGTTTCTGGACGACATCGAAGACGCGGAAGCCCAGGCCTACGCCGAAGAGATGGAAGAGATTGACGACGAGGCGCTGGAACTGGACCAGCTGCGTGCGGAACGTGACCAATTGCGGGACCGTTTCATGCGCGCGCTGGCAGATGCGGAGAATGCCCGCAAACGGTCTGACCGGGACCGGCGGGAGGCAGAGAACTACGGCGGGTCGAAACTGTCGCGTGATATGCTGCCCGTTTACGACAACATGAAACGTGCCATCGAAACCATTACGGATGAGCAGAAAGAAGCGAACTCCGCCCTGATCGAAGGCATTGAATTGACGATGCGCGAACTGCTCAGCGTTTTCAAAAAGCACGGGATCGAGATCATCGCGCCCGAGGTAGGTGACCGGTTCGATCCGCAGCATCACCAGGCGATGTTCGAAGCACCGGTGCCAGGCACCAAGGCGGGCGACATTATTCAGGTCGCTGCCGAAGGGTTCATGTTGCACGATCGCCTGTTGCGGCCGGCGCAGGTGGGTGTGTCGTCAACGCCTGCAAGCTGAGCTGTGTATCGCCGAAACGTTCAGGGAGGCCGTCAGGATGTGGCGGCCTCTTTCAGTTTGTAAAGCACCTCAAGCGCCTGTCTTGGGGAGAGTTCATCTGGGTGAACATTTGCCAGGGCGTCTTCGACAGCAGATGTCTTCGGCGCAGGTGGTGGCGGCGATGCGGCCGCGGAAAAGAGCGGCAGATCGTCGATCAGTGTTTTCTGAGTGGCCCCACCTTCGCGCTCACCCTTTTCCAGCGCATCGAGAACAACCCGCGCGCGGGTGATCACGGCGGGCGGTAATCCGGCCAGTTGCGCCACCTGCACACCATATGACCTGTCCGCGGCGCCCTTATGCACCTCGTGCAGGAAGATCACTTCTCCTTCCCACTCCTTGACCGCAACGGTCGCGTTTTCAACGCCGTCCAGCTTGCCCGCAAGGGCGGTCATTTCGTGGTAATGCGTGGCGAAAAGCGCTCGGCTCCGGTTGGAATCGTGCAGGTGTTCCAGGGTCGCCCAGGCAATCGACAGCCCGTCATAGGTTGCCGTGCCGCGCCCGATTTCATCCAGAATGATCAGGGCCCGGTCGTCTGCCTGATTCAGGATCGCGGCGGTTTCGACCATTTCCACCATGAAAGTAGACCGCCCCCGCGCAAGATCATCCGACGCCCCGACGCGACTAAAAAGCTGGCTGATCAGCCCGATATGCGCGGCCTCGGCGGGAACAAAACTGCCCATCTGGGCCAATAGTGCAATGATCGCGTTCTGCCGCAGAAAGGTGGATTTACCGGCCATGTTTGGGCCCGTCAGCAACCAGATTTTTGCTGCGCGATCATCAGCGCTGAGATCACAGTCATTTGCGATGAAGGGGTCGCCGGTGGTTGCCCGCAAGGCGTTTTCGACAACTGGATGACGGCCCCGGGTGATCGTGAAGGCGCGGCTCTCGTCGACTTTCGGTTCCGCCCAGTTCTCGCAGGCGGCCAGTTCCGCCAACCCGGTCGTCAGATCGACCTCTGCAAGACCACTTGCCGCCTGACCGATCTTGCCCGCTGCCTGCAGAACATCGGCTTTCAGAAGGTCGAAATGGTGGCGTTCAATCTCCAGCGCGCGGGCACCAGCGTTGAGGATTTTCGTCTCCATTTCCGACAGCCCCACCGTGGTGAAACGCACCTGATTGGCGGTGGTCTGGCGATGAATGAATGTTTCTGACAGGGGCGGTGACAGCATCTTGTCCGCATGGGTCGCAGGCGTTTCGATGAAGTACCCAAGCACGTTGTTATGTTTGATTTTCAGGGACGAAATGCCCGTGTCAGAGACAAAATCAGCCTGCATTTGCGCGATAACGCCCCGACCCTCGTCCCGCAGTTTGCGGGCGTCGTCCAGATCAGGGTCGTGCCCGGGGGCGATAAAACCACCATCGCGGACCATCAAGGGCGGTTCGGCCACCAATGCAGTATCAAGCCGATCAATCAATTCGGCGTTGCCAATCATCCTTTTCGACGCGTCCGACAGAAGGGGCGGCAGGTCCGACCCTGACAGGTTGGCGCTGATGTCCCCTGCCTGGGTCAGCCCGTTCCGCAGTGCCGCCAGATCCCGGGGTCCGCCGCGATCCAGTGACAAGCGGGACAGCGCGCGGTCCAGATCGGGCACTTTGCGCAGCTGGTCCCGCACCTGGTGACGCAGGGAGGTTTCGGTCACCGCAAAACGCACCGCTTCCAGACGCGCCAACACCGTTGACAGAACGCGTGACGGGCTGGACAGCCGTCGCGCCAGCAATCGCGCACCGCCTGCCGTGACCGATCTATCGAGCACGGCAAGCAATGATCCCGCGCGCCCGCCGGACAAGGCCTGTGTCAGCTCAAGGTTTCGGCGCGTGGCGGCGTCGATCTGCACGGTGCGGGCTGCCGCCTCTCTTTGAGGCACGCGCAGCAGCGGCAGTTTACCCTTCTGGGTAATTTCCAGATACTGGATGATCGCACCCATCGCAGCGACCTCTGCCCGCGTAAATGCCCCATAGGCGTCGAGCGTTTCGACGTTGAACAGCGCGCACAACCGAGCCTCGCCGCCCGTGCTGTCAAAGGCCGACCGCGCAATGCCCGTGAGAGCGATGCCGAAATCATCCGCAAGATCCCGCAGATCCGGCTCCTTGCTTTCGGAGACGATCAATTCGGATGGCGCCAGCCGCGCCAGTTCCGGCCCCAGCCGCAAGTCTGTCAGGGGCATGACGTGAAACGCACCGGTAGAAATATCGACCCATGCAAGGGCTTGCGCATCCCGGACCTCGGCGAAGGCGGTAAGGTAGTTGTGCCGGCGCGCCTCGAGCAGGGATTCTTCGGTCAGCGTGCCCGGTGTGACCAGCCGCACGACGTCGCGCTTGACCACGGATTTTGACCCGCGTTTCTTGGCTTCCGCCGGGCTTTCCATCTGTTCGCAGACGGCCACGCGGAATCCTTTGCGGATCAGCGTCAGCAAATAGCCTTCGGCGGCATGCACCGGGACACCGCACATCGGGATATCCGCACCGTCGTGCTTGCCGCGTTTGGTCAGCGCGATATCCAGCGCTTCTGACGCGGCCACCGCATCCTCAAAAAACATCTCGTAAAAATCGCCCATGCGGTAGAACAGCAGGGCGTCCGAATACTCGGCTTTCAATTCGAGATATTGCGCCATCATCGGCGTGACGGTCATAAGGCCCCCCGGCGGTTTCCGCAGACCTTACAAATCGGAGCGGGCAGGGAAAAGCCTCAAATGCTGTCTGCTTGAGGCGACCGGCGCGCTGGGCTAGAGGTTATGCGCTCGGAACATCAGTAAAGGCCTCAGCCCCATGTCCAAAACCCGCGTGACACCCGAAGAGGCATTGGCCTTTCACCTTGAACCAACGCCCGGCAAGTTCGAGATCACCGCAACGGTGCCCATGACCACACAGCGTGACCTGAGCCTTGCCTACTCCCCCGGGGTCGCGGTCCCTTGCGAGGCCATCGCGGCCAATCCCGAAACCGCCTATGATTACACCAACAAGGGCAATCTGGTCGCGGTGATCTCCAACGGTACGGCGGTTCTGGGCCTTGGCAATCTGGGCGCGCTGGCCTCCAAGCCGGTGATGGAAGGCAAGGCGGTGCTTTTCAAACGATTTGCCGACGTGAACAGCATTGATGTGGAACTGGATACCGAGGACACGGACGCCTTCATAAACGCGGTCAAGCTGATGGGTCCGACCTTTGGCGGTATCAACCTCGAAGACATCAAGGCGCCGGAGTGTTTCATCATCGAGCAGCGTCTGAAAGAAGAGATGGATATCCCGGTCTTTCATGACGATCAGCATGGCACGGCGGTGATTTGCGCGGCGGGGTTGCTGAACGCGCTCTACCTGTCGGGCAAGAAGATCGAGGATGTCCGCATCGTGCTGAATGGCGCGGGCGCAGCGGGCATCGCCTGTCTGGAACTGCTCAAGGCGATGGGCGCAAGGCATCAGAATTGCATCATGTGCGATACGAAGGGTGTTATCTATCAAGGTCGCGCCGAGGGCATGAACCAATGGAAATCGGCGCATGCCGTGGACACAAAATTACGCACGCTGGACGAGGCCATGGCCGGGGCGGATGTCTTTCTGGGCGTGTCCGTGAAAGGTGCTGTCACGCAGGATATGGTCAATAGCATGGCCGAGAACCCGGTGATTTTTGCGATGGCGAACCCGGACCCGGAAATCACCCCGGAAGATGCGCATGACGTACGGCCGGATGCGATTGTCGCCACGGGCCGCAGTGACTATCCAAATCAGGTCAATAACGTGCTCGGGTTTCCTTATCTCTTCCGCGGCGCGCTCGATATCAACGCGCGGGCCATCAATGACGAGATGAAAATCGCCTGCGCCCATGCACTTGCCAATCTTGCCCGCGAGGATGTGCCCGACGAAGTGGCGCTGGCCTATGGCAAGAACCTCACCTTTGGGCGGGATTACATCATTCCCACACCTTTCGACCCGCGTCTGATCCACCGCATTCCGCCCGCCGTTGCACTGGCGGGGATGAACACAGGCGCGGCGCGGCGACCGATTATCGACATGGAGGCATACGAGCTTTCGCTGAAATCACGGATGGACCCGACCGCAAGCATCCTGCGCGGCATCAACGCCCGCGCCCGCGCCAACCAGGCGCGCATGATTTTCGCCGAAGGTGACGACCCCCGGGTGTTGCGCGCTGCGGTCATGTATCAGCGCGCAGGTCTTGGAAAAGCGCTGGTCGTCGGACGCCCGGACGATGTGAAAACCAAGCTTGAAATGGCAGGCCTCGCTGATGCGGACCGTGAAATAGAAATCGTCAATGCGGCCAATACGCTCCATTTAGAGACTTATAAGCACTTTCTTTATGAACGTTTGCACCGCCGCGGATTTGACGCGCAGGATATTCACCGGCTGGCGGCCCGGGACCGGCATGTGTTCTCTGCGCTGATGCTGGCGCATGGTCATGGTGATGGATTGGTCACTGGGGCGACACGCAAGTCGGCGCATATTCTGGACCGGATCAACCATGTTTTTGATGCCGATATCGCCAGTGGTGCGGCGGGCATCACGGCGTTGCTGCACAAAGGGCGGATCATCTTTATTGCCGATACCCTGGTGCATGAATGGCCGGACGAAGAGGATCTTGCCACGATTGCGGAACGGGCCGCCACGGTGGCCCAGAACATGGGGCTTGAACCGCGCGTGGCCTTTGTCAGTTTCTCAACCTTCGGCTACCCGGTTTCGGAACGGGCAGAGAAAATGTACCTCGCGCCCAAGGTTCTGGATGCCCGGGGCGTCAGCTTTGAATACGAAGGGGAAATGACGGTCGATGTGGCGCTCAATGCCAAGGCGCAGGCCAGCTATCCGTTTTCGCGCCTGACCGGCCCCGCCAATATTCTGGTGGTGCCCGCCCGCCATTCCGCCAGCATTTCGGTCAAGCTGATGCAGGAAATGGCAGGGGCCACGGTCATTGGACCAATTCTGGCAGGTGTCAACGGCTCGATCCAGATGTGCTCCACCGTGTCGACGGCAAACGACATTCTGAACATGGCCGTTCTGGCGGCCTGCAAGGTCGGGTAAGGTCAGCTGTTGATAAAGGGAGCGCTGCTGCCCCACAGCTCCCTGACCCGCGCGTCGCGACCGCACGCCTCGCGATAGGCCTTGTAGGCTGATGCCTTCCGTTTGGGTCCAAACCGCGTCAGCACCAGAGAGGACCCTTTGTAGTAGTCCTGGTGATAGGCGTCTGCAGGGTAGAAGGGTGCCGCACCCAGAATGGGTGTAACGATCGACTGGCCCAGATCGGCTGCGGCCCGGGCTTTTGCGTCTTGTGCAATGCTTTTCTGTGCCGGTTTTTCAGCGAAGATGGCGGTGCGATAGCTGTCGCCGCGATCGCAAAACTGGCCGCCCGCATCTGTTGGATCCACGGAACGGAAAAAGAGATCAAGCAGCGTGCGGCGCGTGACGACGGATGGATCGAAAGAGATCTGCACCACCTCGTAGTGCCCCGTTCCGCCGCTTGTTACCTGTTTGTAGGTCGGGTTGGCCACGGTCCCGCCGGCAAAACCGGAAACAGCCTCCGTCACGCCTTTGACCTTCTCGAAGTCAGCTTCGACGCACCAGAAGCATCCGCCCGCCACGGTCAGTGTTTCGAGCTCCGCCGCGTGTGCCGTGCGCGCCTGCGCTACAAAGCCAAAGGCGATCATTCCTGCCAGGGCGATTGATTGCAACGTATAGAGTTTAAGCATGTCGCATCTCCTTTTCCCGCAGTCTGTCGGCGGCGCATGCGCAGAACAATTCACGAGATTGCGATGTCACGGGCTGGTGAAGACAGTTTACGTCTTGGCAATCACAACGGCCGTTTTTAACCTGTTTTGAAACATCGGGAGGTTGGCGAAATGAAGACCGAAACAATTGTGGCTACCGGGGGCGGGGTCTGATGCGGATCGCCATGTGGTCTGGGCCGCGCAACCTGTCGACGGCGATGATGTACAGTTTCGGCGCACGCCGCGACTTTTCGGTCATCGATGAGCCCTTTTATGCCGCGTATCTGGCTCATTCCGGAGTGGACCACCCGATGCGTGACGCAATCCTCGCCAGCCAGTCCAAGGACCCGCAAGAGGTGGCTTCGGCCTGCACCGCACCGATCACAACCCCGCATCTTTACATGAAGCACATGCCGCATCACATGCTGCAAGGGTTTCCGCTGGAGTGGGTGCAAGACTGTGTGAACGTCCACCTGATCCGACATCCTGCGCGGGTCATCGCCAGCTATGCGGCCAAGCGCGAGCAGCCGACGCTGGAGGACATCGGCTTCGTTCAGCAACAGGCCCTGTTCGAGAAAATCGGCGGCGTGGTCATCGACAGTACGGATATTCGCGCCAACCCGGAGCACATGTTGCGGTGCCTGTGTGACGCCATCGAGCTGCCGTTTGACCCCGCGATGCTGTCATGGCCTGCGGGGCCGCGCGATGAAGACGGCATCTGGGCGGCGCATTGGTACGGGGCCGTTCACACAAGCACCGGTTTCTCCGGCGCAGAAGGCGAACTGCCCTTGTTAGATCCTGTTATGGCGGATCTCGCGGATCAGGCGCTCCCCTTCTACCACCAGCTTGAAGCGGTCAAACTGACCTGATGGCTCTTGCGGTCTGGCACAGCGATGTTCCGATTGCGCGACGGAGGTCACGTCGACGCGCATAGACAGAGAGCGGCGGCAAATGCGCCGCCTTGTCTCCGGACATCGGCTTTGGGTCGGGGGTTACTGCTTAAGTCGGCGATCCCGTGCGGCGAGCAGCTTCAGGCGCAGGGCGTTCAGCTGAATGAAGCCTGCGGCGTCTTTCTGATCATAGGCACCCGCGTCATCCTCGAAGGTGACATGCGCTTCGGAATAGAGACTGTGATCGGACCAGCGCCCGACCGTCCGCACATGCCCCTTGTAAAGTTTCAGGCGTACCGTGCCGGTGACGTGAGTTTGCGAGGCATCAATAGCTGCTTGCAGCATCGTCCGTTCAGGCGAAAACCAGAAACCATTGTAAATCAGTTCCGCGTAGCGCGGCATCAGCTCATCCTTGAGGTGCATCGCGCCGCGGTCGAGCGTGATGGATTCAATCGCGCGGTGGGCTTCCAGCAAAAGTGTTCCACCCGGGGTTTCGTAGATGCCGCGGGATTTCATGCCGACGAAACGCCCCTCTACGAGATCGAGACGTCCGCAGCCATGCTTGCCGCCCAGTTCATTCAGCCGGGTCAGGATCGTGGCGGGGGACATTGCCTCGCCGTTGAGGCTCACCGCATCGCCTTTTTCAAACCCGATCTCCACGTACTCCGGCACATCGGGCGCGTCTTCGGGATTCACCGTGCGCTGGTACACGTAATCGGGCGCGTCGACGGCCGGATCTTCGAGCACCTTCCCTTCGGAAGAGGTATGCAGCAGGTTTGCATCGACACTGAAAGGCGCCTCGCCGCGTTTATCCTTTGCGATGGGAATCTGGTTCTTCTCTGCGAAATCCAGCAGCTTTGTCCGGCTTGAGAGATCCCATTCGCGCCATGGGGCAATGACCTTGATATCCGGGTTCAGCGCGTAGGCGGCGAGTTCGAACCGCACCTGATCGTTGCCCTTGCCGGTTGCGCCGTGCGCCACCGCATCCGCGCCGGTTTCCTCCGCGATCTCGACAAGACGTTTGGAGATCAGCGGCCGTGCGATGGACGTGCCCAGCAGGTACAGCCCTTCGTAAACCGCATTGGCGCGGAACATCGGGAAGACAAAGTCACGTACGAACTCTTCGCGCACGTCCTCGATGTAGATGTCCGATGCGCCCATCAGCTCTGCCTTTTTGCGGGCCGGTTCCAGTTCCTCGCCCTGACCCAGATCAGCCGTGAAGGTCACGACCTCGCAGCCGTATTCCGTTTGCAGCCATTTCAGAATGATCGACGTATCAAGGCCGCCGGAATAAGCGAGCACGACTTTTTTGGGCGCAGACATTGCATTCTTCCTTCGTCACATTGCCCGGTGCCGATACCGGGTTTTGCGCAGCGCAGCAAGGTTGAACCGCGTTGACCCGCGTCGCGCGCATGCCTACTGATCAGACACCCATGGACCAAAGGAGCGGGCACATGACCCTCACCGCCTTTGCAGCGGCGGCACGCAAGGCCGAACGGGAGATGCGCACCGTTTTTCCCGCGACCCCGTTGTTGCGCAATGATCATCTGTCCGACCGGTTTGGGGCCGATATCTACCTGAAGCGCGAAGACCTCAGCCCGGTGCGGTCTTACAAGTTGCGCGGCGCGTTCAATGCCATGCGCAAGGTGATCCCGGACCACGATCTTTTCGTCTGTGCGAGCGCTGGCAACCATGCGCAGGGCGTTGCCTTCATGTGTCGGCACTTTGGTGTTCAGGGCGTGGTCTTCATGCCCGTCACCACCCCGCAGCAGAAAATTCAGAAGACACAGATGTTTGGCGGTGATCATGTCGAAATTCGCCTTGTTGGTGACTATTTTGACAAGACGCTGCATGCGGCCCAAAGCTTTTGTGCACAGGCGGGGGCGCATTTTCTGTCACCCTTTGACGATGAGGATGTGATTGAGGGTCAGGCCTCCGTGGCGGCGGAAATTCAGGCCCAGCTGGGAAGGGTGCCGGACCGCATCATTCTGCCGGTGGGCGGCGGCGGTTTGTCTGCCGGTGTGCGCAGCTTTTTTGGCAACGCCTGCGCCTATACCTTCGTTGAACCCACGGGGGCGCAAAGTCTTGGTAAGGCGCTGGAGGAAGGTGCGCCCGTGGATGTGTCGCCGATCAACAGTTTTGTGGACGGAGCGGCTGTGGCGAAGATCGGGGCGCGCACCTTTGAGCGCCTGAGCAATGTGGCGCGCAGCGATGTGATCCACCTGTCCGAAGACCGTATTTGCACAACCATCGTCGAGATGCTGAACGTCGAAGGCATCGTGCTGGAACCTGCGGGCGCCATGGCGATCGAAGCGCTGTCTGACCTTGCCGAAGAGGTAAAGGGCAAGACCGTTGTCTGCATTGCCTCGGGCGGCAACTTTGATTTCGAGCGTCTGCCAGAGGTCAAGGAGCGGGCGCAGCGATACTCGGGCATCAAGAAGTATTTCATTCTTCGCATGCCGCAACGACCCGGCGCGCTCAAAGAGTTCCTGAACATTCTGGGCCCGGAAGACGACATCGCGCGGTTTGAATATCTGAAGAAATCGGCGCGCAATTTCGGTTCCGTGCTCATCGGCATCGAGACGACGCGGCCCGAGAACTTCGTGCGGTTTTTGACTGAACTTGATGAAGCCGGGTTCACCTATACCGACATCACCAACGACGAGACCCTGGCGCAATTCGTCATCTGAGGGGGAATGGATGGAATTCTCTGGCAAAACGGTCGTGATCACTGGTGGGGCCAGCGGCATCGGCGCGGCGCTTGCGGCGATGCTGGTGAAAGAAAAGGCGCAGGTGGTCATTGCGGATCTGGATGCCGCGCGTGTTGATGAAGCGTCGCATACCCTTGGCTGTTGCGGAATTCCCTGCGACGTGACGCGGGAAGCGGATGTCACAGCGCTTGTGCGCAAGGTATCCGATACAGTTGGCCCCATCGACATTTTTGTCTCTAACGCGGGGCTTTTGACACCGCAGCCGGGTCATGCCGCATCTTCCAGCGATGAGGACTGGATGCGCAACTGGTCTGTTCACGTGATGGCACATGTATACGCGGCGCGTGCGCTTCTGCCGCAAATGATCGCGCGGCGGTCCGGCTACTTTGTCAATGTGACCTCAGCGGCGGGGCTGCTCAACCAGATTGGAAACGCCGCCTACTCAGCAACCAAACATGCGGCGGTGAGCTTTGCGGAATCACTGGCGATTTCGCATGCATCCGATGGCATTGGTGTCTCGGTTGTCTGCCCGCAATATGTTGCCACGCCGCTGATTGGGCTGAGTGCCGGGGATGCTGAAAGCCACGAGGGATTGCTGAGCGCCGCGCAAGTGGCAGAGCGGATCGTATCGGGGGTTGAGGCGGGCGAGTTCCTGATCCTGCCGCATCCGCAGGTCGCCGGTTATGCACAATCGCGCGCGCAGGACCACGATGGCTGGATCCGGGGCATGGTTCGTTTGCGCGCCCGCTTGGGGGTTCAGTCGGGGACACCCGATGGGACGGGGCTGTACAAACTGGTCTAGCCTGCGAGCCTTGTGCCCATTTCGCTGAGGAAAACCCCGCGAGAGCTTTCGTAGCTTGCGAGAATTTCCGCAACATCAACCGCTGCTTTGGGATCATGGGCAACGGCAGTTTCCCCCACCTGGCACAGGCCCGAGAACTGCTGGAACCCGAGGCTCAGCGCGCTGCCTTTCAGAAAATGCAGACGCGCCTCCAGATCATTGCAGGGTTGCTGGGCCGTGAGCTCGGAAATTGCGGCGTCGACTTCTTCCAAGAACAGTTCGACCACTTCGTCGAAGTCCTCGGCACCCACTTCTTCCCGCAGTGTGGCCACTCTCTCCCAGTCAATCATCACGAACTCCACCGGTTTGCCAACCCTTCGCACAGGGAACCTTAACCGGTCGTGTGACACCAAGGGTTTTTTACGGCGAAGTTTAAATTTCACCTGCCCTTAAGCATTCTGGGTCTACAGCAGGGTCTCATTCTGAACTGAGTATTCAATGCCGAAGCAATTAGCCTTTTCTGATACGACCACGCTGCCGGAAACGCCGGGGGCGCCAAAACTTGTTCTGGTCGTTGATGACAGCCGGTTACAGCGCAAAATTCTCACCAGTTCCCTGTCCCGCTGGGGGTATGAGGTGATGGAAGCCGAAAGCGGTGAAGCCGCGATGGAAATCTGCGCGGCGCGACCACCCGAGCTGGTCGTGAGTGACTGGATGATGCCGGGGATGTCCGGTATCGAGTTTTGCAAGGCGTTCCGCGAGATCTCCGGGGAGAATTACGGCTACTTCATTCTGCTCACCTCCAAGAGCGAGAAGAACGAAGTTGCAGAGGGGCTTGATGCCGGTGCCGATGACTTCCTGACCAAACCTGTGGATGGCAACGAGCTGCGCGCCCGGATGATGGCCGGTGAACGAATCCTCGAAATGCAGCGCGAACTGACGCTGAAAAACCGCGTGATCACCGAAACGCTCGGGGAATTGCAACGGCTTTACGATTCTCTGGACAACGACCTTGTAGAAGCAAAACAGCTCCAGCAATCGCTTGTCCGTGAACGCCATAAATCATTCGACG
Organism: Roseobacter insulae; assembly: GCF_019375555.1. Lineage (GTDB taxonomy): Bacteria > Pseudomonadota > Alphaproteobacteria > Rhodobacterales > Rhodobacteraceae > Roseobacter > Roseobacter insulae. The sequence goes on from NZ_JAHXDN010000001.1 coordinate 602,385, forward strand.
CCGGTGATCTGTCGCTGCTGTTGCGCTCCAGTGGCCACGTCGGCGGCGATCTGATCGGCTTTTACCCGGCGGCTGACGGTCACCTGGGATTGTTTGCAATCGACGTGTCGGGACATGGCATCAGTTCTGCGCTGATGACCGCAAGGCTGGCAGGGTATCTCTCTGCAAGCGCGCTGGATCAGAACGTTGCATTGGAAAAGCTGCCGGATGGCACATACCGGTCCCGCCCGCCTGCGCGGGCCATCGAGACGCTGAACGAACTGGTGCTCGACGAGATGGAGACCGAGCACTATTTTACCCTGATGCTTGCCGATATTGACATGCAGACAGGCAAGGTCGTGATTGGCCAGGCAGGTCATCCGCATCCTGTTATTCAACGACGATGCGGCAAGCTTGAACAGGAGGGCACCGGCGGTTTCCCCGTGGGGCTGATGTCCGGCATCTCTTTTTCCCAATTCGAAATGCATCTCGACCCGGGTGATCGGCTGATCATTCTATCCGATGGCGTTACCGAATGCCCCGATGCAAAGGGCGAGATGCTGGAAGAGGCCGGTCTGGAAAGGCTGCTTGACGGCCTGCGCGACATCACCGGGCCTGCGTTTTTCGAATCCCTTGTCTGGTCTCTGACCGAGTTTGCAGGCGGCACGGAATTCCCCGATGATGTATCAGGTCTTCTCTTCGAATACCGGGGTGACGCTCACAACAGGTGACGTTTGAGAAACAGGCGATCGCCCTCGTTGCCCAGTTCTTGCGCGGCTCTTTGGGGTGACAGCCACATCGTTTCGTGATCCGCTTCGAGAGGCGGACCCAGCTGATAGATCGGGCGCGCCACGAATACATGGCAGATTTTCTCCGCCAGAATGTCGTATTCAGGCATGTAGACGAAACGCCGGAACGCGCCCAGTTTGCGCGGCGCAGCGATCCGCCAACCGGTTTCTTCCATGACCTCCCGGTGCAGGGCGCGAATCGTGCTTTCCCCGGGATCTATTCCGCCCCCGGGCAGCTGGATGTCGGGCCGCTCACCCATCTGAACGGTCAGCAACACGCCGCCGTTCAGCGGTAAAATCGCGTAGGCACCGGGCCGCAGGACGTAGCGCTGGTCTGCACGTGGCGCATGGCCGACCCGTATCATCATTCTGGCTTGCCCTCTTTTCATCGCACGCAAGACGTTTATATGGTGCCGGTATGCCAACCCCTTGGCGGTAAGGAAACCCCAATGACACTCGGACACCAGATCGCGTGGGACGATACGGTCCTGCCATTTCAACTTGATGCCAGCGACATCCGCGGCCGTGTTGCGCGGCTGGATGGTGCTTTGAACGGTATTCTCAACCAACATGATTATCCGCCGCAGGTCGAAGCGCTGGTGGCTGAGATGGCGTTGCTGACCGCTCTGATCGGTCAAACCATCAAGCTGCGCTGGAAACTGCAATTGCAGGTTCAGTCCAAGGGGCCTGTGCGCATGATTGCAACAGATTACTATGGCCCTGAAAAAGAGGGTGGAACGGCACGGATCAGAGCCTACGCAAGCTACGACGCCGACCGGCTGACGGAGTCCGCGCCCTTTGATCAGGTGGGCGAGGGATACTTTGCCATCATGATCGACCAGGGCAAGGGGATGACGCCCTATCAGGGGATCACACCGCTTGACGGCACATCGCTGGCAGCCTGCGCAGAGACTTACTTTGCGCAGTCCGAACAGCTGCCGACGCGGTTCTCCCTGAGTTTCGGCAGGTCTGTCGAACCCGGTGTTGCCGAACACTGGCGCGCGGGCGGCATGATGCTGCAACACATGCCCAAGGCGTCACCCTTCGTCGCCGAAGGCAAGGGAACTGGCGACACGCTGACCGCGTCAGACCTGGTGCAGGATGATGAGGCGGAAAACTGGAACCGCGCCAATATCCTGCTCGATACCGTCGAGGAGCTGGAACTGATAGGCCCGACGCTGCCGCCAAACGATCTGTTGCTGAGATTGTTCCACGAGGAGATTCCGCGGGTGTTCGATGCGCAAACCGTGCGCTTTGGCTGTACCTGCTCCGAGGACCGGGTGCGTCAGAGCCTGTCGATCTATTCCGCACGCGACATCGAAAAGATGACCACGGATGCAGGGCGCGTTACGGCAGATTGCCAGTTCTGCGGGGCGCATTATGACCTCGATCCGAAGACAGTGGGTTTCGAGGCGGAACAGGATGGCGATGACGCCTGATCTCGATCGCTTGCGGTCCGCGCTGGGGCGGCCCGGCCGTCCCTCGTCGGATTTCGATCTGAACCCTGAAACGGTTCTGCCTGCCGGGCGCAAACTACGCCCGGCTGGCGTTCTGGCACCCATCGTGCAAAAGCGCGATACCCTGCACCTGCTGCTGACAAAACGGTCCTCGGCATTAAAGCATCATCCCGGACAAATCGCCTTTCCGGGCGGCAAGCAGGATGAGGGCGACACCGACGTCACGGCCGCTGCGCTGCGCGAGGCGCATGAGGAAATAGGGCTGCCGCCGCAAAATGTTGACATCCTCGGATCGCTGCCGGCGCACGAGACTGTGACGGGTTTCACGGTGACACCGGTCATCGGGTTGGTAACAAGCTCCTTCGATATCGTCCCGGAGCCGGGCGAGGTTGACGAAGTCTTCTCCGTTCCGTTGAGTCATGTGCTGAACGAAGACAACTATCTGGTCCAGTCGCGCCGATGGCGTGGGCACATGCGTTCCTATTTTGCCGTTCCTTACGGGCCCTATTACATCTGGGGCGCAACTGCGCGTATGTTGCGGGCATGGACCGACCAGATTTCACAGTAGTTCCGACGGATACACATTGGCTGACCGATCCGGGTGCCCAGGCCGTGTGCCGCGCGGTGTCTGCCAGAGGCGCGCAGATCTATTTCGTCGGCGGCTGCGTGCGCGATGCGGTTCTGGGCATTCCCGGCGCGGATGTCGACATGGCCACCGATGCCCTTCCGCAAGATGTGACGGGTCTGGCCGAGGCTGCGGACCTGAAAGTGGTGCCCACCGGGATTGACCATGGGACGGTGACAATCGTCGCGCATGGCACCGGCTATGAGGTGACAACTTTCCGACGAGACATCAAAACCGATGGGCGTCATGCGGAGGTCGTCTTTTCCAAGGACATCAGCGAGGACGCGCGGCGACGGGATTTCACGCTGAACGCCCTCTATGCCACGCCCGGGGGTACAATCGTCGACCCGCTCGGGGGATTGCCGGACTGCCTTGCCCGGCGCATTCGGTTTATTGAAGACGCCGGTGCGCGCATCCGGGAGGACTATCTGAGGGCATTGAGGTTCTTTCGCTTTCACGCGTGGTACGCGGACCCCGAGGCAGGATTTGATGTGGAGGCGCTGGACGCCATTGCGCAGAATGCAGCAGGTGTCGAAAAGCTTTCGGCAGAACGGATCGGGGCGGAAGTAAGCAAATTGCTGGCGGCGCCGGACCCTGTTCAATGCATCGCAACTATGCAGCATACCGGGCTTCTGCAGCGGGTTCTGCCCGGCAGCGACATCACGTTGCTTGGCCCGGTTGTTCATAATCAGAAAGCTTTGGGCCTGCGCCCGGACTGGCGCGTGCGTCTGGCCGCGCTGGGCGGAGAAGGTGCGAAGGCGCGCCTGCGAATGAGCAGCAAGGACGCGAAGGTAATGGAGCTGCTTCAGAGTGTTTTGGGCAATATGATGCCGATCCCTGAGGTCGCGTATCGATACGGCGAAACCATCGCCGCCGGGGCGCTGGTGCTTGGGTCTGCGCTGGCCAGCCAACCTGTCGTAACAGACGACCTTGACCCCATAAAAAAGGCGGCAGTCGCGCGTTTTCCCATCAAGGCGCAGGACCTGATGCCAGCTCTTTCCGGCAAAGCGCTGGGCGACAGGCTGGGGTATCTGGAACGGCGCTGGATCGCGTCGCAGTTCCGTCTGACACGTGAAGAGTTGATGACATTGGAATGAGGCGGTCGACAAACCGCAGGTTCTTTTGTAAGACCATCGGTATGACAACGGAGGTTTACAAAATGTATCGCGGGATCTGGTTCAGCTGACGCTGAAAAAACCGATCTCTTGAGGGCGCTGCCACGCTGCGCCTGACCATTTTGTATTTTTGACCTAAGGCCCCCTGTCATGTTCCGCTACTTTGAACGTCTTGTTGACCCCTATACGCCCTATCCTGAAACGGACCACCCGCCGCAAAAGCTGTGGCCATTCCTGTGGGAATACTCACAGCCCTTCAAAAAGGTATTCTTCTGGGCGGGGGTGATGTCCATCGTCGTTGCGGCGATCGAGGTTGCCCTGATCTTCTATATGGGTCGGGTCGTGGACCTGCTGGAAGGCGATCCTGCTGTCTTCTGGGATACCTATGGCATGGAACTGCTTATGGCAGGTCTGTTCATCCTGCTGGTAAGGCCCTTGTTGCAGGCGGTTGACGTCGCACTTCTGAACAACGCGATTTTGCCGAATTTCGGTACATTGATCCGGTGGCGGGCGCATCGTCAGGTCCTGCGGCAATCGGTCGGCTGGTTTGAGAACGACTTCGCGGGGCGCGTTGCCAACCGCATCATGCAGACACCGCCCGCTGCCGGTGAAGTGATCTTTCAGGTATTTGACGCGATTTCCTTTTCGCTGGCCTATCTGCTTGGCGCGGCGATCCTGCTGTCATCGTCGGACCCAAGGCTGCTGATTCCGCTTGTCGGGTGGTTCGTGCTGTACGGGTTCCTGCTGCGCTGGACCGTGAAACGGGTGGGCCCGGCATCGCAGGCGGCATCGAACGCACGGTCGCTGGTGACCGGGCGGGTTGTCGATGCCTATACCAACATCCATTCCGTCAAGATGTTTGCGCATCACGATCAGGAGCTTGAATACGCCAAGGAAGCCATCGAAGAGACGCGCACGACGTTTCAGCGTGAGATGCGGATTTTCACCGTGATGGATGTCACGCTGGTGGCGCTGAACGGTTTGCTGATCATCGGCGTTGTGGGCTGGGCCATCCTGTTGTGGATGCAGGGCGCTGCCAGCGTGGGTGTGGTCGCTGCGGCCACCGCGCTGACACTGCGGCTGAACGCGATGACAGGCTGGATCATGTGGGCGTTGACCACGTTCTTCCGCGAACTGGGGGTTGTTGCCGAAGGCATGGAGACGATCGCGCAACCCATTGCTCTGGCGGACACCAAAACCGCGAGACCATTGCAGCTGACGGATGGCACCATTGAGGTCAGGAACCTGTCTCACCACTACGGGCGCCAGTCCGGCGGGTTGGACGGCATCGACCTGACCATCCGGCGGGGCGAAAAGATTGGCCTTGTCGGGCGGTCCGGGGCGGGTAAATCGACGCTCGTCAAGTTGCTCTTGCGATTTTACGATCCTGAAGCCGGGCAGATCCTCATTGACGGTCAGGACATCACGCATGTGACGCAAGACAGCCTGCGCCTGTCGATTGGCATGGTGCAGCAGGACAGTTCGCTGTTGCACCGGTCGGTGCGCGACAACATCCTGTACGGCCGCGTCGATGCAAGCGAGGAAGACGTGATCGCGGCGGCCAGACAGGCGCAGGCGCATGACTTCATTCTTGATCTCGAAGATCCGGAAGGACGCAGGGGCTACGCGGCACAGGTCGGCGAACGCGGCGTCAAACTGTCCGGCGGGCAACGTCAGCGGGTGACGCTTGCGCGGGTGATCCTCAAGGATGCGCCGATATTGCTGCTGGACGAAGCGACCAGCGCGCTGGACAGCGAAGTGGAAGCCGCCATTCAGGATACGCTCTACGGCATGATGGAGGGCAAGACGGTGATTGCCATTGCGCACCGTCTGTCCACCATTGCGCAGATGGACCGCATTCTGGTGCTGGATCAGGGCCGGATTGTCGAAGATGGCAGTCACGACGCGCTTTTGGCGCAGGGCGGACTATATGCAGAATTCTGGGCCCGGCAGTCGGGCGGATTTCTGGCCATTGAGGGAGCTGCGTGAAAGTAACGAACTGGATCAACGCCTTTCGTCCGGCAGAGGGGCCGCCACCGCAAACGCTTGGTGCGTTCATGCGGTGGTGCCTGTCCGGGTCGTGGCCAGCCCTGTGGCTTGCCGCCTTTTTGTCGGCCGCCGCCGGTGCGATGGAGGCTGGCACTGCGCTGATCCTCGGCATGGTGATCGATGCGACAGCCCTGGCGGGACCCGACCAGTTCTTTGACGGGAACAACACCTGGCTTGTGATCGGTGCCATCGCCTTTTTCATCATTGCACGCCCCTTGCTGTTTGGTTTGTCGGCTTCGGCCAATGCGATCATCGTGCAGCCCAACGTGAATCCCCTGGTCCTGTCCCGTCTGCACCGTTGGACGCTTGGCCAGACAGTCGGATTTTTCGACGATGATTTTGCGGGTCGGATTGCGCAGAAGCAGATGCAGGCGGCGCGGGCCGTTACCGACGTGGTATCCGAGGTGATCAATGTCGTGGCTTTCGCGCTGGCGTCACTTCTGGGGTCGGTTCTGCTCCTGCTCGCGATTGACTGGCGCGTCGCACTGGGGTTTGCGGCGTGGCTGGTCGTCTATTTCGCGATGATCAACTGGTTCCTGCCGCGGGTGCGCAAGCTCTCCGCCGGGCGAGCAGGCGCACGCGCGATGGTGTCCGGCCAGGTTGTTGACACGATCACCAATATCAAAACGGTCAAGCTTTTTGCGCATGCCGACCACGAGGATCGTGCTGCCCTTGGCGCGATGCAGACCTTTCGCGCCAGAGCGGTGGAATTCGGGTATCTCGCCGCCGGGTTCCGGTTCGCGCTGATGGCCCTTGCCGGCTGCCTGCCGGTTCTGCTGCTTGGCGGTACCATAGTCTTGTGGCAGTCCGGTCAGGCGACGGAGGGTGATATCGTCGCTGCAGGCGCCGTTGCGATCCGTATTGCGCAAATGACGGGCTGGGTCAGCTTCACGCTGATGGCGATCTATTCGAACGTGGGCGAGATCGAAGACGGGATTCGCACACTGACACCGCGCAATCGCGTTGAAAACGATCCCGGCGCGCCTGATCTGTCAGTGCCAAAGGGCCAGATCGCCCTGCGCGACGTCGGGTTTGCCTACGGGCGGGACAAAGGCGGCGTGCGCAACATCAGCCTGACGATCAATGCCGGCGAAAAGCTTGGCATCGTGGGTGCCTCGGGCGTTGGTAAATCGACGCTCGTGGCGCTGTTGCTGCGTCTTTACGATTCCGAGGAAGGCCGGATCGAAATCGACGGGCAGGACATTACCAAGGTCACGCAGGAAAGCCTGCGCAGCCACATCGGCATGGTCACGCAGGAAACCGCGATGTTCAACCGATCGGCACGTGACAATATTCTCTATGGGCGACCGGATGCGTCGGAAGAAGAGATCATCGCGGCGGCGCAAAAAGCCGAGGCGCATGAGTTCATTCTGGAACTGGTCGATCACAAGGGACGCGCCGGGTACGATGCGCATCTCGGCGAGCGCGGCGTGAAGCTGTCAGGCGGGCAACGTCAGCGTATTGCCCTGGCGCGGGCAATTCTCAAGGATGCGCCGATTCTCGTGTTGGATGAGGCGACGAGCGCGCTCGACAGCGAAGTGGAAGCCGCCATCCAGACCGCTTTGGTACGCGTTATGCGGGGCAAGACTGTGCTCGCCATCGCGCACCGCTTGTCGACCCTTACGGAAATGGACCGGATCATCGTCATGGACGAAGGTCAGATCGTCGAAAACGGCAGCCACGAGACGTTGCTGGCGCAGGGCGGCCTATACGCGCAGTACTGGCAGCGCCAATCCGGTGGGTTCATCCGGACACAGGCTGCGGAATAAGGGTTTTTTGTCGTCGCATCCTGCCCTATGGCAAGTGTCATGACCGAAATCACGATCACACGGCTTGGCCTGCATGGCGATGGCCTCGCGGATGGGCCGATCTACGCGCCACTCACCTTGCCCGGAGAGCGCGTGGAGGGGACGCTGGAAGGCAGCATCCTGAAAGATGTCAAAATCCTGCGTCCGTCAGACAGACGCGTTGCGCCGCCCTGCCGTCATTTCAAATCCTGCGGCGGGTGCCAGCTGCAGCACGCGGATGACGCCCTTGTTGCGGACTGGAAGGTAGACGTCGTGCGCCGCGCTCTGGACGCTCACGGATTGGAGACCGCGTTCAAACCGATCCAGACGTCTCCGCGCCGGTCGCGCAGACGGGCAGGCTTTTCGGCACGCCGTACGAAAAAAGGAGCGATGGCCGGATTTCACGGGCGCGGCTCGGACACCATTGTCGCCATTCCGGAGTGCCAGCTGCTTGACCCGGCGGTGATGCAAGGCATTGCGGTGGCAGAGCAGCTTGCCCTTGTCGGCGCCAGCCGCAAGACGGCGCTGTCAGTGATGGTCACGGCATCGAAGACCGGCCTGGATGTGGCGGTTGCACATGGCAAACCGCTGGATGGCCCCTTGCGCCAACAACTGGCTGCGGTGTGCGATCAGTTGGGCCTTGCACGATTGTCATGGGAGGACGAGGTGGTGGCGATGCGCGCACCGCCGGTGCACCGATTGGATGACGCACAGATCACGCCGCCACCGGGGGCCTTTTTGCAGGCTACGGCGCATGGCGAGGCTGCGCTGAGCGCCTCGGTGATGGACATCACGCAAGACGCCTGGCGGGTGATCGACCTATTTGCGGGCTGCGGCACGTTTTCCTTGCCGCTTGCGCGCCGGGCCGAGGTGCATGCCGTGGAAGGATCGCAGGACATGACCGCGGCGCTGGATCAGGGATGGCGCAACACGCAGGGCCTTAAACAGGTCAGAACGGAAACCCGCGATCTGTTTCGCCGCCCGCTGATGCCGGACGAAATGGCCAAGGCGGAGGCGGTCGTGCTTGATCCGCCACGGGCAGGTGCCGAGGCTCAGGTCGCCGAGCTTGCCAAAATGAAGATGCCGCGCATCGCATATGTGTCCTGCAATCCAGTCACATTTGCACGTGACGCGCAGATGTTGGTGCAGGCAGGGTACGTACTCGATTGGGTGCAGGTGGTGGATCAATTTCGCTGGTCCGCGCATGTAGAACTTGTTGCCAGCTTCACGGCCTCCCATATCCGCTGAAGTCTTTTAAGGAGATGCGCATGTCGCTGAGGAGTAAACTGGATGCCTGGCTGGACCAGGCTTGGGTCATCAACCTGGTGATGGCCGTGATCATCCTGAACGCAGTGCTTCTCGGAATGGAGACATCTCCCGAACTGATGGCGCGTGCCGGGCCGGTTATCATTGCGCTGGACACGGCCTGCCTGGCCATTTTTGTTGTTGAAATCGCGCTGAAAATCTTTGCGCGGGGCGGCCGGTTTTTTCGAAACGGCTGGAGCCTTTTTGACCTGTTCATCGTCGCAGTGGCGCTGGTGCCGGGGTCGCAAACCATATCGGTGCTGCGGGCACTCAGAATCCTGCGGGTGCTTCGGGTCATTTCCGTTGCGCCCAGGCTGCGCCGGGTGGTGGAGGGTTTCATCATCGCCCTGCCGGGAATGGGCAGTGTTTTCCTGTTGATGGCCATCATTTTCTATATCGGCGCGGTCATGGCGACCAAGCTCTTTGCCGCGAGTTTCCCCGAATGGTTCGGATCCCTGCCGCAGAGCGCCTATACCCTGTTCCAGATCATGACGCTGGAAAGCTGGTCGATGGGAATTGTCCGGCCGGTCATGGATATCTACCCCTACGCATGGGCGTTTTTCGTGCCCTTCATCATGATCACGACCTTCGCGGTGGTGAACCTTCTGGTCGGTCTGATCGTGAACTCGATGCAGGATGCGCATCAGGAAGAGATGGGTGCGGTGACCGATGCCTACCGGGACGAGGTGCTGCATCGGCTGATTGCAATTGAGAAACGCTTGGACGAAAAATCCCGGTCCTGACAGATTTGTGAGGTTGTTTAACCAAATAACCATGGTACTTGTGCCAAAAGAGCAGAATGTCGAAAAGACAAACGGGACAGCAGAAAATGCGTCGCAGGAATTTGATTTTAGGCACCGCAGCCGCCGTTGCATTGGGTGGCTGCGCAAGTAATCCGAAGCTTCGTCGGTATGACGGGCCGGAAGTGACCTTCGTGGTGGTCAACAAGGCCGCGCGGCGCATGCATCTGCTGCACCACGACAGGGTGTTGACGAGCTATGATATCAACCTCGGATTTGCCCCCGTGGGCCACAAGCAGTTCGAGGGTGACGGGCGCACACCCGAGGGGCTCTACCGGATCGACCGGCGCAATCCGAACTCCAGTTTTCACCTGTCATTGGGTATCTCCTATCCCAACGTGAACGATGTCGCGGCGGCGAAGTCCATGGGCAAGAGCGCGGGCGGCGATATCTTTATCCACGGTCAGAAAAACCCGTTCCGCAAGGACGACAAGGATTGGACATGGGGCTGTATCTCGGTGACCAATGACGAGATCGAAGATATCTACGCCATGGTCCGGGACGGCACGCTGATCACATTGAACGCCTAGGCGTCAGACAGCCCCGGCACCGGTTTGATTGCTTCCGGTCACCAGCGTCCACCAGATTTTTCCGTTGGTTTCCTGATGCCAGGCAAACCCCATCTGCGTGGCATCGGGCGACAGGATGACACGACGCGTGTCGGGCTGCTCCATCCATGCGGCCAGTGTCTCAATCTCCGTTTCATAGGTTTCGGAGATATTTTCGCCAACCAGTGTGCCCGCGTAGCCGACGCGCTGAATACGGTCGATCGGCGAGGATCCGTCCGAGCCAAAATGCCACGGGCGGTTCTGGATCGACATATCGCGCGAATGGGTGGCGGCGGCGGCGTTCAGCCGGGCGTCAAACTCAAGCGGTGCCTGCCCGGATGCGCTGCGCAGTGCATTGACCGAATCAAGCATGCGGAACTGGATCTTGTTGGTGTCGGACTTCTTGATGCGGTACAATCCGGGTGCCCCGGACCCATCATTGATGGCTGGACCGGGTCCACAGGCGGCAAGCGTTAACCCCAAAGCAATAAAAATCGATAACAGCCGGACCATTTTGCCCTCCTTAAACGTTATGTAATCGCATATATGGCTATGCGTTGTAATTCAAACGCACATCGGCGCGACACTGCCAGATGACAAGTGTTTGATTTGCGACTGAGGCATTCGCGCAATAAAATGTGCAAGAAAGTGATCTGTTTGTGTTTATGGAGGCATCCAGTGTCTGACAAACCTTTTAACGTCCCAAGCCGTCGCGCCTTTCTGGCGGGCAGTGCGGCACTGCTCGCGACCCCTGCCATCGCGCAGGATACATCATCCGTGAATTCTGCGGCGACCACGCAGGGTGAAAGGGACCTGACAGAGGTGGTGCGTCGCAACATTTCGAGTTTCCGGACGCTGGACTGGCAGCCGTATTTCTCCAACCTGAAGAATGGCGCGATCCTTGTCGATATCGACAGCCGGGCGCTGCATTATTGGGCGGAAGATGAGAGCTTCTACAAGCTCTATCCGTCAAGTGTGCCCCTCACCGAAGAGCTGACACGGCGCGGCCGCACATCCGTGATCCGGAAGGTGGAAGGTCCAAGCTGGCGTCCGACCCCCTCCATGCTGAAACGCAATCCAGAGTGGCCGGAATACATCGGCCCCGGTCCCGATAACCCGCTGGGAACGCATGCTCTTTACCTGAGCTGGACGTATTATCGAATCCACGGAACGCATGATACACGCAAAATCGGCCGGCAATCCTCCAACGGCTGCATCGGTCTTTACAACGAGCATATTTCCGAACTCTTCGCATTGGCGAAAGTTGGCACACAAGTGTTGCTTATTTGACGACATCAGCTTTGATTTGCGGAACGATCCGGGAATCCAGTTTGCAAAGGCCGATTTATGGTGCTTTACAAACAACTACGAGGAAAGTCTTGGGTGCGTTCCACCGTAATTAGTGGTGCGCCATTTCTGGAGGTTATGATATGAAGAAACTCGTTCTCGCCGCTGCTCTGACAGCTGCCGCATCGACAGCATACGCAGGTTCGCTTGCTGAGCCCGTCGTTGAAGCACCTGTTGTTGTTGAAGAAGCAGAAGGCTCGTCCGCAGGCGCGCTGCTGCCGATCCTTCTGTTGATCGTGGCTGCTGCAGCTCTTTCCTAATAAGAGACGCACTGCAAATCAAAAAGGCGGCGCTCAGCGCCGCCTTTTTACGTTTCTGTCCACAGATCCGGCTTCTTAACCGATCCAGCCTTTCAGATTGTCATCGATCACATTCGCCAGCGCATCAATATGCGCGTCGTCATCGTTCAGGCACGGGATATAGGTAAAGCTCTCGCCCCCCGCTTCCTCAAAGCTTTCCTTGATCTCTTCGTTGATCTCTTCCAGCGTCTCGATGCAGTCCGCTGAGAAGGCGGGTGCGCAGACGGCAATGTTCTTTTTCCCGTTCTCCGCCAGGCGCGCGACCTCTTCGACGGTGTAGGGTTGCAGCCATTCTTCAGGCCCGAACTTAGACTGGAATGTCGTGGTGATCTCCGTGTCCTCCCATCCCAGGCGTTCTTTGAGTAAACGGGTCGTTTTCTGGCACTGGCAATGGTAGGGGTCGCCCTCCATCAGGTATCGAATGGGCACACCGTGGTAGGAGCAGACCAGAATATCGGGTTTTGTCGCCAACCCCGCGTAAGCACGCTCGATCGACTGCGCCAGGGCTTCGATGTAGTCTGACCGGCCGAAATAGGGCTCTACCGTACGTGTCACCGGTTGCCATTTCTCAAAGGTGAGCGAGCGAAAGAATTCGTCGTTAGCGGTGGCGGACGTGGCCCCGGCGTAATGGGGGTAGAGTGGAAAAAACAATATCTTACGGCACCCCGCCGCGGTCATTTCGGCGACCTTGGAGCGGGTCGACGGGTTGCCGTAGCGCATGCAGAAATCCACCATGACAGTGTCGCCGTGACGCTTTTGCATTTCCGTTTTGATTTTTGCCGTTTGCGCCTTGGTGATCGTCATCAAGGGGCTTTCGCCGGCGTCCTCATTCCAGATCGATTTGTAGGCTGCACCGCTTGAAAACGGCCGCTTGCTGAGGATGATGAGTTGCAGCAGCGGTTGCCAAATCCACGGGCTGTAGTCGATGACACGACGATCCGACAGAAACTCGTTCAGATATCGGCGCATGGACCAGTAGTCGTAGTTGTCCGGTGTCCCAAGGTTTGCCAGCAGAATGCCGATCTTGGGTTCTGCGACTTCAGGATGGTCATCCTTGGCATGTTCCGGTCGAACGGTCACGGGCGCGGAGGCGCTGCTGTCCAGCATTTCAATCGGTCCTTGTAGTGCGGTTAAAGCCTCAGATAGACAGTTTTGCGCGGGCGTCAATCAGGCAAGGGTGTTTCGGTCACCGACAACGCGTTAGCCAGCCGTTGCGTCGCGGACCCCGGCCGCAGCGGTTTGGGCTGCTTGTCGTCAGGTGCCCAACCGGTCAGAAAAACCAATTCGAAGGTGGCGGCAATACGGCCATCGGCGGCCGGATATTGCATTGAATAGAGCCTGTTGGCCTCGTCGAAAACCGCGCGCTTCGTGGGTTTACGGTGGCGTGTCGCCAGCGCGTTTCTTTCCCCCATTGCCTGAAGATCATGCATCAGATGCCAGATATCCCGGTAGGCAACGTTCAACGTGAGACTATCCGCCACAGGCAGCGCAAGGCCGGCGCGTTGCAGCAAAGCGCCGAGATCCCTGATTTCGCCCATGGGCGCCACCCGGGGGGACAGACCACCTGTGGTGGCGATTTCCGCCTCGCCCAGACAGGCGCGCAGCTCTTCCAGGGTTTGCCCGCCAAGGCTTGCGGTGATCAGCAGGCCGTCGGGTTGCAACGCGCGGCGGCACTGGATCAACTGGCCAACCGGGTCGTTGGCCCAATGCAGCCCAAGGGAATGGATCACCAGATCATGCGCACCCTCCCGCAGCGTCAGGGTGTCGTCATCCGGCACAAGCGTGGCCTTGGGAAACCGGGTTTCCCACACCTGCGAAAAAGGGGTCACCACGGCGGGTGACGTAAACGCCCTGTTAACCAAGGAGAGGCGATCCTGCACTTCGTCCGCTGCAGTTTCCTGCAGGAAGTGAGTCGTCGCGCGTGCGCGGTGTCTGTGCAGAGCGACAACATCAGTCAGGGCATTCGGTGCATTCATGAAGGGGACATAGCGTGGCGGAAGTGAGTTTTCAAACGGCTGTCTCGATGATCTACCCACCCCGCTGCCTGGGGTGTGGCGGCAAAGTGATGAGCGATTTTGGCCTGTGCGGCACCTGCTGGCGGGACACGCTCTTTATCGGGGGATCGATCTGCGATGCATGCGGTATGCCGCTGCCCGGCGATGACCTGTCAGACACACTAAAATGTGATGACTGCATGACCACGCCGCGACCCTGGACCAAGGGGCGGTCCGCATTGATCTACAAAGACAACGGCAAACGGTTGGTTTTGGCGCTGAAACACGGTGATCGTCAGGAAATCGCAGCACCGGCCGCACAGTGGATGGCGCAGGCAATGGCCGATCTGCCCACGGAAAACATGATCATCGCGCCGGTGCCGCTGCATTGGATGCGCATGGTCAAAAGGCGCTACAATCAATCCGCGTTATTGGCGCAAGCTCTTGCAAAGACGACAGGATTACCGGTTTGTCCGGACCTGCTGCAACGTCAGAAGCGGACGCTCCCTATGGAGGGTATGACAAAAGAGGTGCGGTTTTCGTCGGTCAAGGGGGCCATTACCGCACATCCGCGGCGACGCCATCGGTTGGTGGGGCGCCCGGTGTTGCTGGTGGATGACGTGCTGACCTCCGGCGCAACTCTCTCAGCGGCGACCGACGCATGCATTGCAGCCGGATCAGGGCCGGTTTATGTCGTGACCCTAGCACGCGTCGTCAAGGATACCTAAGTTCCGATCCAAGCACGACGCCAAAAGGATCAAAGACATGAAGCCCGTTGAAATCTACACTTCGCCACTCTGCGGATTTTGCCATGCCGCAAAACGATTGCTGAAGGAGAAAGGTGTAAGCTTTTCCGAAGTGGACGTTCTGTCCAACCCCAGCCGCAAGCCAGAAATGATACAGCGTGCGAATGGCGGGCGGACCGTTCCGCAGATCTTCGTGGGGGAGACACACGTAGGCGGCTGTGACGAGCTTTATGCGCTTGAGCGGTCCGGCAAGCTGGATGCGCTGCTGGCGGCCTGATGAAGACCGCTCTGCTGCAGCTCAACGTGTCCGACGACCCGGCGGCCAATCTGGAAATCACGCTGGATTACATGCGTGATGCCGCTGCGCAGGGGGCAACTTTTATCCTGACACCGGAAGTGATCAACTGTGTCTCAACCAGCCGGAAACATCAGGACGCGGTGCTGCAGCACGAGGTAGATGATATCACGCTTGCCGCGTTGCGCGCGCAGGCGCAGGCATCGGGTGTCTGGCTGCTGATCGGGTCGCTTGGCCTTAAGACAAACGATGCGGACGGGCGGTTTGCCAACCGGTCCTTTGTCGTCAATCCGGATGGCGACATCGTTGCGCGATATGACAAGATCCACATGTTCGACGTTGCGGTATCGCCCGAGGAGACGTGGCGCGAGTCCGAAGGGTATCGCCCCGGTGAGCAAGCTGTCATCGCCCAGACCCCTTTTGCGCCGATCGGGCTGACGATCTGCTATGATCTGCGGTTTCCGAAACTGCATGCAGCCCTTGCCAAGTCGGGGGCGCAGATACTGACCGTGCCGGCGGCGTTTTCCCCAGTGACCGGTGCGGCGCACTGGCACACGCTCCTGCGCGCCCGCGCGATAGAGACAGGGTGTTTCGTTCTCGCCCCCGCCCAGACGGGGGAACACGCCAGTACGGCTCACAAAACGCGCCGGACCTATGGACATTCGCTGGTCGTTTCCCCCTGGGGAGAGGTCCAAATGGACGCAGGTGACGCGCCGGGCGTTTACATAACAGACCTCGATATGGGAGAAGTGGCCAAGGCTCGGGGCCGTGTCCCCAGTCTTGAGAATGCGCGACCTTTTGATGGACCCTGATGAACGACGACCGAAATGCCCTGGCAATTGCTCTGTTCAGTGAGGTGCTCGCGGCGGACCAGATGGTGCGCGCGCGCCTGAGCCGCGTATTGCCTAAAGGTATGGAAATATCGCATTTTTCCGTGCTGAACCATCTGGCGCGCACGATGGATGAACGCACCCCGGCGCAACTGGCAGAGACATTTCACGTCACCCGCGGCGCAATGACCAACACGCTGAGCAAGCTGGAATGGGCGGGCTATGTGCACATCCGGCCGGATTGGGACGACGCGCGGCGCAAGATGGTTGCCATCAGCCCTGCCGGGCGTCAGGCGCGGGATCACGCGGTAGGCTCGATCACGCCGCTGATCAATCAGGTGGTGGAAAAGCTTGGCGACACGCAGGTGCGCGAGGCGCTCCCGATCCTGCGGGAGATGCGCCGCCAACTCGGCGAAGAGACCTAGGCCGGTTTCACACTGGCGGTGACGTAATTTACGCTCAGGTCTCTGTCGGACAAACGCCATGACCACGTCAGCGGGTTGAACACAAATCCCTTCCGATCCACCGGGTCAAGGCCCGCGTCCTGCAGCAGGGAGAAGAGTTCATCCGGGGTGATGAACTTTGACCATTCATGGGTCCCCTTGGGCAGCCAACGCATCACGTGTTCCGCGCCAATAATCGCCATCATGTATGATTTCGGGTTGCGGTTCAGGGTCGAGCAGATGTGCAGGCCGCCCGGTTTCAGAAGCTTGCGGCAGGCAATGAGGTAGTCGATGGGGGATGCCACATGCTCCACGACTTCCATGTTCAGCACGGCATCGAATTGCTCACCCGCCTCCGCCAAAGCCTCGGCGGTGGTGTGACGATAGTCGATGTTCAGACCGGATTGTTCGGCGTGAATTCGTGCCACCGGGATGTTCCGTTCGGCCGCATCTGCCCCCACGACATCCGCTCCCAAGCGCGCCATGGGTTCCGCCAGCAGGCCGCCACCGCACCCAATGTCGAGAATGCGCAGCCCCTTGAAGGCTGCGGGCGCCGTCAGGTCGCGATCAAACTCACCCGCGATCTGGCTGGTGATGTAGTCCAGCCGGCAGGGGTTCAGCATGTGCAGCGGCTTGAATTTACCATTCTCATCCCACCAATCGGCCGCCATCGCTTCGAATTTCGCGATTTCCGAGGGGTCCACCGTGGTTTGAGGCGCTTGCATTCTGATCTCCATGTGCTCAAGTGCGTTTTCGTATTATATAGGCCTGTAATGGACAAATTCTCGGACCAAAAGCGCGCAGTGCAATATCTGTACCCGCCGATCGATCCTTTCGATCAGCGCATGCTCGACGTGGGCCAGGGACATAAGGTCTATGTGGAGCAATGTGGTAATCCGCAGGGCATTCCGGTCATCGTGCTGCACGGTGGGCCGGGTGGTGGATGCAGCCCCGCGATGCGGCGATACTTTGACCCGGAAATCTACCGGGTGATTCTTTTTGATCAGCGCGGCTGTGGCCGGTCACGGCCTCATGCCAGCGTGACGCATAATACGACGTGGCATCTGGTGGATGATATCGAGCGTATTCGCCGGGAAATGCGTATAGAGCACTGGATTGTCTTTGGCGGCAGTTGGGGCGCGACGCTGGCCCTTATCTACGCGCAGGCGCACCCGGATCACGTGCGCCATATCGTCCTGCGTGGTGTGTTCCTGATGACCAAGCGGGAACTGGACTGGTTCTATGGCGGCGGCGCTGGGAAATTCTGGCCTGAAGTATGGGAGCGGTTCACGACCCTTGTGCCGAAGGACGAACAGGATAACCTGATTGAAGCCTATCGGCGGCGGCTGTTCTGTGGCGATATGACGATCGAGACACGCTACGCCAAGGCATGGTCTTCGTGGGAAAATGCGCTGGCGTCCATTCACTCCTCGGGCGCAACAGGCGAAAGCCCGGGAGATTACGCCCGCGCCTTCGCACGATTGGAGAATCACTATTTCTCCAACGCCGGATTTCTTGAATTTGACGGCCAGATCCTCGCGCACGTCGGGCGGATCGCGCATATTCCCGGCGTGATCGTGCAGGGCCGTTACGATATGATCTGCCCGCCGGACAGCGCCTATGCCCTGTCGGAGGCCTGGGAAAACTGTGATCTGAAAATGGTGCGCAACGCCGGGCACGCATTGTCAGAACCCGGAATCAGCGCGGAACTGGTCCGGACAATGGACAGGATCGGCGGACGATGAGCCGGACGCGCGCGCATATGGATCGCCGGGCGCTTTTTGCCTCGGGTGCGGCGGCGGCGCTTCTGGCGGCGACGGGCGTGTCGGCGCAATCGGCGCCCGTGCGCGGGGGCCGTCTGCGCATAGCCCTGTCAGGCGCTGCCCGGACGGATGGCTTTGACGCCCGTGTGCCGCAGGGGTTGTTCATGCAGGTGGCCATGGTCGGTGCCGTTTTCGAGACGCTGACCGAAGTGGCTGCCGATGGTACTCTGCGCGGGGAACTGGCGACCCGGTGGCACGGAAGCGCGGATGCACAAGACTGGGTTTTTGACCTCCGCGGGAATGTCCGTTTCCACAACGGCGCATCATTTTCAGCCGCAGATGTCGTGGAATCGTTTGAGCTACACCGCGCAGGCGCGCTGGCAGATATTGAGACAATCGCAGCGACATCCGACAACCAGGTTCGGATTTCACTGTCCCACCCGGATGCCGATTTTCCGTACCGTCTGACCGCCCCGGAACTGGTGGTGTATCCGGCGCGCGACATGGCGCTGGCCATGCGTGCGGGTATCGGCACCGGCCTTTACCGCGTGCATCGGTTCCAGCCGGGCCGGCAATTCGTGGGTCACCGCGTCGAGACCCACTACAAGGACGGTCAGGCGGGCTGGTTCGACAGCGTGGAACTGGTGTCGCTGCCAGCCGACGCTGTGCGGGCAGAGGCGCTGCGCGAGCACTATGTGGATGCCGCTGACCTGACGCATGCGGTGGATCTGGGGGATCTTACCGAAATGGTGCTGCTGCCGGAGGAGAACTTCATGACCTCCGCTGTATCTACCAGCATGGCCTTGCCGGGACAGATTGGCGCGCGCTGGCCGCTGGACAATCTGCGGGCAGCTGAAAGGTGGTGGATCGCCTGACGCGATCGGGGGTTGCAGACTCCTCGTCTGATGCGTATATCCACGATAACAGCGGCGCGTTCGGGTCCAAACCAAACGCACCACCGAAACACGATACGGGCCGCGCGCCCGTTTTTTTGTGCCTGAAAGAAGTATGACCAACGACCTGATAGCCAAAGCTGCCATCGATCGCCGCATGGCCGAGATCATCACACCGGTGATCGAGGATATGGGGTTCGAACTGGTGCGCGTGCGCCTGATGTCGGGCAAATCCACGATCCTGCAGATCATGGCGGATAAGCCCGAGGGGGGCATCGAGGTTGATGATTGTGCAGAGATCAGCCAGGCCGTGAGCGCGATTCTGGACGTCGAAGACCCGATTCTCGATGAATACACGCTGGAAGTCTCCAGCCCCGGGATCGACCGTCCGCTGACACGTCTGAAGGATTTCGAGATGTTCGAAGGCTATGAGGCCAAGATCGAAACCGGCGAGATGATCGATGGGCGCCGCCGGTTCAAGGGGGAATTGGCCGGTGTCGAAGATGACGAGGTTCTGATCAACGTGACCGAGGGCACGATTGGGCTGAAGTTTGACTGGCTCAGCGATGCAAAGCTTGTGCTGACCGACGATCTGATCAAGGAAATGCTGCGACAGCGCAAGGCTGCGGGCGCAATTGACGAAACGAAGTTTGACGAAATTTCCGACGAGGTAGCGTCGGGAGAGTCCGCTGAGGGAGACGAATAAATGGCAATCACATCAGCAAACCAGCTTGAGCTGTTGCAAACCGCCGAGGCGGTCGCACGTGAAAAGATGATCGACCCAAATCTTGTGGTCGAGGCGATGGAAGAATCGCTCGCCCGCGCGGCGAAGTCCCGTTACGGCGCCGAGATGGATATTCGTGTCTCCATCGACCGCAAGACGGGTCGGGCCACATTCACCCGGGTGCGCACCGTGGTCGAGGATGAGGAGCTGGAAAACTATCAGGCCGAGTTCACGGTGGAGCAGGCCAAGCAGTATCTGGATGATCCCAAGGTCGGCGACACTTTTGTCGAAGAAGTCCCGCCCGTGGAAATGGGCCGGATCGCCGCGCAATCCGCCAAGCAGGTCATCCTGCAAAAAGTGCGCGAAGCGGAACGTGATCGTCAGTTCGAGGAATTCAAAGACCGCGCAGGGACGATCATCAATGGTCTCGTCAAGCGTGAGGAATATGGCAACGTCATCGTCGATGTGGGTGCCGGCGAGGCGATCCTGCGTCGGAACGAGAAAATCGGCCGCGAGAGCTACCGCCCGAATGATCGTATTCGTGTCTATATCAAGGACGTGCGCCGTGAGCAGCGCGGTCCGCAGATTTTCCTCAGCCGCACCGCGCCGGAATTCATGGCCGAGCTGTTCAAAATGGAAGTGCCGGAAATCTACGACGGCATCATCGAGATCAAGGCGGTTGCCCGCGATCCGGGTAGCCGTGCGAAGATCGCGGTGATTTCCTATGACAACTCGATCGACCCCGTGGGTGCCTGTGTTGGTATGCGCGGCAGCCGGGTGCAGGCCGTCGTGAACGAGCTGCAGGGTGAGAAGATCGACATTATCCCGTGGAACGAAGACCAGCCCACCTTCCTTGTGAACGCATTGCAACCGGCCGAAGTATCCAAAGTGGTTCTGGACGAGGAAGCTGGCAAGATCGAAGTCGTGGTCCCGGAAGAGCAACTGAGCCTTGCGATTGGCCGCCGCGGTCAGAACGTGCGCCTCGCGTCCCAACTGACCGGGCTCGATATCGACATCATGACCGAAGAGCAGGAAAGCGCGCGCCGTCAGGCCGAGTTCGAGCTGCGCACCAAGCTCTTTGTCGACAATCTCGACCTTGATGAGTTCTTTGCCCAGCTTCTGGTGTCTGAAGGATTCTCCAACCTCGAAGAGGTGGCCTATGTCGAGCTGGACGAACTGCTGGTCATCGACGGTGTCGACGAAGACACCGCCAACGAGCTTCAAGCCCGTGCCCGGGATGTCCTGGAAGCGCAGAACAAGGCGGCCCTGGAAAGCGCGCGGGCGCTGGGTGTTGAGGACAGCCTGGTTGAATTTGAGGGGCTGACACCCCAGATGATTGAGGCACTGGCCAAAGATGATGTGAAAACGCTTGAAGACTTCGCAACCTGTGCGGATTGGGAACTGGCGGGCGGCTGGACGACGGTGGATGGCGAACGCGTGAAAGACGATGGTGTTCTGGAACCCTTCGATGTGTCCTTGGAAGAAGCGCAGCAATTGATCATGACCGCACGCGTCATGTTGGGCTGGGTTGATCCGGCGGATCTGGAGGCTGAGGCCGAAGAAGAGCTGGACGCAGAAGAAGCGGAGGAGACCGAGGTCTGATCTCAGGCCTCGGGGTCTCATGATGGGTCGCGGTGGCGCTCCCAAAGACCGCACCGACGGTCCTGAACGCAAATGTCTTGCCACGGGCGAGGTGCAGCCGAAATTCGGGCTGATCCGCTTTGTCGCTGGCCCGGATGGGCAGATTTTTCCGGATATTCGGGGGAAACTGCCGGGACGCGGCATGTATGTGGCCGCGGATCGTGCCGCGCTGGAAAAGGCCATCAAAAAGGGTCTGTTTTCGCGTGGTGCCAAACAGCCCGTGACGGTGCCGGATGATCTGATTGCGGAGATCGAGCGTCAACTGGTGCGGCGTGTGGTGGAGCTGATCTCGCTCCAGCGCAAGGCGGGAAAGGCCGTTGCCGGGTACGAAAAAGTGAAAAGCTGGCTTCAAATGGAGGAAGCCGAAGTGCTGATTCAGGCGGTTGATGGATCGGGACGTGGGAAATCGAAATTAAGCACGCCGCATTTCGGCCATTACATTGGCTGCCTGACAGCGGACGAATTGGGTTTGGCATTCGGTCGTCAAACTGTGATACATGGGGCGCTCGCCTCTGGTGGACTCACTCAACGTGTTGTAGAGGAAGCCCAACGACTTAAAGGCGTGCGCGAAAACGAGGGTGGCAAGGGCCACTCGAAAGGATAGACGAGCTTCATGAGCGATACTGACGGCAAAAAAACATTGGGTCTGCGTGGCGGTGCTGCGCGTCCGGGCAACGTAAAGCAAAGCTTTAGCCACGGACGGACCAAAAACGTCGTGGTGGAGACCAAACGCAAGCGCGTTGTGGTGCCGAAACCGGGTGCAGGCAAAGCCAGCGCCGGAGGCAGTGCGGCAACCGGTGATCCGTCGAAACGGCCAGCCGGCATTTCCGACGCGGAAATGGAGCGTCGGCTGAAGGCTGTTCAAGCGGCAAAAGCCCGTGAGGCGGAAGAGGCCGCGTCACGTCAGGCCGAGGAGAAGGCGCGCGCCGAAGATCGTGAGCGCCGCCGGGCTGAACAGGAAGAAAAAGAACGCGTTGAACGGGAGCGCGAGGAGAGCCTTAAGGCGAAGGCCGAGGAAGATGCGCGCCGCAAACAGGAAGCGGAAGATGCCGCCAAAGCTGCGGCTGCGCCGGTCGAAGAGCCTGTGGTCGCACGTCCGACCAGCACGAAGGCGCCGGAAGCCGCGCCCCGCAAGCAGCAGGACCGCGACCGGGACAACAACAAACGCGGGGGCAAGGGCGGTGAGGATAATCGTCGCTCCGGCAAGCTGACGCTGAACCAGGCGCTTTCTGGCGGCGAGGGCGGGCGTCAACGCTCCATGGCGGCAATGAAGCGCAAGCAGGAGCGCGCGCGTCAGAAAGCCATGGGCGGCAGTGTCGAACGTGAAAAGGTTGTGCGCGAAGTGCAATTGCCGGAAGCGATTGTCGTTTCTGAACTGGCGAACCGGATGGCCGAGCGGGTTGGCGAAGTCGTCAAGGCGTTGATGAACAACGGTATGATGCTCACGCAGAACGAAACGATTGATGCGGATACCGCCGAACTGATCATCGAGGAATTTGGTCACAAGGTTGTCCGCGTGTCTGATTCCGATGTGGAAGACGTGATCAAAGAGGTTGAAGACGACGACAAGGACCTCAAGCCGCGGCCGCCGGTCATCACGATCATGGGCCATGTTGACCACGGTAAAACGTCGCTTCTAGACGCGATCCGCAACGCCAAGGTTGTTGCCGGTGAAGCGGGCGGCATCACGCAGCACATCGGCGCCTACCAGGTGAAAACCGACGGCGGACAGGTGCTCAGCTTCCTCGATACGCCCGGTCACGCTGCGTTTACGTCGATGCGGTCGCGCGGTGCGCAGGTCACCGATATCGTCGTGCTGGTTGTGGCCGCCGATGACGCGGTGATGCCGCAGACCATCGAGGCGATCAATCATGCGAAGGCCGCCGAGGTGCCGATGATCGTGGCGATCAACAAGATCGACCGCCCGGCGGCTGATCCCGACAAGGTGCGGACGGATCTGCTGCAGCATGAGGTCATCGTCGAGAAGATGTCGGGCGAGGTACAGGATGTCGAAGTGTCGGCCATCACCGGCCAGGGCCTTGATGAACTGCTGGAAGCCATTGCGCTGCAGGCGGAGATCCTGGAGCTGAAAGCCAACCCCGACCGCGCCGCACAAGGTGCCGTGATCGAAGCGCAGCTTGATGTGGGCCGCGGGCCGGTCGCGACTGTTCTGGTGCAGAACGGCACCTTGCGTCAGGGTGATATCTTCGTCGTGGGTGAGCAGTATGGTAAAGTCCGGGCGCTGATCGACGATCAGGGTAACCGCGTCAAGGAAGCGGGGCCGTCTGTTCCGGTCGAGGTTCTGGGCCTGAATGGCACACCCGAAGCGGGTGACGTTCTGAACGTCACTGAAACCGAAGCGCAGGCACGCGAAATCGCGGCTTACCGTGAACAGGCCGCCAAGGACAAACGCGCCGCTGCCGGTGCCGCGACGACACTTGAACAGCTGATGGCCAATGCCAAGGCGGACGAGAATGTCAGCGAACTGCCAATTCTGGTCAAGGCCGATGTGCAGGGATCTGCCGAAGCGATCGTTCAGGCGATGGAGAAAATCGGTAACGACGAGGTGCGCGTGCGCGTGCTGCATTCAGGCGTGGGCGCGATCACGGAAACGGATGTCGGCCTCGCCGAAGCGAGCCAGGCGCCGATCATGGGCTTCAACGTCCGTGCAAACGCCTCGGCACGCAACACGGCAAACCAGAAAGGTGTCGAAATCCGGTATTATTCGGTGATCTATGACCTTGTGGACGATGTGAAAGCGGCCGCCTCTGGCCTGCTCAGCGCAGAAATCCGCGAGAATTTCATCGGGTATGCAACGATCAAGGAAGTCTTCAAGGTCACCGGTGTTGGCAAGGTCGCTGGCTGTCTGGTCACCGAAGGCGTGGCCCGTCGATCCGCCGGGGTCCGCCTGCTTCGCGATAACGTGGTGATTCACGAAGGAACGCTAAAAACGCTGAAGCGCTTCAAGGATGAAGTCGCCGAAGTGCAGTCAGGTCAGGAATGCGGTATGGCGTTCGAGAACTACGATGACATTCGTGCAGACGACGTGATCGAGATTTTCGAGCGTGAAGAGATCACCCGCACGCTCAGCTAAGTTGAAAGACACATACAAGAACGAAAAAGGGACAGCACCGTGCTGTCCCTTTTGCTTTACTGGTGGTGCGTTCAGGCCGCTTTGGTGACCGGCAGGCCTGCGTAGCTTGTATCGTCGACTTTCACCACAATCCGGCCGTCTGGTAACGCCCGAACATAGGTTCCCTGAATTGATACGGCACTTCCCAGTGTGATTGTCCGTAACATGCCCTTTTCCTCCCCAGGATAATGACAAGATAATCGTGCAATGAAGTTTGACCGATTGTAATAAAAATATAGTTAATTGCCCGGAATAGGCGAAAAATCGCAAACGGATTCACGTAAGAGGAAATTTGCCTAGAGCCAATCCCGGAGAATCGGAATTAAAGGAACGTCTGCCGCGGGCATCGGGTAGTCTTTGAGGGCTGAGGCGCGCACCCATTTCAGGCTTTGACCCTCGCGCGATTGCGGTGCGCCGTCCCACTTTCGGCATGCGAAGAGCGGCATCAGGAGATGGAAATCATCGTAGCTGTGGCTGGCAAATGTCAGTGGTGCGAGGCAGGACGCCCATGTGGCGATGCCGAGCTCCTCGTGCAACTCGCGGATCAATGCGGCCTCGGGGGTTTCACCCGGCTCCACCTTTCCGCCGGGAAACTCCCACAGCCCGGCCATTGATTTTCCCGCCGGGCGTTGTGCCAGCAGAACGCGCCCGTCTACATCGATAAGCGCCACAGCTGACACCAGAACAACCTTTTTTGATGTCATGATCTGTAGTCAGCGTTGATGTCGATGTAGCCGTGCGTCAGATCGCAGGTCCATACTGTCGAGCGGCCTTCGCCGAGACCGATGTCGACACCGATGAAAAGCTCTTCGCCCTTCATGTGACCCGCTGCCTTGGCCTCATCATAACCTTCACTGACCCAGCCATTCTCCGCGACCACAACGTCGCCAAACCGAATGGACAGACGATCCCGGTCCGCCGCGGCGCCGGATTTCCCGATGGCCATGACAACGCGACCCCAGTTCGGATCCTCCCCGGCAATGGCCGTTTTCACGAGAGGGGAATTGGCAATCGACATCGCATGCGTTTTTGCATCCCGGTCACTGGCCGCGCCGGTAACCGTGATCTCCACGAACTTGGTTGCGCCTTCGCCATCCCGTACCACCTGATGTGCAAGGTCCAGCATCACGCCGTGCAGGGCGTCGGAGAAGGCAAGATCGCCGCTTACATCAACGCCGGATGCGCCGGTCGCCGCGACGATCAGCGTGTCCGATGTAGAAGTGTCACTGTCCACCGTGATGCAATTGAATGTTTGCGCGTTGTGGCCGGATACCATCGCCTGCAATTCGGCCTGCGGCAGCTTGGCATCGGTGAAGATGTAGACAAGCATCGTTGCCATGTCGGGGGCAATCATGCCGGACCCCTTTGCGATGCCGGCGATCTTTACCGTCTGTCCAGCAATCTTGACCTCGGTGCCCGCGCCCTTCGGGAAGGTATCGGTCGTCATGATCGCCCGGGCGGCGGCAGCAATCCCAGAGGTATCCAACTGGCTGGCCAACGCGGTCAGATGCGCGGTGATCTTTTCAAACGGGAGTGGTTCGCCAATCACGCCGGTAGACGCCGTGAATACGCGCGATTGCGGAACGTCACAGGCTGCTGCGGTCGCCGCCGTAATTTCTTCTACGGCCGATACACCACCCTTGCCGGTAAAGGCGTTGGAGTTGCCGGAATTCACCAGAATTGCGGCTCCGTCTTCGCTCGCCCTGCCCAGCTTGTCCTGACAATCGAGCACTGGCGCGGACCGCGTGGCGGAGGTGGTAAATACGCCAGCAAGTGCTGTGCCGGGGATCAGTTTTGCCAGCATCACATCGGTGCGGCCCTGATAGCGAACACCAGCCGCGACTGTCGAGAAAGTTACACCTTCAATGACCGGAAGATCGGGAAAAGCATCGGGCGCCAGCGGCGAAACAGACGAAATCGTGGCCATTCCGTGCTATTCCAGCAGGTCAATCTGTTTCAGAACGGCGGGGTCGATCTCCTGATCAGCCGGCAACTGGACATCGGCTGCATCGGCCGCCTCGGTAATCGCCTGTTGCGCCGCCATCTGACGTATCTCGTTTGTCAAATCGCCGCGTACTTCCTCGATGGTGGGAATGGCTGCTTTGCGTGTGTCGTTGAGCTTGATGATATGCCAGCCGAACTGGGTCTGAACCGGCGCGGAGACCTCACCAACGCTCAGCGCAATGGTGGCGGCTTCAAAAGTCGGCACCATCATGCCCGCTCCGAACCAACCCAACTCTCCACCACCCGGGCCGGAAGGACCTGTGGATTTCTCGCGCGCTGTGGCTGCGAAATCGGCACCGCCATCGATAGTCTCCTTGACGGCCAGCGCTTCTTCTTCGGTTTCCACCAGAATATGCGATGCGTTATACTCCTCCTCGGGGTCGATATCACCATACTGTCTGTCATAGAGTTCTTGCACCGCATCCTCGGTCACCGCTTCGGCCAGCACGGCCTCGACAACTTCCGCAGCGATCAGTGATCTTTTCTCGTTGTCCAGCGACATGGCGACACGCGGCGGCAAATCCCCTTCGAATTTCTGCGCCAGCGCGCTTTGCTGCACGAGCTGCTCCAAAATGCCATCATAGAGCACGTCATCCGCCAGTTCCTGATACTGCTGCGGCAGGCTGGCGCGCGCCGCGATCATATGGCCGAGCTTTATTTCAACACCATTCACGGTTGCCACGACCGTCTGTGCGGTGACGGGCTCCGCGGCAGCGTCGTCCTGTGCCCAGACCTGTGATGCGATGCTGGCCATAAGCGCGGCCGTGGCCAGGATTTTGAGATGTTTTTGCATGGATCGGTCCTATGGATGCGTCACGGTAGGGCGCGACATTGACACGGTTTGGCGTGACCCTTACATCGCCCTATGGGCGTCGCAAGAGAGCTTCGTTCTATTCCTATCTATGGGCTGCATCGTAGACGAGCAAGCAGATCGGCACCATTACCTAAACTTCGGCTGGAGAACGCATGCTGGGCATCGGAACAATCGCAAAAAAGGTCTTTGGCACGCCCAATGACCGCAAAGTCAAAGCGACCCGCCCGCTGATCGACAAGATCAACGCGCTTGAGCCGGAATTCGAGAAGCTGACAGACGACGGCATCAAACAGAAAACCGAAGAGCTGCGCAAGCGTGCCCTGGACGGGGAACGCCTCGATGATCTTTTGCCCGAAGCTTTCGCAAACTGCCGCGAAGCCGCGCGGCGTGCGCTGGGTCTGCGGGCGTTTGACACACAGCTGATGGGTGCAGTGTTCCTGCACCAGGGCAACATCGCCGAGCAGAAAACGGGCGAGGGCAAGACCCTGACGGCGACCTTTGCCGCCTATCTGAATGCGCTGACCGGCAAGGGCGTTCATATCGTGACGGTGAACGAATACCTCGCCAAGCGGGATGCGGCGTGGATGGGTCAGGTCTTTGGTGCTTTGGGTCTGACAACGGGCGTTGCCCACTCGGAAATGACCGAGGAAGACAAGCGCGCGGCCTACGAGAGCGACATCACCTACGCGACGAACAACGAACTGGGCTTCGACTATCTGCGCGACAATATGAAATCCGAGCTCAGCCAGATTTTCCAGAAGCAGCACAATTTCGCAATCGTGGATGAGGTCGATTCCATCCTGATCGACGAAGCACGTACGCCACTGATCATCTCCGGCCCGTCGCAGGACCGCTCGGAAATGTACAAGGTCATCGATCAGGTGATCCCGGAGCTGGACGCGTCGCATTTCGAGCTGGATGAGAAAACCCGCAATGTAACCTTCACCGACGAAGGGAACGAATTCCTCGAAGACCTGCTGCGGTCCCGCGAACTGCTTGAAGAGGGGCAGACCCTCTATGATCCGGAAAGCACGACCATCGTCCACCACGTGAACCAGGGGTTGCGGGCGCATAAGCTCTTTCAACGTGACAAGGATTACATTGTCCGCGACGACGACGTGGTTCTGATCGATGAATTCACGGGCCGGATGATGGCCGGGCGGCGGCTGTCGGATGGTCTGCATCAGGCCATTGAGGCCAAAGAGAACGTCGCGATCAAACCAGAGAACGTGACGCTCGCATCCGTAACATTTCAGAACTATTTCCGGCTTTATGACAAGCTGGCCGGGATGACCGGCACCGCGCTGACCGAAGCGGAGGAGTTTCAGGAAATCTACGGGTTGGGCGTGGTCGAAGTGCCCACCAACAAGCCGATTGCCCGCGTGGATGAGGATGACCAGGTCTACCGCACCGTGCGCGAGAAATATGCGGCGATGCTGGAGCAGATCAAGGAAAGCAATGCCAAGGGCCAGCCCGCGCTGGTGGGCACCACCTCCATCGAGAAGTCGGAAATCCTGAGTAATCTGCTGACCGAGGCGGGCATCAAGCATAATGTGCTGAACGCCCGGCAGCACGAACAGGAAGCGCAGATCGTGGCGGATGCCGGCAAGTTCGGCGCGGTGACGATTGCCACCAACATGGCGGGCCGTGGTACGGATATCCAATTGGGTGGCAACGTTGATATGCAGGTGATGAACGCCATTGCCGCCGATCCCGACGCGGACCCCGAGGCCATCCGTGCGAAGGTCGAAGCGGAACACGCAGATGAGAAGGCCAAGGTGCTGGAGGCTGGTGGTCTTTATGTTCTGGCGTCTGAGCGACATGAAAGCCGCCGGATCGACAACCAGCTTCGCGGCCGATCCGGCCGTCAGGGTGACCCCGGGCGCTCCTCCTTCTACCTCAGCCTCGAAGATGACCTGATGCGCATTTTCGGCTCCGAACGGCTGGAGAAAGTGCTGACAACCCTTGGTCTCAAGGAAGGCGAAGCCATTGTGCACCCTTGGGTCAACAAATCGCTCGAACGTGCGCAGGCGAAGGTCGAGGGCCGCAACTTCGACATCCGCAAGCAACTATTGAAATTCGATGACGTGATGAACGAACAGCGTAAAGTTGTCTTCACGCAGCGGCGCGACATCATGGAAGCCGCCGACCTGTCCGAGATCACGACGGATATGCGCCATCAGGTGATCGATGACCTTATCGATCAGTACCTGCCGCCCAATACGTATGCAGATCAGTGGGACTCAGAGGGGCTCTATGCTGCTGTCAAGGAACAGCTGAGTGTTGACGTGCCCGTGCCCGACTGGGTGGAAGAAGAAGGGGTGGATGACGAGGCGATCCGGGACCGCCTTGTGGAAGCGACCGACAAGCTGATGACCGAGAAGGCCGCACAATTCGGTTCCGAAAACATGCGCAACATCGAAAAGCAGCTGCTCCTGCAATCCATTGACGGCAAGTGGCGCGAGCATCTCCTGACATTGGAACATCTGCGCTCGGTCGTGGGTTTCCGTGGTTACGCCCAGCGTGACCCGCTGAACGAATACAAGAATGAATCTTTCCAGCTGTTTGAGCGCATGCTCGACAGCCTGCGCGAGGACGTCACACAGAAGCTGTCGCAGATCAGACCGCTCTCGGAAGATGAGCAACGCGAGATGCTGGAGCAGATCAGAGCGCAGCAAGCCGCGGCCCAGGGTGCCGCGGCCGCGGCCGTTGCAAGCAGCGGAGACGGGCAATTGTCTGATCAGGCGGCCGAGGGATTTGTTGAAGACGATCCGTCGACATGGGGCAATCCTGGCCGAAACGAGACCTGTCCCTGTGGCTCCGGCAAGAAGTTCAAGCACTGTCATGGGCGCCTCGTCTGAGCTGACTGCCATGTTCTTGCCCGAATGACTCCCCGGCACGGCCACAACTCAGCCGTGTTTACGTTTCATTAAGACTTTGTTCCAACTGGTGGAGAGGGATCAAAGCAATGTCGCATAAGACAGAAATAATGACAGCGGTGGGCACCTTGGCCTGTGCTGTCGGCATCGGTTTCGTCATGCAAAGCGGCGAGGTTGCGGAGTTGCGGTACGGATCGGCAACGACATCTGTCGAAAACATAAAAGCCCAAAGCGCCTTATCCCTGGAACGCGCCGCACCAGCTGATCTTGAGATCGCCAACGATGAACCGGTTCTGGACGTCAGCGGCATCACCCTGACGTCGGCGGAAGTTGCGGCGCCCCAGATCCTCCCCAGTCGCCAAGAGCCGGTCGATATTGCAACTGCGCTGATCAGCAGCCTCGAAAAACCGGCCGCGCCGGAAACGCATCCGCAACTTGTCTGTCCGGTGAAAATGACGGTCGAACCCCATGCTGCAGCCATGGTCAAATTGAGCCTGACAGCGCCTTGCATGCAGAATGAGCGCGTCACGGTCAGCCACAACGGATTGCAGTTTACCGAAACAACTTCTGACACCGGCGGTCTTGACGTTGCCGTTCCCGCCATGTCGGAACGGGCGGAATTCTCCGTCGCATTTGCCAATGGGCATAGCGTCGATGCCATCGCACAAGTTCCCGGCGTCGCCCTTTACGACCGCGTGGCTGTGCAGTGGCAGGGCGCGGATACCGTACAAATCCACGCCCGGGAATTCGGCGCATCTTACGGGGATGCCGGACACGTGTGGGCCGGTGCCGCGCGCGACGTCTCCGCAGTTGTTGACGGACGCG
This sequence comes from Roseobacter insulae, assembly GCF_019375555.1. Taxonomy (GTDB): domain Bacteria; phylum Pseudomonadota; class Alphaproteobacteria; order Rhodobacterales; family Rhodobacteraceae; genus Roseobacter; species Roseobacter insulae. The sequence continues at coordinate 633,468 of NZ_JAHXDN010000001.1, forward strand.
GCGGTTTCCTTACGCGTCACGGAGACAGCTCCGCTGACGATGGCCTGATGATCGAGGTTTACACATACCCGTCCGAGCTCACCGCTGCTCAGAACGCGCTTGAACTCAGCGTGGAAACAGAAGTGACCAACAAGAATTGCGGACGCGAGGTTGAAGCGAAAGCCCTGAAACTGGTTGCGGGCGCGGTTCTCCCCATCAAGGCCCTGTCGCTGGCGGTGCCGGGATGTGATGCGATTGGTGATTTTCTGGTGTTGAATAATCCGCTTCAAGACCTGACAGTCGCATCGAACTAAATCTGCGACGAGGCACCTTAACATGACATGGAGACGTGCAGCGATTTTCGCTGCACTTTGCCTTTCCACCTTCCTCCCGGCAGCCCGGGCGCAGGACGTCACGTTGACGTCGCGGGATGGTCGTGTGGAGCTCACCGGCACCATCCTGGGGTTCGACGGGGAATTCTACCGCATCGAAACACTCTACGGCGAACTGACGGTGGATGGGTCGGGCGTGCTATGCGAGGGCCCCGGATGCCCAAACCTGCAGGACTTCGTGGCCGAACTCTATATCTCGGGTTCCGCAACCATGGGTGCCGTTCTGATGCCCGCGCTGGTCGAAGGCTTTGCCCTGCGCAATGGCTACGACGCGGTGCGCGAAACGCAGGACAAGACGCATTTCACCTACCGGCTGATGAATTCGGATACCGGCAAGCTCGCCGCCGAGTTTTTCTTCAGGGTCAGTAATACCGATGAAGGTTTCGCTGATCTTTTGGCCAATGAGGCGGACCTCGTGATGGCCTTGCGCGAAATCAGGCCCGATGAGCAGCTGCGCGCCCGCGAATCCGGCATGGGTGACATGACCGATGACAATCGCAGCCGGGTTCTGGCGCTGGACGCGGTTGTTCCCATCGTGGCCCCGAATAATCCCGTGCGCGATATCGCACCGCTCAGTCTGGCGCGTGCCTATGCCGGACAAATCACCAACTGGACCGACCTAGGGGGGCCGGACGCACCGATCACCCTGCATGCGCCCGCGGCCGAAACCGGCTTGGGTCAGGCGATTGACGATGAGATTATTGCGCCGGCGGGTCTCCAGATGTCACCCAACATCATCCGCCACAGTCGTGGCGCTGACCTTGCACAGGCCGTCGCGTCCGATGCCTTTGCCTTGGGTGCTGCCAGCTATGCCGAGGTTGGCAACGCGCAACCGCTGACCCTCAAAGGTCAGTGTGGCCGGGTATTGCGTGCAACGCGCCGGACAATCAAGACCGAAGATTATCCCCTCACGGCACCGATGTTCCTCTATCTTCCCGCCCGCCGTTTGCCCAAGATCGCGCGCGAGTTTCTGGCCTTTACACGCGGTCCCGCCGCGCAAATCGTGATCCGGCGCGCGGGTTTTGTGGATCAGGCGCCCGAAGAGGTCCCTTTGGATGAACAGGGGAACCGTTTTGCCAACGCTATTGCGGCCGCCGGGGCGGAAACGAGCCTGCAGGAATTGCAGCGGATGACCACGACCCTTTCACCGATGAAGCGGCTGACCACGTCCTTCAGGTTCGAAGCCGGGTCCGTCCGACTGGATGCGCAATCGCGCTCGAACGTGCAGCAAATGGCCCGCGCTCTTGAACAGGGGCGCTATGATGCGCGCCGTCTGTTGTTTGTTGGTTTCAGTGACGGTGACGGCCCGGCGGTGGCCAACAGGGGGATTGCCCTGCGCCGCGCGGAAGCCGTGAAACAAGCCGTGGTGCAGGCGGCGGAAACCGCCGATCTGGAGCGGGTTGTGTTGGACGTCGATGCATTTGGTGAAGCCATGCCAATGGCCTGTGACAGCAGCGCCTGGGGCCGCCAGGCCAATCGCCGTGTCGAGGTCTGGGTGCGATGAACCTAGAGGTACCCCTCGCTGCGGAAGCTCAGCTCTCGGGATTTTCCAATAATGAGATGATCATGCAAAGTCAGGCCGAGGGCGATGCATGCATTGTTGATCTGATCCGTCATCGTGATGTCCGACTGCGAAGGCGTCGGATCACCGGATGGATGATTATGAACTAATATCAATGCGCTGGCATTCAGTTCCAGTGCGCGCTTTGCCACCTCGCGCGGGTAGACCGGTACGTGATCCACGGTTCCTTTTGCCTGTTCTTCATCTGCAATGATCACGTTTTTCCGGTCAAGATAAAGCACGCGGAACTGCTCCGTCGCCCGATGCGCCATGGTGGTGTGACAATAGTCCAGCAGCGCATCCCAACTGCTGAGAACATGTTGCTGCATGACTTTCGCGCGCGCCATGCGATGTGCTGCAGCTTCGATGATCTTGAGCTCGGTGATCACCGCTTCGCCGACGCCCGATACGTCGCGAAGGCGCTCTGCGGGTGCTGTAACCACCCGGTTGAAATCGCCAAACTGTTCCATGAGCGCCCGCGCCAGCGGCTTGACGTCGCGCCGCGGAATCGCGCGGAACAGCGCGAGTTCCAGCAGTTCATAGTCCGGCATCGCGGCCGCACCGCCTTCCATGAACCGTGCACGCAACCTCTTCCGGTGATCGGCAATGTAGGAAGGCGTTTTACCGGCAGGCAGCGGTACAGGCTCCGCCTCGTCCAGCAGGAACGGCAGCGTGGATTCGGCAAATGTGTTTGAATCTTGAGACATGCCGCAAGCGTGCCGGATCATGGTTTCCGAATGGTTAATCCAAAGCCGAAATTCGGACTTGCCTGCAAGTAGATCGAACTGCCCGCGCTGGCGTCTCGGGAACACAAAAAAACCAGGCACCGGGCCTGGCCATTCGTACCTGTACTTGGTCGATATGGTGAGCAATTCCAACGGAACCGCTCACCGATATTTGCGCGGCCTGTGTTCGGGCCGGCTTACCCTTTCATCGAATCCCAGAAAGTTTTGACGCTGGAAAAGAAGCTGGACGATTCCGGATTGTTGTTCTCTGACAAATCCTCGAACTCTGCCAGCAACTCTTTTTGCCGCGTTGTCAGGTTCACCGGGGTTTCGACGGCAAGCTCTATGAACATGTCACCCGCACCCGCGCCGCGCAGGGCGGGCATGCCCTTACCGCGCAGACGCATCTGGCGACCGGATTGGCTGCCAGCGGGGATTTGCACACGTCCGCGGCCACCGTCGATGGTCGGCACTTCGATCGATCCGCCCAAAGCGGCCTTGGCCATGGAGACGGGGACACGGCAGAAGAGGTTGCCCCCATCACGCTGGAACAGTTCATGCTCGGCCACCTCGATGAAGATATAGAGATCTCCGGAAGGACCGCCGCGCATGCCCGCTTCGCCCTCGCCCGCCAGCCGGATGCGCGTACCGGTTTCAACACCGGCGGGAATGTTCACCGACAGCGCCCGGTCTTTTTCGACACGTCCGGCCCCGTGGCAGGAGTTACAGGGGTTCTTGATGTGCTGACCAAGGCCCGAGCAGGTGGGACAGGTCCGCTCAACGGTAAAGAAGCCCTGTTGCGCCCGCACCTTGCCCATGCCGGAACAGGTGGGACAGGTTGTGGGTTCGGAGCCGCCTTCAGCGCCCGTGCCGTTGCAGCTGTCACAGCCGACGGATGTAGGCACGTTGATGGTTTTTTGCAGCCCGTTATATGCCTCTTCCAGCGTGACGCTCAGGTTGTACCGCAGGTCGGACCCGCGTGCGGCACGGCGCCCACCGCCACCGCGTTGACCACCCATGAAGTCGCCGAAGAGATCGTCAAAAACGTCTGAAAATGCAGATGAGAAATCGCCTTGTCCGCCACCAAAGCCACCGCCGGGCCTGCCACCGCCACCCATGCCGCCTTCAAAGGCCGCGTGGCCATATCGGTCATAGGCTGCCTTCTTGTCGGCATCCTTGAGGACTTCATAGGCCTCGTTGGCTTCCTTGAATTGGGATTCGGCTTGCGGATTGTCCTTGTTACGGTCGGGATGCAGCTCTTTCGCCTTGGAGCGGTAGCCTTTCTTGATCTCGTCCGCCGAGGCTCCCTTGGCGACGCCAAGTACCTCGTAATAATCACGTTTTGCCATCAGCTGGGTCCCCTTACTGGAACGTGAGAGGCCGACCCGGGGGTCGGCCTATGCAGTGGTTCCGGGTTACGCGTCGTTCACGCGCGCTTGTCGTCGTCGAGGTCTTCGAACTCGGCGTCGACGATATCATCCTCGCCGCCATGCGGTTCATCCGCCGCCTCGGCGACGTCCTCGCCGTCTTCCTGAGCGGCTTTGTAGATGGCCTCGCCCAGTTTCATCGCGGCCTCGGTCACGTTCTGGATGCCGGATTTGATCTTGTCGGCATTGTCGGATTCCAGTTCGTCCTTGAGCGCTGCGATTGCAAGCTCAATGGCTTCGACCGTGGTCGGGTCAACCTTGTCAGAGTGCTCCTCGATCGACTTCTCGGTCGAGTGGATAAGGCTCTCCGCCTGGTTTTTCGCCTCGATCAGCTCGCGGCGCTCTTTATCGGCCTCCGCGTTCTCTTCGGCGTCCTTGACCATTTTCTCGATGTCTTCATCGGACAGACCGCCAGAAGCCTGGATCGTGATCTTCTGCTCCTTGCCGGTGCCCTTGTCCATCGCACCCACCGACACGATGCCGTTGGCGTCAATGTCGAAGGTGACTTCGATCTGCGGCATGCCGCGCGGGGCGGGCGGGATGTTTTCCAGGTTGAAAGCGCCGAGGATCTTGTTGTCGGACGCCATTTCACGTTCCCCCTGGAAAACCCGGATCGTCACAGCGTTCTGGTTGTCCTCGGCGGTGGAGAAGATCTGGCTTTTCTTGGTGGGGATCGTGGTGTTGCGGTCAATGAGACGGGTGAAGACGCCGCCGAGGGTTTCGATGCCGAGCGACAGCGGTGTCACGTCGAGCAGCACCACGTCTTTGACGTCGCCTTGCAGAACACCGGCCTGAATGGCGGCACCCATGGCAACCACTTCGTCAGGGTTCACACCCTTGTGCGGCTCCTTGCCGAAGAACTTGGTGACTTCCTCGACCACTTTCGGCATGCGGGTCATACCCCCAACCAGAACCACCTCGTCGATATCGGAGGGCGACAGACCCGCGTCTTTCAGCGCGGCCTGGCATGGCTTGATCGAATTCTTGATCAGGTCGTTCACGAGGCTTTCCAGCTTGGAACGGGTCAGCTTCATCACCATATGCAGCGGCTGGCCGTTGGCGCCCATGGAAATGAACGGCTGGTTGATCTCGGTCTGGCTGGAGCTCGACAGTTCGATCTTGGCTTTTTCAGCGGCTTCTTTCAGACGCTGCAGGGCCATCTTGTCTTTCGTCAGATCGACCTGATGCTCTTTTTTGAACTCATCCGCAAGGTAGTTCACGATGCGCATGTCGAAGTCCTCGCCACCGAGGAAGGTGTCACCGTTGGTGGATTTCACTTCGAAAAGGCCGTCATCGATTTCGAGGATGGTCACGTCGAAGGTCCCACCGCCGAGGTCGTAGACCGCGATGGTTTGCGTGTTTTCCTTATCGAGCCCATAGGCGAGGGCCGCGGCTGTCGGCTCGTTGATGATCCGCAGCACTTCAAGGCCCGCGATCTTACCCGCATCCTTAGTGGCCTGACGCTGGGCGTCGTTGAAATAGGCAGGCACGGTGATGACCGCCTGGGTCACCTCTTCGCCGAGATACGATTCAGCGGTCTCTTTCATCTTGCCAAGGATGAAGGCGGAGATTTGGCTCGGGGAGTATTTCTCCCCCTTGGCTTCCACCCAGGCGTCGCCATTGCCGCCGTCGATGACGTTGAACGGCATGTTCTTCTTGTCCTTGGCGAGGTCCGCGTCGTCGAACCGACGACCGATCAGACGCTTGACGCCGAAGATGGTGTTTTCGGGGTTGGTGACGGCTTGCCGTTTCGCGGGCTGACCCACGAGGCGCTCGTCATCCGTGAAAGCGACGATGGACGGTGTTGTCCGCGCGCCTTCGGAGTTTTCAATTACACGGGGCTGGCTGCCGTCCATGATGGAAATGCAGCTGTTGGTCGTCCCCAGGTCGATACCAATGACTTTGGCCATGTTTTAGATCCCTCATTTACTCAAGGCGATGACACGGAGCGATTGGCCCGTTATGGCGCCGCTGCCCCGATCTCAATACACATGAAGCGGGTCGCCTCACGCGGTTCGGAGGGTATATAAGGAGGGGCCTCGCGCGCTGCAACCTTTAGAGACCGGGTGTATGAGGAATCTTGGTACAATTTTGGCGTATTTTGATAATCCCGGAGGATGGATGGCACATTTGACGGTCGCGGGGTTCGACATTCACAAATCCTACCTGTCCGTTGAGGCGCAGCGCGGTCTGCTGGAGGACTTGCGACAGGTGGTGCGGTTGGCGCCGTTTTTCGCCCCGGTGACACCACGCGGCAAAGCGATGTCGGTGCGGATGACCGCAGCGGGCACATTCGGATGGATCACCGACCGGCGCGGCTATCGGTACGCCGAAACTCATCCGCAGGGGATGGCGTGGCCGCCAATGCCACAAAGTGTCCTGGATATCTGGCATGACCTCACCGGGTTGGCCCATCGGCCCGAGTGCTGCCTGATCAACTACTACGGCGAAGGCGCGCGAATGGGGATGCACCAGGACAAGGACGAAAGCAGCTTCGACTGGCCCGTGGTGTCTGTCTCCTTGGGCGATGATGGCCTGTTTCGAATGGGTGGCCCGCAGCGTGGTGACAAAACCCGATCGATCTGGTTGCACTCCGGTGACGTGGTGGTCATGGGCGGCACCGCGCGTCTGGCTCACCATGGTGTCGACCGGATCAGGTTCGGGTCGTCGTCTCTCTTGCCCAGAGGCGGACGGATCAACCTGACCCTGCGCGTTGTCGGCTAGCAGTTTGACGGCAGGTTTGAACCCACACCGAAAGGGTCAAAACCTGCTGCGTGTGTTCGCAGCGTAAGAAGCACCGCAGGGGCGCGGAAATCGGCCGCCGCGCAGCAGGAGAAACAGCCACTCAAGGAGAAGCAACATTTAGCAAAGCTCACATTCACAGGTCGGAGTAAGAGCTGCCATTGACCCTCTGCGCACCCAGACCTGCCTGCGGCTGCTCAAGATGCCGGAAGGGGTTCGAAGGGACCCAATGTGCCTGCAGCAGCGCTCAGAGGATGGTCGACTGAAAAGCCTTCGTTTCAAACGCCGCTGGATTGCTGACGTCAGCGCGATGCTGATGTCTGGGTTTGCAGAGCGGATTGGAGGGTAAACCACGCCAAAGGTCAAACTTCCCACGGTCACCCGAAACGCCAAGCCTGAAACAGCGGCCGGATCATTGGACAGAAATGACCTCTCTTACCAGAACAAGTAGGAGTTCTTTCACAAAAGCAGAGACCCTGAGCAGGCCTGCGTTCATGCGTCCCATTCTGTGACCGTAGCAGATTTCTCCATCTTGGTTTTGAGCTGGAAGATGCGCGGGGCATTGCCAGAATGACTGATGTCTGACAAGCCGCCGATGCTGCGGGCCAACGCCCGGTGGAGGACGCAAACTTTCACACAAAGGCTGCATTGATGAATTCCGCGACCAGTTTCAAACGGGTGCGGTCCTTGGTGGCGATCAGATACGTATCCTGCGAGTCCGGCATCTCGCGTATGGCGATCTGTGCGATGTTGTCCTGAATCAGGCTGCTGTTGCGCAGAAACAGCGCGACGCCAATGCCCTGCAACACGGCTTCGCACATCAGCGGAAAGGTTGTCATCGTGACCGTACGGGTCAGCGTGATCCCGTGGTCTTTACATGTCTGGCCAAGCAAACGTTGTGTGAGCGAGCCCTTTTCCGGCACAATGAGCGTTTCTTGTTGAAGCTCGGTCAGCGACACATCGTCTTGCTGGGCAAATCGATGATTCGCAGGGCAATAGAGGACGTAATGCGATTGCTCGATGTGGATACGCTCCCAGGTTTCATGTTCCGGTGCATCCGTGATCAGCCCGACATCGGCCAACCTGCTGCGGATCATCGATGTGGCCGTTGTCCAGTCATGTAACCCGAAGTCAACGCGAATATCCGGATAGCGCTGCCGGAACTGGGCGATAATCTTCAAGGCGGGCTGCGGCGCATTGCCGATAACTTTCAGCCTGCCCTCCTGCATCGCGTTGAACCCCTCCAAACGTTCGGAGACTTCTGCATCAAGAGCGACCATGCGGTCAGCGAGATCATAGAAATCCTGCCCGGTCGGGGTAAGCTCCACACCATCACGGCCCCGGAGCAGCAGCACAGTGCCGACGCTGTTTTCAAGCTTGGCAATATGCTGGGTGATTGTGGATTGCGTCACACCCAACCGGGCTGCGGCCGCAGAAAAACTGCCTTCACGAACGACATAGGCAAAGGCTTCGAATTGGTGGTGGTTCGGGCGCACGGCAGATCCTTTCCCATCACCCATAGCACCCATCGGTTTCACTAATATGACGTCACAAAACTTAAGCCTGCACCGACGTAAGGTCGGCCTGTTCCTAGGGGGAATCGCATGGCTCAACTGTCGATCACATCGATCACCAAACGCTTTGGGGAAACGCCGGTTCTGAAAGGTGTTTCTCTGGATGTGGCGAACGGCGAATTCGTCTCGCTCGTAGGCCCGTCAGGTTGTGGAAAGTCCACGCTGTTGCGCATCATCGCGGGGCTTGAGGCGCCGACGACGGGCAGCGTTACCCTTGGGGGTGTTGATGTGACGGCCACGCGTGCCGCGGATCGCAACCTGTCCATGGTGTTTCAATCCTATGCGCTTTACCCGCATCTCAGCGTGGGCGAGAACATCGCCGTTCCGCTGCGCATGCGCGAACTGACCGGGCTCCAGCGACTGCCCGTTGTGGGCGGTTTGATGCCGGGCGCGAAAGCGCGCAGACAACGCATTGCAAGCCAGGTCAGCCGCGCAGCAGAAATGCTGGAGATTGGCGCGTTGTTGGATCGCAAACCCGGGCAATTGTCCGGTGGGCAGCGGCAGCGTGTGGCGTTGGGCCGGGCGCTTGTTCGGAACCCGGCTGCGTTCCTGCTGGATGAACCCCTTTCAAACCTCGATGCGAAATTGCGGGTTCAGACGCGCGCGGAAATCGCAGAACTGCACCGGACCCTTGGGGCAACATTCATCTACGTGACCCACGACCAAGTGGAAGCAATGACGATGTCGGACCGTATTGCCGTGATGATGGGCGGCGAGATCCTGCAATGCGCGGCACCTGACATCATTTACGAAGACCCCGACGACATTCGCGTGGCCGAGTTCATCGGGTCCCCGAAGATCAATATCCTTCCGCTGGAGCGATCGGGCACCGGCCTGTACCTGTTTGGCAGGTCGCTGGAGTGGCGTGTGACAAATGCCGCGCCGGAGGTCATGCAGCTTGGGCTGCGACCCGAAGCGCTGCACCTGACGCAGCATGCGCCGCGCCTGACGGGTCGGGTGGCGCATTTCGAAAACCTCGGCTCCGAAGTCTTTGCCCAGATTGCACTCAACGACGACGCATTGCGCGTCACCCTGCGGGCGACGCCAGCCCAGCGGCAAATGCTGGGGCTTGGAGCAGAGGTCGGGCTGGGCTTCGACACACAGGCGGCAATGGTCTTTGACCCTGACGGAAAGCGCTTGCGCAAAGTCGAAGCCATGGCCGGCATGACAAGCGAGGTCGCCTGAGATGGCGGTGATTGACACAAGGGCGGTCGCGCACGCCAAGCCAGAGACCCGGCAAGCGCGGACGGCCTGGGGCCTTACAGCCCCGGCGCTGGCGCTGATGGTGTTGATCCTGCTGGTCCCGGTGTTCGTCGCAGGCGTGCTGTCTTTCAGCAACTACTCGTTGGGCAATCCGGGATTTGACTGGGTTGGGGCGCAGAACTACGAGAGACTTTTCACCCGCTCGACCTATGAAAAGATGTTCATAGCGACGTTCACCTATGTGGTGACGGTGGTGCCGATCTCCGTCGGCCTGGGGCTTGGTGCGGCCATGCTGGTGCATTCGCTGGGCCGGATCGGGGACATCTACAAGACCATTTATTTTCTGCCCGTTATGGCAACGCTGCTGGCGATGGCCATCGCATGGGAGTTCATGTTGCATCCGACCATCGGGATGGTGAATCGCACGCTGGCGATGGCCTGTGGCACGTGGGCGGAGGCCATTTCGTTCTTTAAAAGTGGATGCGCTGACGGGTTTCCGCTGTGGCTCGGGGATCGCGATTATGCGATCTGGGTGGTGTGCTTCATTGGCATCTGGCAAGGGTTCGGCTTCAACATGGTCCTGTACCTTGCAGGGCTGACATCCGTGCACCGCGAGTTGTACCACGCCGCCGAAGTGGACGGCGCAAAAAGCGCGTGGGAGCGGTTCCGGCTGGTCACGTGGCCCGCGCTTGGGCCAACGACCGTGTTTGTCGTGACGATCTCCTGTATCCGCGCCTTTCAGGTCTTTGACACGATTGAGGCATTTTGGCCGCAGGGCGGCGGCCCGAACAAATCTGCCTACGTGATGATGTTCGCGATCTTCGAGAAGGGTGTGCAGCAAAACCTGATCGGCATCGGCTCCGCTATCACCATGCTATTCCTGATCTTTGTGATGTTCCTGACCCTGATCCAGCGCTGGCTGGTCGAGCGCAGGGTTCACTACGGATGACACGCGACTGGCTCAAGCATCTGATACTCATCCTCGGCGCGATCATCGTGCTGGCACCGTTCTATATGATGGTCAGCTATTCGTTCAAAAGTCCGGGCGAGATTGACCGCGGCGAAGGGGGATTTTTTGGCCGTCAGGAGATGATGATCGACCCGCGTTGCGTGGCCTTGCGCCAGCCGGACCGCGCCGATATCGAAGCAGCGCGGTCGCAGTTTCCCGGGCAGGACGATGCGGGGGTTCAGTCAGCGTTATTGGCGGAGACAGAGGCTGCCTGTTCTATCCGCCCCGCGGTTTTCAACTACACCAAGGCCTTCACCGAAGCGCCCTTGCTGCGATATCTGCTGAATGGCGTCATTGTCACCGTATCCATTTTTCTGATCCAGATCGTGGTGGCCCTGCCTGCCGCCTATGCGCTGGCCAAACTGAGGTTCTGGGGCCGCGAGGCGGTCTTCGGGCTGGTGCTCTTTTGCCTGCTGATCCCGGTCCATGCCATCGCGCTGCCGCTTTACATCATGCTGGCAAAGCTGGGACTGACCAACACCTATGCGGCTTTGGTCGTGCCCTGGACGATCTCGGTCTTCGGGATATTTCTGATGCGCCAGTTTTTCATGACAGTGCCGGATGATCTGATCGATGCCGCGCGTATGGATGGGATGAGCGAATTCGCCATCGTCTGGCGCGTGATGCTGCCGACAGCCATCCCGGCGCTACTGGCCTTTGCCATCTTCAGCATCGTGGCCCACTGGAACGACTATTTCTGGCCGCGCATCGTGGTCACCGGCAACCGGGATTTGTTCACGCCTCCACTTGGTCTGCGTGAGTTCAAGGGCGATGGGGACGGGTCATTCTTTGGCCCCATGATGGCCACGGCCACCGTCATTGTCACACCGCTGATCGTCGCGTTTCTGATCGCACAACGCCGCTTTATCGAGGGGATCACATTGTCTGGAATGAAGTAAGGCGGGATCGCTCCCGCCCTACCCATAGCCCCGCAGGGGCACAATCACCGGGGTCTGCCAATCGCCAAATCGCACCTCCCCGGGCAACAGGAGCAAACCTAATGAAACTGACCACAACTGCAATGGTCTTGGCTTTATCTGCCAGTGCCGCGCTCGCCGAGGACAAGGTAACAATCGAGTTCGCCTATCCGTACAGCCACCTCTTTGACGTGACCTACGAGGCGATGATGCCGGCCTTCCAGGAGGCGCATCCCAACATCGAAGTAAAGTTTCGGGCCACGTACGAATCCTATGAAGACGGTACCAACACCGTTCTGCGCGAGGCCGTCGCGGGCAACCTTCCCGATGTGACCATGCGCGGCCTGAACCGTCAGGCGCCGCTGGTGGACAAGGGCATTGCCCAGTCGCTGGAGACCTTTATCGCCGCCGAAGCTGACTTTGAAAAGGACGGCTACCATCAGGCCATGCTGTCGCTGTCGACCTTTGATGACAAAGTCTATGGCCTGCCATTCTCGATTTCGCTGCCGGTCGGCTATTACAACATGGACATCCTGTGCGCTGGCGGCATCGACTCACTGCCCCAGACTTGGGACGACGTGATCGCCGCTTGCCAGACAATGAAGGCCAACGGCATCGACAACCCGATCTTCTGGGGGTGGAACATCACCGGCAACTGGTTCATGCAAGCGCTGCTGTGGAGCCAGGACAAGGCCATTGTCGAAGACGGTCGCGTCACGCTCGACAGCCCTGAAACGCTGGTTGCACTTGAGCAGATGCAGGAGATCTTCACCGAGTGCGAGATGCAGAACCTCGAATGGAAAGCCGCACTTTCGTCCTTCTCGGCCGGTGACATCGGCATGATGTTCTGGTCCACATCCGCCCTGGGTGCGGTTGAGCGGAGCCAAGGCGATTTCGAGCTGGTGACCGGCCCGTTCCCGGGTCTGGGCGATGCGCCGATGGGCCTGCCGGCGGGTGGTAACGCGGCGATGCTGACCTCGACGTCAGACGACCCAAAGGTGCGCGAAGCTGCGTGGACATGGCTCAAATACATCACGTCCGGTGAAGGCGCTGCGGAAGTGGCCAAGACGACGGGCTACATGCCCCCGAACAAGGCCGCCAACGAAATCATCCTGGCCGACTTCTACGAGCAGAACCCCAACAAGCAGACGGCCGTGGATCAGCTGCCCCTGCTGCGCGACTGGCTGGCCTATCCCGGCGACAACGGTCTGGCGATCACGCAGGTGATCTATGACAGCATTGAGCGGATCGTGACGGGTGATGCCACCGACATGAAAGAGCTCCAGCAGGAGATGGTGGAAGAGGTTGCTGACCTCTTGCCCAACGGCTGAGCCTGATGTGACCCGGCGGGGGGGGAGACATCCCCCTCGCCCTTTCCGGACGAAATCCAACATCTGAACGCAGGAGGAGCCGCCATGAAGCTCATCCACATGTCCGACATCCATCTCACCGTGCCCGGTGAACAGATGGGCGGTCTCGACCCCCACGCGCGCTTTGCGCAAGCCTTGGCCCATGTGGAAACGCATCACGGCGATGCCACGCGCCTGATCATCACGGGCGATCTGACCCATTGGGGGGAACCCAGGGCCTTCGACGCGCTGAAAGACGCGATAGACGCGTTTGTCGTGCCGGTCCGCCTGATGATCGGCAATCACGATGATCGCGCGGCGTTTCAGAACGCCTTTCCCGAGTACCCGAAGGACCCATCCGGCTACGTCAATCACTTCGAAGAGGTGGATGGCCTGCGCCTGATTTACCTCGACACCTGCGCGCCCAGGACACATGCGGGCCATTTCGGCGCAGATCGCTGTGACTGGCTTGCAGGCGCGCTTGAAGGCGCAGATCGCGCGCGGCTGTTTCTGCACCACAATCCGATGACGCTGGGCCTGCCCGCCGAGGATAAAATCGCACTGGTGCCTGAAGACCGCTCCGGGTTCCGCGCGGTGCTTGAAGCCCATCGGGACCGGATCGAGTATATCCATTTCGGCCACGTGCACGCGCCGATCCACGGCACCTATTGCCGCATTCCCTTCGCCAGCGTGCCGTCGACTGGCAACCAATCCATTCCGGACCTGAGGGAAACAGAGATGTTGACCGGCGGCCCATTGCCCCCGGCCTATTTCGTCATCGTCATCGATGCTGGCGCAACGACCATTCATCAGATCCCCTTTGCCTGGGACGGGCCGGTGCACAAAACCGGCACCGCATGGGATGACTGGGCGAAGCCGGTGGCCGCGGAATGAAATTCATTCACCTCACCGACACCCATGTGACAGGCGATGGTTTGCTTTATGGGCAGAACCCGGCGGCGCGGTTGGCGGTGGCGGTGCAGTCGATCAACGCCGAACATGGCGATGCGGCGTTTGTCGTGGTGACCGGCGATCTGACCCATTGGGGTGATGCCGACGCCTATGCACGCTTCTCCAATGAGATAGGCAATTTGCACATGCCAGTGCATCTGATGGTGGGAAACCACGACGATACAGGGGCATTTTCAGAGACATTTCCGGACACGCCGCAGGACAAAAACGGCTTTGTGCAAACGGCCATCGACACAGAGGCCGGGCGGTTTCTGCTGCTCGATACCACGGCTCCGGAAGGGCACGGCGGGGCCTATTGCGCGGCGCGGCGCGATTGGTTGCGCGGGCACCTCGAAACGCCTGAAGATCCGATCCTGATGTTCATGCACCACCCCCCTTGTCCGGTTGGGATCGCCGCCATGGACCGGATCATGCTGCAGGATGCCGAGGCGTTTCACGCCGTGATCGCACCGCATACCGCGCGCATTCGCCACCTGTTCCTTGGCCATGTGCATCGCGCCATCTGGGGCAATTGGCGCGGCATCAGCTATTCCTGCATGCGGGGGCTGAACCATCAGGTCGCGCTCGATCTGGATGCGCCCGCTGACCGCATTTCCGGCACCTTCGAACCACCGGCCAATGGGGTTGTTCTGCTGGGCGATGACCAGGTCACGGTTCACCTGCACGACTTCACCGACAGATCCGAAAGGTTCGACTTATAGCGCCAACCGCCGCTCGGGCTGTCACCTTGCACCCTCAACCAACCCAACCCCAACCTGGAGAGACCCATGAAACTTAAATCTGTTATCCTCGGTATCGGCCTTGCCGCTGCATCCGCCGTGGCGGTGGCTGCGGACACCTGGAAACTGGCTGTCACGGACGTCGAAGGCATGGAACGCCTGCAACTTGAATGGGGCCCCTTTAAGGACGCGCTGGAAGCTGCAACCGGCGACACATTCCAATTCTATGCCGTAAATTCGCGCACCGCTGCCGCTGAGGCACTGCGCGGTGAAACCGTAGATTTCGTCGTCTCCGGCCCTGCAGAATATGTCGTCATCAACAAGCTGACCAACGCAACCCCGCTGATCGGTCTGGGACGGCCTGACTATCACTGCGCCATCATCGTGCGCGCGGACAGCGGTATCAACGTGCCTGCAGATCTGAAGGGCAAAAAGGTGGCCTTCGGTGACATCGGCTCGACCTCGAACATGCTCTGCCCAATGCAGGTTCTGGCCGACCACGGTCTCGACCCTGTCAATGACATCGAAAAAACCCATACCTCGCGCAACATCGCGCATGAGGCGCTCAAGGCGGGTGATGTCGATGCGATTGGTTCCAATGCCGGGTCGTGGCTGAACGTGCGCAACAAGGAACCCGATCTGCCTTACGGATTCTTCAAAATGATCGCGCGGTCGGGCGACCTGCCCAATGACATGATCATGGTGGGCGCGCATGTGCCGTCCGAGGCGGCCGATCTGGTCAAAAACGCGATCCTTGAAAATAAACACGAGGTCATCGCGGGAATCACCGCCCATGAAGAAAACGACAAATATGTCGGCATGGATCTCGTCTCGATTGATGACAGCGCATATGACTACGTCCGCTCGATGTATTCCAACGCGGGCTTCCCCCAGTTCGATACCTTCATCGGTGACTGATCTTGGCGTCAAAAACCGGGCTGCGCCCCTTGCGCAGTCCGAACCCACCGGGGCCGCATTTGCCCCGGTGTCGCCCGTCGATATCGAGGCGCGGGGCGTTACCAAACGTTTTGGCGAGACGCCGGTTTTCTCTGACGTGAGCTTTCGTCTGGCGCGCGGCGAGGCCGTGGCGCTGGTGGGCGCCAACGGGACCGGTAAGTCCACGCTGCTGCGCTGCCTGATGGGGCTTATTCCGGCGACCGACGGCAGTGTGCATTTATTGGGTCAGCAAACCGACAGGTCCAAAGCTTCCGTCCTGCGTCAGCTTCGGGCAAATGTTGGCCTTGTGTCTCAGAAACACAATCTGGTGCCGCGCCTGTCTGTGCTGTCAAACGTCGTTCATGGGCTGCTGGGCACATACCCCGGCCTGCGCCACTGGAGCCATACTCTGGCCCCGCCACCCTCTCGCGCCGCCGCCCTGCATGCGCTGGAACGTGTCGGCCTGGCGCATTTTGCGGGCCGCCGTGCGGACCGTCTGTCGGGCGGGCAATCGCAGCGGGTCGCCATCGCCCGCGCCATTGTTGGTGCACCTAAGGTGCTGTTTGCTGATGAACCCTGCGCCTCACTCGACCCGTCCGCAGGTGAGGATGTGATGGAATTGTTCTTTCGCCTTGCCCGGGACGAAGGGGTTACGGTCGTCTTTACCTCTCACAACGTCACGCATGCGCTGAAGTACGGCGACCGGGTGCTTGGCCTTGCGCAGGGGCGCATGCGGCTTGACGCAACGGCCGCCTCGCTCAGTGCACAAGACCTTCGGGGGCTCTATGACTGATATCGCACCTGCCCGCTTCGAGCGGCCGTCGGCCCTTAGTTTCCTTGGATATGTTTTTGGCCTGGTGATCATCTTCTGGTGTCTCGCAGGTGCCGGATTTTCTGTTGAGAAAGTGGCCAGTGCCCCGCCGCGCTTTGCCGATTTCGCATCGCGCGCCTTCCCACCGAACCTTGCGCCGGATGTGTTGGTCCGGTTGGGCTGGAAAATGGTCGAAACACTGCAGATCGCCATCGCCGGGGCTGTGATCGGTGTCATTCTGTCGGTGCCTGTGGCGCTGGTGGCGGCGCGGGGGCTCATCGCCCCTCCATGGGTCAACCAGATCGTGCGCACCGCCTTGGGTTTCATCCGTGCGGTGCCGGACATCGCCTGGGCGCTGGTCTTTGTTGTCGCGGTGGGTCTTGGCCCCTTTGCGGGCATGCTCGCCATCGTGATCGACACGATCGGTTTTTGCGGGCGCTTCTTTGCCGACGACATGGAAGCGACGGAAAAGGGACCAGCCGAAAGCCTGACCGCCACCGGCGCGCGCAAGATCGATGTGGTTGCCTGCGCTACCATCCCTGCTGCCATGCCCGCGTTCATCTCAACCTCGCTCTATGCGCTGGAAAAAGCGGTGCGTTCATCCACCATTCTTGGTCTTGTGGGCGCGGGCGGGATCGGCATCGAACTGAAGGTCGGCTTTGATCTCTTTGACTATCCCACGGCGATGACGGTGATCCTGATGATTTCCGTTGTTGTTATCGGGATCGAACAGGTGAGTGGCTGGACCAGAACCAAAATTATCGGAGAACAGCAATGAAGACGGATACAGCCGATCAGCACTGGAACAATCAGTGGGCGGGCATTGAGCCGGGCAGCAAGTGGCTGACGCCCGAAGAGGACGTCAAAACCTGGGCGACCGGGCTGGCCAAAGGTGCCCGCATCCTCGATCTGGGCGCAGGCGTCGGGCGCCATGCGCTGTGGCTTGCAGGGGAAGGGTTTGACGTAACAGCCCTGGATGCGGCCCCCGAAGGTCTGGGCGAGATTGACAAGGCGGGCGGTGTGCAGACGGTGCAGGCCCGGATGGACAGCCTGCCGTTTGAGGATTGCAGTTTCGATCATGTGCTGAGCTGGAACGTGATCTATCACGGGGACGAGGACATCCTGCTGCGCACCATCAGCGAAATCCGGCGGGTCCTGAAACCCAGCGGCACCTATTTGGGCACGATGCTGTCCAGGCGTCGCCTGCCGCATGAACAGGCCAAGTATCCGGGCCGCGAAATCAGTCGCAACGCCTGGATTTTTGATGCACCGGGCACCGACAAGGTCCATCCGCACTACTTTTGCTCTGCGGCTGACCTCTTGGCCTTGTTCTCCGGCTTTGAGTGCCTCAGGCTGGAAGATCGGGAGCACGAGAAACCCGGCTCCTGGCACTGGCACCTGACACTGGAACGGCTTTAGATGATCACCTTTGAAGGCGCGCAGGTCTACCTGCCGACCGAGATTGCGGAGACAACCGTTACCGTGGCGGAGGGCCAGATCGCCGAGATTGGCGGCACCGCGCAAGGCGAGGTGATAGATGCGCGTGGCCTGATCCTGGCCCCTGCCCTGGTCGACGTTCACGGTGATGCGTTCGAACGCCAGCTGATGCCCCGGCCCGGCGTCTTTTTTCCAACCGAGACGGCGGTGATCGATACTGACAGACAACTGGCCGCCAACGGCATCGCCACCGCCTATCACGCCATTACACTGGGATGGGAACCGGGCCTGCGCGACGTCGCGCGCGGCGGCGATCTGATACGCGCCATGCGCGATCTGGCACCGCGGCTGACCGTAGAGAACCGGGTGCAACTGCGCTGGGAAACCTTCGCTTTCGAGGCCCTGGACGTCATCGAATGGGCGCTTTCAGGGCCACTGTTGCCAGCAATCGCCTTCAACGATCACACATCCATGACGATGCGCGCTTATGATGTATCAATTCAAGATCGTGCGTTTGAACTATCGCCTGATTTTTCGATTGCCTCGCTGGATGATGAACGGATGAGAACGCGCACGGCCTCCAAAGCCCATCGCTCAGGTCTGAGCGAAGACGACTACATCGCGCTTCTGGGCCGCGTCTGGGACCGGCGTGCTGAGGTGCCGGATGCGATCGCGCAGGTTGCTCAGATGGGCCGGGCCGTCGGTGCGCCAATGTTGAGCCATGATGATACCCGCGCTCAAACCCGCGCCTACTTCCGTGATCTGGGGGCCAGTGTCGCTGAATTTCCGATGGTCATGGAAGCCGCAGATGCCGCGCACGCAGGAGGTGATCCGATCATCTTCGGTGCGCCCAATGCGGCGCGCGGCGGCAGCCATATCGGCTCACTCGGTGCAGGCGACATGGTCGAGGCGGGTCTGTGCGATGCGCTGGCCTCGGACTATTTCTACCCTTCCATGCTTGCTGCTATCGCCAGACTTGACGATGAGCGCCGCGCGGATCGCCTTTCGCTCTGGTCACTGGTCTCGGCCGGCCCTGCGCGGGCGATGAAGCTGCACGACAGAGGCGGGATCGCAACAGGCAAGCGCGCTGACCTGGTTCTGGTGGACTGGCCCGATGGCGCAGCCCCGGCAATTCAGGGAACCTGGATCGCTGGCCGCTGCGCCTATCGTGGTATCCCCGCCGAACGATACGGATCACCAAGGCCCGCTTGAAGCGCGACAGCACCGCATGTGATTTTCTGTTGACGATGGCCGTGATGCACCGGGCGATAAAGCGCGGGGTCGCAGCGGTTTTTGATCCTAAAAAGCACATCTTCGACCCCTCCACGCCAGGTGAATTCGGCGGCGCAGAAAAAAACATCGTGATCCACTTCGTCGAGCAACTCCTGCACAAAGCGGGTAAACCGCGATGGATGGCACAAACGTCTCACCCGTTTAGGGCGTGGATTGTCCCGCGTATCGAAAGCGGATTGATACCTTGCCACCTACCGGGGTCACGCAACAGGCACGTTGCCCTGTTGTTGCTTCAAGAACCGCTTTCTGGTCTGGCGTGTTGAAAAGAGACGCAGTGTCCAGAGTACTGCCTATTGTCCTTTCGGGCGCTTGATCGAATCTTTGTCGTCAACGATGCTGCAAACAACACGTCAGTAATGATCGCTGGAAATTCGTCGGAAGTTCGGAGAAGCGTCCGGGCCCCAAGTCCGGTCTCCGCCGTGGTGTCTGACCTTGCTCTGGCGATCCGACATCGAAGGCATCGGAAAGACCTTGCTGATCAGCGAAACCTGGGGCTGGTATTTGAAAGATCAGATCGTCGGGTCGTGCGAACGTGCAGGCGAGTGAGAGGTCGATATTGATGGTTGCACGGTGGACTCCGATGGCGGTGAGGTATTTGACAGATCCTTGCGCAGCAAAGCGAAGTTGCGGTTATACGCCTTGAAGAAGAGGTAACATTCATCGCCAAGGATCGGCGCGGTGCCGAACAACGCGTCGAACCTCGTGTTCGCCGCCATCCGGGCAATCGTCTGCTTTTTGCACCCGGCCAGCAGTCGCAGCCGACCAACGCTTTGTCCTGCACGGTGCGCGTTTTCCTCGCTCTGATTTTGTGTCGTAGCAACTCAGGACGGTGGAGGCGTTGCAGTCAAAAACCCGCTTTCGACCTTGCCCATCCAACTCACAGAGTCCGACTGTAACGGGTTCGTGTTCCGCAAACCGATCCATTGGTATCGAAAATAATGGCGTTTTTCACTGCTACCTTCACCGCATTTTAATTGATCGCCCTTAATAGCCGCTTCTCAGAGCTAGGCAGCGCGAAGATCTGATCTTTGATATCACTCTACTGGCTTCGTCGGAAAAGGGAGGCTCACTCGATGACGCTCAACAAAAGACTCACACTGATGATCGGCGGACTGGTTGCAATCTCCTTGGGGATCGTGATCTGCGTGGTTCTGATCACTGGGAAAAATACCACAGAAAAACTGATCGTGTCGCAATTGGCAGACAGTCGGGACGCTGCAAAAGACGGCTTCAATGCTTATTTGACAAGCATCGAACAGGATGTTGACCTTTGGTCGTCGATGGCGCTGACGCGGGACGCATTGACCCAGTTCTCGGCCTCATGGAGCGCAATTGGCACCGACGCGACAGAGCAATTGCAGCGGCATTACATAACAGACAATCCAAATCCCGTGGGGGCAAAGCACAATCTGATTTCCGCGAATGACGGTAGCCAATACTCTGATGTCCATCGCATCTACCATCCAAGTTTCACTGCTCTGCAACAGGAGCGGGGCTACTACGACGTGTTCTTGTTCGACACCAATGGAAACCTTGTATACTCCGTGTTCAAGGAGCGTGACTTCGCAACGAATTTCGAAGATGGTCCATTCGCTGGTTCAGGATTGGGCGAGGTGTTTCGTGCCGCTCGCGATGGCATAACCGGAGAAATAGCATTCACAGACTTCGCTCCGTATGCGCCCAGCGAAGGTGCGCCAGCCAGTTTCATTGCCAAAAAAATTGTGGACGACAAGGGAAACTTTCTGGGTGTCCTAGCATTTCAGATGCCGGTTGACGCGCTCTCCGCTCTGGTTGGCGACCGCGGGGCCGGAATTCACGCTATGATCGTAGGTGCCGATGGACTTCTCCGAAATGACGACCTGCGCTTCGGCGAAGATACACTGCTCAAACACGAGATTTCCGGGAGTGCATTGGCGGCAGCTCTTTCAGGAAGCACCAGCACGGCGACTGATGTTCGGGACGGTGTCGCATATCTGCAGGCCGCCGCACCGCTGGAGTTTCAGGGCGTTTCCTGGGCTTTCGTCTCTGAAATTGATGAAAACCTCGCATTCGCGCCAATCCAGGCGATGCGCAACAAATTGCTGTTACTTTTGATAGGATGCCTGAGTGTCGCAATCGTCGCTTCTGTGCTTCTGGCGCGATCGATATCCAAACCTGTGGTTTCCCTGACCAAAACCATGAGCAAGCTGACCGAAGGCGAACTGGACGTTGAAGTTCACCATAATGACCGAAGCGATGAAATCGGTGCAATTGCCAAAAGTATCGATTACTTCAGAGAGAAACTGAAGGAAGTAGAAGCTGCGCGCGCCGAGAAAAGCGCGGCCGAAAAACGCGAGAGAGATGCGCTCGCCGAGCAGCAACGCGCTGAAGCTGAGGCGCTTGCAAAAGAGAAGGAAGCCGAAGAGCAACAGAGGCTTGAGGCAGAGGCAAAACGCACTTCTGAACTCGCAATTGCTGCGGAAATCGCGAAAGTTGTCACTGCCTGCGCCGATGGTGATTTTAGTCGGCGGCTCGATATGACTGGCAAGGACGGCGTATTTGCTGAACTCTGCACCGGTATCAATCAGATTGCCGAAGTCACTGAAGCGAACATCGCAGACGTAGTGGCCAGCATCAACGAGTTGGCGCGAGGCAACCTGGGCGCCCGGATTGACGGAGAGCGTCAGGGGGCTTTCCGCAAGATGCAGGATGACTTCAACGCGGCACTGATCACGCTTTCCGAGACCATGGCGATTGTACTGCAAAGCGGGGCAACTGTATCTTTGACCTCTTCGGAGCTTGAGAAATCATCAGTCGAGATGGCCCAACGCGCCGAAGACAATGCGGCAGCTGTCGAAGAAACCTCGGCAGCGGTGGAACAGATCACCGCGAGCATCCGTCAGGTCGTGACCAATTCAAAAGCTGCAGATGAAGCGACCCAAAGGGTGCGTGAGAGCGCTGACAAGAACCGTGCTATTTCCAACGAAACCGAAGCTTCGATCAACGCCATGACAGAGGCTTCCGCGCAGATTAACCGGGTTGTCAAGGTCATTGAGGACATTGCGTTCCAGATCAATCTTCTGGCTCTGAACGCTGGGGTTGAGGCTGCGCGCGCGGGCGAAGCGGGTCGAGGTTTCTCCGTGGTGGCCTCCGAAGTGCGCGCCCTTGCTCAGCGCTCACAGGATGCTGTTCAGGAAATTAGTGAAGTAATTCAACAGAACAACCTGAGCGTAGAAGCCGGTGTCGAGAAGGTCGGTCAATCCCGCAAAGCGCTTGACAGCATTATCTCCGAGGTTGAGGTCGCGGCGGGCCAAATCTCTGACATCGCAACAGCGGTTGAACAGCAGTCGATGGGCATAGGGGAGGTAAATTCAGCGATCAGATCAATCGATTCGACTTCGCAAACGAATGCTGCGGCTCTGGAAGAGATGACTGCTGCGAGCGTATCGTTGAGCGGAGAGGCAAAGGCTCTGGGCGACGCACTCAACCACTTCCACGGTGTTTCCGAAGCGGCGGCCGGGATCGGGAAAACGACAGTCGTTCCGTTTGATCGGAATTCGACCGGCAACGCCAGTGTTCGACCCAAAAACGCTGCATCTGCTGGCGGGGGAGGTTCTGTTGATGATGGTTGGGCCGAATTTTAATCATCTCAGGCATTTGAAAACCCACTCTCCCAGGTGTCGCTTTGCATCATGGGGAGTGGAAAAGCTTGGGTACGTGGCACCCCACTTGCCCTGCTGAAAGCCCACCGTTGAGAATAGTGACTTTTACTGTGGCCACGCAATGCGCTCCGCGCCGGAACCATCCCAGCCGCTGCTTTTTGCCGGTGCGGGTTTTGCGATGCCATCTACCAGGCCTTCAGCCCGAGAGGTTGAAACCGCCCGCCCTTGCAGCGGTCGCTGTTTATGGTTGACGACCGCGAAAATGTTGCAGTTGATTTGGATGCTGAGCTCTGTGGGGCGCGTAACAACCGATATTGCGACATCGCGCCTGGCTCCAATTGACTTTTCGCGCAATTGCATTCCGAGTTCGATCAGGGTTGCAAGTTCTCCCAAGGCCTGACCGGGCCGCCCGTGTGATACGCGCCATCGAAGGTTCCGGATCAACGTATCGATCTCATGGGTCTCAAAAGCGTACAGGTTGCGCAGTATGGTTTGACAGGTGGTGTCGACATGCCGGATGCAGACCGAGATATGCCGCCAGTCAACTGCGGTCACTATTCCGCTTCCGGATCGCCCTGGATTGGTATCTGTCGGAAGCCGGCCCAAACGCCATCGCACTACAAACTTGCCGTTCAGACGCTTCGAAAACATCCTGATTGCGCCGGACAGCTTCGCGGCGGCGGACAGGCTTCACCACATTTTCGTGGAATATCCTGAAGCATTACCTTATCCAAGGTCAGATCGGCGATCATGCGCTGTAGCTTGCTGCTCACGTCTTTGAGCTGCCTCGACCAACGTATCTCCGATATGCCCATCCCCGCATAGATTTTCCTGCGTCGATAGAACGTCGCTACCGCGATCCCCATGTTGCGAAAGACCTCGCCAACCGTCGTTGCCGCTTCAGCCTGTCTCAGCGCAAAGGCAATCTGCTCGTCGTTAAATCGTCTGCAATCCTCCCCCCTGAAGTGGTCCTCCGCTGTGTTTAGGAAACGGAGGAGACACATGGCAAAGAGGCGATCCAAGCCGGAAGGGATTGTCACAACTCTACGCCGAATTGATTTTCTGACCGGGCAAGGTATGCCACGTCTTGATGTGACCCGGCAGATCGGTGTGACGGAGCAAACTTTTTACCATTTCAGGAAGAAACACGGTGGAGCAGGCACAGATCAAATCAAAGAACTGAAGCGCCTGCTGAAAGAGAGAACGCGTGCGCAAGGCAGTCTCCGATCTGACGCATGACAAGCTGATCCTGGCGGAAGCTGCGAAGGGAAACGTCTGAGCGCCGCCGGTCGTCGCGTCTGCATTGATCGAGTTCGAATTGACCTGAATGTCTCAGCGCAGCGGGCTCGCCGGGTTCCAAGGCATCGTTCGACGCAGCGCAAAGTCGCGGTGGGCCGTGCTGATGACGAAATCCTGGTGTCTGACAAGATCGAACTGACCCGGCAATTTGGTCGATATGGGTATCGCAGGATCGCGGACTTGCTGAGAGATGCTGGCTGGCAAGTGAACGACAAACGTATCGAAAGGCTGTGGCGACGAGAGGGGCTGAAAGTGCCAAAGCAACAACCAAATAACGGGCGAATTTCTTTCGGGATGTGTCCCGCGCCTTGCCCGATCACGTAGCAACCTTTTGCCCGGCCGCGCAGGGTGTTCTCTGGGACGCAGACCAGCCGATCCCCTCGCAATGGGGGTTGGCCACATTCGTGCATAAATCGGTCCCGATCATCGGACAGGTCCAGGGCTTTGTTCACAAAAGCTATTCACCTGTTGGCTACGGTGATCATCCGAGACCCCGCAGCGCGCATGGTATTCGGATCTATGACGACAGGTTGGATCGCTCCATCAGCGTCACGCATATGCACGGGTTGCGTGATCTGAACGGTAAGATGGACACGCCCGCGCGGGCAGACCAAGCACGGCGACTTCTTGATCTGTCACAGCAGGTTTCAGAGCCGGACGACCTGAGGATCGTCTGTGGTGATTTCAACGTTGAACCCGACAGTGAAACGCTTGGTATTCTGGCCGGGGCAGGCCTGTCCGAGCTGGTGACCGGTCTTGGGTTCACCACTACGCGAAATGCACAATACAAAAAGCCCGGCAAATTCGCGGATTACATGCTGATCAGTGACGCCAATGCGATGCAAGGATTCGATGTGATCTACGATCCAGAAGTTTCAGATCATTGCCCGTTGGTGCTTAGAACTTAGCGCTCATACGAACAGTGCCGTATTTCACCGCCCTGACCTCAACGGCAGCTTCGTCCGGGAAGCAGCCCTTGCAGCCTGAATGGAGGTTCAGAGGAACAAAGGATCAGCTCTCGCAAGCCTAGCGAGGCGCGCGGGGGTCAGCCGGGAAATTGGACGCGAGCAATACGATGAGGATGCACACCATCGGGACCGGATCAGGCGTGGGAGGATCTGCCTACCATACGAGGCGGCTTGCAGAGAACCTTGTCAATCTGGCCACACTACACCGAAATCTGTAACTACATCGTTGATCTGCGCAGGTGTCAGGGCGTTTGGATGCAGGCCGCGTGTCATCATTGCGAGCCGCGCGGTGTCCTCCAGCTCTTCAACGGCGTTGCAGGCGGCTTCGACATCCTTACCCGCGACGACCGGGCCATGGTTGGCGAGCATGACCGCGCTGCGCTTACCTGCCAATCCGCGCACTGCCTCCCCCATGGCCGGATCGCCGGGCACGTAGAACGGCAGTAACTTCACCTTGCCCAGCTTCATAATCGCGTAAGGGGTGAGCGGCGGCAGGAAGTTGTCCAGATCGACCCCGGGCACCATCGACCAAGCGACAGAGTGGCAGGAATGCAGATGCACAACGGCACCGGCAGAGCTGCGCGTGTCGTAAAAGGCGGCGTGCAGCGGCATCTCCTTTGTAGGCGGGTCACCGTCGATCAGTCGGCCAGAACGGTCAAAATGCGACAGTCGCGCGGGGTCCAGTCGCCCGAAACTTGTTCCCGTGGGTGAAACAAGAATCCCGCCCTCCGCTGTTCTGGCGGAGATGTTGCCCGTCGATCCGCCTGTCAGGCCCCGATCGAACAGGGACTTTGCCAATATGCAGATCTGCTCACGTAATGCCGCGTCAGCCATTGACGCTTCCCAGAACCTGCGCGGCCTTGGCAAAGTAATCCTCCGCACCGAAATTGCCCGATTTCAATGCGAGTACCAAGGCGTCATTGGCCCGCAGCGCCGGTACACCGGGGTCGATCTCCGGCCCGATTT
Organism: Roseobacter insulae; assembly: GCF_019375555.1. Taxonomy (GTDB): domain Bacteria; phylum Pseudomonadota; class Alphaproteobacteria; order Rhodobacterales; family Rhodobacteraceae; genus Roseobacter; species Roseobacter insulae. Next base: position 659,388 of record NZ_JAHXDN010000001.1, read on the forward strand.
CAAGTGTATCCAGCTTCAACCCTTCGACGACGGCACCTGACGTTTCGCCCCCTGCGGTCAGGATTTTTCCGATGCCCGCATCCACCAGTTGCTGCGCCAGGGTGGCGAAGAACGTCTCTAACGCGGCGGCGCTTCTCGTGCCACCAAAACGGTCTTGGATCGCTGCGACGTGATCTGGATCCGCTGAGCTGTAGGCCAGTGGCACGCCCTTTGACTCCAGCAGCCAGTCAGTCACTGTTTGCGGTACAAGCGTGCCCTCGATCACCTTCGCCGCGTCGATTTCATACGTGGGATTGGACTGGCCATGCAAAGCCACCTGCGCGCGTGTGGCGGTGGAACATGACCCTGACAAGGCCACGCATTTTCCTGGCTGCCCGCGCCAAGCGATGCCCGCTTTCGAAATCTGCCCGCGCTGCGCAAAATTGCGAGGCAATCCAAGCGCCACGCCTGATCCGCCTGTGATCAATGGCAATTGATCCGCCGCCTTGCCGATCTCCAGCAGGTCCACGTCTCGCAACGCATCCACGACGATGAGACGCTTGCCGGCACGATGTTCAGCATCCAGCGCGCGCCCGATCGCCGCCGCACCTTCAAGGACTGACGTAGCCGCGACATGACCGACAGGATGCGTTGTCTGCCGTGCGAGCCAGCGCCGGATGTCAGGATCAGTCATCGGGGTCAGCGGGTGGTTTTGCATACCACATTCGTTCAGCAAGACATCGTTGACGAACAAGTGGCCTTGATAGACAGAGCGCCCCGTCCCGGGGAATGCCGGGCATACGATGACTTTATGCGCGTCCAGCGCTTCTGCCAGCGCCTCCGCAACCGGGCCGATGTTGCCGTCTGGCGTGGAATCGAAGGTGGAGCAGTATTTGAAAAAGAACTGTGTGCATCCCTGCGCCTGCAGCCAGCGCAACGCTGCAAGCGACTGGCTCACTGCGTCATGTCGATCGAGTGAGCGCGACTTGAGAGCGACCACCCCCGCCTCAACATCGTCAGCCGCAGGGCCGCTCGGGATACCCACATATTGCACACAGCGCATGCCCTCTTTGGACAAGGTGTTGCCCAAATCGGATGAGCCCGTGAAATCATCGCCGATACAGCCCAGCAGCATTACACGTCCCCCGGCAAGGTCAGCCCGGCATTGCGGGCATAAACCTTGGCCACTGCCGCGTCGTCTTCCTTTCCCAAACCGGACCCTGCCGCCGCGAGAAACTGCTGCATCGCTGCTGCGGTCAACGGCGCGCCGAACCCGGCGGATTTGGCGACGTCGAGAACGATCCCAAGATCCTTGGGCCAGATATTCACTGATGAATGAGGGGTGTAGTCCCCGTTGACGATATGCGGCGCACGATTTTCCAGCATCCACGACGTGCCCGCACATTTACTGATCACGTCAACAAAGGTTTGCGGTGCAACGCCTTGCGTCATGCCAAAGGTAATCGCTTCGGCCATCGCGGCGATATGCACACCGGCGAGAAGTTGATTGACCGCCTTCATCGCGGACCCCGGCCCTGCCGCGTCACCGAGTTTGAAGATACTGGCCGCCGTGGCCTCCAGAATGGGATCTGCTGCCTTGAAGGCGGCCGGGGTGCCTGCCGCCATGACGCTTAGCGCACCCTCTGCCGCTTTCTTGGCACCACCGGAAATGGGTGCGTCGAGGTAGTGCAGGCCCAATGACGCGCATTTCGTTTCCATCTCGCGGGCGAAGTCAGGGGCGACGGTTGCACAGGCGATGACCACTGCACCTGACTTGAGCGCAGTTGCGATACCATCTTCGCCAAACAGTACGTCCTGTGTTTGCGCGGCATTCAGGACCACAACGACGAGAGCGTCGAGATCGCCCGCAACCTGCTCCAGTGTGCCCTCTGCGCCGCCATCCTTCCGGAACGCGGCAACCTGTTGTGGATTAAGGTCGTAGCCATAGGTCACATGGCCCGCGCGCAACAAGGATTTTGCCATCCCAAAGCCCATGGAACCAAGTCCGATTACTGCGGTTTGAACGGGCATTATAAGGCACCTTCCGGGTTGTTGGCTAAATGCAGAAAAGCGTGGGCCGCATCTGTCCGGGTTGTCTGGACGCGCCAGACCATTCCGGAAGACGTTATGAACATCTCCATACCAGAAGCCCCGCCAAAGCACAGGTTGGATGTTTGGGCGGGCAAACGGATTTTGCCCAGACAATGGCCGGCCTGATCAAGGCAGTGAACACCATCCATTGCACTGGTCCAGAGAATTCCGCCGTGATCAATCCGCAAGCCGTCCGGCACGCCGGGCGTGATCTCTGCAAAAACGCGTCCATTTGACAGAGCAGTCCCCTTTACGTCAAACACGCGGATATGATGTGGGCGTTCGTAATCGATACCTGGAAAACTCGCGCCGCGAATGGCGCCGGAATCAGCGATGTATAGCTGCGTCTCATCCGGCGAAAAGGCCAGCCCGTTGGGCTTGTCAAAGTCAGTCGCAACTGCCGTCAATGTCCCGTCGGGACCTGCGCAGAACACGTAACACCCGCCGATTTCGCTTTCAGCCGGGTAGCCTTCGATATCCGAGTTGATGCCGTAGGGCGGATCTGTAAACCAGACGGACCCGTCAGAGCGGACAACGACATCGTTTGGGGAATTCAGCCGCTTGCCTTGATAGCTGTCGGCAATCACCTCGACCCCAGAGGCGTCTTCGGGTGACAATCGTCGGATCACGCGCCGCCCGCCATGTTCGCACGATATCATCCGCCCTTGCATGTCCCGTGTATTTCCATTGGCGAATTCACTGTTGGAAAGCGCCGTGCTGACGCCTTGTCCTTCGCGCCACATCATCATGCGCTTGGCGGGGATGTCGTTGAAATAGAGCCGGTCGCCCATCCAAACCGGCCCTTCGGTCCATGTCATGCCCTCCCCGATACATTCGGGCGCGCGGTCCGTGTCGATCATGTCGGCGAATGAGGGGTCAAAGATCTCGTAAGCGGCATCCATATCACGGGTCCTTTCTGCGTAGGGTCTGAAGCAGTAGCATCACGATGATGATCAGGCCAAAGATGATGTTGCGCCACGCGTCGGAAATCTGCATCACCGACAGGATAGAGGTCAGAAGCGTGATGAACAGCACTCCACCAATGGTCCCGATCAGGCTTCCACGCCCGCCCAGGATTGATGTGCCACCAATGACGACGGCCGCAATCGTTGGCAACAGGAACGGGTCGCCCATCGACTGATACGCCTGGTTTGCGTAACCGGCGAGCATCACGCCACCCAGCGCCGAACACAGGCCGGCGATTGCGAAGGCCGCGAAGATAACCGACGGGGTGGAGACACCCGATAGCAGGGTTGCCTTCTCATTGTACCCGATCGCGGACAGATAGCGCCCGAACCCGCTGCGTGTCAGCAGGAGCGCCATCACCCCCGTCACGGCCATCCAGACAACAAAGGCAACCGGGAAACCCGCCACGGTGCCGGTCGCAAGCCAGATCATCGTGCCGCTGGCCTCGCCCTTCGGGTTGAAGCCACCGGTATTGAGAACGGCCACGCCGAGCAGCATGGAGTTAACGGCGAGGGTCCAGACCATTGACGGTATGCGCAGGATCGCCACACCTGCGCCGTTGATCACTCCGACCACCGCACCAAAAAGCAGCGCTGCCGGGATCGCCATGCCCGCCAAAGCCGGATCGCCGGACCCCACCAGTGACGTTGACACGATGGCGGCACCGCCCAGCACCCAGGGCACCGACAGGTCGATGTGCCCCAGAAGGATAACCAAAGTGGCCCCAAGCGCCAACAGCCCGAGAAACGCTGCGATCTGCAACTGTTGTGCAAGGTAGTCGAGCCCGAGGATCTGAGGGAAGAAATAGCTTCCGCCCAGAACCAGAAGAACCGCACCGCCATAGGGCAACAAGGCGTCGACACCGGGAAGAGCCTGCGTGACCTTGCTCATTGCGCAAAGACCTCCAACCGGTTTTTGACACGCAGTACGCCTGCGCCGCCGATGGCGATGGCACCCGCGAGGATCAGGCCTTCGATGAAGGGTTGCGCCAAGGGCGGCAGGCCGGAGAAGAACATCAATGATCCGATGGTTTTGAGGATGAAGGCACCTGCCATGGCGCCGGTCAACGTGCCGACCCCCCCGCGAAGCGCGACTCCCCCCAGGACAACGGCGGCGATGGAATTCAGCGTGAAATTTGGTCCTATTCCGGCATCGCCAGTTGTCGTCACAAAGCTGAAATAAAGCCCGGCCAGCCCGGCAAACAGACCACCCATCGCGAAAGAGGCCAGCCGGATCACGGGTACCGGCATCCCCGATTGAAATGCCGCCTGTTCCGAGGAACCCACCGCGTAAAGCCCAAGGCCCAGGCCGGTCCGGCGCAGGGGCACCCAGAAGAGGCCAACGACCGCGGCTGCAATGATCAGGGCGGTTGGGATGCCGAGCACGTCCAAGGTGAATGCATCCGCCAGATCGTAGTCGATCTGCCCCCCCGGTGTCGGGCGCAAGAGCAAAGCCAGGCCAACGAACAGAGAGGCCGTGGCCAGTGTCGCCACGATGGGTTGCAGGCGGCCGAACACAACCAACGCTCCGTTAACGAGGCCGCAGGCAATACCCACGGCCAGAACCGCAACGATCCCTAGACCCATCTCCAGACCTGAGCCGATCACCAGATAGGATGCCACGCAATTGGTCAGCGCCATGACCGCGCCGACGGACAGATCGATGCCGCGCACGATCACTGCGAAAAACTGGGCAATCGCGGCCAGGGCAAGAATTAGACACTGGTTGGCCCAGATCGTCATCACATAGGTGTTCGGGCCACTCGGGTGCGTTGCAAGATACAGCGCAAGCAAGACAGAAAGCACCGCGATTGCGATCGCTTCGCGTTGATTGGACCTGAACAGATTACGCATTGGCGGCCTCTGAGCGTTCGGTGGTTGCGGGAATATTCAAAGACGCGGCAATGATCGCCTCGGCTGTGACGTCCTTCCCGGTCAGGTGTCGCACGATGCGGCCTTGGTAGAAAATATGCGTCTCGTCACACAGATGGATCAGTTCCTCGTAGTCGGTTGACAGCAAGAGGATCGCAACGCCGCTGTCGGCCAATCGGCGCAGCAGCGCATAAATCTGTGTTTTGGTTTTCACATCAATGCCGCGCGTCGGATCAGCCAGCAGCATGCATCGCGGTCCGAGCGTCAGCCATTTTGTCAAAGCCACCTTTTGCTGATTGCCGCCGGACAGCTGACTGACCGGTTGGTCGAGACTGTCACACTTCAGTTCAAGAGCATCCAGAAACGGCTGGTAAATCGTTTTGTCCGCCGCATCGATCCCGTGAGTTCCAAGGGCCGCCAGTTCCAGATTTCGGGCAATGCTCTGATCAAGAATGAGGCCTTCGGTCTTTCGGTCTTCTGGCACGAGCGCGATACCCAGCTTCGGATCTTTTGCCTGTTTGGGGTGGCGGATCGACACCTCCGTTTCGCCAATAAGGCAGCGCCCCGTTGTCCCCTTCAGCAACCCAAACAGCCCCTGCAGGACATCCCCTTGCCCTTGGCCATCCAGCCCGCCAAGCCCCGTGATCTGACCCTTGCGCAATACGATGGAGATATCTTGCAGCCTGTCCGACCAACCGAACGCTTCAAGGCGCAAAACCTCGTCGGCGTCCGGATCGGCCTTCGGTTTCGCCGGGAAAAGGTCGTCAATCCGCTGTCCGACCATCTTGCTGATGATTGCTCCGTAATCGTAGGCACCGTTGTCAAATGTTTCAACATGTGCGCCATTGCGAAAGATCGAAATGCGGTCAGCAAGCGTTTCGATCTCGTGAAACCGGTGTGAAATAAAAAGCACACCTACGCCCCGGTCACGTTCCGCGCGGATCAGGCGAAACACTTTTTCGACGACGGATGCGTTCAGGGCGGATGTCGCCTCGTCCAAGATCAACAGTTTCGGATCGCGCGTCAGGGCCTTGGCGATTTCGACCTGCTGACGCTCTGCCAGTGTCAGATCGGCAACCCGTGTCGTCAGGCCGATCGCCTCGCCATCTATCTGCCCAAGGATGTCCTGCGCGCGTTTGACCACGTCGGCATTCAGCCGTCCCAGCCCGGTTCCCACCGCGCCCAGCATCAGGTTTTCGCGTACACTGAGGTCCGGCACCAATGACAGTTCCTGAAACATGCAGATCAGCCCGCGGGAGATCGCGTCAGAAGGTCCCTTTAGCCGGGTGAGCTCGCCGTCAATTTCGATCTCACCGGCGGTCGGTTGAATGACCCCCGACACAAGTTTCATCAATGTCGATTTGCCAGCGCCGTTCTCACCCAGGATCGCGTGGATTTCCCCGCCATAACAGGAAAAATCGACGTCGGATAAAGCATGGGTTGCACCATAGACTTTAGAGACTCCACGAAGGTGCACAATCGGGTGTTCAGATCGAGACATCCAAAAATCTTCCGTGAGAAAAGCCGTGTTCCGGCGACGCAGCGCCGCCGGAACCCGTTACGTAAGGATCAGGTGTTATCCGCGCTTTGGCCGAGGAGTTCTTCTGGCGTGAACGGCGCAAAGCAATCAGGGAAACCGGTACCTGTGTTGAAGGATTTCGGCAGATCGGGGAAATAGTTCACCCCAGCCTCAAGATCCGCTGCCGCCACCTGTGGAATTGGCAGGAATACCGTCTGGGGCAGCTTGTTTCCCTGAAGCAGCGCCACAGCCGCTTCAAGCGCGACGGCGGACATTGCCGGGGCTTGTGAAGCGGAAATGCCGGGTATGTTGAGCTCATCCATCAGCATGCGGACTCCGTTCTCACCGTCCACGCCCATTGGCACAATCGGATGCCCGGCCGCCTGCATCGCGTTGATCGTACCGGCAGCGCCATGCTGAGACACGACAGCGTCAAACTGCCCGTGCGTGGCCAGCGCGTCTGCGACGACCTTCTGACTTGTCCCGGTATCCCAGTTGCCGACCACCTCGACAATCTCAAGGCCGTCGATCTTATCAAAAACGCTCATCATGCCTAAGCGGCGATCGCGATCCGTGGCATTGCCGGGCAAGCCGTTCACCATCAGGATCTTTTTGGCACTGCCGCCAAGCTCGTCCATGACTGTCTGCGCTTTGAGGCGGCCGAGTTCCAGCTGGCTTTCGTTGATCTGAACAACCTTGTCGGTATCCAAAACGTTGTCGAAAGGCACCAGAACTGTTCCTTGACGTTCTGCCCGGCGGATCACCGGCTCAAAGGCGCTCGGGTTCACCGCGATAAAGGTGATTGCATCGTACCCTGCGGCGATAAAGTTATCGATCGCCGCAATCTGCGCGGCGCTGTCGTTACCGACCGAGACAACGGTGAACTCTTCGATGTTTGCCGCGTTTTCGGGGCGCGCTGCCCATGCTTTGGACGCCTGAATTGCGGCGATGCGCCAGTCATTCCCGGCAAAGCCATTCACAAACGCAATTTTATAGGGTCCGTCTTTCGCCTCACCCTGAATAGTTGCTGTCCCCGGCGCGGGGGCAAAGCATTCTGCCCGATAAGTCTCTGCGGATGCATGTGACGCTGCAACGACCGCCAATGCGGTGCCCAACAGTAACTTTTTCATTTGGTTTCCTCCCAGAAGTCCGTGATCAAAGTCTATGTTTACGTAAACATATGGCAATACTGAATGTTTACGTAAACATATGTCAAGCGATTCGGTGGGACGGCCTAAAGTCCAGAAAAATGGAGACCGGTCTTGGCTGATCGAAAAACAGCACAACCAACCATGGATGATGTTGCGGCGCGTGCCGGCGTCAGCCAGATGACCGTGTCGCGCGTGATGAGCGGGAAGGGCTATATTTCCGAGAAAGTGCGCGACCGGGTCCACGCCGCGGCATTGGAAATCGGCTATGTCCAAAACCGATTGGCCCGTGGGTTGCGATCCGAAGAAACGCCGTTGGTTGCCGTTGTTCTTCCGACCTTGGGGAACACCGTGTTTACCGAGGTCCTGAGCGGCATAACAGATGCCCTGACGGCGCAAAGCTTCCGTCCGGTGTTTGGCTTGACCGAGTATTCGGAAGAACGGGAGTACGAGCTGGTGCGGGACCTTCTGTCTTGGCGACCATCGGGAATACTGCTTGCCGGGCTCGAACACTCCGCTGCCACGCGACGGGCGATCGCGTCGTCCCGCGTGCGCGTTGCCGAGATCATGGATATTGATGGCGCACCAATTTCAACCGCGTTCGGGTTCTCTCAGATCTCCGCAGGTCAAGTCACGGCAAAACACATGCTGGCCAAAGGTCACCGCAAATTTGTCTATGTCGGAAGCCAGGGCGGATCCGATCTGAGGGCCGGAAAACGCCTTGAAGGTTTCCGGCAAACGCTGCGCGAAGCGGGGGCTGCCTTGATGTCCGAGGTTGTCAGCCAGCAGCCATCTTCCATGATCGAAGGGCGTCGCATGACAGCAGAGATACTTTCGCGATCTGACCGGCCAGACGCAATTTATTATTCGAATGATGACCTTGCCGCAGGTGGGATCATGCATTGCTTCGCGCAGGGTGTGAGCATCCCGGACGACATTGCGATGGCGGGTTTCAACGGGCTCCCGTATCTGGACGCGTTGCCAATCAAGCTGACGACGATCAAAAGCCCCCGCTACGAGATTGGCAGGCAGGCCGGGCAGTTCCTGGCGATGCCCGCTAAAAAAGATGGGAAGACAACGCCGCAATTGATTGATCTGGGTTTTGAACTCAGCGTTGGACAGACCTGTTGAAATCGACGGCCGAAACGGGCTGTAGCGGTCATCCCGACCGGGCGGCGTCTCGCGTCACAATGGGACAGATGCGCAGGGTGCTTGATTGCCCACCGCCACCGCGGCTTGTCTCCCGCGAACTCGGACAGGGTTGTTTGGTCTGAAACCTACTTGGCGTGGCAATATCGCGCTCAGGCCAGGTGATAGAGAGCCACGATCGACGCGCCGTAAACAAAAAGCACAAGCCAGGAATCCAGCCCGGCGCCAAGATACCGAGGTGTCCGGCGGATAAGGATCCCCGCCGCGTAGATCGCCGTGACAAGGATACCGGCGGAGATGCTGAGTTGGGCACCTTCGGTCGCTTCGTTCAGTATCGGCCCTTGCCGGTAGGCGATATCGGCAGGCAGAAGAAGGGCGAGCATGATGAGATTGCTGCCAAGGATGTTGGAAATTGCCATCGTGTAAGCGCCGATCCGGGCCGCCGCCAGCGTTGTGCTCAGTTCCGGAAGCGATGTTGCCGCTGCAAGCAGGGTGACGCCGATGAAGGATGCGCCGAGGGTCGTGCGCGCTGCCAGCAAATCGGCGCTGAGGGCAAGGGCGGTACCGCCCGCAATGATCACGCCGCTGTAGGCCGTCGCCTCCGTTAACAATCGACGCGTGCTGGACACCTCAGGCGACCGTAGCCGTGATCGCAGGGTTTGTGCCCGCTCTTCTTCATCCGGCAGATCGACCGGCGCCCAGCTTTCCTTTTGATCGAACGTCCGTTGCAGCAGAATCACGAGCGGAAATCCTGCCGACAGAAGGATTGCCCCAAGCCCAATGCCATAAAGCACCTCGACGTCCCCCAGAAATGTCGTGCACAGGAGCATGCTGAGCAAGGCAATCAGCATCACGGCCAGAAGCGCATAGGTGGGTTTCCGAGGCCAGGAGGTCAGTGCGTAGCGCACCAAGAAAATGTCCGCCACGGCAAGAATGGCGGTCTGCATCGTGATCCCGCCGAACAGATTTCCCAATACCAGGTGGGCGTTGTCGACCCGTGCCGCGGTGACGGTTGTAACGATCTCGGGCAGCGAGGTGACCGTTGCGAGAAAGATCAGCCCGACGAAATCCTTGGCGAGGTTGAAGCGCTCTGCGATTTCATCTCCGACCAGCGCGAGCCGGGTTCCCGCCAGCCAGACGAAGAGCGCTGCAATAAGAAACACGACCGCGAGACCTGCCGTCGAGATATCCGGCATCTGCGTCATGTGCACCCGATGTGATCGCGGAAATCTTTGCCGCAGAATTCCGCGCTTTGAACACTCTGCCCGGAAGGTGCGCATGCCATTTGCATCGGATTTTCAGTGCCGAGGGACATCGGCAACATAGCGGGAAACGTCTGCGCCATAGTCGAAAGCCTGCTCCGTCTCTTCCGATCCACGCACCTTTGCGCACTGGTTCCTGCCAGCCGTGGCAAGCTGAAACCAACTGATCGCGTTTCTTGATGTCGAGGTGAAAGCGCCCGACAGCATTGACCTAGCACGCGCAGGCGTGATCCGGATTGAGCCTGATCAATGCTCAAAGGGAAAGGGTCGCACGCCAGAGACGATTGTAACCGTCACCCTGAATTCGGAGGCCGGCCGATGCCAGCGGCTGCGACCAGCTTGCCCTTGATCCTCAATCGGCACCCAGATCCGGTGGGCGAGCGAAACACAGGAAATGCGTCTCCGACCCGGTGATCATGGGGGTGGCTTTGACCTCGTGCGAGAGATTGACCTATCTCAATCCCCCTGAGCGCAAAGGGCCTTATCCAGATCTTGCAGCCGCTGAGGAGATGGAACCATGAAACCTCAAGTCGAGATAACCTTCAAGGACATCGAACATTCCGATGCGGTGGAAACACGTATACGCGAGCGCGTCGCGAAACTGCTGGCGATGAGCGAAAACATCCGTCGATGCCATGTCTGGGTACGGGTGCCACACCGCCGTGGCCGCAAGCCCGCGGCCTATGTGATCGATCTCAGCGTGCAGATGACCGGATCCAGCCTGCATGTCGATCATCGCCCCGGTGACGACACTGCGCACACCGATATCTATGTTGCGATCCGCGACGCCTTCAACGCGATGGAGCGTCAGCTGCGCAAGTGGAAGGAGCAGCACAAGGGTCGTCCGCAAACGCATGAAACACCCCTGCAAGGGCGGATTGAGTCCCTCGACGGCTACGCAGAATGCGGCCAGATCGCAACAACTGACGGGCGGTTGATCTATTTCCACCGCAACAGCGTGGTCAATGATGGGTACGACGGTTTGAACGAGGGGGACGTGGTCGAGTTGAGCGTCGATACCCGGGACGCGGAGGAAGGTCCCCATGCCCGCTTTGTGCGCCCGGTCAGTACACTTCGTTTTGTGAACACGCCGAACACACGTGTCTGACGGCGGTGCGACCGTTCTGATCCGCGCCGGGGCACGGTGGCTAGTGTGGCCGTGCCGGAAGTGCACCGCCTTGCCACCGGGTCACAAACGCTGAATGCCGCGACACCGGATATTCCTGTGAAAATTGGCTATTTCCTGCGGTTCCCGAGTGAGGCCGCTGACCGTGTGGTCTATGAAGATATCCATCATCGCGACGGGGGTTCGACAGCTGCGCGCACCACCAATGATTGACCTGCGGGCGTGAGCCCGGTTGCGCCGCAACGTCTTTGCGCGGGCAGCCCCGAACCAAAGGGAGTTGGGGAAATCCAAATCATACGGCATAACACAGACTATAGATCGCGCCGCGCTGGTGTGGGCGCTGTTCAGCGAGCTTGCCTATCCCGGGCAGCTTCGTCCGGCGTGCTCCGGAGGGTTCAACCGAAGACGTAAAGGCTGTCATGACGCCGGAAATTGCCCTTGTTCTGACCTTGCTCGTTTCGGCCCTGATCCTTCTAGCAAAAGAAATCCTGCCGGTCGAGCAGGTGTCGTTGTTGCTGGTCGCCATTCTCGCGGCAAGCGGTGTTTTGCCTGCAGACGTGGCGTTTCAAGGCTTCGCCAGTACAACCGTTATTATGCTTGGATGCGTCATGGTTCTGTCGCGGCGCCTCGCGGAATCGGGGTTGATTGCACGCCTGTCCGCGCGGATCAGGCAAAACACCAGACCCGGGTCGCGGAGTACGCTGGCCTGGCTCATGACTGTCTCCGCTGGTCTCTCAAGCGTTGTGACCAACACCAGCACAACCGCAGTTCTCATTCCGGCGGTCTCGGAGATGGCGCGTCGCAGTGGGGTCCGTCCGGGGCGCTTTCTGATGCCCGTGGCATTTGCCTCGATGATGGGCGGGTCGGCTACGCTGATCGGAACTTCGACAAACCTTGCCGCCAGCGGCGCAGTCTCCCGTCTGGGAATGGAGCCCTTTGGCGTGTTCGAGTTTGCCATGGTGGGTCTCGTTGTCAGCATCTCGGGCATTGTCATGATGACGGTGCTCAACCCGTGGCTGCTGCCCGACAACCCCGAAGATACCGAGCATCTTCCCGCCGCTGCAAAGCAGTTCATGGCCACATTGGTCGTGCCCGCAGGTTCGCGCAGCATCGGGATGGCGGTGGGGGATCTTGGCTTGGATGCCCGTGCACTGACCGCGCTGGCTGTCAGCCGGGACGGCGGGCGCGTGGCCGCACACCCCCGCCGCAAGTTGCGCGAGGCGGATCGGGTTATCGTGCGCGGCGCGCGCGCCGGGTTGTTGGACGCACTTGGCGACCCGCTGCTTGGCCTGGATCTCGATGTTCCCGCCCCCTTGGATGAACCTGCACATTTCATTCTGGCTGAAGCCATCCTCCTGCCGGGCGCGCGCTGGATTGGACAGACCCTGCGTTCCGCGCGCGCGGAACTGGGATCAAACCTGTGCATACTCGCCCTGCACAGGCGCGGGCAGGAGACCGCGGCCCTGATTGAGCGTATGCGCCTGAAGACCGGAGACGTTTTGCTGATCTCGGGCCCGCGCGATCAGGTTGAAGCCTTGGATCGGGACCCCGACTTGTCATTGTTGATGCCGCCTGAACCCGGACCTCCGTCCGAAAGGGAGGGAAAGCACACGGTGGTGGCGCTGATCTCGGCCATTGCCGCCGGGGCAACGGGCCTTCTGCCCTTTTCGGTTGCGTTGCTCATCGCCGTTCTGGCCCTTGTGCTGACAGGTCGGTTTTCCCTGCAGGACATGTTTGGGATGATCAGCTGGCGGATTCTCATCCTGATCGGGGGCATGTCCAGCTTCGGTGTGGCAATGCAGACCTCAGGCACCGCATCCTGGCTTGCGGGCAATGTGGTATCAGCGCTCGGCGGGTTCGGTCCGGTGGCGCTGCTGCTGGGTCTGGGGGTGCTGACCATCATTCTGACACAGCCCATGTCGAATGCTGCGGCGGCGCTGACGGTGCTGCCGGTCGCGATTGGGGTGGCTGACCAACTGGGGGCCGATCCACGTCCGTTCGCGGTCATGGTGACGCTGTCGGCCTCGCTGTCCTTTATCGCGCCGTTCGAACCCGCGCTGCTCCTCGTTTACGGTCCCGGGCATTACAGCATTCGCGATTTTCTGCGCGCCGGAATTCCGCTGACGCTGGTGTCACTTTGCATTCTGCTGGTGCTCGTCCCGCTTCTGTGGCCGCTCGGCATTGCGGCCTTCTGAAATCGCGCGATGCGTCTTTTAGCGCCCGGCAACCACCAGATCACGGTTTCAAGACGTTCCAGCCAAAATGATCACGACGTCTGCGCTGGTACTCGTTGGGGCTGCATCACACCATTCGGCGGTCGATTGACGCTCGCTGCACTTGTCGCGCGTCAATCGTCACGCGCGCGGCCCATGATATCGTTGAAATCAACCGGCTTGTTCTGACGCCGGTGCATCAAGGAGTGGTGCTAAAAACTTCTTTGTCAGTAACGTATGGCTGATGTGGTCCACGATGCTTTCGTTTCAGCCGCGGCATTTGCTGGCCGAACTGCGGCGCTACCTACGGCGACCACGGACCGCTTGCTGTCGGACGTACAGATTGATTTCTAGTCCTCCAAGACCTCGACCGCGGCCTCGCGCCGGCGGGAAGCAGGCAGCGAGTCCTCGTGCAGACGGTTCATATGGTGCTGGATACGCCACAGATGATAGGCAACCCGGTGAAGCCAGCGCAATGCGTCAAGCCGCAGAATGGCTTCATCGTCTTCCAGCTGCCCCGTTGAGGCGCGCACAAAGATGCGGTGCCTGTACACTTCGCGGTGGCGTCGCAGCGCGAGGCGCAGCCGATTCATCCGGGCTTCGAGGTCGGCCGCGTCAAAGTCCGTGCCCGCATATTTTGCAAGTCCCCGCACCAGATTGCGCCGCCGGCACAACGTGTGATCAGCATCGAGGGCATTCAATCTCTGTTCCTGGGTGCAGCGAAAATACAGCCTTCCCAAATGATCCATCACGTGCAGCGCTGACAGGATCCGTCGCGATCGCAGCGCATCGGGAGGCCCCGGAGAGATGGCGTCGACGAAACGACGTGTCTCGGCCAGTGCAGTCGAGATGGCATGCAATTGCGTGACGTCCTCACGCGCCGTTTCCGAGTAGTGCAGGCGTCGGGCCAGGAAAGCGAATTGGGCGTTCACGATCTCCCCGACCGTCGAAATTGCAGCGTCCGTGGCTGCATCCGGGTCGCGCAGCATTTCCTCGCCCAGATGCCGGGTCAGTTCGGGGCCGCGTTCCGGTACAAGCTTGATAACCAGATGCGCGAAGGGCCTGACAAAGGGAAGGATGATCAGCACCCCCAGAATGTTGAAGGTGGAGTGGAAGGCCACCAGCGCGATCTGGCTGTCCCCGTTTGCGGCCACCGATGACGCGAGCGCTGTGAATGGACCCAGCAGCAGAAAGGCCATGAAACCGGTCAGCAGGTTGTAGATCACATGCGACAGCCCGGTGCGCCGTGTTGCCGTGGAGCCGCCAACCGTGGCCAATGCGGCGGTGAACGTGGTGCCGACGTCCATGCCGATCACCATGGCTGCCGCTTGTGGCAGGTTGATGGCGCCTGCACCAAGGGCCGTAAGCGCGGTTGCAACGCCAGCGCTGGAAGACTGGGTCACAACCGTTATCAGCACGCCAATCAGAACAAGTTGCAGCCTTCCGGTCATGCTGTCCTTGGGAAAGCTGGCCGGGGTCACCACACCTTCGAACCCGGCCATGCCCGCCTTCATCACGTCTATTCCGATGAAAACAAGGCTGAACCCTGCCAGCGCGGTTCCCAACAGGGCGATACGTGATACGCCGAACAGACGCATGATAGCACCCACGAAAATCAGCGGTAGGGTGATGTCTCCGAGGGTCAGCTTAAAGCCCAGGATCGCTACGAGCCAACCGGTGATCGTGGTGCCTACATTGGCCCCGAATATGATGCCCAGTGCCTGCGGAAAGGTCAGCAATCCGGCGCTGACAAAGCCAACGGTTGTGACTGTTGTCGCGCTGGATGATTGAACAAGCGCTGTGCTGACCGCGCCCGTGGCGGCACCTTCGAGGGGCGTTCGGGTGAAGCGTGCAAGGAATGTGCGCAACGTGGTCCCTGCGAGGTCGCGAAGCCCTTCGGTAAGCAATATCATCCCGAAGAGGAACAAACCAACGCCGCCGAGGGCCTGAATAGCATCACTGGTCATCCGGTGAGTATCGGTTGCATTCCACGCGCAGGCAATCGCCCGATCACCGTAGGATCGGGGTCACATGAATGCGGGTATGTCGGTAAGCTGATGCTGCGTCGGGTGCGGATTTACGCAGCTGTGTCCACTTTGGGATCTGAAGTTCCCCCCCAAGGCGATATTGTCAAAGATTACAGGAGCGGCGCAGAGCCGGCTACGATCTCGGACACCTGAAAATGTTGAGAGACTGATCATCAGCTGCAATGAGCTTCTTGGCCGGGGCACGCACCCGGCGCGCGGCGGTGACGTTCTGTGGAGGGCAGCGACAGGAGGGGCGACACAACCATTTGTCCGAATTGACCTATGACAATTCGGGGTTTGCGAAAACCACTAGGCTCTGAGCAGGCTTGAAGCTGCTGAAACAGCGTTCAGGAGGCTCCGGATGGATCAAACAATTGACCCGACAACACACCGGGTAGCATCCAGATCTCGGGATCTGGCGATGTCCGCGATCAAGGAAATGTCGATTCGCAGCGCGCAGATACCTGACGCGGCATCGCTTGCCTGGGGGCTGCCGTCATTTCGGACGCCCGAACCGATCCGCGAGGCTGTGGCACAGGCCCTTGAAGGCGACCTCAAGCTGGGCATGTACACGCTGCCCGGCGGGTTGCCGGAAGTATGCGAAGCTGCCGCCGCCGCGCATGAACGCCGGACAGGTCAACGCGTCGATCCCAAGCGCAACATCACGATCACCGCGGGCAACATGGAGGGGCTAAATACGCTCTTCGCTGTGCTGATCGACCCGGGCGACGAAGTCATCGTGACCGATCCGGGCTTTGTCTCCCATATCAGTCAGATCCGCTTCAATGGCGGCATCCCGGTCTATTGGAAGATGCACGAAGATCGCGACTGGGAGCCCGACATTGCCGGGCTGACCGGCCTGGTGGGTCCCCGGACCAAAGCAATTGTTCTGGTCACGCCGTCAAACCCCACCGGCTCTATCCTGTCGGAAGCGGCTTTGCACGCGGTGGCCGAGATCGCCCGCGCCCATGGATTGCTTGTCATTCTCGACGATCCCTACAGCCACTTCATCTACGAAAACCACGCGCGATACTTCAACCTGGCCGCTCTGCCGGAATGCGCGCAGAACATAGTCTATCTGTTCACCTTCTCGAAATGCTACGCGATGAGCGGTTGGCGGGCGGGTTACATGGTAATGCCCGCCGACCTGCGTGCAGATGTCGTGAAGGTTCACGACCTGACGATGATCTGTGCGCCGCGTATATCGCAGATTGCGGCACAGGCCGCCCTGCAGGCGGATCAATCCCATCTTGCCCTGTTCGAGAGCACGCTGGACCGCAGACGTCAGTTGATTTGCGACCGGCTCGACCGGCTGGGCCATGTGTTTCACTACGTGCGGCCGCAAGGCGCCTATTACGTCTTTCCCCGCGTGCTGGTTGCTGCGGACGGTGACGTCAGCTTCGCGCATCAGCTTCTTGATCAGGCGCATGTCGCCGTCACGCCGGGCAGCGCCTTCGGGCCGTCGGGGAAAAATCATGTGCGCATGGCCTTTTGCGTAGAGGACGATGTGATCAACACCGCCTTCGACCGGATGGAGGCCTATTTTGGAACCTAGCCAGACACAGCAAAGCTATCTGCACGGGGTGTC
Organism: Roseobacter insulae; assembly: GCF_019375555.1. Taxonomy (GTDB): domain Bacteria; phylum Pseudomonadota; class Alphaproteobacteria; order Rhodobacterales; family Rhodobacteraceae; genus Roseobacter; species Roseobacter insulae. The sequence continues at coordinate 676,327 of NZ_JAHXDN010000001.1, forward strand.
GGACATGTGTCTTGTGGGGCTGACGGTCGGCCAATTGCTTGAACAAAGTGCCGCCAGATATGCCGATAACGATGCCCTGATTGTGCCCTATCAGGGCCTGCGCTGGAGCTACGGGGAACTGAACCGTCAGGCTGATGAGATGGCAGCAGGACTTCTGGCGCTTGGCTTCGCGCCCGGTGACCGCCTGGGGATCTGGGCTCCCAACATGGCCGAATGGGTGGCGCTGCAGTTTGCCACTGCGAAGGCGGGGCTGATCCTTGTGAACATCAACCCGGCCTACCGGCTGGCCGAACTGGAATATGCGCTCACCCAGACCGGGGTGCGAGGTCTGATCACGGTGCCTACCTTCAAGACAAGCGACTACATCGCGATGCTGAATGAGCTGATGCCCGAGCTTGCGGGGTCAAAGCCGGGGCAACTCAAAGCCCAAAAGATCCCCAGCCTGCGCTGGATCATCACGCTGGGAGAGACCGCAACCCCCGGCGCAATAACGCATGAAGAGGTCAGAGCCGGCGCAACCAACGCGACCCGTGTGCAGGTCCAGACACTTGGACTGGCCCTGCAATTCGACGACCCGATCAACATCCAGTTCACTTCGGGCACGACAGGGCGGCCCAAGGCGGCGACGCTGACCCACCACAATATCGTCAATAACGCACTGTTTACGGGTCTGCAGATGAAGCTGAACCATGAGGACCGGATGTGCATCCCGGTGCCGATGTATCACTGCTTTGGCATGGTGCTGGGAACGCTGTGCTGTGTCGCCCATGGCGCGACGATGGTCTTTGCGTCACCCGGGTTCGACGCGGAATCGACGATGCGGGTTGTCGAGACTGAACGCTGTTCGGCGTTGCACGGTGTCCCGACCATGTTCATTGCCGCACTGGATAGCCCGGGCTTTGCGGAGCGCGATCTGACGTCTTTGCGCACGGGTATCATCGCGGGCGCTCCCTGCCCGGCGGAATTGATGAAGCGCATCATGTCCGAGATGCATATGGATCAGATCACCATTGCCTATGGCATGACGGAGACCGGGCCAGTCAGCACGCAGACCACTGTCGATGATCCGGTCGCGCGCAGGGTCGAGACGGTGGGACGGGTGCTGCCGCATACCGAGATCAAGATCGTGGACGACAAGGGCCACATCACGCCGCGCGGCACTCCGGGCGAACTGCTGACCCGCGGTTATTGCGTGATGCCGAAATACTGGAACGATCCCGAAAAAACGGCCAGTGCGATTGACGAGGCCCGCTGGATCGCGAGCGGGGATATCGCCACAGTGGATGACGAGGGGTATTTTCAGATCGTCGGGCGCATCAAGGACATGCTGATCCGCGGCGGGGAGAACATCTTTCCGCGTGAGATCGAGGATTTTCTGTACACCCATCCGGCCATTGAGCAGGTGGAGGTGATCGGCGCGCCGGATCAGAAATATGGCGAGGAAGTCTGTGCCTGGATCAGGCTGCGTGAGGGACACACTGCGACGGAGGAGGAGATCCGCGCGTTCTGCAAAGGTCAGATCGCCCATTTCAAGATCCCCCGGTACATCAGGTTCGTGGATGAATTTCCGATGACGATCACCGGCAAGGTGCAGAAGTTCGTCATGCGCGCGCAAATGGCGCAAGAACTGGAACAGGCAAAGATGGAAGGGACGCAATGACTGGCAGCGCCGCCCTCTCCCCCTCCGAATGCGGCGTCTTTCTGGATGCCGAGGGCAAGGTGCTGCGGGACCTGCCAGACTTCGCGTTGGATTCAGAAACGCTGGTCGCGCTCTATTCCATGATGGTGACAACGCGGGCTTTTGATGCCAAGGCGATTGCACTGCAACGGACCGGACGGCTGGGAACCTATGCCTCCAGCCTCGGGCAGGAAGCAATCAGCGTGGGTGTTGCCAGCGCACTGTCCGAGGCGGACGTGTTCCTGCCGTCGTTCCGTGAACACGGTGGCCAGCTCTGGCGTGGTGTGACGATGCAAGAGCTGTTCCTGTACTGGGGGGGTGACGAACGCGGCAATGACTTTGCAGGGCCACGGCACGACTTTCCCATCTGCATTCCCGTGGCGTCTCAGTTTCCCCACGCCGCCGGGGTTGCACTTGGCTTGCTGCATCAGGGTGCGGGCGGTGTCGCCGTGGCGATTGGTGGCGATGGCGCTACTTCCAAGGGTGATTTCTATGAAGCACTGAACGTGATCGGGGCATGGAATTTGCCGGCGGTTTTTGTGATCAGCAACAACCAATGGGCCATTTCCATGCCGCGTGCCGAACAGACACGGGCCAAAACGCTGGCGCAAAAGGCGGATGCCGTCGGACTACCGGGCGAGGTAGTCGACGGCAATGACGTGATTGCCGTGCGCGACGCCACAAGGCAAGCGCTGGAACGGGCGCGCGCAGGACAGGGCGGAACGCTCATTGAATGCCTGAGCTACCGTTTGAGCGATCACACCACGGCTGATGACGCCAGCCGGTACCGCGATGACGCCGAGGTCAGTCGCCACTGGAAGGCCGAGCCTCTGGTGCGGCTGCGGGCGCATCTGGTGGCCGCACACGGATGGTCCAAGGAAGACGAGGAAAGCCTGCTGCGCGAGAGCCGGTCGGAGACGGAGACCGCGGCGGAGCGGTATCTCGCCACGCCCCCGCAGCCCGCGCGCGCGATGTTCGAGCACCTTTACGCCACGGCCCCGCCCGAGATCGCGGCACTTGCGCAGGAGATGGGCGATGACTGATCTGACAATGATCGACGCGATCCGCAGGGCGTTGTCCCGCGCGCTGGAGGAGGATCCGGATGTCATCCTTTTTGGCGAAGATATCGGTATTGATGGCGGTGTTTTCCGGGCAACAGATGGGCTGATGCAACGTTTCGGGGCTGCGCGGGTGCGGGATACGCCGCTGGCGGAAACGGTGATCGCGGGCATGGCCATCGGGGCCGCCGCGCAAGGCCTGAGGCCCGTGGCAGAGATACAGTTCATGGGTTTTCTGTATTCTGCGATCGACCAGTTGGCCAACCACGCCGCACGGCTGCGCAACCGGACGCGCGGTCGTCTGACCTGCCCGATGGTGCTGCGCGCGCCCTACGGCGGCGGCGTCAGGGCGCCTGAACATCATTCCGAAAGCATGGAGGCGATGCTGGCGCATATTCCGGGCCTGCGGGTCGTTGTGCCCAGTTCTCCGGCGCGGGCCTACGGTTTACTGCTCACCGCGATCCGCGACCCTGATCCGGTGGTCTTTCTTGAGCCCAAGCGCCTGTATCGTGCGCTGAAAGAGCCAGTATCCGAAGATGCAGATGCATTGCCTGTTGATAAGGCACATCTGGTGCACGAGGGCCGCGATCTTACGATCATCGCCTGGGGCGCGATGCTTGCGGACGCACGCACGGCCGCTGAAACTCTAACAGGTCGCGGGGTGTCGCCTGAGCTGATCGACCTGTCGTCACTCAAGCCGATTGACCGGCAAACCATTCGTGCGTCGGTGCGGAAAACCGGGCGATGCGTCATCGTGCACGAGGCCCCGCTGACGGCCGGTCTGGGGGCCGAGATCGCGGCCGATCTGGCCGAACACTGTCTGACCAGCCTGCTTGCCCCGGTGATCCGGGTGACCGGCTATGATACGGTCATGCCCTATGCCCGGCTCGAAGACCGCTACATGCCGGATGCGGCACGCATCGTGGCGGCTGTCCAACAGGTAATGGAGTTCGCATGACTGTATTCACGCTGCCCGATCTTGGTGAAGGTCTGCAGGAGGCCGAAATCGTCGCCTGGCATGTATCGCAGGGGGACCATGTGATGACGGATCAGCCGCTCCTGTCAGTTGAAACCGACAAGGCGGTAGTGGAGGTACCATCGCCCAATTCCGGAACGGTCAAGCAGATCATCGCGCAGGAGGGTGAGGTGATCGCCATCGGCGCGCCGCTCATTGATATCGTCACGGGCACGGCAGACGACAAAGGGGCCATCGTTGGCGAATTGGCGCAGCACACCCTGACGGCAAGCACCGCAAACAAACCTGATGCAGGCGGCACGGCCCCCGCGCCGTCCACGGCAAAGGCTACGCCTGCGGTTCGGCAGTTGGCGCGGGAAAAAGGGATTGATCTTGCCTCGGTGACGGGCAGCGGACCGCGCGGCACCATCCTGTCAAGCGATATACTTGCCGCGGAAACCGGTTCCGGGTCAGGCCAACCCCTGCGCGGTGTGCGCCGGTCCATGGCGCTGGCAATGGCGCGGTCGCGGGACAGTGTTGTGCCCGCAACGGTCACTGATCGCGCCGATATCCACTCGTGGTCCGCAAATGAGGATCCGACCTTGCGGCTGGTACAGGCGCTGGCAGTGGCATGTCGGGCGGAACCCGCATTGAACGCCTGGTTTGACGGCCAGGAACGCCAAGTGCACACGCATGTTGACCTTGCCATCGCCGTGGACACACCCGGGGGCCTGTTTACGCCCGTGCTGCGCGCGGTTCACACCCGCAGCAATCTTTCGACGCGCATTGCCGACTTGAAAGCAGCCGTTGCGGCGCGGACCATTGCCCCTGAGGCATTGCGCGGCGCAACGATAACCCTGTCGAATTTCGGCATGTTGGGCGGTGCCTTCGCGCAATTGGTTGTGACGCCGCCGCAAGTGGCCATCCTCGGCGCCGGGCGAATTGAAGAGGCTTGTGTCGCTCAGGATGGGCAAACGGTGGTACGACGCGTGCTGCCTTTGTCACTGACCTTCGATCACCGCGTGGTGACCGGCGCGGAAGCGGCACGCTTTCTTTGCGCCGCCCGGACTGATCTGGAACGGCCTTCACAGGCGGCAAGGGACTAGATCATGCGGTCGATTTTTGAGTTGGTAGATGACATCGGGCCAGAGAAGATCATCCATGTCAGCAACCACGGTGCCGGGCTGAAGGCCATTGTCGTCATCGACAACATCGCAATGGGTCCCGCCGTGGGCGGCGTGCGCATGGCACCTGACGCCGACCTGATGGAATGCATCCGGCTTGCGCGGGCGATGAGCCTGAAAAACGCAGCTGCCGGATTGCCGCATGGCGGCGGCAAATCCGTGATCATTGCCGACCCGTCGATGCCGGTGCGCGGCAAAGAGAGCCTGATCCGTGCCTTCGCTCAGGCGATCGGCGAGATCACCGACTACATTCCTGGCCCCGATATGGGCACGGATGAAACCTGCATGGCGTGGCTGCGGGATGAAACAGGCCGCGCCGTCGGTTTGCCGCGTGCCATCGGCGGCATTCCACTGGATGAGATCGGTGCCACGGGTCACGGCGTTGCGGTGGCGGCCAAAGCGGCGCAGGCCTTTGGCGGCGTCGCCCTCGAGGGCGCACGGGTGGCGATACAGGGATACGGCGCGGTGGGCAGGCATGCCGCGCATTTTCTTGCCAAGGAAGGCGCGCAAATCGTGGCGGTTGCCGACCGTCATGGGGCTGCCTTCCGTGCGAAGGGGTTTGATCTCGCCCGTCTCGACGCTCTGAAGGCCGACGGGCACGCGGTAACGGAGTATTCCGGTGCCACTGGTGTCGAGAGGGATGCGATCATCACTGCAGATTGTGATATTCTGGTTCCGGCTGCCCGGCCGGACGTGATCAACATCTCTAATGCCGCGGCGATCAGGGCGAAACTGATCGTTGAGGGCGCCAACATTCCGGCGACGGTTGAGGCAGAACGGGCATTGCACAAGCACGGTGTGCTGGTCATTCCGGATGTCATTGCAAATGCGGGTGGCGTTATCTGTGCCGCGGTGGAATATCGCGGCGGGACTGAGCAACAGGCGATGACGACAATCACCGAAAAGATCCGGGAGAATACACGGGAAGTGCTGCATATCGTGAAAGAGAGAGGGGTGTCTCCCCGTGATGCCGCCGGAAAACTGGCTGAAACGCGCCTCAACGAGGCAATGGCGTTTCGACGCATGTTCTGAGGATGCGGTTACGCCAATCGAACATGGTGATCGGGCTTGGCGCGGTCTTTCTACTGGCGCCCTTGATCCTGCAAGCACCCCAGGGCGTGTCCGAGGAAGGCTGGCGGGCCTTGGGCCTCTTGCTTGCCATGGCGCTTTTATGGCTGAGTGGCGCTTTACCGCTGGCGGTCACAGCCCTGTTACCGCTTGCCATAGCCCCACTGCTTGGCATCTCGCCAATGGCCACCGTGGCCGCTTACTACAGCCACCCACTGATCATTCTGTTTCTTGGCGGCTTCCTTCTGGCGAAAGCGATTGAACGATGGGGGCTGCACCGGCGGCTGGCACTTACGCTACTTGGCTATGCCGGGCAAAGCCCTGGACGAATACTCGCCGCAATGATGGCGACAACGGCGTTTCTGAGCCTTTGGGTCAACAACACGTCTTCCGCCATGGTCCTGGCTCCGGTTGCCGGGGCCATCGCTGCATCGCAGCCGGAACATCCGAAATTCGGCGCGGCCTTGATGCTTGGTGTTGCCTTTGCCGCAACGATTGGCGGCATGGGTTCGCTGATCGGCACGCCGCCCAATGCGGTTTTTGCCGCCCATATGAGCGCCACCTACGGGATTGAAATTGGCTTCGCGCAATGGGCGATGGTTGGGCTGCCTACCTCACTCATCCTGCTGACCGTGACCTGGGTCGTATTGGCGCGTGTGTCGCCCGGCACTCCGACGGCAGAGCTGACGATGTCTTTCGATCAGGACATCGGGGCGATGACCTCAGCCGAACGACGGGTTGCAACCGTTGCGGTGCTGACCGCCATGGCATGGATCACCCGCCCTCTGCTTGAAATGGTCGTGCCTTGGGTGTCGCTGACAGACGCCGGGATCGCCATGGTCGCGGCTGTCAGCCTGTTTCTCATTCCTGCCGGAGACCGTGACAAACTACTCGATTGGGATACCGCAAAGACATTGCGATGGGATGTGCTCATTCTGATCGGAGGTGGCCTCGCCCTCGCCGGGCTTGTCGAGCGCACCGGTCTCGCCGCGTGGCTCGGCGGACAAACTCCGGCGCTGCACTATCTGCCCACCCTGGCGTTGATCTTTCTGGTCGCCGCGCTGATCGTCTACGTGGGTGAGCTCGCGAGCAATACTGCGATGGCAGCGCTCTTTCTGCCCATCGCCAGCGCGTCGGCTGTCGCGCTTGAGATCGACCCGGTCACCTTCATTCTGCCCGTTGCGCTTGCGGCTTCCGTAGGTTTCATGCTGCCGGTCGCAACGCCCCCCAATGCGATTGTCTTCAGCTACCCATCCGTTACCCGCACGAACATGCTGCGCGCGGGCGCCCTTCTTGATGTCGCCGGCATCGTGGTGGCTGTGGCCATGGGTGTGCTCCTTGGTCCTTTGGTATTCGGAGAGGTTTCGCCGCCATAGCTCATGAACGGTACCGGATTCAGTGATGGTCAACACGCGCTCTGTCGTATCTCTGCTGATGCCGCTGGCCGCCTATACGGTGTGATGATCTCAAAAAGGAGCCAGTTCGCGTCAAATTGGCACCGACAGGTTGGGAAACGCTGCGCTCCTGAAAGTGGCTTTCTGCCAAGGTCGGCTAGGCGGACTCCTCCATTGACTTTCATCAAGGCTCAACGCGCGAAATCCGCGACAGTGGTCCCGGGTGCGACACCACAAGACAAGAATTCCAGTTTTGAGGACCGCAATGGCACGGAGAACGGCACGGTATTCGGCGATGATCCGCATGGCTGCGGTGCTTGCGCTGATCATGGGCGGGCTGATGGCGGGTCACGCACAGCTGCCCGCACGCCAACAGGCGATCGTTGCCGATCTTAACGGCGCGATCGGGCCAGCGGCAGCGCGGCACGTATCCGACGCGGTTGGTATCGCGCGCGAACGCTCGGCTGAGGTGCTCATCCTGCGCATCAATACGCCCGGTGGGCTGGCAACCAGCATGCGCGACATAATTACCGAAATCCTGGCATCCCCCGTGCCCGTGGTGGGCTTCGTTGCGCCTTCGGGCAGCCATGCTGCAAGTGCCGGTCTCTATGTGCTTTACGCGTGTCACGTCGCGGCAATGGCACCGGGCACCAACACCGGGTCGGCGACGCCCGTGCAAATCGGTGGCCTGCCCATCCCCATACCGCAGAGACCGCAGGACGAGGGCGAGGCCGAAGAACCGGGCGGACAAACCGAAGAGAGGTTGACCGAAGAGAGGTTGACCGAAGAGGGGCCGGACGAAGAGAGCGAGGTCACGAGGCGTCAGCCGGCACAACCCGACGATCCCATGGCGGCGAAGGTCGTGAATGATGCGGTGGCCTATATCCGCAGCCTCGCTCAATTGCGTGGACGCAACGCGGATTGGGCGGAAACCGCCGTGCGCGAGGCCGCGAGTTTGCCTGCGCAAGATGCCTTGCAGGCAAACGTCATTGATCTCATCGCGGGTGATGTCGACGACCTGCTTGCCCAGCTTGATGGGCGAAGGGTTATGGCCGGCGGGATCGCGCGGCAGCTTTCGACAGGGGCGCTGGTGATCGAGCGGGTCGATCCAAGCGTTGTCACGCAACTCCTGCAACTGCTTTCGAACCCGAATGTCGCGTTGCTGCTGATGGTTGTGGGGGTCTATGGGCTGATCTTCGAATTTTCCAACCCCGGCGTCGGACCGGGGATCATCGGTGCGATCTGTCTGGTGCTTGGTCTTTACGCGATAAATCAGCTTCCCGTGAATTACGCGGGTCTTGCGCTCATGCTGCTGGGTGTCGCCCTTATGGTTGCCGAGGCCGTGACACCCACTTTCGGCGTTCTTGGTGTGGGCGGCATCGGCGCATTCTCAATTGGCGCTGCCATTCTGATCGATACCGATGTGCCGGAATATCAAGTGTCCTGGTCAACGATCATGATCACCGCCGTACTCAGCTTCGCGATCCTCAGTCTCTTGTTCGGCTACGTCTGGCGCACCTTCCGCAAACCGGTCCGGACGGGTGCCGCAGCCCTGCGCGGCGCGTCGGCAGAGGTGATAGACTGGACGAACGGTACCGGCCACGTCTGGGCGCAGGGCGAACGCTGGGAGGCTGTCGGACCCCGCAGTCTCAAGCCCGGCGACCGCATCCATGTCGTCGGATTGAAGGGCCTGAGCCTGCAAATCAAGAAAACACCCCGTGACGACGCCAAAGATGGAGAAGACCGATGACACCACCTGTATTCGACCTTGCCGCCTATGGGCTTTTGTTCCTCGTCGTTGCGGGCTTCCTCGCATCGGCGATCAGGATCTTGCGCGAGTACGAACGTGGCGTGCTCTTTACCCTTGGAAGGTTCACCAAGGTTTCGGGCCCGGGGCTGATCATCGTCATCCCGGTAATCCAGCAAATCGTCCGCACCGATCTGCGGACCTTCGTCGAGGACGTGCCGAGCCAGGACGTGATTTCGCGCGACAACGTGTCGGTGAAGGTCAACGCCGTCATCTATTTTCGAATTGTGGACCCCGAGCGCGCTATCATCGCGGTCGCAAATTACCGCGAGGCGACGAGCCAGCTGGCGCAGACCACGCTGCGCTCGGTCCTGGGCAAACATGAGCTGGACGAGATGCTGGCAGAGCGGGACCAGTTGAATGTCGACATTCAGGAAATACTCGACAAGCAGACTGATCCGTGGGGCATCAAGGTCGCCAACGTGGAGATCAAGCACGTGGATATCGACGAGAGCATGGTGCGGGCGATCGCCCGGCAAGCCGAGGCGGAACGGCAGCGCCGTGCCAAGATCATCAATGCGGAGGGAGAACGGCAGGCAGCGGAGAAACTGGTGGAAGCCGGAGAGATCCTCGCAAGCGAGCCGAATTCGATGCAGCTAAGGTATCTCGAAGCGTTGCATGACATCGCCGGTACGAACACGTCGACCGTGGTTTTCCCTGTCCCGATGGACCTGTTGCAAGGGTTGGTGCCCCGGAAGCCTTCGAGGCATATCGCTGACGAGCCCTCATAGGTTCCGGACGTGCATCCACAGTGCGGAATGCGCCAGCCGCACACCGAGGTGCGAAGACCAGCTTTGTAACGCGTGGGCAAGGAGGCAGAATGCGATCCCGAACCGGAAAACCTGATGATGCGCGAATGTATGCCACCGAAATGGAAAGCGTTCTTGCTGTCCCGGAAACGGCGTTCTGGCTGATGTCGTGGAGCCATGGCGCAGCGAGCCACCGCCCAGGCCCGCCGAGCAAAAACATCGCCGAAAGACCGGGAAAGCGGAGTAACGCGAGCTTGATGTTAGAGCTTCTTTTCGCAAGGGACGTGCAGGGCCGTGCAAACAACTTTGACGTCTCTTGCGTCAGCGGAGCCATCGTTTTTGCAATACAGTCAGCACGCGCGCATATCGAGGCCGCACAGCGTCCCTATGGCCTCTTTGACTTGGGTTCCGGAAATGCGGCGACCACTCAACCTGACGCGGTGGCGGTCACGGTGCTGCGCGGTGCCAGACCCGACCTTGCTGCCGGGGCGCTGCCCATAGTCACGGCCCCGACACCCCGGGTTGCAGACGGCGCTGATCACGGTGGGGCCGGACAGAATGAAAACATGGCCGGAGCGCTGCCGTATCTTCCGATGTGTTCCTGGACTGCGCATCCGGCGGAGGTTTGCCTCGGTCTTTGTGAGATCGGGCAGAGCATGGTGACCCGTCATGGCCAAGCCGATGCTGCCGAGTAACCGGGTTTGCGGCCTTCAGAGCTATTTTGAAAAACGCGCGCCTGTTGCACTGACCGAGACCTCGAAATCCTGGGTGTTCCTCACACCCGATCTGGTATTCAAACTCAAGAAGCCGGTGCGCGACGATCTGCAGGATCTCACACCCTTGCAGGCGCGGCACGACAACACGCTGATGGAAATTGATCTGAACCGCCGTCTGGCCCCGCACCTGTACCTCGGAGCAGCGCGTGTGGGGCGCATGCCCGATGGCCGGCTCGTTTTGGATGACCCACGGGCCGAAACGGTGGACTGGATGGTCAAAATGCGCAGGTTGCCCGCGGACCTGATGCTGGACGCCTGTCTGATCGCCGATAAACCGCCAGCGGCCTTGTCGGACGACATTGAAATTTTAATATCCAGGCTCGGGGCGTACTATCGCCAAGCCCCGGCAACGCGTCTGACAGCGGCAGAGCTGATGCCGGTGCAGGAAAACCAGATCAGAATGACGCGGCGTGTCCTGCTGAATACATATTTCAAGGCGCATCACACCCGTTTCAGACGCCTCCTTGATCAGTTCGAAACATTGCTGCCACTGACGCTGGGCCTGTTGGAAACCCGTGTCCGGCAGGGTGCCGTCGTGGAATGTCACGGCGATCTGCGGCCCGAGCATATCTGCCTGACAGACCCGCCGGTTGTGTATGATTGCCTCGAGTTCAGCCGCATCCTCAGGCTGTCTGACCCCTATAGCGAAGCCGTTTTTCTGGGCATGGAATGCGCCATCCTGGGGGCGGACTGGATCGGGCCACGGCTGATCAAAGGCTTGGAAGCGGAGTTTGGCCCGGCACCTGACCCGGACCTTTTGCGGATATACAAAGCACATCACGCCCTGACCCGCGCCCGCCTGTCTTTGGCACATCTGCTTGTCCCGGTGCCGCGCAAACCGTTGAAGTGGGAACCGCTGGGCCTGCGATATGTGGAGATCGCGGAGCACTTAGTGTTCTGATGGCCCGGCAAGCCGACGAATGGCTTGGGCCAATGCCGGTGCTGCGCTGATGCTGATTTGTGCGGTGGCGGGCGTGGCCACGCTGTCAGAGACATAGATGGCCGACAAATCCGGAGACTGAAACAGCGCCGCGGATCCCTCGGTGAAAAGGCCATGAGCAGCAATCGCGATGCAATCCGCCGCCTGATGGGCTCGGCTGACCTCTGCCGCTGTGCGTATTGTGCCGCCGGTCGAAATGATATCGTCTACGATCAGCACCCGTGTTCCGGCAACATCACCAGACAGGGCGCCCCCCGTCCGCACGCCCGCGCTGCGCCGTTTGTCCAGAAAGGCGAACCGGACCGGGCAGTCAAGGCGCGCCTCCAGCCCTTCGCGGAAAATCTGGGCGCGCTTGACGCCGCCGGGATCAGGTGACATCACGCAGAGCGGTTTGTCGGACAGATGTTCCACCACCAGATCGGTAAATACAGCGCCCATTTCCAGGTGCAGCGTCTGGCACCGAAAGGCGTTCTGGAACGCCATGATGTTGTGCACCTCCAGCGTCAAGAGGCGGTCGCAACCCACTGCCTCGATCAGTTGAGCAACATAGCGCAGCGTCAGCGGATCACGCGATTTGGTGCGCCGGTCCTTGCGCGCGTAACACAGGTAGGGCGTGATGATGGTGATCCGGTCGGCACCATGGTCGCGCAGTGTCGCCGTCAGAAAGAGCAAACGGCACAGACGGTCATGAACCGAGTGACGTGCATCCCCATGCAGGCATTGGACGACATAGGCATCCGCTCCCCTGACCGACAGCAGCGGCCGCAGCTTGCCCTCGCCATCCTCGAAGGTGCGATCCTCCAGCGGCGCGAGTGCGACGTCCAGTGCCGCGGCCAACGGGCTTGCGATATGGCGTGCTTCGGGCAGGACGAAGATCAGCATGGCATCAGGCTTTCGCGCGCGGAGCAAAATGGTCGATGGCGGCACGGACTTCGGCATCGGTTGTCTGCGGGAATGACCGGTAGGCTCCTCCAACCGCCCCAAAATACCTCAGATCACTCAGGCATATGATGTCATCAGCGAGGTCATGCAGCTGTTCCGCGAGGTCTTGGGGTCCGACCGGAAGGGCGACGATGACGCGCTTTGGCTCTGCGGTCTGAACCGCCGCGAGGCTGGCGCGCAGTGTCGCACCGGTGGCGACGCCATCGTCCACAACCACCACCGTTTTGCCCTTGAGAGCCAATGGCGTGCGGCCGTGAAGATAGCTTTGCCGCCTGCGGGCGATCTCGGGCAAGAGCAGATATCCCCTCTCCTCCACATCCTGACGCGACAGGCCGAAATGCCGGGCAACGCTTTCGTTCACGGTAACCTGCGGTGCATCGCCGTTGGTGATCGCGCCCACCGCCAGTTCCGGCTGACCGGGCGCACCGATCTTGCGCACAAGGACCAGATCAAGCGGCAGATCATACGCAGCACATATCTCGACGGCGACTGGCACGCCGCCACGCGGCAGGGCGATGACAACTGTTTCGGCCGGGTCGAGTGCGGGCAGGGCATCCGCCAGCCGCCGCCCGGCCTCGGTTCGATCCTTGAAAACCACTGGTTGACTGGACATGAGACACCTCGTTTTTTCAGGAGATTACGGCGCAAGACATCCCGTGGGTTTGAGCAATCTCAATTTGAAAGAACGCTGACCATCTCAGCAGAGACCAGTGCTAAGGCGCATGTTGGGCGGCCTTATCGGATTGACCGATATCAACCACGGTTCAGATCGAGACAGCAGACTGCGCACATTCAATAAACTTCGAGAAAGGTGCAGAGCATGGAAAATGTTGAGAGACTGCTGAAAGGGACTGTCGAAGAGCTGGACCGCTTGCTGAACGCCAGGAATGTGCTTGGCGATCCGATCGAAAAGGGCAGCGCCACGGTTATCCCGATCGTCAGTTACGGGTTCGGATTTGGCGCCGGCGGTGGCGAAAGCACCAAGACGGGTGACGGGGCGGGCACCGGTGCAGGCGGTGGCATCAAGCCGCAGGGCGCGATTATCATTGATGACCATGGCGCGCGCGTTGAATCGGTTCAGGGGGCAATGACCACGTTTGCCGAAGTGCTGGGTACAACGGCTGGAAAGGCAATCGACAAGGTCGCCGACAGTGCGAAAGCCAAGGGCGAAAAAACCTGAGCGGCGGCGATGTCGATTGTCGGTGCGATATTGATTTGGCTGCTGATTGGAGCGCTGGCGCTGATTTTGCTTGCGGGCGTCCTGCCGCTGCGGATCGAACTTGCCCTGCACAAGCGGGAAGCGTGGGTCTATTCGGCAAAGCTGTATCTTTTTGCCGGATATGGGCCCCGGGTCTTACTGGCCGACAGTCGCAAGAAGTCCAAAGCCACAGATCGGGAGGCCGCAAAGAAGGGCCGCAAAAGCAGCTTTGACTGGCAGGGCGACCCCCTTCGGTTTCTGCGCGCCATCCTCAGGCTTCTGGCTCGCATGTTGAAGCATGTGCATGTTGATCATGCCAAGATCGACATGGCCTTTGGCCTTGGTGATCCGGCGGATACGGGTCAAGCTTTCGGGTTGCTGGCCCCTGTGGTGTACGGCTGCAAGCGTCTGCGAAGGGTGCAGGTTCACGTCGAACCTGTCTTCCACAACACCGTTCTCAGGGGGCGTGCGGACCTGAACATTTCGCTGGTCCCGGTTTTTCTTCTGCTGCCGCTGGTGCGTTTCGGCTGGTCCGTCTTTGGCCCGAACACATGAGCTGGACAATCGATCATCCACGGCGCATCGGGGATCAGATCATCGCCGCAGTGACCAAACAATGGATCGTGGTTGAAACCGCCGGTCCTGCCATCATCGGAACCGCACAAAAACAGCCGCTGGTCATTCTGCATCTCCAGAACGGTGTGGTCACGGCGACGGATGTTGCCGGACATGTCTATGACGCCGATGAGATCGAACGGCGATATCCCGGCGCCATCTTGCGGCTCCAGTCTTTGATGGGAGAGTACGGGTAATCGTTTCACGGCCCCGTCTGAAAGTCCGATGATGGTATGTGGTCATCCCCGATGCGCACCTCAAGGACCGAATCCGCCTGCGCCATTCCCTTGCGGCAAGGCCCTGCAACCTGCTTCGGCTTCTCGGGAATTCACTGCTTGGTCGCCAATCCGATCTGCCATCTTCCTGACGATAACGGCTGACATCCGTATTGGGGGGAAGAATCAGAAGAGGGTGCGGTCGGCATCAAGCCTACCAGCCGACATCCCCACCGATCAAGCCGCCAAACCTACGAAACCGTATGGGCCTAAATGAGGGCGCTGTCCCGGCACGTTTTGGTCTATGATCGTTTTGTTTGTGCGGACAAATCGCAGCGCGCCCTTCTGCCAAGTGCAGAATGGTGACGCGGGTGAGACTTCGGCGAAGGAGAGCAGATGGCACACTCTGGTACTGGTACGGGTCAGCTCAGGCGGTCAATCGGGCTGACCGGCCTCGTGTTATATGGACTTGGCGTCACGATCGGGGCGGGGATCTACGTTCTGGTCGGCGAGACCATCGTGCGCGCGGGGCCATACGCACCCGCAGCATTCCTACTCTCGGCCTTCGTGATGGGGTTCACTGCCGCGTCATTTGCCGAGTTATCCGGGCGCGTGCCGCAGGCCGCGGGCGAAGCGGTGTATGTCGAAAAGTCATTTGGCTTTGCGTGGCTGACGGTTGCTGTCGGCCTCGCCGTTCTGGCGGAGGCGGTGATTGCGGCCGCTGCCATCGCGGTGGGATCCGCAGGCTATGTCGCCGAGCTGATCGCGCTTCCCCGGGAAGTGCTGGTTGCCTGCATCGTGCTTTCGATGGCAACGATCGCTGCATGGGGTATCCGGGAATCCGTGGCCATCGCGGGGGCCATGACGCTTGTGGAAGTCGCTGGCCTTCTCATCATCATCGCGCTGGGTCTTGTTCATGATCCGGGCAGCATCGGTGCTTTGCCGCGATCGCTTGCACCGCCGCCCGGTGACTGGCCGGCCCTGTCCGGTGTGTTGGCCGCCAGCATGATTGCCTTTTTCGCTTTCATTGGGTTTGACGACATCGTCAACCTTGTCGAGGAAGCCAGGAACCCGCGAAAGATGATGCCATGGGCCATTGCCATAACGCTGCTGGTGGTGACAGTGCTTTATGTCATGGTCTCTTTTGTCGCCACGCAAAATGTCTCGGTCGACGAGATGGCCGGCACATCTGCCCCGATCAGCCTGTTATTTGAACGCCTGACCGGGTTGCCGCCGCTTGCGATCACCCTGATTGCGATTATTGCCACCATGAACGGCGTCGTGATCATCCTGATCATGGCTGCCCGCGTCACCTATGGCATGGCGCGGGCGGGGCGGTTGCCCGCCTGGATCGGCGCCGTGTCACCGCGTACGCAAACGCCGGTTCGGGCGACGGTCCTTATTGCCACGCTGGTTTTGGGTCTGGCGATCTTCACGCCGCTGGACACCCTCGCAGAAACCTCTTCCGAAGTTCTGTTGACGGTCTTTGCGGTTATCAATCTGGCGCTGGTGTGGTTCAAGCTGAAGGGCGTGCCCGCACCCGAAGGTGCCTTCACGGTGCATATCGCGTTCCCAATTGCGGGAGCGCTGTTTTGTCTCGCCCTCGTGGTCGGCGCAACGTTCGCGGGCGGCTGACATCAGATACCCTCGCAAGCGGATCATGGACCGTCGCGCCCGCTGCGGATACACTCGCTCTCACCAGACTGGAAATGCCCGCGTCAGGATATCGATTGTTGCAAGACCAAACACCTAACTCCGACGAGGTTTCGCCCGCCGCCACTGATGATGTTCGCGCCTTTCTGGAGAACCTGACCGGCCCGTCGCGTGGCCGCATCATGTGGCTGTCGTCAGATCGCTCGCAGGTCAGCGTGGATGAAGACCGTGCGCTGCTGATAACCCACGGCACCGGCAACAGGCCGGACCGGGAGACCGCTGCCCGACTGACGTGGTCAGGTGAGACATACGAGATCGAAGCGTTGCCGGACAATGACATCTGGGTGAACGGGCGCAAGATCGGCGCGGCGCACCTGCTCCACGGGGACATGATCGAATTTGGGGAGCACGGGCCGATGTCTCGGTTTCGCCTCTGCCGCCAGTCTTTCCCGACGCGCTGGCCGGTCGAGGAAATCCTGAGCGACGCCGTGGCCTACGCGCGCACCAGTCGGCGGCCTTTCGGGTCCCGCCTGTCCAATGCGCTGGTCGAGAGCGTCCGAAGGATATTGCTGGAAACATCGGTTCTGTTCCGCGTTACGGTGATCTTCGTGCTGATTGTGCTGACCACATTTGTCGCGATGCAGTACCGCAGTGACCAGATTTTTCAGGAGAGCATCGACAGGGAGGCCCGGCGGCTCGAAGCTGTCGCCATAGCGCTTGCGCAAACCCGTCAGGAGGCGCTGAGCGCCGATGAGCTTGCTGCATTGCGCGACCAGCTCGATCTGCAGCTCAGCACCAATGCCGAGCGCCTCGCCACGCTTGAACGACGCTTAAGCGCGTCTGCCCGCGTCATCCGCGAGTCGACCGCCTCTGTCGCCTTTCTGCAAGGCGCATACGGGTTGCGGCAGGAAGAAAGCGGGAAAATGCTGCGCCACGTTCTGGGACCCGACGGCGCGCCCCTGCAGACGCCTTTCGGCAAGCCGGTTGTCGATGTCGATGGAAATGGCAAACCCGTTGAGTTTCAGTTCACCGGCACGGGCTTCCTGCTCGAAGGAAACGGGCTGCTTGTCACCAACCGGCATGTTGCCCTGCCTTGGACAACGAGCGACAAGCTGACCGCGTTTCGAAGCAGCGGGTTCGCCCCCGAGATGCTGCAGCTCATTGCCTATTTTCCAGGCCTGACCGAGCCGGTCGAGGCTTCCTTCCTGGGCGCCAGCGATACGGCTGATCTGGCCCTGTTGACCGTGACGCCCTCCGCAACGACAGGCCGCGGGCTGACACTCTCGCAGACCGTGCCCGATATTGGCGACGAAGTGATCGTCATGGGCTTTTCCACCGGGTTGCGCGCCCTTATTGCACAGGCGGGGCGCGATTTTCTCACCGCGCTTCAGGAAACGGGTGAGACGGATTTCTGGACCGTGGCCACGCGCCTGTCAGAGCAGGGCAGAATTGCGCCTCTCGCAAGTCGGGGCATCATCGCGCAGATCACCGCAAAGGCAGTCATTTACGACGCAGAAACCACGGTTGGCGGAAGCGGGGGGCCGGCGCTGGATCGCAATGGTCAGGTTGTCGCGGTGAACGCGGCGATCCTGCCGGAATTCGGGGGTGCGAATATTGGTGTCCCAGTCCAGGAAGTACATCGCTTGCTGACCACCACGGCGGGCAAATGACACCGCCGTACTATTCGCTCGTGCGATAGGGTGATGCCTGCACGACAAGGACGATCAGAAGCGGCACGGCAACCGTGATCCCGCCCACAACGATCAACAGATACCCCAGCTGAGAATAATCCGCCCCCGAGATTTGTTCGCCTGTCACGGGATCGACGGACGCCCGGGTGACGAGAAACACCTTGTTGAGGTATTTCGTGCCCAGGCTGCTTGCCGACAGGGCCATGTTGGTAAACGATGCCATCACTGCAAAGAATGTGGCTTTCAGATGGGGCGGCGCATTGCGCGCGATCCAGGCGAGCATGGGTACCATGGCAATCTGGGCCAAAGGCGACTCGATTGCAGTATCCAGTATGGCGATAAACCGGGCATCCACGATGCCGCCCGTTCGCGCCGCCGTCCACTCATGCACTCCATAGTAAAGCCCGATATTCGGGAGCGACAGAATGCCTGTTGCGATGGTGAGCAGCACCACGATGTAGGCAATCGACCGCTTTGCCATCAGGGGTCTCAGGATGATCAGGCCAACCAACGCAAGCAGGGAGGTAATGAGGGACAGGACCGACAGGAACTGTTCGTCAAAACCGAGATTGTCGATCTCGAACCATGTCAGGCCCGGCCCCGGCAAGGGCACGGCCCGGAATACAAAGATGATCGTGGCGGTGCCAATCAGAACGCGGGCAGCGTCGGGATCGAGGTTTTTGAGCAATTGTCGGATCAAATACAGAATGATGGACAGCGAGGCGACAAAGACAGTTTCCTGCGCATACTCCAGGTCCGAGGTGCCCAGAACGAGGCTGAGAACGACAAACGCCAATCCGCCGCCCAGTATCTGCCAGTCGACCTCGGTCTCGCCTTTCGGACCGGTCTGTTGCAGGCCCCGGGCGGCGCGCCGGCGCTGAACAATCGTGTGCAGCACCACGCCGCTCACCGAGATCACGGGGATGATAAGAGCAATCAGGTAGACTCGTGCATAAAGCCCTAATCGCGCCTCGCGCGCCAGGGCTTCGGTATCTGCGAATATCCAGATGTTCACCGATGCCACCGACACGAAACCCGAAATGATTGCGATCCGGCCCAGCGTCTGCATTGTGGTGTGCATCGCGCGCGACTGCGTTTCGCCGTAGGGCTGTCCGGCGTCGTCGGTGCGCGGCACAGCCTCGACCGTCATCGCATCGGCGACCACATCCTGAATTGCATATCCCGATGGGGCCAGCAGCAGCGCAATGATGTACCACGTCTCCAGCGGAAAGACCGCGCGCATATTGTCGGGTCGCGACACCAATCCGAACATGATCAGCAACGACAGCGCGATCAGCCCCGCCCCGACCAGGATCAACACTGCCTTCCAGCGCCAGAAAAGGTCAACGACATGCCCAAGCGGCAGTTTCAGGATCCACGGCAGGCCCGCCCAAAATGCCAGACCCGCGATAAATGCAGCCGACAGGTCCAGATATTCTTTGAGGAAGAAAGCACCCACGACGGATGTCAGACCCGACACACCAGCCGCGAAATAGACCATGAGCGGCGGCAGAAATGACCAGCGCATCTGTCGTACAAGATCGAGAATCACCCGCTGAAACCAGGTGCCTTCATCATCCGAATTGTGTTCGTCTTGCCAGGTCACTCGATGGTCTCGGTATTCTTGCCTGCGGATGCGTGCGTACCTGGCGTCGGCATCCGGACAGGTTGCATCGTCACCCAGCAGCATACGCCGGTTTTTGGCTCAGAGTTGTAAAAAACGTACCTGACGTCCGAGCTGCCATCAGATCACCCGCGCGGGTCGTCACGGAATCGCTGTGATTGGCCCGTATGATCGGTGCGCTCAAAAAAGCAGCTATACCACGGAGTTGTCACGGCAGAACCGACGCCAGAAGCCCGACAAGACTGATCGCATGGCAAATGCAGGACACACGTGCCGAACGCTGGCCGGTCACGCCAGAGGGTCGGATGAACACCCGCTCCGCGGCAAGGGTGGCCTTTCGTACCTTAGGAGCCAGCAATTGCTGTGAGGGCACGCGCCCAGTCGCTTGGACCGCGCGGCATTCAACATGGCCCTTACAAGTCTTGGACTTAAGTCCATAGAAAAATCAGGTATAGCGGGGCATCAGGAGGTGGTGAAAATGATGCCTGGCAGTTTCATGCGCCTGTTCCACTCATTGTCGATCCAGTTTCTCGCGGCTGGCGGATTGGTGATGGCTGTGGCGGCTTATTCTGTCGGCACCTGGGTATCTGACCGTATTGAGCGGGGGGTCGTTCAGAATTCCGGCGCCTCTGCCGCGTTTTACATCGAAAGCCTGATCCCGAGCCAGACCGCGACGGGTGACGGCGAAATGGCAGTGTCGGATGCGGCACGCCTGGCGCTTCGCAAGGCCTTTGGTGAAGGTATCCTGAGCGAGCAGGTCGTCACCTACAACATCTGGAGTGAGGATGGCGACGTGCTGGATTCCTACCGGCCCGAACTGCGCGGCAGAAAATACAAGCCCTCTGAGGCGCTGCTCAAGGCGTGGTCCGGTAGCGTCGTTTCCCAGTTCCAGACCATCGAAGTACAGGCCGATCATCCTGAAAGCACATTGGGCGTTCCATTGCTGGAGGTTTACGCTCCCATTCGGGATGCGAACACCGGGCAGGTTCTGGCGGTTGTCGAGTTCTATCAGCGGGCAGAAGACCTCGCGGCAGAGCTTGACGCGGCAAGGCGCGACAGCTGGATGCTGGTGCTGCAGATCTTCGGCCTCAGCGGGGCGCTGCTTTTTGTGATCGTGCACGCGGGCAGCCGTCGGATCGAGCGTCAGCGCGCGCAACTGACGGCGCAACTGGCTGAGAGCCAAAGACTGTCGGAGCATAACGCGGCATTGCGGGAACGCGTCACGCGTGCTGCCCAGCGGTCCACGGCGCAATCGGAGAAGATCATGCAGCGCATAGGCCAGGATCTTCACGACGGCGTTGCACAGCATCTGTCGCTGGCGTGCCTCAGGCTCGAAGGCGTGGAACTGGGGCCATCACGGGATGCCGAGACGGTGACCACAGCACTGTCGAACGCAATGACGGAATTGCGCGCAATATCCCGCGGCCTCGCGCTTCCCGACCTCGCGACGCTCAGTCTTAACGGCTGCGTGGCCCGGGCAATCGCCGACCACAACAAGAGCTTTGGATCAAATGCGGCGTTGGCCGGCGAGATACTGGGGAGCCTTCAGGTTCCCTACGCGGTCAAGCTCTGCGTTTACCGCTTCCTTCAGGAAGCCCTGTCCAACGCCCATCGTCATGCCCAGGCGACATCGATCGAGGTGCGGACTGCTCTTGTGGCGGATGAGGTGGAAATTACCGTCTCTGACGATGGCAAGGGTTTCGAGCCGCAGGTGCAGGCAGGACTGCGAGACGATGGGGGGCAGGGGTTGCTCGGGCTTGCGGATCGGGCCGCCACCCTCAACGGGCGGATCGAGATCGACTCAGCGCAGGGCAGCGGCACCAAGATTCGGCTGCTCTTGCCCATGGGGGAAGATACATAATGACCATTCGCATTCTGGTCGCCGATGACCATCCGATTTTCCGCGACGGACTTGTAAAGAGCCTTGAGGAAACCGGCGATTTCCGGGTTGTCGCTACGGCGGCTTCCGCCGAAGAAGCGGTGTTGCTGGCCGATCAGAAACATCCTGACATTGCCCTTCTTGATTTGTCGATGCCGGGCGGCGGTCTCTCGGCGGTCAGGAAGATATCGGCAGAGGGCACTGTAAAACACATCGCCATGCTCACGGTGTCGGAAGAAGATGAGAACGTGGCGGATGCGCTTCGCTTTGGCGCGATCGCCTATATTCTGAAAGGCGTATCGGCGCGCGAACTACGCAATGTGCTCACGGGCGTGGCGAAGGGTGAGCCGCATGTCTCTCCTGCTCTGGCATCAAAAGTGCTGACATTCATGTCTCAGGCCGATCAGAATAAACCCGCGTCACCGGTGGATGATCTGACAAAGCGGGAGGAGGACATCCTGCGATTGGTTGCAAAGGGACTGAGCAACAAGGAAGTTGCCGCAGATCTCGGCCTGCAGGAAAAGACCATCAAGCATTACATGACGGTCATCATGGGCAAGCTGCATGCCCGCAACCGGGTCGAGGCTGCGTTGATTGCGCATAAGGCCTGGCGTGACGAGGAATAGGCGCTGGTCTGTTCAGGCAGTTTGCTTCGTAGCCGGACCGCCGTGGCAGGCTTTCAGGGTCTCCGCGCGCGTCTTAAGCGCGGAAAGTCGCGTTGAAAGCGACCGTCACCCGGTTCTCATCCGTCTGGTTTGGATAGACCCAGTGGACAAGGTAGGACGGGAAGAGGATCAGTTCACCCGGCTCTGGCCGGAGCGATTTCTTGGCGCTGAACGCGGGTGCCTTGAGAAGACGCCAATTGGGCAGATCGGTCCGTGGATTGAGGAATTCGATCTTTCCTGACTTCCCGGTTTCGACCTCGGGCTGGGACACGTAGTACACACCCGACCAATGTGCGCCCGGATGTGTATGCGGCGCATTCATGCCGCCGGGGGGATTGGTGTTCATCCAGGCGAACATCTTGAGCTTATAGATTTTCGGGTCGACTTTGGTGTTTATCCGGGCCGTCGCCTCGAGAACGGCATTTTCCGCAGCAGCTTTCAGCCTTTGGATGCAGGGCGTTGTGTCTGCAAACAGGTTACCGGCAGAATGCCACCCGCCGTGATTGGACTTTTCCACGCCTTCGCTTTCCGCCCGCAAACGCTTTTCCTCGCCAAGCAGGGCCGCGTTCAACGCCGCCGCGTCCGCGACGCGAAAGCGAAACAGGGGCGTCGAGAACAGCTTTTCATATTTGGTCTGTTCGATGAGTTCCATTTTGATCCACACGCCCTTGTCGATGTGACGATCGGCACCCGCATGCGCTGCGCGGGTACCGACTTTTTAAGGCTCCGGCTGCGATGTCATCGCGCGGGGTCAGTCATCACCTTCATCGCCGCCTTCATCGCCACCGCTGTCGCTGCCTTCATCGCCACCGCTATCGCTGTCGCCTTCGTCGCCGCCGCCTTCGTCGCTGTCGCCTGACTCGTCACCTTCATCGCTGTCGCTTTCGTCGCTCTCATCACCGTCGTCGTTGGCCTCGTCGCCTTCGTCATCACCGTCGTCGTCCGACTCATCGGCTTCATCGTCGTCAAGTTCATCATCCTCATCATCCGCTTCGTCATCATCCTCGTCATCGGATTCGTCGTCTTGAGAGACCTGAATTTCGGCGACACTGACCGACCCATCATCGTTCAGATCACTGCGCTCCAGAATCATGCCGGCGCCTCTTTGCCCAAACGCAGCTTTGAGTTCCCCGCGCGACAGTTCTCCGTCTCCATTCTCGTCAACTTCGGAAAACGGTCGATCCTGTGCGAAGGCGGGCAATGCGGCCACCGCACACAAAGAGGTTGTAATCAACAGTTGAGAGAGTTTCATTTCATCACTCCAATTGGCGCCTCACGTCCAAGGCCGCAGGTTTCCACTGAGCCCATGATGCAACATGCCGCGCGTCAAAGGATCAGGACATAGTCGCAATGGTAAGCGAAATGGTCCGAGATCTGGTCAGACCAAGGTCGGATCATCCTGCCTTTTGCCGGATGGTATGCGTTTATAGGCCGGTTTCCATCGGCGGGCGACTTTTGATCCTCTGGGCCATTGCCGCCGGAAGCACCCCAAGATCGGTGGTCAAGATCATGTGGCGAGGCTGCCAACCCATCCGAAGCTCTGACCGATCCATAAGGGTACCGAAAATCGCCCCGCTGCGGACATCCCACACAGCCGCGCATCTTGGCGTCACAGGCAGGTTATCGATGCGCGACCGGTCCGGGAAGGCGAACGCGGATGCCGGTCGACCCAATGTCTCAGGCCAGTCTTCTCGGTAATGATTTGGGACGATCCGTACCACGACACTGAACGGGGGCGGAGAGGATCACTGCTCTCATGCGGGACCCCAGGGTGGAAAAGGCAGCAATTCGTCGCTCTGCAGAAAACGACCGACGTGTCCGTCCGCGCGCCGTAATTTCACCGCCGTGCGCTCCAACTCAGCGAAGCATGCCGGCGCGTGTAGAATTCGCCCATGAGGCCGATCATTACCAGCACGACGCCAACCCACATCGCGTAGTGCCAGTCCGTGTAGCGTGGGTTGTAGTTAATGAAGGCAAAGCCGCGGGCCTGATCAATCGCATGGAAAAGAGGGTTCCAGTCAAACAGCGCAAGCATGAAACCGGGCAGGCTGTTGGCAACAAACATCTTGCCCGAGGCGATCATGTTTGCCCGTTGGTAAATCGTGCTGAAGACGGTGACGAATTGTGGAAACCAGGGTTTGATTGCCAGCAACACCAGCCCGAGCGCAACCCCGGTAAACCATGCAACCAGCAACATGCCAAAGGCCGCAATAGGCTGGTCGATGACCAGCGGATTGAAGGCGACGTGATAACCGAACAGAATAAGCAGCAGTGACAGCACCTGAATATAGAGCGCGCCAAGGGCCGCAGAACCGATGGCAACGATTGTGTTCATCGGCGCGTGCTGCATCATCGGGCTGGCCGGGCCTTCGGAACCGACAACCGCGCCCATCGATTTGGTGTGGGTCATGTACAGAAAGATGCCCGACATGATGTAGAGCAGGAAGTCGCCGCGAATGGCGGACCCGCGCAGGCCCAGAATAGAAAACATGAAGTAGAAGGCCACGACCATGATCAGCATCTGCAAGAGGTTGATCCCGATCGCGAGAAAAGCGTTGTTGTGGGTCTTTCGAACGGAACGCACGATGGAGTGGTACACCAGCTCCATCAGTGTAAGCGCGGACCCTAAGCCGCTTTCCTTTCGTCTGACCGCCTGAAACATGCTTCTCGCGCCTTGTGATGAGCGACATCGTCGCACGGAATTCTTGCTGTTCCGTTAGAGCCGGAGCATAAGGGGCATCGTTTCGAACATCAATGACTGTGAAATAGGATAAATTAGTATGGATTACGTGAAGTTGGTCGAAGTGATGCGCAAACTTTCGCTGGAAGCGGGTGCGAAGATCATGGAGATTTACGAGGCTGACGACTTCGATGTGAAGGTCAAATCCGACGACAGTCCGGTAACCGCCGCCGACGAAGCGGCAGACGCGTTGATATCCGCTGGCCTGCGGGACGCGTTTCCCGATGTGATGCTCGTGACAGAAGAGCAATCCGCGACGCACAGCACATCGGGTGATACATTCCTGATCGTCGACCCGCTGGATGGCACCAAGGAATTTATCCATCGTCGTGGTGATTTCACGGTCAACATCGCCCTCGTCGAAGGCGGCGTTCCGACACGTGGCGTTGTCTATGCTCCGGCCAAGGGGCGTATGTTCTACACGGATGCGACAGGTCAGTCTGTCGAGGAGACGGGTGCACTGGATCCCGATACGGTCGGAGCACTGGCGCCGTTGTCTGTGGCTGACGCGGATAATGCCGCGCTGATGGTGGTCGCCTCCAAATCACATCGCGATCAGGCCACGGACGATTACATCTCAAAATACGCCGTCAAGGATATGAAGAGTGCAGGCTCGTCCCTCAAATTCTGCCTCGTGGCAACGGGTGAGGCCGATTTGTACCCGCGCCTGGGTCGCACAATGGAATGGGATACCGCCGCGGGCCATGCCGTGCTGTCGGGCGCCGGTGGCGCGGTTGTCCGATTTGACGATCTGACGCCGCTTTCTTATGGCAAGGAGGATTACGCCAATCCCTTCTTCATTGCCTATGCACCTGCCGTCGAACTGAAGGCGGGCTGATGTCGGTCCTGATTGCCATTCCCGCGCGCTACGCGTCCAGCCGGTATCCCGGTAAGCCATTGGTGGAGTTGCGAGGGGCAACAGGCGCGTCGCTGAGCCTGATCGAACGCAGTTGGCGCGCCGCCTGCGAGGTCGGCGGTGTTGACCGCGTGGTTGTTGCCACGGACGATGAGCGGATCAGGGCCGCCTGCGAAGCTTTTGGAGCCGAGGTGGTGATGACCTCGCCCGACTGCGCCAACGGGACCGAACGCTGCGCCGAGGCACATGAGAAGCTGGGTGGCGGGTTCGAGATTGTCGTCAACCTGCAGGGCGATGCACCGCTGACGCCGCATTGGTTCATTGAAGACCTGATTGCAGGCTTGCGTGGCGCCCCGCAGGCGGAGATCGCCACCCCGGTGCTGAGGTGTGATGGTGAGACCCTGAACGGTTTTCTCAACGACAGGAAGGCCGGGCGTGTTGGCGGCACCACCGCCGTCTTTGATGCGATGAATCAGGCGATGTATTTTTCAAAGGAAGTCATCCCCTTCACGTCTCGCACGTATGGAGATGCCGAGGAGACGCCGGTTTTTCATCACGTGGGCGTCTACGCCTATCGGCCGGATGCGCTGGCTTCCTATCCCAGCTGGCCGACAGGACCGCTTGAGCAGCTCGAAGGACTCGAACAACTGCGTTTCATGGAAAATGGCCGCGCGGTCCTTTGCGTCGAAGTTGAGGCAAGAGGACGACAGTTCTGGGAGCTCAACAACCCGCAGGATGTGTCGAAAATTGAGACCATGATGTCTCAAATGGGGTTGGTTTAGCCCCGCGCAGAGACACATTTTTGGGCGGCAGTGTTGAAAACACTGGCAAAATGCCCCTATAAATTGCATGCTATGCAGGATGCCGCCCGTAATACGAGCATAATAGGCGAGTCCCTGCTATAATCCACCAAATGGCTCGATTTGTGCTTAAAATTTGCTTTAATTGGATGGCACGTCGTGTTTTTGACGCAATTCGACACTACGTGGAGTTCTGTAGAGTGCGATTATCAGGTGCGAGGGCCATTTAATGAAACGTAAAGTTACCAAAGCGATTTTTCCTGTTGCAGGCATGGGGACGCGCTTTCTCCCCGCAACGAAATCAGTTCCAAAAGAAATCATGACACTGGTGGATCGCCCGCTGATCCAATACGCAATCGATGAGGCGCGTGCGGCAGGCATCAAGGAATTCATTTTTGTAACCTCGCGCGGCAAAGGTGCGCTGGAGGACTATTTTGACCACGCACCGCAGCTAGAGCAGGAATTGCGCAAGAAGGGAAAGACCGACCTTCTGGAAATTCTGAAAAGCACCAATATGGACAGCGGCGCGATTGCCTACATTCGACAACACAAGGCGCTTGGTCTCGGTCACGCCGTGTGGTGCGCACGCCGCCTGATTGCAGACGAACCCTTTGCCGTCATTTTGCCGGACGATGTGATTGCAGCAGATGGTTGAGGCCTATGCCGAAACGGGCGGCAACATGGTCGCCGCGATGGAAGTCGCGCCGGATAAAGCTTCCTCATACGGTGTGCTCGATGTATCGGAAGACATGGGCGCGATGGTCAAGGTTAAGGGAATGGTGGAAAAGCCAAAAGCTGACGAAGCACCATCGAACCTGGCCGTCATCGGGCGCTACATCCTTTCGCCGTCTGTTCTGAAAAACCTGAGCAGGATCAAATCCGGTGCCGGCGGGGAAATCCAGCTGACCGACGCCATTGCCGCAGAGATCGACAACAAGAACGGCGTCTATGGCTATCGCTTCCGAGGCCAGCGTTTCGATTGTGGTTCCAAGTCGGGCTTCCTGCAGGCCACGGTTGCCTTTGGGCTGGATCGCGAAGAATTGCGCGATGACCTTTCGTCCTATCTGCACGATGTTGTAAGCATGGGCAAAGCTGCGGAATAGTCGAAGATTAGGACAGCAATGTGAGTAATGTACTGGTCACGGGCGGCGCAGGCTATATCGGCTCGCACGCCTGCAAAGCGTTGAAGGCAGCCGGGTTTACGCCGGTCACCTACGACAACCTGATCACAGGCTGGGAACAGGCGGTCAAGTTTGGCCCTTTCGAACGCGGCGACCTGCTGGACCGGGAACGGCTTGATCAGGTTTTCGCACAATATGAACCCGTCGCGGTCATGCATTTCGCCGCTCTCAGCCAAGTGGGCGAGAGCATGCAGGATCCCGGTGCCTATTGGCGCAACAACGTCAGCGGCTCGCTGACCCTGATCGAGGCCGCGGTTGCAGCGAAATGTCTGAATTTCGTCTTTTCCTCCACCTGCGCAACCTATGGCGATCAGGACAACGTGGTGCTGGATGAACAGTCAGCACAGCACCCGATTAACGCCTACGGAGCATCCAAACGCGCGATAGAGGACATTCTGCGCGACTTTGAACCGGCACATGGGTTGCACCATGTCATCTTCCGCTACTTCAACGTGGCAGGGGCCGACCCTGAAGGCGAAGTAGGCGAATTTCACCGGCCAGAGACGCATCTGATCCCGGTTCTGCTGGACGCGATTGACGGAAAGCGTGATGCTTTGACGATCCATGGCACGGATTATCCCACGCCCGATGGCACCTGCATACGTGACTATGTGCATGTCTGCGATCTGGTGGATGCGCATGTGCTGGGATTGAAATGGCTGCAGGACGGAAAAGGCAGCCGGGTGTTCAACCTTGGCACCGGGAGCGGATTCTCGGTGCGTGAAGTCATGGATCACTCGCGTGAAGTCACCAACCGCGAGGTGCCCTATTCAGAAGGTCCGCGTCGTGCCGGCGACTGTACGAAGCTGGTCTCCGGCTCCACCCGGGCAGAGAGCGAGCTTGGCTGGACGCCGACGCGCTCAACCATGCGCTCCATGATCACCGATGCCTGGCGCTGGCATCAAAACGGCCATTATGACAAGTAGGGTGCACCTGTAACACGCATCCACCCGGTCCGGGGCAGAAAGGACCCATGATGGCACGGCTTGGCCTTTGGACCAGATACAAGCTTCGGCTCAGACGCCGAAGACTGCTGTGGCGCGGTTTTCGGAGCCGCCACCAGTTAAACCGGATCAAGGACCTCACGGCAGAGATTGCCCCGGGTGACATCCTTTTGTTTGCAACTGTCCGTAACGAGGCCATCAGGCTTCCGTATTTCCTGGAGCATTACCGCCGGTTGGGCGTGTCCCATTTTTTGATTGTCGACAATGACAGCACGGATGATACCGCCGCCGTGCTGACCGCTGCCCCGGATGTTTCGTTTTGGCACACAACAGCCGGGTATAAGGATGCGCGCTTTGGCATGGATTGGCTGATGTGGTTGCTGATCCGTCATGGCCATGGGCATTGGACCATCACTGTCGATGCGGACGAACTGCTGGTGTACCCCGACCATGACAGCAGGCCATTGCCGCATCTCACCGCGTGGCTGGAGCAGCAGGGGCAGGAGATGATGGGCGCCACGATGCTGGATCTGTATCCGAAGGGATCCCCGGATGCGCAGCGATACACTCCCGGACAAAACCCCTGTGACGTTCTGAACTGGTTTGACGGCTATGGTTACTGGGCCCAACGGCAACCCAAGATGGATAACCTTTGGCTACAGGGCGGTGCGCGGGCGCGCTGCTTTTTCGCGGACGAACCCCGCCGTGCACCGACCTTGAACAAAATCCCGCTGGTGAAATGGAACAGGCGCTATGTCTTTGTAAATTCGACCCATAATGCGCTGCCGCGGCGGTTGAACAGGATTTACGACGCGCCAGGACGGGAGAAGGTTTCAGGCGTATTGCTGCATACCAAATTCTTGCCAGGCGTGTCGGATCGGGCGCGCGAAGAACAGTCACGACAGCAGCATTTTTCCAACTCGGAACAATACGACACATACTATCATGCGCTAGCTGAAAATCCTGATTTATGGGATGAACAGTCAATCGCCTACAGAGGATGGCAACAGCTGGTCGATCTTCGGTTGATGTCGCGGGGAAGCTGGTGATGTCACGTTCTGTCGCCGATCCGTGCACAATGCTATAAAACATTGCGAAAAATCGCTTTTTAGGCAATAAAATGTCAACAAGTCGCGAATTAACATAAGCGGCACACAAATCGACGTGGGGAGACGCCGGCAAACTGCCTGGAAACAACCCGCGGAAGAGGCGGCGAAGAAGGGCTGAAGCTTGGGTGTTCTGGGATCCTACCGGATGCGTCTGGCGCGAAAGCGTCTGCGAATTCGTGCCCGCCGCAAGAGCCTTGAGTTACGCCGGGTTGTGGACCGGACGGCGCAGATTGGCGAAGGCGAAATCCTGCTGTTCTCCACCCAGCGCAACGAGAAAGTGCGCCTTCCATATTTTCTCGACTACTATCGTGATATGGGTGTGACCCATTTCTTCATCGTGGATAATGACAGCACGGACGGCACCGCAGACTATCTTGCGGATCAACCGGATGTATCGCTGTGGCGGACAAGGGGAAGCTACAAGAAGTCACGCTACGGCGTTGACTGGCTGAACTACCTGCAGGGCAAATACGCGGACGGTCACTGGTGCGTTGTGGTCGACCCCGATGAATTCCTGCTCTATCCGTTTTGCGATACCCGGCCGCTGCGCGCGCTGACCGACTGGCTGGACAGTTGCTCGATCCGGGCGTTTTCGGCAATGCTGCTCGACATGTATCCAAAGGGCCGGTTGGAGGAACAACCCTATCTGCCCGGCCAGGACCCCATCGACATCGCGTGCTGGTTCGACAGCGGCAACTACACGATTTCGCGTAACCATCTCTACGGCAACTTGTGGATACAGGGCGGTCCGCGCAGCCGGGTCTTTTTCCCCGAAGAACCCGAACGGGCACCGGCGCTGAACAAGATCCCGCTCGTCAAATGGGACCGGCGGTATGCTTATGTGAATTCCACGCACATGCTTCTGCCGCGCGGATTGAACCTCGTCTACGATGAATGGGGTGGGGAGAAGGCATCGGGCGTTCTGCTGCACGCCAAGTTCCTCGATACCTTCGCGGATAAGGCGAGCGAAGAAATCGGCCGCCAACAGCATTACGCGGAATCCTACGAATACAGGGCCTATGCAACGAGCCTTGCGGATGATCCGCAGCTTTGGTGCAAGTGGTCGGAAAAATACATCAACTGGCGGCAGCTTGAAATACTGGGCCTGATGTCCAAGGGGAACTGGGCGTGAGTGTCGGCATCGTCATGCTGGTGCACACGGCGCTGGGTCGGGCGGAGCAGGTGGTGCGCCACTGGTCGGCTGCCGGATGCCCCGTTGTGATCCATGTCGACAAAAGCGTGGCCCGCAAAACCTACGACGCTTTCGTGGCCGGGCTGTCCGATGTGCCGGACATAACTTTCTCCAAGCGGTTTCGATGTGAATGGGGCACGTGGGGCATCGTGGCAGCCACGCAGACGGCATCCGAGAGGATGCTGGCGGAGTTTCCGCAAGTGCGCCATGTCTACCTGGCCTCGGGCTCCTGCCTGCCGCTGCGCCCGGTAGAGGAACTGATCGACTATCTCGCCGAGCGGCCGCAAACTGATTTCATCGAAAGCGCCACGACCTCGGACGTGCCGTGGACGGTGGGCGGGCTTGATGCGGAGCGGTTTACCCTGCGGTTTCCCTTCCCGTGGAAACGGCGGCGTTACCTGTTCGACCGGTATGTCGCCATACAACGCGCGCTGCGGGTCAAACGCAAGGTGCCCGGTGGGCTGGTACCGCACATGGGGTCGCAATGGTGGTGCCTGACCCGCCAGACGCTTTCCGCTATATTGCAGGATCCGGCGCGTGATGAATATGACCGGTACTTCCGGCGCGTATGGATCCCCGATGAGAGTTATTTCCAGACGCTGGCACGGCAATATGCGATCAACATCGAAAGCCGGTCGCTGACCCTCTCGAAATTCGATTATCAGGGTAAACCGCACATCTTTTACGATGATCATCTGCAACTGCTGCGGCGATCAGACTGTTTCGTGGCGCGGAAGATCTGGCCACATGCCAACCGGTTGTATGATGCATTCCTGACCGATGTGGCGGGTGCCATGAAGAAAACCGAACCTAACCCGGGCAAGATCGACCGGATTTTTGCCAAGGCGGTGGAGCGCCGGACGCGGGGGCGTGCGGGTCTTTACATGCAAAGCCGGCACCCCCGCGAAGATTGGGAAAACGGTGTGACGGCCGCGCCCTATTCGATGTTTCAGGGATTTGCCGAGCTGTTCGAGAATTTCGAACCCTGGCTTGCGAAGTCCACGGGTGCGCGCGTGCACGGGCACCTGTTCGCGCCGGACGGGGCACATTTCGCAGAAGGTCACACCGCCATGAACGGGGCGTTGAGCAGCAGCGCGACCTTGCGCGACTACAACCCCCATGCCTTCCTGACAAACCTGATCTGGAATACGCGGGGCGAGCGGCAGTGCTTTCAATTTGGACCCGGCGACAATCAGGCAATCAACTGGCGTGTAGCAAAAGACCCCAATGCACAGGTTTCGGTCATCAGTGGCGCATGGGCTGTCCCGCTTTTCCGGTCCAATGCGAATTTCATGGATTTGCGCCGGCTTGCAGCGCAATTGCAGAAAACCGAAAGTGAGCACCTCGACGTGCTGCGATCCACCTGGGTCAAAGCGCGGGTGCGCATCTGGACCATGGCGGAATTCATCGAAGCGCCGATGGAACCGTTACAGGGCATTCTGGACGAGATCGGCCCGTCGGCCCCCCGTCGGCTGTCCGAGGTCCCACGGATGGTCAACCTGAAGGGCTTCGGTCAATTTTTGCAGAACCTCAAAAATCAGGGAATGCATCCGTATCTCATGGGCGATTTCCCGGTGGAGCAAATGGGCACGGTGGGAACGCCGGACAAAGCCAGCAAACCCTATCTGGTGCGCTGATCCATGACCTCGTCTTTCGATTCATTCGTGATCTTTGCCGAGATGCGTACGGGATCAAACTTTTTGGAAACCAACCTGAATGCGATAGAGGGCGTTAGCTGCCACGGTGAGGCCTTCAACCCGCATTTCATTGGCTACCCCGACCGCCAGGAATTGCTGGGTATCACTCTTGCGGAGCGCGACCGCCGACCGCACGAGCTGCTGGATAGGCTGAGGTCTCGGGGGACGAACCTGTCGGGCTTTCGGTACTTTCACGACCACGATCCCCGGGTCCTGGACGCGATCCTCGACGATACAAACTGCGCCAAGACCATCCTGACACGCAATCCGGCAGAAAGTTACGTCAGCTGGAAAATCGCACGCACGACCGGTCAGTGGAAACTTACTGATGTGAAACGGCGCAAGGCCGCGCGGGCCGTTTTTGACGCAACCGACTTCGCGGATTATCTGGAAGCATTGCAGAATTTCCAGCTCAAGCTTCACAACCGGTTGCAGGCCAGTGGCCAAACGGCGTTCTACATCTCCTACGAAGATTTGCAGTCAAAGGATATGATAAATGGTTTGGCTGCATATCTTGGGGTGCCCGGGCGATTGGAAAAGCTCGACAGCAGTCTCAAGGTGCAAAATCCGGCGCCTCTCGCCAGCAAGGTAAGCAACTTTGCGGAGATGGAAACCGCGCTGTCCAAGCTGGACCGCTTCAACCTGACGCGCACGCCGAATTTCGAGCCACGTCGCCTCGCAGCCGTACCGAGCTATGTCGCCTGCGCCAACACTGGCCTGTTGTACCTGCCCCTCAAGGGCGGGCCGGTCGACCCTGTGACTGAGTGGATGGCAGCGCTGGACGGTGTGGCGCGGGACGATCTGATCACAGGCATGTCGCAAAAGGATCTTCGCCAGTGGAAGCGTCGGCATAAAGGGCAAAGAACTTTCACTGTTTTGCGCCATCCGGTGGCCCGGGCGCACCATGTTTTCTGCAGCTTCATTCTGGGCCAGGGTCCGCGGGTGTACGAGGCCATCCGGCACACATTGATCAAGCGCTACGGTCTGGGGGTTCCGGAAGCTGGGGTTGATGACACCTATGATCTGGACCGGCACAAGGCGGCTTTTCTGACTTTTCTTGGGTTCCTCAGGGAAAACCTGACCGGGCAGACCTCGATCAGGGTGGACGCCGCATGGTGCACCCAGGCGCAGGCGCTCCAGGGATTTGCGCAATTCGCCCTGCCGGACCTTGTCATTCGTGAAAGTGAGATGCAGGAGGACTTGCCCGCGGTGGCAGCCCGGTTGGGGGTTTCTGCGCCACCTGCGATCACGTTCAGCGCCAAGGACACGCCATTCGCCCTGAAGGATGTTTATGACGAGGAGATTGAGCATGCCGTCGCGCAGGCCTACCAGCGTGACTACATGATGTTCGGATTTGAGCGCTGGAGTTAAGGCGCTAGGCGGCTTGTTCCGACTGGGCAGATGTCAGGATCGTGTGCAGTGTTGCCGGGTTCGGGTTCGCTCTGAGCTTGCTGCAAATGCTGGTGTCGCGCAGCGTGCGAGACACCAGGGCAAGCGCCTTGAGATGTTCGACACCCGCATCTTCCGGCGCGAACAGGGCAAAGGCGATATCGACGGGCTGACGATCTACGGAATTGAAGTCAATCGGTTTGTCCAGCAGGACAAATGCACCAACAACTTCGTCCAACCCGTCCAGCCGCGCATGCGGCAAGGCAACACCATGTCCCACGCCTGTCGGTCCCAGCGCCTCCCGCTCCAACAGCGCATCAAGAACGGACCCCGCGCTGAGGTCGTACGCGTGTTCTGCTAGATCGCTAAGCTCCTGCATGAGACGTTTCTTGCTGGAAGCGGAAGTCAAAACCTTCACTGCCTCAGGCTTGAGGAGTTTGTCAAAATCCATAATGCTCGCACTTTTATTGAGGCGACTTTGCCTCTCGGACATCCTATTGCGGGTCGATCCAGCCAATATTCCCGTCGTCGCGACGGTAAACGACATTCAAACCCTCTTTGCCTTCGTTTCTAAAGACCAAAACCGGGGCACCAGCGAGCTCCATTTGCATCACCGCTTCACCGACAGACAAAGATGGTATCTTTGTTTCCATTTCGGCGACGATGATCGGTTGCAGCGTCTCTGGCTCCTGCGATTCTGAGTCGGCGTCTGATGCGAGGATATAGGAGGACGCACCGTAGATTTCAACCGGTTCTACCCGATCTTTGTGATGATCTTTCAACCTGCGCTTGTATCGCCGCAGCTGTTTTTCCATCTTGTCGCAGCATGTATCAAATGCGGCATAGATCTCCGTCTGATGCGCTTTTGCCTGTGCGGTCAAGCCAGTAGACAAGTGTACCGTCGTTTCGCAGACAAACTCGTGACCTGACTTGGAGAACACCACAACCGCTTCAGTCGGGCGTTCGGCATATTTTTTTACCGCTTCGCCCAATTCCTGTTGCACGTGGATTTGCAGGGCCTCGCCAATGTCGATCTGTTTGCCGCTGATTTGATACCGCATGGTCTCTCCTTAAGATGGTCGATCCCACAGCCATTTCGCGGACGCATGAGCGCCTGCAACACAAGCCGAAGGATCACGGAAAATGGCGTTCCATTTGGTTATTGCCGAACGGGCCCTGACAAGCAGGCCGATGCGCGGACAGACAGGAACTGGTAAGTGCCATACGCTTATTGAGCCCGATAACCGACACCAGAGTCAAACAAAAGCGGGCTGAATGAGCAGAAAAATGGTTAACATTCGCGCGCGCTGATCAGGAGATTTTGAAGTTGTCGCCAAGGTAGACACGACGCACGTTTTCGTTTTGCACAACCTCGTCCGGCGTTCCCGACATGAGCACCCGTCCTTCGTGCAGAATGTAAGCGCGATCAACGATTTCCAGCGTCTCGCGGACGTTGTGATCCGTGATCAGGACACCGATTCCGCGTTTCTTCAAGTCTGCGACTAAGTGCCGGATGTCGCCGACAGAAATCGGGTCGACTCCCGCGAAAGGTTCATCGAGCAGCAGGTATTTTGGATTGGCGGCAAGGCATCGCGCGATTTCGACCCGGCGCCGCTCTCCCCCCGACAATGCGAGGGCGGGCGCGCGGCGCAGGTGCTCGATGGAAAACTCGCTTAGCAGTTCCTCAAGCCGTTCGCGACGCTTGTGGCGGTCGGGCTCACGGATGTCGAGAATGGCGCTGATATTGTCCTGAACCGACAAGCCGCGGAAGATGCTCATCTCCTGCGGCAGGTAGCCGATGCCGAGGCGCGCACGGCGGTACATCGGCAGCTGCGTGACGTCCTGACCGTCGATGCGTACCGTGCCGCCCTCGGGAATAACCAGCCCCGCTACGGCGTAGAACGTCGTGGTTTTACCCGACCCGTTAGGCCCCAGAAGCGCAACAACTTCGCCCTTTTCCAGATACATCGAGAAATCGCGAATGACTGTCTTCTTGCGGTAGGATTTGCGCAGGTGCTCCACATGGAGCCCGGCAGACCCATCGGCAACCGTCAGGACGGGTCGGGCCATCAGTTGTCGCCCGTTTGAAGGATCGTTTTGACCGAGCCGGACATTTGCGCGGTGCCGCTTTCAAGCTGAACCGTCATGCGATCCGCCGTCAGTGCCGATGGCCCTTGGGTCAGCAGGACATTGCCCGTCATCACGATCGTGCCATCATCGATATTGTAGTTGGCCTTCTCTGATTCGGCCGCGTCAGGACCAGAAACAAGCAGCACGTCGCCCGTTGCCTCCATGCTTTCGATCCCATCGGTTTCTTCACGGTAGACAACCAGCACGCGTTTCGCGGAAAGCCGCATCTCTCCCTGACCAACTACCACATTTCCTGTGAAAACGGCGGTTCCGGTGGCTTGATCGACCGACAGATTGTCAGCCGTGACCTCGACGGGCAGGCTTTTGTCTTGTTGCAAGGCCCCGAATGCGACCTGCGTCCCTTGCGCCATGAGCGCGGGAGCCGTCGCCAGAATTATCAAGGGGAGGGTCATTAGTTTTAACAATTTCACGCGTCAGTCTTTCACCTGTTTGGGCTGATATATCAGTTTCACGCCGTTTGTGAAAAACAATTGGGCCGGCGCGTTCGGTTCGGGTGACATCAGGTGCATTTGACCCGCGATCAGATCGCCGCCAGGCGTCGTGGCAAGCACGGTATCGGGTGACCTGATGTCGAGGGCGGAAATGCGTGCGGTCAATGCTTCGCTGGTTATCTGGTATCCCTGTGACGTGGTGATGACCACATTGCCCGTCAAGTCCGAAGTGTCGTTTGCGAGATCGATGGTGGCTTCTTTCGAGGTCACGGTCAGGCGCGTGCCATTGGCCATGTCGACCTTCACGAAGACATCTTTTGCCGTTGTGGGCCCCGCCATGCTGTTGGGTGAGCTTGCGGTTTCGGCCACAAAGGCGATCAGGTCGCCGTTTGCTGTTGTGCCCGAGTAATAGGGGCCCGAGACCTTCTGGTTCAGCAAGCGGTCCTGAACCTCGGTATCGGCAAAAGGGATCGAGCTGGTCGGGTCGACCACCCGTGCCAGCAGAAACAGGGTAGACAGGAGGCCCAGAGCGGCAAGCGGCAGAGCCACCTTGAGCCATGCCACCATGCGTGAGTAACGATCTCCCTGCATCGGCGCTCAGCCCAGTCCGACGCGCAGACAGTCATGAATGCGGATCAGACCCTGCGGGATCGGCGGACCGTCCGTCGCGACGACGAACAGGCTGGTGATCTGACGCCCCTGCATCATCGCGACCGCTTTTTCAGCCAATGCGCCCGGTTCGATGGTGACGGGGGAGGCGGTCATGACATCCTGTGCGCGCAGGGCCAGAAGCCCCTCCATGTGGCGCCGCAAGTCACCATCTGTGATGATCCCCGCGAGGTGGCCTGCAGCGTCGGTCACGCCCACCACACCGAAACCCTTTTGGCTGATCTCTATCAGCGCTTCGGACATCGGCGTTGTCGGGGTCACCAATGGCAGTTCGTCGCCCGTGTGCATGAGGTCGGAGACCCGGCTCAACTGCGCGCCCAGTTTGCCGCCGGGATGGAAGTCGCGAAAGTTCTCCGGGGTGAATGCGCGGTGTTCCATAAGCGCAATGGCCAGAGCGTCCCCGAGGGCAAGGGTCATTGTGGTGGAGGAGGATGGCACAACGCCGGTGCCACAGGCCTCGCCCAGTTTGGGCAGCAACAGCACGACGTCGCATTCCCGTCCGAGGCTGGAGCCTTCGACGCTGGTAATGCCCAGCAGGGGAATGTCAAAGCGCCGTGCGTAGGCAACCAGATTGGCAAGTTCGGGCGCTTCGCCGGAATTCGAAATCGCCAGCACAACATCGGCGCTGGTGATCATGCCCAGATCGCCGTGGCTGGCCTCGGCCGGATGCACGAATTGCGCCGGAGTGCCGGTGCTTGCCATCGTTGCCGCAATCTTGCGGGCAATGTGACCGGACTTTCCGATCCCGGTGACAATGACCCTCCCCTTGCTGTTCAGCAGCAAATCAATCGCGTCACGGAAGCGTCCGTCGAGCCGATCGGCCAGCGTGGTCAATGCGTCCGCTTCGGTGCGGATAACGCGTCTTGCCGTATCAAGGAAAGGTGTGCTCATGAATGTGCAAAGATATCCGTGTCAGGCCAGCCTTCCAGATCGAGGCGTGCACGCATGGGCAAAAAGTCGAAACAGGCCTGTGCGATGTCCATCCGACCTTCCCGCTCCAGCATGACGTTGAGCGCATCCCGCAGGGCATGCAGGTACAGCACGTCTGACGCGGCATATTCGACTTGCGCCTCGGTCAGATCTTCGGCCCCCCAATCGCTGGACTGCTGTTGCTTGGAAATGTCGATGTTCAGCATTTCCTGCAACAGTTTTGCCAGACCGTGGCGATCTGTGTAGGTGCGCACCAGCCGGCTCGCGATCTTGGTGCAGTAAACGGGAGACGCCGTTGCGCCGAAGCTGTTCAGCATCGCTGCAATGTCGAAACGTCCGAAGTGAAAGAGCTTCAAAACGTCCTGATTCTCCAGCAGGGCGCAGAGGTTCCGTGCCTCCGTCTGGCCTTGCGCGATCTGCACCAGATGGGCATTGCCGTCCCCGCCTGAAAGCTGCACGACGCACAGTCGGTCGCGATGCGGATTGAGGCCCATGGTTTCGCAATCGATTGCGACGACACGGCCCAGTTCGAGACCGTCGGGCAGGTCATTTTTGTAAACGGAATGAGTCATGCACACCCTATATCCTGCCTTCTTGGCTTGTGGAAGCACGAGGTTACTTCGAAATCTCCGCCAGATCGGGTCTTGGAAACCGACGCAGGAGCTTGCAGACAAGCGCCCGGCAGTCATGTTCGCGCCAGCCCTCGGTGTAAAGTGCAGCGGGAAGGTCCGGGTGCTTGAGCACAAGCCGCCGCCAGTTATGTACGATCAGGCAGCGGAGAATTGCCACGTCCAGCGGTGCAAGCTGTGTTCCGTCCGGAAGGCACAGGTCTATTTCCTGCAGGATCTCGTGAAGGTTGTCGTAATCGGTCTTCAGCCCCTCAGGCGACAGCTGCATCTTA
This sequence comes from Roseobacter insulae, assembly GCF_019375555.1. Taxonomy (GTDB): domain Bacteria; phylum Pseudomonadota; class Alphaproteobacteria; order Rhodobacterales; family Rhodobacteraceae; genus Roseobacter; species Roseobacter insulae. The sequence continues at coordinate 715,408 of NZ_JAHXDN010000001.1, forward strand.
AGCCATTCAGGAACGTTGCGGCCCCTGAGGGCCAGTGCCCCTTGGGGCGGGATGGCGTCCTCCGCCCCGATGAATACCCGTGTCAGAAGCAGTGAAAAGCCGCGTGTCACCATGTCGTCACGCTGATCGGGCTCGGCGCTTTGGGTCACGACAATCTGCCAGTCCGTGGGCATGTCGCCGGGGCTTGCGTAAATACGCCGGGTCGCGGCGATGGTTTCTGCCCGGCCATGCGGTGTCAGGCTGTGTCGGCTGGTACGACCGGATTTCTGCGATACGATCCACCCATCGTTGCGCAGGCGATGCAGCGCGACGCGGGTGGCTTCCGCGCGCACATCCATAGCCGTCATGATCGCCGAGAGTACAGGTCCGTCTATGCCGGCTCCTTCAGCCTGAGACAAATCGCCAAACACGCTGACAAGCAGCGACCAGACGCGCTGACCCCCCAGATCGGTGAGGGCGCTGGCAAAACCCTTCACTTCTTCAGAAGGCATTCATGGTCAGCAGTTCATATTCCGCAACGGCTGCCTCTTTCTGGTTGGTCAATGTCACGTGCCAGCGTATTTCTCCGTAGTCGTCGTTGCGCGGCGTCTTTGCCTTTACGGTCAACCGGACACTGACACTGTCCCCCGGCTCCACCGGTGCCATGAAGCGCAGAGTGTCGAGGCCTGTATTGGCAAGGACCGGACCGGGGTCGGGTTGGACAAACATGCCAGCCGCAAAGCTCAACAGCAGGTAGCCATGCGCGACACGTCCGGGAAAGAATGGATTTGCGGCAGCGGCCGCATCGTCCATATGCGCGTAAAACGTGTCGCCGGTAAAATGTGCGAAGGTCTCGATATCTTCCAGGGTGATGGTGCGGAGCCCGGCATACAGCGTGTCACCGATCTGCAGGTCGTTAAAGGCGCGCGTGAACGGGTGAGGTTTGTCGGTAATTTCCTCGGCGCCCTTGATCCACTGGCCGCCGATCGCCGTCAAGATATCCGGGCTGCCCTGAACCGCTGTGCGTTGCATGTAGTGCATCACGCCCCGTATGCCCCCGAGCTCTTCGCCGCCACCCGCGCGGCCCGGCCCGCCGTGTACCATATGGGGCAGGGGCGCTCCGTGGCCGGTGGCCTCTTTCATCGATGACCGGTTATTGAAATAAAGCCTGCCGTGAAATGCCGCAGACCCGACAGTGATGTCGCGGGCCACCTCGCGATCATTGGTGATCACCGAGGCGACAAGCGATCCCTTGCCGCGATTGAGCAGTTGGATCGCATGATCGATGTCGCGATAGCCCATAACGGTAGAGACCGGGCCAAACGCTTCGGTGTCGTGCACCCGTTGGGCGCTGTCGGGGTTTGCGCAATGAAACAATATCGGCGGCAGGAAGGCGCCCTTGTCCCGGTCCGCGCCGTCGACGGCGAAATCATCCGGGTCACCGAAGACCCTTTCTGCCTCGTCTGCGATCCGGTCGACCTTGTCCAGAACATCACGTTTTTGCCCGCGCGAAACGAGCGCGCCCATACGTGTGGTATCCAACCGCGGGTCACCCAACCGCGTGGCGGACAGCCGTTCCGATATCGCCGAAATGGCGGCATCAACATGCGGTTGTGGCACGATAATGCGCCGAATGGCGGTGCATTTCTGCCCCGCCTTGGCCGTCATCTCGCGGTGAACTTCCTTGATGAAAAGGTCAAACTCCGGTGTCCCGGGTCCTGCATCAGGTCCCAGAATGGAGGCGTTGAGGCTGTCCTGCTCCGCTGTGAAACGGGTTGAGCGTTCGAGCAACAAGGGATTGGCACGCAATTTCAGCGCCGTGGCGGCTGACCCGGTAAAGCTGACTGCATCCTGGCAATCGAGATGGTCGAGCATATCGCCGATACCGCCGGTCACCAACTGCAAAGCCCCCGCAGGCAACAGGCCGCTTTCCAGCATGATCCGCACACAGGCCTCGGTGACATAGCAGGTTGTTGTTGCGGGTTTCACGATAGCCGGCACACCGGCCAGAATCGTCGGCGCCAGTTTTTCCAACATGCCCCAGACAGGAAAGTTGAACGCGTTGATATGAACGGCGACGCCCAGTAGCGGGGTGGCGATGTGACGACCCATGAATTGCCCGTCACGTCCCAGCTGTTCCACCGGGCCATCAAGGTAGACATGCCCGTCCGGCATTTCGCGCCTGCCCTTGGACGCGAACACCAGCATCGTACCGATACCGCCATCCACGTCGATCATGTGATCGGACTGCGTGGCTCCCGTGTCGAAGCTGAGATCATAAAGCGGCTGGCGATGCTCTTTGAGGTAAAGCGCGAGCGCCTTGAGCATGCGCGCGCGGTCGTGGAAGGTGAGTTTGCGCAGGTTTGGTCCACCGGTATCGCGAGCAAAACCAAGCATTGCCTGCACATCCAGCGCGTCATTGCCGGCGGTTGCGATGGCCTCGCCCGTGATGGCGCTTGCAATGGACCGCGCGCCTTCGCCCGGGCCGATCCATTGCCCGGCGGCAAAGCTCATGACATCGCGCAGGTTCTGATCCTTGGGCATTTGAGATCCTCAGTGGGTGTCGTATTCGACGACGATTTTATCACTCAGCGGATAGCACTGACAGGTCAGCACAAGGCCTTGCTCGACCTCGTAGTCTTCCAGGGCATGATTGCTGAGCATTTCGTATTCGCCCTCCAGCACCCGAGCCTTGCAGGTCGAACACACGCCTGCCTTGCAGGCAAAGGGTGCGTCCAGGGCGTTGTCGAGCGCGGCCTCCAATATGGATTGATCCTTGGGCATGGTGAACGTGCGGGTGACACCTTCGACGGTGACCTGCGCCTCGGTGCCCGCTTGATCCGCAGCGCGCGCCGCAAGTGCCTGTTTGGCCAGGCGGCCCTGCTGGCTTTCGGTAAAGAGCTCGAACTTGATCTGATCAGGCTCTAATCCGTGTGTCTTGAGACTATCCGCGATGGCCAGCATCATGGGTTCGGGTCCGCAGATGAACGCTGTAGTGACCGACGTCACATCGATCCAGTGTTTGAACAGGTTCTCGCACTTTTCCTGATCCACACGGCCCGTGAACAACTCCATATCCTGTCCCGATTCCAGAACGTGAATGATGGTCAATCGCCCCATGTAGCGGTTTTTCAGATCTTCAAGCTCTTCGCGAAACATGATCGTGTTAACCGCACGGTTGGCATAAACCAGCGTGAAGGTGGCGCGCGGTTCTCGCGCCAGCACGGTTTTCAGGATCGACAGCACCGGGGTGATACCCGACCCACCGGCAAAGCCGAGGTAGGATTTCGCCTGGTCAGGCTCTAACTCGGTGAAAAACGTGCCCGATGGCGGCATTGCCTGCAGGGTATCGCCGACTTTGAGATTTGTATTGGCAAAGGTCGAAAAGGCGCCGCCGTCCACGCGTTTGATGCCCACCCGCAACACGCCGTCGTCAAGACCCGCGCAGATCGAATAGTTGCGCCGCAGTTCCGTCCCGTCGAAGTCGCGCTTGAAGGTCAGGTACTGCCCTTGCTTGAAATCGAAGATTTCCGGGTTTTCGGGTTTCAGCGTGAGCACCACAGCATCACGAATGGTGTGGTGAATATCGGTCACGGTAAGGGGGTGAAACTGGGCCATATCTCTCAGATGCACTTGAAGTAATCGAAGGGTTCCAGGCATTCCTGACAGCGCCATTGCGCCTTGCAGGGGGTCGAGCCGAACTGGCTGATCCGCTCCACCCGGTCGGACTTGCAAAGCGGGCAGTGACTTGGTCCGCCCGCCGGTTGCGGCGGCGCTATGCCATATTCTTCAAGCCGCTTTCTGCCACGTTCGGTCAGCCAGTCGGTTGTCCAGGCCGGAGACAGTTGTGTCTTAAGGGCGATCTTTTCAACGCCGTGGCTCCGGAGTGCGGTCTCGATATCAAGGTTGATGATCCGTGTTGCAGGACAACCCGAATAGGTCGGGGTCACCGTCACCTCGAGCGTATCGTCTCGCCACTGAACATCACGGATGATCCCAAGGTCGATCAGGCTGATGACCGGGATCTCAGGATCCGGTACGGCGTCCAGCCATTGCCAGATCGTTTTTTCATCGGGTTTGTCGGTTACCATGTTGCGTCCGGATAGGCGCGTTGCAGCCACTGCATCTGCGCCAGGATGTGTCCAAGGTGTTCTGAGTGGCGTTGGCCGGATTTACCGCCCTTATGGGCAAATGTGCCGTCAGGTCGGGTGAGCGTTGCCTTGGCGAGGACCTCGTCCAGCAAGCTGTCAAATGCCGCGCGGAGGGATGTCGGATCAGGGGCAATCCCCTCGGATATCATCGCCTCATCGACGGCATCCTTGAAAAACATCTCGCCGATGTAGGGATAGAGCCTGTCAAGGGCGCTTTGCATCCTTTTGTGGCTTTCTTCGGTTCCGTCGCCAAGGCCGATCACCGTATCTGTTGTGCGTTCAAGGTGGTAGGTGACTTCCTTGAGTGATTTTTCGGCAATCGCGGCCACCTGCGTGTGGCTGCTGCCTGTCAAGGCGGTCAGATAGCCCCTGTGCCAGGCGTCAAACAGGAACTGCCGCATGATCGTCTGGCCAAAATCGCCATTGGGCTGTTCGACCAGCAGCACGTTATGAAAATCCCAGACATCGCGGCGAAAGGCGAGCGCATCGGCGTCACGGCCCTTGCCCTCGACCTCGCCCGCGAGGTTCAGCCAGAGCGTTGTCTGGCCGATCAGGTCAAGCGCGGTATTGGCCAGCGCGATGTCTTCTTCGAGCACCGGGGCCACGCCGCACCATTCCGACACGCGATGGCCCAGCACCAGCGTGTTGTCGCCCATCCGGCACAGAAATTCGAAAAGCGGATCGCTCACATTGCACCTACTTCGTCAGGGATGTCGAAGAACGTCGGGTGGCGGTAAACCTTGTCATTCGATGGCTCGTACAGCGGGCCTTTCTCTTCCGGCGATGACGCGGCGATGGCGCTGGCTTCGACCACCCAGATGCTGAGACCTTCGTTGCGGCGGGTATAGACGTCGCGTGCATTCTTGATGGCGCTTTCGGCATCGGCGGCATGCAGCGACCCCACGTGCCGGTGGCTGAGGCCATGCTGCCCGCGGATAAAGACCTCCCATAGGGGCCATTCGGTAGCGCGGGGTTTGCCATGGGGGGCTGCCTCGGTGGCATCGTAGGATCCGGATTCGGGGCTGCTCATATCAATTACTCCGCTGCCATTTTGCGTGCGCGTTTCTTTTCCGCGTGCGCCAGAAGCCCCTCGCGCACCCAACGGCCCTCGTCCCACGCCATGTTACGGGCTTCCATCCGATCGGTCGAACAGGGGCCGTTACCTTGCAGAACGTCAAAGAACTCATCCCAGTCGGGTTCCGAGAAGTCGTAATGCCCCCGCGTCTCGTTCCATTTCAGGTGCTCATCGGGGACAGTCAGGCCAAGGTATTCCGCCTGCGGCACGGTCTGGTCCACGAACTTCTGACGCAGTTCGTCATTGGTGTTCATCTTGATCTTCCATGCCATGGATTGTGCAGAATGCACCGATTCTGCATCAGATGGGCCGAACATCATCAGCGACGGATACCAGAAGCGGTTGAGCGCATCCTGCGCCATCCTGCGTTGCGCTTCCGTGCCATTCACCATCTTCATCATGATGTCGAAGCCCTGACGCTGGTGAAAGGATTCCTCTTTGCAGATGCGTACCATGGCGCGGGCATAGGGCCCGTAAGAGGTGCGCTGCAGCGGCACCTGGTTCATGATCGCGGCCCCATCGACGAGCCAGCCTACAGCGCCCATATCGGCCCATGTGAGGGTCGGATAGTTGAAGATGGAGGAGTATTTCATTCTGCCTGTCAGCAGGTCGCGGGTCAGCTGATCCCGGCTGACCCCCAGCGTTTCCGCGGCACAGTACAGATAAAGGCCATGCCCGGCCTCATCCTGCACCTTGGCAAGCAGGATCGCCTTCCGCTCCAGCGTGGGCGCGCGGGTGATCCAGTTGCCTTCGGGCAATTGGCCGACGATCTCGGAATGGGCGTGCTGGCCAATCTGGCGGATCAGCGTCTTGCGGTAACCTTCGGGCATCCAGTCCTTGGGTTCGATCTTGCCGCCGGCGTTGATGCGCTCCTGAAAGGCGCGCTCCTCGGGGTCCATCTCGTCAAGAGACTTCACGCCCTTGCCGGTGGATTTGATCATCTGTGCATACATCGTTCAGATCCTTTCGAGAATGAGGGCAACGCCCTGACCAACGCCGACACACATCGTGCAAAGCGCAAAGCGACCGCCCGTGCGCTTGAGCTGGTAGGCGGCTGTCATCACCAGCCGCGCCCCGGACATGCCCAGGGGGTGGCCAATTGCGATGGCGCCGCCGTTGGCATTCACATGCGGCGCGTCATCCGGGACACCAAGCGCGCGCAGTGTTGCCAGCCCCTGTGAGGAGAAGGCTTCATTCAATTCTATCACATCCATCTGATCAATGCTCAGGCCCGCGCGAGCCAGCACTTTTTCACACGCCGGGATCGGGCCAATGCCCATTACCCGCGGGGCGACGCCCGCCGCCGACATCGCAACAATACGTGCCATCGGGGTCAGGCCATTATCCCTGGTCGCTTGTTCGGAGGCGATCAGCAAGGCTGCGGCGCCATCATTCACGCCGGAGGCGTTGCCTGCTGTAACCGTGCAGTCCGGACCGTTGATCCCACGCAGTTTGCCGAGCTTTTCAGCGGATGTATCGGGGCGGGGGTGTTCATCGCGGTCAACGACAACCGGATCACCCTTGCGCTGTGGCACAAGCACGGGGCTGATTTCTTCTGCAAAAACACCGGCTGCGTCGGCGGCGGCCCAGCGGGCCTGGCTGCGCGCGGCAAAAGCATCCTGGTCGGCGCGGCTCACCTGATGATCTTCGGCTACGTTATCCGCCGTTTGAGGCATGGAATCGATGCCGTGGTCAGCTTTCATCTTCGGGTTCACGAAGCGCCAGCCGATGGTCGTGTCATAGACCTGATTGGCGCGTGAAAAAGCGGTTTCGGCCTTGGGCATGACAAAGGGCGCGCGGCTCATGCTTTCCACACCGCCAGCGATGGCAAGGTCCATATCGCCTGCACGAATGGCGCGTGCAGCAGACCCGACCGCATCCATGCCAGATGCGCAAAGCCGGTTGATCGTGGCCCCCGGCACCTCGACGGGCAGACCGGCGAGAAGTGCCGCCATGCGCGCCACATTGCGATTATCTTCGCCGGCCTGATTTGCGCAGCCATAGATCACATCATCGACCCGTGACCAGTCGACCGACGGGTTGCGCGCGATCAGTGCAGCGATTGGTGCCGCCGCAAGATCGTCCGCGCGCACGGGGGACAGGCTACCGCCATAGCGCCCGATCGGTGTGCGTTGCGCGTCACAGATAAATGCCTGCATAAAGCCCTCCAGGTTCGGGAGAGCTTATGGCACGCAGGGATTCGTTTCAATCATAATGTTACGATTTATGCTGATTGAGTGATAATTCGTAACACTTTGAGTGACGGATCAGATCTGGTCCTGTGCGCTTTCAAACAGCGCGCGCAACGTGCTGCCCCCAAGTTCTTGCATCAGATCGCCGTGGCCACTGGACTTGACCATCAGATGCGCTTCCTTCGGCACGGGTTTTGCCGGGTTTGCCGTTTGTACGGCCTCCTTGATATCTTCGACCGATCTTTGCACGGTGCGGCAAATGCCACACAGACGTGTGACACGCCCGGCACTATCGTCACTGAACAGGCCCTGATCGCGTGCCGCTTCGAACATGGACACGAGATTCTGCAGTTGCATGTCAGCGAGAGAGGAAAAGAACCGGATGTTGTCGAAGGTGATCTGGTTACCATCGGCGTAACGGTCGCTGGTGACCTGAAAGGCGGTCCCGATGATCCGGTCCCCGCCGGATTTCAGCGGCACATGCTGGATAGAGGTATCCCAATGCTGAATACCCTGCGGCATGGTCAGTGTCTCGAAGTACCGGATGTCACTGTGCAGGTCGGCGCATTGACTATACTTGCCATTGACGTTCAGCGCCTCAGGCTCCGGCAGAATGTCGCGAATACTGACATCGCGCAGGCTGGTTGACAGAAGTCCCGTTGCCGTCGCATGGGCTTCGTTGGTGCAGACTATCTTGAAAAAATCTTCTCCGTTCGAGCGTTCCGCCGCGAACATCGGTACCGAAAAGTGGTCTAAAAGGGCCGCAAGCTGGTCTGCGGATTGGGTCTCAAACATCTGGCCTCACTATGATTCAAAGCCAAAAAATGCCTGAAGTATCTTGCCAATATGTTTCGAGGAAAAAGCTGATTTTAGAAGTATTCTCGCAATTTGGCGCGCGCGGAGGTTCATGCGGGCTCTGCGATGTGCCGAATGTGCAGTCTTTTCAGAATGATGCCCGCTGAACACTTGATCCAGCGGGCCGTATTTGCCCGGATGTAAACAGTGTGTTGACGCGAATGCAGCAACACCAAGTGGTTTACTCAGGCAATTTGACCCATGCGGCGTTGCGCGACGAGGATCGGACACAGGCATCCACGAACTGCATTCCGCGCAACCCGTCATGAATAGTCGGGTAGGTCACGTCGGATGCGGGTTTTTGGCCCGTGCGATGAGCGGTGATGGCTTCTGCCGCTTCGCTGTAAATATTCGCGAAGCCTTCCAGATACCCCTCAGGGTGTCCGGGGGGCACCCGGCTCATCCGCGCGGCGGCATGCCCGGCACCAGCCCCGTTGCGGGTGATCAGCCGTTTCGGTTCTCCGAAGGGTGCGTGCCAGAGATGATTGGGGTTTTCCTGCGCCCACTCAAGACCGCCGTTTTCGCCATAGACCCTGATCCGCAAGGCATTCTCGTTGCCCGGGGCCACCTGGCTGGACCATAACATCCCCCGCGCGCCACCTTTGAAGCGCAACATGACATGCGCATTGTCATCAAGCTGCCGCCCCGACACGAAGGCCTGCAAATCCGCCGCGAGACTTTCGACTGTCAGCCCGGTCACAAAGCATGCGAGGTTGTGGGCATGCGTGCCGATATCGCCGGTCGACCCGCCCGCGCCGGAGCGTTCGGGGTCGGTACGCCACGCGGCCTGTTTGAAGTCCTCGTGTTTGGTCAGCCAGTCCTGCGGGTATTCGACCTGAACCACACGGATGGTGCCCAGTTCCCCGTTTGCCACCATCTCACGCGCCTGCCGGACCATCGGATAGCCGGTGTAGTTATGGGTCAGAATGAACAGCGCCTCTGAATCTTCGGCCGCTTTGAACATCTTCCGCGCGTCCGACATCGTCGAGGTGAGCGGCTTGTCGCAAATGACGTGGATGCCGCGCCTCAGGAACTCGCGCGCCGCGGCATAGTGCACGTGGTTGGGGGTCACGATGGCGACGGCCTCGATCCCGTTTTTGAGCCGCGCCTCGCGGATCGCCATCTGTTTGAAATCATCGTACGTACGGTCTTCGGGCAGGCCCAGTGCTGCGCCTGACGCGCGTGCCTTTTCAGGTGTGGATGACAGCGCACCGGCGACCAGCTCATAGCGATCATCCAGCCGTGCCGCGATGCGGTGCACCGCCCCGATAAAGGCGTCGTTCCCGCCGCCGACCATACCCAAGCGAATGCGATTGCTCATCGGTTAAATCCCCAGCATTTTGCGATTTGCAGCGTCATCCGTGCCGCTGTCGGCAAAATCATCGAACGCACGTTCGGTGACTCGGATGATGTGATCTTTGACAAATTCCGCCCCTTCGCGGGCACCATCTTCGGGGTGCTTGAGACAGCACTCCCACTCCACAACGGCCCAGCCGTCGAAATCGTTGGCCGCCATTTTGGAAAAGATCGCGGCGAAATCGACCTGCCCGTCACCGAGCGACCGGAACCGTCCGGCCCGATCCACCCAGGATTGGTAGCCGCCATAGACACCTTGACGACCGGTTGGATTGAACTCCGCATCCTTGACGTGGAACATCTTGATGCGGTCCTTGTAAATATCGATGTGGTCGAGGTAATCGAGACACTGCAAGACGAAGTGCGACGGATCATAAAGCATGTTGCAGCGCGCATGATTGTCGACGCGCTCCAGGAACATCTCGAAGGTCACACCATCGTGCAGGTCCTCGCCCGGGTGGATTTCGTAGCAGATGTTCACACCCTTCTCTTCAGCGTGATCAAGGATCGGACGCCAGCGTTTGGCCAGTTCGTCGAAAGCCGCCTCCACCAGCCCGGCAGGACGTTGCGGCCAGGGATACATGTAGGGCCATGCCAGCGCGCCGGAAAAGGATACATGGTCCGCGATGCCCATGTTGGCAGAGGCACTGATGGCTTTCATCACCTGGTCGACGGCCCATTCCTGACGGGCTTTTGGATTGCCGTGAACCGACGGATCGGCGAACCCGTCAAAGCCCGCGTCATAGGCGGGATGAACCGCAACCAACTGTCCCTGCAAATGGGTCGACAGTTCCGTGACCTCGACACCGTTGGCCGCTGCCTGCCCCTTGAATGCGTCACAATAGTCTTTCGAGCCGGCGGCCTTTTCCAGATCGAACAACCTGCCGTCCCAGCTTGGCACCTGAACCCCCTTGTACCCACAATCGGCCGCCCATCGGGTGATTGCGTCCCACGAGTTAAACGGCGCTTCATCGCCCGCAAATTGCGCCAGAAACAGCGCTGGTCCCTTAATGGTTTTCATCCTGATCTCCCTGTTGGTCGCCGGTTTCAGGCGGCAGATTTTCCTTGAGATAGACGTCGATCCTGATCCGCTCCTGAGCTAGGTTGATCGGAACGTTGTCGTTGTTGGCGCGCATGATCCGGACAGCGCTGCGCACCAGATGGCCGGAATCCTGGCTGATCACCGCATCGAACAACCCCTCCGACAATGCCCTGCGCGACAGCGGCGTCAACTCATGCGCGATGATCACGGGCGGCGGGTGTTTGACATGCCGTGCCAGATATCGAACCAGCCCGGCGTTGCCGGCGGCAGAGGAATAAATCCCGATGACGTTTCGGGCACCGGCGAAGGCCTGCGGCAACAGCTTTTCGATCAAGTCCGGGTCATCGCGACCTTCAAGCGACGCCTTGACATCCAGATTGGGAAAGTCGCGCGCGATCACTTCGTCAAATCCCAGGCGACGCTCCAGATGATCGCGGGCCAGCATCGAGCCGGTCAGGACCAGTATCTCTCCCGACACTGGGCCGAGGAACCGCCCCATCAGCTGTGCGGCTGTCCGGCCCGCCGCGACGTTGTCGATGCCCACATAGGTGTTTCGTTCCGAGCTTGGAATGTCTGAAACAAGGGAAACCACCGACACGCCATGCCGCCTGAGCTTGGAAATACTGTCGCGCACCGACGGGGTTTCAGGGCCGAAAATCGCAACGCCGTCAACGGTTTCGGGGTCAAGCGAATTGATCGCCTCGGCCAGTGCCATGGGGTCAAAAGCCGGCACCCGCATGTGTGAAATCTGGGTGCGCTCCCGCTTCAGCCCGTGCGACAGATCACCGATCTGCTGTTGCAGCAGGTCGACGAATTCATTGTTCGTGGCAGGCAGTATGAACAGGAACCGGTAAATCCGCCCGCGGGCAAGATTGGCCGCCGCGGTGTCGCGCACATATCCCAGATGTGCGATCGCCCGGTTGACCTTTTCCACCGTCACCTTGCGTACGCCGGGGCGTTCGTTCAACACGCGGTCCACGGTCGCGAGACTGACCTGCGCAACACGCGCAATGTCGTTCACGGTGGGGTTCAATGGGGTGTCGCGGCTGACCTTCATTGTGTCCTTCAGTTAGTTTGCAACGCCGATACGAGCCCTTCAAAGAGCCGCGCCACGGCCTCTGCGCCGGGGTCATTGTGACCAATCAGGTTTTCTTCGGGAACGTAGGAGGCGCGGCCCGCCTTTGCCCGGCCCATGGAGGCCGTGCCATCTGCGCCCGTGCGTGCGGCCGCCGCGGCCGCATCCATGCCCTGCGGCAAGGCTTCCAGCGCGGGCTGCAATGCATCGATCATCGTGCGATCACCCAGTTTCGCCCCGCCCACCTGGCTGATCCGGTGCAATCCGGTCAACAGGGCATCGGCGGTTGGCTTGCCGTTGGCGCAGGCATCCCCGGTGGCCCCGAAAAAGATCGCCAGAATGACCCCGGAAGACCCGCCCATCGTCTGGCTCAACTCGTTGCCCACGGCCCGAAAGAGCTGCGTGAGATCGGCAAGTGGCATGCGGTCCATTGATCCCTTCAGCGCCCGCGCCGCGGTGGAGAGGGTACTGCCGGTGTCGCCATCACCCGATTTCGCATCCAGGGCGTTCAGGTCAGCCTCCGCCGCGATCAGCAGATCGCAACAGGTCTCGATAACGCGTCTGGTCCTCACGTTTTCCGAGGGGATGGGCTGGATCGGGCTGAGGCCATCGGGCAGCGGTTTGACCACAACCTCTTCGAGTGGCACCAACGCCGGCCAGTCGGCCAATGGAATGTCACGGCTCAGCGCGTCCCCGTTGCCGCTGGTCAGCGGCAGAACCGATACAGAAAACCCATGCATGTCCAGCGACGTCATCATCGGCGCCGGGCCAATCACGGCTGTGATCCCCTTTGATTTGCCGGACGTCACAAGCGTATGCGCCAGCACGGACATTTCCAGCGGGGTGGTTCCGCCAAGATTGTTCAGCAACGCCACGTGGGTTTTGCCCGTCATATGCGGCAGCAGCTTGTCCAGAACCATATCCATCGCCGCGGCGGCATTGCTGAAATCGACCTGTTCCACACCGGCCTCGCCGTGGATGCCAAGACCGAGTTCCGCCATGCCTTTCGCAATACGGTCCTCCTTGACGGAGCCGGGCACCGTGCAGGTATCGAGCGACATGCCGATGGAGGCCGTGTCAGAGACGACCTGCGTCGCGACATCTGTTACGGTTTCGAGGTCGGCGCCGTCTTCGGCAAGGGCACCGGCGATCTTGTGCACGAACAAGGTACCGGACACCCCGCGTGCCTGCGGCAGGTCGGGCAGGGCGATATCGTCATCGACCACGACCATCGAAACCTTCAGGCCATAAGCGCGGGCCCGTTCCGCCGCCAGGCCGAAGTTCAGCCGGTCGCCGGTGTAGTTCTTGACGATCAGCAAACAGCCCGCCTCCCCGGTGACCGCGAGGATCCCGGCCAGCACCGCATCCACGGAAGGAGAGGCAAAGACTTCACCGCAAACGGCGGCGGTCAGCATGCCTTCGCCCACAAACCCCGCGTGCGCGGGCTCGTGGCCCGACCCGCCGCCGGAGATCAGCGCCACCTTGGATTTGTCCCAGTCGCTGCGGCAGACAACCTTGATGTGAGGGTAACCGTCGAGCCGGTAGAGGGCACCGCCCGACGTTGCGAGCAGCCCGTCGATCGCATCGGTAACAAGCGAGTCCTTGCTGTTGATGAATTGCGCCATGTCTCTCCCCTTCTTCAGTATATTCTGTTGCCGGTCGCGTCGAAGCACAGCGGGTCACGCGGGGCGATCTTGATTTCGGCCCCTGCTTCGTAGTCCGCATGCGGGTCTGCCAGCGTCGTGATATCGTGTCCGTCCAGCCGCAGATGCAATCGCGTGTGATCGCCAAGATGTTCAACCCGGCCCACCTGTGCGGCGCGCCCTTCACCCTGCGCCACGTGCTCGGGCCGCAGCCCGATCTGGTGAGCGCCCTTGGGTGCCGCGCCAAAGAGATCGCCGGGCAGGATATTGATCCGGGGCTGGCCCAGCCGCGAGGCGACATAGACGGAATTGGGATTCTCGTAGATGTCGCGTGGCGTGCCGAATTGCACCAGACGGCCCTCGTCAAGCACGCCCACGTGGGTGGCCATGGTCATCGCCTCGATCTGGTCATGGGTCACATAAAGGATGGTTGCCCCGAGGTTGGCCTGAATGCGCTTGAGTTCGATCCGCAGATCGGTGCGCAGCTTGGCGTCGAGCGAACTGAGCGGTTCGTCCATCAGGTAGACCTGCGGCTCGCGCACCAGCGCGCGGCCAATCGACACCCGCTGCATCTCTCCGCCCGACAGCGCCGTCGCCTTGTTGTCGAGCTTGTGGGTGATCTGCAGAACCGATGCCACTTCCTCCACCTTGCGGATGATTTCCTCCTCGGGCGTGTTGAGGATCGGAGATTTCAGCGGAAAGGCAAGGTTTTCGCGGACGCTGAGATGCGGGTAGAGCGAATACTGCTGGAAGACCATTGCCACGTCGCGTTGCGCGGGGGTTTCGTCATTGACCCTGCGGCCGCCGATGAACACCTCCCCCTGATCGAGTTTTTCCAGACCGGAAATCAGGCGCAGGGTCGTTGTCTTTCCGGCACCTGTGGGGCCGAGCAAGACCACGAAGGCGCCATCCGGGATGATCATGTCGATATCGGCCACGCCGACGGTGTCGCCGAAGGATTTGGAGACGCCTTTCAGGACAACTTCAGCCATGGGAAAGCACCTCCCTGTTCAGGTCCGACCGCAAGGCGCGACCGGAGTTTTCGTTGAAAAGAGTGATCGTGTCGGGCTTGAACCCGAGGCCGATCTTCTCGCCCACGGTGGCGACCTGCCCCGCGGGGACACGGGCCTTCAGATCGCCGTTCGGCGTGTCGAGCGTGATGATCTGCGTGGTGCCGAGATATTCGGTGGCGAGCACCTCGCCGCGGTAGTCGCCGGCATCGCTGAGGGTCACATGTTCGGGCCGGACGCCAAAGACCAGCTTGCCTGCTGTGCCCTCCAACTGGCGCGGAACCTGCATGGATTGGCCATTCATTTCAACCGCTTGTGCCCCTTCCGCCACGGAGCCGTCAAAGCGCAGAAAGTTCATCGAGGGAGAGCCGATGAAATCGGCCACGAACATGGTCGCGGGCTTGTCGTAGATCTCCTGCGGGGTGCCGAACTGCTCGACCACCGCGTTGTTCATCACCACGATCTTGTCGCCCATCTGCATGGCTTCGAGCTGGTCGTGGGTGACGTACACCGTGGTGGCACCCATCCGGTCGTGTAGCGCGCGCAGTTCTTCAGACATATGTTCGCGGAACTCCGCATCGAGCGCGCCCAGCGGTTCATCCATCATGAAGGCCTTGGGGTCGCGCACGATGGCACGGCCGAGGGCCACGCGCTGACGGTCGCCGCCCGACAGACCTCCCACAGGTTTGTTGAGGATCTTTTCGATGCCCAGAATGCCCGCGACCTCCTCGACCTTGGCCTTGACCGCAGCGCGAGGCATGCCCTGGCTTACCAGCGGGTAGCTCAGATTTTTGCGCACGTTCATATGCGGATAGAGCGCGAACATCTGGAAGACGAAGGCGATGTCGCGCTGTGACGGGGGGCGCTGGCTGATCTCTTCTCCGTCAAGGTAGATTTCCCCGGATGTCGGCAATTCCAGCCCGGCAATCATCCGCAGCGTGGTGGTCTTGCCGCAGCCCGACGGGCCCAGCAGCATGAAGAATTCGCCATCCTCGATGGTGAAGGAGCTTTCCTTCACGGCGGTGAAATTGCCGAATTCCTTGCGGACGTTCTTGATGATGATCTGGGCCAACGGGTTACTCCGGGAAGTGGCTGACGATGATGAACATCACCGTGCCGACAAGGGTGATGATGAAGGAATAGGTGAAGCCCCACATCACGAAGGGTTGCATCAGCATGAAGACCCCGAGGGCGATCAGGATGGTGGCCACGATCTCCCAGGGGCCGCGGCGCAGGCGCAGGAGGCCGGAGAGGAAATTGCTCATGAGTGATCCTCCGCAGGGGGGTGTGATGCCTGTGCACAGACTGTGCACCGGACGTGCACCGCATTGGCATATTTATCAAAATCGCATTGAGGTCTCATTTTCGCACCGCTCCGAAGGTGATGCCGCGCAGCAGGTGTTTGCGCAGGGCGACGGTGAAGATCATCACCGGCAGCAGGAAGATCGTGGCGCCTGCCGCCACGGCGGGCCAGTCGAGGCCGCCGACACCGATGATCGTGGGGATGAAGGGCGGGGCGGTCTGCGCCGTGCCGGAGGTCAGCAGCACCGCGAAGGCGTATTCGTTCCACGCGAAGATCAGGCAGAAAATTGCGGTGGAGGCGATGCCGGTGGCGGCCTGCGGCAGCACCACCTTGTAGAAGGCCTGAAAGCGGGTGTAGCCATCGATGAGGGCGGCTTCTTCATATTCGCGCGGGATCTCGTCGATGAAGCCTTTCAGCAGCCAGACCGCCAGCGAGATATTGACCGCCGTGTAGAGCAGGATCATGCCGAGGTGCGTGTCGCTGAGGCCGAGCTGCCGGTACATCAGGAAGATCGGGATCGCGACGGCAATGGGCGGCATCATGCGCGTGCTGAGGATGAAGAAGAGCAGGTCGTCTGCCAGCGGGATCTTGAACCGGCTGAAGGCATAGGCGGCGAGGGTTCCCAGCACGATGCTGAGGAAGGTCGAGCCGAAGCCGATGATCACGGAATTGAGGAAGCGTTCGCCGAATTTCGACGGACCGGCGATGACCATGTCGCGTTCGCGCACGATCTCTTCGTACCATGTGTCGGGCGGGGGCAGGGCATCAAGCGCCTCCTGGCCCACGCGGGTGCGGGTGGTGAAGAGGTTCACGTAGCCTTCCATGGAGGGCTCGAAAAACACCTTGGGCGGGTAGGAGATGCTGTCGGGCGGGGTCTTGAAGCCGGTCAGCATGATCCAGGCCAGCGGCACCATTGTGATCAGTGCGTAGAGGATGACCAATGTGCCGGCAAACCATTTGCTGCGCGGGCTGGGTTCGGTGACGGAGAAGCTGCTCATGATCTGGCCTTTCGGTTGAAAGCCGAGGGGCGGAGGGGGCTGCCTGCCCCCCGGCTTGCGCCGTCCCCCGGGGATATTTCCGAACCAGAGAGGCGGGGGCGGGTTGGTGCGGGAGCGGTCATCGTTCCTTCACCTTGTTCAGGGCTTTGACGTAGATGCTCGCCAGACCGAAGACCGTGACGAAAAGGATAATGGCGTAGGCCGAGGCGTAGCCGGTGCGCCATTTCTCGAAGGCCTCGCGTTTGAGGTTGATCGAGGTGAGTTCGGTGGTGGACCCCGGCCCGCCCCCGGTAAGCTGCACCACGAGGTCGAACATCTTGAAATTCTCGATACCGCGGAAGAGCACCGCGAGCATCAGGAAGGGCAGCACCATGGGAATGGTGATGGTGAAGAACTGGCGCAGCTTGGAGGCGCGGTCGATCTCTGCCGCCTCGTAGATGTAATCGGGGATGCTGCGCAGCCCGGCGAGGCAGATCAGCATCACGAAGGGTGTCCACATCCAGGTGTCGACGATCACGATCGACCAGGGGGCGAGGTCCACGGACCCCAGCATTTCGAAGCTGGAGGGGTCCTTGCCGGTGAAGAAGGCGACGATGTAGTTGAAGAGCCCGATCTGCGGCTGGTAGAGGAATTTCCAGAAATTGCCGACAACGGCGGGTGACAGCATCATCGGCAGTACGATGATCGTGGTCCAGAGATCGTTGCCCTTGAATTTCTTGTTGATCAGATAGGCCAGTGTGAAGCCGATGAGCACCTGGAAGAAGATGGTCCAGAAAAGGAAATGCGCGGTTGCCTGCATGTTCAGCCAGATATCGCTGTCGTTCAGGATGCGTTCGTAGTTCCGAAAACCGACGTTCTTAATCTCGCGCCCGGCGCGGTTGGCCTTGTAGTCGGTGAAGCTGAGCCGGACCGTCCAGATCAGCGGAAAGATGTTGATCGCGAGCAGCAGGAAGATCGTGGGGCCGACGAAGATCCAGGCGATGGCGCGGTCACTGAGCCCTTTTATCCTGCGGGCGACGCTGGGTGGCGTCGCGCTTGCGGCTCGGGTCATCGGTGTCTCTGACATGGTGTCGGTCCGGGAATTTTGGGTGTAAGGGGGGCGCGTTCCAAACAGCTGTTCGGAACGGCCCTTGGGCGCAAAGGCCCCGGCATGACGCCGGGATCTTCGGTGTCAGAGCTTGCCTTCGTCCTCGAAGACTTCGGTCCAGTCCTCGATCAGCTTATCAAGGGCTTCCTGTGCGGTGCCCTGATCTGCCACGATGTAGTCGTGCATGCGTTTCTGCATCGCGATCAGCAGTTCCGCGTAGGCAGGTTCCTGCCAGAAGTCCTGCACCGCGCCCATGGCCTCGAGGAAGTCACCCGCAAAGGGCGCCGAGTCCGGGAAGTCGGGGCTTTCCAGCACTGCCTTATGCGCGGAGTATCCTCCCAGATCCCACCATTTCTGCTGAACCGCCGGGTCGGCGAACCACTTGATGTATTCAAGAGCGGCCTCCTGCTTGTCGGAATAGGCGACAACCGAGATGCCCTGGCCGCCAAGCGTGGAGCCTTCCTGATTTTGCGGCGGGTTCACGAAGAAGTCGATCTTCTCGCCGCCGGTATCGGGGTCCGCGTAGAGGCCGGGGAAGAAGGCAAACCAGTTCATCGCCATGGCCACCTGACCGGATTTGAACGCGTCCAGCGATTCACCCATGTAGGAGTTGGTGTAGCCGGGCGGTGTCGCTGTTTCGTAGAATTCTTTATAGAATTCAAGGGCCTCAACCGCTTCTGGTGAGTTTACCGCGCCTTCCATATCGTAGGAACCGGGGGTGTTTTCATATTTGAAACCCCAAGGGTAAAGCGCGCCGGTCACGCCCATGGTGATGCCTTCCGAGCCCCGCTCGGTAAAGATCGCAGCGCCATAGACGGTCTGGCCGTCAATCTCGCGGCCCTGGAAGAACTGCGCGATTTCCAGCAGTTCCTTTTGTGACTTCGGCTCGCCCAGCTCACGCCCCGTGGCCTCCTTGAAGGCGGCACGAATGTCGTCCCGCGCGAACCAGTCCTTGCGGTAGAACCAGCCGTTGGCATCGCCCATCGCAGGCAGCGCGTAGTAGTTCGGCGTACCCTTGGGCCAGGTGGAATAGGCGTAGACGGTCGCTTCGGCGAAATCGTCCATCGAAATGCCCTCGGCATCGAAGAAATCGTTCAGCTTGACATAATGGCCGTTTTCGGCGCCACCGCCGATCCACTGGCTGTCGCCGATCAGCAGGTCGCAAAGCTTGCCGCCCGAGTTCAGCTCGTTGAGCATGCGGTCGGCGAAATTGGGCCATGGAATGAATTCGAAGCTCATGTTGTGGCCGGACTGGGCCTCGAATTCCTTGCTGAGTTCGACCAGAGCATTCGCCGGGTCCCATGCGGCCCAGCACAGTGTCAGGTCATCGGCTTGCGCGGCTCCGCCCAAACCCGCGACGGCGAGGCTCAATGCGCTGACCGTTGTCAGTTTCGAATGTTTCATGTGGTTCCTCCCTAGGTGTCGTTTCCGACCGGTCCATGCCGATTCGGTTTTCAGACACTCGAAGGCTAAATGAGGGACGTACCTCATGTCGATTGATTTTTGAGGGACGTACCTCTTTTATTGGCGCAAGTAAATGATAAGAAATGAAAAGTATTTTTCCGGGGTGGCGAAATCCACATGGTGAAGAGCGCGGTGACCCGGCCGGATCAGACGCTGCGCTGCCGCAATTGCCGCTCGCGCCAGACAATCATCAACCCGCCGAAGGCGATCAGAAGCGCGCCGGGAAAGAGTTCCGACCAGGGGGCTTCGTCGAAGAAGATCCACCCCAGAACGAAGGCCATCGGGATGCCGAAGTAGCTGAACGGCGCGAGGTTGCTTTGCTCGGTCATGCGGTAGGAGACCACCAGGAACAGGACGGCGGTGCCGCCAAATCCGCCCATCGCCAGAATCCAGGCGATATCGGTTGTATGAGCGATGGGGCTGAAGCCCCCGGTCGCCAGCGCGAGGATCAGCGCCCCGATCGCGGCCACGGCCGTCGAATAAAGATTGATCAGCGCCGATGGCACATCGGCGTCAACCATGCGCGCAGTGATACCGGCCAGGGCATAGAGAACCGCGGAAATCAGGGGCAGAAGGGCCGCGGGCGCAAAGGTATCGCTGCCCGGCTTTACGATCAGCATAACGCCGGCGAAACCGACCAGCACGGCGCTCCAGCGCAGGTATCCGACTTTCTCGCCCAGCAGGGGCACGGCCAGCGCGGTCATGAAAAGCGCGTTGGCGTAGGTAATCGAGCTGGCGGTTGCAAAGCTGAGTATGCCCAGGGACAGGTAAAAGGCGAATTGCGCGAAGGTCAGGATCACCCCCCGCATCATCGCCAGCGGCCATTGCCGGATGTGCAGGCGCCGTCCGGCTGCACGCCACGCGGAGGAGGAGTACAGTGCCAGAACAGACGGGATCAGCCCGCATAAATTGCGATAGGCGGAGAGTTCGGCCGCGGAATAATCGGGTGACAGGTGCTTGATCACAAGGCCCATCAGATCGAAAAGCAGGAGCGCTATCAGGGAATATGCTATTGCCAGGGTGGTGCGGTTGGGGTGCATGCGGCCTCGGAGGTGTTGCGCGGCACCCTAGCCCAAACCCGAAAAGCCGCCAGTCTAATTCGTGCGCGGCAGCGTTTTCGTGATCGGGGTTGACCACACCCTAGCCGTCGGGATCAACACGCCCACGCATGGCTTTGACCTCGCCGCGCACTTTCTTGTCTTTCAGGCGGCGTTTCTTCGACCCCAGGGTGGGCCGTGTCGCGATGCGCCTTTTCGGGGCGACAAGGGCCTTGCGGATCATATCGGCCAGTCGTTTGCGGACGATTTCCCGGTTGCGCGCCTGACTGCGGGTTTCGTCGCATTGCAGGACAAGCGCCCCATCGACGGTCCAGCGCCGCCCGGCCAGCCGTTTAAGCCGGGTTTTGACCGGCGCGGGCAGGGATGGTGAGCGCTCCGCCTCGAACCGCAGTTCCACGGCGGAGGACACCTTGTTGACGTTCTGCCCCCCGGGACCCGATGCCCGCATGAAGCTTTCGGTCAGTTCCCAATCCTGAATTTCGATGTCCTTGTTGATCTGCAGCATGTGCGGATCCTACCCGTTCGCAAAGCGACCCGACACGCTGACGGAATTGCCAGACGGGTCCTTGGTATTGGCAAAAACATAGCCGTCAGCCTGGTGCAAGGGGCCAAAGGTCAGGCCCCGGGCACTGCGGTCGTCACAAAATGCAGCGACATCGGCAACGGCGAACACCAGCTTGACGGTGGACTGACCCTGTCGCTGACCCTTGGCGGCCTTGTGCAGAAGCAGGGCGGGGCCGGTATCGCCGGGCTGCATCTCGACAATCCTGTCACCCGGAACGTCGTGCCGCACATAGCCGAAATGATCACGGTAAAATGCGGCCATCTCGTCAATCTTCGACGTGTAGAGAATTAAACTGCCGAGCACCGGTGATGTCATGTTTCTCACTCTTCGATCATGAAAAAGGGCCGCACTGTGTTGGTGCGGCCCCATCGAATGGTCTGAGGAGGGGAATCGGTTAGACCGAAATCCACTCTGGTAGTCTGCCCATCAAGGGCTGCCTCAGCAGGCGACCTCCAAAGCTGTTCCGACACCTCGCTCCAATACCTTTCTTGACACTGGATCACCTCCTTTACCTATCTGTTGACGTTGGAAGAATCGTCGCACAGCTTTCGGAAATCACCAAGCGTTTTTTCGTTAATGCGCGGGGCTCAGCCGGGTGGTGATCACGCGGAAGGGGACCAGCGCCAACAATGCGAGGGCCAGTTTCACGGACCAGTCCGCCACGGCCAGCGATACCCAAAGCGGTGCGGCCGGGCCGACACCGAGAACCGGGAGCACGTCGCCCGCCCAGCTGACGTCGTTGCCGGGTTCGATCCAGATCAGGCTGGCGGAGAAGGCGATGGTGAAGAACAGCGCGGTGTCCACCGTGCTGCCGATCAGCGTGGAGGCCAGCGGCGCGCGCCACCAGCGGCCATCGCGCAGGGCGGAAAAGATCGCGACATCCAGCAACTGGGCGGTCAGAAACGCGATGCCGGAGCCGATCGCGATGCGCAGGGTGACCAGCGGGCCGAATTCGCCCATGATCTGCGTGCCGATCAGCGAACAGATCAACCCGACACCAAAGCCGACAAGCACCACGCGCCGCGCGGCGGCGGCGCCATAGACGCGGTTCATCACATCGGTGACCAGAAAGGCGAGAGGGTAGGTGAATGCCCCCCATGTCAGCCATTGGCCAAACAGGAATTGCACAAGAATGTTGGAGGCCACCACGATGGCGGCCATGGCAAGAATGCCGGGAAGGTGAGCGCGTGTCATATGAGTATCCGTTTTGGCAAGGGTGCGGCACTTGGTCTGACAAGGCCAGACGCGCGGTCTTTAGGCAGTAATCACGCCAAGCGCAAGTCAGTCGTTCACGACATATTCGATAATATCGGTGCGCAGGACCGGCAGGAAGTTGTCATCCGAGATCATCGTCAGCCGGGTTCGGCCCGCGGCATCCTCCCAGACCGCGAGTCCCTCCACGTTGCCATGCCGCCGCAGCGGGGTTTCCAGCAGCGTTTCCGATGCGCCGAACCCCCTTGGCGTGAGCGCCATACGGCGGACGCGGCTGCGGAATTTGAGCCGGAAAAAATCCCGCTCCAGCAGGTAGAAAAACCCGTCCGGGCCGATGTCGCCGCCCACTGGTACGAAGTCGCCCTCCAGTTCCAGCGTGAAGGGCTGATCCCATTTCTGTCCCGGTTTGCGGCGGTAAACCAGCGCCTCGGACGCTCCGCGGGACACCCCCTCGGGCACCGCGTAAAGCACCCCATCGGCATCGACGAAGAGCGTTTCCAGCCCGCGGTTCTGATGCAGGGCGCGCCATGACCGGGTGTAGGAAGGCCAGGCGGCAGGGCTTTGCCAGGTGTCGTACCGCAACACCCGGTGCGCATGTTCAAAAGAGACGTTGAGCCGACCCTGCGGGTCCAGCGCGAGACCTTCGGCATCGGTATGGGGGAACTCCCGCACCCGTCCCTTGTCATCGACCAGCGGCCGCGCGGCGGTAACCTCGACCCCCGAGAGCCTGTCGCTTGCGCGGTTGAGTTGTCCGCGCACCAGGTACCCCCGGTCCGTCACGGCGTAAAACCTGTGCCCGTCCGCATCCACTTC
This sequence comes from Roseobacter insulae, assembly GCF_019375555.1. GTDB lineage: Bacteria > Pseudomonadota > Alphaproteobacteria > Rhodobacterales > Rhodobacteraceae > Roseobacter > Roseobacter insulae. The sequence goes on from NZ_JAHXDN010000001.1 coordinate 738,286, forward strand.
GATACCGGAGAAGCCGCCGAACCAGTCTTCGTCATGCTGCCATCGAAAGGTCGACAGATGCTGCGCCGGCTGATCCCCGGCCGCGGTGGCCGGGGGCGGGGGCGGAGGATGCAGCGCGAAGACCGGGGCAACGGCCATCACGCAGATGACGGCTATTGCAAGACTGCGGCGCATTGCGCGGGCAAATCGGCGAGCAGAATTTCGCGTTTTGGTCTGGGTTTGGGCGCGTTGGGGTCCGGCGGCGGCGGGTTGAGGATGTTGTTGACCCAGGCCTGCGCATCGGCGCAGCCATCACCGGCGGGCGGTGGGGCCTGATCCACGCAGCCGCGCGCCCCGGCGGGGCAGGCCAGCCGCACGTGGAAATGATAGTGGTGCCCGTACCAGGGTCTGATTTTGCGCAGCCAGCTGCGATCACCCCTGGCATCCTTGCACATCTGCACCTTCGCCCCGGGAAAGATGAAGATCCGCGCAACGCGGGGGTCGGATGCTGCCGCCTTGAGAAGTTCGTGATGGGCGGGTGTCCAGTTGTCATTCACGAATGCACCCTTGTTGCGGCGCATGGATATGGAAGAGATGCTTTCGCGAGTTGCTGCCGAGAGCGCAAGGTTGTCTGCCCGGCGCAGCCAGATATCCGCATCAAGGCCGATCTGGTGGCTGGCGTGGCCTGACAGCATCGGGCCGCCGCGCGGTTGGCTTAAATCGCCGACATAAAGCCCGTTCCATCCCGGCAGAGCCGCGGCCTTCGCGCTCAGTTTCCTCACGTAATCCACAGTTTCCGGATGCGCCCAGTTGCGATTGCGCGACAGCCGCATCGCCTGCCATGTCGGGCCCGTTTCAGCCAGCCGTTCGGACCCGGCAAGGCATCCTTTTGCATAGCTGCCGTAAGGCGCGGGCGCGCTCGAAGACCCTGCCGATTTCGCCCCGAAGAGCTGCTTTGCAGGTTGGGTGCTCTTGGCGTGTCCGGATGTGCCGATGGTGGGCAGGATCACGGAGGCCTGCGACCGGGATTGCGGCGGTCCGTCCGAACAGGCGGCCAGCCCGAGACCAAATGCTGCGGTGACGGCGAAAAGGCGGAGCTTCATGTGGTAAAATCTCCTTTCGGTTTGACCCATGCTAGCAGGATGAGCCCAAGAATGAACAGCCCGGCGACAGGTGCTATTCCCAGACGCTGACTGCCGCTCAGATCACTGGCGATGGCAATCAGCGCGGGGGCCAGAAACGATGTGGCCTTGCCCGAGAGCGCATATAATCCGAAGGCCTCGGTCATGCGGTCCGGGTTCGCCTGATGGGTCAGCATGTTGCGCGAGGAGGCCTGCAGAACACCGCCCGCCGCCCCGATCATGGCGCCCGCTACGAAGAAGGTGATATCCGGCAGCGCCGAGCCGGCCGGCAGGGCGATGCCCAGAACGGATGTCGGGGTCAGGGAGATGATCAGCCCCGAGGTCAGAACCAGCACCACGCAGCAGGTCACGATGACCGGCATTGGCCCGATGCGCCGGTCGATACGCCCGCCAACCCAGCAGAACACCGCACCGCTGATCGCTGCGACGATGCCGAAAATGCCGATGTCGATGATTGACCAGTTGAGCACGCCCAGCGCATAGATGCCGCCGAAGGTATAAAGGCCGTTCAGGGCGTCGCGGTAAAACATCGACGATCCCAGGTAGGCCAGCAGGGAGGGATGTTGGGGCAGGCCTTTGAGCGTTTGCAGCAGGTCATGCAACCCCGCCCCCAGCCTGTAGGTGCTGGCCTGCGGGCTGGCGGGGTCTTTAACATAGAGGAAAAACGGGATCATGAAGAGCGCGAACCACACCGCCGTCAACGGCCCCACGATACGGGTGTCGGCACCGGTCTCGGGGGTCAGGCCGAACAGCGGTTTCATACCCGCCATGGTGCGCCCGGTCTCGCCCGCCTGAAAGAAGGCGATCATGATGACGAGAGCGACAACGCCGCCGACATAGCCAAAAGCCCAGCCCGAGCCCGAGATCCGGCCCCGCTCGTCCTTGCTGTCCACCAGTTCGGGCAGGAAGGAATTGGTGAAGATCGTTGCAAATTCCATCCCGATCAGGCCGAGGCCAAAAAAGAACAGCGCCCAGAAGATCGAGAACCCTTGCGGGGCGGTCCACCACAGCGCGCCCGCGCCAATTACATAGAGCGCCGAAAAGAACCACACCCAGGGGAGGCGTTTGCCGGAGCTGTCTGCGACCGCGCCCAGGACCGGGGCCAGAAGCGCTATGACGATCCCCGCGGTGGTCAACCCGTAGCCCCAGTAAGCCTGCGCCTGCGCCTTGGCGGCGCCGACATCCATGCCCTCCGCCACCAGAGACGCGGTGGCGGTCTGCGCGAAATAGGGACCAAAGATGAACGTCAGCAACAGGGTGTTATAGGGCTGGCTGGCCCAGTCAAAGAAATACCACCCCCAGATGCGTCGTCGCGGGCTGATCATCGGATTGCCTGTATCACTGCTTTGCCCAAGGTAGATCAGGCCGGGCGGGTTCAGGCAAGTAAAGCTTTGGGCCGGGTCAACCAAGACACCACGGCCGCCCTTGCTTATTGGGATGGCCTTGCTTAACTGAGCAGCGACGCAAAAAGAGGTCTGTCGATGCAATCCCTGTTCCAAATCCTGATGCTGCTGCTCAATGTGCTGTGGTTCTTCATCATCGCGCATGTGATCATGAGCTGGCTGATCAACTTTCAGGTGCTCAATACGCGCCAGCAGCTGGTGGCACAGATCTGGTACGGGCTGAACCGGATACTCGAACCGATCTACGCGCCCGTCCGGCGCATTCTGCCACCGCTGGGCGGGATCGATCTTGCCCCGCTGGCCGTGCTGATCGGCGTTGCGGCGCTGCGGATCATCCTTGTGAACAACTACGCGCTGTTCCTGTAGCCCGATCGGCCCCGCCCCGGTCACTTTCTGACAGAACCGGCACGACGGGCCTTGTTCACGATTCTTTAGTGTGGGAGTCTGCATAAAAAAGAGCAGACAATTTTAAGGTTCCCGCATGTCAGGCGCTGCCACGCTGTTACAGGATGTATTTGGGTTTGACGATTTTCGGCCGGGGCAGGCCGAGATTGTCGCAGCGGTAAGCCGGGGCGAAAACGTCCTTGCGATCATGCCCACGGGTGGCGGTAAATCCCTTTGTTTTCAATTGCCTGCCCTGCTGCGCGATGGTGTGACGGTTGTCATCTCGCCGCTGATCGCCCTGATGCGCGACCAGGTGCGCGCGCTGCAGGAAGCGGGTGTGCAGGCCGGGGCGCTGACCTCCGGCAACACCCCCGAGGAGACCGACGCGGTGTTTGACGCGCTGGAAGCCGGCACCCTGAAGCTTTTGTACATGGCGCCGGAACGTCTGGCCGCCGGGTCCGCCGTGGGTCTGTTGCGCCGCGCGGGGGTGTCGATGATTGCGGTGGACGAGGCGCATTGCGTCAGCCAGTGGGGCCATGACTTCCGGCCCGACTACCTGCGCATCGGGGCGCTGCGGCGGGATCTGGATGTGCCGCTGGCGGCTTTCACGGCCACGGCAGACACCGAGACGCAGGCGGAGATCGTCCAGAAGCTTTTTGACGGGGAGGCCCCGCGCAGCTTTCTGCAGGGGTTTGACCGCCCGAACATCCATTTGACCTTTGCCGCCAAGGACGGGCCGCGCCAGCAGATTCTGGCTTTTGCCGCCGCCCGCAAGGGGCAATCCGGGATCGTCTATTGCGGAACCCGCGCCAAGACGGAGGCGCTGGCCACCGCGCTGCGCGACGCGGGACATGCGGCGTTGCATTATCACGGCGGCATGGAGGCCGAAGACCGCCGCATCGCCGAGACCCGGTTCCAGCGTGAAGATGGTCTGATTGTCGTGGCCACGGTGGCTTTTGGCATGGGTATCGACAAGCCGGACATCCGCTGGGTGGCGCATGCCGATCTGCCGAAATCCATCGAGGCCTATTACCAGGAGATCGGCCGCGCCGGGCGCGATGGCGCGCCTGCGGAAACGCTGACGCTCTTTGGCCCCGAAGACATCCGGCTGCGCCGGTCACAGATTGACGAGGGGCTGGCCCCGCCCGAGCGTCGGGTGACCGATCATGGGCGGCTGAACGCGCTGCTGGGTCTGGCGGAGGCGCTGACATGCCGCCGGAAAACGCTGCTGGGCTATTTCGGCGAGACCGACGTCACCTGTGGCCACTGTGATCTGTGTGACCGGCCCGCGGATGTTTTCGACGGCACGACCGTTGTTCGCAAGGCGCTGTCGGCGATCCTGCGGACCGAGGAATGGTTTGGCGCCGGGCATCTGATCGACATCCTGATCGGCAATGAAACCGACAAGATCCGGCAGCGCGGGCACCAGTCGCTGCCAACCTATGGCGTGGGGAAGGAGTATGATCGCCGCCAGTGGCAGGCGATTTTTCGGCAGATGATGGGGCATGACCTCGTGCGTCCCGATCCGGACCGACATGGGGCGTTGCGGATGACGGATGCAGCGCTGCCGATCCTACGGGGGGAGGCGACGATTGCCCTGCGCCGGGACAGTATCCGTGCGGCTGCCGCGACACGGCGTCCGGCGGTCAAGGCGATGGTGTCGGACGAAGACGCCCCGCTGCTGTCGGCGTTGAAGGCCAAACGGCGGTCCTTTGCAGAGGCCTCCAAGGTGCCGGCTTACGTCATCTTCACGGACCGCACCCTGATCGAAATGGCGGAAACCCGCCCGCAAACGCTGGATTCGATGGCGCATGTCTCGGGTGTGGGCGCCAAGAAACTGGAGCGCTATGGCGCCGCCTTCCTCGAAGTGATCGTTGGCGAAGTTGAGCAGATGCACCCGACGCGGCGCAAGCTGGCCGGTCGCGAGGCGGGGTCGGTCTATGACCGGCTGCTGGCTGTTCAGGCCGATCTGGCGCGGGGCGAAGGCGGCGTTGAAAAACCGCTGAGCTGTTCGGCCTCGCTGCTCGCCAAGGTGGCGCAGCTGCGGAATGCGGATGCCTCGGCCCTGTTGCGGGTTCTGGGGGACAGGCGCGCGGAACGATTTGGCCCCGCGTTTCTGGACGTGCTGCGGGAGGCGGGCTAAGTCCCGTGACAAGCAAGGCGTTGAGCCTGAATGAAAGAGAGTGGGGATACACGACATGTTGGTGGTGATTTCACCGGCCAAACGGCTGGACTGGGCAGAGCGCGATGTGACCAAGACGGAGCCTGCGTTCCAGGAGGACGCGGTGCGGCTGGCAAAGACAGCGCGCAACCTGACGCTGGGCAACCTGAAAGGGCTGATGGATCTGTCCGACGATCTGGCCCGGCTCAACCGTGACCGCTTTGCCGCGTTTTCCGATGATCCGTCGCGCGACATCACGCGCCCCGCGGCACTGGCGTTTGCCGGTGATACCTATCAGGGGCTGGAGGCCACCAGCCTGGACGCGCCCGATATGGCATGGGCGCAGGATCACCTGCGCATTCTGTCGGGATTGTACGGATTGCTGCGCCCGCTCGACGCCATTCAACCGTACCGGCTGGAAATGGGCAGCAGGCTGAAGACCCGGCGTGGCAAGACCCTGTACGATTACTGGCGGGACGGGTTGTCAAAGGCATTGAATGCGCAGGCCGACGCGCTGGGCACCGATGTGCTGATCAATTGCGCCAGCCAGGAATATTTTGGTGCCGTGGCCCCCAAGGCGCTGAAACTGCGCGTGATCACACCGTCCTTCATGGAGGATAAGGACGATGGCAAGGGCCCGCGCATTGTCAGCTTCTTTGCCAAGAAAGCCCGCGGCGCGATGGCCCGTTACGTCATTCAGAACAGGCTGCAGGACCCCCAGGACGTGCTGCAATTCGGCGAGGGTGGCTATGCCTATGAGCCGTCGTTGTCCGAAGCGGACCGGCCGGTTTTCGTGCGGCCCTACCCGGCTTCCTGATCCGGCATATCAGGGCGCGGATGCATCGCGTCGGCAGGGCAATAGTTCAGAATATGGGCGTGCATCTCAGCCTTCCGCACGGGTTTTGACATGTAGTGATCCAGCCCGACCGCCAGAATATCCTTGTTATCCCCCTGCATCGCGTGCGCCGTCAGCGCAATGATCGGCACATGGCGGCCGGTCTCCTGCTCTTGCCGTCGGATGGTCTGTGTCGCCTCCTTGCCATCCATGCGGGGCATCGAGATATCCATGAAGATCAGGTCGGGGTCAAAGCTGCCATGGGCCTCGACCGCCTCGACCCCGTCGTTGGCAAAGGTCAGGTCGATATCGAAATCCTTGAGCATCTTGCGCAGAACCAGCTGGTTCGTCTTGTTGTCTTCGGCGGCCAGCACCCGCATGCGGCGCGCCTCTTTCGGGGTGTCGGCTGCCGATGTGTCCGAGGTGTCCGGGGTGTCTGCGGGACTATCTGCCGGGATATCCATGCTCCCGGCCACAGGCGGCTTTTCTGCATCGGGGCTGCGACGGTGCGAAAAGGTCGGCAGCGGAAGGTCGGGCATCGCGTTGGGGTCTGTGTCGGTCGGTGCGGCGGCACCTGCGGAAAGCCAGTGCATCACGTCGCGGCGGGGCAAGGGTTTTTGCGAGATCGCATTCACCACGCCGGTGGCAGACTCCGCGTGGGCGTGACCGACGTTTGAACTGAGCAGGTAAATCGGCATGGCGTGGCCGGCGTCGCGGGCGGTCCGCGCAAAATCCACACCGTTCATTTCGGGCATGATGTGATCGACCAGCACAACATCCACCGTGCGGTCGAGCAGGGCCAAAGCACTGGCCGCGTCCTCGCAGGCCGTCGCCTTCAGGCCAAGCTCTTCGATCTGCCGGCGCAGGACGATGCGGCTGGGTTCGAAGTCATCCACGACCATCACGTGCCGCAGCGTCGCGGGCAAGGCAGGGTGCGCGGCCTGCAGGCCGTCGGGCGCATCAAACGAGATCTCGAACCCGAAGCAGGACCCGACCCCTTCCTCCGAGGTCAGCCAGATACGTCCGCCCATCATCTTGATCAGACGCTTGGTGATCGCCAGCCCGAGGCCAGTGCCGTCGAACTGACGGTTTCGTTCGTTCTCCACCTGGTTGAATTCGCCGAAAACATGCTCGATCATGTCCTCCGCGATGCCGATACCGGTATCTTCGACCGTGACGCTCAGCGCGATCTTGCCGGTCTGCGCATCCGGCGTGCCGCGCACTTTGACCGTGACATGCCCCTGCTGGGTAAACTTGACCGCATTGCCGAGCAGGTTCGTCAGAATCTGGCGCATCCGCCCGGGATCGCCGACGAAGCGCGATGGCAGCATCAGGTCATAGTCGAGGATCAGGTCCAGCCCCTTGTCCTTGGCGGTGGATTGCAACAGCATGATGATTTCGAGGATGGATTGTTCGAGGTCGAAGGGTTCGGGGTGCAGGTCCAGACGCTCCGCCTCTATTTTGGAGTAATCCAGAACGTCGTTGATGATGACGAGCAACGCTTCGCCGGAATTCTTGATGGTGTCGACATACAGGCGCTGTTCCTCGCTCAAGGGCGTGTCGCCCAGCACATCCGCCATGCCGACAACGCCATTCATCGGAGTGCGGATCTCGTGGCTCATGTTGGCAAGGAACGCGGATTTGGCGCGGTTGGCGATTTCCGCGCTTTCGCGTGCCGCTTTCAGTTTCTCCTCGTATTTGACCGTCGCGGTGATGTTGAGACCCAGCGAAATGATATCGCCATCCGGGCCGCGCTGGTCGATCATCTTGATGTATTCGCCGTTCCACAGGCGGATGATGACCGGTTCCGGATGTGGCGATTGCACCCGCTCGATCATCATCTGGCGCCAGGCGGCGGGAGAGGTATCGCCGGTGTTGACGATCCCCTCATCGGTCAGGACCTGCAAAATGGTCACATAGCTCACGCCCGGCTGGATTTCTTCGAGCTTGTCGAACACGGCGAGGTAGGAGCGGTTGGCCATGATCATTTCCAGATCCGGTGTGAAAAAGGCAAACCCGTCGTTGATGGTTTCAATCGAATGCCAGAGGCGCCGCTCGACCAGTTCGATCTTTTCGTGCGCCGCCGACAGGTCGGATTTCACACGCTGGTTTTCATCGCGTACAGTCGCCACTTCGGCCCGGGTTTCGACGATTTCGTGCGACAGGGCCTTGGCGTGTTCCCCGAGTTTTCGGTTGGCGGCAAAAAGCTCCGCCTGCTTGAGTTCAAGCAGGCGTTCTGCAGCCAATCTGCCACGTCGTTCCTCGGCCAGTTTATTGGCGAGACTCATACGATCACCGGCATTTCCTATCCTTGGGCGCGCATGATCCCACAGATGTGGTGAACATCTGTTTAATTTGAGCCTTGTTTGCAAGGGGATTGCCCTTGCCATGGGCATGGCGAAGGGTGGTAAAGACTTACCTGCGACCCTCGCGCAGCCAGGCGGCAGTGATCAGGCCCGCCGACAACAGCAGAACCAGCCAGCCGGGCAGCAGGTTAGACTGCCGGACGTCCCGGGTTTCAAAGGCATCGCGCGGGGTCAGTCCGACCCAGCCACGCCCCGCGGCGGGACGCCCGAGGCGCACGTTGCGTATCCGGGGCAGCCCGTCTTCGATCCGGATGGTGCCACCGCGCAGACCGGCCAGCACCGGTGCCAGAACATCCGGCGTCGCGATGGTCTGCTCAAATTCGCGCGGCGCGGCGGGACCAAGCCCGATGACCGCTGTCTGATCGCCATTCTCCAGCCGGTAGAGCCCGATTTCCGGGCCTTCGAACACCCCTTCGAACACCCCGGGACTGGCGTCGCGCAGGGTCAGTTCAGAGACGTTTCCAGACGGGTCTGTCAGGGTCAGCGGCGGCACTGTATCCTCCAGCGTGCGCCGGCGGATGCGCATGGTCTGGCCGGTGGCCTCCGCCGTCAGAGACTCTTCTTCCAGTTCGGGTTCCTTCATCATCCAATGTGCCAGACGACGCAGGAGTTCGAGCTGCGGCCCGCCGCCTTCGTACCCGCGGTTCCAGAGCCAGGCGTGATCGGAAGCCAGAAGGGCGACCCGGCCCTGACCCACCCGGTCAAGCACTAGAAGCGGTCGTTCCGCGATGCCGGACATCACAACGTTGCCCCGCGCTTCGGCCACATCGACCTGACGCAGCCATCGGCCCCAATCCCCGCCCCCCGGCAAATCCGTTGTCACCGGATGACGCTGGCCCAGGTCGGTGATGGCCGGGAGATAGGGTTCTTCCAGAACACGCGCGGTCGGGGCGGCGGGCAGAACCGTGCCAAGGGGAGAGCGGAAAATGCTGTCGGCACCGGCGAAATCCTCGCCCGCGGCCACCAGCACGGCGCCGCCCTGCCGGATGTAGTTGGCGACATTGTCGAGGTAGAGCGCTGGCAGAATGCCCCGGCGTTTGTAGCGATCGAAGATGATCAGGTCGAAGTCGTCGATCTTTTCAAGAAACAGCTCCCGGGTCGGGAAGGCGATCAGCGAGAGTTCGTTGACCGGGACGCCGTCCTGCTTTTCCGGTGGGCGCAGAATGGTGAAATGCACCAGATCGACGGAGCTGTCCGATTTCAGCAGGTTGCGCCATGTGCGCCCGCCGGGGTGCGGCTCTCCGCTCACCAGCAGGACGCGCAGACGGTCGCGCACGCCGTTCATCTGGATCAGCGCGGTGTTGTTGCGGTCGGTCAGCTCGCCCGGCGCTTCCGGCACGGTGAACTGGATCACATTGCGCCCGCCGTGGGGCAGGGTCACCGGCAGTTCGATGTCCTGGCCAAGCGGCACCTGAAAGCTTTGCGGGGCGTCACCGTCGACCGATATTTCCAGCGGCGCAAGCCCGGTGCCGTCGGGTGCCGCCCCCATGTCCTCGATGCGCAGGGTGAGCGTCACAGGTTCGCCGATGATGGCGAAGGCCGGGGCATTGCGAATGCTCAGGCGGCGGTCCCAGTCGGTGGATTTGCCGGTCATCAGCAGGTGCATCGGTGCCGGCAGTTCGAGCGGCAGATCCGCATCATGGATGCGGCCATCGCTGACGGCGAGAATACCGGCAATGCGCGCGCGCGGTTCCTCTGCCAGGGCCTTGGAGAGGGCGGTCATCAATTGCGTGCCCGCGTCGCCTTCGCCATCCGGGACGGTGACCCGGCGGATTTCCGTGTTCGGGCGCGCGGCGATCCGTGCGGCAAGCGTGTCGGCGGCAAAGGCCACCTGATCCGCCCTGTCAGACAGGTTCTGGCTCGCGCTGTCGTCTTCCAGCAGAATGACAATATCGGTCAGCGGTGCGCGGTCTTCCTGCTGATACGACGGTCCGGTGAGCGCGCCGATGATTACAAGGGCGGCAAGCGCGCGCAGGCCCCATCCGTTCAACCGCCGCACGGCGGCCAGCATCACGCCGATCAGCGCGACGACAGCCACCATGGCCAAGAGCGACCACGGGATGAGCGGATCAAAGACGATGCTGCCGGTCATTGGCCCAGCCTGTCGAGCAAGGCAGGCACATGCACCTGATCGGATTTATAGTTGCCGGTCAGCACGTGCATCACGAGGTTGACGCCGAACCGAAAGGCAATTTCGCGCTGGCGTTCGCCGGTAAATCCGCGCCCGATCGGCACCAGCGGGGCGCCGCTGGAGGTCACCGCCCAGGCCGCTGCCCAGTCATTGCCGCCGATGACAACCGGTGTCACGCCGTCGTTCAGATTGCGGAACGGCATGCCCTCGACCTGCTCGGCATCCGGCGGGGCAGCTTCGACCCAGACATCCCGGCTGGCGTGACGCCCGGGGAAGTCCTGCAAGAGGTAGAAGGTGCGGGTGAGCACATGGTCTGCGGGCAGCGGTTCCAGCGGCGGAATGTCCAGCGGGGCGGCAAGATCCTGCAACTTGCGCCCGTTCGGGCTGGCCGCACCGAAGCGCGCAATGTCAGCATCGCGGGTGTCGAAAAGGATCAGGCCGCCGGAGCGCAGGTATTCGTTAAGCTTGGCATAGGCTTCGGAGGAGGGGCGCGGCTGGTCCGGTGTTATCGGCCAGTAGAGGATCGGGAAGAACGCCAGCTCGTCCATTTCCAGATCGACGCCCATCGGGGCGGCGGGTTCTACCGACGTGCGGAAAAACAGCGTGTCGGACAGGCCGCGCAGCCCGGCTTCGGACATCTCGTCCACCCGCTGATTGCCGGTCTGCACATAGGCCAGCGCCAGCTCCGCCGTTGCATCAAGCGCAAAGAGATCGGCCTGCGGTGTCTGGGCATGGCCGGTCCCGGGCGTCATCACGCCCGCGGTGACCGCAAGCGCGACCATGGCGGCGCGGTTCACGGTTCCCAGCAGGCGGCCCGAGAGCGACAGCGAGGCGACCACATCCGCCAGCAGAAGCAATATCGCCAGGCTGAGCAACCACCCGGCCACGGGCTGTTCCGGCGGCACGGCGAACCCTTTGACCGGGATACGTACGGGCCATGTCACCGGCGTGATCGTCGTCTCAGCCTCGATGACATTGCGCGCAAGGCGGCGGTCGCCCGAGGCGTAGATGCCCGGCTGCATGTCCGGGCCGGGCGGCGCGTTAAGCAGATCGGGACCCGGCACACCCGGCAGCGTTCCGGCATCGCGCAGCGCGCCGAAGCCGTCCATCACCAGTTCGGGCGTCCATGTCGTGCCCTCAAGCTGGGTGACGCTGGGCCGTGTTGCGGAGGTCGATACCGCGAGCCGTTCCAGCATCTGCACAAAAAGACCGGACAGCGGCAGGGTGGACCAATCCGCCGTTGCGGTGATGTGGAACAGCACGATCTGCCCCTGTTCGCGCATCTTGCGGGTGACCAGCGGCGTGCCATCGGTCAGTTCGGCGATCACGCGGGCGGCGAGCGTCGGGTCAGGCTGCGCCATGACCTGGCTTGTCACCTGCACGTCATCCGGTATCCGCAGCCCGAAGAAAGGCGATGTTTCCCGGAAGGGCGCGAGCTTTTTCGGGGCGCCCCAGCTCATCGCGCCGCCCACGGTGCGGCCACCCGAGCGCAGGCGCACCGGCATCATCGGGTCCTCATCGATCCGGCTGACATCGCTGGCGGCAACGCGCGGGCCGGCAAAGCGCACCAGCATGCCGCCTTCGTCGATCCATGCGCCGAGTTGTTCGGCCTCTGCCGGGGCGAGGGTCGCCACATCCGCCAGCACGATCACATCCGGATTGGCGGGCAGCACATCGCGCAGATCCCCGCGAATGAGGTCAGCCGTCGGCAGCAAAGCCTGTTCGATGTAATGCATCGGCGACAGGAGGGGCAAACCCTCGCGGTTTTCACTGCCGGTGATAAGCGCAACCTCGCGCCGTCTCAGGCCGTCATCCGCAAGCGTCGTTGTGCCCGCCGAGCGCTGCCCCTGAAGATCAAAGCGGGTAATGCGGGCGCGCAACTCGGATGGCAGTGCCAGCGCAGTGGTGGCAATGGTGTTGCCTGCCTGAAATGTCGCGGAGGCGGTGGCCAGAATGCTGGCATTCCCGGCCGGGTCGCGCCCGTTCGCCTGAAAGGTCACTTCACGTTCGGGCCCGGCGGCGGCGCGCAGGGCGGTCAGCTGCACCGCGCCATCCTCGAAACCCGCCGGCGCCAGGGCCAAGACATTGGCCGCCGTCTGGTAGACTTCGACAAATCCCCTGGACTCAAAAGCCGCCAAGGCGTCTTCACGACCGGGATAATCCAGACCGTCGCTGAACCAGAGCGTGTCAAACCCGTCCTGCGCGGCGGCGAAGGAGACCGCCTGGGCCGCGCGGGCGGCATCAGGCTGCCAGGGTGCCGGACGGAACCCCGGCAACCGGCTGCGCCAGACATCCGCGGTCTGGAAGACGGGCGGTTCGGGGCGCGCCATGTCGAGGAAAGCGACCGTACGCCCGGCGCGGCTGGCGCGGGTCAGTTGTGCCGCAATCGCTTCTTCCTGTTCGGTCCAGCGGGTCGCGCCCGCCCAGCTTCCGTCCAGAACGATCAGCAGGGGGCCATCGCCCTGTGCCTGATCCTCACTGGGGTTCAGCACCGGGCCCGCCAGCCCCAGAATGATCGCGGCGACCGCCAGCATGCGCAGCAACAGCAGCCACCACGGCGTGCGGTCCGAAACGGTTTCATCGTCTTTCAGCCCCAGCAACAGGGCGACCCCGGGAAAGCGCCGACGGATCGGGGCCGGGGGCACCGCGCGCAGGATCAGCCAGAGCACCGGCAGCACAAGCAGCGCCAGAAGCAACCACGGGGCCGTGAACCCTATGCCGCCCAAAACGGTCATCGCAGGCCCCCGGTATCCAGAGCCCGGTAGAGCCACAGTAACGCCGATTGCGCGGATGCATCCGTGTGGTGAAGACCATATTGCCACCCTGTCAGGGCGCAGAGTTTCTGCAACTCCGATTTCCGCGCGGCCAGGCGTTCGAGGTAACGATCCTTGAGTTCACTGGCCTTCAGGGTCTCGTGGCTGAGGCTGCCACCGACGCTCTCGAATATCGTGCGACCCCGGAAGGGAAAGGCTTCTTCGGAGGGGTCCAGAATATGCATCAGCACGCCCCGCACACCGCGGTCGGCGGCTTTTGTCAGGGCCAGTCTGACCTCGTCGATATCCCCCATGAAATCCGAGATGAACAGCGCCCGGGCCGAGGGGATCATCGCACGATGCTCCGGGGGGGCGTAGTCTTCGGCGGCGTCCTGGGTGAACATCTCCGCCAGCCGCAGGATTTGCGCGTTCCCGCGCCGTGGCGGCAGGGCGGTGCCCGTCAGGCCCACGCGTTCGCCACCGCGCACCAGCAGGATGGCCGTGGCCAGGCCGAGCAGACGCGCGCGATCCGCCTTCAGAGGCAAATCATCCGCGCTGGAGAACCGCATGGAGGCGCCCTGATCCACCCAGAGCATGACCGATTGCGCGATCTGCCATTCGCGTTCGCGCACAAATTCCTGATCGCCGCGCGCGGACCGCCGGTGGTCGATCAGGCGACGGCTATCGCCGCTTTGCGCCGGCCGGTACTGCCAGAAATCATCCCCCATGCCAGCGCGCCTGCGCCCGTGATCCCCCAGCAGGACGGCACCGGCCAGATGTTCGGCGCGCGCCAGCAGGGCTGGCAGCGATGCCGCCTGCGACTCGGCGTCCGCCCGCAGGGCCGTCGGTCTGGAGCTGTCCTGAGAGAGTGTCGAGGGGGTCACGCGGCTGCTTTTGACCCCGCCAGTTGGGCGGCGGTGGCATCGATGAGGCCGGACAGGCTGTCACCCCGGGCGCGGGCCGCAAAGTTCAGCGCCATGCGGTGGCTGAGCACGGGGCGCGCCATGTCCAGCACGTCCTCTGCCGAGGGCGCAAGCCGGCCTTGCAGCAGCGCGCGGGCGCGCACGGTCAGCATCAGCGCCTGTGCGGCGCGGGGTCCCGGACCCCAGGCCACGGTTTCACGCACCTGTTGCGAAGCGCTGTCCTCTTCGGGCCGGAACGCCCGCACCAGATCGAGGATCATTTCCACCACGCTGTCGCCCACGGGCATGCGGCGCAAAAGGTGCTGGGCCGCGATAAGCTCCGCCGCGGTGAACACTTCGGTGGATTGCGCCTCTGTGTCGCCGGTTGTCGCCAGCAGAATGTCCCGCTCGGTGTCGCGATCCGGGTAATCCACGTCGATCTGCACAAGGAAACGGTCGAGCTGCGCTTCGGGCAGCGGATAGGTGCCTTCCTGTTCGATCGGGTTCTGCGTGGCCAGAACGTGAAACGGCACGCCCAGTGCCCGGTTCTCACCCGCGACGGTAACGGTCTTTTCCTGCATCGCCTGCAACAGCGCGGATTGCGTCCGCGGGCTGGCGCGGTTGATCTCGTCCGCCATCAGCAGCTGGCAGAAGATCGGACCCTGGATGAACCGAAACGCCCGGCTGCCGTCGGCGGCGGTGTCGAGAACTTCGGAGCCAAGGATATCGGCGGGCATCAGGTCCGGTGTGAACTGCACCCTGTTGCCATGCAGCCCCATCACGGTCGACAGCGTCTCGACCAGCCGCGTCTTGCCCAGACCCGGCAGGCCGATCAGCAGACCATGGCCGCCACACAAGAGCGCGGTCAGCGTCAGTTCGACAACGCGCTCCTGCCCGATGAACCGCTTTGTCACCGAGGCTTTCGCCTCGGCCAGCTTGTCGCCGAGGGCCTCGATCTCTGCGACCAAATCTTCTGCTTCACTCATGACAAGCCACTCCGATGAAATATATATGTTAGATGTAACTCTATCGCGCGTGAGGGAAATGGCAAAAGCAATGAGTGGACAAAAAACCGTGACACCTTCGGCAGAAAGCCTTGCCGCCTCTTTAACTGCCGCGAAAACACGCGGTTTGCCGCCTGTACACCTGTGGAATCCGCCGTTTTGCGGCGATCTGGACATGCGCATCGCGCGTGACGGTACATGGTTTTATCAGGGCACACCGATCGGGCGCCCCGGATTGGTCAAATTGTTTTCATCGATTCTCAAGAAAGAGGGCGAGAAGTATTTTCTGGTCACGCCTGTCGAAAAGGTCGGGATCGTTGTCGATGATGCCCCCTTTGTCGCCGTGGATTTCGAAGCGCGTGGCACCGGGCAGGAGCAGGTTCTGACATTCACGACCCAAGTGGGCGATGTGGCGGTTGCCGGTCCCGACTTGCCGATCCGCGTGACGCGTGACGACGCCACCGGGGAGCCGTCGCCCTACGTGCTGATCCGGGCCGATCTCGAAGCCCTGATCGACCGCAAAAGCTTTTACCGCCTCGTGGATCTGGGCGAGCATTTCGAAGACTGGTTCGGGGTGTGGTCGCAGGGGACGTTTTTTCGCATCATTCCCAGTGCCGAACTGCCATAGCGACGGGGCGTGAAAAGGCGCACAAGCACTGTGCGATGACAGGCCTTTGGAAACCCCGGCACCGTGCTAATTTAAAGTTGTCACAACAGGGAGATGAGCATGGGCAAGGGCACGGCCGTTATCATTGGCGCAGGCAGCGGGCTGTCCGCGTCGGTGGCCCGCAAACTCGCGGCACGGGGCTACAATCTGGTTCTGGGCGCGCGCGACCCGGCAAAGCTGTCGGATCTGGCGGCGGACACCAAGGCGACAACCATCGCCCTTGACGGCAGCGACCCGGCGCAGGTCAAAGCCCTGTTCGACGGCCTTTCCGGCCCGCTGCGGGTAGCGGTCTACAACCCTTCGGCCCGGGTGCGCGGCAGCATTGCCGAGCTCGACCCGGACACGGTCCGCAAAGCCATCGAGGTCACGGCGTTCGGGGCCTTCCTGACCGGCCAGCAGGCAGCACGGTTGATGCTGGAAAACGATGGCGATGTGAAAGGGACGATCCTCTTCACCGGCGCGTCTGCCGGGGTCAAGGGGTTTGCCAACTCCGCCCCTTTTGCGATGGGCAAGTTTGCGCAGCGTGGTCTGGCGCAATCGATGGCCCGCGAACTGCATCCGCAGGGCATTCACGTGGCCTGGGTCAATATTGATGGCGCGATTGCAAACCCGGGTCGCGCAGAGGACGGCGGCGACGGGATGTTGGACCCCGATGCGCTGGCCGTGGCTTATCTGCAACTGATCGATCAGCACCGGTCGACCTGGAGCAGTGAAATTGCGGTGCGCCCTTGGGTGGAGCGTTTCTGATCCCTAGTCTGGTTGACAAACAGGCTGAGGATTCATGTTCAAAATCGCTGCTAACCTGAGCCACCTGTGGCCGGAACTGCCGTATCTGGACCGTTTCGGCGCAGCCGCGGATGCGGGATTTGACGGCGTGGAAGTGCTGTTCCCATATGACATGCCGGCGAAAGACACCCAGCGCGCCCTGATGCGCTGCGGTTTGCCCATGGTGCTGATCAACGCACCGCCACCGAATTACACCGGCGGGCCGCGAGGGTTTGCCGCTGTGCCCGGCAGTCAGGCGCGATTTCGTTTCGATCTGCGGCGGGCGGTGCGCTATTGCGACGCCCTGCGCGTCCCGACCCTGCACATCATGGCCGGTGTCGCGCATGGCCCCGATGCCCGGGCCACGTTGCTGGAAAATCTTGCGGTGGCGGCGGATACCGTGCCGGATACCATGACCCTGACGCTGGAGCCTTTGAACGGCACCGATATGCCGGGGTACTTTCTGGACAGTTTTGACCTGGCCGTCGAGATACTGGAGGAGTTGCAGGCGCCCAATGTCGGCCTTCAATTCGATACCTACCACGCGCAGATGATCCACGGTGACTGCCTTGCCGTATTCGAAGCGCACAGGAAATGGGTGCGGCATATTCAGATCGGCGATGCGCCGGGGCGCAGCCCGCCTTTCAGCGGACAGGTGGATTTCGACCGGTTTTTCGCCGCCGTGGGGGCCAGCGGCTATGCGGGCTGGATCAGCGCGGAATACACGCCGACGATGCCCACCGAAGACAGCCTTGGGTGGCTGCAGGCGCTGCGACGCTGACATCGGCAAAAACGGCGATACATCTGTGCACCAACGCGCATGCACTTTGCCGCGGCGCATCTTAGGTAGTGTGGACTGCGCAAGGAGACCGGCGATGATACCCGCACGTTACGCATATTTCGTTTTTGGCTTCGTCCTGTCCGGCCTGATGTCGATGATGGTTTCGGGGATCGCGACATACCGGACAGTCGGCATGATCGACGGGTTCGTGACCCTCTGGCTCGGCAACTGGCTGCCGAGCTGGATGGTCGCTTACCCCACGCTTCTGGTTGTCTCCCCGATTGCCCGACGGCTTGTCGCGAAACTCACCCGGCTGGACGCGTAAGCCAGGCCGCGCGTCCGCGCGTCGCAGACCGTGGCGGCCGCTCTACAGACCGTCGGTTGATCAATGTGCGACAGCCCAGTTGGGGCCTTCACCCGCATCGACATTCAGCGTCACGTCCAGCTTTACTACCGGGTCGGGGGCGGATTCCATCACGCCGCGCGCGGCGCTGATCAGGTCTTCCTGCGCGCCTTCTTCAACTTCGAAAAGCAGTTCGTCATGCACCTGTAACAGCATCTTTGCGGGCAAATGCGCAATGGCATCCGGCATCCGCACCATGGCGCGGCGGATCACATCTGCCGCTGTCCCCTGAATCGGCGCATTGATGGCGGCGCGGGCCGCAAAACCCGCATGCGGGCCTTTCGCGGTGATGTTCGGGGTGTGGATGCGGCGGCCAAACAGCGTCTGCACATAGCCATGTTCCTTCGCAAAGGCCTTGGTGGTGTCCATATAGGTCCGGATTCCGGGAAACCGCTCGAAGTAGCGGTCGATGAACCCCTGCGCCTCGCCCCGTGGAATGCGCAGGTTGCGTGCGAGACCAAAGCCGGAAATGCCGTAGATCACCCCGAAGTTGATCGCCTTGGCGCGGCGTCTGATTTCCGGTGTCATGTCCTCCATGGGGACGTCGAACATCTCCGAGGCGGTCATCGAGTGGATGTCGTCGCCGCGTTGGAATGCCTCCTTGAGTGCGGGAATATCCGCGATATGGGCGAGAATGCGCAACTCGATCTGGCTGTAATCAAGCGCGACCAGTGTCTTGCCTTCTTCGGCCACGAAGGCCTCGCGGATGCGGCGGCCTTCCTCGGTGCGGATCGGGATGTTTTGCAGGTTCGGGTCGGTCGAGGCCAGCCGCCCGGTTGAAGCCCCGGCGATGGAGTAGGATGTGTGCACCCGCCCCGTGTCTGCGTTGATATGGTCCTGCAGCGCGTCGGTGTAGGTCGATTTCAGCTTGCTGAGCTGTCGCCAGTCGAGAATGCGCCGGGGAAGTTCATGCTCCGTGGCGAGGTCTTCGAGCACGTCGGCACCGGTCGCATAGGCCCCTGTTTTGCCTTTCTTGCCACCTTCCAGCCCCATCTCGTCAAAGAGGATTTCGCCCAGCTGTTTCGGCGAGCCGACGTTGAAACTGCGGCCTGCAAGCTTGTGGATCTCGTCCTCCAGCCCGGCCATGCTCTGGCTGAAGGCGTTGGACATGCGGCTGAGCGTGTCACGGTCGACCTTGATGCCCGTGCGCTCCATCTCGGCCAGTACCGGCACCATCGGTCGTTCGAGCGTTTCATACACCCGGGTCACCTGCGCGCGGTGCAGCGACGGCTTGAACTGCTGCCACAGGCGCAGGGTGATATCGGCGTCCTCGGCGGCATAGGGCACCGCGTCCTCGAGCGGCACCTTGTCGAAGGTAATCGCCGATTTACCAGAGCCTAACAGGGGCTTGATGGGGATCGGCGTGTGATTGAGGTAGCGCTCGGACAGTGTGTCCATGCCGTGCCCGTGCAGCCCGCCGTGCATCGCGTAGGACATCAGCATCGTATCATCGATGGGGGCCACGGTGATCCCCACTTGTGCGAAGATCTTGGCGTCATACTTCATGTTCTGCCCGATCTTGAGGATCGATGGATCCTCCAGAACGGGCTTCAGCATGTCCAGCGCCTCGGTCACGGGCATCTGCCCCTCGGCCAGCTCATCCGAACCAAAGAGGTCGTCGCCGCTGTGTTTCTTGTGAATCAGAGGGAGGTAACAGGCCTCGCCCGCCTCTACACAGAGCGAAATGCCAACCAGTTCAGCGGTCATTTCATTCAGGCCGGTGGTCTCGGTGTCCACCGCGACATACCCGCGTTCATAGATTCGGTCGATCCAGTTCTGAAGCTCCTCACCCGTCCCGATCTTCGCGTAACCGGCGCGGTCAAAAGGCACGTCCTCGACCTCCGGAGCATCGGGCGCGGCGGCGGGCGTGTCCTCGATCACCGGCGGCTCGACACCCAGTTGGTTGGCGATGCGCTTGGTGAGGGTCCGGAATTCCATTTCCGCCAGGAAGGGCATCAGCTTATCGGCATCCGGATCGCGGACCTCCAGATCGTCCAGCGTGAAATCCAGTGGTGTCTTTTCGTCCAGCAGGACCAGCTTGCGCGACAGTCTGATCTGCTCTGCATGGTCGATCAGGGTCTGGCGCCGCTTGGGTTGTTTGATTTCCCCGGCGCGGTCCAGCAATGCGTCAAGATCTCCGTATTCATTGATCAGCAAGGCCGCTGTCTTGATCCCGATGCCCGGTGCACCGGGCACGTTGTCCACGGAATCGCCCGCCAATGCCTGCACATCCACGACACGCTCCGGATAGACGCCGAATTTCTCGAATACGCCGTCGCGGTCAATGCGTTTGTTCTTCATCGCGTCCAGCATTTCCACGCCGTCGCCTACCAATTGCATCAGGTCCTTGTCCGAGCTGATGATCGTGCAGCGCCCGCCCGCCTCGCGTGCCTGCAGGGCCAGCGTGGCGATGATATCATCGGCCTCGTACCCTTCTTTTTCCTTGCAGGCGATGTTGAACGCCTCGGTGGCGCTGCGGGTCAGCGGGATCTGCGGGCGCAGATCCTCCGGCATGGCCTCGCGGTTGGCCTTGTACTGGTCATACATCTCATTGCGAAAGGTGTGGCTGCCCTTGTCGAAAATCACCGCGATATGGGTCGGCGCATCATCGCCCTTGGTCTCTTCCAGCATCTTCCAGACCATGTTGCAAAAGCCGGAAACCGCGCCAATCGGCAGACCGTCGGACTTGCGCGTCAGCGGCGGCAGCGCGTGATAGGCGCGAAAGATAAAAGCCGATCCGTCGATCAGGTGAAGATGATGCCCCTTGCCAAATGTCGTGCTCATAATAGGGTGCCCTCATTGTCGACCGTTGGAGACGTGCATGTGTTATCTCGTATCGCGCCGGGCGCTGCAATCATCGTTTGCGCGACGCTGGGAATAGCGGATGAGGCGGCTGGTTTTGGCTGCCAGTCCGATGTTGGCGCTTCGGAGGTTTGTGTGCCGTTTGTGGGTTGCGTCGGCGAGCAAGGGGATTTTTTCACAGGACGCGCCCTGGGGCGCAGCGAAGGGACCTTGGCCGTGGAAACCGACAGTGGCACTTTTTGCTCAGGTGAATGGGTGCCTCGCAATTTTATCGGCGTGGGACAAGCCAATTTCTCGTGCGACGATGGCAGGATTGGCATCGCCTATTTCACCTACCAGGATCCCAGAACCGGCACGGCCACCGGTCATGGGCTGTTGTCCGACGGATCGAAGCTGCGGGTTTGGACCGGTAACAACATCCGACAGTTCCTGGCCGTTGACCCGAACAACCCAAATGGAAATCTGACCTGCGCAAATTCAGTGGTGCCAATCAGCTGAACCACGCCAGCCGGGCTCAATATCCGGGGCCTGACCGAACCGACGGACAGGTCAGCCGAGAATGGAGTCCAGATTCTGCATGATGCCGATCAGAAGCATGACACCGGCGACAATCAGCGCCACGAGCAGGATGACCTGTACAAAGATCGCGGCAACGCTTATCGCCATGCCGCAGGTCGCCGCCCGTTTGGGTTCGCGGCGGATGTAGGCGATGATCGCCATAACCACGCCAAGCACGCCCATCGCAGGCGCTGAACCCATGAGGATGCGGTCGATGTCCCACGTGGGTTGCACGATGGTCTCTTCGGGCTGTGGCCGGCCTTGCAGGGCACGTTGGGCCGCGGCTTTCATATTGCCTGCGATCTCGCCAATCGAGGTGCCGATATCGGGTTGCGGCGTGAAGGGGCCTGCGTAGAGCACGAACAGTGCGGTAAACATACCCAACGCGCCAAATGCGATGGCAGCATAGGAGAATGTCATGCTGCGGTCATCGGTTTCCATCGGGCCACTCCGGTTTGTTTCAATAACCGGGTAGACTATAATAATGGCAGCTTTTTGTTGCGCGTCAGCCTTTTTCGACAAAGTCCTTGTGCACGAATTTGCAGTCGCAATAGCCGCATTCGACCCAGCCCGTGTCCCGTGGGATCTGAAGCCAGACCCGGGGATGGCCCAGCGCCCCTTCGCCGCCATCACAGGCGATGCGGAAGCTTTCAACAGTCTTCGTTTCGGGCGGTTTCTGCATGATGGGCCTGTCCTTTGGGTCTGCGATGCAGTTATGACCAAAGCGCAGGCGCGGAGCAAGCCCATGCAGCGGCAATTGCTCAATCTCGTTCGATCCGCGCCTGATAACAGTTGTTGCGGGCGGAACGCACGTGAATGAATGCGACGTCGGGGTTTCGGAAAACATCCGCGACCTTGGCTTTTATCGCCTCGGTCGCCACGACTTCGCCGGTGCCGTACACGATGCGCTCGTCCGCCGAGTAGCCCTTGACCAGATAGTCGGGAGAGGTGGTCAGTACATGCGGCAAGTCGCCGGTATCACCGCCCCGCGCGCAGGCGCTTGCGCATAGAAAGATCGGCCCGGTTTCAGCATAGGCATGGACCCCTTCGAAAGGCCGGTGCGCGAGAATCAGCATTTCCTCTCCGGCTGGGATTTCTTTCAGGCAGTGGCGGCAGGGGTTCCCTTTGCCATCTGAAATCCTGCGGTCAGGCACCTGGCCATGAACGTCCGTTCCGCCGTTTTGCCAATGGCGCACCATATCAGTCTCTAATGCGATGAATTTGGGCATTTCTGTTTCCTTCTGGGGTGATTTCCCTGGGCGCTGGTTATCTCCGTTTGAGCACGGAAAATCGATCCGAATGATGCGCTTTCGAAAGGGACTCCAAATAAGAACAAAAGGTGAATATAATAGGCCTTTGTCATGTTTGCCGAACTCAACATCACCTCGAATTTCTCCTTTCTGAAAGGAGCCTCGCATCCGGAGGAATACATGTCCCGGGCGGCGGCGCTGGGCATGCGGGCGATAGCGATTGCGGATGAGAATTCGGTTGCGGGCATTGTGCGGGCGCATGCGCGTGCCCGCGAGATCGGCAGGCAGGTGCATGAGCGGGAGGCGTGGGAGGCAGCGCATGGCCCGGTTGGCCCACCTGCGCCGGAAGGTCTCGCTGCGTCCGGTAATCTGCTTCATGTCACGCCGCGGCTGATCCCGGCGGCCCGCCTTGTGTTCACCGATGCCTGCCCGGTGACCGTGCTGCCGGAAAACCGGAAAGGCTGGGGGGCGCTGTGCCGCATCCTGTCGACGGGACGGCTGCGTGCGGAGAAAGGTGCCTGCGATCTGCAACTGGCGGACCTCATGGAATTGGGCGCGGCCCTGCAACTGATCCTTTGGCCACAGGCACATGGGTCACCGCGCGGCGCGGGCGGATGGGTGCAAACGGCGCAAGCGCTGACGCGCCGCTTTGCCGGGAAAATCCACATTGGCCTGTCACCGCAATACGATGGTCGCGATCCAGAGCGTTTTGCAGCCCTCACGGGTCAGGCGGCGCGCCTCGGGATGCCCACGCTGGCCAGTGCCTGCCCGCTGATGCACCACGGCGCGCGTCGCAAGCTGGCGGATGTGGTCACCGCCATCCGGCGGGGGTGCAGGGTCGATGACCTGGGCCGTGAGGCGCTGCCCAACAGCGAGGCGCGCCTGCGCTCGGAGACCGAGATGCGGCGGCTCTTTGCAGGGTTCGAAGATGCGGTTGACCGCGCCTATTCCCTGTCACAGAGCCTGACTTTCTCGCTGGATGAGCTGCGCTACGAATACCCGTCGGAAGGCAGCGAAACCGAAACCCCGTCCGAACGTCTGCGCCGTCTGGCCTACGAGGGGCTCAACTGGCGCTACCCGCAGGGCGCACCCGAAAAGGTACACAAACTGCTCGATCACGAACTCACGCTGATCGCTAGGCTGAAGTACGAGCCCTATTTTCTGACCGTACGCGACATCGTGCACTTTGCCCGATCGCGCGACATCCTGTGCCAGGGGCGCGGGTCAGCGGCCAATTCGGTGGTCTGCTACTGCATGGGGGTGACCTCTGTTTCGCCGGAAGTCGGCACCATGGTTTTCGAGCGGTTTGTCTCCGAGGCGCGCAACGAACCGCCGGACATAGACGTGGATTTCGAGCATGAACGTCGTGAAGAGGTGATCCAGCACATCTATGAACGCTACGGTCGCCACCGCGCGGGCCTGTGCGCCACAGTGGTGCATTACCGGGGCAAACGTGCGATCCGCGAGGTGGGTCGCGCGATGGGGCTGACGGAGGATACGATTTCCGCGCTGAGTTCGCAGCTTTGGGGGTTTTTCTCCACCAAGGGAATCGAGGCGGAGCGCATGGCCGAGATCGGCCTTGATGCACGCGACCGCCGCCTGCAGCAGACGCTGGCGCTGGTTTATGAGATCAACGGTTTTCCGCGGCATCTTTCCCAGCATGTGGGCGGTTTCGTCATCACCGAAGGGCGGCTGGACGAGCTGGTCCCCGTTGAGAACGCCACGATGGAGGGGCGCACGGTCATCTGCTGGGACAAGGATGATATCGAGGCGCTGGGGATTCTCAAGGTGGATGTGCTGTCGCTGGGGATGCTGACCTGCATCCGCAAGGCCTTTGATCTGCTCAGGATGCATCATAACGCCGGTTACACGCTGGCCACGCTGCCGCCCGAAGACCCGGCGGTCTATGACATGCTGTGCGAGGCTGACAGTATCGGGGTCTTTCAGGTCGAATCACGTGCGCAGATGAATTTTTTGCCGCGCATGCGCCCGCGCTGTTTCTATGACCTGGTGATCGAGGTGGCGATCATCCGGCCCGGGCCTATCCAGGGGGATATGGTGCACCCTTTCATCCGTCGCCGGAACGGAGAGGAGGAAGTTTCCTTTCCTTCGGACGAGTTGGGCGCCGTGCTGGGCAAGACTTTGGGTGTGCCGCTCTTTCAGGAGCAGGCGATGCAGATCGCCATCGTGGGGGCGGGCTTCACGCCTGACCAGGCGGACCGGCTGCGACGTTCGCTGGCGACCTTCAAGAAGCACGGCAATGTCAGCGAATTTCGCAGCCTGTTCTTACGCGGAATGAAACGCAAGGGATATGAGGACGATTTTGCGGAGCGCTGTTTTTCCCAGATCGAAGGCTTTGGGTCTTACGGTTTTCCTGAAAGTCACGCGGCAAGTTTTGCCCTGCTGGTTTACGCGTCCAGCTGGATCAAGTGCCATCATCCGGGGATTTTCGCCTGCGCGTTGCTGAATGCGCAGCCGATGGGGTTCTATGCCCCTGCGCAGATCGTGCGGGACGCGCGGGAGCATGGGGTGGAGGTGCGCCCGGTCTGTATCAACGCCAGTTTCTGGGACAATACGATGGAGCCTGACGGGCAGGGCGGACTGGCCCTGCGGCTGGGGTTCCGCCAGATCAAGGGGCTGAGCGAGGAGGATGCCACGTGGCTCACCGCGGCTCGCGGCAACGGCTACCGGTCGGTGCGCGATGTCTGGCGGCGCGCCGGCTTGCCACCCGCGATGGTGCAGCGTCTGGCGGAGGCCGATGCCTTCGCGGCTCTGGATCTCAGCCGTCGTAACGCGCTTTGGGATGCACGGGCGCTGGTGCCGGGTGCGCCCTTGCCGTTGTTTGCGGCAGATTTGGATGGTGAGGCGATTGACGAGCCTGCGGCCTTGCTGCCGGAAATGACGTTGGGCGAGGAGGTTGTCGAGGATTACGTGGCGATGCGGCTGACACTCAAGGCGCATCCGCTGGCGCTGCTGCGGGACCGGTTGACACCTGGAGCAGACGCTGGGCCAAAAGAATTTCATGCCTTCGGCGAGGATATTTGAAAACCAGAGAAGCAGGCGCGCGGGAAAGAGGTTCACCCTGCGCGCTGCACCGGTTACAACGCGGCAAAACCTGCAGAGGAGAGATGGGCAGATGGGCACAGGCAAACCGGTGGTTTTGTGCATTCTGGATGGATGGGGCATAAGCGATCGGCGTGAAGGTAACGCGCCGTTGCTGGCGACAACACCCACGATGGATCGCCTGATGGCGACCTGTCCAAATGCGACGCTGACCACTTTCGGGCCGGACGTCGGTTTGCCCAAGGGACAGATGGGCAATTCCGAAGTCGGGCACACCAATATCGGTGCTGGCCGCGTGGTCGCGATGGATCTGGGGCAGATTGACCTCGCGATTGAAGAAGGGGCTTTTGCGCAGAATGCGCGGATCCTCGCCTTTGCCGAGACCTTGAAATCCACCGGCGGCACCGCTCATTTGCTTGGGGTTGTGTCCGATGGCGGCGTTCATGGTCATGTCAGCCACATGATTGCTGCGGCCCGGGCGTTCGACGCATCCGGGGTACCCGTTGTGATCCACGCCCTTGCGGACGGACGTGACGTGCCCCCCTCTTCCGTCAGGAAGTACATCGCGGTCCTGCAGGAGGGATTGCCGGAGGCCGCACGTGTCGTCACGTTAACCGGGCGCTACTACGCGATGGATCGGGACAACCGGTGGGACCGCGTGGCCAGGGCCTATGCCGCGATTGTCAGTGGCAAAGGGGAGGCTGCGGCCTCCGCGGAGGCGGCCATCGATGCGGCCTACGAGCGGGATGAGACCGATGAGTTCATCTCTCCCACCGTGATCGGCGGCTACACCGGGGCGCAGGCGGGCGATGGTGTCTTTTGCCTGAACTTCCGCGCCGACCGCGCCCGCGAGATCATGGCGGCCATCGGGGATCCGGAGTTTGATGCCTTTGACACCGGCAAGCGACCGCAGTGGGCGGCGTTGATGGGAATGGCACCCTATTCGGACCAGCACTCCGCGTATATGTCGGTAGTGTATCCGAAGCCCGAGATCGTGAATACGCTGGGCGACTGGGTCGCGCAGAAGGGGCTGCGCCAGTACCGGTTGGCGGAAACCGAGAAATATCCACATGTGACATTCTTCCTCAATGGCGGAGAGGAGGTTTCCTTTGCCGGTGAAGACCGCAAGATGCCAAAGTCGCCGGATGTCGCAACCTATGATCTGAAGCCCGAGATGTCCGCGGGGGAGGTCACGCAGGCCTTGGTAGGTGCCATCCGGAGCGGCTATGATCTCATCGTTGTCAATTACGCCAACCCCGACATGGTGGGGCATACCGGCGATCTGGAGGCGGCGATCAAGGCCTGTGAGGCCGTCGATGCGGGCCTTGCACAGGCTCTGGATGCGCTCCGTGATGTCGGGGGGGCGATGATCGTCACGGCGGATCACGGCAATTGCGATGTGATGATTGATCCCGAAACGGGCGGGCCACATACGGCCCATACCCTGAACCCGGTGCCCGTTGTTGTTGTGGGCGCGCCCGAGGGTGCGACGCTCAGGAATGGGCGACTGGCCGATCTGGCACCCACTGTCCTGCATCTGATGGGGATCGAGACACCGTCGGAAATGACCGGAGAGTGTTTGCTGGCATGAAAAGGTTGCTCTGCGCCCTTTGTCTTTTCGCGCCGACCGTTGTCTGGGCGCAACAGGACAGCGCCGAGCGCGCGCGCGTTGCGTTGGCGATGCTGGCCGATGCATCGGCTCAGCTGGCGGAGGCCGAAACCGCGCGTGACAGGGTGCGCGCCTTGACAGAAACCGTTCAGGCATTCGAAGCGGGGTTGAGTGCCCTGCGCAGCGGGTTGCGCCAAGCGGCGATACGGGAGGAACAACTCGCCACCCAGCTGCAGGTGCGCGACGAGGAAATCGCCGCCCTTCTGGCCGTGTTGCAGCGGATGGGGGACAGGCCGTCGCCGGTGGCACTTCTTCACCCCGGTGGGCCGACAGGCACCGCGCGGGCGGGCATGCTGCTTGCGGAAATGACGCCTGCACTCAACGCGCGGGCGGTATCCCTGCGCAGCGATCTGCAGGATCTGCAAATTCTGCGGGGTATGCAGACGGACGCGGCAGAGCGTCTCGCGGATGGTCTGCAGCAGGTGCAGGACGCGCGCACCGCGTTGAATCAGGCCATTGCTGAACGCACGGAGTTGCCCAAGCGCTTTGTCAACGACCCCGTGCGCGAGGCGATATTGATCGCCTCCGCCGATACGCTGGAGGGTTTCGCAAGCGGATTGGAACGCATCAGCGTTGACCAAACGGCCGAGGCGCCGGCCTCGCTGGCGGGCGAGAAGGGCGACCTGCCCCTGCCCGTTCAAGGCATTCTGCTGCACGGCGCGGGCGAGGCGGATGCCGCAGGTATCACCCGGCCCGGCATTATTCTGGCGACACGTCCACAAGCCATCGTCACCAGCCCGGTTGCCGCCACGATCCGCTATTCGGGGCCGTTGCTGGATCTTGGTCAGGTGGTCATCCTGGAGCCCCAGGCGCAGGTTCTGTTCGTATTGGCCGGTCTGGACATCGTTTACGGCACCGCCGGAGAAGTCATTGACGCGGGCGCTCCCTTAGGGCTTATGGGCGACGCTGCGGCGAAAAAACGGTCAGAGTTGTCAACAGATGGTGATGACACTGGCGCAGAGCGGTCAGAAACGCTCTATATAGAGGTAAGACAGGACAATCTGCCTGAGGACCCGAGCCTCTGGTTCCGAACCGACAAGAATGGATAGAGAACGATGAAAAAATTTGCCATGGCGGCACTGGGGGGCACCCTTGCGGGCGTCATAGCCACGACCCAGATCGCAGGCCCGTTGCTGGCGCAGGAAGCGGCGAAATCGAGCAGCGTCTATGAGCAGCTGGATTTGTTCGGGGACATCTTCGAACGCATTCGGGCACAATATGTCGAAGAGGTCGAAGCCGGGGAACTCATCGAGGCGGCGATTGACGGGATGCTCACCTCGCTTGATCCGCACTCCAGTTACCTGTCGCCCGACGATGCGGCGCAGATGCGGGTTCAGACACGGGGCGAATTTGGCGGCCTTGGCATCGAGGTGACGCAGGAAGAGGGCTTCGTGAAAGTCGTCTCTCCCATCGACGGCACGCCTGCGGATGAGGCGGGCGTTGAGGCCGGTGATTTCATCACGCATGTCAATGGCGACTCGGTCTTGGGCCTGACCCTCGACGAAGCGGTCGAGATGATGCGCGGCCCGGTGGGCTCTGAAATTCTGATCACCATCGTGCGTGAGGGCGAGGCGGAACCCTTTGACATCTCGATTGTCCGCGACACCATCAAGCTGACGGCGGTGCGCACGCGGACCGAAGGCGATACGGTGGTTCTGCGGATCACAACCTTCAATGATCAGACGTACGGCAACCTCGAAGCCGGTCTGAAGGAACAGATCGAAGCCGCGGGTGGCATGGACAAGATCAACGGCATCGTCGTCGATCTGCGCAACAACCCCGGCGGCTTGCTGACGCAGGCGATCCGGGTCTCCGACGCTTTTCTGGATGAGGGCGAGATCGTCAGCACCCGGGGCCGCGAGATTCAGGATGGCGAGCGGTTTAACGCAACCGAGGGCGATCTGGCCGAGGGGAAGCCCATCGTGGTGCTGATCAACGGCGGATCCGCGTCGGCGTCTGAGATCGTCGCCGGGGCGCTTCAGGACCACCGCCGCGCGATCGTCGTCGGAACCAAGAGTTTTGGCAAAGGGTCCGTGCAGACCGTGATGCCGCTGCGGGGTGATGGCGCGATGCGGCTGACCACAGCGCGGTATTACACACCGTCGGGGCGGTCTATTCAGGCGTTGGGCGTTTCACCGGACATCGTTGTGCAACAGCCCCGTACCCGTCCCGGTGAGGAGGATGAAGACGAAACCCCTGCACGTCTTCGCAGGTCCGAAGCGGATTTGCGGGGCAGCCTGAACAATGACAGCCTGTCCGAAGACGAGATCAAACAGATCGAAGCGGACCGGGCTAAGGCCGAAGCCGCGGCGGCCTTGCGGGAGGAAGACTACCAGCTGGCTTATGCTATAGACATCCTGAAGGGGCTCAACGCTCTGGTGCCGGTAGAGTAGTCATTGCCTGCCCCGGGCAGACCGCAAAAAAGCCCCGCGTCACCACGCGGGGCTTTTTTGTGCCTGAACAGGACATCTGCAAGCGTGTCTGGCATTGATCTGTGATATATGTTCACGTATTGTTCTATTCACGAAGCAATCACTTTTCCGGGAGAAACTGTCCGATGATTAGCGCAAGCTGCTGCTGTGGAAAGATCAGGTTCGAACTCTTGGCGAAACCGACGATGATGGGAACCTGTCATTGCTCGCGATGCCGCAAGCTGGGAGCGAGTACATTCGTATTCATCAAGAAAGATGATTTGAAGTGGATAGAAGGCCGGGATCTCGTTCAGCTTTTCGCGCCGGTTGCGCCTTACAAATACGGGCGCTGCTTTTGCAAAACCTGTGGCACGTCGCTGGGTGAAATCCTTTCGGAGGCGGAGAGCTTTCCGATCGCGGCCAACACCCTCGATGGGGATCTGGATCTGCAGAACCGCTTTCATGAGTTTGTCGCCGAAAAACCGGCATGGTCCCATATTTGTGACGATGCACAGCAGTTCGATGGCCATCCCGTCACGTAATCAGGTGCGGGCACGTCCTGTCGGGCGGTGCCGCGCGCGATCCCGCGCAAAGTCTCGGACCATGGGGGCGGCGGCGTGGGTTTGGTGCGGCGCATGGCGGCAGGCGCGGTCCCTCTGCACCGCAGCGCGGGCCTGCGTTCCGGCCTCAGCCCAACGGTCTCAGCCGCCTTCTCGGGCGGCGCCATCTCCTTTCCAACTCCGGATTTTGAGTTTCACTGAATACGTGTAAACTGAGGGGGCAAAACATCGCCACAGTGCCGGGGAAGGAGGGGGGCCGTGTTTTTCTCAGTATTGGAACGTGAGACGCCCGAGAGACATTATTTTGAGACAAGCGATGGGCGATTAACGCCAGGTATCGCTGACCGTTCTCAGCTTGTGGCCCGCGTCATTCGGCGTGGCGACATCGTGAATGGTCAGAGGCATGACCGGGCCACCAGCTTTTTATACCGCAACTTTTTAGCATCTACCGAGGTCTGAGACAGCGCGATGCACGTCCGCAAGCTGTCGACTCTCAGATCAATTGCAGAGGAGAATTTCAGAGTGACACCAAGTCTATGTTTGATCAGCCGTATGACGCGTGGGGCCATCTTGTGTCTTGCGGCCACAAGCCTGTCTGCGCAGGAATCCAAGATCCTGAACGATATCGACTGGAACGAAAAGACCGAAGGCAGTCTGTTCTCGGTCCCGTCTGGTAATGAGGCCCCCGAAATCGGTGCCTCCGGTGACACCGAACTCTTTTATGGCACGCTGACGGCAGAGCAGGAGGCCAATATCGTCGATAAGGCCTTTCCCCTGATGGCGGCAAAGTGGCCACAAAACTATGCCACCGAGGGGATATTCGTGTGCTGGGAGGATTTTGACGAGGCCCATGAACACGACCGGAAGGTGGTGCGTGATGCCGTTGCGCAAAGCTGGGAAAAGCACTCCGCGCTGACGTTCATTGGCTGGGACGAATGCGTTGACGGCCAGGAGGGTATTCGGATCGGCGTCGAGGACAGCAACCCGAGGGTCCGGTATCTGGGAAAGAAGGTGAACGGCGTTCCCCGCGGGATGATCCTGAACTTCACATATGGATTTTTCAGCCCGACCTGTGCACAGGAGGATTTGAAAGATCAGTGCACCAAAATGATTGCCGTGCACGAGTTTGGCCATGCAATCGGCTTTGCCCACGAGCAGAACCGGCACGACACCCCGGAAGAATGCACCAAGAAACCGCAGGGTACGAAAGGCGATACGATGCTGACGCCCTGGGATAAGGACTCGGTCATGAACTACTGCAATCCGGTTCAAATGGGGAACGGAAAGCTCAGCGAGCTTGATATCCTCGCGGTGCAGTACATCTACGGGAAGGATTAGAAAGATGGGCACTTTCGCGAAACTTGTCTTGCTGGTGGCACTTTTGGTGGTTGGTACATCAGGCGCATCGCGCGCCGAACCGCATGAGATCGCCCGCCCTTCGCTGATATTCATCGAAACCAAGGGCACCGCGCAGATCGGCCCCAATGCGAAACTGAAGGATGAAATCCAAACGCAGGCAACCGGGTTTGTGATCACCGACGACGGGTTCATCCTGACCTCGCATCACCTGCTGGACGAGCATATCAAATTCCAAAGCCTGCGGCTGTCGATTACCGGTGTGCAGGCTGACTATGATGGCGACAGGTTGAACCTGACCGTGGTCGAGGCAAACCCGTTCATGGACCTTGTTCTGCTCAAAGCGCGGCTGCCGCACGGGGAAACGCTGACCCCAATGAAGCTTGGCAACGGCGCGGAAAACCTGACGCCCTCGACGAAGCTTTACACATCGGGCTTTCCCGGACCGACCTACCAGCCCGACGATGGCTATTTCGTCGATGACCAGGGAACCACGCCGCACCTCAAGCAGGTGAAGTTTTCGGTGGAAAACGGCCAGAGTGGCAGCCCGGTGTATCTGGAGGACGGCACTGTTATCGGGGTGGTGAAAGGGTCTTTGAAAAACTCGGATACCGGTGCGGTCATTCCGCAAAAGTCGGTGTTTGTCCCGATCGAGCTTGCCGCCTCGCTGACCAGCCACATCCGGCTGAAAGAGTTGGAACAACGCAATCGCGAGCTTTCCGCAGCAATTGAGTGGCTCAAAAAGGCCGTTGGTGACATGGGGGATGATATCCCGGAGGGCGGAGACGCACATTCGCGCATCGGCACGGTGGAGGATCACATCGAAGCGGTCGCCAGCAATTTCAACTGGAATGCCGAAATTGATGACAGGGGCGATTTGCGGATCGAATACCGCAAGCTGTTGGGCGGCGAGATTCAGATTGAGAACATCGGGTTGCTGGTGACGCCGCTATATAACCAATTTGCCTATGATGCGTCGCTGGACAAGGAAGCGGTTTCACCTATCGAGTTGCCGCCCCTGATCGCGAATACAAAGAAAGAAAGCTGGTTCACGAGAAAAGAAATACTGGACAAGGATCGCAGGGGTGTTTTCATCATCGACACATTTCGGGAAAAGCTGAACAAGAAGCTCGCCGAGGAAACCATAAAGGCCGTTCCCAAAGGTACGGCAAAAGTGGTGTCCGTGGATGTCACGATCGTACCCTTCACGGAACCGCAACAGGAACGGGGAGCGCCCGTGACACTAGCCATTACCTGCGAATTGTCGGAGTGCCTGAACAAATGAAACATCTCATCATTTTTTGCGCCGCTCTTGTGACCTGGCTGGCCTTGCCAGCCGCGGGATATGCCCAGTCGGTATCGAAATTCCAGGCCGCGCCTGCGCCGCTTGCCTTGACTGACACGTGGAGTGTTTCCGGCCCGCTTCAGTACGTTGGGTTCATCGATGATGGCGAGCATTATTTCACCTATCTGGGTGATGAAAGGTCCGGACTGCTGCAAGTCTGGCGCCTGCCGGAAGTTGATGATGAGCCACGCGATATCGTACCCGAACTCGTGGCGGATCAGGTGATTGACAGTGGGCGTGTCGTCGACATCCAGACCGTTGACGATTTACTGTTGGTGCTCAGCAGCACGTTCGAAGGGCAGGCCAAACTGGAAGTCTTCAACCGCAACCTTGACCTGATCGATGTCGGAAAGATGGCGGTTGTCGGCACGCCGCTCTTCAGCACAACGACTATCGAACGCAATATGCTCATAAGCTATGCCAATGACTACGAGGCGGGACTGATCATCCTGCGGCCGTTTGAAGGTATGCAAAGAGCGGGTGCATACCGCCTTGTCGGCGCAGTGGGTAAAGCATGGGAACACCCGGCTTATGACAATTTTTTTGTCAATGTGTTGGGCGGATCGCAGCTTGTCGCCTATCCCAAACGAGGCGGGCGAACCGCTGTTCATGGCTATGAAAGTGGTTTTTCCAGTTCTCTGCCCAGTCTGCATTTTGCCGTCGACGGGCGCCATCTGACCGGCGAGTGTGACAGTGTGGGGGTTTTTTACGACAGCCCGTTTATCGTGGCCGACTACAGCCAGGGAACAATCACCGCCGTGACATTCAGCGAATTCTTCGAGCAGTTCGAGATCAAGTCGCTGGTGCAAAAACGGGCACTGGCGAGCAGGTCTGTGACCATCGACAGGTACGAAGGGGTCCGATACTCTCGAACGCCTATGCGGGTCTCCGCGAGTTGCGACCGTGCGCGCATTCTGGTCACGTCAAATAACGCGCGCGAGGTTTTGCAGCTGTCCTACAATGCCGGCTTCGAAGTTCTCGACAGTCTGCCATCGGTGGAAGTGCCTTTTGCGCCTAATCTGCTTGCGATATCGCACACCGGGAACCGGGCGCTGGTCGCCACCAGCCGGACCGGAGAGATTGCGCTTCTGGAGCCGCGCGGCACAGCCGACCCGCAGATCGCGACATTACCGGACAGGGGACCGGCGGTGCGCGACCTGCAGCGCGTGCTGGCATCGCTTGGATACTCCGTCGGTGCGATTGATGGTCTGATGGGGCAACGCACCGAAGCGGCAATCCAGCAGTTGGAAGGCGATCTCGGAGTAAAGCTGTCACGGGACGATTTCGGCGAACTGGCGACGTTCATCGAAGCAATTGCAGT
The DNA here is from genome assembly GCF_019375555.1 of Roseobacter insulae. GTDB lineage: Bacteria > Pseudomonadota > Alphaproteobacteria > Rhodobacterales > Rhodobacteraceae > Roseobacter > Roseobacter insulae. Next base: position 772,297 of record NZ_JAHXDN010000001.1, read on the forward strand.
GGGGATCACGCAACGCAGTTCCTCCACGAGCGAAAGCTTTTTGACCCGAATGTGGCTGCAGGACACCATTCCCGTATGTTGGGAAAATCCCAGTCCCGAACATCAACCGGCAATGGATCTTGTTCGCAAATCGGTCAGCGACAGCTGGGAAGCACACTCCCGGATCACGTTTGTCGGGTGGTCGAAATGCACGAGCACGGCGAGTGGTGTCCGAATTACCATCGAGGATTCGGGGCCTTGGACGAGAAGCCTTGGCAGACGGCTCGCGGGTCTTGAAAGTGGCGTCGTCCTGAACCTGACCTTTGAAGAGCATGCAACGGGATGCAAGGCTCACCCGGAGACATGCATCCGCGGTTTCGCTGTCTATGAATTCGGCAAAGTGCTGGGGTTCGTCCTTGAAAACAGCCGGCCGGACACACCGTTGGATTGTGATCTTCCGCGTGGCGGACACAGTGATTTCTTCTTCCTGGGGTTTCCATATGACCCGGAGTCGGTGATGAACCTCTGCAATCCGAAGTTTGCAAATCGCGGTGTTCTCAGTGAGGGAGACAAGCAGAAGCTGAGTTTTGTTTACGGCGATCAACGACTTCCGCTCGAGTAGTTCTGACGGCTCTGGCGATTGACGGATCGTTCGCCTTGTGTCCGGAGGGGGGCGCCGTTGCCCGGATGGCGGGTTAGCGGTTCCCATGGTCTTGACGCTTCGATCGTCTGCAAGGCGCTGGTTCAGCGAAGATACGGTGAGATGCCCGGGATGTGACCAGAACGGCGACATCACAGTGCGTTGGCGGCGCGCGAGTTGCGTGACCGCCTTGGCCGCTGTCTACAGGATGCCGCGGTCCCTGAGGTGCGGCACGAAGGTTCGCCCGATTGGCACGAGGCTGCCGTCAGACATAACAAAACCGGGGCGACCGCGGATGCGCTTGGATCCGGTGACAGCGTGCAGGGCTATCCAGTGCGATCTGTGAACCTGTGCGCCTGTGACCGGTGCGGTCTCTGCCATGGCATCCCGGAACCGCATGGGGAGCAGCGTTGTGCCCTTGTCAGTGACGACCTCCACGTAGTGATCCTGCGCGGAAATGCGGATCAACGTGCCGCGTTTTGCCCCGGGAAGCCGTTTTATCAAACCGGATTCGCGCGGAAGGGCGGTTTGCGCGCCGGTGCCTTCCACGATGGAAAAAAGACATGACAGGCAGAGTATGACAAGCGTGCACTGTCCGTAGATAGTTGCGGCATCAACACTGGTCGGGGACAAGCCGAACGCACGCGCAATGCCCAGGACAATCGCGCAGATCGGAATGCCCGCAAGCGCGGTACACACGGGCAATCGCCAGACCTTGGCCGCCGGGCCGGGCAGGAGCCGCTCGACGCTTACAATCGCGAGGTATCCGACAGGCGCCGTAAGCCCAACAATCACGGCCCAATAGGCATAGCGTTCGACCGTTGCGAGCGCTGAATAGGTCCCGAACGGACCGAAGAATCCTGCCATGAACGCCGCCAGCGCCAGTATCGTGAGGCATTTCCGTGAGCTGAAGACCTCCCGGACCTCGCGCATGGCCGGAACCGCTGCCGTGTCGTTCACGAAGCCTGATGGCATTTCGCGCATTCCTCCTTGCGTTCGGATGGGACGATCCTCCAATCGCACCCGGTTGAATTCGATACTACCAGAAAAATGGAGCGTTCGATGGGTTTGGTGGGATTTTTGACGAAGCGGTCAAGGCGTCAGCCTGCAATGGCAACGGTTGGCTTTATCTTATGCGCGTCCGGCGCCATCGCATGTACGACGATCGCGCTTGGCAGGCCGGATGCAAAACTGGTGGCCTACAGCTATGACGTCGCGGGACGCGGCGTGGGTCATCTGATCGTCAATCCGTCAGATGTGTCGCGCGTGTCCATCATGGACGGGAAGGTGGCCGCGTGGCAGGCACGGTATGGCAGCGTGACATTTAACCAGATCGGGCCGGGCATGCCGACCGCCGGTATGAACACGGCAGGTCTGGTGGTCACGCTGATGTGGAATGATACCGTCACCTACCCGCGCGGTGTGTCCGGGCAGATCGTCAACGAACTTGAGTTCATTCAGCGACTGCTCGATGTCAACGACACCGTCGACGCGGCGCTGCGGTCTTTGTCGGCGGTGCGTATCGAGGGTCTGGTGCCCCTGCATTTTTTTCTGGCGGACCGAAGCGGTGCGACTGCGGTTGTTGAACCCACCGCAAATGGATTCCTGCATTATTCCTCGACCAGCCTGCCAGTCCCGGCGCTGACCAACACCTCTTATTCCGACCTGATCAGGCTCGGCGACCAAGAAGAAGTTATGGGGGGTGAGCCCGGCGCGTCCGGATCGACAGCAGGTGCAGAGCCGACAAGCCTTGAACGATTTGCGATTGCGACGCGGGCCATCCTCGCTTCGGGCGACACCGTTGGTCCTGAGGAAGCTTTTGGCGTGCTTCAAGAGGTGGAGAATTCGGAAACGCGCTGGCAGATCGTTTTCGATCCCGGGGCGGCGGAAATTCATTTTCGACACGCAGGCCGCTTGCAGACCCAGGTCATTGAAATGACGAGTTTGGATTTCGATTGCCGCGACATGCCGCTCAGCCTGAACCTCAGCGACAGCGATGGGGCCGCGATACCATCGCGATTGACGCCACTGACCTCAGATGCGCTCTCCCCCGTTCTGGGCGAGGTGCTGGCCGGGTTTTCTGATGTCATCGGAATCGGGCCTGAAGTGGCCGATGGTCTGGCGATGGGATTGCTACAGTCAGCGACCTGCATTGACTGAGATTGCAGGCTGTGGCGACGGGCAGCTTTTGGCATTGAATGCCTGGCGCTCACCCGCGTGTTTCTGATCCGGTTGGTATCTGTCGACAGACGGAGTTCAAGGGGATGACATTTTCCACTTGCCAGCAATGGAACGTTCCAGTAGTAATTGGAACGTTCCAAATGGAGTGGGATTGTGAACTGGATTTTCGTAGGTGCCAGCACCATCGCGGCGCAGCACATGATCGGCGCCGTCAGGGCGCAATCGGGTCACGATGTGTCATGGATTGTCAGTGGCTCCGCGAGCCGTGTCTCACGCTGGGCAGGTGATCATGGCATCAGCAACGCGACCAGTGAGCTGTCGGAGGCCCTGGCCGATGACAGCGCCAGCGCGGTTTACATTTCGTCGACAAATGAGAAACACTTTGCGCAGGCCATGGCGGCGATTTCCGCGGGCAAGCATGTTCTGTGCGAGAAACCTTTGGCGCTCACGCCGACAGAGGCAGCCGAAATGGTAAAGGCTGCCAAGAATGCGGGTGTGGTTTTTGGCACCAACCATCACCTGCGTTGTTCCGGCTCACACCGCAAGGTGCGTGATCTGATCTCGTCAGGTCGGATTGGAAAGGTGCTGTCGTTGAGGCTGTTTCATGCCGTTCACCTGCCGGAAAACCTGCAGGGCTGGCGGATCAATGATGCGTCCGCCGGTGGCGGCGTGATCCCGGACATCACCGTGCATGACGCGGATGTGGCGCGTTTCCTGCTGGGAGAAGACCCTCAGGACGTTGTCGCGCAGATGGTGTCGTCCGGCATGGGACGCGGCGTCGAGGATTCCGCCATGTCTGTGTGGTCAATGCCCTCTGGCGCCATGGTCATGTCTCACGAAAGTTTCACCCATCCCTTTGCCGGCAGCGGGTTGGAGGTGCACGGCGATGCGGGGTCGGTTTTTGCGACCGGGGTGATGACGCAGGAGCCTGTCGGCACCGTGGAGCTGGTTACTGCCAGCGGGCGCGAGGCAATCGCCTTTTCGGGCCATTCTCTCTACGCACAGGGTGTCGCCGAGTTTGTCGAGGCGATGTCCGGCACGGAGCGCCCGGCAGCGGACGGGGTTGACGGGATCAAGTCTCTGGCCGTTGCTCTTGCCGTTCGGCAGGCCGCACAGACCGGCACCCGCGTCGAGATCACCTACGGAGAGTTCGCGTGACGAAGGTTGTGTCTCCGGCCGAGGCGGTATCGCGCATACCGGATGATGCGGTTCTGACCGTGTCGTCGTCGTCGTCGCTGGGCTGCCCCGATCTGGTGCTGAAGGCGATAGGAGAGCGCTTCGAGAACGAGGCGCATCCGCGCAACATTACCTCGCTGCATCCGATTGCGGCCGGCGACATGTACGGTGTCAGGGGCATGGATTACCTTGCCAAGGACGGGCTGCTGACCCGGGTGCTCGCGGGCTCTTACCCGTCGGGTCCCTCTCACCTTGAGATGCCCGAGATTTGGCGGATGATCGTCGAGGACCGTGTCGCGGCCTACAATGTGCCGTCCGGTATCATGTTCGACATGCATCGTGAAGCGGCGGCGCACCGTCCGGGCGTGCTGACACAGGTCGGGATGGAAACCTTTGTTGATCCGCAGCGTCAGGGCTGCGCGATGAACAGCCGTGGTGCCGCCGCGCCGATTGTGTCGCGCGTGCGTTTTGCCGGGGACACATGGCTGCATTTCCCGAATGTCGTGCCAACGGTCTGCATCCTGCGGGCCACGACAGCGGATGAGCGTGGTAACCTCACCTATGAACATGAGGGCGCGTACCTTGGCGGGCTGGAGCAGGCCATTTGCGTGCGAAACAACGGTGGTCTGATCATCGCCCAGGTAGAGCGCGTCACGGCGACGGGCAGCCTGCGCCCCCACGATGTACATGTGCCCGGCCATCTGGTCGATCTGGTGGTCATCGACCGCGATCAGAAGCAAACCTGCGAAACCCGGTACGATCCGGCCATTTCAGGTCAGGTGATGCGCCCCTGGGACAGCTTTTCGCATGCCGAACATGGTGTCGAAAAGACCATCGCCAGACGGTCCGCGCAGGAGTTGCGCGCCGGGATGACGGCCAATCTTGGTTTTGGGATCAGCGCGATGGTGCCACGCATCCTGCTGGAAGAAGGCCACCCGGACGCCGTGACCTGGACGATCGAGCAGGGTGCTGTCGGGGGCGTGCCGCTGACCGGTTTCGCCTTCGGCTGCGCGTCCAACGCAGATGCGTTTGTTCCGTCGCCGCAGCAGTTCATCTACTTTCAGGGGGCGGGTTTTGACCTATCCTTTCTGTCCTTTCTGGAAGTCGACATCCAAGGCAACGTCAATGTCTCCAAGCTTGGCAAGAAACCGTATCTCACGGCAGGCTGTGGGGGGTTTGTGGATATCACCGCGCGCGCGCGGAAAATCGTCTTTTCCGGCTGGTTCGAGGCGGGTGCCGAGATCGAGATGACGGAAGAGGGCATCAAGGTCGCGAAACCCGGTCGCTTTACCAAGATGGTTGAGCAGGTGGAACACGTGACCTTTTCGGGCGACAGGGCCCGCGCGCAGGGGCAGGATGTTCTCTATGTCACCGAACGCTGCGTGATCCGGTTGACCGAGCACGGGTTGGTCGCGACCGAAATCATGCCCGGCATCGACGCGCAGGTTGACATCGTCGGCGCATCCGGCGGTCGGGTGACAGTCGCCGAAAATGCGGTGCCCATGCCCGCATCGCTGTTGTCAAAAAGCCCGATGGGACTGACGTTATGAGTGATGTGACGCTTCGCAAGCAAGGATCTGTCGTTGTGCTTACCTTGCAAAATCCCGACAAGCTCAACACCTTGACGCTGCCGATGCTGGAGGCGTTGGAAGGTCATCTGACCGCGATTGAACGCGATACATCGGTGCGCTGTGTCCTGGTCACCGGAACAGGTGATCGCGCCTTTTGCTGCGGTGCCGATATTGCCGCCTGGGGACATCTGACGCCTGCCGAGTTTGCACGCCATTGGGTCCGTGACGGGCATCGGATATTCGATCGGCTAGCGCGGCTGTCACAGCCCACAATTGCCGTGCTCAACGGACATGCGTTTGGCGGTGGGCTGGAATTGGCCTGTGCCTGCGACATCCGCGTCATGGCGCCGCAAGCAACGCTGGCCTTGCCCGAAGCACATGTCGGTATCGTGCAGGGGTGGTCCGGGACGCAGCGCGCGGTGCGGCTCTTTCCCGAACCCGTGGTGAAGGAAATGGCTCTGTTCGGGCGGCGCATCCCGGCTGCCCGTGCCGCATCTTTCGGATTTATCGCCGAGGTCGCCGACAATTACATGGAGCGGGCCACGGAAATTGCAGAGGCATTGACCGGGCTGTCGCCGCGCGCCACGGAGGTGTCGAAGTACATGATACATGCGGCGACCGGTGAAGACAGGGCCGCAATGGTTGAGGCCCTGGGCAGTGCGGCGGTTGCTGGCAGCGCCGACCGGCAAGAGGGTGTGGCGGCATTCCTCGACAAGCGCCAACCCAGGTTCTCGGGACAATGACGATGAAGGAAATGACGATTAACGCCGCAGTGCCTGTGGACATGCCCCCGCCATTCGAAGGGCGGCATCTGATTGACGGTGCATGGAAGGCGAGCGCGGATGGCGCGATGTTCGAGCGGATGTCGCCGTCGCATGGCGTGGTGGTCAGCCGGTCCGCTCTCGGCGGGGTGCCTGAAGCCCAAGCTGCAATCGGCGCGGCAAAGCGTGCGTTCGCAGCTGGTGCATGGAGCCGTATTTCCGGTCAGCAACGTGCCGGTATCCTGCTGAGGGTCGCAGAGCTGATCGAATCCAATGTCGAACGGATCGCTCTTCTTGAAACGCTTGAAAGCGGCAAGCCGATCAGCCAGTCGAGAGGTGAGGTATCCGGCGCTGCGGATTTGTGGCGCTATGCTGCATCGCTGGCGCGGTCCACTCATGGCGACAGCCACAACACGCTGGGCGACGACATGCTGGGCGTGGTTCTCAAGGAGCCGATCGGCGTTGTGTCGATCATCACGCCCTGGAACTTTCCGTTCTGGATATTGAGCCAGAAACTGCCGTTTGCCCTCGCCGCCGGATGCACGGTTGTGGTCAAGCCATCAGAAATGACGCCCTCTTCGACCGTGATGATGGGCGAACTTTTGATGGAGGCGGGCCTGCCCGCAGGTGTGTGTAACATCGTTTTGGGGCATGGACAGCCGGTGGGCAGCACCTTGTCTACCCATGAAGATGTGGACATGGTGACCTTCACTGGGTCCACGGCCGTTGGCAAGATGATCACCCAAGCCGCCTCGGGCACATTGAAGAAGGTGGCGCTGGAACTGGGCGGTAAGAATGCGCAGGTGATTTTCCCCGACGCCAATCTTGAAGACGCCGCCGATGCGGTGGTTTTCGGGGTCTATTTCAACGTCGGCCAGTGTTGCAATTCTTCCAGCCGGATCCTCGTGCACGAGGATATCGCGGACTCGTTTGTCGAGCGGATCGTCGCCTTGTCGCGCGATGTGGCGTTTGGCGACCCGCTCGATCCGGAAACGCAGGTCGGGGCGATCGTCACGCCGGAGCATAACAGCAAGATCCACGCCTATGTGGCGGATGCCGCTGCCGCGGGCGCAGTGGTTGTGCTTGGCGGTGCCCCGATGGATGTGCCCGGGCTTGGAGACCAGTTCTATCAACCGACCATCATCAGCGGCGTCACGGCGGACATGCCCATTGCGCGGGAGGAAGTCTTTGGGCCGGTGCTGGTGGTTCAGACGTTCCGCACCCTGCCAGAAGCGATAGAGCTGACCAACGCCACGGAGTTTGGCCTCTCGGCAGGTGTCTGGAGCGAGAACGTGCATACCTGTCTAGCATTTGCCAAAGCGGCACAGACCGGTACAGTTTGGACAAACACATGGATGGACGGTTACCCGGAATTGGCGTTTGGAGGCATGAAACAATCTGGCCAGGGACGTGAAATTGGCCACTACGGGTTCGAAGAATTCCTTGAGGTGAAATCGGTTGTGATGCGCATCGGGCGCACGCGGACCTCTTGGGTGAAAACACGCGACGAAACGCGTGAAGACATTGTTACGCAATAAGGGAGGAAACCAAATGCGTGCATTTCCAAAGACAAAGGCAACAGTTGTTGCTGCCTTGATGACATCGGCAACCATGGTTGCGGCGGATGACGTTGAAGTTCTGCACTGGTGGACATCGGGTGGTGAAGCGGCCGCCCTGAACGTCCTGAAGCAAGATCTGGAAGGTCAGGGCATCGGCTGGACGGACATGCCGGTTGCCGGTGGCGGCGGGGAGCAGGCGATGACTGTTCTGCGTGCCCGGGTAACCGCCGGCAATGCGCCGACGGCGGTGCAGGGGCTGGGGTTTGACATTCTGGACTGGGGCAAGGAAGGCGCCCTGGCCGATCTGAACGAGGTCGCGGCCAAGGAAGGCTGGGACGAGGTGGTGCCGGATGCTCTCAAGGCTTTTGCCAAGGTCGATGGCAAGTGGGTATCTGCACCCGTGAACGTGCATTCCACCAACTGGGTCTGGGCGAACAAATCCGTTCTGGACGCCAACGGCATCGCGGTGCCGACGTCATGGGAAGACTTCACCGCCGCTCTTGAGACGCTGAAGGCGGCCGGGATCACTCCGATCGCACATGGTGGGCAGGCGTGGCAGGAAGCGACCGTCTTCGATGCGGTTGCGATGTCGGTGCTGGGCCCGGATGGCTACAAGGCGGCCTTCGTCGATCTGGATGAGGCAACCCTCGGATCGGACGCAATGAAGGAGGCCTTCGACCGCATGGCGGTGATCCGCGCCAACGTGGATGACAATTTCTCGGGCCGTGACTGGAACCTTGCCACCGCGATGGTGATCAACGGCGAGGCTGGTTTCCAGATGATGGGTGACTGGGCCAAGGGCGAATTCCTGAATGCCGGGAAAGTGCCGGGCGAGGACTTCCTGTGCTTCAGGTTCCCCGGTACCGCCGATCAGGTCACATTCAACGCCGACCAGTTCATGATGTTCGATCAGGGTGGCCCGGTTTCAGCAGAGCAGGCGGCGCTGGCCTCTGCAATCCTGTCTCCGTCCTTCCAGTCGGCGTTCAACGTGGTCAAGGGCTCTGTGCCAGCGCGCACCGATGTCAGCGATGCTGACTTCGACGCCTGTGGCAAACAGGGGATGAAAGACCTTGCTGCCGCGGCCGCATCGGGCAACCTCTTCGGCTCGATGGCACACGGGCATGCTGCCCCGGCATCGGTCAAGAACGCCATTTATGACGTGGTCACCGCGCATTTCAACGGCGAATTCGACAGCGAAACAGCTGTTGATGAACTCGTCGATGCGGTGTCGATCGCCAAGTAATCCTCCCGGCGGGGCGGTACGTTGCATCGCCCCGCCACCCCGCGTCCCACGCGAAACGATCAAAACGGCTCATGAGGAGGGCGCGTTATGGCGCATTCGGCCAACGCGGATTTCAAGACACGTCTACAGAACTGGATCCCCAAGCTGGTGTTGTCGCCCTCGGTGGCCATGATGCTGGTGTTCGTCTACGGGTTCATTCTGTTTTCAGTCTACCTGTCATTTACCGACAGCCGCCTCCTGCCCAGCTTTGGATGGGTGGGCCTGGAAAACTACTCCAAGCTCTGGCGTCTGAGCCACTGGGAAGTTTCCATCAAGAACATGGGAATTTTCGCGGCCCTCTACATCGTGATCTGCACCACCATCGGCCTTGGGCTTGCCATTTTTCTCGATCAGAAAATCCGCGGCGAGGGTCTGCTGCGCCCCATCTACCTTTATCCCATGGCGCTCAGCTTCATCGTGACCGGCACCGCATGGAAATGGTTTCTGGACCCCGGCATCGGGCTGGAAAATGTCATGCACTCATGGGGATGGGAAAGCTTTGAATTCAGGTGGATCAAGGACAGGAATTACGCCATCTACACCGTTGTGCTGGCCGCCGTGTGGCAAACCAGCGGGTTCGTGATGGCCATGTTCCTTGCCGGTTTGCGCGGCATAGATAACGAAATTCTGAAAGCGGCCCAGATGGACGGGGCCAGCAACTGGAACCTCTATCGCCGGATCATTATCCCACAATTGCGGCCCGCCTTCCTGTCGGCCTTCGTGATCCTGTCGCATCTGGCGATCAAGACCTTCGACCTTGTGATCGCATTGACGGGCGGCGGGCCGGGGCGCGCAACGGAGCTGCCGGCGACCTTCATGTATTCCTACACGTTTTCCCGCAACCAGATGGGCATCGGTGCGGCCTCGGCCACGATCATGCTGATGACAATCGCCGCCATCATGATCCCTTACCTCTACTCTGAACTGCGGGAGAAGCGCTGATGTCCGTAGCGTCTCAAGATACCGCCATCCGCACGGGCCGCATCACCCGCACATTGATCTACGTCGTGCTGATCCTGTTCGCCCTGTTTTACATGCTGCCGCTTTACGTGATGCTGGTCAATTCGGTGAAACCGTTGTCGGAGATCACCGGCGGCGGCATGATGAATCTGCCAGAAGAGTTCACGCTGGAGCCTTGGTTCAAGGCATGGTCCTCGGCGCAGATCGGGGTGGAGCCGACAGGGCTGGCGCCCTATTTCTGGAATTCGATCAAAATGGTCGTGCCCGCCGTGGCCGTCTCCACCGTTCTGGGCGCGCTGAACGGCTACGTGCTGACCAAGTGGCGTTTCAAATACGACACCATCCTGTTCGGGCTGATGCTATTTGCCTGTTTCATCCCGTTCCAGATCGTGCTGATCCCGATGGCGCGCATGCTGGGCCTGATGGGGCTTGCGGGGACGACATGGGGGCTGGCGCTGGTGCATGTCGTCTATGGCATCGGCTTCACGACCCTGTATTTCCGCAACTACTACGCGGTTTTCCCGACCGAACTGATCCGGGCGGCACAGATCGATGGCGCGGGGTTTTTCCAGATATTCTGGCGCATCCTCCTGCCCTCCTCCGGACCCATCGCCGTGGTCTCGATCATCTGGCAATTCACCAACATCTGGAACGATTTCCTGTTTGGGGCGTCCTTTGCGGGCGCGGATAGCCAGCCGATGACCGTCGCTTTGAACAATCTCGTGCAGGCCTCGCATGGCGTGAAGGAATACAATGTTCACTTCGCTGGCGCGATCCTCGCGGCAACACCAACTCTGCTCGTCTACATCGTGGCTGGCCGATACTTCGTCCGCGGTCTGATGGCAGGCTCCGTGAAAGGGTGAGGGATGGCTTTGCATCACGAAATGAACGGCGCAAGTGACGCGTCACAAGGACCAGACGCGCGGGGCCATCGCACCGCGCCGGGTAATCTGAAGGATTGAGACCATGGGTTTTCTCGATATCGACAACACCACCAAGTCTTACGGCGCGGTCGAAGTGCTTCACAACGTGGATATCTCGGTGCAGGAAGGTGAGTTTCTCGTGCTGGTCGGGCCGTCCGGCTGTGGTAAATCCACCCTGCTGAACATGATTGCGGGGCTGGAAGAAATCACCAGCGGCGAAATTCGCATCAAGGACAGCGTGATGAACGGCGTTCATCCCTCCAAGCGCAATATCGCCATGGTGTTCCAGAGTTACGCGCTCTACCCGAACATGACGGTCGGTCAGAACATCACCTTCGGGCTTGAGATGCACGGCACGCCGAAACCGGAACGGGAAAAGGCGATGCGCGAGGTCGCGAAGCTGTTGCAGATCGAACAATTGCTGGACCGCAAACCCGGGCAGTTGTCGGGCGGTCAGCGGCAGCGTGTCGCGATGGGCCGGGCGCTGGTGCGCAACCCGGATGTGTTCCTGTTTGACGAACCGCTCTCCAATCTCGATGCCAAGCTGCGCGTGGATATGCGCACCGAGATCAAGAAGCTGCACCAGAAACTTGGAACGACCATCGTCTATGTCACCCACGATCAGATCGAGGCGATGACCCTCTCCACGCGGATCGCGGTGATGAACGGAGGCTACGTTCAGCAGCTGGGCACACCTCAGGAAATCTACGACAGTCCGGCAAACATCTTCGTTGCCACCTTCATGGGATCACCGGCAATGAACGTGCTGCCGGCGCATGTCCGCCTGCAGAAAGATGCGCCGCATGCCGAGTTCTCGCTGCATGACGGGTCGTTGGCCCTGTTGCCGTTCAGTCAGAAAAACCTCGCCGCCTGGGAGGGGAAGGAAATCCTGCTCGGCATTCGGCCGGAAACCCTGACGGACGTGGACGGCGCAGACCGGAAATCATCCAACATCGCCGAGATGACGAACCGTATCGTGGTGACCGAACCGGCGGGCTCGGACACTTTCGTATCAATGCAACTGGGTGGCAAGGATGTGATTGCACGGATGCGGTCCGATGCCGAAGTGCGGGCGGGGCAGGATTTCACCTTTGCCGTCAACATGGAAAAGGCGGTCGCGTTCGACCCTGAAACCGAAGCCCGCATTGCGCCCTGATGCAACCCGACGTGATCATAGTTGGCTCTGGAATGGGCGGGGCAACGCTGGCCGCGGCCCTTGCGCCCAGCGGCCGTCGTGTCCTGATCCTTGAACGCGGTGAGAGGTTGCGCCCCTGCGCTGCCGACCGCGACGCCGGGGCGATATTCGCGACTGGATTTTTTCGACCGGACGAGCAGTGGGTTGATGGCGACGGCACCAGCTTCAGTCCCGGGAATTACTATTGCGTCGGCGGCAACTCCAAATTTTACGGCGCCGTCCTGATCCGATATCGCGAAGCTGACTTTGCACCGGTTGAACACCTGGGAGGCCGGACGATTGGCTGGCCCATCGCATATGCCGACCTCGAAAAGGATTACCTTGCTGCTGAACACCTCTACCAGGTGCGTGGCAAGGCTGGTGAAGACCCGACGGAACCGCGCCGCTCGGGCAGCTATCTGCACGGGCCGGTCGCGGATGAGCCGGACATCGTGGATGTGCGGCACCGCCTGGCCGGTATCGGCCTGCACCCCGCGTCCCTGCCTTTGGGCGTGGACGTTGATCACTGGCTGGCCAACGGCCAGACGCCTTGGGACGGTCATCCCGACACCTGCGATGGCAAGATGGATGCGGAGACGGTTGGCATCAAGACAGCGCTTGAGCATCCCAACGTCGAACTGCAGACCGGGTGCTGCGTGTCGGGCCTTACCATGCACCCGGACGGGCGCGTTGCGGGCGTGAAATGCGTGGTAGACGGGGTGGCCCAGACGTTTCAGGCGCCGCTTGTCGTGGTCGCGGCGGGGGCGGTTCAAAGTGCGGCCTTGCTGCTGGCATCGGCAAACGACGATTATCCCACCGGTCTGGCAAACACCTCCGATCAGGTGGGTCGCAATTTCATGAACCACAATTGCTCGGCTGTGCTGGCGCTGCACCCGCTGCGCAAGAATCGTGCGATCTATCAGAAAACCCTGATGGTCAATGACTTTTACCTGTCCGGCGGGCAGGGTGGCGCCCCGCTTGGCAATGTGCAGTTGCTTGGAAAAATATCGGCGCCCATTCTGGCGTCCGCAAGCCGATTGCCGGAGTGGATGGCAGGGATGATCGCCACCCGGTCCGTCGATTTCTACGCCATGTCCGAAGATTTGCCTGATCCCGACAGCCGCGTGACGCTGGTGGATGGAGCCGTCAAACTGGACTGGCGACGCTCGAACTGGCAGGCACATGAAGCGCTTGTCGCCAAACTGAAAACCTCGTTGCGCAAGGCAGGTTTCCCGATCGTGATGTCGCGGGCCTTTGATCGCCGCACCCCCTCGCATCAGTGCGGCACCGCGCGCATGGGAAATGATCCGGGCACCAGCGTGGTGAACACCTTCTGCCGCAGCCATGATCATCCCAATCTGTTCATCGTCGACGCTTCGGTGCTGCCAACCTCGGCCGCGGTGAACCCGGCACTGACCATCGCAGCCCTAGCCTTGCGCGCCGGGCGCCATATCACGGAAACGGAGTTTGCAGCATGAGCAGGGTCGCTTTGGTCACCGGCGGGCAGCAGGGCATTGGTCTGGGCATCTCGCGCCTGCTGGTGGACGCCGGATTTCAGGTGGCACTTGCGTCGCGTTCTGGTCAGGATAGTCCGGCGGTCGCGGCCGCGCTCTCCGAACTTGACGGGGCGGCCTGTTATTTTCAGCACGACCTGTCGGACGTTGACCACGTTCCGGCGCTGCTCGATGAGGTCACCCAGGCGCTGGGTCCGATCACGGCCTTTGTCAGCAATGCCGGTGTTGGCGCGCCGGTCAGGGGGGACATGCTGGAGCTGTCACCAGAAAACTGGGATTTCGTCCAGAACATCAACCTGCGCGGCGCCTTTTTCCTGGCTCAGGCAGTGGCGAAGCACATGCTGGCAGAGGCTGGCGAGGACTATCGCTCCATCACCTTCATCACCTCGGTCAGCGCTGCCATGGTGTCCACCGAACGTGCCGAATACTGCGTTTCAAAAGCAGGGGCGGCGATGATGTCGCAACTGTTTGCGGCGCGTCTTGCACCACATGGCATTGGTGTATTCGAACTCCGCCCCGGAATCATTGCAACCGAGATGACAGCAGGAGTGCGCGACAAATACACCAGCCGGATCGAGGGCGGCCTGGTTCCGGCGCAGCGTTGGGGAGACCCGAAGGATGTTGCAGAAGTTGTTGTTGCCGCAGCAACCGGTCAGATGCGCTTTGCCACAGGGGCCAGTATCCCGGTGGATGGCGGTCTGTCGATCTCAAGGCTGTAGAGCGTAAAATGACTGAAGGATACGATTTCATCATCATCGGTGGCGGGTCTGCCGGGTCGGTGATCGCGGCGCGGCTGTCAGAAGATGCAAACGTGCGCGTCCTGCTGTTGGAAGCGGGCGGTGGCGACCGGCACCCGTTTTTCCATCTGCCCGCCGGATTCGCAAAAATGACCAAGGGCATTGGCAGCTGGGGTTGGCACACAACACCGCAGCGGCATATGCAGGATAAGGTCTTCACCTATACGCAGGCAAAGGTGATTGGTGGCGGCTCGTCTATCAACGCGCAGATTTACACGCGTGGTGCGGCGCAGGATTACGATGAATGGCGCCAGCTGGGGTGCGACGGATGGAGCTATGACGAGGTCCTTCCGTATTTCATTAAGTCGGAAGACAACGACACGTTTGACAACGAGTTTCACGGTAAGGGTGGCCCGCTGGGGGTCAGCCAGCCGGCAGCACCCCTGCCGATTTGCGATGCCTACATCAGGGCGGCAGGTCAGCTGGGCATACCTCAAAACAAGGACGTCAACGGCGCCCGGCAGGATGGCGCGGCCTATTACCAGCTTACCCAGAGAAACGCCCGACGGTCTTCGGCGGCGATGGCTTTTCTGGCGCCGAACAAGGGGCGGCCAAACCTGACAGTGCGCACCGGGGCGCATGTGCACCGCATCCTGTTTCGGCGCGGGCGCGCAACGGGTGTGCAAATGGGGGACGGCACCCGGATCATAGCCGACCGCGAGGTGATCCTGTCATCCGGTGCCATCGGGTCGCCCAGACTTTTGCAACTGTCGGGTGTCGGCCCCGCCGATCATCTGACATCCCTGGGTATCGAGGTGGTGGCGGATCAGCCGAATGTGGGGGCGGACCTGCAGGACCACCTGGACCTCTATACAATTTGCGAGGTGACGGGACCGCATACCTACGATCGGTATGCCAAGCTCCATCTGTCGGCGCTGGCCGGGCTGCGCTACCTGTTCACGCGCAAGGGGCCGGTGGCCTCCAGCCTCTTTGAAACGGGTGGTTTCTGGTACGCGGATCCGGATGCACGCTCGCCCGACATTCAGATGCATCTGGGTCTGGGCACCGGGATCGAAGCCGGGGTCGCGGCAATGCCCAACGGCGGTGTGACGCTGAACGCCTGTTTCCTGCGCCCGCGGTCTCGTGGCACGGTCAGGTTACGGTCCGGCGACCCGGCCGACATGCCGCTGATCGACCCCAATTACCTGGCCGACCCCTATGATCGCGAGATGTCGGTGCGCGGGTTGAAGCTGGTGCAATCGATCCTCGCGCAGGATGCTTTGAAACCGTATATCCTTGCCGAGCGGCTGCCCGGGCCGGATGTGCAGACCGATGAAGACTACTTCAACTTCATTTGCACCCATTCCAAAACCTCGCATCACTGCGCGGGCACTTGTCGCATGGGGGGGGACGACCGTGCGGTTGTTGACCCGCGGTTGCGGTTCAACGGCATCGAAGGGCTGCGGGTCGCGGATGCCTCGATCATGCCCCGCGTGAATTCCTCCAACACCAATGCCCCCACCATCATGATCGGTGAAAAGGCCGCTGACATGATCAAAACAGACCAAGGACTTAGCCAATGATCCGCCACATCGTATTGACCCGCTTTGCCACGGATACAGCTGAAGAAACAATTGCCGGTATCTACGGCGACCTGGAACGCCTGACAGAAACGCTGGCCGGTGCTGGCAATTTCGGCGGTGGCCGATCGCAAAGCCCCGAGCAGATTGAACGCGGCTACATGCACGGGTTCACCATCGATTTCGACACATGGGACGATTTGCGAACCTATGCGGAAGATGAACACCACAAGTCGCTTGGTGCGCAGATCGTTGCACTTGCGGCAGGCGGTCTGGACGGTGTCCTTGTTCTGGATATTGAAGTGTGAGGTGACGAGGATGTTGAGGCTGCCCACTGACGACGGAAAGCTAGTGGCCTACGGGATGTCGGGTGATCCGCTGATCCCGCGTGCGCCGGAAGTTGCGCTGTCGAGAACCGCCTTTGCCGCCGCGCATGTGGTGTCTGACCCGCTGAAGGATCGAAACCCGTGGGACACCCGACCTGCCGTGGATTGGGACGCGACGCTGCATTTTCGCCAAGGCTTGTGGGATCAGGGGCTTGGCCTTGCCGAGGCCATGGATACCGCGCAACGCGGCATGGGGGTCGATTGGGAGACAGCGAGGGAACTGATAGACCGGACCATGGCGGCAGCCAGGGCACATCCGCTGAAACCGCGTGTTGCCTGCGGTGCCGGTACCGATCACCGGCCGCTGGAAACACTGATCACGGCCGCCGGGATTCTGCGCGCCTACGTCGACCAGGCAGAGGCGATCGAAGCAGCGGGCGGGCAATTGATCCTGATGGCTTCGCGTGCCTTTACGGCGATGCATGCTTCCCCGGACGTGTATCACACTGTCTACCGATCCTTGATTGACGGAGCCGCGGAACCGGTGATCCTGCATTGGCTTGGCGACATGTTTGATCCGGCCCTGGCCGGATATTGGGGTAGCACCGACATCGGTGCCGCAAATGACTTTGTGCTGGGGCTGATCGCGGAGAATCCCGCCAAGGTTGATGGTATCAAGATATCGCTCCTCGACCAGGCGCATGAAGAAGCTTTCAGAGCCCGCCTGCCGGACGGTGTGCGCCTTTATACGGGCGATGACTTCAATTATGCTGACCTCATCGCTGGCGATGGCGCGCATTATTCGCACGCGCTGCTCGGCATATTCGCGGCCATTGCTCCGGCGGCGTCACAAGCGCTCGAAGCTCTGGCCCGGGACGATGTCGCCACCTTTCACGCGCTTCTCGCTCCGACCGTTCCGCTCAGCCGCGAGATATTCCGCCCGCCGACGCGCTTTTACAAGGCTGGCATTGCTTTTTTGTCCTGGCTGAACGGCTATCAGGCCCATTTCATCATGCCGGCGGGGTTTCAGTCCAGCCGCGACATCACGCATTACGCCAATGTCTTCCGCCTTGCGGACGAGGCGCGGCTGTTGACCAGACCGGATATAGCGGAAGACCGGATGAAAACCCTGCTATCTTTACATGGCATCTGATACGCACGTCCCATGGAGCGACGACCAACGATAATTGATGTGGCCAAGGCAGCCGGGGTGTCGAAATCGACCGTGAGCCTCGTTTTGCAGCGCAGTCCGCAGGTCAAGGAAGACACCCGCATTCAGGTCCGCGAAGCCATGGCGCGGGTTGGCTATGTTTACAACCGGTCAGCGGCCAATCTGAGGTCGGCCTCAACCGGGCTGATCGGCCTTGTCATCAATGATCTGCGCAACCCGTTTTTCACAGAGTTTGCAGCCTCCTTGCAGATGAAGTTGGCCGAAGAGGGATATGCGGTTGTTCTGGCCAACATCAACGAAGATGCCGAAATGCAGGCCAAAATGATCGTTGCCCTGATTGAACACGGCGTCTCCGGTTTTGTCGTCTCGCCGGCTTACGGCGCCGAAGACAATACGCTGGAGGCCATTGCGCGGGCGGGTCTCCCGGCCATTCAGGTCTTTCGAAAGGTCGATGATCGCGACGATCTGTTCCCCTTCCTCGCGCCCGATTATCAGACGGGCAGTCGGCTGGCGACCGAGCATCTGTACAACCGGGGGTGCACGCAGGTGGCATTTGTTGGTGGCCTCGCTGACCGGGCCGTGACCATGGAACGTATGTCCGGCTATCTCGAAGTGACATCGCAGCGCGGTCATGAGCCAATCGTGATAACCGGGGCCGCCAGTCATGAGTTCGGTGTCCGCGGCGCGCGAGACTTGTACGACAACTATCCCGACGTGGATGGCGTGTTGTGCTTCAATGATCTTGTCGCCCTTGGTCTGATGGCGGGCAGCCAAAAGCTTGGACGGTCCATTGGCAAGGACCTGCGGGTTGTCGGGTTCGACAATATTGAGGGATGCCTGCAAAGCGAGCCACAACTGACCTCCGTCAGCTGTGGCATTCCCGGGTTTGCCGAAGAGATTTCCCGGCGGATGCTCGCATGGCTGAATGACGGCACACCGCCAGAACTGGGCGGCCGCACCGCTGTCGAGCTTGTTGTGCGGGGCTCCAGCTGATCTCCGGGTGCTGCGCGCGGCGGCAGTCAGGACATTCATGTTTGGCGGTTGGCGATCCTGTCGTCCGACGATTTTGCTGCTTTTCTGGTCGTTTTTGTTTGGCGTTTCCCGGATTTTCCTCCGATGATCGTATCAGGCGGACGTAGCAAAGCTCGTTTTATTCGCCCGCAGCGGGTTTGTGACCAGAATTGTCTGTGTCAGCGGAACGTCTGTCTGACAAGCAAACGGACGGAATGCCTGATAGGGAGGACGCTTAATGAGCCGCTGTAAATACACAATCGACACTTGGCGAAAGGGGCTATTGACCGCATTCGTTTTCGCCTTATCGGTGAGTTCTGCCAATGCTCAGGCGACGCAAGATGCCGCAGTGCCGATGCCGGAAATTACATTCACCTCGTGGACGGGTCCTTACATGCGCAGCCAGATGCTGGGCTTTGTGCGCCCCTACGAAGAGCAAACCGGTTCTCGCGTGCATGTCGCGCATTACAATGGCGGCATTGCGGAGATCAGAGACCAGGTCGAAAGCGCCAATGTGATCTGGGACGTCGTTGACCTGACTCAGGCGGATTCACTGCGGGCCTGCCGCGAGGGTCTGCTGGAAGATCTGTCCGATATTGATCTGCCGGGTGGCGCGGACGGGACACCTTTTCGCGAAGATTTTGTCGATGGTGCGCTAAATGATTGCGGCGTTGGCGTGATTGTCTGGGGCACTGCCTTTGCCTACAGCAATTCGCTGTTCGCGGATAATCCTCCCGCTACAATTGCCGACTTTTTCGACACGGATGCCTATCCCGGCGCCCGTGCGATCCGGAATGATCCAACCGTCATTATGGAATGGGCTCTGATGGCCGACGGCGTGGCGCGTGAAGACGTCTACCAGACCCTGGAAACGGCGGAAGGTGTCCAGCGGGCTCTTAAAAAGATGGATGCGATCAAGCCGGGCCTGCAAATCTGGCAATCCGGTCGTCAACCGGTCCGCCTGCTGAATGCGGGCGAGGTTGCGATGTCGTCGATCTGGGCCACGACCGGGGCAACCGCCGCCATGGAGGAAGGCGCGGATTTCACCGTCAACATGGATGGTCGCGTGATCGAGCTTGACCTCTTCGGCATTCCCAAGGGCAGTCGGCACAAGGAAGCGGCGAAGGAGTTCATCCGGTTTGCCAGCAGCACCAAATCACTGGCCGATATGGTCGGATACTTGCCCAATGGCCCGACACGCAAGTCGTCGCTGTCGCTTTTGTCCGACGATGTGCTTGGTCAAATTCCGAATGGCCCGGCGTATGAAGACAAACTCTTCATTCGGTCAGATGCGGAATGGTGGTCTGCAAACCACGCCCGGCTGGAAGAGGCATTCAGAGAATGGCTGTCCACATCTGCGCGCCAGGGTGCCGCAGGCTCGACACGATAAGTGGAACATTGGGACAAAGAGGTACTAAGATGACAAACGAAACAACAAATCGACCTGATAATCTTGTTTCACGTTCCGGCCTGTTTGCAGGCATGAATGCAACGATGGGCGTCGCGTCCATCGTAATGATCCTGGGGTTCGTCCTGTTTACGATCCGAGATGTGGAGGCTTCCAGCGCTGTCTTTGCCTCCGGAAAGGATTTTATCATCGGCAGTCTGGACTGGTTTTACGTGGTGGTCGTCAATGCCGCCCTGTTCTTTGTGCTGTGGTTGATGATCAGCCGTTTCGGTGATGTGAAGCTGGGCAAGGACGATGACGAACCGGATTTCTCGACCTTCTCCTGGATCTGCATGCTGTTCAGCGCCGGGCTCGGGTCCGGCCTGATCTACTGGGGGGTGGCCGAGCCGATGTTCCATATCCAGGGCAGCCCGTTCCTGACGCGCGAAGGTCTTGAGGCGGGATCAGTCGACGCCGCCGTTTCCGCGGTCACGATCACGAATTTCCATTGGGGGTTTCATGGCTGGGCCCTTTACGTGCTGGTCGGACTGAGCCTCGCCTATTTCTCTTATCGCCACGATTTGCCACTTACGCTGCGCACCGCGCTATATCCTGTTCTCAAGGATCGGGTTTACGGACCATGGGGCCATCTGGTCGACCTTGTTGGCGTGTTTGGCACGATTTTTGGTCTCGCGACCTCGCTGGGTCTGGGGGTGACCCCGATCGCTGCGGGCCTTGAGAACCTCGGATGGATGGAAAACACCCAGACGAACCAGTTGATCCTGGTGGCGATCATCACCTGTCTGGGAACGGCCTCGGCGGCATCAGGTGTCGGCAAGGGGGTACGGATCCTTTCCGAAGCCAACGTGATGGCCAGCATTGCTCTGCTGATCCTGTTCATCATACTGGGGCCAACAGCCTTCCTGTTGGGCGTGACCATCTCCGGCTTTGGCAACTACATCTGGAACGTCATCCCGATGGGCTTCTGGATCAACGGTGACCCAGAGAACCAATGGCAAAGCTGGTGGACCATATTCTACTGGGGCTGGTGGATCGCATGGTGCCCGTTTGTCGGATTGTTCATTGCCCGCGTGTCCAAGGGCCGGACGATCCGTCAGTTCTGCTACTGCGTTCTGCTGATCCCGACGTCGGTGGTCATGTTATGGATGGGTGTTTTTGGCGGTGCGGCCGCCGGGGTTGACCTGTTCTATAACGCTGGAGTTGTCGACGCCGTGAACGGTGATTACGCGGCTGGCGTTTTCCAGACCGTGGCCGGTTTTGGATACAGCGGACTGGTTTACCCGATCACTGTCTTGATCACGGTCTTGCTGATCTCGTGGTTCGTGACATCGTCGGATTCCGGCACGCTTGTGATGTGCACGATGCTGTCCATGGGTGACGAGCATCCACCGGTCAAATTCCGCATCTTCTGGGGGCTCACAGCCGGTGTCGTGGCTGGCGTGCTGATGCTTGCCGGCGGGCTCAGCGCCCTGCAAACGGCATCCATCGTTGCCGGTCTGCCAATTGCGGTGATCTTGTTGTTGATGATTTACGGCATCGTTCACTCGCTGCATGAAGAGCATCCTTTGCCGGATGTCGAAGACAAGTACGCCCTGGAATTCCTGAACCGCTAGCGGCTTGGTTCAGGTCCATCACAAATCGAAGGGGCGGATCAACCCGCCCCTCTTTCCTCTGCGGCACCACCGACACAGACCCGGATCGCGCCGCATTCCGATAGGCCCGCCGGACAAGACCAGACAAGGCTGGTCGATACCTGCGCGCATTTTCGGGTTTGCAATTCCTGTGACGTTCTTTATAGACCGCCCGATACATGCGCGTGCAGCCCGCTTTGGCTAGAATCACCTTTGGTTGAACAGCAACCGGATCGGGTTGGCACCGTGCTATTGAGAGACACACGACCCGAAAAAAGGTACAGCACATATGGCCAATTCGCCACAGTCCAAGAAACGCGCCCGCCAGAACGAAGCGCGGTTCCAGATCAACAAAGCGCGTCGTTCGCGCATCCGCACCTATCTGCGCAAAGTCGAGGAAGCGATCGCTTCCGGTGACAAAGACGCCGCCTCTGCCGCGCTGAAAGCGGCCCAGCCTGAACTGATGCGTGGAGTAACAAAGGGCGTTTTCCACAAAAACACCGCAGCGCGCAAAGTGTCCCGCCTGTCCGCGCGGGTTAAAGCTCTGGGTTGAGCCAATCTACAACTCTACTCGAAAAGAGCGTCGCGCAAGCGGCGCTTTTTTGCATTATTGAGACACTTTCCTCCCCACCCAGAGATTCTTTTTTGAAAATTCAGAGTCAAGAATGAAGTTCAGTTGCCGTGTCGCTCACGAAGTTGCTACCAGTGTAGTGCGATTCATTTCGCCATGGGGGGACAGGCTCTGAAAGTTCGATCCGCACTGCTGCGGGCCAAAGGACGTCAGGGACTGAGTGTTGCCTAACACGCAATGCGTTCAGTCTGCAAACGCTGCCAACACAGCGTTTTGCCCTGTCATAAAAAGTACGGACGGTGTCGTCTGATTGGTTACTGGGCTTTGTGCATGCAAGGCGCTTGCCAGTCGGATTGTGCCTAATCTGTAGTCGAGCGGCAGCTAGCCATCCGTTTCCATACGCGGGAACGGAGACGCCATTTGTCGTCTGAGATACGAGGCGATGCGGCTATCTAAAAAATGGGGCTGTGTCTGAAATTGGAACGCTAGAGGGAAAACAGGTCAAACATGACTAAAGAAAAATGGGGGCAGCTGAGGCAGCGGCTGCTGAAAACGGTGGGTCAGAACAACTATACAAACTGGATCGAGCCGATTGAGTTTCGGGCAGCAGATGATGGCATCGCAACCTTTGATGTGCCGACGAACTTTCTGGGCAATTACGTCAACCAGAACTTTGCAGATCTGATACTGCATGAGCTGAAATCCGAAGATCCGACCGTGCGACGCCTGGAGTTTTCTGTCCCCGCGCAAGCAGACGGTACGGCAGAAACCACGAATAAGGCGACAGCCCCCCGCGCCGTTCCGAAACCCGCGTCTGGCAGCGCATTGGCGACAGCCCCCCTCGACAAGCGTTTCACCTTTGACACTTTCGTTGTCGGCAAGCCAAACGAACTGGCCCACGCCGCCGCACGCCGTGTCGCCGAGGGTGGCCCGGTGACCTTCAACCCTCTGTTCCTGTACGGGGGGGTTGGCCTTGGTAAAACGCACCTGATGCACGCGATTGCCCACGAATTGCGCCAGCGTCGTCCTGACCTCAATGTCCTGTATCTCTCTGCCGAGCAGTTCATGTATCGGTTTGTTCAAGCATTGCGTGACCGAAAGATGATGGATTTCAAAGAGATTTTCCGTTCGGTTGACGTGCTCATGGTGGATGATGTCCAGTTCATCGCGGGCAAGGACAGCACGCAGGAGGAATTTTTCCACACCTTCAACGCGCTGGTTGACCAAAACAAGCAGATCATCATCTCGGCGGATCGCGCGCCCGGCGAGATCAAGGATCTGGAAGACCGTGTGAAATCACGCCTGCAGTGCGGGCTGGTTGTGGATCTGCACCCAACTGACTACGAGCTGCGCCTGGGCATCCTGCAATGTAAGGTGGAGCAACAGAAGGCCAATTACCCCGGGCTGGAGATCGAAGCGGGTGTGCTGGAGTTCCTCGCGCACCGCATCTCGACGAACGTGCGGGTGCTGGAGGGCGCTTTGACACGGCTGTTCGCCTTTGCCTCGCTGGTCGGGCGTGAAATCAATATGGAGCTGACACAGGATTGTTTGTCCGATGTGCTGCGTGCTTCGGAACGCAAGATCACGGTCGAGGAAATTCAGCGCAAAGTATCCGACCACTACAATATTCGCCTGTCGGACATGATCGGCCCGAAGCGTTTGCGCTCCTATGCGCGTCCGCGGCAGGTGGCGATGTATCTCTGCAAGAAGATGACCAGCCGGTCGCTGCCTGAAATCGGTCGCCGGTTCGGCGGTCGTGACCACACAACCGTGATGCACGGCGTCAAGCGGATCGAGGAACTGAAGTCTCAGGATGGCCAGATCGCCGAAGATCTGGAACTGCTGCGCCGCGCGCTGGAAGAATAGTCACACACAGGTCCCGCGGCCCGCATATGTGGCCGCGGGCCTTGACGCCCTGCGCTTTCCAACAGACAAACCAATAAAAGTCTTGTGAAGTCGGTGGAACCGGGTAATTTGCCTTTCCCGACTGGTGGGAAGGATAAGATATCATGAAGATCAGCATCGAACGCGCGTCCCTGCTCAAAGCAGTGTCCCAGGCTCAATCCGTTGTTGAGCGGCGCAACACGATTCCAATTCTCGCCAATGTGTTGATCGAGGCCGAAGGCAGCGATGTGACCTTCCGTGCAACCGATCTCGACATCGAAGTCGTGGACAGGGCGTCAGCGCAGGTCGAGCGCGCAGGCGCCACCACCGTCGCTGCCACGACACTGCACGAAATCGTGCGCAAACTGCCGGATGGCGCGCTTGTGACGCTTACTGCCGACGGGGCAACCGGTCGTCTGACTGTTGAAGCGGGGCGGTCGAACTTCTCGCTGGCGACGCTGCCCAAGGAAGATTTTCCGGTCATGGCGTCCTCTGAATACGCCTCCAATTTTTCCGCGCCCGCACCGGTGCTGAGACGGCTTTTCGATAAGTCGAAATTCGCCATTTCAACCGAAGAAACCCGCTATTATCTGAACGGCGTCTACATGCATGTCGCGGATGGGGAAGGTGGTCAGGTATTGCGCTGCGTGGCGACGGACGGGCACCGTCTGGCCCGCATCGACGCCGACCTGCCAGATGGGGCCGCGGATATGCCGGGCGTGATCGTGCCGCGCAAAACGGTTGGAGAGCTGCGCAAGCTGCTGGACGACGACGAGATGAAAATCGCGGTCTCGGTCTCTGAAACCAAGGTGCGTTTCGCGACACCCGACATCACACTGACCTCGAAGGTGATCGACGGCACCTTCCCCGATTACACCCGGGTCATTCCACAGGGTAACACCCGCAAGCTGGAGGTCGACGCGTCCGATTTCGCTCAGGCCGTGGACCGAGTGGCGACGGTCAGCTCCGAGCGCTCCCGCGCGGTGAAACTGCAACTTGACGAGGACCGTCTGGTTCTGTCGGTGAACGCCCCCGACAGCGGTGCCGCGGAGGAAGAGCTGGCCGTGGCCTATGGCGACGAACGTTTGGAAATCGGGTTCAATGCCAAGTACCTTCTGGAAATCGCCAGCCAGGTGGACCGCGAGAATGCCGTGTTCATGTTCAACTCTTCCGGCGACCCGACCCTGATGCGCGAAGGCAATGACCAGTCGGCCGTTTACGTCGTCATGCCGATGCGCGTTTAGCCGATCGCACCGGGCGGTGGTCCCACGATCAAGGTGATGTCGTGACGCTGGCACTGACATCTCTCACACTGTCGCATTTCCGCTCGCACAAACTGGGCCGGATGACGCTGGATTCGCGCCCGGTAGCGATTTACGGGCCCAATGGTGCGGGCAAGACCAACGTGCTGGAGGCGGTCTCGCTGTTTTCGCCCGGGCGCGGCTTGCGCCGGGCCAGTGCCGAGGACATGACGCGACGCCCCGAAACGCTTGGGTGGAAGATCACCGGCGTGTTGCAGTCGCTTCACCAGATGCATGAAATTGAAATCTGGTCCGAAGCGGGCGCGGCCCGGCAGGTCAGGATCGATGGCAAGGCCGCGCCGCAGACGGCGCTGGGACGGATTGCAAGGGTGCTGTGGCTGATCCCGGCGATGGACAGGCTGTGGATCGAAGGCGCCGAAGGGCGCCGCCGGTTTCTGGACCGCATGACTCTGAGCTTTGAGCCGGGCCATGCAGAGGCCTCGCTGGCCTATGAACGCGCCATGCGAGAGCGCAACCGGCTGTTGAAAGACATGGTGCGCGACCCGGCGTGGTACAGCGCTTTGGAAAACCAGATGGCCGAAACCGGAATTACCATCGACAGCAATCGACGGGCGGCACTGGGTCAGCTGGCTCAGGCGCAGGAGGATGCGACGACCGCCTTTCCAACTGCTGAACTGACGCTTTTGCATGCCGATGGCGAACTGCCGCAATCGCAGGCAGACCTGCGTGCCACCCTCGCAGACAACCGACAGCGCGACATGGCGGCGGGGCGCAGCCTGATTGGCCCGCACCGGGCCGACATCCGGGGTGTTTACCGCGCCAAGAACGTTCCCGCTAAGGACTGTTCAACCGGTGAGCAGAAGGCATTGCTGGTCTCCCTTATCCTCGCCAATGCGCGGGCCCTGGCGCGTGACTTCGGGGCACCGCCCCTTTTGCTGCTGGACGAGGTTGCAGCACATCTGGACGCAGATCGTCGCGCGGCACTTTATGATGAAATCGTATCTCTGGGTGCACAAGCCTGGATGACCGGCACCGACCCCGAGCTTTTCGAGGCACTTGGACCGCGTGCGCAATACATCCACGTCAGCGAAACCGGTGGAGTCTCGCAGATCGCCGCGCAGCGATGACGATCACCGCTGCCGACCTGCTGCTCTATTCCGGTGCGCTTGTGATCCTGTTCCTGACCCCCGGGCCGGTGTGGCTGGCGCTTATGGCCCGGGCGATGTCGGGTGGTTTTCAGGCGGCCTGGCCACTGGCCGTTGGTGTCGCGGTGGGGGACATTGTCTGGCCGCTTGTGGCGATCCTGGGCATTTCCTGGGTCCTTTCGGTGTTCGACGTTTTCATGACCGTGTTGCGCTGGATCGCCTGCGGCGTTTTCATCGGGATGGGCCTCCTGCTAATCAAGCATGCGCATCAGAAAATCAGTACAGACAGCAGGCTCACCCGCCCGGGGCTCTGGCCGGGATTTCTGGCAGGGATTGTTGCGATCCTGGGCAATCCCAAGGCGGTTCTGTTTTACATGGGCGTGCTGCCGGGTTTCTTTGACCTGCGGCGCATCGCCGTGTGGGATGTCCTTGCCATCCTGTGCGTTTCGGTTGCGATCCCGTTGATTGGCAATCTGATCCTCGCCATGGGTGTTGGTCATGTTCGGTCGATCGTGACCGCTCCGAAAACACTGGCGCGCATCAATATCGTATCGGGAATTTTGCTCATCCTCGTGGGTGTGGTCATCCCTGTCATCTGACACAAAATATTGTGCCAACTGCGTGACATCCCCCGACAAAAATCGTATAAAATGACAAAAATACGAAGGTCCAGCGGCATGTCCGAAAACGCGCAGACGCCAGAAGAATATGGCGCCGATTCCATCAAAGTTCTCAAAGGCTTAGAGGCGGTCAGAAAACGTCCCGGTATGTATATCGGTGACACCGATGACGGGTCCGGTCTGCACCATATGGTGTATGAGGTCGTTGACAACGGAATTGATGAGGCTCTTGCCGGTCACGCAGACGCGGTCACCGTGACGATACATGAGGATTCATCTGTCTCCGTCAGTGATAACGGGCGTGGCATTCCGGTCGGGATCCACGAGGAAGAGGGTGTTTCAGCGGCCGAAGTGATCATGACCCAGTTGCACGCGGGCGGCAAATTCGACAGTAACTCATACAAGGTGTCCGGCGGTCTGCACGGCGTGGGCGTGTCCGTGGTGAATGCGCTGTCTGATTGGCTGGAACTGCGGATCTGGCGCGAAGGTAAAGAACATGTCGCGCGGTTCGAAGGAGGCTTCACCACAAAGCACCTGGAAGTGGTTGGCCCGACTGATCGCACCGGCACCGAAGTGCGTTTCATGGCCTCGACCGATACGTTCTCCAACCTCGAATATTCTTTCGAGACGCTGGAGAAGCGGTTGCGCGAACTGGCATTCCTGAACTCCGGCGTGCGGATCATTCTGGTCGATGAACGCCCCGCTGAACACCTGCAATCCGAGCTTTACTACGAGGGCGGCGTAAAGGAGTTTGTCAAATACCTCGACCGGCACAAGGCGTCCGTCATGCCAGAACCGATTTTCATAACCGGTGAACGTGACGACATCGGTGTTGAAATCGCTATGTGGTGGAACGACAGCTATCATGAGAGCGTGCTGCCATTTACCAATAACATCCCGCAGCGTGATGGCGGCACCCATATGGCCGGGTTTCGCGGGGCGCTGACCCGGACGATCAACAACTATGCCCAGTCAAGTGGCATTGCCCGGAAGGAAAAGGTCAGTTTCACCGGTGACGACGCCCGCGAAGGGCTGACATGCGTTCTGTCCGTGAAAGTGCCGGACCCGAAATTCTCTTCGCAGACAAAGGACAAACTTGTGTCTTCCGAGGTGCGTCCGGCGGTAGAAGGGCTGGTCAACGAGAAACTGGCCGAGTGGTTTGAGGAAAACCCAAACGAGGCCAAGATCGTTGTGGGCAAGATCATTGAGGCGGCGCACGCGCGGGAAGCGGCGCGTAAAGCCCGTGATCTGACCCGGCGCAAGACAGCGATGGACGTGAATTTCCTTGCGGGCAAGCTCAAGGATTGCTCAGAGAAGGACCCCTCGAAGACGGAAGTCTTCCTTGTCGAGGGCGACAGCGCCGGTGGGTCCGCACAGACCGGGCGGGACAGGCAGACACAGGCCATCCTGCCGCTCAAGGGGAAAATCCTGAACGTCGAACGGGCGCGCTTTGACCGGATGCTTGGCAGTCAGGAGATCGGTAACCTTGTCATGGCGCTTGGGACAGGGATTGGTCGCGACGAATTCAACATCGACAAACTGCGCTACCACAAGATCGTTATCATGACGGATGCGGATGTGGATGGTGCGCATATCCGGACATTGTTGCTGACCTTCTTCTACCGGCAGATGCCTGAGCTTATCGAAAAAGGGCATCTCTACATCGCGCAACCGCCGCTCTACAAAGTCTCGCGGGGCAAATCGGAGGTCTACCTCAAGGATCAGGCGGCGATGGAGGAATACCTGATTCAGCAGGGTATCGATGGGGCGATGCTGAAACAGGGTAATGGCGAAGAGATCACCGGGGCCGATCTGTCCCGCGTGGTCGATCTTGCGCGGCAGATGCGGCGCGTTCTTGAAGCCTTTCCAACCCACTATCCTCGCCACATCCTGGAGCAGGCGGCAATTGCCGGCGCCTTTGCCCCCGGCGTGGTAGATGCGGATCTGCAGGGCACGGCTGACAAGGTCGCGGCACGATTGAATCTGATTGCAGAGGAGTACGAACGCGGGTGGCAGGGACGGATCACGCAGGACCATGGCATCCGGCTGGCGCGCATCTTGCGCGGCGTGGAGGAAGTGCGCACGCTGGACGGGCGCATCCTGCGCGGCGGCGAGGCAAAACGGACGGGCAGCTTCACGCAAAGCCTGCAGGAAATCTACAGCCTGCCGGCCACACTCATCCGCAAGGATCGGGTGCAAACCATTCTGGGCCCGATGGACCTGTTGGATGCAATCCTGCAGGAAGGTGAGAAGGGGCTGTCGTTGCAGCGCTACAAGGGGCTGGGTGAGATGAACCCCGATCAACTTTGGGAAACCACGCTTGATCCGGATGCGCGCACGCTGCTGCAGGTCAAGGTCGAAGACATGGCCGAGGCCGATGACCTTTTCACCAAGCTGATGGGGGACGTGGTTGAGCCGCGCCGCGAGTTCATCCAGAAAAACGCGTTGAGTGTGGAAAACCTAGACTTCTAGGGCGGCTCAATATCTCCTCTGCCGCGGGCGTCATTGCGGGGGGCTCCGTACCTTCGTAACCCGGGTCTGACACGCATTCGCCGGACCCGCGCACGGTGCCGCATTCCATCCGTATTTTCAGGGTGTTGGGTGAAGCAGGCCACCCGAGCTGTCGTGCGCGCCGCCACGGGTCGCATGGAAATGCAGCATCGGGGCACCGCAGGGAACCGCTGTGCAGTCTTCACCGGGCAGATGATCCGCTTGGGCTGGTCACCAGTCTGTCGCCCCAACCGGGCCTTGGGTCATTTGTCCCGGAACTGTGCTTCGCGCTTTTCCAGGAAGGCCGACATGCCTTCGGACTGATCCTCGGTTGCAAAGAGCGAATGGAACATGCGGCGTTCGAACAACAACCCTTCGCGCAGCGGCACCTCGTAGGCGCGGTTCACGGCTTCTTTGACCACCATGACCGAGATCATCGACTTTTCCGCGATTTTCTGTGCAGCTGCGTTGGCTTCTTCGAGCAGCTTCTTGCAGGGCACCACACGTGATGCAAGGCCTGAGCGTTCCGCCTCGTTGGCGTCCATGAAGCGCCCTGTCAGGTTCATGTCCATGGCCTTGGACTTGCCCACGATCCGGGTCAGGCGCTGCGTACCACCGATGCCGGCAACGACGCCAAGGTTGATCTCGGGCTGGCCGAACTTCGCGGTCTCGGAACAAATGATGAAATCACACATCATCGCCAGTTCGCAGCCGCCGCCCAACGCGTATCCCGAAACGGCCGCGATGATCGGTTTGCGCACCCGCATGATCTGGTCTGTTTCCGGTGTGAACAAGTCTCCCGAGAAGGCTTCGACAAAGCTCTTGTCCTTCATCATCGCGATGTCAGCGCCGGCGGCGAAAGCTTTTTCTGATCCGGTAATGATGATGCAGCGGACTTTTTCGTTGTCCTGTGCGGCGCTCAGCGCGTCGGCCAGTTCCTTCATCAATTCGTCATTCAGGGCGTTCAGGGCATCTGGCCGGTTTAGCGTGATCTGGGCCACATGGTTCTCTACTTCAACGATGATCGTTTCATAGGCCATTAAAGAAGCTCTCGGTTGTTGTCAGGAATTCCGAGTCTGTACCATGCGGTTTGCGGTGTTCAAGCTATCTTTGGCATTGCGCACAATAGAAAGATGAGCGTCCGGACTGAACGATTCGCTTGATGACGCCGGGGCAGTCGGGGGTGCGACAGGCTTCACCTTCGCGCCCGTAAACATCAAAGCTATGTTGAAAATATCCAAGTTCTCCATCAGCTTGGCGGAAATCGCGCAAGGAGGATCCCCCGGCTTCTATGGCTTC
This sequence comes from Roseobacter insulae, assembly GCF_019375555.1. Taxonomy (GTDB): domain Bacteria; phylum Pseudomonadota; class Alphaproteobacteria; order Rhodobacterales; family Rhodobacteraceae; genus Roseobacter; species Roseobacter insulae. Next base: position 803,152 of record NZ_JAHXDN010000001.1, read on the forward strand.
TGACAGGACGTCCCGAATGATGGGTACAAGACTTGCAACCTTAGGTTTAGAAAGTTTTGCCGTTTTTTGTGTCGGTCGGATTTTTGCCCGAAAAAGCGCTTCGCAGACATAGATATTGCCCAGCCCTGCAACTAGTCTCTGATCCAGCAGCGCCGATTTTACGGGGGTCATCTTGCCTCTAAAGGCGGAAATCAGATGCGCCTCGTGAAAATCATTGCCCAATGGCTCCGGGCCCAGGACCGCCAGCAGCTTGTGTCTGTCTGCCGTTGCCGTCTGCATCAGGTCCATCGCGCCAAACCGCCTTGGGTCGTTGAACGTGATGCGCGCACCGTTTTCCATATGCAGCACGACATGGTCATGTTTCTCCGGCACCGGATGGTCGTGTACGAAATGTCCCAAGGGGTCACCCGACACCAACATGCGCCCCGACATCCCAAGGTGGATCAGGAGGGTTTCGCCGGAACTGAGATCGGCGAGGATGTATTTTGAGCGTCGCCTAAGGCGGTCTACACACTGACCCGACAGCCGCGCAGCCATGTCGCGCGGAAACGGCCACCGCAGGTCGGGGCGGTTGACGTCTGCCCTGGCGATGACAACCCCTTCCATCGCGGGTGTCAGGCCCCTTTTGACGGTTTCGACTTCTGGTAGTTCCGGCATATTCACCCCTGTGACCAAAGGGCCGCATTGTGCCCGGCCCCCCAAGCCCTATAACAAGTGCCGAACCGCAAGGACCACAAGAGCCGATGACCGATCACAGCGACAAAACCACCCACTTCGGGTTTGAAACCGTCCCCGAAGACGAAAAGGCCGGGCGGGTGCAGGGTGTCTTCAGCTCTGTGGCCAGCAAGTATGACATCATGAATGACGTCATGTCGGGTGGGATTCACCGCCTGTGGAAGGACGCAATGATGGACTGGCTGGCACCGCGGGCGGGTCAGAAGCTGCTGGATGTCGCCGGTGGCACCGGTGATATTTCGTTCCGCTTTCTCAAGCGTGCGGGCTCCGGGCATGCCACGGTGCTCGATCTGACGGAACCCATGCTGATGGAAGGGCGTAAACGCGCGGAGGCCTCGCGCATGGAAGACAGCCTTGACTGGGTTGTTGGTGATGCGATGGCCTTGCCCTTCGAGGACAATACGTTCGACGTCTACACCATCAGCTTTGGTATTCGAAATGTGACCCGGCCGCAGGATGCCCTGGCCGAGGCGTATCGGGTGCTGCGTCCCGGCGGCCGCCTGATGGTGCTGGAGTTCAGCCAATTGCCGAACCCGATGATGCAGAAAGCCTATGACCTATACAGTTTCAACGTAATCCCCCGCATGGGCCAGATGATCGCCAATGACCGCGACAGCTATCAGTATCTTGTTGAATCAATCCGGAACTTTCCGGATCAGGACACCTTTTTGCGGATGGTACAGGATGCCGGTTTCGAGAATGCAAAGTACCGCAACATGACCATGGGCGTCGCCTGTCTGCATTCAGGGTGGAAACTCTAGGGTGCGCGGTCCTCACAATATCTGGCGACTGATCCGTACCGGCGCGACGTTGGAGCGTACAGGTGCGATGCAGGTCGTGCTGGACGCTTTCGAGGCCCCGCCGCCACTGCGGTTTGTCGCGCGTACCCTGGGCCTGCCGTTCAAGTGGCTGGGCTACAAAGGCGATCCCGACATGCCGCCTGCCACCCGTGCGCTGACCGCGCTGGGTCCGGCCTACATCAAGTTCGGTCAGATCCTGTCGACCCGCCCGGATGTCGTAGGCGATGAGCTCGCGCTTCAGCTGCGCGTGTTGCAGGACAAGCTGCCGCCGTTTTCGGTAGAAGAAGCCAAGGCCGAGGTGCAGCGGGAGCTTGGTGTGCCGGTCGATCAGATTTTTTCTGATTTCAGCGCACCCGTGGCGGCGGCATCCATTGCGCAGGTGCACAAAGCCACCTTTGCCGCCAACGGCGAAGCGGTCGCTGTGAAAGTGTTGCGTCCGAATATCGAAAAGGCGTTCCGCAAGGACATCGACGCCTTCTACCTCGCCGCGCGCATGGTGGAGATATTCTCTCCGGGATCGCGGCGCCTGCGGCCAATGGAGGTCATCGAGCATTTCGACGGCGTTGTGCGCGGCGAACTTGACCTGCGGCTGGAATCGTCAGCCGCGTCGGAATTCGCAGCCAACACCAAAGACGATGAAGGCTTCCAGCTCCCTGTGATCAAATGGGAATACTCGGCGCGCCGCGTCATGACGCTGGAATGGGCAGATGGTGCGCCGATGGGCGATAACGATGCCATCGATGCTGCAGGCCACGACCGTGTGCACCTCAGCGAAAGGGTTCTGCAACTCTTCCTCAACCACGCCTTGCGGGACGGATATTTCCACGCCGACATGCATCAGGGCAATCTCAAGGTCGCGCCGAACGGTGACGTTATCGCCTATGATTTCGGCATCATGGGGCATATCGACGAATACACCCGGCGCGTCTATGCCGAGATCCTTTTCGGGTTCATCCGCAAGGATTACAAGCGCGTGGCCGAAGTGCATTTCGAGGCGGGATATGTGCCCGCGGACAAAGATGTCGACGAGTTTGCGCGAGCGCTGCGTGCCGTGGGGGAGCCGATCTTTGGCATGGATGCGACCAAAATCTCAATGGGGCGTTTGCTGAACTATCTTTTCGAAGTGACAGAGCGGTTCGGGATGGAGACGCGGACAGAACTGATCTTGCTGCAAAGGACCATGGTCGTTGTGGAAGGGGTCGCGCGCTCCCTGAACCCGCAAATCAATATCTGGCAGGTCGCGAGTCCGATCGTGAGCGACTACATTTCGAAATCCATCGGACCAAAGGCGGTTCTGTCGGATTTTGCCAAAACAGCCCGCGTGATTGCGCGGTTTGGTCCGCGCCTGCCGGCCATGGTGGAAACCGCCCTGGTCCGGCAAAGCAACGCAGAGGAAACGCCGACGCGCCGCGGGTTGGCGGAGCGCGTGTTTCTGGCCGTGGTCCTCGGTATTTCCGTCGGGGTTGGAGGGGCGGCCTGCCTCATCCTTGTGGATTTCGTCTTTTAGGATCAAAGCCTTTCGATCGCCAGCGAGATGCCCTGCCCGCCGCCAATGCACATCGTGATCAGTGCTTTCGAGCCCCCGATGCGCTCCAGTTCGTAAAGCGCCTTGACCGTGATAATCGCCCCGGTCGCGCCCACCGGGTGACCCAGCGCAATGGCACCGCCGTTTGGATTGACCTTTTGAGGGTCGAAACCCAGCGCGTTGCTGACCGCAAGTGCCTGTGCCGCAAAGGCTTCATTGCTTTCGACAACGTCAAAGTCATCCGCACGCAGACCCGTGCGATCCAGCAGGTTCTGCACCGCAGGGACCGGGCCGATGCCCATCACTTCCGGCCGCACGCCGGCATGGGCATATCCAAGGATCCGCGCCTTGGGCGTAAGGCCAGCTTTCTCAGCGGCTTCTGCGGTTGCCAGAACGACAGCGCCGGCACCGTCGTTGATACCGCTCGCATTGCCGGCGGTAACGGTACCGTCTTTCTGGAAGACGGGCCGCAGCCCGGCCAGAGCCTCCGCCGTTGTCGCCTTGGGGTGTTCGTCTACACCGAACGCCACGGTGTCCCGTTTCACCCGGACATCAACCGGCGCGATCTGGCTTTTGAAGTGACCTGCTTCAATGGCCGCGGCAGCCCGGTTCTGGCTTTCAAGAGCAAAGGCGTCCTGCTGGTCACGCGTGATGTCGTGTTCCCGGGCGACGTTTTCCGCGGTCACACCCATGTGGCCGGTGCCAAAGGGGCAGTTCAGCGCGCCCAGCATCATGTCTAACGTGCGGATGTCTCCCATCTTCGCGCCCCAGCGCTGGTCGGGCACGACAAAGGGCGAGCGGGACATGTTTTCGGCCCCACCTGCGAGGCCAAAATCCGCGTCCCCGAGCATCAGGGACTGCACAACCGAAACAATGGCCTGAACGCCTGAACCGCACAGACGGTTCACATTCATGGCCGGTACTGAATCCGGTACACCTGCCTGCATGGCCGCAACGCGGCTCAGGTACATGTCCTTGGGCTCCGTGTTGATCACATGCCCAAAGGCGACATGACCCACCTGCCATCCCTCGATACCGGCCCGCGCCATGGCGGCCTTTGCGGCAACGGTACCAAGCTCAATCGGAGGTGTGCCCGCCAAAGCACCGCCGAAAGTGCCGATGGCGGTGCGTGCGCCGTCCAGAATTACGATTTCTTTGGTCATGATGGCTTCCTCTCCAGTTGAAGAGGACTATGCGGTGACGCGTCACGAATGTCAGCAGCGACGTGCCGTCAGCGCAAGGTATTGAATTGACAGAATCCTTCATGTCGGCGAAACCTCCGGCATGACGGACACAGATAATGCCATTCTCACGCAGTTACCCGCGCGCCTGAAAGAGGCGCGGCGCGACCAGGGGCTCTCGCTTGACGCGGTGGCCAAGCTTTCGGGCGTGTCCCGTTCCATGGTCAGCCAGATTGAACGGGGCGAAAGCAGCCCGACTATCGCGACCCTTTGGAACCTGACCCGCGCGCTGCAGGTCGATTTCGCCGGCTTGCTGGATGGCGCGCCTGCCGCCCCGCAAATCGAAACCCTGCGCGCGGCGGACGTGCCGACAATCGATAACCTGGGGTCGGGGTGTCGTATCCGGATTCTGTCGCCACCTGAAGACGCGGGCAAACACGAGGTGTATGAACTGACGATCTCAGATGGCGGCTCGCTCGACAGTCAGCCACACGCGCGTGGTGCGCGGGAACATCTGACTGTGATCGATGGCAGCCTGACTGTCACCAGTGGGGATGCGGAAAACACGCTCCGTGCTGGGGACACCGCGCGCTACGCCGCTGATGTTCCGCACCGGATTGCCGCCAAGGGCGGAGAGGTCCGGGCGTTTCTGGTCGTGCAGGACGCCTGATGCCAATTTCCGAGATTACGGAAAATTTCCGCTATTGTGAAATTCCCCTATTTCGGAACGACCTCCACTATGTTAGATGGAAGTCAGAAAGGGAGTCGCCTCATGACGCAATCATATCTGGACCATATTTCCGCAACACTCTCTCAGATCCAGGCGGATGGTATGATGAAGCGCGAACGTATGATCACCTCGCCGCAAGGTGGCGTGATCTCGGTCGGCCCGCGCGATGTCATCAACTTATGCGCCAATAACTACCTGGGCCTCGCGGATCATCCCGATCTGATCGCGGCAGCCAAGGGGGCGATGGATCCGCGGGGTTTCGGTATGGCGTCGGTGCGTTTCATTTGCGGGACACAGGACATCCACCGCGAATTGGAACAAAAAATCGCGACGTTCCTGGGCAAGGACGATTCAATTCTCTTTGCGGCCTGTTTCGATGCCAATGGCGGCTTGTTCGAACCGCTGCTTGGACCAGAGGACGCGGTCGTCTCCGATGCACTCAATCACGCGTCGATCATCGACGGTATCAGGCTCTGCAAGGCCAAAAGATACCGATATGCCAATTCCGACATGGCCGATCTCGAAGGTCAGTTGCAGCTGGCCCGTGACGAGGGCGCAAGGTTCATTCTGATCGCCACGGATGGTGTTTTCAGCATGGATGGCTATCTGGCCAGGCTGCCGGAGATTACTGCGCTGGCGGCCAAATACGAGGCGATGGTGATGGTAGATGACTGCCACGCCACCGGATTCATTGGCCCCAAGGGTGCGGGCACACCAGCGCATGCAGGCGTAGACGTCGATATCCTGACCGGTACGCTGGGCAAGGCTCTGGGAGGGGCGATTGGCGGGTACATTGCGGGGCCGCAACCGGTCATCGACCTGCTGCGGCAACGGGCGCGGCCCTATCTGTTTTCCAATTCGTTGCCACCTTCGATCGTGGCGGCGGGGATCACGGCGTTGGATCTGGTGGAGCAGGGTGACGATCTGCGGGAGCGCTTGTCTGAGAACGCACGGTACTGGCGCGCCGGTCTGGAAGAACTGGGGTTTGACCTGTTGCCGGGGGAACATCCCATCATTCCTGTCATGCTGGGAGAGGCGCAATTGGCGCAGGATATGGCGGCGCGCCTGTTCGACGAGGGCGTTTTCGTGTCGGGGTTCTTCTTTCCGGTAGTGCCCCGCGGACAGGCGCGGATCAGGACACAGATGAACGCGGCCCTCACCCGGGATGACCTTGATCGCGCGCTCCGGGCGTTTGAAGTGGCCGGCAAAGCCTGCGGGGTGATTTCATGAGCAATGAGATGAAAGCCCTCGCCAAGCTGCACCCCCGCGAAGGGCTGTGGATGACGCATGCGCCAGTGCCCGAAATAGGCCCCGACGACGTGCTGATCAAAATCAAGAAGACCGGTATCTGCGGCACGGATATCCACATCTGGAACTGGGATGACTGGGCGGCTGCCACGGTGCCGGTTCCCTTGATTACGGGCCATGAATTCGCCGGTGAGATCGTTGAGCTTGGCCGCAATGTCACGGACCTCGAGATTGGGCAGCGCTGTTCGGGAGAGGGGCACCTGATCGGCAAGACGTCCCGTCAGAGCCGGGCGGGTAAATTCCACCTCGATCCGGCAACCCGTGGGATTGGTGTCAACGAACAGGGGGCTTTTGCGCAATACCTCAAGCTGCCCGCCTTCAACGTCGTGCCGCTTCCGGATGAGATTTCGGATGATATCGGCGCCATACTCGACCCGCTGGGTAATGCCGTTCACACGGCGCTGAGCTTCGATCTCGTTGGTGAGGATGTGTTGATTACCGGGGCCGGACCCATCGGAATCATGGCCGCCGCTGTGGCCCGCCACGTAGGCGCCCGGCACGTGGTGATCACGGACGTCAATCCGGATCGTCTCGCGCTGGCGGCGCGCGTCGCCGAAGTGGTGCCGGTCAACGTGGCCGAGGCGGAGTTGGCCGACACAATCTCTGATCTGAAGATGAAACAGGGGTTTGACGTCGGATTGGAGATGTCAGGCAACCAGCGTGCACTCGATCAGATGGTCGAGGCGATGACGATGGGCGGGCGCATCGCGATGCTGGGCATCCCCCCGGGCAAAAGCCCTGTCGACTGGAGCCGCATCGTGTTCAAGGCGATCACCATCAAAGGCGTCTACGGGCGGGAAATCTTTGAGACATGGTACAAGATGATCGCCATGTTGCAGAATGGTCTGGATGTCAGCCGGGTGATCACGCACCGGTTCCCCGTGGACGAGTTCGAGGCCGGGTTTGCGGTGATGAAATCCGGTCAGTCGGGCAAGGTTGTTCTGGATTGGACGGGGTGAACCCGATCTATGGGCAGGACAGCTTCTTTACGCTGTCACTTGCCGGACAAGTTGGCCTTGCCGCTTTGTCGGGGGGCTTTGCGCTGGCGATGATCTGGCTCAGTTGGCGCTTGACCAGGAACCGAGCCGCGTGGCTGCGCGGGATCACGGCAGTTGCCCTCTTCTGGTTTTTTATCTGGCTCTCACCACAGGCCTACTACTTCTACTACCTGTTGGTCTTCGACGGGTTGCCGGCGCAATGGGTTGTCAGATCGCCGGCCACCCCGTCGCATCTGCTGCGGCTTTTGACCTTCACCGCTGACGCTAGTCTGAGCCACCACGGCCAGGGATTTTTGGGGTGGGGTATGTTGGTCGCGGGCCTATGGCCGCAGCGGCACCCGACCAGTGTCTGACAGCAGCCAGCAGTCTGTCCCCTCGAATACCGCCGCGTGCAGGGGGCGAAAATAGCCCGCGCCACCGTCGAGGTTGACCCGATTGCCTGCGTGTTCGGGTTGCTCCAGCGCGGTATGCCCGTGCACCACCAGCCGTTCATGAGATCTGCGATATTCCAGAAACGGTTGCCGGATCCAGACGAGATCATCCTCGACCTGCCTGTCCAGCGCGACCCGGGGCCGAATGCCAGCGTGCACAAACAAAAGGTCATCGGTCATATGCATCAGCGGCAATTGATCCAGGTAGTCCCGATGCGACTGCGGAACCGATGCAACAGCGGCGGCGTGAACTTCTTTCAGCGGGGCGCCTTCCTGTGCATCGACACCGTAAGAGGCCATTGTCTTGTCGCCGCCGAGACGCGGATCGAACCACTGAAGATCAGCGCGGGTTGCGGGGTCATGCACGATCATGAAATCAAGAAATCGCGTCAGGTAGCGGTCGTGGTTGCCCTTAAGGGTGATCCAGTTCCGCCCTGCCGCGCGCGCATCGACCAGCAGTTGCACCACGCCGCGGCTGTCGGGGCCGCGATCAACGTAATCGCCGACAAAGACAACCTGCGCGTCAGGCCCGCCGTCGGCTTCGATCAGCGACAGGACGCGGTGCAGCTCGCCAATCTGCCCGTGGACATCACCGATGGCATAAATTGGATGGCTCATGATAGCACCTCGGGCTGATGGGGCGGTGATGCCGCAAAGCCCACCAAGAGTGAAGCTGTTTCGTGCGGGGGCCACCGATAAGAAGCGGCAGCCCCCCGATCTGATCAGGCGACGTCGAAGGCGAGCGGCTTGATCTGTGTGAACAATCCGGTTTCCGCCAGTTTCGCGCGCGCTTCTGCCGGGACCGGTTCGTCGACGTAAAGCAGCGCAATCGCCTCACCGCCGGCCTGGGCCCGGCCGAGGGTAAAGTTGGCGATATTGACGCCGTTGTCGCCCATGGTCTGACCCAGAGCCCCGATGATGCCCGGCACGTCTTCGTTCGTGGTATAGAGCATATGCGCACCAATCTCGGCGTCGATGTTGATGCCCTTGATCTGGATGAACCGCGGCTTGCCGTCCGAAAACACGGTGCCCGCGATGGAGCGTTCGCGTTTCGCCGTGACGACTGTCACTTTGATGTAGCCGTCGAAAGCGCCGGATTTATCCTGATTGGTCGTTGAGATCTGGATGCCGCGTTCCTTGGCGATTACCGGGGCGGAAACCATATTCACGTCCGGATTGGCCTTTTTCATGATGCCCGCGATGACCCCGCAGTTCAGCGCTTCGAGGTTCATGCCCGCGACGACACCGTCGTAAAGGATGTTGATCGCGCGGATCGGCTCGTCTGTCATCTGGCCGGTGAAACTGCCCAGATGACCGGCAAGTCTGACCCAAGGCCCCATGACACGTGCCTCTTCCGCCGTGACCGAGGGCATGTTGAGCGCGTTTTCCACGGCACCCGTCAGCAGGTAGTTCGACATCTGCTCGGCCACCTGCAGCGCAACATTCTCCTGCGCCTCGGTGGTGGCGGCGCCCAGATGCGGGGTGCACACGACATTGGGCAAATGGAACAGCGGGTTTTCGCTGGCAGGTTCCTTGGCGAAAACATCAAAGGCTGCGCCTGCCACATGACCGGATTTCAAAGCCTCTGCCAGCGCCTTTTCGTCCACAAGCCCGCCACGTGCACAGTTGATGATGCGCACGCCCTTCTTGGTCTTTGCAAGGGCGTCAGCGCTCAGGATGTTGGCTGTCTGATCCGTGAAAGGCACATGCAGGGTGATGAAATCGGCGCGGGCCAGAAGATCATCGAGGTCGACCTTCTCCACCCCCATCTTCTTGGCTTTTTCCTCGCCCAGAAACGGATCATAGGCCAGAACCTTCATCTTCAATGCACGCGCGCGGTCGCAGACAATACCGCCGATGTTGCCCGCACCGATCACGCCCAATGTCTTGCCGGTCAGTTCCACACCCATGAACTTGGATTTTTCCCATTTGCCGTCATGGGTTGATGCGGAGGCTTCCGGAATTTGCCGGGCCACGGCGAACATCATCGCGATGGCATGTTCCGCCGTCGTGATCATGTTACCGAAGGGTGTGTTCATGACGATGATGCCTTTTTTGGAGGCCGCTTCCTTGTCGATGTTGTCGGTGCCGATACCCGCGCGGCCGATGACCCTGAGGTTGGTTGCCGCATCAATGATCTTCTGCGTGACCTTGGTGGCGGAGCGGATCGCGAGACCGTCATAGTTGCCGATGATCTGGCTGAGTTTTTCCTTGTCTTTGCCTACATCCGGCTGGAAATCGACGTCGATCCCGCGGTCGCGGAAGATCTGAACGGCCGCTTCTGAGAGTTTGTCTGAGATAAGTACCTTGGGGGCCATCTGGCGCTCCATTTCTTGAATCTTGGGAAGGTAAGTCGGGGACGGGTCGGCGGGTTACGCCGACACCTTCTGTGCTTCGAGTTCAGTTTCGAAGGCCCATGCCAGCCAGGGCAGCATGGCCTTGATGTCCGATGTCTCGACCGTGCCGCCACACCAGATGCGCAGGCCAGCCGGTGCATCGCGGTAGGCGCCGATATCCAGCGCCACACCCTCGTCGGCAAGCCGCTTGGCCACCGCTTTTGCAAAAGCCGCCCCATCGGCCACCTGATCGCTGGAAAACTTCAGGCAGACCGATGTGTTCGAACGGGTCGCCGGATCAGAGGCAAGGAAATCGATCCAGTTATGCTGTTCGACAAAACCGGTGATGGCCGCTGCATTCGCATCCGCGCGTGCGATCAGGCCTTGCAACCCGCCTATGGAGTTGGCCCATGTGAGTGATTGCAGGTAGTCCTCGACGCAGAGCATCGATGGCGTGTTGATTGTTTCGCCCCTGAAAATGCCCTCGATCAGCTTGCCGCCCTTGGTCAGCCGGAAGATTTTCGGCAACGGCCATGGCGGCGTGTAGCTTTCCAGCCGTTCGACGGCGCGTGGTGACAGGATCAGCATGCCGTGTGCCGCTTCGCCGCCAAGCACTTTCTGCCAGGAGAATGTGGTCACGTCGAGCTTGTCCCACGGCAGATCAACCGCAAAGGCCGCCGAGGTCGCATCGCAGAGCGTCAGCCCCTTGCGGTCTGCGGGGATCACGTCGCCTGACGGCAGCCGCACGCCCGAGGTCGTGCCATTCCAGGTGAAGCAGACATCGTTGTCGTAATTCAGCGCGCCCATGTCGACGATCTGGCCGTAGTCCGCCGTATGCACGGTGTGCTCGATCTTCAGCTGCTTGGCCACGTCCGTGACCCATCCTGCGCCAAAACTCTCCCATGCCACCATCTGTGCCGGACGTTCGCCCAAGAGCGACCACATTGCCATCTCGAAAGCGCCGGTGTCCGAGGCGGGCACGATACCAATGCGGTAATCCGCCGGCACGCCGAGGATCTCGCGCGTGGTCTCGATCGCTGCCAGCAGCTTTGCCTTGCCGGGGGTCGCGCGGTGCGATCGCCCCAGCGGCGCGTCGGACAGATTGGTCAGATCAAATGTCGGGGGTTTGGCACAGGGGCCAGAGGAAAAACGCGGGTTCGCCGGTTTTATCGACGGTCGAACGTGATCCGGCCGCGTTGCCGGTTTCTGTATAGCCATTGATGCTATCCTTCCAGATATGCGCCCTTCGTTGGGGAAGGGTGTCCCACGGACGGGTCTATGGTGTGCTCCGGTCTGGTGCAACGGAAAAAACGGCGCTAGAACGCCGCAAATTCGCTTTTTTGCGACACCTCCTGCGCCGATCGGAAACTCTATCTCATGTTCACCGTCACTTTGCTGACCGCGCCCACGGCGCGAAACCTTGATCCCGCGCTTGTCGAAGCGCTTCGCAATGCCTGGGGTGGCAGCGAGGTGGTCTGGTTGTCGCCGGGTGAGGCAGCAGAGTTTTCCGTATCGCGAATTCCAGGCAATCGATGGGACGTCTGGGCCGAGGTGCAGCGCCAGGGCGTCGATCTGGTGGTCCAGCCCACCGCGGGTCGTCGCAAGAGAATGCTGCTGGCCGACATGGACAGCACGATGATCCGGCAGGAGTGCATCGACGAATTGGCCGAAGAAGCAGGCATTGGTGACAAGGTCAAAGACATCACGGCGCGGGCCATGAACGGCGAACTGGATTTCGAGGATGCGCTGCGCGCACGGGTGGGGCTGCTGAAGGGGTTGCCGGTTGCGACCATCAAGCAGGTGCTTGCCGAGCGTATCGACTACATGCCGGGCGGTCACGTGGTGCTGGCGACGATGAAAGCGCATGGGGCGTATTCCGCGCTGGTGTCGGGCGGATTCACGGATTTCACCAGTGCCGTGGCAGCCGGCCTCGGCTTCGATGAGAACCGCGCGAATACACTGCTCAGCGATAACGATCTGCTGTCGGGGGAGGTGGGCCATCCTATTCTGGGCCAGCAGGCCAAAGTGGATGCGCTGGCTGAGATCACCGCCCGCCTCGGGATTACCGAGCAGGATGTGATCGCCGTTGGGGACGGGGCAAACGACCTTGGCATGCTGGGCCGGGCAGGGACCGGTGTCGCGCTGCATGCCAAACCAACGGTGGCGGCCCGCTGCGATGTGCGCATCAACCACGGCGACCTGACAGCCTTGCTGTACCTGCAGGGCTATGCGGTATCTGAGTTCGTCAGCGGCTGATCCGGGACGACTCACCCGTTTCTGTGCTAGGATCGGGGCCGGGCCAGATGGGAGGAAACACCATGCCAGAATTCGTATTTGCCTATCACGGCGGCAAAACACCGGAGTCGGAAGAAGAGGGCGCTAAGGTTATGGCCGCGTGGAATGCGTGGTTCGAAGAGATGGGCAAGGCGGTTGTCAATCCGGGCAATCCCGTCGGCATGTCGAAAACTGTGACCGCCGGGGGTGTCGAGGATCATGGTGGCGCCAATCCCATATCTGGCTTCAGCGTTGTTGCCGCAGCCGATATCGACGAGGCGATCGACATGGCAAAGGGCTGTCCAATGATTGTCGATGGCTCAGGGTCCATAGAGGTGGCCGAAGTTCACCAGATGTGATCAGGCGAGGCTTGCGGCGGGTCGGATCCAGCCGGTTTGCACGTCCCGCCGGTTGGTGATGGGCGCATTCAGACGTTTGCGGGTGGCCGGGTGATCTGGCTCTAACACGCCAAGTTTGACCAGTATCGCGGCAATGGCGCATTCCGACGCACGTGTCGCGCCATCGGCGATCTTGAGAGCGATGCCCAGTTTCTGTTCGGGCAGGATACCAATGAAGAACGCCTCCGCACCGGTCTTGATCGTGACCTTGCCATCCATCGCGCGCATCAGTTCCGTACAGGCACGGCCTTCCCCGGCCACAAGCTCAGGATGCAGCCGCATGGCTTCGTGCAGACGTGCCTCCGGACTGTCGGACGGTGCCGCCGCAAAATGTGCCATCGCCCGCGCAATACCGTGGAGGCTTGCTGCGTAGTTGGGCGCAGAACAGCCATCAATGCCAAACCCGGGCGACGTTTCCTGTGTCGTTGCCTCGAAGGCGTCAAGACACGCCTTTTGCACGGGATGCTGTGGATCAATGTATTCAGGCCCGGCACCGAGATGTTTGGCGAGCGTCAGAAACCCCGCGTGTTTGCCGGAGCAGTTGTTGTGCAGCTGGCACGGGCTGTCACCCCCGCGAATAAGGCCCTCGCGCGCTGCGCGATCATCCGGCATCTGCGGGCCGCAGCGCAATGCAGCGTCGCTCAGGCCAAGCGTGTCCAGCCAGGTGTCGACACGGTCGGTGTGGATCGCGGCACCATTGTGCGACGCGCAGGCCAGCGCCAGATGTTCGGGTGTCAGATTTGCCTGATCCGCCGCGCCGGAGGTGATCAGGGGCAGGGCCTGAATCATCTTGGCCGAGCTGCGCGGCAGCACAATCGCGTCGGGGTCACCCCATGCGTCGACAATCTGACCGGTGGCGTCGCAGATCACAGCATGGCCGGAGTGCGTGCTTTCCAGAAAGTCTCCGCGCCAGATTTCGACCATGGGAGCGGCTTGCGTCATTTTACCCTCAAGAATTTGGCGAAAACCTGCTAATCGCCCCTTTCGGGGGTCGCGGGTTTTGCGTTACTGTGACACTTGTCGAGAAGAAATACCGGTCATGCAAGAGAGCGCGCCGAAAAAGACGCACCGGGCAGATCGCAGGGATATTGAGGTCAAGGACGGCTGGAGGCTGTAAAACATGCGAATTTACAAGAGTTTTGTTGGTTTTGTCTCAGTGCTGGCGCTGACGGGCACGGCGGCGCAGGCACAGGATCAGAGCAGTAATCTTGTCGCCGAAAAAACCGACTGGGGTGTCTACGAAGACAACAATCCCAAGGAATGCTGGAGCGTTTCGGTCCCCAAGGAGACGGTCAACACCCGTGACGGACGGGTTGTCGCTGCAACCCGCGGTCAGATCCTGCTGATGGTTTTCTATCGCCCGGGTTCGGGTGCCAATGCGCAGGTGACATTTACCGGCGGCTATCCTTTTGCCAGCGGGTCAAAGGTGAACGTGAATATCAGCGGACAGGACTTTGCATTGTTCACCGATGGTGAATGGGCCTGGCCGGAGAACACGACGGAAGATGCCAAGATCGTCTCCGCGATGAAAAGCGGCGCTGAGGCAGTGGTTACCGGGCTTTCCAGCCGTGGCACGACAACAAAAGACACCTTCTCCTTGCTTGGGTTCACTGCGGCGGTGGACGAAGCCCAGAAACGCTGCGCCGGATAGCCACAGGCGCAACAGGGGCTTTTCCTTTTGATCTTGCTGTAAACCTCTATATAGAGGCGCATCTTCGATACGTTAGGATGTGCCATGTCAGCCTCAGCGCCGATTACGCAAGATGTACACACAATTCCGCGCAAACTGCCGGATGGTCCCGTCAACCTCGTTGGGTTGACGCGCGATGCCATGCGGTCTGCGCTGATTGCGGCGGGCGTGCCGGAAAAACAGGCCCGGATGCGCGTTGGTCAGATCTGGCAATGGATTTACCAGTGGGGCGTGCGCGACTTCGACGTGATGACCAATCTGGCCAAGACATTCCGCGCGGATCTCAAGGAGCGGTTCGTGATCGCGGTGCCGGAGGTGGTCTCCAAGCAAGTGAGCGGGGACGGAACCCGCAAGTATCTTGTACGCATCGCGGGCGGTCACGAGGTCGAGGTGGTCTATATCCCGGAAGAGGGGCGCGGCACGCTCTGTGTCTCAAGCCAGGTGGGCTGCACGCTGACATGCTCTTTCTGTCATACCGGCACCCAGAAGCTGGTGCGCAACCTCACAGCGGCGGAGATCATCGGTCAGGTCATGATGGCACGTGACGATCTGGGTGAATGGCCCGAGATCGGCGCACCCAAGGACGAGACGCGCCTGTTGTCCAACATCGTGCTGATGGGGATGGGCGAGCCGCTTTACAACTTTGAGAACGTGCGCGACGCGATGAAGATCGCGATGGATCCGGAGGGGATACAACTCAGCCGCCGACGCATCACGTTGTCGACCTCGGGCGTCGTGCCCGAAATCGCCCGCACCGCCGAGGAAATCGGCTGTCAGCTTGCCATCAGTTTCCACGCAACTACGGACGACGTGCGCGACCAACTGGTGCCGATCAACAAACGCTGGAACATCGCGGAGCTTCTGGACGCGCTGCGCAGCTATCCGAAAGTGTCGAACTCCGAGCGGATCACCTTTGAATACGTGATGCTGGACGGGGTGAACGACAGCGACGAAGACGCCCGGCGGCTGATCAAGCTGATCGAGGGCATCCCGGCCAAGATCAACCTTATTCCGTTCAACGAATGGCCCGGTGCGCCTTACAGGCGGTCGTCAAATAACCGCATCCGTGCGTTTGCCGATATCATTTACAAGGCAGGATATGCCTCGCCGATCCGCACACCGCGCGGCGAGGACATCATGGCCGCCTGCGGGCAATTGAAGTCAGCCACGGAACGGGCGCGAAAGTCACGGCGCCAGATCGAGGCTGAAGCAGGTTTGGCGGGCGAATAATGCGCCGCCGCGATGCGCTGGTAATTGGGGGCGCTGTCGCAATCGCCCTCGCCATCCCGCCGCTCCTGCGCCGCAGGAACGGCGACTTCCAGTTTTCCGATCTGCCCGGACTGCCTGGATTTCGCCGGTTGGAGCGTGGCAGTCTCAGCGCCGCGCCTGACGTTTTTGCCGGGCTTCAGACGCCTCGGGAAGCTGCCGCCAATGACCGCTTGCCAAACAACCTCTGCGCTGCTGTATTTCCTGATCCGCCTGCGGTCGGCGCGGTGCCCGTCGCGGTGTTCAGTGACTATTACTGCCCGTATTGCGCCGTGCTTGACAGAAGGCTCGCGCTGCTGCGCGACACCGGCGCGCCGATTGATCTGACATTTCACGAATTGCCTTTGCTTGGCGACCGCTCTCGCTGGGCCGCCCGCGTGGCGCTTGCCGCAACCAGACAGACTGATCATACCGCCATTCATCTCGACATGATGCAACGGGTTCTGCGTCCCGGTCCAGCCGGGGTGAAGGCCGTCGCCGGCCGCCATGGTCTGGATGCGGCGCAGTTGATGAACGATGCCGAAGGTGATGAGATACTCGCGCAGATGGAAGATGGTTTGGCCCTGGGCCGTGCCTTGGGCATGCCCGGAACGCCTGCCCTGATGATCGGGCGCACGTTGGTGATCGGAGCCCTGCCCGAACCGGATCTTGAAAGGATTATTGCGCTTGAAAGCGAGGCCTCGGTTGTAGCCTGCTTCTAACGCGCAAGAAAGGCCGCCCGGAAAGGCGACCCCTCAGGTCAACGTGCGCGGCCAGCCGCCATGCCTTGCGCCATGCCCTGCATGAAGGCCGCGGCGACCGGTGGCATTTCCTGTTGATCGCGATGAGACATGTGGCGTTCGTGCTCTTTGCCCGAGCTTCCGGACGGGCGCGCGATCATCATGAGCAACATGCCCGTTCCCAGAAAAGCCCCGCCCATTATGGCACATGCCGTGATGGGGTCGGTGAGCGTCAAGAGGAACAACAGGGCAGAGGCGCTCAGGAATCCTATGCCGGTAAGCCCCATCAGGGCGCCCGCGCCACCCAGCGCAAATCGCTGGGCGGTTTCGCGGAGCTGATGCCTTAGTCGCGCAAACATATCAGGTCCGGCGCGCTGTCATCATGCCAACCAGAAATCCGAGACCGGCAGCAATGCCGACGGCCATGGCGGGTTGCTGGCGAACGGACTCTTCTGCCTTCAGGTAGGCCATCTCCGCTTCGGAGCGCAATTTCTCGCCAGTTTCAAAGGCCTTGGTCTGTGCTGCTTCGGCCGTTTCCGACGCGGAGCTTTTCAATGCCGACGCAGTATGAGCCGCGCGCGATTTGGCTTCGTCTTTCTTGTCTTTTGCCATCTCTGACATAAGCGCCGTCAGGGCTGCAATGTCGTCTTTGATCGTGTCAATCTGGGCGGTTACGTCTGTGACGTCGGTTTTGCCGTTTGTGCGTGCTTGTGCCATTGTGTCCTCCGAATGATTGGTGAGGGCCGACGTGCGACCCGCTGTTGGCTGTTCGGAGGGACAACGACCGCAGCGGGCAAATCGTTCCACTAATTGCGCCCGGGCAGTTTGTCGCGGGCGGGCAGGTCTTCCCAGTTCTCGATTACATGCATTGCCTCGGACGCGCTGTCGACGAAGCGGAACAGCGACAAATCCTCTTCCGAAATCGTTCCGGCATCGGCGAGGGCTTCCCAGTTCAGGATGCGTTCCCAGAAGTCCCGCCCAAAGAGCAGGACCGGCACCGGCTGCATGCGTCCGGTCTGTATCAGGGTCAGTGATTCAAACAGCTCGTCCATGGTCCCGAAGCCGCCGGGAAATACGCAGATCGCCTTGGCGCGCATCAGAAAATGCATCTTGCGGATCGCAAAATAGTGAAAGTTGAAACACAGCGCAGGCGTGACGAATTCATTGGGTGCCTGTTCGTGGGGCAGAACGATGTTCAGCCCGATCGAATGGCCGCCCGCGTCGATGGCCCCGCGGTTCCCGGCTTCCATCACACCCGGGCCACCTCCGGTGACAATCACGTTCTCGCGCCCGCTGGTCTCAAGGCTTTTGAGGGTCATCAGACGGGCAAACTCCCGGGCCTCGTCGTAAAAATACGAAAGATCGGCCAGCGTTTTTGTCCGCGCTCTGTCCTTTGTTGCCGGGCTGGGAATGCGCGCGCCCCCGAAAAGCACGATGGTGCTGGTGATGTTGTGGGTGTCGAGCATCATCTCCGGTTTGAGCAATTCCAGCTGCAGGCGCACCGGGCGCAACTCTTCACGACACAGGAAGTCTTCATCGGCGAAGGCAAGGCGGTAGGCTGGCGCGCGTGTCTGTGGTGTATCGGGCACTCCCTTGGTGGCGTCACGGTCTGTATGGGCGTCGCGCAGAGGGTGGCGGGGTTTGTTCATCGGGCACTCCGGAGGTTTGTTTTGGGCAGGGGGGCATGTTGCGCACCAAGATGCAATGGGTTTGGCGCAACGGGTGCACGGCATGTCGTTATCTTGAACGATTGCGCGCGTGTTCCCGGGCTTGTATAGGCGCTGGAACATGAAATTTTCCTTGGGGGGACGTCCGATGTCCAATGCACAGCTTGAAACTGCCATCGAAGCAGCCTGGGAGGCGCGCGAGACCATCACGCCCGGGACCACCGGTGAGACGCGGGAAGCCATCGAAGAAACGCTTGCCGCCCTGGATGGCGGTGAATTGCGGGTCGCGGAAAGACAGGGAAACGGTGATTGGCACGTGAACCAATGGGCCAAGAAGGCGGTGTTGCTTGGGTTCCGCATCAAGGACATGGAGACACAGGCAGGCGGCCCGCAGAACGGTGGCTGGTGGGACAAGGTGGACAGCAAGTTCGCCGGTTGGGGCGATAACCAGTGGAGGGCGGCCGGTTTCCGCGCCGTGCCGAACTGTATCGTCCGGAAATCCGCGTATATCGCGCCGGGTGTTGTGCTCATGCCGTCATTCGTGAATCTCGGCGCCTATGTGGATGAGGGCACGATGGTCGACACATGGGCGACGGTTGGGTCCTGCGCCCAGATCGGGAAAAACGTGCACCTGTCCGGTGGTGTCGGCATCGGCGGGGTTCTTGAGCCGATGCAGGCCGGGCCGACAATTATTGAAGATAACTGTTTCATCGGCGCGCGGTCCGAAGTTGTTGAAGGCTGCATCGTGCGCGAGGGCTCGGTTTTGGGTATGGGTGTCTTTATCGGGAAATCCACCAAGATCGTGGACCGGGAGACGGGCGAGTTCACCTATGGCGAAGTGCCGGCGGGGTCAGTTGTTGTCGCGGGCTCCATGCCGTCCAAGAACGGGGTCAATCTCTACTGCGCGGTAATCGTCAAAAAGGTGGATGCGCAAACCCGCTCCAAGACCTCTATCAACGAGTTGTTGCGCGACTAAATGCATTCTTAATACCTGAGGCAGTCGCGCCTCAGTATTTCCCGGTAATGGTCTGTAATGCGATGCAATCCGGCCTGTTTGTCTCGTTAAACAGGTTGCATGCGTCATGCCTCGGTCCCGATATCCTTCCAGACGATCCAAGTTGTATCGGATTTGCGATCTGTTGCGGCGACGGGCTTCGGGGCGCTTGCCGACAAGATTGGTGCGGCGCATAAACCGGCTCTGCGGCGCATCATTTTCGAGCAAAGATGTGAATTGTCGTCGCGGGATGCCAAGGAAATTCATGCGGACCTGCTGCTTGCCGCGGCCTTGCCGGACAAGGGGCTGGACCCTTTCATGACCGCCACTGCGCTGCTGTTAGCGGATCGCCTGCAGAACGGCGCGGGTCACGACGACCTCTTTTGGAACTGGGACGCTTTTCAGGATCACTATCGCAAGGGCCCGTCACCCGTGCGGGCCGCATTGATGAACGGCTTCAGATGGGCCCATACAACGCGGCGTGTCAATCTGGACCAGCTGCCCGAAGCGCGCGACCTGCTGACCTACGACGGTGATGACCTGATCCGCATATTGAAGGTGATCGCGCGCTCCATGCCATCGGAGACACGCGATCTTGTGTGTACTGCAGGCCCGGCCGAAACGCGCGATGTGCACCGTACAGCGCTGGAGAACTGCCTGAAAGGCAGCTGCATTCTGTCAGAATACGGCGGCTGGTTCCCGGGGGAAGTCGTTGAACTGGTCTCCCTCGATCCGGAACATGCGGGGCATGCCGGATGCACCGCTCTCGTCTTGCTGGAAGCTTTGGTGACCAATGACGCCAAGGGCCGGATGGCATTTCGGTGGGAAGAGCAGGCGGATCGGTACCTGCGCATGAAGTCGGACGTGCGGACCGCGATCCTCGCAGGTGTGCGCCATCTTTACGAAATGTCGCCGGAGTGGCGGCCCTATGCCAGCTGGACGCCTGACCAGATCCTGCAAAAAGCCGTTGTGGTGCCATTCGCCAAGCCCTAACAATCAGGGCATGGCACACCCAAAGAAACCCTCGCGTCAGCAGGTCTACACCCTTGTTGTTCAAATTGGACGCAAGGACGGGGACGGTTTGCCGAAAAAGGCGACCGGTGCCGGTCTCGTGGTGTTTGCCAGCGGCATCGACGAGGCCGAAGCGGTGCGAGAGACCGTGGCCGTTCTGAAACAGGCCGACACGGCGCCGCTGGATGTCACCGGATACGGCACGTTGGAGGAACGTCTGGCCGAGGGGCACGATATCGACGCGGAGGAGAAGAGCCTCATGCAGCGTGCGCTGGACGAGAATGCCGTGATTATCGCGCAGATGGAGCCGTTTTACGGCACCCATCCGGCCGCTGATGCCGATTAGGCGGCCCGCTGACGCGCCAGATGGATGGCCTCGAACCACTTCAAGACCTTGAAGGCCGCCCGGCCATGCTCCGGCAGGCTGTTGCGGTCAAATCCCCGCAATACGGTCGCTGGCAGGTGCGCCGGTTTGCGGCGCAAACGCCCGATATAGAGACTTTCCAGAGCCGTGCCCGCAACCATCATCGCCTCGTGGCCGGGCAGGATAACCTGCGAATACTGCTGTGTGGGTCCGGTTGATTCCGACAACGCGGCAAATCCATTGATGAGATGCCGCGCAGGGGTCAGAACCGCCTCCTGAGAAAACAGGTACTCCACTTCGGATCCGTCAATGACCAGACGCTGTTCGGGCGTTACGATGACATCTTCAAGCAAGCCGAAGTATGGCGCGCGCAACCGAACCGGGGCAAAGCTGCCCCGCGCGGGCACGGTGCGATCGACGCGGTGCAACACAGGCACGATGTCCCCGCCGCGCGTGTACACCGTATCGCCGCGTTTCAATGTGCCAAGGGCGCGATAACCATTGGGCGTGGCCACGGCGGCCAGTGGCGACAGCGACGGCATCGGTCCAACCGGTTCGATCTGATCGGACAGGGCCGCGAAAACTACATCGCTTGCAAACCCGTGGTCTTCCTGCGCCATCAGCATATTGCGCAAGTCCTGCAGCGCCATCGGGCGCACATCGCGCACCATGACGGAGGCGATCTGATGTTCTTCGGGTCGCTCGACAGTCAGCCGCGCCCAGGCATTGGGGGCATCCCATGAAAACGTGATCCGAAGCACATCCGTTCGGGCCGGGGTGCTGTGTTGCAGGGCAGCATGCGCAATGTTTTCACCCTGTACCTGAACCAGCGAAATACCCCCGCCGGGGATGGCCTGAAAAGTCAGGCTGCGTTGGTCAGGCCACCCGTAGCTGTAGCCCAGCAGAACCTGCGGGCGCCCGTCCGGCGACAGACGGGTTTCGAAAGTGAGGCTGCCGCGGGCCAGAAGAAACCCGTCGTCACCGGGGTAGAGGCGGCTGTCGTGACGGTCGTGCCCCACACCGCGCAGTGAAAACCGCCTCTCCTTGTGATCCGAAATCGCGAGCCATGCCATGTTACGCGGCCCGACCGGCAGCGCGCAAAAGCTCTGCCTCGTAGCGTTTGAGTGTGCGTCGGGCGGCAGCGCTGTATCCTCGGCCGGTTTCAGGGTCTATGTCGGGAAAAATTGAGCATATCTCGTCGATGATTTCGCGCTCGAACACCTCAGTTGTCTGGGGCCCGGGCAAAAAGCTTTCTGTCGCCAACCCTTCGGAAAAGATCACCTGGTGCCGATCAAACATCAGGTGCACATAGGTCACGCTGCCGCCCTCGCGTTTTCGCACGGAACCGTCGTTGACGAGGTCCTTCGCCGACACCAGAACCTCCGCCTCGCCAAAAAGCAGTTCGGCGACCGTGTCGCGGATCAGGATGCGGTGCAGGGGCGAGACGAGGACATGGCCATGTTTGCCAAATGTGTTTGCACGGATGTGGATCGGGGCGAAGGCGCCAGCGGCTGCCACGGTGCGTGTCCCGATCCAGCGGAGAGGTTGCGGCCCGTCATCCTGGGTTATCACCAGATCGCCGGGTTTCAACCGTTCAACCATCATATTGCCATGCGCCGTCGCGATCATCGTACCCGCCACGAAACAGGGGACGGAGGTTGCGTTCACATAGCCGACATCGGTGTTGCCGCCATTTGAAATGGAATAGGTGAAGTTGAAGTTTTCGGCATCCCCGTCACCCAGAACACTGAAGGTGCCGTCAGCATTCAGAGTCACCTCCTGACCGGTCGGCAGCGTGATCGTATCCCCGGCGGTGACTGCCTGGCCATTGATATGGGTGATTGTCAGGGTGCCGGGACCTTCGTTTACGTCATTGTCGAGAACGTTGAAGGTCTTGGTGCCATTGGCAAAGACCTGCACATTGTCTGAGACGGCGACCAGTTCGGTCTGGATGGAATCCGCGGCAATCAGCAGGTTGGAATCGTATCGGTGATCAGAGACGTCGGCAATGCCGATGCGAATGCTGTTCACCTGATCCGGAACGACATTCATTGTCAGCGTCAGAGTGATGGTGAACCCGTCCATCTCGGTGTTGTAATCGTCGTTCTGGTTGTCAACGAACATGTTGATATTATTGGATGTGTTGACGTTTCCGGGATCAACATCGCCGTTGCCGACGTCCATGTTCACTTGGCTGCCGTTGACCCACACACCCACAAAATCCTGATAGATGGAGTTCTGGAATTCAGGGTATTCTTCGGACGAGAACACGAACTGGATGGTCATCTGATCGTGGTCGGGAACAAAATCGACGTCCAGATAGGCCGCGTCATAGGTGCGCGTACCGGCGGATGCATTGAACTGCGGGTTGTTGTTTTGCCCGCTGGTATTGACGGAGGTGCTGTTGCTTCTGTTCGACGACCCGCTGCTGTTGGTGAAGCGCTCCGCGTTGCCGGTGGACAGGATGACGCCGGAATCGCCTGGCGTGGCCGTGGGGGAAATTGCATCGCCGTCCGAATATATGCCCGCACTGTCTATATCGCCGGTGTAGGACGCAGTTTCCACACGCACCCCGTCGCCGAAAATCGCGGCAGCCATGTCAGCTGCGTCAACGCCTTCGCGCACTGTCTGCACAGGCAGCTTGGATGCTGCAACCATACCCCTTGCCTCGTACCCTCGGTCGAGACAGTGCATCGGACGACCACCCGGACAACCGGTTGTGTTCTATCTGTCTGTTGTGCGCCGGGCCCCAATTTTATGGTGACCAAACTGCTGATGCCCTGCCTCGGGTTATTGTTAACAATTCGTTAACACGCATGACGCGTTTTTGTTAAGCTTTTCTTGAGTGCTCCTCTTGGCATTGCGGCGAATTAGTCACAAACCTAGGGCAAGCCTTGTGCCGATTTGAATAGGAAGCCCTGATGTCTGCCACTGATCCCGTTGCGCTGACCGCTGATCTGGTCCGTTGTGCCTCTGTGACGCCGACCGACGACGGGGCGCTGGATGTGCTGCATGACCTGCTGAGCGGAGCGGGGTTTGACTGCAGTTGGGCAAACCGCGGCGAGGTGCGGAACCTGTTCGCGCGCTGGGGCGCGAAAGCGCATGCGCGCACCTTTGGTTTCAACGGCCACACGGATGTTGTTCCCGTCGGCGATATTGCCGCGTGGACGCACCCGCCGTTCGGTGCCGACGTAACAGAGGGTAGGATGTATGGCCGCGGTACCACGGATATGAAGTCCGGGGTCGCGGCTTTTGCCGCCGCCGCGGTGGATTTCGTGCGCGACACGCCCCCGGAAGGTGCAATCATCCTTGCGATCACCGGCGACGAGGAGGGCGAAGCAGTCGACGGGACAACCGCTCTGCTTGCCCATATGGCGGATCAGGGCGAGCGGATGGCCGTCTGTCTTGTGGGCGAGCCGACCTGCCCCGACACCATGGGGGAAATGATGAAAATTGGACGGCGCGGTTCCATGACGGCCTGGATCAAGGTGATGGGTCGGCAGGGTCACTCCGCCTATCCGCACCGCGCGCTTAATCCCTTGCCTGCGATGATCCGTCTGATGGATCGGTTTGCCCGTCATGAACTCGACAAGGGCACGGGTCATTTCGATCCCTCCACGCTGGCAGTTGTGACTGTTGATACCGGCAATCCCGCGACAAACGTGATCCCCGCAGAATGTCGTGCCGCCATCAATATCAGGTTCAATGATACGCATAGCGGGGCATCGTTAAGCGCGTGGATCAAAGGCGAAATTGCCCGTATAGAGACTGAATTCGGGGTCACCACGGACCTCAGGATCAAGATTTCAGGCGAGAGTTTCCTTACGCCGCCGGGGGCCTTGTCGGATCTTGTCTCGGCCGCGGTAGAGGCCGAGACGGGCGTGCAGCCTGTCTTGTCGACCACTGGCGGCACATCGGATGCGCGGTTTGTGAAAGAGCATTGTCCGGTTGTCGAATTCGGCCTTGTCGGTCAGTCCATGCACCAGGTGGATGAACATGTTCAGGTGGCGCATATTCATCAACTTAAATCCATCTATCGGCGCATCCTTGCGGATTATTTCGCATGAGCGTGAGAATTGAGCGGACCGATGACACCGAAGCCTGCCTGGCCCTGCGCCGTATTGTCTTTATCGAAGAGCAGGGCGTCGCCGAGGCGGAGGAGGTCGATGCTCTGGACGCGGAGGCGTTGCATCTTCTCGCGCAGGATGACGAAACGCCGGTGGGTACGGCGCGCCTCGTCTTCAAGGGTGATACGGTCAAGATCGGGCGCGTCTGTGTGCTCAAATCGCATCGCGGCACCGGTCTGGGCGCAAGTCTTATCCGAGCAGCGCTTGATGTCGCCCGAAGTGTTCCCGGGGTTTCGCGGGCGCAACTGGGGGCGCAATTACATGCGCTCCCGTTTTACCGGAAACTCGGGTTTGCCGCCTATGGGCCGACATATGATGACGCCGGGATCGCGCATCGGGATATGGAGCAGCCTTTGTGAGGCAAACCCTTGTCGTCATGGTGAAGGAGCCGCACCCCGGTCGTGTCAAAACCCGGCTCGGTCGCGATATAGGCATGGTACCGGCCGCATGGTGGTTTCGGCATCAGACGCGGGCGCTGCTGCGTCGGCTTTCCGATCCGCGCTGGCAGATCGTACTGGCGGTCAGCCCGGATGCCGAAGGGGGCAAAAGCAGGGTCTGGCCGGATCACCTGCCACGTATGGTGCAAGGGCGCGGGGATCTCGGTAACCGCATGGCCCGCGCCTTCCGCTACCCATGCCATGGGCCGCTTTGCATCATCGGCGCCGATATTCCCGGCATTCGGAAGTCGCATATCAACCGGGCCTTTCGGGCCCTGGGCCATGCCGAGGTGGTCTTTGGCCCGGCACCGGACGGTGGTTTCTGGTTGATGGGCCTGAAACGAACGCGGGCCCTGCCCGCCGGGATTTTTGCCGATGTACGATGGTCAACCGAGCACGCATTGGACGACACTCGCAAAAGCGTACCGCATCTGCGCGCGGCGCATGTCGATATCTTGCGAGATGTAGACACCGGGCACGATTTGCGCATGACGACACCGGGCGCGCGTGCTACCTGAGGGATATGAGCCGCATCCCCTCAAAATCAGACATTCTGGACTGGATCAGTGAGAACCCAACACTGACCGCGAAACGCGATATCGCGAAGGCTTTTGGCATCAAGGGGGCCGCGCGAATTGATCTGAAGCGCGTCTTGAAAGAGCTGGAGGCCGATGGTCAGCTGGAAAAGCGCAAGCGCAGTTACCAGGATCCGGATCGGCTGCCCCCCGTCAGTGTTTTGCAGATCACCGGGCCGGATGCGGACGGTGATTTGTTTGCCAAGCCTATGGAATGGCACGGTGAAGGTATCGAACCGGTCGTGCTGGTGATCCCGCGGGCGTCCGACCCGGCCCTTGCGGCAGGAGACCGCATTCTTGCACGTCTGACCTTGGTCAAGGCTCATGATCACAATTACGAGGCGCGCCTGATCCGGCGGATCGGGTCAAACCCAAAACGGGTGCTGGGGATTTTTCGAAAAACGGCTGAGGGCGGGCGGATCCAACCCATCGACAAAGGGTCGGACAAGGAATGGCAGGTGGCCGGCGACGCGACCCATGGTGCGCGCGACGGTGAGTTGGTCGAAGCAGAACAGGCGGGGCCAAAGGGCCGCATGGGTCTGCCGCGGGCGCGGGTTGTCGAACGGCTCGGCGACCCCTCCGCGGCGAAGGCGGTGTCACTGATTGCCATTCACCAGCACGGTATCCCGGATAGATTTCCAGATGATGTGATCGCCGAAGCGGATCGCGCCAAACCCGCGACGCAGAAAGACCGCGAGGATTTGCGGGATTTACCGCTAATTACCATCGACCCGTCGGACGCCCGCGATCACGATGATGCCTGTTATGCGCAGGCGGACGACGACCCGGAAAATACGGGGGGTCATATCGTCTGGGTGGCGATCGCGGATGTGGCTGCCTACGTCACGCCGGGGTCGGCGCTGGACCGCGAGGCCCGCAACCGCGGCAATTCCACCTATTTCCCGGATCGCGTGGTGCCGATGCTGCCTGACAGGTTGTCAGGCGATCTGTGTTCGCTGCACGAAGGGGTGCCCCGCGCCTGTATTGCAGTGCGGATGAAACTGGACGCAGACGGCAACAAACTGGCGCATAGCTTCCATCGTGGTCTTATGCGGTCCCCCGCGTCGTTGCATTACGAGGAAGTGCAGCAAGCCGTTGATGGGACCCCGAATGAGCGGTGCGGACCCTTGTTAGAGCCTGTGCTGAAGCCTCTTTATGCCGCCTATGAGGCGTTGGTTTCGGCGCGCGAAAGGCGCCAGCCCTTGGAGCTGGACCTGCCGGAACGCCGCATCGAACTTGATGACGACGGAAAGGTGATTTCGGTCAATTTCAAGGAGCGGCTTGATGCGCACCGGCTGATCGAGGAATTCATGGTGCTGGCGAATGTCTCGGCGGCGGAAACCCTGATGGCTAAGAAAATACCGCTGCTCTTCCGGGTTCACGAAGAGCCCAGCCCGGAAAAGCTGGATGCGCTGCGCGAGACGGCCCGGGCCAGCGGGTTGAACCTCGCAAAGGGGCAGGTGTTGAAAACCTCTCACCTGAACCGTCTCCTCAACGATGCCGCTGGCCTGGACGAAGCCGAACTGATCAACATGTCCACGCTGCGCTCGATGACACAGGCGTATTATGCGCCGCAGAACCTTGGCCATTTTGGCCTGGCGCTGGCGCGCTACGCCCATTTCACCTCGCCCATCCGGCGCTATTCCGACCTGATCGTGCACCGCGCGCTGATTTCGGCACATGGATGGGGCAAGGACGGGTTGCGCCCGGAAGACTATGATGAGCTTGAGAAGGTCGGCCAGCATATCTCCGATACCGAGCGGCGCTCCATGATGGCGGAGCGGGATACTGTTGACCGCTATATGGCCGCGTTTCTCAGCGAACGTGTGGGCAATGAATTCACCGGTCGGGTTAGCGGGATCGCGCGGTTCGGCGTCTTTGTGAAGCTTGATGAGACCGGGGCGGACGGGCTGATCCCCATGCGCTCCATCGGGCGCGAGTACTTCCACTTCGATGCCGAAGCGGGCACGTTGATGGGGGCGGATACCGGCATGATGATCAGCCTCGGCCAGCGCGCAATCGTGCGTCTCACCGAGGCTGCTCCTGTTACCGGCGGCATCGCACTGGAACTTTTGTCGTTGGATGGGGATGCTATTCCGCAGGGCCGCAGGTCTCCGGCAGGGCGTTCGCCCCGGCGCCGTAGCGTCAAGGCGAAGCGGAAGGCCGACAAGACCAAGCGCAAGGTCAAGCGCAGCCGCCGTTAGCCGAGCATTTCCTCGACCCGCGCGATATAGGCCATAAGTACAGCATTTTCCTGAATACGATTAGACAGCAGGGTATTGCCGGGGCTGGCGACAGCTGCACTCAGCATCGGCCCGACAGAGGCGTCTGCAGCGGTGGGCCGCTCTCCGAAGAGAAAGCGATTTTGCCACAGTCGTGTTGAAATGGCCTCCAGATCAGGCTCCAGCCGCGCCAGGCGCTGCGTTGCGGTGAATCGCCCAAGCCCTTGGATCTGCATACCTTTCAGGACGTCCTTGCGGACCTTGTTCGCGACAATCCTGCGCAGCAGCTGCGGCACCGATGCAAAATAGGTCTCCCTGACTTCCGGCCATACGGCGTCGTTGTCCCAGCGATCCAGCAGAATGTGGAAATAGAGATGCTCCTCGGCCATGCGAATAAAGGCGCGTGACGTGGCTTTTTCCATCTCCGACAGCCCTGCATCGAAGCGGGCCCCTTTCGATTCCAGATAGGCGCGGATCATGTCGCTGTCGGCGATCAGTTGATCCTCGGCGCGGATGACGGGTAGCTTTCTGTGCGGCATCATGCGCGGGTCCAGGGTGTTTTCACGCCGCCACTGTTGGCCGGACAGCTTCAGAAAATGCGCCGCCTTGTTGCAAAACGGGCTACCAGAAAACTGTCCGAAGGCGGGCGGGTAAGTTAGCAGTGTAATCATGGTGCGTGCTCCATTTGTTCTGACGCAAAACTAACCGCAGCTCCTGTCAAATTCTGTCAGCACATGTGATATGCTGCCGGTATGAGCCGCACTCACCGCCTGTTCCAGATGATGCAGACCCTGCGCCGCCTGTCGCCCCCCGTAACGGCGACACAATTGGCGGGCGAGATGCATATGTCGGAGCGTACGATCTACCGCGACATCGACGCCCTGCGCAGTATGGGTGCCGTGATCGATGGCGAGGCCGGTTTCGGCTACACACTGATCGAGGATGCGACACTGCCACCGCTCGGGTTCGAAGACGACGAACTGGAAGCATTGGTTCTGGGCCTCAGGGATGTGGCGGTGATCGGTGATCCGGCGCTGGCGAAGGCGGCGCGCTCGGCACTGGCCAAGATCAAGGCCCGCGTGCCGCCACGGCAGGCACACCGGCTGCAACACGCCGTTCTGGATGCGCACCGGTTCACCCGCCCCCCCGAAATCGAAATTGATGTCGCCGCCCTGCGCGCCGCGACATGGGACGAAGTGAGTGTCAGTTTCGATTACACCGATGGTCAGGGCGCGGAGACCGTGCGCGAGGTCGATCCCTTGGGTCTTGTATATCTCGACAAGACAAATGTGCTGATGGCCTGGTGCCATTTACGCCAGGATTTCCGGACCTTTCGGCTGGATCGCATGCGCAATCTGCACCGTACGGAGAACAGTTTCCGCCCGCGCAGAGTACCGATGCTGCGCGAACACCTCGACATCATCCGCTGTTACGTCGACCCATCGGCGATTGATCGCAGAACCTCTGATTGAATTCTTTTGAAATTGCCGGACACGCGCTACACTGTGGGCAATAACAATAAAGCAGCAGTAGGGCATATCATGCGGTGGAAGACGTTTGGCATAGTTGCTTGTGCAACTGGATTGATGGGCATTCAGGCAAGTGCTTTCGGAGCGACGCAGTCCTTGCGACCGGTGCTGAGACCCGTTCAGGACGCTGCCCAGGGCGTTGAAAGCGTGGCTGTTCAGAGCCCGGCAGTGCGGCCGAAACTGCGGCCGTCTGATCTGGCGACCGCGCCGGTCCCCGTTGTTACCAAGGCAGCGTCCGATCCCGGTTTTGCCCGTTGGATCAGCGGTTTCGAACGCCGGGCCCGGGCGCAGGGTATTCGGGCGGATGTTCTGACGGCGGCGTTCAGGGGGGTCCAGTACGATCCGGATGTCATTCGGCGCGATCGCAACCAATCAGAATTCACAAAGACGATCTGGGAATACCTTGACAGTGCCGCCTCGGATACGCGGATCAGGAATGGCAAGGCCGCCCTGCGCAAACACAACCGCAAACTGGACGCGATCGAGAAGCGCTACGGTGTCGATAAGGAAGTGGTTGTTGCCGTCTGGGGGCTTGAAAGCGCCTATGGTGAATACCGCGGCAGCAATGATATCGTGCAGTCGCTGGCAACGCTCGCCTATGACGGGCGACGCGGCAAGTTCTTCGAACAACAGCTGGTTGCAGCGCTCAAGATCATTCAGAACGGTGACACCAGCCCGCGTAACATGACCGGCAGCTGGGCCGGCGCCATGGGACACACGCAGTTCATTCCGACATCCTATCTTGCCTATGCGGTTGATTTCACCGGCGACGGCAGGCGCGACATCTGGTCGGATGACCCTTCCGATGCACTGGCCTCGACCGCCGCCTATCTCGCACGGTTTGGCTGGGTGAAGGGTCAACCCTGGGGGGTTGAAGTGCAACTTCCCAAAGGCTTCAATTACGCGCTGGCGAACCGGAAGACCACGAAATCTCCCGGGCAATGGGGCCGGTTGGGGGTCGTGGGTATCAACGGCAGGGCGGTTCCGAACTATGGCAATGCGTCGATCCTGTTGCCCGCGGGCGGGCAGGGTGCGGCCTTCATGATCTTCAAGAATTTCAGCGTGATCGAGCGGTACAACACCGCCGATGCCTACGTGATTGGCGTGGGCCATCTGAGTGACCGGATCAAGGGCGGCCCGGCGATCAAGGCAAGCTGGCCAAGGGGCGACCGTGCATTGACTTTCGCGGAGCGCAAGGAAATGCAGCAACGCCTGACCCGGGCGGGGTTCAGCACGCAAGGCGTCGATGGCAAGATTGGCCCCAAGACGATCGAAGCCGTTCGCGCCTATCAGCGTAGCAAGGGGCTGGCGCCCGATGGATACGCGTCGCTTAGCCTGCTGAACCGTCTGCGATAGGGTCTTGATGTCCGATCCCCGTGGGATCGGACAGCCTCCGGCGGGGATATTTCTGAACCAGAGAAGTTTGCGCCGTCAGCCCGGTGACATGCCGCGCAGGCGCTCGGACCGGCGCCGCAGCATTTCCACCACCGTCAGCAATGCGATGGAGATGATCACGAGGATCGTTGCGACGGCGAGGATTGTCGGGCTGATCTGTTCGCGCAGGCCGGTGAACATCTGCCACGGCAAGGTTTTCTGACCCGCAGAGCCGACAAAGAGGACGACAACCACCTCGTCGAAGCTGGTGATAAAGGCGAAGAGGCCGCCCGAAATCACACCCGGCAGGATCAGCGGCATCTGGACGCGGAAGAAGGTCGTGACCGGCCCGGCCCCCATGTTTGCCGCGGCGCGCGTGAGAGAATTGTCAAAACCGACAAGTGTTGCTGTCACTGTGATGATCACGAAGGGGATACCCAGGGCCGCATGTGCAAGGACGACACCGACATAGGTGCCCTGCAGGCCGATCCGGCTGTAGAAGAAGTACATGCCTGCGGCCGAGATGATCAGCGGCACGATCATCGGCGAGATCAGGATGGCCATGATGGCGCGTCTGAAGGGGACATGCGGCTGGCTCAGCCCGATTGCCGCCAGGGTGCCGAAGCTGACGGAGAGCAGTGTCGCCATTGGTGCAATCTTGACCGAGTTGGCAAGGGCGTTTTGCCAGTCGGAATTGGTGAAGAAGTCTTCGTAGTGTTTGAGCGAATAGCCAGCGGGATCGAACCGCAACATCTCGGGCGTGAAGGTGAAGAAGTCTTCGGCGTTGAAGCTCAGCGGCATCACCACGAGGATGGGCGTGATCAGGAAGACCAGAATGGCGCCGCAGATCACGCGAAAGGTGTAGTGCCACAGTACCTGGCCGGGTGTGAGGTAAGGCGCCACATAGGCACGGTATCGCCCTTCGTAGAGCCAGAAACTGAACCAGCCGAAAAACCAGCCGAACAGCGCGCCGATGATGGCGGCAGCAAACCCGCCCATCACAAACCCGGCAATACCCAGCAGGCCCACCATCGCCCAGCGGGATGGCGTTTCAGCCCTGGCGACCTGTGTCGTGACAAAGGCAAGTGCGGCCATCAGCAGCGCGCCGATGCCGATGCCGAGGAGCGAACTGCCCTGTGCCGTGCCGACAAGAAGCCCTGCTACCGCTCCTGCGGCGGCCACAACGGGCACGTAAAAGGAAACAGGCGTGCGGGAAATCGGTGTGAGTGCAGCCATGGTCTCAGCCTCCCAACTTCACGTTATCAATGCCGACAATCCGGTCGTAGGCCCAGTAGAGGCCAAGAACCACTGCCAGCAGAATGGCACCCAACGCGGCCGCCAGACCCCAGTTCAGCGAACTGGAGATGTGATACGCGATCCGGTTGGAAATGAACGTCCCGGTTGTTCCGCCAACCAGTTCGGGGGTGATGTAGTAGCCGATCGACAGGATGAAAACGAGGATGGAACCTGCACCAATACCGGGTACCGATTGTGGGAAATAGACCCGCCAGAAGGCTGTCCAGTTGGTGGCGCCGAGCGATTTGGCGGCCCGCAGATAACTGGGCGGGATTGTCTTCATCACCGAATAGAGCGGCAGGATCATGAAGGGCAGCAGAATATGCGTCATCGCGATGATCGTGCCGGTCTGGTTGTTGATGAGCGCCAGACGACTGTCATCGGCCACCACGCCGAGCCAGACCAGCGTATCGTTGATCACACCTTGTTGCTGCAGCATGACCTTCCACGCGGATGTCCGGACCAGCAGCGATGTCCAGAACGGCAGAAGCACGAGGATCATCAGCAGGTTGGCGGTGCGCGCGGGCAGGTTTGCAAGTATCCAGCCCACAGGATAGCCGAGAAGGATACAGCTGCCGGTGATGACCAGCGACATGAAAAGCGTGCGGATGAAGAGCTTGATGTAAAGCTGTTCGTTTTCCGGCCGCATCTCGGCGCCATCAGGGGATTTTTTCATATCCACGGCGTTTAGGAAGTAGCCGGAGGTGAAATCGGGGCTGTAGGTCTGGATGGTTTGCCAGACGTCGATGTCGTGCCAATCCTTGTCGATCTCCTGGAAGGATGCCGGATAGTCGACGGTTTCAAAATCTCCGACCGCTGCCATGGCGGCCTTCAGCGCGGCGGATCCGGGGCCGTTGTAACCCGAAACATCTGCACCGGCACTCAGATCGTTGTACAAGGCAGAGTACACCAGCGCCCAAGGGTCTTGTTTGGCGAGGTTTTTCTCGTCTTCATTCTGTACGAAATCCGCAAATGTCTGGAAGGTTGCGGAAGTTTCCGGCAAGATGCCGGCGATTTGCTCATTGGGTTCGAAGGCCGGTTGGATTGCTTCTGACCTGGGATCCCACGCGTTCTGCGCGGCCAGCCAGTCAGCAGACCCCATCAGGGCGTTCCAGTTTTCGCTGTCTTTCCAGAATTTGTCCAGATCCTCGAATTGGTCCTGATAGACCTCGCCCATATCTTCAATCTTGCGACCGGATTTCCGGAAGAGCGAGGATACGCCCGTCAATTCGTAATTCAGACGGGACCCGAGACGCGTGTGAAGCTTGCGTTCCTTGGCGACGAACATGTCCTTGTAGAGCGCCTCGAAGGTTTCCGGCGAAGGGATTTCACCGCTGTCCCCGTCCCAGTCTTTCAACATCGCGGTCGTGCGCGGAAGTGTCTCGGATACGATCTGGTTCTCGACGGAGCGGAACAACATGTCCGCGATCGGTGCGATAAAGGTGACCAGCACGAAGATCAGCAGGGGAGCGATCAAGGCCAAGGCGCGCAGTTTCTGACGCCGCAGCGCCCGGTTCAGGCTCGACTTCAGCGTCGTGCCATCGGCTGCCATCATGGGTCCTGTCTGTTCGGTTGCATCTGTCATTCAGGTACCTTCCACGACGATAATGGAACTCTCTGCGTTGCGGCGGCGGATCTCCGCGACCTCCTGATATTCGGGGTCATTGTAGGCGGCGAGCGCCTGCGCATATGACGGAAATTCTATGACGACATGCCGCTCAAGGCTTTCGCCCTCGACGACCTGAGCCTGCCCGCCGCGGATCACGAAGCGCCCTCCCAGCCCTTCGAGAATAGGCGTGTCCTTGATCACGTATTCCTTGTAGGCGTCCGGGTTTGTCACGGTGATGTGCGCGATGATATAGCCTTTGGGCATGATGCGTCCTTTGTCTTTTCGTGAAGAGGGCCCGTCCAGGCCCCCTTCAATGATATCAGTGGCTGACGGGGCTTATTGCGCCAACCAGGCTTGGAACTTCGCGTCGATGTCGTCGCGGTAGTCGGCCCAGAACTCGTAGTTATAAAGGAACGTGTTCTTGGCATTGTTTGGATCCGTCGGCATGTGCGGCGCCATGTCGATACCAAGATCCGCGTGCTGACCGACCAGCGGAGCAGAAGACGCGCGCGCAGGTCCATAGCTGATGTACTTGGCCTGATCCGCCAGACGCTGGGTGTCTGTCGCAAAGTAAATGTAATCCAGTGCGCGGGCTTTACGCTCATCGCTCAGACCGGTTGGAATGATCCAGCCGTCGAGGTCAAACACCTGCGCGTCCCAGAGCATGGCAACAGGCTGTTTCTGTTCTTCGATGACCGAGAACAAGCGGCCATTGTAGGTAGACCCCATGACCACTTCACCATCAGCCAACAGCTGTGGTGTGTCCGCGCCGGCAGACCACCAGATGACATCGTCCTTGATGGTGGCGAGCTTGTCGAGCGCCTGCTGTTGGCCTTCCGCGGTTTCCAGCACGTCGTACACTTCGTCCTTTGGTACGCCGTCGCAGATCAGTGCCCATTCCATGTTGTTGATGGGGCGTTTTTCCAGCGAGCGCTTGCCCGGATAAGCTTCGGTGTCAAACACCGCGCAGACGGAAGTTGGTGGCGTGTCGCCCACCATGTCGGTGCGGTAGCCGAAGGTTGTGGAATAAACGATCTGCGGAATAAAGCAGTCAGATACCAGCAGGTCGCCGAAATCATCTGCGGCCGATGTGCCGTCAGGCGCGGGGGCCAGGTGCTCGTCAGGGTCGATTTCCATCGCGAGGCCTTCGTCACACAGACGGATGGCGTCGGCAGCCACCACGTCAACAACGTCCCACGTGACATTACCCGCTTCGTTCATCGCGCGCAGCTTGGCCACGGCTTCAGCTGAGGATTCATCGTTGATGATCTCAACGCCGGTCTTTTCCGCGTAAGGGTTGTGATAGGCTTGCTGTTGCGAGTTGGAATAGGCGCCCCCCCAGCTGACAATTGTCATCTCCGATGCCATGTGGCCATCGGCGAGAGTCATGCCAGCCGCAACAGTCAGTGCGGTGGATGCCAAAAGCGTCTTGGTCAGTTTCATTAATAGTCTCCCAATTATGTGCCCGTTTGGGTTGTGAGGCATGCAGCAACGGGCTTGGCCGCCGCCTCTCTTTGATCGTGCCCGTGTTGGATGCACGACAGGTCGCACGCCATTGACGTCAGGCGTCCAAGGCGCGGCAATCTTGGGGCAGCCAGCCGATTTCGATGTGCTGGCCGGGGGTCAGGCGCTCGACGTCCGGCGCATTTCGCGTCTTGATGATAAAATCATCGGTCCCTGCAACCCGCAGGCGGGTGCGGAAGATGTCGCCCATGTACACGAATTCCAGAACCTCGGCGTTGAGTGTGTGGGCATCATCGCTGAGGCGGTCCTTGTTGTATTCGACGCGCTCGGGACGAATGGAAACGCGTGTCCGTTCGCCCGCTGACGACACATTTACCGGCTTGGCATCGATGATTTCGCCACCGTCCAGTTCAACCAACGCCACACCGTTCTTGATCTCCTTGACGATACCTTCGAGCGTATTGTTCTCGCCGATGAACTGCGCCACGAAGCTGTTTTCCGGCTCTTCGTACAACTTGTCGGGCGGGGCCAGCTGCTGGATGCGCCCGTCATCGAAGACAGCAACGCGGTCGGACATGGTCAGCGCTTCGGTCTGGTCGTGAGTCACGTAGACCACGGTGATGCCCAGGTCATGGGCCAGCTTGGTGATCTCGAATTGCAGAGTTTCGCGCAGCTGTTTGTCGAGGGCGCCCAGCGGTTCATCCATCAACACCAGTTCGGGTTCAAAGACCAGAGCGCGGGACAAGGCAATACGCTGTTGTTGCCCACCAGAAAGCTGCGTGGGACGACGTCCTGCGAAATCGCCCATCTGGACCATGTCCAGCGCGCGTTTGATTTTCGCCTCGCGGTCCGATCTGCTCATCTTGCGGACTTCCAGCGGGAAGGAGAGGTTCTCTGCCACGGTCATATGCGGGAATAGCGCATAGTTCTGGAAGACCATGCCGATCCCACGCTTGTGCGGCGGGATGTTGTTGATCGACACCCCGTCGAGCCGAATGTCCCCGTGGGTAGCGGTTTCAAACCCTGCGAGCATCATCAGGCAGGTTGTCTTGCCAGATCCCGATGGTCCCAACATCGTAAGGAATTCGCCCTTTGGCATGGAGAGGTTCAGGTCTTTGACAACGAGGTTCTCGCCATCATAGCTTTTTTGCACGCGTTCGAATTCGACGAACGCGTCTACGTTTGTTGTGTTGGCCAAAAGAGGCTCCCCGTTTTTTCCGGCGGTTTTCCGCGCTGATTGCCGCAAAGCTAACACGATGCGACCCGCTGAGTGCAAGCGCTTAACAATGCGTGAGCGGATTTTCAGCCGATTCAAGGCAAAAAAATCGAAATGAGCATCGATCCGATCTGTTTCGATCAATGTGTTAGCGTGAACATTTCTTTGGTCCGCAGAATGCGTGGCACAGCCAGCATGGAAATCGAGTCATGATGCCGCTTTCAGCATCCCCTCCGCTTTGACCTGGGCGTAGGTTTCATCAAGCGCCTTGCGCGCCCGGGCCATAAAGACATCAATGTCCGGCTGGTCGATGATCAACGGCGGGGAAATGATCATCCGGTCGCCGACATGGCGCATCACGAGGTTGTTGGCAAAGCATCTTTCACGGCACATGTAGCCGACAGTGCCAGCGTCGCTTGCGAACTTCGCCCGACTTGCCTTGTGCGGTGTCAGGGGAAGCGAGGCCATCATGCCCATGATCGAGACACCGCCAACCAGCGGGTGATCCGCCAGTTCGTTGAGGCCCTGCTTGAGCGCTGGCGCGCCCACATCGCGGACGTGATCCAAGATGTTTTCTTCCTGCAGGATACGCAGGTTTTCCAGAGCAACGGCGGCCGCAACAGGATGGCCCGAATAGGTGTAGCCGTGATTGAACTCTGTCGCGCCGATCACCTCTGCAACCTCGTCGCAGACAATCGACCCGCCGATGGGCTGGTAACCCGAGCTTAACCCCTTGGCGATGGTCATGATGTGGGGGCGAATGCCAACGGTCTGGCTGCCGAACCAGTTGCCGGTGCGGCCAAACCCACAAATCACTTCATCCGCGATGAGCAGGATGTCGTACTTGTCGCAAATGCGCTGGATTTCGGGCCAGTAGGTTTCGGGCGGGACAACAACGCCGCCGGCACCCTGAATAGGTTCGGCGATGAAGGCCGCGACTGTGTCTTCGCCAAGCTCCGCGATCTTCTCCTCCAGTTCACGCGCCCGGGCGAGGCCGAAATCTTCGGGCGTCATGTCACCACCCTCTGCCCACCAGTCCGGCTGGTTGATGTGATGAATGCCGGGGATGGGCATGCCGCCCTGCGCGTGCATGTAGCTCATGCCGCCCAGAGACCCCGACCCCATGGATGACCCGTGATAGGCGTTCTTGCGGCTGATGATATTGGTTTTGGCTGACTTGCCTTTCTCCGCCCAGTAGGTGCGGACCATCCGGATGTTGGTATCGTTGGCTTCGGATCCTGACCCGGCAAAAAAGACGTGGTTCAACCCTTCAGGCGCGAGCTTGGCCACTTCCTGTGCGAGAGCGATGGCGGGCACATGCGTGGTCATGAAGAAGGTGTTGTAATAGGGCAGCTCCATCATCTGACGCGCCGCGACCTCGGCCATTTCAGAACGACCATAGCCGATGTTCACGCACCACAGACCCGCCATGCCATCGAGGATCTGGTTGCCTTCGCTGTCGGTCAGATAAACACCCTTGGCGCGGGTGATGATGCGCGCGCCCTTGGCGGCGAGTTCATCGTTTGTCGTGAACGGATGCATGTGATGAGCCGCATCAAGAGCCTGCAACTCGGCGGTTGGCATATGATTGGTGATGGCGGACATGAAGCACCTGTCGTTTGATGATCGCGAGCTGACTGCTCTTGTGAGCACAATATGATCAAATTGTGCGGAGTCAATCGAATCGCTAATGCGATGTATCCGAGGACAATGCGGCGCGGATTTGCAACATGCCCTGATGTACATCTTCCGCCATGGCCTTCGCCGCCCCATCGGCATCGCGCCTGTTCATCGCGTCAAGAAGGTCAGCATGTTTGTCCGGCAGGTTCAACGTCCCGTAGCGGCCGCAAACGACGCGCAGGGAGGGTCCGAAACGCAGCCACATACGGTCAACCGTTGCCTCCAGAATCGGGGCTTTGGCGCTTGCGTTCAGGACCGCATGAAAGCGGTAATTCCGGGTCAGATACTCTGGGATATCGCCCCTTGAAATCGCTGTGTTCAGCGCATCATCCTCGACTTTCAGCGCGTCGAGCAGCGCATCGTCAACGTGGCGAGCCGCCAGCCGGGCCAGCTGCGGTTCGAGTGATTGTCGCATAAAATCAAGCTGTTCTATGCAGTTTGCCGTAAGCTCGGGCACAATGACCCTGCGGTTGCCCATCATCTTTAACGCGCCATCGGACGTGAGCCTGCGAATGGCTTCGCGGACAGGTGTCATGCCCGCGCCCAGGTCTTCGACCAGCCCCTGGATCGTGACCGCCTGACCGGGTGCGAGATCACCAAACAGGATGCGTGTGCGCAGTTGCTCGTACACATGCTGGTGCGCGGGCTGCTTTGCGGCGGATCGTGGCGGCGTCGATGCCGGTTTTCTAAGCAACTGCATGGTCGGTCTTTCGTCATTGCGCGGTATACAAAGCACATGCCTTGCACAGGTTTTGATCGCGTGAAAGCATAAAGCATCTTGCCGAATGAGGCAAAACTTGATCAAATTCATTCGAACCGGGGCAAACCCGGTCTGTATCAACGGGAGTATGATATGAAAAAGCTCATGATGAGCAGCGCCGTTCTGGCGCTTTGTGCAACATCCGCTCTGGCCGAAGAAGTACGCGTCTACAACTGGTCCGATTACATCGATGAGGCGCTGCTGGAAAAATTCGAGGAAGAGACCGGCATTGACCTGATTTACGACGTGTTCGACAGCAATGAGGTTCTGGAAACCAAGATGCTCGCGGGTGGTTCTGGTTACGATGTGGTTGTGCCGTCGGGCACGTTCCTGCAGCGACAGATTTCGGCGGGGGCTTTTCAGGAACTGGACGCGTCCAAGCTGCCGAACCTGAGCAACATGTGGGATACGGTCGAGGAGCGCACTGCCCAGTATGACCCGAATAACGCCTATTCGATCAACTACATGTGGGGCACCACGGGGATTGGTGCCAATCTGAACAAGGTGCAGGAAATCCTTGGTGCCGACGCGCCCATCGGATCGCTGAACCTGATCTTCGACCCGGCAAGCATGGAGAAACTGGCCGAATGCGGCGTTCACTTCCTCGATGCGCCGACCGAGATGATTCCGGCTGCGCTGAAATACATCGGCGAAGACCCTGACAGCCACGACCCGGACGTGATTGCGAAGGTCGAACCCGTGTTGGCGGCGATCCGTCCATACGTGCAGAAATTCCACAGCTCCGAATACATCAATGCCCTGGCAAATGGCGACATCTGCGTTGCTTTCGGTTGGTCGGGTGACATTCTGCAGGCACGTGATCGCGCCGCCGAAGCTGACAACGGTGTCGAAATCGTTTACAACGCGCCCTCCGAAGGCGCCCTGATGTGGTTTGACCAGATGGCCATTCCTGCGGATGCTCCGAACCCGGAAGGGGCGCATGTGTTCCTGAATTTCATCATGGACGCTCAGAACATGGCCGATGCGTCGAACTACGTGTATTACGCGAATGGCAACAAGGCATCCCAGCCCCTGCTCGAAGAGGATGTCATTGGCGACCCGGCGATCTATCCGGACGCGGCGACACTGGCGAACCTTTACACCACGACACCCTACCCGGCCAAAGTCCAGCGGGTTGTCACCCGTCTTTGGACCAAGATCAAATCGGGAACCTGAATACGTTGTCAGAATGGGCGGGGTCATCAGACACCGCCCTTTTTGCATTAGCCCGATCACCGGGCACAAGAAGGACATGACGTGACGCAAACCGTCTTTGCCCCATGGGACGACCCTTCCAAGAAACCGTTGATCCGCTTTGACTGTGTGACCAAGCGCTTTGGTGATTTCGTTGCGATTGACGACCTCTCGCTGGATATCTTCGAGCAGGAGTTTTTCGCCCTGCTGGGGCCATCTGGCTGCGGCAAGACAACGATGATGCGGATGCTGGCGGGCTTTGAGGCGCCAACCGAAGGCAAGATCGAACTTGCCGGCCAGGACATCGCACCGGTGCCGCCCAACAAGCGCGCGGTCAACATGATGTTCCAGTCCTACGCGCTGTTTCCGCATCTAAGCGTCTACGAGAATATCGCCTTTGGTCTGCGCCGCGGCGACATGCCGAAAAACGATATTGATGACCGTGTCGGGGAGATGCTGAAGCTGACGCGGCTGGAGAAGTTCGCCCGGCGCAAGCCGCATCAGATTTCCGGAGGGCAAAGACAACGGGTTGCTCTGGCGCGCAGCCTGGCCAAGGCGCCAAAACTTCTGCTGCTGGATGAGCCGCTGGGTGCTTTGGATGCAAAACTGCGGCAGGCGACACAGTTCGAATTGATGGACATCCAGGAGAAGACGGGCACGACATTCGTGATCGTGACCCACGACCAGGAGGAAGCCATGACCGTTGCCAGCCGGGTCGCGGTCATGGACGAAGGACGGGTCATTCAGGTTGCGACGCCTGAACGTATCTACGAAGCGCCAAACAGTGTCTATGTGGCTGATTTTATTGGGGACGTGAATATCATCAAAGGCACGGCGAAACCCTCTGGCAGCGACAGATACGAGATCCTTCACACAGATGGGCAGCCGCCTTTCAGCGCTGTTTCTGAGACGTCATTTTCCGAGGGTCAGACATGCCATCTGGCGATCAGACCGGAAAAAGTATCGATCAGTGCCGACCGAACGGCAGACGCGGATAATGCAGTCCAGGGCAAGGTTCTGGACATTGCTTATCTGGGGAATCTGTCGACCTATTACGTGGAGCTTCCGGGCGGACAGGTCATCAAGGCTCAAACGGCCAACACCCGGCGCGTATCGCGGCGCGGATTCACCTGGGAAGATTCGGTGTGGCTGTCCTGGACCGCCACGGCGGGCGTGTTGTTGGCAGAATGAGAAGCGACAGGCAGCGGAGGGGCAAATAATGCAAAGACTGGCTTTGATCGCCGTTCCCTATGCCTGGCTTCTGGCGCTGTTTCTGATCCCGTTTGTGATTGTCTTCAAGATATCCCTCTCTGATATCGCTCTGGCAATCCCACCTTATACGCCAACGCTGAAGGACGGGTTTGGCCCGTTTTTTTCGGCACTCGATTTTGAAAACTTTGCTTTTCTCGCCTCGGACGATCTGTACTGGCGTGCCTATGTCAGCTCGTTGCGCATCGCGCTCGTCTCCACGTTTCTGACATTGCTGGTCGGGTATCCGATTGCCTATGCGATGGCGCGTGCGCCGGAAGAGTGGCGACCAACCCTGATGATGCTGGTCATCCTGCCGTTCTGGACATCCTTTCTGATCCGTGTCTACGCGTGGATGGGCATCCTCAGCCAGGAGGGTTTCCTGAACCAGTTTCTGCTGTGGACAGGGGTGATTTCGACACCGCTGACCATTTTGAACACAAACACCGCCGTATATATCGGTATCATATACACCTATGTGCCTTTCATGATCTTGCCGATCTTCGCAGCGCTTGATCGGCTGGATGGCTCACTGATCGAGGCGGCGGAAGACCTTGGTTGCTCCCGGTTCCAGGCATTTTGGCTGGTGACGATTCCTTTGTCCAAGAATGGAATCATCGCGGGCAGTTTTCTGGTTTTCATCCCCGCCCTTGGCGAATTTGTGATCCCGTCACTGCTGGGCGGTTCCGGTACGCTGATGATCGGCAAAGTGCTCTGGGAGGAATTCTTTAACAACAGGGACTGGCCTGTTGCCAGCGCCGTTGCGGTGATCCTTCTGCTCATCCTGATCATCCCGATTATCCTGTTTCAGCGTAATCAGCAGCGGCAGGCGGAGGACGAGGCATGAACAGACTGAGCTGGTTCAATGTCACCTCCTTGACGCTGGGATTCGCATTTCTGTATCTCCCAATGGTCATTCTCATCATCTATTCGTTCAACGAAAGCAAACTTGTGACCGTCTGGGCCGGGTTTTCGACCAGGTGGTACGGTGAACTCATCCAGAATGAAGCTTTTCTGGATGCCGCCTGGGTGACGATCAAGGTTGCGGTCACGTCATCGACGCTGGCCACCGTTCTGGGCACCATGGCTGCTTACGTGCTGGTCCGTGGCGGGCGCTTTTTGGGCCGCACCCTGTTTTCCGGCATGATTTATGCACCTCTCGTGATGCCTGAAGTGATCACGGGCCTGTCGCTGCTGTTGCTCTTTATCGGGATCGGGCTGGACCGCGGCGTGCTGACGATCGTGCTCGCTCACACAACCTTTTCCATGTGTTATGTATCCGTCGTCGTGTCATCCCGGTTGATGACATTCGACCGGTCGCTGGAAGAAGCCGCGCTCGATCTTGGCTGCTCGGGTTTTGATGCATTTCGGCTGGTAACCTTGCCGATTATTGCGCCTGCGGTCATTTCGGGCTGGCTGCTCGCCTTCACGCTCAGCCTCGACGATCTGGTGATCGCCTCCTTTACCGCAGGGCCGTCTGCCACCACGCTCCCGATCAAGATCTTCTCTGCCGTTCGGCTTGGTGTGTCCCCGGAAATCAACGCATTGTCGACCATCATGATCGGCATTGTCACCGTTGGGGTGATTTCCGCTTCGTTGGTGTCGAAACAAAACAGCCTGCGCCAGCAGAGGGATGAGCAGGCAGCGGCACGCACGGCATGAAACGCATTTTCTCCGACTATGCGTATGGCGAGGGCCCAAGGACCGGATGCTGGTGGAACGATACCTGCGCCGTTCCCGACCGCCCGTCGCTCGCCGGTGCGCATAGCGCAGATGTTTGCATCATCGGTGCGGGATTTACCGGTCTTTCGGCGGCACTGCATCTCGCACGCGCCGGAAAAAAGGTCATCTTGCTGGAGGCGCATTACCCCGGTTGGGGTGCGTCGGGTCGCAACGGCGGGTTTTGCTGCCTGGGCGGCAGCATGGTGGACGACGGTACACTTGATGCGCGCGTCGGTCGTGCAGAACGCCTTGCCTACCGGGCCGCAGAAAAAGCCGCCGTCGAGACGGTGGCCGACTTGCTGGGCGCATTCGGCATGGAAGTGGACCGACACTCGCAAGGCGAAACTCAATTGGCGCATCGCGCGAAAGACATGGAGGCGTTGCGCGCCGAGGCGGACAGAATAGTCCAAAACTATGGTGTCGAGCCACATGTTATCGAAAAGGATGCGCTGGCCGGGGAGGGATTGGCAGGTCCGTTTTACGGTGCGGTAACAACGCCTGTCGGGTTTGCGCTGAATCCAATGAAATACATCACTCAGTTGGCTGAAGCCGCGCAGCAATCCGCAGCGCAACTCTTCCATGACAGCCCGGTGAGCCGCATTCTGCCAAGTGCAAACGGCTACCTGGTAAAAACCGGCCATGGTGAGGTGGCCGCCAATCAGGTCATTGTCGCCACCAATGGGTATTCGTCCGAAGATGTGCCGCCATGGCTTGCGGGTCGTTACATGCCGGGGCAATCGAACGTGCTGGTGACGCGCCCCCTGACCAGAGCGGAGTTGCATCACCAGGGCTGGTCCTCTGACCAGATGAGTTTCGATACCCGCAACCTGCTGCACTACTTTCGACTGATGCCCGATCGCCGGTTTCTGTTCGGAATGCGCGGCGGGTTGTTGACCGGGCCTGACGCCGAAGCACGGGCACGGCGGAGGATCAGGCGCGACTTTGAGAAAATCTTTCCGGCCTGGGCAGAGGTTGAGACAACCCACAGCTGGTCTGGCATGGTGTGCCTGGCCCGCAACCGAACGCCGTTTGTCGGCGAAGTGCCCGGCAGCCCCGGGCTGTGGACAGGGATGTGCTACCATGGAAATGGTGTGGCGATGGGCACCCTTTCCGGCCGGATTTTGGCGGATTTGCTTCAGGGCAAGTCGCCGCCGCACTATCCGGCTGCAATGCGCCAACCGCTTGCGAAGTTTCCATTTGGGCGCAGCAGGCGCATCGTTATGCCACCGATTTACGCCGGTTTAATGGTGTCCGATCTTTAAGGTGCGAACCCTTTAGGCCGGATCGCGCAGCGCTGCCACATCGTCTGATGTTACCGACGATCCGCCTTGCAGGATAAAGACGGTATCAGTTCCCTGTCGACGTGCCTCGGTAATGCGC
Source organism: Roseobacter insulae (assembly GCF_019375555.1). Taxonomy (GTDB): domain Bacteria; phylum Pseudomonadota; class Alphaproteobacteria; order Rhodobacterales; family Rhodobacteraceae; genus Roseobacter; species Roseobacter insulae. The sequence continues at coordinate 847,412 of NZ_JAHXDN010000001.1, forward strand.
GCATAGGTCTCTGCCGCATTTGTGCCGATCGTCTTGCCAACAGCGCGGCTTTCAACGGCGAAACTATAGAGGCCCGGATCGAACGGGGTGCCATCGTCCTTCAAGCCGGCCCATTCAACAGGTTCGGGACCGGTAGGGATTTGTCGTCGCTGCACTTCGTCGCCATTCGCATTGTAGATGATCAGAATGGCTTCATCTGCTCCGGTTTCCGAGCGTGGCATGACGGTTACCGGGGCGCCATCGAATGATACGGGTGCTGTGGTCCGCGCTTCCATGCCGATCCAGCCTGCCATCTGCGCAATATTGCCAGCGCCCAATTGACTGCCAAGCGCTTCCAAAAGGTCATTTGATAGAACCTGCTGTTCGACCATAGAGAATTGCGCAAGCTGCGCGGCATATTCCGAGGAATCAATCGGTTCCAGCGGGTCCTGATACCGGGCTTGCGCCGTGAGCATCTGCAGGAAGGTTTCAAAGTCGGACGACAGGACCGCAGCACTCTGCGCAGGCGCGGATGCGGCGGCGCTTGCCGCTTGTGTTGCTGGGGAGTTCGTGACTTCCATGGGGTTTCTCCTTAAAGACGCATGTCCACGCCGGACGCTGGCGTGAGGGTTATCGTTGTTGCAACAGGCTCTTCCGCACTGATCCCGGTCTGGTCGCGTGATGCCGAGGGAGACTCAGGATCACCAAAACCTTCTTTGCCTGATCCGGTTTGTCCCTCATTGAAGGCGAACCCGATGTTTTCGTAGCCCAATGCCTGGAACTCACGTGCGAGCTGATCGATATGGCGGCGCATCAGGTCGAGCGTTTCGGGCCGTTCCGCAAGAACGCTGACGGTGATGCCGCCTTCAGCGACGGAAATGCTGAGCCGGACACGCCCCAGTTCCTCGGGGTTGAGCGACAGCTCTACCGGTCTGTCAGGCAGTCTTTGTAACGCTTCAGCCATCTGCCGCCCGATCATCGAAGGCGTTTCCGGTCGCGCCAGTGTCTGCGTCAGGGTTGTGGCAGAACTGCCGCGCGCATCCCAAAGCGCTGGTGCTTCAACGTCGCCACTGACGGACATCGGCTGCTCCAGCCCGGTCAGGTCAGCCTGGGCCGTCAGTTGCGACATCGCGGGTGTGGCGGATGAGGTGGCCAGCGTTGCGGTTGCCGAGGGGGTTTTTGTTGCCGGTCTTGACGTATTGCTGACGGACACCGGCGCTATCCGGGGTTCTGCGTCGGCCGCGCGCGGGTCGGTCTTTTCCCTGATTACACGATCCTCTGTCATTGCCGGGATCTGCCCCGGCATCGCTTGGGCCTGAGAATTCTGTACTGCGGCGGCTGGCAATGTCACTTTTGCAGTTGGGTTTTCGGGAGGCCTTCCAGCACTCTCCGCCGCGGGGACTGTCTTTTGGAGTGATACCGGCTCTTTGACGGCAAGTTGATCCTTGGCGGTGGCCGCCTGTTTTTCACCCCTTGGCAGGCCTTCGATGATGGTGCCCTTGGCCCTCTTCGGGTCGTCAGAAACAACCGCCTGTTGGTCCGGCGCGGGCTCGCCGCGATGGTCCGCAGAGCGTGTGCTCAGCAGTCGCTGCGCAAAGGCGAGTTCATGTGAATCAGCAACCGGCTTTTTCGTGCCTTTGTCATCACTCGCCGCTTCGCCTTTTTCAGGATCAGACGTAAGGGACTCCGGAGTGTCGTCTTCTGTGTCGGCGAAGGTGACCTGCGGGGCTTCATCTTCGGTGTTCGGCGTCTCGGATTTGGCCGCGCGCTCGGAATCACCATCCGAATCTACCGCCTCTTCCGCCGGTTTCTCAGATTGATTGTCGGCTTCCTGCGCATAGGCGCTGTCAAAATCCGCCTCCGCCTGATCGTGGGTTTTGTCTGCTTTCGCCTCTTTGGGCGAAGGTGTTGTATCGGTCTGTTCCGCCTTTGGCGTTGGTTGCAGCATCGGAATATCTAGCACAGGCATCTCCGGGAGTTCTTCCACGTTACAGGCGCCTTATGACCGATGTTAGTTACTGCATCTTTACCGATTGCGCGCATGATCCAGAAAAATACTTGCAATTGGAGACACCTGTTATGTCAGCAATTACGCCGGTCGGGCCGAACAGTGCGCCGACCAACAATCGTGACCTCGCCCTGCGCGAAGTTGCTCAGAAGCTGGAGGCCAGTTTCCTCGCAGAAATGTTGAAATCCGCGGGCTTAGGCAAGACGAGAGACCACTTTGGCGGTGGCTCGGGGGAGGATCAGTTTGGATCTTTCCTGGTACAGGAACAGGCGATGCAGATGGTGAAAGCCGGGGGCATCGGTCTGACCGAATCACTATTTCAGGCATTGAAGGAGAAACAGGATGGCGCATGAGGAATTCGACGGAGTCATGGAGGCATTGGATGATGTTCTGGACGCGGAGCGCACCGCGTTGTTGAACGGAAACCTTGACGAGGTCGGCAGGTTACTTGAGCGGAAGGAAACGCTGATTGATCAGTTGGCCGAACTTGAAGACGGCGCGCGCGACCCACTGGAGGCGCTCAACACCAAGATCAAACGCAATCAGCTTCTTCTCGACCACGCGCTGGAAGGCATCCGGTCCGTGGCGCGCCGTCTTGCCACGCTGCGTCGTGTGCGCAGTTCGCTTGATACTTACGACGAGCACGGTACGCGCCAGACGATTGACATGACAGCTGACGGTGTCGTCGAGAAAAGAGCCTGACAGCGCATTTAAGTAAAAACCAACAGACAGGGATTGCTCAGTTTAAGCACTCATTAGCCTTTCCCCGGGCATTTAGTCCATGCATCCGAGGTCGGGTGGCGCATCGTCAGATAAAGGCGACTGCATTGGTCAGAAAGACAGTTTTGCCCTGCCGGGAAATCGCCGGGGCTTAATTCACGCCAAGCGTGATTGATCAAAGGAACATGCTTATGTCGAGCATTCTTACAAACAACAGCGCAATGGTTGCGCTGCAAACCCTCAAGTCCATCAACATGAACCTGGGTAAAGTCCAAAGCGAGATTTCGACCGGTAAAACCGTTGAAAGCGCCAAGGACAACGCTGCCACATGGGCCATCTCGAAGGTTATGGAGTCTGACGTGGCCGGCTTCGAAGCGATTTCCGACTCGCTGTCTCTGGGTCAGGCAACGGTGGGCGTCGCGCTGAACGCCGCAGAGGGCATCGCCGACCTTCTGAACGAAATCAAAAGCAAGGTCGTCAACTCGCAGGAAGATAACGTTGACCGCGACAAGATCCAGACAGACATCGAGGCTCTGACCAACCAGATCGCATCCATCTCCGGAGCGGCGCAGTTTAACGGCCTCAACATTCTGTCCAACTCTGGCTATGACGCCGATAGCGGTACTTCCAGCATTCTGTCATCGCTGGACCGGTCTGCTACCGGTGTGACGTCCTCAAATATCGACGTTACTAAACAGGACCTGTCGACAACAGCAGGCGTCTTTAGCGCAGCTGGCACCGGCACGGCCGCGAACGCGATGACCGCTAACACTGTTGCTGTGGGTGCCGCGCCAGCTGCTGCCTACACGGTTGTAGCTGCTGATGCCGCTGCCGGGGTAATGTTCTCGATTGACTCGCTTGAGGGCGATGCTCTTGCTGACTCAATCGTCGTTAGCGTAAACGACGGCGATACCGTTGCGGACATTCAGGACAGGCTCATCACCGCATTGAACTTCGCAGCCGACTCGCTGGGTAAAGAAATCACTTTCTCAGCTGACGGAACAACTGCAGGTCAGATCAATGCGTCAAATGACAAAGCCGCGGGTGGTGCCGCCAACGCGATTGTGGCTGCTGACATGCAGAAACTGACCGGTGCTACAGACGACGGTAACACGTCAATCGGTGGCAAGTTGTCCCTGCTCAACTACTTCGACGTGACCACTGAAGACGGCGCAGAAGCCGCTTTGGGTGCTATCGAAGGTTTGATCCAGACATCGATCGACTCGGCTGCGGTTCTTGGTTCTGCCGGTAAGCGCATTGAAACTCAGGCTGAGTTCGTTGGCAAGTTGAGCGATCTGCTGACCTCTGGTATCGGTGCGCTTGTGGATGCGGACATGGAAGCGGCCTCGGCCAAGCTACAGGCTCTGCAGACACAGCAGCAGCTGGGTGTTCAGGCTCTGTCCATCGCCAACCAGGCGCCGCAGACAATCCTGTCGCTCTTCCGTTAAGCGATATCTCAAGGGCGCGAGCAATCGCGCCCTTGAACTCCTTAATTTGAATTTTTCAGTAAAGGTTGCCCCGTGAACGCTTTCGCTCAGGCTCAACGCGCATACGCGCCCGCAGCATCACCAACCAGAACGGCTCGCAGTGCCGAGTATGAAGTGATTGCACGGATCTCGCACCGTATCAAAAAAGCAATCGAAACCGACGATTTTCCAAAACTTGCCGAAGCGCTCTACGAAAATACCAAGTTGTGGACGGCACTTGCCCTGGACGTGATTGATGACAAGAACCTGCTGCCCGACGAGTTACGGGCACGGATTGTCTATCTGGCGGACTTTACGCGCATCCACACGCAGAAGGTGCTTCGCAAGGAAGATAGTGCCGTTGCGTTGCTTGAGATAAACGCGACCATACTTCGCGGCCTTAAACATGAGGGAGAACCGGCATGAGCGGACTTGTTTTGAAACTCAGCCCGAAGGAACGTGTTCTCATAAACGGCGTTGTCATCGAAAACGGTGACCGCCGAAGCAGATTGGCAATTATGACGCCGGATGCGAATATTTTGCGCCTCCGGGATGCCATACATCCTGAAGACGCGAAAACGCCGGTTCGGCGCGCCTGTTTCGCAATGCAATTGGTTCTCTCCGGAGACAAGAGCCCCGATGAAGCCCATCTTCCCTTGCTGCGCCAGATCGAAGAATTAAGCCAGGTATTCACGGATTCCGACAGCCGAAATGTTCTTGCGGAAGCGACACGCGGGTTGGTGGAGAAACAGCATTACCGCGCGCTGAAGGCCCTGCGCGCGCTGCTACCACGCGAAGACCGTCTTTTGGCAGCAAGACCGCATTAGTGTTTAGGAGGGTAACACCGGTATCCGGCCTGTTGCGTCGGGGTGCCCTGCAAACGACGTAGAACGCGCCGTTGACGTGATCGGTCAGTCGCGCCAAATAGGCCGCGCATTGGATTATTTCACACAAAGGGTTAGGGCGATCACCGGTGCCCAAGAACTCGTGGCGTACCGTCAATTGCTGGAGGTTTTTTTTGGGGGTAGCCGGTCTTCAGGGGCAATATTGAAACAGATGTTTCGCCCCGAAACTGTTGTAAGAAGTCACATCAAGCAACAAGGCCCTCGCCAACCGCTTTTCCGATACAAGAAACGTAAGTTTCTCCAGGGCGTTCGGTTTGGGTCCAGCTGAAGACGCGCAAATGCGGCGTGACAGTTTTGCCAACAAATTCATTGAAAAATGCGAGGCTGGTCGTTTCGAAATCGCCACCGGCGAACAGGGTGACAGCGTGCGTGTTGCCTTGTTTGCTCAGCGACAGCTCTCAGATATCTCTGGCGCAGCGATGTCAAACGACTCCATATAGTCTGCAACCCGGAGGCGACCGCCGATGCGTTCTCTCTCTTCGAAAAAGCGCTGAACATGCCAGCGGCAGTTGATCGAGTGGATGTTGATCAACATCCAAGCATATTCAGGCAACGTCCTTTATAGGTAGCGCTGAATTGGCTCAAGTCACAGGTCCTGAATCCCTCAATGATGCTATTGCCAAATCAATCGTGCGCACCCAGCTTGCGTCGTTTCAAACCTCAAGCTCGACTGCCCTGACGCCGCTGCGGGCATGGTCCAATTCTCTATGCGGCTGAGGTCGGCCGTTGTGTTGGCACAGAGTTTCCGGAGCCAAAGGAACCGCGAACACGGCGCAATATGAGCTCCAGTTGGGTAAAGCTATTTGCAACGCTTTGCCTTTCGACCTTTGCAAGAAACGAATCCAGTTCGGTCCAGATTTGAATGGCCGCATCAATTTCCGGGTCGCTGCCTGTTGAATAAAGGCCGGCGCGTATCATCATGACGTTGCGATCGTAGACAGATAGCAAATGACGTGCTTTGGATAACAGCGCATTTTCATCCTCTGTCGCTGCGTCCGGCAAACTGCGCGATACAGACCGCAAAACATCAATTGCAGGATATCTACCGCGCTCGGCAATGGCTCTGTCAAGGATCACATGTCCGTCCAGCACGCCGCGCAAAATGTCTGCGATGGGCTCATCCATGTCGGAGCCCGCAACCAGAACACTGAAGACGCCCGTGATATCACCCTGTCCTCCATGGCCTGGCCCGGCCCGTTCACACAGGGACATGATAAGGTGCGCGGTGGACGGCGGGTACCCGCGCAAGACGGGGGCTTCTCCTGCAGCGACGGCGACCTCACGATGAGCTTCGGCAAATCGCGTGATCGAATCTGCCAGCAACAATACCGACTGCCCCTGATCCCGAAAATGCTCGGCCACAGACATTGCGGCCCAGGCGCATCGCCGCCGGATCAGGGGTGATTGATCCGACGTCGCGCATACCACAATGGCGCGCTTGAGACCATTGGGTCCCAGAACCTGTTCGATGAAGTGACGCAATTCCCTACCGCGTTCGCCGACCATGGCAATGACAACAACGTCAGCCGTCATGTGTTGTGCCAGATGCCCCAGAAGACTGGATTTGCCGACACCTGACCCCGCAAACAATCCGATTCGCTGACCCTGAACCACCGGAAGCAGGGTGTTGAGCCCCGCCATGCCCGTGTTCAGCCGCTCTCCAAACCCACGTCTTGCCGCCGGGTCAGGTGGCGCGCGGCGGAGCGCCCGTGCCTGCGCGCCCCGCAACAGGGGCTTGCCGTCCAGAGGATTTCCGAAAGGGTCAATGACACGGCCGATCCATGCGTCAGAAGGGGCGATGCCGCGCGCTTCCAAAAGTGCTGCTCGGTCTTGCAGTGCGACACCCTCGGGGGCCTGATCGGGCAATAAAACAAGGATATCCCCTTCCAACTGTAACACTTCGCCCGACAGGGGATCACCTTGCCTGTAGACGACCACCAGATCGCCGATACGCGCTTTGCCAGCGAGGCCGGACACATGGATAACGCCGCCTTCTACACGGGTCACCCGCCCGATGGCGCGCACAGGGTTCAGATCTGTGATCTGCGCGGTCAGGCCGTCGAATGGCAGAGGCTTGTTCATGGCAATCCTTTTGTGTTCGCACACTCTTTCTAAAGGAATCAGAGTTAAGCCTTGATGAAACTGCACGAGGGAGAAGCCCCGATGTTTAAAAATTTGGAAGTCTTCAAGATTTCTCACGCGATGGCGGTGCATGCTGGCCAGAAGCAGGCGGTCGCCGCGCAAAATGTCGCGAACTCAGACACTCCCGACTACAAGGCGCGTGATCTCGCGTCCTTTGCCGATTCTTATAGTAGCAACATGTCTGGCAGAGGAGCGCCTGGACAGCTTGCAACGCGGTCGCGCCACTTGCATGGCGCGGGTGATGGCCGTGTTGCGGAGCCGATGATTGATGAATCGGCAATTGCGTCGCCGAACGGGAACACGGTTTCGCTGGAAGGTGAAATGCTGAAGTCTCTGGATGCCAAGCGGCAGCATGACCGCGCCTTGGCCATCTACAAATCCTCGCTTGGCATTCTTCGCACCGCGATGCGCAGATCATAATAGGGGAACGTTTCATGAACGATTTTGCGAAAGCACTTAGTGTAACGTCCAGCGGCCTCAAGGCGCAGGCCACGCGACTGCGGCATCTGGCCGAAAACATCTCTAATGCCGACACACCGGGATACCGTCGCAAACTGGTATCCTTTGAAACCTCGTTCAACGCCGGCAGCGGTGTCTCGTCGGTCGAAACCAGCCGGGTCCGACTGGACCGCACATCGCTGGAACGGGTCTATGATCCCGCCCATCCGATGGCCGATGAGACAGGTTACTTCGACGGTTCGAATGTCGATCTGATGATCGAGCTCGGCGATGCGCGCGAAGCTCAGCGCAGCTATGAAGCCAATCTGAAACTATTCGAGCAGACACGTAAAATGTCGAGTGGTCTCATGGACTTACTTAGAAAATAGAATGCTACTGCGGCAATGAAATTGCCTCGTCACTACAAGGAGATCCAGAATGGATATGAAAGCTGTTTCAGCAATTCAGAAGTTTACCAATGCGCGACCTGCCGCTGCCATTGAAAGCTACGCCCAGGCCCGGCCGGCAACCGAGCCAACACCAGAAGAGACCCCCAGCGTGATGGAGTCGGTTGGCAAGGTCGCTCTTGATTTCGCCCAAACGCTTCAGCAAAGCGAAGAAACCGCAAAAGCTTCGATGATTGGCGATGCCGATCCGCACGCCTTGGTGCAGGCATTGGCCCAGACGGAGCTGGCGGTCGAGGCGGCGGTAAGTGTGCGGAACAAGGTGGTCGAAGCTTACCAGGAAATTCTGCGGATGCCGGTCTGACATGCTTGATGAGGTCCTGTTTTTTGACACTTTGCGCCAAGGCCTTTGGATTGCTGTCATCATTTCCATCCCGATCCTGACTGCGGCCCTCATCACCGGTGTGTCAATCGGGCTGGTGCAGGCGCTCACGTCAATTCAGGAGATGACACTCACCTTCGTGCCGAAACTCGCCGCCATCGTGATCGTTTTCTGGATGTCGATGGGCTTCATGACACAGACTCTGGTGTCGTTCTTTCATGACCGCATCATCCCTTTGATTATCGGAGGATAAATTGGACAACGCTGGCTACACAACACTGACACGTCAATCCGGACTGCTGCGGGAAATGCGAATCGTGGCGAACAACATCGCCAACTCCGCCACAACCGGATACCGGCAAGAAGGGTTGGTGTTTTCGGAATTTGTGAAATCAATCGACGGGGCCAACAGTCTGTCCATGGGTCAAGGCAACACACGCCAGACATCATTTCAGCAAGGGGCATTGACCCAAACCGGCGGCACCTTCGACTTCGCGATCGAAGGAGATGGATTCTTCCTTGTCGAGACACCATCCGGCGAACGTCTCACCCGGTCGGGCGCTTTCTCACCCAATGCCGAAGGAGACCTGGTGACTTTCGACGGGTACCGGGTTCTTGATGCGGGCGGTGCCCCTGTGTTCATCCCACCGGGTGCCGAAGACGTCGCGGTCTCGGCCGACGGCACGATCTCCAGTGAAGGCAACCCGATCGGGCAGATCGGTGTCGTGCAGCCCACCAATCCGCAAGGCATGATCCGTGAGGACGGGGTCATGTTCCGCGCGGACGATGGCTACGACCCCGCCGAGCAAGCGCGCGTTCTGCAAAGATTCGTTGAAAACTCCAATGTTGATGCGGTGACACAGCTCACGCGCATGATCGAAGTTCAGCGCGCGTACGAGCTTGGCGCAAGTTTCCTCGAAGCCGAAGATGAACGCGTGCGTCAAGCAATGCGGGCGTTGTCTCAATAAGCCAGTTTAGTAAAGGAGGTGCCCGATGCGCGCCCTAAAGATTGCAGCTACCGGAATGAGCGCCCAGCAGATGCGGGTCGAAACCATTTCGAACAACCTCTCCAACATGAGCACAACCGGCTACAATGCGCGTCGCGCCGAGTTTGCCGACTTGCATTACCAGCAGATGACGCGGCCGGGAACCATCAGTGCGACGGATGGCACCGTGATGCCTACGGGCGTTCAACTCGGGTTGGGGGTTCGGCCCGCGGCGGTGTCGGTCCAACTGCAACAGGGATCGCTCAGCGCGACGGGGGGTGACCTTGACCTGGCGATCGAAGGCCAGGGATATCTTGAGGTGACGCTGCCATCCGGTTTGACAGGCTATACGCGGGATGGTGCTTTAAAACGGACCGGTGAAGGGCTCATCGTGACGTCAGACGGCTTCGCGGTTGAGCCACAAATCGTCATTCCGGACGATGCGCGACGCATTTCCATCAATGCATCCGGCGAGGTTTACGCATATTTTTCGGATTCGCCGGACGCCCAGTTGCTAGGTCAATTCAATATGACCGGTTTCACCAACGCAAAAGGCCTTGAAGCCCTGGGCAGCAACCTCTTTGCGGAGACGGAAGCCTCCGGCCCGCCTCTGGTCTCTACGCCGGGAGAGGATGGGCTCGGCACCGTTCGCCAGGGATATCTCGAGGACAGCTCCGTAGATGCTGTGCGTGAAATTACCGAACTGATCGAAGCTCAGCGCGGATACGAAATGAACGCGAAGGTCATATCGGCCGCAGACCAGATGATGGGCGCAACGACGCAAATCCGATGACCCGGTGTTTCGTCATAGCACTGTGGGCAATGTCGTCGGCCTGCGCGGCGCTTGCCGATACGGTCGTACCGACGCGAACGATCCGCGCAAACGCCATCATCACGGAGGTGGACGTTGGCACAAAGGCGGGTCATGTGGCGAATGGCTTTGACCGGGTCACAGATGTGATCGGACAGGAGGCCAAAACCACGCTTTATGCAGGCAGACCCATTCTGGTCGATAGCATCGGGCCGCCGGCTTTGGTGTCGCGCAATCAAATCGTGTCCCTTCGGTTTCAGACCGCAGGCCTGATCATCACCACGGAAGGCAGGTCGCTGGAACGTGGCGGTGTCGGAGACCGGGTTCGGATCATGAATCTGACATCCCGCGCCACTCTGTTTGGCCACATACAGCCCGATGGATCCGTGCAAGTTCAAAGGTAGGAATCTCTTATGAAAATCCGTAATTGCGCCATTGGTGCCGGTCTTGTGGTTGTAGCAGCCTGCGGTCGGATGGACCATCTTGGCAAGCCGCCGTCCTTTACGTCGCCAACAACGACCACTGAACACAACGCGATGATGGCACCGGGATTGCCGTTGCGTGCAGATGCGAAGGGGCCGACGGAACGGGCCTCCCTGTGGTCGGGCGCTCGTCAGTCGCTGTTGGGCGATCGCCGTGCCATTCAACAGGGCGATATTCTGACCGTGGTCATCGAAATTGATGAGGAGGCGGAGATATCGAACGCGACGGATCGGTCCCGATCCGGGTCTGAAAGTCTGGGTATCCCGGGATTGTTCGGTTTGCCGCAGCGCATTGATGAACGTCTTCCCGAGGGGGCGTCGACGTCTGAGGCCGTCTCCATCAATTCCAGCAGCAGTTCGTCAGGCGATGGATCTGTCAAACGCAACGAAAAGCTGACACTGCGGATCGCGGCGACAATCGTCGATGTTCTGCCCAATGGGGTTTTGTCCATTGCTGGCAGTCAGGAGTTGAGGGTCAACTTTGAAATGCGGGAATTGCTCGTGACAGGTTATGTGCGCCCCGAGGATATCTCGCGCCAAAACGAAATCACGTATGACAAGATTGCAACCGCCCGGGTTTCCTATGGCGGCAGGGGTCAGATTTCGGATGTCCAGCAGCCGAGAATTGGTCAGCAAGTCCTCGACAGCGTTCTGCCATTCTAGGAGCAAAATCACATGAAAAAGCTTCTCCCGATTATTATGCTCCTGGTTGGCTCAGGTGCCGGTGTTGGTGCGGGCATCTTCCTGCGACCGCCGCCAGTTGAACAAGAAGTCAGCCATGAAGAGCCGGCCGAAGCTGATCACAAGGAAGCAAAAGACGCGACCAAAAAGAATGATAAAGCGCATGGTGATGAGCATGCGGGCGATGAACCGGCAGACGGAATGGAATATATCCGTCTGCCCAACCAATTTGTCGTTCCGCTGGTTGCACAAGAGCGCGTGTCCGCCCTGGTCGTGATGTCCCTCAGCGTCGAGGTGGTGCAGGGGTACGGGGAAGATGTTCTGGACAAGGAGCCGAAGCTGAGAGATGAGATTCTGCGCGTGCTGTTCGATCATGCCAGTGTCGGCGGCTTTAATGGCGAATTTACCAACACCAGCAACCTCGATGCGGTGCGGCGCAATCTCCGCAAAGTCGCCCAGAACGTGATGGGTGAGGATATCGTAAACGATGTGCTCATATTCGAGATTGCACGCCAGGACTACTAACAGCCCTGGCACAACCGGTGGAAAAACCGGTTGGTCATTGACCCTTGGCGATCAGGCTGGATGAGCGTGATGAAGCCGCTGGTCAAGCACCGGTAGGTTGGCGTCGAAGAAGCATCCCCCGCTTCATACAAGGTTGCATGGTTGGGGGTGCCTAGCGGATTACCGACAGGGCGATGGCTTGCGCCAACTGAGCAGTTTGCCTTTGTCGGCGTTGCTCCTTGTCAGATTTTGCCATGAGCTCTTCCGTTGCCAGGACTTTGCCATAGGCTTGCTGAACCTGTCGTACGTGCTGTTCTTTCTCGGCCAGCACAAGCGCCAGCTGCATGTTGAGTGATGTCCTCGCTTTTCCCAGCCATGCCTTCCAAATGACATCCCCTCCAATCGCGCGCATATCCGAGGCTGTTTCACTCTCTGACGCACGTCCTTGAGCTTCCAGTTTTTGTAAATCGTTCCGAAGCGCAGCTTCTCTGGAGAGCAAGGATTGAAAGGCTTGTTGCCGGACCTGGTACTTCGCTTCAACCAACCCATGCAAGAGTTTCAGGTCATCGTGTTTCAAAATGGTCGCGCCTTTGCTTTCCTGCGCATCGCTTCCGCAAACCTGATCGCGGCTGCAACTGCGCGGTAATGATCCGGGGCAATCTGGTCTCCGATCTCGGTTGTGGCATGAAGGGCGCGCGCTGTTGGTGGATCGCTGTGAATTGGAACTGCGTTCTCCGTCGCGATCTCCCTTATCCGCATTGCGATCTCATCGACGCCCTTGGCGACACATATGGGAGCTTGCCCGGGTTTTCTTTCCCATTTCAGTGCAACCGCATAATGCGTCGGGTTTACAATAATCACATCCGCTGTTGGTACATCGGCCATCATTTGAGCACCTGCAATGGCATGGGCACGCTGACGCCGCTCCTGCTTCATGTGCGGATCGCCTTCACTGTTCTTGGTTTCGTCCATGATTTCTTTGCGGGTCATCATGTTTTTACGAAGATGCTCGAAGTGCTGCCAGATTGCATCGATAACCCCGATAATGCCGGATACGATGACAACCACCAACAGAAACGAAAGGCAGATTTCAGCAAGAAGAACGACGACGATCCGAGGGTTGGTCTGCAACACGGCAACCATCTCTTCCAGGCGCGCATTGATAAAAAGAGCAAGACAGGCTGAGTAGATGAGCAACTTGGCGAAACTGATCGAGAACTGGAAAAGCCCGGTTCGTCCGAACTTGTTTTTGGCGTTTGCGATGATGGAGATTTTCGAAAGTTTCGGAGCGACTTTGGTCGGCGCAAAAACAATTCCCTTGAGTGCGATAAGGCAAAGCAGAACCGCAAGCGCGGGCAGAACAAAGATCGGGAACAGGGATGTTACCACGCTGCGCAGCAAACCCTGTGTTGGCGCACTGGCAGACCCGTTGAAAAAGAGGGGAGCGAGTTGGGCAGACTGATCGATCAACACCATCATCGACGTGCCCACCCCGATCAGCCCACCGCTGCCGGCGGCAACAAATGCCAGCAGCAAACCGGCATAGGCCGCAGCTGTCAGAACCTCTGTCGAGCGCGCGATCTCACCTTTTTTGCGCGCCTCGAGGAGTTTTTGAGGCGTGGCATCATATGTCTTGTCACTTTGATCTGATGTGTCGCTCATCGGGTGGGCCCAAACGGATTTTGCAAAAACCCATCCATCGCATCCAGCCAAACGGACAGAATCAAGGGGGATGCCATGAGGAGCAGGAACAATCCACCGGCTGTGATCACGGGTGCACCCACAAATGCGACCATCAACTGCGGCATGGCTTTATTTATTGCACCCAGCGCCACATTGTAGAGAACTGACAAAATGACAAATGGCGCTGCCAATGTGAATGCAAGCGTGAATGCCCGTCCGACCTGTGCCACGCCCCATTCGGACAGAACTGACCCGTCGGTGAACCGGCCAATGGGCAAAAATTCGTAGGACAAGATAATCATTTCTGCGGCTTTGACGTGTAACCCTGTCATGACCGCCAGGGCCAGACCGCCGACGATCAGAACGTAGCCCATCGCGGGCATGGGATCGACCCCGGCGCCTCCGAAAACCTGCGAGAGCGATGTCGAGTGTGCGGCAATCGTGCCCGCGGTCTGAAGGGCAAGGACGAACAGGCGGATCCCGATCCCCAATGCAAGCCCCGCAAGAATTTCGGTGAGAGACAGCAGTACGAGATCACCAAGATCCTCAGGCGCTTGGACTGTTGCCACGGCGGGTGCCACGGCGACTGTAAACGCCATGGCTACCACCAGTTTTATCCGGGCGGGCACGGATTGCTCGCCAAATGCAGGTAGCAGGGAGGCCAATGCCGCGACGCGCAAGAACACCGCGAAACCGTGCCAGATCGCTTCGTTCAAAAAAGGCAACAGTTGCGCGATGGCTGTCATGCCGCGACAACCCCTACAAGCGCAGGCCGCGCATCCAGCCCGATCTCCTCAAAAGACAAAACAGGGTTGGAAATACCCTTGGCGCGCATGACCGTACGCAAGAACCGACGTCGGCGGGTGTTCGTCACGATTGCGGCGTTGATCCCGTTTTGGCTGGCGGATTGCAGCTTTTCGGAGACGTTTTCTGCCAGTTGATTGAACAGGTCGGGTGGTAGCGCGATGTCGAGGCCACGATCCGCCTCGATCTGATAGGTGTTGAAAGTGTCCTCCCATTCCGGGGCCAATTGAACCAGCGGCAGCGTGCCGTCTTCGCGCTTCAATTCTGCAATGAGTTGGAACCCCAATCGTTGCCGAACATGTTCGCAGATTGCTTCAGGCTGTGCATTTTGCACACGCGCTTCGGCCGTGGCTTCCAGAATTAGTGGCAAGTTCCTGATGGAAACCTGCTCGTCCAACAACAATCGCAAGACAGCGTGCAACACATCAATTGGCACCTTGTCGGGTATCATCTCGTCCAGCAGTTTTCTATTCGCCTCGGCGCGTGTTGGATCGGAGATATTTGTCATTTCCGAGAGCAATCGACGCAGCGATTTCAGCGACAGCAACCTGCTGAAGTTGCGCTTCACCGTTTCCAACAGATGGGTTGCGAGGATTTCGGCTGGCGTGACGAGCGTCAACCCATCCAACGCAGCTTTTTCGTGATCGCGATTGTTGATCCACCGGGCGGGAGCCCCGTACACCGGTTCGGTCGTGTCTGTCCCGTTCGGAGCCGATGTTGACCCCTCCGGAATCAGCGCGAGAATTTGATCCGGGTTCAGCTGCGCGCGCGCTTGTTCAACACCCTGAATGCGCAAGACATAGGTTCCGACTTCAAGGGCAGGGTTATCCGTCAGGCGGATTTCCGGAAGGATCAGGCCGAATACGGAAGCAACATGCGTGCGCATGTTGGAAATCCGCGCATCCAGCCCTGTGCCCGGATCCAGTACCATATTCACCAAATCCGGAGCGAATTCGACATGGATGTCGTCGAGTTCGAGGATATCCCCCAGGGGTTTGTCTTTGGGCAGTTGTTCCTCCGCTGTGTCAGCGTCCGGTGTCTGCTGTGTCGATCGGGCCTGACGGTGCAGCCAATATGCAGCGGTACCCAGGCATGCACCTCCGAAGATAAAGGGCGCAAAAGGCAGGCCGGGGAACAGTGCGAACAGAACCATCAAAACTGCAACCGTTGCGATTGCCGACGGGTGTTTGCCAAGCTGGCTGAAAACCGCCAGATCGGTGGCCCCTTGTGCTCCGCCACGTGCGAGCAGCAGGGCCGAGGCAATTGAAATCACAACGGCCGGAATTTGCGATACCAAGCCGTCTCCAACCGTCAAAATAGCATATGTTTCAAAGGCCTGGCCTATGGGCATTCCATGAACGGCAATACCCATGACCAAACCGGCCACAAGATTCAACAGAGTGATGAGCAGACCCGCAACCGCATCGCCTTTCACGAATTTCGAGGCACCGTCAAGCGATCCGAAAAAAGTTGTTTCCTGCTGTTCTCGCTCACGTCTCTCGCGCGCTTCGGCATGGGTTATCGCACCGGCGGACATGTCGCTGTCAATTGCAAGCTGTTTGCCTGGCATTCCATCCAACGCGAACCGCGCGCCAACTTCCGCCATCCGGGTCGCGCCTTTCGTGATCACCATGAAGTTCACGATCAGGAGAACGCAAAATACAACGAGGCCGAGGAAGACACTTCCGCCCATCACAAACTGAGCAAACCCTTCAATGACATCGCCTGCAGCATCCGTGCCGGTATGACCCTGTCCGATAATCAACTTGGTGGACGACACGTTCAGTGAGAGCCGCAACATCAGTGAGGCCAGCAAAATTGTCGGAAACGCAGAGAAGTCCAAAGGCCTTTCAATGAATAACGTGACCGTGAATATAAGGATTGCCAGTGCGAAAGATGCAGCCAGGCCGACATCCAAGACCCAGGCTGGCATAGGCAAAATCATCATGACGATCACCGCCATCAATGCGACGGCGAGCAGTATCGTAGGGTTAAAGAGAGCCTTGGCGGAAAGATTTTGCACGTTCAGTTTTTCCCTGTGTTTTGTATCAGGCTGGCGACACCCGAATTGGCGCTCAGAGGAACTAACGATCCTGGAAGCGGTCGCGCGCCGGAGTTCTGCAAAAGCGGAAACCGATTTTGCTTCCGGCGTGACCAGTTGATTGCGCGCCGCTGCAGATCGGGAACTGACATACTCGCGAAGATTTCATTAAACCGTTTTTGATAACGCGTCGCATGCTCCGGAGTTCTCGAGTGGAAGGCACCGACGGCAGCGGTCCAATTGCCTTTTTCCTTATACAAGTCTGAAAGAAATTGAGCCGCGTATTGTGCGTTGTTAAACGGGTCGAACATCTCGGCAACCGAACCAAATGCATTGCCATGCCAGCGGTAGTTCAACTGAAAACAGCCGACATCGATGTTGTTTTTGCCTGTGGACAGATGATCACGAACATATCTTTCCGCATCCTGCCTCGTGTCCGGCCAAAGCCCTTTTCCCGCAACATTAATTGCCCATGGCCAAGGGCTTAGGCGCCCTCGCTGCGATCGCCCGGTTTCTGTTCGGGTCACCGCTTTCAGTACTGCGAGCGGAACACCTGTTTCCTGAGCCGCTGAATATGCCGCCCTGTCACACAAGTTGCTGGTTGCTGCGTAGCCGTGACTCGCCAACGCCAACAAGAACGTCAGTAGGAGGTGCAGCCGAAACCGTACCGTTATTTGCGGTCTAATTGTGAGCATTCTGCATCCTTGACGACTGCTTTTTGCAGCTGCCTCAAGGTACGCAACCAAGGTTTATTTTTGGTAACTTCTGGCAGTACCCAAAGCGGGAAAGAGATCACTGTTCCGCGAGAGAAACCGGGAGGCTCTGCAAAAGGTTTGTCAGAACACCTCTTGCCGCAGCGCTTTGCTCCAACGCAGATTCAGAGCGAGATAGCATGCCGGCCTCAGTGGGTATTTGAGAGACTTCGGAAGAAGCCAACGAACTGACATCCTGCAACTGCGGTGCAAACCTGCGCGTCAGCTCTACCCAATCGTCAGACAGCCACGCGGACTGTGCGGCCATCTGGGGAAGATTCGCAGACTGGAACAACAGCGATGCGGCCTGGTTTTGACCAAGAGCCAAAAGTGCTGCTGCACGGGTCTTGTCCGCCGTTTCACCTTCAACGCCATTAAGGGTTGTGATCGCCTCATCAGGGCGCATCAGGTCCATCTGAATTTGTGAAAGAAGTATCTTGAATGCGTCGCCCCGATACGTCCTCGGCGTTGCTTTGAGAGTGGTTTCAGCATTGTCGGCAAAACCGAGATTTCGTAACCTCGCCGCCGTGGCGAGGAGCGTTTCTGGTTCCAAACTTTGTGCCTCGGCTGGAAACTCCGAAAAGAACAATTCCAAAAACTGAATCTCATCTGCTGATTTAACCAGCTCATAAAAAACACGCGAATAGAGCTCTGAAAGCCGATCAGGATCACCTTGCAGATCGGACTTGTCGATTGCGGTAAACGCCTTGACGAACTGCTTTGACTTCGCGGATGCAATGATATGAGCACGAGCTAATTCTCGCCCCAACTCGCCATCACGGTTCTCAAATGCAAAGGACTCGATCAAAAGCGCAATGTCGGCCGAAATGTCGGTATCGTCTTCCAGTGCATTCTCAACCAACTCGATGAGAGCACCGGGCGTTTCCCTTGTATTTCCCTGAATGACTTCATCAAGCAGCTCGTCGGCGGCGGAGCTATTGCCACGTTCATTTTCAATTTTTGCCCTCGCAAGGCCGGTACTTCCCCTTGGTTCGTAGCCGCCTAATTCTATGGTCCGCAACGCCATGGTGGCCGCTTCCAAATTCCCACTTTCGATAAGCCGGTCACTCACGATCGGAGCCAAGAATTCGCGAAGATGCATCGGCAGTGCCGCAAGCGCACGCAGAGCAGCTTTTTCATTGACCTGTTGTTCTTCCGGTAACTGATTCGCTGCCAGTATTCCCCAGAGCGCCAGATCCGAGTCGCAATCAGAGTACCGGTGAACAAAACGCGGGTTCCTCGCATGTTCATATTCCATGATGTCCGCTAAATCCATTAGCCCTGGATTTTCCTGCATCAGGACATCCGACAATCGCAAAATCTGCTTCGCTTCAACGCCAAATCCGAAAAAAAGATATAGTTGCGCAAGATCCTTTGCCTCGCGCGGTTCCAAACGCCCAAGTTCATCATACAAGGCAGCTCTCTTCTTCGCAATTTGGTGAACGAATGGTTCCTCAGTGCCCCACTCCATGACGTCAAATTCACTTGGGTCAGCACAGAGTGCGCCTGATGTCATAAGGTCAATCGGGTCGGCCGAATTAGGTGTATCGCGGCTATTGGTAACCCTTATGTTGCCGGAATTGGGCATCAACGCCTCTGTCGCTTCCGTTGATGAATCGAACACATCGGCCAGTTGTGCAGGTACATTGATGTCGGCAACTTCACCGATACTTGGCGTCGCCGCTTGTAGAATTCCACGCGAGGCGGCATCACTTATCCCTCGCAAAAGCCTGTCTCGTGTTTCCTCCACAAGTGCCGCTTGTTGTTCGGAAATCGCTTGATCATCTGCCGTGTCGGCAATTTCGATGTCCGTTTTTGCCTGGTCGTCGGATTCAGTCTGTTGAGGCGTCGCGACGGGCGGGGACCAAAGCAAGTCGCCGTAGTTAAAGCGTGATCGTGGCGCATCCTGCAGGACTATCGGCTTTTCCGTAAGCGCCTGCGGCGGCAGCGGGGGGCCGTCCTGGATATCGACAACCAGATACTCTCCCTGCTCCAAAAAGGTTTTGACCGCGCAATCACAAGTCAGTTCGAGATCAATGCGGGACGCAGATGACAAAATGTCACTTAAATATGTATCTGAAATAATGGAGAATGTTTGACTGGTATCAAATCCGTCAGAGTGACCGGAAAAAATGATTGACTGTCGTCCGACATCGCTTTCGGCGCGCCACTCCACGTCGGGAGGCAATTGCATGACCAACCTGGTGAAACCATCGTGATCACCCGACCTCACAACAATTGGCTCGGCCCATGCTATTGATGCAGTGCTCAGCCAGGCGCACACCAGTAATTTTTTCATGCAGCACCTTGCTTGACGGACTTCAGAGCTTCCTCCAACTCAGAGAAACTTGGCCGACAGTGCGACGGGGTGTTCTGGCGCCCGACTTCGATGCAGATATTGGTGGCATGGGCATGGAGGTTTGCCACGAGCACCTCTCGGATCAACTGGTAGAAGTGACCGTCTTCTTCGGTCACCATTTTCACCTTTGCCGCGAAGGGGCCAACCAGCCCATATGCCAGAAAGACGCCCAGAAAGGTTCCTACCAAGGCACCACCAATCAATTTGCCCAGAACTTCCGGAGGCTGATCTATTGAAGCCATTGTTTTGATGATGCCCAAGACCGCGGCAACAATGCCAAGCGCCGGCAGACCATCGGCAACTGTTTGAAGGGCGTGGCTGGAGTGCATGGCGTGATGCATATTGGCTTCCATCCGCTTCTCAAGCACTTCTTCAACCTGATGGGGATCGTCGTAATTCATTGAAGCTGACCGCATCGTGTCACAAATCAACGCGATGGCCTCGCTGTCCTTCAGAATCTTGGGATACTTGGAAAAAATCGCCGATTCCTCAGGAGCTTCAATGTGCTCTTCGATCGCAACCGGGTTTTGACGCGCAAGCCGGATCAGTTCGAAGAGCAGGCAAAGCAAGTCTCGGTAGTCGGAATGGGCCCACTTCGGACCTTTAAACACCCGTCCCATGTCCCGGGCAGTTTGCTTGATGGCGGACATATCGTTGCTGATGAGAAAAGCACCAATCGCGGCGCCGCCGATCATTGTCAGTTCGAACGGCAGTGCTTTGAAAATGATCCCCATCTTGCCCCCGGCGGCCAGGTAGCCGCCGAATACCATGACAAAAATGGTAATAATGCCAATGATTCCGATCATGTCGTTCCCCGATCCAGATTACAAATGCACCATTGCAAAAGGAGGTTAAGAAAGCCTCATCGGCGGCTACCCTTTTGGAACATCGGCGTTGCGACCGGCGAGAATCACGCTGATCGAGTAGGCGACCTGGGGCGATAATCCCGCCATGATGCCTGCAGCGGCATTAGGTCTCATCCGGCCCAGAAAACCCGCAGCAAATGCCGGCTCCATTTCCTCGAAAAGAGGAGCCGCATCTTTCGGCTTCATGTTTTCATAAACGGAGGTCAGGCGCGTCAGATCGTCTTCCGCAGCTGTATTGGCCAAGGCCAGCATGCTTCTCAGGGATTCCTCAGCATCCTGCAAGACCGTCAGGCGGCGCTCGATTTGTTCGTCGGCGACCGACAGGGCTTTCATTCTCATGTCGATCTGTTGCTCACGTTCTTTCAGGCGTTTCTCGCGCTCCTGAAAGGCAACCAGCATCTGTGACATTTCCGCCTTGTCCACTTCGGGCGCTGTCTTTGTCTCTGTCGTGGTCTCCGGCGTTTCCTGTGCAGCCGCCAACGGGTTTTCGGTGGCAAAGGCCTGCCCCGTGCCGGACCCGACGCGCACCGCTGCAGATGCCATTAAGAGACCGGCTATCAACAGGATGGACCCTCTGCCATGTCGACCGTTGAACAAGGATCCAATCATCACTGGTGTGCCTCCGCGCCGCGGTGCCGAACGAACATCGGCTCACTGGGAGCCTGGGCGGCCTGCGGCTCGGAGCGGACAGCCTGCCTGTTGCTTTGGGGGACTTCGGGAATGTCATGCAGAGATGCCATTTGCAGCTCTAGCTTGCGCGACATTTCTTCGGCGCGCTGCGTAAGCTCTGTGAGCGTCTGCGCCGAATTCGCGGCGGTTGCCTGAGCGGATGACAGCGTTTTTGTCAAATCATCCACCTGCGCGGACAAGACTGCGACGGCACCTCCAACGCCCTTTTCGAGGTCATTGAAGCGGTTGAGACGCCGGCCCAGAACGAAGCAGTAAACTCCCGCGCCCACGGCGCCAGCTGTGAGCAATATGTCGGCAATAAGGTCCATTTCACCCTCCTTAATTCAGCACAAATTCCATGATGAGAAGATCGTTGACGCGGTCCGGTCCGGCGACGGCCTGTACACGGCGCAGCATCTGCGCGCGTAGACGGGTCAGGGATGACGGGTTCTCGATATCGCTTAGTTCGAGAGCGCGCAGGTAGCTGTTCAGAACATCGACCACGCGCGGCATTATCAACTCGACATCGTCAACATATTTCTTGGTGACTTCGAGCTCCGCGCGAAACCGGAGATGCTTCTGAACACTCCTGCTCGGCAGGGAAATTGTGATCGGTTCAATGGAGACGAACGCCACTTTCGGCAGCGCTTCCGGCGTCTCTTCCTCAACCGGCTCCGCGGCCGATTCGTTGTTTAAAATCAGGCCGGACCAGGTCGCATAGAATCCCCCTCCGCCGCCTGCCAGAAGCAGAACGAGCCCAATAATCAAAGGCATTTTCGATGATTTTTTGTCAGTTGACGGTTCAACGGTCGCTGCGTCTGCCATGTTATTCCCGCTTCCAGTTACGAAAAACGTTATAGACGCGATTGCACTAACCGATTGTTAAGCCAGATCGTTCATTGCTGTTGTCACCGCCGAACAGAACGTTTGGCTTGACGGAGGCGATTGTGCAGCAAGTACTGAATGCTTGGACGGGGATGAATATACGCCGTCAGATTATTGTTGTCGTAGCGACCGGCGCGATGTTCTTCGCGATTTTGGCGATGTCCAGAATGGCGTCTGCTCCCACAATGACACTCCTTTATGCGGGCTTGGAAAATGGCGCCGCAGGAGATGTCGTTCGGGCGCTGGAACAACGTGGTGCCGTATTCGAGGTGCGCGGTGGCTCCATATTCGTCGACGCCAAACAGCGTGATCAACTTCGAATGACCTTAGCCAGTGAAGGATTGCCGGCCAATTCGAATAGCGGCTACGAATTGTTGGATACGCTGTCAGGTTTTGGCACCACGTCGCAGATGTTTGATGCCGCGTATTGGCGCGCCAAGGAAGGCGAGCTTGCGCGCACCGTAGTCTCAAGCCCGCATATCGCGATGGCACGCGTGCACATCGCCAGCACGGGGTCCAATCCTTTTCAACGAGGCGTGACCCCCAAGGCATCAGTCGCCGTAACTCCAACCGGCGCCGCGATAACGCCCCAGCAGGCTAAAGCGATCCGCTTCCTGGTTTCTTCGGCGGTGGCGGGGCTGGCCGCTGAGGATGTCGCGGTGATTGACGCCAACGGAACGCTGATCGGCGCGACCGATGAAGCCGTGCCTGCCAATGGTGGAGACGACAAGGCGCAACTGTTGCGCGACAAAGTACAGCGGCTTCTGGAGGCGCGCGTCGGGTTCGGCAACGCCATCGTCGAGGTCAGCGTTGATACCGTGACAGAAAGTGAAGCGATCCGTGAAAGGATTTTTGACCCTGAGAGCCGTGTCGCGATCAGCACCGACACGGAGGAGCGTAACAACACGTCGAATGAGGCTGGTGGCGGCAACGTAACGGTCGCGTCCAACCTGCCGGATGAAGAAGGTGCCGGCGGTGAGAATTCGTCTTCCCAAAACAGCGAATCGCGTGAACGTGTGAACTACGAAGTATCTGAAACTGAACGTGAAATCGTGCGCAATCCGGGTGCCATCAAGCGGTTGACGGTCGCGGTTCTGGTGAACGAAGCAACAACCACGGCGGAAGATGGCGCGCAGACATTTGCGCCGCGTGATGAGGCTGAACTGAATGCGCTGAAGGATCTGGTTGCATCTGCCGTTGGCTTTGACGAAACCCGCGGCGACATCATTACGATCAAATCTATGGCGCTGCAGAACGTGCCCCCTGTTGGGACTGCGGCCGGGACCTCGCTTATCGATGGTCTCAATGTCGATCTGATGTCGGCGATTCAAATGGCGGTACTGGCGATGGTGACGCTTATTTTGGGTCTGTTTGTCGTACGGCCTCTTTTGATGAAACCAGCAGAGCTGCCAAATAACGATGTTCCCGCGCTCCCCGTAGGTGCCGACCCGCAAATGGAGGAGGCCGGTCTGACGGGCGAAGTGACTTCCGACGACTTCGATTTGCCAGAGCTCCCTATCATTTCGGGCTTTGGCGGCGGCGAGGGTGGGGAACTTCCCGACTTGCCGATGGCTGGCGGCGTTTCGGAAGATCCGGTTGATCGCCTGCGCAACATGATTGGCGAACGACAAGAAGAAACTGTCGAAATCCTGCGCAGTTGGCTGGAAGATAAAGAGGAGAGCGTCTGATGTCCCTGTCGCACAGATACCGAAATTTTGGCGGTGCCAAAGCCGACCCCGACGTACCCGGAGACGTCAGCGCAGATGGTTTGGAAGATGAAAAACTTGCAGCATTTGAAAAAGGCTACCAGGCCGGGTGGGATGACGCCGTCAAGGCGCAGGCGGATACAACAGCTAAAATCAGCGCTGATCTGGGACAAAACCTTCAGGACATGGCGTTTACCTACCATGAAGCGTTGTCAAAACTGACTGTCTCCATCGAGCCGATAATGGCCGAGATCGTCGAAAAGCTGCTGCCGGAGTTCGTCAAGAAGGCTCTGGGCGCTCATATCGTTGAACAAATCTGTCAGATGATCAAAGACAACGCGGAACAGCCTGTTGAAATCGTTGTCGCACCCGCAAACGTCGAAACAGTTCAAGAGCTCGCACAGGGAAAGATTTCATCGCCCTTCGAGATCGTTGCGGAGGCTTCGTTAGGGGATGGCCAGGCATTTGTCCGGATCGGTTCCGCAGAGCGGAGTGTTGATATTGATACAGTCATTGCCGGAATTTCCGAGGCGATGACCGCATTTTTCCACGAGGCCGATCAGGAGAATGAAAATGGATGAAACGAACGCTTCGAGAAGCCCGGCAATGGATCCTGCCAATCCCTTCACATCTGTTCCAATCGAAGTCAGTGTCTGTGTCGGCAAGGCGCGCCCCCTGATCAGAGAGTTGGTTTCGCTGGGAGAAAATGCTGTCCTTGCGCTCGACAAATCGGTGGACGATCCCGTGGAGCTTTATGTTGGTGACCGGTTGATCGCGCGCGGTATGCTCGAAGAACAAGAGGGCGAGCAACACGGCCAACTGGTTGTCAGGTTGACCGAAGTTGTCGATCTGCAGGCCGGCTTGTAATTAATTGTTTCCTTTTCGCATTCCTATTGGGGTCGCTCTGGCGCTCTTCGTACTTTTGCCGATGGGGGCAAATGCGCAGGAGTTATCGATTTCTCTTGGTGACGATGGATCGATAAGTGCGCGTACGATCCAACTGTTCGCTCTGATAACAGTGCTGAGCCTTGCGCCCGGTCTCGCGATCATGGTGACCTGCTTCCCGTTTATTGTGACCGTTCTCTCTATTCTCAGGCAGGCGATTGGGCTTCAGCAATCTCCTCCAAACATGTTGATTGTGAGCCTCGCACTTTTCCTGACATACTTCGTGATGGAGCCCGTTTTCACTGCGGCCTGGACCAACGGGATCGTTCCTCTGAACAATGAGGAAATCGACATAGAAGCAGCGTTTGTGCGTGTCCTTGAGCCGTTCAGAGTGTTCATGGCAGGCCGCTTGGACCCGGAAACCTTCTTTGCAATGGCCGAGCTTCGGCCCGATACGGTCAACGCGTCCCCAACACCAGATGCGCCTCTTTCCGTGCTGGTACCAAGTTTCCTCCTGTCGGAGATATCGAGAGCGTTCCAGATCGGATTCCTGATATTTCTGCCGTTCCTGATCATAGATCTGGTCGTCGCCGCGGTGCTCATGTCGATGGGCATGATGATGGTACCTCCGGTCATCGTGTCTCTGCCGTTTAAATTGGCATTTTTCGTAATCGCCGATGGCTGGAGCCTGATCGCAGGAAGCTTGGTGCGTAGCTATTTTTGAGGAGAAATGCGATACAGTTAAAGACAGTATTTGCTCCTTAACCAACTCACTGGAAAGAAACCACGCTTCCTTTGCAGACCAGCGTTGCGTGCTTGTGAACGAGCTTAAACAGCCGACAATGATGTAGGAGACTGCCAAGATCGCAGGAGCAGGATTGAACGCAGTCACACTTTGGGGGTCTTATCATGTTTGGAAAACAGCTTGAGGCTGCTCTGATTTGCCTCGCTGAACAAGGCTGCAAAGTGCCACATGGGGCAGTCGCAATCATCGAGCTACGCTAAATATCCGGTTTGACGTGTTTGATCCCTGCCGCGTAGAAGTCTGATTATTCGATTGAAGACAGACTACCTTATGGCCATTTCCCCCTTCTCG
Source organism: Roseobacter insulae (assembly GCF_019375555.1). Taxonomy (GTDB): domain Bacteria; phylum Pseudomonadota; class Alphaproteobacteria; order Rhodobacterales; family Rhodobacteraceae; genus Roseobacter; species Roseobacter insulae. The sequence goes on from NZ_JAHXDN010000001.1 coordinate 873,066, forward strand.
AATTTGTCTTGTCGCAACTCTTTCATATGCACTGGCTCTTGCAATCGTCTCGCTTCGTACTTTTCTGATCACACTTGATCTGACGCACATTGGGGGCGGCCGTATAGTCGGCAATGTGTCGAAGTTTGGCCTGCTTCCCGTTGCGGGACTTGACTGGAAGGCCGTTGGCAAGACGCCCTTTGGGTGCGGTTTTTCAACGTTCCGGTGTTATCGTGTCCAAGAGGAATGACGCCGTGGTCTGCACAACTTTGAACCCTGGAATGACTTAATTCTTGTGGGTTTTCTAAATGATGACAGTAGTGATCATTGCAGCGCGCTGATGGAGAAGGAGTGTTGCACAGTTAATGGAGCCTTGCGCCGGTCATGTTGTGATTATCTTCGTAGTCATTGCGTCGTTATCGCCCGATCCCGGTAGTTACAATTTGACATCGCTTGGACCGGCTACAACTTGGGTCAGGTTCTTCCGATCGCGAAAAGTGCAATATCCGGCGCCGGCACGGTCAAATCGAAGCATCCAACCGTCATAAGGTCCGAATTGCAAACGACTGCCTATTCTATGTTCACGTTGTTGCGGACATTGTTGGTGACCTTGAGGATCAACTTGGTGGTTGGACAACTACAGCAAACGGTGAAGGTCGAATCCGGAGCCTTGACAACGATTTCAAAGGTTCAACTATTGAAGTTATCAAGTGGCAAGATTTGGTCAATGACGCGTGGATGCGTAATGAAGCAACTCTTCGTGCAGCGGGCTTATCGCGGACGAAACCGCTGCGAAGAGGAAGAAAATGACAAAACCCGACTCTTTCGAATTGGGGAAGTGCATTTTTTGCAAGAAAACTGCTGGGCCGCTTCGCAGTGTTGAGCACATCGGTCCTGAGTCCATGGGCAACATTTCTGGTCGGCGCGTCCTCCCCAAGGGCGCTGTTTGTGATCCCTGTAACAACTACTTTGCAACCAAAGTCGAAGGAGCTGAATTAATTCACAATTCCTTCCAAAATCTTCGTGCGAAATACATGGTGCCGACTAGTGTCAGGATACATTGATTTTCGCTTCGCTGCGTGATTCACGGCTCCCAAAACGGAGCAGTGACATGAGCGACCTTTATTGGCTAACCGACGAGCAGATGGCGAAGCTCGCCCCCTTCTTCCCGAAGTCGCACGGCAAGCCTCGGGTTGATGACAAACGGGTGTTGAGCGGGATTATCTTCATCAATCGCAATGGGTTGTGCTGGCGAGATGCCCCTACGGAATACGGGCCACACAAGACGCTCTACAGCCGGTGGAAGCGTTGGAGCGAGAAAGGTGTCTTCGCTCGGATATTGGCTGGCCTGGCTGCCGAGCACGGCGAACGGAAGACGGTCATGATTGACGCGACCTATCTCAAGGCACACCGCACCGCGACCAGTATGGCCGCGAAAAAGGGGGCGTGGCCGCCTGATCGGTAGAACTAAGGGCGGCATGAATACCAAGTTGCCTGCTATCTGTGATAGCCAAGGTCGCCTGCTCAACCTGTTCGTTACCGCCGGGCAGGTTAGCGACTACATCGGAGCTCGGGCTCTGCTCAGCAGCATACCAAATGTGGGCTGGCTGCTAGGTGATCGCGGTTATGACGCTGACTGGTTCCGAGATGCGTTGAAAGACAAAGGGATACCCGCCTGCATCCCCGGCCGAATGCAGCGCAAGACACCGGTCAAGTACGACAAGCGCAGATCAAAAGGCGCAACAGGATCGAGATCATGTTCGGTCGGCTCAAGGATTAGAGGCGCGTGGCAACACGCTATGATCGCTGCCCCAAGGTCTTCCTGTCCGCAATCGCCCTCGCAGCAACCGTCATACACTGGTTATGAATCCTGACCCTAGCGGACAATGAACTCGGCGTGTAGCGCACCAGCTGCTTTGATGCTTTTCAAGATGTCGATCATGTCGCGCGGTGAGACTCCCAAAGCGTTGAGCCCGGCAATGACCTCCGACAACGATGTTCCGCTAGGAATTTCAGCCAGTCCGATGCCCGGTTCTTCTTCGATCTCCGCATTCGTTCTCGGGACAACGACCGTTTCTCCGTCAGCAAAGGGATTGGGTTGCACCGCGATGGGGGCTTCCTGAATTCTGAGTGTCAGATTGCCCTGGGATACCGCGACACGAGAAATGCGAACGTCTTCGCCCATGACGATGGTCCCGGATCTTTGGTCGACCACTACGCGCGCCTTACGCTCCGGTTGCACAGCGATATTTTCGATTCTACCCAAGGCATGTGCAACAGACGCCATTCGTGTCTGAGGAATATCCAAGCTTACAGTGCCCGAATCGAGCATAAAGGCAACCTGGCGTCCAAAATCAGCGTTTATTGCCTGCTCAATGCGTGCCGCGGTTGTGAAATCCGCGTCTCGCAGGGCCAATCTCAAATTTGTCAGTGTTGACAGATCGAATTCGATCTCTCTTTCGACCCGCGCGCCAGAAGGGATCACACCCGCTGTTGGTACGCCCTGGGTTACGTTCGCACCATCGCCTTCGGCCACCGCCCCGCCAGCAATAATCGTGCCTTGTGCGACTGCATAAATCTGGCCATCAGCTGCGTTGAGCGGCGTCATAATCAACGTCCCGCCCAAAAGACTGTTTGCATCGCCAATCGCCGACACCGTAACGTCAATTTGCCCCCCTCCACGCGCAAACGGTGGCAACGCTGCGGTTACAAGGACGGCGGCGACGTTTTTGGGCCTGAACTGTTCTCCGGCCACATTCACGCCGAGGCGCTCCAAAATGTTTGACATGATCTCTTCGGTGAAAGGTGCGTTTCTCAGGCCATCGCCGGTGCCGTTTAGTCCAACGACGAGTCCATAACCGACCAAATCGTTACCGCGGACCCCATCAAATTCCACCAGATCCTTGATCCGAACGGGGCCGGCAAAGCTGGACGATGCAATCGAAATAATCGCCAGGAATACTGTCAGAAGGATTTTCATAGGAAATTCACCAAGGATAATTGCGAGCTGCGAACGGTTACGGAGTAGAGGCTTTGCAAATGAAATTGCACACTTTCCAACTCGGTCGCTGTTTCGAAGGGATCCGTTGCCAGCAAGGCGTTTCTCGCAAATTCAAGGCTCGTCTCCTCGGCCTGATTTCGCGCTGAAATCATTTCAATCCGCTCTTCCGTGAAGCCGATGTTCGCGCGCAGGCTCGTCAGTTGATCCTGGTTCGACTGAAGCCCTATGCCCGTCAGCCCGAAAAGCTCGGACTGTTGGGTGACAGACAAACCCAGCGAAGGATCATCCGCCAGGGCGGCGACGGTAGTATGCAACAGTGTTTCCTTGAGGGCGGCGTCATTTGCACGCACGTCCAATGTCACCCGTTCCGTTTCTGACAGAGCAAATGGCGCGAGCGCTGTCGCAGAGCCTGAATACGTCAGCGTATCAAATCCGGCGGGGTCCGCGAACCAAGTTTCGGCTGCAGTCATGATGTCCTCGGGTGTCGTTTGCCCGGCGACCACAGCCAAGACCTGCGCGATAAGCACATCGGCATCAGGAAGAGGGACGTCGTCCGTAGCGGTTCCTGCAAAGAGGCTGCGGCCGGCAATGTCACCATTGAGCGAGCTGATCATGCCCTGAAGTTGAGTGCGGGCGTTGTCGGAAGGGTTCCCGGCGACCACGCCGATTGGCCCCCCACTCGCAAGCAGAAGATCAAGACCCAAAGCGCCCCCAAATTCCTGCACCCGTTCGAGCGCTTTCTGCATCGCACCTGTATAGTAGGCAGCCTCGGAGTTGGCGACGGAGTATCCATCCAGAACTTCCAGAGATCTTTCCAGATCGGTCAGGTAATTGTGGTTGCCATCGAGAACTTGTCGAACATCCGACACCTTCCCGCTGGAAAGTTCATCTGTCAGTCGTGACAAATCCTGTCGCAGGGCCACGCTGCGGCGTTGAAGCATGAAGGATTGTGCCAGATCGCCCAGTGAAATCGAAGTCATACCTTAAAGCCTCAAAATAGTTTGCATCATTTCGTCAGCAGCTTGGATCATTCTGGCGTTTGCTGCATATGTCTGTTCGACAAGCAACAGCCGCTGCAGTTCCTGGTCCGTGTCGACCCCTTCGGCGAGCACCAGCTGCGTCAGTTCATTGAATTGTGTCGAGGTGAAGCTCAGGCTCTGGTCGGCCTGAGCTCTGTCTGCCCCGAGCTGAGATGTGAGCGTTGCAGCAAGGTTGATGGCTGAGAATGCGCCGGCCCCGAAATTGCCGGAGGCTGGAACTCTCTTGGTCGTCAGCGTTGCTGACAGAGCCTGGATCAAGCGCGAGTCGCCAACATCACCCTGAACCACAGCATTGACACCATCCCTGATGCGCCACGCTTCGCCCCCCTGCCGTTCATCGACCGCGGCGTTTATGGACAGCCTTGCGGAAATGCCGACCTCGTTCAGCGGATCGAATGCTGCACCGGCGTCGGTGAAAATCCCGGCATCACCCACGGCCAGTGTTGTATCCACCGCAGGGTCCTGAAACCGTTCGATCAAATCGCGTGTGAGCGCGTCAAGCTGTGTCTGCGCGTCTGTGCCCAGCTCGTCGCGAATTTCGAATTGCGCCCCCAGTGACCCCCCGCCCAACGCGCCGCGTGCGCTGTCCGTCCTGACGCTGAAGCCGTTGACGGTCAGCCCAGACAGCTGACCGCCCGCGAGGCTCATGTAGGGTGTGACTTGGTTGACCGGCGTGAACTCGATTTCGGCAATACCGCCATCGAGTAGAATGACTCCGCCCGTGGAGTAGAGCGCAATTTGGCCATTGTCGCGCGGCACTTGCCGCACCGGAACGATAGCGCTGATATCATCGACAAGCGCTTGGCGGTTGTCCTGCAAGGCAGAAGTGTCGCCTCCCAACGCCAGGGTTTTGGTGATCTGCTGGTTCAGTTCTTTGACGCCACCAAGTGCCGATGTCAGACGATCGACCTGAATGCCAATGTTTCGATCGGCTTCGCTGCGCGCCTGTTGAACACCATCAGAAGCGGACGCGATCAGAGTTGCGAGATCGCGGGCTGCGTTGACAACGCTTTCCAACCTTTCCGGAGCATCCGGTCGGCTGGTTGCGGTCACCAGACTGCTTTCGAAATCGGCCAGGCGCGCCGAAAGAGAGTTCGCATCATCCGGCGTGCCGAGCATGTCTTCATACCTGGTCAAAAAACCTGCCCGGTCTGTCGCGTTGGTAAAAGCAGCCTCAGCGAGCCCGCGATCAACCAGCAGCGCAGGGTCTACATTTCGCACAATGCCATCGATGCTTACGCCGCCGATCTGGGAGGATGAAAGCGCCACGGATCGCACCCCATATCCGGGCGTCATCGCATTTGCGATGTTCGCGGAAATCGTTTCCGAACTGCGCCCCGCTGCGCGCAGTCCGGTCATGGCGTTGGATAATGCCCCGGAAATTGTCATGTCAGGCCCTCGTTACTTGCGATTGAAACTTACCGTTTGATGTTGGTGGTTTCCTGCAGCATCTCATCAACGGTCTGAATGACTTTCGCATTTGATGAATACGCGCGCTGGGTTTTGATCATGTCGGTCAACTCACCGGCCACGTCTGTCTTGGATTCCTCGCGGGCAAATGAAACGATGTCACCGGTCGGGCCGTCGCCGGCATCCCAGAGGAAAAACGCACCACTGTCACGAGACGGTAAATATGTTTGACTGTCAAAGGTTTGCAATCCGTTTGGATTAGCGACGTTGACCAGTGGAATCTGGTACACGGTACGAATTTCCCCTGTGTCGAACGTGGCGCGCACGAAACCGTTTGCGTCAACGTCCAAACCCACAAAGTTGCCAATCGCGGAGCCATCCTTGGTCACCGAGATCGGTGCGAAATTATAGGACAGCTGCGACAGGCCTTCGGTATCGCCGATGGTGCCGATGTCGACGGCAATCGGGCCCGCGGCCACGGTCACGTTAATGATACCGGTTGCAGGATCGTATGCCGGGCTGGCGCCGACCGGCGCCGTTGTCGCGATGGGCGTTACGGTTGCCAGCGTTCCGCCTGCGGTGCGCGCGTCTGTAAACGTCACGGTGTAACGTCCGATCTGATCCCCGCCTTGCGCCGAATCCGTCATCGTCATCGTCCATTCATTTGTCGCCGGGTCACCCGCCGTCGCGGGTGCCGTGGGCTCGAACGTGATGCTGATGTTTTGTGAAGTGCCAAGGTTATCAAAGTATTCGACAGACAATTGTTCTGTCAGAGCGGCGGCACCGAATTCGGTCTCTGTTGCCGGCAGGTTCACGCCAAGGCTCATCGACAATGTCGGGTTACCCGCCAGCTGGCTGGTATTGATCCGAACCGGTTCCAGCCCGTCGGCCGTGTCTCGCGGATAGTTTGGAATCGTGCCATCTGCCGCAGCAGGCCACCCCATGAGCACGAGACCGGACTGGGAGGTCAGATACCCTTCGTCATCTGTCCGGAAAGATCCCGTTGTGGACAGGAACATCGGTGCATCGGTGCCAGCTGTCTGTACCTGGGCTGCTTGCGCCACGGGAAGCATTCCGGCGCCGCGCACAGCAAGGTCGGTCGGATTCGATGTCCCAAGCAGCGTGCCGCGTTCGTCAATCAATCGTTGTGTATTCGCTCTCACGCCGCCCGCGGCATAGGAACCGCCGCCAGACGACAGAACCATGGATTCGAAATCCGTTACCACGCGCTTGTAGCCGAAGGTCGAAGAGTTGGCGATGTTATCCGAGATGGACGCCAGTCGCTGAGCATTTGATTGCAATCCTGCGACGCCGGCATTGAGCGAAGATGAAATTGACATGGGCACGCCTTTCTGAAGTGATAATCCATTCACCATCCAGATAGACACCCGGGCTTAACACCGCGCTAACAGATAAAATGCGCCCTATTTATGCCGCAATTCACCTAAGCAAGACAATTTCCACTCTGTTGTTGCGGGTCGCCATCGGATTGCGATGCACCAGTTCACGATCAGCGTGGCCGGTCACGCGCTTCATTCGCCCCGTATCGAGGCCGCCGTTCTGCAGCATCAGGCGCGTTCGCGTCGCGCGTTCGGCGGACAGATCCCACACCAGGTTACGGGCCAAGACCACCGGATTTGCGCGTACATGGCCGCCAATGGCGACATCGTTGGTGACTGTTTTGCTCACATCAGCGACCAGATCGACCAGCGACTCCATCAAGGGCGTCGGCGTATCTGTGTCTTCTTCGAAGAGAGGCAGACCATCGAGCGCGAAGAGTTCGATCACCAGTCCTTCATCTGTAATGCGCGTGACGATATGTTTGAGAAGGTTCTTCATCGCGGTCGTTTCACCACCACGCCCCAGAAGATCATCAATCGCTTCCTTCAGCTCTTCTGCGGTTTGATCCAATTCGCCGCTATCAGACGCAGTGCCGGATTCGCCGCGCGACTGTTCCTTGCGAGCGGCATGTTTGGTTGTCGCGCCCAGCCCGTTCTGCGGCAATGTTTCTTCCGAGAAGATACTGTCACCGCCAAAGGATCCGTCACCGCCGCCAGAGACCCGGTTGATCGGTATGGTCGGCGAAAAGTAATCGGCCAACCCCTTTCGTTGTTGCTCGGTCGTTGCATTCAACAGCCACATCATCATGAAAAAGGCCATCATCGCCGTCACGAAGTCCGCATATGCGACCTTCCAGGCACCACCATGGTGCCCGCTGACAATGACCTTTTTCCTTTTGATGATGACTGGTGCCAGATTGCTCTGCGCGCCCATATCTCCACCACTCTCATATTCACCCGGAGCCAGTGATATCCCGAAAGGTCTTTCCACGAGCTTAACGCAGGGCGGGATTGTTCGCTTGCAGGAGAGCGAAAGATGCGCGCAGATGCGTAGACACAAACACAAGAGCGCCCGGATGCCGGTTACAGACAGCACATATTCATGGATCAGGCTGGTTCTGACGCTGGCAATCGCGATGATCGCGAATGTCGGTATGTGGGCGATCATTGTCATCATGCCAGCCGTGGAAGCCGAGTTCGGCGCTGGCCGGGCAGAGGCATCCATGCCCTACACCCTGACGATGATTGGCTTTGCCTTGGGTAACTTCGTCATTGGCAAGGCGGTGGACCGTTTCGGCGTGACCGTATCGCTTGTCGCGGCGGCCACCGGTATCGCGCTCGGCTTCGGGCTGGCCACGCTGAGCCAGTCCATCGCCATGCTCTCCGTTGCGCAGCTTCTTGTCGGTTTCTCATCAGCCGTGGGATTTGGCCCGCTGATTGCCGATATTTCACATTGGTTTTTGCGACGCAGGGGCATTGCCGTGGCGCTGGTCGCCAGCGGCAACTACCTGTCGGGTGCGATCTGGCCAATGGTGCTGGCGGATATGCTGGAAGCGACCGGCTGGCGCAGCGTCTACCTGTTCATGGCGGGGGTCACGCTTGTCGGTGTCATCCCCCTATCCATGGCGCTGCGCCGACGCATACCGGCCGAAGCACAGATCGCGGCCCAGTCTCAATCGCTGCAGAATGCGCGTTCGTCCGGATTATCGCCGCGTGCGCTGCAATATCTGCTTGGTCTCGCAGGAATTGGATGTTGTGTGGCGATGTCAATGCCACAGGTGCATATCGTGTCCTATTGCGTGGATCTTGGCTACGGGCCTGCGGTCGGCGCGGAGATGCTGGCGCTGATGTTGCTGGGCGGCGTAGGATCGCGCATCGTGTCCGGTCTGGTGGCCGACAAGCTTGGCGGGGTCAAAACACTCCTGATCGGGTCGGCGCTGCAATGTCTGGCGCTGTTTCTCTACCTGCCATCGGGCGGTCTGGTTTCCCTTTATATTGTCAGTCTGATCTTTGGTCTCAGCCAGGGTGGCATTGTGCCCAGCTACGCGTTGATCGTGCGGGAGTATATGCCTGCGAAGGAAGCAGGTGCACGGGTGGGTTTCGTCATGATGGCTACGATCCTAGGCATGGCGCTGGGAGGGTGGATGTCCGGATGGATCTACGATGTCAGCGGGTCGTATCAACTGGCCTTCATCAACGGGATTCTGTGGAACGGGTTGAACATCGCGATCATGCTGTGGCTGCTGTCACGCAGCAGGCCCCGTTCCCCCGTAACGGTGCCGGCCTGATCTCAGGAAGCGCCGCGCGCCCTGGCCAGTGTGATCTGCTTCTGCCGTTCCCGGAACCTGTTCTTGTCAGCCTCGGTTGTCTCATGCACGCAGCGATGGCAACTGACACCCGCCTCGTATTCCGGTCGTTTGACATCTTCCGGCAGAATTGGCCGCCTGCATCCGTGGCACAGCGAATGCGGGCCTTCACGCAGCCCGTGCTCGACACTGACGCGATTGTCAAAGACAAAACACGCCCCGTTCCACCTGGTCTCCTCTTCGGGCACCTCTTCGAGATACTTCAGAATACCACCCTTAAGGTGATAAACGTCCTCAACGCCCTGTCCCAGAAGATAATTTGTGGACTTTTCGCAGCGGATTCCACCGGTGCAGAACATCGCGATCCGCTTGTTGTGAAAACGTTCCTTATTCGATTCCCACCAAGCGGGGAACTCGCCGAAGCTTTCGGTTTGCGGGTCGATCGCCCCGTCAAAGGTGCCAATGGCCACTTCGTAGTCATTGCGGGTGTCGATCACCGCTACGTCCGGTGCTGAGATCAGCTCATTCCAGTCCTGCGGTTCAATGTAGTGGCCGACGCGCGCCCGCGGATCGACATCCGGCTGCCCCATTGTCACGATCTCGCGCTTGATCCGAACCTTCATCTTGCCAAACGGCGGATGGTCACTGGTCGCTTCCTTCCACTCCAGATCCGCACAGCCGGGCAGGGCGCGCAAATGGGCGATCACTGCGTCAATGCCGCTCCGGGAACCGGCGATTGTCCCGTTTATGCCCTCGAATGCGAGCAGCAAGGTGCCCTGAACCCCTGTCTCTGCGCACAGCGCCTTCAGAGCGGGCCTCAGCGCTTCGGGATCATCGAAGCGTGTAAAGTGATAGAGTGCTGCGATTATATACATGGGCGCTCAGATAAGACGCCCGGACGGGACAGGCAAGAGCAGAGGCAAGCTGCGCAGAAACCGGCGCGCATGATCCGGCCATTGACGCTGCGGACGCGGCCCCTTACCCAAATGAGGAACAAAGGAGTGGACGCCATGACCCAGGCCCTGATCGTGATTGATGTGCAAAAGGATTTTTGCCCTGGCGGAGCACTTGCCGTGCCGGAGGGCGATGCCGTGGTGGGGTCGATCAACGCGTTGATGGCCGAGGCGGATGCCGTGGTTCTGACGCAGGACTGGCACCCCGCGGGTCATTCGTCATTTGCCTCCTCGCATGACGAAAAATCTCCCTATGACCTGATCGACATGCCCTATGGTCCGCAGGTCCTGTGGCCGGACCATTGTATTCAGGGCAGTCTTGGCGCGCAGTTTCACCCGGACCTGCATGCCGACCGGGCAGATCTGATCATCCGCAAAGGCTATAACCCAGCGATAGACAGCTATTCCGCCTTTTTTGAGAATGATCATACCACGCCGACCGGGCTCGAAGGATACCTGCGCACCCGCGATATTGACACATTGCTCATGGTCGGGCTGGCGCTTGATTTCTGTGTGCACTTCTCGGCCGTGGATGCCGCCAGGCTCGGGTTCAACGTCACCGTGCCGGAGAATATGTGCCGGGCGATTGATCTTGATGGATCGCTTGCGTCAGCGCGCGCGGCCATGCAGGCCGCTGGCGTGGTGCTGGAGGCGTCTCATGGTTGATATCGCCACCCGCGTCTGGAACCACAAGTGGAAGATTGACCCGATTGTCAGGTCGTTGATCGACACTGATTTCTACAAGCTGCTGATGTGTCAGTCGGTGTTTCGGAACAAGCGCGGAACGCGGGTGACCTTCAGCCTGATCAACCGGTCCAAACATGTGCCGCTGGCCAAGCTGATCGACGAGGGCGAATTGCGCGAGCAACTGGACCACATCCGATCTTTGTCGTTGTCCCGGGGCGAAAGCACATGGCTGCGCGGGAACACCTTTTACGGAAAACGCCAGATGTTCCGCCCCGATTTCATGGAGTGGTTCGAAAACTTGCGGTTGCCGCCTTACCATCTGGAACGCAAAGGCGATCAATACGAGCTGACCTTCGAGGGGAACTGGCCCGAGGTAATGTTGTGGGAAATTCCTGCGCTGGCTGTTCTGATGGAATTGCGTGGCCGTTCTGTACTGAACCGTATGGGAAAGTTCGAACTGCAAGTGCTTTATGCGCGCGCGATGACCCGCGTCTGGGAAAAGATTGAGAACATGCGGGATATCCCGAATCTGTCGATTGCCGACTTCGGGACCCGCCGCCGTCACAGTTACCTGTGGCAGGACTGGTGCGTTCAGGCCATGCGGGAGGGGCTGGGCGGTGCTTTCACGGGGACGTCGAATTGCAAGATCGCCATGACGCGTGAGCTCGAAGCGATCGGCACCAACGCGCATGAGTTGCCCATGGTTTATGCCGCCCTTGCCAAAACGGATGCTGAACTTGCGCAGGCGCCCTACGATGTCCTTTCCGACTGGCACGAAGAACACGAGGGCAATCTGCGCATCATTCTGCCCGACACATTCGGGACCAAGGGGTTCCTGGACAATGCGCCGGATTGGCTTGCGGGGTGGACAGGCATCCGGGTGGACAGCGGCGACCCCGTGATTGCCGCAGAGACGGCAATTGACTGGTGGAAAGCCCGCGGCGAAGACCCAAGCACCAAGCGCATCATTTTCAGCGATGGTTTGGACGTTGAAAAAATTCGCGCGCTGCACAGTCGGTTTGCCAGCCAGGTGAATGTGTCTTTTGGCTGGGGGACATTGCTGACCAATGACTTCAGAAAGCTTGTACCGGATGACAAGCTCGCCCCGTTTTCACTCGTCTGCAAGGCCGTCAAAGCCAACGGGGTGCCAACTGTGAAACTATCGGACAACCCCAATAAGGCGATGGGGCCGGCGGATGAAATCGCACGTTACAAACGCGTTTTTGGCGTTGGCGAGCAAGTCGCGCAGGAAGTGATCGTCTGATCACAGCGCAATTATTCCATTGCTTTCATCAGGATAAGAGATGCCACACGACAGCCACACCACCCACGATGCTGCGGAAGACACGCGCAACAAAGACATCAAAATTTACATCAACGGTGACCTCGTGCACCGCGATGATGCGAAGGTATCTGTCTATGACAGCGGCTTCCTGCTGGGTGACGGTATGTGGGAAGGGATGCGCCTCTATAACGGCACATGGGCATTTTTTGATGAACATATGGACCGTTTTTTCGCCTCCTGCAAAACGGTCTCTCTGGATGTGGGGCTGGACCGGGCGGGTGTGCTCGATGCGCTGACGCGGACCGCCAAGGCCAACGGAATGACACATGATGTGCACTGCCGGCTGATGCTCACCCGGGGCGTTAAGGTCAAACCGTTTCAACATCCCTCGCTCAGCCGGTCTGGTCCGACGCTGGTGATCATCATGGAGCATTCCAAACCGGTGAACAGTCTGCAGTCCGAAGGCATTCGTCTGGCATGCGTGCCGCAGGTCCGTGGGTTGCCGACATCGCAGGATCCGAAGCTGAACAGCCACTCCAAGCTGAATTGTGTTATCGCCTGTCTGCAGGCGGAACAGGCCGGTGCCGACGAAGCCCTCATGCTGGACCCGCATGGTTTCGTGAACACGACAAATGCGTGCAACTTCTTTGTCGTTCGCAAGGGCGAGGTTTGGACATCGACGGGCGACTATTGCATGAATGGCGTCACCCGCCAGAAGGTTATCGACGTCTGCCGTCAAGACGGCATTCCTGTGTTTGAACAAAACTTTTCGCTCTACGAGGCTTACGGCGCGGATGAGGCGTTTTTAACCGGTACATTCGGGGCGCAAACACCTGTTGCCAGTATCGATGGTAAAGCAATCGGGAGCGGCGCGCGCCCGGTTACGGCGCGTATTCAGCAGCTCTACAAAGCGCTTGTGGCGGCGAATACAGACCGGAAGTGATTTCAATACGCAAACGTATGGGTCAGTAGCCGCGTTCAGGGTCAACAACGTTCCTGAGGTCTTCCCCCATTTTCCACCGTGTCACATTCTCACAAAACAAGGCCATTGACGCGGCATCCCAGGCGTCAAAGACACTGGAGCAATGCGGTGAAACAAGGGTGTTTGGCAGATCCCAATAGGGGCTGTCGGCGGGCAGCGGCTCGGTCTCGAAAACATCCAGCGCGGCACCCTTCAGTATGCCATCATTCATGGCTGCGCAGATAGCCGCAGCATTCACCACACCACCACGAGAGACGTCGACCAACACCGCTCCGGGTTTTATCGCGTCAAAAACGGCCCTGCCGAACAGATTGCGCGTACTGTCCAGCAACGGGGCGCTGACAACGATGAAATCAGCCTGTCCGCACAGCGCAACCAGATCGCCTGCCCCATGCACGGCGTCCACGTCCGTCATGGGGGCTGGGCGCGCCCGTGTGCCTATGACCGTCATGCCGAAGGCTTTCGCTCTTTTTGCGACGGCCCGGCCTGTGTGCCCAAGACCCGCAATCAGAACGGTCTTCCCAAACAGTGGCGTCATGCGCCTTGCAGACCAGACCCGGCGCATTTTGTCTTCCTGAAGTCCGGGGATACCCAACGAAAAGTGCAGGAAAGATCCAAAGACGTATTCCGCCATCATTTCAGCTGCAACACCAGCCGCATTGGTAACGGTTGTTTGCGCAGTATCCCACTTTCCAAGGTGATCGACGCCGGAGCCGCCCACGGCAATCCACGCCGGGCCGTGCGGTCCGAGCAGGGCTTTCGCTGGAAACGTTGCCGTGCCGTCGAAACGAATACTGTAGACAGCGTCGGGTTGTGCGACTTCCAGCAGGGCAGGCAGGTCGGTATACGTAGAACAGGCCGTCACATCGATGTCCGGGTGTGCCTTTGAAAGCTGTTCAATCAGGGCCTCCGGGTTTTGCGCATGGACGATGATTTTCACGGGCATTCCTTCCGGTTGGCAACAGAGTCTTCAAGGGCGGCGCTCAGGTCGGAGCCGAAGAGCCGCCCCAAAGCTGCATGCGCAGTCGGAAGTTTAAGATAACGCAAGGCTTGAAACAGCATTGCCTGATTGGAGGTGATAACGGGTTTGCCGGTGTCGGCCTCCAGAGCGCTGATGACTTCAACCGCCCGCATGTCAGTGCAGGACAAAACAATCGCGTCAGCCGCGGCGCTGTCGGCCTGTTTGCCCAGATCGAATACCTGCCGGGGCGTCATACTGCCCTGTCCCACGTTGTCGAGCGTCTCGCCGACATCCGCACGAGAGACCGTCTCGATGCCGAAGCAGTGAAGGAAGGCAATCGCCTGATCATTCAATACGCTTACGTATGGTGATGCAAATGCGATACGCGTCGCGCCCATATGAGTGAGGGCATGCACCAATGCTCCGGCGGCGGTCACCGTGTAGGCGCCCCCGTGCTGCCAGATCCGGGTGGCGAGATCGCGGTCGAACTCCGGCCCATGGGCGAGTGTCGCCGAAGTGCAGCCATAGATCATCACATCGGGTTGAACCCCTGCCAGCAGACGAATGGGCTCTTCCATGTCTGCTGCGCCCAAGGCGGCCATTTGATGCGCATCTGGTATTTCATGGGCATCGTATCCGCCCAATCGGGCAAAATGGACAGACACCCTCGGGGGACACATCATGGCCATATCCGGTTCCAGATTGGTGTTGGTGAAAGGCACGAAGACCCCAATGCGCGCTTGTGTTCTGGCATCTGAGTTCATCATGGGAGCCCTTGATTGCTTTGGGATGCCAGGACCCGGATAACGGATTTCATGTGAGTCTCCTGCGAAATTGTCAGGCGAAGACAGTTTGGCAGACCGTAGCCGCCCATGCCGCGCGCCACAAACCCGTGTCGGCGCAGCGCGGCATCCGCAGCCGTCGCATCAGCTTCCGACTTGAATGGGATCAGAACGAAATTCGTGTCGCTGGCGGGTGGCTCAAGGCCGAGATCTTTCAGAGACAGGCTGAAGGCGAGACGGATTTCTTTTGTCAGGCGCGTCGTGTGACGCATATAGGTGTGATCCGCTACTGCGGCGGTGGCAGCGGCCTGGCTGACAGAGCTCACGTTGTTTGGGGTCAGTATCTTTCGAAGCTGTGTGGCGACGTCAGGCGGAAAGTAGCCCCACCCGACCCGCATGCTGGCCAGTCCATAGGCTTTCGAGAGTGTCCGCAGAACGACCGTATCGCCGCGGTCGACCAGATTAAATGCTGACTGGTCTGTCCCGTCGGCGAATTCGCCATAGGCTTCATCGATGATCAGAAGGGTGCCATCGGCAAGGTCATTACGCAGGGCAATGAGATCGCTTGTAGGTATGCGTGTACCGGTGGGATTGCCCGGGTTGGCAATGAAAACAAGGCGGGTCTGTGCGGTCGACGTCGCCAGCAAACTGTCGATACTGACTTTGAAGCCATTTTCCTTGGCGGCAACAAGCCGCGACCCGACTCGCTCTGACGCCGTTCGGAAAAACGCATAACTGTACTCCGAAGCGAGCGCGATGTTTCGGTCATCCAAATAACATTGCGCCAAGGCCGCGATCAGCTCCATAGACCCGGCGCCGCACAATATGTTTTCCGCCTTAAGGCCATGGCGCCCGGCCAGCTCTGTCCTCAGATCAGACCAGTCCGGGTCAGGATACAACTGACCATACGCAAGCGCATTTTTTGCTGCTGCAATAGCCTGCGGCGACGGCGGACGGAGGCTTTCATTCTGAGCCAGGGAGATCATGTCTTGATCACTTGCGGCCGGCAGGCTGGCCAATGCATAAGGTGCCATTCCGGTGATATGTTGCAATGGGGGGATCATTCGGGTGGCTCCTCCGGGTCATGCTTGTGCAGCCGCGCCCTTGCGGCAGTAATGACACCATCCTCAAGATCTCTCATGACATGCTGGCGCAGCCGCCTTGCCGGTTCTCCGAAACCGCCGCCACCCGGTGTTTGGAAGATGAGCGTTTCACCGGCCGGAATCAGCACCTCCCCTTTTCCAGGAAGCGCCTTTCCGGATGTCTTGAAGGAAACCCGCCCGGTCGCCCCGTTGCCACCGCCCGCGCGCCCTTTCGCCGCGTGCACAAGACGTTCGACGGACAGGAAAAGCATCATGTCCTCATCATGCGCCGCGCGCAGTTCGATGTGTTGGCCCAACCCGCCCCGGAACATTCCAGACCCGCCGCTGTCGGGACGGAGCATGCGCCTGCCAATGATGACGGGTGCCGCCGCCTCGGTGGTTTCAACCTGGCTGCCCCAGACGCCGCTGGGATAGGCCGTGGCGGACAGGCCGTCCTTGGTCGGGCGGGCACCGGTGCCACCATTGTAGACAAGCTCAAGTGCAAACTTATTGCCGCCGGACAGCGCGGCGGAAGGGGCGTTTCGCAAGGGCAGGTCATACATGCAAGATGCGCCTTCTGCCGGAACCTTCTGTGGCAGCACCTTTGCAAGACATCCCAGCACAAGGTCAGGTGTCATCTGGCCCAGCGTGTGGCGCATGGCAACAGGTGCGGGCGGTTGGGCATTCAGGATGCACCCTTTCGGTGCAACGACGCGAAAGGGTTCGAGTGATCCGGCGTTGTTCGGAATGTCCGGGCCAATAACACACCGCAGGGCAAACACCGAATAGGCCGTCGCGTAGTTCAGCGGCACGTTGATACCCTTGGCCGAACACCCGTTCGTTCCCTCAAAATCCAGCGTGATACCCTCAGGGTCTACCGTCAGGGCGGCGCTAAGAGTGATAGGGCGCTCGTACCCGTCGACAACCATCGTGTTTCGGTAAGTACCCGCTGGAAGCTCTGCGATGGCGGCCAGCGTGCCAGCACGGGACGTATCGATAATGTAATCGGCAAGCGTGTCCA
Source organism: Roseobacter insulae (assembly GCF_019375555.1). Classification (GTDB taxonomy): domain Bacteria; phylum Pseudomonadota; class Alphaproteobacteria; order Rhodobacterales; family Rhodobacteraceae; genus Roseobacter; species Roseobacter insulae. Next base: position 889,895 of record NZ_JAHXDN010000001.1, read on the forward strand.
AATCGGTCAAGCCGAACTCGCGCATCATCTGGACGAGGCGTTGGGCACCCGTTTCGCAGGATGAAATCAGGGCGTAGATGTCTCCCTCATTTGCGATGGGTTCGCGTGAGTTGGCCTTGACGATGGACATCAGCAGCGCATTCACCTCGCCGCGATCGACAAGTTTGCATGGCGGGATCAGCAGTCCCTCGTCGAAGATGTCCGATCCCTCCGGCCCCATACCGAGTCCGCCAAGATCAACGAGATGCGACGTGCAGGCGGTAAAACCAACTACACGTCCGTCCAGGATTGCCGGCATCATCAACAGAAAGTCGTTGAGATGGCCCGAGGCAATCCAGGGATCATTGGTCATGAAAATGTCGCCGGCGCGCATTTCGGCGGCATCGAACCTGTTGCACAGCGTTTTCACCGCTTCCGCCATCGTGTTGATATGGCCGGGGGTCCCGGTGACGGCCTGTGCCAGCATGCGCCCCTCCAGATCAAAAATGCCGGCCGAAATATCACCGCATTCGCGGACGATCGGGCTGAAGGCGGCGCGTATCAGGGCCTGACCCTGTTCTTCGACGACAGCCAACAGCCGGTTCCACATCACCTGAAGCCGCGTGATTGACGTTCTGCTCATTCTGCGCCTCCGGCGGATGATTTGGTCAGGAGAAGATTGCCAAAAGAATCCACGCTGGCGGTAAAATCAGCACTGACGAGCGTGGTCGTTTGTGCCTCCACGATGAGCGCAGGTCCGGTGACCTGATCACCTGTGCGAAGTTCCGTGCGATCTATGATTTCCGCATCGACCCTTTTGCCGGACAAGTCACAGGTGATCTGCCGTCTGGTGCGGTGCGGTCTCGCCGGTGGGTGGCGGTGGATCGCCGCCGGGGTCCGGGGCCGCGTGGTGAAGATGCTGATACCCCAGTTCAGAACTTCGATTGTCATGCCCGGCACAGCCCGCGAAAACTGCCGGGCATAGCTGGTTTCGAATGCCCGGGTCAGGTCGGCGATATCCTCTGAGGCAAAGGTACGATCCGGCAAGGGGATCTCGATTTCATGGCCCTGACCCCGGTATCGCATGAAGGCGGTGCGCCGGCGATCAAGCCGCTGATCCGGCGCGCCCCGCCGCACAAGTGGTTCTGCATCCGCAATCATCTTGTTGAAAAGCGCATTGACGCCCTCGAAATCAAACTCCGACAGCGTGGTGTGGTGACTGCGAACCAGTTCGAAGCTCACCGGGGCAAAGAGGAAGCCAACGGCTGACCCGACCCCGGGGTCAGGCGGGATCAGAATGCGGGTCACACCCGCGCGGCGTGCGACACGCGTCGCGTGGAGCGGGCCATTGCCCCCAAAGGCAATCATGGTTCGGTGGCTCAAATCCTTGCCGGATTCCACCGCGTGCATCCGGCCTGCACTCGCCATGCTTTCATCAACAATCTCGCTGATACCGACCGCCGCCTCACCCGCGTTCAGTTTCAGGCGTTCGCCGATGGTCTCGTGCAATGCCACATCTGAGGCGTCAGTATCCAGCGTCAGTTTCCCTTCGGCAAATCCTGATGGGTCCAGGTACCCGAGGGCCAAATCTGCGTCTGTCACCGTGGCAGCTGTTCCGCCCTTGCCAAAGGCAGCGGGGCCGGGTTCGCTGCCTGCGCTTTGGGGGCCGACCTGAAGGCGGCCCAATCGATCGACCGTGGCAATGGACCCGCCCCCGGCACCGATCTCGATCATCTCCAACACAGGGATCCGAACGGGCATTCCGCTCCCCTTTATGAACCGTGCCGCCCGTGAAACCTCGAACCTTCGCGCAGTTTGCGGCCTGAAATCGTCGATCAGGCACAGCTTGGCGGTCGTGCCGCCCATGTCGAAGGACAGCACGCTGCGCAGATTGGATTTCCGGGCCGTGTTTGCCGCCAGAATAGCGCCGCCCGCAGGGCCGGATTCCACCAGCCGTATGGGGAATTTCCGAGCCGTTTCCAATGTCGTCATTCCACCGCTTGCCGTTATCATCAGGATCGGACAGATCAGCCCCTCAGCTTCAAAATATAATTGAAAATCAGTGAGGTAACGAGACATCAGCGGCTGGATATAGGCATTCGCAACGGTTGTGCAAAGCCTGTCAAACTCCCGGGCTTCGGGGCTGACATCACTGGACAGGGACACCACCATATCGGGCAGCCGGGCATGGATCATGTCGCGCAACCGGCGTTCATGGCTTGGGTTTGCGTAGGCATGCAGCAGGCAAATTGCCACGGCTTCCGTTCGGCTGTCTTCCAGCGCGTCAATCGCCGCCTGAACGGAACAATCGTCCAGCGGGATCAAGATGTCGCCCGACACGGATACCCGCTCTACCACGGTAAAGGACCGCGAGCGAGGCACGATCAGATCGGGCTTGTCGATGTTTATGTCGTACTGGCTGTAACGCCGCTCGTAACCGATTTCGAGGATGTCCCGAAACCCCTCGGTCGTGATCGTCGAGACCAGCGCCCCGTTTCTTTCAATCAGCGCGTTTGTGGCCAGTGTTGTCCCGTGCACGAAGCCTGTCAGATCACCAAAGGCAAGCTTCACCGCCTTGAGAACGGTTTGCGCCCCCTCCGCTGCGCCTAAGGTTGGATTTTTTGGCGTCGTGGCCGTTTTGGTTGACCCGAGGATCGTGCCGTTGGCATCCGCCAGGACCGTATCCGTGAAGGTGCCGCCGATATCGATGGCAAGACGCAACCCTGTTGTGGCGTTCATTTCTGAAATGGCTCATGTGTCGTGAGGGGAAAAGGCATGCCAAATGGCACGCGCGGGAGGCGGTCGGTCAAATTGCTGTTAAACGACCAGATCGCATCCCGTGGCGCGGCGACTGCAAGTGCTGAGTTTCAGAGTGGCAGGCATGCATGAATCCATTCGGGCGACGCCACACCCTCCGCCGGATTTTATCTTCTGTCAATTGAAAGAACTGCGCGCGTTTGCCCGTCGCTGCGGCGCTCTCGGCGGATCAGTTCATCCGGTGATGGCTTTTAACCGGATTGCCGACGAAATTGCCCGCCTCAACCGGCCGCCGAACGGCGTGTTTGCGTGGATATACGTTTTCCGCGCCCCGGGGAACCAACAGGTGTAGCGTATCCTGACGTCGACGAATGCCAATGCCTGATTTCTTGGCAACCTTGTAAAGGTTCACCAGCACGGTGGATTTGGACCAGCCCGTTTCTGCGACGATCTGGTCAACCGTTGACCCCTGACCCAGGGCATCAATCAGATAGGCCGCCACGGTGCCCTCCTCGGGTAGTGTCACGTCGGATTTGTGGCGCGCTGGCCTGACCAGAACCCGGTCCGCGTTACGATGAGACAGGGCGGCAATGCGGCCGGATCGAGCGAGTTCAAGTGTCATGTTGGATACCCTTCTTTGAAATCGTTAAAACAATGGCGTGGCGCGGTTCACGGCGTGACAGGTCGATTAGCGTGTTTTCCGCGAGGTACATCTGCTTTCTCTTCAACACGGCCCGTTTCCCGGGCGACCTTCTGCTGGACCTCCTTGCCGAAACCGTGGCGCCAACTGTGTCCAAGTTATGCCACATTTTTGCTCGATTTCAAAAACTTGTGGTCACCGTCGCCGCAGCGGAAACACTCGGCTGATTAGCTGCGGATTGAGGCTCAAAACAAACTTGCAGAGTGCGGTGGGTCGCCCCGTGAGATATCGTCAAGATATTGTAAATAAAAGAATAAAAATCTACTATTAACCGGCGCGGAAATTATTCTATCTTGGATAGAAAGTGTCAGGTATTTGACGAATCACGTGTTGTTTCCATAGGAGAACGCAGCGCTTAACGGGTGCCCGACCCAGGTCAAATTATGTCCGAAATGTGACGGCTTCACAGCCTTTCAGGCCGTGCCTCGATATCGTTCAGGACGGTGAGCAGTTCTTCGATCCAGCTGTCTTTGATACGCGTCGCGAATTGTGACAATGGCCGGTAAAGCGGTGTGAGGATGGCATATTCGTATCTGATGGGCGTTTGCAGGGGGATGAACCTGATCTTGCCTTTGCCGATGTCGAGTTCCTGCTCGGTCACAACTGTAAGCGGGTCCACAATTGAACAACAGTGTCCGGAGCTGATGAACGGCATCAGCGGTAAAAAGAACTGGCTGGCATTGACGACGTTCAGCGCTGCCCCCGCACGCTCGAATTCCAGCGCAAGCTTGCGCGACAAGGGGAGATTGCCGTGCAGGGTGCCCATCGGTTCATCGTGCAGGTCGCGGAGAGACACCACAGATTTTCGGGCCAGGGGATGATCGCGGTGAATGGCGCAGAAGCACGCCGCGCTGATGATTTCGGCGTGATACTGCGGTGCTTTCCCCACCGGGTCGTCAAAGTCTGCAAACCCGAAGTCAATGCTCTGCGTGCTGGCCAGTTCACGGATCTGCGGTGAACTGCGTGATGAAAAAGTAATTCTGAAGTTGCCATTTCCGGCGATGGTGTTGCTGATGAAGCGGGGAAAAATGAAGGCGGAAGGACCCGGCATTGCTGCAAGGTTCAAATGGCCCGACTGCGCGTTTCTCAGGCTTTTCATCGTGCCGGAGACGGTGGACATTCTATCAAGAATTTCAGTTGCTTCCGCCATCAGGTAACGCGCCTCGGGCACCGGGATCAAACGACGCCCACGGCGCTCGAAAAGCTGAATGTCGAGGCTCTTTTCAAGGTTCTTGATGGCAAGACTGATGGCCGGTTGTGTCCGCCCGAGCTTTTTGGCGGTTTGAGAGATGGAGCCGGATTCCATGACTTCGCGAAATACGTTGAGCTGGGTAAAGTTCATGCTCAAAGCATAAGTAATACTTTCTATAAGTGAAATATATTAAATTTGTTTTTATGCAATTTCTACCTAGGCTGAGGGCAATGACAAATCGGGAAAACCGATTCGCAGAATTATCAACCGGGAGAACATCATGACATTTACAAAAACCCTCGCGGGTATTGCTTTGGCGGGCGCACTGGCGTTTCCAGCCGCTGCACAGGACCCAACCTTTTTCCGTATCGGGACCGGCGGCGCTGGCGGCACTTACTTTCCCATTGGTGGGACGATCGCCAACGGTATTTCCGCGCCTCCCGGATCCCGGGCTTGCGACGAGGGCGGCCAGTGTGGCGTGCCGGGCCTGATCGCAATTGCACAATCCACCACGGCATCGGTTTTTAACAATGCCGCCGTTCAGAACGGAGAGCTGGAAGCAGGCCTCGCGGCGGCCGACGTGACGCGGTCAATGTATCTGGGCGAAGGCAAATTCGAAGGCAAACCGCACCCCAAGCTGCGCATCGTGGCTAACCTTTTCCCCGAGGACTTGCATCTTGTGATGCCGCAGGGTTCAACGATCAGCAGTCTTGGCGATCTGGCAGGCAAGCGCGTGGGCATTGCGCAGGCGGGCTCGGGCACGCAGGTCGCTGTTCTGCAGATGCTTGAGGCATGGGGTGTGACCCGCGACAACATGGACGAGGCGGAGCTGAACAACAGCCAATCCGCCGAACGTCTGGCCGACGGGCAGATCGATGCCTACTTCTATGCCGCGGGATGGCCAGTAGCCGCCATGGTGCAGCTTGCGTCGACAAAGGGCATGAGCCTGCATTCCTTCAGCGAGGAGGATCTGGCCAAGATCAACGAGATTATTCCGGCCTATATTCCGTCGAAAATCCCGGGAGGGGTGTACGAGGGTGTCGATGCCGATGTGTTCACCCCGGCAGTGTCGGCGATGCTGGTCGTGTCGTCTGACCTGAGTGAAGAACTTGTCTACGGGCTGACCAAGGCCCTGTGGAACGACAACACGCGCAAGCTGCTCGACAACGGGCACGCAAAGGGCAAGCAGATCACGCCGGACACAGCGCTTGACGGTGTTGCTGCCCTTGGTGTTCCGCTGCACCCGGGCGCGGAGAAGTTTTACAAAGAAGCTGGCCTTCTGAAGTAACCACCTGACCCTTCCTGGTCAAAAAAGCAGTTGGTGCCCCTGAACCGGGGGCACCGCGTTCTCTGTGTGCAAGCAGCTCAAAGGGCATCGACATGACGGACCACTCCCAGACTGACGATCATGTATTGTCCGACGAAGAACTTGCCGCAATCGAAGAGAAATATGACGAGGGTTCCGCCACCCGTCCCGTCGGGCCGACCACCGGCCATATCCTGCGCGCCGTATCTCTGATCTTTGCGCTTTATCATTTCATCACGGCGGGATTCGGTCTGCCTGCCGATCACTGGCATATGGGGTGGCACCTCGCCGGCCTGTTCATTCTGACCTATGCGCTGTTCCCGATCATCGGTGCACGCAGTCTATATGCGCGAAAGATCAGCGCTTTTCGCATTGGGAACATCCCGATCTATGATATCGTTTTCATGGCGCTCGGCGTTGCCTCAGCCCTCTATGTCGGTCTCGCGTGGCGCGGTATCCCCGGGTTGGGGATCGAGGAACAGACGTTCCGCATGGGTAATCCAAACAGCTACGACGTCTTTTTCGGCGTGGTGATTATTCTGCTCGTGCTCGACATTGCCCGCCGGACTCTGGGGTGGGTCCTGCCACTGATCATTTGTGTGTTCATTTCCTATGCGTTGCTGGGACCCTATTTCCCCGGGCTTTTGAAGCACCCCGGGGTCAATTTCAAAACCTTCGTCTCGTCGATGTATTTCCCGCAGGAAGGCATTTTCGGTGTCACGCTCTGGGTGGTCTCGACAATCGTTTTTCACTTCGTGCTTTTCGGAGTGATCGCGCAGCGAACGGGATTGGGGCAGCTCTTTATCGACAATGCGACCATTCTGGCGGGTCGTTACACGGGCGGACCGGCAAAGGTCTCCGTTGTGTCCTCGGCCTTTTTCGGCACAATTTCAGGGTCTTCCGTGGCCAACACCGTATCTACCGGGGCGCTGACCATCCCGAACATGAAGCGCTTGGGCTATCCCGGGCATTTTGCCGGCGGGGTCGAGGCGGCGTCGTCGGCGGGGGGCCAGATCACACCGCCGATCATGGGAGCCGCCGCCTTCATCATGGCCGAATTCCTTGAATTGCCCTATACCACGATCGTGATCGCCGCGATTTTTCCGGCGCTGTTGCATTACGTGGGTGTCTTCACCGTCGTGCACCTGATGGCGCGCAAGCTGGATCTGAAAGGGCTGACCAGGGAGCAACTGCCGCAATTCGTGGCGGTCTGGCGCGAAGGCTGGGCCAATATCGTGCCGCTGATCGGCCTGCTGGTTGTGCTCTTCTCTGGCTACACCCCCTTCATGTCTGCTTTCTGTGGCATCTCTTTGGCCGTGGTGGCGGGGATGTCCCGCTTCACGGAGCCACCAACCCTTGTCTACGCCGCCGCTTTCATTGCATTCGTGCTCTGGAAATTCTCGGACGGCGGGTTCGACCTGACGATGACGGCAATCCTCTGTACCAGCGCGGCTGTCGCAACCTTCAACCCGCAAACGCGCATCCGGATTCCGGAAATGGCCGCTTCAATGGAGCTTGGGGTGAAATATGCGCTGGCCGTCGGGGCCGCATCGGCGGCCGTCGGGATCGTGGTCGGGGTCATCAACACCACGGGCATCGGATTTCGCATCGGTTTCATGGTCACGCAGGGCGCAGGCAACCTGGCGTCAGACCTTTATGGCGTCATGTCTCTGGGCGGATTGGTGGAGCTGTTCACGGTACAGGACTTGCAACTCTTCATCTCGCTCGTATTCATCGCGATTGCCTGCATTCTGATGGGGGCCGGTATCCCAACGACAGCGCTCTACATCATGTTGGTCTCCGTGGCTCAGCCGGCACTGGCGCAACTTGGTGTGCCGCCCATCGCCAGCCACATGTTCGTGCTGTACTATGGTGTTGTGTCAGAGATCACGCCGCCGGTCTGCACCTCTGCCTATGCAGCGGCGGCCATCGCCAACTCCAATCCGTTCCGCACCGGGCTCTCGGCATTCTCACTCGGTCTGGGCAAGGTCGTGGCGCCGATGGCCTTCGTCTACGCTCCGGTATTGCTCTTTGTGTCCTCCACCGGGTTCGATCTTTGGGAATTCACATACACGGCGACGTCCTGCATTGCGGGGGTGGTGGCGCTTTCAGCCTCGGTAGTCGGCTACTGGCTGACACCAATGGGCCGCGTTTCGCGTGTCCTGATGGCCATTGCAGGATTGGTCTTTGTCGCGCCGTCACTCTTTGCTGATCTGATCGCCTTGCTGATCGCGGCACCGGTGGTCGTCGCGCAGGTCATCGCGCGGCGCGCTGCGACAACACCGGCCTGACACCATGGGTACGCCCGTTACAATCATCGGTGCCGGGATTGTCGGTATCTGTTGCGCCTTGTCTTTGCAGGCGCGTGGCATGCAGGTGCGCCTGATAGATCGCGGAGCACCGGGCCAGGAGACATCTTTCGGCAATGCTGGTGTCGTGTCCCCGTGGTCGATCATCCCGCAAGCGGTCCCGGGCATCTGGAAGAGCATCCCCGGCATGTTGTTTGATCCGTCGGGCCCTCTGTCAGTGCGCGCGGGCATCTGGCCCAAGCTGGTTCCCTGGGGTTTGCGGTTCCTCGCCAGTTCCGGCGAACGCACAACGCGGCGTACGGCAGATGCAATGGAGATTCTATGCAACCCATCGATACGCCTGTTTCGGCACCATCTCGAAGGGACCGGGCATGAAGACTTGCTGACCGACAGCTGTTACGTGCACGCATTTCGCAATGCCGCCAAGGCCAGCCTGTCCGATCTGGGGTATGTCATCCGGCAGGAAAAAGGCGCCGATCTGGAACTGGTCGGGTCAGACGCCCTGCACAGAATGGAACCGGCGCTGTCGCGTGATTTTCAGGCCGCCATCGTGATCAAGGGGCAGGCGCGGGCGCGGGCCCCCGGACGCATGGCGCAGGTGTTGGCGGAAAAGGTCATCGCGCAGGGGGGGGAGTTCGTACAGGCGAACATCACGGCGCTGGAACGCACCGAAGAACCTGGTTGGGTCTTGCGCACCTCCGGGGTGGATATCAGTGCCCAGAAAATCGTTCTGGCTGCGGGCGTCTGGAGCGCGGATTTGCTGATGTCAGCGGGCATCTCTGTCCCGCTTCTCGCGGAGCGAGGCTACCATGTGGAATTTCCGCACGCCGCGATTGAACTCAGGAATTCAGTCATGGACGTGGATGCGAAGGTCGTGGCCAGCAGCATGGAAGATGGCGTCCGGGTTGCGGGGACGTCGGAATTCGCGGCGATTGATGCGCCGCCCAACCCGCGCAAAAAGAAGTTGCTGACCCGTCAAGCCCGCGCGATGTTTCCCGGGTTGGATGGCGCAGGGGCGCGGTTCTGGATGGGCCGCCGCCCGTCCTTTCCCGACAGCCTCCCGGCACTGGGAGAAATCCGTCAGGCCCAAGGTCTCTTCGCAGCTTTCGGGCATTCCCACTATGGCCTGATGATGGCACCAAAAACCGGGGAGCTGGTTGCCGATATCATCGTCGGCACCAAACCAAACCTGGACCTCAGCGCGCTTGATCCGCAGCGCTTCTGATCCACCGGAAAGACAGGAAAACGTGATGATGACATATGCCGGCGGCCAGAACATCTGTGGTGCAACTATTGGTGTTCTGTGCCTGGAAAGCTACTTTCCGAAACCACCCGGCCACATCAAGAACCCCTCAGCTCTGCCCTTCCCGGTGCTTTATGAGATGATCGACGGCGTGAACGTGCCCGATCTGTTGCAGAACCCCTCGCGGGACATGCTGGAACCCTTTCTGGCAGGTGCGAGACGACTTGAACGTGAAGGCGTGCGCGCCATTACGGGAAGCTGTGGATTTTTAGCGCTGTTTCAGAAAGAGCTGAGCGCCGCGGTCGATGTGCCGGTGTTCTCGTCCAGTCTTGTGCAGGTGCCGCTGGCCTTTCAATTGGCCGGTGGGGTCGCCCCCGTTGGTATCCTGACGGCCGATGCAAGCGCGCTGACAGACAGGCATATGGCAGCCGTGGGTGCAGGCGGCGTGCCGGTGGTGGTTGAGGGGTTGGAGAACACGCAGGAATTCGCCGCCGTCATTTTGCGAAACGAGCGGCATTGCCTTGATCTGGAGAAGGTCGAACACGAGGTTTTGCATGCTGTCCGAGCGTTGCAAAAGCGATCGCCGGACCTCAGGTCGCTGGTGCTGGAATGCACAGACTTGCCGCCCTACGCGGAGCGTATTCAGAAAGAGCTGAAGATGCCGGTTTTCGATCTCACGACGCTGGCGACAATGGTACACAGCGTTGTCGCCCGGCAAGGCTACAGGGGCATCATGCCGTGGTAGGCGCGCCCGAAGGCGGGCAGCGCGGCCCTGCGGAAGACGCAAAAACGCGCCACGCATGGTGTCGTGGCGCGTTTAGGGTGAGTGCCGGTCGGGATTAACCGGGTTGGAAACAGAAGGCCAAGGGATAGGCCACGCGGCGCGTGGATGATCCAAAGGTGTTGTTGGGCGCGTTGAACGAGCCAACGACCGTGCGGTCCCATGCCGTTACTTCTACAGCATAGCCACATTCGATCGGGGGTTGCCCGCCGGTTGCGGCGATGTGGGCCTGCGTGATGTTGAACTCCGACAGCAGCACGTTCGTCGCATTCCCCGGAACCGTGCCTCCAAGGCTGATCTCTGCCCGGTCAGATCCGTTGTTGTCGAACACCGCATCCAGAGGCTGCACAACGCCACCGCCATCGCGGTCCGTCGGGGCGATGGTCTGCCATCCAACGACATTGCCACCTGTCCAGCGCAGGGTGTACCGCCAGAAATGCTGATCGCGCGCCCGCCCCAGAAGATCGAGGATCACATCGCTTGATCCCGCTGTAACGTCACAGTCGCTGACAACGGCGTCTGATCCCGAAGCGACACCAAGCGTCATCGACACATCACCCGTCAGGGGCATGTCCTTGCTCGCGGGCAATGCGTAATTGTTGTTGTCGATGCGCACGGTTTTCGGCGCTGAGACCGAGAAGGGCACGGCGCTGCCGACCTCGCGCATGACAAGCCGGAACCGGACAGTAACCGGCGGGTCGCCCGCTTCCACACCCGTCGCAAGAGCACTTGAGTTCCAGACGGCGAGGCTTGCGTCTTCGCCGCATTCATCGAAACGGCGGTAGTCCGCAAGATTGAACCAGCCATTGCTGTCGGGCTGGTAAAGCTGGCGGGGGTTGCTGACCGAGGGGACGCAGTCAATGATCGCGCTTGGGTTTCCGTCAAGCTGCCTGCGCCAGTTGGTCGGCACAGCCAGAGTGTTCGGATCGCCAAGTGCCGGAAAACCAGCGCCATCATCAAGCTCCACGCGGAATTCGTACTGCGGCAGGATCGGGCATTCCAGCCATGTTGGCATGGCGCCCTGAATACGAAGCGACCCGCCAAACGGGCGGTCACTCAGGCCCGACGTGTGCGCCAGACCACCGGCGATGTTTGTGATGTCGATGTTGCTGATGCGGGTAATCGAGGGGGCGCCGCAGGCAATCTCGCCCGCTGTCTGATGCAGGGCGTCAAGGCCGAGATCGAAGCTTGCGGGTAACAGAGACTTCAACAGGACCTCGTTGCGAAACCGCAAGGTCGGGCCCGGCTGAAGCGCATCGCCATCCGTGTAGATACCGTCGGCCCGCATGTCGATTTCGGTCGACATCAACTCCGATGGTCCTCCGGTCTGCGGGTCCACGCCGAAGGTATAGGCATCCAGTCCGAAATCGACGCCTTTCGACGGGATACCTGCGGGTAATGACGGCAGCAGCGTCTGATTGGATCTGAAAATCGCACCGGTTGACACGGACAGAAGATCACCGTCGATAAATCGCGGGCTCTTTACCGAGGGGGCCGTGCCTTCGGTCGAAAACAAGATATCCAGCTCGAATGCGCTCAGCAGTTCCAGAATGATCTGGGGTTGCTGTTCAAGTTCACGACGGCTGACGCCGCCAAGCTTTTCGATGAATTCGCGCCATCCTTCTGGTCGTCCCAGCAGGCTGACCGCATCCAGACCGATATCGTGACGCAAATCAAACCGCTGTGTCAGCGCGGAATTGGGAATGACGAGCCCGGTTGTGAAGATCAGATCGCCCGCTTTGAACTGATCGTTGGGATCGTCAAGCTCTGTCGAAAAGGCAAGGATTTCACGTTCACGATCTAAGGCGGCGACGGCATCAAGCCCAAAATCCACCTCGGGTATGTCGAAGCGCTGCAGCAACTCCCGGTTTCGACGGCAGATCGTCGTTGTGCTGCCATTGAAAGCCAGCAGGTCACCATCTGAAACGATGGGGTTGCCATCGGGGCCTTCGGCCTGTTGCATCGTGAAATCTTCGGACGTTGACAGCAGCAGGCCTTCGCAGCCAGCCCCCTGCGCGTGGGCCTGTGTGACGTTGGTGAAAGAAAGCGAAAGGCATAGCAGTATCGGTGGCGCAAAACGCCTTGAAAAAATATTCATAACTAAAACTCCGAACAATAATAACTTTGTAGAAAAGTGGTCCTTTTCTATCACAGATTGAACTTTTTTTCAATGTTGTGTCGGACTGAATTGCGGGGTGACCGGTAGCGAAGCCGCCGGGCCTGCCCGTATCTCCGCGATGCAAGCTTGCGGGCAGGAACGATGCAATCGGAGCCTTCGAAGTGGCATCCGGCAGCATAATGGCTTTTCAGGGCGCCGCCGGTGTTGATATCGCCTGTATCGCCTGAACCTCGGACAGTCTTTGAGGGTGCAGTGTTCCCGGGTCAAAATACAGCAGCCTATCGAGATTACTGGAGAGCCGGCCAAGCTCTCCTCGCTCCCTCAGCAGCTCGGCGGGCGTGGATGTGGCGCGCGTGAATGCCACTCCGGGGTCTTCGCCGACCTCTTCGATCAGGACAGATATCGCCCGGGCCATATCCAGATCCGCACCTGCGAGAGTACCATCCGCCAATGTCAGCCGATGCGCGTTTCGAAACACATCCCGGCCGTTGAGCGTGAAGCTTTCGATATCTGATCCGGCGGTCGCCATTGCATCCGTTACCAGAAATATCCGATCAGAAGGCGATTTCGCTGCGAGGGCGTTTCGCATCGTCGCGGGGTGTACGTGGATGCCATCTGCAATCAGCCCCGCATAGACGTCATCGCGCGCCAGAGCCGCACCGACCAGCCCCGGTTCGCGGTTCCCCATCTGGCTCATGGCATTGAAGAGATGCGTGACACATGACGCTCCTGCGTCGAAGGCAGCCATGCATGTGTCGTGATCGGCATCCGTGTGGCCAAGCGAAACGATCACCCCGGCGTCTGTCAGGGTTGTTATCTGGGACAAGCTTGTGCTTTCCGGGGCTACCGTCACCATCACGTTCGGAAGCCTGTCGCCCGCGTGCAACAGCAGCCGCAGGTCGTCTTCCTCCATGGGGCGGATCAGGTCGGGGTCATGCGCGCCCTTGCGCGTAACGGACAGATGCGGGCCTTCGAGGTGGATGCCTGCGATGCCGTCAACCCGCTGCGCGATCGCCTGTTCTACCGCGGTGATGGCCGCGCGGGTCCGATCAGGCGTATCGGTGATCAGGGTCGGCAATATGGCCACTGTTCCCTTACCGGTGTGCGCGCGGGCAATTGTTGCCAGTGTATCGACGGACTGATTGTCATTGAACATGATGCCACCGCCGCCATTGACCTGCAGATCGACAAACCCGGGTACGATCACGCCGCCGTCAAACTTGTGAATGTCGCAGTCCGGCGGCAGTTCGTGATGCAGAGGCAGAGCGACCTGCCCATCCTGCAGCACCGCCAGCGCGCGGTTTTCATGAAGCGTATGTCCGTCATGAATCTGGGCGCCAGCGTAGGCTTTCACGATCTTCGTCATACCGTTTCGGTGACCTTCTTGAGGTGGCGCGGTGCATCGGGGTTGATCCCCCGCGCAGCAGCCACGCGTTCAACCATCGCGTAAAAGCTGGTGATCATGGAAATCGGATCGGTCAGCGGGTGATCTGTCCGCACGGTCTCCAGTGACCGGGCCTGGGTGACATGCGCGGTGGTGGCAAAAACACTTGCGCCCTTGCGGGCCAGTTCATCAGCGACGCCGGCAAGGGCGGATTCAGCCTCATCCTGCGCGGCAAGCGCGATCACCGGAAAGCCTCCGTCCACGATAGACACCGGGCCGTGCAGAACTTCTGCGGACGAGTAGGATTCAGCGTGTAGCTGGCAGGTTTCCTTGAACTTGAGCGCGGCCTCGCTGGATACCGCATAGGCGGGGCCGCGGCCCAGGCAAAAGACCGAGTTTCGGTCACCAAGCGCGCTCCGCGCCTCTGGCCAGTCGAGTTGCACCGCTTTTTCCAGTTTCGCGGGAAGGTCATGGATGGCCGCGCGCAGCTTCATGTCTTCGGCCCACTCCGACAACAGCCAAATCCCGGCCACGGCGGAGTTCACGAAGGTCTTGGTGGCAGCGACACTCAGTTCCGGACCTGCATGCAGGTTCAATGCGTGATCGGACACCTCGGCAAGCGGGCTGTCAGGATGATTGGTCAGCGCGATGGACAGCGCGCCTCCGGCCCGTGCCATGCGCGCCATCTCCACGATGTCGGGGCTTTTGCCGGATTGGGAAACCGACAGGCACGCGCTGCCTTCAAGGTTCAGCTGCCGCTTGTAAATCGACGCGATCGAGGGCCCGATGGAGGAAATGGGTGTCCCTGTCAGCAGCTCGGATGCGTATTTGAGGTATGTCGCCACGTGATCGGACGATCCGCGTGCCACGCTGATCATATATCCCGGGTTCTGGTGGCGCAGGGCGTTGGCTGCCCGCGCAATATCATCTGCCCCGTTCCGTAATAATCGCTCAACCGCAACAGGGATTTCGAGCACTTCCCGACGCATTTGGGTTTCGGGTTTTGACATGTGGCAGGCCTATTCTTTCGCAAGGCGAAGCTCGGCTACAAAGTTGTAGGCATCTCCGCGATAGATGGATTGGGTGAATTCGACGACGCGCCCGTCCGCCAGGTAGGAGGTGCGCTCGATCCGCAGGCCTGCCTCTCCGGGTGTCACGTCAAGCAGGTCGGCATTCTCCTCGGCAAGGTTAACGGCAGAGATCTTTTGCAGCGCGCGAACCGGTCGCAGACCCGCGTCCTCCAGCACTTCGTAGAGCGACGTTTCGACCAGCAGCGGGTTGGGCAGCATATCCGTCGACAGCGATGCCCGCTCGATGGCCATGGGTTTGTCATCGGCTGTTCTGAGGCGCGCAATGCGCGAGACAGAAGCATCCGGCGACAGAGCAAGCGCCAGAACTTCGTCCGGCGATGGCATGAAGACGCCACGCTCCAACCAGATGCTGGACGATGCCATTCCGCGTCTGGACATATCCTCGCTGAACGAGGTCAATCGCGACAGTGACTGTTCGATCCTAGGGGTGTCTGACGCCACAAACGAACCCGATCCCTGCTTTTGCACGATGACTCCGTCTTCTGCCAGGGCCTGGATCGCTTTGCGTACCGTGACGCGCGACAGGTTCGTGATGGCAGCGAGTTCGCGCTCCGGAGGCAGTGAGCTGCCGGCTTTCAGAATGCCCAGATCAACGCCTTCGCTCAGCCGTTGGCGCAGTTGCAGATAGCGTGGCCCTCCATCGCTTTGCAGCCAGCCATTCGGCGACAAAAAGTCGGGAATACTCACAGCACCCCCTCCCGCGTTTCCGAGGCGGCCTTCTGTGCCAGTTGGAAAGCGCCGTCCAGCGCCGTGCCGCGCGATGATACCCGGCCGGTAAGGTGTTCTGTTGGTAGAAATGTCTCGTAATACGGTCCAACGCCTCCGGCCAGACACAGCGTATCTCCAGGCTGAAACTTTAAGGCGTCAAGGTAGCGCACAAAATGCTCGGCCCCGCGTTTCATGACCGACATCCCCCATGCATCGCCGGTAAGGGCGGCGGAGATGATTTCCGGTGCGAAGGTTCCGTAATCACCGGGCTTGGCGGTCATGCTGAAGGACACGATTGCGTTTGGATCGCCGCCGAATTTCGCAAAGAGCGATCTGGTCAGATCAGTGTGATCCGCGATCTTGTCGTGGCACAGCAAAACACGCTCCAGTGACGCGTGCGCCAACCACGCGCCAGACCCCTTGTCAGCGAGGTGAAAGCCCCACCCACCCACAAAGCTGACGTCGCCCGCGACGCAGGAGGCCGCGATCGTCCCCGTACCTACAGAGAGCAAAAACCCGTCGTGGCAACCCAGCGCGCCCCGGACCGCCGTGGGGCGATCATCTGTCACGATGCATTTCTTGAAGGGCAGGGCCGCAGCGATACGGGCGGAATCCGCGGGTGTCATCACGCCGGCAAGACCCACATGCGCCACCGCCTCTGTCAGAAGGTGTTCGGGAACGCTTGCCTGCGCCGCAGCATTCCGGGTTGCGGATATGACGCTGGCGATTGCCCGCTCAGGATCTGTTGCCGCATTTGCCCGCCCGCCATCTGCCTTTGCGATAATTCCGTCCGACAGCGTTCCAACTGCGACCCGGCACCCCGTGCCGCCGCCATCAACACCAATCAGAAAAGTGGAAGCCGAATGAGACATATAATACCTTTATAATACCTTTTTGCAAAAAGAAAGACCTTTTCGGCGATATATATGCGAATTGGTTCTTACGCCTAGCTATTTCTGGAGGAAAGATAATAATGGTAGACAAAAGGTATTTAAAAGGTATTAGATTGAAGAGGGGAGATTCGTATGCCATCGCCGACAACAGAGAGCCTGCCGAACCATGAAGCCGTGGATACGCTGCCAGCACCGGGTGCGGCGTCTTTCATGCTTGATAGCCAACTGGCGGCATTGGCCTCTGTTCGCGATGCGATATCAGATATCGTGAGAGCGGCGGAGGTCATGGCCGACGCGATCCGCTCCGGCAACAGATTGATTTATGCAGCGGCCGGCAGCTCCGGTTTGATGGCCTTGGCGGATGCTTGCGAAATTCCCGGAACCTTTGGCGTGCCGTCCCGGGCCATCCGCATTCACATGGCCGGAGGTATCCCGTCTGATGGTCACATGCCGGGCGCCACGGAAGACGATGAGGACAGCGCGCTGCGCGTTGCAGGTGATGTTCAGACGGGCGATGCCGTCATTCTGCTGAGTGCAAGCGGGACGACGCCTTACGCACTGGCCGTCGCACGGTCAGCGCGCGCAAAAGGTGGCACCGTGATCGGGATCGCAAACAACCCCGGATCAAAGCTGCTGGACATGGCGGACATCTCAATTTGCCTTGCCACGCCGGCGGAGGTGATCGCGGGATCAACCCGGCTTGGGGCCGGAACTGCGCAAAAAGCGGCGCTTAACATGGTGTCATCACTGATGGGGATCATGCTGGGTCACGTTCACGACGGCCAGATGGTCAATGTCGTGGCGGACAATGCGAAACTGGTTAAGCGTGCGGCAGGGATGGTTGCGCGCATTTCAAACGTCAGCGGCGCCGATGCGGAGGGTGCGTTGCACCACACCCGAGGCGATATCAAGGCGGCCATACTGGTCGCCAGGGGCTGCACGCCGGAGGCAGCCAAGGAGCTTTTGAAAACTCATGACGGGCAGTTGAAACGCTGCCTGCAGAGCCTGACAACCACGTAAAACCAAATAATCAAGAAAGGGAGAATATCATGAATAATTCCAAGCTGATCGGCGCCATGCTGGCGACAACGATGCTCGCAAGCACCGCGGCGGCACAGGATGTAACGCTGACGATTGAAAGTTGGCGAAATGATGACCTGACAATCTGGCAGGACAAGATCATTCCGGCTTTCGAAGCTGAACACCCCGGCATCAAGCTGAATTTCACACCGTCGGCACCCGCCGAATACAATGCTGTTCTGAACTCCAAACTCGACGCGGGATCTGCTGGTGACATCATCACCTGCCGCCCGTTTGACGCATCGCTGGCGCTTTTCGAGGCCGGTCATCTGGCGGATATCACCGACCTTGAAGGCATGGCCAACTTTTCGGCCGTGGCGAAATCGGGTTGGAGCACGGATGACGCATCGGTTCAGTACTGTGTGCCGATGGCCTCGGTGATCCACGGTTTCATCTACAACAAAGATGCCTTTGAGGAACTGGGGATCGAGGAGCCGAAGACCGAAGCCGAGTTTTTCGCGGCGCTGGACAAGATCAAGGAAGACGGCAGCTATATTCCGATGGCCATGGGCACCAATGACCAGTGGGAAGCCGCGACGATGGGGTATAACAACATCGGCCCGAATTATTGGAAGGGTGAAGAAGGCCGGCTGGCGTTGCTGGCCGGAGATCAGAAGCTGACCGACGAGGCGTGGGTTGCGCCCTATCGTCAACTGGCGAAATGGGGCGCATATCTTGGTGACGGATATGAGGCGCAGACCTATCCTGACAGTCAGAACATCTTTACCCTTGGGCGGGCTGCCATTTATCCGACCGGGTCGTGGGAGATTTCGGGTTTCAACGGTCTGGCGGACTTTGAGATGGGCGCGTTCTATCCGCCCGTGCAGAACGCTGGTGACACCTGCTACATCTCCGATCACACGGACATCGGGATCGGGATGAACGCCAACACACCAAATCCTGACGCCGCAAAGACCTTCCTCAACTGGGTCGGGTCGTCAGAGTTCGCGACGATCTTTGCAAATGCCCTGCCGGGGTTCTTTCCCCTGTCTTCTGCGCCGGTCGAACTGGAAGACCCGCTGGCGCAGGAATTCATCTCCTGGCGCGGCGAATGTGAAAGCACTATCCGGTCAACCTACCAGGTCCTGTCGCGCGGCACGCCCAACCTCGAAAACGATACGTGGAACGCTTCGGTGGCCGTGATCAAGGGTGAAGAGACCCCCGAAGATGCTGGCAAACGCCTGCAAGAAGGTCTTTCCAGTTGGTACGAGCCGCAGCAGTAAGCGTTGCTGAGATAACACTGTCCGCCCCGGAGGCTCACCTCCCTTGCTTCCGGGGCAGTCAACAGGTTCCCCCTCCAGACGTCTGATCCGGCAGCGGGTGCAAACTCCCGACCACCAGATCTCACGAAGCCGCACTTTCACAGGTTTCACCGGCCCCCTTCCACACAGCGCAAAACGGCAGGAAGATCCCATGTCCGATCCTCATTCCAAACCGAAAATCAGATGGCATATCATTGTCTTCTTGGCGCCAGCGGTGCTCGTCTACACGGCGGTGATGATCTATCCATTGTTCAACACACTGCGGCTCTCGCTGTTTTCTGAGGTTGAACAGACCCGTGTTTTCGTTGGCTTGCAGAACTTTCGCACGCTCTTTGGCGATGCCGTTTGGTCCGCTCAATTCTGGAACGCCCTGGCCAATAACTTCTGGTTTTTTCTGATCCATATGCTGGTGCAAAACCCGATCGGCATTGCTCTGGCAGCAATCCTCAGCCATCCCAAGCTGCGCTTTGCCAGCTTCTACCGCTCGGCTATTTTCATCCCGACGATCCTCAGTTTCGTGATCGTGGGATTTGCATGGAAGCTCATCCTGTCGCCCATCTGGGGCATTGCTCCCGGCATGCTGGACGCGGTGGGGCTTAAATCGCTCTATGCTCCGTGGCTGGGCAAGGAAGCCTACGCCCTGACCACGCTCTCGCTGGTTTCCGTGTGGCAGTTTGTCGGTATCCCGATGATGCTGATCTATGCTGCTCTCCTGTCCATCCCCGATGAAATACTGGAAGCGGCTGAGGTCGAGGGTATCACCGGTTTTTCCGCTTTCTGGAAGATCAAGCTGCCGCTTATTCTGCCCTCCATCGGCATCATCTCTATCCTGACATTTGTGGCCAACTTCAACGCCTTTGACCTGATTTACGCCGCCCAGGGGGCGCTGGCCGGCCCGGATTTTTCAACGGATATTCTGGGGACCTTCATGTACAGGACGTTCTTTGGCTTCCAGCTGCAACTGGGCGACCCGCATATGGGCTCAACGATTGCCTCCGTGATGTTCGCGATCATCCTGATCGGTGTGTGTCTCTACCTTTTCGGCATCCAAAGCCGCATGCGCCGCTACCAGTTCTGAAGGAGAAAGCTCATGTCCGTTGCCCGTCAGAACAATTTCAATACCTATGCCGCCCATGGCGCACTGATCCTTTACACATTGATCGCGCTTTTTCCGGTGTTCGTCATCGTCATCAACAGCTTCAAGACCCGCAAGGCGATCTTTCGAGAGCCGCTGGCACTGCCAAACAGCGACAGCTTTTCGTTGATCGGCTACGAGACGGTGCTGAAACAGGGGGATTTCTTCCTCTACTTCCAGAATTCCATGATCGTCACCGTTGGGTCGCTGTTTTTCATCCTGCTTTTCGGGGCGATGGCGGCCTTTGCGCTGGCCGAGTACCGGTTCAGGGGCAACCTGATCATGGGGTTGTACCTGGCGCTGGGTATCATGATCCCGATCCGCATCGGGACGGTGGCAATTCTTGAAATGATGGTGCAGACCGGGCTGGTCAACACGCTGTGGGCACTGATCCTTGTTTACACCGCCCAAGGATTGCCGCTTGCCGTCTTCATCCTCTCCGAATTCATGCGCCAAGTCAGTGATGATCTGAAAAACGCGGGCCGCATAGACGGATTGTCCGAATACCGCATCTTCTTCCGCCTTGTGTTACCGCTGGTGCGCCCGGCGATGGCCACGGTCGCGGTGTTCAACATGATCCCGATCTGGAACGATCTGTGGTTCCCGCTCATCCTTGCACCGGCCGAAGAGGTCAAGACGCTGACGCTCGGCAGCCAGGTGTTCATCGGGCAGTTCGTCACCGACTGGAACGCGGTGCTGTCGGCGCTGTCGCTGGCGATATTGCCGGTCATGGCACTTTACGTCGTCTTTTCGCGGCAATTGATCCGCGGCATAACCTCGGGAGCCGTCAAATGAGAGTTGTTGTTGCAGGCTTAGGCAACATGGGCAAAAGCCACGCGCTGGCCTATCACGCACATCCGGATGCCAAGATCGTTGGTCTGGTGAACAGGTCATATGTCTCGTTGCCCGACGAACTCGCGCGGTACCCGCAATACGCCAGCTTTCAGGAAGGCCTGGCGCTGGCCCCCGATCTGGTGTGCATCGCGACCTACTCCGACAGCCACGCCGACTATGCGATTGCAGCGATGGAGGCCGGCGCGGATGTTTTCATCGAAAAGCCTCTGGCGACGACGGTTGCGGACGCGCAGCGCGTGGTCGCCACGGCCAGGCGTCTGAACCGGCGACTCGTCGTCGGCTATATTCTGCGCCATCACCCCAGCTGGCAGCGCCTGATTGCCGAAGCGCGCGCGCTTGGGGGGCCATATGTGTTCCGCATGAACCTGAACCAGCAATCGGACGGATCAACATGGGAAACGCATAAGGCATTGATGCAAACCACCTCGCCATTGGTCGATTGCGGCGTGCACTATGTGGATGTCATGTGCCAGATCACCGATGCCAAACCTATACGCGTCAGCGGTATGGGCTTGCGATTGTCCGACGAAATTGCGCCTGACATGTACAATTATGGACAATTGCAGGTGTGGTTCGCGGACGGCTCCGTTGGCTGGTACGAGGCCGGATGGGGCCCGATGATGTCCGAAACCGCGTTTTTTGTGAAAGACGTGGTGTCCCCGAACGGTGCCGTGTCGATTGTAGACGGCAATAAGGGCGCGTCTGATGATGTTGATGGACATACCAAAGTGGGGGCGTTGCTGGTGCATCGCCCGGCGGGGGACGACATTATCGAGCTGCCCGACGAGCCGGGCCACCAGGCGCTGTGCGATGCGGAACAGGCCTTCATGCTCGACGCCATCAAAACCAAAACCGACCTCACGCGCCATATGAATGACGCTGTGCAATCGCTGCGCATCTGCATCGCCGCCGACGAAAGCATCCGCGCCGGAACACCTATCGACCTGGGAGACCTGAAATGACCGCCCTGACATTGACCCATATTCATAAATCCTTCGGCGAGGTCGAGGTTTTGAAAGACATCAACCTGACCGTGGAAGACGGGGAGTTCGTGGTGTTCGTGGGGCCGTCGGGTTGCGGAAAATCGACCCTGTTGCGCGTTATTGCTGGTCTGGAAGACGCGACCAGCGGCACCGTCAATATCGGCGGCGATGTGGTCAACAACGTGCCGCCGGCCAGGCGCGGTATAGCGATGGTGTTCCAGTCCTACGCGCTCTACCCGCATCTGAGCGTCCGTGGCAACATGGCGCTGGGGTTGAAACAGGAAAAGCAGCCCAAATCCGTGATCGACGAGCGGGTGGAAAAAGCCGTGCAGATGCTGGATCTGTCTGCCTATGTGGATCGGCGCCCGTCTGATCTGTCCGGCGGGCAACGCCAGCGCGTGGCCATCGGGCGTGCGATTGTGCGCGACCCGAAACTGTTCCTCTTTGATGAACCTCTGTCCAATCTGGATGCCGCACTTCGCATGAACACGCGCATTGAGATCGCCGAGTTGCACCGCACCCTCAGCGCGTCGATGATTTACGTCACGCACGACCAGACCGAGGCAATGACGCTGGCCGACAAGATTGTTGTCTTGCGGGATGGGCAGGTCGAACAGGTTGGCAGCCCCATGGAGCTTTACAACAATCCCGCCAACCAGTTCGTGGCTGGATTTCTGGGCTCACCCTCGATGAACTTCCTTAAAAAAGCACCGCTTGCAATGCCGCCGAATGGTGCCTTGGGCATTCGGCCTGAGCATCTGCGCCTCGTGCCGAACGGCCGCATCAGGGGAACCGTGACACATGTGGAAAGGCTGGGCGGTGACACGAACCTGTTGGTGTCAACCGACCAGCAGGAAGCCGTGACCGTGCGGCTCTTTGGTCAGGACAGCACAGGGGTGGGGGAGGCTGTGGAACTGGATTTCGACGACCACATCGCCTTTGCGTTTGACGACAAGATGCAAAGAGCCGCGGTGTAAGGATATTCATCCGACGCCGCGCAAAACATGCTTCTGGTCTGCATGTCTGGGGCTGCCACTCATGTGCTATAACGGCGAAGGTGCTTTGCATCTGGCACCGCTATGACGTTTGCGCGCACTCTTTCGAGGCTGGATCGGGCAGCAGGGAGGAGTTCACGACGTGCCTTGCATGGGGCGCACCATGCTACCAGTCACAGACATTCGTAAACACCGAGGTCCCGCAGCCAAAACTGGACCCGCCAGCCTGCGCACCCGCGATCCGATCGTTGCGACTATGGCGCGCTACGTTGCATCCCGCGCTTCTGTCTGCGGTACCACGGCCTGCCGGTACAGATGCCACGTCGCATGACCCAGTAACGGCAGAACGAAAATCAGCCCGACAAACAGCGTGAGAACACCTAGCGCGAGCAACGAGACGACGATCGCACCCCATGCCGCCACGGTCTTTGGGTTGCGTTTGGCGATGTTGACAGAAGTGACCACGGCGACGGGCACCCCCACACTCCGGTCCACCAAAAGCGGAAAGGACACAAGGCTGACTGCCAACACCACGGCGGCGAAAACGAAGCCTACTGCACCGCCGGCAATGATCATCACCCAACCCGAGGACGTTGTGAACACGTCCCGCAGGAAGGAGAGGGAAGAGGCGGGGGCGTCAGGGCCTAGCGTCAGGCCGTAGATGAAATGCGCGCAGATCATCCAGGCCAGAAAGACTGCGGCGAGAAACCCGCCCAGAGCGAGGATGGGAAATATGGACGGCGACGTCATAACCCGAAAGCCGTCGCCCCAGCCCGCCTTTGCGCCCTGTTCCCGGCGGCGGCTCATTTCGTAGAGGCCAACGGCGGCTACCGGACCCAGCAAGGCAAAGCCCGAGATCAGCGGGAAGAGCAGATACAGCACCTCGTTGTTCAGCGCGAACCACGTCAGCAAAATGCCGACGACCGGGTAAATCAGAACGATGAAAATGACATCCGTGCGCAATGCGAGAAAGTCATCGCGCCCCTTGCCGAGCGCCAGCTTGAGGCTGTCAAAATCGATGTCCCGAATTTGGACCTGCCCATCATCAGCACCGCCCAGTTCATGAACGCCGGAACTGATCCCCTGCGCGCCGCCGCCAAACACCTTTGCGACCCAGGATAAGGGGTTACCAATTGTCTGAACCATCACTTTCTCCCTCGCCCGCGACCGAGCATAGATATGGGTTGAAGTCAGTTCTAATGATGTCGAGTTGAAGTAGTGTATCACGAATTTACAGACTTGTCGCGAGACAGCCAGAGCGGACATGAAAAGCGCCGCAAAACCTGCTGTGGGCTTTGGTCTGGTGTCGGTCTTGTGGCCACCCGACCCTGATTGTTGGCCGGAAGCAACTGAGCCGCCTGCAACCGGGTCAACTCTGTGTTACATGTGTCCGGAGGACCTGTGAGGGCGGCTTCGGTGCGATATATCGAAGACTGATGAGTAAGGAGTACATCTGATGTTGGTGAGAAGTTCTGCAATCGCGGTCGCCTTTGTTTTGAGCGCATGCGCGACCATAAGCGACGAGACCAGTGTTCCTGCGGTTTTGGAAGGCGGGCTGAACGATGGCGAGAAATACGAAATCAGAACACGCACTCTGCACGGGGCCAACGGGACCTATGCGCAGACGCGCGTTGTCTACAAGGGGTTCGCCAGAACATGCATTCTCGATAGTCCAAACGACTGTGAATCAAAGGCCCGGAACCTGATCGACGAGTACGATGAGTTGATCTTCTGATCTGCTGCATCCCACTCGTCGCTGCGATTGGAAGACCGTCGCGCCCAGAGAGAAATCTGGGGGCAGCACAGTGACACATGGTCGGAACGGGAACGGAGCTGTTCTGCCAGTCTTTGCCGAGGCATTGCTGGGCGGCTTTGAATTGCAGAAGCACGACGGAACGTAGATCACGTGGGGATCCGGTCTAACGACTGCGTGGCAGTTGTCTGACTCCAGGGGATGTTTTTGGAGTATGTGGTGCCCAGGAGAGGACTCGAACCTCCACACCCTTGCGAGTACTAGCACCTGAAGCTAGCGCGTCTACCATTCCGCCACCTGGGCAGGTGTCGTGAAGCCTGCGTTTAAGCGCAAGTTTGGGAGGTGTCAAACGGAAATTCGCATCGTTGCTGACGATGTGAAGCTGACAAGAAAATACCGCTGAAACCACCCGTCAAGGCAGGCCGGACGTCGTGACCGATCCCGGATGCGCACGAGGCCTGCGGTATTTGCGCCTTGTTTCAAAGTCGGCGCAGAGGTACATCCTGAATGAAGGCGTCAAATGGGGCATCGCATGTCTAAACTGGTTACAATCTACGGGGGCTCGGGTTTTGTCGGGCGGTACATCACACGGCGTATGGCCAAGGCCGGATGGCGCGTGCGCGTCGCGGTGCGTCGCCCGAACGAAGCGATCTTTGTGAAGCCCTACGGTGTTGTTGGGCAGGTGGAGCCGGTTTTCTGCAATATCCGTGATGATGCCTCCGTGCGGGCCGTCATGGCGGGGGCTGACGCTGTCGTGAACTGTGTGGGTATCCTGGCTGAGAGCGGCAAAAATCAGTACGATGCGGTGCAGGCGGAAGGTCCCGAACGCATCGCGCGGATCGCGGCAGAACAAGGCGTGGCGCAGATGGTTCATGTATCCGCGATTGGCGCGGATGAAGGCTCTGAAAGTGACTATGCGCGGACAAAGGCTGAAGGCGAGGCTGGCGTGCAAGCGCATATGCCCGGTGCTGTCATTCTGCGGCCCTCTATTGTTTTTGGCGCGGAAGATCAGTTCTTTAACCGCTTTGCGTCCATGACGCGCCTAGGCCCGGTACTGCCGGTTGTCGGTGCGGAGACCAGGTTCCAACCGGTCTATGTGGATGATGTCGCCAAAGCGGCGGAGCTTGCACTGACAGGCTCTGCCCCGGCGGGTGTCTACGAATTGGGGGGTCCCGAGGTCGATAGCTTTCGCGGTCTGATGCACCGCATGCTGGGGGTCATTCATCGGCGCAGGCTTGTTGTCAACGTCCCCTTCTTTGCTGCACGGATCATGGGTTTTTCCTTTGATATGCTGCAGGCGGTAACATTCGGGCTTTTCTCGAACACGTTGATCACGCGCGACCAGGTGCGCAATCTGGCCAGTGACAATGTCGTGGCGGAGGATGCAAAAGGCTTTGCCGATCTGGGGATCACGCCGGTGACAATGGGGTCCGTATTGCCGGATTACCTGTGGCGTTTCCGCCCATCGGGCCAGTATGACGCCATCAAGGAATCGGCAAAAAACCTGCGCACCTAGGCATAGGCGTAGATGAGCAGGACAACGCCCAGCACCAGCCGGTAGATCACGTAGGGCGTAAAACTGACGCTGCGCAGCAGGCGCATCATCAAGGACAGCGCAAGCAGGGCGGC
This sequence comes from Roseobacter insulae, assembly GCF_019375555.1. Lineage (GTDB taxonomy): Bacteria > Pseudomonadota > Alphaproteobacteria > Rhodobacterales > Rhodobacteraceae > Roseobacter > Roseobacter insulae. Next base: position 916,049 of record NZ_JAHXDN010000001.1, read on the forward strand.
GACAAAGGCAAAGGCCGCCGCGATCATCCCGTCGCGCGCAACCGCCCAATCCGCCTCCCTGATCACATCCAGACCCAGCAACGCGCCCGACGCGAGGATCGTTGGGATCGACATCAACATGGAAAGCTTTGCGGCGCCTTCACGGTTGTATCCCAGGCGCCGGGCGGCTGTTATGGTGATGCCGGAGCGCGAGGTGCCCGGAATAAGCGCCAGCATTTGGGCAAGGCCCATGCCGATGGCATCTTTCAGTGTCCATTCGGCAGAGGTTTTGGCAGTTCCGCCTGTCTTATCGGCCCAGTAAAGCACGATGCCGAAGATCAGCATGCTCCAACCGATCACCGCAACAGAGCGCATGGCGGCATCCAGCCCGGTAAGCTTGATGGCAAAGCCCGCTATGACCACCGGGATCGTCGCGACGGCAAGGCAGAGGGCCAGAAACGCGCCTTGGGTGTCAACGCGTCCGCGGATCAGGCGGGTCACGCCGACCAAGGCGATTTTCACATCAGTCCAGAAATACAGGACGACGGCCAGAAGCGTGCCCACATGCACCGCGACATCAATGGCGAGTCCCTGATCGTCCGCGCCGGTCAACGCGGGCAGCAAAACAAGATGCCCGGACGAGCTGACGGGCAGGAATTCCGTCAGACCCTGGATCGCGGCAACAACGAAAAGCTGAAAGAGAGTCATCCGGTATATCCGATCGCGCATATTTGGGGAGTGGTATAAGGTCAGGAAATTAAATGAAAAGAGTCAAAATAAGACCGGTTCGGACTTACTTTCTTGGCGAAATGCTGCGTGTCAACCGCCATGCGGAAAATTTAATGTATATAAGTCAGTATTGCTGACTTTATTTATCTTTCCACTTCGCGTATGCGTGCGGTTCGGAACAGTACCCGGAGGAGTTAAGCGATGGCTGGGCAATCCATGTTGAAATTTGTGACCGTGGAGCGGGACATGCCCGAGAAGCGGTCTGCCGAGGTACGCCGTGAGGATTTCAACGAGATTTACGCGGAGTACGCTGCGGCCAAGGCGCAGGAGCAATCCAGCCGGTGCAGCCAGTGCGGCGTGCCCTACTGCCAGAGCCATTGCCCTTTGCACAACAATATCCCCGACTGGCTGCGGCTGACCGCCGAAGGGCGCCTGCAGGAGGCCTACGAAGTCAGCCAGGCCACCAACACTTTCCCCGAGATCTGCGGCCGGATCTGCCCGCAGGACCGTCTGTGTGAAGGCAATTGCGTGATCGAGCAATCCGGCCACGGGACGGTCACCATCGGCGCCGTTGAAAAATACATCACCGATACGGCGTGGGAAAAGGGCTGGGTGCTGCCCATTGTACCTGCGCAGGAACGCGCGGAATCGGTCGGGATTATCGGTGCCGGCCCCGGCGGTCTGGCGGCGGCGGATGTCTTGCGCCGGGCCGGGGTGCAGGTGACGGTCTATGACCGGTACGACCGCGCGGGCGGCTTGCTCACCTACGGCATTCCGGGTTTCAAGCTGGAAAAGGACGTGGTCATGCGCCGCAACGAACAGCTTGAAAAAGGCGGCGTGACCTTCGTGCTGAACACAAACGTGGGCGAGGACATCAGCTTTGCCGATCTGCGCGCGAAACATGATGCGATCATCATTGCCACCGGGGTCTATAAAACAAGGGAAATCGAAGCGCCGGGCGTCGGTGCGCAGGGATTGGTGCGGGCGATTGATTTCCTGACGGCAAGCAACCGCAAGAGCTTTGGCGACGCGGTGCCAGCGTTCGATTCCGGTGAACTGGACGCCAAGGGCAAACGTGTGGTGGTCATCGGCGGCGGCGACACGGCGATGGACTGCGTGCGGACCTCTGTCCGGCAGGGTGCGACAAGCGTCAAATGCCTGTACCGCCGCGACCGGGCGAACATGCCGGGGTCGCAGCGCGAAGTACAAAACGCCGAGGAAGAAGGCGTGATTTTTGAGTGGTTGTCCGCGCCCAAAGGCTTTGCCGGCGATCCGGTCACCGGCGTGATGGTGCAGAAAATGCGCCTTGGTGCCCCCGATGCGACCGGCCGTCAGGCCCCGGAAGTGATCGAGGGCGCCGATTATGTCGAAGACGCGGACCTCGTGATCATGGCGCTGGGGTTCGAGCCTGAGGCGCTGCCGACACTGTGGGATCAGCCGGACCTGCCGGTCACGCGCTGGGGCACGATCAAGGCGGCATTCACCACAGGTGCAACCGATCTGGAGGGGGTCTATGCTGTCGGGGACATCGTGCGCGGCGCGTCACTGGTGGTCTGGGCCATTCGGGACGGACGGGACTGCGCCGGAGCGATTCTGGACCGGTTCAACGCCGCCACCGCGGTCGCCGCGGAGTAATCACACCCAGTACACCACCTGTGCACAGCTTGTGCACCGCATTGGAACACGCCCCCGGATTGAAAGGACAGCATCATTGACCCATGCCGCTCGACATACAGGTTGGCAACGATCTGCCGCGCTGGCGCTGGGCGTGCTTTTGTCCGCGCCGATGGCGCTAGCACAGGACAAGATCCGGGTGCCCGATGCCTGCACGGCGGTGGCAACGGTGCATAAGAACAGCTGCGTGACCACCTCGGTCATGCAATGTGCGGGCAGCACGTGGCAGGCGCTGACCTATCGGCGCGGCAAGCCGCAGGGCACCACGCATTACGACCGCGACTGGGCCTTCGTGAAATGGGAGACACATGACGCCAACAGCCTGACGATGGAACATGTGCCCGGCTCGGGCATCAGCATGAACATCCGTGACCTGATGGATATCGGGTACCACGATGCCTCGGGTGATTTTTTGATGACGACGAACATCATCGACGGGCAGCGCTATGTCCTGAGCGGGCGCACCGAACATACCGGTGGCACGGTGATGGTGGGCGACGAGGAATTCCTCGTCTTCACCGCCGAGCGCCTGTTCGAGCGCGACGCCGGGGCCGGCGGGCTGGCCTTTACCCTCGACATCCTGGTGTCTCTGAGCCGCGAGCTTGTGATCGAAGGCAGGTGGTCGCGGCGGGTGATGGATGGCGATGAAGAGGTTTTTGACTACACCCCGGTAGCGGTCCACGAACGTGGGGACCCGGGTTTCCTGTCCACGATGTCGGAGTATGGCTGTGAGTGATGCACCCCGCACGATCGAAGGCCGCTGCCTGTGTGGCGCGGTGACGTTGACGGTTCAGACCGAAAACCCGCGGCTGCGCGCGTGCCATTGCGACATGTGCCGCCAGCACACGTCGGGCATGTTCATTTCGGTGGATACGCTGCCCGGCACGCTGGAGGTGAGCGGCCCTGCGCAGAGCTTTGCCTCATCGGAATGGGCGGAGCGGGGGTTCTGCGGCACCTGCGGGTCGACCCTGTGGTACGGTACGGTGCATGACGGGATGCGTCACCCGGCGGCGGGGCTGTTCGAGGGCGCAGCTCTTGGCGAGATGACGCTGGAGTTTTTCGCCGACCAGTGCCCGCAGGGGTACGGGCTGACGGGTGATCACCGCAAGCTGAGCACCGAGGAAACCATCGCGATGTTTACCGAGGGGGATGAATGATGGACGAGGCGGCAAGGGAAGCGGTGATCGCACCGCACAGACGCAGCGGCCAGCTGTCGGGCCGGTGCCTTTGTGGCGCGGTCAGGATCGAGATTGACGGCAATTACGTCGCGGCTGTTGGTGCCTGTCACTGCGTGATGTGCCAGCGCTGGAGCGGGATGCTCTTCGGCTCCTTCGTGGCCGAGACCAAGGCGGTCACGGTTACGGGTCCGGTCAGGAATTATGCGTCCTCGTCCTTCTCGGAGCGGGGCTTTTGCGAGACCTGCGGCAGTTCGGTATGGCTCAGATCCACCGACCCGGATGAGCCGGAGATCGAGCTTTTGCCGGGGCTTTTCAAGGAGGCGGCGGATTTCGTGCTGCTGTCGGAAATCTACACCGACCTTGCGCCGAGCTATGCGTGCCTCAGGGGCGATCATCGCCGCAAGACACGGGCCGAAGTGCAGGCGAAACACCCATTCGTTGAAGGAGACAACTGATGACCATCTATGACGACACCTGGGTGGCGCGCGAAGAAGCGAAACGGGCTTATATGGCCGAAAACGGGCTTTACGACACCGCCGAGGAGCATGCCTCCTGCGGGGTCGGGCTGGTGGTGTCCATCGACGGCAAGAAAAGCCGCGGCGTGGTGGAAAACGGCATCAAGGCGCTGAAGGCGATCTGGCACCGGGGCGCGGTGGATGCGGATGGCAAGACCGGCGACGGTGCGGGCATTCACGTGCAGATCCCGGTGGATTTCTTTTACGATCAGGTGAAGCGCACCGGGCATGACCCGCGCAAGAAGGAGATGATCGCCGTGGGGCAGGTGTTCCTGCCGCGCACGGATTTCGGCGCGCAGGAGACCTGCCGGACCATCGTGGAAACCGAAGTGCTGCGCATGGGATACTATATTTACGGCTGGCGGCATGTGCCGGTGGATATCTCCTGTCTGGGTGAGAAGGCCAATGCGACGCGGCCGGAGATCGAGCAGATCCTGATTTCCAACGCGAAGGGGGTGGATGAGGACACCTTCGAGCGGGAGCTCTACGTGATCCGCCGCCGCATCGAGAAGGCGGCGCTGGCGGCACAGGTGCCGACGCTTTACATCGCGTCGATGTCCTGCCGGTCGATCATCTACAAGGGGATGATGCTGGCCGAGCAGGTGGCGGAGTTCTACCCCGACCTGATGGACGAACGGTTCGAGAGCGCCTTTGCGATCTACCACCAGCGCTATTCGACCAATACCTTCCCGCAGTGGTGGCTGGCACAGCCGTTCCGGATGCTCGCGCATAACGGTGAGATCAATACGCTCAAGGGCAACCTCAACTGGATGAAAAGCCACGAGATCCGCATGGCCTCAAGTGCTTTTGGCGACATGGCCGAAGACATCAAGCCCATTGTCGCCGCCGGCTCGTCGGACAGTGCAGCCCTTGACGCGGTGTTCGAAGTGCTGGTGCGCGCGGGGCGCAACGCGCCGATGGCGAAAACCATGCTGGTGCCGGAGTCGTGGTCGAAACAGGCCATTGAGCTGCCGCAGGCGTGGCGAGACATGTATTCCTACTGCAACTCCGTGATGGAGCCCTGGGACGGACCCGCCGCGCTCGCCATGACTGACGGGCGCTGGGTCTGCGCTGGCCTTGACCGTAACGGGCTGCGCCCGATGCGCTACGTGGTGACGAAAGAGGGCATGCTGATCGCCGGCTCTGAGGCCGGCATGGTGCCGCTGGACGAAGCGAGTGTCGTTGAAAAGGGCGCGCTTGGGCCGGGGCAGTTGCTGGCCGTCGATATGAAGGAGGGCGGGCTGTTTCATGACAAGAAGATCAAGAACAAGCTCGCGGCGTCGCAGCCCTTCGGCGATTGGGTCGGCAAGATAAACGACCTCGAAGAAGCGCTGGACCACGTCACGGAAAAGCCGATTTTTACTGGCGCGGAACTGCGTCGCAGGCAGGTTGCGGCAGGCTATACCGTTGAAGAGCTTGAACAAATCCTGGCGCCCATGGCGGAAGACGCCAAGGAAACACTGGCCTCGATGGGCGACGACACCCCGTCGGCGGTGCTGAGCGTGCAATACCGGCCGCTGAGTCACTTCTTCCGGCAGAATTTCTCTCAGGTGACAAATCCGCCCATCGACAGCCTGCGCGAATACCGCGTCATGAGCCTGAAAACCCGGTTCGGCAACCTCAAGAACGTGCTGGATGAGGACAGCAGCCAGACCGAGATCCTGACGCTGGACAGCCCCTTCATGGGGAATGCACAATTCGAGGAACTGACCAAGCATTTCAACGCCGAACTGGTCACGATTGACTGTACCTTCACCCCGGGCACCGAAAACCTGAGCGTTGGGCTGGAACGCATTCGCGCCGAGGCCGAGGATGCCGTGCGGTCCGGCGCGGGGCATATCGTGCTGACGGATCAGATGTCGGACGCGGATAAGGTCGCGATGCCGATGATTCTCGCAACCTCTGCCGTGCACAGCCATCTGGTACGCAAGGGGCTGCGCACCTTCACCTCGATCAACGTCCGCTCCGCCGAGTGTATCGACCCGCATTACTTTGCCGTGCTGATCGGGGCGGGGGCGACCATCGTCAACGCCTATCTGGCCGAGGATTCGCTGGCCGACCGCATCGAGCGTGGCCTGCTGGACATGAGCCTGACGCAGGCGATTGACCGCTACCGGGTCGCGATTGATCAGGGGCTGCTGAAGATCATGGCGAAGATGGGGATCTCGGTGATTTCGTCGTATCGCGGCGGGCTGAACTTTGAGGCGGTGGGGCTGAGCCGTGCCATGTGCGCGGAGTATTTCCCCGGCATGACGAGCCGCATTTCCGGTATCGGCGTGATCGGCATTCAGCGCAAGGCCGAAGAGGTGCACGCTAGGGCATGGGGTTCGGCACCATCCGTCCTGCCCATCGGTGGCTTTTACAAGGCGCGCCAGTCCGGCGAAACCCACGCCTGGGAAGCAACCTCGATGCATATGATGCAGATGGCCTGCAACCGTGCGTCCTACGAGATGTGGAAGCAGTATTCGGCGAAGATGCAGAGCAACCCGCCGATCCACCTGCGCGATCTGCTGGACATCAAACCGCTGGGCAAGCCGGTGCCGATCGAAGAGGTGGAAAGTATCACCTCGATCCGCAAACGGTTTGTCACACCGGGCATGTCGCTGGGGGCGCTGTCACCCGAGGCGCATAAGACACTGAACGTGGCGATGAACCGGATCGGGGCGAAATCCGATTCAGGCGAGGGCGGCGAGGATCCGGCGCATTTTGTCCCGGAACCGAACGGCGACAACCCCTCGGCCAAGATCAAGCAGGTGGCCTCCGGGCGTTTTGGCGTGACGGCGGAATACCTCAACCAGTGCGAGGAACTGGAGATCAAGGTGGCGCAGGGGGCGAAACCCGGCGAGGGTGGGCAGTTGCCGGGCATGAAGGTCACCGACCTCATTGCGCGGTTGCGCCATTCGACCAAGGGGGTGACGCTGATCTCGCCGCCGCCGCACCATGATATCTATTCCATCGAGGACCTTGCGCAGCTGATCTATGATCTGAAACAGATCAACCCGCGCTGCAAGGTGACGGTGAAGCTGGTGGCATCCTCGGGCGTTGGCACGATTGCCGCGGGGGTGGCCAAGGCCAAGGCGGATATCATCCTGATCTCCGGACACAATGGCGGCACGGGGGCGAGCCCTGCCACCTCGATCAAATATGCGGGCCTGCCGTGGGAAATGGGCCTGACCGAGGCGCATCAGGTACTGAGCATGAACAACCTGCGTGAGCGGGTCACGCTGCGTACCGATGGCGGGCTGCGCACGGGCCGCGATATCGTCATGGCGGCGATGCTGGGGGCCGAGGAATACGGCATCGGGACAGCTGCGCTGATCGCGATGGGCTGTATCATGGTGCGCCAGTGCCAGTCCAACACCTGCCCCGTCGGCGTTTGCACGCAGGATGAATCGCTGCGTGAGAAATTCACCGGCACGGCGGATAAGGTCGTCAATCTGATCACCTTCTACGCGACCGAAGTGCGCGAAATCCTTGCGCGGATCGGGGCGCGCAGCCTGGATGACGTGATTGGCCGGGCCGATCTGCTGGCGCAGGTCAGCCGCGGGTCTGCGCATCTGGATGATCTGGATCTCAACCCGCTGCTGATCACCGTGGATGGCGCGGCGGATATTGTCTACGACCGGGCCAAGCCGCGTAATTCGGTGCCGGACACATTGGACGCGGAGATCGTCCGCGATGCGGCGCGCTTCCTTGAGGATGGCGAGAAGATGCAGCTCAGCTACGCGGTGCAGAACACGCACCGGACCGTCGGGACGCGGACGTCCAGCCATATCGTCAAGCAGTTCGGCATGCGCAACACCCTGCAGCCGGACCATTTGACGGTGAAGCTTGCGGGTTCTGCCGGCCAGTCGCTGGGCGCTTTCGCGGCACCGGGGCTGAAGCTGGAGGTCTCGGGTGATGCCAACGACTATGTGGGCAAGGGCCTGTCGGGTGGCATGATCGTGGTGCGCCCGCCGATGGCATCCCCCATCGAGGCCAGCAAGAACACCATCATCGGCAACACGGTGCTTTACGGGGCAACCGGCGGGTACCTCTATGCTGCGGGGCGTGCGGGGGAACGCTTTGCGGTGCGCAATTCCGGCGCGAAGGTGGTCATCGAGGGTTGCGGCTCCAACGGATGCGAGTACATGACCGGCGGCGTTGCGGTGATCCTGGGCGAAATCGGGGCCAATTTCGGCGCGGGCATGACGGGCGGCATGGCGTATCTGTATGATCCCGGCGGCCAGGCCCCGGCGTTGATGAACATGGAGACGCTGGTGACCTGCCCGGTGACCGTGGATCACTGGCTGGGCGATCTTGAGGAACTGCTTGAGGCGCATCTGAGCGAGACGGGCAGCCGTCGCGCCTCGGATATTCTGCAGCATTGGGACACCGAAAAGCAGCATTTCCTGCAGGTCTGCCCCAAGGAGATGCTGGTGCATCTGCCCGCGCCGCTGAGTATCGAGGAAACGGCGATGCCGGCAGAATGATGCCATTGCCGGGCTGGCAAGGCCCGGCAATGCCTGCCCAACGAGGTTCACAAGCCCCGGCCGGACGCCTATAGCTGGGGCATGGCGAAGCGCAGCAGGAAAAAGACCACAAGGTCCCGGAAATCCACGGCGAAAAATAACCCCTTGCGGCGGATGCTGCGGTATCTGTCGCGCGGCCTCGGGATCATCGTTGTCGGGGTCGTTGCGCTGATTGCGCTGGGGGCGGTCGTGAACCCGATCACGACGCCCTACATGTTTTCGGAATCCCGCCGGTTGGGCGGGGTGGCGCAGGATTGGGTGCCCCTGCCCGACATCGCACCGGTGATGGCGCGCGCCGCCGTGGCGGCGGAGGATGCGAATTTCTGCCAGCACTGGGGGTTTGATCTGCCCGCCATCAAGAATGCCATCGCGGAGGGGGGGCACCGGGGGGCCTCGACGATCAGCCAGCAAACGGTCAAGAACGTCTACCTGTGGCATGGCCGGACGTATACGCGCAAGGCGATGGAGGCGGTGCTGACGCCGCTTCTGGAAGCGATCTGGACGAAACGGCGCATTGTCGAGGTATATCTGAACGTCGCGGAATTCGACGAGGGTGTTTTTGGCGTGAAAGCCGCCGCACATCACTATTTCGGTGTCACGCCTGCGCAGCTGTCAGAGCAGCAAGCCGCGCAACTGGCCGCCATTCTGCCAGACCCGAAAGGGCGCTCCGCCAGTAAACCGTCGGGCTTTGTGCAGAAAAGAGCGCAAGCCATCCGGTCGGGGGCAGCAACAATCAGCAAAGACGGGCGGTCACGCTGTTTCGAGAGTTGAATCCATGCGCCGTTACGGGCATTGAAGGCAGACTACGCAAACATCCGGATACCCTCATGGCGCGCCTGTTTCATGTTCCCCTGTCTCCCTTTTGCCGCAAGGTGCGCCTGAGCCTTGCGGAAAAGAAGATCGAGGTGGAACTGGTGGAAGAGCGCTACTGGGAAGCGGATGCGGATTTTCTGCGGCGCAACCCGGCGGCCAAGGTGCCGGTGCTGCGCCTCGACGGGGTCATGATGGCCGAGAGCGGCGCGATCTGCGAATATATCGAAGAGACGCGACCGGACCCGGCGCTGATGCCGAAAGACCCGATTGCGCGGCAGGAAGTACGCCGTCTGGTCAGTTGGTTCGACGACAAGTTCCATCACGAGGTGACGTCGAAACTGCTGTATGAACGGGTGAACAAGAAGGTCATGGGGCGGGGATATCCCGACAGTTCAAACGTGAAGGCCGGGGCCAAGGCGATCAAGTACCATCTCGATTACATGACCTGGCTGCTTGATCACCGGCGCTGGCTGGCCGGGGACGTGATGACCCTGGCGGATTTCGCCGCCGCCGCCCATCTGAGCGCGCTGGACTACATCTCGGACGTGGATTGGAACCGCTCGGAGGTGGTGAAGGACTGGTATGCCAAGATCAAATCACGTCCTGCCTTCCGGTCGATCCTGGCGGACCAGGTATCGGGGTTTCCGCCGCCCAAGCATTACAATGACCTGGATTTCTGATCCCGCATCGCCGGGGGCTGCCTGCCCCCGGACCCCCGGGGATATTTCCGAACCAGAGAAATCATGCGCGGATTGAAGCAGCGGCTTGTCGCGGAGGCGGATGCGGTTGGGTTTATTGCCTGCCGAATATGCCGCCCCGATGCGCTGCCGGAATTGCCCGCCCGGCTGGCGGCGTTTCTGGGGGCGGGATACCATGGGCAGATGGGCTGGATGGCGGAGCGCGTGGCCTGGCGGGGCAATCCTGCGGCGCTCTGGCCGGAGGCGAAATCCGTCATCATGCTGGCGGAGAGCTACACGCCCGCGCATGACCCGCTGGAGATCCTGCGGCATCCTGAGCTTGGCGCGATTTCCGTTTATGCACAGGGGCGTGATTATCATGATGTGGTCAAAAAGCGACTGAAGCGGTTGGCGCGCTGGTTGCTGGAGCAGGCCGAGGGACCCGCGCAGGTGAAAGTGTTCGTGGACACCGCACCCGTGCCCGAAAAAGCGCTGGCGGCGGCGGCCGGGCTTGGCTGGCAGGGAAAGCATACCAACCTGCTCAGCCGGGAGTGGGGGAACTGGGCGTTTCTGGGGGCGATTTTCACGACGCTGGACCTGGCCCCGGATGAGGCGGAAAGCGACCACTGCGGATCCTGTCGCGCCTGTCTGGACATCTGCCCGACCGATGCCTTCCCGGCACCGTATCAACTGGATGCGCGGCGATGCATTTCCTATCTCACGATCGAGCACAAGGGCTCTGTACCCGAAGCGTTGCGTCGTCTGATGGGCAACCGGATCTACGGGTGTGACGATTGTCTGGCGGTCTGCCCCTGGAACAAGTTTGCGGTCCGGGCCCGGGACAATCGCCTGGCGGCGCGCCCGGAGCTGACGGCACCGGACCTGAGCACCCTCGCGCAACTGGATGACGCTGCCTTTCGTGCGCTGTTCTCGGGCTCTGCGATCAAGCGCATCGGACGTGACAGGTTCGTGCGCAATGTACTTTACGCGATCGGAAATTCCGGACAGCCCGCGCTGTCTTCGGTCGCGTCGGAGCTGACGGCAGACCCGGACCCGGCTGTTGCCGAGGCGGCGCGCTGGGCGCTTGCGCAATGCGACCCCAGGCGGCGCTAACAGGCTGGAATCGGATTAAAAACCGGCTACACCCGCCTGGGAGAAACGGGAGAACGCGCAATGGCTTTTCTTTTGGGTGTCGACACGGGAGGCACATATACGGACGCCGTGGTGATCCGGGACGAAGAAGAGGTTGTGGCCTCCGCCAAGTCGCTGACAACCCGGTCTGACCTGGCAATTGGCATCGGCAATGCGGTCTCCGCGGTTCTGGCGGCATCCGGTATCGCGCCGGCCGATATCGCCATGGCCGCCTTGTCGACCACATTGGCCACAAACGCCCTTGTCGAGGGGCAGGGCGAGCGGATTGGGCTGATCTACGTCGGGTTTGGAGACGCGGATATCGCCGCGCATGGGCTGGCGGACGCGCTGAACGGTGACCCTTATCTGGTGTGCGCCGGGGGGCATGATCATGCGGGTGCGCAGGCCCGGCCATTGGACGAGGCCGCGATCCGGGCCTTTCTGGCGGCCCAGAAGGATGCGGTGAGCGGGTTTGCCGTGGCCGCCCGGTTTGCCACGCGCAATCCGGAACATGAGACGCGCGTTGCAGCGCTGGTCGCGGATATGACCGGCTGCCCGGTGTCGTCGTCGCATCAGCTTTCAGCGCGGCTGAACGGGCCGAAACGTGCGGTGACCGCTGTGCTGAATGCCCGCCTCATCGGGATGATCGACCGCCTGATCAGCCGGGCGGAAACGCGGCTGAGTGAGCTTGGGGTGGGCGCACCGTTGATGGTGGTGCGGGGCGACGGGGCGCTTATCTCTGCCGATCAGGCGCGCGCGCGGCCCATTGAAACGATCCTGAGCGGCCCGGCGGCCTCCATCGTCGGGGCGCGCTGGCTGACGGGGGCCGACCGGGCGGTGGTCAGCGATATCGGCGGGACGACGACGGATGTAGCGCTGTTGCAAGACGGCAAACCGGCCATTGATCCTGCCGGCGCTCAGGTGGGTCCCTATAGGACGATGGTCGAAGCGGTGAAAATGCGCACGACCGGTCTTGGGGGCGACAGCGAAGTGCGCGTGATCAGCGAAGGCCTGCAGGGGGGCGTTGAGCTTGGTCCGCGGCGTCTTGTCCCGGTGTCCCTGATGGCCGTGGACGCGCCGGATGTCGTGCATGCGGCGCTGGATACGCACCTGCGCAACAGCGTTGCGGGGGACATGGATGCGAGGTTCGTGCGCAGGGTGCCGGGGCAGGCCGACCAGGGGCTGGGACCGCGTGATGCCCAGATGCTGGAACGCATCGGGTCTGGTGCCAGGCCCTTGGGGGAGGTGCTGCGGGCACGGATCGATACCGGGGCGCTGCGGCGTCTCGTGGATCGTGGGCTGGTGCAGCTGTCGGGTGTGACACCATCGGACGCGAGCCATGTCTTGGGAAATGTCGCGGCCTGGGATGCCGCGGCGGCGGAGAAAGCGCTGCGGCTTACGGCGCGCAAGCGGACGGGGTCGGGCGGCGCTCTGGCGGAAACGGCGCAGCAGATGGCCCGGATCATCGTCGACCGGCTGACCTACCAGACCGCGCTGGCGCTGTTGGAGGCGGCCATCGCGGAGGAGGACGAGGCCTTTGGGGGGTCGCCCCGGGATCTGGCGCGGCACGAATTAATACAGCGCGGGCTGGCAAACCATCGCGGGATCTTGCGCATTGATGCCGGGCTGAACGTGCCGGTTGTCGGGCTCGGGGCATCGGCCGCGAGCTATTATCCCGCGGTTGGAGACGCTGTTGGAACCGAAATGATCCTGCCCGTCCACGGCGATGTGGCCAATGCGATTGGCGCCGTGGTCGGGCGTATCACGATGCGGCGCAGCGGCTCGGTGACGTCTCCGGGCGAGGGCGCATACCGCGTCCATCTGGACACCGGGCCGCTCGATTTTGCCGATAAGAACGACGCGCTGCGCAGGTTGCAGCAGTTTTTATCCGCGCGGGCAGAGGAGGAAGCACTGGCTGCCGGCGCGGCGGATATCCAGATCACCGTCACGACGGACGAGCGGCGCGCCACGGTGGAGGCCCGTGACGTGTTCATCGAAGCCGTCCTGACGGTCGAGGCCACGGGCCGGCCGCGCGTGGCCTCAGGCTAGGCCCGCAATTTCTGGGACGCCAGACGCGCGGCAGGCTCGATGCGGCTCAGCGAGCCGTCCTCGCCGATTTTGAAGGACGCGGTGATCTGGCCCAGGGCCGCGACTTCGTTCGCGAGCAGCTGGGTGGCAGCATTGGTTTCTTCGAACATGGCGGCATTTTTCTGAGTGACGTCATCAAGGTTGCTGATCGCCGATGTGATCTCGTCCAGCCCGCCCGATTGCTCCGATGCGGCTGCGGCGATGTTGCCAACCATATTGGCCACATCGGCCACGAAGGTCTCGATTTCCGAGAGGGATTCACCTGTTTTCGACACCAGCCCGACGCCTTGCTGCACCTGTTCTGCCGAGGTTGAAATGAGCTTGGCGATCTGGGTGGCCGCTTCCGAGGAGCGTTGCGCCAGCGCGCGCACTTCGGAGGCCACGACGGCAAAGCCGCGCCCCGCTTCGCCCGCGCGCGCCGCCTCGACGCCTGCGTTCAGGGCCAACAAGTTGGTTTGAAACGCAATATCGTCGATGACCTCGGTGATCTTGGAAATTTCCGACGAGCTGCTGGAGATTGCATCCATCGCCTCGCGGGCGTCACTCATCACACCCGACCCGGCGGAGGCCCGGGCCTTCGTCTTCTCCACCACACCGCGCGTGTTTTCCGCGATCTCGGCGGTCGATTTGACGGAGGCGGCCATCTCGGTGATGGCGGCGGCTGACTGTTCCAGCGCCGCGGCCTGGCTTTCGGTCCGGCTGGAGAGCTCGTTGGAGGCGTCGGAAATCTCCGTCGTGCCCGCGCTGATCCTTTGAGTGCTTTGCAGGACGGATTCAATCGTTTCCTTCAGCTTTGTCTGGGTGTCGTTGAAATCCATTTTCAGCGCCATGAAATCTTCGGAGAAATGATCTGTGATCTGCTCACTGAGATCGCCGCGCGCCATCCGGTTCATCGCACTCTTCAGCACGCCTATGGCGCGCCGCCGCTCGGTCACATCCTGCGCGTATTTGACAACCTTGTATGGCTTGCCATCCGGTCCGAGAACCGGATTGTAGGACCCAACCAGCCAGATGGTCGAGCCGTCCTTGCGGCGGCGTTCGACTTCGCCGGAGATGATTTCGCCGGCGGCCAGCCGTTCCCAATGTGTCGCATACTCCTCGCTGCCGGCGTCCGTATCTTTCATGAAAATCCGGTGATGTTTGCCTTTGATCTCTTCCAGACTGTAACCCACTGCATCCAGGAACAGCTGATTTGCGGTTAGGATTTCGCCGGTAAGTTTGAATTCGATACAGGCCTGTACCTGGCTGATTGCGTCAACCTGCTCGTTGGAACGCCGACGCCCCGAAACGTCGGTGGCGAATTCCACCACACCCGTCTGTGTCCCGTTACCATCGCGGATCGGCGCATAGCTGCATTGCAGCCATTTCTGGGTGCCGTCCTTCGTGAAACGCTCATAACGACCGGACTGGAATTGCCCACCGGCAACGGAGGACCAGAAATCCTTGTAATCGTCAGATTTCTCATAAAGGGGGTTGAGCAGCTTTCGATGGGTCTGGTTCATCAGCTCCTGTTCGGAATAGCCCAGCATGTTCAGGAACTTCTCATTCACCTCGACAATTGTGCCGTCAAGACCATAGACGACCTTGCCCTGTGCCCGCGAGATCGCATCCAACTGGCTTAACAGATGCGCGGTTTTGGAAGAGGACGCCTGAACGCTTGCGGTAATGTCATGCGCGATCTTCATGACCTTGGTCAGCTGGCCCTGCCCGTCGGTGATCGGCAAATAGGTGGCGGACAGCCAGATATCATCCCCATCCCTCGTGACGCAATGCACTGTTTCGGAATGCGCTTGCCCGGGCTGCACACTGACGATACGCTTTGATGTGCCGCTGCGCGCCGGATCACCCTCGGCCAGAAACATCGTGTGCGGCTTGCCGATGATTTCCTCTTTCCCGTACCCGGTCACCTTGCAGAACATCGGGTTTGCATCCAGCACGATACCGTCGGGATCAAACCATGCAATCGCATGGCTACCGCCCAATGCCTCAAGGAGAATTCCGGTTTCTTCAGCGGCTTTCGCCTTGCGTTTCCTACCACCAAAAAAGGACTTCATCGGGCTCTCCTGTTTATCACCACTTGGTGTTAATCAGAGACCCTTAAGAACAGATTTACCCATACCGGATTCCCGCCCGCTTTCGGGGCGGGCGGGAGCCAGCGGTTATTCGGCGGCCTGAACGTCCTTGTCACGCCGTGGCAGCACCCAATCGGCCCGTGGGAAATGGCAGGTATAGCCATTCGGGATGCGCTCCAGATAGTCCTGGTGTTCAGGCTCGGCTTCCCAGAACGCGCTGGCGGGCTCGACGTCGGTGACCACCTTGCCGGGCCAGAGACCCGATGCCTCGACATCCGCAATCGTGTCGCGGGCGACCTGATGCTGATCTTCATCCACGTAGTAGATCGCGGATCGGTAGCTCAGCCCCACGTCGTTGCCCTGACGGTTGAGAGTGGTCGGGTCATGGATCTGGAAAAACAGCTCCAGCAACTGGCGATAGCTGATCTGTGCCGGGTCAAAGATGACCTCGATCCCCTCGGCATGGGTGCCATGGTTGCGATAGGTCGCATGCGGAACATCGCCGCCGGTGTAGCCCACGCGGGTGGCGATCACGCCGGGTTTCTTGCGGATCAGGTCCTGCATGCCCCAGAAACACCCCCCCGCCAGTACTGCGCGCTGATGGCTCATGCCACGTCCTCCACCTGATCGAGATATGCGCCGTATCCCTCGGCTTCCATGTCGTTGCGATGCACGAACCGCAAGGAGGCGGAATTGATGCAATAGCGTAACCCGCCCCGATCGCGCGGGCCGTCGGGGAACACGTGACCGAGATGGCTGTCGCCGTGAGCGGAACGGACTTCGGTGCGGATCATCCCCAGGGAAGCATCCCGCAGCTCGGTCACATGCGCAGGCTCGATCGGCTTGGTAAAGCTGGGCCAGCCGCACCCGGAATCGTATTTATCCGCGGAGGCGAAGAGCGGCTCTCCGGACACGATATCGACATAGATCCCCGGCTCCTTGTTCCCAAGCAGCGCGCCGGTGCCGGGCCGTTCTGTGCCGTTCTGCTGGGTGACGCGGAATTGCTCCAGCGACAGTTTGGAGATCGCCTCTTCGGACTTCTCGTATTTGGGCATGATCCACTCCTTTTGACCTTTCCATATTAAATGGGACAAAGCCCGGCGAATGAAAGGGGAAACTATTCTGACGCCGTTCACGTGTCTTTGAGCACAATCGCCCTAAATCGAAGAAGAGGCCATAAGGAGAGAGCTGTGAAAACCCTGATCGCATTGATCTTCAGCCTGGTGAGCGCGCAGGCGGCGCTCGCTGGCATTTCCGCCCATACGTTTGCCTCCATTGACGGGGGCACGCTGAACACGGGCGATTGGGCCGGCCAGCCCGTGCTGGTGGTGAATACCGCCTCGCAATGCGGGTTTACCGGCCAGTACGACGGTTTGCAGGCGCTTTACGATACCTACCGGGATCGGGGTCTGGTTGTCCTGGCGGTGCCGTCGGATGACTTCAACCAGGAACTGGCGAGCGCGGCGGAGGTCAAGGAATTCTGCGACTTGAATTTTGCGCTTGATCTGCCGATGACGGATATCACGCCGGTAAAGGGCGCCAGGGCGCATCCCTTCTACCGGGAGGTCGCTGCGGAGACCGGTTTCACGCCGCGCTGGAACTTCAACAAGGTGCTGATCGCCCCTGACGGAGACGTGGTGGAGACATGGGGCGCCGCGACGAAACCGCAGTCCGCCAAGGTGACCCGGGCGATTGAACGTTTGCTGAAATAGCCGGTATGGCGCTAGGCTCCCGGCAAATGGGAGCATGGCGATGCGCGAAGAAAAACCCGACCTTGACACTGCCTATGCGCTTGAGACGCCCGATGACAATCGCGCGCTTTACGCAGGCTGGGCAGAGACCTATGACGCTACCTTTGCGCAGGAGATGGATTTTCTCATGCCCGGGCATGTGGCACGCCTGTTTGACGGACATGGCGGCGACGGCCCGGTGCTGGACGCAGGCGCGGGGACCGGGCTGGTGGCCGGAGAAATCCTGCGCAGGCGGGCATGTGACATAGACGCCTTCGATCTGTCTGCCGAGATGCTGGCGGTGGCGCGCTCCAAGGGGTTTTACCGGCGGACTATCGAAGGGGATCTGACGGCACCGCTCCCCTTTGCCACCGGCAGCTACAATGCCGTCGTGAGTTCAGGCACCTTCACGCATGGTCATGTCGGGCCGGAAGCGCTGGATGAGCTGTTGCGTGTCGCGGCACCTTGCGCCCTGTTTGTTCTGACCATCAAAACGGAGCACTATGACACGCGCGGGTTTGCCGGGAAGTTCGCGGCCCTGTCACCGGCCATTACCGGGTTCGAAACTGTTCAGTTGCCAATTTACGGCCCCGGTGCCACGGGTGATCACAAGGATGATCAGGGGGTGATCGCGGTCTTTCGAAAGGCGTGATCCCTAGACGCCGCCGCGCCATACGAGCTTGCTGTTGCCCCCTTCAAGCCCGGGGCTGATGCCATAGGCTGTGCGGTAACTCTTGGAGAAATGCGATAACGATTTGAAACCGCAGGCCACGCAGACATCGGTGACCGAGAAGTCGGTTTGCCGCAGCAGATCCCGCGCCTTTTCCAGCCGCAGCCGAAGGTAGTGCCGCTTGGGCGACAGGCCCACGTATTTTGCAAAGAGCCGTTCGAGCTGCCGCGTCGACAGGCCGACGATCTGCGAGATTTCATCGGGCGTCAGCGGGTCCTCGATGTTGTTTTGCATGATCTGCATCGCCGTGGCGAGCTTGGAATTGCGCACCTGCGCGCGCGCCTGCAGCACCGTGCGCTGGGCATGGTCGGGCATCCGCGGGTCGGTATAGACCATCTGATCCGCCACCCATGTCGCCAGGGTGGCCCCGTAGTCTGATTTGATCCGCTCCAGCATCATATCCATCGAAGCGGCACCGCCGGCAGTGGTAAATACCCGCCCGTCGATGGCAAAAATCGCGTCATCCATGATCACATCGGGCAGGACCTCTGTCAGCGCGGCGCGATACTCCCAATGCGTGGTGACGCGCTTGCCGGTGATCAGCCCGGCAAGCGCCAGCACGTATGTGCCCGACGACAGGGCTCCGAAATCCATGCCACGGCGGACTTCGCGCCGCAGCCAGTTTATCAGCTTCCGGCTGACCATGTTGCCGACATCCTCGCCCGCGCAAACCACGATCGTCTCATCGCGCGCCAGTTCCGTCAGCGGGCCGTCCACGGCCGTTGTAACACCATTGTAGGCGGGCACCGGCGCGCCTGTCTCACTCAGCAACCGCCACCGGTAATAGCTTTTGCCCGAGGGGTTGCGGTTGGCAAGGCTCAGGGCTTCGAGCGCGCAGGCAAAGCCCAGCTGCGAATAACCGGGGATCAATACGAAGGCGTATAGTTTGGGCGCGTCTGGCGGAGTCATCTGGTGGTCTGCCGGGTCTGGTCAGGGGTGGCTGACCCTGAGCCTAGCCATAAATACTTGCCGCTGGATAGCAGAAACTAGCTTTTCGACTGGCGCGACAGCTGGACGGCCAGAATGCCAAGGGTGATGATCGCCACGCCGAGCACATCCTGCCCCCCGAGGGCTTCGCCCAGCAGCAGCGCCGCGACCGCCACGCCCAAAAAGGGATTGAGGAAATGAAACGTCGCCGCCCGTGTCGCGCCGATGCGGTTAACCAGCCAGAACCACACGAAGGTTGCGGCCAGCCCCGGCACAAGCGTGGTATATAGAAAGGCCAGCGCCAGCGGCCAGCTGGGCGACACGCGCGGGGTTTCAAAAAGCGCGGTGGCGAGGGCCAGTGCCGCGCAACCGACCAGCATCTGCAGCCCGACGATCATCAGGAAGTTGCCGCCGGATGTTGCCCCGCGCACCGACAGCGTGGCAATCGTGAGCGCGACGACTCCGATCCCGCAGAGCATGAGGCCAAAGAGATCAACCCCGCCGGTGATCCGCGATCCCATGATCAGGGCGACGCCGATCACGCCCGCAACCAATCCGGCGGTGGTCAGCGGTTTCAGGCGTTCGCCCAGAAACGCCCATCCAGCAAGCGCCACCAGCAGCGGCATCGTCGAGGCGATGATCGCGGCGACCGAGGCCTGAATGGTCTGCATCGCCACGAAATTGAGCCCGAGATAGACGGCATTCTGCAAGATGCCGAACACGATGGTGGCGCGCCATTGTGCAGGAGTCAGGTGCCACGACTGGCCCAAAGCGCGCGCGATCGCAACGCCCAGCAGGCCAGAGCAGAGATAGCGCAGGGTCAGCGCCGCCAGGGGCGAGGCATCTGCCACGATGATGCGCGCCGAGGTGAAGGCCGAGGACCACATCATGGCGAAGGCGAGCCCAGCGAGGATTGCGCGGATGTCCATGGGAGCCTTTCTGACCGGTCGTGCCGCGCGACCATTTCTCAATTCGCGGCCAAGGGCAAGGTGTCGGTGCGGGCTTTGTCCTCTGCGCCGGAGACGGGCGATGGACAATCCTGTCGAGCTGTCTAAACTTCCCGCATAGGTTTAACTTACGGAGACACGTCATGTCCGAAAAGATGCTCGACGACACCAGCAAGGCCCCGGAGAAGACCGGTGACGGGCGCATTGAAGCGCTGTTTTTCAAAAGCCGTAACGTGATCATCACGGGAGAGATCACCGACAAGCTGGCCCATAGCACGGTAACGCATATGCTGGCGCTGGCCGAAGAAAGCGACGATCCGATCAACCTTTATATCTCCTCGCCCGGCGGACATGTCGAAAGCGGGGATATGGTGCATGATGTCACCAAGTTCATCCGACCCAAGGTGCGCACGATCGGATCGGGGTGGGTGGCGAGCGCCGGTGCCCTGATCTTTGTCGGCGCGGCGGCGGAGAACCGTTATTGCCTGCCAAACACGCGCTTTTTGCTGCATGAACCGCGCGGCGGGATCGGCGGGCAGGCCACCGACATGATGATCCAGGCCGAGCAGATCCGGATCATGCGTGCGCGGTTCCACAAGCTGTTTGCGGAGGCGACCGGCCAGACCCCGGAAAAGATCGCCGAGGATACCGGGCGCGATTTCTGGCTGACAACGCAGGAAGCCATCGACTACGGGCTGGTGGGCCGGGTGATCTCGTCCATTGACCAGCTGGGGTAGGTCTCGCGCGCCGATCCCGCCCCGCAAGAAAAAAGGGCCGCCCGAAGGCGACCCTTTGAAGTCTGACGCAAGCGGCGGTTAGCCGTTCACGCTGTCCTTGAGCGCTTTGGCGATGGTCATCTTGACCACCTTGTCCGCGTCTTTTTTGAATTGCTCACCGGTGGCAGGGTTGCGCACCATGCGCTCGGGGCGTTCACGGCAGTAGATCTTGCCAACGCCGGGCAGGGTGACAGCGCCGCCGCCGGAAACTTCCCGCGTGATCAGGTTGCAGACGGCTTCGAGCGCAGCACCTGCGGATTTCTTGTCCGTATCCATTTCGTCGGCCAGTGCCGCGACGAGCTGGGTCTTTGTCATTGGTTTTGCCATGTTCTTGTTCTCCTTCGCTGCCCGAACAGTTGGGCCTCATTTCCGAAATCTACCCGGATGTTGTGTATGAACACAACGATTAGTAGAGGTTTGCAAGGAAAAACATGCAAAATTAACCTATTTTCTTGGGTTTTGACGCCTCAGAGGAAGGCAGTCTCCTCAAAGGAACGCAATTTCCGACTGTGGATACGTTCCAGCGGCATCGTGCGCAAGCGCTCCATCGCGTGAATTCCGATCATCAGATGCCGTGCCACTTGCGTTTTATAGAAGTCAGAGGCCATGCCGGGCAGCTTCAATTCGCCATGCAGCGGCTTGTCGGACACACACAGCAGCGTGCCGTAGGGGACCCGGAACCGGTAGCCGTTTGCGGCGATCGTGGCGCTTTCCATATCAAGGGCGACGGCGCGCGACTGGCTGAGCCGCTGCACCGGGCCGGACTGGTCGCGCAGTTCCCAGTTGCGGTTGTCGATGGTGGCCACCGTGCCCGTCCGCATGATGCGCTTGAGCTCGTAGCCTTCCAGCGCGGTGACCTGCGCCACCGCCTGTTCCAGCGCGATCTGGATTTCCGCCAGCGCCGGGATCGGCACCCAGACCGGCAGATCGTCGTCGAGCACGTGATCCTCGCGCAAGTACGCGTGGGCCAGCACGAAATCTCCCAGGGCCTGTGAGTTGCGCAGACCGGCGCAGTGTCCGACCATCAGCCACGCGTGCGGGCGCAAAACGGCGATGTGATCGGTCGCGGTCTTGGCGTTCGACGGCCCGACGCCGATGTTCACCAGCGTGATGCCCGAGCCATCCTCGCGCTTCAGGTGATAGGTGGGCATCTGCGGTGTCTTCACCGCGTCGGGCAGCGGCGCGTCCCCGGACGTGATGGTGGCATTGTCGGTGGACACGAAGGCGGTGTAGCCGGACGCGGGGTTATCCAGCTGCTCGCGGGCGTAGGCTTCGAACTCGGAGACATAGAACTGGTAGTTGGTAAAGAGCACGTGGTTCTGAAAATGTCCCGCATCGGTGGCGGTGTAATGCGAGAGGCGCGCCAGCGAATAATCGACCCGTTGCGCCGTGAAGGGGGCCAGCGGGCCGACATCATCCGGGGAGACATAGGTGCCATTCACGATGTCATCATTCGTTGTCGACAGGTCGGGCACGTCGAAAAAGTCGCGCAGGGTGAATTCGGCAGCCCCTTCCTGCGGCACGGTGATGCTGGCGTCATTGGCCACCGCGAAATGCACCGGCATCGGGGTCGCGGAGGCGCCAATGCTGACCGGCTGGTCGTGATTCTCGATCAGCAGGGCAATCTGCTGGGTCAGGTAGCTGCGGAACAGATCGGGCCGCGTGATGGTGGCTCGGAAACTGCCGGGGGCCGATACATGGCCATAGCTGAGGCGGGTATCGACCTGTGCAAAGGTGGAGGTTTTAAACAGCACCTCGGGGTAGAATGCGCGCACGCGGGACGCCGGCGCGCCATCCTGCATGGCAGTGATGAAGTGCTTGCACAGGAATTCTGTGGCTTGGGCATAAAGCTGTTCCAGCCTTGCAACGGCGGCCTTCGCGTCGTGGAATTCTTCGGTTGCGGGGACGTCCGGCGTCTGGATATTTGTCATGAAAGAGGCTCAATTACTGGAATGAAGTCAAAGCTGCGCACATCCACCAATCCAAGGTCGGAGATGCGTAGCTCGGGGATCACCACGAGGGCGAGCAGCGAATGCTGCATGTAAGCGTTGTTGAGGGTGCAGCCGCAGTCCCGCATGGCCTGCATCATCCTGTCCGCCTTGGCAGCGACGCGCGCGGCGGGGCTGTCCGACATCAGGCCCGCAATGGGCAATTCGACCAGGGCAAGTTCGGCCCCATCCTTGAAGATCACGATGCCGCCGCCGACGTCGCCAAGACGGTTGGCGGCCATCGCCATATGTTCTGCATCCGTGCCGACCACGATCATGTGGTGACTGTCGTGTGCCACGGTGGAAGCCATCGCCATGGGACCTTCGTAGCCAAAGCCGGAGACAAAGGCGTTTGTTACCGAGCCGGTGGCGCGGTGACGTTCGACAAGGGCAATCTGGCAGACTTCTCCAGTGGGCTGCACCCGGCCTTCCGTCACCGGCAGTTCGAATTGCAGCGCCTTTGTGGGCGCCTGATTTTCAACGACGCCAATGACGTTTGCACGTACCGCGTTGGCCCCTTTGGGGGCGGGAATGGCAAAGTCTTCCGCGGTCAGGGTTTTGCCCATGTGCACGGTTTGCCGGGCCTTGGCCGGCCAGTTGTAATGCGGGCAATCCACGAGGCAGGTGCCGTTTTCGGCCACGATCCGCCCCCGCGCGATGACCGTTTCAATCGGAAGCGATTTGAGATCGGATGTGAGGACAACATCCGCGCGCCTGCCCGGTGTCAGTGAGCCGATCTCGCGCTCCAGCCCGAAATGCGTGGCGGTGTTGATCGTGGCCATCTGCAGGGCCACGACAGGGTCGCAACCACAGTCGATCGCTTGGCGCACCACGCGGTTCATATGGCCGTCGTTGACCAGCGTGCCGGAGTGGCAGTCATCGGTGCACAGGATCATATTGCGCGGATCGAGACCTTTTTCCGTGATCGCGGTGATTTGGGTTTCTACGTCGTACCACGCCGACCCCAACCGGATCATTGACCGCATCCCCTGACGCATCCGGGCGATGGCATCGGCCTCGCAGGTGCCTTCGTGATCATCCGCCGGCCCCCCTGCGACATAGCCAGCGAAGGCCGGGCCAAGATCCGGGGAGGCATAGTGCCCGCCTACGGTTTTACCGGCGCGCTGCGTTGCGGCCATCTCGGCCAGCATCTTGGGGTCGGCAGTCGACACGCCGGGGAAATTCATCATCTCGCCCAGCCCGATGATCCCGGGCCAGCCCATTGCCTCGGCCACGTCTTCCGCCGTGATCTCGAAACCCGTTGTCTCCATCCCCGGGGCCGACGGCGCGCAGGAGGGCATTTGCGTGAAGATGTTGACCGGCTGCATCAGGGCCTCGTCATGCATCATGCGCACACCTTCCAGCCCCAGCACATTGGCGATTTCATGTGGGTCGGTGAACATCGAGGTGGTGCCATGGGGAATGACCGCGCGGGCAAACTCTGCCGGGGTCAGCATCCCCGATTCGATATGCATGTGGCCGTCACAGAGGCCCGGGATCATGTAGCGGCCCTCGGCCTCGATGATCTGCGTGTCCGGTCCGGTGCAGTGGCGTGCATCCGTCACAACACAGGCAATCCGACCCGCAACAATGGCGATGTCATGGCCATCCAGAACTTCCCGGGTATGGACATTGACCCATTTGCCGCCTTTGATCACGGTGTCGGCCGCGCCGCGCCCGGTGGCGACGGCGATCAGGTCAGCTGCGGAATCGGGCCATGAGGGAAAAGATGCATGCGTCATGTCCCTAGGTGCCACGGGTTTTGGGGATGTTCAAGCGGGGAGGACGCGTGATGGACTACGAAAAAGTGTCGGCAGAGGATTTCGGCAAGTCCTTGCGCGGGATCGGACTGAACCTGCTGGTGCGTGATGTCCGCGCGACAAGCGCCTTTCTGGAGGTCTTGTTTGATATGGGTATCCACCGGTTAAGTGATGATTTCGCGATTGTGACCTACGGCGACGAGGTCTTTCAACTGCACGGCGACGGGACATATCACGCGAACCCCCTGCTGAGCATCCTGCCGGAAAACCCGCCCCGTGGCGCCGGTATCGAGGTCCGGCTTTACGACACCGACCCCGATGCCGCCGTCGCCAGGGCGGACTCGCTTGGCGCAATGATCCTGCAACCCCCGACTGACAAACCCCATGGCCTGCGCGAAGCCTATATCCTGTGCGACGACGGCTACGCTTGGGTTCCCAGCCGACCATTGTAGAAAGCCTTCAGTTCCGACTTGAACCATTGGGTGAAGGCTTCGGCAGCGGGCATGGTCTGGGCGCGCGGCGACCGGATCAGGTAGTAGGCTTCCTGCATTGGCGCACGGTGGGCAAAAGGCGCGATGAGGTGTCCGGCCTCGATCAGGCCGCGCGTGATCGCGTCATGCCCCAGCGCCATGCCGCCGCCGGTCAGCGCCACCGACAGGGCGATTGAATACGTCGTGGCGTAGGTCACAATCGGGTCGGGCCACGGCAGGGCCTGCTCCTCCGCCCAGACGGCCCAGGTGCCCATCATGTTGGAGCAATCATAAAGCGGCTGCCGGGCCAGGGTCTCCAGCGTGACGGGATAGCCGGGCGCGCAGACGGGATAGTAGTGATCGGTCGCCAGAAGCTCTGCATGCACCTGGTCGGAGGGGCGCAGTGAATAGCGGATTTCAACATCCGCGCCCTCCGCCATGTCACGGGCTTCCCAAAGCTCGGTCGAGATATTGATCTGGACCTCGGGATGCGCGCGCCGGAACCGGGGCAGGCGCGGGGCGAGCCACTGGATCGCGAAGGTGAGATTGCACTGCACCTGCAGGACATCCCCTTCGTTCCGGGTCAGCGCCCGCGTACCATGCGCCAACGTACGGAACGCATCGCGCACGACGGGCAGGTAGCTGATGCCGGTCTGGGTCAGCTCCAGCGCCCGCGGGCGTCGGTGAAAAAGCGGGCGCCCCAGGAAGGCTTCGAGAGACTTGATCTGCTGGCTCACCGCGCTCTGAGTCATGTTCAGATCACGGGCAGCCCCCGTGAAGCTCAGGTTTCGGGCCGACGCTTCGAAGGCGCGCAACCAGTTCAGAGGCGGCAAGTCAGCCATTATAACCAATGCATAAGTTGAACTTATGGACGGCTTACGTTTTTTTCGTTGGTCAAGCAAGACAGTTGGGTGTTGTCATATCCCCGATCATTGGAGGAGTGCCGGATGCCCGTGACTGATTTGCGCCCGAATATGGAGAACTGGCAGGACCGTGTGGACCTTGCCGCCGCCTTTCGCTGGACGGTGCGGCTGAACATGCATGAAGCCGTTGCCAACCATTTCAGCCTTGCGATCAACGAGGACGGAACGAGGTTTCTGATGAACCCCAACCAGATGCATTTTTCGCGCATCAAGGCGTCCGACCTGATTGTTGTCGATGCCAATGATCCCAAGGCGCTGGAGGGCCCGGATGCGCCCGACCCCACGGCCTGGGGATTGCACGGCGGATTGCACCGCCATTGCGCCCATGCACGCTGTGCGATGCATGTACATTCGCCCTACGCCACGGCCTTGGCAGCGCTGGCGGACAGCCGTCTGCCGCCCGTGGACCAGAACGCCTGCACCTTCTTCAATCGCTATGTGATTGACGAGAACTACGGCGGTCTTGCCTTCGAGGAAGAGGGGGAGCGTTGCGCGCAATTGTTCGATGACCCGAAAAAGAAGGTCATGATCATGGGGAACCACGGGATCATGATCATCGGTGATACCGTCGCGGATACGTTCAACCGTCTCTACTATTTCGAGCGGGCCTGCATGACCTACATCATGGCGTTGCAGACCGGTCAGCCGCTGCGTGTCTTGCCGGACGAGGTGGCGGAAAAAACCGCGCGGGAACTGGAAGAATATCCCGAACAGGATGCCCGTCATCTGGCGGAGCTCAAGGCCGTTCTGGACGCGGAGGGATCGACCTATGCCCAGTGATGCCGAAGCGCGCGAGGCGGGCCGCTGGAATTTCCGCCCGCAGGTTCCGCTGGCGCAGAATCCGCTGTTTCAATGGCCGCCGAAGCCACGCGCCATCTTTCGCTGGTACGCGGCCTTTTGGCTGGAAATATCGACCACCACCTTATGTTTTGTCATTGCCGTGGCGGCTTATTTTCTGATCCTGCCGGAACTGGCGGAGATGCAGGTGCTGGGCTGGGGATGGGTTGCAAAGGTCTGGCTTGCCAATCTGGTGCCGCAGGTGATTTGCGCCGGCACGCTGCACTACTGGTTGATCATGCGCAAGGGCCAGGGCACCCAGACGAAATACGACCCGCGCGATCAGGCGCGCGATAACGGCACCTTTACCTTCGGCAATCAGGTCCACGACAACATGTTCTGGCATATCGCCAGCGGTATCACGCTCTGGACCGCCGCGCAGGTGGGGGTGTTCTGGGCAATGGCCAACGGCTATGCGCCCACGCTGCTCTTTCCCGGCAACCCGGTCTGGTTCGTTGCGTTTTTCGTGCTGATCCCGATCTGGTCGAGCTTTCATTTTTACTGGATTCACCGCGCGCTGCACTGGCCGCCGCTTTATAATGTGGCGCATGCCCTGCATCACCGGAACGTCAATGTGGGGCCGTGGTCGGGTATCTCGATGCATCCGGTCGAGCATGTGCTTTTTTACACGAATTTCCTCATTCACCTCGTGGTGCCGAGCCACCCGCTGCATGTGCTCTTCCATGGTTACGTGCAGTCGACACACCCGGTGTTTTCGCATTCCGGGTTCGAAGAGATCATCGTGGGCGACAAGCGGCAGGCCAAGGCCGGGGTGTTTTTCCACCAACTGCACCACCGCTATTTCGAATGCAACTACGGCACGGTCGAGATGCCGTGGGACCGCTGGTTCGGCAGCTACCATGACGGTTCGGCCACGGCCACGGATGAAACGCGTGCGCGCAAGAAGCAGATGTATACATGAACTACGGGTTGAGTGACGAACATCACATGATCGCGGACACGGTCCGCGCCTTCGTGGAAAAGGAGATCTATCCGCATGAAGAGCTGGTCGAGCGCACCGGGGAGGTGCCACAGGAGATTGCACAGGAGATAAAGCGCAAGACACTGGCGTTGGGGTTTTACGCGTGTAACTTTCCTGAAAGCGTTGGTTGCGCCGGGCTGAACCATCTGGAATTCGCGCTGGTGGAACGGGAACTGGGGCGCGGCTCGATGGCGCTCAACCACTTCTTTGGCCGCCCGCAAAACATCCTGATGGCCTGCGAAGGGGATCAGGTGGAGCGCTACCTGATGCCCGCCGTGCGGGGCGAGCGGATGGACGCGCTGGCGATGACCGAACCGGGTGCGGGTTCAGACGTGCGGGGCATGAAATGTGCGGCCCATCGCGAGGGTGGCGATTGGGTGGTCAATGGCACCAAGCATTTCATCTCCGGTGCCGAACACGCGGATTTCATCATTGTCTTCATCGCAACGGGCGAGGACCAGACCGATAAGGGCCCCAAGAAACGCATCACCGCCTTTCTGGTTGATCGTGGCACGCCGGGGTTCACCATCCGGGACGGTTACAAATCCGTCAGCCACCGGGGGTACAAGAACATGATCCTCGATTTCGACGATTGCCGCTTGCCGGATGCGCAGGTGCTGGGCGAGGTCGATGGCGGCTTCGAGGTGATGAACACCTGGCTTTATGCCACGCGGATCACCGTCGCCACCATGTCCGTGGGACGCGCGCGCCGGGTCTTTAACTATGCGCTGACCTATGCTGCCGAGCGGGAACAGTTTGGCCAGAAGATCGGCAAGTTTCAGGGCGTGAGTTTCCAACTGGCCAACATGATCACGGAAATCGACGCGGCGGACCTGCTGACGCTGGCAAGTGCGGACCGGCTGGACAAGGGGTTGCCCGCGAACCGCGAGATTGCCAGTGCCAAGCTCTATGCCTCCGAAATGCTGGCGCGGGTGACCGATGCGGCGATCCAGATACATGGCGGCATGGGCCTGATGGATGACTATCCGCTGGAGCGGTTCTGGCGCGACGCGCGGGTGGAACGTATCTGGGACGGCACCAGCGAGATACAACGTCACATCATCAGCCGCGACCTTTTGCGCGCTCTGGGCGCCTGAACCGACCATGGGCAAAGACCTGTCGCGCCTGTTTCAGCCACGGTCAGTCGCTGTGATCGGCGGCGGCGCGTGGTGCCGGCAGGTGATCCGGCAGGCGCATAAAATGGGCTTTGCCGGGCGCATCCATCTGGTGCATCCGCGCGGCATCAGCATCGATGGCGTGCCAGCGGTCGCCGACCCGGACGATCTGCCCGACGTCCCTGATGCCGCGTTTATCGGGGTGAACCGCACCGCCACGGTTGACACCGTGCGCCGGCTGTCGGCCATGGGGGCAGGCGGCGCTGTGTGTTTTGCATCCGGGTTCTCCGAGGCATCGTCCGAAGATCCGGGCGCGCGCGATCTGCAGGCGACGCTTGTTGCTGCCGCCGGTGCGATGCCGATCCTCGGGCCCAATTGCTATGGTTTCATCAATGCGATGGATGCCGCGCTTCTGTGGCCTGATCAACACGGGTGCAACCGGGTGTCGGGGGGTGTCGCGATCCTCACGCAAAGCTCCAACATCGCGATCAACCTGACCATGCAGTTGCGCGGCTTGCCCATCGCTTTCATCGCGGCCTGCGGGAACATGGCCCAGACCAGCCAGGCCGAAATCGCAATGGCGCTGCTGGAGGATCCGCGCATTACCGTGATCGGCCTGCATGTCGAAGGGTTCGGCGATACTGCCGGGTGGCACGCGCTGGCGCTCAGGGCGTATGAAAAAGGCGTCCCTCTGGTGGCGCTGAAAGTGGGTGCATCGGATCAGGCGCAGCGCGCGACGGTATCTCATACGGCCTCGCTGGCGGGGAGCGATGCCGGGGCCGACGCGCTGATGCAAAGGTTGGGTATTGCGCGGCTGCACGACCTGCCGAGCTTTCTGGAAACGCTGAAACTGCTGCATTGTAACGGCCCGCTGGAGATGCCAGCCCTGTCCTGCATCAGCTGTTCGGGGGGCGAGGCCAGTTTGGCGGCGGATACTGCGCGAGGGATGGGCGTGCATTTCCCCCCGCTGGAAGAGGCGCAGAAAACGGCATTGTCCGGGGCGTTGGGTCCTCGGGTCGCCCTGTCCAACCCGCTGGATTATCACACCTATATCTGGGGCGACGTTGCCAAGATGACCGCCGCCTGGATGCCGATGGCGGCATCTCACATCGGTCTGCTGATTCTGGTCGTCGATTACCCCCATACCGATGCCGGTGACTGGTCAGCGGCGACGGAGGCCGCCATTGCCGTGCGTCACATCGCCGGTCGGCCCGTCGCCGTGGTTGCCACTCTGCCGGAGCTCATGCCGCCGGAGGTCAGCGCCGCGCTTATGGCCGCCGGGGTCACGCCGATTTGCGGGCTGCGGGAAGCGATGCTGGCTGCCGAGTCGGCAGCCGCTCTGCAACCGCCACAACCCGTGCCACCGCTTGCACCCGGTACTGACCGTGCCGCCGCGCTGCTCAGCGAAGCGGCGGCCAAGGCGCTGTTGCGGGACCACGGTGTCGATATTCCGCGACATGTGGTTGTCGCCGACACGGGCCAGTTCTCCCGCGCGGATGACCTGAGCGCCCCGCTGGTTCTGAAGGGGCAGGGCCTTGCGCATAAGTCAGAGGCGGATGCGGTGCATCTGAACCTGTCACACACCGATCTGGCACAAGCCGCGCAACGCATCGACGCAAAGAGCTTTCTGGTCGAAGAGATGGTGCAGAGCGCGGTTGCGGAGCTGCTGCTTGGCGTGGCCCGTGACCCGGCCCATGGTTTCGTGCTGACCCTGGGGACGGGCGGCGTGCTAACGGAGCTCTGGCAGGACAGCACGTCGCTGCTTCTGCCGGTCACCGGGGCGGATGTACGCGCGGCGCTGACCCGGTTGAAAACCTACCCGCTGCTGACAGGGTACCGTGGCAAACCCGCCGCGAGCATCGACGCGATTGTCGAGGCAACCATGGCGCTGCAGGCATGTGTCATTGCACATCATGACCGGATCGCGGAAGCTGAGATCAACCCGCTGATGTGCACGCCAACCGGGGCCATAGCAGCAGATGCGCTGATACTGATTGCCGCGGATGATAAACCGTAAGGAGAGCCAGATGGACCCGATCAAAACCACCCGGAAGGGCGCTGTTCTGCAGGTCACGCTCGACAGGCCCAAGGCCAATGCCATCGACCTGCAGACCTCGCGGATCATGGGCGATGTGTTTGCGGGGTTTCGCGACGATCCGGACTTGCGCGTTGCCATCGTGACAGGCGGCGGCGACAAGTTTTTTTGCCCCGGCTGGGATTTGAAGGCGGCCGCGGATGGCGATGCGGTCGATGGCGACTACGGTGTCGGTGGTTTTGGTGGGTTGCAGGAGTTGCGGGCGATGAACAAGCCGGTGATTGCCGCCGTCAACGGGATCGCCTGCGGCGGGGGGCTGGAACTGGCGTTGAGTGCGGACATGATCCTTGCGGCGGAACATGCAACATTTGCCTTGCCTGAAATCCGGTCGGGCACTGTCGCGGATGCGGCATCGGTCAAGCTGCCCAAGCGGATCCCCTACCACGTCGCGATGGAGCTCTTGCTGACCGGGCGCTGGTTCGATGCGAAAGAGGCCAAAGGATGGGGGCTGGTCAATGAAATTTTGCCGTCAGCAGAGTTGATGGAACGCGCCTGGGCCTTGGCGGAACTGCTGGCCTCCGGCCCGCCGCTTGTCTACGCGGCGATCAAGGAAATCGTGCGCGACGCCGAGGATGCCAAGTTTCAGGACAGCATGAACCGGATCACCAAGCGCCAGCTGGAAACGGTGGATCGGCTTTACGCCTCCGAAGATCAGCTGGAGGGCGCGCGCGCCTTTGCCGAGAAACGTGATCCGGTGTGGAAGGGCCGATAGCCCCCAACCGGGTGCGGGCCTTGCGTCCGCGCGCTTGTCCGTCCACCTTGGTGTCATGACGCAGACACTCCTTTCCATTGGTCACGGTTTCAGCGCCCGGGCGCTGGCCAAGCGCCTGCTGCCGCAGGGCTGGCGCGTGATCGGCACCACCCGCAGTGAAGACAAGGCCGCGGAGATCGTGGCCACGGGGGTCGAGCCGCTGATCTGGCCGGGGTCCGATTTGGGGCCGGCGCTTGCGCAGGCCGATGCGCTGCTCGTATCGGCTGGGCCGGACGCAGACGGTGACCCGACGCTGCGCGTACTGCGCGATCACATTGCGGCTGCGGCGCCGCATCTTGGCTGGGTCGGGTATCTGTCCACCACCGGCGTTTACGGCGATCACCAGGGCGGTTGGGTGGACGAGGCATCCCCCCTTGCCCCGTCAACCAGGCGCGGTCAGGCGCGGGTCGCGGCGGAGGCTGAATGGCAGGCAATCGCAGGGCTGAAACTGCATATTTTTCGGCTCGCCGGCATCTACGGGCCGGGGCGTGGACCTTTTGCCAAGGTGCGCAAGGGCACCGCACGCCGGATCATAAAGAAGGGGCAGGTCTTTTCGCGCATTCACGTCGACGACATCGCGCAGGTGCTGGAAGCGTCGATTGCGCAACCGAACCCCGGCGCGGTCTACAACCTGTGCGATGACGACCCCGCACCGCCGCAGGATGTGATTGCCTATGCCGCTGAACTGTTGGGGCTGCCACTGCCGCCCGCCGTGGATTTCGAGACCGCCGAGATGACGCCGATGGCGCGCAGTTTCTACGCCGAAAGCAAGAAAGTACGAAACGATCGGATCAAGAAAGAGCTGGGTATCGTGCTGAAATACCCCGATTACAGAGCGGGATTGCAGGCCATGAAGGACGCGGCTGAGCCATAACAACCGCAGCTTGCGGCGCGTTGGAAGGGAATAGGTGCCGGTGCTCCCGCAGGATATCGCCCCAACCCCGAGCAGATCTGGTGTGCCGGTAAGGGCCACGTGATTTGCGCTGTGGGGCCGCCAGCAAACTGTGATATAGCCGGAGCGTCTGATTGGCCGGAGAATGGGCGGTGATACGCGATTACGTTTCTGTAAACCGGGACATCTGGGATGCCGATGCCGTCAATTGGGTGACCGTCGGCGAACGCCTCTGGCGCGCCGAGACCCCCGAATGGGGCAACTGGGGCAACTCCGAGGCGTCCTTGAAATTGCTCCCGACGGATATGACGGGCCAGGATGCCATCGAACTTGGATGCGGGACAGCATATGTCTCCGGCTGGATGGCGCGGCGCGGCGCGCGCGTTACCGCAATCGATGTCTCACCCGGTCAGTTGGAAACCGCACGCCGACTGGCGGTGCACAACGGGGCGGACATCACCTTCATTGAAGGAAATGCCGAGGAAATCGGCTTGCCCGATGCGTCGTTCGACTTCGCGATTTCCGAATACGGTGCGGCAATCTGGTGCCCGCCGGACATGTGGTTGCGCGAAGCATGGCGCTTGCTGCGTCCGGGAGGGCGGCTGGTATTTCTTGGGAACCATCCCATGGCGCTCGTGTGTTCACCCGCCGACGGTTCACCCTGCGACATGACCCTGCATCGGCCCTATCTTGGCATGTGGGGCGCGGATTGGACCAAGGTCGAAGTCGAACCAAGCGGCGTGTGCTTCAACCTCACGATTTCCGCCTGGATGGCGTTATTTGCCGACATCGGATTTACCGTCAGCAGGTATCAGGAGATCTTCGCGCCGGATGGGGCGACCGGAGTACGGGGTGCAGTTCCGGCGGCATGGGCCCAGAGATACCCGGTCGAGCAAGTCTGGCATCTGGACAAGCATCAATGACTGCTTTGCCCGGAGACTGAGCTTTTCCGCCCCCTCTCACCTCCGCTTCAGAGCGCTGCATGGGCATTCTGTCACGCCCGTGCCTCGCCGATCTGGGCGACCCCGAGCACGCCGAGAACCTTGCTTTCGATATCGGCGGCATTCATCCCGGCCACGGCATACATATCCGCCGGGCTGGCCTGATCGATGAAGATGTCCGGCAACACCATGGAGCGATACTTCAGACCGCTGTCGAACACACCTTCTTCTGCCAGTAACTGCGCGACGTGGCTGCCGAACCCGCCTACCGCCCCTTCCTCGATGGTGATCAGCGCTTCGTGATCCGCCGCCAGAGTCAGGATCATATCTCGGTCAAGCGGCTTGGCGAAACGTGCATCGGCCACCGTTGGCGTGATGCCCCTTGCCGAGAGCGCCTCGGCCGCCTTTGCCACCTCGGCAAGCCGGGTCCCAAAGGACAGGATCGCAACCCGTGCCCCTTTCGAGATGATCCGCCCCTTGCCGATCTCCAGAGGCGTGCCACGCTCGGGCATCTCCACGCCCTGGCCTTCGCCACGCGGAAAGCGGAAGGCGATGGGCCCCTCATCATGGGCAGCGGCGGTGGCGACCATGTGTTTAAGCTCGGCCTCGTCGGCGGCGGCCATCACGACGAAACCCGGCAGATTGGCAAGATAGGCGATGTCAAAGGCCCCGGCATGGGTCGCCCCATCGGCGCCTACAAGGCCCGCGCGGTCGATTGCGAAGCGCACGGGCAAGCGTTGAATGGCCACGTCATGCACCACCTGATCGTAACCGCGTTGCAAAAAGGTCGAATAGAGCGCGCAGAAGGGCTTCATGCCGCCCGCCGCAAGCCCGGCTGAGAAGGTGACGCCATGCTGTTCCGCAATGCCCACGTCAAAACAGCGGCTGGGGTAGCGCTCGGCAAAGAGGTTGAGCCCGGTGCCATCGGGCATCGCCGCCGTGATGGCGCAGATCTTGTCGTCTTCGGCGGCTTCCTGCAGCAGGCTGTCTGCAAAGACGCGGGTGTAGCTCGGGGCGTTGGAGGGGGCTTTCTTCTGCTCTCCGGTGATGACATCGAACTTGGCGGTCGCGTGGCCCTTGTCGCGCGCGGTTTCGGCCGGTTCGTAGCCCTTGCCCTTTTTCGTCAGAACGTGGATCAGGATCGGACCCGTTGCGCGTGCCTTGACCGTGCGCAGCACCGGCAGAAGCTGGTCCATGTCGTGGCCGTCAATCGGCCCCAGGTAGGAAAAGCCCAGCTGTTCGAAGAGGGTTCCGCCAACCGCCATGCCCTTGAGGATATCCTTGGCGCGCTTGGCCCCTTCGCGGAACGGTTCCGGCAGCAGGCTGACCGCGCCTTTCGCGGCGGCCTTGAAATCCTGAAACGGTTCCTCGGCATAAAGGCGGCTGAGGTAAGTCGACATCGCGCCCACCGGCGGGGCAATGGACATGTCGTTATCATTCAGGATGACGATGAGGCGCTTTTTCAGATGGCCCGCATTGTTCATCGCCTCGTATGCCATGCCTGCGCTCATCGAACCATCGCCGATCACCGCAACGGCGTCGCCCAGACCTTCGGGCACCACACCGCCGAGATCACGCGCCACCGCGAACCCCAGCGCAGCGGAGATGGAGGTGGAGCTATGCGCCGCGCCAAACGGATCGTAGGGCGATTCGCTGCGTTTGGTGAAGCCGCTCAACCCGTCCTTCATGCGCAGGGTGCGAATGCGGTCCCGACGTTCCGTCAGGATCTTGTGCGGATAGCACTGGTGACCCACGTCCCAGATGATCTTGTCGCGCGGTGTATCGAATACCGCATGCAGGGCGACGGTCAGTTCCACCACGCCCAGACCCGCGCCAAGATGCCCACCCGTCACGGAAACGGCAGAGACCGTTTCGGACCGCAGTTCATGCGCCAATTGGGTCAGCTGACGGTCGGACAGTTGCTTCATATCGGCAGGCCGGTGGATGGTATCCAGCAAGGGCGTGTCAGGTCTGTCTGATGTCATGTTCGATCTCTCAATGCGCGCGGGTCACAACGAAGCGCGCAGCTTCTTTTAAGGTGTCGGCGCGGTTTCCGTAACCCCCCAGGCTGTCGCAGGCTTCCTCGACCAGATCGGCGGCGCGCGCCCGGGCGGCCTCCAGCCCCAGCAGGGATACGAAGGTGGCTTTGCCGGCATCCGCATCCTTGCCGACAGCTTTGCCCACGGTCGCACTGTCGCCCGTCACGTCAAGCACGTCATCCGCGATCTGAAAGGCCAGCCCCAATGCGCGGGCATAGGTTTGCAGCGCGGTGGTGTCGGCGCCGGCCATACAGGCACCTGCGGTTGCCGACCATTCGATCAGCGCCCCGGTCTTGCCCCGCTGCAGGGCGGTGATTTGATCAAGGGTCAGCGGGTTTTGCGTGGTCTCGGCCGCGATATCCAGCGCTTGCCCCAGCACCATGCCCTGCACCCCGCCGGCGCGGGCCAGCCGGAGGGCAAGATCGGCGCGCACGCGCGCGTCCGGGCTGGTCTCTTCATGGCTGACCAGTTCAAAGGCGAGTGTCTGAAGCGCATCGCCTGCAAGGACGGCTGTGGCCTCGTCCCATTTCCTGTGCACGGTTGGCAGGCCGCGTCGCAGGTCGTCATCGTCCATGCAGGGCAAATCGTCATGAACCAGTGAATAGGCATGCAGCGCCTCGATGGCGGCTGCGGGCCAGATCGCGCGGCTGGCCTCAACCGCGTGCAGCCGCGCGCTTTCCAATACCAGAAATCCACGCAGTCGTTTGCCGCCATGGGTCGCATGGGCCATGGCCCGAACGACCGGCACGTCATCCAAAGCGCCAAGCACCAGATCAAGGTGATGTTGAATGGCCCGAGCGCAGGCGCTCAGACGGTCGGCAAACATGGTCAGAGCCCTTCGACCGGCTTTGTGCCCGTTGGAGAGCCGTCACCGTCAAGCGTGATCGCGGCGACTTTTTCCTCCGCTTCCTTCAGCTTGGTCTCGCAGCGGGCTTTCAAAGCGGCGCCCCGTTCGTAAAGCGCAATGCTTTCGTCCAGCGCCACGTCACCGCGTTCCAGCTGGCCCAGCACTTTTTCAAGCTCCGCCATGGCCTGCTCGAAACTCATGTCATCTACGGGGGTGTCCGTCATCGCGCCGATATCCTGTCTTAAAAACGTGCCCGGACCTTAGCGCTCTTGGGCCCGCGTTGCCAGAGCGCCCGATTGTCAGGGGGAGGTGAATGTGCCGGTCTATTCCGGGGCCAGCATGTACCCGGCCCCCCGCACGGTTTGCAGGTAACGGGGCTGTTTGGGGTCTTCCTCGATCTTGCGGCGCAGGCGGGTGATCTGAACATCGACAGCGCGCTCCTGCGCCTGCCCGCGATCACGCCCCAGCTCTTCGACCAGCTTGGCCCGGCTGATGGGTTCATTGCAGCTGGCCGAGAATATCTTCATCAACTGCATCTCGGTCGCGGTGAGGCGCACGAGGTCTTCGCCTTGCCACATCTCGCCGCGTTCCATGTCATAGCGAATGGTCCCCAGCGTCAGCACCTTGGGAGCGGTCTGGTCGATCGGCGCTTCGGGCATGCGGCGCAGGATCGCATTGATGCGCAGCAACAGCTCCTTGGGTTCAAACGGTTTCGCCAGATAATCGTCAGCGCCGGCCTCCAGCCCTTCGATCCGATTACCGGTTTCACCCTTTGCCGTCAGAAGAAGGATGGGCACGGCCCGTGTCTCGCGCAGCGATTTGGTCAGGGCCAGACCGTCTTCGCCGGGCATCATGACATCAAGGACGATCAGATCGAAATCCAGACCTGACAGGATGCGGCGGGCATGTGCTGCGTCACGCGCAGCCGTGACCAGAAACCCATTCCGCATCAGGAACTTCTGCAGCAATGTGCGAATGCGCTCATCATCATCTACAATCAGCAGATGGGCGTCAAAGTCATTCATGTGCCGCTGTCCCTAAGCCGCGTGTACGCAAAGCGCATATCCCCGTCCATCATCGCCTCCAACACCGTGCGAAACCCTGCGACCGCTTCTGGTCCGGCATCTCGGAACGCCATCCGCATCCGCGCCCGCTGGGCGTTTGACAATTTCTGTTCCAAGGCCTGACCCTCTTCCGTCAGGAACAGATGCCTTTCGCGTTTATCCACTTTACCGACTTTGCTTTCAACCAGACCATCCTCTATCAGGGTGCGCAAGACACGGTTGAGCGATTGCTTCGTGACGCCGAGGATGTTGAGAAGGTTGTTGACGGTCGTGCCGGGGGCTCGATTGATGAAGTGGACGGCCCGGTGATGTGCCCGGCCGTAGGCCAGATCCGACAGGATGCGGTCCGGATCGGCTGTGAACCCGCGGTAGGCAAAAAACATCGCCTCGATCCCCTGCCGCAATTGTTCATCGGTCAAAAACAGAAGGTTTTCACCGCTTTGGGCTGATGCTGTCCGCCCGTCTGCCATGGCCCCGCCTCAAAATACCATCATTCAACTGTGATCAGTATATGTCAGTGTTGTTGACATTCCAAGGGCGAAGGGCTATCGAATCGCATCTTTTGCGCAACTTTATGTCCGTATCGGACGTATCCAGCGCAATAATTGAAAAGTTTACTGCGAACCCGGGAAGGAAAGACGATGGCAGGCGCTTACAATGATCGCGATGGCAAGATCTGGATGAATGGCCAAACGGTCGAATGGCGCGAGGCCAACGTCCATATTCTGACCCACGCAATGCACTACGCCTCTTCGGTCTTCGAGGGCGAGCGGGCGTATAACGGCAAGATTTTCAAAAGCCGCGAACACTCCGAACGGTTGATCCGGTCGGCGCAGATGATCGACTTTGAGATCCCCTACACCGTGGACGAGATCGAGGCGGCGAAGGTCGAGGTGCTGGCGGCCAGCGGCCTGCAGGACGCATATGTCCGTGCGATTGCCTGGCGTGGCGCGGGCGAGGATATGGGGGTCGCCTCCGCGCGAAACCCGGTGCATCTGGCGATTGCGGCCTGGGAATGGGGGGCATATTACGGCGATGCAAAGATGAAGGGCGCGAAGCTCGACATCTCCAAGTGGAAGCGCCCGAGCCCGGAGACCATCCCGAGCCATGCCAAGGCGGCAGGTCTCTACATGATCTGCACGATGTCGAAACATGCGGCAGAGGCCAAGGGCTGCTCTGACGCGATGATGTTCGACTACCGCGGCTACGTGGCCGAGGCCACCGGTGCAAACATCTTCTTCGTCAAGGACGGTGAGGTGCACACGCCCGACCCGGATTGCTTTCTCAACGGGATCACCCGTCAGACCGTGGTGGGCATGTTGAAAGACCGGCAGGTCAAGGTCCACGAGCGCCACATCATGCCGGAAGAACTGGAAGGGTTCGAGCAGTGCTGGCTGACCGGCACAGCGGCGGAAGTCACACCAGTGGGCCAGATCGGCGACTATAACTTTGACGTCGGCAGCCTGACCCGCGAGATCGCGGAAAGCTATGAAAAGCTTGTGCGCAGCTGACGCTGTCCGGGACAGGCGGGATCTCCTGCCTGTCACAAAAGCTTCCATTTCTCGTTACACGGGTGTGAGCGTGGCGTTACAGTTTGCGTGTCTCCTGCTGCGGTAGCCAACCGCAACATGGAGAATCCCACCCGTGACACGTCTTATCCGCCCGACCCGCCGCGCCGTTCTTGCAGGCTCGACCGCCTTTGCCGCC
The DNA here is from genome assembly GCF_019375555.1 of Roseobacter insulae. Lineage (GTDB taxonomy): Bacteria > Pseudomonadota > Alphaproteobacteria > Rhodobacterales > Rhodobacteraceae > Roseobacter > Roseobacter insulae. Next base: position 954,937 of record NZ_JAHXDN010000001.1, read on the forward strand.
AGCCTTGCCATGCCGGGCCTTAGCCGAGCCGCCGACCGCCCGGTCTTTACGCATGGGGTGCAGTCGGGCGATGTGGACACCACGTCCGGCATGATCTGGACGCGCGTGGACCGTCCCGCGCGTATCAGCATGGAGGTCTCCACCACCGAGAGTTTCGCGAACGCGCGCAAACTGGCGTCGATGGACGCGCTGCCCGCCAGCGACCTGACGCTGAAGCGTCTTGTCGATGGCCTGCCCTCCGACCAGGATATCTTTTACCGCTTCGTGGCCGCCGACCTGTCGGACATCAACGCGGTGTCGGAGCCGATCATCGGCCAGTTTCGAACAGCGCCAACGGCCCGGCGCGATATCCGCTTTGCATGGTCCGGCGACACTGCGGGTCAGGGCTGGGGCATCGATGACGAGGGTATGGCGACCTATGCAACGATGGCGACGCACCGCCCCGATTTCTTCATCCATTCCGGAGATACGGTCTATGCGGACGGACCGATGGAGGACGAGGTCGCTCTGAAAGACGGCACCATCTGGAAAAACGCGGTGCTGCCTGATGAAAAACGCAAAGTCGCCGAAACGCTCAATGAGTTCCGTGGCCAGTGGAAATACAACATGCTCGACGAGAATGTGCGCGCCCTGAACGCGGCGGTGCCCTGCTTCATGCAGTGGGACGACCACGAGGTTGTAAACAACTGGTCATCCTCGCGCAGCCTGATGGATGATGAGCGCTATTCCGAAAAATCCGTACATGTGCTGCAGGCGCGCGCCACCCGTGCGTTTCACGAAATGACACCACTGCGCATCACGCCCTCCGAGCCCTCGCGGGTCTACCGCAAGATCAACTATGGTCCGATGCTGGATGTCTTCTTCCTCGACATGCGCAGCTACCGGGGGCCGAATTCCGAAAACATGCAGGAGACGCTGACAGATGCCTCCCGCATTCTCGGCATGGAACAGGTGGAATGGCTGAAGCGCGCGCTGACCCAGTCGCGGGCCACGTGGAAAGTGATCGCAAGCGACATGCCAATCGGGCTGGTTGTCGGCGGCGGGCAGGAGGCGGTCAGCAACGGCGACGATGGCGCGGCAAGGGGGCGTGAGCTGGAGATTGCGGAGCTGCTGCGGTTCATCAAGACCGCCCGCATCGACAACACGGTGTGGTTTACGGCAGACGTGCATTACACGGCCGCCCATTTCTACGACCCGGAGAAGGCACAGTTCCAGGATTTCGACCCGTTCTGGGAGTTCGTCTCCGGCCCGTTGCATGCGGGCACCTTTGGTCCGAACCCGCTGGATGCAACGTTTGGCCCGGAGGTCAGATACGTCAAGGCACCCAGCAAGGAGCAGGGCATCAATCTGCCGCCGTCGATGGGTCTTCAGTTCTTTGGCCTGGTGGATATCGACGGGCAGACCGAGCAGATGACCGTGCGTCTGATGGACCGTGCAGATACAGAGCTTTACGCGGTGACGCTGGATCCGAAAGGGGCAAGCATCTAACCAGTTACGGTGCGGGTCTGACCTGTCCCGAACATGCCGCTCGTTCCCGGGCGGCATGTTGCATTTGAGGCTCTGCCGTCATTTCTGAGTGATCTTGCTCACAGATTGACCTTTGGGAACCTGCTAAAAGCCCCTATCCTCGGGTTGGGTAGGGAGAGTGTGTCAATGGAACGGTTGGGGCTGTTTTTTGTTAAGAGGCCGTCATTTCTCATCGTCATGGTTGTGGTTGCCCTGATCGGGCTGCCGATTGCCATATGGCTCGATCTGAAAAACCTGTCGGATGAAAACCTCAAGCGGCAGGCAGGCAGTCTCAACGGTGTGATCAGCAGTGTCAGGTCGTATTACGCGACGAATGTGGTTGGCCGTGTTGTCAGCACGGATGAAAAAACACAGGCGCTGCACAACTATCTCGACGTGACGGGCGCCATCCCGATCCCCGCCACCCTGTCGCTGGAACTGGGTGCGGCGATTGGCGCCGCCGAAGGCGACGTCGATTACCGCTTTGTATCCGATTACACCTTCAAGAACAGACCACCTCATGCGCTGGATGCGTTTGAGCAGGCGGCGCTGGACACGTTTCGTGACAGCCCCAATCCGCCTGCGAACATCATTCAGTCGACCGGCAACATCTGGGACCGGAAAATCACGCTGGCCACGCCTGTGGTCATGTCCGGATCATGTGTGAACTGCCACAACTCGCATCTTGAAAGCCCCAAGAAGGATTGGGAAGTCGGTGACGTGCGCGCCTTGCAGACCGTGACGGTGCGCCAACCCGTGGCGCTCAACATCTGGTCCTTCAAGTGGCTGCTTTTGTACTTCGGCGTGGCTGGCACCATCGGACTGCTTTTCGCGGCCATACAATTCCGGTTGGCAGGGCGTTTCAGCAAGATGAATGCGGAACTTGCGGCGAACAACGAATTCCTCGCCGGCATTTCCATGAAGATCTCGAAATACCTGTCCCCGCAGGTCTACCGCTCGATTTTTTCGGGCGAAAAGGACAGCACGATCTCGACCGAGCGCAAGAAGCTGACGGTCTTCTTTTCCGACATCAAGGATTTCACGGCAACGACCGAACGCATGCAGCCCGAGGAACTGACCGACCTGTTGAACGAGTATTTTACCGAGATGTCGGCCATTGCCGAGGCGCATGGCGCCACGATCGACAAGTTCATCGGAGATGCGATTGTCGCATTTTTCGGTGATCCGGAAACGAAGGGCACGGCAGAAGACGCCCGCGCCTGTGTGCGGATGGCGCTTGCGATGCAGCAGCGTCTGGCAGACCTCGGAACCGTGTGGCAGCTCAAGGGGCTGGAGCATCCGTTCAAGGCCCGCATGGGCATCAATACCGGTTATTGCAATGTGGGTAATTTCGGCTCCGATGCGCGGATGGATTACACGATCATTGGCGCTGAGGCGAACCTTGCCGCGCGGCTGGAGAGCATCGCCGAGCCGGGCGGTATCGTCCTGAGCTACGAGACCTATGCACATGTGCGCGACATCGTCGAGGCGACCGCGTCAGAGCCCGTGCATTTCAAGGGCATTGCGCGAGAGATTGTCCCCTACCATGTCAAAAGCCTTGCCGAAGCGTCGCCGGTTACCGCGATTCAAGGTGTTGATGACAACGGCAGGCTGACGCTCGATCTTGGCGCGCTCGATCCCGGTACACGTGAAAAGGTCCGTGATGCGATCCGCGATGCATTGCAGCAGGGCAGCCCGGCGATGGAACGCTAGCCGCAGCCTGCGTGTTAGAAATCCATGCCGCGCTGCGCCTTGATACCCGCTTTGTAGGGGTGCTTTACTTCGGTCATCTCGGTGACCAGATCCGCGAATTCCATCAATTCCGGTTTTGCATTGCGGCCCGTGAGGATGACCCCGGTGCGTTTGTGACGACCTTTCAGGCCTTCGATGACCTTTGAGATGTCGAGGTAATCATAGCGCAGGGCAATGTTGATCTCGTCCAGAACGACAAGGTCAAAGTCGCCGCTTTCCATCATTTCCACTGCTTTTTCAAAGGCCGCCTCCGCCGCCGCGATGTCGCGGTCCTTGTCCTGCGTGTCCCAGGTAAAGCCTTCGCCCATCGTGTGCCATGTGACGTCGCCCAGCTTGTCAAAGAACCGGCGCTCGCCCGTGATCCATTTCCCCTTGATGAACTGCACCACGCCGACGGTCTGTTTCCACCCCAGCGCGCGCACGACAACACCGAAGGCGCTGGAGGATTTGCCCTTGCCGTTGCCGGTATGAACCAGAACCAGACCTTTTTCCGGATCCTTGGCCTCTGCCACCTTGGCGCGGTGCTTGGCCTGAACCTTTTTCATCTCTTCCTTGTGGGTCTCTGCGTCGCTCATTGTTTCGTCCTGCGATTAAGGGGCACCTGAGGGTGGCATATTGGGCTTTGATTTGCTGCGGTCCAGCCCCAATTGGCGTTCCCGCCAAATGATCAGCACTCCGCCCGCGATGACAAGGCTTGCGCCAATGACAATCGGACCCGTGGGGACCTCGTCGAAGGCCACGTAGCCAATGATGCTGGCAAAGATCATGGAGGCATAGTCGAAAGGAGCCAGCATGGACGCGCCGCCGAAGCGGTAAGAAGAGGTCACCATGATCTGCGCGACCCCACCCACCAGGCCGGCGGTGATCAGCCACATCACAATGGCGGTGTCGGGCCGGACCCAGACAAACGAAGGATGGTCGACCACCCAGCTGATTGGCGCTGACAAAAGCGCAATGCAGGTTGCGGTGGCAGAGAAGTAAAAGACGATTGCTGCCGTGTGGTCGGTTTTCACCAGCCGACGAACCTGGATCTGCACCATGGCGCGCAGGATCGAGGCGATCAGTACCATCACCGCCCCCAGCGTTGCGGCTTGCGATATGTCATCGGCGCCGACACTCAGGCGCGGGGCCATTACGATCATTACGCCGATCAGACCGAGGGCGACGGCTGACAGTCGGAAGATGCGAACCCTCTCTCCCAGGAACAGCGCGGCGAAAAGGACGGTGAACATCGGCGAGGCGTAGCCGATCGCGGTGACTTCCGGCAACGGCAACAAACCAAGGCCGGCGAAGGTCAGCCCCATGGCCGTGGTGCCGAAAACGCCGCGCCAGACGTGTCCCATGAGGTTTGACGGGATCAGCCCCTGGCGCAACTGCCCCCGCTGCCAGAGCCACAACAGGATGACCGGCATCGCGCAGAGCGAGCGGAAGAAAACCGCTTCGCCCGGTGGTACCTTGCCCGAGACATGCTTGATGATCGCGGCCATCACCATGAACAGAAAGACCGCGCAGAGCTTCAGAGCAATTGCGCGGCCCGGTCGGTGTTGGGTCAGGTCTTGGGCCATGGGCACCTCTTGCGCCCGCGGAAAGGAAAGATCAAGCGCGCAAGGGATGTCGCGCCTGATCTTCCGTTACTCTCAGTTCAGGGCTGCGACGCCAAGCGGAACCGAGAATTTCAGACACCAGATGTAGACTTCGTTGTAGTCATCGATGTTTACCGATGCCGGTACGGTGTAGACCTGTTTGCCGTTGAGGTTCTTCAGTTCGCCAAGGTCGGCTTCCGGTGCATAGCTGCCGTCCTTGCCGAAGGCCACGCGCGGGTCAGGCGCACCATCGAGAGAAAAGTTTTCGTCCAGCGTGACGGTTGCTGTGCCATCGGCGTTCTTTACGATTGTTACGCCACCGGTGGTGATGTGGTTGCTTTTCCCGATGAAGCTGCCGGATGTCCCGGCGGTTGCGCCGAAAGTGGCAAGGACTGTCAGGCCAAGGGCAAGGAAGGCATTGAGAAGGATTTTCATTGTATCTGTCTTTCTGATTTCAGGCGGTTGCGTCGAGTGATGCCGTAAAACTACTGTTTGGAACCAAGTAGTACAATACACGTCTGCGTGAGTTGTGTAACAATCGGTCCCGAACTATGTTGGAGCCATCACGAGGAGATGAAAATGGCGCGGCCCCGAGAGTTCGATACAGAAGTGGCGATCAAGAAGGCCACGAATGTCTTTTGGGAGAAAGGCTATCAGGAGGCCTCCCTGCCGGATCTTCTCGATGGAATGGGTTTGACACGCGGCAGCCTCTACAAGGCCTTCAAGGATAAGAAGAACCTCTTTCTGCTGGTGCTGGCGCATTACGAGGAAGAGGCAGTCGGCGCGGCGAAGTCTCGGTTGTCGGACACGTCCGTGCCCGATGGGCGCGACAGAATCCTGAGCTTGTTCGGGGCTCTTTCTGCCGCAGTTGCCGCAGGGGATACGCGTGGCTGTCTGCTGTGTTCGGCGGCCGCGGGGTTTGAAATGTCCGACCCTGATATCGCCGCCGCCGTCAACAAGGGCATGGCCGGTATCCGCGACGGTTTGGAGACGGCCCTGAGAGCATCGCCAACGCATGCCACCTTGCCCCAGGATGACCGCCGCGTGCTGGCAAACACGCTGCTGACGCAATACATCGGACTGCGGGTATTGGCGCGGTCCCGCATGCCGCTGGGCATCGTCGAGCAGAGCATCGACGGTGTCGCCCATCTACTCGGTATGCACAGCCCCTAGCTGATGTGACCCCGGTTCTCGCCGACCTGGCCGCGATGCAGAAGCATGTGATCCAGCAGGACGCAGGCCATCATCGCCTCGCCTACCGGTACGGCGCGAATGCCGACGCACGGATCATGACGCCCCTTTGTGATGATCTCGGTGTCTTCGCCTGACTTGGTGATCGTGCGGCGTGTGGTCAGAATGCTGGAGGTCGGTTTGACCGCAAAGCGGACCACGATGTCCTGCCCGGTGCTGATGCCGCCCAATATGCCGCCCGCGTGGTTGGAAGAATACTCCGGCCCGTCCGGTCCCATGGTAATTTCATCGGCGTTCAACTCACCGGTCAGCATGGCCGCGGACATGCCCTCGCCGATCTCCACGCCCTTGACCGCATTGATACTCATCATCGCGGCCGCCAGATCGGTGTCCAGTTTTCCGTAGACAGGCGCGCCCAGACCGGCGGGCACGCCGCGTGCAACCACCTCGATGATCGCGCCGACGGAGCTGCCGGACTTGCGCAACCCGTCGAGATAGCCGGCCCAGTCTTCCGCGGCCTTCGCGTCCGGAACCCAGAAGGGGTTTGCGTCGATCTGCTCCCACTCGAAATGGGCGCGGTCGATCTGATGCGGGCCCATCTGGGTCATGTAGCCCTTGATCTCGACACCCGGTGCCATGGTCTGAATGGCCGCGCGGGCCAGACCACCAGCTGCAACCCGCGCCGCGGTTTCGCGGGCACTCGACCTGCCACCGCCGCGATAGTCACGGATACCGTACTTCTGATAGTAGGTGATGTCGGCATGGCCCGGGCGGAACTTGTCCTTGATGTCACCGTAATCTTTCGAACGCTGATCGGTGTTTTCGATCAGCAACTGGACCGGTGTGCCCGTTGTCACACCCTCGAATGTACCGGAAAGGATTTTCACCTCATCCGCTTCGCGGCGCTGCGTGGTGTATTTGTTCTGGCCGGGTTTGCGTTTATCCATCCATTGCTGGATCATCGCTTCGTCAATCGCAACACCAGGCGGGCAGCCGTCTACGGTCGCCCCAAGGGCGGGTCCGTGGCTCTCCCCCCAGGTCGTGACGCGGAAAAGATGGCCAAAGCTGTTCATCGACATCGCACAAGCTCCTTTGTTCCCGGTGCTTAGCGGTGCATGCCTGTCGCCTCAAGAGCTTATCGCTTGCCAATCCTGCAACGCCGCATTACGTCTGAGGCTACCTCGGGGGGCCTTTCCGGCTGAGATGCGAACAATCGCGGACCCGTAGAACCTGAACCGGTTAAGACCGGCGGAGGGAAGGTGAGCTGATCATCCTCTCATCCGTTCGTCGCATTTGAAAGGACTGATCATGCGAAGAACTCTACTTGCTACCAGCCTGCTATTGGCCACTCAGGCCGGGGCCGACACCCCGGTGCTGACCGTATACGCGGGCGACTATTTCACGTCCGAATGGGGCCCGGGCCCGAAAATCGAAGCGGGTTTCGAAGAGACCTGCGGCTGCGATCTGCAATTTGCCACGGGCGATCTGCTGCCGCGCCTGTTGTTGGAGGGTCAGCGCACCAAAGCCGATGTCGTGATCGGGCTGACATCCGACGTCACTGCCAAGGCCCGCGCAACCGGCCTTTTTGCGCCGCACGGACAGGACAACAGCGAGCTGACGCTACCGATTGAGTGGACCGATGACACTTTTCTGCCCTTCAACTACGGGCACACGGCATTCATCTACAACGAGACTACCATGGACGCGCCACCCGCCAGCTTTGACGCGCTGCTGGCGATGCCCGACGATGTGAAACTGGTCATTCAGGACCCCCGCACGTCGATCTCGGGTCTGGCGCTGGTGCTCTGGGTGGAGGCCGTTTATGGCGAGAAGGCCTCGGAGGTCTGGCAGAAGCTGGCGCCTAAAATCCTGACGGTGACGAAGGACTGGTCCGCAAGCTACGGCATGTTCACCGATGGTGAGGTTGATATGGTGCTGAGCTACACGACCTCGCCTGCCTACCACATGTTCGCCGAGGAAGATTTCACCAAGAAAGCCGCGATCTTCCCGGAAGGTCATTACTTCATGGTCGAAACCGTCGGTAAAATTGCCAAGACTGAAGAACCGGAACTGGCGGATGCATTCATGGCTTACGTGCTCAGCCAGGATTTCCAGCAGATGATCCCGACCGCCAACTGGTCGCTGCCATCCGCGCTGCCGAAAGATCAGTGGCCTGATGGCTGGGATGAACTCGCGCTGCCGGAGAAGGTGCTTTTCTATTCCGAGGAAGAGGCCGCGGCACTGCAGGCGCAAGCGATCGAGACATGGCGCAGCGCGCTCAGCCAATAGTTGGAAAAACGGGGATGGTCGCCGGCGGCTTTGTCGTCGCGGCGGTCCTGCTGGCCTTTCTGGGCATCGGGCTGCGCGCCGAGGTCGGACGCGGTATCGGGCCAGCCGAATGGGCCGCGATTCGCTTTACCGTGTTGCAGGCCGCGCTTTCAGCGATCCTTTCCGTTGCCTGCGCCATCCCTCTGGCGCGGGCACTGGCGCGCCGCCGGTTTTTCGGGCGTGGTTTTCTGATCACACTTCTGGGCGCGCCTTTCATCCTGCCGGTGATCGTTGCGGTTCTGGGGTTGCTGACGGTCTTTGGACGGTCCGGCTGGGTCAACGCGCTCTTGCAGGTCGCAGGCCTGCCGACGCTGTCGATCTACGGGCTGCACGGCGTTGTTCTGGCGCATGTTTTCTTCAACCTGCCGCTGGCCACGCGCCTGTTGCTGCAAGGCTGGCAGAGCATTCCGGCAGAGCGTTTCCGGCTCGCCGCGCAACTGAACCTGCCGCCGAAAATGGTGCGTCGCACGTTGGAAACCCCTTTGCTTTTGCAGGTCGTGCCCGGTGCCGCCGCGCTGGTTTTCGTAATTTGTCTCACCAGTTTCGCGGTGGCGCTGACCCTCGGGGGTGGCCCGCGGGCGACAACCATCGAGTTGGCGATCTATCAGGCGTTCCGGTTTGACTTCGACTTGGCGCGGGCAGCGTTGTTGTCATTCATTCAACTGGTTCTGGCCGGTGGTGCTGCCCTGGTCGCGCTTTGGATCATCCCGAATTTCTCTCTCAGCGCCGGTCTTGATCGTGAGATGCGCCGGTGGGACGCACAACCCGGCCTGCAATCGATGATGGACGCGGGCGTCATTTTTCTTGGCAGTGCCTTCCTGCTGGTGCCGCTGGGCGCAATCGTGCTGGCTGGTGTCCCGGGTTTGGCGCTGATGCCCCTGAGTGTTTGGAAAACAGCCGGCAATTCCCTGGGTGTCGCGGTTTTGAGTGTCGCGGTGCTGTTGTCCATCGCCTTGCCCATGGCCGGGTGGATCAGTACGCGCCGGGCAGGTGGAGCCGAGGCGATTGGCCTTATCGGTCTTTCAGCCTCGCCCCTGATGATCGGCACCGGTTGGTTCATTCTGATCAATCCGGTCACGGACCCTGTCCCCTTGGCCTTGCTGGTGACGGCCCTGATCAATGCCCTGATGGCGCTGCCTTTTGCCCTGCGCATCCTCGTTCCGCCGACGCGCGAGGTTCTGACGACCTATGACCGGTTGTCACGTTCGCTGGGGTTGCAGGGCTGGTCCGCGTGGCGCTGGCTTGTCCTGCCACGCCTGCGTGCGCAGATCGGGTTTACTGCCGGTTTGACCGGAGCGTTGTCAGTTGGTGATCTGGGGGTCATCGCGCTGTTTGCCGATCCTGATCGCGCGACGCTGCCTTTGCAGATGTATCGCCTGATGGGCGCTTACCGCACAGAAGCAGCCGCCGGTGCCGCGCTGCTTCTGCTCGCCATGGCGCTCGCCCTCTTCTGGATTTGTGACAAGGGAGGCCGCTGGCGTGCTGAGGCTTGAAAAGATCACCATTGCGCAGGGCGACTTCTTGCTGAAAGCTGATTTTCGGGTCACGCCCGGCCGGAAAACAGCGGTTATCGGACCATCCGGCGCGGGGAAATCCACGTTGTTGGGGGCGATCGGGGGCTTTCTGCCACTTGCAGGTGGCAAGCTCTGGTATCGGGACGCCGAGATCACCGAGGCCAAACCGGGTCAGCGACCCATTGCCATGCTCTTCCAGGACAACAACCTGTTCCCGCATCTCAGCATCGCCCGCAACATCGGCCTGGGCATCCGGCCCGATCTGAAGCTCTCGCCGGAGGATCACGCACGCGTGGCAAAAGCGCTGGAGCGCGTCGGATTGCACGGGATGGGCGACCGGAAGCCGGGGGAATTATCCGGGGGTCAGCAAAGCCGCGCGGCCTTGGCCCGCGTTCTTGTACAGGATCGGCCGGTGATCCTGCTTGATGAACCCTTTGCCGCGCTGGGTCCGGCGTTGCGCCACGAAATGCTTGATCTGGTGCATGACCTGAGCGACGAAGCCAATGCGACATTGTTGATGGTGACGCATGACCCGCAGGACGTGCGGCGCATCGCAGATGACGTGATATTCGTCGAAGGCGGGCGCGCGGCGGCCCCGCAACCGGCGGCGGCCCTTTTGGAGAACCCGCCGCCGGCATTACAGGCTTATCTGGGTTAGGCCGCTTTCGCCTGCAAGCCTTCCCGCGCCTTGAGAATACCGAGCGCTGCGGCAGCCGCCTCTTGTCCCTTGGTGATGAAATGCGCCCGGTAGATGGTGTTGTGATGGTCGGTGTCCTGGTAATGATGTGGTGTCAGGGAGACCGAAAGCACCGGGATGCCGGTCTCCAGACCTGCACGCATTAACCCGTCTACGACAGATTGCGCCACGAAATCATGGCGGTAGATGCCGCCATCCACAACAAAGGCTGCGCAGACAACCGCGTGGTATCTTCCGCAAGCTGCCAGATCACGGGCCATCAAAGGCATCTCGAAGGCCCCGGGCACGTCAAAGACATCCACCTGACTGACAGGGATCGTCTGCGTAAACCCCTCGAACGCGCGGTCCACGATATCGGCGTGCCACTGCGCTTTGACGAAGGCGAAACGGGTGTGTGTCATAATGATCTCCTTGTGCTCAGACACGTCCACCCAAGGCGATCACGATTGCGCACGGGGCTTGCCCCGCGTGCATCCGCATTCTCTTTCATCCGGACTATGACCGTCGGCTCTGGCATTTCACCAGATCTGCTGGACACCTCGCATGAGGCCGCTCGCGGGCTCGCAGATCAAGCGCCTGCATACCGCCGGTGGGGAATTACACCCCGCCCTGAGAATGGCCACAGCTTGCCAAGGCGCATCAAAGCCTGCAAGAGGAAAGTCACCCCGTTCCGAAAGCAAAACGATGCATCCAAATCCGGCTTTTCACACCCAGGACGACAACACCAACCTTGAGTACGCAAGAGAGCGTGCCTTTGGCGTTCTGGCCGTCAGCGGCGCAGAAGCGCCTTGGTTGTCCCACATTCCGTTTCTCCTGGATGCGGATGGAAAGACCTTGTGGTTACACCTGCTGCGATCCAATCCGATCGCGCGGGCCCTGAAGGCGGGGCCTTTGTCCGCGCGCGTCGCCGTCTCCGGCCCGGACAGCTACGTGTCGCCAGACTGGTACGGCATCATCGATCAGGTGCCGACCTGGAATTATGTCGCCGTGCATCTGACCGGCACGCTGGAACTGCGCCCGCAGGATGAATTGCACGGGTTGCTGGACAGGCAGTCAGCGTTTTTCGAGGACCGGCTGCTGCCCAAGACACCCTGGGCCCCGTCGAAGATGTCCGCAGGTGTGATGGACAGGATGATGCGGGCGATTGTGCCGTGCCGCATGACTGTCACGGCAGTTGATGGGACCTGGAAATTGAACCAGAACAAGCCTTCGGATGTGCGACTGAAGGCGGCCGATCACGTCGAAGCTTATGGTCAGGGTACTGATCTCAAAGTCCTCGCAGCCCTGATGCGCGGGGCTGATAGACACGACGAATAGCTCTGCTAGGGTCGCGGCAGATCATGAAAGGACATTCCCATGAAACTGTTTCATTCTCCCGCCTCTCCTTTCGTTCGTAAAGTCGTTGTATTGCTGCATGAACTCGACAGGGCAGCCGATGTTGAGCTTGTGGGTGTCACCTCGACCGCCTTTGCAACGGATGAAGGGCTTGCCGCCAGCAATCCGCTGGCAAAGATACCTGCGCTTGTGCGCGACAATGGGACCACCCTTTACGACAGCCGGGTGATAACGGCGTATCTGAACGATCTCTTCGGGGGGAATATGTATCCCTCCGGGACGTCTCGGTGGGAAACGCTGACATTGGAAGCGACGGGTGACGGCATCATGGATTGCGCTGTTTCCATGGCCTATGAGGCCCGCCTGCGCCCTGAGGAAATGCAATATGGCGACTGGATCGAAGCGCAGTGGGCGAAGGTGTCGCGGGCGATTTCCGTTCTGAATGCCCGCTGGATCAGCCATTTGTCCGGGCCGATGGATATCGGCCATATTTCGGTCGCTTGCGCGTTATCCTACGTGGAGTTTCGACACGGGGCGCGCAACTGGCGCGCGGGCAATGAGGCATTGGCCAATTGGCACGCAGGGTTCGATTCGCGCGCCTCGATGCAGGCAACGATACCGCCGGCTGGCTAAAAACTGGCAGCGATTAACGATTTCGACGCAGGATACGCGTAGAAATCGCAAATTCTGGGCATGCCTGCGACGGTTTGCGCGCGTTTGATCACTGGACTGCGCGTCAGCACAGCGCTACATACCCGCATGAGTAAGGCTGCGGTTTTCGCGGCCAATATGTCTTTTGGCCGCCCGCCGGCCCCGGAAATGGAGTACACCCGTGTCCCACGCAGAAGATCACGAAGGCACCCGGAGGGATTTCCTTTACTACGCGACTGCCGGTGCTGGCGCTGTCACCGCTGGTGCGGCCGTCTGGCCCCTGGTCCACCAGATGAACCCCTCCGCAGATGTGCGCGCGCTGGCGTCGATCCGCGTGGATGTGAGTGATGTCGAACCGGGCACGCAGCTGACCGTCAAATGGCTTGGCAAACCCGTTTTCGTCCGTCGCCGCACGGAAGAGGAAATATCTGCCGCACGCGAAGTCGACCTGAGCGAACTTCCTGACCAGGGCGCGGAGAACAACAACCTGAGTGCCGACGCCGATGCTTCCGACGAAAACCGCGCCCTTGACGAGACCGGTGAGTGGCTGGTGATGGTCGGGGTCTGTACGCACCTCGGTTGCGTGCCGCTGGGCGATGCGGGCGATTTCGGCGGCTGGTTCTGCCCCTGCCACGGCTCGCACTACGACACCTCCGGGCGTATCCGCAAGGGTCCGGCACCGACCAACCTGCTGGTGCCGGTCGCAGAATTCGTGGATGAAACCACGATCAAACTGGGTTAAGGGAGACATCTGATGGCTGGAATTCCTCACGACCACTACGAACCGAAGTCAAACGGCGAGAAGTGGCTGGCCTCGCGCCTGCCCATCGTGGGCTTGCTTTACGACACATTGATGATCCCGACCCCGAAGAACCTCAACTGGATGTGGATCTGGGGCATTGTGCTGACCTTCTGCCTGGTGCTGCAAATCGTCACCGGGATCGTGCTGGTGATGCATTACACACCGCATGTCGATATGGCATTCTCTTCGGTTGAGCACATCATGCGCAACGTGAACGGCGGGTACATGCTGCGGTACATGCATCAGAACGGCGCGTCGCTCTTCTTTATCGCGGTTTATGCCCACATCTTCCGGGGCCTCTATTACGGGTCTTACAAAGCCCCGCGCGAGATCACCTGGATCATCGGGATGCTCATTTACCTGATGATGATGGGCACCGCCTTTATGGGCTACGTGTTGCCCTGGGGTCAGATGTCCTTCTGGGGTGCGACCGTGATCACCGGCCTCTTCGGCGCGATCCCCTTCGTGGGTGAGGCGCTGCAAACGTGGCTGCTGGGCGGACCTGCGGTGGACAACGCCACGCTGAACCGCTTCTTCTCCCTGCACTATCTGCTGCCCTTCGTGATTGCGGGGCTGGTGATTGTGCACATCTGGGCCTTCCACACCACGGGCAACAACAACCCCACGGGTGTCGAAGTACGCCGCACATCGAAGGAAGAAGCAGAGAAAGATACACTGCCATTCTGGCCCTACTTCGTGATCAAAGACCTGTTTGCGCTGGCGGTGATCCTCGCGGTCTTCTTCGCCATCGTGGGCTTCATGCCGAACTACCTCGGACACCCCGATAACTACATCGAGGCGAACCCGCTGGCGACACCTGCGCACATTGTGCCGGAGTGGTACTTCCTGCCGTTCTACGCGATCCTGCGGGCGTTCACCGGCGAGGTCTGGGTGGTGCAGATCGCCTCTTTCTTCACCGGTGGCATCATCGACGCGAAGTTCTTCGGCGTTCTGGCCATGTTCGGCGCGATTGCCGTCATGGCGCTGGCGCCCTGGCTGGACACATCCTCGGTGCGTTCCGGTCGGTACCGCCCGATGTTCAAGTGGTGGTTCGCTTTGCTTGTCATCGATTTCTTTGCCCTGATGTGGCTGGGTGCGATGCCTGCGGAAGAGCCGTACGCGACCTTCTCGCTCATCGCTTCGGCTTACTGGTTTGCGTATTTCCTTGTCATCCTGCCGCTGCTGGGCGTGATGGAAAAACCACTCGCCCGTCCGGACACTATCGAGGAAGACTTCGCGGCGCATTACCCGAAGTCCTCTGACGCCACGCCAGCAGAATAAAGGAACACAAGATCATGTTCAGAACTCTTACTCTTAGTGCTGTGGCGGCTTTCGGGTTTGCCACGGCCGGTCTGGCGGCAGGCGCTGAAGGACATATCGAAGATTTCGATTTCTCCTTCGAAGGTCCCTTTGGCACCTATGACCAGAATCAGCTGCAACGCGGCCTTCAGGTCTACACGGAGGTCTGCGCGGCCTGTCACGGTCTGAAATTCGTGCCCATCCGGTCGCTGGCAGAAGAAGGCGGGCCAAACATGCCCGAAGATCAGGTGCGCGCCTACGCGGAAAACTTCGAAGTTTTCGACCCGGAACTCGATGATTTCCGTCCTGCAAAAACCTCGGACCACTTCCCCGAGTCGGGCCTTGAAAATGCGCCGGACCTTAGCCTGATGGCCAAGGCACGCGCCGGTTTTCACGGTCCGTATGGCCTTGGCATCAACCAGTTCTTCAAGGGGATTGGCGGACCTGAGTACATCGCCTCGCTTCTGACCGGTTACACCGGCGAAGAAAAAGAACAGGCTGGCGTCACCTTCTATGAGAACACGGCCTTCCCCGGCGGCTGGATTTCAATGGCGCCGCCGATCTACGGTGAGGATGTCGAATATGCAGACGGGCACGAAAATGACCTGCACCACATTGCAGAAGACGTATCGGCCTTTCTGATGTGGACGGCAGAGCCGAAGATGATGGCGCGCAAGCAGGCTGGTTTTGTCGGGGTGTTGTTCCTTACGCTTCTGTCGGTATTGCTCTACCTCACAAACAAGCGCATCTGGGCGCCGGTGAAGGGCAAGAAAACCTCGTAACGCCAACTGGACTGTGACGACAAAAAAACCCCCCGTGCAGATGTTGCGCGGGGGGTTTTCCGTCTGCACCTTCGCGAGGAAGGCTAATGACAGACCCTGGGGAGAGTCAGAATCGGGGGGTCTGAGGGTTCACAGTTAGTCGGCAGCTAAAAGCGTCTTTGGCCGTGATCTCGTCCCTGTCCCTTACCGTAGAAACGTTCTTCCGTTACCACCTTATGCGCCTTGAAATCCAAGGCTGATACTCGTTACCGGTCACCACTAATAAGTTAACAATACGTTGACGGGGAATCGGTGTATGTGATCTTGATCACATTGTTCGAAATTCTTTTCAGCTTCGCGCTGCCCGGTACGGTGCAGACCGTTCCCAAATTAAACTGAGACACAACAGTTCCAACCCGGATTGTAAGTTGAGCAGCCACGCGAAAATGCCTCAGATCAGAAACGCTGACGCGTTTTGTCGACCATGGATTGCGCGACACGAAACTCGCGATCGGTTTCAACCAGCCAGGCGATCATCGCCTTGACGGGAGAGGGCTTGGTTGGTGCTTTTGCAGCCTCGGCGGGTGTCTTGTTAAGACGTTCCATTTTCAAATATCCCTTTTTGTGCCTTTCCCGGAAATTGCCGGGGATGTTGGGTCAGGGCCGAAAGCCTCTGAATGCACCCAACATGGCGCAAAAACGAATCAACGTCTGTGAAACCGGTCACACGCGATGGTTAAATCTGATGCAAATCCGCCATGACCTGCAAAGCCTCGCGGTCCAGCACCTGAACACCGCCGCGCGTCGCCTCGATCACGCCCGCGCGTCTCCACAGTGAAAGGGTTTTGGAGACGGCTTCGCGGGTGGCGCCAACAAATTCAGCCAGTTCAGACTGAGACAAGGTCAGCATCGACAGATGATCTGAGCCGTCGACCGTGAGATAAAGTATCTTGCGCGCCAGCCGTGCGGGCATCGGCAGGAAGACCTGTTCGTTCAACTGGCTGCTCATCCAGCGCATACGTTCCCCTGCCAGCTGGATCATATCAATGCCCAGGTCAGGCGCTTCGCGTATGGCGCGCAACATGTCCGCATTCTTTACACCGCGCAGGCGGGTTTTTTCCAAGGCGGTCACCGTCGCAGTACGCGTGCCGGGATCGAACAGCGCAATCTCGCCGAACAGGGCACCCGGGCGCATGACGTCCAGAGACAGCTTGCGCCCCTCGCGCGACAACACGCTGAATTCAAGAGAGCCGGAGACGATTGCGTAGAGCGTATCACCGATGTCGCCCTGTTCGAACAGGACCTCACCTTCATCGAGCTCAACTTCGGTCGCGACGGAGGCCAGAAGATCTGAAAGATTTTTGGATGCGTGGGCAAGAAACCCGGTATTCGGTAGCGTCACAGTATCCATGGTTAACCTTCCCCAATTTCAGTCCCCGCCCCCCAAGACGGCCAAGCGTAACGTGCGTCACGCGTAGTTTCAATCGCAACGGGTGTCACCGTTAATACCCGCTGCGGTCTGCTTTGTCGGAGAACAACGGATCGATCAACAACCGGGTCAGCGATGAAAGCCGCCAACGCGGCCTTCGAAGGTTGCACCAAACCCGGCCAGCGCCGATTGCACATCATCATTTGCCGGTCCGTAGACCGTGAAGCGAACCGGCGTGAATGTTGTAAGAAACCGGTCTGCGAAATTAGCGCCGAAATTGGCCAGATGGGTCATTGCGGCGTCACTGTCCACATAGCATTCCAGCACCGTGCATCGCGTCCTGTCCGGTGTGACGTAGTATTCATACGTCAGGGCACCCGGTTCCGTTTTCAGGGTGGCTGCAACCATTTCGTCCACCAGCGGCTGCACCGCATCCCCTTGGCCGTCCTGGACGTTCATCTCCAGGACCCATTCAATGTGATCGTTCAAGCTACCTCTCCCACAAGGTAGGTCCAGAGTAGCGATCAAGTCAGTCAGTTGTCACGGCTTTTCTAGTTTGACGGGCGGGCGGGGCGCGGGATTATGCCAATAACGACGTGCCGTCGTGTCCCTTGATCGTCAGGTCGACGATGCTGCCCTCCCGCTGCGGGGTGCTGAGCTGAACCTCACAAAACTGCTCAGTCCGGCCCATTGTCGGGCTTTCCATCAGCACCCGGTGATGCCGCCCGACTTGCGCTTGCAAATGGGTGCGCACACGCTCAGCACCGGCCTTCCGCAGGCATGCCGCCCGTGCCTTGATGGCGTGCCCGTCGACTGCCGGCATCCGCGCGGCGGGCGTACCGGGCCGCGGCGAATAGGGAAACACATGCAGCCAGGTCAGATGACAGTCTTCCACCAGGGCCAGCGAGTTGTTGAACATCTCTTCCGTCTCAGTCGGGAAACCGGCGATGATATCCGCGCCGAAAGTCATGTCCTGCCGCAGCTTGCGCGCGTCTTCCGCGAACCGGATCGCGTCATCCCGAAGATGCCGCCGTTTCATCCGTTTCAGGATCAGATCGTCCCCGTGCTGAAGCGACAGATGCAGATGCGGCATCAAACGGGGTTCGGTTGCAATTGCCGTCATCAGGTTTTCGTCGACCTCGATGCTGTCGATGGAGCTTATGCGCAGTCGCGGCAGATCCGGGACCAGACGCAGGATTCGCATCACGAGGTCACCCAGTTTGGGGTTCGCAGGCAAATCCGCGCCCCAGCTGGTCAGGTCGACACCTGTCAGCACAACTTCGTTGAAGCCCTTATCGACCAGCCTCTTTATCTGATCCACGACCATGCCCGCGGGAACCGAGCGCGAGTTACCCCGGCCATAGGGGATAATGCAGAAGGTGCATCGGTGGTCGCAGCCGTTCTGGACCTGGACATAGGCGCGACTGCGGGTGCCGAAACCGTCGATCAGATGGCCGGCCGTTTCCGTCACGGACATGATATCGTCGACCTGAACCGCCTCGGTGTGTCCGACAAAGTCGGCGGCGAGTCCGTGCCACGTGGTGCCCTGCATCTTTTCGGTGTTGCCGATCACGGCATCCACCTCGTCCATCCTCGCAAAGGTTTCCGGCTCGGTTTGCGCCGCACATCCGGTCACGATCAACCGTGCCTCGGGATGCGCGCGGCGCAGCTTTCGAATGTCTTGGCGCGCCTTGCGGACGGCCTCTGCCGTGACCGCGCAGGTGTTGACCACCACGGCGTTTTCCAGCCCGGCCTGTTGTGCCAGCTCTTTCATTGCTTCGGTTTCATAGGCATTCAGACGGCAGCCCATTGTGGAAAATACCGGGGCTTTCATGTCAGGCTTTCCAGAAACGAGGGGGTGAGTGTGCCGCTGAAGACATGGGTTGTAGGGCCGGTCATCCAGACACCGTCCTCGCGCCAGTCGACAAAGATCGTGCCGCCGTCCAGTTCAATTTGCACCTTGCGACCGGTCAGCCCGCGTCTTGCGGCGGCAACGCCTGTTGCGCAACTGGATGAGCCGGAGGCGAGCGTTATACCCACGCCGCGTTCCCACACGCGCATCCGGATGTGGTCCGGGCCGATGATATGCGCGACCTGAACGTTGGTGCGTTCGGGGAACAATGGGTGGTGTTCATGTTCGGCCCCGAAAGCGGCAAGATCGACGGACCCCACATCGTCCACGAAGAAGGTGCAATGTGGATTGCCCAGGCCGGTCGCAACGGGGGATCCTTCAATCGGCAGGGCCAGCGTGTCCATGTCCGAGGCCAGCGGTACGTCGGACCAGCCCAGCTGCGGATGCCCCATATTGACCGCCGTAAGCCCGTCACCTGCATCGCAGGCCGTCAGGACACCCCGGTCGGTGGTAAGCGTCAGCGTCTCCTGCCCGGTTTCCTGCATCACATGCCGCGCAACACAGCGTGTCGCATTTCCGCAGGCTGCAGAAAGGGACCCGTCCGTGTTGTAGAATGTCAGATGCAGGCCGTGGTCTTTGCTGGTCATCACGGCCAGCTGGTCAAACCCTACACCGCGATGTCTGTCACCGAGAGCCCGGGCCAGGGCAGGGGTTATATCGATTCCCTGCACGCGCGCGTCCAGCACGACAAAGTCGTTTCCCAGCCCGTGCATCTTCATGAAGGGCAAACCGTTATGATTATCGCTGCGCATTTCGGCCATATAAGCCGATGCGGCAAAACTATCCAGTATGTCCTTGCGAAAACACCGAATAAGGGCTTGACCCTCCCCCGGCACCTTTCTAAGTACACCGCCTAGTGGGGCCGTTAGCTCAGTTGGTAGAGCAGCTGACTTTTAATCAGCGGGTCGCAGGTTCGAATCCTGCACGGCTCACCACTTCTTCCCATAGTGTCTTCTCAGCTGCTTCTGGCAGCGCTCTATTTCACGCAGCCCGGCCAGCTTCTGGAGACGGCACGGAAGGGCAAGACGGCACAACTGCTGATCGGCCTCAACGAAGCAACCAGCCCGCAGGCGCTGTGCCAGCTGCATGAGGTGCCGGGCGTTACGATCCGGTACCAGACCAGCCGGTTCCATGCAAAAATTTCATCTTCGATCAGGCCGCCTTGCTGGGATCGTCAAACCTGACGGATGGCGGCCTGCGCGCCAATCGCGAGGCGGTTGTCCGGCTCGACCGCGACGATAATACCGACGCTGTCGACGATATCCGCGCACTCTTCGTCGAGCTTGGGGATGCCGGGCAGGTCCTGACCCGAAAAAAACTGATGCCTTCGAGAAAATTTACGATGAACTGAAGCGCCGTACGCCTGATCCTGAAAAAGAGATCGAGGCAGCGCCGGGACAGGCCCAGCCGCCCAACGTCAATGTCAAAAGCCACGAGAAGTCCAGCGAGCGCATCTTCCTCGAAACCTTACGACAAGAAGTCTATGGACAGTGCCGCCCTGCCTTCAGCGAGGTGACGGCGTCCTCGACGAACATGGATTTCGCCGCACGGATCTCGCGAATGTCGGTACCGAGAACGAAACCAATCGCTTTCTGAACTATGTCAGACTGACCCATATGATCGGCGACGAGGCATGTCAGACTGACCCGCTGCGTAGCATCTAAGACCGCCGCCAGGAGATCATCCTCTACGCGCAAGAGTGGGTTGATGCTGCGAACCGCAAGGTGCCCGAAGACCACGCCGCCTGGATCGAGACGGTGAAACGAACATTCGGCACACGCAAGGTCACCGAAGCGGCCAGCAAGGAGGACACTACCGACGGCCTGATATCACTGCACGCCTTCACAGAATAGCTGCGTTTCGTAAAGGGCGGCCTGAAAGACCTTCCCGCTGAATTCTGGAAGGCGAACAACGATGATGTCAACCGCGTCAAATCCACATTGACCTACCTACTGCACGGCCCTGGCGATTTCATCCAACGCTTCCACGATGTACTCCATGACCGGTCGATCAAGCTGACGCGCTTCGCCTATTTCTGCGCTCTCGAACTCCATGGCACCGTCAAACCCGACGAATACCCGCCGATGAACGGACGCATGGCCAAGGCGCTGCGTTTCCTCGACTTCGACGTGAAAGGTGAATAGATGCAGCCGGCCGGCACAATTGTCGGCGACATCACACGGCGCACAACGATCTACACGGTCTTCCCGCGCCATCGCTTCTTTGAACTCTTTGACGAGAAGAAGAACGCCATGGTCTGGCCGACCGTGTGGGAAGATCCGTTCGAGAACTTCATCCTGAGATCACCCGTCCGCACTGCCGCTGGTGAGACCGGAGGTTCTCATTCCACAAGGATGTCTACTGCCAGTGCTGGACGCGGAAGACGAGAGCGGATGCGATGTGGCGCATCTAGTCGCCGGACACGGAAACAATAAGCGTCAGAACAACGGTTGGCAGACTGATCGCCAGCCTTCTCGCCGCCAACAAGGGTGTAACCAACGAGAGATGCTTCATTGGCAAGGTTGACTGTGGGGGATAAACTGCTGAGTTACAGCGTGAATCATGGCTATTTTGTGCGTCGAGGCAATGATTGCCAACACACTGCTCCGTTCGACCAGACATTTGACAGAGCCTGACAACACGAATTCAGCAAGTCGCATTGGTCTTAGGACGGGCTTGGACCGGTCAAACTTGGTGTTCTGTGCGGCAGGCGTAATTGACCAATGTCCGCTCTGAGCCCAAAGTACCGAATGCTGCGAGCATTATGAACGTCAGCTTCCTAACATCTCGAAAAGACTGACCGGGTTCAACTCGGAGTGTTGGCATTCCTCACGGAGCCGAGCGCTCTGACGAGTAGCAGGCTGGATTTGTGCGCGGAGTAAGACTGCTCGCGCGTGGAAGCCTCTTCACCGTATCGCACTGCAGCCGAGCATTGAATATCAGATAGGAGGCTGTCCAAATCCAATCCCATGATGGAACCTGCCAGCGCTTCGTGGAGCTCTTTCAGGTTATGAGTCCGTGGAATGGGCGATACATCACCGATCACCTCAATCAACCCCTTCATGAACTTCTCAGCAAGTTGGAGTGATGCCCATCTGGCCTGCCCATGGTTCGGGTTCTGGCTAGTCATGTGCATTGCAGCAGTCATCCAATCGCTCTGTGCTTCTGGGAAGAAGTGGCTGGATTTGGAAAATCGGTCGAATGTCTGTCGAACGTCCATTCCTACCATGAACATACCATAGACCTCGGCGAGATCATTGTCGCTGAAGTGATTTAGTCGCGCGGCGGTTATGCCCGACAACTGCTTACAGGCGTTCAATCTCGGAGCACCAACAACTGCGTCGTCATCATCAGAAATGTCTCGTTCAACTACTGGCGTGAAAAACCCATAGACGATTGGCAGCTTGAGTTCCCATAGATCACCATCAGCCTGCACCGCGACCTTTGCATTGGCAGACGGATCGAGTTTGATACCGTCTCCATAGACTTGCTCATACCAATCGTGAATTCTTTCTGCGTACTTCCAACTACTAATCAGATGGTCAGGGACGCCAGGCTGAGGCTTCGTGAACAACATCGACATATTGAAACGCTGTCCGAACTTGATAATCGCATTCATTGGACGACCTAGCGGAGGCACGCCTGCCGCTTTCAATTCTTCGTCGATTTCGCGGATGACTGGGGTGATGTCTTTTGGAATGTGTGACATGAAAGCCCTTTGGTTTTCGCCCAGTACTTCTGGCACCCCGCGTCAGTTGGTCGACGCTCAGTTTTGAGAAGTATCCAAGTCTACCGGAACACAAAAGCAGTCATTCGAGAAGACGCAGCAAGAGCTCACTTCGTCACGCACTGCCGTCTCGATGTTCTTTGCGGCTAAGGTCGGAGAGGAGCCCAGATTTGACGAATGCTGCGATATGCCTGAATGTCTGATGCTTAAGCATCCTGTTGGATCTGTTGACTAAGAGCGAGTAGTCTCCAGCGAGCAGATTGGAAAGGGACCGGTTTGTGATCGACATCATTGACCGAGCTACGCTTTGCGCCTGGCTCGAGGGACGCAACGAAGCCGATGAATTGATAGTTGCTTCTCGAATCGCATGCAGGAAACTGCCACGGCTAGTAAGTGCTGTCGTCGGAGATCCAAGCGTGAAGACACGGCAGAAAGTGGTTCTGCCTGTCTTTCGTTGTATTGCCGCCGTGGTCACAAGTGCAGTTCAAAGCGATTTTCACGCTGAGATTCGGCCTCACCTACCGAGTATCGCCAACGCGGCAAACGAAGCCTATCAGACTTGCGCAGCCATTGATGCAGCAAACACTGATCATCAGACAGCTTTCAGCGTGGGCGCTGCGGACACAGCAACTGCCGCATTTGAAGCGGCAAAGGTGGCGATTGGCTCCTTCGGATCCGCACATTATGCAGCCGCAGCAGATATCGAAGAGTTTTGGAGAGCAATTCGACATGATGCTCGATTGATTGAACAAGGCGAACAAGCTTTCCAGTTCGGCGGGCGCTGTCTTTGGCCTGACCCGATAGGACTTCATGGAACTCCAGACGAACTACTTACAAAATGGTTTCAGCTTCGAGACTATCTCTCCCAAGTGAACGACGATTGGCAAGTTTGGATTGGTTGGTACCAAGACCGCCTCGACGGGAAACCGATCAACAAGTTGCAAGAACTTAAGAAAATCCTCCTTCCAAGTAACACCACCGCACAGGGAACCATCAAGTTAGATACAAAGAATTCCGGAGATGTTCACGTTGGTCGCGCTCCTGGCCACAGTGACGGCCCCGCGACAGCCTGCGCGGGAGGTCTTTCGAACATCTCTGATTTCGAGGGAGAAACAGATGTTCGAAAGCGCGCTGGATTTCAAGCTGCGCAAGCAATCAAAAACAATCCAGTAACCATAGGATTTCAGCTGTCCGATCTTCTTGGGCGGGTCTCACAGGAGATCGCCCTACGAAAGGAAGAAAGACGAAATGATCCATACGCAGTTCGGAACATTGCACTTCTAGAGAACATCGAAATCTCTCTCAATGAGCTTTCATCCGCGACCTTTGAACTAGCAACAGAGGAAGCCCCAAGATCTTCTGAAGCGGTAAAAAAACGCGCTTGGACAGTTCGTGATCAGCTTGAAGAGTACTCAGGGTGGATTGCAGGTGATGAAAACGCCAGAGCCATTGCGAACGGGGTTCTGTTTAGTGGGATGGCTGGTGTGCTGATACAGGTCGTGGGGATGTCAGCGCTTCCCGTGACCGTGTTCGCCGTAACTGCGATGGCCGGTGAGAAGTTCAACAACAAGATTGCGGATTTAATCAAGCGGATGAAAGGGGGTTGAATTTGGGCATTTATTTTCGACGGTAACAGAATTTGATGCGTGAAAAACCCGTCCTACACGTACAGGTTGGGCTGGCAACGTCATTGATACGTTGAGCGGCTAAGGACTGCAAAGAGCCCATCTTGCCGGGTACTGCACGTCCCACCAAGATCCGCTCATTCAGGGTGGCCAATAACGTGAAAAATCCAAAGACGGTTGCCGTAAACTTCCAGATCACGTTTGATACCGTTCGCCCGAAAATGAAAACTGCCCCATTGCGTGATTGAACATTGCAAACCAGCCAGGTGTCAAAAGAGCGATTAGTTCGCAAAAATGCCGGACTGATCGATCAACTCCCATTCGTCAGCTCACCTTGGCGCTTCAAGTACTGCCCTATGGTGTTGTGTATCCCGTCAGCACCGCCCGCCAGCACCAACGTCGTGATCAGGATGTCCAGAGCGGAGAACCAAACCTGTTGCGTTTCATTTTTTATCGCAGACGAAAACTCACCCACCACGAACTGTCCGAGTATGCGAAAGCCAATCACCGCCGCAAAGGCGCTTATTACCACGCTCGCGAGTGTCGCAGTGAAGGCTTTCTTTTCTTTCAAAGGTTTCAGTTCCTTCACCGCTTCTGAAACCCTTTGCTGATGCAACTCAACAGCAGAAACAAACGCGGCTTCAGCTTCTTTCTCGCCCGCGCCACTGGACCGCGCTGCCAGCACCGCCTTGGCAGCGTTTTCCTTTACGATACGCGCAGCCGTGACTTCGTCGGTCAAATCGGCCTCTTGTGACCCATGATTCGCACTCACTACGACCTCAACCGCTCGCTCAATAAAAAGCGCCACAAAGATGATGGTGAGGAACTTCTGACCAATGTCTGTCACGCCAAGAGCTGTGAGGTTGACGTTCTCAAAGCCGATACCAAAGGAAATCCAGGCAGCAGCGACAGCGACGCCGGCAATGATCACTGAGGGCAAGTAATTCATCAATTCTGTCCAATTATGTGCGAGTTACGACGTAGTTTGCTCTTTGCTACCATCAGAGATGTATGATGGGTTCGAGGTTTGTGTTTTTTCTGTGGCTTTGAGCCGGTTCTCCTAAGATGCCGGTGCTGTATTTATATCGTAAGCAGTCGTTCGCGCAGCCACAGCGAAGGTCGGAGTTGCCCCGCGCCCTGGGCGTCTGATGCCGTCAGTGAATTTCCAGTTTGGGCTGGTAGCACCCTCACTGGTGCATCGCGCGGCCAAGATCGGCGAAGAGCCCAGACCAGACTTATTGATTTTGTGCTGCATGCGCTTGCAGCGTGAATGTTGCTGCAACAGAATAAACCCCCATGCCGCTGTGCTGCGAGAAAACCAGTCGTTCAAGCGGCTACGGGCCGAAATTTGCGAGTTTGCAGCAATAATGCGTGCTACAAGTGCATCTTCAGATTTATCTTGTTTCATTGTGTCATCCATTGTTCTGAATTTGGTAAAACATGAAATTTTGTTCCGAGGTCAGCCCCGAGAACTCAAGATCATCGAGAGTTTGCGCCGCTAGTTGATAACTGGCATCAAGAAGGCCACGAACTCAGATTCAACGGTTCCATCCGCAGCTTCGACGCGACGGGGATACACTTTTTCCTTGACTGTGTTGCCCTGATTTCCTCCGAGCAATTTGACGTGGGTGTCTGAGTAATCCACGACAAACCCAACATGACCCCGGCCCGTCGTCCAGTCTGCATCCATAAAGGGCGCGTATCTGCGAACCGCTATGCAAAACTTCCGCGGTTCATTGAGCTTGATGAACTGATTTCTCTTATTCCAGAAAAAAGACCGAGCACCGGGATGGTTCGTTCCCACGTAACCGCTTGTTTCCAAACAGTAGTTCACAAATACGGCACACCAATCTGTTTCGTCGCCATTCTCGGGATCAAACCACGACGCGCCAACCTCAAAGTAGTTCAGAATACGTGGATTGCTTTGAGGTCCAGCGATCTCGCTGCGGGCCTCCGGGTCTAGGGCCGCTTCGCGTTGCGCTACCTCGATCCAGTCTGATGCCGCGCCAATAGCTGCGCTCACACCTGTTCCGTTTCCCGCAACCAGCGGGGTTGCGTCCGAAAAACCGCTTGAGGGTAAATGCGGGCGCTGTTCCCCTTGCGTCCAGCCTTCCATCAACTCTATGGCCGACGTAATCTTACGTATATATGCGATCTTGAGGTCATCAAGGACAGCGTCACGACTTAGACCAGTTTGCGTAACGACAAAGGACACGTAGGCGCCCGTGTCGTTCTCGGATGACGGCGCGTAGCGACTGATGGCCGCTTCCAACGTCAAAGGCCCGTAACTGCGTCCACGCAGCAGGACCTCGATTGCTTTTTGCCCTGTCGTCTTGTCCGGGAAGATCGCAAAGCTTCCATCATTGCCAATGGCGCCATTATTGCTTGAAAAATCGCCCTTTCGGATGTTGCCAGGGTTGAAATTGCGCCAGGAGCGAGAGCCGCCGACGCGCAAAAACTCGCGCCCTGCATCGTCCACAAGAAGAATGGTCTTGGTCGCCGTTTTGTGGGCCGCAACAAAAGCGGACGGCCCACCCGGAGGCGCTGGGTTCGGCGTGTCCATGATCGCAACCGGGGGCGAGGTAAGCGTAGTCTCGACAATGTCACTGTTTAAGTCAGTGCTGTCGCTCTCCGAAGTATAAGGAAAAACGCAAGACACGGAATACGTGCCATTGGGGTCTTTTTGTGCGCTGAATATACCGTTTGCAACAGTACAGAAATTCCTGTGTCCGTCGACCTGATCCTCTAAGACGCCGTGTACAACGACTTCCGTCATAACCTTCTCCTCCCTAGAGTTTCTTGAGCGTGATGAATTGCGCATTCAAAGCGGCGTTTTTGCCGTCAGACACGGCTTGGTATACACGAGGTAAATCCGCCCCCTCACTTTCGAAGGTGCCACCGAAACGCTGGAGGAAATTGAGATATTCCAGCGCTTTGGCGTTAGTCGTAGCTGGTTCAGAGATGAACCAATCGCGAATTTTGGCGCTGTTTTGCTGGTCAGACCGCGCTGCTGGCGCGGCGACTCCCGAGCGTTCAAAGATCGCCTGGACCGCCTCGTTGTTGCCACCGGCTGAAACGGCGGCCTTGCCGGAGGCAAAGCTCGTCTCAATGGTGACTTTGGCTAGCAAGGGGTTGTTGTTTGAATCGGGTGTGCGTTTGAGGTTGAAGGAAGAAAGCATGTTCACCGCCTCACTCCCTTCTGGATTGCGGGGCGGCACATAACCCACAACGCGTCTTTGCAGACCGGTGTTGACTTCAAGGGGCTGGCCTTGCGGCGCATCGGTGCGGATCGCAATATTCAGGCCCGTGCGTTCGCCGTAAACGAGAGTGTCTGAACAGGCACTGATCAGCAGTGTCGCGACGAAGCCTGTCGTGAGATATGAACGCATCATTCGTTCTCCTTGGCGAGTTGGTCACAACTGGTGGCCGAGCGGATACGAGCCGGATCATTGGCTATCTGATCAGCTGCTTTGCCAGTGGCGGTGAAGTCCCTGTATTCCGCAAGGTAAATCCCATCAGCCACGAGCCGTGTGCAGTGCACGAGGGCCATAGCCTCGGTCTCTTGTTCGTTGCCTTCAACGGGCACGTTGGTCGGAATAATCGTCACAAAGTCGCGGTCATAGCCAAACAGCAATTGGCCCTGCTGACGCGCCTGATTGACCTTGGCATTTAGGCCGACCACACTCTCGTGGGCGACATAAAGGTTTTGTGGCGTGCAGTTGCACAGGAAAAGTGCCGCCAGCGCGGCGGGTACAGTCTTCATGATGCGTTCTTCCTCTGGTTTTGGAGCTGGCAATTCGATTGGTCGGAAAGGCTGATCTCGATTGACGCGCGTTCGGGTGAGGCGGGGTCAAATCGCACAGCACTTGCCCCGTTCGGAGCGCCGGTTGCCGCAAGCAATACTTCGCGGCGCCCGAGCGTCAGCCCGAATTCTAGACTCGAGGCGACAAGCTGGAGGCCAGCTGTCTCTTGGTAGTGCAATCGCGGCGCTAGCCGACCACAGGATTTGATGTGAAGATGCAGGGCTTCGACCCGGCCGAAAGACAAACCAGCCATCGGGCCGCGTGTCTCAATACGCAGCCCGTTGGCCACGATATGACGCGTGCGCGTCTCATAAGTTTCGCGGGTGTTGACATTGACGAAGCCAAAATCATTGAACGAGCATCCCTGCAAGACTAGCAGGCCTAGGCAACAGGCCACGCTCCTGCTGCACGTATCAATAGCCAGCATGATTTTCTGAAATTTGCGACGTGTCGGTGCAAAGATCATAACGTAGTCACTGTTCCCAAAGGGCTCGCGGCTGCACGAACCAGTCGATCAACAATCCAAAACTCAGCGTGAATTTTGCGGGAACGGCGCGTGAAGATGGCGTGAAATCGCACTCGATGTTGCAAGAAAAAGCGATAATGAGGACCCGCGCACCAAGCATAGCCCTGCGATTTCAGGAAAGGCCCGCTGCGCGCAGCATATCTGCCATTGAGGTAGTCGGCGCATGCTTGCCGGGCTTAAACTCCTGAGGATTCAGTGCGGAGATTCTTGCGGTCTTCGATCACTGCCTCATGCGCCCTCGGTGCGAGCGTTCCTGCGTCAATCTGGAGCTCACTCTAATCGCGATCGGTCCCGGCGGTAGTATCGTGATCGATAAATTGTCCCAGATAAATCAGGATCGACGGTCGCTAGCTGTTATCAACTGGTTGTGTGGTTGTGCGACCATGGCTGTACCAAACGCATCAAGAGCCGCCAGAAACTCTAGGTCGTCCGGCTGGGCCGGGGG
Organism: Roseobacter insulae; assembly: GCF_019375555.1. Classification (GTDB taxonomy): domain Bacteria; phylum Pseudomonadota; class Alphaproteobacteria; order Rhodobacterales; family Rhodobacteraceae; genus Roseobacter; species Roseobacter insulae. The sequence goes on from NZ_JAHXDN010000001.1 coordinate 983,823, forward strand.
CATCCGGCACGCAATAGGTCAACGGGGCGCGCTGAAGTTTCGAGCCGTCCGGGTTGTGAACATCGCTGACGAGTGCGGCACCATGAGAACGTTGGCAAGACATGTGAATCTCCAAAGGTTAAGTTGAGACTACCGTCACATTTGTGGTGTGCAGAGCGCGTTAAACTCGTGCGAAAGTGCCGTAGATCGTATGTTAAGACTGAGTCCAGCTGGCGGCAATTACGCGACAGCGGCGCCTGGCGTTTGTGCGATGCGCGTAGATTTTAGCTGTCAGGGATGTTGCGCCGAGCACTGGCCCGTTCGCCTAGGCGCGAAATCCGCTTCGTTCCATCTGCTCAGCGACGCCGCCACCCTCTGCCGTCAATCGAGTATCGCGTCCGCGTAGCCAATTGATCTTGTTCTGATTGTGATCGGACTCAGTGTTGATGACCAAGGCGCCAAGGTTGAGTGAGCTTACGGTATCAGACCCGCCAAATGCTAAACTGTTGACCAAGGCTTGTGTCAGCGCATTGACGACCTGCGGAACCGCCACACTCGTGCCGTTCAATGCCACTTTCACCGCCGATCTGCTGCCTGCAGCCAGAACACCACCTAACACGCGCGAGCGGTCGCTGATTGCTGCCATGTCCGGCGATCGGACACTGTCCGACCCTGCTGAAGAATAGCTGGCACAAGAGGCATCCCGCCACCGATACCCAGCAACCACAATCATGCTTTCGGCGGTTGCGATGCCGTTGAGGGTGCCATAGCCGGTCACGCGCCCGCTCTTAGCAAACCAGTTTACATACTCGGAAATTTCGTTGTCGATCTTTTGCGCGCGGGACTCTTGGTGGTTCAGAAGCCGCGAAGGTTGGCCGGGTCTGCGATAGCCATAGGGTGGCTCATCTCGTTGAATCCATGCACAAATATCATCATTGGTCCGCAATGTTGCCGAGACCCGAATTTTCCAAACACCAGCAGGTGCAAATGGCGGTTCAAGCCGCGGGACATAGGTGGGCGCAATGGCCAGCAGGAGCCTGATTTTGCCAACTCTGTTTCGTTGCGCATCCAGTTCGACATCCGCTGCGGCCCAGGCAACACCTTTCTTGCTGTCGCTGTCAACCAGTTCCAGATACCCGCCTTTCTCTTGGATTAATGCTGCTGCGCCGAAGCGCGCGTTCGGCGGGACCAGTTCGATCGTTCGATCTAGGGCTGTTCCCGGCAGCCAGATCTCCAAAAAGTTGGGCGATTGATCCTGTGCGGGGAGCATCCAATCAAGTTCCAGCTGATGCTGCCCATTATGATCTGCAATCAGAGCAGCATGCCCATCCGCGCGGAACCTGTTTCCCGCTGGAAGGACCACATGCACCGGGTTGACCGAATCATTCGAGTCGCCCGCATCTGTGATTTCGGCAAAGCATTTTTCGACCGGATGCGAGCCAAGACGGCTGCCTGCACCCAGCCCATAGCTGAAATTCACTACAAGTGGGACGCTACCCTGACCAAGCGCACGTGCAATTTCGCGAGCGCGGGCTTCGATGTAGCGTATGGCGGCTTTTACAAAGAGATGTAGGATAGACCCCGACGCCTCAAGGATCACACGGCGCGGCAGTTGAACGGAAATGATCCGTCGGTCTTGCCCGTCCTCGTCTTCGGGCTCGTAACCGCATGCAAGATCCATAACATGCGTGCCGTGGCTAATCCGCTTAGTCAGCCCAATCGTTTCGTTTTGGGCGAAATCTGCGAGCTCAAGCTCTTTCAAAACCGCATCTTCGCTGTCTGAGCTTTTCAGGACGTGCTCAATTTCAGCATTCGACCATTCGCGCCCAAACGGTACGGTCGGCGCAGCCGGGTCTTTGGGCTTGCCATCCATCACCCACGCATAATCAACGCGAGACGTCTTGTTGGCCCCCTGAAATCTATGATGTGCGAAATTGGTCGCATCATCGACTACGGCAACGATGACAAGCTGCTTATCCTGCTGAGGCTTGGCTAGGCCGGGGCTGGGCGCTGCTGCCAAATGGTCGTAGTTTTGCGGAACACTTTCGGGCCTGAGCGGCGCACGATGCCACGGCTCGGGTGGGATCAAAGAGCCATCTGTATCCGGATCCCAAGGCTGCACGGAAGTGATCCGAATTCCGTCCAGGGCCGCTGCGGGATCACCCGATTTTGTCGCGGCCACGTTGCTCGTGTCTTTAATCCAGAATGGCTGCTGATTCACTGGCTCGCCAGGATAGCCAGCCTCGAAGCGCTGGCCGAATTTCTCGTACCAAATGACGTACGGACTTTCGAATGTCCGCTCAGAAATCTCCGGTCGATGCTCCCACTCAAACTGTGTCATAGCGCGCCCTCACATGTCCGCCGCGCGCCGATCTGGCCATTCCGCCTTGGCCTTTTCCCATAGCCAAGTTAGCGGCAGGCACTCGGTTGCGGTTACGACATTCACTTTGGCCCCAAGCTCAACAATTCTACGGCCCGCAGCATCTAAGGATTGTCTCTGCCCTTTGTCGAACAGCGTCCTCATTCGAAAATCCTCATTGCCGACGACTGTGCCATCGAAATGTGCGGTGCTGATAAAATTGCTGGTTGTCTCAGTATAGGGGCCAGCAGCGCCTGGCCCAAGTCCACGCCCACGCGCCACGAAATACTCGCCCAGCCCCAGACCAAGCATGGCTCCAGCAATGGAGTCGGCCGGGAAGTGCACACCTGCAATCGTCCGGTTGATCGAGATTCGTTCGGCCTGATGCATGAGTTGGTCTTGTATTCCAAACTCGATGTCACGATCATCGATCAGCAGGGACATAACGCGTGCGACCGTGAAGGCTTCCGTGGCATGGCCGCTCGGCAAAGTGCCATGACCCGGCATGGGGATCATGGGTTGGATCTGGCTTGAGAACATGTCTGGACGCTTGCAGGCCAACGCGTGTTTGACCCGCTGCGCGATACCGGTTGCAAATAGCTGTGCCGTTGCCATCAGTTCGAGCGAATATTTGGTGCGCGATGGGTGCAGCCCCAATATCACGCCAAAGAAATGCTCTGGATAGCCAGTTTGTGACAGGATTTCTGCAGAGCGGTCCATGCGCAATTCGGCATATGTGTTGACGTAGTCCAACTGCTCCTTGAAGTCTTCGATCCTTGGGCGCCGGAAGCTGAACAGCGGCTCGGACTCGTAAGTTGTCTTGCCTTCGGTCAAAATGCCCGCGCCAAGATGGGACACTTGGAAGTCGATGCCGTCTTTAGGCGCAGTTTCAAAAACCATACCAGCCAGCAAATCTGACTGGATGACATAGCCGCGCGCCCAAACTGGCCATTCGGACATGTTGCCAGCCTCTCCTGCCGTGTAGGCGGACACGTTGCGGTTGGGCCCGGCCCACCGCCCCATGATTCCGTCGCGGGCCGTTGTGACGGCGTACGATTCACCGGGTGTAAAACCCCGCCCGCCGACCCCGCCCCCGGCCCCGGTCGCGCCGGTTGCTCCAGTAGCGCCCGTGGCACCAGTTGCGCCCGTGGCACCAGTTGCACCGGTGGCGCCTGTTGAAAACGGCATGACATCTCCCCTTCGTGCCAATCAAGATTTACGAATTCCGGCTTCCTCCAGGGCTTTTGCCCATCGCTTACCGGTATCAAATTGTGCGGCAGGATGCGTGCTGAGATAGCCACTAATGGTCAGGTTCGGCTCGCGTCGGGCCAACTCTCTTGCGGAGGCTTTCGCCTCTTCCATGCGCCCCAGACCATGCAGGGCGATGGTGCGAGTGCGTAGTGTAGAATTGTGCATGGGGTTGCGCTGGTAGGACCGCTCCGCCAGCGCAAGTGCTTCAACATAGCGCATCGCCGACAGTTCAGCCGTGGCTGACAGTGTGTCGAATAGATATGCCCCCGGATCCAGAGGGGACAGGATGCGCGACTGTCGCGTTTGAGCGACTGCCGGCTCATACGCACCCTGGATCGCATGCGATACGCCGGAAAATAGGCATCCATAGGCGTTGTTCGGATCAAGATCGAGCGCATGTTCGAACCGCTGCCGTGCGACATCGAAATTCTTCAGCACATTGCTTTCCAGAATCCCGTCCACAGAAAGCGAGAACGCGCAAGTCGGGTTCAATTCCAGCGCCCTCGCCGTGCAATCCTTGGCCCGCGTTGCGTCCAAACTGGCATTGTCGTGCCATCCCTGCGACAGACAAAGCACGTACCACAACCCAAGCCAGCTATGCACAACCGAGTTGCGCGGCGCCCGGCGGAGCAGCTCTTCTAAATACTTGCGTGATCTGGCACTGCTTGCGATGTCCTGCTTATGTAGAAGATACACAGCGGACATGAACAGATCATGGGAGTTGGTATCCGGGAGCGGCGTCGCGCTTGCCAAATCAAGCGAGGTGCGCAGCACTGATTTCGACACTGCGAGCGCGATTTCGGCGGCAACCGTAGATTCGCTTGCAAAGAATGCGTTCAGATCTCCCTTGAATTCGGAAGACCAGACAAAGTCACCCGTTGCCATTTCGATCAAGTCGACCGTCACGCGAAAGCTGTTCGCCTTGCACACAAGCGCACCCGAAACGACGTAGTCCACATTCAAAGCGTTCTTCAGAGTGTCCAAGTCCACATGTCGTGCGTTGATGCTGCGGCAGGAAAAATGCGATTTGATATTGGCGAAATGCGATTTCGAAAGTGTGCGCGCGACTTCTTCGGCCAGCATATCCCCGAGCAATCCGTGCTCGTTGCCTTTGTGAAGAGACAGAAAAGGCAACACGCCAAGCGCAGGAATAACTCGATCGACGGGGCGTGTGGCTACAGGTGGCAATGACGTAGGTGGTGCCAAGGTCTGGGCGAATACCGGGTTTTTGCGTTGATCGCGGAGCCAATCCTCGAACTCCGTCAGTCCGGTTAGATCGAGCCCTTCCAGAAAAAGGCCATCTGTTGGCAATCCGATCACCTCGACATGCTCAAGGTTGAGCTTGACGCAACTGCGATCACTGTCATCCAGCACATATGCGCAGGCCGGACCTAATGCGCCGCGTAGGCTGGATATGCACTGCCGAAGCGAGCTGTTGCCGCGTTCTTCATCGTAGGCAAGCGGCCAAAGCATTGAGCGCAAAAATGTGCGCGAGCGGCGGCCATCTGGCGCCTTAATCAATAGAGCAATCATTGCGCGCAATTTCTGGTTTTTGATGACCAGCCGTTTATTTTCAACCAACCAGGCATCAAAAGCGCCATAAAGGCGAACTGAGAATTTATAATCTGCCATCTATCTTCCTCAGCACGTAGCAACCGAGGGAACCTGTGGTGCCGTGAGGTATCGACGTTGCAGCGCAGGTCTTGAAAATGGTATTAGGCGTTGGATATTTGAGTCGTGGCATAAGTCTGTCGTGCAGTTATTGAATCTGGCTTTGAAGGTCTGTATGAAGTCCCCCATTGGCACACATCCTTCCCTAAATTACGTGCAAAGCTCCCCCAGGACCAAACCGGTCCGCATGCAAATTGTTAAGCGAGAAAAATAGATCTGTGAAGGAGCTTAACGTTTTATTCACGCTGATTTCACACGGCAGTCCTTCTGTTTTCAACGCATTTCCAGCACTCTGGGTGTAGCTGTTCGGAGGAAATGAAATGTCGGATATAGACGATACACGCCTCGCAACTGCCCGGCGAAAACTGAAAGGTCTACGGGACCTTAGCGACTTTTGCACAGAGTGGGACGCCCTGAGGTATCTCGTTTCCGAACAAGAACTACGCAATTCCAATTTGCCAAAAGAGGCATGTGAAGTTGTTCTCTTGATGACGCAGTTCACGGATAAGGCCGTGTTGCTACCAAAGTCTCATTCATCCATTTCGGATACTGAGTGCTAGGATCAGGACCCATTGATTTCCGCTTAGGAGCGTGATTCACGGTTCGAACGTCGAGCGGTGAACATGTCTGACCTATTCTGGCTGGTAGACGCGCAGATAGAGCGTCTTAATTCCTACTTCTCGAAGTCGCACGGCAAGCCGCGCGTTGATGACAGGCGCGTCCTTAGTGGGATTATCTTCATCAATCGCAATGATTTGCGGTGGGGCGATGCGTGGTTCTGCGACCCGCAAGCGCCGTACCAAAAGGCACGGTCGAGAACACGAACAACAGGCTGCGGAAGTACCTGCCCCGCTCAACCGAACCGCTGGCGCTGACAAATCGATATTTGAGGTCGATTTGCCACCGCCTCAATTCCACGCCGCGCAAATGCTTGGGCTATCACACCCCTGCTGAGATCTTCGAAGCCAAGCTGATGGAAATCCAGAACCGTCTGGAACAAACGACATATCAAGAACTGCACTTCACCGTGAGTTCACATATGCGGGATCAATGAAGTAGGGCGGCGCAGAAAACTGGTGCGAGCTGGAGATCCGCGTTGTAGCTCCACAACCGAACAGCGTAGAAAGTGTTTGGAGAAGCACGTCAGTAGGTCTATTAGTTTTTGGTAGCCGCAAATTGTATAATGTCTACATTTTTGAACGGGGCTGAGATGCGTAGGTGGAGATACGTCATTCTATTCGTGGCGATCAGTGTAGTTGCGTATGTCGTCTATACCTCGTTTCGTCCACCTTTAGGTATGGAGCCGCTCGGCGGCAATGAAGAGACAATCGCAAATATCGGCCTTTGGACCGCAGTAATCAGTGCTGTCGGGGCGTTCTTTAGCCTTCTAAAAGACGTTATCGGCCTATTCAACAAATCCGAGGACTAGCGATCCGCCTGACCGCACTCATCCTCTGCGCACTGTTGCAGCTTATGGCTACGTCGGCACCGGCCCAGCAGGCAGCGGACGTGCACAGAAATATCGACACCTCTCTGACTTGGTGGGACCGTGTCAACAACGAATATAAATGGCTACGAAACAGCCTAGGCAACAGGTACAGATTCGAACGTTCTATCGGCGTGGTTATCGCGATCGGCGATTATACCGGTGATTTCAAGCCCTTGTCTTCGCCCGCCAAGGACGCTGTGCGCATGCGTGATTTCCTTTTGAATGAGGCTGGTTTTGACGAAGTCCACGTCTTAATCGATGAAGACGCTAGTAGCGAGAATATACGGCATTTGATGGAAGATATCATCCCTGATCGCGTTACCGAGGATGATAGGCTGCTCCTTTATTGGTCTGGTCATGGAGGTTCTGGAAAGGATTCCAGAGACTACCCTTATGGCTTTCTTGCATTGCAAGACGCTTCGAAGGATGGAAAGCAGGGCTCGATTTATATGGATGAGGTGCGGCGATGGCTTAGGCGGATCGACGCGCGGCATGTCTTGTTCCTAATTGACGCATGCTACAGCGCGCGCGCGCTTCAAATGATGTCGAGCGGGGAAGATCCAGTTTGGGAGCAAATGGCTGCACCGGCGGAGCATATGCTGACATCGAGCGGCGGCCAGGATGTGTCCTACGGCTATACAGATGGATCCGGTGGTTTGTTTACCACAGCTTTTTTGCAAGCTGCTCGCGGTTCGGCCGACGCAAACAAGGACGGGCTGACAACGATCACCGAGATCGCCAGCTATCTGGAGCCGCAGCTCAGCAAAATGACACATTTGGGTTTCACTCAATCCCCGCAATTTGGCGCTATTGGCCTGGATACTGGTCGTTTCTTTTTCCTCAGCGGCCACAGCCCACCGGACAGTCAAGCTCCATCAGAGCCGAAACCAATCGAATCCTCAGGGTTTGACGCTTGCACCGCCGCAAACGCAGATTACGAGATCTTCGTCCGCGGCGCTCAGGATTGTTTGGAAGTGGAAATCTTCCTCGAAAACCACAAGGAGTCCAGCGATTGCACAGCGGTAAAAGCCGCCGAAAGACGCAAAGAGAGCTTGTGTGAATTCGCGGCTGCTGCGCCGCCTCGCGATCCTTGTTCCTCAGTGGTCCCGCCGGAAGGCATGCGCTGCTCTGTTGATCCGCAGGGCCGCGCGGTGTTCCAAGATATCGTCAGCGTGCCGCTCGCGACAATAAATACCGATCCCGTGACGCTTCGGGTTCAGACACATTACTCACCTGAAACCTCAAGCGGCAGGGCCGTTGCCCAATTTGCTGATGCGGTGAGCAGCAGGAGCGGAGGCAAAGTTAGTTTTGAAGTATTCTATTCCTCATCCGTCGTCAGATCGGTCGATACCTTCGATGCGGCAGCTACGGGCATCCTCGATTGCGATATGACCGGTGGCGGTTATCAAACCGGAAAAGACCCGGCTTTTTGGCTAGTAGGTGACATCTACGGAGGGTACGAAACGCCAGAGCAACAGATCAAATGGTTGAATTTCGGCGATGCCGAGGAAATAGTGCAAGAGCTCTACTCGAAGTATGGTATGCACTTCGTTGGCTGGTGGATTGCGGGCCCAGAGTCCCTAACAGCGTCGACGCCGATCAGGGGTCTAGAGGACGTCAAAGGGCTGAAGATCCGCACGCCTCCCGGCGTACTGTCTAGAGCTTGGCAACGGCTGGGCGCGAGCCCTATCGTCATGGATTTCACCGAGATATTCACCGCGCTTGAGACTGGCATTCTGGACGGTGCTGATGCCTCAAATCTTGTAAATAACGTTGGCTTGGGGCTCTACGACATCTCACGCCACACCGCCTATCCGGGCTTCCATTCCATGCCGTCGGATCATCTGGCCTGCAACAAAGACATGTGGGATGGACTTCCAGTGGTGGTTCAGAATCTGATTGGAGAAGAGCTTCGGGCGATGGCAGCGGATTTGGCCGCCAGTACGCGGATCGAAAACGATGAAGCGGCGAGAGAAGTACGCGATCAAGGCGTAAGCATCTACGTCTGGTCGCGGCAGGACCGCATGACTTTTCGCCAGGCCGCGCTCGACGAATTCGAGGCGACGCTTGTGTCAAACAGTCTTGGCCAAAGATTACTGAGAAGTCATCGGCAGTACATGGGTCAGATCGGTTTACTGAATTAGCGCCCGTTTTTTTTGTGTGTCAGAGGCCCCTTCAAAATACACCTTAAACACGAACCCTCAATCAATTGAACATAATGAACCCCATGGTTGTGCGGAGTGCGTTGTTCGGCTGACCAACAGCAGCCATTGGAGCAAAGTGCAGCGAATTCACGCTTTGTCCCGCACATCCGCCCTTGCCGTTTAAGTCAGGTGCCGCGCGCGGGCGCCGCGTTCGATGGCGGCGGCGTGCAGGCGGTCGAGGTTCAGCTCGTAGCGGATTTCCTCCAGCAGGCGCAGTTCCGCCTCGTCAAGTGTCCCGTCCGCCGCCGCGACATCGCAGGCCAGCGCGTAGGCCGTCTCGAAAAGCCGTTCGGGCAGGCTCTCGCGGATCAGGCCGAAAAGGGCATCAAGCCCGTCCTCCTGCTCGAAGAGGTCGAAAACTGTCTGGCTGATCGTGCCAAGCCGGTCTTCGTCATATCCGGCGAAGATCGGCAGCATCTGCACCGCAGACTGTATCTTAACGAGTTCGGCGGTGCGGATGTCCTCATCGGACGCGGAAACGGCGATCATGAGGGCGACAAGGCTGTCTTGCGCGGAAAGCGCGTGGGCGGGATCATCAGGCACAGGCTTGGTCTTTCACTGGGTTCAATTGGGCCAGATTATTGACGCCAATGCTGCAACGCAATAGGGACGGGCGAAACCGGCGCACGGGGCGCCTGGTAAAACGCTCAGGTGAGACATGTCCGAGATACGCGACGCCGCAATGACCAGCAAAGCATGGCCTTTCGAAGAAGCGCGCCGTATCCTCAAACGCTACGAGATGGCACCGCCCGAAAAGGGCCACGTCCTGTTCGAGACCGGCTACGGCCCGTCGGGCCTGCCCCATATCGGCACCTTCGGGGAAGTGCTGCGGACAACGATGGTGCGTCGCGCGTTCGAGCAGATTTCGGATATTCCCACGCGGCTGATCTGTTTTTCCGACGATCTGGATGGCATGCGCAAGGTGCCCGGCAATGTGCCGCAGCCGGAAATGCTGGCCGAGCATATGCACAAGCCGCTGACCTCGGTGCCGGATCCGTTTGGCACACATGAAAGCTTTGGCCACCACAATAACGCCATGCTGCGCCGCTTCCTCGATACCTTCGGGTTCGACTACGAATTCTACTCGGCCCGCGAATTCTACCAAAGCGGCCAGTTCGACGACATCCTGCGCCGCGCGGTCGAACGGTATGATGACGTGATGAAGGTCATGCTGAAATCGCTGCGTGAAGAGCGCCGCCAGACCTATTCGATCTTCCTGCCGATCCATCCGGAGACAGGCCGCGTGCTGTACGTGCCGATGAAGGAGGTGAATGCCAGGGATCACACGGTAAAATTCGATGATGAGACGGGGCGCGAATGGACCCTGCCGGTCACCGGTGGCAATGTCAAACTGCAGTGGAAACCCGATTTCGGTGCCCGCTGGGCGGCGCTTGACGTCGATTTTGAAATGTACGGCAAGGAACACGCGACAAACACCGCGATCTACGACCGCATCTGCGAGATCCTCGGTGGCAGGAAGCCCGAGCACTTCAGCTACGAGCTGTTTCTGGACGAAAACGGGCAGAAAATTTCCAAGTCTTCCGGGAATGGTATTTCGATCGACCAATGGCTGACCTACGCCAGCACCGAAAGCCTGTCGTATTTCATGTACCAGAAACCGAAAACGGCGAAGCGGATGTATTTCGACGTGATCCCGAAGGCGGTCGACGAGTACCATCAGCAGCTGCGCGCCTATGAGACGCAGGATGTAGTTCAACGACTAAACAATCCCGTGTGGCATATCCATTCCGGCGATGTGCCAAAGTCTAACATGCTGGTGCCCTTCTCCATGCTGCTCAATCTGGCGAGCGTGTCCGCAGCTCAGGACAAATCGCATCTTTGGGGGTTCATTCAGCGCTACGCTCCTGAAACCAATGCGGAAAATAATCCGGACATGGATGCCGCGGCGGGCTTTGCGGTGCGCTATTACAATGATTTCGTGAAACCCAAGAAAACCTATCGCCGCGCGACCGGCCCCGAGCGGGACGCGCTCACCGACCTGCGGGATCAGCTCAAGGCGTACAACGGTCCGGTGGATGACGAGGCGTTGCAATCCATCGTATATGCCTGCGGCCGTGATCGTTTCGACCCGCTGCGCGGCTGGTTCACAGCACTCTACGAAGTATTGCTTGGCGCCAGCCAGGGCCCGCGTTTCGGCGGCTTCATTGCGCTTTACGGGATCAATGAGACCGTGGCGCTGATTGATCAGGCACTTGCGGGCGAGCTGGCGTCCGCGGGCTGACCCTCTTGCCGGATGGCGCGCGTGACTTACCCTATCTTCAGGCAATAGGGAGGCGCGCCATGCGCAACATGATTTTTGCACTTCTGGTCTGGCTTGGCCTCGGCGGCATGGTTCAGGCACAGCAAGCCGATATTCAGGCGACCATCGACAGCCAGTTCCAGGCTTTCAAGGCCGATGATTTCGAAACGGCCTTCGGATTTGCCAGCCCGACACTGCAACGCTTGTTCCAAACGCCGGAAAATTTTCGCAGCATGGTCACCCAAGGCTACCCGATGGTCTGGCGGCCGGGCGCGGTGCGCTATCTGGAACTGCGTGAACAGGGGGCGGCCTTCTGGCAGCGTGTGATGATCACCGACCAGCAGGGGCGCGTTCATATTCTCGATTACCGCATGCTCGAAACCGACGCCGGCTGGCGCATCAACGGGGTACAGATCCTCGACAGCTCCGATTTCAGCGCCTGACGGCACCGGCCCGGAACGGTGGCCCGGAACGGTGGGGTGAGCCCGTCTTAACTCTTCGCGCCTAGACCTGTGGCCTTCAACGGCTTGGCGAAGGGACATGTGAAACATGAACAAGGTGGTCACGGACGGCGTACAGTTGATGCCGATTGCCTTTGCGTCTGCGCTGGATGCCTATTCCAGCGAGGATGGCACGCCCGGCTCGGACAGCTATTCAGACGGCGATGGCACCGCGTCTATCGTGGTGGATGCCGATTTCGGCAGCTGTCTCGAAGTCATAAAAAAGCAGGGCACCCAGCGTATCCGGTACATGGGTGAGACGCCCCTGCTCCCCGGGTGTTACCTGCGCATTACCGCCCGCGTGAAAGCTCTGCGCGGGCCGCTGCCTGCCGTGCGTATCGCCGGGTTTGCAGGCGGCGCGGGTGGCGCAGCTGTTGGTGGTGTCGTGACAACCGGCACCGCGATCAGCCTCCCGGCGCATGATGCGGTCGTCGAGGTCTCGGCCATTGTCGGCGCGGGTGCCCGGCCCGGCGTGGACATGGTATGGGGTCCGGCGGCGCTTTACGGTCATTTCGGTCTGGATCTGACGGGGGCGAGTGGTGGTGTTATCCGCGTGGACGACCTGATCATCGAAGATGTGACATCCGCCTTTCTGCGCGACATTCTGGCGACGGTCGACGTGCGCGACTACGGCGCAGTGGGCGATGGGGTCACCGATGACAGCGCCGCCTTCAGGGCCGCAGATGCGGCGGCGCGGGGCCGACAGCTGCTTGTCAGCCGGGGCACGTACCATCTGGCCGGGGATATTGCGCTCGACGCGGATGTGCGGTTCGAAGGCACGGTCACGATGCCTGCAGATGCCGTGCTCTTGTTACGCCGGAACTTCAACCTGTCCTCCTACAGCGACGCCCTTGGCGACCATGAAACCGGCTTTATCAAGGGGGTTCAGGCCTTGTTGACGGCCTCTGACCCGCGCAGCTTCGATCTGTGCGGCCAGACTGTCGGGCTGACCCGACCCTTCGCGCCAGGCGATCCTGTGGGCGAAGGCCAACTGTCACCCGGGCGCCGCATCATCCGGAACGGGCGGCTGGAAGCGCGTGGCCACACAGCCTGGCACACCCGGACCGTCAGCATGCAGGCAAGGGTGTCGGCAACCGACCCGCAGACCCTCGCAGACGTCCCCGATCTTGTGGACATACCCCTTGGTGCGCTGGTTACGGGCCCGGGTGTTGCGCCAGAAACCTACGTTCGGGCCAGGAACCCGGCCAATTGCGAACTCACCCTCACTGCGCCGGTGGCGCCGACGACCGGATCGGCGGATTTCACCTTTAGCCGCTTTCAGTATATTCTGGATTTCAGCCGCCTGCGGCAGGTGACCGGTCTGGTCCTTCAGGATGTTGACCTGATGTGCCGGGGTGTCGCCAGCGGCATCATGCTGGCCCCCGCCGGTCACGCCTTCCAGGTGCGGGACTGCCATTTTATGGATCCACGCGACCGGGGTGTCACCTCTATCGGGGAGGGCTGCCACCAGATGCTGCTGGATCACTGTCAGATTGTCTCGGGCAGTGAGGCCGAGGTTATCGGGCTCAACACCAATGCCGGAGGGGTGCGGATTTGCAACTGCTTTGCCTCCGGCGTGCAGCGGTTCGGAGTTCTGGGCGGGGCGAATACTGTCCTGATGGGTAACCAGACCGCGCAGCCGGGCAATCCGCAGGACCTGTGGGTTTTCCGGCCGTCAGATACCTCCGGCACGCCGTGAAAGGCCGCGCGCCCGGGTACATGGCACAGGCAACGTGACACCCTGCCGGGTCAGAAATCCCGCCAGATGCCGAGCTTGAACTCGGTGTCGCCACCGCCATTGACCGGCACTTCCATCCCGATCTGCAGCGTGTATTTCCCCTTGCCCGGAAGGATGAGAACGGATGGCGCGAACTTGGTGAAAATGTCGGCGTTCTGGTGGGTCATGAAAACCTGCACCATGCCTTTCCAGTGGTCGTTGAACCCCAACCCGATCGTGCCATCCAGCTTGATGCGGGTTTCCAGCGTCGATCCGGGGATGTTGATACTGCTGTCCACCACGGCCCAGCCATAGCGCTCGCCGATCTTGATGCCACGACCCCATGACAGCCCGGCCTCGACCGCCGGGGCGATCACGGTGTTCTGCGATCGCGCGCCCAGCCCGGCATGCCACGCCCATTTGTGGGTCGCGTCCGGCGCGCTCAGCGGAAAGCGCAGAAAGACGATGCCGGAGCCGGATTGCTGCAGTGTCCGGTCAATGCCATAGAAGATGTCAGCGCCGATGGTGAGGTTGTCGCGCAGCCCGTACTCCAGATAGGCGCTGCCCGCCGTGTCTTTTTCGCGGGTGACATTGAAAGAGCCCGCGGCGAACCCCTTGCCTTTCTCACGCAGCCACGGACCGGCCAGTGCCATCTGCACGCCCGCCAAAAGCAAAATTGTGGCCAGCGCAATTACCCGCGTCATAGCAGCTCTCCCGCGCTGCATCATGGTTAACGAAAGTTAACAATTGGTTACACGCCGGCGGGCAACGCGCACCGACGGAACGCGGCAACGGGCTCCGCGGCACCCTTGAGAGAGACCGAAACAGCGCGATCTCCCAAGAGCGCGGTTGCGGTGCCGTTGAACTGCAAGCCGTCGAGCACATTGCCGAAGCCGGTATCCGTGACGGTCACCGCCCTGTCGTCGTCGCTCAGCCGGTGGCGGTCGGTGGACAGGGTCCTGCCTGCGGGGCCGGTAAAGCGCAGCCCGAATACATCGGCCTCGGGCCATCTGGTGGGGAGGGTGAGGGTGATCGAATAGAGCGGGCGGGTGGGGTCGAATGTCAGCACAACCTCGACACTCGCCTCGGCATGGGTGAGGCGACAGGGAAAGCCCGGCGTGAATTCCCAGGCCTGGGAAGGGGTCGCACCGCAGAGAAAAGCAAGGATCATACGCATGGCGTTCAAAGATAGCGTGCCCAGTCGGAATGGCGAGCGGGCCGGCGGCATCGGCAGAATTCCGACAGATCATCGCCTCATGATACAGATCGACGCAGCACCCGGTGAAAACCGGTCGGCGCGCACCTATATCACGGAAACAATCAATCTATGAGGAGAAAAACACATGCAATGCCCCGTCGATGGAACCACCTTGGTGATTACAGACCGCAGCGGGGTCGAGATTGATTATTGCCCGCAATGCCGGGGCGTCTGGCTGGACCGGGGCGAGTTGGACAAGATCATTGACCGCAGCGCCGGAGCGGCCCCTCCGCCACCGCCGCAACAGCACGGCCATGACGACCGCGGGGGCTACAAGAAGAAAAAGCGCGGCAGTTTCCTCGAAGATATCTTCGATTTCTAGGCGATCCGGCTCATCAGGATCATCGACAGCAGCGCGCAGGTGATCCCGGCGTATTCCCTGAACATCAGCGCCTCGCCAAAGTAGACCGCACCCAGAACGGCGAGCGCGATAAGCGTCAGCATGGAGTAGGCGACACCGGCCTGCGCCAGCGTGACGTGCTGCATCGCGTAGAACCATAAAATTGCTGAGAACCCGTAGAGCACGATGCCCAGCATGACGTGTGCGGAGGTGACGGGCAGGCCGCTGTCGGCCGCCCATTTGATGGCGAAATCGCCGATGATGACAATGATGGCGGTGAAAAAGGCAAAGAAATAGCCAAAAGCAAATTGGGTCATTGGAAATACACTCTCAATCAATACACAAACTCTGAAATGCCGGGAGTGTAGCACAAAACCCGCTTCGGCGCATCATTGCGTGAATTTCGATGTCGTCTCGCGCCACTGAGATAAGCCGTGCTCCGCACGGCAGCGCCCGACCCTCCCCCCAGGGAGGGCGCTTCTCGCCCTCCTAGGGTCGGGCGCACCGTGAAGCTTTGATGCCCGCGAAAGAAGCCTCGTCAAATTGAAGCCGTCCTGATGCTGGCCGGGATATGAATGTAAAGACAGGGTTGATTTTCAAACGTTGCCGCGAAATAGTACCACGTATTTAGACAACGATTTTTGCTTTGGATACTTCAACGGAAATATTTCAAATAATTGCGGCTGCCGTAGCTGTGGTAGCAGTTGCAGTTTCTTTGCTTGGAGCATTTCGCTCCGGAGCAATAAAATCGCTGCGATTTGGCTCAATAGCAATAGAAGGCGCGATAACGCCGGAAGAGATTTCTAGGATAGAAACTGATCTAGAGTCATCTAAGCCTTTTGAAACAAAAGCTTTGTCAAGCTATTACAATCAAGCCTTGCAGCGAGCCAATGTCAGTTTTTGGTTTAGTCTAGTTTTCGCATCGGTTGGGTTCGGTGTAATTGTTTTCGCCTTTGCATCGCATTCATCTAGCGATTTGACTGCGACAGTTGTGAAAGTAGTTAGTGGTGTCATAATTGATGCCGTTTCTGTTTTATTCTTTGCGCAGTCAACCTCTTCGCAGAAGTCGATGAGTGAGTTCTTTGAGAAGCTCAGGCATGACCGGCTTAATGCCGAAGCTAGAGAAATGATTTGCGAAATTGAAGATGTATCGAAGCGAGATGAGGTGCGTACCCAACTTATCCTGAAGTACTCGGGTATAGACGTTGGCCAATAGGAGTCACCGCCCCCGCTTGCGCTTCACCCCGCCGCGCATCCCGCCGCGGCCCATGGTGCTGCGACCGGAGGCTTTCTGGGCATCTCCCACGGCTTTCTCCACCGCATATTGCCGCGCCATGGGGTCATCCGCGATCGCCAGATCAACCGCCTCCAACCGTTTGACCTCGTCGCGCAGGCGCGCAGCCTCTTCGAATTCGAGGTTCTCGGCGGCCTTGCGCATGTCGCTGCGCAGCCCGTCCAGCACCGCCTGCAGGTTGCCCCCGGCCAGCGGGTTGTCGATCTTGGCTGTGACCCGGCTCTGGTCGGTATCGCCCTTGTAGAGCCCGGCGAGAATATCCTCGACGTTCTTCTTCACCGTCGCGGGGGTGATGCCGTGCTCCGCGTTATAGGCGATCTGCTTGGCGCGGCGGCGGTTGGTCTCGGCCAGCGCGCGCTCCATCGAGCCGGTGATGCGGTCGGCGTACATGATCACCCGGCCGTCGGCGTTGCGTGCCGCGCGCCCGATGGTCTGGATCAGCGACGTCTCTGACCGCAGGAAGCCTTCTTTATCCGCGTCGAGGATCGCCACCAGCCCGCACTCGGGGATATCGAGACCTTCGCGCAGCAGGTTGATGCCGATGAGCACGTCGAAGGCACCCAGCCGCAGATCGCGCAGGATTTCGATGCGTTCGATGGTGTCGATGTCCGAATGCATGTAACGCACGCGGATGCCCTGTTCGTGCATGTATTCGGTCAGGTCCTCGGCCATGCGTTTGGTCAGCGTGGTGACCAGCGTGCGGTAACCGTCGGCGGCCACGCGGCGCACCTCGTCGAGCAGATCATCCACCTGCATCTCCACGGGGCGGATCTCCACCTCCGGGTCCAGCAGGCCGGTAGGGCGGATCACCTGTTCGGTGAAGACGCCGCCCGTCTGTTCAATCTCCCACGCGGCGGGCGTGGCGGAGACGAAAACCGATTGCGGGCGCATTGCGTCCCATTCCTCGAACTTGAGGGGGCGGTTGTCCATGCAGGACGGCAGGCGGAAGCCGTGCTCGGCCAGCGTGAACTTGCGCCGGTAGTCGCCCTTGTACATGCCGCCGATCTGCGGCACCGAGACGTGGGACTCGTCGGCGAAAACGATGGCGTGATCAGGGATGAACTCAAACAGCGTGGGCGGCGGCTCGCCCGGTGCGCGGCCGGTCAGATAGCGCGAGTAGTTCTCGATCCCGTTGCAGACGCCCGTCGCTTCCAGCATCTCCAGGTCGAAGTTGGTGCGCTGCTCCAGCCGCTGCGCTTCGAGCAGTTTGCCTTCGCTCACCAGCTGGTCGAGCCGGATCTTCAGCTCCTTCTTGATACCGATGATCGCCTGCTGCATCGTTGGCTTCGGTGTCACGTAGTGGCTGTTGGCATATACGCGGATTTGCTCGAATGTGTCGGTTTTCTCCCCGGTCAGCGGGTCGAATTCGGTGATGGATTCCAGTTCTTCGCCGAAAAAAGACAACTTCCAGGCGCGATCTTCTAGGTGGGCGGGAAAGATTTCCAGCGAATCTCCCCTGACGCGAAACGATCCCCGCTGGAAGGCCTGATCGTTGCGGCGGTATTGCTGCGCCACCAGATCGGCCATCACCTGCCGCTGATCGTACGTGTTGCCGACCTTCAGATCCTGCGTCATCGCGCCGTAGGTTTCCACCGAGCCGATGCCGTAGATGCAGGAGACCGAGGCGACGATGATCACATCATCGCGTTCCAGCAAGGCCCGGGTGGCGGAGTGGCGCATCCGGTCGATCTGTTCGTTGATCTGGGATTCTTTCTCGATATAGGTGTCCGACCGCGCGACATATGCCTCGGGCTGGTAGTAATCGTAGTAGCTGACGAAGTATTCTACGGCGTTCTCCGGGAAGAACCCCTTGAACTCGCCATAAAGCTGCGCGGCCAGCGTCTTGTTGGGCGCAAGGATGATCGCCGGGCGTTGTGTCTCTTCGATGACCTTGGCCATGGTGAAGGTCTTGCCGGTCCCCGTGGCCCCCAGCAGAACCTGATCGCGTTCGCCCGATGTGACGCCGTCTGTCAGTTCCCGGATCGCGGTGGGCTGGTCTCCCGCGGGTTCGAACTCCGTGACCAGAACGAATTGCTTGCCGCCTTCCAGTTTGGGACGGGCGCGGACATCCGGCGCGGGATTGGACAAAACGGGGGCGATGTCTGAAGAATCAGTCTGGGCGTAGGGCATGGGTTATCCTTGGAGAGTGCTTCCAAGGTGTCATGTTTTCCGCCGGGTTCAAGGGGCAGCGGAGGCCTGCTGCCAAAAAATGACAGGAGTGCGCGATCATCGCCCGCCCCTAATCCGGTGGCGGGACAGCCCCGGACCACCGTTTGACCCGCTGTGCGCTCAGGCGTGCCGGCGCCTGCGCCGTGCCAGCCCCAGCGCGCCAAGTGCCGACATCAGCAGAACCGCCCCTGCAGGCAGCGGCACCACGGCGAGCGCGGCTGTCGCTGTCAGCGTACTGTCATCCACGCCTATTCTGCCAAGCAGGGCATTGTCGACGCAGACGCCCTGGCTCACACTGCCGCTGGCAAACCCGACGGTGTCGCACCTCAGCCCGCCGGTCGATGTGAACCAGGTCTGGCCCTCGACCCCGCCGGAAAAGCCACCGGTCACAAACTGGCCGGTGCTCGTGTCGAAGTTCAGGTTGAACGTGCCCGCATGGGACCCCGCGCCATCCGTGAGGTAATTGCGCGCGCCCAGCGAAACACCGTCGCGCAGGACGGTGATGGTCAGGTTGTCGATGTCACTGGCGGTGATCACCCCGGTGCCCAGCAGCGCGTCGGAAAACGACAGGGAGCCGGTCAGCGCATAGCCGCCCGATCCGGTCCAATCAATATCATAGGTCGCGGCGGATGCGACCGTGGCAAAGGTGGTCATCCCGGCCAAGATGGCGGCGCATGTCGTCAGTCGCTTCATTCCCAAAATCTCCCAATTACAGGTTACTCAACCATAAGTTGCTTATGATTCCCTCATGAATAGAAAGACGGAGGTTCTCACAATCATACAGGGAATTATCGAAATCGGCGGGAGAGTGGCGGCAGCTTGCCTGCAGCGCGCAGTGACTAAGCGGGAATGCGCTAAATATGTGCACAACAATAAGAAATACGCCGCGGAAAAGAGGTCTTGCCCGCAGCGCATCAATTGCCGATAACCAATCATGTTTCTTACCTTATCGAGTTGACCGGAGAGTCTCATGCGCGCACGCATTTACCAGCCCGCGAAAACCGCCATGTCCTCGGGCATGGCAAAAACCCAATCCTGGGTGCTGGAATTCGCACCCGCCTCGGCGCGCGAAGTCGACCCGCTCATGGGCTGGACGTCATCGGACGACATGCAGTCGCAGGTCAGGTTGCGGTTCGAGACGAAGGAGGCCGCTGTCGAATACGCAGCGGAGAACGGCATCAATGCCGACGTGCAGGAACCCAAGAAGCGCAAACCGAATATCCGGCCGGGTGGCTATGGTGAGAATTTTGCAACCGGCCGCCGCGGTGCCTGGACGCACTGATGGCCTTTGACGTCGCGCGGGCGCTCGTGTCCGACCGCGCGATGCTGAACGCGCTGATCGACGCGGCGCGCGACATGGGGGTGCAGCGCCTTTTCCTTGAAACCGGATCCGGCCCCGAACACCACGCCGCACGCAAGCTCTATCAGAGCGCGGGCTTCACGATCTGTGCGCCCTTCGGGGACTACACCGTTGATCCGCTCAGCGTGTTCATGTCCCGCCCAGTCTGATCCGGCGGGGCGTGCCCCGTGTCGGGCGTGGCCATTACAACGTTGACAAACTTCAGGCAGCGCGCGACATACATCCCGCGTGCCCACGTAATTCAACTGGATAGAATATCCGACTTCTAATCGGGCTGTTGGGGGTTCGAGTCCTCCCGTGGGCGCCACTCTTTCTTTCCGACACGGCGCGACATTTTCAGGTCGCAGACATCGGCCGCTGCATACTCGCGGGCTGTCCCGACCCGGTGGCGCATTTTGCAGCCCAAGGCTTCGGTTAAATTCACGGCACCGGGGCACAAGATCGCCCCGGGGACCTGCCGAAACCGGCGCCCCGGGAATTTAACGTTGCAATTGCACCGGAACTTTTCGACTGTCGGACTAGAAAACCCCGTGCGCCGTGATCAACGGACAAGGTATTGGGACAAGCTGGAACATGAAGATTCATTTCACATCACTCCTCGTGGCGGGCGTGCTCGCCTTTGCATCCCCCCTGAGCGCGCAGCAAGGCCCGCCACCGGTCACCGTGGCCAACCCGGTGGTGAAGACCATTGTCGAGGATGACGAGTTCGTCGGCCGTTTCGAGGCGCGGGCCGACGTGATTATCCGGTCGCGCGTGTCGGGGTATCTGCAGGACGTGCAATTCACCGATGGCAGCCTCGTGGAGGCCGGGCAACTGCTGTTCACGATTGATCAGCGCCAGTTCCAGACAGCGCTCCGGCAGGCGCAATCGCAGATCGACATCGCCGAGGCCACCTATGATTTTGCGTCCGAACAGCTGGAGCGCGCGCAATCGCTGATCAGCAACGGCAACATCGCCCAGAGTGTTCTGGACGAGCGGCGCGAGGGCTACCTGTCGGCGCAGGGCGCGCTGGAGCAGGCGCGGGCGGCGCTGGAACTCGCACAGCTGGACCTGGAGTATTCCGAAATCCGCGCGCCCATGGCCGGGCGTATCGACCAGTCGCAGGTTGATCCGGGCAATCTTGTGCTGGCGAATGACACGATGCTGACGTCGATTGTCTCCTCCGATCCGATCTATTTCTACTTCGATATCGACGAGCGGTACTTCCTTGCCTATGCCCGCGACGCGCGGGCGCGCGGCGCCTCGCTGCAGGAAGGCGGCGGCGGGCTTGAGGTCCGGGTGTCGCTGTCAGACGAGTCCATACCGCCGCAGAACGGGGTGCTGGATTTCTCCGAGAACCGCATAGATCAGGCAACCGGCACCATGCGTGTCCGGGCGATTCTGGACAATCCGGACGAATTGCTGACACCGGGTCTCTTTGGCCGGGTGAACGTGCCCGGGTCGCTGCCCTACGATGGGGTGCTGATCCCGGATTCGGCGCTGGTGGCGGATCAGAACCGCCGCCTCGTGATGTCGGTTGATGGCGCGGGCAACGTGATCCCGCTGGAAGTGCGACCGGGGCCGAGGATTGACGGATACCGGGTTATTCGCGAAGGGCTGGACGGGTCCGAAACCATCGTGATCGAAGGGGTTGTGCGCGCCCGGCCCGGCAGTGTCGTGACGCCGGAGAAGGTCGATCTGCCGCTGATCGCGGAAAACTGAGATGGGTCGGTTTTTTGTCGACCGGCCGGTCTTTGCCATTGTCATCTCGATCCTGCTGACCATTGTCGCTCTGATTTCCTACTCCCAGCTGCCGGTGGAGCAGTATCCGCAGATCGCGCCACCGTCGATCGTCGTGCGCGCTAACTACCCCGGTGCGGATGCCGCCACGGTGGCGGCAACGGTCGCCACCCCGCTGGAACAGGAAATCAACGGTGTCGAGGACATGTTGTACATTTCCTCCTATTCCACGGCGGACGGCTCGATGAGCCTGTCGATCACCTTCGAGTTGGGAACGGACCTCGATGCCGCACAGGTGCTGGTGCAGAACCGCGTTGCCATTGCCGAGCCGCGTTTGCCGCAGGAGGTGCGCAACCTCGGTGTGACCACCACCAAATCCTCGCCCGACCTGATGATGGTCGTACACATGCTCTCGCCCGATGAAAGCTTCGACCAGCTCTACGTGTCCAACTACGCGCGGTCGCGGGTGCGTGACCAGCTGGTCCGGCTGGACGGTGTCGGTGATCTGATCATCTTCGGGGAGCGGGAGTTCTCCGCAAGGGTCTGGCTGGATCCGGACAGGCTCGCCTCGCTCGGGCTGACAGCAGGCGATGTGGTGGATGCGCTGCGCGAACAGAACGTGCAGGTGTCCGGCGGCTCCCTCGGCGCGCCGCCGAACAACGGTCAAAGCGCCTTCCAGGTCGCGGTCACGACCCAGGGGCGCCTGCAGACGCCCCGCGAATTCGGCCGGGTGATCGTGAAAGCCTCCGACGAGGGGCGCGTGGTGCGGGTGCGGGATGTGGCGCGGGTGGAAATCGGCGCGCGGTCCTACGTCACCAACTCCTATCTCAACAACAAACCGGCGGTAGCGCTTGGCGTGTTCCAGCGCCCCGGGTCGAACGCCCTTGCCTCGGCTGATGAAATCATCGCCACGATGGAAGAGCTGTCGGAGGATTTTCCCGCGGGCCTCGAATACCAGGTTGTCTATAATCCCACCGAATTCATCGAATCCTCGGTCAACGCCGTTTACGAAACCCTGTTCGAGGCGATCTTACTTGTCGTCATCGTGATCATTGTCTTCCTGCAAAGCTGGCGGTCCGCCGTCATTCCGCTGCTGGCCATCCCGGTGTCGCTGATCGGCACCTTCGCGGTCATGCTGGCGCTGGGATACACGCTCAACCTGCTCACGCTGTTCGGCCTGATCCTGGCCATTGGCATCGTGGTGGACGACGCGATTGTCGTGGTCGAAAACGTCGAACGCAACATCGAAGACGGGATGGACCCGCGCAAGGCCTCGCGGCGCACCATGGACGAGGTGCAGAGCGCGATCATCGGGACCTCGCTGGTGCTCATTGCCGTCTTTGTGCCGGCGGCGCTGGTACCGGGCATCACCGGGCAGTTCTACAAGCAGTTCGCCGTCACGATCTCGGTGGCGACGGTGATCTCGACGGTCAATTCGCTCAGCCTCTCGCCCGCCATGGCCGCCGTGATGCTGAAGCCGAAATCCGACGCCCCCGGCAGGAACCCCATCGCAATCGTGACAGGCCCGTTTGCGCGCGGGTTCAACCGGGGCTTCGACGCCCTGACCCGCGGATATACCCGGGCAGTGACCTTCCTTGTCGGATCGACCGCCACGATTGCCGTCGCCTTCGTGGTGTTCTTCGGCCTTCTGGGGGCCACCTACTGGATCAGCCAGAAAGTCCCGACCGGCTTCATCCCCGACGCGGACCAGGGCTATGCCATCGTCGTCGTGCAATTGCCCGACGGGGCCTCGCTGGAACGCACGGACGAGGTGATCCGGCAGGCAACGGAGGTCGCCCTGGGCACGCCCGGCGTGACAAATGCGGTGGCTTTCGCCGGGTTCTCCGGGGCGACGTTCACCAATGCCTCCAACCAGGGCGTGATCTTCACCACCTTCGAAAGCTTCGAGGCGCGGGGGAAATCCGGGCTTGATGCCGGGGCCATCGTCGGCCAGCTCTTCGGGCGCATGCAGTCCCTGCGCGAGGCTTTCATCATCGCCATCGCACCGCCCGCCGTGCGCGGTGTCGGCAACGGCGGCGGCTTCAAGCTGCAACTGAAGGAAAACGAAAGCGCCGACATGTCGCGCGTGCTGGGCACCGCCTATGCGATCATGGGGGCCTCGCAGCAATCCGACAAGGTGCAGGGGGTTTTCACCACTTTCTCTGCCGGATCGCCACAGGTGTTCCTCGAAATCGACCGGGTGCGCGCGCAGATGCTGAACGTGCCCATCGGCTCGATCTTTGAAACCCTCGCGATCAACCTCGGCTCGTCCTACGTCAACGACTTCAACGCCTTCGGGCGGCTTTTCCAGGTCCGTGCGCAGGCAGACGAACAGTTCCGCCTCGAAGAAAAGGACATCTCGGCGCTGCGGGTGCGCTCGGTCACCGGGGCGCTGGTACCGTTGGGCACGCTTGTCTCGGTGGTGGAAACCGCGGGTCCGGCGCTGGTGCAGCGCTACAACCAGCAGGTCTCGGTGCCGGTGCAGGGTTCTGCCGCGCCGGGCGTGTCCACCGGGGATGCGCTGATCGCGATGGAAGAGCTTGCCGCCTCGCTGATGCCGCCGGGGCTTGATTTCGAATGGACGGAACTGGCCCTGCAGGAACGCGAACAGGGCAATACGGCGGCCTATATCTTTGCCTTCTCGATCCTCTTTGCCTTCCTGTTCCTTGCCGCGCTTTACGAAAGCTGGGCATTGCCGGTGGCGATCATCCTGATCGTGCCGCTGTCGGTTTTGGGCGCGCTTGCCGGTGTGATGTACCGCGCGATGGACAATAACATCCTGACGCAGGTGGGGTTGATCGTCCTCGTCGGGCTCGCCGCCAAGAACGCCATCATGATCGTGGAATTTGCCAAGCAGGCGCAGGAGGAGCGCGGGCTCGGCCCGGTCGACGCGGCAATCGAGGCCAGCCGGTTGCGATTGCGCCCGATCCTGATGACCGCCTTTGCCTTCATCCTCGGGGTGATCCCGCTGATGATTGCGACGGGTCCGGGGGCCGAGATGCGGCAGGCTCTGGGCACAGCCGTTTTCTTCGGGATGTCAGGCGTCACCTTTCTGGGTCTGTTCTTCACGCCGGTGTTCTATGTCGCGATCAGGCGGATGTTTCCGCTGAAACGCAAACCGCAGGCGGCGTAGGCATCACGGCTCCGCGCAGGCCTGCGCGGGTCACAGGCCCCGGCACACGGTTTCGGCGGTTTCGGCAAAGTTTTTCCACGCTTCCCAGAACCGCGCATTGCCCGGTGCATCCGACTGCCGGACGTCCTGCAACAGGCCGGGATCGCTGAAATACACGACGCTGCGCTTTTGTTGCTGTTGCGTGAGGGTGCGGTCGGCAACCGCCTGAATGCAGCCGCATCGGGCCCGCGTGGC
Organism: Roseobacter insulae; assembly: GCF_019375555.1. GTDB lineage: Bacteria > Pseudomonadota > Alphaproteobacteria > Rhodobacterales > Rhodobacteraceae > Roseobacter > Roseobacter insulae. Next base: position 1,008,760 of record NZ_JAHXDN010000001.1, read on the forward strand.
GTTTGGCCGGTCGTGAACCAGGCAGGCGGTGCCGATGGGTCCGGAGGCAAAGCTTACCGGTATCGCCTGCGGGTCGCTGATGCCGGTATCGGCGGAGCGGCGGTCGGGTGCGGTGCCGCCACAGGCCAGCAGAAGAAGCAATCCGCCGGCCGCTGCACCTAACCTCACCATCACAGTCACCCCTTGCTCAACCTCACACCCCGGATTTATGTCTCAGGAACGGGCGGGTTTCAATGACGCAAGTATCCCCGCGCCCGGGACCGGGCGCGGGAGAAGGCAGGCCGTGACGCGTCAGAACTTCCAGCGCGCACCCAGCGCCATGACGTCGATGTCTTCAAGATTGGTGCCTGTCGAGTCAAAGGAAAGCGTCCGGTAGGTCGCGTAGATCTCAACGTTATGCCGGTCGAGACGCTGCACGATGCCGAGCCCGACGGAAGAGCTTTCCGACCCGGTGATGGCGAAATCATTGCCCTCGTACAGGTCCAGCGACACCGCCGTCGATCCGGCCGGGAACCAGTCCTGAATGTAGCCCAGCTTGACGTAGATAAAGTCGTCGTCGCCTTCCTGCTGGCGTCCTGTGGAAATGGCGGCGTTCAGACCGGTGGGCTCGTGCAGCATCGCAAGGGACCCGATGGCCAGTTCTTCGTCGCTGTCGATCCAGGAATAGCCCAGACGGGCATCCATCTTGATATCGCCAAAGTCCCGCGCGTACTTCAGGCCAAGATCGTAGAATTCGCGGTCGTCACCTTCACGCAGGACTTCCTCGCCCGCCGAGACACTGACGCCGAAGCCGCTGAAATCGGGGCTGTCGTAGCGCACGCGGAAGCGCCGTGCGCCGTCGAAGTTGCTGAAGGCATCGCCGATGTCCACCGCAGAGGGCGCGCCGCCCTGGGGCCGGAAGGCGATGTTGCCCGCCAGATCGCCGATCGCGGAATAGGCGATCACGGAGGTGCCGGAGAAATCTGCCTCCGAAAATCCGTCCGTTGCAGTGCTGCCCTGACCGAAGGAAAAGGCACCGATGCCGGGTGTGGTGTAGACCACTTCGACCTTGCGCAACTCCGTCCGCCGCCAGTCGAAGTCCAGCCCGGTGTCGTCAAGGGTCACCGAACTTGACCCCCTCAGGCCCAGGGCCGTCTCGAAATGGAACTTCAGCTTGCCTCCATTGGCCAGACCGCTCTCCCAGATTGCCCCGACGCGGGTATTGGAATTGTCGTTGTCGGTGATGAAGGACTCGCTCTGCGTGCCGTCATCCACGCTCCACAGGCCAAAGTTGAGCTGACCATAGAAATTGAAAGTCGAGTCCTGCGCGGCAGCCGTGTGCGGCAGGGCAAGCAGAACGCTGCTGGCGGCAGGGATGGCGAGGCGGGAGAGGGGGAGTTGTCTCATGAAAAGACCCTTTGTTGAGCTGATAAGGCTCATCCGAGCTATGCATTCCGCGATCACTTGCGACTGCACAAAACTGCACATGCCTTGTCAATTAATGCGCCCACTGTGGCCTCATACGTGTAGTGGTACAACCGTTGATTGAAAGGCCGTCGGCAGGCCCTGCCGGTGTTCCGCAGGATGTCCCGCCGCCCCGGGGACGGTCACGCGGCAGTGGCGATCAGCAGCCGGGCCTCGTGTTTGCGCAGGGTTGCATAGGCGGGGGGCCGGCCGATGAGCTCCGGGAAATCCCGCGTCACTTGCGCGCGCGCCATCGGCAGCAACGCATCCAGCGCCATGGCCCCCAGCGAGAAACTCTCGCTCCACATCCCCGCGCTGCGCAGAACCGCGTGATCCTCCAGCAGCAGGTGATGGTAGCCGATGGGCCCGCGCGTCACCCGCGTCACCCCCGTCAGACCCACAAGATGCCCCGCCGGAACCAGCACCTCGTCCTGCCCGAACAGCATCTCCGCCTGCCAGCCGGTGACCAGCAGCTTGTGCTGTTGCGAGACCAGCACGTCCGCGGTGTTGCCCATCGTTCCCGCCGCAATGTGAACCGGGGCGAAACTGGCCTGCCCCTGCACCGCCCGCCTGCCGGCCCACAGCACCCTCTGGGCACCGTGATCGCGGGTTACCACGGCCATGCCCGGGATCACCCGCTCCACCGGCATCGGCCCGTCGCAGGTGTCGATCACCGTGCCGGTGGCAAAACACACGGGCGTTGCATATTCGGTCTGCTGAAACGTCGGCCCTTCGAACGCGCTGGTCACCGTCAGCGGCACCCCGACCGGCGGGAACCCTCCCGGCCCGCCGATAAAGGCAAGCCCCTCTACCGTCGCGTAGGCCGGGCTGGAATTGTTCACGTTGAACCCGACAACCGTCCAGCTGTTGACCCCGTCGGTCAGCACCAGACCGTATTCCGCTTCGACCGCGGCGTTATCGGCAAAGGGGGTGCCATCGATGGTCTGCGCGCCGTTCAGCCGCTGGCTGCCATCGTTATCGCGGAAATCGAGGTCGTCGTCTTCGATGGACACCGGTTGCCACGCGCCGGAATTCAGCGTGATGGTCAGCCCGTCGAGATGCGAGCCGTCGCCCTGGCTCACCCCGTCCAGCTGCTCGCCGCCGCTGATGGTCAGGGCGCTTTCGCCCAGCACATATATGTCGTAAATCGCCAATCGGCATACCCGTTATCAAGACCTGCTGGCGCGAAGTGCCTTATAACTCTGGCCAAAATGCGTTTTTGCTGGGTTTGCGAGGGGCATTTTCGGGCCAAATCGCCTCAGTTTCTACCGGTGGTGGAGGCCGGGCACCCGCGCACCCCCGGCAGGCGGTGCGCTGCCGGATACCGGACCGCCGGGCAGGGGGCCCGCGATGTTCTAGGCGGTACGTCGCTTTCCATGCCGCGACCGGGCTGAAAACGCGGCCCCAAGCCCGAGCAGCGACAGCCCCAGCGCCCATCCTGCCGGTAGCGGTACGGGGGCAAGGCGGGTGGTGCCGCGGATCTCTCCGTCGGGCCCGGTCTCCACGAAGGAGAAGGCGCCATTGACGGCGATCTTGCTGTCCAGGGCCGGTGACACGCTGATCGACACGAAGGGTTGCAGCGGCAGGTCGCTTTCCGCAACCGGCGTCGCAAAGAACACCTCAAGCGACCCCGTCCCATCGGTCGCGAAACCGGTGGCGGGGCCGGAGAGGACCACGTTGTCGAATATGACCTCTCCCGGGGCCACGGCGAAGTTGGGGCTCAGCGCCACCGAGTCCAACCCGCCGATATCGTCAAGCGAGGTCGCCTGCGGGATCAGGAACCAGAAGTGGGTTCCCGCGATGCCGAAGCCCTGAATGATCGCCGCGCCCAGCGCGGCCGGGCTGCAAAAAACGAGACTGCATGAGAGTAACAAAGTGCTTAGTTTCATGGGACACTCCTGACTGGTTGGACCCCGCTCGAAACCTGATTTTTGTGCCCCAACCATACAATTTTTGCGTGATTCTGTCGAGGGACTGCGGAGAGTACCAGCTGCCAGCAGGCGGTACCTTGGTGCGCGCCATCAATTCGCCGCGTTTTGTGCGATGCACCGCGTCCGACCCGAGGGGGGTGAGGCCCGTCTCGGAAACTGTCCGGGAGACAGTTTCAGGGCCGAACGGGCGGCGCCGCGGGAGAGGTGCTTTGAAGCTGGCGCTGTCTTTCGCGCGGAGTACTGCGCCCGGACCGAGGGGTGGAAGCGAAGCGCCCGCATCAAGCCGCAGGCGAGCTTTCAGCACAACAGGGGCGGTTCGGGCGCTGCCCAATCGCAGATTGGGCATTTGGCAAGCGCACCGTGATGGCCTCACTCCCCTGAGCCTGACCACCATCTGGAAAGTCGATTGACAACGCTCGCTAACCATTTCAATCGCCCATCGCCTTTTTTGGTTCTGTCCATCCATGCGAAGATCGTTGTGGTCCAATTAGTTACCCGTGCGCGCACAGATCGCGGTGGTTTGGGATTGCTCAATATGATTTCAATGTCGCTCTGGTAGATTTCTTGCGCTTCGCTGTTCAGTTCAGGCCCGAGCTCATTTGGCAGCTTGGCCATTTCCTGGCGATCTGAGGCGGTCGGGTAGGCATTGGTTCTCAAGGCGGCGAGCCTCCCGATCCGCGCCTTGATCAAAGCGTTTTCATCACTCAATTCTTCAATCGCGGTATATAGGGTGTTCTTCAAAACCATCAGTGACGCATCTTCGGGGTAGAGATCACCAATGTTTCTATCCAGCGCCATACAGGCATCCCAACAGGTTGTGGCGAAAAGCGTTGGTTCCGGATTGTCGGTCAGCAAAATGGGTTGCAAATGGACGGCCTCGTAACTCGTTTCGGAGAACCCGTTTGTTTGTCCTGTTGCAAGTGCTGATCCAAGAGCATTGCGCACGCGATGCATCACAAAGGTCAGGGTACCGCTCTGAACGTCGAGCGGGTGTTCTGGCACAAAAACGCCTGCCTTGTCGTCATACACAAGGCGACGGCTCGTTTCTGTGCGCCAGTTGAGGCGGATCTCCTTGATCCGGCGCGCGACCGTCGCTGGCCCGGCGTCCCATTCTGCGTCGGCGACTTCCATTGCAATCCGGTGGACCAAATCCCACGGCATTGGGTCGCCCAATAGAATGCGCTCATACCATTCGATCCAGAACGACCAATCCGCTGCATCAGCGTCAAACTGAGCTTTCAATTTCTCCCAATACTCTGCCATCTCAGCGGGTTGTGACTGGTCCATCCACAGTGGTACCCACGCGAGGGGCGCATAGCTGTCCTTTTGAGAAAACAAATACACAACGCGGTCGTTCTGACCCCCCGCGCAATAATCAACTCGACCCAACGCTTCAGCTGCGGCTAATGCGAGGCTATCTTTTGCCCCAGCGCGCACAAAGCAGTTTACAACATCTGAGACTGCAGCCATCGCTCCGGGTGCTCGTCCGCTAATAGGCCCACCGAGCTGGTTATAGAGTCTGCTCGTTGCCATTGAAACGGCATCTTTGTACACTGCGCTTTCTTCTTGCTTGCTTATGATTGCAACTGAGCAGATCAGAGCTACTCGACATGCGGCAAAACTCGCGCCCATTTCGGTTGCGATTGGCCAATGTCCGACAGCTGGAAAAATGCGAAGCGCTGCCCGACAAGCGATCCAAGCAATTGTTCGGTTGTCTAGTGTCTCGAGCCAAGGTTGGGTGACTCTACCCTTCGCTGTCTCCACTCGCTTAACCACCTTGACCAACCCCGAAAACCCCACCATATCCCATCACCATGACACCGCTATCCCATATCCGCAATTTCTCCATCGTCGCGCATATCGACCACGGGAAATCCACGCTCGCCGACCGGCTCATTCAGTCCACCAATACCGTGGCCGACCGGGATATGAAGGAGCAGATGCTCGACAGCATGGACATCGAGCGCGAGCGCGGCATCACCATCAAGGCGCAGACCGTCCGTATCAACTACACCGCGCAGAACGGCGAGGAGTACGTGCTCAACCTGATCGACACGCCGGGCCACGTCGATTTCGCTTATGAGGTCTCCCGTTCGATGCGCGCGGTCGAAGGCTCGCTGCTGGTCGTGGACAGCACGCAAGGGGTCGAGGCGCAGACGCTGGCCAATGTCTACCACGCCATCGACGCCGACCATGAAATCGTGCCGGTGCTGAACAAGATCGACTTGCCCGCCTCCGATTGCGACCGCGTCGCCGAGCAGATCGAGGATGTCATCGGCATTGATGCCTCCGGCGCCATCCGCGTCTCCGCCAAGACCGGGCAGGGCATCACTGAGACGCTGGAAAGCATCGTCCAGAACCTGCCCGCCCCCAAGGGCACCCGTGACGCGCCGCTCAAGGCGATGCTGGTGGACAGCTGGTACGACAGCTACCTCGGCGTCATCGTCCTGGTCCGCATCATGGACGGGGTGCTGAAAAAGGGCGACCGCATCCGCATGCTGTCGAACAACTCCACCCACCACGTGGACCGCATCGGCGTTTTCCGCCCCGCCATGACCGTGATTGATGAGCTCGGCCCCGGCGAGATCGGCTTTCTGACCGCCTCCATCAAACAGGTCCGCGACACCCGCGTCGGCGACACCATCACGCATGAGAAAAAGGGCACCGAGGACGCGCTGCCGGGCTTCAAACCCTCCCAGCCTGTGGTCTTCTGCGGCCTCTTCCCCGTGGATTCCGCCGAATTCGAAGACCTGCGCGACGCCATCGAGAAACTCGCCCTCAACGACGCCTCCTTTTCCTATGAAATGGAAACCTCCGCCGCCCTCGGCTTCGGCTTCCGCTGCGGTTTCCTGGGCCTGCTGCACCTTGAGGTCATCCGCGACCGGATCGAGCGCGAATATGACATCGAGCTCATCACCACCGCGCCCTCCGTCATCTACCACATCCACATGCGTGACGGCACAATGCACGAACTGCACAACCCCGCCGACATGCCCGACCTCACCCTCGTCGACCATCTGGAGGAGCCGCGCATCAAGGCCACCATCCTGGTGCCCGACGACTACCTCGGCGATGTGCTGAAACTCTGTCAGGACCGCCGCGGCATCCAGCTCGACCTCACCTACGCCGGCTCCCGCGCCATGGTGGTCTACGATCTGCCGCTGAACGAAGTCGTTTTCGATTTCTACGACCGGCTCAAGAGCGTGACAAAGGGCTATGCCTCTTTCGACTACGCGATGATCGGCTACCGGCAGGACAATCTGGTGAAAATGCAGGTCCTCGTGAACGACGAACCCGTCGATGCGCTCTCCACGATGGTGCACCGCGACCGGGCCGAGGCACGCGGCCGCGCCATGGTCGAAAAGCTCAAAGACCTGATCCCGCGCCACATGTTCAAGATCCCCATTCAGGCGGCCATTGGCGGCAAGGTGATCGCCCGAGAAACCCTCTCCGCGATGCGCAAGGACGTGACCGCCAAGTGTTATGGCGGGGATGCGACGCGCAAGCGCAAGCTGCTGGACAAGCAGAAGGCAGGCAAGAAGAAGATGCGGCAGTTTGGCAAGGTGGATATCCCGCAGGAAGCTTTTATTTCCGCCTTAAAAATGGACGGCTGAAAGCCACCATTTTTACGGCGAGTGCGGAAAAGGCGCTTTTGCGCAGCAAAAGCTGCCGACCGGCACCCGGTACAGTTGGAGCGCTGATGGCCGGCGGGAGGCAGCGTATTGCGCAGCAATGCGCGTTCCCGGACAGTGCATTTAGAGCACCAAGCGTCCGATTATCCGGAAAACCACTGCAAACGTCTCTCCTACAGAACTGAGGGCAGCGACCGGCCGCGGGCGAAAGCGAAGCGCCCGCCCGGGGGTGCGGTCGGGCGCTGCCCCTGCGGGGCTGGGGGTGGTGGAAAGTGGGGAGGGCGGCCACTAAGCTTGCTCGGTAATTTCTCTAAGTTTCCGCTTAGTGCTGTGGGACTTTGGCAAGTGGTTTGATGTTTTGATGGGCTCAAGAAGAAGTAGAGATGTAGATAGCCAAATGCGCGGATTCGCGGCAGCACTGCAAGAGCTGGTAAAAAGTAATGAAGCGAATGCAAAGAGACTTCAGGCGCTTGAACTTGAAAAACAGCACGACCAACTGATCGATATTCAATCAAAACTTTTTGACAAAGTAGCCACGTACAACAACGTCGTCGTAACACTGGGATATGCGGGTTTTTTTGCCATTTGGAACTACGTATCCACTGACTTGGGGGTTGCGGACACAAGACTGGTGGCCATAATGCTGGGTTGCTCGCTGTTTTTGTTTGTCGGCTGGGTCGTCGTCGGCAGTTTTCAGGCCAGTCAACTGAATATTGGAATTGCCAAGGTCTTAAATGACCCTTCTCTGACGCCGTTCGAGAGACAGGAAAAATTGGAAGCAGTTCAATTGAACAAATCAAAATCTCAGTTGCGATATTTTGCTGTCTGGTATTGGGTATTCTACTGTTCAGCCGGACTAGGCTTTTTTGCAGGTGGATACCTGCTATTACTCTTGCTTTTGCGGATCGTTGGGATCGAATTCGGAATACAAAGTTTTCTAGACTCGCTGAAACGTTGACAATGCTTTGTCATGCAAATCCTTCAGATTTGCAGCGCCCGAACCGCCCCCACGGGGCGGGCGCTTCGCTTTTTCCGCCCCTCGGTCCGGGCGCGGTGCTTAGCACATAAGACACCGCCAGCTTCAAAAGCGCCTCTCCCCCGGGGCTCCGCCCGTTGTCACCTCAATTGATCCCCCGGATCAATTGCCGCGCTGCGCGCGGACCGGTGCCAACCCCACCACGGGGCGGGCGCTTCGCTTTTCCCCGCCCCTCGGTCCGGGCGCGGTGCTTAGATTATAACGCACCAGTAGCAGTCAAAGGCTCCCGGCGTCGTGCTTGCGCACGCCGCGCTCGTCGCTTCAAACAGTCCCCGGACTGTTTGATCCGGATACGCCAGACCACTCCCCGACCCTCGGTTCGGGTCAGCCTGCGCGTAGCGCGGGCGTCACCGACAGAGCGTTGGCAAAGCCAATGCGGAGTCGGCGCGGCGCTCCGCACAGAAGATACCGCCAGCTTCACTAGCGCCTGACACGGGGCTCCGCCCGTTCGACCCTGAGCCTGTCCCCCGGACGGTTTCCAGGACGGGTCTCACCCCCGGCCCGATCCTCGCGGATCGTGCGTTCGGCATTGCAAATGATCTCTCGGATCATGCCTTGCCCGCCGCCCAAGCAGCGCGCGCTGCCCGCACCCTCTCTTTACAAACCCGTCGAAATCCGGCGATCACCGCCGATCTGTGACCAGATGTCATACAGCCTGTGCACAGGCAGTGCACACATGTCATACCGCCCAAATCATCGACTATGCCCCGAAATCCCGGCACCGGGGCACAGTCTCTCTCCGGGGCCCCATGGCCCCGCCAAACCCATTGCGCGTCCGCTCCGTTCACCTTTCGCAGGGATTTAGCGCGCCATGTCGCCACGCGTTCCGCGTGTATTTCCCGCGCAGATACCAACCGTGTAACCCGCCCGGGAACAACGGATTTTTCCGCTTATCCCCAACTTACTCACAGGAAAAACCCCAATAAATTCAGTATCTTATCCACAAGAAATTTCGTCAAATCGTCATTTTTCTGTTGCGCGACTCACATGATTCACCCCAATCTCTTCTAACCGCAACGGAGTTCTCTGAACGAAGGAGTGGACGCAAAGGCCCCTCAGGGTGGCAGGCGAGATGGGATAGGCTCCTCGGGGTCAGGCCTAAATCGTTTAAAACCAAGAGGATACAGGTCGAATCGTGTGGACCCGAAAGGGTCGTGACGGGGGCTGGTATAGGCTGGATCAGATCTTACCGTGTGGGTCCGCAAGGACCGTGACGGACGGTCGGTGACAGTAGGGTTGGCGCGGGGGACAGTCGGTTTTCGGATCGTCCGTCTCGGCTGGGAGTGGCAACGTTCCCAAGCAAGCTGGGCCAAAAAATCGCCCTCTGGGGGGATGATGAGGTTCAAGAAGGCGTCAGGATGTGCCGCAAGGCACGGTTGGGACCTCGGTCCAAACCCCTGGCGCCTTTCGCTTTTTTCGATTTTCCTAATCCTTCGCCGGCTTTGACCCATGTCAATGCAGCAGCCGTCAGCGCATGCCACTCTCCGTGCGAATGATGACAGGAGAGCGGCCATGGATCTCGCAACACAGCAGCAAACCCTACTTGAGCGCCGTGCGGAACTGGTGGGCCATCTGACCGAGGTCGAGCAACAGCTGGACGAAACCCCGACCAAGGACATGGAGGATTTCTCCACCGAGCGGCAGGGCGACGAAGTGCTGGAAGCTCTGGGCCAGGCGGAACTGAACGAGGTCAGGCGGATCGACGCTGCCCTGAGCCGGATCGAGCAGGGAACCTATGGCGAATGCCTCGACTGTGGCGAGATGATTTCCGATGCCCGGCTGAGTGTTCTGCCGGACACGGCCCTGTGCAAAACCTGCGCTGCCAAAAACGCCTAAGGAGGATGTCATGATCCGTATCGCTGCAATTCTCTACGCGATTGTCGCAACCACGATGGCCGGGGCGGGGGTGATCGCTGTCCTGAGTGCCGGCTACACCGCTCTGGTGCCGATCCTGGTTGCCGCGGGCTGCGGGGCCGTTCTGGCTGCCCCTGTGTCCCTGCTCTTAGCGCGTAAAATCGTCGGCTAAGCGGAGTTTGCGCTACAACTCACGTGCCGGTGGATCGGAAGGTTTGCGGCGGTCTGTCGCAAGACCATGGTGGCAGGGGCGCGATGATCAGAGAGCGTTCGGTCAAACGAACGCAGCTTCGCGTTGGCCGTGGCACGGCTGCGTATTGTGTTTCCAGAGGCGAAAAACCCGGCCCATGTCGAAGGCCGGGTGTGGGTCAGCGGGTTTCCACGCCAACCGATCTCGTCAACAAGCGTTAAGCGATCAGATCGCTTGATCCAGCGCTTCGCCAGCGTTTTGCACATCGCGGCCGACGCCTTTGGTGGTCTCACAAGCGGCGAGTGCCAGAATGGCGGTAAGAGCAAAAGCAAGTCTGATCATTGGGGTGTCCTTTGTTGGATTGTAATCGCACGGTGAATATACCGCATTCGCGCTTCAGTTCACGTGAAAAAAGAGGCGGTGCGCGCCCCGCCCCTGATACTGGTTACCTTACGGCGCTCTGGTCGCAGGGCTTCCGTCCGGTGCGCCGAAGTTGTCAACGGACTTTCCTGCGCCATTTCTTTTGTGACAGGCGGTCAGGGCAGACATTACCGGGGTAAAAGATGCCAGACACAAAACAATGCTCCCTTTCCGATTGCCCGGGGGAAACGTCTGGCACCGCAAAAGGTTCCTGCAAACAGGGGGGCATCTGAATGCCTTGCCACGGCATCGGCGGTTGCGCGCCTAAGCCCGCTTGTTACTGCGCGCGGTAGAAAAGATAGCGTTCGGGATCAATCGTTTCCGGGCCGCAAATCTGGGTGAAACCGGTGAGCGGTTGCTGGCTGACCACCAAGCCGCCGGGCATCATCAAGGGGGCGATCAGAGGTGACAGCCGCGCTCCTTCCGCGACGTCCAGCTCCTTTACACCGAAACCGAAATCATAATGGGCAAGCGCCATTTTCGCGCCGCGCCGGGCCAGTTGCTTCAGCATGTCGTCAGCTTCTCCCAGCAGGAAGTTTTCCGTGGGCGGCACGCATGAGGGATGAGGTTGCAAGACCCGGTCAATCACCCAGATCCGGCGATCCGGCAACTGCTGCCTCAGGTGGTCATAGGTCCGGCCGTTCCCAAGACCCAGTTCAAGCACATCGCCATGAATGTCGGCGATGTAGTCAGACGCCCAATTGAGGCCGTCGATCTGGGCGGACAGTCTGCGGCGCATGGATTCCAGACGGCTCATTGGCTCTCCTCGATCACGGTTTGAAGGGATGTTTCGCGCGCCCCGCCCGCAAGCAATTCGCTGAGAAACGCGCGCGTGAAATCCCAGATCTCCGGGGTGTGCACGAGATGATGCGTCAGATACCCGAAGGGCTCTGCCGGATCTGAGGCACCTAATCGTCGGGCCTCCAGGTGCCTCGCGGCCTCTGCGATGATTGCATCTGGTGCCACCAGCCCGCGTGTTCCGCGCCAATCGATCGGGTCAATATGTGTATTGACCGTGATGAGACCCGGGACAGCCTCTGCGGAGTTGCGCGGCGTGAAGGTCGAAACCGCCTTGTATCCGACGTCTGACAGGGGTTGAAAATACATCGCGTTCAACCGGTTCCAGGGCGCGACAAAGACCGGGACAAAACGCTTACCAAACATCTGGCGCATTTGCGAAAACCCGCGTTCCAGATCAAAGGTCGCATCGGCGCGGCCGTGCCCGAACTCTGCCTTCTTCTCGCCCGCCGGGGCGCGGTTCTCGTGGGTCCATCCATGCGCGACAGGGATGACATTGGGCAGGGTCGTGACGGCCGCCGCGAGTGTGGGGGTCGCGCGCGCGGGAATGACAGCCAGATGAGTTGAGACGCCGAGATCGCCAGATAGTTGCGCAAGCTGGTCGAGCTGCGGTGTGGCCGCGATGGCATCATCATCGCGCCACCAGATGGGCAGTTCGATATTCGCCGCGCGCAGCCTTGCCAGCTCCTGTCGCAAAGGTCTCCAATCCGGGATCATGCGCGTCGCTCACGGAGAGTTTCGACAATTCTCACGGTTTCACGGGCACCATCGAACTTTGCCGTTTGGGTCGGCCTTTCAGGGGCATTCATGACCTCCTTTAGCGCGCGCAACAAAGTGTCCTTGCTCAAATCCGACGTCGGAAGTAACGCAACGCCAGGCAGTCGGGCAAGAGCCTTGGCCCGCAAGGATTGTTCTACCTCCCCTCCCGCGTCGAACGGGACAAACACCGCCGCGGTTCCCGCCTGCAGGATATCCAGCGCGGTGTTGTAACCGCACATTGAAACTGATGCCCTGGCATGGTGCAGCATTTGTCGGAAATCCGGTCGTGCGGTCTCCGCGATGACGTTGTCAGGGGCGCGTGATCGAAGACGGGCAACCCGTTTGGCAGCGTCCTGTCCGCCCACAAGAATACGCCATCTCCACGATGGCTGCGCCGCCGCCGCGCCCACGGCCTCATCGAACAGATGATCACCGACATCGCCGCCCCCGGCGCTGACGAGGATCTCTCCCTTTCCGGCTTCCTTGGGGTGTCCGCCCGCGGCCCCAGGGGCCACGAACCCGGTGTAATACAACTCGTTGGCCAAAGCGGGAGAGACCGGCCAGCTGGCCTCCAGGGGCATGATCTGCGCATCGGAATGCACGAGCACGGCATCGTAGTGGGTGCGAATGATATCCTCCGTCGCCGCAGCTTTCGCAGGCTTGGAGGGCGGGGCCAGGATATCGCGGACAGAGGCGCAAACCACCGGCCGCACGGGCAGGCGCCGCGCTGAAGTGAGCAGATGCACAAACTCATCACGCAGGATACGTCGCCCGAAGGGAAAGAGTTCTGTTACGATCGCATCGGGGGCCAGTTCAACGAGGGTCCTTTCCAGCACGTGCCGGCGTTTGTACATGTAAGTGTCCGTGGTCGGGGTGCCGCTGTCATCCAGTAGCCGTGTGAAATTCACCCCGTCTGATCGCAGGGGCGGAAGATGTACGAGGTTGACCCCCGTCGCATCCAGGTGCGGAGCGTGCAGGCCGCCGGACACAACCGTGCACCCATGGCCTGCTGCGGTGAACGCACGGGCCAGCGTCAGGGCGCGCGCGAGGTGACCGGTCCCGAGAAGATGCGTGACAACGATCATGGTTTTCATGTTGCGCGCACCTTCAGCCGTACCGGCGTGTCCAGTGCGGTCCACTTCGGGCCGTCGATCTCGATCACGAACAACCGGTGCCGTTTGACCCTGAACGCGGCAGGCCCTTCGAAATTCCATCCTGTGGCATGGGCCAGCAGAACGCGCATCACGCCGATATGGCAAACCGCGACTGCATCCCCGGTCAGGTTCTGCGCCCATGGTACGAGGCGCCGCCGCAGGACATCGGGGCTTTCGCCGTTCGGCGGCATGTAGGACCAGCCCCAGTCTTCAATGTCCTTGAACCCGCTGGCGGGATCCGATCGCAGGTCAATGCCGCGCAGGCCTTCCCAGTCGCCCCAGTCCATCTCAATCAGCGCGTCATCGACCACCGGCTCGCGTCCGGCGATCAGCTGTGCGGTGTGTTTTGCACGCATCAGTGGGCTGGCCCAGAGTTGCGCCTTGTCCCACGGTGATGGGAGCGCATAGGTTGTCAGTTGCGCCTCTGCATCCGGGTCAAGAGGCATGTCCGTGCGCCCCTGAATGCGGCCCTGCCTGTTCCATGACGTGTGACCATGGCGAAGAAGCCCGAGACGGATCATGTCAAAAGCTCCGCGATCGCGGTGCGGAGCGTAGAGCTCGCGGTCGGCATAAGATGAAGCTGGGCGACATGATCACGAGCGGTTCGACCGCGCGCGAGGCGCATGCCCGGGTCGCCAAGCAGGGCGTCTATCTCAGTTGCAAGCGCCGTGGCACCCTGTTCGGGCGTTGGGTACTTCCCCGGAGCCAGCACATCGCGGACACCTGGGCGGTCTTGCGCAACGACCGGCAGCGCCGCGGCCTGCGCCTCAAGATAGGTCATGCCAAAGGCTTCGTTGACGCCGGGCCAGAACAGCAGGCTGGCCCTGGAATAGGCACACTGCATCGCATCCTGATCCAGTGAGCCGCGCAAATCGACACGGTCGCCAAATTTATGCATCATGGAGGCCACCGCATCCAGCGCCGGCCCGTCGCCCGCGATGACGAGGTTCCAGTCCGGTGTCTTCAGATGGCTGAGCGCATCCGCGATCAGCTCGTAGGAGGCAAACTTGTCCCCGTGCCGCAGCATCCCGACGCTGAGCATCGGTCCGTCGCCAAGGCTGGCCTGCGGCAATTCCGAGCGCGCCAGAAACGGACGCAACTGCCGGATTTTTTGACCGGGAGGGGCGTAGGCAAGCAGCGATTCAGCATCTCTTTCCGTCAGATGAAAGATCACGTCTGCCGCATCGCTGGCGGCCTCCGCCGCATGGGCAAACTGCGCCCAGGGACCCTGCAACCGCTTACGGGCGCGGGTGGCCTCTATCTGCACATAGGGAATGTTCAGCGCGGCAGAGACTTTTGGACCAACCAGATCGGGTGCCTTGTAGTAACTGTGATACGTCAGCCAGAGCTGCCAGTCGGCATAGCGGCCTGCGCTGATCAACCGGGAGATCTCAGCCTCTGCCAGCGCCAGCAGGCGCGATTGCACCTCGGCCGAGCCGGCCTTGTCGCGGGTCTGCAATGTCGACACGACGCTCGCGGGCATGCCGCCATAGTCCAGCGCTTTAAGCACCGCGCGCGCCATGGTTCTGTCACCGGATGGCACAGGATGAGATGGCGGCTTCATCGGGGCATAGAACGCAATCATCGTCACGCCCCGGAGTCCAGCATGTGCCGGAGGCGTTTTGCAAGATGGTCGATTCCGGGCGCCATCTGAAAGTCCGACATCAGCCGATCATAAGCCGCGTCCGCCAGTTTGGCGCCTCTTGTCGGATCTGCGGCCATCCCTTGAATTTCGGCGGCAATACTCTCCGGCGCATCATCGGTCAGGATGCCATGAGTGCCGCTGTCAATGAATTCGGGGATCGCGGAAACAGGTGTGGACAGAATTGGCAGTTTCTGGCTTGCCGCCTCCATCAGAACATTGGGCAGACCGTCACGATCGCCGTCCTCTGCCACTCTGCTGGGCAGGACAAAAAGGTCGGCAGCGCGCATGGCATCTATCACTTCGGGCTGGTCGCACGCGCCGCGCCATGTGATCCTGTCAGCGACGCCCAGGTGTTCGGCCAACGCTTGCATTTCGCCCTTCAGCGCTCCGCCGCCGATATGTGTCCAGTGCCAGTCCAGCTCGTCCGGCAGAAGTGCAAGGGCCGCGATCAGCCGGTCGAATCCCTTCTTTTCCACCAGCCGCCCTACCGACATCAGGGCTATGGGATCGCCTGCCTGCCGCGCTGTGCGGTCAGGGGGCGCGGGAAATCGGTTCAGATCCAGCCCGTGATACACCAGATCGACGCGATCCTCGCGATCTGCGAGCGATTGCAGGTATTTTGCGCCCAGACCGGTGCAGGTCGCACCGAACGCCGCGCCGAAGCTCTTGGCTGCAAGCTTCTCGCGCAACTCCCATTCAGGGGAGGTCCAGATGTCTTTGGCATGCGCGGAGAATGACCAGGGAATGCCGCGCAGTATGGCGGCATATCGCGCAACGGATGACGGTGTGTGCAGGAAATGAGCGTAAAGTCCAAGCGTTTCGGCGGGCAATTCGCGTGACAGCACGCAGGCCTGACCGAACCGCCGCAACCGGTTGGGAGTCCGTTCGCGCGCGTAGTCAGCGCGGATTGCACGCCATGCGGCAGCGAATCCAGGACGTGTAATCGCCGCAATGACACCGCGGAGCACGCGCAGTGGCTCGTCCTTCAGATATTCCGGGAGATAACGGACCGGCGCATTGAGCCGGTCATGAAGCGGATGTGTTTTTGTGTCTGTCGGGTGCCGCAGGGACCAGATGTCAAAGTCGATTCCGACCTCCTCAAGGGCTACAAGCTCCTGGGCAATGAATGTCTCTGAGAGACGCGGCCACCCTTTCACGACCACGCCAAGGCGCGCAGCGGTTGGCGTCATTGCTCCGCCATCAACGCCGCTGCCCGGGCGACGACGATGTCGAGCCCATCCAAAAGCCCGTCAGCACCCGCCTGAGAGGGTTTTTGTTGTGTCGGCAATGCACGGATAAAGTCGATCATCGTGTGCGGGTTCATACCATCCCGTGTCTCGTCGAGCATCCTCACCAGGCCGAGATCTTCCGCCCGCGAGGCGCGGATCCACTGTTCCAGCCGGGGTACCGTGCGCGGAACGATGACGGCGCGCTTGTCGAATGACAGAACTTCGCAGAACGTGTTGTACCCCCCCATGCAGATGACGCCCTCCGCCCCAGCAAAAAGGGCCTCGATGCGCGAATCGAACCCCACTGCCGTGACGCGTCCGTTCAAACGGGCGACGCGGGCATCGAATGCGTCCCGCACCTCACCGGACAGAAACGGCCCGTAAACGAGAACGGCATGCGGCGCCAGCGACGGATCGGCCTCGTAGGCTTCCAGAACAAGGCTGACCATCGCCTGACCATCACCGCCGCCCCCGGGGGTAATCAGCACGTATGGTATATCCGGCGTGTCGGCGGCATCGGTGACCTCCCGCCGCAGATAGCCTGTCCACCGAATGCGCGCCCGTGTGGCTTCGGACAATGGCAGGCCTTGCGTCGGGTCGTAGACGGAGCGGGGGCCATAGACCCAGATTTCATCGTAAAACCGCTCCGTCGCGTCGACCGCGCCTTTGCGCGCCCACTCCGCCGCGAGGGCCTTCGGTTCGTCCAGCACGTCTCTCAATCCCAGAACGCAGCGGGCGCTGTCTTTCTTCGACAGCCACTCCAGTGTTTGCAGCAGCTCGCCGCGAAACCCCGTCGGTTCCTTGTCGACAACAAATAGATCAGGTTCATATTGCTCGATGGCAGTCTGGATCAGGCCGGAGCGCAGGGAGGTCGTCTCATCGATATCCAGACCAAGCGTCTGGCTGACATACGACCCGTCCGGCAGTTTCGTCACCCCGGGCAGGCGCACGTGGTCCACCCTTTCAGGAAAGGTGAAACGCCCGGCGACAGGCGACCCGGTCAGGATGATTGCCGAGGCGCTGGGATCAGAGGCCGTGAGCGCGGACGCCAGCGCCCGTGATCTGCGAAGATGGCCCAGACCGAAGGTGTCATGGCTGTAAAACATTACGCGCGGAGAGCGTTCGGAGCCCTCTGCCTGAGGAGTTCGCATCATTTGATCCTTCGCACCTGTTCGATCAAACACATTCATGACAACACGCTCATCCGCCTATCTGACTCGGTGCGATAAACCTGCGAGGGATTGCTGTGCAATACGTAAGGCCCTGCGAGCGGCGGCAAATTCAGGCACATCGGCCAGTCCTTGTGTCTGTTCTACAGGGTTGTACCCATCGGTTACTCCCTCTTTGGCATAAAAGTTAATCGGGTGCAAAACACGACTGATCGCCGGAGTTTCAACTGATGTGCAATTGCAATGGTGCCGACTGTCCCATACCGTCGCCTGCAAGAGTAAATTCTGCGGATTGTCTTATCATGCGCGCTTTCTGGTTTGTTTTCATAGTTCTAACTGCGGTTGTATTTGCGTCGGTTGCACCGTCGTCCGGCAAGGCGCAGGGGCTTGGCTCGCTTGTCGGGCTGGGCGCCTCTGACAGCAGCGAGGACAGTGACCAGATATCCGAAATCATGCGCCAGGCATCGGAAAACGGGGTCGGCGTGGTCGTCATTGACCAGAGCGGCCGGATACTCACCTCCCCGGTTGCCGCAGATCCGCAAGCTCACGAAACAGCCGAAGGTTCAGGCCTGATGAAGGCGCAGGATGCCATCGTCAATTTCCGGGCGGTTCTGATCGAGCGCATTCTGGATCTGCCAAATGCCTTCAACGAGGTTCTCTACATCCTCAGGGCGACCAGCCCCGATGGCACGATCTGGGCCTATGTCAAAGCGCTGCTGGTTTCGCTCCTGCTGTTCGGGGTCGGCATGGTGTTCGAGGCGCAGGTCTACGGCAAACGCATCGTCAAGAATTTCGTGGTTTCGCGGATCAAGCAAAACCCGGAAGGCTATGCCGAGAAAATGCCGTTTCTGGTGTTCCGGTTTTTCATGGGCGTGATCGGGATCATCGTCTCCATGGTGGTGGCCTATATTCTCGGGGCACTGATCTTTGGCCCCCTGGAAGACAAGGCGATGCAATTCACCGTCAGCGTGATTAATACGGCGTATTTCATGAGCCGCCTCGTTGCAAACCTCTGGCGAATGGTGCTTTCACCCTACTTGGATCAATACAGGATACCCGTGCTCGACACGCGTGACGCGCGGCGGCTGCACAATTGGCTGTGGGTCCTTGGTACTGTCGATATCACCGCCATTCTGTTCGGGATATGGATCGGCGAGTTGGGTCTGAACTACGACGTCTACGCCTTCCTGTCATCGCTGATGTCCGCCTTCGTGGTGATGCTGAACATCCTGATGGTTCTGGTCAACAGACGGGCGATTTCGACTGCCATGCGTCAGGGCAAGGCAGTCAACGAGCTCAGCTGGGCCGTCAAGATCCTGACAGCGGTCTGGGCACCGCTGGTCATTGGCTACGTGATCTTCGCATGGCTGGAGCTGACCTATGACCTGGTACTGGGGAACCCATCGTCGATTCCGCTGATCGCCGGAGCCTATGCCATCCTGATGTCTATCATTGTTGTCTACGGTGTCATCAATTTCCTGATCGAACGCAGCTTTCAAAGAGCGCGGGCGCTGCGCGAGGTGAATGAGGTCAGTGCGGAAGACGACGAGGCGGAGGCCACGTCCGACGCCGAACAGGAGGCCATCGCCGCCGCGCAGTTTGCGAGGCGTCACCCCCTGGGCACCTTCGAGGCGCTGGCGCGGCGGGTTGCCGGCATTCTGGCGTTCGTGGCCGGTGTCTACGCGTTCTTCTATATATGGGACAACAATTCGGCGCAGATGGTGGAGAGTTTTGCAGCCCAGTTGCTCGATATCATGGTCATCATCTTCATCGGTTACATTGTCTATCACGTGTTCCGCATCTGGATTGACAACAAGATCCTGGAAGAACAGGGAGACGTGACGGAAGGTGAACTGGGCGATGAAGGTGGCGGCTCCAGCGCCAGCCGTCTCGCGACCTTGTTGCCCTTGTTCCGCAATTTCATCCTGATCGTGGTGCTGGTGACGATCAGCCTGATCATCCTGCTCGAATTGGGTGTCAATGTGGGGCCGCTCTTTGCCGGCGCGGGTGTCGTGGGGGTCGCGGTCGGCTTTGGCTCGCAGGCGCTGGTGCGGGATATCTTCTCAGGCGGGTTTTTCCTGTTCGATGATGCGTTTCGCAAGGGTGAGTACCTCGACATCGGCGGGGTTAAGGGCACCGTGGAAAAGATTTCCGTCAGATCCTTCCAGCTGCGCCATCATCTTGGTGCGCTGCACACCATTCCCTTTGGTGAAATCCAGGTCATGACCAACTACTCCCGCGACTGGGTGATCATGAAACTGCCCTTGCGCGTGACCTATGACACGGACGTCGAACATGTGCGCAAGCTGATCAAGACGCTGGGAGTGGAGTTGCTGGATGATCCGGTGATCGGTGACAACTTCATTCAGCCATTAAAGTCGCAGGGCGTGATCGAAATGCAGGATTCCGCGATGATCATCCGCGTCAAGTTTATGACCAAGCCCGGTGATCAGTGGTTGGTCCGTAAAAAAGTCTACGAGGAAATCCGGGCGCTGTTCGAGCGCGAAGGCGTCAAGTTTGCCCATAAGGAGGTAACCGTGCGCCTCGCCGACGGCAAGGTGGAGGATTTGTCAGAAGAGGACAGGAAGTCGGTCACCGCCGCAGCGCAAGCGCAGATCGAGGAGGAATTGCTCGATGACGACGATGGCGGAGATGATCGGTAGGGACAATCGAAACGGAGTGAATACATCCGGCACTGAAGCAGTAAAATCTCGTTTGGTAAATCAAGTGTCGCTTTGAGCCCAAACTGCGTGATGTTGCGCCTCGTATGAATGTCAGGTCTTGACCAGCTGCCCAGACGTCACATGGTTTACGTAAAACTCGTACTCGTGCAAAGATTGACGCATGTTGGAGTTCGACGAGAAAACGACCAAATTACTTGAGATCGCCTATAAGGGCGGTGATGTAAGCCTTCGAAGAAGAAAAGCTTTTGACGCCTTACATCTGTCCGAGGGAGACTTCGTCGTAGATATCGGCTGTGGAAATGGGCTTCTCACGGAAGAGATCGCGCGAGCTGTTGGCTCCTCAGGGCAGGTCATTGGAATCGACCCCAGCGATGATATGCGGACTGCGGCTTCCCTTCGCTGTTCGGCCTTCCAAACCACTGAGATCGTAAACGGCTCGGCTGATGCGCTCCCTCTGAAAGACGGTGAAGTCGATAAAGTTGTCGCAGTTCAGGTTCTTGAGTACCTTCCAGATATTCCAACAGCAATTGCCCAAGTGCATCGCGTTCTGACAACAGGTGGACGGTTCGTTGCCGTTGATACTGGCTGCAAAACACTCGATTGGTTTTCAGAGGATGAAGATCGTATGCGGCGAGTTCAGGAGGCATGGGATCATCACTATGTCGAACCGCGGGTTGCGGCGCTTTGGCCGCGTCTTGTTCGAAATGCTGGGTTTGTTGCCGTCGAGGTAAAGCCCTTTACATTCGCTGACGTCACTCTTCGTCCAGACGGAGTAGCGTTCATGCTGTTGCACCTGATGTCTAGTTACGCTTCGGAGAACGGACATATGAGCTCCAAGGAAACAAAAGCCTGGTTCGACGAACAGATTGATCTTGCGCAGCAGGGACGTTTCTTTTTCTCGCTGACATACTACCAGATGAGCGCAATCAAGGCCTAGCGGCGATAGTCGAGAGCGGTCTTTTACGCTACCGCAACGAAAGCTCACTTCGTCCGCAAACCGGATCTTACCGCCTGAGCGGAGGCTCAGAGAAACGAAGGATCAGCTCTTGTATGGGTCAAGCGAGGCGCGCAGGCCGTCGCCCAGGAAATTAAATGCGAGCACCACGAAAATGATGGGCAGCATCGGGATCGCGGTCCACGGGTAGATTTCGATGGAGGCGAGGTTTTGCGCGTCGTTGAGCATGACCCCCCAACTGACTGCCGGCGCGCGCAGGCCAAGGCCGAGGAAGCTGAGCGCCGTCTCGCCGAGGATCATCGCGGGGATCGACAGTGTCGCCGAGGCGATGAGGTGTGACATGAAATTGGGCAGCAGATGGCGCCGGATCACCCGGCCCGGTTTCGCGCCCATCATTTCCGCCGCCCGCACGTATTCCTCTTCTCTGAGCGACAGGAATTTCGATCGTACGGCGCGGGCCAGTCCGGGCCAGTCGAGAATACCCAATATGATCGAGATAATGAAAAAGACCGCGACAGGCCCCCAGTTGGACGGTACTGCCGCGGATAGGGCCAGCCAGAGCGGCAGTTCCGGCAATGAGCGCAATATCTCGATCACCCGGTTGATCAGCCAATCTGTCTTGCCACCGAAATACCCGGCAATTGAGCCAAAGAAGATGCCAAGGCCAAAGGATACCGTGATTCCGATCAAACCGACGGTCAGTGACAGCTGTGCGCCGTAGAGGATGCGACTGAACACATCACGCCCCAACCTGTCGGAACCCCACAAAAAGATCGTCGCGCCTTCCGGAGCGCAGAAAAGATGTGTGTCTGACCGGATGAAGCCAAAGAGGTTGTAGGTCTCTCCTTCGCAGAAAAACTGCAGCGGCATGGGCCGAGTTTCATCCGTTTCGTAGGTCCAGCGATAATTGACAAGATCCGCAGTTGCGGTCGTCGGGTAGACAAATGGCCCGATGAACTCCCCTTCGTGCCAGAAATTCACCGACTGCGGCGGAGAGTAGAGATAATCGGCGCTGCGCTGGTTCGGCGTGTAGGGAGCGATAAAGCCTGCAACCGGCAGCATCAAATAACTGAACAGCAGGAAAATGCCGGAAATCAGCCCGAGCTTGTGCCTTTTGAACTTTCGCCAGATCAGGATCCAAGTGGAAGCATCCATATCCGACCGTTCTGGCGCGCTGAGATCGGTGGTATCCGAATATGGCGCGTCGTCGACGTAGCGACCGTCCGGTAACTGGGTCATGAGCCGCGCGCTCCGTACCGGATGCGCGGGTCGAGCAGAACCAGCAGCAAGTCAGAAATCATCGTGCCGATCAGGGTCAGCAGCGCAACGAACATCAGAATAAACCCGGCGAGGAACTGATCCTGGGATTTCAACGCAGTCAGCAAGGAGGGACCAATGGTTTGCAGGCCCAGCACGACCGAAACCAGAACCGACCCCGATACCATTGCCGGCAGCAGGTTGCCGATGTCGGCGACAAACGGATTGAACGCCATGCGCAACGGGTATTTCGCCAGCAGCTTGGAGGGCGCAAGCCCCTTTGCCTTGGCTGTCTCAACATAGGGTTTCGACAACTCATCCAGCATATTGGCGCGCAGACGTTGCATCATCGCGGCGGCACCGGATGTCCCGATCACGAATGTCGGAACAATAAGATGCACCAGAATGGACTTCACCTTGTCAAACGACATCGGTTCTCCCTCGAACTCGGGAGACATCAGCCCGCCGATAGGCAGGTCGAAATACTTGTTGCCATAGTAGAACAGCATCAGTGCAAGCAGGAAGTTGGGGGTGGCCAGTCCCAGATAGCCCACGAAAGCAGCGGTGTAGTCAATCCATGTCTCTGATTTTGCGGCGGCGATCACCCCCAGCGGCAGCGCCACCAGATAGACGAACAGAACGGCCGCCAGGTTCACGAGAACCGTCAGCCAGAGGGCGTCGCCAACGATTTCAGACACGGGACGGTCAAATTCGAAGGACCAGCCGAAATTGCCCTGAATGAGCCCGTACCACCCCTGCGGTCCCGGCGCCATACCGACCCAGATCAGGTATTGCTCCCAGATCGGACGGTCCAGCGCGTACTCTGTTCTGAGGAATTCGGCCTTCGCCACACCCTCTGCCTGACCCGTGGCGCGCAGCTCGGCGATCTGGTTGCTCAGATAGTCGCCCGGCGGCAGGTTGATGATCACGAAGATCATGATCGACACCACCCACAGCGTGATCAGCATGGTGATAAACCGGTAAACTGCGTATTTGAGAAACATCATTGGGTGAGCTGCTGGAACGGTTCGTCGTAATAGAACTCATCGACACGGTGAATGCCGAAATGCGCTCCGGGATCCCAAGCCCACTTTGCCTCTTCCGGGACATTGCGCAGCTTGTTGGAGACGACAACAGGCTGCGGTGCTTCGGACAGAATACCAATGCCAAACTGCTGGTCGGCGTGAATGGCCAGCATCTCGCGCCATATCTCTGCGCGTTCTTCACTGTCGGTTGTATGATCCCAGTCCCAGCTGAGCTGCATCAGGCGTTGCGCCGCTGGCATGTCGGGGGGTTCACCCAGTTCGCCGCCGGTCTGGTAATACTGGCCCCACTTCGGCCAGGCAAAAAACTCCTGATGCGTAGGTGCGAGGTACTCGGGCGGCGTGTAGGGTTGTGGCAGGCCGTTGTCCCAGCCGTACCAGATCGCCGCCATGGAGAGACCGGAATACACCCGGTTGCGCAGGATATCGCGGTCAAGCGGGCGCATGATCAGTTTGATCCCGATCTCGCGCCATGTGTCGGTCACGATGGCGAGCGCGTTCTCCACTTCCTGTCGCTCCCCGGCAGTTTCGATGACGAATTCCATGGGCCGCCCGTCGGGCAATTTACGAATGCCTGCGGGCGTCCGCTCCGTCAGTCCCATTTCATTCAGCAACGCATTGGCCTTTGCGGGGTAGTAAATCGACCACTTGAAGAGGTTGGCAGGATCAAAAAACGGGCTCCGTGCAAGCGCCGTCATGCCGCCTTCCTTGGCCAGCCCGAAATACAGCGCCCGGTTGATCATCCGCCGATCGATCGCAAGGCTCAGGGCTCGGCGAAAACGTGCATCTCTGATGATCTCTCGCCAGACCGGGTCGGCGAAGTTCAGGTTTGGGTAGATCGCAATCTGGTTGGCCGCGCCGTTTGCCCACAGCAGGGTTCTGTACCCGGCGCCATCGGTTTCGCCTTTCTTGAGGATCGAGATATCCGGGAAATCGAGCCCGCGCGCCTGAAGATCGACCTCGCCGGCATTGGCCTTTGCCGCGATCAACCCGCCGCCGACAATCGTCATCTCGACCACATCAATGTAGGGCAACTGAACGCCGTTCGCATCGATGCGATGGTAGTACGGGTTGCGCACAAAGAGATGCCGGCTGGACTTGCTGCCGGAGGCATTCAACCACGGCTGCAGTGTCGGCAGGTCCGGGTTGTCGAATTTGTACATGTTGTCACGGTCGTTATGTAACGCAGCCCATGCCCGGACACGGGCCTTCTTGATCTTTTTCTTCAGGTCCTTGGCGTCGGCAAACTCGGCATGAAACTGTTTGAGGTAATGCGCGGGGCGGTAGATGAAAAAAGGGCTGGCCTGTGCCAGAAGCTGTAAAAACTGGGGGTTCGGCGTGGGCCATTCGATGATGACCGTGTGATTGTCGGGAAAGGACACATCCGCCAGAACGCCATCAACGATCATGTTTTGCGGCGGGCCGGAGGGGCTGAGTTCGTTGTTCAGCGCCACGTGTTTCCAATAGTATTCAAAGTCTTTCGACGTGAAGGGGTGGCCGTCCGACCACCGGTGCCCACGTCGCAGATGAAGCGTGAACTTGCGGCCTTCATGGACCTCGATATCACGCAGAATATCGGGGTAGAGTTCGTAGTTCTGATCATATCCGACCAGTCGCGCATATCCGTAGACCACCATCTGGCGCACATCCTTGGAGCGCGACACCAGGGTTCTGAGCGTACCGCCCTGCTCGCCAAAACTACGGCCCTTTGCCTCCAGGTCGACGACAAGCGGATCGTCGGGCAGACGTTGTTCAATCGGTGGCAGGGCGCGGCTTGTGACTTCCATCTGCCAGA
Source organism: Roseobacter insulae (assembly GCF_019375555.1). Taxonomy (GTDB): domain Bacteria; phylum Pseudomonadota; class Alphaproteobacteria; order Rhodobacterales; family Rhodobacteraceae; genus Roseobacter; species Roseobacter insulae. The sequence continues at coordinate 1,033,754 of NZ_JAHXDN010000001.1, forward strand.
ACGAGCTTTCGGACAGCGTTGGTGTATCGGCTTGCGCCGTGATGGTCAGTGCCACGCATGCGAGTATGGTCAAGCAGAGTTTAAACATGACAACGCACCTTGTGTCCGGGCTCAAGTTCCTTCAGGGCAGGGGCGGCGACGCCTTCGAAGCGGAATTGCTCAGGCCAGCTTGATGGCAGACCGGCCCCCTTGGCCACAAGCCCCAGATCAATCGGACGGTTCACGTCGGGCTCCGGCTGGGCGGCGATCAGTGCGCGGGTGTAGGGATGGCGCGGGTTGTAGAACAGCGTGTCGGGCGGCGCCTGCTCTACCACAACCCCCTGTCGCATCACGGCGACCTCATCGGCAATGCGTGCAACCACCGCCAGATCGTGACTGATGAACAGATAACTCAGACCAGCCCGGTCCCGGATATCTTCGAGGAGCGTCAAAATCTGCTCTTGCACCGAAACATCCAGCGCCGACGTGGGTTCATCGCACACCAGCAGAACCGGATCCAGTGTCAGCGCGCGCGCGATCGACAGACGCTGGCGCTGGCCGCCCGAAAAAGCATGTGGGAAGCGGCCCAGCATGGATGCGTCAAGCCCGACCCAGCGCAGCATCTCGGCGGCTTTTTCCTTCCGGTCGGCCTTGGTGCCCAGATTGTGTATTTCCATCGGTTCGGTCAGCGCCTGCTGGACGCGCATGCGTGGCGAGAGCGACGAGTACGGGTCCTGAAAAACCATCTGCGCCTGACGTTGGAACGCAACCCGTTCGGATGCAGACATCGCATTGATGCATACCGGTTTAGCACCGGGGCTGGGGCGGAAGAGCACTTCACTGCCGCTGTCGGGTATCTCCGCTCCCAGCGCGATGCGGGCGCATGTCGTTTTGCCCGAGCCGCTTTCGCCGACCACGGCCAGCGTCTTGCCGCGCTGGAGCGGAAGATCCACTTCATGACAGGCCGTTATGGTCACCGGCTTGCTCCAGCCGCCCGCGCGCATCGTGTAGGTCTTTGTCACATTGCGCAGATCGAGGATAAGGTCGTCATGACTGCCTTCGCGGGCGGGGGCGGCGACTTCCGGGATCATCGGCGCCGCGGCGAAGAGCTTCTTGGTATAACCATGTGCCGGCGCACCCAGAACGGCGGCTGCCGGACCGCGCTCCATCACCCGGCCCTTGTTCATCACAAGAACGGATTCGGCCATATTGGCAACAACGCCAAGGTCATGTGTCACCAGGATGACGGACATGCCCGTTTCTTTCTGCAAATCCTTGATCAGGCCCAACACCTGCGCCTGCGTGGTTACATCCAGGGCCGTTGTCGGTTCGTCCGCGATAAGCAGGTCGGGTTTGGCAACCATTGCCATGGCGATCATCGCCCGCTGCCGCATGCCGCCCGACATCTCGAACGGGTAGGCCTTCCAGACACGGGACGGATCAGGAAACCCTACGCGTTCGAATGTATCCAGAACGATCTTCTTGCATTCGGACGCACGCATGTCCCGGTGCAGGCGCAGAACCTCGGAGACCTGGTCCCCCAACCGGTGTAGGGGTGACAGGGATCGCATTGGCTCCTGAAAAATCATCGAAATCTGGTCACCTCGGATGGAGCGCATGACACGCTCGCTGCGGTCCATCAAATTGATGACCTTGCCGTTGCAGTTGAAGTCGATGGTACCGCCGTGAATCCGGGCCGCCTCTGGCAAAATGCGCAGAACGGCGCGGCAGGTGATCGTTTTGCCGGACCCGCTTTCACCGACCAGCGCAAGGGTTTCACCCGGCATGACCTGAAAACTGACATCCCGCACCACGGGGTCGCCTGACCCAAAGCCAATGCTCAGATCTTGCACATCAAGCAACGGGGTCATCACGCTACAGTCACTTCCTTGCTACTCTTCCGTCCCAAAAAGTTGCATGTTTATACTGACAGTCAACGCGATTTCGCTGCCCACGTCCAGCGCACAGATACGTGAAGGACTTTGTGCTATCATTTTTGAAACAAAAGGCGCATGTGGGCGGGATAGTATTTACGAAGGTAGCCGCATGAGCCGTCTGGATCTTTTCATCAATCGAATGGTGTCTCAGCGGGCCTGCCTGAACCACGCCGCCAAACTCACGCAAGGCATGGCCGGCCCGGTTTTTGAGCTGGGGTTGGGGAACGGGCGCACCTATCACCACATGTGCGAGATCATGCCCGACCGTGACATCTACGTGTTTGAGAGGGCCGTCGCGTCGCACCCCGACAGTACCCCGCCGGATGATCGGGTGTTTCTCGGCGATGTGTTCGAGACACTTCCCCGGGCGTATGAGCGTTTTGGCGCGACGGCGAGCTTGATCCATGCGGACCTCGGCGGCCACAACGCCGAAAAGAACGATGTTTTCGCGCGTGAAATCTCCCCTTTGATCGCGCCGTTGATGGCAGAGGGTGGTCTGATGGTTTCCAGCGACAGGATGTATTTCGATGATCTGAGAGAGATCGCCTTGCCGGATGATGCCATTCCGGGACGGTGTTTTATCTACAAGCGCTGAGGCTGACCTTTTCGGAACGGCTGGATCGCGGTGCATTTGCGCCGCGATTTTTTGTTGCACGTATGGCGAGTGCCCTCTATCAAAGTCGAATATAGTGAAATAAAGTTTCACATTGCGAAATAAGTTTTGGGAGGAACTGAGATGATGACCCTGAAAAGCGCAGTTGTCGGGGCTGCACTGCTGGCCAGCGGCGCCATGGTCCAAGCGGAAACCAACCTGATCCATGGCGAGGCCGGACCCAACCGCGGGGCGCGCGCCGCGGCACTTCAGTGGTTTGCCGATCAGGTTACTGCGCGGTCAGAGGGCGACATCCAGCTCGACATCCAGTGGGGCGGTGCGCTTTTCAAGGCCAATGCGGCAATGCAATCCATCGGGGATGGTGTCGCCGATATGGGATCGGTCATTGCCGTATATTATCCGCAGGAAATGGCCGCCTACGGGATCGCGGATCTGCCTCTGGACAACCCTGACGCCTGGGTGGGCATGCGCGCGACAGATGCGCTGATGCGCAACTCGGCAGCAATTGCCGCGAACCTGAGGGAGAAAAACCTTGTCTACATAGGTACCTGGACAACCAGCCAGGTCAATATTGGCTGCAAGGGTGCCGCGATCCGTAAAGCCGAGGACATCGATAACCTGAAGGTGCGTGGCGTGGGGGCTTATGGCAAGGTGTTTGGAGAATTGGGCGCCAACATGGTGCGCATGTCGATCTATGACGCCTATCAGGGGCTCGACACCGGTCTGATCGATTGCAGCCAGGGATACAGCTATGCAGTTGCGGCGCTGAAGCAGGCCGAGGTCATGGACAGCTACACCCTGCTCAACTGGGGACAGGTTGGCGGTGTCGGCATGTTCATGAATGCCGATGTCTTTGACGGGCTTTCACAAGAGCAGCAGGCGCTGCTGAACGAGGTGGGCAGCGATATGGCAGATGAATTCGGGCGCATCATTACGGCCGCCAATGAAAGCGCAATTGTGGCGATGCAGGAGGCAGGGGTCGAGGTGATCGAGCTTGCCCCGGAGGAACGCGCCAAGCTGGTTGAAAAGGGTGGCAAATTCCTGGCCGACTGGGTGAGCATTGCGGATGCCACCGGCCTGCCGGGTCAGGAATTGCTTGAGGAATACCAGGTGCTGATCGCCCGGTACTCCGCTGAGCGCGATCAGAAAGGCTATCCTTGGGAGAGGGAAAGCAACTGATCCGGAGCTTGATGCCGAAAATGCAGTCAAAACTGGAACAGGTGCTGTTGGCATTGGGCGCAATTGCGGTGCTCCTGCTCGGTGGGGTGATCACGGCGAACGTGATCGCGCGCGCCGCTTTTGGTTCAGCCGTGCCTGACAGCGTGACCATTGTTCGCGAATTGATGGTCGCCGCGATCCTGTTGCCTCTGGCGGCGACAACAGCGGCGCGGGCACATGTTTGTGTGGATTTCATCTCGGATCGTTTTGGCGCGCGGCTGAGGTCATGGTTGATCGTTCTGGGCTCCCTCATGGGTATGATTGCCCTCGCGGCTCTGATCTGGGCAGGCGCGCGTGACCTGGGCAAAGTCTGGACGTCCGGCAGCTTCTTTTACGGCGATCTGAATTTGCCGAAATGGCCGGGAAGGCTGATCTTTGTGATCGGCATCGGTGCCTGCTGGTTGCGGCTTGCCGAACTGGCCTGGCGGGATACCGGCGTCATTCTGCGCGGCGGCGCGGTGTCCGATCGGCAGGACCATTCGCTGACCGGTGGCGGGGTCGACTGATGGATCCCGCAACAGTTGGTCTTATTGCCTTTGCGGCGGTGCTGGTGCTGCTCGCGCTGCGGGTGCCCATCGCCTTTGCCCTGGCCGCCGTCGCGACACTTGCCACGTCTTTCATCTTCGCCTTCCGGACGGGCACGTTCATGCCCGAAAGGGCCATTCGTGCCACCACCTCGATGGTGTTTTCCAACTCGTTTGACCTCATTCATTCCTATGACCTTTCGATGATCCCGCTGTTTGTCGCCCTGGGACACATCGCCTATCGCGCGGGGATTACGACGCGCATCTATGACGCCGCCAAAGTGTGGCTGACACGGGTGCCGGGCGGTGTCGCGATGGCCAGCGTGATGGGGTGCGGTGGTTTCTCCGCGATTACCGGCAGTTCAATTGCCTGCGCATCGACGATGGGGCGGATTTGCACACCCGAGATGCTGCGCATGGGGTACGATCCACGTCTGGCCACGGCCAGCGTCGCCGCCGGCGGCACGTTGGGATCGTTGATCCCACCGTCGGTGTTGTTCATCATCTACGGAATTTTCACCGAGACGTCGATCTCGGCGCTGTTTCTGGCGGGCGTGCTGCCGGGGCTGCTGACACTTCTTGGGTTCCTCGTCGTCATCGGTGTCTGGGTCTGGCGTGTACCCGGCATCGCGCCTGCAACGGATCGTCGGTATTCCACCCCAGAGCGGATGCGGGCGGCGCTGGGGGCCTGGCCGGCGGTATTGCTATTTCTGGTCATCATCGGGGGCATCTACGGCGGCATCTTCACGGCCACCGAAGCTGCAGCCGTCTGCGTCAGCGCCGCCATTCTGATCGGTTTTGCGCAACGCCGGCTGGATTTCGCGGGTCTGTGGATCTCCGTCAAGGAGACCTGCGTGCAGACGGCCGCCATCTTCTTCATCGCGGCCGGTGCCAAGATTTTCGTTGCCTTCATTGCCCTGACCGGTGTTGCGCCGATGATTGTTGAAACCGTGACGCAGGCGGATCTGTCGGTCTTTGTGCTCATGCTCGCCATCGCGCTGATCTACTTGCTGTTGGGCATGTTTCTGGACCCGATCGGCATCATGGTGCTGACCCTGCCGCTGATGATTCCGCTGGTGGAAAGCTACGGTCTAAACCTCATCTGGTTCGGCGTCGTGGTGATCAAACTGCTGGAGATCGGCCTGATCACGCCCCCTGTTGGTCTGAATGTCTTCGTGATTGCCAACGTGGTTGGCAAGGAGGCCCCGATAGACAAAATTTTTGCGGGTATTGCCCGGTTCCTGACCGTCGATATCATTGTTCTGATCCTGATCATGAGCTTTCCGGCGATTTCACTTCTCATTCCCATGGCCGCAAGATGAACAAACCTGACACAGATCGGAAATTCGCCAATACTCTGGCACGCGGCCTGAGCGTGTTGAGTGCGTTCCGGGCCAGTGACGACGGGTTGAGCCATGCGCAGATCGCCGAACGGACAGGTCTGCCTAAGCCCACCATTTCCCGCCTGACCTACACTCTGTGCGAATTGGGTTTTCTCACGCACGCAAGCCGTAACGAGAAGTTCCGTCTGGGTCCGGCGGCCATTGCGCTGGGGTCCGTGGCCACCCTCTCCGCCTCTTTCTTTGATCTGATTGCCGAACCCATGCAGCAATTGGCCAATCAAACGGGAACGCTCGGCCTGATCGCCGTGCGCGACACGGACAGGATGATGCTGGTCAAGACGTGGCGGCCGGAAGGCACCGCGGCCATCTGGCTGGAACCGGGCCACCGCATTCCGCTCTTTGGCTCGTCATCGGGGCAGGCGACGTTGGCGGTGCTGGCGGATGACAAGTTCGAGGCGCTCGCACCGGATGCGGACTTGCGGGCCTTTCGTCAGGACGGGTATGCCCAGCTTCTTGCCCAGGGTTTTACCATCGCGCCGCGCCCGACGCGCTATGCCCGCACCGTGAACGCGGTTAGTGTGCCGTATTTCGCCCTGGAATTCGGGGCCCCGGTCAGCATCTCCTGTGGCGCCCTGCCCGAAATGCTGACGGATGAACGTATGTTGCAAGAAGTGGGTCCTGCACTGCGCGACGTCGTGCGCGATCTGGAACACCGCACCGGCCATGCACCGGCCTTGGCGCGGCGCGGCTGAGCAAAGTGAGAAGAGAACAGATGACAGATAAAATTGCATATGAGCGCCACGGCGATGTAGCCGTACTGCGTATCCAGAACCCACCGGTGAATGCCCTGAGCCACGAGGTGCGCAGCGGCCTGATGGCCGGAATGGATCATGCGGAGGCCGACGCCGGTGTCAAAGCGGTGCTGCTGGTGGGTGACGGTCGCGCCTTCATTGCGGGGGCGGACATCAAGGAATTCGGCAAGACTCCAAAGGAGCCGCACCTGCCGGATGTCTGCAACCGGATCGAGGCATCTCCGCTCATCGTGGTCGCCTCCATGCATGGTGTCAGCCTCGGCGGCGGGCTGGAGGTCGCCCTTTCTGCGCATTACCGCACTGCCCAGCCGGACGCCCGCTTTGGCTTGCCGGAGGTGCACCTGGGGTTGATCCCGGGCGCCGGCGGTACCCAAAGGTTGCCGCGGGTCACCGGCGTGGAAGCGGCGATTGACATGATCACCTCCGGGCGTCACGTCAAGGCACCCGAAGCGCTGGACATGGGCGTAATCGACAGCATTGCCGAGGGTGACCCGCAGACGGTTGGTCTTGCCCACGCCGAGGCTCTCTTGGCGGAAGGTGCGACCCGTCGCCCGGTAAGCGAAATGCCCGCGCCCCCGCCCATCGACTGGGATGCGAGCTATGAGGCGGTTCTGAAGAAGGGTCGCGGTCAGATAGCGCCGGCACAGGCGGTCCGCGCGGTGCAGGCCAGTGTTGAGCTGCCCTTTTCCGAAGGGCTGAAAGCGGAACGCCAGATGTTCTGGGATCTGATGAAGACGGATCAGCGACAGGGAATGATCCACGCATTTTTCTCCGAGCGCGCGGTCAGCAACCTGCCGGAGCTCAAGGGCATCGAGCCGCGCGAACTTGCGGCGATCGGGGTCATCGGCGGTGGCACAATGGGCGCGGGAATTGCCACGGCGGCGCTGCTGTCGGGTTTGGCCGTCACGCTGATCGAAATGAGCGATGCGGCGGCAGAAGCCGCCAAGGCCCGGATTGCCGGGAACCTTGCGGGTGCGCTCAAACGTGGCAAGCTCTCACAGGAACAGCACGACAACATCTTGAATAGCGCACTGTCGTTGGCAACGGATTACGCGGCGCTGAAGGATTCCGATCTGGTGATTGAGGCGGTTTTCGAGGACATGGATGTCAAGAAATCGGTTTTCGGTGATCTAGACGCCATTTGCAAACCGGGCACCGTCCTGGCCACCAATACCTCGTATCTGGATGTCAATGAAATCGCCGCCAGCACATCACGTCCCGGCGATGTGATCGGGCTGCATTTCTTTTCTCCGGCGCATGTGATGAAACTGCTCGAAGTCGTGGTCGCTGACCAGACGGGACCCGATGTGGTGGCGACCGGCTTTGCATTGGGCAAACGGCTGGGAAAAATCTCGGTGCGTGCCGGTGTCTGTGACGGGTTCATCGGCAACCGCATTCTCAGCACCTACCGCACAGCCGCCGATCACATGATCCTGGACGGCGCATCCCCCTACCAGATCGACAAGGTGCTGACCGATTTCGGCTTTGCCATGGGGCCCTATGCGGTGGCCGATCTCGCCGGGCTTGATATCGGCTGGGCGATGCGAAAACGGCTGGCACCAACCCGGGATCCCCGCGAACGGGTGGGGCGATACCCTGATAAGCTCTGCGAAGCGGGTCACTTCGGGCAGAAAACAGGCAAAGGCTTCTACGTTTACGAAAAAGGTCAGCGCGGCGGTACACCCAATCCGGAGGTGACGGCGCTGATCGAGGCGGAGCGCAAGGAGCGCAACATCACGCCGCGCGCCTTTTCCGATGTCGAAATCGTGCGGCGCTACATGGCGGCCATGGTAAACGAGGCGGCGAAAGTCGTTGGCGAAGGGATCGCGCGACGGCCCCTTGACGTCGATATGGTCCTGCTCTTTGGGTACGGGTTCCCCAGATACCGGGGCGGGCCTTTGAAATGGGCCGATCTGGTTGGGCTGCCGGATCTTCTGGCCGATATCGAGCGCTATGCCGAGGAAGATGATTACTTTTGGCGGCCTGCGCCCCTGCTGCGGGAACTGGTGGCCGATGGCCGCTGCTTTGATGATCTGAACAAGGACGCCTGATATATGAAACAAGCAGTGATCGTTTCCGCCGCGCGGACTGGCCTCGCGAAATCGTTCCGCGGCTCCTTCAACCAGACCCATGGTGCGACCATGGGAGGGCATGTGGTCGCCTCGGCGGTAGACCGCGCGGGTATTGCGCGTGACCAGATTGAAGACTGCATAGTCGGATGCGGGTTCCCGGAAGGCGCAACTGGCCAGAACATTGGTCGCCAGATTGCTTTGCGCGCAGGCCTGCCCGTGACAACCGCCGGCATGACGGTGAACCGCTATTGCTCGTCCGGTCTGCAGACAATCGCGATGGCGGCAAACGCCATTGTAGCCGATGGTGCAGGACCCATGGTGGCCGGGGGCGTGGAGAGCATATCGCTGGTTCAGCCCAAGACCCAACCGACACCGGAGACCTGGCTCGCAGAACATAAGCCCGATGTCTACATCACCATGATCGAGACCGCTGATATTGTCGCGGCCCGCTACGGCGTGACCCGCGAGGCGCAGGATGAATACGGGTTGCGCAGCCAGCAACGGATCGCGGCGGCGCAGGAAGGCGGTCTTTTCGAGGATGAGATCGTACCAATGAAGGCCACCATGGCGGTGCAGGACAAGCAGACGAAGGAGGTCTCGCAGCACGCGGTCACGGTTGACCGGGATGAGTGCAACCGACCCGGCACAACCCTTGCCGGCCTGGCAGCGCTCGACCCCGTGCGCGACGGCGGCTTTGTGACCGCGGGAAACGCCAGCCAGCTCTCCGACGGTGCTGCCGCGGTTGTCCTGATCGAGGCTGACGAGGCTGAGCGACGGGGGCTTGAACCCATGGGGGCTTTCAAGGGCTTTGCCGTGGCCGGGTGCGAACCGGACGAGATGGGAATTGGTCCGGTTTTCGCGGTCCCGCGCCTGCTGGAGCGTCACGGCCTGAGCATCGGCGATATCGACCTTTGGGAGTTGAACGAAGCCTTCGCCAGCCAAGCGCTTTACTGCCGTGACAGGCTGGGCATCGATCCCGAAAAATTCAACGTCAATGGCGGCTCTATCGCGATTGGTCATCCCTTTGGCATGACAGGCGCGCGGATGACCGGGCACCTGCTGCGCGAAGGCAGACGACGCGGGGCAAAGCTGGGCGTTGTGAGCATGTGCATCGGGGGTGGCATGGGGGCCGCTGGTCTGTTCGAAATTTATTCGTGAGAGCGAGATATGGATCTGAGCTATAGCGACGAGGAAATTGCATTCCGACGGGAGGTACGCGCGTTTCTGCAGGACAAACTGCCGCCGGAACTGTCCGGGAAGGTGCGGGCCGGCAAGGAGTTGGCCAAGGCGGATTACGAGGGCTGGCATGCGATTTTGAACGCAAAAGGCTGGCTGGCTCCGAATTGGCCCAAGGCCTTCGGCGGGGCGGAGTGGAATGCCGTCCAGCGCCATATCTTCGAGGATGAATGCGCCCTCGCCTATGCGCCGCGTATCGTGCCGTTCGGGTTGTCGATGCTTGGCCCGGTGCTGCAGAAATTCGGCTCAAAGGCACAACAGGACCACTGGTTGCCACGTATTCTCAACGGCGAGGATTGGTGGTGTCAGGGGTATTCCGAACCCGGTGCAGGGTCTGACCTTGCTTCGTTGAAATGCGCGGCTGTGCGGCAGGGCGATCACTATATCGTCAATGGTCAAAAAACCTGGACGACACTGGGTCAGCACGCCAACATGATTTTCTGTCTGGTGCGCACCGACAAAGACGCCAAGCAGCAGGAGGGTATTTCATTCCTGCTGATCGACATGGAGACACCCGGCATCGAAGTCCGCCCCATCGTGTTGCTGGATGGCAGCGCCGAGGTCAATGAAGTCTGGTTCACCGATGTACGCGTGCCGGTCGCGAACCTTGTCGGCGAGGAAAACAAGGGCTGGACCTATGCCAAGTACCTGCTGACGCATGAGCGTACGAACATCGCTGGCGTCGGCTTTTCTCAGGCCGGGTTGGCGGCGGTTAAGCGGATTGCCAAATCCGAAATATCGGGGGGCAGACCGCTGATTGAAAATCCGCATTTCGCAGCCAGGATCGCTCAGGTCGAAATAGACCTGATGGCCATGTCCACGACCAATCTGCGCATTGTCTCCAAGGCGGCGGCGGGGCAAGCCCCCGGCGTGGAAAGTTCCATGCTCAAGGTGAAAGGCACGATCATTCGCCAGCAGATCAACGATCTCGCACGGAGGGCGGCGGGCGTGTACGCGATGCCGTTCGCATCGGAGGCCGTGGAGGGTACCAATGCGCCTCTGCCCGATCCGCTGGCCGCAGGACCGGTTGCGAAACAGTATTTCAACAATCGAAAACTCTCGATCTTTGGCGGCTCAAACGAAATCCAGCGACAGATCATCGCCAAAACCACCCTTGGAGGCGCGAAATGAATTTCGACCTGACCGATGAACGGCAGATGCTTCAGGATACGCTGCGGCGGTTCCTGACGGACCGCTACACAACGCAGGTGCGAAATGACATTCTGAGCATTGAGGCCGGACAGTCGGTTGAGATATGGACAGAGCTGGCGGAACTCGGAGTGGTTGGCGCGCTGTTCACCGAAGACTGTGGCGGCTTTGGCGGTCTGGGCTTCGACCTTGCTGTCGTCTTCGAGGAACTGGGACGCGCAGGTGTGGTCGAACCGTTTCTGGATAATGCCGTGCTGGCCGGCGGGCTGGTGGCTGCATTGGGCGACGAAACGCAGCGGGCGCAACTGGATGAGGTCATCCAGGGGCGTCTGCAAATGGCCCTTGCCCATGGCGAGCCGACCACCCGTTACGACCTGAGCCGCGTCAACACGACCGCGGTTGAGAAAGAGGAAAGCATCGTTTTGAACGGACGCAAGGCGGTGGTGGTCAATGCGGAAGCTGCGGATGTTCTGGTCATCTCCGCGCGCGAGGCGGGCGCGGTCGATGATGAGGCCGGGATATCCCTGTTTCTGATACCCCGAGATGCGCAGGGGCTGACGGTAGAAGGCTATGCACTATTGGCTGGCGGACGGGCGGCGGAAATCGTTCTGGAGGATGTCACAATCCCGGCCTCTGCACGGCTTGGCGTTTCAGGTGAGGCCTTTGCCGCAATCGAAGACCGGATCGCTGCTGCGAATGTTGCCATATGCGCCGAAACGCTGGGCGCGATGGAAACGGCGACCCGACTGACGCAGGAATACCTGATGACACGCAAGCAATTCGGCCGTCCGATCGGCAGTTTTCAGGCGCTGGCGCATCGTATGTCGGATCTGCTGATCGAGATGGAACAGGCGCGCTCTGCCGTGATCAATGCAGCCGGGCATCTGGAAAGCGACCGGGTGATCCGCGAACGCCACGTGTCTGCGGCAAAGAATCTGATCGGTCGCGCGGGTCGGCTGGTGGCCGAAGACAGCATTCAAATGCATGGCGGGATCGCCATGACGCAGGAATACGAGCTTGCGCATATCGCCAAGCGCATCGTGATGGCCGAGCACAGGTTCGGCGACTGCGATCATCATCTGGAGCGGTTCATTGCCCTCTCCGCAGCCTGAATTCCCGATCAGCGGTGCGCAGGGGTTGATCGGCTACGAGGTGGCGCTTGACCGGCAGGCCGGACGCGCAGAGGTGATCCTTGACATCATGCCGCATCATCTGAACCGGAATGAAAGCCTGCACGGCGGTATTCTGGCGATGATGCTCGACAGTGCGGCAGGCTTTGCCGCCTCGCTCAGCTTTGGCGGCGATCCGCTGGCGCGGGTTGTTACGGTGTCGCTTACCACGCAATTCGTTGCGGCGGTGCAGGCCGGGCGGGTTGTGGCGACCGGCAACGTGGCTGGCGGAGGGCGCAGGATCACCTATGCGGATGCGGAAATGCGGGACGCTGCGGGCACGCTGATTGCCAAGGCGTCCGGAGTGTTCAAAAGGGTGTCGTGATGGCGAGGATAGAAGACATGGGTGATCGTGTGGTCATCTGGAACGGCAATGCGACACGGCGCGGTGCGCTGACCCCGGAACTCTACGGCTGTATTGATAAGGCGATGCAGCTTGCGGCGGAACCGCGTGTGCGCGCCGTCATCCTGACGTCAGACGGTAGTTTCTTCTGCGCGGGCGGCGACCTCAACGTATTGATCGAACGTCGTAAGCTGTCAGAACCGGAACGCCGGGAAAAGGTGGATGGTCTGCATGATCTGGTCAGGGCGATGCGGTCCTGCCCGGTACCGCTGATCGCCGGCATTGAAGGGGGTGCCGCCGGAGCGGGCCTCTCGCTGGCGCTGGCCTGTGACCTGATCGTTGCCGCGCAGGGGGCGGTGTTTACCGCGGCCTATGTCAAGGCGGGGTTGGTGCCCGATGCCGGGTTGACGGCGTCGCTGGCGCGATGCCTGCCACGGCCTCTGGCGATGGAAATGTGTCTGCTGGCGCGCCCTGTCACCGCAGAGCGGATGGCCGGGTTGGGCGTGGTGAACGAGCTTGCGGCGCCCGGTGCGTCATTTGCCGCGGCGATGGCGCTGGCCGATAGGCTTGCGCGTGGCCCGCGGGATGCTCAGCGGGTGATCCGCGCGCTTGTCGCGGCGGCATATGAAACGCCTCTGTCCGCGCAGCTGGACGCGGAACGGGACGCCATCGCGCATGCGGCGGGCGGGCCAGAAGCCGCCGAGGGGATCGCGGCATTTCTGGAAAAACGCACACCGGAGTATGGCAGATGATCTGGAATACCGAACTGACCCGACGTCTCGGTATCAGACGCCCGATTGTCGCAGGTGGCCTGCAGTGGCTTGCCGATGCGCGCTATGTGACGGCGGCTGCACAGGCTGGGATCATGGGGTTCATTACCGCCGCGAGCTTTCCCGATCACGCCGATCTGCGGGCTGAGATTACCCGCGCCCGCGCCGCCTGTGGCGATCTGCCTTTTGGTGTCAACGTCTCCATGTTGCCCAAGCTGGTGCCCGGGGATCAGACAGAGGATGTCTTCCGGCTGATCGCGGATGAAGGGGTGCGCGTGGTCGAAACCTCCGGGCGCAACCCCGAGCCCTATATCCCGCTCCTGAAAGATCTCGGATTGATGGTGCTGCACAAGGTGCCCGCAGTCCGTTACGCGGTCAAAGCGCAATCGGTTGGGGTTGATATGGTGTCCATCGTCGGGGCGGAGTGCGGCGGTCATCCGGGCATGGACATGATCGGATCATTCGTGAACGGCGCCATGGCGGGTGAGGCTCTGGATATCCCCTTCCTGATCGGGGGCGGGGTCGGACATGGCAGTCAGTTGATCGCGGCGCTGGGGATGGGTGCAGCGGGCGTCGTTATGGGAACGCGCCTTTTGGTGTCGGAAGAACTCGGCGCGCACGAAGACTACAAGAAAGCACTGGTTGCCGCCACGGAGCGTGATACGGCGCTGACCATGAGTTCGCTGCGCAACACGGTGCGCACGCTGGCAAATGACACCACGGCGGAAGTCTTGCGGATGGAAGCGGACACCCCCGATATCACCATTCGGGACCTCATGCCTCTGGTGTCCGGCAGGATTGGCCGCAAGGCCTACGAGACAGGCGACGTCAGTCGCGGCCTGCTTTCGGCAGGGCATGCGCTGGGACTGACGGATCGCATCGAACCCATGGCCGATATCATCGCCCGGATCGAGGCGCAGGCCGCCACCGCGCAACAACGCATCGTCGGAACTCTGCAAATGTCCGAGGCCGCCGAATGACCACCCGGGTGGAGAGCTTTCTGAACGACCAATGCGCGCAGCGCCCTGACGGGTTTGCCATGTCGGACGGAACGGGCGTGGAATGGACATGGCGGGACTTGCACGAGGCCAGTGACGCGGCCGCCGATTGCCTGTCCGGCCACGGTGTTCAGCCCGGAGACCGCGTTGTCATCCTGTGCGAAAACTGCACCGCTGCCGTCGCATTTCTGTTTGGTGCATGGCGTGTTGGTGCCATCGCGGTTCCGGTGAATGCACGGCAATCCGCATCCGAACTGGCGCGCATTCTGGATCACGCCGCCCCATCGGTCACGGTTCTGACCACCGCCGTCTCCCCCGATGCCATCGCACATGCGGACCGATTGGGGGCAACGGCAACTACCGGGAAATACGGAACCGTACATCTCGCCAAGACGCATGCGTCAAACCCGGAGGATGACATTCGCATTGCCGTGCTGCTTTACACCACCGGCACAACCGGCGTTCCGAAGGGCGTAATGCTCAGCCACGAGAATTTGCGGTTTGGCGGCATGGCGTCGGCCCATCTGCGGGAGATGACATGCAAAGATGTGATTTACGGCGTCCTGCCGATCACGCATGTTTTTGGACTGGCCTCAATCGTGACTGCCGCCTCCTACACAGGCGCTGCCATCCGGTTTGAAGCGCGGTTTTCTGCGGCAAAGCTTTATGCGGCGCTGGGTCGGGGCGTCACGCTTTTGTCGGCCGTGCCGCAAATGCACGCACTCCTGATGCAATACACGGCCGAGCAAGGGTTTGCGCGATTGGGATCAAAGGACCTTCGCTACGTGTCGTCGGGGGCCGCCCCGCTGGATCCTGCGTGGAAGCGCAAGGCCGAGGCTTTTTACGGTGTGCCGCTGCAAAACGGCTATGGCATGACCGAAACCACCGCGGGCGTCTCGATCACCAAAAATCCGCTCGGATCGCCGGATATCTCGGTGGGGCCACCCTTGCCCGGCGTGGAGGTGCGCATCGATGAGAGCGTTCCGGGCGGCGGCCACGGTATGGGCGAAGTTCTGACGCGGGGGCCCCATGTGATGCTGGGGTACTTTCGCAATCCGTCTGAGACGGAAAGGGCGCTCGATGCGGGGGGTTGGATGCATACCGGTGACCTGGGGAAGTTTGATGATACGGGCCATCTGCATATTCTTGGCCGGTCAAAAGAGCTGATCATCCACGGCGGTTTCAATGTCTATCCGCCCGAAGTCGAGGCGGCGATCAATGAGCATCCGCAGGTTGTTCAGTCGGCGGTGGTCGGTCGTATGAAGGCTGGTGACGAAGAGGTGCTGGCCTTTGTTCAGGTGTCGGAAAACTGCGATCTGACGGCTGATGATCTGGCGGCATTTCTGCGCGACCGTCTGACGGGATATAAGCGCCCCGCTGTCATCGTAATCGGCACGCAGCTGCCCGCAGCACCGACCGGCAAGATACTCAAGCACAAACTCTTGGACGCCTTTGCCGCTCAATTGTCGTAGTGCGACAATGGCGCGCGCAGGTGCGACGCCGTCAGGGATCAGACGTAAGTACCATTCGCAGCCTGCCGGATTGCCCGGATGTTATCACCATAGGGTGCCGGATCACTGACCGACCCGCCCCGAAAAACGGCCGATCCGGCCACGAGAACATCCGCGCCAGCTTGCGCCACCGATGGTGCGGTCTTTGGATCGACACCGCCATCGATCTCGATATGAATGGGGCGATCCCCGATCATAGCGCGCAAGGCTTTGATCTTGCTTGTCATATCGATGAACTTCTGGCCGCCGAAACCTGGGTTGACCGTCATCACGCAAATCAGATCGATGCTCTCCATCAGTTCTGAAACCGCCTCGGCCGGTGTTCCGGGGTTAAGCGCAACCCCCGCTTTCGCGCCCGCGGCGCGAATGGCCTGCAAGGTGCGATGGATGTGCGGTCCTGCTTCAACATGCGCCGTAATCACATCTGCCCCGGCCTGCGCGAAGGCATCAATGTAGGGATCCACCGGCGCAATCATCAGATGCACGTCCATCACCCCCTTGATATGGGGGCGGATCGCCGCGCAGGTCGCCGGACCAAAGGTGATGTTCGGCACGAAGTGACCATCCATCACGTCCACATGCACCCAGTCGGCCCCCTGCGCCTCGATCGCTTCGCATTCCGCACCGAAGTTGGCGAAATCCGCGGCCAGGATGGAGGGGGCAATTTTAATGGATCGGTCGAAGGACATGCGGTGTGCCTCTGGTCAGGGTCAGGTTCCCTCGGGCTATAGCGCCGCACCTTGGCCCAAAGCAAGCGCAGAGCAGGCTGGCGTTCGGATCTTTGCGGGATCTGGAACGGGTTTTGGCCGGTGCGGTCATCCTGTTCGTGCTGGTCAGAACGTCTGTGCCGCTGGCAGATCTAAGGTGCCGGTGTCACCAGTGCTGCCAATTCGGCAAAACGCGTGCCCGGTTCCAGCAGTTTCTCCCGCATTGCCCAGATGCTGGCGGCGCGATCATGTCCCAGCGTTGGCCCGGCGAAGTTGTGGAACTTGCGTGCGACCTCTTCCTCGGAAAGTGGCGCATCGAGCCCCCCGCGTGCATGGGTATCGCCTGACTCAAATCGGCGCCCGTCTTTGCAGAGAACCGTCACATCCGCCGTGCGATACATGGGAAAACGCGCGTTGTGGCGCGCTTCTACGCGAACGGAAATGCGCGGTATCAATCGCGCGACCTCGACGTCCGTCAGGCCGGTGCCCGCGATATGTTCAGGCCCCACATGCCCGTAGCGCCACAGCGTCGCCATGGCAAAGTGAAGCGAGTATTGCGCCTGCCCGGTGGTGGTGGGCATATCCGCGTAAAGGGCGGCACTTTCGGTGAAAGTCCCGATGCGGAGGGTGTCAATGTCACCATGCGCAAGGTTGTTTTGGCGCATGAGGGCGTCCAGAGCATCCAGCGGCGCATGAGCCCAGCGGCAAATCGGATAGGGCTTGATGTAGTTTTCATCGATTGTCCAACGCGCGCCGAGATCCTGCCAGAACGGCGCCGCCTCGGCAGCTTCCACGGTAATCGCCGGCGCGCCCTCGAACCCGCGCAAAGCGAGCAAGGCCGCCATTGATCCGGTCAGCGCACCCATGCCGGAGCCGTCGTGCAACATCGTCGGATGCGCGATTTCACGCATCATCTGGCTGCGCGGGCCGTGGTATTCTGCAATGCCCAGGGCCTCGCGCAGCTGCGCCTTGCTGGCCCCGCGCAATCGGCACCCAAGGGCCGCAACAGCCAGCGCATTCCACGCACCCGATGTGTGATAATCCGAGACTGTCGCATGCAGCGCAAGCCCCGCGCGCGCGCCCACTTCGTAGGCGATCACCAGAGCGTCGAGAGCGTCGCATGCCGCGAGGTCCGGCATCTTGGCCGAAAAAGCCAGAAGGGCGGGCACCACGGCACAGCCGATGTGCCCCTTGACCGGGTTGAACCCATCGTGGCCGTCCAGATTGTCGATCTGAGTTGCTGCGGCAAATGCTGCGCCGGGCACGGCGGCGAAACGCCCGTCAAACAGCAGGGGAGCCGCGAGATCGGGGGAGCCCGCCGCGTGAAAATCCACGGCAAAGTCGCGGGCGATCCTTGATGGCCGCAATGCTGTTGCACCGGCCCCGACGCCAAGCGTGTCGATCAGCAGGAGGGCCGCCCTGCGGCGGGCAGTTTCCGGCACGTCGGGGGCGGATACGAACCGGTACACGGTGTCGAACTGGGCGGTCATGGGTATCCTTTCGGTAAGGTCCTGCCTCAGCAAGCCTGCGAATTCACCCGCTGGCATGTCTGTCTGCGACATGATTTCCGGAATGAATTTGCACAAGTATAAGTGATCGCCCGGCGCTGGCCCTGACGTGGTTTCCATGAAAAGACCAGTGCAGACCCTTAAAGCCGGAGACCGATATGCTTGTGCCACGTCAGAAAGTACCCGACCTTGTCCTGCCATTGCTTGATGGCGAAACCTTCGATCTGTCACGCGACGATGCAAAGACGGGGACTGTTGTGTGCTTTTACCGCGGGTTGCATTGCCCTATCTGTGCGAGCTACCTGACCGAGTTCGAGAAGCGCACGGCGGATTTTGCCGAACGCGGTGTGACGACAATTGCCGTGAGTTCAGACGGTGAGGAACGCACACGCGCCATGGCGGAGAAAATCGACGCCAAGGCGTTGAGGTTCGGGTATGATCTGTCTCTCGGAAAAGCCCGGGAGTGGGGTCTTTATGTGTCAACCTCGCGCGGGAAAACCTCTATTGGCATTGAAGAGCCGGCGCTGTTTTCCGAACCGGGGCTTTTCATGATCACGCCCCAGCAAACGCTTTACTACGGATCGGTGCAGACAATGCCCTTTGTGCGCCCGCATTTTTCCGAGTTGGTGGGGGCCTTGGATTTTGCGATCAAAAACGACTATCCCGCGCGCGGCGAGTACACCGGCGCTGTCTGAAAAATGCGCGGCTGCGCCGCACGCCATGTCCCGGATAAATCCCGCTGGGATTTTTCCGGTGCGGGTGCCCTTTGCGGGACGTCGGTGCTTCGTACCACTCGCTAACGCCGGCTCGCAAGCTCCTCGAGCATCTGGTCGCGCATGATGAATTTCTGCGGCTTGCCCGTGACCGTCATCGGTAGTTCTTTTCTGAAAGAGACATGTGCGGGCACTTTGTAATGCGCGATATTGTCCCTACAGAACTGCCTGATGTCTTCAGAAGACACGGTCGCACCATCGCGTCGTACGATCCACGCGCAGACGATCTCCCCCAATGTGTCATCTGGGATGCCAAAAACCTGCGCTTGCGCCACCCCCGGATGGGTATAGAGGAACTCTTCGATCTCGCGGGGGTAGATGTTTTCGCCACCGCGCAGGATCATGTCCTTGACCCGTCCGGTGATCGTGCAGTACCCGTTGACGTCCAGCGTGGCCAGATCGCCGGTATGCATCCAGCCGTCGGCATCGATGCTTTGTGCCGTTTGCTCCTCTTCGCCCCAGTAGCCCTTCATGACCGAATATCCATGCGTCAGCAATTCACCCTGTGTTCCGACGGGCACAGTCTTGCCGCTGTCATCCACGATCCTGACCTCGACATGGGGATGAATGCGCCCAACTGAGGCAACGCGTTGTTCCAGCGGATCATCGACGTTGCTTTGAAATGACACCGGCGACGTTTCGGTCATACCGTAGGCGATGGTCACGTTATGCATGTTCATCCGGGCCTGAACTTGCCGCATCACTTCGATCGGGCAGGGAGCGCCGGCCATGATCCCGGTGCGCAGGTGGGACAGGTCGTATGTGTCGAACTTCGGCAGGGCCAGTTCATTGACGAACATCGTGGGCACGCCGAAGAGCGCCGTGCAGTGCTCTGCCGACACGGCCGCGAGTGTGTCGTGCGGGTCGAAACCCTCTCCGGGCACGACGATGGTGGCGCCCTTGGTCACGCAGCCGAGGGTGCCCATGACCATCCCGAAGCAGTGGTAAAAGGGAACCGGTATGCACAATCGGTCATTTTCCGTGAATTCCATCGCATCGGTCACGAACCGCGCATTGTTCACGATGTTGTGGTGGGTCAGGCTGGCACCTTTCGGGCTTCCGGTAGTGCCCGAGGTGAACTGAATATTGATGACATCTTGAGGGTCCAGCGCTTTGCCAAGCGCATTCAGATCGGCCCGTGGTGCGGCCCGACATATCGTATCGAAGCTCAACATGCCGGGCGCGATATCACCCCCAAGAACGACAATACTGCGCAAGTGTGGCAGGCGGTCTGCGTGCAGATCGCCGGGTGTGGCGGTTGCCAGCTCCGGTGCCAGTTCGGTCAGCATCGCCGTGTAGTCGGATGACTTGAAACGCCGTGCGGTGATCAGCGCGCTGCATCCGACCTTGTTTAGGGCAAATTCGAGTTCAGCGCGTCGGTACGCGGGGTTGATGCAGACCAGGATCGCCCCGATGCGGGCCGTCGCAAACTGTGTCAACAGCCATTCGGCCCGATTGGGGGACCAGATGCCCACGCGGTCGCCCTTGCCAATCCCGAGGTTCAGGAGCCCCTGGGCCAGCCGGTCGACTTCGCGCAGGAGGTCCGAGTATGTCCATCTGATGTTCTGAGCGCGAAAGACTGCGGCGGGATGATCTGGCAGGCGCTCGCAGGTGTGTCGCAGCAGGTCGGACACCGTGATATTCCATAGCGGCTGGGACGTCTCGCCAATCACATGGGACAGGCCGTTGCGCGGGCTGCGGTCGTGGTCGGTCATGTCACGGCTCCTGATGAGAAAGTTGCCCGCAGTATCCCGGTTTCGCCGGTCGCAGGCAATGTGTCTGGGTCCGCCAGATCAGGTGAATTTCCGGAAGAGCTTGGTTTGATCGAACATATCCTCCAGCGTTTGCATCCTGTTCTTTGTGTCTTCCCAGTTCAGGTCCTGCACCGCTGCGATCATCGTTTCGATGAGCAGCAAGGTTGTGGCTGCGGAATCCCATGCAGACGGCACGACAATCCGGCTGGAGAAGGAAATGTCTGCCAGGCGATGCACGGGAGAGCGCCACTGATCGGTAAAAAGAATGATCCTGGCACCGCGCTGGTGGGCCATCTCCGCAAGCTTCAGTGTATTGCTCTCATACCGCCGCACATCGAAGATCACGAAGGTGTCGCCGGGTTTCACATCGAGCAGGTAATGCGGCCATGCGTTTGACGTGGACTGGATGTGGGTAACATCCGGCCGGATCATCTGCATGTGCAAGAAAAGATATTCCGCCATCGTGTGCGTGATGCGGCCACCGACGATGTGCAGCCGGGCAGAGGTGTCGGCCAGTTGCGCGCATGCCGCATCGAAATCGCCGGTATCGATCTGACCCAGCGAATGACGGATGTTGTCGATCACCGCCTCGGTAAAGCGGTTGAGCATGTGACCGGAGGGCGCGCCTTCGGCCCAGGTATCGTGCTTGGCGATCGGATTCTTGACCTTTGCCTTCAGCTCTTCGCGCAGTTCTGCCTGAAATTCCGGATATCCTTTGAAGCCAAGTTTCTGCACCATGCGCGCCACGGTCGGTGTTGAAACCTCGGCGTCATTTGCAAGGGTCGAGATCGGACCAAGGCCGGAGGCCGGGTAGTTTTCGAGGATCGAATGTGCCAGCTGCCGCTCCGCGCGCGTCAGGGTTTCAAGCCGGTCCTGAATACGGTCTGCGATGGTCAGATTTGCGTCACCCACGATGTACTGCCTTTGTTTTGACGGATTTTGTTACAGAAAGAATGTATCTGAAAAAATTCTTTCATTATTGTGTTGACAGAATCCCGATCCGGCAAGAAGTTTGTGCCGAACGAGGGGTAAATTGACGTCAAAAAGTCAGATAAACGCTGTGGTTGAACCTGCGATCGTGACCCGCGCGGATGCGGGCTCGGGTATCGTATTGGTCTGCGAGCACGCATCGAACCACTTTCCCGATGTCTACGATGGCCTGGGGTTGAGCGAAGAGGTGCGCAACAGCCATGCCGCATGGGATCCTGGTGCGCTCGGCGTCGCGGAGCGTCTTTCCGAAAAGCTCGACGCCCCGCTGATCGCGGGGGCCGTGTCGCGGTTGATCTATGACTGTAACCGCCCGCCAGATGCACCGGGTGCGATGCTTACACGCAGCGAAGCCTATGATATCCCCGGTAATATTGGATTGAGCGCTGATGAGAAGGCGGCCCGGGTTGCGCAGATCTATGACCCTTTTCACGCAACGGTGTCGGCGGTGCTCGACAAGGCGAAGGCCCGTGTGATGATCACCGTGCATAGCTTCACGCGGGTGTATCTGGGCCAATCCCGCGCTGTTGAAATTGGTGTGTTACACGATAGTGACGCCCGTTTGGCGGATGCCATGCTGAAGACCGCAGGTGATCACATCGCGCTGGTGACCCAACGCAATGCGCCATACGGACCCGGCGATGGCGTGATGCACACGCTCAAGAAACACGGCATCAGTCGCGGCATCCCGCATGTGATGCTTGAGGTGCGAAACGATCTGATCGAGACCCCGGAAGCCCGCGAGGGGATGGCGACACAGCTGGCTGCATGGCTTCACCATGCGCTCTCGCAACTCGGCGCGGAGCACGCGCGCATATGACCGGGTTGGCTGCTCGATATGTCCGTGTCGTTGACGCGGTGAATTACCGGATCGGTCGGATCATGATGTACGGCATTTTCGTGATGATGGGCATTCTGCTCTGGTCATCGATCTCGAAAACCTTCTTCCTGCCCTCGCTGTGGACACTGGAGATCGCGCAGTTCGCAATGGTGGCATATTACATCATGGGCGGGCCCTATGCCGTGCAGCTTGGCGCTAATGTGCGGATGGACCTGTTTTACGGCAATTGGACGCCGCGCAAGAAAGCGTGGTTCGATGCGTTCACCGTGCTGCTGCTGATCTTCTACCTTGGTGTTCTGCTCTATGGCGGGTTGGCCTCCACGGCTTATTCACTGGGCTATTGGGGGCAGGAGCCGCTGGCCTATTTCGCAGGGCTGGCGACCGGCACCGAAGAGATCGGGCGGCTGGAACGATCGAGCACCGCATGGCGGCCTTACATCTGGCCCGTCAAAACCATCATGGTGGCGGGGTTTTTCCTGATGCTGCTGCAGGCGATTTCCGAGTTGATCAAGGACATTGCGACGATCCGGGAGGTCGACCTGAATGTCCTATGAAATGATCGCGATCCTGATGTTCGCGTCGATGATGCTGATGTTGATGACGGGGCAAAGGGTGTTCGGGGCCATTGGAGGCGTCGCAGCGGTTGCAGCGATCCTGCTGTGGACACCGGGTGGTGTGAACATCCCGTTTTCATCCGCGATGAAGCTGATGAAATGGTATCCGCTGCTGACCCTGCCGATGTTCATTTTCATGGGCTACGTGTTGTCGGAGAGTAAAATCGCCGATGACCTCTACCGCATGTTCCACGTCTGGATGGGGCCGGTCTCGGGCGGGCTGGCGATCGGGACCATCGGGCTGATGGTGCTGGTCTCGGCGATGAACGGGCTGAGCGTTGCGGGCATGGCCATCGGCGCGACCATCGCGCTGCCGGAACTGCTGCGGCGCGGCTATGACAAACGCATGGTGACCGGAGTCATTCAGGCGGGATCGTCCCTGGGCATTCTTGTGCCACCCTCGGTGGTGCTGGTGCTCTACGCGATGATCGCGCGACAACCGGTGGGGCAGCTCTGGCTGGCAGGTGTGCTGCCCGGTCTGATGATGGCGGCCGCTTTCATCCTCTATATCTATCTGCGGTGCAAGGCGAACCCGGCTCTGGGGCCGGTACTGCCACCAGAAGAGCGCACCGTGCCGATGCGTGAAAAGCTTCGGCTTTTGCGCGCGGGCCTGCTGCCCGTGGTGATCTTTCTGACGATGATGGTGCCCTTCGTGAACGGATGGACGTCGCTGGTGGAAAGCTCCGCAATCGGCGCGATCACGGCGTTTCTCGCAGCGGTGCTCAAAGGACGGATGAACCGCGAGGTGTTCGAAGTCTCCGTGCGGCAGACACTGGCCATTTCCTGCATGTTCATGTGGATCATCCTCGCGGCCCTTGGATTTGGCGCGGTCTTCGACGGGTTGGGCGCGGTGAATGCCATCGATGACCTCTTTACCGAGAAGCTCGGGCTTGACCCCTGGCTCATCCTGATCCTGATGCAGCTCAGCTTTCTGCTGATGGGTACGTTTCTGGATGATACCGCGATGCTGGTGATCGTGGCACCACTTTATGTGCCGCTGGTCAAGGTGCTGGGGTTTGATCTGATCTGGTACGGCGTGCTTTACACCATCACGACCCAGATCGCCTATATGACGCCACCCTTCGGCTATAACCTCTTCCTGATGCGCGCGATGGCGCCGCCTGAAATAACCCTTCGCGACATTTATGGTTCGATCCTGCCATTTGTGGCGGTCATGCTGGTGTGT
This sequence comes from Roseobacter insulae, assembly GCF_019375555.1. Lineage (GTDB taxonomy): Bacteria > Pseudomonadota > Alphaproteobacteria > Rhodobacterales > Rhodobacteraceae > Roseobacter > Roseobacter insulae. The sequence continues at coordinate 1,057,798 of NZ_JAHXDN010000001.1, forward strand.
CTTGCTTTGATTATGGCCTTCCCGCAGATCGCGCTGTGGCTGCCCAATTACGTTTACGGAAAATAACCAAGACCCCGGACGACGGGGCGTCACTTTCAACAAGGAGAACCACCATGACAACACGACGTAAGTTTCTCACCACCGCCGCCGCGGGTGCTGCGGCGGCACCGCTGGCGGCCCCGGCGCTGGCGCAATCCACGATCAAGTGGCGGATGCAGACCTATGCGGGTCCGGCGCTGGCAGAGCATGTGATCAAACCCGCGATTGACAGCTTCAACAAGATTGCGGGCGACCGGATGCAGATCGAGCTGTTCTTCGCCGACCAACTGGTGCCCACGGGGGAGCTGTTCCGTGCGATGCAGAACGGCACCATCGACGCGGTGCAATCGGATGATGACTCCATGGCCTCGCCCACAGAGGTCACCGTGTTCGGCGGCTATTTCCCCTTCGCCTCGCGCTATTCGCTGGATGTGCCGGTACTTTTCAACCAATACGGTCTGAATGAGATCTGGGACGAAGAGTATTCCGCCGTTGGCGTGAAACACATCAGCGCCGGTGCCTGGGACCCGTGTCACTTTGCCACGAAAGATCCGATCAACAGCCTTGAAGATCTCAAGGGCAAACGCGTCTTTACCTTCCCCACCGCGGGTCGGTTCCTGACGCAATTCGGTGTCGTCCCGGTTACGCTGCCATGGGAAGACATTGAAGTCGCCGTTCAAACCGGCGAGCTTGACGGGATCGCATGGTCGGGCATTACCGAAGACTACACCGTGGGCTGGGCCGACGTGACCAACTACTTCCTCACCAACAATATCTCCGGGGCATGGGCGGGGTCGTTCTTTGCCAATATGGAAAGCTACAATGCGCTGCCGCCAGACCTGCAGGAATTGCTGAGGGTTTGCATGGATCAGTCGCATTATTATCGCCAGTGGTGGTACTGGGGCGGCGAGGCCAACCTGCGGGTCAATGGCACCAAGATGCAGCTGACCTCGATTCCGGATGCCGAATGGCAGCAGGTCGAAGACGCCGCGCTGAAGTTCTGGGACGAGATCGCGGCGGAAAGCGAGACCAAGGCGAAGGTGGTCGAGATCTTCAAGCAGTACAACGCTGATATGGTGAAGGCTGGACGCCCTTACCGTTACAGCTAATCTGACCGTCGGGGGCGGTCGTCACAGTCGCCCCCGACCCTTACCAAAATGGATACTTCCGATGCGCGGCACCCTGAGCTTTGATCACCTGAAATCCCAAGTGTCAGACGGTACGATCGACACTGTGCTGGTCTGTGCCGTGGACATGCAGGGCCGTCTGATGGGCAAGCGGTTCCACGCGGCGAACTTCGTCGATCATTCCCATGCGGAGACGCATTGCTGCAACTATCTGCTGGCCACGGATCTTGAGATGGCCACACCGGATGGCTATGCCAGCACGTCGTGGCAATCGGGGTATGGCGATTATGTGATGCGGCCCGATCTGACCACGATCCGACCGGTCCCGTGGCTTGAGGGCACAGCAATGGTGCTGTGTGATCTGCTGGACCATCATACGCATGAACCGGTACGACATTCGCCACGTGCCGTGCTGAAAAAGCAAATCGCAAGGCTGGACGACCTGGGGTTCACCGCGATGATGGCCACCGAGCTTGAATTCTTTCTCTTTGAGAAAAGCTTTGACGACATTCGCAAAAGCGGGTTCCGCGACCTCGCGCCGATCAGTGGTTACAACGAAGATTATCACATCCTGCAGACCACTAAGGAAGAAGCCATCATGCGCCCCTTGCGCAACCATCTCTATGCCGCCGGCATTCCGGTAGAGAATTCGAAGGGCGAGGCGGAAACCGGTCAGGAAGAGCTGAATATTCGCTATTCCGAAGCGCTGGCCTGCGCGGATCACCACACATTTGCAAAACATGCGGTCAAGGAAATTGCCTGGCAAAACGGCCGCGCCGCAAGCTTCATGCCAAAATGGAACGCCGCCAAGGTTGGCAGTTCCAGCCATGTGCACCAATCCCTTTGGGAGGATGGCAAACCGCTGTTCTATCAGGAAGGTGCCGATTTGGGCATGTCCGATCTGATGAAACACTACATGGCCGGTCTGATCGCATTCGCGCCCGACTACGTGGCGTTTCTTGCACCTTACGTGAACAGCTATAAACGCTTCGCAAAGGGCACATTTGCACCGACGAAAACCGTCTGGTCGGTGGACAATCGCACAGCCGGGTTCCGTCTGTGCGGTGACGGGACCAAGGGCGTGCGGGTCGAATGCCGGATCGGTGGCTCGGATCTCAACCCATATCTGGCGCAGGCCGCTATGCTCGCCGCGGGGATCAAGGGGATCGAAGACAAGATGGCGCTTGCACCGCCGACGACGGGTGACGTCTACGAAGATGATAAGGCGGCCGACATTCCACAGACGCTGCGAGCGGCCACCGAGACACTGCGACATTCCATGATGCTACGCCAGGCGATGGGCGACGACGTCATCGATCACTATACCCGCGCCGCGGAGTGGGAGCAGGAAGAATTTGACCGCGCTGTGACCGACTGGGAAATCGCGCGCAGCTTTGAGAGGGCCTGAGCCATGACCATCACCTGTCTGTCTCCGATCGACGGCTCGGTTTATGCAACCCGGGCCACATTGAATGAATTCGAAGCGGCCGAGGCGGTTGCCAAGGCCAGGGCCGCGCAGGCGGCATGGGCCGCGCGCCCCCTGGCGGAACGGGTTGACCTGGTGCTGGCGGGCGTGGCCAACGTGGGCGCGATGAATGACGAGATCGTTCCGGAACTGGCGTGGCAGATGGGCAGGCCTGTTCGCTATGGCGGCGAATTCGGCGGGTTCAATGAACGCAGCCAGTACATGGCGGATATTGCAGGCGACGCACTTGCAGAGATCGCGCTGGAAGACAGTACCGAGTTCAAACGCGTGATCAAGCGTGTGCCGCACGGGGTGGTTCTGGTCGTTGCGCCGTGGAACTATCCTTATATGACGGCGATCAACACCGTTGCGCCAGCATTGATCGCAGGCAACACGGTCCTGTTGAAACATGCCAGCCAGACACCGTTGGTCGGTGAACGTATGGCGCGGGCATTCCATGCTGCAGGTGTGCCGCAGGACGTGTTTCAGAACGTGTTCCTGACCCATCAGGCGACCTCTGCCCTGATTGCCGACCGGGCCTTCGGATTTGTCAATTTTACCGGCTCGGTTGCCGGTGGTCGGGCCATGGAAGCCGCCGCCCAGGGCACGTTCACCGGGCTGGGGCTGGAACTGGGCGGCAAGGATCCCGGCTATGTGATGGAGGATGCTGACCTTGATGCCGCCGTCGATACGTTGATCGATGGTGCGATGTTCAACTCCGGCCAGTGCTGCTGCGGCATCGAGCGGATCTATGTTGCCGAGAGCCTGTTCGACGCCTTTGTGCAAAAGGCCGTGACCGTTGTTGAAGGATACAAGTTGGGCAATCCGCTGGACCCCGACACAACCCTTGGGCCCATGGCGCAGGCGCGTTTTGCAGATACTGTGCGCAGTCAGACCGCGGAGGCGGTTGCGGCGGGGGCAAAAGCACTGATCGATCCCGCGCTTTTCCCACAAGACGGCGGTGCCTACCTGATGCCTCAAATTCTGGTGGATGTGGATCACTCCATGCGGGTCATGCGCGAAGAAAGCTTCGGGCCCGTGGTTGGCATCATGCCCGTCAAGGATGATACGGAGGCGATCCGACTGATGAATGACAGCGACTACGGGCTGACTGCATCGCTCTGGACGCAGGATGCCGCGCGGGCTGAATCCATCGGGGATGCCATCGAGACCGGCACCGTTTTCATGAACCGCGCAGATTACCTCGACCCGGGCTTGTGCTGGACCGGGTGCAAGGATACGGGACGCGGCGGCGGGCTGTCCGTCATCGGTTATCACAACCTGACACGCCCTAAATCATACCATCTCAAGAAGGCTTGACCCGATGTCACTCACAGCAAACTGGTCCTATCCGACGGCAATGCGGTTCGGTGCCGGACGCATCTCGGAAATCGCTGACGCCTGCCACGCGGCAGGCATCACCAGACCATTGTTGGTCACCGATAAAGGTCTGGCCGACCTGCCGATCACACAGAACACGCTGGACCTGCTGACCTCTGCCGGGCTGGGCCGCGCGATGTTTTGTGACGTCGATCCGAACCCGACAGAGAAGAACGCCGAAGAGGGCGTGCGCGCCTATCGCAAAGGCGGGCATGACGGCGTGGTGGCCTTCGGCGGTGGCTCTGGCCTCGATTTGGGCAAGGTTATCGCGTTCATGGCGGGGCAGACCCGGCCCTTATGGGATTTCGAGGACATCGACGACTGGTGGACACGGGCCGATGCCGCGGCCATCGCGCCCATCGTTGCTGTGCCCACCACCGCTGGCACCGGGTCCGAAGTGGGGCGCGCCAGCGTCATCACCAATTCCGAGACCCACGAGAAGAAGATCATTTTCCACCCGAAGATTCTGCCCGCCGTCGTGATCTGCGACCCCGAACTGACCGTCGGCATGCCACCGGCAATCACCGCGGGCACGGGAATGGATGCTTTTGCCCACTGCCTTGAGGCCTATTGCTCTCCGCACTACCACCCGATGAGCCAGGGTATCGCGTTGGAGGGGATGCGACTGGTGAAAGACAACCTGTTGCTGGCCTACCAGGACGGCACCAACCTGACCGCCCGCGCACACATGATGTCTGCGGCGGCCATGGGGGCCACGGCTTTTCAGAAGGGGCTTGGGGCTATCCACGCGTTATCACATCCCATCGGTGCGGTGCATCATACCCATCACGGGACGACGAATGCGGTTGTGATGCAGCAGGTGTTGATGTTCAACCGGCCCAAAATTCGCAAGCATCTGGCGCGCGCGGCGAATTACCTGAGTGTCTCTGGCGGATTCGACGGCTTTTATGAATTTGTCGGCGGGTTGAACGGCAAGCTGGGTATTCCCAAGAACCTTACGGAACTGGGCGTTAAAGATCCGAACATCGAGGCTCTGGTCGCCTCGGCGCTTCAGGATCCGAGCTGTGGTGGTAACCCGGTGAAAATGACCGTGAAGAATACAACCGAGCTGTTGGAAAGCTGCCTCTGACGACCGGGCCGACCTAGCTGTACCAGATGGCCCGGCGCAGAAGGTTCAGCCCGAGGAAGACAAAGAGTATCAGGATCGCGTTGCGGAAGGCTGCCGCCGAGAGCCGGTTCCGCAACACTTCGCCCGCGCTGAAACCCGCAATCGCAGGGATGAGCATGATCGCAGAGGCCCCGGCAAGCGGCCCGGTCAGGAATCCGAGCTGGGCATAGGCTATGCATAGCGGCAGGCTGCCGACAAAGATCAGATAGCCGGTGGCACGCACGAATTCGTCCTTGTCTACCCTTTTGGTTGCCAGATACATCGCCAGCGGCGCACCCCAGCCTGCGGTCATGCCACCCACCACGCCGGCCAAGAGTCCAAAGCCGATCTGTGCCTTGCGATCATGGTGCTCAGGCAAGGGCGGCACCAAACCACGCCAGCTGACGGCGACAAAGACGAGGATGACGACCCCCAGGACCGCAAGCAGCGCGCGGTCTCCGGTGTTCTGGGTGACAAAGGTTGTCGCGGCGACCCCGACCAGCAAGACGCCGGCAAACATCGCGTACCGGCGGGCGGTGCGTCTCAGGTGCCCGGCCCGAAAGACCTGCCAGGCGTTGGAACCGATCATCGGAAACAACACCAGGGCAATCGCCGTGCGGGGGTCGAAGAACAGCGTCATCAATGCAATTGCGGCTGTGGGCAAGCCAATTCCGGCAACGCCCTTGATCGCCCCCGAGATCAGAAAAGCGATGGCTGCCACAAGCAGGAGTGTCGTGAATTCCAAACTAAACCATCCCGTTCCGGTCGCGCGGCGCACGAGCGCAGTTCGACTGAAACTTCGGCAAGTGTCAATTGGACGCGGCTGGCGGGTGTCTATCGGGTTGCAGTTGAAGCACCCGGATCACTGTGCAAAACTCTGCTGAACACGACTTTTTCGGGAGCTTCTGATGTCTGCTTTGAAAACCACTGCCGCCGAGATGGTTGCCGATGCCCGTGCGAGGATCGAAGAGATCGAGACGGCGGATTTGATTGCGATGGTTGACGATCCTGACGTGGTGATCGTGGACATTCGGGATGTGCGGGAGAGGGAGCGCAGCGGGTTTATTCCCGGCAGTTTTCACGCGCCACGCGGTATGATCGAGTTCTGGGTTGATCCCCAAAGCCCTTACTTCAAGGACATATTTGCGCAGGACAAGAAGTTCGTGTTCCACTGTGCGTCGGGCTGGCGCTCCGCTCTGACGACCGCCACCTTGCAGGATATGGGGTTCAAGGCGGCTCATCTCAAAGAGGGGTTTTCCAGTTGGGAAAAGCACGGTGGCCCGGTCGCTTACCCCGAGCCCAAAAAGTAGGCTCCCATGCCGGTGGGGGGACACCCGGATCTTCGACGTTTTGCCGTCGTACGGCCCGCTTCCATGATAGCAAGTGCCTGGACTGAATATCGATCAGAGGGCAAAAGGGCCGCGCAAATCGTCGCATGACGGTATGCTTTTTGCAAATCCCGCCTATCTGAGCCTCAAGCGCCGGACACGCGTTCGGAGCGGGTTTTGAGGGCCTCACAATGGACACATTACTTCTGTCGCGCATTCAGTTTGGTGCGAATATTTCGTTCCATATTCTGTTCCCGACGATCACCATCGCGTTGGGATGGGTGCTGCTGTTCTTCAAGTTGCGGTTCAACGCGACGGGTGAACAGAAATGGATGGACGCCTATATGTTCTGGGTGAAGGTCTTCGCGCTTTCCTTCGCGATGGGCGTGGTGTCCGGCATCACGATGTCCTTCCAGTTCGGCACCAACTGGCCCGGTTTCATGGAAACCGTCGGGAATGTCGCCGGACCGCTGCTGGCCTACGAAGTAATCACCGCGTTCTTCCTTGAGGCGGTATTTCTGGGGATCATGCTGTTCGGCGCCTCACGCGTAAAGCCATGGGTGCACACGCTGGCGACTTTCCTTGTGGCATTCGGAACCACGATGTCTGCCTTCTGGATCATCGTTTTGAATTCGTGGATGCACACTCCGCAGGGCTACGAATTGCGTGACGGGGTTGTTTTTGCCACCGACTGGTGGGCGATCGTTTTCAACCCGTCCATGCCGTACCGCTTTATCCATATGCTTCTGGCCTCCGGTTTGACGGTGACATTCCTGATCGCCGGGGTGTCCGCGCTGAGGCTGCTCTGGGGGGATCGCGCCGAAAACGTGAAATCCACCTTTCGGTTTGGTGTCATTACCGCGGCAGCGCTCATCCCGCTTCAAATTCTGGCAGGCGATTTTCACGGCCTGAATACGCTTGAGCATCAGCCTGCCAAAGTGGCGGCGATGGAGGGAAACTGGGAAACGGGCCCGAATGTGCCGTTACTGCTCTTTGCGATTCCGGATCAGGCGCAGCGCGAAAACCACTTTGAAATCAGCATTCCCAACGGCGCCTCCCTGATCCTGACCCATAAGCCGGATGGCGTGGTGCCCGGTCTTAACGATTTCGTTGCCGAGGACGGCACGCTGCTGCATCCACGTGTCGCGCCCGTATTCTTCAGTTTCAGGGTGATGGTGGGCACCGGTATGGCGATGTTGCTGCTGTCCTGGGCGGGGGTCTACTACCTTCGCAGGTATGGTGCCGGCGACATGCCGCGGCTTCCGCTCTATGCCTTTACCGCGATGAGTTTCAGCGGGTGGATCGCGACACTGGCGGGATGGTACACAACCGAAATCGGTCGCCAGCCGTGGCTGGTACAGGGTCTTCTGACCACGAAGCAGGCGGTGAGCGACGTACCCTCCGGCATGGTCCTGAGCACGCTGATCGGGTACCTCGTCGTCTACGCGGTGCTGATCGTTGCCTATATCGCCGTGATCACCTATCTGGCCCGAAAAGCGACCCGCGGTGAACTGGCGACGACACGCAATTATGCCCGCAGCGGCGAGGCCGAAGTTGCGGCACTTCATCCGGGAGAATAGCGATGGAAATCTTCGGCGATCCGGCAGTCTGGCTGCCGTGGACTTTCGCAGCGCTGATGGGGCTCTCCATCCTGATCTACGTGATCCTTGATGGGTTCGACCTTGGTGTCGGGCTCTTGATGCCCCTGGCCGACGCCCGCGAAAAGGATCGACTGGTCGCGTCTATCGGCCCTTTCTGGGACGCGAACGAGACATGGCTTGTACTGGCGATCGGTCTGTTGCTCGTGGCCTTCCCGACAGCACATGGCGTCATTCTGACGTCGCTCTACATGCCGGTTTTCATCATGCTGATCGGGCTGATCCTGCGCGGCGTCTCCTTCGAGTTTCGCGCCAAGGCGCCTCTCGCCCAGAAATCAAAGTGGAATGCCGCTTTTTTTGCCGGGTCGCTCATGGCTTCCATGAGCCAGGGTTTCATGCTTGGCATGTACATCATGGGGCTGACGTGGACGTGGAGCCATATCGCCTTTGCCCTGCTGACAGCCGTTTTTCTGACCGTTGGATACAGCTTCATTGGTGCGGCATGGCTTATCGGCAAGACCGACGGAGTTTTGCAGGCGCGCGCAGTTGGCTGGGCAAAAGGTGGCATCTGGGGCCTGATTCTGGGGATCGTGGCGATTTCGCTGGCAACCCCTTTCGTAAGCGAGCGCATCTTCGCGAAGTGGTTCAGCTTTCCGCAATTCTTCTACCTGTCACCGCTGCCGGTGTTGTCGGGCATTCTGGTCGGGTACATATGGTGGCAAATCCGGCGCTTGCCGCAAGAACACGACCGGCGCGCATGGGGGCCGTTTTCAGCGGCGATGGCGCTTTTTGCGCTGGCGTTTGGCGGGATGGCCTATTCCTTCTACCCCTATGTCGTCCCGGAAAAAATAACGATCTACGAAGCAGCCTCCGCGCCGGAAAGCCTGTTCATCATCCTGATCGGAACGCTTTTTGTCCTGCCGGCGATCTTGGGGTACAGCTGCCTTGCGTATTATATCTTCCGCGGCAAGGCGACAGATCTGCGCTACGACTAGGGCGCCGTGATGCACGCCCGTCAGGTCAGGGCGCCTTGCAACCGCTCTTCACCGAAAAAGGCCGCCAGACGGGTCCACTGCGGGGTGTCAGGGCGAAGCCCAAGGTAGGTGATCGCGTTGTCGTGAAATACCGAACGAATATCCAGCCCGACGGACCGGGTGACGTTTTCTATGCGCCCGATGTAGTTGGGGTGGGTCGGCTCGCGCGCCAGCATCGACCAGTCGGTGCCGAACATCAGGCGGTCCGGCAGGGTGGGATATTGCCGGATCAGCGTGCGCAGCCTGCGCCGGATTCGTGATGTTTCTGACGCGGGGCCGTCATATGCCGCAACCCAGTAGCCAAGATCGGAATAAAGACCATCGTTGCTGGCCACCAGTTGCGCTGTGAGCTCTTCCCAATCCGTCGGACCTCCGTTGCACGTGTCGTCTGCGCCGGTTTCGTCGAAACGTCCGAAATGCGCCAGATTAACACGCAGGTCCGGATATGCCGTCAACACTGGCTCCCAGAGGGCGGGCGAGGCATTGAGTGCAGTGCAAACGCCCGCGGCATTGGAATTGGTGGCGTGGGATTTTATCGGGACATCATGCCGTGAACACCACGTGTACAAAGCATCAAGCTCGCGGTTGATGTCAGCGCCCCGTACCTTCTTTCCGGGTTTCTCGCCAAAAATCCCGGTGTCGTCATTGTCCGTCGGTTTGTAGCCGAGCGGCGGGTAAAGTTTGACACCGGCGAACCCGCGCCGGAAAACAGCCCGTTCCAGAAGCGCAAGCGGGTTGCGGCCCCGGGCGCGTTCCAGCGCGGCGCGGATCGGGCAGAACTGCAGAAAATTCAGGACCAGCATATCATCATTCCGGCGGGCGATTTCCGACATGACCTCAACCTGATCAGCCATGGGCGAGATCTGGTCATTGGCCCGAAACCAAAGCTCGAAATCCAGTACCGACGGCGACACCACCGCGACGTTGCCGCCGGCTTTGTAGAGCGTAACGTATTCATCCAGGATCCGGCTGCGCGGGCGTGTAAGCAGCCCAGCCCAGCGGACCGTCTGAAAGATGCGCGAATTGCGCAGGTAGGTGTTCTGGCCGGCGCGGCGTTCATAGATCCGCTGCGCCGTGGCGAAATCCGCAGGAGCGCCGATGGACGGCGCGAGATCGGGTTGCTGGCCGTCAGGTCCGCCGAGCAATTCCAGCAGCTCCTGGTCAGGGTCGCTGCCGTCCAGCGAAGGTGCTGCGTCCCGGTTTGCAAGATCGGCGCGGAATTTGGCAAGCGCACGGGCCACCGCGGCGGCGTCACCGGCATCGGACCGGCCGGTCACTGTGGGCGCGAAATCCCCCTCAGGTGCCGTGCGCAGAAAACTCAATTCGGTCTCCGCATCGGGCGTGGCTTCTCTGAGGATGAAGACGAGCAGGCGCAACAGCGCCCCAAGAAGGCCGGGCGGTTCGATATCCGAATGCGGATCGCGCAGGAACACCTGATCCAGATAGCCCAGAACGGGTATGTCCGTGCCGTTGAAGATATGCCCGTGAATATCGATGACCGGAAAATCGAAATCCGTGGGAAGGAGCGGTCTGAAGACCGAGCATCCGCCCAGCCCGGTCGCCGCGCCCATTGCGGCGTCCCGAAGAAAAGTGCGGCGATTATACATGTGTCAAATCCCTGAACTTCGCACTGGCTGACGACAGTCGCACCCACAGGACAAGCGATGCGCAGCGCGCGCTAAAATTGAACAAATAGAATCCACGTAACGCCAAGGTCGCATTTTTTGGGATTTTTTGGTAAGGTTTTTAAACGCCAATCCGCGGGCGGACCATTTGGGGTCGAGGTGGATCGTACGCGGCGCAGGCCGCCTGGCGCAGGTTGATGTGCGATGGTGATTGGCCGGAAAGCGGCATTTTGGCCTCGCGAGCGTTCGTCAGCGCCCGCTTTTATTGGAACGACATTTTAGGAGGGGTATTGATGAAACGATTTTCGAAAAACGGAATTGGGATACGGATGCTGGCCGCGGTGGCTTTGTCGGTGATCGCAATCGGCAGCATGCTGCACGCGCATGGCAGCGACGAGCAGGAGCAGGGCGTCGCCCCCGAGATTGCCAATTCTGCGCTGGCCCGGGTTGGTGGGCTGACGGAGTATTTCGACTCAACGGTCGATATGGATGCGGATATGGCGCCACCGTTTGTAGGAGAGATCATTCCGATCGCGGACATGGTCAGTAACGGGGACACCAGCACGTTGTACGATGTGATCCTGCAGCCCGGACACTACGGGCGTACCAGCGGGTCAACCGGCGGCGGCGGGGCGCTCATCTCTGAACAAAAGCTGGCGGCAGGTATCGTGGAACGGCTGGCCAGCCGTCTGAAGGAATTGGGCCATTCGGTCGCCGTGATCCCGGCGGACGGTTTTGCGCGCCCGCTGAAAGGCTATGTCTTCCTGTCGATCCACGCCGACGGCAGCAGCTCGCCCTGCGCATCGGCCCCGAGCCTCGGATATGACGACGGGAGCGACTTGCTGGGCATGCACCTTGTGGCATATGGTCTGGGCACCTCGCTGGGCTATACCTACAATGAGTTCATGAACGACAATTTCACCGCCAACCTGTCGTCTTACTACGTTTACAAGCACATCAAGTCGCGCATCTTCGAAGGGGTTCTGGAAGTTGGCGAACTGTCCTGCCCGGAGGAAGAACAACTGCTGATCGACCGTAAGGACATTATCGCCGACAATCTCGCATATGCGCTGGATGCTGCGGTCACGATCGGGAAACTGGCTGGTCGGTGACGGTTGGGCCAAGCGCGGGTGCCCGGATAATCCGAACCGGTCTGTCGTTTCCCCGTCGCTTTTGGTGAGCGGTCGTGCAGGGCGTCGGTATGCACCAGTATGACATACGCATGGCCACTCTGGCAGATGCTGGGCCACTGGCCGCGTGTATTGATCAAGCTTATGCGCATTATGAAGAGACCATACCTGACCTGCCGGATGTATCTGCAGGGATTGAGGAGGACATCTCTCGAAACTCGGTTTGGGTTGCGACAAAGTCCGGCCTGGTCGTTGGCGGGGCCATCGTGATCGTGCAGAATCCCGACGCTGTCCTGACAAACATCGCTGTGGCGCCTGTCGCGCGGGGTACGGGGCTGGGCCGTGCTCTGATGGCCCGCGTCGAAGATGACTGCCGCAGGCTTGGTGTGCACAGGCTGACACTCAGTACGCATGTGCTGATGCCCCGGAACATCGCGCTCTATCAGCACCTGGGATGGCAGGAAAGCGGTCGAGACGGCAACAAGGTCCGGATGGAAAAACGGCTTGTTTCGCACTAAGCCTGCGCAGACCAGGTGCCGGGCGCGTCGCAGTCTAGCCGGGCCACAGGATCCGGAAACTCCGTCACATGTCTTGGAAATAAAAATTTGAAGCCAGCGTGATGCGGTGCTTAGGTGATCGCAACACGCAGGCAGGTAAAGCGCATGACTTCTTCTTCGATACGCCTTGGCGTTGATATTGGCGGAACCTTCACAGACGTCGTTCTTGAGACAGATGGCAACGCATTTTCAACCAAGGTGCTGACCACCTACAGCGCCCCTGAGATCGCAATTATCGACGGCATGCATCAGGTGTGTGCGAAGGCCGGAGTGCACCCGTCCGACATTGGTCAGATCATCCATGGTACCACGCTCGCGACAAATGCGCTTATCGAACGGCGCGGGGCGAAAACGGCGCTGATCACCACGCAGGGCTTTCGGGACGTCATCGAGATGCGCACCGAAAGCCGGTTTGAACAATATGACCTGAACCTCAATTTGCCCGAGCCGCTGCTGCCGCGCCAGAGGCGCTACACCGTGGCGGAACGCGTTGATGCAAGGGGGGACGTGCTGATCGCGATTGACCGGGCGCAGGTGGAAAAAGTGGTGGAGCAGATTGCCGGGGCGGGTTTTGAAAGTGTCGCTATTGGCCTGATACACTCCTACCTCAATGATGCGCACGAAAGGCTGGTGGCGGAGGTTGTCGCCGAAAAGATGCCCGGCGCGATGATATCCTTGTCGGCCGAAGTGTCACCACAGATGCGCGAATATGAGCGTTTCAACACGGTTGTCGCGAATGCCTATATCAAACCCTTGATGAAGTCTTATCTCGGGCGGCTCGAAGGTCGGCTGCGGGACGAAGGTATCACCTGCAGGATCTTCCTGATGCATTCTGGCGGGGGCATCATGTCGCTTGAAAATGCCGCCGAGTTTCCCGTGCGGCTGGTCGAATCTGGTCCGGCGGGCGGGGCGGTCTTTGCGGCTCATATCGCGGCACGGTACGGGCTGAACAAGGTGCTGTCCTTCGACATGGGAGGCACCACCGCAAAGATCTGCCTGATCAAGAACCAGACGCCCAAAACAAGCCGTGTTTTCGAGGTTGCCCGGACCTACAGGTTCAAGAAGGGATCGGGGATGCCGATCTCGATCCCGGTGATCGACATGGTCGAAATCGGCGCAGGCGGCGGTTCCCTGGCGCATGTCGATGCGCTGCGTCAGATCCGCGTCGGGCCGGAAAGCGCCGGGTCCGAACCGGGGCCGGCCTGTTACGGCCGGGGCGGTGACAAGCCGGCGGTCACGGATGCAGACCTTGTACTTTGCAGACTGGATCCGGATAATTTTGCCGGCGGATCGATCCCGCTGCATCCAGCCAGGTCTAAAGCAGCCCTTGCGGCGGTAGTGGGCGACGTGCTCGACATGGATGCCACGACCGCCGCCTTCGGTCTTGCGGAGGTGGTCGACGAAAACATGGCCAATGCCGCGCGCGTTCACGCGGTGGAAAACGGCGAGGATCTCAGCGAATACACGATGATCGCCTTTGGCGGCGCGGCCCCGCTGCACGCGGGACGATTATGTGAAAAGCTGGGCGTGGACCGTCTGCTGGTGCCCCCCGGTGCCGGGGTCGGATCAGCCATCGGCTTTTTGCGTGCACCGATCAGCTTTGAGGCCAATCGGTCCGTGTATATGAAGCTGTCGGATTTCGATGGCGACAAAATCAAATCCCTGTTGGTCGAGTTGCAGTCCGAGGCGGTAGGGTTTGTCCGCAGTTGCGACGCGACAGCTGACATCCTGTCACAGTTCAAAGTGTACATGCGCTATACCGGGCAGGGTTGGGAGATACCCGTGGTACTTGGGGAAAACGACGCGCGGGCACCGGATGCTACGAGGTTCGAACGTCTGTTTGAAGAGAATTACACCCGGCTCTTTGGCCGGACCGTGCAGGGGCTTGATGTCGAAATCACGGTGTGGTCGGTCAACGCAACCACCCCGGCAGAGAAAGCCGCCGCTGTCGCAACGGCCAAGACCGCGGGCGCTGCGCCTGTTGCGGCGCAGAGACAGATGTTCGATCCGGCCAAATCCGACTACCTGGACACTTGCGTTGTACGACGCGATGCGATGGAGACCGGGGCCAATATTGCTGGCCCGGCTGCGATCACAGAAGACGAGACAACCATCATCGTGCCGTCCAGCCGCACCGCGATACGGCAACCCGACGGTTGCATCGACGTCATTCGGAAAGGTTAGCGCGATGGGACAAGAGCATTCGAATGTCGCCTATCAGGTCATGTGGAACCGCCTGATCTCTGTGGTTGAAGAGCAGGCGCAGGCGCTTGTGCGCACCGCATTCTCAACCTCGGTGCGAGAGGCCGGGGATCTTTCGGCGGGCGTGTACGATACCCATGGTCAGATGCTGGCGCAGGCGGTCACGGGCACGCCCGGTCACGTGAATGCTATGGCTGATGCGGTTGCGCATTTTATTCGGCGCATCGGTCGGCAGAACATTTTCGAAGGTGATATCTATATCACCAACGACCCATGGGAAGGGACAGGTCACCTGCACGATATCACGATGGTGACACCTTCGTTTCACAACGGTTTGCTGGTCGGATTTTTCGCCTGTACGGCTCATATTGTCGATATCGGCGGGCGCGGATTTGGCGCGGATGCAGCGAGCGTGTACGAAGAAGGACTGTACATCCCGATCATGAAATTCGCTGCGGGGGGCGATGTTGATCAGACACTTGTTCAGATCATCCGTGGCAATGTCCGCGCGCCCGATCAACTGATCGGAGATATCTATGCGCTGGCCACCTGCAACGAGATCGGGCATCGCCGTCTGATCGATATGATGCGAGAATTCGGACTGGATGATCTGGACGGCATCGCGGGCTTCATCCTGGAAAACTCGCGTCGCGCAACGCTGGAGCGGATCGCGGCCTTGCCGCCCGGAGAAGCCTGCGGCGAAATGACCGTGGACGGTTTCGACACGCCGATTACGCTCCGGGTCAGACTGACAATTGAAAAAGACCGTATTCTTTCGGATTTTTCAGGTACGTCCGGGGTGGATAAAAAGGGCATCAACTGCCCGCTTGTCTATACGAAAGCCTATGCGTGTTACGGCTTGAAATGTGCGGTTGCGCCTGAAATTCCCAACAATGCCGCCTCGCTGGCGCCTTTTGAAGTCTCGGCAGAAGCAAACTCCATCGTGCATGCGCTGCACCCGGCACCGGTCGCATTGCGCCACATTGTCGGGCACTTCGTACCCGATGCCGTTTACAATGCGCTCGACAAACTCCTGCCGGGCGTTGTGCCCGCCGAGGGGGCAGGATGCCTGTGCAACTTTCAGGTCAGTCTGCGCCCACGGACCGACGCCCCCGCACCCGTCGATGCGGTGCGGTCCGAAGTGCTCACCTTCAATTCCGGGGGATCCGGGGCAAGGCCCGAGCATGATGGGCTGAACGCGACGGCGTTCCCCTCCGGGGTGATGACAATGCCGATCGAGGCGACGGAGCACGCAGGCCCGGTCATCATCTGGCGCAAGGAACTGCGTCCGGATTCAGGCGGCGCGGGACGGCAGCGGGGCGGTCTGGGGCAATACATGGAGGTTGGGGCGCGTGACGGGCATGAGTTCGATTTTCAGGCCATGTTTGACCGGGTCGATCACCCGGCGCGTGGACGGCGCGGCGGCGCGCCGGGCGCGCCGACGACAATTGCACAGGACAACGGTACCTCGATGCGCGGCAAGGGAAAACAATTCGTGGCGCATGGGCGCAAGGTCGTCTTGGCTTTTCCCGGCGGTGCCGGTTACGGCGATCCCGCCGGGCGCGACAAAGCGCTGGTCAAGCGTGATCTTGCCCGCGGGTACATCTCGGCCCGGGTTGCGGCATCGGAGTACGGACTGAGTGATGACGACATCGCTGCGGTGCAACGCACGCTCCGCCTGGGAGAAGATATCTGATGTGCTGACAGGCGTGGCGTCAGCTAAAAGGGAAATGAACATGACAGATGAGAAAGTTGCACTGATCACGGCGGGCGGCAGTGGTATGGGCGCAGACTGCGCGCGCGCGCTTGCCGCGGATGGCTTCAAGGTGGGCATCCTGTCGTCTTCGGGAAAAGGCGAGGCATTGGCCAATGAACTCGGCGGCGTGGGCATCACCGGGACCAATCAATCGACGGAAGACCTGCAAAAACTCGTCGACGCCGCGATGTCCCGTTGGGGCCGCATCGACGTTCTGGTGAATTCGGCAGGGCACGGGCCGCGCGCGCCTGTGCTGGAGCTGACGGATGACGACTGGCACACCGGAATGGATGTCTACTTCCTCAATGTCGTTCGCCCCACTCGTCTGGTCACGCCGATCATGCAAACGCAAGGGGGCGGCGCGATCATCAATATCTCTACCTTTGCAGCTTTCGAGCCGAACCCCGTCTTCCCGACGTCCGGCGTGATGCGCGCCGGTCTTGCAGCCTTCTCCAAGCTTTTTGCCGATACATATGCATCCGAAAACATCCGTATGAACAACGTTCTGCCGGGATTCATCGACAGCCTTCAGGAAAAGGAAGAGTTTCGGGCCATGGTGCCGATGGGTCGTTACGGAACTCGCTGACCGAGATCGCTTCGGTTGTGGCCTTTCTTGCGTCAGAGGGTGGTGGTTATATCACCGGGCAGAACATCCGGGTGGATGGCGGCATTACACGGTCGGTCTGAGGGCGGCTATCGCCTGCCCGCCGTCGCGCAGCCGCAGTCATGCACCTTCGACGATGAGGAAATCGGCGTCCGCGTTTGCAGCCCGTATCTTTCGGGCCGCCTGATACTCTGGCGAGTGGTAGCAGTTTAGCGCCGTGTCATAGTCCCTGAATTCGACGACGACATTGCGGTCGCGTGCAACACCTTCAAGCGCCAGATAGCGACCGCCCCGCACCAGAAAGCGCGCTCCGAACTTCTCGAACGCCGGTCGTGCAGCGTTGAGGTAGGCCGGGTATTTCTCTGCGTTTTTTACCGAGACACGTACAACCCAATATCCTTTGGACATGGCAAAACTCCCTGATTCTAAGCTGTTTTGGAGGAGAAAGAGCCGCAGCGCGACGGATGCTGCGCCGCGCCGGCCTGCATCTGCGTGGCAATGAGGCCAAAGGCGTCTGCCCATGCGGATTTCACCCGTGGCGTCCACGCTTCGCCAAGCCCTTGTTCCAAGGTCCAAAGCAGGGCCGTGCCGACGCTGTCGTAGTGATGGGCCTCAACACCATATCCGGCATGGCGACGCCCGAGGCTCTCGACGTCCCGCAGGATGCTGTCCGGTGCATGGAGGTTGGAAATGACCGCGGCGAGGGTCTGCAGTAGCTTGCCCTTTTGCTGTGACATATCCGTTGCCGCAAACATGCTTCGGGTGCCTGGATCGATGGCAAAAAGGCGGTTGTAAAACAGATCGGCGGCCGTGTCGGCAATGGGGACCACCTGTTGCCACGTTTCCTGAACCAAGGCGATATTCTCACGTTCCATGCTATGCTCCTGACTGAATAACCGAACGAAGACGCGCGCTTTTGCGCATGATGTTCTCAATAGCGCTTTCCTTTGGTCATAAAAAATGAATAATTAAGATATTTTTGATCTCAAAAAGTGATGTATGGACCTGCAGGAACTGAGAATCTTTGCCACGGTGGTTCAGGAAGGTGGCATTACAAAAGCTGCCAAGCGTCTGAACCGTGTGCAGTCAAATGTCACCACGCGCGTACGTCAGCTGGAGGATCGCCTGCAAACGGAACTCTTCCACCGACGCGGCAAGCGGCTGATTTTAACGCCTGCGGGGCAGACGCTTCTGGAATATGCCGAGCGGTTGCTAGCCCTCGCCAGCGAGGCAGAGGCGGCAGTGCAGCATGACACGCCTCGGGGAGTTTTCCGATTGGGTGCAATGGAAAGCACGGCAGCCGTAAGACTGCCGGAACCCTTGTCCGTTTACGCGAAAAAACACCCCGACGTGGTGCTGGAGTTGAAAACGGGTAACCCGACCCAATTGTCGAAAGCGCTGATGGCGGGCGAGATTGATGCCGCGCTTGTTGCCGAACCGGTGGCAGAAGCGCGGTTTGACTGGATCGTCGCCTTTGACGAAGAGCCGGTGATCGTGACAGGGCAAGACCACCCGCCGATCAGCGATAGCGGAGACCTGCCAAGAACGGTCATCGTGTTCGAACACGGCTGCCCGCATCGCCGCAGGCTTGAGGAATGGTATGCGGAGCGTCGGGACCTGCCGCAAAGAACGGTTGAACTGGGTTCTTATCACGCGATGCTGGGCTGCGTTCTGGCGGGCATGGGTGCGGCACTTGTCCCGCGCAGTGTCATTTCGAGCTTTCCGGAAGCACACCGTCTGAGGATACATCGCCTGCCCAAACATCAGCAAAGACTGCGCACGTTGCTGATCTGGCAAAAGGGCGCCTGCCCACCGAAAGTCGCGGCATTGCGGCGTATCTTACAGGGTGGCGACCGCCCGAATACCGACCAGGATCCAGCGAATGGCCCGTCGCACAAATAATTTTCGAATAAATTCGACCCCTCGCGCGTTTTCTAGATGTTGACTGAGCCATTCACCAGAAACCGGGAGGTAATATTTCATGAAATTTCTTGCTACCGTCGCCACTGCAACCTTGTTTGTGGCAACCGCGGCGTTTGCCGGCGGGCATGCCAACTGGGCGTCCGTCGATGGCGAGTCGAGCGTTGCCTTCGGATCCATCAAGAATGACACGGCCGGGGAGGTGCATCATTTCAGCGCCGTCAAAGGGTCGGTCAGCGAAGCCGGAGAACTGGCAATCATGATCGACGTGTCCTCCGTGGAGACCAACATCGACATCCGCAACGAGCGGATGACCGAGCATGTGTTTCAGGGTGGGAGTGCGACGGCCGTCTTAAGCGGTGAAATCGACATGGAAGAACTGACCGCACTGGAGGTCGGGGCAACCCGGTTGATGGACATTGAAGGTACATTGACTTTCGGCGGGCTCGAAACGGATGTCGAAGCGAAAATGCTCGTGGCCCGGCTTGGTGAGGATCGCGTGCTGGTCACAACGGCCGATTTCATCATGCTGTCGACCGAAGATCTTGGCATTGACGCGGGGATCGATGCGCTGATGGAGCTTGCCAGCCTGTCCGGCATCACTCGGGTGACCCCGGTCTCTGTGCGCATGGTTTTTGAAAAGTAACATGGTAACAAGTGCTTTCCCGCATCGTGCCCGATGTGCGATGCGGGACAGTGATTTCGACGCTCCGATCGGAGCAAAGCGTGCGGGAATGCCATTCGACAGTGTCGTGCTACAATCAGGTCTGCCCCGGGGCGGGGAAGTGCTGGCCAGAAAGACCCTATGCCAGGCACCACGATGGCAGTCGCGAATTGCAAAGGGCCGGTCAGATCGACGGTGTGATTGCCTATCTGGCTGCAACAGGTGAAAGACGCGCCATGCAGGCGGCGGCTACGACTGAGGGGATGTTTTGACATTTTGGCGCAACGATCAGGCTCAGGATGCTGTTCGGAATGGGATTCCGGACATCTTGCCGCGTATTTGGCGCTACAGTCTGACACTGACGGGCACAGCTGACCGCGCCGATGATCTGGCGCAGGGCGCCATTCTCAAAGCGCTGGAGAAGGCAGAGCAGTTCGAGGTTGGCACCCGGCTGGACAGATGGATGTTCCGCATCGCTCACAATCTGTGGGTAAGTGACATGCGCAAGAACGCGGTACGTGCTGGCGGCGGTCTGGTGGCAATAGAAGAGACCGATATCA
Organism: Roseobacter insulae; assembly: GCF_019375555.1. Classification (GTDB taxonomy): domain Bacteria; phylum Pseudomonadota; class Alphaproteobacteria; order Rhodobacterales; family Rhodobacteraceae; genus Roseobacter; species Roseobacter insulae. Next base: position 1,077,895 of record NZ_JAHXDN010000001.1, read on the forward strand.
TCAGCCCCGATGCCGGACCGGAAGCCGCTGCCATGCACCGGGAGGTTCTGATGGCGGTGCTGCATTTGCCGGAGGCACAGAGGGTGACCGTGGTTCTGGTCTACGTCGAGGGATATTCGTATCGCGACGCGGCAATGATACTGGACATTCCGCTGGGTACCGTGATGAGCCGTCTGGCTACCGCCCGGGCAACTTTGGGCCAGAAATTCCGCGAAGAAGGAAGGGCGCGTGATGCAAGATAGATATTTCACCGATGAAGAGCTTGTCGCCTTTCTGGATGGCGAAAATGACCTTGCCCCCGTGGAAGAGATTGCCCGGGCCGCGGCATCGAACGCAGCTCTTGTCCGGCGTATTGACGCGTTGAAAATTGACGAGGACGCAATTGCCTCCAGCTTTGATCTTTTGAGGGTTTCATCTCGTCCAATGCCGGTTCTGCCCGACACGCCACACCGACAACCGCGCTTTCAGATCGCGGGTATGGCCTTGGCGGCAAGTGTCGCTTTGGTGGTCGGGTTGGCGGCTGGCGCGTTTTATGGCAGCGCGCGTCACCCCGGTTGGGCGGAATACGTGGCCTCGTATCAGGCGCTCTATTCCAACAGCACATTGGCGCATGTCAATCAGGATCAGACCGCCAAACAGTCGGAGCTTGACCGGGTGGCAGCGGCCATCGGTAAGACGGTCGCGGTTGATGCGCTGCAGTCTTTTCCAGAGATGGAATACAAGCGCGCTCAGGTGCTGAGCTTCAAGGGCCGTGCCCTGATCCAACTGGCCTTCCTGACCAGAACGGGGGATCCGGTCGCCCTGTGTATCATCAGAACAGAGGGTGACGCCACCGAAGGACCGGTGATGAGCGACATGGAGGGTATGAGCGCCGCGCGGTGGACGCGGGGCGGATTTGAGTATCTGTTGATCGGGGGAAGCGATGACTCCCTCATCCGGCGTGTCGCTGACACGTTTTCGTCACGGGACATCTGATCTGGCGGCTTGCTCGCCGGCTCTGCCATCACTGCCACAGTAGTGCCGTTATTGCGGACGTGTTGTTTGCCCGGGCACGAATTCGATGGGAAGAACCGTACATGTGTCGGTTTTTGCACCGTTGATCCGCGCCAGCAGATTGCGTGCGCCGACAATGCCCATGAGCTTGCGCAGCGTGCGCACTGTTGTCAGTTCCATCGGCAGCACGCTTGCCAGATCCAATTCGTTGAACCCGATGATCCCGATGTCGTCCGGCACAGAGAGGCCCTTCGCCTGGCAACTCATCATCCCGCCGAATGCCATGTGGTCATTGAGGTAGCAGATGAGGTCGGGGACATCGCCGCTCAAGAGTTCCGAGGTGCCCTGAAAACCCGTGGCGAAGTTGTTGTCAGATGCGATGCGCGACGACAGAACGGGCGCAGATTTAAGACGTGCAAACACCTCGCGGACACCTTCCAGGCGGGCGTCTGCGCGGGTGTCATGGCCGCGTGCCGTGCTGACAAAAGCAGGACGCGCATACCCCAGCGCGACAGCATGTTCGCCGATCATCTGCCCTGCCTTGAAGTGGTCGATGCCCACGCAAATGTCGATTGGATCCTCGCTCTGGTCCCAGATTTCCAGCACTGGAATGGGCGCAGCCCGCAACAGGTCTTGTGTCTCCGGAGTGTGATCGGTGCCCGTCAGAATAATGCCCGCTGGTTGCCATGATAAAAGGCGCCGCACCCAGTTAAGCTCGGCTTCGGGGCTGTATTCGGTGGTATCAATCACGCTGGAGTAGCCCGCGGAATCGAAAGTCTTGCGCATGCCGTTGAGGATGTCGGCAAAGACTTCACCGGCAAAAGTCGGTAGCGAAATGCCAATGAGGTTTGAGTTCGCAACGGCAAGGGAGCGGGCGTTGCTGTTCGGCACATACTTCATTTCCCGCGCCAGCCGGAGGATTTCCGCACGCTTTTTCTCGGACACGCCTTCGACGCCGCGGATCGCCCGGGACACGCTCATGATGCTGACATTCGCCCGTGCCGCCACGTCCTCGATCTTGGTGGGTTTGCTGTCCTTGACCATAGCGCGCGCGCTGCTCCCCGTGGAAATACTATTTTATATCAAAATATTAAGTGTCAGATAACGTTAACGCTAACGTTGTTTATTGCTTTTTCACTTCGCGAAAGCCAGTCCTTTGTGCACTTTTGAAACCTAGGCGAGAGCATCGCAGTCGTGGTGCAGGTGGGGGATCACGTGCCGAAAATTATTTTTGATCAAGTGTCCAAGAGCTATGGATCGGTGGAGGTCCTGCCGCCGTTTGACCTGACCTTCGATGATGGGGAATTCACCGTTCTGGTCGGGCCTTCAGGGTGCGGCAAGTCAACGACGCTGCGCATGCTCGCCGGGTTGGAAACGCTGACCGGCGGCGAGATCTACTTTGATGACAAACCGATCAGCAAGCTGGACCCCAAGGAGCGGGACCTTGCGATGGTGTTCCAGGATTATGCGCTCTACCCGCACATGAACATCGCCAAGAACATGTCCTTTGCGTTGCGTCTTGCCCGGGTCTCCAAATCCGAGATCGAGGAGAAGGTTCAGCGCGTCGCAAAGATGCTGAACATAGCGCATCTGCTGGATCGCAAACCTGCAGAATTGTCCGGCGGGCAGCGCCAGCGGGTGGCTATGGGTCGTGCTCTGGTGCGGGATGCAGGCACGTTTCTGTTCGATGAACCGCTGTCAAATCTTGATGCGAAGCTGCGCGGCAAGATGCGCGCGGAACTGGCAGAGATGCGCGATACGATCGACAAGAACATGGTCTACGTGACCCATGATCAGGTCGAAGCCATGACATTGGGAGACCGGATTGTCGTGATGAGCGATGGGTTCATTCAGCAACAGGGCACCCCGGAGGAGTTATTCAAACGCCCGGTCAACAAGTTCGTGGCCGGCTTTATCGGATCGCCCACGATGAACTTCCTTGACGGGGAACTTGCGCAGGAGGGTGACGCGATGTGGGTACGCGGCGATGGGTATGCCTTGCCGCTTGATGCGGAAATGGGTGCCCGCCTGAAATCTGCCGCCGCAAAGGACGTGACGCTCGGCCTGCGGCCATCCAGTTTCACCTCCGAAGGCACCGAAGGCGCGCCGATCGAGCTGCGTGTGATCGTCTCTGAATATCTGGGCGCGCAGTCGGTGTTGGTCACCCGCTGTGGCGCGGCCGATGTTCTGGTGGAGACGCAAAGTGCAGCGCCGATCAGATCCGGTATCGTTCAGACCTTTGGCGTGCTGACGGGCGAAATCATGATCTTCGACAAATCAACAGGGCTCAGGCTCTGACACAAGCCGAATGTGGCATTAGGGAGGAACCAAGAATGCTATCACTCAAATCAATTCTGACAGGAACGGCGGTATCCGTCTCCATGGCGGGGGTCGCGGTTGCGGACGGTCATGGCGGACCGTATGCGCCATACGACGGGACGACGTTGGTGATCAACGTGCCAGCGCACCCACATTATAACGCGATGATGAAGATCCTGCCTGAATTCACCAAGGAAACCGGGATCGAGGTCGAGGTCGACCAGTTGCAATATCTCAAGATGCGCGAAAAGCAGACACTGGAGTTGACCAAATCCAGGGGCGACTATGACATGATCGCTTATGTCGTCTTTTCCAAGGCCGATTACGTTTTCGCGGACCAGCTTGAAAACCTCGCGCGGTTCTTCATGGACCCGAAACTTGCCGACCCGTCTTATGATGCCGAGGACCTGATAGACGGCTATGTCGCCAACATTGGTATCGCAGGCGGGTTCAAGGGGTATCTTCCGGGGGCAACCGGGTCGTTGTTCGGCATTCCCTATGGGTCGGAAACATCCGTGCTGGCCTACCGCAAGGATATCTTCGAAAAACACGGCATCGATGTGCCGCAAAACTATGACCAGCTTTTGGACGCAGCCTGCAAAATACCCGAAGTGGAACCGGGCATGGGCGGAATGGCATCGCGTGCGGCGTCGGGTCATCAGGCCTCCCACGCATTCCTGCTGCACCTCGCGCCTCTGGGCGGTCGGGTCTTTGACGACAGTTGGGAGCCGATCATCAATAACGAGGCCGGTGTTGCTGCGGCTAACGCGCTGAAGACCATCGTGGATTGCGGCCCCGAGGGATCCCAGACATTTGGCCCCGCCGAAGCTGCGGCAGCCTTCAGTCAGGGGCAGGCGGCGATGTTCATGGATTCCATCGCCTTCGCCGCGGGCTTTGAAGATCCCAGCAAGTCGAAAGTGGCCGGTAAGGTTGGTTATGCGCTGCATCCCGAAGGCGTGCGCCGTGGATCGCAAACCGGCGGGTTTGGCATCGCGATCCCCAAGAATGCTCAAAACAAGGAAGCCGCTTTCCTGCTGATGCAGTGGCTGACGTCCAAGAGAGGCGACCTTCTGGTGGCGATGGCAGGGGGCAACCCGTCACGGTTCTCGACCTATCAGGATCCGGGGCTGAACGAGAAATACCCCTATTCCGCGACCTTTGGTGAAGCGCTGAAATACGCCGATCCGGACTGGCGCCCGATCATCCCGACATGGGGCAAGATCAACGCGGATATCGGCACAACGATGAGCCAGGTGCTGACCGAAGGGCTCGACCCTCAGGAAGCGCTCAACGGTGTGGCCGAGCGCGCGCGCGCCATCATGGACGAGGCTGGGTACTACACCTGGCAGTAGACCTCTCCCAGCGGGGTCGGGCGGCACCTTGCTGCCCGGCCCACCCCCTGCTTCCTTGGACATCAGATCATGCAAAGCGCCAATGTAAACAGAGCAACGCCCTACTTGTTTCTGGCCCCCGCGGCGCTGGTGATGGCGGTCGCTCTGCTCTACCCGATCGGGTATATGATCTACGCCAGCTTTCTGGACTGGAATCCGAGCCAGCGCATTGGCGAAGCGGAATTCGTGGGGCTTCGCAACTATATCAACCTGCTGGGTGACGCCGCCTTTCGCGAAAGCTTTTACGTAACGCTGAAGTTTGCCACCGTGGTGGTCAGCCTCGAAATGGTTCTCGGGGTCGGGCTGGCGCTGCTGCTTGACCGAAATATTCGCGGCATGTCGGTGCTGCGGACGCTGTTCATCCTGCCGATGATGATCGCACCCATCGTGGTCGGGCTGATGTGGCGCTACATGTACCACCCTTCCGTCGGCGTCTTTAACCGCACACTGAAATCCCTGGGCCTCGACCCGATCCCCTGGCTGTCTGACGGGAACTGGGCCTTTGCATCCGTCGTCATCGCCGACATCTGGCAGTGGACGCCCTTCATTTTCATCCTGTCGCTTGCCGCGTTGCAGTCGCTGCCGCAATCCGCGATGGAAGCGGCCCGGATTGATGGCGCCACCGGGTGGCAACAGGTCATCTACATCAAGCTTCCCCTGATGATGCCCGTCTTGATCGTGACGCTGCTCTTGCGCCTGATCGACGCTTTCAAGGTCCTCGAAGTGATCCTCGTGCTGACAAACGGCGGGCCCGGCCTGTCTACCGAGATCCTGTCCTTGCGCATTTCCCGCACCGCGTCGGAGTTCCGGGAGTTGGGCGAGGCGGCGGCGATGTCGAACTACCTGCTTATCCTGCTGGTGATCCTCACCTTCGCGATGTTCGCCTATAACAAGGCAACCGAGGCGCGCACTGCCCGGTTGCGAAAAGCGGCCGAGGAGGACGTGTGATGGCGGACAAGTCATACGACAAACAGAACCCGGCCTATTACGCGTTGCTTGTCGCTTTGGTGGTGATGGCCGTGGGGCCGATCGCGATGATGCTGATGACCTCGCTCAAGCTGAATGTCGACATCATGTCAGATACCTCTTCGCTGCTGTTCATGCCGACCTTGCGCAACTACGAGACCGCCCTGTGTGACTTCTTGTGGTACGAGGCGCCGCATATCGACTACTGCGACAAAACCTTCGGGCGCGCCCTGATCAACTCGCTGACGATCTCGCTGATCTCCACGGTGCTGACACTTGTGATCGGCTGTATGGCGGCCTACGCCCTCGTCCGCTTCCGGTTCATGGGGCGCGACACGGTGTCTTTATCGACACTTGCGATGCGCATGGTGCCGCCTGCGGTGCTGCTGGTGCCGGTGTTTGGCATCTGGACCTTCCAGTTCCAGATCGACGGGACGCGCGCGGGGATCATTCTGGTTTACGTGGCGATGAACCTGCCTTTCGTGATCTGGATTTTGCAAAGCTTTATCGTGCAGGTTCCGATCCAGTTGGAAGAGGCGGCCCGGATGGACGGCGCTGGCCCGTTTCAGGTCTTCTTTCTTGTCGTCCTGCCCCTGATCAAACCGGGGCTGGCCGCCGCCGCCATCTTTACGTTTCGGGTGGCCTGGAACGAATTCCTGCTGGCCAACGCGCTTGCCGACCGCAACTCACGCACAGTGCCTGTGACAATCGTGAATTCCATCACCGAGTTCGATATCGACTGGGGCGTCATCATGGCCACCGGCATGCTGCTGGCCATTCCGCCGATCATCTTCACATTCGTGGCGTCTCGCCAGATCATCACCGGCATGACCGCAGGCGCGGTAAAGGGTTGATGATGGAGTGGCTATCGGCCCCGATGGACGCAGCCCGAATGCACGAGGTGGGCTGGCATCTGAGCTGGCATGCCCGTCTCATGGTCGCCGCCTGGGGGGTGCTGGTGCCGTTGGGCATCTTCATTGCGCGCTATTTCAAAATTATGCCCGGCCAGCAATGGCCCGACAAACTGGACAGCCACTTCTGGTGGAACACGCACCGCATCTGCCAGTATTCGGCCTGTCTGCTCATGGGCGTTGGCCTCTGGCTTGTCCTGACGGCACCCGCTTTCGTATCGCTGCCGGGGCCTCACGCCCTGCTGGGTTGGACAGCGCTGTCGCTGGCCGCCGTGCAGATTGTGGGCGGCATCCTGCGCGGCACCAAGGGCGGGCCAACGGAACCTTCCGCCGACGGCTCCCTGCATGGTGACCATTTTGACATGTCGACGCGTCGGCTGGTTTTTGAATACGTCCACAAGACCATCGGCTACGCCGCCCTGTTGCTGTCGGTGCTGACCATTCTGTCTGGCTTGTGGCAGGCGAATGCGCCGAACTGGATGTGGGTTTGTTTAGCCGTCTGGTGGGCAGGGCTGGTGGTTGCATCGGCTGCATTGCAACGGCGTGGCATGGCGGTGGACACGTATCAGGCCATATGGGGCCCTGATCCGTCGCTGCCGGGGAACCAGCGCAAACCCATCGGTTTGGGGGTCGAACGCCCTTCGGTCGAAACCCTGCCGCAACCAAACGACTGACCCGCAATAGATCCGGGCCTGAGACAGCGTCTTGCGGCCCGGCAGGTCGGCACGCAAAAGAAGCTAAAATCCCACCGCCATACCATCTTTTCGGGGATCGGACCCGGCCACGTACCCTCTGCCTGGAAGGCGGTGGATCAATTGCGCCCCGCCAAAGCCAAAGGCATTGTCGGGCGCTTCCAGAGAAACCTGATGGCCCATGGCACGCAGCGCCTCCAGAACATCTCGAGGCATCGTGGTCTCGCAGGCAACCCCCAGCCCCTCCGTCACTCGCCACCGCGGGGCGTCAACCGCCATTTGCGGGTCCTGGTCGAACAGCTGTGTTCTCAGCACCATTTGCACATGCCCCTGCGCCTGCATCGGGCCGCCCATCACACCAAAGCTCATCACCGGACCGGCAGACCCCATCAGGAAGCCGGGAATGATCGTGTGGAAAGGCCTTTTCCGCGGGCCGACCCTGTTTTGGCTCAGGGGGTTCAGGGAAAAACCGGCGCCACGGTTTTGCAGGGACACACCTGTGCCGGGCACGACAACACCCGACCCGAAGCCCGCGTAGTTCGACTGGATGAAAGAGACCATCATGCCGGAGGCATCTGCGGCAGTCAGATAGACTGTCCCGCCCTGACGGGGTGCGCCCACGCCGAAATCCGTTGCGCGTGCGGTGTCGATTTCCTTGGCCCGAGCCGCCAGATACCCATCGTCAAGCAGGTCGGCAACCGTGATGTTCCGCATATGATCAAGATCGGCAACGTAGTGTTCGGCATCGCGCAGCGCCAGTTTCATGGCCTCGATTTGCAGGTGAAACGCTTGCGGATCATCCGCCCCAAGATCGCGGATATTGGTGTGGGACAGAATGCCCAACCCCATCAATGCCGCGATCCCCTGACCGTTGGGCGGGATTTCATGCAGGGTCACGTCATCAAATCCCTTGGAGATTGTTCCGCACCAGTCTGCCTGATGTGTCGCCAGATCTTCCAGAGAAAGCGCGGCGTTGTGCTTCTGGGCGAATGCGACGATTGCTTCAGCAATCTCGCCTTCATAGAAGGCCTTACCGCGGGTTTCTGCAATGCGCTGTAGAGTTGTTGCATGACCCGGGCTCGAAAAGTACTCGCCCGCTACCGGAGCTCGGCCCTCGGGCATGAATGTCCCGGCGAACCCCGGTTGCTTTGCCAATTGCGCGGCGCCGCGCTGCCAGAGCGCTGCAATGACCGGCGAGACGGCAAAGCCGTTTTCCGCGTAGCCGATTGCCGGCTCAAACAGGCTCTCGAATGGCAGGCGCCCGAACTTCTCTGACAGGCTCACCCAGGCTGACACGGCGCCGGGCACTGTCACGCTTTCCCATCCGTGAAACGGCATCTTCTGCAGCCCGTCGAACCGGTCGGGTGACCAGCCTGCCGGAGATCGCCCGGATGCATTCAGCCCGTGCAATTCGCCGCCGTCCCAGAGGATCGCGAAGGCGTCTGAACCGATACCGTTACCCGTGGGTTCGACAACCGTCAGGGTGATGGCGGCAGCGAGGGCGGCATCAATCGCGTTGCCGCCGCGCGAAAGCATCGACAGGCCCGCCTGTGCAGCGAGCGGATGCGAGGTTGCCACCATGTTGTCCGCAGATACGGCGGACCGGCGAGAAGGGTAGGGGTGATGTGATCTGAGGTGCATGCGCCAGGCTCTCGTGTCAGATGCCGATCCGTCGGGGTCAGCGGGAACACGGCCTTACTAAAGCACTGCGCGACCCAAGGCGATGGGCAAATAAGAGCACGAATGCCGCCGGTTCGCATGTGCATCGCTTGCCACAAGAGAAAGATCGCAAAGGGGACATGCCGATCATGCCCCCTTTTTGAAATGGATCAGCCGCAGGGGTCTGCATCCAGCCGTTGCTGGTTACCCGACTTTATACCCCCAAAGACTTGTCTGAGTGGCACTGAAGTATCCGTCAAATCCGCGCAGATGCCCCTGCAGTTCCAGCGTGTCACCGGCGCTGAGCATCACCATGGTCTGCACGTTCAGGACGGTCTGATCAGACACATGTGGCCCGGTAATTTCGCCGACAGATCCCGAGACGACTTCAACTCCGTTGCGCACCAGTCGGGCACCGATCCGCGCCTGATCGGACGCATTCTGTTTGAAGGTAAGGGATGCCCCGAAAACGTAGCTGCCGGGTGCCGGCGCGACGAAGTGATTATTCGCCGAATCAAAGGCATTCTGGTCGTTAAATTCCGTCAGGTTGATGGCAATTTTCGTCCATGTATCCGCTGGCAGGTAATTGTCGAAGTTGGTGACCCCCTTGAACCGGGGCAGATTTGGCTGATCAACGACCCCCGTGGCAGCATCGACAATCAAGCCGTCGTGGAACGCCAGGCCATCCGCCGAGGTCGCAAGGCGCAGGTTGTCACTGCCGAACAGGCCAAACAGCGCGCGCGTGGCAAAATCCTGCTGGAATATGAAACCGGCATCGTCCGCGCTGGTTTCCTTGTTCACCGTCGATATCAGGCTGCCGTCACCGCCATCGGCTTGGTAAAGCGCGGTCCAGAGCGCCGCGTTCAGCTTGGCCGAGAAGGGCGTCGCCGGCAGCGAGATCATACCCAGTCCGAAAGCTTCGATTTCCTGGAGTTCCGCACTGTCGAGGTCAATCCAGTCCGTGCCATCGTGCACGATGAGTGTTTCGCGGTTCAGCACATAAGCGCGCCAGCCGCCCTTGGGCGCAAAGAACTGCCACAGGCCATTTTCAAACAGCGCAACGTCACCATCGTGTCCAAGCCAGGCATCGGTACCATTATCACCCACGATGTAGCGCTCGCCCTCTGTCGGAGATACCGGCGGCGTTGGCTGATCGTCCGCCAGCACGCTCAGTTGCGTCAGCACATCCAAAATGCGCAATGCCTCGTTGTGAGTGACGTGCTTCTGAGCCTGGTTTGGCTGGATGAACGGCAAAGACAGGCTGCTAGAAGTATCGGCCATTGGTTTCCCCATGAGACTAGTTGTGATCGGCGCCAAGGTGCGGCATTCGTGTTTCTGGCCTGTTAACCTGTCGTGCGTAGCAGTAAGATTCTGAAAATATGTGATTTTGCTGGACAGTGCCGAATTATTGCCGCAGGCGCATGCGCGGCTTTAGCGCAGTGGGAATTAGTGTTAACCTTTTGCTCACCTGCCGGTGGCTGGACACGGCAAGAAGCCCGGAGCGATTTTGTATCCGGCGTGAAAAACCATTTTAGAAGAGTATGTGGACATGTTTTTTGTAAAACGATTTGCAAGCGCCCTGTTGTTGGCCGCATTTTTACCCGTATCCCAACCTGCCGAGGCGCAGGTGCCGCCGAATTGCGAGGTGAGCACGGCCGCCGATCCCGACAGGGAGGTGCTGGTCTGCGCCTTTGGCCTCGTGATCGAAATGGAAGCGGCCGCACAGATGGGTTTCACAGGTGCGGTGTCGGACACCGACGCGACAGTGATCGAGCTGAACGACGGTGCCGCGCTATTCGACGTCGAACCGGGGCAGGCCCGACCGCAAATCAGAACACCGCATGCCATCGCTGCCGTGCGCGGCACCATTTACATCGTTGATGTAAGCGCGTCCCAGACGTCCGTGTTCGTCGTGCAGGGCGAGGTCGCGGTCTCCACCCTCGACGACAGCTCAGGACCGGTGACGCTTGTCGCAGGAGAGGGGGTTGATGTGGTCCCGGGTACGCCGCTTAAGGTGGTAAGCTGGGGCAAAGAGCGTGTGTCGGCATTGTTGGCGCGCTTTGGGAGATGAGACGCGGTAGGCCGACGTCCGTCTGGACGAGTGTCCTCGCCCTGGCACTGACCACGATCTGGCTTTACGTCGTGTGCCTGCCGCATGTTTCGGGAACGCATAGCAGCCTTGACCGGCTGGAATCCGCGTTGCTCGACATGCGGTTCACCACCTTTGGCCCGGTCGCGCCGGTTGATGACGTGGTTATCGTCGCCATTGATGATGTCACGCTGAACGCGACTCAGGCGACAGTTGCCGAGAGTCGGTTGCTCTTGGCAAAAGTCCTTGAAAGCATCAGCGCAGCGGATCCGAAAGTTGTCGGGCTGGACGTCATTCTTGCCGACGCCGGTGCGCCGGAAACGCATAACAAGCTTGCCGCGGCACTCGCCGGCCTGCCCGCCGTGATTGCCGTGGCAGGAAGCTTCTCTCAACCCTTGTTGCCTGCGGAAATCGCGGCGCCGGATTCGGTGTTGCGACCGCAGAGCGTATTTGCAAATGCGGCGGAAACGGGCCTCGTCAATGTGTCGACCGACGTCAGCGGTACACCGCGCCACATGCCCGTTGTCTTTCTGACCGCGGAAGGTGTCGAGGCATCGCTGCCCTTGCGGGTCGCAGCCATCTTTACCGGGGAGGAACCGACTATCGCGCCAGACCGGCTGGAACTGGGCGGCATCGTCGTTCCCTTGGATCTGGGCCTTCAGATGCCGCTGCGGCTGGATGGACCTGAAGGCACGTTACCGACGCTGTCGGCGCTGGATGTGCTCGCAGGCACTCAGAATGAGCGTTTGCAGGGCAAGGCGGTGATCGTGGGATATACGGCGACCGCCTTTGGTGACCGCTTCCCCAGTGCGTTCGGAGAAGACACACCCGGTGTCGAAATCATTGCGACAGCCGTGTCTCAACTGCTTGGCGGGCATAGCCTGCGGCGGGATATGACCATTCGCTGGGGCGATGTCGGCGCGTCACTGGCGCTTGCCTTCGCCAGCGTGATCCTGATCCTCGCCCTGCCATTATCATATGGCGTGCCCTTGGCCGTGGGGTTTCTGGGCGCCTACATGGGGTTTGTCTGGTTCGCATTTTCCCGTGGCATCTGGCTCAGCGCGGCTGTGCCCCTGGCCGGGGTTGCGCTGCCGATGGCGCTGGCGTCTGTCACCCGCTACTTCGGCGAGAAACGCCGCGCAAACCACGGCGCGCGCGCGCTTGCTGCACTCAAGCGCTTTCAATCACCCGTGCTGGCCGAAATCATCGCAGAGAACCCGGCCTTCCTGAGAGAGCCGACCCCCAAGACACTGTCAGTCCTTTTCGTCGATCTTAGTGGCTTTACCTTGCTGTCAGAAAAACTTGGACCCGCGAAAACGCAGGATTTCCTCAAGCGCTTTCATCAGGTGATCGATGATCAGGTCGAAGGTCGGGAGGGTATCATCCTGAACTACATGGGCGATGGTGCGCTGGCGGTTTTTGGCATGACCAGCGCCGCCGAAGACAGCGCGGACAATGCCCTGCGAGCAGCCTTTGAACTGGTATCCGATGTGCAGCGTCTGGGGCAGATTGCCTTTGGTTTTCCGTCGCTGGGATGTCGCGTCGGTGTTCATCGCGGCGAGGTGGTGCTGTCCAGGCTGGGCGGCGAACGCCACCAACAGGTATCGGTGGCCGGCGATACGGTCAATCTGGCCAGCCGTTTGATGGAGATCGCCAAGGCTGAAGGCGCGGCCATTGCCGCCACGGACGATTTGGTTCAGGCCCTCAGGGACAGTCCGCTATATCAGGCCGGGGAGGTCAAACCGGTTGAAGTGCGCGGGCGTCAGGAGCGGGCCCTAGTACATCTTTGGTATGCGCCCTTTGCGGGTTAGCTGTTGATCAGTTCGGTCAGCTCTTGTGCTGCCGCTTTCAAGGCTTCCGCGTTTTTGATCAGGCCTGCGAGATTGTGGCGCTGTAGCGGGGCATGCACGGACAGCGTTGAAACCACCCGCTTGCGATCATCCAGCACCGGCACGGCAATGGCGGCCATGCCTTCCATAAACTCCTGATCATCGGTGGAGTATCCGCGCTTACGCGTCGCTTCGATTTCCGCCTTGAGCTTGTCTTTGTTGGTGATTGTCCCGGGTGCCCGCTTTTCCAGAGTGGCCGTGGCGAGAAACCGATCCAGATAGGCCGGGCGCAGCGATGACAGGTACATCTTGCCACTCGCGGTGCAGTAGAACGGAACCTGCGTGCCGACGGGCAGTTGAATTCGCAAGGGCCAGTGCGTTTCAACGCGGTCCAGATACGTCATGCCGTCGCGATCCGGAATCGCGATGTTGCAGGTTTCGCCGACCTTTTCGGCAACGCTGCGCAGGATCGCAAGCCGCACGGTGCGAATGCGCTGTGACGAGATCGTATTGACAGACAACTGCCGCAGCCGGGGGCCTGGTCCGTAGGACTTCCCGTCGATATCGCGTTGCAGGAACCCGGATGCCTCGGCCGTGTTAAACAGCCGATGCAACGTTGGTTTTGGCAGGTTCAGAGTGTCCTTCAGTGCCGATGGCGTGACCGGCACACCCGCTTTTGCCACTTCTTCCAGCAGGACCAGCAACCGTAGATTGGTTGGGATCTGGCCCTGCGGGTTATTTGCAAAATCGTCGGGCATGATCAGACATTCTATCAGTTGGGTAGCAGCATCAGCGCCAGATTTGGCACCATCGCCACCAATATCCAAACCGCGAGAAGCGAGAACAGATACATTGTAGAATATCTGAGCAGGCGGAAATAGGGAACGCCTGTCACGCCCGACGCCACGTAAAGGTTCAGACCATATGGCGGAGTGATGAAGCCGATGGAGGCACCCACCAGGAAGACCACCGCGAAGTGAATGGGATCAACACCAACCGAGGCGGCAATCGGCGCCAGGATCGGCGCCATGATGATTGTCACGGGAAGGCTTTCGAGGATCATTCCGGCCACGAAGACCATCGCCATTGCGGTGAAGAGCACCGGATAATATCCGCCCATGCTGGTCACGAACCCGCCAATGGTTTCCTGTGCGCCCAACAGCGACAGGATCTGCTGCATCACCACGGAGACCGCGATCAGCGGCGCAAGAATGCCGGTGATCTGGGCAGAGCGCACAACGATGGAGGGGATTTCCGGGAAGGTAAACCCTTCGACCACAAACATCGACGACACGGATTTCTGGTCTACGGGAATGCTGGAGTCGCTGCCCATCAGCTTGTTCAGCGGGTAACAGATGAGGCCAACAATGATCCCGAAGCCCACCGTGACGCCCGCCGCTTCAGTGGGAGAGAACTTGCCGGTGTAAATGCCCCAGAGGACAAGGCCGATGGCGAAGAAGCCAAGCCACGCGCCAATCGCCGTCTTAATGATTCGCGAAATGCTGATGTTCGTGAGGATCCCCCATTTGTTGGCCGTACAGACGACAAAGCAAACCAGCATCATCGCGACAACCATCAGGACACCCGGTATGATGCCGGCCAGGAACAGCTGACCCACTTCGAGGTTCATCAGGAAGCCGTACACGATGAAGATGATCGAAGGTGGAATGATGATCCCCACGGTGCCGCCCGCAGCTGCCGTTGCCGCGGAAAAGCGTTCGTCATACCCGCCTTTCACCATTTCGGGGTGCAGCATCGACCCGATCGTGGCCGTCGTCGCGGAGTTTGACCCGGAGATCGCGGCAAAGAGGCCGCAAGCGCCGATGGATGCCATCGCAAGACCCCCGCGCAACCAGCCCAGACAGGCATAGGCGTAGTCCGACAGCCTTTTGGCGATCCCCGACTTGTTGATCAGGTCACCGGTAAGGATAAAGAGCGGCATCGCAAGTAGCGCAAAGCCATCCTTGAAGACGTTCAGCATCTCCGACCCGGTGTTATCCAGCGTCAGGTCAAGAACGAAACTGCAGCCCACGACCCAGTAGAAGATGATGAGCAAAACCGGCGTGCCAAGCATGAAGAGAAAGGTCACCCCGAGAGAAATAAGTGTAATCCATGTTCCGTCAGACATCAGACATCTCCCCCGATTACGGCCTGTTCAATCAACGGCTCTCCGTTGCGGTACTTCGTGAGATCCTCGAACGTGTTTTCGAGAACCCGCCCGGCCATCATCACAAAGCAGATTGGCATGGTCACGATGAACCACCAGCGCATGACATTGTCCGTTCCCAGCACGATGGCGAAGTTGTCATAGGTGTTGACCGTCACGCGGGCGGTTGTAGTGACCACGATGATGCAGAAGATAAACCACAGAACATTGTCGAGCATCAGGCAGGCGATCTGCCCGTTGGGGCTCATTTTGCTGCGGAACTCGTTGAAGCTGAGATGCGTGCGCAACTTGACGTTATACGAACACCCGTACCACGCCATGATCATGAACAGCAGAGGCGGGATTGTCGTCGACCAGGGCACTTGAGCCGAAAACACGAAGCGCTGGATCACCCCGACGAAGATGATCAAGGCAATAACGATATACGTGTAAACGATGATTGTGCGTTCGAGGTGCCGGTCGATCCAGGGCACTTTCTTGTAGATGAAGAGTACCAGAAAAGCACCGATCACGGTCAGTGGGCCAAAAACAAACCACGCGGCCGGTGACCGATACGCCTGTACGACTTTGAAATCAATATCGCCACTCAACGTCGCACCGACGATGGTGCCCATATCCGCCAAGATTGACATCTGGCGCCCTCCCTATGTTGTTCTCGTCCGATGCTGCCCGAAGAGCCTCATCGGATCAAAGCACTTTCAGCACGGCCAGAGCTTTTTCGCGCGGGTTGTTCCTTTTGGGCAAACCCCGGGACAGCACCCCCCGTAAATCTGAAAGTTATGAAAAAAGCCGGCCCGTGATGACGGACCGGCTCACTTTCAGCGTGGAGCCGGTATTAGGCTTTCCACCAGCGGCGCGGTTCCACATTCTCCGGCAGCGTATCTTCGTCAATCTCGCGCGCGATGTCGTAGATTTCCTGATACGTGTCCAGACCGCCGGACCAACCGTTGAGCCGCGAGCGCCAGTCTTCCCACAGTTGGGGCTGGAACTCTGGCGAGCACATTTCTTCGGCCTTGCGACGCTCTTCCTTCGACAGGAAGGCATTGCGCACGTTGTTCTGTGCAAAGATCGTGTTTGGCAGGATGGGGTCGGACAGACCAACGGTCTTGACCAGTGCTGCTTCGTTTGCGGCCTGAACGTGGACCTGGCTCCAGTAGGAGCTTTCCATGACCGCGTCCTGCAGTTCGCCACCCAGACTGTCGAAGACGCCTGCATTCATCGCCGTGTGCTCTGTGCCGCAGAAGAAGTCGAGGTGCACCGACTGGGACACAACCGGCGACATGTTGGCGTAGGCCACGGCGGACGCCCATGTTTCTGCACCGTCGATCAGGCCTTGTTTCAGACCGTCGAGTGTTTCCTCCCATGCCACCGGAACCGGGTTCAGGTTCAGAGCAGTCATCGCGATGCGACCCAGCTGCGTGCCCGTGACGCGGTTTTTCGTGCCGAAGAGTTCCTCGATGCTGGTGACTGTCGGCTTGTCTTCCCATGCCAGACCGAGCTGGATGCCGCGCAATTCAGCGTGGCTGAAGAGGAATTTCAGACCGTGACGCTTTTCATAGGGTTCACGCAACAGCGCCTGCGACTTGGGGTGATAGAGGAAGTGGTATTGATCTGCCCGGCTGCGGAACATGAAGGCGTAGTCCAGAACGTTCAGATAAGGCGCGCCGCCCGCGGAGTTCTGGGTCGAAGCCGCGTAGATGTCGACAATGCCCTGCTGAGCTTTTTCAACACAGGAGACCTGGCCGCAAATCTGGTTGTCACCGATAAACTCCACGCGAATCTCACCGTCTGTGCGGCTTTCCAGATCGCGGGCGAATTCCAACGCGCCGGCGCGTTCGATCAAAAGGTTGCGCGCATTGAAGCCTGCCGCGCCGAATTTCAGCGTGAATTTGGCCTCTTTCGCGAAACGTTTTTCGTAGGTCGATTCCGCCGCTTTTGCCAAGTTTGCAAGGCTCATTGCGCCCCCGAAGCTACCCGCCGCGAGCAAGGTCGAGCTCATCCCGTAACGCCCCGCGACGCGGAAGAGATCCCGACGCGAAATATGGTTTAGTTTATCGTAGATTCCCATGACTTCCTCCCTGAATGTCATTTATTGAGACTATTAGTCCCAAAAAACACTAGTATAGTATTCCCTTTTTGCATAGACTTTTTTTCAACTTGGTTTGGGAGGTCGCAATGGAAGCTGATTTTATCGTCGTGGGGGCCGGATCCGCGGGGTGTGTTCTGGCGAACCGTCTGAGCGAAGACCCAAAAACCAAGGTTATTTTGCTAGAGGCCGGCGGGCGCGATCTGAACCCCTGGATTCACATTCCGGTCGGGTATTTCAAAACGATCCACAACCCTTCGGTTGATTGGTGCTATAAAACCGAACCCGATCCCGGCTTGAACGGACGGTCGATCGAATGGCCCCGTGGCAAGGTGCTGGGCGGGTCTTCGTCGCTGAACGGGTTGCTTTATGTGCGGGGGCAACCGCAGGATTATGATCGCTGGCGGCAAATGGGAAACACCGGCTGGGGCTGGGACGATGTGCTGCCGCTATTCAAACGAGCCGAAAACAACGAACGCGGGGCAGACGAATTCCACGGTGACCAGGGACCGCTGTCAGTGTCCAACATGCGCATACAGCGCCCGATCACCGATGCGTGGGTCGCGGCCGCGCAGGCGGCAGGATACAAATTCAACCCTGACTACAACGGTGCGGATCAGGAAGGTGTCGGGTTCTTTCAACTGACGGCCCGGAATGGGCGCCGGTGCAGTTCGGCTGTTGCGTACCTCAACCCTGTGAAGAACCGCCCGAATCTGCAGATTGTCACGCATGCGCAGGTCGACAAGGTCGAAATCGAGGGCGGGCGCGCGACGGGGGTAAGCTACACCGATCGCAGCGGCAAGGTGCAGACGGTAAAGGCGAACCGCGAAATCGTTCTGTGTGGCGGTGCGATCAATTCGCCGCAACTGTTGATGCTCTCCGGCATCGGCGAGGCAGACCAACTGGCCGAGCATGGCATCGCGGTCCAGCAAGAACTTAAGGGCGTTGGCAAGAACATGCAGGATCACCTGCAGGCCCGACTGGTGTACAAATGCAACGAACCGACGCTGAATGACGAGGTATCAAGCCTGTTCGGGCAGGCGAAGATCGGGCTGAAGTATCTGATGTTCCGGGCCGGGCCGATGACGATGGCGGCCAGCCTTGCCACCGGGTTCCTGAAAACCCGCGAGGATATGGACACACCGGACATTCAGTTTCATGTTCAGCCGCTCTCTGCCGAAAATCCCGGGAAGGGGGCGGACAAGTTCTCCGCCTTTACCATGTCGGTCTGCCAGCTGCGTCCGGAAAGCAAGGGAGAGATTCGCCTGAATTCGGGGCAGCCGCGCGAGTATCCCAAGATCATCCCCAACTACCTGTCCACCGAGACGGACTGCCGGACGATTGTGGCTGGTGTGAACATCGCGCGCAACATCGCGCGCCATGCGCCTCTGACGTCTAAGATATCCGAGGAGTTTCGGCCGCACGCGGATCTCGACATGAACGACTATGACGCGACCCTCGATTGGGCGCGCAACAACACAGCCTCGATCTATCACCCGACCGGCACCTGCAAAATGGGCACCGGAGAGGATGCTGTGGTGGACCCGGAGCTCAAGGTTCACGGGATCGGGGGGCTGCGTGTCGCAGATTGCTCGATCATGCCGGAAATCGTGTCGGGCAACACAAACGCGCCTGCCATCATGATCGGAGAAAAAGCATCGGACCTGATGCGCGGAGCAACCTGAGGCTGCAAGATACGGCGCCGGTCCGGCCCAGGGTAGTGTGCTGTGTTGAAAATCGCTCTTTGCTGAAACGCACTGGGCGGTAGCGCATTGTCTTCCCGGCCCGTTTGCACGTAGCTTGCGTAAAAAAGTGGCAGGTGCAAACCCGCCCGGAAAAGACGCTTGAGGAGGCGCGAGAATGAGCTTCCGGTTTTTCTCCACCCGGAATAGGGCACCGCATCTGGGGCCCTACCCACTGGAGCGTCTGGTGCGCGGCGAGATGCCCGACCTGACGGGGCTGCCACCTTTCAGGGCTTTGGATTTCCGCAGGCCGGACGTGCCCGTCTCTATCGTGAATGCGATGGGTGAGTATCAGGCCACAATGGATGCGATCCGCGATGGCATGGTCAACACATCCCGCGCGACCTGTCCCGATAACCTGCAGGAGCGCGCGAACCATCTGAAATCATTTGGATATTTTAATGACGCCTCGATGGTTGGCGTGGGTCCATTACCACCGTCAGCGCTGTTGTCGCAGCCCCTGCGCAATCCTGATATCGACCGGCTGGCAGAAGAACTGCGGACAAAACAAATCAAGACCCTCGCATCCGGCATCGACGTGATCATGGCCGATCTGCGCGATTCCATGACCGCACCACCCTCCACGATTGTCGATCATGCGCATGCCATCGTCTTTCTTTACGAAATGCCGCGCGATCCGAAAACGGGCGAGGCGGGGACCGATTGGATCAAGGATGCGCAGGCGCACCGTGCCTGTTTGCGGGCTACCGAAACGGCGGTGGTCCTGGCCAATTACATTCGTCTTCTGGGCTGGGACGCCAAGGCCCATACAGCAACCAGTTCGGACGTCAACCTCGACCATTTGACAGTGGCCACGGGGTTGGCCTGTATCGAAGACGGCACATTGGTGAACCCTTACATCGGTACCCGGTTCGGTGTGGCGGCTCTGACAACGACAATGCCGCTGGCACATGACAAGCCGCTCGCGCCAATGCGCGCACAAACATGGCTGCGCACCAATCGCCCGGCCTGGTGGGTCGGGAAGGGCAGCGAAAAATCGGCCTTCAACAAGGACCCTTTCGGCGGCCGAGATTTCGCGCTTGGGCCACATCCTTTCGAACGTCTGAAGCGGGTGGACAAACCGACGACCTACATTGACG
The DNA here is from genome assembly GCF_019375555.1 of Roseobacter insulae. Classification (GTDB taxonomy): domain Bacteria; phylum Pseudomonadota; class Alphaproteobacteria; order Rhodobacterales; family Rhodobacteraceae; genus Roseobacter; species Roseobacter insulae. The sequence continues at coordinate 1,097,839 of NZ_JAHXDN010000001.1, forward strand.
AGGGTAACGTGGCGCGCGTTCCCAAGCGGACGGATATGTTCGCACGGGCGCAATTCGGCGACATGGGCAAGGCCACGCAGGAGGGCGCAGCGGGTGCATACTACGCGCGCAAGGCCGCGCCCTCGATGGCGCAGCGCCGTATGCTTGGCGCCTTCGTCCTGTTTCAGGACGGTCCCAGCAGCGACGGACCTCGGCCTGACGATGCGCGCCGGAACGCTGCAAACATCAAGGCCGCCTGTTACTTTCTGGGTGTGGATGCGGTGGGGCTGAGCCGTTGCCCGGATTGGACGTGGTACAGCCATGACGCCACCGGCGCGCCCCTTGAACCGCCGCATGATCAGGCGATCAGCATGATCATCGATCAGGGCTTTGACACGATGGAGGGCGCCTCGGGCGATGATTGGATATCCGTCGCGCAATCCATGCGTGCCTATTTGCGGTTTTCTTTGCTGGGGGGCATCATTGCCCGCCAGATCCGCAATCTGGGATACAAGGCCAAAGCGCATACGGTGATGGACGGGGAGGTATTGCAGCCCCCCCTGTTACTTCTGTCGGGCCTCGGCGAAGTCAGCCGGATCGGTGAGGTCATCCTCAACCCTTTTCTTGGGCCGAGGCTGAAGTCAGGCGTTGTGACCACCGACATGCCGATGGAACACGATCGGCCAATTGACTTCGGCTTGCAGAAATTCTGCGAAAGCTGCAACAAATGCGCGCGCGAATGTCCGTCCGGTGCGATTACCGCCGGGCCCAAACTGATGTTCAATGGCTACGAGATCTGGAAATCCGACAGTCAGAAGTGCGCGACCTACCGCATCACCACGCCCGGCGGCGCGATGTGTGGCCGCTGTATGAAAACCTGCCCATGGAACCTAGAGGGCCTGTTTGCGGAGAAACCTTTCAGATGGGCGGCGATGAATATCCCAAAGGCTGCGCCCGCATTGGCGAAACTGGACGACACGCTAGGCCATGGCGGTCTGAACCCGGTCAAGAAATGGTGGTGGGATATCGCGCTGACCGAGGACGGCGGGTACCACCCGGTGCGCCGACCGGTAAATGAGCGCGACCTGCAACGAGACCTCGATCTGAAGTATGAAGATCAGACGCTTGCGGTCTATCCAGCGAGCCTCGCGCCGCACCCCTGGCCGTATCCGTTCCCGATGGATCGTGAAGCGGGGATCGAAGCCTATCAGGCGATGATCACGGCCGATGAGTACAGATCGCGCAAAGCGGCAGGCGAAACGGGTGCATGGGACCACAAATACATCACCAGCGCCGACAGCCCTGTCCTGCAGGTCGAAATCATTCAGGCAGACCCGTTGACAGACAGTATCACACGCTACCGCTTCCGCGCGGTCGACGGCGGTGACCTGCCGGGATGGTCGGCTGGCGCGCATCTGGATATTGTCGTCACCCCGGACAAGCTGCGGCAGTATTCCATGTGTGGCGATCCCTCTGATCGACCCTGTTACGAGATCGCCGTACTCAGAGAGCCTCAGGGCAAAGGGGGATCGGAACTTCTGCACCGTATTTTCAGCGCGGGCAGGAAAATCTTTGTGTCGCGGCCGATCAACCATTTCCCGGTCGAAGAATGCGCATCCCATAGCATTCTGATGGGCGGCGGCATCGGGATCACGCCGATGATCGCAATGGCGCATGAGTTGCATCATGCGAGCAAGCCGTTCGATCTGCACTATTCCGTCCCGTCTCGGTCGGCGGGTGCCTTCATTCGCGACCTCGCCGACATGCCCTGGGCGGACCGCGTGCACCTTCATATCTCCGATGAAGGCACGCGCGCCGATCTGGACAACATTCTGTCCGGCTATCAGCCCGGATGGCATGTGTTTACCTGCGGGCCGGATGCGTACATGAAGGCGGTCGTCACAGCCGCCGAGCGGGCAGGATTTCCCGAAGATGCATGCCGGCTAGAATACTTCACCGTTCCTGACGTGCCGGAATATGAAAACCATCCCTTTACGATCAAGCTGAAGGACGGCCGCAATATCATCGTTCCCGCAGACCGGTCCGCGGCTGATGTGCTGGTGGAGCAGGGTTTCAAGGTGGACATCAAATGCGCTGACGGTATCTGCGGCGTGTGCAAATGCGGTTTGGTGTCGGGAGACGTGGAACACCGCGATTTCGTTCTGTCCAAAGCGCAAAGAGACACGAATATCATCCTTTGCCAGTCCCGCGCAGCCTCGAAGGATGGCGAGATCGAGATCGACCTCTGACCGCGACCTTCACAAAAGTGATATGGAACTGTCATGCCCGTGTGTCTTGAAGCTGCCTCTTTGCGGCATCTCAAGATCGATGGAGTTTCCAATGAACAAAAACCTGCTGCTGACCAGCACGCTGCTTGCCGGTGTGGCGATGTCTCCTGCTTCTGCAGAGATGAATTTCAACCGAATTGCGTCATTTCCGGTGGCGTCGAACTTTGACGGCGATGTGCCCGAAGAAACCTCTGCCGAGATCATCGATGTCACCAGCGACGGCATGACGCTCGTCTACACCGACAGCCCTGCGGGTGTGATCGGCGTTATTGACATTTCAGACCCCATGGCCCCGGCACCAAAAGGGACATTGTCATTGACCGGCGAACCCACGGCGGTTTCGGTCATCGGCTCGACTGCTTTTGTCGCGGTCAACACCTCGCAAAGCTACGCGGCACCCTCGGGCATGATCAAAGCGATTGACCTGGACGACATGACCGAGACCGCGTCTTGCGATCTGGGAGGGCAGCCCGACAGTACCGCACGTGCGCGGGATGGATCCTTCATTGCCATTGCGATCGAGAATGAACGCGATGAAGATCTTGGCGATGGCCGTGTGCCGCAGATGCCCGCGGGCGACCTGGTGATGATCGACATCTCTGACCGCACGCTTGATTGCGGCTCGTTGCGGCGTGCGTCGCTGGCGGGTCTGGCGGATGTCGCAGGTTCCGACCCCGAGCCGGAGTTTGTCGATATCAACGCGCTTGGGGAAGTCGTTGTGACACTTCAGGAAAACAATCACATCGCGGTTGTGGCCAAGGACGGCACGGTGCTGTCGCATTTCTCGGCTGGCGCTGTTGACCTGGAGGGGATCGACACAACTGACGAGCGGGGCGCGCTGATCTTTGACCAAAGCCAGCCCGGTCGTCTGCGTGAACCTGACGGTGTCCAGTGGATCGACGACGACCATTTTGCCACTGCGAACGAGGGTGACATGGATGGTGGCGCACGCGGGATGACCGTTTTTCGCAAGGATGGGACCGTGGTGTGGGAAAGTGGCGCCTCGCTGGAACATGCAATCGTTCAGATCGGTCACTACCCGGACAAACGCTCCGACAGCAAGGGCGCCGAACCCGAGGGGATGGAATTCGCCACCTTCGATGGCACACCCTATATATTCGTCATGGCCGAGCGCGCATCGATCGTCGCGGTGTATGATGTGACCGACCCGACAGCACCGGTGCTGAAACAGCTTCTTCCCTCGGGCATTTCCCCGGAAGGCGCTGTTGCGATCCCGCAGCGCGGCTTGCTGGCCACAGCCAACGAGTTCGACGGGCTGCAGGACGGTGCGGCGCGGGCACATGTCATGCTGTACCAATACACGGACGCCCCTGCCGCCTACCCGCACCTGACTTCGGAAGGCATGGATGAGTTAACCGGCTGGGGTGCAATTTCGGGCATGGTGGCCAGTGCCGATGGCATGATCTATGCCGTTTCAGACAGCTTCTACGGTTACCAGCCGCGTATCTTCAAAATCGACCCCACCGCAACGCCGGCCCGCATCGTCGATGTGCTTGATGTCACGCGCAATGGCGTGCCAGCGCAAAAGCTAGACATGGAGGGTATCGTTCTTGATGGGCAGGGGGGGTTCTGGATTGCATCGGAAGGCCGCACAGACCGGGTTGTTCCTCATGCTCTCTACAATGTGGATGCCAAGGGGGCGATCACGAAGGAAGTTGGCCTGCCGCCGGAATTGATGGCCGTTGAGAAACGCTTCGGCTTCGAAGGTATTACCCTGGTGGTCAACACGTTGTGGATGCCGGTGCAGCGCGAATGGAAGGATGACCCGAAAGATCACGTGAAGCTTGTTGCCTACAATCTGCAAACAGAAGAGTGGGGCGCGGTGCTTTATCCCAAGGCCTCTGCCGCAACAGGGTGGGTCGGCCTGAGCGAAATGAGCCTTTACGGTGATCGTGTTTACATCATCGAACGAGACAACCAGCATGGCAACGCAGCGGTGACCAAAAGAGTCTACGCCGTTCCACTTGCCGATTTACAGCCCGCACCGCTGGACACTGACCTGCCGGTCGTGTCGAAAACACTGGTCCGCGACCTGCTCCCCGATCTGACATCGACAGGGGGTTACGTTCTGGACAAGGTCGAAGGGTTGGCCATCACGCCGGATGGCAGGGGCTGGATTTCGACAGACAACGACGGGGTCGACGATCATTCGGGTGAGACGATGTTTGTCACCATCGGCGCGGTCACGGAAACAACCGTGAACTAACCACGCATGCCCGGGTGTTGCGCCGATGACCGGCGGATCATCCGGGCAGGCAGGCGCCCGGTGCCGGAGATCTGCACCGGCGCGAGGCGTCACACACCCGCTTGCAGTGTATATCGGCTTATTTCGCGGAACTTGCCGTCCTCGTCTTCTCCCACCAGCGTCAGGCTGTCGATCACAAACGGCCTTGGCGGTATGTCGAGGAAGTGTTTGGTCGCCTGGGCAAGAACCGCATCCCGCCGTGCGGCGGGCAACGGGCCGGACAGGGTCATGTGGAACCTGAACGCGTCCATGACATAGGGGTAACCCCAGTCTTTCAAGTATTTTTCCTGCAGCGGTGACAGGTTGGATTGCCGACGCTTTTCAAGTTCAGCCGGATCGGGGGGCGCACGGAAGGCATCCAGCCCGCGCACGACTTCTGCCGCCATCGTGGCGAGGGCGCGGACATCGCCCACAGGGGTCAACGCCAGGAAAGAGCCGATTTTGGACAGGGTCAGACCGTCGAGAACTACGGGCTCCAGCCGGTGGCACAATTGCGCGAGTTCTGACGCCAACGCGCCCTCACCAGTCCCCGGTACGAGACGGAAGGGAGGTTTGATCGTCCCGTGAAAGCCGTATTTGCGCGGGCGTCTGGTGATTGCGTCATCGGGCGCGCCCACGGCTTGTCCACGGGCCACGTCCCAGCCCAGCCAAGCTGCGCCCGCATCGGCGAAGGCGCCCGGCGCCGGAGTGTAGTAAATGCCATATCTTGCAAATTTCATGCGTCGCCATCCTCGAATTACCTGCCCTGACAGATGATCAATACCCACATCGCCATGGCAGCAAGGTCATCTGAATTGCGCCCTTGTCTTTCCCGCCCGGCTCTGGCCTGATCCGCCTGACAACGACCCATGAAGGACACACCGATGCGCGCGATGCAAGTCACTGAACTCGGCCAACCCATGAAGCTTCGGGACATTCCGACACCTGACCCGCAGCCCGGGCAGGTGCTGGTCAAGGTTCACACCTGCGGGCTGAATTTCGGCGACTTGCTGATCATCAAAGGCACCTATCAGGAAAAGCCGCAACTGCCTTTCACGCTGGGCATGGAGCTTTGCGGCACGGTGGTGGCTGTCGGGGAGGGCGTGACCGCTGTGGCAACGGGACAACGGGTCGCCGCCTACTGCGGGTTCGATGCGCTGGCCGACTATGCCGCAATTCCCGCCGACGTTTGTGTGCCCGTCCCCGATCAGATGAGCGATGAGGATGCAGCGGCCTTCTTGATCGCCTACGGGACAAGCCACGTGGCACTTGACTACAAGGCTCACCTCAAGGCGGGCGAGCGTCTGTTGGTTCTGGGCGCGTCGGGTGGTGTTGGCCTGACGGCGGTGGAACTGGGTAAACTCATGGGTGCCGAGGTGATCGCCGTTGCGCGGGGAGACGACAAACTACAGGTCGCCAAGGCCGCGGGGGCGGACCACCTGATCAACTCCGACAGCGCTGATATTCGCGAGGTGGTGAAATCACTGGGCGGTGCAGATGTGGTCTACGACCCGATCGGCGGCGACCAGTTCAAAGCTGCCCTTAGGGCATGCAACCCCGAGGCGCGGCTCATCCCTCTGGGATTTGCCTCCGGCGAGGTGCCTCAGATCCCGGCCAACCATCTACTGGTCAAAAACCTTACCGTCATCGGCTTCTACTGGGGCGGCTACACCCGCGTGAACCCGAAGGTGCTGACCGACAGCTTCGAAACCCTGATCACCTGGTATGTCGCGGGCAAGATCAAACCGCACGTGAGCAATGTCCTGCCTTTGGAGCAAGCCAATGAAGCGCTTGACTTGCTCAAAACGCGCAAAGCCACCGGAAAAGTGGTCGTGCGGATCGCCGGATAAAGGCGTGCGGGCTGGCGATCCGTTGCCGGAAGACTGCCGCTAGCCTTTCAGCTTGTTGCGGCGGGATGCAAAGCCCAAGCCTGCAAGCCCGGCAACCAACAGCACGCCTGAGGCTGGAAGGGGAACAGGCGCAACCGATGTTTCCAGATCGAAGATCCAGGTATTGACGGCCCCCTCATTCACCGCGAAGAAATCTGCAACGCTGAGAGAGATGGAGTCGGCGGTAAAGCTCACCGCATCGATCAGGTTCGCTTTTCCAGATGCCAGCGAAAACCCTGTGATCTGATCGTCAAATCCGGATACATCCCAGGTCGTAACCGCGCCAACGCTGGGGAAGGTAGCAAGATTGTAAATCACCGTCACGGCTGTTTCTGCAATGTCAAAGGACAAGAACCCGCTTCCAACGCTGAATGAAAACTCGACGCCCGGGTCGGTCACAACGGTCGTTTCGTCGAGCAGGGAGACGCTCAGGGCGGTCAAAACGCCGGTTACCTCGTCCCCGACAACGGCCGCACTTGCGGAACTTGCGATCAGTGACGCAGCAACGGCGCCCGCGAATTTATCAAACATCTGAATAAAACCCCATTTTCTAAAAATTACTACGTGGATTGAATTGACTGGACCCGCTTGCTCAGACTCTTCCGAGCCGACAGAATCCTGCCATACTCGTATTAGTAGCATTTTTAACGTGAAAAGTAATGCCATCTTGTCCGGTGCGGCGGCGCATGCGCCGAGACGCAACGCCGTGCGGCGACAGGCCGACCCGGGTGGGAGCATCTATCGTCTCCGCACGGGGGCGCGGGCGATCACGCGGGATTTCTGGCGTTCCCGAAGGAATACGAACAAGCCTGACCCGAGGATCATGGCAATGCCTGCCCAGACTTCCCAGACTGGCAGATCGGCAAAAATGGCCCAGCCCCAGAATACGGCCAGTGGGAGCCCGACGTATTCGAACGGGGCAACGGTTGCGGCATCCGCCATGCGGTAGGCCTGGCTGAGGCAATAGCCAACGATGGCGGAATTCGCACCCAGGCCGATGATCACCCACCAGTCGCCCGAAGCAGGCCAGACCCACGCGCGCAACAGGAACTGCCAAGACGGATTATCGAGACCTTCCGCATAGCGCCCATCGCCCGCGACAAGATAGAACAGCACGGACACCACGACAAAGGTGGCCTGAATATAGACCGCGAGGGCGGAGGCCTTGCTTTCCACGCCCAGCTTGCGGGTCATTAACTGGTTCAGCGCATAAGTCAGCGCAGACAGCACCGGCAACAGCAGCACCAGCCGCGAGGCCTCAAGGCTCTCAGCTTCCGCCCAGGGGCGCTGCATGATGACGACGCCCGCAAACCCGACCAGAACAGCGGTCATCCGCATCGGGCCAACTTTTTCCCCCAGCATCGGAATCGACAACACGGTGATGAAAAGCGGCGCGGCGAAAAACAAGGCGGTGGCATCGGCCAGCGGGATTGCGGCAAGGGCCACGAAATAGCTCATGTTCGCGATAACGATCAGGAGTCCGCGGGTGGCGTGTAAAAAGGGCCTGCGGGTCTTGAGAATGCCAAGTCCGCCCTCCATCTGCACCATCATCAGTGAAAACAGCATACCGATGCCAGAGCGCAGGAACACGATCTCGTGCAGCGGATAGCTACCCGACAATTGCTTGATCAGCATATCATTGATTGAAATCGCAAAAACACCGGCCAGAACGAACAGAATGCCAAGGCCGGCGCGGTTTTGAGGGTGCGAAGTCATGCCTCACTCCTATCAGGCACCCGGGGTCTGTCCAGCACAGAAGCGACATGGCCAAATGCAATTGGTGCTTTCGTGATCGGTGCTGTAAAACGACCGGAAATCAGTGAGGAGGAAACCACCCATGCAAATGTCCGACACGCGCCAGATTGCTGCCAGCCCGGCACAGGTTTATGCGGCGTTGCTGACGCCTGAGGTTCTGGAGGCCTGCGTTCCCGGGGCACAGGATGTTACCGGGTCCGCGGAAGAAGGTTTTGAAGCGACCGTTGTGCAAAAAGTTGGTCCGGTAAAGGCGACCTTCAAAGGCGCGGTGACCCTGACGGATCTCGTGCCGGACACCTCCCTGAAGATTTCCGGCGAAGGCAAGGGCGGGGCGGCCGGATTTGCCAAGGGCGCAGCGGAAGTTCGCATGGTCGCCAAGGACGGTGGTACGGAGCTGTCCTACGATGTCGAGGCGAAGGTGGGGGGCAAGCTGGCGCAGCTTGGCAGCCGGATCATCGATGGCTTTGCAAAGAAGATGGCAGACCAGTTTTTCTCCAACCTTCAGGCAACCCTTGAAGGTCCCGCTGCCTCGGACGAGGCGCCTGCCGATGATGCGCCGGAGGCGGAAAAGAAAAGCTGGTTGAAACGCCTCACCGGAAAAGCCTGAAATCGCGTCGCTGCGGTGTGCCGCACAGAACGTAAAGTCACTGTGCATTTCCGCGCTGTTGTTTGTCTCCAGCGCCGATTAGGTTCGCCGCAAAACACAAGGGACAGACCACGATGCCGCCTATTCTCGACATATCGGAATTGCGCAAATCCTATTCAGACGGTTTCGAAGCGCTGAAAGGTGTCAGCCTTCAGATAGAAGCGGGTGAGATCATTGCGTTGCTGGGGCCAAACGGTGCGGGCAAGACGACGCTGATTTCCACGGTATGTGGTATCACGACAGCCACGTCCGGCACTGTGGCGGTTGGCGGATACGACATCATTCGCGATTTTCGGGCAGCCAGATCGATGATCGGACTGGTGCCCCAGGAGATCAATCTTGAGCCCTTCGAAAAAGTGATCAACACGGTGCGCTTTTCCCGTGGCTTGTTCGGTCGGGCACCTGATGACGCGGCGCTGGAACGCATCCTGCGGCAGTTGTCGTTGTGGGACAAGCGCAACAACCAGATCCGCGAATTGTCCGGCGGCATGAAACGTCGCGTATTGATCGCCAAGGCGCTCAGCCACGAGCCGCGCCTGCTTTTTCTCGATGAACCGACCGCCGGTGTGGATGTCGAATTGCGCAAGGACATGTGGGAAATCGTCGAAGGCCTGAAAGCCGATGGTGTCACGATCGTGCTGACAACCCATTACATCGAAGAGGCTGAAGCCATCGCCGACCGTGTCGGGGTGATTGCCAAGGGTGAATTGCTGTTGGTCGAAGACAAGGAAAGCCTGATGGCGCGCATGGGTCAGAAGCAGCTCGATGTGCAATTGTCCGAACCGCTGGCCGATGTGCCCAAGGCGCTGCACAAATACAACCTCACTCTGTGCGACAACAACCGGACGCTGACCTACAGCTATGACACGCGGGCCGAGCGCACCGGGATCACCAAACTGTTGTCGGATGTTTCTGCAGCGGGGCTGGTGCTGCGCGATGTGGTGACGCGGCAAAGCAGCCTTGAGGATATCTTTGTCGGCCTGGTGCATGACGACAAGGAGGGCGCGCAATGAATTGGACGGCGATCAGGGCGATTTACCTGTTTGAAATGGCACGATTCTTCCGGACGCTGGCGCAAAGCCTGATCTCGCCCGTGCTGTCGACGTCGCTGTATTTCGTGGTCTTCGGCGCAGCCATCGGCAGCCGCATTCAGGAAATCGAGGGCGTCAGCTACGGGTCTTTCATCGTGCCCGGTCTGATCATGCTGTCGGTGATCACGCAGGCGATCTCCAACGCGTCCTTCGGTATCTACTTTCCGAAATTCATCGGCACGATCTACGAGCTCCTGTCGGCCCCTGTGAACTTTCTGGAGATTGTTGCAGGATACGTAGGGGCGGCGGCCACCAAGGCGCTGTTCATCGGTGTCATCATTCTGATCACCGCCTTTTTCTTCGTCGATGTCCAGATCGCGCACCCGCTGGCCATGGTGGCGTTTTTGCTGCTGACCTGTCTCAGCTTTGCCTTGCTCGGTTTCATCATCGGCATATGGGCCGGAAACTTCGAGCAGTTGCAGCTGGTTCCCTTGCTGGTGGTGACGCCGCTGGTGTTCCTCGGAGGGTCTTTCTATTCCATTTCCATGTTGCCGCCGGCGTGGCAGACGATTTCCTACTTCAACCCCGTCGTGTACCTGATTTCAGGGTTCCGCTGGGCCTTCTTTGGCACCGCTGATGTGCCGATCGGGCTGTCCTTGCTGGCGATCGCCGGTTTCACCACCGTGTGTCTTCTGGTCATCGGGTGGATTTTCAAAACCGGCTGGCGCATCCGGCAATAAAGACGCACTGTAAAACTCTACGGGGTTCCCTCCTTGTTTGGTGAGGGTCCCCATTCTACATGGGGTGACATGAAACGCTGGATACCGTTTATAAAGTCAGACCCGACCGTGGCCGTGATCCGCCTTGCGGGGATGATCACTGCATCGGGACGCGGGGCGTTGAATGACGCGAGCCTCGCGCCAGTGATTGAAAAAGCGTTTTCGCGCGGGAAACCTGCCGCGGTGGTGCTGGAGGTCAATTCTCCCGGTGGGAGCCCTGTGCAATCCTCCATGATCGGATCGCGCATCCGGCGTCTTGCGGAGGAAAAAGAAGTTCCGGTGATTGCCTTTGTCGAAGATGTTGCGGCATCTGGCGGTTACTGGCTCGCGGCCGCCGCTGACGAAATTTTTGCCGACGAAAGCTCGGTCGTGGGCTCCATCGGGGTTATCTCCGCCTCTTTTGGCGTGCATGAACTCCTGACCCGTCAGGGTATCGAGCGGCGCGTGTATACGGCGGGAAAGTCCAAGTCGATGCTGGACCCGTTTCGCCCTGAGAACCCTGAAGATGTAGCGCGCCTGAAAGGGTTGCTGGAAGATATTCACACGAATTTCAAGGAACACGTCAGCGCGCGTCGCAAGGGAAAGCTGCCCGAAGATCAGGATCTTTTCACCGGTGAAATCTGGCTGGCGCGGCGCGCCGTGGAACTTGGGCTGATTGATGGGATCGGACACCTGAAACCGATGATGCAGGAGCGGTTCGGCCAAAAAGTGAAATTCCGCCGTTATGGTCTGCGCAAGCCGCTTCTGACCCGTTTCGGCGCGCAGGTTGTAGATGATGCCCTGAACAGTATCGAAGAACGCAGCGCCTTCGCGCAGTTCGGACTTTAGCATCCATGATTTTCAAGATCGTCACCCTCTTTCTGGTCGTCATGGGCGTTCTCGCCATGTTCGGCAAACTGCACTGGTTGGGGGGCAAGCGATTGGCCTCGGGGAAATGCAGACATTGCGGCCGCTACCGTATCGGGCGCGGTGCATGTCCCTGTGGTAAGGATGAGCATTCATGATAATGCCGTGGTTGCTGCCCTGGTTTCTCTGTGCTTTTGGTCTGGTCTTGTTGCTCCTCGCAGGTGATGCGCTGGTCAAAGGCGCTGTGAACCTCAGTTTGCGTTTGGGCGTCCCGGCGCTGATCGTCAGCCTGACCATTGTTGCCTTTGGTACATCGGCACCGGAACTGCTGATCTCCATTCAGGCGATCAAGGACAATGCGCCCGGGCTTGCCCTTGGCAACGTTGTGGGGTCGAACACGGCCAACATCCTGCTTGTGCTTGGGGTGCCCGCCCTGCTGGCCACGATGCACACGGCGGAATGCAACACCCGGAAAACCTACAATTTCATGATCCTTGCAAGCGTGCTTTTCATCGGGCTTGCGTTTCGGGGTGTCTTTGACTGGATTTCCGGTCTGGTGCTGCTGACAGGGTTGGCGTTCATGCTGGGGGATGCGTTTCGCGATGCCCATCAGCACCGGCAAGCCTGCAAGGGCGCGCCCGAGGAGGAACCGGAAGGTGCAGACCCCGACATGCCATGGTGGCGCATCATCGTCTTTCTTGTTCTGGGCCTGATCGGTCTGCCGCTCGGCGCAGACCTGCTGGTGGACAATGCGACGATCATCGCCAAGACCTACGGTGTTTCGGATACGGTCATCGGCCTGACCCTCGTTGCGGTTGGGACGTCGCTTCCGGAACTTGCGACGACCGTGATGGCGGCGTTGCGCCGGCAGGCTGATGTTGCCTTGGGCAATGTCATCGGGTCCAACATGTTCAACCTGCTTGCGATCATCGGCATCGCGAGCTTCGTGGGGCCCATCGCCGTTGATCCCGAGTTTCTGTCCTTCGATCTCTGGGTCATGCTCGGCGCCTCCATCCTGCTGGCGCCCTTCGTCTACCTGTGCTGGAACATCACGCGGTTTTGGGGCGTCATCCTGACAGGTTTATACCTGACCTATCTTGCGATCGTCCTGACGTGATCAACAAGGAGGAGCAAACAGAATGGGCAAAGCTCTTGTAACGGGCGCTGGTCATCGCATTGGCCGCGCGATGGCTCTTTACCTCGCGGATCGCGGCTTTGATGTGGCCGTGCATTACGCGTCTTCAGACAAGGGGGCGCTGGAAACCGTCGCGCTGATCGAGGAAAAAGGTCGACGCGCGATCGCGCTTCAGGCCAACCTGCTGGAGGACAACCAGACAGACAGCCTGTTTGCCGAGGCCGTGTCTTTCCTGGGCGGTCCGGTCACCTGTCTGGTCAACAACGCCTCCATCTTCGAGTATGACACGGTGGAGACCGCGACGCGCGAGACATGGGACAGGCACATGCAAAGCAATTTGCGCGCGCCCTTTCTTTTGACCCAGGCGATGGCTGCCCAGGGGCTTGCGCCCGTCATGGACGCGGCGGGTGAGCCGATGGCGTCGGCGTTGATTGTGAACATGATCGACCAGCGGGTCAGAAAACTGACACCCGAATTCATGACTTATTCACTCGCGAAGATGGGTCTCTGGGCCATGACGCGCACCACTGCGCAAGCACTGGCACCCGTGATCCGGGTCAACGGTATCGGGCCCGGACCCACCCTTCAGGGCGGGCGCCAGTCGGCGGAACATTTTGCCAAACAACGCGCCAGCACCACGTTGGAGCGCGGGTCTAATCCGCAGGACATGACTGCCGCGCTGGGGTATTTCCTAGACGCCCCCGCGGTGACCGGACAACTGCTCTGTGTGGACGGCGGACAGCACCTGGGATGGCAAACACCGGATGTTCTGGGCGTTGAATAAAGCGGTAAGGGTGCGGGAGTTTTGCACCGGATTAATGTGTGTTACAAATCCGTTACTAAAATGTCTTTGTTTTCAAAAACTTGCACAGCGGGCAATAAAATACCATTTGAAATCAGAGACTTATAATCATGCCTATTTTTTAGGCAAATCGGTGAAATGCCCAAACTACAACGAAAATTTCCAAATGACTGGAAGTTATCGGCAGAGTTATCCACATGATCCGTGGAAAGGTTATGGCTTGCGATTGGCTGCGCTACAGTGCAGCCAATCGCCAGAATCAACAGCAAGTTTCGATGACAGATTCGCGTGACACTCATCTTGAGGATGTGCCGACCGGCCATCCGGTTATTCAGGGTTATCTAAAGACGCTGGATACCTCGCCAGGCGTGTACCGGATGCTGGATGCGGAAAGCCGGGTGTTATATGTCGGCAAAGCGCGCAATCTGCGCGCGCGGGTCGGCAATTACGCGCGCCCGTCCGGTCATTCGCCTCGCATTGCCCGGATGATTTCAAATACCGCCTCCATGATGTTCCTCACCACGCGTACCGAAACCGAGGCGTTGCTGCTTGAACAGAACCTGATCAAGCAGCTGAAGCCGAAGTTCAACGTGCTGCTGCGGGACGACAAGAGCTTTCCCAATATTCTGGTGACGGCGGATCATGATTTTCCGCAGATCAAAAAGCACCGCGGTGCTAAGAAGGAAAAGGGCAGCTACTACGGCCCCTTTGCCTCCGCGGGCGCAGTCAACCGTACCTTGAACCAGTTGCAACGCGTCTTCTTGTTGCGCGATTGTTCAAACGCCATGTTCGACAGCCGCACGCGCCCTTGTCTGCAGTATCAGATCAAGCGATGCTCCGCGCCCTGCGTCGGCAAAATCGCGGCGGACGAATACCGGCAAACCGTGCGCGATGCGGAGAAATTTCTCACCGGGAAAACGACAGATATTCAGGCGCGGCTGGCGGCCCAGATGGCGGCTGCGTCGGAGGCGATGGAATTTGAACGCGCCGCGGCCCTGCGCGACCGGATCAAGGCGCTGACGCAGGTTCAGACCGCTCAGGGTATCAACCCCAAGGGCGTGTCCGAAGCGGATATCATTGCACTGCACATGGAAGGTGGTCAGGCCTGCGTTCAGGTTTTTTTCATTCGCGCCAACCAGAACTGGGGGAACCGGGACTATTATCCGCGGGTCGGGGCGGATGTGGATGCCGCCGAGGTGCTGGAAGCTTTCGTCGGCCAGTTTTACGACACGCGCGAACCGCCGCGACAACTGATTCTGAGCAATGACATTGAAAACTCCGATCTGATGGCCGATGCGCTGACGGGTAAACTGGGGCGCAAAGTGGAGCTGGTGGTGCCACGGCGCGGGGAGAAAGCCGAACTGATCGACAGCGCACTGCGCAACGCACGCGAATCCCTGGCGCGCAAGATGGCTGAGACCGCGACACAGGCGCGGTTGATGAAAGGTGTGGCCGAGGCCTTTGATCTGCCCAAACCGCCGGAGCGGATCGAGGTCTATGACAACTCCCACATTCAGGGAGCCTTTGCCGTGGGCGCCATGATCGTGGCCGGGAGTGAGGGCTTCATGAAAAACCAGTATCGCAAGTTCAACATTCGTGGCGAAGACCTGACGCCGGGTGACGATTTCGGCATGATGAAGGAGGTGCTGACACGGCGCTTCAAGCGGCTAAAGAAGGAAGACCCGGACCGAAAAGAAGGGCACTGGCCCGATCTGCTGCTGATTGACGGTGGGTCAGGCCAGGTCAGCGCGGTGCGCCAGATCATGCGCGACTTTGGCGTGGACGACATCCCGATGGTGGGCGTCGCCAAGGGATTGGACCGCGATGCGGGCAAGGAAGAGTTTCACCGCACCGGACAGCGGCCCTTTGCACTGCGGCACAATGATCCCGTGCTGTACTTCGTGCAGCGGATGCGCGACGAGGCGCATCGCTTCGCCATCGGCACACACCGGGCAAAGCGCGCCAAGTCGGTGGGCGTGACGCCGCTGGACAACGTGCCGGGTGTGGGTGCCGCGCGCAAGCGGGCGTTGCTCGCCCATTTCGGATCGGCCAAGGCCGTCTCCAGGGCGAATTTGTCTGATCTGAAGGCCGTCGAGGGGGTCTCCGGTGCCTTGGCCGAAAAGATTTACGACTATTTCCATGAGCGCGGTTGATCCGGCGGACGCGCGTTCCGCGCGACAAGATGTTTTGCTTTTCTGGCGAAAAGCGTTGGGCGCACGGCGGAGAAGGTCGTCACCGCGTCGGTTGTCGCTTTCGCAGGCATATGGGTCACTGTAAGGTAGGGCCATGACACTCACGATGCCCAATATTCTGACGATCGTCCGGTTGATTGCGGCCCCCATGGTGGCAGTCATGTTCCTGTTTTTCACGCGGCCGTACGCGGATTGGTTTGCCCTTGTCCTGTTCATACTGGCCGCCGTGACAGATTGGTTCGACGGTTATCTGGCGCGGGCGTGGAAGCAGGAAACGAAACTGGGCGCGATGCTGGATCCGATTGCCGACAAGGCCATGGTGGTCATTGCCCTGATGGTTATCATCGGATTTTCCAGCTGGTCCCCCTGGCTGGTTTTGCCCGCCACGGTTATTCTGTTTCGGGAGGTTTTCGTCTCCGGACTGCGGGAGTTTCTGGGAGATACCGCGGGCACACTTAAAGTGACCAAGCTGGCCAAGTGGAAGACGACCTGCCAGATGGTGGCCATTGCGGTTCTTTTTTCACACGGTGTGTTCGAACACTACCTCGGGATGTCGGCCTATGGCATGGATCAGACCCTGGTAAACGCGATCTTCGCGGGCACGGAGCCGGATCTTCAGGGATTGCGGTGGAAGCACACGGCGATGGAATGGGCGGGCAGCACGGGCTTGCTCTTGTTGTGGGTCGCAGCGGCGCTTACCTTGATCACAGGCGTGGATTATTTCGTGAAGTCATTGCCACACCTGAAGGATGACGAAAAATGAACGTGCTTTATTTTGCCTGGGTGCGCGAACGTATCGGGTTGCCCCGGGAAGAGATCGACACCTCTGCCGCAACTGTGGCTGACCTGGTGGAAGAGCTTAAGGGCCGCGAGGAGCGTTATGCGGTGGCTTTCTCCGACCTCTCCGCCTTGCGGGTGGCAATCGATCAGGAGTTGAGTGATTTCGACGCCAAGCTGGAAGGGGTCCGTGAAGTCGCGTTTTTCCCTCCGATGACGGGAGGGTGATACATGCGTGTCGCCATTCAGGCAGGTCCGTTCGACCCGGGCCGTGAAAGCGCCGTATTCGCGTCGGGCCGCAAGGACGTCGGCGCCATCGTGACCTTTACCGGAGTGGTTCGGGATACCGGCGATGCATCCTTAGAAGCGATGGAAATAGAACACTACCCGGGCATGACGGAAGCCGCCGTCACGGCGATTGCGCAGGAAGCACAGGATCGCTGGTCATTGGCCGATGTGTTGGTGATCCATCGCCATGGTCGACTGGTGACGGGGGACATGATCATGATGGTCGCAACCGCCGCACGGCACCGCAAGGACGCCTTTGAGGCGGCGGAATACCTGATGGACTACCTGAAATCGCGCGCGCCTTTCTGGAAGCGCGAGGTCACCGCCGAGGGGGCGTCATGGGTCGATGCGCGCGATGAAGATGAAGACGCCCTGAGCCGCTGGTAATTACCGCCTGTCAGCGGACATCTCGCGCTGCTCTTCGCGCAGGGCTTCGGCAGACTGTTGCACGACACGGGAAATCTGCATCAGCTCATCCGAAAGCGGGCTGGTCTTACGCCACACCATGCCGATAACCCGGGATGGCTGAGGGGCATTCAAGTGATCCACCGAGACAGCCGCCGATGTCGTTTCAACCGGCACCGCCATTTCGGGAATAAGCGTGACGCCGATTCCGGTGCCGACCATCTGTACCAGCGTTGACAGGGAACTGCCATCCATCCCCTCGCGGGCCAGCGGCGAGCGCAACCCGCAAAACGACAGTGCCTGATCGCGAAAGCAATGCCCTTCTTCCAGCAGCAACAGCCGCATTTCGCGCAGCGATTCCCGGTTGGGCACGGGCTTGGCGGCGTCTTCCTGCCGACGCACCAAAACAAACTTCTCTTCGAATAAGCGTATCTCGGTCAGGGACGGCTCGGAAATCGGCAGGGCCACGATGGCGGTGTCCAGTCTTCCATCCATCAGTTCGGTAATCAGCTTGTCCGTCAGAGTTTCGCGGATGTGAACGTCAAGATCAGCGTGAGACAGGGACAGATTGCCAATGATTCTGGGCAGCAGGTAGGGCGCGATCGTCGGGATGATCCCGATACGTAACTTGCCCACCAGCCCGTCCCGCGAGGCACGTGCAAGGTCGCCCAGATCGTCGACCGCCTGCAGGATATCGCGCACACGCTCCGCAAAAACCTCCCCGAAGGCGGTGAGCCGGATCTGGCGCGCGCCGCGCTCAAAAAGGGCGGTGCCCAGAGATTCTTCAAGCTCTTTGATTTGCACGGAAATAGCTGGCTGAGAAATCGAGCACATGTCCGCGGCGCGCCCGAAGTGGCCGAGTGTTGCAACCGCTTCGAAGTAACGCAACTGCTTGAAGGTTAAGTTTATGGCGATAACCTGAGATTATTGCTGTGATAGGAAAATCCAAATTAAACATATCGTATTGATCTGGTAAACCGTCGTCAGCAACAACTTCCTCAGGAGCGAGACAATGGACGGAAACGATATCGGTAAATGCCCGGTCATGCATGGTGCCAGCATTCATGCGACCAATGAAGTCAGGGGTAACCGCGACTGGTGGCCAAACCAGCTCAACCTGAAGATCCTCAATCAGAACACGCCGCAAACTGACCCCTTTGGTCACACGGTGAACTATGCCGAAGAGTTCAAGAAGCTCGATATGCCCGCGCTGAAGAAAGACCTTACGGCGCTGATGACCGACAGCAAGGAATGGTGGCCGGCGGATTATGGTCACTACGGTCCGCTTTTCGTACGTATGGCGTGGCACTCCGCCGGGACATATCGCACCGGCGATGGCCGCGGTGGTGCATCGTCGGGATCACAACGTTTCGCGCCGCTGAACAGCTGGCCGGACAATGGCGGCCTTGACAAGGCGCGCCGTTTGCTGTGGCCGATCAAACAGAAGTACGGCAACCAGATTTCCTGGGCCGATCTGATTGTTCTGGCGGGCAATGTCGCGATGGAATCAATGGGGTTCAAGACCTTTGGTTTTGGCGGCGGACGCGAAGACGTCTGGGAGCCGGAAGAGGATATCTACTGGGGAACAGAGGATACGTGGCTGGGAAACAAGCGTTACACCGGCGACCGAGAACTCGAAAACCCGCTGGCCGCAGTGCAGATGGGCCTGATCTACGTGAACCCCGAAGGCCCGGATGGCAATCCGGACCCGGTCGCATCCGGTCGGGATATTCGCGAGACCTTCGCCCGCATGGGCATGGACGACTACGAGACAGTCGCGCTGACCGCCGGTGGCCACACCTTCGGCAAGGCGCACGGCGCGGGTGACGCGGCGCTTGTTGGTCCGGAACCGGAAGGCTCCCCGATCGAGCAAATGGGTTTGGGTTGGAAAAATGCGTTCGAAACCGGTGTGGGCGGGCATGCGACCGTCAGTGGCATCGAGGGGGCATGGACGCCAACGCCGACGACATGGGACATGTCCTACTTTGACACGCTCTTCGGCTATGAATGGGAATTGACAAAAAGCCCGGCGGGCGCCCAGCAATGGACCGCCGTGGGCGGAGAAGGCACCGTGCCTGACGCCCATGACGGCGTCAAACGCCACGCACCGATGATGACCACGGCCGATATGGCGATGCGCATGGACCCCGAGTACGAGAAGATCTCGCGCCACTTCCATGCGAACCCCGAAGAGTTCGCGGATGCCTATGCACGTGCGTGGTTCAAGCTGATTCACCGCGATATGGGGCCGAAATCACGGTATCTGGGTCACGAGGTGCCTGCCGAAGACCTGTTGTGGCAGGATCCGTTGCCCGCCGTTGATCACACGCTGGTGGACGCCAATGATGTCGCGGATCTCAAGGCAAAAGTGCTTGCATCGGGTCTGTCGGTCTCGGAACTGGTTGATACAGCATGGGCTTCCGCGTCGACATTCCGCGGCTCCGACCGGCGGGGTGGCGCCAATGGCGCGCGCATTCGACTGGCGCCGCAGAAGGACTGGGAGGTTAATCAGCCCGAGCAATTGTCTAAAGTCCTGAATGTGCTGGAAGACATTCAGGCAGAGTTCAATGGCGCACAGCCGGGAAAGGCAATCTCGCTTGCCGATCTTATCGTTCTGGCCGGTGGTGCGGGTGTTGAGCAGGCAGCCCGTGCAGCGGGTTACGATGTGGAGGTACCCTTCACACCGGGCCGGACAGATGCCACCCAGGACCAGACCGATGTGGAAAGCTTTGCGGTGCTGGAGCCGGAGGCGGATGGTTTCCGCAACTATCTGAAGGCGGACTACACCGTTTCGGCCGAGGAACTTCTGGTCGACAAGGCCCAGCTGCTGACGCTGACTGCCCCGGAGATGGCTGTTCTGGTCGGCGGTCTGCGGGTCATGGGAGCGACCGTGGGCGGGTCCACGCACGGCGTGTTTACCGATCGGGTTGGCGCATTGACCAACGACTTTTTCACCAACCTCGTGGATATGACCACATCATGGGGCCCGGTCGAGGGCGAAGATGGCGTGTTCGAGGGGCGCGCCGAGGGCGCGGTGAAATGGACGGCAACGCGGGTTGATCTGGTGTTTGGCTCGAACTCGCAATTGCGGGCTCTGGCCGAAGCCTATGCGCAGGATGATGCGCGGGATGTCTTCGTGCATCAGTTCGTCGAGGCGTGGACAAAAGTCATGAACCTTGATCGATTTGATCTGGCGTAAGCGACGCTGGGCGGGGCGGTCGTCCCGTCCATTCGGATGATATGAGAAGACGGCGGGGTGCAGCCACATCCCGCCGTCTTTTCTTTTGTGACGCTCACACGAGCGAGCGATTTTTGTTCCGATGACGTTTTGGGGTAAAGGTTTGAGCGTGCTCAGCCCACGTGTTGGCGGTCGATCCGCGCCCGCAGCTCTTCCGCTTCCTGACGCGCATCGCGCAGTCCGTCCATCGCGGCGCGCAATTCAGCCTCGGTCTGGGCCAGTTGGTTGGTCAGTTCGGCCTCGCGTTGTTGCAGGTAGGTGATGGCCTGATCGCGCGTCTCTTCCGCCTCGTGCAACTCCTGGCTCATACGGTCCAGCTGCGCGACATCATCGGCTGCGACGCGGGTAAAGCGGTTCACGATCCAATTGGCGAACCAGCCAAGACAGAATGCCACAAAGAGGATGATCGCCGTCGCGATGACAAACTCAATCCTGCTCATTGCGGTTTCCTTCTTCCTCTGCGGTCTCAGCAGAGCTGCTGTCCTGCGCACCTGTATCACCGGATTCGGCGACGCTTTCCAGTGTTGTTTCGCGTTCAGGCTCAGAGGGTTCGGGGCGGATCAGCCTGAACTCGATGCGCCGGTTCGCTTCCCGCCCGGCTTCGCTGTCGTTATCCGCGATCGGCGCGGTTTCCCCATAACCCTTGGCGTCGAATGACCCGGTGAGAACCCGGCGTGCGCGCAATTCGTTCAGAACAGATTCCGCACGGGCCTGGCTCAGGGACAGGTTCATTTCCTCGCGGCCTTGGCTGTCGGTATGGCCCTGGACTTCCAGGCGGATGTCCCCGCACGCCCTGAGAACTTCGGCAATATTGTCCATGGTGCTTAAGGCGCTGGCGTCGATTGTCGCGCTGCCCGGCTCAAAGACGATCTTGGCGGCGGATATGATGGCGGCGATATCCGCTTCGCATTCTTCCGGCGACGGTAAGGCGGCCACGGGATCGAGCTCTTCGATGTAGACGACATCAATCTCGAAATTCGCTTCTTCGCCCAGCTTGGCTGCCATCAGCTGCGCGATGGCTGCGCTGGCATTGGGATTGCCGGAGTTACCCGTCAGTGTCATCGTCTCGGGGGTCACGGTCACGGCCCCGTTGTTGAGAAACCCGAGCGCCTCGATGCCGGTCAGCACGCGGGCCGGCCAATCCTGCGGCAGGTCGGTGACGACCCGCGCCGCCATATAGACGTTATCCGAGCCGAATTTCGCCCGCGCGAAGCTATCGGCCACGTCGCGCATGTTCTCGCCCGCTATACGTCCGCGCAATTGAATTTGACCTTCAGGGCTTAGCGTCGCGACAAATTCCGGAGGACCGGCAGAGGGCTCCGGGGTTTCGGGCAATACAGGATACAGCGCAAAGACCTCCGGCAACCCGCTCTCCAACTCACCGGTCACACGGTCGAACAGGCGTTGCTCGGTGCCTTCCGCAGCAACCAGCGTGATATCTGCGTTGGAGAAAGTGACGCTGCCCGCGCCGAGTTCGGCCAGTGCCGCGATCGCCGCCTCCACCGCCTCGGTCCAGTTCTTGGAAGGGACGCCCATGCCGATGGTGCACCGGCCCGGTCCTGTCAGCCCGGCCTCGAAGGCCGCTGTCAGGATGCGCCTTTGGCTGTCCTCGGTGTCTGCGGAACAGGCATCGAACCGCGAGCCGTTTTCATCTTTGACGAAACGCAGAGTAAAGGGTGTGATGACCGGCCGGGGGGCGGTGATGTTCATGGAGAGGCGCAGGGCAGGGGGGGCTGATCGTATCAGATCTGCCTCCATTTCCGCCTTGGCTTCCGCGCTGTCGGCAATCGCGGTGATCTCAACGCGCCCCGCGTCAACGGATACTTTTGCGCGGGGCAGTTCTTTCATGGCCCTGGTGGCGAAGGCCAGCGCATCTTCCCAACCGGAAGGGGCCGGATAGTCCGCTGTTTCCAGCAGGTCCGTCACCGGCAAGGCGCTCATTTGAGCGAAACCGTCGATCAGTTCGGCCCGGTCGGTGGATACCGGGATCAGGCCGATGATCGACAATCCGGCAGTGTTGCGCAGCACCTCAACCGAAAAGCGCGGTGGCGCGATCGCGGCAACAGCTTCCACTTCCATTTCATCAATCACCCGGGCTGCATCCACGACCGAGCCCGCAACGCTCAAAGCACGAAACCGGAGCGCTTCGTTCGGTGCGGTGCCGGCCAGCGTGACGCGCAAACCGTCCGCTTCAACCTCGGCCCAGACCAGCTCGTTTGTGTCCAGCGCGTCGCGGACGCCGATCTCGGAGGAATCCTCGATCAATTGCACGGATGAATTTGCCGCGAACAAGGACACCGCCGCGGCGGCCACGAATGCGGAAATTACGAGTGAGTAATAAGTCAGGCGCATATCACCAGAGTATCAGTGCCGAGTCCCTCACCTGATACGCCCCCGGGCTGCCGGTTTCAATCATGCCAACAGCGCCGCGACAAAAAAGAGCAGCGGGATCATGCCAGTATCCCGGTTCACGCGAAACAGTTGCAAGAGTTTCGCGCTATCCTCGATGTCCAGTCCCCGCAGTTGCCAGGCCATGTGCCATCCCATCGCCCAAGGACCGGCAAGCGCAAGGACCATGGCAAGAACGCTGGCATTGGGCAGGGCGGCGTAGATGACCGCCAGCCCCATCAAGCCGACGGTCGCCATCAGGAAGCGGCGCAGCCATTTCGAGGTATTGGTTCCAAAAAGACGGGCTGTGGACTTGATGCCGATCAGCGCGTCGTCCTCGGTGTCCTGATGGGCGTAGATCGTGTCGTAAAAGAGGGTCCAGGCAATGCCAGCCGCATAGAGCAGGATCGCTGGCGCGTGCAACGTGCCACTATGTGCGGCCCATGCCAACATGGCACCCCAGTTAAAGGCCAGCCCCAGAAAGATCTGTGGCCACCACGTAAAGCGCTTGGCATAGGGGTATATTGTGACGGGCAACAGCGCGAGCACGCCCATCGCGATGGCCGCCCGGTTGAATGTCAGCAGGATGCCGAAGGCAAGAAGCGACTGTATGCACATCCAGATGATTGCGCCGCGCACGGTGACCTGACCGGAGGGAATGGGTCGTGAGCGCGTCCGGTCGACCTTGCCGTCGTAATCCCGGTCGCTGATGTCATTCCACGTGCATCCGGCACCACGCATCAACCAAGCGCCCAGACCGCACCCCACGGCGATCCAGAGGTCGTGCCAGCTTGCCTGCCCGTCGTGGATCATGGCAAGCACCAGCCCCCACCAGCAGGGCAGCAACAAAAGCCAGGTGCCGATCGGCCGATCGGCTCGGCTCAGCCGTAAGAAGGGCCGGGACCATGCGGGTGCTGTCGTATCCACCCAGTTGCCTTTTACCGCATCTGCAACCTGCCCATCTGGCGCTGCGCTCGGGTCTTGCATATGTATCTCTCCATGGACCGTATCGTAACAGCCAAGATCCGACTTTATGTAGAGCACGCATTGGGGGCGGGGCAATCGGTTCCTGTGTCGCGGGATCAGGCGCATTACCTTTTCGGCGTGATGCGCCTGGGGGTCGGCGCCCACGTTCTTCTTTTTGACGGGCAGCGCGGTGAATGGCTGGGTGAGGTCATCGAGGCTGGAAAACGCGGCGGCGTCCTGGCGGTTCTTGACCAAACCCGCCCGCTGCAGATGCCGCCGGACCTGTGGTTGCTGTTTGCGCCGATCAAAAAAGCGCGCACCGACTTTATCGTCGAAAAGGCCGTGGAAATGGGGGCGGCGCGCATCCTGCCGGTACAGACGGAATTTACCAATTCGGGGCGCATTCAGCGTGACAGGCTGCAGGCGCATGCGATCGAGGCCGCCGAGCAATGCGGCGGCACCTACGTGCCCCAGGTCGATGAGTTGATCCGGTTTGACCGGCTGATGGGCCAATGGGACCCGGCGCGCCAGATCATGTTCTGTGACGAGGCCCGGGCAGGGGACGCGACGTCCTTGCCAATAATCGATGGACCCTGGGCGATCCTGATCGGCCCCGAGGGCGGGTTTTCAGCAACGGAGCGTGACCGGCTGCATAATTACGACCATTGCCACGCAGTACCGCTCGGCCCGCGTATTCTGCGGGCGGATACGGCGGCTGTGGCGGCCATGACGCTGTGGCAACAACAGCTGGGGGACTGGCGATGATCCGACCGGAGGCCAAGGCACAATTGATCAAATGGCGCGAAGTGCTCATCGGAGGTGTCATCGCGGTCACCGGGATATGGTGGCTGGTTGGCCCTGGCCGATTACTCGTGCTGCCCGCAGTTGGGTTCATCTTGGGCGGTGCGGCCCTGATCTGGCTGGGCATCCAACGGGCCCGTTTCCGCTCCGGCGGGCAGGGGCCGGGTTCGGTGCAGGTGGACGAGGGCCAGATCACCTATTTCGGCCCCCTCACCGGTGGCGCCGTCGCCCTGAGGGAGCTGGCAAAGGTGACGTTGGACAAGTCTCTTTTTCCGGCCCATTGGCGTCTCGATCAGCCCGGTCACCCGGCTCTGCTGATCCCGGTGAATGCTGAAGGTGCCGATGCGCTCTTTGACGCCTTTGCCACGCTGTCTGATCTGCGCACGGAGAAGATGCTGAGCGCGTTGCAGGAGCCGGGCAAACAGCCGATCGTGATCTGGCAGCGCGAGGCCCGCGAAAACGCACAGCTCTCCCTGCATTGACACCCTGATCAATTCGTCCCATCCCTGATGTGCTAGACGTACCAGCAGAACCAACGGAGCCTCGTTCATGTCCATTCCTCAATCTGGCGGCGGCCCGATCACTTCTCACGACCAGCTGGCGCAATATCTCGCGGATGGATGTAAACCCAAGGCAGACTGGCGCATCGGCACCGAGCACGAGAAATTCGGCTATTGCAAAGACACTCTCAAGCCGCTCCCCTATGAGGGCGAACGGTCCATCCGGGTGATGTTGGAAGGCTTGCGCGACGATCACGGGTGGAGCCCGGTTTTTGAGGGCGACTACCTCATAGGTCTCGAAAAAGACGGTGCGAATATCAGCCTCGAACCCGGCGGTCAGCTGGAGTTATCCGGCGCACCACTGGAGACAATCCACGAGACCTGTGACGAGGTGAACACCCATCTGCGCGAAGTTCAGGATGTGGCAGACAAGATCGGCGCGGGCTTTATCGGGTTGGGCGCGGCTCCGATCTGGACCCATGACGACATGGACCTGATGCCCAAGGGCCGCTACAAGCTGATGAACGAATACATGACCAAGGTGGGGACCATGGGGCGCGTGATGATGCGCCGGACCTGCACCGTTCAGGTCAATCTCGATTTCGGCTCCGAGGCCGATATGATCCAAAAAATGCGGACGGCTTTGGCTTTGCAGCCGGTGGCCACTGCGCTCTTTGCCAATTCCCCGTTCTTTGAAGGCAAGGTGAATGGCCATAAATCATGGCGTTCGCGGGTCTGGCGTGACCTCGATGCCGCGCGCACCGGCACGCTGCCTTTCGTGTTCGAAGAGGGTTTTGGTTTTGAGCGCTGGGTTGAATATGCGCTCGATGTTCCGATGTATTTCGTCTACCGCGACGGCAAATACATTGACGCGCTTGGTATGTCGTTCCGCGATTTCCTGAAGGGAGAACTGCCTGCGCTGCCGGGAGAGTTGCCGCTTATCTCTGACTGGGCGGACCACCTGACCACGGCGTTCCCCGAGGCGCGCATGAAGCGCTTCATCGAAATGCGCGGTGCCGATGGCGGCCCGTGGCGCAGGTTGTGTGCGTTGCCGGCATTCTGGGTGGGTATGATGTATGATCAGACCGCACTGGACGCGGCGTGGGATCTGGCAAAAGGCTGGGATGCCGAAACACGTGACGCGATGCGTGTAGCGGCGTCGGTCGATGGGCTGCAGGCCGAGGTGAACGGAATCAGGATGCACGACATTGCCCGCGAGGCAGTCGCCATCAGCCACGCCGGTCTCAAGGCGCGGGCGCGCAGTGGCGCCGGGGGTATGGTTCCTGACGAGACCCATTTCCTCAACGCACTGCACGAAAGCATCCAGAGCGGCAAATCGCCCGCGGACGAATTGCTCGATCATTACCACGGCGACTGGAACGGCGATCTGAAGCGAATTTACGCCGAATACTCCTATTGATCCGAAGCCTCGGGGCTGCGGGGTGATCCCGAAACGATGCGGGGAGCTATCGCAGGATGTGCACGCAACACTTGGCATGGCGCACGACCCGTGCGGCGGTGGAGCCCAGAAAGTAGTCTTCGAAGCCGGGTTTATGCGACGCGATCACGATGCAATCCACGTCGTTCTTCTGTGCATGTTCGAGGATCGATGAATAGGCATGCCCGCCAATCACCACGGCTGAGATTCTGGTCTCGTCCGCCTTGGTCATCGCGCCGAGTTTTTCGACCGCAGTTGAGCGGTTTTTCTCCATGACATCATTCGGCAGATAGGCGGCGGCATAGGCTGGGATGTCCTCCATCACGTGCAGCAGGGTAATGTTCCCGTCGGTGTCGAGCAGCTGTTGTGCGACGGCAAGGGCTTTTGTTCCGCGGTCTTCATGATCGAAGACGATTGGAACGAGGATATTCTTGTACATCTTGTCTCTCCTTGGCTGCACGCAGACTAGCCACCATGGTTGGGCCGTACCTTGATCAAGATCATGCCGAAGCGATTTTGTCAGAAATGGCCGCGCGCCATCCGAAAACCGGTATCACCGGCAAAAGAAAAGGCCCCGGATTTCCCGGGGCCTGTCAAGATCGCTTCAATGGTGTGTTGAGGCGAAAGCTTACTGTGGAATGTCGCCCTCGAGGCCCTCAACGTAGAAGTTCATACCCGCGAGCGTGCCATCGTCAGCCACTTCGCCCTCGGCCAGCCAGTCACTGCCGTCCTGCTTTTTCAGCGGGCCGGTGAAGGGGTGGTAGGAGCCATCGGCAATTGCGGTCTTCATCGCCAGCGCCTGTTCCTTGATATCTGCGGGCACGGCGTCGGAAATCTCGCCAATGCCCACCATGCCGGCGCCGATGCCGTCCCATGTGTCTTTGCTTTCCCATGTGCCATCCATCACCGCCCGGGTGCGTGCGATGTAGTAGGGGGCCCAGTCATCGATGATCGACGACACGCGCGGCAGGGGCGCGTATTGACCCATGTCAGAGGCTTGGCCGAAGGTGATCACGTTGCCGGCCTCCTGTGCCGCCGCCTGCGGGGCGGTGGAGTCCGTGTGCTGCAACACGACGTCAGCGCCCTGCTCGATCAGAACCTTCGCAGCATCCGCTTCTTTTGCCGGATCGAACCATGTGTATGCCCAAACGATTTTGAACTGCACATCGGGGTTGACCTTCTTGGCATGGATATAGGCGGAGTTGATGCCGCGGATCACCTCGGGGATCGGGAACGAGCCGATGTATCCGATGATATTCGACTTGGTCATGCTGCCCGCGATATGTCCCTGGATCGCGCGGCCTTCATAAAAACGCGCGGAGTAGGTCGAAACGTTGTCGGCGCGTTTGTAGCCGGTTGCGTGTTCGAATTTCACATCCGGAAACTTCTTGGCGATGTTGATGGTCGGGTCCATGTAACCGAAGGAGGTGGTGAATATCAGGTCCGCGCCATCCAGCGCCATCTGGGTCATCACACGCTCGCTATCGGGGCCTTCGGCCACATTCTCCACAAAAACGGTTTCAACCGCATCGCCGAACTCTTCCTCGACCGCGAGACGGCCTTTGTTGTGTTCATATGTCCAGCCGCCGTCACCGACCGGCCCGACGTATACAAAGCCGACTTTGGTTTTCTCGTGACCGTCGGCATAAACACTGGTTGCCAGACCCAGCGCCATCGCGGCACTGGCCAGAAGGGTTTTGATTTTCATTTCAGGTCTTCCCCATGTTGAACCGCCCCTTGCCCGGGGCGTTGATTGGCCCCTAGCTCGAGGCGTGGAATGTTCGGCCCAGAGAGCCGGGCGCAGCACTTTTATCCGCAGACAGGATGACCAGTACCACGATGGTGATCAGATAAGGCGACATTGCCAGATATTCGACGGGAATGGCAACGCCTGCCCCTTGCAGATTGAGTTGCAATTGCGTGATCCCGCCAAAAAGATAGGCACCCAGCAGGACGCGCCACGGTTTCCAACTGGCGAAGACGACAAGAGCGAGAGCGATCCAGCCGACACCGGCAGTCATTCCTTCGGTCCACTGTGGCACGCGGATCAGGCTGATATAGGCGCCGCCCATGCCCGCGCAGGCACCACCGAACATGATCGCCAGTGTCCGGATGCGAACTACCTTGTACCCCAGTGCGTGTGCGGCGTCGTGGTTCTCTCCCACCGCCCGCAGGATCAGGCCGGCGCGTGTGAATTTCAGCGTGGCCCAGACAGCTGCCACCAGGATCAGGCCGACGTAGAGAATGGGATCATGGGAAAACACGATGGGTCCGATCAGCGGGATATCGGCGAGGAACCCGAAGTTTACGTCCGGCAGTCTGGGGGGTTTGATCCCGACATATCCCTGACCCAACAGGGCGGACAACCCGAGACCAAAGAGTGTCAGCGCCAGACCGGATGCCACCTGATTGGCCAGCGTAATCTGCGTCAGAAATGCGAAAAGCAGGCTCAGAAGGGCGCCGCCCGCGGCAGCCGCAAGAAACCCTACGATGGGTGAACCGGTTTCCACGGCAATGGCGAAGCCGCAGATCGCGCCGACGATCATCATGCCCTCGACGCCAAGGTTTAACACGCCCGCACGTTCGACGATCAATTCGCCGGTGGCGGCAAAAAGAATGGGGGTCGCGGCGCTCATCAGGGCGGCAAAAAGCAAGATCGGGTTGATGACTGACAGATCCATTATGCCGCCTCCGTTCTGCCAAAGTGCAGCCGGTAATTGGTGAACATATCCAGTGCGAGCAGGAAGAAGAGCAACATGCCCTGAAAAACCTGGATCGCCGCTGCGGGCAGGCCCAACTGGCTCTGTGCGATATCGCCGCCGATGTAGGTCAGGGCCATCAGCAACCCTGCAAGGACAATGCCGATGGGGTGCAGCCGGCCCAGAAAGGCCACGATGATCGCGGTAAAGCCGTACCCGACATTGAAATCGATGCTGATCTGCCCGGCCGGTCCGGAAACTTCGAACAATCCCGCCAAACCTGCGAGCAGCCCAGACGTTCCAAGGCAGAACAGGATCAGCCTGCTTGGGTTGACACCGGCGAACCTTGCGGCCCGTGGCGCTTCGCCCGTTACCCGCACGGCGAAACCCAGCCGGTGCCGCGCCAGGAGCACATAGGCGAATATCACCGCGATCAACGCGGCCACAACGCCCCAGTGCATGCCCGAACCCACGATGATCTCGGCGTTATGGGCGGAGTCGTATTGCTGCAGGTTTCGGCTGCCCGGAAAGCCGAAGCCTTCCGGGTTTTTCAATAAGCCCAATGACATGGAGGCGAGAAACTGCTCTGCCACATATACCAGCATCAGCGAGACCAGAATTTCGTTGGTGCCGAATTTCACTTTCAGGACGGCGGGGATCATTGCCCAGAGCCAACCGCCGAAACCGCCTGCCAGCACCATCAGCGGAAAGATCAGAAAGCTTTCGGCGGGATAGAATGCCAACCCAACACCGGCCCCGAAGAGCGCCCCCATGATGTACTGACCTTCGGCCCCGATGTTCCAGATGCCGGCCTTGAACCCAAGGCTCAGCCCGATAGCGATCAGGACAAGGGGAGCGCCTTTGATCAGCAATTGCGGGCGGTAGTAAAAGGAGAATTCGCCAAACAGCGGTTCCCAAAAGATTGTCAGGATCGACGCGACGGGATCCTTGCCAAGGGCCGCGAAGAGTAACCCGCCAAAAAAGAAGGTGGCAAGGACAGCGAGCAATGGCGTGAGATACGCAAAGGTCCGGCTGGGTTGGGGCCGTTTTTCAAGGCGTATCATGAAACGCCCCCGTCTGTCGTCGGGGGCGAGCGGCGGAGAAGAGAGGCAACCGGATGCAGGTCACACATGCGCCACCTCCATCCCGTGTGCGCCGCCCATCATCAGACCGATCTGTTCGACAGTCAGCCCATCGGTGCTGCGCGGGTCTGACAGGCGCCCCTCGTTCAATGCGGCGAAACGGTCGGAAATTTCCATCAGTTCATCCAGATCCTGACTGATCACGATGACCGCAGCACCCGCTTCGGCCAGATCCAGCAGGGCCTGCCGGATCGCTGCCGCAGCCGAGGCGTCCACCCCCCAGGTGGGCTGGTTCACCACAAGTATTTCCGGTCGTTGCAGGACTTCGCGACCAATAACAAACTTTTGCAGGTTCCCGCCGGACAACGACCTTGCCGCGTTGCCCGGACCCGGTGTGCGGACGTCAAAGGTTTCGATAATCTTTTCCGCAAAACCCCGTGCGGCCGGCCAATTAAGAAACCCGCGGTTTTCCAACCCCTCCCGGGCAGCGCCGGTCAGCATCGCATTTTCCGTCAGGGACATGTCCGGTGCGGCAGCATGGCCCAGACGCTCCTCGGGTGCCGCGAGCAGGCCGATGGCGCGCCGGGCATTTGGCCCAAGCTTGCCGATATCGACATTTTTCATCTTCAGCGTACCAGGGGGCGCAAGCATCTCGCCAGACAGCGCGGCCAGCAATTCGTCCTGACCGTTGCCTGCGACGCCGCCGATGCCCAGTACCTCTCCTGCGCGCAGCTTCACCGAGATATCACGAAGCGGCATGCCAAAAGCGGATGGAGAGGGCAGCGAAAGACTGTTCAGTTCAAGCACGGTGTCACCCGGTGTTACTCCGGCGCGCGTTGGGGTGCCGAGGACTTTGCCCACCATCATCTCTGCCATTTCGCGCGCCGTGGTTTCCTTGGGCACACACGTCCCGACCACTTTGCCCAGCCGCAGGATCGTTGCTGAATCGCACAGGGTTCTGATTTCCTCAAGCTTATGAGAAATATAAAGAATTGCGGTGCCATCGGTGCTGAGCTTGTGCAGCGTTTCGAACAGGATATCGACTTCCTGCGGCGTCAGAACGGATGTGGGTTCATCCATGATCAGCAGTTTCGGCTCTTGCAACAGGCAGCGGATGATTTCGACGCGCTGCCGCTCCCCTGCGGACAGGTCACCGACGATGCGATCCGGCGCCAACGGGAGCCCGTATGTGTCGGACACTTTTCGGATCTGGTCGGACAACGCGCTGAGCCTCGGCGCATTTTCCATGCCAAGCGCAATATTCTCCGCCACGGTCAGGGCGTCGAAAAGCGAGAAGTGCTGGAACACCATGCCAACCCCCGCCGCCCTCGCCGCGCGTGGCTCGGACGGGGCATAATCGGCCCCGTGCATCCGCATCTCGCCGTGATCGGGTTTGACCAAACCGTAGATCATCTTGACCAGCGTGGATTTGCCCGCACCGTTTTCGCCCAGCAGCGAATGCACTTCTCCCGGTGCGATTTCGAGGGAGACGTTGTCATTCGCCACAACGCCGGGATACGCTTTTGTCAGGTCTTTCAGGGACAGCAGGGGTGTCATGGTGCCCGATCCACTGCGTCGCCATAAGGCCCCGGTTGTTCTCTTGCGGCGGGGGCAGTTACCATGCCGGTCTCAGGCCCAGTTGCAGGATTGTCCACGGCCTGAGCCCCTGTTTCTCCGGTGAGGCGAAACGCAATTTTCATTCGGCCAGATCCGCCGCGGTACCAGTGGTCCCTTTTGTGCCATGCGTTCG
The DNA here is from genome assembly GCF_019375555.1 of Roseobacter insulae. Classification (GTDB taxonomy): domain Bacteria; phylum Pseudomonadota; class Alphaproteobacteria; order Rhodobacterales; family Rhodobacteraceae; genus Roseobacter; species Roseobacter insulae. Next base: position 1,129,758 of record NZ_JAHXDN010000001.1, read on the forward strand.
ATGCGGCGTAGAACGGCAGGCGGGAAATAACCAAGCAGAGGCTAAGCGGGCGTTGTGTCCTTTTGCAAGCAAAAAGGCGGTTTTCTACTATCGCTTGTGCCTCGACCTGTCGAAAATGACTTTTGGATTGTCTTCTGGCTGGTGGTGGCGAGACGCCTCCACTAGGGTCGGAGCATGAGCATAAATCCCCGATTCATTCACCTGCGCAGCCATTCGGAATACTCGCTTCTGGAAGGTGCGTTGCGTCTTAAAAAGCTGCCGGAGCTGTGCCGCAATGCTGATATGCCAGCGCTGGCGCTGACGGACACGAACAATATGTTCGCCGCGCTGGAATTCTCTGTCGCGATGTCCGGGGCAGGGGTACAGCCGATCCTGGGGTGTCAGGTCGATCTGACCTATGTTGAAACCCGTCCGGGAGAGAAGCCGCGCGCACCTGCGGCGGTGGTTCTTCTGGCGCAATCGGAAACCGGATACGAAAACCTGATGAAGCTCAACTCCTGTCTCTACGTCGACAAGGGGGGAGCCTTGCCGCAGGTCACTCTGGATCAGTTGGAAGCACACGCGGGGGACGTGATCTGCCTGACCGGCGGTCCGGATGGCCCCGTCGGCAAGTTGCTGCAAGCAAGCCAGGTGCCTGCCGCGCAGGCCTTGATGGACCGGTTGAAAGCGGCCTTCGGGGACAGGCTTTATGTTGAATTGCAGCGCCATCCGGGAGAAAGCGGCCAACCCGAAGCGGAACGTCTGACTGAACGCGGCTTCGTCGAGATGGCTTACGACATGGATCTGCCGCTGGTTGCCACCAACGATGTCTATTTCCCGAACGCGGACATGTACGAGGCCCACGATGCACTGATCTGCATCGCGGAGGGCGCATATGTCGACCAGCAGCAAGAGCGTCGCCGCCTGACCGCGCAGCATTACTTCAAATCGCAATCCGAGATGGTCACGCTTTTCGCGGACTTGCCGGAGGCGGTCGAAAACACGGTGGAGATCGCGAAACGCTGCGCCTTTCAGGCCTACAGACGCGACCCGATCCTGCCGAAGTTCGCCGATAATGAGATTGCGGAGCTGCGACGACAGGCGCACGACGGGTTGAAGAACCGCCTCTCGGTCATCCCCCACGCCACCAGTGTCGAGGAATATGAAAAGCGGCTTGATTTCGAACTGGGCATCATCGAAGGTATGGGGTTTCCGGGGTACTTCCTGATTGTCGCCGACTTTATCAAATGGGCCAAGGACGAAGGTATTCCGGTGGGGCCGGGGCGCGGATCGGGTGCGGGATCACTGGTGGCCTACGCGCTGACCATTACCGACCTTGATCCGTTGCGATACAACCTGCTGTTCGAACGTTTTCTGAATCCGGAGCGGGTGTCGATGCCGGACTTCGACATCGACTTCTGCATGGACCGGCGTGAGGAAGTCATCCGCTACGTGCAGGAGAAATACGGCCGCGACAGGGTCGGTCAGATCATCACCTTCGGGGCGTTGCTTTCCAAGGCCGCCGTGCGGGACATCGGGCGCGTGCTGCAAATGCCCTACGGCCAGGTGGACCGGCTGTCCAAGATGATCCCGGTCGAAGGCGTGAAACCCGTCTCCATTGAAAAAGCCCTGGCCGATGAGCCGCGGTTGCGCGAGGAGGCCCGCAACGAAGAAGTGGTCGCGCGTCTGCTGGAATACGGGCAGCAGGTCGAAGGATTGCTGCGGAACGCGTCAACCCACGCGGCGGGCGTCGTGATCGGGGACAGGCCGCTGGACGCGCTTGTGCCGCTCTATCAGGACCCGCGCTCCGATATGCCCGCAACCCAGTTCAACATGAAATGGGTAGAACAGGCCGGGTTGGTGAAATTCGACTTTCTGGGCCTGAAAACCCTGACGGTAATCCAGAACGCCGTGGACCAGATCAAGGCGTCGGGGCGGCATCTGCACATTGCCGCAGACGGCACCGAACTGTTTGACCCACCCGAAGGGCTTAGTGACGATATCGGCACGATCCCGCTGGATGATGAGGCCTCGTACAAGCTCTATGCCTCCGCCAAGACGGTTGCAGTGTTTCAGGTGGAAAGCTCGGGTATGATGGATGCCCTCAAGCGTATGAAACCCACTTGTATCGAGGATATCGTAGCGCTTGTCGCGCTCTACCGGCCCGGCCCGATGGAGAATATTCCGACCTATTGCGAGGTCAAGAACGGGCTGCGGAAACTTGAGTCTATCCACCCATTGATCGACGATATTCTCAAGGAAACCCAGGGCATTATCGTGTACCAGGAACAGGTGATGCAAATCGCGCAGGTTATGGCGGGTTACAGCCTGGGCGGCGCGGACCTGCTGCGCCGCGCGATGGGTAAAAAGATTGCCGAGGAAATGGCCAAGGAACGCCCCAAGTTCGAAAAGGGCGCGATGGAAAACGGCGTGGACAAGAAAAAGGCCACCGAGGTTTTCGATCTGTTGGAGAAATTCGCGAACTACGGGTTCAACAAGTCGCACGCCGCCGCATATGCCGTGGTCAGCTACCAGACCGCGTGGCTCAAGGCGAACCATCCCGTCGAATTCATGGCCGGCGTCATGAACTGCGACATCCACCTGACAGATAAACTGGCGGTATACTTCGAAGAAGTCCGCAAGCGGCTGGAACTGCCATGGGTGCCGCCCTGCGTAAACCGGTCCGATTCGACATTTAAGGTTGTGGACGGCGCGCTTGTCTATGCATTGGGCGCGCTCAAGAATGTTGGCGTCGAGGCGATGAACCTGATCACCGAAGGCAGGGGCGATAAACCCTTCGCCACTCTCTTCGATCTGGCGCGCCGGGTCGATCTCAAGCGGGTTGGCAAGCGACCGCTGGAAATGCTGGCACGCTCGGGCGCTTTTGACCAGCTGGATTCCAATCGCCGCCGGGTCTTTGGGGCGCTCGATGCGCTGGTGGGCTACTCCGCCGCAATCCACGAGCAGAAGGCCTCCAGCCAGGTGTCGCTGTTCGGCGAGGCAGGTGAGGACCTGCCTGAACCCCGCCTGCATCCCGTGGACGACTGGTTGCCGGCGGAACGTCTGGCCGAAGAATTCAAAGCCGTGGGCTTTTACCTCTCTGGCCACCCTCTGGACGACTATATGGGACCGCTCAAGCGCAAGGGCATTCTGACACTCGACGAGGTCATGGCAAAAGCTGAAAGCGGTCCGTTGAATGCGAAGCTGGCCGGTATCGTTGCCGGGCGACAGGAACGCAAATCAGCGCGCGGCAATCGGTTTGCGTTCTGCCAGATGTCCGATACCACGGGCGCTTACGAGGTTACGCTGTTTTCCGAGACCCTTGAGAAGTCGCGCGAACATCTGGAAACCGGTGCGAAGGTTGTTGTCGCGGTGGAGGCCACGCTGGAGGCCGATCAGCTGAAGCTCCTGGCCCGGTCCGTATCCCCCATTGATGCGGTGACTGCGGACGCGGGGGGCATGGGCCTCCGGGTCTTTGTGGACGCGCCCGAGGCCATTTCAGCAGTGGCCAGCGTTCTTGAAGGTGCCGCCGAGGCGGTCAAAAGCGCTGGGCGGGGTCCTGTCGAGTTTTGCCTGATGGATCCCAGTCTGCCGGGAGAAGTCGAGGTTGAACTCGGCCAGCAGTTCGTGGTGAACCCGCAGATCAAGGGCGCGATTAAATCGCTGAGCGGCGTGCTGGAGGTCGAAGACCTCTAATAATGCGGCGGCCGTTCGTCACCAACCACGATTCCGCCTGATTGCTGCGCCTCGCGCTCCCCCTCGCGCTGCATCAGCATGTGGACACGGCGCGTCAGCGTCGCGATCTCCGTCTCCTGTCTGGCAACCACATCGGACAGGTCGTCGACCGTACGCGTGAGGTGCGCAATCTGTTCTTCGAGCTTTTCCACGGTGATGTCCTCTTGTAGGCCCTGCGCCTAGCACGCGGCGCGCGCGCGATAAAGAGGGCGCTGCACCGCCTTGTCTGTAGCCGCCCCTTCCGCTAGACCGCGCGCGAACCCAAAAGCCAAAGGTAATTCCATGGCCAAGCCCAAGAAGACACCCCGCCCCAAGGCCGAGACGCCCAAGGGTTTCCGCGATTATTTCGGTGCAGAGGTCACTCAGCGCGCCGAGATGCTGCGCCGGATTGCCGGGGTCTATCATCGGTATGGGTTCGATGCGCTGGAAAGCTCGGCGGTCGAAACGGTGGAGGCATTGGGCAAGTTCCTGCCCGACGTCGACCGCCCGAACGAGGGCGTCTTTGCCTGGCAGGAGGACGCGGAGGCCGACAAGCCGGGCGACTGGCTGGCCCTGCGCTATGACCTGACAGCGCCCCTGGCGCGGGTCTATGCGCAGCATCAGAACGATCTGCCCAAGCCTTACCGCCGCTATGCGATGGGCCCGGTCTGGCGTAACGAAAAACCCGGCCCGGGGCGGTTTCGGCAGTTTTATCAATGCGATGCGGATACAGTTGGCGCGCCCTCCGTGGCGGCGGACGCGGAGATCTGCGCGATGCTGGCCGACTGCCTCGAAGAGGTCGGCATCCCGCGCGGCGACTACGTCATCCGCGTGAACAACCGCAAGGTGCTGAACGGCGTGCTTGACTTAGTGTTTGGATTTGACGCTGTTTCCGAAGACAAAATGCTGTCGGCGGTGTACGACTCGGAAACGCGAAAAGATGAAATCCTCCGGGCGATCGATAAGTTCGACAAGTTTGGAAGCGAAGGGGTTGCACTTCTCCTAACTGGTGGTCGCAAGGACGAATCTGGAGACTTCACCAAGGGGGTCGGATTAGACACTCACCAGGCTGATCTTGTGCTGTCTTTTCTTGAAAGCAGAGGTGCCTCGAACGCAGCCACAATAAGCAATCTCAAAAATCTTTTAGGAGGCGCAATTCGAGGCCTTGATGGCGTCTCTGAACTTGAGCACATCGTCCACTTGCTCGAAGCAGGCGAATACTTTGAAGATCGGATCGTCATCGACCCGTCCGTGGTACGCGGCCTTGGCTATTACACCGGCCCCGTCTACGAGGCGGAACTGACCTTCGACATTCAGGACGAGAAGGGTCGCACGCGCAACTTTGGCTCTGTTGCTGGCGGCGGGCGCTATGACGATCTGGTCAAGCGGTTCACCGGGCAGGAAGTGCCCGCAACCGGTATCTCCATCGGCGTAGACCGGCTGCTCGCCGCGCTGCATGCCAAGGGGCGGATGCAGACCCGGGAGGATGGCCCCGTGGTGGTGACCGTCATGGACCGTGACCGCATGGCCGACTATCAGGCCATGGTCGCGGAATTGCGGCAGGCGGGCATCCGGGCGGAGGTCTATCTTGGCAATCCCAGGAATTTTGGCAACCAGCTGAAATATGCGGACCGTCGGGGCAGCCCGGTGGCTGTGATCGAAGGCGGGGACGAGAAGGCGCGGGGGGTCATCCAGATCAAGGACCTGATCCTGGGCGCAAAAATCGCCGAAAGTGCCACGCTGGAAGAGTGGAAGGACCGCCCCAGCCAGTTTGAGGTCCCGTGCGATCAACTGGTTGCCAGGGTCCGCGACATTCTCAAGCAGCACGGCTTGGCGGGGGGCGAGGCTGGGCAATGATCACCCGCGCCAAAACGCTCGCGCGCGCGGCAGAGTTGCGTGGCGACTTTGAAGCCGCGGGCGCTGTCTCGGTCGAGACGCCGATCCTGCAGCCTGCGCGGACATTGCTTGACCTTTACGGCGAAGAAATTCGCGCCCGTGCCTACATCACCTCCGATGCGCTGCGCGGTGAACAGATGCTGCGCCCGGATTTCACTGTCCCCGTGGTGCAGATGCACATGGCCCACGGCGCGGAACCCGCGCGCTACACCTATTCGGGCGAGGTGTTCCGGCGTCAGGAACATGACCCGGACCGGGCCAACGAATTCATTCAGGTTGGCTTTGAGGTGTTCGACCGCACGGACCCGGCCGCCGCCGATGCCGAAGTCTTCGCGCTGCTGGCGGAGGCGGTCGTGCATCTGAACCTGCGCGCCGCAACGGGTGATATCGGGATTTTGATGGCCGCCGTCAAAGGGTTGCGTACAACAGCGCCTCGCAAGGCAGCTCTCTTGCGGCACATATGGCGCCCCCGGCGGTTTCGCGCGCTTTTGGAGCGTTATGCCGGGCGTGTCCCGCTGACGGCGGAGCGCCGCAAACTGCTGGCAGGTGAGCTGCCGCTGCCGGATGTGCCGCTTGTCGGAAAGCGCAGCCAAAGCGAGATTGACAGGCGAATTGAAACCCTGCGGCAGGACGCGGCCGCGCCGCCGCTGTCGACGGGGGAGGTTGAGCTGCTCGATGCGTTGCTGAGCGTCCGCGAGACCACGCCTTTCGCGCTGGAACGATTGCGTGACATCGCCGTCGATCTGCCGTCGATTGCACGGGCTGTATCGGGGGCCGAAGCACGTGCCGAGGCGCTGGCTGATCGTGGTGTGGACGTGGAAGACCTGTCCTTCGAGACAAGCTTTGGCCGGACGTCGATGGAGTATTATGATGGCTTCGTTTTCGGCTTTTTCAGCGCCACGAGACCGGATCTGCCGGCCGTTGCCTCGGGAGGACGATATGATGCGCTGACCAGCCGATTGGGCGACGGCGGCGAAATACCTGCCGTGGGTGGCGTCCTGCGACCGGGCTTGATGCTGGAACTGGAGGCTTTGGGATGACGGTCAAACTGGGTGTCCCGTCCAAGGGCCGGTTGATGGAAAAGACGTTTGACTGGTTCAGACAACGCGGTGTCGTCTTAACCCGCACCGGGTCCGAACGCGAATATGCGGGCACGGTGGACGGTATCGACGGCGTGGCGCTGGTTTTATTGTCCGCAGGTGAAATCCCGCGCGAGCTGGCAGCCGGCCGCATTCATTTCGGCGTGACGGGAACCGACCTTGTGCAGGAGAAACTGCCTCTCTGGGAGCAGCAGCTGGAGTCTCTGCAAGAGCTGGGTTTTGGCCAAGCCGATCTGGTGATGGCGGTGCCGAAGGCCTGGGTCGATGTCGACACGCTCGACGATCTCGATGCGGTCGCAACGGCTTTCAGGTCAACACATGACATGCGGCTGCGGATCGCGACGAAGTATCACCGGCTTGTGCGTGAATACCTGCGCCACGGCGGCGTGGCGGATTACGCCTTGGTGGACAGCCAGGGCGCAACGGAGGGGACGGTCGCAAACGAAACGGCGGAGGCCATTGCGGATATCACCTCAAGCGGCGAGACGCTGCGGGCCAATCATCTCAAGGTGTTGTCGGACGACCCTATTTTACGTTCGCAGGCGACGCTGTGGCGCAGCCGCGTTGCGGATGTCGGGGACGCTGATCGCGTGGTGATCAAGAGCCTGATGACACAGCTGTCGCTGTGAGCGTCAGAGCACGCCGATTTCGGCCAGCGCGCGGTTAAGGTCCACCGGCAGCGGTTCTTCGGAGGCGCGGCCTTTCGGCAGGTCCGGCGGCGCATCGCCCACCGGCAGATACCGCCAGCCCTGAAACGGGCGTTTGAGGCTGCTTTGTGTACGGATCACATCCGGATCGAGCACGATGGCGCAGCGGCGGATGCCATCGCCGCCTGTCACTTCGTCCAGTCTCAGGACCCGTTGGCGGCATTGCAGCATGCCTTTGACGACCCAGTAGATCGAGCCGCCGTTCAGAATTTCCGCCGCGCGTTTGGGCCACATTCGCGTGATGTGGCGTGGCAGCCCGTCCGGTCCCTGTGCCCGTTTGGTGGCTTGCCATGCGATCAGGCTGTCCACGCTTTCCGAGCCGACAGAGAGTTTGATCAGGTTCACGGACTTATCCACAGGGTTTCCCACGCCTACATACACAGAATCTCGAAATCATAGCATATATCGTAGTACAATTGCCCAAAGCTTCAATGGGTGGTAGATTGGCGATCTGATGATCGCCAGCAAGGAATCGACGCCATGACGCGTTTTGCCGCCCCCATCGCCGAACAGATATGGGATATGAAGTACCGTTTCAAAGAGGCCGACGGCACGCCGAAGGATGTGACGGTTGAGGATACGTGGCGACGCATCGCGCGCGATCTGGCCAAGGTCGAGCAGGAGCCGGAGGTCTGGGAAGACCACTTTTACGCGGCGCTGGAGGATTTTAAATACCTGCCTGCAGGTCGGATCACCGCCGGGGCCGGGACCGCGCGGTCGGTCACCTTGTTCAATTGCTTCGTGATGGGCACGATACCAGACAGCATGGGCGGCATCTTCGAAATGCTTAAGGAGGCGGCCCTGACGATGCAGCAGGGCGGCGGCATCGGCTATGATTTTTCGACCATCCGGCCCAAGGGGGCGGATGTCCATGGTGTTGCGGCGGATGCCTCGGGGCCCCTGAGCTTCATGGACGTATGGGACGCCATGTGCCGGACCATCATGTCGGCAGGATCGCGCCGCGGCGCGATGATGGCGACCATGCGCTGTGATCACCCCGACGTAGAGGATTTCATCGCGGCCAAATCTGATCCGGCGCGCCTGCGGATGTTCAACATGTCCGTTCTGATCACCGATCCCTTCATGGAAGCGGTCAAGGCGGATGCGCCTTGGGACCTGGAGTTCGATGGCAAGGTTTATCGTACGGTGCAGGCCGTGGATCTGTGGAACCGGATCATGCAGGCCACTTACGATTACGCCGAGCCCGGGGTGATTTTCATTGACCGGATCAATGCCGCGAACAACCTGAACTACTGCGAGACGATTGCGGCGACCAACCCCTGTGGTGAGCAGCCATTGCCGCCCTATGGCGCGTGCCTTCTGGGGTCCATCAACCTTGCGCGTCTTGTAACTGAACCGTTCGAGGATGCTGCCGTACTGGATGAAGACGCATTGCAGGAGCTGGTCGCGACGGCCGTGCGGATGATGGACAATGTCGTCGATGTGTCGAGGTTTCCCCTGGACCCGCAGGCAGGTGAAGCGCAGGCAAAGCGCCGGATAGGGCTTGGAGTGACCGGACTGGCGGATGCGCTTTTGATGGTCGGCTTGCGATATGGTTCCGACGAGGCGGCGCGTCAGACGCAAGACTGGTTGCGCCGGATCGCCCGCGCCGCGTATCTGGCGTCGGTGCAATTGGCGAAGGAAAAAGGCGCGTTTCCGCTTTTTGATGCGGAGGCCTATCTTGCCTCTGGTACCATGCAGGCCATGGACGATGACTTAAGGGACGCCGTGCGCAAACACGGCATTCGCAATGCATTGCTGACATCCATCGCGCCTACAGGCACGATCAGCCTTTATGCCGGGAACGTGTCTTCCGGGATCGAGCCGGTTTTTGCCTATGCCTACACCCGCAAGGTTCTTCAGAAAGACGGATCGCGCACCGAAGAAGAAGTGGTGGATTACGCGGTCAACCTCTGGCGCGAGAAGTTTGGCGAGGCCGCTTTGCCAGATCATTTCGTCAATGCGCAAACACTTGCGCCCGCGGATCACGTCAAGATGCAGGCAGCGGCCCAGAAGTGGGTCGACAGTTCGATTTCGAAAACAATCAACTGTCCGGAAGACATCAGTTTTGACGCCTTCAAGGATGTCTACATGCAGGCCTGGGACACGGGGTGCAAAGGGTGCACGACGTATCGTCCCAATGCGGTGACGGGCTCCGTGCTGAGTGTCGCCGAGGAGAAACCCGCAGGCGACGCACCCGAGGTCATCACCTCGTCAGATGTCGAGCCTGCCACACCGCATGGCGATGTCATTTACATGTCGGAACCGCTGGACCGACCAAGCGAACTGGAGGGCAACACGTACAAGGTCAAATGGCCAGACAGTGAGCATGCACTCTATATCACGATCAATGATATCGTGCTGGGCGGGCACAGGCGGCCGTTCGAGGTGTTCATCAATTCCAAGAATATGGAACACTTTGCCTGGACCGTGGCGCTGACCCGGATGATATCGGCGGTTTTCCGGCGCGGGGGGGATGTGTCTTTTGTCGTTGAAGAGTTGAAAGCAGTGTTTGATCCGCGCGGTGGCGCCTGGATGCAGGGGAAATATATTCCATCCATCCTTGCCGCGATTGGCGGCGTGATAGAACAGCATATGATTGCGACCGGTTTCATCGCAGGGGAAGGTATGGGCCTGAAGTCGGACCCGCAGGCGCAGGTTGTGGGTCTCGATACATCTCGCGGGCAAGCCTGCAGCAGTTGTGGCCAATATGATCTGCGTATGGTCGAGGGATGCATGACCTGCGGCAGTTGCGGCTATTCCAAGTGTGGTTAGGCAGTGTAAAAGCTAACTTCTTGCTGTGAAATGACCCGTAAATCTTCCATTTCGTTGTAACTCGTGTGCATTCCCTTCACATCGCACGTGTATTTACCAGATTTTGGGAGCACAAGTAGGGCAAAGTCTTGGAGCAGCTGCGGGTCGTTACAGCGCATCACCGTTCTTAGATTTTGATGTGCCCTCAAACGAGAACGCATCGAGCACTAGACTAAGGTACTCGGCCCACTGGGGTCGCAACTTCAGGTGTGCCGGTGTTCACTTCATTCAGCATTACGTGACCAAATTTTTGCTCGATTTTTGTTGTCACTATTGTCTGCAGCCTGCGAGGCGCCAGATAATCTCGGCGTTTTTCTACTCCGCAACATCGTTACTTATCAGTATCTAAAAATTTCTCGTCCGGCGACACGGCATCAGCGACGACCCTCAAGAAGTGTTCTGGTGACGTGGTCAATGCCCGGGCCAATGTCACCAACTCTGGAACGTCAATGCGTCGCTGTTTGGTCTAAATTCTAGTAACGAAAGACTGGTTGCTCTTTAATCCTTCAGCCAATGTTGCCTGGGAGAAGCCCTGTTCCTTGTGGGAAGATATAAGTGCGGCGATCAGCGCAAGATGCCCCGACGAGCGGAGAGATGTCTGACGTCAGCGCCTGTTGGTCCAACTAGGCCGCGTTGATAAGAGTGGGTTTGTTGCTCATCGTAAACACCCGGGAGTGGACGATGAGAAAGACAACGAAGAGCCCTGGCGAGAAGGTCGTCTTCGCTGGCAGGGTGCGATCCATAGTACCGGCTGCCCCGGCTGATCCCGAGCAGATCGGCCCGACGCGTGAAGCTCAGATTGCGGGGTCGATCCTTCAATTCTTTGCGCTCGGCAGCAGACCGGCCTTGTCGAGTGCCCCGCCTAAAGAGCCAATTTTCCAGCATCAATTGGCCAATCTTCGCGTGCAATGATTTCACGTCGATCTCGGATACCGTCGAGGCCTTGGGACGATAGCACAAGACAATTTCGGTCACACTGGAAAGGTAGCCATGGCCCGGAGCAAACAGGGCCATGGCCTTCATTTCAGACTTTCAGGTCGCAACCTCGGTTACGATCCCGGCGCCAACGGTCTTGCCGCCCTCACGCAGGGCAAACCGGACACCTTTTTCGATGCCAACGGGCTTGTGCAGGACAAACCCGACCTTGGCCTGAGATCCCGGGAGAACTGGCATGCCCTCGGAGACATCAATCACACCGGTGATATCCGTTACTCCGAAAAAGAATTGCGGGCTATAGCCGGTCGAAAAGGCTGTATGACGCCCGCCTTCCTCGGCAGTCAGCACGAAGATCTCAGCCCGGCCCTTTTGGTAGGGCTGGATGACACCCGGTGCACTGAGGATTTGGCCACGCTGGACCTCATCCCGCTTCAAGCCGCGTAAAAGCAGACCGACATTCATGCCAGCCTTTGCTTCGGGCACGTCCTTGCGGAAGGCCTGCGTGCCCGTCACGATCAACTCGGCGCCGTCATTCGACAAGCCAATCACCTCGACTGGCTGACCAACCTTGATGACACCTCGCTCAACCCGGCCAGACACGACCGTGCCACGGCCCGGAATAGTGTGCACACCTTCGATCGGCATCATGAACGGGCTGTCATAGTCCCGCACAGGGTCCGGAAAATGACGGTCCATTGCATCTACCAGCTCTTTGATGCAGGCCATCTCGGGAGCGTCCAGATCGCCGCGCAAAGCCGCCTCAAGCGCCTGCAACGCAGAACCAAAGATGAAGGGTGTATTTTCATACCCCTGCGCCTCCAGCAGCGCGCCGGTCTCCAGCTCGATCAACTCGGCCATTTCAACGCGCTCGACATCCGACAGCATGTCCATCTTGTTTACAAAGACAACCATGTTTGCGACATTCACCTGACGGGCGAGCAGGATGTGCTCGATTGTCTGTTTGGCCGCGCCCTCGGTGCCGTCGATCAACAGGATCGCGCCATCCATCTGAGACGCTCCGGTGATCATGTTCTTCACATAATCGGCGTGTCCGGGACAGTCGATATGGGCATAGGTCCGGGTCTCGGACTCATACTCCACGTGACTGGTGTTGATCGTGATCCCACGTGCCTTTTCCTCGGGAGCCTTGTCGATCTGATCGAAGGACAAAGCTTGCCCGCCCAGGCGCGCGGCCTGGATCTGCGTCAGGGCCGAGGTCAGGGTGGTTTTCCCATGGTCGACGTGACCAATGGTGCCGACGTTCACATTCAGTTTCACAGCCATTTCTTTTCTCCTTTGGCTCATGAGCGCCGCCCCACACACGCTGGCCAAGCGCATATGAGACGGCCATTGGCATTGGCGCGCCAATCTCAAATCGGACCGGATGCAGATGGCATATGGCCCGAAATTCGAAACCCCGGAGGCGGCGGCCATCCGGGGTCATAAATCTGAACCAAGCGGAGGCCTCAGCCTCCGGAAATCTCTTTCAGAGGCGGTTTAAAACTCCCATGAATCGACTGCAGACGCGTCAGCATGAACTGAAGCGGCACTCAGATTCTGAATTTCAAAAACCGATTTCATGACGGTATCCTCTGATTTGAGCCGACTGGTTAGGTGCTTGTCCTGCGCAATGCAAGGAAATTCCTATTGGAGCTTTTCTGTGGACTATCCAACCCTTGGGGTTAGATCAGTGACACAGGTTATTGTCGTAACCATAACACAGCCTAGGGGCAGTACCCTCAATCATGGTTTCTGATGCCATGCCCGGTATTGATTTTTAACCGCGCTACGATTATCCGACGCATTCTGTCTCACCCCCGAACCCCACGGAAGACCCATGTAACGCCTGCGCACATATCTAGCTTTTAACCCGATCATATTGGCCGGGTGCTTTTTGTGTGAACTCGATACATTGTGAGACAGTTATGAAAATCTACAAATATCCGCGCACGCGGCATATTGAAGGTTCGCGCCTTCAAGTTGGTGACATTGCGGACGACAAACCCATCAAAGAGTTGGCTGGCCAACATCTGACCGTCGAGGAAAAGCTCGACGGTGCCAATTCCGCCGTTTCGTTTGACGAAGAAGGAAACCTGCTGCTGCAAAGCAGGGGGCATTTTCTGCTGGGCGGAGGCAGGGAGCGCCACTTTGCGCTCTTCAAAACCTGGGCTGCGGCGCATGCACATGTAGTCTATCCCGTGCTTGGCCATCGCTATGTCATGTATGGCGAATGGATGTATGCCAAGCACACGGTCTTTTACGACCGTTTGCCGCATTACTTCATGGAGTTTGATGTACTTGACCGTGAAACAGAGACGTTTCTGAGCACAGCCGCGCGCCGATCCTTGTTGACGGGTTTGCCGGTGATGCCGGTGCCGGTCGTGCATGAAGGCGCGCTTAAGTCGGTCGATCAACTCAATGCCATGGTCAGGCACACGCCCTACAAATCGGAGAATTGGCGGGAGGTATTGGCAGAGGCGGCGGTTCAGTCGAATAGCCGCCCCGATATGGTTGAGCAACAGACTGAAGACAGTGACTTGGCCGAGGGGCTGTACATCAAACAAGAAAGTGCAAACCGCGTGCAGGATCGGTTCAAGTTTGTACGGGCTGACTTCCATCAGGCGATTCAGGCCTCGGATGGCCACTGGCAGGATCGACCTATCCTGCCCAATGCTCTGGCCAATGGGGTCGATATATTCGCACCCCGACTTGGTTTGGAAGGAGCCTATGATGCGTAATCTGGCAAAACCCACTGTGGCGCATCAGCCGTTGTTGTCGTTAGTTCCGATCCGCCCGGCCCGGCACCCGGATTGGGATACGATCTGACCTCTTTGGCCCGAATTGGCCGCGCTGGACGATTGCCCGCAGAACCCTATCCACCAGGCTGAGGGAGATGTGGGTACTCACACGTGAATAGTGGTCGAGACACTCGTGGCAGATGAAGAATGGCAGACACTGTCGCCGAATAAGCAGAGCTATCAATTCGATCCGCGAGGAATTGGACGTGTCAGCGACAGACAATCAGGGGCAGGTCATTAAGGCGGCCCATGCACGTGCGCGGGAGCATCTCCGGGCGGGCATGGATTTTGTCCAGAACGCAGCAAACGTTACGTGGCGGAACAGGTCAAAGATATTGCGGCTCCTCCGGGACTATGGCGCGCATATTGAGATCGCCTGTATCGAGGCGGGTTCCGAACAGCTTTACCGGAACAACCGAGACAGGCCAGATGCGGTTTTCGACCATCTTGCAAAAACCGGGAGCCACTTGTAACTTGGAAAGCGCATCGAATTACCGACAATGTATGATGCTGTCACCCCAATGACCACCGGAACACAGTCGTGTTGCGATTTGGTCACTCAGCGATATCGGTGTGTTAAAAAACCTTTGAAGGAATCATCGATCCACAATAGGTGACGGTCTCCAATTGGTCCATAGGACCCAAATCGTAACCCCACACAGAAAAGGGACACATATGAATATTCGTCATTTTGCCCTTCCAGGGCCGATCAACACCTAAGCTGAAATCAGATCAGGTTTGATCCAGTTCGCCGGCTCGCCGTTGGCGTCTCTACATACGTTTTTGGGAACTATCACATGGGCAACCCTGTCTTGGGTGGTCGCGCGTCCGCTGTGTCCAGCGACGGCATCATCACAAAATTCTATACACCTGCGGCCTGGATCGAAGGACGGGCCGAAGCGCAACTTGAAGAAATTGCCGGCTGGACCGGCGTGCAAAAAATCGCGGCCTTTCCTGATTTGCATCCCGGCAAATACGGGCCGGTTGGTCGTGCGGTTTTTTTGGATCGTGTTTTTCCGCAGCTCATCGGCAACGATATCGGCTGCGGCACATATTGGGGCGCGGCAACCCGGTGCGGGTTTTCAACGGTCACAATTTTTGCGAAGACAAGATAGGTTAGGATGGAAGTGCTCGACCAATTCCTGTCCAACGCCCTCGCAAGTGATTTCTTCGCTGGCGGTCTAGCGCTCGGGGCTTTCGGGGTCGCGGCGGCTTTTTTGCGGGCCGTGCTGCTTGCTCTCTATCAAGCCGTCAATCGGCGCGTGTGGGTCAGTCTGACGCTCGACAACCGCAGTGCTGCCTATCGCCACCTTTGCATCTGGATGGAGCAAAACAGCATTCTGTCCCGCTCCCGTCATGTTCGTATGACGGACGGCAAATGGGCGCGCGGCACGAAAGGCTATGCGCCTGCTCCGGGTCGGCATTGGTTCTTCTGGCGTGGAAAGCTCTGCCGTCTGGAGCGTGATATTGACGAAAAATCGAAAGTCGGAGCCGCTCAGAATCAACGCCCTATGGAAGTGCTGCATGTCACTGTTTTGCTCGGGAAGGTGCAGACCATTCTTGTTTGGATCACCGAGGGGCGGGAGATTGCCCAAACCAGGGACCGGATCGGCCCCGGCCTCCATGTTCTGAAAGGAGATTGGTGGGATCATGTCGGCGATGTCCCGCGCCGTTCCGTCGACACGGTGCTGGTGGATGATGACCGTATCGAGATTGTGCTGGACGACATGCGATGGTTTTATGGCGCCAGAAACTGGTACGCTGAACGCGGTGTTCCATGGCGGCGGGGGTATCTGTTTCACGGTCCGCCGGGCACGGGCAAGTCGAGCGTCATTCGCGCGCTGGCGTCTGAATTGTCACTGGATATCGCCACGCTGGATATCGGGCGTGCTACACAGACGGACGATGATCTGCGTGAAGCGATGATCTGTGCCCCCAAGGGGTCGCTGATCGCAATCGAAGATGTAGACGCCCTTTTCACACAACGCGAAGGCGGGGAAAAACGCTCGGGCGTCAGCTTCTCGGGCTTGCTCAATGCCATCGATGGCGTCGCAGCTCAGGAGGGTCGTGCCTTGGTCATGACCACGAACCACAAGGAAAGACTGGACCCGGCCCTCATCCGCCCCGGCCGCGCCGATGTGCACACCGAGCTTGGATTGGTGAGCGCAGCAACGGCGCGTCGATTTTTTGAACGTTTCTTCCCCGGTGAACGCGACTTGGCCGGGGCATTCGAACGGAGGTTGGGGGAACAAAGACACAGCCCCGCCCAGATACAGGGTTGGCTTTTGGCCAACAGCGCCGATCCATATGCAGCTGCGCAAGCCTCAGGGCTTGAATGCCGTCCGCAAGATATTGCAGCAGAATGAGCTGGCAAGTAGCCTTGAAAATGCTTGCGCCCGTTTAACTATATCGCGCCCCATTCCAAGTCGAACTTACCCAAATATTTCCTCAACCTGTCCGCATCATTCTGGGTTTTGCGTTTGCTTCGTGACACGGCAAACAGGGTGCGCCCAGCGGCACTCAGGCTTGAAGAATTTCGGCAGATCCGGATCACCTGTGCCAACTGCACAAGGTCGAACGGGTCCACATCAGACACCGCATCGCCCATCACATCAGCAACCAGCTTGAAATCATCATTGGACTGAGCCGATTTCCAATCCGCTTGAAGCGTCTGGATTTCAGTTATGACCATCGGCCTCGTAATCCGACCCCGTGGTGCAAGCGTACACAGCCGACGGATCGAGCTGGAGAAGTCCCGGAAGTTTCCCGGCCAACGTGTTGCGGGGTCTTTTGCGAAGTCCAGATAATTCTCACGGGCATTGGCGTTGAAACCAACATGTGTGCCCAGATCCCTTTCGCATCGACCCAGCTCGTGTAGCAGATTTGCCTCTATGTCCTCGGGGCGGGTGCGCAGGGCAGGCAAGGTAAAGCTCCATGTGTTCAAGCGGGCCAGCAGGTCTTGGCGAAAGTGTCCCAAGGCGGTCAAGCTGCGCAGATCACGGTTTGCACCGGCAATCAGGTGAAATCGGCTTGAGATTTCGTGGTCAGAACCCAGCGGATAGAAGCGCCCGGTTTCGATCGCATGTAGCAAGACCGATTGCATGTTGGGATTCAGTTCGTCGACATCATCCAGAAACAGTAGTCCGCCATCAGCCTCGCGCAGCAAGCCGCTCCGCTCGGTCCCTGCAGCCCCAAGGTAGGAACGGCGCTGGCCGAACAGTGTTGCCATGGCATCGGGCCCATTCAATGTCGCGCAGTTCACATGGACGAGGCGGCCCTTGATGCGGCGCCGATCAAGCTTGAGGCTGTGAATGCGCTCGGCCAGCTCCGTCTTTCCCGTGCCGGTTTCTCCGAGCAGAAGGATGGGTTCGTCAGAGTTGCTGGTGACAAGCTCAACTCGGTCGATCAGATCGTTGTATGCCAGGTTTCGTGTCTTGATCCCCCCTTTCAACTGATCGCTATGCTCACGCGACAATTGGTCAAACCGTTGTTGCAATGCGTTGTAGCGACTTAGATCAAGGTCAATGACGTCAAACTTTGGCGTTTCCTCCTCCGGCCCCGGTGGGCCGGTTTGGATCAGATGGGCAGGAACGTGGCGGCTTTCCGTCAGCAGAAACCAGCAAATCTGAGCCACATGCGTTCCCGTGGTCAGGTGCACGTGATACCGTTCGCGGTCATCGTCAAATCCATAGGAACGGGCAAAGTCGAAAAGCTTGCCATAGACTTCCTGAAAATCCCACGGGTCATTCAGGTCAAGCTGCTGAAGCAGAACCTCTGTATCAGGCGACGCTTCCTTGATCTCGCGCTGAACCCGCTTGGCAAGACGATTGAACCGCATGTCAAAAAGTATCTCGAGCCGATCCACCTTGAAGTGGTCGTGACTGACAAGGCTTAGCGTCGGCTTCCACCGGCGTTTCTTCCCCATGTCGAGCTGGGTGCCAAGAAAGCCAATCACAACGTTTTTCATATGATTATCCAGTTATATAATTCACTATACTAAAAGATAGTATCTGAGGGAGCAATATGTCTCGAAGCATCGATTTATCCTTTATTTATAATATGCTAGCCGAAAACGCGTTTTCTGTCTTTTTCTGACATCAGCCATGTCAAAACGTCTTCACGAACTAATGAGGAACGAAGAAATGGCGAACAAATCCGTGTTTGCATCGATCAAAGGCCGGTTGCTGCCGAAAGCGACTGCAAGAAATGCCCACGCGGCACCGGCCTACGCTTACTCCGATGCCCATGCCCTGGCGCAGGTCGCTGTTACCGGCACTTTCGGGGGTATGTTCTATCAGTCGCCGCAGGAAGAACTGGAATATGTTCTGGACGTGGCCGAATCCGTTGACCCGCGCTATCTGGCGCAAGCGGCCATCTATGCCCGCCGTTCGGGCTACATGAAAGATATGCCTGTCGTGTTGCTGGCTGTTCTGGCTCGGCGTGATCCGGTCCTGTTCCGTGCGGTGTTTGCCCATTTGGTCAACAACG
The DNA here is from genome assembly GCF_019375555.1 of Roseobacter insulae. GTDB lineage: Bacteria > Pseudomonadota > Alphaproteobacteria > Rhodobacterales > Rhodobacteraceae > Roseobacter > Roseobacter insulae. Next base: position 1,148,190 of record NZ_JAHXDN010000001.1, read on the forward strand.
GCAAGATGCTGAGGACTTTTGTACAGGTTGTCCGTTCTGGCCAGACTGGTCGTAAATCACTGGGTTCTGCCCCCAAGGCTATGGTGCAGAACTGGCTGAATACCGCGCCTGACCTGGCGATCCTGAATGCCAATATCGGTAACGACCCGTCTCTGGCGGACGTAATCAAGATGGTGCACCCGAAACCGGCGTCGGCCGAGCGCGAAGCCCTCTTTGCCTGGATTGTCGGGCGGCCATGCGACCTGTCTCTATTGCCGCAGGCGGTGCAAGACTGGATGGCGTTCAAAGAAACCGGCAAGGGTCCGGTGCCTGATGTGCCGTTCCAGATGCTGACGCAGCTGGATCTGTCCTCGGCACATTGGGCGCGGATCGCGCGCAAGGGCTCGTGGCAGATGGTGCGCCAGAACCTGAATACGTTTCAACGTCACGGCGTTTTCGGCGTGACCAAGAACGTGGATCACGTGGCGGCATTGCTGCGTAACCCCGAGGCGATAGCCAAGGCACGTGCGTTTCCGTACCAGCTGATGGTGGCGGCGCAGAACGTGAACAGCGAGATGCCACGCCCGATCGTGGACGCCCTGTATGATGCGATGGAAATCGCGGTGCAAAACGTGCCGAAGATCGCGGGTCAGGTTGTGATCTGCCCGGACGTATCCGGGTCGATGACCCGGGCTGTGACCGGGTATCGCCCGGGGGCAACCTCGGTCGTGCGCCATGTGGATGTAGCAGCACTTGTGGCCGCGTCATTCCAGCGTGTGAACCGTGGGTGCCAGGTTCTGCCGTTCGATTTCGGCGTGCGCGATGTACGTCTGGAGCCGCGCGATACGATCCTGACGAACGCCGAGCGTTTGGCCGATCTGGCGGGCGGTGGGACAAACTGTTCCGCGCCGCTGAAATGGCTGAATGAGCGTGGCAGGTCACCTGATCTGGTGGTGTTCGTCTCGGACAACCAATCGTGGCTGGATGCCCGCAACGGCGGTCAGGGGACGGCGATGTTGAAAGAGTGGGAAGTGATTGAGCGTCGCAACCCGATGGCCAAACTGGTCTGCATCGACATCGCGCCTTACGGGACCACGCAAGCGCAGACGCGCGAAGACGTGCTGAATGTCGGTGGCTTCTCGGATGCGGTCTTTGACCAGATCGCGGGCTTTGCCTGCGGTCAGACCGGCCCGGACCACTGGGTTGGCGAGATCGAGAAGATCGACGTGTAAAAGAAAGGGTCAGGCGGAATGCCTGTGGGACTACATTTTTAGGTAATGTCACCGTCTCACAATCAGACTTGTCCGCCGGACCCATCCGAAACGAAACAAAGAGGAACGAACATCGCGTTTAATGCTGGCTTGGCGGGGGCACGATCAGAGGAACTTGGCGATCCGACTCCGTGACTCTTGCGGGCGCTCTCTGGCATGGGCGGGACCTTATACCGCCACGTCTGCATTAAACGCGAAACATCTCGGCGAATGCCGAAGGAACTACATGGCACCAAACCGGAACAGGTCGAGCGGGTTCAACTCCCCTCCTTGCCTGCGCCCAGATGGCAAACGCATCTGTTCATTCGGATGCGGGGCGGGCCTCCCACCTGTTTCTTCACCCCTTGTCGCCGCGACTCCACATATTCGGTTGTAGCTCAGCGGTAGAGCGCCTGATTGTTAATCAGGATGTCGCAGGTTCGATCCCTGCCAGCCGAGCCAAAATACGAAAGGAAAGATCCGGGGGAATGCCCGTGGGAGTACATCGCTTGAAACGACCGCCGAAAGGCCTCTCACGAACTTCTTGTCCTCCGGCCCCAAACAGTCACGGCGAATGCCGGTGGAACTACATGAATCAATCGGTCGCGGGTTCGAGGCCCGCCATCGCTTCCCGCGATGTAGCTCAGGTAGGCAGAGCAGTTGAAAATTGTTTCGCCAACCTCTTGTCGCCGCGACTGCCGTTAGAGTGAGATAGAATGATGAGTGACGAAAATACAAGCTACCCAGTGACCGGGACGCATTTGAAAGATTGGGGGCACCGCCCCGGCAAGCAATTCCCAGCGCTGTTGGCGCGGGCCAATGAAATGCGCGCCGATGGGTTTGGGCTGATGCGTATCCGGCAGGAACTGGAAGGAGAAATCCCGCCCGCGCCGGTCACGATGGATTTGCGCGCCCCCGGCGAAGTGCCGTTTTACGAAAACATCGACGTGGGCCATCCGGACGAAGATGACAACCTCTCCAAAGTGCGCGAAACCATGAAGGCGTTGATGCGTACACCCACAATCGCTGCCGGCGCCATCATGCCGGATGCCTGCCCAGCCGGGCCTGTTGGCACGATCCCGGTTGGTGGCGTGGTAGCTGCGCGCAATGCGATCCATCCGGGGATGCATTCGGCTGACATCTGCTGCTCCGTCATGATCTCCGATTTGGGAAACGCCGACCCGAAGGCTGTGCTGGACGCAGCACAGTCGGTTACGCATTTCGGCCCAGGCGGGCGCCCGCAGGGCAAGCGGTTCACAACGTCGCTAAATCTGATGGATGCGTTCCGGGAAAATCCGTTTCTGGACAACCCGAAGTCGTTGCGCATGGCGCAGGAGCATATGGGCACTCAGGGTGACGGAAACCATTTTCTGTTTGTCGGACGCTCGCGCAAGACCGGACGTACGGCGATCGTGACCCATCACGGGTCGCGGGGGCCAGGGGCCGTTCTCTATAGACACGGGCTGCATGTGGCTGAAAAGTTCCGCAAGCAACTGTCGCCCGAGACCGCGAAACAGAACGCCTGGATCCCGGCAGATACCGAAGAGGGTCGCGATTATTGGGATGCACTGCAACTCATTCGCAAATGGACCAAGGCCAACCACAATGCCATCCACCAGGCGACAGTCGAGGCCGCGCGCCTGGGCGACGTGGGCGAGCGGTTCTGGAACGAGCACAACTTCGTCTTCAAACGCGGCGATATCTATTACCACGGCAAAGGGGCGACGCCTGCCTGGGATGGGTATGCGTCAGATGCAACGGGGCTCACACTAATTCCCCTGAACATGTCCGAGCCGGTGCTTGTCGTGCGCGGTAAGGACGCCGACCATGGTTTGGGCTTCAGCCCGCACGGTGCGGGGCGCAATTTCTCGCGGTCTGAACACAAACGCCGGATGGGATCGGTCACACCCGAACAGATGCTGAAGGCGGAAACAGAAGGTCTGGACGTGCGATTTCATGCCGGTGGCGTGGACGCTTCGGAACTGCCGTCGAGCTACAAAAACGCCGACAATGTGGTTGCCCAGATCAAATCCTTCGATCTGGCCGAGATCGAAGACTACATCGACCCCTATGGCTGTATCATGGCGGGTGATGTACCGCCGTTCTGGCTAAATAAGAAGAAAGGCCGCCGGTAGTCGCCGGCGACCTTTTCCACCTATCTCTTGGGCGGGCATTGGGTTCCAACCCCAAATACACATCGACTGTGGCTGCCTTCTTTCCGACCAGATTGGCATTTATGCCTTACATATCAAAACGTTCTTGATTGAGCTTATTATGCAGATCGAAATCACCCTTACCGCGCCCACTGATGCCGACTACGCCGCGAGTGACCTGGGCTTTTTGCTGCACAAGCATCCTGACCACGTGCATGCGCGGGAAACGTCGGCTGGCGAAGTCACTATTTTCTATCCCGAGAATTCGCGTGAGTGCACAACGGCGGTACTACATCTCGATGTCGATCCAGTTGGTCTGGTGCGGGGGAAAAACCAGCATAGCGATGGTTTGTTGGCGCAATACGTGAACAACCGACCTTTTGTCGCGAGCTCTTTTCTGTCGGTTGCGATGGGACGAGCCTTTGCCCAGACGATGGCTGGAAAATCCAAGGACCGGCAGGCCTTGGCCGACCGTGCCCTGCCGTTCTCAATCCGTGTTGTGCCTGTTGCCCTTTCGGGTGACTTGGAATTGGTAAAACGGCTGTTCGAGCCTTTGGGTTACTCCGTTCTCTCTCCGTCAGAGATTGGCGAAGAACAGGTCGTCGATCTGCGTCTGTCCGCAACACTGCGTCTCGCTGACATTCTCAGGCATTTTTATGTGCTTTTTCCCGTCCTTGATAACTTCAAACACTACTACGTGAGCGAAGAAGAAATAGACAAGCTTCTGGCCAAGGGTGAAGGATGGTTGTCCGATCATCCGGACAAAGAGCTCATAACGCGCCGCGCATTGAAGCACCGCAGGTCACTGATGAACATGGCTCTTGCCCGCCTCGAAGAGACAGCCCCGCAGGAAGAGGAACCAGAAGACGCCCCGAAGCTGAAACCGGAAGAGCAGCTTGAAAAGCCCATGCGCCTGCATGATTTGCGACTGGATACCGTGGCCGAGGTGCTAAAACAGCACCATGTCACGTCGGTCCTCGATCTGGGATGCGGTGAAGGCAAGCTGATGTCGCGGCTCATCAGGGAGCGAGGGCTGACGCGGATTGTTGGTGTGGATCCGTCCGTAAGAACTCTGGAAACGGCGCATCGCAAGCTGCGGCTACATCAGGCCGGGGACGCCATGAAGGAGCGGATATCACTGCAGATGGGCAGCCTGACATATGGGGACCGGCGCTGGCAGGGATTTGACGCGGCAACGCTGGTCGAGGTGATCGAACATATCGAACCGCACCGCCTGTCGGCCCTTATTCTGTCACTCTTTGCCGATGCCCGCCCTCGCATGGTGGTGATGACGACGCCCAACAGGGAATACAATGTGCTGTTCGAAGGACTGGAGGATGGCAAGATGCGCCACCCCGATCATCGGTTTGAGTGGACCCGCGCGGAATTTGAAACCTGGTCCAACACCGTGGCCAGCGAACATGGCTACGTCGTCAGCTTCGCGCCCTTGGGCCCTGAGGATGAAACTCATGGTGGCCCATCGCAGATGGCAGTGTTCAAACAGGAGGGTACTACATGAGCCTGCCTGCATTCACCCCGTCTGTTGCGCCGGATATCGAGGCGGTGATCCAATCCAAGTTGACTGCATTGGAGGCCGATCATGACGTGCGCATCCTCTTCGCCATCGAAAGCGGTAGCCGGGCCTGGGGATTTCCGTCACCTGACAGCGATTTCGATGTGCGGTTTGTTTATACGCACCAGCCTGACTGGTACCTGAGTATCGAGCCGGGTCGAGACGTCATTGAACTGCCCATCGAAGGGGATTGGGACATCAATGGCTGGGACATTCGAAAGGCGCTTGGCTTGCTGATCAAGCCCAACCCCGTGATGTTGGAATGGCTGTCGAGCCCGATCCGGTATCGGTGGAACGATGCAGTGTGCGACCGTCTGATCCGATTTGCCGACAAGACGACGTTTGGTGAATCCTGTGTTCATCACTATCGTAACTTGGCGGTAAAACAGTGGGACAGCCATGTCGGGGATAACTCCGATGTGTCTTTGAAAAAATACTTCTACATCCTGCGGCCCGCTCTGGCGATTTCGTGGATCAGGCAAAATCCCTCGGTTCAACCGCCGATGAACCTGCAGGCGCTTGTTGACGGTCAGTTTCTGGATCAAGAACTCGTCGCGCACATTGATCGGCTATTGGTCTTGAAATCCGCCGCCAAGGAAATAGGGCGTGGCGCACGTATCCCGATGATTGATGCATTCATCTACGATCAGATTGCCTGGGCTGAGGTCGTGGCAAAACGAGATGATCGGCCGGACTTGATGACCGAGGGTGACGAGATGTTGCGTTCGATCGTAAGCGGTGAGAGCTTTGAAGGAAGTGCCGTATGACCAAGATTGCCATCCCGGATTTCTCGCTTGTTGTCCTGATCGGCGCCACCGGCTCAGGTAAGTCCAGCTTTGCACGAAAGCACTTTCTCGAAACTGAAATCGTGTCTTCGGATGCCTGTCGCGCCATTGTCTCGGACGATGAGACCGATCTTGCTGCGACAAGCGATGCTTTTGATCTGCTCAACCACACCGCAGCCATTCGTCTAAAGCGCAGACTGGTGACGGTAATTGATGCCACGTCGGTGAAACGCGAGGATCGGGCAAAGCTTGTGCAACTGGCGCGCAAATATCATGCACTTCCCGTGGCGCTGGTGCTCGATATCGATCCGAAGATTTGCCATGAACGCAATCAGAACCGCTGTAACCGGGACTTTGGCGAACACGTGACGCGCAATCATGCAAAGGCACTCAAGCGTGGTTTGCGTGGTCTGCAGAAGGAAGGCTTCCGCCAGGTCCAGATCATGAAATCCCCCGGGGAAGTGAACGCGCTGGAGATTACCCGCGAGCCCCTCTGGACGGACAACCGCGCCGATCATGGTCCTTTCGACATTATCGGTGATATCCATGGTTGCTTTGAGGAACTGACCGAACTGCTCGGAGAACTCGGATACTCGGTCGATCCGTTTAAAGCCGATTCCGAAGACTTGATCCGCGCCCGCCATCCGGAGGGCCGCATTGCGTTCTTTGTTGGCGACATTACCGATCGTGGTCCACGCAATCTGGATGCGTTGCGGCTCGTGATGGGCATGTGCGATGAAGGTTCTGGCCGTTGTGTGATCGGCAATCACGACTTCAAACTGAACAAATGGTTGAAGGGCCGCAGCGTGACGCAGACCCATGGGCTGGACCTGACAGTTGCCGAGCTTGAAAAAACTTCGGAGGCGTTCCGCAAGAAGGTTTCGGATTTCATCTGGGATCTGCGCTCTCATGCCTGGCTGGCCGATGGCAAGCTGGTCATTGCCCATGCCGGACTGAAAGAAGAGATGCACGGGCGCGGCTCTGGTCACGTACGCGACTTCGCCATGTTCGGAGAAACAACCGGCGAGGTCGACGAATTTGGTTTGCCTGTGCGCCTAGAATGGGCGCGAGATTACCGTGGCAAAGCGGATGTCGTTTTTGGTCACACGCCGATGGCTGAGGTCGAATGGCTGAATCATACGATGTGTATCGACACAGGGTGCGTCTTTGGCGGCAAACTGACAGCCTTGCGCTGGCCTGAGCGGGAAACTGTTTCTGTCCCGGCGAAAACCCAATACGCGGTTCCGGCAAAACCTTTGGATGCAAGTCAATCCCTTTCCGCGCAACAGGACCATGACCGCCTGCTCTATTTCGACGATTATGCAACCAAGATGCGAATCGAAACCCGGTTCAAATCCACCTTGCAGATCCCCGAGGAAAACAGCCTTGCCGCGCTGGAGGTCATGAGCAGATTTGCTGTCGATCCACGGTGGCTGATCTACCTGCCTCCGACAATGGCTGCGTGCCCGACGGCTACAGAAGGCCCGTTCCTGGAGCATCCCGATCAGGCGATGGATCATTTTGCCAGCCGGGGTGTGACGGACTTGGTTGTCGAAGAAAAACACATGGGGTCGCGTGCCTTGCTGGTGGTCGCCAGGGACGCGGCCGCAGCCCAGGCCCGGTTTGGCGTGGAAGACAGCAAAGCTGGTGTGATCTATACACGCACTGGACGCCCATTCTTCAAAGATGATGCCGAAGAAGCTGCAGTTGTTGCGCGGATGGGAAAAGCGATGCAATCAGCAGGCCTGTGGGAAGAGCTTCATACCGATTGGGTTCTACTTGACGCAGAACTCATGCCTTGGTCCGCCAAGGCACAGGACTTGCTCAAACGGCAATATCTACCAACTGTGGCAGCAGCAAAATCATCTGCTTTGGCGCTGCTGGAGGCAATCGCAAAAGCCGGGAAACTTGAGGGGCTGAAAGCGCTTCGCTCACGCACTGAAACTCAGTTTTCCAACGCGGAACTGATGGGGCAGACAATTGATGGATACTGCTGGGACGCGGACAGCATCGAAGACTATCGCATTGCACCGTTTCACATCCTGGCGACCGAAGGCAACGTCCATGCTGATCAGCCTCATACCTGGCACATGGAAACACTGGGCAAGCTGGCCAAAGCCGATCCGATCCTGCAAACGACCGGCTGGAAACGAATTAACCTGGATAGCGAGGCTGATCGTGACGCGGTTGTCAAATGGTGGACGACACACACCGGCAGCGGCGGAGAGGGGCTGGTATTCAAGCCCAACGCATTTTCCCTGCGTGGCGACAAAGGTATGATCCAACCGGCAATGAAGGTGCGCGGGCGCGATTATCTTCGGATAATTTATGGTCCCGACTATGACCTGCCCGAGAATATCGAGCGCCTCCGCCAACGGGGACTTGGACGTAAATTCTCGCTTGCCGAAAGGGAGTTTAAGCTTGGTTTCGAAGGGTTGCACCGTTTTGTGGACGGGCTTCCGCTGTGCAAGGTGCATGAGTGTGCATTGGCGGTGCTTGCGCTGGAAAGTGAACCCGTTGATCCAAGATTGTAGACCATAAACTGACGTTTTGGGACAGAGCCGCAATCGTTCTCGCAAACAACGCGCCGGGCTGAAACGTGGTTCGAAATCACGAATTATGATCTCAAGATCGGGAAAGGAGATGGCCTGAACGGATTGGCCGTAGCAGTCCTTGATCAAGACAACGCACGCTGAGGCGCTTCCTCCAGAAGTCAGTCAATCGCGACCGCCGCAGTGCTTGAGTTGAGCAGCCGCCCCCGGCGCCGGGCAGTACTGATATTGACAAGGGCTAGCTGGCAACATGTGCGATCCTCTCAGACAGTCAGCCCTGCAAACTGACACTTGGCAGAAACGAGCCGACACCGCGTTCACATTGCAAGCGTTTCAACAGTGTCGAGGCCTTTCGTTGGTCGAATAAACCCATGCTGGGATGAACCTTTGGTTACCAAAACCCACCGAACCCAACAGCGCACGAAACCGGTATGGCCGTGAACACCAGTAGCTCGGTATCCGTGCCAAGCACATTTGTGATTTTGTCGAGGGTTGATCGGAGAATCTTTCGGTACTGGCTCAAGTCATTTTTTGCCTGAAATGCCGTGCTTTTGAAGGTTGCTGTGGATCTCCCAAATCGAAACCTCGTTACCTTCTGCCGACGTCACGCGGTTGTCAGCTATGTCGGGCATGATCGAGTGCGTCAATGCAAAGGGCTTTGAACCTTCGATCCCCTTGTTGCGAGAGAACTCGACGTCGTTGCCATCTTCGGGCCATGCCCTGGCATTGTTGAGCTCGGCGCGGATGTGCTGGCCTACCACCTTGCCTGCGAGGATAAATCGCGCGATCTGGGCGGCATGCTGGCGCTGTTCCATGAGCTGCCTTGTGCTGTCGGCTCGGCACCCGGGCATGCGCAAAGGCGGGGCCGGATCATGTTTCAGGAGCCAGCACGAAATCGTGCACGACTTCGTAATAGGGTCTGTCAAACCCCGCCGCTGCGATGCGCGCGGGATCGTCGATCAGGTCGAACTTCGCCAGCAGGCTCTTCTTCACACCGAAGACCGCATCGGAATGGATGTAAGGGTCATCCGGGTCGAAAATATGGGTAATCAGCGTTTCGAACCCGTCGGCCTCCAGAATGTAGTGGAGATGTGCGGGCCGGTAGGGATGACGCCCCAGCCTGGTCAGCATCTGCCCCACGGGTCCGTCGTCCGGGATCGGGTAGAATTTCGGCTTTACCCCCTTGAAGTGATAGCTGCCGTCCGGCCCGGTGCGGAACACGCCGCGCAGGTTGAAATCGGGCTGAAGACCCTTCTGCTGCACATCATAGAACCCTTCGTCATTGGCCTGCCAGACGTCGATCTTGACCGCGTTGATCGGCGCGCCACTGGCGTCGAGAATACGGCCTTTGACCAGCATAGGATCGCCCTTCTGGTCAAGGCAGATGTCTGATCCCATTGGCAATTCCGGCGCATCGGGCACATGAAACGGGCCAAGCACCGTCGATTCAGACGCGCCCGTGGGTTTGCGGTTGTTGATCGCGTCTACCAGCATCGAGACACCCGTGACGTCGGACAGAAGGATAAACTCCTGCCGCCAGTCGTTACACATGTGCCCGACCTCGGTCAGGAACCGGATGGCTTCGAACCATTCTTCCTGAGTGGGCTCGATCTCTTTTACCGCCGCGTGCAGATGGCGCACGACACTGTCCATCACCTCCGCCAGTCTGGCGTCCTTGGCGTCGGCATTGCGGCTGGTAACCACCTCGGCGGAATTTTCTTCGGTGAAATACCCTGTTTCGGTCATGATACCCTCACTTGGCCAGAATTTGCGTGAATACGCGGCGCAGTTCAGTTTCAGGCTCTTCCGCCAACCCTTCGTGCCGCCAGCATACGTGCTGATCGGGGCGGGTCACCACGCAGCCCGCATCGCCGACCTCGCGCGCGCGCGCCCAGTCGCCGACATGGTCGATGTATTCCTGCCGGGGGCCGATCACGTGAGCCTCGATTGTCACGCCCATCTCCTTGCCGATCTTGGCTGCGGCATCGGCCCACGGTTTGCCACCCAGCCCGGTGAACAGCGTGAATACCCCGTGGCCTGCCAGATCGAGGGTCGAATGCTTGTTGCCGCCGGCATCAAAGAGCCACGCATGCGGCAGGCGCGCACCAGGCCATGTTGTCGGCTGGTAATGCAGATCGGCGTCCAGCGCGAAGTCAGGTTCCATCTGACCGTCCGTGACCACCGCATCGGATTTGTAGCGCTGGTTCATTTCAACACCATGGGCATCGAATTCGTACTTCTTGAAGGCGATGGCCTGACGCAGCGCCTCGCGTTGTTCTTCGGCCTGTGCAGTGGTGTTACAGCGCGCGTCCATATTGGCCTTGATGACATCATAATTCGTGCCGCCGGTCATCCCAAGGGCGTCGAAGATCGGCCCGAATTCGGCGATGGACTGGTTAGCCCGGGTCACGATCTGTTTGGCGACGGGCGCGCGTTCGGTGGTGTAGCTGTCCAGCAGTCCCTGGCCGGCCTGTCCTTTCACGACCGCCGCCAGCTTCCACGCGAGGTTAAAGGCGTCCTGGATCGAGGTATTGGAGCCCAGCCCGTTCGACGGGGGATGCCGGTGTGCCGCGTCGCCCATGATGAACACACGACCCTGGCTCATCTTCTCGGCATAGGCGTTGTTGACCGTCCAGGTGTTGGCGCTGATCAGGTCGATCTGCAAATCCGGATCGCCCACAAGCTGGCGGGCCACATCGGTGGCCATCTGCGTGTCCACCACGGGTGCCGGTTCGTTGATGTCGTAGCCCCAGACAATCAGCCATTCGTGCCAGGGGCGCACCATCCGTACAAGCCCCATGCCGATCCCGCCCACATTCGCACCCGGCTGCATGACCCAGTAAAGCACCGACGGGCGATGGGCGACGTATTTCGACAGGTCCGCGCGGAACAGGATGTTCATCGAGCCGCCCACACCCATCTGTCCGGCAATCTTGAGCCCCTCGTTCTCGGCCACCAGCGAATTGCCGCCATCGGCGCCCACAAGGTACTTTGACCGGATGGTGAATTCCTTGCCTGACAGGCGGTCGAGGCAGGTGGTGGTCACGCCCTCGGCATCCTGTTCGTGGCGCAGGTACTCCGTGCTCATCCGTGGCTGCGTACCGCGCGCGCAGGCGGTTTTGAACAACAGTGGCTCCATGAAGGTCTGCGGCAGGTCGTTCATGAAGGTCGGGCTCGACAGCAGGTGTTCCGCCTTGGACAAGGGATGCGTGCCCCAGCTTTTCATGCGCCCGATCTCTTCACCCGCCAGGCTTTCGCAAAAGACGTTTTCGCCCATCAGTTCCTGTGCGGCGGCGTGCATGTAGGCCTCCTCCTCGACCTCGCGCCCCAGATCGCGCAGCACCTCCATCGTGCGCTGGTTTGTGATATGCGCGCGCGGCGTGTTGGCCAGCCAGCGGTAGCGGTTGATGACCATGTTCTCCACCCCGTAGGAGGACAGGAGCGCCGCCGTCGAGGATCCTGCGGGACCGGTCCCGATAATAAGCACGTCTGTGGTGATGTCGGCCATGATTAATCCTCCAGTTGGTCGAGCTTGCCGCCCGTGAGGCGGCGGCGAATGGGAAAGAGATGAATGCCGGTGCGCTCGGAGATCAGCCCCCAGAGACCACGTGGTGCAATTAGCATGATCACGATGGCCAGCCCGCCCAGCGTCATCAGGTACCAGCTGCCGAAATCCGCCAGAAGCGATTGCAGGGCAAAGAAGATCAGCACGCCAAGGATTGGCCCCTCAATGGTGCCGATGCCGCCGATCACGACGATGAAGATCACATAGGCTGTCCAGTCGGTCACGCTGAAGGCGGCATCGGGCGAAATGCGTGCCTTTTGCATATAGATCAGCCCGCCTGCGAGGCCGGTGCCAAAGCCCGATGTCAGGAACACCAGCCACTTCATGCGGCCCGCATCAACGCCGACGGACTTCGCCGCCTCGGTGTTGTCGCGAATGGCGGCAAGTGCCAGCCCGCGCCGGGTCCTGAGCAGCCAGTAGATACCACCGATGGTCACCAGCGCCAGCGCGAGCGCCAGCCAGTAGGCGAGGATATCGCGCGCGGCAGAGGATTTCACGTCAAGCAAGACCGTGATCGCGTCGACGAACCACATGTCCTTGGTGGCGGACCGCGGCAGCGAGGTGCCGGTGCCGCCGCCCAGCGTTTTCCACTGGGCGACGAACAGCCGGAATACCTCGGCGATCACCCATGTGCCAATGGCAAAATACGCGCCCTGCAAGCGGAAGGCGAAGAAAGCGGTGGGAATGGAGATGATCAGTGCTGCCACGCCTGCCAGCAGGATCGAGGGCACCGGATCCAGGCCCCCGAGGATCACCGCGGCAAATAGCGCATAGGCGCCCATGCCGACAAACGCCTGCTGCCCGATACTGACCAGCCCGCCGTACCCGGCCAGCAGGTTCCAGAATTGCGCCAGCACCAGCATGGTCAGGATGAAAAACATATCCTGGATGGTGCTGCGCCCGGCGAAGAACGGCAGCGCCACGAGGACCGCGACCAGCCCGATCAGCAGGATGGCGGCCGCGTTGGACGCACGGGTGCGGGTATGAACAGCATAGGTCGTCATCAATCGTTCGCCCTTGGAAACAGGCCGCGCGGACGCACAAGCAATACCGCGAGGAAGGCCAGATGCCCGGCCAGGATTTGCCACTCGGGGTTGATCGCCGCGCCGACGGTTTGCGCGACGCCGATGATGATGCCGCCCAGAAGCGTCCCCCACAGCGAGCCAAGGCCACCGATGATGACCGCCTCGAAGGCGTAGATCAGGCGCGCGGGTCCGATATTCGGATCAAAATTTGCCCGCAGCCCTAGATAGAGCGCCGCGATGGTGACGATGATCAGCGCGATGCCCGTGGCTGTTGCGAAAATACTGGCGGGCTTGATGCCCATAAGGCTGGCGGTCACCGGGTCGTCCGAGGTGGCGCGAAAGGCGCGCCCAAGCGATGTACGGTAGAACAGCTGGTTCAGCCCCACAATCACCGCAACGGCAGATGCGAAAGTCAGCAAGGGCATGACGCCGAGGTTCAGCGGGCCGATCGCAACCGAGGCGGTGGTCAATGCATCGGTCGGCAAACGCTGGCTGTCGGCGGAGAACCCTTCAAGCAGTGCGTTCTGGAACACGATCGACAGACCGAAGGTGACCAGCAGGGGCGGCAGGATGTCGTCACCCAGTGTCCGGTTCAGCAGAAACTTCTGCAAACCCCAGCCAAGCGCGAACATCAGCGGCATGGCGACCAGCGCGGCCAGAAAGGGCGGCAAACCCAGAAGCGTCACGAGCAAAAGGATCAGATAGGCCCCGACGACGATCAGGTCCCCGTGGGCCAGGTTCACCAGACGCATGATCCCGAACACAAGGCTCAGCCCGGCGGCAAAGAGCGCATAAAGCCCGCCCAGCAGGATGCCCTGCGCGACTGTATCCACCCAGATCATTGGCCTGCTCCGAAGTAAGCGTCGTGAATGGCGTCGCGGCTCAGGGCGTCCGGTGCCCCGGTCAGGGTCACACGGCCTTCCATCATGCAATAGACGCGGTCGGCCACGGCCATGGCCTGCCCGATGTCCTGCTCCACGACGATCAGGCTGGCACCGGCCGCCTTGATCGCGGGCACTGCCTTATAGATGTCCTTGATGACGACGGGCGCGAGGCCGAGGCTGATCTCGTCGCACAGCAGCACGCGCGGGTTGGACATCAGGGCGCGCCCGATGGCCACCATCTGTTGTTGCCCGCCGGACAGCGCGGTGCCGGGGCTGTGACGCCGGTCCTTGAGGATCGGAAAAAGGTCGTACACAGATCCCAGCGACCAGTGCCCGCTGACCCGGCGACCATAGGTGCCGATCAGCAGGTTCTCCTCCACCGAAAGCGAGGGGAAGAGCTTGCGGCCTTCGGGTACCATCGCGACGCCCTGCGCCATGATCTCATCCGCCGCCAGCGCGCCGATGTCGCGTCCGTTGAACTGCACCATGCCGGGCGCATTTCGCAACACGCCGGAGATCGAGCGCATCAGGGTGGTCTTGCCAGCGCCATTGGCGCCGATAATCGCAATGGTCTCGGCCTCGCCGAGGGTGATGTCGACACCGAAGAGCGCCTGGAAATCGCCGTATGTGGCCGTCAGCCCATATGTGTCGAGCAGGGCCATCAGACGTCGATTCCCAGGTAGATTTCCTGCACCGCGCGGCTGGCCATGATCTCGTCCGGGGCGCCGATGCCGATCACCTTGCCGAAATCAAGCACCAGCAGCCGTTCCACCACGGAGGTCAGCGCATGCAGCACATGCTCAATCCAGATGATCGTGACACCCTGGGTGTGAATATCCCTGATCGTGGCGATCAGGGACTGGCATTCGCCTTCCGTCAGGCCCCCCGCGATTTCATCGAGCAGCAGCAGTTTCGGCGCGGTCGCCATGGCCCGGGCAAGTTCCAGCCGCTTGCGTTCCAGCAGGCTCAGCTGGCCGGCAGGCGTGTTTGCGCGACGCAGCATCCCGGTGCGTTCCAGCACATCCGCGCAGGCATCGCGCACCTCGGGCTCGGACTGGTTGCGCCCATGGGTCGCCGCAACCAGCAGGTTTTCGAATACCGTCAGCTTTTCAAAAGGTTGCGGGATCTGGAATGATCGCCCGATGCCGGTCAGACAGCGCTGCATCGCAGAGACCCGGGTGACGTCACGGCCCTGAAAGCAGATCGATCCGGAATCCGATCTGAGGTTCCCGGTAATGAGATTGAACAGCGTCGACTTCCCCGCGCCGTTTGGCCCGATGATCCCAAGCGCCTGCCCTTCGGGCACGTCAAAGCTGGCGTCGTCGGTCACCGTCAGGGCGCCGAAACTTTTGGAGACGTTGTTCAGTGCGAGCATGGTCATGTCGGGCGTTCCTTTGATGGGCGCGGCGATCCGGGGGCGGGAGGCCGCAACCCGGCTCAGTTCAGAGTATCGGTTCCATCGTCCCGCCCGTCGGCACGTCGGGGTGGTCCGAATTATCCACGATAACCAGATCGTAGCCGCCGCTGTCTTTCAGACGCCATTGACCGCCCACAAGGGGTGTCTTGGCGACGTTACGCGCCGCGAAAGGTGGCAGGCCCGCCCCGTCGAAGGCGATGCGCCCCACGATGCTCTCCACCTGTGATGCGGCAATGGCTTCGGCCACAGCATCCGCGTCGCCGGTGTCACCTGTCCGGCCCATCACGTCCGCCGCCATTTCAAAGAGCGCATGCACGAAACCGATGGGCTGGGTCCATTGTCTGCCCGTGGCAGCGGAATAGGCCTGCGCGAGCTCTCCCGCGGACTGGCCGGAAAGCGACGAGTTGAATGGATGGTTCGGCGACCACCAAACCTCGGACGAGAGGTTGTGCCCCTGATCGCCCAGTGCCTCGACGGCCTGCGGGAAGAGGATCGCCTTGCCGATACTGGCCGCTTTCGGGGTAAAGCCCTGCTGCTTGGCCTGCGTCCAGAATGTCGTGAAATCGGGAGGGATCGGCACCCCGGTCACAATCTCCGTGCTGGCCGCCTTGAAGGCGTTGATCTGGGCGCTGAAATCATCCGTCAGATTCTGGTAACGCCCGGTGTCAGTCAGCGCATAGCCCTGCGCGTCAAGCACCGGGGGAAACCCCACCGTCGGGTCTCCCCAGGCATTGCCGTCGCCGTCGTTGGGGAACAGCGCGCCCACCTGCTTGTTGGTGTCAAGCTGGTTCCACATCGCGGTGAATACGGAAATCACGTCTTCGAGACCCCAGAAGAAATGGAAACTGTAGTCAAACGGCTCCCACGTGCCGGGGTCGCCCTGTTGGCCGATGAACCAGGGTTGCCACGGGGCGACGGTGGAGATCACGGGGATCTCTTCCGCCTCGCAGGTCGTGGCGACGGGGTTTGTTGTCTCGGGCGTCGATGAAACAAGCATCATGTCGATCTCGTCATCAAGGATCAATTCCTTGGCAACCTCGGCAGCACGGTTCGGGTTCGACTGGCTGTCCTTGACGATGACCTCGAAATTCGCACCTGCGTCCGAGCCAAGAAACCCGTCGATGATAAACTGATCCGCTTCCGAAAATGCGGCAAGTGGCCCGGATTGGGGACTGACGTAGCCCAGCCTGATCTTTGCATCCTGCGCGATGGCAGGCGCGGCAAGGCCGCCTGCGGCCACGGTCAAACCGGTGGCGGCAGATCCTTTCAGAAGTGAGCGTCGCGTGATCATGATGTTCCTCCCTCGTGTCACGATGGTCTAGAATGCCGGTGCGTTGCCGGCCCACGCTGCTTGGAGCAGCGCGCGAACGTCTTCCCGCGTCACGGGCTGTGGGTTGGGATAGGGTTTCTGGGTCGCGAGTGCGGCGGCGCGGTCCAGATCGGTTTTCTGAATGCCAAGATCCCGCAGGGCCAGGGGCGCGCCGAGTGATCTGGCGAAGTCATAAAGGGCCATACCGGGCGTCTCACCACCCAAGGCTGCCGTCAGTGGCCCGAGTTCGCGCCTTGCCGCGCGCGCATTGTAGGCAATCGCATGGGGCAGGATGATCGCGTGGGTTTCTGCATGCGGCAGATCGAATGATCCGCCCAGGGTGTGGCAGAGCTTGTGATGCAAGGCCATGCCGACCCGCCCCAGAACCGTCCCGCAGGCCCATGCGCCCTGTTGCGTCACGGCGCGCGCGTCCAGATTGCCGGGCGCGTCCATGACCCTCGGCAGCCCGTCGATCAGTGCGTGAATGCCGTCAAGCGCCAATCGGGTCGTCTCAGGGGTGCGGTTCTCGGCATAAAGCGCTTCGGCGGCATGAGCCAGCGCATTGAGCCCGGAAGTAACGGTCATGCCCACGGGCAAAGTCGCCACCAGTTCCGGATCATAGAGGATCACTTCAGGCAGCACCCTGGAGCTGCTCAGGGTGGTTTTCTCGCCTTTCTCGGTTTGCCCCAGGATCGGTGTGGCTTCGCTGCCCGCATAGGTCGTGGGCACGGCAATCTGTGCCAGATCGGTTCGGTAGGCCAGCGCTTTGCCCAGCCCGATTGTCGAACCTCCGCCGATGGCGATCAGGCAATCTGCGCCCGCCAGCTTGAGGTGTTCCAATGCATCTTCCGTTACGGCGACCGGCGTGTGCATCGCCGCCTTGGTGTAGACACCGGTTGCCCGGCCCCCAAGGAGTTTGCTGACCTCCAGCGCAAGGTCGCATTGTTGCGGGGTGGACAGAACGAGAGCCCTGCGCGCGCCCAGACGGTCAACCTCGGCGCCGATCTCCCTGCGCAGCCCCGCGCCAAAACGTACACGCACGCCGTCTGTCTGGTTGATGTCATGCAGTGCCGCGGACATGGGCTGGCCTCCTCGGGGATGAGACTAGCCAACGAAAAACGACATGTTGATAAATCTTCGGTCAATTAATATAGCATAATGTTATGTTACTGGATCCGCGGCACTTGCATATTCTATCGGCCATCGTGGATGCTGGCGGTCTGAGCGAGGGGGCCATGGCGCTGGGAAAGTCCCAGCCGAGCCTGTCGCGGATTGTTGCCAACCTCGAGGCCCGTCTGGGTGAACCGCTGTTCGAAAAAGGCCGCAGACCGCTGCGCCCGACCGAGTTGTGCGAACGCCTTGCTGCCGAGGGTCGAACAATCGCCCGCGCCACCCATGCCGCACAAAGCATTGCTGATCGGTTCACCTCCGGGCAAGCGGGCAGTGTCCGGGTGGCGGGGACACCGATCTTCATGGATGGCGTCATCTCGAATGTCATTGCGGGCTTTCAATCCGCGCATCCCGAAGTGCGCGTGGATCAAAGCTATGGCTATGCAAAAGACTTGCTTGACGGGATCACCGCCGGGACCATCGATATCGGAATTTGCCCGATGGAAGAGGCGGATGTGCCAAGCGAATTCGAGTTTCAGCCAATTCTGAAGGGCAGAAACGTGATCGCCTGCGGCGCGGGTCATCCTCTGGTGCGCAAGAGATCCCTGCGGCTGGAGGATATCTCGGAATATCCATGGATCACGCAGCCGGTGGGCAGCCCGCTTTTTCAGGACCTGCGCGATGTGTTGAACAGCATCGGCGTGACCGACTTCAAGGTCAGCTACTCCGGGGGGTCGCTGTCCTCTATCCTCAATGTTCTGATGGGGTCGAATGCCATGACCGTGTTGCCTTACTCGGTTGTGTTCATGCAGCCATCCAAGAGCATCCACGCCCTGCCAATCCGCATTCAACACCCCAGGCGGCAACTGGGGTTGCTGTCGAAAAAGGATGGCACGACGCAACCGGCGGCGCGCCGGTTTGTCCGACACCTGACAACTCAGTTCCGAAGCCTTTCGCAGGCCATAACAGAACGTCAGCGACAGGCAGTCTGGAAGTCGTAGTCGCACCGCGGTAGCATCGCTGAGGACGCAAGAAACAGCTGACTTCAAGCGGGCGGGGTGGTGAAAAGAGGTATCCGGTGACGATACAACAACTCGTGACGTTTCTTCCCGCCGCGCTGCTCCTGGGTATCTCGCCCGGCGCCAACAATCTTCTGGCCTTCATCGCCGCGACACGGGCAGGCTGGGGTCGGACCGCGAAAAGCATCATCGGGCGTCTCGCGGCCTGGGCGGTTCTGGTTGTTTTGGTCTCGCTCGGGCTGGATGTTCTGCTTCGGACCTCCGAACTCGCATTCGGCATACTCAAATGGGTGGGGGTTGCCTATCTGGGTTATCTGGCCTGGTATTTCTGGGTGGCCGACGTGGGTAGCGAGGTGGAGGTTCCGGACGTGTCGACGCTGGCGCGGCGCGAGTTTGTCACCCTGATCGGTAACCCGAAAGCTTACCTTCTGCTCACGGCATTCATGCCTCAATTTGTCAACGATGGAGCGCCGCTCATGCCGCAGTTGCTCACTCTCGGGGGAATCTACCTTGCCGTCGAAGGTGCCGCCGCGTTGCTTTGGGTTACGGCGGGGACGCTGCTGGGCGCACATGCGCTGACGCCTCTCAGACGCCGCATCATCAATCGGGCGTCTTCCGGGCTGATGGGCGTTGCAGCGGTTCTGTTGGCACGCACCGAACAGGCGGTCTGACCGGTGTCCGCGCAGTCATATCCGCGAAAGGGTCCAAATGCATGGAGGGGCCGGGTGGGCGATGAGTGCCATGCGCGTCGAAAGCCAGTCAACGAGGCCGACAATCGGCCTTGCGCTGCATCACCCGAACCCGAACCTGCGAACCGTATCATCACCCGCACGGCCGTTGCTAAGGCCCCCGAGCGAATAACGCGCCAGTGCCTGGCCTTCTGTCGACAGCGGTCACGGTTGCGCCCGGATGTTGCACGTCAGATGTGACCGCGATGGCACACGGGTCACCTGCGCGATATCTCGTTTTCAGGGGACCGGCACGCCCCCAGCAGGCATCGGTTCTATGGCCCCGCGATCAAGCGTTTTCACAAACAAGCCTGTTCAGTCAAACCCGGTATCGGTGTAATCCTGTTTGGTGTACCCTCTCGCCTTTGCAGGCGGTACAGCGGCTCAGACCCGGTCGCCAGGACAATGGAGGGGCGACATGACAAGAGAGTTTGAATTCGTTGCCGGGTCCCTGTCGCTGAACCTGATTGACACCGTGGCGACCCGGACCAACGCACCGACAGAGCTTTTAGCCGTGCCCGCGCAGTTTGAGCGATGGGTAAATGCCGCCGGGTTCGAACAAGCGGTGCGGATTGATGCGGATCGGCTGGCCAAAGCCCGGGGGCTGCGCGAAGCCGCGCACGGCGTGCTGGCGGCGGTGCTTGCGGGCGACACGCCGCCAGCCTCTGCGATCAACGAACTGAATGACTGGGCGCGATTGCCCGGGCTGCGGGCACAATTTGTTGACGGGAAGGTGGTGATGACCAGCGCGGATCCGTTTGAAGCGGTCTTGGCCACAATCGCGCAGGACGCCTTGCTGCTTCTGAGCGCAGATAAGCGTGACCGGCTGCGTCGATGCCCCGGCTGCGACATGCTGTTTTTTGATCAGTCGCGTCCGGGAAAACGGCGCTGGTGCTCCTCCGCTTCCGGATGCGGGAACCGGGCGAAGGTGCGCCGGCATCGGCAAAGACACAAACTTCAGGACAGCAGTTGAGGCAGGCCACCAGAATAATCAGCCCGTGCCAACGTTGAAACCGCCAGATCAGGATAAGCAGTTTCTCAGAGGCGGGTGCGTGCGTCGTGGTCCCCGGCGGCGTCTGCCGGGTTGGCATCATCGCCAATCAGCGCGGTCTGCGTATCCGGACGGCGGTGCATCTGGCGCTGGCGGCTTGTTGTGAGCCGTCGCTGGCAAACGCCCAGCAATTTTTCTGTGTCATATGAAACGCTTCGCGGCCCGACGCCGGACACTGTTGGCCGCCTTTTCAGGGAGACCAGTCACAGGCATCCTGTGCAAAGAAAGCGGCCTCTTCGCGCGCCTCAAGCGGTGCGATCTCGCTGGCAACTGCCACCAGTTCCGCCACCGAACCATTGGGGCGGGCGCATAGCAACTCGGCGTCGGAGTACCATTTCTCGTCCAGCAAATCCAACCAGAACCCCCAGGCCTGCGGGTCGTCCGGCGCATTGCGCGCCCATAGCTTCGCCTCTGCCAGCGCCTCGTCAAGACTTTGATCCGTTGCGTGGTAATAAACCAGGAACGGATCGTCCGGCGCCAGATTTCTTGCAATCCGGAAGTCGTTTTCGGCCTCTTCGGATTTGTTTATCACCAGCCGCGCGCGGCCCAGATCACTCCATGCATAGGGGTCCAGCCTGTCCACTTCGACCGCCATCCGATACAGCTCCTCGGCCTTTTCAAACTCATTCAGCCCTTCCATCGTGCGGGCCTGCGCTGTGCGGATAAATCCGTAGTCAGGCGCGAGCGCAGCGGCCCGATCCAGCACGGCAATGGCCTGCCTCTGCATGTCTTCGTCCCGTAGAGTGAACCCTTTTTCCGACAGTGCCTGACCCTGCAACAGCAACGACTGCGCTCTGACCGCATCCTGAGCGGCGGCGCCGCGGGACCAGAAGGGTTGTTGAGCGCGCACGTCGTTTCCAACCTCGATCGCCTGCGTGCTGAGGGCAATCGCCTGATCGTAGTCCAGATTGTCCAGCGCAACGAACCCCAGCAGCGTTGCGGCCTCCTCGGCATTGGGGCCGCGCTGCAACAGGAGTTGCGTCGCGATTCTGGCCACATCCAACTGCCAGTCTTCGAAGTTGTCAAAATAGTAATACCGGGCGGCAACAAGGGGGTCGATTTCCTGTTCCAACAAGGCCAGAGCGGTGTCGTTAAAATAGGCCTCCATCGTGCGGTCGCCAATCGGGCCGGCGGAAAGCACCCGCGTGCCATCGCCTGAAAAGATCCGAATTCTGAGCGATATCTCGGTGTTCCGGCAGGTGCTGGCCAGACAGACGAACTCGCCCGCGATGCGCGTCTGTGGAAGATTGAAAAGCGACCGCAGCACCCCGGTGATCCGCTGGAGCGACAAACCCGATCCGGGCTCGACGACGTCGAGTTGGCGCGATGCGGTCTGGATGCGGACGTTCTTTTTGCTGTCCCCGGTGAAATTCCTGATATCTTCGATCGCGTCCCACAGCATGTTTGACGTCACAAGACCGCTATAGCCGTCCTTGCTCAGGGTTTCCGTCACGCCGATCTCTTCGAGGACAATGGGCGCCCGCGTCAAATCTCGGATGGCGACCACCAGCACGGCGACAACGGCCAACACGGCGACGGTGCTCAATACCGCAGACCGCAAGAATGCCAGTTCGGACAGGATGCGCGCCTTGCGCGAAGGTGCATTGGCCGTGTCAGGGGGCGTATCCTGACCCGGGGTTGCGTGGTTTACTTCATCTGGCATGTCAGCTCCCGTAATTGGGTGTCTGTCTGCGATCATTACATGGATCATTTGATTTCACTTAGAATTTTCTCGCGATCCGGGAACGGCAGGCATGGCCTCCTGCGCCCGCGGTGGCCTGATGCAGTTCGTATCGTGCAACCGGACACCGCCGCGCATGTTCGGTGAGATGTCTTGAGTTTTCATAGCAACTATTGGATGGTCAGGGCGTGGGGAAACGCTCTTGGCCAGACTATTTATCAGTCATTCCAGTGAAGATACGGCCGCGGCTCGGAAAATCAGTGAATGGCTGTCCGCGGAAGGATGGGATGATCACTTCCTCGATCTGGATCCCGAACGTGGCATCAAGGCGGGGGAGCGCTGGCAGCAATCCCTGCGGGCGGCACAAAACCGGTGCGAAGCCGTTTTGCTGTTGTTGTCCCCCGCCTGGGCGGCTTCGCGGTGGTGCGAAACCGAATTCCTTGTTGCCAGCCAGCTGAACAAACAGATCATCGGGGCCATCGTTGCGCCTATGGAGATGGATGATCTGCCGCGCACGCTGACGGCGGAGTGGCACATCGTGAACCTCGTGGGCGACGACGGGTTTTCCCAGGAAGGGTTGGCGCGGCTGCGCACAGGCATCGCCGAGCTTGGCATCGACAGCTGGCATTTCAAATGGCCGCCGGACCACGACCCGCAGCGTCCGATCTACCCGGGTTTGCGCCCTCTGGAAGAAGACGACGCCGGGATATTCTTTGGCCGCGACGGGCAAATCCTGCAGGCGCTGGACCGGCTGCGCGGCCTGCGCCGGGCGGGGTCGGGCCAGTTCATCATTCAGGGGGCGTCCGGGTCGGGCAAGTCTTCCTTCCTGAAGGCCGGTCTCGTCTGCCGTCTGGAACGCGAAAGAGATGTGCAGGCGGTTGTGCCGACCATGCGTTTCGGCCGCGCGGCGATCACCGGCAGGACCGGTCTGGCAAACGCGCTTGTGGCCAGTTTTTCGCAGGCCGGTGTCAAGCGCAGCGCGCGCGAGATGCAGGAGCGGCTTCTGGCCGGAGCATTGGCCGAAGAGCTGCGTGCGCTGCAACGATTACGCCCGCCCGGCGCGCTGATCCTGCCGATTGATCAGGCCGAGGAGCTGCTGGAACCGGACAACAGTGAAGCCGCGACCGTGCTGCAGGGTCTGAGCGATGCGGCCATGCATAACGACCTGAACGTGGTGACGATCATGGCGATCCGGTCGGACAGGTGGGAGGAACTGCAATCGCATCCGGTGTTCAGCAAGCTGGATCACGAGGTTTTCAGCCTGCCGCCGCTGCCGCTGGGGTCTTATGCGGATGTTATCCGGCGCCCTCTGGAACGGCTGGAGGGCAGCGGCCGCGCCGTTGATTTCGAAGAGCAACTGATCGACAGGCTGCTGTCCGACATCGCGGATGGCGGGTCATCCGACGGCTTGCCGTTGCTGGCCTTCACGCTCGAGAGGCTGTGGCACGACTTTGCCGCCTCGGGGCGGATTACGCTTGAGAATTACGAGACGACGGGCGGGATCAGCGGCGCGATCAATGCGGCGGTGGAACAGGCGCTGACCCTCGCCGATCAGGATCGCGCCATACCGTTGGACAGGCAGGCCAAGATTGCCCTGCTGCGCCGGGGGTTCATTCCATGGCTGGCCGGGATCGACGTCGATACAGGGCGCCCGGTGCGCAACATCGCACTGGCCTCGGAAATCCCGCAGGAAGCCCGGCCGATCATCGAGTTGATGGCGGATCAGCGGTTGCTGATACGGGATGTCGATGGTGAAACAGGAGAGGCGACCTTTGAACCCACGCATGAGGCCATTCTGCGTCAGTGGACGCTGGTCGGCGACTGGCTTGGCGAGCAGATACAGGATTTCGTCACCATCGACGGCATCAAGCGGGCGGCACGCGACTGGCGGGCCAATGACCGCGATCCGGCGTGGCTGACGCACGACGATATGCGGCTCGCGCTGGCGCTGACATCGGCAGAAGGAGAGCATGGCAAGCGGCTCACGCGGAATGAGCGTGACTATCTTGAAGCGGCGTCCGAGGTCTGGGATGCCCGGGTCAGGCGGCGGAAAAGAGCGGTCAGGCTGCGCATTGCGGCCGGGGGCGCGACGCTGGCTGCGACCGCTGCTGCGGCTGTGGTCCTGTGGGTTTTCTGGCAGGATGCGGAGCGCGCCGAACAAAAGACCTTTGCCGCGCTGAAAGCGGCTGAGGCGCGCAGTTTTCTCGACAGGGGGTTGCCGGAACGTGCGCTTCAGCAGGCGCGCGCCGGATATCACGCTGATCCATCCGAAGCATCCCGGTCGGCTTACTTGACCGCCATTCTGGCGATCCCGGGTTCCCTGGACTTCGCGCTTGACATGGGGCCCGACGGTCCGGTTGCCCTGGCATGGCAGGGCGACGAAACCCTCGTGCTGGGGCAGCGGGACGGGACGCTCAGCAAAGTGGATTATGCCACCGGTCTCGTCACGGCTGATTTTCAGAACCTCGCGCCGAGGCAAGCCCCGCTGAACGGATCGGAGGTTCAGCTGCGCGCGCTTGATGCCCAAGACGGTGCCATTGCCGGGCTGTTCGGAGATAGCGCCGTGCGAAAGATGGCGCGGGACGGCACGATTGAAGACATAAGAACGGGCACCCAACAGGTGCTTTTTCTCAAGTCATTCGAGGATGCGGTGTTCGACCGCACACAGCGCGTTTTCGGGGTCGGCGGGGCGCTGGGTCAGGTATCTGTCTGGGATTGCCGGGAGCCGCGCTGCTCACACCACACCTATGCCGCCACGGCGCTGGATATTGGCCCGGATGATGCCAGAGCGGCCTTGGTGCGGGACGGAAACCTGTGGGTCGTTCCGCCGGGTGGGGAACTGCGCGCGCCGGTGTTCCAATCCGCGGTGCCGGGACCGGGCGGCATTGCCGATGTCAAATGGTCCGATGATGGCACGGTCCTTCGGATATTGCAGTCCGACGGGCGGCTCTTTGACCTTCAGGCAGATACTCTGGCAGTTGCGGAGGCGGGCAGAGCGCCCGCCGGGCCAGATGGGCGCATCAAGCGGTTCGTAGGACCCGGCGCGCCCGCGTGGGTCACCTGTTTCGGGTCCCGCATCTGCCGCACGGGGACAGATCACATCATGCCATCCGTGGTACCTGCCGGGCTTGGCGCATCGCCCGTGCCCGGGGTGTTGACTGGCACGGCACCCGGTGCCGCCTGGTCACCGGGCAAGCTCGCAACCCTGAGCGAAAATGCATGGATAAGGATCTGGAAAACCGCCGCCGCGGATCTTGATATCCTCCCGCAGGAGCCGGTGCGCGTCATGGCGGTCGATCCAGCGACAGGGGGCATCTATCTCGGTCTGCGCAACAACGACATCTACCGGGTTGCCCCCGGATCGTCGCCCAGCCGGGTTCACGCCGCGGCGGGGGGATACTTTCAGGACCTGACCGATCTGAGCATTGGCCCGGACGGGACAATCGCCAGTCTTGGCACACAACAGGGCCTGCACGTGATCCGGGACGGCGCGGTCGAGACCTTGATGCCCGATCACAGCGGCGCCAGCCGTCACATGGCATGGCTTGGCGCGGGGTCGCTCGCGCTGATGCCCACCGGCGATGACCGTATTGTGCTGCTCGATCTGAAGGTGCCCGATGCGCCGCGCCTCACCGCACCGCTGGTTGAAACCCCCTGGTCGGCGGTTGTGCATCCGGACGGCCAGCACCTGATCGTCAGCACGACCGATGGGGCAATCCGGCGGATTGATCTTGCCACGGGACTGGAAACAGCACCGCTGGTGACGCCGGAACGCGCGAACAGCTATCCGCAAAGCCTTGCACTCGGGGCCTCGACCCTGTCCATCAGCGCGGATGCAACACGCATCATTGCCGCCCGTGGCGACGCGCATGTAGTCGTGTACGATCTTCAGACGGGTGACACTGTCTGGCAGCGGGAAATGCCCGGTTCGACCGCCAACAGGGTCGCCTTTGCCCCGGAAGGCCAGATGCTGGCGGTGCTGGCCGCTGACGGCACGCTGGCCGTCTGGGACAGCGCTGTGCCGGACCCTGAACCCTGGATTACGGTCAAACCGGGCGGCACGGGTCTGGTGCCAACCGATATCGCATGGCTTGATGCGCACCGGCTTGTGGTTCAGTCTCATGAAACGGGCTTCCAGTTGATCGACATGCGACCGGAAATCTGGGAGGCGCGCGCGCAAAGTGTTTTGCGCGGGCTGAGCGGGAGAGCGGAATGAAGCAGGTCTTGATCGCAATTGCCGCGCTATGCGCCGGTCTGGCCGCGCCGCTGGACGCACAGACAGTAAGGCCCGCAGAGGTCGGGGCCCCGGTCTATCCGTCGCTCGATGGCGGAGAGATGCGGACCTTCGCGCAATATGAATGGGACAAAAAGCAGGGCCGTATCGTGCGGGTCGTGCGCGCGGTGTTCGATCCCTTGGCGGCGGATGCTTTCGACCTGAGGTGGCTGCCGCAGGAAACCGGGGCGGACCCCGCGGGATACCTGTCCGGCAAGGGCACCCTGATCTGGCGCCGGAAAGGCTTCTCGCCGCGTGATCCCGACGCCGTCATTGCCAGCTTTTCCGGCGACTTCGAAAATGGTGTTGCAACCGGCAAGGGCGATTTTCATCACATCTCCGGACTGCGCTATCAGGGGCAATGGCAGGACGGTGTGATGCATGGCACCGGCCTGCTGCTGCTGCCGAACGGTGATCAATACGCAGGCGGGTTCAAACGGGGCCGTCAGGATGGCACAGGGTCCCTTACGGATGTCTTTGGTAACATTCTGGACGGGCAATTCGCCGATGGTCAGCCACATGGGCCGGGCACGCGTTACCCCAAGGCGCACAGAGCCTATCAGGCACGATGGTCGCGGGGCAGGGAACTGGTGGAGACGCGGGTGCTGATGAGGGGCCGCGCGGGTGTCGCGCATGTGGTCGACGTGGCAGGCCAGATCTATCCGGACGTGGAGGTGGGCATCAATGTCGCGCCACCTCCCCCCGGCGAGGATGGCGAGGCGGCCTTTCTGCCCTACAACGTTGCACGCTCTCCGTCCGTCACCCTGATCAAACCCGATGATCCGCGCCTGTTGGGGGCATGGCGTGGTGAGCTGGACATTCGCCGGGAGCGGTATGCGCATACCACCGAAAGCTTTGCGGGAGACAGATCCCGCTATGGCCCGGTGCCCTTGATCATCAACATCGCCAACAGGGGTGCACGACCGCTGCGCATTGTCGGCGCCTACGTGGATATGCAGGGCAGCCAGAGCGACCGTCGCCCCGCCTTGACGGTCAGCAGTTCGGTGGATGCCATATGTGGCGACAGCGCGGTCCGCACGGATTTCACGCTGAAGAACTATGGCTGGGCCGCAGCGCAGGCGACGCGCGTGAATATGATCTTCGTAGACCCCTATGGCGCAGCGGTCTCGCAAAGCTTCACTGCCGACCTGGGTCAGTTGCAGCAGGCCGCGCGCGTGGATTTCCGCCCGATTATCGAAGGGCTGGGCGTTAATCTTGCCTACCTGCGCCAGAACCCCTTTGTGTGCGCCTCAAACGAAGACTGCCTGTCCAAGGCCAAAAACACCGGGCTTTTCGGGGCGTTGACACCGGCCCTGGCGCGCGACGGGCTCAGCTTTGAAGTCCGGGGCGAAGGCTATGTCTCCTTTACCTGGCAAACGGCCCGCGGCGAAACGCGCCAGGGGCAGGCGCCGTTTTCAGCGGATTTCGTTCTGGGGTCCATCCAGACGATGGCCGAATGTGGTGCCGGTGCCCCCGTTGTGCCGATCATGTCCAACATCCTGACATTACCGGCGGACAGCGGGCCACAGCCGATCCCGCTGTCGGTCGGGATGGACGTGGGTGCAGGCACCGTTGCGCGATTGTCGCTGAACGTCGCCGCGACCATGACGTCCAATCACCGGTTCCAGGTCGTGTTGCAGCTGTCGGATGGCCGCGAAGCCGCATCACAACCGGTCGAGATGCTGTACTTTACGCCCAATCACTGGGATGGCCCCTGACCAGCCAGATCAAGCACGTCCTGGTAAATATTGGGCAGCGGGATCAACCGGCTCGCCAGGGTACCCTGCTCGAACACGCGCACTTCTAAAAGCGCCGAGGTCGCGCCCATCTCCTGCGTCTGATCAAACAGCAGATTTCCCAGTGAGTACACCAGCGCGCCGGGCCCGCCGTCGAACCGAATGTTGGTGCTTGCCTTGTGGCTGTGGGCGCCAACGATCAGGGCCGCACCACAGGATCGAAGCTCAGACGCGATTCTCTGCGTCACAAGGTCGGGCTCATTCGTGAACTCGGCCCCCCAATGCACGAAGAGCACCAGCGGCGCCTGTCCCGGCACGGTGCACAGCGAGGCAGGGTCGCTGTCAGCGGGCACCTTAAGGCCACCCATCTGGTTTGGCGGCACAAAGTTCAATGCCATGATGTTCAGCGGGCCGACGGATGTGAGTTTCGCGTGCTCCAGCGGTGTAATGCCGAGGTCGCGCAGCGTCGCGAGGGTTGTGTCATACCCTGCTTGGCCCAGATCGTGGGCGTGGTTGTTGGCAAGGCCAAGCGCCGCGAGGTCAAGCGCGCGCAGCACCGGGTCCGCCAAGGGTTGCTGCATCAGATGGGCGCGCGCCGGCAGCTCTTCGACCCAGCTGTCAAAGATCGCCCCTTCGAGGTTTGCAATCAGCGGAGCGCCGTCGGTGATGCGGGTAATCGGCGCGGTCAGCGCTGGGCGCAGTTCAGGGTCCAGCAGCAAAGGTCGCATGAAGCGGCCCAAAAAGAGATCGCCCCCGAAATAAATGGTCTCGTGGTCAGGCCACCGAAGTTGCGCCGTGGCCTGCGGATCGGCGTGGAAGGCGGCAACGATATAGCTTGTCGTTTCTGCCTTGCTGCCCCCGAAAGTGGCTGAGTTGCGGTTGGCGAGCACGGTTGGCCGCGCCCCGAGGCGTCTTTGCAGATCAAGCTGGACGGCCAGCGCGGCGCGGCTGTCCAGATGATGCGGCTGGTGCAGTTCCGCGATATCGTCCGGCCCGCCAGCGGTCAGAACGGCAAGGGATTCCAGGTCATGCAGCGCGGCCTCGCCCTGCGACAGGAAGTGGCTGAAATCCGTCGACTGGATGATCAGGGTCTGATCATGAACCAGCGGGGCCAGCGCATCCGCGATCTGCCTCCAGTCGCGTGGTCCGGTACCAAGCGCTGCCAGCACGGGCACCACATGCGCCTCGGGAAAGAAACGGGTGATAAACGGCGTCACCGCCGTCAGGCTATGATCGGCATAGACATCCTGCACCGCTACGCTGGCATCCGCTGCGCGCAGAGAGGCCACCCCCTCCCGGTCTGCGGTCAGGGGGCCGAACACGGTATCCAGCGTCGCCTCCGTGGTGGCAAAACCATCGTCAAGCAGCCCGAAATGGTCCGGGCCGATCAGTATGATGCGCGTGTACGTCCCGGCGGATGCAGCCCAAAATCCCCGCGCCATCAGATCGGCGGCCAGAAGATGATGCGGGACAATCAGCCCGGTCACGCCGGGGGGGGAGGGGGCATCGGGTCTTGCAGCCATGATCGCCGCCTCGATCAGCTGACGGTCATAGACCGGCTCAAGGAATTGCGCCCGGTCCGGACCCGCGAAGCATGCCGAGACGCCGGCGGATATGAGCCCGATCAACAGGGGTATGCGCCGCAAGGCCGCCCGGGCCGCCCGGATCATGACAGGCGCAGGCAGGGTTTGTCCTGCCGCGTCCAGACGTCGAGCGCCTGCATCGACCACGTGCTTTTTCCATGGCTGGTATCGATAATCATCATGTCGGCCTGCTGCATGATCGCCTTCTGAACGGCCTGCGTCGTCTCAAAGTATAAGTCCCTGTCCGCGTCCAGATCCGCATCAGACACGCCAAGCGGGCGCATGTCGAGGTGACGCAGGCGGCCCTGTGACCCTGCCGCCAGTGCATCATATTGACCAGCCAGTCCCGCCAGCAAATCGCGGCGCTTTGCCAAAGGCAGATCCTTGAGAGCCGTGCCATCGAGCCGGGTGCTCAGATACTCCGCCGCGATCCGGTCGACGAGGTCGCGCCCCGCCACGTTACACGCCAGCACCCGTGCCTTTCGGCCCGACAGACGCTCCCAGACCTGCATCAGCCGCATCGCGGCCTGCCTGTCGAACCCCGGGGCATTCGGGGTCATGATCTCCAGCGTCCGATCATCGAGCGCGACCAGCGGCGACGACTTCCAGAATGCCGTGAAATCCTGCTCCAGCCTGTCCAGTGTCGCGGCGTCGGTCGCGAGAGGCCCGATCACACCGACCCGCAGCAGGGGGCGCCAGCACGGTGCGCTGGTATCGGCTTCGAACCGCTTGATCCCGAGAGCGACCGCGGCCTGCACATTGCGCCTGTCCTTGAGCGGTTGCCCGGGGGGCAAGTCCTCGTTCGGCACGATCAGCGGGTGCAGTTTTTTCTCATCGTCGCGCGGCTGGCCGGAGTGACTGCGGAACCCCTCCGCGCGCCGTTCGGCACACCAGCGGTCATGTTCGGCGCGCATCAGGCGGGACATCACCGCGTCGTCCGACAGTATGATCTGGCCTGCCGTGGGATGTACCCGCAGCCCCGATACGGCGGTGTCATAAGGTGGTACAAATCCGCCCGCATAGAACATCTCGACCGAGGACAGGGCCGCGCGGTAGCTGGCGCGCTGTTGCTGGGTTGTCAAAGCCTCCCAGCTGTTCTGTGGGGTCTTTTCCACGTCCTTTGCGTTGCGCCACGTGTCATGCACGCTCTTGGCCAGCTCCTGATAGATCGCCTCCAGCTGGATGTCTTCGGCATCCAGAATACGCCCGCCAAAGGGGACGATTCCGCCGCTGAGATCCCGCAGCGGTTTCGGCGCGATGGAGGATTGCGAGTCGTTGCGCATGTAGATCGGCGCGCGCAGAATCAGCTTCTCCTGCTGCAATTGCCGCAGACGCATCGCGATACCGCTGTTCTGCGTGTCCTGACCGGCGGCAACGACGATGGCGGTCAGCGGCATGTCACGCTCTGCCGCGCAAAGGGTTTCACTGTGATTGACGGCGCAGGCCTGTAACCCATCCATATCGATCCAGCGGATGAAGGGACCCGATCGGGCAAACTCGGGGTTCAGCAGATCGGGGCGCTCCGCCCGCAGGCGCGCCTGGGCGGCGGGTATGTTCCTGTCCACAATCGACAGGCACAGCGGTGCCAGATCCGGGTGATGGCATCGCAGCACCAGTTCCTCGGCAATCGCGAGGTTCGTTGACCCCAGGCCGACCAGCGCGATGTGCGCCTGCGGTTGATTGCGCAGCCTGGCAAGACAGGTCGGCGCCATGGCGGTCACCAGCGACCGGGCGATGATCTCGCCACGTGAAATCAGCTTTGCCCGGGCAAACCGGTCCGACAGCAGGGCGAGGTCGCGCGCAACGGCATTATCCTCGATGCGCAGGACCAGTTCCGTTCGCTGGCGCGCCTCGGGCGGGGTGTGATCCATCCACAGCTGCGCGCGTTCCACGTTCAGAATTGAATCGCGATCGCCAAAAATGATCCGCGAAGGGGTGCGGCCGAAACTGCGCCGGGTCACGGTATGTTTGTCCAGCCGGTCGGGTATCCACAGGGTGCCGAAAGGTGCGTCCCGCTGCGTCAGCGTTTCGAAGGTTTCCTTGGTGTCGAAAACGACCGCGCGGCCATGGCGTGCAGCGTAATCGACCGCGAAATCGGACGCGCCAAAGATGATCTGGGACCCTCTGCGCTGGCTGGAGAGGACACGTTTCACCTGATCGCCCAGAAAAACCATGACCACGCCGATGACGGCGGATATCGTCGTCAGAATGCCGGTGGACCGCGCCCACACGAGCCTGCGGTCTGCAATCTCGCGGTCCGCGTCGCAGAAGATGTCGTCGACGTAGATCCCGTCGGCCATGAAGGCCAGGGCCGTGCGGTACAGGATGTCCGACCACGCAAGCTGCCGCGCACCGCCACAGAGCGTGGACCAGCCCACAACACCCAGCACGCAGGTGATCGTGAACAGCCCCGCCAGGACAGTCAGCGAGATTTTCTTTTGATCGAACATACATGGCCCTTCCCTGACCCAAGCCTAGTTTGGGAAAACGCTCAATGCATCAGGCAATTTCCTGTTGCGGGGAATTGCGGGGGGCCTGTCGGCGGTCAGGGGGCCTTTCCGCCCGCGCTGCCGCGGTGCGCTTTGGTCAGAGATCGGGCGCTGCCTCCGCCACGCGGGCAATATTGTCCACACCGGAATGCATGCTGAAGCGTAACCACCGGCGGAAGGTCTTGATCAGCTGTGCATCGCCGGTCATGAAAATCAGGCCGTTTTCCACATCGCGCCCGAACGACCTGCGGCCCAGATAGACACCCGTGAACACCCTGACCTGCGTTTCCACGTAAAGATCGACATCAAACCCGGGGTCGCTGGCACAAAGCTCGACAGGCTCGCCGGGTCTGGTGATGACCCAATAGGTCGACGCCGGTGATGTCGCGTCTGAAAAGCTGAACCGCATCACGACGCGCCGCTGCGGCAGTTCGCCGAGATCTATCTGCCGCCGGATGTTCCACATCAGCAGATCGGCATCGCGGTCTTCCAGCGCCACCTCGGCGGTGATGTGACGCTGTGCCCATGCGGCCAGCCCCCTGAGGATATCGTCCAGCTCCGCCGCCTTGTCAGTGCGTATATAGTCAATGCTGCCGGTGGCCGGATCCTCGACGCGCACCAGCAAACCGTTTGCCTGCATCTCCTTTAGCCGTTTCACCAGAAGCGTGGGCGACATGCCGGGCAGCCCGCGCCTGATTTCATTGAAACGGGTCGAGCCGCCCCAGAGCTCCCCCAGAATCTGCAGCGTCCAGCGCGGCATCAGCACTTCGCATGCTTTCGAGGTTGGACAGTATAGGCCAAATGGTTTTGTCGCCATCGGTACGCTCCGGACAATTTCGGCTGCGCCCGCAGCTTAGGATGACGGGCGGCTTTCTGGCCAGTACAGTTTCTGTATCGGGGGCGGTTCACTTTTTACACTGCCTGTGGGTGTCCGGCCCCTGTCAGAATGTCAGCCAGGGCAGGGAAAGCTCGACCAAAAGCCGTGACCATGGCCTTTAATCCGGTCGAAACGCCCGATGACCGGACCGACACCGGAGGCCGCTTTGATACGCTGCGCCAACCGGACAAAACGGCCGTGGCCCGAGGTGCAGCCGCCCCGCGCGGTGACCGGACGGGCCGATCGCCAACCGGCTCCGATCGGCATCAGGCGACATCGGCTTGACCACCTCGGGCCGCACAGATCACATAACAACGGCGGGAGAATGATAGCGTGCCGACAGGATCAAAACTCAACCGGACCCTGCGGGAGTTTATTGAAAAACAACCGCTGTTCTTCGTGGCAACAGCGGACCGGACCGGTCGGGTCAATGTCTCTCCGAAAGGGATGAAGACACTTCGGGTCGACGGGGACAACCGGATTGTCTGGCTCAATCTCAGCGGCAGCGGCAATGAAACCGCGGCGCATGTCCGGGCGACAGGCCGCATGACGCTGATGTTCTGCGCCTTCGAAGGCGATCCCCTGATCCTGCGGCTGTATGGTCAGGCGAGGGTCATTCATCCGCGCGACCCCGAATGGCACGCGCTGGTCTCGGACTTTGACGCCATGGCCGGCAGCCGACAGGTTTTTGACCTGCAAATCGATCTGGTCCAGACCTCCTGCGGCACCGGCGTGCCGGTCATGGACCTGCGCCGGTCACGGGGTGAGGAAGACCTCGTGCCCTATTACGACGGGTTGGGCAAGGCGGGCGTCGAAGACTACTGGCGTCGCAAGAATGTCAGAACGCTGGACGGCAGGCCAACCGGGATTTTCGAGGATTGACCGCGCACGGATGCCTCACGGTGCCCGGCGGGCGTCACACCTCGATGTCACCGATCAGGGCCGCCCAGGACGCGCCGTGCATGTCCCGATCCCCGACGGAGCCTTGAACCGCAGGGCGGGGCAGCGAGAACTTCACCACGTTCAGATCCGGGATGTCGAAGCGTTTGATCGCCTGTCCGTCGGTCTGAAAAACGGCAGCGACCCGCGAGGTGCTCAGGCCCTGCGACACCCGCCTGTAGGCATCGGTCGAGCCGCAGAAGATATCGATGGTCAGCCAGAACGGTCCCGCGTTCTTGCTGCGGACCTTGGTGACAATGTCGCGCAGTTCAGGCAATGTCGTGCACCTCGATCCGAAAGGCCTCCATCGGGTCGCTTAGATGCAGCACGTGGTTCAGGGCAAACTCGTAGACCTGCCCCTGATGCATCTCCGGCGGCGAGAAGAGAAAGGCAAAGGTGGGCTGTTCCTCTTCCTGTGTCAGCGGATGGTGCAGCAAGTAGGGGTTCAGCAGCTTGCCGATCTCGGCGGCCTGCGCCTCGGACGGCGCGGTGATGATCCCGATCACCCCGATCTCGAGCGGCGCAGCCGATCTGGTTTCCAGCCCGCCGAAGCTCGCAGAATGGCCGATCAGCCGCAATTCCAGCGCGAAGTCATCCGCACCAAGGCCCATCCGCTGCATTACCTTGGCCCGGCATTTGTCGATGATATCCTCGGCCCATTGCGCGGCGTGTGCGACGTAATGCGGATCGCGCAGCAGGGCCATCAGCACGGTCCTGAACCCCGCGGGCCGCGCACCTTCCAGTTTCACGGTATATCTCTCCGACGGCACCCATTCGGAGCCTTCAACTCGCACGGAGGTCTGGTCAATCGCGGTGTATTCCGCGCCCGTCACGTCCAGATACCCTCCGGGTTCATAGAGGATAAACGGGTCCGCGTTCTCGTAGAGCATATGGGCCGAAACCGTGTGCGGGCTGGCATAGGCCCCGTCGGCCAGCGGTGTGACGGTGAAACCGCTGTTGTCGAAGTCGATCATGATGACACCCGACTGTGGATTGGTCGCGCACAGCGCACCGCATTCGCCGATCTTCGCGCCGTGCCATGCCGCCCCTGCGTGACAGTCCCGCATCAGCGGCAAGGCGGCGATGATGGCGGTATCGGTGGTGCGTCCCGCGATGATGATGTCCGCGCCCGTCTCCAGCGCCGCCGCGATCTGCTCCGCCCCGGCAAGGGCCACGATGTTGGAACAGCTGCGGATCATGTCCGAGGTCACGTCGGGCGCGTTGGCCAGCGGCATGATCTGCCCGGCCTCGAATGCCTGCGCGATCAGGTCCCCGTCCTGGCTGCTGCGCAGGACGGCGATTTTTAGAGGGCGACCCTGTTCGGCGGCGATTTCGCGGGTGATGTCGAGCATCCAGTCAACGGCCGTGTCAGCACCGCATGTACCGGCAGTTCCGATGACCAGCGGCACCCCCGCCTGCGCGCGGGCCGCCATCAGCCCGGCCCATTCCAGCTTGGTCGAGGCGCGGGCGTATTTCGACACGCCGCGCCCCAGGTAGGACGGCCCGCTGTCGGTGGAGCCGCCGTCAATGGCAATGATATCGGGCTTTGCAGCGATCCCGCGCTGCAAGGCTTTTTCATCGTAATTCAGTCCTAACGCCCCGGAGGGGATCAAAACACGTACCATCAGTCCTCATGTGCCGCTGGCTTTTTGAGAAGGCCGCGCAGGAACATCGGGGCGACGAAGCCCGCGATGGCGGCGATCCAGAACCCAATAGCGATTGGAGAGGAGAAAAGATACATCGGATCGCCATCCGACAGGGTCATCGCCCGGCGCAACGCATCTTCCATGTTGCCGCCCAGCAGGATGCCGAGGATCACCGGCACGGTGGGCACATCGAGCTTGCGCAGGAAATATCCCAGAACGCCAAAGCCGATCATCAGAAGCAGGTCGAAATAGCTGCCCGACAGCGAGTAGATGCCCACGAAGGAGATCATCGTCACCCCCGGCAGCAATACCCACGCCGGCACCATCAGGATTTTCACGAAAATCTTGACCATCGGCACATTCATCAGGAGCAGCACGAAATTCGCGATCAGCAGCGAGGCGATGAGGCCCCAGACCACATCGGCCCGTTCGGTGAAGAGTGTCGGCCCCGGGGTGATGTTCAAGGTCATCAGCAGCGCCAGCAGCACCGCCGTGGTGCCCGAGCCCGGCACGCCGAGAGTCAGCATCGGTACCAGCGCACCGCCTGCCGCAGAATTGTTGCCCGCTTCCGGTGCCGCGATCCCCTTGGGCGCGCCGGTGCCGAAGCCGCCGTTCGGCCCTGCGATGGATTTTTCGGTCATATAGGCGAGAAAGGACCCCAGAGAGGCCCCCGCGCCGGGCAGGATACCCGCGATGAAACCCACGCCAGAGGCACGCAGCATGGTCCATTTGGTGGCCATGATGTCCTTCCACGGGATTGTGACCTTCTCCAGCTTCACGCCGATGGAAGACCCTTTGCCATGGCTTTCGATGAAGAAGAAGACTTCGGCGATGGCGAAGAGACCAACGATGGCGACAAGGAAATCAATGCCGTCGTATAGGTGCAGATTGCCGCCCGTGAGCCGCGGCAGGCCGGAGGAGCTGTCCACGCCGATCATCGCGATGCCCAGGCCGATGCAGGCCGCCAGCGCCGCCTTGGCCTGATTGTTCGAGGCCATGCCCCCCAGCGTGCAGAAAGCGAGCAGGTAAAGCGCGAAATACTCCGCCGGACCGAAGTAAAAGGCGACGCGGGCCAGCGTCGGGGCCAGCAGCATCAGCCCGATGGTGGCCAGCAGCGCGCCGACAAAGGAAGCCACGCCCGAGAGCACCAGCGCGTCCCCGGCGCGGCCCTGCTTGGCCATCGGGTAACCGTCCAGCGTCGTCATCAGCGCGGGCTCGTCGCCGGGAATGTTCAGCAGGATCGAGGAGATGCGGCCACCGTACATCGCGCCGTAGTAGACGGAGGTCATCAGGACGAGGGCCGATGTGGCATCAAGACCCAGCGTGAAGGTGATCGGAATGAGAATGGCCACACCGTTGGAAGGGCCAAGACCCGGCAACGCGCCGATGATGGTGCCCAGAAAACAGCCGCAGATGGCCAGAAACAACGTGTAAGGCGACAGGGCGACACCGAAACCGATGGCCAGATTTGCGAGGATGTCCATGTCAGTGCCCTACAAAAGGAATGAGAATGGTGAAAGCGTCCCAGAGCTTTTCACCCGTCGGGATGCGGTAGGCGACGATATTGCCGAGGCCGAGGGCGTATTTGAACAGCAGAAACAGCCCCAGCGACAGGCCAAGACCCGACAGAATGGCCGGGCGCACCCGTGGTGAAATCTGGTAGCTGAGAATGCCCGCCGCGAGGGCGGTGGGCAGCAGGAAGCCCAGCGGTGTCAGGAAAACCGCGTAAAGCGCCAGGACGAGCACGGCAATCGCCATGGCCCCCCATGTGGCAGGCCCCGGCCACGCGGGATCAGGATCAGGTTTGAACAGGATCGACAGCGAACAAATCGCCGCAACCCCGCCAATCATCAGCGGGAACAGTTTTGGCAGGAATTCTCCTGAAAACAGGTTCGTCTGAATCTGAGTGGCAGCCGCGATGTACGCGACTGCCGTGATCAAACAGATCAGACCAAAAATACGGTCTGATGGCATTACTGGGTGACCCCCAGCTCTTTGGACATGCTGGCGATGTCAGCAACAAGGCCATCCACGTAAGACTGGAAATCGCCGCCCACCTTGGTGAAGGGGGCCAGACCGTTGTCTTTCATGGCCTGCGCCCATTCGGGGCTGTCTGCAACCTGCTGCAGCTTGCCGGCCCATTCGTCGAACTTCGCATCCGAGATGTCTTTGGGCACATAAAGGCCACGCCAGTTCACCGCGACCACGTCATAGCCCTGCTCCTTGGCCGTCGGGATGTCTTCGAACCCCGGCACGCGTTCGTCCGTCAGCACCGCGATCACGCGGATGTCGCCATTGGACAGGAAGCTGACCACTTCGGACATGTCGCCGGTCATCGCCTGTGTGAAGCCGCCGACCGTCTGGGTGATCGCATCCGCGCCGCCGTCGACACCGATGTATTTCACCTTGGTGATGTCGGTAAAGCCACCCTCCTTGAGGATCATCAGCGGTTTCAGATGGTCAAAGCCACCCACGGCAGAGCCGCCCGCAAAGGCCACGGAACCCGGCTCGGCCTTGATCGCCTCCACCAGATCGCCCAGCGACTGGTAAGGGCTGTCCGCCGCCACAACGATCACGCCGGGGTCCGCCCCGATCGCCCCCACGAAACGCACTTGGTCGGCGGTCATGCCCGCATAGGCATTCTGCGCCAGACGCGTGGTTGTTGCCGAAGAGGCCGCGACGATCAGGTCTTCGTCAGAGCTGCGCTCGTTGACGACATTGCCATAGGCCAGCCCGCCCCCGGCGCCCGGCATGTTGGTGACCTGCACGGGTTTATCCACCGCGCCGATGTCGAACAGGATCTTGCCGATCTGGCGGCAGGTGAAATCCCAGCCGCCGCCGGGGTTGGCAGGCGCGATGCATTCGGCGGCCGTGGCACCCCCTGCGATCCCCACCGAAAGCACGGCACTCGTCATGAGCGCCTTGAAAAAGCGTTTTGTCATTGGTTCCTCCCATTTGACTTGACGGGTTTCCACCCGTTTCATGTGGTCACAAGACTGTAGGAACCTGACACCAACCTGTCACGCATCAAAGGCCATTCCCGCGACATGAGATTTCTGCTGGTGGAAGACAACGCCGATCTGGCGCGCGCGCTCTGTGGCCGCTTCGCGGTGGATGGGCACGTGGTCGATCACGCGGCCTGTCTCGGCGATGCAGAGCTGTCGATGAAGACCGTGTCTTACGATTTGATATTATTGGATATTATGCTGCCTGACGGGGACGGGCGGGAATTCCTGCGCCGCCATCGCGGGCAGGATGACCCGACGCCGGTGATTGTCCTGACCGCGCGGTCGGAGGTCTCCGACCGGGTTGGTTTGCTCGATCTCGGGGCGGATGATTACATCACCAAACCCTTTGACTTTGCCGAGCTGGAGGCGCGCGCGCGGGCCGTTCTGCGCCGTCTTGGGGGGGCGGCTGGCAATACGCGCGAGTTTGCGGGGCTGGTCTTCGATTCGACCAGCGGCACGATTTCGGTGGGGAACACCGCACAACAGCTGCGCAACCGCGAGATGCGCCTGCTGGAGGTGTTCTTCGGTGCACCGGGCCAGATCTTCTCCAAATCCCACCTGATGGACCGGCTGTTTTCCTTCTCCGACGACGTGTCGGAAAACGCGATTGAGGTCTACATTGGCCGGCTGCGGCGCAAGCTGGCGGCGTCGCAGGCGCATATCGAAACGGTGCGCGGTGTCGGCTACCGCATGGTGCGGCGCGAATGAGGGCGGCGGGCTCTCCCGGTTCGATCCGGCGGCGCCTGCTGGTCCAACTGGCGCTGGTGGCGGCCCTTTTGTCTTTGGCGTTTTTCCTGTCGCTGCGGGTGGTGGCGGAACGGGCGACCGAGGCGACGCAGGACAATATCCTCGCCGCCTCCGCCACCGCCATCGCCGATGCGGTCTATTCGGATGCCGGGGACGTCCGGGTGGAAATCCCCTATTCCGCCCTGTCGATGCTGGGCACGGTTTCCGAGGACCGGGTGTTTTACCGCGTCATCCTCGACGGGCAGACGCTGACCGGCTATGACGATCTGCCGGTGCCGCAGGGCAGGGGGGCACGGCGCGCGCCACTCTTCGAAACCTACGGCTACCGCGACGATACCTTCCGCGCGGTGGTGGTGACCCGGGCGCTCACCGCCGCCAATCAGGCCCGCACCATCCAGGTTGTCGTGGCCCAGACGCGGCTGGGGCTTGCCGCCATCTCCTCGCGCATCACCACCACGGCCACGGCAATTGGCGTCGCCTTCTTTCTCGCCGCCACGGCGCTCTCGGCGCTGGCGGCGCAAAATGCGCTGTCCCCCCTCAGCCGGCTGGCGGAGGCCGTGGCGCGCCGCGGCCCGAAGGACCTGCGCCCGGTCACCGCCGAGACGCCGACGGAGCTTGCGCCGCTGGTAGGCGGGCTTAACAGCTTCATCGCGCGGCTCGGTGCCGCGCTCACCCGCTCCGAGGACCTGATCGTCGAGGCCGCGCATCGGGTACGCACACCCCTGGCCACGGTGCGCACGCAGGCCGAGGTGGTGCATCTGCAGATGGAGAAACCGGAAAACCGCGCCGCCCTGCGCCAGATGATCCGGGCGGTGGATGAAAGCTCCCGTTCCGCCGGGCAGCTGCTCGACCACGCGATGGTCACCCTGCGCTCCGACCAGCTGGAAACCGAGGAGATCGACCCCGCCGACCTGCTGCGCGACGCAATCAGCCGCCTGTCGCCCACCGCCGATCTGAAGGACATTGCCATCACGCTGCAGGTGCCCGGGGACAGCCTGCGCATCCAGGGCGACCCGATCCTGCTGCAGAACGCGGTGCGCAACATTCTGGACAATGCGATCAAATACTCGCCCGCCGATACCGAGATCACCGTCCGCCTGATTGGTGGTCGCCCCTGTCGTCTGCAGTTCTGCGATCAGGGGCGGGGGTTCGAAGCACAGGACATTGAACGCCTGCCGGACCGATTCTCGCGCGGCTCCAACGTGGATGACGTGGTGGGGTCGGGCCTCGGGCTGACCATCGTGCAGGACGTGGCCCGCGCCCATGGCGGAACGCTGGAAATCGCGGCAAACCCACAGGGAGGTGGCGCATGCGTTTCGCTTGTCTTGCCCTCGTACTGAGCCTCTGGTCTGCCGATGCCGCGGCCTTTGAGATCGAGGAGAGCCGGCAGTATCCGGCGGAGGGTGCCGCCACCCTGCGCATTCTCTCGACGGCGGATGCGGATGTGTTCGACCCGATCATCCGGGCGTTTCAGACCCGTCACCCGCAGGTCTCGATCACCTATGACGTGGCCAGTTCGGCGCAGGTGATGACCGCGCTTTTCGAGGAAGGGGCGGTCTATGATCTCGCGATCTCCTCGGCGATGGACCTGCAGACCAAGCTCGCCAACGACGGGCTGGCACGGACCTATACATCGGACGCCACCGCGCGTCTGCCCGCATGGGCCAAATGGCGCAATCAGGTCTTTGCCTTCACGCAGGAACCCGCGGTGCTGGTGCTGAATGCCAGCGCGTTTGACACCCTCGACGTGCCGAAGAACCGGGAGGGGCTGATCGCCCTGCTGCGTGACCACCCGGAGGTCTTCGACGGGCGTATCGGCACCTATGATGTCCGCGTTTCCGGGCTGGGTTATCTCTTTGCCACGCAGGATTCGCGTAACACCGAAAGCTTCTGGCGGCTGATCGAAGTGATGGGTC
Organism: Roseobacter insulae; assembly: GCF_019375555.1. GTDB lineage: Bacteria > Pseudomonadota > Alphaproteobacteria > Rhodobacterales > Rhodobacteraceae > Roseobacter > Roseobacter insulae. The sequence continues at coordinate 1,189,485 of NZ_JAHXDN010000001.1, forward strand.
GGCTTGCGCCCCGGCTCTATTGCTGCTCGGGGGAGATGATCACTGATGTCGCGGCCGGGCGGCTGGTGCTGGCCTATAACGTGCTGGGCAGCTATGCGCGCTCGCGTCTGGCCGACACGCCGGGGCTCCTGGTGGTGGAGATGGATGATTTCGTCTCGGTCATGTTGCGCACCGCGCTGATCCCGAAGACTGCCGAAGCAGCCGCCGAGGCTGGGCTGATGATCGATTTTCTGGCGGGCATGGACACGCGCCCCGATCTGGCAGCACGGACCGGCCTGCCGCCAGTGATCTCCGGCGCGCCCGAAGACGAAGGCGTGATCCGGCCGATCCGGCTGGGCCCCGGCTTGCTGGTGTTTCTCGACACCATGCGCCGCCAGACCTTCCTGCGCAGCTGGACCAGTTCGATTGAGCAGGATTAGCAGGGGTCAGCTCTGAGCCCATAGCAGAAGTGTCAAAATCGTGCTGCGTGCGCTCGCAGAACGATCTATGTAGCATGTGCGACAGGCTCTGTTCTGCAATGCAGCGAGAAGTCCGGTCATTCAGCTGTTTGGTAAACTCCTAGGGTCAGCGCGGTGCTGATGCTTTGGGACGGAGGGAGGATTGGAGGGCAAACAATGCCAAGAGTCCAACTTCCCGTAGTCACCCCAAAACGCAGAGCCTGGAACAAGGGGCGAATTATCGGTCAGAAGCGACCGTTACTTCCGAAACAGGTCTGGGCGCTTCGCGCTCGTCTCGAACTCGCAGGCAATTTGCGCGACTTGGCTATATTCAATGTTGCCATCGATAGCAAACTGCGTGGTTGCGATCTAGTGAGGCTTTCTGTGACCGATCTGGTCAAGGATGACTGCGTTCGTGAACGGGTTTCGGTGATCCAGGGCAAGACCAAGCGACCCGTTCAGTTTGAACTGACTAAAAATACGCGAGATACAGTTTCCGCGTGGGTCCGCTCGCCCGAAATGATCGGCTGTCCGTTCATGTTTCCTAGCCGGTTTCACGACCGCCCTCATATATCAACGCGGCAATACGGTCGGCTTGTCCGCGATTGGGTCATATCCATTGGCTTGGAGCCAAGTGGCTACGGCACCCATTCACTTCGTAGAACTAAGGCAGCAGAGATTTACCGAAAGACCGGAAACCTCAGAGCGGTACAGCTTTTGCTTGGACACACGAAAGTCGATAGCACTGTTCGCTACCTTGGAGTTGAGCTTGAAGATGCGTTGAGCATTTCAGAACAGATCGACATTTGAGTTGTATCGGTGAGCGGCAGTGCCGTTCACCGGTTTCAACCAAACACTTAAACTCGCAGCGGCGAAATCTGACTTTGGGTCAAATTAGTACCCTGAGATTTCTCACTGCGAATGCTTGTGCCATGATGCATCGATCGAACCGTTCGAGTGGACCTGCATCATGCATTGATCGGTCAAGTCTGGGGCTACCTGCGGATCAGCAACCAGACCATTACCCCGATGAACGCAAAGGTTGAGAGGTTCAGAGCTGTGTCAATCGCCTCACCGATCAGCATGGTCAAACTCCTGCCGCAGACCGCGCACGAGACAGACACAAAGCAGCACGCAGACAAATACGAACGGAAGCGCACCGATCGCGATCAGTTTTTTGATGGCGTCGATGGAGCCCGACAGGATCATCGCCGCCCCAAGCAAGCCCAAAAGCGCACCCCAGACAAGCCGGATGCGCGGGCAGGGATTGGGGTCTCCGCCTGAGGAAAATGTGCCCAGGACAAAGGCTGCGCTCACCACAGAGGTCACGATGAACAGGAAAGCTGCGGCAATTGTGGCGAACGTTGTCAGAAGTGGGAACGGCAACCGTTCAAGCAGCGTAAACGTGACCCGCTCGACGTTGGTTGCGGTCACGGCCAACAGATCTCCGCTGCCGCGCAAGGTATCGTAGAGCCCAATACCGCCGAAGGCTCCGAACCAGATCACTGAGAACAGCGTTGGACCAATAAGGACGCCCAGAACGAATTCCCGGATGGTGCGCCCTTTCGAAATGCGGGCGATGAAGACCCCGACAAAAGGCCCCCAAGCGATCCACCAGACCATGTAAGTCAACGTCCAGTCCTGGAACCAGCCGCCAAGGTCGTCGCCAAAGAAGGTCAGCGTTTGGAACCCGCGCGGGATGGCAGCAAAGGCATAGTCGCCGAAGCTGTTGACGACGGAGTTGAGCAGGAACTCAGTCGGACCAAGGACCACCACGTAAAGAACAAGCGCAATCGCGATAGCCATGGCTGTATTGGAGAGACGCGCCATGCCCGACCCCAAATCAACCAAAAGCGGTGGCAAATACACGGCCACCATCACGACAAAAACTGCCGCAATCAGCCAGCCCGCAGCCTTTTCGCCACCCATTAGGATATTCACGCCGTCTGCGACCTGAAACACACCCATCGCGATTGATCCGCCGACCCCGATCGCGATGGCAACGATGGCCATGAAGTCCGATAGCCAGCCGACGATTTTCGCCCAGGCCTCGTCGGGAAAGAGCGACTGGACGGGGCCGCTTACCAGCATTGGCGCACCTCGGCGAAAGGTGAAATAGGCGATGGCAAGTGCGGTGGCTCCATAGATGGCCCAAGCGTGGATGCCCCAGTGGAAATTCGTGGCCAGCAGAGCTTGTTGTGCAGCAATCGGTGACGGCATCATGTCTTGCGCAAAGGCGAAATGGGTCAGGGGTTCTGCAACGGCCCAAAAGAGCAACCCAACGCCCATTCCGGCCGCAAAGAGCATCGCAATCCAGGACGGGGTGGAGAACTCTGGCCGGTCGTCATCGGTCCCCAGACGTATGGAGCCATATCTCGAGAATGCCAGCCAGATGCACAGAAAGAGCATGCCTGTGACTGACAGCATCACGAACCAGCCCCGGCTTTGGAAGTATCGGTCGACGACTGCCGATGCCAGCGACACCAACCCTTGCGCGTCCAACACGCCCCACAGTCCGATGGCGAAAATTGTTGTCAGCGATGCTGCGAGAAGAACGCGGGAACTGGTCACGATGCGGGGTGCCGATCCATGATTGTGTGTCTAGAAGTTGACGAAGAATTGGATGATAACGGCGTTTGCCAGATCGACAAAGAATGCCGAAACCAGCGGCAACACGATAAACGCCAGCGGGGCCGGTCCGTAGCGTTTTGTGACCGATGACATGTTGGCGATGGCGGTGGGCGTGGCACCCAGAGTGAACCCTGCAAATCCTGCGCTGAGAACAGCCCCCTGATAGCTGCTGCCCAGCAAGCGGAAGAAGACATGCAGGACAAACGCCACCGTCATCACGAGCTGAAGGCCAAGCACAAACAGGATGGGACCACCCAGTTCCGCAAGGGTCCACAGTTGCAGGCTCATTAGGGACATAGCGAGAAAGACCGAAAGGCAGTAGTCGGAGATGACCGCGAGAGCCTTAGTACGGGCGGGCCACGCAATCCTTGGAAGGAGAAAGGGCACGGTGTTCGACATCATGATCCCGACCAGCAAGCAGGGCACGAACAGGGGCAGCTTCACACCGGCCTCGATGATGGCAAGATGCAGGATGTAACCGAAGAGAATGGCAACATGAACAGCCAACATGCCGCGCATCAAGCTAACATGGTTAATCAGATCATCAGGGTTTTCCTTGTCGTCGAATTCCAGCCCGACAATCGGTTCGTTATCCTGATCACTTTGCAGGTTGTTCCGGTCGATCAGGCGCTTTGCGATGGGACCGCCAAGCAAGGCTGCCAGGATCAGGCCCAGAGTTGCCGCTGCAACACCCATTTCGGGGGCGGCTCCAAAGCCTGTAAGCTCTTCGATCTGTGGTCCCCATGCAATCGCGGTGCCATGGCCGCCGATCAACGACGCAGACCCGACCAGAACGGACGTGGCGGATGGCAGGCCAAAAACGGTTACTCCAATCAAGCCCACCACATTTTGCAAAATCATGAAGGCGAGCGTGAGCGCCAAAAGCAGCAATAGGAGACGTCCGCCCCGAAAGAGATCAGAGATTTGGGCATTCAGCCCGATAGTCGCAAAGAACGCGACCAGAAGGTAGTCGCGCACCTCAAGATCAAAGGCGATCTGTTGCCCTGTCAGGGCGAAAAATACCCAGGTCAGAAGAGCAACGGCCAGACCGCCCGAGACCGGTTCGGGGATGTTGTAGTCGCCCAGAACGGCGACCTTGCGTGTCAGAAAGGCACCAAGGAAGAACACGACGAAGCCGAGCGTGACTGAGATAAAGGCCGGAACTACGATGTCTGGCATGTCTGCTCTCCTGCATTGGTACGGTTTGACGGCATCCTCACATGAGGCCCGGCTCAGGCGTCTGCGCTTTCATCCTGCGTCACCCCAAAGAAGATGGTGTAGAGCGCAGGCACAATGATCAGCGTCAGGATCGTCGCAAAGCTGAGGCCGCAGATGATGACCACGGCAAGCGATTTGAAGAACGGATCCCACAGCAGCGGTACCACTCCCAGCACAGTCGTCAGAACCCCCAATGATACGGGTCGCACGCGGCTGACTGCGGCATCGACTACCGCTGCCATTCGCGCCTTGCCGTCCGCGATCTGCGTGTCGGTTTCATCAATCAGAACGATGGCGTTTTTGATCAGCATGCCGGTCAGCGATAGGATGCCCAGGATCGCCATGAACTCCAGCGGGGTCTGAGAGCCCGCAAGCCCGTAAATCACCCCGATCAGGGAGAGCGGCACAACCAGCCAGATGATGATGGTCTGACGCCAAGCGTTGAACAGGAACAGCACAACGAGGAACATCGCCCCAAAGCCGAGCGGCATGGTGGCGGCGAGGCCTGCGTTGGCTTCGGCGGAACTGCCGTATTCGCCCTCCCATGTCAGGCTGTAGCCCGGCGGCAAAGGAATAGCTTCGATCGGTGCCCTCACGGCGTCAAAGAGATCGCCAGACAGGACGCCCGGCGCGTTGTCGGCCTGCGCTGTGATCGCGAGCTGACGATCAATGCGGCGCAGGTTGCCCGCCTCGAACACGATATCAAACCGATCTACAACCTGGCTGATCGGGATATAGCCGCCGATAGCCGAGGCATAGACCTGAATATCCCGCAAAGCGGCGATATCATTGCGCGCGGCCTCGACCGGGCGCATCACGACGTTGCGCAACTCATCACGCTCGCGGTAGACACCCAGTGTCGTGCCGGTCAGGTGCCCATAGATCGCGTTCGAAATCTCCCCCTGTGTCAGACCAAGGAGGCGCGCATTTTCGGTATCGATGATGGGTCGGACGACCTGGACCTGTTCGCGCCAGTCATCCTTGACCGCGACCGCCCCGGCCTCGGACAGGATCGTCTTGGCTTGTCCGGCCAAATCGCGAAGCACCGCCGGGTCAGAGCCAAAGAACCGCGCCTCGACTTTCGATCCGCCACCGGGGCCCAGCACGAACTTCCAAACCTTCGTGTTCGACTCCGGGTAGGTGTTGTCGATGAAATTTTGCAGATCGACCCGAAGACCATCGATGACGGTATAGTCCTCCACGTCGACAAGCACCTGACCATAAGCGGAATTGCTGTTCTCGGATTCATAGATCAGCATAAACCGCAGGTGCCCGCCGCCGATCACGGTATTGGTGCCGGTGACACCCTCCAGCCCGCGAGCATAGGCGGCAATCTCCAGCAGATGCTCTTCGGTGTGGGTAATGTCCGCGCCTTGAGGCAGGAAATAGTCGATCACAAATTGGTCTCGTGTCGAGGACGGAAAGAAACCGGGCGGGACCGCGCTGAACATGGCAATGGCAGACACAAACAGCGCGACAGCACCACCAACGGTCAACCACCGCAGGCGGATCGCAAGCGCCAGCAAACGACGATAGCCGCCAAGCAGCGCATTTTCCCTTGGGGCAGCGTCTGCTTTCCCTTTCTTGAGTAAGAGCGTGCAAAAATACGGCGTGAGCCATATGGCCACCAACCAGGAAAACAACAGCGCGATGCCGATGGTCCAGAACAGGCTGCCCGCATATTCGCCGGTGTTGTCCGGCGAAAACCCGATGGGCGAGAAGGCAAGGATACCCACGATGGTGCCGCCCAGCAGCGGCCAGGTCGTTTGTTTGACAACGGCGCGCGACGCTTCTGCTGCGTCCTCGCCCCGCTGCACGCGCACCAGCGTCCCCTCGACCACCACAATGGCATTGTCGACCAACATGCCCAAAGCGATGATCAGCGCGCCAAGAGAGATGCGCTGCATATCGAGCCCATAGAGGTACATGCCAAAGAGCGTCCCCGCCACGGTAACCAGCAGAATCCCCCCCATCAGGATGCCGGAGCGGAGCCCCATGAAGATCAACAGCGTGCCAACCACAATGGCCAGCGCCAGAACAACATTGACGACAAAGTCGTTCACCGATGCCTCGACGCTCGCGCCCTGATCGGAGATGGGCAGGACGTTTATCCCTATGGGTCGTTCGCTTTCTAGCGCATCAATGCGGTCCTGCACCGCCTTGCCCATGGTCACCACATTGCCGCCGAGCGTATTGGAAATCCCGAGGCCTATCGCCTGTTCCCCGTTGCGGAACAACAGCGATGACGGAGGTTCTTTCAACCCGCGCGAGACGGTGGCGATATCGCCAAGTCGAAACGAAGTGCCGGTTTGGGTATTTGTTATCAACAGGCTTTCAATGGAACCGATCGAGCCAACTGCCCCCTCGGGCCGCACCGACAGGCGCGACAGTCCGGCAACGACGGACCCGGCTGGTGTGACCAGGTTCTGGCCTTCGAGCAGTTGCTGGATTTGCGCAGGGGCAAGTCCCAGTTCCGTCAGGCGAGCGGGGGAGTATTCGACATATATGACCTCTTCCTGCACGCCGCTCAGGACAACCTTTGAGACGCCATCCACAGTCACCAATTCGCGTTGAAGATCCTTGGCGTATTCATAAAGGTCTGAGATAGTGAAGCCGTCGCCGGCCACGGCGTAGTACTGCGCATAGACATCGCCAAAATCGTCATAAACCTGGCTGGACAGCGCATTGGGCGGCAAGCCAGATTGCGCGTCTGATATTTTTGCCCGCATCTTGGAAAACACCGCATCCAACTCGGGATAATCCGGCGTCGCAGCGATGGTGAACTCCACGGTCACAGTGCTGAGCCCCGGCGAAGAGACCGACCGCACCTCATCCACCCCGGCCAATTGCTGCAGGGCGTTCTCGATCACCTCGGTCACCTCCTCGGCCACTTGTTCGGCGGAGGCGCCGGGGTACGGCGTGATGATCTGGGCCTGCCGGATCACGAATTCGGGGTCTTCAAACCGGGGCAGCGCGGTGTAAGCAAAGTACCCCGCAACAAGGATCAAAACCGTGGCGACGGCAGATATCAGGCGCTTCTCAAGGGCAAACCGAGCCAGATCCATGCCCTAGTTCCCCACTTGGGTGATCGGACGGATGATCATTCCGTCAATGATCTCGCTGACACCCGCCGCAATCACGACGTCGCCGTCCTCAAGCCCCTCTGTAACGACCACCTGCGATCCGCTGGCCTCTCCAAGGCTGACCGATTGCTGGGAAACCTTACCACCTTCATCGACCTGCCAGACAAAAGGAACGCCGTCAGGCGTTGCGGCAATTGCCGATAATGGCGCGCTGACTTGCGCAGCACTGCCTTTGGTCGATGCAATCACACGCGCCACCATGCCGGGCAGGATCACAGAACCTTCCGGAACTTCGACCGCTACGCGCCCCCGGTACGTCTGCGTGGCGGTGTCTGCCTGCACCGAAAACTCGACGATCTCTGCGGCGAATTCCTGTCCGGGGATCGCATCGAAAACGGCCATGTTACTGATCTGGTCAGCACCGTTGCGGGTTAGTTCAATCACGTCAGGGCTTGGAATGTCGAAAGCCAGATGCACCACATTTAGGCCTTGAAGCAATACGATGCTTTGGCCCGCCTGAACGTTCGAAAAATTCTCGATGTCGCGCCGTGCAATGATGCCGTCAAAAGGTGCGAGAAGCGTGGCGTCCGACAGGCTGTCGCGCGCGATTTTCATCTGTGCGTCGATACCGCGAATTGCAGCTTCGGAGGCAGCAATATCCTCTGGCCGCCCCCCGACTTGTCCAATACGCAATTGTTCTTCCTGCGCACGCAGATTGGCCTGAGCCACGCGAAACTCAGCCTGCGCCGCTTCGAATTGCGCCCGGGTTGTGACGCCGCGGTCCAAGAGTTCCTGCGCACGGTCTAACGCCTCGCGTGTCTGATCCACTTGTGCTTGGGCAGACGCCACTGCGGCTTCCAGTGCGATGATTTCTTCTTCTCGCGCACCGGCGCGAAGGGCTTCGAGCTGTGCTGTGGCTTGGTCCCGTTGGCTTTGAAGCTGAGTGATCTGGTTTTCGAAATCCCGTGGATCAATCTGTGCGATCACATCGCCTGCAACAACCTGCGAGGCCGCGCGGATTGGCAATTCGACCACCTGGCCAGAAACTTTGAACGACAACTCGATTTCGCGCGATGGGAGGACGGTTGCAGGGTACGCCCGAGAAATGGTCGAGGCGGTCGCAGTCACTTGAGCAACTTTGGCCGGGCGCGGGCTGGCCTCCTGTGCCGACAGCAGTCCACTACAGGCGATGCCGATTGCGCTCAACGCGCCCAAAATACTGAATCGCAACATAAGTTTTGCCTCCACCCGCCAAATCTGTCTCTATTGCGGTCTACACTAAAGGTGAAATGACGGGAACTGAATTGAGCGATCTTCAGCAGATACTCCTGGGAACCGGCCTGCTTACGCTCAGCGCGATCATCCACGTCACAGCTGTCGCCCTCAGCGTTCCCTTGTTCGGTAGGCTCGCGGAACGGTTGCCGGAAGAGGAATGGCCACGCTTTCGGATCGTCGTTTTTCTGGCGTTCGCAGTCTTTGTATTGGTGTTTGCTCATACGCTTCAGGTCTGGACATGGGCAGCTTGTTTCTTGGCAATTACGGAACTGCCCGATTTGTCGACAAGCTTCTACTTCGCGACGGTGACCTATACGACGCTTGGCTATGGTGACATCGTCCTTGGACCGGATGCACGTATCGTAGCCACATTCTGTGCGATCACAGGCCTTCTTACGTTTGGGATCAGCACGGCGTTCTTGATCGGCGTACTCGCGCGCATCCTGCCAAATGTATTCAGCAAAGACCCGAAAGCTTGAGATTACGAGCTAGCGACTTCGGCCAGTTGAGCAGACCATCGGGGTCGCTACACTTGCAAATCTAACGCGGGGGTAAATCGCTCGTTCAAAAGTGAGTCCGCCATTTCCAAAGCTCTTGCGTGCAATGCGAATTATAGCACGCAGCTCGGAAAAATAGACTGCGATGTCCGACTAGGTTCGATTCCGCGTATCTGTCTGAAGCAGGGGGACGCCCGCTTTGGCCTCGTTTCGCAGTACTGCGCATCGATTTGATCAGACGTGTCTTGTATCAGTTCCGCTGAAGCCGATTGAATGTCCGGTTCGCCGAGATAACTGCAGGGCAGCGATTGCACTGCCAGAATTCCTTGAGAATGCTGCGTGAGCGAAAGCTGCGTTTGCACAAGTCCGGTATGTCCCGCAAACCGGACCTGTCACCTCATGCCGCGCCGGTTCATCAGACCCGCGGCGGGCGGCTTTTGTAGACCGGCAGCCGCCAGCCGAAGGCCAGCGAGCCTGCGCGCAGCGCCCAGGTCACCAGCGCGCAGAGCATCAGCGGGATCAGGGCGTCCGGGAAATAGGGTCGTGCCAGCGCCGCTACCGTCGCTCCGGCGACGGCCGCGGTGACGTACAACTCACCCTGTTTCAGCACCACCGGCAAATCGTCCAGCACCACGTCGCGCAACAGCCCGCCCATGCAGCCGGTGATCGTGCCCATCAGCACCACCACCAGTGTCGGTTGGTCCAGCGACAGCGCCACCCCCGTACCCGCCGGTACCGCCACGGCGAGCGCAAATGTGTCGAGCCAGATCAGCGTTTTCAGACGGCTTTCGAAGCGGTGCGCGGTGAAGAACACCAGCACCGCCGCCGCACAGGCCACACCGATATACATCGGCTGGGCTATCCAGAAGATCGGGTTACGGTCCAGCAGCACGTCGCGCAGCGTGCCGCCGCCCACCGCTGTCAGGCAGGCGACGAAGGCAAAGCCGACGATATCGAGCTGCTGGCGGCTGGCGACCAGCGCGCCGGTCAGGGCAAAGATGAAGACGGACGCGAAGTCCAGAAAAGCGATCAGGGTCATTTCGGCTTGAACGGGGCCATGCCGGCGCGGGCCAGTGCGTCAGCGCGTTCATTCTCTGGGTGACCGGCGTGGCCCTTGACCCAGTGCCAGGTCACGTCATGCCGGGCATTGGCGGCATCCAGCCTCTGCCACAGCCCGGCATTGGCCACCGGCTTTTTCGCGGCATTTTTCCAGCCGTTTTTCTTCCAGCCGAAGATCCACGAGGTGATGCCGTTTTTTACGTAATTGCTGTCGGTGACGATGGTGATGGTACTGGACCGCGACAGCGACTCCAGCGCGTTGATCGCCGCCAGTAACTCCATGCGGTTGTTGGTGGTTTCGGCCTCGCCGCCTTTCAGTTCGCGCTCCTTGATGACCGTGTCACCCTCCATCGCGCGCATCAACACGCCCCAGCCGCCGGGACCGGGATTGCCCGAACAGGCGCCGTCTGTATATGCGAATAACTCAGCCATGAGCGGCGAGGCATATATAGGGGGCCTCGACACCGTCAAGCCCCTTCTCGCGGCCCGTGACCCGCGCGGTGATCGTCAGGCCCACATCTTCCAGCAGGCCGGTAAGTTCGGCATCGGTGTAATAGGTGTAGAAGCGGCCAATGGCATCGCGCTTGCTGCCGGTTCCGGTCTTCATGCCGATATGGAAGCGCCCCGCGGGCTTCAGCGCCTGCGCGAGCGCCGCCAGATACCGGGGCATGTCGCTGCGCGCGGCGTGCAACAGAGAGAAATTGGCCCAGATGCCGTCATAGATGTCGGTCCCCTCAATATCGTCGAACCCGGCAAGGCGTGTATCGACACCCGGATGCCGGGAGGCGAGCGCGATCATTTCCGGCACCGGGTCCAGCGCGGTGACGCGCAACCCGTGTCGCGCCATGGCCGCGGCGGAGGTGCCCGGGCCACAGCCCAGATCCAACACGTGAGCCCCCTGCGGCAGGCTGGCCATGAACGCGCCGAGCCGCGGGTCGGTCTGATTGAACTTGCCGGTCAGTGCGTCATATTCCTGCGCTTTTGACCCGTAGACCCTGAGGGTTTCGTCATCGTTCACAGGAAAACTCCGACGCTCAGGCAGGCCAGAACGATGCTTGTCAGGAGCACGCGCAAGGACATCCACCAGCGTGGTGTCAGCCCCCATTGCCAGAAGGCGAAATCCAGCAGCAGCAAGCCGCCGAAGCCGAACATCAGGTTCATGCCGGCGGTGACCGGGCCGCCACCTGTCATGAAAAAGGCCCAGAGCGCCGGGATCACCGAGAGCGTGTATCCAAGGGCCGCGCGCGCGCCGCTGGCTCTGGTGGCAAAGCCCCAGAGCACGCCCGACATGAACGACAGGATGACGGAGCCGTAGAAAAGCTGGATGTAGGGGCCGATGAACCGTGACCCCAGCGCGCGCAGTCCCCAGTCCGCCAGCGGCTCGACCAGATAGGTCGCCGCCCCCAACAGAAAGGGGATCAGGCCAGCCAGTCCCAGGACAAGGGGAGCGGTTGGGATTCGGTGCATCACGGCGCCGGGGCTTTGCCGTGGCGCGCGACAACCCGGATTTCGACCAGCGCCCCGGCGCGGCGCAATCCGGCAACTTCCACCGCCGTCCAGGCCGGGTAGGGCGGGTGTACATATGCCCCGTGTACCGCGTTGAACGTATCGAAATGCGCCTGCAGGCCGACGTGATAGCTGGTCATCTCCACGACGGAACCCCAACCGGACCCGGCCGCTGCCAGCACCGCGCCGATCTTGTCAAAAGCCGCCCTGAACTGTGCCTGCGGGTCCGAAGGCATCTCTCCCCCGGGGCCGCTGCCAGTCATGCCGGTCACAAACACATGCTCCCCCGAAACAACCGCCGGCGAGATTTTCATGTCGCCGCCGGTCATCCCCGGCGGGCTGACGGCAAAGGGCGCCGCGGTCATGCCGGCGTCCGCAAGACGCGCGGCACCTTGAACTCCACGTTTTCGACCGCTGTTTCAACCAGTTCGCGCGTCACCGAATAGCGCTCCGAGAACGCCTCTATCACTTCGTTGATCAGAACCTCCGGCGCGGATGCGCCTGCGGTGATGCCGATGCTGCGGATGCCCTCAAGGCTACGCCAGTCGATATCGCGCGCCCGCTGGACAAGTTGCGCGTAGGGGCAGCCCGCGCGCGCGCCGACCTCGACCAGACGTTTGGAGTTCGACGAATTGGGCGCACCCACCACCAGCATCGCGTCGCATTTGGGCGCCATCGCCTTGACCGCTTCCTGCCGGTTGGTCGTGGCGTAGCAGATGTCTTCCTTATGCGGGCCGACAATGGCCGGAAACCGCGCCTGCAACGCCGCCACCACGTCGGCAGTGTCATCCACGCTCAAGGTTGTCTGGGTCACATAGGCAAGGCGCTGCGGATCACGCACCGCGACCGTGGCGACATCCTGCGGGGTTTCGACCAGCAGCACCTCGCCTTCGGGCAACTGCCCCATGGTGCCGACGGTTTCGGGGTGCCCGGCATGCCCGATCATGATCATCTGCAAACCATTGTCCGCGTGGCGCTGGGCCTCGATATGCACCTTGCTCACAAGCGGGCAGGTCGCATCCACGAACACCATCTCGCGGGCGGCGGCGGCGGCCGGGACGGCCTTGGGCACGCCATGGGCGGAAAAGATGACGGGCCGGTCATCGGGGCATTCGGACAGTTCCTCGACGAACACCGCCCCCTTGTCGCGCAACCCATCAACCACAAATTTGTTGTGCACGATTTCGTGGCGCACGTAGACCGGCGCGCCCCATTTCTCCAGCGCCATCTCGACGATCTTGATCGCGCGGTCCACGCCCGCGCAGAAGCCCCGCGGGGCTGCGAGATACAATGTCAAGGGCGGTTTCGTCATGTCTTAGCTCCGGGTGTGTCACCAGAGGTAAGGGTTTGGCCCGGCAGCGTCCAGCGCGACGTGCTGCCGCGTGCCTCAACCGTTGGCGGCATCCGGGAATTCGCGCGGTGGCCGGCCGATCACGTCCTTGAGCTCGTCCAGCTCGATGAAATTGTCGGCCTGACGCCGCAATTCGTCCGAAATCATCGGCGGCTGGCTGCGGATCGTCGATACTACCGACACGCGAACACCCTGCCGTTGCAAGCTCTCCACCAGCGGGCGAAAATCGCCGTCGCCGGAGAAAAGGACAATGTGATCGACCCGGGGCGCGAGCTCCATCGCATCCACCGCCAGCTCGATGTCCATGTTTCCCTTGACCTTCCGCCGGCCCATGCTGTCGGTATATTCCTTCGCCGGTTTCGTCACCATGGTGAAGCCGTTGTAGTTCAGCCAATCAACCAGGGGGCGAATGGGGGAGTATTCGTCATTCTCCAGAAGGGCCGTGTAATAGAACGCACGCAAGAGCTTTCCCCGACGCATGAACTCCTGACGCAGCAGTTTGTAATCGATGTCAAAACCAAGAGATTTTGCAGCTGCGTAGAGATTCGATCCGTCGATGAACAGCGCGAGCCGTTCGTCCTTGTAAAACATAGTTGGTCCTTCCGATGGGGCGGCGCTGGTGCTCAAAGTTTGAAATGTTTAAAGGAACAGAGAGCCGACCCGCTGCAAAATAGGGAATTTTCCAAGTGTCGCAAGGGACTGACACAGACAAAACTGGCGAAAAGCTGCCACAAATCCGGTCAATTGCGTTGATTGCCCTTGGGTCAAACACCCCATCCGGCGCGGGTGACCCTACGGAAACTGTCGAAAAAGCTGTTGCTGCGATTGCACAATCGGTGGGGGTGATTCGCGGCGTCAGCAGGCTCTATGCGACACCGGCCTTTCCCGTGGGCAGCGGGCCCGATTTCGTGAATGCGGCACTTGCTGTCTCGACCGGCCTGTCGGCGCCGCGGGTGATCGAAATCCTGCACGGGATCGAGGCGCAGATGGGGCGTTTGCGCCACGAAAGATGGGCCCCGCGCACGCTTGACCTCGACCTGATCGCTCTCGGCGACAGGCTGTTGCCGGATGCGCAGACCCACGAAACATGGCGCAGTATGCCGCTCGCGCAGCAAATGACGCAGACACCGGACCGGTTGATCGTGCCGCACCCGCGGGTGCAGGAACGGGCATTCGTGCTGGTGCCGCTGACGGATGTTGCGCCGGACTGGGTGCACCCGGCCCTGAATCTGAGCGTTGCGCAGATGCTGGCAGCACTGCCCGATGACCTCAAGTCAGAGGTCGTGGCGCTGTAATATGCGCTTGTAAATCCCGCCGATAGGGCCTAAATACCGCACTTCTGACAAATCCCCGATTTATGGAGTGTTCCATGGCCCGCGTCACCGTTGAAGATTGCGTCGACAAAGTACCCAACCGTTTCGAGCTGGTGATGCTTGCGGCCCATCGTGCCCGTGAAATCTCTGCCGGGGCAGCGATCACCGTGAACCGCGACAACGACAAGAACCCCGTTGTGTCGCTGCGCGAGATCGCGGATGAGACGCAAAGCGCCGATGATCTGCGCGAGCGCCTGATCGAAAGCAATCAGAACCAGATCGAGGTGGACGAGCCGGAAGAGGACGCCATGGCGCTTCTGATGGGTGCCGAACAGGACAAGCCCGAAGAAGACAGCATGTCCGAAGAAATGCTTTTGCGGCAATTGATGGCGGCACAAGGGCAAAGCTGACCCCGGCTTGACCCCGGCCCGAGGGGCTGATGAATGACCACGACTGACCAGATGGACATTACCGCCGACGATCTGGTCAGCCTCGTTACCAAATACAACCCTAAGACGAACGAGACGCTGATCCGTGCGGCCTATGACTACGGCCGCGCGATGCATGAGGGTCAGAAACGTCACTCCGGCGAGCCCTATTTTTCCCATCCCGTTGCCGTTGCCGCCATTCTGACGGAGCAGCAACTGGATGATGCGACGATCATCACCGCGCTGCTGCATGACACGATCGAAGACACCAAGGCCTCCTACATGGAAGTTGCGGAGCTTTTCGGTGACGAGGTGGCGATGCTGGTGGATGGCGTCACGAAGCTGACGAACCTTCAGCTGAACTCGACCGAGACCAAGCAGGCCGAGAATTTCCGCAAGCTCTTCATGGCGATGTCGAAGGATCTGCGGGTCATCCTGGTAAAGCTCAGCGACCGCCTGCACAACATGCGCACGATCAAGGCGATGCGCCCGGAAAAGCAGGCGCAGAAAGCGCGCGAGACGATGGATATCTTTGCGCCGCTCGCGGGCCGCATGGGGATGCAGTGGATGCGCGAGGAGCTGGAGGATCTGGCCTTTCGTGTCCTGAACCCCGAGGGCCGCGCCTCGATCATCCGGCGCTTCATCAACCTGCAACGCGAAACCGGCGATGTGATCCAGCGGATCACCGGGGACATGCGGCTGGAACTGGACAAGGCCGGTGTCGAGGCCGATGTCTTTGGCCGTGCCAAGAAACCCTATTCGATCTGGCGCAAGATGCAGGAGAAGGAACAGACCTTCTCGCGGCTCTCCGACATCTACGGTTTCCGCATCCTCACCCGGTCGGAGGAGGACTGCTACCGCGCGCTGGGGGCGATTCACCAGCGCTGGCGCGCCGTGCCGGGGCGGTTCAAGGATTACATCAGCCAACCCAAATCGAACGGGTATCGCAGCATCCACACCACGGTGTCGGGCCGCGACGGCAAGCGCGTCGAGGTGCAGATCAGGACCTCGCAGATGCACGATGTCGCCGAAACCGGGGTCGCCGCGCATTGGTCCTACCGCGACGGGGTGCGGTCGCAGAACCCCTTCGCCGTCGATCCCGCCAAATGGATCACCCAGCTTTCCGAACAGTTCGATGCGGAGGAAGACCACGAGGATTTCCTCGAAGCGGTCAAGCTGGAGATGTATTCCGACCAGGTCTTCTGCTTCACGCCGAAGGGCGAGGTGGTCAAGCTGCCGCGCGGCGCCACGCCGATCGATTTCGCCTTTGCCATCCATACCCGCATCGGCATCGCCTGCGTCGGCGCCAAGGTCGATCACATGCGCGTGCCGCTCTGGACCCGGCTGAAGAACGGCCAGAACGTCGAGATCATCACCGCCGAAGGCCAGAGCCCGCAGGCCACCTGGCTCGACATCGCCACCACCGGCAAGGCACGCTCGGCGATCCGCCGCGCCCTGCGCGACCAGGACCGCGCGCGCTTCGTCAAGCTGGGGCGCGAACTGGCGCGTTCGGCCTTCGAACATGTGGGCCGCAAGGCCACCGACAAGGCGCTGGCCACCGCCGCACGTCACCTGCGCTTCGAGAACCGCGAGGATTTGCTCGCCCGCCTTGGCAGTGCCGAGATCACCGGGCGCGAGGTGCTGCAGGCGGTCTATCCCGATCTCACGCCGAAACCCGGCGAAAAAGTGGACGCCCATCGCGCGGTGATCGGTCTGGACGCGGGCCAGTCGTTCGAGCGGGCCTTCTGCTGTCAGCCACTGCCCGGCGAACGCATCGTCGGCATCACCTTCCGCGGGCGCGGCGTTGTGGTGCATGCGATCGATTGCGACCGGCTCAGCGCGTACGAGGACCAGCTGGACCGCTGGCTCGACCTGCGCTGGCACGAAGGCAGCCACCCGGCGGTCTACGGCGCGACGCTCGACGTCACGCTCAACAACGATTCCGGCACGCTGGGGCGCATCTGCACCTTGATCGGGGAAACAAGCGCCAATATTTCTGACTTACAATTTATCGACCGGAAACCTGACTTTTACCGTCTTCTGATCTATGTCGAACTGAGAGATGTTGCGCATCTGCATTCCCTGATGCTGACGCTCGAAGCTGAAAGCGACGTGGCGGAAATTTCACGCTACCGCAATATGTCACACGGGGGCGTCGAAACTCCCGCCTGATGCCGCTACCCGGCCATTTAGAGGTCACAATTTCGGGGTGTTCTGCCGGCGCAGACATCTCACAAGAGTTAAAAGGAACTCCGCCCTTTGGTTTTCAAACGCCGCGATCCGAAAAGCTGGCCCCGTGCACTGGCAGAATTTCTCTGGCCGCGCGGCGGCTGGGCGCGTGCGTTTCATTACGTCAAGCACCGGATGCGCCGTCTGCCCGACAGCCCTGAACGGATCGCACGCGGGATCTGGGCGGGGGTGTTTGCCTCCTTCACGCCTTTCTACGGTCTGCATTTCTTTATCGCGGCCGGTCTTGCCACGGTCATGCGCGGCAATGTCATCGCCTCGCTGATGGGCACGTTTTTTGGTAATCCGCTGACCTATGTCCCCATCGGGGTCGCGGCCCTGTCCACCGGCCACTGGCTGCTGGGCGACGATATGGATGAGCGTATCTCGCGCTCCTTCGGGGGCAAGTTCGTCGACGCCGGGGCGGACCTCAAAGACAACTTCATCGCCATCTTCACCAATGCCACCGCGGACTGGTCGCGCCTGTCGGTGTTTTACGACGAAATCTTCTTTCCCTACATGGTCGGGGGCATTCTGCCGGGCATTGTGTCCGCGACGATATGCTACTATCTGGCCGTGCCGGTCATCCGGGTTTATCAAAAACGCCGCAAAGGTATGATCAAGGCCAAATTCGACGCGCTCAAAGCCAAAGCTGCAGCAAAAGCAGATGCCAAGCGCAATGCGGAACATTCTACCGGGGACTAAAATGGGAGGCTGTAAATGGCCAATCACGGAAAGCTGCGCCTCGGCGTAAACATCGACCATGTGGCGACGGTGCGCAACGCGCGCGGCGGTGCGTACCCGGATCCGCTGCGCGCGGCACGGATCGCCGAGGAAGCGGGCGCAGACGGCATTACCGCGCATTTGCGCGAAGACCGGCGCCATATTTCAGACGCCGACATTGAGGGGCTGATGGAGGTGTTGACTGTCCCGCTGAACTTCGAGATGGCGGCAACCGACGAGATGCAGAAAATTGCCCTGCGTCACAAACCCCATGCGGTCTGCATCGTGCCGGAAAAACGCGAGGAGCGCACGACCGAGGGAGGGCTGGAAGTTGCCCGCGAGGAAAACAAGCTGGCGCATTTCATCGCCCCGCTGCGGGATGCCGGGTGCCGGGTCTCCATTTTCATCGCCGCCGACAGGCGGCAGATCGAGGCGGCCCACAGAATAGGCGCGCAGGTCATCGAACTCCATACCGGTGCGTATTGTGATGCCCATGCCGAAGACCGTCTGGAGGCGCGCGACGCAGAGCTCCGCGCCCTGCGGGATATGGCCACCTATGCGCATGAACTGGGGCTGGAGGTGCATGCCGGCCACGGGCTGACCTATGACACGGTGAAACCCGTCGCCGCCTTTCCCGAAGTGATGGAACTGAACATCGGGCATTTCCTGATCGGCGAAAGCATTTTTCTTGGATTGGGTCCCGCAATCGTGGAAATGCGGCAACTTATGGACGAAGCACGCCGGTCATAATCCGCCTATAAGTTGCAAATTTTAAACATTGGATCGCCCGGAGGTTGCGAATTGCGCGAATTTACATATAATTGTCATCATTGTTACCAGTTCATTTTAGGGAGGGAGCAGATGATATTCCGTCCGCTTCGGTTTTGTTTCAACTATGTTTTGATCACCATCGGCACCATTATTCTGACGATGATTATCCAGCAGTTCGTGGCCTTTGACCTCAGTTCGGTCGGCACATCCGTCATACCGCTTCTGGCGGCGGCGATCATTGAAGGGCAGTTCTTCGGACGCCATTGCGAGGGCCCCCCGGCCAAGCCTGTGATCTGGCGGGCGTCGCTGGAAATGACCGGCATGGTGATGATCCTCTCTGCGATCATCTTTGGCGCGCTGGTTGTGGTGACCCCCGAAATCCTCGGCATTTTCTCGGTGATCGACACCATGAAGGCAGCCGCGGTTCTGCTTCTGGCCGTTGGATTTTCCTGGGTGGTATTGCGCCTTGGCTACGGCATGGGTCTGCGCTCCGGCCTGCGGCACATGGCCTGACGGCACCGCCGTTCCGCAGGGTTCCTTGCGGGCAGGTCGGGTACAGGCCCGGCCTGTTTTTCGGTGGTCTGCGCGGTTTCGGGCGAAAATGAGCCTACCGCACCTGGGAAAACCGCGCTAATCACGCCTCATGATCATCGGTATTGGCACAGACCTTGCAAACATCGACCGGATACAAGGGACCCTGGACCGTTTCGGCGACCGGTTCCGCAACCGCGTCTTTACCGAGACCGAACAGCGCAAGGCTGAGCGGCGCAGGGATGTGGCGGGCACCTATGCCAAGAGATGGGCGGCCAAGGAGGCTTGCTCCAAGGCCCTTGGCACCGGGCTGGCCATGGGCATCGCGTGGAAGGACATGTCGGTCACCAACCTGCGTTCGGGCCAGCCGATCATGCATGTCACCGGCTGGGCCAAGGACCGGCTCGACGCGCTCACACCGGCGGGCCACGAGGCGGTAATCCACGTGACACTGACCGATGACCACCCCTGGGCGCAGGCCTTCGTGGTGATCGAAGCGCTGCCGACAGCCTCTTAACCTTTCGGTCACGATCCGCCGCGCGCGTTGCGTTAACGGTGCCTTTGGCGCATTGGCGGTGCACAGGCTGTGCACGCGCTGTGCACGGGTTGTGCCCGGTCCAAAACCCGCAAACGCAGGCCGTTAAGCGTGATTCGCCCGCCGCGCGCTCATCGGTACACCGAACGTTGCGCCCGCGCGCCTTGACAGCCCTGTTCCCCGCCCGCATTTAGGCGCAAACCAAATCACGGGAGCGCCCCATGGCCGCCACAGAGAAAAAGCAGCAGAACGCCTTTGTCGAGACGATCAAAACGATCGTCTACGCGCTGCTCATTGCCGGGGTTTTCCGCACCCTCTTCTTCCAGCCGTTCTGGATTCCCTCCGGCTCCATGAAGGAGACCCTGCTGGTTGGCGACTTCCTCTTCGTGAACAAGATGGCTTACGGCTATTCCTATGCCTCCTGCCCCAGCCTGATCCTGCCGAGGTTCGGCATTGATGTGGATGCCAAGGACATTTGCGGCGTCTTTGACGGTGACAACACCCGTCTGTTCGGTAACACGCCGGACCGCGGTGATGTGGTCGTCTTCCGGCACCCGGTGTCGGGCCGCGACTATATAAAACGGCTGATCGGGATGCCGGGTGACAGCATCCAGATGCGCGACAGCGTGGTCTACATCAACGGCGAGCCGGCCCCTCAGGAACCCGCCGGTGTCTTCGCCGAGATCATGCAGCCGCAGGGCCCCGAAGGCCGGCGCCCGCGCTGTTCCAACGGCCCGATCGGCGATGGTGGTACCTGCCACAAGGAACGCGCGATCGAGACACTGCCCGGCGGCACCAAACATGTCGTTCTGGATATCGGCTTGCAGGCATCCGATCGCACCGGCGTCTATCAAGTACCTGAAGGGCATTACTTTTTCATGGGCGACAATCGCGATAACTCGGCCGATAGCCGGTTGGCGCAACAGGTTCAGGGTGTCGGTTTCGTGCCTTTCGAAAACCTGATCGGCCGCGCGGACAGGATCATGTTTTCATCGGGCGGACGTTCCATGCTATTCTTCTGGACATGGCGCGGCGACCGTTTTTTCAAGGCCGTTGAGTGAAACTCTCTGCGGAGCTGAGATCCTTTCAGGATCGACTGGGGCACAGTTTTTCCAAGCCCGACCTGTTGGCACAGGCGGTGACACATGCGTCGATGTCCAGTGCCAACCGGGATGACAATCAGCGCCTCGAATTTCTGGGGGATCGTGTCCTTGGCCTTGTGATGGCCGAAGCTCTTCTGGCCCTCGACACGGGCGCGACCGAGGGCCAGTTGGCGCCCCGTTTCAATGCTCTGGTGCGCAAGGAGACCTGTGCGGACGTGGCGCGCCAGATCGATCTGGGCGCTGTGCTGCGCCTGGGACGGTCTGAAATGCTGTCTGGCGGGCGCCGCAAGCAGGCGCTGCTGGGCGATGGTATCGAAGCCGTCATCGCCGCCGTGTTTCTCGACGCCGGGTTTGATGCGGCGCGGAATCTGATCCTGCGGCTGTGGGGGCCCCGGGTTCACGAGGTCGAGGAAGACGCGCGGGATGCCAAGACAGCGCTGCAGGAGTGGGCGCAGGCCCGCGGCCTGAAACCACCATCCTACGTTGAAATCTCCCGCTCGGGGCCAGACCACGCACCTGTTTTCACCATTGCGGCACAGCTCGAAAACGGCGAAAGCCAGGAAGCTACGGCCGGCTCGAAACGTCAGGCAGAGCAGGCAGCCGCCAGCACCCTTCTGGCCGAACTGGAGAAGTCCACATGAGTACCCGCGCAGGTTTTGTTGCCTTGATCGGAGAGCCCAACGCGGGCAAATCCACACTTCTCAACCGCATGGTCGGGGCCAAGGTATCCATCGTGACCCATAAGGTGCAGACCACCCGCGCCCGCATCCGGGGCGTGGCGATGGAAGGTGATGCACAGATCGTGTTCGTCGATACGCCGGGGCTCTTCCAGCCGCGCCGCAGGCTTGACCGGGCAATGGTGGCGGCAGCATGGGGTGGGGCCGCGGATGCGGATATCATTGTGCTGCTGATCGAGGCGCAGCGCGGCCTGACCGAGGGTGTCGACCGTATTCTCGAAGGCCTTCAGGACATTGGTGAGGGCCGCAAGGTTGCCCTTGCGATCAACAAGATCGACCGGGTGCAGTCGGAAGTTCTGCTGGGGCTGAGCAAGGCCATGAACGACCGATATCCGTTTGTCGAGACCTTCATGATTTCCGCAGAACGCGGGCATGGTGTTGAAGCGCTGCGCAGGTGGCTGGCGGCGGAATTGCCGGAGGGCCCGTGGCTTTACCCCGAGGACCAGATTGCCGATCTGCCGATGCGGATGATAGCCGCCGAGATGACGCGGGAAAAACTGACACTGCGGCTGCATCAGGAACTGCCCTATCAGCTGACCGTTGAAACCGAAGGCTGGGAAGAGCGCAAGGACGGTTCGGCCCGGATCGACCAGCTGATTTACGTTGTGCGCGACGGGCACAAGGGGATCGTGCTGGGCCACAAGGGCGAAACGATCAAGGCCGTGTCCAAGGCCGCCCGCGAAGAGCTCGAAGAGTTCCTCGGTCGCAGGGTGCATCTGTTCCTGCAGGTGAAAGTGCGGCCAAACTGGCTTGATGAGGCGGAGCGCTATTCGGAGATGGGACTTGAGTTCAAAGACGGCAACGCCTGATACCGTGGGTCGCGATCGGCGGGACGCAGTGACAAAGTGGAGGCCACAATGGCCCGCCTGACGGCACGTTTCTGGATCGATGCCTACCTCGCGCGGTTGCGGGTTCAGGACATCCCGGCCTTCATCGTGGTCCATGGCGACGACACGGCCGGCAGCATATTGGTCAAGGTCAACAAGCTTGACGGGCAGGCGACGGTCTATCACCGAAGCTATAACCTGATGGAAGACACGCGCGAATGGTCGATCCTTGAACAGGGCCATGACCGGGAGGTCGACGCAAGTATCGACCGGCAGCGTGGGTATGATCCCGATATCTGGGTGATCGAGGTGGAGGATCGGCAGGGGCGGCATCTGCTCGACCAGCCGGGGCTTTCCTGATGGAATGGCGTGACGAGGGCATTCTGTTGAGTTCCCGGCGTCACGGTGAGACCTCTGCGATCATCGAGGTGTTCACGCCTGAGCACGGTCGCCATGCCGGGGTCGTGCGCGGTGGCACAAGCCGAAAGATCGCGCCCATACTGCAGCCCGGAGCGCAACTGGACGTGACGTGGCGTGCGCGGCTCGAAGATCACATTGGCAGCTTTCAGGTCGAGCCTGTTCGCAGTCGGGCGGCGGTGGCGCTGAACGACCGTCTGGCGCTCGCGGGTCTGAACGCCGTGACCGCACTGCTGGGGTTTTCATTGCCCGAGCGGGAGCCGCATGCCCGCCTCTATCACCAGTCAGAGCAATTGCTCGACCTTCTTGAGCAGGCGGACTTATGGCCACTTGCCTATTTGCGATGGGAAGCGCGCCTGCTTGAAGAGCTCGGCTACGCGCTCCAGCTCGACAGCTGTGCCGTGACCGGTCGATCAGAGGATCTGGTGTATATATCGCCCAAATCCGGCCGGGCTGTCTCTCGTGATGCGGCGGGTGACTGGGCGGATCGCTTGTTGCCTTTGCCCGACGTCTTGCGCGGTTTCGGGGATGCGGCGGACGCGGATATCGCGCAGGGCCTTGTCACAACAGGTTATTTCCTGAAGGAGCATCTGGCAAAGGATCTGGGAAACCGACCTCTGCCCGACGCAAGGGACCGATTTGTCGCGGCGTTCAATCGTCGGATTTGAAAACCATCTTACGGTCTTCCGGCGTTGACAGGATCAGCGTGTCGCCCAGCACTTCGGACAGCGTCATATCCGATAACGTGGACAGAAACTCCGTCTCATCGGCCAACCCGGGGCAGGCCAGACGGGTTGTCGAGATCGCTCCGGCCTCGAACCACGGGTAGGGTACGGCCATCGTTGCGGTGTAGGTGTTGCAGGGGGCTTCTCCGGTGATTTGGCCTGGTTCAGGAAATGTGAGCGTTGCCCTGTAGCGCACCGCCTGATCGTCCATTTCCATCAGCCGCCAGACCTTGTCCGAGGCACCATAGGCGCTGACCGTTTCATCCTGCCTGCATCCCGCCAGCACCATACTGACGCCGAGAAAGATCAGGCTCGCCCATCGCCAGCGCGTCATTTGAGCGCCAACACAAGGTCCACCATGGTGTCAAACGCCGCCGCGGGTGCCGCGTCGCCCCGGACTTGCGGCAGGCCGATCAACGCCCCCAGGCAGCTCTGCGCGAAGGCCGGGTTCTTGATGCCCAGATGGCGCAGCAGGTTGACCGTGTAGCGCAAGCGCTCGGAATCCACTTGCGCAACGGCCCGGGCGACGGTCGGCGCGGTTAGCGCCCACGCGCGCATGGCCGGGTCCTGTTCATCGGACAGGATTCGTGCGCCGAACTGGCGCAGTCGTTGCTCCGCATTGCCATCCTCCGCCAGCGCCGAGACAACATCGGCAAAGGCTCGCGACTGCCAGTCCTTGACAACCGCTTTCTGAAAATCCGGTACATCCTTGAAATGCCAGTAGAAAGATCCCTTGGTCGCGCCCAGTTGCCGCGCCAGAGGCTCCGCCGCGAGGGCAGTGGACCCTTGCGCAATCAGCGCATCCAGGCCTGCGTCTATCCAGGATTGGCGGGTGAGTCGCTGGCGTTTCATAGGCTAGCCATACGTAGCGGTATGCCATGCTGCAAGTGCGAAACGGCAAACCCGTCCAATCAGGCGGAGAGCGACGCATGCCCGGCCTGCATGAGCGAAAAACGCCCAACACGCAGGCAGTTTGCAACGGTCGGAAAGCGGGCGGTTCAGCCCAGCAAACGCCGCGCGATCACCTGCGCCTGGATTTCGGCGGCGCCTTCGAAAATATTGAGGATGCGCGCGTCACAGAGCACGCGGCTGATCTTGTATTCCAGCGCGAACCCATTACCACCATGTATCTGCAACCCGTTGTCCGCGGCGGCCCATGCCACGCGCGCACCGAGTAGCTTGGCCATGCCCGCCTCAACATCGCACCGCCGCCCCTGATCCTTCTGAAAGGCGGAGAAATAGGTCAGCTGACGGGCGATCATCACTTCAACGGCCATCATCGCCAGCTTGCCCGAGACGCGCGGGAAGTTGATGAGCGATTTGCCGAACTGTTTCCGGTCTTGCGCATACTGCATGGAGATATCGAGCGCGGATTGCGCGACGCCGATGGCACGTGCCGCAGTCTGAATGCGGGCGCTTTCAAATGTCTCCATGAGCTGTTTGAACCCTTTGCCTTCTTCTCCGCCAAGAAGGTTTTCGCCCTTGACGTGGAAGTTGTCGAAGGCGAGTTCGTATTCCTTCATGCCGCGATATCCGAGAACCTCGATTTCACCCCCGGTCATCCCCTCGGTCGGGAAGGGGCTGGCGTCATCGCCGGGCGTCTTCTCGGCCAGGAACATCGACAAACCTTTGTAATCGGAAGTGCCGGGGTCGGTTCGGGCCAGCAACGTCATAACCTGGGTGCGGGCCGCGTGGGTGATCCATGTCTTGTTTCCGGTGATGCGGTAGTCATCCCCCTCCTTGACCGCACGTGTGCGTAGACTGCCAAGGTCCGACCCGGTGTTAGGCTCGGTGAAAACCGCTGTGGGCAGGGTCTCCGCCGATGCCAGGCGCGGCAGCCACTTTTCTTTTTGCGCATCGGTGCCACCGGCAATGATCAATTCGGCCGCGATTTCGGAGCGTGTGCCGAGGCTCCCCACCCCGATGTAGCCGCGCGACAATTCCTCGGAGACCACGCACATGGAGGCTTTGGAGAGGCCAAAACCGCCGTATTCTTCCGGGATCGTGAGGCCGAAGACACCCATTTCGGCCAATTCTTCGATCACCTCCATCGGGATCAACTCGTCCTTGAGATGCCAGTCATGAGCAAATGGTTCCACTTTCTCAGCGGCATAGCGGCGGAACTGAGCGCGGATCATTTCCAGCTCTTCATCCAGCCCCGATGCGCCAACGGTAATATCTGCCGAATGCTCCTGCATGAGTGCCACAAGGCGGCTACGGGCCGCTTGGGTGTTTGCGCCCTGCGTCAGCGTCCTCACTGCCGGGTCCATCATGGCACGCATGTCCGATTGATCCAGACCGAGGTCCTGCAAACGCACGATCTCACCCTGGTTCATCTGGATGCCCCCGTAGATTTGCCAGAGGTATTCGCCGAAGGCGATCTGATGCAGCAATTGTTCGGTCTCGCCGAATTTTCCCTGACCCTGCAGCGCGGTCGCCCAGTTGTGCATCTGCCGCAAAGCTTGCGCATAGGTTGCCAGCCACGCCAGACCATGGGCCGCCGTCTGATGTTCTTCGATCAATCTGCCAGAAACGCGCCCGTCCTCCGACACCAGCGACCTGACGCGGGATGTCGCGGTTTCCAGTACCGCATCCACTGGCGGCAAAGCCGCGGATGTCAGCGCCAGCAGGTTGTCCAGAATGACGGGTGTCTGCATTGGGGATTGTCCATCATGGGGCATTTTCTACATCCTTTATCGGTCGCGCTTGATGTAGGTCTTTCGCACTTGCAGCGCAACAAAAATACGTGAAGAAGCGTCAATTTGGACGAAAGTTACGAAGTCGATTGCCTCTCTCGGGCGCCGCGCCATGCAGTTGCTGCCGAGCAACAGTGATATTGTTCCAGAAAGAGAGACAAAAATGGAAAAAACGCCGCTTTCGCGGCGCTTGATCAGTCACAGTACTAATACGATTCTAACTAAACTAAGGGACACGTCGGGCGGTGGACGAACCTGCCGCCCGACGTGCCAGTCACCAGGGGCTCAGCCTTGACGTGCGACGGTTACGCCTGAAACGTCCTCAATGAACGTGACAATGCGTGTCTTGATTGTATCGTCACGGATGGCGGCAAGCGCTGTGACGATTTCGAGGCCCGGATCGCGGCGTTCGGATTTTTCCGCTGAAGTATCAAGGCCTTCGAAGAAGTAAGACGTGGGCACGTCAAGGATTCGCGATAACTCGTAAAGACGGCTGGCAGCAATTCGATTAGATCCAATTTCGTATTTTTGAATCTGCTGAAACGACAGGTCCAGTTCCCGCGCAACGTCTGTCTGGGACAAACGACGCATGGTACGGATCTGCTTCAACTTGCGGCCAACGTGAACATCGACTGGATGGGACATAACTATTTAACACCTCTGGTTGTGACTGTCTTCACTCTTCGCGGGAATCGGCGAATCGTTCAACTGAGTACCTTTTTCTTTTTTTTGATTAAAAATGTTCAGGTGATGGGTGAAAAATGTTGCATTAGTGGGTGATTTATTTACCATCAGATGCCATGAACCGGATCGTGGACCCGTCAGTTGCATCTGAAGCGGTAAAGAAAACCGCTGACTCTCATGGCCTGTTGCATGAGATGATCCGGTCGTTCACGACGCTGGCGCGGACGCTCAACCTCAGCCACGCCGTAAAGGAACTGGGGAGCACCCGACAAACGGTGCGGCGGCACATCAGCCAGCTCGAAGATGCGAAGGGCGTTGCACTCTTCACCGTGGAGGATCGCCAGTACCGTCTGACCGAAGATGGCGAGCGTGCGCTGCCTGAGGCGCTGGATATTCTGGCCCGCGGCAACGCGTGGCTGAACAGCAACGTAAGTCACGTTCACGGACTTCAGCTTTTCAGCACAACTCTGCCGAATGGCTGGTGTTTTTGGCAGCAGCAGCACTCGCTCAGTCGCATATGGAATTCGGAGTCCTGTGTGATGCGTGAAACGCTCCGAAGCTGGGCCATGGCGGGAGGAGATATCGAATCACCTCACATGGAACATGTGCGCCCGTACCTCATCGTTTACCGCCATACGATCGCCGGATGGATATGTGTGGAGTTCGGAGAGCAATCTTTTTTCGTCAAGTGGTTTGGCTGGGCAAAAGCGCGCAGCAGCGTTGGGCGATCTCTCGGTCGGATGCCGGGTGGGGACGACTTCAAGCGCATGCTGGATCAACCGTTCCACGAGGTTCAAACCACGCAAAGTATGCGGTTAGATCATGTATTTACACTGGTTCCGAGCGAATCTGACGGGTCGTTGAAGCCCGTTAACTACCACCGTTTAATGCTAGGAGGGCGATTCCCTGACGGCAGTCTGGCACTGTATTCCCTGGTCGAGCCATCGGATGATATTGAGATATTCGGGCTGGATCATGGCAAAATTGTGCAACCTTCTGCCGATATTATGTTAAATTTCGACTCAGCTAACGCAAAATTCGAGCGTTAAGCACTTATTTAGGCTAGCCTTTGTCCGAGGGTGCTCGGCAAAGGAGTTTTGGCATGTCATTTCATAGTATGAACGAGGGGGCACAATTCGTTGCTACCAGTCGTGATATTCTGCTTCAAAATCAAATAACGGTCACAATTGGGACAAATTTCCTCGAGTACCGGCAGCTCCTTCGGGACGAGCGTCCGCAGCAGGTCATGGGCGCGCCATTCGACCCTGATGTGCACGATCTTAACCATAAAAATGCCTTCTGGCTCATTGCGCGCGATAGCGATGGACTGTTGATGCACACCCAGGCGTCACGTCTGATCGATCTCAAGCAGCAATCCCTCAGCGGCTATATGCTCAAGAAGTTCAGGGAGTTCCCGCCGGCAATCCCTGATCTGGATCTTGAGCGTTCGCGGTATCGTGCAAGCCCCGGTGCCAATCGCATCACCGGTCAGGTGGTCTACCACGGTGAAGTCTGGATGGGCGATACCGGGCAATATCGGGGCACGGGGCTCTCAACCGTGCTGGCCCGCTATGGTATTCATGAGGCGATGTGCCGCTGGAATCCGGATTACATCTTCGGCTTCATGGCACGCACTGTTGCCTACAAAGGCTTTGCCGAGCGAATGGGCTACATGCACAACGAGCCGGGCGCATTGCGCTGGTACCGCAAGGGGCATGAGGCGCCGCTGGAAGGTTTCGTGAGCTATCTCAGCAACGAGGACACGCGGTACCTGCTCGAAATGCCGGTGGTCGATGTGGTCGACGTGCCACAGCGCCAGCGCAAGGCGGCCTAGCGCGGTTCGCATGGATGGGCACTTCAGTCCACGTGGCGGCGTTCAACTGATCGCCGCCGCTTTCACGTCTTCGTCAATGAATGGCAGATACTGTTCGAAGTTGTCCGAGAACATCTTGACGAGCTTTGCCGCCTGGCGGTCATAACTTGCCGCGTCGTCCCATGTGCGGCGGGGATCGAGCAGAATGTTTGGCACACCTTTCACATCTACCGGCACGTCGAAACCAAAGTTCGGGTCCTTGCGGAACGGGGCATCGGCCAGCGAGCCATCAAGGGCAGCGGTCAACAGCCCTCGGGTGGCCATGATCGGCATGCGGCTGCCGGTGCCATAGGCGCCGCCGGTCCAGCCGGTGTTCACCAGCCAGCAGGTTGCGCCGTGGGTTGCGATCTTTTCGCGCAGCAGGTTGCCGTAGACCTCGGGGCGCCGTGGCATGAAGGGTGCGCCGAAACAGGTGGAAAAGGTCGGCTCGGGTTCCGTCACGCCCCGTTCCGTCCCCGCTACCTTGGAGGTGAAACCCGACAGGAAGTGGTACATCGCCTGCGCCGGCGTCAACCGGGAGATCGGAGGCAACACGCCGAAGGCGTCGCACGTCAGCATGATGATATTCTTGGGATGCCCGCCGATCGCGGAGGTAGACGCGTTGGAGATGTAGTTAAGCGGATAGGCGCAGCGCATGTTCGCCGTCAGGCTGTCATCGTCGAAATCGAGTTCCTTGGTCTGCTCATCATAGACCATGTTCTCGATCACGGTGCCGAACTTTTCTGTCGTGGCGTAGATCTCGGGTTCTGCGTCGGCGCTCAGGTTGATTGTCTTTGCGTAGCACCCGCCCTCGAAGTTGAAGGTTCCCGTGTCTGACCAGCCATGTTCATCATCACCGATCAGCGTGCGGGCAGGGTCCGCGGACAGAGTGGTTTTGCCGGTGCCCGACAACCCAAAGAAGACCGCGGTGTCGACCGGGTTCCCCGTCGCATGGTTGGCGGAACAGTGCATCGGCATCACGCCCTTGGCTGGCAAAAGATAGTTCAGCAGGGTGAAGACGGATTTCTTGTTTTCGCCCGCATATTCTGTGCCCCCGATCAGGATGAGCTTCTTGTCGAAGTTCATCGCGATGACAGTATCCGAGCGGCAATTGTGCCTTGCCGGGTCCGCCTTGAAGCTGGGGCAGTTGATCACGGTAAAATCGGCGATGAACTCGTCCAGGTCTTCGCGGTCCGGGCGCCGCAACATATGGCGGATGAAAAGCCCGTGCCATGCAAGCTCTGTGATCATGCGCACGTTGATCGCATGTTTCGGGTCGGCGCCACCGGTGAGATCCTGCACGAAGTAGTCGCGACCCTTCATATGGTCCAGCATATCGCTGTGCAGCGCGTCGAACCCCTTGGGGGTCATGGCAGCGTTGTTTTCCCACCAGATGGTGTCTTTGACGCTGTCGGTCTTCACCACATGTTTGTCTTTTGGCGAACGGCCGGTAAACTTTCCGGTCGTCACAAGAAATGCGCCGCCCCGGCCAAGGTGACCCTCGCCCCGCAAAAGAGCCGCTTGGATGAGATCGGGTTCGATCAGGTTATAGTGGACAGTACCTACCCCCTTGATCCCTTGATCCTCGAGGGTGAAGTCCGGGTTTACCCGTCCATGTGTCATCCGCACGTCTCCTTTGGTGCGCTCCTGAATAAGGCGCATGCGCCTCTTAACATGCCGATTTTGTTGTTGAACAGGCAGGTAAGGTGCAGTTAGCGCCATCATTGCAAACTTTATTTCCGCAGGTCTCCCGTGGTGTGGAATGCATGTGCGAGGTTGTTCGCGGCATGGCACCAATGTGCGGCAATTTAGCCATTGGTAATCAAATTATGACCCAAATGTGGCGGAGTGCCGTGCTGATTCGCACTTAAGGATTGATTCGGAGGGCCAAAAAGTGGTCAATTGCCCAAAAAATCAAATAAACGAGCAGTACAAGGAAACGGGTAATGTCTAAAATTGCATTGGTGGACGACGACAGGAATATCCTGACGTCCGTGTCCATGACGCTCGAAGCAGAGGGCTTTGAGGTCGAAACGTATAATGACGGGCAGGCCGCGCTTGACGCGTTCAACAAGAAACTGCCGGACATGGCAGTGCTTGATATTAAGATGCCGCGCATGGATGGGATGGACCTGCTACAGCGCTTGCGGCAGAAAACCGCGATGCCGGTGATCTTCCTGACCTCCAAGGATGACGAGATCGACGAGGTACTGGGCCTGCGCATGGGGGCCGATGACTACGTCAAAAAGCCCTTCTCGCAGAGGCTCTTGGTGGAACGTATTCGCGCGCTGTTGCGGCGTCAGGACGCGGTTGCCGGTGATGTTGTGGCCGATAGCGAAGAAACCAAAGTCATGGAACGTGGTGATCTGCGCATGGATCCCCTGCGCCACGCGGTAAGCTGGAAGGGCAAGGATGTGTCGCTGACGGTCACCGAATTCCTGCTGCTGCAGGCTTTGGCGCAACGCCCCGGCTTCGTCAAATCCCGTGACCAGTTGATGGATGTCGCATACGACGATCAGGTTTACGTCGATGACCGCACGATCGACAGTCACATCAAGCGCCTTCGGAAGAAGATGCGCACCGCGGATGATGAGTTCTCGGCGATTGAGACCCTCTACGGTATCGGTTACAGATATAACGAAGAATAACCGAAGAGATGGCTTTGGCCGAGAGGAACTTTGTGCGGGATATGACCCCTCCTCCCACCCAGGACGGCGACGTCGTTCTGGGAGAAGACTGGGTGGCGCCGGAAAGCACCGCCGGAAGTGAAATGCGCGCGTCGCGCGAGCGACGCGGTCTGATGTCCCTGCGCAGCTCGCCACTGACGCGGAAGATCATCACGTTCAATCTGATCGCGCTCAATGTTCTTGTTGCCGGTATCCTGTACCTCAACTCCTCGCGCGACAGCCTGGCACTGCAACGCGCGGCCTCACTGGTTTCCGAATCCGAGCTGATCGCTGATATTATCGAGGTTCAGCTGCCTTCTGGCGCACCAGTCAATCTGGCCACCAGCGATGGTGTGGACGTGGCGGCAACGCTTGACAGCCTTGACCTGCGCAATGGCGTCGAAGTGTTTGTTTACGACCAGTCCAAGACTCTCATTGCTAATACCGAAGGCCGATTGGCGGCGGACCAGATCGCGGGCGATGCGGGGGGAAAAACCTTTCTGACCGATGGCTTGAGCTGGCTGTGGTCAGCAATATCCGCTCCGTTCGGAGAACTGGAAGTCGCGGACCAGACCCCGTTGAGTGACAAAATCAAACCGATGATTGATGGCAGCCTTAAGGATGGCACTCAAATCCGCAACGAATTGGACATCGCGGGGGGCGCGCTTTTCACGGTCGTGACACCGATCCTGCAAAATGGACAGGCCATTGGTGCCGTGGCCGTGGCGACCGCAACCGGGGAGATTGACAATCTGGTCCGTGGCGAGCGCGAACGAGTGTTGCAGATGTTTGTCATCGCGACGCTTGTTTCGATCGGTCTCAGCCTTGTGCTGGCATCGACAATTGCCAACCCTCTTGCCGATTTGTCGGCTGCCGCGGAACTTGGGCGCGACAAAAACGCCCGGAAAATGAACCCGGGCCGTATTCGCATTCCGGACCTGACGGCCAGGCCTGACGAAATCGGCCGCTTGAGCGGTGCGCTGCGGGGCATGATTTCAGCACTCTATAACCGCATAGATGGCAACGAGCAGTTTGCCGCGGACGTCGCCCATGAAATCAAGAACCCCTTGGCATCCCTGCGCTCGGCGGTCGGAACGTTGCGAATGGTCAAGCGCGAGGACCAGCGCGAAAAGCTGCTTGATGTGATTGATCATGATGTACGCCGCCTGGATCGCCTGGTCAGTGACATCTCCAACGCTTCCCGGCTTGACAGCGAACTGGTCAAGGAAGAGGAAGAGCCGTTCGATGTGCTGACCACACTGTCGAATCTCGGGCAGTATCTGGGTGAAGATGCACGCTCAAAAGGCATTGAGTTCATCACGGATTTGCCCGACACGCCGATCATCGTTCATGGGTTGGAAGCGCGGCTTGCACAGGTCTTCGTCAACCTGATCACGAATGCCATTTCGTTCTGCGAGGATGGCGATGCGATCCGGATTTGGGCACGGACCAAGGCCAACCGGGTGCTGATCGTGGTCGAGGATACGGGACCCGGTATTCCCGATCAGGCGCTGGCCAAGATCTTCAAACGCTTCTATTCGCAGCGGCCGGATGAGCACTTCGGAAACAACTCGGGGCTTGGCCTGGCGATCTCAAAGCAAATCGTCGAGGCGCATGGTGGCGTGATATGGGCCGAAAACATTCGTCCGACCGAAGCTGACATCACATCAGATCCCCTGGGCGCGCGCTTCGTCGTGGGCCTGCCAATCTGACCCGTGAATCCGGGCGGCGCGCCTGCTTCTGATCGCGGCCCGGTTTTGTTCCACGCGAGCTGTGTTGCATTGCACGGGCGGGCGGTGCTCATTCTGGGCTCTGCCGGGCGCGGGAAATCGGGACTTGCCCTGCAATTGATGGCATATGGCGCTGACCTCGTCGCCGATGACCAGACCGCCCTTGCCAAGGACGGGCTGAACCTGACCGCCAGGGCTCCCGCAACACTTCAGGGTTTGATCGAAGCGCGTGGTGTCGGGTTGTTAAAGGTCCCAGACTATACTTCCGCCCACGTGGTTGTTGCAGTGGATCTGGATGACGCAGAAATGGAGCGCTTGCCCGAGTACCGGGAACGCATCTTTCTCGGTATCCGTATACCGCTTCTTCACAATGTGGATAGCGCCTATTTTCCGGCGGCAATCTTGCAATATCTGAAAGCTGGAAGAAGAGATCCGGAATGACCGAACAGGAACCGACAGCACGCCGCGTTGTTTTTGTTACCGGGCCGTCAGGGGCCGGGCGGTCCAGTGCGCTCAATGTGCTGGAGGATGCGGGGTTTGAAACCGTCGACAACCTGCCGCTTCGTCTGCTGCCCGACCTGCTGGAGGGCCAGTCGCACAACCGTCCATTGGCCTTGGGGATCGATCCCCGGAACCGCGACTTTTCCACGATGAACGTGATTGATCTTCTGGGGCAACTAACCGGTGTTGCCGGGCTGGTGCCGGAACTGTTGTATCTTGATTGCAGCACGGACGTGCTGTTGCGCCGATATTCCGAAACACGGCGCAGGCATCCGCTTGCACCGGAAGATCGCCTGGCCGATGGCATCACGCGCGAGTTGGAGATGCTTGGGCCGTTGCGAGCCCGCGCCGATGTGTTGATTGATACCAGTGATCTGAACGTTCACCAGCTTCGGTCAGAGGTGGAACAGTGGTTCGCTCCC
This sequence comes from Roseobacter insulae, assembly GCF_019375555.1. Classification (GTDB taxonomy): domain Bacteria; phylum Pseudomonadota; class Alphaproteobacteria; order Rhodobacterales; family Rhodobacteraceae; genus Roseobacter; species Roseobacter insulae. The sequence goes on from NZ_JAHXDN010000001.1 coordinate 1,223,429, forward strand.
GGGGGCCAAAGGCGCCTCACGGTCTCTGTTCAGTCTTTTTCCTACAAGCGGGGCCTGCCGCGCAGTGTCGATATGGTGTTCGACTGCCGGTTTCTGGCCAACCCCTTCTGGATACCGGAGCTGCGGGCGTTGAACGGCACGGATGCCGCTGTCGAATCCTACGTTCAAGACGATCCCCGGTTCAGTGAGTTCGCCGACAAAGTGCTGGACCTGAGCCTATTGTTGCTGCCTGCTTATCGCGATGAGGGAAAATCATACCTGTCAATCGCCTTTGGGTGTACGGGCGGACAGCATCGCTCGGTTGTTATGGCGCAGAGGCATGCTTTGCGCCTTGCAGATAACGGCTGGCAGGTGTCAATAAGACACCGCGAATTGGACCTACGCAAAAAAGAAGAGGCATAAGCCGTGATCGGTATCGTGATTGTCGCACATGGCGGGTTGGCCAAGGAATACCTGGCCGCCGTTGAGCATGTTGTGGGCAAGCAGACGGGTATCAGGGCAATCTCGATTGACGCGGACCATGATCGCACATTGAAAGAACAGGAAATCTGCACAGCGGCAAATGATGTGGACAAGGGAAACGGCGTGGTGGTCGTCACTGATCTTTATGGCGGATCGCCGTCCAATCTCAGCCTCTTGGCATGTCAGCCCGGCAATCGGCGCATCCTTTACGGTGCAAATCTGCCCATGCTGATCAAACTGGCGAAAAGCCGGCACAAGGCGGTCCCGGATGCGGTTCGGCTGGCGCTGGAAGCAGGTAAGAAGTACATCGACAGCCAGAATGTGAGCCAAGAGCAGGAAAGCCAAGCCAGACCATGACTGAGTGCACTCTTGAGATCGTAAACGAAAAGGGGCTGCATGCGCGTGCCTCGGCAAAACTCGTGGAAGTTGTCGAAGCTTTCGATGCCAGCGTGGAGGTCTCGAAGGATGGCCTGTCGGCCTCGGGAGACAGCATAATGGGACTTTTAATGTTGGCAGCGTCCAAGGGAAGTTATATTGACATACGGACCTCTGGACCCGACGCTGATGCTCTGGCTGACGCTCTGAAGACACTTGTGGCGGACATGTTCGGCGAAGGTCAGTAACTAACCGCGCGTTCACAAAGTGCGCTCAGCAGGATAGCAGGTCTTGGCAGATAGTACGCAAGACATCGACGTAGCGACACCAACTGTTGAAACGGTTGATCTTCAGAAATACGACCGACGCAGCTTGTCCTACGCATCGACTTTCGGCGACCCCAGAAAGGCAGCAATCATACGGGTGATCGAGGCGTTTACCGGGAAACTCACCATTCTGCGTCTGGTGCGCAAATTCGAAAAACGCGGTGCGCCGACCGGTCAGGCCTTCTGGCGCGCGGCGCTTGACGTCATGGGCATTGACCTGATGACGCCGCAAAGCCAGCTGGACCGTATCCCGAAGGATGGTCCGGTCATCGTGGTGTCGAACCATCCGCACGGCATGGTCGATGGCATGATTTTCGCGGACCTGATCGGGCGTGTGCGTCCCGATTACCGAATTCTGACCCGCTCATTGCTGACGGTGATTGATGAGGTCGCAGGGTCCTACATGATCCCCGTGCCATTCCCGCATGATCCTGACGCGCAACGCAAGGGGGTCGAGATGCGTGCCAAGGCGATGGAGCATCTCAAGGAAGGCGGCGTGGTTGCGCTGTTCCCATCGGGGGGTGTCGCGGCATCCGAGACATTCTTTGGCCCTGCCGTCGAAGGAGAGTGGAACGTTTTCACCGCCAAGCTGATCCGTCGCTCCGGTGCCACGGTTCTGCCAATCAGGTTCCCGGGCCAGAATTCCCGCGCATACCAGATTGCTAACAAACTGTCACCGATGTTGCGCCAGGGTCTGCTGCTGCACGAAATCGTGCACTCTCTGAACAAGCCACAAGCACCTGTTGTCGGTCATCCTCTGTCGGATGCAGATCTCCGAAAATGGGATGATGATCCGCGCGGTTTCATGGCGTGGTTGCGCGACCACACCCTGTCCCTGACGGACTGATGACACCATATGGTCAGCGCGTCGGGACGGGTGCTTCTCCCCGGTAATCGTAGAAGCCGCGTTGCGTTTTTCGTCCTAACCACCCTGCTTCGACGTATTTGGTCAACAGGGGGCAGGGGCGGTATTTGGTGTCAGCCAAACCGTCATGCAGCACATTCATGATCGCCAGACAGGTATCCAGTCCGATGAAATCCGCCAGTTCGAGGGGCCCCATCGGATGGTTAGCACCCAGCTTCATAGAGCTGTCGATGGATTGGACGCTGCCCACACCTTCGTAGAGCGTGTAAACAGCTTCATTGATCATCGGCATCAGGATACGGTTCACGATGAAGGCGGGGAAATCTTCAGCGGAAGCGGCGGTTTTGCCCAGTTTGTCCACCACATCCTTGCAGGCCGCGAATGTCTGTTCATCGGTGGCGATCCCGCGGATGAGTTCGACCAGTTGCATGACCGGCACCGGGTTCATGAAGTGGAAGCCCATGAATTTTTCGGGCCGGTCCGTGCGGCTCGCAAGGCGGGTGATCGAAATCGATGACGTGTTGGATGTCAGGATCGTGTGTGGTTGCAGGTGCGGCACCAGATCTTCGAAGATCGCTTGTTTCACGGTCTCCCGCTCCGTCGCGGCTTCGATGATCAGATCGGTCTGTCCCAGTTCCGTCAGGACCTGTGTTGTTCGGATGCGTTTGAGTGCAGCTGTCTGATCTTCCTCGGTGATCTTACCGCGGCTGACCTGGCGCGCCATGTTGTTGCTCATCAGTTCCATCGCGTCATCGAGCGCTTCCTGGCTGATATCATTCAACAAAACATCGTATCCCGCGAGCGACATCACATGCGCGATGCCATTGCCCATCTGACCCGCACCAACAATCCCGATGGTCTTGATTTCCATGCAACGCCCCTTGTGATTTCGCTGCACTCTACGGTGCCGGGCAGGGGAGCCGCAAGGCCATGCGCTCTTTAAAATACCTGTCAAATTCCGCGTTTAAGGGAATGTAAGGAGGCGCCGTGCATGGTCCCTGTCGGGTGATTCAGGAAAGGTGGGTTTTATGACCTATGACGTACTGGGAGCGGGGGCTCTCGACTATGCGCCATGCAGATATGGCAACTCAAGACTATTGTTTCGCGGACCTGAGCGGCGACTGGACGCGCCGTATGTTGCCTTTCTGGGCGGCACGTCGACCTACGGCAAGTTCATCAAGACGCCGTTTCCGGCGCTGGTGGAGAGCGACCTTGGGGTGAATTGCGTGAACTTCGGCATCTGCAATGCTGGCGTCGACGTTTTGACAAACGACGGGTTTATTGCAGACACCTGTAACGGCGCTTCGGCGACTGTCATTCAGGTCGTTGGGGCGCAAAATCTGTCCAACAGGTTCTACACGGTCCACCCGCGGCGGAATGACCGCTTTGTTTCAGCCTCCAGACTGTTGAAGTCGATCTATCCGGAAGTAGATTTTGCGGAGTTTCATTTCAACAAGCACATGCTCAGCTGCCTTTACGAGGTATCCAAGCAACGCTTTGCAGTGGTTCGGGATGAATTGCAAAACGCGTGGACGGCCCGGATGAAGCTGTTGACCAAACGGATCGAGAGCAAGGTCGTTTTGGTCTGGTTTGCAGATCATGCGCCTTTGCGAAGTGAGCCGGTGGGTCTGGACCCGGCACAGTCTCGCACACCCTTGTTCGTGACGCGTGAAATGCTCGACGAGTTGCGCCAGTCGGTGGCTGAACTTGTCGAAGTGGTCGCAACACCCGAAGCCACGGCCGCGGGCACGGAAGGCATGGTTTTCAGTCAAATGGAGGCGATGGCCGCGGCCGAAATGCTTGGCCCCAAGGCACATGGTGAAGTTGCCGTGAAACTGGGTGAGGCCCTGCACAAACTGGTGTGAACAAAAAAAGCCGCGCTCCGAGAAGCGCGGCTTTGACTGTCGGGCAATGCGATCTCAGTCGAGTTTTTCAATCAACTCGGGCACTGCCGAGAAGAGGTCCGCAACCAGCCCGTAATCAGCAACCTGGAAGATCGGAGCTTCCTCGTCTTTGTTGATGGCAACGATGATCTTGGAGTCCTTCATCCCGGCCAGATGCTGAATGGCGCCGGAGATGCCAACCGCCACGTAGAGGTCTGGAGCGACGACTTTACCCGTTTGACCGACCTGCCAGTCGTTCGGCGCATAGCCTGAATCGACCGCGGCGCGTGACGCGCCCACGGCTGCACCCAGTTTGTCAGCCAGTTTTTCGATCAGGGCAAAGTCATCTTCCGACCCAACGCCGCGACCGCCGGACACAACAACACCGGCAGATGTCAGCTCGGGACGGTCGCTGGCTGCAACCTTGTCCTCGACCCATTCGCTCAGCCCCGGATTATCCACGGCAGAGATCGTTTCAACGGAAGCCGACCCGCCTTCGCCCGCGGCATCGAACGTCGATGTCCGGAAGGTGACGACCTTTTTGGCATCGGCTGATTTGACTGTTTGAACGGCGTTACCCGCGTAAATCGGACGCTCAAACGTGCTGCCATCCACAACGCCTGAAGCGTCGGAGATCACCATGACATCCAACAGGGCCGCCACACGCGGCATGACGTTTTTCGCGTCGGTCGTCGCCGGTGCAACGATGTGTTCGTAGTCGCCGGACAGCGAGACGATCAGAGCGGCAGTCGCTTCCGCGAGCCGATGCCCGAGGGAGGCATCCTCTGCCACCAGCACTTTGCTGACGCCATCAATCTTGGCGGCAGCAGCACCCGCAGCCGCAGCGGAGCCACCGGCCGCCAGAACGGTTACGTCGCCCAGCATCTTGGCAGCGGTCACCGCCTTGGCAGTGGCGTCCATCGCCAGTTCACCGTCGGTTACTTCCGCAAGGAGTAGAACAGCCATTACACGGCCCCCGCTTCTTTGAGTTTCGATACCAGCTCATCCACAGAGCCAACCTTGATACCGGCGGCACGTGCGTCCGGTTCAACGGTTTTGACGATTTCGAGGCGTGGGGAGACGTCGACGCCATAATCCGCGGCGGTCTTTTCGTCGAGCGGTTTCTTCTTCGCCTTCATGATGTTGGGCAGCGACGCATAGCGCGGTTCGTTCAACCGCAGATCGACCGTCACGACGGTTGGCATGGTCACCTTGATGGTCTGCATCCCGCCGTCAACTTCGCGGCTCACCACGGCATGATCGCCTTCGATGGCAACTTCGGAGGCAAAGGTCGCCTGGCTCCACCCCATCAGGGCTGACAGCATCTGGCCGGTGGCGTTCATATCATTGTCGATTGCCTGCTTGCCACAGAGGACAAGGCCGGGCTGCTCCTCCTCCACGATCGCCTTGAGAATTTTGGCAACGCTCAAAGGTTCGATGTCGGTGTGAACGTCGTCGGCAGCAACCACCAGAATGGCGCGGTCCGCGCCCATGGCCAGGGCTGTGCGCAGTGTTTCCTGGCATTGTTTGACGCCGATGGACACGACAACCACTTCGTTGGCCTGACCTGCCTCTTTGAGGCGGATGGCCTGTTCGACGGAAATCTCGTCAAACGGGTTCATCGACATTTTCACATTGGCAAGATCAACACCCGATCCGTCCGCTTTGACGCGCACTTTCACGTTGTAGTCGATCACGCGTTTGACAGGTACCAGAACCTTCATTGGCGTCTCTCTCCTTAGGAATGCGACTCACGTTGCCGCAAGTCGGTTTTTTATCTGAGGTGTGGTTTAACCAAGCTTAGCTGCATGAAACAGTGTAAAATCGTCATGCCACGCGGCAGGAACGCCGCGTTTTAATCCAATTTCCCGGTTTGGAGCGAAAATTTCCGATAGAACCCGCTCGAATTCCTGGTTTCACCAAGCGAGGTCACTTGCGTTCAACAACTAGCGGTTGGCCCCTGGTACCCAAAGAACATCATCCTTGCCGCCGTTATTGGCCCTGCGTGCCGCGACAAAAAACCAGTCACTCAGCCGGTTCAGATAGGTGACTGCCGCCGTGTTGATCGCTTCCATGGTTGCGAGTTCGACGCAGAGCCTTTCGGCGCGGCGTGATACCGTGCGGCAGACGTGCAAATGGGCCGCCAGGGCACTGCCGCCGGGCAGGATGAAGCTGCGCAACGGGTCGAGGTCCGCGTTCATCGCATCAATCTCCGTTTCCAGCCGCGCCACCTGAGCATCGATCATCCGCAGCGGCGGGTACTCGGCATCAGCATCCTGCGCCATATCCGGGCGGCATAGATCGGCCCCCAGATCAAACAGGTCGTTTTGAATGCGGCTAAGTGCAACGTCAATCTCGCCCTGCGCCTCCAGCCGGGCCACGCCGACAAAGGAATTCAACTCGTCGGAAGTGCCATACGCGGTTACGCGCAGGGAGTGTTTTGCCACCCGCGCGCCGTTTCCCAGTGCCGTTTCACCGGCATCGCCGGTTTTGGTATAAATCTTGTTCAGGACCACCATCTCGGATCAGCCTCCCTTTTGGCGGAGAAATACATAGAGCACGATCAGGCAGACCGCGACGAATTGTGCGGCAATCCGGTATCGCATCAGCTTGTTCGAGTTCTTCTTGTTGAACGCACCGCCACCGGCGAAACCGCCGAGACCCAGCATCAGAATGACGACGACCGCCAAACAGGCCAGCACGATTAGCACGAGTAATGGATCACCCACGGACTTTTTCCTTTTGTTCTACAGCCGGACATGTAGGGGGATGGCACGGAAAAGCGAACCGGTATTTGTCATGGTCTCGCAAGTCAGGCCCGTGACAGCACCCAGTCGAGCGCCCTGGTCGGCAGTATGCGACGCAATGCCGCCATCATGTAGGTTGGTGTCGTGACAAAATATCGCGGGCGCGGTTTTTGTGCTTCCAAGGCATGGATGAGCTTCACCAGAACCGCTTCGGGCGGCAGTTCGAACTTGTCCGGCCCGCGGCTTTCATAAAGGCGTCTGTTCAATCCGGTTTCGTAGTCCTTTCGCCGTGCAGAGGCGCGCCAGTCGATCCACTTCTCGAAATGCGGAATGGAGTTTTGCCTGATCTTCGACGTGACGGGTCCGGGTTCGATCAGCACGACGTGAAGAGGCGTGTCCCGCATTTCGATGCGCATGGTGTCCGTCAAACCCTCCAGCGCGTATTTCGTCGCATTGTAGGCGCCGCGCCATGGCAGGCAGATGAAGCCGAGGACGGATGAACACTGCACGATCCGACCATGGCCCTGTTTGCGCATGATGGGGATGATCGCGCGTGTCAGATGATGCCAGCCAAAGAAGTTGGCTTCGAAAATCTCGCGCAGTGCATCGGTTGGCAGATCTTCGACCGCGCCGGGCGTGCCATGGGCACCATTGTTGAATACCGCGTCGAGGGTGCCCCCCGTCGCCTCCAGCACTTCGGCGAGCGCGGCATCGATGCTGGCCTGGTCCGTGTAGTCCAAGAGGGGGCTTTCGAAACCTTCCGCTTGCAGCCGCTCGCAATCAGTGGCCTGTTTGCAGGCCGCAAAGACACGCCACCCCTTGGCCTTGAGGCCGATTGCCGCCGTGTATCCAATGCCCGAAGAGCAGCCGGTTATAAGTATTGATTTTTGCGCCATCTGCTTCTCCACACGTGGTGCCCGAAGCTTTGGCGCGTCGCGCCCGAGAGCGCAACCTTATCCTTTGGTCAGCAGAAAATCCGCAATCCAGCCCTCCGGACCACCGGCCACGGGCCGCAGCTTGACCCAGCCGGTACCGTCGTCCTGCAAGACTTCAACCCGCGTATTCCTGTCGAGCCGTGTTACGACGCCGTAACTGGTGCCGGGGCCGCCGCGCATGTTGACCGCTGATGCGTCCACGCGCCGGATATCCTGCGGAGATGACACGTCAGCCGAAGATGCTTGTGTGGTTGACCCTGGGAAGATGATACTTGGCAGGACACGCTCGCCAGCCCGGTTTGCACCGAAACTGACCGGCGTTATGTCAATGTTGTTCGTGGAAGCGGACGCAATTGTTGGCGTCACTGTGTCCGGCGCGCTGCTGTCCGGCTCAGCCTCCGCCTCGGATGTGTCATCAAGTACGTCACTCAAAGAGGTCAGGTTCAATGCCACGCGGGTGACAGTCGCCTCTTCTTGCACATTTGTAATAGCGGACACCTCAGCCGTCTGCGTTGTGGGCAACCGGGCCACGTCAACCGCATCCGACCTAGCGAGAATGGCGGCATTTCTTGCCGCGACCGGGTCAAAATCGGCCCCGCCGCTGAGCTCATAAAATGCCAGTCCCAAAAACCCAAAAGTCAAAAAAATGAATCGCTTCATCGCAACAATCCTCGTTACTCATCTGTCAAGTATAACACACAACTCACCTCCTGAACGCATAACTCCCCGTTTTGGTTTCCGTCAGGGGAAATTTTCACCCCAATTCGCATATTTTCATGTGATGCCGCCTGGCCACAACTCTGCAGAAAGAACGGGGCCGATATCGCGCTTGTTCGGGGCGAACCACGAGGTTACACAGCACCAATGGCCGACGAAACCAATATCCCCGACATGCCTCCCGCCGATGTGTCTGAACCGCTGCGTCGTGCACTGGGAGAGCGGTATTTAACCTATGCCTTGAGCACGATCATGCACCGGGCGCTGCCGGATGCGCGCGATGGGCTGAAACCCGTTCACCGACGTATCTTATACGCAATGCGTGAACTGCGGCTGAATTCCACGGGTGGATTTCGTAAATCGGCCAAGATTTCGGGCGACGTTATGGGCAATTACCACCCGCACGGCGACGCGGCTATTTACGATGCCATGGCCCGCTTGGCGCAGGACTTCAACGTGCGGTATCCGCTCGTCGACGGTCAGGGTAATTTTGGCAACATCGACGGCGATAACCCGGCTGCGAGCAGATACACCGAGGCGCGCATGACCGCCGTGGCCGAAGCCATGCTTGAAGGTCTGAACGAAAACGCTGTCGATTTCCGTGAAAACTATGACGGGACGCTCACGGAACCGGTTGTTTTGCCCGCGCAGTTCCCCAACCTGCTGGCCAATGGGTCCAGCGGGATCGCCGTCGGCATGGCAACCAATATTCCCCCGCATAACATCGCGGAACTCTGCGACGCCTGTATTCATCTCATAAAAACGCCCGACGCACGGGATGACACCTTGCTGAAGTACGTCCCGGGTCCGGACTTCCCGACAGGCGGCGTGATTGTCGAGCCGCCTGAAAACATCGCAACGGCTTATCGCACCGGGCGTGGGTCCTTCCGGTTGCGTTGCCGGTGGGAGGTGGAAGATCTGGGGCGCGGTCAGTGGCAGATCGTGGTCACGGAGATCCCCTACCAGGTTCAGAAATCCAAACTGATCGAAAAGATCGCGGAGCTGATCCAGACCAAGAAGATCCCGATCCTGGGGGATGTGCGGGACGAATCTGCTGACGATGTGCGCATGATCATCGAACCGCGATCCCGGTCGGTCGACCCCGAGGTGCTGATGGGCATGCTGTTCCGGACCTGCGATCTGGAAGTGCGGTTTTCGCTCAACATGAATGTGCTGATCGATGGGCTGACGCCGAAAGTCTGCTCGATGAAGGAAGTCCTGCGGGCATTTCTGGATCACCGCCAAGAAGTACTGGTGCGACGCTCCACGCATCGGATGGAGAAAATCGACCACCGTCTCGAAGTGCTGGAAGGCTTTGTCGTTGCTTTCCTCAATCTCGATCGGGTCATCGACATCATCCGCTATGACGCGGACCCCAAATCGGCGCTGATGCGAGAAGACTGGGGAAAATCGCACGTCCGCGCGACCGACGAAACAGACTACGTCTCGCCGGCGACGGGCGAGGGCGAACTGAGCGAGGTGCAGGCCGAAGCGATCCTCAACATGCGCCTGCGGTCGTTGCGGCGTCTGGAAGAAATGGAGCTGCTGCGCGAGCAGTCAGACCTGATGGAAGAGCGCGCGGGTCTTGAGGACCTTCTGGAGAATCCGCAGCTTCAGTGGGACAGCATTACCGCGCAATTGCGTGAGACAAAGAAACAGTTTGGCAAGGAGTACGAGGGTGGTGCGCGCCGCACAACCTTCGCCGAGGGCACGGTGATCGAAGACGTGCCGATCGAGGCGATGATTGACCGGGAACCAATCACCGTCGTCTGCTCGCAAATGGGGTGGGTTCGGGCCATGACCGGGCATATCGACCTGAACCGAGAGTTGAAATTCAAGGATGGCGACGGGCCCAGGTTCATCTTTCATGCTGAAACGACGGATCGTCTGCTGGTGTTTGGCTCAAACGGCCGCTTTTACACCGTGTCCGCTGCAAATTTACCGGGTGGGCGCGGTATGGGTGAACCGCTGCGGCTCATGGTTGATTTGCCGAATGAGACCGAGATCGTGACCATCCTGACCCATCAGCCGGGCCGCAAGCTTTTGGTTGCGTCCAGCGCGGGCGACGGGTTCGTCGTGCCGGAGGACGATGTCGTGGCACAGACCCGGAGTGGCAAACAAGTACTGAACGTACGTGGCGAGACCCGGGCCGTGGTGTGCCGACCGGTCACAGGTGACAGCGTTGCGGTGGTTGGCGAGAACCGCAAAGTGCTGGTTTTTGCCCTTGATGAACTGCCGGAAATGGGACGCGGCAAGGGCGTGCGGTTGCAAAAGTACAAGGATGGTGGCCTGTCCGACGCCACGACCTTTAGCCGGGACAGCGGATTAAGCTGGCTTGATCCGGCGGGACGAACGCGGACGGAAACGGAATTGACGGAATGGTCCGGAAAGCGCGCCAGCGCCGGGCGCATGGCGCCACGAGGGTTTCCGCGCGACAACAAGTTTTCCTGACCACCCCTTTGGCGGGTGCGCGCCGCACGCCCGCATGGATTGCAAGCGGCGCATCCTTCGGCTAGGCAAGACACCAACCGATAATATGCCGAAGGGTGAGACATGAAGAGGCAAGCAGCTTTACTGGTCAGCGTATTGGCCCTGACAGCCTGCGCGGGCGCACGCGACCTGGATGCGCCTCCCGTGCCCTTGGGCGACTTCAGCCTCGGGCACAACGTGGTTGTGGCCCCCAAGGTTGAGACGACTGCAACGATCAGTCGTGAAGTCTCCAAGGATGAGCTCACTGCCGCACTGACCACGGCCATCGCCGAAAGGTTTGACCGTTACGAGGGGGCGAAGGATTACCATTTCGGTGTCAGCATCGAGGGATATGTTCTGGCAAAGCCCGGCGTACCCGTGCTGCTGGCACCGAAGTCAGGAATGATCATCCGCCTGACCGTCTGGGACGATTCGCAAGGCAAGAAGTTGAATGAGGAACCGGCCCAGCTGACGGTCCTCGAAGAACTGAATGGCGCCAGCATCGTTGGTACGGGCTGGTCCCAGACCAAGGAGACCCAGCTGGAAAACCTGTCGCGCAACGCGGCACAGGCGATCGAAGACTATCTGGTGAAACAGAATGCAGAGCAGGGCTGGTTCTCGGAGGCCTCAGCGGCGAATGCAGCGCCTGCAGACGCTCCGACGGCAGGGGGAACTGACCCGTCTGATGCTGAATAGGAGGTCTTCGCACGTCGTGCTTGATTTTCCTGCCTGATCGCAATACATCGCGCGCCAGAGAAGGATCGGGTCACTGTCGACCCCATGAAAGCAAAAGGGCGCCTCCACCATGGCAAAGGCAAAGTTTGAACGTACGAAACCGCATGTGAACATCGGCACGATTGGTCACGTTGACCACGGCAAGACGACGCTGACGGCGGCGATCACGAAGTATTTTGGCGATTTCCAGGCCTATGACCAGATCGACGGTGCGCCGGAAGAGAAAGCCCGCGGCATCACCATTTCCACCGCACACGTGGAATATGAGACCGACGCGCGCCACTATGCGCATGTCGACTGCCCCGGCCACGCCGACTACGTTAAGAACATGATCACCGGGGCGGCGCAGATGGACGGCGCGATCCTGGTTGTGAATGCCGCCGACGGCCCGATGCCGCAGACGCGCGAGCACATCCTGCTCGGCCGCCAGGTGGGCATTCCCTACATGGTCGTCTTCATGAACAAGGTCGACCAGGTCGACGACGAAGAGCTGCTCGAGCTGGTTGAAATGGAAATCCGCGAGCTGCTGAGCTCTTATGAGTACCCCGGCGACGATATCCCGATCATCGCGGGCTCGGCGCTGGCGGCGATGGAAGGCAACAACCCCGAGATCGGCGAAGAGAAGATCCGCGAGCTGATGGCGGCGGTCGACGAATACATCCCGACCCCGGCGCGTGCGGTGGATCAGCCGTTCCTGATGCCCGTGGAAGACGTGTTCTCGATCTCCGGTCGTGGCACCGTTGTGACCGGCCGTGTCGAGCGGGGCGTGATCAACGTGGGCGACGAGATCGAGATCGTCGGCATCCGCGACACCCAGAAGACGACCTGCACAGGTGTTGAAATGTTCCGCAAGCTGCTGGACCGCGGTGAAGCGGGCGACAACATCGGCGCGCTGCTGCGCGGCATCGACCGTGAAGGCGTTGAGCGTGGCCAGGTGCTGTGCAAGCCCGGCTCGGTGAACCCGCACACCAAGTTCGAAGCCGAAGCCTACATCCTGACCAAGGAAGAGGGTGGCCGTCACACGCCGTTTTTTGCGAACTACCGCCCGCAGTTCTACTTCCGGACGACGGATGTGACCGGCACGGTTCAGCTGAACGAGGGCACCGAGATGGTGATGCCGGGCGACAACGTGTCTTTCGGCGTTGAGCTGATCGCACCGATCGCGATGGAAAACGGCTTGCGCTTCGCGATCCGCGAAGGCGGCCGCACCGTCGGCGCAGGCGTCGTCAGCAAAATCACCGAGTAAGCCGATCGGGTCAGAAATTGAAAGGCCGCCGATGAAAATCGGCGGCCTTTTTCCGTCCTAAGGTCGTCTTGTCACAGAACCAGTGGAGATAATATCCCGCTCACCATGAAGGACGGAGAATGCATTCAGTAACGGGCGATGGTCGTGTTGCTCATGAACTTGACATGGTCGGACGCGCCAACACTCTTGCCAGTCAGCGGATAATGCCCGGTCTCTGCACATCCCATCAAAATGACTGACGCGGCGAAGATCGACAAAATGGTTTTCGTTTTCATGGGTCTATCCCTAAATGTGGGCACGTTTTTCAACTGGTCAGACATGGTGTTCACTAATTTCGTGCAGCGTTTAAATTGCGTGTTCCGGGATCGTTGCCTGGGTGGAACAAGACAATGATTTGCATGACGCTGCGTCAGCGTCCGTGATCCAGATTACACTCGCGCAATTTTTTTCAAATTTTACTCAAACCCCGGGGTGTGTTCACGTCCGCCGGGTGTACCGCAAAAAGAGGAAACAAGGAGACCGGAATGACAGATGATCAGACGTTCCCAGCGCCAGACGTGATGCATCCGGTAAAGCTGGCAGACGGAACAGTGCACACAGGGACGGTCTTTCTGGCGGCGGCCATATCTCATCCGCGTATTCACGTGGGGGATTACACATATGCCAGCGCGCACCAAGCACCCGCAGACTGGGCCCGGCATCTGGCACCCTATACATACGATTTCTCGCCGGAGCGGCTTGTCATCGGGAAATTCTGCCAGATCGCGGATGGCGTCCAGTTCATCACATCCTCCGCCAATCACAGATACGATGGCATAAGCAGCTATCCCTTCGCCATTTTTGGAAGGGCCTCCAAGTCTGGGCGGCCATCCCTGCCGGAACCGGGCGCGGATACCATCGTCGGGAATGATGTCTGGATCGGGCAGGGTGCTTGCATTCTGCCCGGTGCGCGGATCGGTCATGGCGTCATTGTCGGGGCAGGGTCCGTTGTGGGCGGGGAAATCGCGGATTACTCGGTTGTTGCGGGAAACCCTGCACGGCCCGTGCGGCGACGTTTTTCGCCGCAGGTCGCTGCGCGCCTCGTGCATCTTGCATGGTGGGATTGGCCTATCGAAAAAGTTGTAACCAGCGAAGCAGTGATCTGTGGGGGTGACGTGGATGCGCTGGCTCAGGTCGCCCCCCGCTGAATCGCGCCAAATTGCCGAGTTTGAGCGCAATACCCTCTTGATCCCCGGTGCAATTCCGACTACGCCGAAGCCCGGCATAGGGGTTTAGCTCAGTTGGTAGAGCATCGGTCTCCAAAACCGAGGGTCGTGGGTTCGAGTCCCTCAGCCCCTGCCAGCCCATCCGCCACATATCCGCCATGATTTCGCCCCCGGATTGTCCGATTCGCCCCATACAATTGCCGCTATGGGGATGTGACGAAACAGGTGGACCAAACTATGGCACAAATGCAGGATGTGGATCGGGATGTTGCTGCCATCCGAGCCATGATCGCCGAGGAGAACACGGCGCCGGCGGCAATGCCGCGTCCGAAACGGGGCTCGGTGGACGCGGAACAGATTTCGCGAAAGGACCTTGCGCCCGCTCCGACCGCGGAGCGCCGGAAGAGCATTGCCGCGTCTGTGGTGTCGTTGCTGATCGTGCGTATCCTGCGCTATCGTCCGAATACCAAGGTCATTCTGGGCACAAGCTTTGTACTGATGGCGCTCCTGCAACCGGTCTTCGTTCTGGGTGTCGTGCTGGTCACCCTGATTGCGGTAATGATCACATATGTGGTTCTGGGGGCCGAGACATTCTGGCGGCGCTTCCTATCGGCCTTCCAGCTTTATGCAAGATGGTTCCCCGCCACGGCCCGCAAGTTGCGCATTCACGGCGAGTTGGCCGCGCGAAAATGGGACCGTCTTCTTGAACGCCTGCCGGATCGCCTGGCCGACAGCCTGCGCGCGCCCGATCTGCGGGCCATGGCGCGGGCCGACAAGCGGCACGCGGAGGCGATGGTGGACCGTCTGAACCGCCTGCATGACGAAACCGCCACTTAGGTCCGCGTCGCTACGCTCTTGAATTCCGGCGCATGGCTCGCTATGTCGCGTTCATCTCAAGCGCAGGAAAAAGCTACATGGCCACGACCAACCCCCTTCAGTTCATTCAGCAGGTTCGCGCCGAAGTCGCGAAAGTGGTTTGGCCGACCCGGCGGGAGGTCATGCTGACCACCGTAATGGTGTTTATCCTTGCAGCACTGACGGCAGTGTTCTTTGCGACGGTGGACATCATCATCAGAAGCGGCCTTCAGGCCGTGTTGAATGTGTTCGGCTAGAACTGAACGAGATCGTTCAAAAATCGCAGCAGACCCCTTGAAACATTCGGCCGTGCGGAGTATGCCGCACACCTGACCAGAAAAGTGGCGTGCGGCGATTCGAGTTGCGCGCCGATTTTTTGTTTGAAGTCATCGGGCTAAGTGCCTGAATGTTAGTGGAATTTTGGCGCTTGCAGTCGCGCCTGGCAAGACAGGGACCTAAGATCAGATGGCAAAACGGTGGTATTCGGTCAGTGTCCTGTCGAACTTCGAAAAGAAGATCGCAGAGCAAATCCGTACATCCGTGGCCGAACAGGGCCTTGAGGATCAGATCGACGAAGTGCTGGTACCGACCGAAGAAGTGATCGAAGTGCGCCGTGGCAAAAAGGTGACAACCGAGCGTCGCTTCATGCCGGGTTACGTTCTGGTGCACATGGAAATGTCCGATGGCGGATATCACCTGATCAACTCGATCAACCGCGTGACCGGCTTCCTGGGCCCGCAAGGCCGACCGATGCCGATGCGTGACGCCGAAGTGAACGCGATCCTGAACAGGGTTCAGGAAGGCGAAGAGGCACCGCGCACGCTTATCCACTTCGAAGTGGGTGAGAAGGTCAAGGTGGCCGACGGCCCGTTCGAGGATTTCGACGGCATGGTCGAAGAGGTAGACGACGAGAACCAGCGCCTGAAGGTGACGGTCTCGATCTTTGGCCGGGAGACGCCGGTCGAGCTGGAATACACGCAGGTCAACAAACAGTCCTGACGTGGCAAAGCGTGGGAGGCGAGGGTGCCGCGGCATCCGGACCGGACCACGACAACATGAACCTGAGGCAGCGCGCTGCCAAAGGGTTGGAAAAGGAGAAGGCCAATGGCCAAGAAACTTGCCGGGACCATGAAGCTTCAGGTTCCCGCCGGTCAAGCAAACCCGTCCCCGCCGGTAGGTCCGGCGCTGGGTCAGCGCGGCATCAACATCATGGAATTCTGCAAGGCGTTCAACGCTAAGACCGCAGATATGGAGCCCGGCGCGCCGTGCCCCACCGTGATCACTTACTATCAGGACAAATCCTTCACGATGGATATCAAGACGCCACCGGCGTCCTACTACCTGAAGAAAGCTGCCAAGCTGAAGTCCGGCGCGAAGACGCCGTCGCGCGAAATCGTGGGTCATGTGACCTCCAAGCAGGTGCGCGAGATTGCCGAAGCGAAGATGAAAGATCTGAATGCCAACTCCGTCGAAGCGGCAATGCAGATCATCCTGGGCTCTGCCCGCTCCATGGGCATCGAGGTGAAGTAAGATGGCAAAGCTTGGAAAAAGAACCCGCGCCGCGCGTGAAGCTTTCGCTGGCAAAGAGGATGTGACCGTTGAAGAAGCCGTTGCGCTGATCAAGGGCAATTCGAACGTGAAGTTCGACGAGACGGTCGAAATCGCGATGAACCTTGGCGTTGACCCCCGTCACGCGGACCAGATGGTGCGCGGCGTGGTCGGCCTGCCGAACGGCACTGGCAAATCGGTGCGTGTTGCGGTTTTTGCCCGTGGCCCCAAGGCCGAAGAAGCCGAGAAGGCCGGTGCGGACATCGTTGGTGCCGAAGACCTGATGGAAACCGTGCAAAGCGGCAAGATCGAGTTTGACCGCTGCATCGCGACCCCGGACATGATGCCAATCGTTGGCCGCCTGGGTAAAGTGCTTGGTCCCCGCAACCTGATGCCGAACCCCAAGGTCGGCACAGTGACGATGGATGTCGAAGCCGCTGTGAAAGCAGCAAAAGGCGGCGAAGTTCAGTTCAAGGCGGAAAAAGGCGGCGTTGTGCACGCCGGTGTTGGCAAAATCAGCTTCGACGAAGCCAAACTGGTCGAAAACATCCGCGCCTTCGTTGGCGCCGTGTCCAAGGCGAAACCGACAGGTTCCAAGGGCACATACATGAAAAAAATTGCGCTGAGCTCGACAATGGGCCCCGGCGTGTCGGTTGCCGTGGATAACGCGGTCACCGAATAAGAGATTTGGCGGGGCAACCCGCCAGATAGGCACGGCCGAGCGATTGGCCTTGCTTCTGTCCGAGACGGAGGGTGTGGGGTATCTCACATAATTCCTTCCTGAGATGGGAAACGAGAGGATTCCAGCCTTCGGGCGGTTTTGGCTCGGGACCCTGAATTGGACCCGAAACGGGATGCAGACAATCGCATTCCTAAACTGAGCCGGGTGGGGAAACCTGCCCAATTTTGGAGTGAAACTGTGGATAGAGCCCAGAAAGAACAGCTGGTCGAGGAACTCGGCCAGATCTTTGAAAGCTCTGGCGTCGTTGTGGTTAGCCACTACGCCGGTCTGACAGTTGCTGAAATGCAAGACCTGCGCGCCCGTGCACGCGACGCGGGTGGGTCTGTGCGTGTTGCCAAAAACAGGCTCGCCAAGATCGCCCTTGAGGGCAAGCCATGCGCAAGCATTGCTGACCTTCTGTCGGGTATGACCGTTCTGACCTATTCCGAGGATCCCGTGGCTGCGGCCAAGGTTGCTCAGGAATATGCCAAAGAGAACTCGAAATTCGAGATCCTCGGCGGCGCGATGGGTGAGAACGCGTTGGACGTCGCCGGTGTCGAAGCCGTGTCCAAAATGCCTTCGCGCGAGGAGCTTATCTCCACGATCGCGGGCATGTTGGGCGCACCAGCATCGAACATCGCCGGGGCCATTGGCGCACCTGCAAGCAATATCGCATCCATCCTGTCCACGATCGAGGACAAGGCTGCAGCATAAGGCATCGTCAAACCGGCGTCGGGTTGAAATCGCGACGTTGGAACACACATATCGAAAACGGAAAGAGCTAAAACATGGCTGATCTGAAAAAACTGGCAGAAGAGATCGTTGGTCTGACCCTGCTTGAAGCACAAGAACTGAAAACAATCCTCAAAGACGAGTACGGCATCGAGCCCGCCGCAGGCGGCGCAGTGATGATGGCTGGTCCTGCTGGCGACGCCGGCGCTGCCGAGGAAGAGAAAACAGAATTCGACGTTGTCCTGAAAAATGCAGGCGCATCGAAAATCAACGTGATCAAGGAAGTCCGTGGTCTCACGGGTCTTGGCCTGAAAGAAGCCAAGGACCTCGTGGAAGCGGGCGGCAAGATCAAAGAAGGCGTCGACAAAGCCGAAGCCGAGGACGTCAAAGCCAAGCTGGAAGCAGCTGGCGCCGAAGTCGAACTGGCCTAAGTCGCCGGATCTGGGGGCTGCATCCCGTTGGGAGCAGCGAGAGACTCCTTTAGGAAGTCTCGACACCCCGCACGAAAAAAGAGCTGGGCCTGAGAATTTCGGGTCCAGCTTAACCTGTCTTGGCAAGGGCCTTTGTGTCCAAAGGCCTTTTCCAAGATGCGGTTCAATGGTCGGGAGGGTGCCGGTGGGACGGCACCTGTGAATAGACCGAAACGTATCGTCTCGTATGGGCGAGGTGCCGTGGCCCGACGGCTCCCTCGACCGGTGAGAACTCTGAAAGGTGACACCTGATATGGCTCAATCGTTCCTTGGCCAGAAACGTCTACGTAAATATTATGGCAAAATCCGCGAAGTTTTGGATATGCCCAACCTCATCGAGGTCCAGAAATCCTCTTATGATCTTTTCCTGAACTCTGGTGACGCCGATGTCCCGACGGACGGCGAAGGCATTACCGGCGTGTTCCAGTCGGTCTTCCCGATCAAGGATTTCAATGAAACCTCGGTGCTGGAGTACGTCAAGTACGAGCTGGAAAAACCCAAATACGATGTCGAGGAATGTCAGCAACGTGACATGACCTATTCTGCGCCGCTGAAGGTGACGCTGCGCCTCATCGTGTTTGATGTGGACGAAGATACCGGCGCGAAATCCGTGAAAGACATCAAGGAGCAGGACGTCTTCATGGGCGACATGCCGTTGATGACGCCGAACGGCACATTCGTCGTCAATGGTACAGAGCGGGTGATCGTTTCCCAGATGCATCGCTCACCCGGTGTGTTCTTTGACCATGACAAGGGCAAGACCCATTCGTCCGGCAAACTTCTGTTCGCCTGCCGCATCATTCCCTATCGCGGCAGCTGGCTGGACTTCGAATTCGACGCAAAAGACATCGTCTTTGCCCGCATCGACCGCCGCCGGAAACTGCCTGTGACAACGCTCCTATATGCACTTGGTCTCGACCAGGAAGCGATCATGGATGCCTATTACAACACGGTCACCTACAAGCTGAAGAAGAACAAGGGCTGGGTCGCCCCGTTCTTCCCGGACCGTGTGCGCGGCACCCGCCCGACATACGATCTGGTCGATGCGAAAACCGGTGAAGTGCTGTTCGAACAGGGTAAGAAAGTCACGCCGCGCGCGGTCAAGCAACTGATCGATGAGGGCAAAGTGACCGAATTGCTGCTGCCCTACGAGCACATTGCGGGCAAGTTCGCCGCCAAGGATATCATCAATGAAGAAAACGGTGCGATTTACGTCGAAGCCGGTGATGAGCTGACGCTGGAGTATGACAAGGACGGCACGCTTGTCGGCGGCACCGCCAAAGAGCTGATTGATGCCGGGATCACCGAGATCCCGCTGCTGGACATCGATAACGTCAACGTCGGCCCCTACATGCGCAACACCATGGCGCAGGACAAGAACATGAACCGCGACACCGCGCTCATGGATATTTACCGCGTCATGCGCCCGGGCGAGCCGCCCACCGTCGAGGCGGCGTCTGCCCTCTTCGACACGCTGTTCTTCGATTCCGAACGGTACGATCTCTCGGCTGTTGGCCGGGTGAAAATGAACATGCGCCTGGCACTGGACGCAGAAGACACCCAGCGCACGCTGCGCCGCGAAGACATCGTGGCCTGCATCAAGGCGCTGGTTGATCTGCGCGACGGCCGTGGCGACATCGACGATATCGACCACCTCGGAAACCGCCGGGTGCGCTCGGTCGGTGAGCTGATGGAGAACCAGTACCGTGTGGGTCTGTTGCGCATGGAGCGCGCGATCAAAGAGCGTATGTCGTCGGTCGAAATCGACACGGTGATGCCGCAGGACCTGATCAACGCCAAACCGGCTGCCGCTGCCGTGCGTGAATTCTTCGGCTCTTCGCAGTTGTCGCAATTCATGGACCAGACCAACCCCCTCAGCGAGGTCACGCACAAACGGCGTCTGTCCGCGCTTGGACCGGGCGGTTTGACGCGTGAGCGTGCGGGCTTTGAGGTGCGCGACGTTCACCCGACACACTATGGTCGGATGTGCCCGATTGAAACGCCGGAAGGGCCGAACATCGGCCTGATCAACTCGCTGGCGACGTTTGCCCGCGTGAACAAATACGGTTTCATCGAAACGCCCTATCGCAAGGTCGAAGGTGGCAAGGTCACGGACGAAGTGCACTATATGTCCGCCACCGAGGAAATGCGTCACACCGTGGCGCAGGCCAACGCCAACCTCGATGACAACATGAAGTTCGTGAACGATCTGGTCTCCACCCGGAAGTCCGGTGACTACACGCTGTCGCCCTCGGAAAGCGTTGATCTGATCGACGTGTCGCCCAAGCAGCTGGTTTCCGTTGCGGCCTCGCTCATTCCGTTCCTTGAAAATGACGACGCCAACCGGGCTCTTATGGGCTCGAACATGCAACGGCAGGCGGTCCCGCTTCTGCAGGCCGAAGCTCCGCTGGTCGGGACCGGCATCGAAGAGGTTGTGGCGCGGGATTCCGGTGCGGCGATCATGGCGAAACGCGCGGGCATCATCGACCAGGTTGATGCGCAGCGGATCGTGATCCGCGCCACCGAAGACCTTGAACTGGGCGACGCAGGCGTGGATATCTACCGCATGCGCAAGTTCCAGCGCTCGAACCAGAATACCTGCATCAACCAGCGTCCGCTGGTGAAAGTGGGTGACACGGTGCGCAAGGGTCAGGTGGTTGCCGATGGTCCGTCAACGGATATGGGGGAGCTGGCGCTCGGCAAGAACGTCGTCGTCGCCTTCATGCCGTGGAACGGCTACAACTATGAGGACTCGATCCTGATTTCCGAGCGGATTGCCCGTGACGACGTCTTCACCTCGATCCACATAGAGGAATTTGAAGTCGCCGCGCGTGACACCAAGCTTGGGCCGGAAGAGATCACCCGCGACATCCCCAACGTCGGCGAGGAAGCCTTGCGCAACCTCGACGAGGCGGGCATCGTCTACATCGGCGCGGACGTTGAGCCGGGGGATATCCTCGTGGGCAAGATCACCCCGAAAGGCGAAAGCCCGATGACGCCGGAGGAAAAACTCCTGCGCGCTATCTTCGGGGAGAAGGCCTCCGACGTGCGCGACACCTCGCTGCGCGTCAAACCGGGCGATTTCGGCACGGTCGTGGAAGTGCGCGTCTTCAACCGCCACGGGGTGGAGAAAGACGAGCGTGCGCTGCAGATCGAGCGTGAGGAAGTCGAACGTCTGGCCCGCGACCGGGACGACGAACTCGCCATCCTCGACCGCAACATCTATGCGCGTCTGAAATCCATGATCATGGGCAAGGTGGCCGTGAAAGGTCCCAAAGGCGTCAAAGCCAATGCGGTGATCGATGAGGACCTGCTGGAAATGCTGACCCGCGGTCAGTGGTGGCAGTTGGCCCTCAAGGACGAGGCCGATGCGCAGGTTGTCGAAGCCCTGAACGAGCAATACGAGATCCAGAAACGGGCCTTGGATGCGCGTTTTGAGGATAAGGTCGAGAAGGTCCGTCGCGGCGACGATCTGCCTCCGGGTGTGATGAAGATGGTCAAGGTCTTCGTCGCGGTGAAGCGCAAGCTGCAGCCGGGGGACAAGATGGCCGGACGGCACGGCAACAAGGGTGTGATCTCCAAGGTCGTACCGATGGAGGACATGCCGTTCCTCGCGGACGGGACACCGGTCGACTTCTGTCTGAACCCGCTGGGTGTGCCCTCGCGCATGAACGTCGGGCAGATCCTCGAGACGCACATGGGCTGGGCCGCGCGTGGTCTGGGCCTGAACGTGGACGAGGCGCTTCAGGAATACCGTCGCTCCGGTGACCTGACCCCTGTGCGCGACGCGCTGAGCCATGCTTACGGTGAAAACGTCTATGACGAAGGCATCGCGGGCATGGATGAGGACACGTTGATCGAAGCTGCAGGCAACGTCACACGCGGTGTGCCGATTGCAACGCCGGTCTTCGACGGTGCGAAAGAGGCAGACGTGAACGATGCGCTGACCCGTGCGGGCTTTGACAGCTCGGGCCAGTCGGTGCTGTTTGACGGTCGGACAGGTGAGCAGTTTGCCCGCCCCGTGACCGTCGGCGTCAAATACCTGCTGAAACTGCATCACCTGGTGGACGACAAAATCCACGCGCGCTCGACTGGCCCATACTCGCTGGTCACCCAGCAGCCTTTGGGCGGGAAAGCGCAATTCGGTGGGCAGCGCTTCGGTGAGATGGAGGTCTGGGCGCTGGAAGCTTATGGTGCCGCCTACACCCTGCAGGAAATGCTGACCGTAAAGTCGGACGACGTGGCCGGACGAACGAAAGTCTATGAAAGCATCGTCAAGGGCGAGGACAACTTTGAAGCGGGCGTGCCCGAGAGCTTCAACGTTCTGGTCAAGGAAGTCCGCGGCCTCGGCCTCAACATGGAGCTTCTCGATGCGGAGGAAGATGAGTGACGCCTTTTGTTATTCCCCCACGTATTAGCAGTGGACGCTTCGGTGTCGGCGATGACTGGGTAAGTTCCAACAGTGTTGAATGGAAGCATCGTGACGCTGCTACTGGTTTGGACAACGGTGAAGGAATGATCACAACCAGCATCGGACGTCTAACTATAGGTGATCGGACAGTTCAGCTCGTTCTTGGATACCGTTCTGAAGACATGTTGCCGTTTCTTTCGTGGACGGTTTTTGCTCCCGCTGGTGAAAATAGCTGGTGCTCATTTAATTTTGAGGAGGTTCAACAATGAACCAAGAACTCACAAACAACCCGTTCAACCCGCTCACACCGCCCAAGGTGTTTGACGAAATCAAGGTGTCTCTGGCCTCGCCTGAGCGCATCCTGTCGTGGTCCTTCGGGGAAATCAAAAAGCCCGAGACCATCAACTACCGGACCTTCAAGCCCGAGCGTGATGGCCTGTTCTGCGCGCGTATTTTTGGTCCGATCAAGGACTACGAATGCCTCTGCGGCAAATATAAGCGCATGAAGTATCGCGGCGTTGTCTGCGAGAAATGCGGCGTGGAAGTCACGCTGCAAAAGGTCCGCCGCGAGCGGATGGGCCACATCGAACTGGCCTCGCCCGTGGCGCACATCTGGTTCCTGAAATCGCTGCCCTCCCGCATCGGTCTGATGCTCGACATGACGCTGCGCGATCTGGAGCGGGTTCTGTACTTCGAGAACTACGTGGTGATCGAACCGGGCCTGACGGATCTTCAATACGGTCAGATGATGACCGAAGAAGAGTATATGGACGCGCAGGACGCCTATGGCATGGACGCTTTTACGGCAAACATCGGTGCCGAAGCCATCCGCGAAATGCTGGCGGCGATCGATCTGGAAGCCGAAGCAGAGCAACTGCGCGCGGACCTCAAAGAGGCGACAGGCGAGCTGAAGCCTAAGAAGATCATCAAGCGCCTGAAAGTCGTTGAATCGTTCCTCGAATCCGGCAACCGCCCGGAGTGGATGGTTTTGACCGTGATCCCCGTGATCCCGCCGGAACTGCGCCCGCTGGTGCCGCTGGATGGGGGCCGCTTCGCGACCTCCGACCTCAATGACCTCTATCGCCGGGTGATCAACCGGAACAACCGTCTGAAGCGTCTGATCGAGCTGCGCGCGCCCGATATCATCGTGCGCAACGAAAAGCGGATGCTGCAGGAGTCGGTGGACGCGCTGTTCGACAACGGCCGTCGGGGTCGCGTGATCACCGGCGCTAACAAGCGCCCGCTGAAATCGCTCTCCGACATGCTGAAAGGCAAACAGGGTCGTTTCCGTCAGAACCTCCTCGGCAAGCGCGTCGACTTCTCCGGTCGCTCGGTCATTGTGACCGGGCCGGAGCTGAAACTGCACCAATGCGGCCTGCCGAAGAAGATGGCCTTGGAGCTCTTCAAGCCCTTCATCTACTCGCGGCTGGAGGCCAAGGGCCTCTCCAGCACCGTGAAGCAGGCGAAGAAGCTGGTGGAGAAAGAGCGCCCGGAGGTCTGGGATATCCTCGATGAGGTTATCCGCGAACACCCGGTGATGCTCAACCGCGCACCGACGCTGCACCGTTTGGGCATTCAGGCATTCGAACCTGTCCTTATCGAAGGCAAGGCGATCCAGTTGCACCCGCTTGTCTGTTCTGCCTTCAACGCCGACTTCGACGGCGACCAGATGGCGGTTCACGTCCCGCTGAGCCTTGAGGCGCAGCTGGAAGCGCGCGTGCTGATGATGTCCACCAACAACGTGCTGTCGCCTGCCAACGGTGCGCCGATCATCGTGCCCTCGCAGGACATGATCCTTGGCCTCTACTACACCACGCTTGAACGCGAAGGCATGCCGGGCGAAGGTATGGTCTTTGGTTCCGTCGAAGAGGTTCAGCACGCGCTGGACGCCGGTATGGTGCACCTGCACTCCAAGATCACTGCGCGGATTCCGCAGATCGACGAGAACGGGATGGAAGTCATGCAGCGCTTTGAAACGACGCCGGGCCGTGTGCGCCTCGGCGCGCTGTTGCCGCTGAATGCCAAGGCACCGTTTGAACTGGTCAACCGCCTGTTGCGCAAGAAAGAAGTGCAGCAGGTCATCGACACCGTTTACCGCTACTGCGGCCAGAAGGAATCTGTCATTTTCTGTGACCAGATCATGACCATGGGGTTCCGTGAGGCCTTCAAGGCCGGGATTTCTTTTGGCAAGGACGACATGCTGATCCCTGACACCAAATGGCCGATCGTCGAAGAGACGCGGGAGCTGGTGAAGGATTTCGAACAGCAATACATGGACGGTCTGATCACCCAGGGTGAGAAGTACAACAAGGTGGTCGATGCCTGGTCGAAGTGTAACGACAAGGTGACGGACGCGATGATGGGGTCGATTTCTGCCAGCCAGCGCGACGAGGCCGGTGCCGAGAAGGAACCGAACTCGGTCTATATGATGGCCCACTCCGGTGCGCGGGGCTCGGTGACGCAGATGAAACAGCTGGGCGGCATGCGTGGCCTCATGGCCAAGCCGAACGGCGATATCATCGAGACACCGATCATCTCGAACTTCAAGGAAGGGCTGACCGTTCTGGAGTACTTCAACTCCACCCACGGCGCGCGCAAAGGTCTGTCGGACACCGCTCTAAAAACGGCGAACTCCGGTTACCTGACACGCCGTCTGGTGGACGTCGCACAGGACTGCATTGTCCGGATGCTCGATTGCGGCACCGAAACCTCGATCACAGCCGTGGCCGCGGTGAACGATGGCGAGGTCGTGTCATCCCTGTCCGAGCGTATTCTGGGCCGCGTGGTTGCCGAGGATATCATGCGCCCCGGCACCGACGAGGTGATGATCGCCGCTGGAACTCTGGTGGACGAACGTATGGCGGATGCAATTGACGAGGCGGGTGTCGCTTCGGCACGGATCCGCAGCCCGCTGACCTGTGAAGCTGAGGAAGGCGTGTGTGCAACCTGCTATGGCCGTGATCTTGCGCGCGGTACCATGGTCAACACCGGCGAAGCGGTCGGCATTATCGCCGCACAGTCCATCGGTGAACCCGGTACCCAGCTGACGATGCGGACCTTCCACATCGGGGGGGTTGCGCAGGGTGGCCAGCAATCGTTCCTCGAGGCAAGCCATACCGGTAAAGTCGTCTTCGAGAACGCCCAGACCCTTGAGAACGCCAATGGCGAGACCATGGTCATGGGCCGCAACATGAAGCTGGTCATTCAGGATGAAAATGGTGAGGAACGTGCAAGCCACAAGGTAGGGTACGGGTCCAAGCTCTTTGTCAAGGACGGGCAGGACATCGCGCGGGGCGACAAGCTCTTTGAATGGGATCCCTACACTCTGCCGATCATCGCGGAGAAGCCCGGGACAGCGAAATTCGTGGACCTCGTCTCCGGTATTGCCGTCAAGGACGAAACCGATGACGCCACCGGGATGACCCAGAAGATCGTGATCGACTGGCGTTCGGCGGCGAAAGGCAATGAACTCAAGCCCGAGATCATTCTGGTCGATGCCGATGGCGAACCGGTCCGCAACGATGCGGGCAACCCGGTGACCTACCCGATGTCGGTGGATGCGGTTCTCTCCATCGAGGATGGCTCCGAGATCAAGGCTGGCGACGTTGTGGCGCGTATTCCGCGGGAAGGTGCCAAGACCAAGGACATCACCGGCGGTCTGCCACGTGTGGCCGAACTCTTTGAGGCACGTCGCCCCAAAGACCACGCCATCATCGCGGAAATCGACGGCTATGTGCGCTACGGCAAGGACTACAAGAACAAGCGCCGTATCGCGATCGAGTCCGCCGAAGATCCGGATCACAAGGTCGAATACATGGTGCCCAAGGGCAAGCACATCCCGGTTGCGGAAGGTGATTTTGTTCAGAAGGGTGACTACATCATGGACGGTAACCCCGCGCCGCATGACATCCTTGCGATTATGGGTGTCGAAGCCTTGGCGGATTACATGATCGACGAGGTGCAGGACGTCTACCGCCTGCAGGGTGTGAAGATCAACGACAAGCACATCGAGGTGATCGTGCGCCAGATGCTCCAGAAGTGGGAGATCCAGGATTCCGGCGACACCACGCTGCTGAAGGGCGAGCACGTGGACAAGCAGGAGTTCGATCTGGCGAACGAGAAGGCGCTTTCCAAAGGGGGTCGACCGGCACAGGGCGAACCCATCCTGCTGGGGATCACCAAGGCGTCGCTGCAAACGCGCAGCTTCATCTCGGCGGCCTCCTTCCAGGAAACCACCCGAGTTCTTACCGAAGCCTCGGTGCAGGGTAAGAAAGACAAGCTGGTTGGTCTGAAAGAGAACGTCATCGTGGGCCGCCTGATCCCGGCCGGTACCGGTGGGGCGACCATGAAAGTGCGTCGCGTGGCGCAGGATCGCGACAATGTTGTGATCGAAGCACGTCGTGAAGAAGCCGAAGCCGCTGCCGCGCTGGCGGCGCCTTCTGCGGAGGATGACATGGTCGGTGGCGATGTGTTCGATCAGGTGATTACGCCGGATGCAGACAGCCGCGACTGACGCGTTCTGACACGCAACACCGAAGACCCCGGAGACCTGTCTCCGGGGTCTTTTCTTTTCCCGAACCCTGGTTGCGGGGCGAGCATGCTTCTCATGTCGCCGGGCGACGGGTCCTGTTCCCCGGACCGCTGCAGAAAATCTGTGGTCAGTGCACGTAAACGGCGTTAGCTTCACAACATTACGGCTCGTCCGGTGGACAGCATTAGTAATTTCTGGAAGGTCGCTCATGTCGGAAGCACAACATCCTTTGGCGCCGCACCACCTGCCGCCATACTTTTCGGGCGCAGACGGCGGTGACACCCTGTTTACAGTTATGGTGGTCTTCCTTCTGGTCGTGATCCTGCTGATCGGTGTTGCGTATTTCACGTTGCACGCGCTGCCTGAAAGAATGGCGCACAAGGGTAACAGCACCCAGTTGCAACTGATCAGTATTCTGGCCATGCTGGCGCTCTTTACCCACAATAATATCTTCTGGGTCGGTGCACTTGTGCTTGCCGCTTTCAGACCTCCCGACCTTGTGGGACCGCTGGCGTCAATGGCGCAGTCTCTGCAAACCCTCGTAAACAGGGAAAAGTAACCGATGCTGGAACTGCTCCTGTGTTCGCTGGTCACCGTGTTGCCGGATTATCTCTTGCGGCGTCAGTTGCAAGGGAAACGGTGGGGCGCAGAGATAAACTTTTTCACCGTGTGGTATGAATTGAGGTGGGGCATCACGTTGTGCGCCATGCTGACCATCGGGTTGATCACCATCGTGTTCTATTATCACCCGACCACGTCGAACGTCGCCTCGTTTTTCCGCACCGTTACGATCCTGTCGGAAAGCAGCGGGCGCGTTGCCGAGACGTATGTGGAGATCAATCAGGAGGTGAAAGCCGGTGATCCGATCTTCCGGTTGGACTCCAGCAGCCAGGAAGCAGCCGCAGAAACAGCCCGCCGGCAGATCAGCGAAGTCGATGCGGGTCTGGAACTGGCCAAGGCACAGCGCGCCGCCGCACTTGCCGTCGTCGATCAGGCGCGCGCGGGATATCAGCAGACCCTGGAAGACTTCCAGCGTCAGACTGCATTGCGGGAACGCGGGTCCACCGCCGTCAGCGAGCGGGATGTTGAGTTGCTAAAAAATGAACTTGGTGTACGGCAGGGCGAGGTTGATGCCGCGCAGGCCAATGTGTCCGCGGTCGATGCCCAGATTTCCGTTCAGTTGCCGGCACAACGGGCCAGCGCCGAGGCCGCGTTGGCGCAGGCGGAAAATGAAATCGAGAAACTGACGGTCTACGCTGGCGTCGATGGCACGATCGAACAATTTACGCTGCGGGTCGGGGATATTGTCAGCCCGGTCTTGCGACCCGCGGGCATACTGGTGCCCTCAGAAGCGGGCAGGAACCGCTTCCAGGCCGGATTTCCGCAGATTTCAGCGCAAGTCGTAAAGGCGGGCGGGGTGGCCGAAATCATGTGTGCCTCAAAACCATTGACGGTTGTTCCGATGGTCATCGTCGAAGTGCAGGATGTGATCTCCTCCGGGCAGGTGCGACCGTCAGATCGTCTGGCAGATGCTCAGAATCAAGCATTGCCGGGCACCATAACGGCCTTTCTGGAGCCGATTTACCCCGGCCAGACGGATGACATTCCGCCGGGCAGCCGCTGCCTTGCCAACGCCTACACGTTTAATCATGACCTGTTGGGGGACCCGTCCCTTGGTTTCGGGCGCTGGATATTCCTGCATGTTGTCGACACTGTCGGTGTGGTGCATGCGGCAGGCCTTCGCATCCGATCTTTACTGCTTCCCTTGCAGACACTCGTGTTTAGCGGGCATTAAGTCGCCAGATGGCCGGTCACTTGAATGGACCATCAACGCCGCAACGCTCTGGAAAGCTGTAATTCGTGAAAGCAGATCATCGCGCCGCTGCCGGGCTCTCCGCAAATCTGTCGGGGGCGCTGTTGATGATGGCGTCGATGGCTTGCTTTACCGTCAACGACACGCTGCTGAAGGCGACAGGCGGCGCTGTTCCGCTGTTCCAACTGCTGTTCCTGCGTGGTCTGCTGGCAACCGGGCTGATCGCGCTTTTGGCGTGGTCAAGGGGCGCGCTTCGGTTCGATATTGCGCGGGGCGACTGGGGTATAATCGCTCTGCGATCCATGTCCGAGGTGGGGGCGGCCTATTTCTTCGTTACCGCCTTGCTGAACATGCCCCTGGCAAACATCACCGCGATACTTCAGATTCTGCCCTTGACCGTGACACTCGGGTCAGCGCTGTTGTTTCGCGAGGCTATCGGCTGGCGCCGGATGACGGCCATCATCATCGGTTTTTGCGGCATGCTGCTGATCGTGCGACCGGGGCCTGAGGGCTTTACGCTGTGGTCGCTCTATGCGCTGATTGCCGTCCTTTGTGTAACGGCGCGTGATCTGTCAACCCGCCGACTGTCCAGCGACGTGCCGTCGCTGCTAGTCACCTTATCGGCATCCGTCGCTGTGCTCCTCGCAGCGGGCGGCGCATCTTTGTCATCCGCATGGGTGCCAGTGGAGAATGATCTGGGTCTTCTGATCAGCGCATCCTCTTTCTTCATCGTCGGTGGGTACTTCTTCAGTGTTCAGGTGATGCGCGCGGGTGACGTCGCCTTTATTGCCCCTTTCCGGTACACGGGGTTGATCTGGGCGCTGATACTCGGGTGGATTGTCTTCGGCGAATGGCCCGAATTCCTGACGTTGCTGGGAGCGGTCGTCATCGTTGCAACGGGCCTCTTTACCCTGTATCGCGAAAGCCGTCTGATCCACCGGTGACACCTGACCGGGGCCATCTGCGGCCAAATGTGGTTTCCGTGTGATTTTCACGGCGTCGGGCAGTGCCGAACGCCAGCACGATGACCGCATGAGAAGGCTGGTGGGGCTGTTGACACGGGGTGCGACTCCTTTTATACGCCGCTCATCTCGACGGCAAGGCTGACCCTTGTGCGCCGAAATCAGAACTGAAGTGGTCACGATCCGGCCCCCTATCGGCCCGATCCTCTGTAAACCCACCGCGTCGTTTCCTCGGTACGGAAACGTGGCGGTCTT
The DNA here is from genome assembly GCF_019375555.1 of Roseobacter insulae. GTDB lineage: Bacteria > Pseudomonadota > Alphaproteobacteria > Rhodobacterales > Rhodobacteraceae > Roseobacter > Roseobacter insulae. Next base: position 1,253,692 of record NZ_JAHXDN010000001.1, read on the forward strand.
TTCGCATTGCGCCTATGGCGCATGAGTTAACGTGTGTCTCCGACACATGAATATCGCGGGCGGACGCGTCCGCGAGCAAGTATCAACCGCATGGGGGTCGTCCTCGTGCACACATATGTGAGCAACACGGGGAAAGAACCGGAATGCCAACGATCCAACAGCTGATCCGCAAGCCGCGGCAGCCAAAAATTAAACGTTCAAAATCCATGCACCTGCAGGAATGTCCGCAGAAGCGTGGCGTTTGCACGCGCGTTTACACGACAACACCGAAGAAGCCGAACTCGGCGATGCGGAAAGTGGCCAAGGTTCGTCTGACCAATGGCTTCGAAGTCATCAGCTACATCCCGGGCGAAAGCCACAACCTTCAGGAACACTCCGTCGTCCTGATCCGTGGCGGTCGTGTCAAAGACCTTCCCGGTGTCCGCTACCACATTCTGCGTGGTGTTCTGGATACCCAAGGCGTCAAAGACCGTAAGCAACGTCGTTCGAAATACGGCGCGAAGCGTCCGAAGTAAGGAGAGACCAAGATGTCCCGTCGCCACGCAGCCGAAAAACGCGAAGTCCTGCCCGACGCCAAATATGGCGATCTGGTGCTGACCAAATTCATGAACAACCTGATGATCGACGGCAAGAAGTCGGTCGCAGAACGCATCGTCTACTCTGCGCTGACCCGCGTTGAAGACAAGATCAAGCGCGCGCCCGTCGAGGTGTTCCACGAAGCGCTTGACAACATCAAACCCTCGGTCGAGGTTCGCTCCCGCCGGGTGGGTGGTGCGACGTATCAGGTGCCCGTCGAAGTCCGCCCCGAGCGCCGCGAAGCCCTCGCCATCCGCTGGTTGATCAAAGCCTCGCGCTCGCGCAATGAGAACACGATGGAAGAGCGCCTCGCAGGTGAGCTTCTGGACGCCGTTCAATCCCGCGGTACCGCGGTGAAGAAACGCGAAGACACACATAAAATGGCAGACGCCAACAAAGCGTTCAGCCACTACCGCTGGTAAACACTATCGCGCCCCCGTCGGGCGCGATGAAACGTTTTTAGATACCTCAAGGAAGCAGCCCCATGGCACGCGACTATCCGCTCGACCGCTACCGCAACTTTGGCATCATGGCGCACATTGATGCCGGTAAAACAACCTGTTCGGAACGCATCCTGTATTATACGGGCAAGTCTCACAACATCGGTGAGGTGCACGATGGTGCGGCCACCATGGACTGGATGGAGCAGGAGCAGGAACGTGGCATCACGATCACATCTGCTGCGACAACCACGTTCTGGGAACGCACCGAAGACGGCGCAACCGCGGACACACCAAAGCACCGCATGAACATCATCGATACGCCCGGCCACGTGGATTTCACCATCGAGGTCGAGCGCTCGCTGGCCGTTCTCGACGGCGCGGTTGCCGTTCTGGACGCCAACGCCGGTGTTGAGCCGCAGACAGAAACTGTCTGGCGTCAGGCTGACCGCTACAAGGTGCCGCGCATCGTGTTCGTCAACAAGATGGACAAGATCGGTGCGGACTTCTTCAACTGCGTTCACATGATCCAGGACCGTACAGGTGCGACCCCTTGCCCCATCCAGATCCCAATTGGGGCGGAGAACGAACTGGAAGGCATGATCGATCTCGTGACCATGGAAGAATGGGTCTGGGAAGGCGAAGACCTGGGTGCTTCCTGGGTGAAAAAGCCAATCCGCGACAGCCTGAAGGCGCAAGCTGAAGAATGGCGTGGCAAGATGATCGAAACCGCCGTCGAAATGGATGACGACGCGATGATGATGTATCTCGAAGGCGAAGAGCCCGATGTGCCGACGCTGCGCCGCCTGATCCGCGCCGGGACACTGGCGATCAAGTTCATTCCCGTTCTCTGCGGCTCCGCGTTCAAAAACAAGGGCGTTCAGCCTCTGTTGAACGCTGTCATCGACTATCTGCCATCACCGATGGACGTGGTCGACTATATGGGCTTCAAACCCGGCGACGAGACAGAGACCCGGAACATCGCCCGCCGCGCGGACGACAACATGGCGTTCTCGGCGCTGGCATTCAAAATCATGAATGACCCGTTTGTCGGTACGCTGACGTTTACCCGGATCTATTCCGGTGTTCTCAACAAAGGTGACACGCTGCTGAACTCGACCAAGGAGCGTAAAGAGCGCGTGGGCCGGATGATGATGATGCACTCCAATGATCGCGAAGAGATCACGGAAGCCTTCGCGGGCGACATCATCGCGCTGGCGGGTCTGAAAGACACCACAACCGGGGATACCCTCTGCGCGGTCAACGATCCAGTTGTTCTGGAAACCATGACCTTCCCCGATCCGGTGATCGAGATCGCGGTTGAGCCAAAAACCAAGGCCGACCAGGAAAAGATGTCCACAGGTCTGCAGCGCCTTGCCGCCGAAGATCCGTCTTTCCGTGTGGAGACTGATCTGGAATCCGGTCAGACCATCATGAAGGGCATGGGCGAACTCCACCTCGACATTCTGGTGGACCGCCTGAAGCGTGAATTCAAGGTTGAGGCCAACATCGGCGCGCCGCAGGTTGCTTATCGCGAGACCATTGGTCACGAGGTCGAGCACACCTACACGCACAAGAAACAGTCGGGTGGTTCGGGTCAGTTCGCCGAGGTGAAGATGATCATCTCGCCAACCGAGCCGGGCGAAGGCTATTCCTTCGAGAGCCGGATCGTCGGCGGTGCCGTTCCGAAGGAATACATCCCGGGCGTTGAAAAGGGCATCCAGTCGGTCATGGACAGCGGCCCCCTGGCCGGCTTCCCCGTGATCGACTTCAAGGTGGCCCTTATCGACGGCAAGTTCCACGATGTGGACTCATCGGTTCTGGCTTTCGAGATCGCGGCCCGTATGGGCATGCGCGAAGGCATGAAGAAAGCCGGTGCGAAACTGCTCGAGCCGATCATGAAAGTCGAGGTTGTGACGCCTGAGGAATACACCGGTGGCATCATCGGCGACCTCACCTCCCGTCGCGGTCAGGTGCAGGGTCAGGACACCCGCGGCAACGCGATTGCAATTGACGCCTTTGTGCCGCTGGCCAACATGTTCGGCTATATCAACACCTTGCGGTCGATGTCTTCCGGGCGGGCGAACTTCACCATGCAGTTCGACCACTACGAGCCGGTACCACAGAACATCTCTGATGAGATTCAAGCGAAATTCGCATAAAACCGGGGCGCCTTCGGGCGCCTCGATCCAACTTCGAGCGGGACTGCCGCTAACCAGAACACTAAGGAGAGGCCACCATGGCAAAGGCAAAGTTTGAACGTACGAAACCGCATGTGAACATCGGCACGATTGGTCACGTTGACCACGGCAAGACGACGCTGACGGCGGCGATCACGAAGTATTTTGGCGATTTCCAGGCCTATGACCAGATCGACGGTGCGCCGGAAGAGAAAGCCCGCGGCATCACCATTTCCACCGCACACGTGGAATATGAGACCGACGCGCGCCACTATGCGCATGTCGACTGCCCCGGCCACGCCGACTACGTTAAGAACATGATCACCGGGGCGGCGCAGATGGACGGCGCGATCCTGGTTGTGAATGCCGCCGACGGCCCGATGCCGCAGACGCGCGAGCACATCCTGCTCGGCCGCCAGGTGGGCATTCCCTACATGGTCGTCTTCATGAACAAGGTCGACCAGGTCGACGACGAAGAGCTGCTCGAGCTGGTTGAAATGGAAATCCGCGAGCTGCTGAGCTCTTATGAGTACCCCGGCGACGATATCCCGATCATCGCGGGCTCGGCGCTGGCGGCGATGGAAGGCAACAACCCCGAGATCGGCGAAGAGAAGATCCGCGAGCTGATGGCGGCGGTCGACGAATACATCCCGACCCCGGCGCGTGCGGTGGATCAGCCGTTCCTGATGCCCGTGGAAGACGTGTTCTCGATCTCCGGTCGTGGCACCGTTGTGACCGGCCGTGTCGAGCGGGGCGTGATCAACGTGGGCGACGAGATCGAGATCGTCGGCATCCGCGACACCCAGAAGACGACCTGCACAGGTGTTGAAATGTTCCGCAAGCTGCTGGACCGCGGTGAAGCGGGCGACAACATCGGCGCGCTGCTGCGCGGCATCGACCGTGAAGGCGTTGAGCGTGGCCAGGTGCTGTGCAAGCCCGGCTCGGTGAACCCGCACACCAAGTTCGAAGCCGAAGCCTACATCCTGACCAAGGAAGAGGGTGGCCGTCACACGCCGTTTTTTGCGAACTACCGCCCGCAGTTCTACTTCCGGACGACGGATGTGACCGGCACGGTTCAGCTGAACGAGGGCACCGAGATGGTGATGCCGGGCGACAACGTGTCTTTCGGCGTTGAGCTGATCGCACCGATCGCGATGGAAAACGGCTTGCGCTTCGCGATCCGCGAAGGCGGCCGCACCGTCGGCGCAGGCGTCGTCAGCAAAATCACCGAGTAAGTTTCACACTCACTCTGGACAATCGGGGTGCCGGGTCATATTCGGCACCCCTGCCATTTCGGGACCCGGGTCCCGAACCGCAAAAAAGACGCGACGAAGGGGTGCGATGAGGCCTCTCTTCCTCTCCGTTTCAAGACCCATCGTTAGGGAAAAGAAAAAATGGCAATCCAAAGCCAAAACATCCGCATTCGCCTGAAGGCGTTTGACTATCGTGTGCTGGATGCGTCCACACAAGAGATCGTCAACACCGCCAAGCGGACCGGCGCTTCTGTTCGCGGCCCGATCCCGCTGCCGAACAAGATTGAAAAATTCACCGTTCTGCGTGGGCCCCACGTGGACAAGAAATCCCGTGACCAGTTCGAAATCCGCACGCACAAGCGCCTGCTGGATATCGTTGATCCGACCCCCCAGACCGTGGACGCGCTGATGAAGCTCGACCTGGCCGCTGGTGTGGACGTCGAGATCAAGCTGCAATCATAAGCGTAGGAGGGTAATTGTTATGTTGCGCTCAGGCGTTATTGCAAAAAAAGTCGGGATGACCCGGCTGTTCATGGAAGACGGCAAGCAGATCCCTGTAACCGTTCTTCAACTCGATAAGCTGCAGGTCGTGGCCCAGCGGACTTCTGAGAAGGACGGCTATTCTGCTGTTCAACTTGGTGCCGGTTCAGCTAAAGCCAAGCGGACCTCTCAGGCGATGCGCGGCCACTTCGCGGCCGCGAAGGTAGAGCCCAAGCGTAAGGTTGCAGAGTTCCGTGTGGATGCCGAGAACCTGATCGGTGTCGGCGAAGAAATCACCGCGAACCATTACTTTGAGGGTCAGTTCGTTGACGTGGCCGGTACCTCCATCGGCAAGGGATTTGCCGGTGCGATGAAGCGCCACAACTTCGGTGGTCTGCGTGCGACGCACGGTGTGTCTATCTCCCACCGGTCGCATGGTTCAACTGGTCAATGTCAGGATCCTGGCAAGGTCTTCAAAGGCAAGAAAATGGCCGGTCACATGGGTGCTGCCCGTGTGACAACTCAGAACCTGCAGGTTGTGCGCACCGATGCCGACCGTGGTCTGATCATGGTCAAGGGTGCTGTCCCGGGGTCCAAAGGTGGTTGGGTGACGGTCAAGGATGCGGTGAAAAAGCCGTTCCCTGAAAATGCTATTCTGCCGGCGGCGCTGAAGTCTGCCGCTGAAGAAGCTGCAAAAGCTGCCGAGGAGGCCGCTGCTGCCGCCGCCGCCGAAGCCGAAGCAGAAGCCAAGCGTCTGGCCGAGGAGCAAGCGGCACAGGAAGCGGAAGCCCTGAAAGCAGCCGAAGCGGAAATCGCGGCGGACAAGTCGGATGACGCACCCGAAGCTGGCGAAGACAAGAAAGAAGGTGACGCATGAAACTCGATGTCATCAAACTCGACGGCAAGAAAGCCGGCTCGGTAGATCTGGACGAGGCGCTTTTTGGTCTCGAACCCCGTGCCGACATCCTGCACCGTGTTGTGCGCTGGCAGCGTAACAACGCGCAGGCTGGCACGCACAAGGTCAAGACCCGTTCCGAGACCAGCTACTCGACCAAGAAGATCTACCGCCAGAAGGGCACCGGTGGTGCACGCCATGGTTCCCGTAACGCGCCGATCTTCCGCAAAGGTGGTATCTACAAGGGCCCGACCCCGCGCAGCCATGGTCACGAACTGACCAAGAAGTTCCGCAAGCTGGGTCTCTGCCACGCGCTTTCTGCCAAAATGAAAGCAGGCGAGCTCGTGATCATTGACGACGCGTCTTCGGATGGCAAAACCGCCGCTCTGGCCAAACAGGTTGCAAACCTGGGCTGGAAACGCGCGCTGGTCATCGACGGGGCCGAGGTGAACGAGAACTTCGCCCAGGCCGCGCGCAACATCGACGGTCTGGATATCCTGCCGACGATGGGCGCAAACGTATATGACATCCTCAAGCGTGACACGCTGGTGATCACGAAGGCGGGTGTCGAAGCACTGGAGGCTCGTTTGAAATGAACGCGAAAGCAGAACATTACGACGTGATCCGCAAGCCGATCATCACGGAAAAGGCCACCATGTCGTCCGAGAACGGCGCTGTGGTGTTCGAAGTGGCGATCGACAGCAACAAACCCCAGATCAAGGAGGCCGTCGAGGCGCTCTTTGGTGTGAAGGTCAAAGCGGTCAACACCACGATCACCAAAGGCAAAGTGAAACGCTTCCGTGGCCAGCTTGGCAAACGGAAAGACGTGAAGAAAGCCTACGTGACGCTGGAAGCCGGCAACACGATCGACGTGTCCACCGGTCTTTGATCCGGTCTACAATCTAAAATGAGAAACCCCGGTCTGGTATCAGGCCGGGGTTCGTCTTTGCGCCTGATAACAGACGAGAAGCAGAATGGCCGTTTACCGCTGGTTCTGTCCCCTCGATCTGAACGACCGGGTGCCGGACCCCTCGACGTTCTCCAAGAACAGGCATGGTCGTTTCCGCGAGAGTGAGCTGCTGCGCCAGTTGTGCGAGACGACTGTCGCACGATGCATCGAGGCGGGCCCAGTCAGCGGACGGCGCATGAAACGCATGACGTCTTCTCTCGGTGAGTGCCGAACGGAATGGGGCTGTGATTGCCTCGTTCTGTCCTGTTTGAAGTGCCCTCGCATAGCACCACCGCGCTCGCTATATTGAGATGTCGGGGGGGCGGCGGGCGAGCAACCTGCCGCTGGCCCGATCTGAGCCACTAGGTTGGCATACGCGCTGATCGTTCCGGTAGGGTGGTGCCTTCGGGTTATGGTGTGGCGGCGACGCGATTTCCACGGGGCGCGGTTTTGATGGCTGACCCCTGCCGGTTATGTTCGGCACGGGGTCTGATCTGCGTTAACCATGATTCGCGTATTCAATTGGGTTGTTACCTAATTTCTTGCCCGCCGGAGTTGACTAGTGTTTTCTCGACTCAGAATAGTGTTTTCTGCAGGTTTTAAAGAATTGAGTTTGGATTCATTTGTCACAAAGGAAAGTCGGCAAGCGGTAACACTGGCCACGACCCGCGCTGCGGAAATCCATCGCACGCAGGTATGTGCTTTAACCCGGAGTGTGCATGAGAAGAGCCTGTTCGGTGACATTCCGTTTTCCGACGCGAAGTTCGACCGGGCGTTCGATAGAACGCTGAACGCCCCGGAGCAGCACCTTGGGCTGGTCGTGGCACTTGGGTCGCGCGTTCCGGGCTGTTGCTATTGCTCTATCGGCGGGTACTTCATTGGCGATGGCGCGCGGATCGTGTCGGTCCACGCGATCTGTGTCGCTCCTGACGTTTCGGACGGGTTGCTCGGCGGGAAGGTTGCGCTGCGGTTGGCGAAAGGTATCGAGGTTTGGGCACAGTCGCAGGGGGCGACGCATATCCTCTATCATGTGACGGCAGGAATTGATGCGGCGTGCGTGGATCGGTTTTTCCAGAGGATCGGGATGAAGCAGATTGGGGGGGATTATGGGACCAAGTTTTTCCCTAAAATTTGAAACCGGTGGAGGTTTTTGAATTGATGTGTCAGCGATTAAATTACGGCTTTGCAAAGCCACTTTGTAACTGGACGGCCATTGTGCTTTTCACTCTCTGTGCAACAAGCGCGGTGACCGCCGCGCCGCCAGCCTTTTTAGAATACAAACCCGCAAAGTCCAGTGACTTTCAAGGTGTCCACCGGGTATGCAAATCTGCTTTTCAGCCATTGCCGACTGATCAGGTAGTTAAAAGAGGTCAATTTTTATTCTATCGACAACCGACGGAATGCCGCAATGCCGGAGAACGGGCATTCTGCAGGACAATCATCGTTCATAGGTCAGAAGATCTTTCATGTTTTTTAATTGAGTACACACTGGAGGCAATTTGGCCACAAACCGAGGCGACGGCTCTCGTTGGAGAGCCCAATCTCGAAATTCTTCCTGGTTCGACTGATTTCCTGTTTTTCGCGACTGACAGCGGTACTGTGCTGCTCCAATCGAACAAACAAACATTCAGCATTTCATTTGACCCATGGACCGCCCCAATCGAATTTGACTCGCCGGGATCGCTGGTAAATGAATGAGATTAAGCTAGGAAAAAGAGGCGTTGAACTTCAACTGGGCCCGCTTGAAGAACATCGCTACGGGCAGGAAATTCGAGATGCATTGGCAAATCGAGCGACTTCGCGAATTCAGCACGAACGCGTGGACGATTTGTCCTCCAACTTTGATAAGATCGTTTTTGTCGAAAGCCGAAAGGCGGGTACGTGGCAAGCCGCTCCCGACCCAGAAAACAAAACATTTTACATCGAGGTAAACCCTAACACGCGTCTGACAGGGACTGCGTCGGCCGGAGCGCTCAAACAGGCATTTGGAATAGATGCTGTAACAATTGAGCTTTCTGGTGGTAGCGTGTTATCGCACGAGCTCGATCACGAAACGAAAACCGTAAATGAACTTTCCGCAGCTGCTAGGGACAATTACATTAGTGAGAACCCCGCCGCATTCGCAAGATTGGTTGAGTTTGTCGGCAACGAGAGTTTTGCGAGACAGGCAATTAATTATGGTTTCGAAGAGCCCATCGCAGTCGCGCGCAAATGGCTACCGGCTTGCGGCCAATGAAAAGCAAAGAATAGTCACGGATTTCTATCAAGCCATCGAAAGCTTTATTAAAGGCCCATTAACAAAGTACACTGGGCCGGTCTCCAAATGCTTGGGCAATAGGAAACTTAAAACCTCCTGAGCCGATTTTAGTTGCGGAAGCTTCGAAGTGGTCGCCTTTCGAAGCGATTGGCGATGCCGTCCATTCAGCACTTACAGGCTTTGCGCGGCTTTTGGACCGCACGGTAGGGTCGGCGGCGGGCGAGCTTACCAGTGTTGAAGTCAGCGAGGGTGTTGCGGGAACAATTCATGATCCCGACATAAAGTCGCTTAAAGGAGCGGCCCGAGGGGAGCCGACATTACCTTCGAATTGGGCGGCGGGAAAACCTACACCGGCGATTTCAAAAGCTATCAGCAGGACGTCTTGGGTAAGTCAGAGCATGAAGCTCATCAAGCACTGAACGAAGAAAGGGGGTACTCAACGCGGTCCCGCACAGAACTGGAAGCCGCTTCCAGGATGACGTGATCTGAAGAACGGCAACAAGACTACACGTCATCCTAAAAAACGGCGATTGTATACTTGACAAACCCAAGTGAGATTCCTATCTATAACCCATAGAGTTAGAGGAAATCACAATGTCTGTTCTGTCCGCCAAGTATATGCACGATGAAGCCGCTGCGTTTGAGCACGTCGAAGCGATGTTGTGGACCGATGGACCTGTCTGCCCTCACTGTGGCGTCGTGGACAGCGCCTATCCCCTGACTGGTGTTCGCACCAAGGCCAGCAAGAAGAACCCGGAAGGCAAAGAGCGTCATGGTCTTTGGAAGTGCCGCGAGTGCCGCAAGCAGTTCACCGTCCGCAAGGGTACGATCTTTGAGGAAAGCCACCTGCCGCTGCACCTGTGGCTTCAAGCCATTCACCTGATGGTATCCAGCAAGAAAGGCATCAGCAGCCACCAGCTTCACCGCGTTCTGGGCATCACCTACAAGTCTGCGTGGTTCCTGACACACCGCATCCGCGAGTGTATGCGTGACGGTGCGCTTGCCGGTTTTGGCGGCAATGGTGGCGTTGTAGAAGTTGACGAAACGTTCATCGGCAAGGAACCCGGCGTCACCAAAGCTAAGAACGCACGTGTCGGCTCTCACAAGATGAAGGTGCTGACCCTGGTAGATCGCGACACCAAGCGCGCCAAGTCTATCGTTGTGGACGACCTCAAGAAGTCCACGCTGGTCCCTATCCTGCAAGAGAACATCGCCCGCGAAGCGTATGTCATGACTGATGAAGCCCGCCAATATCAGGGTATCGGCGCTGGCAACGTGTTCGACGCGCACGGCTGGACCAACCACAGCGCTGGTGAGTATGTCAGTTACGAAGATAGCGAACTCCACACCAACACGGTTGAAGGCTTCTACAGCATCTTCAAGCGCGGCATGAAAGGTGTCTATCAGCACTGCGGAAAGCAGCACTTGCACCGGTATGCTGCGGAGTTTGACTTCCGCTACAACAACCGCTCCGCGAACGGTGTTGACGATGTGGAGCGCGGCCAGATTGCCTTAGTAAGTGCAAAGGGCAAGCGATTGTTCTACAATCAAGGAGCATGAGCGCGGGCTGGAAAACCCTACGGTGGGTGACTATGTAAACGCTCCGAACTGAGGCTCAACAAAGTGAATCTTGACAAGGAAAAACTAAAAAACCTTATCCACACGATTGCTTATGCGACTCGTGATCGAGATGGCTTTGGTCGCACTAAACTCTACAAAGTCATGTGGTTTTTCGAGGCTAAGCAATACACGCTAGATGGCGTCCAATTCTCGGGTGCGAAATACGTTAGGGATACAAACGGTCCTCGATTGCACAACTATGAAAGATGGTTTCAGGAGTTAGAGAGTGAAGGGCGGATACAGTGTTTTGATGAGCGCTACTACAACCGAACCATCAAGCGCGTGAAGGGCTTGCGCCCCCCGGAGCCTGGGCTTTTGAGCGAAAGCCAAGCCCAAAGCCTCAACTACTGGATCAAAGTAGTCGCTGACATGACTGCCGAAGAGGTGAGCGACCTTTCCCACGACTACGGATGGGAAATCGCTGAGCAAGGCGATTTTCTGCCTCTTTCTTCCATCCTAGCTGAAAGGATTCGAGACCCAGAGGGCGAAGAACTTGAGTGGGCCAAGAGAAGAGCCAGAGAGCTTGGCCTCCCTTAATGAAAAGGCAGATAATTGAGCAGGAGGCGGTCAGACTTGCTTTAAATGAGGCCGAAGCGAATTGGGATAGAGCGAACGATGCCTGGGAGGCCGCAACGTGGGCAATGGCCCACGATCCAGGAGTCGGAACAGCCGCGACTGAAAGTGGTAAGACCAGATCATTTGTATTCCAAGGGTCCGCTTCAAATGGCATGCCAAGTTTAACCGTTCTATACGAAGATCAAGACCCGTACTTGATAGTCCACGAGGTGAGTTTTTGGAGGCCAAAGAAATATGAGCAACAAACCCACTGAGCAACTTGACCGCTTCAAAGAAGCCGCCCGCCAGCTAGAGACGGACGACGACGAAGCGAAGTTCAATGAAAATCTGCGCAAGCTGGTGAAGCAGAAGCCAGACGACAAGAGGGATGATTGAGGTATTGAGTTACCTCCTTCTTTGGGGTGCCATATTACCATGAAATTGCATCTCAATGACTTTGGGCTGACCCTTGAGCCGGAAACAAGTGACGAGCAGCGGCTAGCTGAAGGCCTAGCTGGTGATCGCGTTGCTCTTAACCGGCTAGAGTCGACTCTAGCCACTCATTCACGTCCTTCGGACCGCGACCAGAATACGGCTTTGACAAACTGATAATGTAAAGGTTGTCATTACTGTCTATGTGCTCCTTGAGTTTATTGAAGACTTGCGACGGCGTTTCCGAAGTTTCGACAGTGTATGAGCTTTCGGATAGTTTTGCCCAACTTTCATAAGCCTTGATATCTTTTAAGATGTTTGGCCGCGTAGTCTCTTTGTTCAGATCGTACGTAACAATGTAGCAGGCCATATCTCGAATCCCCTTAAACTAGAACTCAAGCCTATCTCACACTGCGGGTTTGTCAAATATACAATCGCCTAAAAAACGGACAACAGCAGCGGCAGCGAGGGGGGCAGGGTATGAGCGCGTCGGTTGCTGACCGATGGCACGACCTCCGTGATGCGTCGCTTGAAACATCCGTGCGCTCCAGCGACTGGACCGGCATTTTCACTGCGATGTCGAAGTCCTTCACGCTGTTCTTGCAATCGGCAATGCTGGCGCTAGGCGCGTATCTGGTGCTGCAGGGTGAAGTCACCGCCGGGGCGATGATTGTCAGCTCGATCCTGATGGGTCGGGCGCTGGCACCGGTGCAACAGGCCCTGGGGCAATAAGGACTGGTACAACGTGCGCGCGGCGCCTGGTCTTCTCTGGGCAATTTGCTGGACAAAACGCCGCTTCTGCCCGCGGCCCATGCCCTGCCACAGCCGCATGCCAATATCTCCGTTGCGGGTGTCTCTGTCGTGGCTCCGGGGGCGAAGTTTCCCACGCTGAATGGCGTATCCTTTTATTTGGGAGAGGGGGAGGCCTTGGGCGTGATCGGCAAAAGCGGTTCAGGCAAAACGACGCTGGCCAGAACCCTTCTTGGTCTCACCCCGGTCGCCGCGGGTGAAGTTCGTTTCGGCGGGGCGACGCTGGATCAGTATGACCCGGACGCTTTGGGGTCCTACATCGGCTACCTGCCGCAGAATGTTGTGCTGTTCTCCGGTACCATCGCCGAGAACATTGCGCGCATGTCAACGCAACCAGATGACGCGAAGGTCGTGGAGGCCGCCAGGCGCGCAAACGCGCACGACATCATCCTCTCACTCCCCGATGGGTACAAAACAGTTGTCCATGGTGATGACGGGCAGCTTTCGGGTGGGCAGCGTCAGCGTATCGCGCTCGCGCGGGCGTTCTACGGCGATCCGGTTCTGCTGATCCTCGATGAGCCCAATTCGGCGCTGGACAGTGATGGCTCAACCGCCCTGAACCTCGCAGTACGTGAATTCAAGGCGGCAGGTCGCGCGGTTGTGATCATGACCCACCGCCCGTCGGCGATTTCGGAATGTGACCGCTTGCTGGTCATCGAGGCTGGGCGGATCAAGGCGGACGGGCCGCGTGACGAGGTGCTCAAATCCATGGTGAGCAATGTGGACTCCATCAAGAAATCTCTTGCAGAAGCCAAAACGTCATGAGCGGCGCGTCCCGCAAGCCGCGCAGATGGAAAGCAACGGGCCCATTGCTGGTTGGAATGAGCGCACTGCTGGTGCTGGTGGGTGTTCTTGGCGTGTGGGCCGTTCAGGCGCGGATCGCTGGTGCCGTGATTGCGTCGGGCATGATCCAGGTAGAATCCAATCGGCAGGTCTTGCAGCATCCGCAGGGGGGCGTTGTCGGCGCGCTGCTGGTGAAAGACGGTGACGCGGTCTCCGCAGGCGAAGTTGTGCTGCAATTTGATGACACGCAATTGCGCTCGGAGCTTGCCATCATTGAGGGGCAGCTCTTTGAGATCCTCGCGCGCAAGGCCCGCCTGCAGGCGGAACGGGATGGTCTGGACGCGCTTGCGATCTTGGCTGATTTGCAGGAGGAAGCAGCACAGGATGTCGCCGTCCAGGCCCTGATTGACGGGCAGGCCCGGCTTTTTGACGCCCGCGCGGCGTCCTTGCGCCAAAGCTCTGAACAGATCGTCGAACAGATTGCCCAGGCCGAGAACCAGATCGACGGGGCCACGGCCCAGCTTTCCGCGCTCGAAACGCAAAGGGTTCTGATCGAAGCTGAATTGGGGGATGCGCAATCGCTGCTCGAAAAGGGGCTCGCTGACGCCGGAAGTGGTCGGACGGGTCACCAAGCTCTCTGCGGATGTGCTCACCGACGAAAGCACAGGCCTGTCATATTACCAGGTCGAGCTTGTCCCCGCGGAAGGCGAAATGGAAAAGCTGGGCGGGCAGGTTCTGCTCCCCGGCATGCCGGTCGATGCGTTCATCAAAACCGCAGAGCGTTCGCCGCTCAGCTACCTCGCCAAGCCCCTCACCGACTACTTCACAAAAGCCTTCAGGGAGGAATGAGGCCTGCACCGAAAAGAGCGGTAACAGGGGCAACCGGCGCTGGGGGAAGTTGCGGGAAAGTCAAGGAATCCCGGTTCGGTTTGACGAGGCCGGTTGCAGAGAAGGGGTGAATTCTGATCCATGATTTGCCAGAGCTTTAAACAGCCGGTTCTGTGACTTAGGCTGCAACACAGCGAAGAACTCGCCGAATGTGAGAACACCTTCTGCGTCAGCGAAACACGTTAGTGCAAACCTCTGGTTTCGTCATGGTTTCGGACATCATGGAAGTGTCAAGACTGCCCGAGTCACGCCGACCAAACCGGGCGCGCGCCGGCCCGGTCCGACCGTCTGGCGCTTTGGCATCGGTGCGTGCCCGCTGAAACAGCGGATGTGTTATCGCAGCCATGAAGCGTCTCGCTCACCTGTTGCAGCGCCAGTTCCCGGTCAGGCGCGCGCCCGGTTTGGTCGGGAGAGGTGGCAAACCGAAGATTCCCGTCTCTGCGCTTGACCCCAGGGGCGTGCTCCCCTAATAGACCCCATCGGCAAGGCCCCGGATTCGTCCGGGGCTTCGTTGTTGTCCTAACGGGCATCCAAGTTGGGCACCTACGGGGGCCTTTATACCATAGGCGCCTCACCGCGCCGTACAGCAAAACGGAAGACAGACAACATGGCACTCAAGTCGTACAAACCGACGACGCCGGGCCAGCGTGGGCTGGTACTGATCGACCGTTCGGAGCTCTGGAAAGGCCGCCCGGTCAAAGCCCTCACAGAAGGCTTGACCAAGAACGGCGGACGGAACAACACCGGACGGATCACGATGCGCCGCAAAGGCGGCGGGGCCAAGCGCCTCTACCGGATCGTCGACTTCAAACGGAACAAGATGGATGTGTCGGCCACGGTCGAGCGCATCGAATATGACCCCAACCGCACAGCCTTCATCGCGCTCGTGAAATACGAAGACGGTGAGCAGGCCTACATCCTGGCGCCGCAGCGCCTCGCGGTGGGCGATACCGTGGTTGCGTCGCAGAAAGCAGACATCAAGCCCGGCAACGCGATGCCCTTCTCGGGCATGCCCATCGGCACAATCGTGCACAACATCGAGATGAAGCCCGGCAAAGGCGGTCAGATCGCCCGCGCCGCTGGCACCTACGCCCAGTTTGTGGGCCGTGATGGTGGCTACGCTCAGATCCGTCTGAGCTCTGGCGAGCTGCGTCTGGTGCGTCAGGAATGCATGGCCACTGTTGGTGCCGTCAGCAACCCCGACAACTCCAACCAGAACTACGGTAAAGCGGGCCGCATGCGTCACAAGGGCATCCGCCCGTCTGTGCGTGGTGTCGTGATGAACCCGATCGACCACCCGCATGGTGGTGGTGAAGGCCGGACCTCTGGTGGTCGTCACCCGGTCACCCCTTGGGGCAAGCCGACAAAGGGTGCAAAGACCCGGAACAAGAAAAAAGCGTCCAGCAAGCTCATCCTGCGCTCGCGGCACGCCAAGAAGAAGGGGCGCTAATATATGGCACGCTCTGTTTGGAAAGGCCCTTTTGTCGACTCTTACGTGTTGAAAAAGGCCGAGGCGTCCCGCGAAAGCGGCCGCAACGAAGTGATCAAGATCTGGTCGCGCCGCTCTACAATCCTGCCCCAGTTCGTGGGCCTGACGTTCGGCGTCTACAACGGTCACAAGCACATCCCTGTTAACGTCAGCGAAGACATGATCGGTCAGAAGTTCGGTGAGTATTCGCCGACACGGACCTACTACGGTCATGCCGCCGACAAAAAAGCGAAGCGGAAGTAAGCCATGAGCAAGGATAAAAATCCCCGCCGCGTGGCTGACAACGAAGCAATGGCAAAACTGCGCATGCTTCGCACAAGCCCGCAGAAACTGAACCTCGTCGCCGCGATGATCCGGGGCAAGAAGGTGGACAAGGCCCTGACGGACCTGACCTTCTCCAAGAAACGGATCGCGCTGGATGTGAAGAAATGCCTTCAGTCCGCCATTGCGAACGCGGAAAACAACCACAACCTCGACGTTGATGAACTGGTCGTCGCCGAGGCCTATGTGGGTAAAAACCTGACCATGAAGCGTGGACGTCCACGCGCGCGTGGCCGGTTCGGCAAGATTATCAAGCCGTTCTCGGAGATTACGATCAAGGTGCGTCAGGTAGAGGAGCAAGCCTAATGGGTAACAAAGTCAATCCGATTGGCATGCGCCTGCAGGTGAACCGCACCTGGGACAGCCGCTGGTATGCCGACACCAAGGATTACGGTGATCTTCTGCTGGAAGACCTCGCGATCCGTGATTTCATCAAGGAAGAATGCAAGCAGGCCGGTGTGGCCCGTGTGATCATCGAACGCCCGCACAAGAAGTGCCGCGTGACGATCCACACAGCCCGCCCCGGTGTCATCATCGGCAAGAAAGGCGCGGACATCGAAGGTCTGCGCCAGAAGATCGCCAAGATGACCGACAGCGAGTTGCACCTCAACATCGTTGAAGTGCGCAAGCCTGAGCTGGATGCTGCCCTCGTTGGTGAAAGCATTGCACAACAGTTGGAACGCCGGGTGTCCTTCCGCCGCGCCATGAAACGTGCGGTGCAGAACGCGATGCGCATGGGTGCTCTTGGCATCCGGGTGAATGTCGCGGGTCGTCTCGGTGGTGCGGAAATCGCGCGGACTGAATGGTATCGTGAAGGTCGTGTGCCTTTGCACACGCTGCGCGCCGACATCGATTACGCACATGTGGAAGCGACGACTGCCTATGGCATCATCGGGATCAAAACATGGATCTTCAAAGGGGAGATCATGGAGCACGATCCGGCCGCGCGTGACCGTAAAGCACAGGAACTCCAGGATGGCCCAGCACCGCGCGGTGCAGGCGGTCGTCGCTAAGGGGGAATGACAGATGCTACAACCAAAACGCACGAAATTCCGCAAGCAGTTCAAAGGCTCGATCAAGGGTCTGGCGAAGGGTGGGTCTGACCTGAACTTCGGCACCTACGGGTTGAAAGCCATTGAGCCTGAGCGGGTCACAGCACGTCAGATCGAGGCGGCCCGCCGCGCGATGACACGTCACATGAAGCGTCAGGGGCGGGTCTGGATCCGGATCTTCCCGGATGTGCCGGTCACTGCCAAACCTATCGAAGTTCGGATGGGTAAAGGTAAGGGCTCCGTCGACCGGTGGGCGGCGAAGGTCAAGCCCGGCCGCGTGATGTTCGAGATCGACGGCGTGAATGATGACGTCGCCCGTGAGGCCCTGCGCCTGGCGGCGATGAAGCTGCCGATCAAGACCCGGGTAGTGGTGAGAGAAGACTGGTAAGTCTTCTCCGAATACGTGTAGCGGGTTTTCAACGAAACCTGCGTACTGCACTCAAAAAGAGTTGGGAAGTCTCCGCTGACACATCGGCGGGGGCTTTTTTGCGCTTCTGGAACGTCGCGAATGAGCCCTTAGTTACCGATGCTGCGCCTCGCACGAACGTACAAAAAAGGGTGGTT
>NZ_JAHXDN010000010.1 GCF_019375555.1 Roseobacter insulae
AATCAGAGACTTAGAATGGCATCAAGCCTGCGGCGAATTGAGTTCAGACCCTAGTCTGCCCGGGGGATCATCGTTGCGGTTGCAAGCAGCTCCTCCGCCGTCAACGGTTTTCCAATAAATGTCTTTGGGTAGGGCATCTCTTCAAAGCCGGTTTGTAGTCTGCGTGTCAAACCGGCAGATACCATCACCGCGATGGTGCCGGAGAACCGGACTTTCGTCGATGCGCTCATCGCCTCCAGGAGTTCCAAACCGTTCATTCGCGGCATGTGTACATCCAGCAGAATGACATCTGTGTTGCCAGCCGTGTCGCTCTCCATATGATATAGTGCCGCTTCGGCATCCGGAAAGCATTGCAGCTCATCAGCCAATTGCAGCTTGTTCAAGAGGCGTTTGGACGCCATGCGGTCGATAAGATCGTCATCGACCAGCATGACCCGGCCCAGAGTTTTCATTGGAGGTTTCGTCAACACCGATATCTCATTTCTTGCGCTTGGCCTGCGGGATCAAATCATTGGGTTTGCTGGTCACATCGGCGCACCGGTTGTTCGCAGACGCCCCAGTAGTTGTGCAGGGTGTCGATGACCTTCGTCATTTCCGCTGTCCCGGAGGGTTTGACCACGTATCCGCTTGCATAGCTGCCGTAGGCAAGTTCGATGTCCTTTGGATCACTGGACGTTGTCACAACGACAACTCTTGAACCTGGGATGTCTTCACTCGCGCGCAATTCTTTCAGGAACTCATGACCGTTCATGCGCGGCATGTTGATGTCCAGCAGGATCACGTAGGGATCCAGGACCTGTTTGTCTGCGCCCTGCGCATTCAGGATTTCCAAAGCTTCTACACCATCTTTTGCGCGAACCACGGTACTTTGGGTGCCCGCATTCCTCAGCGCGCGCTGAAACAGCAGAACGTCGACGTCGTTATCCTCTACCAAAAGAATATTCATCCGCTTCTCCTCATGCCGCGATTCCGGCTTCGATCGGACCCAGTGACGCTGCCTGCTTGGGCCATTGGAAATGAAACGTGGTGCCATTTCCGGGGGTCGACTCCAGCCTCACTTGACCGCCATTCACCTCGATTGCTTTTTTTACAATTGCCAGACCAATTCCCGTGCTTTCCGGTGCATCACCCGTTCGAAGGGTCTGAAACATCTCGAAAATTCGCCTTTGAAACTTCGGGGCGATACCCGGACCGTTATCTTTCACTGAAAACTCCAACGAATTGGGCGTCTCGCGGCATGTTATCGCGATGCTCAACTGGTCGGGCGACCCGTGGTATTTCACAGAATTTCCCACCAGATTTTCGATAACGCGGCGCAGACTGACAGGATCGGTGCAGATTTCATTTACCGGGCTTTCAAGCACGATCTGATGTGGCTTCAATTTGAAATCGGACGTCAGCGAAGCCACCAATTCACACAGGTGGAGGGGCCCGCAGTCTCCCGCTTGCACCCCAATTCTCGAGAACTCGATGATGCCTGTCGTAAGGTCATTCATGCGTTGGACACGGTCCAATATGAGATCGAGGCTCATTGAAATTTCGGGATTCGCGCCGGGTGAGGACAGGTAATCCTCCAGGTCTTCCTTGATCATCTCAGTCAGGCCACTGATGCCGCGGATTGGTGTCTTCAGATCATGGGAGGCCGCATAGGCGAATTGTTCCAGTTCCTCATTGGTCCGGACCAGCTTTTGTTTTTCTGTTCGCAATTCCTTCGTCACCTCGTCGGCATAGGCAACCGCTTTGCGGTTTGCCCTCACCATCAGGATCAGAAGCGACAGGATCAAAGCTTCGATGACAAGACCTCCGACCAGGATCATCGTTGGCTGCGAGTAGGTATTGTCATTCCTGAAAGCGAGGTTGGACCGAATGTCGAGCGACCAGGTTCGCCCGTAGACATCGAGGTTCACGGTGTCGGTAAACATCGGCGCGGGATCGTGACGCTCCTCCACGGAAGAGTGTTCGTCGTAGATTTTCTGCCCTGAATCGGAAATGCTGATGCTCGTGTGACGCAAATCCTTTGCCAGCAGACCGCCCAGCAAATTGCGCATAACGAAAGGCGCATAAACCACACCTATGATCCGTTCGCGCCGTTCCGCGGCCCCGCCGGGCAAGTCGCCTCGGTAGAATGGCGCATAGAACAGGAACCCCGATGTTGCATTGGCATCCTGCACGAGCACGATGGGACCGCTGATGTGCGCATCACCGGTGTCCCGGCTCGCCAGCGCCGCGCTTCGTCTGTTCAGTTCGTGCGCCACATCCAGCCCCACTGCCGCAGCGTTGATATCTTCCGGCTCGATAAAGGAAATCGGCATGTAGATATCCTGTTCGTGCGGGGGGAATATCTCGAAGCCGGGCCGTTCCGCGCGCCGCTGCTCAAGATAGGCGCCAAGCGTCTGATCGGAAAGAAAGTGAATAACGCCGATCCCATTGATTCCAGGGTATTTCTCGTCGATGCGCAAGTGGGTGGCGAAGACACGCCACTGATCCAGCGTCATGTTCCCTTCATGGGATTCCATCGCTGCAACACCGGCCTGCAACGCGTCCTCGTATTTCAGCATGCGATCCTGGATCAGACCCACGATGCGATCACGGGAGGCATTGAATCTCTGCTCGATCCGGCTTTCGGATTGATTTTTCGAGAATTGCCAGGCGCTGAATGTCAAAACCATGGACAGCATCACGATCATGATGTGCAGCATCGAAATCTTACCACTGGCAAAGGGCAGTTTTTTCATCTTGGTTTCGCCTCGTTCTGCTCGTTACACAGGAATGAGGGAAAATTCATAATTTCAGATGAACGTCCGCACAAAAGATGCGTCTTGATCCTGCGTCAAGGGAACGGTCGAATTGTCACGAGACCACGCAGAAAACGACAGAGCGCCCGCCGACGGAATCCCGCAGCAGGGGATGAGACGCCTGTACTGTCTCTGAATTCATCACCTGACAGCGTGACGCAATTCGTCAGCGAAAGACATCGACAGGCAGGATGGTTCGGCGCAGACCTGCGCTGTCCGCCAAGCCGCCACCTTCAATTGACTCTGCATATGTAACCTGTTTAATAGGTTACATATGCAGGTGCCGTGCATCTCCGTCCTGTTGTGAACCCGCACTTCCGCGCGCACGTCAGGCGTACGCAGGCCATGGCGGGAGACCCAGGTCGGCGGGCGATGGCAGATCGTCACGACTGCTGCACGCGCCCCTCAGCGCGTTTATGGCGATCCTCGTCAAGGACGCGCTTTCCCGTCTCAAGGCGCAAAAGTCAGGAGCATAAGAAGGAGACATGGAACAGGTGATACAGGACAAACGCGTATGCTTCGATTTCGAGGTCGATTTTTCGAACGGTGGCGGCCTTCAGGGCCAGGGCTTTCGTCTCGACATCGACGGGGATGACATCAGCGATTCCGACCTGGCAGAATACATCGTGCAGGACATGCGACTGTTGATGGTGGGCGCGGTGCGCATCCTGAACAAATCGGTTATCCGCGAGCCACACAAACGCAGGGTGAAGCCGCCCGCAGTCTAAGCGATCAGACATGATATCTCCGCAAGAGCTGCTCGCCGTCTGTCGGTGCCGTCGTGCCTGCAGCGGCGCGCTGACCACGGGGTTTACCTGCTGCGTTCGCCGCTGTTTTCGGGCGCTGCGGGTTTTGTGAATTGCCCTCTCGGCTGCGCGATCCGGCGGACGACCCTCGACGCCCGGACATTGGTTCTGAACGGTAAATCGGAGCGTGGGGAAACCGGTCCGGGTAAATCTTCGTCGCTGCGCAAGTTCGGATGTGTCGATCCCGTGGGCGATCCGGGCTGCCCTTGGCTTTTTTGCGAGACGCAAGTCGTCCGGCCGTTGGAAAACCCGGGCATCAGCCCGTGCCGGCAAGGATCTCCGACCGGAACTTCTGCTCACCGGCGCGGGAAAATGTGACAACGCGACTGCCCTGCGTGCGTTTCGCCCAGCCCAGCTCTTCCATTCGGGACAGTATGGCGCGCCCGAGGCTGCCTGCCAAATGCGACCTGCGGGCGCTCCAGTCCAGACATTCTTTGCACAGCGGCGCTTTACCGGAGCGCAGCGCCGCCATGTCGACGCCGAAGCCCTGCATGAAAGCGCCGCCCTGCGCGGTCAGGTCAAGCGCGTCCCCGGAGACCTTCAGGAAGCCGCGTTCGAGAAAACTATCGAACATACGTGTCCCCATGTCCCCGGCAAGGTGATTGTAACACACCCGTGCCTTGCGCAAGGACGCCTCCTTGGGGCCGGTTCTTGTCCGCAGGTGGCCGCTTCGGGCGGCAAGGCCCATCAGACCCTCGAGAACCGAGGCCACATCGTCATTGGCCAATGAAAAATACTTGTGGCGCCCCTGCTTGAGAACCCGCAGCAGGCCACCCTCGTCCATCTTGCTCAAGTGCGAACTGGCCGTCTGGCCGGTGATCCCGGCTTCGGTGGCCAGCTCTGTTGCGGTCAGCGCCTTGCCGGTCATCAGCGCCGTCAGCATGTTGGCGCGCGCGGGGTCTCCGATCAGGGCGGCGATGCGGGCGATATCCGGTCCTTCTTTCATAGTTCGACCGTAACCGAAGCATTCGCGCAAGGCAATCGCCTATCGAGACCATGCAACACAAGGAGTTTACTATGCTGACCTGCATTATCCGGTATCAGATCGATCCAACGAAAACGGCGCAGTTTCACCGCTACGCACAAAACTGGGGCGAGGCCATCCCACGGTGCGGGGCAGACCTGGTAGGCTATTTCGCACCTCATGAAGGATCCAGCACCCTTGCCTATGGCATTTACCACATTCCCAGCCTGGCCGCCTATGAAAGCTACCGCGAGAAACTGGCGACCGATCCGCTTGGCCGCGAGAATTATGCCTTTGCACAATCCGAAAAATTCCTGCTACGCGAAGACCGAACTTTTTTAAAACTGGCCTCTGCGCCACATGGGAGACCCGAATGATCGCCGTAATTTTCGAAGTTGAGCCAGCCGAAGGCCGCAAGGATGACTATCTGGACATCGCGGCCAGAATGCGCCCCATGCTGGACGAGGTCGAGGGGTTCATTTCCGTCGAGCGGTTTCAAAGCCTGACCGATCCCGGAAAGATCCTGTCTCTGTCGTTTTTCGAAGATGAGGACGCCATTGAGAGATGGCGCAACCTGAGCGCCCATCGGGGCGCGCAACGAGAGGGGCGCGCGGGCGTGTTCTCGGGCTACAGACTGCGCATTGCCAGCGTGATCCGGGACTACGGGATGTATGATCGCGCAGAAGCGCCAGACGACAGCAACGCGGCCCACGAGGCATAAGCTGCGCGCAACCGGGCCCGGCGCGGTCATTCCAATCTGAACTAAATGCGACGCCTTTTTCAGGGCGAATGTATCAATGTATTTACCGGTTCTGTGACACGCAGGGGTTTCGTTAGTTGGTGTCCCCAGAGCTCTTTATGTACCGCGTCCTAGAATGTCTTACTCAAGATCATAATTACTGGCTGGTCGCGACTGCCGCCCTGGTATGCGTTATCGGCTCGTGCCTTTCGGTGCTGATGTCGCGTCGACTGGTCACCGCGACGGGCGCGCGAAAACAAGTGCAGCTGGTCCTGACCAGCCTGATCGCCGGGTCCACCATCTGGTCAACCCACTTCATTGCAATGCTGGCCTATGAACCGGGGTTCGAGCACGGCTACGCCCCCCTGGTGACCGCTGCCTCGCTGGGGGTTGCCGTGCTCGGCCTCATCGTTGCAAACAGTATCCTTGCCTATACCTCGCGCTGGTATTTCGCGATGCTCAGCGGCTCCCTGTTCGGCGTCACCGTCTCCGCGATGCATTACCTGGGCATGTCAGCCTACCTGCTGCCGGGTCACCTGGTCTGGAACACGGGCCCGGTAAGCGTATCGGTGCTTCTGGGGGCAGCGCTCGGCGCTTTTGCCTATCACCGCATTGCCTTTCCCGTGACGCGTTATTGCTGGATGGGCGGCGCGCTGCTGATGGTGCTTGCGATTTGCGCGATGCACTTTACCGGGATGAGCGCGTTCACGATCGAATTCAGCCCGCTGGTCGATGTCCCGCCGCAGGTTCTCGCCGACAACACACTCAGCATTTTGGTCCTCGGGATTACCTTCGTGATCCTGCTGATCGGGTTTGCCTCCTTCAGCATCGAAACCGATCTCGAACACCAGGCACGCGATCAGCTGCATCGCGCAGCGCTTCAGGACCCGCTGACCGGGCTGCCCAACCGCATGCATCTCACCCAGAAAATGACCGAGCTGACGGCCAAGCTGGAACGGACGGAAACCGAGCGCGTCGCCGTTCTGACAATCGACCTGAACCTCTTCAAGGAGGTCAATGACCTTTACGGACATGCCACCGGTGATGCGGTGCTGAAAACCGTCGCAGCACGGCTGTCGGCTGATCTGGAACAGCATGAGTTCATCGCGCGCGCGGGCGGTGACGAGTTTGTCGCACTGAAAAGCGGTTTCAGGCGGGTCGATCAGGTGATGGCCTTTGCGGAGCGTCTTCATGCGGTGGTGATTGAGCCGATCGTTGTTGGCGAGATTTCCACCACCGTCGGGGCGGCCATTGGCATTGCCACCAGCATTGACGACGGGCGCGACCTTCGCGAATTGCTGCACAAATCGGACCTGGCCATGTACCGCGCGAAATCGGAACCGGAACGGCATGTTTGCCTGTTCAACGTCGAAATGGACCAGCAAAGCCGTGAAAAGCTCGTCCTGATCAACGATTTGCGTCAAGCCTGTGGAAACGGTGAGTTCGAGCTGGTCTACCAGATACAGAATGACCTGCAGACGCTGGACCCCGTTGGCTTCGAAGTGCTTTTGCGCTGGAACCATCCTACGCGCGGTCGGGTGTCACCCGGCGAGTTCATTCCCATCGCCGAGGAAACCGGCCTGATCCGGGAAATCGGTCTCTGGGTTCTGAGAACCGCCTGTTTCGAGGCCACGTCCTGGCCGGAACCCTTCAGCATTGCCGTTAATGTCGCACCGCAACAGCTGGTCCAGCCCTCCTTTCTGGAGCATGTCTCCGACATCCTGATGGAGACACGGCTGCCGCCGGAGCGCTTGGAACTGGAAGTGACCGAAGCCAGTATCATCGACGATCAGGCCCATACCCTGCGGGTCATGCACAAACTGAAGAAAATGGGCATTCGCATCGCAATGGACGATTTCGGAACGGGGTATTCCTCGCTGGCGACCCTGCAGACCTTCCCCTTCGACAAAATCAAGATCGACCGCAGCTTCGTGCAGGACGTGCACAAAGATCAACAGCGCGCGGCGATCGTCCGGTCAACGCTGCTGCTCGGCGCCGCCCTCAACATCCCTGTTCTGGCGGAGGGGGTCGAAATGGAAGACGAACTGACCTTCCTGCGCGCCGAGAACTGCAGCGCGGTTCAGGGGTTCTATTTTGGCAAACCGATGCGCCGCGACCAGCTTCACGAGGTCTTCGCGAAACCGGACCGCAAGACGGGAACGTGACGCCGGGCCCGGGGGCGGCGGCATCCCCTGCGCGATCACCCGGCCAGGGAGGGCAGGAAGAGTACAATCCCGGGGTACGCCACCAGCAGCGCAATTGTAACCGCATCAGCCACAAAGAAAGGCATGACGCCTTTGAACACGTCCTGAACTGTCAGGTCATCCCGCACGCCCGCGACCACGAAGCAGTTCAGGCCGATGGGCGGTGTGATCAGGCAAAACTCGGCCATTTTCACGACAAGAATGCCGAACCAGATTGCACACATCGGTCCAGACATCCCGAATGCGCTGTCCGCAGCGCTCACCAGTTCGCCACCGTTCAGGGCCATCACCGCCGGATAGACGACAGGCAGGGTAAGCAGCAGCATACCGATGGCATCCATGAACATGCCCAGCACCGCATAGGCCAGCAGGATGCAGACTAGGATCAGCATTGGTGACATTTCCAGCGATGTGATCCAGTCGGCAAAGGCTTCGGGAAGCTCCGCGAACCCAAGAAAGCGCACGTATATCAGCACGCCCCAGATGATCGAGAAGATCATTACCGTCAGCTTGGCCGTGTCCAGCAGAGCGTCTTTCAACTGAGCCCAGCGCATGCCGCGGTAGAGCGCCATCAGGAAGATGATGAAAGCGCCGATGGCGCCACCTTCGGTTGGTGTCCCCCAGGCATCGCCAAACGGGTTGTAGACAAAAAAGATGATGATCACGACCACCGCCAGAATGGGCAGCGCGGGGGGTAGCGATTCAAAGCGTTCGCGCCAGGAAAATCCGCCGACGGGTGGCCCCACGCTTTTGAAGATCACGGCAATGCCGATGATCAAACCCGCATAGACAACAGCGGAAAATGCGCCCGGGATAAATCCGGCAAGCAGGAGTTTGCCCACGTCCTGTTCCACGATGATCGCGTAGATCACCAGAATGGCCGAGGGCGGGATCAGGGATGCGAGGGTTCCCCCGGCCGCCACGACGCCCGCCGCAAACTGTTTGTTGTACCCGATCTTGAGCATCTCGGGGATCGCGATACGGGCAAAGACCGCCGCCGTCGCCACCGAGGCCCCGGACACGGCGGCGAACCCCGCGGTTGCAAAGACCGTGGAGACGGCCAACCCGCCGGGCACCCAGGCGATCCAGCGTTTGGCGGCAACGAACAAAGCCGTTGTGAGTTTTGCGTAATATGCAAGATACCCGATGAGGATAAACACCGGGATCAGGCTCAGCACCTGCGCCGATACCTTCGAATGCGGCGTCAGCCCGGCAATCTTGACGCTGATCTCGACCGCCTTCCAGAACCGTTCGGGGGCGTAGTCGAACCCGTTCCACCGTAACCACACGAGGCCGACGAAGCCTGCAAGGCCCGCTGCGAAAGCAACCCGCATGCCGAGCACAACAAAAACCAGCAGGCCGGCGCTGACCCACAATCCAATTTCAATGGGTTCCATTAATCCGACCCTTCCAGCGCTTCGGCTTCCAGCCGCGCCTGTTCGGCGACGGATAGATTCAGCGGCACCGCAACAGGGCTTTCCAGCCCGAGGATGAGCGCACGCCCATACCCCCAGGCCTGGAGGATAAGCCGCAGGCACAACACGCCGAAGGCAATGGGGACAACCAGTTTGGACGGCCAGATCGGCAGCCCGATGTCGATGGAGCTGTCACGGCTGCACAACGGGCGCGCGCAATCGAAGGAGCGGTCGAAATGGTCCCAGGCACCCCATGTCAGGGCAACGATCAGCACCAGGATCAGCAACACCGAGATCAGTTCGAAGAACCACAGCACCCGCCCCTTCAGCGCGCTGACCAGCATATCCATCCGCACATGCGTCCCGTCCCGCTGAACGAACGACACGCCCATGATCGCGATGATCGGCATGGCGGCCTCGATGTAATCGACATATCCGGCCAGCGGTGAGGCAAAGAATTTCCGGCCGGTCACGGAATAGGCGGCCAGAAACATCAGGGAGAAAATGGCCAGCCCGCTGAGCAGCGCACAGAACCGTTCGATGGGTAACAACGCCCTGTCCAGCCGACTGAGCAGACTGGAATCCTCTAGCACTGCAGCAGATCCTGCCATCGTCTTGCCCCCTCCCCATTTATTATTATGAAACGGGCCGCGCCCTGCGGCACGGCCCGTCTGTTATCAGCTGCCGCCCTTGGCTTCGGCGAGCGTTTTCATCACGAGGTCATAGAGCTCCTGACCCGGCAGCCCCTGGGATTCCATATCGGCAATCCAGGCATCGCGGATCGGGTCCGCCGCCTTGGCGCGGAATTCATCGATCACGGCAGGGGCGATCTCGACCTTCTGAACGCCCTTTTCTTCCAGAACGGCATCCCAGCGCTCCAGCAGTTCGCCGTAGTTTGCCAGGTAATGGTCCAGCGCCTCAGATACCGAACTGTCAAGCGCTTCCCGCTCGGCGTCGCTCAGGGCTTCATAGGCGTCGATGTTCACGACAACCGGGCAATTCACGGTGCCGGGGTTCAGGTTCGCCGTCCACCAATCGGCCTGATTGATCGTGCCGAAAGACAGGTGTGCGTGCTGCGCAAAAGCGACCGTGTCGACAACTCCACCTTCCATTGCCTGGTAGGCTTCGGTCGCTGTCACCGACGTGGGCACACCGCCAACCGCCTCGAACGCCTGACCCAGGCCGCCTGTGGCACGCACGCGCATGCCGTCGAACTCGGCCAGTTCATCACGCGGCTCGCCGGTACCGACGAGGTTGTATTGCGGCATCGGCGAGGTCATCAGCAGCTTTGCGTTCCACTGCGCCATTTCTTCCGCAGCGGCCGGATGCGCATAGACCGCAGACGAGACCGCCACTTCCTGCTCGAGGTTCTCAACGCCCAGGAATGGCAGTTCCAGCACGGTGATCACGCGGTTCTTGTCCCGGTGGTAGCCCGCGCAGAACTGCGCCATCTCAAAGGCACCGATGGAAATGCCATCAAGGTTCTCGCGGTTCTTCGACAGACCACCGTAGCTGATGTTCATGGTAAACTCGCCGTTGGTCTTCTCTGAAACGAGTTCAGCCAGTTTTTCCACGTGCTCGGTGAAGGCACGGCGCTTGCCCCAGACCGATACGTTCCACTCGGTGGCGGCGGCTTCGGAAACGAAAGCAAAGCTGATTGCGGCGACAGCGGCGCCGGAAAGGTATTTCTTCATGTGGTTTCTCCCTTTTTTACGCGCCTCAGGTAGGGCACGCTTGGCGCAAAGCTACCCAAGCAATGCCGAAGTGCCAAGCCCAGAAAGCGTGGGGTGAATTTCCGGTACCGGTTACGGACCGTGTGCCCTGCGCATCCGCAACCGGGCACCCCGGCCGCCAGAGCGCACGCAGGTCTTGCCGATCAGGCCGCCGCAAGACGCCCTGCGAGGCATAACCGCACCGACGGTGAGGATCGCAGGGCGAAAAAGTCCGCTATTGCAGTATCACATGCATTGTCGACGATCAGTTCGGGGCAATCGGAAAAGCACTGCGGGCAAGTGATAGATTTCGGTACGTTATTTCCTTCCATTCATTTCCCGCTATGATCCGCTTGGGAGGAGGAACAGGCCACCCGTTGTCGCGACGACGGAGGGCCGGGTTCCCGGAATGCCAAGACCAAAAAAGGGAGGAACCTTCATGTCCGACACGGCCCCATCCACCAAAACATACCCCCCCTCGCCCGAAATGGCCGCCAACGCCCATGTGGATGCCGCCGCGTATGAGGCGATGTACGAGGCGTCGATTGCCGATCCGGAAAGCTTCTGGCGCAAGGAAGCGGGGCGTATCGACTGGATGAAGCCCTTCACACAGGTCAAGGACATAAATTACGCGCTGGGACAGGTGTCGATCAACTGGTTTGCCGATGGCACGCTGAACGTGTCTGAGAACTGCGTCGACCGCCATCTTGCAACCCGGGGCGATCAGACCGCGATCATCTGGGAACCTGACAGCCCCGACGAGGACGCGCTGCATATCAGCTACAGTGACCTGCATGTCGCGGTCAGCAAGATGGCGAATGTGCTCAAGGATCTGGGCGTCGGAAAAGGAGACCGGGTCATCATCTACATGCCGATGATCCCCGAAGCTGCCTATGCGATGCTCGCCTGTACGCGCATCGGGGCGATCCATTCCATCGTGTTTGCAGGCTTTTCCCCCGATGCCCTCGCCGCGCGTGTGAACGGCTGTGACGCCAAACTGGTGATCACCGCAGATCAGGCCCCGCGCGGCGGCAAGGCCACCCCGCTGAAATCAAACGCGGACCAGGCCCTGCTGCATTGCTCGGACAAGGTGAAGTGCCTCGTGGTCAAGCGCACCGGCGGTCAGACCACATGGATCGAAGGGCGTGATTATGACTATAACGCGCTGGCGGCGGATGCCTCGGCTGACTGCCCGCCCGAGGAGATGAACGCCGAGGATCCGCTGTTCATCCTCTATACCTCCGGCTCGACCGGCCAGCCGAAGGGCGTGGTGCACACGACGGGTGGCTACATTGTCTACGCGGCGATGACGCATCAGATCACCTTTGATTACCATGACGGCGATATCTTCTGGTGCACGGCGGACGTTGGCTGGGTCACCGGCCACAGCTACATCGTCTACGGGCCGCTCGCCAATGGCGCGACCACCCTGATGTTCGAAGGGGTGCCCACCTACCCCGATGCCAGCCGCTTCTGGCAGGTCTGCGAAAAGCATAAAGTGAACCAGTTCTACACCGCCCCCACGGCCATTCGCGCGCTCATGGGTCAGGGCAATGAATACGTCGAGACATGCGATCTCAGCGATCTGCGCATTCTCGGCACCGTGGGTGAGCCGATCAATCCCGAGGCGTGGAACTGGTACAACCAGGTGGTCGGCAAGGGCCGATGCCCGATTGTTGACACCTGGTGGCAGACCGAAACCGGCGGCCATTTGATGACGCCCCTGCCCGGTGCGCACGCGATGAAACCCGGCTCAGCCATGAAGCCGTTCTTTGGGATCAGACCGGTGATTCTGGAACCGACAACCGGCGAGGTTGTCGAGGGCAATGATGTTGAGGGCGTGCTGTGCATTGCCGACAGCTGGCCGGGCCAGATGCGCACGGTATGGGGTGATCACGAACGGTTCGAGAAGACGTATTTCTCCGACTACAAGGGCTATTACTTCACCGGGGACGGCTGCAAACGGGACGCCGATGGCGATTACTGGATCACCGGCCGCGTCGATGACGTGATCAACGTTTCCGGGCACCGCATGGGCACCGCGGAGGTCGAAAGTGCCCTTGTCGCACACGCACGCGTCGCCGAGGCGGCCGTGGTGGGCTACCCGCATGATATCAAAGGCCAGGGCATCTATTGCTACGTTACCCTGATGAGCGGTGAAGAACCTACTGAAGAGCTGCGCAAGGAACTGCGCAACTGGGTCCGGACAGAGATCGGACCGATTGCCAGCCCTGACCTCATCCAATGGGCCCCGGGCCTGCCGAAGACACGGTCCGGCAAGATCATGCGGCGCATCCTGCGCAAGATCGCCGAGGATGACTTCGGAGCACTGGGCGACACGTCAACGCTGGCCGATCCTTCTGTCGTGGAAGATCTGATCGAAAACCGCATGAACAAGGGGTGATTGGCGCGGCGATTTTGCGAAAGACCGGTGCCCTGCCGCACCGGTCGTTCGCGTTCAAATGCCCGGAGCGCCGATAATCCATTTGCCCCGCAGGCGCCCTGATATAAGTAAAGGCGCAACAGGACGGGAACGCATCGTGACACTTTCTTTAGCGCAACAGTTTCGTGCGGTGGCCCGTGCCGTCTGACGCACATCAGTTTTCGCCATCTGCCGACACGTTGCAGGATCTCAGACGCGCGTTCGGGTGTTACGGGACCGGCGTCACGGTGATCACGACCAACACCCACCGCGGGCCTTTGGGGATTACCGCCAATTCGTTTTCGTCAGTCTCGCTGGAGCCGCCGCTTGTCCTGTGGTCTCCGGCCGTGGCCTCGCGCCGGCATGACGCCTTTACTCAAGCTGAAAGCTTTTGCGTGCATGTTCTGGGGGCGCATCAGCTTACCCTGGCCCGTCACTTTGCCACCGAAGGCGAAGACTTCGACACCCTCAGCTGGGCGCCCGGCCCGCTGGGCGTTCCGCGGCTACACGGGTGCCTAGCCGAATTCCATTGCAGAACCCACGCGGTGCATCCAGCAGGCGATCATTCAGTGATCATCGGCGAAGTGCATCACGTGAGCCAAGTATCTGAAAGCACGCCCGGATTGCTATTTGAACGCGGTGTTTTCGGCACTTTCACGCCGCAGGGCTGACCGTTTCGATCTGCTCAATAGTCCCGTTCGAAAAACAGCCCGATGCCGGTGTTGCCGTCGTTCTCGAGCGTACCGCGGGCGGTCAGGGACTCGCTGATATCGAGGTTGATTGACAGCTCGGTCTCCCCTCCGCCCGTCACCACGTCGGTGTAGATGTCATCGGTGATATACTTCCCGGCGCGCACCGCCGCTTCACCCTCGTCGGTGGTCGTCACATCGAAATCATCCAGCCTAAATCCGGTTCGCAGGTTGCCGATCAGGCCGGCACCGCTGCGCCCGGCAAGAACCGCCACCGCATTCGCCAGCTGGACCGCCTGAAACGCCGATATCTCGCTGAGACTGCGCCCAAAGAGCAATTGAGCAAGAACCTCATCCTGCGGCCCTTCGGGTGTGGAGCGGAAGGTGACTTCTGGCCGATCGACAGGCCCTTCCAGCACGATGCTCGCCGTGCCGGTTTCCGTATCCGACGTGGTCACAAATCGAATATAGGGAACAAGGTCGCCCTGAAACTGAATGGACCCCTCGTCCAGATCGAACCGTTTGCCCAGAATATCAAGGCGACCACGCACCAGATCGAACTGGCCAGCCGAGATGACACGCCCGGTGTTGCCGCTGATTTCAAGGGATCCGCCAAGTTCTGCATCGATACCGCGACCGCGCACGAAGATCCTCCGCGGCGCATTCACGACGATGCCGAGACCATAGACGCTGCCGGCACCACGCCCGGCAGTGGCTTCGGGCTGAGGTATCACGCCCGCCCGCGTGCGTGTCTGGGTCACCGCGACCGGAGACCCGATGTGCACGATGTCCGGGATCTCCCCGATACTGGTCAACCCTGAGGATGGTACCGAGATCAGGGTTTCGCCCACGTCGATGACCCCGTCGATCCGCGCGCCACCGGTCAATCCGCCCACCACGGCGATGTCGCCGTCAACAGTGGTCGAGAATATACGCGGGTCCGTCAGCACCACACTGCGCAATCCGATGTTCAGATCGGCAACGAGGGTGGCAAGGTTGACGACGCCGCCCGCGACAACCTGCCCGCCACCCACGACATCGCCCGTCACATCGAGTTGCGCCCGCCCGTCCGCCAAGTTGACCCCGGTCACGATATTGTTCAGGGCGGCGCGCAGGTTGGGCGCGGTGAAACTGGCATCATTGGTGGTGATCCGCCCCGACACCGATTGCAGTGCAGCGGGGCCGTTCACGGCGAGGTCAAACTGTGCCTGCCCCTGCAGGCTGCGCGGCGCGAGAAAGGGTTCGGACAATCCCAGCGGCAGCGCCCCCACGACTGACAGATCAAGCACACCATCCTCGCGCACGAGGCCGGCGATTGTGGCCTCGGTCCCGCTTGGACCCTGGGCCATCGTGTCAATGTCCCAGTCGGGACCGCTCCGCCGCGCGGTGCCGTCTATCGCGAAAGGTCCGGAAATCCTGGGCACGAAGACGCTGATGTCGGGCAGGCTTGCCTCGAAATCGAGTGACGCGGCCGGTCCGGTGGCCAAACCTGCGACACTGACCACGGACCGGTAGGGTCCGTCCGCATCCACGTCGACACTGTATCCCTCCCCGGACTGCCAAAGCCTGCCGGATGCGTTCAGCGGCCCCTGAACCGATGGCGCAAGCGGCCGGATTTCCGGCACCGACAGGTCAAATGCAAGGTCTGCCTGGGGCCCGGTGGCGCGGCCTTGTACGGACAGGGTGCTGTCGTAAGGCGCGTTGGCCAGCAGATCGACCGTCCAGCCTGAAGCATCCTGGCTGGCCCGCGCATCCACGTTCACCGCACCTTCGTATTGTGGCAGCACCCGGGCAATATCGTTCAGTCGGGCGAGGATGTTCGCAGCACTGTTATTGCTGCGCAACTGCACGTCGCCCGTCAGGTTCAGGGCAGTGTTGGCGAGTTCCAGATCCTCGACAAATGTGCCCGTCACATCCCGTCGCGCTTGCAGGGTCAGAGCGGTCACGCCTTCCAACACTGCGTCCGCCTGCGGCACGTCCACTTTCAGATCAGTTGTCGTGCCCTTGATGGTCACATCGAACATGCTGCTCAGCGGGGTAACCCGCCCCGCGACATCCAGCCTTGCAGCCCCTGCGAGGCGTCGGCCTGCCACACCGGAAAAGCGTCCGATTTCATCGGCTTGTACCGACAGATTAAGGTCGGTCGGAAACCCTCCCCCAAGCCCGTCAATGACCGCGTCACCGGCAAGCCGGTAGTCATCGCCAGCCAGTTCCAGCCCGGTGATTTCAATCGGTTCGTCCTCGACGTAGCGGATATTGGCCGTGCCGCGCACCTCCTGACCAAGCGCGTCACCTGCATTTGCATCTGCCAGCGCCAGGCCTTGCGCGATAAAGCCCAGATCGCCCTCAAAGCTGCCCAGCCCACCGGGATCACCCCGCAACGCGCCATCAAGCACCAGTTTTGCACCGGCGAACCGCAGATCGTCGCGCTCCAGTCCGGCAATCGTGAAATCGCCCAGAAAGGCGTCGCCATCCGCCACGTCAAAGTCGACGCTCAGATCAACGGATTTTACGGAAGTGTTGACGTCCGGCCCTGGCAGTGACACCGCCTGCCCGTCCACGCCACCGATCCGGCCATCGACGTCAACGAAGGTGGGCCACAGATCACTGTTCAGCCGCACGGCCCCGGCAAGTTGCGCCGATTTGGCAATCAGTCGAAAGTCGCTGATATCGAGCGCGCCATCGGCAGAGCGCAGCACATCGACGTTCAGACCGATGTCGCTGCCGAAAAAGTCGCGCGATTGCGGCGCCACCAGCGGGGTGATGTCGCCCCCGAGCGCTGCCCGGATGCGGCGGTCCGGCGGCGCGCCCTCGGTCTCGCCCGGCAGTGCCGCGAGGGTGACCTGCCCGGCCACACGCTCCTCGCCATCTGTCGCAAGCGTGATGTCTGCGGTAAAATCATCCAACAGGCCGGCGCCCGCCACCGTGAGGTCCATCGACGGCTGCCCGGGCAGCTTCATCATCCGGACCGCCAGCCCTTCGGGGGCCTCGTCCAGTTCCAGCTGGACGGTAATCTCCGAGGTGTCGCGGGCGAATCCGCCCTTGATCAGAAACATGCCCTCCGGTCCATCAAGACGCTCGGCGCTCAGATCGACCACGGCACCGGCGTCATCCAGCCGTGCCGCCGCCGTCACGCTCAGTTCGGCGGCCACGCCGATGATGGGCTCGCCCAGGGAGATGCGGGCGACCTCGAAAAGCGCGATGTCGATGGACACCGGCAGATCGGGCAAGGCAAACTCCGTTGCCTCCGCGGACGGCAGCTCGGTCGTTTCCTCTGCGTCGGGCAGGCGCGGCAGATCAAGTGATGCAGCGCTCAGGCGATCGACCTCAAGGTTGCCGCGCAGCAGGGCAAGGCGGCTCCAGTTCAGCCTGACATCTTCCAGCGTCAGCCAGATGCCCTGATCATCCGCAATGGTCATCCGCTCGAAAGACGCCTCCGAACTCAGGGCACCGGCGAAACCAACGATATTGACCTCGCGCCCCGCGCCGGACAGAGCGTCCTCTATCGTGCGGGTCAGAAAGCCCCCGTCATCCTCGTCCTGCTGTTGCGCATCGACACCCCAGGGGATGACCAGCACGGCCAGAAGAAGCGGATAGATATACCAGCGGTTTTTCATCAGAACGCCTGTCCAATCCCGATATAGACCTGAAACGAGGTGTTGTCGTCATCCCCGGAAGTCGGCACGCCCACGTCCAATCGGATAGGTCCGATCGGTGTGTCGTACCGCAGGCCAACACCTGCCCCGGTCTGCCATTCACCGGAACCGTCGGGAAACACCTCCCGACCAATGTAGCCTGCATCGAAAAAGCCCACATAGCCAAGGTTTCCGGTGGTGCGCATGCGGATTTCCGCGGACAGCCCGATAAAGGACCGCCCTCCGACGATCTGACCACCGCCGAGATCGACACCCAGGGACTGATAGTCATGTCCCCGCACGGTGTCGCCGCCGCCGGAGTAAAAGAGAAAATCCGCCGGTGCGACCGAAAGCGCAGGCCCGATGAGGGACCCCAGCTGCCCCCGCAGGGCAATCGTGGTTGGGCGTTCCTGTCCGAATGTCCTGTAGCCGCGCAGATCAACGGAGGTCAGAATACCGTTGTCGGCCCCGTCAATCGCGGCAAACGGCGTGACATCCGCCTTTGCGAAGTACCCCCGGCGCGCATCGAGCGTCTTGTCGCGATAGTCGAAGGTCGTGCCCAGCGGAAACATCAACAGCGCGTAATTGTTTTCGCCAAAGGCATCGCGCGTATTTGCGCGCCGTAGCGCAATACCCGCCCTGTATTGCCGGTTGTCCGATGCAATCCGTTCGATGCCGGTGCCAATGGTGGCCTGCCGAGAGAAGAAGTTCACCTCATCGAGCTGTTCAACCTCGCCCAGAACGTATAACTCCGTGTCCTCGTTGAAGGTCGCCGGGCGTTGGTAGCGCGCGCCAAGCAGGAAATCGGTGCCGCCCGTCTCGCCGCCGATGCCGTCGATCTCGGCCTCCAGGCGCAGTCTTTCCGCGCCGCCGAACAGATTGCGGTGTATCCAGAACGCGCTCACGGACAGGCCCTCGATGGTGGAAATCTCGCCGCCGAACCCGAACCGCCGGGGCTTGTCTTCGACGACCCGCGCGGTAATGCCCAGAGCGTCACCTGGTCCCACCTCCTCTGCTTCGATCATTGCGACCGAGCTGAAGGTACCGGTCCGGCGCAGACGGGCCGCAGCATCTTCGAGTTCCTTTGGCGAATACACCGTCCCGGCTGGCAACCCGGCGATCTCGACAATCCGTTCGGTGCGCACCGCCGTATTGCCGGTCACGTTCAGGTTGCCAAACCGCAGGCGGGGTCCGGGATCGAGACGCAAGCTGGCGTCGATTGTCTTATCCGCATGTCGCGCGGTGACTTTCTGGCTTTCCAGTCGGGCCTTGGCGTGCCCTTCGTCCCGCCACGCACCCACTCCCGCCGCCACAACATCGCGCAGCACGCTCAGCCGCGCGGTTTCGCCCAGTCGGAAGCCTTCGGGCACTTTTGTTCCCGGCACGAGCGGCGCGATCTCGGCCTTGCCAAAACGAAACTGCGACCCCGGCGCAATCCGGATACGGGCGCGCGACACGCTGCGCGGCGGCGCCACGGATTTGATCGAGGCCGCTTCCCGCCCGTCCAGCGAAATGCGGATCACCGCACCGTAATAGCCGTAGTCATAAAGCACTGCGAGCAAGCGCTTGTAATCCGCCTGTGCCGTCGACACCAGTTCCTGCGGTGACACCTCGGTTTCGGATTGCGCTTGCTCAAACAGCAGCGAGCCGCCTTCGAGATCGCTGCGCAGGGCTTCATCCAGCCCGCCTTCGAGGGAGACCTCGATGGCTTTTGCAGGGAGAGCAAGGCAGAGGGCCAGAACCGTCGCAAGGATCCATCGATGGCGCATCGGTCCCATGCTTTTTACGATCATTACCAACACCCCCCGTGCGACGATTTCCAAACCAGCACCTGCGGAATCGTGCAGCACTTCTGACTCGCCGTCTGCCTACTGTGTAACGGATTTCCACAATCGGCTGCAAACAGACAAACTAGTGCGAAAACAGAAAACACAACGGGCGCGCGGGAATATGCCTCTTAGCGGTCAAAGGCACCGGCGGATCCCTCGGATGCGGATAGATTGGGTCACCAGACGGGTCGCGACAAGGATCAGATGACCGGCGCTGCCCCGACCACATCGATATCAGTATCGACGCCCAGTGTCGCCAACACGTTGCCGCCGTCGACATAGGCATAGATGTCGAGACTGTTGCCCTGGCCGTCATCGACAGGCGTGTCCGAGACCTTCTGGAAGCTGCCGGGGCCATCAGTCACCAGCGTTAACTGGTCTCCCGCGTCGCCATAGATCACGGCGCTTTCGGGCAGTGCTTCGTCGAGCAGCGTTTCAAGAAGACTGTCGCCGGTTGTCGACAGATCGACGACATCGGACAGGCTCAGTTCCAATGTGTTGGCCTGCCCGTTTTGCATATCAAGGGCTTCAATGTCGCGGATATCCAGTGTTGGCAGCACGTCTTCGGTCAGATTTCCCGCAAGATCGAATGCGAGGATGTCGCGTCCGGCACCGCCATCCACCACATCGGTGCCGCTATCGGGCGCCTCGGTGACGGCAATCACGTCATCGCCCGCACCAGCCAGCACGATATCCGCGCCAGCGCCGCCGTTGATCGTGTCATCGCCCCCGAAACCGAAGATCACATCATTGCCGCCGCCACCATCGATCACGTCCGCCGCGTCGCTGCCGAACAGCAAATCCGCTTGCGCGAACCCTGTCAGCGTTTGCGCGCTCTCAGCCTTGCCAATCACATCACTGGTGAAAAGCTCGATTTCAGCCGTGCTTTCATCGCCGTCCAGATCAAATCGTGCGGTCACACCGATCAGGTTGTCTTCGCCGAGCAGCATTTCGATGTTTTCGATACTGGCCAGCGGTAAGGCGTAATCGATCCCATCGACAGACAATGCGCTGCTGGTCTCGTCCGCGATGATGCCTTTGTCCTCACCATCGGCATCAAGCGTAAGCTCCAGACTGATCAGGCGGGGGTCGAAGACAGGTGTCTGTGTCAGGGCTGCCGCAAGTTCAGCGGGAGACACAAGGAAGGTCGGGTCCGGGTCGAACTCTTCCAGCAGGGTCGGATCATACCCGGTGCCAAAA
Organism: Roseobacter insulae; assembly: GCF_019375555.1. Classification (GTDB taxonomy): domain Bacteria; phylum Pseudomonadota; class Alphaproteobacteria; order Rhodobacterales; family Rhodobacteraceae; genus Roseobacter; species Roseobacter insulae. Next base: position 20,411 of record NZ_JAHXDN010000010.1, read on the forward strand.
CCAAAGGCCTGAATATCGACGGTGTAGCCGCCGCCGGGCGGGTTGTTCAACTCGGCCAGCGCGTCCCGCCAGCTGCCGTTCGAGGGCACCCCGTCGGTAATGAACAGCAGAAAGTTCGCCTCATTTTCAGGTTGGGAATTCAGGAAGCTGGCCGTTTCGGTGAACGCGAGATCCCACCTCGTAGCGCCGCCGCGATACGGCAGGGTCGAAATGGCGCCGGACAGGGTCGGATCCTGCAGATCATAGGGTCCGAATGTCGATACGCCGCCGGAATAGGTGATGATCTGGACGTCCACATTTGTGGTCGATCCTTCAAACTGATCGGCCAGCAGACCGACAGCGTCATTCACGGCGTCGCGCATTTCGGCCCAGTCCGCCTGTCCAATGCTGCCCGAACTGTCCATGGCGATCACCAGGTTGACGGATTGCGCCGTGACTGACTCTGCATCAATGGAGAGCGCCCCTGCCGCTGTTTCCTCAGTGGCCACGGTCGTCAGCGCGATCGTCACGCCGCGCGCTCCGACGCTGCCGGTCGGGGCTTCAACGGCAGCCGTTGCGCGACCTGACGTGATGCCGCCTGCGCTGTCCTCAACGGTGTATTCAAAGCGATCAAGTCCGGCGAAACCTGCGTTGGGCGTGTAAACGAATGAACCGTCGCTGTTGATCGTAACCGTGCCGTTGTCCGGACCATCTGAGCCAAGGGCAAACGTCAAGGGGGCCGTGCTGTCCGCATCCGCGGCGGTCAGCTGATCCGACAGCACGCCGTTCTGATCCACCTGGAAAACGCTGTTTGTCGCCACGACCGGCGCATCGTTTGTCCCGGTCAGCGTCACCTCAACGACCTGCGTGACCTCGGCGCCGAACTGGTCGCTTGCGGTGGCAGTAAGGGTCTCCGTGACGGTTTCGCCTTCCGCAATGCCATCCGCGATCGAATTGTCGAGCACGTAGCTCCACGCGCCTTCAGAGGTGATAACGAAGGTGCCGAAAACCGCGGCCGACACCCCCGACCAGGTGACTACCGCACCGTCGTCCGGGTCGGTTGCAGACAGTTGCCCGGCAGCATCCGCTTCTTCTTCGCCCTCGACCACGACGCCCCGGTCCTGCCCGGATACCGTCGTGATGACGGGTGCATCATTTGTCCCGGTTACCGTGACGGTGACCGTGGCCTCGGCGGTTTCCCCCGACGGGTCCGAGACGCGGACGCTGAAACTGTCAGCGCCGGCATAGTTGAGGTTCGGCGTGTAGGCGTAGATGCCATTCTGCAAAAGCACGACTTCGCCGTTCGCGGGCACCGCGCTGATCGCATAGCTGAGGTTGTCGCCGTCGATATCCGAAGCGGTGATCATGCCGGTCACGATATTGTCTTCGGTGACGCTGACGGCCCCGTCGCTGGCTGTCGGCGCATCATTCACCGGCAGAACCTGCACGATCACAATGCCCTCGATGCTGTCGCCGGCCGGATCGGTAACGACGAAGGTGAAACTGTCGGATCCGTTGAAATTCGGTACCGGGACGTAATCGAACTGACCATCGGGCGCGACACTGACAACCCCGTTCGAAGGGCCGCTGTTCAGGGCATAGACCAGGTCGCCCGGCGCACCGGCGGCAACAGTGATTTCCCCCGCAATGGCGGTTTCCTCGCTCGCGTCTTCAAAACCTGTCACCACGATAACCGGCGGCGGTTCACTGTCATCGATGATCAGCCCTTCGTCAAAGCTGCCCGGATCATCGGCTGGCTCGTTTTCCACGTCGGGTGGCGCTTCGATACTCTCGGATTCGTCGATCTCGTCGACGTCCAGATCGGTGGGCGCATTCGTTCCGGGATCATTCCCCGCGCCCCGGTCGACCGGGTCCGACAGTGACACGAACGTATCCCCCGCATCCACCCGCGAGGTGGCAGCGCGGAATGCGGCAAAGGCCTCCGCGATGAGAGCGCTGTCTTCGGTTTCATCCTGAAGCGTGCGTTCAATCTCCCGGCTCTCGTTATTGGCGCCGGAGACCACCCATTTGGTGTTGATCTCGTCAATGAAGGCAATCAGGTTGCCCTCGTTATCGCGCAACTCCACCCGGCCCTGCCCGCCGTCGGGATCGGTTGTCAGCGTCACCTCGGTGGTATCGACGCCATTGACGGTGCCAACCTGTACAACAACGGTCGTGCCACGGATACCCATCGTCGATGAGGGCGTGTTCACATCCATCCCGCCGGTTTTGGCGACCTGTCCCGCAATGAAGACAAAGGAACCCTGGATCAGACTGAAACTGCCGGAATTGTCGTCAGCAGCGGGGTCGAAAATCAACTCGTCAATCACCATGCGCGACGCGGATGCGAGGGTGAAAATGGTCCCGTCGACAAAAGTCACGGCGACGGAGGCGGCGTCTTCCGTCGCGATCACGTCGTTTTGAAAAATCTTCATCCCGACTTGCAGGGTTTCCACCGTGCCATCGACCCGCTGTACGGTTGTTATCCCCTCAACCGTCTCGACCTGACCAATCGGGCCCTGACCGATGCCGCCCCCGCCGACCTGGACGTATTGTCCCGGCGCCAGCGGTCCGGCCAGCAGGTCCACGACCGAGCCGCGCAACACGGCGCCGGCCGGATCAAACAGATCAGCCGGGTGCGGGTTTTCAAAGTATCCGGGCAGCCGGAAACTCGGCGCCCCGTCATTGTCGATGTAAAGATCGGAACCCACGCGATTGAATGTGCCGGAGAACAGTAACGCGCTGTCAGGGACGACGACTGACCCGGACCCGTCGACACTGAGCGTTACGACTTCTCTGGGATCTTCATTCTGCGCCGAATATTGCCGAGACACGGAGGTATTCCTAAAAAACGATAACTTAACTGAAATTTAACCAATTTTTGAGTCTCCGTATGTGAACGATGACACATTCTGCCGAAATGCGGCCGCGAAAATGACATATTCCCGCGCACGTTGAATTTTTTTCTTGATTGGCGACAGATCAGAAACAGTGGCTCAACCGCTGGCGACTTGATCCAGGGTCCGATTCGGTCAGTATGGGTTCAACAACCGGAAATTTCGGTTGTCGCTGCGTATTTCCACGCAGGGTCATGCCAGCGATCAGGTGACAACCGGAATGAAGCAATGGTTTGCGAAGTGGATCGGATGGGTGCGGGTGCTCGCATTTTTCGGTCTGCTGTGCGGCATCCTTATTCGCGTCGGGGACCCGCAGCCGATCAAGACTTTACGCAACGCGTCCTTCGACTTCTACCATCAGTCCAAACCGCGCGAGTTCACGCGACTGCCCGTTGCCATTCTCGACGTGGATGACAGCAGTATCGAAGAGATCGGCCAATGGCCGTGGCCGCGCAAACGGATGGCGGAACTGGTGGAGCGTGCGACGGCGCAGGGCGCTGTCGCCATTGGGTTCGATATTATCTTTTCAGAGCCGGACCGCCTGTCGCCGGGGCAAATCGCGCAGGACAATCCCGATATGCCCCCAAGTCTTGCGGCGCAGCTCGCCGCCCTGCCCGATAATGACACGCTGCTGGCAGAGGCCTTCGCCCGGTCACGGGTGATCGTTGGCCAGTCAAGCGTGCGCACCACCGCCGGCAACAGGGTCGAAAAGCGCGAGATGGCCAAGGCGGCACACGCGCTGATCGGACCCAGCCCGATGCCCTACCTGATGCACTTTCCCGATATTCTGCAGAACCTTCCCGAGCTGGAGGCCACTGCCGCCGGGCGCGGTATGTTCAACGCGCGTCCGGATCCCGACGGCGTATACCGCCGTGTGCCCCTGGTGATGAGTGTTCAGGGTCAGATCAGGTTGGGTCTGACTCCGGAGCTTTTGCGCGTCGCAACGGGCGGTGAATCCTTTGCCGTGCGCACCAACGAGGCCGGGATCGAAGGCATCGTACTGGCCCGGCAGCTCATTCCCACCGCGCATGACGGCACCGTCTGGCCCTATCTGACCCCCTCGTTACGTGCCCGCTATGTCTCTGCCGCGGATCTGTTGAAAGACCGGGTGCCCGTCGGGCGGCTGGCCGGTCACCTGGTGCTTGTCGGGACCTCGGCCATTGGTCTGGAGGATTTTCGCGCCACACCCCTGGGGGTCGCCATGGCCGGCGTCGAAGTCCATGCGCAGGTTCTGGAAAACATTATGGCGAAAACACTTCTGGTGCGGCCCAACTACACCATCGCCATCGAATTGGTCACGACGTTTGTCTTGTGTGCTCTGGTGATCATCTTTGCGCCCAGCCTCTCCGCACGGGTGCTGATTTCATCCTCGCTAGTCCTTCTGGCAGGCTACGTCGGCGCATCTTACTACCTGTTTGTCGACAAGCGCGTCCTGCTGGACCCCTCATTTCCGATCGTCGCCACCACAACGGCTGTCATGCTGATCTCGACCGTGAACTACCTGCGCGAGGAAAGACAGCGCCGCGAGATCCGCAGCGCCTTCGGGCAGTATGTCTCGCCCGATCTGGTGGATCAGCTGAGCCGGAACCAGGGGAAGCTGACGCTGGGCGGCGAGTCGCGCGATCTTACGCTGCTCTTCAGTGACGTGCGCGGGTTCACCGCCATCGCCGAAGAGTTCCGGGATGATCCCGAGGCGCTGACGCTGCTGATGAACCAGTTCCTCACCATCCTGTCGAACGCGATCATGCATCACAAGGGCACCATCGACAAGTTCATGGGTGATGCGGTCATGGCCTTCTGGAATGCCCCGCTGGACAATGAGGACCATGCGCGCGCCGCCTGCCGCGCGGCCTTGCAGATGATCAGGGACGTGAAAGCCTTCAACGCGAAAAGACTGCGTGAAGCCGCGCGGCTGCGCAAAGCACGGCAGGGTCAAAAGAGAAAGGCCGGAATGCCGCGGGTCAAGACGCATCGGATCAACGTCGGCATCGGCATCAATACCGGCCAGTGCGTCGTCGGCAATATGGGCAGCGACACGCGGTTCGACTACACCGCCCTGGGCGACCCGGTGAATGTGGCGTCGCGGCTGGAAGGCCAGTCGCGGTACTACGGGGCCGCAATCATCCTGGGCCAGGCCACGGCCCGCGAGGTTGGCAGCGACTTCGCCGTCATGGAATTGGACCGGGTGCGTGTCGTGGGCAAGGAAGTGCCGGAAACCATATTCGCCCTGCTGGGGGACGAAACGCTTCGTCAGGATCCGGAGTTTCAGTCGCTGTGTGACACCAATACCGCGATGCTTGCAGCCTATCGAAGCCGGCAGTGGGACACGGCAGAGGCCCTGCTGAGCGAGGTCTCGCAGCACGTCACCGCGCTCAGGCTGGGGCTGAAGGACTATCTGGACATGTATCGCGGACGGATCGCCGACCTGCGCGCCGCAGCGCCACCAGAGGATTGGGATGGCGTCTTCGCCTCGACCAAAAAGTAGCTAACGTTCACGCAGAGCCTCTGCCCGGGCGCGCAGAATGGGTTTGGCAAGATAGGACAGAACTGTTTTCTCGCCGGTCTGAATATCCACCGACGCGATCATGCCAGCGGTAATGGGCAGCGGGTTTTCAGGCGTGCCGAGGTAGGACTTGTCCGTGCGTACGATGACGCGGAAGAACTCCGTGCCATCTTCCTTTGCAATCGTATCCGCGCCAATGCGCACGACCTCGCCCTTCAGATCGCCGTACACCAGGTAGTCATAGGCCGAAATCTTGACAGACGCCTGTTCACCGGTGCTGACGAAGGCAATGTCGCGCGGCCCGAGGTCCGCCTCGATCAACAGGCTGTCGTCTATGGGGACGATCTCGACCAGCGGTTCACCGGGTTGCACAACGGCCCCGAGCGTCGTGGTGTTCAGCCGGTTGATCGTTCCGCGCACCGGCGCGCGCAACTGTGCCCGCGTCACGCGATCATTGGCGCTGCGCAGCGTCTCCTGCACCACGGCAAGATCCAGCTGCAGCTTGGCCAGACGCTGCCGCGCCGTCAGAACATAGGCAGAGCGCGCCGCGTCGATCTGGTTCTCTGCTTCCACGATCGCCGCCCGCAGCCGTGGCTCACTGGCCTTGCTCACGGCGATATCCCCTGTCAGTTCCGCAAACCGCGACTGCAGGCGCAAAAGCTCGATCTGGGGCACCAGCCCCCGGTCGAACATGCCCTGGGTCAAGGCGATTTCCTCTCGCAGCGGCGCGATGATGGCCTCTGTGCGGTCCCGCAGTGCTTTCACCTCGTCCAGTTCGCTGCGCCGTTGCAACAGTTGCGCCTCCAACACCTGAAGCTCGCGCTTCAGCTGATCGCGGCGGGACAGAAAGACTTCCTTCTCCGCGGCGACAGCCAAGGGCGCGCGCGCCTCAAGAAGCGCGGGATAGGCCAGATCGGCAGCAAAACGGGCCTCGGCCTCCAACCGCGTGGTCTCGGCCAGAATGGCCGCTTCGCGTTCCAGCAACTCGCCGCGTTCGGCATCAAACCGGGTATCGTCGATCTGCATCAACACATCGCCCGGTTCCACGATGTCGCCTTCCCGAACGGCGAGGCTGCGCACGATCCCGCCCTCGAGGCTTTGAACGACCTGAACCTGCTGCGAAGGGATTACGCGGCCCGATGCGCGGGCGGTCTCTTCAATTCTGTACGTTGCGGCCCAGATGCCGAACGCCGCAACCCCCAGCGCGATGACCACCAGTAAGCGCCATGGCCCCCGGTCTCTTACCGCCGCGGATGCGCCGCCGATGTTGTTGGCAAATTCGTCTTCGATCCGGTTGCCGAACATCCTTTTACCCTTTCGCGCGCGCAGCACCCATGGCGCGCAGTTTCGTCAGAACATCTTCGCGCGGACCGTCAAGCACCACGCGCCCCTGATCCATGACAATCAGGCGCTGCGCCATGGCGGCAAGCGACTGGCGATGCGTGCAGATCATCAACCCCGTGCCGCTTTGATTCAGCTCCTGCAACCGGCTGGTGATCTGCGCCTGCATGCGCTGGTCCATGGCATTTGTCGGCTCATCCAGAAACAGCATCCTTGGCTGCCGCAACAGCAATCGCGCCAGGGCCACGCCCTGACGCTGCCCCCCGGAGAGATGTTTGCCCTGCTCGCCAATGAACATGTCGAGCCCTTCCTGCGCCTCGGCCAGAAAGTCGTCCATCGCCGCGAAGTACAGCGCGCGGGCAATCTCCGCGTCGCTGGCGGTCTGGTTGCCGATCACGAGGTTTTCGCGCAGGGTCCCGGTAAACAGCTCCGGCGTCTGCGGCAGGTAGCCGATGCCCCGGCGCAATTCAGCCGGGTCATATTGTGCCTGCGCAATCCCATCGATCAGGACGGTGCCGCTGTCGGGGTGCAGCAACCCTGCCAGCAGTTTACCGGTTGTCGTCTTGCCGGATCCGACACGCCCCAGAAAGGCGACACATTCGCCGGCACCCACCGCAAAGCTCAGCCCGTCCAGCGCCGGTTGCTGGCTGTCGGGAAAGCGCAGGGACACGGCATCAACCAGAATGGCGCCTTGGGTGATATGGGCGTCGCTTTTGAGCGAGGGCGCATGATCCACCGGCAAAGCCATGAACCGGTTGAGGGCCGCTAATGATTTCAGCGCGTAATGCGCCCGGAAAATCGTCTGGGCGATAGTGCCCAGCGGGGCAAGGACACGACCGGCCAGTATGTTGGCGGCAATCAGGCCACCAATGGTGATCGCCCCTTCCGCCACCAGAAACACGCCCCAGACGATGATCAGAACGGAGACTGCCTGCTGAACCAGCATCGTGCCGTTGGCAGCCACGTTGGACCAGAACTTGGTGCGTCCGTTGATCTGCGACGACGCCGCAACGGCATTTTCCCACTCCCGCTGCATGGCCGGCTCCGCATTCAGGCTCTTGATCGTTTCGACCCCCGACAGCGCCTCGATCAGCACCACGTGCCGTTTGGTCGCCATCTGTTGCGCGCGCGTCGCACTGCGGCTGATCGGTAGCTGAGCAAAAATGGCAATCAACAGCACTACCGGCACCGCGCCGAGTGGCACAAGGGCAATCGGCCCGACGATGAAAAACAATGCGCCCACAAAGATACCGATGAACAAGACATCGATGACGGCGACGAAGGATGCGGAGGCAAAGAATTCCCGCACAACCTCGAAATCCCGGATCGTGCTGGCGATCCCCGCTGCCCCGCCCGGACGGTGCAACAACCGTGCATTCATCGCCTGCCGGAACAGCGACGCGGCCACCTTGACGTCAACCCGTCTGCCAATGTTTTCCAGAACGTTGGCGCGGATCGTGCGCAGTACCAGGTCCAGCAACAGCGCGATACCGACCCCGATTGCAAGCGTCCACAGGGTCACATAAGCAAGGTTGGGAATGACCTTGTCGTAGACGTTCATCACGAAAAGCGGCAAGGCCAGAGACATCAGGTTCAGCAAGAGAGCGGCGACCAGAATCTGCGCCCAGTTGCCCCAGTTGGCGCGCACCGGGGTCCAGAACCAATGCCCTTTGTGTTCCTGATGCGCGATGACATCCGGTGACAGCATTGTCTGCGTGCCGTCCTCGGCAGGTGTGACCAGCATCAGCTCCGGGCCGATTTCGCGCCGCAACTGTCGCAGCGGCACTTCCTTCGTCAACTCAGCCCGCGCGGGATCAAGCGTCTGAACCGATTTCCCGCGCTTGCCGAACCCGGTGATGACAAGCGGACCACCCGAGGGGCGAAAGGCGATGAACGGCAGGGCAATTGCGTCTATCGCGTCAGGATCGCGCAGCACCAGCCGTGACTTCAGGCCAATCGTGGCAAGCGCCCGCGACAGATCCTGCGGATCGGAAAAACGGGCATCCTGCGGCAGTCGTGCGTTGATCGCGGCTGCGGAGAACGGTCTTGCGAAATGCGCCGCCAGCCATTTGATCAGCGCCAGTCGCGGGTCGTCCGCGTCGCGGCCCGCTGTCGACGCCGTTGCCTGCCCCATCGACACTGCCGCAGCGGCCGTGCCGTCATGAACGCTCATTTCAGTGGCTCGATGTTCACGTTGAAAATGGCCGTCGGGTTCTCCTTGACCCGCGCCTGGAACTGCGGTTGCAGCGCGAGGTCACTTTTCGCCAGTCCGAAATGCGCCGCGAGCAGGCTTTGTGCGGCCAGGGCACGGTAGGTGCTGAACGCAAGGCCCGCCTGAGCGCCCACGGCCTCGAATTCGACGTTGAAACGCGCGCGCTCCACTTCCAGCAAATCCAGCAATGTGCGCTTGGCGGCTTCGAATTCGTCGCCGTAGACCTCGACAATCAATCGGTTGATACGCAGCTGATCGTTCAACTGGGCGGCACGTTCGGCGTTGGTGCGGTAGGAATTCCACGTGCGGGAGGCCAGCTCCTGCACGTTGCGCACAGCCACCGCCTGCTGCGCCATGGCGCGGCTGTTCTGTTCGGCCAGCGCGCGGCGCTCGGCCTGTCGGCCGCCCTGATACAAGGTCCACCGCAGCCCGACCCCGATGGTTTCATCCGACCGCGTGCCCGAGACCCCATTGCGATTGATGTCCCGCACGACGCCGGCGTTCAAAGTCAGCCGAGGATACCTGGTGGACAGTGCGACCTCGGACTGGAACCGCGTCTGATCAATCTGTGTCCGGGCAAACTGAACCCGGTAGCTGTTGGTCACCGCATTTTGCGTCAGGCTGCTCAACGATTGTGGCGGCGGTGCCAGCGGAATGCTCATGCCACCGGACGGTGCCCGCCCGATCACGCGGGCATAGCGCGCATTGGCGTCGCGCAATGCGCGTTCAACCTCCAACTGGGCCAGCCGCGCCGACCGAATGCGGTCGTCAATGGTCAGCTCATCGCTGTAGGGCAGCCGCCCGCCCTGCACCAGGTCCCGCACGCGCCGACCGATTTCAACGTGCTTTGCCACGTTGCGCCGCGCGACTGTCATTAGCGTGCGATGCCGGTAGACGTCGATATATGCCTCTGTCGCATTCAGGGCCATGGTTTCGGAGGCGTCGAGCAGGCGGAAAATGCTGCCATCGACACGCGCCGCATTGGCGTAGACGAGGTTGGACCGCCGGAATCCGTCAAACAGAACCACCTCCGCACGCAATCCCAGTTGATTGCGCGGCTTGGTGCTGTCGTTGTCCTCCACCGACAGCGAATTTGGATCATCCACCCTTTGCCACCCGGTTTCGCCCGAAAGGATCAACTGCGGCTCGTACTCCCCTCTGAGCTGGAGAAGCTCGAAGGCGGAGGCGCGCATCTCTGCCTGCGACGCCTTGATGGCCGGGTTCGTGGTGACTGCAAAGCGCACGGCCTCGGGCAGGCTCTCCGCGGAAGCGCTGCAGGCGACAATTACCGGGATCACTTTCGCGCAAAGCAGTTTAAGCAATAGTTTCAAGCTTTTCCCCCGCAGTCTTCAGTCAAAAATCATAAATTCAATGACCTTACGTTAACCAACTTTAATCAAAAATCCAATTGGCAAGATATTTAGCGAGGTGGGGGCTGTGCGCTCTGTCCTGCACGCCGGGCAGATGGCCCTGCTCATCCGATGAGCGCTCACAGGCACCCTGACTAGGCAGGCACGGCCCGGGTCAACCGGTCTGGGTGGCCATCAGCCAAAGCCAGATCATTCCGACGTAGGTCAATTGATGCAACGCCTGATCGACCCCTGATGCCCGCCAGTAGGCCGCATCCGCAGGGGTCAGTTGCTGGTCGGCAGTGTGCCGCCCCTTCCACCAGTCGATGTGGAAATGAACCGCCCATTCCAACAGAACCACGGGCAGGATGAACCCGATCGGTGTGCCCAGCAGCAAAAACGCAATCAGTGACCCGAGCGCATGAACCCCGGCGTGTAAAAACCGCCCGAGATGCAAATACTGATCTCGGCCATCCAGCATGATCTTTGTCTGCAGAAAATAGTCTGCCAGCATGTGTTTAATTTGAAAAAGACACAGCAGGATCAAAAGTGTGCTGTAACTCGCAACCAAAACCTTATCCTTTCCCCCCAAACGCGCATAGATTAATGCCACAAAGGTGGATCTGTAAATCCAGCTTTCGGCCGAAAATGAACCGAAAGCACACCAATAACCCCAGACCCCGGGTCAGAAAGGACCCAATATGGCTAACTGACCATACTACGAAGTCATCCGTCGCGGTACAACAGCGAGTGGCCGTTGGCGAAAAGATGCACTTTGGACGGATCTGCCGTCATCCTGAGTTCTTTACCACGGACACCGGTGTGAATACCGGGGAGTTTTGCGATAATTGCCGCACTTTCAGAATTCGACTGCGCAAAATATAGCTGTGTGACTTCGCCAAGCGCCTCTGTAATTTCCACCGTCCCGGCAAAAGCATAGTTTTCCGTTTCGGCAGTCACCATGTCTTCGGGGCGGATCCCGACGTTGACTTTCTGTCCCCTGTCGCTGTCGCGCGTCGGGATGTTGGCAACGATGGTCCCGGAGCCGCTGTCGGTTCTGACTTTCGTCGTCTGGCCCGTCTCGACAATTTCCCCCGCCAGCAGGTTCATCGCCGGAGAGCCGATGAATTGGGCCACGAATTCGTTCTCGGGTCGCTCGTAGAGCTCCAGAGGGGTGCCGACCTGCGCAATGCCCTTGTTTGCCAGAACCACGATCCGGCTGGCCAGGGTCATCGCTTCGACCTGGTCATGGGTTACGTAGATCATCGTCGAATTCGGCATGCTTTCTTTGAGCTGCGCAATTTCGATTCGCGTGGCAACGCGCAACGACGCATCGAGGTTTGAAAGGGGCTCATCGAAGAGGTACACCTTGGGGTCACGCACGATCGACCGGCCAATCGCCACCCGCTGACGCTGGCCGCCCGACAGGGCTTTGGGCAGCCGGTCGAGGTATTCATCCAGTTGCAGAACCTTGGCCGCACGGCTGACGGCCTCATCAATCTCGGACGCCGATTTCTTTGCCAGCTTGAGCGCAAAGGCCATGTTGTCGCGCACGGTCATATGCGGATAAAGCGCGTAGGACTGAAACACCATCGCGATGCCCCGCTGCGCGGGAGGCACGTCATTCATCCGTTGCCCATCGATCAGCAGTTCGCCACCGGTGATCTTTTCGAGCCCTGCAATCATGCGCAACAGGGTCGATTTGCCACAGCCGGAGGGGCCGACAAATACAATCAGTTCTCCGGTCTCGATGTCGAGATTGATGTCTTTGAGCACCTCGACGCTGCCACCATAGGATTTTCCCACATCGGTCAGATTCAGATTGGCCATTTCAGTGTCCCTCCCAAGACGCGGGTTATTCTTGTTTCAAAGCAAGGCAGGCCTGCCACGGCCCGAGATGTAGTTTGTAGTCCGGCGATGGCGTGGCGCCGCCCAGTTCATGCCCGATGGTGACCCAATCGCCCGCGGGCATGCCGTGCAGCGAGGGTGTATCGGACAGGTTGAATGCGCAGAACAGCGTTTGCCCCTGATATTCACGTGTGAATTCCAGCACGTCGCCATGCGCAAAAACACCACCGTGGTCGCCCTTGACCAAGGCGGGGTATTCTTTCCGAAAGGCGATGGCCCGCCGGTAGTGATGCAGGATGGCGCTGGGTTCCTCTTCCTGCGCCTTGACGGAGCGGTTGAGATGATCATGGCTGACCGGCAACCACGGAAATCCGTCAGAGAAACCGCCGTTCTGGTTGGAAGGTTCCCATACCATGGGGGTCCGGCAACCGTCGCGCCCCTTGAACTCCGGCCAGAAGGCAATGCCGTAAGGGTCCTGCAGATCTTCAAAGGCCACATCGGCTTCGGGCAGGCCCAGTTCCTCGCCCTGATACATGCAGACCGAACCGCGCAGACACATGATCATCGTCGCAAACAGGCGCTGTGCCTGAGGGGTCAGATCCCACCGGGATGCGTGGCGTTGCACGTCGTGGTTGGAGAAGGCCCAGCACGGCCAGCCATCCTTGGCCACCCGGTCCAGTTCTTCGAAAACCTGCGCGACGCGCGTCGCATCAAGCTTGGTCTTGGCGAGGAACTCAAAGGCGTAGCACATATGCACCATCTCTGGCCCGCTGGTGTACTGGCCCAGCAGTTCCAGACCGCGCTGCGCGTCCCCCACCTCGCCCACGCAGGAGGATGCCGGATACTCGTCCAGAAGCGCGCGAAAGCGTTTCAGAAACCCGATGTTTTCCGGCTGGTTCTTGGAATAGAGGTGTTCCTGATGGTTATACGGGTTCACCGACGGCGCGATGTTGGCGTTGCGCCGTTCCGGCGGCAGGGCGGGATTGTCGCGAAGCTCCTTGTCGGCGTAGTAGAAATTGATGGTGTCCAGCCGGAACCCGTCAACCCCCCGGTCCAGCCAGAAGCGGGTGGTGGCGAGAATCGCATCCTGCACGTCGTCGTTATGGAAATTCAGGTCGGGCTGCTCGACAAGGAAGTTGTGCAGATAGTATTGTTCACGGCCTGCGTCCCATTGCCAGGCCGGCCCGCCGAAGATCGACAGCCAGTTGTTGGGCGGCGTGCCATCGGGTTTCGGATCCGACCAAACATACCAGTCTGATTTCGGGTTGGTGCGTCCGCTCTTGCTTTCCTGAAACCACGGGTGCTGGTCGGATGTATGGCTCAACACCAGGTCGATCATCACCTTCAGCCCGTGCTGATGCGCGGCTTCCACCACCACATCGAAATCCGCCAGGGTGCCGAACATCGGGTCGACGTCGCAATAGTCACTGACGTCATAGCCGAAATCCTTCATCGGCGAGGTGAAGAAGGGCGAGATCCAGATCGCATCCACGCCCAGCGACGCAATATAGCCCATGCGCTGTGAAATACCGATCAGGTCACCGATCCCGTCCCCGTTGCTGTCCTGGAAGCTGCGCGGATAAATCTGGTAGATCACCGCGCCGCGCCACCAGTCCTTATCCGTGGTGTCATAGGGTTTGTGCATGTCGATAGCGTCCATTTTTGTCATGGAACGAGGCTTTCTCTATTTAACGGACCCGGCCAGCAGACCGCGCACGAGATAACGTTGCATTGTGAAGAAAACGATCAGTGGCACCGCGATGGAGATAAAGGCGGCGGCCGCCAGAATACCCCAGTCCCCGCCGCGCGAACCCAGCAGGTCGTCGGCGATCTTGACGGTCATCACCCAGCTTTCGGAATTCGACGGCAGGAAGACCTTGGCCACCAGCAGATCGTTCCACGTCCAGAGGAACTGGAAGATCGCAAAGGAGGCCAGCGCCGGGAAGCTCAACGGCAGCACGATCTTTGTGAAAACCTGAAAATCCGTGGCCCCGTCGACCTTGGCGCTCTCGATGATGTCGCGCGGCAGGCCCACCATGTAGTTGCGCAACAGGTATATCGCGAGCGGTAAACCAAACCCGGTATGCGCCATCCAGATGCCGAGGAAACTCTGCCCGATCCCGATCTTGTTGTGGAACTGCAAGAGCGGCACCAGCGCCAATTGCAAGGGGACCACCAGCAATCCAACCACCATGGCGATGAGCAGCCCGCGTCCGGCGAAATCCATCCACGCGAGGGCGTAGGCAGCAAAGGCCGCAATCAGGATCGGGATGATCGTCGCCGGGATCGTCACCGTCAGCGTGTTGATGAAGGCGATGTCCATGTTGTTGGAAAACATGATGGTTTCATAGTTGTCCATCGAGAATTCAGGCGGCGTTGCCGTCGAATAATAGACACTCGGGTCTCGCTTGATTTCCCTGGGCGAGCGGTACACGAAATCGCCGTTTGCCTGAAGGGTCAGGCTGCGGTCGCGGGTCAGCTCCGCCGTTTCTCCCGCAGCATTTGCCGTGGGGTTGGACCGCGCGCCGCCGAAGCGGATGACTTCGCCCTCACCGCCCGAGAAGATATTGCCCTCGATGACAAAGAAATCGCCATCCTGCCGCACATCCGCCGCCGGGATCTTTGCCTGGAAGTTCTGCTCCACCGCGAAGGGAGACAGCCACCACCCGGACGCCGAGATCTGGTCCCGGTCCCGGAACGACGACACCAAAAGCCCGACCGTGGGGATCAGCCAGATCACCACCAGCAGAATGACCGAGATGTTCACGACCCAGCTCAGAGAAGATTTTGTACCTGCGATATTTTCCATGATCTCTCTCCTCTCAGCGCATTTCAGCGCGGGCTTGGCGGATGTTCCAGACCATCACCGGCAAGACGATGATCATGATCACGAAGGCCACCGCGGTGGCGCGCCCGTCGTCGCGGAACATGTAGGACATCATGTAACTGGGCAGGATTTCAGTACCGAAATTGCCCCCGGTCATCGTGTAGACGATGTCGAAAACCTTGAGCACGAGAATGGTGATCGTCGTCCAGACCACCACGATGGTACCCATGATCTGCGGCACCTTGATCTTGAAAAAGACCTGGAAAGGGTTCGCGCCGTCGATGATCGCGGCTTCGATGGTCTCTTCCGGAATGCCGCGCAGCGCCGCCGAGAGGATCACCATGGCAAAGCCGGTCTGGATCCAGACCAGGATGAACATCAGGAAGAAATTGTTCCAGAACCGCAGCTGGAGCACGTCGAGCGGCTCCGATGCGCCAAAGAAGTCGCGAATGGCGTTGATCAGCCCGATATCCGCGTTGTTGGCGTAGACGAATTTCCAGATCAGCGAGGCCCCGACGAAGGAAATCGCCATCGGCATGAAAATGAGCGACTTGGCGATATTGCCCCATTTGAGCCGGTCGGTCAGCTGCGCCACCAGCAGGCCAAAGAAGGTGGCCGAAGCGGGCACCACCAGCACCCAAAGGAAGTTGTTGAACAGCGCGGTCTGGAACCCGTCATCCGAGAACATCGTGGTGTAATTGCCAAAGCCGATGAACTCATCGCCGGACCGGTTGTACAGCGACCGCCAGAACGAGCCGACAACCGGGTAGACCAGATAAAGCCCCAAGGCGGCCATCGCCGGGAACAGGAACAACCATGGGCGCACCAGATTGGCGCGGTTGATGTTGATCCCCGGATTGTCGCCGCGCGCCGGAAAAATGACCTTGTCGAGGATCAGGTTGGACAGGAAAAAATACCCAACGCAGCCACCAACGCCAATAATGACCGTTATGATGCCCTGAACCAGTGGTGACATGGCAAATTCCTCCCCCGAAACGCGATGATTGTGTCAGGCAGACCGGAGCATTTGCCCGGTCTGCCGGATGTCAGACTATTGGATCGCGTCCCAGCGGTCCTGAATGCCCTTGGCCACGTCCGCAGCATCGGCACCGGTGGTGTAATCGACCATACCTGTCCAGAACGCCCCGGCCCCGATCTCTCCCGGCATCAGGTCTGATGCGTCGAACCGGAAGGTGGTGGCGTTCAGCAGAATGTCGCCCTGCGCGCGCAGGCTATCCTCGATATAGGTCGCGGTATTGACACCCGCATGCGGCGTCAGGAAGCCACCCTGCGCCATCCACAGCTCATGCGAAATCGGCGCCTTCAGGAACTCGATGAACGCATTTGTCGCTTCCGACGGGTTGGTGATGGCAAAAAGCGTGCCCGCCCCCAGCACCGGTTTCCCGAGATCTTTTTCCGCATAGGCCGGGAAGTAGAAGAAATCTACATCCTCACCCACGGTCGTGCCTTCGGGGAAGAAGGCCGGGATGAAGGACGCCTGACGGTGCATGTAGCATTTCGGCGGAATGGAAAACAGGCCCGCCGGACTGTCGCGGAAGTCGGTGTTCGCCACGGCTGACGCACCACCGTCGACATAATCGTCATTACGCGCAAAGTAGCCGAACTCTTCCATCGCGGCGATCACTTTGGGATCATTGAACTTCATCTCATTGGCGACCCATGCGTCATAGTCGGCGGGCGGCTGCGTGCGCAGCATCATCTCCTCGACCCAGTCCGTTGCGGGCCAGCCGGTTGCCGCACCGGAACCCAGACCGATGCACCACGGGGTGCCGCCCTCCTCCACGATGATATCTGTCAGTTCCTTGAGCTCTTCCATGGTTTCGGGGATGTCATAGCCCGCTTCGTCAAAGGCTTCGGGCGAATACCAGACCAGCGATTTCACGTCGACACGGTAGAACAGGCCGTAGGTGTCTTCCTGACCCTCGGCATTCGCGTAGGTGCCCAGATCGACCCAGGATTGGCCGGCAGCATAATTGTCCCTGATCCAGTCGGCGGAGCCATCGGGCAGCGGTGTCAGCAACCCCTGGCTTGCCAGATCGGCCGCGAGCCCGGGCTGCGGGAAAACGGCAAGGTTGGGTGCGGAGCCTGAACGGGCGGAGATCACGATGTCCTGCTCAAAGCTATCGGAGCCTGAATAATTCACCGTGGCGCCGGTAGCGGAGGTAAAATAGGAAAAGACCTTGTCGACCTTCTCTTTTTCATTGCCGGTCCAGGGGCCGGTGATCTCGACGGTCTGACCGGTCAGGTCATAGGCATCGGCGATAGCCTGATAGCTGTCCCAGTTGAAATCGCCCTCTCCCACGGCAAATGGCTGGTGCCCATCCGCGTGTGCAGTCCCTGCGAAAAGAGCCAGTGCCGCAGCACCAGCATAAAATCTTGCGTTCATCATTTCCTCCCGATGTGGCGTTTTACGCACCACTAGCTTGCCCAATTTAGAGCGCAAAGAATCACTTCAAAGCGCTTTGGATAGCAGAAAAGTGACCTAAGGCTGCGAAACTGTCAACTTATGGTTAGGTTTCACGAAATGAATCAACACGCTACGCGGGTTACCAGATGCGCGGGGTGTTTCCGCTTTGACCTGAGGCCAATCGCTGCCTAGGCTGCTCCGGCAAAAGGTGCGAACAGAGACAATCGACATTCATGAATTTACGCGAACTATCCGAACGACTGAACCTGTCTCAAACGACCGTGAGCCGCGCCTTGAACGGGTATCCGGAAGTCAACGAGGCAACCCGCAAGCGGGTGGCGGATGCTGCCCGCCTCTATAACTACCGGCCGAACATCCGTGCACGGACGCTGGCGACCGGGCGTGCAATGTCCATCGGACACATCATTCCGTTTTCGAAACAAAGCGAGATGGTCAACATCGTCTTTGCGGATTTCATCGCCGGCGCGGGCGAGGTCTATTCCACCCATGGCTATAACATGTCCTTGTCTGTGGTGCGTGATGAAGACGAGCTGAGCGCCTATCGCGGCGTTGCGGAAAAGGGGGCCGTGGATGGTATCATCGTGCATTCACCTGCGCGCAATGACCCGCGGATCGCCTTTTTGGCCGATCTCGATATCCCTTTTCTCGTACACGGGCGCGCATCCGAAGTGACGACGCCCTATTCCTGGCTGGATGTGAACAATACCCGCGCAATCGAGACCGGCACCCAATATCTGCTGGACCTCGGCCATCACCGCATCGGTCTGATCAATGGGCAGGAGCGGATGGATTTCGCGCAGCGTCGCCGCGACGGGTATCTCTCCGCCCTCAGATCGGCGGGTATCGCGGCGGACGAAACGATCATGCGCTCGGGCGAGATGAACGAGCCCTACGGATATACCTCAACGCTTGACCTGCTGGAAAATGACAGCCCCCCGACCGCGCTTGTCACATCGTCGATTGTGCCGGCCCTGGGCATTCGGCGCGCGCTGGAAGAACGCGGGCTCAAGATGGGGCGCGATATCTCTGTCTTGTGTTACGATGACGAGATCTCCTACCTGCCCAACGGCTGTGACGCGCCGATATTCACCGCGATGCGCTCCTCGGTGCGCAACGCCGGGCGGCGCTGTGCGGAGATGTTGATCGAGCAGATCAATTCAGCCACGCCCGAGTTGAGAACCGAACTGTGGGATGCGGAACTGGTCATCGGCACGTCCACCGGCCCCCTTTTGTCGTCTGTGTGAGGAACACCATGAATTTCAGCAGATCGGATTTTCCGCAAGGGTTCCAGTTCGCCGCAGCGACGTCCAGCTACCAGATCGAAGGCCACAGCTACGGCGGCGCGGGCAAAACCCATTGGGATACTTTCGCCGCCACGCCGGGCAATGTCGTGCGGGCGGAAAACGGGGATATCGCCTGTGATCACTACCACCGGATGGAAGAAGACCTCGACCTGATGCAGGCGATGGGCCTCGACGCCTACCGGTTTTCCACCAGCTGGGCGCGGGTGCTGCCCGAGGGTCGCGGCACGCCCAATGCGGACGGGTTGGATTTCTACGACCGGCTGGTCGACGGGTTGCTGGCCCGGGGGCTGAACCCGATGGTCACGCTTTATCACTGGGAATTGCCGGTGCCCCTCGCCGACCTCGGGGGCTGGCGCAATCCCGACATTGCCTATTGGTTTGCCGATTTCACCACGGTGATCATGGAACGGATCGGCGACCGGGTGTTCAGCGCGGCCCCGATCAACGAGCCGTGGTGCGTGGGATGGCTGTCGCATTTCATGGGGCACCACGCGCCCGGCTTGCGTGACATCCGCGCTACCGCCCACGCGATGCATCACGTGCTGACCGGGCACGGACGCGCCATTCAGGCGATGCGCGCGCTTGGAGTGAAAAACCTCGGCGCGGTCTGTAATTTCGAATACGCGCACCCTGCGGATGCCAGCCCCGAGGCGGCTCAGGCCGCGCAGCTTTATGACGGCTATTACAACCGGTTCTTCCTTGGCGGACTGTTCAAAGGCGCTTACCCGGAGGATGTGATGCAGGGTCTCGCGCCCCATATGCCCAAAGGTTGGGAGGATGATTTCGACCTGATCGGAGAGCCTCTCGACTGGTGCGGCCTGAACTACTACACCTGCAAGCGGATCGCGCCCAATGACGGCCCCTGGCCGTCACACGAAGAGGTCCCCGGCCCCTTGCCCAAAACCCAGATGGGCTGGGAAATTTACCCCGACGGGCTGCATTACTTCCTGACGTGGGTGCATGAGACTTACACCAGCGGTCTGCCGCTTTACATTACCGAAAACGGCATGGCGAACCCGGATGAGGTGGGCGTTCCCGATCAGGCGCGCATCGATTATCTGAATGCGCATATCAGTGCGGCCCGGCGGGCGATGGCCGATGGTGTGCCGCTGGCGGGCTACACCTTCTGGTCGCTCATGGACAATTACGAATGGGCCTTGGGCTACGAGAAGCGGTTTGGTCTGATCCATGTGGATTTCGACACGCTGACCCGCACCCCAAAAGCCTCTTACCACGCCCTCGCTCAGGCGCTTGCACGGTAAGCTTCAGGGGGTGAACCACAGCGGCACCCCGAAGGGCGTAGTGTTGACCGTCGTCCCTGTCAGGCTTTCCAGAAAGGCAATAATCCGGGCAATTTCCACCTCGTCGAGTGACACCCGTTGCCTTGGCGTCGCCCGTGCCTGGCGCGCCATCTCGCGCGCGTCCGACCGGATCACGAAATCGGTTGCGGCCAACCAGGGGACCGGTGGCAAATGGGCATCCTGCGGCTGCCAGCGTTGCCGTGCCGCCTGCGGGTCCAAATGGTGCCGGACCATCGCCTCCAAAGTCGGATAAGCGCCGTTGTGCCCATAGGGTGCCGTCAGCGCCACGTTGCGCAGCATTGGGGTGCGAAAAGCGTAGGCGTCCTCAAGCCGGTTGCTTTCCCCCATCCGCCCGACGTCCCGCGCGTAAGGGTCAAACATGCGTGTGCGTCCCGGGCCGAAGGCCGGTAGCCCAAGGGCATGGAACTTCTGATCCGACAAAAGCGATCCCGCATGGCAGTTGTCACAGCCCGCCTTGCCGTAAAACAGCCTCATGCCTTCTGCCTGCTCTGCCGTCAGCGCCGACCGGTCACCCGCCAGATAGCGGTCGAACGGGCTGTCAATGCTCGTCCATTCAATGGCCATGAAGGCGGCAAGGGCATTGGCGATCTCGACAATCGTGACCTGCTCCGCCGTTTCGATATGGTCAAAGGCCGCGACAAACCGGACCCCGTAGTCGCGATGGGTGCGCACGCGTTTTGCTAAGATCGGCCATGCCGCATCGATCCGGTCATGGACGGCGCCGATGATTTCGTTCTCGCCCGGATTGCCGGCCATTTCAAACTGGGCGACCAGCGGGAACAGCGCCTGCGCGGCAAGCAGTGAGTTCAGGCCGCCGGGCAACCACTCCTCGGCGGGCGAATTGAACCCGTTGCCGAAAATCTCAGACCGGCTGAGCCGCCCGTCATGAAACATCACCTGCAGATCACGCGCGCCGAGGTTCCACAATCCCGGCGCGTTGCGCGGAATGCGTTTGGCAATCCGGGACGCCCCCTGCCCCGGCGTCCGCTCCGGGCCGAGCCCGCTGCCACCCTCGCCGATGCCCAGCGACAGCCCGTCGCCGGTGCCGAAATCGGGGTGGTGACAATGCGCGCAGGCAATATTGCGGTTGCCCGACAGGATGGTATCGTAGAACAGGGCATGACCCAACGCGGCCTGATCCTGATCGAATTGCAAGAAGTCCGACGGGGTCAAGGCAGGCGGCAGATCCCCCGCCCCGACCGCCGTGGCAAAACAGGAGAAGACAACCCCATGCGCGCGATACTTTTTGCCTGCGCCATGCTTGCGACCCCGGCCCTTGCGGAGATCGAAGCGGCGCGCGACATGATGGAAGAGGGTCGTTTCGAAGAGGCTTACGACGCGCTGTGGCCAGCGGCCCGGTCCGGCAACGCCGACGCGGAGGAACTGATCGGTGTGATGTACGCGATGGGCCTCGGGGTGCCGCGCGACGACCAGCGGGCGTTCGAATGGTACCTGCGGTCGGCGATGAAGGGGCACCCGGGCGCGCAATCCGGTGTCGGCTGGTACTACGAGGTCGGGCGCGGGCTGCCCAGCCCTGATCTGGTGCGCGCCTACATGTGGTACACGCTCTCGGCCATCGGCGGTGACCCCGACGCGGCGATCAGTCTTGAAGAGGTTGTCAAGAAAATGACGGCTGAGGAAATCGGGAAAGCGCATGTCCTGGTGGCCGACTACAAGGTCTGGATGTATCCGTTTCGGTAAAGGCGGGGCGACAGAACACATGCCGCCCCGACCCTGATCAGTTGAGGTCTGCGGCCCGGGCGGCATTGACCTCTGCTTCGGCCTCGGCCACGGCGGTGGTCAGCGCGTCGAACACTTCCTCGCCCCGCCCGACATTGCCTTTGAACCAGTCATAAACCGGTGCCGCGGAGTCCTTGAAAGCGGCTTTCTGTTCGGGTGTCGGCACGTAAAGATCGCCACCTTCCGCCACGAACTGCTCGTAAGCGGCAATGGATTTACGCTTGGGCGAGGCAAAGGTCGCCTGCTGCAACGCGCTGAAACCATCGACGATCACCCGGCGCAGATCTTCCGGCATCTCCTTGAACTTGGCGTTGTTCATCCACCATAGCGCGCCCATGTAGGCATGCCCGTCCAGGGTGACGTACTTCAGGCCCGCGTCGGGGAATTTCATCCCCATGATGTCGGTGATGCCGTTCTTGGACCCTTCGACCACGCCGGTCTGGAACGAGGTGAAGAGCTCCGGCCACGGGATCGGTGTCGGCGCGGCCCCAAGGGCCTTCACAAGCTCTTGCGGCAGGTCGGCAACCACGGTGCGGATTTTCAGGCCCGCCATATCCGCAGGCTCGGCCACGCGGCGCTTGGTATTGGCAAAGTTGCGCCATCCGCCGGTGTTGCCGATCGTCATCAGGCGGATCGTGTCGCCGGAGTCCTCCAGCGCCATGGCGCGCAGCTTGCGGGTGAAATCCCCGGTCAGGACAGCTTCTGCAATGCGGTCGTCGGCCATCAGATAGGGCAGATCAAGCACCTGCACGTAAGGGAAGATGCCGGACGCCCCGCCGGACGTGGAAATATAAACATCCACGGTGCCGTCAGCCACACCCTGAAGGCATTCCGCGCCGTTACCGCAAAGCTGCGTGCCAATAAAGAGCTCCACTTCGATTGCGCCGTTAGAGGCTGCTTCGACGTAGTTCTTGAAAACGATGAGGCCGTCGTAGTCTTCATCGTTTTCGTTGGAATTGGCAGTGGCGCGGATCGTGTAATCTGCCGCGGCCGCCGCCATCGCCGATCCGGCCAGCATGGCCGCAACGGTCAGTGTTTTCAGCGTTTTTTTCAGCATTAAGCTTTCTCCCTTTGGATTTCAGTTAATTTGCAAAGCCCGTCAGTCGCGGGATTGTCATGGATATTGCCGGGACATAGGTAATGAGGAAAATCACCACCACCTCGACCGCGAGAAACGGCAGGATCGCCTTGGAGATCGTCTCCACCCGCTCACCCGAGACCGACGAGGCGACAAAGAGCACCAGGCCCATGGGCGGTGTCGCCAACCCCACGGTGAGGTTCACGCTCATGATGATCGCGAAATGGATCGGGTCAACGCCGAGGCTGACGAAGATCGGGCCAAGGATGGGACCGAGAATGATGATCGCCGGGCCGGCATCAAGAAACATACCGACCACGAAGAGCAACAGGTTGATGAGGAACAGCAGAATGAGCGGGTTGCTCGTCAGGCTCAGCACAAACTCTGCCATCGCCTCTGGCGCGTGGCTCAGGCTGACAACGGTCTTGAAGGCCATGGCGGCGCCCACCAGCAGCAGCACGACCGCCGAGGTGATGCCCGCGCGGTTCAGCACATCCGGCAGGTCGCCGAGCTTGAGCGTGCGCATGACGAAGATGCCGATGAAAAGCGCGTAAGCGACAGCGACGGCCGCGGCTTCGGTCGGGGTGAAGACACCGGCGAGAATACCGCCCAGAATGATCACCGGCGTCATCAGCGGAAAGAACGCTTTGAGACTGGCCTGCCCGCGTTCCCCCCACGAGTGCTTCTTGGTAGCGACCGGAAAATCGTATTTATCCGCCTGGAACTTGACCATCAGCATCAGGCCAAGACCCACGAGCACACCCGGCACGATCCCCGCAAGGAACAGGGCCGCCACGCTTTCTCCCATGACATAGGCGTAGATGATCATGATGCCGGAGGGCGGAATGATCGGACCGATCACCGAGCTGGCCGCCGTGATGGCCGCCGCGAACCGCCGGGTGTAGCCCTGCTTCTCCATCGCGGGGATCAGCATGGACCCCAGGGCGGAGGTATCCGCAACAGCCGATCCCGACAGCCCTGCAAAGAGCATCGAGGACAGGATGTTTACATGCGCCAGACCCCCGCGGAAGTGGCCCATCATCGCCTGGGAAAACTCCACAAGGCGCATCGTGATGCCGCCCCGGTTCATCAGCTCGCCCGCGAGCATGAAGAACGGGATCGCCATCAGCGGAAAGCTGTCCATCCCATTGTAAAGGTTGCGATACAGCAGGGTGATGTCATTTTCCTGACCATTGAGCCACAGCAGGATGCCGGGCGCGGCCAGAAGGCCGAAAAACACCGGCAGGCCGATCATCAGGAACACAAGGAAAAGCGGCAGGAACCAGACCAGCATTATTCAGCTCCCACCTGTTCTTCGAGGGAGATGGCGGGCAGATGATCCCCGCCCCCCATCATTCTCACCAACGCCCGCAGGATCAGCTCGATATTCACCGAGATCAGCAACACGATGCCCACCAGCAGGGACGCCATCATCCAGCTGCGCGGGACCCGCAACCAGCTCTCGAAGGCGAAATCGGTTGGCACATAGAGCGAGGCGGTCGCGAATTTCCCTGCAAAGCCAGTGACCTCCGACCATCCGATCTCCACCGCGACCACCAGAACGCCAAGGCTGACGAACAGCAACAACAAGCTGATCAGGGCACCAACGCGCGTCGGCAGCAACCGGATCAGCGTATCAATGGCCACGAAACCGCCGCGCCGGAAGGCCGTGGGGGCCATCAGCCCGGTCATCCACAACATGCAGAACCGCGCAGCTTCGTCCGGCCACGGAAGCGCGTTGTTCAGAACGTACCTGTAGAAAACCTGAATGAGGATCGCGACGACCATCGCGGCCACCGCAAACACACCAATAGCCCGGCCCAGCGTCAGCAGGGCCTCATTGACCAGCCGGAGCGGTGTCATCACCGCCAGCAATGCTCCCATTGTCGGAGCCTCCTCCCTTACGCCCGGGTATTCCGGATCGCACCGCGCAGGTTTTCCCTGCACGTTTCATTCGTTGGCCTTTCAGGCCTTTTTGTCAAACGCTCTGAAACGCCCCTGGCAAAAAATCAACGCCTCCCCCTCCCGGGAAGCGGCTGACAGGACGCGGCCCAGGACAATCGCGTGATCGCCTGCGTCGTGAATTTGATATGTGCTGCATTCGAACCGGGCCAGACAGTCGCCCAGCAACGGCACACCCTGCGCGTTCAGTTGTACGTCCAGCCCGTCGAAGGCCTGCGCGGAGCGGGCAAAACCCATCGCGATTTCCTCGTGCTCCGAGGCCATCACGTGAATCGCAAAATGCTTGGCGGCCGCGAAATGCGCGTATCTGCTGGAGGATTTTGCCGGGCTCCACATGACCAGCGGCGGATCCATTGAAATGCTGGAGAATGAATTCGCGGTCATCCCGATAGGCCCCTGCGCGGTTTGCGCCGTCACCACCGTCACACCAGTGGTGAACTGGCCAAGGGCGTCGCGAAACTGGCGCTGGGTTTCGGCGCCAGGCATGAACTGGCGCATCTGAGTCAATTGTCGTGATCCATCGGCCATCATGGCACCTCCTGGCCGTTAGCGGCCTCATAGAGTTCGAACCAGGTTTCGCGGTCCATCTCGACTGTCAGCGCGTCGCTGAAGGTTGCGATCCGCGACAGGGTGTTGGTGCCCATCACTGGCAGGATGGTCGCCGGATGCGCCAGCAACCACGCCACGGCCACCGCCGCCCGATCGACCCCCTGCATGGCCGCAACAGCATCCATTTTCGCCGCCACCGGGCTGTTTCCCGTCATCAGGCTGCCGCCGCCCAAAGGCGACCACGCCATCGGGCTGATCTTGTGCTGCTGCAAATGCGCCAGATCACCGTTCGTAAAGCTGTCGCGCGCCGCCAGCGATAGCTCTATCTGATTGGTCACGAGGCGGTTCTGCATGGTGGATTGCAGCAAATCCCAGTCCCACGGGCGGAAGTTGGACACACCGGCGGCGCGGATCTTGCCGCTCCCGATCAGGTCATCCAGCGCGCCACCGGTTTCGGCGGCATCCATCATCGGGTCAGGACGGTGAATGAGCAAAAGGTCGATCTGCTCGATCCCCATGTGGGTCAGAGAAGCCTCGACCGATGCGCGAACATGTGCGGCAGAGGTGTCATAATACTTTACCCTCCTGTCCGAATATTTGCCGATGGGCGCAACGATGTCGCACTTTGTCACGATCTCCAGCTGGTCACGCAAATCGGGGCTTTGCCTGAGGCAGGCCCCCAGCACCTCTTCGGCCGCGTAACCGCCGTAGATGTCGGCCTGATCCATGGTCGTGATGCCCTGCGCAAGACAGGCGTCAATCTTGGCGCGGACATGGGCGGGCGAGGTGTCAGGATCATCCGCCAGACGCCACATGCCGTAAACGATGCGGCTGAAGTCGATGGTTTCGGAAAGGGCGACACGATCCATCAGCGGCGTTCTCCTGCGGCCAGAGGTGTGTTTGGCGCCGATGCGGGGACGCGTCCGTAAGCTTCCGGCAGAGAGCAGGTCTTAAGGTGCGGCATGACCAGACGGCCGAAATGCTCTGCTTCGTCGATATGCGGGTAACCAGAGAAGATGAAGGCCCGGATGCCCATTTTCCGGTAGGCTTCGATTTCCGACAGCACCTGGTCGGCAGAGCCGACAAGCGCCGCGCCGCACCCGGAGCGCGCCCGGCCAACCCCCGTCCACAGATGTGGCTCGACGTATCCGAACTCATCCGCGATATCGCGGTTCTTGGACTGATGCGACACACCAAGCGAGGTGGAATCCAACGCCCGCTCGCGGATCTTGCGGCCATAGTCGTCATCCAGCTTGGAGACGATGTAATCGGCGTATTCCTTCGCCTCGGCCTCGGTGTCTCGCACGATCATATGCACCCGCAACCCGTAATCCAGCGTCCGGCCCTTTTCGGCGGCCCGCGCGTGGACCGCTTGCATGCGGCCCGCGATTGCGTCTTTGGGTTCGGGCCACATCAGGTAAACGTCACAATGTTCGGCGCACAGATCCAGCGCGGCGGGCGAATACCCCCCGAAATAGAGCAACGGCCCCCCTGTCTGATACGGCCGCGCCGGGTCAGAGGTCACTTTTTCCAGCTGGTAGACCTCGCCCTGATGATCAATCTCATCCCGGGTCCACGCCTGCTTGAGAATCTCCACCACCTCGCGCGAGCGTTGATAGCGATAGGTGCTGTCGGCCTTCTCGCCGGGAAAGTCCGAACTGATGATATTCACCGTCAACCGGCCTTCGAGCATATGGTCGAGGGTGGCAATGGTGCGGGCCAGCATGATCGGCTGCATTTCACCGCAGCGCACCGCGGCCAGCAGGTTGATCTTGGACGTGATGGGCGCACAACCTGCCACGAAGCTCAGCGTGTCCTGCCCGACCTGGTAGGATGACGGGCACAGGATATTGCGAAATCCCTGTGCTTCGGCTGTTTTGACAATGTCCGAGCAGTGCTTCCAAGATGAGCGCAGATCGCCATCCGGCACGCCAAGAAACTGGTAGTCATCCGAGCAAAGCGCCGAAAACCAAGAGACTTCTGCCGCGTCCAGATCGCCTGAGGTTACCGGCACGATCGTCATGTATTTCCCTTTGTACGAACGGTGTTGATTTCCTCTTGAATAGCATTCGCAACATGGTAGATCAATGGTGTATCAATTTTAATTCACGGCCTTCCGGATCATGGCTCCCCCACAGCAGAACGCCAACGCCCTGCCGAAGTACATCCAGCTGAGCGAACTGCTCATCCGGGACATAGATGCGGGCCGCCTGCTGGATGGCGAGCGCCTGCCGCCGGAGCGTGAAATGGCGGTATCGTTGAACACCTCCATCGGCACCCTGCGCAAAGCGCTGGCAGATCTGGAAAGCAAAGGCCTGCTGCGCCGCGTACAGGGGTCGGGCAACTATATTCAGAAGTCGGCGAAGGCGGCGGGCGTCTACGCGATGTTCCGGCTGGAGCTTATGTCCGGCGGCGGCCTGCCCACCGCGCGGATCCTGTCGGCCCGCTGCCAGGAAAAGTCGGCCGACCTGCCGCAATTCGGTGCCAGCCCGCGTGCGACACGCATCCGTCGGCAGCGCTACCTGAATGATGTAGCAATCGCGGTGGAGGAGATCTGGCTGGATGCCAGTGTCGGCGAACTGAGCAGCGAAATGCTGTCTGATTCCCTTTACCAGACCTACCTCAAACGGCTGAACTTCTGGATCACACGCGCCGAAGACCGGGTCAGCATCGGCAAACTGCCCGACTGGACTCCGCCCGGTTTCGGGAGCCCGGGCACCACGAGCGGCTACATCGAGCGGTTCAGCTGGTCAGACCAGCCCCACCCCATTGAATTCTCACGCACGTGGTTCGATACGACCAAAGCCGTCTACGTGCAGCGGCTGAAGTAAGGACATCCAAATGACCAAGACAACGCGATACGGCCTGATCGGCTGCGGCATGATGGGGCAAGAGCATCTCAAGAATATCGCCCTTCTGCCCGACACCGCCGTGACAGGTATCTACGAGCCGGATGCGGGCATGCGCGAGATCGCGGCCCCTCTCGCACCGCAGGCGCGCTTCGCGATATCGCTGGAGGCACTGCTCGCGGATGACACGCTGGATTGCCTGGTGATCACCAGCCCAAATCATTGCCATGCCGACCAGATGGCACAGATCGCCGCCACGCGGCCCCTGCCGCTTCTGGTGGAAAAACCACTGCTGACGCAGCCCGAGGACATTCCCCGCCTGACGGAAATTGCCGCCAGCTACCCGGCCCCGATCTGGGTGGCGATGGAGTACCGATACATGCCGCCCATCGCCGCCATGCTGCGCGACACAGAAAATGCCACGGGCGGCACGAAAATGCTGACGATCCGGGAACACCGGTTTCCCTTTCTGAACAAGGTCGGCAACTGGAACAGGTTCAACCGGCAGACCGGCGGAACGCTGGTGGAGAAATGCTGCCATTTCTTCGACCTGATGCGCCTGATCATCGGCACCAATCCTGTCCGCGTGATGGCCAGCGCGGGGCAGGACGTGAACCACCTCGACGAAAGCTACGACGATGGCGCACCTGACATTCTCGACAATGGCTACGTCATCGTGGACTTCGAAGGTGGCGCGCGGGCGATGCTCGAATTATGCATGTTTGCCGAGGGCGCGCGCTACCAGGAAGTGATTTCCGCTGTCGGCCCCGCGGGTAAGATCGAGGCCTTTGTCCCCGGCCCCACCCGGTTCTGGCCCGCTGATCTTGGGCCGGCCCCGACACCTGTGCTGGAAATCAGCCCACGCACCCCGAAACGCCCCACAACGCAGGAGGTCCCCGTCGACCCTGCCCTGCTGGCGGCCGGGGATCACAACGGCTCAACCTTCTACCAGCACCAGCGGTTTCTGGAGGTCATGCGGGGCGAGAGACCGGTGCCGGACGTGTCTTTTGATGACGGGCTTTGGGCGGTTCGCATGGGTATGGCGGCGCAACGGTCCGCCGAAACAGGCCAGGCCGTCGCCCTGTGACACGCGGCTCGCCGATAAATGCCGACGCGGAAAGCTTATTGACGCGGCGCCGGGCATGGCGTTCCCTTTTTGCCAGACAGAAAGGACCACCGCATGTTCCCGGCCATCGATCTTGAAAGATATCCGCTGCACCGGCCCGACAGCCCAGCCTGCACGGCCCTCGTGGCCCGCTGCAAGGCGGATCTGGCGCAGGACGGGATGTTCAACCTTGAAGGCTTCATGTTGCCCGATGCGATTGCCGAAACGGTGGCCTTCGCGGCGCCCAGGTTGAATGCAGAGCACGCCTTTACGCATGCCAGACGCCACAATATCTATTTCAGGCCGGTGCCGGAGCTGCCCGCCGGTCACCCTGCCCTTGCCGAGGTCGAGACACGAAATTTCACCCTGTGTGCCGACCAATGCGCCGGCACGCCGGTGGACGCGATATATTCCTGGCGACCGCTGGCGGATTTCCTCGCGCGCACGATGGATCATCAGGCGCTCTATCCGATGCCCGATCCCCTCGCCCGGTTCAATGTGATGGGATACCCCGACGGCTGGGGGCTGAACTGGCACTTTGATCGCTCACAGTTCACCACCACCTTGCTGTTGCAGGCCCCCCTGGCCGGCGGTGATTTCGTTTATCGCTCGGATTTGCGGACCCAAGACGACCCAAATTACGACGGGGTTGCCGCCCTGCTGCGGGGAAAGGATGAAAAAGTCAGATCCTTCAAGGCTGAAGCCGGCACTCTTAATGTCTTCAAGGGCAGGAACACGGCACATCGCGTGACGCCGGTGGAGGGGGAGGTTCCCCGCATCATCGCGGTTTTCACCTACTACGACCGTCCGGGCGTGACCTTCACGCGGGAAGAGCGGATCGGGTTTTACGGCAGGGCTGAATAGCTCAGGGCGACAACAGCTGCACGCCTGGAATACGCGCAATGTCGAACACATCCTCGTCGTAGGTCTGGGTCATCTCGGCGACCAGTTCATCGGTCCAGCCGGGCATGTCCAACTCCTCCTCGATGGCTTCAACCATGGCGAATTTGTCAAGGAACGCGACCATCACCCGGCGTTTCTGAATTTCCGTCATGTTGGGATGAGATTTCATATACTCGCGGAACCGGGTCATTCCTTCGGGCAACATGATTTCATGCAGCAGGTCGAATCCTCCGATGATCTCTTCGCCATGGTCGAACCCGGCCATTTCCCGGATGATCTGCGACCAGATCAGCGGCGCGTCTTCATTGCACCAGACGGTTATCGCGATCTCCGGCGCTGCTTCGCGAATGCGCAGCAAGGTATCGGACCAGCGCACCGCGCGCGGATCAACCCCGCCCATGAAACTTGCCAGATCGTCTTGCGGCGAGGTTTCATACGCGGCCGGCAAGAACGTCGCCGGATTGCGCAACGCCATGAAGAGCTCGATCTGGTCGTCCCGGAAGATGTTCGCCATATACACCAGTCGCTCCGGCGCGCTGGGATAGAGCAGCCCCTTGCGCACCGCCGTTTTCGGCACACCGAAGAAATGCGCATTGGACAACAGGACCCGGTCCGCCGTTTCATCATCGAGAATGGCATCCAGCAGGATTTCCCGTGCGTTTTCAGCAGCATCTGATTCGGCCAGAGCGCTCATGGTCTGCCGCAGCAGCCTGCGGTACTTGCCCGGCCCCGGCACCGACACCCCTCGCGCACTGAGTTCTTCCTTGTTACGTAACAGGCACTTCAACAATCGCTCTTCTTCTGTGAAATGGGCTCCTGTGTGGAAAACCAGTTGCATAATGCTCCAAGCGTCGGAAGTTGTGTGGGGGCAAACTAGCTTGGGATGACGTCGTGTTCAAACCCAAACACAAAGATCAATTCCCCTCTTGCACGGCGCGCGCAAACTGACTAAACGACCGCCCAGAGCCCCTATAGCTCAGCTGGTAGAGCAACTGATTTGTAATCAGTAGGTCCGCGGTTCGAGTCCGTGTGGGGGCACCATAATTCCCTGATTTTAAACGTTTTTCTTTTCCTCCTTTCTCCGTCCGTCCGGGCGTCCGGGTGCGTCCGGCCCGGACGCTGTTGGACCGGGGCTAACATGCACCGCTTCGAGTTCTCCGACAACAATGAAAGTTTCGCCCGGAAATCTGCGCGCCAGTATGTCCGCGCGATCGGTGGCGTCTTTCAGGTTCCGATACTCGAAAGGCCACTTGCTGGGGCGGATCCTTCCCGTGCGACCGCCGCGGCGAAAAATGAAAAAGCCGCCGCCAATCTTTTCCCGTTCACGCTCCTTTCGCGGATCGTTGAGCCATCCGCTTTTTGGTTTACGCGTAGCAAGGGCGGCCTTGTTCGGCTGCGCCTTTGGTTGAAACTGCTCAAAGCTGCGGTCAGCTTTTGCAGATCCCATCTTGCCGGCTACAGACTGTAATTGCTTCTTTGTCATGGCTGTTTCACTTCCCCTGATTTCCAGTCTGCCCGGTTGCAAAGGCGGCTTCATAGCCATCCTTATGACCGGCCTGGTACGGCGTCTGGTCACGATAGAGTTGCAGCATGGCGTCCTGCTCTTTCAGCTTTCTGATCGCTTCATCTATGATGGGCGCATGTGTGCCCAAAAGCTGCAGGCCGGTGCGCACCATGGCCAGCTTTTGGACAAGCATATCTGTAGCGCTGTCTTCGGAATACTTGATTGTGACAGGTTCCATCATGGTGCGATCCTTCTATCTTGGTTTCCATTTTCGCCGTTCACCCCAATGCTGATGCCACTCGGTGACTGGCACCTGGCAAAACGGACACCAATAGGGGCGCGGTAGTGCCTTCCATCTGGCGAACAGATCAATCATCCACCGGCCGCTTGATCGCGTCGATCGCGCGCAGGGCGCTGTCGAATTGCGGCGGCATGTAGGTTTCACCCAGGATGGGATCAACCGCGGCCGAGTTGCCCAGAACGTCGCCGATGTCCTCGCGCATCGCGCCGCCGGCGCGGGCCCAGACGCCGAACGTGCGGCGCAGATCCCTGAATTGAAGCGTGGCCACCGTTGGCACCGCCTTCGCGGCGTGGGCGCGGATCTCGCGCCAGCGGGCGTTGAACAGGCGCACATTGTAGGGACGCTTGCTGATGTGATCGACCAGCAGGGTGACCTGGCCGCTGGTGGCGGCATCGAGCAGCTGCTGCACGCGACCGGCCGCCAGCTGGTGCACCGCTGCGATCCCGTGGTTGCCCCGCTTGGAGCGCACGAATTCCCAGATCAGGCGGCCGTTAGTGCCGGGCACCTGAACCCATTTGAAAGCGTCAAGCCGCGCTTCGCGAATGTCTGTCTGGCGGGCACCGTTCAGGGCGGACAGGGCAATAGCGCAGGCCATCGCCGGCATGCCGAGTTTATCGGCCGATTTCAGCAGCTGGTCATATTCAGGCCAGGTTGCAAACCGCGTTCCGGGGGCGGCGGATTTCAGGCCCAGCCGGGCGCAGGGGTTGCTTTGCTCCGGACGCCAGCCCTTGGTTTCGGCGAAGGACATCAGCCGCGACATCATCAGCATGATGGATTTGGAATAGCTGTCCCCGTGTTTCCCGCGCAGCGTGTCATACCAGGCGTCCATGACCGGCTTGGTGAATTCAATCACCAGCGCATCCGCCCATTTGGCTTCGATCACGTTCAGGTTCGTGTTGTAGCTTTTCCGCGTGGCGGGTTTGCGATCCTTGAAGTGCCGTGAGCCGCGATAGATGTGGATCAGGGCGCTGATGGTGCGCTGGCCTGCCCCTCTGGCCGCGCCTGTCCCGTTTAGGGCGCGCTGCAGCTGCAGGTTCAGGCGTTCGGCTTCGCGTTTGGACCAGGTGGGGCGGTTGGCGTCCAGATCGACGGTTTCAAAGCCCAGCCGCTGCGCATCGGCGGTGGCTTCCCACCAGACGCGCACCGAGCCATCGGCGCGCCGGCGCTGGCGCAGGTTGGTGACTTTTTCGGTGATGGGTTTCCAGCTGCTCATGCGGTCATGGCCTCCCTCAAGAGTACGATGTGGGTTCTGGGTGCTTTCTGGTCTGGCTGGTCGCTGGCTGTGCGGCCCTGCAACGTCACCCATGCCGCCACTTCCTCCCGACGCCAGCGCAGCGGGCGCTGGCAGGTGGGCAACGGCAGGGGGAAATCATGCTCCTGTTCCAGCCTTGCGCGGATCCGCAGGAAGGCCGTGCCGCTGTTCAGGCCGATGATCTGCGCAACGTCTTCCTTGTCTACAAAGGCCATAAGCCGTCCCCCAACGGATTGGCCGCGAAGGCAAACCGGGGTTCGCCTTCTGCCGTGGGGCGGGTTTCCCACGCCTCAATCAGAAGGCCGCGCGGTTTGCTGCCGCGCACCGTCATGCGGTGCCAGCCCACCCGCTCCAGATCGATTTCCGCCAGCTGCGCCTGGAACCACAGGTGCGGGGCTTTCAGGTGCTCCGGCTCGAACGTCTGGGCGACATAGAACGGTTCGGCGCAGGGTGCGGTGACGGGCGAGACGTTCATAGATCGGCCTCATCCTGCATGCGGGTCCAATTGCGCATTGCGGTTTCGAAGTCACTGTGCGTTTCCGCCGGCGTGTCCTGGTCGCGGCCGCGCTGGCGCAGTTCACGGCTGAGGGTCCATCCAGCAGCCAGCGCAATGAGCGCACCTACGAGCCAGGCAATGATGATGGGCGTGGTGGTCATGTCTCTGCCCTTTCCAACAGCTCTTGCTGGGTTTCAAGGCGGCCCAGCAGTGCCGCAGTCAAATCCCTGGTGGACGCGCGGTTGGCCAGGTGCAGGGCGGCACGCTGGCCTGCTGTCAAGGCGGCTTCGACCGTCTGCGTTGGGGCCTCTCCTTCACCGGCATCAAGGATCCCGATCGCGGTCAGCCGCTCGATCACCGGCGTTAGCATCTGGCGAAACTCTGCCGTGCTTGTGCGGTTCGATGCTGCGGATTTCTCCATCAGCTGCAGCGCTTCCAGGATGCGATCAACGCGGGCTATGTTCGAACTGTTTTGAAATCCGCTCATTGTTTTGCCTCTCAATTCGATTTCATTAATTCAACGGGCATGATGCTCATCGACAGGCTTCCATCGGGCGCCTGGACGAGCTGAATGACGTGTGGCGATCTAAGCATTGCCTTGACCGCCTTTCGTGGTGGAACCCATGCGGTGAGTGAGCTTTCGTTCGGCAGGTCGATCACTGGCAGCGGCTTGTTGCCGCCGTGCCCGTTTTCGACGGTTCGAGTTGTGTAAAAACTGTCGACTGGTTCGACGCGAAAGCCACCCAGATCCTTGATCGTCTTCATGGCCCGCCCCTACGCCTTGCCGCGCTCGTGCGCCGGCGCTGGCTGAACATCGACACGCTCAACAGTTGCGCCAGTCATTTGCAGAACAGCTGTTTGAAACGCCGCATTCATCAGCGCCATGAACGCCTCTTTAATCTCCGGGTTTGAGCGCACCACTCCCATCCCGATTGAGCCGATCAGAAAAGCGCCTTTCATCGTGTCGGGTTGCGCACAATAGGCGTTCCACATCGTGCCCTCTTCGCGGAATGCAATGCGCAGTTTCATTTTCTGGTTCATATGCTCGGATCCTCTTGCCGGCGCGCTGCCCTGCGCCGGTGGGGTTAGGTTCGGGGGTGGTGAGTGTGTCGGCCGGCAGCCCCCCGGTTGATCGTGTCAGCGCCCCAGCGTGCGCTCCATCGCGGTGGCGCAGCCCTGCAGCATGCGCGCACTTGATTTCATCTGCTGATCGAGTGAGACCCGTTCATCCAGACCGGCCAGCCCCGCGGCGTTGCGTTCGATCTGGGCGCCCCAAAGTTCCATGGTCTGGCAGGCAAAACGGAAGCCGCGTTTTTCGTCGTCGGTCATTGTCCGGATGCGCAGATCATCCTGCGCCGGCGCATCGACAAGCGGAAAGCCGAAATGGTCAGCCATTGGCCGGGCCCTGGACCAGAATTCGCAGGTGGTCGTTGGGGCCGGTCAGCCCCATGCGTGCCATGGCGGCGCGGCGCTGCT
Organism: Roseobacter insulae; assembly: GCF_019375555.1. Classification (GTDB taxonomy): domain Bacteria; phylum Pseudomonadota; class Alphaproteobacteria; order Rhodobacterales; family Rhodobacteraceae; genus Roseobacter; species Roseobacter insulae. Next base: position 55,657 of record NZ_JAHXDN010000010.1, read on the forward strand.
GCAGTTCGCGGCAGACCTGCGCGTAGGTCAGCACCATCAGGCAACCGCCCGCGGTGTCCATCTGGTCGTGGATCTGCGCATCGAGGCCGACCTGCACCATATGCGCCAGGGCGGCATCGGAAATCTGGCCCGCCGTCGAATTCGGTAATGTCAGGGGGTTATTCGCAAGCATTGCGTACTCCAAAGCTGTTCTCGCCTCAGAGTTAGTAGTGGCTACCCTACACTGTCAACTAAAATTATTAGCTTAAGTATCTTTTTTACTTTGGATTGATCGCAGTTTCCTAATTTTTCGATCAGCAATTCGATCCGAAACAGGATCAGGAACCAAAACACAAAGGGCCAGCTGTACGCCAACTGCCAGAAGTGCAGCGCCTTCTGGGCCAGAAACGTCTACAAGCCATGACCATATTGGATAAAAGGGGATGATCGGCCCAAGGATACAGCCGGCCAGCAGTCTCTGATACCACATCTTTGCAATGGAATCGTGGATTTTGCGTTCGCTTGGAGAGAGGTTCACAACTAACCGCCGCGCCAGCTGGCGATCACTTTACCCTTTATTACAACGTTTTGGCCGTCGACTACCGTCACTCGCTGCTCCCGTACAGATGCACTTGCAGAAACCAAAACTGGCGGCTCATATCGCCTAAGCAGTGTCGTTGCACTACCAGTCTGCCAGTCATATTTCTGCGCAATCACTATGTCGCCTGCCCTGCATCGCTCACTTTGATGGGTATCGACTAGAATATAATCCCCGGAAAGATACCCCCCCAAGGACATGACTTCAGTACTCACTGTCCAGACATCTATTCCTGCCTTGCCACCACCGAAAGCTCGCGCTTTTTGATCTACATCCTCGCGGGCGCCAGGCTTACCTGTCCACGGCCGGGCGTCTCCGTCGGAAAACCCACGAACCGGGGGCCTTTCGGCCTCCGCCCCTAAAACACCGGCCTTTTTGAGCACTTCGTCCAATGGGACCTGCAAAACCTTAGCAAAGGCTTTGGCCCACTCGAGGCTCATTTTCTGCTGACCAGTATAAATGTGAGAAACGACAGAACGGGTCCGGCCCATTTCGTTAGCAATATCTTCGGCGGTAACGCCGACCTTTTTTTGCTGCTGTTTAAACCACTTATCGTCCATTCTTCCGTAGGTAGGCACCGCAGACTAACATTGCACGTTAGTTTTTTCGAAAAAAGTAGTTGCCAATTATTAGCTTTGGCATCTACATCTTGCGTCATGAGTAGCCACCTTACACCACTGGAAGTATGCGAACGCCTTGTTGCGCCGCTGAAAGAGCTGGGCAAAATCGCCGGCCAGAACGAAAAGGCCGCCTATGCCTGGCGAAACGGTTCGCAGTGGCGCGATCCAGGCGATCTGCCGCCACGCGCAAACCGCAAAATGCTGAAATTCTGCCGCCGGCATGACATCCCGCTGACTGCCGAACACCTGATCTGGGGTGCCTCGATCGAGGAAGTGCATGCCCTGCTGGATCAGATGCGCGCGCAGGGTCTGGCCAAGCTGCCCGGCCTGAACAAACTGGCGGCGGAGTGATCTGCCATGGCCCCGTCATACTCCCAGCCCGCAGACTTCCCGGAAGTGACCAGCCTCGGACCCACTGACCGCGCGGGCCACCTGGCTGCAGGATCTGTCCCGATCCTGCGGCCTCCTTTATTCCCGGAGCCCTGCCATGCCCTATGATCCCAAACTGGCCGTGCGCTTTGCCGCCTTCGGGGTATCCGGGCAGGCCATCGCCAACACCCTGACCCAGGCCGATGTAGACGATCTGCTGGGCCGCACCGAAGAGGCGCTGAACAGCGATGATCCGCTGTTTCGCGCGATCACCCGCTTTGCCACGCAATACCCGCTGGTCCGCCAGGACCCCGAGCAGCTGGCCGACCTGGGCACGCTGCTGCGCTTCGGCGTGGACGAGGCCAACAACGCCGGCATCCCCGAAGACGACTGGGCCCGGAGGAAAGACATCAATGGCTGAGAAATGGGATCCTGTCACCGCAGCCGATCAGACGCTGATTTTCACGCTCCAGATCTTCGTGTTCGAGATCCACAAGCGGCCGGAAGACATGAAGATGCACGCCGCCATCCTGCGCGACGTGTTGCCGCATGTAACCCAAGATCATCCGATCATTGAACCGATGATCGCGCCGGCGCGGATGTACGTCGAAAACATCGAGGCCGACTGCTGGAGCGGCGGGGAATACTACGACGCTAAGCGCGCGCTGACGGATTTCGCCCGGTGGCGCGCGGCGCGGTCCTGGGAGGTGTTCCAGGCGCAGCAACCCCAACCTGCAGAGAAGGAAGTTCAAAGTGCCTCAACTTAAAATCCTGCCGTTCGACGGCTCAAAGCCCGCCGGATCCGGCATCTCGATTTCCCAAGGCGAAGTGACCGCCGGACAATTCGTGAAGATCAGCATTGTTGCCGACGCACAGCTGGAGCGTTTTGGCCGCACTCTTGATCCGGACAAAGACACGTTTGTGCTGACCCTTTGCGACGACAAAGGCAAGAGCCACCTGCTGGGCATCAAACTGGGCACAGTGGATGATGCCGATGGGCTGCCTATCAAGATCCACGCACGCGGGAGCGCTGTTACCCAAATGGCCCCTTGGTGCCACCTGGCGCCTGGCAAGCGTCCGGCCAAGCAAATGCCGTTGGCTCACGCGCCCCGCATTGGTGAGGTTGTTCTCAAACTGCCCGAGTGGGCGCGGCCGCCTATCGCCAAAATCGGCTCGGGCAAATCCATCATGGACATGTAATCCAAAAAGGAAGTTTCCTAATGGCCAAATTCCGCAAAAAGCCCGTGGTGATCGACGCCGCCTATTACGATGGCAATCTGGTCGGCGATGTGATCGCCAACGGCAAGGTGATCAAGGGCAGTTGCCCCGGCTGGTTCCCCGGCCTCGTTCGCGAAGTAAGTGCCGAGCCTGCCAGCGGCGAGCTGCGCGAAAACGAGGTGTGTCGCTGTGGATCGTTTCTTTACATCGGCACGCTGGAAGGCATCCATTGCGCCAACCCCGGCGACTGGATCATCCGCGGCGTTGCGGGTGAGATCTACCCCTGCAAGCCCGAGATCTTCGCGGCAACCTACGACGCCGCGTGAGCCATGACCGACCGGGACACATACAGCCTTGAACAGATCAAGGATATGCTGCTGGCGCGGATCGATCAGGTGGTTGATCGTTACGCGCCGGCTGCACCCGGTTCGCACACCACCTTTGGCAAATATTACACGTTGAACCCCGGCCGGCCGGACAGGTCGGTGGGTTCGTTCTGCGTCACCATGAGCGGATCCGGTGCGGGTCGCTGGGCCGATTTTGCCATGTCGCCGCTTCCAGGTTCCAGATCCAGCGCGGATTTTGCCACTGGCGACATTCTGGACCTGATCGCGTTGAGCTGCGGGTGCGACATGCGCGGGGCTTTGACCGAGGCGCGCGCCTTTCTGGGGTTGCGCACGCTCAGCCCAGAGGAACGCCGGCGCCAGGAGCAGCGCGCGGCCGAATTGAAGCGCCAGCGCCAGGACGCGGACCAGGCGGATCGCGAAAAGCGTTCCAAACGCGAAAAACAAGGTTTGGCAATTTATCTGTCCGGGCAACAGCAGCTGCGCGACACCCCTGTGCATCACTATTTGCGCGACACGCGCGGCATCAATCTTGCCGATCTGCCACGCCAGCCGGGTGTCATCCGCTACGTGCCGGAGTGCTATTACCAACACACAGACGACAAGACGGGCGAGTATGAGGATGGCAAATATGCCGCCATGGTCGCCCTGTTTACCGACAAGGCAGGCAAGCCCGCCGGGATCCACCGGACCTATCTGCAGCGCAATTCAGATGGATCGTGGGACAAGGCGCCGATCATGCAGCCGAAAAAGGTGCTGGGCTGGCGGCCGGGCAGCTGGATCCAGATATGGAAGGGCCTGGGGCCGCGCGGCGGCAAGCCGTGTAGCCTGAAAGACGCAGCACCCGGCCAGCACGTCCTGATCACCGAGGGCATCGAGGACGCGCTCAGTGCGGCCTTCCTGAAACCGGATGCGCGTGTATTGGCAGCCTATTCGCTGAGCAATCTTGGATCGATTGACCTGCCCGCCTGCGTCACGGCCGTGACGATCGTGGCAGATCTGGACGACAACGACACCGCCCGCGACGCGCTGAGGCGCGCCGTTAAGAAACACCAGGACGCCGGCCGCGCCGTGCGTCTTTTCCAAAACCAATGGGGCGGCAAGGATCTGAACGATGCCCTGCGCGCCGCGCAAACTGACAAGGGGGCAGCGTGAGCAGCTGGGGACCATGGATTGAACATGACGGGCAAGGATGCCCGCTAAAAAGCCTTGAGTGGTGTGAAACAGAACACGCCGACGGTGGCGTCGATGCTGGACAAGCATGTGGACACGACAATTCCGGTTGGCACTGGTATTTTTGCTGTTCCTTGGGTCGGCCTGGTGATCGAGTGCTGCGCTACCGGGTTCGTCGTCCCCGTGGGATGGCAATCCTAAAGCAGGCTTTGCAAATTAATGTCAGGCTTCCTGCAGACCGTGAGAAGGCTGCGGTGCAATGACCAAATGGGGCCCGCTGATCGATCACACGGGCGGCGATTGTCCGCTGGAGCCTGGCACGTACCTGCGCGTCTATTCTGACGTGGGGGACATCAGTGAGGGTGTGCTGCAGGAGCGGTATGCACAGGGTTGGAACTGGTCCCTGCCCCCGGATCCGGACTTTGGGCATGTGTTGTGCTACCAGCTGCGATCGGAAAACCACCTGAACGATGTGGTGGCGATGATCCGCGACGTTGAGCCGGTGGCAATATGAGTGCGCTTGTCCGTCGAAAGCAACTGATCAACCACGATCCTGAAAATGGCAAATTTGGGGACTGCTACCGCACCTGCGTCGCCATGGTGATGGGATTGGATCCCGCAGAAGTGCCGCACTTCTGTGACGGCAACCCCGACGATGTAAGCGGAACGACTGGCCTGAGAAATTGGCTGGCACCGCAAGGATTGGGCGTTTTTCAGGTGATCTATGGTGCCGACACGCCCTTTCGCGACGTCATGTTTTCGCTGTGCCATCTTTCTCCCGAAATCCCAACAATCATCACGGGGATGGGGACGCGCGGCGTTAATCATTGCGTCGTTGCGATCGGCGGCGAAGTATTCTGCGACCCCTGCAATGGCAAACCTGTCAAAAAGCCATTCACCGGGCCGGCAGAACAAAATGACGAGGCGTGGTGGTGGATCGAAGTGATCGCCAAGGTGCCAACGCATGGATAACGGCTACGGATCCGCCCCCACCACCGAAGAGATCCGGGATGCGCTGGACAATGCACCGGAAATGCCCCCGGCTGACGGTGGGTCCAAACCCCCGGTCCAGCCGCCAAAACCGACAGGCGGCGGCCGCGGCGGCGCGCCAGGGCGCAAGAAGGGCGAGATCTTTGACGACTGCCCGGTGACGCCGTTGGGGATCAACGGCGATTATCACTATTTCCTCGACGCCAGCGGGCAGATGCGCAAGGCCAAAAAGCTGGACGGTCATGTGGCGATGTCCCTCTTCGGGCACGCCATTGGGCAGCTTTGCTACAATTTTGCCGAGTGGAAGAAGGAAGACAGCGGCGAGTTCGTGCGCAAGCCCGGCCGCTTCGACGCCTACAAGGCCGGGATGGCCATGTATACCGCGGTGGGGGAGCTTGGCCCGTTCAATCCGGACAATTCCGTGCGCGACGTGGGCGCCTGGACGGATGACGATGGCAACCTGATCTATCACACCGGCGATGTGATCTACTACAAGGGCGAAAAGCACAAACCCGGCCGCCTGGCGGGCAAGATATACCCCGCAAGGCCGCCGATCCCGCACCCTGGTGAAAGCGACACGCCCACCGATCCGGTGCCCGAGATCATGCGCACGCTGGAAACCTGGAACTGGACGGTGCCGGATGTGCACCCCTTTGTCGCCCTGGGCATGATCTGCGTGCAGATGTTGTGCGGGGCGCTGGACTGGCGGCCGGTGTTCTGGCTGCTGGCGCCAGCCGGCGCCGGCAAGTCCGAGCTGCAAAAGCTGATCAAGCTGCTGCATGGCGATGACGGGCTGATCCAGACCACGGACGCCACCAAATCCGGCATCACATCCAAAATCGGACAATCCAGCCTGCCGGTCGCGGTGGACGAGCTGGAGCCCGGTGACGAGCGATCCACAAAGGAGAAAGACATCATTGCCCTGGCGCGCGTGGCCGCGTCCGGCGGCGAATGGTTCCGGGGATCCGCGGATCAGTCTGGCGTTGGCGGCAAGGTCTATTCCGCCTTCCTGTTTTCCTCGATCCTGATCCCGGGCGTGATGAAGACACAGGATGTGCAACGCCTGATCCGCCTGGAACTGAAACCACTCGACGAGGGTATTGCCAAGCTGAACCTGCAGCCGCGCACCTGGCGCAGCCGCGGCGAGAAGCTCAAGCAGCTGCTGATGCAGCGCTGGGAGACCTGGCCCGAACGCCTGTCCATCTGGCGGCATGAACTGGAGGTCAACGGCGTCATGGGCCGCGATGCTGACAACTGGTCAACCGTGCTGGCAATGGCGGACATGGCGATGCAGGAGGCCATGCCAGACGAGGGCACCACCTCCAGCTGGGCCAAGAAGATCGCCTTTGTCGCCAGCGCCGGGCGCGAAGACACCATGAACGACGCCGATGCGATGGTTTTGCATTTGATGGGGCAACCGCTGGAGCCCTGGAGCCGTGGCGATCACTACACGGTAGCGCAGTGGATCCTTGCGGCGGCGAACCTGCCAGGTGCGCCCAAAAGTCTTGTCGCGCAGCTGAGCGGTGACAGCAGCTATGACGATGTGGACGCGAGGGAGCGTCAGAAACGGGCCAACGAGAAGCTGGCACGCTTTGGACTGCGGGTTGCCGGCACCAAGGCCGATCCGCTGCTATTCATCGCCAATAAAAAGATCCAAGGCCTGCTGGATCTGTTCAAGGGCACGGAATTTGCCGGTGGCGCGTGGTCGCAATCGGCCAGCCGGATCCCTGGGGCGAAGCCTGCCCCCAACCCCTTGACGCTTGCCGGTATTCCATCCCGCGGCCAATTGGTGCCCCTGTCATCAATTCCCGGTCTAAGCAGCCTGCCAATGGACGCAGCCACCGTTGCGGACGCTCCAGCGGGCCGCAAACCTACCTCAGACGTAGACGATTTCGGGTAATCTCATCATGGACCAACGCAACCCATTGAAATCGCGCCACTCTTTCCGCTTCCCCCTGACCCGCTTGGATGCCATTATTTACGCGCGACGTGGGCCATTCCACATGGGTCAGGGCCACAACGCCACAACGGTCAGAATATCCACCGTTGTGCCCCCCGTTGTGGGCTTTTCCGCTGTAATATCAAGCGGTTGCAGTCCACCCACAACGCCACAACGCCAAAACCGGGTTTCCTCACGTATGTGCATGCGCGCATGCGCGCGCACGTGTAAACATACGTTTTACCGTTGTGGCGTTGTGCCTTACCTCTATCCCCTTGAAAGATATAAAGAAAAGACCACAACACAGCCCACAACGCTTGGCTTTTTTGCCGTTGTGGGCGTTGTGGGCACCGTTGTGGTCATGCCTAACCACCTGAAAACACTTAAAAAAGGGGGTTTTTAGCGTGGCGAAGCCCAAAAACTCGTTCGAGGATCTGGCACGGGATGCTGCGAAGCGGATCGAGGACGCACGCGACCTGAATGATCAGCTGACGTTCCTGCCGGACGTGAGCGAGGCCGCCGAGCCGGGCGAAGGCAAGGCAGTGGGCCGTCCGAAGGGCGCACAGAACAAGGGCAGCAGCCAGATGCGCGAGTGGCTGGCGGCCAATGGGCACCAGATGCCCGAGGACATGCTGGCGCAGATGGCCGGGCTGAACAGCCGCGATCCGGCGATCGTGCAGGCGATGAACCAGACTGAGCAGGTGCTGGCCTGGGCGTTCCAGAACGCGAAGTGGCAAGGCGGCAAGAAGGACGGCCAGCGCATGCTGCCCACGCCCACGCAGAAGGTCGAGCTGTTCAAATCGCTCTACACGATCCTGCTGCGCGCGTCTGAGGCGCTGCTGCCCTACGGCACGCCGAAGGCCAGCCCCGATGTCCAGGTGAACCAGCAGACCACGGTGATCATGCCCGCGATGCCCAGCCAGCCAGGCGCCGATGCGCGCGTGGTAGAGGGCAAAGTGGCGCATCGGATGGTGCCTGCGGACGTGGCCGATGAAATGCAGCAAAAACAAGGGGTTACAAGATCGGATGCCGACAATCCGGAAAGTGAAATCCGGACGGATGAGGTAAAGCCATGAAAACGCAGGGAAAATCGCTTACGCGCCTACTGATCGAAAATCAGTTGCCCGCACAGCCGATCGCAGCCGCGACCCCCCGGGGGGGGACCCCTCCCCCTGCCTGTATGCCCCCCTGTCCGACCCCATACAACTTTCAGGCGAACGAGGCTCAAAAATGGCGCTGAACCTTGCAACTGGCCAATGGGGTGGGGGGTGGTTGATCCGCTCAACTGCCCATGAGGGGCAAGGAGGCGACGTGGGTGCGGGCACAGATGGCGCGGACATTGCGAATTGGGAGGCATTATCTGCGAAAGAGGCACTGTCGATCCTAGAGGTCGAAAATCCCGCTGACAACCTCCCTGACATCAGTTCAGAAATTTCGTTCCCTGGCCCGAAGGCGGAGGCATTCTATTGGAGCGATGACGATGTGGTGGGCATCCAAGGGCCTGTCGGATCTGGCAAGACCACCACGTTGATGAAATCGCGGCTCCGGCGCGCCGTAATGATGCCACGTTCCATGTCCGAACTGTACGCCTTGGTCAACGGCTTCTGGCAGCCAATCTCGAAGGCGGAAGCGACCAGCTATCGAGACCAAGGGTACGAAGTCGCCGGAATTCGCCGTTACAAAGTCCTCTTCATTCGCGAAACCTACCGGCAGTTGTGGTCCACAACCATTCCGAGTTATCTAGAAACCTTCCCCAAGGGGATGGGCACCTGGTCCGGTGGCCGCGGCGATCCCGTCACACATGTGATCCGGTTCGAGGATGAATACGGCCCGATCGAGTTCACGGCCGAGTTCATGGCCTTTGGCGACGACATCATCGCCTCAATGCGCGGTGTGCAGACCACGGACATCGTTCTGAACGAAATGGACACGATGCCGGTGGAAATCCTGACCGTGGGCATTGGCCGGATCGACCGTTATCCGGCGCGCGAGCACTTTGCCGGACTGCCGATCAATCTGCAGAGCTATGGCCAGATCGTGGGCGATTTCAATGCACCGGATGAAGACAACTGGACCTTTACGGTGTTCCACGACGAGGAACAGCGAATAACTATGGGAGAACAACTGTCAGCAGAATTGCCTGATGGTGTGGATCCAATAGTTATCCAGTTCTACAACCAGCCTGGCTATGGCGAGGAGGGGTGCGAAAACACTCAAAACCTATCGCCCAGCTACTACCCGCGCCAAATCGCTTCAATGAAGCTGGCTGGTCGCGGCGATATGATCAAGCGGTTGGTGCGGAACAAGATCACCTATCTGAAAGTAGGCGACCCTGTTTGGGAAGATGAATACAATTCCCGCATTCATGTATCAGATGAACCCCTTGTGCCGGAACCACGCATTCCATTGCGCATCGGTTTAGATCAAGGCTTCAAGGGTGCGGCTGTGATCGCTCAATACATGCCAACGCACAGGTGGCGGATTTATGCAGAACTGCACATGCCAAAAAAACGGCTGATGGCGGTGGCGTTCGGTAAGTTGTTAGCAGATCTGCTGGATGAAAAATTCCCAAATCACCGCGTTGAATTTGGTTTAGGTGACATGGCCGGGGAGCACGGATCCAGCACTGCCGCAGACGAAAATTCGACATGGAATTTACTTGTTGGGCGGACAGCAGGTTTTTCCGTGCGGCCGCAACGCATAGGCACGAACCGGATCCAGCCCCGTCTGGAGGCCGTCAGAGCGATGCTGGATGCCCCAGTTGAGCGGGGCCAGCCCGGCCTGTTGATAGATCCCAGCTGCAAATTCCTGATCCGAGGCTTTGAGGCCCGTTATGTTTGGGCGGAAGAAATCGACAAAAATGGAGATAAGCGAAAGGTTCCCAACAAGCAGTTTACCGAAGCAAACGTGCATGACGCGCTGCAGTACCTGACCTTAAGCGAACACCGTGCAGACGGAACCAGCCCGCAGAGCTTTCCGGGGGCTCCAGGGCAGCGCGGATCCGCGCGACCACCCCACCCCGGCAACCTGAAAGGTCAGCCTGGCCTGAACACCAGGTACGACATCCTCAACCCCTATGGAGACTGAAAATGGCGAAAACACCCACCAAATCAAAGGCGAAGGCCAAGCCGAAACTGGATATGCTGCGCGAGGCGGTCGATTTCATCGCCGCGCGGCCCGGCACATCCCCCGCGGCGCTTGCGGCCGAGCTGACGGAAACATTCAAGGCGAAATTCCGAACAACCAGCGAGGGCCGGCATTACCTGAAAATCGGTAACCTGGAAGCCGGTGCGCGCGGTGGCAGGGCCGGTGCGATTGAAAACTGGGCCAATGCGGCGCGGCGCACCCTGCGGGTGGCGGCGGCGTGAGTGTTTTAACCATGGATATGCTGCGCGAAGCCAGGCGGCGGGTGGGGCCTCCGCCACCTACGGACATTCAGGTGGGCAGCATGATCAAGTTTCGGGGTGCGCTTTTAGATCAAGGGGCGCCACTCACCGTTCCTGCCAGTGCTTTTGACAGTTGGACATTCGGCGGGATCCCTGTCCGTCTAAATCAAAACCTGCCCGAAAACATGGTTGTGATTTTGCAGGGTAAAAGGGTGGTCAGCATTATCAATTTGGACGAACCAAAATGACCATCGGCGTCCTGCCCCTCTCCCCGCATGCGGCCATGGCTGTTTTCCGCGATCTGGATCCCTGGGATCTGATCGAGGCGCAGGCAGTGCGCGGGTCGCAAGCCGATCACCTCAGCCTGTTCGCTGAGTGGTACGGCGCGCGGCATGCCCATGTTGTGAGCCATGTTCTGACCCAGGGGGCGACCCAAACGCCCTTTGCGGTGCTGGCGCTGGCGCACACCGGGCAAGCGGGGGTGGCGCAGGCCGCGTTGCTGGCGCGTGATCACGGCCGATATGCGAAATCACTGGCGCAGGCGGGTGTGATCATCCGCCAGCGTCTGCCGGCCGTCATGGCCGAGCTGGGCATTCACCGGATCGAGTGCCGGTGCCTGCAGAGACATCCAACGGCGCAGAGGTTCCTGCAACTGCTGGGGTTTCACAAGGAAACTGACATGCCAGGATTTGGCCTGTCGGGCAACATCACCTTTTGCCAGATGGCAATGGTGTCCCCTCAATCGAGCAAGAAGGACGATCCAAAATGTGCCTGATCAAAGCGCCAAAATCGGCGGCATCCAGCGCAATTGCCCCCCAGGCGATCGCATCCACGGACAACACTGAGGCCACGCAGACGGCAGACGCCGAGGCGCGCCTGCGTAAACGTCGCGGGGCGGCGGCAACGGTGCTGACAAGCGCCATCGGCATCCCCGCCAAGGCCCAGCTGGGGGCGACATCGTGAAAACCGCAGCGATCCTTGAAAAAGAGCCGCGCGCCCAGGCGGCCATAAGGCGCTGGGGCGAATTGAAATCCGAGCGTGGCCGGCATGAGCAGGACTGGGAAGACATTGCCCGGCTGATCCGGCCCCAGCGGGGCGGGTTCAAACGATCCGACCCGACCACCCGCGTGCATGAAAAGCCGCTTTCGTCCGAACCGATCATGGCGGCATCGGCCTTTGCGTCGGGCATCTATGCGGGGATCACCAACCCGGCGAACCGCTGGGCGGGCCTGCAGACGCCGGACCCGGATCTGAACAACTGGCAGCCGATGGCGGAATGGAACGACATCGTGACCCGGCGGGTGCTGAACAGCTTTGCGCCATCGGTTGCCAGTTTCTACCCGTCGACCTTCCAGGCATATTCCGACATTTCGGCCTTTGGGCAGGCGGCGGGCTATGACGAAATGGACGATCTGGACCGCAAGTTTGTCGACGTCACCATGTCGCTGGCCGAGGTTGTGGTGAGCATCGATGCGCATGGGCGTGTGGTCGAGGCGGTGCGCAAATACCGGCTGTCCGGCGCCATGGCGATCGGCATTTTCAAGCCGGAAATGCTGCCGGTCAAACTGGTGGAAATGGCCCAGAAGGGCGATCACACAAAAGTGGTTTTCTACACGCACATCCTGAAAAACACAGATTTCCGCACCGGGCGCATCGGACCGGGCGGCAAGCGGTGGCTTTCGCACACGGCGTGCGAAATGGAAGAAACGCTGGTGCGCGTCAAAGGCTATAACGACATGCCGGTGTATTTCCCGCGCTGGGACGTGGACAGCGGCCACACCTATGGCACCGGGCCCGGCTTTATCGCGCTGGCCAGCGCGCGGACCAATGACCTGATGGAGCGCGCCACGCTCAAGGCCGCGCAGTTTGCGGCGGATCCGCCCTGGCTGGCGCCGGACCGGGAGGTGTTGCCGCTGAACGGACGCATGCGGCCGGGTGAGGTTGTCTATGGGGGCACCACGATCAACGGTCAGGAGGTCCTGAAACGGGCACAGACCAATACGAGCATCGGCCTGACGATCGATGAAAAACGCGCCAAGGTCGAGGCGATCAAGGAGGCGTTCCATTACACGCTGATGTCGCTGAACGGGCGCACAGGGATCACCAACGACGAAGTGCGGATCATGGAGGAAGCCAAGCTGCGCAACTGGGCCCCGCATGCGGACCGGATCATGGAGGAATATGGCGCGCGCAAGGTGGAGCGGCGTTTCAAGCTGCTCTGGCGGGCCGGTCAGCTGCCGCCGCCACCCGAAGGGTTGCCGCCTGGCATGGGGCTGCAGGTGAAGTACCAATCAGCGGCCACCATGGCGATGCAGGCCAGCGAGGGTATTGCGATCCGGGCATTCATCGCGGATCTGAACCCCCTGATGCAGCTGAACCCGCGCTATGCGGACCGGATCGACCCCGACGCGCTGATCGAAAGCCTGCATGATGCTACCGCATCCCTGCCGGCCAAGATGCTGCGGTCGCGTGACGAGGCCGACGCGATGGCGCAGGCGCGTGCGGAGCGGCAGCAGCAGGCCGAGCAGCTGGCGCAGCTGGAGGCCGGCGCCGGCATCGCCAAGGACGCGGCGGCGGCTGGCGTGGATATGGCGCAGGTGCTGCCATGAGCCTTTGGAAAGGTGCCCTGCAGGGGTTTGCCAGAAGCTATCCGGGGGCATCCCGCGCGATGGTCCGTCGGTGGGCCAGGGCGTTCCGCGATCAGCCCGAGCTGGCGCATGACATCATCGCGTTGGGCGGCATTTGCCAGCTGCCCATCGCGCTCGACCCGCGGCAGGCCGATCTCGGCCCTGTCGATCCCGCACGGCTGAGTTTCGAATGCGGCCAGCGCGATCTGGCCGTAAAACTGCTGGCCCTGGGAAAAATCACACCCCACGACATCAACGAAATACTGGAGCTGACCAATGAATAAATTTCTGAACAACGTTTTTCCCCGCCCTGTCTGGAACGCCGAAGGTGGCGATGGGGGTGGCGGTGATGGTGGGACGGCAGATGATGCCGCTGCGGCCGCTGCCGCTGCGGCAGCCGCCGGTGATGGTGGCGATGGCGGTGCCGGAAAATGGTGGGAAAGCGACAAGTTTTCCGACGATCACAAAACCATGCTGACCGCGCGGGGGCTGACCGTGGATGACCCGCTGGACGCGGTGGCCAAGCTGGCGGATATGGAAGCCGCCGCCACCCGGAAGTTCGGCAAGCCGGCGGATCGCCTGATCGAAAAGCCCGAAGAACGCGGCAAGATTGCCGAGTGGCTGCGCCAGCACGGCGAGGATCTGGGTATTCCGGAAGCGCCCGACAAATACGATCTGAAAAAGCCCGAAAGCTGGCCGAAGGATCAAAAATGGGATGATGACCTGGAAGGTAAGGCCCGGTCCATCGCCTACGAGGAAGGCATGACAGGCCCGGCCCTGAACCGCATGACGGAGCTGTTCGCCGAACACATCGTCAGCCTGAACAAATCGGCGGAGGAAGCCGAGGCACAGGCGGTTACCGAAATGCTCGGCGAGCTGAGCAAGGACTGGGGGGAGCAGACAGAACCGCGGATCGCGCGGGCGGCACAGACGGCATCGGCGGTTGCGGAACTGGCCGGCATGAGCCCGGAGGATATGGGTTGGATCAGCGAAGTGCTGGGCAAGAAAGCGGGCGACGCCAAGGTGATCCGCATGTTCGATGCGGTGGGTCAGGCAATGTCGGAAGGCACGGATTTCAATCTGGGCGAGGGCAACAACAGCCTGGGGCAATCGCCCGCTGAGGCGCGCGCGGAGCTGGCACGCATGCGGTCGGCAGAAGGGGAATGGTACAAGGCTACTGCCAAGCAGGACCGCAATGAAATGAACCGCCTGAAACCAATCATGGACCGGCTGCAGAAAATCGCGTCCAGTTGATCAACCTGATTCCTGCCACGGAAGGTGCAGGCTAAGGAAGACGCCACCACCTCGGTGGTCGGTCTATTCGCCAGACGCTCACAGCAAAGGAGAGAAAGATGGCAAAATCATGTTGCCAAAACAATGATAACCGCGGTGAATACTCAAGCGTCAAGGGGTCTGTGGTCTACTGCAAAAAATGTGGTCGCACTGGCCGCGCCGTGACAGACAGATAGGAGGATTTCATGAAACTGCCCCGCACACTGCCTTTTCAGGTTCGCCGCAAGTGGGAAGCGCTGCAGGAACGCCGCGATGGCGCAACGTTTGCCGACATGTGGACGGAGCTGCTGGAGGAACTGGACGTGCGGGGCGTGTCGATCGAACGGCCGTTTGAGCCGGAACCTGAAAGGGAGAACCGATACTGATGACAGACATATTGAACCAAATCCGGGAAAAGTGGTTAGAAATTCTAAAAAACGACGCGCTGGAGATCACAGAAATAAGAATATGCGCTGATGTAGCTGACGAAATGTTTTCTCAAATTTCCACCGACAGACAGGTCCTTTTCAATTTCCCGCTCAAAGCAGGCGCGCCGATGGAGCTTATGGGGAAACCAATTGAGCTTGTTAAGCCGGGAGCGCTGCCCGATCCGGGTTGGGAGATCGTTTCCCGAGTAGTTTTAAATCCGCTAGGTGTAATTAGAGGGGATACTCCCTTTAGACCGCGATAAGCCCAAAATCCTGCGACACGGCAAAAAGGGACCGCTACATGTGGTCCTTTTTTCTTGACTTGTCGCAAAATATCAGGATGAAATCGCAGCCATTCAATCCGGGCGACCCTGCAGAGGGTCCGGTGCTGACAGGAAAGCTGTACGCTTAGGCCACGCAAGGCTCAGGTGCGGGTCCGGATCTCCGGGCGACCCCTCCGAAAATTCACAAAACTTGTTGATTTTCGAAGGAGGGGCAGATGTCCTATCAACAGAACGTAGAGCAGCACCACGTTGACCAGTACGCCGCGGATGTGCAGATGGTGGCGCAGCAGCTGCGCAACCCGATCCGGGATATGGTCACGATCGTGCCGGCATCCGGGGTGGCGCAGACCGCGTCCGAGCTGATCGGCGAGGCCGATTACCACGAGGCGGACGATTACGACCGCCGCAACCCGGACAACCGCAACGAGCTGAGCCGCCGCTGGCTGACCCGGCCCAAGGCGATCGAGCGCGGCACCTATATCGACACGGCCGACAAATTCGATCTGGCGCGGGATCCGACATCGGAGTACATGCGCAACAACGTCGCCGCGGTCGAACGCGGTTACTATGACCGTCTGCTTGGGATTTCAAAGGCCGCGGACGGCACTTTTAAGATCACCGGCGGCGGCATTCTGGGTTACGCCCAGGAGGGCAAGCGCCCCGGCACCAAATCCAGCCTGCCGGCCGGGCAGTATGTCGCGGCGAATTACAAGATCGGCGGAGGTGGCAGCGCCACCGGCCTGACCATGGACAAGCTGCGCAAGGCGAAACTTCTGCTGAACAAGGCGGAATTTGGGTTGGACCCGCAAAACATGGATCCCATGTGCGCGCTGATCTCGCCGGATCAGGTGGACGATCTGATTGCGATCGCCGAGCAGACCAAGCTGAACATCAACGCCTTTACCGTCGATCAGCTGGTCGATGGCAAACCGACGAAGCTGCTGGGCTTCACCTGGCTGGTGTCCAACCGCATCCCCTATGACAGCAACGGTGACCGCCTGTGCGCCTTCTGGGGCAAGTCCAACATCGTGGGCGGCGAATGGCAGGGTGTCGAAGGCGACATTTGGAACGACACAGCCGCCAAGAAACTGCCCTACACCTATGTGTCGGCCTACCTGGACGCGGTGCGTGTGCAGGACAAGGGCGTCGTTGTCGCGCGCTGCACCGAGGCCGCCTGACCGGCTGACCTGATCCGTCAGGCCGGTGCGCCGGCCTGACCCACCCCATCCCATGCCACGAGAGGACAAACATCATGGCAATCGTATCTGGTAAATCCAACCTGGTCAGCGATCCTTCGGATACTGACTATGCGCCTGCGGATCCGCAGGTGATCCGCGGCCGCCCGGTCTATGCGACGGGCACCGTTTCCAATCTCGCCAGCGACAACAACACGTCGAAATACAAGCTGGTCGAAATCCCGTCCAGCGCGCTGTTGCTGCCGGACACGTTTTTCGATGTCGAAAACTGGGGATTTGCCCAGGTGGTAATCGGCACGGAAACCGACACCGACGCGCTGGTCGATGTGCTGAAAAGTGCGGGCGCCATTCATGTGCCGGTCGCACAGGGCGATGCAAATCACGGCGTTGCATTCTGGCAGATCCTTGGACTGGCCAAAGACCCGCAAACCAAGATCGCTCTCTGGGCGCACGCAGAGGCCGACGCCACCGGCGCGGGGTCGATGCCCTTCCAGATCGCCTATCTGACCCACTGATCGCGCAGCCGCGTGATCGTCTGAACGAAGGGGCGGCACACCATGACGGAAATCAGCATCGCAGCATCGAGCATCGCGGCGCAGGCGTTTCGGTTCATGGAATTGTCGCCCCCCAGTTCGTTTCAGGACAGCAGCCCGCAGGCGGCCGCCGCCCTTGAGCAATACCCGCTGGCGCGGGATCTCTGCCTGGAATATTACGACTGGTCCTTTGCGCGCAAACACGCCACCCTGGCCCCGATCGCGGCCGCGTCGATCGAATACGTCGATCCGCTGCTGGCAGGCCAGTTTTCCGCCCCATCCGACATGATCAAGATCCGCAGCGTGGTGCCGGAGGACATCTCGTGGCGCATCGATGCGCGCCGGATTTTTGCCGATGTGATCGACAGCCTGACCATCCGCTACACCTTCCGGATCGAGAACGAGGCGGTGTTGCCGGCCGTTTTCCAGACGGCCGTATCTTACGAGCTGGCCAACCGGCTGGCTCCTTTTTACGTCTCGTCCCGCACGAAACGCGCGCAGATCCAGAGCAATGGCGTCGATGCGCTGGAAATGGCCAAAAAGTTCGACGGGCATACCGCATCCGAAAAACGATATGACGGGCACGATTATTTCGTCGACTGGGTAGCGGAGGCGACACGCTGATGCGCACCACCCCGTCACAGGCATCTTTCAGCAGCGGCGAGCTTGATCCGCTGCTGCATGAACGCCCGGATTACCAGCGGTTTCAATCCGGCCTGGCGGTTTGCCGGGGATTTGTACCGCTGCGGCAAGGCGCGTTTACGCGGTCTGCGGGGACGATTTTCAGGGCAGTGACGCGCGGGAATGTGCCGGGCCGGGTGATCCGGTTCGAGTTTGCCAAGAATGATGCCCTGCGCCTGGAGTTTACCGCCGGCTGGATGCGCGTCTGGCGCTACGGCGCGCTGGTGATGGACGGCGGTTCCCCCTACGAGCTGGCCATCCCCTACACGCTGGAGCAAATCCGGAAACTGCGCGTGGTGCAGTCCAAGGATGTGATCTATCTGGCGGATGGCGAGCAGCCGGTGCAGAAACTGTCACGCTTTGCGCTGGACAACTGGACCATTGCCCCGGTGGATTACACATCAGGTCCGTTCCGGGTTCAGAACCTGGACGAAGCCCAGACCATGCAGTTTTCCGCCGCCAGCGGCAGCGTCACCATCACCGGCACCGGCGATATTTTCGATGCCACATGGATTGGCAGTCTGATCCAGATCAAGCCCACGGATTTTTCAAATGTCGCGCAATGGACGGGCAACACCGCCACCAGCGTCAACACCCAGTTTCTGAGCGACGGGAACATTTACCGGGTCGCAGCCGGAACCAACACCGGCGTGACCCGGCCCACCCATACCGAGGGCACCCGCCTGACAGATGCCAGCCAGGGCGTGAAGTATGAATATCTGGGCGACACGACTGGCATTGCCCGGATCACGGCCGTGGCAAATTCCAATTCCGCCAGCGCCACGGTGATCAAGGCGATCCCGCAACCGTGCATCGATGACCCCAGTTATCGCTGGGCAGAGGGAGCCTGGTCGGACCGCCACGGCTACCCGGCGGCCATCGAGTTGTTCGATCAGAGCTTTGCGGCGGCGGGCACCACAGAAGAACCGCGCACGATCTGGTTTTCCACGCTGGGATTGCTGGAGGATTTTGAACCGAGCGTTGAAGCGGATGGATCCTTTGCCTATGCGATCGACGGCGGCGAGACCCAGAACAAGATCGGCTGGCTGAAGAAATCGAGCCGGGGAATTTACATCGGCGCGCTGGGTGACATTTATCGTGGCTATTCAAACGCCAGCGGCCAGCGCATCGGGCCCACAACCTTCGATACCGACCTGGAGGCAACAGACGGCGCCGGTGCTGCGCAGCCGATTGTGCCCTATGGCTACCCGATCCTGACCACCAAGGACGAAGGCAGGGTGCTGGAGATCCGCTATTCCTTTGAACAGGATGGCGGCGTGCCGCTGGAGTTGTCCTTGCCCGCGCAGCATCTGGGCGATCAGGGTTTCAAAGAAATGGCCTGGCAAAGTGCGCCGCTGCGCATCGCGAACATGCGACGCGGCAACGGTGATCTGGCCGTGATGATCTACGATCCGAATGAGGACGTGCTGGGCTGGGCGCAGTATCCGGTCGCGGGCGGCTTTGTGCATTCCATTGCGGTTGCACCCGACGCCACGGGCACACGCGACGTGCTGACCATGATCGTGGAGCGGCAGCTGAATGGCGTCACCACCTATTGCGTCGAGGATCAGGCACAGCTGTTCGGCGCCCTGCCCGGCATTGCCGCGATCGAGGATGCCAATCATCTGTTTTGCGCCAGTGTTTTCGATCTGGGCGTTGCCACGGATACCTTTGCAGTTCCACATCTGGAAGGCGAGGATGTTTACGCCTGGACGGATCAGGGACGATATGGCCCGCTGACAGTGCCGGCGGGCGGTGATCTGATCCTGCCGGCAGAGTGCCGGAAAGCCGTGATCGGCCTGCTCGATGAAACCCATTTCGTTGAAACCTTGGATATCCAGGCGGCAACTGAAAACGGATCATCGAAGGGGCGCAAGCGCCGCCTGCACACCGGCAGCGGCATCGGCATTCACCGGACCGCTGCCGGTGAGGTCGAAGGCGTGGAATACCATAGCGGCCGCGATGCTCTGCTGGAGAGCGGCTATGTGTCCCTGCTACCCCAGAGTGTCGCGGCAGATCTGACCACGGCCTACACCGGCATGGTCAAATCCGAGGCCGCCACGGGATACGCCGACCGGATTGGACTGCGGTTCCGCCCCATTGGCGGCGCGCCCATGACCATCACGTCAATCACGCCGAACGTCGAAGAAAGCGGGCCGTAATGTGCGAGATCATCTCAACCGCGCTGGCGGCATCAGGGTTTGCGGGCGGGGCAGCGGCCACCGGTGCGGCAGCAGGTGCTGCCACGGCGGGCGGCCTGTTGCAAACCGCCGGATTGCTGCTTTCGGTTGGCGGCACGGTTGCGCAGGCGGTATCCGCCAACAAGGCCGCGAAACAGACAGCTGCTGAGATCGAGGTGCAGCGCGCGCTGGAAAAGCGCATCAACGCCACCGAAGATCAGCGCGCGCGCCTGCAGTTTGCCAGCCAGATAGCGACGCAACGTGCAGAGCTGGCTGCACGCGGCGTGTCGCCCGACAGCCCCACCGCGATCCTTCTGGGTCAGACCGCGGCGCGCGAACTGTCCTTCCAGTCGCAATCGATCCGCAGCACCGGTGAAGCCACTGACCGCGAATTGAGCGCGACGGCGCGGGCCACCCGTGCGCGCGGGCGCCGCAACCTGCTGACGGGTAGCGCCAGTGCCGCAGGCAAGTTCCTGACGGCAGCCCCTGAAATCTGGCCGGATCTGTTGCCATGACCCTGACCATTCCCAGAGCTGGCATCAATGCGGGACGCGCCGCCCGTGTGCAGCCAACGGAAGCGGATGCCGCAGGCGCTGCGGTGGCACAGGTTGGCGATGCGATGCTGCAGGCCGGCGCGCGGCTGGAGAATGATCGCCTGTCGCGTGAAAACGCGCGCAACCAGGTCAGCCTGACCAAAGATCTGAACGATCTGCGGTTGCGCATGGAAAGCCTGGGCGATCCGGATCAGATCGATGCGGAATGGACCGCCGGGGTTGAAGCTGTCCGGCAGAAGTATGCCGAGGGTCTGACGGAAGATGGCCGCCCGATGGTGGATCCCAGGAACGCGGAAGCGTTCGGCCTTGCGGTGACGGACCTTGCGAGCCGGCACGGGTTTCAGATCGGTCTGAAATCGCTGCAAAAGCGGCAGAGCCAGCGCGCGGCGACCTACATCGACTATGCAGCCACGGCAACCCAGGCGGCCGTGGGCTCCGACCAGGACACGCGCGACACACTGATCGCCAATGGCCACCGGCAAATCGATGACATGGTGACCGCCGGAGTGATTTCTCCGGAACAAGCTGCGAAGCGCAAGATCGCTCTGGGTCAGGATATCGACAATGCCGCGGCGATCGGCATGGTGGCCGAGGATCCTGCAGGACTGATCGCCGCACTTGATGCTGGCGAATACAGCGCTCTGCCCGGTGAAACACAGGCGCGCTACCGGGTGCAGGCAAACGCCGCATTGGCTGCTCTGGAAGCGCAGGGGCGAAAAGAGGCAGAAAAGCTCCAGAGTGAGCAGCAAAAAGCCATCGGCCAGCGCCTCGGTGAAATCACCGACATTGCACAGGCTGGCCGGACCGCCGTTGACGAGGCATGGCTGGCATCGCCTGACGTCAAGGCGCATCCGGATTATGGCAAGGCCGTTGCGGCGATCGCGTTGCGCGATGCGACACCGCAGATCGCGCAGCTTCCGCCCGCCAAGCTGGACGAGCTGATCGCCGCCGAAAAAAACAGCAAGGTCACAAAAAAATTCCAGACCGAACGTCTGGAGGTTCTGCAGGATCTGCGCGCCAAAGCGGTGGAGCAGCTGGACAAGGATCCGTTGGCTCACTTGCAGTCCGTGGGCATCGACGTACCGGCGCTGCCCGTCTTTGACCCGGCCGATCCGGTGGCGTTCGGGCGCGCGCTGGCCGATCGTGTCGCGTTCAGTGAGCAAATCCGGATGCAGGGGTACACCACAGAGCGCCGGATTTTCGACAACGAGGAACGCGCAACCATCAAGGCGCTGGCGGCGGTGGATCAGGATCCGCAGACCCGCCTTGATCTGGCGGTGCAATTGACCGCCGGCTTGCCCCCGCAAAACGCCGACGCCGTGGCAGAAGTGATTGACGATCCGGTGTTTTCGCATGCCGGCAGCCTGGTCACGAACGGCGGCGCCCGCGCGCTTGGACTGGAGATCCTGCGCGGCCAGCAGGTGATTGCGGAAGAGAACCTGATTTTGCCCGGCGCCCAGAAACGCCTTGACCCCATTTACGAAAGCCTGGGCCCGGTATTCGCCGACCTGCCCGGTGGAGAACGGGTCCAGGCAAATGTGATGGCAGCAGCTGACGCACTTTATGCGCGCCGAGGGCGCGGCGTGGTTCAAAGCGATCAGGTCGACGAGGATTTGTATCGCCAGGCGCTGCATGAGGTCATGGGCGGCATCGGCCAGTTTGACGGTCGCAATGCTCAAGGCGGTGTGCAGGAAGTGCGCGACAGCTTTACCATATTGCCCATGGGGATTTCCTCTGGCCAGGCCGAGGACGCACTGGAAAGTCTCGGAATGCGCAGGCGCCAGGCTGTAGAAAACCAGCCCCGATCGGGACGTGGTTTCGAATTTGATCCTGCGTTTTTGTCGGAGCAGCTGGCCCGCGTAGGGAGCGCAGGTAACCCGCCAGTCATTGCTGGCCAGCCGATTGATCGCACCACCCTGGATAACCTGGAGCTGCAAGCCGTTGGAGATGATCGGTTCATCTTCACCTACCGGGTGAGCGACGACCGTATCACGACACTGCAAACCGCGGATGGCCAGACCTATGAGTTCAGCCTGCGCGCCCTGATCGGCGAGGCGCGGCCATGACCTTCATGTTGAAAGAAACCGGCACCCGGAGAGATCCGCCCGCACTGACGGAGCAGGTGCCGACATACGGCGAACAGTTCCGGGCGCAATTTGGTGCCAGCCAGATCGAGCAGGACGCCTGGAGCAAAAGCAATCGCGTGCGGCGCGAGGTGCGTGACGAATTGAGCGCCGCGCTGGAAAGCTTCCAGATCCCCGAGGATCCAAATCGGCGCCAGAATGCCCGAACCGGAAAATCCCGTGAGTTCCGCGAACGGGCACTGCTGGAGCAAGTCGAATTTCGCGCCGCCGAGGATCCCGAAAGGTTCAAGGATCTGCCGAAAACGCCGGAAGAATTTCGCGCCGAGGTCAACCGCAGATTGCTGCAGGAATACGAAGGTCTTATCGGCACGGCCGAAGCCGGGCCAGCTGACCGGATCGGTGCGCGGACCCTGGGCACGCTGGCATCAGGAGCCGCAGACGAGGCCACAATACTCACTCTGCCGTTAGGGGCAGGCGCAGGAAGTATGGCGCGGGTCATAGCAGTGGAAGCCCTGGCCGGTGCGGGCGGCGAGGTATTCATGCTGCCCCGGCAATTCCGGATGGCGGAACGTCTGGGCATCGACGACCCGAATGTACCGTTGCAACTGGGCATTGCTGCTGCCACCGGCGGTATTCTGGGTGGCGGGCTCATCGGCGCAGGCCGGTATCTGACCTATCGTCAGGGCAAGGCGGCGGCGGTGGCCGAAGGCCGGCCAGAAGGGCAGGATCCCATCGAATACGAGCGCGCGGTGGAGGAAGCCGAGGACCAGCTGCGCCGTGGCGATCCGCCGGCCCCCGAAAAACCTGCACCAACCGGGCGGCCACCCGCGATGTCAGATTTCGATTTTTCGGCCCGAGGCAACGCCTCGCCCAACGGCAACCGCGTTGGTTATGTGTTCGGGCGGCTGCTTGAGCTGGGCTATGAGCCACATATTGCGGCCGGTTTGACCGGCAATCTGATGCAGGAAAGCGGCGCCGGTCTGCACACCGCGGCCGTAGGTGACAACGGCAATGCGTTTGGCATGGGCCAATGGAATGGGCCGCGCCGCCGCGCCTATCTGGCTTTCGCTCGGAAGTCAGGAAAGCCGCCCGAGGACCTGGACACACAGATTGCGTTTCTGGATCTGGAGCTGCGCACAACCGAAAGCGCCGCGATGGAGCAGATCCGGCAGGCGCCCGACGCGCAAACAGCCGCGCGCATCGCATCGGAAAAATTCTGGCGCCCCGGCGTGCCGCATCTGACCAACCGCATGCAGTTTGCGAGATCCCTGGCGGATCAGTTCGAAGCTGGCCAGATCCCGCGCTACAACGGCAAGGCCCCCCTACCCGCGTCTGACGTGCCTCAAATCACCGGGCCCACATCGCGCGGCTACACCGGCGAGGGATCCGTGACGGCGGGCGACGATCTGACGATCGATGTCAGCTACCAGGTCGTCGATGCCAGCATTCTGCGCCAGGCGTCCGGAGATCTGCAGCCCCGCGATCGCAGCCGCGCGGCATCCGACGAGCAGATCGCTGAACTCGCCGCCCGTCTGGACCCGATCCGCCTGATGCCCTCGCCGGAGGCCGATCGCGGCGCGCCGATTGTGGCACCCGATGACATCATTGAAAGCGGCAACGGCCGTGTACGGGCAATCCAGCGCGCCGCCGAGCGCTACCCAGATCGTTTCCAGGCATATGTCGATCAGATCAAGGCAGCCGGATTTGAAGTGCCCGAGGGTGTTACGACCCCGGTTCTGATCGCGCGCCGCACCACGGATCTGGACCTGCCCGGCCGACAGCGATTTGTGCGCCAGGCCAACAGCAGCGCGGTCGCGCGCATGTCCGCAACCGAACGGGCGGCAGCCGACGCCCGCGCGATCGATGAAGACACCGTGCGCCTGTTCGAGCCGGGTCAGTCGATGAACGCGGCCGCCAACAGGGCATTTGTGACCCGCGCGCTGAAATCGCTGCCCCAAGCAGAACGCAACGCCCTGTTCGACAGCACCGGCGCCCTGAACCGCGAGGGTACGCAACGTCTGAGCCAAGCGCTTTTTGCGCGGGCCTATGACGCCCCGGACATTCTGGCCCGCTTCACCGAAACCGACGCCGGCGAATTCCGGTCCCTGCTGGACGCGCTGAGTATGGCAGCACCGGAATGGGCCGCTTTGCGCGCCGATGTGGCTGCCGGCCTGGTCAAACCGGAAATGGACATCACGCCGTTTGTGCTGGATGCGATGCGCACCATCGCAGCGGCGCGCGACATCGCTGCGAGAGAGGGCGGATCTGCAGCGGCAGTCCTTGACGAGCTTCTGGACCAGGTGGATTTGCTTGAAGGCGCTCTGGCGCCCCTCACAGTCGCGCTGGTGCGCAAGTTCGCCCCCGGTGGCCGGGCAGTCGCCGCAGAACGCACAGCCGCTTTCCTGACCCGCTACGCGGCCGAGGCGCGCAAGGTCGGCACCACCGAGGCGGGATTGCTGGGCGATGGCCCTGACGTGGCGGATGTGCTGCGCGCGATCGACCGTGAAACCTTCGCGGATCTGGAAGACATCGGGCGGCCCATGGCGCGGGAAACCCCCGATCCGGGCCGTGCTGGTATCAGCGCCGCTGAACTGGAACGGTTCGATGATGGCGCGCAGGGGCCGGATCTGCAGGATGCCAACGCGCAGTCAATCCGGGAATTGACGGAGCAGGCAGAGCGCGGTGCCCCTGCCCTGACGGATGTTTCGGATCCCGTCGCCTTCGATCGGGATCTGCGCATGTCGCAGCCTTTCGATGATCTGGACGGGCTATATCGTCTCGCCGGCGAAACCCAGACGGAGCTGGAGGCCATCGGCCGCGCGATAAGTGATGAACTTGGCGTCGAATTCAAATCGTCTGGCCTGAAAAAGCGGGCCACAGCGGAAGAAAAAATGCAGCGCAAGCGCTACAGCAGCCCGCGGCAGATCACGGACATCGCCCGCGGTGGGTTCGTTGCGCGATCGGCAGACGAGGCTGACAGGATCGTTGCCCGTCTGGCCGAGGTTGCGGATGTGGTCGATGAAGGTTGGACGGTAAAGCCTTCGGGTTACTTCGACAGGAAGGTCATACTTCGCGGCAGCAATGGTGTGTTGGCGGAAGTGCAGATCTGGGCCGACAAGCTGCTGGAGGCCAAGAATTCCAGCGGCCACAAGCTGTATCAGCAATCCCGTTCGTTGACCGATGATGTCGCGATTGCGGAACTGGATGCGCAGCAGGCGGCGCTCTATTCCGCCGCCATTGAGGCGTCGGACCCGTCTTTCGCCGCGTTGGCCGGTAGTTCAAACTCCCCGAAAGTCGTGGCGAATTTTGACTTGAGCGCGGCTAAATCCGGAACAACAGATCCGGAATTGAACACGTCACGTGCATCGACGGGCTCCCAGTCAGCACCAGGTTCAAGCAATGCAAATGCTTCTGAGGGCGAAACGAGAACCGCCGGTCGCCCGTCCCAGTCTGCAAATACCAATGATGTCATGGGGAATACCTCCAGTGCAAATATAAGCGCTGATGGAGCTGATGGCAATACATTGCCGGATCTGGGCGCCGTGCGCGAGGAATTCGACCTGGCAGGGGTGGATCTCCGCGAAATCTCATTTGAAGACGATAACGGTGTGATGGTGAGCATGGCCGATTACCTCGATGATCTGGAGCAGGATGCCACGCTCAAAGCTGCCGTTGATGCCTGTACCCTGGGGAGGGCGAGCTGATGGCCAATATCCACGATTGCCTGCAACGGGCGATGGACGCGGGTGAGGTTGACACCACGCGCGGGAAAGCCACACAGGAGCGTTACGATCAGCTGGTAGCCAGGTATGAGCAGGTCATGCCACGGCACCAGGCTGAGGCGGCGGCGGGGCTGGATGTGAAAGAGGCACTTTCCGCAGCCCTGCCGTCGCGACAGCACAAGGTCATCGCGCAGCTGCAGACGATGCGCCGGATGCAGGCGTTGATAACTGCAGCGCCGGATCCTGCGGTAGCAATCCGCAACCTGATCGAATTCAGCGATGGCAGCGGTTTCACCGGTGAAAGCGTCCGTTCGCTGAGTGAGGCGCTGGTGCGGACTATCGACGGGAACTTGCAGGAATTCCTGCGCGCCAACGGTCTGAACGTGGTGGGCAGCCAGAAGAACAAGGCGCTGCTGGCCGATGTCATTGACGAGTTGCACGGGACAGCGACGGGCAACCAGCGGGCCGGCGATCTGGCCGCGGCGGTCAGATCCGAACAACAGCGCCTGCGCCGGCTGTTCAATGCGCATGGCGGCGACATTGGCGAACTGGCGGATTATGGTGCGGCGCACACCCATGACGTGGCGCGCCTGCGCAAAGCCGGTCCCAGGGCGTGGAAGGACGCTGTGCGCGACCGGATCGACTGGACGCGCATCAAGGATTTTCAGACCGGCAAACCCTTTGCGAAGTCGCCCACCGATCTGCCCGACCCGGTGCGCGTGGATGCATTCCTGGATGATGTCTACCAGGGCATTGTGACGCGCGGCTGGGACAGTCGCGACCCGACCATGAGCGTGGGCGGCAAGGCGCTGTATAACCAGCGGGCCGAACATCGCGTGCTGCACTTCAAGTCCGGCCGTGACTGGATGGCCTACAACCGGGATTTTGGCCGGTCTGACCCCTTTACCGCGCTGATCGGCGGCCTGCACGGCATGGCGCGCGACGTCGCCCAGATGCGTGTGCTGGGCCCGAACCCGCGCATGGGGCTGGAATTTGCAACTCAGGTTGCCACAAAGCAGGCGGTTCTGCGCGGCCAGTTCGACCTTGAAGGTCGGATCCAGGCGCAAGGCAGGTTGGCCAAAACGATGCTGAGCCATTTTGACGGATCCGCAAATGTCCCGGAGAACGCGGCCTGGGCCAGTTTCTTTGGCGGCACTCGCAAGGTGCTGACTTCGACGAAGCTGGGTTCAGCCCTGTTGTCGGCGGTCACTGACAAGGCAACGATGCACATGGCCGCCAAGGCCGTAGGCATGAACCCTTACAACGTGCTGACCACATCGACAAAACTTATGGCCAGTGCGGCGACCCGGCGCACGGCCGCGCAGATGGGGTATATTGCCGATACCCTGGCGGACATGGGATCCACGGCCGCGCGGTTCACCGGCGAAACCTTCGCGCCCGAGATCACCGAGCGCCTGAGCGGTGCCACCTTGCGCCTGAGTGGTTTGTCATTCTGGACCGACATGAACAAAACCGCGTTTCAGATGGAATTCGCGGGCTTCATGGCGGAAAACGCCGACCGGGCTCTGGCCGACATTGACCCGCTGCTGCGCCAGGTCCTGGAGCGGCGCGGGATCAGCGCGGCCGACTGGGACCAGCTGCGCAATCCCGCCACGATGTTCCGCGCCGATAATGGCGCCACATTCATGTCACCGCTGCACTGGCTCAACCACCAGAGCGCCATGCCGGCGGCCGAGGCCGAGGGCCTGGCATTGCGCCTGCAAATGGCGATTGAGGAACAGCTGGAGTTCGCCGTGCCCACGGCCAGTCTTGAGGGGCGTGCGCGACTGCAGGGGTCTGCTGCACCCGGCACCTTCGCCGGTGAACTGTTGCGGTCAACCACCATGTTCAAGTCCTTTGCCCTGTCCCTGACACTGGGTCAGATCAGGCGCGTCGCGGCCTTGCCGACGCTGAAGGACAAGTTGACCTATTCGGCGCAGATGGCTGCTGGCCTGTTCATCCTGGGTGGCGTCGCCGTGCAGTTGAAGGAGATCGCCAAGGGCCGTGACCCGCGCCCGATGAACACCGGGGCCTATGCCATGGCGGCCATGTTCCAGGGAGGCGGCCTGGGCATCTTCGGTGACTTTTTCGCGGCAGAAACAAACCGGTTTGGCGGCGGGCTGGCGTCCACCCTTGCCGGGCCGGTGGCAGGCTTTGCCAGCGATGTGATCAACCCCGTGGCATCCAACCTGACCAGCCTGGTTGAAGGCCGCGATACCGCCCTGGGCCGGGATGTCGCGAATTTCGTGCGGTACAACACGCCGGTGCTTTCCAGCCTCTGGTATCAGCGCGTGGCCTTTGACCGCGCGGTGGCCGACCAGCTGCAGTTGCTGCTGGATCCGGAAGCGGAAGCCAACTGGCGCCGGCAGGAGCGGCAGCGAGACCGCACCTATGGCAACACCGCCTGGTGGCAGCGCGGCGAAATCACACCGGAGCGCGCGCCCGATCTTTCCAACGCATTTGAGGGGGCCCCATGACGACTGAAGCCTTTACACCCACACCGATCCGCATCATCGCGGGCACCGGCCCCTACAGCGTCGATCATCCCTATCAGGAGGGTGGTCTGATCGTTCGGGTGCTGGGAACCTCAACGATCACCGTGCTGGATCCCGCCGATTACACCGTCAATCCTGTCAGCTCGGACATTACGGGCGATGTGACCCTCAGCGTGGGCGCGGCAACGACCTACGCCGGGGATGACCTGCAGATCCTGCGCAAGACAAACCCCGAACAGGGCTGGCAGGGCCAGGGTGGCGCGCGCGAGAAGTCGCTGGAGGCGCAGCTGGATATTGTTACGCAGGCCATTCAGGACACCGAGGCAGAGCTGGACAGAACGTTTAAAGTCGCCAGCGGCGTCATTGGAGATCTGCCTGGCGATCGCGCCGGCAAGGCGTTGATCTTTGACGTAGATGGCAGCCCGATCCCGGGCCCGGATGCTGATGCGATCACCGACGCGCAGGCCAATGCGACGCTCGCAGCACAAGCCGCGCAGGACGCAGCAGACGCGGCCGCGCTTGCAGCCACATTCGACCCGGCGAATTTCCAGCCGGTCGATGGGTCGCTGACGGCACTGTCCGGCGCGCCCGTTGGTGCCAAGGGGCTGGAACTGCTGGCAACAACAGGGGGCACACAAATTCGCGCGATCGCCGGCATCGTGAACGGGCAACTCTGTGGTGTTGGCGAGGTCTCACTACACCTTCGAGGCGTCGTTCCGGCGGGCAAAATGGAACTTAATGGTGCGCCCTTTCCATATGACGACTTCCCGGAGCTCGGGGCCTACATGGGATACAACCCCGGTGACAGCGTGCCCATACCCGATGTTCGCGGCTACGGGCTGCGGTTCTGGGACAACGGTCGTGGCATCGACATTGGTCGCGTGATTGGCAGTCTGCAGGCCAGTCAGGTCGGCAACCACCTTCATCCGGTTGCGGGTCAGATTGCCGACGGCAATGGGACGTTCAATGGTGGGTACAGTGATCTCGGTTTTGCCCCCGATGGTCCTGCCTACTACAGCGGAAACACCACAAACAATCCGACAGGCGGTGGCGCCGAAAACATCATGCTCAACGCAGCCTTCATGGCTTGCGTGCAGTTCGAGGCGTAGAAAATGGCAGGTACAAAAACACAATACCAGACCGACGATCAAGGTTATTTGATTGGGTCTGTCGTGGTTCATGAAAATCAGCGGCGCCCAGGCACATATCTTGAAGTTCCGGGCGCGATCGATGAAGCGCCGCCGGCGCTGACGACAGGTCAAGGAGCCCGCCGGGTTGATGGAGCGTGGGTTGTCGTTGACCCCGATCCGGTGGTTGTACCGGATCCGCCAACCATCGCCGAGTTGAAAACGGCCAAGCAGGACGCGCTGGCCGCGAAACGCTGGTTAGTTGAGTACAGCGGTTTCACGATCTCAGGCGGGCTGCTCGACGGAACTTTTGTCGATACGAGCGCCAAGACACGCATGGTCTTTGACACCGCGCATCGCAGAGCTACCGAAAATCCTCTTTACGAAATCCGGGCATTCAAAAGTGGCCGTGGTGCGTTTGCGATGATGAATGCCGCCACCATTATCCTGATCGGCGACGCAATCGAAGAGTTCATCCAGCAGTGCTTTGAGCACGAAAGCAATCTGAACGACCTGGTTGTCGCCGCGGTGGATCAGGCGGGACTGGACGCAATCGATATCGACGCGGGGTGGCCGACATGATCTCCCTCGCATTCATCGCCGCGTGGGTGTTCACGCTTCGCTACCCTAAAACGCCCTTTGCAGGTTGGGTGGTCACTATCACCAGCCGGATCATCAATTCCTGCACACCGGGCGAGTGGGGCACGGCGGAGTACACGCTTTCTGTGCACGCTGCCATCGAGGCGCGTCAGGGTCACCCGGTCTGGGTCGCCGTCGAGCGCGCTATAGACCTGGCATTTCTGGCAATTGCCCAAGAGCAGAACCATTGCCGGGGTGTTTTGGTCGAGGATGACAGGCAGGCTGGCAGGTTGCGCGATCTGGTCAAGGATTTCCGAGATTGGGGGCTCATCTGATGTTCGACAAGATAGCAAGCCTTTTTGGCGAACATCCGTGGGTGTCCACAGCGGTTGCAGGGGCGGCCGGCGGGGTCGTTCGTTGGGTGACACTCCGCGACAACTGGAAAGAGGGCGGTGCAGCCGTCATCGTCGGCGCGATCTGCGCCGTCTATCTGGAAGACCTTGCGATCACGCTGCTTGGCAACTTCCTGTCGATTGAAATCCCGCCGTCCAGCAAGGGCCTCTCCGGCTTCATCATCGGCCTGGCCGGGATCACTCTGACAGGCTTCATCATCGACGTCTTCAAGGCACGCGCGAAGTACCATGAGGAAGAGGATAAGAAAGATGGTTAAGAAGCCTCTCCATAACGTCTATGTCGTGATCCGGAACGGCGCTGCGATCATCCTTCTGTTTCTCGTCCTGGCAACACTTTCGAGCCGTGTGGTCTGGTTCATGGCGCCACTGGAAGGTTCATGGTGCCGTGGCGATGGGTACGTGCAGGCGCGGTTTGCCGGATACAAGGTGCGCGATCTGAGACCCGTCCGCGGGTCGGTTACGGGTTCTGTTCGGCAATACGGCTTTTGGGACGATGTTCTTTTCGAGTTTGTTGATGACCCGACGCCCGACAGTTCAAAACCAAAGGGAAAACAGCATTTCGGCGTCTGGCGCTGGTATGGGCCGCTGATCGCCGAAGCGCAGATGAGCATGCGCCACACAAACCGTCCGCTCGGTATGGCGGACGGGGGTAGCAATCCGAACTGGTACGAAGTCATTTCGACTTACGGGCCCTACACGATACCGACAGACATCGCGCGGTGCGAACCATGATCCGCGTCGCCGCCATTCTCTGCATACTGTGCAGTCCCGCCATGGCGGCGAACTGCGGTCCGCGTGATGCGGTCGTGAAAAGTCTCAAGACGAAGTACGGAGAGCGCTTCGTGGCTGGTGGCCTTCAAAAAACCCGCTCCGCGCAATCGATCTTGGAAGTCTGGGCGTCGGATGAAACCGGCACCTTTACCGTCATTCTGTCCAGCCCGAACGGCCTATCCTGCGTGGTCGCGGCGGGCACAGATTTCTTCGAAGGTCCGCCGCTTCTAAGCCAGCCAAAAGGAAATCAGATATGAAAATCGCTATTGTCGTTGGTCACAATGCCGACGAGCAGGGTGCCATTCGTTGCATTGACGGGCGTACCGAGTTCGACTGGAACTCCGATCTGGCTCGGCTGATCCAAACTCACAATTCAAGCGCTGTCAGGATCTTCAATCGCACGTCGAAGGGGTATTGGTGGCAAGAGATTGACCGGGTTTACCGGGCAACTGATGCGTGGGGTGCCACGGTGACCGCAGAGTTGCATTTCAATTCCGTCGCCAATCCGCAACCGTCAGGATCTGTCACACTGTCCAGCGGGACAACCCGCTCGTATGAAATGTCCGAGCTGGTTCAGGATGCTTGCGTGGCTGCCCTTAACCTGCGCGACCGCGGCGTCCGCATCCTGCAACCGAAAGACCGGGGCGGCAGATCACTTTGGAAGGGACGCGCTCCTGCCTGCATGTTGGAGCCTTACTTCGGGTCGAATGCTGATGATTGCAGACGGGCTGACGTCTTTCAGGCGGATCTGGCGCGGCATGTGTACGAGGCGCTTGCGAAGTCAGCCCGGCGGTTCTCGGCGTGACGCGCTATGCCCTCATAGGCGCCTTGCTGGCGGTGATCGGCCTGGGGGCGGTTGTGTATTTCCAGCGCGCCACGGTGGATGGCCTGCGCACTGAAAAAGCCCGCCTTGAGGGCAACGTGCAGACACTGGCTGACAGCGCCGCACAGGCGCGTGAAGCGCAGGCCGTGGCAGAAGCCTACCGGCAGGGCGCAGAGCAAGCCTCTGCCGTTCTCTCGCGCCAGGTCGAAACCATCCTGACCACAGATTATGGAGGATGCGCAGATGCGGAAATTGATCCTGCCCTGCTGCTTGATCTTAGCGGGCGGTAGCTGTGATCCGGAGATCCAGTACGTGCCGGTTGAGAAGAAGGTTCCTGCGATCCTCTTGGAGCCCGTTTCAAAGCCCTCCCGGCCACTGGTCATCTACAAGGACGCAATCCTGCGTGACCATGAACGCGGCATCGCGATCGACCAGGCAAATCGGAAAATTCAGGCAATCGCCAAAATCATCGGCGGAAACTAGAGCAGGAGAATAATCGTGACGGACAAATTCAAAAATGTATCGACAGGGCTGGAGAGCCCGCCCAGCCGGCTTTTCGCGATTGTGCCAGATAATGATGCAGATCTGGCGCTTGTTACGCGCGTGATCAACGTGGCGGCCGCAGGCACTGTGAAAGTCACAACCGTCGATGGCGACGAGGACGATGTATTCATAGCAGCCGGGATCCCCTTTCCGATCCGCGCCAGGCGTGTCTGGGCGACGGGAACCACTGCGACCGGCATCAGGGGGCTCACCTGATGATCGGCGCCGGCGTTGCCGTTGGCGCTGTTGCGACTGTGTGTCTGGGCGAAATCGTTGAACTTGTTTTCGCCCGCTTCACCGGCCTGTCCAGTGGCTACATTCTACAGGACGCAGCCCCCGGCGTCGGCGTTGAAATGTCCGACGCCAGCACCGTTACCGCCGTTGTCTTCGGCACCACGCCCGGCGCAAGCGATCTGGGCATCGGCACCTTGGGCGATATCACGGCACTGGCGCAGGGCGCGCTGGTGCATGCGCGTGTGACGGCGGATGGCGTCGATTACGATATCTCCGCCGAAAGCTACGAAGCGCCCACCGTCACCGCCCCGATTGCCGACCAGATTTTGCAGCAAGGCGGCGCGGATTTCACGCTCGATCTGCGCACGGTCTATGACAATGCCGACACCTACGCGGTGTCCGGCGATGGGGCGGCGTCCGTCGACGGCGACGGGTTCACCCTGCGCCTGGACGTGGAAGCGCTTTTGCCAGCGACGAACATCACGGTGCGGGGCTTCAACCCCATCGCGCCGGCCGGCATCGCCGATGTGTTCAGCCTGACGATTGTTGATCAGATCATCTCTGTCGCCGGTGGTGGTGTCACGCCGCTGTCACAGACCAGCTATTCCGGGCAGGACGTGGCCGACATTGCCGACTTCGCGGCGATCACCGATGCAACGGACGGCGTGAATTACGAAAGCCTGTCCGGCGCGATCAATGCGGCCGACTTCCAGACACAGGACGGCGGCGTTGGTGCGTGGACAACCCGCACAAGCCCATACGCGCTTCTGGTGGGCCAAACACGCCGGGTGCTGGTGGGCGACACCAGCGGCAATCAGCGGGCATTTCAGCTTGATACCGCCGTGGTGCAGGCCTTCACCTTCGAGCAGATCGGCGCGACCGCCGTCATCGAGACGGGCGTGGATGACATCGTGCCGGACGCGGTGACGACGACCGTCACGATTTCCGGCATCACCGGGAATGACGCCTACCTGAACGGTGATCACACCTATTCAGCGGCACAGGTGCGCGCCGGGACAGCCTATATCGACAGCGCCGTGATCTACCACACCGGGGTGCCTGCCGATCTGATCGCCGGGTCGATCCTGACCGCGCGCGAAGGCTTCTGGCTGGGCCTGCGCAACTTCACCTACCAGTGGAAACGAAACAGCGTGAACATCGGGGGTGCAACTGCCCGTACCTACACGCTGGTGGCCGCCGACCAGGGCACGACGATCACCTGTGAGATCACCGATGGCGTGGTTGTCGCCGGGCTGACCGGCATCGCTGTACCCGCTGCGGGCGGCGCGCTCTCGGCGACGGTCATTTATGACGGCGAAATCGTCACTGCCGGACCCTCTGCACCAAGCATTGCGGGCATCGATGTGTCTGCCTTCGCAGCTACGGATTGGATATATGCCTTCCCGACCGCGCGCGACACGGCGTCGGTCTATTCGATCACGCTGGCACAGGCGAACGGCGCGGCCATGACGCTGGTTGGCAGCACCGATACCACATCGATCCGACCACTCGCCGCCGCCTACAAGTTCCAGCGTGGCGCACCCGATACGCTGGCCGTGGATTTCCAGTTTTCCGAAAGCATCGGCGACGGCGCGCGGATCGTCCTGCTGGCGGTGCCGGGCGCCACGGCGGAAACATTTGTGGCGGTGGAGGAAAGCGGCACGACCGACATGGTTCTGGACGCCAACACCACTGCAGATTGCATCGTGGCCGTTGCCCACGTCAACGAAGGCGACGCGCTGCTGACCGGCGTCGCCAATGACAGCGTGAAAATCGATGGCTCTGGCCGGGAGCACGGCTTTGCGCATGAGGCGATCAGCACGGCGGAAACGCCGCGCGCGATCCGGCTGACACAGGTCGAAGGCAATCACGCGGGCATCGCGCTCGTGATCACAGGAGCGTAACCCATGCCAGTTCAAAAAACCCAAGTGGCCCTGCCCGATGGGGTGAGCGGGTCCTTGTCCGGCGACGGCGCGACCTTGCCTTTCACCAATTACCGCACCCCCGCAGCCCCCGTCACGACGCTGGCAGAGGTCACGTCGCTGCGCGCCACCCATGTGGAGGTGCCGGGGGCCACCACCGTTGCCGTGGCCGCCCAGCCGTCACAGGGGCGCGTGCACGTGCGGTCTGACAACCGGCTGGCCGTGGACCTCATTGACGAATTGACGGTCTCGGGTTCCGAGCTGTCCGTTGATTTGATCATTGATGGCCTGCCGGAGACGGTCACCGTGCCGGTGGCGCAGGGTCTTCAGCTCAAGGGCTGGGCACCGGGCTGGTTCTTCATGCCGCCGGTTGACGCCAATGGTGACATCCTGTTCAGCACGGCGGTGAACCACACGGTCACCCATGTGGACGTGGTGGGCGGATTTACCAAGGCGCAGATCGAAGCGCGTGAGGGGATTGCCAATGCGTCGCAGGCATGGCTGCGCGACAACCCGGCCTTTGATGGCAACGGCGCACATTACGGCGACACCGAAGCGCTTGCAGTTGACGATAACCGGGGCGCGCAAATCTGGGGCTACAAGAAAGAAACAGGCCCTGGCTGTCACTGGCTTCTGTTCAAGCGCGGCACGACGCTGCTGCAAGGCACGGCAAATTTCGGATCGGTGGAAGGCTTCAACGGCATTCACTTTGCCCGCATCGGGGCCTATGGCACCGGCGCAAAACCCGTTATTCAGTTCGGTCTGAACGGGGGCAGCTTCCTGGTCATCGAGGGGCTGCGTTTTGAATATAGGCAAAACATTGAGCATCAGCGGTTTTGCGCCTTTGTTGGCAACGAGAGTGATCATACGACCAATTTTCGCGGCAACAGCCGGATTGCCGAATTCTGTCTATTTTACAAAAACATGGGCTGGGGGTTTGTCTTCCGCCCGCCCCCGGCCAGCGGGCAATGGCCGGTCAAGAGCACGCGGGAGCAAGGGTCTTACATCAACGGCTATGACAGCGTTGCCTATCTCTACAATTACATCGGGCAATCAGGCTGGGCAGACGGCTACGACCCAAACGCTGCCTTCGACTTTCCGCAGCCGCCGACGCAGTACAGCCACAACAAGTATTCATCAGGCGATGGCGAGAACCTCTACTGCTTTCACAGCGTGCACGAAGAAGGGTCACTGACCGGCGCGCAGGATCGTCCGGGCGTCATCAGTGTCAGCTCGATCTACGCGATGTGCAACCTTGGCATCCTGGTGGGCGGCGGGCCGGACAGCGAAGACCAGGCCGATGATCCGTCGCTTGACATCGGCACGCCCATCCCCGGCGCGCAGCTTGGTAATTTTAGCTTCCTTGAAGACGTGCTGATCGCGGGCGCGGGTCAGAAGACGCAATCGCGCACCGCCTTCGAGACGGCGCGCGGCATCAATTTCTCGGGCGATGGCACAGGTGTGTGCAATGTGATTATCGTGGACAGCACGGACGGCAATGACGGGGTGCGCGCCCATGGCGTGGCCCCCAGCGGTGAAGCCTACGTGATCTCCGGCATGGGGTCGCTGAAAAGCTCCACCAGCGAAATCGCGGTGCTGAACTGGATTGGCGAAGCGGACCAGAACGTGGACGGCATTTCGCAGGCAGTGAAGGACGCCACCACAATCGACGCCTACGCCAGGACGTTCCTGGGCGACGGTGCGGCGGATCGGTTCGATTTCATAGATGCCGCGCGCGCGTCCTCTGATCCGGTGGGTCAGTGGAAGGGTTTCCATGATTTTGCGATGGCGCAGCTCAACAAGACGCCGCCCACGTCACCCGCCCGCACCCATCTGTTCCAGCCCGGCAATGACAACCCATCCAACAACTGGAATCTGCGGTCGGCATGGGACCTCAAGGTTCTGCCGGGGCTGGTGCCCGGCGATAGCGTCAACCTAGACAGCTACCGCGTCGCCAGCTCACTCAGCCCGGCACACCCGATCGAGGTGGTGGACATCGGCGCGGACGGGGAGTTCACCAAGTT
Organism: Roseobacter insulae; assembly: GCF_019375555.1. Classification (GTDB taxonomy): domain Bacteria; phylum Pseudomonadota; class Alphaproteobacteria; order Rhodobacterales; family Rhodobacteraceae; genus Roseobacter; species Roseobacter insulae. The sequence goes on from NZ_JAHXDN010000010.1 coordinate 92,765, forward strand.
TGGCGGGCAGCTTGAGATTAACCAGCATGTGCGCGGCGGCGGCATGTTCAAGGTGGGCAACCATCGCGGCGGGTCGGCGGACGTGCTGCAGCACGGCGGCGACATGGACCCCGATCTGCACGTCTACGCCGGACGTTACCGCAATGACGGGGATCTGCTGATCAACGGTAATCTGACGATCTATGACCGGGCGGAAATGCTGTTCGGCGTCGATACGTCCACGGCCACGCTGGCGGCGAATGGCCGTATCGAGATCAACGGCTTTGAAACGCGCGTGGGCTTTGACGGCGCGGCAGGCGGCATCGCGCAGCTGATCCTGCCGCCCACAGGCACACTGGCCTTCAAATCGACCTGTGTCGTGGTGGTGGACGGGTTGAACGCGGACACTGTGGGCCAGTTCAAATACGGTGAAGTGGTCACCGGGTCGGTAAGCGGCTTCACCGGGGTTGTGGCGCGCGACGTCTTCACGTCCGGCTTGAAATGCCTGCTCTACCTGCGCGACGTGACGGGCATCCCGGTGGACAACGAAGACGTTGTGGGCATCGCCCGCAAGGGCCGCGCCACAACCGACCCGCTCACCATCGGCCAGATCGACGGTGCCGCGACTTTCGGGATTGGCACGATACGCGAAATCCGTTCGGGCCTCTATGGCGCAGCGCCCAACGTGGACAGCCGCGTGACGCTCGACGGCGGGTTGGAAGTCGATGTGACCGGCCTCGCACCGAACACCTATGATCTGATTGTTGCGGACACCCTCACCGGCGATTTTGCATCCGTTTCCATAACCGGCGGAACAGGAAGCGTAGCACCCCCTTCGGGCGGGGCGGTGGTGCTGACGGTAACCTAGGAAAGTGATGATAGTTGGTAATTTCCACCTGGGTAGGATGCGTGTCGCGGCGATCTGGTTTCTGCCAGGAGCGTGACATAAGGTTCTCCAGTCATCCGCCCGAAAGTGTGATGAATAAAGTAACGATCATCACCACAAACAATATGCCAGCCAGAGCGCCGGCAACAATAGCCACAAGCGTTGTCACCTGACCTGATTTGCGCGGCTGGTCGCGGTCGGATATCTTTTTCTTTGTCATAATGGAAACTCCTAAAATCGCGCAGGCGCAAAGTAGCGCCGTGCATCATATTGAATTTTAAGGGAATATTTGGTGGACAAATCTGGCTAAGTTATTGATTTTGTTTAATACTCGACAAATTTGTAATCAGTAGGTCCGCGGTTCGAGTCCGTGTGGGGGCACCACTTCACATTTTGATGTGATATTTTCTAAAAAATCAAATATTACAGAGGGTTGTGGAGTTCGAAATCCACTTTCTTTGTCGTATGCTAATGGTGCCTTAAACACTATTCTCAACACCGTTTTCTTAAGTGTGAGGTTGCCGTTTATCCATATATTCCAAGGGCTTGCGATAAACTGCATAGAAAGTTCGAAAATCTCATCGAGGGTGTGTTTGGGCTGGGCATTTTGACTCATTTTATCGGCCAATAGCATCTTGTCTGTCTCCAGCTTTTCGATCTTCTTTTCATAGGCAGTGATCACGCTTGGATTATCCGTATCAACAATCCTGACCAGAAGCCCATCAAGCTGTTTGTCGATTTGCGCGATGTCCTTCTTGAGATCGCCTTTCTGGGCGCTGGCTTGCGCCAATCTCTGGCTCCACGCATTTTCAGCATAGCTTTAAAAACCGCAATCATGCCCTGTGACGGTTTGAGCGATTGCATGATATCCTCAAAGGCCGCGTCGATCTTTTCTGCGCGGATGCTCTTGCGATACATGTCGCAGGTCTTTGTCTGGCACCAGTAGTAGGGATAGCGCTTACCTGTGCCGCTTTTTGCCCAACAGGAGGTCATAGGCGCATCGCAGCAGGCGCAATTCACAGCACCACGCAAAGGGAAGTCCTCATTGATGTCGGCGCGTGCTGGAGCCAGCTTACGTTCCGCCTTGCGGGCTTGGATGCGCTCATAGACCTCTAGCGAAACAATGGGGTCGTGATGGCCCTTACGACGCCTGATGCCCCAAGGTTCGTGTTCGATGTAACCCGCGTAGAGAACGCGATTGAATAGGTCCGTCACCACTTGCTGGCGGATTGTGCCATTGATCTTTGGAAAGGCGGGCTGTTTTTCAAGATAACGTGTGACCTCAGCCATACTTGCGAACCGGCCTGAGGCATAACCTTCCATAACGTCCTTGATGATGGAGGCGACGGTTCACTGTCCGTCGTCAGGGATTTTGGGACAGATGGCGACCTGAGCTAAGT
>NZ_JAHXDN010000011.1 GCF_019375555.1 Roseobacter insulae
CTCCATGCAACTCTCTGTATTCGTAAAGAATTTGCACTTCGTTTGTGAATCCATCGAATTGTAAGCGATACCTTTGTAATGTTGATTATGGTAATAAAATTTGTAAGCGAACGCCTAGGTTGGACCTGTCGCGGGATTGTGCCGCTCCTTTGACCACGTATCGTGTCGCAAAGGAAGTAAGCGCCCGGTCTGACCGACCACGCCATGCGTGACCGCACGATGCGGGTCACAATGAACCGTCTAAGCACAGACTCCAACTCTTCGATCTCGTCCGCGCCCAGACGACGCAGTATGCCACCGCAATGGGCGCAATCGTCGTCGCCAGTCATCAGGTCGGCTTCCATGCGCGGGATGTGATTGGGGATCGAGCGGCGCTTCGGTTTGTCCCTTGGCTCCGCGGCGGAAAGACGCAGATTGGTCGTCATCTTGGCGACAGCGATCTCGCTTGTTTCCAATGCCAGTTGAAGCTTCTCTAATCGGGCGTCCAGGTCAAGTTCATTTCATCGTTTTGTTTCCATCACATAGGGACCATTGTCTCTCACCCGGGTCACGCTTCTCTTCGTTCGTCATTGAATTTACCTCCGGCCTAAAACTGGGATGTTACAGGAGGTGTCCCACGAACCCGTACATATCTACATAGTGCACACACTCGCTTACCTATCCGGTCCAGTTTCGCCCGTCGAGAACCTCCCCGCCGCCCGCCTTTGGGATTAGACCGGCAGTCTTCATATCCCAGCCGGGTCTTAAAATCACTCACCGTTTTTTCCCTTGCTTATTTGGAAGGTAAATCGTCCGCTGGCATATTTTGACAATTCCGCCCTCAAGGCCTGAACCTCGCGGCGCAGCGCCTGCATCTCAGCTTTCGTCGGCGCATAGATGTCACCGGTGAACACGCCGCGGTTCATGACTGTGGCCATCTGGTTGAGATTGGTCACCATGCCACGGAGTTGACGAAGGCAGCCTGTATGACCTTGCGCTCACCCTTCACAGGTTGCAGTGCGGATCTGACGCGTGCGGTCAGAAGGCGTGCCGCCCAGCTCGACACCGGCACGTGCTGCGTTTGTGCCTCCCGCTCTAACAACTGCCGAACATCCTGGCCGAGCCGGACCCTCACTTTGCCCTCCCGGCGGGCTTTGGTTGGAACATCGGATTGAACGCCAGCAGGAGACATCTCCTCGAGGAGGTGGTCTACCAACCGCCCGAGATACTTCGAAACGGTCAGCCCCTCTGCTTCTGCTGCGGCCTTGAGCTGTGCGTGGCGCTCAGATGCGAGCAGGGTTCCGGCGAGTTTGGATTTGGGTGATTTGTTCGATTTCATTTAATGTTGCTGGCGCTCCGCCTATCCTGCATTAGTCACTTCCTTCACCGTTTTTGTGCTCCGGGAGCACATTTCTTTGGCTCATCCGTTTTGCCTAAAGAGCGCCATTGTCTTCGGGTAGTGCTTCAAACGAGGGGTCAAAACAGGATCAGCGGTTATTGTTCGCTGGTAGTCACTCGTCCCAAGGATCAGCCTAGGGTCAGGACCCATTGGTTTTCCTTGTGCGGCGTGTGTGGATGCTTCCATTTATGCAAGGAATTTCTGACTGTTGAAGCATGCGATCGGTTGCGCCCATGTGTCAGGCTTCTGGTATGTGGCGCGGCTGTGTCAGTTCAGCAATCTTCTGGTTGGTCAGAGCAATTTGTTCAAGATACAGCCGACTGGCCAAAACCAGGCTGGGCGGGAAGACGCTTTTGCTCTCATCCACATATTGAGAGAGCTGATCGATGTTGTGGGTGCCCTTTGGCACAATGACGCCGAATTCAGAGAGATGCGCGCGCAAGGCGTTCGCAGCCTGAGTTCTTTGCCATATCAGGAGCTCGCGGGTACGAAACAACATACCCTGAGCTTGCTGATCTTCGCTCTTGATCTCAACGAAGCGCATATTTGCACGTGAAGCGGCTTCAGCGATAGCCTCCGCGTCAGCCGCATCGTTTTTCTGACGTTTTACGAATGGCTTAACATACGCAGGAGGAATGAGGCGCACATTGTGCCCCAACTGTTCCATCTCCCGCCCTCAATAATGTGCAGTGCCGCACGCCTCCATGGCGACCAGACATGGTGGATGATCCTTCATGAAGCGCGCGAATTGGGAGCGTGTCAGCTTCTTGCTGGACACCTTGCCACCCTCGGCATCTGAGCCATGCACTTGAAAGACTGACTTTGCCAAATCGACGCCGATTGTTGTAACCTCACCATGGATGCTTTCTTTCCCTTTCTGCGACCAGATCGCGCTTTTTGGCACTTTGATGCCGCCGGGAGGAAGCATCCACCCCATCAAATATCGCAGGGCTGGCTGGCTTTGCGTTCAGCGCGCCGTCGGTCATAGTAGGCTTCCATTTTGGCCGGTGCACCACGGGGACGACGACCTGTCTTCGTGTAACCATTGCGGACGCTTTCTGATTTGACCGTTGGCTTGGTTGTGCCTTTGTCTTGCTCCTCCTTGATATGGGCTAGCACCGCACTCAGGCGCTTGTTCTTGGTGATTGCCGCGTGGGTAATACGTTGCTGGTGCAGACTGAACACGGCGCAGGGCAGGACATCCTTGTTTTGAGACACGGGGCGCCCTTTCGGCTGATCCGTTAACAGACGAGGTTCGCATAAAGGAGGCGACGGGTCAGGTTACCCCCGCAATATCAGACCCGCAGAATGAATTCTCTGCGCGGCAGAATGCCTTTGACGTCGAGCACCAGTGGCTCTGCGGCCATCAGCGGCAGGATGGCCTCCAGACCGCCTGCGCGGATCTGGCGGTGTGGCACGGCGACCACCACCGCGTCATAGGTGCCCGGATCCGGTTGAATCGTCTCTAACCCAAGCTCTTTCCGCGCCTCTGCAGGCTCCACCATCGGGTCATGCACATCGACCTGCACCCCGTAGTCCTGCAGCTCGGTCACGATGTCCACGACGCGGGTGTTGCGCAGATCCGGCACATCTTCCTTGAAGGTCAGCCCCAGCACCAGCACGCGGGCGCCCTTGATCTGCATCTCCCGGTCGATCATCGCGCGCACCAGCGATGTGGCCATCCACGCGCCCATACGATCGTTGATGCGGCGCCCGGCCAGCACCATCTGCGGGTCATAGCCCAGCATCTGCGCCTTGTGGGTCAGGTAATAGGGATCCACGCCAATGCAGTGCCCCCCCACGAGACCGGGCCGGAAGGGCTGGAAATTCCACTTGGTGCCCGCCGCCGCCAGCACATCCAGCGTATCGAGCCCCATGCGGTCGAAGATCATCGCCAGCTCGTTGATCAGCGCGATATTCACGTCGCGCTGGGTATTCTCGATCACCTTGGCGGCCTCCGCGACCCTGATCGACGGGGCCAGATGGGTGCCCGCAGTGATGATGCTGCCGTAAAGCGCATCGATGAATGCCGCAGCCTCCGGCGTGGACCCCGAGGTGACCTTCTTGATATCGGCAAGACGGTGCGCCTTGTCCCCGGGGTTGATCCGCTCCGGGCTGTAGCCAGCGGTAAAATCCCTGTTGAAGGTCAGGCCGGAGCGTCGTTCGACAATCGGAATACAATCTTCTTCGGTGGCGCCGGGGTAGACGGTGCTTTCGTAGATCACCACATCCCCTGCCCCGATGACCTGCCCCACGGTTTCCGACGCGGCGATGAGCGGACCCAGGTCAGGGCGCTTCATCGCATCCACCGGCGTCGGCACGGTCACGATATAGACATTGCAGGCGGCCAGATCCTCTGGATCCGCGCTGAACGACAGCTGCCTCGCCCCGGCCAGCTCTGCCGTATCCGTCTCTAACGTGGTGTCTTTGCCCTTTTTCAGGGCCGCAATCCGGGTCTCGCTGATGTCGAAGCCCACCACCGGGTAGCGTGCGCCAAACGCCACGGCCAGCGGCAGGCCCACATAGCCCAGACCGATCACAGCGATTTTCGCGTCCTTCAGTGCCAGCATGCCCCCTGCCCCTTTCAGGTATCGTAATAGTCGCGGAACCACGCCACGAACTGCGCGATCCCGTCGCGAAACCCTGTCTGCGGCTTATAGCCTGTGAGGTTTTTGAGCAAATCGGCATTGGCCCAGGTGGCGGGCACGTCCCCCATCTGCATCGGCATGTAGTTGCGCAGGGCCTTTTGCCCCAGGCAGCGCTCGATCTCGTCAATGAAATCAAGCAGGCGTACCTTGTCGGAATTGCCGATGTTGACCACCCGGAAGGGGGCGGCGGGGCTGAGGCTGTCGCCGGGGATCTCTGCCGCCCCTGCCCCGGGCGCGGGCGGCACCGCGTCGATCAACAGGCGGATGCCGCGCACCAGATCGGTCACATAGGTAAAATCGCGGTACATTTCGCCATTGTTGTAGATGTCGATGGGGCTGCCCTTGAGGATCGCGTCGGTGAATTTAAAGAGCGCCATATCCGGCCGCCCCCAGGGCCCATAGACGGTGAAAAAGCGGAACATCGTGGTGGGCAGATCGTAGAGATGGGCATAGGAATGCCCCATCGCCTCATTCGCCTTCTTGGTGGCGGCATAGATGGTCAGCGGCGTGTCGGCCTTATCGGTCTCTGCAAAGGGCATTTCCTCGTTGGCACCGTAGACGGAAGAGGTCGAGGCCATCAGCAGGTGCTGCACCTTGTGAGCGCGCGCCGCCTCCATCACGTTGAAGGTGCCCACCACGTTGCTGTCGATATAGGCGCGCGGGTTCTCGAGGCTGTAGCGCACCCCCGCTTGTCCTGCCAGATGCACGATGACATCCGGGGCGAAACCGGCGGCGGCCTCTGCAAAAACACGGCCCTCTTCCAGCATGCCCGTGGTGACGCTGAACCCCGGGTTTTGCAGCAGCATCTGGTGCCGCCGTTCTTTCAGGCGCACATCGTAGTAATCGGTCATCCCGTCGAAACCATGCACGGTCATCCCTTCGGACAACAGCAGCTGCGCCAGATGAAACCCGATGAAGCCGGCCGAGCCGGTGATAAGAACTCTGGTCATGAATGTGTTCCTGACGCGCGGGGCGCACAGCGATCAGCTGTAATCGCCGTAATAATCCTCTTCAGCGCCCATGTGGCGGCAGTTGTTCAGCACCACGCCCAGAACGTTGGTATGCTCGCTCACCTCGCGCTCGCAGACATCAAGCTGGGACATCCGCGTCTGCTCCGCCCGGGCGACGATCAATGCGCAATCCACGTTCTTCAGCTTGGCGCGGGCATCATCGGTGACCAGCATGGGCGGCAGATCGAAGATCATCACATCCGGTTCGAACTGCGCCTGGATATTGTCGAAGGTCTGCACCGTTTTCTGCGACAGCAGCAATTGTGTCGGGTCGCTTACCGGGCGCCGCGCCATGGAAATGGCCACGTTACTGCGCAACCGCAGCATCTGGTCTTCGGGGGCCACCTCGCCCACCAGCAGCTCCCGGATGTCATGCTCGGGCTGCTGGCCCAGCATGGTCGCGACCCCGGGCCGCCGGAGATCCACGTCGAAGAGCATCGATTTCACTTCGCTCTGCCGCGAAAACCCGACCGCGAGGTTACAGGCGGTGGTGGTCTTGCCGCAGCCCTTGTTGGGCGAGGTGATCGCCAGCCGGGTCCAGCCGTTCTGGCGCATCAGCAGGTAGATCTTGGTGCGCAAGACGTCAAAGGGGTTGGCTTCGGGCAGCGCGTTCAGCGTCATGATCCGATTGGCCGACAGGTGCCGCGGGTCCGGATCCAGCGGCTTGAGCTTTTGCCAGATTTCCGGGAAATTATCCGATGCCTCGGACGGCGGCCGGGCAGCACGGGGGGCCACCGGCGCCCGTTTCTGCGGCGCCTCCCGGGTCACGCCGCTACGCTCCTGCCGCGCCTTGCTCAGTGCCTTTTGAAGTTTTTCCATTCTGTTCTCAGTTCCCGCAAATCTATCTGGAGGATGGCCCGGCCGGACCGGCACGGCAGGTCAGATCAAACCACCCACAATCTTTTCGAAGAGCTGATCCAGCGGCATGTAGTAGGTATCGATGGCCCAGAGCACGGTTGGCACAACCGTGATCACCACCCCGATCGTCGCCAGCTGCAGGATACGCCGTCTGCGGCGGTCCGCAGCGGTTTCATAGCGCGGGATGACGGCCAGCGGTGTAATCTCAAGCGCCCGGGTGATCTCCGACGGGCGGCGAATGGTCTGGTTGAGAAGCTCGAGCAGAACAAACAGCCCCCCGGCCAGCCCCAGACCTGCAAATACGCCCATGCCGGCGATCCCGGCCCGGTTCGGACCGGAGGGCGAATTGGGCACATTGGCGGGTTCCAGAACGGTGATGCGTTCGCCCTTGGCGGAAAGCTCGATCCGCTCCCCCATCCGGGCCTGCGACATCCGCTGGACAGCCGCGGAATAGAGCGCCTGCATATTGTCCTGATCCCGCTCCATCGCGTTCAGCGCGATGCGGTTGGCGGGGGTGCGGTCAATGGAATCCTGCAGCTTGGCAAGTTCGGCGTTGGTTGTCGCGATTTCCTGTCTCAACGCCTGCAACCGGGCATCAATCTCGGTCAGGCTGACGTCAAGCGCCGTGACCTGAGTGGGTGTCTCGCCTGCCCCCTCGGCCCCCGGCAGGTCCGTCATCTGCTGTTTCAGCGCATTGATCTGGCTGCGCAGCAGCCGCACCTTGGGGTTGGTTTCCGAATAGATGCTCAGGGAGACCCGCAACTGGCCTTCCAGCGCGCGCAACCGTTCCTGTTCAGGGGTCAGCGGCACATTGGCAATCGTTTCCAGACGCCCTGTACTTTCGTAGATCCGCTGAATGCTGGTGCGTTGGGTCTGCAGCGCCTCCAGATCCCGCTCCGCCCGGGCCAGGCGTTCCTGCAGCAGCGATTGCCGGTTCAGCCGGTAATCGAGGTTCTCCGGCAGCGCATCGGCATTCTGGCGCTTGAACTCCACGATCTTGGCGCTTTGGGCGTCGAGGTTTTGCGACAGGGTGTCCACTTCCTGCTCGAAGAACTCCAGCGTGCCCTCGGCACGCGCCGTGCGGAAATCGCTGTTCGCCTCCAGCACAAGATTGACGTATTGATTGACCACAGCCGCCACTTTCTGCGGGTTGGTGCCCTCGAAACCAACGGTCATCAGCGTCGCCTTGTCGCGTCCGCTGGCCCGTCGGATTTTCGTTTTCTTGCGCATGTGGTTGACCACCACATCGGGGTTCATCGTGCTTTGATTGGGGAAAATACGCGCCGTGCGGGCAATATCGAGCAGATTGGCGCGGGTCAGCAGGCGCTGCTGGATCACCTCGAGTTGTTCCGACGCGTCCACCTGCGTTGTCGCGCGGACCGCGTCACTGGAAATCTGCGCGGATTCCACCAGCAGGGTGGCGCTGCTCTCATAGGTGGTCGGCAGACGCAGGGCCACCACCACGCCGATACAGGCACATAGCAGAAGCAGGGCCGCCATGGCCGGAAACCGGCGTGACAGCAGTTTGAAATAAAAACCGATATCCGTAATCATTCTGCAGCCTTGTCCAGAGACGGTTTGACGGGGTTTTCCAGAACGTAGACACCGTGATCGCGGGTCTTGATGAATAACCCGTCTGCCACCAGTTCACGCATCACGTTAATACCCACAACCCGGTTTTCACTGCTGGCCGCATAGACCAGCGCCAGGTCGCACAGCTTGTTGATCATGCGGGGCACGCCGCCGCTCTCGTCGAAAATACTCTTGATGGCATAGACCGAAATTTCGTTTCCGGTGCCGCCCACATGCATCAGCCGGTGCTGGATGTAGGCTTTGGTCTGTTTGAAATCAAGCGGTTTGAGGTGGTAGGTCGCGGTCACCCGCTGGGCAAATTGCGCCAGCGCCGGGCTGGCGACGATATCGCGCAATTCGGGCTGGCCGACGAGGATCAGCTGCAACAGCTCGTCCTTGTTGGAATTGATGTTGGTGAACATGCGCAATTCTTCCAGCGCCTCGATCGACAGGTTCTGCGCCTCGTCGATCACCAGCACCACGTGGCGCCCCTCGGCATATTCATTGATGACGAAATCCTGGAACCGCTTGAACAGCGTGATGTAGTCATCCTGCGAATGCGCGTTGATCCCCAGCGCGTAAAGCACCCAGCGCAGCAGCTCTCCGCGACCGCCCTGGGCGTTGGAGATCAGCCCGATGGTGACATCCTCGTCGAGCGCGCTCAGCAGTTTCTGGATCAGCGTGGTCTTGCCCGCGCCGATCTCGCCGGTCACGACGGTCAGGGGCGACCGGGTCGCGATGCCGTATTCCAGCACCGAGAAGGCACGGCTGTGATTTTCCGACCAGAACAGGAAGTCCGGGTCCGGCAGTAGGGTGAAAGGCCTCTCCGAAAATCCGAAGAAGGATGTGTAAAGCTCAGCCGCCATAGAAGAACGTATCCTACTCTATCCGCTGGCAGTTTCTGCGTCGATCGTCTGCTCTCATGTTACCCAAATCACCTTGCTACGACTTTCATCCACAGGTTTCAGGAGCCCGTCACGATGCTCCGTCCAAATCCGGAACAGCCCCTTTGCCTGACTGGTCCGCCTGAAAATGCCACCACTTACATCCGTTATATAAGGATTGCGGCACCATTAGGGAACTCTCGCAACATACCTAATCGAGGGCAATTGCGGCAGCACAAGGGCAACGATTCGTCGCATCTGTCGCAATTGCGGCAACAAAGCAGTATATTTTCCTGAATTGTGCACAAAAAATACCCGCATCGATTGAATCGCTTATTTCGCAACTGCAGCATTTCTGAGCATTTACCGGCGCCACGGCCTCTTCCGCGGCCATTCCCGGCTTTTGCAGCAACCATGATCTCAGGATGACTCGCAATTTAATAAATTTTCTTTAAAGTGATACATGGCTCCTCTAATAGGGAGCTGTGCCTCTTTTTTTACGGGTACGCGGGGGCGGATTAGGCCTCGCCTGTATGTAACGAAGTAACCGACAAATACATCGGAGTTATTGATGCCATTTGATTCACAGGATGCCCAATTGAAAATGAAAGCGGGCGCTCAGGCCGCCACTTTCGGGCAAGTTGTCCCTTCTCCTCTCGAACAGCCGTTTTACGACAAGGGCGTAAAGCGGTTTATCGATGTCGCGCTCGTATTGATGAGCGCGGTGATCGTTGTCCCGCTCATCGCCGTGATGGCCTTGCTGGTTGCGCTGGACGGGCACGCACCGTTCTACACCCAGAAACGCATCGGCCGGAATGGCCGGGTTTTCCGGATCGTCAAGATGCGCACGATGGTTCACAACGCGGATGCGCTGCTCAAGGAGCATCTCAGCAAGAACCCGGAGCTGCAGGCGGAATGGGACGCGACCCAGAAGCTCAAGCATGACATCCGGATCACCCGCATCGGACGTTTCCTGCGGAAAACCTCGATGGATGAGCTGCCCCAGCTGATCAATGTTCTGACCGGCTCCATGTCTCTCGTCGGCCCGCGGCCGATGATGGTGTCGCAGCAGACCCTCTACCCCGGCCAGAGCTACTATCGCATGCGCCCGGGTGTGACCGGGTTCTGGCAGGTTTCCGACCGGAACAACTGCAGCTTCCGCGACCGCGCGAAATTCGACGCCAAATATGAGCAGGCGATGTCTTTCTCGACCGACGCAAGGGTCCTTGCCCAGACCGTTTCGGTCGTGTTGCGCGGCACCGGATACTGACCGGACCCGAAAGACCTGCGGGGATGGGCGCGGGAGATACCGCGCCCACGGGCTGATTTCTCCTCTCCAGAATCTCGGAATTCCCCAAAATGGCCTCACTGTTTCGGCGTGGGTCATGGTATCGTATCCGGAGACAGCGCCGGTTAGGGTGCTACATGAAAACCGTATTCCAGAAACAAAAGGTCCGCGACCGTGGTTGTAAAAAAGATTGTTCTCCCCTTGCTTGTTTGCATGGCCCTCGCCGCGTGCGACTCCGATGAGGAGCGTGCCGAGGAATTCTACCAGCGCGGTCTCGAACTCGCCGCCGAAGGGGATGAAGAGCGCGCGCGCATCGAGTTCCGCAATGCCCTGAAACAGGACGCGACCCACCTTGACGCCCGGGTCTACCTGGCCCGGCTGCAGTTCAAGGCAGGTGCCCTGCGCCCGGCTTTCCGCGAATTCCTGCGGGTGGCCGAACAGGACCCCGAAAACCTGGAGGCGCAGGTCAAACTGGGTGAAATGGCCTTTCTGATCCAGAACTGGGAAGCTTTTGAGCGTCACAGCGACGCGGCCATCCAGCTGGCCTCCGACGACCCCAATGTCCGCCTGCTGGACCTGGCGAAACGCTACCGCAGCGCGGTGCTGGAGGAAGACAGTGCCGCGCGCAGCAGCGTGCTGGCCGAAGCCGAGGCGATGGAAGCGGATTTTCCGGACAATGGCATCCTGCGCCAGATCCTGATCGATGGGTATCTTTTCGAGGAAAAACACGCAGCCGCCCTGGAACAGATCGAAAAAGCCATTGTCGCCGCCCCCGACAGGCAGGACCTTTATGTCACCAAGGTTCAGCTGCTGAACGGCCTCAACGATCTGGACGCGGTGGAAACCGAATTGTACCGGATGGTTGAAACCTTCCCGGACGAACAGAGCTACCAGGTCAATCTGCTGCGCTTCCTGATGTCCCGGGACAAGGGAGACGAAGCCGAAGCGTTTTTGCGCGACCGGATTGCCCAGGCGTCCGAAGACAAGGTGGTTCCGACGATTAACCTGATCCAGTTCCTGCTGGGGACCGATCAGCGCGATGCGGCCATGTCCGAACTGGAAACAGCGATTGACGCCAATCCGGACGCGCACACCCTGCGCGCCCTGCGGGCCTCGCTGACGTTCGAGGACGGGCAACGTGATGAAGCCATCGCCGAAATGCAGGCTCTCGTGGACGCCCAGGGAGAAGACAGCAATCCCGAAGCGTTTCTGAACATCAAGGTGGCGCTCGCCACCATGCTTGCCACCAACGGAAACGAAGTGGGCGCCCGCCGCCTCGTCGAAGAGATCCTGGCGCAGGATGGGAACTCCGTCGGCGCGCTCAAGATGCAGGCCCGCTGGATGATCGCCGATGACAATCCCGAAGGCGCCATCACGGCCATGCGGACCGCCCTGGCCAGCAGCGCCCAGGATGCCGAAGCCATGACGATCATGGCCGAAGCCTACAAGCGGGCGGGCAATTCGGCCCTGATGCTGGATTTCCTCTCCCTTGCCGTCGAGGCGACAAATAACGCCCCCGCAGAGGCCCTGCGGTATGCCGCGGCGCTGCGGCAGGACGACAAGCTGCTTCAGGCCGAAGCGGCCCTGATCGCATCTCTGCGCAACCAGCCCAATAACGTTGATATCCTGCTCGCCCTTGGCAACATCTACCTTGAGCTTGCAGATACGGCCCGCGCCCAGCAGGTTGCCGATACGCTCAAGCGGATCGGGACGGAGCAAGCGCAGACAGGGGCAAACACCATCGAGCTGGCGCTGATCGCGCGCGAGTCAGGTTCGGGTGAAGTGCTGGCGTATCTGCAGAACCTCGCGGATCAGGATGGCGGCAACAGCGGCGCCAGATTGGCGCTGGTCCAGGCGCTGGTCGAACAGGGTGACACCGACGGCGCGCAGGAAATGATCAACGAGATGGTGGCCGAAGAGCCTGACAACGTCTCTTTCGTCTATTTCCAGGGGCTGGTTCAGGCCTCTGTCGGCGATATCGACGCCGCGCGCGATACGTTCCAATCCCTGACCGAAAAGGCCCCGGACATCGCCCTGGCCTGGTTGCAGCTCGCGCGTCTTCAGACCGTGGGCACAGACGGGACAACCGCCCTGGAGACGCTGGACAGGGGGCTTCAGGCCAATCCCGATTCCGGCAACATCCTCTGGGCCAAGGCGACCCTGCTGCAGGAGAAAAACGATATCGACGGGGCCATTACCATCTACGAGGATCTTTACGCGAAAAATTCAGCGTCGATCGTGGTGGCCAATAACCTCGCCAGCCTGCTGGCCACGTTCCGCCGTGACGAAGAGAGCCTTGCCCGCGCCCAGACCATCTCCCGGCGGCTGCAGGACACGGACGTGCCCGCGTTCCAGGACACCTATGGCTGGATTCAGCACCGGGTGGGCAACAGCGAAGAGGCTCTGAAGTATCTCGAACCCGCCGCGCGGGCCCTGGTGGATGATGCGACCGTGCAATACCATCTCGGCGTCGTCTACGAGGCCCTGGGGCGCCGGGACGAGGCTCTGGTGCAGATGCACCGGGCGATGGACAAGATAGGCCCCCTGGGCTCCGGCGCGCTTTCAGAAGAGGTGCGGAGCAAAATAGCCGCACTGGAAGCCGCTGCCGACAACTGATCGGAGCCGCAGGGATAAGGCGTAAACCGGCGTGGCCCCAAGATCACATGTCGGGCACTGCTTTGTACCTCGGGGCGTCTTTAACCTTTCAGAATGCAGCGTTTTCACGCAATATTGCAAAAAGTTGGGTCTGGCGACAGGTCAACCCCAAGTATTCGAGGCTCGATATGAAATATCTCCTGATTGCCCTTTGGGGTTTGATGCTCGCGGCAACATCCGCCAGCGCGCAAAACGACTACCGCATCAAAGGCGGCGACACATTGTCAATTGAAGTGCTGGAAGACACCAGCCTGAACCGCTCCTTGCTGGTACTGCCCGATGGCACGATCAATTTCCCCTTTGCAGGCACTGTTCAGGCCGGCGGCCGCACGGCAGCCCAGGTCCAGCAGGCGATCGCCTCCAGCATCTCCAGCAACTTCACCACGACCCCCACGGTCTTCGTTTCCGTGGCATCGGTCTTCCAGGCCCCCCTCTCGGCAGGGGTTGGCTCCGGTGCCGCGACGATGGACATCTATTTCATCGGCGAGGTCAACCAGCCGGGCCTGCGCCCGATGGAACGCGGCACAACCTTCCTGCAGGCGGTTGCGCAAAGTGGCGGGTTCACCAAGTTTGCCGCCACCAAACGGGTGCAATTGCGGCGCTTTGATCGTAAAACAGGCAAGCAAAGCGTCTACAGCATGAATTTCAAGGCGCTGGCGGACGGCGGCAATCTGACCAATGACATCGTTCTGCAGGACGGCGATGTGATCCTCGTACCGGAGCGCAGACTGTTCGAATAAAACCATAATGCGGTGGGCAAGAAAAAATGCAGGCAAAAAAAGCGGTACTGGTCGGCACATTGGTTGCCGTGCCTGTCCTCACACCGATCGGCCGTCCGCTCGCTGAGGAAGCTCTGCGGGCGACACTCAAGGTTGGCGAACGTATCGAACATGTGAGCGAGAGCGGGTTCACCCGGCCGCGCGACGATGGCACGCGCGCCATTACCCAGCTTGATTTCGGGCTGACCTCCGAGACCAGCAACCAGCGGCTCTCGCTGTCTCTGGGCACCGGCATCGCGCTGGATTTCAGCAATACCAGCGACCGCGACACGCTGGATGATCCTTCCGCAAACCTCACGTACGCAATTGAAAACCGCAGCACCGTGCTGACATTCGACACCAGCTACCGCCGCGCGGATGTCGGAGAATCCAACTTTTTCGACGAGTTGGCAAATGAGAACGTTGTCGTGGACGAAGGCACCCGGACAACGGTTTCAGCCCGCACCGGGCTGATATTGGGCCAGGATGGACCGGTCACCGGGGACTTCGATTACTTCTATCTGCGCAGCACCTTTTCGGACACGATTGACCCGAGCCGGTCGGATGAAACCGTCAATTCCCTGAACGGGCGCGTGACATTCAGGCTCAGCCCCGTGGCCTCTGCCTTCGTCTTTGCCAACTGGCGGGAGAGAGATCAGGACCTCGCAACCGCGTCGGACCGGACGACACAGGCCATAGGGATCGGCGGCTCCTATGACATATCCTCGGTGACCAGCGTCAACGCGCAGATCTCCTACGATGAGGACGAGACGGTCAGTTCCATCCAGAGCACCAGCACCGACGGGCTGGGCTACAGCCTTGGCCTGACCCGGGTCGTGCCGAACGGCTCTTATGACGTGAACTTCTCGAGCACGGAAACGGTCAATGGCGCCCGCCATCAGGCCACGGTCGGGCGCAGTCTGGATCTGAAACGCGGGCTGCTGTCCTTCTCCGTGGGGGTGGTGGATTTCGAAGGGGCCTCGACAGAACCCCTGGCCAATCTGGGGCTCAATTACGAGCTGACCGCAACCAGCCAGTTCAACGTCAACCTGAGCCAGACCCCCACCATCAACAATGACGACAGCTCCACCATCAACACGCGCCTGAACATAGACTACCGCCAGGACCTGAATGCCCTGTCCTACCTGTCCGCGGGTCTGCTCGTGGCCAGTTCGAACGAGGTCGGCCCGGGTGCTGTGGATGACAGCGTGATCGAGGCCAGCCTGACCTATGGCCGCGCCGTGGGAGATGACTGGGATCTGATCAGCGGGATCAGCTATGAGACCGACCGCAGCGACAACCGCGCGGACCGCAACACCCGTACGATCTTCATCGGTTTGGAAAAAACCTTCGATTTCAGACCCTAGTGCCCCGGTGAGAGTCCTGCGAACCCCATGGCGGGACGCTGATACGTGGGCTAACGTTCCCTCATGAGCACCCCTCCGCCCTCCCCGCGTGCCGCCGCTGGCCATGACATTGCCTGGGGTATCATCGGGTTGATCGTGATCTGCGTGGTGATCGAAGCGGGGTTGCTGCTTGGGGATTACAACCTGATCTCCTACCCGCGCCTGCGTCAGACAACATATGAATACGCAGGTTTCTGGCCCGGGCTTCTGGGCGCCTGGACACCGAACTACACAGCCCAGCCTTACACGATGTTTCTCAGCTATGCCTTTCTGCACAGCGGGCCGGTACATCTGCTCGTCAACATGATCACGCTCTACAGTCTGGGCCGGATCGTGCAGCTTCGGGTGGGGACCACGGGCTTCTTCCTGCTCTATGGCGCCGCGGTTCTGGGCGGCGGGCTGGGATTTGGCCTGCTGGCAGAGACCACACGGCCCATGGTCGGCGCCTCAGGCGGGCTCTTCGGTCTCGCCGGGGGGGTTCTGGCCTGGAACTACGTGGACCGTTTCAGCGCTGCTCAGAGGCTCTGGCCGGTGGCGCGGGCCGCGGCGGGCCTGCTGGCGCTCAATCTCGTGATGTGGTGGCTGATGGACGGCCTGCTGGCCTGGCAGACCCACTTAGGCGGATTTTTGGCAGGCTGGATTGCCGCTTTGCTCGTAGATCCGCGCAGTCGCGCCGACGAAAGCCCCCCTCCCCCGTCCTGATACCTCCCGGCCCCGGCCGCGCCCGGCAAAAACCCGCCAAGGACAAGCCTGCGCAATTTTCTGCCGTCCGGCCCGGGCCGGTTACCGGCCGGTTTCAGACAAGCCCGTTTTGCAAAACACTTTTTTGGACCGATCCCGTTTGTTCGGGATTGCGGGATAATGCCCCTTACCCAGGGGCAACCGGAGTGCCTTGAGAATTCCATTATGTGATTCCTTCAGGGCGTCGGAGAGAGTTCGCTCACGCATAGGTAGAATCCTGCCGAGTGAAGCAAGCCCCGGTTGGCCCACACCGGCCATCTCAATAAGTCTCAGGGCGAGGCGGGCATCCGGGTTTGGTTGGACAGGAGCATTTGGTCACAATTTCGACGTGAAGAAGTCAGCTTCGGAACACGCCGTTAACCATAAAGCACCATAAACCTCCCGGATAGACTGTTAACCAAACGTTAACCAATCTGAAAGAAATCAGCGGGCCGAGACACTTCGATATGCCTTTATTTTTCTGTCCTTCACAGTTTTACTGTTGCAATGAAGGGCACCGTTCCAACGATTGCACGCATATCCATCGGCCTCGCCATGTCGAGGACGCGACTTAAAATGCTTGGATTCCTTTTGAGTATGCTGGCCGGGACGGCAGCAATGGCTGGCCTAGCAACCAGTAAAACAGACGAAGAAACAACCCAAAGCCTGATCAATGCCGGGCTCAATAAACCGGACCCGAAGCCGGAGCCTGACCCGGTTGTGCAGCCTGATCCTGTCATCGTGCAGCCAGATCCGGTTGATCCCGACCCCGTGGATCCCGATCCGATCCCCGACCCGATTATCGTACAACCCGACCCGGTGGACCCGGACCCGACGCCCGTTGTCGACCCTGTCGGCCCGCCCGATGGCAACGAGTCCGGCCCTCTTCCGGTGGGCGCCAGCGCGACGGTCGACGTGATCAGCGGCCGTGTCACCACATTGGCATTGGAAGACGATGATATCGCCTCGGTCAAGGTGATGAATGGCCTGGATTACGGCAATGTCACCGTGAACCCCGACAATACGCTGGCGGTGGTCCTGACCGGCACGACGCAAACCGCGAACCAGAACTTCAGCGTTCAGGTGACCCATAGTGATGGTCAGGTGACCACGCGGGACATCAATCTGGACGTGACCCAGGGCCCACAGGCGGCGGGCTGGGGCGTTGGGGATTTCTACAAGCTGGAAACCGACGAAAACGACAGAACCATCATCGAGCACGGCGAAAACCACCGCAAAGTCTACATGTCCGGGGACGAAGACGCCCTGACGCTGGAGGATATCGCGGCCATCGAAGGGCTGGAGACCCGCCAGATCAACGGCGATTTCTTTGCCGCCAACCCCGAATACGGGGCCAGCGAGGATATGGCGCTGGCCAATGATGCCGGTATGAAGCTCTGGTCTTCCATCGCCGGCTCCAAGAATGAACCCGCTTCACACTGGCTTTTGATGGAACGGGGCTACGAGTATGACGGATGGAAAGGGGGCTACGGTGAATCTGAACTGAACCCGATGTACATCGGGGCTTATGGCGAGGGCGACCAGCCCGTCATGACCACCGACGCCCGCATCATCAAAGCCGGCATCAAAAATTTCGTGGTCCAGGATGTTGAATTCACCAACGGCATGACCATCCTGAGCGGAGAGAATATCCTGCTTGAAGGCCTTTCGATGAAGGGGGAGAGCAACTTCCAGAACCTCGAAGGGATCACGTTGCGGGATCTGGACGTCTACGATGTCGTCTCTGAAACACCGGACAGAGATACCTGGGCAGCCCACCTTGATCGCAGAAGCGGCATGTATCTTGCCAAGTCCGAAAGCGTTCTGATCGAAGACAGCTTCTTTGATCACAATGGCTGGGCAGACGGCTACGATGCCGAAGGCGGGTCTACCGACTACGGTCAGGCCCCCAG
Source organism: Roseobacter insulae (assembly GCF_019375555.1). Taxonomy (GTDB): domain Bacteria; phylum Pseudomonadota; class Alphaproteobacteria; order Rhodobacterales; family Rhodobacteraceae; genus Roseobacter; species Roseobacter insulae. The sequence goes on from NZ_JAHXDN010000011.1 coordinate 17,091, forward strand.
CAAGTTCAGCCATAACGTCTACCTGTCCAGCACCAGCACCGATGTCACCTTCCGCGACAACATCATCATGCGCGGGGCGGCCACCGGCGCTCAGCTGCGTCCCGGCGGGTTCATCGAGGATAACGTTTTCCTCGACAACAACGGCGGCGTCATGTTTGCGGGTGGCGGCAGCGACAGCGTCGGCAACTACACGCTTTTCACCGATAACCTGATCACCTCGGGTGCCCATAAAATGTCTGCCACCGGTCAGGGGGCCCTGACGAAAGGCGTTGAAAACAATGCCTATTTATCGAGCCTGGTCGATAATGTTATCGCCCATCTGGCCGATCCGAACAACGCCGCCGAACAGGCCGAGAAAATCATCACGCATGATGCGCTCAAAAGCAGTTTTGCCGAGCCTTTCTACGACGACACCATCATCCACAACTGGGTCGGATCGAAAAACGGCGATCCGCTGGACGCCAATAACGTCAATACCGACGGCCTGAACCTGAACACGCTGGATGAAACCACGATCCAGAACTTCGCGGCGGACCTGCTGGGCAAGAATACCGCGACAATCAAGGACCTTGCCGACCATCTGCGCATTCAGGCGGATGGCGAGCTGGATCACCTTGTCGATGCCGATCTGATCATCAGCTTCTTCCAGGCCGGTTTTGGCCTGACCCCGGACATCCGCGCCGACGCGGAGACGCTGCGCTTCATCCCCAATGATCTGGGCGACGGGGTGCGGTGGGACAACCGCCTGAACTGGAGCACGGACGATCTGCCGGGCACCCAGGATGGCGATAGCGTCGATCTGGGTGGAAACTGGGTTTATTATGGCGGCACAACCACGCTGGAAGACCTCGATTTCGGCGAGAACGGCAAGCTTTTCGTCAATAACGGATACCTTCAAATCGACGACCACATCTCCGTGGGCGAGGCCGGGGCCACCCTGAGCATCGATAATGCCGGGCAGTTCTGGACAGACGGGTATACCGATCAGGATCTGTTGCGCATCGACATCGACGGGGGACGTTTTGCAAATACCGGCCTGTTCACCGGTCACACCGAGATCACCGCCAGCGACAATGCCCAGGTCATTCTGGCCAGCGACGGGGCGGATTTCGCGCTCAACGGTGACAGCAGCCTGCACATCATCGGCGATGATACCAAGGTCGGCTTTGACGGCGATGCCGGTGACACGGGCGTCTTGCTTCTGGCCGACGACGCGACACTGGGCTTCACGGCCAAGGACGGTGAATTGGGGGAGATCCGCGAATTCTACAGCGGCCACTTCAACGCAGATGGCAGCGGCATCCAGTCCGGTGTCAACCTGGGAGACGCGGACCTGTTCCTTGACGTGCGGGAGCTCGATGGTATCGGCGCACTGGCGGAAACCCTGATCTCGGCGGACGAGGTCATTGGCTCCTTCGAGTCACTGGAAGTCCTCGGATTGGGCAGTGACCGAGACGCCACCATCACGGTGGATTATGAAAACGACACCGTCAGCCTGTTGCTGAGCGCCATTGGCGAAGGCTCCGGCAAGCAGACAATCCGCACGATGGGCAATGAAAACGATGCGCAGTCGGCCCCGGAACTATGGGAGGCCCTGACCAACGGGCACGGCATCTACCCCGACGATCCTGTCGAAGGCATCCCCGCCGAGGAGGATGTCGGCATCGACACCTGAAAACGCAAGAATACCTTTCGCACGCGAAAGGTATTCTTCCAACACCCTGAAAAATATACTCTTTTATCAGCCCCCTGCCCTCATTTGGCGGGTGATCTGGCCTGCCGGCGAAAGCTGAAGGGCTTGGTGTGCTTGAAGCTGAGAAAATACCGCTCGAAGGTCTGGAAGCTGACTTCGGCGATCAGAACGGCAACCAGCGCAAAGACCAGCGTGCTCACCCAGATCTCCGCCCCCGCGTCCAGGCCCAGCTGCGCGGTAAATTCGACCCCGACATGCCGGCCTATCAAGTGGTAGAGATACAGCCCGTAACTGATTTCACCGATCCGGGCGATCGGGCGCCACGAGAAGACACCGCTCAGCGCATGGTCCTCGCGAATGACGATGGTGATCAGGCAGATAGCCATGGTCCCGTGCACCAGGAGGTTTGGCCATCCCGTCAACACACCCGGCGTCACGTAAAGCACCACCAGGAGCGCCGGAAAGGCCACCACAGGCGCCATACGGGCGCCCAGAAGGCGGTAGAGCACCGCAAATCCCTTCGGGTGGTTCAGCGTCACGGCCGCCAGGGAGCCGATCAGGATCGCCGCGTAGCCTGTTGCAGGCAGATGCCAGCGCGCCAGTTCCGTCTCGATCGGGCGCAGCCCCATCCAGGACAACCAGCCTGCCGCCGACAGAATACAAAAGGTAATCAGCCCCACCAGCACCACCGGGCGGGCGCGCCCCGCAACCGGCAGAAGAAACAGCAAAGCCGGCCACATCAGGTAATATTGCTCTTCCACCGCCAGGGACCAGGTGATGGTCAGCAAGGGCATGTCACTGATCAGCATATTAGAGAAGAATAAGTAGTAATAGGGCAGGGTTCCCAGCTTGTCCCAGCGCCCGTCAACCCCGATGAAATAGGCCGACACGACCGTGACCACGAGAAAGTAGACCGGCACGATCCTCAGGATCCGCCGCCAGTAAAACGCCTTGAGGGAAAACTGCCCGTGCCGCGCCTCTTCCCGCAGCAGCAGGGTGGTGATCAGAAAGCCGCTCAGGACGAAAAAGAAATCCACCCCCAGAAAGCCACGGGCCAGCAGCCGGAAACTGTTCTCGGTAACGTCACGGGCGGGGCTGTGATGCCACATGACGGCGGCGATACATAAAAACCTCAGCCCATTCAGAGAGCCAAAAAAACGCACCCCCAGGTACCGTTGGTGCGCCAAACTCATCGCCTCTGACATTACCCTACATTCCCGCAACACACATTGGCTCAATACCGCCTTCTTGCATGCTCATCCGTCAAAAACAATTTCATTTCGACCCGGTCAATCGACCCCTGACGCAATCCAGCCCCGGGCGGGAAAAGAGGACAGGGACATTGCTTAGAAAAATTATTTTTTATTTTCAATGGCTTAAATAATTTTATTTCGCATGCGAAACCTGTCTGGCCGATAACCAGGCTTGAAGATCGCGCCGAAGATCGTCGTCGACACCCTTGCCCGACAGGACCAAGGCCCCCTTGCGCTGTTCAACGAAAACCCCGGGCGCCGCTTCCTGCCGGGGTGCGGGCGATACAGGGTTGAGGGCGCGCAGGGCCTGCTCAAGCGTTGCCCGCTCGGCAGCTGCCGTTTCCGGGCGGGCCTTGCGCAGCGCGGACGTGAGGCGGGCGGCAAACCCCGCCTGCCCTTCGAGCGCCGCCACAAGCGCCAGGCCAAGCTTTTCGGGAATGGCCTCCGGGAACCGCAGCGTGGCCCCGAGCGCCTCATGCAGCCGCACGAAGGAATTGATCTTTGAGCGTTTGACCGATGTCGCATTGGCAAACAGCTTCTGCACGGCCCGGGCAGGGGTCGGAAAAACACCGAGGCGCGCGGCGGCACAGGCCAGATGCGCCCGTTCGTAAAACGACAGGTTCGCGCGGATCTCGTTTTCCTCAACCATCGCCACATAGCCGTCCGACACGCTCTCCACCGGCTTGATCAAGGCTTCTATGGTCGCATAGCGGGCCTCTCCGGTATCTTCATGCAGCGCGCGCAGCGCGTGCAGGCGCCGCCACCCGGAAATCAGCCCGAACCGGCCCGGCTCCAGTGCAACCACTTCGATCGGCGTCTGCTGCCCCCTTGCGCTGAGGCTGCTTTTCAGACTGTCCATTTCCGTCGGATCATGGCCCATGCGGTCCCGCACCATATGATCTTCGGAGATGGCCTCCAGCGGCAGGGATTGCACCAGACGCCCTTCGGACCGGGCCGCGTGCATTTCACTGGCCAGCACTTCCAGAGCGGATTGTGCCGCCGCATCGCCGGCCACCTGCGCAATCGGGGCCCGGGGTTTCGGCGGCAGACCCGGTGAAATCCCGCCAGCTGTCTCTGAATAGGCGATATTAGAGCCTGTATCAGGCCCTGACGCGGCGAAGGGAGGGGTTAGCCTTTTGCGTTTTGCCATGCTCTGCTCCTTTGGGGGGCGGCCAACCGGGGATTACTCCGCCGCATGCACGCCAGCCAGTTCATCGCGCCGCCAGATTCCCAGCAGCAGCGTCTTGAAGGCGGCATAGGTCTCATCAAACGTCGCGCGCCCCCGCACGTAGGTTTCCCGGTTGAAATCCCGGTAGTCCGCCTCGTAAATCCCGTTCACACTTTCGCCGGCCTGCCCGATCAGGGCAGTGAAATCCTGCCGGTAGGGCGACAGGATTCGCCCCAGGTAGGCCTGCATCAGACCGGCCATTTCCGCCTGCTGTGAGCCGTCATAGCGGGTGATCACCGCCTGCACCGCATCCCATTCAAATGCCATCTCCGGCCGCCCCAGGGCGCGTGCCGCGGTATTTTCCCCCTGCTCGATCGACTGAAAGGTGGAATGCAGCATGTCGAAAAACCGCCCCGTGCTGTCGAACTCCAGGAACGAGGCGCCCAGGGGAACCAGCAGGATATCCGCGGCTGACAGCCCGTTGATGGTCAGGTACCCCAGCGCCGGGGGGGTATCGAGAAAGACCAGGTCATAGTCATCCAGCACGCCATCGGCGGCCAGAATGTCGCTCAGCGCATCCCAGAGCTTCCAGCCACGCGACTGCATGCGCCAGACGGGGATCTGGAACTCTGACCAGTACAGGTTCAGCTGCGCGCCGATCAGGTCAATGTTGGGCCAGTGGGTTTTCTGGATCAGGTCCCGGGTGGTGATCCCCATCGCTTCTGACAGCGTGTCATCAAGCGGGACGGGGGCCTCACCACGGTCCAGCCTGCGCTGATTATCGGCCTGCAGGGTCTGGCCGTAGTGTCGTGCAAGAAGCGGGAAAACGGTGGCCCATTCATCCGCGACCCTGCCGCCGAAGATCGATGTCATTGACCCCTGGCTGTCGAGATCGATCATCAGCACCTTGTAGCCGTCGAGGGCGGCAGACATGGCGAGATGCGCACAGGTCGAGGTTTTGCCGACCCCGCCTTTGAAATTGGCCACGGCCACGATTTTCGCAGGCTCCCCGGCGGGACGGTAGGGGGTGTATTCCTTGACCTTGGATCCTTCGGCCCCGAAGTGCGCGCGCAGCCGCAATACCTCATCGAGGGTGAACCATTTTGCCCCGCCGTGGGTTTCGCTGCGCCCCTGTGGCAGCTCCGCGTTCTGGCGGAGCACCCGGCGGAAATGGGCCGGTGCGACGGGGATCAGGTATTTGGTGATTTCCCATGTGGAAAAAAGCCGTAACTGTTTCTTCCCGGTCTCATCCATGCCCCGGCTTGCCAGGTCAGCACGCCCCTGGTGACAGGCCTGCGCAATATGCGAAAACATTTCCGTACCCGTGGGGGCGTCGAGCTGCGCCAGCGCTGCATCGGGCGAAATATTGAAGTAGGGAGGGGCACCGTTGTTTTGCATGTCCAGCCTGTCATGTCACACGTTTTGGGAAAAGTAACACAAAATGCGGTACACGCAAATAAATACGTTTTTCTTTATATTTTCTAGGCAAATTCAGGGGGTTTTCAGAAAGATCCGGCCTGTTCACGGGCTAACCGGAAAATTTCTCTGTTAAATATGGGTTAATTATAAGTTACAGGGCAAGGGCAATCTGACTAAGTCGTTTGAACATAAGGGATTGTGCTTCGCATCTGGCATCACGGTGACTCTGATACCACGATAAAACGACTCTGATCCCCCGTTCATCCGACTCCAATCCCCCGATCAGGACCAGCCTGATGCTGGACGCAGCGCCTGTGGATAACTAGGGTGGGTGTCAATGAAACGACGAATCCCCAGAAGAGGGATCGCAGCAGAGCTTTCGGGCATTTCCGGAAGGATCACAGGCATAAGGCGGGACAGATGAGCACGACAGCAGGGCAGGGCCTTCCTTCGGGGACGCAGGATTTTTTTGTCTGCGATTTTCTGGGCGTGGCGCCGAAACATGATCTGGCCAGCATGGAGCATCCGATCTTTTCCCTGTCCACCCGGCCGGACCGCCGCATTCTGAGCTACACCCACAACAGCGCCGAAATTACCGTCACGCCGTCCGTGAAGGGGCGGGCGACGATTTTTGACGCCGATATCCTGATCTTCTGCATCAGCCAGCTGATGGCGGCCATCAACGCGGGCAGGGCGACGTCCCGGACCCTGACGCTGACCGCGCACGATCTGTTGCAGGCCACCCGGCGGGAAACCTCCGGAGACAGTTACCGGCGGCTGCGCGATGCTTTCGAGCGATTGGCCGGCACCCGGATCACCACCAACATCACAACCGGCCCCAAGGATGACCCGCAGGAGATCACCACCGGCTTTGGCCTCATCGAGAGCTGGGAGATCGTACGCCGGACGCGGGCCGGGCGGATGGTCAGCGTTTCGGTCACCCTGTCCGAATGGCTTTACCGTGCCGTGTTGTCGAAATCGGTCCTGACGCTGAACCGCGCGTATTTCTCGCTGCGCAAACCGCTGGAGCGGCGCCTTTACGAGCTGTCCCGGAAACATTGCGGACGTCAGCGCGAATGGCGCGTGTCGGTGGAGACCTTGTTGAAGAAATCGGGTTCCAGCAGTCCGCGGCGGGTGTTCCGTGCCATGCTGCGCGACATCATCAAGGCCGATACCTTACCCGACTACCTGCTGACCGAAGAACCCGGTGACGTGATTGCCGTCTCGCCCCGCCGAGATGTGACGGAGGTTGTCAGCCGCGCCGCGAGCCTGTCCCCCGAGACCCTCGATGTGGCCCGCCAGCGTCGCCCCGGAGAGGATGTATACGCTTTGGAGGCCGCCTGGCGCGCAACCTGGGCGGGAGGGCGTCGCCCGCCGCCCCGATTCCCTGAAAAAGCATTCCTCAAGTGGATTTCTACCGTGGATTGAACCGGTTCTCGGAGGGGTTGTGGCTGTTAATATTTGGCCTCCCCGGTTGTTTCCAAAAGCGCTACAAAAAGCCACGTGAATGCTTATTTTTTCGCAGGAGCGTGCAATAATGCTCAAAAGCCCTTTGAATATGGCAAAAGTTGGCCATTTTCCGCCCAAAAATGCTTGTGAGCGGGAAGCCGCTGAGATATGTTAACAGAGTACTAATTTAACGATCTGGCTTTTCCTTTTTTGATACAGGCCATGGTCACAAAAAGGTGGATGATAATGAGACTAGTAAAAACTATTTCAATAGCACTCGCAGCAATTGCCCTCAGTGGCGCTGCACACGCGGCGACATTCGGTTGGACAGAAGGTCTGCGTCCTGACGTTGTTGGCACAAACCGCATCGTACCTACAGATGCGAACAACGCCCCTCCCGGTTTCGACCTGGGAACGATCAATGGTGGCCAGTCCATCGACCTGCACGGTCGTATCGTTGACGCGGCGGACATCTACCAGTTCACATCGAAGCGCAAGTTCCGCATCGACTTCATCTTTGAAGGTTTCGACGCGATCGTTAACGGCAATGTCAAGACGATCAACACATCCGGTTTCGTCTCGCAGCCGCTGGACGCGGATGACGGTGCTGTTGTGAACATGTTCCTCGAAGATGCCGGCGGTCTGCCAGGTGCCGCTGCAGGCAACTCGTTTGTCACGGACATCACCTCGGGTGACTCCACGATCTTTGGTCGCACAGCGCCAGGGACATATACCTTCACCATCGATGGCCTCAACAACTTCGACGCCCTCTATGACATCCGCATCACAGCGGTACCACTGCCAGCCGGTGGCCTGCTGCTGCTGACAGCTCTGGGTGGTCTGGGCATCGCACGTCGCCGCCGCGCCGCGGCCTAAGCGACACTTCATAAATTCGAAAGGCCCCTGTCTTCGTGACAGGGGCTTTTTTTATGCCTGCATGAATACCACCCCGTGCAGGAACATCTCCCCGCCATGACCTGCTTGATGTAGGGCACATCCTCTGGCCCATCTCACGGCCTGCCTGTACCTGCTTGCCCGTGTGAGGCCGTGCTCACCTATTCTGCCGATGGCGTTCCGCCTGACGGAGCGCTGTGTGTCCGGATCGCGGGCACAGCAGGCGTCGCCTTGACCAGTGGCTGGGGGATCGACCACAAAGGCAGCACACAGAGGATCTGTGCGCCCTGTCATCCTGGGATGGATTTGTCATTAAGTGCTGCAAACCTGAACCCGGTCGCCCCCGTACAGGGGGGTCCGGGGTGCGCGGCGAGGAGGGGGCTCCGCGGCGTCAGGCGCCGGGGATGAACCGCGGCAGCTTTGGCACCACGTCGTTCAGTATCTCGTTCAGACGTGCCTCGGCATCCGCATCGGTCTCATCCGGCGTGATCAGGGTGGTCAGCCGCACGATCGCACCGTCCTTGCGGCCGCTGGTGACGCCATCCGCAACGAGGTAGAGTTTCGCCGCGAAATCCCAGGCCACTTTGCGGCCTTTCTGTTCAAACCAGTAATAGACCATCATCCGCGTCTCACCCTTCTGGATGATTGCCCGGTTGATGTTGAATGGCATATCCGTGCCGACCTGTGCCGTAATATCGACCCGCTCGAGCCAGGCAATTTCCCAGCCTGCGCCGGGCAGGCAGATTTCAGGGGAATGAACCCCGCCCTTGCTCTGATCCTTGTACCAGGCTGAAAAGAAGCCGACGGTGGCATCCGCATCCGGTTTGGAAAAGATAACGGAGTGATAATCGTCCGCCTGCAATTCGCGGGTAATATCGGGGCTCAGAATCTGTGGCGGACCCACTTGCTGCCATTCTCCGACCGTGCGGGGGAACAGGCTGAAGCTGTCACGCTCTGCCCGCACAATGTCGCGCTGGGGCAGCATCTGCCATGTCAGTGCCGCGCAGAGCATCACAACCGCCGCCGAGATCATCGCGGGGGAGGCGCGCACATAGCGCAGCCGTTTGACCTGTGCGCCCAGCCCGTCCGTGTCCAGATCCAGTGCATCAATGAGGCCCATCTTCTGCGGGTTCAGGAACAGCATCAGGCGGGCCAGCCCGAAGAGGATCAGGATACAGGCCAGGAAGATCACCCAGCCTTCGAAGAAATGGGTGAACCCTTCAAGCCACTCGACACCATATTTCTGCACCAGAACGCCGCCGACGGCGATGCGCACGGAGTTCATGAAGACGGTGATCGGGGCCGCGGAAATCAACAGAACGGCCTTGTGCCACATGGGTCCGCGGTAGAGCACCGCGAAGATGTAGGAGAAGCTGAGGATCGGGAACAGGTAGCGCAGGCCCGAGCAGGCCTCCGCCACATGCAGCTTCAGCACGCCCAGATCGATGATATTGCCGTCCAGAAAGACCGGCACGTTCATCAGTTGCAGGAACCAGACCCCCAGTTCCGAGGAGATCAGCTGCAGCACGGTGGAAAGCTTGTAGTAGATCACCCCTGGCAGGGGCAGCATATAGACAAGGTGCAGCACCGGCGGCCAGAAATGTTTGCCGGTTTTCCAGCCGAAGCTGACCAGCAGAATGCCGCCCACCCAGAGGATCGTTGCATAGGCCACGATGTCGGAAATATTGGACAGTTTGCCCATGGTGGCAAAGACCAGCGCCGCGACAAGCACGGTAAACCCGACCCAGCGGTCGCGCTTGGGACCGGGATCAACAGGGTATTCCTTGAGCTGGCGTAAAAACAGCAGCCCCGACAGGATGGGGATCAGGGGGCCGTGGCTGTATTCCGGCTTTTGCCAGGCGGTCAGAAGCGCATCGAGCCCGTCGATGAAGAAGAAGCCGGCGGCGAGTGTGGCCACGACCAGCCAGAAATGGCCCCAGCCCAGATAGGACATCAGCCCATTGGGGTGTTCACGAACGCCTTGTGTCATCGACATGGGGGTACCTTTTGAAAATCGTTATTCGGTTTAAAATACTATCGGCAGGATGTGGTCAGAGTATGACGCAAAATCAACGGTGCGGCGACTCATTTAACGCGGGTAACGCCCTGATAACTTATTGTTGACCGCGCGTCATCCGCGGCGGCATCCGCCTGCCGCTGCCCTCAGCGGTACTCGGTGAAGCTCCCCAGGTTTTCTCCTTTCAGAACAGCCTGATAGAGCCTGGCCGTATAGGCGGCCTTGGCGTCCCAGTCATAGTAGGTACGGGCATAATCGGCGCCGCGCTGCGCCATCGCGGCATGTTCCTGCGGCGCGGCCACGCAGTGTTCCATGGCCGCCTGGTAGTCCCGCACCAGCCCGTCCATCGGTTGCAGATCGATCCGCACCCCCCGACCGCCCGCGACCAGATCCCCCGGGGCGCCGTAATTGGTGACCAGGCAGACCATGCCGGAGGCCATCGCCTCCACCACGACACCTGCGCCCAACTCACGGATGGAAGGGAAGACAAAGGCATCACAGCGCCGCATGAAATCGGCCACTTCCGCTTGGGTCTTACGGCCTTCGAAGATCACCCGGTCCCGGGCGCCCGCCTCGGCCACCATATGTTCCAGCCGGGGTTGTTCGGGCCCGTCTCCCAGCACGTGCAGCACATGGTCCTGCAGCGTCTGCGAGGTGGCAAAGGCGCGAATGGCCGCCTCGGGCACTTTGTAGGGCACCAGCCGGCCGGCAAACAGAAACCGCTTGGGCCCTCTGACCGAAAACGGCGCTTGCCGCCCCTGCGGGTGAAAGACGGCCGGATCGAACCCCACTTCCGGGAAGGGCACAACCCTGTCCAGGCAGCTCTTTGGCAGATCGTCGATGGTGTGCTGGAAGGCGGCCATGATGCAGGCGGCGTGTCGAAAGGTCGATTGCGCGAACGGCAGGTAGCGATAGGCGCCGCGCAGACGCCGCAGGCCTTCGCGCTCGCGTTTTTGTTCGCTGTTGAAGGCGGCGGGCCAGTCGAGGTTGCCGTTCAGCGGCCCGATCAGGAACGGCTGTTTCGTGCGGCCCGAGGCATAGCTGGGCAGGGTGGGCGACATCGGCGTGATCCGGTGCACCAGATCGAACTCCCCCCCCTGCAGCGGGCCGTCGAATTCCCGCAAGATCTGCCGTTCAAAAGCGACATAGGGGGGGTAGGCCATGATCTGATTGGTGGACCATGCGACCTCGTTGCCCCCGCGCAGAAAAGTCGACAGGCGGTACATGCGCCGGGCAATCCACTCGTTGTCGATATAGTGCACCCGGTCGGCCAGCTCGCCGGCTTTTTCAATGTTCTCGCGATTGCGGATATGCGTGGCGATGGTCACATCCGCGACCCGTGCCAGCGCGCGGGCATATTTATATCCCACGATCGGCAGGGACGGCCATTCCGGGTTGCAGTTCTCGGCCAGTAAGAGCACGCGGGGCAGGGAGGACATTGAAATACCTAACTCTATTTTGCCGGTTTCGCTTACAACACCCCGGCACAGGGGGCAATTCCGGCACCGTGGGGCGGTTAACTCTTCCGCTGCCGGAGCAGGGCTGTCGCGGTTCTAGCCGAAAGTCCAGAAGTCTGCCGGTTTGCCGCAATGCGCAAGGAACCGTTCTGCATCCGGGCGCACGGTTTTCAGGATGTCCGCTTTGATCGCGTCGGAAAAATCGGGCCGTTCCGTGATCTTCTGGCTGAGCAGTTCGCGTTTGACGGTGGTTTTCAGCGCCTTGGGCAGGATCTTCTTGGCCGTCTTGATAAAGGGCAACCGGTTGACGGCTGAAAACCGTTGCGACGGGATCACCTTGCCGCTGCTGGGGTTCATATGGGCGCGGCGCACCTCGGCAGAGGGCGGGATTTCAAGAAATTCGCAGAGCCTTTCGAAGAATGCCGCCCGGTCACGACTGAGATCTTCCATGAAACCCACGAAGATCTGGGCGTCGGGAAAATGGGCGCGGTAGCGCGAGAGGTTTTTCCAATAAAGGCTCTGATCCACGAAAAGATCGGGCATCCGGGTGACGGCCAGATCGAGCGTGGGGGGCACCTGATCGCCGCTGTTGGCCCGGTTCTGTATCCAGGCCGAGGCAATACGCTCCAGCGGGTGGCGCGCGATGTAGATCAGTTTCAGCCCCGGGTGATAGGCGGCCATACGATCCGCCGACTGCGGATAAAGCGCGCCGGCACCGTAATCATTGGAGCCTTCTCCGCAGAGTTTTTCCCCCCGGTGCGCGTCGAAATGCGCCTCATAGGCCGCCACCCCTTGGGCAAACCGGTCATCGTGGCTGAAGAAATTGGGCTCGGCCCGGGGGACCATGAAAACATCCTCATGGTCTTCGAGATAGGCACAGATCGTGGATGTACCGCATTTCATGGCACCAATGACGATGAAATCAGGCCGCATTGGAAATCCTCTTGAGGGCAGGGCGTTGCTGACGCCTTTATGACCAACCCGCCACACGGGCACCAGATCAAAGCGTCGAAACATTGTGTGGCCGGGCATTCCGCGCTAGGTGGCGGCACGACAAGACATCGACCGTTTGCTGCAAGGAATGCCTCCCCGTGACAGAACAAACAGATCCGGATGCTTATGTGATCATCTCGCCCTGTCGCAACGAGGCGGACTATATGCGGCGCACCCTCGACAGCGTGGTGGCCCAGACCGTGCCGCCCGCGCTATGGGTCATTGTGGATGATGGCTCGACCGATGAGACCCCGCAGATACTGGCGAAATACATGGCCCGGCACGACTGGATACGGGTGGTGCCGAAACCGGACCGTGGGCACCGTGCGGTTGGCCCGGGCGTGATCGAGGCGTTCTACGCGGGCTATGACAGCATCGATCCGGCGCAGTTTGCCTATTCATGCAAGCTTGACCTCGATCTGGATCTGCCGCCGCGCTATTTCGAGACGCTGATCCGCCGGATGCAGGACAACCCGCGGATCGGCACCTGTTCAGGCAAGCCCTACGTGCGCCAGAACGGGGGGCTGGTCTCGGAGCGGCGCGGCGACGAGATGTCTGTGGGCATGACCAAGTTCTACCGCCGGGAATGTTTCGAGGCGATCGGCGGCTACGTGCATGAGGTCATGTGGGATGCCATCGATTGTCACAAGGCGCGTTCCTTAGGCTGGATCGCCGTCAGCTGGGATGATCCGGACCTGCGGTTTGAACATCTGCGCCCCATGGGGTCCAGCCAGACCTCGATCTATACCGGGCGTCGCCGGCACGGGTTTGGGCAGTATTTCATGGGATCCGATCCGCTTTTCTATCTGGCCACCTGCGTGTTCCGCATGGCCGAGCCGCCCGTCATCCTGGGCGGGCTGGCGATGTTGCAGGGGTATGTCGGTGCCTGGTGGCGGGGGGAGCGTCAGTACGAGGACGCGGAGCTGCGCGCCTTCATCCGGGCCTACCAGCGCCGCGCCCTGCGGGTCGGCAAGGCCCGCGCGGTGGCCGAGATCGAAGCGGCGCGCGCACATCTGGCAAATCCAGAGTCCTAGCGGAGCGTCTGTGTAATCTGTCCCTCAACCCTCCTGGTCAGAGCCACATTCGCCAACCCGCTGCGGGGGGTATTGTCTCAGCGGTCTGTAGTGATTTCCCGATAGAGAGCCATCGCATTGATTTGGTGATCAAACTTCGTCTTGGCGGTCTGCCGTGCGGCGGCCCCCATCGCCGCCCGGCGTGCCGGGTCCGTGGCCAGAATACGGGTCGCTTCGCCGATGGCCGCCACGTCCTCCTGCGGGACCAGAAACCCGTCCACGCCGTCCTCGATCATGTCGGGTGTGCCGCCGATGATCGAACAGATCACCGGCAGGCCACAGGACATCGCCTCCATGATGGCCACCGGCGCGGCTTCGCCTTTCCTGATACTGGTCAGTGCCAGCGCATCGGCTGATTGCATCAGCTCCAGCACCACGGCTTCGTCCACGGATCCCAGCAGCATCACATGATCGGTCAACCCCAGGCGGTCGATTTCCGTCTCTATTGCGGCGCGTTCGGGGCCCTCACCGGCAATGCGGTAGTGAATGTCGATCCCGTCCTCGCGCAGCTGCGCCATCGCGCGCAGGAAAAACCGATGCCCCTTGGTGTTGTTCAGCCGCGCGACGGTCACCACCTCGAACCGGCTGTCGGGACGCCTGCCGCGCATATCGGGATCCGGCTGGAAGCGGCTGGTATCGACCCCCATCCAGATCACCGGGTAGGGCTGCGTGGGGCTGATCTCGTCCCGGAGTGATTTTTGCAACGGGGCCGTGACCGCGCTGACAAAGCTGGCGCGGGCCATCTTGGCCTTGTGGTCGGTGCCGTAAACCGGCAGGTCGCCATGCAGGGTCAGGCTGTAGCGCAGCCCTGCAAGGATATGGGCCAGCGCCCCCAGATGGGCGGCATTGGCGCAGGAATGGATGTGCACCCGGTCGATGCCCGCCTGCTGGCAGCTGACCGCCAGATCCGCCGCCGAGGCGATCAGCACAACAAAGGCCAGCCGCGTTTTCAAAGGTGTCTGCGACAGGCCCAGCACATAGCGCAGGGCGTGCAGGGCGCGCCGCGGATGGCGCAGCAGATATCCCAGAGCAGGGGCAAGCCGGGGCGGGAACAGGTATTGCGTGCGGGCGCGGGCGGCCTCGGCAAAAGCATGCGGGCAGGCCCCCACGGGGGGCTTGCGGGTTGAGAACACATGAACCGGCACGCCCGCCGCTTCCATCGCCCCCAGTTCACGCCAGAAAAACGCATGGGTCTGCGCGGGGAATTCAGGGATCAGATAACCGATGGGGGAAGGGGTGTTCACACGTAATATCCTGATGTTGAAAATGTCGCGGCCTGCGGGGTCAGGCCGGCAGCAGGTGCTCCAGTCCCCGTTGCGCGACCCGCTGGACCAGATCGTCGTAATTGGCGATGACCTGTGCCGGATCGGACGGCAGGATCTTGCGCAGCCCGCCTGACACAGGGGCCGATGGCATGCCGATCCAGTCGAAGACCTGATCCGCCGCCGCCTGGTGGCGGGTTTGATCCAGCAGATCGGTCTCGTAGGAAATCTTCAGATGCGGGAAATCGCGCAGGCAATGACGTTCGTATTCCAGCAGCATATCGCTCCATTCCAGACGCCGGATGAAATCATCGATATCAAGCGTCACAGGCGTGCGGGCCGCGGGCTGGGTGGCCTGTGGGGTCCAGCCCTTCTTGCCGCCTTCGGTCCCGGCACTGTCCTTTTGATGATAAACCCGGCTGGTCTGGGCCATCGCCAGCGACAGGGTCTGCGAAAAGGTCTGACGCTCCAGATGGATGAACTGGAAGCCGTCCTGACTGAGGGTGTCGAGAAACCCGACCGGGTTGCGCAGCTTCTGCACCTGCACCATCTGATACGACAGCAATTTCGCGCCATAGGCAGATGTGGGGCTTTTGCGGGCCAGGTTATGGAAATAACGGCCGGGAAACAGCACCCGCCGTGACATCAGCTCCCGACCGCAGCGCACATCGGGATGCGCATTGAGCAATTGCGTCAGCAGGGTCGATCCGGACCGCGCCCGGCTGAAGATCAGGAATTTCCGGATGTCCTTGTTTTCCGGCGTGACCAGAGAGCTGGCCCAGACCCGCGCCTCTGTCCAGATCCCGCCCAGCGAGGCCCGGCTGGGATGCCAGCGCCCGGCAATGAAGGTGGTATCCACCGGGGCATGCGAGAGGGTCCGTGCGATGATATCCGTCATGTGAGTACCTTTACCGAGACCCCGTGGCATTTCTGGGACGGTATAGCGGCCTTGGGCCTTTCAAAACAAGGCTTTGGCGCGGGGTCTTTTGCGCGATGATGCGACAGCCTCTTGTTGCTCCGGGGCGAATGATTATGCTGCGCGCGCAACAGCAGATAAAAGAAGCTCCGCTTTGATTGACCCCCGATACAAGGACCTCATCTACCGGACGGTTCCCCTGCCGGTGCTGCAGATGGCGCTGCCCCGGGTGGCGCCGGGCAAATCGCCCTTCCTGCCCCCGATCATCGCGCGCAGGGCGATTTTCATTCATGTACCGAAAGCGGCAGGGACCAGCCTCAAGATCGAACTCTACGGCGCGGCGACAGGCGGGCATCGCACCATTGGCGAATATATGGCCTATGACGGGGCCAGAACGCGTGATTTCCTTAAATTCTGCTTTGTGCGCAATCCCTGGGACCGGCTGTTGTCAGCCTATTCCTACCTCAAGCAGGGCCAGCGGGCGTCGATGCGGGACAAGGCCTTTGCCGCGCGGTTCCTGAGCGACACGCAGGACATCAATGAGTTTGTTCTGTCCCTGCAGGACAGGGCCCTGCGCCGGCAGGTCATGGTCTACGATCATTTCCGCCCGCAAAGCCACTGGATCTGCCTGCCGGGGGCGAAAACCCACGCGATGGATTTCATCGGCCGGTTCGAGACGCTTGAAGAGGACACCAACAGGGTCCGTGAAATGCTGTCGCTGCCGTTGGGGGGGGTGGAAAAAATCCGCCCGTCCGACCACGCCCCCTACCGCGAGGCCTATACCGCGCAGGCCCGCCGGATCGTGGCGGACCTCTATGCGCAGGATATTGCCTTGTTAGAGTATGAATTCTGACAGGGCAGCCTGCTGGAACTCAGGAGACGGTCAGGGTCACCCGGCCATTTTGCGGGGCAGCCACGGTGGCGGTACCGCCAGTGATGGTGGTGGTCGCAAAACCACCTGACAGGGTGTCGGCGACGATCAGGTGATAATCGCCCACGTCCAGCCCGGTCACATCGACTTCCAGAGCCCCGTCGAGAATGACTGTCGAGGTGACGTTCGGGGCCGCTTGCCCATACATGCCAGAGCGGAATGTGGCGATCTGGCCGATGTGAAAATCGGCAAGGCTATTGACCTGGGCAATGATGCCCGATGCGACCGCGCTGCGTCCGCTCACCCCTTCCGCGATCAGGTTCTCACCTTCAACCGGGATGCCGGTTATCGTGTCGAGGTGCAGGAAGCCGCCCGTGGTATTGCCGGTGCTTTCGATCCAGACAATGCGCGCGGTGAATCCCGATATGTCACCCTGCACGGTGGTGCCCGGTGTGAACTCTGCCACGCTCGCGTTCAGACCGGTAAAGCTCAGAGAGGCCGCGGTTTCGAACCGCAGCGTTGCAGCGGGCGCACATGTCAGCGTGGCAGCCCCTCCCGCGGATCCGTCAAATCCGACCTGGCAGTCACTTCCCTTAACGGTAAGCGTCTGGCCATCCGCGATGGTTGAGGAGGCCGTATCCAGGCCCAGGAGCGCCTGCGCGATGCCCCGGACGGTCATGTCGAAGGCGCCGGACAGGGTGCCCGTGACCCCGAACCTGCCTGACACCAGTTCAATCGATGTCTGGTCCATGACGCTACAGTTCTGCACGAAAATCTGTCCGGCCCCTGCCACGAGGATTCCGCCGCCGGTGAGAATATCGCCTGAAATATCCAGCCGGTCCCCGAACTGGGTCAGCCGCCCGCCGCTCAGGGAGAGATTTACCAGCGGGTACGCCGTGCTCCAGGAGTTGGTGATATAGTGACCGTCAAGATCGACGCTGTCGCCGGGAACCTGCCCCGGCAGAACTTCGGCGTCCCAGTCCCAGCGGCAATCCCAGCGGATGCCCGGGGTCGAGCTGTCCGCCGGCGGCCGGAAGATATGGGTGCGCGCCGGGGCTGCGGGTTTTTCGCGTCCCAACCGGGTGAAAAACCAGTCGCGCATTTTCAGCGTCTCGATTACCGGCGTGGGGCTTGCCCGCAGGGCGTCGATCAGATCGTAGCGGTCTGCCGTCCCGTTCGAGAGCCAGCTTTGCGCATAGCCGTTCAGGGTTGTGTCGGACAGTGTGGCGGCACTCAGCCCTGCCGTATCCGCATCCGGGGCATTCAACCAGTCATGGATCAGGGTATCATCGGGGCCGGTGATTGCCCCGAAGCCGGAGATCACGATGCTTTCACCGGTAGTTGCAACCCCATGCGCGCGGGTGCCGTCATTGCCCGGGCCCGCGCCGATGATCACGTTGTTCCTGAGGCCAGCGCTGTCCCCGGCAAGGTTGATGCCGCGGGCTGTTTCGAAATTGGTGCGTACCTGTGTTTTCTGCCCGGCCCAGGTGATCAGGCTGTCGCCCATGAAGCTGAAATTGCCAAGCTGTGCGCCGGGAATAATTGTCGACGTGGGGGGGCCATCTTCACTGTCCGGCCCGCCTCCCAGCAGGATGCTGAGGTTGTTGCCCATGAACACGGCATCCCGGACGAAGGGCCCGGTGCGTCCCTGGATACCTGTCAGGGCGCCGCGTGAAAACATGCCTCCGACCACCGACATATTCTCTCCATCGCCGCTGGCATAGACAACGTGGCTGTACTGCGTTGGCGGTTGCGGCGCATCGAAGGCCGCGTTGTAATCGTAGCCCTCTGCCCATCCGCTGACGTCAAAGAAGACATCCTCGATCAGGACGTTTTCGTGGTTGGACAGATAGCAGGATTGCTCGCGCGTGCTTTTGACAGGCCACTGACCGCTGACCGGCGCGGGATGATAGGAGATGTCCCAGCCCCGGTGCCGGCGCAGGGTGCAGTAGCGTACGGGAAACTGCAGGCCCTGGAAATTGGTCGTGGATTGCGAGAAGCATCCGTCCACCATCATGAAGGATCTGTTTGTGAAGGATTGTTTGCTGCCAAAGTGGATGTCTTGCACCACGAGAAACTGCGCAGCCATCATGGAGGTTGCGACAATCGGATCCGGTCCGGTGCCATAAGCCCCGATATAGAGCGGATGCAGCGGCCCTTCGCCCCGGGCGCTGCCCGTGCTGCCGGCAAATTGCGTAAAGGTTTCCCCGCGTTTGAAGAGCAGCCAGCAGGAGGAGCGGCGCCCCCCGGTAATGCCGCCCCAGATCTGCTGCGCGCGGTTCTCGTCAACGGCCAGTTCGGGCGTTTCCCCGTATTGGGCGCCGTTCCCGTCAACCGCGGGGTTGTTCAGCAGCCAGACCTGGTTGGCATTGGAGATCCCTTCGCGCGCCTCGATCTGGGATTTCGTGAAACCGGATGTCGAGACGTACAGCTTGCGGTGCTGTTTGCCGATCTCGACAAGGACGGCGTTGTTGGAATCCGTTGGCAGGCGGTAGTGGTCCCCGGCGGCCCATCCTTTCAGCTGCAACCCCTGATTTACCGGAACGGTAAGCGTTTCGGTCATCTGCGCGCCGCCCACCGTGCCTTCCACCTCTACCGAAACAAGGTCGCCTTGCACGGTTGTGGTGTCGCGCAGGTCAACGACCAGCCGGCCGTCGGAGCGGACATGGGCCCGCCCCACGGCAGGTTGCGTGCGCACAACCGGGCTGTCGAGCGGAACGGGTATGTCCAGCACGGTCGACCGCAAAGAAGTTGCCGCCTCTGCAACTGCAACCGGAATTTCAGGTTCCGTGACACCGGTATTGCTCAGAAACAGGGGAGGGCGCCCATCAAGGGCAATCCCCACATCGGACCCGGTGGGAAGTTTGAGAACGGCCATGGATTTTCCTTAAACGATGCAGATGGCAGAACCTGCCTTCTGGGTTCCGGACGTGGTCGCGATGCGAGTCGCAGCGGGGGTCTGTGCAGAGGCAACGGTGGTAAACGCCGTGGCATGATTGCGGGCGCTTGCATCCTGCTGGGAGCTGATGTTGCCCACACCCGTCCAGTTCAGGATACCGCCGCCTTCGTCGACGAAGGCCGTCAGAACCACGCTGCCCGCCTGGGTATCGAGATCCAGCGCAAGCTCGGTGAGCCCGCCCACCCGTCCGTTAGAGGTCGCAAATTCGCCCGTGGCATTCGGCACGGCAAAGACCGTAAGCTTGATCCCGCTTGCAATCCCTTCGGAGTAATTGATCGCGATGTCGCAGATGCCAGAAGCCGGACGTGCCATCTTCCAGAACCCGGCCATGATCCGGGCGCTGCCTGAATCGGAGAGCGCCCCTGTGACGGCTGTGGCAGGTTGCCCGTCCACTGTCAGCGAGACCACCGAGTAGGTCGATGCGTTGTCCCGCGAGGTCGCGGAAATGTACAGTGGCGTGCCGGCCGGTACAGCGCTCAGATCGGCCGCCGGGAACAGGTAGCTGTTCCGGCTGGCCTGGACGATCAGCGGATCGAAAAGGCGCAGGGCGGTCAGCCCTTGCGCGGAGATCGTCACCGCAGAGCTTGTCACCAGGGTTACCGGGTTGGTGCCGTCCTGTGCGGTGACGGTGCAGGTGATGGAGGCCCCTGTGTCTGCGGCAGCCAGCGTGTAAGTCTTGCTGGCGGCCCCGCCGATGGCAGTGCCGTCACGGTACCACTGGTAGGAAAAATTCAGGATCCCCGTCGTGCTTGTGAACAACCCCTCAAGGACGGTCAGGACCATGCCTGCCGCAAGGTCGGCTGCCAGACCCGCATGGGTAATCCGCGTGGTCCCTGCAAAATGATACGGGCTCAGCTGCCGCAGGTTCCCGGCAGTGGGCTGATATGTTCCGTCGTAATCGGTGCCCCCGGAAATGACGATTTCGAGGCTTTCGCTGTCAGGCACCAGCGGGTTCAGCTCGACCTGTGCTTCATTGCCAGCGGTGGCCACCAGACGGGATTTGAACTCCACGGCCGTCAGGTCGCTTGAAAAACGGCGCTGGGTTCCGGCATCGTCGGTAACGTCCACGGAAAAACCCGCCATGCTCCCCTCTGCCAGCGGCGTATCAACCGCGCCGGCATCTCCTTCGGGGACCACCACCGCCTGGGTGATTGTTCCGACGGATGAGGTGAAATTGCCCAGGTTGGTAAGGGTGCTGAAGCCACTGATATCCTGCAGCGTTTGCCCCTCGTAAAGGGAGGATGCAGTCAGCGGTTGCACCACCGACAGAACGGCGGGCGGTGGTGGCGGCACAACATCCATCGGACCCGGCCGGATATTCGGCGCTGCCAGGCTGCAGCCGACTGCGATCCCGGTCATCAGTACATTACCATGATGCCGGTCGCCGTCGTGCCGGTGCTCCAGATGCGCGCGGCGCGAATGGGGAAAACGATACCGGCGGCGACGAAAATCGTTTCGGTATCCCCGGCAATGGTTGTCAGACGTACCGCACCAGAGGTCGCAACATTGATGCAACGGCTCGCCTGTGGAATGTCGGCGGTATCGCTCGGTGTCACAGCTGCGAGGCGCGAGGGGGGGCTATTGAGGCCTTCGTTGAAACTCTTGAATTTGTCAGCCATGGGGGTATTCCTTTGCGGTTCTTGGGCATGGGATGCCGGGGAAAGCGTTCAGCTGCAGAGGGATGCAAGGCATGGGCTCAACATGGCGCGCACCACGACGCTGTGCCGCGCCGTGGATCGTGCCGATAAGCCCTGAAGTGAGTGGATATGCATCAGATGTCCCTTTGTCGGCGGACAAATTCTGCTAAACAGCTTAAAATTCTAGATATGTATCGTACGATGGCGTTGCGGGGCGTGAGCATGCCTGCTTCTGCTGTCGGAAACCCGGGAAGGCCGGCACCCGCCGAAATCTTTTTATATCCTTGGTCTGGCCATGATTTGGTAAGACAACCCCAGGATAATTTTGTATGTGGTTTGAAGAGTTTCACCGGAGTCAGCGATGCCCTTGCCCAGCACCCAAAAGGCCGTCCGGGTCAATGTCGCCTCCCGCGATCTGTTGCTGGAGGACATCGCCGCGCATCTGCAGGCGGGGCGTGGCTTCACCGTGGCAACGCTCAATCTGGATCATGTCACGAAGCTGCGGAAATCCGCGGATTTCCGGCAGGCGTATCTGCACCACAGCCATGTTACGGCGGATGGCAATCCGATTGTCTGGTTTTCCCGGCTTGCGGGACATGAGGTGGATCTGGTGCCCGGCTCGGAGCTGATTGACCCCTTGGCCGGGCTTGCCGCGCGCCACAACGCGCCGGTCGCCGTGCTGGGCGCCACCGAACCCTCGCTAAAAGCGGCGACAGATGTGCTGCGGGCCCGCTATCCCGACCTGCAGGTGGCAGCCTTGATTGCCCCGCCGATGGGGTTCGATCCAACCGGTGCCGGGGCGCAGGACTGTATCGAGACGCTGGAGCGGTCAGGGGCGCGTCTCTGTTTTCTGGCCCTGGGTGCGCCGAAACAGGAGATCTTTGCCGCCCATGCCAGCGCGGCACTGCCCGGTATGGGCTTCATATCCATCGGCGCCGGGCTTGACTTCATCTCGGGACAGCAGCAGCGCGCCCCAAGGATCGTCCGGCGGCTGGCCGGGGAGTGGCTGTGGCGGCTGGCGCTGAACCCGCGGCGGCTGGCGCGGCGCTACGGGGCCTGTATCGCGATCCTGCCCGGCCTGTTGCACCGGGCCATTCGGGCGCGTTCCGGCAAAACCGCGCTTTGGGAGTGACCCGATGCCACCCCTGATAACAATCCTGATGTGGCCCCTGGCGGTTCTGATGCTGTTCAGGCGGTTCGACCTGCCGGTCGCCCTATGCTGTTCGATCATTCTGGGATATCTGTTTCTGCCAGAAAAAGTGCAGCTCAACCTGCCCTTGTTTCCCGCGATCGATAAGCATTTCATGCCAAGCGTGGCCGCGCTTTTCATGGTGCTTCTGCTCCTGCGGAAAAACGCAGCCGATGCACGGCACCCGGGCCGGGCTGTGGAGATTTCAATGCTCCCGGGATGGCTTCCCCGGCACCCCATCACACGCATCCTGCTGCTGGGGCTTTTCGCAAGCGCCTTTATGACCGTGCTCTTTAATGGCGATAATCTGAATTACGGCGGAACCCGCCTGCCGGGCATAGGTCAGCACGAGGCCCTGTCCACGCTGGTCAAGACATTGATCGAAATGCTGCCGCTGCTTCTGGCCCGCAAGTTCCTCGCAACGGAACAGGGACATCGCACCCTGTTAAAGGTGTTCTGCATCATCGGGCTGATCTATTCCCTGCTGGCGCTTTACGAAATCCGGATGTCTCCGCAGCTCAACGTGATGGTGTACGGTTTTTTCCCCCATTCCTGGCAACAGCACATCCGGGGCGACGGGTTTCGTCCTCTGGTCTTTTTGAAACACGGGCTCTGGCTGGGCATCTTCATGTCCGGGGCCGTGCTGGCCGCTGCCGCCAGTTTCCGCCTGGCCCCGGCGGCGCACAAGACGGCCTTTGCGGTTGCAACGCTCTGGCTTCTGGTCACGCTTTTGCTGTCAAAGACATTTGGCGCCCTGGCCATCACGCTGCTGCTGTTGCCGGTCGTTCTGCTGCTGACAGTGCGCCTGCAGCTGATCTGTGCGGCATTGATCGGGGGGGCTATCCTTGTCTACCCGGCTTTGAGAGGGGCTAATCTGGTCCCGGTCCAAACGGTTGTCGAACTGGCCCGGAGCATAGATCCCAACCGCGCAAGCTCCCTGCAATACCGTCTCAATAACGAAGACATTCTGTTGGCGAAGGCCAACGAAAGGCCCCTGTTCGGGTGGGGCTGGGGGCGCAACCGCGCCTATGATGCGGAAACCGGCAGGAGCATTTCCACCACGGATGGCAAATGGGTCATCCTGATCGGCACCGAGGGGTGGCTGGGATACCTTTGCCGCTACGGCCTGATGACCGTGCCGATCATGTTGATGGCCCTGCGAAAACGAAAATACGAGGTGACCGCGGCCACATCGATGTTGGCGCTGGTGCTGGCGGGAAACCTGATCGACCTTATCCCCAATGCCGGGCTGACCGTTGTGACCTGGCTGATGGCCGGGGCGCTTCTGGGCCGGCTGGAAATCCAGACGGCAACCGAACCGGAGGTCGCAAAGACCCAGCCTTTGGAACAGGTGGTGCGCCGACACCGCTATAGCCGCGGGCGCGCGCAGCCTGCCAAGACCCCCCAGACCCCCCGATACAGCCGCGCGGCTCCCAGGGCCGGGACATCAAAGAAATCTGACACCTGATATGCCGCATAAAATTGCTGTTTCGATTATCAATTTCCGCACCGCCGAGATGACGCTGAACTGCGTGCAGTCGGTCCTTGACGACATGGCCGGTCTCGACGGGCATATCGTCGTGGTGGACAACCTGTCCCAGGACGGATCGGCGGAAAAGATCGCCGACTGGATTGCCGCACAGCCGGATGATCTGCCCGTGAGCCTGGTGGTGTCCGAAACCAACTCGGGGTTTTCGGGCGGGCATAATCAGGGGTTTGCCGCCGTCGAGGCTGATTTCTACCTGGTGCTGAATTCCGATGCGGTCCTGCAGCCGGGGTTCCTGCGCACCCTTCTGGAGGCTGCCGGTCAACACCCCGACAAAGGTCTTTTTGCGCCCCGGATCGACTATGAGGACGGGGGTATCCAGGACAGTTGTTTCCGCTTTCCCAGCCCGGCAAGCGAGCTGATCCGCAGCGCCCGCTTCAGCGTGGTGACGCGGCTTCTCAAACACCGCGAGGTCTCCCTCGGCGCCACGCCCGCCCCGGATCAGATCGACTGGGCGAGCTTTGCCTGCATCATGCTGCGGGGTGCGATGATCAAGGCGCTTGGCCCCATGGACGAAGGCTATTTCATGTATTTTGAAGACGCCGAATACTGCCTGCGCGCGCGCCGGGCGGGATGGGGCATCCTGCAGGTGCCGCAGGCCGTTGTCGTGCATTTTCGCGGCGGCTCCGGCCCGGTCAAATCGCTCAAAAGCGCGCGGGCGCGGATGCCACGCTATTTTTACAGCTCGCGCACACGGTTCTTCTATCAGGCGCATGGCTGGGGCGGGATGGTTGCGGCCAACCTGATGTGGCACCTGGGGCGTCTCATCAAGAACACCACGCGGCTGGCCGGGCGCAGCGTCAGACCCATGACCGCCGCGGAAGGGCGCGACATCTGGACCAATGTCACCCGCCCGCTTGGACCACGTTACGCACCGGGTGACGAGCAATGAGCGCCGCCGGGCGCCCCGATTTCCTGATCATCGGTGCGATGAAATCAGGCACCACAACCCTGCAGACCCAATTGGCGGCCCAGGACGGCGTGTTCATGACCACGCCGAAAGAGCCTAATTTCTTTTCCGATGACGATGTCTACGCCAGGGGCGCGGGCTGGTACCACAGCCTGTTTGACGCCGCGGCGCCAGGGGATCTGAAGGGCGAGGCCAGCACCCATTACACCAAACTGCCCACCTATCCGCAGACTGTCCCGCGCATGGCCGCCATGCTGGAGGCCCCCCGGCTGATCTACGTGATCCGCGATCCGGTGGCGCGCGCGGTCTCGCATTATATTCACGAATGGAGCGAAGGACGGATGGACCGTGACCCGGTGGCGGCCTTTGCGACCCACGCCGAGCTGGTGGAGTACGGGCGTTACCCGCGCCAGCTGGCGCCCTTCATTGCCGAGTTCGGGTTGCCAAGCATTTATCTGACCAGTCTTGAGCAGCTGAAAACCGACCCCGAGGGGGAATTGCGCCGCATCGGGGATCATCTGGGGGCAGGGCCTTTTGTCTGGGATCATGGGATCGGGGCGCAGAATGTCTCTGCCGAGCGGGTGCGCCGCTTGCCCCTGCAGGGGCTTTTGGTGGACAACCCGCTGGCCACGATGCTGCGCCGCACGCTGGTGCCGAAATCGGTGCGCACCCGCATCCGGCTGGCGCGCACGCATGGTGACCGCCCGGCGCTGCCTGCGGATCTGCGGCACCGGCTGGAACGGACATTCACGCCGGACCGCACAGCGCTGGCAGAGCTTTTTCCCGACCATCCGGCCCTTGATGCCTGTTACGGGTTTGCCACCGCATGAGCGTTGGCGCCATCATCATCGGGCGCAACGAAGGCGACCGGCTGATCCGGGGGTTGGCGGCGCTGGGGGAAGATGTCTCCCCGGTGATCTACGTGGATTCCGGTTCTGACGATGGCAGTGTCGCGGCGGCAGAGGCGGCCGGGGCGCAGGTGGTGCTACTGGATACAGACCGCCCCTTCACCGCGGCCCGGGCCCGCAACGCCGGGATACAGGCGCTTGTGGCTCAGACCCCGCCGCCCGATCTGGTGCAATTCATCGATGGCGATTGCGAATTGCGTGCCGGCTGGATCGAGACCGCAACGGGTTTTCTGGCCGATCATCCAAAGGTGGCGGCGGTATGCGGTCGCCGGCGGGAGCGTTTCCCCGAGGCATCGGTCTACAACCGGCTGATTGATCTGGAATGGGACACGCCCTGCGGCGAGACGCGGGCCTGTGGCGGGGACGTGCTGATGCGTCTGTCTGCGCTTCGGCAGGTTGGGGGGTACAATCCCGACCTGATTGCCGGGGAGGAGCCTGAGCTTTGCGTGCGCCTGCGCAAGGCCGGGTGGCAGATCTGGCGGCTGGAGGCGGAGATGACCTGGCATGACGCCGCCCTCACGCGCTTTTCGCAATGGTGGAAACGCGCCCGCCGTGCCGGGCATGCCTATGCCGAAGGGGCCGCGTTGCACGGTGCGCCGCCCGAACGGCATAACGTTGCCCAGACCCGCCGCGCCCTGATCTGGGGAATGGCCTTGCCGCTCGCGGTTGCCGCGGGTGTCTTGGTGACCCCCTGGGCACTGCCGCTGGTGTTGTTGTGGCCGCTGCAATGGGGGCGGCTGACACAGCGGTCCGGCGATCCCGTGCAAGCGCTGTTCCTGACCCTGAGCAAAACCCCCGAAGCCCTGGGGGTGCTGGAATTTCACATGCACCGCCTGCGCGGGCGCAAAGCGGCCCTGATCGAGTACAAGTAGCCCTTTCGGGCCAGCATATCAGGAGATCAGCCTCACCACCTCGTCCCAATGCAGCCAGCAGGCGCCGCCGGTGACCAAAAATCCGGTGCCCAGCAATACGCAGTCGCCCCATCCGTCATGGCCCTGGGCGCGGCGCAGGTATTTCATCCGCATCGGGTGGGTCGCAAAAAGTGCCAGCGCCGGGGCCAGCAACACACCGAAGATGCCAAACCAGATCACGCCGGCGAACATCAGGGCTGTTTGCACGATTGCCGTCATCAGGTTGATCCGGAAGAAATTCTTCGCATCCCCCGCGGCCAGCAAGAGCGCGCCATAGCTGGTGATCACGATTTGCGGCACCAGCGTAAAGCTGAGCATCACGACAATGGGCCCGGCAAGGCTGTAGCGTGGATCATACATCAGATCGACAAGATAAACCCCTGAATAAGCCATGATCGCGGCCCCCAGCAGGCAGGCGCCGCTGACCATGCGCCGGGCTTTGAAAACCTTGGCCCGGTTCTTTGGGCCTTCAGCGACAGGCGCCACCCGGTAGAGCGGGAAGATCACATTGGAATTGACCGCCCGGCTGAGCAGGAACGGCACGGAACCCAGGAAATATCCGATGTTGTAGACCCCCATATCGGCCAGCGAGATGTAGCCGCCCAGAATGGCCTTGTCGCCCTGGTTGATCAGAAAGGTGACAGCGGTGCTGAGAAAGACAAACTTGCCAAAGGAGAAGAGCTCGTCAAAAGCTGCGCGCTCGAACCGCAGGCGGTTGCGGATGCCCGGCAAGGTCAGGTGCTGCAGGATGACGGTGGCGCCGGTGTTGACCAGCCCGCCAATCACCAGCGCCCAGACCGATTGCAGCCACCAGGCCATCACCACCATAAGCGTGATCCCCAGCACCTGTGTGCCGATATTGATCATCGTGACCCGGCCCAGGGTCATGTTGCGGTTGGCGGTGGCGACACTGGTGGGCGCGAAGCCATTGATCAGCATGTTCAGCCCGGCCACGGGCAGCAGCTGGGCCAGCATGGGCGCCCCGTAGATCTGGGCCGCGGGCCAGGCCAGCGCACAGGTTCCCAGCCACAGAATCGCGCCGCGCAGGATCTGCAGGGTCCAGGCGGTATTGAGGAAATCCGGATCATCGCCACGCTCGCTGCGGATGATCGAGGTCTTCAGCCCGGTGTCGGAAAACATCTTGAGCCCGGTGGTGAAGACCTGCACCAGCGCCATCAGGCCGAAAGCTTCGGGAAACAGCAGCCGGGTGAGGATCAGGTTCGACAGCAGGCGCAGCAGGTTGCCGCTGCCGAAATTGAGCACCGTCAGCCCGGCTCCGCGGCTGAACCGGGCCCGAACGCCATCCCCGGACAGAAGGCGTGACAGCTTCTTCTTCACGCTGGCATCTCCTGTCGCCCATCCTGCTTGTCCGGATCGGTTGCGCGCAAAGCCTCCTGATAGAGTTTCTTATCTTCACCGTAGTAGTCCTGCACAAAGGCCGTGACTTCGGACATGTTCAGCAGCGTGTCATTCAATGCCGCGACACCCCTGGTGGTGAACAACCTGAAGCCCAGATCCCGGACGCTTGCATAGGTCTTGACGGGCAAGAGTTTCTGGGCGGTTTCCTTGAGGCTTTTGAGCGGGCGGCTGATCAGGGGGAAGCGGTAGGTCACCGTGGGGTTCCAGACCGTATCGCGGATCAGATCAAACCCGTGTTGTGTCTCTATCCTGTCAAAAAGCGCCTCCATCCGGGTCATCGGGTAGACGTGATCGATGATCTTCTCACCCTGCAGAAAAACGTAACCCGCCTGCCGCAGAAAGATCGTATGCCGCATTTCGGGCGCGGCCCCGCTGGCGGAGAGTTCTGCAATAACCGCCAGGGTGCGTTTGCGGATCTCCGCGGCGGACATCTCGGCGGGATTCTGGTCGTCCCGGCGCAGATATTGCGCCATGGACGAGATGAACCGCTCCATCGGTGCACGCGCAATCGCGTAGGAGGTCACGGCCCGCAGCGCCTCGAAATCCTGCGGGAAATGCGCCGCCAGTACCGCAAGCGGCAGATGGTTGGCATTCACCTTGCCCAGCTCCGGGATCGTCATCGTGTGATAGAATTTACCCTGCGCATCATCCTTGTCGCGCAATTGCTGGCGGATCGTGGACCCTGCACATTTGGGAATATGCACGAAGCCGAAATCATGGGCCTTGTTGATAATCATTTTTGCACTTCTTTCCCTGCCGGCGGCTGCTCGCGTTCTGCCCGGGGTGACGTGGAAGTCAAGAAAAGCTGCCGGTATGGCAATTTTATGGAAGGGGCCTTTTTTCGGCTGTAGTCATCTGGATATTTTCAAGATAAATCAAGGCCAGTCTGCAGGATGGCTGTACGGTAGGCCGGTATCTGGGGGATTGAGAGCACATTATACAGGCAGGGGATCGGCGGGATCATCATGAGGTTCCTGAAATCTGCCCAAAGGGCTTTTCGTAAATGAATATCTTGTTTCTTCAGCACGGAAATTTTGCTGAAGCATATCAGCGTTTTGAACAGGGCGGGGTCGAAATGTACCGCGACCAGCGTCATTCGGTGGATGCTGTCGCCGCGCTGGCGCCGACACACAGCATCACGGTGGTGGCGATCCACAAGCAAAAACACGATCTTGTCCTGGCCCCCGGCCTGCATTCCATCGCGGCACCGCGGGCGGCGTTTACTGAGGCTTTCATCGCGGATCTCTTCCGCCGGGTCCGGCCCGATCTTTTCATTTGCCGGACCCCCTTTGTGGAAGTGCTGGCCCATGCCAAGAAAAACAGCGTCAGAACATTGCCGGTCTTTGCGGATATTTTTGAGAATACCAATCTGCGCATGCTGGTTCAGAACCTGCGCCTGAGGCAGGTCCTGACCGGCGCGCATATCTCCTGCGTGTCCAACCACAGTCTCAATGCATCCCGTTCCATGGCCCGCGCCCTGTTCTATCCCGCCCGCAGGATCCTGCCCTGGGACTGGCGGCGGATCGAAGCGGTAGAGCCCCCCAAATCCGCTCTGGCCCGACCAGATCAGCCAAGGGCGTTTTTTGCAGGCAAGCTGACGCCGGACAAGGGCGTGGATGACTGTCTCGTGGCCCTCGGCAAGGTGCGAGCGGGCGGCCTCGATCTGTCGATCACCTTTGCAGGCCAGGGAGATCTCGACAGCTGGAAAACCCGGGCCGAAGCCCTTGGCGTGGCGGGGTCAGCGCATTTCATCGGCACAATCCCCAATACGGACGTCTCCACGCAGATGCGGGCGCATGACATTGTGCTTGTGCCATCGCGGCACAGCTATCCGGAGGGCATGCCCAACACGATCTACGAGGGGCTGGCGTCACGATCGCCCCTTGTCGTCTCCGATCACCCCGCGTTCCGGGGACGGATCACCGACGGGCAGGGATGCATGGTCTTTGCCGGGAGCAATCCGGAGTCTCTTGCGGCAACACTGAAGCAGCTATGCGGGGATCAGGCGCTTTATGCCCGACTGTCCGCCAATTCGGAAACGGCCCTGAACAGTCTGTATATCGGGATCGAGTGGAGCCATCTGATCACGCAGTTTATCGCGGACCCGGAGAATACCAGCAGATGGGCTGACCCCAACTCGCTCAAGGCGCTCGCATTGACCCGCTAATCGCGCGCGGGCGCAAGGGGATCGGGGCGGATATCGTCACCCGGCCCCTCGGCAAAGAGCCGGACCAGCCGGGCGGCTTCGATGCGGATGTCGAAATCCTCCGTCACGCGGGCCCGGCCGCGCGCGCCCATGCGTTGGCGCAGATCGGCATCGTCCGCAAGGGAGCGGATCCGCGCGGCGAGCGTTTCCACATCGCCGGGGGGCACCAGAAAGCCGCTTTCACCCTCCTCGACCAGCTCTCCGACCCCGGCCACCTGGGTGGCGATGACCGGCCTGGCGCTGGCAAAGGCTTCCATCAGCACGACCGGCACGCCTTCGGCAAAGCTGGGCAGCACAAAGATATCCGCCGCCTGCATCGCCCGGGCCACATCATCCTGCGACAGGTATCCGGTGAAGGTGACCGCATCGCCCAGGGGGGTGGCGGTTTCTTCCAGCCGGGCGCGGTCCGGTCCATCACCCACCAGCACAAGATGCAGCTGCGGCAGGTCGGGCAGCAAAAGATGCATCGCGTCGAGCAGCACCCGCAGCCCCTTGACCGGGGCCAGCCGCCCGACAAAGACCAGCCGGATTTCATCCGCGCGCCGCTCCGGCAGCGCCGGGGCGGGTTGCGCATAACGCTCCGGCGTGACCCCGCAATGGATGATGCGGATCTTGTGCCAATGCGACGGGTCACTGAAGAACATCAGCTGGCTGCGGGCGTAATGGCTGATGGTAGAGACGAATTTTGCCCGTGCGGTCTTGGCATCGATGCGCCAGCGGTAGGGCTCGAACAGGTCGGCCGGGCCATGCAGGGTAAAGCTGTAATCGATGTCCGTCAGTTCCGAGACCAGCATCGCCACCGTCGCACTGCCAAAGACAAAATGATTGTGCAGATGGGTGATTTTTTCGCGCTTGAGATGATGCGCCAGCACCGTGGCCTCAAGGAAGAAGATGATCTGATAGACCAGCGCCCGCAGCCCCGGGGCGCGGGTCTGCAGCGCCAGGCGCAGGGCGCGAAAATAACGTCCCGGCTGGCGCAGCAGATACATCTGCGCGGCCAGGAACTTCAGCGGGTTGCGCAATGTTTCCAACACGTGGAAGGTGCTGGCCGCGGCGGCTTTCTCGGCCCGGCCGGGGTGTTGTTCCGGCGGGGTGCGGCGGATCGAGCAGGTCTGCACCTCCATGCCAAGCGCGCGCAGCGCTTCAACCTCGCGCAGGATAAAGGTCAGCGAGACCTCGGGGTACTGGCCGGTCAGATAGGCGATACGGGGCAGGGCGGGGTGTGTCATCTGCCTCTACCCCCGGGTCTTCATCAGGCCCGCGATCAGGCGCGGAAGGGGTGCAAGGCCGCGCCAGCCCGTGTAATCGGGGGCCACCGCACGGGTCCGCGCGGGCAGGTCGACAGGATCAAACCGGGTTTCCAGCCGGTGGTTCGCGCCCTCCGGCCCCGCGCCCTGAATGGCCAGTGTCAGCTCGGTCAGGTGCAGGGTGAAATCGGCGGGCGGGAAATGCGCGCGCTGCGTGGTGATCGCATCGGCCAGTTCCGCCAGCCCGATGCATTTGTCCTGCTGGCCCCGCTGGTGACGCATCAGGCGCCTGATCCAGCTCTTGGGCGAGGCTGTCAGGGCTGGCAGGCGGGTGATCTCCGTGGCGCCCGGGGGCGGGCTTTCGGCCAGTGGCACCCGGCGCCCGCCGATGCCGAACAGGCTCTGTAAAAGGGAATTGTTGCGCATCGCCCGCAGGTTCTGAAGTTTCAGCGTGAAGGGCGCGAAAGCCTCCAGATAAACCGGGCAGGTGTAGTCGCGATAGGTATCGGCGCTGATCACCCCCGCGTTGCCGATGATCCGCATGCGGTGATCGGTGGGGGCTGCGATGGAACAGGTGATCCGCCCCACGACACCACTTTCGAAATCCAGCGCGGCCAGCGAGAAATCGGGGGTACCCGCAGGATCGAGCGGCAGGTCGGTCTTGTCGGGCAGGGTGACCTTGGAAAAGGCGGTGACCGACCGGACCGGGCCAAACAGCGCGCACATCCATGTCAGGTGATAGCCGATATGTTCCCAGGTGCAGCCCATCTCGTATTCATGCAGGTAAGGCCAGGGCGCGCCGGAGCGGGATTTCCATGTCTCGGGCTGCAGCAGGTAGACCGGGTTGTCGTCAAACTCCGCATAGACCATGCGCACATCGCCCACGGCCCCGTCTTCCACCGCTTTCCACAGGGTCTGCACCGTGGCGCTCAGCGCATTGGAGGGCGCGCAGGACAGGCGCAGCCCCTTCTCCGCCGCCAGATCCGCCAGCGCCCGCGCCTCACCCATATCGGTGACAAAGGGCTTTTCGGAATAGACATGTTTGCCCGCTTCCAGCGCCGCCTTCGTGATGGCCCCGTGCGATTCAATGGAGGTGAAATTGGCGATGATCGCGATGTCATCATCCGCCAGCATCGCCGCGGTGTCCTCGTAGACCCGCAGGCCGTAATAGTCGCTCACCTGCTGCGCGCGCGCAGCATTCCGGTCCGTGACCCCGGCAATCTTGATCCCGGGATGCAGGGGCAGGGTGGTCATGTAATGGTCGAACACGTAGCCGCAGCCGATGACGCCGATTTTCATAGTCACACTCCTGCGGCTTTCGGGGCGCGGGCCTCATCGATGATCTGCAGGATCTCGATACTTTCCGAGAGCGGCATCCTTATGTCCTGAATATGGCCTTCCGACACGGCCTGCATGACGGCCTGCGCTTCGTAGTGGTAGCCGTTTCCGTCAAAAGGAGCGCTGATCCGTGTCTGACCGCGCCCCGACAGGCGTCGCAGGCGCGACAGGAGGCCGGACAGCTGCAGGCCCCGGCGGCTTTCGCGAAACGCCTCGAACCTGCGCGGGCCGGTCGTGGCGGCCCCTGCCGGCACCGTGGGCACCAGCCGGGCCCCCGTGGGCCGCCAGATCGGGCCGTCGAGGTAAAGCGTTGCATCGGTGCCGTAGATCACCGCCCCGTCGGGCCCTGCCGCGCGCAGCGAAGACCGCAGGGTCGATATGGCCCCCGATGCATGCTGCACGATCAATGCCGTGTCTTCATCGACACCGGTCCCGCCAATCCGGGAGGTTGCCTGCGTGGTCCTGATTTCCCCCAGCAGATACCGGGCCAGAGACAGCGGATAAATCCCCCGGTGCAGCAAGGCACCGCCGCCCCGTTCAGGATCAAAAAGACTGCTGTCGAGGTCTGGTTTGTTCG
The DNA here is from genome assembly GCF_019375555.1 of Roseobacter insulae. Classification (GTDB taxonomy): domain Bacteria; phylum Pseudomonadota; class Alphaproteobacteria; order Rhodobacterales; family Rhodobacteraceae; genus Roseobacter; species Roseobacter insulae. Next base: position 50,403 of record NZ_JAHXDN010000011.1, read on the forward strand.
CCCCCATGAAACGCGCCTCGAACCCGCGCAGCTCCCCCAGTTTGCCAGCGTCGATCACCCTGCGTACCGCTTCGGGCAGGGGCTGAAACCGCGTCCACATCGCCTCCATGCAGAAAACACCGGCCTCTTCGGCGGCGGCGGCAATACGCCGGGCCGCCGGTGCATCTGCGGCGATGGGTTTTTCGATCAGAACCGCTTTGCCCGCCGCGATCCCCAGCATCGCATGGGCTTCGTGCAGGGCAGGAGGGGTGGCGATGTAGATCGCGTCAACCTCGGCCCGGGCGGCAGCGGCATAATCCGGCGCAACCTCGGCAACGCCCAGGCCGGCGGCAAATCGGCGGGCATTTTCCGATGTGCGCGACGCCACGATACGGGCCTCTGCGGCGCCGCCGAGACAGCGCAGATCGAGGGTGAATTTACGGGCAACAGAACCGGTTCCGAAGATGGCCCAGCGAAAGGGTCTTCCCCGGTGTTGCACCATCAGAACATCCTCTTAACAACAAGCTTTCGTCAATATTGCCTGTTTATAGGATAAACATCATTGTTCAACTGTTGTGACGGCCCCAAAAGGTATATCGCGCCTGACGTTTCCCAAATCCGCTGCTATGGAAAGCAGGACCAAGAAAGAGGCTGGATATGGCTTTCAAAACGTCTGATCTGACGAATTTCATCGGGGCCCGGCTTTTGCCGTTCAACAATCCCCGCGTTGTCAGCCCCCCAGGTGTTTTGCGCCCCCGCGGGCGGCCCAATATCATCGTCGCCACCCCGATGCGCAGCGGCACCCATGTGCTGATCGACATGATCCTCAACAACATGCCCGCCTACCGCGGTCGCCCGCTTTACGTGGATCTCGATCAATGCTGGAAACAGGGCCGGAACGGGTCCGATCTGCTGGGCAAGGTCACCCCGGACGCAGGTTATGTGGTCAAGACACATGTCCCTTTCGGGCTGAATGAGGCCGTGGCGCAGGATCCGCGGGTGCTGCGCGTGCTGGAGGCGGGCATCGTGGTGACGGTGCGGCGCCCCCGGGCGGATGTCTGCCGGTCAATGGCGCGCTGGAATGAGGAAGAGCCGGGCAAACCGCTGACCCGCTACGAGGCATGGTACGATCAGTTCTGGGATTTCTGGCAGGGCTATGAGCAGACCGAGATCGCCTTTGAGGATCTTTTCCAGGCAGACAGGATGCAGGCCATTCTGGCCCGGCTTGGCACCGCGACCGGGACAGCCCCTGCCAGGACCTTCATCGGCCCGCCTGCCGGATCAGGCAAGCGGCGCATCTATGCCAACAAGGCGCTGACACGGCTGATCGGGCATGCCGCCCCCCGCATCGACACCACCATCCATACCCTCAAGGGCTGACCGGGTGGCTGAACGGCCCCTGACCCCCTGCGTGGCCTAGCCGGAGGCCGCCATCGCTTTTTCCAGGGCGGCTTCGAATTGCCGTGTCGCGGCAGACCAGCTGTATTTGCGCGCATCCGCCCAGGCGGCATCGGAGAGTTTCCGGCGCTTTTCCTCCGGCAGGGCGTAGAATTCGACAATCGCGGCGGCCATCGTCTCCGGGGCGAAATCATCCAGCAAGGCCCCGTTCCGTGCAGAGATAAGCTCCGGGGCTGCTGCTGCCGGCGTGGCGATGACGGGTGTCCCGACGGCGAGGGCTTCGAGTATCGGCAGGCCAAAACCTTCCTTGCGGGAAGGAAACAGCCAGAGATCGCAATCCGCGTAAATCCGGGGCACCTCCTCGTCGGAAGGGGCGCGGTGATGAATGCTTCCGGCAGGCAGCGCGATATCGCCGCGCACCGGGCTGAAACCAAACGACCGCGCGCGCAGCCCCGGCACCTCCCGTGCCGCAAGGCACAGGGCGGCGGCGGCGATATCGGTGCCTTTCTGGTAACTGCCCCGGGCCTGAAGCCCGACGGTCGGCGGATCCTGCGGCTGTCGCGCCGCCGCCGTGACCGAGGCGGCGAAAGCTTCCGCATCAATGCCGTTGGGCACGATTTCCAGCAGGGGAGGCGATGCGTGCTGACGGACCAGATCCGCAAGCCAGTTGCACAGGGTAATGACGTTCATTCCCAGTTGCCATGTCTCGATAAGGGGCTCCTGCGGGGTGCTTTCAGCGCCGTAATCCTGCACGAAATAGACCTTGGCGCCTTTCTCTTTCGGCAAGGCCGCCACGGGAGCGGCTGTCGTCCACCAGGTTGCAATCACAACATCCGCGTCCGGCACATCGGCGGCCCCGACCGCCCGGTCCGTCTCCAGCGTGATGACGTTCAGCCCGGTTTCGTGAAAGAATTCCGGTTTAAGGGGTCGGAAACGCCTTTTGGCAAACAGGTCTTTTATCTTGCGCAGCAGGGAACGTTTCCTGGAGCCCCTCAACACGAGCGTCACCTCGTGGCCCAGCTCCTGCAGTCCTTTGGCATGTTGCACGATGACCCGCATGCCGCCGTTGAGAAAGGGGCGCGGCAACACAAAAGTTATTCGCATGTCTTCGTCTCCATGTGTGACCCGCGATATGGCGGCCCCGCCTTCTTACCCCGGGCCCTCGGGGAAGCAACCAGGCATATCCGGCCTGTGTCATCACCTGTCCTGATCCGGGGTCCTGACACGCCTCCAGCCCGGTGTCGAGATGACCGGGGAAGGGGCGGATGACCGGCAAGCCACTTTACCGATGGACGGAGCAAGGATCAGGTGCCCCGGGAACCGACCGCCAGCAGATCCCCGATAGCTATTGAAAGGACTTGCCCGCAGACCGTATAGCGCAGGGCAGGCAGTTCTCTTACCGCAGGTGGCATCTTGAAACAGGTTCTTCGCAAAATGGTGCCCACCCTGGCACTGGTCGTGCCGCGCCTGTGGCAAAAGCTGGGACTGCGCAGGGCCTTTTTTGCCTGGTTCGAAAGAAAAGACTGCAGCCTGGGGCGGACGGGCGGCACGGGCCAGGAGACATCAGGGCTGATGCACGAAGAGCTCTTCACGCCGGATCACCCCATTCACAAGCCCGCCGGACCTGACGCCCAGGCCTATGCAGACTACCTCAGGATGACCGTGGCGGAAAAGGCCACCCGGGTGACCGGCACCCTGTGGACCCAGGACGCCCGCCTGTCCTATCCCACGGCGGTCCATACGACGGCACAGGGCATCGTGCTGGACAATTACCCGAGTAAATCGGTTCTGCATAATCCCAAATACGCGCTGCCACAGGCAGTGGTCGGTCTGCGCAAACCGGTGCAGCGCCATGCCAGCGGCTTCCTGATGCAGACAAGCTGGGCACATAATTTCTATCATTGGACCATCGATATGATCCCAAGGCTGGAAACGTTTCTGACCGATCCCACGCTGCGGGGCACCCCCATCGTGATGTCCGAACGCGCGCCGAAATTTGCCCGCAAGTCGCTGGACCTGATCGCCCCGAACCGGCCTGTGTTGTGGCTGCCTGACGGCGTGCACGCCTTTGAGACCCTGGCGATCCCGGCCAACCTGTCGACCTATGCGGTGGTATCGGCCCATGCCATGAAGTTTCTCAAGGACCGCTACCTGCCCGCGCTGCGCCGGGATCTGAAGGGGTTCACCCCACCGGGCAGGCGGGTCTACGTCTCCCGCGCGGATGCCGCCGTGCGGCGCATTCACAACGAGCCGCAGATCGAGGCGGAGCTGAAAGAGATGGGCTTCGTCTCTGTCGTGATGTCTGATTTCAGTATCGCAGAGCAGGCGGAGATTTTTGCACAGGCAGAATCTATTGTCTGTGCGCATGGGGCGGCGCTGGCCAATCTGGCTTTCTGTCAGCCCGACACGCGGGTGCTGGAAATCTTCCAGCAAGGCCACAGGAGCCGGGCCTATTATTCCATCTCGGGCTTGCTGGGGCTGCGCTACGGTTTTGTTCTGGGCCAGCCTGTCGGCAATGACATCCACGTGGACCCGCCTGTGCTGCGCGATGTGCTGGCGCAAATGGACCTGTGTTAACTCCCACACAGCCCGTCATTTTCTCCGGCCCGGGGCTTCACGCCATGCATGGTGTCTTGTAGGTCAGAAGGGCCCGGCCAAGTTGTTGTGGCGTCGTATTTTATCACTTCATTTAACCGCAGGGCCGTCTTGTGCAGAAGATTTCTTGGTTTCTTGGTTTCGGCCTGCTTGTCCCGTTCTATCTGGTCTTTGCCGTTGTGCCGGTTGTTTACGACACCAATCACATGGCGGATACCCTGTTTTCTGCCGACATCGGTTGGCGCATTCTGCAAGGTGCCGACCCGGTTCTTGATTTCGGCCATCACTACGCAGGGCTCTTTGGCGAATACATCGCCCTCGGTTTCAGCCTGTTCGGCCCCACGCTCAAGGCGCTCGATTATGCATCTTTGCTGATGGCCGGAACAGCCCTGATCCTGGGAGGGGTGATCTGCTACCGCCGCACGGGACTGTGGAGCTACCTGCTTTTTGCCATCTTCACGTCCGCCTGCATGCTGATGCGGGCCCCCATGGAAATCATTCCGGCCATTACCAAGCCGATGTCGGCCCACTCCTTTGTCTATAACCGGTTTGCCATGTCGCTGGGGCTTGCCGCGTTTTTCTATTGTTTCCTGGCAACGCCGAACAAGATACTTGAGGCCATCGCGGGGGCGGTCACCGGGGCGATCATCGTCATGTTGATGCTCCTGAAAACCTCCTTTGGTGTTATCCTGCCCGCAGTGCTGCTGGTGCTGCTGATCCAGGGCAGGATCTGGTCCGGCATCTGGGTTGCGGTCGGGGTCGTTATGGCCATGGGGCTGCTGGATCCGGGGTTTTCCAAATTCATCGGCTCTTCCAGATATGCGGCGGCCTCGGTGGGAGACAGGCTGACACCCACGGGGCTGATCTGGAAAACACTCGGATTACTGAGCAACCAGCCAACCGTTCTGGTGCTTGCGATTGCCAGCCTGATCCTCACACTGACCACGGCGGGCGTGGCATGGGTACCGGTTCTGATCACGACTCTGGCACTGGGTGCGGGCGCATTCGGCATGGCCCTGACCATGGGTGGCATGGGATCCATCGGTCATCAGTTCCTGGTGCTTGTCACCGCCCTGAGCCTGTGTCTGGCCGAAGTTGTCAGGCAAGCCGGGGCCGGCCCCCGCCACCCGGTGCGCATCATGGCGCTGGTGTTGATGGCAGCCTTTGCCGGCCCGCATCTGCTGAATACACTGGGAACAGGGGTGATCGCACTGAACAATCAATCCCGCGTCCTGTTCCCGGCAGGCCCGCTGGCTGGCTATTATGCCGAAGCGCGCCCGGGAAAAGACCTCTACCGGGTGATCAGCAAACCCAATGCTCCCGACCGGCTGGCGCAGCTGACCCGTGCGGCCACCATCCGCCGGGCAGAAGGCGCGCCGCTCGACACCGGTATCGAATACATCATGCTGGCGGACGGGTTTCACCAGCTGGCGCAGATGCCCGGGGCCGCGGAATACGGCATCGCGGCCGATACGCGGTTCTCCTTCAGCTTCGCCCTGGGGGCGCCGCCTGTTCTGGCCTACCCTCCGTGGCAATGGGATACCTCGCCCGAGTTTCAGGACCCCGAAACGCTGCGGGCCGATCTGGACATCGCGATGATCGCCCGCTTTGCGGAGGCTGAAAGCCCTTTGCGCCGGATCACGAAAGAACACTTCAAGCTATGCCGGAGATCGGCGTTGTGGGATATATACCTGCGAGACGGACTGGACCGGACATCATGCAACTGACCTGTGACATTCTCTTGCCCCAAAGCCGTCATAGCACCGTGAAATACAGTCTCTGTCGTGGCGGTTTCACCCCGCGGCCCAAGGAATGGATTTCCCATGAGTGACCCTTATCTTTCCGTCGTTGTCCCCTGCTATAACGAAGAGGCCGTGCTGGAAGAGCTGATCAAACGTGTCACCTCGGCGTTGCAGGACATCAACATCTCCTCCTACGAGATCGTTTTGGTGGATGACGGCTCCGGGGATGAAACGGCCCGGCTCATGCGCGCCGCCCATACCGCGGACCCGCGCGTCACCGGCGTGTTCCTGTCGCGCAACCATGGACATCAGCTGGCCCTGACCGCCGGGCTGAGCGTCTGCCGCGGTGCCCGTATCCTGATCATTGACGCCGATCTGCAGGATCCTCCCGAACTGCTGGGGCCGATGCTGGAAAAAATGGATCAGGGGTTCGACGTGGTCTACGGCAAGCGGATCAACCGTGCCGGCGAAAGTATCTTCAAAAAGGCATCGGCCAAGCTTTTTTACAGGTTTTTCCGCAAGCTCGTCGATCTCGACATGCCGCTGGATACCGGGGATTTCCGGCTGATGAGCCGCAAGGCGCTCAATGTCCTGCTGCAAATGCCCGAGCAGCACCGCTTTATCCGGGGCATGGTCTCGTGGATCGGTTTCCGGCAGGCGGCGCTGGAATACGAACGCGCCGAACGGTTTTCCGGCGAGACGAAATATCCGCTCAAGAAGATGCTGCTGTTTGCCGCCGATGCGATCACCGGGTTTTCGACGATCCCGCTGCGGCTCGCCACATGGCTGGGGTTTCTCTGTGCTCTTTCTTCGGTGCCGGTAGCCATATACGTGTTGCTGGGTTTCATGCGGGGGACAACGGTACAGGGCTGGACATCGGTCATGCTGATCGTGCTGATCCTCGGGGCGATCCAGCTGATCGTGATCGGGATCCTGGGGGAATATATCGGGCGGCTCTACATGCAGAGCAAGCAGCGTCCGCTTTTCGTCATCGATGAAGTCCTGCGCGATGAAGCGGATGATACCCTGGCCCCGCCGCAGACCTCCCCAACATCACAGGTCAGCAGCCTGCGATAGGCCGTCTCACGGCGTGGGGCCCGACCGGCGGGCGCGCAGCACTTGGGCGCCCCATGACAGCAGGCCAAGGCTGATCGCAATTGTCAGCCCGGTAGACTGGATCAGGATCGAGGCCAACAGCGCATCGACGGCCGAATGCCCCCAGGCCGTCATCACCGCCACCATGGCCGCCTGGAAACTGACCAGATTGCCGGGCGCCGCGGAGACGAGCGCAATCAGGTTGACGGCCCCTACACAGCCAAGCGCCAGCGCAACCGGCACCGGTGTGTCGAGAATGAGCGACAGGGCCGCCCAGAACCCCAGCGCCATCAGGGCCCAGATGGCCAGCGTCATGAGTACGATCGTCGCGTGCAACCGGGTATCGGACATGTAGTCAAAGCTGCGGATCAGCCGCTGTGCGGCCTCCCGGGCCACGGGCAGGCGCCCGGCCACCTGCATCAGCCGGGGGCGACCGAACCAAACCAGCAGATACCCCGCGATCAGCCCGGCCATCAGCAGGGTAACGGCCGCCGCACCGAACCCCTCAACCGCCACCGCGGCAATGCCCAGCGACAAGAAGACGACCAGCAGGATCAGATCGGTCCAGCGCTCCGCTGCCCAATTGCCCACGGCGGTAACCCCGGAGCCGCCCTGGCGCTGCACCCAGTGGGCGCGCACCCCTTCGCCCAGTCGGAAGGGCGTGACCGCCCCCAACATGAAAAGCCATGGGAAAGCGCGGATGATCCCGGACCAGCGCACCGGCACGCTGCGCCGGGTCAACACCCCGAACCGCAGCAGGCGCAGGACAAAAGCGGCAAAAAATGCCGCGCCGAAGGCTGCCACCGCAGGCCCGCCGCCCCGGGCAATCACTTCCGCCCATTCAGACCGGCTGGGCAGCCTGTCGAGCGAGGCATATAAAAAGAGACCCAACACGATCCAGATCGCCACATAGATGGCAATCCGGATGCCTTGGGGCAGGGAAGAACGGCTCATGTGCCCAGAATGGCCGAAACGCACTCGGGATGGGCGTGTACCCGCACCGGCCCGTCGGATTTCGCCATCAGGGCCTGCAGCGCCGCGTAAGCATGGCGCACATGGGCGGGGCTGTCTTCCAGCGATGCCATCTGGGTGCGTAACCTCAGATCGAAAGCACCCACCATGTCCTGAAACTGCGGCGCGCCGGTGGGAACCCCCATCAGATAGGCCAGCCGCTCGAAGGCACCACGCTGCGTTTGCGCGTCGAAAAAGGCGTCGAAATCGACAAAGGATACGTCACTGTCCTGCGGTAGCTGCGCGATGAACCCCCGGATATGATAGAGCCAGTAGCGGTGGCCAAAGGCCAGTGGCAGCCCTTCGCGCTGCTTCAGCGATCCTGCCACTGCGGCGGGGTTGCGAAAGCTGAAAAAGAGCCGCTCGACCGACCCCCGCGCCAGCCAGGACGACAGCGTCAGGCAGAACCGCGGATCCTTCACAAAGCTGTCTTTGTAGGTGTCGTGCAAACGGGTGATCTCCGCCTCGTAGGCGGTAGCGCGGGCATTGATGCGGGGTACCGGGGGAAACAGGAAATACTTCCACTTGCGCGCGGCAAAGCTGTTGAGCGCACGGGCCACGCCGCTTTCAGGCGCCTCCAGCCAGTAATCGATGCGTGCCCTGTCGCCGAGGATCATCCGGTTGTTGATGTCCACGACCTCGATGTTTTCGAAATATCCGTTCTGGTTCCACAGATCTGCCTTGAAAAGCAGCTCTTCCGGTCCGAAATCCGCCCCCAGCCGACTAAGCGCCTGCGACAGAAAGGACGTGCCGCTGCGATGCATGCCTGTGACAATATCCATAGGGTTTTCTCAACTTCGCAATAAAAGCAGCGTGCCACCAAAATTTATCCGGGTTTGGAATGCTTTGGGGGCATTGGCAACAAAAATATGCGGCGTTGCAAACCGGCACGACCCTGTTGGGTCGGACAATCGCGCGATGCTCAGACCTTTCCTTTGCCCGGTCCAATTGTTGCCGTATTGTCATCCAAAACAGTATGTGTTGGAAACAATCTCGCAAACGCACCATAGTAGGATAGGCGCCTGTCATGATTTACCCGGTTATTCTTTGCGGCGGCTCCGGCACGCGGCTGTGGCCTTCCTCGCGCAAGGCGTTTCCCAAGCAGTTCAGCAGGCTCATCGGCGAGGAAACCCTGTTTCAGGCGACCCTGAAAAGGTTCACGACGCCTGATTTCGCGGCTCCCGTGATCATGACCAATGCCGATTTCCGTTTCATCGTGATGGAGCAATGCGCCGATGTCGGGCTCACGGATGCGCGGGTGGTGATCGAACCGGCCCTGCGCAATACCGCCCCGGCGATCCTGACCGCCGCCCTGATGCTGGAAGACGACCCCGAGGCGATGATGCTGGTCGCCCCCTCCGATCACATCATGAGCGGGCTGGAAGATTTCCACGCCGCGATCCGCGCGGGCAGGGATGCTGCGGCCGCGGGTAACCTAGTGACCTTCGGGGTCACGCCGGACCGGCCCGAGACCGCTTACGGCTATCTGGAACTGGCGGCCCCCGCGACCGGCAACACCCCGGTAAAACTGAAAAGCTTCACCGAGAAGCCTGATTTAGAGACCGCAAAGGCCCTGGTGGACGGCAAGCTCCATCTGTGGAATGCCGGGCTCTTTTTGTGGCGCGTGCGCGATATCATCGCCGCCTTCGAGGCGCATGCCCCGGACATGATCGCGCCCTGCCGGCAGGCCATCGCGGAAAAGGAAGAGGATCTGGGGTTCACCCGTCTGGGTCCTGCGGGTTTCGAGGCGGTGCGCGCGGAATCGATCGATTACGCGGTGATGGAGCACGCAGATAACATCATGGCGGTGCCGCTGACCAATGGCTGGTCCGATCTGGGCAGCTGGGACGCGCTTTGGGCGGCGTCGACCCCCGATGCGGCCGGCATGGTGCAGCAGGGTGCCACCACCGCCGTGGGATGCGAAAACAGCTTCCTGCGCTCGGAAGACGACAACCTGCACCTGGTGGGCGTGGGGTTGCAGAACATCGTGGCCGTGGCGATGCGCGACGCGGTGCTGGTGGCGGACATGAGCGCGTCGCAGCAGGTCAAGGAGGCGGTGACCCTGCTGAAAGAGGCGCAGGTCGAACAGGCCACGGAGTATCCGCGCTTCTACCGGCCCTGGGGCTGGTACGAGACGCTCTGCCTCGGCAGCCGTTTCCAGGTCAAACGCATCATGGTGAAACCGGGCGGCGTGCTGAGCCTGCAAAGCCACGTGCACCGGTCCGAGCACTGGATCGTGGTGGCCGGCACGGCGGAGGTGACCGTCGGCGAAGAGGTCAAGCTGCTCACGGAAAACCAGTCCGTCTATATTCCGCTGGGGGCCGTGCACCGCATGGCCAACCCCGGGCAACTGCCGATGTACCTGATCGAAGTACAGACCGGCGCCTACCTTGGTGAAGATGACATCGTGCGCTACGAGGACATCTATAACCGGGGTTAGAGCCTGCTATTCCGCAAGGCCATAGTCCTTGCGCCCGATGGAGACATAGGCGGTGAACCCCGCGGCGCGCGCATCATCGGGATTATAGATGTTGCGCAGATCGGCCATCACAGGGGTGGCCATATCCGCCGCCACCCGGCCCAGATCCAGCGCGCGAAATTCATTCCACTCGGTCAGGATCACCACCGCATCCGCTCCTTTGGCCGCTTCGTAGACATCCTCCACCCAGGTCACGCCGGGCAAAAGCGCTTCGCCTTCGCGCGCGCCCTGCGGGTCCACCACACGTACCTTCGCGCCCTTGCCCACAAGGGCGGGCACGATGGTAAGGCTGGGCGCATCGCGCATGTCATCGGTATTGGGTTTGAACGTCACGCCCAATACCGCCACGGTCTTGCCGTTCACCGACCCGCCGCAAAGGTCGAAAACCTTGTCCACCATGCGCCGCTTGGTCTCCTCATTGACCTTGATCACCGTCTCCGTGAGCTGCATCGGCACCCCGTATTCCTGCCCGATCCGGGCCAGTGCCGAGGTATCCTTGGGAAAACAGCTGCCGCCATAGCCGGGACCTGCATGCAGGAACTTGTTGCCGATCCGCCCGTCCATGCCCATGCCCTTGGAGACCATTTTCACATCCGCGCCGGTGCGCTCGCACAGGTTCGCGATCTCGTTGATGAAGGTGATCTTGGTGGCCAGAAAGGCGTTGGCGGCGTATTTGATCATCTCGGCGCTTTCCAGATCGGTGGTCATCACCGGGAAATCGCGTAAGTAGAGCGGGCGGTAGATCGCCTGCATGACCTCCGCCGCACGGTCGCTTTCAACCCCCACGACGATCCGGTCCGGGCGCATGAAATCGTCGATCGCGGCCCCTTCGCGCAGGAATTCGGGGTTGGAGGCCACATCGAAATCGACATCCGGATTGGCGGCCCTGATGGTCTCGGCCACCCGGGCGTTGGTGCCGACCGGCACGGTGGATTTGGTCACCACAACCGCGTAATCGGTGAGCGCCTGCGCAATCTCTGTCGCGGCGGCCATCACATAGGTCAGATCCGCATGACCATCGCCGCGCCGCGTCGGCGTGCCCACGGCGATGAACACCGCATCCGCGCCAGCCACCGCTTCGGCCAGATTGCCCGAGAAGGTCAGTCGCCCCGCGGCCACGTTCTTGGCCATCAGATCATCGAGACCCGGCTCGTAGATCGGCACGTCCCCCGCGTTCAGCTTGGCCAACTTGGCAGGGTCCTTGTCCACGCAGATTACCTCATGGCCGAAGTCGGAGAAACAGACCCCCGAAACAAGGCCCACGTAGCCCGTGCCGATCATCGCAATCTTCATCTACTCGTCTCCACATCAGCGCCCCGGTTTGCGTGATGCGGCAAGTACTTGAACCTGTCAACAGCATGGCCTCCGCCCGGCGGAGGTTTTGTCGCCTACGGGCAGGGTTTGTGGATGACAGCCGCAAGGGGGCTTGGTAATTGGAGCCTGATTATACTTGTGCAAGGGTTTTGGTTTTGCAGATTGAGAAAACGAAACTGGACGGCGTTTTCGTGCTGACCCCCAAACGGTTTGGCGATGCCCGTGGCTTTTTCAGCGAAAGCTGGAGCCGGCGCGCGATGGCGGAGCAGGGCTTTGACTATGATTGGGTGCAGGACAACCATTCCCTGTCGATGCAGGCAGGTACCGTGCGCGGCCTGCATTTCCAGTCGCCGCCCCATGCCCAGGCCAAGCTGGTGCGCTGCGGGCGCGGCGCGTTTTTCGACGTGGTTGTCGACATCCGCCGGGGCGCGCCCACCTATGGTCAGTGGATTGGCGAAGAACTGAGTTTCGAGAACGGCAAACAGATCCTTGTGCCCACCGGGTTCCTGCATGGCTTCGCCACCCGGGTCCCCGGGACCGAGATCATCTACAAATGCTCCGATTACTATGCGCCGGACTGTGACGGGGCGGTGCGCTTTGACTGCCCGGAGATCGGCATCAACTGGGGTTTGGGCGATTTAGAGCCTGTTTTATCCGAAAAAGATGCCGCTGCCACCGGGTTGGCCGATTTCGACAGCCCTTTTGTCTATGAAGGATGATCCCATGAAACTGCTTGTCACCGGTGGCGCAGGGTTCATCGGCTCTGCGGTGGTGCGTCAGGCCATCGCGCGCGGGTACAGGATCATCAATCTCGATGCGCTGACCTATGCCGCCTGCCTGGAGAATGTGGCCAGCGTCGCCGATCATCCGGGATATGCCTTCGAGCAGGCCGACATCCGCGACCGCGCCGCCCTCGATCGCATCTTTGCGGCCCATAAGCCCGATGCGGTGATGCATCTGGCCGCGGAATCCCACGTGGACCGGTCCATCGACGGGCCGGGGGACTTCATCGAGACCAATATCACCGGCACCTACCAGCTGCTGGAAGCCGCGCGCCGCTTCTGGACCGCGCAGGGCAGGCCGGAAGATTTCCGCTTTCATCACATCTCTACGGATGAGGTTTTTGGCAGCCTCGGCGAGACCGGCCAGTTCACGGAAACCACGCCTTACGATCCGCGCAGCCCCTATTCCGCCTCCAAGGCAGCCTCCGATCACCTGGTGCGCGCCTGGCACGAGACCTACGGGCTGCCCATCGTGATGACCAATTGCTCCAACAACTACGGGCCTTATCACTTCCCCGAAAAGCTGATCCCCGTGGTGATCCTGAACGCGCTGGCGGGCAAGGACATCCCGGTCTACGGCAAGGGCGAGAACGTGCGCGACTGGCTTTATGTCGAAGATCATGCCGATGCGCTGCTGACCGTGCTGGAAAAGGGGGAGATCGGGCGCAGCTACAATATCGGCGGCGAGAACGAGGCGCGCAACATCGACATAGTGCGCATGATCTGCCGCATTCTCGAAGAGAAACGTCCTAAAAACAGTCCCTACGAAGACCAGGTCCGCTTTGTCACGGACCGCCCGGGCCATGATCTGCGCTACGCGATCGACCCCACGCGGATCGCCACGGAACTGGGGTGGCGGCCCTCCGTGACGCTGGCGGAAGGTCTGGAAAAAACCGTGCAGTGGTATCTGGACAATGAAGACTGGTGGCGCGCCCTGCAGAACCGCGATGGCGTGGGCCAGCGCCTTGGGGCAAAAGCATGAAGGTTCTCATCTTTGGCAAAACCGGGCAGGTGGCCACGGAACTGGCGCATTTCGACGGCGTCACCTCATTGGGCCGCGAGGAGGCCGACCTGACCGACCCCGGGGCCTGCGAGGCTCTCATTGCCGAAACGGAGGCGGATGCGGTGATCAACGCCGCTGCCTACACGGCTGTGGACAAGGCCGAAGAGGACCGCGAGACCGCGATGATCGTGAACGCGATGGCCCCCACGGCGATGGCGGCGGCGGCTGCCGCGCGCGATCTGCCCTTCGTGCATATCTCCACCGATTACGTTTTCGAGGGTGGCGGCACGACGCCGTGGCGGCCTGACGATACCACCGGTCCCTTGGGCGTTTACGGTGCCAGCAAGCTGGGCGGCGAACATGGGATCACCGCGGCCGGGGGCAGATACGGCATTTTGCGCACCTCCTGGGTGTTTTCCGCCCATGGCAACAATTTCGCCCGGACCATGCTGCGTTTGGGCGCGGACCGCGATGCCCTCACCATCGTGGCGGACCAGATCGGCGGGCCAACACCGGCGCGCGATATCGCGGCGGCCTGCATGCGCATGGCGACAGCGCTGAAAGAGGATGCGGAGAAATCCGGCACCTATCATTTCAGCGGCACCCCGGATGTCAGCTGGGCCGATTTCGCGCGCGAAATCTTTGCGCAGGCAAGCCTGAGCGTCGCGGTGACGGATATCCCGACCTCCGCCTATCCCACCCCGGCCCAACGCCCGCTGAATTCCCGGCTCGACTGCAGCGCCACCACATCCGCATTCGGCATAGAGCGCCCGGATTGGCGCAGCGGTCTGGCGGCTGTCCTCGCCGAGCTGAACAGAGCCTGATAAGGAGATTTCACGATGAAACGCAAAGGCATCATCCTCGCCGGTGGCTCGGGCACGCGGCTTTATCCCATCACGCTGGGGGTCTCCAAACAGCTGCTGCCGATCTACGACAAGCCGATGATCTATTACCCGCTGTCGGTGCTGATGCTGGCAGGAATCCGCGAGATCGCGATGATCACCACCCCCGAGGATCAGGCGCAGTTCCGGCGCATGCTGGGGGATGGCGCGCAATGGGGCGTGCAGCTTACCTATATCGTGCAGCCCTCGCCCGACGGGCTGGCGCAGGCCTTCATCCTGGCGGAGGATTTTCTGGCAGGCGCGCCCTCGGCGCTGGTGCTGGGCGACAATATCTTCTTTGGCCACGGGCTGCCCGAACTGATGGCCGCCGCGGATGCGCAGCCGCAGGGAGCAACGGTCTTCGGCTATCAGGTGGCCGATCCCGAGCGCTACGGCGTGGTGGATTTTGACGCGGATGGCACCGTGCGCGGCATCGTCGAGAAACCGAAAGTGCCGCCTTCGAACCACGCGGTCACCGGGCTCTATTTCGTGGATGGCACGGCGCCGGCCAAGGCGCGGCAGGTCAAACCCTCGGCCCGCGGCGAGGTGGAGATCACCACGCTGCTGGAGATGTATCTCGCCGAAGAGACCCTGACCGTGCAGCGCATGGGCCGTGGCTATGCCTGGCTGGATACCGGCACCCATGGCAGCCTGCTGGATGCGGGCAATTTCGTGCGCACCATCGAAAAGCGGCAGGGCCAGCAGATCGGCAGCCCCGAAGAGATCGCCTTTGAACTGGGCTGGATCAGCCGCGAAGAGCTGCACCGCGAGGCGGAGAAATACGCCAAGAACGATTATGGCACCTACCTGAGCAAGCTCTGACAGACCCTTTTTAACAGCGCCGGAGAACCCCATGTCCGTCAAATTTGGAACAAGCGGCCTGCGCGGGCTGGTCACAGCCATGACCCCCGATCTGATCACCGTCCATGTGCAGGCGTTTCTCAGCGCCTGCGATACCGGCGGCGTGCTCTGCGTGGGGCGGGACCTGCGGCCCTCCTCGCCACGCATTGCGGATAACGTGATCGCAGCGGCACGGGCGGTAGGGGTCCGGGTGATCGATTGCGGCGAACTGCCCACCCCGGCGCTGGCACTGGCCGCGCAGGCCGTGGATGGTGGGGCGGTGATGGTTACCGGCAGCCATATTCCGGCGGATCGCAACGGGCTGAAGTTCTACGTCCGCTCCGGCGAGATCAGCAAGGCGGATGAAGCGGCAATCCTGGCGCATCTCGACGAGAGCCCGGCAACAGATGCCCCTCCCGGCGCGCTGGAAACCGACACCGGGGCCATGGATCGCTATGTCGGCCGCTTCGTCGACGCCTTCGGTCCGGAGGCATTATCAGGCCAACGCATCGGGCTTTATGCTCATAGTGCAGTGGGGCGGGACGCCCTGGCGCAAATCCTGAAGGATCTGGGCGCCGAGGTGATCGAGCTGGGCCGCTCGGAAACTTTCATCCCCGTGGACACCGAAGCGGTCGATCCGGAGGTGCGGGTGCAGATCGCGGAATGGGTGGCTGAGCACACCCTCGACGCGCTGGTCTCCACGGACGGCGATTCAGACCGCCCATTGCTGGCCGATGAAACCGGGCGGGTGGTGCCGGGGGACCTTCTGGGCCAGATCACCGCAGAGGTGCTGAAGGCCGAAACCATCGCCACGCCGATCTCCTCCAACAGCGGGGTGACGATGAAGGGTTTCAAGGATGTCAGGCTGACGCAGATCGGCTCGCCTTATGTCATCGCCGCGATGGAGGCCGCAGAGGGGCGCGTTGTGGGCTATGAAGCCAATGGCGGCTTCCTGCTGGGCTTCGCGGCGCAGGGCCCTGCGGGCGTGCTGGCCCCGCTGGTCACCCGCGATTGCACCCTGCCGATCCTGACGGTGCTTTATGCCGGCCGCGACGGCGGCATCGCCACCCGCGTGGCAAAAGAACCCCCCGTGGTGACCGTCGCGGACCGGTTGCAGGAGGTGGCACAGGCCAAAAGCCGCGCACTTCTGGAGAAATGGCAGCAAGACCCCGCCGCCCGCGCGGCCTTTCTGGCGCCCCTGGACAAGGCAGAGCGTGACCTCGACCTGACGGACGGGCTGCGCATGGTGCTGACGGATGGTGATGTGATCCACATCCGCCCCTCGGGAAATGCCCCGGAACTCAGGCTCTATATCGAGACACAAGATCAGGAAACCGCCGAAACACTGCTGACGCAAGCGCTGGAGCATCTCAGACAGGCGTTGTGAGATCTCGTCGCAAAACTCGGGCGCGCAAGAAAAGCGGGTCATCCTCCAGCGCCGTCAGGATGGAAGCGCCTTAGCCTGTACGAAAAGTAGGGTAGCCATCACATTTCAGGTGACGTAGAAGGGCGCGCGACGGGAATATACATCGTGTCTAACCCGCTTAGCGCGAGTCCGGTTTATGGGCAGAAGTACATGATACAGCGAGCCAGCATTTGATGATCGATGATGTGAAACAGAGACAAATGCGCGCGAACCCGGCATATAAGTTCAAAAGGGAACTGAAACGCCTCGCACAACATATGAGAAATCCACTGATCCCTGCAAATAAATTAAAAAGAGAGCTTTTGCGCATCGGCAGGCAGATCATTAATCTGCCTCCGTTTGTCATCTCTTACCTTTTCGCAACGCCCTACTACGATCTGGTGCTGGCAAGAAAATGCAAAATACTGGATGGCAAGGCCGAGCCGAAGAACCGCATTGCAGTCTACCTGTTCTATCCCCAAAAGGGTCTGCAGAAATCTCACCTGCGCGCCATCGATTACCTTGCGCAATCCGGATACGCACCGCTTGTGATCTGCAACGCCCCCCTGGACGATGCGGAGCTTTGCAAAGTACTCGGCCGATGCTGGCGATATATCGAGCGGCCCAATTTCGGCTATGATTTTGGCGGCTATCGCGACGGTATACTGTCTATAAAAACCCAACTGGGTTCATTGGACAGGCTAATCCTGACAAACGATTCTACCTGGTTTCCGCTGCCGGGTGCGATGGACTGGATCGCGGCCTCCGAGGCTTTGAATGTCGATTATGCGGGGGCTGCCTGGGCTTGGGCCGTGCGGCATGAAGATCCCGAAGACTTCGAGAAAATTCAATGGACTGTCGATAAGGACAGACGCAATTTTCACTATGCCTCTTACGCATTAAACATCGCCAGTCCGATTTTGCGCACGAAAAAATTCTATAGGTTCTGGAAGAACTTCCGCCTGACGAACGAAAAAAACAGAACCGTAAGGCGGGGCGAAATCGGTCTGACAACCTGGGTAAAAAAGCACGGGTTCAGCCATGGTGCCACAACGGAGCTGATGCAAATCAGTCAACTTCTGAACGCGAAGAACGACGATGAGGTTCTGAATTTGGTTGAAAATCTGATCTTCGTGACAGACCCCAAAATGAAGGATATCACAGAGGCTTTTCTGAAGGATGCGCAAACGTCGGAACCCTTTCCAAGAAAGCGGGCGGAGCAGCTGATTGCCAACGCCGTGGCCCGTCAGGGGATGTCTTATTCGATCATGGGTGAACTGATCGAGAACCATGGGTTTGCCTTCATGAAGAAATCCCCGGCTTTCCGTAACGATGGCACGGATGCCATTGTCCAAAATATTCTTACGGGGATGGACGCCAAATTTCGCAAGGATATTCTCGGCGAAATTAGTGCATTAGATCGCTAAAGGGACGGGTGTGAGCGCCGGGATGTCGTGATATATCCCGATGAGCGCGTCGGACTGGCCAGGAAGCGACAGGGACAAACATGTCAAATATTCTTTTCATCATCGGTATGCATCGCAGCGGTACCAGCGCCTTGTCGGGAAGTACGCGCTTTCTGGGAGCGATCCATGCCGAGGCGTCCCACGGCTCAAACGACAATAACATCAAGGGGCACTTCGAACCGATTGAGGTTGTCGCCGCGAATGACCAGCTGCTAGAGAATGTCAACAGAACATGGAACGATTGCCGACCGCCGCCGGTCTTTGATGCGCCGCAAAAACAAGGCTATGAAACAACATTCGCAAAAATCCTGGATCAAGAATTTGGCTCCGGCGCGCTGGTGGTTGTCAAGGATCCCCGCATTTCATTGCTGACAGGTCTCTGGGGGGATGGGGCCCGGCGCAACGGGGACACGCCAAGGTTTGCCATTGCGCTGCGCGATCCTGCGGCTTCAGCCTCTTCGATCATGCGCCGCGACGGGCTGTCGGCCGAGGCGGCGCTGGCAATCTGGACGCGCTACATGCTTGAGGCGGAGCACAATACCCGTACGGAGACCCGCGCCATTATCCCCGCCGAGAGGTTCGTTTCAGATCCGGTCACCACGCTGACTGAACTGGCGGAACAACTGGAGATCACTTGGCCCAACTCGCCACAGTCGACGCGCGCCGAGCTTGAAACCTTTATCGAACGCGGCCTGCTTCACGCGCCGCTGGAGTTGGAAACGCCCATTCTGAAGACTGCGCGGGAAGTCTATGATGCATTGAACATTCTGGCCGAAGACAGCGACAATGCACAGGCGATGTCCACTCTTGATCGAATCCGAAAGAATTTTGCCCCCCTATCGGAACAGATCCATGAACGGATGGTGCTGGATCAACTCCATAAGGCGATTTTGAACAAATGGCAGGTTGATGATCTGCTTAAGACGCGCCGCCATACCAGACAGGAGCTGGAAATGGCCCTCGTCAGGGCGCATAAATATCCTTGGAAACCTTTAGTGGATTCCTTGAAATTCCGCGCACTCACCAGATTGGCCAAGCTGGTGGCCCCGATTTCCCAAGGACGGGCAGAGCATTTTCTACGCTCCGCCAGCAAACGGGATCCGCAAAGATTTTCAACCAAATAGGACAACCGGATCGTCTGATATTACTGGGCAAAACCGGGGCGCGTCCGGGCAGGGAGGGGTAGGACCCGTTGTCCAAATAATTGGGATGACTTGGCCGCGTCGGGCAACTAATGACAGTCAAGACCAGCCAGCATATGAGTTGCATAGAGGTTTAACGGTATCATTTTGGAAAACAACACCACGTCCATGATCAAGGTACTGGCAAGCGCCTTCCTGATCACCTTTGGGTTTTTCTTTCTACAAGGCCGCGCCGGGTTCAGCCTCGCCGATGAAGGTTTCCTTTGGTACGGCGTGCAACGCGTGCTGAACGGTGAGGTTCCGATACGGGACTTCATGTCCTATGACCCGGGCCGGTATTACTGGTCTGCGTGGTATGCCCTGCTTTCGGGGGATCATGGCATCATGGGTGTCAGGATGGCCGCGGCAATTTTCCAAGCAATCGGGATGTTCGTGGCACTGATCTTGATTGTCCGCTCAACGGATCCGGAAAGCAGGTACAAAACGGTTTTTTGGGGCCTTTCAGCGCTGATACTGATCCTGTGGATGCTGCCACGACACAAGGTGTTTGACATCTCCCTATCCATTATGCTGGTCGGCGGTCTTGCCTATATGATCGCCAATCCTGTTCCCAGACGGTGTCTGTTGGCTGGTATTGGTGTTGGCCTGGTGGCTGTTTTTGGCCGTAACCACGGTGTTTATGGTGCCGCCGCCAGTCTCGCCATCCTTTTATGGATGATGATCGGTGCCTCTTTTCAGGATGTGGTCTTGAAACGGTTCGTGCCCTGGGGTGTGGGGGTTGTGATCGGTTTTCTGCCGACCTTCGTGATGGCCATGGTCCTGCCCGGGTTTGCGGCAGCCTTCTGGAACAGCATCCTGATGCTGTTTGAACAGAAGGCAACGAACCTGCCCCTGCCGATACCCTGGCCATGGGATGCGTCCTTTCAGACAGGATCGTTCAAGGACGTTTTTCGAGACATCCTGATTGGGGTCTTTTTTTTGTCCCTGCCTCTTTTCGGACTGGCTTCTATTGTGTGGGTGACACGGCAGGTTAAGAAAAATCAACCGGTCCAGCCAGCTCTGGTGGCAGCGGCATTTCTGACACTGCCTTATGCGCATTACGCTTTTTCCCGCGCAGATGTATCACATCTTGCTCAGGGGATTTTCCCGTTTCTGATTGGCGCATTGATACTTGTTTCCTCTCTATCAGGCAAAAAGCGGCTCTATCTCGGGGGTATTTTACTGATTGCCTCTCTGATGATCACGCTGTCGCAGCACCCCGGATGGTTTTGCCGCAAAGCCGACAGATGTGTAGACGTTGACGTATCGGGCAGCACCCTCAGGGTCCCCTCCGGCGAAGCCAGTAATATCGCGTTGATCCGAAGCATTACCGCCGACCACGCGGCGGGCGGCAAATCGTTTATCGTCACCCCACTCTGGCCGGGCGCATATGCTCTTATGGAACGCAAATCTCCAGTGTGGGAAATTTATGCTCTGTTTCCAAAATCCGAAGCCTTTGAACAGGCCGAGATTGAGCGGATCATTGCATCTGATCCCGGATATGCCCTTATTTTGGATGTGGCTCTCGATGGGCAAGACGCGCTACGCTTTCGCAACACACATCCTCTGATGCACCGGTACATTCAGGAAAATTTCGAGCTGGTCGAAGTCTCGCCCAATCCTGCTCTTCAACTTTATGTCTCGAAAGACGCAACCCCATGAAACGCGTAGCCATTGTGCAGTCCAACTACATTCCCTGGAAAGGGTATTTTGACATGATCGCCGCTGTCGACGAGTTCATTCTATACGACGACATGCAGTATACCCGCCGGGACTGGCGTAACCGCAACAAGATCAAGACCCCCCAGGGGTCCCAGTGGATCACTGTGCCGGTGCTGGTGAAAGGAAAATACCATCAGAAAATCCATGAGACACAGATCGATGGCATGGATTGGGCCGCAGCGCATTGGAAATCGATCGATCTGAACTATCGCCGCGCCCCGCATTTCGAAGACATCGCCAATTGGGTGCAGCCTTTGTACCTGTCCTCTTCCTACGAATGGCTCTCGGAGTTGAACCGGCGCTTCATCGAGGAGATCTGCGGGTATCTCGGAATTAATACCGTTATCTCGACCTCTCGCGACTATGACCTGATTGACGGCAAGACCGAACGTCTGGCGGATTTGAGCGTCAAGGCAGGTGCCACCGAATACGTGTCGGGGCCGGCGGCAAAAGACTATGTCGAAGCCGATGTTTTCGACCAGTATGGTGTGAAACTGTCCTGGTTCGACTACGATGGCTATCCGCAATATCCCCAACAGTGGGGCGACTTCGATCATGCGGTTACGATACTCGATCTGCTTATGAATTGCGGCAAGGAGGCCCCGAAGTACATGAGGTGTGTCTTGTGAAGCTTTCTGTTGTTGCAACACTGTATCAGTCGGAAAATTACATCAGCGAGTTTTGTCGGCGGGCGACGAAATCAGCCCGTAGTTTATCCGATGACGACTATGAGATCGTGCTGGTCAATGATGGATCTCCCGACAACAGTCTGCATGTCGCAGTAGAAATCACTGAAAAAGACCCTCACATCGTCGTTGTCGATTTGTCGCGGAACTTCGGTCACCACAAGGCCATGATGACAGGGCTTTCTTATGCCCAGGGGGATCAGGTGTTCCTGGTTGACAGTGATCTGGAAGAAGATCCTGAATTGGTTGAGACCTTCTCGAAACAGATGCGCGATGAAGGCTGCGACGTTGTTTACGGTGTGCAGCAGCGCAGGAAGGGCAACTGGTTCGAGCGTTGGAGCGGGCGGTGGTTCTACAGCCTGTTCAAAACGCTGACCGGCCTGACACTGCCAGAAAACGTTGTGACGGCGCGGTTGATGAGCCGACGATATGTGGATGCGCTGCTGAGCCACAGGGAGCGTGAAGTCTTCATGGCCGGGCTGTGGCACATCACAGGCTTTGATCAACGACCTCACGCCATCAAGAAACACAGCACAAGCACAACAACATATACGCTGCGCAAGAAGATGTCGGTGCTGGTGAACTCGGTCACCTCCTTCAGCAACGCGCCTCTGGTGGGGATTTTCTATATCGGGCTGAGCATCTCGACGCTTGCTCTGTGCTATATCGTCTATCTGGTCGTATACAGGGTCTTTCTGGCAACCCCCTTGAGCGGGTGGACATCCGTGATGGCATCGATCTGGTTGATTGGCGGGATGATCATCTCCTTTATCGGCATTGTCGGCATTTATCTCTCGAAAATCTTTTCGGAGACCAAACAACGTCCCTACACAATCATAAGGCAGGTTTATGGGCACCGACAAAACTGAGCTTCTCAGGGAAATCGCGGATTACTACTCCGACAAGCTTGCAGAACATGGTGAAACACCTCAGGGCGTCGATTGGAATGGATCGGACAGTCAGGTTCTTCGATTTGAACAACTCAGCAAGGTCATTGCCGATGAAGATACCCCTTTTTCCATAATGGACCTTGGGTGTGGATACGGCGCGCTCTACGAGTTTCTGTCGCCCAAATATCCGCAGATGTCCTATCTCGGGCTCGATGTGAGTGAGATCATGGTAGAGGCCGCCAAGGCCCGCTACGCGCATCCGGACCGGGTGGACTTCCTCTGCGCTTCCCAACCCGACCGTGTCAGCGACTACTGTGTCGCAAGTGGTATTTTCAACGTTCGGCAAAACCGCACGGATGCGGAGTGGGGGGCGTTTTTGGAAAACACCCTGGATATGATCCATGAAAGCAGCGCGCGAGGCTTCGCCTTCAATTGTCTGACGGCCTATTCCGACGCGGATAAAAAGCGCGGTTATCTGTACTATGCGGATCCCTGTTGGCTCTTTGATCTTTGCAAGCGCAAGTATGCGCGTAATATCGCCGTGCTGCATGACTACGGGCTCTATGAATTCACGATATTGGTAAGGAAGTAGACATGAAGAAACTGGTGATCTTCGGGGCCGGCGATATCGCTGAGTTGGCACATTACTACTTCACGACGGATACCGATTATTCGGTGGTCGCTTTTTGTGTGGATGCGCAGTTCATCAAGGAAGACAAGTTCTGTGATTTACCGGTCGTGCCCTTCGAAGACCTGTCCGAGCACTATCCCAGCGCAACGCATGACATGTTCATCGCCTTGAGCTACGCGAAACTGAACGCCCTTCGGAAAACCAAATTCGATGACGCCCGGGAGAAAGGCTATGCGCTGGCCAGCTATGTCAGCTCGAAGGCATCTGTTCTCAATCAGGGAAACATTGGTGCAAACGCCTTCATTCTGGAAGACAACACCGTGCAGCCCTTTGTGACGATCGGCGACAATGTCACCCTGTGGAGCGGGAACCATATCGGGCATCATTCCGTGATCTCGGACCATACATTCATCTCATCCCACGTGGTCGTCTCCGGTGGGGTGAAGATCGGCGAACGGTGCTTTATCGGTGTGAACGCAACGTTGCGGGATCACATCGAAATCGGTGACAAATGTGTTATTGGCGCCGGAGCCCTGTTGCTGGCAGATGCAGAACCCGAAGGCGTCTACCTCGGGACAGCAACAGACCGGGCACGTGTTCCAAGCACGCGGCTAAGAGGCATATAATGCCTAAATGGGAGAAGCTCGGACGCCTTTTCGACCCAAAACCGAACCACCACCCCAAACTGACATCGCATGCAGCAAACCCATTGCCGGTGCATCTGAAAAACGACGTCTATCGCATTTTCTTCAGCGGGCGTGATGCAACCAACCGTTCTTCCGTGGGGGCCGTGGATATTGACATCATAAGGCGCGAAATCGTGACAGAGCATTCCGAGCCGTTCTTTGAGCATGGCCCCGCTGGCAGCTTTTACGCAGATGGTGTGAGCATCGGGAACTGCTACACCGCCGGCGGCGGGAGATACATGCTCTTCATGGGGTGGCAGGCCCCAAAAAACAGTCACTGGCGCGGCGATATCGGGCGTCTGGAGGTACTGGACGACCTCACATTGAAGCTTGATCGCCCGTCGCCCTTCATGGGCGCAACGCCGGAAGATCCCATCAGCCTGTCCTATCCTTGGGTGATGCAACACGGTGAAGGTGATTATGCCATGTGGTACGGGTCCACAATATCATGGCAAACCGAGACAGCGGAGATGCTGCATGTCATCAAGGGAGCAACCTCGAAAGACGGACATGAATGGGCAAGGCACGGATTGGCTGTCCCCTATGAACTGGGCGTGGCACAGGCTTTCTCGCGACCGAGCGTGGTACGGAACAGCAACGGCACCTATGACATGTGGTTCTCCTACAGAAGTGGCACAGGAGAGAGTTATCGCATCGGATATGCCAGCAGCGTGGACGGCAAGACCTGGCGGCTGGATCTTGAAAACACGGGAATTGATGTCTCACAGCATGGATGGGACCGGGACATGATCGAATATCCCTTCGTGTTTGACCACGCGGGACAAAGGTTCATGCTCTATAACGGAAACGGCTATGGCAAGACAGGTTTCGGCTTGGCCGCAATGGCAGACGCCTGACGTGGCCACACAACGCAAGCTCAACCTGTTGGCCCGGCAATTGTTCAGCTATGCGTTTGTCGGCATCGCCAGCAACCTCGCCGGGTATCTGGCCTATCTTCTGATCACGGGTCTGTGGTTGCCCCCCAAACTCGCCATGTCGATACTCTATGCCGTCGGCGCGACTGTCGGGTACTTTGGCAATAAAAAGCTGACCTTCTCCCACTCAGCCGATGTCATGGGATCGGCGCTGCGCTATGTTATTGCACATCTGATCGGCTATGGGATCAATCTGACCCTTCTCATCATCTTCGTTGACCAGCTTGGGTATCCGCATCAGTGGGTGCAGGCGATCGCCATATTCTGCGTTGCGGGGTATCTCTTTGTTGCTTTCAAGTTTTTTGTTTTCCCTTCCCGCCAGTCGGCACCGCGCGGGAAATCAAACCAATAGCTGATGCAGAATGTCGATCACTCCATCCTGCTGCTCCTTGGACAGCCCATACCACAATGGCAGGCGGATCAATCTCTCGGACTGTCTGTCGGTGACCTCCAATGTGCCGCTGGTCTTGCCGAATTTCCGCCCCGCCGGAGAGGAATGCAGCGGCACATAGTGAAAGACCGAGGAAACTCCCCTGGCCTTCAGTTGGTCGAGCACCTCTGATCTGTCGAACCTCGGCGCCAGCAGAACGTAATACATATGGGCATTGTGCTCACAGTGATCCGGCACCACGGGTCGGCGCAGCATACCGCTGGCCTCCAGCGGCGCCAGCATCTCGTGGTAGCGGTCCCATATCGCCAGCCTGTTCAGGGTGATCTGCCGCGCCTCTTCCAGTTGCCCCCACAGGAAGGCCGCGACCAGCTCTCCGGGCAGGAAAGAGGAACCGATTTCCTGCCAGGTGTATTTGTCGACCTGACCACGGAAAAACTGACTGCGGTTCGTTCCCTTTTCCCGAATGATCTCCGCGCGCAGCCTCAGATCGGGATCATTGATCAGCAAGGCGCCGCCCTCGCCGGAAATCAGGTTCTTCGTCTCGTGAAAACTCAGCGCACCCAGACTGCCGATGCTGCCGAGAGGGCGCCCCTTGTAATTCGACATCATGCCTTGCGCCGCATCTTCGACAACATGCAGATCATGCCGTTTCGCGATGTCCAGAATGACATCCATTTCGCAGGATATACCAGCGTAATGCACCGGCACGATCGCCCTGGTTTTTTGCGTTATCGCCGCCTCAATCAGCGTTTCATCCAGATTAAGCGTATCAGCGCGAATATCGACAAAAACCGGCACCCCGCCCCGCAGCGCGAAGGCATTCGCCGTGGAGACGAAGGTATAAGATGGCATGATGATCTCATCGCCGGGCGCGATATCCAGAAGCAACGCAAACATCTCCAACGCTGCCGTGCAGGAATGGGTCAGAAGCGCCTTGCTACAGCCTGTGTTGTTCTCAAGCCAGGCGTGGCACTTCTTGGTGAAGGGACCATCGCCGGCGAGGCTGCCATTTGCATGGGCCTGAGCGATGTAATGCAGTTCCTTGCCGGTCATATGCGGCCAGTTGAACGGTAGAATATCAGTCTTGCTGGTCATGTACTCTTCAGCCCGGCCTTTCGTTTCTTGATCAATTGCGCAACCATCAGGGCGCTCAACAGCGCGCCCCAAAATACGTTCGACACCCAAGCGTGTCGGGTAAACGGCTCGAAGCTTAGACGAATATGTGTCGCCCCTTTGGGAATGTCGACGCCCTGATATACCCCGTTCACTTCAACCGTTCCGACCGGTTGCCAGTTTTGATCAACCCGTGCAAACCCTTTCCAGTCGGAATGGAATCTCTGGCTCAGGACCAGCATTGACTTGCGCGCCGACGCGATCCGGAATTCCAGCAGGTCGCCCTGGTCGAGACTGACTGTGACGGGCTTGTGGCGTTGCGCCGCTCTGAAGTCGACGAGACCAATCTGCGGCACCCCGGGATCGGGGGACGTATGGAACACTTGCATACCAGTGTGCATGCGTGCTTTGACCCTGTGAAGGTGCACGCCTACTTCAGAGCCCAACGGTTCGAGGTTCGGATGGCTTATCTCGGCCGGGGCCAGCACAAGACCGATGTTGCTCATCCAGAAATCAAGACTTCCATAATCCGGGGAAATGGCCGTATTCCGCCGCCCGTAGGTTTGCATCTCACCCCCCAGGCGCTCTATCAGCGCATGGTATCGCCGGGACGACAGGCTGTTGTAAGTGTGGATCGATGCAAGCCCCAAGCCCGCCGTCAGATTCGGCGGAAAAACATGAATGTCTGACGACACAATTGCAAAGCGCGATCCATCCGGCAGATGGCGCCTGACCTTTTCCGTCAGAGCAGAGGCTGTCGCAATCCGCGCAGGGTCCTGGCGCAGCATCAAGGGGTAGGACTGAGCCACGAGAGAGACCACAACGGCGGCGATCAGAAAGACCGGTCTGAGGGTCACGGCATAAAGAAACAGCATCCCCGTCAGAAGCAGAAAGACCGGTAAGGCTTTCCAGCGGATGTTGGTCTCGGTCAAAACCCCCAAAGCGATGCCAAGCGCCAGGGCAACGAGCCCGCAGATACCCGCGATCCAAGCCAGACGACGGCGCGCGGCGCGGTGCGAGGTGCGCGCAATCACATCCAGACCAAAAGCCAGCAAGATCGTGAGCGGCAAGATCATACTACCAAAGGGTGTGCTGCGTGACAGGTTGAACCCAAGGTAATGAACGCCAAACACATACAAGGGATGCATAAAGGCAAAGAGCAGCATCACGGCAATTGCCAGCCACCAGCCCCATGTTTTCCGAAAGGCGGTCAAACCGCATATCACAACGAAAAACAGAGCAAGCGGGGTCAGGCTCAACCCGTTGTAGGGCCATGGAAATTGTGAAGACACCGGGTTGCCGAAGAGTTCCGGCACCGTGCTGAGCGCCATGAACTGCACCGCGTCGGACAGGTTAGACATCTGAGGCAGCACCTGCGTAAAGAATGAGGCATCGGGTTTGAGACGCGCAGACTCCGAAGCAACCTTGAGCAGGTCGATATAGACCGGCGCGGCAAGAGCCACCGCGACCATCACAGCAAGCAGCAAGAGCACGAGGAAAACGCTTGCGCTGACGAGCGTTTTTTGACGGCTGGTCATAAAGATCGCATAGATAAAAAGAATGTAGCCATGAAAAACAACAGGCTGCGGATAGGCTGTCATCAATAAGCTGTAACAGCTGAAGGCCAGCACACTCCACGTGAGCGCCTCTGGTTTTTGTGCCAGACGCGTTGTGGCCCACAATGCCCCCGCCGCCCAGCACCAGACCGCTGAAAACATTGGAAACGTCAGCCAGTACATGAAGACCGGAGATGCTGCCAAAGTAACGCCCGCTGCCCACCCTGCGATGGGCCGGAGACTTACCTCCCGGGCAAACAGCATCATGAAGAACCCTGCCAGCACGGTGTTTGACAGGGACAGGATCGTCACCATCCGCCGGGGGTCTTCCGTGATCTGGAAAATGACCCAGCTTGGCAGGTAGACGGGGCTGAAGCCGGATATCTGGTACAGAGGACGTCCCAGTTCGGACTGTTTTGTCCACAGCGCCACCCACCCAGAGCGGGGCGCCATTATATGCTCCTGAATTTCGGGAATATATGCGCTGGTATAATCACTGAACTTCCGGTTTTCACGCCGCGCGTCTTCATAGGTTTCATGTGTGAGGCCAACCTCCGCAGCCTGCCGGTGAGGGGCCACGACATCCCCGGCCAGAAAAGGCAGGAACAGCACAAATACAAAAAGGAAATAACCGAAGACCGCTGCCTTGTAGGTGTCCATAAATCCCGGGGTCACATGATCATTCCCCGGCGCGTTTTTTCGCGACCATCAGCCTTGACCCACCAAAGGGGAAGTTCAGACCCCGTTTGATGCAGGCCAGTTCCAGCCCCAGCATTTTTTCGAACACTGCGTTCAGGAGCGGGTTGATCGTGAATTCAGCCGTGGGATCGTAGTCCTGCTTCTTTCCCCGGTTCATCAGACGGGACAGAACCATGGCAGGGAAAAGAGTGGTCACGAAGGATGTGCTGCGCAGCACGTCGAAACCTGCTTTTTCGATCTTGGACCTGAGTTCAGCGGCCGAATAGCGGCGCTCATGACAGGCATAATCATCCGCAGCGCTCCACAACCAAGCGTGCTGAGGGACCGATACCAGCAGCACGCCACCGGGCTTCAGCGCACTGTGCAACTCCCTCAGAACGATTTCATCCTCCTTGATATGCTCAAGCACATCGAAAGCCCCGACAACATCGAATTCATCCACAAAGGGGATTTGCCGGGCATCCATCTGCATCAACTCTGCCGACGGCACGCGCTGCAGGGCAAAAGGCAGACCATCCACAAAAATCTCGCTACCGACGAATCTGGCATCCGGAAACCGTTTGCTCAGCCCGGACAGGACAAACCCGGTGCCACATCCGACTTCAAGCAGGGAAGAGAAATCAGGCGCATATTTTTCCGCGGCCCAGATGACAATTCTGTTGCGGGCGCGAAACCAGAAATTGGCCTCCTCCAGACGGGCCAATTCCGTGAAATAGCTGGCCTTGAAGCCGCCCCCTTCGCGCGCCAGCGCAGGCGCGTAGGCTTTGAACCCGCCAATAACAGCCGGGGCTTGCCCGCAATGATCGCATTTCTTCAGATCAGCCCTGTGTATATGCGCGCAATTCATGCACTTTTTCATCTGTGTCGTTCCCTTGTGCCCGCGTCGTCGGCAAATCTGAAATCTATCTTCAAAGGAGGGAAAAGGAGACAACCAGCATATCCCCCTCTCTTGAGGTGATACCTTCGTATAATCTCAAAACAAGGGGTTTGACAGAACACATGGAAAGACCGCCAGCCAGCTCATTCAGCAGTGCTGAACTGCCGGTCGTAAAGCGTGCGGAACAGGCCGTCCCGAGCCAGCAGTTCGCTCTGGCTGCCTTCCTCAACGACCTCACCTTCTTTCACGACGACAATCTTGTCTGCGCTCAGAATGGTTGACAACCGATGTGCGATGACAATCGTGGTGCGGCCCTTGGACAGTTTCTGCAAGGCCTCGTTCACCAGATATTCGGATTCCGAATCCAGCGCGCTTGTGGCCTCGTCCATGATCAGGATCGGGCTGTCACGCAGGATTGCGCGCGCAATGGCGATGCGCTGGCGCTGGCCGCCCGACAGATTGCCACCATTTTCGCCCACGTCTGTGTCGTATTGCTGGGGCATGCGCTGAATGAAGTCATGGGCATTGGCCGCTTTGGTCGCCGCGATGATCTCCTCGTCAGTTGCATTTTCGCGCCCCAGCGCGATGTTCTGTTTCAGGGTGCCGTCGAACAGGAAGGTTTCCTGACCGACAAATGCAATTCTGTCCCTGAGCGAGGCGAATGTAGCCTGCCGCAGATCGAAACCGTCAATCTGGATCAGACCATCGACCGGGTCGTAGAGCCGCAGGATCAGGTTGATGATCGTCGACTTGCCGCCCCCCGATGGTCCCACCAGCGCCGTGGATTTCCCGGCCTCGAAGATCACGTCCATGTGGCGCAGCAGGGGCGCGCCATTCTCGTAGTGGAAGCTGACGTTCCTGAACGCCACCTGACCAGGGCCTTTGGGCAACGGGGATGCATCCGGCGCTTCCTTGACCGCGATCGGGGTGTCGAGAATCTGGTACATCATTCCCACGCCGACCATGCCCGCTTCGATGCTGATGCGCATTCTGGCCAGCCGCTTTGCCGGCTCATAGGCCATCAGCAGGGCGGTCACGAACGACATCAGCTCACCCGGCGATGTCGCGTCGTCGCCAAAGATGCTGACCGTGCTCAACGCGACAACGGCAGCGATGGCAAAGCCGGAGAGGGTTTCCATCAGCGGACTGGTGGCGCCGGACAGCCGCGCCATGGCGTTAGAGCGGCTTTCCACCGTGGTGATGGCCGCATTCATCCGCTCCGCCATGTGCTTTTCAAGCGCGAAGGCCTTGACCACCCGAATGCCGGTCGAGGTCTCCTGCACGACCTTGATGATCTCGGCCGCCGAGGCGAGGTTTGCCTCAACAATATTGCCGACCCGGCTGAGGATCTTTCGGATTCCAAGGATCGCAATCGGTCCGAAGATCAGTGAAAACAGTGACAGGGTAGGCTGCTGATAGATCATCACGAAGATCAGCCCGATCAGTGTCAGCAGGTCTCGGACGAACCCCATGATCAGCGTATCAATCACACTTCGCGCAGCTGTTGCCGAAGAGGTCACGCGCATCAGGATGTTGGAGGAATCGAGCGTATTAAAAAACGCAATGCCATGTTGCAACAGACGGTCATACAATTTGCGCTGCTGATCCGCGACGATCCTGTTGCCCGCACGGCTGAGGAAGACGACCTGCACATAGGTCGCGACACCCTTCACCGTGAAGATCGCCGCAACCCCGGCAGCGACCGCGAAAACCGCTGAGCGGTTGCCCGAGGCGACCATGGAATCGATGATGTCCTTCATGATCCAGGCGGTCAGCGCCGTGGTCACGGCGATGACCATCATGGCCACAATCGCCACGCCGTAATTAAAGGCCTGAAGGCGCAGGTTCTCGCGCAAAAGCCGTCCAAGCATCGTGCTGTTTATATTGGCCTGAAAGCGCTTGATCATTGTTATTCTGCCTGGGTCCCTTACAGCGCCTTTGGTAGGGGGGATAGCCCAACCTGTAAAGGACCGCCCCTGCGAAGAGGACCAGATTGGGCGCTCTCGCTTTGCCAAGAGAATGTATCATTTTTTGATACACATCTCGCATGATCCAAAGCACGTGGGCAAAGTGCGACAACCTTCCTTCACTATGGAAAGATTCAAGCAGAACTGGCCTGTATTTATCCGAGTGGCCAGAGGCTTTAGGTCACTCGGACAAAATCCGCGTACAACCGACTTATCCTACTACCATCCAAACTCTATTCAAAAGCGGATTAGCACTTGAGACCTCTAAAATGCTGGTTGTCTGCCAGAATGTGAGCTCACGCTGAAGTGCAGTTTCTGATGTGTCCTTTTACTCCAATCGGTTC
>NZ_JAHXDN010000012.1 GCF_019375555.1 Roseobacter insulae
ACCCTCACTTAGCTCAGGTCGCCATCTGTCCCAAAATCCCTGACGACGGACAGGCAACTTGGTGATAATCTCTGGCCCCATGAAGGGGTTGGGGAGGAACGTCGAAATCCAGGGGACATAGGCGACTATTATCAGGAAGACGAACAACACCGCGAAGAAAGGAAGGGCTGCCCAGACGACCCGCATCATCGGCATTCCCGCGACGCCCGACGTCACGAAGAGATTTGAGCCCGAGGGCGGAGTGATCATCCCGATCTCCATATTCACCACCATGATGATCCCAAGATGAATGGGATCGATGCCGAGTTCGATGGCCATCGGGAAGACCAGCAGAGCAACAATCACTAGCAAGCCCGAGGGCTCCATGAAATGGCCGCCAATCAGCAAGATGATGTTGACGACAACCAGGAACATCACCGGCTCCAAACCTGCCGATAGCATGGCGTCGGCCACTTGCTGGGGAATTTGCTTTTCGGTCAGGACATGTTTGAGGATCAGTACGTTGGCAATGATTAACAACAGAGTCACCGTGAGTTTGCCCGCGTCCAGAAGTGTGCGTTGCGTATCGGGATGAACCAGCGCGGTTACGACCGCCCAAGGCGTACGCATCAACGGAACGATGTCGCCATGGGGAGAGTTTTCGAGCACAGATGCGGCAGACAGACTTTGCGCGCGGGGAGCCGACAGCGGCCCCATGTCCTTGTAGACAAAGGTGGCAATCACAAAGGCATAGACTGCGGCCACAGCCGCCGCCTCAGTTGGTGTGAAAATTCCGCTGTAGATACCGCCCAGAATGATGATGATCAGGAAAATGCCCCATCCGGCCTCTCGGCCCGATGCAATCACCTCGGTCCCCTCTTGCCACTCGCCTTTCGGTAGGTTTTGGACCTTGGCGATGACATAGATGGTGACCATCGGCATGAACCCAGCCACAAGCCCCGGGAGCACTCCGGCCGAGAACATTCGGCCAACGGACACTTCCACTGACGCCGCATAGACCACCATCACGATAGAAGACGGGATCAGAATGCCCAGCGTGCTTGCGTTACAGATCACGCCGGCGGCAAATTCCTTGGAATAACCCGCCTGCCGCATACCGGTGATAACGATTGTGCCGATGGCAACCACGGTGGCGGGCGACGATCCAGACAAGGCGGCGATCAGCATGCGGGCAAAGACGCCCACAATTGCTAGACCTCCGGGAAAGTGCCCAACGCAGGCAATTGAGAAGCGGATGATGCGCCGCGCCACCCCTCCGGTCGTCATTAAAGACGAGGCCAGAATGAAAAATGGAATGGCCAGCAATGTGAAATGTCCTTCGAAGGCGGCGAAATGCGTCTGCGCGACCGAGGCCAGCGAAGACTCTGAGAACCGGAGCAGGAACAGAACCGACGACATGCCAAGGGCCACCGCGATTGGCACACCGATTAGCAGAAAGCCGATTATCATGCTGAAAAGTGGGACGACCTCCATTATTTCGCCTCCTCTGTCTGAGCCCGTACCTCGGCAAGCTCTTCGTCAACCTCGTGGCGGGCGACCAGCCGGTCATTGTCCCCGATCCAGATGCGCCACGTCGCCTGAATGAAGCGAAAGAGAAGCAGCGCCATCGACAAGGGCAGGATGGAATAGGGAATGAACCTTGGTATTTTCTCGTACGCTCACCATCGTTGAAAATGTCTTTCAACCAGGCAAAAGCCTCGGGCATGGGGATGTCCTTGGTTTCAAATCACCCTAGTTCGCGAAATTTTTCCTCGAACCCGATTGGGAACCAGCGTCCTTCGATACCGGGCAGGTTCGCAAAATTCGCCCAATGGCGCCGTGACCTTTTGAGCATCAGAAAGCAGAAGGACAGGCAAATGCTGGCCGAAACCAGCCCCAGCGCTGTGCGGCCCCCGGGTCGAAAAAGTTCGATAATGTGATCGACGCCAAGGTGCGCGTTCTTTTTGACTGCATAGGATGCGCCCAACAAAACCAACCACGCGAAGAGGAATACGGTGGTTTCAAAGGTCCAATGGATGTTGGAGTTGAATACATAGCGCGATGACATTGGCAAAAGTCAAAAGCGCGATCGAACCCAAAATCGAGGCGATCAGCATTTCTTCGAGGCGATCACCAATTGACGCGACACGATCGGTCATGTTTCCCCCCACAAAAAAAGTGAATAACGAGGCGGGTGACACGCAGCGCCCGCCTCGTCCGCAAGTGCTTAGAAGCCCGCGTGATCTGAACAGCGGCGTCGATGGCCCCCTCGCCGATGTCGCCAGCGAGCTGGCTCCAGACCGGCAGCATGGTATCCACCCAGGCTTGACGCTCTTCTTCAGTCAGGGTTTTGATCGTGGCCCCCGCATCGAGAATGTTCTGACGGTTCTGCTAGTTCACCGCATAGGATTCCGCGTTTCGAGTCTCAGCCACCTCGTTGAGGGTTGTCAGGAACTGATCCCGAACATCCGCATCAAGACTGTCGAGCCAATCGACAGACGTCACACAAGATAGTCGATGATGCCGTGGTTGGTCTCGGTGATACCGTCTTGCACTTCGAAAACTTCTGCCCGTAGATATTCGACCAGGTGTTTTCCTGTTCGACCACAGCGCCAAGCTGAAGTGCGCCATACACTTCCGAGAAGGCCATTTTCTGGGAGAGCCACCGTTGGCTTCCATCTGGGCGACCAAAACGCCGGAAGACATGACGCGGAACTTCAGCCCGTCCGCATCCGCGGGTGTGACCAACGGAACGTTCGCCGACATCTGCTTCATACCGTTGTGCCAGAAGGTCAGCCCTTGAAGCCCGTGCTTTTGCATGCTGTCAAGCAGAGACTGGCTTTCGTCAGACATCTGAAAAGAGTTCACCGCCTCGATGTTCTTGAAAAGGAACAGCAGATCGAAGATCCGGAATTTCTAGGTGAACTTCTCAAACTTCGAGAGCGACGGTGCGGCAAGTTGTACGTCTCGCTTGATCATGGCCTCCAGGACGTTGTCATCGTTGTATAGCGTAGACTACGGGTAAACCTCCTACACATCTTGCCGTCCATCTCGGTTTTCACGCGCTCTTCCAGAAGCGAAGCCACAATCCCATTCGGGTGACGGTCGGTATTTGCCACGTGGCTAAATTTGACGACCTCTTCCCCCAGATCGCAAGCAGCGATTGCGGCGGTTCCCAAAGTGGCAAGCAAGGCACCTGTCATCCGCGATTTAAGCGGTTTCATGATGTCCCCCATGCGTACGACATTTGGTTCTTCACGCACGGCGAAGTGCCCCCACATGTTTCGTGCGCGTAAGATGCACCGGGTTGGCATGGAAATTTCATCGCAATTACTGTTCAGTATTTCCGGATAATAATTGCGAAAAATCCGGTTATACTGCGACAAACTGTTTTGGGGTGGCATGTTCGAAGGTTTCACAGAAGAGGTAGTCTCGGGCGATGGCACCGACATTTTCCTAAGACACTCAGGCCCGCGCGAAGCGCCTGGGCTCTTGTTACTGCATGGTTACCCGCAAACCTCGGCGATGTGGCACCTCGTGGCGCCTATGCTGACCACCAATTACCACGTCGTCTGTCCCGATCTTCGTGGGTACGGACGCTCAGGCAAGCCTGACACCGACGAGGCGCATGCGCCTTATTCCAAGCGCGCGATGGCGCACGACATGATCAAGATCATGGATCATTTCGGGCACAACCAGTTCTTTCTGGGTGCGCATGATCGCGGCGCGCGCGTGTCGCATCGCTTGGCGCTTGATTTTGAGGATCGCGTCAATGCAATGGTACTTTTGGACATTGCGCCCACGCGAGAGATGTATCGCGATTCGGGCTCTAATTTCGCCACAGCCTATTGGCACTGGTTCTTTCTGATTCAGCAACACCCGCTGCCAGAACAGATGATCGGCAATGATCCCGAAGGGTTCTGGAAACTCAAGTGCTTCAATCAGGCCAAAGGTGGCAACCCATTCTCGGACGAGGCGCTGGCGGAGTATCTGGACGCCTTCCGCTCAAACGCCGCCATTCACGCGTCCTGCGAGGATTACCGCGCAGCGGCGACGATTGATATCCAGCACGACAACGACGATGGCGCTCGAAAATTGGCGACGCCGACACGCGTCTTTTGGGCCAGGCGCGGTACAATCGCTGCTTGCTTTGATGCGCTCGCCTTGTGGCGCGAAAGGGCCAGTCATATCGACGGCGAGGTGCTGGACGCCACGCATTACATGGCCGAAGAGATTCCTGAAGACATCGCCAAACGGATGGCAGATTTCTTTGGTCAGCACAGAGCAATGGAGGCCGCTGAATGAGCCGCACGCTTTACGACAAGCTTGTCGATGCGCATAAGGTTTGCGATCTGCCCGACGGCGACATGCTTGTCTATGTCGATTTCCACATTATGAACGAATACACCAGTCCGCAGGCTTTTTCCGGACTGGAACAGAAGGGCCTGAAGGTTTGGCGTCCCGAAGCGCATCTTTCGGTGGTCGATCACGTAAAAGCTACACGGCAGCGCGCGCCCCATAACGCGGCCTCCAAGCTTCTGATCGACAATCTTGAGGCTAATTGCAGGAAACACGGCATCGCCTTTTACGGCTTGGGCGACCCGCGACAGGGTATCGAGCATGTTGTCGTGCCCGAGCAAGGGCTGGTTGCGCCCGGCATGCTGATCGCTTGCGGCGACAGCCACACCACCACCTACGGCGCATTCGGGGCTTTGGGTTTTGGCATTGGAACTTCCGAGGTCGAGCATGTTCTGGCGACGCAGACGCTTCGCTACAAGCGTTTGAAGACCATGCTAGTTAATGTTGAGGGCGCATTGGCGCCGGGCGTGACCGCCAAGGACATCATCATGAAGGTCATCCAGGTTGTCGGGGCGGGCGGGGCCAACGGATATGCGGTGGAGTTCGCGGGCGACGCCATCTTTGCGCAATCCATGGCCGGTCGGATGACCATCTGCAACATGGCCGTGGAACTCGGTGGTCGTGCGGCGCTGATCGCCGCCGATGACAAGGCCTATCGAGCATCAGGGCAGATGACCTTTGATGCCGAGACCTGGGCCTCGGACGAAGGTGCCGAATATGATTCCGTCTTCAACATCGACGCCGCAGGAATCGCGCCGCTAGTCAGTTGGGGCACAAGCCCGGATCAATCGGTCGCCATCGACGGGATGGTGCCTGATGTCAGCGCTGAGACCACGCCCAAGGCGAAAGCCGCCCTCGCGCGCGCATTGGACTACATGGGCCTTGAGCCCGGCCAAGCAATTACCGACATCCAAATCGACAGCGCCTTTATCGGCTCATGCACGAACAGCCGTATCGAGGATTTGCGTGCCGCCGCCGAGGTGGTGAAAGGGCGGCGCGTGGCCGAGCGCGTCAACGCGATCATCGTGCCCGGCTCGGTTTTCACCAAACTGCAAGCTGAGGCAGAAGGGCTGGACATCATATTTAAAGAAGCTGGATTCGACTGGCGCCCCGAAAGCGGCTGTTCGATGTGCCTGGCAATGAACGACGACATTGCGCTGGAAGGCGAACGCTTGGCCTCGTCGACCAACCGGAATTTCGAGGGTCGTCAGGGCCGCGGTGCGCGCACCCACTTGATGAGCCCCGCCATGGTCGCGGCGGCCGCCATATCCGGGCATCTGGTCGATGTGCGCGACTTTAAGAAAGGAACCGCATGATGCCCAGCACCGTTCAGGGGCTTGCCGCTCCGCTGCCAACTGCCAACGTCGACACCGACGTGATCATGCCCAAACGGTTTCTGGTGACAATCACCCGCGCGGGCCTTGCCGACGGGGCGTTGGCCGATCTGAGGTTCGATGAAACCGGCAAGAGGCAACTGGAATTCGTTCTAAACCAAACCCCCTGGGACGATGCCTCAATCCTGATCGTCGGCGACAATTTCGGCTGCGGGTCCAGCCGCGAACACGCCGTCTGGGGGTTGATGCAATACGGCATCCGCGGGATCATCGGGACCAGCTTTGCTGGCATTTTTTTCGACAATGCGCGCAAGAACGGATTGGCACTGCCTGTCGTCGGGCCTGATGTCCGCGACCAGTTGCTCGAACTGGCGGGTCATTCCGAAGGGTTGGAGATCACCATCGATATCGGGTCGCGGCAGCTTTTCTATGAAGATCAGACTGCGGCTTTCACCATGGATGACGCAACGCGCACCGCTTTGCTGAAAGATCGCGACGACACGCTCGACAGTTTGAAACACGCCGATGCGATCCGACAGTTTGAAGCGGGCTTGACCGAGACGATGCGCGTGAAAGTGGCTCAGTAATCCTGCAAACGGGGGAAATTTGGAACTCAGACAACTAGAATGTTTCGTCGCAGTTGCTGAAGAACTGCATTTCCGCAAAGCTGGCGAGCGGCTGGGGCTGAGTTCATCGGCACTTTCTGATCGGATCAATGCGCTTGAAACCGAGCTTGGCGCGACCCTTTTCTTCCGAACCACCCGGCAGGTCAGCCTGACCCAGGCAGGCGCGGAGTTGCTGCGTGACGCGAATAAAATACTTTCAGACATCGACAAGTCGGTGGCGAGTGTCCGCCACACGTCAGAATCCGACCTGAAGACCTTGAGAATCAGCGGTGTGGACGAGGCGATCTCAATGCTCTTGCCGCAAGCTCTGGCCAAGTTCCGCTTGCGATACCCAAGCGTGCACACGCAAATCCTCGAGATTTCCAGCTCAGATTTCCACGCGCAGCAGCTTGAAAGCTATCACACAGATATCGCGTTTATCCGCACGCCATCACCGGAAGGTTTCGTGACCAGTCAGCTTCTTTATCGGCAAAACGTGGTAGTCGTGACGTCGAAAACCCATCCACTCGCCGAGAAAACGTCGCTCAGTGCCGTTGATTTGCTGGACCAGCCGATTGTTGGTTACCCAAAGCGAGCACGGCCGATCCTGCATGAGATGCTCTGGCATCGATTCCGCGACGTCGGCAGACAGCCCAACATCGTCTGTGAAGTGATTGACAAATCTACTTTATTGCAATTCGTCTTACACGGGCTTGGCATTGCGCTGGCACCCGCCTGGGTCCAGGCCATCGCGCCTCGCGGCCTTTCTTTTGTGCCTTTCGATCAAAGCGACGACGATATCGAGCTCTACGTCGCCTACCGAACCACGGGTAACAGCGAATTAGTCGCTGAATTCATAGATATCGTAACTGAGGCCGCCAATCAGGGCTCTAAATGAAAATATCCGAAGTGGCCGCTGAATGAAGTTTTTTTTTGCTCCTACAACGAATGCCGGCGATCCAGGTTGCGCTTGCAACATCCAGATTTTGTGCCCTATCTCGGCTCTGAGCTGAGGAGCGGCCAAAAACCAAAGTTCTGACAAGAACGGCTTTGTCCCGCTTCGTCGACACTGGTGTAACCTTTGGCGAAAGTCAGCTCCCGTCGTGGCACCGTCTGCCCCTTCCCTCACCAGCATTCCCCTAGGATTTATCCGGGAAGATAAAAATCCAGAAACCTTGTGAGGTTTGTTGATCAGAGTGTGTCCGGAGCGGCATCTCTACCGCTTCGGCGCTGTCCCGGCTAGACTTTTGGCAGTCACACCACTACAAACCTCTATCCGTATAAAATCAGTCTATTCCCCATCCCATTGTTCAAAAGAACCGACACAATGAGTTCGAGCCTTGACCAAGTCTGCGCATTCGCCAGACAGCAAACAGGACCCACCAGATGTCATTTATAAATCTGCTGGCACTTAGCATTCCGCCGTAGAGCAATCCAGACCAAG
The DNA here is from genome assembly GCF_019375555.1 of Roseobacter insulae. Lineage (GTDB taxonomy): Bacteria > Pseudomonadota > Alphaproteobacteria > Rhodobacterales > Rhodobacteraceae > Roseobacter > Roseobacter insulae. The sequence goes on from NZ_JAHXDN010000012.1 coordinate 7,722, forward strand.
GCTAAGCTCAGTCTTGAGTCCTGCACTGACCAAACCACATGCGCGACAACAGCCCGTCCTTGAAAATGACGCTGTGATGAAGAGACGCCCCGATATGGCGCACGACAAGCGCGAAGGCGGCAAGCTCGTGAATCGAGTGTTGTAAAGACGCCCGCAGTGCAGGTGAAATCGGGGCCTTTGAGCCGTGAAAGACGATATCGATCAGGTCAAAACCGTAGGCCATGGCCAACCCAGATGCGACCATCGCGGCGATCAACAAATAAAACCCGAAATGAACGGCTCACGCTGCGCCGTTGAGAACCGAATTTCCGCTGTTTGCGGGCGGTGGCCGCTTGGTCCAGCGTCGCACAGTCAGCCGCAGCAAAAGCAGCACACCGATAACCGCACCTGCAATCATATGACCTTGAAGCGCTTCTGCCTTTCCGGGGTGATCAAGCGGGATATTCGAAAGAACAAACCCGCCAATCATGAGCGAAACCGGGATCAGCACGGCCATGATCCAATGAAGTGCGACAAGAGCGGGGTGACAAAAGTTCATCTGGCAACCTCATTTGTGAAACGTTTGTTGATACGGGCGAAATCCGGCTGACCAGATTCAATGTCTTTCATAGGAAGCGTTGGGTCGTTCAGGCGCTGGTGGCCGTAGCTGTCAAGCCAGTCGATCGCTTCCTGTGGGTCGATGAAGCGCAATGGCCCGTGCCCGCGCACCGCGCCACGTCGTCGTTCTTCGCGCGCGACCTCTTCCGCGTCTGTCTTGTTGGCTCCGATATGCGCCATCGCCTTTTGGCGGAACGGCACGTCGCTGGTAAAAGCGTGCGGCGGATGGAGGTCTGGTGGGCTTGAACAGGGTCTGATCCGATGCCCTGATGCGCCTCCAGGTTTTCGATCATCTGGTCGGTACTGGCCTCGACATCCACGCCGTCAAACGCGAACCCAAAGCGGCCCGCCAAGCGCATCACGATTTCAATGGGTCCCATCTTTACTTCTTCTTCGTCATCGACAGTGCCTGGAAAGCTTGATCGTTTTGTGTGGTATCGCGGCGCCATTCGGTGGGGAGCAAACCTTCGGCAGAGATCGCGCTGACCGGGCAGACCGCATCGCAGGAGGCATCTTTCACGCCGATGCAGGGCTCTCCGATCACATGGGGCATGCCTCAGAACCTTCCTGACATCGCGTGATCGTAGGATGCTTGAACAATGGTTTTGACAGTCTCGGCTTCGGCATCATCGCGCGGCGCGAAGATGAGCATTTCCTTGACCCCCTTGTGCCGATAGACGTGAGGGATACCCCAGTTGGCCGACATGACAGCGCGTTCATCCTCGTCGGACAGAACGACATGCATAGAGCCGTCTTCATGAAAATGTGCAAACTCACGGCTGCCGCGCGGCGGCATGAATGCATCCGGCGAGGCGGCAACAGCTTCGTCCAGCCAAAGCGCGCGCGCGGTAGGAACGGATATCCGCGTGGGTTCTTCGCGCGCATGATCCAAGGCAGAGAACGCCCAGGCCTTAAGAGCCTCGACAATGTGCGGCGGACTGATGTCAGAATATTGCAGCTGCGGAGGCTCTTGATCGGTCTTGGGTTGAGGGCCGATGCGGGGCGGCAGGTTCAGGGGCATGTTTGAGGGGTCCTTATGAGGGTGCACGTGTGCGAAAAACTTCAAGCAGGGTCGGGGATGTGGCAGGCAGGAAATGCCCGGGTCCATCGCCATCGCTGACACCACTGATATCGAGGACCCTGACGCCGAGAGCCGAAAGCGCGGCGGCATCCGGCTTGTTGCCAACCCTCTCGCGCCCGCCCGAAAGGAAGGACGACAGACCCAAAAGCCGGTCATCGCGATTGATGGCCACCGCAAACCGAGCAGGCGGCAGCGACGTCCGCCCCAGTTGGGTGGCGAAAAGGTCGCTATCGAGGTCCGGGGACACCAACACAATTTCTAAAACGCGCGCCGCCAACCGCGCCTGCGCAACCTCATCAAGAAGTGTCAGCGCTTCCATCAACGGCAGCGCGCCCATGGAATGCCCGACAAGAACCAGACGCCCCGGTATCTCTGCCGATACCGCGTCTATGACCTCTGCCAAAGCGTAGCGTGATATCAGCGCACTATCACGGTCTGCAAGGTAGGCAGAGGGCTCCCCCGCAGACGCCCATGAGAACTGGATCGCCGCGGCGGGCAGATCGGTGTCATGCGCGATCTGGGCATACCGGTAGATGCTTTCGATGAAACTGTTGTTGTAACCGTGAACGAAGATCATCGCCCCGGGCTGACTCTCCGTGCTGGCTTGGGCAAACGCTGCGAGCGTCGAGAAACTTGTAATGTCTTGCGTGTGCCAGTGTCGACGCGCGTCGGGCGTGCCATTGGCGAGTGTGAGTTAACCGGGTTGATGGGTTGCAGGAACGCCCACCTGAACCCTGCCAAAATGCGTCACATCGGAGTGGGTTCCGTTGAAGATCTGTCCATCATCTGACGCGACACGTGTGGTCGCAAAGAAAACGTCACGCGTCATAATTGATTGATCGGACATCTGTATGGGCTCTGCATTGGGTGTGCCGGCACAACCCGCGAGGTTCATCGCCAATATGGCTGACATGGTGGCTATGGAAACTACCGAAACACTTGCCAAAATCTGCATCGGTCAGGCCTTTACAGCTGTCTGCGCGGGAACGATGTCGTGCTCTGCCCGGCGGACGAGCAACAGGCGGTACATGCAGGGCGTGTAGATATAGGCAACAATCGTCAGAAGCAGCAGCCCTCCGGCGAACACATAGGCGAAGGGCGGCCAGAAATCGCCGCCGATCAGCATGAGGGGGATGAAGCCACCCGCAGTCGTGATCGTGGTCGACCAGATATGGCGAGCGGTCGGCCCGCAGACCACATCGATGATCCGGTCAACCTTGCCCGATCTCGCGCCGTCATCCTCATCCAGGGCCGCAATCATCACGATGGACATATTCAGACCCACGCCGATCAGACCCATCACGCCGATGATGATGATAAATCCAAAGGCGAACCCAGTTAGTTTCAAGACAAGAAAGGCAAATCCTGCCGTCAGAATACCGGTGATCAACACCACGCCCATCCGTCGAAACGAATTGAAGGCAAGTACAAGGATCGTGAGCGCCAGCAGCACCAATGTGACGACCTGGCTCATCAGCCGCGCAACGGCATCCGAGCGCTGTTCCTGCGCGCCGCCAAACGCGTAGCGATAGCCCGGGGGCATCTCGAACCCCGCCTCTTCCAACGCACGCTCAAAATCGGCCTGCACGGGGGCTGCGATCGTCTGATAGGTGACATTGCTTGATACCGTCTGGATGCGTTCGCCATCCAGACGGTCGATATCAACCCAGGCCGGGACCAGGTTGATATCAGCAAGCCCCGTGAGTGGTATCCCGGCAGGCGTTTGTGTGCCCGGTACGAACAGGGCAAAATCATTGATGTCTGCGATGCGGGACCGGGCACTTTTTGCGAACCGGACCGAGATCGGCAGTTGTTCGGACGCTTCCACAACAAAACCACCGGTCTGCCCGGACAGGGCCGCGTTCAATTGCCCGGCAATGGTGCTGGCGTCGAGGCCAACCAGACGCGCCGTCTCGTCATTAACGGTGACTTGGACCTGCACCGCATCGCGGTGCAGCGATACATCTGCGCCCACGACCTCCGGCACATTGGCGAGGATGCCCGCCGCAATCTGTCCGTATTCCTCCAGAACCTCCATGTCGGGACCAAACATCTGCAATTCAATCGGTGTGGCACCCGGCGGGCCAAAGCCGTAGCCGATCACAATCACCCGCGCTTCTGGGAACATCATCGACAGGCGGTCTTGCAGGTGCGGGATCAACTCGTCCGTCCGCTCGTGGCCATCTGTGTTGACGATGAAGTCGGCAAAGGCCGGGTTCGCGCTCTCTGAACTGATGGTGTTGAAATAAAGCTGCGGGGAGGCCGCGCCGATGGACACAAGCGTTTGGGTGACGCCCTCGGTTTGCAACAGCTCTGCCTCAATCCGCTCCGCCACCTCTTGTGTGCGTGTTATGATCGTTGACTGCGGCATCATCACCTCGATGCGGAACTGATCGCGGTCCATGGCAGGAAAGAACTCGGTCGGCACAGTCGACAGGGACAGAATGCCAAGCACCGCAGGCGCGCCGCAAAACGTCAGGCCCACAATCGGGCGGCGTACAAAGAACCCGACAAAGGCGCGGAACGGGACGGACAGCACCTTGGACGAGATGCCGTTGGCCAGAAAGCCACGACCAGCTGTGCCGGACTTGAATAAATGGGGTGAGATCGCCGGGATCACATACATCGAGATCACGAAGGAGCTGAACAGTGCGCAGAGCACGGCGACGGACAAAGGCCCCACGAATTCCCCCGCCGGGCCCGGCAGCAATGCAATGGGCGAGAACGCCAGCATGGTCGTGACCGTGCTGGCCATCAGGGGAAAGAACAGCTTTTTGTAGGCTTTGGAGACCGCGACGCCGTGGTCGGACCCCTGCGCAAGATCTTCGCGAATGTCGTTTGTCATGATGATCGCATTGTCGACCATCAGACCAAGCGCCACCACGATGCCGATGATACTCATCTGATGGAATGAAATCCCCGCCAGCGGAAACATCGCCGCCGTCAGAAGTGCCGTCATCGGGATAGCAAGGCCCACGGCCAGCGCGGACCGGATGCCCATCGTAAAGAACAGGATCGCTACAACAATCATGAGGCCTTGGATCAGGGACGTCACAACAGAAAGCAGACGGTCTTCCGTATAGCTTTGCTGCTCGAATACGAGGTCGATATCGATCCCCTCGACACGCCGGTCGGTGAACACCTCAACGGCCTCAAGCACCGTCGGCACCCATAAATCGACACGCAGCCCCGGCTCCATTCGCGTTCCAACGAGCACGGCCAAATCGCCATTGTAAAGCGCCGTCGCCACAGGCGGTTGCGCGACGGTCCGCTGGATTGTGGCAATGTCTCCCAGGACCAGCGCACCAGCGCCGTCGCGGCTGATCGGGATCTGACGCAGGCGGTCGAGGCTATCAAGCGTGTTGGACAACTCCACCGTCAAAGACGTGACCTCGTTCGACAAGGTCCCGGCCGAATTGCGCGCATCGGCGGAGGACAACGCGGAAGCCACTGACTGAACATCCTGTCCTGCGGCCTGCAACGCCATCTCGTCGATGATCACCTCGACGACCTCGGGGCTGCTTCCGTGTTGCGCGACATACTCCGTTCCCGGAGCCGCCCGCAGCACGTCCGAGAGGGCCTCCGCGTAGCGTTGCAGGATCAGCCGGTCGACATCGCGGCCGTCCGAGGCTGAGACGGCATAGGCCACGGTATAGGCATAACCCCCGTCCTCGTTCAGATCCGGGGCGGTCGTGCCAGCAGGCAAAAGCGACCGGATATCCGCCAACCGGTCGCGCACCAGCGACCAGATCGGCTCTACCTCTGTGATCTGATCGGCCAACGTCACCTGCACGATGGAAACGCCGACCCGTGACGTGCTCGACAGCTCTTCGATTTCTGCCAGCGTGCGCAGCTCATCCTCAATCACCTGCGTGACAAACGCCTCGACGCGCGTGGCACTTGCGCCGGGATAGACCGTGGTAATGCCCGCGATCCGCGCCTTGATTGTCGGATCCTCCGATCGGGGGACGGTCTGGATAGCACCCAAGCCCACGGCCGCAAGAAACAGAAGTGAGAGCGCGAGTATGCGAGGGTTGAAGACAAGTCTGGTCAACATCAATCGTCGACCTCTACTGCGGCAACGGTTACCGTCTGACCCGGAGACACGCGGTTGGTCCCTTCGGTGACGATCTTGTCACCATCCCGGATCGCGCCGGAGACATAGGCGCGCTGACCGTCGCTGTAGTGCACGAGAACCGGCGCGCGGGCGATCTCAAGGGTGTCGCCTTCGGCGTTTGCGGCAATCTGCACCGCAAACAGCCCGTTGAGGTCGGAAACCAGCGCGCCAACAGGGACCCAGATACCCCGCTGTTCAATCGTTTGATCCGCCATGAGCACGATCCGCTCACCTTCAATCGCGGCCACATCGGGTGACAAGGCAACAACAAGGTTCATGGTTTGTGATGCCGCATTCACGCGCGAAACATTGCTTCTGACCTCGACCTCGATCTCTCGGCCGCGGTAGATAGCCGAAACCACGTCTCCTTCGGTGAACCTCGTCGCGAGGTCCACAGGAACGCCGATGTGTGCCTCGGACCGTCCCGTTCCAGCCATCGTCAGGATCGCCCGATCAGGTGCAACGACATCGCCCAGATCAAAACTCATTTCGATCACTTCGCCGTCGAACGGCGCACGCAGAATTGTGTCCTCAAGGTCAATCTGCAAGCTTCGGATCTGCGCCGCGCTGGCTTCCACATCGGCGCGTGCCGCCTGCACATTCGACAGGGCCTGATCCAAAGACTGCTGGGTTATCGTTCCCGAAGAACGCAGGGATTGAGCGCGCTCAACCTCCACTTCGCGCAATTGCAGAAGTGCGCGCGCCCGCGCCAAGCCGGCTTCTGCAGTTTCCAGGGCCGCATTTGTGCGCCGTTGATCCAACGTGGCCAACACGTCTCCGGCGGCGACGGCGTCGCCGATATCGACAGCGATTGATGCGACGCGTCCATTGATCTCGAACCCGAACGTTGTTGCCCGGTTCGGAACCACCAAGCCGATGTACCGCCGTGGGACAACGTATGCATCTTCACTCACGGCGACGTCTGCCGCGACGGGAACTGGGTTCGATGTCCTCAGAATCGCCGCGTTCTCAGTCGCGAGTGATGCATCTTCCTGAATGCGGTGATAGGCAAAGGCTGCTGATGCGACGATACCGCCCATAAGGGTGAGACTGAGGGCCGACCCAAGAGCCCGCCGCATCCACATGGGCTTGCGCGATGGCTGGACAACATGTGGCGTCTCGTTGGCCGATTCAGGACGGCCTTTTACCTTTATAGCGTCTTGGTCCATCTTGGACATGAGGGGGCTCTCTTGTTATCAAAAGCATACGATCCAAATACTACGATATCGTTTTATACTACACTTACGTAGCATTTTGAAAGGTAGATCAATGGCTGTGGTCAAAAAAAATGCAAAAGCCGCTGATGCGCTTCCCTACAAGGAGCGTAAGACACGGGATATTCTGGTGGCTGCGCGCAAACTGTTTTTTGAGCACGGGGTCGAAGCCGTGACCATCGAGGAGATCGCCGAAGCTGCAGGCGTTGCAAAGACAACGATCTATTACAAGTTCGGGCGTAAGGAGGACGTCTTTGCTGCCGTGTTCGATCAATTGGGCGAAGATGCGGTGGCCGACTTTCCTGGAGAGATTGATCGGAACGCCTGCCCCCGGGAAACGCTTTTGAACCTGTGCCGACAGCTCGTTACGGCGTTGGCCAACAGGGAACTCATGGGCCCGGAGCCGTTGTTCCTTCTCGAAGCAAAGCGAAAGCCGGAATTGGGAAGAAAGTTCTTTGAAATGGGTCCGGGACGGATGCGCACCGCGCTTCAGGACCTCATTCAAATGTGGGTTGACCAGGGCAAACTGCAGGTCGAGGACACCAAGGAAGCCGCAGAAGACCTGTCGGTTCTGTGTCAGGGTCTCCTGCCCATCGAGCTACAAATCTTTCCCGACCTAAAGCTCTCAGAAGAAGAAATTGAACACCGTGTCACGCGGGGCGTTGACAAGTTCCTCAAGATTTATGGAGCTGCAAGAGGATAAGAACTGCGTACTGTTCAAACCGAGACACGCGATGAGCAAAACCGAAGTCAAGGTAACGATCTGAGCCGCCATGTCGCTCTGGTGGACACGTCACTTCGTAAAGCGATATAGATGGCTCCCATTGTCGTAAACGGTCCAGAGGTGAATTTCGCCCTAATCATGACGGGTGTTGTGTTGCCCGGGACAAAGGATTGGCTTCGTATTGCTCAGAAATTCCGTACGAGTTGGCGCGGCAAAAACGTGTCAGAACCGGCTCCGTTCGGCCGTGAGTTTGGCACAATCATGCGTGCGAAGCAGATTGTACTCCTTGTCACTGGCGTGGAGAAAGCCGAAACGGTTGCCCATACCCTGCGAAACTGAGACCACTCTCTCAGGAAGCAAATCGTACCAATCGGCAGTCCAGGACAGCCGCCCGTCGGTGTCTCATCGCCTTGCGGTAGGTTTCACCTCTCATCTGTCCAAGAAGGCCTGAACGCTTGGAAATTCTGCGATGAGGCGACGTCCCAAACTTCCCTCTGCGGACCAACCATCGTCAATTCTGACCTGCTCCCCTGAAAAGTCCTTCATTTATGGGTAGCCTGTTCTCCAACAG
>NZ_JAHXDN010000013.1 GCF_019375555.1 Roseobacter insulae
TGACCTGCTCCCCGATGAGTCCGCTAATTTAGGTTAGCTCTGTTCAGGTTTTGGTCTTCCTTTGACCGGTTAGCATATTCGTGTGGCGTCAGACCAGCGAGGCTGGAATGAGGCCGGTTATGATTGTAGTCGGCGCGCCATGCCGCGATCCTGCGGCAGGCATGGCGCAAAGACGGGAACAGGTGTTCGGTGAGACACTCCTCGCGCATCCGTCCATTGAAGCTTTCGACCAGACCGTTCTGCATGGGCTTACCTGGCGCGATGTAATGCCAACTGACCTTTCGATCTTCCTGCCACTTAAGCATCGCATTGCTTGTGAGTTCCGACCCGTTGTCCGAGACCACCAGGCAGGGATAGCCGCGCAGTTCAGCGATGCGATCCAGTTCTCGGGCAACACGCGCACCGCCAATGAATGTGTCCACGACGGCGGCCAAGCACTCTCGGCTGAAGTCATCGATGACGTTCAGCACGCGGAACCGACGCGCGTCTTCCAGCGCACCAGACATGAAGTCGAGCGACCATCTCTGGTTCGGTCCTTGCGGTATCGCCATGGGGGTCCTGGTGCCTACTGCGCGCTTGCGACCGCCCCGTTTGCGAACGGTTAACCCTTCTTCGCGGAGAGCCGGTAGAGCTTCTTCCAGTTCACCTCCCAGCCTTCGCGCTTCAGCAGGATGTGCAGACGGCGATATCCGAACCGTCGTCGCTCGGACGCCAATTCCTTCATTCTTGCCCGCAATTCCGTGTCGGCAGGGCGCTTCGACCTGCGCCGATACACACGCGGATCGATCCCAGCCAACGCACAAGCGCGCCTCTGATTGTAGCCTTTGGTCGTCATCGCCCAGTCCACAGCATTCCTCCTTGAACCGGGCCTTAGAAGTTTTTTCCGAGCATCTCTTTCAGCGTCGCCACATCCATCATCTGCTCGGCCAGCATCTTCTTCAGCTTTGCGTTCTCAGATTCCAACGTCTTCAAACGCCGCGCGTCGGACACTTCCATACCGCCATACTTCGACCGCCACTTGTAAAACGTCGCATCGCTGATCCCATGCTTGCGACACAGCTCCTTCGCACCGAGCCCCGCTTGATGCTCCTTCAAGATGCCAATGATCTGTTCTTCGCTGAAACGGCTTCTCTTCATCGTCTGTCTCCTCTGTTGGAGAACAGGCTACCCATAAATGAAGGACTTTTCAGGGGAGCAGGTCAGA
>NZ_JAHXDN010000014.1 GCF_019375555.1 Roseobacter insulae
TGTGAGCTCACGCTGAAGTGCAGTTTCTGATGTGTCCTTTTACTCCAATCGGTTCTGTAGCTCCATCACCTCGCTTTCAAAGACCTCAGCGGGCGTCTGGTAGCCCAAGCACTTACGCGGCGTTGAGTTGAGGCGATGGCAAATCGACCTCAAATATCGATTTGTCAGCGCCGTCGGGTCGGTCGAGCGGGGCAGGTACTTCCGTAGCCTGTTGTTCGTATTCTCGACCGTGCCTTTCTGGTACGGCGCTTGCGGGTCGCAGAACCACGCATCCGCGCCGATCCCGGCCTTGAGATGTCTCCAGGCGGAGAATTCGGTGCCGCGGTCGAATGTGATCGACTGGCGCGCATCAGCGGGCAGGGGAGCGAGCCCCTGGATCAGCGCTTCCATGATCGGTTTGGATTGGCGATCTTCATTGCGCATGACGACGGCATAGCGGCTGACGCGTTCGACCAGGGACGTGACGTTTACCTTCCCATGCTCCTTGCGGAACATCATCAGATCGCACTCCCAGTGGCCGAACTCTGCGCGTTCTGAGATGCGCTCAGGCCTGTGGGACAGGCTCTGCGTGTCGAAGATGTGGGTCCGGTTGTGCCTGCGGTAACCACGCGGCCTGCGGCGTCTGCGATGTTCGGGAAGATGGCGATAAAACTGTTCATCGCGGCCATCTTTGGAATAGGCGAAACGATAGATCGTCTCGTGACTGACCCGGATCGGATGGCGCTCCAACCGCATCCGGCCTGCGATCTGTTCTGGTGACCAGCCAGCCTTCAATCGGTCTTCAACGGCAGTCTTCACCTCGGGGTGCCTGATCATCTTACGATGGATCGCGCGGCGCTTCTCGTACATGTCCTGTGCATTCAACGCGTAGTAGCCGTTCAGTTCTGGCAACTCGGTGTCCGTATATCGGTTCCGCTTGATGTCCCGGTAAACCGTGGAGGGGTCGCGACCCAATCTATCCGCGATCTCAGAAATCGGCATTTTGGCTTCCAGCCACTTTGCAAGCTTGCGTCGTTCGTCCAGCTTCAGATGACAGTAGTGGCTTCCCATTCTTCATACTCCATGCAACTCTCTGTATTCGTAAAGAATTTGCACTTCGTTTGTGAATCCATC
>NZ_JAHXDN010000015.1 GCF_019375555.1 Roseobacter insulae
CAATGAGACCTTGTCCGCCATTGGTCCGAGGACAATGGTCGAATGCCGAGCTGTGTCGGCGAGAGAGTGTTGCCCAGAGCCTCGATTACAGCTGGTCCAAGGAGTTCCTTGAAGCTGGAAAGAAGCGCCTGGCAGGCGACACTGCTCGGGCGGCAACGTCAAGCGAGGTTAAAGACCTGCGCCGCGAGGCACGTGATCTGAAGGAGGTCGTCGCCGAGCAGGCCCTTGAGCTGCGGTTGCTCAAAAAAGCATGATCGCGCCCTCTCAGTGAATGCAAGGCATTCACCCGCCGGGTAATAGATGGGGACGAAGACGCATGAGGTATCCTGCATCCGAAAAGCTGGAGATCATCCGCCTCGTCGAAGGTTCGCATCTCCCGACCAAACGCACGCTGGACAAGTTGGGCATCCCCAGAACCACCTTCTATCGCTGGTATGACCGGTATCTGTCGGGTGGCCCTGAGGCGCTTGAGGATCGTAGACCCAAGCCGTCACGGGTCTGGAACCGCATTCCCGAGCCGGTTCGGGAGAAGGTCAAGGAGCTGGCCTTGAGAGAAAGCGATCTGTCGCCACGCGAGCTGGCCGTGCGCTTCACCGACACGAATAAGTACTTTGTGTCAGAGGCTTCGGTCTGTCGCATCCTCAAGTCCTACGACCTGATCACCAACCCGGCCTACGTCGTTCTGTCGGCCGCAGACGCGTTTCGGGACAAGACAACGCGACCTAATCAGCTCTGGCAGACCGACTTCACCTATCTCAAGGGTGAGCCATTGTGTCGCCATGTGTTCGAGACCAATGGCGAACGGCTGGGGCTGGTTCTATCTGTCGACGATCCTGGACGACTACAGCCGCTACATCATCGCCTGGAAGCTGTGCACAACGATGAAGACGGGTGATGTGACCGACACGCTGGATCTCGCGTTGCAGGCTTCGGGCTGTGATCGGGCGACCGGCGTTCACAAGCCACGGCTGCTGAGCGCCAACGGGGCCAGTGACATCTCCAGCGAGTTGGCCGAGTGGCTGGAGGATCGGCAGATTGATCATGTCCGAGGTGCCCCGTATCACCCGCAAACTCAGGGGA
>NZ_JAHXDN010000016.1 GCF_019375555.1 Roseobacter insulae
TGAGCCCTTAGTTACCGATGCTGCGCCTCGCACGAACGTACAAAAAAGGGTGGTTTCCGCTGCTTAATTCGTGAAGTTGAAACAAACAGATGGCTTGCAGAATGATGCGAAAGTGCTCTACCTACCACATGTCCGATGTTCCGAGAAAATTCGTTCGGCAAATCTTGTGTTTACTGGTTTTCGGAGTCGGATCGACATCGTTCGCGGACGCAGGGCCAGGTTTTTCGGACATTCTGAGACGCGAAGCGTCATTGTTCGTGTTCGGAAATGAAGATGTCCGGGAGAGCTTTGTCGAGCGTCTTGTAGAAAATGACAGTCATGGCCTGGTCGCGCATCGCGGCTTCACCACGGACCTCGCCAAAGCAGATGTTTTCGTTTTTCTTTTGGAAAAGTGGACTGACGTAATATCCGCGCCTTGGCAGGCTGAACTTGCACCAATCTATGAAGAGCTCGATACCCAAGATCCAGCAATACGCAGTGTTACTTTTACGACCACACTAAACGGTGATGATGTACAATTTGTTTTCTACAAAGTGTCGCGTGTCGAACAAGTACCGATAAAATGCTTTGCGCTCGATCTTTTGGCGTCTCTGAGAACCGGCTATTCCAGACATATATGGGCGTCCGATTTGTGCAGGTCGCGAAAGTAAGCAGTTTCAGTTATTTTGATCCAAGAACCGAGCGTTTTGGGGTTGCCTGCAGCCGTTATCGTCCAACAGTCAAACGGCAGGTTTGTCCGCA
>NZ_JAHXDN010000017.1 GCF_019375555.1 Roseobacter insulae
GGATTCGATGTGATCTACGATCCAGAAGTTTCAGATCATTGCCCGTTGGTGCTTACGATTTGACATCCTCGCAATTAAAGCAGCCTTCTGGCAGCTGCACTCGACGTACGCAAAGCCTTGCGAAGTGATCATCGGCACCCAACATGGCTGAAGCCGTTCTGCCGCCACTACAGGCTCTGAAAGATCAGCCGGTCATTCTGGTTCGAAACCGCTTCAATTTGACCAAATCCGCGCAACCGCCAAATTCGCGATATAGCGCACCATAAGCCGGTTTCACACTGCACTCAGAGTGCACACGGTACCTCTCACCTTATTGATTCAACATGCAATGCCGCCCCAAACCATCACAGACAACCTCGCCACCTCTGTCGGAGGACAAATACAGCTTCGTTGATGATACCATCTCACGATCTCCCGACGTGCTATTACTGTTCGGCAAAAGACGCGCAAAATCCCGACAGATTTAAAAGGTGGGGTCTATCCAACGGTTACGATCTGTTTGCCTCGGTACGAGGTCGGGCCGATAGCGGGCCAGAGCAAACTCGGGCCAGAAGGAGAAATACTATCCAATTGTCGCGTGGTGACCCGGAAAATGGTTCATCTGTCGCCACAACCGAAAGACCTAGGGTCTGGACTCAATTCAGCCAGCACCTGATCGCGAAGATGTGGATCATGGA
>NZ_JAHXDN010000002.1 GCF_019375555.1 Roseobacter insulae
CTGTTGGAGAACAGGCTACCCATAAATGAAGGACTTTTCAGGGGAGCAGGTCAGACCGTTTCGCCCAACAGATGGGACAGCGCCTTCAGGCTGTTGTGCCATCCGGTGCCAACCCCGAGCCGGCCAGAGCGGGTCGAAATCTCTTTATGCTCCAACGTCAGACGGGTGGCGGCGCCCATCGGCTCAAACTGGACATCCACCTGCGATGGCGGTGTGTGTTTCACAACATCATCATGGGTCACGACCACATGGGTCCAGCTAAATCGAAGCCTCCGGGGCCGCCGGATTTCGATATAGTGGCCTTCGAGACATTCCGACTTGTTGGAGGTGGTGCGCATGTGGAACCGCCAGAGCCCACCAACTTTCAAATCCAGTTCGATGGCAGACAGATCGGAGGGATCATTTCCAAACCATCGCCGCAGATCGTCCGCCTGTGTCCAGGCATCAAAAAGCCTTTCTGAGGAGGCAGGAAAAACAGCGCTGATGACAACGGGGTTTTTACCGGCCGGTGATGTCAGCAGGTCAATCATTGTTTGTCTCTCGTGCAATCATAAGCGCCAGAGTGTCGAGGCGCTCCACCCAGAATGGCCGGTAGCTTTCCAGCCAGGACACTGCATCGCTCATCGGTGCGGCAGTCAATGCGCAATGGCGTACCCGCCCGCGCTTTTCAACGGTCACAAGGCCCGCGTCCTCCAAGACATGCACATGCCGGGTCACGGCGGTCTGGGACATGTCAAAGGGCGCGGCAATGCGGGACAGGGGTAGCTCACCTTCGGCCAGCCGCATCAGGATCGCCCTGCGCGTCTCGTCCCCCAGAGCGGAGAAAACAGCGTTCAGATCAGTCATATTACCTCGCAATACTCAACATTTATGTTGACTAAGTGGTTGCGATGAAATAGTCAACACAATTGTTGAGTAACTGACATGCACAGAGTCCGCGATCTCTGCCATCCTAAGAAGGAGTTGCCCCGATGCCAAATCTTGTGAGCCGTGAAAACTGGCTGTCGCAGCGCTTGAAGCTGCTGGAAAAGGAGAAAAACTTCACACGGGACCGCGACGCTCTATCACATGCACGCCGCGACCTCCCGATGGTCGAAATTACCACGCCTTACAGGTTTGCGACGGTGGAGGGGGAGAAGTCCCTGCCGGATTTGTTCGCCGATAAAGAGCAGCTTTTGGTCTACCATTTCATGTATGGTCCTGAATGGGAAAGCGGTTGCCCGAGCTGTTCCTTCTTTGTTGATAATTTCGAAGGAATCGAAACGCATCTTGCCGCGCGCAACACGGCTTTGGTGCTCGCCTCGAACGCGCCGCTTGCAACGCTTGAGGCCTATCGCGCGCGTATGGGGTGGACCATTCCATGGGTTTCCGCGCTGAACACCAGTTTTGGCGAGGATTTTGGCGTCAGCTTTCCAACGCAAGCAGATATGGATGGAAACTCCTATAACTACGGAAAGAAACCTTACGCTGGCGAAAGCCCGGGCTTGAGCGTTTTCTACAAACTGAACGACGGGCGCGTGGCGCATAGTTATTCCACCTACGGTCGGGGGCTGGACATCTTAAACGGCGCATATAATTTGCTGGATCTGACGCCAAACGGTCGCGACGAGGCAGATTTGCCATATGCGCAGGCCTGGGTACGGCGGCATGACGAATATGCCTGATGGTTAAGGGTTTCAGGGGGCCAGAAGGATCTTTGCCGCGGCGGCAGCGGCACCAAACCCGTTGTCAATATTGACGCAGACAACACCGGGCGCGCAGGTGCCGAGGGCAGAGCCAAGCGCGACGGACCCATCCTTGGCCACCCCGTAGCCGACAGAGGTTGGCACCGCGATAACCGGTGCCGCAACCAGTCCCGCCACCACTGGAAACAAGGCACCCTCCATCCCGGCAACGGCCACGATGAGCCGGGCGCGGGCGAGGTCCGGCAGGTGTTTTTCCAACCGCCACAGGCCGGCGACGCCCACATCCGCGATTATCCTGACCCGCAGCCCCATGAATTCGGCGCTGTTTGCCGCTTCTCGTGCTACGGCGAGATCGGATGTGCCAGCCGTCACGACCATGATCTGCGGTGCTTGCGGCGGTGGTGCGGATTTCAGCAGCGTTGCCGTGCGGGCAAGAGGGTCGACATTAAGGGGAAGGTCACTCAAGGCCTCGATCTGATCGCCGGACAACCGGGTGACAAGCAGAGGCACCTTACGTTCCTGATGCGCCTGAATGATGTCGCGAAGCTGCGCATCGGATTTGCTTTCGGCAAAAACCGCTTCCGGAATGCCCGTGCGCGCCTTGCGGGACCAGTCAAAGATCGTGTGGCGCTCCATCAGGAAATTGGCACAACAAAAGCGCTGCCGCGCCGGTAGGGCTGCCATCCAACGAATCTCCGCCGGGTCGCCAGGCAAAGCTGTCGGGCTTTTTCAAGCGATGCCTCGGGCAAAGGTACGTTGGATTGGATTACAACGCCTGTCTCGGTGATCCTGCAGCGCACATCCGTCACACCGCAGGATTTTCGGAGCATCCCCTCGACGCGGTCGACAAATCGCAGGTCGGAAACCTCAATGGCAATCCCGGTTGTGATCCGGCTGGCCAGACAAGGCTGTGCGGGCAGTTCCGCGATGTCTGACAAACCGAAGTGACCGGCGATGGCCCGCACGTCGCTTTTTGCCAGCCCCACGTCAACAAAGGGATGTACGACGTGATGGTCATCCGCCGCGATCAGTCCGGGGCGATATTCGCCCAGATCATCGGTGTTTGTGCCAGCCGCGATGGGGCCGTCGACTACCCGGCGCATCGTGCCATAGAGATTCGACTTGCAGAAATAGCACCGGTTGTGCGGGTTTGCGCGATAGGATGGATCTGCAAATTCTCCGCTGTCGATGATGTCAAGGTGCCAGCCGTGTTTGTCGGCATGTGCCCTGACCCGGTCTGTCGCCGATGGTGACACTGCGGGCGACACTGCGTGAACACAGGCGACATCCTCGATGCATCGCGACGCGGCATATGCCAGCGTCAGGCTGTCAACCCCGCCACTGACCGCTATGGTGAGCTTGCTGATGGATCTGAGGTGCCCGTCCAGCCGGGCCGAGGGATCAGTCATGGTCGTGTTCCGCTTCCGCCGCGAGGGCGCGCCTCGCCTTAAGGGTTTTCGTCCGTGCCAAGGCGTCGCTTTCCACCTTGGCGGTCGCACCAGCAGGCCGATCGACCGATTTGACCGGCAGTCCTGAGATCGTGTCCTTGCGCCTGTTCAGTCTGTAGCGGGCGACAGTTTCAAGGCGCAGGCCGAGTGTGCTCGTCTCCGAGAAACAGGTTTCAACGACCCGGTCGTGCATCGGCGGCGCACAGATGACGGACAGGCTGAACTGAACCCGACCTTTCTTGCCATACCCGATCGTGTAGCTGGCATCCAGCACGCCTGCTTCCAGTCGGATACGGTCAAGCGCCACGGCAATTTCTTCGGGTGTCATGTCGTCGATTTCGAACCGGATCAGGTGTACCGTGTCGCCGGACATTGCCGGGGCGTCAAAGACCAGAAGCCGCAGAATGTTCGGGATGCCCTGCAATTGCCTGTGTCCCGCACCCGTTCCACTGTGGCCGAGCGTGCCCACGGGCCCCAATGCGCCTTGGCTCGGGGACAGATATTTCAGGATTGCCGCCCCCGTGGGCGTGATCCGCTCGCCGTCGACGCCATCGCTGAACAACGAATATCCCTGCAGCAATTCAGCGGTGGCGGGGGGTGGAACCGGCACAAGGCCGTGCCGGGTTTTGACACGCCCGCTGCCCTGCGGCAATGCGCTCACCGACCATCGCGGCGCACCGGCCTGCTCGATCAGAGACGCAGCGCCGATGATGTCTGCAAGGGAATCCCAATCAGCGATCTCGTGAAAATGCACGTCGTCTGGCGCGACCCCGTGGCATGTTGCTTCAGCTGCCGCCAGTTCGGCAAAGATTTCAACAGCCCGTTTGCTGACGGCCGCGCGCAGCCTGCTGTTTTCTATGAAGGCCCGTATGTCCCGCCAATGAGATGTCGGCGGCGCGGAGCCAGCCGTTTGTACGGTGACACGCGTTGCGGCAAAGCCCATCTCGCGGACGTCTTCGACCGCGATGGTCACCTGCGCCCACACGCCTGCGGCGCGCAGGTCGTCTTCCATCTGCTGCCGCATGTGCGGAAACGCAGCCAGCATCGCCGCGAGGAACATGTCACCCGCGATACCGCCCGTGACATCGAGGTGGATGTGATCGCTCATGCTTGTCGCGCCGGTTCCGATTTCGGCACGACGTAGGGGCCTTCGGGGATGACCGCGACGGCTTTGTCACCATGCTGAGCCATGCTACTGGCAATGGCTGTGGATAAATCAGATACGCGATCAACCCCTGTGATCCTGAAATCATCGTCCGACAGGTTCTCGGTGAAAAGCTGGATCCGACCCACGCGCATGGGTTTGAGCTGCATTTCCGTTTGCCATTCATCCACATCCGCAAAGTCCTTGGCCATCAGCGTTTGCAGAAAGGCATCAGGGCCAAGTGCCACAAGACGCTCCTGCGCGGCCCGGAAATGCTGCGATCCAATTCCTTCGGCGCAGTGGGATGCAACGATCAGTGTGCCGCCGTCTTCCAGAATGTCCAGCGGGGTCACCATCCCTTTGACAGTCTGGTAATAGGTCTGGTCCAGCGGGTAGCCGGCCGATGAGGTGACAACGGTCTTGAACTTCCTGCCCACCGGGATTTCGGTGTATCCGCGAACAAACTCCACTGCCGCCAGATGGCTTTCGATGATTTCTCCAAAGCTGCAGAACACGAGGTTTCGCTTGTCATCGATCACCGTATTGAGCGCGAAGACCTCCCCGAGTTTGCGCACGATTTCCAACTGCTCCTCGTGCAGGGGGTTACCTGCGAGATTACATTCACGCGCCGCCGGATCCTCCATGAAGCGGGCAGAATGAAAGGTGCGGATGGTTTCGTGATGCGCCACGCCGGGGGCCACGACTTTGCGCCCGCCTGAAAATCCGGCCATGAAATGGGGCTCGACCAGTCCCGTGGCAATTTTCAGGTCGGCCTGCACAAACCGGCGGTCAAGTTTGATCGGCACACCGCGGCCTTCCGTGATGCCGAGGTCCACATGGTCCGCATCAACGAGGGCAAAATGGTTTTCGACGCGGACATTGTCCAACACCCAGGGGTCACCGACCAGTTCGGCCATTTCGGCGCCTTCGTTCGGGCGGTGCAACCCGGTGGCGATCAGGATTGAAATGGCGGGCAGGGGAATGCCGTTCGCGACCATGGTTTCAATCATAGGCCGCAGGAACAGGTGATTGGGAACCGGGCGCGTGATGTCGCAGATCAGGATGCAGGCAGAGGACTTATGCTTGCACAAATCGGCAAGACACGCTGAGCCATAGGGGTTTTCAAAGGCGTCGGCAATCTGTTCACCGGGCTTTTTTGCCTTCGGAAAGGCTGGTTTCTCGATGAGGTGCGTGTCAGCCCCGGCTGGCATTTCCAGTGTTAGCCCATCACGTCCGTAGAGTAATTCTATCTGCATATGGGCTCACTTATCTGTACCATGCGGGCGACGCATGAGGGTGTTCGAAAATTCTGCCTGAACCTTGCGGGCACTGTCAACAATCCAGCCGGACGCTTGGCGGGCGATGCAGCATGACCTCAAGGGGAATGATCTCGGACAAGTCGCTGACAAGCGCGCCCTTTTCGGTCGCAAGGATGTGGCGGTGTGGCGCAAGATCTGCGCCGTACCCAGGGCATCACCACCTTGCGAAAACCGCGTTTCATCGCAACAGTGACTGCATGCTGTCGGGTGAGCCGTCGGGACGGGTGACGTCACGTGGAATTCATCCTGCGCCACACTGGAAGAGATTGAAGATGATCAAGATCCTTGAGGTTCAGACGCGCCTTTTTAGACTGCCGCTGGCGGAGGTTCTGGTGGATGCCAAACATGGCGACCACCATTTCTTTGAACTGATCACTGTCACCATGCGGTTTGATGACGGAAGCACCGGAACGGGCTACACCTATACGGGCGGCAAGGGCGGGCATGCGATTGCCGCGATGATCGATCACGATCTGAAACCGTTTCTGGAAGGACAGAACGGTGATGACGTCGAGGCGTTGTACGAGGCGATGCAATGGCATGTACACTACGTTGCGCGGGGTGGCATCGCATCCTTCGCGATTTCCGCGGTGGATATTGCCCTGTGGGATGCCCGCGGCAAACGGCGCGAACAGGCGCTTTGGCAGATGGCCGGGGGGGCTGCGCGCAGTTGTCGGGCCTATTGCGGCGGCATTGATCTTGGGTTTGATCTGCCCAAGCTGCTGACCAGCGTTCAGGGATATCTGGAGCGCGGCTTTGACGGCGTGAAGATCAAGATCGGGTTGCCGTCGCTGGACGAAGACGTATCACGCATTGCGGCGGTGCGGGACCTCATTGGTCCGGCTGTGAATTTCATGGTGGATGCCAATTACGCCTTCTCGGTGGATCAGGCGATTTCAGCCGCCCGGGCATTTGAATCATTTAATCTGCTGTGGTTCGAGGAACCAACGATTCCGGACGATTACAAGGGGTTTGCCAAGATCGCCGAAGCGACAGGCATGCCCCTTGCCATGGGTGAAAACCTGCACACGATCCATGAGTTTCAATATGCGTTCGAGCAGGCCAAGCTGAGCTATATTCAGCCTGACGCGTCCAACTGCGGTGGGATCACCGGCTTTCTGCAGGTGGCCGCACTCTCTGAAAAACACGGGCTGCCGATTTGTAGCCACGGCATGCAGGAACTTCATGTGAGCCTTGTTTCGGGGCGCAAAAACGCCGGCCTGATCGAAGTGCATTCATTCCCGATTGATCAGTACACCGAGCGCCCCCTTGTTGTCGAAAATCACCGCGCAATCGCGCCCGAAATTCCGGGTACGGGGGTCGTTTTCGATTGGCACAGGCTGGAGACGGAGAACCTGCTTACATCGTAGGACCCGGCGCCGGGCAAAAGGGAATTAAGCATCGAAACTGGTTCAACAGAATCCTGAGCGTTGTAAAATAGTGCAGGGCGTCTCTTTCGTCTGCGGTGCTTTCAGCGCCCTGCGAGCCCTTCGCAGGACCCATGCCGGGATTTATTTGCGACTTTTGAAACCATGACGACGAATAAGCTAACAGGTCAGCATGGGTGACATGTCATAGAACCTTCGTTTTTTTGATACAAATCTGAAGAACACGAACTCTACACAGCCCGCAATTGAAAGAGGGTTGTATGCTGAGACTCACGAATCTGACCAAGTCTTTTGGCGGGAACAAGGCGGTCCAGGACGCGAATTTGCAGGTAGCAAAACCGTCGATGATCGGGATTATCGGACGGTCCGGCGCTGGTAAGTCGACGCTGCTGCGCATGGTCAACAGGCTGACGGACGCAACCTCGGGCCAGATCGTTTTCGAAGGCAATGACGTAACGGCGCTGGTCGGCGCGGCCAAGCGCAACTGGCAATCCCAATGTGCGATGATCTTTCAGCAATTCAATCTTGTGCCACGAATGGATGTCGTGTCCAACGTGCTGCACGGCACGCTGAACCGCCGTTCGACGCTAGCGACGATGTTCAACATGTATCCGGCCTCCGATGTGCATAAGGCGATCGATATTCTGGACCGGCTGGGCATTGCCGAGCATGCTCCGAAACGCGCCGAGGCCTTGTCGGGCGGTCAGCAGCAGCGCGTGGCGATTGCCCGCGCGCTGATGCAGGACCCCAAGATCATCCTCGCGGACGAGCCTATTGCGTCTCTGGACCCGATGAATGCTCAGGTTGTCATGCAATCCCTGAGGCGCATCCACGAAGAAGACGGCCGCATGGTAATCGCAAATCTGCACACGCTGGACACCGCGCGTCGCTATTGCGACCGGGTTGTTGGCATGCGGGACGGCAAAATTGTCTTCGACGGCACGCCCGAGCAGCTGACCACCTCCATGGCCCGCGAAATTTACGGCGCCGATACATCGTTTTCGGAGGCGGCCACGTCGACGGAAATCCAGACGCTGGATCGCGAATACGCCTGAATTCCCCGCTCTGCCCGATGGCAGAGCTTTTTTGTTTCAAACGGAGAAAAACATGAAACACATCCTTGCTGCTGCTCTTACCACGTCTGCGCTGGCAACTTCTGCCGTGGCAGAAGGCGGTGCCATCACGGAATTCCGCATCGGGATCCTGGGCGGTGAAAACGCTCAAGACCGTCTGAACAGCTACCAGTGTTTGGCCGACTACACATCCGAGGCCCTTGGCGTAGAAACCAAGCTCTTTGCGCCGGCCGATTATAATGGCGTAATCCAGGGCCTGCTGGGCGGTACCATCGATATGGCGTGGCTTGGCGCTTCCAGCTATGCCGCCGTGCACATTCAGGACCCGGAGGCGGTTGAGCCTGTTCTGGTGAAAATCAACCTTGATGGATCCTACGGGTATCACTCCATCGGTTTTGCCCGCAGGGACAGTGGCATTGCCTCTCTCGATGACATGAAGGGCAAGGTCTTCGGCTTCGGCGATCCCAACTCCACATCCGGCTATCTGATCCCCTCCATCGAGATTCCGCAGACGACGGGGGCCACCATGGAATCCGGCGACTTCTTTGGCGAAGTGAAGTTCACGGGCGGTCACGAGCAGACCATCGTCGCGGTGAACAACGGCGATGTGAACGGTGGCGTCACCTGGGCTGACGGCCAGGGCGAGTGGGAAGACGGGTATAACTCCGGTGCCTTGCGCAAGGCGGTGGATGCCGGTCTCGTCGATATGAACGACCTGGTTGAAATCTGGCGCTCCAAACCGATCCCGGAAGGTCCTGTCGTGCTGCGGTCCGTGTTGCCCGAAGAGGTCAAGGCCAAGATGACCGCGCTGGTTGATGGTCTTTACGAAGCCGATGCTGACTGTGCCTACGGCGTGGCAGCGGGCGAGAGCCTGGGTTTCGATCCGATCACACATGAGGCCTATGTGTCCATCGTGGAAGCGCGCAAGGCAAAATCGAACTGATTTTTCGCGACGAATAATAATCTGCGGGCCTCGGTGTGTTGCCGGGGCCTGCATCATGTTGGGGGCGCGACAGTGGCGGAAAACGTAGCACAGATTCAAACGGACTACCTTGGGCAGATGCGCGCAAAACGCGTCATGAACATGATCCTCCTGATCCTGTTCGTGGCCCTGATGATGCTGGGGTTTTATACCGCCGATGCGCGTAACGCGGGTGGCTTCTGGCAGGGTTGGCACAATATTCTGGATTTCCCCGGCGACGTGGTGAGCGAGGCCGTCACGCGCGCGCATCTGCTTCCGGGATATTTTCTGAAATACGCACCCTCGCTCCTTGAGACAATCAACATCGCGGGTGCGGCCACGCTTCTGGGCGCAATTCTCGGCCTCATCGCGTCGCTGCTCGCGACGCGGGGTCTGGCGCCGGTGGGATGGATCACGGGACCGGTGCGTCGCGTGTTGGACATTCTGCGCGCGGTACCGGAGATCGTGATTGCATTGATCCTTATTTTCCTGCTCGGAGGCGGCCCGGTACCGGCAATGATCGCAATCGCGCTGCACACGGTGGGGGCCCTGGGCAAACTCTTTTCGGAAGTGAATGAGAACGCCTCGCTCAAACCGGTTGAGGGTTTGGCATCAGTTGGTGCGTCATGGCTGCAACGGATGTTCCTCGGTGTTGTGCCGCAGGTTGCGCCAAATTACCTCAGCTACGCGCTGCTGAGGTTTGAAATCAACATCCGCGCGTCTGCAATCCTCGGCTTTGTGGGGGCAGGCGGTATCGGGTATGATCTGCGTAACACGATGTCGTGGGGGCAGGGCAAGCTTGACGAAGCCGCAGCCATCTTCCTTTTGCTGTTCGCCACGATTGTCCTTGTCGATCAGTTATCCAGCCATCTGCGAGATCGCCTGACACACGGAGCCCGGGTGAAGGGAGCCAGACAATGAGCGCCCTGGTGATCAAGCAGCAAACCGGTCGGCTGTTCGTGATAAAACGCCTGCAGGCCTTTGCCCTGCCCGCAGCGATCTTTGCCTATCTGGCCTATGTCTTCGTAGCCTTCGACATGGCGGGTCTGAAAGACCGGGTGAGCGTGTCGAACATGACAACGCTGGTCAGCGACACTTACAGCTACAAAACCCATGTCACCCAGGATAACCGGACCGGCAACATCACCATCGCGATCGAGGGCGAAAAGAAGGGAAGATACGCGCAGGGCGACAGCCCGGATTGGGTTCAGCTCGGCGATAACACTTCCGTCGACCTTGGCGACGGGCATATTGTGACCCTTGGCCCGGATGTGAGCTACACGGTGCCAGGCTATGGGGTTATTTCCGCAACGCCGGGCAAGCGCGGCGTCAATGCCGTTTTGCCTGCCGGCGAGACGCCTGAGTGGATCAATGCATCAAAAAACCGGATCTCGATAACAACCGACGCGGGGCGCCTCACGATCACCCGGAACCGGACCG
The DNA here is from genome assembly GCF_019375555.1 of Roseobacter insulae. GTDB lineage: Bacteria > Pseudomonadota > Alphaproteobacteria > Rhodobacterales > Rhodobacteraceae > Roseobacter > Roseobacter insulae. The sequence continues at coordinate 10,459 of NZ_JAHXDN010000002.1, forward strand.
AAGTCTTCCGGTACTTCACCGGGTGGGAGCTCTTCTTCTTCACGCTCGACAGTCCGTTCCATGGCAAGAGCTTTGCCCAGCTTGTATCATCGGGAGAATATGCCGCGATCTGGCAGGAGTTCTGGTCTAACAAGATGTGGCGTCATTCAGACGTGGCATGGGCCTTGGCCGAGACTGTTCTGATGGCTTTCCTGGGGACTTTTGGGGCGGCGATGATCGCCTTGCCCGTCGCTTTTGTGGCGGCGAGGAATTTCACACCACTTGGCAGTGCGCGTTTCGTAGTCCGGCGGTTGTTTGACTTCCTGCGGGGCGTTGACGGGCTGATCTGGACCATCATCCTCAGCCGCGCCTTCGGACCCGGACCGTTGACCGGGTCGCTCGCCATCATGTTGACCGATACCGGCACATTCGGAAAAATCTTTTCCGAAGCGCTGGAAAACGTGGATGGCAAACAGATCGAGGGGATCACATCGACCGGCGCGAAACCGATGCAGCGTCATCGGTTCGGCGTCATCCCTCAGATCACGCCGGTGTTGTTGAGCCAGGTCCTGTACTACCTCGAAAGCAACACGCGGTCGGCCACCATTATCGGCGCGATCACGGGCGGCGGCATCGGTCTGTTGCTGACGCAGGCAATCATCACTCAAAAGGATTGGGAAGAGGTGACATATTACATCATCCTGATCATCCTGATGGTCATGGCGATGGACACATTCTCCGGATGGCTCAGGGGGAAGCTGATCAAGGGCGGCGCGGGTGGTCACTGATGCCACGACTGAGTGACACTGCCCCATTTTTGCACCCTGACTGTGACATTACAGACAGCCACTTCGGCCGTTTCGTGGAAATTGGCCGGGGTTCCCGGGTCGCCTATTCAGAGGTAGGAGATTATTCCTATTGCGACCGATATGCGGATATCGCCAATGCCGAGATTGGCAAGTTTTCGAACATCGCGAGTTACGTGCGGATCGGCGCAACCGATCACCCTATGGAGAAAGCCAGCCTGCATCACTTTCACTACCGTTCCGGAGATTATTTCGATGACGCGGCCCCCGATACCGAGTGGTTCGCGCATCGGCGCAGGCGCCGCGCATCCATCGGGCATGATACATGGCTCGGGCACGGCGCGCAGGTACGGCCCGAGGTGACGATTGGTCACGGTGCCGTTGTGGCAGGTGGCGCGATCGTGACCAAGGATGTTGCCCCCTACACGATTGTCGCGGGTATTCCCGCCAAGCCCCTGCGCCGCCGGTTTCCGGAAGAGGTTGCCGGTGCGATGCAGACGCTTGAGTGGTGGGACTGGCCGCATGACCGTCTGCGGGCGGCGCTGGAGGATTTCCGCACCCTTTCCGCAGTCTCATTTCTGGAAAAATACGCGTAGTTATTCGGCGGCAATTCGATGTGGCTTTTGCGGATGCGACAGGCGGTTGACGAGTTCTGCCGAAATGTAGGACCAGCGCCCGGCCGCCATCGTGCCCTCAATCTGGCGTGTTTCGGCATTGATGATCGTGAGGTCCGCCCGTTTGCCTTCGGCGATCACTCCGCGGTCTTCCAGCCCCATGATCCGCGCCGGTCTGGCCGAGATCAGGGCCCAGGCCGAGGCAAGCGGCAGGACGCCATCGTCGGCGATGCGGAAGGCGGCGCGCGCAAGCGTCGGGTAGTGGAAGTCCGACACCAGTGCCGTGCACAGGCCTTCGCGGATCAGGACCATCGCGCTGATGTTACCAGCCTGCGAGCCGCCGCGCACCACATTGGGCGCCCCCATCAGCACCGGATCGCCCCAGGATTTCGCAGCCGCCGCCGCATCGACATGGGTTGGAAATTCGCAGATCTTCGCACCGATCATCGCGTAGCGCTCGCGGGTCCGCGCATCCGGGTCGTCATGGCTGCCGTATTTTACCCCCTGCTGGTCAAACGCGGTCGCCAGGTCACACAGATACCTTGGCACTTCCGCCGACCGCGCCTGCATGCCGTTGACCAATGCCATATGCTCTTCCGGTGTTCGCCCGGCGCGTTTGGCCCAATCGCGGATCTGGTCCGGATGCGTGGCCGCGAGTGTGGTCGCTTCGTCCAGATGGTTGTTGAAGACGACATATCCCACACCATGTTGCTTCACGGCCTCGATCAGCCGTGCGCGGGTGTCCATCGTGTGCGTTTCACAGCGCAGCTGCACCCGTAGATCGGTCAGCATCTGCGCTTTGTATACCCGGTGTGCCGTCAGGAACTGTTCTGCAAAATCGGGCCCGCGCATCCCGCCTTCCCATGACCAGCTTTGCGCCATCCAGGCCGTTGTGACACCGCTGGTCGCCGCGTCGCGATCCGTTCCGACCAGCCCCATCTCAAGCGGGAAGGGGGCCGTCGGTCGTGGCGCGATATGGCGTTCAAACGCATCGCCATGCAGATCAATGATGCCAGGCAACAAGTAATATCCGGACAGGGTCAGCGTTTGCGACCGGGCCGAGGTGCTATGATCGCGAATCCGACCCTCCTCGATACAAATCTCACCGGAGGCGATGTCGCCATCGCGCAGGACGTGAGCGCCGATCAGGCGCAAAGGCTGGACATGCTGTTTCATTTCTGCTGCTCACAGTTGTTTTCCGGTGTGTTTAGCAGCTGGATGTATCGGCCATGTGACGAGAAGGTTAATCCGCGTCGAGGGTGAGGGTAATGCGGTCCCCGGCAAACCAGGTTTCCCCGAATTCAATGGGCCGGTTGTCCAGATCGACATTTACACCGGTTGTGTGCAGGATCGGCGCGCCTTCGCTGATCCGCAGATGCAATGCCTGTGTCGCCGTCGCGCGTTTGGCTTTCAACCGGGTCGAGGCGCGCGTGTAATCCGTCACCCCAGCCCTGCGAACGGCTTCGGTCACCGATTTGGTTTGCTGCAGATGCAAAAGAATGTTCGGAAACCGCCGGGCGGGAAACACACTGCGGAAAACCGCAACGGGCTGACCATCGGACAGGGACAGGCCTTCGTAAACATGCACCATGTCGTCTGCGCCGAGGTGCAGGGTGTGTCTCTCGGTCGGATTTGCCAGCCGCGTCTCCAGCGAGAGGATTTCCTTTGCCGGCACCCGCCCTGCGGAGATCAGGTTTTGATGAAAGCGCACGCGTTTGCCAATCGGGTAGTCGGTCGGGACTTGCGTCACGAAGACACCGGCGCCGCGTCGGGCATGTACGATCCCCTCGTCCGACATCGATTTGAGCGCGTGCCGGACCGTATGCCGGTTCACGCCGAACCGCGAGGACAGGGTGGCTTCTGTCGGGAGCTTGTCACCCGGCACGTATTGTCCTTTTGCGATCTCTGCTTTCAGAGCTTCGGTGATCGATTTCCAAATGGGTGTGCGGGCCATGTTGTCACCAAAAATTCACAGTTGCCGGGCTTGCGTCTTTCAACGGAATCACCGATGATTTGTCTAGTTGTATAGTAAAGTAGACAAATCGACAAGGTGTCTAGATGATGAGCACAGATCCGGATGCGGAGCGCAAAGCGTGGATGAGCCTGCTGGCGAAATGTCGCGCGCCTGATTTGAAGCGGCTTTGGTCGGCCTATGGGGCGACACCGGGCCACAGCATCCTGCGTGCGCCGGAAGTTGGCAGCGTGATGGTGCGCGGTCGCAGCGGTGCCGTCGGATCAGCCTTCAACCTGGGGGAGATGACCATCACCCGGTGCTCGGTCAAGCTTGAAACCGGTGAGGACGGTCATGCCTACGTGCAAGGGCGCGATCCTGACAAGGCGCTGCACTGCGCCCTCGTCGATGCCTTGATGCAATCAACAGCATCGGCATCGGTCCGGGCGATCATCTTGGACCCGTTGCAAGAACTGGCACAGGCGCGTCAGCAAGCGCGCGCCTCGAAAGCCGCAGCAACCAAGGTTGATTTCTTCACAATGGTGCGGGGTGAAGACTGATGCAGACGCAAACACTTGAGGGTGGATTCAGCAATGCACCGGTTCAGTCAGCACGCGCCTTTCGCGAGATCATGACCGCGATGGCGCGTCCCGGGGTCATTACCGCTTTGGACGGCGCCCGCGGCCCGGCACCCCTGTCGCAGGCGGCCAGTGTACTGATCCTGACATTGTGCGATCCGGAAACGCCGATCTATCTTGCGCCATCGGTCGATGTGCCGGCTGTTCGAGCCTGGGTGACATTTCACACCGGCGCGCCGTTTGTTGCTCCGGACAGGGCGCAGTTTGCGGTTGGGACGTGGCCGGAACTGACAGCGCATGACTTCCCGATCGGAACACCGGAATTTCCCGACCGGTCCGCGACGCTGATCGTGGAAAGCGGGCCGCTTGCGGCCAGCGGTGCGGTGCTGAAGGGTCCCGGGATCAAGACCGCATCCGCCTTGTCCTTACCAGAAACAGCCGCTTTTCAGCGCAACGCAGCCCGCTTTCCCCTGGGCTTGGACTACTTTTTTACACATAAAGATCAATTGGCTGCGCTGCCTCGAACCACACAGGTGACCACATGTATGTAGCTGTCAAAGGCGGCGAACGGGCGATAGACAACGCCCACGCCTGGCTGGCGGAGGAGCGGCGCGGGGATACCGCCGTCGCCGAGCTCTCCGTGGCGCAAATTCGTGAACAACTGAAGCTCGCGGTCAACCGCGTGATGGCGGAGGGGTCGCTTTATGACGCGGATCTTGCCGCGCTGGCGATCAAGCAATCGCGCGGCGACCTGATCGAAGCGATATTCCTGATCCGGGCATATCGCACGACACTGCCACGGTTTGGCGCTTCTGTCCCCGTGGCAACCGATGATATGGCGTGCGACCGACGGGTGTCAGCCACGTTCAAGGATGCACCGGGGGGGCAGGTTCTCGGGCCGACCTTCGATTACACGCACCGTCTTCTGGATTTCAAGCTGGCAGCAGAAGGCAAGGCTCCCCAAGCTCCCGAGGCCCGGGCAGAGACGGCGTCGACGCCACATATCATGAGCTTTCTGGACCGCGAGGGGTTAGTCCAGCAAGAGGATGCCTCTGACGCAACGCCGCCCGATCTGACGCGCGAACCTCTGGAACTGCCCGCCGACCGGGCGCTGCGGCTGCAATCGCTGACACGCGGCGACGAGGGCTTTGTTCTGGGCATGGCCTATTCGACGCAGCGCGGCTACGCGCGCAACCATGCTTTTGTCGCCGAACTCAGGATCGGTACCGTGCCGGTAGAGATGGAGATACCCGAGCTGGGATTTGCCATCGAGATCGGCGACATCGAGGTGACGGAATGCGAGACGGTGAATCAGTTCAAGGGATCTAAAACCGAACCGCCGCAGTTCACGCGGGGATACGGACTGGTTTTCGGGATGTCCGAGCGCAAGGCCATTTCAATGGCGCTGGTCGATCGCGCCCTGCGCTGGAAAGAACTGGGCGAGGACAACGTCGGCGCCCCGGCGCAGGATGAAGAGTTCGTGCTTTATCACGCTGATAACATTCAGGCGACGGGCTTTCTCGAACATATCAAGCTGCCGCATTACGTGGATTTTCAATCCGAACTGGAATTGATCCGCAAGCTGCGCCGCGAAGCAATGCCCACGCAGGAGGCCGCGGAATGACCGAATACAACTTCGCCTATCTCGACGAACAGACAAAACGCATGATCCGCCGCGCGATCCTGAAGGGCTTGGCCATTCCAGGATACCAGGTGCCCTTTGCGTCGCGCGAAATGCCGATGCCCTATGGGTGGGGTACGGGTGGCGTGCAGGTGTCGGCAGCGGTGTTGATCCCCGATGACACGTTCAAGGTGATCGATCAGGGTGCCGACGATACCACCAATGCCGTCTCCATCCGCAGGTTTTTCGAAAAAACGGCTGGCGTCGCGGTAACAGAGGCAACGCGGCAGGCAACCGTCATCCAGACGCGCCACCGAATTCCCGAAGAGGCTCTGACCGAGAATCAAATCCTGGTTTATCAGGTGCCGATCCCGGAACCCTTGCGCTTTCTGGAGCCTTCGGAGGTCGAAACCCGCAAAATGCACAGCCTCGAAGAATACGGCTTGATGCATGTAAAGCTCTACGAAGATATTTCAAAGCATGGCGCGATCGCGACGGCCTATGCCTACCCGGTGAAGGTCGAGGGGCGCTACGTGATGGACCCGTCGCCCATTCCCAAGTTCGACAACCCCAAGCTGGAGATGGCCGCGATCCAGATTTTTGGTGCCGGCCGTGAACAGCGCATTTACGCATTGCCGCCCTATACACAGGTCGTAAGCCTTGATTTCGACGATTATCCCTTCGAGGCGTCCAAGGCCGATCACGCATGTGATGTATGCGGTGCCGAAGACAGCTATCTCGATGAGCTGATTGTCGATGACAAGGGCGGACGCTTGTTCATGTGTTCGGACACTGATTTCTGCTCATCGCGCCGCAGGGAGGGTCATGTCGGGGCTCAGGGCATTCCGTATGGGGAGGATGCAGCATGACGCCGCTGTTGAAGGTCGAAGGCCTGTCCAAGTTTTATGGTCAGCGCATTGGTTGCTCGAATATATCCTTCGACCTTTATGCGGGCGAGGTGATGGGCATTGTCGGGGAAAGCGGGTCCGGCAAGTCGACCCTGCTGAATTGCCTTGCCGGGCATCTGACACCCGACACGGGCGCGGTACGCTTCGACACCAGAACGGATGGCTTGCGCGACACGGTCACCATGAGCGAGCCCGAGCGACGGATGTTGTCGCGCACCGATTGGGCCTTTGTCCATCAGCACCCCCGCGATGGGCTCCGGATGAATGTAAGTGCCGGTGGCAACGTCGGTGAACGGTTGATGGCAGTTGGCTCCCGCCACTATGGACAGATCAGGGAGGCGGCGACCGATTGGCTGGGACGCGTCGAGATTAACGAAGACCGTATCGACGACCGCCCGACAGCCTTTTCCGGCGGGATGCAGCAGCGTCTCCAGATCGCGCGTAACCTTGTCACCGGCCCGCGCCTTGTCTTCATGGATGAACCTACGGGCGGGCTGGACGTCAGTGTTCAGGCGCGGCTGCTGGACTTGCTGCGCGGTCTGGTGCGCGAGATGGGATTAAGCGCGATTATTGTGACCCATGACCTGGCCGTTGTGCGGCTGCTGGCCGATAGGCTTATGGTCATGAAAGATGGCCATGTGGTCGAGACGGGTCTGACGGATCAGGTGCTTGACGATCCGCAGCACGCCTATTCCCAGCTTCTTGTTTCCTCTGTCTTGCAGGTCTGAACCGATGATATCCGTTGAAAACGTCTCCAAATCATTCACTTTGCACAATCAGGATGCGGCCGTGATTTCGGTGATGGAGGGGGCGGGCTTCTTCGTCGGCCCGGGTGAATGTGTTGGCTTGATTGGCGCATCCGGGGCGGGCAAGTCGACGTTAATGCGGATGCTCTATGGCAACTACCTTGCGGCGTCCGGACATATTCGGATCGGCGCGGTTGACGTCGCCAGCGCGGAGCCGAGAGAGATACTGGCCTTGCGCAAAAACTCGCTTGGCTATGTAAGCCAGTTCCTGCGGGTGGTGCCGAGGGTCTCGACGCTGGATGTCGTCGCCGAACCTCTGTTAGTGACGGGCAGTGATTTCGCCAGCGCGCGTGAACGGGCGAAGGCGCTGCTTGCGCGGCTGAACATTCCCGAACGGCTTTGGTCACTAAGCCCCACGACATTCTCGGGCGGCGAACAGCAGCGGGTCAACATTGCCAGGGGGTTTGCCTACGACTACCCGGCGCTCTTGCTGGACGAGCCAACAGCCAGTCTGGATGCGCAAAACCGCGGAGCCGTCTTGGCTCTGATCCGCGAAGCCAAGCAGCGCGGCGCGGCCATTGTCGGGATTTTCCACGATGAGGCGGCCCGCGCCGCAGTTTGTGATCGGGAGATCGATGTCACCCAATTCACTCCGGGAGTGAGCTGATGGCGGGTGTTCTGATCGCAGTTGTCGGCCCGTCCGGTGTGGGCAAGGACACGGTGATCGAGGCGATTGTGGCACGTGACCCGCGGTTGCGCCCGGTACGACGCGTCATCACGCGGCCCACCGATGCCGGCGGGGAGACGTTTGAAGGGGTGACCAGGGAAGAGTTTAACGCCCGCAGGGCCGCAGGTGCCTTTGCGCTGGACTGGCACGCGCACGGTCTGTGCTATGGCATTCCGGTCGAGGTCGATGCAACGCTGGCCTCGGGCAGATCGCTGCTGGTCAATCTGTCGCGGGCCGTTTTACGACAGGCGCAGAACCGGTTCGCCGATTTTCGGGTTCTGTCCCTGACCGCTGACACGCAGGTGTTGAAATCCCGCCTCGCCGCGCGGGGCAGGGAAGACGCGGATCAAATAGAAAAACGCCTCGCCCGTTCGGCAGGATCGTTCCCGATGGATATCCCGTGCATGGAGGTCGACAACAGCGGTCCCTTGGAGGAGACGGTTTCGCAGGTAGTGGCGGCACTTAACCCGGCGAGGGCGGGATGATGGAAGCAAGGCGTTTCGCGAAACCACGCAGGTACAAGCCGCAGCACTCAGGTCCGGAAACATCATGACGCAAGAAACTGTTCTTACGAATGCCAGGCTGGTCTTTCCCACCGAAGTTGTCCTCGGCACTGTTGTTCTGCGAAATGGTAAGATCTCGGACGTGTCGGAAGGTGTCGTGTCGATCACAAACGCAATCGATTGCGCAGGCGATTACCTGAGCCCCGGCTTGATCGAATTGCACACGGACAATCTTGAGCGGCACATGAGCCCGCGCCCCAAGATCGACTGGCCACACCGCGCGGCGATCATTGCCCATGACAGGGAACTCGCCGGGACTGGAATTACAACGGTCTTTGATGCGATCCGCGTGGGGTCGATCACATCCAACACACGGAAGAGATACGGCAAATATGCGCGCCGGATGGCGGATGAGATACTTGAGATGCGCGACTGCAACGCCCTCAAGATCAGTCACCACATCCACCTGCGCGCCGAGATTTGTTCCGAAACACTGATCGAGGAACTGGATGAATTCGGGCCGGACGACAAGGTCGGCATCGTGTCCCTGATGGATCACACACCGGGTCAGCGTCAGTTCCGCGACCTGAAGAAATTCGAAGACTATGTCTGCGGCAAAAACGGATTGTCGCGCGAAGGCTTTCCTGAATACACTGAATTTCTTTACGCCCTTCAGGAAAGGCTGGGCGAAACGCACGAACAGGCGGCGGTTGGGGCCGCAGCGCGTTACGGAGCCACCCTTGCCAGCCATGATGACACGACGGTCGAACAGGTTCGGACCAGTAAAAACCACGGTGTTTCCATTGCTGAGTTTCCGACAACCCGGGAGGCTGCAACGGCCTGTCGGTCAACCGGGATCGCGACAATCATGGGTTCGCCCAATCTGGTGCGCGGCGGGTCCCATTCGGGTAATGTGGCGGCCAGCGAGCTGGCAGAAGAAGGAACGCTCGACATCCTGTCGTCGGATTATGTGCCTGCGTCATTGTTGCAGGGGGCCTTGAAACTATCGGATATCTGGGGCGATCTGGCGCGGGCGATGGCCACCGTGACCGCAGCCCCGGCCCGGCACGTGGGTCTTGATGACCGGGGTGACATCGCCGTCGGAAAGCGTGGCGATCTGGTGCGGTTCTCGGCCATCGGAACGGCGCCGCTCATCAAGAGCGTCTGGTCACAGGGTGAGCGGGTGTCCTGAAGGACAGCGACAAACAAGCGCTTTTCCGCATTTCGTCGCGATGGGTCAGCTTGCGGTGTCGGTCGATCAGATATCGCGACCCTGACCTGCGCGGGGACTATCCGCGCGTTGCACGCCGTGATCAAGGCGGATGAATCGTTGCGAGGCTCGGTGCATCCGGCTACCCTGCGCCTGCCGTTAAGGGCGGCATCCAGGTTCGCGGAAAGCTGTCATCAGCCCCCTTGCAACTTCGAAGCCCTCTTTTGGTGTTTCTCAAGCCCGGACTAGCGAACCGTTGGGCGCAAAGATGAGGAAACCAATTATGAAACCTCTTGAACAACTACGTCGCGATGCCAAGGCTCTGAAAAAGGCTTACGAGGCCAATGACCTGCACGCCCGTCAAAGAGTCGCAAATCATCCGCCACGCGCGGAAGGGACACTCTTGAAGCATGCTGATTATCTGCATGTTATCGCGCGGGAGAATTCCTTTGCCAGTTGGCCCGCTTTGAAAAGGGCGGTGGAACTGGATGGGCTGGATCTGGCCGGGCGCCGCCAACGCCTGAAAACGGCGGTTTTCAACGGCCACTCACACGTCGTGCAGCAATTGTTGTCGGAAGATCCAGACCCCGCTTCGGGCCACCTTGGGTTGGAAATCGCGCTTTACCGCCGGGACGCGGTTTTCCAGACACTGGCGCAGGACCCGGCGACGGCGACGCGGGATATCGGGGGCAGGGCGCCCCTCTGCCATCTGGCGTTTTCCAAGTATGTTCACATGCGCTCGGATCTGACGTCGGACATGTTGGAGATCGCCGACCGGTTGCTGGCGCTGGGGGCCGACCCGAATGCCTCGGTTGCCGTCGCACCGGACAATGATCATCAGCTTTCCGCGCTCTACGGTGCAATTGGACATGCCAACAATATGCCGTTGGCCCGATGGTTGCTGGAACACGGCGCCAACCCGAATGACGGCGAGTCGCTCTATCATTCGACAGAACTTGGCCATCATGAAGGGTTGAAAATGCTCTTGCAGCATGGTGCCGATCCGACAGGCACGAATGCCTTGTTGCGCGCGATGGATTTCAACGATCACACCGCAGTGGCGCTGTTGATCGCAGCGGGCGCGCAGGTGGATGAGTTCAACGGCGCGCATGTGGGCGGAGAGAGGCCGTGGGTGGTGCCCGCATTGCATCAGGCCGCACGTCGCATGTCAGACCAGCAGATGATCACGCTGCTACTGGATGCCGGTGCTGATCCCACGGCTGTCTTTGAAGGCTGCACGGCATATGGATTTGCGCGTGTTTTCGGCAATCAGGTGTTATCGAAAGCAATTGAGCAACGCGGTGTTGCGCCCGCGCTCACGTCGGACGAACGCCTGTTGGCCATGGCAGCCGATGGGCGCGATGTCGGGCCTGCGCGGGTCGTCCCGGAGAAATTGCCGCCCGCGTATCGAACCATCATTCGTTCGATCCTGCACCTGCCGGGCAAGCTGGATCATATCAGGAAGCTCGTCGAACTGGGGCTTGAGTTCGACGCGCCGGACAGCGAGGGGCTGACGCCCGTGCAGGTGGCCGGATGGGAGGGGCTGCCGGATGTCATGGCCTTTCTGTTAAGCCTTGGTCCCGATCTGACGCATCAAAACGGCTATGGCGGCAGCCTGCTCTCCACGATCCTGCACGGCTCGGAAAATGCACCGATGCGGGCGTCGCGAGACCATGTGAAATGCCTGCGGCTGGCGTTGCAGGCCGGGGTTCCGGTGCCACGGCGCGCGCCGGAAGTGGCAGGCGTCCCCGAACTGGCCGAGATGTTGGCGGACTGGTGTGACACCCACCCGGATCGGGTTGTCGAGGGTGGTGCGGTTTAAGGGTCTCTTAAAAGGTAGCAGCCCCTGATCAGGGGCTGCTCCCATAGTGCATGCGGGGATCGGATGCCTGCAAAGCGCTGTCTATGCAGCCCGCGCCCGAAGCATGTGTGGCGCATGCCCCGCGACCGGTTTCAAGGTCTCTGCAACCGACCCGGCCACGATTTGCGCCGTCGCTGCCGACAATGTCCACCCAAGGTGTCCGTGCCCGGTGTTATAAAAGACGCCCGGCGCGCGACCCCGCCCGACGCGCGGCAACATGGACGGCATCATCGGTCGCAGCCCAGCCCATGGCGTCACGTTTTCAGTGGAGATGCCGGGGAAGTACCTTTCGCACCAATCGGTCAATGGCTTGATCCTGTCCGCGCGGATGTCGCGGTTCGCGCCATTGAATTCCGCCGTTCCCGCAATCCGAAAGCGATTTGCCCCAAAGCGGCTGGCAACGATTTTTGCCCGGTCGTCCAGCAGGCTGACCCAGGGGGCTGCGCCCTGGCTTTCCGCATCATCAAGCGAGACAGTGACGGAATACCCCTTGACCGGATAGATGTTGACCCGGTCCCCCAATTGCTGCGCAAAATCGCGGCTTTGAACGCCGGCACTGACGACAACGGCGTCAAAAACCTCGTCACGTCCGCCTTCGGTGACACGCACGACGCCGTTTTCAGCTGACAGGCCATCGACCTTTGCGCCGAACCGCAGCAGGGCACCGCGTCGCGCACATGCGCGGGCGAGGCCCATGGTGAACTTGTGGATGTCGCCGGAGCTGTCGGAGTCCGTCAGAAAGCCGCCAACAATGTCTCCCTGCAGGGCCGGCTCAATCTCGCGAATGGCTTCGGGCGACAATTCCCGGCGCGACAGGCCCCCTTCGGCCAGAAGCGTGTTGACTTTACGGGCATGTGCCAAGTCTTTCGCGTGGCTGTAGAAGTGCAGAATACCGCGGCGCTCAAGATCAAAGTCGATACCTTCGCGGTCGGCCATTTCGAACAGGACGGCACGCGCGGCAATGGCCAGGCGCACCGTCTCGATGGTGTTGCGCTTGTAGTTGGGGATGTTGGACAGGAACTCAGCCATCCAACGCATCTTATGCAATGTAGGAGCAGGGTTGACCAGCAAGGGTGCATCCGCGTGCAGCATCCACTTGAGGCCCTTCAGAACGGTGCCCCATTGCGTCCAGACCTCGGCATTCGAGGCCGAGAGCTGCCCCCCGTTCGCAAAACTGGTTTCCATTGCGGCATAGCGATGCCGGTCGAAAACGGTGACCTCGAAACCGCGATCCAGCAGTTCATAGGCCGTGGTCAAGCCGGTGACACCCGCACCGATAACAGCAACTTTGGACATAATATGGCTCCTTGCACATGCGGCGGATGCCGCGAGCCCCCTCCGTGCGTGGAACCTGAGAGTTTCACCCGATCTGCGGGCTTTCTCCTACGGTGGGCCGTTCGGGCCGCTTTCCGGAGTGTTAAAACCATGCCGGTCCTGGGACCTGAGAGTTTCCGGGGCGGTTGCTCCTTCGGCGGCGGTGTCACCCGCCTTCTCCCGGCATAGCCTTCACTATGAAGCTGCGGTTAGGGGCCTATGACGATTCGTGCAACAGATTTGTTCTGCCCCCGTCGTGAACTTCACGTGATGGGCGGAATTCTGGCATTTTTGCCACCATCGAAACGGGTGCGGCTACGACAAGCCGCGCGGGCGCAGGGCCACAATACCGTTCCTGTCTGATGCCAAGTGTGATTTGAAGGGGATGAAGGTGGCGCAGACGGGGTGACGATGGATTTCTCTGGCGGTGAGAAGATTGCGGGATCAGGCTTGCAGCGGGTTTGTTCCGCTGAAGAAACACTGGCGCGGATTCTGCCGATCAAGCATAAGTTCGGCATTACGCGGGTGGCGAATGTCACCGGTCTCGACAGGATATTTCTGCCCGTTGTCATGGCCATCCGCCCAAATGCCCGGTCCATCGCGATTTCGCAGGGTAAAGGCACGACGCTGGCGCATGCCAAGGCTTCCGCCCTTATGGAAGCCATTGAAATCTGGCACGCGGAACATGTCGACCGCGAGGTGTATTTCGCAAGTGCCGACGACCTCGCCGTCAAATATCGTTTTGTCGACCTCGACAGATTGCCTGCGACCCCCGACAAGGCCTTCAAGAGAACAATGAGAATGCATTGGGTTATGGCGCATGATCTGATGAGCGGGCAGGAAAAACTGGTCCCGCTGGAGATGGTGCATGCCGATTACACGCATCCCGTATCGACCGATGCGGGAGTGTTCCCGGCCAGCACAAACGGGCTTGCGTCGGGCAACCACATTCTGGAAGCGGTTTGCCACGCCATTTGCGAAGTTATTGAGCGGGACGCCCTGGCGGTCTGGCACCATCAGCCGCAAGAAATACAAAGGGCCTCGCGCATCGATTTGTCCTCTATCGAGGACGTGGAACTCATTACCTCCCTGCGGAAGGTCGAAACGGCAGGTCTCGATTGCGCTGTCTGGGACGTGACCTCGGATGTGGGCGTCGCAACTTTCCTCTGCGTGATCACCGATCCGGCATCGCAGGGGGAGCATCTCGGCCTTGGGTCCGGGACGCATCCGAACCCAAAGGTCGCGTTGCACCGGGCGCTGAACGAGGCCGCACAGACCCGGCTCAACTACATTTCCGGCGCGCGAGAGGACCTGTTTCACATCGAGTACTCAGCGGATGGCCGCGATCAGAAGGTGGCGGCGTATTCCCACCTGTTTGGCGCGCAGCAGGATGTGCGGCCCTTTGCGGCCACTGCGGGTGTTGCCAACAGGGACCTGCGTCAGGATCTTGAGTGGCTCAAGGACCGATTGCGCGCAGCAGGTGTCGCCGAAGTGGCGGTTGCCGATCTCACGCGGGAAGACTGTCAAATTCCGGTCGTTCGGGTGATCATACCCGGGTTGGAAGCGCCGCACGATGATGACGCTTATGTGCCGGGCCTCAGGGTGCGCGGCCTGCAGGATCAAGGCATGGCCAAGTGATCGTTTTCGCAGGTCCCTCGATTGCCGGAATTGACCCTGCCCTGACCGACGGTTTTGATCTCCGCCCGCCGGCTCAGCAGGGCGATGTCTTTCTGGCCGCGCTCGATCAGCCTTTGGTGATCGGCATTATCGACGGGTATTTCGAAGGCGTCCCTTCGGTCTGGCACAAGGAAATTCTTTGGGCATTGTCTCGGGGCATTGCGGTCTGTGGCGCATCCAGCATGGGGGCCTTGCGTGCCGCCGAACTCGACAGCTTCGGCATGCGCGGGACGGGAGAAATATACGCAGCTTACCGGGATGGCGTGTTGGAGGATGACGACGAGGTTGCTCTTTTGCACGGTCCTGCGGAGCTTGGATACCCGGGTCTGTCGCTTGCGATGGTCAATGTCCGGGCAACGGTCGATGCAGCCCGGACTGACGGCATCGTTACCTCCAGACAGGCTGGGCTTCTGAAGGATGTCGCAAAATCGCAGTTTTACAAATCTCGTACATGGCACAGCATCCTGGCGGAAATTAACATTCAAGACTTGCCAAAAGATGCGAATACCGCGTTGCGCAGCTGGCTTGGAGAAAACGAGGTTGATCAAAAGAAGCTGGACGCGGCGGATCTGTTGACGCAGCTCTCTGACGGGGCGTTTTCGTCCTCAAGCGTCGATTTTCATTTTGAAGAAACGGACCTGTGGATCACAGCGACACACACTTGGCGGCGCAGACGTCACACAGAACCCGAGACCGAGAGAGCCGGATACAGTTTGCTGGGTGGGTTATGAGCCATCGGCGAATAGACTGGTCGGAAGATTTGCTGTAGCCATATCGGGCCAACAGGTGATTGCGGGGTCGACGTCATGGAAGGAACGCGTTTCAAGCTGTTTCCTCAGCCACAGTTTCTGGACAGTTATGCAGAGCCTGAGACGGTAGTTGTATCCTCCGTGGCGGGCTCGCTTGGGCCGGGTCCGTCGGATGACCGGATGTACACCATCTTTCCGATTGGCAAGAAACAGCCCTACGGCATCTCCCCGGACGGGTCTGACGTGCAAGCGCCGCCGTGGTCGGGAGATGTCGAAGCCCCCGCCGTTCCGGATGCAGATGGACATTTTGACTATCTGGAACCGGGCACGCCGCAGTTCGAGACCGCACATCTGTTCGGCACGGTCCGGTTTGTAATGGACATCTGGGAGGATTACTTCGGCAGGGTCATTCCGTGGCAAAGCGACAAGACGCATGATCGTTTGGAACTGACCATCCTGCCGTCGCTTGAGAATGCCTATTCCGGCTATGGCTTCATCGAAATGGGCGGTGATCGCAAAAATGGCGGTTACAAACCGTTCAGCCTGAATTTCGATGTGATCGCGCATGAATTGGGTCACGCGATCATCTATTCGGAGGTTGGGGTGCCTGATCCGCAGAACGTGACCGGGGAGTATTTCGGCTTTCATGAAAGTGCGGCCGATCTGGTGGCATTGGTATCGTCGCTTCATTTCAATTCGCTGGTTGATCTGCTGCTCGAAAACACGCGCGGCAATCTCTACATGCTGAATGCGGTCAACCGGATTGCGGAACTCTCCGACAACAAGCAGATCAGGATTGCCGCCAACGACAAACGCCTGGGCGAGTTTGCCAAGGGATGGGTGAAGGAGCACCACCTGTCACAACCCCTGACCGGCGCGTTTTTCGATATCCTCGTGGATCTGTTCCACGAAATGCTGCTTGATTATGGGGCGATCTCGCCGGAAATGGAGGATCTGTCGGATCAGCTGCTGGCCACATCTGAATATGCGCCGGTCATGCAGGAACTGTTTGATGACGCGTATGCCGCACATCCGGAAAAGTTCAAGATGGCACTGCTGGACGCCCGGGATATTCTGGGCACATATCTTGCCGACACCTGGCAGAAGATAAACCGGCGTGATCTCAACTTTGTGGACGTCGCGGAGATTTTTCTGGAAGTGGATCAAGAGCACACGGGTGGGCGATTTGAACGCCTGATCCGCGGAAACTTCGATTTGCGCGACATCGGTTTTGTCGAAGTGGGCCCACAGTTGGAACCGCTTGGGAAAGACAGTCACGCAAACTCCGTGCGGACCATGGTTCCAATGGACTGAAAAAGAATAATGCGTTAACAAATAATTACAACCGACTGAACGGGAGCGAATTACGCTCTTCAAAGGATCAAATATTATGTCAGAATCACTATATGCATCCGCATCCATCGTATTATTCGGACGCGAAGTCGACGACTTGGCCGTCATCAAGAAGGGTTTGTCCACGGCCACTACATTCAGCAAAGAAGACAAGCAATTTGCGCGCATCTATGGCTTTACCTACGACGGCGTGTATTACGAAATTCCGACCCCGGTGCTCTTCATGGTAAAGGGCAAGGGGAAGAAGGCGAGCACAATTGACCTTCCCGGCCCGAACCCGAAAGAAGCGAAATTCTTCGCCAGCCTGCTGGCCTGGGAAGTGAAACAATCCGAAGACACGGTTCGGCTCGACGTGGATCAGGGCAAATTCCAGGACATGCTGCTGAGCATGCTGGGCGATGGCGTAAGCGGTGTTTCGGGTGCACGTGTTTCTGGTGCCCGAGTATCCGGTGCCCGGGTGTCCGGCGCGCGGGTGTCGGGTGCACGTGTCTCCGGCGCGCGGATCAGCGGTGCACGGGGAGATGCCAGCGACTAGACTGGCAAGTCAGCCGCTACAGACCGGCGCGTTTCAACCCGTCCAGAAAGTGCTGCACATCTTCCTCGAACTTGTCGGGCTGCACCGAGGCCCAACGATCAACTGAAAAATTCGGATGAGCCTGCCGCACAAGTTCGGCTTGTGCGCGGGCCTCTTTCAGTTTTCCCAGATGCCCGTAGCTGGCGGCAAGAATCCGTCTGCCTTCGGTCGGATTCTGCATTTTCTGGATCGTATTGATCGCTTCTTCGTAGCGTTTGAGATTGAAGTAAGCGCCGCCCAGATGCCAGATGTACTGGTCCGGGTAAAAGGGGTTGAGACGCATCGCCTTGTGCAGCAGTTCGACCGCTTCTTCCGACCGGCCCATATGGGCAAGCGCATCGGCCATATCAGACATCAGGTCAGCGTCATTCGGATTGAGCTTCAGCGCGCGGTCGTAGGCATTGATCGCGGCGTCATGCTCCTTGCGATAGAGATGGGCAAAGCCCAGCTCACCGAACCCACGGGCATCGGATTCGTCAAGATCGATGGCTTCGCGCGCAAAACTCAGGGCATCGTCCAATGCAATTTCGGGCTTTTCCGCCCAGTCATAGCGCCAATCAAGATTGAAGGTGCGGGACTTGGCGGCGTAGGCGCGGGCGTATCGCGCGTCGCTGCCGATCGCGTGTTCGTAAAGGTCACGCGCCTGGCGGACCTCGGGCTGAGTGTACTTGAGCACATGTCTGTGGCCCTTCAGAACAAAGCCGTAAGCCATCAGGTTGGCCGGAGGCAGCAAACGCATCCGCTCGCGCTCCGTGGCCTCGATCCGGGCGGCCGTTGCCGACACGATGATCTGGGTGATCTCATCCTGCAGATCAAAAATGTCTTCGACGTTGCGATTGTACTGATCGCCCCAGATCGTTCTGTCCTGAAGCGCGTCCAGCAGTTGCAGCGTGATGCGTATCCGCGACCCTGCCTTTCGCACCGTCCCGTCGACTGCGTAGCGCACACCCAGTTCGCGCGCCGCCTGAGCCGGGGATTTCGATCTGTCGGAAAACATGTTGGCAGAGCCGCGGGCAATGACGAAAAACTCCTGGAAGCGTGACAGGTTGGTTGTCACGTCTTCGGTCAGACCATCCGCGAACCACTGGTCGTCCTGATCACTGCCCTGGAACCCGAAGGGCAACACGACGATGGACTGATTGGCAATCGGGCGTTCCTTGAATTCCGCCGAGTTTTCGAGATTGCGGCGCAACCCCGGGGTCATCGCCGCGGTGGTAGGATTTTCATGAACCTGGAAAACGTCGATTGTCCGGCCGATATTCTTGAAATCCTGACCGCCAAGGTACTCGTAGCCGTACTTCAGCTTGTTGCACACGTGATCATAGGCCGCGCCGGAGATGCAGACCTGCCCGGGGGCCGCAAAGGCTTCGATCCGGGCCGCGATGTTGATGCTTTCCCCGGTGATCTCGTCGCCGCTCACCAGTACTTCGCCCAAGTTGATGCCGAAACGGAACCAGACTTTCTCGTCGTCCGGCAGCCCTTCGTTTTCATCAGCGAGGATTTTTTGCATTTCGACGGCGAAGGTCACCGCATCGACGGCGCTTTCAAATAGCATGAAGGCATTGTCACCCGCGGAGCCCTTGAATTCGCCGGAATATGAATTGATCGCGTCGCGAAATTTTTCCAGACGGTTCGTGACAGAAATCGTTGTGCCCACTTCATCAACACTCATCATGCTGCTAAAATTGGCCACATCAGCAAAAACGATCGCAACAAGGCGACGCCTCAGGCCTCTTCCGGAACCTGATTTTTGAGCGGTACTATCCACAACCCTCTTTCCAACACGTAGGTGCAAACGACAGCTTGCAGGAATCTGCCACTTTTTCAATGACCTGATGCCGCGTGGCTAACCATTCCGCGCTCAAAATACCAGCTACTACGGTATCTTTTCTTTCGCCGTTTACAAACCAGCCCTCACGAAAGCGTCCTTCTTCCGCAAAACCAATCTTTTTTACAGCGCGCATCGTGGCCGTGTTGTCGTCTCTGTAGAATGTGGACACCCGGTGCAGGCGCAGTTGCGAAAATGCCAGATCCAGTACGGAAATGGTCATCGCGGTCGCCAACCCCTGCTTGCGGTGATCCCTGCCCACAAAGAACGGCAGAACCGCGTCCCCCTGAATGTAGTTGACCGAATCCAGCCCGGCAATTCCAAGAGGCGTGCCGCTCGTGTCCTCGGCAATGAACCAGTAGGCGCAGGGCGGGGTATCGTGCTCCAGCGATTTGCGCCAGCTGTTTTGCAAGGAATCAGGGCTCAGCGGGACGGGGAGTGTTCTGTCGAAAAGCGCCACATCCGCGAAATTCCAGAACCAGTTTTCGATCCGGGGAATGTCAACCAGTCCGAGAGGGCGCCATGTGATCGCACCTGAAATTCTATTCGCCATTTTCAATATCCTACCAACCGAGTTCTGAATTTTAATCGCCAAGCGCTTGTGAACGGCGGCGAATGAGCTCGGCCAAAAAAGTACAATTAACTGGTTAACAAGAATTCTTACTACCGTACCCGCGTGAAAAGCAATGAATTTGCACGCCTAATACTAGAATTCGGTTTGGCCTTGCCGGTCGCAATGCCGTCTTTGTGCCGGTCGGCCCTCGCCTGTATCGGGGTGGTTTTTCGCGCGTTTCAACAAGGACCGGAAACCGGAGACATCTGCGTGAAAGCGCGCGTCGGCAGGCGCTCAGACATGGCTCGCCGATCTTTTCCCACATCCGCGGTCAGACAAAGGTGAATGCAAGCATGCGCCCGGCATCATGGCACCCGACGGATCAGAAGATGCAGCGCTTCCTCAAACAGCGCCATGTCCTCCCCGGCACGGGCCGCCAGTTGAGCGCCCTCCAGCAACGACAGGGTCGCTGCCGCCTCCAGTGCCGGGATTTCTGTTGCGCTGATCGTGCCGTCTTTTTTTCCGGTCTCGAATACCGTTTCGAGCCATCCGACCATCATCCGGCGGAACCGTCCGACTTCAGCAATGACTTCCGGCGGCAGGCTTGCCCGTGTGGTCGAGAATGACACGCATAAACAAAGGCTTTTGCCACCGTGCAGCGCCTGTCGGTAGACATCGATCACGGCACGCAGACGATCACCGCCGGTGGCGCAGGTTTCATCAATCCGGGCGCAGGCTCTTTCCAGTGTCACCCGGTATCGCTGCATCAAGGCGAGCGCCAATGCTGCCTTGGTGGCGAAATGGTAATGAATGCTGGCCTTGCGGATGCCGACATCCTTTTCAAGGTCGGCATAGCTGAAACCGTCGATTCCCCGGGTCCGGGCCGCGCGCTCCGCGGCATTCAGCAACGCAGTTCTGGTGTCCGTGGGCATCTTATCTCTCGTATCGTATGTCAATGTGTTTTAACGTGTTTTCCGCAGCTTCCAATGCGCCTTCCAGATAACCGCCGAACTGTGGCGCCGTCTCCGTACCGCTCAGAACAAGCACATCTTCCCAAGCGCCTGCCAGCTTGTGCGACCGGCCGTAGTCGGGGTGCGCATATAGCGGTGCGTGGTCCAGCCCGGTGGCTGTCCAGTGATCCAGCGCCCAGTCTTTGAGGAAGATCTGCCGGGGGACGGCGGCTTCCGGGCCGAACAATCGTCCCAACTGGGTCAGGATGTCCGCTGTCAGCCGCTCAGGATCGCGACGGGCTATTACCGGCAGGCCGATGAACCCGAAAAGCGCATAAGGACCATCCTCGGCAGGCGATGCGTCATGCACTTCGATCATCGGACCGCATCGGCTGCTGGCATCACCGGACAAACCGGCCTCCCGCCAGAATGGCCGGTCGTACACGGCAACACCCTTTGCCTGCCCGGCCATCCACGTGGCTGTCTCGCGCATGGCCCGCAACTGGTGCTCCGGCAGGTTGGGAGTGAAGCGGATGCGATCCACCGCCAGACGTGGCGGCAGGGCAAGGATCACTTGCCGGGCCGCGCATCTTTGGCCGGTCGAAAGCGTGGCCAGAACGCCGCCGGGTTTGCGGTCCAGCGCGGTGACGGATGTGCCGAGGTGTGTGCGGTCGTCGGCTATCATTGCGGCAAGACCACCGGTCAGGGTAGCCATCCCGCCCGCTATTCTGTAAGATCCCTGCATCGAGGCAAATCCGCGCCCGCGCTGAACCCGCCCGGTCTCGTCTTCAAAAGCCGATAGCCCCTGATACTGCTGCTCAAAGGGGGCCAGCCCCAAGCTCTGAACCAAAGCGGCCACGCGGGGTTGACCGCGCCAGTACCACGCGGGGCCCATATCGAACGCTGCCGAGTCGACAGCCTCGGTCTTGATGCGGCCCCCAAGCCTGTGGCGTGCCTCCACCAGTTGGAAATCATGCCCTGAATGGGACAGGTGCGCCGCGATGGCCAGCCCCGCCAGACCACCGCCGACTATCAGGATGTCAGCGTCCACTCAGCGGCTCCTGATCCGGCCAAAGGCGCATCCCATCGGTCGGATAGCAACGAAGGTCGCTCACGAACATCATCACCATGAAGCATTAGACCGCAGGCGGTCTGGCGTGGGCGACATGACCCGTCTTGATCCAGATCTTTGCACCATCGGCACCTGCTGTGGCAGCAAGGTTCTGACCATCCGGCAAACGGAGCCAGGACCCCTTGCGCATCTCATCCCCCCCTTCGGACAGTGTTCCGTCGATCACAAGCAGTTCGATCCCGCCCGGTTCTGCGATGCTGAGCGTCGCGCCGGGTTCGGCCATGAAATAAGTCACCTTTTCACGTTCATCACGATGCAACGTGGCTTCAGCCACGCCATTTTGCACGGTGCCCAGTTCCTTTTCCATGTCTTTTCGAAACTGGTTCCGGTCTTGCAGGTCGAATTGCCACAACTTCACGAAGATCGTACAGCCGGGGGCAGAGCCTGGCGTGTGGCGTGTGGTTGGCGGGTTCCGGACATATGTGCCTGCGGGAAAGTCGCCGTTCTCGTCCTGAAATACCCCTTCCAACACGATGAATTCCTCGCCCCCTGTATGGGTATGGGCAGAGAAGTGGCTGTCGGGTGCATAGCGGACAATTGTGGTTGCACGGGCGACCTCGCCGCCGATACGGTCCAGCATTCGTCGGTCTACACCGGGCATGGGAGACGCCTGCCAGTCGAGGTCATCCGAGTGAACAAGGACGCGCTTTGAGAAGTCTGCGTTCAGTTCCATAATCTTGCTTCTTTCGTCACGAGAGGGGCTTTCCTGTTGTCCTACGCGGGCCCGGGGCCTGCAAAAGTGGCGTGCCATGCCGCTGGATGCGCCCGTTTCGACGCGAGCGTGACCTGATCAGACGGGATTTATTCAGCACGAGTGATGCGAAGGGTTGGGGCAACCTTTCATGTCCTGGAGTTTCGCATTGAGACCACACCACGAATATCATATGTAGATACCTACTAGTAGGTAGAGGATTTTACAATATGAGATTTGGATATTCGCCAACCCTTCACACGCCTGTGACCACTTGGGGATCAATGCGCAGGTCTCATGGAAAATCAGGGATCATCTTCGCACAGATATAGACACGCAGAGAAGAAGATGTCCTGTGAGGCTGCCCGTGCGCCTGGTGGGCATAGATGTGTGGCCGCCTCACAACAGGCGGGGCGGCCACGCTTCGGTTCTTATCCGGCGGCGTTGATCAACTCGACGGTTTCTTCAGTGCTCCACACAGCGTTGGCCATGTAGCGGAAGTTGATAAGCGCGGCGAGATAGCCGTCACCTTCGGGCAGCATCGCGGCCGCGGTTGCGTCGCGCACCACCGCAACTTCAAACCCGTTCTCCAGCAATTCGCGCATATGGCTTTCTGTGCATAAATTAGCCGACATCCCGGCCAGGATCACCTGATCGACCCCTCGCTTGCGCAACTGCAAGGTCAGATCATTGGTGTCGTTGCCATAGACCTTATGCGGGGATGTCACGATGGTTTTGCCATCGTGGATGTATTTCTTGTACTGAGGCATGAAATCTGCGCCAGACCCTTCAAACCCGTCCAGATTGGTGGGGCCTTTGCGGTCGAACATGCCGATCTTGTGCATGAGCTTTTCAAGCGCGCCTTCGAATTTCCAGCCATGGTCCGTAGGATAGTAATAATGGGGCGACACCGCGACCGGGATGTCCGCCGCCTTGGCCGCTTTGAACAGGCTTTCAATGTTTTCGACCGTGTTATGTTCGGTGACGCTGGCGCCGATGACCCCCCATGTCACCCCGTCCGGATGCAGGAAGTCGATCTGCGGGTCTGTCACAACCAGCGCGGCGCGGCTGAGGTCCAGCTTCATGGTAGATGGCGGCAGCGCGGGTTCAGCCGGTGGCGCGTAGGGGCTGGTTTCCTGAGCCGATGCCGTTTGCGGGGTAATCGCTGCAGCTGCGGCGGCGGTGGTCGCTGCAATGCCGCCGCGCAATGCCGCGCGTCTTGAAATCTTTCCGTGATCTTGGTTGTCGCAATTGCACATGTTTTTTGCTCCTCTGAGTGTCGGAAGTGTCGAAAACATATGAGATCAAATGTGCCTTTTCGTCCGGCATTTGACCTGATTTGAACTTTTGCGTTCCCTTTCGTCCGGAATCGGCGATGATTTCCAGATGGGATATGAGCATATATTCGATGAACTGGAAATTTCGACCGACCCTTTTGCATTGTGCGAACTGCGGGGCGCTTGTGACCTTGGTCTTGGAAGGGATGCATCCGCAACACTGCATTACATTCTGGCCGGCGAGGGTGAGATCCGCCTGCATGGCAGGCCGCCGCTGCAGGTTACCAACGGCACGCTGGTGTTGGTTCCGGCCATGCAAAGCCACGCCTTGCACAGTTTCGGGACGCGCGGCGAGCCCCTGCCTGAATGCAAGCCTGCCGCGCTCAATCTGTCGCGCCTTCTGGCGATGTCCGACACTGCGGTCGATGGGCAAATGATCGCTCTATGCGCTCACGTCACCGTCGGGCTGCGCGGGATCGCGGACATTGTGGACCTCGTGCGCATGCCGTTGATCGAGCATGTAGCGCGGGCGCGTCACATGCGATCCGCAATGCAGACACTGCTTGAAGAGGTGGCAAACCCCGGTCTGGGCAGCCGGGCCATGATCCGTGTGCTGTTGATGCAATGCATGATCGAGATGCTGCGAAAAAGGCTGGGCGCCGAAGATGGCTCATTGCACTGGATGGCCGCCCTGTCCGATCCGTCCGTGTGGAATGCCCTGCGCCAGATGCTGGACGCACCCGACGACGCCCATTCTGTGGACAGCCTCGCCCAAAGCGTGAGGATGAGCCGTTCCGCTTTTGCCAAACGGTTCTCGGATGCCTATGGCTCGGGCCCGATGAAACTGCTGCGCGATCTGCGCATGCGGCGGGCAGGCGTACTTTTGACAAGATCGGACCTTCCGGTGAAACGCATCGCCGAATTGGTGGGATTTTCGTCGCGCAGCGCTTTTACCCGAACCTTCGAAAACACCACCGGTCAATCGCCGCGTGCCTTCCGCGCCGCGCAGAAAGAGAAGTGACGGCAGTTTTACTCTGGGCCGCCGGGACGAGTGAGAATGAAGCCAGCGGCCAGTGTCATGCAAACTGCCTGCACGATGAGGATTGTCCCACGGACATCAAGGGCAACACTGAGGCCAAGGGCCGCGGCCATCATGACCAGTGCCATTGCTTTGTATCGGGGGGCAATGGCGCCATATTGTTGCCATTCCGCAATCATCGGCCCAAAAACACTGTTCTGTTCCAGCCATGATTTCAGACGCGGAGAGCTTTTGCCGAAGGCAAAGGCCGCAAGAATGACAAATGGCGACGTCGGCAGAATGGGCAGCACGGCGCCGATCGCGCCTGCGATCAATGCGGCGATGCCGATGCCGAACCAGATCGGACGCCACAAGCCGGGCACCGGCATTTTACCGGATTTATCGAGCATCATTTCCGAGCGTGGCCCCTGCCAAGGTCGCTCCTTTCAAGAACGTTGATTCCGTCAAATGTAGGTCTCAATCACCACTCTTACAGCAAAATTCCTGCGCCCGGGTTTCGTAAGCGTGCGCCCTGATGGCGGCCTCATCGCAGAGTTGAATTGCGGTTCTTCCGACACAAGCGACCGGCGCCCTACGGTCACCCGGGATCGGTTGATTTTCGCCAGTTTGGCCCCGGCCCGATTAACCATTTTGGGAAGTACTACCTGAAGTGGTAGCTTGGGGAATATTTTATGTCTTCAAGACCCCTATTTTTGAATAATTATTACGGATAACCCCCATGGCAAAACAAGAAAGCTTCAGATTCGTTCAACTGGTCGGGCCCCGGCCCAGACAGATTTCACCCGCATTGGATTTTCGGATAACGCCCTTCGGCCGGCGACTTCTGGATGCCCGCGAAAGCGGTTCGGGGTCGGCCGTCTTGGCCGTCGCACGAGACTTCATCGAGGAGACCGGTGTCGATGAAGATCGCGGTGATCGCGAATTTGCCGCCCTGCTGACGCAATTTTGCGATATGCTGGCTGATCAGTCGCCCCAGACGCTGTCCGACTACGCCAACCTGGTTTCGGAGGTGTTCGGTCGCGGTGCGCAGGATCTGCTGGAAGACCGGGTGTTTGATGCGTTTCGCGACAGGGTTTTTGACAGGCTTGTCTCTCTCAAGCTGGTGACTGATACGCATTTCGGTCGCCTGAACCGTTACGTGAAACTGCAGCGGGCAATTGCCATTCTGGAAAGAATTGCAGAAGGGGACGCGGCCCTGAACGAGACAACGTCGCGTCGGCTGTTGCGCAGTACTCTGGAATTGCCGGCGGAAATCTTTCCGCTGCCTGCAGACCAGCCCGATGCGGTTGAGCCGCAACCGGATGAGAGCGCGGACGAGATCGCCGCACTGTCACAAGAACTGCAGGACCTCGAGATCGCAACCGAAGAGGTGCTGACCCTTGGCGCGCATGACCTTGAGGCTTTTGGCCCGACCCCTGATCTGGAACCAGGTCGCGAGACCGCAACGCGTCCGCGCATTGATGATCTTGCCGCGCCGCGTGAGCTGGCAGCACTGCTCCCCGCGCCAGTGCAGAATTTTGAACCCGACAGCCGCGTCCTGTTGCGTGCAAGCAGCCTTGATGCCCTGTCTGCGCCGACACGCAGAGTGTTGGCGACGGTCGGGATCACCAATGAGCCGGTATCACTGAGCGGAACGCTTGGGCAACTGGAAGGGCGCTCAACCATGGTCGCTGCGCGCCTCGCGCGTTTGACGGAACAACCCGATCCGCCGCAGTTTCTGCGCATCGGGACATCGACCATCCCGACGAATGTGCCCGCGTTTCCTGCGGGCGGGTCCCTTGCCAACCCGGAACCGCCACGTGTGCCGACCAGTGTCGGCATGATACGGCCCACGCATATCGGGATATTGCGCAAGACGCAGCAACACATCCTGCGCTATGAGGCAGAGGAAATCGCCCATGTCGAAAATGTCGTCATCGGCGAGACGAAGGATCGCGAAACCCGCAGGTTGCGCAGAACCGAAGACACGGTCACGCGCGAAGAAGAGACCATTCGCGACGAAGAGCGCGATCTGCAGACAACCGAACGCACCCTGTTCCAGCGCGATGCACAACTGACCCTGAAAGAAGACCAGAAGTTCAAGCTGGGTGCGTCGGTTTCCGCAAGTTACGGCCCGGTGGAGGTCAGCGTGGACACGGAGTTTTCGACGGAGAGCTCGGCGGAGGCGATCAACCGGACCGCATCGACTTTTGCCCGCGAACTGCTGGAAAAAACCGCGCTGCGCATCAGTGAGCGGGTGCGGCGCGAGGAGATTGTCCGGACAATTCAGGAGTTCGAGGAAACCAATCAGCACGGGTTTGAAAACGAGACCGAAGAGCACATCGCGGCGATGTTCCAATGGCTCGTCAAAGTCTACAGCGCGCAGGTTTATGACTACGGTGCCCGTCTGTTCGTGAACGTTCCCGTGCCCGAACCTCAGTTCTTTCTCCTTAACACGCTGAAAAAGCAAAAGGGTCCTCTGGCGGATCTGGTGGAGCCGGATCCGATCGACTTTTCGCCCAGTCATCTGCGATCAGACAACTACATGAAATATGTGCGCAAATATCAGGTGGATGGCATTGAACCACCGCCGCCGGCAAAGCGTATATTGTCCAAGGTTTTTCGGTACCCGGAATCCGCAGCGCCGCAAAGCGAACCGGCACCGGAGGAGATGACCAACAGCCTCGAAATGGGAATACCCAATGGATACAAGGCGGTAGAGGCATATATTATTTCGCAGCGTGGTCGCCCCAAACATGGGGAAACCACGGTCCCGGGCGGCATCCTGAGCGGTGTCACCGTTTTTATCGGTGAATCCTACACCAGCTTTCTGTGGGATCAGTCGGGCGCCATCAAGGGCAATTATCACAAGGCTCTGGATAACGAGACGGGGTCGATCATGATCGGCCTGCATGCGCGCAACATCCAGTCCTACGTGATCGGTATTCAGATCACATTGCTGCGCACCGGGCACGCGATGAACGAGTGGAAGCTGAAAACCTACGATGCGATTGTCGCACGGTATCAGGCGATGATGGCGGAATACCGTGAACGCAAGGCGGAACTGGAAGCGCAGGAGGGGATTGTCATCAGCGGGCGCAATCCGCTGGAAAACCGTTTATTGGAACGGACGGAGCTGACGCGGACCGCTTTGTCGATGATCACCGGCCAGAATTTCGAGGAATTCGACGCCATCCTCGGCTTCATGGATGGCCGCATCGATGCGGAAGAAGCTGTTCCCGAAGCGCGCTATGCCCGCTTCTTCATGAACTGCTTTGAATGGGAAAACATGACGTATCAGTTCTTGCCGTATTTCTGGGGGAGGCGGTCGACCTGGAAGGAAAAACTACTGTTGCAGGATGTCGATCCACTGCATTCCGAGTTCCTGAAATGTGGATATGCCGATGTGAACCTGCCCGTGCGCCCCGGGTTTGAAGCCGCCTTGATGCATTGGCTGGATACCGGCCTGATCTGGCAGGGCTCGGAACCTCCCGAGATTACGAACCCCAGGTATGCGCCATTCCTTGATGACCTGAGGGACCGCAGAGAAACCGAAACAGAGGCTGAAGAGGTGCCTGTTGGCGACCCGTGGGAAATTCCGGTGTACACGACGCTGGTACGCATTCGCCCGGGTAACAGCCTGCCGGAGTGGCAGCGTGACGAGGACACGGGTGAGTTCATACCCGTGCCGGAATCCGACTGATCCATGGCACCGCTCACAGTCTTTGGCGACTTTGACCAGGACGGCAGGATTTCCCGCAAGGCGCGCGAACAGGATCTGAAAAATGCGTTTCCCGGTCTCGTGGTTCTGCCCAATATTGACGCCGACGGGCGCAGGCTGCCGCGCAAGGTGGCACCCGCAAAACCCGTGGCGCTGGATCACACGCGCACCCGCAGCGGTGCGGACAACGAGCGAGCGTCGCTTGTCGTGGCCGTGTCCGACGGCGAGGCCCGCAGCCTGCAATTCGAGGTTGATGCGGGCGGCGAGGAGTTCTTGCGGTTCACCGACCGACGGCATCGCCTGCTGCACGTCACCGCAAACCGGTTTGAGGCGCCGATCACCGGGGTGGGCGACTACAAGTTCAGTGTCGAGGCCATCAGTCTGCGCGGCTCCCCGCTGTTGGGCGCAGCTGCGCGAAGCGCTGATCCCGGTCGGTTCAACGTGACGGTTTCCGCTCTGGCAATAGACGGCACCATGCTGGCCTCGGACACATTCACCGGCACGGTTGCGCCCTGGCTGATCATCGACAACATGGCGGTGCCAGAGCGACTGTACATGTGCCAGATCGATGAAGACGACCCTATCGAGCGGGGCAATTACCCGAGCGTTCAGGAGGTCAGCGCGCTTGTCAAAAGACTGCGCGGCGTAACCTTTTTGCCAATCCCCCATGCTGTGAACAACGGGGATGCCTGGATACAGGATCAGTTCCAGCTGGGGGCCTGTCACGCGCCCCGCGCGTCCCTGCGCGCCATCTGCCACCTGCCACGCCTGCGCTCCAACGTGTCGCAGGATGGTATCGGCGCAAACCTTTCAACCATGACCCCGGCGCATTTCCCAAGCGCTGATCTGGGCCTTTTGCAGGATTTTTACCTGCGACCCGTGGGCGAAGCAACGGACGCATCCGGCCGCGCGCGTACGTTCCTCTTCAAGGACAGTTTTGAACTGTCGCGGCGTCTCGATCGCCTGTGGGGCCTTTGGGGGTTAATCCGCTCCGCCTATTTCGTGCGCGATCTGCACAAGACGGCGCAGGACAAAAAGCTGGAAGAACAGCTGTTGCTCCTGAACACGCAAGGCTTTTTCGACGCGCGCGCAGCCGTGGTGCGGGCGGTCGGACGTGTGCGGCGCGTGCTGGATCGTCGCGCCAGCGCGGCGGTGAAGGATGGTCAGAAAGAAGCAATGGCGCAATTGCGCGCGTTGTTGTCGCTGCGCCTGACGCTGGTGAAGAAGACCCTGATCCTGCGGCGCGACGAGAGAAAGATCATCGTGCCCACAGACGCCTTTGGCGATCTGGTCTTCACGGCCCGGGAAATCGATGACTTTGACGAGAACCTCATCGGAAAACACGGCTCGTTGAATTTTGGCGGCAATCTTGAGGTGTCACCACCCCTCAAGGATGCGCCCTTCGGCAAAATCGCGTTCGGTGCCAATGCCGCCAGCGATACGCGGGGGGCCGATCCGGACCTCGTGCATTTTCTGGAAAGCCAGGGCGCGCAGCCGGTTGTGGACATTGAAACTGCATGGCTCGACGTGGCCCATGTGGATGAAGTGATGGCCTTCGTGCCCGCCCCCTCCACAAAGCCGGGGTCCGTAATCGCCGTGGCCTCGCCCGGGCTGGCGATGGCCATCGTGGACGCGGCCTTTGGCGTCTACATGGAAGGCGGGGGCACGATGGCAGTGGCGGCGGGGAACGACGAAAACGCGCTGCATCCGGCCCTGCGTGACAAGACAACCGACGGCGACGCGCCTGTGACCCGTATGCTGCGCGGGCGCTACTGGTTGCACCATCTGCCAAAGGACGCCTTCGCGACGATTGAACCCCCCCTGATTTACAGGGACATGGTCCGGCACTACCCGGTGGATTTCCATCTTCAGCAGGACGATTCTGAGGTGATTGCCTACAACTCGGAACCGGGGCGTGACAGGAACTACAATGCCTCGATGTCGATCCGCGAGTTTCGATATTTTGGCCGGTTCACCAACGATTGGCTGGCCGAAAATAAACTGACTGACCTGCACCGCACCCTGTCAGGTGCCTTTCCCGATCTGCCCCGGCTGGAGATCCCGGTGCTTTATGACGAGGTCACGTGGATCGAGGACAAGCAGACCAAGGAAATCGGGCCCGATTTCGACAATGAACAAACCTCCGCCTTCCTGCCGAACGGGGTCAACATGCAGATACTGGGGCATCATGTTCTGGTGCCACGACCCTACGGGCCGCGCGCGGCGCCCGATGTGGCTGCGCGCATTCTCAAACGCGCGGTGCCGTCGCAGGCCAGCCTGTTTGACGCGGAAACGTTCCGGCGCCGGGGTCTGGATCGCTTGATCCACTGGATCAAGCGCCCGATCTTTCCCGGCGCCAGCGGGTCCGATTCCGCACGTATTGCGGCGCAGTTTGCGGATGGGTTCGCGGACATGACCGAAGCGGAGGTGCGCGAGGCGATCATCAAGGCCAACAAAGGCGCGTTCTCGTCCCGGCCGAACCCGGCGGATGAACTGCCTGATCTGAAAGAGGGGTGGCGCCGGCTGTTGATCCCGGAGGGCACTGTCGATCTCTTTGAGGCTTTCATCCAGACGCGGCTAGAGGCGCTTGGGTTGAAAGTCCATTTTGTCGACACGTGGTATTATCATATCCGGCTGGGTGAGATTCACTGCGGCACGAATGTCTTGCGCCGCGCGCCGCGCCATGCCCCACGGTGGTGGGACGCGGAGATGCGCGGGATCGGTTGATCCGCCCGTGGGACAGATCCAATTGCGTTTCCGGGCAGTGGCGGGCTAGGCTCCGCGGTATGAATACCACCTCCACTCCCCGTTTCGCGGCGCGCCTGAACGCTTTCAAGATCGGCGCTGCAGACTACTGGCCCGGAAAAAACAAGATCACGACAGCGGATCTTTTGACGCGCGCTGCTACGGCGGGTCTGACCGCCGCCGATCTGAACTACCCCGACCACTTTGTGGACGATGATCCGACGCAGCTTCTGCGTGTGATGGATGACGGTGGCATGGTCCTGAATGGCATGGCAATGCGCTACTACACCGACCCGGGCTACAAGCTGGGAGCCTTTACCCATCCGGAGGCCGCGGTGCGCCGTGCGGCGATTGATGAAACGAAACGTGGTCTTGACGTTTTGGCGGGCATGGGCGGCCGGTTGATGACACTGTGGATGGGTCAGGACGGATTCGATTATTCGTTTCAGATGGATTACGCGCGTGCCTGGGGCGATACCATCGACGCTATGATCGAGGTATGCGATCATAATCCCGACATTGATATCGCGCTGGAATACAAGCCCAATGAACCGCGCGCCTTTGCGCTGATGCCGGATGCCGCCACGACACTGCTGGCATTAAACGAAATCGGGCGCAGCAACACCGGCGTGACACTGGACTTCGCGCATGTGCTTTACGCCGATGAAATGCCCGCCTTTGCCGCCGCTCTCGTTTCACGCCATTCGCGCATTCTCGGGGTGCATCTGAACGATGGCTATGGCAAGTGGGACAACGGTCTGATGGTCGGCGCGGTGCATCCCGTTCAGACGGTCGAGTTGCTCGTTGAGCTGGAGCGAGCCGGATACGATGGCACGTTATATTTCGACACATTTCCCGATCATTCGGGCCTCGATCCGGTTGCCGAGGCGCGGGCGAACATCGAAGTGGTGCAAAAACTGCGCCTGACCGCATCGCGCCTTGTCGCAGACGCGAATCTGCAAGCGGCGATTGCCCGGCAGGACGCGCCGACGGCCATGCGGCTCGTGCAGGCAGCGGTGCTGGCATGAGGCTGCTGGTCGCGGGGTCGCTGCACCTTGATATCGTCGTGCGCGCGCCACATCTGCCCGCGCTGGATGAAACCGTCGCCGGGACCGGAGTGGACTATGTCTTTGGCGGGAAGGGCGGCAATCAGGCGGTCGCCGCTGCACGTATGGGGGCGGATGCTGCGTTTCTGGGTCGCGCGGGCAGCGATGCTTTCGGCACCATCCTTCGTGCGACCCTTGCGGACAGTGGCGTGGACACGACCTTGCTTCAGGAAGACGACGGGGCGAGCGGCATGAGCACGGCAATTGTCGACGATAATGGCGACTATGGCGCTGTCATCGTATCGGCGGCCAACCTTCGGATAGACACGAGCCGCGTCAGAATTCCCGATGGCACTTCCCTGGTCTTGCTGCAAAATGAGATACCGGAAGCGGTCAACCTGGCCGTTGCATCGCATGCCCGCAGCATTGGTGCACGCCTTTGGCTGAACGCGGCGCCTGCGAGACCCCTTTCAAGCGCGCTTCTGAGCCTCGTGGACATGCTGATCGTGAACCGGGTGGAGGCGGCGGCATATGGCGCGCTGCCAAACTCCGTGACATGTCTGACGACACTGGGTTCAGACGGCGTCCGATATGACGGGCGTCACTCTCCCGGCTACGCTGTCGACGTGGTGTCGACGCATGGTGCCGGAGATATGTTCGTGGGCGCTTTGGCGGCAGAGGTGGTGCGGGGCGAGGAACTGGATACCGCAATCGGCTTTGCGCAAGCCGCCGCTGCGCTGCACGTATCTTCGAGCTTGGAGGAACGGGCGCGCCTCGCGCCGGAACGGGTGTTTGAGTTTATGGAAACTCAGCCCAGACGGTAGAACCGGGCAGCTGTCCCGCCAAAGACATCGGCGCGTTCATCCGGTGTCAGATGCGCCGTAAAACGGGTGGCGAGGTCATGCCAGTCGTCATATGTCGCCTGTAGTTTGCAAACAGGCCAGTCAGACCCCCACATCACGCGCCCGGCCCCGAAGGCACCCAGAATGTGCAAGGCAAAGGGCCGGAGATCGTCGGCCTGCCAGCCATCGTCCGCTTCGGTGACCAATCCGGACAGCTTGCAGTACCCTTCTGTTTCCTCTGCAAGACGCGAGATGCCCCGCGCCCAGTCGGAGAACGCATCTTTGCCTGCGCGCTGATCCCGGATGTGCGGTTTCATACAGTGATCGTAGACAACCCTCATGTCCGGATACCGCTTCATCAGGGTCAGGAAATTAGGGATATGTTGCGGAAACCCCAATGCATCGAAGGTCAGGTCCAGGTCGACGATGGCGCGGTAGGCCCATTGGAGATCATCGCGCAGCATCCAGTCGATGTCAGGAATATCCTGTATCATCGGGCGCACGCCCAGAAACTTTGGATGAGCGGTCAGCCGGGTCAGATGCGACAACTGGCGCGGGTCTTCGAAGTTGATCCAGCCGACAACCCCCTTGATGCTCGGTGTCGCGTCGGCCAGTCCCAGCATGTATTCCGTCTCTTCGACGGTGGCCGCGGCCTGCACCAGAACGGTCCCATCTATGCCGTGCCGGGTCAGCTTGGGGGCCAGATCGTCCGGCGCATAGGGACGGTTCAAAGTGGCATTGTCCTTCGGCATCCAGTCGTAATCGCCGCGTGCGGGCTGCCAGAAGTGCTGATGTGCATCGATCTTCATGGTGGTCACTTTCCGTCCTGGCCCACTGTCACGTTTCCTTCGTCTGGTTGCAATGGGGACAACGCGTCCTGATCGCTGCGAGCATAATCCAGTTTCTCTTTGCGTGAACAGTCCGGCAATCCTAGTGTTGGTCGGGGAGGGCACTTTATGACGAAGAATTTCAGGCAGGTTTTCGGGGAGACGAAGCCCGTCATCGGCATGGTGCATATCGGTGCCCTGCCCGGATCGCCCCTGCATGACCCCTCCGCCGATCTGGTGGCGCAGGCACGCGCTGATCTGATGGCGCTGCAAGAGGCCGGTTTCGATGCGGTCATGTTCGGCAACGAGAACGACCGCCCCTATGAATTCCAGGTCGACACGGCGTCGACCGCCACGATGGCGGCCCTGATAGGTGCCTTGAAATCCGACATCACAGTGCCGTTCGGGGTCAACCTCTTGTGGGACCCGATGTCGAGCATTGCTTTGGGGGTGGCAACCGGCGCCGCCTTCGTCCGCGAGATTTTCACGGGCACCTACGCGTCGGATATGGGCCCCTGGACACCGGACGCAGGCAAGGCAATGCGCTACCGTGACAGGTTGGGGCGGTCGGATATGGCGATGCTCTACAATGTCTCTGCGGAATTTGCCCATTCGCTCGATCAGCGCCCGCTGCCCGACCGCGCCCGAAGCGCGGTGTTCTCTTCTATTCCGGATGCAGTGCTGGTGTCAGGTCAGATCACCGGGGAGGCCGCGGCCCTGTCCGACCTTGAAGCGGTGAAGGCGGTGCTGCCCGCGATACCGGTGATGGCGAATACCGGCGTGAAACAGGAGACCGTCGCCGATGTTATGGCGATTGCCGACGGATGTATCGTCGGATCATCGTTGAAATTCGATGGCGACACCTGGAACGCGGTAGACCCCGAGAGGGCTCAGGCCTTTATGGAGACCGCCCGGAAAGCGCGCGCATGAAAGACCGGATCAAACGCAACCTGATGGACCTGATGCGCATCCCCGGTCTGTCCGGCCACGAGGATCGCGTCAGGCGCAGTATCCAATCTCATCTGCAAGAGATCGGCGTGGCAAGCGACGCCGACCGTCTGGGCAACCTGGTGGCCCATTTTCCCGGCGAGGGCCCCAGCGTGATGCTGTTTACGCACATGGATCAGTTGGGATTTATCGTGCGCCGGATCGAGCCAGACGGGCTGATCCGGCTGGAGCGTCTGGGCGGCGTGCCAGAGCGGGCTCTGGCGGCACAGCAAGTGCTGATCTGCGTGGGCGAGGGAAGAGACATCCCCGCAATCATTGCCACCAAAAGCCATCACGCGACCGGGCCGGATGAGAAGTACACCGTTACCCGCTATGCCGATCTTTATGTCGATACCGGCATGGCGTCCGCCGCCGAGGTGGAGGCCGCGGGCATCCGTATCGGTTCGCCGGTTGTTTACGCACCGCACGCGACGGAGATGATCAATGACCGGGTGGCCGGGACCAGCGTGGATGACCGCGCCGGCTGTGCGGTGTTGCTGGAGATCGCGCGCGTGCTGAAAACACGCACCGACGGGCCGCCCGTGCATCTGGCCTTCACGGTGCAGGAAGAATTCAATCTGCGTGGGGCGCAACCGCTGGCGCAGAAACTGATGCCGGATATTGCGATCCAGTTGGATTTGATGCTGGCAACCGACACGCCTGATATGGCCATGCGCGGCGATCTTACGCTTGGCGGCGGGCCGGGTATGAGTCTCTATTCGTTTCACGGGCGCGGCACGTTGAACGGCGTCATCCCGCATCCGGCGATGGTTCACCTTTTTGAAACCACGGCCAAGGCACAAAGCATTCCGCTTCAACGCAGCGCGCAGGTGGGTGTCCTGACGGACCTGTCGTATGTCCAGCTTGTCGGGGAGGGTGTGGCCAGCATCGATATGGGATTTCCCATGCGCTACTCCCACTCGGCACGAGAGATGTGCGATCTGGGGGATCTGGTTTTGCTGGCCCGGCTACTGGAGGCAGCCCTGGCCGGGATCACGCCGCAATTCTCTCTCGACAGGGATGATTACACCTGATGGCTTACACGCTTGGCATTGATATCGGCACTTACGAAACCAAGGGTGTTCTGGTCGATCTTGAAGGGCAGGTGATTGCTCAGGCCGCCCGGGCGCACAAGATGCTGGTGCCGCAGCCGGGCTGGGCGGAGCACCGGCCCGAAGAGGATTGGTGGGGCGATTTCGTCTTTGTTTGCCAAACGCTGCTGAATGAAAGCGGCATTGATGCGCAGGATATCAAGGCGGTTGCCTGCAGTGCGATCGGCCCCTGCATGTTGCCCGTTGACGCGGATGGCGCCCCCTTGATGAACGGCGTGCTCTACGGCGTCGACGGCCGGGCCGAAGCGGAGGTGCGCGAGCTGACGGCGCGCATCGGCGAGGCGACGATCATTGCGCGCTGTGGCAATGCGCTGACCTCGCAGTCGGTGGGGCCTAAGATCCTTTGGCTGAAAAATCAGCGTCGCGATATCTACGACAGGACGGCGCATGTTCTGACATCGACGAGTTTCCTGGTGCAGCGTCTGACCGGTGAGGTGGTGATCGATCACTATACCGCGGCCAATTTCTCACCGCTCTATGACGTGCAGAC
The DNA here is from genome assembly GCF_019375555.1 of Roseobacter insulae. Taxonomy (GTDB): domain Bacteria; phylum Pseudomonadota; class Alphaproteobacteria; order Rhodobacterales; family Rhodobacteraceae; genus Roseobacter; species Roseobacter insulae. Next base: position 46,849 of record NZ_JAHXDN010000002.1, read on the forward strand.
GCAGAGCTGGGTGGATGATCTGGCGGATGATATTTTGCCATTGGACAAGCTGCCGCGCCTCTTGTGGTCGCACGAAATCGCCGGTCAGGTCACTTCAAGCGCTGCGGCAGAAACCGGTCTGGCCGCAGGCACCCCGGTGACGGCCGGAACAATCGATGCGGCCGCCGAGGCGTTTTCAGTGGGCGTCGACCAGCCGGGCGACATGATGATGATGTACGGCTCGACTATCTTCATCATCTTGCGGGCCGCAGCGCAGGTCAGCGATCCGCGCATCTGGTACGCGCCCTGGCTCTTTGAAGGCGAACACGCGTCCATGGCGGGGCTGGCGACGTCCGGCACGCTAACCCACTGGTTCCGCGACCAGTTCGCACGTGATCTCCCGACAGAGACAGCCTTTGCTGATCTGGCCCGGGAGGCCGCAGCCTCGCCGCCGGGCGCAACCGGCGTGCTGCTGTTACCCTACTTTTCGGGAGAGCGGACACCGATCCATGACGTGGATGCCAAGGGCGCATTTTTTGGCCTCAACCTGACCCATACCCGCGGCGACATGTACCGCGCGCTTATCGAGGGCATTGCCTATGGCACACGGCATGTGACCGATACTTTCGCCGATCTCGGCCAGACACCGTCGCGTCTGCTGGCAGTCGGTGGCGGGACCCGGAACCGGCTGTGGTTGCAGGCGACCTCTGACATCACCGGAATAGATCAGTTGGTTTGTGAAAAGACCACCGGAGCGAGTTACGGGGACGCCTTCATGGCCGCGCTGGCGATAGGTGCGGTCCGGCGCGGCGACATTGCCGCGTGGAATCCGGTGGCTGAGACCATCCGGGCGACGCCTGATGCGGCGTATCAAAAGAACTATGACTTGTTTCGGCGGCTTTACGAACAAACCAAAGACATCGCGGCCGAGCTCGGCAGCTGATCGGATGGCAGGCCAAGACATCGGAAAATCCGCGTTCCGCCTTGTGTCATTGTGATGTGAAAGGGCACGCGGTTACCGCAGTTTTTCCCCTAACCTGTGGTGCTGTTAAATTGGTGACCTCGGGGTTTGTCCTGCTGATGCTTTGATTGAGTGAAAAGCGAACCGTGATGAAGCGGTTACTCAGGACAATCTCCCCGAAGCCATCGGGGTGGCTTATTTCACCGCTCCTGCAGCCATGCCCTTGATGATGTATTTCTCAAGGAATATCGCGACCACGACGAGCGGCATGATCGCAGCAGAGGACAGCGCGGCCATCGACCACCAATTGATGCCTTGCGAACCGGTTTGCGAGGCCACCATGACGGGCAGAGTCTTGGCGTCGGTGGAGGTCAGCAGGGCGGCAAAGAAGTATTCGTTCCAGCACAATACCAAGCTGAGGATGAAGGCCGCGACCATGCCGGGCAGGGCAATTGGCAGCACGATCTGCACGAAAGCCCCCCAGATTCCGAGGCCATCCACCAGCGCTGCCTCTTCCAGCTCAACCGGGATACCCTGAAACTGGTCGCGCATGATCCAGATGACGATGGGCAGGACCATCAGCGTGTAGAGCAGGATCAGACCGATCCGGCTGTCGAGCAGGTCCAGGGATTTGTAAAGTACCAGAAATGGCAGCGCCAGAACCACCGGTGGCAGTATCATCTGGCTGAGGAAAAAGAACGAGATATCGGAGTTGCGCATGAAGCCGAAACGGTAATTGAAGCGGGACAACCCGTAGGCCGCCAGCGAACCGAGGATCACCGCCAGCATGGAGGCGGAGACCGCCACGATGGCGGAGTTGTAGAACCTCTTGAGAAACTCTTCGCGCACCGTCGATACTTCGCCAATCAATCGCGGTGACAGGCCCAGCGACTCCCAGCCTTTCCACCTTGGTGTGTAATCCCACCAGGGGATCATGTTGCCGCGCATGACGTCCGGGGCCAGCTTGAACGATGTGGTCAGCGTCCAGTAGATGGGAAACAGGCAGATGATCGCCCATGTGATCAGGGCCGCATAGATGGCCACTCGGCTGCTCCACCATTTCACCCGCACTTTTCGGTCGGCGTCATGATCCTTGAAAATGGCGCTCATGCCGGACGTTCCATGAACCGGCTGACGGCTTTCAGAAGCAGCGTGATGAAGATGACAATCAGCACCAGATAGACCATTGCCAGCAGCGTGCCGTAACCCACGTTCGACCGGTCACGATATTCCCGGAAGATGAAGCTGGTGACCGAATCCGTCGCCCCCCCGGGTCCGCCGGAGGTGATGTTGATGATGATGTCGGCAAGCTTCAGTTTAAAGATGATGCGGATCACGATGGCCGTGACGGAGACCGGCAGCATCAGCGGGAAGATGACTTCCTTGAAGCTTTGCCATCCTGACGCGCCATCGACCTTCGAGGCTTCGATCACTTCGCGCGGCAGCGCCTGCAGACCGGCAAGAAGCATGATCATCATGAAGGGAATAAAGGTCCATGCGTCCATCGCCATGATCATGAAGCGCGCCATTTCCGGTGTGCCGAAAAAGCTCGGACTGTCCCAGCCCAGATCACGGGCCAACCGCGCCAGCGGGCCGAAGCGTATCTCCATCATCGATTTGCCGACCATCCAGCTGACGGCAACCGGGCTTAGCATAAGCGGTAGCAAAAACACCACGCGGAAGAACTTGCGCGCCCGTATCTGGGCATTGAGAAGCAGGGCAAGTCCGAAGGCGATCACGTATTCCACGCTGACCGCCAGCACGTAATACACCATGTTTTTCAGAGCGTTCCAGTAAAAGGCATCGCTCCACATCTGGCGCATGTTATCCCAGCCATTGGGTTGCGGCCCGTTGAGAGAGGCGAGGTTCCAGTTGGTGAAGGACACGTAGAGCGCAAAGAGCAACGGGAAGACCACGAGGCTGATCACGAAAAGTGCTGCGGGGAGCACGAAGAGCGTACGTTTGCCTTTTTCGCCATTTACGACCACCTGTGCCCCGCAGAGCGCCGTCGCCCAGAGCAAATAGGCAAACAGCACCGGCCGCCATGTCGCGAAACCGATATCGCTGTGTCCGGTATCGTGCAGGAACTGCATGGCGGCGAGGAGAAAGAAAACGGCTGCCGATCCCCAGACCATCATGCGGCCGAGGCGCCTGCGACTTTCGGAAATGTTGTCAGCCGTGACAGTGTGCAGGAGGTCGCCTTCGGTACTCATGCCTCGACGTTAACGATGATGTGCCCGGCTGTTAAGATGGAAAAGGCAGAGACATCTTCTGCCGTGCTGCAAGCCCGCGCGCGGCGGTTAACGCGCCGCACGCGCAACGGCTCTCCGCAGGGTCCGGGGGTCGGATATGCGGGAGGCGGTTAACGCCTGCATCACAAGGGCAAACGGTCCTGTGACACACCGTACACCACCTTTGCACAACCTGTGCACCGCAAAGTGTGCCGTCGGGCGATTTCGCCTGATTAAGACCGCGCACAGTATGGAAAAGTTCATCGGGGATTAATGGCGTGTTCCGGGCGTGTGGCAGCAAAAGAAAACACAGCATCGTTCAGTTTGTGCCCAGATCAACCGACGCAGCGCGCCTGCTTTACGGCTGTAATGAGCCCATCTTGCAAAATTGATGTGACGCAGCGAATGTCCGAAGGAACAAGTTTTGGAGAATGGGCGATGATTTTGGAAATTCGTCACTACACAATTAAGGCAGGGCGACGGGAAGAGTTCATCGAGTTCTTTGAGAAAAGTAATCGGCGGGCGCTTCGTGACGCAGGAATGCTGGTCTTCGGACCACTTCGTGACCTTGAACATCAGCACAAAGTTCATTGGATTCGAGCTTTTGCGTCAATGGAAGAGCGTGAAAAGCTCAAAGGCTCATTCTACGATGGACCCGTTTGGAACAAACAAATCGAGCCTGTAGCGATGTCTATGATTGATCAGATGGCGGCGGAGTTGACGGAAACGACAACAGATTTTCAAACATTCGACGGTAGCAAAGCGCTAGCCTAATGCAGTCGTTTCACCTTAGAGAATAAATGACAGCTAAGTCCCGCTTGGCGACATTGCGGCGGAGCAAAAAACGCGGCGCGCAAAGGGTGCCGCGTTTTTCTGTTTACCTGTCCCGGATCACAGACCGAGTGACGCCTTGTAGAGTGCTATCTGGCTGTCGCGCCCGATCTGGTCGGTGATTTTTTCCCAGGCGGCGGCAATCGCATCCGCCGTTTCCTGGGCCGATCCGTATTGACCCGCATAGCCTTTGGCGAGTTCGTCTTCGGCCACCGAGTAGTATTGGAAGATACCCGGGATACGCGGTTCAATCGCCGCGTTGGGATGATTGTAGCTGTCCGCGTTGGAGCCGAGGTAGTCCTCGACAAAGGCGCGGTCGTAGCCGGCCTCTTCCCACTCCTCGAACTGGAAGTGTGACTGGCGGTAAGGCTGGAAGCCCGACGGATAGGCCGACGCCCAGAGCGACAGGTCCTTGCCGCCCAGATGCGCCGCGGCGGACCATGCGGCTTTCTTCTTCTTGGCGTCGCCTTCGACGGTGGCCATGACATAGACACCCCAGCCGATGTAAGCCATGTTCGGGGCCTCGTTCATGGTATCTTCCCATGCACCGTCCTTGGCGTTGTAGACGCGGTCAGACGCCGGGTTGATCCCGAAGCCCACCACGTCACCCACAACGGATGTGTCGGATGTGCGCGCGCTGGAACCGACGTCACCCCACCACATCAGCATGGATCCGGTCCCGGCCAGGAACTGCTGGAACGCGGTTGTGCCGGGGTCGGCGTTGATCTGATCCGCCGGGTATGCGCCCGCCTCGATCAGGTCCATCACGTCCTGAATGGCCTGCACCCATGCCGGGTTGTTGACCATGGGCTTCATCGTCTCAGGATCGAAGAGCCACGCCGGGCTGTTGGGGTGCTTGGCATAGGCGGAAGCGCGGTTTTCCAGGAAATAGAAGCCGAAGCCGCCCCAGCCTTTCAGCGGGTCGAGATAGCCATGTGCGGGCAACCCGGTAAGCGGGTCTTCCTTGCCGATGAGTTCCTTGCTGACCGCGTTGATCTCCTGCCAGGTCTTGGGGACGTCCCGACCGGTGACCGAACCCTCGCCGAAGTAATCCTTACGATACGCAAACGTATGGCAATCGCCGTCGATGGACACGCGATAGGTTTTGCCGTCCCAGGTGCCCACGGGCGCCTTGAGGTAGTCCACGTAGTCATCCATGTCGATCTGGTCCTTGACCCAGTCGGGCATCTCGGACGCCATGCCGCGGCCCAGCACGTCACCCTCGAAGGGGGCACCCATTTCGACGATGTCGAAGTCGACGGTACCGGTTGCGATGGACTGCTGCAGACGCGCGTTGTAGTCGGCCTGCGCAAGGTCGATCCAGTTGATCTTGGCGCCTGTGTAGGCCTCCCATGGTTTCAGGAAGCCGCGGAACAGGAAGTTGTGAAGGTTCTGGTTGTTAAGCCCCATGAACGTCAGTTCCACGCCGGCAAATTCTCCCTCGGCGACGTTTTCCTTCGTCGCGCCGAGGCACATTTCGCCAACCTTCTGCCAATCGCTGTCGGTCGGAGATCCGGCACCAACACCCGGAATTTTCAGGATTTCTGCGCGGACGCTGGCGTGCCCATCCGCACGTGCGGCGGCCTTGGGCATCATCGCAACGGCACCCAATGCAGCCGAGCCTTTCAACATCTGTCGGCGGCTCATCTTCTGGGCCGCTACGATATAATTATAAAGGTCTACTTTCATTTCCATCCTCCCGGGACATGGTGATACGTTTCGTCCATGGGCAGGTGAGTGGGCGCATGTTTTTTATCTATTATTTGACAGTTGCGCCCCGTGATCCTCCCACGAAACCTCACTATGATCGAGATTTACGTTAAGTCAATAAAAGCTGTCAGGCGGGCGTGGACAACGTAAATACCTTTCTCTAGCATCAAAAATCGGAACCGGGGGAAAGCTGCGAATGGCAGGCGTCAAAATTCAGGACATCAGAAAATCCTACGGGGCGACCGAAGTCATTCATGGTGTAAATGTCGACATTTCAGATGGAGAATTCGTGGCCCTGGTCGGGCCGTCCGGCTGCGGGAAATCCACTTTGCTGCGCATGATCGCCGGGCTTGAACCGATCAATGGCGGCACCATCGCCATCGGCGACCGGGTCGTGAACAACCTGCCGCCAGCCGAGCGGGACATCGCGATGGTGTTCCAGACCTACGCGCTTTACCCGCATAAATCCGTGGCCGAAAACATGGGGTTCGCCCTGAAAGTGGCCAAGGCGGATCGCTCTGAGATTGACCGGCGGGTGAAGGAAGCCGCCGAGATCCTGAGCCTGACCGAATATCTTGACCGCAAGCCCCGGCACCTGTCCGGTGGGCAAAGGCAGCGCGTGGCCATGGGCCGGGCCATTGTGCGTGACCCGCAGGTGTTCCTGTTCGATGAGCCGCTTTCGAACCTCGATGCGAAGCTGCGCATTCAGATGCGCACGGAGATCAAGGAATTGCACCAGCGGCTTAAGACCACAACCGTCTTTGTCACCCATGACCAGATCGAAGCCATGACGCTGGCGGACCGGATCGTGGTCATGCAGGGCGGCAGGATCGAGCAGGTAGGCACGCCGCTTGAGCTCTATGACAACCCGGCGAACGCATTTGTGGCGACTTTCATCGGCGCGCCCTCCATGAACCTTCTGGCCGGGCACGCGGCAGGCGGGCAGGTTCAGGTGGGCGGGCGGCAATTCGCCGGGCCGGGCGGCGCGGGAAAGCAATTGCTTGGCGTGCGCCCGGAGCATCTGATCCTTGCCGACGACGGGCTGCCGATGGAGGTCAAGGTTGTTGAGCCGACCGGCTCGGAAACCATGGTTTTTTTGCGGTTCGAAGGGCAGGATGTGACGGCCGTATTCCGGGAACGCCATGCTTTCGAGAGTGGATCGACCGTTCATCTTAAGCCCGATCCGGATCATCTGCATTTCTTCGACGCCGAGACGGGCATGCGACTTTGACATCCCGAACAAGAGGAGGGCTGACATGCTCAAAGGAATTGACCCGATCCTGAACGCCGACGTGCTTTATGCGTTGCGTGCAATGGGTCATGGTGACGATCTCATCATTGCCGACACGAATTTTCCGTCGGACAGTGTCGGGCGGGATACCGTTCTGGGTAAGGTTCTGCGCATTGACCGGCCTGCCGCGGAAGTGGTGAAAGCGGTGCTGTCGGTCTATCCCATCGACACCTTCGTGGATGATGCGGCCGCCCGCATGGAAGTCGTCGATGAGCCTGAAACGATCCTGCCGGTGATGGAAGAGGTACAGGCCGAAGTCAGCGCGGTTGGCGGGCCGACACTGCTCGGCATCGAACGCTTTGCATTTTACGACCGCGCCAAGCAGGCATATGCTGTGATCCAGACGGGTGAGCGCCGGTTCTACGGCTGCTTTGCCTTGCGAAAGGGCGTCGTCCCACCGGACGGAGAGTGATCAATGGGTAAAGTCGTCGTGTTGGGTGTTTTCGTTGCAGACACCGCGTATCGCGCGGACCGGATGCCGGTGATGGGCGAGACCCTCATGGGGAACACCTTTTCCCTCGGCCCGGGGGGCAAGGGCTCCAATCAGGCCGTGGCCTGCGCGCGCATGGGCGCCGATACGCATATGATATCGATGCTGGGTCAGGATGATTTCGCCAAGCTGGCGCTTGAGACGTGGGCAGAGGCGGGCGTTGTGCCGCATGTCCAGCAGCGTGAGGACAGCTATACGGGTGCCGCCTTTATCTTTATCGAGGAAAGTTCCGGCGACAACGCGATCATCATAGCTCCCGGCGCGGCGGCATTGATCAAAGCCCCCGATATCGATGCCCATGAGGACCTGATTGCCGGGGCCGATGTTTTCGTCACGCAGCTGGAACAGTCCATCGAGGCAGCAAGGCGGGGGCTGGAGATTGCCCGGCGCGCAGGGGTCGCCACGATCCTGAACCCGGCACCTGCGGCAACCCTGCCGGAGGGGATGCTGGCGCTGTGCGATTACGTGACCCCGAACGAGACCGAATGCGAGGCCCTGACCGGCGTCGCCGTGCAGAGCGCCGAAGATGCAGAGAGGGCGTGCAAGGCCTTGTGCGATTTGGGGGTGCGCACGCCGATCATCACGATGGGTGAGCAGGGCGCGTATCTTTTTGGCCATGGGCTCGTGTCGGCCGTGAACGCGGGGCCGGTCGTGGAGACGACCGGCGCGGGCGATGCTTTCAACGGTGCTTTTGCCGCCGCCCTGTCAGAGGGTAAATCGCCGCTGGAGGCCGTGCGATATGGCGCGGCAACAGCAGGTATTTCGGTGACGCGACCGGGGACCGCGCCGTCCATGCCGCGCCGGGCTGAAGTTGACGCGCTGATGTGATGCCCTTCCCGCCGCACATGGCGGTGTAGATGGAAAGCGGGCCGCGTCAGGACCGGCGCGCGATCTCATGTTCGAGCCGCAGGGCCGCATCCAGCGCGACGTCGGCTTCGACTTGCTGCACCGGATCGAAGCAGGCACCCGGGATACGGCACTTGCTCGTGCCGAAAAGGCCCTGAGCTTTCCGAAGCTCTTTGAAGAACCGGATACTGATGTTCACGTCCTGGTTCGAGAAATTCAGAATCGGCAACACCCTTTCAAACAGCTTTCGGGCGTCCGTGATGTTGCCTGATTTGTAATGCCGATAGATTGCTACATAGACATGTTCCAAGCCGGTGGGGATGAAGGCGTGAACGCCCCGCGCCATGGCGTCCATCAGCTGTGTTACGGCCCATCCGCCGCAAACATTCAGCGCGCCCTTCGTCGCCTTCAGAACCGCAGAATACTTCGGACCTGCCCGTTGGGTTTCGATCTTGAGCCATGAAAACCGCGGGATACATCCGTGCAATGCCACGATCTCATCAACGGACAGACCGCTGCCTGTCCAGTCCAGATCCTGCACCATCACGATGTCCGGTGCGGCGGTGCCGAGTTCGCGCAAAAAATCCCTTCTGCCGGACCCAGCGAGTTCGCGCGGCAACTGGATGCAAATACCGGGAACACGGTGCGACCGGGCGAACCGGGCGAGCTCCAGGCTCTCGGATATCTGTGGCGCGGTAACACTCGCGATGAACGGGATGCGGTTCGCCGTTGCGTCGCTTACGGTCGCGATAACGTCAGTTTTCTCGTCGAAGCTGAACGTGGAAGCCTCGCCCGCGACTGCCAGCCCTAGCATCCCGCCGCAACCTGCGTCGATGGTGTGATGGACCAGTTTGCGCAGCGCGTCGTGATCAATCGCGCCGCTGATGTCGAAAGGTGTGTTGAGGCTCGGAACAATGCCCTGCATATCCATCTTCTCCCTCTGAACCAGCCATTCTGACTGCGGCACGCCGGTTGCGCATTTACCGGGTCTTTTTTAGGTGCGCATCGACCTCTGGGCGGGTTGGTGGCGCGGTGCTGCCCCACGGGCGGCTGACCTTAACTGCTGCGGCCGCATTCGCCCAGCGAACCGCTTCGATCTCGGGCATCCCACGGACCAGGGCCAGGGTGAAGGCGCCGTGCCAGGTATCCCCGGCGCCCAGGGTATTGACGGCCTGCGTCGGAAACACCGGTACTTCGCTCAATGTCTGGCCATCGTGGCACAGCACAGATGAGGCGCCTCTTGTCACTGCACACCACGTCCGCATTTTTTTCGCGCTATTCGAGAGTGCTGCCGCGTCGCAGGCACCTGCGAAATCACGCAACCCCTGCTGGGAAAAGACCACATGGGTTGCAATCCCGAGGGCGTCTGAAGCGGGTTTTACCGGTGCTTCCGCGTCGAGGACGGCGGGCTTCCCCGTTTTGCGCGCCGCGTTCATGGCCACGGCGGCCAGGTCCGGCCAGCGTGTGTCCGCAAGGGCTGCGTCGAAGCGGAACGGATCGAGATGCGGGCAGGCTGGCACCTGATGCCGCCGGTTGATGACGGTCCTGTCGCCATCCGGCGTGATCAGCACCGCGGACAGCGATGTTGGTGCGTCCGGCAGAATTTGCAGATGTGTCGTGTCGATCTCTCGGCGGGCCATTTCTGCCAGAAGGAAATCCCCAAGCGCGTCAGCGCCGATTGCGCCTGCCACGCAGGCTTGCCCACCGAGCCCGGCAATTGTGGTTGCCGCGTTCAAAGCGCCGCCGCCGGTGATCATCTGTGCTGCGGATGCCCGGGTCTTGGTTCCCACGGCGGGGTAGCTTTCGATGTCAAAAACCATGTCGACCGCGATCAGCCCGGCGCAGAGAATTCGTGGCATCTGGGGTCACTCCTCCGCCGGCTGCCGGTTGTGCTTTTAGAGTTATATCTAACATGTCAGATTGACAGTCAACGCGCAGCCACTAACATGACGGTATGGTACAACTGTCTTTCCACCCATCGGACGCGTCCTCGTGAGCTTTGGCATTTCAGCGGCACTGCTGACGCCATTTTGCGCGGATGGCAGTATTGATCGGGCAATGCTGCGGGCGCATGCAACCGGTTTGCTGGATGATGGCCTGACCCGTGTGACGCTGTTCGGTACCACAGGTGAAGGAGCATCCATCGGTTTCACGGAGCGTTCAGAGGCGATCGCGACCGTGGTGGACAGCGGTGTTGCCCCGACAGGAATAACCCTTGGCCTGTGTGCCTGCGCGATCCCGGACGTGCTGGCACAGGTCGGGCAGGGCCTGAGCTCTGGCATCACCGATTTTCTGCTGCCACCGCCGTTTTACTTCAAGGGCCTGGATGACGCGGGAGTATTCGCTTGGAATGCGCAGCTGTTTCGCGACGCGGACGCCCGCGCGAAGTTCATCCTTTACAACATCCCGCAAGTGACCAGCGTACCGCTGTCTGTGCACTTGGTCCACAGATTGCGCAGGGCGTTTCCAGAGCGGGTGATGGCGATCAAGGACAGTTCAGGCGACTGGGCCAACACGCAGGCATTGCTGAAGCACCGGGATATTCCCGTCCTCGTCGGAGACGAACGTTTGTTGCACAAGGCCGCCGCTCTGGGGGCTGCGGGGTCCATTTGCGGCATGGCAAACCTCTATCCCCGGCGCTTGCTGCAGGTGTTTGAAACGCATAAGGAGGATGCCGATCTCTGCGCTGAGGTGGACCGGATCGTATCGGTCCCCGTGATCCCCGCGCTCAAGCTGATCATAGCGCGCATAACGGGGCACGCGGACTGGGAGAATACGCGACCCCCGTTGCAGGCGCTGTCCGGCCAGGCGCGGGCTGCAATCATGGCGGGGATGTCCGGAAAGGTCACGGCATGATCACGGCCCCCGAACCGCGCCTGCGAGACCACGCTTACTCCAACTTCACTCAGAAACTGCTGGCGCGTGACATTCGCCCCGGTCAGATCGTGTCGCAGCGCGAGCTGGTGGAACTGACGGGCATGCCGCTGGGCGCTATTCGGGAAATGATCCCGAGGCTAGAGGCCGATGGGCTGATAAAAACAGTGCCGAAGCGCGGGCTTCAGGTGCTGTCCATTGATCTCGATCTGGTGCGCAATGCGTTCCAGCTGCGCCATATTATCGAAGGCGAGGCGGTGGCTGTCTTCTGCGCGCAGGCGCCAGCCGAAGACATCGACCGCCTGACGCAAGAACATTTCGACATTCGAGAAGCGGCCACCGCCAACATGACGCCCGCCGTTCTGCAGCGGGCACAGCAAACCGACTGGGCGTTTCATGACCTCATCATCGATGCGATGGGCAACCCGATCATTTCGGACATTCACCGGGTGAACGCGATCAAGATCAGGCTGATCCGCAATTCGGACACGCGGATGTTGCCGGAGCTCGTTGTGCCGGTGCTGACCGAGCATCTGGCGGTGTGCGCGGCGCTGAAAGACCGCAATTGCACAGAGGCCGTCAGGGCAATTCATGCACATATCGACAGCGCAAAGAGACGTGCACTAGGAATTTAGCTAAGCATTTCGCGGGGCCGACCCGTGGAAAAACAAGCGGCATCAAGGCCGCACTACAACCGGAGGAGACATTATTATGACCCCATTTACCAGACGTGCTCTGATGGCGGTGACCGCGGCCTTGCTGGCCATCCCCGCCTACGCCGAGGACAAGATCAAGCTGCGCATGTCGACACCCGCATCAGAAACCGATCAGCGCTCGGTGGCACTTGCCGAAGTCTTTGCGCCCGCGGTTGCGGATTTTGCAACCTACGAGCCGCACTACAATGGATCGTTGATTGCGCAGAGTTCCGAACTGGAAGCGATTGCTTCGGGAGACCTTGAAATGTCGATTGCGTCGGCGCAGGAACTGGCGCAGTTCTTCCCCGAATTCTCCATCTTCGCGACCGGCTACGTGCATCAGGACGCCGCGCATCAGGTTGCCGTTTTCAACGATCCCCTGATGGCGCCTTTCAAACAGAAAGCGGAGGATGAACTGGGCGTCAAATTGCTGGCGGTGATGTATTTGGGGCGGCGCCACGTGAACCTGCGCCAGACCAAGGATGAACTGACCGTGATGACGCCATCGGATCTGGCAGGTGTGAACCTGCGGATGCCCGGCACGGATGCATGGCAATTCCTTGGCAAGGCGCTGGGCGCAAACCCGACACCGATGTCGTTCACCGAAGTCTATACCGCCCTGCAAACCGGCTCGGTGGACGGCCAGGACAATCCGTTGCCAACTGTCGTGGACGCGAAGTTCTACGAAGTGACCAAGCAGATTGCCTTGACGTCGCATCTGGTCGACCTGAACTACGTCGCCTTTTCCAAGGCTGTCTGGGATGAGCTCTCGCCAGAGCAGCAGGCCACCGTTCAGGCCGCGGCCGAGGCCGCCGCGGAAAGCGGGCGGGTCAAGCAACTGGAAAAAGAGGCTGATCTGGTGTCCTTCCTCAAGGAGCAGGGTCTGGAGGTCTACGAGCCCGATCTCAAGGCGTTTCGCGACCACGTGCAGGCCCAATACGCAGGGTCCGACCTCGCGGCGAGCTGGCCCGATGGTGTGCTGGACAAGATCAACGCGCTTGGGAATTGATCGCTTGATCCAACAGCACAGAGGCGCTTGGACGACGCCCCTCGATAACCGGGCGGGGTGTATCTTCGCCCGGGTCTTTTGTGCGTGAGCCCGTTCATGACCAAACTTCTTTCCGCATTGGGGCATTTCGCAAGGGCGATCGCGGCGGCCATGATGGCGCTCATGTTCCTGACCTTCGTGCTGCAGATCGCGGTGCGGTATTCCGCACGCCTTGAGTGGGTGCCGGAACAGTTTCCCTTTCTCGAACCCTCGCTGTACGGGTGGACGCTGGAATTCTGTCTGCTGTTGTGGGTGTGGCTGATCTTCTGGGGCAATGCGTTTATTGTCCGCGATCAGGACCACGTCACCTTCGATATTCTGTTCCTCGCGGTGCGGCCAGCGGTGCGGCGTTGGTTCATCATCGTGTCGGGATTGGCCATTACCGTTGGGCTGGCCCTGTCGATAGAACCCACATGGTCGAAATTCTACATCCTCCGGCTGAAAAAGACCGCGACGCTGTCCAGCGTATTTGGTGACTGGATTCGCATGCGCGACATCTATGCGGTCTACATTCTGTTTCTGGTCGCCGTCTCCCTGCGGTATGCCTGGGCGGTCTACCGCGCCGCGCGACACGGTGTCGAGGCGCCGACACCCAAGAGCGTCGGAGACGCGCAGAAATGAGCGTCGAGTTTTTCGTCTGCATTGCGACGCTGTTCTTTCTGGCGGGAATTGGCGCGCCCATCGCTTATGCCATTCTGATTGCGTCGCTCGGCTACCTTGCCATCGCCGGGCAGGGTATCGGCATCGCCGGCAAAGTCCTGATGGACGGGCTGTATCAAAGCTTCATCCTGCTGGCGGTGCCCTTGTTCATTGTTGCCGCCAACATCATGAATGCAGGCACGATCAGTGATCGCCTGCTCGGCTTCTGCGTCGCGCTTGTGGGCCGGTTTCGCGGCGGGCTTGGCCACGTCAACGTGGTCGCCTCACTGATCTTCTCGGGCATGTCCGGCTCTGCCGTGGCGGATGCGGCGGGCATCGGGAAAATCATCATCGAGATGATGACCAAAAGCGGCCATTACACACGTGGATATTCAGCAGCAATCACGGCGGCGTCGGCAACAATAGGCCCGATCATTCCACCTTCTATTCCCATGGTCCTTTACGCGTTGGTGTCAAATACGTCCATTGGGTACCTGTTTCTTGGTGGCATCGTCCCGGGGCTTTTGATGGGGCTTGTGCTGATGGGCATGAACACCTTTCTGTCGCACCGGCGCGGGTTTGCGCTGGAAGATCCCGTGCCCCTGTCGGCACTTCCCGGACGCACGGTGAACGCGTTTCCCGCGCTTCTGATGCCTGCCATCCTGCTTTATGGAATCTACGGCGGTGTCACCACCCCGACCGAGGCCGCCGCCGTTGCCGCCTTCTACGCACTCCTGCTGGCATCGCTGTTCTACCGGGCCCTCAGTTTCCGTGCGCTTTACAGCATATTGGTGGAAAGCGCGCGGTCTTCGGCCGCGGTTGGCCTCGTGATCGGCGGTGCGCTGATCCTCAATTACGTTGTCGCGTCCGAAAACATTCCCAGCCTGCTGGCCGCCCGCCTTGTCGGTCTGGAGATTGACCCCCTTCTGTTCCTGTTGGGGATCAATATCCTGTTGCTGCTGCTCGGGTGCGTGCTGGATGCCACGACGATCATTCTGGTAATCATCCCGCTGTTCCTGCCGACATGCCGGGAGCTTGGCATTGATCTGGTCCACTTCGGCGTCGTAGCCGTGGTCAATTGCATGATCGGCCTGATCACGCCACCCTACGGGATACTGCTGTTTGTTCTGAACGCTGTCACCCGCATCCCGCTGTCTGAAATCATCCGCGAAATCTGGCCCTTTCTCGCGGCGCTTTTGGTGGCGCTGCTGGGCCTTGTTGTCTGGTCTGACCTTGTGCTGTGGCTGCCACGGCTCTTCGGATATGCAGGATAGCGACCAACGGCCTGATCGGGGGCCATGCGACAGGACCCGCCTCATCCCATCTTGAAGTCCGTCACATGGCGCGGCACCTGCAGACCTTCGATGTTTCGGGGGTCCGGCACCGGCGCGCCGATTTCAGTCCGTACCGGAATGACCCCTGCCCAGATCGGCAGCGCATAGTCTTCCTCCTCGTCGATCGCTCCGCCCGTGCGGATCTTGGCGCTGCCCTCCTCGATCTTCATGCCAAGCACCATCGTGGCTTTCAGATCCTGCGCGTGGTCAGGGCGCAGCATTTCGTAGCGACCGGGAAAAAGGCCGTTCACGAAGCGACCGAGTTTTTCCAGCTTGGCCTCGGGGTCTTCGACCTTGACCGCAGTTCCGAACAACATGACGGAGCGGGTGTTTGCAGAATGGTGCATGCCGGAGCGCGCCAGAACCAGACCATCCAGAATAGCCACCGTCAGGCACACATCCGCATCTCTGGACGCGCGCAGGGCCCGGCTGGCAGACGATCCGTGCCAGTAGATGTGATTGCCTTCGCGCCATTGCAGCGTCGGCGTGACATAGGGTTTGCCGTCGATGATGTATCCTACGCTGCACATCGGTTGGGCATCCAGAATGGCGTTGACCGTTTCCCTGTCAAAATGCCCGCGTTGATGCAGCCGGCGCAGGCGGGAACGGTTGGTGATCGGTAAGCTCTGGGTCATTGGGAGGTCCTGCGTTCTGTGTTGCGGCACGACCCCTAGCGCGGTATTGGATATGATAAAATGGCCAATATAGAACAAAAATTACAGTCCAATCTGGATGCGAAGCTCTTTGCGCTTACGCTCGACAGGCGTGCACCGAAACCCTTGCACCTGCAGTTGGCCGATGCCCTGCGTGACATTATCCTCAGCGGCGGGGCACTGTCGGGGGCCCGCCTTCCGGCCAGTCGTGGTCTTGCGGGTGAGCTGTCGGTATCGCGCATGACGGTCACCACCGCCTATGATCAGCTCCTCGGCGAAGGATACCTCTCGGCGCGACGCGGCGGGGGCACTTTCGTGGCCGACCACCTGCCACACCTTGCGCCGCCACGCGGGGTAAAACCGCGTCTTCCTCAGCGGTCAGCCGACTGGCGTCCGTTCCAACCGGGCCTGCCCGATTGGGCTCTTTTCCCGCATCGCATCTGGGCGAGACATCTGGAACGGTCGTGGCGAGCGCCGGCACCGGGATTGCTGGCACAACCGGATCCGCTGGGATGGTTTCCCTTACGTGCCGCCATCAGCGAGCACCTCTCGGCCTGGCGTGGGCTGGAATGTGATCCCGAACAGGTGGTGATCACGGGCGGCGCATGGGACGCCTTCGACATCGTGTTCCGGGCCATCCTTGCACCCGGGCAAAATGTGGCGGTCGAGGATCCCGGGTGGTCGCCGCTGCGCCACATGCTGACCCGATCAGACATCACTCCCGTGCCGATCCGTGTTGGTACCGACGGGCTTGATGCGCATGACATCGCCCGGGATATCGCGGCGGCGGTGGTTACGCCCTCGCGACATTTTCCAACCGGTGTCTCGATGTCTCTGGCGCGACGGGTGACGCTTCTGGATTGGGCGCGGAGCACAAGGGCGCTGATTGTCGAGGATGACTACGACAGCGAATTTCGGTATCAGGGGCAACCTTTGCCATCGCTGTCCGGTCTGGATGGTCTCCGGAACACGCTGTACCTCGGCAGCTTTTCCAAACTGCTGAGCCCCGCATTGCGGATCGGATACCTTGTTGTGCCGACAGCACAGATCGACCCGGTCAGATCCTACTTGTCCTTGACGGGGTCCCGCGCCTCTTTGGTTCCGCAACCGGCGCTGGCAACCTTTATGGACAGTGGCGAGTTCGCAACCCATCTGCGCCGCATGCGCCGGACCTATGCCAAGCGGCAGGCCTGTCTTGTCTCGGCGCTGGCGCCGCTTGCCGATGACCTTGTTGTCACGCCGGACCCGTCGGGCATGCACCTGTGTTGCCCGCTGGCTCCGGCGCTTGCGGACATAGCGACCGACAAGGATGTTTCCGAGCTTGGCGCGGCACATGGGCTGACCGTCAGGGCCTTGTCATCGCATGCGGTGCTGCCTGATCCGCCGCAGGGTGTCCTGCTCGGATACGCGGCTTTCGATGAGGACGCGCTGCGCGAAAGTGCCGAGGTTCTGACGGGTCTGATCCGACAGGTGCACGTCAGGTGACGGAGGCGTCAGGAAAGCGCTGCCCCGGGGCGAGATCGACCGAAGGGGAGCAGCGCCCCCTTCGGCCCGCGCTGGGTCAACCTGGTTACTTGGGCAGAAGAACAGTGTCGACAACGTGAATGACGCCATTTGACTGGTTCACGTCGGCGATGGTCACGCGCCCTGCGTTCCCGCTTTCGTCGTAGATGTAGAGCGTGCCGGACTTGACCTGAGCGGACAGGGCATCTCCCGACAGGGTGTCCAGATGAAAGAAGCCGTCAGCGCTCGCCCGTGCCTTGGACATCAATTCCGGACCGGACAGTTTCCCCGCGACAACATGCGCCGTCAGAACCTTGGTGAGTGTCCCCTTGTTTTCCGGCTTCAGCAGCGTTTCGACAGTGCCGGACGGCAAGGCAGCAAAGGCATCGTTGACCGGCGCAAATACCGTGAACGGACCGTCGCTCATCAACGCGTCAACTAGGCCCGCGGCTTTCACAGCGGCCACAAGCGTTGTGTGGTCGGCAGAGTTCACAGCGTTTTCAACAATGTTCTTGTCCGCGAACATCGGTGCACCGCCAACATCGGGATTGGCCGCAAAGGCGACGCCGCCCAGCACAAGCGCGGCGACGGTGGAAGACAGTCTAAGTGTTCGGATCATTTGAGTTCCTTTCATTTCTGATCATCCCCTCTGCATGGCGAGGGACTGACCAAGAGACGCGAGGTCGTTCAGGAAAGTTTCACGGGCCACAAAAACGCCGCCGCTGAAACTCTGCGGGAACCGGACACGTAGTCTTGGGCATCAGGCAGGAGGGACGCAGGTGACGGCAATAACCGACAAACGAGGGCGCTGGGTAAAGAGACAGACGCGCACCACACGCATCACCCACTGGATATGGGCCTTGTCCGTTTTCTTTCTGATGGGGTCCGGCGCCCAGATTTTCAACGCGCATCCGGTTCTCTATTTCGGAGACCAATCCGGGTTTGGTTTCGACAACACGGTTTTCTCGCTGGCCGGCGAGGGCAGGGCCCTGCCAGGATGGGCAACCATTCCAAGCGGTGTGGATCTGGCGACGGGCCGGGTGGTTCACTTCTTCTTTGCCTGGGTCTTTGTCGTCGCGTTTCTGGTCTGGTGCGTTGGCGCAGTCGCGTCTGGCCACATGTGGCACGACCTGATGCCGCGCCGGGCTGACCTGCGATCACTCGCGGGGGACATCCGGCAACACGCGCAATTGCGGTTTCACCATCGGCGCCGCTACGGACCCTTGCAGAAGCTCAGCTACGGTGCGGTGCTTTTCGGTCTGTTTCCGCTGATTGTCGCCACCGGGCTGGCCATGTCGCCGGCGATGAACGCTGCATTTCCGTGGCTGCCGGAGATACTGGGTGGCCGCCAGACCGCACGAACACTGCACTTTGCAGCGGCGACCGGAGTGGTGCTCTTCATTCTGGTTCACGTCGTGATGGTGCTGCTGGCCGGGCCGGTCAATGAAATGCGGTCGATGCTGACCGGGTGGTACAAGCTTGATGAAGGAGAATGACATGACGCGGAAAATCCTTACGCGGCGGCGCGCCCTGCGTCTTGCGGGTGCCGGGCTTGCGACCGCGTCGATGAGCGGATGCAAGGTGCTCGACAGTCTCAGCGATCTCGGGAACCCCGTCCGGCAATACATGGAGCGGGCCAATCAGCTGACGTTTGCCGCGCAGCGCGGTTTGCTGGACCGCGACGCGCTTGCCCGGGAATTCACCGCATCGGACATACGTCAGCCGCAGCGACCCAATGGCGTGACGAACCCGCAGGATGCGGCGTATCTTGAACATGTCTCCACCGATTTTGCCAACTACCGCTTGGTGGTCAGCGGACGGGTTGCGCGACCTCAAAGCCTGTCCCTGGCAGATCTCCATGCAATGCCGGCCCGGCGACAGATCACGCGGCACGACTGTGTGGAGGGCTGGAGCTGCATTGCACAGTGGACCGGTGTGCCACTATCCGAAGTCCTGACGCGGGCCGGTGTCGAGGCGGGCGCGAAATACATTATGCTGCATTGCTTCGACACCATCGAGCGCAGCCTGTCTGGCGGCGTCAAATACTACGAGACGATTGACATGGTCGACGCGATGCACGCCCAGACCATCCTCGCATACGGGATGAACGGGGCGACGCTGCCGGTTCCGAACGGAGCGCCTTTGCGACTGCGTGTGGAACGGCAACTGGGATACAAGATGGCCAAATACATACGGGCGATAGAAGTGATAGACGATTTCAGCGCCATCGGTCGCGGACGTGGCGGTTATTGGGAAGACCGTGGCTATGAATGGTACGCCGGAATCTGACCGCGTGCTGACGCGGGGTTAACTGCATCCGTTGGCGGCCCGGCTCCGTCCTGCAAGGAAACAGCACCCATAACCTGTGACGATGACGCTCAAAAATGAACCTCGGATTGCACATGCTATCGTTCCTGCGCCGGCAGCGCGGCAGTGAGGCGGCGGAACCCGCACCGGAAGACCTGCGTCTGCTTGCGCCCCTGTCTGAGTTGCTGGAAGAAGCCCGGCCCGGTCAGGGCTTGCTCGATAACATCGAGTCCGAGCTCAACGCGGTGCCGGGACGAAAAGCGATCGGTTCGAAGCGGTTGGGAGTAACAGCCGCGCCAGTCCTGTACTTCGCGGCCGGGATTGTCACCGCCGCTCTTCTGACCGTCGCGGGCAATGTGGTTTTTCGGGATGACCCGCAGATTATCCTGCGCCCCTCGCAAGAGGAAAACTGGCTGCCGCTTGGCAGCGTGTCGTTGCACGGTGATGCGCTACGAACTTTTGTTGCAAGCAAATGCCGTGGGCAATCGCATCTGGTGATCAATCTAAGTGGTTATCTTGAAAAGGAAAACTCCCGCAATTCGCCACGGGTCGGTGGGATTGAGACCAAACCTGTGATGACCGCCCAGGAAAAAATCATGATGGGGTGCATCCGTTAGCGCTCCGCTCCCGTCCTTGCTTGATGCCAATAGAACGGGGAGACTATCGTGGGAGTAACCAGACTGGTGCCCGCCTCGGAATCTGAGAAGAGCGAAACGAAGCCTATGGCTGCGACAGAACAATGCCGACAACTGGCGCAGTTGCTAGCGGCCTGTGCGGAGGGCGACCGGGCTGCGTTTCGCAGGTTCTACGATCTGAGCGCGCGGTATGTATACGGGGTCATCCTCGCCATCATGCGAGATCACGACCTCGCCAAGGAAGTGGCCCAGGAAGCCTTTGTGCGGATGTGGAAAAGGGCGCATCAGTATCGCCCGGAAAGTGGCAATCCGCTGTCTTGGATCGGCACCATCGCGCGCAACTGCGCCATTGACCGCCTGCGATCGGAAAGAACGCGCGGGTTTGTCGAATTTACCGATGATGTTCCCGAACTATCGGACCCGGTTGATCCCGCAAGTCACACGCTGGACAGCCTCGTGATCCGTCGCCTGCTTGCCGATCTGCGCCCGGACCACCGCAAGGCGCTTATGCTTTGCTATTTTCAGGGATACACCTACATCGAACTTGCAAGTGTGATGGACATACCGGTCGGGACTGCCAAAAGCTGGGTGCGACGTGGATTGGCAGCTTTGCGAGAGGCAATGGAATGACACAGGACACCGACAACATAATGCGTTCACTGGATAAAATGGTAAGCAACTTCAACACGATTCCGGCCATTCCCGGCACGATGCCACAATTTGGGGACGGTTCGGATGACCTGTTCGCGCAGCTTGCTCCGCTGACACAATCCCTGCCCGACGTCGCGCCGCCCGCGGATCTGCTGGCGTCAATTGAGGCCGAGCTGGATGCGGAACCGGAGGAGCCCACCCATGTGCAGCGATCTGATGAGGGCGAGTGGGTCCAGCGCGCTGACCTGATCTGGAAAAAGATACTGACCCGTGACCCGGAGAGTGGGCGTTGCATGTATCTTTTGCGTTGCCTTCCCGGTGCCCGGATCAAGCCGCATGTGCATGGGCGTGCCGAACACCTGTTCATAATTGAGGGCGAATTCTGGATGAACGGCAAGCTGTTCATGGCAGGCGATGCGCAGTGTTCCTTGCCGGGCACGGAGCATCACGAGATCACGATGCCGAACGGATGCCTCGTTCTCGTCAGCGCCTAACCCGGCAGCGAGACCATCCAATGCAGCAAAAAGCTGGCCGACAGCCACGGGCCGAAGGCCAGCTTTCGCCGTTTCAGAACAAGCGCATAGGCGAGGGCCGAGAGCGCCGAGAGCGCGACAACGCCGGGCAGGGCGGCCCATCCCAACCATGCGCCAGCCGCGCCGAGCAGCTTGGCGTCGCCAAGACCCAGGCCGTCGTCGCCGGTGCGGCGGTGATAATATGCGCCGAGCGCGGCAAAAACCCCGAACCCGAGGAGCGCCCCCCAGACATGTGCAAGCGGAACCTCGGCTGTCGTGATCATCGCGGTAACGATGCCTGACACCGCCAGTAGTGCGTTCGCTGCGTTTGGAATGCGCAGATATCTCAGGTCATAGAGGCTCACCCAGCCCAGCAGCGCCAAGAGCCAGATCGTCGCAAAAATCTGCACCGGGTCCGGGTGTTCGATCATGGCCATACTCCGCAAAAATGTCGTCTTACACAGCAATACGGCGCGCTTCGGGAATTTGTTGCAAAGGCTGAAACTAAATTCTGAAGCGCCCCGTTTTAGTGAATACAGCTTGAATATTCCCACAGCGGAAACCCCGCGACCGGACTGAAACCGCTGTCGCGCAGAGCCCAGGCAAAAGACGCATCTTTTGCCAACGGAGAAGCTTTGCGTGGAACAAACGTGAGGAAAGAAAATGAAATTCAAACAACCCCTAGCAATGAGCAGCCTGCTTGCTGCCGCCATCATGGCCGCAGCCGCGCCCGTGGGCGCGTCCTCTCACCGGGAGGCGCCGGCGATCACCGAGCACCCGAAAGTGGACGGCACCGACTTTTACATATTCCGCAGTTATGAGCCCGGTCGCGAAGACTATGTGACCCTGCTGGCCAACTACCAACCTTTGCAGGTGAACTACGGCGGCCCCAGCTACTACACGATGGATGCGGACGCGCTTTACGAGATTCACATTGACAACGATGGTGACGCGATCGAAGACCTCACGTTCCAGTTCGAATTCGACAACCAGCTTGCTAACGGTGGTGCCGGCATCGGGCTGGATATCGACGGTGAGCAGGTGGCCATTCCGCTGAAAATCGCCGGGAAAATCCTGCCGAATGACCAATCGCTTCTCAACGAATCCGAGAGCTATGGCATTACCCTGGTCGAAGGCGACCGTCGCAGCGGTGTGCGCAGTGTCGTGACCCGCGCCGGATCGGCAAATGCCTCCTTCGTCAAACCTCTCGACCACATCGGTGTCAACACGCTGCCCGACTATGACGCCTATGCGGATCAATACATCTACGACATCGACGTGCCTGGATGTGACATGCCGGGCCGCGCCTTCGTGGGGCAGCGTTCGGACGGTTTTGCCCTGAACCTCGGCGAAGTCTTTGACCTGATCAATCTCGTGCCCATCGAAGGCGACAGCGCCCCCGGCGCAGGCGACGGTGGCGGTCAGGACGGTGGTATCACGCAAAGCCGCGACAACGATGACGTGTTCGGCAAGGTCAACGTTTCCACCATCGCCCTGGAGATGCCGATTTCCTGCCTGACCTCCGGCGATGAAACCGTGATCGGTGGTTGGACAACTTCGAGCCTTGCACAGGCCGAGTTGGAAGACGCGACACCCGGCTATGAGGAAACGTCGAGGATCGGCGGTGCCTGGGTTCAGCAGTCGCGGATTTCGACGCCGCTGGTGAACGAGATCGTTATTGGCATCCCGGACAAGGACCGTTTCAACGGGTCCGAGCCGATTGATGATGTCGATCTGGCCACATATGTGACCAATCCATCGTTCCCGGCGCTTGTGGATCTGTTGTTCCGGACGCCGCTTGGCGCATCCGACAACATCGCCCCGTCGAACTTTCCGCGTCAGGACCTTGTCACGACTTATCTGACCGGCTTTCCCGGGCTGAACCAGCCTGCGAATGTCCAGCAGGGTGAGATGCTGCGTCTGAACACGGCCATTGCGCCGACCCCGCGTGCCGATCAGCACACGCTTGGGGTTGTTGCAGAGGACCTGGCAGGTTTCCCGAACGGGCGCCGTCCGGGTGATGACATCATTGATGTGTCCTTGCGTGTTGCGATGGGCGCGTTGTGCCATCCGGTACCGCTGGGCGCAGAACTTGGCGTTGAGGGCGCCGTCGATGGTGAAGCAAGCGATCTGATCAATCTCGGTCTGTGTGCCGAGGAAGATGCACCGGTCGGCACAGCGGCTTTCACTGACGGGGCGCCGATTGCGGCAACGGAGCTGCAAAACCGCTTTCCGTACCTGAACTCGCCGATCCCCGGATCGCCCAACTGATCTTGCAACGGGAAAGGACCTTCACATGAAGAAACTCTCACTTCGCACCGCCTGCCTCATGCTGCTTGCGACAGGCCTTGTCGCCTGTGGCGGGGGCGGCGGGGGTGGCAATGGCGCCACTGGTCTTGCTGCTGCTCTCTCGGCTCTGGGCAGCGATTTCCAGATGGCGTTCAACCAGGGTCGGAACGATGCACCGATCAACGTTGATCTGGCCACACTGACCCTGAACCGCACAGCGGAACCGTTCGAGTTCTGATCACTAACCCAAGACGATCGTCGAACGAGGACGCCGCCGGAGCATTCCGGCGGCGTCATTCGTTTGCGCCATCACGGGCGGGGCAGATCCGTTATCAGGCCGGTTTTCGGATCACGCAGCAGCCTGCGATCATAGCCGACAGACGTCTGACCGACGACAGCGGACACCTGAACGTCGAAGACATCGGAGCGCCAGCCCGCCAGTGCCGGCTGCACCAGCCCAAGGGATGCGAGATCATCCCGTGTCAGGAAGCCTTGTTTCATCCGGCGCGCGCTCAGGCTGCGGGCCACGACGGCATTTGCAAAGACCGCGGCAAGCACCGGCTCTGGCGCGGTGTTGAGGTTGATCGACGCGCCAGCGGGCAGCGCCGTGACATATGGATCGAGGGCCTCGACAAGGCGGGGGGCAATCCCGAATTTACGCAAGCTGGCGGCAGAGGTCAGCGGCCCCTTGGCCTTCACGATCTCAGTGATCTGTCTGCCGAGATCCGGCGGTAGTTCCAATACCTCCAGAAGGGCCGAGAAAACCCTTTGGTGCGCAATGGCGCCCGGCTGCAATCCATTGAGGTCGAAACGCCCCTGCGCGTCGCTGACGCGAACGGAATAGGTGCCGAAGTCGAAGGTAACCGGTTCCTGCGCGATCTGCGCCCAGGGTTCCTGCAGATGGTCGCTGGCGGGTGTTTCCTGCGCGTCACGCCGCAGGGCGGATCGGAGAGAGGCCACGCCGCCCTTCGCCAATGCGAATGCCTGCGCCCTGTCCCTTGCTGCAATTGTCCGGTCGATGGCCGTCTCTTGCGTGCTCAGCATTGCCTGAACCAAGGCTGCGGACACCGCCATGACCATCAGAACGTTGACGAGGGCCACGCCATGCTCGCCCGGGCGGCGTGTCATTCCGACACCGGCGGGATCTGCGTCAGCGCAACCAGCTTGGAAACCGCGACCGAGGTATCGCCCGTGGGGGCCAACAGAACCTCCACCGCGGCATCCGCGCCATTGCCCGGGGCAATGACGCGCCAGCGCATCGCGGCCGGGGGCGGCAGAAGCTGCTGATTGAAAGCGGGGCGATCAGGTTTCCTGATTTGTCGCATCACCCCGTTTGCACCCGATTTGTACGTGATACGGCCATCACCGGTCGCAAAGGAAAATCCGGTTTCAGTCTGCGAATGTCCGCCCTGCGCCCGCAGCGCGTCGAGCTCGAAAACGCGCAAGGCCAGGCCAATCCCGGCGTAGCTGTCCAAACGCCCGGACGTCTGACGATCGGTCCGCACAATCGTGTCCAGAACACTGTAACCTGCAAGGCCGATCAGGGCGAAAACGGACATCGCGACAAGCATCTCGATCAGCGTGACACCGGCCTCGGGTGCGCGCACGCTCATGCCACCTTGCGGAGCTGGCCACCTTTCATCTGAAGCATGGCGAGGTCCCGTGCGCAGGTCCGGTCCTTGCGGAAGGCACATTGCCCCAGCAGCCCGTCGAGCGGCTCTCGCGCGGTCATCTGAACCCGTCCATTGCGGTCCCGCGGCAGGGCGCTGGCAAACATGACAGCGTCCACGGCAAGCCCGGAGATGATACCCATCTCTTCGCCCAGTGCACTGCGGTATGTCGCGGACAGGCTGGTGAAAAGCTGCGGGTCCGGGCCCGCAAATGTGAGGGTTTCGATTCCCTTCAACGCCTCGGATGGGGCATCGGCCCATTGCAATGAGCCGATGACGCTGATCCCCGCGTCCGCGGCAATGCGCGCGGCACGCCTGCTGGTCGCGTCAGATGTCGGTAAGTAGAGGCTGTCAGGCAGCTGCCCCGCGCCCCGTGCCCGAAGCGCCGCCAGCAGGTTGTCGGTGTCCTGCATTCCTACAGCCGGAATGGCGGTCATCCTGTTGGCCTTCGCCGCGCGGGCGAGTGCCTCGGCCGACTGGCCCCCGAAATCGCCGCTTGGTTGCAGTATCGAAATGCTGCGTGCGCCCTGCTTTGCGGCAAAACCGGCAGCGGCCTTTGCCGACTGCGCCGGGGTTACACCGAACACCCATGCCCCCGACGCGGCCAAGCGGTCATTGTTGGAGAGGGTCATGATCCGGGCTTTTGGCGCGCTCTCCAACACGGCTGTCGTGTGATCGGAGAAAAGCGGGCCGACGATTACCTCGGCGCCAGCGGCAACGGCCTGGGCGGCGGCGGTCGCAGCACCTTGCGGCGAAGGCCCGGTATCAAAGATCTCCACCCGCTGCGGCAGGCCACTGCGATCTTCGACCAACCAAACCGCCCGCGCCATGGTCTGACCGAGGTCGGCGCGGGGGCCGGACAGGGGCAGCAGCATGGCCGTTCGCGGTGGGCGTGAGACCGGAGCGTTTGCAGGATCGGAGGTGGCACACCCCGCCAGGATCGGCAAGGCTCCGACCGTTGCGAGACGCGCCAGAAAAGAGCGGCGGGAGTAAGCGTGACCGGGCATTTTCAGATCCTTTCAGCATAAAGAGCGGGTTCAGCCCACAAGGTTGTTGAGGTTCACAATGGGCAGCAAAATGGCGAGGACGAGCAACATGACGATGCCCCCCATGAGAAGAAGCA
The DNA here is from genome assembly GCF_019375555.1 of Roseobacter insulae. Lineage (GTDB taxonomy): Bacteria > Pseudomonadota > Alphaproteobacteria > Rhodobacterales > Rhodobacteraceae > Roseobacter > Roseobacter insulae. Next base: position 73,121 of record NZ_JAHXDN010000002.1, read on the forward strand.
CCAGTGGTTCCACCAGTCCGACAAGCGCCTTGATCATCGCCTCAAGTGACTGCGCAGTGTCCGCGGAATAGCGCGCGAGGGTGCGCGGCAGGGTGCCGCCTGCCTCGCCGCTGGCGATCATCGTGATCATCATGGGCGTAAAGACGGTGTGACGCGCCAGCGCCTGCGACAGCGCCGCGCCATCCCGCACGGCACTTGCAACCTCTCTCAGCGTGGCGCGGTATGACAGGTTGCTCACGGTCCCGCAGGCAGCCTCCAGGGCGTCGTTCAGGGTGACACCGCTTTGTGTCAGGGTCGCGAGGGTCCCGGAGAACTGTGCCGACGCGATCTGTCGAGGGATCCGGTTACGGATCAGGAATCGATGCCATGACAGGCGCACTTCGGGCACCTCAAGCGCCCGCCAGATACCGGCACCGGCGGCAGTCAGCAGCGTGATCATCCAGGGCCACCAGACGATCAGGCCGTCACTCAGGGCAATCAGCCCTCTGGTCAGGCCGGGCAGGTCTGCGCCCCGGCTTGCGAAGACACGGACGATGTCAGGCACGACAAACACGAGCAGCGCGGTCACAACCGCCAAAGAGACCAGCGCCAGAATAGCCGGGTAGATCAGGGCGAGCTGTACGCTGTTCCGGTTCTGGGACCTTGTTTCGACATGATCTGCAAGATGCCCCATCACCGCGCCCAGCCGTCCGGCGGTTTCGCCTGCGCGCACAGAAGCGGTGTAGAATGTGTCAAAGGTTTTCGGATGCTTGGAGAGACTGGCAGCAAAGCTCTGCCCGTCGAGGATACCCGCCCGCAAATCATCCGCGATGGCGGTCAGTCTGGCGCCGGATTGCCGGGCCACGGCGGTCAGGGCGTCATCCACCCGGACCCCACTGTCCAGCAGCGTTGCCAGTTGGCGCGTCATCACCGCCAATTCGGCTTGCGACAACGACTGCCGGACGGGCAGGTTCAGTTTGATGCGGGCACCTGCCGACCGGACGTCCAGCGGAACAAGCCCCTGTGACCGCAGGATCTGCGCGGCTGATTGAACATCCGGCGCCGCGACTTTGCCGCGACGGGTTTGCCCGGTCTCCGAGACAGCGGTGTACTGGAACCCGGGCATTGTCAGGCCCCGCTCTCATAAGCGACGCGCAAAACTTCCTGCGGTGTTGTCAGCCCGGCGCGAATCTTGTCCATCCCGTCGTCGATCAGGCCGTGAGAGGTTTTGCGTGCTATCGTCACGAGTTGCGCCTCGGACAGACCATCGACGATACCGCGTTCCAGTTCGCCAGTTCCTTCGATCACCTCATAGAGCGCAACGCGCCCGCGGTAGCCGGACTGAGCGCAGGCAGAGCACCCGGCACCCTGGTGCGTGACCTCGTCCCCGGATGCGCCAAGCGATGTTGCCTCGGCGGGTGTGAGTGCTCGTGGCGCACTACAGCCCGGACAGATACGCCTGACAAGGCGTTGCGCGACAAGCCCGCGCACCATAGGGGCAAGCAAGAAGCGTTGAACGCCGAGGTCAACCAGCCGCGCAATACTGCCGACAGCGGTGTTGGTGTGCAGCGTGGAAAGCACGAGGTGCCCGGTCATTGCGCTTTCAACCGCGATCCGCGCCGTCTCGCCGTCACGTATTTCGCCGACCATGATGACGTCAGGGTCCTGGCGCAGGATGGCGCGCAGGCCTCGTGCAAAGGTCAGCTCTGTCGCCGCGTTCACCTGCATCTGGCCAACGCCTGCCAAGGCATATTCGATCGGATCCTCGATCGTCATGATGTTGCGCTGACGGTCGTTCAGGGCGTCCAGCGCCGCATATAGGGTCGTGGTCTTGCCCGACCCGGTTGGGCCGGTGACAAGAACGATCCCATCCGGGCGGTGCAGAATGCGTTTGAATGCGTCGCGGGCCTGTCTTCTCATGCCAAGGCTCGACACGCCGGCGCGGGTCTGGCCCCGATCCAACAGGCGCAACACTACACGTTCGCCATATTGCGCCGGCAGAGTTGAAATCCGAACGTCCAATTCGTACTCACCAACCCGAAGGGATACGCGCCCATCCTGCGGGATACGTTTTTCCGAGATGTCCAGCCGCCCCATCACCTTGATACGACTGGACAAAAGTGGTGCCAGCGCCCGAGAGGGCTCCAACACTTCGCGCATCACGCCATCAATGCGAAACCGGACCACGAGGCGCTTTTCCTCGACCTCGATGTGAACGTCGGAGGCGTTTTCGCGGATCGCCTCCAGCAAAAGCGCGTTGATCAGACGGACAACCGGGGCGTCATTGCGCTGATCGAGCAGGTCATCGACAGCAGCGGCGCTGTTGGCCAGCTCCGCAAGGTCCACGCCTTCGGCATCGGCGCTGGCCGCCGCGCCGGCTGCATCATGTGCGCTGTCGCGATACTGCTTTTCGATGTGATCGGCGAGAACAGTCGACGAGACCTTGCGTAGCCGCAGCAGGTTGCTTTGATACCTCTGTGCTTCGATCACCGCCGCAACCGGCGTCTTGTCGGTCATCAGGCAGGTTTCACCGTCTTCCAGCACGACCAGATTGTGATCACGGGCAAATGCGTAAGGAACAGGGCCGGTCATCGGGTGGGCTCCAAGGTGAGCCGCGCCGCGACAGTGCCGGGAGCCGTACGGCGAGCCATGTCAACGGAGGCGATGCGCAAGCCGTCCTCTTCGGTCAACGTGGCCATCCATCCGATGACAGAGGCATAGGGCGCGTCATCCAGCGTGACCGTTATGGCCTCGCCCACGGGTTCAAGGCGCCGAATACCGATGCCGGCAGTGTCGGCGCGCCGGGTCAAAACAGAGGAGAGGGGTTGTTGCGCCGGTTCAGGGATGTCCGCGACAGATTCACTGGCAAGCAGATCAGCGATTGCATTCGCTTTGCGAATCCGTGTCAGACTGTCATCCTTTTCCTCACGCAGAGGCAGGATCGCGAGGCTTAAGACCGCCCAGCCCAAGAGCGCGACTACACTGCAGGACAGAAGCTGTTTTTCGCGTTTTGTCAGCGTGCGGGTCATGGTCTGTCGCGCACCTGGATAAGCACTTCGGCGCCTCCGTCGGTTGCGGTGGCGGTGCCGCTGGTGACCTCCAGTCCCGCGGCCATCAAGGCCGCTTCGGCGGCTTGCAGGGGTTCGAATTCGGTACCCTGGACCAGCAGGGTCAGAACCCCCTCTCGGGCACCGTACCGTAGTTCGCGAAACGTTATCATGCCAAGCTGAGGTTTCAGAGCTTGGGACACATGTGCGAGAATTGTCATGAACGGATCCTGTTGCCGGGGCGCTCCGTTGCGCGCGAATTGTGCTGCTATCAGGCGAAGCGGCTGATCCGGCGACAGGCCGGGGGCGTGGTGATCAAGCTGTGTTGCGATATCGGTCATCCGGTCGTCAGCGATCTGCGTCAGAGCGCGGGTGTTTGCGGCCAGTAGCGACATGTGTCCAAACCCGGCAACGAATGTTGCTGCGATTGCCAGCCGCAGAACCCGACGCGGCGCTCTTCGTCGGTGCAGGTACGGCCCATGCCGCAGATCCAACAGCAGATCGTCGGGGTCGACGGCCGGCGGTTGGTGGGACAGGTCAACCACCGCCGGTCCGTTGGTGACCGGGCCTGTGAGTGAATACAGATCAGGCTTGCCAGCAAGGCGCCAAAGGGCTGTCAGTTCATCGGCATGGCAGACAAAACCGGTGCCATCGGCGGCGCGCGCATGAACGATACCTTCCGCCTCCCACAGGTTCCATGCTGGTTTGTCCACCACGGGTTTCGGGATGCCCAGCGTATCCGGAAGAACGATCCCCGGGTGCGCCCGGTCGCGCACCACCTCGGCAAGCACGGCGTCATCACAGACGGCCACCAGATATCGATCAGACCCAAGGCAGGGGCCCACCGCGACATGCGCGTTTCCCGTTGTGTCGCAAAGCTGACCTGCCACGGCGAATGTCGCGGCCCGCGCACGTTGCCGATGTGACTTGAGCGGCAGGGCGACACTCAGAAGAGAGACGCTGGCACCGGGAACGACGATGGGTGTGGGGCGGTTTTTCTGCGAGGCACAGTCGGTAATGCGACGGGCAAGAGCCGCAGCTACGGAGGGCGAGACAGCGCGGCGAGGGCGTGCGACAAGCGCCCGCGAGGGTGTGTCGGCCGCGCAGCCTTCGGATGCCGAGCAGCCGTCATCGAATTGTGTAAACATTTGTTTTTCCACAATAAAATGTCTTTTCAGCACGATCTTTTGTGCCTATGTACTCAGAATTACGAGACTCATAAGGAAAAGGTTTCATGACCCAACTTGCAGGAAAAACCCGCCCCACCCGCGCAAGGGACGCGGGCGTCACACTGATCGAAATGATGGTTGTGCTTGTGATGATATCGGTTGTCGCGGCCATCATCGTTCCCAATGTGATCGGGCGGCCGGATGAAGCGCGTGCCAGCGTCGCGCAAACCGATTTGCGATCCATCGCCAGCGCACTTGAGCTTTACCGTCTGGATAATCGTACCTATCCCACCACGTCCCAGGGGCTTGCCGCACTGGTGGCGCAGCCGGTCAGCCCGCCGGTTCCGCGCAACTGGGCGCAGGGCGGATACCTGACGACTTTGCCGCAGGATCCCTGGGGCAATGCGTACGTGTACCAGTCGCCAGGAGTTGTCGGCGCATTTGACCTGATGTCGCTGGGCGCGGATGGAACAGCCGGGGGCCAGGGGACGGCATCGGACATCTCGCTGGATGGGCGGCAGGCCGCCGTTCAGTCCCGATGACGTCAAGGCCGGGCAATGGTGGCGTGACCCTTATCGAAATGCTGGTGATGCTTGTCGTGATCGGGATCATGGCAGGCGCTGTCACCATATCCTTCGCCCCAAAACCCAAGGGCGCGTCCGCGGAACTGATATCTCTCAAGCTGGTCGCCGATCTGCGCCGGGCCGTGCAATATTCCCTGAGTCACCAGCAGGGTTTCGGCGTGCTGGCGGGGTCAGAAGGTTACCGCTTTGTGGTTGAGGGCACCGATGGATGGGGGCCGCATCCGCATTCCGCCTTGCGAGATCTGAAACCTTTTCCGAGCTCCTTGCGTATCTCGATGCAGGACCATGACAATGTGGTCTTTGCCGTGTCGCGACATCTGGTGCCGGAAGGCAATCCACCGTGGCAGGTATCATTCGGGCAGGGGAGCTTTGCGCAACAGGTGATCTTTGACGGGATCACCGCGCGGATTGTTCCTGCAGGCGGAGACTAGACAGGATGCAAAGAGATCAGGAGGCTGGATTTACCCTCATCGAAGCCCTTGTGGCTCTTGGCATCCTGTCGACCGCCGCCGTTTTTCTGCTTGCGGTCACCCAAACGCATACAACCCGCATTCGCGATATTGCCGACCGCGGAACCGCCCTCTGGGTGGCCGAAAACCGGCTGGTTGCCTTGGAACTGGGCATGACGGATTTGCCGGATGAAGTCACGATGTTGGGCAGTAACTGGCACGTCAGAACCGCGCGGTCGAAAACAGCGGATCCGACACTGGAGCGGGTCGATATCCGGGTGGTTCCGGGCGATGCGCGCGCGCAGGGTGCGGCGGCGCTGCTGACCGGATTTGTGGAAATCCGGAAGGCGGGTGGCGTGTGAAAATCGATATGTGGTTCGCGGTACAATTGGGCATTGCAGCGGCTGTGATCGGATCGCTTGGCTGGGCGGCGCCACCGGTCATCCGGCATTCGCTGGGCGTCGTGATGGTGGAGAAATCCACGCCCACCCAAGAAGCGGAACCCGAGGCTGAGGCGAGGGCGCTGGATTTATCGGCGGTTCTCGCTTTGGCCCCCTTCGGACGCGCCGCACCCTCGGCCGACGCCGCGGCGGGCGCACCTGCCGCCGCGCTGCCCGATATTGCGCTGAAGGGCATTCTGTCTGCGGCCCAGGAGGATGCATCCATTGCGCTGATCGCGGTGGCCGACGTCCAGGGATTATACCGGGCCGGTGATCCGCTGTCCGACACCATTCAGGTGGAAGCTGTGGCGAGAGATCACGTGATGATCCGGGCGAATGGGCGGCCCCTGCAACTGCTGTTTGACGAAGTTCCCTCGGCAGACGACGGGGAAGCCCGGGATGAAGGTACGGAAGTGTCACTCAATGACCGCCTGCGCGCGGCAACGGTGGTGGCTGACCGGTCTGCGCGCACGAGTCCTCCTGAAACAACCGCTGAATACATCAGCTACTGGCGTCGGAAGATCCGCAAGAACCCGCAGGCGGTTCTGGATCAGATCGGGCTGGAAGCCGCGGGCGACGGCTACCGGATTGCTCAGAAGCACGACCGCGGCGTAAGGCTGGCGGGCCTGCAGGCGGGTGATCTGGTGCGCAGCGTCAATGGTCGCGCAGTCGGTAATCCAGACGAGGATCGTCGCGCCTATGACGCGATTGCGGCCTCCGGTCAGGCGCGGCTCGAAGTACAACGCGGCGATAAAATCCTCACGTTTTCCTTTCCGCTGAGGTGATCGGGATGAGAGGGTTTGGTTTAGCACTGATTGCCGGCTTCTTGATGGTGTCACCCCTGTTTGCACAGGCATCAGAAGAGGAGTTCGTCATAAATTTGCGCGATACGGAGATCACGATATTGGCCGAACAGGTGGCCGAGATCAGTGGCCGTACCCTGATCGTTCATCCGGATCTGCGGGGCGAGATCACGGTCGTGTCAGCCGACCCGCTTGATGCAGAAGGTGCATGGGAGCTGTTCCAGTCGATCCTGCGGGTGCGTGGTTTTCAGGCTGTGCAAAGTGGGGCGATCTGGCAGGTGTTACCGCTTGATGCCGCGCGCACGGCATCACGCGTCAGCGGTGCGCAGAAACCCGGCAGCCAGGATTTCGTGACCCGGCTGGTGCCGTTGAACCGGTTACCGGCCAGCGAGGCGGTGCGGGTTTTGCGCCCCCTTGTGGCCGCGTCGGGTTCTATCGAGGCGCTGGAAGAACCCAACGCCGTGCTCATCACAGATACCTTTGAAAGCACGGCAAAGATCATGCAACTCGTCGCGGACCTGGATCAGGAAGATATGCGGCAATCACGTGTCCTGCGTTTCAAATATGCCGAAGCAGGCGTGATCGGTGTGGCCATCGCCGAAGTGCTTGGGCCGGATCCCACGGGCGCACGGCTGTCCGTCGACCCAGGGTCAAACACGCTGCTTGTCAGAGGCTTGCCCGAGGACCTTGAAGAGATCGAAGCGCTCGCACGGTCCATGGACATTCCGCCCGAAGAGAACCCTCAGGTCGCGCTCAATACCGAGGTGATCCGCCTGCGATTTGGCGAGGCAACGCAGGTGGCAGAGCTGGTGCGGGCGACGCTGGAAGGTTCCGCGGGCCTTACCAACCCTGTGGCCGACAGTCTGGAGAACGACAGCTTGCAGAGCGTAGCGGCATCCGCAGACACGCCGGAGGTGTCCGTGCAGGCGTCGACGGAACTGAATGCCGTTGTGGTGCGTGGCACTAATGCACAAATCCGCGAGGTCGTTGCCCTGGTCACCCGGCTGGATCAGCGGCGGGCACAGGTGTTGATCGAGGCGGCAATTGTCGAAGTGTCGGGCGATGTTGCGCAGCGGTTGAGTGCGCAACTGGGGTTTGGTGATCTCGCCCCGCCGGGCGGGCTGGCGGCCACGTCGTTCAGCAATGGTGGCGTCTCTCTGGGGTCGGTGCTGTCGGCCATTGGCGTGCCGAATGCATCGCTTGCACCGCCGGGGGGCACTTTCAGCATCGGCAATGACAATTTCGGTTTGCTGTTGCAGGCGCTGAACCAGACCAGCAAGGCGAACCTGCTGTCCACGCCGTCACTGACGACGCTGGATAATCAGGCCGCCTCCATCGTGGTGGGTCAGAATGTGCCGTTCAGAACCGGCTCCTTCGCCACCGACGGAAATACCGTGCAGCCCTTTACAACCATTGAGCGGCGCGATGTCGGCATTACCATGAATGTCCTGCCGCGCGTCAATGCGGGCGACGTCGTGCGTCTTGATATCAGTCAGGAGGTGTCGTCGCTGGTGAATGCCAATCTGGAGGGGGCGGCTGACCTGATTACCAACCGGCGCTCCATTCAGACCAGCGTGCTGGCGGACGATGGCGCAACAATCGTTTTGGGCGGCCTGATTACGCGCGACGATCTGGAGAGCCTGCAAAAGGTGCCGGGTGCGGGCGATATTCCGCTTCTCGGGAACCTGTTCAGATCGCGCAGCACGACAAAGAACCGTCGCACGCTCTTTGTCTTCCTCAAGCCGACGATCCTTCGGTCTGCTCCGGATATTCGCAAAACATATGATGCGCGCCTGAAAGCGCTGAGCGGCGCCCGTGCGGAACAGCGCGGCGGGTCGAAAAGCAACCGCGCGCCTGTGCGGCTGGAAATTGGGGGGCTTTATTGATGAGATACATGATGGCCGCGGACGGACGCGCAGCGGGCTATGCGCGTGGCGAGATCGATGATGATCTGTCAAATTTGATCAGCCGTGTGGCATTGCGGGATCGCAAAGCCTTTGATCAGCTTTACAAGGTGACCTCCCGCAAGCTCTTCGGCGTGGCGCTGCGCATGCTGAAAGATCCTGCCGAAGCGGAAGACGCCATTCAGGAAGTCTATGTGCGTATCTGGCAGAAGGCCGATCGCTTCAGGCCCGGGCAGGCACAGCCGATGTCATGGCTGATCGCCATTGCCCGCAACCTCTCGATTGATCGCCTGAGGCGCCGCAAACCACCCGCCGTGCCGATCACCGACGCCAGCGATGTGGCCGATAGCGCGCCGGGGCCTGAAACCATGACCGCCCATTCACTGGAGCGGGCGCGTCTGGATCATTGTTTGAGCCAATTGAACGCACGCAGGGCAGAGGCGGTAAAATCGGCCTATGTCGAAGGGTACAGCTATCAGGAATTGGCCGACCGGTTTCAGTTGCCGCTGAATACGATGCGGACATGGTTGCGCCGCAGCCTTCTGTCTCTGCGTGAGTGCCTGAAAGAGAATGCGCTATGACTGACGCTGAGAGGGAGCAGATTGCAGTAGCCGAGTATGTTGTCGGCCTCATGCCGGTTGCAGAACGCGAAGCATTTGTCAGGCGTCTGCGCTCTGATGCAGCATTGGCCCAAAGAGTACTGGACTGGCAAAACCACCTTGCGCCACTGGATGAGGAATATCAGGCGGTGGACGTACCCGGTGCCGTCAAGACAGCGATCGACCAGAGGCTTTTCGGGGCGTCATCCCGGCAGGGACGGTGGTCGCACCGGTTGTCTTATTTGTCCGGCATGCTGGCGGCGGGACTTGCTGTCGCTGCTCTGCTGGTCGCGGTCGGATTTGACGAAGGCATGCCGAACCTCGTCGCGCAGTTGGACAGTGTGGAGCCGGGATACGCCTTTCAGGCCCGCTATGCACGGGACGAGGATGCATTGACCCTGACGGTGGTTAACGGCGTGGCGCCCGGTGACCGGGTGTACGAAATCTGGGCCATTGCCGACGATGCGGCCCCGGTATCCTTGGGAGTGTTGGCTGCATCCGGTCGCCTGTCCCTACAGGGTCGCGTGCAACTGACCAAGGGTGTGACGCTTGCCGTCAGCCTGGAGCCGCCGGGAGGATCGCCAACCGGCGCACCGACAGGCCCGGTTCTCTCCGCAGGAGTGTTGAACAATGTCTAGATATCTTGCCGCGCTGCTGCTGGTCATGCTGGCAATGTCGCCTGCACGGGCACATGATTTTTGGCTTGAGCCGGACAGCTTTCGTCCGATGCCCGGCAGCGCGCTGACCGTCACCGTGCGGATCGGGGAGGCCCTTGATGGCCAGAGCTATCCTTTTGATCCGAGGGCGTATAAATACGCGTTGTGGTCTGGCCCCAAGGGGGACTTTGATCTGAGCCTCGTGCCCGTGCGTGCAAGGCAAAGCGGGATGGTCGCAATCGGTGACGGCCTGCACAGCCTGACCGTTGCGTCATATGATCAGGCCCTTACCCATGACACGACCGGCGACTTGCTGCATTTTCTGACGTCTGTGGGTCAGGCTGATCTTGTTGCAACGGATGCCGGGCGCGATTTGCCGACAACCAATATCTCCGAGCGCTACAGAAGATCGTCCAAGCTCCTCGTCCATTTCGGCTCTGTCATCGGGGTCGACCGCCGGATCGGTGCTGATCGGGAGTGGGTTGCACTGGGTTCCGGGTTCAGGCTTTTCGATGGACCGTCTGTAGCCGGGCATCATCCCGTGCAGGTGCATTGCCGGCAGCGCGGCGAGGATAGGCCGGTCACGCGGCAAGATCTGAAAACCGACGCAGAGGGCGTCGTGCATCCTCGGGTGCCGCGTGACGGAGAATGCCTGCTGAACGCCGTCTTCATCGGGTTTGACGGCGCCGAAAGCGATCTGACAAGCGAGTGGGTCTCCCTTTTCCTGCACACCGAGCCTGCTGCGGGAGCCGGTGAGTTTTCCAACTGAACGCGCCGCCAAAGCGCATCGCGCATGGGGCGCGTTCGTCACCGATTACAGCAATCTGGACGGCGATTGCGTCACCCGCCTGCCGTGACCTTGATCTGCCCCGTCATGTGCGGATGGAACTTGCAAAAGTAGTCGTGAACGCCCTCTGTTGCGGGCGTGACCGATCCGGACATCCCGCGCGCCAGAGTTCCGGTATCCCAGTCAAGGTCGGTGCCTGTCGCCGTGTGGGGTGCGAGATCCTGATTGGTCCACTCGATGGTATCCCCCACGTTGATTTCCAGGTACTGCGGCTCGAACTGAAAGGATGTGATCGTGACGCGGTGCCGCGCAGGCGTGCCGACGGAACCGGCGGCGGGTGCGGCCGCAACTGCCAGCAGTTTGGCGCTGAAAACAACGCCAAACTGTCTGCGGTTCAATGTCCTCAGGACGCGCATTCGAGTCCCTTGACCATCATTTCCGCATGTCCTTCATGTTGTTTGAAGGTGACCAGTGCCTCTTCCAGAAGGGATTTCAGCGGTGCCACTGTGACAGCCGGAATGAAGGTGTTTTCCACCGTCTGGTTGACGACCTGGTGGTACCCGAGTTCGTTTGTCGCATAAGCGCAATCGAAGGCAGCGCCCGTCAGCCCGGCCAGTTCGGCGCGTTTGTCAGCAGCCCCCTGCACCAGCGCGCGGCTGAGATCGTTGTCTTGCGGCACGACGTTCAGTTCGGTGATCAAAGCCCCCGCCGCCTCATTCACCGCGCTGTGGTCGCGGATCATTGTTTGCGCGAAATTGCGGACTGCCTCTGACTCTGACATGGCCAGTGCAAGATGCGCATAGCGGATGTCCAGCTGTCCCGCGGTATAGGCGGTATGCGCGATTTCGAGATCGTTCATAGCGTCGCCGGCGAAGGCCGCGCCGGCCGTCATTGCGGTGCATACAGCCGCGATTTGTGCAAGTTTCTTCATGTCGATTAGTCTCCAATTGCTTCGAATGGCATCAGATGACGGCAGGAAGCCCGAACTGTGAATGCCAGATTGTTCGCAAAACTTGACAATTCGTTCAGATGACTGGACGCGTGTGCTTTGGCCTATATGATGTGAACATGCTGGACATATTGAGCGATATCCTCACACGCCTGTCGGTAAAGGGCACGTTGTACTTTCGGACAAGCTTCACCGAGCCCTGGGGGATAAAGGTGCCTGCCTTCGAAAATGTCGCCCGGTTCCACTTCGTGCATCGCGGCGATTGTCAGGTGCGTCTCAGTGATACGGGTGAGGTTGCCAACATGACCCAGGGCGATCTTGTCATCATTCCACATGGGGTGGCCCACGCGCTTTTCTGTCGGGAAACCGCACCAGACGAGGCGCTGCCGCTGGATGATGTTCTGGAGGTATCGGGGTATGACGGCAACGGTGTCCTTGTCCATGGCGGAGATGGCGGCAACCGGGAAACCCAGTTGATCTGCGGGCATTTTTCCTTTGCGCCCGGTGCCTGGCACATGATCTTCGATCGCCTGCCGCCCTTTATTCATATCCCGAATTACGGCGAGGCGGCCGGTGCGTGGATGGATGCAACCCTGCGCGTCATCGGTTCCGAGGCGGGCGGCGCACGGTTGGGCGGCGATCTGATCGCGCTCAAGATGTCGGAGGCGATTTTTGCCCAGGCAATTCGCGCTCATATCGAACAGAGCCGGGATGCGCATTCCCTTTCTGGCTTCGCCGATCCGCATTTGTCCAGAGCACTCAGGGCATTTCACAAAGACCCGTCGAAGACATGGACTGTTGAAAGCCTCGCGCGCGAAGCGGGGATGTCGCGTACCGGATTCGCGCAGAGTTTTGCCAGCAAGATCGGACAAACCCCAATGCAATATCTGACGTCGTGGCGGATGCAGATCGCGCGGGAAGGTTTGACCAAGCGCGGGCTCAATGTTTCGGATGTCGCCGAGATGGCGGGCTACGCGTCTGAATCGTCCTTCTCTCGGGTCTTCAAGAAAGAGGTGGGCGTCTCTCCGGCGGCCTACCGTGCGCTCAACTGATCTGCCGCGAGGGCAATCGGTGTGATGTGATGCGACAATCGTCCGGTATTCTGTACGATCTGCACAGTATCGCGAATTATCTGGGATAGATCATTCCGAAATACACTCCTAATTCTTCTTCAAGCGCCAAACATGGGCGCCTCACACTGAGAAACTGAAGGAGATTATTCCATGAGTGTACGTTTCGTAACCAAATCCATTCACGCCTATCTCGATTACCCGGTGGCCATCAGCTTGATGCTGATGCCGACGCTGTTGCGCCTTGGCCAGTCCTCGCCAGTTGCCTTTTGGCTGGCAACGGTCACTGGTGTCGCGGCCTTCGTGCTGACCTTGTTGACGGATCATCATCTGGGGGCTTTCCGGGTGCTGCCGTATTCACTGCATCTGGCCGTAGACCTGATCGTCGGCCTCGTGTTTCTGGCCGCACCTTTCGTGTTCGGCTTCGCCGGGTTGGATGCCGCCTACTACTGGTTGAACGGTGCCGCCGTCGTGACCGTGATCGGACTGCACAAACCGGAAATGACATCGGCTGCCGCCTGAGCGCATCAATCAACCCGCGTTGATCCAGGTCAGGATCGACGCACATTCTCCCAAGAAAGGAAACCCAATGTCCCGTTTGAACCAAGTGTCCGATGCCCAGGCCTCGACAGAAGTTGCTGCCGTCTTTGACGCGATCAAGGGCAAGATCGGTATGGTGCCCAACCTCTACCGCGTTGCCGCGAATGAACCTGCGGTGCTGAAGGGGCTGCTGGGCCTCAACGACACGCTTTCCACTGGTGTCTTCGATGCCAGAACGCGCGAAGCCATCGCGCTGACCGTTGCGGGCGCGAATTCCTGCGATTACTGCGCCTCCGCGCATTCGGCGATTTCCGCTGCGCTCAAAGTGTCGGATGCAGAGATCGACGCTCATTTGTCGGGACAATCAGCAGACCCGAAACTCCGCGCCATCCTGACGCTTACAACCGAGATCGTGAGCATGCAGGGTCAGGTCCGTGACGATGCCGTCGCCGCCGCACGTGCGGGTGGCCTGGACGATGGGGAGATCACGGAGGTCGTGGCAAATGTGGTGGCGAATATCTTCACCAACTATCTCAACCACGTTGCCCAGACAGATATCGACTTCCCGGTTAAATCTGCAACTGCGGCCTGACGGTGTGGCGGCGGACGATAGCGCTTCAGGCGCTGTCGTCCCAAGGCTCATCCATCGAAACTCCAAGCAGTTCGGTCACCTGCTGAGAGTTGACAGCTTCTCCCACAGGTCATTGGCGACCAGCCCCACGGGAACGTCCCTGCGCCGAATGACATGCAAGACCGAATGCCGTGGCGGGTAGCTTTCGACGTTTATGGGTACAAGCGTACCTGCCTGTCTTTCCGCAACTGTCAGGTGATCCGGAAGCCCGCCCCAGCCAAGACCCGCAAGGATGACCTGTTTCTTGGCTGTAAAGTCGGAGACAGTCCACCTCAGGCCACCGGGCAAGACATCACGGCTCTGATCGTGCGCCGGTCCTCCCGTTCCTGCAACGACAATCTGGGTCAGGCCCTGCATGGCGGCGATGGGCAGAACACTATCCGCGAAACCCGCGACAAGCATCGGATGCGCGACAGGTCGGATCGTGACCTCTGCCACCGGGCGGGCTTCGACTTCGGCCAGCGAGACGCCGTCCAACGTTGCGATGGCCAGATCTGTTTGTTCTTCCATCAATCGGGCAACCGGCCCTCCCATGCTTTCCGTGGTGAGGCGGATATGCGTCGCTGGAAACGCGCGCCCGACCTCGGCGAGCACTGTCAAAACTGTTTCCAGTGGCAGGGTGTTTGTCACCGCGATGCGCAATTCGGCCTCTTCCCGGGCGCGCAGACGTGACGCGGTGCTTTTGAGGGCGCGCATCTGTTGCAACACGCGTGAGGCTTCGCGGTAAAACACCTCCCCCTCCAACGTCAGTTTGGGGCGATACGCTTCCCGGCTGAGAAGGATGACACCCAGTTCCTCTTCGAGCAGCTTGATGGCATGGCTGATCGCGCTTTGGGATTTATGCAATCGCTCCGCCGCACCGCGAAAGGTCCCCGAGGTGACGATGGCTTCGAGTGTGACAAGTTGTTCGTGTTTCATACGGATTCATCATGATCGACTAAGTTAATCATAATCATGAAATAACGATATTATCAATCGATTGATTCTCTTGATACCTGATGAGCCTGTCAACCATCAGGAGACTATCGATGAAACTCTACTACAAACCCGGTGCCTGTTCCCTCGCCAGCCATATCGCGTTGCACGAAATCGGTACCGACTTTGAAATCGAAGCGGTGAATACGGTCACGGGCGAGACTGCAAGCGGTGACGATTTTCGCCAGATCAATCCCAAGGGCTACGTGCCGGTGCTACGGCTGGACGATGGTGCCGTTCTGACCGAAGGCGCCGCTATTCTTCAGTACCTGGCCGACACACACTCTGCCGCGGGTCTAGCGCCGGCAGCAGGCTCCATGGCGCGGGCACGACTGCAGGAACAGCTCAACTGGACGGCCACGGAATGCCACAAGGCCTTTGGGCCACTGTTCCGCGAGGGCTCGACCGAGGAAGAAAAAGCGGCGGCGCGGGCCGCTGTTTCGGGCAAGTTCGATTTGATCGAGGCGGTTCTTTCGGACGATCGTACCTGGCTGGTGGAAAACCAGTTTTCTGTCGCGGATTCCTATCTCTTCGTGGTCTGCAACTGGGCGAACTTCACCGGCATCGACCTGTCGGACTGGCCAAAGCTTGACGCCTTCGTCCAGCGTGTTGCAGCGCGCCCTGCGGCGCAGGCGGCGATGCGGGCCGAAGGGGTGATCCAGTGACCCCCGGTGACCACCAGGAGGTTCTGGAGCTCATGAACCGGTACTTCGAAGGGCTTTATCACGCGGACAGTACGATCTTGCGTCAGGTCTTTCACAAGGAACTGGCCTATGTCTGCGCGACTGACGGTGACGAGCTGTTCCTGGATCTCGACAGCTACATGCTGCGGGTGGATGACCGGGAACCGCCCGCCAAGCGCGGAGATCCGCGCGACGAGGCCATCCTCGAGATCGCGTTCGGATCTGATCGTCTGGCGCGTGTGACGGCGCGGATGCGCATGATGGGGCGCGATTACCTGGATTTTCTCACTCTGGTTCGCGAGGGCGCCGACTGGCGCATCGTGACCAAAGTATTTTCATATCTGCCGGAAAAGGACTGACACATGCCCTATGTGAACATCAAGATTACCCGCGAGGGGGGCGCCAATGGGACCGGCCCGTCCGACACGGACAAAGCGCGCCTCATCGCGGGCGTCACGGAGCTTCTTCAGGACGTTCTGGGCAAAAGCCCGGCGACGACCTTTGTCGTGATTGACGAGGTCGCCCTGCCGGACTGGGGCATTGGTGGCCTGCCGGTACTGGATTATCGCAAACACTCCTCATGAAACCTGCAAAGGTCGGTGTTGAAAGTTCTTCAGCAGTACCCTTCGACACCGACCCACTGATCGTGGGTGTAGCGATCCCCATGCGCCCAGCCGACTGGCAGGACCCCTTCGATTTTGCCCATGATCTCCGATGTCATCGGAAACGCGCTGCCAGCGGCGCATTCGGCAAGATGTCCGGCCGTGCGCGTGCCGGGAATGGGAATAAGATGCGGACCACCCGCCAGACACCAGGCAACGGCCAGTGTGATGGGGGAAACATTCAGATCGGCGGCGAGGGCCTTGAATTCCGAGATCTTTTGCAGATTGTAGGTGAAATTCGGTTCGGAAAACCTTGGTGTGCCTTTTCTGAAATGCCCGTCTTCAAAAGTAGCCGGATCGGGCGGGACCGGGGCAAAGACGCCGCGCCCGAGCGGAGAAAACGGAACGAAGGCCACGCCGAGTTCCGCGCAGGTCTGGATCATGCCAAGTTCCGGCTGACGGGTCCAGAGAGAATACTCGCTTTGAACGGCATCCACGCTCCCCACGGCGACGGCGCGCCTTAGCGTGGCGGGGGAGATTTCGGAAAAACCGATGCCGCCGATCTTTCCCTCTGCCTTGAGGCCAAGAAGCGTTTCCATCAGGTCTTCGACTTCGACCTCCTGATCGCGGCGATGGATGTAGTAGAGATCGACATGATCGGTCCCAAGTCGCGTGAGCGATTTTTCAAGCTCGTCGCGCAGATAATCCGCCTTGTTGTTGAAGCCGCGTTTGCCGGTGTCCGGATCACGCCAGATCGCCGCCTTGGTGGCGATTGTGAACCGGCTGGTGTCGCCCTTCAGAAATGACCCGATGATTTTCTCTGAAACACCCATGCCGTAAACGTTGGCCGTGTCCAGAAAATCCACGCCAAGATCAAGGGCTGCGGCGAGAGTTCTGTGTGCTTCTTTCTCTGTCGTGGGTCCGTAAGAGCCACCAAAGCTCCAACAGCCCAATCCGATTTCTGAAACCAGTTTTCCGTCTTGTCGGATCTGCCGTTGTTTCATGATCTGTCTCCCCGGGAGTGTCGTTTCACCAGATGGCGCACGCTGTCGATGCAGGCGCAGTGGCGCGCTGAAGACCACCACCCGGGACAGGTTTCTTCGATCAGCAGAAAAGGTCAATGCGCAGGCTGGGGGTCAACCGATTTTCGCGCTCCCCCTGCGCTGTCGGCCAGCAGGGCGCGCGGGGCTGCTGAGCGCAACGAGGAAACGGTTTTCGCGATGCGCATGCCGCAGCCGACCGGCGCTTGGCGTTCTGCGCGCGTCGGCAGAAGTGACGGATTAGTTGCTGACCCCGGAACAGCATGTCTTGACCAACCGTGCCGCTGCCTCGATCACCTGTGTTTGTGTGAAGGGGCGCGTCAGATGTTGCCACTGCGGATGATCGTCCGTCTGGCGCAGGTCAAGCGTGATCACCGATCTTTTCTGAAGCCACTCGCTGTCATCGGGATCGGCATTCAGCGCGCCCCCACGATCTGCGGCGACCACAATCAGGTCTGGATCGAAGGAGGCACGCGGGGTCATGCGTGCCTCCTTGACGGAGTTGAAAATCCTGCAAACGGACGCTGAACGCCAGAAAGAAAAAATATCGGCTATATCCTGAGATACGAACGGGTCACTCACCACGATTCCGACAAACAGCGCCTGTTTCATTGGCATGATCCTCAGTTCCATGCGCCAGTATGGAACCGATTGGGCTGTCTCGCATTAAACTATGACATAGCAAGGAGTTTTTTTATGGTCACCGATTGCAAGTCCTGCCCGCTGCGCAAAAATTCCATCTTCCAGGAGATGACGGCGGACGAGCTGGAAAAGACACGGCGCTTCAAATCGGGCGAGTTGGCGGTGGATCCCGGGACGCCGATCCTGATGGAAGGGTCGAACGCGCCACAGCTCTATACTGCGCTGCGGGGCATGGGGCTGCGGTACAAAACCCTTGCTGATGGCAGCCGGCAGGTTATCAACTTCATTTTCCCGGGCGATTTTATCGGTTTGCAGGCCAGCATGCTGGGCGAGATGGGGCACTCCGTCGAAGCGACGACCCATATGACGCTCTGTGTTTTTGACCGAAGCGATTTCTTTGATTTCTTTCGCAACTCCACGGCGCGGGCTTTCGACATTACGTGGCTCGCGGCGACCGAAGAGCACTTCCTCGGCGATACGCTCACCACGGTCGGGCAGCGTGACGCCCTGAGCGCGGTATCCTGGGCGCTGGTACGCATCTTTCAGCGGGCGGATGCGCTGGGATTGGTACAGAACGGAATGATGCCGTTGCCATTCAAGCAACAGGACATCGCCGATGCACTGGGGCTGTCTCTGGTACACACCAACAAAACTCTCGCCCGGTTGCGCGAACGTCAGCTTGTGGTCTGGGCCGATGGCCAGTTGAAAATTCACGATCTGGCGGAACTGGCCGGTGTGGCCGATCTGGAACTAGAACCCGTGAAAGTGCGCCCGCTCATCTGAGCGGCACCGACTGGCTGCGCCCGGTCGGACGCGGTGGGCGTTCCGGGAGCAGAGATCAGGGGCGGACCTGCAACGATGTGAGTGGGCACAGTTTGCGTGGAATCGCGTTATGCTTTTCCTTGCAGGTCTGCGACCAGCATTTTGTAATGCGCGTGTGCAAGATGGTCGCCTTCGCAATAGGGCAGCGACGCTTCAAAGCTTCGTTGGAACAGCGTGTCATAGGTCATTTTGGGTTGGAACAGGTGCTTTCTGGCGCCGTCCTCGACCATTCCATCGCCCTGAAACTGCGAGACTTTCAGCGCGTTGTGCATCCAGTTCAGGCAGTTAATGGCCGTGAAGGGATCATTGACACCAGGCGACAGGGCGCGCGCCAGCATTTCGACCAGTTCGTCGACCAGGAACAACACGTTCTGGTGTTCGGTGCGGCTGGTGCCAACGGCGTAGCAGTCCCGCAGTTCGGTCACTTGCTGGTCGCTGAGGCTGTCGCCGGCCCAGACCGACACAACCGTGGTATAACGGGTCACAAAGTCACCAGGCAGTTTGTCCACCCGGATTGTCCAGTTTTCGCGGGTGCTCAAGGCCTCGATCTGATCGTAATTCAGCGTCTGGATGTAGCCTGCCGTCAACAATGAGACCGTGTTATCAGGGTCACTGTCAGGAACCTCGGGAGCAGAGGATGACGTCAATTCCGCATCCGCTTCGATCATCTTGGTAACTTCGAGTTCCAGCTGTCGCCCCAGATTGGCGGTGATGTTGGACACGTTGATCGTTTCGGGGACATGGTGCACGAAGTAGATCATTGCAAAGACGGCAATAACGCAGCCGATCATTGCAATCAGCATCGAGTACTGCGGCACAAAGGCATCAACACCGCTGGCCTCTGAAGGATCCTGAACAGCACGCAGAATCGAGAGCGCATAGACAAACGTGGCGATCAGGATACCGAGGCTGATTTGATTGCCCCGGTCCCGCATGAAGTTGCCGATGAGCCGTGGTCCGTAGTTGCCTGCGGCAAAGGACACAGCGACAACCGTCATTGAAAACATCACGCCCGTGACGCCGATCACCGAGGTCGCGATGGTGGACAGGGTGCTGCGCGCGCCATCGACCTGTGTGTCGATGAAAGCGGCTGGGAGTTGAAACGGCAGCATGCCGGTGTGACGATCGACCCATTCGGATGCATGCGCCAAGGCCAGCGCCGCAAGCACCAGAGCGGCGGGAATAAACCAATAACTGGCGCGGATATCCTGTGCCAGCTTCAGAAAAAGGGCACGGTTTCTCATAAGCGCGAGCCCCGTGCATCGCCTGCATGCCACCTGTCAGGCACCGCTGCCCGTCTGGGGGTGGGGACAATCTGCGTTCGGGAAATTCTCAAGTAGTGTCCCTTTGATAAGTGGCAGCTTTCAACAAACCTCGGTGCATTTAAACCTGCCCGGGGTCGCTTTGCCAATGGCTGGGCAATGCTTTGGTCAGCCGCTCAGCCTGGCATTGTTTTCAGCGGCGCTCAGAAAATTGGCGATGATATGCAATTCGTCGATCTTGTCACAGATAATTTTAAACACCAGCAGGAATGGCACGGCCACAAGGGCGCCGGCGACCCCCCACAACCACGCCCACAAGACGACGGTCAGGAAGACCGCAACGATGTTCAGCTTCAGTCTCTTCCCAATCAGGTAAGGCGTGATGAACTGCGCTTCGATGGACGTCAGTGTTTGATAGACAAGTGGCGCGACCAGAGCGAACGACAAACTGTCGAAGAAAATGATAGCATGCACCGCAACGAGGAGTGTGCCCGCAATACCGCCCAATATGGGTAGGTAATTCAGCAAGAAGGCGGCAATGCCCCACACGTAGGCATATTCCAGACCGATCAGCCATAGAGCGACCCCGACCGATACTCCCAGGCCCGCATTGATCGCGGTGATCGTCAGCAGGTAGCCCGAAACCTGACGTTCAATGTCATAGACGGTGGCCAGCGCTTTCTTTTTTTCGCTCAGTTTCGGGAAGGCCCTGACAAGCTTGATGTAAAAAAGATCCCCGGAGGAGAGCAGAAACAACGCGAGAATGAGCGCCACCCCAATCGACGTGGCGCTGCTGGCGACAACCGTTACGGCCGAGTTGAGCAAGCCCGGTTGCTGAACGACAACTTCCTGCGGTCCGTCGGACGGCGCCGCGGTCATTTCCTCCACCTGCGAAGACGCATCTTTCACCGCGTCAATTGCCTCTGTCACGCCGCTCAGCTTGTGTTTCAGTTCCCGCGCAATACTCGGCGCGTCCTCTGTCCAGGAGCGTACCGTGTCCCCGGCAAAAAACACGACAGCGCCGATGCTCAATGCAGACAGAAAGATCAAAAATGCGGCGGAAACTGCCGCGGGCAGCCCAAATTTTTGCAGATATCGGTTGATCGGGCTCAGCGTCAGAGCAAAGAGAAAACCGAGCATGACAGGCAGCACAAGATCGCGGGCGAAATAGACCACCGCGAAGATCGCGATGGTCGTGAGAATGGTCAGGCTTCGCCTGAGTGATTTGATATCGCTGCGCATGTTACCAGTTTCTCTGCTTTAGACGTCCGGGCTCACACGCGCGGCGGACCCGGTGCCTGTCATAATTGGGCTGATGCCCGAGTTTCAAACGCACGTCGACGGGCACATATCATCATTTCTGGAAAAGTGGCACGGTAGAGATCGACATCTTGGCAGATCCTTTTTGCACTTCGCGTGCATGGGCGATGTAGATCAGGGTTTGCGAGTTTGCGTCAAGAATGCGCTTCACGTTGAGGCTCTTCCAGACGATGGAGCGTCTTTCGGAGAAAACACTTTCGCCTTCATCGGAGCGGTCGATGTCACCCACGACAATGGGTCCTGTTTGACGACAGGCGATGGAGGAATTTGACGGGTCTTCGAACCAGTTGCCGTTTTGCAACCGGTCAATAACGCCCCGGTCGAAATAGGCTACGTGACAGGTGACACCCTGGATTTTGGGGTCCTCGAATGCCTCGATGACGATATCATTGCCCAGCCAGTCGACATCGACGTTCCCAACCTGTTCAGCGCGTGCCCCGGAGGTCGCCAGTATAAGGGCGCAAAGGGCCGCCGCGCCGGCCCGGCACGAAGACACCGGCTTGCCTCGGCTCACCGCAGACCCAGGAAGGACAGGATGGCCAAGACCACGACGATGAGTCCAATGATGTAAATTACGCGGTTCATGAGCATACCTTCCTTGATTGCCTTCGGGCGCGACAACCGACATCAACTGCCTGTCCCGCGCCTGAGTCATTAACCGGCGACACTGGAAATTGTTCCCGACGGATTTTTTGATCTCAGCGCGCGCCCGGGTGCGAAGGTCGTCACGGGCTCAAGCACATATCTAAATGCTGCCAGCGCCGAGACCGACAAATCAGCCTATCAGGGGGCCCCTTGGAGGTTTTGCAGATGCCGTTCGGCATGCGGTGCGCGGACCGTGCTGATCACGCGGAAAGTGACCACGGGCGGGGTGCTGGATCCAAACGAAGGAAAACGTTTGAAGGGGCGCATAGTTCCGGGATAAATCGTTTAAAAACAGAAATTTGCCACGATACAACTTTTGTTGCCGCAGCTCGATTTTGTCGGGAACCAATCCCGGACTGGTGCTGTTTGTGATCCATACCGCCGAGCTTGTATCGGCCCAAAATCAGGAGAAAAAAATGAAGAAACTTATGGCATCAACCGCAACAGCTCTCGTTCTGTCGACAGCGGCTTTCGCAGACGCGCATTCGAGCGCATTCTTTGAACTGACCTTTGATAAGGCCATGCATGTAAGTGCATCCGACATCCTGGGTGCGCGTGTGTATGTCACCGAAACTGATCTGTCGGCCACGACAACCGTCGAAGCGGATGGCGAGAAGCAGTGGGATGATATCGGCGAGATCAACGACATTGTTCTCAACCGCGAAGGGTCGGTGGAATCCGTCATTGTGGGCGTCGGTGGCTTTGTAGGCATCGGTGAAAAAGACGTGGCAATCGACATGTCGGAACTGAAATTCATCAGTGACGGCGAGGACGCAGACGAATACTTTCTCGTTGTCAATGCGAGCGTGGCCAATTTTGAGGCAGCACCCGCCTATGAAGCTCCGGAAACTTCTGCCACCGAAACGTCGGCCATGGGGTATGACAAGCGCGAGATGCTGACGGCGCCCAGTGTGGAACGTGACGGGTACAGCACCGTGAAAGCCGATGATCTGACCACCGAAGACCTGACAGGCGCACGGGTCTATGGACCGGGCGATGAAGATGTCGGCGAGATTGATCAACTGCTCCTGACGGACGCGGGCAAGCTGGACCGCGCCGTGATTGACGTGGGCGGGTTCCTTGGTCTGGGCGAACGTCCCGTGGCCGTGACTTTCGACGAATTGCAGATCGTGCGCAGCGAAGATGGCAACGTCCGTGTGTACATCGACGCCAGCCAGAAATCGCTCGAAGGCCAGCCGGAATACGAGGGCTGATCTTCAGGCAAAGGCCGGGGGTGTCCCCCGGCCTTTTTTCAATCGAGGGAGTGCCGAAGCTATGACCAGATTTTCCTATGGGCCAATCACACAGATCCCCACAACATCGCCGAACGTCTATGCATTTCGGATCAAAGGGCATGTTGACGACGATGCCTCCGAAGCGCTGGCGAAATTCATGAACGACGTGTTCGACCGGCAGGACAAGGTGAACATGTTGATGGACCTTTCCGCCTTCACGGGCAGTGACTGGGATGCCATGCTCGATGGCGATGTTCTGGAATCCCGTTTCCGGGCCTTGAAACACGTCGACCGATACGCGGTCATCGGCGCGCCTGATCGGGCCAAGAAGATGATCGGTTTGATGGACAAGATTATCCCGGTCGAGGCGAAGGCTTTCGAAGTGTCGGGCTATTCGGACGCCTGGACCTTCGTGGGGGCCAAATCGGCGGAAGCCTCGTAACCCTATGGCAAGGTAGCATCGGTTTGGGCCGCGCAGATCTTTCCGCAGCCCTCATTGTGTGGCCACGGGGGTTGGCGTTCCTGCGGCGTAACAGGTGTCTATCCGCTTTGCAGATATGCGAGCAGCCGGCCTTCGCCCGCGCGGAACAAGGCGTTTTCGACGTCGTCAAGGCCATCCAGTTTCGCGTGGCGTTCTGCATCCGGCATCTGCGCCAGCTCAAGTACCTGTGGATGAATGTAGGAGTTGCGGGCGATTGTGGGCGAATTATGCAGCTCTTCGGCCGCAGTCTCCGTTACATCCTTGATGGTGACCGGCCCCTGTGCGCAAGCCGCGTTAAAGGCGGCGACCGATCCGTTCCACGTGCGGAACGACTTTGCCGTCATCCCCTCTCCGCAGATATCCTCGATCCATGCGTTGACCTCGTCAGAACGTACCTTCTGCGGCGTGCCGGTGTCGTCAAGCCATGTGATCAGGTTCTTTCCGGGCAGGTGCCGGCATCGTTGCAGCGCGCGCTGCAAGGCTGAACCGTTCAGTTTTTTGCGCACCGGCTGGCCGCCCTTTGCCGTGTAGCTGAGGCGGATGGTCCCGTCCGTGATCGACAGATGCTTCGACTTCAGAGTCGTGGCGCCGTAGCTGCCATTTTCCCGGGTGTAGACCGGGTTGCCGACACGCAGGGAAGCGCGGTCCATCAGCGCGAGAACCGCAGCAATCGCCAATGCGCTGTCACCGGCCTCGCCGCGCAACCCGGCTGCGATTTTGCGGCGCAAAGCGGGCAGGGACCGGCCAAACTCAACCAGTTGGGAAAACTTGGTTGCTGATTTTTCCGCCGACCATTCCGGGTGATATCTGTATTGCTTGCGCGATCGTGCGTCTCTGCCGGTTGCCAGCAGGTGACTGTTCTCAATCGGCGATATCCAGACGTCGTCATAGGCGGGCGGGATGGCCAAGGCCGCGATGCGCGCCCGTTCGGTTGCGCAATCGATGCGCGTGTTATCTGGTGCGACATAGGTGAAACCGCGGCCCCGCCGATGACGTCTTATGCCGGGCATCGAGTCTGGGTAATATGTGAGGCTCATATCGGATTCTCACCTTGACCGGGTTGATGGGACTCTCGGGTCCGATTGACGTGCTGATCAAACGCGCGACACTTGTCATCGGTTCCTCTGAATCGATTGCAGGAGCGAGCGGGAACAAAAAATCTCCATGAGCTGTTGGTTTTGATGGATAATACAGCGCGCCGGCTGCTAGCGTTGTCTGGAATGACCGCATGGGTTTCATGCCCCAGGGCGGCCCGCGCAAATGCGGTCTTATACTTGCACCGTCTTCCTCCGTGGCGGCGGTAAATCAGGAAATCAGATGACCAGTTTCAGAATGCACCATTTTCGCCGGTTCCTCGCAGGTTTTTTGCTGGGCGCTTTCATAGGCACAACGGCTGTCGCGCAGGAAACACAGGACCCGGAGATATCCGCCCCGGATCAGACGGTTGCTCTGGAACCCACGGCCAGTGACACGCGGATAGCGGAACGCATTCAGGATATCTTTGAGGCCACGAACTGGTTCGGGAACCCGACCGTGCGCGTGCAGGAGGGTGTGGCCTTTCTGGACGGGACGGTGGCCAATTCTGATCACCGGTCCTGGGCGCGCGATCTTGCGGCGAAAACGGATGGTGTGGTCGCGGTGGTCAACAGGCTGGAGGTCGAGCAGACGGTGTCCTGGACGCTCGATCCGGCCAGACGTGAGTTGAGACACTTCATGCAACAGGCCATCGCCGCGATGCCGCTGGTTCTGTTGTCGGTGTTCATCCTGCCGCTTTCATGGATGCTGGCACGTCTGGTGTCGCGCATTGCCCGCTGGATGATGGGTGACGGCGTAGGCTCGCCCTTCCTGAAAGATATCATCGCGCGGACCATCTCCTTTCCGTTTTTCCTGCTGGGGCTCTACCTAGTGCTTCAGGTGGCGGGGCTGACACAGCTGGCGCTATCGGTGATGGGCGGGGCCGGGGTTCTGGGTATCGTGATCGGTTTCGCGTTTCGGGATATCGCCGAGAACTTTCTCGCCAGCCTGTTGTTGAGCATCCGCCAACCTTTCATGCGGGGTGACTGGATTCGTGTGGATGGTCAGGAAGGCCTGGTGCAAAGCATGAATACCCGCAGCACGGTTCTGATCTCCGGCGAGGGGAACCATATTCAAATTCCGAACTCCGCGGTTTTCAAAAACACGATTGAGAACTTCTCCGCGGCTGCAAAGCGGCGCGCCACCTTTGATATCGGGATCGGTTATGATGCATCTGTCGCACAGGTTCAGCAGATCATCACCAATTTGCTGACGGAAAACGAAACGGTCTATGACGACCCGCCCCCCATGGTTCTGGTGGACTCGCTTGGTGCCTCGACCGTCAACATCAAAGTCTACTACTGGTACGACTTTTCCAGGCTCTCGCCGCTCAAGCTCAAGTCTGCTTTGCTGCGACAGGCGAAAAAAGCGCTGACCGAAGGTGGCATTTCGATGCCTGACGAAGCCCGCGAGGTTATCTTTCCGCAGGGGATCCCGATCATCAATGCGCAAGAAGAAGCAACAACAGCAAGCGGCGGACCGGTTACGATCACGGATTCCGCGCCACAGGCGCATGAACCAGCCCATTCCAAGATCGACGCCGATCTCACAAACGAGACGGAAGATCTGCAACAGCAGGTCACGGCGCGTGTCGAGGAGGGGGAGGAGGATCTGCTGACGCGCAACGGCACCTGATGCCGGGCGCGACAAGCTGGAATGACCACGCGGGGAGGCGCATTGCCAAGCGTCTGCGGCAGCTATCGGGCCGGGGCTTGGCTTAGCCTGCGTTCAATCTGCTCAGGATCTTGTGCATGCCTGGGTTTTTATTGCTCAGATCATCAAGTGTCAGTTGCCCGAGCGACGCGTAAAACGCATCCTGCGCGGCGATCAGCGCGCCGGTCAGCCCGCATTTGGGGGCCAGAATGCAATTGCCCCCGTCGGCTCGCATGCACTCCACAAGCTCGGACTGGCTTTCAAGCTTTTGCACCAGCCGCCCGATGTTTATCTCCGACGTCGGCTTCGCCAGCCGGATGCCGCCCGTCCGGCCGCGGACAGAGACGACATAACCCTCGCGCACCAGCCACTGGGTCACCTTTGCGAGATGATTGTACTTCGCCTGATGAATTTCAGCGATCTGGCGGGTTGTCAGGATATGACCTTCAGCCACTGCAAGATGCATCAGTGTCCTCAGGGCATAATCGGTAAATTTGGACAGTTGCATGGCAAGAACAGATAAACAGGAATTAATGGTATTAACAGTACCAATTTCAATTAGCATTTTTTTCTCAGTTAAGAGCGGGTCTCCACCTACAAAGCGCGACAGGCAAAATGCGCCTCACCAAGTCACTGGTCAGTTTTGCGCTGACGCTGGTGTGTTTTGCGATCTAGAGCGGATCGTGCATCCGCAACGAGGTGGCGAAGATCGTGATCATCCGGTTTTGCCTTGGCGCATTTGTCGCCTGCGGGCCTGAGCATTCCGTCGCCAATATGACCGTTTTTTCGTCGCGCTGCTGTCGATGAATGACCATGCCGCCTTGCAGGGCGCGAAGAGGCAGCGGCATAAACGCCTTGGGTCCGTCCCCATCGCTTTGCCCGCAAGACCATTTTTATGGTCTTGGGCACTTACCATTGCACATCCGGGTCGTTCAGCATGGCCTTTTCAGCCTCGCTCAGCGGGATATCCTCGGCGGTCAGAATGCGGTGCGCGTCGCTGTCCATGTTTTCGTACTGTCGCGCCGCCACCGACCACACAAAACCCGCCAATGCCATGATGCCCAGCCCGATCGAAATCGGAATAAGAAATATGATCGCGGTCATTCCGGCACCTTCAGACGCAGCCCGTTGGCCAGCACGATAATCGATGAAGTGGACATCAGGATGGCCGCGATCATCGGGCTTAGATATCCGGCGAGGGCCAGCGGTACCGTTACCACGTTGTAGGTGGCGGAGAACCGCAGGTTCTGCAGGATCAGCGCGCGGGATTTTCGGGCGATGCGAATGGCAACGGGCAGCAGGTCCGGCGCGGGCCGGGTCAGAACCACATCTGCTGCGACTTGAGCGACCTGTGTTGCGCTCGCAAAGGAGACGGAGACATGCGCCGCGCTCAGCGCCGGCGCGTCGTTGATACCGTCGCCGAACATAATGGGTTTATCACCCGAGGCTTTTGCGGCCCGCAGAACGTCCAGCTTGTCCTGCGGCTGTGCGCCGCCGCGCCATTCGGGCACGCCGATCTGCCTTGCGAACTTCCGAACGGATCGTGGCGTGTCACCGGAGAGCAGGCAGACGGGGATATCCAGATCACGCAGACCGATCAAAAAGCCTTCGGTTTCGGGACGGGGTGCTTCGCTGAAATCGAACCGGGTGGTCTTGCCCTCCGCCGACCTGAACCACAACGCGGGCCCGTCCACAGCTTTGCCGCTTGCACCAACAAACCCGGCGGATCCCAGGCGGCTGCCATCGGGTGCTTTCATGCCATGCCCCGGTACCTCGACAAGGCCGTCCAGCGGTTGCGCATTCCGGTCCTGGCACAGCGCTGCGGCAAGGGGGTGCCTGCTGGCTGCGGCAAGGCGCGATGCCTGGTGCAGTTCCAGCGTGTGCCGCGTGTCGACCAGAACCGGCAGCGGCGTCGAGAGTGTCCCGGTCTTGTCCGAGATCACCGACGTGGCGTCGCCCAGCCGCTCCAGCGCGTCGCCCGACTTGACAACAATCCCGATCTTCATGAGGTGGTTCACCGCGCGGGATGACACGGCCGGCGTCGCAAGCCCGGCGGCACAGGGGCAGGTGACGACAAGGACCGCGACGGCAACCATCACCGCATCGGCAAAACTGGCCCCCAGCAGCAGATACCAAAGCGCAAAACCTGCCAGCCCGCCAATCAGGACAATCGGGATGTAACCGGCGGCAAATTGATCCGCGAGGAGTTGGGAGCGGCTCTTGTGGGTACTGGCGATGTCGATCATCCGGGTAATCTGACCGATCTGCGCATCATCGCCGACATGGGTGACACGCATGACGGCGGGGCCAGCGTAGACAATGGAACCTGCGACGATAGCGTCGTGCCTGCTCAAGGTGCGCGGCAGGGTTTCTCCGGTGATGATGCTTTCGTCGATTTGCGAGGTGTCCGACATCAAAACCGCGTCCGCCGGGACGCGTTCCCCGGTCTCCACGACAACGACGTCGCCGCGCGCGAGCGCGTTTGCGTCGATGTCTTCAAGGGTTCCGGCGGCAGTCTGTCTTTGTGCTCGCGTGTTCATCAGTTGGCGCAGGTTTGCAGCCGCATCGTCAGATCGCCGTTTCAGGGAGCGTTCCAGCACACGCCCGATGAGGAGGAAGAAGACCAGTGATACCACCGCATCGAAATAGACATGCGGCGCGCCTCGCAACACCTCGGCAAGGCTTGCGGCGTAGGTAATCATGATGGCGAGGGAAATGGGCGTGTCCATCGTCATGGCGGTCTTTTTCAGCGCGCGCAGAGAGGGCAGGTAGAACACGGACGCCGAATAAAGGACAACCGGTGTCGCCAGCGCAGCGGAAATCCAGTGCATGAACTGAACGCTTCCCGGCCCCATGTCGGTCGCATGTCCGGTCCAGACGGAGAAGGATAAAACCATGATGTTCATCATGCAGAAAGCGGCCACGCCCAGATGCGGCAGCAGCATCGGCTCTTTGGGCGCAGCCGTGCCCGCCAGAAATGGATACGCTTTGTAACCGGCGTCGCCGATCATCCGTATCAGGCTCTCCGGGGACTGCAAGGCAGGGTCCCACACCAGCCGGATGCGTTTCAGCGAGGCATTGCCGCGCGCGAGAATGACACCGTTTTGCCTGTTCAGCAGCGCTTCGATCTTCGCAATGCATCCTGCGCAGGTTGCCCCTTCCAGCGTGCAGGTCAGGCTGTCGGTTGTGGCCACCTGCGTCATTTTGCGGCTCCCGGCGTGTTGCCCTCAAGAACCTGGCCTTCAAAGGCGGAAACGGCGATGCTGACGTGCCATGCCTTCATGCCCATATAGGCCAGCAACAAAAGGAGCATGAAAAGGTACATTCTGTTTCGAAACCGCGGTTCTCTCTCGCTATGGCTTGTCATCTTGACCTGCCCACAGGACGTAGAGGGTGAGCATCCTGATCTCTTCGGGTGACAGGCGGTTTGCCCACCCGGGCATGACGCCCGCACGACCATGTCGAAGCGTTTCGTGCAGAGCATCACGCGACCCGCCGTAGATCCAGGCTCCGTCGGCAAGGCTGGGCGCGCCGTTGCCCAGCCCCCCGGTGCCCGCGTCACCGTGACAGGCGGCGCAGCTGTCGGCGAAGACCCCTGCGCCGATTTCCGCCAGCCCTGTATCATGATCGCTGCCGGAGAGGCTCAGTACATACTCGACCGCCTGCGCGATTTCGTCTTTTTCAAGCATCCCGTCGCGCCCGAATGCGGGCATCTCGGCGTATCTTGTATCTTCGCTTGAATGGTTGATCCCGTGCTGTAGCGTCAGTTCGATGTCGTCCGGCGTTCCGGACCAGAGCCAGTGCGCGTCCGCCAGGTTCGGGAAATTGGCCTGCCCTGCAAGGTCGCGGCCATGGCAGGCCGAACAGTTATCCCGGTAGAGCACGCCGATTGCTTCACCAAACCGGTGTTTCAGGTCCGGAATCTGCGCCAGCTCGGTTACCGTCTTGTCGGCAAAGATGCGGAACGCGGCCTGCCTTGCTGCATTTCCCTGGTTCACCTTCTGGGTCACGGTTGTGCGCGATGAGTAGCCCAGCACGCCTCGCGTGTAGTCATTGATGAAGGGGAATGCCGGGTACAAGACCCACAGCACGGCGCTGGCCGCGATGCTGACCCACATACAGAGGGACATTGACCGGGGCACCGGCGTGTCCAGTTCCCGGATGCCGTCCCACTCGTGGCCGGTTGTCGGTTGACCACTTGCCTGATCGATTTCAGATGTCACCGCTCAATCTCCTCATCGCTCAGGGGGGAGACTGCCGCAGCGTCGTAGATCGGTTTGCGCGACGGCCAATAGATCCAGAGCGCGGCTAGACAGAACACGACCGCGAGGTAGAGCGCGCCCCATGTTTTCGAGAAATACAAAACAGCATCATGTGTCATCGCGCGGCGTCCTCCGCATCAAGGGTGGCAAAATCCACGAGTGTTCCGAGCACCTGAAGGTAAGCGACGAGGGCATCCATTTCGGTAACGCGGGTCGGCTGGCCGTCGAAGTCGCGAATGTTGATCTTGTCGCCGTAGCGGCCGGTCAACACATCCTCGAAGCCCGCTTCGGGGTCGGCCTGCCAGCGGGCATCCTCGGACGCGTGCTCGATCTGCTCTGCGGAGTAGGGAACACCGACGCGCTGGTTTGCGCGCAGCGATGCAGGCAGAATGTCGGTATTCAGCCGTTGGTCGGACAGGAACCTATACCCCGGCATGACCGATCCGGCGACAACCTCACGCGGTGAGCGCAGGTGCGCCACATGCCATGCGTCGGAGTATTTCCCCCCCACGCGCGCAAGGTCGGGGCCTGTGCGTTTTGAACCCCATTGATGCGGGTGGTCGTACATGCTTTCGGCGGCAAGGCTGTAGTGCCCGTAGCGATCGACGTCCGATTTGAGGGTGCGGATCATCTGGCTGTGACAGGCATAGCAGCCTTCGCGCACGTAGATGTCCCGCCCGGCCAGTTCCAGCGGAGTGTAGGGGCGCATGCCGTCCACTTTCTCAACGGTGTTTTCGATGGTGAACAAGGGCGCAATCTCGAAAAGCCCGCCCAGCGAAGCCACACAGAGGATCACGAGGGTAAATGCGATGGAATGCCGTTCGAGTTTCTGATGTCGGGTGCCCATTGTGCTATTCTCCGGCGTTTAGGGTCAGGGGGCGTTCATCGGTGCCAAGCGGCGCCCGGCGCGGCCCGGTCACTGTCCGGTAGATGTTGTACGCGCCGATGCAGGCGCCCAGCAGGTAGAGGAACCCGCCGATTGCGCGTGCAAAAAAATACGGGCGCATCGCGTCCACTGTGTCGATGAAGGCAAAAACGAAGGCCCCGTTGGCGTCGTATGTTTGCCACATCAGCGCCTGGGTGATCCCGCTGTTCCACATCGCGCCGACATAGATAAGCGTGCCGGACAGCGCGAGCCAGAAGTGCCAGGCTTCCAGTCGCAGGGAGTAGACCCCGTCGCGGTGCCAGATCCAGGGCACCATCTTGTACATCGCACCGAAGGTCAGAAAAGCGACCCAGCCCAACGCGCCTGCGTGGACGTGGCCCACGGTCCAATCCGTGTAGTGACTGAGCGTGTTGACCGGACGGATCGCGAGGAACGATCCCTCGAATGTGGTCAGTCCGTAAAACAGAACAGCCACCATCATGAACCGGATTGCCGGGTCTGTGCGCACTTTGTCCCACGCGCCATTCAGGGTGAAAATACCGTTGAAAACGGTGCCCCAGCTTGGCACCAGCAGGATCACCGACATCGTCATGCCAAGGTACTGCACCCAGTCGGGCAGGGCTGTGTAATGCAGGTGATGCGACCCCACCCACAGATACAGAAAGGTGATGCCCCAGAACCCGATGATGGACAGGCGGTAGGAATAGATCGGGCGCCCGGCGGCCTTGGGCAGGAAGTAATACATCATGCCAAGAAACCCGGATGTCAGCAGGAAGCCCGCGGCGTTGTGGCCGTACCACCACTGGGTCATGGCGTCCTGAACACCGGAGAAAAGCGCGTAGCTTTTGGGATAGGCGATGGAGACCGGCACGGCGAGGTTATTGACCGTATGCAGCATCGCGATCACCACGATGTAGGCGAGGAAGTACCAGTTGGCGACGTAGATGTGCGGCTCGGCGCGGCGGGCGAGCGTGCGCAGGTAAAGCACCAGGTAGCTGACCCATGCAAACAACAGGATCAGATCGGCGTACCACTCCGGCTCGGCGTATTCGCGCGATTGCGTGATGCCAAGCGGATACCCGGTGACGGCCAGCAGCACGAAGAGGTTATAGCCGCCCAGAACCATCCAGGGCGCGGTCTCGCTGGCGATGCGCGCGCGGGAGGTGCGCTGGACCACGTAGAACGACGTGGCGATCAGGGCGTTGCCGGCGAAACCGAAGAGCACGGCCGTGGTATGGACAGGGCGCATGCGACCGAAGTTGCTCCACCCCATGTCGCCGTTGAGGGAGGGGACCGCCAGTTGCCACGCGAGCACGTCGCCCACTGTAAAGCCGACAATACCCCACACAAAGCAGAGCAGAACGCCCCATTTGATGACGTCATCCTTGTAGGCGAGCGGGATGTCACGCGGGGGATCTGAAAACAGCCTCAGCAAGTAGAGCAGGCCGCAAGCTGCCGCCGCCGCGATCAGCCAACCGTGCAGAACGTACCCGGCCTGTCGCCCCCACCCGAGAATGGCGACACCCAGCAGAAAGACACAGATGAGGATCAGCGCGCTGACGGCGCCTTCGATCTTGTCGGACCGGCTCATTTCGCTGCCTCCCGGTACGCGCGGTAGAAGTCCACCCGGAAGGTCACCGCACCCGCGGTTTCAACCCGGTGAAGCTCATTGGGCACGATTGTTCCCGGAGCGCCCGGCACAATACGCTGGGGCAGCTGGTGCGCGCGGATGTAGAGCAGCGCCCCGCTCAGAATAACGATCTGCCCCCAGGATTCCGGGTTTGTGCGATGGCTTTTCAACAACACCCCGGGGATCGTCTCTTTCGTAAATATCCTGGTTTCCGCGTATTTGCGGAGGTTATCGGGCGGGGAGGCGGTCATCGGATTATCCTTTGAAAAGATCGCAGTAGGCGTGCCATGTCGCGAAGCCGAGGATCGGGAAAATGAAGATCAGGCCGAGCAGTCCGGTCAGCACGCCCAGCGTGACAGATGCCGTGATCAGTGCCGCCCAGACGATCATCAGACCAAAGTTATGGGTCGTGGCATTGAAGCTGAGCGCCATGGCCGTGAAGCAGTCGACCTCCCGGTCGATCAGCATCGGAATGGAGAAAACCGATATCGCAAACCCGAGCGCCGCAAAAAGGCCACCGGTGATCGTGCCGAAGATGACGGTGGCGATGCCCCGCGGCGTGGACAGCAATGTGATCAGCGTCTCAAGCAGGCCTGTGAAAGGCAGCAGGCCAAAGAACACCGCGAAAATCAGGGTGGCGGCGCGCAGCCATGTCAGGGCAAACACCATGAGGATCGTGCCAGCGAGCAAGACCTGCCCCGGGGATGCGACCCCGCGACCGCCGCTGCCCTGTGCGCGTCTGCTGATCCGGTAGAGGCCAATGGTGACAACGGGGCCCACCAACATACAGCCCGCCAGCGTTGGCAGGATCATCCAGCCAAGTCCAAAACGCCAGAGCGCAACAAGCAAAACCCACCCCGCAATGAAGAGACCAAGGCCATAGGCGACCGACAGCCGCGGGTAGGTGCGAAAGTCACGTAAGGCGCAGCGCAACCACCGGCTGACAACCCCGCCGATTGGTGCGTCAACGATACGCGCCTTGCTGGAGGCTAGTGTGTTTTCAGGGGTTTGCATGCTGTGATCTCCGATAAGAAGGAGGGGAGACAGCGCGCGAGAGTGCAAAACATCCCGTCGCGATGAGTGCTGCGAATTTCACTGCTTCGGCACAGACGAAAATCAGATGCGGGGACGTGCCAGCGGGGGTCTGGCCGCTGACGATCAGGTCGGTGCGTGCGGAGAGCTGCGGCAGCAGAACGCCCTGCTGTGCAGCGAGCGCACAGAGTGCCACAAGCATGGTCAGGCCTGACCGTCTGGTGATCCGCGGCGACATGGCGACCAGCATCAGTGCCAGGATGACCTCAGCGTACCCGAGCCAGTGAAACTGTGCCCGCCCGACCTGCAGGGCGAGAGGCAGGGGAAGCGTCTCGACGGTGAATTTCGCAGGCGCGGCAATCAGATTGCCGCCCAGCGAGACACCGGCCCACAGGAACGACAGGGCCACGAATGCTCTGACAGTCACGGTTTTCATCCCTGTTGTCCGTCTCTGGTGGCGATGGCCAGTTGCAGGTTCCTGGCGATGCGCTGCGCGCGGATCATCATGTGCTCCTTGGCAGCGGTCGTGGGAGCGCGCGCATCGAGCGTCTGTTCGAAGATGCCCAGCCAGATGTCGAAGTGGGCTGGTGAAATCTGCGGCAGGGCCGTGTGCACAATCACCGGTTTGCCGGAATAGGTTCCGGTATTGAGCGCCACGGAGCACCAGAACCGCCGCATCGTTGCCAGATGTTCATCCCAGTTGTCGCCAACCTGCGCATCGAAGATGCGCCCAAGGACCGGATGCCGTCTGATCCTTGTGTAAAAGTCGGCGACGACGTGGGTGATGAACTCCTCGGTGATGCCGATCGCGGCTGCACCATGCTGGAGCTGCCGACGCTTCAACTCGCCATGCCTGAGAAGCTCCATGCTCATGATGTCGGTCCTTTCGATAGGCGATTCCATTTCGGATTTAATTGGTATATAAAATACTTGTTATTGTAAAGATGTGGTTCGCGGCAGAAGTCCGGGCAGGCCGTGGCGCCTTATTTTTGAAATTATTCCAATAAGTTCGCCAGTTCGGCTTCAATTCGGTGGGGCTTGAATTCCTGTAGATTGCGGTGTCCCGGGCCGAGATCGACGGCCGCGAGGTTCTTCGCATGTGCAATGACCAGCGTGGCCATTGCCGGTGGCATCAAAGCGCCCGGCGGAGTGTGGAAAGACAGTTTCGGCAGATCGGAGTTGCAGAACAACTCGCCGTGGGCGCTGATCTCTGCCGCGACATCGGCGGGCTGGCCGGCCATGGGCATCTTGCGTGACCAGACCAGCGTTGGCTGACAGCTTCCGAGGGTTTCAGAGGGCTTTCGGTACATCGCCACTTCCGCCGCCGACAGACTGCGCCCGGCACCCGGTCTGCCCGGAATGGAGCCGACAAACAGGTGTGGTGGCAGATGAAATGTTTGCCCAATCCAGGTGCTCTCAAGGCTTTGAACACCGTGCCTGTGACCTCCCCCCGCAGGGATGTGGTCGAGCCCGCCGGTGTCCCCGGCGTGCGTGTTCATGAGGATCGCAACAGCCAGAATGACCAGCCTGAGCGCGACGGACAGGTTCGATGGATTTCGAGGGGTGGCCACTTTCACGCGGGCCTCTCTGTGGTGTCGCATCACGCGGCGGTGCGGGTTGGTTTTGGGCGCGCGGATAATTTGCGGCGCAGGACCTTGCGGAATACCTTGCCGAAGGTCTGCGTGTTCTGACGGCGGGAAAAGACACGTTTGCCCATGATTACCAGAAACCGGTTCATCTTCCCGGGAACGGACAGACGGCGCCGCCCCAGGTCCCTCAGGATGTGGCTTGCGACAAGGGCAGGGCTGATGGGCTTGATGCTCATACCCGAGAAATCAAAATCAGGAGACAGATTGGTCGCGGTGAACCCCGGCGCTACGGCCAGCACGTCAACGCCTCTGGGCTCCAGTTCGCTTGCGAGGCTTTCTGCCAATACCAGATCATAAGCCTTGGTGGCTGCATAGTTCGCGATGTAAGGCACACCCTGCAAGGCCACGATCGAGGACAGGAAAACAAGGCCGCCGCGTCCTCGGTCAACCAGCTTCGGCGCGAAATGATGTGCCAGCAGATACGGTGCCCGGATATTCAGGTCGATGGTTTGCAGGGCGTTCTGCGCATCGCTCCCAACAAAATGACCGCTGTCTTCACGACCGGCGTTGTTGACGAGTAATCCGACGTCATAGTCGGCTGTCCCGGTTCGAACGGCTGCAACCCCTTCCGGCGTCGTCAGGTCTGCCGCGACAACGATCGCCTCAACTCCGAAGCGGTGTGCGAGGTCCTGAGCCAGTGTATCCAACAGCAGTTGCCGACGTGCGACCAATATCACGTTGAGCCCCTGCGACGCGAGCGCATAGGCCGTTGCAACACCGATACCGGAGGAGGCGCCGGTGACAACGGCCCATGGCCCATAGGTCGATGTAAAGTCTGAATTGGTGCGCATTTTGGGTATCCTTTTCGGGCAGGGCCACGCGCGATGTCCAAGGGGCGGCAGGAGCGGCCCGCTGGGGGCATCGCGCGCGACGTGTCAGGTGGTGGCCAGCTGACGGTTGGGTGTGGTCTCCGCGCGGATGTCGCATCCTGCGTCTGATCTGGCTTTGCGGGTCATTCAGCGTTTTTAAGCGCCGTTGCCATGTCGTCGGTGTCCCCATTGTCATGGCGTGGGATCGGCAAGTGTTCGGTGTCGCGCAGCTCCGTGTAGGTGGCGAACTTGAACGGGTTGAAATACTGATTTGCGCTTCGCAACCGGTCGGCAGCCTCGTTCCGCAACTCGCGAACTGCGGCGTTTGCGGGATCGGCGTTGACAGCGGCGACTGCCATCTTCAACGCCAGCGCATTGTCACCGCCATTCAGCATATTCCGCAGACCCGTCGCAATCTCCCTCGGCGACAGATCAAGATATTCAACCAGCATGCGGCCGTATTCGACCGATCCCACCACATCGAGACCCGAGGGGGCTTGACCGGTCACATCTTCCTGCCAGATCCCGGTCATGCTGTCCGCGATGCGCCCGATTGCTGCCTCATACGCGGCAAGGTAGCCCAGAAAGACTTCCGGATGACGCTCGATACCCGGTGGGATGAGGTTAAGCTTGACGACGTCCGCCGCCGCGTAGCCCACGTTTATGTGCCTGCGGGTTTCTTCCGCCAGCCAGGCGAGTGCATCGCGAAACGCGGGCAGTTGATGGGCGTCGTAGATGATTGTGATCCCGTAATGGCCATGCAGGATCCGCTCTGGGTTCATTGCCAATGCTGCGTCAATTGACTCGATGGCCCCGTCAACGCTGCCTTCCTCCTCCCAGGGTTCACCAAAGAATGGCATCAGGGCGTCACCCATGAAGAGCGTGCCAAGTGCTGGGAATTCGATCAGCAGCGCGTCTTCGGTTTCCCCTCCCTGCGTGGGCACGAAGCGTATGATCGAACCGCCGATCTCCATTTCTGTCGCCCCGCGGATCGCAACATCGGGTTGATAGGATGCAACCCATGCGTCTTCCCAGTGACGGCTGCGAAACTGCTGGTACCGGGGAACACGCGAGGTGTTCTTGGCAATCGTATGGGCAAAGTTGTCGTGACCGATGAAAAGCGGCTGCGGCGACAACGACCGGAAGTGCGACTGGCCGCCAATGTGATCCCAATGCGCGTGGGTCACCAGAACATGGGTCAGGGGCGGCAGATCTGGCCGGTGCTCGGCCAGGAATGCAAGCGCGGCCTCGGCGCTGAAGGGCTGTGTTCCAGCATCGATCGAGATGAGGTTGGCACCGTTCGCCGACACCACGAAATGGAAGTCTGAAAACCCGAAACCGCGTATCGCGAAAACCCTGTCGGGCACCACCTCTTCGATCCATGGTGTTGGTGCAAACAGCAGGCCGCTGTCTGACGATGACGCAAACCACCCCGTGAAGGGAACTGCGGGCGGTTGTCCGTGATAACCTGATTTTTGGCGCAGCATCTGCACAAGCTGTGCATCACCATCTTCGGTCAGCAATTCGGCAAGGTATCTATATGCCTCCCGAAAAAATCCCGGTGTCGGCTCGGTCTCCGGGTGGTCCACCAGCCAGTTGAGTGCGTCAATTGCCGCCTCTCGTTTGCCAAAAATACCCGGTACCTGCGCATAGATTAGCCCGGCCGACCACTTGACGAGCGGGTTCTTTCCGCCTGAAAGCGTCTCGGCGGTTTCAAGAGTGCGAAACGTGGCATTCACCCAGCTGATGCGTTTGAGCAAGGGCACCCTGTCGGCATAGGTTGCCCGCAACAGGCTTTGCGCGGCAAGGTAAGAGGACCGGGTGATATCGGACATCCGGGCGCCGAATTGCACCAGTTGCCTGTCAAAAAACGCGATCCCGTGGTTCTGCTGACTTGCGATAATGTATGCGTTGGCAAGAAGGAAAACCGGACGGGCGTCATCGCTTGGGCCATAAGACAGAACCGTTTCCAGAAAGCTGATCTCGAAGTGGAAACTGCGATCAGTGCCGGTATCGCCGAACTCGGCAAACCCGTCCGCCGGGGCCAGTGATGTGGTCAGGCCTGCTATCCTGGTCTCGGACGCCTGGGCGGGCATCACGAGACAAGCGCCCGCGATCAGCGCGGCCGCCGCACCCTGCCGAAGGCTTTGGAAGCGGCGGGCAGCCGGCAGCGTGGAACGGTGCGTGGTTCGAGGGCTGGTACGGGGGAGAGGAGGTATCAAGGGTGCTGATTGCATGGTGTCTGCCTTTGGTTGGTCCGCCAACAATGCTGTCTGCAATCCGCGGATGGGAGTTGGTTACGGTTAGTAACGTTGCCGCAACGCCGGGCTTGCGGGGAAAAAACGTCTTGGGTCAGGGGTTTAAAACCGCAGCGTCGCGCACCAGATCAGGAACTGATGGCAGCGTTACCCACGGCGCACGGCGGCGGGCCGAGTTGAAATGGACGGGTGTTCTGCGATGCCGTAAAGTCATCCGAATTGGGGGAGGGACCTGACATGTCAAATTGGGACCAGTCGACCTCGCAAACCATTCGGGATCAGCTTCACCGGATCCTCGACAGTGACGTCTTTGCCCATGGCGAACGGCAGAGCCGATTTCTGCGCTATATCGTGGAAGCAGCACTGGAGGGAAGAGAGCGTGAGCTCAGCCAGTATGCCGTCGGCATCGACGTGTTCGACAAGAACGAGACGTTCGATCCGACAACGGATTCCATTGTGCGCGTGGAAGCCGGGCGGCTGCGGTCGAAACTGGCCGAATATTATGCTCATCCCGGGCTGAATGACCGGACGATCATCAGTCTGCCCAAGGGCGGTTACGCACCGATGATCGAGTTTGTGCCAACCAGGATGAAGCTGCCAGAGACACGACCTGATCGGCCTTCAGCGCTGTCCGACCTGACGCGACCCGTCCTCGCTGCGCTGGTTGTGGCCGGGTTGGCGATGGGGGCGTGGTTCTATGGCACCAGCGCGCCGCCCGGCAACCCGCCACAGGACGCCGGCGCTGGCAAACCGTCGATCGCGGTGCTGCCGTTCGATAATATGAGCACGGACGAGGACCAGGAATATTTCAGCGACGGTATCTCGGAAGACATCATCACCGATCTGTCCGTGCTGTCGAACCTGCGGGTGATCGCGCGGCATTCCACATTCGTATACAAGGATCGTCCGGCAAGCATTCGCGAGATCGGATCTGACCTCGGTGTTCACTACGTATTGGAAGGCAGCGTCCGGCGCGATGCCGGGCGGTTGCGGATCAATGCACAGCTGATTGACGTGGAGACGGAAGCCCATGTCTGGGCGGAGCGGTTCGACCGTGATTTGACCGATCTCTTCGAGATACAGGACGAGGTATCAGCGCGGGTCATCGCCGCGTTGGAGATCGCGTTGAGCGATCAGGAGGCGGAAAGGCTTGTCCACAGAAATACCAGGAGCCTGGAAGCACATGATCTGTTCCTGCGCGGGCAGGAAAGCTTTTATGGGTTTGATCCATCCGGTGTGCGCGAGGCAATTGCCCTGTTTGCCCGGGCTACTGAAGCCGATCCCGGTTATGCGGAGGCCTATGCCTGGCAGGCCCGTGCGCTGACGTTTGCATTCATCGCCGGCTATATGCCCTCCAAGCTTGAAACGGTGGACAGGGCACTGGCGCTGTCGGCAAAGGCGATCGAGATTGATGCCGCCTTGCCCATGGCGCATGCCAATCTGGCCTGGGCCTTGAGGTGGGATCGTCAGTTGGAACGGGCCGCCGAAGTAGCGGAAAAGGCCGTTGCACTGGATCCGAACTTTGCCGACGGATTCCTCTGGCAGTCCCTGATCCTGTCGTCGATGGACGAGGGTCAAGGTGCAGTGGAGGCCATCGATCGGGGCTTTGAGCTCAACCCAAGTTACAGTGTCACGTATATTTTCGCTCTTGGATTTGCCTACTTTGCTCAGAACGACTTCGAAGCCGCACTGGCGCAGTTCCGCAGGGGCATCCGGAGAAATCCGAATTTCCTGCCGACTGCACTTTACGAGATGTTTACGCTGGAGAAACTCGGGCGGACCAAAGAGGCCCGGCAGGCGCATGTGAAGCTCCAGTCAACGCATCCGAGGTATCGACAAAGCGCAAGCTATCACGATTATGTCGATCCGTAGCGCGCAGCATCCAAGCTTGGCGCGCCGGACCGTTTGATAGCCTGACCCGACTGGTCGGTCGGTCGGGTGGGCGCAACACTCATCATAGCAATGCAGACATCGCCCGGTAAATCCACCGCGCGAGCACGATCCGGAACTCGCTCATCTGGCCGGTCCGTCGCCTATGGTATTTGCAACACGACGTTCACCAATTATTAGAATCAATATTGAGTAAATTTTTAGAGGTACTAAACAACATCTGCATCGTTTGATTGGCTGGAGTGTGTGGCAATGATTTTCTGGGTACGAAAAGGCCAAGGCCAACACCTGTCCGTCATGCGGGATTTACTGGTCACGACGGTGCTGTCGGGGTTTTTGCTGGCGGCGCAGTCCGCCGGGGCGCAGTCCCCGCAAGGGGGCGTGGTTGCAAGCGGGTCGGCAAGTATTGCGCAGACCGCTCAGCAGTCCGTCATCAACCAGACAACTGAACGCGCGGTCATCGATTGGCAGGGCTTCGACGTCGGGCGTGATCACACGGTCACATTCAATCAGCCGGGGCGGTCCTCGGCGACGTTGAACCGGGTCAACTCGGCCAGCGCCAGCGTGATCCGGGGGGCGATAAACGCGCCGGGAACCGTTGTCATTCAGAATACGGCCGGCGTGTTGTTCACAGGTGATGCGCAAATCGATACCGGTGGTCTGGTTGCGTCCAGCCAACTGGTCGACCCGGGTCATTTCATGAACAGCGGCAATTTCAGGATCGGCGGCGGCGAGCGGCCGGGGGCCCGCGTTGTGAACGAGGGCACGTTTTCTATCGGCGACGCAGGCTTGGCGGCTCTCGTCGGCAGCAATGTCGGGAATGCGGGTACGATTGTCGCGCATCTGGGCACGGTGGCCCTTGCATCGGGTGAAACCACAACCATCGACCTCGCGGGCGACGGTGTGTTTCAAATTGCTGTCTCCGGCACGCCAGAGGCAGGTCGCGCCACCAATGCCGGTCGCATCGACGTATCGGGCGGCCGCGTCCTGATTTCGGCGGGCGGTGCGGCGGGCGTGCTTGATACGGTGATCAACACGTCTGGGATAATTCGGGCCGCGTCGGGCACAGATGCCGGCGGCCGGGTCGAGCTGATCGGGCGCGGCGGCGGTCAGGTCAACGTGTCGGGTGCCATTGAAGCCACCGGCCAGAGCACAGGTGGTTCGGTACGGATCACCGGGGAGACCGTTAACCTCGCGCGATCCGCCGAGGTGGACGCAAGCGGCGCGGTTTCCGGTGGAGAGGTTCTGATCGGCGGCGGGTTTCAGGGCACCGGCGATCTGCGGCGGGCGACTAAGACGGTGCTGAACATGGGCTCTGTCGTAACAGCGGATGGCACCTCGGGCCGTGGCGGCACAGTGGTCATCTGGTCGGACGAGTCAACATGGTTCGACGGTAGCATCAGCACCGTTGGCGCAATCTCGGGTGGGCTGGTCGAGACTTCCGGCAAAATCAACCTGGGCACAGGTGACAACGCGAGCGTAACGGCAGGCAACGGCGGCACCTGGCTGCTTGATCCCAGGAACGTCCGGATTGCTGCCTCCGGCACGAACGTCTCTGCAGGCACCACCAACCCGCCATCAGGTGCGGGCGAATTCCAGATCCGTGGTCCTTCCATCGTGGCGGCGTTGAATGGCAATTCGGACGTGGTCATCACCACCGATCAACCAGCATCCTCGGACGCGGGCAACATCACCGTCGCAACGGCGCTGCGCTGGAACGGTAGCGGCAACCTGACACTGGACGCCGATGGATCGATCGTCGTGAACCGCAACATACAGACCCGCGGCGCGGGCGACCTGACCCTGACCGCCGGGGATACGGTTGATGTCAACCAAAGCGTTCAGACGTCCGGCACCGGTGACATCTTTGTCAACGCGGGTGCGGACATCAGGTTTGACAGACCTGTCTTTTCAACTGGCGCGGGGAACGTGACGGCAACAGCGGACGCGTCCGTTCTTGTAAACCGGGCGACCCAGATCTCGGGGTCGGGCGACCTGACCCTTGTTGCCGGTGACACCATCGTGGTTGACCGGCGCCTGCGCACCACGAATGCGGGCGATCTGATCCTGCGGGCGCAGAATTCCGTAACGATCAACAACAATGTGATCGCGACCCAAGGGGGCGACGTGAGCATCCGGTCAGCCAACGGCGATGTCCGCATGGGGGGCTCCAACGGACACCAGCGGATCAGTACGAACAGCGGCGACGTGACCGTCGAGGCGACCACGGGCAGTATTGTTCTGCAACGCACCAACACACGCCAGAGAAACACGCAGATATATGCCAGCGCCGGTGATATCGCCCTGACGGCCGGGACGGAGATCAAGCTGCAAGGGGGCGAAGCCAACCGCCAGTTTGTCCGTATCGGGCGTTCGGGCGACATGTCGGATATTTCACTGACCGCGCCAAAAGTGTCGGTGATTGCCGGTGATACCGTGTCGCAGGGAACCGCGCAGATCATCGCGGGCAGTGGCGGATCGATCAGTATCGACGCTGACGAGATTGACATTGAGACAGGTGATGCCAATGCCCTTGCCAGCATTCAGGCGCTCAATGGCGCAACGCTCACGCTCGATGCGGCGACGCAAACATGGGATGGACTGGTGCGCGCCAGTGGCAGCGGTGCCAGCGGTGGCGACGTCACCCTGATCGGTGATATCACGGCAAGCGTGCGGCCCGTCTTTGATCTGGTGGATGGTGCGGATTTCAGCCTCAATGTCGGGAATGCGACAGGCAGCTTCCAGGCGACGGGCGTGCCTCTGGAGGTCACCACCACAGGCGGTTCTATCGGGGTCGACGGCACTGTTCAGGCCCCTCAGGTCACGCTTGAATCCGATACGGGCGTAACCTTGGGCAGCGGGGCGCAGATCACCGGGACAGCGGCGGGTGATGCCGTGGTCATCGCGGCCGGTAACCGATTTGAGAACAACGCGGGCGCGGCGGCCCTTCAGGCGCCGG
Source organism: Roseobacter insulae (assembly GCF_019375555.1). GTDB lineage: Bacteria > Pseudomonadota > Alphaproteobacteria > Rhodobacterales > Rhodobacteraceae > Roseobacter > Roseobacter insulae. The sequence continues at coordinate 116,537 of NZ_JAHXDN010000002.1, forward strand.
ATCCGTCGGGGCGCTGGCTGCTCTATATGAACCAGTTCGCGAGCCTCGCCGGCACCGCGCCTGCATCCGGCAGCTTCGATCTCTACAACCGACCCTTTGCATCAAACCCGCCCTCTTCTCTGAGTGGTTTTGCGGGCAACCGCATTGTCTATGGCGAACAACCCGGTCTTACGGTGACTGCGGTCTCGCGCACAAAAACTTATGGCGACGACGTGACCGGCACACTGACCTATAACCTGACCGGTCTGCGCGCAGGCGACAGCGAGGCCTCGGCCCTGGCCGGACCCGTCAGCATTTCCAGCACAGGCAGCGCGGCCAATGCCGCCGTTGCCGGCAGCCCCTACACGATCGCCGTGACCGCAGCAGCCTCTTCACAGGGCTACAACGTCACCGCGGCAAATGGCACTCTGACCATCGATCCGGCATCGCTGACGATTACCGCGAATGATGCGAGCCGCGCCGTGGGTGACCCAAACCCGGCCTTTGGCGCCCAATTCGCCGGGTTTGTTCTGGGTGAAACCCTGTCCGACCTCTCCGGCAGCCTGTTGCTGACAACTCCGGCAACGGTTGCCAGCCCCGCGGGCACCTTCGCGATTACACCAGCGGGTGTGACCAGCACCAATTATGCGATTTCCTTCGTGGACGGCGAGCTTACAGTGGGCTCCGTCTTTACCGAGGGCGGCGCGGTCACTGACCTCACCGAAGGGGGTGTCATCGCACAGCGCCGGGGCGGGTTCAGAGCGTCGCCCGTCACCCCGGGAGACGCCGCCTTCCGCACATCGGAGCGCGATATCGGGCTTGCTGCTGCGGATCCCTTCGCGCTCAGTTACTCGCTTGGGGAAGTCATCGCCTTCAGGCCAGCGTCGCAGGATGGATCGGAGGGGTTTGTCCCGGCGGCCGGCGGGCTGGAGCCGGAAGCGACGGGGGATTGCGGCGTATCGGCTAACCTGGGCGGTGCGGGGCGCGATGGCTGTGTCAGCGTTGTGGTCACTGAATCCTTCTGGGATCAGCAGTAATGCGGGCGCTCAACCTTCTGCTAAGTGCTGGCCTCTGCGTGATGCTTCCTGTGGCGGCCAGCGCGCAGGCTCCTCAGGTGCCGCCGTTGCCCGAAACGGCACCCGACACCTCGCGCCAGGTCGAACCACCCCGCCCAAGCGTGGAAGCAGGGGCGGTTACAACAACCGGAAACGGCCCATCTTTTGTCCTGAACGGGATTGTACTGGAAGGGCTGTCGGCGCTTGATCAGGCAGATATCAGCCCGATCTGGGAGGGGTTGATCGGCGCGCGCGTGACCGTGCAAACACTTGACGACATCACCCGCCAGATCAGCGCGGCGTACCGCGCACGCGGCTATGTGCTGTCGCAGGCTATTCTGCCGGCGCAGACGGTGGACAACGGGCTCGTCAGAATTGTCGTGGTCGAAGGTTTTATTGACCAGATCTCATATTCAGGTGGCGCGACGAACCAGCAGGAGCTGGTAACCGAGTACTTCGATCCCGTGGCGCAGGAAAGGCCGCTCAAGCTGACCACCCTTGAACGCAGCGTGCTGTTGTCGCGCGATGCCGTCGGCAGCGTAAATGCCGGGTCGGTCGAGACGGTTCTAGGGCCGTCCCCGGATACCTTTGGGGCCGCCGATCTGAACGTGCAGATCGAACAGCAGCCGATTTCGGGGTACTTTTCCATCGACAACCGTGGCTCACGTTTGTACGGGGACTGGACGCTCGGCGCAGGGGTGCGGTCCTTCAACGCGCTTGGGTTTAACGAAACACTGGACGGCAACATCGCTTTGGCGCCTGAAGATACCGCGCTGGCCTTCGCATCCGTTTCCGCCGACATCCCGCTGCGCGGGTTGAGCAACACCCTTCTCGATGGCGCGCGGCTGCGATTTGGCGGCAACGTTTTCCGTGGCGACCCGGATTTGGCCGAGGCCGGTGCCGCAACGGGGCTGTCCTCGATATCGGATCAGACCGAGCTGACTGCCCAGCTTGTGGTGCCCTTTGTCCGGGCACGGTCGGAGAACCTGTTCGGACGCATCGGGTTTACCCTGCGCGACAGCGAAACGGAAACCGCGCTTGTAGGGCTCACAACGGTGGAAGAAGACCGGCTCGCCATCGTCGAAGCAGGTGTCACCTGGGACATCGCCGACCGCCTTGGCGGCATCAGTCTTGTGGACCTGTCGCTCCGTCAGGGGATCGATGTTGCGGGGGCGCAGGTTTCGGCAACAGGGCCTGCGGCAGGAGATATCAACTTCACTGCGGCGCAGTTCACCCTGTCGCGCCTGCAGGCGTTGGGAAGCAGCTCGTGGTCTGTCTTTGGTGAGATTACGGGGCAACTGGCAAGCGGCGTCCAGCCGAATTCCGAACGGTTTTATCTGGGCGGTGCATCGATTGGCCGCGGTTTTGCGCCGGGTAATACTTCGGGTGATTCCGGCTACGCGGGTCGTGCCGAATTGCGGCGTGCGATCAATCCGCAAACCCTTGGAACCTTTGCCGATGCTGCCAATGTCTATGCCTTCATCGACTATGGCCGCGCCTACGACCGGTCTTTGTCGCGGGACGGGCAGCAATGGGAAAACCTCGGTTCCATAGGGGTCGGGGCGCAGATATCGCTGAACACCTGGCTGTCGGTGACCCCGCAGATCATCCGACAGATCAGTGGCACCCCCCGCGACACATCCGACCCATCACAGGAAACCCGTTTCATTGTGGGGGCCGTCGCACGGTTTTGACCCCGGCTGCCTGTCCGGCAGGCAACTCCCTGCGTTGAGTCAAGATCGACTAAAAACCTCCAAAACGCCTGCAATGCCGTTAGCGGCCTCTTAACTCGCTGGGCGCATCTTTGACGATGGGCCGGTCGGTATCGACTGGTATGGGTCGGAGTGTGTTATGTTCCTGAATGGGATTGTCCGTGCGCGTGCACGGGCGATGGTCTTTGTTCGGCGGGTCGTCTTTAGTGCGGTGTTCGTGCTGGCGTGCAGTCAGCCTGTTGACACTGCGGAGCCCCCCCGGTCGCTGTCGTATCATGCGACGCTGTTCAACGGCGCCATTGTCGGTTCGGCATTCATGATCGCCGATGGTCTGGCAATCACGAACGCCCATGTCGTCAAAGGACGCGCGCCGGGGGACACCGTTATCCTGTCAACTCGTGGCAAACACCGGGTTGCGGTGCAGGTGCTTGCGGTCAGTCAGCGTATTGATCTTGCGATACTGGCCGTGCGAGAGGGGGTACTGCCGATCACCCCAGCGGGACCGGCACGCGCGCAGCGCGGAGAGCCGGTTTACGCGGTCGGTATTGTTGCAAACAGCGCCAATCCCCGGCGTCGGTTGATCATCCAGGGCACCGTGGCATCCGACAGGCGGTCGCTTGCGCCTTTCGGTCGTGGTGTGATCGCGACGATGCCAGATATTCGACGGGGCTTTTCAGGTGGGCCGGTCTTTGACAGGAGCGGGCAACTCGTCGGGATGGTGACTGCGCTGCGGGACAGTGAGCAGGCCAATGGCCGAACCCGGGAGGCATTCATCCTCTCGGCCGAAGAAATTCGTGCAGAAATTGGGCGTCTCGTGGCACGTTGATATTGCGAAACCCGTGATCGTTGATGGTGCTTCGTTATGCGCGTGAAGCGACTGGCAGCCATGTGCCGGGTGACGCCTGCTATTGTAACGGTCGCGCGCGCCCCTGATGCTGATCTCCTCCTGAAATGGTCCTCCGCTGTGTTTAGGAAACGGAGGCGACACATGGCAAAGAGGCGAGCCACGACGGAAGGGATTGCCGCAAATCTATGACAAGGTGAGGTTCTGGCCGGGCAAGTTACATCACGTCTTGATGCGATCCGGCAGATCGGTGTGGCGGAACAGACCTGTTACGGTTGCAAGAAGAATTACGGTGGAACGGGCATAGACCAATTGAACGAACTGAAACGTCTGCCGAAAGAGGGAACGGGTGCGCAAGGCAGTCTCCGATTTGACGCTTGACAGGCTGATCTTGGCGGGCTTGCCGGTTTCTAGGCGCTCTTGGTTCGCCGTCTGGATTTGGTTGCAAATTCCTGCGGCGTGGGATTGCAGCGGGATGAGTGACGTCAGCTGCGGTTGTAGCCCTCCTTCCAGGCAGTGATCCTCTCGTGGGCGTCGGCCAGCGACGTGACAGGGTGTCGTTGCGGTTTTCGTCCGGGAAGCTGCTGTTGAAGGGCTCGACAAAGGCGTTTTGCGCCGGCTTCCCGGGCGCGATGTAGTGCCAGTCGAACCCGGTCTCCTGACACCATCTGAGCACGGCTATACTGGTCAGTTCCGTGCAGTTGTCGCTGACAATGGTCTCGGGTCGTCCGCGCTGCGCCATGATCGCCGGCAGTTCCCGCGTCACCCGCAATCCAGAGAGCGACGTATCTGCGACCGGCGCCAGGCACCCGCGGCTGAAGTCATCCATGATGGCGAGCACCCGGAACCGACGTCCATCAGTGACAGCTGCCGAGACGACGTTCAGGCTCCAGCGTTCACCCGGCCTTTCCGGCACCAGTATCGACGTACGTGAGCCCAGAACGCGCTTGCGACCGCCGCGTTTGCGCACCTGCAGCCTCTCCTCGCGACAGAGCCATCGCCGCCTTCATTGACTTGCGCAGATCAATACCGGTTGGACGAACGCTGCGATATCGCCCATTTGACCGGTCCATACCAAGGACTGCACACGCCCGTCGCAGGCTCACCCCGCGTTCTCTGCACAGGCGCGCCACAGCTTCCCGCTTTGCGCCGGGCGTCACCACTTTCGCGAGGCGACATCCTTCAGCACGGCATTGTTCTGCATCTGCTTGGCCAACAGCTTCCTCAACTTCGCGTTCTCTTCTTCCAGCGCCTGCAACATGCGAGCATCTGAAACTTCAAACCCGCCCAACTTGGCCTTCCATTTATGCAATGTTGCAGAACCGATCCCATGCTCGCAACGCACATCCGTTGTTGCGACGCCGCTCCTCTGCCGCTTGAGGTTGCGATGATCTGTTCTTCCCTGAACCGTGATCTCTTCACTCCGTTCGTCTCCTCCATTGGGACGGACTCGGCCTCAAACCGGACGAAGAAACAGGTCTCAGGTATTGCTTTGGCATCCGATCCTAGCGGCTGCACTGGGAAGAGATGCATCTGAACCTTGCATATCGTTGGTTCTGCCGCCTGGGTCTAAACGACGTTATCCCCGACCGAACCACCTCCTCAAGTACCCGGCTTTGGCACTATCGGCAAAGCGAGCTGCTGCGCCATCGGTTTGAGGCGACAGTTGCGCGGAGCGTTGTGGATGAACAGCGTAAGGCTGTTGATGCCAGCGTGATCGGGGCCGACGCAAACAATCAATACGCTTCTCCAAATCACGAATGGGACAGGGCGCGGATCGATGCGGACGCTGCGCTCCGCGCTGTTCGTGAATATTCGAACGCGTCGGACGATGAGGCATTTGGGGCAACCTCAACCGTCGAACCCAAGTTCACGTCGTTCTCTGATCCTGAGGGCCAATGGACAGCGGCACCCGACGGTCCGGCTTTCTTCAGCTATTCCGACAACCATCTGATCGACACCGATCAAGGTGTGATCGTCGACCTTTGAAGCCACATGCTCAATCCGGCAGGCTGAAATCGCGTCAACCAAGACGAAGCTGAACCGGGTCAGTGCAAGGGTTGATGTGCGCCCCGGACGCCTGATTGCGAACAAGGCCTATGGTTCGGGCCCGATGCTGGACTGTTTGGCGAAGCGAAAGATCGCGCCGCATATTCGGTCATTGATGCTGAATGGAACGTTTCCCGCATAGAGCAATGCCATCCGTGTTTTGAACTCAAAATCTGGTCCGAGGCACAGGAACCGTGGAACAAGCGCACCCTTCGGAACTTGGGCCCGGTCAAGAACGGTACAAGCGTCGCCGCTTCACAAAAACCTTTGATCTTGCCACTTTGAACCATCTGATCGTCAACTGCTACGCCAGCTTCAAAAACCTTGGAAAAAAGGGATCTACTAATTCAGGATGATCGAACCAGTCCCAACCGAGTATTCCTGTCAGTGCGATGATGCTGAAGGTTAGCCCGAATGCGCGGATCAGCTGATAGGGCGACCCAAATCCACGAATGTTCGCCGATAGGTACGACGCAGCCCGTCCAGCATCGCATGAGTGACGCCTTGGTTGTTTAGGAAACCACAGTTCAGGTTAACAATGACTTCGACATCTGGAAGCAAATGACCCGTGATTACATATGTGAAGGGTGCCCGTTACCTCGTCCGAAAACGTACCAGAACACGCCGCTGCAATTCATTTCGACGCCCGAAACCACTGTTAAGATCGGGTGCCTCACTCGCAGTTTTGATGGGCTCGTACAGATCAATTGGTTCAAGCTTTTTGGAGCGCTTTTTTACTATGGCGATTTGGCGCGAAACAGACCCCACTCGTGCCGCGGCCATCCCACGCCGCAGGAATTTGTAAGATAATCCGACGGGAATCCAAGGATCATAGGGCCAGAAACCAACCGACGGATTCTTCCAAAGACTGGAGGGAAGGCAGGTCTCAGGTCATCCGGTCAAGCAATGAGGTGGTCTTCGCGATGTGGGGTCGTACCGCAGCAGCAGAGCCGAAGATGAATGGCAGGGATGGGTCGAAAGTGGCAATACGCCTCTTTGGAGCTAGCCCCGTGAGAGGTCTGCTTGACGCCCGCACGAGTATGAAATACTACCAAAATCATTGAGCGGGCGTTGTGTAATGGTAAGACCTCAGCCTTCCAAGCTGATGATGCGGGTTCGATTCCCGCCGCCCGCTCCAGAAATGGCATCATTTTCGCGAAAAAGTCTCTAAAAATTGGCACTTATATCTGTTTTTATTGCCTTTTATCCATGATTTGTTGCGGGATCACTAAACAAATCCCGCAACACGTCTTCAGTTAAATTCCGCAACGTAGATGTGTATTTTCGGACCAGGACTGGTGGATTCAGCCTGAATTTAGAGCGCCGAAAACGATCTCACTTGGACCCGCTGAAAGACGGATTTCGGCGGAGATTTACCGACAGAACTTGGCTTGCTGAATTGACGCTGTAGGCAGTTTGCCGCTGCCCTCAGAATAGTTGGAACACGCTTGGACTCTGCAAAACAGTTTTGTGTGTCGTACTTACTCAGCGTCTTTTTTCTGCCCTTGCTCTTGACCAACAGAAGACTCACTGCCCGTCAGATCGGCTTGTTCACCTTCAGAACGGTTTGTCTCTAACCGCGTGATCGAGGCAAATAGGTGTGTTGCATGCGACTGTTGACGAAAAGGTTGATCAACCAAAATGACGTTGAAAAAAGTACAATTGATGAATTGGCACTTGTGCGCAGTTGGAACGAAGTTCCCGATTTCCGATAAATCATCATTGATGTGAATTACAATCGGAACCGGAACACCGGCAATGTCACATTTTTCGATTTGGCTGTCGAAAAGACCTATCACACCCGGCCCTTCAATCGTGCAATTTCGAAAAACGACACGCGACCTCACATGGTCCTTACCGAATATCTCAGCTACGGTATGAGTACCCCGTCGATGACCGAAAACGGAGAGTTTTGGGCATCATTCCATTTGATTCCCTGTGCAAGGTCTTTCGACGCGCTCTATTTGTGTCTTAGGTTTGCTATGAAAGAAGCAGAACCGGGAAGACCAAACGCCCCTAGCAAACCAAAGAACACGTAAACCGGCCATCCTTGTTCTGCAAGTATCGGCATTTTTGATGCAACGAACCCGAAGACGCCCGAAGCCACAAGCACTGGCAATATTGAAGCCACGAGCACTGGCAATATTTTTGTCCATAGCTGGTGGACAAGTATCGCAGGTGCACTCCAAGGTTCGCTTGTTTTGATGTTTCTATCAACGTTTCTTAGCATTTTAGGAGCATCTCACGGCCTCTAGCGAGGGTCGCGCAGCGACATGTGGAAGGTTAGGTTAACAATCCCGCAACTTTCAAAAAGCCAGATCTAATTAAGAATCTGAAATATAATGAAAAAAGAGCTCATGTGGTTCGGTTTCGAAACTCACCGCCCGCTCCAACAACTGTTTCCGTCCTAACTGACTGACGATGCGACTGGTTTCAGCGTCTGGTATCTGGGGCGACGCTCGCCCTTGCGGCAGGTGCCTTCCGCATATTCTTCCGCCCGGCGATATGGCTGCGACCACCCCTTGAGGGTGCCCGATCACGGGTTTCAGCTGTTTGGTACTGTGTTGTAGGGTCGCGGCATTTTGACCCCCTTTGCATTGGCCGGGTGGCTGGACGCCTTGACCCCCGGCACGTGGCCCGCCATGACAGGGGGAGACGACGAAGGAAATACTATGGCAGGGTCAAAGCCTCCGGTACCCGCGGCACCGGGAAAAACAGATGAACGCGAAAAGTCGCGACGCTTGGGAGCCTTGGGTGCGCTGATCCCTTTCGTCTGGCCCTATCGCGGACTGATGTTCGCAGCGATTGCGGCGCTCGTGTCTACGGCGTTGATTTCGCTGACATTGCCCTTGGCCGTGCGGCGCGTGGTAGATAACTTCGACACCGAAAATGCCCATATCCTCGATCAGTATTTCGCGGCGGCACTGGGCATCGCCGGGTTGCTGGCGATTGGAACGGGACTGAGATACGCGCTGGTCACCCGGCTGGGAGAACGCGTGGTCGTCGACATTCGCAAGGCCGTGTTCGACCGCGTCATCGGCATGAGCCCTTCCTTCTATGAACAGGTCATGACCGGCGAGGTGCTCAGCCGCATCACCACGGACACAACCCTGATCCTGTCGGTGATCGGGTCGTCTGTGTCGATTGCCCTGCGGAACCTGTTGATTTTTATCGGTGGCCTGATCCTGATGCTGCTGACGTCGGCGAAACTCACCGGGTTGGTGCTGCTGATCGTGCCTGCTGTGATAGTTCCGATTCTCGTCCTCGGTCGGCGCTTGCGCGTGCTGAGCCGGGAAAGCCAGGATTGGATCGCAGCCTCTTCCGGGAACGCATCGGAAACGCTTGGTGCGGTGCAGACCGTGCAGGCCTTCACACATGAGGCCGCCAGCCGTCGTCAGTTCTCGGAGGTTACCGAACTGTCCTACGACGCGGCGAAGCGCCGGGTCTTCACGCGGGCCGTCATGACGGTGATCGTGATCTTTCTGGTCTTTGCAGGCATCGTCGGCGTTCTGTGGATCGGCGCGCGGGACGTGCGTGCGGGCGACATGTCGCAGGGGGCACTTGTCCAGTTCGTTATCTATGCGGTTATGGTCGCCGGCGGTGTCGCTGCACTGTCCGAGATATGGGGAGAGCTTCAGCGCGCGGCCGGTGCAACGGAACGTCTGGTCGAATTATTGCATACCAGGGACACCGTGCAGGACGCAGAGATCACGCAAGCACTGCCGCAACCGGTGACGGGGCGGATCGCCTTCGAGGACGTGACATTTGCCTATCCGGCGCGTCCAAACACCATGGCGCTGGACGGTGTGAGCCTGCAAATCGAGCCGGGTGAGACCGTGGCATTCGTCGGGCCGTCTGGCGCGGGCAAAACGACGATCATCCAGATGATCCTGAGGTTTTACGATCCGACGTCCGGCAGGGTCACTCTCGATGGGATCGATTTGAGCGCGCTGCGCCGCGATGAATTTCGCAAATCCGTGGCATTGGTGCCGCAGGATCCGATTATTTTCGCCGCCTCGGCGCTCGATAACATCAGGTTCGGACGACCTGACGCTTCGGATGCGGAAGTCGAAGCCGCCGCCAAGGCAGCTGCTGCCCATGAGTTTATTACTGCGCTCCCGGATGGATACGGCGCCTATCTTGGCGAACGCGGCGTGATGCTGTCGGGCGGCCAGAAACAAAGGATCGCGATCGCACGTGCCATCCTGCGCGACGCGCCGGTGCTTCTGCTGGACGAAGCCACCAGCGCGCTGGATGCCGAAAGCGAACGCGCGGTACAGGCCGCGGTGGATACGCTCAGCCAGGGCCGGACAACCCTCATTGTCGCGCATCGTCTGGCGACGGTGAAAAAGGCGGATCGCATCGTGGTCATGGATCAGGGCCGCATCGTTGCCAGTGGCGGGCATGACGCCCTCGTCGCCGAAGACGGGCTTTACGCCCGCCTGGCTCGGTTGCAGTTCACCGACGGCATTGCCGCCGAATAGGGCGTCGCCCCGGCCCGTATCTGCCATCGCGCCCACACGGCGGAGACAGCCGGAATTCCCGTGCCCCCACGTCACATTTTCTGACGCAGCGTCCAACCGGGGGCAGGGCAGGTTGAAAAGCTTGAACATAAGCTTGTTTCACCGCATCCTCTCTGCCACTGATAACAAGCCCGAAAACGGGCGTTCTGGGAGGAACTGAATGACCTTTGCCGGTATTGACGACCGCAATGCGATCGAGGCCGAGATGCAGTGGGCCGAGCGCCCGTTGCCGAAGACGCTCTACGGTTTGCTGAGCGAGACCGCTGGAAAATTCCCAAATCACAACGCGGTCAGCTACCAGATTTTCTCGGGGGCGTCGGATAAAGCCGAGACGCTCACGTGGTCTGCGCTGAAGGATCAGGTCACGCAGGCGGCAAACCTGTTCAGATCGCTGGGCATCGGCAAGGACGACGTTGTGGCTTACATCCTGCCCAATGCCAATGAAACGGTGCTGGCCCTGCTCGGCGCGGCCGTGGCAGGTGTCGTCAACCCAATCAACCCGTTGTTGGATGCGGAGCAGATTGGCTCGATCCTGCGGGAAACCAATGCCAAGGTCGTGGTGACCCTGAAACCCTTCCCCAAAACGGATGTCGCCGACAAAACGGCGGAGGCGGTAGCGCTTGCCCCCAACGTGAAAACCGTGCTCGAAGTCGACCTGCTGCGCTATCTGACGCCACCCAAATCCTGGATCGTGCCGCTGATCCGTCCGAAACGCACCGTGCAGAACCAGGCCAAATATCTGAATTTCCGCGCCGAACTGGCAAAACAACCCAAATCGCTGGCCTTTGATGACCTGCAGGAAGATCGTGTTGCCTGTTACTTCCACACCGGTGGCACCACGGGCATGCCCAAGGTCGCGCAGCATCGCTATTCAGGGTTGATTTACAACGGCTGGATTGGAACAGAACTGCTGTTCAGCGAAGTCGACAACATCATCTGTCCCCTGCCACTCTTTCATGTATTCGCCTGTCACGTGATCCTGATGGCGGCGGTGACGTCAGGCGCGCATGTGGTCTTTCCGACACCCCAGGGGTATCGGGGCGAAGGCGTGATGGACAACTTCTGGAAACTGGTGGAGCGATGGAAAATCACCTTCATCATCACCGTGCCCACCGCGATCTCTGCCAAGATGCAGCGCCCGATCAATGCCGATGTGAGCACGGTGAAAACGGCGTTCTCAGGATCAGCGCCCTTGCCGCTGGAACTCTTCCGCCGGTTCGAAGCGGCCACCGGTGTCAAATTGGTAGAGGGCTACGGCCTGACCGAGGCCACCTGCCTTGTGTCGTGCAACCCGGTGGATGGCGAGAAGAAAGTGGGCAGCATCGGTGTACCGTTCCCCTATTGCAACGTAATGATTTACAAGAGCACGCCTGAAGGTCCGGTGGAGGCCGATGTCGATGAGATCGGCGAGATCTGCGTGTCCAATCCCGGTGTTTATGTCGGCAATACGTATACGGAAACTGACAAGAACAAGGATCTGTACTACGGGGACTATCTGCGCACGGGCGATCTTGGGCGCGTCGATCCGGACGGGTATCTGTGGATTACCGGAAGGGCGAAGGACCTGATCATTCGCGGCGGTCACAACATCGACCCGGCGGAAATCGAGGAAGCGCTGCTGCATCATGAGGCTGTTGCATTCGCAGGGGCGATCGGCCAGCCGGATGCACATTCCGGCGAAGTGCCCTGCGCCTTTGTTGAGCTTGTCGAGGGGGCGACGGTCTCCGAAGAGGAACTGTTGAAGTTCTGCAAGGAGCATGTGCACGAGCGCGCCGCACAGCCAAAGCACATGACGATCATGCCCGAGCTTCCGAAAACCGCCGTGGGCAAGATTTTCAAACCGGACCTGCGCAAGATGGCAATCACGCGGATTTACAATGCTGCCCTTGAAGACGCAGGCGTTGCTGCGCGGGTGGTGGCCGTCGTAGATGACAAGAAACGCGGGCTGGTTGCGCAAATCGACCCCAATGGTGCAAGCGAAGAAGCGATCTCAGGCGCGCTCAGCGCTTTCGTGCGCCCGTGGGAACTGGCGAACAGTGCGGTTGTGGCGGAATAGTCAGGTCAGGAAAACGGGCGCCGTCATCGTATCAGCGATTGGCGCCCCCAGGAGCGACAGGATGGTCGGCGCCAGTTGCACCTGGTCGATAACGTCCCCGGCGCCGGGGCCATCGGCATCGCCGAAATAGTAAAGCGCCGCTTCTTGCTGCAATGCATCCTGGCCGCCGTGGTGGCCGCGCGCGTCCTGCCCATGATCGGCCGTGACGATCACGTCATACCCGCTGGCGCGCCAGCGCCGGATAAAGGGGGCGAGCATCTCGTCCATCATGAAACAAGCCTGATCCATCTCCTGGCAATCGTGGAAAAAGCGGTGTCCCATACTGTCCAACGTGCAGGTGTGCAGCATACCGTAGGAGAGGTCGAACGTTTCGCAAAGCCGGGTGAGCGTTGCAAACAGGTCGGCGTCCGATGGCGTCATCTGGTTGATCAGACTATAGCCGGTCATTGTGTGAAAACGCCCGTGATTGATCGTGGCGCTCTCCGGCTCGTCGTATTCGATGTCGCGCACCAGGTCGAACGGTGCGCGGTTGAAAAACTCTGACCAAAAGGAATGCGCCACGGCACCGGTGGTCCCGCCCGCCATTCGAACCTGCGAAAAAATGTCGTTGTGCGTCAGACGGCGGACATCGTGATTTCCGGTGCACCCATGCTCCGCCGGGACAACGCCCGTGTGGATCGACGCGTAGCAACTGGCGGATGTCGACGGAAGAACGGAACGATGTTTCCAGACACGGGCCTCGCCGCTGGCAACCCAGCCCTCCAGATTGCCGAACAGCCGTCGCCAGTTTCGCCATGGCACCCCGTCGATGATGATGAGAAGCAGTTTGCTGTCCATGAGTCTCTCCCGGTCCGCCTGCAGCTATCTGAAACCAACCGCAGCGCACGTGCAACGCCGATTGCGGTCTGTGACAAAGATTTGCCGGTTGGCGCCCATTGCCTGGCGCGCGGCGGAACGCGTCTCGCTTGCCCGGTGGTTCGGGCGATCACGGTAGGGTGACGCGATTGTGACAGGGACCGAACCTGAAAGCCTTTGCCCGGATAGCGGTGCCGTGCCTAACCTGCGGCCAACAGGCTGCAAGGAGGGTGCCATGAGCAAATCCCGCAAGACGCGCAAGCGCATATCCAAGACCACCCCCGCCGCCGCGCCGGGGCTGGCGCGGCGCGACATGCTGAAACTGGCGCGTAATGGCGCAATCGGGGCGGTGCTGGTGTCAGGAGGCGGTTACTTTGCCCTGGGGTCGTTTCAGGCCTATGCCGCAGAGCATGATCTGACGCGCTTGGGTCAGGGCAAACCGGTCGTGGTACAAGTGCATGATCCGCAATGCCCCACCTGCACAGCTTTGCAGAAACAGGCGCGCCGGGCGCTCAAATCCTTCGGCGAATGCGATCTGGTCTACCTCATTGCCGATATTACGACCCCGGAAGGCCGCGCGTTCGCCGTGCGTCATGGCGTTGGCAATGTGACCCTGCTTCTGTTCGACGGGCAGGGCGGTTTGCACCAGACGGTGCAGGGGCTGCACGATAGCAATCAACTGGACGCTATTTTCCAGGCTCATCATGGGGCGGTGACCGTTTCATAACCACCGCGGGCTTTAGTTACCGGCACTTTCCATCTTGCGATTGGCGATCACGTCTTCCAGCCAGCCCAGCTTCATTTCCGGCACGGAACTGAGCAGCAGATCGGTGTAATCGTCGAAGGGCGGGGAAAGAACCTGTGATTTCGGCCCGTATCGCACGACCTCGCCCTGGAACATCACGGCGATGCTATCTGCAATGGCGCGCACCGTGGCCAGATCGTGGGTGATGAAGAGATAGGCGACGTCTTCGATCTTTTGCAGGTTGAGCAACAGTTTGAGGATGCCATCCGCGACCAGCGGGTCCAGTGCCGAGGTGACCTCGTCGCAGATGATCAGCTTGGGCTTGGCCGCAAGTGCGCGGGCGATGCACACCCTCTGCTTCTGGCCCCCCGACAGCTCGGCCGGATATCGGTCCTGAAAGCCGTCCCCCAGTTCGATCTCGTCCAGAAGTTCCTGAATGCGTTTTTGCTTTTCGGCACCCTTCAGCCCGAAATAGAATTCCAGCGGGCGCCCGATGATTGTCCCGACCGTCTGGCGCGGGTTCATCGCCGTATCCGCCATCTGGTAGATCATCTGCAATTCGCGCAGATCTTCGAGAGGCCTTGTCGGCAGGTCAGGTGTCAGTTCCCGCCCGTCAAAGGTGATCTTGCCCTGAGAAGGTGGCAGCAGCCCGGTGATTACCCGCGCCAGCGTCGATTTGCCGGAGCCGGATTCACCGACAACAGCCAGCGTCTGACCCGGATGCAGTTCGACACTGATGTTCTTGAGCACATCGAAATCCGTGCCCTTGTAACGCGCGGTGATGTTTTCAACCTTCAGAACCGGGGTGTCTGTTGGCTGCTTTTCTTCATGATCGATCGACCGGACCGAGACCAGCGCCTTGGTGTACTCCTCCTTCGGCGCATTGATGATCTGATCGGTGGTGCCGTATTCAACCATGGCGCCCTGTTGCAGCACCATGATGTGATCGCTCACCTGCGCCACAACGGCCAGATCGTGGGTGATATAGAGCGCCGCGACGCCCGTGTCGTGTATGGCTTCCTTGATCGCTGCCAGAACGTCGATCTGCGTTGTCACGTCAAGGGCGGTTGTGGGTTCATCGAAAACCACGAGGTCAGGTTGTGGACAGAGCGCAAGCGCCGTCATGCAGCGCTGCAACTGGCCGCCCGAGACCTGATGCGGATAACGGCTGCCGATGTTTTCGGGATCGGGCAGTCCGAGTTTGCGAAAGAGCTCTACCGCGCGCTCTTCGGCCTCCTTCTTGGAAAACTTGTTCTGAAAGATCGCGGCTTCGGTCACCTGTTCCATGATCTGTTTGGCCGGGTTGAACGAGGCCGCAGCCGATTGCGAAACATAGGTGACCTCGGCCCCGCGCAGGCGACGCACATCGCGCAGACCGGAGGACAGGATATCGCGGCCGTTGACCTCGACAGTCCCGCCGGTGATTTCAACACCGCCGCGGCCATAGGCCATCGAGGCAAGCCCGATGGTGGATTTCCCGGCACCGGATTCGCCGATCAGCCCCAGTACCTTACCCGGTGCCAGATCGAAATCCACGCCATGCACGATTTCGATCTCGCGGGATTTTTCCCCGGGCGGGTAGATTGTCGCGCCAATTTTGAGGCCCCGGACCTTGAGCAAAACGTCGGTCATCCGCGACCTCCTTTCAGCGAGGTGGTTCGGTTCAGAATCCAATCCGCCACGAGGTTGATCGAGATACAGAGCACCGCAATGGCATACGCCGGGTAGAGAGCGGCTGAGACACCGTAGTTGATCCCCTCCTTATTCTCTTTCACAATGCCGCCCCAATCGGCCTGCGGCGGCTGAACGCCAAGGCCAAGGAACGACAGGGTGGAGACAAAGAGCACCGCGAAAATGAAGCGCAGTCCCATTTCGGCCACCAGCGGCGACAGCGCGTTCGGCAGGGTTTCGCGGAAGATGATCCAGCCAATCTTTTCGCCGCGCAGACGCGCTGCCTCGACATAGTCCATGACCGTGATGTCCACGGCAACGGCACGGGCAAGCCGGTAGACCCGGGTGGAATCAAGCAGGCCCATCAGCACGATCAGGATGGTGATGGTTGTGGGCATGACCGACAGAACCACCAGCGCGAAGATCAGCGACGGAATCGACATGATCAGATCCACGAACCGCGAGATCGCCTGATCGACCCAGCCGCCTGAAACGGCCGCGAAGAAGCCGAGAACGGAGCCTGTGATGAAGCTGAGCGCGGTTGCGGCCGTGGCGATAAAGATCGTCGTCTGTCCACCATAGATCATGCGGCTGAGCAAATCGCGCCCGATGCTGTCGGTGCCCAGCAGGAACCGGTCGGAGGGCGCCTCCCAGACATCGCCCACCACCTCTGCCATCCCGTAGGGGGCGATGAAGGGGGCAAAGATGGCGACGGCGAAGAAGAGGCCGGTGAAGAAAAGCCCGATAAGGGCTGCGAGAGGTATTCTCATTTCGGATGCCTCAATCTTGGATTTGCCAGGATCGACACGATGTCCGCGACGAGGTTCAGACCGATGTAGACGGCGGCGAAGATCAGCCCGCAGGCCTGCACCACCGGAATGTCACGCTTGGCTACGTGATCCACGAGGTATTGCCCCATGCCCGGATAGGCAAAGACTACCTCGACCACCACAACGCCCACGACGAGGTAGGCGAGGTTGATCATCACAACGTTGACGATGGGCGCGATGGCATTGGGGAAGGCGTGCTTGCGGATGATCTTGAGCATACCGAGGCCCTTGAGCTCGGCGGTTTCGATATAGGCCGATTGCATCACGTTCAGGATGGCCGCGCGGGTCATGCGCATCATGTGGGCCAGCACCACAAGGGTCAGCACCATGATCGGCAGGGTGATGGATTTGATCTTTTCGATCAGGGTCATGCTGTCATTCATCAGGGCTACGGATGAAAATCGCAGGTTCGACAGCATCCAGTTGCGCACGCCGTCAGACAGGAATTCCATTCCGTTGATCAGTTGCGGCAGTTGGATGGACAAAAAGAAGATCAGCACGTAGCCGATCATGAATTCCGGAATTGAAATGGTGGTCAGCGTCACGGCCGAGATCACCTTGTCCGGCCAGCGGTCCTTGTAGCGGACGGCCAGCAGGCCCAGCGTGATGGCAAGCGGCACCGCGATCACGGCCGCCCAGAAGGCCAGGAAAAGTGTGTTGGACAGACGTGTCCCAAGGCTTTCGGCAATGTCACGCCCGTTGGTCAGGGCGGTGCCCAGGTCGCCCTGCATCACGCCCCCCAGCCAGGAGAAATATCGGGTGATCGCAGGCTCGTTCAGGCCCAGTTCCCGGCGCAGGTTTTCCAGCGCTTCGGGGGTCGCGGATTGTCCGAGGATTTGTTGTGCCACGTCACCGGGCAGGATGGATGTCCCTGCAAAGATCAGGATCGAGGCGGCGAAGAGCAACAGGAGGCCCAACGCCAGGCGTTGGGCAACCAGTTTTACGATCGGATGCATGTGCTGACCCGACCCTTACGCGTTGATCCAGCACTTGATCGGAGCCTTGTTGTTCATCAAGGGACCGTTGGGATCGTCTTCGTAGCCGCCGACATTGTTGGCGACAGCGCCCACGAAATCGTTGAACATCGGCAGGATCAGGCCGCCTTCGTCACGCAGCATCCGCCCCATCTTGGAATAGATTTCCTTGCGCTTGGCCTCGTCGATTTCCGCCCGCGCGGCCAGCAGCATTTCGTCGAATGCGGGTACTTTCCAGCGGGTGTCGTTCCAGTCCGCGGTCGACAGATACGCGGTGGAATACATCTGGTCCTGAACCGGGCGTCCGCCCCAGTAGCTGGCACAGAAGGGCTGCACATTCCAGACCTCGGACCAGTAGCCATCATTTGGTTCACGCTTGATTTCCAGTGGGATACCCGCGGCCTGCGCGGATTGCTGGAAGAGCGCCGCCGCATCGACCGCCCCCGGGAAGGCACCATCCGCGGTGCGCAGGATGATCGGCGATCCGTCATGGCCGGATTTCTTGTAGTGCTCGGCCGCTTTTTCCAGCGAGAATTCACGCTGCGGGATCGTGTCGTCAAAGAGCGGGTAGCCACCGTTGATCGGCATGTCGTTCCCGACCGTGCCATAGCCGCGCAGGATCTTGTCCACCATTTCCTCGCGGTTGATCGCGTATTTCAGCGCCAGACGCAGGTCATTGTTATCGAAGGGGGCGGTGTCGATGTGCATGATGAAGACGTAGTGGCCACGTCCGGCAACGGATTTCACCGTCAGATTAGGCGCGCGGTCCAGCAGCCCCGCCACCTTGGGATCAACCCGGTTGATCATGTGAACCTGACCGGATTGCAGGGCCGCGGTGCGCGCGGTTGCATCGTTCAGCACGATCTGTTCGGAAAATTCGGCATGTCCGCGGTTCTCGGAATCCCAATAGTCGTCGCGGCGTTTGAAGCCATGGCGCACACCGGGTTCGTCGAATTCGATGGTGTAGGGGCCTGTCCCGATGCCCGCGCCCGGATTGTCCATGCCGCCGCCGGGCTGGATCATCAGGTGATAGTCAGACATCAGGTAGGGCAGATCAGCGTTGCCGGCAGCCAGTTCGACCACGAAATTGTCGCCATCCACGGACATGTTTTCAATGCCCCGCATGATGCCCAGAGCACCGGACTGGCTGTCTTCGTTGGAGTGGCGTTGCATCGTTTTCAGGACGTCGTCAGGGGTCATATCCTGACCGTTCGAGAAGGGGATGCCCTTGCGGATCTTGAAGACCCATTTCTTGGCGTCTGCGGAGCCTTCAACGCTTTCGGCCATGCGGTATTCGATGCTGCCGTCCGCGGCCACATCGACAAGTGTCTCACCCCAGTGGCGCAGGTTGTAGAGCGGGACTTCCGAGGCCGTCAGCGCCGGGTCCTGCGTGTTCGTGCTTTCGCCGCCCGAGGCGCCCAGCTTGATGGTGCCGCCCTTCACCGGGCCCGCCGCCTTGGCGGCCGTCGCGAGCATCGAGTTGGCAACAGCTGCTGTCACGCCCAACGCGGCCGCACGTCCGACAAATTCGCGACGGGTCATCAGGCCTTTCGTCACGCGTTCGGACAGATGTTTGAGTTGATCGTTCATTGGTTTCTCCCAGTTGAATAGTGCGTCTTTTGCGCATTTCTTAGTTTATAGGGCAGGCTTGCGCATTTCGGGGCATGTCGCAAGGGGTATTCAGGATAATCCATAAGTCCAGTTTCAGACATGATCCCGTGCAATCTGGTCTGAATGATCGCGCTCGTAAATCAGCACGCCATTCTCGTAGGCCTCCAGCCGTGCGCTCAGGTAAAAATGCTGCGCGTCCGACCACATGGAACAGGTTGTTTCGGTCCGCAGTGCGATGGAGTCGCGTTCCAATTCGTCTGTCCAGTGGCAGCTGCCCCGTGCCGACAGCGGGTCATCGGGGTGAATGGACCAGATTTCGCGCGCAACCGACCCGGAGACAAGGCCGTGATCGACATCTTTCACTTTGCCGAAATCATCCTCGATTGTCAGCGTCACGACCCCGGTTGTCATGTCCACATCCCGCTTGCGGCTGTTGTGCGCATCGCGCAGGGTTTCGGTCTGCGACGGGGCGGCTGCGGTTGCTGCCTCAAAGCTGTGTTCCGCGCCACGTGCGGTGCGCCTTACAGGCAATTGCAGTTCGCCGCGGTCCAGAGAGAGTGCGCTGGTTTCCGGGGCGGGCCAGATCAGCGGCCAATATGCGTTTGAAATGGATACCCTCAGGCGATGACCTTGCGGCACACGGTAGGCGATCTGGTCGAGCTCAAGCGCGACGTCGCAGGCGGCACCGGGGGCCAGTGGCGTGGGTGACGTGTGACCATTGCGGTGCGACAGGTTGAGCACGCCATAGGTGATGCGGGTCGAGGCGCCGTCGGGATGCACGTGGCAGAGCCGCACCGCAATCTGCGCCTGCGGACGGTCGGCTGACAGGTGCAGGACAATGCGCGGCGCTCCCAGAATATCGGTATCGTGATCCAGGGGGCCGGTGTCAAAACAGGCCGACAGGGCATCGTCGTGACGTTGGTCGCCGGGCATTTCAGGCCCCAGCCAGATCGCGCAGTATTCTCCGCTTTCCGCACCGCAGTCCTGTGGCGAGGCGACCGTGGCCGTCAGTTTGCCCGGGGTGTCTGAAAGCCCGCGGTCCGTCAGGTGCAACGTTCGATGCGGGATATGCGAGGTTGCGCCATCAGCCTCGACAATCCAGCGCCCGGGCCGTTCTGCGTACCATCGTGCGGGCCGTGCACCGTCCATCAGGTAAGCGCGATAATCAGGGTCCGCGTCAACGCCCGTTGCCTCGCCCTTCAGCCAGTGATCCCACCAGCGCAGGGCTTCCTGCAGGAAGCCGATGCGCGGTTCGGGCACCGCGAAATGCGGGTACTTGTGAACCCACGGGCCAACGATGCCTTTGGCACCGGGCAAGACTTCGACCAGTTGGGGGACGGCGTTCTTGTAGGCGTCGCCCCATCCGCCAATGGCCAGAACCTTTGCCTTGATTTTGGAATAGTCCTCGCACACCGATCCGTGCTGCCAATAGGCATCGCGATGTTGATGGCGCAGCCAGATGCCGGGCGGGAAGGGTTCATTCTCAAGCCGCTGCAACCACATCTCGCGCCAGTTGTCGCGCAGGGCCGGATCCGGCGCGCGGCTGGAATAGGACCACATAGTCGCACCCCAGCCAAGGTTTTCGTTCAGCAGGCACCCGCCCTTGTAATGGATGTCATCCGCGTAGCGGTCGACTGTCGAGCACAGGGTGATCACGGCCTTCAACGGCGCGGGCGCCAATGCGGCCACCTGCAGCCCGTTGAATCCGCCCCAGCTGATCCCCATCATGCCCAGGTTGCCATTGCACCAGGGCGCGGCAGCCAGCTGGCTGATCACCTCCACCGCGTCCGACAGTTCCTGCGGCGTGTATTCGTCCTGCATCAATCCTTCGCTGTCGCCATTGCCCCGCATGTCGACGCGGACACAGGCGTACCCACGTTCGGCAAACCACGGGTGGGTCAGGGCGTCTCTGGCGGTGGTGCCGTCGCGTTTGCGGTAAGGCAGATATTCAAGGATCACCGGAACCGGGTCGTCATCTGCGTCCCTCGGGCGCCATATACGGGCCGAGAGGCGACACCCGTCGCTCAGCGTTATGCCAAAGTCCGGGTCTTCTTCGATGTCACGAAGGGAATTGCGCGTGGTCATGGGGCGCACGGTTGCTCCGGTCAGAGATTCTGTCAAGCATCCACGTCAGGATTTCAGCGCGATCACCAAGTCCATGACATTGGTGCCTGTCGGTCCGGTTTTCAGAAGCGCGCCGCGCTCGCCAAGCCACGTACCGGCATCCGCCCTGTCCAGCGCGTCCTGACCCGACGGGTCCCAGGTCGTGCCATCAACGACGGCCCCGGCGGCATCTGTGGGTCCGTCGGTGCCATCGGTGCCGGCAACCAGCACGCGCAACCCGCGCGCGCCCGCGATTTCGCGCGCAATCAGCAAGGCCAACGCCTGATTGCGACCGCCCTGTCCGGGGTCTGGCGGCAGAACGACGGTGGGCTCGCCGCCAAACACATGCAGACCCGCCGGACCGATTTTCAGGTGTTCGGCAATCCGCGGGGCCAATGCGGTGATATCATCGTAGAGGATTTCGGCGTTCGACTGAACGGCTGTGTCCATTGCCCGGCCGCATTCGGCGACGGCCTCTCGCGCAATCGCATTGCTGGCGACAATATGCGGGTCGAAATCGAATGAGTGGCGCGCCGGTGCATCCCCGATCCCGGAGCCGATCACCGCCAGGCTGTCACCCTCGACATCCGATATCGCAAGGGTCACGACCGTGGCCCCGGCGAACCCTGCCAGCAACTTGCCGCCCTTGATACGGCTCATCTGCTTTCGCGCCGCATTCATCGCGTGGATGTCCGCCCCGGAGGCCAGCATATCCTGCGCTCGTGTCTTGAGATCGGCCAGATCCAGCCCGTCCTCGGGATCTTCGGCGAGGGCAGAGGCCCCGCCGGAGACCAGCATCATCAGCGTGCTGCCTTTCGCCATACCGCGCACCACGTCGCCCAGCCGTGCCCCACCGCGCAGGCTGTTTTCGTCCAGCACCGGATGCGCCGCCTCAATGACTTCCGCGCCCTCGGGTGCACCCTCCGCATGCGCATATTTTGTCACGATCAGCAAAGGTGCTTCGGGGTAGCGCGCATGCGCCGCCGTCGCCATCGCCGTTGCCGCCTTACCCACCGCGATGATCTGATCCGGCACCGCACAGGTCAATTCGGTAAGCGCCTTGGATACGGCGCTGTCCCCGCGGACCGCGGCCACGCCGGCATCAAAAAGCTCTTTCAAGGGATCATCGGTGTGCATTGCAGGCCTTTTCGTTCACGGGTTTTCGGTGTCCAGCCACAGGGTCACCGGGCCGTCGTTGGTCAGGGTGACGGACATTTCCGCTCCGAACTGCCCTGTTTCCACAGCTATGTTCAAGTCACGTAATGCCTGTGCAAAATGCAGGTACAGCACCTTCGCCACCTCCGGCCCGCCCGCGCCGGAAAATCCGGGCCGGTTGCCACGCGACGTATCAGCCGCAAGGGTGAACTGGCTGACCACCAAGGCCGCGCCACCGGTCTGGACAAGGCTCAGGTTCATCTTGCCGGCCCCGTCGCGAAAAAGCCGCAGCTTGCTGATCTTGGCGGCCAGAGCTTCCGCCGTCATTGCATCATCACCGGGCATTGCACAGACAAAGACCAGAAGGCCCGGCCCGATCTGACCGACGCAGGCCTCGTCAACCGTGACGCGCGCCTCTGCAACGCGCTGGATCAGTGCCCTCATCTGCGCCACTCCACAATGTCGGAAATCTCCGCCCGATCGGTGCGAAAGCTGTTCGCAGGATGATCCGGGTCCGCGTATCCAAAGGAAATGGCGCAAAGGATCAGGCGTTCCTCGGGAATGTCGAAATGCGCGCGGACGAAACCGGCATATGAGGCGATCGCGGCCTGCGCTATGCTGCTCACACCCAGGGCCGTGGCCGCCAGCGTAAAGGCGGTGACAAACCCACCGGTGTCCATCGCTCCGTAACCGCCAAGCGCGCGGGGGCTGGAGACAATTGCAACATGGGGCGCGTCGAACAGCGCAAAGTTACGCATCATCTGTGCGCCCGACCCGCTTCGGTCGCCTTTTTGCACGCCAACGGCATCATAAAGCTGCCAGCCGCAGGCGCGGCGCCTCTCTCCGTAAACACCGGGGTACCCGTCCGGTCCTGCGAGATCCAGCTTGGGTGCATCATCCCTGACCGCCCTTTGCAGGCCATCGCGAAATCGGTCCGTTGCCCCGGGCATTGCGACCGTGACTTGCCATGGCTGGGCGTTGCACCATGATGGCGCATGTCGCGCGGCGGAGACGATGCGCTCGATCGTTTCCTGCGGCACCGGATCCGGCCGAAAGGCCCGGCAGGAATACCGCGTCTTGAGCAGGTCTGTGAGTGCTTCGAACTGGGTCATTGGTTCAGGGCCACTCCGTATCCTATGGCGGCGGCCACCAGTGCGCCGATGATCACGGCAATCGCAATCTTGATGGCGGAATAAGGCCTTTCGCCCTGCACCTTGCCCGTCGTGCCGTTGACGACAAACCGGTATGTCTCACCCCGGTACTTGTAGGCCGCCAGCCAGACCGGCAGCAGAATATGCTTGAATGTGACGTCCCGCACATCCGTGTTGACCTGATGGATGCGCTGGCGGTCGCCGCCGATGTCGAACCGGACATCGCGCGCAATTGTGTTGTCCATGATCCGACGTGCCTCGACAAACCCGTCTTCAAGCGGGACCGCGTAACCTTCGGCGCGGAACCCGGCCAGGTATTCCGGCGTATAGGGCTCCAGCCCGGAGAGGTCCCACGGTTCCAGCGCGTCGGTATAGGCTTTGGGCAGTGACCGGGAGGCCAATACCAGGACATCATCGAAGAACCGGGTGACCCGGCCGCGGGCCGGGCGCCAGCGGATTTTCTGAACGCGGACGCGTTTGGGCTTGCCGTCCCGCATCACCGTGCGGGTTTCGTAGTATACGGTGCCGCGTTCACCTGAATAGCTCGACGCAGTATCCGCATCGAAGGTCCAGTAAGGGACGTAAATCCCCTGCATTCTCCGACCTTTGCGGGCATAGTCCTTGAGCCCGTTGGGGGCAAACCACAGTCCGCCTAGCCAGTGCGTCATCGCCTTTCTCGCGGATGCTTCATCGAGTGTGAACGGCAACACACCACGTGGTTTGATGTGCCGGTGGGTCCCCGTGTCCGCGACCACCGGTGTGGCGCAAAACGGGCATTCGGTGGCATGAATATCCGGGTCGAATGCCACCTCGGCCGCGCAATTGGGGCACTTGGAAACGCGGGTTTCCTCCATGTCCATGCTGGGCAGCTGATGCGCCACCGCCTGTTCAAAGGACAGCTCCCGGATCGCGGCGGCACGCCACGGCCCGGTGTCCATGGGGTCGCGATTGCCGCAATGTTCACAGACAAGCTGGCGTTCGCGTGGTTCAAACCGCATATCCCCGCCGCAATTGTCACAGGGGAAATGGTGTTGCGCCACGTTGGTCTCAGTGTCTTGCATGATCGCTCACAGGTACTTGTGGAACAGACGAGGCACCATGATGCGCAGAGCATTGTCGCGCAGATGCACGTGCCGCCAAAGGTGGAACATCGCGTGACCTCCGACAAGACCGGCAAGCAGGTAGAATTCGGCGGCGTGGATTTTTCCCACCAGGTCGTTGGCGCGGGGCAATCCCAGCGGCGGTGCAATCGGGACAATGCCACCGGCCCAGAGCAGCACCGTTGACGTCAGCCCCAGCAGAAAGCCCGAGACTGCGACGCAGAACAGCCCCCAGATCAACGTCAGATGCATCGCCCTGTGCAATCGGCGCATCCATCCCGTCAGCTTCGGTCCCGGGCGGCTTGCCAGCCCGTGCCGCAGGTGGTCGGCGGTCCACAGCAGCGCCAGCGTGACGAAAATCAACCCCAGCACGGAATGAAACATGAAAGCGGCATCGCCCAGGGGTCGAATGTCGCGGGGCTGGACCAGCGTGAACCAGACCACCAGGGGCAGAAGGCTCCAATGCAGCCACTTCAGATAGGTGCGTCTGTGGCGTTTCACGGGGCTTCCTCTGCAAAGAGCTTCGTCCTCTCAAATACGATCCGCGGTGCGCGATGGTTTCAGACAGGCGTCAGGCCGCGGGCGGCGGGGGCGGCGGCAGCACGGTGAAAAGCTGCGCCAGTTCGGCCACATCCTCCGCCCGCATCCAGCCGTCCTGTCCGGGGGTCCACACCATGGTATCGCGCGTAACGGTGCCCTGCGTCGCCATCCGGCCCAATGCAGCCTTGGAGAACGGACCGGTGGTCGCGCCATTCTCGGCTATGTGCCAGACATGTTCAACCGGCGGGGGCGGCGGTGGGACAGCCGCCGGTGCATTCACGGTTCTGGCACCCCAGGGGCCCTGTTGTGCTGCGGCCTGCTGGCCGATGTGCATGCCAAGTCCGGCGCCCAGACCCGTTTGCAGCGCCGCCGCCCCGGCACCGTCGCGGCCGAGCGCTTCAGCGGCCTGAAACTGCATGTATTCGTTCAGGTTTCCGATCACCCCCATGGAGGACCGCTTGTCCATCACCTCTTCGACCGCAGGCGGCAACGAGATGTTCTCAATGTACAGCTCGGGCATGCTCAATCCGTATTCGGAGAGCTGAGCGGCGATTTCCTTGCCAACCAGTTGACCCAGCTCGCGGGTATTGGCGGCCATGTCCAGCACCGGAATGCCAGCCCGGGCCAGCGTGCGCGAGAATTCCTGGACGAGAATGTTCCGGATCTGAAAGCTGATCTCATCCATGGTGAATTCGCCATCGGTCCCGACGATTTCAACGAGGAATTTCGCGGGGTCCGAGACTTTGATCGAATAGGTGCCGAAGGCGCGCAGACGCACTGGCCCGAACTCCGGGTCGCGGCAGATGATCGGGTTTTTCGTGCCCCATTTCAGATCGTTGAACCGGGTCGTATTGACGAAATAGATCTCTGACTTGAACGGGCTTTTGAAGCCATGATCCCAGTGTTGCAGGGTCGTCATGATGGGCATGTTGTTGGTTTCAAGCATGTAGAGACCGGGGGTGAAGACATCCGCCAACTGCCCTTCATGCACGAAGACCGCCGCCTGACCTTCGCGCACCGTGAGCTTGGCGCCATATTTGATCTCGTGGCCTTCGCGCTCGAACCGCCAGACCATCGTGTCGCGGGTGTCGTCCGTCCAATGGATGACGTCGATGAATTCGCCGGAAAGAAAATCAAAAATACCCATGGTGTCAGTCCTTTACGATCGCTGGCCTAAAGTGGCCCGCTTTTGAGTTCACGCGCAATGATGCGGGTAATGGGCGCTGCTTCGGATGCGGTCATCCCGGCCTTCAGGCGCGGGTCATAGAGCATCTTCAGAAGCAGCTCGTCATGCTTTGTCAGCAAGGCAAATTCATCGTCATCATTAAAGATGGACGGGCGCGCATCACGGCTGTCATTGGCAAGGCCCAGGCCCTGCGCCAGTTCTTCGTGAATGCAGCTCAGGCGCAGCAGGCTGGGGTTTTCTGCGCGGATCACGGCGACGGCGGCAGTATAGGTGTTCTCATTCGCGCCCGCCGCATAGGCGGCAACGGCGCAGTATGTATCGCGCGACAGGCTGCGCAGGGCGTTCAGGCTGTTGCGTGTAATGCCCGGGACCCTGTCGGCGGCCGCATTCAACGCCTCGTCGCGATCATCCTCGCTGGCAACGATGACGATGAAATTGGGGTTGCCAAAGCTGTTGATCGGATGCCCGGTAATCTGCGCGAGCCTGCGGGCATAGCCACGGATGGCGGCGCTGTCTTCGGCGCGTTGTGACGGTGGCACGCTGGGGCCGAAAATCAGGCCGAGGCGCACCGGCGAGGTCCATCTGCGCAGCGGGCTCTCGCCACCGCGACCCTGTAATGCCGAGGCGTATTCGTTGAAGAACACGATGCGTTCGAAGTTGCGGGCCAGCATATCAGCGGTGAAGGGTGTGTCCTGCCCACCCCCGTCGTCGCGCAACAGACCCTGACTGAGCTGTGCGCCCTGCACCTGAACGAGGTAGCTGCGCAGGGCGGCGCTTTCTTCGGAGGTGGGGCGCAACTGGGTTTCAACGGGCCGTGCCGGTCTCGTGCGCGGTGTCGCCACGGTCGTTGGGGGTGGTACCAGATCGCAGGCGGCAAGCGCCGCCCCGACAATGCCCAACGCGCACCAGCGCAGAAATTTCCGTCGTACCACCACGCGGGATCAGCCGGGCACGGCCGTGCCAGAGGTATCACCCACGCCGTCGCCGCGCGCTTTGGCCGATGCCAGCGTGTCGCGCAGTTTCGCTTCCATTTCCTGCAATTCGGTTTCAGCCGCCGCCCGCCGCGCCTTGCCCTCGTCGGCAATCTGCAGCGATTCCTCGATGGTGCCGATCAGGTCTGCGTTGGCCTGTTTCACGGCCTCGATGTCAAAGACACCGCGCTCCATTTCCTCGCGCACGATCTTATTGCTTTCGCGCAGGTTCTTGGCATTTGCGGTCAGAAGCTCGTTGGTCAGGTCGTTGGCCTGGCGCACTGCCTTGGCAGCTTCGGCGGACCGTTGAATGGTCACCGCCTGTGCCAGTTGGGTTTCCCACAGCGGGACCGTGTTCACCAGCGTCGAATTGATCTTCGTCACCAGCGATTTGTCGTTCTCCTGCACCAGCCGGATCGAGGGCAGGGATTGCATGGTCACCTGTCGGGTCAGTTTCAGATCATGCACCCGGCGTTCCAGATCGTCCCGTGCGGCGCGCAGGTCCCGCAACTCCTGCGCCACCATGACCTGGTCGCTTTCCTCCGCCTTATCGACTTCGGCAGCCTTGGCGGGGATGACGGTTTCATCCAGTTCGCGCAGTTTCTCTTCGCCCGCCGAGATATAGAGCGCCAGTTCATCGTAAAACTGCAGCGTCTTGTCGTAGAGCATGTCGAGGGATTTGATATCCTTCAGCAGCGTGTGTTCGTGTTTGAGCAGGTCGTCCGTGATCCGGTCAATCTGGTCCTGAACCTCCTCGAACTTGGCGGTGAACTTGGCGAAGGGCGCGGCCTTCCCCATCAGTTTTTCCCAGAAACTGCGTTTGCGCCGCACGTCCAGTTCGGAAATCGAGAACCCCCGGATCGTGGTCACGATATTGCGCAGGGAGTCCCCGGCGGGGCCCACGTCCTTGTTGCGCACGCCGCCCAGCATGGCCTGGGATATTTCCTGCAGTTCGACCTGCGCCCGCGAGCCGAACGACACGATGGACTGCGTGTCTTCCATATCGATTTCCGCCATGCGCTTGGAAATCTCAGCACTGACGGGTGCGTCAGCCTGCGCCAACGGCACGATGGCATTGGCGTCTGCGGGTTCGGGCAGAACGACAGCCGTCACTTCCTCCACCAGTTTCAGGCTTTCAGCGGCCTTGGCGCGTGTAGTCTCGGTCATCCTGTTGGGTCCTTTCTTGTCGGCGGCGTCAGTCCAGACGCACACCCTCTCGTTGCAGTCGGTCCCTAAGAACCTCAATTTCGACGGTCAGATCGTTGTTGTCATCCAGCAACAGCTTGGTGGTGCGGTTGGCGAAATTCTGTTCCAGGTCGTCAAGCAAAGACAGATAGTCTGCCTTTGCCTGTGCGTCATGCGTGCGGGCGTAGATATCGACGAATTTTGTCGTCGCGTCCCGCGCACCCAGCAAGTAGACGCCAAGGTATTTGCGCGCGGCGGTCAGATCACGTGGATCTTCCTCCACGGTTCGGATCATATTGCGGACAATGCTCTGAAATTGCTCCATCCGGGTGGCAACCGTCCGGTCCCCTGCACGTTTCAGCGCGTCGTTCATCCCGGCCAGATGCGCTTCGGCCTCATCGACCACGCGGGCCACCCGATCCTGTTGGAAGGTGTCTATGCCCTCCATCCCTTTATCGCTCAGCGGGTCGATCCCGAAGGCTGCCAGATGCAATCCGCCGGCCGCAGCGCCGAGCAGCGCCGATGCGATCACGCCGCCGTCATGGCTGAGGGCGGCGATGGCGGTACCGACCCCGGCGAGGCAGGCGGCCAGCATCTTGCGGGGCAGGGCAGGGCGGCGCGCCACCTTGCGGTCGTGATACGCCGCTTCGGCCACCAGACCGCCGCGCAGCAGCCACGCGGCAAGGCAAAAAAGTCCCGCGCCGGTCAATCCGATGGCCAGTCCCAGCGCGCCTTGGGTCAACGACATGAACGCCAGCACGACAGCGGGCAGGAACATCAGATTGGCGCGCGCGCCTACCGGGTGGACAGCCGCGCCCGAATAGGGGCCGCGCGCGGGCGCGTGATCGGTTTTGGGAGTGCCATCGGGGCTGTATTTCCCGCCGTACCTCTTTGCCATCGAGTTAAAGCCCGCCCAAAATGCCGGCGGCGACACCCGTCATCAGCACGATCAGGGCCACGAAGGCAATTTTCTGGAAATTCGTCGGCGTCATGTGCTCCCCGGGACTGACATTAGGTCGAATATACGCGCATGATGCGCAGCTTACTAGTTTTCGGCGCCTTCAACAGAGGCTTGCAGGCTTTGCGCGACTTTTTTCCACTTTTCGCGCCGTTACACGATTATTTGATGACAGTGTCCAAGAGAAACGAGGGGGAGAAAACCCGCCGATTTGTCATTTTTCAGATCAGCGTGCTTTGCCGGGCGGGGTCCTGCGCGTCGGTTTCGCGACCGGTTTGCCGCGTTGCGGTGTGCGCGACCGGCTGACTTTCGCGGGTTTTTTAACTGCTGTGCCACTTGGATCGTCAAGCACAAGGCCCAATTGATCCCGCACCAGCTTGCGCCGGACTTCTTCAACGGCGCCGGGTTTCAGATCCCCCAGCTGAAAGGGGCCGTAGCTGATGCGAATCAAGCGGTTCACCGACAAGCCGACTTCCTCCATCGCCCGTCTGATTTCGCGGTTGCGCCCCTCGCGCAGCCCGATGGTCAGCCAGGCGTTCGCCCCTTGCTGACGGTCCAGGGTCACGGTCATCGGCTGGAAGTGGTCTCCCCCGGTCGTGATGCCCTTGCGCAGCGGTTCCAGGCTGTCCTCCGTTGGTCTGCCGTTGACGCGCACACGGTAGCGGCGCAGCCAGCCGGTTGCGGGCAGTTCAAGCTTGCGTTTCACTCCGCCGTCGTTGGTGAGCAGCAGCAGACCCTCGGAATTGAGGTCGAGCCGTCCGATGCTCATCACCCGCGGCATGTCTTCGGGCAGGGCGGAGTAAATCGTGTCGCGGCCCTTTTCGTCATGATCGGTGGTGACCAGACCGGTTGGCTTGTGAAACAGCCACAAGCGCGGCGGCTCGGGCGCTGAAATCTCCTTGCCGTCGACGGTGATCTTATCCTGCGTCGTCACGTTCAGTGCGGGTGACGAGATTTGCTTGCCATTCACGCCAACCCGGCCTGCCTCGATCATCCGCTCTGCTTCGCGACGGCTGGCGATACCGGCGCGGCTGAGAACTTTGGCGATGCGGTCGCCCTCGGGCGGCTTGGAAACTGGCTGGGACATGCGCCTGCCTTAACCTGTTTGCGGGGCTTGCGAAAGAGCGGGCTTTGCGGGCATTTGGAGGTATGGAATTCAATTCACACATGCAGCAGGCGCTATCCGAGGCCCGCGCCGCGGCCAAACGTGGCGAGGTGCCGGTGGGTGCTGTCGTGGTGAACCCGGCAGGCGAGGTTGTGGCGTCGGCTGGAAACCAGACGCGCGCTTTGAAGGATCCCACAGCGCATGCGGAGATCGTCGCCCTGCGCGCGGCCTGTGCAGCGGCGGGGTCGGAGCGCCTGGTAGGCTACGCGCTCTATGTTACGCTTGAGCCTTGCGCGATGTGTGCGGCGGCCATCGCCGCAGCACGTATTGCACGGCTCTACTATGGCGCGAGCGATCCGAAATCGGGTGGCGTAGCGCAGGGGGCACGGGTGTTTTCGCATCCACAAAGCCATCACGTTCCCGAGGTTTTTGACGGCATTGCGGCGCAAGAGTCCGAGGCATACCTGCGGGCGTTCTTCAGCGCACGGCGATAACCGTGCGATCGCTCCGCTGCATCCGAATGACCCGCGGCGATCTTCGGAAGGACCGGAGCCATTGCAGTGGTGGCTGCGATCCTCATGACCGGGCACCCTTTGCCGGGCGCACGGAGTTTCAGGTTCCGGCGATCCTAGAGCGTGATGGACCGCATCACCTCCGGCTCGATCACGCGAACCGATGGCAGCCCGTCAATCAGTACTTGCGCGGATTGCTCCAGAAACTCAAAGGTGCGGTAATGGCAGGGGATCAGGGTGTTGAAATCGAAGTATTTCTTGGCCGCATAGGCCGCCCCGGCCATGTCCATGGTGAAATGTCCGCCCGCACTTAGAATGCCGATGTCCGGCTTGTAATAGTCGCCGATCCATTCCATGTCGGCCATGATGCCGGTGTCGCCGGACAGGTAGACCGTGTGGCCTTCTGCGCGCAGAATGAATCCGGCCTCGCGGCCTGCAGGTGATGTCGGTGCGCTGGACAGGGTGTTGGAATGCAGGGCGGGGACTATGGAAACCGCGACATCTCCCAGTTGAACAGTGCCCCCCATATTGAACCCGATGACCGAGAGCCCCTCGGTTTCCTCGAAATAGGTCATCAGGTCGTACATGCCGACCGCCGGAGCGGAGAGGGATTTCGACAAGGCCACGACATCCGACGAGTGATCGAAATGCCCGTGCGTGATCAGGATATGTGTCGCCCCCTGCGTTGCCGCATCGTGTTGCTCTTCGGGCAGCATCGGGTTGCCGGTGAGCCACGGATCGATCAGGAGCACCTGGTCCGCCATGTTGATGCGAAAGCTGCCATGTCCCAGCCATGTAATTTCCATTGAACATCTCCCGTTGTGCAATACCTGCAAACTAGCGGGCTTTTGGCGAATGTGGGAGCCTCCGGCGGGGATATTTTTGAACCAGAGAGGCGACGACAGTGAGATGGTACCAGGCCATAGACGGTTATTGCGAGCGTGTCGGGGTTGCCTATTGGGCGGAGCCGATAAATGCCCTGACCAATCTGGCCTTCATCCTGGCCGCGCTGGTGATGTGGCGGCGCAGTGCCGATGAGGGATGGGCGCGACTTCTGAGCGCGGTACTTGGTATCATTGGTATCGGCAGTTTCCTTTTTCACACGCATGCGCAGGTCTGGGCGGCGCTGGCGGATACCGTGCCGATCCTGCTCTTCATCCTGATCTACATATTCGCGATCAACCGGCAGGCGTGGAAACTGTCGCCATGGAGGGCTCTTGGCGTCACCGCATTGTTTTTTCCCTATGCAGGGCTGACTGTGCCTCTGTTTCAAAGGTTTGACGCGCTGGGCGGGTCTGCCGGATATGCGCCGGTGCCGCTTCTCATCGTGATCTACGCGGTCTTGTTGCGTAAAAGAGCGCCCGACCTGGCGGTCGGATTGACCATCGGCGCCGGCATTCTGATTGTCTCTTTGACGTTCAGAACGCTCGATGCGCCGCTCTGCGACCGAGTTCCGATGGGGACGCATTTCATGTGGCATCTGCTCAACGCGGTGATGCTGGGCTGGATGATCGAGGTTTACCTGCGTGCAAGGCTTGGCAAGAACCCTTCATAAGGATAAACGGCGCGGCAAGCAGATGAGGAAAAGTCATGTCGATTGATGAGACCACAGCCGCCCGGGTGGCCAAGCTGGCCCGGATCAAGGTGGAACCGGAGGCGCTGCCGGCGCTGGCGGGGGAGTTCAATACCATCCTGGGCTTTATCGAGCAGTTGAACGAGGTGGATATTGACGGTGTGGCGCCGATGACCTCGGTCACCCCGCAAAGGCTGAAGCGGCGTGCCGATGAGGTGCGTGAAGGCGACCAGCAGGCCAAGATCCTTTCGAATGCGCCCGATGCCAGAGAAGGGTTTTTCGCCGTGCCGAAGGTGGTGGAATAATGACCAGACTGAATGAGTTGGGCCTGAGTGCCGCCCGGGATGCCTTGCGTGCCGGAGAGACAACTTCCAAGGATCTGACCGAGGCCTGTCTGACAGCCATCGAGGCCGCGGGGGCGCTGAATGCATTTGTCCACCAGACCCCGGATCTGGCGCTGGCGCGGGCGGCTGCGGCCGACGACCGGATCGCGCAGGGCGATGCGCCGGCCATGTGCGGCCTGCCCATCGGGATCAAGGATTTGTTCTGCACCAAGGGGGTTCCCAGCCAGGCCGGGTCGCGCATCCTTGAAGGGTTTCTGCCGGAGTACGAATCCACCGTCAGCCAAAATCTTGCAGATGCGGGGGCGGTGATGCTTGGCAAGCTGAACATGGACGAATTCGCGATGGGATCGTCCAACGAAACCTCTGTCTACGGAAACGCGGTAAACCCATGGCGTCGCGGCAACGATGATACGGCACTGACCCCCGGGGGGTCCTCCGGCGGGTCCGCTTCCGCTGTGGCCGCCGATCTCTGCCTTGCCGCAACCGGCACGGATACCGGCGGGTCGATCCGGCAACCGGCGGCCTTTACCGGCACCGTCGGGATCAAGCCAACTTACGGGCGGTGTTCGCGGTGGGGCATCGTCGCCTTTGCATCGTCGCTGGACCAGGCCGGACCGATGACGAAATCGGTGCGTGACGCTGCGATCATGCTTGAAGCGATGTGCGGCCATGACGCAAAGGACAGCACCTCGGCAGATATACCCGTGCCGGATTTCGAAGCGGCGCTGACCGGCGATATCCGGGGCAAGAAGATTGGCATCCCAAAGGAATATCGCATGGACGGTATGCCGGATGCGATCGAAGCGCTCTGGCAGGACGGTATCGCGATGATGAAAGACGCGGGCGCCAGTATCGTCGACATTTCGCTGCCACATACAAAATACGCGCTGCCGGCATACTACGTGATCGCGCCGGCGGAGGCGTCCTCCAACCTCGCGCGCTATGACGGGGTGCGCTATGGTCACCGCGCCAAGCTCGATCAGGGTGACGGCATCACGGAAATGTACGAGAAGACCCGCGCGGAGGGCTTCGGCGACGAGGTGAAACGCCGCGTGATGATCGGCACCTATGTTCTCTCTGCCGGGTTTTACGACGCTTATTACAACCGCGCGCGCCGTGTGCGGACCCTGATCAAGCGCGATTTCGAACAGGTGTTTGCGCAGGGCATCGATGCGATCCTGACGCCAGCCACCCCATCGGCGGCCTTTGGTCTGGGAGAGATGACGGATGCGGATCCGGTGGCGATGTATCTCAATGACGTCTTCACGGTCACGGTGAACCTTGCGGGCTTGCCGGGTATTGCAGTGCCTGCCGGTCTCGACAAGCAGGGGCTGCCGCTGGGCCTGCAACTGATCGGCCAGCCCTGGGCCGAGGCCGATCTGCTCAACACCGCGCATGTGCTGGAAACCGCGGCAGGCTTTGTGGCCAAGCCCGCGAAATGGTGGTAATCTGGTGCGCAACAAGAGCAACGACAGGCAGACATACCGATGACACAGCGCGTCTTAATTGCAGGCTTGGCCTTTGCGGTGCTTTCAGCCTGCGCTCCCCAGGTGCCCGACAGCGGGCAGGGCGTGGGTTTCGACAACTCGCTGGAGGCGCAACAACAACGTGAGGCCGCGCTGGCGCAGGGCACCTATAGGGTGCCCGATACCGTGTTGCCGCCCGACGGATCTGCCGAAGCTACAGCCGCCGAAACCACCCGTATTTTGGCGGCGACGCGCCCCGCTGCGCCCGATGGTGCCGCTCTCAATTCCGGGGTGGCGCCGGTGCAGGCCAGCCCCGCCAATCCGGCGCCCGTGACCCTGGGCAATCCGGGCATCTCCGACGAAAATGATTTTGATGCGGTCGCGGAGCGTCAGACCATCGAAAGCGATGCACAGCGCATTGCCAGCAATGCCGCGCAATACGAGATTGTTCAGCCTGAAGCCCTGCCGGAGCGCAGCGGCAGCGACCAACCGAAT
The DNA here is from genome assembly GCF_019375555.1 of Roseobacter insulae. Lineage (GTDB taxonomy): Bacteria > Pseudomonadota > Alphaproteobacteria > Rhodobacterales > Rhodobacteraceae > Roseobacter > Roseobacter insulae. The sequence goes on from NZ_JAHXDN010000002.1 coordinate 151,285, forward strand.
ATCGTGGCCTTTGCACTGTCGACCAGACATCCCAAAGGGCAAAGTGTGTATGCCCGCGCGGGCTTCGGTGGGGAAGATCGCGCGCGGCGCAACTGTGCCGCCTACCTGTCGCCCGATCAGGCGCAGATCGATTTTCTGGCACGCGGCGGGCCGACACGGGATCGCAAAGGTCTTGACCCGGATGGTGACGGTTATGCCTGTGGCTGGGATCCGGCCCCGTTCCGCAAGGCGTCGAACGGCTGACACGCATGCGCGTGGTACAACACCCCTCGCCCAATTGCGGCCCGCGCCGGAATTGGCAGACGCCGTCTGTGATCGTGATACACTACACCGCGATGAACAGCGCGGACGCCGCGATAGACCGGTTGTGTGACCCCCGGACCGAAGTGTCCGCACATTACGTTATCGCCCGCACCGGCATAGTGACGCAACTGGTGCCGGAGGAGGTTCGCGCCTGGCACGCCGGCGCGGGCGAGTGGCGCGGCCAGGCAGATGTGAACTCCCGGTCCATCGGGATCGAACTGGACAACGCCGGTGGCCATCCTTTTCCCGAAGCGCAGATGCACATGCTGGAAACCCTCCTTGGCAACATCCTGTCACGGTGGCCGGTGTCTCCGGAGGATGTCATCGGCCATTCCGATATGGCTCCGGGGCGCAAATGCGACCCGGGTCCGCGGTTCGATTGGACGCGGCTCGCGCGGCAGGGGCTGGCAGCACGCACCGGCGGTGACACGGGATCGCAAGATCCGACGCCGGGGCAGTTCCGGTCAAAGGCCCGCCGCGCGGGCTACACCGCGGATGTGGATGATGACGCTCTGCTGGCCGCGGTCCGCCTGCGGTTCAGGCCATATGCAACGGGCCCGCTTACCGCCGCCGATGTCTCAGCCCTGCAACACGCGATCCCGGCGCGCTGATCCGCTCTTCTCTGGTTGTCAAATATCCCCGCCGGAGGCTCCCATCGCTTGCAACCCATTGACCCGCCCGCCATTTCGGCGCATGCCATGACCGCGCGGAAGGCTGGATGGCCGCTGCGTCGGGGCGACCCGGCGGGGAGGAAAGTCCGGACTCCAAAAAGCAACGGTGCCGGGTAACGCCCGGGCAGGGCAACCTGACGGAAAGCGCCACAGAAATGAAACCACCTGTCATCAGGTCGGGCAACCGAAACCGATGGCGGGAAAGGGTGAAACGGTGGGGTAAGAGCCCACCGCGCCGCTGGCAACAGCGGCGGCACGGCAAGCCCCACCGGGAGCAATGCCAAATAGGGATCGCGTGTCGCAAGACAGGGCTGCTTTTGCCCCAGCAGATCCGGGTTGGCAGCTAGAGCTCTGGAGGCAACTTCGGGGCAAGAGGAATGGTCATCGATCCAGGGGCATCCCTGGGGGACAGAATCCGGCTTACAGGCCCTCCGCGCGCAGAATTTGGAAGGACATGTCATGCAGCTCGAAAACAAGGTCGTGGTCGTCAGCGGGGGTGCGCGTGGCCGGGCTGTATCAGTCGGGAACCAATACCACGATGTTCGCCAAGGCAGGCGAAGAGGTGCCCAACCACCTGTTCACCGAGCCGGACGATCTGGCGGATGTTGTTGTCTTCATGCTGTCGCGCCCGCCCAAACTGTGGATGCACGACGTGCGCATCGAACTCTAGCAGAGCCCTTTGCGCGATTCCGTGGCGGCTAGTTTTTAACCACGGCTGGTGAAATGCCGCTCAAATTTCAGGCGATATGAGAATCGCCCGCTTCTTGGGCGGTTTTTCACCAAGGTGCTCTTTATTTCGGCATGTCTTTCCGCCACCCCCGCTGGCAATCACGGTTAGGGGGAGAGAACAAAATCATGAGTGGAGCAGACACAGCCTGGATTATCGTTGCCACGGCGTTGGTATTATTCATGACATTACCGGGACTAGCCCTGTTTTACGGCGGGCTGGTGCGGGCGCGCAACGTGCTCAGCGTGTTCATGCAGTGTTTTTCGATTGCCTGTCTGATGAGCATTCTGTGGCTCGCGGCGGGCTATTCCATCGCCTTCGGCGACGGCAACGCCTACTGGGGCGGATTGGGCAAGGCATTCCTGAACGGGGTGACCGCCGACACGCTGGCGGGCACCATTCCCGAAGTCCTCTTCTTCGCCTTCCAGATGACTTTTGCGATCATCACGCCTGCGCTGATCGTCGGGGCCTACGTGGAACGTATCGGATACGGTTTCGTGCTGCTGTTCTCCAGCCTCTGGATGCTGATCTGTTACGCACCTGTGGCCCATTGGATATGGGGCGGCGGTTTGCTGGCCGGTGCCGAATGGTCGCTCTTTTCTGCGGGTGTGAACGATTTCGCGGGCGGCATCGTGGTGCACCAGACGGCAGGTATCGCAGCCCTTGTGCTGGCCGCGATGCTGGGGCCGCGCAAGGGCAAGACTGTGCCACCGCATAACCCCGGGATGGTGATGATCGGGGCCGCAATGCTCTGGGTCGGGTGGTTTGGTTTCAACGGCGGGTCGCAGCTTGCCGCGGATGGCGGGGCCGCGATGGCGCTGACCGTGACGCATATTTCTGCGGCGGCGGCCTCGCTGACATGGGCGGGGTGGGAGAAGCTCCGCTACGGCAAGGCGTCGCTTGTCGGCATGGTAACCGGGACAATCGCGGGCCTTGCCTCGATCACGCCGGCCTCCGGCTCTGTCGGGCCGGTCGAGGCATTGTTTATCGGTGCGGTTGCAGGCGTGATGTGCCAGGAACTGTGTGGCGTGGTGAAGAATGTGCTCAAGATCGACGACACGCTTGATGTCTTTGCGGTGCACGGCGTCGGCGGCATGTTCGGCATTACCATGCTGGCGGTCTTCGGCCATGCCGACTGGGTGGCGCAGCTGGGCGGCCTGGCGGTTGTCGGTATCTGGACGCTGGTTACAACCGTTATCATCATTCTGGTGGTGAAAATGATCATGCCCCTGCGCGTAAGCGACGAAGACGAAACCAACGGTCTGGACCTGAGCGCGCATGGCGAGCGCGCCTATGATATCACGTCCTAGCCGCAATGGACAAAGGCCGGGCGCGTCTGCGTTCCGGCCTTTTTCATCCGGCCCCTGACGAAAGGTCGAAATTGCGCCTTTTGCGGTTGACTCAGCACAACATCCGGGTAAAAGCCGGGCTTCAGGATTCACGCAGCCCCTCACCGGAGCCGGGCCGCAGCAGGAGACTTAACATGGCCAAGCCAACCACGATCAAGATTCGTCTGAACTCCTCGGCGGGGACAGGCCATTTCTACGTCACGAAGAAAAACGCCCGCACCATGACCGAGAAGATGGTCGTGCGTAAGTATGACCCCGTTGCGCGCAAGCATGTGGAATACAAAGAAGGCAAGATCAAGTAAGATCTTCAGCTGGCAAGTCACGCGAAAAGCCGGGCATCATGCGCGGCTTTTTCCGTTATGGAGCCTTGATCGTGACGCCGGATGGGCGCCGGTGGAATAGCGTGCCACGCATTTTGACCGTCAATTCCGCTCCAACCGCGTGTCTTCCGCAATCAGGTCAGTATCGCGCTCCGCCGGATCGCCATAGCCGCCCCCGCCCGGTGTTCTCACCCGGACGCTGTCGCCTTGCTGCAACTGGATATCCTGTTCCTTGGACAAATGCTCGGGAATGTATTTTTTGCCGTCGCGCCAGACCTCGACCTCGTTTGGCGCACCATCCGCGCCGCCAAGTGCGCCCTGCGGACCAAATCTGCCGTGATCCATGACAAAGCTGGCGCGGGCAGTGCCCCGGCGCAACTCGATCTCGTAGTCGAGGCCAAGACCGCCCCGGTGTCGGCCCGCGCCGCCCGATCCTTCCCGCAGCGCGTACCGCCGGTATAGCACCGGGAAATTCTGTTCCATGATCTCCACCGGCGGGGCTTTGGAAATGCCGATGGTTGAGCATCCGTTTGCCAACCCGTCGTGATCGGCGTTGCCGCCGTATCCGCCGCCTGACAGCTGGTACATCACGTAATCGCGTCCAACCGCCGGATCATGCCCGCCAAGCGCAAAATTCCCGCTGGTGCCCGCGGGCGCCGCGGTGACGCGATCGGGCAGGGGCTTGACGAGGGCGGCAAAAACCGCCTCGGCGATGCGCTGGCTGACTTCGGCGGCACAGCCCGACACGGGCCGGGGATACTCCGCGTCCAGAAACGTGCCGCTGGGCCGGATCACCTCGAGCGGTTCAAAGGCTCCCGCGCTGATCGGCACCTCGGGGAAGATATGGCGGATGGCGAGATAAACCGATGACAGCGTGGTTGCGAGAACCGAATTCATCGGGCCGAGGCACGGTGGGCTGCTCTGCGAGAAATCGAATTGCAATCGACCGGGTGTTTTCGTGATCCGCAGCCGGATGGCCAGCGGTTTGTTGATCACGCCGTCGCTGTCGATCCACGCAACAGAGGTATAATCCCCGTCGGGTATTTCATTGATCAGGCTGCGCATCTGGTCGGTAGCCCGTCTGCGCAGTTCGGAAATGGCCTCGCGCACCACATCATCGCCGTACCGGTCCAGCAGCACGTTCAGGCGATCCTCGCCCACCATCAGCGCCGCAGCCTGCGCCTTGACGTCGCCAATGCGCTGGTCGGCCACCCGGATATTGGAACAGATGATGCTGTAGATCTCCTGATCCATGACCCCTTCCTTGAAGAGGCGGACCGGCGGCAGGCGCAGCCCTTCCTGCTCAACGGCTGTTGCAGAGGCGGAAAAGCCACCGGGAACGGACCCGCCGGTATCCGGCCAATGGCCGGTGTTTGACAGCCAGCAGAAGATGCCGCCGTTTCGGTAGAAGGGGCGGGCAAAGCGGACGTCCATCAGATGCGTGCCCCCCAGATAGGGGTCATTCACGATGTAGATGTCATCGGGTTTCGGGGCGGCGACGGTCCCGGCGGCGATCATCTCGATCAGCGTGCGGGTCGAATACTGCATTGTGCCGACGAAGACCGGCAACCCTCCCGCGCCCTGCGCAATAAGCGATCCGTCGTCGGCTGCATATATCCCGTCCGACCGGTCGTTGGCCTCTGCGATGACCGGAGAAAAGGCGGCGCGCGAAAAGCTGAGGTCCATTTCATCACAAACCTGCTGCAGACCGGCCTGGATAACCGACAGGGTGATCGGGTCGATGCTCATGCCGGTCCCCCGATATGAATGAAGAGGTTTCCGTCGGCACCCCCTTTTACCACGTCGCCGGGCGGGATCAGGATGGTGCAATCGGCCTGTTCAATAACGGCAGGACCGCTAAGCGAGACATCTTCGGGCAGATAATCCCGCCAGTAAACCGGCGTTTCATGCGGCCTGCCATCGAAAACCACCGGGCGCGACGCGGTTGGCGTGGCTACTGCCTGCCGGGTTTCCGGGGCCATCAGCCGCGACAGATCAAGCGGTTCACACAGCCCGATGACCGAGCAGTTGAGCGTCACGATGCGGGCGTGGATTTCCTTGAGTTCCACTTTGAAACGGTTCCAGTAAACCTCCTCGAACCGGGCCTGTAGCTCAGGGCGGGTCGGGGTGCCGCTGGTCAGGGGGACGCGCACGACGTGGCTTTGGCCGACAAACTGCATATCGACGCTGAATTCCTGACGAGTCTCGGTGATGGTGACTTTTTCCTGTGCGAGCGCGCCTGCGCCGGCAGCTGCCTGCTGCGCGAAGGTTGCATGCAACATATCCATGTCGGCTGCGTGCAACGGCTGGTTGACCGTCTGGACGTAGTCGTGCCGCAGGTCGGCCACAACGCAGCCAAGCGCGTTTGTCAGACCGGGGCGCGCCGGGATGATAACGCGGGGCACGCCAAGTTCTCGGGCCAGCGCTGCCGCGTGCAGAGGCCCGGCCCCCCCGAAGGCAAAGAGTGCGAAATCACGTGGGTCGGCGCCCAGAGACAGGGACACCATTCGAATGGCGCCCGACATCTTTGCGTTTGCGACCCGTATCACCGCTTCTGCCGCTGCGATGCCATCGACCCCAAGGGGCCGCCCAAGATCACGGTCAAAGACATCGCGGATCGCATCGGGGTCGATACCGCCCTCAACCGATTTCAGTTTCTCCGGATCAAGCCGCCCCAGCAGCAGGTTGGCATCCGAGATGGTCGGTTGCCGACCCCCCTTGCCGTAACAGATGGGGCCGGGGTCCGCGCCCGCGCTTTCAGGCCCGATCTCCAACAGCCCCGCGGCATTGACCCTTGCGATGGAACCGCCACCTGCGCCTACCGTGCGCACATCCACCATGGGAACGTGGATGGGCATCGCGTATTCAACGTCGATCTCGTTGGACACGGGCGGATGTCCGCCGCGTATCAGGGCCACGTCCGTTGAGGTGCCACCCATATCGTAGGTCAGCAAGTTCATCTCGTTTGCGCGCCGTCCGGTGTAGGCTGCCGCCATAACGCCCGAGGCCGGGCCGGACATCACCGTTTTCGCGGCCTCGCGGGCGACAAGACGGGACGACACCATGCCGCCGTTCCCGTTCATCACCAGCACGTCGCCGTCATACCCCTGATGCGCCAGTTCATCGCGCAGCCTTTTCAGGTATCTTTCCAACAGCGGCTGAACCGAGGCATTGACCGCCGCGGTCACCCCGCGCTCATACTCGCGCGTTTCCGACAGCAGGCTGTGCCCGGTCGTGATGTATCCATTGGGCCAGAGCTCCGCGGCGATCTCGGCAGCGCGGATCTCATGCGCCGGGTTGGCGTAAGCGTGCAGGAAGTGGATCACGAGCGCTTCGCAGCCTGCTGATCGCAGCTGTTCAACGGCGCGACGCAGGGCAGCCTCGTCCAGTGGCGTCAGGATCGTGCCCTGCGCATCCATCCGCTCCGGGATTTCGAGGCGCAGATCGCGCGGTATGATCGGGTTGAATTGCCCCTTCATGCCATAGGCTTGCGGTCGGGTTCTGCGCCCCAGTTCGAGTATGTCACGAAACCCCAGTGTCGTGATCAGACCGGTGCGCGCGAGCTTGCGTTCGAGCACGGCATTGGTTGTGGTCGTGGTGCCGTGCACGATCAGATCGATCTGCGCCAGATCCGCCTCTGCCTCGGTCAGCGCGGCCAGAACCCCGAAGGCCTGATTGTCGAGCGTCGTCGGGGTCTTCGCAAAGCGCAGGCCGGTGTGTGTCTCATCCACCATGACCAGATCCGTGAAGGTCCCGCCGACATCTACCCCGATTATTCCGCCGCGTGCCAAATCCAACCCTCATGCGAGATTGCTTGTGTACAAGTAAAGCGTTTGCGAAATGAGCTAGTCAACCACAATCATCGCTGACGCCGTGACAGGGTCTTCATCGACCACATAGGCACGGTGGTCGTTCGTGTTCAGCGTGACGCGTATTTCATGTGTACCTTTTGGCAGGGCACCGACATGCGCTTGGGGAGCATACAACCGGCCCAGCTTCATGCCTCCGACGTAGATGTGCCCATGACCGGTGCCGGGCACATGGTAGAGGCCGACCAGGTCTTCCGAGAATGTGAAGTCGACCGCGGTGACAAGTACTTTCCAGCCCTGGCCGTCAGGTTCAACGGTTAGGTTGATCCGTGGTGCAGGCTCACCCTCGCCGACGATGCAGATGTCGCCGACACCAAAGAGCCCGACATCTGCGGCCTGTCCCGGCGTTGCCGGGTCTGACAGCCGTGCTTTCACGACAACGGGCCCGGCATGTTCGAATGTCAGTGTCAGCGGCACCAACGCACCATCAGAAAGGATGCCCGGTGTGATGCCCAGGCGAATATGCGCACCGTCCAGCGCCAGTGATGACACACCGGTCTGAACGGGCAATCCGCCGTCGGCGGCAGGGTTATACAGCGTCGCGCGCCCTGATGCGCTGCTGACTGCCAGCAGCCTGTCGGGGTCCCCTCTGTTGTCGATGCTGAGGAAAGCGCCCAGCTGCCGATCGTCCAGTGGACGCATCACCGCCTGACCGATCAGGATATCAGAGGCAGGATCCTCGCGTGCAATGACAGCCCAGCCAGCGGCGAAGATCAGCAACAGGATGCCAGTAACACGCAGACCTTTCATCGATGACGTTCCCGGTTATTAATGCGCTTATGAGAGTGCGGAGTTTTCTGTTTTGCGTCAAGCTGGCGCTCTGTGGCCCAACGGTTGCGGGTGCCCATGTGTCGGAACAGGGTTTTGTCCTGCTGTTGCCGACCGATGTTTACATGATGGCCGGGGTGTCGGTGGTGGCTCTTACGGTTCTAGCGCTCTTTGCCGTGCCCGGGAGGGTTGTCTGCCGCCTTTTCAGTGTCCGCAAAGCGACCTTTCCCTCCTGTGCGCTGTGCCGGGACATGACCAGCCTTGCCGCCTTTCTGGCCTTTGCCTTTGCTCTCTACCTTGGTCTGTTCGGGCCGCGAGATCCACTGTCGAACCTGATGCCGCTTGGTTTCTGGACGGTCGGGTGGGTGGTGCTGATCAGCCTGTCCGGGTTTTTCGGGAACCTCTGGGCGTGGCTCAACCCATGGACGGGAATGTACCGGCTGCTGGGGCGCCCTCAACCGCTCGCGACGCTCCCGGACAGGCTGGATCTGTGGCCTGCAATTGCTCTTCTGATCGGATTTGGCGCCTTCCTGCTGGCGGATATCGCGCCTGATGACCCAACGCGTCTTGCCCGCTTCGCGCTGGCTTACTGGTGTCTCACGATGGTGGGGTTGCTGATTTTCGGCCCCAAGTGGCTGAAACATTGCGAACTCGGGCACGGGATTTTCGGGGCCTATGGGCGACTGGCCCCGGTCAGGATGCGCGCACCGGGCGGTCTGGGCGGGCCGGGATGGCAAATTCTGGAACCGGCGGACCTTCGGCTCGCCGGTCTTTTTGCCTTGATCCTCCTCGGGATCGGCAGTTTTGACGGGATAAACGAGACGTTCTGGTGGTTGGCCAGGATCGGCGTGAACCCGCTGGAGTTTCCTGGCAGATCGGCGGTTGTCGCCCCAACCGTGCTCGGATTGATCGCCGCGATTGCGGCGCTTGTTGCGATCTTTGCCCTCGCCGTGTGGCTCGCGGTCAGGATCAGCCGGGAAGAGGTGAGTTTTATGCATGCATTTGGCTGGTTGGCGCTCAGCGTGCTGCCGATCGCCTTGGTCTACCACATTGCGCATTACCTGACCTCCTTCCTGGTGAATATCCAGTACACTCTGGCCGCGCTGAGCGATCCCTTCGCCCGGGGAGCGGACCTGCTCGGGCTGCAGCCCTTTCGGGTGACAACCGGCTTCTTCAACAAGATAACGACCGTAAGGGCGATCTGGATCACGCAGGCAGGTCTGGTGGTGCTGGGTCACGTCTGGTCGATCCTGCTGGCGCATCGCATCGCGATGGATCTGTTTGGCAGCAGTCGGCGCGCCGCCTTGGCCACGCTGCCGCTGTCTTTGTTCATGATAGCCTATACCTTTCTGGGATTGTGGTTGTTGGCGGCGCCAAAAGGAGCATAAAGCAAGTCGAGCGCTCCGCTCAAAAGACGTGTGAAATAAATTTCTGGACAAGTCACATGTATGCAAACAATCATTGATGTCAGTCAAAGCGAGGTCCTGCATGGAACGGGGCCCGAACCAAATGCTGCCAACAGGGAGAGTTGAGATGACTCAAAAACTGATCACAAGCCGGCGTAGTTTGCTGAAGGGCGCCGCGGCCGGCGGGCTGTTGACGGCCTCGCCTCTGGTATCGCGATTTGCCAGTGCGCAATCCTCTGCGCCGATCAAAATCGGCTTCCAACAGCACTCGACCGGTATCGGAGCGGCCTACGGACGCTGGTACGGGCGCACCACCGATGCCGCCACAAAGGCGATCAATGACGCGGGCGGCATTAACGGGCGGCCCGTGGAAATCATTGCCGAAGACGATGGCACAGACCCGAAACGCGGTGCGGAGGTTGTGGAGAAATTCGCCAATCAGCATGGTGCCGACGTCGCCTTCGGCACGCTTTTCAGTCACGTGGTCTACGGCTCCGCGCCGGCGGCTGGTGAGCAGAAAATCCCCTATTTTGTTGTGTCGGAGGGTCATCACGTCGCGTCCGGCAAACTCAATCGCTACACGCTGCAGCCCGGCATCACGGACGTCAAAAGCCAGGTGCAGGCGATGGCCCCATATGTCAGCGAAAACCTCGGCAAGAAAGTGACGATGATCTTCCCCGATTTTGCCTTTGGGCATGATCACCGCGACTTTTTTACGGCAGCTATCGCAGCGCAGGGCGGTGAAGTTCTCGAACATATCGCGATCCCGCCGACCGAGACATCCTTCACCAAGTACTTCCCGAAAATTCCGCGTGATACCGAGGTACTGTACCACGTGATGGTGGGGCCGGCGGTGCTGACCTTCGTGAAGGAACTGGGCGAGTTCTTCGGCCCCTCCAGCCCCGAGATATTCGGCTTCATCGACTCTCTGGAAGCCGTCGACCTCGGCTCACCCGGTCTTGAGTTTCTGGAGGGCACGTATTTCTGGGAAGGCAACCCGCGCTATGCGCAGCCCGACCAGACAAGCTTTGACAGGAATTTCCGCGCCGCGGTGGGCGTCGATGACAATGGCGCGTCGGTTTCAGACCCGTCGGATGTTTCCACGTACTCGCATATGTTCGGGTGCTGGGAGACGCTGCACGTCATCAAGGCCGGAATGGAGGCGGCAGACTATCAGGGTCCGCAGGATCGTCAAAAGCTGATCGAGGCCGTGGAGGCGATGTCGGACATGGCCGAAAGCGATGCGCACCCGCAGGGGCCGAAAGTGTTCAATGGCAAAACCCATCAGGTTTTCGGCAGGCAGTACATCAGCCGCGTGGAGAACGGTAAACTGACCCGCGTACATTCGACCTCCGTCGAGGACACGCTGTACCCGGACGAGGTTGACTATACCACAATGGCATTCTGAGGAGCGCACAGGGGCATCCGCCTTCGAGGAGGATGCCTCGCTGACTTCATGGAATTTGGTCCTCATCTCCTTCTCGCCACATTGGAAGGCGCTGTCGGCGCGGCTGTGCTGGCGCTGACCGCTCTGGGCTTGTCGCTTGTCTTCGGCGTGATGCGGGTCGTGAACGTCGCGCATGGGGAATTCTATATGCTCGGCGCGGTTGTTGCGTGGTTCGTGGCCAGCGCGATGTCTGCCCACCCCGCATTTGGTTTCATGGCGGCGGTTCTCATCGCGCCGGCGATGGCCGGGCTTGTCGCGATTCTGGCGGATCGGCTGGTCCTGAAACGCCTGCACTATGACCCCGAAGCCACGATCGTCGCGACGATCGGCATTCTCTACATCATGCAGCAGACCGCCCTGATGACCTTCGGGCCAGAGGCGCGTCCGGTGGCGCCGCCCTTTAACACACGTATCCCGCTGCCATGGCTGGAATATGGTGAAAACGGCTTCAACCTGTTTTATCCCTGGGGTCTGAGCACAACATCCTACAAGCTCTTCGTTATTGCCGCCGCCGCCGTCATTCTGGTGTCCTTTGCGCTGTTCCTGTCCCGCTCCCGCTTTGGCCTGATCATGCGGGCCACGCAGCTTGACAGGGAAACCGCCCTGACCTTTGGCATCCCGGTGGAGCGGGTCTATTCGCTGGTTTTCGGATTGGGGGCCGCTTTGGCGGCGTTTGCCGCGGTCCTGATCGTGCCGATCCAGCAGGCGCACTACCTGATGGGGGCGGACCCGCTGCTGCTGAGCTTCATCGTCGTGATCATCGGTGGTCTGGGGTCATTGCGCGGCACGGTTGTCGCCGCCCTGCTGATCGGGATGTCGGACGGCATCATCTCGGTCTTTTTCAGCCCGACGCTGGCGAAAATCCTCGCGACGCTGCTGGTTGCACTGGTGCTGGTTTTCCGCCCGCAGGGGCTTTACGGAAAGAAGCGCGCATGAGCCCGTCAGCGCGGTCCTTCCTGTTACATCTGGGTGTGATCGCAGGTCTCTTTGTCTTGTGTTTCACGCTGTCGGATTACCATCAAGGCAATCTTGCGCGGATCATGGTGCTGGCAACCTATGCCATTGGATACAATGTTCTTTTCGGTTACACGGGGCTGCTGAGCCTTGGCCACGCGATGTTCTTTGCTGCCGGGATGTACGGGCTCGGATTGGCCATGCAATACGGCGGGATGTCCCCGGTACCCGCTTTCGCCGTCGGGATACTCACTGCGGCTGTCCTGTCCGTCGTTGTGGGCGTATTGGCGCTGCGAACGATTGGTGTGGCGTTCATGATCGTGACGCTGATGTTCGCGCAATCGGTCTTCCTGATCATCCTATACTTCGGGACATGGACACGGGGCGACGAAGGCTTTGTCATCCCGCAGGCCGCGCGCCAGGTCCTCGGGATGGACCTGACGGACCCGCTGATCCGGTATCTTGCGGCCCTGCTGCTCTTTTCGTCCGCATTGCTGATCACCGCGCGGATGATGCAGGTGCGTTTCGGGCGCGTGTTGATCGCGGTGCGGGAAAACGAAGAGCGTACCCAAATGCTGGGTTATGATGTTTTCCGTCACAAGTTTCTTGCCGTCTTGATTTCCGGCAGCATCTCGGGCGCGGCAGGGGCCGCATACGGGTTGTTGTTCGGCTATGTCGGCGCGACCTTCGCTTCCGTGCAATACTCCATCTTTCCCCTCCTCTGGGTGCTGTTGGGCGGGGCGGGAACAACAATCGGGCCGTTGGTCGGAGCAGTCTTCATGTTCTACCTGATCGACTATTCGAGCGGCTTCACAAATGCCTATATGCTGATCGCGGGGCTGGCATTGGTGCTGCTCGTCCTGTTTGCCCGTGCCGGGATCATGGGCGAGGTGCGCAGACGCTGGGCGCCGTGGTTGCCATGATGTTGCTTGAAACGAAGCTGCTGACAAAGATTTACGGGGGCCTGACCGCGGTGGAAGCGGTTGATTTTTCGTTGCGGCAGGGGCTTGTCCATGCGCTGATCGGACCTAACGGTGCAGGAAAGAGCACCTTTGTCGGCATGGTGTCAGGACGCACTCCCGCCACTTCGGGTGAGGTCTGGTTCGACGGGCAGAACATCAGCGCGTGGCCTGCCCACAAGCGGATGCGGTTGGGCATGGCCTATACTTTCCAGATCACCGCCATTTACGCCCGCCTCAGCCTGTTCGAAAACATCGCGCTGGCGCAAGGAATGCGCGATCAGGACGCGGCCCTCGACGCCCTGGGCCGCGTGGGTCTGGATGAGCGCCTCGATCAATTGGCCGGCGATCTCTCCTACGGGCACCAGCGGCTTCTGGAATTCGCAATGGGTGTGGCGCAATCGCCGCGGCTGCTGATCTTGGATGAGCCGACGCAGGGTCTGTCAGAAAGCGAGATTGCCGGTTTCAACACGCTGATCCGCAGTCTCGCAGGTGAAACAACGATCTTGTTGATCGAGCACAACATGGACGTTGTGATGTCTCTGGCGGATGAAGTCACCGTGTTGCAACAGGGGCGTGTGCTGTCTTCCGGCACCCCGGAAACCGTGAGCGCCGACCCCTTGGTGCAGGACGCCTACCTTGGACGTGAAACATGCTGAAGCTGGAAGGGGTCAGTACCGGCTACGGGCCCGTGCAGGTGCTCTACGGTGTCGATCTCGAGGTGCAGCGGGGTGAAGTGCTGTGCTTGCTGGGACGCAATGGTGCGGGCAAGACGACAACGCTCAAGGCGATCATGGGGTTGCTTGCGCTGCACGCGGGTGCGATTTCGCTGAATGGTCACGACCTCAGCGCATTGCCGGCTCACGATGTGCCGAAACAGGGGATTGGCTATGTCCCGCAGGGGCGCCGCTTGTTTGCAGAACTTACGGTTGCGGAAAACATCGATATCGGGCTGATGACCCGCAACAAGGGACCTGCAACCCGTGACCGGGTTCTGGAGATGTTTCCGAGGCTGCGGGAACGTCTTGCGCAGCGGGCCGAAACCCTGTCGGGGGGGGAACAGCAGATGCTCGCCACGGCCCGGGCCCTGTGTCTGGAGCCTTCGGTCCTGTTGCTGGATGAACCGACCGAAGGCTTGCAGCCATCGATGATCCGGTTGATCCGCGAAACGGTCGAGGCGATGCGGCGCGAGGGGGTTGCCATTGTTCTGGTGGAGCAGCGTATCGAAGCGGTTCTGACGCTCTCTGACCGTGTCGCGTTCATCGAAAACGGCCGCAGCAGGGAGGTGGTCGACACCAAAACGCTGGATCGCACCTCGGCCTTGTTCAAGAAATACGTCGGGGTCTGAGAGCTAGACCAGCTTGGCAAGCAAGGCTTCGAAGGCCCTCGCTTCTTCTTCCGTCAAGGGGGAAAGAGTTTCGACCCGCGCATCCAATGCGCCGCCAAGCGCCCGTTCGAACACCTCGCGTCCCTTGTCTGACAACTCGACCAGCCGCAGGCGCTGGTCCGACAGATCGGCACGCGAACTCACAAGATCTTTTGCCTTCAGTCGCTCCACGACACCCTTGATCGTTGCGCTGTCCATTGCTGTCAGCCGACCCAGCCGATTTTGCGACAATGCCCCGAATTCATAAAGGCGGGCCAGAGCCGCGAACTGCGTGGGTGTCAGCCCCTCGACCAGGCGCGAAAAAATAGCCACATGCCGCTGGTTTGCACGCCGCAGATTGAACCCGGCCTGTTCCGATAAGCGGTAGGCATCAATGTCGGTCGGTTTTGTGCTCATGTGATTTTATTGACAGCTTGCGCGGCCTGCCGCAACATCTGTTTGTATACGAGCAATCTCGGTGAATCATGACGCACCCCGCAAAGTACCTCAGACCATCGGATGTGCAGCACGCCCTACAGGCGCTGAAGCAGAATGATCTGACGATTGCGGCAGGATGCACCGACCTGTTCCCGGCAACCGAACGCAAGATATTGCCGGGCGATATTCTCGACGTGACAGGTGTATCAGAGCTGCGGGGCATCCGGATGTCGGACGCGGGTCTGTGGATTGGCGCCACCACCACCTGGCGCGATATCGTCGAGGCCGATCTTCCAGCTGCCCTTGCCGGTTTGCAGCTTGCGGCGCGTGAAGTGGGCGCCTTGCAGATACAAAACAGGGGCACCATCGCGGGAAACCTGTGCAATGCATCGCCCGCGGCTGATGGTGTGCCCCCGCTCTTGACCCTTGATGCGGAGGTTGTTCTGTCCTCGCTCCGCGGGACACGGCAGGTGCCTTTGCGGGATTTCATTGTTGGTCCCCGGCGCGTTATGCGCGATGCCGACGAGCTTCTGACGCATGTATTCATCCCGCGTGCCGCCCTGAGCGGGCGGGGTGCTTTTCTCAAGCTCGGAGCCCGCAAGTACCTCGTGATCTCCATCGTCATGGTGGCCGCACGTGTCGAGGTCGTCGAGGGGGCGGTCACTGCTGCGGCGCTGTCGGTTGGCGCCTGTGGGCCCGTTGCCACCCGTTTGCCGGACCTCGAAGGCGAACTGATCGGGCACCCGCCATCAGGCCATGTGGTCACGCAGGAAAAGGTTGCAGCCGTGCTTGCGCCGACCAGCGACATTCGGGCAGATGTCGCCTACCGTATCCACTCCGCAACCGAATTGCTGCGGCGTGTTCTTGATGATCTGGGAACACAGGTTGATCAGGCCGCATGACCGCGCACGAACAGCATATCGCCTTCACGGTCGGTGGGCAGCCACATGCGGTTTTTGCCTCACCGGGCGCGCGATTGTCAGAAGTCTTGCGTGACCATCTTGGTCTGAAAAGTGTCAAGGTTGGCTGTGACGCGGGGGACTGCGGGGCCTGCACCGTGCTGGTGGATGGCAGGCAGCACTGCGCCTGCCTTATACCGGTCGCTCAGATCAGCGGGTGCAATGTCGAAACGCTTGAAACCGCGGAACCAGACTTGCGAAGCCGGTTGCAGAAGGCATTCCTTGCCCACGGGGCCGCGCAATGCGGGATTTGCACGCCCGGCGTCATGATGGCTGCGATGGAACTGTTGCAGATCACACCGCTGCCGACGGAGGCTCAGGTTGAAACAGCCCTTAGTGGCGTTTTGTGCCGGTGCACGGGGTACCGCAAGATCGTCACGGCGGTCGTGGCGACAAACAGGACCTTGCCGGACAGCGTGCGCCCCCTGCCGGGCGCGTCCGTGGGCGCGCGCCTGCCTCGCCTCGACGGGCAGCCCAAGGTGGATGGGTCGGAAATCTTTGGCGCCGACTACGCCCCCGAGGGCACCCTGTTGATCAGAGCGGTGCGGTCCCCGCATTTTCATGCTGATTTCGTGTTGGGCGACGTGACCGCATGGGCGGCGGCGCGCAGCGGCATCGTTGCGGTGATGACATCTGCCGACATTGCAGGGGTCAATGCCTTTGGCGTCATACCTCCGCTCGCGGATCAACCCGCACTGGCGGAATGCACCGTGCGCTATCTGGGAGAGCCGGTGGCGCTGGTGGTCGGGGACGCGGCCCGCGTCGAAGCCCTCGACCTTGGGGATTTTCCGGTAACATGGTCGCCCAGGCCACATGTGCTGACCGAAGCAGAGGCAGGTGGCGCGCAGGCACCCCAGCTCCACGCTCACCGGCCAGAAAACACCCTCATCCGTGGCAGGGTCGTTTCCGGTGCACCGCAGGAGGCCTTGCGCGCCTCGGCGCACAGGGTGACAGGAGAGTTCCGGACCGCCTATGTCGAGCACGCCTACATCGAGCCGGAGGCCGGTGTGGGGTGGTTGGAAGGCGACACGCTTGTCATTCAGGCCTGTACACAAGCACCGGTGATGGACCGGGACGACACGGCGAGAGTTCTTGGTTTGCCGCCTGAACGGGTTCGTATCATTCCGGCCGCTGCGGGTGGGGGATTCGGGGCAAAGCTCGATTTGTCCGTGCAACCTCTCATCGGGTTGGCTGTTCTGAAGACCAAAAGGCCCTGTCGGATGGTGTTCTCCCGCAATGAATCCATGCGGTCCAGCACCAAGCGACACCCCGGCACGATGACCGCGACAATCGGTGCCGATGAACAGGGCAAGATCACCGGGATGACTTTCCACGGCGATTTCAATACCGGGTCCTATGCCAGTTGGGGGCCGACAGTGGCCACGCGGGTGCCGGTACACGCCTGTGGTCCTTACAAAACGCCCAATTACCGCGCGACCAGCCGGGCGATCCACACGCATGGCCCGACAGCAGGTGCGTTCAGAGGTTTCGGCGTCCCGCAAGCCGCAATCTGCCAGGAGATGCTGTATGACGAGCTGGCGGAAAAATGTGCGCTGGACCGACTGGAGTTCCGCAAACGCAACGCGCTGGTGGATGGTGACACGACACCCTGCGGACAGAAGCTCGACGCCGTTGGGATCAAAGAGTGCCTCGATGCGCTGCAACCACACTGGCACCGCGCGGGTAAAGACGCGGCATCCTTCAATGCAGGCTCTGATGACAGGAAACGCGGCGTGGGTATTGCGTCGTGCTGGTACGGCTGTGGCAATACGGCACTGCCCAATCCGTCAACCATTCGACTTGGCATCACACCCGCCGGCGCCCTGCGCCTGCATCAGGGTGCAACCGACATCGGGCAGGGAGCAAATACGGTGATCGCGCAGATCGCGGCGGATGCGCTTGGTGTTGCCATCCACCGGGTCGAAATTGTCGGCCCGGATACAGGGATGACGCCTGATTGCGGCAAAACCTCCGCCTCGCGGCATACTTTCATCACCGGCAGGGCGGCGGAGGCGGCCGGCCGCGCACTGCGCGCCGAGATCCTTCGACTGACCAACCTGTCGGAGGCAGCTCAAATCATCGTTGCACCGGGTGAGGTGCGCGTCACCGAGGGGCGGTCGAGCCGCACGGTCACCCTGTCTGATCTTGATGTGGACGCATTCGGATATGCTTTGCGGGCAGAGGAAACATACGACCCGCCGACAACTGCGCTGGATGAAGACGGCCAGGGCACGCCCTACGCGGTTTACGGATACGGTGCCCAGATGGCCGAGGTGGAGGTCGATCTGAAACTGGGCACAACGCGCGTGCTCAGGATCACGGCTGCGCATGATCTGGGGCGCGCGATCAATCCGCTGCTCGCCGAAGGCCAGATCGAAGGGGGGATCGCACAGGGGCTCGGGCTTGCCCTGATGGAGGAATTCATTCCGGGCCGCACGGAGAACCTGCACGACTATCTGATCCCGACCATTGGCGATATGCCGGAGGTCGTCTCGATCCTTGTTGAAAAACCTGATCCGGAAGGACCAATGGGGGCAAAAGGGTTGGGCGAGCATGTGCTCATTCCAACCGCCCCGGCGATTTTGAACGCCATCCGGCATGCCTCGGGCGCCCGGATCACCAACCCGCCCGCCTTGCCGCATCGGGTGCTTGCCGCGCTTCGGGAAAGATCATGAGCCGCCCCGAAAAAATCCGCTGCGATGCCTGTCCCGTGATGTGCTACATTGCGGACGGTCAGGCCGGTGCCTGTGATCGCTATGCCAACGAGGGCGGGAAAATCATCCGCTGCGATCCGTTGACCATCCTCGACCGCCGGATTGAAAAAGGCGACGAGATCAAACCGTTTCTGACGGCGGACTGGGATGGGTACATGGCCTCCGGAGAGGACGTTGTCGTCTCGGCCATCGGTGCCGGCACCACCTATCCGGATTACAAGCCAGCGCCGTTCATCGTCAGCCGGAAGATCGACGGGGTAGATTGCGTCACCGTTGTGACCGAGGCGATTTTTTCCTACTGCGGTGTCAAGGTGAAGATCGACACGGATCGGCATCTTGGACGCGAGGCTGCCACCGTGCGCTGTGAGGGCGAGAACATTGGCCATGTCATGACTTCGGAATATGGCTCGCAGATGCTGTCGCTTGGCGGCGTGGATCACCTGACCGGCGGGACAAAAGCGGAAGGCCGCAAAACCTGCGATGCGCTTTTGCGGCTGTGCAACAAGGAAGCGGTCGAGCTTACCGTGGATGGGGGCTCTGCCGTCGTGGTTCAGGCCGATGCCCCCCCGATCGTGGACGGCGCGGCAGAAGAACGCATGCGGGTTGGTTGCGGGTCCGCGACGATCGGCATGTTTGCCTCGCAATGGCGGGGGCTGGTGGACGAGGTTGTGGTCGTTGACGATCACATTACCGGGGTTGTGTCAGAACATCAGGCCGGCAAGGTCATCAACTGGCCAGAGACGGGTATCCGTATCCTCGGACATCGCTCCACGCCCGGGCGGTACTTTCGGGTTGCCGGGCCGGGCATGGGCTGGGGTGGCACGGACATCAAGGATCCGCTCACCATCCTGGGTCCGTGGCGGGGCCCGAAAGGCGCGCGCGCCGGTCTGAGTTTGCTCATGGTGTCCACGACCGGAGAGCATTTTGGATATTTTGTCCTGAACGAAGACCTGGAGCCGGTGGCGCATCCGATGCCCGCAGAGTTGCAACCTTCGGTCGATCTCATCGCGCAAAACTGCGAACCTGCACGCTGTACCGTCCTGTTCATGGGGGGAGCAGGCGGGTCGCTGCGGTCCGGTGTGACGCAAAATCCGATCCATCTTACCCGATCAGTACATGCGGAAAAAACCCGCGTGACAGTGGGCGGCGCGCCGGTTTACGTCTGGCCGGGAGGCGGCATCACAATCATGGTGGATGTATCGGTGCTGCCCGATGGCGCGTTTGGTTACGTGCCGACACCGGCGCTAGTTGCGCCCCTGGAGTTTACCGCTACACGGGACGATTATCTTTCGCTGGGCGGACACGAGGCCGCGATACGGGATCTCAAGGACGTGCTGTCAAGCGGTGGCGACTATGGCGCAGACAGCCGGGTCTTGGGAACATCGCGATGACGCAAGCACCGCAGATCGCACTGCTGCCGGACAAGAAACGCCTGCATTTGCAGCATGGGCCGATAGACCTGATCATCGAGGTATGGGGGCCTGAGCGCACCGCCTGCTACGCCGCTGCGATTGAGAGGTTCGAAAGCATTCTCACCGGGCTGGTGTCCGAGTTGCCGCTCTTGCGCCGCCCGGGTGGGGCGAACAGCCGGTTTACCGATCCGGTGGCCCGGCGCATGGCTGCGGCTGTCGCCCCCTTTGGCGATGCGTTCGTGACCCCGATGGCCGCCGTTGCCGGGGCCGTGGCCGATGAGATTCTCGGCGCGATGCTGCGGGGCCGCGCGGTGTCCAAGGCGTATGTCAACAATGGCGGAGATATCGCCTTTCACATCGCGGGCGCGCAGTCATTTACATCGCTCAGCCCGGCAGGAAAGATCATCGTTACGGACAGGGACCCTGCCCGTGGGGTGGCCACGTCGGGCTGGCGTGGCCGCAGTCACTCGCTGGGCATTGCAGATGCGGTTACGGTCGTGGCTGACTGCGCGGCACAGGCCGATGTGGCGGCGACGCTTATTGCCAATGCCGTTGACATACCCTCCCACCGCGCAATCGAGCGCCTCCCGGCCAGCGATCTCGCGCCGGACAGCGATCTGGGCACGCGCCCGGTGACCGTCGCCGTCCCCGCCTTGTCTGAAAGTGAAAAACGGCAGGCGCTGGATTCCGGACTGACCGCGGCAAGGGAGTTTCACAGGCGGGGGCTTATCGCCGATGCGAGCCTGTTGCTGCAAGGGCGCTGCGTCGGGCTGCAAGGGGTTCCAGACACCACAGTAACAAAAGGATTGGCCGATGCCTGATTTCCCGGTTCGTAAAATGCAGCTCATCGTCGAAGACGTTCATCACGATGGCGGGCCTGCGCCCGATGCACCGCGCCGCCTTGGCGCGATGATTGCATGCGTGAGGAACCCCTTCGCTGGCGTTTACGAGCCTGATTTGCAGTCTGCAATGGACAGCCTCAAGCCATTGGGCGCCGAAATGAGCGAGCGACTGATCGCGGCGCTGGGGGGCAAGGCAGCGGTTGATGGGTATGGCAAGGGGGCGATTGTCGGCGAGGCGGGCGAGCTGGAACACGCGGCCTTGTGGCACGTTCCCGGAGGCTACGCGATGCGCGGCCTCTTGGGGCAATCCAACGCCATCGTGCCCTCCTGCATGAAACGGGGTGGTGTCGGGACGCGGCTGGACATTCCGCTGGGGCATATCAACGCGGCTTATGTGCGCAGTCATTTCGATGGCATCGAAGTCGGCCTGCCCGATGGTCCGAAAGCAGACGAAGTAGTGTTTGCCCTTGCGATGTCCTGCGGTGGCCGTGTGCACAGCCGCATGGGCGGGCTGGAAGCATGGGACGTGACCGGGAAAGACGGGTTACGCTGATCCAGCCGGGCCAGCCCCCGCCGACAATGGTTGACATCGGCCGCCACCCAGGGTGGTTGGCGAGTCACAATGCTGCTGATCTGTCGCATCAGCGCTTGGATCAAGGGATATGGCAAAGAAAAAGCCCGCCAAACTCCGGGTTTGGCGGGCTTTGTGTCGTTGCAGTCAGGGCTGCTGTTATTCCCTGTTTCCGAACAGTTGCAGCAACATCATGAACATGTTGATAAAGTTCAGGTACAGGCTCAAAGCGCCCATGATACCGGATTTCTGGAGCCATTCCTGGTCGCCGTGATGGGCGTGGGCCAGGTAGGTGTTTTTGATGTTCTGCGTATCATAGGCCGTGAGACCCGCGAAGATCAGAACGCCAATTGCCGACACCGCAAACATGATCGCAGGGGAGCCAAGGAAGATGTTCACGATGGACGCGACAACCAGGCCGATAACGCCCATGATCAGAAAGCTGCCCCAGCCGGAAATGTCTTTCTTGGTGGTGTAACCCCAGAGCGACAGACCGGCAAAAGCGATCGACGTGATCAGGAATATCTGTGCGATCGAAAAGCCCGTGAACGCCACGAAGATCCACGACAGCGACAGGCCCATGACGCCCGCGAAGGTGTAAAAGAACAGCTGGGCGCCAGCCGCCGACAGACGATTGATGGCAGCGCCAAAGGCAAAGACCATGCCCAGCGGTGCGAACATCACGATCCAGCCCAGGATATTGGGTTGCAGCGTGATCGGATCACGGAACACAGACAGCAGCGCAGGTGCCGTACCGACGGCCCATGCCACGGCGAATGTGATCAACATGCCCACGGACATCGTGCCGTAGACCTTGTTCATATGGGTGCGCAGACCCTCATCAATCTGGGCGGCGCGGGATCCGGCCGCAGACCGGATTGTATTCACGTCAGCCATTAAGACCTCCAATAGAAACTTTTTTATGCGCTGCAGACCTTCTGCGCGCTCTGGCGTAAATATCGGTGGCGGTGAAGGTTATTTCAAGGTTTTTCGGTCAGGAACATGTCCGATTGATGCGAATTGGCTAACGAACCGTTAACAATGCAACACTCCGGACACCCATCCCACCAGATTTCATAGGTTTTTCCACGTGTTCGGGACGTCCCAGACAGGCTTGTGAGCTTCGCGTTCTGCCGCCTCGGGCGTGACGGCGATATCATCCAGCTGGTGCTTGTCCAGCTTGGCGAGCGCCTTGCGGGAACGCCACAGCTTGAGCAATGCGCCGAAACCGACAAATCGGGTGCCGGGGGTTTTCGGCCAGGAAAGGGTGAAGTGGTCTATCAGTGCCATGGTGCAAGTCCTTTCGTGATGCATTTTCGGGTCTTCATCAAATTACTTGATATATCTGGCAAAGCAGGTATCATTTTAAAAGCGAATGTTTGTGAATGATCGCATCAAGGATGTTGATATGAGAAATCTGGATATTACGACGTTGCGATCCTTTGTGGCGGTCGCGGACTCCGGCGGCGTGACCCGCGCCGCGGGTTTTTTGCACCTCACGCAGTCGGCCGTATCGATGCAGTTGAAACGGCTGGAGGAATTGCTGGGCCTGGAACTGCTGGACCGCACGGGGCGGACAATCGCTCTCACGGCATCCGGGGAGCAGCTGTTGGTCTACGCGCGGCGCATGGTTGCGCTGAACGACGAGGTGATCGGTCGCCTGACCGACCAGGCCTATGAGGGCGAGATCGTTCTGGGCGTGCCGCATGACATTGTTTACCCGGCGATTCCACAGGTCCTTAAACAGTTTCATACCGCCTTTCCGCGGGTCAAAGTCCAGTTGGTATCGTCTTACACGCGCGCGCTGAAAGAACAGTTCGGGCGCGGTGAATGTGATTTGATCCTGACAACGGAAGCTGCCGTGGAGCCGGGTGCAGAAACGCTGTGCCGCAAACCTCTGCGATGGATTGGCGCCCCGGGAGGCGCCGCGTGGCGTCAGAGACCGCTGAAGCTTGCGTTTGGCCGGTTGTGCACCTTCAGACCGCGGGTTGTTGAATCGCTCGACAACGCCAGCATTCCCTGGGACGTGATTGTCGAAACTGAAAGCGACCGGACAATCGAAGCCACGGTAAGCGCCGATCTGGCCGTCCACACCATGATCGAAGGCACCGAGCCGCCGCATCTGGAACGGATCGAGCACGCGGGCGCGCTGCCCGACCTGCCCATGCAGTTGATCAACCTTTACGGCGCCCAATCGAAAAAAGATCTGGTGCATGACACATTGGCGGATTTTTTACGGCGCGCGTTCTGCGGGGCCGAGGCGATCCGTCTGAAAGCGGGTTAAGGCCCGCGCGGTCCGAAGAGCGCATCACCGGCTGCTCGGATTCGGGTGAGCCGGCCAGCCTGTGCACGCATTGGTCTCAATAATTTGCTTTGGATCGGCGATATCTTGCCAAAAATTTCGGATATCTGATGGTTTCCGCCGATGGATTTCGCCGCGTTACGTGCAATATTTTGCAAATGGGTTGAGGGACGTTTCGCGGCATTTTCTGAAAAAATTTCTGGAATACAACCAGTGGGTGTGTTTAAATGATCGTATTACAGTGTTTATGAAAAATTTTAGATGAAATTACGTTTCGCTTGGCGAAACAGCAAAATCACTGAAAAGGCAGGATAAGAAGAGCTCTCATTTGAATAAACACAGATAGCTTCAAAGTATTGGGATGGGATTGTTATTGATCGAAGACCGATTTTCTTTATTGTTTGTGTACGTAACAGTTTTGTGGTGATCGCGGCTAGGTTGTGCTGAAGGACCGAAGGATCGAACGGTCACCTTTTTTGACAAGGTAAATGCAAGGATTAATCAGATGGTACATGTCGTTGATGTTCATGTTGGAAAGCGAATTCGCCAGCGCCGGTGGCTCGTTGGAATGACACAGCAGAAACTTGCAGAATGCGTTGGGATCAAATTCCAGCAGATACAAAAATACGAAACTGGAGCGAACCGCGTGAGTGCGTCCCGCCTGTGGGACATCGCAGATGCCCTTGAAGTGGACGTTGCGTTTTTCTTCGAGGGTCTGAAAACCGATGACGCGGAAGCGGCTGCGCAAGATGCGGTACCCGCTGATATGATGGGTGACAAAGAGGCAATGGATCTTGTGCGCTCTTATTATGCGATCCCCGAAAACCAGAGACGTCGTTTGTTTGAACTGGCGCGCGTCCTGAGCGACGTCGCCTGATCCGCCACTCTTTCCAACTGAAGAAACTTTGGGCGCGCAGCGAAATTCGCTGCGCGCAGCGCTTGCCTCTGTCGCATCATGCTGGCACCTCTTGTAAATGACCGACGCCCTTCATCCTGCTGCAGTGAACCTTTCCGATATTGACCGAACGGCGCGGCTGTTGGCCGATGCCGCCAGGGAGGTGATCTTACCCTATTTCAGACATTCCGGTCTTGCCTCGGAAAACAAGCTTGCCGAGGGCTTCGACCCGGTTACGGAGGCGGACAGGGCGGCGGAACGGGCGATGCGCGCAATCCTGTCCGAGCAGCGCCCCCAAGACGCGATTCTGGGAGAGGAATACGGCAGCACGCCCGGCACATCCGGCCTGACCTGGGTGCTCGATCCGATCGATGGAACCCGTGGCTTCATCAGCGGCACGCCGACCTGGGGCGTGCTGATCGCGGTCTCCACCGAGGCGGGTCCGATCTACGGAATGATCGATCAGCCCTATATCGGCGAGCGTTTCATCGGTGCGGAGGACCGTGCCGTCGTTTCCGGACCACGCGGCGAGGTGCTGCTGAAGACGCGGTCCACCCGGCATCTCTCCGAGGCGATCATTTTCACGACATTTCCGGAGGTCGGCACCTCGGAAGAAGGCGGGGCGTTTCGCGCTGTCTGCGAGCATGTCAAGCTGACGCGGTACGGCATGGATTGTTATGCCTATGCCTTGCTGGCGGCC
Organism: Roseobacter insulae; assembly: GCF_019375555.1. Lineage (GTDB taxonomy): Bacteria > Pseudomonadota > Alphaproteobacteria > Rhodobacterales > Rhodobacteraceae > Roseobacter > Roseobacter insulae. The sequence goes on from NZ_JAHXDN010000002.1 coordinate 176,257, forward strand.
GGTCAGATTGATCTGGTGATCGAGGCCGGTCTGCAACCCTATGACATTCATGCGCCAATTGCCCTGGTGGAAGCTGCCGGGGGCATTGTCACAGATTGGCAGGGTGGCCCCGCGCACGCTGGCGGTCGCGCCATTGCCGCTGCAAACAGGGACATCCATCAAAAGGCGCTGGACGTGCTGCGGGCGTCCCTCGGATGACCGCGATCTTGATCAGGGGCGCCGCGCATCTGCTGACCATGGACGACGCCCGCCGTGAGTTGACGGGTGCCGACGTACTGACGAGGGACGGGGTCATTGCAGAAATCGGTCACGATCTGTCCCATGATGGTCCGGTCATTGATGCCTCAGGATGTGTTGTGACGCCCGGTCTGGTGAACACGCATCACCACCTTTACCAATCGCTCACGCGGGCCGTTCCGGGCGGTCAGGATGCCTTGCTGTTTGGCTGGTTGCAGACGCTTTACCCGATCTGGGCACAGTTCACGCCGGAGCATATGTTCACCTCCGCACAGGTCGGTTTGGCGGAACTGGCGCTTTCGGGCTGCACGATGAGCAGCGATCACCTCTACCTCTTTCCGAACGGAGCACGGCTCGAAGACACCATCCACGCAGCGGCGGAGCTTGGGATAAGGTTCCATCCAACTCGCGGGGCCATGAGTATCGGCCAGTCCGCGGGAGGGTTGCCGCCGGATGTCCTGGTCGAAGATGAAACTGCCATTCTTGAGGACTGTATCCGCGTTATCGACGCCTTCCACGACCCCAAGCCCGATGCGATGTGCCGGGTTGGGGTGGCACCGTGTTCGCCGTTCTCGGTCAGTCGGGACCTGATGCGCGATGCGGCGCTTTTGGCGCGGGACAAGAAGGTCATGATGCATACGCATCTGGCTGAGAACGACGAGGATATTGCCTATTCGCTCGAAACATTCGGCTGCCGCCCCGGACAATATGCGCAGGAGCTGGGCTGGGTCGGGCGGGACGTCTGGCACGCCCATTGTGTCAAACTGGACCCTTCAGAGATTGCGCTCTTCGCCGAAACCGGGACGGGTGTCGCGCATTGCCCGTGCTCCAACTGCCGCTTGGGCAGTGGCATTGCGCCGGTCACATCCATGCGTGCGGCGGGCGTGCCCGTGGGGCTTGGCGTGGACGGGTCGGCCAGCAATGACGCAGGCAATCTGGTGCTGGAGGCGCGACAGGCCATGTTGCTGCAGCGGGTGGCACAGGGCGCGGAGGCGATGAGTGCCCGCACGGCGCTGGAAATCGCCACGCGGGGCGGTGCCGATGTCCTGGGCCGCCCGGAATGTGGACGGATCGCCGTGGGGTGCCGCGCCGATATCGCGATTTGGGACGTGTCCGGGGTCACGGCGGCGGGCAGCTGGGACCCGGCGGCGTTGTTGTTGGCCGGGCCGACAACCGTGCGCGACCTGATAGTCGAAGGCCGCGCAGTGGTGCGCGACGGGCAGATCACCACCCTGAACCTGTCGTCGGTGGTGGCACGGCAAAACCGCATGGCGCGCGCACTGCGGGAGGCCATGTGAAAGCGCTTCTGATCGCTCTGATCCTTTTGGGTGGCGCCGGTGCCGGGGCGGCGGATACGGCCGCCACCGAGGCCCTGAACAGCTTTCGAGCCGCCAACAACCGTGCTGCGCTCAGCTACTCTGATCTTCTGGAAACCGCGGCGCTGCGGCATGCGCGCGACATGGCCGCGTGGGAGTTTTTCGATCATCGCGGCAGCGATGGGTCGGACGTGGCGCAAAGGGTGTCGCGCACCGGGTACAGATGGTGTGTTGTTGCTGAAAATATTGCCAAGGGGCAGGCGACACTGCAAGAGGTGATGTCCGGTTGGGCCAATTCCCGCGGTCACAGGCGGAACATGCTGTCGCGCGAGGTCACAGAGTTCGCGCTTGTCGAGGCACCGGGGCGGATCTGGGTCATGGTGCTTGCCGCCCCCGGCTGCTGATCAGATTGCCCCTGCAGCCGCCGCGTTAACCCGGCGCCGGTTCCATCGCGACGCGTTTGGCGCCCTTGATCCAGACATCCGCAATTGCGCGGTCATCGCCCATCATGATCGTAGGGAACACCGCCTCCCAGATGTCGTTCGCCGCGCTGCTGCGTTGCGCAATCGCGGGCGTCGAGGCGAGATCCAGAATGGTGATGTCGGCCTCCTGTCCCGGCACCAGCGTGCCGATTTGACCGTGCAGGTGCAGGCTGCGGGCGGATCCTGCGGTGGCCAGCCACAGCAATTGCGCAGGATGCAGCGCCGTGCCGCGCAACTGTGCGATTTCGTAGGCTGCCGCCATCGTGTGCAGCATCGAGAACGACGACCCGCCCCCGGTGTCCGTTGCCAGCCCCAGTGGGATGCGCCGCGCGGCGAGGCCTGCCACGTCCATCAGCCCCGACCCGATGAAGGTGTTGGAGGTCGGACAGTGTACCAGCGCGGCACCGGCCTCCGCGATGCGGTCCTTCTCTCTGGGTTCGAGGTGGATTGCATGCCCGTAAACCGCGCGTGGCCCGACCATCCCATGCGCCTCGTAGGTGTCCAGATAGTCTCGCGCTGCGGGGAAGAGATCCCGCACCCACGCGATCTCGGGCAGTTGCTCGGACAGATGTGTCTGCATCAGACAATCGGGATGCTCGGCCCATAATGCGCCAAGTGCGCTCAGCTGCTCCGACGTTGACGTGGGAGAAAAACGTGGCGTGATTGCATAGCTGGCGCGCCCCTGACCATGCCATCGCTCCAGAAGCGTCTTGCTGTCATCATAGGCCGATTGCGCCGTATCGCGCAGTCCCTCCGGTGCATTTCTGTCCATGCAGGTCTTGCCCGCGACTGTCCGCAAGCCCCGCGCCCCTGCCGCAGTGAAAAACGCATCGACACTGCCCGGATGGATGGTGGCATAGGAACACATTGTTGTCGTGCCGTGATCCAGAGCCAGTTCAAGATACCGCGCGGCGATGGCCTGCGCATATGCGGGATCACTCAGCCGCATTTCCTCGGGAAAGGTATAGGTGTTCAACCAGTCGATCAGCTGCTTGCCCCAACTGGCGATGATGGCCGTCTGTGGGTAGTGCACATGGGCATCGACAAACCCGGGGCAGATCAGGTGGTGCCCGTAATCATGCACCGTCGCATCGGGGTATGCCCGGCGCAGGAGCCGCGCGTCGCCAAGGTCGGAGATCCGGCCCGCCTCGATAAGCACCGCACCGCCCGAGTTGACGGTGATAACCTCCTCCCAGGGCGTGGTCATCGGGTTGCCACGGGCCTCGAAAGTCTGGCCGAGAAGGAGCGTTTGCTGTGTCATGCCATCTCTCTAGGCGCTTGGGGCCTGCACGGCAACGGACAAGCGGGGCGGCATTGTATCCGGCCATGGTGCCGCTTATGGTCCGGCCATACGAAGGGGAGGGCGCCGATGTCAGATCAGACCACAGAGCTGCAGACAGAGACCGAAGACGACGCCTATGTCCTCGGTCCCAAGGCGATTGCCGCTATCCTCTACGCGGTGGATATCGAAGATCAGGCCAAGCTGACGGAGCTGATGGAGCCGTTGCACGCGGCGGATATCGCTGACCTGCTGGAACAGATCAACGCCTTTGACCGGTCGCGGCTGGTGCGCCTTTATGACCGTGAATTCGACGGTGAAATCCTGTCGGAACTTGATGAGGCCATCCGCGAGGAGGTCATCGCGGTTCTGACGCCACAGGTCCTGACACAGGCCGTGCGCGACATGGACAGCGACGACGTGGTCGACCTTGTCGAAGACCTCGAGGACGACCAGCAAGAAGCCATTCTGGACGCGCTTGAAGATGTCGACAGGGCCGCCGTGGAACAGGCGCTTGGCTATCCTGAATACTCCGCCGGTCGTCTCATGCAGCGCGAAGTGGTCATGGCGCCGGAGCACTGGACAGTGGGCGAGGCCATCGATTACCTGCGCAGCACGCCCGAAGAAGAGCTGCCGGACCAGTTTTATCACATCGTGATCGTTGACCCGCGCCTGCATCCGGTGGGAAACGTCACGCTGGGCAAGCTGATGCGCTCGAAACGCGAGACGCGGCTGATGGATTTGCTGGAGGAAACCTTTCAGATCATCCCGGTGCTGCAGGACGAATCCGACGTTGCTTATGCGTTCAACCAGTATCACCTGATCTCGGCCCCTGTGGTTGATGACGAAGGGCGTTTGATCGGTGTGATCACCATTGATGATGCGATGGCCGTTCTGGATGAAGAGCATGAAGAGGACATCCTGCGGCTTGCCGGTGTTGGCGAAGGATCCCTGTCTGATCGGGTGATCGACACCACCAAGCAGCGGTTTCCCTGGCTGGCGGTCAACCTTGTGACGGCCATTGCCGCAAGTCTCGTGATCGCGCAGTTCGAAGCTGCTCTTGCCCAGATCGTGGCGCTTGCGGTCCTGATGCCGATTGTTGCCTCCATGGGCGGGAATGCCGGAACCCAGTCGCTGACTGTCGCCGTGCGCGCCATTGCAACCAAGGACCTGACCGGTGCCAACGTCTGGCGGGTGATCCGGCGTGAAGTGCTCGTGGGTCTCATCAATGGCATGATTTTTGCCGTGATCATGGGCATTGTCGGTCTCATTTGGTTTGGCTCCCCGGCGCTCGGCTACGTGATTGCGACGGCGATGGTGATCAACCTTGTTGTGGCGGGCCTTGCGGGGACAGTCATTCCCGTTGTGCTGGACCGTGCGGGCGTTGACCCGGCACTGGCATCGGGGGCATTTGTCACTACCGTGACGGACGTCGTTGGCTTTTTTGCCTTTCTGGGGCTGGCGGCGGCGGTGCTGTTATGACCGGTCTTCCGGACATCAAGGACGCGGCGCGCAAGGCGGGTTTTGCCCGTCGCAAATCCGCCCATGCGGAAGACATCGGCACTGGCGCGGGCATCTTGTCCGGTTTGCTGGCAGGATTTCGCGGTGTGCCGCTCTCGGGATACATGCCCATCAGAACAGAGATTGACCCCATTCCTGCCATGGCCGAGGCTGCGGCCCACGGCCCGGTTGGTATTCCCGTCATCTCGGGCACGGGTAAGCCGCTGCGGTTCGCGCGATGGGAGCCGGACATGCCGTTGGTCGAGGGGCCTTTCGGTGCCCGCATTCCGGAAAAGCCGGTATTTTTCGAGCCTGAGATTCTGATCGTGCCGCTTGTGGCCTTCGATGCGACGGGAGGGCGTCTGGGATACGGTGGCGGCTTTTACGACCGCACGCTGGAGCAGCTTCGCGCGAAACGACCCACGCTGGCCGTTGGCTTTGCCTATGCCACGCAGGAGGCCGAGGCACTGCCGCTGGAGGCGACCGATCAGAAACTGGATATGATCGTCACCGAGGTCGAGGTGATCGATCTGCGCCGCTAGCCTTTTTCGAAGGCGGCGAATGTGTCCGCCCAATCCGGGTGCCACCGTGACAGGGGCGGCCTGTTTTCGACGATGTCTCCCGCGCTCCACAGCACCCGCCGCGCATCGATCGCTTCGGTCACCATGTTGTCCGGACAGAGGATATAGAAATCTCCCTTGGCGACACGCGAAAAGAGGTAGCTCACACATTCTTCGCTGGTCCACGCACCCTGCGGCTTTTCAGGCATGATGGCGGCGATCATGCCGGTATAGGTGAAACCGGGGACGAACAAATGAGCGTCGATGGATGCGCCTGCTTCCCGCAGCTCATGCGCCAGTTGTTCGGTCAGTACCTTCACCGCGGCCTTGGCCGCGTTATACGCCGGGTTGCCCGGTGGCGTCGTGATCCCCTGTTTGGAGCCGGTATTGATCACGGCTGCGGGGCGCGCGGCAGCGATCATACGGGGCACAAAAGCCTGAACGCCGTTCAGAATACCAAAGAAATTGACATCAAATGTTTTGCGCCAGGCATCGGGGTTTTCCCATGTCGAAGAGCTGATCCCGATGCCTGCGTTGTTCATGACCACGGCGACCTCGCCCAGATCAAATGCCCTGTCGGCAAGAGCGTTTACCGCAGCGGCATCGGAGACATCGGTCACATGCGTGTGTACCTTGGCGCCCGCGTCTGACAGATCCGCTGCGGCGCGGGACAAGGCGGCGTCGTCGACATCGGCCAGAAGCAGGTCAAACCCCTTGTTGGCAAGATGTTGCGCGGAGGCGAAACCCACGCCGCTTGCACCACCCGTGATAACGGCCAAACCACCTGCTGCTTCAATGTCGTCCCACGCCATGTCATTGTTCTCCCTTAGCTGTGATCGCAGTGTAGCCTGCCGTGCGTCCGATCCCTATGGCAATTCGCGCCAAATGACTTGTGCTGGTCCGTTTCACAGGTAACCTGCCCGGTACCAATCAGTAGGACGCCAAAAGATGACGAATGCGCAAAGCCGCGGGAATGCTCTGCTGGCGATATTGTCGGGCAATGACCCGGTGCAGATCGCAGATCTTGACGTCGCGCATTGCGTTCAGTTCGCGTCACTGGATCCCGAAACCCAGCAGGAGTGGTTGCACCACGTGATCAATGCCGGTGCGCTGGCGGGTCTTGACTGGATGATTGCCCGAAACGTGCCGCTGTCTGTCTGTGACACATGCGGTTATACCCCTATACTCGCAGCACTCGAACTGGATGAGCCGCTGCGCTATGCCGTGATGGAGCGGCTGATTGCGGGGGGTGCCGATGTCGATGCACACGGGTTTAACGATTGGACACCGCTGCACAAGGCCGCTGCCGCCAACGACCTCAAGGCGCTGCGCTTGTTGCTTGATGCCGGCGCGGACCGGTCGCGCAAGACCCGCATCGACGATCTGGCGACGCCGGAAGAAGAAGCGCGCATGCTCGGCCAACAGGCTGCAGCCGCATTTCTGGCCGACTACACAGGCAGCGCTGACGCCTAGATCCGCGCATTAATCTGAGACTGGCCCTTGCCCTGCGCCATTCCGAAGCCTAGGCATCGCATATGAAGATACTGTTTCTCGGAGATATCATGGGCCGCGCCGGGCGGCGGGCGATCGTGGAGAACCTGCCGCGGCTGCGCACGGAGTGGAAGCTCGATTTCGTCGTTGTGAACGGCGAAAACGCCACGTCGGGCGCGGGGTTGAGCGGGGCCCATGCCAAAACGCTGCTGGAGGCGGGTATCGACTGCCTGACGCTGGGCGACCATGCCTTTGATCAGAAGGATATGCTGCGGTTCATCGAGCAGGAACCACGGGTAATCCGGCCGCTGAACTTCTCCAAGGCCGCCCCGGGCAAGGGCGCGCGTCTCTTCACTTCCAGGAATGGCCGCAAGGTACTGGTGACGCAGGTGCTCGGGCAGGTCTTCATGAAACGCCCGTTTGACGATCCGTTCTCCTCGCTGGAACCGATGCTGAAGTCGCATCCATTGGGCGGCATGGCGCAGGCGGTGATCGTCGATGTGCATTGCGAGGCGACGTCGGAGAAAATGGCGATGGGCCATTTCTGTGACGGCCGTGCCAGCCTTGTTGTTGGCACACATACACATGTGCCCACCGCCGATGCGATGATCATGCCCCGGGGCACCGGGTATCTGACCGACGCGGGCATGTGCGGCGATTATAACTCCGTCATCGGCATGGATAAGGCAGAGCCCCTGCGGCGCTTTCTGACGGGCATGCCAAAGGAACGTTTCACACCCGCGAACGGCGATGCCACCTTGTCCGGCGTCTACCTGGAGACCGATGACCGCACGGGCGTTGCCACGCGCATTGCCATGGTGCGCAACGGCGGGCTGCTGGAGGCCGCCGTTCCGTGACCCCTCTGGCACGCCGTGACATCTTTATTTGCACCGCCGTGCTGATCGTTTTGGGCGCGGGGTGGGGTATGACCCTGCCGTTGACGAAAATCGCGGTCTCGTCGGGGTACAGGCATTTCGGTCTGATTTTCTGGCAATTGGTGATTGGCGCTGCATTCATGGCGGTAATTTGTGGCCTCCGCGGCAAGCCTCTGCCGCGTGGGCGACAACAGATCGGTGTTTGCCTGATGATTGCGCTGGTGGGGACGATGATTCCGAATACCGCCTCCTATCAGGCGGCCGTGCACCTGCCGGCGGGCATCATGTCGATCCTGCTGTCGATGGTGCCGATGTGGGCTTTCCCGATCGCGCTGATGATGCGGCTGGACCAGTTTTCCTGGAAACGATTTACCGGTCTGCTTCTGGGGCTTTGTGGGGTTCTCATGATCGCCGCGCCCGGGGCATCAGCGCTGAACCTGTCGGTTTTCTGGGTGATGATCGGCGTTATCAGCAGTCTGTGTTACGGAGTGGAAGGCAACCTCGTGGCCAAATTCGGCACGGCGGGCCTGGATGCGTTTCAGGTGCTCTACGGCGCCTCCCTGATCGGGGCGGTCATCATGCTGCCGGTGTCCGTGCTGTCAGACCAGTGGATTGCCCCCGTTGCGGTGCTGACAACCGAAGGGCAGGCACTGGTGCTCGCATCCATCATCCATGTGCTCGTCTATGCAGGTTATGTCTGGATGGTGGGGCGTGCGGGCTCGGTTTTTGCCGTTCAGGTGAGCTACCTCGTCACCGGGTTTGGTGTGATCTGGGCAAAAGTGATCCTTGACGAAGCCTATTCCGCGGGCATCTGGTTGGCTTTGATGCTGATGTTCGCGGGGATGTATCTTGTGCAGCCGCGTTTGAAAGCGGCGCTTGCCCCTGCCTGATCAATGGGCGAAACTGGCCTCCGGTGATACGAAGGCACAGGCAGGATCAAGGTGATACCCTTTATTGAACTTTCGCCCAACGTAAGCGCCGTGCTGACCCTGACCGTGGTCGCGATCATGTTTATCCTTTTCGTCCGCGAGACTTACCCGACCGAGGTGGTGGCCATCACCGGCGCGGCGCTCATGCTGCTGCTGGGGGTCTTGCCATACGAAAATGCGCTCGCGGTGCTCTCGAACCCGGCGCCCTGGACGATTGCCGCCATGTTCATCGTGATGGGCGCGCTGGTGCGCACAGGGGCCCTGGAAGTCTTGACCCGGATGGCTGAACGCTACGCGAAAACCCACCCGCGATCCGCCGTGGCCGGGGTGATCCTCTCCGTCATGGGCGCGTCGGCGATCATGAACAACACACCGGTGGTCGTCGTGATGATCCCGGTTGTCGTACAACTCAGCCAGACGCTGGGGGCAAAGGCGTCGAAGTTCCTGATCCCTCTCAGCTATGCCGCGATCATGGGCGGCTCCCTCACACTTATCGGCACCTCGACCAACCTGCTTGTCGACGGCGTGGCGCGCGGGCAGGGGTTGGCACCCTTCACCATTTTCGAGATCATGCCCATTGGCCTGGTGGTCTGCGTCTGGGGGCTGCTCTACATGTCGGTGCTGGCACCGCGCCTTCTGCCGGACCGGGACAGCATGGCAAACATGCTTTCTGACCGCTCCAAGATGAAATTCTTCACCGAAGCCGTCATCCCGCCGGACAGTAATCTGGTGGGCCGCGACGTGCTGGGGGTACAGCTGTTCAAGCGCGACGGGGTCCGGCTTGTCGATGTGATCCGGGGCGATGCATCGTTGCGGCGCAACCTGCAGGGCGTCGAATTGCAGGTCGGGGATCGCGTCGTGTTGCGCACCCAGATGACTGAGTTGCTGAGTTTGCAGGCAAATAAGGAGCTCAAGCGCGTTGACCAGGTGTCCGCGGTCGAGACCACCACGGTCGAGGTTCTGATCACGCCGGGGTGCCGAATGGTCGGTCGCTCGCTCGGGTCTTTGCGCTTGCGGCGGCGCTACGGTGTCTATCCGCTGGCCGTCCACCGCCGCAACCAGAACATCGGCCGCCAGCTCGATGATCTGGTTGTCCGCATTGGGGACACGCTATTGCTGGAAGGTGCTCCTGAAGACATCCAGCGGCTGGCGGCGGATATGGAGATGGTCGATGTCTCTCACCCGTCCGCGCGTGCCTTTCGCCGCAGCCACGCCCCGATCGCCATCGTGGCGCTTTGCGGCATTGTTCTGCTGGCAGCATTTAACGTTGCACCCATTCTGCTGCTGGCCATTCTGGCCGTGGCGCTCGTGCTGGTGACCGGGTGTATTGACGCGGACGAGGCATTCTCCTTTATCGACGGACGTCTGCTGGCCCTGATCTTCGCCATGCTCTCTGTCGGGGCTGCCCTGCAACACTCCGGCGCGGTGGCGCTGATCGTGGATGCCGTCTCACCGGCGCTGACGACGATGCCGCCCCCTGTGATTGTTCTGGTGGTGTTCATCATGACATCGACCTTCACCGAAGTCGTGTCCAACAACGCCGTGGCGGTGATCATGACACCTTTGGCCATCGGGCTCGGGGCTGCACTCGGGCTGGACCCGAGACCGCTTGTGGTGGCGGTGATGATCGCCGCCTCCTGCGCCTTCGCCACACCCATCGGGTACCAGACAAACACGCTGGTATACGGTCCGGGGGGCTACAAATTCACTGATTTCATGCGCATCGGCGTGCCGCTGAACCTGACAACGGCGGTGATCGTGTCGATGATCATTCCGATGATCTGGCCGCTTTGATCTGCATGCTGCTATGCAGCATCTGCAGGCCTGCTTTTCGTTTTTGTACGTTGAAGATTAAGGGATTGGGTATCATGTTTGCGCTATCAAGACATCCGGTTTTGATGAAAGGAAAGTCAGATGACAAATATGATGACAAAACTCAAGACAGCTGCTGCGAAACGCGCACAGTTCAACCGCACTTACAACGAGCTTCGCTCGATGTCGCGTACCGTGGCATGGGATCTGGGAATGTTCCCTGAAGATGCATACGAAGTGGCTTATCGCCACGTCTACGGCCGGTAAACGGTCTGCAGGCGTCCTAAGGACGCACCGAGAAATTCCCGCCCGCGTTCTGGCCCCCGACAGGGATGGATCAGGACGCGGGCGTTTTGTTGTCGGGTGATCGCGAAGCGGTGTTTCACAGCGGCCAGACGATCAGGATCACCGGAATTGATACCGCGACCACGATGACCTCCAGCGGCAGGCCCATGCGCCAGTAATCGCCAAACTTGTACCCACCCGGACCCAGTATCAACGTATTGTTCTTGTGGCCGATGGGTGTGAGGAAGGCGCTTGACGCCGCCACCGCGACGGCCATCAGAAACGGATCCGGAGAAACCTCCAGCGATTGGGCCATCTGAATACCGACGGGGGCTGCGACGATGGTAGTCGCCGTGTTGTTGAGCACGTCGGACAGGGTCATCGTCACGATCATCAGGACGGTCAGGACGGCCCATGCCGGCAGCCCGTTTGTCCACGAGACAAGCGCGCCGGCAATAAGCTCCGTGCCGCCGGAGCTTTCCAGTGCAGCCCCCAGCGGGATCATCGAGCCCAGCAGCACAACAACGGGCCAGTTGATCTGGTCATAGATCTCTGCCAGCGGCACGATCCGGGTCAGCACGTAGGCCACGACAACCAAACCCAGTGCAATGGGCAAATAGAGCAACCCGACGCTGGCCGCGGCAACAGCGCCGCCAAACAGACCGATTGCCAGCCATACCTTGCGGTTTTCGGTGACGGCGAGACCGCGATCCGCAAGGGGCAGGCACCCCAGCCAGTCCGTGACGTCCACACCGGTGTCGCGGGGCACCAACAACAGCAGAATGTCACCGGTTTTGATTTCGGTCGTGCGCAGGTGCCTGACAATCTGCTCACCCTGCCGCGATACCCCGAGAAGTACCGTGCGCTGTCGCCACGACAATCCGATGGACTGGGCCGTCTTGCCGTTGATCCGGGCGCCTTCCGGAACCACGACCTCGATGATTTCAACGCCGTCGCCATCCGCTCTGAGCGCTTCTTCACGCTTGGCATCTGCAACGGCCAGATCAAGACTGGAGCGCAGCTCGTCGAGGGCTTCCGGCGTGGCTTCGAGCACCAGTACGTCGCCTGCTTGCAAAATGGCGTTGCGCGACTGTCCGTACCGGCGCTTGCCGTCGCGGATCAGCCCCAGAATGGCGACATCGGCTTTTTCCGCGGCGTCGGACAGTTCGGCGACACGCTTGCCGATCTGTTTGTTACCCTGGGGGACAGTGAGTTCGGCAATATACTGAGAAATCTCCGCCACCGGGCTATCAGCCCCGTTGCTCTGCGGGATAAGGCGCCAGCCGATCACAGCAACAAATATCAGGCCGGCAAGTGCCGCGGCACCGCCCACCGGCGCAAAATCGAACATTGCGAAGGGCTCTCCCAACGCATCTTCGCGGATCGCGGCGATGATGATGTTGGGCGGTGTTCCAATCAGGGTCGCCATGCCGCCGAGGATCGTGGCAAAGCTCAGCGGCATCAGGCTTAACCCCGCCGGTCGCCCGGCCTTGCGCGCGGTCTGGATATCCACGGGCATCAGTAACGCAAGGGCCGCGACGTTGTTCATGAAGGCAGACAGGACGCCGCCAATGGCCCCCATCAGCGCGATATGTGCCCCCAGCGATCGGGACGCATCCACCAATGTGCGGGTGATCAGGTAAACGGCGCCGGACCGTACCAGCCCGGCCGACACCACAAGGACGAGGGCGACAACCAGAGTCGCCGGGTGACCGAAGCCCGAGAAGGCATCCTGAGTGGGAACAACGCCGACCACAACACCGATCATGAGCGCGGAAAATGCAACGATATCATACCGAAAGCGACCCCAGAGCAGCAGCCCGAACACGGCTCCGAACAGGGTAAAAAGGATTATCTGGTCAGACGTCAATTGGGCTGCTCCATACTCTTGATCTGCGGGTCTTTTTTGCCTCAACTGTCGTTATGTCTGATTTGACCTTTTTAATCACCAACGGATTTTCAATTGCACTGGAACAGGCCGGGAAACTGGGGCCACGGGCGGCGTCGAAGGCTAAATTACGCATCTTCGGGCTTATCAAGTATTTGCGGGGGGTCGAAAACAGCTGGTCGGACGCGGATCATTTGCGATGGAGCCACGTCGAACAAGCGCATCATGTCAAAAAGGACTACCCGCCCGCAGAATTTGGAGCCTTCCTCGCAGGGTTGGAGAGACCGCTGTTGTTTCACAAGATCGAGGGATTGGATGATCCCGATCCACAAGGGTATTTTGCGCGCTTTCGGTCACGCAAATTCGAGCTGGCGTGTTTTGTCGTCTACGTGGAACAGCCGGACCGGCGGCTGGTATTCCTGTCCGTCGGCACGCTGGCGGACAGTAACCGCAAACTGGCGGCCATGGCCGACCGGCAGGCGGCGCGGCAGCTGATCTCGGAGGTTCGTGCGTTACCCAAGCCCGAGCGCCGCGTACGCTGAAATCTTGACATCACGCGCAATATTGCTTAAGTGTTGTCTTGCAAGGCAACGTACGCCTTGCGCTCCAAACCGGACAGGGTGACTTATGGCAAACGTACAGATCAACGCAGGCGCGGGGTCGAAATCGCCCAAAAGGGCGGCGACGCGCAAGCCTGTGCGGACGGTGAAGACATCAGAGAACCCGCTCGCATTGCTGGATGAAGATGCCTATGCCGAGGCGTTTGAAGCGCTTGATGCGTCTGAAAAACATGCGGTATTCCGGGAGATGGGCGAGGAACTGGCGCGTACCCTGGGGGCACGGGTCATTGCGCAGATGCTCAATGATACCCCGCTCAGCGGGCGGGAAATCGGTGCAAGGCTGGGGTTTGATCACAGCGCGCTGTCGCGGATCGCGCGGGGTGACTCCAAAACCGGCCCAACCTTGTGGAAGGTCTATGCGCTGGCCGAAGCGCTGGGGTACCGGATTGAACTGAACGCCGTCAAAAAGTGACCCTCACAGGCCTGATTTCGGACATTTTGATCCTGGGGCCCGCAATCTGGGCCTGTTCGCGTTTGGTGCGCTCACGCTGGCATGAAATCTGTGCGGAACGAATGGCGCGTGATGGCGTGGACCCGGAGCTTGTCCAGTTGCGGCGCGAGGAGGCACGTTACTATCAGGATTTTGCCCGGGTCATGCCAAACTGGATGCTGGCAGCGCTGACCCTAGGTCTGTTGCTGCGGCTCTTTTTGATCCTGCAGGCATTCCGGACAGTCTAGGCCAAGGGGTTGAGCGTTTCGCGCGGCGGCGATAAACAACGGCAAAATCAAAGAATGGAAAGTTCCAATGGCCGGACACTCAAAATGGGCAAACATCCAACACCGCAAGGGGCGACAGGACGCCGTGCGGGCCAAGCTGTTCTCCAAGCTGAGCAAGGAGATCACGGTGGCCGCCAAAATGGGCGACCCGGACCCGGATAAGAACCCGCGCCTGCGACTGGCGGTCAAGGAAGCGAAGTCGCAATCTGTGCCCAAGGATGTGATCGAACGCGCGATCAAGAAGTCGCAGGCGGGCGAGGGCGATGATTACGAAGAAATCCGCTACGAAGGCTATGGCCCGAATGGCGTGGCGGTAATTGTCGAGGCAATGACCGACAACCGCAACCGGACGGCTTCCACCGTGCGGTCGACCTTCACCAAGAACGGCGGCAACCTGGGAGAGACCGGCAGTGTCGGCTTCATGTTCGACCGCAAGGGCGAAGTGACCTATCCCGCAGATGTGGGCGATGCGGATACCGTGATGATGGCGGCGATCGAGGCCGGGGCGGAGGATGTCGAAAGCTCCGAGGACGGGCATGTGATCTGGTGCGCGGATACCGATCTGAATGATGTGGCGACAGCGCTGGAGGCGGAACTTGGCGAAAGTGAAAGCACCAAGCTGGTGTGGAAGCCCACGACCACCACCGACATGGACCTCGACGGCATGCAAAAGCTGATGAAGCTGATAGATGCGCTGGAAGACGATGATGACGTGCAGCGCGTTACAACCAACTTCGAAGCGACGGACGAGGTTATGGAACAGCTCTGATCCCGTGCCGCGGCAGGACATGGAAAAGCCGCCCCGGATACGAGGGCGGCTTTTGTACGTCAACCGGTATGGGAAACGTCAGCGTGGTTGATTGCAATCAGTGCAGAACAGGGACCGCAAAAACCAGCCCCACGCCATGGGCTGCTGGTCCGGCTCCCGCCGGGAACTTCGGTTGATACGTTTGATCAGGTGCTTGAGGTCGGTCAGCTTTCGCCGTGCGCCGCTACCGCCTGCCTGACTTTGAACCGACAAGATCTTCTTCTGGGTCTGAAGCGCAGCCTCGATTAATTCGATGTCCTTCGCCGTCAGGTCGAGATTATGAGTATCATCCAGCATCCGAAGCGTATCCTTGTTACCTTCCCACCATATGGGGAACAAAAGTAGATACGCCAATCATCTTGAATAAGATTTCTGTGATTTATTTTTTCTGCATCACGTTTTCGTGGGGAGTCTGAACCAGATGGCGCCGCGCCGCGTCCCGTGTTGCCCGGTTCAAGGGCTCAAGGGCCGATGACATAAGGCGGCTTGTCTGCCAGTACAGCGGCACGTCAAGAGGGCGGTCCGGTCCCAGTGCCACAAGGGTTCCGCGTTCAAGATGATGCGCAACCAGCGACAACGGATTCATGCCCCAGCCGATACCGGCCAGTGCGGCATCCACGAAGGCGTGGGTGGAGGGTATATGATGTGCCGGCGGCGACAGCTTTTGACCGGTCGCATGAGTGATCCATCGGTGTTGCAGTGCATCCTTGGCATTGAACGTCATGATCGGCGCCCGGGCCAAAGCATCCGGCGTCACGCCGTCCGCAAACCATCTGGACATGTAGTCAGGGCTCGCGGTTGCGACATAGCGCAGGGCGCCGAGGGTCACACTGTTGCAGCCGGAGACGGCCTTGGCCTGACCTGTGAGCGCCGCACTGACCGCCCCCCGCAACAGCCAGTCCGTCGAATGGTCCTGATCGTCGATCACGAGTTCAAAGAGCATGTCATCAACCTGCGACAGTCCGTGCACGAACCAGGTTGCGAGGCTGTCAGCGTTGACGGCGATCCTGATCCGCGCGGCTGACGGTCCGGCTGCGGGCGCAATGTCGCGCAGAACGTGGGCCTGCATCAGCGCCACGTCCTCTGCATGCCGCGCGAGCCTGGTGCCGGCCTCCGTCGCGGTGCAGGGGTGCCCGCGATAGATCAGCGCCGTTCCCATGCGGTCTTCGAGCGATCTGATGCGTTGTGAAATGGCCGAAGGGGTGACGTTCAGATGTGCCGCCGCCGCATCGAAACTGCCGTACCGCACGATCGCGGACAGCGCCGCCAGTTGGTTTGGATCGAGTGACATAAGCAACGCTTAAGTTAGCATCATCTGTTTAATTTGATTAAGCCGCCTGACCTGTCTAGTCAATGCGCTCCATGCAGTCGGAGGCACCTTGTGATCGATACGTTTCTGCCGGGCTATGTGCTCAGCCTGTCCCTGATCGTGGCAATTGGCGCGCAAAACGCGTTTGTACTGCGGCAGGGACTGCGACGCGAACATGTATTCTGGGTGTGCATGACCTGCGGCACGTCTGATGCCATTCTCGTCTCTGCGGGGGTGGCAGGCTTTGGAGCGCTTGCCGAGAGCGTGCCCTGGTTCGAGGGGGCGATGCGCTACGGCGGCGCAGCGTTCCTGATGTGGTACGGCTGGCGCAACGCGCGATCCGCCTGGCAGGGCGGCCATGTGCTGCGGGCTGACAACGGCACCGGCAGACCGCTGATGCCCACGCTGCTGACGTTGCTTGCGCTCACCTGGCTAAATCCGCACGTCTACCTCGATACCGTTGTGTTGATCGGCTCGATTTCGGCGCAATACGATAACCGACTGCTTTTTGGGGGCGGCGCCGTGCTGGCCAGCATCAGCTTTTTCTTTGCCCTTGGGTATGGTGCGCGGCTGCTGGCACCGCTCTTTGCCCGCCCGACCAGCTGGCGGGTTCTCGATGGATTGATTGCGCTGACGATGTGGACCATCGCCGCGGGCCTTGTGGTCGCATAACCCCTTGCGGTCCGGGGCAAAACAGGCTGTCTATGGCGCATGGTCATCCGCACATCTTCCCGCCCGATTGTCGGTATCTTCTGGATGCTGGTGACAGGCTTGTGTTTCGTGGCGGTGACAGCACTTGTAAAATACATGGGGCCACGGTTGCCGCCGGTGGAAATGGCTTTCCTGCGCTATCTGCTGGGGCTGGTGTTTCTTGTGCCGGCCGTAGGCTCCCTGCGCACGGCACGTCTCAGCGCCCGCCAGTGGCGGCTCTTTGGCGTGCGCGGTCTCGTCCATGGCTGCGGTGTGATGCTGTGGTTCTATGCGATGGTGCGCATCCCCATCGCGGATGTCACCGCGATGAACTACTTGGCGCCAGTCTATGTCACGATCGGCGCGGCGCTCTTTCTGGGGGAAAAACTCGCCTTTCGCCGGATCGCGGCCGTTGTTGCGGCGCTGATCGGGGCCCTCATCATCCTGCGCCCGGGATTCCGCGAGGTCAGCAGCGGCCATCTTGCAATGTTGTTCGCCGCCATTGTCTTCGGCGGTTCGTATCTGACCGCAAAAGTGATGGCCGACGAAGTCAAACCCGCCGTTGTGGTGGCGATGTTGTCGATATTCGTGACCATTGTGCTGGCACCATTTGCACTGATGCAATGGGTGACGCCGACACTCTCTGATCTTGCGCTGTTGTTCTGCGTCGCCTGCTTTGCCGTTGCCGGGCACTACACGATGACACTGGCCTTTGCCGCGGCCCCGTTGACCGTGACCCAACCGGTCACATTCACACAGCTCGTCTGGGCGGTTCTGCTGGGCTATCTGGTCTTTGACGAAGCGGTCGATATCTGGGTTCTGCTCGGCGGCCTGGTGATCCTGGGCTCGGTTATTTTCATCACGTGGCGCGAGGCGGCATTGAAGCGCGGCGAAACAACCCCAGCGGTGCACGCAACCAAGGTCTGACGCTCGATTTTTGTTGATTGACTAGTCAATAAAAAACCCGCTATCTGATGCAGCGCTGCTGCCAGGGAGTGAGTCTTGTGCCAAAAATCGGAATGGAACCCATTCGCCGGACGGCTCTCGTAGAGGCGACAATAGCGGAACTGGCCTCCAAGGGATCGCTGGACGTGACCGTGGGTCAGATCGCGAAACGCGCTGGCATGTCCTCGGCACTCGCCCATCACTATTTCGGCGGAAAGGATCAGATCTTTCTCGCCGCCATGCGCCAGATTTTGCGCGACTTCGGCAGTGAAGTTCGGCGCGAGCTGGCAACGGCGCGCACGCCAAAGGCCCGCGCCGTTGCCCTGATCGAAGCAAGCTTCTCGCCCACCTGTTTCTCTCCGGATACCGTAAGCGCCTGGATGACCCTTTATGCGCAAGCACCGACGAGCCCGCAGATGTCGCGGTTGCTGCATCTTTATCAGCGGCGTTTGCAATCCAACCTGTGCCATGCGCTGCGCCCGCTAAGCGGTGATGCCGAAACCGTGGCGGAAACGATGGCGGCGCTGATTGACGGGCTGTACCTGCGCGCAGCCTTGTCACAATCGCATAGTCCGGACGCGGCGCGGGAACGGGCGCTCAACGCGCTGAACACCTTGCTGGAGGTCGACCGGTGACCCGCCCGAACATCCTTATATTGATGGTCGATCAGCTGAACGGCACGCTGTTTCCGGATGGCCCGGCCGATTGGCTGCACGCGCCCAACCTCAAGAAGCTCGCGGCAAGGTCAACGCGGTTTCGCAACGCATACACGGCCTCTCCCCTCTGTGCTCCGGGACGCGCCGCTTTTATGTCGGGGCAATTACCCTCGGCAACCGGTGTCTATGACAATGCGGCCGAATTTCCATCGTCCGTGCCGACCTACGCGCACCATCTGCGCCGGGCAGGATATCAGACATGCCTGTCGGGCAAGATGCATTTCGTCGGCCCGGACCAATTGCACGGGTTCGAGGAGCGTCTGACCACGGATATCTACCCGGCCGATTTCGGCTGGACGCCCGATTACCGCAAGCCGGGCGAAAGGATCGACTGGTGGTATCACAACATGGGGTCGGTCACCGGCGCCGGCGTTGCGGAAATCTCCAACCAGATGGAATACGACGACGAGGTCGCCTACAACGCCACGCGCAAGCTGTACGATTTGTCGCGGGGTGCGGATACGCGCCCCTGGTGCCTGACCGTCAGCTTCACGCATCCGCATGATCCCTATGTCGCACGCCAGAAATACTGGGATATCTACGAGGGTTGCGAACATCTGCTGCCCGACGTCCCGGCCTTCGACTATGAGAACCAGGACCCGCACAGCCAACGCATTTTCGATGCCAATGACTGGCGCAGTTTCGAGATCACCGAGGAAGATATCCGCAGATCACGTCAGGCCTATTTCGCCAATATCAGCTATCTGGATGACAAGATCGGCGACATCCTGCAGACGCTGGACGACACCCGGCAAGAAGCCATCATCCTGTTCGTCTCGGACCATGGCGATATGCTGGGCGAACGTGGCCTGTGGTTCAAAATGTCCTTCTTCGAGGGCTCTTCGCGGGTTCCGCTGATGATCTCCGCCCCGCAGATGACCCCGGGCCTGCAGACCGCGCCTGTCTCCAACATCGACGTCTGCCCGACGCTCTGCGACCTCGCAGGCGTGTCGATGGACGAGGTGAAGGACTGGACGACGGGTATATCGCTTGTGCCCATGGGACAGGGACAGGCGCGCACCGAACCCGTCGCGATGGAATACGCCGCCGAAGCGTCCTACGCGCCGATGGTCTCGTTGCGATACGGAAAATGGAAGTACAACCGCTGCACTCTCGACCCCGATCAGCTCTTTGATCTCGATGCTGATCCCCATGAGCTGAAAAATCTTGCGGATGTGGCCCGGCATCAAGGCACGGTGCAGACACTGCGGGCAAAATCCGAGGACAGATGGGACCTCGCACGCTTTGATGCAGATGTCCGGAAAAGCCAGGCGCGTCGCTGGGTTGTCTACGATGCTTTGCGCCAGGGCGGATATTACCCGTGGGACTACCAACCCCTGCGTGACGCGTCTGAACAGTACATGCGCAACCATATGGACCTCAACATTCTCGAAGACAGCAAACGTTTCCCCAGAGGCGAATGAACCGCTTCTCTGGTTTTAAAATATCCCCGCCGGAGGCAGGAAAACCAATGACCTATCCAACCCAACCCACGGCCAGCCACTTTATCGGCGGTGCCTATGTCGAAGATACAGCCGGCACGCCGATTGATGTTGTTTATCCCGCGACGGGCGAGGTGATCGCGACAGTCCACGCCGCCACGCCAGCAATCATCGACAAGGCTGTGACCAGCGCCCGGACCGCGCAAACAGCATGGGCAGCCATGACCGGAACAGAGCGGGGCCGCATCTTGCGACGGGCCGCCGACATGATGCGCGCGCGCAATCACGCGCTGTCGGTTCTCGAAACCTATGACACCGGCAAGCCTTACCAGGAAACCAGCGTGGTGGATGCCACCAGCGGGGCGGACGCGCTGGAATATTTCGGCGGGATGGCCGCCACGCTCACAGGAGAGCACATCCAGCTCGGTGAAGACTGGGTCTACACGCGGCGCGAACCGCTCGGGCTCTGCGTGGGAATCGGTGCCTGGAACTATCCCACGCAGATTGCTTGCTGGAAGGGGGCACCGGCCTTGGCCTGCGGCAATGCCACCATCTTCAAACCCTCTGAAACGACACCGCTTTGTGCCCTGAAAGTGGCTGAAATCCTGCATGAGGCGGGTTTGCCCGCGGGTCTGTACAATGTCGTTCAGGGCATGGGCGAGGTTGGGGGCGCGCTGGTCAGTGATCCGCGTGTCGACAAGGTGTCGCTCACCGGCTCGGTTCCCACGGGGCGCAAGGTATATGCTGCCGCCGCCGACGGTATCAAACACGTGACCATGGAACTGGGCGGCAAGTCGCCGCTGATCGTCTTTGAGGATGCGGACATCGAGAACGCCGTGAGCGGTGCTATTCTGGGGAACTTCTACTCGTCGGGTCAGGTGTGCTCGAACGGCACCCGCGTTTTTGTGCATCGGGACATCAAGGACGCCTTCCTGCAACGTCTCAGCGAGCGGCTTGCAAATGCACGTATCGGCGACCCGATGGACCCCGACACAAGCTTCGGTCCGATGGTCTCCGAGCGCCAGAAGGATATCGTGCTGGGCTACATCGCGACAGGAAAGTCGGAAGGCGCGCGTCTGGTGACGGGCGGGGCGCAGATGGAACGGGATGGATATTACATCCAGCCGACGGTGTTTGCGGATGTGACCGACGAGATGACCATTGCGCGCGAAGAGATTTTCGGACCGGTGATGGCGGTGCTGGATTTCGACGATGAAGCCGATGTCCTGCGGCGCGCCAACGATACAGAATTTGGACTGGCGGCGGGTGTCTTTACGCGTGATCTGGCGCGCGCGCATCGTATCGCCGCAGGGTTCGAAGCGGGCACGTGCTACATCAACACCTATAACGATGCGCCGGTTGAGGCGCCCTTCGGGGGATCAAAAGCCTCGGGTATCGGGCGGGAAAACTCGAAGGCGGCCATCGAGCATTATAGCCAGCTGAAATCTGTCTATGTGCGCATGGGCGATCTGGAAGCGCCTTTCTGAATGAATGTGATCCAAAGGAGCGCGTTCGCGCACGCCATTTTTCATGCGCGTGCCGCGCGGCGCTTTGAGGCTGAGTGAGACGAGATAATGCAAGCGGAATTTGTAATTGTAGGGGCGGGCAGCGCGGGCTGCGCAATGGCTTACCGGCTCAGCGAGGCCGGAGCATCGGTGATTGTCATCGAACATGGCGGCTCGGACGTGGGGCCCTTTATCCAGATGCCGGCCGCGCTGTCATATCCGATGAACATGAAGCGCTATGACTGGGGGTTCACGTCCGAGCCCGAGCCGCATCTGAACAACCGGCGTCTTGCCTGTCCGAGAGGCAAGGTGATCGGTGGCTCCTCCAGTATCAACGGCATGGTCTACGTGCGCGGGCATGCCCGGGATTTCGACCATTGGGCGAAAGAGGGCGCGCTCGGGTGGTCCTACGCGGATGTCCTGCCCTATTACAAACGGATGGAGACCTGGCACGACGGTGGGCATGGAGGTGACACCACGTGGCGGGGTTCGGATGGTCCCTTGCATGTCAGCCGCGGCCCGCGAAAAAACCCGCTTTTCAAGGCCTTTGTCGATGCCGGGCAGCAGGCCGGTTACGAAGCAACCGGGGATTACAACGGTCAGAAGCAGGAGGGCTTCGGCCCCATGGAGCAAACGGTGTGGCAGGGGCGACGCTGGTCGGCGGCAAACGCCTATCTGCGCCCCGCGCTGAAACGGCCGAACTGCTCCCTTGTCAACGGGCTGGCGCAGCGGGTCGTGATCGAAGACGGCAAGGCGACGGGGGTTGAAATCCTCCAGGGCGGGCGTCGCGAGATCATTCACGCAACGCGCGAGGTGGTGCTTGCTGCGTCCTCCATCAATTCGCCCAAGCTGCTGATGCTGTCGGGTATCGGCCCGGGCGCACATCTGGCAGAGCATGGTATCGATGTGGTCGCCGATCGGGCGGGCGTCGGGCGCAACCTCCAGGACCACCTGGAGCTATACATGCAGATGGCGGCAAGCCAGCCCATCACGCTCTATAAGCACTGGAACCTCTTTTCCAAGGGTCTGATCGGCGCGCAATGGCTCTTTACAAAGACCGGCATGGGGGCGTCCAACCAGTTTGAAAGCGCCGCATTCATCCGGTCGCAAGCGGGCGTCGAGTATCCGGATATCCAGTATCATTTCCTGCCAATCGCGGTGCGCTATGACGGCAAGATTGCAGCGGATGGGCACGGATTCCAAGCGCATGTCGGCCCGATGCGCTCGCCATCCCGCGGGACGGTGACGCTGGCGTCGTCGGATCCTGCTGACCCGCCCCGGATTTTCTTCAACTACATGTCCACGCCCGAGGATTGGGTGGATTTCAGGCGCTGCATCCGGCTGACCCGCGAGATCTTCGCCCAGGATGCGTTCAAACCTTTTGTCAAACATGAGATCCAGCCGGGTGCAGCGGTGCAATCGGACGCCGAACTGGATGCCTTCATCGCCGAACACGCGGAAAGCGCCTATCACCCCTGCGGGACCTGCCGGATGGGGCGCGCGGATGACCCTGACGCCGTGGTGGACCCAGAAGCCCGCGTGATCGGGGTCGAGGGCCTGCGCGTGGCCGATAGCAGTATCTTCCCGCGCATCACCAACGGGAACCTGAATGCACCGTCAATCATGGTCGGGGAGAAGGTTTCGGATCATCTTCTGGGCAAACCTGCCTTGCCGCGCTCCAATGAAAGACCGTGGATACATCCCGACTGGAAAACCTCCCAACGGTAACCATCGGGTAACCAAGGTTAACAAATGCCATTGTTCCGCCACCGGCCGTGCGTCATATCGGCCGCATGCGTATGATATACCTCTTGTTGTTGGTTGTGCTTTGCTGGGGGCCGTCCTTGTCTGAGGCAGGGGAAACCCTGTCCGGACCGCTGCGCGTGATTGATGGCGACACGGTGGATGTGGGAGGTACCCGCATCAGGTTGTTCGGCATCGACGCGCCCGAAGCTGACCAGCAATGTACCACGGCCCAGGGCACCCGGTGGCGGTGCGGCGCCTGGGTCACGTCGGAAGTGGAGCGGGTGTTCGGCGGTCGCACCGCGACTTGCGAGCCTCTGGCGGTTGATCGCTACGGACGCACGGTTGCCCGCTGCCACATACAGGGGCAGGACATCGCCGATGTTCTGGTCAGCGCGGGCCTGGCCTTTGCCTATCAGCGCTATTCGCAGGACTATGTTCTGGCGGAGAAAGGTGCCGCGGTGCAGGCCCTCGGGTTGCGCGCCAGCCGCGTGCAGGCGCCGTCGCACTTTCGCGAGACACGCGCCGCCCGGCGGGAGCCATCGGAAACCGGCTGCGATATCAAGGGCAACGTCGCCAGCAGTGGCGCGCTGATTTATCACAGTCCCGGCCAGCATTTTTATGCGCGCACGCATATTCACGTCGGCAAGGGTGAGCGCTGGTTCTGTTCGGCCGAGGCCGCGTCAAAAGCCGGGTGGCGTCGTTCAAAAAGGTAAGTGCAGGGGGGGTCGCCTAATCCACCTGATAGGGCAGCAAACCCCTGACGTTCGGATCGACACGCAGTTTGCGCTCCAGCGGTGGCACCGCTCGTTGGTGACACTGGGCGCGTTCGCAGATACGGCACGAGATACCGATGGGCTCAAACGCGCCGTCGCGACCCAGATCCATGCCGTCGGCGTAAATCAGATCGCGCGCGTGGCGGACCTCGCATCCAAGTGCGATGGCGTACCGCCTGACCGGTGCGCCAAACCTGCCCGCCGGTTTCGAGACGTCGCGGGCCAGATTGATGTAGCGTACACCATCGGGCGTTTCCGCCAGCTGGCGTAGAAACCTGCCCGGTTGCTCAAAGGCGCGGTGCACGTTCCACAGCGGACAGGCGCCGCCGAACCGTGCAAACTGCAGCCGCGTCGCGGAGTGGCGTTTGGTGATTGTTCCGGCCTGATCAACGCGGACGAAGAAGAAGGGAATACCCTTTGCGCCGGGCCGTTGCAGTGTGGACAAGCGATGCGCAACCTGCTCGATTGAGGCGCCGAAATGCCCGGCCAGCGCTTCGACATCGTGCCTGCAATCGCGCGCTTCCTGCTGAAAAACCGTGTAGGGCATCAAGGCGGCCCCCGCGAAATAGTTGGCCAAACCGATCTTTGCGATGGCCCGCGCTTCGGTGGACTGGAACCGGGCGAGATCGAGTGTCGCCTCCAGCAGGGCATCCTGTTTGACGAGCGCGACCTGAAGCAGCAGCTGGAAGGTCTGGCTTTCGGGCGGCGCGCGTCTGGACAGCGTCAACGCGCCGGTGTCTTCATCAAAACTGCGCAATCTGTCCGTATCCGTGAAGCTTACGGAGACGCCGCTGTTACCCAGGGCGGATACGGCCGCGACACGGATGTTGCGGGGCGCACCCTCCTTGCCCGCGAAATGCTCGGCGGCGCGGTCCACGGCATCAATATAGTTGTCGCAGTAGTGGAAGAAATCGCGCACTTCCTCCCATGGGCTGGGAGTGGCGCGTGCGTCCTCACGCCCGAGTGCTTCGTCAAGGGAGGCAAGGCGTTCCTGCATCTGGCGGTAGCTGCGATGCAGTTCCAGAAAGGCATGCGCGAATGCCGGGGCATTTGATGCCGCCAGCCTGAGATCGGCGACGGGGGGCAGAACGTCGGCAAAAAGCGGGTCGGCAATGGCTTCGCGCATGTCGCTGACCAGCCGCTCGCTGTCCCCCGCGCTCAGCTCTGTCACATCAAGGCCGAACTCCTGTGCCAGCGAAAGGACAACAGTGGTGGAGACGGGCCGATTGTTGTTCTCCATCTGGTTCAGATAGGGCAGGGACACGCCCAGTTTGGCGGCAAAATCCTTTTGCGTGTGACCCAGCCGTGTACGCACTTCGCGCAGTTTGGTGCCCGCGTAGAGTTTTTGTGTGGCCATGGTCCGCTGCCCTTCCCCGGTGGCTTTGCAACTTTGCAGATTCGCGACACCTACATTTGCAAATATCTTTGGGCAAGGTGAAGTCTCTTGGTTAA
Organism: Roseobacter insulae; assembly: GCF_019375555.1. Taxonomy (GTDB): domain Bacteria; phylum Pseudomonadota; class Alphaproteobacteria; order Rhodobacterales; family Rhodobacteraceae; genus Roseobacter; species Roseobacter insulae. The sequence continues at coordinate 201,634 of NZ_JAHXDN010000002.1, forward strand.
TGCATTCCTAACCGGCCGCCGGTTTTCTTACGATTGCAGCGCAAGGCGACGTTCGCGACGATACACCATCAGGATCGACACCACTGCGGACAGCGACGTGGCCAGCATGATGTACAGCAGGGGGAAGGCACCGGTATCAGGCCCCAGCAAGGCGCCGGCCAGGACACTGAGGGCAGCGCCGCCGCCAATCATGATGGCGCCACCCAGCCCGGATGCGGTGCCAGCCAGATGCGGGCGCACGGACAGCATGCCGGCTGTGGCGTTGGGGATGACCAGACCGTTCCCCAGACCGACAAATGTCATCAGGCCGAAAAAGCTGAGCGGGCTGCCCACGCCCAGCAGAAAGATGATCAGCGACAGCGCAACGCCGGTCGCGTTGATCAGGCAACCGATAAGCACCAGCTTGTTGATGCCGACTTTTTGGGCCAGCAGCCCGGTGAACATATTGCCGAAGAAGTAGCCGACCGCTGGCGCGCCAAAGAAAATACCGACCCAGAAGGGCGACATCCCAAAGACAACGGAGCCCACGAACGGCCCACCCCCCAGGTAGGCGAAGAAGGCGCCGGAACAGAAGCTGGCGGCCAGCGAGTAGCCCCAGAAGCGCGGCGAGACCAGCAGTTCGGGATACTCTGCAAACTGTTGGGTCAGGCTCTTGTCGCTCTTTACGGCGGTCTCCCCCATGTCTGCCCATGTCAGCCACAAGACCAGCGCTCCCAGCACCAGTAACGCCCAGAAATTTGCTCTCCAGCCGAATAACTCGTCAAGGATACCTCCGAACATCGGGCTGATCATGGGCACGATGGCCATGCCCATTGTGACATATCCGATCATCGAGGCGGCCTGATCCTGATCAAACATATCCCTGACCGCCGCGCGGCTCAGCACCATGGCCACGGCCACCATTGCCTGACACATGCGGAAGACCAGGAAGATTTCGGCGGTGGGTGCGAAGATGCAGCCGATGGTTGCGATCAGGTAGATGCCGATGCCCCACAGGATGACGGGTCTGCGTCCGAACCTGTCTGACACCGGGCCGATGAAAATCTGCAAGACCGCGCTGATCCCAAGATACAGCCCCACCGACAACTGCATCAGCCCGTAATCGGTCTGGTAGTACGCCGTCATATTGGGCAAGCTCGGCAGGAACATGTTCATGACCATTGCGGACATGCCTGCAAGAAGGATGAGCGTTGCAATATGTGGTGGGGTGGTTCGGTCCAGAAACCGAATGACGGGCGCGGTGTTCATCTGCCTTAGTTAGGGTAGGTTGGTTTTGTTGTCCACGCATACCAGCTATGCGTTCAGGCTGAGTTTGCAATTATTCAATTTGCAACGCGATGTGTGCAAAGGATTTGCAAATATTCCAAAAAGCCCTTCGATCCGCAAGCTTCGTTGGGTATGCTGCACCTTAACCAAGAAGCGAGGGCGCCATGAAAGATATTTTACATCAGCTCGAAGAACGCCGCGAGACGGCCCGCATGGGGGGTGGTCAACGGCGAATTGACGCGCAACACAGTCGCGGCAAGCTGACAGCGCGCGAAAGGCTGGACCTGTTGCTTGACGAGGGCAGCTTTGAAGAATTCGATATGTTCGTGACCCATCGCTGCACCGACTTTGGGATGGAAAAACAAAAACCTGCGGGCGATGGCGTTGTGACCGGCTGGGGCACGATTAACGGACGTCTGGTCTATGTGTTCAGTCAGGATTTCACGGTGTTTGGCGGGTCGCTGTCGGAATCCCATGCGCAGAAAATCTGCAAGATCATGGATATGGCGGTGCAGAATGGCGCACCTGTGATCGGGATCAATGATTCCGGCGGCGCGCGCATTCAGGAAGGTGTCGCCAGTCTTGCGGGCTACGCGGAGGTGTTTCAGCGCAATATCATGGCCTCCGGCGTTATCCCGCAGATCAGCGTCATCATGGGGCCATGTGCCGGTGGCGCGGTGTACTCCCCGGCGATGACCGATTTCATTTTCATGGTCAAGGACAGTTCCTACATGTTTGTCACGGGGCCGGACGTGGTCAAAACGGTCACGAATGAACAGGTCACGGCAGAAGAACTTGGCGGTGCGGGCACGCATACCAAGAAATCCTCCGTGGCCGATGCGGCATTTGAAAATGATGTCGAGGCGCTCGCCGAAGTGCGCCGGCTCGTCGACTTCCTGCCTTCCAGTAACCGCGAGAAACCTCCCGTGCGCCCGTTCTTTGATGATCCTGACAGGGCGGAGGCATCGCTGGATACGCTGATTCCGGAAAATCCCAACACCCCTTACGACATGAAGGAATTGATCCTGAAGCTGGGTGACGAGGGTGATTTTTATGAGATACAGGAGGATTTCGCGCGCAACATCATTACCGGATTTATCCGGCTCGAAGGGCGTACGATCGGGGTGGTGGCAAACCAGCCCATGGTTCTCGCCGGATGTCTGGACATCGACAGCTCGCGCAAAGCCGCGCGCTTCGTGCGGTTTTGCGACGCCTTCGAGATTCCGCTTTTGACACTTGTTGACGTGCCGGGTTTTCTGCCCGGGACCAGTCAGGAGTACGGCGGCGTGATCAAACACGGCGCGAAACTGCTGTTCGCCTACGGGCAGGCCACCGTGCCCATGGTAACTGTCATCACCCGCAAGGCTTATGGCGGTGCCTACGACGTGATGGCCTCGAAACACCTGAAATCAGACTTCAATTATGCTTGGCCCACTGCCGAAATCGCAGTGATGGGGGCAAAGGGCGCGACAGAGATTATTCACCGCGCCGATCTGGGCGATCCGGAGAAGCTTGCCAAACATACGGCGGATTACGAGGAGCGCTTTGCCAACCCCTTCGTCGCGGCCGAGCGGGGCTTCGTGGACGAGGTGATCATGCCGCGGACAACGCGTAAGCGGATCGCCCGCGCTTTTGCCTCCCTGCGCAACAAGCAGGGGCAGATGCCGTGGAAGAAGCACGACAATATCCCGCTCTGAAGGATGCCTGCTTATGCCCGTGTTTCATAACGTCGATACCGCGCCGACACATGTGGCGCCGTTTTCGCATGCGGTCGAGGCCGGTGGCTGGGTCATGCTGACGGGTCAGATGCCGACCGTACCGGGGGCGCCGGATGCGCCGCTGGCTGACGGAATCGCGGCACAGACCCGGCAGGTCATGCAGAATCTGCAAACCGTTCTGGCCGGGCTGGATCTGGACCTCGGCGATGTTGTGCAGTGCCGCTGTTACCTGACGGCGTTCGAGCAGGACTACGATGCTTTCAACATGACCTACAAAAGCTTCTTTCCACCCGACCGCCTGCCTGCGCGCACGACGGTCGGGGTGACGGCGTTAGCGGTGGGCGCGCGGGTCGAGATCGATTGCCTTGCCAAGCGAAGAGACGCGTCATGACCCGGGTTCGGCAAAATCATGCGTTCACAGTTCCGTATGCTGAGACGGGCGCGGTCAACGGCGTGCGGCTGCGGCCTGTCTTTGTAGATCGCGACCTCAGCACTCAGGTGGCACCGTGAGCTTCGTGGCAGCATTTGCCTTTACGGCCAGTTTCGCGGTGCACCCGGTGATCGAGGTGCCATCGGGCCAGCCACTCGAGCTATACGAGGTGCTGGTTGACGAGGTTGGTGCCGAGGCCTGGGTGCGGTTCAGGTTTCTGGCCCCTGATATTTCGAGGCTCGGCGGCACCGTTTCCTTTGCCGATGCCGAGGGGGATTTGGCGTATCTATGCGCGCAGGTTGCTCTGCCGTACCTGTCGGAATTCGCGCTCTCCGCGGATGTCGTTGCGGTGACGTTGCTGGACCGACCGGTTGAATTTGGTCAGTCCGACCCCGATGCGACACAGTTCATCGATGTCTTTCGGGTCACTTCCGGATCTTGCATTTGGGAGGGATTATGATTGTAGCACAACATGTTGCGCAGCATAGTGAATGCAAGCGGAAGTTTGCGGCTTTCTGGGCACAGGGTGGCGGATTGGCGCTGTTAACATTTCCCTTGCAGCGCAATCATCGTATGGTGACGGAGAGGGTGCCGAAGGGCATCTTCGACAAAGAACCGGTCAATTGCAGGGATTTTCCGCAATTGCCCAGCACTGAAAGTGACAGGAGAAACCGATGTCCAAGAGCATCAAACTGTTGGCAACACTGGGCTTTGTTGCCCTCGTGGCTGCTTGCGCGAACGAGCAGGAAGAATTCGTTGTGGTCGACCCTGAGCCGATCTCGACAGAGCCGACCTATTCCGGCAAATATAAGTAGGATGACGACGGGGCAGGCCCTGCGGCCTGTCCCGACCACAAACGTCCCATCGCGGCGGGGGACGATATGCTGAAACACCGCGGGTTCCCGGGTCGATTGGCCGGCACAGATTACCAGTTCACACTTCGCAGGTTTAATCCGCGCGGCGTCACGCCGTTGACCGAGCGCGCGCGCTTCAAGGACCGCAAGCCCGCCGACCGGCGGGCGGACGCTGCATTCTTTAAGGCGTTGTGGGAGCATTTCGGCACCGAACCCTTCGAACGCGGCAACCTCGATGCAGGCCGCTTGTCGTGGCTGTTCGGCCGCGAAGTGATTCCCGCCGAAGATTCCTTCGATCCTGCCGACTACGCGGCCCTGCTGGTAATCGACGAGCGGGTGGCACGGCAGTCATTTCCCGAAGCATTCGAGGGGTGATCGGCGTGTTCTTGCCTGAAACCGGACACCACAGGCGGGGCATGGCTCATGAGAGCCTGTCATGCCGAAAAAGGGTAGATAATTCAACTCACACGGGTATTGTGGTGTTTGCAGCCGCGCGCGAATATCCCCGCACCGTGTCTGTGTACACTATTCGTACCCCTTCCCCTGGCGGGCAGTGCGACGCGCATGCGTTCTCACTGCCCGCCTTTTTGATGGGGTACTGCACAGCGACGGAACCTGAAAGTCCACGGGGCGTTAATCCCGTGGTAGTGGTCAAAAACAAAGGATGTTCAAAATGCCTATCAAAGGTTTCATACTTGCCCTTACTGCCTGCGCAGGTCTCGCAGCCTGTGGCGACACGCTTGGTGAACAGGCGGTTGGCGGCGCGGCCATCGGTGCCGGCACGGCCGTTGTCACCGGACACAGCGCATTGCAAGGGGCAGCCGTCGGGGCTGCAGGCAACGTCGCGTACTGCCAGCTTTACCCAAGCAAGTGTAACTAAAGCCACTCGCTACAGAGTTTTCGCTAACAGACCCGGCGCGCGTGCAGCCCACGCGCGGCGTTTTTTATGTCTGATACATCCTCTCAATCGCACTGCCAAAAGGACATCCCATGTTCAATAAGATCCTGATCGCCAATCGCGGCGAGATCGCTTGCCGCGTCATCAAAACAGCCCGAAAGATGGGGATCGAAACGGTCGCGATCTATTCCGATGCGGACAAGCAGGCGCTGCACGTGCAGATGGCCGATGAAGCTGTGCGCATCGGACCACCACCCGCAAACCAGTCCTATATCGTGATTGACAAGGTGATGGAGGCCATCCGCGCGTCTGGCGCGCAGGCTGTGCATCCAGGGTACGGGTTCCTGTCCGAAAATGCCAAGTTTGCCGAGGCCCTGACCGATGCCGGCGTCGCATTTGTTGGGCCACCCAAGGGCGCGATCGAAAAGATGGGGGACAAGATCACCTCCAAGAAGATCGCGCAGGAGGCTGGCGTCAGCACCGTGCCGGGGTACATGGGGCTGATCGAAGACGCCGACGAAGCGGTGAAAATTTCCACGGAAATAGGGTACCCGGTGATGCTCAAGGCCTCTGCAGGGGGCGGTGGCAAGGGGATGCGTATCGCCTGGAATGACGCGGAGGCCCGCGAGGGCTTCCAATCCTCCAAGAACGAAGCTGCCAGTTCTTTTGGCGACGACCGGATTTTTATCGAAAAATTTGTGACGCAGCCGCGGCACATCGAAATCCAGGTGTTGTGCGATGCCCATGGCAACGGGATTTATCTGGGCGAGCGGGAATGCTCGATCCAGCGGCGCAACCAGAAAGTTGTCGAGGAAGCGCCCAGCCCGTTCCTGGACGAAGCAACCCGTAAGGCGATGGGGGAGCAGGCCGTCGCCCTTGCACAGGCGGTAGGCTACACCTCCGCCGGCACTGTCGAGTTCATCGTCGACGGGAGTAAGAATTTTTACTTCCTCGAGATGAACACACGCCTTCAGGTGGAACACCCTGTCACGGAGCTGATCACCGGAGTCGACCTCGTGGAACAGATGATCCGTATTGCAGATGGTGAAAAACTCTCGATCACGCAGGACGACGTGAAACTGACGGGATGGGCGATTGAGAACAGGCTTTATGCGGAGGACCCCTATCGCGGGTTTCTGCCCTCCATCGGGCGTCTGACCCGTTACCGGCCGCCTGCGGAAGTGACCGAGGACACGCATGTGGTGCGCAATGACACGGGCGTTTACGAGGGCGGCGAGATCAGCATGTATTACGACCCGATGATTGCCAAGCTGTGCACCTGGGCGCCGACTCGGGGCGAAGCGATTGAACGCATGCGTGTGGCGCTCGACAGTTTCGAGGTCGAAGGGATCGGGCACAACCTGCCATTTCTTTCAGCGGTGATGGATCACCCGAAATTCGTGTCCGGCGATATGACCACGGCCTTTATCGCGGAGGAATATCCCGACGGGTTCGAGGGGGTTCAACTCGATAATGCGGAGTTGCACCGTATTGCCGCTGCCTGTGCCGCGATGCACAGGGTAGCCGAGATACGACGCGCCCGGGTGTCGGGACGCATGGACAATCACGAGCGCAAGGTCGGCACGGACTGGAACGTGTCGATGCAGGGACAATCCTATGACGTGAGCATCGCGGCGGATCAGGAGGGCTCTACCGTCACGTTCGAGGGCGGCACGGCTTTGCGTGTGAGTGGCAATTGGACGCCGGGCGATCAATTGGCGCTGATGACCGTGGGCGATGCGCCTCTTGTCCTGAAAGTGGGCAAAATCAGCGGCGGTTTTCGCATCCGGGCCCGGGGCGCGGATATGAAAGTGCATGTGCGCACGCCCCGTCAGGCAGAGCTTGCGCGGAAAATGCCGGAAAAACTGCCGCCCGATACCTCCAAGATGCTGCTGTGCCCGATGCCGGGGCTGATCGTGAAGCTGGACGTAGCCGTTGGGGACGAAGTGCAGGACGGGCAAGCGCTCTGCACCATTGAGGCGATGAAAATGGAAAACATCCTGCGTGCTGAACGAAAAGGCGTGGTGTCGAAGGTCAATGCAACCGCGGGCGACAGCCTCGCCGTGGATGACGTGATACTGGAGTTCGAATAACGCCCATGTCCCGCGCCGCTGAAACCTCGCAGTTGCCTTACCGCCCGATCGCGCGGTCTTTTTGCTCTCGGATTTCGCGTTGGCGCATGGGCATCTTGTCGATGCTGCGGGATATTTCACGCACGTCCCACGGGAAGGGTTTGCGCAGTTTCACGCCGCCATCTTTGCCGATCAGCACCAACATGAAGCCGCGCGGACGCAGCTTTTGCCGCAAATCGGATTTCGCATCCGGGTCGGTGTCGGTGATGACAACCACGTCGCGGGCATCCAACTCTTCCTCCCGCTCGTGCAACAGCCGCATCTGTTCGATGTATGCAGGGTTGTTTTCGCTGTCCGCGAAGACCACAACGGGGCGTTTTTTCCAAATAAATTGCTTTAAATCGGCGTCTTCCATGGTCACGAACAGCATTTCGGGCAACTCCGCTTCGGCTGTTTGCGCGGCTGGTGCATTGGCAAAAAAACACGCCAGAACAAGGGGTAATATTCGTTTCATCGCGTCTCCTGTTAGGACCAATATAAGGCGGTGTGCAGGATATGCGATGGGCAATACGCGCATATTTACCATTAAAATTGCGGCAAGGGGTTGGGTGCTATGATGACGCTCTCCCCATCTTACAGGCCGGTCGGGGCGGTCGCTGCTCATCGGGTCAGACGCGTCATGGACGTTATTCTTCATATTGGTGCTCATCGCACCGGGACAACGAGTTTCCAGGATTACATGCATCGCCACGCGGAACCGCTGGCGGAGGCGCAAATTGGGTACTGGGGCCCCGGCCGGACGCGGCGCGGTCTGTTCTCCGGCATCGTGCCACGGCCGGAAGTCTGTACGGGTCGGGATCTGCGCCGGCGCGCAGAGGGGCGCGTACAGCTCCAGCTGACGGCGGCGCGCGCGCGTGGGCTGAAAACCCTTGTCGTCAGTGACGCGAACATGATCGGAACGGTGCGGGAAAACCTGCGGACGGGCCGTCTTTATCCCGGCATTGGCGAGCGGATGGCCCGCTTTGCCCGCGCCTTCGAAGGGCAGGTATCGACGATCATGATCAGCCCGCGCAGCCTGGAGCTCTACTGGAGCTCGGCGCTGTCCTATGGCGTTGCCCGCGGATACGCGGTGCCGGATCGCGACAAGCTCAGGACCATCGCGCAATCGCGCCGGGGGTGGCGTGACGTGATCACGGATCTCGGCTGTGCGGTCCCCGGCGTCCACATCAGGGTCATGCCGTTCGAGACGTTCTGTGGTCGCCCGGAGGTGCTTTTGGCGCGCGGGGCTGGCGTGGATGCGCCGATGGACACGGACCGGCACTGGCTCAACCGCGCGCCGAAATTGCCCGAACTGCGCCGCGTTCTTGCGGACCGGGGGGATGCGAGCAACGTCCTGCCGTTTGGCATGGACCGTTGGAAACCCTTCACGACAGAAGACCATGCGGCCCTGCGCGAAGTCTATGCAGACGACATGATGTGGCTGACCGCCGGTGCGGATGGCATCGCCACGCTGACAGAGGATCAAGACCGGAGAAGAGCAGGGAAAACCCTGCCACCCGGTGCCCAGATAAAAGGACACGGAGATGAGTTCGAAGACAGACAAGTGGCGCGACCTGGCTAAGGCGGAACTGCGCGGCAAGACACTGGATGATCTGACGTGGCAGACCCTCGAAGGCATCGAGGTTCAGCCGGTATACACCGCAGAAGACATCGCGGGCCTGGATCATCTGGGTTCGGTCCCGGGGGAAGCGCCTTACACGCGCGGGGTGAAGGCGACCATGTACGCCGGCCGCCCGTGGACCATTCGCCAATATGCCGGATTTTCCACTGCCGAGGAAAGCAATGCCTTCTACCGACGGGCGCTTGCCGCCGGACAGCAGGGTGTTTCGGTGGCTTTCGATCTGGCGACACACCGGGGATATGACAGCGATCACCCGCGGGTTGAGGGCGACGTCGGCAAGGCTGGTGTTGCGATTGACAGTATCGAGGATATGAAGATCCTATTTGACGGTATCCCGCTGGACAAGGTCTCCGTTTCCATGACGATGAATGGGGCGGTGATCCCGATCCTCGCCAGTTTCATCGTGGCCGGAGAAGAGCAGGGCCACGACAAATCCGTATTGTCCGGCACCATTCAGAACGACATTCTCAAGGAGTTCATGGTCCGCAATACCTATGTCTATCCGCCCGAGCCATCGATGCGCATCATCGCGGACATCATCGAATACACCTCCGATCATATGCCGAAATTCAACTCGATCTCGATTTCGGGCTACCACATGCAGGAGGCCGGCGCTAACCTCGTGCAGGAGCTCGCCTTCACCCTGGCGGACGGTCGGGAATATGTCCGTGCGGCGATCGCGCGCGGCATGGATGTGGACAAATTCGCCGGTCGTCTGTCGTTCTTCTTTGCGATTGGCATGAATTTTTTCATGGAGGCGGCCAAGCTGCGGGCGGCACGGCTTCTTTGGAGCCGGATCATGCAGGAGTTTGAGCCGAAAAACCCCAAATCCTCGATGCTGCGGACGCATTGCCAGACCTCCGGGGTCAGCCTTCAGGAACAGGACCCCTACAACAACGTCATTCGCACGGCATATGAAGCCATGAGCGCGGTTTTGGGAGGAACCCAGTCTCTTCATACAAACGCACTCGACGAGGCGATTGCGCTGCCTACGGAGAATTCCAGCCGGATTGCGCGCAACACCCAGTTGATCCTTCAGGAAGAAACAGGGGTGACCAATGTGGTCGACCCTCTGGCGGGCTCCTATTACGTCGAAAAGCTGACGGCCGATCTGGCGGATGCGGCATGGAAGCTGATTGAAGAAGTCGAGGAGATGGGCGGGATGACCAAGGCCGTCGGTTCCGGCATGCCCAAGCTGCGCATCGAAGAAGCGGCGGCAACCCGCCAGGCGGGCATCGACCGTGGCACCGAGGTGATTGTCGGTGTGAACAAATACCGCCGCGCACAGGAAGACCCGATCGACATTCTGGACATCGACAATGCCGCGGTACGGGAAAGCCAGATTGCCCGATTAGAGGATATCCGCGCCAGCCGGGATGGCACCGCTTGCGACGCGGCCCTGGCCGAGCTGACGCGCCGGGCCTCGGAAGGGGGGAATTTGCTGGAAGCAGCGGTAGAGGCCGCGCGTGCGCGCGCCACAGTGGGAGAGATCAGCATGGCCATGGAAAAAACCTTCGGGCGTCATCGCGCGGAAGTCAAAACGCTCGCGGGTGTTTACGGCGCGGCATACGAGGGCGACGAAGGTTTCGCGGCGATCCAGAAATCTGTCGAGGAGTTTGCCGAGGCCGAAGGGCGCCGCCCGCGCATGCTGGTTGTTAAAATGGGTCAGGATGGCCATGACCGGGGTGCGAAGGTGATTGCAACGGCGTTTGCGGACATCGGCTTCGACGTTGATGTCGGCCCCCTGTTCCAGACACCGGCGGAGGCGGCACAGGATGCGGTGGATAATGACGTGCATGTGATCGGTATCAGTTCTCAGGCGGCGGGTCACAAGACGCTGGCGCCGCAACTGGTGACCGCGCTCAAGGAAGCCGGAGCGGAGGACATTCTGGTGATTTGCGGCGGTGTCATCCCGCAACAGGACTACCAGTTTCTTTATGACGCGGGGGTAAAAGCGATCTTTGGACCGGGTACGAACATCCCCAATGCGGCTCAGGATATACTCAAACTGATACGTGAAACCCGGACCTGACGGTCAGGACAATCCGGCATGACGGGTGGTGTTCGCCGATCACTCTGGACAACCGGGCGGGGTGAGGCAGCGCCATGGCCTCGCGTGGCTGTCCTGAGCCGCGAAACAATGCGGATCAGAGCCTTGAAAACCCGCAGGGTCTTGATTTCATGTGATGAGAGGGCGCAGGAATCCCTTACCTTGTCTCGCGGGTCTGACCATCTTCGGTTTTTTGGCGGGAAGGATGCGAGAACACAAAAGGCGACGTCATGCAGTTTGACCATATAGCGATCGCGGGCGAAACGCTGGATGAGGCGCGCACTTATGTCGAGAAGTGCCTTGGTGTCAGTTTGCAACCCGGTGGCAGGCACGATGTGTTCTTCACCCACAATGCGTTGTTGGGGCTTGAGGAAGGGTTGTATCTGGAAGCCATCGCCATCGACCCGCATGCAGAGACACCGACCCGCCCTCGCTGGTTCGACCTGGATCGTTTCAGCGGCGCGCCCCGCCTGACGAACTGGATCTGCCGGACCGATGATATCGAGGCGGCCCTGATGACACTGCCAGACGGGATGGGGGCGCCTGTGTCCCTGCAACGGGGTGATCTGCGCTGGCGCATGGCCGTACCGGCAACGGGTATTCTGCCTTTCAGTAACTGTGCGCCCGCATTGATCCAGTGGGATACCAGCGTGCATCCGGCAACACGGCTTGCGCGCTCCGGCGTGCGGTTGCGGCGCCTGACCGTGCAACATCCCCATGCGGCCGACCTGACGGCCATGCTGGCCCCGCATCTGCATGACGACCGCATCCGGTATGAAACCGGGCCAGCTGCGGTGACGGCCGATTTTAGCACCCCGCATGGTTCAAGGGTTCTGAGGTGACGATCCGTCTGGCCACTGCGCAGGATGCCGCCGCCATCGCGTCGCTATGGAACGTGATGATCCGCGACACGACGTCGACGTTCACGTCGGTTGAAAAGGCCGAAACGCAGATTGCTGACCTGATAAGGGAGCGGCGGGGAGCGCTGCTGATCGCGGAGAGGGACAGCCGCTTTGCCGGGTTCGTAACATTTGGACCCTTTCGGTCCGGCCCCGGATATGCGGCCACCGCGGAACATACGATTCTCGTGACTCCCAAGGCGCACGGCAAGGGGGTTGGGCGCGCGTTGATGACCGCGGCCGAGGATGCCGCGCGCGCCCGTCAAATCCACGTGATGATCGCGGGGATCAGCCATACCAACGATGCGGCCCAGAGCTTTCACGAAAAACTGGGTTACGTCGAAGTGGGACGCCTGCCGCAGGTAGGGCGCAAGGCTGACCAGTGGCTGGATCTGGTCCTGATGCAGAAAATCCTCTGACGCGTCGCTTCGTCACCTGACATGCCCGCGCGCAACCGATAAAGTCTGCACGATGTCGATATGGTCACGCATTTCCGAAGCGCTTTCCGCGCTCACTGCCGGTGAAGGGCTGTCACAGCTGTTCGATCGCCTCCGCTCGCCGCCGGAAAGGTCTGTGGCCTTTGCCATCGCGGTGGTCGCACTGGGGGCGAAAATGGCCAAGGCGGACGGGCAGGTGACACGCGATGAGGTTACCGCCTTTCGCGAGGTTTTTCATATCGCGGCAAAAGATGAGGCCGGGGCGGCCAAGGTTTTCAATCTGGCCCGGCAGGATGTCGCGGGATACGAGGAATATGCCCAGCGAATCAAATCGATGTTTTCCAACCAGCCAGACACCCTGCGCGACCTGTTGGAAGGGCTGTTTCACATCGCGATGGCGGATGGCTTCTATCATCCCAACGAAGACGCGTTTCTGGAGCGTGTGACGGAAATCTTCGATCTGCCCCAGGCGGAATTCAACCGGCTGCGCATGCGCTTCGCACCCGAGGCGCGGCAGGATCCATACACGGTGCTCGGGGTTGCACCGGATACCCCCTATGATGAGATCCGCAAGGTCTGGCGCAGGCTGGTGCGCGAAAACCACCCTGATGCGATGATGGCCCGTGGGGTCCCGGAAGAAGCGATGCAGCTGGCGCAGAAGCGCATGTCGGACATCAATCGCGCATGGGACGAAATTGAACGTGCGCACGCCTGATGCGGCTGGCGACGTATAACATAGAATGGTTCACCAGCCTGTTCGATCACGAAAGCCGACTGTTGTCGGATGGGGAGTGGTCATCGCGCTACAAGATCACACGGCGTGAACAGGCCGACGCACTGGGCTTGGTGTTTCACGCCCTCGATGCTGATGCCGTGATGGTTGTCGAAGCGCCTGACGCCAGTGGCAAGCGAAACACCGTCGCCGCGCTGGAGGATTTTGCCGCGCACTTCGGTTTGCGCACCCGCGCGGCGACAATGGGGTTCATGAATGACACCCAGCAGGAAATCGCCCTGCTCTATGATCCGGACGTGATGACCGCGACTCATGCGCCGCGGGCGGGGACGACCCAGGTGCCGCGATTTGACGGCGTTTACGAGATTGATCTCGATATCGACGCAACCGAGGACCGGGTCACCTTTTCCAAGCCGCCGCTGGAGCTGGACGTAGTCACAGCGGCCGGGTTCGCCTGCCACATCATAGGGGCACATCTGAAATCAAAGGCGCCTCACGGTGCCCGCAACCCGTCCCATGCCATGAAGCTTGCGATTGCCAACAGGCGCAAGCAGCTGGCCCAATCGATATGGCTGCGGGCGCGGATCGATCAGCACCTTGCCGAAGGAACGCCGCTGATCGTGATGGGAGACCTCAACGATGGCCCCGGATTGGACGAATTCGAGGGATTATTTGGTCGCTCCTCTGTGGAAATCGTGATGAACGGGGCAGCGGGCGATCTCTTTGATCCCCATGCGCGGCAGGCGCTGACCCGTCGCCTTGGGCCGGCACCGACCTCTGCACGGTTCTGGATCAGACCGGAAAAACGCTACCTCCAGGCCATGCTGGATTACATCATGGTCACCCCGGACCTGAAGGATCGCGGTGCGTCATGGCGGATCTGGCACCCGACAGATGACCCGGACTGTTGGGGAAATGCGGCGTTGCGGGACGCCTTGCTGACCGCCTCGGATCACTTCCCCGTCACCGTTGACCTGGACATCTGATCTCGAAGAATCGCGCGGGCTCACCTATATTGGGTCCATGAAACGCATATCCGCCGGTCTGATCACCTGTCTGTTCTGTGCCGCACCTGTTGCCGCGCAGGACAAAGACGCGCCGTCCATGATGGAGCGCGGCGCGCAACAGTTTCTGGAAGGCCTGTTGCTGGAGATGGAACCGGCGTTGGAGGGTATGCGCGGGTTCATTGACGAAATGGGCCCCGCATTGACTGACCTGATGGGAAAAATCGACGACTGGTCGGTGTATGAAGCGCCGGAAATTCTGCCGAACGGTGACATCATCATTCGCCGCAAGCCGGATAAAGAGACAGAGCAGGTGCCCGAGGTTCAGCCTCAGATAGACCTCTGATCCCCGGCCTCAGCGCACTTTTTTGATGGTGACTTCAGCCTCTAGAGAGGACGCCAGCGACATTAGCCGGGCCTCCGCCACCTCGCCGAAAAGCGGTACCATGTCCGGGGTAAGGCGCAGGTGCAGTTCCCGTTTTTTCGGAAACCAGCGCAACGTTCCGCGTTCCGCGTCCTGCGTCATCCACAGCATGGCGCCAAAGCGCATGGCCTTGCCCAGGATCTCGGCTTCCAGCTTAGTTTTGTCGTCAATCAGGTCGTACAGCTCTTCGAAACGGGTGCCGTTGCGTTTGTTCGAATAGCGGTGCAGCAGGGCAAGCCCCAGAAATACCCTTTCTGAATGCTTGAGCCCGCCGAGGTTGGCGCGTGTCGCATTGTCGAAACAGGTTTCCGCGCGGTAATCGGGATGCGCCCGCCAGCTGACATCATGCAAAAGGCACGCCGCCTTGATCAGGCGCCGCCGCGCGATGGGCACGGATTTGAAGATCGGGTAGATGAAGGCGTAAAGCGATTTGCCAAACCCGGGCATGCGGGCGTCTTTCGCCTCTGCAAAGCGGCAGGATTCGATCAGGGGGTCGCGATCACGCAGGCGCTGCGGCATCTGTTCGTAAAGCATGCCTTCGCGGATGCCGTAACTGGAAATGGCGATGTCTTTGGGTTTGAAGGTTTTGACCAGACGGCTCAGCACTTCGGTGGCCAGGGGCACAAGGCTCATCCGCGCCGACGAGATGCCACAGGCGCTGCGCAATTCGTCAATATCCGAATACTGGATGTATTTGACCGTCGCGCTGACGGAGCGGGCCGTCATGCGATACTCATGCAGCACATGCAGCGGGTAGCCGCGGCGATACATGTCAATCCGGGCGATGGCGCGCCAGGACCCACCCACCAGGAACAGCCGGTCGCGCTGGGGGCCCATGACTTCCTGCAGATCGGCCATTGTCTGCTTGATATGCCCCTGCCGGCCTTTTTTGCCGCCCTTGATCTCTCGCAACTTCAGCGGACCCAGCGAGGACGTGACCCGCCGCCCCACGCGCCCGCCCGATATCTCTGCCAGTTCCATGGATGACCCGCCGATGTCACAGACAAGCCCGTATGAACCGGGCCACCCCAACAGCACACCCTGCGCGGACAGCCGCGCCTCTTCCTCGCCGTCAATGACCCAGATGCGCAGGCCGGTTTCCCGTTTCACCTCGGCGCAAAAGTCCGGGCCATCGCTGGCGTCGCGTACGGCAGCGGTTGCGACAACGGTCAACTCGGGCAGGCCCATTCCACGCGCAAGATGCTGAAACCGGCGCAGGGCACTTAACGCCCTGACACGGCCCTCGGGGTTGAGCACGCCGCTGTCGGACAGCCCTGCTCCGAGCGCGCACATGATCTTTTCGTTGTAGAAATAGGCAGGAGACCGCGCGGCGCCGTCAAAAACCACGAGGCGAACGGAGTTCGATCCGACGTCCACGACCCCGACCCGGGAGAGGGCACGTGCGCTTGGGTCTTCGAAAAGGGGCCTGCCGAAGAAGCCCACATCCGGGTGGGCGACCTCCGCTTGGTTGAGGGCGGTGCGTTCGCTCAATTGGCTCATGCAGACATCCGGACTATTGCCGCGACACCCTGTGAAATATTTACGTATGGGTCAATCCATGCGTGGGAAGAAATCCGCGGTTGCACGGGTGCCCTCAGTCTTCTGTGTGGGTGAGTTTCGGCACATCGGAAGCACCGGCGGAACCGCGCCCGGACAGCGACGGATTTTCCATGAAAAAACGATGACAATTAAAGGCGAAGGTGCCTTCCGGCAACGGCGGTCGCTCGAAGCCGCCGTCAGGACCCATGACCCAGCTTTGCGCCACGTCAGCGAGGTTGGCCGCCATGATCTGGCTGACAATCTGGGCTTTGACAGTGGCGTTTTCAATTTCCACCAGGGTTTCCACGCGCCGGTTGAGGTTGCGCCCCATCCAGTCGGCGGAAGAGATGAAGACCCGCGCCTTCTTGTGCGGGAGCCCGAACCCGTTGCCGAAGCAGACGATGCGCGAGTGCTCCAGAAAGCGGCCGACAATGGATTTTACGCGGATGTTGTCGCTGAGGCCCTTGACCCCTGGGCGCAATCCGCAGATGCCTCGGATTACAAGGCTGATCTTGACGCCCGACTGGCTGGCGGCATAGAGCGCGTCGATGACTTCGCTGTCGATCAGCGAATTCATTTTCGCCCAGATTGCCGCCGGTTTTCCGGCGCGGGCGTGGTCCGCCTCCGCAGCGATCAGTTCCAGCAACCGCGGCTTCAGCGTCGTGGGAGAAATCGCCAGATTATCGAGGCTTTCGGGCTGGGCGTAGCCGGACAGGTAGTTAAAGACCTTGGTCGCATCGCGCCCCAACCGCTGATCACAGGTAAACAGCGACAGGTCCGTGTAAATGCGCGCGGTGATCGGGTGGTAGTTGCCGGTGCCGTAATGGGTGTAGGTCACCAGCTGGTTGCCCTCGCGGCGCACCACGGTTGAGATCTTGGCGTGTGTTTTCAGGTCCAGAAACCCGTAGACGACGTGTGCGCCCGCGCGCTCCAACCTGCGTGACTGACGAATGTTGGCCGCCTCGTCAAAACGCGCTTTCAATTCCACGAGGGCGGTCACGGACTTCCCGTCTTCGGCGGCTTCACACAGCGCCTCGACAATCGAACTGTCGCGCGACGTCCGGTAAAGGGTCTGCTTGATCGCCACCACCTGGGGGTCCCGCGCGGCCTGCTGCAGGAAACGGACGACCATGTCGAAGGTCTCATAGGGATGATGCAACAGCATGTCCTTGGAGCGGATCGCGGCAAGCATGTCCCCGTCGTGGTCGGTCACACGTTCGGGGATTCGCGGTGTGAACATCGGCCACAGAAGGTCGGGGCGGCTGTCGAGCACCAGTTCCTTGAGATCGGCGGACCCGATCATCCCGTCGATTTCGATGACCTCCTCCTGGTCGACATCCAGCTCTTCCATGATCACGGCTTTGAGTTTCTCGGGTGCCCCTGATGAATGGGTCAGACGGACGACTTCTCCGCGCCTGCGCCGTTTCAGCGCAACCTCGAATTCGCGCACGAGGTCTTCGGCTTCCTCCTCGACTTCAAGATCACTGTCGCGCAGCACCCGGAACTCGAAATGCGCCGTCAGCTTGTAACCCGGAAACAGCCCCGAGATATTCAGCACCAGCAGCTCTTCCAGCGGCAGAAAGCGCGATTGCCCGTCTTCAGCAGGCAGGGCGATAAAGCGGTCGATCTGCGCGGGAATGGGCAGCAGCGCCTGCAGGGGCCGTTTGTCGGCCCTGCGTTCCAGCTGCAGCGCAAGCGCATACCCGGTGTTCGGAATGAACGGGAAGGGATGCGCGGGGTCGATCGCTAGCGGTGAGAGAACCGCGAAAACCTGCGTCAGGAAGACGTCTTCGAGATATGCTTTATCCTTCTCCGTCAGATCTCCCCGCCGCAGGACGGAGATGTTTTCGGCCTCCATCTCTTTAAAGAGGGTCACCAGCACGCGTTGCTGGGTTTCCATCAGGCGGCGTGCGTTTTCGTCGATCAAAGCAAGCTGTTCGGCGGGGGTCAGCCCATCCGCCGCCGGGGTCGTGTTGCCAGCCTGAGCCAATTCCCTCAGGCCCGCCACGCGGACCGTGTAGAACTCGTCAAGGTTGGTCGCCGAGATCGACAGGAACCGCAGGCGTTCCAACAGCGGCACCCGGGGGTTTTCCGCTTCTTCCACCACGCGCCAGTTGAAACTCAGCCAGCTGAGCTCTCGGTTGAAGAAACGCGCGGACCCCTCCGTGTCGAGGTCGGGCATTTCTGTGGCGGGCGGAAACTCGGACGTCAGGAAATCGGCTTGGGTCATGCTGGCCTTGTGGCGTTGATGTGTAAACTATATGTGACAATTATCGCGTGTCAGCGGTGTCTTTGTCCAGCAAGCCAGAGGCAAGTATCCGTGATACAGGGCGTTTTTGCGCCAGCGAAGCCGCATCCAGCCGGGCTACCATGTCGCGTGCCGCGGCAAAGGAGCGGTCGATCCGGGCGACCAGATAAGGTATGAGGTCCGCTTTTGGCGTAAGCTGCCGGTCCGCGAAGAGCTTGGCCAGAACAGCCGCGAGAAGCGTGTCATCCGGCGTCTCCAGAGCCGCACTTCGGGCCGCGGCGATCCGACTGGCCAGATCGGGCAGGGTGATGCCCCAGCCGCGCACAGGCCCCCGACCGGTCATCAGCAGAGCATGGGCTTCGGCAAGGACGAGGTTGTGCAGGTGGAAAAGCGCCGTTTCCCTGGCTGTATCGCCCGCAATTTCCGGCACATCCTCCACCACGACAGGGCGGGCGGCAAGCGCCGGCACATTGGCTTCGGTCAGGTCGGTCGCCGCAACGATTGCCGCGCCCGACCTCGCGGCCCAGACATGTGCGAGGTGGGTTTTGCCGGCTCCCTCGGGCCCGGTCAGCACAAGCTTGTCCACCTCAGGGGCCTCGATCATCGCGACCGCGACGGCGTTGGAGGGGGCGACCAGAAAATCAGCGCGGCCCAGTGCCGGGACACTTGGCAGATCGAAACTCAACTGCTCAGACATTTCAGCCCTCGTCGTGTCCGGAAAATCCGCGGTACAGCAGCGACTGTTTGTACTGGGCGACGCCAAAACGGGCGATCACACCAATGGCGGCGGCGAGGGGGACGGCCACGAGCATGCCGACAAAGCCAAACAGCGCGCCAAAGACCGACAGGGCAAAGATCAGCCAGACCGGGTGCAAGCCAACCGAACTGCCAACCAGCTTGGGTGTGAGTATATTGCCCTCCACCACCTGCCCAATGACAAACACGCCCGCGACCAGACCGATGGACACCCAATCGCCCCAGAACTGAAAGAGCGCTAGGCCGATGGCCAAAAGACCGCCGATCAACGCGCCAAGATAGGGGATGAAGGTGACGAGCCCGGCCACGAAGCCCACCACGAGGCCGAATTGCAGGCCCACGAGCATCAGCGCGATGGCGTAATAGCTGCCGAGGATAAGGCAGACGGTGCCCATGCCCCGGATGAACGATGCCAGTGTCGCGTCGATTTCCTGCGCCAGTTCACGGATCGTGTCCGCGTGGTCGCGGGGCAGCAGCTCGTCGATGCGGGCCACCATGCGGTCCCAGTCCAGCAGAAGATAGACAGAAACCACCGGCACGACGACCAGCAAAACCACGACGTTGAGCAGCGAGGCGACGGAGCTTAACGCGGTTTCAAGCACTTCGGCACCGCGGCTTTTCACGGTTTCACCCACGGAGTTGATCGATTGGCGCAGTGTCGAGCCTTCGTCAAGTAACGAGGGAAAGCGTTCTGTCAGGAAGCTCGTCACACTCTTGGCGTAGTCCGGCGCCACGTTGAAAAGCTGCAGCGCCTGGTTGGCCAGCGTCGGGATCACCAGCAGGGCCATCAGGACGAACACCAGTATGCCCGCAATGGTGATGATCCCGGTCGCCGCGATCCGGCTCAGGCCCATGCGTTCGAAGCGATCGGCAACAGGGTCCAGAAAATACGCGATCGCGCCGCCCAGAACGAAGGGTAGCAGCACATGCCCCAGAAACCACAAGACAATCAGGAAAATCGCGGTGGCAATACTCCAGTAGGTCAGTTGCTTGTGAACGGGCAGGGCCATCAAATTCTCCGGAACGTCGTGTCAAAGTGACATCGCGCATGCGCGCCGGTCTTTCAAGTGAATTGAGGGATTCCATGCACAGATCGCGCCCGTTTGGGGGGGCGGAAGGTCAACAGACTGCAAAAAAAAGGCCCCGCTGATTGCGAGGCCTCGTGGTGGTCTTTGGGGCGCCTTAGTGGCAGTCGGGGCGCGTGCCGGGCAGCAGCACCTTGTCGACGACATGGATCACGCCATTGTCGGCTTCGATGTTGGCGATGACCACGTTGGCGGTCTCTCCGGTGCCGTCAGCGATTGAGACGCCATTCGCGCCCTTGCTGATGCACAGACGTTCGGAGGCCAGCACGGGCTTGAAGTAGGTGGAGCCGTTGGGGATCATTTCCGCCGTCAGCTTGCGGTCATCCACGTGATAAAGCAGTACATCGGTCAACTGGCCCTTGTTTTCCGGCTTCAGCAGTGTCTCGACAGTACCTTCCGGCAGGGCAGCGAATGCATCGTTCACAGGGGCATAGACGGTGAAGGGGCCGGGGCCCTGCAGGGTTTCAACCAGACCCGCAGCAGACACAGCCGCCACGAGAGTGGAAAAGCGTTCGTCACCGGACGCGATTTCAACGATGTCTGCGGCCTGTGCGGCGCTGCCGAAGGTAAGTGCCGTAGCTGTGATCGCGGCAATCTTGCGAAAAGTTGTCATGTTTCATACCTTTGTTGTGTGCATCCATGCCTTTTGACATGTGCAGAAGGTACGGAGGGACGCGGGCGATGGATCACATCGCTCGCGTTTCCGTGAACGCATGTCAGTTTTCTGAAACTCTGACCAAGCGACCTGCGGTGATGTCCATGGCAGCGGGAGCGGCGCCCAGGGCCGGCGCACAATGCCTGATTGCGGGCCGCAGCCGTTTGCCATAATCAGACAGCACGTGGATTTTTGACCAAAGGACCCTCCCATGCGCCTGAGCCGCTTCTTCCTGCCCGTATTGCGCGAAACCCCTGCGGAGGCGCAGATCGTCAGCCATCGCCTGATGTTGCGCGCGGGCATGATCAAGCAGAACGCTGCGGGGATCTATTCGTGGTTGCCACTGGGTTTCAAAGTGCTGCGGAAGATCGAAAACATCGTGCACGAAGAGCAGGCGCGCGCCGGCCATATCGCCATGCTGATGCCGACAGTCCAATCGGCCGATCTCTGGCGCGAAAGCGGGCGCTATGACGCCTATGGGGACGAGTTGCTGCGCATTCGCGACCGGCATGACCGCGACATGCTTTATGGCCCGACCAATGAGGAGATGATCACTGATATCTTTCGCAGTCACGTGGGCAGCTACAAGGACCTGCCGCTCACGCTCTACCACATTCAGTGGAAGTTCCGCGACGAGATGCGCCCCCGTTTCGGGGTGATGCGGGGGCGGGAGTTCTTCATGAAGGACGGGTACAATTTCGACCTCAGCAAGGAGGACGCGCTGCACGCCTACAACCGCCATCTGGTCACCTACCTGCGCACCTATGAGCGCATGGGCCTGCAGGCGATCCCGATGCGGGCCGATTCAGGGCCGATTGGCGGCGATGACACGCATGAGTTCCTTGTGCTGGCCGAGACGGGCGAGTCGGAGGTGTTCTACGACAGCGCCGTCACCGATCTGACTTTCGGCGATCGCGAGATTGATTACGACAGCGTCGCGCAATGCGCCGGTGTACTGGAGGAATTCACCTCCAAATACGCCCGTACGGATGAGACACATGATCAGACGGTCTTTGAACAGCAGGTGCCGCAAGAGCGCCGCCGCACGGCGCGGGGCATCGAGGTTGGACAGATATTCTACTTTGGCACCAAGTATTCCGACGCGATGGGTGCGACCGTTCAAGGGCCGGACGGCAAGCCGACGCCGGTGCACATGGGCAGCCACGGCATCGGCGTGAGCCGTCTGGTCGGGGCGATCATCGAGGCGAGCCACGACGACAAGGGCATTATCTGGCCTGAGGGCGTAACGCCGTTCCACTGCGGAATCGTCAACCTCAAGCAAGGGGACGCCGAGGCGGATGCGGCATGCGAAAGCCTTTATGCCGGACTGACCGCGCTGGGGCTTGACCCGCTCTATGATGATCGTGACGAACGGGCGGGCGGCAAGTTTGCCACGATGGATCTGATCGGATTGCCCTGGCGGATCACGGTGGGTCCGCGCGGGCTGAAAAACGGGGTGGTCGAACTGACCAGCCGACGCACGGGCGAGAGCGAGGAAGTGCCGCCTGAAGAGGCCGTCAAAAAGATCGCCGACATCTATCGCGGGCACCATGCAAGCGAACATGTGCCGATGATGGGCAACAGGTCGTTCCACACCTATATCTGACGCTTTGCGGCGCAGGTCCGCTCTGATACACTGCTTTCCATGCTGCCGGGGGGCGAGCAGGAGCAGGATATGATCCTTCGCACAGTGGCGCTGACAGCAGGGTTGGCAGGGGCTTTCGCAGCCGCGCAATTCCCTGCCTATTCTCAACAGTATCTGCAACGGCTTGGCGGCGCGGTGGACGCGCTGGAGCAGGTTGTCGTTGATTTCGACACCTCTGCCGCCGCTGAAGGGCTGAGCCGACAGCAAGCTTTGACCCAAATGCGCGGCACGGCCTTTGTTGAGCGGCGTCGCAGCGACATGACACGCACGCTCAATCGCTACGAGACGTTGCGGGCGGATTTCGAGGCCTTGCAGGGCCAGGGACCTTTCATGCGGGCGTATCATCTGCGGCGTCTCTCGGATGCTGAGATCGCGCGCGGTGCCTGGCAGGCCTTCCAGCCGGCCTTTCCGCTGACCATGGCAACAATGCTCTTCGCGATCGCCGGGTTCGTCGCCACGTCGTTCTTGTCCGGTCTTATCCTTGCGGTGCTGCGCTGGCCCGCGCGCCGCAAGCCAAAGCTTGCTTGACGCTTTCGTGTCGAAGCCTCAGGTTGCAGCCGAGTTTACGCGGGACGATTTATGGCCACCTCAACTGCCCCTTTTGCCTATTTCGAGTGGATGATCGCCTGGCGATACCTGCGCGCGCGTCGCGCGGAGGGCGGCGTGAGCGTCATGACGTGGATCAGCCTGATCGGCATCACGCTGGCGGTCTTTGCCCTGATCGCGACCCTTGCGGTGCGGTCGGGATTTCGCGCGGAGTTCGTCGACACGATTCTGGGGGCCAATGCCCATGTCACGGTCTACTCACTGGGCGAGGTGACGCCGCAGGGGCGCGTCGACCGGACGATTGCAGATTATCAGGAAATGGCTGCGCGGCTGGCCGAGGTACCCGGCGTGACCCGGGCAGCGCCGCTCGTGCGCGGTCAGGTGATGGCCTCGTTCGAGGGCAACAATGCGGGCGCCGAGGTCTACGGGATTGCACCACCGGATCTGATGACATTGCCGCGCATTGCGAACCCGGAAGCCTCCATCGGCGATGTGTCCCGGTTCGGTGACGGGGTCGCATTGGGATCGGGCATTGCGCGGGAACTTGGTGTCGGCGTGGGGGACAAGGTCAAGCTGATCTCGCCCAATGGGGTCAAAACGGCCTTTGGAACCTCGCCGCGGGTGAACGCCTATGAGGTCACCTACATCTTTACCGCCGGGCGCTACGACATTGACCGCACGCGCGTGTACCTTCCGATTTCTGACGCGCAAACTTTCTTTAATCGAGAAGGGTTGGCAGATGAAATTGAAGTGATGGTTGAACGCGCGGAAGAGGTTGAGAAACTGGCACCCGCCCTCTTTCAGGCCGCTGGCGACCGCGGGCAAATATGGACATGGCGGGACGCCTCCGGCAGCTTCCTGCGCGCGTTGGAGGTCGAAGACAACGTAATGTTCATCATCCTGTCCATCCTCGTTTTGATCGCGGCGATGAACATTGTGTCCGGCCTGATCATGCTGGTGAAAAACAAGGGCGGCGACATCGGCATCCTACGGACCATGGGGCTGACACAGGGATCGATCATGCGGGTCTTTTTCATCTGCGGCGCGTTCACCGGTATTCTCGGGACCATCTGCGGCGTAATCCTCGGATCGCTTTTTGCGCTGTACATCGACCCGATCTTCTCCTTCGTGAACGTGATGATGGGCGGCGGGGTGTGGGACCCGTCGATCCGGGGCATCTACGCGCTGCCGGCCGAACTGCATCTTGATGATGTTCTTTCCGCCATCGCGCTGTCGCTGGGGTTGTCTTTCGCGGTCACTATTTTTCCGGCGCGGCGCGCGGCACGCATGAATCCGGTCGAGGCGCTGCGATATGAGTGATGGGGTCCTGACGCTGAGCGGGATCGAAAAATCCTACAACCTCGGCCTGCCGGGCGAAGTGCGTGTTCTGCGGGGAATTGACCTGTCCATCGCGCGCGGCGAGGTCGTGGCGCTCGTGGCCCCTTCGGGGGCCGGTAAATCAACCCTGCTGCATATCGCGGGGTTGCTGGACACCGCAGATCGTGGACGGGTGGCAATCGAGGGCGAAGACCTGACAGAGTTGTCGGACAATCGCCGTACAGCCGCGCGCCGGGCTGACGTGGGCTTTGTCTATCAGTTTCACCATCTGCTTCCGGAGTTTTCCGCATTGGAAAACATCGTGCTGCCACAACTCGCCAACGGCGTGTCGCAGACGGCAGCGCGGGCCCGGGCCCAGGAGCTGCTGGGCAGCGTCGGCATCGCCGGGCGGGCGGATCACCGCCCGGCCGCCCTGTCCGGGGGGGAACAACAGCGCGTTGCCTTCTGCCGGGCGCTGGCGAATACGCCGAAGCTGCTGCTCGCGGATGAACCGACCGGCAATCTGGACCCTGCGACATCCGATCAGGTCTTCGCAGCCCTGATGACATTGGTCCGGGCTACCGGGCTTTCCGCCCTCATCGCCACGCATAACCTCGAACTTGCGGCGCGCATGGACCGGCAGATTCGTCTGGAGGCCGGGCGGCTTGCACCAGGCTGATGTCACAATGCTTGACGCGTTATTGATCTTTCGAGCAACTTGGGCGGAGCTTGCTTTGAGAAAGAAATTTTATGACCCATCATTCTCTGGATGAGATCGAAACGCTGACCAAGAAAGCCTTGCTGGCCTATGGCGCATCGCCCTTTGCGGCGTCGGAGGTTGCGCGCGCCGTTCGTGTGGCAGAGGGGTTTGGAAACAAGATATGCGGGCTCTACTACGTTGAGAGCTATTGCCTGCAATTGGAAACAGGGCGCGTTAAGGGCACCGCGGTGCCCACGGTCAGCACCCCCCGGCCCGCGGCGGTCTATGTCGATGCCGGGTTCGGATTTGCTCAGCCAGCCTTTTCTCATGGCCTGATACCGGCGCTTGACGCGGCCCGCCAGTACGGGACCGCGACGCTTGCCGTGGGGCACGCGCACACCTGCACCTCGCTGGGGTACTTCACCGAACAAATCGCCGCCGCGGGATGTATCGGGATTGGTTTCACGAATGCCTCGCCAATTGTCGCCGCTCCGGGTGGAAAGCAACGGGTTATCGGCACCAACCCTATCGCCTTTTCGGTGCCCGATGGCCAGGGCGGACTGGCCATGCAGTTCGACCAGTCGACAACGGCGGTTGCCCTGGGAAAGATCACCATGGCCAAGGCGCTGGGGCAGGAAATCCCGTTGGGCTGGGCGCTTGATGTACATGGCGAGCCCACGACGGACCCCGACGCGGCCCTTCAGGGGTCTCTCGTGTCGATGGGGGGGCACAAGGGATGGGGTTTTGGGCTGATGGCGGAAATCCTGGCGGCGGGCATGACCGGCTCGGTCCTGTCGCGGAACGTCAGGCCGCTGAAGGCCCCCTCCGGCCCGCCGCATGATCTGGGACAGTTCTATATTATTATCGACCCCAGTGCCGCGCCTGAATTCGACTCGCGCGTAGCGGCCCTGGCGCAGGCGGCCAGCGTGGATGAGGGTGCCCGCATGCCCGGCCAGTTCCGGCACGTTCAGGAACAGGTCGAAGTTGTCGATGCAGTCTGGGCGCGCCTGATCGAGCTTGCGGAGGGGCCGTCCTAAGCTCTTTGCGTCACAAAGACACCAGCAGCCATCAGGGCGATGCCAAATGCACGGGTGCCACCCATTGGTGTGATCCGTGCGCCGAACAGCCCGAAGTGATCAATGAGCGCCGTACTGATCAGTTGCCCCATAAGCACGAAGAATACGGCATTGCCGACGCCGAAATGCGGCGCGATATATGTGACCGTCAGGACATAGAAAGCGATCAGGACACCTGCCAGAAACAGGTGACGCGGGGCTTGCACCACCTTCGTCAGCGCCTGCGGTCCGGTGAGCAGCATAACGATGACACATGCCAGGAAGGCTATTGAAAACAAGACAGTGGCGGCAACCGCCGGGGAGCCGATGCGCACTCCCAGGGCTGCGTTCAGCGCGGCAAGCAAGGGGATGCCAATTCCCGCCAGCAACATGATCACTGCGTAATGGGCCATTCATACATCTCCTTTATGCTCCGCATCGCGTGGTGCGACCATGGCGTCGCAAGCCGCATTGGGCAAGATGGATTGCGCATCAATTTTCGCGTGATCGTCAAATCACGAAGGTCAGGCAGGATGGTCCGGTTTTTGACGATAGCAATGGTGGTCACGGCCAGCGTCGGGGCATGTGACCGCGCCTTTGGCGACCGGTCGGCCAAAGGTGCCGTACTGTTCTCGGAAAACTGTGCGGTCTGCCACGGGGCGGATGCGCGTGGCGGCGGCGGTGCCGGTGTGGCCGGGCTGAGCAAGACACCGCCGGATCTGACCGTGCTGGCGGCAGACAACGGTGGTGAATTTCCCTTGGGCGAGACACTGGCGACGCTTGAAGGCTATGCTGATGGCGGATTACGGGGTCGCCAGATGGTGCCCTTCAACGATCTGGCAAGTGACGATAAAAGGCGGGTGCGTCTGGAAAGGGGAAGGGCACGGGTTGCGAGACCTTTGGCAGACCTGATGCAGTATCTCAGGGATGTGCAGAGGCCCTGATCACCTGCAGATCCCGTCAATCTCGACACCGTCCCACGGCAGGGCGACATCATAGGCGCGTGATTGCGGCAGCGGGGCGACGGGCATTGCCTGGGACATCAACGCATGCAGCCGTTTTGTGCGGGGGGCGCCCGGGTCCAGCGCACGGCAGCACACGAACTCCTCCACGATGGCCCCCTGCTGTTCGTAGCCGAAGTCATCGAATTTCGGCTCGGCATTCAGATCAAAGAGATAAGGGTCACGAGCGCCGTCGTGTTCGAATGCTGCGCGCAGCGGTGTGTACCCTGTCTCCCTGCGGTTTTGCCATTGCCATACATGCAACAGCTCATGCGCGTAAAGCATTGCCGCGACTAAGTTAATCTGATCAGGGTAATCCGGCAGGTAGTCGTCGAGATACCAGTCGCGGTCAAACAGGATGTGGTTATAGACCGCAACGGCGGCGGGTTTGGAGGTGATGATCTCATCGGTGATCGGCGGCAGGATACGCTCGCGGCAGGTGGTACGCGGTCGCGGCGGACGGCGGAATGTGACAGCGCGCGTCGGTGCCCCCTCGACAATGCGCACCCGGTCGAGGTCCAGCGTGCGCCCGTGAATTGTTTGCGCAAATGCGGCCTCCCGTTCTGTCAGGCGACGCCCGCAGGCCGACAGGATAATGGACGAGACAACAAGACACATAACCACTGCACGCATGACGCGAGTGGGCCTGAAACCGCGCGGCGGATCAAGAGGGAATGCGACCGCGACCGATCATTTTTCAGCGAGCCGCGCCGCCGGATGTCGCGCTGTTATACGGTGGCCGGACGGGTGCGACGTCGCCCGGCAGACATTGAGGCGGCTTACCAGCGGTGGCCGGGATTGTCGCGATGCTTGCCGGAATGGCCCTGTTTGAGGCGACAGGGCGCGCTGTCCAGTTTGTGCCTGACGCCGCATCTGGGGTCACCGCAGCCGGTCAGCACCACGGCGGCGGCAATCACGATGATCCATCCGATCAGGCCACCGCCCGCTTCGATGAATGCCTCTTCGCTCAACCCAAGATCGCAGGCCAGATCACGAAAACCGTCCGGATCGTCCAGATTATCCAGCAACTGCGCCAGCTTCTCCGGGTTGTCGGACGCAATAGAGCCGAGACGTTTCAGATCGGCCTTGAGACTGGACACGGAGAGGCTGGAGGTGTCGAAACAGTCGAACTCAACCAGTATCCTGGGGAACCTCGTGCGCGTGAACCGTTCCAGCCGCGCCGATTCAAAACCGGGCAGGGGGCAGCTCGCGGCAAACCTCTCTTCGATGAACTTCTCGCCGATCGATTCAACGATGGTGTCGGCATTTTCAACTAATGTGTAGCGGTCATCGTCCATATCGCATGGGCGCAGGCCGTCGTCTTTTTGATCAAGTGTCCGGGTCTTCGACATAGGTGTTTCCTCCTTCACAGGGTAATGCTGCTCGGGGTCGTTGGCCTGTATGTCGGGCAGATGACCGGTGAAAACGTTTGAACAATCTACTGCCGCCATTCACGGGCTTGGAAATGATTTTTGGTCAAATGCTGCGGTCGAGTGTACGCGTGAGGCGGGAGCAAATCAAATTGCGCCCCTGCCCGGCCGGGGCTGCGACGGCTCTGGCGGCGGAATTCAGGCTTGTGACGGCCCGGGTCAAATGATGATGATCCATGCATTACGACCGCTACGAGAAGCGGTTGTTGCGTGCTGTGCGCCTTCCCTTGGGGACGGTTTCAGATTCAAACGGGCGCAACGCCGGACGTGGTGCAAGAAAGACTCTTCGAGACGGCTGGACAGGGCAGCGCCTGACCTCGGGCCGGAGGGCGTCTTGCAATCCTTCCAGTGGAAGGATTGAGCCCGGAGGGATGCGGGAGCATCAGGGGGCACGCAGTGCGCCCTCCCTGGGGGGAGGTCGGGCGCGGCCCCGGGCAATTACAGTTATCTGCTAGCCGCTTTCCAACAGCGTAGGTTCGGACTTAATAATTCGGAGGGCTACGGGTTGAATGGAGTATGCAAATCGGTCCCCGCCACCGGGTATGCCCAGCGAAGATGAGCGGGTTATTAGATTTTTCCCCTCGAGCATGTTCGCAGTACCATCTGAATAAGACAAAATTATTGTAGATTGATCGTCTTCCAAAAATCTCTTTAAAACTGTTTTTTCGTCGCCAGATAGTTCCAAAATAAATTGCCGCGCGTTGCGTCGATAGACCCAATTTTTGTATCTGTTTTTGAAATACTTCTGCGCAACATCAAAAACTTCAACGGTCAAAAATGAAAGTGAAAAAAATAGTGTCAACGCAGTTTCAGTGCGGAAAGCTTCTACTAAGCTGTCGAGGCTGAGCAATTTTAGAATGTTTTGCGGGGTAGCCAATAACAAGCAAGAGAAAAAGAACAGTCCGAGTGCCAGCCGCCAAGCCAACGGTCGCAGCTGCGACAAGCTTGTCAGCAAACCCTCAAACATCCAACTCCTCCACAAACTTCGCGTTTTCCTGAATGTACTGGAACCGCAGTTCGGGCTTTTTGCCCATCAACCTTTCGACCAAGTCTCCGGTTTCACCCGGCATGTCTTCGTCAATCGACACCCTGATCAATTTGCGGGTTTTCGGGTCCATGGTGGTTTCTTTCAGATCCTTGGCGTCCATTTCACCCAGGCCCTTGAAGCGGCTCACGTCGATCTTGCCCTTGCCGCCCAGACCTCTCTCCAGCCAGTCGTTTTTTTCCGCCTCGTCTAGACAATAAACGCGCCGCGCCCCTTGCGTGAGGCGGAAGAGCGGCGGACAGGCGAGATACAGATGCCCCGCGTCGATCAGCGGGCGCATCTGGGTGAAGAAGAAGGTCATCAGCAGGGCGGCGATATGGGCGCCATCCACATCGGCATCAGTCATGATGATGATCTTGTCATAGCGCAGGTCGTCGAGGTTGAACTTGGTGCCCATACCGCAGCCCAAGGCCTCGCAGAGGTCGTTGATCTCGGCGTTGGAGCCCAGTTTGGACGAGGCCGCGCCCAGCACGTTGAGGATCTTGCCCTTGAGCGGCAGCAGGGCCTGCGTGTTGCGGTTGCGCGCGCCCTTGCCGGAACCGCCCGCAGAATCGCCCTCGACGATGAACAATTCCGTGCCGCTGCGGTCCTTGGAGGTGCAGTCGGTCAGCTTGCCCGGCAGGCGGAGTTTCTTCGTCGCGGATTTCCGCGCGGTTTCCTTTTCCTGACGGCGGCGCAGACGTTCCTCGGCCCGCAGCACGAGGAAATCCAGGATAGCGCCAGCGGATTTGGTATCCGCCGCCAGCCAGTTGTCGAAGTGATCGCGCACAGCGCCTTCGGTCATCTTCTGGGCGGCCTCGGTGGAAAGACGGTCCTTGGTCTGACCGACGAAAGCAGGCTCGCGGATGAAACAGGAGACCAGCGCGCAGCCGCCCGAGATCAGATCGTCGCGGGTGATCTGCGCGGCCTTCTTAGTGTTGCTGAGCTCACCGTAAGCCTTGATGCCCTTGAGGATCGCGGCCCAGAAACCGGCAACATGGGTCCCGCCTTCGGGCGTGGGCACGGTGTTGCAGTAGGACTGGATAAAGCCATCTCGTGAGGGGGTCCAGTTGATCGCCCATTCGACCTTGCCGGGTTCGCCGAACTTTTCGCGGAAGTCGACGGTGCCGGAAAACGGGTGATCCGCGTAGGTGGTGGCCGTGCCCAGCGTTTCGCGCAGGTAATCGGAGAGGCCGCCGGGAAAGTGGAAGGTGGCCTCCTGCGGGGTTTCACCGTCCGAGATCGCGGATTTCCAGCGGATTTCGACGCCGGAGAAAAGATATGCCTTGGAGCGGATGGATTTGAACAGCCGCGCGGGCTTGAAGCGGTGATGGCCGAAGATTTCCGCATCCGCGTGGAAGGTCACGGTCGTGCCGCGACGATTGGGGGCTGCGCCGACCTTTTCAACCGGTCCCAGCGGGATGCCGCGCGAGAAGCGCTGCTCGTGGATTTCCTTGTTGCGGGCCACCTGCACAACCATGCTGTCGCTGAGCGCATTGACCACGGAGGCACCGACGCCGTGCAACCCGCCCGATGTCTCGTAGGCCTTGCCGGAAAACTTGCCGCCCGCGTGGAGGGTGCAGAGGATCACTTCGAGCGCGGATTTATCGGGGAACTTGGGGTGCGGGTCAATGGGGATGCCGCGGCCATTGTCGCGGATGGTGACGGCGTAATCCTCGTGCAGTTCCACCTCGATGCGGTTGGCGTGGCCCGCGACGGCCTCGTCCATGGAGTTGTCGAGTACCTCGGCCACAAGGTGATGCAGCGCGCGTTCGTCGGTGCCGCCGATGTACATGCCGGGGCGCTTGCGCACAGGCTCCAGCCCTTCAAGGACTTCGATGGAGGCGGCATCGTATGCGGGCGCGCCCGTGTTGGACAGCAGATCGTTGGGCATGGGGCTCGAACCTCATTATTATGATTGAGCGCGATTATGGCAGAGCAGGCAGAGCGGGGGAAGGGAGGGAGATCACCTTGGCCCCAAAAAGACCACGCACCTCCTGTCATCGCAGATGCCATCCAAGCCGGGGGAAAGCGCAGCGGCGGTGATACCCATCATACGCAGCTCTCTCATCGCCTTCGCAGGGTGGGGGATAGCCAGGTCGAACGCGGCGATCATCGTGCTGTGGTGCTTGCACGCATGATTTTGCAGGACCCCTTCAATATCGTGCAGATTGGTGGATGTCAGCACACCCTGTGGCGGCAAAAGCCTGCGATTGACCAGAGACAGCTTTTTGGCGCACCCGTCGTTATCCGGTCTGCCCCAGCCTGACAGTGATTTCTGCTTGGCGCGCGGGCGTGGTATCCGGAAACATCTGGAGTGGGTCACGGTGGGTCAGGACGTGTCCGTTCAACGTGTCTCACGGGTGGGCTTGCACGGTAACGGTCTGGCTGTCACCTGATCCTTAGAGCTGAGGGCAACGAAGGTTGCAGCCGCCGTTCTCCAGCCGGAGGGCATAGCCTTCGACATGCTGGCCAATCCTGTCGAGCCCCAAGCCGCAGGCTCCCCGGATATGTGTCCTGGTCCGGGCCTAGTGATGGAGCTTGCAACATAAGTATTCCCTTCAATCACCCGGCGGCGGTGATTAGGGTCGCTGTCAAAGCAGGAGTCCTTTTCCAATGACCTGGATCACCACCGTTCCTTTCGACAAGGCCACCGGCAAGCTGCGCCAGCTTTACGCGCGCATTGCCGGGCCGGGCAACAATGTCGATAACATCATGATGGCGCACAGCCTGCGACCGCATACGATGGAAGGCCACATGGCCATCTACAAACATGTCCTGCACCATTCGGGAAACACCCTGCCCAAGTGGTTCCTGGAAGTACTTGGCGTCTGGGTATCAGGACTGAACAACTGCGCCTATTGCGAGACCCACCATTTTACGGGCATGAAACGGCTGTTGCGGGACGATCCGCGCGCCGAGGCGATCCGCGCGGCGCTGGCCGGTGCAGACATCGCTGCCGCACCGCTGGAGCCGCCGCAGATCGAAGCCCTGCGCTATGCGCAAAAGCTGACCCTGTCACCGGGAGAGATGGTCGAGGCCGATGTGATCGCTCTAAGGCGTGCGGGCTATGACGATGGCCAGATACTGGAGATCAATCAGGTGGTCAGCTATTTTTCATATGCCAACCGGACCGTCTTGGGTTTGGGATGCTCAACCCAGGGGGACATCATCGGCCTGTCGCCGGGCAACTCGGATAATCCTGAAGACTGGGCGCACAGATGAAAAAACCCGGCCAGAGGCCGGGTTCTTCAAATCTCATTGGTTATGGAAATAACTTCTGAAATTACGCCTTCTTTCTGCGGCGCTTCATCACGCCAAGGCCGCCGAAGCCTGCCAGCAACAGCCAGCCCGCCGCCGGTAGCGGTGTCGGGATCAGTTCTGCCGTGAACAGGAAATCGTTCGTACTGGTTGTCTGAACGCCCTGGAACCATGGGTTGACCCAGCCACGTCCGACAATCGCCGTCTTGTCGGCGAGGCGGTGGCCATCATCATCCAGTTCGAAATAGATGCTGCCCGCGTTTTTCTGGCCGAGCGCCAGTGGCGCGTTGTCACCGTACTGGATGTATCCGCTGCCATTGCCGCCGGATCCTCCGTCGGCAGAGCCTTTATCGGTTCGCGACTGGAAGAAGCCACCGCCCAGATCATAGACATTGGAGATGCTGTAATGCACATCCCACAGACCAGGGCTGACGAAGTTGCCAGCACCTGCCGCGTTTTCGCGCATCTGGCCTTTGATCGACACCTCGAAGGTTTCGTCGTTGTAGGTCAGAATGGCATGGCCGCCGTTCTCGAACGAGAAGTATTTGCTATAAGCATCCACGCGCAGCCCGTATTCATGGGTTTTCGTGGCCCGTTCCGGATGGTCAAGAAGCTTGTATTTGTATGTTGCTGCCATGGCGGAAGAACCGCTGATCGCAACCATGGCGACTGTTGCCGCCGCACCGGTCTGTACCAGTTTTTTCAGAACGTTATTCATTGGATTCCTCATTACGCAAAGAGCACTTTGCCCCCCAGGATCAGAGACTACGGCCCGGTCTGTCGCGTTTTCAAGGAATTTTAGGCAATTTCCCGCTTATTCAATTGGTGCGCGAAAATTGTTCTCGTGTCACGCGCAATCATCCGGTTCGGGCACGATTGCCGCACGAATAAATCGAATCAAAACGCGGCCTCCGGGGAGAGTGTCATTCCCCTTTGAGCAGGGTTTCAAACCGCAGGCCTTTGGCTGTCCGGGGCGCGAAGCCCGTCCAATAGGTGTGGTCCTCGGTCGGGTTCGCCTCTTCATCCAGCGCCAGAATACCCGCTTCCGCATCTTCAATCAGGTCGAGATAGGGGCGCTTGCCCACATCCCCCTTCAGGTGCAGATCCATGAAAGCGGTCGCGAAATGCTGGGCGATATTGTTCATGCGCGTCGTATCCCACACCGCGTCTGCGTAGTGTTCGAAGGGGACGAAATCCAGCTCGTCAACAGGTTCCCATGCTTCGATCGGCGCCGGGATGGGGGCCGCGGCATTGTGATTGGCATGGTCGAAGGTCAGCAGGTGGCGATCGGTGCCGTTGGCTTCTTCGAAAATCGTGCGGATCGCGTCATAGACCGAGACGTCATCCGAACCGCCGGCCATGAACAGGGTCGGTACCCGCAGACCGGCCATGCCGTTTGCGTCCCAGAAGCCCGCGTTTCGGCCCCACGGGCCAATGGCGATCAGCGCGCGGACCCGCGGGTCGATCAGCGCCTCGTGGCTTTCCGAGCCTGCAAGGTGGCGGGCCAGCAGGCCGTTGGGCGTACCCCAGCTGTATTCGGTGGCGGCTTGCGTGACACCCGCGCCGCCAAAGATCAGCGCCCCGTACCCGCCCATGGAATAGCCGATGACGCCCACCGCGTTCGTGTCGATGATGCCGGCCAGATCGCCATCCAGCGCGGCCATCTGGTCAATAACGAAGCGCTGGTCAATCGGGCGGTTGAAAAGGGTGGAGCCAAAAACCTCCTGGTCTGAGTACGTGCTGTCCGTGTGGTCGATGGACACGGTGACATATCCCTTTGAGGCAAGGTTCTCGCCAAGATGAGACATCAGGAAGCGGTTGCCGGGATAGCCGTGGCTGATCACGATCAGTGGAAAGCTGTTGCCGGTTGCGGGCGCTGCGTCGCGCGCCGCACGGCCCGTCAGGGTTACCTTCGTCTTGCCGTCGCGCAGCGTGGCCTCGTATGTTCCGCCGGGGGGGGTGCCATCCGCCGCCGGGTACCAGATTTCCACAGTCAGCGGGCGGTCGTACAGGGGTTGATCATCGTCCTGGGTGCTGACAATGTCGATCTGGCCCGGATTGACCAGCGCCAGCGTGCGCACACCAATCGGCAAAGTGCCATAATCGGCCAGTTCGGGCGCGTCCGGGCGCACCAGGTCAATCGGGTTGGCCAGTGCTGGCGCCGCCAATACAGCTGCCAGGGCCGCCAGTGGGCGTTTGTGGTTCATCGACTTACTCCGCGCGGGACAACCGCAGATTCCCGTAATGGTAGAGTGACAGGTTTTCCCTGCCGTTCAAGTACTTATGGGCCGCAATTTGTGTCAATAGTGGTTATGTGTCTGCACAAATGTTTACACATGCTGGGGCAATTTTGCGGCGCATGCTTCAGGGGTCTTCCGGATTCGTCAGATTTGCGCCGCGTGCCAGCCCCTGAGTTGCTGCATATTTTTTCAGCATTCGACGTGCGAGACCTCTTCCACCCGGCGCGCCCTGAGCGTAAGGCTCAGGCATGCGCAAAGTGATGACATATCCGGAACATGGTCGGGCGATTGTGACCTTGGGGCTGCCGCTGATTGGCGGGCACCTGGCGCAGATGGCGATCGGCGTGACCGATACCGTTATGCTGGGCTGGTACAGCGTCGAAGCGCTTGCGGCGGTGACGCTTGGTTCCACTTTCTTCTTTGTGCTCTTCATCTTTGGTTCCGGTTTTGCCTGGGCGGTGATGCCAATGGTCGCCTCTTTCGACGCGGAAGGCGACGAGATCGGCCTGCGTCGGGCGACGCGTATGGGTCTGTGGCTGAGCTTTGGTTTTGCGTTGCTGTCGCTTGTCGTGATGGTCTGGTCGGAGCCCTTGCTGATCGCCGTGGGACAAAGCGAAGCCCTCGCTGGCATGGCCAGCAGCTACCTGCGCGTGGCCGGTCTGGGCATCGTGCCGGCGTTGTTGGTGATGGTGCTCAAATCCTACCTTGCCGCGCTTGAGCGGACGCAGGTGGTGCTGTGGATCACCGTGCTGGGGGCGATTACGAACGCGTTGGTGAACTATGCTCTGATTTTCGGGAACTGGGGCGCGCCGGAGCTTGGTATCACCGGGGCGGCCATTGCGTCGGTGGCGACCCAACTGGTGTCCCTGATCGGCGTAACGATATATGCCCGCGCCGTCCTGCCGGAGCATGCGTTGTTCCAGCGGCTGTGGCGGGCGGACTGGCAGATGCTGGCCAAGGTGTTTCGTCTGGGATGGCCCATCGGCCTGACCGGTCTGAGCGAAGTGGGGCTGTTCGCGGCCTCCGCGATGATGATGGGCTGGCTGGGCACCGTGCCGCTTGCGGCCCACGGGATCGCCGTCCAGCTCGCCTCCATCACCTTCATGGTGCATATGGGGTTGAGCAATGTCGCCACGATCCGGGCAGGTAATGCCTATGGTCGGCACGACTCCGATCATATGGAGAAAGGCGCGTGGGTGGTCACGATGATGTCGCTGGTGATGGCCACCCTGACGGTCATCGCGTTCCTCAGCTTGCCCGAGCCGCTGATCTCGATCTTCATGCAGGAGGATGAACCGCACCGGGCCGAAATCCTGCTGATCGGCACCGGGCTTCTGGCGATGGCGGCCCTGTTCCAGCTGGTCGACGGGGCGCAGGTGATTGCCCTTGGCCTGTTGCGCGGGGTGCAGGATACCCGCGTGCCGATGATCTGCGCGGCGTTGAGTTACTGGGTTGTCGGCATCCCCTGCTCCTATCTCTTCGGCTTCGTGCTGGGATACGAGGGAATCGGCGTTTGGCTGGGGCTGGTGCTGGGGTTGGGGCTGGCCGGGCTGTTGCTGACCGCCCGCTTCTGGGGCGTGGCCTTGCGCAAGTTAAAGTCTGCCGCATGATCGCCGCCCGCTTGTTTCGCGGGGCGTGCTGACCTAGCGTGGCCGGTATTTGAGGCATTCCCGGGGGGCACCATGTTCACTGACCGATACGACAATCCTTTGACCACCGGTTCCGAGCGAGCGGCGCAGATGTACCAGCGGGGGCTCGACCGGCTTCTGGCCGGGCAGGCCGACATGGACGCGCCCTTTCACCAGGCGCTGGAGGCCGATCCCGGATTTGCAGCGGCCCACGCGGGTCTTGCAAGGGCGCGCCAGACGGTGGGGGATATGGCCGGGGCGCAGCAGGCCATTGCTGCAGCGCGGGAAGTGGCTGGCGGCGTGACCGCGCGTGAAACGTCGCAGATCCACATGTTGTCGCTGATGATCGGCGGCAAGGGCGCCGAGGCGCTGGAGGCAGTCTACGCGCATATGGATCAGTACCCTCGCGACGTGGTGGTCGCACAGACCAGCTCGTCGATCTACGGTCTGATCGGGTTTTCAGGTCAGGCCGGGCGCGAGGCGCAGATGCTGGCCTTCCTGTCGCGCCTGGCACCCGGACTGGGCGATGACTGGTGGTTTTTGAGCCAATATGCCTTTGCGCTGTGCGAAACCGGCCAGCTTGCACGGGCGGAGGCCATGATCGACGCATCGCTCGCGACGAATCCCGACAACGCCCATGCCGTCCATGTCAGAAGTCACGTGTCCTACGAGGCAGGCGATGTTGCCAATGGCATCACCTTTCTCAGGGACTGGCTGCGCGGGTACAGCCGGGCGGGTGTGATGCACGGTCACCTGAGCTGGCATCAGGCGCTGTGGATGCTGCAGACCGGCGACGTGGCGGGCATGTGGGCACTGCTTGATGACGCGGTGACGCCGGAAGCGGCAGAATGTGGTGCGCCGTTGAGCGTTCTGGTGGACACGGCGTCGCTGCTCCACCGGGCGGAGATGGCCGGTGTGGAGGTGCCGCGCGACCGTTGGGCTGCGATCAGCCGCTTTGCCGCTAAGGCTTTTCCAAAGACCGGTAATGCCTTTGTCGACATGCACGCGGCGGTGGCTCATGCGATGGCGGGGGACGCCGAGGCGCTGTCCCGGATCATCTCGCAACCAGCGGGCCCGGCGGCGGATCTGGTGCCCGATATCGCATCGGGCTTTCAGCAGATGGCGCATGCCAACTGGGGCGAGGCCGCCCGCCACCTGAAGCGCGCGATGGCCGATACGGCGCGGATCGGCGGCAGCCGTGCACAGCGCGATCTGGTGGAACACAGCCTGCTCGCCTGCC
The DNA here is from genome assembly GCF_019375555.1 of Roseobacter insulae. Taxonomy (GTDB): domain Bacteria; phylum Pseudomonadota; class Alphaproteobacteria; order Rhodobacterales; family Rhodobacteraceae; genus Roseobacter; species Roseobacter insulae. Next base: position 239,470 of record NZ_JAHXDN010000002.1, read on the forward strand.
TCATGCGGCAGGGCGAAACGGCCCACGCCCATGACCTTGCGGCCATGAGGCGTCCTGTGATTGCAGAGGCTTATACCTGATACCTAAAGTATCCCGGGCAGCGTCAACCCGTTTTCGCGGGCGCATGCGATGGCGTCTTCATACCCCGCATCCGCGTGGCGCATCACGCCGGTGGCCGGGTCGTTCCAGAGCACTCGGCCAAGGCGCCGGTCAGCATCCTCCGTCCCGTCGCAACAGATCACCACGCCGGAATGCTGACTGAAGCCCATGCCGACACCGCCCCCGTGGTGCAGCGATACCCATGTGGCCCCGCTGGCAGTATTGAGCAATGCGTTGAGCAATGGCCAGTCGCTCACCGCGTCCGAGCCGTCCTTCATGGCCTCGGTTTCGCGGTTCGGTGACGCCACGGAGCCTGAATCCAGATGGTCGCGGCCGATCACCACCGGGGCCGACAGTTCACCCGTGCGCACCATCTCGTTGAACGCGAGACCCAGCTTGTGGCGCAGGCCCAGACCCACCCAGCAGATGCGTGCCGGCAAGCCCTGAAACCGGATCCGATCCCGCGCCATGTCCAGCCAGTTATGAAGATGAGGATCGTCGATCAGCTCTTTGACTTTCCTGTCTGTTTTGTAGATATCCTCAGGGTCTCCCGACAGGGCGCACCAGCGGAAGGGCCCGATGCCACGGCAAAACAGCGGTCGGATGTAAGCGGGCACGAAACCGGGGAAGGCAAAGGCATCTTCCAGCCCTTCCTCGAGCGCCATCTGCCGGATGTTGTTGCCGTAATCGAGCGTAGGCACGCCCGCATTCCAGAAATCGACCATGGCCGTCACATGCACTTTCATGCTGGCCCGTGCCGCCGCCTCAACCGCCTTTGGATCACTCTCGCGTCTGGCTTTCCATTCGCCCAGGCTCCAGCCCTGTGGAAGGTAGCCGTTGATCGGGTCGTGCGCGCTGGTCTGGTCAGTGACGATGTCCGGTCTGACCCCGCGCCGCACCAGTTCGGGAAAGATATCAGCGGCATTGCCCAACAGGCCGATCGATTTTGCCTCCCCCGCGGAGGTCCATGCATCGATGCGCGCCAGCGCTTCATCCAATGTCTCAGCTTTCTCGTCCAAGTAATTGGTGCGTAGCCGAAAATCGATGCTGTCTGGATTGCACTCAACCGCCAGACAACACGCGCCGGCCATGGCCGCGGCGAGCGGTTGCGCGCCCCCCATGCCGCCCAGACCCGCTGTGAGTATCCAGCGCCCGGTCAGGTTGCCATCGTAGTGCTGGCGGCCTGCCTCGACGAAGGTCTCATACGTTCCCTGCACGATGCCCTGGGACCCGATATAGATCCACGACCCGGCTGTCATCTGGCCGTACATCGCCAGTCCTTTCCTGTCGAGGTCGTTGAAATGGTCCCACGTGGCCCAGTGTGGCACCAGATTGCTGTTTGCGATCAGAACCCGTGGCGCGTCCTTATGGGTCTGAAAGACACCGACCGGTTTGCCCGATTGCACAAGCAGAGTCTGATCATCCTCCAGTATCTTGAGGCTGGCGACAATGTGGTCGAAATCAGTCCATGTGCGTGCCGCGCGACCGATGCCGCCATAGACCACGAGTTCATGCGGGTTCTCGGCCACGTCGGGGTGCAGGTTGTTCATGAGCATCCGCATCGGCGCTTCCGTCAGCCAGCTCTTTGCGGTGATCTCCGGTCCGGTTGCGGGAAAGATGTCGCGGGTGTTTTTGCGCGGATCGCTCATGCGGGCCTCCAGCTTTGCAGATAGGTCAGAATGTCCCGGAGCAGGGCGCGCAGCGGGGCCGCCTTGTCAGGGTTGTAGAGCCACGGTTCTGCTTCCTCGGTCAGATACGTGCTTTGTGCCAGTTCCATCTGGAGGGCATGCACGCCTGTTGCGGGACGCCCGTAGTGTCGCGTTGTCCAGCCGCCTTTGAAGCGCCCGTTGACAACGGTGCTGTAGCCCGGGGTGTTTCGGCAGAGCGTCGCAACATGGTCCGCCAGTTGCGGATCACAAGACGCGCCCATGAAGGTGCCGATGTTCAGATCAGGCAGTGTGCCGTCGAAAAGATGCGGGATTTCGGAGCGGATCGAATGGCAGTCGTAGAGAATGGCAAAACCGTGCTGCGCCCGCACCCGGGCAATCTGCGCCGCCAGTGCCGCGTGATAGGGCGTATGAAAAGCAGCGCACCAGGTGGATTGCTCCCGCGTGGTGGGTGGCAGGTTCCAGATTTCCTTGCCGTCGAAATCTGTCATCGGGATCAGGCCGGTGGTGTTCTGACCGGGATACAGGCTGGCGCCCGAAGGGTCCCGGTTCGCATCCGACGCGTAGCGATGGACACGCGCCCGGACCGTCGTGGTATCCGCGACCAGGTCCCGGTACAGGCGATCGACATGCCAATCAGTGTCCTTGAGCGCCTGTCCGGAGCCGTTCAGCCGGTTCCGAAGGCTGTCCACGAGGTCGGTACCGGCATGCGGAATGGCGAGGATCAGGGGGCTGTCGCCAAGCGTGACATCAACCGGCATCAGGCGTTCTCCCCGTATAAAGGGACGGCAGATCAAGGCCTTGCGTCAGCTCTCCACCAGATATCATGCGCGCCGCCACGTCGAGATCGGGGGCGAGGTACCGATCCTGATCAACAGGCGCAATCCGGTGGCGCAGGCGCGCAATGATCTGTTGCAGGGTGTCGCTGGTTTTAAGTGGCGCGCGGAACGCGATACCCTGAGCGGCGCAAATTGCTTCGACACCAAGGATCACGCTCAGGTTGGCGTTCATCCTGCGCAGACGTCGTGCCGCATGCGCCGCCATGCTGACGTGGTCTTCCTGATTGGCCGAGGTGGGCGTGCTGTCGGTCGCACAGGGATTGGCCAGATGCTTGTTTTCGCTCATCAGCGCCGCCGTGGTGACTTCGGCGATCATCAGGCCTGAGTTAAGGCCCGGATCGGGCGTCAGAAAGGGCGGCAGATCGAAACTGAGCGTAGGATCGACCATCAGCGCGACCCGTCGCTGGGAAATCGCGCCGATCTCGGCCAGTGCGACGGCGATCTGGTCGGCGGCAAAGGCCACGGGTTCGGCGTGAAAATTGCCCCCTGAAACGATCTGACCTCCCTCGGGGTGGGCCGTATCCACAAGCACCAGCGGATTGTCGGTGACCGCGTTTGCCTCGGTTTCCAGCGTGGTGGCGGCCATGCGCAGCAGATCAAGCGCTGCCCCCGTCACCTGCGGCTGGCAGCGGATGCAATAAGGGTCCTGAACGCGGGTGTCACCGTCGCGGTGACTGTCGCGAATTTCGGATCCCTGCATCAACGCGCGTTGGGCGCTGGCCACCGCGATCTGTCCGGCATGGCCGCGCAAGTGGTGTATTTCGGGCATCAGCGGAGCGGTCGACCCCATGATTGCATCGGTCGAGAGCGCTGCGGTGACGATACTTGCGGTGGCATTCTGCCAGGCGTCAAACAGGCTGGCCAGCGCGCAGGCGGTCGAGAACTGGGTGCCGTTGATCAGCGCGAGGCCTTCCTTGGCGTCCAGCGTCACAGGTCGCAGGCCCGCAGCGGCGAGGGCCTTGGCACCAGCCATCCGTTCGCCGCCGAAAAAGGCCTCTCCCGCGCCGATCAGAACAGCGGCCATATGCGCCAGCGGGGCCAGATCACCGGACGCGCCAACGGACCCCTGGACCGGCACAACCGGGGTGACGCCCGTGGCCAGCAGGTCCTGAATAAGTGCAACGGTTTCCCACCGCACGCCGGAGGCTCCACGCCCCAGTGACAGAAGTTTGAGCGCCATCATCAGACGCGTTGTGTCCGCTTCGAGGGGCGCGCCGACACCGCAGCAATGGGACAGGACGAGGTTGCGCTGCAGGCTGGCCGTATCGGTGGCGGCGATCTTGATGTTGGCGAGTTTGCCAAAACCGGTGTTGACGCCGTAGACGGCCGCATCACCTTGGGCTGCGCGGGCAACAAGTGCCGCGGCAGCGTCGATACCGGCACGCGCGCTGTCCGGCAGGACAACCGCGCAGGACCCGGCCCAGACCGCCTGTAAATCGCTGAGGGTCGTTGCCCCGGGAAGCAGGGTGCGTGTCACTCGTGCTGCCTTTCCAAAGTACCTGCGAAGACGCGGGCGTAAAGCGGGTTGAACCCGATCCGGTACGACAGTTCTGCCGGATGCGTTACATCCCAGATTGCCAGGTCCGCGCGCATTCCCGCTGCGATCTGCCCTGCATCCGCAACCCCAAGGGCGCGTGCCGCATGGTTCGTGACACCGGCAAGTGCCTCGGCGGGGGTCATCCGGAACAGAGTGCACCCCATGTTCATTGCCAGCAGCAGGGATGTCATCGGGGAGGATCCGGGGTTGCAGTCAGTGCTGATCGCCATTGGAACGCCAGCGGCACGCAGGGCGTCGATGGGCGGCATTCTGGTTTCACGCAACGTGTAGAACGCGCCGGGCAGGATCACCGCCACCATGCCCGCGGCGGCCATCGCCTTGGCGTCCTTTTCGGTTGCATATTCGAGGTGATCTGCCGACAGGGCGCCGTGTGCTGCGGCCAGCGCGACGCCCCCCTGATGGGACAGCTGTTCGGCGTGCAGTCTGATCGGCAGGCCGAGCGTATGGGCGGCGTCGAACACGCGTGCGATCTGGGAGGTATCGAAGGCGATGCCTTCGCAGAACCCATCAACGGCATCGACCAGACCCTCCGCATGGGCCGCTTGCAGCGTCGGGATGCAGATCTCGTCAATATAGGCGTCCGCGTTGCCAGCGTATTCGGGCGGAATGGCATGTGCGCCCAGAAAGCTGGTGTGCACGGCAACCCGGCGCTGCACGCCAAGGGCGCGGGCAGCACGCAGCATCCGCAGTTCCGTGTCCCGGTCGAGACCGTAGCCCGATTTGATCTCCAGCAGGGTTACACCTTCGGCGATCATGGCGTCGACGCGGGGCAGGGCGTTTTCGACAAGCGCGTCCTGCGAGGTGTCCCGCGTGGCGCTCACTGTCGACATGATGCCGCCACCGGCGCGTGCGATCTCTTCGTAACTGGCGCCTTCCAGACGCATTTCGAACTCCGCCGCGCGATTGCCGCCAAAAACAACGTGGGTGTGACAGTCGATCAGCCCCGGCGTGACCAGACGCCCGCCCAGATCGGTGTGTTCGTCGGCGTGGTAGGCAACCGGCAGTTCAGTACGCGGACCGGTCCAGGCGATCCGTGCGTCACGGATCACAACAACCGCATCCGGCAGTAAAGCTGCCCCGTCGGTCATCGCCACGAGAGCCATATTGGACAGAATCATGCGCAGGAACCTCTTGCGGAAAGCGGTGATCGGATTATTATGTGCATACATAATTCTGTCAAGATGGAGGGACCCTTGTCAGTGATCTGGTCGAAACATGCGCTGACGCCGCGGGGTTGGGCGCAGGACGTGCTTGTGGAAGTTGCCACCGACGGACGCATCGCGACGGTCAAGCCGGACCAGCCTGCGCAGGGAACCTGCGTTGACATATTGCTGCCCGCGCCGGCGAATGCGCACAGCCACGCGTTTCAGCGTGCAATGGCCGGGCTGTCGGAGCGGCGCGGCCCTGATCCACGTGACAGCTTCTGGACATGGCGGCAGTTGATGTTCCGGTTTCTCGATCAGCTCACACCCGAGGATGTGGCGGCAATCACCGCCTTCGTGCAGATGGAAATGCTGGAGGCGGGCTTCGGCACCTCAGCCGAATTTCACTATCTGCACCATCAGCCGGGCGGCGTGCCCTATGACGCCCTGGCGGAAATGTCCCGGCAGATTGTCGAGGCCGCGAAGCTCAGCGGTATCGGTCTGACCCTGTTGCCGGTGCATTATCAGTATGGCGGCTGTGACAAACGTGCGTTGGGGGCCGGGCAGGTCCGGTTTGGTAATGACCGGGACCGTTTCGAACGGCTTTGGCAGGACGCGCGCGAGGCCCTTGCAGCATTGCCCGGCGATGCGGTGATGGGCGTGGCTCCGCATTCGCTGCGCGCCGTGGCAGGCCGCGATCTAGGCGGGCTCGCAGCCCTAGCGGGTGACGGTCCGATCCACATGCATCTGGCCGAACAGCTTGCGGAGGTGGAAGAGGTGCAGGCGGCCCGGGGCGCGCGCCCGACGGAATGGTTGTTGGAGACTGTCGATGTCACCGCACAGTGGTGCCTGATCCACTGTACTCAGATGACCCCGCGGGAAACCGTGCGTCTGGCCGCAACGGGCGCGGTTGCGGGCGTGTGTCCGATCACCGAGAGCAGTCTGGGGGACGGAGTTTTCGAGGGGGTCGGCTGGCAGGCGGCGGGTGGCGCGCTTGCCGTGGGATCTGACAGCAACATCCGGATTTCACTGGTCGAAGAGCTGCGCACCCTGGAATACTCGCAACGGCTGCGCGATCGTGGCAGGGCGATACTGGCCACCCGCGACCATTCCACCGGGCGGGTCATCTTCGATGCGGTTGTCTCCGGTGGGGCACGGGCGGCCGGGCGTGGTCCGGGGGGGCTGCAAGCGGGGGCGTGGGCCGATCTGCTGGCACTGGATGGACAGGCACCGGATCTGGCCGGGCGCACGGGGGATACTCTCCTCGACAGTTTCATCTTTGCCGGTGATCGGCGCATGGTGCGGGAGGTATGGTCCGCCGGACGACATCTGGTGCGGGACGGTCGGCACATTCGTCACGAGCAGATCCGCAGCCGGTATATCGATACCCTCGCCACGCTGCGGGGCGCATTGTGACCACCCCGGCGATCAACAGCTGGCAGGCGGTTCGTGAGGAGGTATTGCGCCGGCTACAGACCCGCATCTGGAAACCGGGTGAAATGATCCCGAACGAGGCCGATCTGGCCGAAGAACTGGGCTGTGCGCGCGTTACGGTCAATCGCGCGCTCAGGGCCTTGTCGGACGCGGGCCTGCTGGAACGACGCCGCAAGGCCGGCACGCGGGTGGCCCTGCACCCGGTCCGGCGCGCAACGCTTGAAATTCCGATGATCCGGCAACAGGTCGAGGACGCGGGGCACACCTACGGCTACCAACTGCTGTCCAGACACGCCGTCGCTCCGCCGCCCAAGGTTGCATCGCAGATGAACAGCGCGCGTGGCGCATTCCTGCATCTTGTCGCCCGGCACCTGCAGGACGATGTTCCCTTCGTGGCAGAGGACCGTTGGATCAACCTCGCAACGGTGCCCGCGGCGGCCGCTCAGGATTTTCTCACGGTCAGCGCAAACGAGTGGCTGCTGCAGCATGCCCCGTTTTCGCGGGCCGATATTGCCTTTTCTGCGCAGGCCGCCACCCCCGACATGGCCGACATTCTGCACACGCAGGTCGGGCATCCGCTGTTCGTGACCGAGCGCACCACGTGGGTCGAGACCCGTTCTGTCACCTTTGTGCGGCTGAGTTTTGCGCCCGGTTACCGGATGCAGACTGAAATCTGACCGGTCAGGTCTCTTTCCGGTCGTTGACGATATTCATTTGCGCAAGGCCGCTCTGCCCCAGATCAACGGAGGAAAACGGCCCGCCGTGGCACATCTGACCAGGGTCCTTGAGGTCAACCGGCCCTTCTTCGGCGAGGATTTTTTCGGCGAATTGCTCGGCGTTGTCCTTCGGGCGGTAACCGAGGAAGGAAGCCTTGACATTGTCCACGGGCGCGCGGTCGTTGTTGGACACGCCATAAACGATGCCGAAACCCACGGAGGGCGTGTCGATGGCGCGGGTGACCAGTTGGATCAGGTCGTCATAGCTGAGCCATGACCCGAGCGCCCGGGCATTGGTGACCTGCGCGCAGCTGAGGATGCGCAGATGCACCGATTCCAGCCCGCGCTTGTCCCAATACATGCGCCCCAGATCTTCGGTGAAGCATTTGGCCAGACCGTAGAAGGTGTCGGGCCGATGCTCCGCGTCGGTGCCGATGAAATCGGATTTCAGGTGCATCCCGACCGCATGGATCGACGAGGCATAAACGATGCGCTTCACTCCCGCCTGATAACCTGCTTCCCAGATGTTGTAGGAGCCCACGAAATTCGGACCCAGCAGTTCTTCGAACGGTTTTTCATCGACGATAGCGCCGAAGTGGATGACCATGTCGGCGCCTTCAAGCACCGGCGCGATCTGCTTCATATCGGCGAGATCGGCCCGAATGTAGCTTTCGCCCGCGTAGAGTTTGCCGATGTCATCGGCGATATCCGTGCTGACCAACTCATCGCACATCGCGGCCAGCGGTTCCCGCAGATATGAGCCCAAACGGCCTGCGGCCCCTGTCAAAACCAGTTTCATAAGTGTCCTTCCTGCCGCTCTAGATGACGGCTTTTTCCAAGAATTTTTCGCCCCGCAGCACCCGGTCCACATAAAAGGGTGACAGGTCCAGCGTACGGTATTCGCCATAGGCGATCCGTTCGGCCAGACCGCGCCCCAGTGCAGGCGATTGCTGCAACCCGTGACCGGAAAACCCATTGACGAACATGAAGTTTTCCACGTCCGGGTGCGGGCCGACAATCGCGTTCTGATCGAGCGTGTTGTAGTCGTAATGCCCCACCCACATGTTGATCAGCCTGATTTTTTCGAACTGCGGGATGCGGGTGGCGATGATCGGCCAGAACTTGTTTTCCCACAAGCCATGATCGGCCATGAAATCGTCATGCGCCACGGCCGGGTCATCGTCCGGCGGGCCACCGGCAAGGTAGTACCGCCCATCGGTACGCATGTGCACCCCCGACGGGTCGATGGTCAGCGGCAGGTCGCGGTCCAGCGGATGCGCGGCGTCGAAGATGTAGGTGTAGCGCTTGCGTGGCTCGATGGGGATATCGAGGCCAGCCATCCGCGCGGTCAGCGCCCCGCGTGTGCCCGTCGCATTGACAACAACTCCGCAGGTGACCGTGCCGCCCGTCTTCAGGGTGACCCCGGTGATCCGGTTGCCTGCGCGGGTGAGCCCCACAACTTCGTCGGCCACGTATTCCACGCCGTTTTTCCGCGCCATACGCTTGAACCAGTCAAACATCGTGCCGCCGTCGAAATAGCCCTCGTCGATCAGGTTGTGGTTTGCGCCCAGAATATCATCGAGCATGTAGAAGGGATAATCTGCGGCGATGTCATCAGCGGTCATGAATCGGGTTCCGGCCCCCAAACTGGCCTGCACTTTCTGGCTGTCCCGCAGGGTCTGGGCGAATTCCGGGGTATCGGCCATGTACATGTAGCCGTAGCTTTGCAGCATCAGGTGCGGCACGTCAGGATCATCACCCATAAAGTGTCTGAAATTCTTTATGAATTCCGCGCCAAACTGCGACACGCCAATGTTCACCGCGTTGGAAAACTGCTGGCGGATGCAGCTGTTGGTATGGCTGGTACCGGCGAATTCATACGTGGGGTCTTTTTCGACCACCAGCACGCGGCCGTCAAAGCCGGGCATCTGCGTCAGCCACCACGCCACGCTGGAGCCATAGATCGCCCCGCCGATGATGACGACATCATATGAATCGTGTTGGTGTGTCATGACATCCCCGCCCAAGTGGTCTTGCTTCTGGAACATGGCCGATACGGCTTCGTCAAGCCTTGTGATCGCTCAGGTCGCGAAGGGCTGATCCAGCGCGCGGGCGACCATTTCCAGCCTGTCCTGACCGTAGAACATATCCCCCTCAACGAAATAGGTGGGGGAGCCCAGGACATTCCGGCGAATGGCGTCTGCGGTGTTGGCGTCATGCATTTGCTGAATCTCCGGGCTGCGGGCCATCTCCAGCAGCGCGGCACCATCCATGCCAAGGTCCGTTGCGATGTCCGAGAGGGTTTCTGGATCGGCCTGATCCGCATCGTCACGCCAATGGGCCTGTAGTATCGTCCGAGACAATGCGTCGGCGTCAAGCCCGGACGACTGTGCGGCAATGATCGCACCGTTCCCCAGCGCGAGCGGACTGTCATGATACCGCGGGCGTCTTTTGATCCACGGAAGATCGCGGTATTCTGCCCACCGCATGATCTCGCGGCCAAAGTAATAGGCTTTGTGCGCCTTGGACCGCTGTTTGAAAGGCGTGCTGCCCGCCGCGACCATCACCGGGTCGAGATCGAACGGTCGGTGGATGACCGTGGCACCTTTCTCGGCAGCGATTTCCGCCAGCCGCCCCGCGCCCAGATACGCAAAGACGGAGTGGCAGGCGTAGAAATACTCAATGGTTTTCAATGGCTCATCCTTCCTGTGCCAGCGCGCGCGCGTCCTTGGCCATCAGGGCAATGACGTCACGCAAGCGACCTGTATCTTTCGGGTTTGACGCGTTCCCTTCCAGCCCGCGCCGCAACACCCCTTGCAAAATCGCCAGCAGACGGAAGTAGGAGAACACAACATAGAAATTCCAGTTGTCCGGTTTCGGGATGCCGCGGCGGTCACAGTAGGCGGCTACATAACTGTCTTCGTCCGGCAGACCCTGCGCTGCGCGGTTCACACCGCCGAGACCCCGGAAGTGCCCCGCGTGCGGCAAACGCCAATGCATGCATTGATACGCAAGGTCCGCGAGCGGATGACCCAGCGTGCTGAGCTCCCAGTCCAGCACCGCTACAACCTCTTCGCGATCCGGGGCAAAGATCATGTTATCGATACGAAAATCGCCGTGTACGATACTGCCGGCGCCATCGTCCTCCACCATGTGTTTGGCCAGCCACTCCATCAGCCACTCGGCGTCTGGCAGGGTATCCGTCGCCGTGTCGCGATACTGACCAGACCAGCGGGCGACCTGCCGGGCAAAGTAATTCCCGGGCCTGCCGAAGTCCGCCAGACCTACGGTTGCGGGGTCAACGTCGTGCAGCGCGGCCAATACAGCGTTCATCGCGTCATAGATGCGGCTGCGCGCCCCGCGATCCAGTTCCGGCAGCGCCGGGTCCCAGAAAATGCGCCCTTCAACCATTTGCATGACCATGAACTGTGTGCCCATCGGTGTGTCATCTCCTGACAGGTGACAGGTTTCCGGCACCGGGACACTGGTTCCCGCAAGAGCTGTCATCACCCGGTATTCACGATCAACCGCATGGGCGGATTTCAGCAGTTTGCCCGGGGGTTTCGCCCGCAAGACATAGGACCGCGCACCGCTGGTGATCTTGTAGGTCGGGTTGGATTGGCCGTCGGTGAACTTGGTGATGTCATCAAGCGTGCCAAAGCCCGCCACGTGTCGCGCCAGATAGGATTCAAGCGCGCCCCGATCATACTCGTGCATGGCGAATTCCTTCCCGGCCCATGGACAATTCCCGGTGATCTAAGCAAGTCTGCAGCGGCGGGGAAAGCCCCGATTGCCATCAGGGAGATTTACGGCGTGGATATGAATTTTGGCATGACGGAGAAGAACCGTGACCTTCTGGAGCGCGTGGCGGCAATGATCCGGGACGAGGTCATGCCGATGGAGGCAGAGTATCACGCGGAAATCGATCAGGGCGACCGCTGGCAATATACCGAGCGGCAGGCGGAGATCCTCGAAGGGCTGAAGGCCAAGGCCAAGGCGGCGGGTCTGTGGAATTTCTGGCTGACCGATTCCGAAAAGGGATTCGGACTGACCACCGTGGAATATGCCTATTTCGCCGAAGAGATGGGAAAAACGCCCCTGGCGGCAGAAGTGTTCAACTGCTCGGCCCCCGATACCGGCAACATGGAGGTGTTCGAGCGCTACGGCTCGCAGGCGATGAAGGATCAATGGCTGGCGCGGCTGCTGGCGGGCGACATCCGCTCAGCCTATCTGATGACGGAACCGGAGGTCGCGTCGTCCGACGCGACCAACATTGCGATGGCATGCGTGCGCGATGGAGACACCTATGTTCTGAATGGCGAGAAATACTGGGCGTCCGGCGCGGGCGATCCGCGCTGTGCCGTCTATATCGTGATGGTGCGCACCGGCGCTGACACCGCGCCGAAACACCAACGCCATTCCATGATCGTGGTCGATGCGGCCACGCCCGGCATCGAAATCCTGCGCCCGATGCATGTCTTTGGTCACGATGATGCGCCGCACGGGCATATGCACATCCGCTTTTCTGATGTGCGCGTTCCGGCAGACAACATGCTGCTTGGCGAGGGACGCGGTTTTGAAATCGCGCAGGGAAGGCTTGGGCCGGGACGGATTCACCATTGCATGCGATCGGTCGGGCAGGCGGAAGCGGCGCTGGAGCTGATGTGCCGCCGGTCGCTGCAAAAGGAGGCTTTTGGCAAGCCGCTGGCCCAATTGGGCGCTAACTACGACATTATCGCCGAGGCGCGGATCGAAATCGAGCAGGCGCGGCTGTTGTGTCTCAAGGCCGCCTGGATGATGGACCAGGGCGACCCGCGTGCAGCCGCCCCGTGGATTTCGCAGATCAAGGTGGTGGCGCCGCGCATGGCGCTGAAGGTGATCGACGAGGCAATGCAGATGTATGGCGGGCAAGGCATCAGCCAGGATACGCCCCTGGCCATGGCATGGACATGGCAGCGTGCCTTGCGGTTTGCCGATGGCCCGGACGCGGTGCACCGCAGGCAGGTCGCGCGTGCGGAATTACGCAAACACACGCAGGAGAAAGTGTGACCGCTTGCTGACGCCCGGTCGCGATATTGCTGTAGCGTCGCTTGCTCGCGGCCCCGCGCAGACGCAAGGCCTGCCGGTGGCTTGGCTGGCGCGCCTATACCAATGTGGACGGTCCTAAGGCTCTTGTACCGACGACGATGACTTTCAGACGAACGCCGTGGGCTGACAAAAAAGGGCACCTAGCAGCCTTGGACGGAACCGATTCCGAAACGCCGCTGTACAGGTATCTGGGGCGCGGGGAGGGCAGGCGCGCCGCGTGGCGATTTCATCGCTGTTCGCCGCGAAAGTACGTGAATCTTTGGTGAATAGTCGTCATTAATCAAAATTTGAGCATGATAATGCGAGAATAATGGTGTTATTGATGCATAAAGACAAGCGTGTGTTTGGTCGGCACAGCATCGATAATGTCAGAAACCGCCCCAACGAGTCGTTTTTTGAATTGAGCGGCCGGGCAATGTCTTTCATGGTGCCGGCCATGCGCACTCCTCTCATCGACAATCTGCAATACGCCAATTTCTCGCCCCGGATCTTTGCCCAGATGCGCGAGGGAGGCGTTGACGCGGTCCATGTCACGATCGCCTATCACGAATCCTTTCGCGAGATGGTGCTCAACCTGGAAAGGTGGAACCGTTGGTTCGAAGATCATCCCGATCTGATCATCAGGGGCACGACCAGCGCGGATGTAACCCGCGCGCAGGAAACCAACCGTACGGCCATCTTCTTCGGCTTCCAAAACCCCAGCCCCATCGAAGACGACATCGGTCTGGTGGAGATTTGTCACCAGCTGGGTATCCGTTTCATGCAGCTGACCTACAACAACCAGTCATTGCTCGCGACGGGGTGTTACGAGGAGGAAGACACTGGCCTGACCCGCATGGGCAAGCAGGTGGTGACCGAGATGAACCGCGTTGGCATGGTTGTTGACATGTCGCATTCAGCCGAACGCTCGACCCTGGAAGCTATAGAGCACTCTAGCCGCCCCATCGCGATCACCCATGCCAACCCGCATTGGTGGCACGCTGCCTTGCGCAACAAGTCGGATACGGTCTTGTCGGCCCTGACGCAGGCAGGTGGCATGCTGGGCTTTTCGATGTACCCGCATCATCTGGCGGGCGGCGGCGCTTGCACGCTGGAAAGTTTCTGCGCGATGATCGCCGAGGCCGCGCGGCGTTACGGCGCGCAGAACCTCGGGATCGGATCGGATCTCTGTCAGGATCAGCCCGATAGTGTCGTGGAGTGGATGCGGGTCGGGCGGTGGTCCAAGGTCATCGACTACGGCGAAGGGTCTGCGTCGAATGCCGGGTTCCCCCCGATGCCGAGCTGGTTTGTCGATAACCGTGATTTCTCCAACATCCGCACAGGCTTGACGGAACAGGGTTTGAGCACAGCCGAGGTTGACGGTATCATGGGCGGCAACTGGCACCGGTTTTATTCCGAGAGTTTTGCCCCGCTATGAAGGATTTCAAGCCCATTCCTCAGGCGCCGCTGCGCCCACCGGCCGAGGTGATGCGCCTGTCACGGATGGGCTCGATGTTTCCGACGCGGCTGTCCTTCCTGCGCACGCTCACGCGGTTTCTGGCCGCGGAGAAGGCGAAAGTTACATGCCACGCCTGGCGGATGTGTCCGGAGGGATACGGCCATGCGGTCTATTGCATAAGCCTTGGGGGCTATACCTACTCGCTGGTTGCCGTATCGACGCAACTGGCGCCCGAAGATCGCACGGACCGGGTGATCGCGACCGCGTGGGACACGGCATATGTGCTGTACGACGGCGTGCCGGATGATGATGAAATTGCACGGATTTGCGCCACCGCCCCGCAACAGGAAGCCGCGCGGTTCACCGACCGTGATCTGGTGTTAAGCCGGGCCAACAAATCCGTCAGGTTGTTTTCCCATGTCGTGACGCGGCTGCGCGCGGGGGCGCAACCGGACGCACAGATGATACGCGACATCGGCTACCTGATGCGCACGACCGCCGTCTACGGCAACGGCAAATTCGGGATCGCCGACCGCGCCTGCATCGACACCCGCCCCGGGCTGTCCGGCCCTTTCATGGCAGAGATGCTGACGGTCTGGCTGATCCGTCATTTCACGCATGATCTGGTAGAGCACGTCGGGCAGGGACGGCTTGACCGACGCCTGAAACGTCATTTGGGGATCGGTAATTCGACAGGATTGGGGATGGCGCCGTTTCTGGTCAACCACCCGATTTTAATGAACAATTGGATGCTGGCGCGCGAAACGGCGCTGGCCCGCGTCCGGGCTGTGGCGAAGCTGGAACCGGAGCAGTGTCAACGGCTGATCGCACTGGGTGACCGGGCCCAGCATCACTTGCGCGAATGGCATGTTCCCGACCCCGCGCATCAGGTGCGGATCACGGCGCTGTGCACCGCGTGGGATGCGGTGTGTGACTGGATGACCCCCGACACCCTGTCCGGGGAGTATGCGATTGCCGCCTTGCTCGATTGGTCGCGGGATCAAAGCGTGGATGTTCAGGAACTTCTGGTAGCTTTGGTCATCGAGCCATTTTCGGAGCTGGTGGATGGTCTGACCGACTGTATGGCGGATCCGGTGGGGCTCAGAGGCGCGATGCTCAGCGACATGCAGGCGGTCAGGGCGGCGCTGGAGGCTGCCTTTGGCTGGGCGCTGGAGCCTGATTACGCGGCACAGGAACAGTGCCGCCAATTCTGGTACGTGAGCGAGGCCAAACAAGAGCCGCGCCTTGGCGACAGGTTCGGGGAGGCGGGGGCCGATCTCGAAAGCCCGTTGGATATTGCGCGTCGTATCAAGGCGTTACACTGTGACCTGCCCGAGAGCGACATAGATATCTGCGATTTTCTGGAGGCTTATCCCCAGCATATGCTTGCGGTCAGCCGGGTGGCGCTCTCGGTGCATTTTCCCTACGCCGAAATTCAGGACAACCTGATTTCCGAGACATGCCTGCCCATTGATATGCTGCGCTGCAAGCTATCGTTCTTCGGGGCGTCCAAGTTCGATCCGAAGTCAGACCGCTGGACGCGGATCACGCTCTGTCAGGGCGCGCCGCTGGCGGACGAGTTGCACGAGCGGGCTGATGACTGGTGGCTGCCGGTGTTCGGGCAATGAGCTACTCGGCGGCCGAAATCTCCGCTCTTGCGACCAAAGCCGCGCGCGGTGCCGGGGCACCGCCCGAGCAGGCGGCACGGTTCGGGCGTGCCAGCGTAGTGCATCTTGCTCAGAACCGCGCGGTGGAGATGCTGACAGATGCGCTCGACGCGCTGCCGGGCGGGGTCATTCTATGGGCGCCTCTCGCGGTCGATCGGGCGCTGTCATCGCTGGCGGACGATCCAGCAGGCGCGCGCGTGGAAGCCCGGGGCCACCCGGCGCTGGTGCAAAGCTATCTCGAAGCCTCGCCCCATGGCATCGTGATCGAACGGGTGGACACGGATGCCTTCGATATCTCGGTCACTGCAGCGGCAACCGGCACTTCCGTCCCGCCGGTGCGCCTGTCGGACTGTGACCGTTGTATCGCGGTGATGACGACGCTTGCGGCGCGCACGTTCGTGCCGGAAAGCGCCGCCTCCCGTCTTGGGGGGGCAGGTGCGGGGCTGACCGACAACGACTGACTTGCCGCCAGCCGGGGCCCCCGATGTCGACAGTTCAGCCGAAGGGGTCACCTTCATACGTTACGTGGGCCAGATAAAGGCCCTGCGGCGGGCACACGGGTCCGCAGGCGCCGCGATCGCGTGCCGCAAGCGCCCCGGCCACTTGTTCGGCTGTCCACGATCCGGCGCCGACACGCTCCAGCGTGCCGACGAAACTGCGCACCTGATTGTGCAGAAAGGACCGCGCCCGCACATCGAAATGCATCTCGGGGCCATGCCGGGTGTCGACCCGCGTTATGTCGAGCCGGTCGAGGGTCTTCACCGGGCTGTCGGCCTGGCAGATCGTTGACCGGAATGTCGTGAAGTCGTGCCGCCCGACGAGATGTGCGGCCGCGGCCTGCATCGCGCCGATGTCGAGGTCGTGTTTGACCTGCCAGACGAGGCCATCCTGATGGGTTGCGGGCGCGCGGCGCATCAGGATGCGAAACAGGTACTGGCGTTGCAATGCGGAAAAACGCGCGTGCCAGTCATCTGCCACCGCTGCACAGCCGACAATGGCGACCGGGGCCGGTTTCAGGTGGTAGTTCAGGGCTTCGCAGAGCCGGAAAGGCTCCCATGTGCCGTCCATATCGCAATGCGCGACCTGTCCAAGGGCATGTACACCGGCGTCGGTGCGTCCGGCCGCGGCGATGGTGTGCTCGCGGGGTTCCAGCTTTGCCAGCGCAGCCTCGATCCTGCCCTGAACCGTGGCCTGATCTTTCTGACGCTGCCAACCGGCGAAGGGCGCGCCATGGTATTCGACTTTCAGGGCGTAGCGTGGCATGGCGCTGGCCCTAGCCTGTGCCGGGCTTTGCGTCAAATGGCTTTCTTGGGTCTGGCATGCCAGCCGCGCACGCTTTATGTATCTGCCAAAGAAATCGCAGGGGCAGTCAGGCATTGGTCATTTCTACACTCGCCGACACGGTGCTGCGCCAGATCGAGACGGTGCAGGATACGGTCACCGAGACCCTGTTCGAGCCGGTGATCCGTATCGGGGTGACCGGGCTGGCGCGATCGGGCAAGACGGTGTTCATCACCTCGCTGGTTGCCAATCTGATGGATCGCGGGCGGATGCCGCATCTGGTTGCGGCGGCGGAAAACCGGGTGGAGGCGGCCTTCCTGCAACCGCAACCCGACGACACGGTGCCCCGGTTCGATTTCGAAACACATTTGTCACAGCTGACGGCGCGTGACCCGCGTTGGCCTGACAGTACCCGCGCCGTTTCCGAGCTGCGGCTGTCCTTGCGGGTGCAGCGTGCGGGTCTTCTGGCGGGGCTGCAGGGCCCGCGGACGATTCATGTGGATATCGTGGATTACCCTGGTGAGTGGCTGCTGGATCTGGCGCTGCTCGACAAGTCCTATGCGCAGTGGTCAAAGGATGTGCTGGCCCGCGTGTCTGACCGCAGGGAGGCGGAGGCGTATCGTGATCTCGCCGCAGCAACGGATGCGCATGCCAAGCTGGAAGAGCCACGGGCCAAGGCTCTTGCGGATGCATTCACCACGTATCTTGGCGCCGCCCGGTATGCGGGGTTCTACGACTGCACGCCGGGGCGGTTTTTGTTGCCGGGAGATCTGGCGGGGTCTCCGGTGTTGACATTTGCGCCGCTTGCCGGCGACGGAACCGGGCCGCGCGGGTCTTTGCTGCGCGAAATGAACCGCCGGTATGAAGCCTATAAACGCGAGGTTGTGCGGCCGTTCTTTCGGGACCATTTCGCGCGGATTGACCGGCAGGTCGTGCTGGTCGATGCCCTGGGGGCGATCCACAGGGGGCCGCGCGCCGTGGAGGACATGCGCGGCGCGATGTCTGACATTCTGTCTGCCTTCCGGCCCGGGCGGAACGCCTTTCTGACCCAGTTGTTCCAGGGCAGGCGGGTCGAGAAGATCCTGTTCGCCGCGACCAAGGCGGACCATCTGCACCACAGCCAACACGGTAAACTGACCGCGATCATGCAGGCGCTGTTGCGCGGCGCGACGGATCGGGCGCGCTTTGCCGGGGCGGAAACAGCCGCGATGGCCATCGCATCGCTGCGCGCCACGACCGAAGAAACGGTGACCCACGAGGGCCAGACGCTCAATGTTGTCCGGGGCAGGTTGCTGCAGTCTGACAAGCAGGCGGCCTTTTATCCCGGTGACCTGCCGGACGATCCGGGCCATCTGCTGGGACCGGCACAACAGGGCGCTGAAACATGGCTCGATCAGGATTACCGTGTGATGAATTTCGCACCACAGCCACTTACTTTGCGGCCCGGCGATGGTCCGCCGCATATCCGGCTTGATAAGGCAGCCCAATTCCTTTTAGGGGATAGGCTATGACCACGATCACCATTACCCCCGCCCGCAGTCTTGATGCTGGCGCCGTGGGCCATATTTTGTCAGCCTCCAACGAGGCTATGCCCTGGTTGCCCCGGCTGCATTCCGCCGCCGAGGAAATCATGTACGCCGGTGACATGATCGACGCTGGCTGGGTTCGTGTGGCCAAGATGGATGGCAAGGTCGTGGGGTTCATTGCCCGCTGGGAGAGCGATATCCACGCGCTCTATGTCCTGCCGGAAGCACAGGATAAAGGGGTCGGCACGGCCCTGCTGGATGATGCAAAGTCGGAGTACGAGTTCCTCGCGCTATGGAGTTATCAGGCCAACTCACCAGCGACCCGGTTTTACGGCCTGCGCGGGTTCATCGAAACCGCGCGCACCGATGGCAGCGAAAATGACGTGGGCCTGCCAGATATCCGTTTTGAGTGGGCCAAAGGCGCATTCTGATGGGCAAAGGTCCGGTTCTCATTGAAATCGAGGCGGATGACCCAGCTCAGGTAACGGTTACCGATGCGCCCCCGGTGCCCGATGACGACAGTGCTCTGCCGACCGGTCAGGCGATGCAGGTTGCCGCGGGTCTGGCGAGCCGGAAGCCGTCGCGGCTGGTCCGTTGGTTCTGGTCGCTGGCGGCGGCCCTCGTGGGCACGGTCGCATCCATCGCGGCGTGGGATTTCGTGACCGGGCTGGTGACGCGCAATCCTGTTCTGGGATGGGGCGTTGCCGGGCTGACCGCAGCCTTTCTGCTTACCGTGCTGGCGATCTCTTTGCGCGAAGTTGCAGCCTTGGGACGCCTGGGGCGGTTGGACGGCTTGCGCCGTGCTGCCGATACGGCGCTGGCCGCAGATGATCTGAAGGCTGCGCGAGAGGTCACAGACCGGCTGTTGGCGCTTTACAGGGGGCGTGAAGATACCCGCTGGGGCCGCGACCGGCTGGCGGAATTGCGCGGCGATCAGATGGATGCCGCCAGTCTGTTGGTGCTGGCTGATACCGAAATTCTCGGTCCGCTGGACCGTGCCGCCGCGCGCGAAGTCGAAGCCGCGGCCCGCCAGGTAGCAACCGTCACCGCGCTGGTGCCGCTGGCACTGGCGGATGTCGCGGCGGCGCTTACGGCAAACCTGCGCATGATCCGGCGCATTGCCGAAGTGTATGGCGGCCGGTCCGGGGTTCTGGGCGGCTGGCGCCTGACCCGCGCGGTGATGGCACATCTTGTGGCCACGGGGGCGGTCGCTGTCGGCGATGACCTTCTGGAGCCGGTTTTAGGCGGGTCGATCCTTGGCAAACTGTCGCGCCGCTTTGGCGAAGGGCTGGTGAACGGGGCGCTGACGGCGCGTGTCGGGGTCGCGGCGATGGAAGTCTGCAGGCCATTACCTTTTCCGACTGGAAAAAGGCCGAAAGTGCGCGATATCATCAAAAGCAGCCTTGGCGGATTGTTTGCGACGTCAAAACGCTGAAGCAACGCCGGCTGCCCACCTGTGCTGGCAGGAGAGTTTGTCATGGAGAGTTTTGCCGCTGATCTGGCTACGATGGTGCGCCGGCCGCTGGAGCCGGAGCATGTTGCCGCGATGCGCAAGTTCGGCACGCTGGTCGATTTCAAACAGGGTGATTTCGTGCAGGAGCCGGGCACGGCGACTGACCTCTTCCATTACCTGTTGGAGGGAGAACTGGAAGCCGTCGACCCCAGTACACTGGGCCGTCTGGGCAATGCCACTTTGGGGCCGGGGCAGTTTTTTGGCGATTTGCAGTTTCTGTCCGGGGGCGTTTCCCTGGCCGGGGCGCGCGCCTGCGTGGACAGCCAGGTGCTGTGCGTGCCGCGGGCAGACATGCTGCAATTGATGTCGGACACGCCGGAGATGAGCGATATCATTGTCACCGTGCTTGCTGCGCGACGCAGGCGTGCGGTTGAGCAATCGGATTCCGCGCTGACCCTGATCGGGTCGGAGATCAGCCGCGACATTCGTCACGTCGCCAGTTTCGCCGCGCGCAACCGGATCCCCTTTCGCGAGATCGAGGTAACCTCGGACGAGGCCATGGCGCTGGCCGCACAATGCGGCATCGAAAAAGCCAACCCGGGTGTGATTTTCGGCCGCGAGCGAAAGATTGATCCGCCAACCCCCCGGGGCGTGGCAAAGGCTCTGGGGCTGCATCTTGAGGTCGCCAATGAACACACCTTCGATGTCTTGATCGTCGGCGGCGGACCCGCGGGGGTGGCGGCAGGTGTTTACGCCGGGGCCGAGGGGCTCAGCGCGCTTGTGCTGGAAGACATGGCCATCGGTGGGCAGGCGGGCACCTCCAGCCGGATCGAGAATTACATGGGCTTTCCCACGGGAATATCGGGTGGTGATCTGGTCGGGCGCGGTGAAGTGCAGGCAATGAAATTCGGCACCCGTTTTTCGGTGCCCCGCAGGGCCGCTGCGCTGCAACAGTGCAGCGAGAAGTATTTCCACGCCACCCTCGATGACGGGCAGGAAGTGAGCGCGAAGGCGCTGATCGTCGCAACAGGTGTGCAATACCGCCGCCTGCCGCTGGAGGGTCTTGAACGGCTTGAAGGGGCGGGCGTTTACTACGCCGCGACCGAAGTCGAAGCCCGCTATTGCCGCGATGCCGAAGTGGCCGTGATCGGTGGGGGCAACTCCGCCGGACAGGCGGCAATGTTTTTGGCGCGTACAACGCGGCATGTGCACGTGCTGATCCGCGGCGACTCGCTTGCCGCGTCGATGTCGGACTACTTGCTTCAGCGACTGAACACGCACCCGCGCATCACCATCCACACAAGGACCGAAGTGGTGGAACTGCACGGTGAGGAGACTTTGGAAAACATCACCATCTGTGACAAAGCCTCGGGCCAGAACTGGGAACTGCGCACCGCGGCCCTTTTCGTGATGGTCGGGGCAGCGCCCAATACCGAGTGGTTGTCGGGGTTGATCGATCTTGATGACAAAGGGTTTGTGCTGACGGGCACGGACGCTGGCGGCCGGTCACAATACGAAACCTCCTGCCCGGGTGTCTTTGCGGTCGGGGACGTGCGGGCGGGGTCGGTCAAGCGGGTGGCATCCGCGGTGGGTGAAGGCTCGGTCGTCATGTCTGCGGCCTGGGCGCATGTGAACGGCTGACCGCCTGCGCGGGGGCGCGTCTTGGTACTTGTTCGTTCCGAAACCTCTGCTTATAAGGCGCGCATGACCTACGTCTGCGCGATCATTATTCGAATTATATCCCCGGCGCTCTGAGAGTTGAGACGCCGGGCCAAGGTGTTTGAGCCACTCGCACCGACCGCTTTTTCCTGTTCCACGATCCACCCGAAGGACGCCCGCAATGTGCGCCGACATGACTGAGACCCCCGACAAACCTGACTATAAATCAACACTGAACCTGCCGAAGACGGATTTTCCGATGCGTGCAGGTCTGCCCAAACGCGAACCCGGCTGGCTGGCGCGGTGGGAAGAGATCGGTGTCTATGACCGGCTGCGCGAAAAGCAAGGGCGCGCGCCCTTCACGCTGCACGACGGCCCGCCTTACGCCAATGGCCATTTGCACATCGGGCACGCATTGAACAAGACGATCAAGGACATGATCGTGCGCAGCCACCAGATGATGGGCTTCGATGCGCGCTACATTCCGGGATGGGATTGCCACGGTCTGCCGATCGAGTGGAAGATCGAGGAACAGTACCGCCAGAAGGGCCAGAACAAGGATGAAGTGCCGATCAACGATTTCCGCGCCGAGTGCCGGAAATTCGCTGACCACTGGGTGAATATCCAGCGCGAGGAGTTCAAACGCCTTGGTGTGACCGGCAATTGGCCACAGCCATATCTGACGATGGATTTCCATGCAGAGCGGGTGATCGCCGAGGAATTCATGAAATTCCTGATGAACGGCACGCTCTACCAGGGGTCCAAGCCCGTGATGTGGTCGCCGGTGGAAAAAACCGCTCTGGCCGAGGCGGAGGTGGAATACCATGATCGCCAGACCGATGCGATCTGGGTGCGTTTCCCGGTTGTGGCGGGGGACGCTGTCTTCAACAATGGCAATACCTCCGTTCTGATTTGGACGACCACGCCGTGGACGATCCCGCAAAACCGCGCCATCTGCTTTGGGCCGGGCATTTCATACGGGTTGTACGAGGTCTATGGACGGCCCAAGGAGTGCTGGGCGACGATCGGCGAACGGGTGGTTGTCGCCGATGCGCTGGCCGAGCAGATCTTTGAGCAAGCGCGTCTGGGCGGGGATCAGATGGTCCGGCGTCTCACGGATGTCTCGGTCGAGGATTTGCAGGGCCTGACCTGTGCACATCCGCTGCGTGGGGCAGATGGCGCCGCTGGAGAGTGGGACTACGACGTGCCGCTTCTGCCGGGGGATCACGTGACGGATGACGCGGGCACCGGGTTTGTGCATACAGCGCCCAGCCATGGGGATGACGACTATGCGATCGGTGTGAAGCACGGGTTGGAAATGACCTACAACATCTCCGATGACAGCGCGTTCCGCGCCGACCTGCCGTTCTTTGGCGGCGAGCATGTGATCCGCCCGAACGGCAAGCCGGGCGGGGCCAGCAAGGCCGTGATCGAAAAGCTGAAAGAGCGTGGCAGCCTGATCGCGATGAAACGGCTTACGATCTCGGATGCGCACTCATGGCGGTCGAAAGCTCCGATCATCCGTCTCAATCGTCCACAATGGTTTGCGGCCATCGACAAGCCCGTCGGCGACGGGCTCGACATGCACGGCAAGACAATCCGGGAGCGGGCGCTGACCGAGATCGACAACGTGAACTGGACGCCGAAGTCCGGGCGCAACCGCTTGTATTCCATGATGGAAGCGCGGCCCGACTGGGTGTTGTCGCGGCAGCGCGCCTGGGGGGTTCCGCTGACCTGTTTCACCAGGAAAGGCGCGCAGCCAAGCGATGACGATTATCTGCTGCGGGATGCTGCAGTTAACAAGCGGATCGTCGATGCTTTCGAGGCGGAAGGCGCGGACGCGTGGTACGAAGACGGTGCCAAGGAGCGTTTTCTGGGCAATGATTACAACCCGGAGGACTACAACCAAGTCACGGACATTCTGGATGTGTGGTTTGACAGCGGGTCCACTCACGCCTTCACCCTGCGGGACCGCGAAGACGGCACGGCGGATGGCATCGCCGATGTCTACATGGAAGGCACCGACCAGCACCGTGGCTGGTTCCACTCGTCGTTGCTGCAATCGGTTGGCACCACGGGCAGGGCACCCTATCGCAACGTGGTGACACACGGGATGACGCTGGATGAGAAGGGCTACAAGATGTCCAAATCCATCGGCAATACTATCGTGCCCGAAAAGATTGTGCAGCAGTATGGCGCGGATATCCTGCGGCTCTGGGTGGCGCAGACAGACTACACGCTGGACCAGCGGATCGGGCCGGAAATCCTCAAGGGGGTCTCTGACAGCTACCGCCGCCTGCGCAACACGATGCGGTACATGCTGGGGTCGCTGAATGACTTCAGCGAGGCCGATCGTACCGACCCTGCGGATATGCCGGAGCTGGAGCGTTGGGTGCTGCACCGCCTCGCGGAGCTGGACCAGACCGTTCGCCAGGGGTACGAGGCGTACGACTTTCAGGGTGTATTCCAGGCGGTCTTTACCTTTGCGACCGTCGATCTCTCGGCGTTCTACTTCGACGTGCGCAAGGACGCGCTGTACTGTGATGGCGATACGGTTGCACGCCGGTCAGCGCGCACGGTACTGGATCTGCTGTTCCACCGCCTGACGTCCTGGCTGGCACCGGTGCTCGTCTTCACAATGGAAGAAGTGTGGCTGGAGCGGTTTCCCGGTTCGGGCAGTTCGATCCACCTGCAGGATTTTCCGGTGACACCGGGTGACTGGCTGGCCGCGGAACTGGCCGCGAAATGGGCTGGCGTGCGCGGGGTCCGGCGTGTTGTCACGGCGGCCCTGGAGGTGGAGCGCACCAACAAGGTGATCGGTGCGTCGCTCGAAGCGGCTCCCGTTGTCTATGTCGCAGAGGCGGAGCTGCGCGCGGCGCTGGAGGCGGTGCCCTTCGAGGATGTCTGCATTACATCGCAGATTTCCATCAGCGGTGAGACGCCGCCCGAGGGTGCCTTCACGCTGCCAGACATCGCGGGTGTTGCGGTTCAGTTCGCCAAAGCCGACGGAGAGAAATGTGCCCGTTGCTGGAAGGTGCTGCCCGATGTGGGACAGCATAGCCATGCCGGTGTCTGCGGGCGTTGCGACGCGGCAATCGGATGATGATCTTCGGGAAGGCGGTGTGACTGCCTTCCCGACTTTCAGTCACGTGTTGCCATCGATCTGCCGCTGGTAATCCTCGGCGTCAAACCAGCCCTTGGAGGCGGCAATCGTTGAATCCTCGTTGAGGTCCCACTCCTCCCATCCGGATAGGGTGACAGCGTTCTTTGTCTCTGAATGGTGGCCGCGCAAGGTCCAGAGATAGACAGCGTGGTCCCCGTTGCCCCGCACCGCATCGCAGGTCAGATGCAGATCGGGAAACTCCGCATGGAACCCCGCGGCCATGTCACGAAGCGCCTGCGCACCCTTGTGGGGGTCACCGCGGTTGATGACGATCTGGGCATCCGGGGCGAAGTGTCCGGCGACGGCCGCGGGGTCGCCGGAATTCCAGGCGGCAGTGTATTGTGTCGCTTTGTCATCGAGTGTCATCCGTGGTGTCCTTTAAACTATGTCTTTCACGCATCAATCCCCGCATGGTGCCGCGTGCACGGTCTTCTGACCAGCAAATTATGAACCGGCCGGTTGTGCAGGAAGCGGGTTGTTCTGTCCGCAGCCTTGGGTCAGGGTTACGCCATGTTCGAGAAGATGGTGCATACACAGTTCGGATCACTGATCGTGATCGAGAAAGACGCCACCATTGTCGGTGTGCGGTGGGGCAGATCTGCCCGTGATGATACGACGCCGCTGCTGACCGATGCGGTGCGCCAGATCGCAGAGTATGACGCCGGAACCCGCGAAGCCTTTGAGTTACCGCTGCGCGTTGAGGGATCGAGGCTCCAGCGCGATGTTTGCGATGCGATTTACGCCATCCCCTTTGGCGATACCTGCACCTATGGCGATATCGCCAAGGCGCTGAACGTACCGGCGCAATCGGTTGGCCAGGCCTGTGGGGGCAATCCCATTCCGATCATCATCCCGTGCCACCGTGTGATGGGTGCAAAGGGTCTGACCGGCTTTTCCGGGGCGGGCGGTGTCGAAACCAAAGTCGCGTTGCTGCGCCATGAAAAGGCAGCCGGATTGCTGATCTGACACCTGCGCCGGGTCTGCCGACAGGCAGTTGGCTGCCCGAGCACCGGGGATCAGATGCGGCGTGTGGTCGGAATGAGCTGTTGCGCGATGCCGGCGAGCACAAGGTAGATCGACGTCGTGACAAGGCCCCAGTGCGCCCAGCTTTGCGGATGAAAGTCGACCCAGGCAGCCCAGCCCGCAAAGAATGTCCACGCCAGCGCCATCGGCAGCGTCACCACCCGCCACCGCTCCGTGCGGACCGGATGGACGAATTTCAAGGGTACGAACATCGCGATCGCCAGCACGGTCACCATGGACAACGACACCCAGAAATTCGGCTGCAGCGCAAATATGACGAGGACCAGCATGTTCCAGCAGCCGGGAAAGCCGGAAAAGGAATTATCCTTTGTCTTCATGCGGGTGTCGGCAAAGTACAAGGCGGATGTAAAGGTGATCACGATGATCGCGAACCAGCCTGTCCACCCATCCATCAGCCCTGACTTGAACAGCGCGAATGCAGGGATGAACACATAAGTGAGGTAGTCGATGATCAGATCCAGCAGGACGCCGTCAAACTCGGGTGCGTTAGCCTTGACGTGATAGTGACGCGCCAGCGGGCCATCAATGCCATCCACGAAAAACGCCACGACCAGCCACAAGAACATAAGATCCCATTTGGCGTCCACGGCGGCCAGCATCGCCAGCATCGCAAATACAGCACCCGTGGCGGTAAGAAGATGCACGCCGAGCGCGCGTAGTCGTAGTGTCATGCCCCGTTCTTGCCGTATGCCGGGATCGGATGCAAAAGGAAAAGGCCCACCGCGCGGAGCGATGAGCCCGTAAATGCAGGGAACGCTGCGAAATCAGTTACTGATGCGCACTTCTTCAAGGGGGTAAGCGAGGGAATCCTGATCTTCCCACGCGGCATGGCAATCATGGCAGAAGGCCTGTTTGAACTTCATCGGCTTTCCGTTTGGCTGCAACCCGCCATAAAGCCAGTCATCCGTTTCAGGCGCCCCGCCGGCGTCCAGTTTGGTCATGATGAACAGCGGCCCGGGGCGCGCGGTCTTTTTCTTCTTGCTGAAGGACACACTCTCCTTGGCGAGGACGGAGCCTACCGGCATCTGAACGCCTTCCTCGGCGAACTTGAGGTATTGTTCTGCGGCGATGTCATTGGCGAAGGTCTGCAGCAGGCGTTCGCCATGTGGCCCGGCAACCGCCGGCCGCGTCGACGTCACTGTCCAGTTGCGGTAGTTGCTGCCCACCGCGTCGCCTTCTTTCGCATAGCCTGCCGCCATCTTGTCCTTGAGGCAATCATAGAGCGCGACGACTTGCGCCTCATCCAGATCGAAAGTGCTTTCGACATCCACCTCGGCACAGCTTTCGGCGTAAACGGCAGTGGTGGTCATTGACAGTGCCATGGCTGATATGGCGAGGCTCAAACGTGTCATCTAATTCCCTCGGGTCTTGTTGGTATGTGCGGCAGAATGCCTCAGTCGCACAGTGGCACGAATGGGGGTTTCGATGCAGTACACCTTAGAGCACAAAGCTGTGATAACCGTTACGCCTTTGGATGCGCCCGTTCGTAGACCTCCATCAGCCGGGCGGTGTCAACGGCCGTATAGGCCTGCGTGGTAGACAGGGATGCATGGCCCAATAGTTCCTGTATCGCCCGCAGATCGCCGCCGGCGTCCAGAAGGTGGGTCGCGAAACTGTGGCGCATCGCGTGTGGTGTGGCGGTGGCGGGCAGGCCAAGCTGCATGCGTGCCCGTGCCATGACCTTTTGGATCGCGCCGGGCGCCAACGGCCCCCCGCGAACGGCGCGGAAAAGCGGCGCCTGTTCCCCCATCGGGTAGGGGCAGAGCTTCAGATAATCGTCCACGGCTGTCTGGGCCGCCGCGACAACCGGCACGATACGTTCCTTGCCGCCTTTGCCGACGATACGCAGGACGTCAGGCAGCGGGGCGTCGCCGCCAGTCAAGGCGAGGGCTTCGGATATCCGCAGGCCGCAGCCCCACAGCAGCGTCACCACCGCCACGTCGCGCGCCGATACCCATGGCTTGTCGGATTGCATTTCCACGGCGTCAATCAGGTCGCGCGCGGCATCTTCTGCCAGCGGGCGGGGCAGTTTCTTCTGGAATTTCGGGGCGCGCGTCGACAAAACCGCCGTTGGCTCAAACCCCTCACGCTCGGACAGCCACCGGTAAAACGCTTTGACCGCAGATAGTTTCCGGGCCAGCGACCGCGCACCGATGCCCGTGCCGCGCGCCTGCGCCATCCATGCCCGCATGTCCGTTACGGTGATGCGGGCGAGGGCGCGCAGCCCCTGCGGCTCCGCCTTATGCTCCGTAATGAAGGCCAGAAACTCCGACACGTCGCCCTGATAGGCCGTCACGGTGTTTTCCGACGCGCCTTTCAGCGCACGCTGGTGGCTCAACCACGTCTGCAGGGCATCGCGCGCGGCGGCGCTGATCAGGGTCATGACAGCCAGCGGCGCATCACCCTTTCAAATACGCCGGTGAAAAACACCAGAAGGTCGGTGCCTTGTTGCGGTCCGAACATATGCGGGTCTTCCGCGCCCAGGACCAACAGGCCGGGCAGGCGTCCCGCGCCGAAATCCAGCCGGAGACAGGCCTCGGATCTGATCCATGCGGATTTTTTGCCGTAAATCTCGTCAGGGCCGTCCTGAACCTGCCGCAGGGTGACCTGTCGCGGGCCGCCCGCGCGGTTCAGTGTGATATAGTCATCGACAAATCCCGGGGCCGCGATCTTCAGCACGTCGCCCAGCGAGTTGAGGACCAGTTCCAGATCGTCCTGCGTGGATTCCAGCACCAGCCTGACAGCATCGACACGCAAAATCTCCGCCACTTCGCCGCTGAGGTTCTGAAGAAAGCTTTCGAACTCCACCGGGTCGAGCATCCGCAGGATCGCGCGATGGATCTGGTTGGTGCCTGCAAGATTTTCATACGCGGCGGCGATGACCGACCGGTGCGTGTCTTCCAGCCGGTCCAGCCGCGTTTCCATACGCTCCATGGCGATGCCACGTAAATCGACAATATTCGCCCCCATGGAACGTTCGTTGGCAGCAACCAGCGCGTTCATCAGGTCCTTGTCGTTCAGGATAACGTCGGGTTGCGAGATGATCGCCTCTCGCAGAGCGTCTTCAATTTTTGGATTGCTGCTCATGACATGCTCTTTATTTTTGAAGGTTTATAACACGACCTTCATGCAAAATCTGCCATGAATTTTGTGAAATCCGCGCATTGGCGCAGGGTGTTGCCGATGGGTGCCAACACCCCGCAGGATGTTGGCAGAGACCCCGTCCTGTCGCCAGCAGACTGTTTGTCAGAGAATGTTCTGGCCTGTCTTGGCCCAATCAGCCAAGAACTGTTCCAAGCCTTTGTCCGTCAACGGATGGGCCGCCAGTTTCTTGATCACTTCCGGCGGCGCCGTGATCACATCGGCACCGATCAACGCAGCTTCCTGTACATGATTGACCGACCGGATCGAGGCCGCGAGTATCTCCGTTTCGAACCCGTAGTTGTCGTAGATGGTGCGGATGTCCTGAATAAGATCCATGCCGTCAAGGTTGATATCATCAAGCCGGCCAATGAACGGGCTGATGAAGGTCGCGCCGGCCTTGGCGGCCAAAAGTGCCTGATTGGCTGAGAAGCAGAGTGTCACATTCACCATTTTGCCCTCGCTCGACAACACTTTGCAGGCTTTCAGCCCGTCCCATGTGAGCGGCAGCTTGACGGTGATATTTGGAGCGATCTCGGCCAGCTTGCGCCCCTCGGCGATCATTGCTTCGGCTTCCATCGCGACAACCTCGGCGCTGACAGGGCCTTCCACGATGTCGCAAATCTCTTTGGTGACTTCCAGAATGTCGCGGCCCGATTTCAGGATCAGGGAAGGGTTGGTCGTCACCCCGTCCACCATGCCCAGATCATTAAGCTCGCTGATCGCCTGAGTGTCGGCTGTGTCGACAAAGAATTTCATCGGTGCAGTTCCTTTCGAAGATGGATGTGAACGCTAACATGTTTCATTCTTGCGCTTGGCTTTACCGCATGATCTGCGATGCTTAAACCCTCAATTGCCCAACTTTTTCGGAGCACTCTCGTTGAGTCAGCCGCATTTCTACGATTCTGGTGACCTGATCGGAGTGCTTACAACGCAGCCATTGGGCCGTGCGCTGGATTATCGCGCACCCGAAGGCGGTTGTCATCTGGGGGCTTTTGTCGAGGTGCCGTTGGGCCCGCGCAAAGTATTGGGCGTCGTCTGGGGGGCGGGTCAGGGCGATTTCGATCCGGCAAAAATCCGGTCCGTGATCCGGGTGCTGGATGCAGCACCCATGCGTGCCGAATTGCGTGCTTTTCTGGAGCGCGCCGCCGAATACACGTTGACGCCGATGCCTGCGATGCTGCGTCTGACCACCCGCGCACCCGGGCTGGGCGATCCGCCGTCGATGCGCAAGATCTACCGGCGCGGCACCGCTGAGCCGGACAAGATGACCAGTGCGCGGCGCAAGGTTCTGGACGCGTTGGGTGCGTACGGCGATCTTGCGTTTACCCTCAGAGAGCTTGCCGAGATGGCCGGGGTCGGGACGTCCGTGGTCAAGGGGTTGGTGGCTCAGGGTGCCGTGGTGGAAGAAGACAGCCCGCGCGATCTGCCGTTTCCGCGGTTGGACCCGGCGCTGCCCGGCAAGGACCTGACTGCAGATCAGGCCGCAGGTGCCGCGCAACTGGCGCAGGCTGTCAAATCGGAGAGATACGGAACAACCCTGCTGCGTGGCGTCACCGGGTCGGGCAAGACCGAGGTCTACCTTGAAGCGGTGGCTGCCGCCTTGCGGGCCGGTCGCCAGGCTCTGGTGTTGTTGCCTGAAATCGCGCTGACCGCTGAATTCCTGACCCGCGTCGAGGAACGCTTTGGCGCAAAACCGGCGGAATGGCATTCCGGCGCCACGATGACCGAGCGCAGACGCATCTGGCGCATGGTTGGCCAAGGCAATGCGCAGCTTGTGATTGGCGCGCGCTCGGCCCTGTTCCTGCCCTTTCAGAACCTCGGGCTGATCGTGGTCGATGAAGAGCACGATACCTCCTACAAGCAGGAAGAAGGCGTGCTCTACAATGCGCGGGACATGGCGGTGCTGCGGGCGTCCATCTGCGGTGCGCAGGTGGTTCTGGCGTCGGCCACGCCCAGTCTCGAAAGCTGGGCCAATGCGCAGGCAGGCAAGTATCAACGGTTGGAACTGACCTCCCGCTTCGGCCCTGCGGTGATGCCGGAGATGCGGGCGCTGGACATGCGCGCCGAAGGGTTGCCATCGGATCGCTGGATATCCGAGCAACTGAAAGCAGAAGTCGACGCGCGGCTTGCAGCAGGTGAGCAATCGTTGCTCTTCATTAACCGTCGCGGCTATGCGCCCATCACCCTGTGCCGCGCCTGCGGTCACCAGATCGGCTGTGATCATTGCGATGCACGCATGGTCGAGCACCGGTTTCTCAAGCGGCTGGTATGCCACCAGTGCGGCGAGACCAAGCCGATGCCGCAGGACTGCCCGTCATGCGGTGCAGAAGGGCGGCTGGCCCCGGTCGGCCCGGGTGTCGAACGCCTGGGAGAAGAAGCGGCGGCCCTGTTTCCCGACGCCCGGATCGCAACATTGAGTTCCGACATGTACGGGTCCGCACGTGCGCTCAAGGCCGAGATCGCCTCGATCGCCGACGGCGCTGCCGATATCATCATCGGCACCCAGTTGGTCGCCAAGGGCCACAACTTTCCCAAGCTGACGCTGGTCGGGGTCATTGACGCCGATCTCGGCTTGCAGGGTTCGGACTTGCGTGCGGCGGAGCGGACATTCCAACTGATGCGGCAGGTTGCGGGCAGGGCCGGACGCGCGGAAAAGCCCGGCGCGGCGCTGTTGCAGACCTACCAGCCGGAGCACCCCGTGATCCGCGCCATTCTGGCAGGCGACGAAGACCGGTTCTGGGCCGCCGAGGCGCGTGAGCGGGAGGCCGCAGGTGTCCCGCCCTACGGCCGGATGGCGGGCATCATCCTGAGCGGACCGGACGTGGCCGCCGTCTTTGATGCGGGCAATCTGCTGGCCCGCAAGGACGCGCCGTTGCGCGCCATCGGTGCGCAGGTCTTTGGCCCGGCACCGGCCCCGATTGCGCGGGTTCGCGGTCGTCATCGCGTGCGGCTGTTGGTCAAGGCAGAAAAATCCGCGCCCTTGCAGGAGGCTCTCGCCCGCTGGGTTGCACAGGTCCGACTGAAAGGCGACCTGCGCCTCGCCGTCGATATCGATCCGCAGAGCTTTTACTGAACGGCGAGGCAGGACGCGCTTGTCGCGGGGGGCGCAGACTGCGGACAGTTGCTGTGCGTTTTTGTGCCTCGCCAAAGGTCTGCAAAAGGCATATGGCTGCGGTATGTCTCAGCTCCGCAACATCATGTCTCTGGACAGTGCCATGGGCCTGCCGCTGTGGCGACGCCCGATAACGCTGCTGTTCCTGATGGCATTTGCAATGCCGATTGCCTTTTTTACATGGTATGCGCTGCTCAATAACTTCGTGAAGGAAGTGGCGTCTTTTGACGGCGCGGACATCGGGCTGCTGCATACCATTCGCGAGGTCCCGGGTTTTCTGGCGGTTGGGGTGATCGCGGTCATTATCTTCGTGCGCGAGCAGATACTGGGGCTGGTATCCCTGATGCTGCTGGGTGCGGCGACGGCCCTGACGGCACAATTCCCGCAACTGAGCGGCATCCTGTTGCTGACCTTTCTCAGTTCGGTCGGGTTTCACTACTACGAAACGGTCAATCAGTCCTTGCAACTGCAATGGCTTCCCAAGGACCAGGCGCCGCAAATTCTCGGCTGGCTTCTCGCTGCG
Source organism: Roseobacter insulae (assembly GCF_019375555.1). GTDB lineage: Bacteria > Pseudomonadota > Alphaproteobacteria > Rhodobacterales > Rhodobacteraceae > Roseobacter > Roseobacter insulae. Next base: position 272,023 of record NZ_JAHXDN010000002.1, read on the forward strand.
GGATCGGCGGCTACGTTCATCGTCTATTTCGTCATTATGGTTCTGTGGGAGACGCTGGGGCTGACCTACAACATCGTCTTCATGGTCGGGGGTGGCCTCACCTGCGCCATCGCGCTTTTCGCGCTTCTGGTCTATCCGCAATTCGAGGCACCGCACCCGCAGATCAAGAGGATGGTGCTGCGCAGGCGCTACTGGCTTTACTATGCGCTGCAGTTCATGTCGGGCGCGCGGCGGCAGATTTTCATGGTGTTCGCCGGGTTCATGATGGTCGAGAAATTCGGGTTCGAAGTGCACGAAGTCGTGGGCCTTTATCTGGTCAATCTGGTGATCAACATGTGCGTGGCCCCGTTTCTGGGCAAGATTGTCGCGCGCTTTGGCGAACGCAATGCGCTGGTGTTCGAATATACCGGTCTGGTCTGCGTGTTTCTGGCCTACGGCGGCGTTTATTTCTTTGACTGGAGCTTTCACGTCGCGGCGTTTCTATATGTGATCGACCACATGTTCTTTGGTCTCGCGCTGGCGATGAAAACCTATTTCCAGAAGATCGGTGACCCGGGTGATATTGCCCCCACAGCGGCTGTGGCCTTTACGATAAACCACATTGCTGCGGTCTTTCTGCCCGTCCTTCTGGGGCTGTTGTGGCTGGTATCTCCGGCGGTCGTCTTCCTGCTGGCCGCGGCAATGGCCGGTGTTTCGCTGACACTGGCCACAATGATCCCGCGACACCCTCAAAAGGGCCACGAAACCATCTTTTCGCGGGCGGTGACGGCAGCGGCGGAATGAACGACGCGCGGTTTCTGACGGGCTCCACCATGGGGCATGTGATGCGCATGACGGCCACTGGCGCGATGGGCATTACGTTCGTCTTTCTGGTGGATGCCGCAAACCTGCTCTGGATATCGCAACTGGGCGATCAGACCCTTGTGGCGGCAATTGGTTTTGCCTTTGCAATCCAGTTCTTCTCCGTCTCCTCCGGCGTGGGTCTGATGATTGCGGCAACCGCGCTGATCTCGCGCAGCATCGGTTCGGGTGACCGGGCCGCGGCGCGCCAGCAGGCGGGTGCCGCGGCGGCTATTGCGGCCTGCATTCAGGCGGGTATTGCGGCCCTGGTGGTGGTGTTTCGGCATGACCTTGTGCATCTGGCCGGGGCATCCGGCGAGACAGCGGCCCTGGCGGCCCGGTATCTGGGGATCACCATGCCCTCGCTTGTCTTCATGGCGGTGGGCATGATCGCGTCGGGTGCCTTGCGGGCGGAAGGCCTGGGGGCCAAGGCGATGTATGTCACGTTGCTGTCCGGTGCGTTGCTGATGGTGCTGGACCCGATCCTGATCTTCTGGCTGCGGTGGGGGCTGGACGGTGCGGCCATCGGGCTTTTTGCCTTTCGTATCGCCCTTATGGTGCTGGGCCTCTATTTCGCGGCCTATCAGCATCGCCTGATCGCGCTGCCTGATCGTCGGTCGCTCCTGCGGGTTCTGCGCCCTTACATGCTGGTGGCGATCCCGGCTATTGCCACACAACTGGCAACGCCTGCGGGCAACTACTTCCTGACCATCGTCATGGCCCCCTTTGGCGATGACGCCGTAGCGGCCTGGGCCGTGATCGGGCGGCTGACCGTGGTGGCTTTTGGCGGCATTTTCGCCCTGTCCGGCGCCATCGGCGGAATCTTCGGCCAGAATTTCGGCGCGGGCCAGTGCGACAGGCTGCGCACCACCTATCGCGACGCGCTGATATTCTGCCTGATCTACACGCTGGCAACCTGGGCGATATTGCTGCTGGCAACGCCCTACGTGGTCGCCGCGTTCGGACTGACCGGGCAGGGGGCCGAGGTGGTGTATGCGTTCTCTACCATTGGCGTTGGCGGGTTCATTTTCGTTGGTGCGCTCTTTGTCTCTAACGCGGCATTCAACAATCTGGGAAAACCGGGACGCTCGACACTTGTGAACTGGCTGAAGGACGGCGTGCTCAGCTGGCCCACGGCGGCCTTTCTCGCGACGCTCTACGGCGCACCGGGCGTGATCTACGGACAAGCCGCCGCTAGCGCCCTGATCGGGCTGGTCTCCGCGTTCTGGGGCTGGCGGTTCGTGCGGGCCTTGCGGCCCATCGCCCCGGAAGCGCTTGACCTTCCACCGCCACGGCCCTACCCGAACCCCGACCGATACCGGAGACGCTGATGCCGACCTTCACCGCCCTCACAACCCTGTCTGGCAAGGCTGCGGCCGAGAAGCTGGGGGATGCGCTGGAAAACCTGGAGCCGGAACCCACGGGTATCGGCGTGTTCGAGGTGGAGGACGGCTCCGGCCTGTGGGAAGTGGGCGGTTACTTCGCGCAAACGCCGGATGAAACGGCCCTTGCGCTTCTGGCGGCTGCCACGGGTGCCAGACCATTTGTCGTGTCGGAGTTGCCGGAAACCGACTGGGTTGCCCATGTGCGGCGGGAACTCGCGCCGGTCGCGGCGGGGCGTTTTTATGTCTATGGCAGCCATGATGCCCACAGAGTGCCGGACGGTGTGGCGCCGCTGTTGATCGAAGCGGCAATGGCCTTTGGCACCGGGCATCATGGCACGACCCTTGGGTGTCTGCAGGCGCTGGACAGGCTGGCGGACACGGGCTTTGTTGGTCGCAACGTCGTGGACATCGGATGTGGCACGGCCGTTCTGGCCATGGCTGCGGCCCGCCTGTGGCCGCATCCGGTTCTGGCCAGCGACATCGATGAAGTGGCGGTCGAGGTGGCTCGTACGAATGTGAAGGCGAATGGTCTTGAGGGGCGTGTGACCTGCGTTGAAGCGGCGGGTTTTGATCATCCCGACCTGCTGGCGGCCGGCCCGTTCGATCTGGTTTTCGCCAATATCCTGAAAGGCCCGCTGATTGCCCTGGCACCTGAAATGGCCAGGCATCTCACACCGGGCGGATATGCGATTCTATCCGGGATACTAAATGAACAGGCCGATGAGATTATCGCCGTTTATGCCGGGGTCGGCATCAATCTCATTCACCGCGAAGAGATTGTTGACTGGACGACGCTTACCCTGGGTAGAGATGTGCCTTAATCGCCCAATTTTCGCCACATTTAGCCAAATTTCCTTGAATTTTACGCATTTTCTAAGCATTTTTGTGGCAATCCGGTGGGGGCCTGATTGTCAGGAGAGTGTGATGTCCGATACATACGCTCAGTTCGAAAAACGCGTTGCCGTGGTCAGTGACAAGCACAGAAAGCTTGCGCGCGGTTATGTTGCCCGGATCGGTAAAGACGGCCTGATTACAGTTGAACCAAAGCGCGCGAAATTTCCGATCCGCCCTCGTGCGGTCGTTGCCGCTGTTGCGGGTGTCCTCATTTTCAAAGCGCTGATGATCGTGACAACCGGCCTGGGTATCTATGAGAGCAGAATAGAGGCGCTGTCCTCCGGCACGGTTTTCGAGACCGGCGCAGCCTGGGTGATGCAGGCGGATCCTGTCTCGCGCTACATGGCCGAAAACATCGTGAAGATGTTGCCCTGAATTTGTACGAACGGCTTCAGCCGCCGTTTGGGTGTGTGAACGAACGTCCCTCCAACGATGTTCAACTGGTAAAAAAGCCGCTTCTCCGAAATTGGGGAAGCGGCTTTTTCTTGTCGCGCAGCTGTGAGAAAGGCAGCTGCTTAGCGGATGATGTTGCTTTCCGCGACATAGTCGATGTCAGCGCGGTTGAGTCCGATGTCCAGCAGTTCGCGGTCAGACAGGGATGTCAGGGCGTTGCGGGTCACGCGGGCGTCGTTCCATGCAACGATGGACGCGATTGCGTTGTTCACGAGGCCGAAGAAACGGCTTACAACAGTTGCAGTGCCGTATGTGGTGCGGGTGGTGTCAAAAATAGCCATTGTAGCCGTCCTTTATCAAGGTTGTGAACCGGTCATGCCGGTGTGTGATAGCTGGCAGATAGGACTTGCCCGATTTTTGAGCAAGATGTGAAATTGCATGTTTGATATGCACGCAATGCATGGGTCGGGTTGTTGGTTAACCCACGGTAAATAAAAAGAATAACAGTGTTTTGATGTGTCGAAAACAGACCTGCTTTCGACGTTTTTGACACATGAGCCAGGCTTGCGGTGCATCTGAGCTGTTGGCACGTCGAAAAAAGGAAGTCCTTGGCCCATGTTCGCCTTTCGTGCTAATGCGTAAAAAAAGAAACAAATTGTCAGGGCAGGGCCTATGATACGGGTTATCGGCATCGATCCGGGGTTGCGAAACCTCGGTTGGGGGGTCATCGACGTCGCGGGAAGCCGGGTGAGCCACGTGGCCAACGGCACCTGTATCTCGACCGGCGATGATCTGGCACAGCGCCTGTTGTCCCTGCATACACAGCTTTCCAACGTGATATCGGAGTTCGCCCCGCATCAGGCGGCGGTGGAGCAGACCTTCGTCAACAAGGATGGCTCGGCCACCCTGAAGCTGGGCCAGGCGCGGGGCATTGCCATGCTGGTGCCGGCACAAGCCGGTATCACGGTGGGAGAATATGCGCCCAACACGGTCAAGAAGGCGGTGGTGGGCGTTGGTCATGCCGATAAGACACAGGTGCTTCATATGGTGCGCATGCAATTGCCCGGGGCCGAAATTGCCGGACCGGATGCCGCCGACGCACTGGCCATCGCGATCTGTCACGCGCATCACAGCGGTGCGGGCGGACTGAGCGCCGCTATCGAAAGGGCGCGGGCGTGATCGGCAAGATTACCGGCAGGATTGACTACCGGGCCGCGGATCACCTGCTGATCGACGTGCAGGGCATCGGATACCTGGTTTATTGCTCGGAGCGCACGATGGCGGCCCTGCCCGGGGTCGGTGAAACAGTTGCGCTCTTTACCGATCTGCTGGTGCGCGAGGACCTTTTGCAGCTTTTCGGGTTCACCACGTTGGTTGAAAAGGAATGGCACCGGCTTCTGACCTCCGTGCAGGGTGTCGGCGCAAAGGCCTCGTTGGCGATCCTTGGCACGCTGGGGCCTGATGGGGTGAGCCGCGCAATCGCCCTGGGAGACTGGAATGCGGTCAAGGCCGCCAAGGGCGTGGGCCCGAAAATCGCACAGCGGGTCGTGCTGGACCTCAAGGACAAGGCGCCGGGTGTCATGGCGATGGGCGGGACGGTTGCCGATGCAACGGGGGAGACAGCCGCGCAGATGGTCGAGACACAGGTCGCGCGGTCATCGACACCAACCGGTGCGTCCTCGGCGCAGGCCGACGCCTTGTCGGCGCTGGCAAATCTGGGTTACGCGCCCGGTGATGCGGCCGGGGCGGTGGCGCAGGCTGCGGGTGACGCACCCGACGCAGAGACGCCTGCGCTGATCCGGGCGGCGTTGAAACTGCTGGCCCCGAAGGGCTAGGGTGAGCGGAGCCTTGCAGGAGTGCAGATGAGCGATATCGACCCCACCGTTCGGCCAGAACCCTTGCCCGAGGATACCGACCGCGCGTTGCGCCCGCAGATGCTGGGTGAATTCGTGGGTCAGGCGGAGGCGCGCGCAAATCTGCGCGTCTTCATACAATCGGCGCGGCAGCGGGGCGAGGCGATGGATCACACCCTGTTTCACGGCCCGCCCGGCCTTGGCAAGACCACCCTGGCGCAGATTATGGCGCGTGAACTCGGCGTGGGCTTTCGTATGACCAGCGGGCCGGTTCTGGCAAAAGCCGGTGATCTGGCCGCCATTCTCACGAACCTCGAGGCGCGCGATGTCTTGTTCATCGACGAGATACACAGGCTCAACCCGGCGGTGGAAGAGGTGCTCTATCCTGCGCTGGAAGATTTCGAACTGGATCTGATCATTGGAGAAGGCCCCGCGGCGCGCACCGTGCGGATCGAATTGCAGCCGTTTACGCTGGTGGGGGCCACCACGCGGATGGGATTGCTGACAACGCCGCTGCGCGACCGTTTCGGCATCCCGACGCGGTTGCAATTCTACACCGAGGACGAGCTGTTCATTATCGTCGAGCGTAATGCCCGCAAGCTTGGGGCGCCTGCCGATGAAGCCGGCGCGCGGGAGATCGCGCGGCGGGCGCGCGGCACCCCCCGGATTGCCGGGCGATTGCTGCGGCGCGTGGTGGATTTTGCCCTTGTGGATGGCGATGGTACCGTCACCCGAGATTTGGCGGACATGGCGCTGACGCGTCTGGGGGTGGATCATCTGGGACTGGATGGCGCGGACCGGCGCTATCTGGGCCTGATCGCGGAGAACTACGGCGGTGGTCCTGTCGGTATCGAGACGCTGAGTGCGGCGCTCAGCGAAAGCCGTGACGCGCTGGAAGAAGTCATCGAACCTTTTTTGCTGCAACAGGGGTTGATCCAGCGCACGCCGCGCGGGCGGATGCTGGCACACAAGGGATGGGCGCATCTGGGCATGCGGCCACCCAAGAGCCAGAGCGATCTTTTTGGCGCATAGCGGGCAGTTTTATGCCTCCGGCGGGGATATTTATGAACCAGAGAAACTGATGTTGGACGCCACTGAAATCGAGGCGCTCTTCACGCGGGAGGATGGGGCGTTTGCCTTTGCCCGTTGGGGCCGGCCGATTGCGCCGATTGTCTTTGGCGTCACCGATGACACGCTTTCGGTGGTCAAGGGCGCGCTGGAGGCTGTGATGGTTCTGTCCGGCCACAGGATGGCGGAGACCGATCCCGAACTGGGCAGCAATCTCATGATGTTCTTTTTTCGCGACTGGGACGAATTGCGCGATGTACCCGGCCTGGACCGGCTGATCCCTGAACTTGCCTCGCTGGTTGCCCGGTTGACGTCGGTGGAGGCCAATCAGTACCGGGTGTTCCACTTTGACCCCGAGGGCGCGATCAAGGCCTGTTTCGTCTTCCTGCGTATGGACGCCGACTTAAGTGCTGTTCCGGCTGAAACCCTTGCCCTCAGCCAGACCGTGCAATCGGTGTTGCTGTGGTCGGACACTGCGTTCCGATCAAGATCCGCCCTGGCCGTTGCGGGTGAGAAAACGATCTTGCGACCGGACATCGCGGCACTCATCCGCGCGGCTTACGATCCGGTCATGCCTGCTGTCGCACAGGATCCGAGCCACGCCCTGCGTCTTGCAGCACGGGTGGGGCAGATGCAATGACGCAGGTCAACTATCAGCAATTCGCGCGCGAGTGGCAGGCGGGCTGGAACAGCCATGACCTCGACCGCATTTTGTTGCATTACCGCGATGACGTGGTCTTTTGCTCGCGCAAGGCGGTCGCGCGGGTGGGGACGGGGCAGATTGACGGCCGAGCCGCGTTGCGCCGCAGCCCAACCTCGCCTTCGAGGTTACCGATGTTTTTGAGGGACACGAGATGATGGTGATCACCTATCTGAACCACCATGGCGTTCTGGCAGCTGAAACGATGTATTTCGACACAGGCGGTCTGGTCGTGCGGGCCGCGGCCTGCCACCGGCCGGAGGGGCGCTGATGCACCGCTTTCCCCTTCGCGTTTATTACGAAGACACCGACATGGCGGGCATCGTCTATTATGCCAATTACCTGCGCTATATCGAACGCGCGCGCAGCGACTGGGTGCGCGAAATCGGCATCGACCAGCAGGCCATGAAGGCGCGGGGCATTGTCTTTGCCGTGCGGCGCATTGAGGCGGATTACCTTCAGCCAGCGCGTTTCGATGACGAACTGGACGTGGTGACCACGCTCACGCAGCTGACGCCGGCACGTATGGTCATGGCGCAGACCGTGTCTCGTGATGGCGATGTGCTCTTTGCCGCGGTGGTAACGATTGCCTGCATCGGCGCGGGTGGAAAGCCCGTGCGATTGCCAGCAGAACTCCGCTTAATGCCGATATCTGTTGCCTCATGACAGCATAGTGATAGCAATCCCCGTTGTTCTTCGTTAGAATCGCGTGAAATCGAGGCCGGGAAAACGGCCCGGAGCGGTGAAACGTAAAGAGCAGGCATCATGGAAGCAGAAACGCTAGCATTGGCGCAGGAGATTGATTTCTCCTTCTGGGGGCTGTTTGCCCGCGCGACCCTTATCGTCAAACTGGTCATGATCATGCTGATCGTGGCTTCTTTCTGGTCCTGGTCGATCATCGTCATGAAGCTGATCATCTATCGCCGCGCCCGTGCAGAGGCCGCGGAGTTCGATCAGGCCTTTTGGTCGGGCGAACCATTGGATGGGTTGTTCGAAGCAGTAGGCCCCGCGCCCTCCGGCAGTTCGGAGAAGATTTTCGCCTCCGGCATGACGGAATGGCGTCGGTCGCATCGGGATGACGGCGGGCTGATCGCAGGGGCGACATCGCGCATCGACCGGTCGATGGATGTCGCCATCAACAAGGAAGCAGATTACCTGCGGGGCGGCCTGACGGTTTTGGCAACGGTCGGGTCCTCGGCTCCGTTCATCGGACTTTTCGGGACGGTCGTGGGCATTATGAATGCCTTCATCGAGATTGCCGAGCAGCAGAACACCAACCTGGCGGTTGTGGCCCCGGGCATTGCAGAGGCGCTGCTGGCGACCGGGCTGGGTCTTCTGGCGGCGATCCCGGCGGTGATTTACTATAACAAGCTGAGCGCGGACTGCGACAAGATCCTGTCGGGCTACGAGGCCTTTGCCGACGAATTCGCAACCATCCTCAGCCGCCAGCTGGATAGCTGAACGATGGGTGCGGGCGTCATACAGACCCAGGGCGAAGGTACCCGCCGGCGGCGGCGCGGGCGCGCCAAGGCGCAGCCGATGTCGGAGATCAACGTCACCCCCTTCGTCGACGTCATGCTGGTGTTGCTGATCATCTTCATGGTTGCGGCCCCGTTGTTGACGGTCGGGGTGCCTGTCGAGCTGCCCAAAACAGCGGCGGGCGCCTTGCCTGCGGATCAGGAAGAACCGCTGACGATTACCATTACCGCGGCTGGCGGCCTGCAGATCCAGACAACCGAGACGGCGCGTGGTGAGTTGATCCCGAAACTTCGCGCCATTGCGGCGGAACGCACAAGCGATCAGGTGTTCCTGCGGGCCGACGGCGCGGTGCCCTATGCGCGGGTCATGGAAGTCATGGGCGCGCTCAATGCTGGCGGGTTCTCCGACATCGGGTTGGTGACGGATATCGGTGGCCCGACACTGGACGGCCGGGATGGTGCTGCCGGTGGGGCAGATCGGTAGGGCGCGGTGCACACCGGTCACTATATCTCGGGCGTGGGCCATGTGGCTCTGATCGGATGGCTGATTTTTGGCGACGTTTTTGCTGCGGAACCTTTGCCGTTCGAAGCGACCACCGTGTCGGTGATTTCAGGCAGTGAATTCGCGGCTATGGTCGCGGCTGGCAGGGCGCCGCAATCGACAACGGAAGTGGCACAGCCCTCCAGTCCCGAGGTAACGCCCGACGCCCCTGAGATTGCCGCAACCGAGGACCCGGTAGCCGGGCAGACACCACCCGAGCAGGCGCAGACCCCTGCAACCGAAGATGCGCCGGATGTCTCCGACCTCGCGGCTTTACCGCAGGCAGATGTCAGCGATCAGGCGCCGGTTCTGCCCGATCCGCCCGCCGATGTCGCCGTTTTGGTGCCGGAGGTCAGCGACAGGCCGGTGCCGCAAGCGGCAGAGCGGGTAGCGCCGGAGGCCATTGCGCAACCCGACCCCGAAGCAAGGCCCGATCCGGTGGAACAGGAGGCGGTCACGCCCAATGCGTCGGGCGAGACACAGCAGGACCCCGCGGAGGCAACGGCACCCGAAGCGGCCGCCACCGAGATCGTGACCGAAGCCGAGCAGCCAAGTGCCGTGCCGCTGCAATCGGCGCGCCCGCCTGCGCGCCGCCCGGACCCGCCGGTGCAACAGGCCGCGCAACCAGTGGAAGCGGCCGAACCTGCCGCGCCAGCCGAGGACACCACGGAAGACGCTGTCGCCTCGGCACTCGCCGAAGCGCTGGCCGCAGACTCCTCCGCTCCGGCGGTGCCGCAGGGGCCGCCGCTGTCGGCCGGCGAGAAGGATGCCTTGCGCGTGGCGGTGTCCAGCTGCTGGAACGTGGGGTCGCTGTCGACCGACGCGCTGAACACCACCGTGGTGGTAAGCGTGTCGATGACGCAGGATGCCCGACCCGTGACCTCCTCGATCCGCATGGCGTCAAGCTCTGGCGGGTCCGAACAGGCGGCGCGCCGGGCATTTGAGGCGGCCCGCCGCGCAATCATCAGATGTGGCGCAAAAGGGTTCGATTTGCCGGTGGAAAAATACGGCCAGTGGCAGGATATTGAGATGACCTTCAATCCCGAAAGGATGCGGATCAAATGAGACTTCTGGGAATGGTACTTGCCGTGACGCTGGGATGTGTGTCCCCGTCCGCCGGATCAGCGCAGGCTCAGGGCGACGGTCCGCTGCGGATTGAGATCACCGAGGGTGTCATCGAACCGTTGCCCTTCGCGCTGCCGGTCTTTCAGGCGGAGACTGCCGATGCGCCGGGCCTTGCGGCCCAGATCAGTCAGGTTGTGTCGGCTGATCTGTCGGGTACCGGGCTGTTCCGGGAAATCCCCGCAACGGCCTTCATCAGCACCGTCAGCAATTTTGCCGACCCGGTCCAATACGCTGACTGGAAAGCGATCAATGCGCAGGCGCTGATCACGGGGGCAGTGGCCGTGCAGGGCAACCAGCTGACGGTGAAATTCCGCCTCTACGATGTGTTCTCAGGCGCTGAAATGGGCTCAGGCCTGCAATTCACCGGCACGCCCGACGGCTGGCGGCGCATGGCCCATAAAGTCGCGGATGCGGTCTATAGCCGGATCACCGGTGAGGGCGGATACTTTGACAGCCGCGTGGTCTTCGTGTCGGAAACCGGGAACAAAGATGCGCGCCAGAAGCGACTGGCCATCATGGATTACGATGGCGCGAACGTACAATACCTCACAGATAGCAGCGCCATCGTGCTCGCGCCGCGCTTTTCGCCAAGCGGTGACCGGGTGCTGTACACCAGCTATGAAACCGGGTTCCCCCGCATCTACGTGCTTGACGTGGGCTCCGTCCAGCGCCGCGTTCTCGAAAGTCAGGACGGCACGATGAGCTTTGCGCCTCGGTTCGCGCCGGATGGTCAGAACATCGTGTTTTCGCTGAGCCAGGGTGGCAACACCGATATTTTCGCCATGAATGTCGCCGGGGGCGGTGCAACCCGCCTGACATCGGCACCCTCGATTGAAACCGCCCCCAGTTTCTCGCCCGATGGCAGCCAGATCGTCTTTGAAAGCGACCGCTCCGGTTCCCAGCAGCTCTACATCATGCCGGCATCGGGAGGAGAGGCACGGCGGATTTCCTTTGGACCGGGCCGTTACGGCACACCGGTCTGGTCGCCGCGCGGCGATCTGATTGCCTTTACCAAGCAGAACAGCGGACGGTTCCACATTGGGGTGATGCGCACCGATGGGGCCGAGGAGCGCCTACTGACGGCGTCTTTTCTGGACGAGGGGCCGACCTGGGCGCCTAATGGGCGCGTCATCATGTTCACCCGCGAAAGCCAGGGGGCGGGCGGACGTTCGTCGCTGTACTCGGTGGATATCTCCGGACGCAACCTCCGACCCGTGCGCACCCCCGATGGCGGGTCCGATCCGTCGTGGTCGCCTTTGCAGAAATAGCCTTTGAAATCGTTTCCATAAGCACGTGCCTGTGGTAAAAAGTCACCAAAACAATAACACCCACTCAGGATACATGAGGCAGTATACATGAAACCGACAGCAAAAATCATTCTCCTCGTCGCCGGGCTGGCTCTCGCCGCCTGTACCAACCCGGGCCGCTTTGGCGCCGACGGAACAGCCGGCGGGATCGGCGCGGGTGGCGGCGCAATCGTCCCGGGCAGCGCCAATGACCCCACCTCGGCGGCATATTTCAACCAGACCATCGGCGACCGGGTCCTGTTTGCCGTGGATCAATCCAACCTGACCGATGAAGGCCGGGTCGTTCTGGACGGACAGGCGAACTGGCTGCTGACCAACACGGATTTCACGGCGATCATCGAGGGGCACGCGGACGAGCAGGGCACCCGTGAATACAACGTGGCGCTCGGCGCGCGCCGCGCGAATTCGGTCATGGAGTACCTTGTTTCCAAGGGTGTGGCCGGCAATCGGCTGCGCACCGTGAGCTACGGTAAGGAGCGCCCGATCGAGATCTGTTCCAACGAAGCCTGCTATGCCAAGAACCGCCGCGCGGTGACTGTGCTGGCCGGTGGTTTGACAGGCTGATCCGATGCGTATTCTGGCCGTTTTCGCCACCCTTGTTCTGTTATCGCCGACAAGCGCGGCTGCCCAAGATCAGCAGACGCTTGCGGACATCCGGCAGGAGATGACCGTTCTGTATGTCGAGATACAGCGGCTTCGGCGTGAGTTGTCGACAACGGGCGCGGCCTCCGTCGAAACAACCGGCGGGTCGGTGCTCGACCGTATAAATGTGATCGAAACCGAAATGCGGCGGCTGACGTCCAAGACGGAAGAGCTGGAGTTCAGGATCAATCGGATTGTCGAGGACGGCACCAATCGGATCGGTGATCTGGAGTTTCGTCTTGTAGAGCTTGAGGGCGGGGATATTGCCGCTTTGGGGGAAACCACGACACTTGGCGGTGATGTGCCTGCGCCCACAGCCGGCACCGCAACGGCACCTGCGGCCGCACCGGCCCTGACCCAGGGCAATGGCACGCAGCTGGCGATGGGTGAAGAGGAAGACTTCAAAAAGGCGCAGGCCGCGCTGGCGGAAGGAAACTACCAGCAGGCGGCGGAACTTTTCGCGACGTTCACCCAGACGTATCCCGGTGGTCCTCTCGCAGCGGGTGCGGATCTGGGTCGTGGCGAGGCGCTGGAAGGGCTTGGCGATACCCGCGAAGCGGCGCGCGCCTACCTGAACAGCTTCAGCGTGGACCCGACCGGGCCTGTGGCCGCGCAATCGCTCTACCGCCTGGGCAAATCGCTGGGTGGCCTGGGTCAGACGCAGGAGGCCTGCGTGACCCTTGGTGAAGTCGGCGTGCGTTTTCCGACAGACCCGGTTGTCGAACAGGCGCGGGCGGAAATGCAATCACTGGGTTGTGCGTGATGTAATGCGTCGTGATCTGGGCGGTGAAGTCGATAAATTCCTGCTGCCCGATCCCCCCTCTGCACTGGGCGTCGCCGTGTCGGGCGGGGGGGATTCAATGGCACTGCTGCACCTTCTGCACGATTTTTGCCAGCATCATTCCATTGCGCTGCGTGCTGTGACCGTGAACCATGGCCTGCGTCCGGAGGCGGCGGAAGAGGTTGCCTTTGTTGCAAAGACCTGCGCCAGCCTGAACGTGACGCATAGTGTGTTGCATTGGGATGAATGGGACCGGCAGGGCAACCTTCAGAACGAGGCGCGCAAGGCACGGTACCGGCTGATCACGGCTTGGGCAAAGGCGCATGGCGTATCTCACATCGCGTTGGGGCATACGGTGGATGATCAGGCGGAAACCGTCTTGATGCGACTGGCCCGCGGGTCCGGCGTGGACGGGCTGACCGCGATGACGCCGCGCCGCCAGGTGGATGGCGTGACTTGGATGCGCCCGCTTCTGCATGTATCCCGCGTCGAATTGCGACAGGAACTGAACGCGCGGGGCCTCAGCTGGCGGGACGATCCCAGCAACGATGATGCCGGTTTCGAGCGGATCAAGATGCGACAGGCGCTGGATGTTCTGGAGCCTCTGGGCGTCGATGCTCCCGCGCTCGCACAGGTTGCCGAGAACATGGCGCGGGCACGTGAGGCGCTGAACGCCCATGCAGCCGCCGCCGCAAAGGGCATCGTCTCGGTCGAGGCAGGCGCGTTCAGGATTGACTGGCAGGGGTTCGACGCATTGCCTGAAGAGACGGCCCGCCGCATCTTTCTGCGTGCTCTGAGCTGGATCAGCGGCGCGGATTACCCGCCCCGCAGCCGTGCCGTGCTGCGGCTGATGGCAGCGCTGAAGGCCGGAGATAGTGGCACCTTGGATGGATGCCGCGCCCGCCGTCGCGATGACAGTTTGTGGATCTACCGCGAGTACAATCCTGTGCGCGCCGTCACCTGCGCGGTTTCCGGCGTATGGGACAATCGGTGGCGGGTTGATGCGGAAAAATGCCCGGATCAAGTGCATGTCGGTGCCTTGGGGGAAGACGGGTTGCGTCAGGTACCAGACTGGCGCGCAACCGGCCACATGAGAGAGGTCCTTCTGGCAACGCCAGCCGTCTGGAATGGGCAGGTTCTGGTCGCGGCACCGCTGGCTGGCTACACCAATGGGTGGCGGGCAACTCTCGTGAAAGACGAAAAAGCCTATTTTGCCGCGCTTTTATCGCATTGAACCTGACGGTACAGTGTCTATCTTAGTCGGGTGGTGGTATCATTACGGTTCGCACCACGCGCATATTTGGGAGAAATTCGTTGGGTAACGCACGCAACATCGCCTTTTGGGTCGTTTTGTTCCTTCTGATCCTGGCACTGTTTAATCTGTTCAGTGGTCCCGGCAGCACATTGCAAAGCAGAGAGATCAGCTACTCTGAATTTGTGAATGCGGTCGAATCCGGCGAAGTCAGCAACGTGACGCTCGATGGTGAGCAAGTGCGCTTTCGTCAGGCCGACGGGGTGGACTACGTGGCGATCAAGCCAGAAGACGCTGAAATCACGCAGCTTTTGATTGAAAACAACATCCCGGTGCGTGCCGAGCAACAACAGCAGTCCGGTTTCCAGACCTTCCTGATGTCGCTTCTCCCCTTCCTGTTGCTCATTGGCGTCTGGGTCTATTTCATGAACCGGATGCAGGGGGGCGGCAAAGGCGGTGCGATGGGCTTTGGCAAATCCAAGGCCAAGATGCTGACCGAGAAGCACGGGCGCGTGACGTTTGACGACGTTGCCGGCATCGACGAGGCCAAGGAAGAACTGGAAGAAATCGTTGAGTTCCTGCGAAATCCGCAAAAATTTAGTCGTTTGGGCGGGAAAATTCCGAAAGGGGCGCTGCTTGAAGGCCCTCCCGGGACCGGTAAGACACTGCTGGCGCGCGCCATTGCGGGCGAGGCGGGTGTCCCCTTCTTCACAATCTCGGGATCGGATTTTGTCGAAATGTTTGTCGGTGTCGGTGCAAGCCGTGTGCGCGACATGTTCGAGCAGGCGAAGAAAAATGCGCCCTGCATCGTCTTTATCGATGAGATCGATGCCGTTGGTCGTCATCGGGGTGCCGGTTACGGTGGCGGTAACGACGAGCGCGAACAGACCCTCAACCAGTTGCTGGTGGAGATGGACGGTTTCGAGGCCAATGAGGGCGTGATCATCATCGCGGCCACGAACCGCAAGGACGTTCTCGACCCCGCGTTGCTGCGCCCGGGACGATTTGAC
Organism: Roseobacter insulae; assembly: GCF_019375555.1. GTDB lineage: Bacteria > Pseudomonadota > Alphaproteobacteria > Rhodobacterales > Rhodobacteraceae > Roseobacter > Roseobacter insulae. Next base: position 287,292 of record NZ_JAHXDN010000002.1, read on the forward strand.
CGCCAGGTTACCGTCGGTAATCCGGACATCAAGGGCCGCGAGAAGATCCTCGGCGTGCATGCCCGCAAGACGCCGCTGGGCCCGGACGTGGACCTGCGGATCATCGCGCGCGGTACACCCGGTTTTTCCGGTGCGGATCTTGCCAATCTGGTGAACGAGGCGGCATTGGGGGCGGCCCGTGTTGGTCGGCGTTTTGTTGCGATGGCGGATTTCGAAAGCGCAAAGGACAAGATCATGATGGGTGCCGAACGGCGCTCCATGGTGATGACGCCCGAACAGAAGGAGATGACGGCCTATCACGAATCCGGCCACGCGCTGGTGGGGATGATGCTGCCGAAATGCGATCCGGTTTACAAAGCCACGATCATTCCGCGTGGCGGAGCTCTTGGTATGGTGATGAGCCTGCCGGAGATGGACCGCCTCAACATGTTCAAGGATGAATGCCACCAGCGGTTGGCCATGATGATGGCCGGCAAGGCAGCGGAGATTCACAAGTACGGGCCTGACTCGGTCTCCAACGGCCCGGCGGGCGACATCATGCAAGCCTCCGCTTTGGCGCGGGCGATGGTGCTGCGCTGGGGGATGTCCGACAAGGTTGGCAATATCGACTACTCCGAAGCCGCCGAAGGCTACTCCGGCAACACGGCCGGCTTCTCCGTGTCGGCCAACACCAAGGAACTGATCGAGGAAGAAGTCCAGCGCTTCATTCAGGACGGTTACGAATGGGCGCTGAAAATCATAAAGGAAAACGAGTCGGAGTTTGAGCGTCTGGCGCAGGGTCTGCTGGAATACGAAACGCTCACCGGCGATGAGATCAAGCGCGTGATGAACGGTGACCCGCCGGTACCGCCCGCGGATGAAGCGGACAAACCCGACAGCGGCTCGGCCCCCAGTGTGACGGGCATTCCAAAGGCGAAGGCGAAAGCCAAGGCAAAGAAAGCGCCGCCGTCGGATGACGGGCTGGAGCCCGAACCCTCCACCTGATCACGCAGCCTGATACCTGCGTCACAAAATATCATGAGGTCCTGCTGCGGCAGGGCCTTTTCTTTTGAGCGGCACTTTGGTCTGAGGGGCTGCAACCGTTGACAGGAGAGACCACCGTGCCCGCTCTGATGCCCACCAGTTACACCGGAGAAATCACCTGGCTGGGGCGTGTGATCGACAGCGACAAGACGCTGCGCGCAGAGCCGCTGCGCAGCGCGGATTTGACGTTCACCGGGATCGAGGGCGAATGCCACGGCGGGTTGACCCGACCCTCCTGCGTACGGACAAAGGCGCAATATGCGCGGGGCACCGAAATTCGCAACGTGCGGCAACTGTCCGTTTTGTCTTTTGAAGAACTGGCGCAGATCGCGGACCGGATGGGCTTGAGCGAGTTTGACCCGGCCTGGGTTGGCGCGTCGATGGTAATACGCGGCATCCCTGATTTCACCCATGTGCCCCCGTCTTCCCGATTGCAGATGCCCAGTGGTGCCACCATCACCGTGGACATGGAAAACCGCCCCTGCGTGTTGCCCGGTCGGGTGATTGAAAACGAAAAATCCGGCAGCGGCGCCGCCTTCAAAACCGCAGCAAAAGACCGGCGCGGGGTGACGGCATGGGTCGAACGCGAGGGGCCGGTTGCGGTTGGTGATGCCGTCACGCTGCACATTCCTGACCAGCCGGTCTGGGCACATTTTGGCGAGGCACGTACGTAACATTCGTTTCCGAAAAGAAACGATTGTTGTCCTTGCCGCCGCAACAAGTCTTGGAAATGTCGGAATCACGCTTCTGCGGAGGGCGCAGCACTCGTATGCATTGGCTGGCAACTTCGCCGTGCGCGGCGCTTCAATGGGGATTCTCACATGGCTCACAAAACCGACATCGAAATCGCGCGCGAGGCGTCGAAAAAACCAATCCAGGAGATCGGTGCGAAGCTGGGTATCGCCAGCGACGACCTGCTGCCATACGGCCATGACAAGGCAAAGGTAAGCCAGTCTTTTATCAATTCTGTTCAGGACCGCCCCGATGGCAAGCTGATCCTTGTGACCGCGATCAATCCGACGCCGGCGGGCGAAGGCAAGACCACCACAACCGTCGGTCTGGGTGACGGTCTGAACCGCATCGGCAAGAAAGCCGCCGTGTGCATTCGCGAAGCGTCGCTTGGGCCCAACTTCGGCATGAAGGGCGGGGCCGCAGGTGGCGGCTATGCACAGATCGTGCCGATGGAAGAGATGAACCTGCATTTTACCGGCGACTTCCACGCGATCACCTCCGCGCATTCGCTGCTCTCGGCGATGATCGACAACCACATCTACTGGGGTAACGAACTGGAGATCGACACCCGCCGTGTCGTCTGGCGGCGCGTGGTGGATATGAATGATCGGGCGTTGCGCCAGATCACCACGTCGCTTGGCGGTGTGGCCAACGGGTTCCCGCGCGAAGCCGGTTTCGACATCACCGTGGCGTCCGAAGTCATGGCGATCCTCTGCCTGTCGAAAAACCTCGATGACCTGCAAAAACGCCTGGGCGACATGATCGTTGCCTACCGCCGCGACCGGTCGCCTGTCTTTGCCCGCGACATCAAGGCGGATGGGGCAATGACCGTTCTGCTGAAGGATGCGATGCAGCCGAACCTTGTGCAGACGCTGGAAAACAACCCGGCCTTCGTGCACGGTGGCCCCTTCGCCAACATCGCGCACGGCTGCAACTCGGTCATCGCGACGACAACCGCGTTGAAGCTTGCCGATTACGTTGTGACGGAGGCCGGTTTCGGCGCTGATCTTGGGGCGGAAAAATTCCTCAACATCAAATGCCGTAAGGCGGGCCTGTCGCCTTCCTGTGTGGTCGTCGTGGCCACCGTGCGTGCGATGAAGATGAACGGAGGTGTGGCCAAGGCGGATTTGGGGGCCGAGAACGTGGACGCCGTGAACAATGGCTGTGCCAACCTCGGGCGTCATATCGAGAACGTCAAATCCTTTGGCGTCCCGGTGGTCGTGGCGATCAACCACTTCGTCACCGATACCGATGCGGAAGTGCAGGCGGTCAAGGATTATGTTGCCAGCCAGGGGGCCGAGGCGGTCCTGTCGCGGCACTGGGAACTGGGCTCCGAGGGCTCTGCCGATCTCGCAACCAAGGTGGCCGAAGTCATCGACGCGGGCGAGGCGAATTTTGCGCCGATCTACCCGGATGACATGACCCTTGCGGATAAGATCAACACCATTGCCACGAAGATTTACCGTGCCGACAGCGCCCAGATGGATCAGAAAATTCTCACCCAGCTCAAGGATTGGGAGGATCAGGGATACGGTAACCTGCCGGTCTGCATGGCCAAAACCCAGTACAGCTTCACCACCGATCCGAATGAACGGGGGGCACCCACAGGGTTTGACATCCCGGTGCGTGAAGTGCGCCTGAGCGCCGGTGCGGGCTTTGTCGTGGCGATCTGCGGTGAGATCATGACAATGCCCGGCCTGCCACGGGTGCCGTCTGCCGAAAACATCAGGCTGAACGCTGATGGTGACGTCGAAGGCCTGTTCTGAGGCCAGTCTGCCACAACGATGTCCGGCGGGGGCGCAGAAAATCAGTTGCCCCCCGTCCATCACCCCGCCAAGCTGAGCGTCATGACATTTAAGGAGACCATGATGACCAGATTGATTGCTGTGCTGTTCGCCTTGCTGTTTGCAGGGGCCGTTGCCGCCGAGGACCGCTACGTCGGATATTACTACCCGGAAGTGACGTCGGAAGAGGACTTCGACCGCGTCGTAAGGGCCAGTCAGGGGGCCGGAAAAGCCGTTCGCATCGACTTCGTGAACGTTCTGACGGCCGCGCAGCTCGAAGCACCGGAGAGCCCGCGCTTTGTATTCTTCGCAAAGGGGGAAGGCTCGAAAACGCTGGTTCTGGTGGCGCTTGATGATGAGGTTTTCTCGACGCTCTATCGCGCGCGCGCCCTCTTGGCGCAGTTGACCGTCAGTGTTCGGCGCGGTGGCTTCTTCCGGCAGGAAGAGCTGCAATATGTCGCCACCTTCTACGATCTGCTGCAATTGATGCAGTTTGACGAACTGGTGATCAGCGACGGACAATCATGGGCCCACAGGGTCAATTTCAAACGACAGTAGGAAGACAAGATGCCAGCCACGATCATCGACGGAAAAGCCTTTGCCGCCCGCGTCCGCACGCAGGTTGCGGGGCATGTGACCCGGCTTAAACAGGACCACGGGATCACGCCCGGGCTGGCGGTTGTGCTGGTGGGGGAAGATCCGGCCAGCCAGGTCTACGTGCGCTCGAAGGGCAAGCAGACTGTCGAGGTGGGCATGAAATCGGTGGAGCACAAGCTCGATGCGCAGACATCCGAGGCTGATCTGCTGGCAGTGATCGACCGGTTGAACAAGGATCCTGAGATCCACGGCATTCTGGTGCAACTGCCGCTGCCCGGCCATCTCGACGAGGATCTGGTGATCAACTCGATTGCGCCGGAAAAGGACGTGGATGGGTTTCACATCTCGAATGTCGGGCTGCTGGGCACCGGACAGAAATCCATGGTGCCCTGTACGCCGCTGGGTTGCCTGATGATGCTGCGGGATCATCATGGCTCGCTCAGCGGCATGGAGGCGGTGGTGATCGGTCGCTCGAATATCGTTGGCAAACCGATGGCGCAGCTGCTGCTGGGGGACAGCTGCACCGTGACCATCGCGCATAGCCGTACGAAAGATCTGCCGGAAGTCGTGCGCCGCGCCGATATCGTCGTTGCGGCTGTCGGGCGTCCTGAAATGGTGCCGGGCGACTGGATCAAACCCGGCGCAACCGTCATCGACGTTGGCATCAACCGTCTGGATGCACCGGAAAAGGGCGAGGGTAAAACCCTGCTTGTGGGTGACGTCGATTACGAGAGTTGCGCCGCGGTCGCCGGCGCGATTACGCCCGTCCCCGGGGGCGTCGGTCCGATGACCATCGCGTGCCTTCTGGCCAACACGGTCACCGCCTGTTGCCGCGCCAACAGTCTGTCTGAACCCGAAGGCCTGACAGCCTGACGTCAGATGGACACTGGCACCATTGTTCCCTGCAGGATGGCAATCAGCGTGGCGTTGCCGTCTTTCAGGGCGTGAACCTCCGCGCTCACGACAATCAGCCGACGACCGGGTTTGACCACCCGCCCGGTCGCGCGCAACCTGTCACCCTGGGCGGGCGCGAGCAGATTGATCTTGATCTCCGCCGTGACGACCTCGTTTTCGATGGGCAGAGTGGTCAGCGCGGCATAACCCGCGGCACTGTCACCAATGGAAAAGGTCAGCCCGGCGTGGCCGAACCCCTGCTGTTGACGGACGCCGGGCAGGATGGGTGCGGTGATCACGATCTCGCCCGCCGCGATACTGTCGAGCTGCGCCCCCAGCGTGGTCATCATGCTTTGTGCGCTGAAACTGTCGCGAATTCGCGTCCTGACGATGTCATCCATGTCGGTCATTTCTGTCGTGGCATTGGCACGCAAGTGGGCACTGGTCCGGTCAAAATGGCAAGCGCTTTTGGGTCCATCAAGCGTGCCAAGGCTGCATCGTCGCTCCGCAGGCCGCCCGTGTACGTGCCAAAGGCCGGCAAGATCAACCGGCTGTCGTCACATAGAAAAGCAGGTCTCGAGATGCGCCTGCCACGCGCCTGCACATGCGCTTTGGGGTGGTAGTGGCCAGATACCTCGGCCGTGGCTGCCGGATGTGAGATATGCCGAAAGGTCAGTGGTCCGATCACGGTGTCCTGCACGTGGTCACCACCAAATCCGATGGGGCCGGGGTCGTGATTGCCCTCGATCCAGATCCAGCGGCGTCCGGCTTGCAACCGGGTGATCCACAACCGTTCCTCCTCTGGCAGGGCACTGGCTGCGGCCAGGTCATCAAAACTGTCGCCAAGGCAGATCACCACACGGGCATTTGTCGCGGCCAGATCCGCGGACAACCGGTTGAGCGTGTCGCGGGTTTCATAGGGCGGCAGGGATTGCCCGCTGCGGCGGGCGACCCGCTCGGACTTTCCCAGATGCAGGTCCGAGACACACAGCAACGCTTCATCCGGCCACCACAAAGCCCCCGAACCCAGTGCCTTGAGGGATGCGCCAGCGAAGGAAAAGTCATGAGAGTTCATGATTTGTTCATCGCCCATCCAAAGGACAAGATCAAGCGGTTCAATACCCCATGCGCCAGCGCGGGTTGCCCGGCTGTTGTGGCGTGATGTCCGCAATGCCCGCGCTGTCCATGAGGCGTGCGGCCTCGTCGGCCAGCAGCTTTTCCTCTGCCGTGCCTTTCACCGGCACGCGCCCCATCTCTAGGAACATAGGCGCAGCCAGGGGGCTGACGCGCGTCAGCACAAGGTGATCGATGCGGCCTTCGATGCGGTTCACCATTTCCTCGATCCGGCCAAAATCGACCAGCCCGCGCAGCGCCTCTTCGCGCGTGATGTCCAGTAGGAGATGATCGGGGTCATACTTGTGCAAAGTGTCGTAGAGAATATCTGAGCTGAATGTCGCCTGACGTCCCGATTTCCGCGCCGACGGTGTGTTGCGCTGAATGAGGCCGGCTATGGTGGCGCTGGCCCGAAATGTGCGCTTCATTACGGCGTTCCCCGCCAGCCACGTCTCCAGCCCGTCCTGCAGCGCGTCGAGTTCAAAGAGCGGCGCCGGGGTGTCGACCCGATTCAACCCCCAGATCAGCGTTGCATAATCCGTTGCCACGAAACCCATCGGGTTCAGGCCCATTTCGTCCATGCGTTTTGTCAACAGCAGACCCAGCGTTTGCTGGCCGTTGCGCCCCGCGAACCCGTAGATCACCGTCTGTTCCCGACCATCATGCGGAAAGCTTTCGATCAGCAAACGGCCGGGTTGCGGCAATTGGCTGACGCGGCGCTGCTGGGCAAGCCAGTCGGCGGTATGGGCGGGAAGTTGCGGCCAGCCGTCCTGCTGAAACATCTCGACGACACGTGCGCTCAGCTGGGTCGAGGTCGCGAATTTCGTACCCATGAAGGTTGCCACCTTGGGTTTTTTGGCGGCGTTCCGGCTGACTTCCACGGTCATGTCACGCAAGCCCTCGTAGCGCACGATCTGGCCACCGATCAAAAACGTATCGCCCGGTGTGAGCGAGGCGGCAAAGCCTTCCTCGATCTCGCCCAGCGGTTTGCCGCCCCGGTTTCGTTTCAGCCGGACCTTCAGCGTGTCGGTGTCCTGAATCGTGCCGATATTCATGCGGATTTTCTGGCTGGCGCGCGGATCGCGCAGCTGCCACAGGCCGTCGGGTCGCTGCTGTAGCCGCTGCCATTGATCATAGGCGCGCAAGGCGTATCCGCCAGTGGCGCAGAATTCCAGACAGGCATCAAAGGCCGCGCGGGACAGCTGCGCATAAGCGCCGACAGTTGTGACCTCCCGGTAGAGGTCACCAGCGTCGAAGGGGCCGGCCGCAGCGGTGATCAGGATATGCTGGCACAGAACATCCCGCGGTCCCGGCCCCCGGGGCTCGCCATCCAACGCGCCCGCGCGCACCGCTTCCAGCGCGGCGACGCATTCCACAACCTCGAAACGGTTAGCTGGCACCAGCAGCGCCTTGGAGGGGGCATTGTAGCGGTGGTTGGCGCGTCCGATCCGCTGCACGAGCCGTTTGACGTTCTTCGGCGCGCCGATCTGGATGACGAGGTCCACATCGCCCCAGTCGATGCCCAGATCCAGACTGCCGGTGCAGACGATGGCCCGCAGTTCGCCGCGCACCATCGCACCCTCGACCCGCTCACGCTGTTGTCGGTCCAAAGAGCCGTGATGGATGCCGATGGGCAGGCTGTCATCATTGGCAAGCCACAGGTTATGAAAGAAAATTTCCGCCTGCGCGCGGGTGTTGTGAAAGATCAGCGTTGTCTTGTGTTTGCGCACCTCCGCCAGGACGGCGGGGATGGAGTAGGCGGCATTTCCACCCGCCCATGGCGGTGCCTCGCGCGTTGTCAGCATCGAGATGTCAGGTGCGGGCCCCGGATCGGCCAGAAGAATTGAGCAGGGGTCGGGGTGGCGCGCCAGCAGGTGGGCGATGGCTTGAGGGTCTTCGACCGTTGCCGACAGCCCGACACGGTGCATCTGCGGGCACAGGCTTTGCAACCGCCCGAGCGCCAGCATCAACTGGTCACCGCGCTTGGATTCCGCGAGGGCATGTATCTCGTCCACGACCACCCGCTTGAGGCCTTTGAACATGCGCGGCGCATCTTCGTAAGACGTCAGCAACGCGAGGCTTTCCGGCGTCGTCAGCAGGATGTGGGGCGGATCCGCGCGTTGTCGTTTTTTGCGGCTGGCGGGCGTGTCGCCCGTGCGGTCTTCGATACGGATCGGCAGGCCCATCTCGGTCACGGGTGTCGTCAGGTTGCGCTTTATGTCAGCGGCCAGAGCCTTAAGCGGCGAGATGTAAAGGGTGTGCAACCCGTCGTGCGGATGCGCCGCGAGATCAACCAGCGTTGGCAGAAACGCCGCCAGCGTCTTGCCGCCACCCGTGGGCGCAATAAGCAACAGCGCGGGGGCGTCGGCGCGGTCCAGCATCTGCTGCTGATGGGGATGGATGGACCAGCCCTTTTCAGCAAACCAGTTGTGAAAAAGCTCTGGAAGTGCGCGCATGCGGTGAGTGTAGCGCAGCCTGTGCCGACAGCCAGTGCCAAATGGGACATATGGAGGTGCGAGTGCAACCACACCCTGTCGGCGAAGGCTATCGAGAGCGAGGGAGGTTGGGCCGCCCGTCACCCCGGAAGTGACGAACGGCTACAGGTTGGCGGATGTAGCGTGACCGACCGGTTGCGCCATGTCGCCTCAGCATGTCAGCGGCGACCGGCATCGGATGCTGGTGAGGGGCCAATTGTCCAGATGTCGCGGAGCTCAGGCCGCAACGGTAAAGCGCGCCCGAACGTGCAGCGGGGTTTCGACCTCGTCAATCAATGCGACGGCAAAATCCTCCATGGATATGGCGGAGGTGCCCTCCGGGCTGACCAGAAGAGCATCGTTTCCGCGCCTGTAGTGACCGGTTCGCACCCCGGGTGTCAGCATTGCGGGCGGACAGAGATAGGCCCACGCCGCACGCCCTTCTGACAGACAAAGCTCATATTGCGCCTGGCACGCCCGTGCGATTGGCACGACGCTATCAGGCAGAAAATCGGGCGCTGTCAAAACGGTGTTTCCGCTGTTGTCGGGCATTTTCAGGCTTGCGGCACCGCCAACAATCACGACGCGCTTGGCCGCGTTGGCCGCCGCGTCAAGGATCGACCGGGTGAGGGGAACAAGTGCATCCTCCTGGCCGTCCGGTGGGCGGATCGCGCTGATCGCGACATCATGTTCTGCCATCATCTCTCTGATGACAGCTGTGGCCGCAGCGTCAGCTACCTGCGGTGTTGCACCGTCGGGCAGGGTGGACACCTGCCGTTCATTCCGGACGACACCCGTAACTGCGTGGTGCCGCGACAGTGCCTCTTTCACAACACGGCTGCCGACATCTCCTCTTGCTCCAAACACTATGATCTTCATTCCAAGCTTTCCTTTCATTTGAGTTCTTGTGGATCGCGGGGATGTCCGCGCAATCGTGGCTCCGGTCAGGCGGGTGATGTCCCGTTTTCGAATGTTGGGATCGCCTGCGCCGGGGGCGAAGCCTCAGCCATGCGGATCTCTAAAAGTTGGTATTTAACTTGACATCAAGATAAAGACTTTTAGCTTGATGTCAAGATATATCGGTGACGCTTCTAGATCCTATTGTTTAAGTTGCGTTAAATTTCGCATCGATCGGCGGCCTGCATCTTCTGCCGAAACAGTGCGCAGAAAGGCGATCATATGGCGCGCCGATGGTCTGGGGGTGGGGTGAAGGTCACCTTTCCGGACATTGAGTTGACCGCTGCACATGCCATGTGCCCAGCACGCCGTCAGACTTGGCTGAGCTATTCTGATTCCTGCACGGTCATTAAAACCGATTGTCGGTTTGGCCATCGCGCGCAGGTGTCATGGGCTGGAACGGGTGATGTCCGGTAAGTGGGATGGTTCCCGACATATGCGAGGGCGTGATCGCCTCAGCTTTCTCGCGCACAATGGCCGAGAGGCTGCCCGCACCTCGGTTGTAAAAGTGCGGGCACGACTGAAGGGCGGCATATGGTGGCGCGCGCGGAGGACACACCGCAGGTGTCAGTTTTGGGGGCGTTCATCGGACGCGGGGCTCAACGTGATGCCATCACAGTCCGGCTTGGCGACCGACGAAGGCAAAGGGCAGGTTATTCACCCTGCCGCTCACTTCACGATATGCTCGTCCTTCACGAACATGTTTGCCCAGGCGCGGTCTACCAGATCGGGTGTCATCTGGTACGGGATGCCTTCGAAGTCGCAAATCGAGATCATCTGATCGATCAGGAAGATCGGCTGGTAGTTGGCGTAGATGTTGTCAATTTCCGGGTACTTCACCTTCAGCAGATGCACCAGCGTGGCTTCGTCCAGAGGCATTTTCCGCTTCTTGGCAACCATCGCGAAAATCTTGAGGAAGTTTTCCTGATTGGGGCCATCGATCTTGATCTTGAAGAAGATCCGCCGCAGGGCCGCCTGGTCAAAAATCTCGTTCGGGTGGAAGTTTGTGGAGAAGATCACCAGCGTGTCGAAGGGCACTTCGAATTTCTCACCGGATTGCAGGGCAAGGATATCCTTGCTTTCCTCCAGCGGAACGATCCAGCGGTTCACAAGGCTTTGTGGCGGTTCAGCCTGACGGCCAAGGTCGTCTACGATGAAGATACCGCCGGTGGATTTCAACTGCAGCGGCGCCTGATAGGTCCGCGCGGTCGGATTATACACCAGATCGAGCATATCAAGCGACAATTCACCGCCGGTGATCACGGTAGGGCGTTCACACTTCACGTAGCGCATGTCGAATTTTGTCGCGCGGCGCAGGGAATTGGGGTCGTCTTCCTCGATCGGTACGGCGGCGTGAACGATGGGATCATAGACCGTGATAACCTGACCGGCATATTCAATGGCGCGCGGCACGAAGACATTGTCGCCCAAGGCGTCACGGATACCATTGGAGATAGACGATTTACCATTGCCCGGGGGACCGTACATCAGGATCGACCGACCGGCGGAGACGGCCGGTCCCAACTGGTCCAGCAGCATGTCGGGCAGCACCAGATGGCCCATGGCACCGGTCAGCTGATCCCGGGTGATCTGCATGTTGCGGACGGACTGGCGTTTCACCTGATCACGGTACACATCAAGCGGTACGGGCATCGCGCCGAAGTATTCGGATTGGGCAAGGGCATCGAGGGCGCGCGCCTTGCCCTGTTCCGTCAGCTGGTAGCCCATTTCGTTGCCATTGTTGGCGTTCAGGGTCCCTGTCGCTTCCAGCAGGCGCTGTTCGCGCGCCATATCGACCAGTTCCTGCGTGACGGGAATAGGCAGGCAAATGGCCTTGCTGAGATCGCTTACCATGTCGACATTCTTGCGGAACATCGTTTTCAGCACGATATCGCGCATCATGACGGTGGAAAGCTTCATATCCTCCAGCGTGCGTGGCGGAGGTGGTGCCATGACATTGGCGGTTTGCATGTTCATTGGTCGACCCTCAATAACGACATGTTTCATCAGGCGTGGAACGCCCGTTTAGAATGACGTTAGCGGGTGAAAATGGCGTAAATCAGGCACCTTTAAGGGCACCAAGGATCAGATAGAGCGAAAGTGCCATGCCAAGGGCCAGCCCCATGGGGAACTTCTTCCCCTGGCTCCAGCTTTTCCAATCCGGTGCCAGTTTATGCAAGGGGCTGTAGCGGGCGATACGGTGTGTGACGAAGGCCGCCAAGAGCGAAGCGGCCAACAGCGCCAGCACCAGTCGTAAATCACCTAAGGCGACGTAAGGTGCTGCTGCAGCGATGAATTTCGCGTCTCCGGCTCCCATGGCACCGGCTGCGTTCAGCATGATCCCAAACACCAGCATGATGGCCAGCTGCACCAGCCGCCACAGGTAAACATCAAGGCTGGGCAGGGCAACCGGACCGACCAAGACAAAGACTGCCGCCAATACCAAAACCGTCTGGTTGGTGATCTTCATGCGCGACAGATCCGTGAAGGCCACGTAGAAACAAAGCGGCAGCACGAAGGGCAAAAACCACCAGGCGGAGTAGGCTGTGATCGCCATGACTGATCAGCCCTCAGGTCTTTGTGTTGAGCGCTTCCAGAGCACGTACCGCAGCTTCAAAGTGCTGAGGGTGCGTATCGATCGCATCGCGCAGGAGGCTCTTACCCACGGTCACATCCCCCTGTTTGATCGCCGACAGCGCCATGGTGTGCAGCAGTTGCGCCCGTTCGGTTTGATCCATCGGTATCACAGGAAGGGTGTAGTCGCCCTGTGCGCCCCGGGCCAGCACGAGATTGTTCTTGGCGGTAAACAGCGAGGGATCCTGCCGGATCGCTTCGCCAAACAGGCGTTCAGCCTCTTTGTAATCGCCACGTGACAGTTTGGAGTAGCCCCAGTTGTTCAGGACACCCGAAGGTTTGGTCGTCAATCCCGTTGCGATTTCGTAAAAGCTGTCGGATTTCGTCCATTCTTCGTTACTGTCTGCCAGCATGGCCTCCAGCCGGTAGCGGTTGAAGGTTTCGTGCGTCGGTGGCAGCGCATCCAGCGTCGCCTCCGCTTTTGCCCAATCACCGGTCCGGATCAGCGCATCCGCCAGCGCTACGCTGTCTTCGGCTTTCGCGCCTTCCATCGTTGTGACCTTTTCCCATGCAGGTGCGGCTTCGGCAAAGCGTTTGGCACGCACAAGCGAATAGGCCAGCCCGCGCTGCAAGTCGATGCGGTCAGGTTTTTCGGCTGTTGAGCGTGTGAAGTGCTTTACCGCTTCGTTGGGGTCCGCCACGGTCAGCATGACATCATTCAGATTGGATTCATCTACGACATTAACGTCCTGAAAGGCCCGTTCAACGGTTTCATCGCCGTCTTTTTCGGCGCAGCCTGCAAGAAGTACTGCACCTGCAAGACAGGCGGACAGGAGATTAGGATGGCGCATGTTGTGCGTCCTTTTGCTGCTCTTACCTCAATTATGGCGTCGGACGTATCAGGAAAGTACTGCTGCCGCGCCGAACCAACTTGTAGTCGTCGGTTTCTATACCCTCTGTAGCAGAATTTTCGGATTTTGCGAGTGCTAAGCGCAAGTTATCCCGGATTGCGACACTTTCGCCATTATCAAGCGCAAAGGCGCGACGGAAAATCTGCTCGGCTTCGACCGTTTTGCCGGCCTCCATGAGGACCACACCCAGGTTGTTCCAGTCTTCGGGCTGCGCGTCCTCGGTTTCTATGGCGCGACGCAGATACCCCTCGGCTTGCCCCAAACGCCCCAGACCAAGGCTGGCGCTGCCAAGACCTGCGAGGATTTCTGCATCGATCTTGCCGCGATCCAGCGCGGCCCGGTTGAAGGCCTTGATGGCCAGTTCGTATTCGCCCGCCGCTATCAGCCTGTGCCCAACCGCGACGCCGTCCACAGCATCGCCGCGCAAATCGACGCCCGGTGCATCAATCTGGCCTTCGGGAACGGAAACGCCGCCTGTGGTACAGGCGGCAAGACCGGTAAGTGTGACGAGGAAGGCAGCGGACGCAAGCGGCCGCCAAAGCCTTTGGTTCATCTGTTAACGCCCATGTTCCCCAGTTGGGTGATGCTGTGTACCGAAGGGCCAACCAGGATGATCAACAACGGCGGCACCGTCAGCATCATAGTGGCAAGGGTCATCTTCGTTGGCAACTTGTTTGCTGCCTCTTCGGCGCGCATCACGCGTTTGTCACGCATTTCGGCCGCGTAGACCCGCAGCGCATCCGCGATCGAGGTACCAAAGGTGGCCGACTGGACCAGAACCGTGACAAAGGACGATACATCCTGCACGCCGCAGCGCTCACCCATGTCGTTCAGAACCGTCACCTTGTCCTTACCGGCCTTCATTTCGTAGGCCACCATGTCAAATTCCTGCGCCAGCGCCGGATAGGAGGCATGAAGCTCTCTGGCGACGCGCACAATGCTCTGGTCGAGTGATTGACCGGCTTCGACACAGACAAGCATCATGTCGAGACTGTCGGGAAAACCGCTTGTGATTTCTTCTTTGCGCATCTCGACGCGGCGAGTCACCCAGTAGGTGGGAAGGTAGTATCCGATTGCACCGGGCACGATGAAATAGATCATCATCTTGTTACTGCTGAAGCCTTCGCCGCCGCCAAGCAGAACAAGATACACGAAAGCGGCGATCAGTCCCAGAATACCCAATGCAAACTGGGCGAAGTGAAAGATGCGCACCGCATCCTTGCTTTGATAGCCAGCCTGACGCAGCTGCAGTTGCTTCTTGCTCAGGGTTGCGACGTCCTTGGGTTCCAGAAAGCTTGCGAACTTCTGCAACTGTTCATTGCGTTCGCCCTGGCGCAGACGCTGCTGGGGTTCCTTGGAAGAGGAGGGCGACTGGACCGACTTTTTCAGCTTCGCCATCGGGTCTTCGGGCTGTTGCAGGATCAAGGTGACCGTGATCACGATCATGATAACCCCGACTGTGCCCAGAATGATCATTGGTCCAAGCGGACCTATCAGATCGACAAGCGTGGCGTTCAGAGAGCTAATGAATTCCATGAGGAGGGTCCTTACACCTTGATGTCGGTCAGAATGCGCATCACCAGCAGGTTCAGCGCCAGCAGAATGCCCACGGTGAAACAGGCGGGAATGAACATCGCGTGATCGCGCACTTCATCGTAGTAATGCGGGTCTGTCACGTTGATCACGATCAGTGCAACGACGGGGAAAGCAGACAGGAACTTGCCGGACCACTTTGCTTCCGCCGTGATCGCTTTCACCCGGCGGAACAGGCGGAACCGGGCGCGGATCACCTTGGCCAGACCGGCGAGAATCTCGGCAAGGTTACCACCCGATGTCTGCTGAATGGTCACCGCAACCGCGAGAAAGCGCAAATCCTGCATGTCCAGGCGCTCCGCCATTTCCTTAAGCGCATCACCGACATCGCGGCCATAGGCTGCTTCGTCCGAAATCATCCCGAATTCGGACGCCAGCGGATCCTGAACTTCCTTGGCGACGATCTGGATCGCGGACGTGAACGGGTGACCAACGCGCAGGGAGCGCACCATGAGCTCAACAGCGTCGGGCAATTGTTCCTCGATCATCGACATGCGCTTGTTCGCCTTTGCGGACACCCACATGTAGACCGCGCCGACACCGATACCCACGGACAGCAAAGCCCGTACGCCAACTTCTGTTTCGGCGCCAACGGTAAGGCCAAGAAAGGCCACACCGGCGAGCAAGGCCATGATCATGATCAGTTGTTTTGGCGTGAATGCGATGGCTGCCTTCTGCGCCTTCTCGCCCAGAAGCGAGTAGAGCGGGATAGACTTGCTTTTCATGTGCTGCTGCATTTCCTTGCGCAGCTTTTCAAGCACTTCTTCGCGACCATTGCCCTTGTCGAGCATTTCCAACCGGCGGTTCACGCGGCTGTTGAGGCTGATAGATTTGCCGAAAGTGACGAGATACAAGCCCTCCACCAGCACAAGCACGCCTATGAAGATCAAGCCGTAAATAATTGGTTCTGCACTCATTTCACTGATCCTTATTCAGCCGCAATCGGCTCGTAGATGGATGGTGGCAGGTCATAGCCCCACATGCGGAAACGCTCCGCGTAGGCAGACCGGACGCCTGTCGCGGTAAAGTGACCGATGATCTTGTTCTCGGGCGTCAGGCCGACCCGCTGGTAGCGAAAGACTTCCTGCATGGAGATGACTTCACCCTCCATACCGGTGATTTCCGTGATCGAGGTCATCCGGCGAGAGCCGTCCTGAAGGCGAGACGCCTGAACGATCAGGTTTACAGCGCTTGAGATCTGCGACCGTACCGCCTTCAGCGGCATCTCGATCCCAGCCATGGCAATCATGTTTTCCAGACGTGACACGCCATCGCGGGCAGAGTTGGCGTGGATCGTGGTCATCGATCCGTCGTGTCCGGTGTTCATCGCCTGCAGCATGTCGATCACTTCTTCGCCGCGGGTCTCCCCGACGATGATCCGGTCAGGACGCATCCGCAGAGCGTTTTTTAGGCAGTCGCGCGGGGATACTTCCCCTTTGCCCTCAACGTTGGGCGGGCGGCTTTCCATCCGGCCCACATGCGTCTGCTGCAGTTGGAGTTCCGCCGTGTCCTCGATCGTCAGGATCCGTTCGGCGTTGTCGATGAAGGATGACAGCGCATTGAGGGTGGTTGTCTTGCCCGAACCGGTACCACCTGAGACGATGATATTCAGACGCGTCGCGACGGCCGCTTGCAAATATGCAGCCATCTCTTCGGTAAATGCGCCGAATTGCACCAGATCATCAATACCCAGCTTGTCTTTTTTAAACTTTCGGATAGAAACAAGCGATCCATCCACAGCTACCGGCGGGACCATCGCGTTAAAGCGCGACCCGTCTTTTAGCCGGGCGTCAACATAGGGGTTGGATTCATCAACACGGCGTCCTACGGCGGATACGATCTTGTCGATGATCCTCAACAGGTGGCGTTCATCCTTGAACGTGATGTCCGTCAGTTCCAGCTTGCCCGACCGTTCTACAAAGATCTGTTGCGGTCCGTTCACCAGAATATCGTTGACGGTTTCGTCTTTCAGCAAGGTCTCCAGCGGGCCCAGGCCGGTCACCTCGTCATAGAGCTCCGACGTCAGGTTCTGGCGGTCTTCGCGGTTCAGAACAATGCTGCGTTCTTCAAGAAATTCGCTGGAAATTGCGCTGATTTCCTGACGCAGATCCTGCTCCGTTGCATGTTCCAGCGCGGAGAGGTTGAGGTTGTCGAGCAGCACGCGGTGCAGATCGAGCTTGATCTCGCCCATCCGTTCCTTGCGCTTGCGCTCCTTATCCATTGGCGTCACCTGGGCTGCAGCTTTCTGCGGCGCTTTTCGCGTCACAGAAGGTGCTGCGGGCGCGGCGGGGGTCGCCTTAGCGGCCTCTGCTGGCGGCTTGGCTGATGGTTTCTTGTACTTGGAGAACATGCGCTCTTTCCTTTGCCGGATCAGGCCGCTTTAACGTCGTTGGTGTTTAACTCGTGAATGGAATTCGCCAGCTTCGCGATCTCGCGCCTCAGCGGGTTCTTGGGGGCAGATATTGCCAGCGGCAGACCGTGGTCTGCGCCTTGCGTGATGGGCTTGCCACCATCCGGCATGTGCACGTCAATCGAGATGCCAAGGCTTTCCGCCATGCGTTTGACGCGGCTTTTTCCATTAAGGTCGGTGAACTTGGGCGCCCGGTTCATCACGTAGCGCAGCTTTTCGACGGGTAACTCTTCGGATTGCAAGGCACGCTTGAAGCGCAGGGTGTTCTGCGCGCAGCGCATGTCGAGCTCTACGGTCGCGAAGTAGACATGTGCGGCATTCAGCACGGCCTCGGACCAGCTGACCAGCGTGGATGGCATGTCGATAACAACATAGTCGAAATGGCGTCGCGCCATTTCAAGAATGCGGTTGACGTCCTCTGCGCCGATGATGTCCAGCGGCAGCATTTCCATCGGGGCGGTCAGAACCTGCAGATTTTCCTGAAACGTCAGCAGACACTGGCCAAAAATCTCGTCGTCCATCCCTTCGGTATCCGACAACATGTCATAAACGACTTCGCGGCGGGGCAGATCAAGGAAGGTTGCAACCGCGCCATACTGAAAGTCGAGATCCAGCATGCACACGCTCGGGCTGTCCTCTTTCCCGGCGGTTGCCAGTTCCCACGCAAGGTTGACGCCAAGCGTGGTTGCGCCGGTGCCGCCGGCCAATCCGTGCACAACGATTACCGCGCCTTCCTTCTGGCTGTCAGACTGCAGTGTCGGGGCGGCCGACGCGGCGGGCAGGGCGGCATCCGCCGCGCGCACACGCTCAATGGCTTCGCCCAGTTCATTTTCCGGAAGCGGGTAGGGCACGAATTCGTCCGCGCCCTGCCGCAGAAGAGAATGCAGGGACGCCGGCGTGACGTCTTCTGCGATCAGAATTACCTTGATGTTGCGCGCCTTGGCCTGGGTTATGATCTCTCCCATCAGCGCGAGGTTGTCTTCATCGGATTCGTCGATCGCAAGAGCAATGAATTCAAGTGCCTGCGATTCAGGCTGTTCAAAAAACGCCAAGGCTTCGGCAAACCCGAGATCACCCCAGCTCTCGCCCAGGGCGAGCTCCATGTCTTCGATCAGCAGATCAAAGTTCTGAACATCGCGACTGACCGTGCAGGCGACGATAAGTGATGTATCTGGTTGCGGCATGGTGCTCATTGCCTCGTCTTCCTTTTTGTTCAAGGGCGAAGCAGAGCAGGCGAGGTCTGTTTTGTTTTGATACCCCGGCGTCCCCTGCGACCGCCCATGCCCGGCAGCTTTGGCCGGACATAAATGTCCCATTAAAGGGAAAGTCGCAGTGAACTTGGGCGAGATTAGGGCTTAATCCGCCCAATTGTTGGGTATCTCGACACAATAACCGTGTTTAGGGGCGGATTTGTAGAGTAGAGCCTGACGGCTCTACTCGGCGGTTGCTTCTTCTACAGTTGTCTTCTGGGACGCGCTGCCAACGTAGTCACGATAGATGATACGCGCGTATTTTCCGTCCAGGCGGCCATCGCAATGCACCCGGAATACCGGTTGCGCCACAGTGCTGGCAGGGTCGAGCACAACAAGCGGGTCGGAGGGTGATCCGCCGACCTTGCTGCCGCCCGCGCCTGCAACACCGCTGGGGTTGCAGACCTGCGCCATCATGTTGATCATGGTTGCATTGCCGAATTCGCCAGAATCGATCTGGATACCGGCTTCGCGAAACCACTGGCCGCCGCTGCCTTGTTCACCGCAGGCTGCAAGCGCCGTGAGGCCTACCGTCAGGGCGAGTGTGCGTGTGGTCCGTGTTGTAAGGCTTTGCATCCTATCACTCCATCACATAGCCGTAGGAACCGCTGAAGTCCTGTTTCGCGACTTCGCCGGCTGCACCTTTGCGGGGCGCATTGGCATTTCTAACTGTGCGGCCAAACAGGAAGAGATCCTGTTCGGTTGGCGGTTTGATCCGATCCGTGGGCAAGGCCAGCGCTTCGCCCCGGGTCGGTGTCACCAGATGAGCCGTGATGATGATCACAAGCTCTGTCTGGCTGCGCTGGTAATCGGCGCTGCGGAAGAGAGCGCCCAAAACCGGCACATCGCCGATCCATGGCAGCTGCGTTGCCTGGTCAGTGAAGTCATCCTGCAAAAGTCCTGCAATTGCAAAGCTTTCGCCGTCCCGCATCTCGACGGTGGTTGATGCTTCCCGGCGCGAGAACGCGTCCAGAAAAAAGCCGCCGCCAAGGCTGACGCCGTTCGATGGGTCGATCGCCGATACCGCTGCGGAAAGCTGCAGGTTGATGATGTTGCTGTCGACAACGCGGGGGACGAAGTTCAGTTCAACCCCAAACGGTTTGAATTCAACGCTGATCGTATCGTTGTCCTGAGCAACCGGAACCGGGTACTCGCCGCCAGCGAGGAAGTTTGCTTCCTGACCGGAAAGGGCCACTAGGTTGGGTTCCGCCAGCGTGCGCACAGCGCCTTTTGTTTCAAGCGCCTCCAGCAGCAGACCGATCTGGACGGATCCAAGGCTGAAGCCAATGTTGGCCGTGCCCGCGGCTTCCGAGACGCTTGGGAGCGCACCGCCAAGAAGCAGGCCGTTATTCGGGCTGGTTGCGCCCGCGCCGGTGCCCGCTGTTACGTCCGTGCTGCCAATTGCGAGCGAACTGCTCAGGGATTTGGAAACCGTGCGGTTCATTTCGGCAAAACGCACTTTCAGCATTACCTGCTGGATGCCGCCGACGCTCATGAGGTTGGACACCCGGTCAGGGGCGTAGCGTTGCGCCAGATCCAGTGCTTTCTGGAGTTTCTGACTGCTGGACACCGTGCCGGAAAGCACGATACCGTCGTTCGCCGTACGCACTTCAACATTCTCGCCCGGCAGGATTTGCCCGAGGCGCTCTTTGAACTCGGTAACATCCGGTGCAACGCGGACTTCCACATTTGTGATCAACTGCCCGGTTGCGTCGAGCAGTGTCAACGTTGTCATCCCGGGGGTCTTGCCCAGAACGTAGATGCTGCGATCCGACAGTGACGAGATATCCGCGATGCCGGGATTGGCAATGCTCAACTCGGCAAAGGGGATTTCGCTTTCAACGACAACCGCGCGGTTCATTGGAACCGCGAGTGTTCGATTTGTGCCCTTGGTGACCACACGCAAGGTTTCTGCCTGCGCCGTTACCGGCGTAAACACAGCCAGCGGCGACGCGCTAAGTGTCAGCCCCAAGAGGGCCGCCTTCAACATTCCATCAATTTTCATGTGACCTGCCCTTTTTGATCACGCCTCGGTTCCGGGTCTTAGTGCCCGCATGCGCCGCAGTTTGCGTTGGTTTTGATTTTTTTGCAAGAATCAATGACTTCTGCTCTTGCGTTTATGTGGATAAATGGCAACAGGCTGAAATAGGGAAAGGCGTCGCGAGATCCGCGACGCCTTTGTAATGTGTTGGTTTTGTTTAGTTTGTGCAGGGAATTGGCACGGCCACGATCTCGGCGCCCCGGCGCGTTCTGATGGTGCAAACGCGGCGTTTCTTGGCGACGGCACGAGGTGCCGCCTGTTCCAGACCGAGCAACGAGACCTGATCGACTTCGATTTCAGACAGAACCGTGTCGTCCCCCGCGCCAACCAGCGACAAAGACAAACTGCCCGTCGATTGTGCCTGGGCGAGTGCGGCAACCTGCTCGGGATCTACTGCAACTGTCACCGTACGGGCGATGCGCGCGCCATTGATCGTTTCGTCGTTCTGGTCAACCGCGATCAGGCGCACGGCGGATTCGATCAGCTTGGTGACGTCTTCGCGGCCTTCGCCCACATTGATTGCGCCCGACCAGTAGATGTCGACGCGGTCACCAGGACGCAGGAAGCCCGAAACCCCGGTCGCCACGTCCACACGGATCGCAAAGGCGCGCATACCTTTTTCCAGCCGTGTGGTCAGGCCGATGTCTTCACCCGGTTCAGTGATCTTCACCTTAAGAAGCGCTTCGTCTTTTTCCATCGGACGCACGATGAGGCGTTCCTCTTCGACACCTTCGGGGAAGAGAACCGCGATGTCGCCAAACGTACCCTCCGGAATGGCCGTCTTGGGCCATTTCACCGCGCGCACATCTTTTTTCTTCAGAACGTCGCCGTATTTCAAGCTGCGGGATGCCACGTAGACCGTTTGCGTTGGCACGATCGCGCTTTCATTGGCTTTCGCCCGGGCCAGTTCGGCCTGGTACTGTCCGATGTAGTTCTTGGCCATGTAAACGGCGCCGCCAGCAAGCGCTAAGCCGGCCAAGAGCACCAATCCGAATACAGTACGCATGTTGTCACCTCGTTGTTCCTATCAGCCCCAATGGAAGAGCGCGCTAATTCCCAGCCTTGATGTCAGCCGATTGTGGCAATTTGACGATTAACACATGGCCAGAGCGCGACTTTTTCTCTGATATCGCAACAATTGGAACTTCCTTCGGGAAGGTGCTGCAGGCGTAGTTCGGTCGGTGGCTGTCAACAACCTTCGCCTGATGAAACGGAATGAGCTGCCCCCGGCAGAACGAGGACAGCTCGAGTGTTTGCAAAGTGGATTGATACTACTCAGATGCGCCGATTTCACCGACCACTTGCGTGTTCAGGAAATCTTCTGTGCGGTCCGTTAGATCGGAAGATCCACCCCGAAGTTCGATCACCAACGCTGTCGACAAACCTACAACAGCGGCAGTTAAGACTACCCAGTCAACAGTAACAGCCCCGGCCTCATCGTCTTTGAAATTTCTAAAAGCGCGCAGCATGTGTGAACTTTCATTTGAGGAACCTTGGTTCGGTCCGGGAAAAAAGGGCCGCATTTCAGCGAATGAAAGCGGCCCTGACTTCAAAGCATCAGGTGGAAGTATTAGGAGCCTGTGCCGTCGCCTGTGCCGTCGCCGGTGCCAGTGCCGTCGCCTGTGCCGTCGCCAGTGCCGCCACTGCCGATCGAACCAACAGTCTGCTCACCGAGGAAAGTCTCAGTTGCTTCTGTCAGGCCGGTCGCGCCATCTTCGATCGACTGGTATGCGGCAATCGCCAGGCCAACAACAGCAGCTGTCAGCACAACCCAGTCAACGGTCACGGCACCGTCTTCGTCTTTACGGAAGTTCTTGATAAATTTCATCATTGTATGTCCCTCCAAAGGATCACTTAGATTTTCACTTACTAACCTTGCCGTCCTCAGTGACCGTTTCTCTCGTTTGGGTCCGTCCGACTTGGTATGCAGCCATATAGCCAAGGGATTGGGGCATGATTTTGGCGGCAATTGTGACTTTTGGCGTCTTCCCCCGGAAAATCGGCAGAAAAATCGTAATGAGCTGTTATCAATGAGAAAAAAAATTCTCTGCCGTTTACATTTCATTAAAGTGACCCCCGAATGTGGCAAAATCGCCGCGATCAAGACCCGGAATAGCTGGTCTGGGAGCGATTTCTCTGCGATGCTGCAGGGAAATAACGCAGTAATCAAAGCGACGAGCAGTAATAATGCGTTCCATTCTAGCAGCCGGGCTGATGTCCGCGGTAGTTGCCATGGCATCGGCAGCCGCGGATGAGCCAGACCCCTATCCGACGTTTGCAGCGAAGCGGATTTCCGTTCCGAAGGCAGGTCAGAAGCGCATCCGCGTGCAGATCGACCCAAAGGCGCAGGAGGCGGCCTTGGCGGCTTTGCCCAAACCCACACCCAAGATCCCGGATACATCTGACGTGTCGCCTGAAAAGCCTGTTGGGCGGTACGCGTGGTTCTGGGACAAGGTTTCGCCTTCGATATTCGATTCCGGCCCGGGCCGGTTCCAAGGGGTCATGGATGTCATCATCGGTGCGCGCGATGTGCCGGTACCGCGTTTGCAGCACATGCAGAACATCGCGCAGGCGAACGGGGTGGATATCCTGAAGTCCACGATTGGCACACAGGTGTCACCGGCCCTGGTGCTGGCGGTGATTACGATCGAATCTGCCGGGAAGGCTGACGCGGTAAGCCAGGCGGGGGCTCAGGGTCTGATGCAGCTCATGCCGGATACGGCGGACCGCTTCGGCGTGGAAGACAGCCTTGCCGCGTCAGAGAATATCGCAGGTGGCGTAAAGTACCTTGACTGGCTGATGAGCGAATTTGGCGGCGACCCGGTGTTGGTTCTGGCCGGATACAACGCGGGTGAAGGCTCGGTTAGGACCTACGCGGGCGTGCCACCTTTCGCGGAAACCCGGGATTACGTGCCCAAGGTGCTGGCGGCATTTCAGGTGGCGCGTGGCCTGTGCCTGACCCCGCCGGAGCTCATTACCGATGGGTGCGTGTTCGCCGCGTTGAACTAAACGTTGAACACATCTGCCCATTCCGGGTGCCGCTGCCGCTGTGCATTTACAAAGGGGCAGAGCGGGACAATCCGCACACCTTCGGCCCGCGCATCCTCCACCAGTCTTGTGACAAGGGCGAGGCCCGCACCCGTGGAGCGCAGCGCCTCCGGCACCCCGGTGTGATCGGCGATGATGCTGGTGGGGGAGAGGATCGAATAGGTCAGCTCCGCTTCCTGCCCGTCCCTTTTCAGCAGGTAACGGCCTTTCGATCCGTCGACGTGGCGGGTGATCTCGGCATCAGCAGACACGTCTTGTCCCGGCGGCGGTCCGCAGGCCCGACCGGGAGACCTGATGAGCGATCCCCCGTTCGCCTGGCACAGCATTCGGCGCGCCGGGCTTCATAACAAACCTGTCCGGAACGCAGGAAGCAGTCGCTGGCGCGGCATCAGGGTCACCGGGTTTCGGATCCACGACACGGCCGCGCTACTCCGCGAGCGACGCACCTGCGGGCACGTCGATTGCGATGAAACTGCCCGCAGCGCCGCGGCTCAGTTGCAGCGTCCCTTCCAGACCTTCAATCAGCCCACTGATCATGCGCCCGCCCACCGAACCGGTGTCCGGCCATCTCATGAAGCTGGGAATGCCCAGACCGTCGTCGGAGACGGTCAGGCGCAAACCGCCCGCGCTCAGCTGCGACATGCGCACCTCAATCAGGCCGGTCTCGATACGGTCAAAGGCATGCTGATAGGCATTGGCCAAAAGCTCGGACGCGACAAGCCCCACGCGGGAGGCCGTTTCGATCGGCACATCCACTGGATCGATCTGAAGGTTCAACCGAATGCCGGATCGCCCATATGCATGCCCAATGGCGCAGCAGAGCCGGGACAGATAGCTGGCCAAGTGGATGATGTCGCGATTGGATTGCACATCCGACAGCTTCATTTCCTCGTAGAGCAGTTGCAGGGTTTCAATCCGGCGCGTGAGTGCTTCGTATTCCTCCGGCAGTGAAGTCGAGTTCGATTGCTGTCGGATCATGCTGATGATTATCGACATATCGGTTTCAACGCGGTCTTGTATTTCCACAAGTTGGGCGTCTATTTCTTCCGCCGCCGCGCCCATTTGACCGGACTTGAGCTCCTTCTGGATCCCGACGAAATACGTCAGGTGACCACCTTCGTCGGCGAGCGGTGCAACCAGCAGCCGGTTCATGAATGGTTCACCGTTCGCGCGGTAATTCAGAATATCGACCGAGACCGACTCGCGCCGTGAGATACCGTCACGCAGCCTGTCTACAGCGAGCTTGTCGGAACCTTCACCTTGCAGAAAGCGGCAATTCCGCCCGATTACGGAACTGCGGGCGTAGCCAGTCTGTTGCGTAAATGCATGATTCACATAGACGATAGGATTGTCTTCCAAATTCGGGTTGGTCACGACCATCGGCAACTGGGTTTTGGCAAACCCGTCAAAGGACGTATCTTCCTTGAGAATTTCCTGGATCGAATCTGCCATCATTGCCTCCCTCAAGCGGCGCGCGCACTGCGCTGTTCGATACGACTGTCACGAGTTTCCTGGATCAACGGGTGCATCGGGCCCACGGCGGGGTGAGTGCCAACCGGCGCGCCACTGCGCGTCGGGGTCACCATGCCGTTGCGCAACACGCCACCCGGCATATCGGACGCGGGTCCGAAATTCTTTATCATACAGCTTCCTCAGATCCGGTCGGCTCACCGGAATCTCCCCTAGCGTACTCAATCGGTTGGAATGATTGGTCCGACTGTCCACGTTCACGATTAATTTATAGGTCGCAAAAGTTGTTGGTCAAACCAGTTCGAAAAAGAATAGTCCCAAGCTGCACTATTCTGCACAAATGGGAGGAGATCAGGCTTTTTTTGCGGTGGCCTTCTTCTTGGCGGGCGCTTTTTTCTTTGCAGGTGCCTTGCGGCGCCCAGTGCCCTTCTTCGCGGCCTTTTCTTCGATCAGCAGAACGGCGGCGTCCAGGGTAAGATCTTCCGGCGAAGTTTCCTTGGGCAGCGTGGCATTGACCTTGTCCCATTTTACGTAAGGCCCGTATTTGCCTTCCATGATGCTGACAGCCCCTCCCTGATCGGGATGTTCGCCCAGTTCACGAAGGGTTTTTGCCGCGGTTCCACGGCCGCCGCGGCTTGCGACCTTTTCGGCGAGAAGCTGCACAGCGCGGTTCATGCCGACGGTGAAGACCTCTTCAATGCTTTCAAGATTAGCGTTGGTGCCGCCGCGTTCCGATGTGCTGGCAGCGTGTTTGAGGTAGGGGCCGTAGCGACCGATATTGGACCAGACCATGACACCATCTTCCGGATGCGGGCCCAGTTCGCGGGGTAGAGACAGCAGTCTGACGGCTTGCGGCAGATCCACATCCTCGGGGGGCCATTCCTTTGGAATCGATTGCCGCGGTGGCTTTTTGTTGTCCTCAGTGACTTCGCCGCGCTGAACATATGGACCAAAGCGGCCCTTGTGCACCCATATCTTGTCGCCTGCATCTTCGCCAAGCAGCTTTCCTTCGGGTGGAATCGCGCTGGCCTCGGCCTCCGGGTCCGGCGGGCCAAACGGGCGGGTGTAGCGGCATTCGGGGTAGTTTGAGCAGCCGATGAAGGCCCCACCCGACCGGGCCGTGCGCATGGAGAGCCGGCCAGCGCCACAGTTGGGACAAAGGCGCGGGTCGGTTCCGTCTTCATTGGGCGGGAACAGGTGCGGCTCCAGCACTTCGTTGATTTTTTCCAGCACTTCGGTGATCCGCAGATCGGCGGTCTCGGCGACGGCTGCCGAGAAGTCGCGCCAGAAACGCCGCAGCACCTCTTTGTAGTTGGCGTCCCCCGCGCTCACATCATCGAGCTGGTCTTCCAGATCCGCGGTAAAGCCATAGCCCACGTATTTGCGGAAGTAGTTCTCCAGAAACGCCGTGACCAAGCGTCCCTTGTCTTCGGGGATCAGGCGGTTCTTGTCCTTGCGCACATACTCGCGGTCCTGAATCGTGGTGACGATAGAGGCATAGGTGGAAGGCCGCCCGATCCCGAGTTCCTCCATCTTCTTGACCAGCGTGGCCTCCGTGTAGCGGGGCGGGGGCTGGGTGAAATGCTGCTCCGGCGTGACGGCGCGCTTGTCCATCTTGTCACCTTGGTCGATCTGGGGCAGGCGCTTGTCGTCCTCATCCACCACATCGTCGCGGCCCTCCTCATAAACCCGCAGGAACCCATCAAAGAGCACCACCTGACCGGTGGCGCGCAGAATGACCTGGCCATCTGTGCTGCCCACATCCACGGTCGTCCGTTCCATCCGCGCGGCTTCCATCTGGCAGGCCAGCGTGCGTTTCCAGATCAGGTCGTAGAGCTTGCGCTGATCCGCGTCGGAGGTCTTCAGATCCTCCGCCTTGGTCATCATATCGGTGGGGCGCACGCATTCGTGGGCCTCCTGCGCGTTCTTGGCCTTGTTCTTGTACATCCGCGGGCTGCCGGGCACGTAGTCCTTGCCATAAAGCGTCTCGATCGCGTCGCGGGCGGCCTGCACCGCCTCGGGCGCCATGTCGATGCCGTCGGTCCGCATATACGTAATGTAGCCTGCCTCATAAAGCCGCTGTGCTGTGGACATGGTCTGGCGCGCGCCCATGCCGAACTTGCGGCTGGCTTCCTGCTGCAGCGTCGAGGTCATGAAGGGGGCGGAGGGATTGCGGTTCGCCGGTTTGGCCTCCACCGACGTGACGCTCAGGTCGCGGCTGCTGATCGCCTGCACCGCCATTTCGGCCTGTGTCTGATTCTCGATGTCGAACTTGTCGAGCTTCTTGCCCGCCAGAACGGTAAGCCGTGCCTCGAACTCCTGACCCCGCGGGGTCGCAAGCATCGCCTTAACCGACCAGTATTCGCGGTTGCGAAACGCCTCGATTTCCATCTCGCGTTCGACAATGAGGCGCAGGGTCACCGATTGCACCCGCCCGGCAGACCGCGCCCCGGGCAGTTTGCGCCAGAGCACCGGGCTGAGGTTGAACCCCACGAGATAATCCAGCGCGCGGCGGGCAAGATATGCCTCCACCAGCGGCATGTCGACCTCGCGCGGGTTCGCCATTGCCTCTGTCACCGCCTTTTTCGTGATCTGGTTGAAGACCACGCGGCTGACCGGCGTATCCTTCTTGATCGACTTGCGTTTGGTCAGTGCTTCCTGCAGGTGCCAGCTGATCGCCTCGCCTTCGCGGTCGGGGTCGGTTGCGAGAATGAGTTCATTATCCTCTTTCAGCGCATCGGCAATCGCTTTGACATGTTTTTTGCTGTCGCTGGCGACCTCCCACAGCATCTCAAATTCTTGCTCGGGGTCGACCGATCCATCCTTCGGAGGCAGGTCGCGCACGTGCCCATACGACGCTAAAACGGTGTAGTTGTCCCCCAAATAGGTGTTGATCGTCTTGGCTTTGGCGGGCGATTCGACAACAACTACTGGCATGTACTGCGGCACCTCTGGGTAAAAACGTTTTGTGTCTATGCTCAAGCCAGATGTGCTGTGCAAGCGGATTTTGTCAATCCGCTAGAGTTTGTCGCACCAGTTCCGTGACGTTTGCGGATATTTGCCAGTTGCGCTCGGTGCCGCAAAAATCATAGCCGAGGGCTGGGCTGACGGTGCCGCATCTCCACGTGGTGCTGTGGCATGATAAGTGTATGACAAGAAGCCGATAATTGTGGGTCAGGCGCGTTCGGTACGCGACAAAAGGCCACCAGATCGACGTGTGATGCGCCCCTCCATCTCCAGATCCAGCAACGCGGGCGCCGCATCGGCCGGGGCGATGGCGAGATCGCGGATAAGCTGGTCTTCAGCCACGGGTGACGGGCTGAGACGGGACAGGATCTTGCGGTGCAATGCGGCTGCATCGCGGATCGAGTGTCTGGCTTTGGGAGGGGCCGGTTTCGCTTTTGGCGGCGCCAGCGGCAGTTCCGGCGCGTTACCATGCAGGGGCGTGAGCGCTTCCAGAACATCATCGGCGGAACGCACCAGGGTGGCGCCGTCCCGGATAAGCTGATTGCAGCCCGCGGCCCGGGCGTCAAAAGGGTTTCCAGGCACCGCCAGCACGTCGCGTCCCTGATCAAGCGCGTCGCGCGCCGTGATGAGACTGCCTGACTTGGCCGCGGCTTCTACTACGATCGTGGCCTGGCTGAGACCTGAGATAATGCGGTTTCGGCTGGGGAAATGACGGGCGATGGGTTGCAGACCCATGGGCTGTTCCGACAGGCGCAGGCCGGATTTTGCCAGATCCAGCGCAAGTTCGGTGTTTTCGGCAGGGTAGATCACATCGACACCGCCAGCCTGTACGGCCACGGTACCGGTCGGGAGCGCTGCCAGATGTGCTGCCGCATCGACGCCGCGCGCCAGGCCGGAGACGATGACATAGCCTGCCGCGCCCAGATCGCGGGCCAGCGCCCTCGCCATCCGCGTGCCCAGAGACGACGCGTTGCGCGCCCCGACAAGCGAGATCATGGGGCGCTTCAGCAAGCTCGCATCGCCCAGCACCCATAAAAACGGTGGTGCGTCGTCGATGTCGTTGAGATGTTCGGGATACGCGGACGTGCCCTGCATGATCAGGCGCGCGCCTGCATCGCGTGCGGTATTCAGCTCCGCCTGTACGACCGCTTCTGGGCAGACTTCGTATTTCTGAACGCCGGCGGCACGCGCTACCTCAGGTAGCGCGGCCAGCGCGTTCTGCGCAGTGCCGTGTTCAGTTAGCAGTCGTTTATACGTCGTTACGCCAACCCGGCGGGATCGCAGCAGACGGAGACGGGAGAACTGTTCAGCTTCCGAGGTGGGTGGGAGTGGGGGGTGAGTGGAAGAAGGATTGTAGTCCTTATCAGTCATCCTCGTCTCCGTCCGTTGCAGAATCAGGTTTAAGCCGAGTTGGTTAACAACGCATGAATCAAGCTGGTCTGACGCCCTCGCTATTTTTGGGGAGGAATCGCGCTACGAGGCTGATCCGCCGACAGTCAGACCGCCGATCATCAAGGTGGGCTGACCCACGCCGACCGGCACCCATTGCCCGGCCTTGCCACAGTTCCCCATGCCCGGGTCAAGCGCCATATCGTTTCCGATCGCCCGGATATGCTGCAAGGCCGTTGCCCCGTCACCGATCAGTGTTGCACCTTTGACGGGCGCGCCCACCTTGCCGTTTTCGACCCTGTAGGCCTCGGTACAACTGAACACGAACTTGCCGTTGGTGATGTCGACCTGGCCACCGCCGAACCCGACCGCGTAAATCCCGTCCTCGAGATCGGCAACAATATCCTGTGGATCGGTTGCACCGCCCAGCATGTAGGTGTTTGTCATCCGGGGCATCGGCGCATGGGCATAGCTTTCGCGGCGTCCGTTGCCCGTCGGTGCGACCCCCATCAGACGCGCATTCTGACGATCCTGCATGTAACCTACGAGAATACCGTCCTCGATCAGAACGTTCTTGCCCGACGGCGTACCTTCGTCATCGATCGTGATGGACCCGCGCCTGTCCGGGATCGTGCCGTCATCCAGAACCGTGACGCCCTTGCTGGCGATCCGCTGCCCCATCAGACCGGCAAAGGCAGAAGACCCTTTTCGATTGAAATCACCTTCCAGCCCATGGCCGATGGCCTCATGCAGCAGAATACCGGGCCAGCCTGGCCCCAGCACAACGTCCATCACGCCCGCAGGAGCCGGCACGGCCTCGAGGTTCACACAGGCGATACGCAGCGCTTCCTTGGTCTTCGACTGCCAGTCGGTCGGGTCCAGCAGACCAGCAAGACCCACGCGGCCGCCGCCACCGGCAGAGCCGGATTCGCGCCGCCCGTTCTGCTCGACGATGACCGAGACATTGACGCGCGTCATCGGCCGCACATCGCGCAGCGATCGTCCGTCAGGCCGCAATATCTCCACCTCCTGCAGGCTGGCGGCGATGGTGGCGGAGACCTGAACGACACGTGCATCAAGTCCGCGCGCATACCCGTCGATTTCGCGAAGGGTTTCCACCTTGACCGGAAAGCTTGCGCCGGCAATCGGATCTGCGTCGGTGTATAGGCGTGTATTCGTTGGGGTCGGTGCATCGGCCCAGGTCCCGCCGCCGTCACCGACAGCCAGACGCGCGGTCTCGGCCGCGCGGCGCAAGGCACTTGCCGAGACATCCGTCGAATGCGCATAACCTGCTACCTCTCCGCAGACCGCGCGCAAGCCAAATCCTTCCGACGCATTGTAATTGGCGGTCTTGAGTCTGCCGTCGTCAAAGACCAGGGCTTCCGAGCGCCGACGCTCCAGAAACAGCTCCCCATCATCTGCACCGCTGGTGGCGTCGCGCAGCACATCCAGGGCTTCATCGCGGTCCAGCGCATCGTCAAACGGCTTGAAAGGAGCGTCGGTCATTCGTGATATCCTTAAATGGGGGCGTAAAAGTGCACTCAGCGTCTGTTTGACGCAAGCTCAAGTCTTTATCTCGCGATCAGAATATGATTGTAAGAGCAGGAATTACAACGGACAGGGTGTCGGCGACGCGTGATCCTGTTCTGCGTGCGCAACATCGATCCCAAGATCAGGACGACACATGAAACGTTTTTTCACACTCCCAGGTGTTTTGGCCGCCTTTGCGGCGACGACGGCTCAGGCACAGGACAACCTTGAAATCATCGGCGTGCCGGTTGATGGCAAAATGGGGTTTCAGCCTGCCGCGACCGAGCTGGCATCAGACATCCACTGGCTGGACGGTATGTTACTGGTGATCATCACGGTGATTTCGTTGTTCGTCACGGCGCTGATTCTCTGGGTGGCGATCCGGTACAACGCCAAACGGAACCCGGAGTCGGCCAGTTTCACGCATAATACGCCGGTTGAGATCGCCTGGACGGTCATTCCCATCGTGATACTCGTGTTCATTGGTGCCTTCTCCCTGCCCATTCTGTTCAAACAGCAGGAAATTCCTGAAGCGGATGTGACGATCAAGGTCACCGGATACCAGTGGTACTGGGACTACGAGTATGTCGACGAAGGCTTCGAGTTCTCTTCTTACATGATCGGCGCGCCTGCGACCGGAGGCAACAATGCCAAATCACCAGAGGTGATCGCGCAACTGGAAGAAGCCGGGTATTCCGAAGCGGAGTTTCTTCTGGCGACGGACACCTCCGTTGTTGTGCCGGTGAACCAGACCATCGTGATGCAGGTGACCGGGGGCGACGTGATCCACGCGTGGACGATCCCGGCCTTTGGCGTCAAGCAGGACGCTGTGCCCGGCCGTTTGGCTGAACTGTGGTTCAAAGCCGAACAGGAAGGCGTCTATTTCGGTCAATGTTCCGAACTGTGCGGGCTGAACCACGCCTATATGCCGATCACCGTGAAAGTTGTGTCCGAAGAAGCCTATGCGGAATGGCTGGAAGGCGCGCGCGAAGAATATGCGGGCATCCCGCAAACACGTGTGATCGCGTCGAAATGAGCAGGGGCGGCCCCGCGGCCGCGCCGACCCGAGACTGTCAGCGAGGCGCCTGAATGGCTGATGCAAGCTACACAACACCCGCCGGGGAATATGACACGCAACTGGGCGATTACTTTGCCCTGCTGAAGCCACGCGTCATGTCTCTGGTCGTGTTCACGGCGCTGGTGGGCCTGCTCGCTGCACCGCAGTCCGTGCACCCGGTGATTGCCTTTGCGTCCATCCTTTTCGTCGCCATCGGGGCAGGAGCCTCCGGTGCGCTGAACATGTGGTGGGATGCCGACATCGACGCGGTGATGCGGCGCACGGCCAAACGGCCGATCCCGTCCGGCCGGGTGCCGGCGGGCGAAGCATTGTCGCTGGGGCTCGCGCTCTCTGGTCTGTCGGTGATGATGCTGGCGCTGTCCGCAAACCTGCTGGCTGCCGGGCTTCTGGCCTTTACGATTTTCTTCTATGCGGTGATCTATTCAATGTGGCTCAAGCGTTCCACGCCGCAGAATATCGTCATTGGCGGTGCCGCCGGGGCTTTCCCACCGGTCATCGGCTGGGTGATCGCGACGGGCAGTTTTTCTGTCGAAGCGTGGTTGATGTTTGCTCTGATCTTCATGTGGACGCCGCCGCATTTCTGGGCGCTGGCGCTGTTCATGAAGTCTGACTACGATGACGCGGACGTGCCCATGCTGACGGTGACCCACGGGCGCCGGGCCACCCGGGTGCATGTCATCGTCTACACCATATTGCTCACATTGCTTGCGGTAGGTACCGGGTTCACCGCGATTGGCGGACCGTTTTACCTTGCAACCGCCGTTGTTCTCAACGCGCTGTTTCTGAAGGGCGCCGTGGATATCTCGCGGCGTGACGAAATGGCGGCCGAAGCGGATGGCTACAAGGTCGAGAAGAAGTTTTTCCGCCTGTCGCTGTGGTATCTTTTTGCGCATTTCGGGATGATCCTTGTCGAGGCGATGCTACGCCCGGTCGGATTGGGGGGCTGGTAATCCATGACCTTTCGCCCGGAACATGAACTGCACAAGCGCCGCAAGGGTCGCAACATTGGTGTCGGGCTGATGCTGGCCGCGTTTGTCGTGCTTGTTCTGGCCCTGACGTTCACCAAGGTGACCAGCGGCGATTTCGAACTGCCCAAAGCCGGGGAGGTTGCGGACTGATGGCACTCTCCGGCCCCGCGAAAACCGTTGCACAGACCGTCAGCCTTGTGATCGTCATGGGCGCGCTGGCATGGGCGTCCGTGCCGTTTTACGACTGGTTCTGCCGGGTGACAGGTTTTGGTGGTGTCACCGGCGTGTCTGATGTTGCACCGGATAACGTGCTCGACCAGACGATTACGGTCCGCTTTGACGGATCGCTGCACAGCCAGATGCCATGGAGCTTCAAACCGGTTGTGCGGGAGATGGACGTCCGCATCGGCGAGACGGGGCTGGCATTTTATGAGGCCTACAACCCGACGAACCGTCCGATTGCGGGATCTGCCAGCTATAACGTCACCCCCTATCAGGCGGGTGGCTTCTTCAACAAGATCCAGTGTTTCTGCTTTGAAGAGCAGGTGCTGCAGCCCGGCGAACGGGTGCAGATGCCGGTGACCTTCTACGTGGACCCGGAAATCGTCGAGGACCGCGATGGAAAATATGTGCATACCATCACGCTCTCCTATACATTCTACGAAATTGATCTGCCCGAAGGTTATGCCGCCGCGCAGGACATGGAACCAACCTCAGACACAAGTCTGAACTGACCAGGATAAGGCAAGGGACGAAGACATGGCCCATGAAAAGAACCACGATTATCACATTCTGAACCCCTCAGTCTGGCCCCTTCTGGGCGCTGTAAGCGGTTTCGCGATGCTTTTTGGCGCAGTCCTGTGGATGCAGGACATCACGCCGTTCCTCTTCCTTGCGGGCCTGGCAGGCGTGCTCTATGTCATGTTCGGCTGGTGGACCGAGGTCGTGCATGAAAGCCGCATCGGTGACCACACACCTGTCGTTCGCATCGGCTTGCGCTACGGTTTCATTCTGTTCATCATGTCCGAAGTCATGTTCTTCGCGGCGTGGTTCTGGTCTTTCTTCAAGAACGCCATCTATCCGATGAGCGGCTACGTCGGCACGGAATATGTTCAGCCGGAAATCTACCACGTGGATGCCTTCCACCTGCCGCTGATCAACACGCTGATCCTGCTGTTGTCGGGCTGCGCGGTGACATGGGCGCACCACGCGCTGGTGCATGAGAACAACCGCAAGGACCTGATCTGGGGTCTCACGATCTCCATCATCCTCGGCGTGCTCTTCACCGCGCTGCAGGCCTACGAATACTCTTACCTGCTCTACAAGGGCTGGGAGTTCGGCGGAGACAAGTTTTACTCCAACTTCTTCATGGCGACAGGATTTCACGGCGCGCATGTGATCATCGGGACGATCTTTCTGACGGTCTGTCTGGTTCGGGCGCTGAAGGGGCATTTCACGCCGGAAAAACACGTAGGCTTCGAGGCGGCCGCCTGGTATTGGCACTTCGTTGACGTGGTGTGGCTGTTTCTCTTCTTCGCCGTCTACATCTGGGGCGTGGGGCAGATGCCCGGCGCGCATTAAGCGCCGCCACAGGTTTCAAGTCTAAAGCGCGCGGCTCTCGCGCGTTTTTCTTTGGTGCGGAGCGGTCATGCGACGACTGGCGTTTCTGGTGATATTCGGGTTGGGGGGCGGTGCCATCCTGATCAGCCTCGGCATATGGCAAGTGCAGCGACTGGCCTGGAAAGAGGGTGTGATCGCCGATATCGAAAGCCGGATCGCGGCCACGCCGGTTGCCTTGCCCGAAACACCGGAGCCCGCGCGCGACGCCTATCTGCCGGTTGAGGTCACCGGCGTTCTTGGCGCGCGTCACTTGCGGGTGCTTGTGTCGCAAAAGCAAATCGGCGCCGGGTACCGCATCATCCGCCCGATGCTGCGCGACGAGGGAGCCATCATGATTGACATGGGCTTTGTCCCCGTGGCGGAGGCGGATGCCCTGAAGTTTGACGAAGGCCCGGCCGTGACCCTTGTGGGGAACCTGCAATGGCCTCAGGAAACCGACGGCTTCACACCGGCACCGGACATGAAAGAAAACATCTGGTTTGCGCGCGACGTCGGAGCGATGGCACGGGTGCTCGAAACGAATCCGGTACTGGTCGTGCGCCGGGATGCGCCGCAATCAGGCAGCCCGGTGACGCCAATGCCGGTAGACACGGCGGCCATTCCGAACGATCACTTGCAATACGCCATTACCTGGTTCTCATTGTCGGCGATCTGGCTGGCAATGACAGCCGTTTTTCTGCGCCGCAAACCCGGTGCCAACAAAAGCTGAGACCCATGCGTTACATCTCTACCCGGGGCACCGCGCCCGTCTTGAACTTTGAAGAAGCGATGCTGACCGGCCTTGCACGCGATGGCGGTCTGTATGTGCCCGAAGCGATCCCGCAAATGACAGCGTCGGAAATCGCGAAGCTCGAAGGGTTGAGCTACGAGGCGATCGCCTATCGGGTGATGCGGCCCTTCGTGGGCGAGGTCTTCACCGACGAAGAATTCGAAGGGATCATCGCGCGGGCCTATACCGGGTTTGGGCACGCGGCGCGCGCGCCGCTGGTGCAGCTGGATCAGGGGCATTTCCTGCTGGAGCTGTTCCACGGGCCGACACTGGCGTTCAAGGATTTCGCGATGCAGCTCATCGGGCAGATGTTCCAGACCGCCCTGGGGCGCAAGGGCGAACGCGTGACCATTGTCGGCGCGACCAGCGGGGACACCGGCTCCGCCGCCATCGAGGCTTTTCGGGGACTGGACAATGTGGATGTGTTCATCCTCTACCCGCATGGTCGCATCTCCGAGGTGCAACGGCGGCAGATGACAACGCCCAAAGAAGCCAATGTGCATGCCTTGGCGATGGATGGCGATTTCGACGACTGCCAGGCGCGGCTTAAGGATATGTTCAATGACTTCGACTTCCGGGACGAGGTGAAGCTGGCGGGGGTCAACTCGATCAACTGGGGCAGGGTGTTGGCGCAGGTGGTCTACTACTTTTCGGCGGCCGTGTCGCTTGGCGCGCCGCATCGTCCGGTGAGTTTCACTGTGCCAACAGGCAACTTCGGTGATATCTTCGCTGGCTATATCGCCAAGCGCATGGGGCTGCCGATCGACAAGCTGGTGGTTGCCACAAACCAGAACGATATCCTGCACCGCTGCCTGAGCGGGCAGGGGTATCATAAGGGCGAGACGGTGCCATCGATCAGCCCGTCGATGGATATTCAGGTCAGTTCCAATTTTGAGCGTGCACTTTTTGATGCCTATGACCGTGATGCCAAAGCCATCGTGCAGTTGATGGACGAATTGAAGGCGGGTGGCTTCACCGTAAGCCAGGGCGCGATGCAGGTGTTGCAATCACATTACCTTTCAGGGCGCGCCTCTGAGGAGGAGACAATGGCGACGATTGCTGGCGCGCTGAAGACCACCGGCGAGCTGCTCTGCCCGCATACGGCGGTGGGGGTGAAGGTGGCAGAGGCGCATCGCGTGACCGGCACGCCGATGATCACGCTGGCCACGGCGCATCCTGCGAAGTTTCCTGACGCAGTGGAAGAGGCCGCCGGGCGACACCCCCCCTTGCCTCCGCGCATGGCGGACCTGTATGAACGCGCCGAACGGGTGAGCCGGGTGCCGAACGATCTGGCAGCTCTCACCGCGCATATCAAAGGGCACAGAGCTGCGTGACACTGAACCAACACCGCCTGCCAAACGGCTTTCGTATTGTAACCGAAGAAATGCCCGGCCTTGCCTCCGCCTCGGTCGGCGTGTGGGTCACGGCCGGCGCGCGCCACGAGACGCCGGAACAGAATGGCATCGCCCATTTCCTTGAGCACATGGCCTTCAAGGGCACCAAGCGCCGCACAGCCCTTCAGATTGCTGAAAGCATCGAGGACGTGGGGGGCTATATCAATGCCTACACCTCGCGCGAGGTCACGGCCTACTATGCGCGGGTGCTGCAGAATGACGTGCCGCTGGCGCTCGACGTGATCGCGGATATCCTGCTGAACCCGACGCTGGATGAAGCGGAAATCGAGATTGAGCGCGGCGTGATCCTGCAGGAGATCGGGCAGGCGCTGGACACGCCGGATGACGTGATCTTCGACTGGTTGCAGGAGGAGGCCTATCCCGATCACCCGATGGGCCGCACTATTCTGGGACCAAGCGAGCGCGTAGCCAGTTTCAACCGCAGCGATCTGCAGGGCTTCATCGCGGAGCACTACGGGCCGGGGCAGATGATCCTGTCCGCTGCCGGAGCGGTTGATCACGAAGCGATCGTGGCGCTCGCAGAAAGCCTCTTTGGTGACATGGAAGCCAAACCGGCCTTTGACGTGCACGCTGCGCGTTTTCTCGGTGGCGAACGCCGCCAGCCCAAAGCGTTGGAGCAGGCGCATTTCGCGCTGGCCTTCGAAAGCCCGGGCTACCGCGACGACAGCATCTACACCGCGCAGATTTACGCCTCGGCCCTGGGGGGCGGCATGTCGAGCCGGCTGTTCCAGGAAATCCGGGAAAACCGGGGGTTGTGCTACTCAATCTTCGCGCAGGCGGGCGCCTATGCGGATACGGGCATGACTACGATCTACGCAGGTACCAGTGCCGAGCAGTTGCCGCAGCTGGCCGAGATCACCATTGACGAGATGAAACGTGCCGCGGCTGACATGACACCGGCGGAGGTGGCCCGCGCGCGTGCCCAGATGAAGGCAGGTCTGCTGATGGGGCTGGAGAGTCCCTCCAACCGGGCGGAACGGCTGGCCCGACTGGTCCAGATATGGGACAGGGTGCCGCCGCTGGAAGAAACGGTTGCGATGATTGACGCGGTCACAACCGGGGACGTGCGCGAATTCGCGCAGAGCATGGCCTCGGCAGCGCCCGCGGCCCTGGCGCTTTACGGACCTATCGAGACGGCGCCCAGCCTGGCCCAGTTGCAGGAGCGTCGGGCTGCCTGATGCTGCGCGGGTTTCGCAAGCTTCGGATCGAGACGGAACGCATGACCCTGCGGCCGCCGATACATTCGGACTTTCGCCCCTGGGCGAGCTTGCGGGCCCAGAGCAATGAGTACCTGACACCGTGGGAACCCAGTTGGGCCAAAGACCACCTGACCCGCAAAGCCTTCACCAATCGGGTGTATTGGGCGCAACGATCAGTTTCCAGCGGCACGGCGGTCCCGCTCTTCCTGATCCGGCGTCATGACGATGCGCTTTTGGGGGCCATCACGCTCGACAATATCCGGCGAGGCCCGGCGCAGGCAGGGACACTGGGCTACTGGACGGGGCAACCCTTTGCACGTCAGGGATACATGCAGGAGGCGATCAAGGCGCTGGTGCATCATGCGTTCACGCGGCTTGACCTGAGCCGCATCGAAGCGGCCTGTCTGCCCGAGAATACAGCATCCCGGGGGTTGCTGGAGACCTCCGGCTTCAAATACGAGGGCGTGGCGCAAAGCTATCTGCAGATCGACGGTCGTTGGCGCACGCATGTCTTATACGCCGCCCTGCGCGGCGATCGCCGTGGCAAAACCGGCGCTGGTTAAAGGCGCGGCTGCGCCGCACACGACGTTTGCGCCTTTCTCCGAAAGGCGCGTTGGGCGCCTGAACCGGCGCGACACCCCAAACCGGCCTGCTGCATATTTCGGCGGTGACCCGGAAAATTCCGGCGAAGTGACGAATTCCGGCGGAAAGACATCAACGATGCGCTAATATCTGTGGCAGGGAGGAAATCATGCTGATCAGACTGGCTGTTCTGTTTCTCATCCTTGCACAGGGCGCACTCGCCCAGGAGCGCACGCCAAGCCATTGCATTGCGCTGGCGGATGCTGCACCGGGGATCGACTACATTGTGCCCGCGAGCCTTGGCCCGGTGGCAGCGGAGACAGTGCGTATTCATTACGTCTCGCACGCCAGTTTCCTGATCCGCAGCCACGGCGGCTTGAATATTGTCACCGATTACACCGGTTTCACAGGCTCGGCCCCACTGATCCCGGACGTGGTGACGATGAACCACGCTCACGACACGCATTGGACAGCAAACCCGGATCCGGCAATTCCCCATGTATTGACCGGGTGGGGGCCCTTCGGCGAAGGGATCGACCACCGGCTCGATCTTGGAGAAATCCTGATCCGGAATGTGTCGACTGACATCCGTTCGCAATTTTCGGGCATTGAAACGGAAGGCAATTCCATTTTCGTCTTCGAGATGGCCGGACTGTGTATTGGCCACCTGGGGCACCTGCATCACGAACCGGATGCCGCGCAATACGCGGCGCTGGGACGGTTGGATGTGGTGATGGCGCCGGTTGACGGAGGTTACACGCTGGATTTGCCCACAATGACCCGCGTGCTCAAACGCCTGAAGTCTTCTATTGTCATCCCGATGCATTGGTTTTCGCTGTTTGCCCTCGATGATTTTCTGGCCGGCATGTCGGACGAATTTGCGATTGTGGAGGTTGGCGGCCCCGCGCTGGATGTGTCCCTGGACAGGCTGCCGGGCCGACCGACGATCATGGTTTTGCGTCCCGCCTGGCTCAGCGCGGATTAGACGGCGCTTGCATCCGTGATCGGCGCGGGGGATCAAGGGCCATGACCTTGAACGCCGCCGATTCCGATTTTCACGATCTCCTGCAGCAGCGATTACCCGACGGGAGCGTCCGCCCGGCGGAGCCACGCTATCTTGAAGAGCCGCGGGGGCGGTATCACGGACGACCCACCACCGTGGTGGTC
The DNA here is from genome assembly GCF_019375555.1 of Roseobacter insulae. Lineage (GTDB taxonomy): Bacteria > Pseudomonadota > Alphaproteobacteria > Rhodobacterales > Rhodobacteraceae > Roseobacter > Roseobacter insulae. The sequence continues at coordinate 326,847 of NZ_JAHXDN010000002.1, forward strand.
CCGAAGACAGCTGAAGAGGTGGCCGAGGTCGTGCGCCTGGCGGCGCAGGAGCGTGTCGGTATCGTGCCTTATGGCGGGGGCACCGGTCTGGTCGGGGGGCAGATATCACCCGAGGGCCCGGTGCCGCTGCTGCTGTCGCTGGAGCGCATGACGGCGCTGCGCGGCGTCTATCCGGAGGAAAACGTGCTGATCTGCGAAGCGGGCGCGGTGCTGGCCAGCGTGCAGACGGCGGCAGCGGCGGCCGGGCGTCTGTTCCCGCTGTCTCTTGCGTCAGAAGGCTCTGCCAGTATCGGCGGCAATCTGGCGACGAATGCGGGTGGCACGGCCGTGCTGCGCTACGGCAACATGCGCGACCTGTGCCTGGGATTGGAAGCGGTACTGCCGGACGGCCAGATATGGCATGGCCTGAAACGGTTGCGCAAAGACAATACCGGCTACGATCTGCGCCATCTGCTGATCGGTTCGGAAGGTACGCTGGGCGTGATCACCGCCGCGTCCCTGAAGCTTTGCCCGCAACCTGTGGCGACTGGCACGGCGGTTTTCGTCGTGCCGACCCCGGACGCCGCCTTGTCCCTGCTGGCCCTGGCGCAGCAACAGCTTGGTGAGATGGTCAGCGGGTTCGAGTTGATCAACGGGCAGGGGCTGGCCTTCCTGTCCGAGGTGCTGCCGGATATCCGCCAGCCATTTGACGCGGCGCCCGAATGGTCGGTGTTGATGGAAGTGGGGCTGGCGCACGGCATGAATGCGCAAACCGAACTGGAGACACTGTTTGCAGAGGCAGCGGATCGCGGGATGGTGCTTGACGGGGTGATTGCGCAATCCCAACAACAGTCGCAGGACTTCTGGTCTGTCCGAGAACATATCCCCGAAGCGAACAAGCGGGTTGGCGCGGTGATTTCAAGTGACGTGTCGGTGCCTCTGGGCAGCCTTCCGGACTTCATCACCAAGGGAAAGCAGGTGATTTCCGAGATCGGAGAGTTTCGCATCAACTGTTTTGGCCACGTCGGCGACGGTAACCTGCACTACAACGTATTTCCCCTGCCGGGCGGGACGTCGTCCGATCACGCCAATCAACGTGCGGCACTTCAAAGGGCGGTGCATGACCTCGCACATGCTCTGGGTGGCTCGGTGAGCGCGGAACACGGCGTCGGACGGCTGAAGGTGGCGGATCTCGAACGATACGGGGATCCCGCAAAGCTTGCGGCGATGCGGGCGATCAAATCGGCCCTCGATCCGCTGGGGATTATGAACCCCGGCGCGGTGCTCAGAACATGAGGCGCTGCCGCGCCAAGTGATGCTTTTCAAATCCTTCCAGGATTTGGTTTTCGGGCCGCCTTACAGCCCGTCGAACGCGCAGAGCGCGTGCACGTCCATTCCCAGGGCTTCAAGTCGGTGTCGCCCGCCCAAGTCCGGCAGGTCGATGATGAAGGCGCAGGAAATGATTTCGCCGCCCAGTCTTTCAATCAGCTTGATACCCGCCTCGGCAGTGCCGCCGGTGGCCAGAAGGTCGTCGACAACGAGGATTTTCTCACCGGGTTGAATCGCGTCGTCGTGAATTTCGACAATCGCCTCGCCATATTCGAGCTTGTAATCCTGGCTGATCGTGGTGCCGGGAAGCTTGCCCTTCTTGCGGATGGGCACGAAGCCCACCGACAACTGGTGCGCGATGGCGCCGCCAAGGATGAAGCCACGAGCCTCCAAGCCCACCACCTTGTCGATTTGCAGACCGGCGTAGGGATGCAGCATCTGATCAATGGCCACCCGGAAACCGCGCGCATCCGCGAACAGCGTCGTGACATCGCGAAACATGATGCCTTCATGCGGGAAATCCACGATTGTGCGGATGTAGTCCTGAACATTTTTCATTGACATGACCTTTAAGTTGCGCGGCGCAGCGTGGCAGTAAGGAGCCCCATGCCGATCAGGGTGGCGCCACCGGCGCGGGTGATCCAGGCCAGTATCGAAGGTCTCGAAATGACGCGGCGCAGACGGTCCGCGATCAAGGCGTAGGCCAGTGCGTTCAGGGCTGCCAGACCCACGAATGTTGCAATGAGAATGCCGAACTGCGGGATCAACGGTGCTTCGGGGCGCAGGAACTGCGGCACGAAGGCGATGAAAAAGGCGATGGATTTGGGATTGAGTGCAGTTACCGCGGTTGCGTGACCAAAAACGCCGCGCGCATCGACCTCCGCGAGGGGGCGCAGTCCTTCGCGCGGTGCCGAGCGGATCAGTTTGACACCCAGCCAGATCAGGTAGACCGCGCCGACCCACTTGAGCAGGGTAAAGAAGGTTGCAGAGGCCAGAACAAGTGCCCCAAGACCGGCGAGGGAGGCTGACATGGCGATCAGGTCTCCGAAGGCTACACCGGCGGCGGATGCAACCGCCACCGACCTGCCCTTGGAGAGCGCGTAGCTCAGCACAAGTAAAACCGTCGGCCCGGGGATCAGCAACAGGGCGGTCGATGCCGCAACGAAAGTCAGCCAGAGATCGAGGGGCATGCGAATGTTCCTTCTGTTACATCAACACATTAGTTCCAGTTCGCGCCGTAAACATCAAGCGCGCGCATGTGATCTTGTTCACAGACAAATTCCCGCATGCGTGGAATCATCACTGCATTATCCAAAATTTCACTCAAATGGAGAATAGTCATGCGTGCTATTTTTGCTCTGGCAATTGCTGCTTTTTTTATTTCCTCCGCCGCAGCCTATGCTGCCTGTCCACCCGGCTACTACAACTGCGGTAGTAACCTTTGCTGCCCGCAGTGACCGTCATGGAACAAGCGGAAAAATCCAAGCTGTCCGAAAGGATCGATTACAAGTTCTGGACCATCGCGATCATGGTCCTCACCGTTTTGGTGTTCAACGTCACCGAGCGGGTTCTGCTGGATGCCGATGAGGCAGACATCAGCTATGCCCGGCTGATCGTGCCGGCCAACAAGATATCCAACCCGCTGCCCGGTGATGTCTTTGTTTTCAATCATCAAAACGAGCGGTTTGAGGACAGCAGATTCTGTTCCTTGCAAACTTTCTCGCCCGAGTTACCCCCGATCGAAGACAGGCTGTCTGCGTCAAATCTGTGGGGCAGCAGCGTGAACGATACGCTTGCGACGGTTGGCGACTACGTCCCGCAGAAAATCGCCAGCTGGGTGACCGTGCAAAGCCCCGAAAAAAGCTGGACCTACTTCAAGAGGCATCGCACGGCGGTCAATGCACCGATGGAACCCTCGTGCCTGCAGACTGTCGTGGCGGCATCGACGAACCCGAACCTGACGCCCTTCGTGGTGGATTCGATCTACGAGGTGCAGGACACAACGGGTCAGGCGAAATGGGTGCGGTTTGCAAACCCGCTGATGATCGATCCGGCGACCTGCAGCGATTGCCCGCAGCCTAAAACGCTGCGCGATATCGTTCAGGTTGACCCTTTCACCCGCCTGAAAGCCAAGCTGAACATCGTCACGATCAACTAGCGTCCGGTGATGACGCGTACGTAGGGGGAGCCTCTCTCCCTACGTGAGCACGCGCCCGGCGACCGCGTCCAGTTTCCCGACCATGTCAGCATCGCGCGCCTCGGGTGCCGTGAGGATGGCAAACTCCAGCGCCCGGTCGCAGCCGTGCGGGCAGGGGTTTCGCTCTGCCCCCAGCAGGGCTGGCAGACGGCGCACCAGATCGCGGCCCTTGTCGGCGTTCCCCGTCAAAGTCCTAATGATTTCAGGCACATCCACCTCGCCATGATCGGGATGCCAGCTGTCATAGTCGGTGATCATCGCGACGGAGGCATAGCAGAGCTCGGCTTCGCGGGCGAGTTTGGCTTCGGGCATATTGGTCATGCCGATCACATCCGCCCCCCAGCTTTCACGGTACATCCGGGATTCGGCCAGCGTCGAGAATTGCGGACCTTCCATCGCGAGGTATGTGCCGCCCTGGTGCACGCTGATCCCGGCGTCCGTTGCGGCCTTGTAACAGGCTTCGGTCAAGCGTGGGCAGGTCGGATGCGCCACCGAGACATGGGCCACACAGCCCGTCCCGAAGAAGGATTTCTCGCGCGCGAAAGTGCGGTCAATGAACTGATCCACAAGCACAAAATCGCCCGGCGCCATATCCTCGCGGAACGATCCGCAGGCGGAAACAGACACCACATCCGTGCAGCCCAGCCGTTTGAGCGCGTCGATGTTGGCACGGTAAGGCACGGTGGAGGGGCTGTGCACATGACCGCGCCCGTGACGCGGCAGGAAGACCATATCGACGCCGTCCAGCACGCCGGTCAGAAGAGCATCCGAGGGCGCGCCCCAGGGCGTTTTCACCTCCGTCCAGCGGGCGTCTTGCAGGCCGTCGATGTCGTAAAGTCCGGATCCGCCGATCACGGCGATCTTTGTTCTGGTCATGTCTGGGGAGGCTCCGAAATTGCGCGTATCGCGCGAATGGTGGCGAGGTTTCGAGGGGAAATCAAGCGTATGACATATGTGCACGGACTGTGCACCGGCCGTGCACCGAATTGCATACGAGCGGGCGCTGACCGCTGAACCAATCTGGTGGCCTCAATTGGAGATTTGCTGCGTGACAAGACCGGCAGCCCGTGGATCAGATATATGGCGAAACGCAGTCTGATACGGCTCGGCAACAAGGTGGTGGGCTCGGGGCGCCACCGGCGGCGTTTCGACCTGAGAGGAGGTTCTGAAAATTCTGCCGGCGACGCGGTATCGCGGTGGTCTGTAGCGCCATCCCGAAAATGCGATCCGCTTGCCCTCAGGTGAAGTCTTACCCTTCGGGCATCCCGGCGCGTGTCATGCACTGGCCATGGAAAACACCGCCCGCTGTAATGGTATATGCCAAGCCTTCGCGGGAGGGCAGATTTGATCCAAGAACCCGGTTTCACGAGGCTTGCCGGAAACCCGCAGAAGAAATGGCCGCTGATCTGTCCAGTGCGTGTGAGCGCAGGTGCGGTCGATCTGCTGAATGCACCCGCTATGGATGCTGACGTTCCTGTCGTTGCGCAGATGGCAAATCGCCCCGAAATCAGCAATGCAGCGCCCGTCCTGCTCGCTTGTTCAAGGCATCATCCCATCGCGCCTCGGGCCAAGGCCCAAGTTGAGAGGCAAGCTGACGACCTTCATGGATGGCCTGTTTGGCGCATCCCTGCGGGGGACCGCTTTGATCCCGGAGCGACCAATGCCGCACCTTGTATGAACCTCGGCGGCAAAGCCCTCCTCCACCTGCGTGGAGAAGGGCTTTGCTTTATCGCAGAGCTTTTCTGAAGATCACTTTGTCGTCGCCCGCCGACCAGAAGTCACGGATACGGGCTTCTTCTGCGTAGCCGTTTCGCGCATAGAACTTGCGTGTCGACGCGAAATCATCTGTTCCGGATGTATCGACGACAAGTATCCGCTGGCCGGTGCGCCGCAGGTATTCTTCGGCAGCGCCCACCAGCGCGGTGCCCAGTCCCTTGCCCTGAAGATCGGGCCGAACGGCGAGCGCGCGCATGTTCCAGGTGCCATCGGTCAGGTCTTCCGGCACCGTGTAGCAGAGGCCTGCGGCGGTTCCGTCCAGATGGCACGTGAGCCAGAACGCGTCGGTCGCGCCGTGCAGGGATGGTGAAAGCATTTCCGGCAGCAGGTCCCCCGGGAACAGCTCGGTCTGATCCAGCACACGCCGCAGCGCCGGAATGTCGTCTTTGGTGGTTGGTTTGATCGCTGGTTTTGTCATGGTTGTGTCCTTAACGATTGTCCTGTTGAGAGTTGACAGAGCTGATCCCCAGCCGCGTGGCGCGATAGGGCTGTCCGCTCACTGATTTGATGAATCGCCGCTTTTTCAGGCGGTCGAATAGCTGCAAGTCGCAATCGGCCAGAACATGGCCTTCGCGGGTAAAGCAGCGGATGTTACATATTTTGCCGTTCGGCAGGCGCTTGAAATGGATCGCTCCACCCTGCGCCAGAACGTGCAAAACACGCTGTTCGCGTTTTGAGATATTCAACGGATTGTCTCTTGAGTTTATGTCGCTCGAAAAGGCTCCCGGCATCGCGCGCGGAAGTCTCTTTGTTCAGAACGGTTCAGTCTTGTGAACCTTAGCGGCGGGCCACAATCGTCGACATAAAATCTCCATCGTCCCGCTTTGGGTGTGGGACGTAGCGGTCAGATAAACCATGCTTGAGTATCAGGCAAGCGGACATTCAACCCACAAGGACTGATGGCGGCTTACGCCCGTCCTTGGGCGGTTCGGTACGGGGGCCGCAATTGGCTGGAACAGGTCCGCGACGCGGCCCGGTGTTAAGATTTTGTCCGCCGGGCTTGGCCAGGGGCGGCGGCACGGCGGGGTTTTCATTCCACGCGAAAGGGTCTAGGGAGCGGGCCAAGAGGATCCGGCTGGAACCGGTCCGCCCCTTGACCCGACATTAGGATAGCGACATGGCGCGTACGACGTTCCGCGACTTTACCAAGAATTTGGACGTGACAGATCTGCGCTGGATGCCGGAGGACGGGTTCTCGCCCGCGCGGCTGCGGATCGAGCTGCTGTCGGGCCTGACCGTGGCGCTGGCGCTGGTGCCGGAAGCGGTGGCCTTTGCCTTTGTCGCCGGGGTGCATCCGCTGGTGGGGCTTTACGCGGCCTTTCTGGTCGGGCTGATCACCGCACTCATCGGCGGGCGGCCGGGGATGATTTCCGGGGCGACGGGGGCTCTGGCCGTGGTCATGGTGGCGCTGGTGGCGCAGCACGGGGTGGAATATCTTTTCGCGACGGTGGTGCTGATGGGGCTGTTGCAGGTCTTTGCCGGCGTGATGCAATGGGGCAAGTTCATCCGGCTGGTGCCGCATCCGGTGATGCTGGGCTTCGTCAACGGCCTTGCGATCGTGATTTTCCTCGCGCAGCTGAGCCAGTTCAAGGTGCCCGGCACGATGGTCGACACCGGGCACGGCATGGGCGGGGGCGAATGGCTGTCCGGCCAGCCGCTGTTTCTGATGCTGACGCTGGTGGCGGCGACGATGGCGATCATCTGGGTGATGCCGCGCATCACGCGCACCATTCCCGCACCGCTGGCGGGGATCGGGATTGTCGCGGCGGTGGTGATCGGCTTCGGGCTGGAGGTGCCGCGGGTGGGGGATCTGGCCTCCATCCAGGGCGGCTTGCCGAGCTTGCATATTCCGATGGTGCCGCTGACCTGGGAGACCCTCGAGATCATCCTGCCCTACGCGGTGATCCTCGCGGCGATCGGGCTGATCGAGAGCCTGCTGACGCTGAACCTGGTGGGCGACATGACCAACCAGCGCGGGGGGGCGAGCCAGGAGTGCATCGCACAAGGCGTGGCCAATACGGTGACCGGGTTTTTTGGCGGCATGGGCGGCTGCGCGATGATCGGGCAGTCGATGATCAACGTGAAATCGGGTGGCCGGACGCGGGTCGCGGGGATCGCGGCGGCGGTGTTTTTGCTGCTGTTCATCCTTGTGGGGTCGCCGATCATCGAGCTTATTCCGCTGGCCGCGCTGGTGGGGGTGATGTTCATGGTGGTGATCGGGACCTTCGCGTGGAACAGCCTGACGATTCTGCGCAAGGTGCCGCTGACAGATGCTTTCGTGATCCTGCTGGTGACGGTGGTGACCGTCTATGAAGACCTTGCGGTGGCGGTGGTTGTTGGCGTGATCGTGAGTGCGCTGGCCTATGCGTGGAACAATGCCCGGCGCATCTACGCGACCACCCGGGAATCGCAAACAGAGAAAGGCGCGAAGGTCTATGAGATCAACGGGCCGCTGTTCTTTGGCTCCTCGGACGGGTTCATGGAGCTTTTCGACGTGGCGGGGGACCCGGACAAGGTGATCGTGGATTTCGCCGAGAGCCGCGTGGTCGATCAGTCGGCGCTGCAGGCCATCGAAGCGCTTGCCGCCAAATACGAGGAGGCGGGCAAGACCGTGATGCTGCGCCACCTGAGCCGTGATTGTCACCGGTTGCTGCAGAAAGCCGGGCAGCTGATGATCGACAGCGACGACGACCCCGATTATGCGCTGGCGGTGGATTATTCGGTGCGCACCGGGAGCCTGGGCGGGCACTGACGCCGCACGGCGCTGTTGGCCTTGCGGCCAAGGCGCCCCGCCCGCCGTCCCATCGGGGCGGAGCGCCCTGCCGCAACCGGGTGCGGGCGTGCGGGTGCGCTGTGCACCCCCCTTGTCCGGGCGACCTCAGTAAATCTTGAAGCTGGCGACGAAGGGCAAATGGTCGGACACGTTCTTGCGGAAGGATTCGCGCCCCATGTCCATGGTCCAGTGCATCGGAAACAGCCTCAGGCTGCCCTTGATGTAATCGGTGGAGTAATTGCGGCTGACGGCGAAACCGTCGAGCAGGTTGGCGCGGCCTTTTTCGAGAATATGCGAAAACCGGTCCTGCAGGTCCCAGCTGGAGACGAAATCCATCGTATCGTCACCGCCGAGGTGGTGGAAGTTCGACACATCCTGACCGGGGATCATGTTGAAATCCCCCATCAGGAAGATCGCCCGCCGCATTGAGCCGGGGGTCTGGTGCACCTGCGCGATATATTCGCCGATGACCTTGCACTGGCTGTCGCGCATCTTCTGTTCCTGCCGGTCGCGTCCCGATTTCAGATGCACACCGATCACGATGGCCCTGAGCTTGGCGATTTTCACATCTACCGCAAAAGCCTGCCGCCCGCGGGAATAGGCGCCTTCGGAACCGGGGATGAAACGCGGGTTGGTCACCTCGATCCCGGGCTTGTGCAAGAAACCGATGTGGATGTTGCCACTGTGCTGCGGCAGGATCGTGTAGTTGTAGTCGACCCCGTAATTTTTCAGCCTGGCGACCAGAGTCTCTATGTAGGTTACCGGTGACACTTCGACGAGCGTGACGAATTCCGCGTCGAGCAGGGCGAGACCTTCGGCCTGTTTCTCCGCCTTTTTGGAGCGCGCTGAAATGCCCACCGGCTGCCCCGGGCGGGTAAAGCCCGCAAGGTTCCAGACGGCCGCGCGAATAATGGAATGGTTGAAATTGGTCATAATGCCCCTCCGCAAAAACAATCGCGGACCGTGGCAATACGCTGATCACGCCCGCGTGCGGGGCAGTCTAGCACAGGTTGGGACGGTGTTGCGCATGCCGCACATCCAGCGACGATCAGTCGTCCGGGCGGGCCAGCTCGAAGAGCTCTGTCACGCGGGTGTAATCGCGGTAGCCAAGGCGGCTGAGCGGGTGATAGGTGCGCACGTCGAACCGCCCGTCGACAAGGGTGTCATTGCGGATGTGCACGCCCACGACCTCGCCGAAGACCACGAAGTTGCTGACGCCTTCTATCGCGACGATCTGGGTCATCCGGCATTCCAGTGCGGCGGGCGCATCGGCAACACGGGCACAGTCGATTTCGGTGCATTCGGCGATCTGCACGCCCGCGGCGGCGAATTCGTCCGTGTCTTTCGGCAGCGTCGCGGAGGAAGCGTTCATCGCCTCGCGCATCGCATATTCGACGATGTTCACGCAGAACACCCCGGTCTCGCGGATATTGGCGACGGAATCCTTGGTATCCCCCTGATCGTCCTTGTTGCTGGTGGAGGCGAACATTACCTGTGGCGGCGTATAGGCGACGCCGTTGAAAAAGGAATAGGGCGCGAGGTTGTTCCGGCCCTGCACGTCGCGCGTCGAAATCCAGCCGATGGGCCGCGGCGTCACGATGGCATTGAAGGGATTGTGCGGCAGGCCGTGGCCGTCCTGTGGGCGATAGAACATCGTTTTCTCCTGATCGTTTGCAGGCCATGTAGCGCATGTGCTAGGGCCGGACCACCCGAAACCCAAGCTGAGATTCTGCGTCGCCCGTGTATAATTTGAGTGTCGAAACCGCGCAGGATGTATATGAGGTCGAAGCCCTTTTCGACCTGTGCTTTGCGCCCGGGCGGGAAGCGCTGTCGTCGTACCGGTTACGCGATGACGTGCCGTCGGTGGCCACGCTGAACCAGGTGGCGCGGGACGCGGCGGGCATTCTGGCCGGGGCCATCCGGTTCTGGCCGGTGCACATCGGCGCGGCGGACGCGCTGCTGCTGGGGCCGGTTGCCGTGCACCCGACCCGTCAGGGCGAGGGTCTGGCGGCGCAGCTGATCCGGGATACCCTGCAGCTTGCGGCATCGCAGGACTGGGACCGGGTGATGCTGGTCGGAGACGCCCCCTATTACGCACGGTTCGGCTTTGCGCGGCTGGAGCATGTGGTGATGCCGCCCCCCACCAATCCGGAGCGGGTTTTGGGGCAGGCGCTGGTGGCGGGGGCGTGGGACGGCGTCGCGGGCGAGGTGACCCGCTGGACCGGACCGGGGCGCGGCGTGGATTGAAATGCGCCACGCGGTGCCCATCTTGAAGGAAAGGGGGCCGACATGAATGACATCACGCATATCCAGCCCGTAGACGTGGACGGTCAGCTCGACGATCTGGCCCATCGTTACCGGCGTGCCGGCGGCGGGGCCATTGAACTGCTGAACCTTTTTGGCGGGAAGGCAGAGGGGCTTCTGGACAAACTGCCCGACGCGGCGCGTGCCGGTCTGCAAGACGCGACACGCCGCGCCCTGGAGCAGGCGATGAAGGCCGCGCATTCCAGCCGCGACATCGTACCGGACCAGAAACGCTGGATGAACACCGCCGTGGGCACCGCAATGGGGGCGGTGGGTGGTGCGGGCGGCCTGCCAACCGCCCTTGCGGAGCTGCCGGTGACCACGACCCTGCTGTTGCGGATCATTCAGGGGGTTGCGGTCGATTACGATTTTGACCCGACCGCGCAGAACGTGCAGTTCGATTGTATCGAGGTGTTTGCCTCCGCCGGTCCGCTGTCGCAGGACGATGGTGCCGATCTTGGCTTTCTGTCCGCCCGTGTCACCCTGAGCGGGGTGGCCGTGCAGGGCATCATCGCGCGCGTGGCCCCCCGGCTGGCGACAGCGCTCGGCCAGAAACTGGCGGCGCAAACCGTGCCGGTTCTGGGGGCCGTTGCCGGGGCCGCGACCAATTACGCCTATACCAACTACTACCAGGAAATGGCGCATGTGCATTTCGGCCTGCGCAAACTGGCGATCGACGCGGATGTGCCGATCGAAACGCTGGTGGCGCGGCTGCGCGAGCGCATGCCGGTGCGGGGTGACCTGACGTCCTGACAAGGCCCGCAACCACTACATCATGTGTCGCCGCGAAAGATTATGGGCATCATTTGTTGGCAAGGGTGCAAATATAGGGCATAATTTCAAGACATGGGTGCCTGTCTGTACCGGCGGGCCGTAAACGCGCGTGAACGAGCTATGATCAAGCAACTTCCCATCTCCATTTCCGGTGCGCGCAAAAGCGATGTGCGCACGCAGTTTGCGGCCCTGTGCTACCGTATCCATCACAAGAAGGTGCAGGTGCTGATGATCACCTCCCGCGGGTCGAGGCGGTGGATCGTGCCGAAGGGCTGGCCGATGGATGGCATGACGCCGGCGGATTCCGCCGCGCAGGAAGCCTGGGAAGAGGCAGGGGTGCGCGGAAAATCGGATGGCCGGTGTCTCGGTATCTTCTCCTACAACAAGGAAACCGATGATAATGGCGCCTTTCCGTGCCTGGTGATGGTCTATGCGGTTCAGGTGCAGGAACTGGCCTCCGACTTCCCCGAAATGGGACAGCGTCACCGCAAGTGGATGTCGCGCAAAAAGGCGGCGAAAGTGGTCGATGAGCCTGAATTGGCGCGCATTTTGCTGGATTTCGATCCGCGCATACCCACCTGATCTGCTTGACGCAGCCGCGATATCGCCCCATCTGGTAAATGAATGGTAACGACACCGGAGTAGCTTGCGCGCCATGATCCACTACGCGCTCAAATGTGAAAACGGACATTCCTTCGAAAGCTGGTTCCAGTCGGCATCCGCTTTCGACGGGTTGAAAAAGGCCGGACATCTGGCCTGTACGGTCTGTGGCAGTGCCGATGTTACCAAGGCGATCATGGCGCCGCGGGTGTCAACGGCGCCCGACGCCGAGAACGCGAAACCGTTGACCGGCGCGAAGACGGCGCAGGAACAAGCGCTTGCGGATATCCGGCGTCACGTCGAGGAAAACGCCGTTTACGTTGGTCCCAAATTCGCCGAGGAGGCGCGGTCCATGTATCTTGGGGCCACGCCGGAGCGCGCCATCTACGGAGAGGCCAACCAGGCCGAAGCGAAGGCCCTGATCGAAGATGGTGTGCCGGTGGCCCCCTTGCCGTTCCTGCCCAACCGAAAGGCGAACTGATCTGATGAAAGTGGTGATTACCGGCACCAGCCGCGGTATTGGCGCGGGACTGGCACGGGCCTATGCGGCGCGGGGCGACGAGGTGGTCGGCACGTCCCGTCAGGGACCCCATGCGCTGGATGTCACATCGCCTGAGAGCCAGCGCGCTTTTGCCGCCGGCCTCGGAAGTGCGCCGGTCGATCTGCTGGTGTGCAATGCCGGTGTCTACCTTGACAAGGGGCATCGGCTGGAGACGGGCTATGCCGCGGATCTCTGGGCCGAGAGCTTTGCCACCAATGTCACCGGCGTCTTCCTGACCATCCAGTCCCTGCTGCCGCAGTTGCGCGCCGCCCGGTCCGCCCGGATCGCGATACTCTCGTCACAGATGGCGTCACATGAGCGGGCACCGGGCGGCAGCTATATCTACCGCGCCTCGAAGGCGGCGGTGCTGAACCTGGGGCGCAATCTTGCGAGCGATCTGCGGGGCGAGGGGATCGCGGTGGGGATTTATCACCCGGGATGGGTGGAGACCGATATGGGCGGACCGGGGGCCGATATCCCGGTCGCGGAAGCGGTGGCCGGGTTGACGCGGCGGTTCGACGAGTTGTCCTTGGCCGACAGCGGCGTCTTCAAAACCTGGGACGGGCGGGTGCACCCCTACTAGCGCCGGGGTCCTCAAGACCGGAGGCGGCTGACGCCGCCACACGATGTTTTCAGCCGCGTCCCGCGGCTGGCCTGGCGCATCCTTGCCCGTTGTTTCACAATTTGTTCCGGTTTCGGTGGCTTGTGGTTCACCGCAACAGCGCGTACACCCGCCGCGATTGATGCGAGGGACATGAATATGCCTGTTCTGGTGATGAAATTTGGTGGAACTTCCGTGGCCACGCTGGACCGGATTCGCCGCGCGGCCAAGAGGGTCGGTGTCGAGGTTGCCAAGGGCTATGATGTCATCGTCATCGTCTCCGCCATGTCCGGCAAAACCAACGAGCTGGTGGGCTGGGTCGCCGAAACATCGCCGCTGTTTGACGCGCGCGAGTACGATGCTGTTGTCTCTTCGGGCGAGAATGTCACCGCCGGGCTGATGGCGCTGACGCTGCAGGAAATGGATGTTCCCGCGCGCAGCTGGCAGGGCTGGCAGGTGCCGGTGAAGACCACCTCGGCCCATTCCGCCGCGCGTATCGAAGACATCCCGCCGGACAACATCAGGGCGAAATTCGACGAAGGCATGAAGGTGGCCATTGTCGCGGGCTTCCAGGGGGTCAGCCCCGAGGGCCGGATCACGACGCTGGGCCGGGGCGGCTCCGACACGACCGCGGTGGCTTTTGCTGCCGCTTTCGATGCGGAGCGCTGTGATATCTACACGGATGTGGACGGTGTCTATACCACCGATCCGCGCGTTTCCGCCAAGGCGCGCAAACTTGACAGGATCGCCTTTGAAGAGATGCTGGAGCTGGCCTCTCTGGGCGCGAAGGTTTTGCAGACGCGGTCGGTCGAGCTGGCGATGCGGTACAAGGTGAAACTGCGGGTGCTGAGCAGTTTCGAGGAGCAATCTGATGACGCGGGCACGCTGGTCTGCGACGAGGAGGAAATCATGGAAAGCAATGTGGTGGCCGGTGTGGCCTTTTCGCGCGATGAGGCGAAGATGACCCTCGTCAGCGTCGCGGACCGGCCCGGGATCGCGGCCCGTATTTTCACGGCGCTGAGCGAAGGCGGGGTGAATGTCGACATGATCGTTCAGAACATCGCCGAGGAAGGCCGCACCGATATGACCTGGTCCTGCCCGACCGATCAGGTCGCCCGGGCGCAAAAGGCCGTCGAAGACGCCAAGTCGGACGGCATCATCAATTATCACGAGGTGATCGCGGACACCGATGTGGCCAAGGTGTCGGTGGTGGGGATCGGCATGCGCAGCCACACCGGCGTGGCGGCGAAGATGTTCGACGTGCTGAGTGCCGAAGGGATCAACATCAAGGTGATTACCACCTCGGAAATCAAAATTTCGGTGCTGATCGACCGGAAATACATGGAACTTGCGGTACAGGCGCTGCATGATGCCTTCGAGCTGGAAAAAGCTGCCTGATCCCTGCGTCTTGCGGGACAAGTGGTTTTCTTGGGAGGGACGCACGCGTGGCTGAACGTCTGGAGACCGGATCGCGCAAGCTGCTGGGGCGGCTGCGCGATGCCATGGCCAGCGATGTCGAAGGGCAGGCGCGGCTTGACAAGATCACCCACCTGATCGGCGACAGCATGGGCTGTGAGGTCTGCTCCATCTACCTGTTCCGGGATGAGGACACGCTGGAGCTGTGCGCCACGGAAGGGCTGAACAAGGACGCGGTGCACCAGACCCGCATGAAACTGGGCGAGGGACTGGTGGGGATGGTGGCGCGGGACCGCCAGGTCGTGAATGCGGCCGATGCGCCGCAGGCCAAGGGTTTCCGCTATATGCCGGAAACCGGAGAGGAGATTTTTTCGAGCTTTCTGGGCGTGCCGGTGCAGCGGCTGGGCGAAGTCCTGGGGGTTCTGGTGGTCCAGTCCAAATCGTCGCGGGCCTATTCGGCGGATGAGGTCTATGCGCTGGAAGTCGTGGCCATGGTTCTGGCGGAGATGACCGAGCTGGGGGCCTTTGTCGGTGAAGGCGCCGCGATGTCGGCGCGACATTCGCAACCGGTCATGTTCAAGGGCACCATCGGTCAGGAGGGCGCGGCGGAAGGCCATGTCTGGCTGCATGAGCCCCGGGTCGTGGTCACCAACCCGATTGCCGATGACCCGCACCGCGAAATGGAGCGTCTGCGCGAGGCGGTCGAGCAGTTGCGGGTCGGTGTCGACAAGATGCTGGAACTGGCGGGGCAACAGGACAATGACCAGCGGCAGGTGCTGGAAGCCTATCGGATGTTTGCCAATTCCAAGGGGTGGATGCGGCGCATGGAGGAAGACATCTCCAACGGGCTGTCCGCCGAGGCGGCGGTCGAAAAAGAACAGTCGCTGGCGCGCGCGCGGATGGGGAAGGTCACGGATAACTACCTGCGCGAACGGCTGAGCGATCTGGATGACCTGAGCAACCGGCTGCTGCGGATCCTGACCGGACAGGGTGCCGATACCGGTGCGGAGATGCCTGCCGATCCGATCCTGATCGCACGTAACATCGGCCCGGCGGAGCTGCTGGATTACGGTCGCAGCCTCAAGGGCATCATTCTCGAACAGGGGTCCGTCGGCAGCCACGCGGCGATTGTTGCGCGCGCGCTGGCCATTCCGCTGGTGGTGCATGCCAACCGGATCACCACCGAGGCGCTGAACGGCGATCACATCATGGTCGACGGTGAGCAGGGTGTTGTGCACCTGCGCCCCGACGACAACGTGGTCACCGCCTTCCGCGACAAGATCGCGATGCTTGCCGCCGCACAGGAACGCTATGCCTCGATCCGCGACAAACCTGCGGAAACCCGGGACGGCGCGGTATTGTCCTTGCAGATGAACGCGGGCCTGATGGCGGATTTGCCGTCCTTGCCCAACTCGGGCGCCGAGGGGGTCGGGCTGTTCCGCACCGAGTTGCAGTTCCTGGTGCGCAACCAGATGCCCCGGCGCTCGGAGCTGGTCGCGCTCTATGCGCGGGTGCTGGACGCGGCGCAGGGCAAGCGCGTGGTGTTCCGCACGCTCGACATCGGGTCCGACAAGGTGCTGCCCTACATGAAACCCAACGACGAGCCCAACCCCGCGTTAGGCTGGCGCGCCATTCGGGTTGGTCTGGACAAACCCGGCATCATGCGGATGCAGCTGCAGGCGTTGATCCGGGCTGCGGACGGGCGGCCGCTGACGGTCATGTTCCCCTTCGTCGCCCAGTTCGAGGAGTACCGCGAAGCGCGCAAGCTGATGGAAAAGACCCTGGCGGCCGAGGAACGGCTGGGCCACGTGATGCCCGCATCCATCGAAATCGGCGCGATGCTGGAAACGCCCAGCCTTGCCTTTGCCCCGGTGAAATTCTTCGAAGAGGTGGACTTTCTGTCGATTGGCGGCAACGATCTCAAGCAGTTCTTTTTTGCCGCCGACCGGGAGAACGAGCGGGTGCGCCGGCGGTATGACACACTGAACGTGTCGTTCCTCAGCTTTCTGGAAGGCATCGTTGAACGCTGCCATGCAACCGGAACCGCCCTGTCCTTTTGCGGCGAGGATGCAGGACGGCCGGTCGAAGCGCTTTGCCTTGCGGCCATCGGCCTGCGCAGCCTGTCGATGCGTCCGGCCTCCATCGGCCCGGTGAAAAACCTGTTGCGACGCAGCAATCTGGCGGAGGTGCGCAAGGTCATCGCAGACGCGCGTCACCGTGGCGAGATGTCGGTGCGCCCGTCGATCATGGAGTGGCTGCGCGAGCAGACGTGAACGCGCACCTGCCCGCAACTCGTATCCCAAAGCATTGGCTGGCCTGCGGAAATTACGCGATTTTCGGATCCGGTTTTGGAGGCGAGTACCGGAATCGAACCGGTGTACACGGATTTGCAATCCGCTGCGTCACCACTCCGCCAACTCGCCGCCCATGGTGTGAACGGAGTGCTATCTGATAAACCTGAGTGCTGCAAGAGCCATAGATTGGCAAAATACCACGCATGAGCGTTGCCGCAGGCAGATGAATGTGGCACATCTGATGGAAACATAACTGAACGGATGAGTTTAGCCGCATGACCAATTTCGCCGCCCGCCGTACGATGATGGTAGACACCCAGGTCAGGCCCTCTGACGTCACCAAGTTTCCGATCATTGATGCGATGCTGAAGGTGCAACGTGAGAACTTTGTACCCGCGGCGAAACGGGAAGCCGCCTACATGGGGGAGAACCTTGAATTGGGCGGGGGCAGGGTGCTGCTGGAACCGCGCACATTGGCCAAAATGCTGGACGCACTGGATATTTCCGGCGCTGAAATGGTGATCGATATCGGTGCCGCCATGGGGTATTCCGCGGCCGTCATCGCGCATATGGCCGAAGCGGTGGTGGCTGTCGAAGAAGATGGCAGCATGGCCGCCGAAGCGCAGGATGCCCTGAGCGACGCCGGGATCGACAATGTTATCGTGCACACTGCGGCCCTGTCCGAAGGGGCGCCCCAGCATGGCCCCTATGACGTGATGATCGTGCAGGGCGGCATCGAACATCTGCCGCTCGCTCTGCAGAACCAGATCAAAGACGGCGGCCGCGTGGCCTGTCTGTTCATGGAGGGCGCGCTGGGTGAGGTGCGCATCGGCTACAAGCGGGAGGGCGCGATTTCCTGGCGCATGGCATTTAACGCCAGCGCCCCGCTGCTGCCCGACTTCAGACGCGAAGACGTATTCGAGTTTTAAAAATTTCGCCCGGAGTATCGAGGCGACCAAAAAAGAGGCGAGCGATGATGGCCGCGATGAACAAGAAATCTGGACTTCGACGGCTGTTGCGGGGCGTTGCGATGTCCGCGGGGTTTGCCGTCGTTTTCGCGGGGCAGGGCGTCCGGGCGGAGACGCTTGCCGACGCGCTGGTCGGCGCCTATAAAACCAGCGGGTTGCTGGACCAGAACCGCGCGCTTTTGCGGGCCGCGGACGAAGATGTGGCCTCTGCCGTTGCGGCGCTGCGTCCGATCCTGAACTATAGTGCAAGCGTGGGGCGCGATTTCGGCGACCGCCGGTCCGTGCAATCAACCGGCTTGCCCACCACCACGAACCTGGAATCCACCACCGGCACGCTTGGCTTGGCGGCATCCTTGCTGCTGTATGATGGCGGCGCAACAAAGCTCGGCACCGAGGCCGCCAAGGAAACGGTGCTGGCCACGCGCCAGCAACTGATCAGCATCGAACAATCCGTGCTGCTGCGCGCGGTGTCGGCCTATCTGAACGTGGTGTCGACCCGTGAGTTTGTCGCCTTGCGGCAGAACAACCTGCGTCTGCTGACGCAGGAACTGAGGGCCGCGCAGGACCGTTTCGAGGTCGGCGAAGTGACCCGGACGGACGTGGCGCAGGCCGAAGCGAGCCTTGCCGAAGCTCGCAGCGGGCTGGCGACGGCACAGGGCGATCTCCAGCAGGCCATTGAGGAATACCGCAACGTGGTCGGGCGGACACCGGGACAGTTGTCGCCGCCGCCGTCCCTGCCGCGCATTGACGCCAATGTCGAAAACGCGCGCGCCGTGGCGGTCCAGACCCACCCCGATCTGCGCGCCGCCCAGCATCAGGTGGCGGTGGCAGAGCTGAATATCCTGCGCGCCAAGGCGGCCCTGAACCCGACCCTGTCGGCGGTCGGGTCGTTGAACGTGACCGAGGATTTCGGCAGCAGCAATTTTACGCGCTCCGGTACTGTTGGGATTGAACTCACCGGGCCGATTTACCGCGGCGGCGCCTTGTCATCCGCCATCCGGTCGGCCATGGCGTCGCGCGATGCACAGCGCGGCAATCTCCTGGAAGTGCGCAGAACCGTTTCGCAGAATGTGGGCAACGCCTATGCCGCGCTGACCGCGCAACGCGCCAGCCTGCAGGCCAGCGAAGAGCGTATTCGGGCCGCGCGGATCGCCTTTGAAGGGGTGCGCGAGGAGGCAACCCTTGGTGCCCGGACAACCCTGGACGTTCTGGATGCGGAACAGGAGCTTCTGGACGCTGAAACCTCGCGTATCTCGGCGCAGTCGAATGTCTATGTGGCAGCCTACACGGTGCTGCAGGCGACAGGACGGCTGACCGCGAGGGATCTGTCGCTGGGGGTGCAGATCTACGATCCGAACGCGTATTATGATTTGGTCAAGGATGCGCCTGTACCCTCCTCGGCGCAGGGGCAAAAACTGGACCGGGTGCTGAGGTCACTGCAAAAACAATAAGGGTGCGGCCGCCCATTGTGCGACGCAGACCCGGGCGTTAGACTGAGATGCGGGCAAGAGTGGTAGTAATATGTCGAAACCGGTTTCAAATTCAGATGTGGAGGACGTGTTATCGTCTATCCGCCGCTTGGTGAGTGATAACAAGCGCGCGGGCGCAGACCCCGCCAGATCAGAGCCGACAGACCGGTTTATCCTGTCGCCGCAGCTACGGGTTGAATCCAGAGATGTCCTTCGGTTGCAGCCCGAAAATGCAGTAGATACAAGCGAAAACTGGGATGAATTCGAAGAGCCGCCGCATGTCGCTGACAGTGGGGACAGCGGCGCGCCGGAGGCATCTGAGCCGAGAGCGGCGCGGGAAGATAGCCGTGTGAACGGGACAGAACCGCAGGCATTCGCGCCGGATGCAGGCCCAGCCTCTGGTGAGGCAGGCGACATGCCCGCCGGGCTGCGGGATACACCCGCCGCGATCCCGGGCGAGGCCACGCCCGGCAAAGCATCCCGGGTGGAGGAACTGACCGCCAAGATCGCCGCGTTGGAAACCGCCATTGCGCGGACATCGGACCAGTGGGAACCGGATGGCGATAGCCGCGACGCATACTCTGGGACGCAGTCCAAGGGCATGACGTGGCAGGACAGTGTCGACCTGGATGCAACCGGCGTTCCCGTGGAACAGACGACCGACAGCCAGCCATCAGATAAAACGGAGGCACGCGCGGCGGTGGATGCACTGACGGATGAGCAGATACTGGATGAGATCGCGCTGCGTGATCTCGTGTCCGAAATCGTCCGCTCCGAATTGCAGGGGGCGTTGGGAGAACGCATCACCCGCAATGTCCGCAAGCTGGTGCGGCGGGAAATCCACCGGGCGCTGGCGGCGAAGGAACTGGAATAAGCTTCGGCATCAGGGTGTTGCGGGGCGATGCTCAGCGCGCGAACGCACCTGCCGGTTCATCGGCCAGTTGCAGCAGCAAATCCAGATCGAGATGCGTTTCGAGGTGATCCGCCAGCCTGTCCAGCGTCTCCTCGACCAGTTGATCATGTGCAATTCGGGCAGTTTTCCCAAACTGCGCCATCCAGGCAGCGCGGAAGGCGTCTGAACTGAAAATACCGTGCAGGTAGCATCCCTGCACCTGTCCGCTCACAGATGCTGCGCCTTGGGGGATGCCATCCAGCGACAGCCAGGGGCGGGCGCAATCGGGTCCCGTGGTGCGCCCCATGTGAATTTCGTACCCGTTCAGGGGGGCACCGCTGGCAAGATGGCTGCCCTTGCTGATCGTCAGCGTTTTGCGCGGCGTCAAAACGGTGTCAACGTCAAGGTGGCCCAGTCCCGTCGCCGTGCCGGGAGTGCCCTCAAGGCCATCAGGATCGGAAACGGACCGGCCCAACATCTGGTATCCGCCGCAAAGGCCCAACACATGCCCGCCGCGCCGAAGATGCGCCGCGATGTCGATGTCCCACCCGGCTGCCTTCAGAGCGGCAAGATCGGCCAGCGTCGCCTTGCTGCCGATCAGCATTACGACATCGGCGTCCGCGGGCAGGGGCTGGTCGGGCGGAACGATGCTGAGATCGACCGAGGGCTCCGCCGCCAGCGGATCAAGGTCGTCAAAGTTCGAAATGCGCGGCAGATGCGGCACAACGATCCTGAGGCCGGACCCGCCTGAGCGGGCACGCGCGGGCAGGTCCGCCACGTCCTCTGCGGGCAACCTGTGTGCCTGCGGGAACCAGGGGATAACGCCAAGACAGGGCCATCCGGTGCGGGTGCAGATATCGTCGCGGCCCTTGTCGAACAGGCGCACGTCGCCGCGGAACTTGTTGATGGAAAACCCTTTTATCATCCCGTTGTCTGCATCACTCAACACCGCTCGGGTGCCGACGATCTGGGCGATCACACCCCCTCTGTCTATGTCACCCATCAGCAGGACGGGAACGCCCGTTTGGCTGGCAAACCCCATGTTCGCGATGTCGCGCGCACGCAGATTTGTCTCTGCCGGGCTGCCCGCGCCTTCCACCAGGACCAGATCGCATTGGCGCGTGATGCGCTCGAAGCTTTCCAGAACGAAGGGCATCAGCGCGTCCTTGCGCGCCCCGAAATCGCCGGCTTCCTGAACCCCGCGCACCTGTCCCTGCACAACGATCTGCGCGCCCGTACTGGATTGCGGCTTGAGCAACACCGGGTTCATATCCGTGTGCGGCATCACGCCAGCGGCTCGTGCCTGCAGCGCCTGGGCGCGCCCGATCTCGCCACCGTCCACCGTCACAGCGGCGTTGTTCGACATATTCTGCGGCTTGAACGGCCGCACCGACAGGCCGCGCCGCGTATAAGCGCGTGCAAGCCCCGCCACGATGATGGATTTTCCGACATTGCTGCCGGTGCCTTGGATCATTATCGCGCGCGCCACGGCTCGTCCCTTCCTGTTTGCCGCAACCTGCCGCATGATCGGCCCGAGGAAAAGGAGCAATCATGAACACTCCGGCACATTTACTGATCGGCGCGGCCGCGCTGGGGCACAAAGGCGACGCTGCTCTGGTGTGGGCGGCGATGGTGGGAGCGCTGTTGCCGGATCTGTCGCTTTACCTGCTGGCTGGCGGGGCGCTGTACCTGTTCGATATCGCACCATCCATTGTGTTCAATGAGCTATATTTTTCAACCACGTGGCAGATTGTCTTCGCCATCGACAATTCAATTGTCCTGTGGGGGCTGTTGGTCGGTGTGGCGATCTGGCGGCGTGTCCCCTGGGCAATCGCGCTGACCGGCGCGGCCCTGTTGCATCTGTTGCTCGATTTTCCGCTGCACCATGATGATGGGCGCGCGCATTTCTGGCCCTTGACCGGGTGGGTTTTCGAAAGTCCGGTCAGCTACTGGGACCGGGACCACGGGGCAATGTGGATTGCGCCGCTGGAGGCTTTCGTGGCCGTGGGCGCGGCGATGTTGCTGTGGAAACGGCAGTTTGGCTGGCGTGTGCTCGTCCCGGTCGGCGTGCTGGTAATGGCCGAACTCTGGGTGGTGCGCCAGTGGCTCTTCATCTTCGTGGACAGCTGAAAACACAAAAGCACGCCCGGGGTGGGGCGCGCTTTTGTTTTTAAAATCAACGATTTGTCAGGCTGCTTCTGCCTGCTGGGCGGCGTTGCGGCGCTCGGATTCTTCACGCGACAGTGCCACGGAAGTCCGTACCCCTTTGCCCACGAAATCCATCAATCCCGATACAACCCGCTCGTTGGGGTCGATCCCGGCACAGCTCAGCACTTCGCGGCCGTCGCGCGAGCGCGCCCAGCGTGCGATTTGCTCAGGACCATTGCCATACTTCTTGTCGTCCGCGATGGCGTCGTCCAGTGCAGCCAGTACCACGGCTGCGAAAAGTTTGCGTGCACGGTTGCCTTGCTCGTTGTTAAAGGCCGTGCCGTCAACGAAATCCTTCATTCGTCGTCCTTTCAATTATTCTTGCTCTTGTGTTTTCGGCGTGACGTTCCTTATGAAGGACTTTAGTCGATTCGGATACCCCGTTTTTGCATAGCATGCTTGCAATTCGTGCATAGCTTTTTGCGCCTGCAGCACGAGATATCGTTGTCTTGTCACCACACATCCCGCCAGATATAGGGTGCGTCAACAATTCATCAACCTTTTGCCATGGTTCGGTCATATGCCTAAAATTAACGGAAACGAGATCCGCCCCGGGAATGTTCTGGAGCATAACGGCGGTTTATGGGCGGCTGTTAAAGTCGATCACGTGAAGCCCGGCAAGGGCGGTGCTTTCGCGCAGGTGGAAATGCGCAACCTGCGCAACGGTTCCAAGCTGAACGAACGGTTCCGCAGCGCCGACAAGGTCGAGCGGGTGCGTCTGGAGCAAAAGGACCAGCAGTTTCTCTATGAAGATGCCGGCATGCTGATCGTGATGGACACTGAAACCTACGAGCAGGTGCAACTGCCCGCGGAATTGCTGGGCGAGCGGCGGCCGTTCCTGCAGGACGGTATGACCATCGTCGTCGAATTCTACGAGGAGGAAGCGCTGAACGCGACCCTGCCGCAGAAGGTCACCTGCCGGATCGTGGAAACGGAGCCGGTGGTCAAAGGCCAGACGGCGGCCAATTCGTTCAAACCGGCCGTGCTGGACAATGGCGTCAAGGTGATGGTGCCGCCGTTTGTCGGTCAGGATGAAGATATCATCGTAAACACCGAAACCATGGAATACGCCGAACGCGCGTAACGGCCTTGCAGAGCCGCCGGCGCGCCGCGCGCGGGTGGCTTTACGGGTCCAGGCGGGTGACGGTGGCTTCCCCGGCCTGCAGATCCCCCTTGGCGCGGTCAAAGCGCAGGTAGGCGATGGCGGTGTCCTCGGTACGGCTCAGCAGGGTGCCCGCCGGTTTGCCATTCGCCGTGATGTCGCTGCCGGTTTCTGCGGGCCCGGAGACGGCGACTTTGGCCAGCCCTTTGCGCAGCTCGGTCTTGTGCTTCATCCGGGCGGTGACTTCCTGCCCGACATAGCATCCCTTGCGGAAATCGACACCGGAAAGACGTTCGAACCCAACCTCGAGAATGAAGGTGTCAGGTGTCAGTTCGATGCCGGTTTCCGGGATCAGATGGGCGACCCGCACCGCCGTCCAGTCCGTGGTGTCATCCGTCTGCGCGCTGTCGCGATAGGCGCGCCATCCAAGCGCGTCGTGACGCGGATCGGCAAACCCGTCTTCGGGCACCGGGCCAAGACCACGGTGCAGGTGCAGGTTGGTGGGCGCGATCGTCACATCCGCGCGCAGCTTATACATGGTCAACCGCTGCACCAGCATGTCGGCGAGGCTGTCGTCGACGTCCAGATATATGCCATCGGGGGCGGCAGACAGGAAGAAATCGGCAATATACTTGCCTTGCGGGGTCAGAATGGCGGCATAGACCAACCCGGTGTCAATGCCCGCGATGTCATTGGTGATCAACCCTTGCAGGAAGTCCCGGGCATCGGAGCCGGATAGCTGCAATATGCGACGTTTGGTCATGGGGGGTTCCTCTTTGGGTGTTGCATGACATATAAACGCTGCGCCGCAAAGAAGAAGGGGCATAACCTATGCGTGCACCTATTTCGGTGGTCGTGCCGACATTGAATGCCGAGCCACATCTTGGCGCATGCCTGACGGCACTGATGCCGGGGCTGGAGGCCGGGCTGATCCGCGAATTGATTGTCACGGATGGCGGATCGCAGGATGCGACGGTGGCTATTGCAAAAGCCTGGGGTGCCGAAGTGGTGCAGGGGCCAGCCTCGCGCGGCGGGCAATTGGCGCGGGGATGTGCGCAGGCGCAGGGTAGCTGGCTGCTGGTTCTGCATGCCGATACCGTGTTGCGCCCGGGATGGGTGGGGCCGGTCATCCGACATCTTGAAACGCGCCGCGCGGGATGGTTCCGACTGGCCTTTGAAAAAGGCGGTGTCGCGGGGCGTATCGTGGCCGGTTGGGCCAACCTGCGCAGCCGGTTGGGGTTGCCCTACGGTGACCAGGGGCTGCTGATCCCGCGTGCGCTTTACGCGGAAATCGGCGGCTATTCCGATCAGCCGTTGATGGAAGACGTGGCCATCGCCGGCGCGCTCAGGGGACACCTGCATCCGGTTGACGCGGTGGCGGAGACCAGCGCTGCAAGATATCGTCGTCAGGGCTGGTTTCGCCGGGGGACGCGGAACCTGTGGACTTTGATGCGATATTTCAGCGGCGTGTCACCGCATTCCCTTGCCGAAAGCTACCGCCGCTGACGGCTTCGGACAGGTGCCTGCCGGTGGGACAACAGTTATGCACGAAAAGGTGTAATTGACCCTCGCGATCCGTCAGCTAGTGTTGCCCGAGAACAAAAGGACAGCACTTATGCCCCAAAAACCGAATTTGTCCTCCGGCGTTGGCTATCTGGCCATTCCCGGCCCCTCCGTGATGCCCGAGGCCGTACTGAACGCGATGCATCGGCCCGCGCCCAACATCTATGCGGGCGAGTTGCCGGAGATGATGCCGGGGATTGTCGCGGATCTGAAACGGGTTGCCCGCACCGATGGTGAGGTGGCGCTCTACATCGCCAACGGGCACGGTGTCTGGGAGGCGGCATTGTCCAACGTGATTGGCCCCGGCGACAAGGTTCTCGTGCCGTCAACCGGGCATTTCGGGCAGGGCTGGGCTGGCATTGCGCGCGGTCTCGGGGCCGAGGCGCAGGTGATCGACTTTGGCAAGGCGGCAGGAATGGACATGGCGCAGATCGCCGATGCGCTGATGGCGGACACCGCCCATCAGATCAAGGCCGTGCTGGCCGTGCATGTGGATACGTCAAGTTCGGTGCGCAATGATATCGCGGCCCTGCGGGCGACGCTGGATGATGTGGGGCACCCGGCGCTGCTGATGGCCGATTGCATCGCGTCGCTGGGGTGCGATGTGTTCGAAATGGATGCCTGGGGTGTCGATGTGATGGTGACCGCCTGCCAGAAGGGGCTGATGGTGCCGCCGGGCATGGGCTTTGTGTTTTTTAACGACAAGGCGGCGGAGATGCGCGCGGCCATGCCGCGTGTCAGCGAGTACTGGGACTGGACCCGCCGCGCCAATCCGCAGGACTTCTACCAGTACTGGGATGGCACGGCGCCCACCCATCACGTCTACGGGCTGCGCACGGCGCTCGACATGATTCACGCAGAGGGTATCGAGGCGGTCTGGGCACGTCACGCGACGCTTGCCCGTGCGATCTGGGCGGCGTGCGACGCATGGGCCACCAAGGGCTCGCTGCGGGTGAACATCGCCGATCCCGGGCAGCGCAGCCACGCGGTGACCGCCCTGCGGCTGGAGGCCCCTCAGGCGACGGCGTTGCGCGACTGGACCGCCCAGCAGGTCGGTCTGACGCTTGGGATCGGGTTGGGCATGGCCGCCCCTGGTGATCCCGCATGGCACGGGTTTTTCAGGCTGGGCCACATGGGACATGTCAACGGGCATATGATCATGGGCCTTCTGGGCGGAATAGAGGCCGGTTTCAAAGCCCTTGGCATTGCCCATGGTGGTGGCGCATTATCCGCCGCGGCGGAGGTGATTGGCGGCGCCTAGTCGTTCGGCTGGCGCGGGGCGAAACGCGCTTCGGCGATGCGCCGCCGGAAGTCCAGCCAGTTCAGCCAGTGATTGATCGCAAGGCTCAGAAATACGGCGGCAATCAGCCCCCAGATCGCAAAGAGAAACAACAGGACCCAGGCGAGGTTGACCCCGAACATGACGATACAGGCATTGGTGTAATTGGGCGCACGGCCCAGCTTGTGGCGTTCCATCCCGCACCTCGCGGCCAGAGTGATGCCGCAACTATATCCAACCAGATACCGTCGTCAGCAATTTTCTGCGGCTCTGAGGGCTACCGGCAGAACCTCGGCCAGAATGTCCAGATTGGCGGGGGTGCCGCAGCTGATGCGGATACAGCGATTTTGCGGAGCCGCCATCGGCATCCGGATGAACACGCCCCGCGCCACCATCTCGTGCAGGACGGCCTTGGCGAACTCGGCATCACGGTTGCAGTCGACGGCGACAAAATTCGCGGCGGATGGCAGGGGCTTGAGCCCGGTGGAGCGCGCGATGTCCCATATCCGGTTGCGCGCGGCGGCAATGCGCGCCTGAACCGAGCGCAGCCATGTCTGGTCTTCCAGCGCCGCCAGGGCACCGGCCTGGGCCGCGCGGTTCATGCCAAAGTGATTGCGGACCTTGTTGAAGGCGGCGATCAGGTCAGGGTGCCCAAGCGCGTATCCCACCCGTGCGCCCGCCAGCCCGTAGACCTTCGAGAAGGTGCGCAGCCGGATCACCCGGGGGTCGTCCATCGGCAACGGCAGCGGCGTGCCCTGCGGCGCACATTCGATGTAGGCTTCATCCAGCACCAGCAAGGTTCCCTCAGGCAGCTTTTCCATTGCCGCGACAATGTCCTTGCCGGGATGCGCGGTGCCCATCGGATTGTCGGGATTTGCCAGGTAGACCAGCTTGGCGTCGACGTCCGCCGCCTTGGCGAAAAGCGCCTCGGGGTCTTCGAAATCCTTCTTGTAGGGCACCTTGTGCAGCACCCCGCCATATCCCGCCACGTGGTAATTGAATGTCGGATAGGCCCCGTCGGAGGTCACCACAGCATCACCGGGACCCACCATCAGCCGCACCAGATAGCCCAGCAACCCGTCTATCCCTTCGCCCACCATGATCATGTCCGGCGTGATGCCGTAATGGCCCGCGAGCGCCTCGCGCAATTCGAAGCTTTCCGGGTCACCGTACATCCATTGCGCCGTTTCCGCCATCGCGCGGGTCGCAACCGGCGACGGGCCGAAAACATTCTCGTTCGCCCCCAGCCGCGCATCGAAGAGACGCGACCGGGCGCGCTCCTGCGATTCTGGCCCCACAAAGGGAACGGTTGCGGGAAGCGATTGCGCGAGCGGTGTTAGTCGAAACTGGGTCATGGCGTCTCTTAAAACGCCGGGCAGGTGCTGAGCAAGACCCCGATTGCCCCAACGTTTCGCTGGTCAAAAACTTGCTGCTGCGGTCTGATGGCGGCACCAGCAGGAGATATCAATGCCCCGTGTTCTCGTCACCATTTCCGACCATATCGCGCATGTGCAGCTCAGCCGCCCGGACAAGCGCAACGCGGTGGATCAGGAGATGTTTACCGCGCTGATCGAGGCAGGTCAGCAGGTCGCGGCCTCGGAAGCGCGGGTCGTGGTCCTGTCGGGGCAGGGCGCGGTGTTCTGTGCAGGGATCGACATCGGCAGCCTTGGGGCCATGCTGGGCAAGGACATCGCCACGCAGATCATGGATCGCACCCACGGGGAGGGCACCACGAACCAGTGGCAGGAGGCGGCACTGGTGTGGCACCGTCTGGGCATTCCGGTTATTGCCGCTCTGCACGGGGTGGCCTTCGGGGCCGGGATGCAGATTGCGCTGGGGGCCGATATCCGGATCGCGGACCCGGACACCCAGCTTGCCGTGATGGAGATGAAATGGGGCATTATTCCCGACATGGGCGGGATGGTGCTGCTGCCGCGACTGGTGCGCTCTGACGTGATGCGCCAGTTGATCTACACGGCGGCGCCGGTCTCTGCGCAACAGGCAGAACGGTGGGGGCTGGTCACTGAGATTGCCCCTGATCCGATCACGCGCGCCTTTGCCCTGGCCGGGCAGATTGCGGGCCAGAGCCCCAGGGCGATCCGGGCTGCCAAGTCACTGATAGATATCGCGGAAAACGAGGACGCCACGGAGGTTCTGCTGGCTGAATCCCGCCTTCAGGGGACATTGCTGGGCAAGCCGGAGCAGATGGAGGTCATCGCTGCGCAATTCGCCAAACGAGCGCCTGTCTTTGAATGATCCGACGGGCGCTCACGTCATGAATTTGCGCCGCGCCTCCCGGGCGATTTCATAGCGCAGCTCAAGGTCAGCCAACCGCGCCATGGCTTCTTTGCGCGCCGCGTCGGTCCGGCAGTCTGCATAGGCCTTGCGCGCCGCGTCCAATTGCTTCTTCAGGCCAAACTCCTCCGGCACGACGCCCGCCTCGGCCATGATCCGCATGCCGGCGGACATCGATGCCTCCTGTGCGTTTTCAACCGGGCGGTCGGGCAGCGGTTTGCCCTCGCCCTTCAGCCCGCTGAGGCCCCCGGCGGCCCGCGCCTTGGCGATCTGGCGTTCGATAAGAGAGCGAAAGCTGCGCATGGCGGCATGTTACCCCAATTCGGCCAGACGCGCGAGCGCCTCTCTCAGCTTGCTGTCCTCTTCCTCGCGCAGGGCAAGATTTGCGCGGGTTTCTTCGACCACTTCGGCGGGGGCGGAGGCGGCGAACTTGGGGTTGTTCAACCGTCCGCGCAGCCCGCCCAGTTCCTTTGCCAGCTTGTCGAGTGTCTTTTGCAGCCGGGCTTTTTCTTCTGCCACGTCAATGACATCCGCCAAAGGCAGGCCGAAGTTGCCGCCGGTCACCGCCAGCGTTGCCGACCCCTTGGGAAAGGCCTCCGCTTCGCGCATCTGCTCTACCCGTGCCAGCCGTTTGATCATCGCTTCATTGGCCTCGAAGGCCGCCCGTGCCTGATCTTCAAGATCGGTGACGACAAGCGGCACGTAGGCCCCGGCGGGCACGTGCATCTGCGCGCGCACTGAGCGGATCGCCTCGATCAGGCTGACCACCCAGTTCAGTTCCCGGTCAGCGGCCTCGTCGATCAGATCTGCCGCCGTGTAGGTCGGCCAGTCAGCGTGCACCAGCATCTTGTCGCGGGTTCCGGTGGCCCCCCACAGCTCTTCGGTGATAAAGGGCATGACCGGGTGCAGCAGGATCATGCACTGGTCCAGCACCCATGCCATGGTCTCGCGGGTCTCGGGGGCCAGAGGGGCGTTGGCCGCATCCTGCAACAGCGGTTTGCTGAGCTCCACATACCAGTCGCAGACCTTGCCCCAGACAAAGCTGTAGGCGGCATTCGCGGCGTCGTTGAAGCGGTAATTATCGAGGGCCGCGTCGATCTCTTCGCGCACTTTGGCGGTCTCGCCGATGATCCACTTGTTGACCGCGGCGGTGGGGGTCACAGGGCATGCACCATCTGTGCACGGGCTGTGCACCGCCGATGCACGCGCCTCGAAGACGCCGTTCATCTCGGCAAAGCGGCAGGCGTTCCAGAGC
Organism: Roseobacter insulae; assembly: GCF_019375555.1. Classification (GTDB taxonomy): domain Bacteria; phylum Pseudomonadota; class Alphaproteobacteria; order Rhodobacterales; family Rhodobacteraceae; genus Roseobacter; species Roseobacter insulae. The sequence continues at coordinate 356,462 of NZ_JAHXDN010000002.1, forward strand.
TTGGTGCCGAAATTGCGGTAGCCGGCGATGCGCTGGGTGGAGAGTTTCAGATCGCGGCCCATCGCGGCCATCGCCGTCAGGGTAAAGCGCACGGCATCGGCACCGTATTCGTCGATCATGTCGAGCGGGTCGAGCACGTTGCCCAAGCTCTTGGACATCTTCTTGCCGGTCTCGTCGCGGACAAGGGCGTGCACATAGACCGTGTCGAAGGGTTTCTGGCCGACGACGGCGTATTGCATCATCATCATCCGGGCGACCCAGAAGAAGATGATGTCGAAGCCGGTGATCAGCACGGAGGTGGGGAAGTATTTCTGCAGCGCCTCGTTCTGCGCATCCTGTTCCGCGTACCCGGTCCAGCCCAGCGTGCCGATGGGCCAAAGGCCAGAGGAGAACCATGTGTCGAGGACGTCCGGGTCGCGAACGATTTCAACAGTAAGCGTATCGTTATCTTCAAGTTTGCCATCCTGACCTTCAACCCGAGCGTCAACTCTGTTGATTTCAAAGTGAATCTTGCATTGCTCATGCATAGACTTGGTCGGATCATGATTAACCGGAATGATTTTCGCATGCGGGCCATAAAAGCGCTGTGCCTGCTCAATCAGGGCAGCGTCTGAGGCTGCGCAAAAAGTCTTGCCAGCACCAAACAAGGTTTCATGTGATCTGCCGCTATCCCGCATCACTGTAACGATATTTTCGACGCCCGCGGGGGTGATGTCCGGCCCGTACCAGACCGGTATCTGATGCCCCCACCAGAGCTGGCGCGAGATGCACCAGGGTTCGATGTTTTCCAACCAGTTGAAGTAGACCTTCTTGTCCTGCTCGGGGAAAATCTCCACCTCGCCCGAGCGGACCGCGTTGATGGCGGGCTGGACGATCTGGGCGGTGTCCACGAACCACTGGTCGGTCAGCATTGGTTCGATGACCACCTTGGACCGGTCACCGAAAGGCTGCATGATCTTCTTCGCCTCGACGAAAGGCATCATCAGCGGCACGTCGCTTTCGTCGAAAGTGTCGCTTGGGTCGGGGGAGGTGACGGGCACCATCACTGCAAGCCCTTCGACGGTGATCTGTTTCACAACCGCCTTGCGGGCCTCAAAGCGGTCGAGGCCGCGCAGATCGTCTGGCACCAGATTGACCGTATCGGCCTCGGCCTCCGATAGCTCCCGCTCCCCCTTGGCCACGGCCATGGCAATGCCCGCCGCTTCGGCATAGGGCGCACCATCGTCGCGCATCGCGCCCTTGGTGTCCATCAGCCGGTAGAGCGGGATGTTGCCGCGCTTGGCGACGGCGTAGTCGTTGAAGTCGTGCGCGCCGGTGATCTTCACCGCACCCGAGCCGAAATCGGGGTCCGGATAGGCGTCGGTGATGATCGGGATCAGGCGGCGATGCTCTTTTGGGCCTACCGGGATTTCACAAAGTTTTCCGACAATTGGCGCGTAACGTTCATCTGATGGATGAACTGCGACCGCCCCGTCGCCCAGCATGGTTTCAGGGCGCGTGGTGGCGATGGAGATATAATCGCGGGTCTCGCGCAGCGTCTCGTTGCCGTCCGCGTCCTTTTCGACGTATTGGTAGGTTGCAGGTTTCCCGGTGTCAGGATCGGCCGCGAGCGGGTACTTGAAGTGCCACATGTGACCGTTGACTTCGAGGTTCTCCACCTCCAGATCGGAAATCGCGGTCTCGAAATGCGGGTCCCAGTTGACCAGCCGCTTGCCGCGGTAGATGAGGCCCTTGTTGTACATGTCGACAAAGACCTTGATCACGGCGTCGTGGAAATTCGGGCCTTTACCGGCCTCCGGATCACCGGGCGCGCCGCCCATGGTGAAGGCTTCGCGCGACCAGTCGCAGGAGGCGCCCAGGCTTTTCAGCTGGCCGATGATCGTGCCGCGCGACTTGACCTTCTGCTGCCAGACCCGTTCGAGGAATTGCTCGCGGCCCATCTCGCGGCGCGAGGGTTCCTGGTTGGCGGCCATCTCGCGTTCGGTGACCATCTGCGTGGCAATGCCCGCGTGGTCGGTGCCGGGCTGCCAGAGCGTATCGAAGCCGCGCATCCGGTGCCAGCGGACAAGGATGTCCTGCAGCGTGTTGTTGAAGGCGTGGCCCATGTGCAGCGAGCCGGTGACATTGGGCGGCGGGATCATGATCGAAAACGTCTCGTCCCGCGTGGCGTTGGCCCCGGCCTTGAAGGCTCCTGATTTTTCCCAGGCGGCATAGAGGCGGGCTTCGGCCTCTTTCGCGTCAAATGTCTTGTTCAGCGCCATGGTCGCATCCTTTGTCACTTTGCCCGCGCGGTCTACCCGAGGATGTGGAAAAGGGGAAGGTGGCTGGCGCTGAATTCTTCACCCCAAGCGGGCTTGCTGCGCGGCCCGTGGCCCGGTGCAGAAGGATGATCGGGCAGGTCCCCCGGCGTGATCAGCGCGGCGTGGTGACGAGCGGTTCACGCTGGCCTTTTCGCAGAACCGCCGGATCGTAAGGGGTGCGGTCGAAGACCTCTTCGACCATCGGGGCAAAGTGGTCCAGCGGCAGCGTGTCATAGCCGGGATCGAAACTCGCCTGATCCCAGCGTTCACAAAATGCCGCGCAATCGTCGAAATAGGGGTGGCCTGTGTATTTGTCGCGTTTGTGGGGGTCGGCACCGACGTGATGCCCGTAGTAGACCATCTGGAAATCGCCGTGTTTTTCAACGACCCATGTGCATTGTTCGCGCACGAAGGGGCGCAGGATGGTCGCGGCGTATTCATCGTGGTTGTAGGGCGCGTAGATATCCCCGATGTCATGCAGCAGCGCCGATGCCACCCAGTCGGTATCGGCCCCGTCGCGCCAGGCCCGCGTGGCCGATTGCAGCGAATGGCCGAGCCGGGTGACCTGATAGCCCGACAGGCTTTCATCCAGCGCCACCAGCGCCTTGAGCAGACGTGCGGCGGTGCCGCGCGTGTAGGCCACTTCGTGCTCGGTCAGAAAGGCGTAATCCTCGGCGGAGCCGTCCTTCATCTGGGTAAAGCCCACGTGTTTCATGTTTTTCGAGGTCATCCGTAAAGCCCCCTGGCGCTGTCGGTTCCGGCCATCATCACCTTGGCCTGAGCCTGCCGGATTTCGTCGTAGATGGCCAGCGCTTCGGGCGCAAAGAGCGCGCTCGGCGGGTCGAACTGCCGGAAATGGCCGTGCCTGTCCGTGCCCCGGGCCAGCAGCGCGTAATCGGTGTCGCCGACATTCTGTGTCACCGCCGGCGTGCAGTAGCGGATCACGGCGGCGATGCGGCGGTCATCCGTCGTATTGGGGCCGGAGCCGTGGATCGTCAGGCCGTGGTGCAGCGATATCTGACCGGGATGGATTTCGATGGGGGTTTTCTGGTCGTCGGTGACATCCACCCTGACCTCCTGCCCGCGGCTGAGCAGGTTGTCCTCCGCGAAGGTGTCCCTGTGCGGCAGGATCGGGTTCTTGTGGGAGCCTTTCACGAAATCCATGCAGCCCGAGGCGGGGGTTGCGGGCGACAGGGACAGCCATGCGGTGACCAGCCCGTCGATCGCGCCCAGACCCCAGTAGGTCAGGTCCTGATGCATGGAGACCCTGTGGCGGGTCTGCGGCTCCTTGATGAAGAATTCCACTGCGTAGATCATGATATCCGGCCCGAGAATCCCTTCAACCACGTCGAGAATGCGCGGGTCCGACCCGATGCGGTAGGCCAGCGGCATCACGCAATGCGCGTTGACGCGTTTGTAGGTATTGAGCGGCAGCGGCAGCCCGGCGTCGCGCCAGGTGCTTTCGATGTCCTCAAGCTCGGCGCGCAGGGTGCGTGCTTCCGTGGCGGGCAGGACCGGGATCGGGAAGAGATAGCCATCGTCCCAATAGGATGTCTTTTGCGCGTCGCTGAGACGGCCATTCACGAGGGTCAGGGGGGGTGGCATTATGTCCTCCGGGTTTCGCAGTGATGTTTGCGCAGGCGCGCCACCACCGCTTTGTTGTTTGCGACCCGGTGCGGGGTCGGATTCGGACGGTTCCGCGGCTGCGGCTGTCATCGCGCTATGGCGGGTCGGGGCCTTCGCGCGGCGGTCGTCGCGCAGGGCGAAGGGCTGCCACCGCGCCGAATGGTCATGATCGCGGATCACCCACTTGCCGTTGTGCCGCCGGGTTCCTAAGTCGTCGGGAGGCAGTGAGGCGCGCGTCTGCATCCCGCAGGCGGCATTCGTCCCCGTAGCATTGGCGACCACTGGACAAGCGCGCTTGGGCCGCTAGTGTCCGCGGGATCGCACCCGGCATAAAAGGAGCCTTCCATGGAAAAGTTTGGCAAATCACAATCAATCACACGTGTGGAAGACCTGCGTTTCCTGACCGGACATGGCCGCTATGTCGATGATATCGCCCCGGAGAACGCGCTGCGGGCCTTCGTCTTCCGGGCGCCGGTTGCGCATGCCACGATCACGGGTCTGAACGTCGATGCGGCACGGGATGCCGATGGCGTTCACGCGGTGCTGACGGTCGCCGATCTCGAAGCGGCGGGCATGGACATCAATATGTTCGGGGCGACGGTGAAAAATCGCGATGGTTCCGCCGGTGCCGCCCCCAAGCGCCCGTTGCTGGCGAAAGACAAGATGCGGTTTGTCGGCGAGCCGGTTGCGTTTATCGTGGCCGACACGCTCGACCAGGCCCGCGATGCGGCGGAAATGATCGAACTGGACTACGAGGATCTGCCGGCCAAGATGGATCTGGCCACCGGCGGCACAGCGGTGCATGACGAGGCGCCGGACAACCGGGCGTTCGACTGGGGCCTTGGTGATGAAGCGGCCACCGACGCGGCCTTCAGGGCGGCGGCCAGAACGGTCAGCCTGGAGGTTGGCGACAACCGGATCATCGTGAACTCGCTGGAACCGCGCGGCTGCTTTGCCGAGTGGGAGGGCGACAGGGTGCATGTCTCTCTGGGCGGCCAGGGTGTCTGGGGGCAGAAGGAATTCATCGCCAGGGCGCTGGCGCTGCCCGAAGAGCGGGTCCGGGTGACCACGCCGGATGTTGGCGGCGGGTTCGGGATGAAGGGGTTTCCCTATCCCGAATATGCGCTTGCCGCGCAGGCCGCGCGCGCCGTGGGCAGGCCGGTGCGGTGGATGTCGGAGCGCACCGAGGCGATGCTGTCGGACAACGCGGGCCGCGATCTGACCTCGACCGCCGAGTTTGCCTTTGACGAAAACCACAGGATTACCGGCTACCGCGTGCACACACGCTGCAACATGGGCGCTTACAACAGCCATTTCGCGCAGTACATTCAGAGCCAGTTGTTCAGCCGGGTGCTGTCGGGCGTTTACGATGTGCCGAACACGTGGCTGCGGGTCGAGGGGTTCTATACCAACACCACCTATGTCGATGCCTACCGGGGTGCGGGACGACCCGAGGCGATTTACGTGCTGGAACGCCTGATGGACCGTGCGGCGCGCGAGCTGGGGGTGGACCCGATCGCGTTGCGGCGGCGCAATTTCATCAAGCCCGACCAGTTCCCCTATGCCACCACCGTGGGCGAAACCTACGATGTCGGCGACTTTGACAAGGTGATGGACCGCGGCGTCGCGGAGGCCGATCTGTCCGGGTTTGATGCGCGCAAAAAAGCCGATGCGGCGCGGGGACTGCTCAGGGGCGTCGGTTTGTGTTACTATATTGAAAGTATTTTGGGTGATCCTTCGGAAGGCGCGAAGGTGACATTTAATGAGGATGGTACGGTGACGATTTACGTGGGCACGCAATCCACAGGGCAGGGACATGAGACGGTTTATGCGTCTTTCCTGGCCGATCAGACCGGAATCCCGGCAGAAATGATCACCGTGGTGCAGGGCGACAGCGACCTGATCGCCACGGGCGGCGGTACCGGCGGGTCCCGCTCCGTCACCGTGCAGAACAACGCGACACTGGCGGCGGTTGCCGAGATGACGGAGAAATTCACCGCCTTCCTGTCGGATGAAATGGGCGTGCCTGCGTCCGAGATCAGCTTTGACGATGAACGGTTTCGCGCCGATGGGTCGAACCTGACGCCGACGATGCTGGAGGTTGCGGAGATGGCCCGCGCGGCCGGTCGTGACGATCTGCTGACGCATGAGGCCCGCGCCACGCTGCCTGCCCGAAGCTTTCCCAACGGTTGCCATGTTTCAGAGGTAGTGGTGGACCCGGAGACCGGGAGAGTAACCGTGGACCGCTATACTGTTGTTGATGATTTTGGCAATCTTATCAACCCCATGCTGGCCGAAGGTCAGGTGCATGGCGGGGTGGTTCAGGGCATCGGGCAAGCGATTACCGAGCATGTTGTCTTTGATGAAGACGGCCAGTTGCTCACGGCATCGTTCATGGACTACGCCTTGCCGCGTGCCGACGACGTGCCCACTATTAGTTTTACATCGGAACCGGTGCCATCCACGGCCAACATCATGGGAATGAAGGGATGTGGCGAAGCGGGCACCGTTGGCGCGCTGGCCGCTGTTGCCAACGCGGTACAGGATGCGCTTTGGGAGCGGGGCGTGCGGCAGGCCGACATGCCGTTTACCCCGCATAGAGTTTGGGAGCTGTTGCACAGTGAGGTCCTCGCGGCGGAATAACAGATGGCTCGGCTGGCTGCGCAGCAGGTTCTGGCGCCGGCCCGACAGCGATTTCGGCCCAAGACGCGGCCCGGTTGTTCATGTCGTGATCCTCGATGGCACCATGTCGTCGCTGAAACCAGGGTGCGAAACCAACGCCGGGCGCGCGTATCACCTGTGCCGCGAAGTGGGCAGCCCGCTGTCGATCTACTACGAACCCGGCCTGCAATGGAGCAACTGGCGGTCCGCCGTGGATGTGATGCAGGGTCGGGGGATCAACCGTCAGATACGCCGCGCCTATGGCTATCTTGCCTCGCGGTACCGGCCTGGCGACAAGATTTTCCTGATGGGCTATTCGCGCGGCGCCTATGCGGTGCGCAGTCTCGCGGGGGTGATCGACCGGATGGGGCTGCTGCGCGCGGAGGGAGCGACGGAGCGCAACATCCGCGATGTCTACCGCCACTATGAAGGGGATCCCGACAGTACCAGCGCCCGAAGTTTCGTTTCGGCCCATTGTCTGACCGGGGTGGAGATCGAGATGATCGGGGTGTGGGATACGGTCAAATCGCTGGGTTTCAATGCGCCGGTGCTGTGGCGTCTGAGCGAAAAACGCCATGCTTTCCACAACCATCACCTCAGCCATAACGTCAAGGCCGGGTATCATGCGCTGGCGCTGGACGAGACCCGCGTGGTCTACGCGCCGGTCATGTGGTCCTCGCCCGATGCGTTCGAGGGTCATGTGGAGCAGATGTGGTTTCCCGGCACGCATGGCGATGTCGGTGGACAGTTGGGCGGCTACGAGGTCGCCCGCAGCCTCGCGAACATCCCGCTGGTGTGGATGCTGGAACGGGCGCAGATCCGCGGCCTGCCGCTGCCGGACGGATGGGCCCGGCGGTTTGCGCAGGATGCCACGGCGCCCTCAACCGGGACCTTCCGGGGGTATGGCAAATGGTTCATTTCCCGCCGGGCCAGAAAAGTGGGGACCGACGGGTCCGAGCGTCTGCATGACAGCGTGGCGATACGGGCGGCGGCCTTGCCAACGCCACGCAGGATCATGCGCGGCCTGAAACGCGCCTGACCGCTCAGGTGAACGGATTGTCGTAATAGGCGGCCAGATGCTCGTATTCCGGTTGCAGGAAGGTGCCGATCACCGCCTGCGTCCGGGGGGTCAGATCGTCGAGCCGCAGCGGGCGTTTGCTGGAATTGAAGCGCGGGACAGTGACGGGATGTCCAACCCGTGCCGACAGATCCTTCTGCAGGTCCGGTATGCGCGCCACCGTATAGACCGCGTCGAAATCCAGCGGCTGCACCCCGACAAACAGCCGCGTCGGCAAGGCGTGATGCTTTATCACCGAAGACAGCTGCATGTAGGTTTCGATGTTCTGAAAGAAGAAATCCGGATCCGGGTCATCCGTGACGTCGCTTTGCCGCCGGATCCTGGGGCTCTTCAGCAGGTCTTTGCGGCCATCCACCCGGTCGGAATAAACCGCCAGAAGCCGTTTCAGCGGATCGCGTACCACGGTAAAGCGCCACCAGTCGCTGTATTTGCGCCACCTGTGCGGCCGAAAACGCCGGGTGTGGTAGGCCTTGTGAATCAGATCATGATCCTGCGCGACCTGCTCAAGGGTGACCGGCGCACCCGGATCGATGGACGCAAGTGCCGCCTTCACCGAGGTGCAGGCAGCCTTCGGCACCGCCATATAGGCGATCTTATGGGCTGAAACTGCAATTACCATGGGCATACCGCATTTTTGTTATTGCTGTGCACCCGTCCCCTTGGGGAGGCTGCCGCAGGCCTGTGCCCGCATAACAGGAGAACTCATGGGAAAGTGCAACCCTTGGCCTGAAATGACGCCGGGCTGTCAGGTCATTTTCATGATGATGCAGGTTGTTGACCCCGTGGCGTAGAGCCGGCCGTCATCGCGCCCGCGTATCTCGCCATGAGCGACCCCGGTGGATCGCCCCGCATGATCGACGTCTGCCGTGCAGACAACAGCAGTGCCAATCGGGATGTTCCGCAGGATATTCACCTTGTATTCGAGGGTTGTATAGACCGACCCGCGCGGCACGCAGGTCATCACCGAACATCCCAGCGCGCTGTCCAGCAAGGCACCGTACCACCCGCCATGTACCGTCCCCATCGGGTTCGTCACGTTGAACTCCGGTGTGCCGGAAAAAACCGCCCGGCCCTCGGAAACCTCCGTCAGGGTGAATCCCATCGTCTCACCAATCGGTGGCCCGCATTCCTCTCCCGACAGGATGGCCTGCATGAATTCCAGCCCCGATCGCTTCAGGATCATCTGTGGCGGCGGCAGGTCCGCGGGGCTTCTGGCGATGGGCATGGCGTTCTCCGAGACAGGTATCTTGTCCCGAAGGCTAGGCCTTTTCTTCTTTCGCTCACAAGGGTTACGCGACGTCCCGTACGCCTGTCACCGCCTGGGTGACGCCAAGGGCATGGCAGATTTCCCGGGTAAGCTCCGGGCGGTTCAATGTGTAGAAATGCAGGTTCTCCACACCTTCGTCCACCAGATCGGAACACATCTCGGCGCATATGGCTTTGGCCAGAAGGTCGTGCCGGTTGTCACGGATCGCCGCGTCAAAGGCCTGATCAAGCCACGCGGGAATCGATGCGCCACAGCGCAGCGCAAACTTGCGCGCGTTGGTCCAGTTGATCACCGGCAGGATGCCCGGGGTGATCGGGGCAGTGATTCCCGCCCTGGCGCAGGCATCGCGGAAGCGCAAAAACGTCTCCGTTTCGAAAAAGAACTGCGTGATGGCCTCGTCCGCGCCCGCGTCGACCTTGGCTTTGAGCCAGTCGATATTGGCCTGCTGGCTGGCCGCGTCAGGGTGCTTTTCGGGGTAGGCGCCGACGCGCAGGGTAAACTGCCCGGTTTGCGCCAGCGCTTCGATTAACTCGCAGGAATTCGCAAAGCCATCGGGGTGCGGTTGGAAACGGTCCTGGCCCTCGGGGGCGTCACCGCGCAGCGCGACGATATCCGTCACACCGGCCTTGGCGAAACGCTGCGCGGTTGCCATGGTTTCGGCCTTTGAGGCCCCGACGCAGGTCAGATGCGCGGCCACCGGCAGCCCGGAGGATTTGCGCAGCGTATAGGCCGCATCATGGGTCAGATCTCGGGTGCTGCCGCCCGCGCCATAGGTCACCGAAAAGAACCGGGGGTTCAGCGGGGCCAGCGCCTGCGCGGTCTCCCACAGCTTGAAAGACGCATCAATCGAGCGGGGCGGGAAGACTTCGAACGAAACGGATGGCGTGGGCATCGGTGGTTTCCTCTTGATTTCCTCCCTTGTGCCACACCCCGGATCGTGAGACAAATTCATAACTCTCATCTTTAACATGAGGATCATATGCATATCGAGTTCCGGCACCTGCGCACGATTCAGGCCATACACGAGGCCGGCGGGCTGGCGCGCGCGGCGGATCAGTTGCACATTACGCAGTCGGCGCTGAGCCATCAGGTCAAGGGGCTGGAGGATCAGGCCGGGGTCGAGCTTTTCGTGCGCCGCTCGAAACCGCTGAAACTGTCCCCCGCCGGGATGCGGTTGCTGAAGCTCGCACAGCAGGTTCTGCCCCAGGTGCAGGCCCTGCAGGATGAGTTCACCGGTCTGCGCGCGGGCAGCACCGGCCGGATGCACATCGCGATCGAGTGCCACGCGTGTTTCGAATGGCTGTTCCCGGTGCTGGAGAAGTTTCGCAAGAACTGGGCGGACGTGGATGTCGATATCCGCCCGGGGCTGGCCTTTGATGCGCTGCCCGCGCTGCTGAAGGAAGAAGTCGATCTGGTGGTGTCCTCCGATCCGGAGGATCTGCCCGGCGTTGAATTTGTAGAACTCTTTGATTATGCGCCTGTTTTCGTTGCCGCGAGCACACATCCGCTGGCCCAGAAACCCTATGTGGACGCGGCGGATTTTCGGGGAGAGACCCTGATCACCTACCCGGTGGAGCGCACGCGGCTGGACGTGTTCAGCCAGCTTCTGATCCCGGCGAAGGTCGAACCGGCTGCGATTCGGCAGGTGGAACTGACGGCGGTGATCCTACTGCTCGTGGCGTCGAACCGCGGCGTGTCGGTGTTGCCCGACTGGGTGGTGCGCGAGGTGAAATACTCCTCCGATTACATCACCCGGCCGCTGACCCGGGAGGGTATCACGCGCCGGCTGTATGCCGCGGTTCGTCAGGACGATCTGGACAAGCCCTTCATGAAACAGCTGCTGAAACTGGCCGGGGAGGAAGCCCGGAAACTTCAGGCGCGGTAAGGCGGTGCGAGAGGGCTTTGGCGGCGCAGGCATCCAGGATAGGGTGACGCAATGGCTGAGACGGGCAGGGAAGGTGTGGCAGGATGAAGGCTGACAAGGCGCGCGCGACGCAGGCTGACACGGCAACGGTGTCGGTGACCCGGCCGGGCGGCACCCCGTTGCAGACATTGGCCCGGAAAGCCAAGGCCAGCCCAAGCACCGCGGCGCTGGGCGCGCTGCAACGTCGGGCGGATGCGCGCGCGGGATCCCTCATGCCGGTTCAGCGCGTTGTGGGCGCGGGGCTGGAGCCCGGCACCCGGGTGCGGGATGGCACTGGGCGGCGGGGGCGTATCGTGGTGTCGGATAACAATGCCACAGACAGCTACAGCGTCGAGTTTGAAGGCAGCGACGGGCCAGTGACCGTGGCGCGGACCGACCTTGATCTGGACGTCGATGCCGGTGCCGGGGCTGTGGCGGAGCCGCAGATTGTCGAGGACCACCCCCCGCCGGACGACGTGGAGTTTCACAAAACACCCTTGAAGCAGGGCGTCTTTACCGGCTCGATCGAAACCGGCCCTAACCGCAATTGGGCGGATCTTCATGTCACCGGCGAGATTGGTCAACCGGCCAATCCCGATGACCTCAAGGCCTATTTCGAGGATCTTTATCGACTTATGCTGGGCCATCACAAGTTTTCCGGCGTGCCGGGTGTGCTGGAATGGCACCCGACCGGGGCGGTGGTGACCAAGCAGATCGTCGAGCTGCTGGGCGCGAGCCTGGGCGGCTGGTATCACTGGGCGCAGGGTCTGGCCGCGCAGAAGATGCGCAAGGCAGCGGCGCAGAAAAGCGGGGTGGACCGCAACAATCTGGCGGGCAAGATGGACCGGGACATCGTGCCCGAACATATGCATTTCCTGAAATCCCTGCGCGGCACCAAAGGTCTGGAGATCGGGTATAAGGGCGGCCCGATCAGCCAGGAAAATCAGGATATCTTGCGCGATCCCGAACAGAATAAACAGCTGACCGATGAGCAGATAAACGCGATGATGACACCTGATATGCTGGGCGATACCGAGGGCGCGAAAACTGCGCTGGAGGCCTACGAAGGCGTGCTGATGGACGATCAGAACCCGGTAGGCCCCAGTCTGATCATCATATTGGATTATCGCAGGCTGCCCAGCCTGATCAAAAAGCTCTGATCCGGGCGGCAGACCGGAGCGTGACACGCGCGCCCTCAGGTTGACCGAGATCAAGGACGCAGGCGTTCAAAAGGTGTCTAATTCCGATGACCGGAACGGAGGCACTATGGCACAACACATCGACATACCCGCAGCGGTAAAACCCCATCAGGCCGAGGGCGCGGAAATTCTGGGCTTTGAGCAGGGGGAGTACCCCTATGCCGAGCGCATGAAACGCGTCGACTACGAGGCGGAGAAGGCGGCCTTGCAGGTTGAACTGCTGAAAGTCCAGCACTGGGTGCAGGAGACCGACCAGAAGTTCGTGATGCTTTTCGAGGGGCGCGATGCGGCGGGCAAGGGCGGCACCATCAAGCGCTTCATGGAGCATCTGAACCCACGGGCCGCGCGGGTCGTGGCGCTTAACAAACCCACCGAGGAAGAACGCGGTCAGTGGTTTTTTCAGCGCTATGTCAAACACTTGCCGACCAATGGTGAAATCGTACTCTATGACCGGTCCTGGTACAACCGGGCGGGCGTCGAGCGGGTGATGGATTTCTGCGAGCCCAATGAATACCTCGAATTCATGCGCCAGACGCCGGAGTTCGAACGGATGCTGGTGCGCAGCGGGACACGGCTTTTCAAGTACTGGTTCTCGGTTACGCAGGACGAGCAGCGCAAACGCTTTGCCGCGCGCGAAACCGATCCGTTGAAACGGTGGAAACTGTCGCCCATCGACCGGGCGAGCCTTGATAAGTGGGACGATTACACGGAGGCCAAGGAGGCGATGTTCTTTTACACCAACACCGCCGATGCCCCCTGGACGGTCATCCGGTCCAACGACAAGAAGCGCGCGCGGCTCAACTGCATGCGCCACTTCCTGTCCTGCCTTGACTATCCCGACAAGGACGAGAGCGTGGCCCGGCAGCCCGACCCCAAGATCGTTCACCAGGCCGAGACCGTCGTGCATGCGGCGGACCATATTCTGGCCACTTCCCTTCACCCGAAAATCCGCAAGAAGTAACAAGGCGATTATATGACCCATACCCCACATGAACTGGCCGAAGACTTTCCCGACGCGGCTGACCAGATCGCAGCCCTGCGTCAGAACGATGCGCATTTCGCGCGGCTGGCGGATGCCTATCACGCGATCAATCGCGATGTGCACCGGGCCGAAACCAACGTGGAACCGACTGCCGACGATCATCTGACGGACATGCGCAAGCAGCGCATGCGCCTGAAGGATGAAATCAGGGCCTATCTGGCGCGCAGCGACGCCTGAGCGGGTTCAGCCCCCACTGTCTGCCTGCACGCGCGGGGCATCTCTGCGGGCGCAGGCGGCAAGCGGTCGGGATCATTTTTGGGGACCTACAGGCGCATTTCCCTCAACGGGCCGCGATCTGATCGCACTGTGGCGGTGGACCGTCACGTCACCCCTGGTCGGGCGGCGTATCCTTGGCCATGGCGCTGTCGGTATCTTGCGGTACGTCCGTTTCACCCGCGCCGTCTTTGGTGGGTTCGCCCTTGGCAAGCGCGGCGGCGATGGCATCATCGGTGGGATTGGCGGCGCGCACCGCGTCCAGAACTTTCGCCGCGTCCTCTTCGGTGAGCGTGCCTTTGTAGGCGTCCAGAACAGCCGTCTCTGCGGTGATCACGCCGTCTGCGTCGGGCGGACCCGCGTGCACGATCGCCTGTGCCTCGGCCAATGCCTCGTCATCGGGACGAGGGGTGCCCGCGATCAATGCCGCAGCCTCGGTGGTGTCGGGATAGGCCAGGGTTTCGGTGGCAGCCGCGATCTCTGCCTGTGTGGCGGAGGGATCGGCAAGGATCTCCTTTGCCGCCTCGGTCTCTTGCGCGGTCGGCGCGTTGTCGATCAGCGCCTGCGCTTGCGTCAGCGCCTCGGCGAGGTCCAGAGCGTCTTGCGCCGCCGCATATGCGCCGGTGGCTGCGTCAAGATTGTAATCCGCCAGCGCCAGCGCCGCCGCGATGCCGACGGGGCCGTTGAAATTGCCATTGGCGATATGCGCGGCCTTGGCGTTCGGGCTGGCGTTGATCGCACCGTTGAGTTTGCCCAGGTTGCTGGGGTGCAGGGCGCCCTTGGTCTGCGCGTCAGCGGTGCGGGTCTTGTCCGGTCTGCTGGGAGGCTTGGGCGACGTCGCCGGGGCCCGCACGGATTTACCGGGTTTTCTGGTGGCCGATTTGGTCGATTTGTCCCCGAAAAGCCCGAAGCCGCGGCTGATATCGCGGCCGAGCGCCTTCACGTCGGATTTGAAGCTGCCGCGCGCGGCGCTTTTGCCGCGGGATTTGTCGCCGCCCTTGCCGACGCTTTTGCCTTTATTGCCGTCGCTGCCCTTTTGGCCGCCCCCCTTGTTGCCGCCGCCGTTGCCGCCGCCATTACCATTGCCGCCGGCGTTTTCGCTTTTGGCATAACCGGGCTCGGCGGTGACAACCACGACAGCAGGCGCCAGCACAAAAGCCGAGATCGCAAAGGCAGAGGCGCCGATTTTCAGATATGTCAACACAGGCAGCTTTCCTTTCTGGTGCGCGCGCTGGGGCGCGCTGTTCACTTTCGTCGCCATTTCGCTACAGGCGCAATACGTCTAATTTGCGGCAATTGCGCGGTATGCCGCCACGGTTCCGGAGCTTTTCAGAAGTCTTTGATCAGACACTGGCCCGATTGTCGCGGGAATACGGGTAATCCCGCCGAAAGCAGCGATTTGATGCCAAAGGCGCGACCTGACGCCCAGATCAGCGCGCCAAACGGGCGGCGCGGCCGCCCCTTCGTTTGGTGATCAGGCCGGTGCGGGTGGGCAGTTCGGTCATGATCGCGCGGCGCGCCTCGGGGCTCATGCGCGACCATTGCGTGATTTCATCGATCGACCGCAGGCAGCCGGTGCAGATGCGCGCCTCCGGATGCACCACGCAGACCTTGATGCAAGGGCTTTCGACCTCGTCGCGGCGCCAGATATCGTCGGTCATGCGTGTCCTTCCGCAGTCATCCGGATCACCCGGATACGGTCCAAAGCTCCCTGCAAGATATACCCGGCCGCCACGTGATCAATAACCTGCGCGCGACGTTTTCGCGACGTATCCGCCTCCAGAAGGGCGCGTTCAGCGGCCACCGTCGACAGGCGTTCGTCCCAGAAGGTGATCGGCACCCCGATGCCATCGGCCCGGTCGAGGTTGCGGGCAAAGGCACGGGTGGACTGGCAGCGCGGCCCCTCGGTGCCGTCCATGTTGCGCGGCAGGCCCAGAACCAGCCCGCCGATGTTCCGCTCGCTGATGATCTCGGCCAGCCGTGCCGCATCGAGCGTGAACTTGCGCCGCTTGATGGTCTCAAGCGGCGTGGCGACGGACAGAAACGTGTCCGACACGGCCACGCCGATGGTCACGGTGCCCAGGTCCAGCCCCGCCAGGCTGCGCATCGGGGCAAGGGCTGCTACGAAGCCGGAAATCTCGTCATAGATCATTCGGCGACCTGCGCGCGCTGCCCGGCCCGCAACAACAGGTCCAGTGCGCGGGTATCCCCGGCAAACACCTCGACCGCGTTCTCATACACTGCGAGCGCCTGCGCGCGTTGGCCCAGAACGCCGAGCGCGCTGATCAGCTGCGCCCAGTCCTGCACCGTGCCGCCCTCGGTGGCCAGCCGTTCCGACAGGCCGGTTACCATGCTCTGGATCATCTCCAGCCGTTCCGCGGGGCTGAGGTCCTGGGCTGCTTCGACATCGGCGGCGGTGGGGCCGCGCCCGTCACCGATTTCGGGCAACTGGTAGTTCACACCCGCCCGCTCTGCCATCTCTTCGATCTGGGCGACGATGGGTGCGATCCACGGCGCGTCTTCCGGTCCCTCGCGCAACAGGGCGTCCCACAGGCGGAAGGCGGTATCCGGGCGACCGGTCTGCGCCATCATCAGGCCAAGGTAATAGCGTGCTGAACCATTGGTCCGGTCCAGATTGAGCGCGGCGGTCAGCGCGGTTTCCGCTTCCGGAGAGACATAGCCGCCGGCAGCCAGCACCAGCATATCGGCGTAATCCACGTAGTCGGAGGCGGAACTGTTGTCGCCCTTGATGCGCAGCACGTGGGATTGCGCGCGCGCGGCGGCGGCGAAATTGCCGAGGTTCGCTTCGTTCTGGGCCAGCAGGATATGTCCCTGCAGATCGTCCGGGCGGCGGGCAACCGTTTCGCGCAGCTGCTGGACGAGAGCGACGTAATCGGGGCTTGCGGCGGGGGGCACCTGTGCTGCCGGAAGGCTGGCTTCGGCGGCGTCCTGGCTGGGCCGGTTTTCGCGCGCTTGCGTGGCCATCTCGATGCGGTTTTGCAGCGCCAGATCGCCGTATCCGGGCGCGCCCAGTTGCGTGTAAAGAGCGATGCTGCCGCCCATCAGCACGACCGCCAGCACAGCGGCGACGATACCCGGCGCCCCCTTGCCGGCATCGGCGGAGATGGTATCGGCCCCCAGCGCCGCGTCAGCCGCGAGGATGCGGCGCGAGACCTCGGCGCGGACGCGTTCGGCATCCGCCGCACTGACAACGCCGCGCGCAAGGTCCTTGTCGACTTCGCGCAGTTGGTCACGGTAGACCCGCAGATCGTAAGCTGCGGCAGGGTCAACCAGCCCCTTGCGCGGCGCCCGCAGACCCGCCGCCAGTGCCAGCGCCACCATCAACGCCAAGCCGCCTGCAATGATCCAGAAAATCGTCATGATCGCACGCTCCCTCCGTCCCTGATGTATCCGTCAAAGCGCCGGGGCAAAAGAGACAAATGATCACGCCTGCGCGTGCAACTGTCGCAATTGCGCAAGGTGTCGCAAACTTGTTAGAAAGCGACGCGCTCAGTATCCTCTTTTTCAGCGAGTAACGCAGAACAGTGTCAATCTGAATGCCGGCGCGAATCCGGTTCCTTCGTCTTGGGGTGGTCTTGCCATGAAACGATATTCCGTCTTTGCCGTGGCGCGGGAAGCTGCGCGGTACCACACGGGCTGGGAACGGGCGTGGCGCAAGGCCGAGCCGAAGGCCAAATACGAAGTGATCATCATCGGGGCAGGCGGGCATGGTCTGGCCACGGCCTATTATCTTGGCAAGCGCTTTGGCATCAAGAACGTGGCGATCCTTGAAAAAGGCTGGCTGGGCGGTGGCAACACCGGGCGCAACACCACGATTATCCGCAGCAATTACCTGCAGGACCCGTCTGCGGCGCTTTATGAAAAGGCACGGTCGCTCTACGAAACCATGAGTCAGGACCTGAACTACAACGTGATGTTCAGCCCGCGCGGCGTGATCATGCTGGCCCAGACCCATCACGAGGTGCGGGGGTACCAGCGCACCGCCCATGCCAATGCGTTGCAGGGCGTCAAAACCGAGTTCATCAATCCGACCCGCGTGAAGGAGCTGGTGCCGATCATCAACATCGACGGGCCGCGCTACCCGGTGCTGGGCGGTCTCTGGCAGGCGCGCGGCGGCACGGCGCGGCACGATGCGGTGGCCTGGGGCTATGCGCGGGCCTGCTCGGACATGGGCATGGATGTGATCCAGCAATGCGAGGTCACGGGCATTCGTCGCGAGGACGGCCGCGTCGTGGGCGTCGACACCTCCAAGGGCGCGATTGACTGCGACAAGCTGGGCATTGTCGTGGCCGGCAATTCGGGCCATGTGGCGGGGCTGGCGGGCTTTCGGCTGCCGATTGAATCCGTGGCGCTTCAGGCGCTTGTGTCGGAGCCGATCAAACCCTGCATGGATGTGGTGGTGATGGCCAACACCGTGCATGGCTACATGAGCCAGTCCGACAAGGGCGAGATGGTCATCGGTGGCGGCACGGATGGCTACAACAACTACACCCAGCGCGGATCGTTTCACCACATCGAGGAAACCGTGCGCGCGCTGGTCGAAACCTTCCCGATGGTCAGCCGCCTGAAGATGCTGCGCCAATGGGGCGGGATCGTGGACATCACCGGGGACCGTTCGCCGATCCTGTCGAAAACCCCGGTGGAGAATGTCTTTATCAACTGCGGCTGGGGCACCGGCGGGTTCAAGGCAACACCCGGGTCGGGCTGGGCGATGGCGGAACTGATCGCCAGAGGCCATGGGCCGCTGACGGATGCCTTCGGGCTGGAGCGTTTCGGCGAAGGCCGCTTTATCGACGAAAGCGTCGCCGCCGGGGTGGCGCACTGATGTCAGGGATCGGATCCGGGGCCGCCTCCGATATTGCGCTTGTTGTTGCTCCCGTCGGGTTTGCGGCTCATGCCGCGCAAAACGACCCAGACAACCAGCAACATCAGTCCGGCCAGGGCAATCAGATAAAACGTATCGCCCACAGCTTACGTGTCGTCGGCGCGGGTTTTGCTGCCTTCGCCTGCCGCCGAACCGAAGGCGATCAGGCTGCTCACATCCACCTCGCGCCCTCCGCGGGCGGCCTTGCGCGCGGCAACGGCGCGCCGCTCCAACACCAGCATGACGATGGCAATCACTGCAATCGCGCCGAAAACCAGAACAGCCCCCATTTCCTTGCTCATGTGACGCTCCTTTCGCATCCAAGTGTAGCGGCAGTAAACGGGTTTGGCGACAGGGCCGCCCGAAAATCAGATCGGAACCTTTTGCGCCCGCTTTTTGTTGTCTTTTCAATCGTAAAGCGAAAAGGAGCAACACAATGTCCGAACAATCACAATCGAAATCCGGGAATACCGGCATTGCCTTCATCGTGGGTGGGCTTGTCGTCGTTGTCGGCATTCTGGCCTATATCATGCTTTCGGGCGGAGAAGGCCTGTCCGTCGAAGGCCCTGATACGGCCATCGAAGGTGCTGCCGAGGCCATTTCCGGTAACTGACCCGCCCGTTTCGGGCCATTGTGAAACCGTCCGGATGCCGCGGCGTCCGGACGGTTTTGCATGTCTGGGGCCCGGATCGGCGAAATCGGCGTCTTTTGGCCGCCGCATTCGCGCCCGGGCGGCTTGGGCTTGCCGAAAACCACCGGGGTTTTCCGCCGCCCTTGCGACTGCGCACCGGCCTTCCAAACTGGCCTCCCGTAACAAGGAGACAGAACAATGGCTGACTATACGACCCACAACGACGGCGTCAGTGGTAAAGGCATCTTCATCGCGCTGGTGGTTATTGGCGCATTTGTCTTCCTGCTGGCAGTGCTTGGCACCGGAACCGTCCCAACCGATCCCGAAGCCGCAGGTGACCCTGCGGCCATCGAGTCCGCGCCAGCAGCCCCTGCTGAAACAGCACCGGCTGTCGTCGAATAACTCCCACTTCATTGTGCGGACCGCCAGAGGCGGGCGTCTTGCGGCGCCCGCCTTTTTGGTGTGTCCAGCCCGGATCGCCGGAGAGAACTCATGTTGACCCTCACCTGTCCTGTCTGCGGCGTGACCGCGGAGGAAACCGAATTCCATGGCGGCGGGGAGGCGCACCTGAAGCGGTTCGGCCCGGGGGCCTCCGACGATGACTTCGAGGATTACCTGTTCATGCGGGAAAACCCGCGGGGCGTTCATTTCGAACGCTGGCGCCATGCCTACGGCTGCGGCAAATGGTTCCATGCCGCGCGCTGCACCACGACGCTTCAGGTCTTCGGGACCTATGCCGCGCAGACCTACGAGCCCCCCAAGGAGATCTGCGACAAGATCACCGGCGAGCGGCCGGGCTGGTCATGGAGGCTCTTTAAATGAGCCGTGGTCTCGTTTCTGCCGACAAGAGTTATTTCTGCCCGGGGCACATGGTGTCCCCGCGTTCCGTGAGGTCCGACATATGAGCACTCGTCTCGCCACAGGCGGTCGCCTGCTGAACAAGCAAAAAGCGCTGAATTTTTCTTTCAATGGCAAGCGGTTGCGCGGATACGAGGGGGATACGCTGGCCTCCGCGCTGCTGGCGAATGACCAGATGCTTGTGGGGCGTTCCTTCAAGTATCACCGCCCGCGCGGTGTTGTCGCCTCGGGGGCCGAAGAACCCAATGGTCTCGTCAATCTTGGCGCCGAGGGCAAGTTCGAACCGAACCAGCGGGTCACCACGACCGAGCTGTTCGAAGGCCTGAGCGCCCAGAGCCAGAACCACTGGCCCAGCCTTGAATTCGACGTGGGCGCGATCAACACGCACCTCAGCCGGTTTCTGCCCGCTGGGTTCTATTACAAGATGTTCATCCACCCGCGACCGCTGTGGAAACATGTCTATGAGCCAATCATCCGCCAGTCGGCGGGGCTGGGGCGTGCGCCCAAGGCGCGGGATGCCGATACCTACGAGCATTTTCACTTTTTCTGCGACGTGATGGTGATCGGCGGTGGCGTTGCCGGGTTGCAGGCGGCGAAATCCGCGGCGGCGACCGGGGCGAAGGTCCTGCTGGTCGAACAGACCGCGCATTGGGGCGGGCGGGCACCGGTGGATGGCGGCACTGTTGATGGCGTGCCTGTGGAAAACTTTGTGGACCAAACCGTTTCTGAACTGGAAACAATGCCCAATGTCATCCTGCGCAAGCGGTTGATGGGGGCGGGCGTCTACGACCACGGCTATGTGCTGGGCTATGAACAACTGCGCGACCACGCGCCGGAAAAACCGGGGCCACGCCACCGGTTATGGCGCATTCGCGCGGCCCACATTGTCACGGCCACCGGCGCGATCGAGCGCCCCTTGCCCTTTGCCGGGAACGATGTTCCGGGCGTCATGCTGGCCTCGGCGGTGCGCGATTACGTGGTCAATTACGGTGTTGCTGCCGGCGACCGGACGGTAGTGGTCACTAACAACGACGACGCTTATCTGACCGCTTTTGCCCTTAAATATGCAGGATTGAACGTGCCCGTCATCGTCGATGCCCGCGTGCTGCCCGAAGACAGCCCGGCGATGGAGCAGGCCAAGGCCCTGGGCATCCGGGTGATCATGGGACATGGCCTTGCCAAGGTTCAGGGGACCAAGCGGGTCACCGGGGTCGCGATCTGCAGCCAGGCTGGCGCCGGTGCCGTGCTGGAGGAAATCGCCTGCGATGCGGTTGCCATGTCGGGGGGCTGGTCGCCGGTTGTTCACCTGTGGTCGCATTGCGGGGGCAAACTGGTCTGGGACGACGCGCAGGCGCATTTCCGGCCGGATGTGGACAAAGCGCCCACGGGGGCGGACGGACAGCCCTTTGTCACCGCCGCGGGCGCGGCCAACGGCAGCTTGCGGCTGGGCGACGTGCTGGGAGACGGCGATCAGGCGGGCAAGCTTGCCGCCTCGGCTGCCGGGTTCAAGGTCAAACAGACCGCCTGTCCGGTGGGCGAGAGCACGCAGGAGGCCCCGATGGTGCCGGTGTGGCTGATGCCGCAGGGTGCCGGTGTCGAACTGCGCAGCAAGGCGTGGCTCGATTACCAGAACGATGTCAAAGTGTCGGATGTGCAGTTGGCCGCGCAGGAAGGCTTTGAGAGCGTTGAACATGCCAAGCGGTACACCACCCTCGGCATGGCGACCGACCAGGGCAAACTGAGCAACATCAACGGGCTGGCGACGCTTGCAGGCGCGCTGAATGCCTCCATTCCGCAGGTCGGCACCACAACGTTCCGCCCGCCCTATACACCGATTTCCATGGGGTCGATTGCCGGGGAGGCGCGCGATGCCGTGTTCCAGCCGCTGCGGCGCACACCGATGCACGACTGGCATGACGCCAACGGGGCCGACTGGGAGCCGGTGGGCCATTGGCGCAGACCTTACTGCTATCAGCGCGCGGGCGAGAGCGTGAACGACGCGGTCATGCGCGAGACGAAGAACGCGCGGGAAAACCTCGGCCTGCTGGATGCCTCGACCCTGGGCAAGCTGATCGTCAAGGGGCCGGACGCGGGCAAGTTTCTCGACATGCTCTACACCAACATGATGAGCACGCTGAAGCCCGGCAAATGCCGCTACGGGCTGATGTGTTCGGAAAACGGCTTCCTGATTGACGATGGCGTGGTGGCGCGGATCGACGAAGACACCTTCCTCTGCCACACCACGACGGGCGGCGCCGAGCGTATTCACGGCCATATGGAAGAGTGGCTGCAAACCGAATGGTGGGACTGGCAGGTCTATGTGGCCAATGTGACCGAGCAATATGCGCAGATCGCGGTCGTCGGGCCGAATGCGCGCAAGGCGCTGGAAAAGCTGGGGGGCATGGATGTCTCCAAAGATGCGCTGGGGTTCATGGAATGGGCCGATGGGGAACTGGGTGGCTTCAGGGTCCGCGTCTACCGTATCTCCTTCTCCGGTGAGTTGAGCTACGAGATCGCCGTGGATGCAGGCCAGGGGCAGGCCTTCTGGGATGCGCTGATGGTGGTGGGCCACGATCTGGGCGTGATGCCCTATGGCACCGAAGCCCTGCACATCCTGCGCGCCGAGAAGGGCTTTATCATGATCGGGGATGAAACCGACGGCACGGTGATTCCGCAGGATCTGGGGCTGCACTGGGCGATCTCCAAGAAGAAAGAGGATTTCCTCGGCAAGCGCGCGCAGGAACGCTCTCACATGACGGACCCGGACCGCTGGAAACTGGTCGGGCTGGAAACCCTCTCCGGTGCCGTGTTGCCGGATGGGGCCTATGCGGTGGGCGATGGCGAAAACGCCAATGGCCAGAAGAACATGATCGGGCGCGTGACCTCCAGTTATTATTCGCCCAATCTCGACAAAGGGATCGCGATGGGCCTTGTGCTGCATGGGCCTGACCGGATGGGTGATGTCATCGAGTTCCCGGGCACCAACGGGGCAACCTACAAGGCTCGGATCGTCGATCCGGTGTTCTACGACACGCAAGGGGAGAAGGGGAATGTCTGATCCCGTCACCGCGCTGAACGGCGTTTCATCCGACAGTGGCATCGCCACGATCACCGGAGTGCCGCTTCAGGGCATGATCACACTGCGGGGCGATCTGTCTGCCGCCGCTGTCAAGAACGCGGCCACAGGGGTGGCTGCGGTGGACATGCCGGGGCAGGGAGAGGCCAATTGCGTCGAAAACCGGGGCATCTGCTGGATGAGCCCGGACGAGTTGCTGGTGCTCTGCCCCTATGAGACCGTTGCGGCCAATATCGAGAAGATGCAACAGACGCTGGGGATCCAGCATGCGCTTGTTGCGAATGTATCGGATGCGCGCGCGTCCTTCCGCCTTGGCGGCCCGCGCGCCCGCGAAGTGCTGGCCAAGCTGTGCCCCGTCGACCTGTCCCCGGGGGCGTTCACGCCGGGCATGTTCCGGCGCACCCGCATGGCACAGGTTCCCGCGGCTTTCTGGATGCGGAACGCGGATACGTTCCAGATCATCTGCTTTCGATCTCAGGCCCGGTATGTCTTTGATTTGCTGAAAATTTCGGCGCAGCCCGGATCAGAAGTTCACCTTTATCACGCGTGAGAGTTGACGCCAGTTAGCGTCAATGCCAAGAACGTCCGAGAAATGCCACGTGCGCGTGGCATTATGCGTCACCCGGCCATGGCTGATGGTCTGTCCGGTTGCAAAGGCGCATGGCATGTTGCGGATGACGGATGACCAAAGGCTTTTTTACAACCGTGTTGCTTGTGCTGGCAGGTGCTGTCGGCATGCAGGCGGGCGCGACTGCGGTGAACGGGGTTCTCTACGACTGTGATATGACACAGACCAAGAGGGGCGGCGGCTATATCTCGCAAAAGATTGCCGTTGTGATCCTGCCGGACGGGACCGCGACGGTAAGTGACGCCGTCATTCTGCACGTCAACTCGGTGCCGATCGCGGCAGACAGGGTGCGCAGGACGGATCGCAAAATCGTTGTCCACTGGACGGTGAAAGGTCTGGTGAACGGGCACAACCAGCGCACCAGCTACTTCGACTATCAGGCAACCATCAAAACCAACGGAAAGATTTCCGTCCACGCACGGCCGGATGGCTATTCGGACCGCTTTTCAGGCACCGGCACCTGCACAACACGCACGGAATAATCACGAAACGCGCCGACTGACCGGCACCACGTACTCAAACTGGGATACTTTATGCTACGCACCTCCATTCTCGCACTTGCACTGACATTTTTCGCGCAGGCCGCGCTGGCGCAGGGAGTGCTTTATGACTGCGATATCACCCAGAAACGCAAGGACCTGGACTGGATATCCGACAAGGTCGGTATCGTGGTCAAGGCGAACGGTCAGGTGACCGTGATCGACGCCGTTATCCTGTATTTCCACCAGAAACCGATGCAGGCGAAGGTTGTGCGCAATACCAAGGACAAGCTGGACATTCGCTGGACGATCAGGAATGCGAAAGACGATGCCAATCAGCGGGTTCCCTATTTCGACTATTCCGCCACGATCAACAAGAAGAACAACAAGTTCGCGCTCTATGCCCGGCCGGAGAATTACCCCAATCGGTTCTCGGGCAAAGGAAAATGCACCCCGCGCACACAATAATGGCCCCGCAGGAACTTTTTGCACCCGTTAACACTTGAACTTATAAGCGGGTGAGCTTCATGTCACCTCATACCCATCTCAATCACCAAAGGGGGCCCCAAATGGCTTTTGAACTACCTGATCTTCCATATGCCCATGATGCACTGGCCGCAAAAGGCATGTCCGCAGAGACGCTGGAGTATCACCACGACCTGCACCACAACGCGTATGTGACGAACGGCAACAAGGCGATTGAGGGGACCGAGTGGGACGGCAAATCCCTCGAAGAGATCATCAAGGGCACCTATGACGCGTCCGCTGTGGCGCAGAACGGGATCTTCAACAACATCAGCCAGCTGTGGAACCACAACCAGTTCTGGGAGATGATGGGGCCGGGCGACAGCGCGATGCCTGGCGAGCTGGAAAAAGCGATCACCGAAAGCTTTGGCTCGGTCGACCAGTTCAAGGCGGATTTCTCCGCTGCCGGTGCCGGTCAGTTCGGCTCTGGCTGGGCGTGGCTGGTCAAGGATACCGACGGAAGCCTGAAGGTCACCAAGACCGAAAACGGCGTGAACCCGGTGTGCTTTGGCCAGACAGCGCTTCTGGGCTGCGATGTGTGGGAACATTCCTACTACATCGATTTCCGCAACAAGCGCCCCGCGTATCTGGAAAACTTCCTGAACAATCTGGTGAACTGGGAGAACGTCGCCTCGCGGCTCTGACCGTCGCGCGCCTGAATTTCAAGGCCCTGCCCTTTGGCGGGGCCTTTTTGCTTGTTGGCCCGCCGATTTCGGACCACAACCGCACCAAGAAGGAGTGCGGCGATGATGAGCGGGGCGGCCAGGGGGGTGGCGGCGATGGTGGCGGCCTGCACCATCTGGGGCCTCTCACCGATGTACTACAAGATGCTGTCGCATGTGCCTGCCATGGAGGTGCTGTCGCATCGGATGATCTGGTCGCTGGCGTTTTTCGGCGTGGTTCTGGCCGCGCAGGGGCGTCTGCGCGAGGTGACGCGCTCCATGAACACGTCCCGCAGTTTCGGGCTGGTCGCCGTGGCATCGCTGATGATCGCGGCAAACTGGGCGCTCTTTATCTGGTCGGTGCAGACCGGGCGCACGACGCAGACATCGCTGGGCTATTACATCTATCCGCTGGTTGCCGTGGTGATCGGGCGGCTGGTCTTCGGCGAAAGGCTGGGGGCCGTACAATGGACGGCGGTCTGCCTTGCAACGGTGGCGGTGATGGTTCTGACGCTGGGGCTGGGCACCGCGCCGTGGATTGCGCTAATTCTGGCGCTGACATTCGGGCTTTACGGGATGATCAAGAAACAACTGGACGTGGGGCCGGTTGTCTCCGTGACGGCGGAAGTGCTGCTGCTGGTTCCCGTCGCCGGCTTCATTCTGTTGCAAACCTATCACAATACCGGGACCGTCTTTGGTGAAGATATGCGCACGATGGCGCTGCTGATCTTTGCCGGGCCGATCACCGCGGTGCCGCTGATCCTGTTCAGTTTCGCGGCGCGCAGGCTGGCGATGACGACGATCGGATTGCTGCAGTACATCAACCCGACCCTGCAATTCGCCTGCGCCGTTTTCGTTTTTTCAGAACCCTTCGGGCAGTGGCATCTGGTGGCGTTTGTGCTGATCTGGACGGCGCTGGCGTTTTACTCGGTATCGGCGCTGCGTCAGGACAGCGCCCGACGCAGGGCGGTCCGCGCGGCAGCGGCATCGGGGACGGTGCTGTAGTAGGAATGCAGAGAATTCTCCGCAAAGCCCTGTTGCGTCACATGTTGCAAGAGCAGGATGAGCGGATCCCAATAGCCATTTGTATTCACGAGGAAAACAGGCTTTTCATGCAGGCCGAGCTGGCGCCATGTCAGCACTTCAAAGAGCTCATCCAGCGAGCCTGCTCCGCCCGGTAGCACGACGACCGCATCGCAGTTCATGAACATGACCTTCTTGCGCTCGTGCATCGTTTCGGTGACCACATATGAGGTCAGATCGGTCTTGCCGACCTCCCATGCGACAAGGTGCTGCGGGATCACGCCGAAGGTCTCGCCGCCCGCGTTTTGCGCTTCTCTGGCGACCGCGCCCATCAGCCCCACGTCACCCGCGCCATAGACAAGCCGCCAGCCCTCCTGCGCCAGCCCGCGCCCCAGATCCCGGGCGTCCTTGAGGTAGGCAGGGTCAGCACCGGCGCGGGACCCGCAATATACGCAAACGGATTTCGGTCTCATGTGGCTATCTCTTGCTGTTGTTATTAAAGGAAATGTGACGCTCTGGGTTTTGACCGGTGATAGAGCAGTTGTTATGTAGGCTCAACGCCTGTCCGTCTGCTCGAGACCGGCGTTCAAATAAGAAGAAGAGACGGTTATGCACGAAGATGGCGCTGCCAACAAATCTGGCGGTACGGGGCTGCTGACGGCCGGGATCGTGATCGCGCTGGTGATCGCGGCGGGCACCTACATGGGGTTGCAAGACAACACGACACCCAGCCAGGAAGAGCTTGCCACTGTCGTTGCGCCCGATGCCTCGGTGCCAGCGCCGGATCAACAAGCGGCACCGGCGCCCGCCGTGCCGGTACCTGCGGCGCAAACACCGCAGGCCGCAAGCCCCGCTGCGCCGGCCGACGAGACCCCTGGGGCAGCCGCGGGCGATGACGCCGCGGACACAGCAGACACCAGCGCCGCCAAGACGCCGGAAGACTTGGGCGGGCAGACCGTGGCCGGGATTGTCCCCAGCGTCGACGAAGTGCGGCTGGAAGAGGATGGTCTGGCCGTTATCGCCGGGCGGGCTGAACCCGGCTCCCGCGTATCGGTGCTGGTGGATGGGGTCGAAATCGCCACCGCCATCGCCGACACCCGCGGGGCCTTTGCCGCCGTTGGTGTTGTGGCGCCAAGCGACAAGGCGCAGGTGCTGACCCTGAAGGCTGAAGGTGGCAATGCGGTTGTCGCCTCGGTTGACGAGATCATCCTTGCCCCCTTGCCGGTACCGACCGCAGATGCCGGTGGTGACACAACCGGGTCCGACCCAGATGACACGCCGCGTCTTGCAGCGCGAACGGAGGATGCGTCAGGCGCAACCGTCGTGGCGCAAGCGGCGGAGGAACCGGCCGCACAGAGCAATACGCCTGTGGAAGACAGCAACAGTGAAGCCGCCGGAGCGCGTGGTGAGGGCAATACGACCGTTGCGCCAGATGACACCCCGGCGGGCGTGGCGGACGCACCGGTGCAACAGGATACCGTGGTCATTGCGGGCGCGGCTGCACCGGATGTTGAGACGCCGCCGGGTGATGGCGGCGGCGGTCAGGTTGGTGCGACGGCCGAGGTGCCGGATGGTGACGCGCCTTCCATCCAGAAGACGCCTGATGCAACGGAGGCAGCCGAGCCATTGCAGGGGGCGGATGACACCGACACGGCAGCCCTTGAGGCGTCTGACGCGCCCGGGGCGACCGCGACACCTGAACCCCGGGTACCGGCGTCCCAGGGGGTTGCTGTCCTGAAATCCACCTCCGAAGGGGTCGAGCTTTTGCAGCCCGCCCAGCAGGAGGACACGAGCAACATCGCGATCGACACCATCGGGTATTCGGATACCGGTGACGTGCAGCTGGCCGGGCGCGCAGTGGCCGGTACGTCCGAAGTCAGGGTCTATCTCGACAATCGCATCGTCGCATCGATCCCGGCAGAGCTGGACGGCGGTTGGCGCGGGTCGGTCGAGCAGGTGGAGGCGGGTATCTACACGTTGCGCGTGGACGAGGTCAATTTCGCCGGAGAAGTGACCAGCCGCCTTGAAACGCCGTTCAAACGCGAAGAGCCTGCCATTCTCGCCGCCGCGACAGACAGCAACGGTGGGCCGGTCACAGCCGTGACCGTACAGACCGGAGACACCCTCTGGGCTATTGCACGGGACCGCTACGGCGAAGGTCTGCTTTACGTGCGCGTGTTCGAGGCCAACCGGGGGGCGATCCGCGATCCCGATCTGATCTACCCCGGCCAGATATTCGACCTGCCGGGGGACTGACGCGCTGTTGTTCCCGCAGTGCCATGCCGTGCGCGTGACGGTTTTCACCGGGCGGGCGTATTTTCATTTATTGTCCTGTGAGGCTGGCAAACAAGCGGTTGGTGCCTTACGTAGCAGGTCTGAGAACAATCAGGACCAGTAATGTCAGCCGAAACCACTGTCGATCCCGATGGCAACGCGGATGCGGGTGCCAAACAAGACGAACTGCGTGACCGCCAGTCGGGGCTGCGCACCATCCGCAAGGTCGCGCCATATCTGTGGCCGAAAGACCCCGAGTGGGTGAAACGCCGGGTGATCCTGGCCATGGCGATGTTGCTGCTGTCCAAGCTGATTTCCGTGGCCACGCCCTTCTTTTACAAGGGAGCGGTGGATGCGCTGGCGCAGGAAGGCGTGCCCATGCTGGCCCTGGGTGCCGTGGGTCTGACGGTTGCCTATGGCGTTGCCCGCCTGATGACAGTGGGGTTCCAGCAACTGCGCGACGCGGTGTTCGCGCGTGTCGGGCAGCGCGCCCTGCGGATGCTGGCGCTGGAAACCTTCCAGCATATTCACAAGCTCAGCATGCGCTATCACATCACGCGCAAGACGGGCGGCTTGTCCCGCATCATCGAGCGTGGCGTCAAGGGTGTGGATTTCCTGCTGCGGTTCCTGCTGTTTTCCATTGGTCCGCTGATGCTGGAACTGCTGCTTGTGGGGATCATCCTCGCGGTGGTGTTCGACATCTACTATCTGCTCGTCGTCGCGGTGACGATCGGGCTGTATGTCTGGTTCACCTTTGCGGTGACGGAGTGGCGCGTAAAGCTGCGGCGCGAGATGAACGACCAGGACACCGATGCCAATCAAAAGGCCATCGACAGCCTGCTGAATTTCGAGACCGTCAAGTATTTCGGCGCCGAAGACCGCGAGGCGCGGCGGTATGATGCGGCGATGGAAGGCTATGAAGCGGCGGCGATCAAGACCAACTACAGCCTTGCGTTTCTGAACTTCGGCCAGTCGCTGCTGATCACCAGCGGGTTGATCGCGGTCATGGTGATGGCGGCCATCGGGGTGCAGAACGGCACATTGACCGTGGGCGATTTCGTCATGGTCAACGCCTATATGATCCAGATCACCATACCGCTGAACTTTCTGGGCACGGTCTACCGTGAAATCCGGCAGGCGCTGGTGGATATGGGCGAAATGTTCGACCTTCTGGAACAGCCTGCGGAGGTCACGGATGCCCCGGACGCCAAGCCACTGGTGGTGGCGGGGGGCCGGATCGAGCTCGACAACGTCCGGTTCGGGTATGATAGCGAGCGGGCGATCCTCAAGGGTGTGTCGATCACCGCGGAACCCGGCGAAATGGTTGCGATCGTGGGCTCCACCGGGTCCGGAAAGTCGACCATCGGGCGGTTGCTGTTCCGCTTCTATGACGTGGGGGGCGGTGCCCTGCGCATTGACGGGCAGGATGTCCGCTTTGTGACGCAAGACAGTCTGCACGCGGCCATCGGTGTCGTGCCGCAGGATACGGTGCTGTTCAACGACACGATCCGGTACAACATCGGCTATGGGCGCGACGGCGCAAGCCAGGCCGAGATCGAGGCGGCAGCGAAGGCAGCGCAGATACATGATTTCATCGCGCAATTGCCCGACGGCTACGATACAACCGTCGGGGAGCGCGGCCTGAAGCTTTCAGGCGGTGAAAAACAGCGTGTTGGCATCGCACGGACCCTGCTGAAAGACCCGCCGATCCTGTTGCTGGACGAGGCGACCTCAGCGCTCGATTCCGAGACCGAGCAGGAGATCAAGGAGGCGCTGATGCAGGCCGGTCGCGGGCGTACCGTTCTGACAATCGCGCACCGGCTGTCGACCATTGCCGAGGCGGACCGGATCGTCGTTCTGGAAGCCGGCCACGTGGTCGAACAGGGCACGCATGATGCGTTGCTGAGCAAAGACGGGCGCTACGCACAGCTCTGGCATCGCCAGCAATCGGACGACACGATCTAGACAGCGCGCGCCGGGCGCATGGGGTGCGGAGCGGCGGCGCGCAAAGACTTTCAATTGCGATCCCGCCGTCGGCGACGGGCCATCAAGGCGACGGATTTACTCGGCGGCGGTGGCTTTCGACGTCAGCTTGTTGAGCGCGCCTGCCATCTGTTGAATATACGGCGCAGTGGTGTCGATCCCGTGGGCGTCGGCCATGGCTGCGGGCGCATGATAGGCAACGATGGTTTCCCCCGCTTCATTCTCGTAGGCCAGGACACGCAGCGGCAGATCGAGGCCGGTGGATTGCACGGCCTGCATGGCGGGCGTTCCGATCCTGGGGTTGCCGAAAATCAGCAATTGCGTCGGGCGCAGTTCGGCGTCGATCTTGGCAGCGCCTGCGGCGTGATCGATCCGGGCAAAGACGGTGGCACCGGCGCCGGTCACAGCCTGTTCGAGCCGGTCCAGCGTCTCGGAGACGGAATGGGGGCTGGTGATCTTGATCATGTCGTCTGCCAGTGCTGATGTCGCGAAAAGGGTCATGCCAAGGGCAAGCCCGGTGGAGAGGGACCGTATCATCGTGCGCTCCTGTTGCGGAATATATGCACAACCGTAGCAAATTGCGCCGCGAGGTCAGATCACAACGCTGTGTGCCGCTGTCACTCGGCGGCTTTCAACGCACCCGCTGGGCGGTCGGGCGTGGCATAAAGACCGGTTTCCTCCCAGATGATCTCTCCCGAGCCGACGCGGCTGGCGTCCTTTTGCAGGGCCCAGTCCTGCGCGGCGCGCGAAGCCCGGCCCATGGACATTTTCGCCAGCAGCCGCGCGATCCAGCGAATGTAGGTGGTTGCCCAGACCCGGATCGCCAGCATTGACGGGGTGACGACCAGCGTCAGGACGGTTGCAACCCCCAGCCCCCAGACAACGGCTGTTGCCAGCTGTTTCCACCACAGCGCGGTCGGGCTGCCAATGGTGTAGCCGCCCTCGGCAAAGTTCAGGCTGAGGCCGAACATCATCGGGGCCAGGCCTGCCATCGTGGTGATGGTGGTCAGCAGGACGGGTCGGATACGGGCCTGCGCGGTGCGGATGATCGCCTCGATCCGCGGCATATACTGGCTGTATTCCTGGTAGGTGTCGATCAGGATGATGTTGTTGTTCACGACAATACCCGCAAGCGCCACAATGCCGGTGCCCGTCATGATGATAGAGAAGGTCTGATCCATCACCAGCATGCCGATCAGCACCCCGGTCGTGGACAGAACCACCGCCAGCAGCACCAGTATCGCGTTGTAGAAGCTGTTGAACTGCGCCAGCAGAATGATGAACATCAGGCCGAGGGCCGCGGTGAAGGCGGACGAAAGAAACGCCTGGCTCTCGGCCTGCTCTTCCTGATCGCCCGTCCATTCGTATTCGATCCCGTCGGGCAGGGGGCCGGTTTCCAGCCATTCGGTCAGAACGCCAATACGTTCGTTGGGGTTGACCGGGACAAGCCGCAGCGCGCCGCCCGAGACCTCCGCTTGCAAATCGCGATCAGCATCAACCATCCGGTCAGTCACCTTGTAGCGCGTCCGGTCGGGCGCGATAAGGTCCGCATCGGCCGCGGCCGGTCGCAACATCGCCAGCGTTTCATCCACGTCCACGCCGTTTTCGCGGCGCGTCTCGACGATCTTCATCATGCCGGGCGCCACGTCCGCCTTGACGTCGAAGTAGCGTTTCTGGTCGATCCGGTTAACTTCAGCGAGTTTCGGAACCGGGGTGCGTGTAATGAAGTTCGACAGTGGCACCAGCCCGTCCACGGTGCGCACCTTGAGCGTGTCGAGCGTGGACAGCACCCTGTTTTCCTCCGGCAGCCGCACGCGGATCTCGATCTCCTCGTCAGATGAGTCGACCCGCATGGTGTCCAGCATCAGGCCGCGCGTGACCAGCTGCACCATCGCGCCGACGGTGGCCACATCCGCGCCGTAACGCCCGGCCTTTTCAACATCGACGTCGATCTGCCAGTCGATGCCGGGCAGGGGGCGGGTATCTTCGATCAGGGTCAGGCCGGCGGTGCGCTCGAATTCGGCGCGCGCGATGGCCGCGGCTTCTGCCAGGGTTGCGAAGTCATCAGCCTTGAGCCGCAGGTGCACGGGCTTGCCGGAGGCCGGGCCATCCGCAACCTCAAGCACTTCGACCTTGATGCCGGGCAGCCGGTCGAGCTGTTCCGACAATTCCGCGATCACGATATTGCCGTCAAGATCGGGACGGTCGGCGCGTTCCTCCCAGGGAATCGTCTCGAACTGGACCTGCCCGATCAGGTCCTTGGGCGTCGCGCCGCCGGAGGTGTCGGTGTTCAGCCCCCCTTCGCCCGCGAAGGAGAACGCGTTGCTGATGCCGGGATGCGCAAGCACGATGTCCTCTGCCTGACGCACCAGCGCGTCTTTCTCTTCCAGCGACAGGTTCCCGCGCGCCAGCACGTAGACGATGCCCTGTTCCGGTTCGGATTCGACGAAGAATTCCACGCCGTTGTTGTTGTTGGAGAAAAACATCAGGATGCTGCCGACGAAGACAAAGACAACACCGGCCATCACCAGTGGCATCACCGGGTTGCCCGCGATAATCGCGATCACATGTCCGAAGCCGGAGCGCCGGTAGCCGGCGCTGATCTCTTTCGGCTCCGCCCGGAACATCCGGCTTGCGATGTGTTTGCCGAGACGGCCCATCCGCGTCAGCACCGCAAAGAGCGACACAAGAAGCAGCAGGAAACCACCCATGGCCACGAAGAGACAGGCGGTGGCGGCCAGAACAAGCAGGAAGACCACCAGCAGCGTCGGGATTACCGAGGAGATGATTTCAAGGCTGTTCATCGCGGCAAAGCGCAGCTCGATCAGGCCAAAGATCGGACCCATCAGGCCCGACACGGCGATCATGGCGATGGCTGTCGGGAACAGTGCAAGGTGCAGGTACCAGCGCAGCGTGGCAATCGCGGTCATGTAGTCGGCCATCCAGCGTTCCAGACGGCCCGTCACCCCGCCCATCACCGGCAGGTAGATCAGCGCCACGACCAGCGAGGCCGAGAGCACGAAGATCAGCGTGACCGGCAGCATCCCCATGAATTCCCCCGGCACACCGGGCCAGAAGAGCATCGGCAGGAAGGCGCAGAGCGTGGTGGCGGTGGAGGAGATGATCGGCCAGAACATGCGCTTGGCGGCGTCCACATAGGCCTGCATCGGGCCCACGCCCTCCTGCTGGCGCTTGTCGGCGTATTCCACCACCACGATGGCGCCATCGACCAGCATCCCCACCGCGAGGATCAGCCCGAACATCACGATGTTGGAGATCGAGATGCCCATCAGGGCCAGAAAGGCGAAGCACAGCAGGAAAGATGTGGGGATCGCAAAGCCGACCAGCAGGGCGGCGCGGATACCAAGGGCGGCCAGCACCACGATCATCACGAGGGCAATCGCGGTGAACACCGACCCCAGCAATTGCTGAACCATGCTGTTGACGATGCGCGACTGGTCGTTCGACGTGCCCACCTCGACCGCGGCCTGCAGCCCCTCGGGCCATTTGGCGCTGTTCTCGGCCACCATTGATTTAACGAGGGCGGCAGTATCGATCAGGTTGAACCCCTTGCGTTTCACGACCTGCAGCGCGACCGAGTTTTCCCCGTTGAAACGGGCGGTGCCGGAACGGTCTTCGAAGGTCGGATTGATCTGCGCCAGATCGCCCAGCGTGACGACGCGGTCGCCGTTGGTCTTGACCGGCAGGTTATAGACGTCGCGCGCATCGTCGAAGGACGACGGGATCTTCACCGAAAACGTACCCTGGGCGGTATCGACCTCGCCCGCCGCAATCAGCTGGTTGTTGTTTTTGACGGTGTTGATCAGCTCACTCGCCGTGACGTTATAGGCTTCCAGCCGCAGCGGATCGATCAGTACTTCGAGCAGTTCGTCGCGGCTGCCTGCAATGCCCGCTTCCAGAATGGCATCCACCGCTTCCAGATCGTCCTGCAGATCTTTCGCCACGCGGATCATCGTGCGTTCCGGCACCGGGCCGGTCAGGTTGACGATGATGATCGGGAACTCGGAGAAATTGATCTCGTTGATCGAATACTGCTCGGCCCCTTCGGGAAAATCGGCCTCCGCCTTGCCCATCGCATCGCGAACGTCAGCGAGGATTTTGGTCTTGTCCCAACCGAATTCGAATTCCAGCGCGACGCCTGCATAGTTTTCGGCGGCGGTGCCGCTCATCGATTTCAGACCATCGAGATCGGCCAGTTCCGTTTCCATCGGTTGCACCAGCAGCGTCTCGCTGTCGGCGGCCGAGATGCCGGGGAAGGGGACGGAGACAAAGAGCGCGGGGATTTCGATGTCCGGCTCTCCCTCCTTTGGCAGGGTGGTGTAGGAGTACCCGCCGACGACCAGCGACAGCAGGATGAAGGCCATCACCATGCGTGCGCGGCTGGCGGCCCAGTCGACGATACCGGTCATTGGCTGAGTTCCTTGTAGGTCGGCGCGACCTGAACGCCCGCAACGACGTATTCCTGACCCAGCACGATCACGTTTGCGGTCTGGTCCAGACCGGTGATCCAGATGCCCTCAACCGTGTCCCGCATCAGTGTCACCGGGTGAAATTCGACTATCGCGTTGTCATCGATGGTACGGACGCCCAACGTGCCCTCATCGTTCAGGGTCAGCGCCGACTGGGGCAGCAGATGCGCGGTTGCACCCTCTGCCGAGATCTGGATTTCAGCGGTCTGCCCGTCGCGGATGTTGTTATTGGAGTTGGGCACTTCGATTTCGACGCGAAACGTGCGTGTTGTCTCATCCGCCGAGCGGGACAGGAAGGTCACCTGACCACGGACGTCCTGCCCCCTGTTCGCGGGGGCATTGGTGTTGATCGCGCCGATGCCGGACACGAGCCGAGCAACGGCCGTTGCCCCCTCGGTCACGCGCGCCACTTCGGTTTCCGGAACGTAGGCGACCAGCTTGATCGGGTCCAGCTGGATGATGGTGGCGCACAGATCACCCGGTTGCAGCAAAGCGCCAAGCTCTGCCGTGTCGCTTTCCAGCAACCCTGAGAACGGCGCCGTGATCGTCAGCCGCTCAATTTCTTTCCGCGCCGTGGCCACATTGGCCTGCGCGCTCTGGATGCCGGACTGAGAGGCCTGAAGCCCGGCGCGCGCACTTTCAACGCCGGCCTGCGCCGTGGCCACCGCGGCTTCGGAATTGGCGACACGGGTTGTGGAGGCAAAGCCGCCCTGGCTCAGTTTCGCCGAAGCATTCTGGTTGATCAGCGCTTCGTCGAGCTGTGCAAGCGCCTGATCCAGACGCGCTTCGGCCTCGGGAACCCGCGCGCGCGCCTCGTCCAGCTGTGCCTGTGCGAGGGCCAGGGCGGTGCCGCGGGTGCCTTCGTCCAGTCTGCAAAGCGCCTGACCGGTCTCCACGCGCGCGCCCTTGCGCAGCGGTTCCGATACCACGACCGCAGACGTTTCCGCCCGGACGTCGACTTCACGCGCGGCCTTGGTTTCGCCGCGCAGGATAACCGCGGTGTCGATCTGGCGCGCCACTGATTTCTGAACCACCACTTTGACGAGTTCAGCACCGCCTTGGGTGTCAGCGGAGATTTCAGTGGTCTCTGACCTGTCCTCCGCTTCGGGGTTGTCCCGGCCCAGCAGCGCAGTGAGCCGGGGGCGGTCCAGAATGAACAACGCCAGAACCGCCGATACCAAAATGGCAGCAATTATTGAAAAGAAACGCATGTCGATCGCCTCGCACTGACCTTTCTGAGCCCCGCCCGCAGGCAAATGCACCGAAGCGCGGCGCGGAACCCATACGACAGATACACTGAACTGACCAGTTCAGATTAGAATTTTATTGCCGCATGTGCAATTGCCCGCCCGGTCACAGGCCACGCGAGGTCTTGGCTTGCCTGCCGACCCGCGTTAAGAGAGGCGGAAATTCAAGCCAGCGGGTGATCATGAGCGACACAGACAGCTTTATCAATGAAGTCAACGAGGAGGTCCGCCGCGACCGCCTGTTTGGTTTGCTCAAGAAATACGGCTGGATCGGGGTCCTCGCGGTCATTCTGATTGTCGGCGGGGCCGCGTGGAACGAGTACCGCAAAGCCTCGATCCGCGCCGAGGCCGAGGCCCTGGGCGATGGCATGCTGGCGGCGCTCAGTGATAGCGATGCGGCCGAGCGTCTTGACGCGTTGGAACAACTGGCCCCTGAAAGCCCGGCGGCGAGGGCGGTTGTTGCCATGTTGACGGCCTCCACCGCGCAGGAAAACGAGAAAACGGCCCAGGCCGTGGCCGAATTGACGGCCATCGCCGTGGATGGGGATGTCCCGGAAGTGTACCGCCAGATCGCGGGCTTCAAGGCGCTGACCTTGCAGGGTGACACGCTGGACGCGGAGACCCGCAAGCAGCAGTTCGAGGCTCTGGCCAATGCCGGCTCGCCGCTGCGCCTGCTGGCCCTTGAACAGATCGCATTGATCGACGTCGCCGAAGGCGCAACCGAGGCGGCGATAGAACGCTATCAAACCATTCTGCAGGACGCTGCCGTGACCTCGGACTTGCAACAACGCGCCTTACAGGTGATTGTGGCGCTGGGAGGCACGCCCGATCTGGAAAACCTGCCCGCAGTGGGGAACTGACCTGCTGACAGGGCACGCGAGACGGGTGGCGGGTAGAATGACAGGCGAAGCGAGCAGAGCATGATGCAATACTGGAAATCATCCGCGCAGCGGGGCATCGCCCTTGGGGTGCTGGCTGCCGCGACCTTTCTGACAGCCTGTTCGGAGCCTGACGTCATCCTGCCCGGCAAACGCGAAAACATCCGGTCGGTGGTGCAGGAGGACAGCGCGGCCGAACCAGCCGCTGTTGTTGAAAACGAGGCGCGCGCGATCTCTCTGCCGCCGGTGCAGTCCAATGCCAACTGGACACAGGCGCTTGGTACGCCCGCGTCCCGGGTTGCGCATCCGGCGCTTGGCTCGGCCTTGCAACAGGTCTGGAGCGTGGGCATCGGGGCAGGTGACGGGCGCAGGCAGCGGATCACAGCGGACCCTGTGGTCGCGGAAGGCCTTGTCTTTACTCTGGATTCCGAGTCGCAGGTCACCGCAACAACTGTGGCGGGTGCTGTCGCGTGGCGCACGGATCTGCAACCCTTGCGAGATGACGCAAACGCGGCGACGGGCGGCGGGCTGGCGTATAAGGACGGCACCCTGTTTGTATCGCTCGGCTACGGATCGATTGCGGCGGTGGACGCAAAAACCGGCGGTGAAATCTGGCGGCAGCGGCTGGACGGCGTCGGGGTCAGCACACCCACGGCATTTGACAAGCTGGTCTATGTCACTTCCGGCGATGATACCGGCTGGGGGCTGCGCGCCTCCGACGGGCGGATCGAATGGCAGCTTGTCGCCTCGCCGGACGAGAACAATGTTTTGGGTGGGCCCGCACCTGCCGTAGCCGGGGATCTGGCGATTTTCGGATTTGGCTCGGGGGAGCTTCAGGCAGTGTTCAGGCAGGGCGGATTGCGCCGCTGGGACGCCTCCGCCTTCGGTGAACGCTTTGGCCGCGCGCTTGGGGCTGTCGGCGATGTGACGGGTGCCCCCGTCATCTCGGGCAATACGGTTTACGTGGGCAACCAATCCGGCCGGATCGTCGCTCTGAACCTTGAGTCCGGGGCGCGGATCTGGACCGCTCAGGAGGGCGCCGTGGGGCCGGTGGTGCCTGCGGGCGACAGCGTCTTCGTGGTGAACGAACTGGGCGAACTGCTCCGGCTGGACGCATCCGACGGCTCCCGCATCTGGGGTGTGCAAATGCCCAACTTCGTGAAATCGAGACCGCGCCGCCGGTCTGAGGTGATTGCCCATCACGGTCCGATCCTTGCCGGTGGCCGCATCTATGTCGCCTCCAACGATGGCGCGTTGCGCGGCTTTGATCCCGCGAACGGTGATCTGCTGGCGTCTGTCGATATCCCGGGGGGTGCCACCACCGCGCCGGTTGTCGCGGCGGGTGTTCTCTACGTTGTGTCGACCAGCGGCAAATTGCATGCTTTCCGTTGACACAAAGGTAGGGTAAAGCGCGTCTTTATCCCGGCTTCTGGAGCCTTTGACATGTCCTTTACCCTCGCCATTGTGGGGCGCCCGAACGTGGGCAAATCCACATTGTTCAACCGACTTGTCGGCAAACGCCTTGCGCTGGTGGACGATCAGCCCGGCGTGACGCGCGATTTGCGCGAGGGGGCGGCACGTCTTGCCGACCTGCGATTTACCGTGATCGATACAGCCGGGCTGGAAGAGGTGACAGACGACAGCCTGCAGGGCCGCATGCGTCGCCTGACCGAGCGTGCGGTGGACATGGCCGACATCTGCCTGTTCATGATCGATGCGCGTGTCGGGATAACACCGTCTGATCTGGTCTTCGCGGATATCCTGCGCAAGCGCTCGGCGCATGTTATTCTCGCAGCCAACAAAGCCGAAGGTGCCGCCGCCGACGCCGGTGTGATCGAGGCGTATTCCCTTGGTCTGGGGGAGCCCATCCGCATGTCGGCGGAGCATGGCGAAGGGCTGAATGACCTCTACCTGCACCTGATGCCTCTGGCGGATCAATTTGCCGAACGCGCGGTGGAAGATGCCCCCGAAACGGATGTGACCCTGGACGAAGAAGAGGGGGATATGGAGGCTGACGTCCCTGTTCCCACGGCGAAAAAACCCCTGCAGGTGGCCGTTGTCGGGCGTCCGAATGCCGGTAAATCCACGTTGATCAACCAGATACTGGGCGAAGACCGGCTGCTGACCGGTCCGGAGGCCGGGATCACGCGTGATGCGATTTCCCTGCGCACCGATTGGGGTGGCGTGCCGATGCGGATATTCGACACCGCCGGCATGCGAAAGAAGGCCAAGGTGCAGGAAAAGCTGGAAAAACTCTCCGTCGGGGATGGCCTGCGGGCGGTCAAGTTCGCCGAGGTGGTGGTTGTCTTGCTCGACGCGGCGATCCCCTTTGAGCAACAGGACCTGCGCATCGCCGATCTGGCAGAACGGGAAGGCCGCGCGGTTGTTCTGGCGGTCAACAAATGGGACATCGAGGAGGATCGGCAGGGCAAGCTGAAAGAGCTGCGCGAAAGCTTCGAACGCCTGTTGCCGCAATTGCGGGGCGCGCCGCTGATTACCGTCTCTGCCAAGACGGGCCGCGGGCTGGACCGGTTGCAGGCCGCGATCATGCGCGCCTACGAGGTGTGGAACCGGCGGGTCACGACGGCCCAGCTCAACCGGTGGCTGGCTGGTATGGTCGAGGCGCATCCGCCCCCCGCCCCACAGGGCAAACGCATCAAACTTCGGTACATGACACAGGCCAAGACGCGGCCGCCGGGGTTTGTGGTGATGTGCTCTCATCCCGATAAGGTGCCAGAAAGCTACAGCCGCTATCTGGTCAACGGGTTGCGCGTGGATTTCGACATGCCGGGCACACCGATCCGGTTGTGGATGCGGGGTCAGAATGATGCCAATCCGTATAAGGGCCGCAAGAAAGCCCCGCCCTCCAAGCTGCGCAAACACACCGAAGGCCGCCGCCGGGATTAGGCGCGGATGGCCTTGTAGGTTGGTATCGTCAGCGCGGCCGCGCCACCGCCTGCAAGCGCGGCAACCGTCGGGTCGCTGCCGATGTTCTGAACGACGATCGCGACCAGCGCCCAGATCGCGGCCAGCCCGTATGTGGGCGCACGTTTCACGGTGGATTGCACCGCAGATGCCAGAACGAGGGCAAGGAAGATAAAGACCAGTGCCGCTGTTTGTTCATCCAGCCAGCCGTATCCTGCCGCCAGCAGACCGAGCGAGACCGAACTGGCCGCACTCAGCCACCCGGCATAAAGCCCGACCGGCAGGGCTGCCCACAGGGTGTCGCGGCCGGGCGCGCGAAACAGGGCGACCACCGCGGTGATCAACATGGCCCAGATCAGGACCGAGGCCCAGACGGGGCTGCGCACGGCGACCGCAAGCCAGACCGTCCCGATGGCCAGCGACAGGCAGAGCGGGCCGCGCATGGCGTGCCAACCCGCATCATCGGCGCGCCGCAAAGCGCCAAAGCCCATACCGGCAATAAGCCACAGGTAGATGACCCCCCAGATCGCGAAAGCATAGCCCGCCGGCTGCACGGCCGGGTTGTCCTGCGGTACCGGGAACTGATCGGGATCGAAGCCATTGAAGTCTGACACCAGTATCGGAGACACGGCAAAAGTCACCGCCAGAAACACGGCAAGCAGGGCAGTCATTCTCGGGGGCATCGTCACCTGTGTCCTTTCATCTGCAGGATCGTTCCGCGTGTTAAGCCAGCGCGCGCAGGCTTAAGTCTCTGCGATGATCCATCTGTCATGTGTAGTGTGCAAAAGGGGATTGGCAAATGGCACATATCGCGATTTTCTGTGACGGCACGTGGAACAGCGCTGAAACCGGCTCGGCAACGCATGTGTTGCGGCTGTCGAACGCCTGCGCCCGCAGCCAGCGACAAAAAGTGATGTATTTCGAAGGCGTTGGCACTGGCACAGGCATGATGAGCCAGTTCGGCCGCAGCCTGAGCAAGATTGGCGGTGGCCTCTTTGGATGGGGGCTGAACCGGAATATCCGGGCGGCATATCTGGCGCTCTGTCAGGTGTATCAGCCCGGTGATAAAATCATGATATTCGGGTTTTCGAGGGGCGCGTACACCGCGCGGTCGCTTGTCGGGATGATCCGCAAATGCGGTATTCTGTCGGATCCGACCCGGGCCAATCTGCGCCGGGCGTTCCGGCTCTACCGGATGCGGGGCGATCACAACAAACCCGATGCGCCACATATCATCACCGCGCGCCAAAGGCTGTCGCCGGACTTCGCGACCAGCCAGGCGGATGTGATGGCGCGGGCGGATGACAGTTGTCTGGTGCGCATATCGTATCTGGGGGTCTGGGATACGGTTGGCGCACTGGGCATTCCGGCCAGCATTTTCGGAAGGGCCGCGGACTGGTGGAATGCACGGTACAAGTTTCATGACACAACCCTGTCCCATCTCGTGGAAGCCGCCCGGCACGCCGTCGCATTGGATGAACGTCGCAGTCTTTACGAACCCAGCCTGTGGGACAATCTCGAAAGCCGGGATGCGGTGCCCGGGCTCAACCTCGGGGATGAAACAGCGAAGCGCCCCTACCAGCAGGTTTGGTTTGTGGGCGATCATGGCATTGTCGGTGGCTCGGCGGAAACACGTGCGCTGAGCGAGATTACCCTCGCGTGGGTCTGGCAGGGCGCCCGGGCCCAGGGTTTGCAGCTGAAACCGGGTGTGGAAATTCCGATGGTGTCTGTCGACCCGTGCGTACAAACCAATGAAATCGATGATCCAAGTCCGATCTACCGGCTGACCCCATGGCTCCTGCGCTGGCGCGCCGGTCCGACCCGCGCCATTGATCTGCAT
Source organism: Roseobacter insulae (assembly GCF_019375555.1). GTDB lineage: Bacteria > Pseudomonadota > Alphaproteobacteria > Rhodobacterales > Rhodobacteraceae > Roseobacter > Roseobacter insulae. Next base: position 398,155 of record NZ_JAHXDN010000002.1, read on the forward strand.
GATACCGTACGCTTGCGTCTGGCCAGCGTGCAGACTTATCGCCCGGGCAGCCTGCGCGCCCTGATGCCGGGGCTGTCGCACCCGCAATAGGGTCGATCCGTTCACCTTTGCTCTTGTGACCGCCTGCGCGCGCAGGCTAGGTGGCATGTGACATCAGTGAAGGGTGATCACATGCATGACGGGCAGGATGAGGATGTGCTGGCAACGGTCGCGGCATCGACGGGCCGCCGGATCCTGGGGATCGGGCTGCTGGCCGTGCTGGGCGTGCTGGTCATCTATGTCGCCTTCGTGACGCCGCCCGGTTTCGGATGGCAGATGTTCCTGCTGGTCCTGGGTGCCGTGGCGCTGATGATCGCGGACACGATGCGGCGGTCGACCGCCCACAAGCTGGAGCTGACCGGAACGGAACTGCGCGACAGCGGCGGGGTGGTCATTGCCTATGTCGACGACATTGCATCCATTGACCGCGGAACCTTTGCCTTCAAGCCGTCGAACGGGTTTCTGTTGCGCACAAAAAGCCCCGGCGCGCGCATGTGGCGTCCGGGGCTGTGGTGGCGGTTCGGGCGCCGGATTGGCATTGGCGGCATGACGCCGGGGCGTCAGACGAAATATATGGCCGAGATCATTGCCGTCATGCTGGCCGAGCGCGAGACCGACTGATCAGGCACAGTTGGCGCTCGCGTCTTCCCATGTGATCGCGGGTGCACGTCTTGGGCGTGTGAAAATGAAATTGTGAATGTCGTGATCCGCAATGCCGATATTGAAAGGCGCCTCATAGCGCGTCCAGGTCTCCACGACTGTGATCCGCTCGAAATTCGGCATCACGGGCAGAATCGTGTCCCAGTTTTCGACCTGAGTGATCGATGCATCGACGACCGTGCCAATGGATTCCGACCAATCACAAACGTACAGGTTGTTCGCCGCATCAAACCACACCGACGTAACGCGGACGCTGGACGGGGTCGCCGAACGAGCCAGACTGTCAAACAGGTTGCGGGTCCCGGTCATGTAGGCGGGGGTCAGCGCGCGGTCTTCACGCGACACCATGTCGCCGATCGTATAGGCGGCTTTCTGGTTGATGCTGTGCTGGCGGTAGGCGTCAAAGATAACGAAGAGAGCCAGATAGGCCCAGAACAAGATCGGCACGATGATCAGGGTTTCCAAAGCGATGTTGCCGTCTTCGCGCCGGGCGAAAGTGCGGAGTACACGGCGGCAACGCTTGTGCAGGGGCTGTGACATTATTCAGGCTCCTGAACGAAGGCTGACATGGACAGCATGCGGGCCTTGCCGGCACCATCCGTTTCGAAGGCGAAGCCGAGACCGGTCGTTGGAAAGACCGGGTTAAACTTGACGCAGGCGCGCATGATCATCAGCTCGTGTTCCGCACCATTCGTGAAACCACGCGGCGGGTTGATGGGCTCTGACACGTCGACGCAGTCTGCATCGGGGTTCAGAGCGACGTAATTGAAGGGGTCGATCGGCTCCATCTCAAGGCGCAGCGTGTTGTCGCAGTTGTTCTCGATACCCGTGTTCAGGAACCCGGAATTGTCGCAGATCATCTGTTTTACGGTGTCGTGGTTGTAATCGTTAACCCCGTCGCCATCGAGATCAGCCCCTGTATTGAGGCGGATGGCCCGCACGGTCACGTCCAGCCCGCGGTCAAGGAACATCTGGCGCATCGAGTAGATACCAAACTCGACAGATGCGAGGAACATACTGAAGATGGCTGGCACGATGATCGCGAATTCGATGATCATGTGCCCTTCTTCGTCCTTGCGGAAGCGTTTGAAGCAAGAAGAAATGCGGCGGATCATTGGGTCAACCTCAGTTCATTGATTTGGCGTGCAATGGTCGAAAAGGCCGCGTCGATCTCATCCTTGCCGCTGGCGCGGAAGAAATGAGAGTCGCTGGAGGCACAATACTGCATCTGTGCCTCTGGAGTGCCCGGGGCTTCGAAAGCGATGGTGTAGATCACAACGTTGCGCGCGCTTGTCTTGGCCAGGTCGCATTGCGCCTTGAAGCTTGCCACGTTCGTTGATTTCGATGTGGTGGTCTTGCGATCCGTCTTGCGCGATGTCAGGTGGCTTGTCGGGTTCAACGCGTGCATGGTTTCCTTTGGGCGCAACTGTTCGGTGATCTGACCGTCGGTCATCAGCACGATGTATTTGACTGTCTCCGGGTCGTTGAACGGCAGTGGCCGATCACTGAACTGAGGCGGCACGAGACCGTTCGCGGGCTTGGCCATTTGTTCAAAATCAGGTTGCGACGTCGGGTTCAGCAGGGCCAGCGCCCATTTCATCGCGTAATGCGTGCCCGTCCCGTCATGCATGCGCATCGTGTCGATCCGGGTTTTCAACTCGGTCGCGCTGTTGGACGCGTAGATGATCGATGTCTGATCCTGTGGGCACCAACCCCAATCCATCACGGAGCGTGTGACACCGCCGGATTCAACCACGTTACCGTCCTCGTCGAACTGGACCGGGTCACCGTTTTCATCGGTGACGATCTCGCTTGCGATCTTCCAGTTCATGAAGTGCGCGGTCTGGTCATATGTTCCGTCGCCCGGAAGCTCGTCGTCGAGAAAGTCGCTATTGTCGATTTCAAGGCAGGAAGACACGTTGGGGTAGACGTACCGCACACCTGCATCATCACCTGTTCCACCGGCTTCACCCTCGGGAATGGTGTTGTTGTTGAACGCTTCGTTGATGCCGCCGTCATCCTCGTCCAGGGCCTGCGCGGGATAGCGCACACCACCCAGCCGGTTGAACATGAAGGTGCCGGGATTGGTCTGTCCGGCATAGGGAATGAGGTTGATGGAGGTGGTGTTGGCCGCAGGACCAAGCAACACGATATCCACGAAATTCTTTGCCGCGGGACGCAGGTTCTTCATGCGGTTGGAAAACCGCATGGAGCCGGAGATGTCGAGCACGAGTGAGATTTCCACATTCGGGACATCCTCGATCGCGCTGCTGGATGCGGGCACGGGCAGTGAGTCGACACCGAGAATGGACATGAACTGCGTGTTTGTTCGCATGAAGGCTTCGGCGGTCACGGTGCGGTAATTGAGGCCTTGGGCCGGAACAACGCTTGTCAGGTATTCGCCCAAGCCCGCCTTGTCAAAATAGTCTTCCACCACTGCCGTTGGGGGCAGGGTCTGGTCCAGGTCGGCCGCCGCCAGAACCGCGCGGTCCATCGTGTTCTGAAGCGAGGTGCGCCGCATTTCATTTTGCATCAGATCGACACCGATACCGGCGACCATCAACATCATGAGAAGGATGAAGATCGTGAAGATCGTGACAACCCCGTCTTCTTCACGTGCAAATTGGGCCATCGAAGGCGCTGACGTCGATTGCTCTTCGGGTTTCTCCGGCGAAATGCGTGTCATGATACTACCAACTCGTGCAATTAATCTGCCTTGCGGCATGGAAAACTAGCTTCCGTTTATGAACGCGGTTTGTGGCAGAAAACGGGCGGAAACGCGCCGGGGTGCCAAAAAAGGTTAAATTTTTAAGTTAAAAACAGGAACTTAAACGCGATAATGGAAACGATGCACGCTGTGGCATGCCACTGTTTCGATTTGCGGGACTAAGGACGCGCAAACCGGTTTCATCAGCTGTTCACGGTCTGCCCAAAAAACTGGCAATGAACGACTCACCGTCTTAGGGTGACATTGTTGTCAATAGCAGAACACTGAACTGCCAATAGGAGAAAGACATTGAACCAGCACACTAGCGAACCGAGCTTCAGAGAAAGCGTTGACCAGATGTTCAATCGGGCCGTCAGCCTGATGGACCTGTCGCCGGGGCTGGAAGAAAAGATCCGTGTCTGTAACGCGACCTATACCGTGCGGTTCGGTGTGCGCCTGCGGGGCAAAATCCAGACCTTCACCGGTTATCGTTCCGTTCATTCCGAACATATGGAGCCGGTCAAGGGCGGTATCCGCTTTTCCCTGGGCGTCAATCAGGATGAGGTCGAAGCCCTTGCGGCCCTGATGACATACAAATGTGCTCTCGTCGAAGCCCCGTTTGGCGGTTCAAAGGGGGGGCTGTGTGTTGACCCGCGTGAATATGACGAACACGAGCTGGAACAGATCACCCGGCGTTTTGCCTATGAGCTGATCAAGCGTGACCTGATCAATCCGAGCCAGAACGTACCCGCCCCAGATATGGGCACGGGCGAGCGTGAAATGGCCTGGATCGCCGATCAGTACAAGCGCATGCATACCACGGATATCAATGGCAACGCCTGCGTGACCGGCAAGCCGCCCAATGCCGGTGGCATCGCGGGCCGGGTCGAGGCAACGGGTCGCGGTGTGCAATATGCGCTGCGCGCCTTCTTCCGTGATGCGGAAGGCCTGAAGAAAGCCGGGATGACCGGTGATCTGGAGGGCAAGCGGGTCATTGTGCAGGGGCTGGGCAACGTGGGCTATCACGCGGCGAAATTTCTGGCGCAGGAAGATGGCAGCATCATCACCGGCATCATTGAACGCGATGGCGCGCTGTTTAATCCCGATGGTCTTGATGTCGAGCGGGTGCGGGACTGGATCGCGAAACACGGCGGCATTTCCGGCTATTCGGATATGCACCACGTGAAAAACGGTGCAAAGGTGCTGGAAGAAGATTGCGACATCCTGATCCCGGCGGCGCTGGAAGGTGTGATCAACCTGCAGAATGCCGGCCAGATCAAAGCGCCTTTGATCATCGAAGCGGCGAATGGCCCGGTCACCGCGGGTGCGGACCAGATCCTGCGTGAAAAAGGGGTTGTGATGATACCCGATATGTATGCCAACGCCGGCGGTGTGACAGTCAGCTACTTTGAATGGGTCAAGAACCTGAGCCACATCCGATTTGGTCGCATGGGGCGGCGTCAGGAAGAATCGCGGCACCAGCTGATCATCAACGAATTGGAGCGCCTGTCGCGGGACAAGGAACTGAACTGGGAACTGAGCCCCGATTTCAAGGAAAAATACCTGCGTGGCGCCGGTGAGCTGGAGCTGGTGCGTTCCGGCCTCGACGATACCATGCGCATCGCGTATCAATCGATGGCGGATGTCTGGCATTCCCGGGACGACGTCGATGATCTGCGCACCGCGGCCTATCTGGTTGCGATTGACAAAGTGGCCGCAAGCTATCGCGCCAAGGGCCTCTGACGTCTTTGACCGGACAGATATCGCATCACGCTGCCGGGTGGTCTGGCGGTTGGCGGCGACCCTGATCGGAGGTACCACGCGACATGTCCAGCGAGGTCAGTTTCTCCTGCCAGTGCGGCACGCTCAAAGGCGTGCTGCATGATGTCGCCCCCGCGTCCGGATGCCATCTGATCTGCTATTGCAAGGATTGCAGGGCCTTTGCCCGCCACATGGGACAGATGGAAGCGCTGGAGCCGGGAGGGGGCAGCCCGCTGGTGCAGGTTCTGCCGAATCGGATCGAGATCACGCAGGGCGCGGATCAGATCGCCTGTCTTCGCCTGTCGCCCAAAGGATTGTACCGCTGGTACGCCACATGTTGCCGGACGCCCCTGGCCAATACTGTGGGCACATCCAAAATGCCTTTGGCGGGTATGTGGCGCCCGAACTTTGCCGACACGGAAGCCCTTGGGCCGGTGGTGACCCATGGTTTCACCAAGTTTGCGCTGCCCGTGACCGGCGCGCCGCGCAAAGACAAGGGACTGGCGCGCATGCTGGGTGGTCTGCTGAAGAGAACGCTTGCCGCCTACTTGTCGGGCACTGCCCGCATCAGTCCTTTCTTTGATCAGGCGGGCCAGCCGGTGGCCGAACCACGAATCATATCGCTGGCGGAACGGGAAGCCGCTTATCGCGAGTGAAGGCCTGACGTTGCGGATGGTCGTGCTGCGACACTATTGGTCGGTTTCTGTCGTGGCGGCGGGTTCTTTGTGTTGATAGTCTGCGCGGGAACAGCACGGAGTATCCCACGTGAAATTCTCAGGCCTACGCGTCCTCAAGGAAGGGCTGACAGGCAACAGGGGCTGGACTCCGCATTGGCGTGATCCTGAACCCAAGGCAGAATATGACGCGGTGATCATCGGCGGCGGCGGGCATGGTCTGGCCACGGCTTACTACCTTGCCAGCAACCACGGCATGACCAACATCGCGGTTCTTGAAAAAGGATACATCGGCAGCGGCAACATCGGACGCAACACAACGATCGTGCGGGCCAACTACTTTTTGCCCGGCAATTCCGAATTCTACAGCCATTCACTGAAGCTCTGGGAAGGTCTGGAACAGGACCTGAACTATAACGTGATGCATTCGCGGCGCGGGCTGATCAACCTGTTCCATTCCGACGGTCAGCGGGATGCCTTTGTGCGGCGCGGCAACGCGATGCTCAATCAGGGCGATGACGCGGTGTTGCTCGACCGGGAGGGGGTGCGAAAATACCTGCCGTATCTGGACTTCGACAACCTGCGCTTTCCGGTTTATGGCGGCCTGCTGCATCCGCGCGGCGGCTCTGCGCGCCACGACGCCGTGGCATGGGGATATGCGCGGGGAGCCGATCAGCGGGGCGTCGACCTGGTGCAGAACTGTGAAGTGACGGGCATCGACATCGAGCGGGGCGTCGTCAAGGGGGTTCAGACCACGCGCGGCGCGATCAGGGCCCGGAAAGTGGCGATTGTCACCGCCGGGCGGTCTGGTCAGGTGGCGGCGATGGCCGGCATGCGCCTGCCGATCGAGAGCCATGTGCTGCAAGCCTTTGTGACCGAGGGGTTAAAGCCCGTGATTGATCATGTGGTGAGCTTTGGCATGGGGCATTTCTACATCAGCCAATCCGACAAGGGGGGGCTGGTCTTTGGCGGTGACCTAGACTTCTATGCGTCATATGCACAGCGCGGCAACCTGCCCATGGCCGAACATGTGATGGAGGCGGGCATGACCCTCATGCCGATGATCGGCAAGGCGAAGGTTCTGCGCAGCTGGGGCGGCATCATGGATATGACCCCGGACGGCTCCCCGATCATCGACAGGACAGATACTGAGGGATTGTTCATCGATTGCGGCTGGTGTTATGGCGGTTTCAAGGCGGTGCCGGCCTCAGGCGTCGCCTTGGCCCACCTGATGGCGACGGGGCAAAGCCACGAGATCGCGGCAGGGTTCCGCCTTGACCGCTTCCGCACCGGACGCGGGATCATCGACGAAGAGGGCACAGGCTCTCAGCACAACCTGCACTGAGGGGGGCGGATGATGGATGCCTCCGGCGGGGATATTTATGAACCAGAGACACAAGAGGTGGCGCCATGCGGCTGACCTGTCCGCTGTGCGGTGAGCGGGATCGCCGCGAGTTTTACTATCAGGGGGACGCCGTGTCCCTGAACCGGCCATCGCCGGAGGCGGGGGTCGATGCCTGGGACGACTATGTGCATTTGCGCGACAATCCCGCCGGTGAGACCCGGGATATGTGGCAGCACGAGGGTGGCTGTGGTGCGTGGATCGTCGTGACGCGGAACACGGTTACGCATGAGGTGCTCGGTACGGCGCTTGCCGGTCCCGCGGCAGGGGCGCGCATATGAGGGTCGATGACAAAGGTCTGATCGACCGGTCGAGACCGGTGCGTTTCCAATTCGACACCATCGGTTATTCGGGATTTGAAGGGGACACGGTCGCCTCGGCGCTTCTGGCAAACGGCCAGAGGCTGATGGGCCGGTCGTTCAAGTACCACCGGCCGCGCGGGGTTCTGACGGCCGGCAGCGAAGAACCCAATGCCCTGGTGACCGTCGGCCGCGGTGCCGCGCAGGAGCCTAACGTGCGTGCAACGGTGCAGGAAATCCATAGCGGGTTGGACGTGCGGTCGCAGAACGCCTGGCCGTCGCTCAAGACGGATGTGATGAGCCTTAACGATCTGGCATGGCCGTTTTTGGGGGCAGGCTTTTATTACAAGACCTTCATGTGGCCGAAAGCCTTTTGGGAAAAGCTGTATGAGCCGGTCATTCGCCGTGCGGCGGGGCTTGGTGCGCTGAGTGGTCGTCACAACCGGGACAAGTATGAGCGCGCTTATGCGTTCTGTGATCTGCTGATCATCGGCGCAGGCCCCGCCGGGCTGATGGCCGCACTTGTGGCCGGGCGCGCCGGTGTCGATGTGCTCGTGGTGGACGAGGATCGGGTCATGGGCGGCAGGCTCAACGCCGAAACCTACGTGATCGACGCTGAGCCGGGCAGCGCCTGGGCGGCTGCCGTGGTGGCGGAATTGCAGGGCATGGCCAATGTCAGGCTGATGACACGCACAACGGTGACAGGTGCCTACGATCAGGGCACCTATGCGGCGCTGGAGCGGGTGAGTTCGCATCTGCCGGAGCGCGCCGATGGCGCCCCGCTGGAGACCTTCTGGCGCATTGTCGCCAGGCGCGCGATCCTTGCCTCCGGCGCGCTGGAGCGCCCGGTTGCCTTTGCGGATAACGACCGGCCCGGCATCATGATGGCGGGGGCCGTGCGGGCCTACCTCAACCGGTGGGGTGTTGCCCCGGGGCAGCGGGTGGCGGTCTTTGGCAATAACGATGACGCGCATCGCACGGCGACGGATCTGGTGGAGGCCGGCGTCGAGGTTGCCGGCCTGATCGACAGCCGCCCCGGGGCGCAGGTCACGGGTACCGGCTTTCCGGTGTATACGAGCTCGGTGGTGGCGGGCAGCACCGGACGTCATGGGCTGACGGGAATTGCCGTGCAGGGTCCGAATGGCCATCACAGGGTCGAGGCTGATTGTCTGGCGATGTCCGGCGGGTGGAACCCGACCGTGCATCTGACGTGCCATATGAATGGCAGGCCGACATGGCGCGAGGATATTGCAGGTTTCGTGCCGACACCCGGTTCGGTGCCGGGCCTGGTGGCGGCCGGGGCCTGCAACGGAGACTTCAGCACCGCGGCCTGCCTGGCAGCGGGGTCTGCGGCGGCGAAGGCGGTGGTGAAGGACCTTGGTGGCAAAACGACCCGCGTGAGCCTGCCCGATGCGGAAGACAAGGCCTATCAGATCGCGCCGCTTTGGGCGGTACCGGGCAAGGGACGCGCGTGGCTGGATTTCCAGAATGACGTGACCGTCAAGGATGTGAAGCAGGCGGCGACCGAGAACTTCCGGTCTGTCGAGCACATGAAAAGATACACCACCCAGGGCATGGCAACCGATCAGGGCAAGAATTCAAATGTCGCGGCGCTGGCAGTGCTTGCGGATGCCACCGGTCGGGCCATTCCCGAGACGGGGACAACCACCTTCCGGCCGCCCTATACGCCGGTCTCCATCGCTGCGATGGGGGCAGGCGCGCAGGGGGCCGGATTTGCACCGCAACGCTATACCACGTCCCATGCCGTCAGCGTGGAAATGGGGGCGCCGATGATCGAGGCAGGCCTGTGGTATCGCCCCGGCTACTTCCCCCGCAAGGGTGAAACCACGTGGCGGCAGGCCTGCGACCGGGAGGTTGAATATGTGCGAGAAGCGGTGGGTGTCTGCGATGTCTCCACCCTTGGAAAGATCGACATTCAGGGACCGGATGCGGCCGCGTTTCTGGATTTCGTCTACACCAACACGTTTTCCACGCTGAAAGTCGGGCGGGTCCGGTACGGGTTGATGCTGCGCGAAGACGGCCACGTGATGGACGACGGCACCACGGCACGGCTGGGCGAACAGCACTTCGTGATGACCACGACCACAGCGGCGGCGGGCAATGTCATGCGGCACCTGGAATTCGTGCACCAGGTCCTGCGCCCGGAATTCGATGTCCGGTTTACCTCGGTGACCGAACAATGGGCGCAGTTTGCGGTAGCCGGTCCGAGGTCTCGCGAGTTGCTCAACGATATCCTTGATGCGCCCATTGACAAGGACAGCTGGCCATTCATGGCCTGCGGCGAAACATCGGTCGCGGGTATTGCTGGACGTCTCTTCCGGATATCCTTTTCGGGGGAGCACGCCTATGAAGTGGCACTGCCGTCGCGATATGGCGAAAGTTTGTTCCGGCTCTTGGTTAAACGGGCTGAGAGCCTGAGCGGCGGGGCATACGGTATGGAAGCCCTGAACGTGCTTCGGATCGAGAAAGGGCACATCACCCACGCTGAAATCCATGGCCGGACCACCGCGTTCGACATCGGTTTTGCACGGATGATCAGCACCAAGAAGGATTGCATCGGCAAGACGATGGCGGCCCGCGAAGGGATGGTAGACCCCATGCGAGAGCGGTTGGTGGGGTTGAAACCGGTGGGGCCGGTCAAACAGCTGACAGCGGGCGCACATGTGTTTGAAAGGGGTGCAGCAGCGATCCGGGAAAACGATCGGGGATATGTGACATCGGTGGCGTTTTCGCCGACCCTCGGCCATTCCATCGGTCTGGCTTTTGTGCGCGGCGGGCCGGAACGGCTGGGCGACGTGATGCGCGTGGTCGATCACCTGCGTGATATCGAAACGGATGTGGAGATCTGCGCGCCGGTATTCGTGGACCCCGATGGAGGACGTACCCGTGGTTGAGCTGGTTGCCAAAAGCCCCTGTGCGGGCCTTCTACCGATGACCGTGGGCGAGGTCACGCTGAGCGAGGTCGACCTGGGTGTTTTGACATCTGTCGCGCCCTTCAAGGGCCAGCGAAAGGCGGCGTCCGAGGCGCTGAAAGAAGCGCATGGCATGGCGTTGCCCGCACCCAACCGCGCGACGGGCAGGGAACAGGCCCGCGCTATCTGGTTCGGGCGCGACATGGCGCTTCTGGCCGGGCCCTTGCCGGATACGTCCCTGACCAGGACCGCCGCCCTGACGGACCAGTCGGACGCGTGGGCCTGTGTGACGCTGGCGGGCCGTCCGGCGGAAGATGTTCTTGCCCGTCTCGTGCCGGTCGACATGCGCGCGGCGCATTTCAAACGTGGTCACACGGTGCGCACTCAGATCATGCACATGAACGGGTCGATCACCCGCATTGGGGCGGAAAGCTTTCTGATCCTCGCGTTTCGCGCCATGGCCGCAACGCTGGTGCACGATCTGAAACAGGCTATGGAAGGTGTTGCAGCCCGCGGGTAAGATGCCTCCGAGTCGTCCCAGGTGGAGTATCCGGATGTTGCGTTTTGTTCTGACCGTTGCCCTTGCCGTTATCGCCGTGCCCGCGGTGGCACAATCTGAAAAAGAGGTGAGCTGCGGGTATCAGGCCGACGTGGTCGAGGCCATCAAACAGGCGCGTCTTGACCGGGTTGCTGAACGCAAGCTGCCGGAGGTGCTGGCGCAAAATGCGACGTGGCCGGAGAAGTACAACAACATCATCCCGATCATTGCACCATCCATTTACGAAAAGAAGCGCAGCGACCTGCGCGAAGAAGACCTTGCCACATGGTGGCGCGAACAATGTATGGCGCTGAAATAGCAACAGGCACGCCGCCGCGGACACCGGCGTTGCCGTTGCCGGATGTGAAGCTTGCGCTCGGCTATGGACTCTGTGCAGGTGCGCGCCGATATATAGAACATGAGCCTGCCACCCGGATTTCTTGACGAATTGCGCACCCGAAGCAGCCTGTCTCAGGTGGTTGGGCGCAAGGTCATGTGGGACCAGCGCAAATCCAATCAGGGCAAGGGCGACATGTGGGCACCATGCCCCTTCCATCAGGAAAAATCCGCCAGCTTCCATGTCGATGACCGCAAGGGATTTTATTACTGCTTTGGCTGTCATGCGAAGGGTGATGCGATTTCCTTTGTCCGGGAAACCGAAAACGTGGGGTTCATGGAGGCGGTGGAAATCCTTGCGCGCGAAGCAGGCATGCCAATGCCGGAGCGCGATCCGCAGGCGCAGCAGAAGGCGGACAAACGCAGCCAGTTGGCCGAGGTCATGGAACAGGCGGTCAGGTTTTTTCGCCTGCAGTTGAATACGGGTGCTGCCGTCGATGCCCGTGGATATCTCGAGCGCCGGGGCCTGGATGCCGCGGCGCTGGAGCGTTGGGAGATCGGCTTTGCCCCCGACCAGTGGCAGGCGCTTTGGGACCACCTCAAAGCAAAGAACGTGGAAGACCAGCTGATCCTCGAGGCCGGTTTGGCCAAGCCATCCAGCAAGGGTGGCAAACCCTATGATACTTTTCGCGGGCGGATCATGTACCCGATCCGCGATGCACGGGGGCGGGCGATTGCCTTCGGGGGCCGTGCGATGGACCCCAATGACAACGCCAAGTATCTGAATTCGCCGGAAACCGAGCTTTTTGACAAGGGGCGCAGCCTTTACAATCAGGGACCTGCGCGGACTGCTGCGGGCAAGGGCAAGCCGCTGATCGTGGCCGAGGGTTACATGGACGTGATCGCGCTGGCCTCGGCCGGATTCGAAGCAAGCGTCGCCCCGCTGGGCACCGCCATCACCGAAAACCAGCTGCAGATGCTGTGGCGCATCGCGCCGGAACCGATCATCGCGCTGGATGGCGATACTGCCGGTCTGCGCGCCGCCATGCGGCTGATCGATCTGGCCTTGCCGTTGCTGGAGGCGGGACAGTCCCTGCGGTTCGCGATCATGCCCGCCGGAAAGGACCCTGATGACCTGCTGCGCGAACAGGGTGCAGCGGCGCTGCAGAAGCTGCTGGATGACGCCATGCCAATGGTGCGGTTGCTCTGGCAGCGCGAGACCGAAGGCCGGGTCTTTGACAGCCCGGAGCGCAAGGCGGCCTTGGACAAAACACTGCGCGACAAGATCATGACGATCAGGGATGCGTCAATTCGAAGCCACTACGGACAGGAGATCAAGGATCTGCGCTGGCAGCTGTTCCGACCGCAACGCACGCCGGGTCGCCCGGCGCGATCGGGCGGACAGGGGCGGTGGCAAAAGGCGCCGGCGTCGGCACTGCCAACGACCAAATCGTCGCTGCTGGCGAGCACGGATAGCGCCGGAAGCGCGGAACATCTGCGCGAAGCGGTCATTCTTGCAGCGCTGGTGACCTGTCCGGATGTGATCGAGGGTTTTGAGTCCGGTATCGAGCAAATGCGCTGCACCGACCCGTTCCACAGCGATTTACGCCGGCTTTTGCTGCAGAACATGCATATTGATGCAGACGGGCTGAAAACCCGTCTTTCCGATGCTTTGGGCGCAGAAGCACTTGAAAACCTGCTGTCGCAGCGCCATGTCGCGATTGTGCCCTGTATTCGCGCGCCGGGTGATCAGGACAAGGCACGCATGACAGTTGCCGAAGAACTAGCAAAACTACATAGCGCCCGAGGGCTGGATGCGGAGATTGCCGAGGCCGTCGAAGACCTCGATGGTGTTGCTGACGAAGGCCTGACATGGCGATTGTCCGAGGCGGCAAAAGCCGCGGACCTTGCGCGACGCAGCGGCCAGGAGGACAAGGCAGAATACGATCTGGGCGAAAACGGCGCGCGAATCAGTCGGGATGAGCGCAGCGCTCTGGACGCGTTACTTGATGCCATTAAGCATCAGAAACCGCGCGGTTAACCATTTTTGAACGGGAAACCCGCAGAAAAAGAAGGTAAACGGGTGGCCGAATCACCCAAAAACGCTAGATGATTCCCAAGTGATTCGGGCGAGCGAATCAATGGGACCGCTGAGGAGCAGTGCATGGCCGCGAAAGATACCAACGAAGACGCAAAATCAGACGATCAGGAATCGGGTCACTCGCTCGACATGAGCCAGGCCGCCGTCAAGAAGATGATCGGCGAGGCGCGTGAGAAAGGCTATATCACCTACGACCAGCTGAACACGGTTCTGCCGCCTGATCAGGTCAGCTCCGAACAGATCGAGGACGTGATGTCCATGCTGTCGGAGATGGGGATCAACATCATCGAAGACGAGGACGCCGAGGAAGAAGAGGCCAAGGGCTCCACCGAGCTGACGACCACGGAAGGTACACGCGAGGTCACGCTGGGCTCGGGCACGGCTGAGAAACTGGACCGTACGGATGACCCTGTCCGCATGTACCTGCGCGAGATGGGATCGGTCGAACTGTTGAGCCGTGAAGGCGAGATTGCGATCGCCAAACGCATCGAGGCCGGTCGCAACACCATGATCGCGGGTCTGTGCGAAAGCCCGCTGACCTTCCAGGCCATCACCATCTGGCGCGACGAACTTCTGTCCGAAGAAATCCTGCTGCGCGATGTGATTGACCTTGAGGCCACCTTCGGCAACCAGATGGACGAAGACGGCGCGGTGGATGAACCCGTCGTTGCTGCCGATGGCAGCACGGCCAAGAAGGAAGACGAAAGCCCCGAACTGGACGCGGATGGCAATCCGATCGCTCAGGACGACGATGACGATGAAGATGATCAGGCCAACATGAGCCTTGCGGCGATGGAAGCGGCGCTGAAGCCTCAGGTGCTCGAAGCGCTGGACATCATTGCCGATGATTACGTCAAACTGTCCGAGATGCAGGACAGCCGTATTTCAGCGACGCTGAACGAAGACGGTACTTTTACCACCGCAGACGAGGATCTGTATCAGAAGCTGCGGGCGGAGATTGTTTTGCTGGTCAATGAATTGCACCTGCACAACAACCGTATCGAGGCCTTGATCGACCAGCTTTACGGTATTAACCGGCGCATCATGCAGATCGATTCAGCCATGGTGAAACTGGCGGACCAGGCGCGTATCAACCGCCGCGAGTTCGTCGACGAATATCGTGGCTACGAGTTGGACCCGAACTGGATGGAGCGGATGGCCGAGAAATCCGGCCGGGGCTGGCAGATGTTCATCGAACGCTCGACCGACAAGGTTGAGGAGTTGCGCGCTGACATGGCGCAGGTCGGCCAATACGTCGGCCTTGATATCTCCGAATTCCGCCGCATCGTTCAGCAGGTGCAAAAGGGCGAGAAAGAAGCCCGCCAGGCCAAGAAGGAAATGGTCGAAGCGAACCTGCGTCTGGTGATTTCAATTGCCAAGAAATACACCAACCGCGGGTTGCAATTCCTTGATCTCATTCAGGAAGGTAACATCGGCCTGATGAAGGCCGTGGACAAGTTCGAATACCGCCGGGGTTACAAGTTCTCGACCTATGCGACGTGGTGGATTCGTCAGGCAATCACCCGGTCCATCGCGGATCAGGCGCGCACGATCCGTATTCCGGTGCATATGATCGAAACGATCAACAAACTGGTCCGTACGGGCCGCCAGATGCTGCATGAAATCGGCCGCGAACCGACGCCGGAAGAGCTGGCTGAAAAGCTGCAGATGCCGCTTGAGAAGGTCCGCAAGGTGATGAAGATCGCCAAGGAGCCGATTTCGCTCGAAACCCCCATCGGTGACGAGGAAGACAGCCAGCTGGGTGATTTCATCGAGGACAAGAATGCCGTTCTGCCGCTGGACAGCGCCATTCAGGAGAACCTCAAGGAAACCACGACCCGCGTGCTGGCCTCGCTGACCCCGCGCGAGGAACGTGTGCTGCGGATGCGTTTTGGTATCGGCATGAACACAGACCACACGCTGGAAGAGGTCGGTCAGCAGTTCTCGGTCACACGCGAACGTATCCGTCAGATCGAAGCAAAGGCACTGCGCAAACTCAAGCACCCAAGCCGGTCGCGCAAACTGCGGTCTTTCCTCGACCAATAGCGCTTTTGCTGTTGCCCTCGCGATCATTGGTGTCGTGAGGGACTCAACGCCCGATTTTTTCATCCGCAGCACGCTGGTCGGGCCGATACCGGTCCGGCAAATGCCCGTTGCAATTGTGTCGCGGTGAAGGGCGTTTGAGAACGGGGCCGCCATGCGTGATTTTGGTTCGCATGGTTCCCGGACTATGATCGCCGCGATGGTGATTGTTCCGGAGATTCCCAATGCGATTGTTCGTCCCCCTCGTTCTCAGCGTCATCGTCGCGCTCCCGACCCTTGCGGCGCAACCGTTTCGCGCCGTCAACCGGCTCTATGTCTATCCGCTGACGGCGGATACATTCGAAGTCATTGAGGACCGCGGGGCCGGGGCGCGTGGCATTTGGTGCGCGGCATCCGATTACACCAAATCCGCCGGCCGCGACGGTCCGCGCAAACGTATGTACATTCTTGAGCCGCGCCGCCCGTCGAAAACCGTACCGGGCCGCAACGGGGTCGTTTTCACGCTGAACCCGGATGAAAGGCTGCGCAACACACCGAGTTCCTACTCCGTTTCCGTGAACCGCAAGGGGGAGAACCTGCCAGTGGGGCATGCCTATCTGTTCTGCGATGCGATTATCGACGATCTGTTCGATCGTTTCTGATTGGTGATCGGGATGGACGGTCGGGCAAGCAAACGGGCGGGCATATGAACACCGAACTCAGCATCTCGACCTCCGGGGCCGGGCTCTACGAATTTACGGACAGCTTGCAGGGATGGCTGCGCGGCAAAGGGGATGGCGTGGTGGTCCTGCTGGTGCGTCATACCTCTGCCTCGTTGCTTGTTCAGGAAAACGCCGATGCTGACGTTCAGACCGATCTGAGGGCATTTTTCGACCGGCTGGTGCCGCCCTCCGACCATCCGGACATGGCCTACCTGCGCCACACCTACGAAGGCCCCGACGATATGCCTGCGCATATCAAGGCCGCCATGATGCCTGTCAGCCTGTCGATTCCGGTGCAGGAGGGGCGGGCTGCCCTGGGCACATGGCAGGGGGTGTACCTGTTCGAACATCGCGCGCAACCGCACCGGCGCCGCGTGGCGGTGTCGTTTCTGGGTACTCGCTAAGCCGCGAATGAACATACCAGATGTGGGTGCGCATTTCCCCCCTACCCAAAACCTAGCCTCTCCCCTATAAGTGTGGATAAGTGGGGCGGCGATCCCACAAATGAGGCAGAGAACTGAAAGAGGGGGACGGCCCATGCGCTGCCCGTTTTGCGGAAACATTGACACTCAGGTAAAAGACAGCCGACCCGCCGAGGACCACGTATCCATCCGGCGTCGTCGCTTTTGCCCGGCTTGTGGAGGGCGGTTCACCACGTATGAGCGCGTGCAGCTGCGCGATCTGGTGGTGATCAAATCCAACGGCAAACGTGAAGACTTCGACCGGGACAAGCTGGAACGGTCCATCCGCATTTCGATGCAGAAACGCCCGATCGACCCTGAGCGCATTGACCAGATGATCTCCGGCATCGTGCGGCGTTTGGAAAGCATGGGTGAGACGGACATCGGTTCCAAGCAGATCGGCGAGATCGTGATGGAGGCCCTGGCGCGGATCGATACAGTTGCTTACGTGCGATTTGCCAGCGTTTACAAGAATTTCCAGGCCGCGGATGATTTCGACAAATTCGTCAGTGAACTGCGGCCCGACGTTCCAACAGAAGAGTGACCGGGGCGTCGCGGTACATGTCGCTGGCGCTGTCCCTGGGGCGGCGCGGGCAGGGCAGGACGTGGCCGAACCCCGCCGTGGGCTGCGTGATCGTGAAAGACGGGCGCATCGTCGGGCGCGGGTGGACCCAGCCGGGCGGCCGACCACATGCGGAAACCGAAGCTCTGGCGCAAGCCGGCAGTGCCGCCGCCGGCGCAGATGTCTACGTGTCTTTGGAACCCTGCGCGCACCACGGTGAGACCCCGCCCTGTGCGCAGGCACTGATTGATGCCAAAGTCGCCCGGGTCATCATCGCGGTGCCGGATATCGACCCGCGCGTCGGTGGCAAAGGGTCGCGGATGCTGAGCGATGCGGGCATTGCAGTCGAAGTTGGCATGCTGGAAGAGGAGACGCTTTATGACAACGCCGGTTTTTTCACCCGGCTGGCGCATGATCGCCCCTTTGTGACGCTGAAACTTGCCAGTAGCTTCGATGGTCGGATCGCCACGGCGACGGGTGAAAGCAAGTGGATCACCGGGCCGGGTGCGCGCCGCTTCGTGCATGCCATGCGCGCGCGGCACGATGCGGTAATTGTCGGCGGCGGGACAGCGCGCAAGGATGATCCAAGCCTGACGGTGCGCGATCTGGGTATCGAGCGGCAGCCGGTGCGTGTTGTTGTCAGTCGCCGCCTTGACCTGCCGCTGATCAGCACGCTTGCGCGGACGGCAAAAGAGACCCCCGTAATCCTGTGCCACGGGCGTGACGCCGACCCGACACTGATGCAGACATGGCGTGACCTGGGTGCGGATCTGCTGACTTGTGAAGCGTCCAACGGGCAACTCGACGCGCGCGATGTCATGCGCCAACTGGCAGAGCACGGGCTGACGCGGGTGTTTTGTGAAGGTGGCAGCGCCCTTGCGGCCAGCCTGATCGAGGCCGGTCTCGTGGATGACCTCGTCGGCTTCACCGCCGGTCTGACCATCGGCGCGGAAGGCTTGCCGTCGGTTGGCGCGCTCGGGCTCAGTCATCTCGAAATCGCCCCCAGGTTCGCCCTGCAGGAGACACACAGACTGGGTAACGACGTGGTGCATGTCTGGCGCTCCGTGCCGCGCTGAACCCCCTCGCTACCGCCGCCAGAACCTTGCCCGACCCGAGAACAGTATCTGGAGTCTGGACAGCAGGCGGTTGCCGCTGGTGCGACGCGGGGCGTCCTCCTGTGCCAGCCGGTGAACGGCAACCTCGGCAGGGCAGGGCAAGCCGGTCTGCGGGTCGAGATAGCGCGCGTAGTCTATCAGGACCGCGTGAACGAGACCTGCAAGGCCGGGCCGGGCGCGGCGGCGTGGCGGCACGTCGGCAAGATCGGTGGTGAGGCCCCACCCGGCATAGAACGGCACGCCCAGCGTAGTCACTGGTATGCCGCGCAGAAGCGCTTCGAACCCCAGAAGCGATGTCATGGTCCAGACCTCCTGAACCTGATCCAGAAGGGCCAGCGCGTCGGCGTTTTTTGCCACATGGTCTGCCAGATCCGTGGTCTCGCAGGCCCCGTCACGCAAACCTGCCTCGACGTCGGGATGCGGTTTGTAGATCAGTATCGCCTTAGGGTTTGCATCTCTCGCCGCCCGGAGCAGATCGAGATTGCGCCGCACGGCGCCACCTCCTGATGTCAGCGACGCGTCATCCTCCACCTGGCCCGCAACCAGAATGCGGTGGCCTTCGGGCAGGGCAGGTCGGTCGCCGCCGATGTTGTACTTGGTGATGCGCTGGCGCACTATTTGCGTCATCACGGCCTGCGCGCGCTGTTCCTGATCCGGGCGCAGGTCCTCGCGGTCGGCAATCAGATGTTCGAGGCGGCTGGCCCTGGTCGGATCGTAGTAGATCCCCACATCGTCGGTAACCAGGGACAGGGCAGGCACAAGCGCCGCTCCCAGACCGCGCGACCGCAGAAAGCCGTCTTCAACACGGATGGCATCCGACTGGCCCACGGTCGCCTTGCTGGCCCAGACCATCCACGGGCGCCCGGTTGTGCGGGCTGTGGCCGGGTTTTCCTCGAAAATGACGGCGTCATGCTGGCCGAAAAACTGTTGCAAATGGGGACGTTTCCACAGGCTCATGCCCGAGGCCACCCACCCGAAACGATCCTCGCGCCACGCACGGGCCTGCGCCGCGATGATTTCCACGGCGGTCTGGAAATCGCACAGCCTGTCGTGAAACGGATCGTACCATTTGGGATAGAGCATCATGGCGGCAGCGAACATCTGAGCGCGGGTCAGCCGGCGTTGGCGTCGTTGCACCGGAAACTCGTCATCGGACAGGCCCCACCCGGCATAAAAGGGTTGTCCGAAAACACGCGGTCTGTGACCGGCGAATATCGCTTCGAACCCGAGTTGCGAGGAGACCGTGTAGACACCGACAGCCCCTTCGAACAACACCCATGGGCTGATCGGATCAGTAACGAAACTGACGCGGTCGGAGACATCCTGCGCGTCAAAGTATCCCTTGCGGAACCCGGCAACGGTTTCCGGATGGGTCTTGATGAGGATGGGCGCGCCGGGATGCTCTTCCTGTGCGACAAAGAGCATCTCCAGAAAGCGGTTGCGGTCGGCGCCGCAGGCCGCAACCGATGCGTCCCCAAGGGTCTGATCCAGGACCAGAACGTACCCGGGTGGCAGGGGCGGCATATCGGGATCGACCGCGCTGAATTTTGTCAGATGTGCCTCTTGCAGGCGTTCAATGGCGTTTCGGGCCCGGTCGAGCAAAGCCGTGTCGTCCAGCGGATGGGTGCTGAGCAGCGTTTCGAGATCAGAGGGTCTCGCCGGGTCGTAGTGAACCCCCGCGTGATCGATCAGCAGCCCCAGGGGCGGCTCACCGGAACGTCCCGGATGCAGGGACCGCAGCCATGCATCTTCAACCCGGACAAGGCCCGCGCCCTTGAAGCCTGCCACGGCTTCACCCCTGTGCGATGTCGGGCTGTTGCCCCAGACCCCAACCAGATCGTCAGGGCCGGGCGCACCGATTTTCACGTCGTAACCGCTGAGCGTCAGGATGCGCCGAATGCGTTTTTGTGTCAGGAAACCGCCGTTGTAAACGTAAAGCCGCCGGGCAGTTTCCTGTCCGGCGGTGTCTAGGTCACGTGATGTGGCCATGGAGGGTGTCAGTTCGCCAATTGGTCGATGGAGGCTGCCGGTCCGACGAGAGATCCGAATACGGCCGACACGGCCTTGTTCCACTGTGCGAGCGGTGCTTCGGTGACATATAGGGTGTCCCCGTCGCGAATAACAAAGTCGCGCGCAACGAACATGCCGTTGGGTTTGGTGAGGTCCAGCAGGTAGATCATGCGCTGTGCGCCGATCAGGTCGTCACGCCCCAGTACCTGCGCTGCCACTTCGGGTGGCTCGTTGCGGAAGATGAAAACGCCGGTTGCGTCGGAGGTTGCCGATACCAGACCACCAACCTGTGCGATCGCTTCAAGCGCCGACAGGTTCTGAGACCGGAAGGGAACGCGTGCCTGGGCGCCCGTCGCACCGAGCGAGACGAAGGACCGGGTGTCTTCCTCGACCAGAATGCGGTCGCCGCCCCGGAGGGCGATGTCAAGTTCGGGGTGATTGTAGAGATCCTGGAACCAGATGCGGCTGCGCTGGTTGCCGCGAATCACGGTGATCTGTGCAACCTCGGGTTCGATGGTCACGCCCCCGGCCCGCGCCAGCATGGTCGACAGCGTGCGGGTGGGGCGTTCAATGGCATAGACCCCTTGTCCGCCCACAGACCCGATGAGGGATACGGTCGAGCCGTCGCCCGCTTGTCTGCGGACTTCGACCTGCGGGTCGGGGGTCTGTTGTTCAAGCTTGGAGGTGATGATCCGGCGGATGGCTTCGGGCGAATTTCCCGCCGCCCGGATACGCCCGGCATAGGGCACGAAGATAAAGCCGTCGCCATCGACCTGAACGGTTTCAAGCAGGGTGGCATTGCTGGCTTCGCTTGCCAGCAGGCCATCGTCAACGTTTTCCCAGATCGTCAGGCCCAGAACGTCCCCGGGCTGAATGGTGTCCGATCCGATCCTGGCGGAGTTCTTGAACGTCTCGGAGAAACCGAGCGCCGGGACCACCGCAATGGCGCGGGTCACGCGGTCATTCACCGTTATGACGAAAGCATCGCCTTCCTTCTGGACGGAGCCTGCGTAGATCTGCCTTTTGTTGGGGCCGACGTTGGGCAAGCCACATGACGTCAAAACGGCCAGAGCCGTCACGAGAGCGATGGGCCTTGCCCATCGAAAGCCGGAAGTAATCACTGCTCGGTCTCCTCGACCTATTCGAAATCTGCCTCGTATCGCCAGCTTTTCGTGGCGTATTTTGTGTTAACCTATCGGCTATTCTTCCAAAAATCTACTGTTTGCATACAGGTAGATCATTGCACGACCCGCAACTGTTGCGCGATGGCCGCGGTTTTGCGGTTGACGATTTCGTAAGGATCCGAGCCTGCCAGCATCAGATCGACCACTTGACGCAGCAATTGCCGTCGTCCCCGTCCGGCGTAAAAGCTGCCGGGCAACTGGCTGGTTTCCAACAAAAACTGCCTGAAATCGCGGTAGGCTTCGATGTCGGCCCGGGCCGGGTTGGCGTAAAACTCGGCCAGCGGCTGACTGGAGACGAGCTCCGGCTTGCCGTACACCGCGTCGCCAAAGGTCTTCAGGGGAATGCCGCGCCACAGGGCTTGCTGACCTGAAGTTGAATTGACGGTGACCGCGCTGCGCGCTTCCGCGAGGATACCGGCAAGCTTGCCGCCGCGCTGATAGTGGACGCGGTGCCCAATGCCATGCGCGCGGGCAAACCGCCGGATGTCGCGGCGCAGCGGGGCGCGGCCGTCTTCAAGCGGGTGCGCCTTGAAGACGAGGTGGTGGTGTTGCGGTGCGCCCTGCGCAAACTGCGAGATGACCAGATCCAGAAACTCGGACTGATCCGCAAATGGCGCGTGCGTCTGAAAGGCGCTGTCATGTTCCAGCTGCAAAAGAGCGATGTGGTAGGGAAAGCCGCCCTGCCTGAGCCGAAAGGTAGCGACCCGCCTTTCCAAAGCCTGGAAGGGCATCAAGAAAAGCCGACGGAGGTAGAGACGAAACTCCTGCCCGACGTTCAGGTCACGATGGGGGTGAAACTGTTTATACCTTTGGTTACAACACATTACGAACCAATGATAAAGTGCCCCATAGAACACGTGCTGACGCATGTCTCCCCAGTGACCGGGGGGGACGGGCGGTTCGGGGTCGGCCTGTTCGCGGGCGTCCCGCATCGCGCTTAGCGGCATGTCCATCAGGGCGGAGTGGCCGTTGGCGCCGCCAAGCTCGTAGCTTACCCAATAGGGGCGCAGGTATCCCTCTTCGAACACATGAACGCGGATGTTCTGCGCTTTGGCTTCCGCGACGGCCTCGGCATGCATCCATCGCGTGTCGCCGTAAAGCACCACGTCGGTCACGCCTTTCCCGGCAAAAACCTCTTGCAGGAAGGGTTGCCACCTGTCCCGCGGCGCGCGAAACGGCAGATAGGATGCCCGACGGGGCCAAAACGCGCGGTCACCTGCATTGAATCCCACCCGCCAGACCTGCGCACCGGCAAGGCGCAGTTGATGGCCCAGTTGATAGAAAAACGGGCCGTGAGGTCCCTGCAGAAACAAGAACACGCGTTGGCCGGAATCAGGCGCAGGTGTCAACGTCGGAGCCTCTCACAAGTCTTGCGTCACTTCCACCAAACAAACCCGCCACAAATATGGCAGGATATCCCCGTTGCGGCAAGGTGGGGGTCTTGTCAGCGCAAAGCCGCACAGCTAGGTCAGGGACACGATTGATCGAAAGGCACGCGATGTTCACCGGCATCATTACCGACATTGGCACCATTACCTCGCTTGAGCAGGAAGGCGATCTGCGGGCACGCATCAAAACCAGCTACGATACGCAGACGATCGATATGGGAGCCTCTATCGCCTCCGACGGCGTCTGCCTCACTGTCGTGGATCTGGGTCCGGATTGGTACGAGGTGCAGATCAGCGCGGAGACGGTCCAGAAAACCAATATCGGGCGCAACAACTGGGCAGTTGGAAAACGCGTCAATCTCGAACGCGCGCTGCGGGTGGGAGACGAATTGGGAGGCCATATCGTATCAGGGCATGTGGATGGCGTGGCCGAAGTGATCGCCGTCGAGGACGAAGGGGACAGCACCCGCGTGATCCTGCGCGCGCCCGAGGGTCTGGCCCGCTTCATCGCGCCCAAGGGGTCGGTTGCGCTGAATGGCACGTCGCTGACCGTGAACGAGGTGACCGGTACCGATTTCGGGGTCAATTTTATTCCCCACACAAAGACAGCCACCACGTGGGGCGAGGTCGCCGTGGGCGATATGGTCAATCTGGAGATCGACACCCTGGCGCGTTACGTTGCGCGACTGGCTGAAATGCCTGCGGCCTGACCGTGTGGCGCGTCTGGTCAAGGCGCTGTCGCTGGGCTAAGAGCCTGCCAAGCTGAATGAAAGGCACGCGCGCCATGAGTTTTGAAACGCCCGGACCGGTTGAGACAGATCTGCGCAGCAGCATCTCGCCGATTGAAAAGATTATCGAGGATGCGCGGCAGGGCCGGATGTTCATCCTCGTGGATCATGAAGACCGTGAGAATGAAGGAGACCTGGTGATCCCGGCACAATTCGCCGATGCGGCGGCGATCAATTTCATGGCCACCCACGGGCGTGGCCTGATCTGCATGCCGCTGACCGCCGAGCGGATCGAGACGCTGGGGCTGCCGATGATGGCGGTCAACAACTCCTCGCGCCATGAAACCGCCTTTACTGTGTCCATCGAGGCGCGCGAGGGCGTCAGCACAGGCATTTCCGCGGCGGATCGTGCATTGACCGTTGCCGTGGCCATTGACGAGAGCCGCGGCCAGGCGGATATCGCCACACCGGGCCACGTCTTCCCGCTACGCGCGCGGCAGGGCGGCGTCCTGGTGCGCGCTGGCCATACGGAGGCCGCCGTGGATATCAGCCGGCTCGCCGGGCTGCACCCTTCCGGCGTGATCTGCGAGATCATGAAACCCGATGGCGAGATGGCGCGCCTGCCGGATCTGGTAACCTTCGCGGCAGACCACGGGCTGAAGATCGGTACCATCAGTGATCTGATTGCGTATCGCCACAAACACGACAATCTTCTGCGCCTGCGCGACGAGCGCAAGGTGTCCTCGGCCTATGGGGGCGAATGGCACATGCGTGTGTTCGCCGATGAGATCACGGGCACCGACCACGTGATGCTGTCGAAGGGGGACATTTCTTCCGCGGAACCGGTACTGGTACGCACGCATGCGCTCAACGCGCTCGAAGACGTTCTGGGGCTGGGGCCCAGCCCGGCCGATGAATTGCCGCGCGCAATGGAGATCATCGCCGAAGAGGGGCGCGGCGCTGTTCTGCTGTTCCGCGAGCCGCATCCCAAACTGCGGCTCGACGAAGACGACGACGATGGCCCGCGGACCATCAAGCGAACGGGCGTCGGCGCGCAGATCATGTCCACACTTGGGCTAAGCGATCTGATCCTGCTGACGGACAGCCCGCAAACCAAATATCTTGGGCTTGACGCCTACAACCTGTCCATCGTGGGCACGCGCCCCATCACCAAGGAGTGAATCATGGCGGCTAATGAACAGCATTACGTCCTGCCGCGCCCGACCTTCGACAAGCCGGTCAAGGTCCTGATTGTCGTGGCGCCCTACTACAAGGACATCGCGGATAATCTGGTGGCTGGCGCAAAAGCGGAGATCGAAGCCGCGGGCGCCACATGGGAGCTGGTGGAGATGCCCGGCGCGCTTGAAGTGCCGACGGCGATCGGAATTTCCGATCGGCGCAGCAATTTCGACGGATATGTGGCGCTCGGCTGCGTGATCCGGGGGGAGACCACGCATTACGAAACGGTCTGCAATGACAGTTCCCGCGCTTTGCAGTTGCTGGGGCTTCAGGGGCTCTGCATCGGCAACGGCATCCTGACCGTGGAAACCCGGGCGCAGGCAGAGGTTCGCGCCGAGGTGGCGGGGCAGAACAAAGGGGGCGGGGCGGCGGCAGCGGCCTTGCATCTGATCGCAATGGCCCGTAAGTGGGCGTCCCAATCCAAGGGCATCGGGTTCAAGCCAGCAGGGCAGGACATTCTGATTGCCGGTTCAAACGATGGATCCCCAACCGCATGACAACGCTTCACGGCAACCTTTCCGGCAACCAGCGTCGCAAGATGAAATCGGCGGCGCGCCTCTATGCCGTGCAGGCGCTGTTCCAGATGGAGCATTCGGCCCAGACCGTGGAAGCCGTGCGCGCGGAGTTTCTCGATCACCGGTTCGGCGCGGTCTATGATGGCGAAGAAATGCTGGACGGCGATATCGAATTGTTCGAAGGCGTGCTTGAGGGCGCCGTGAACCTCCAGGCGCCGATTGATCAGATGACAGACCGCGCCCTTGTCGCAAGATGGCCACTGGGACGGATCGATCCAACGCTCAGAGCGTTGTTTCGCGCGGCAGGTGCGGAGCTGAGCGCACGGCAGACGCCGCCGAAGGTGGTGATCACCGAATATGTTGATGTGGCGCGGGCATTCTTCGCGGATGGCAAGGAGCCACAATTCGTAAATGCCGTGCTGGACCATATGGCACGTGAAACGCAGCCCGAAGCTTTCTGACACTGTTTCGATTGCCGCAACGTTATGCCGGTCGGCACAGGGAAATTTGCGCGGTTTTGTCAGATTTTGCCGTTTTTCCCGGGTCTGGCACTGGACTCTGTCGAATAAAATGCCATCTTGAGAACAGAGGAGAAGACCAATGCTTGACCTGATCGAAAGTATCATTCGCACCGTCTTTCCGGGCGTTCGCCCGCAGCCCCAGCTGATCCCTGTCCGAGCCACGCGCAAGCGCAAGCTGACGGAGCGCCGTAAGTAACCTTAGGGTCGCTGCGCAAAATCTTGAAAATCTTGTGGAAAAGCGGGTTCAAAGTGATGGGCCCGCTACAGCCGTTTTGGTATTTATTCCCGAGGACCTGTATATACAGGTGGGCGCCAGGTAACCAGGCCAGGGCCAGGACAGAGCCAGCTCCCTCGGATTTGCTTAAGGCCACTGGAATGTAACCAGTCACGCGCAGAGCAGCACCCATCAGCTCAAGCACTTAGGCTCACTAGGCCGCGCGGACAAGGGGCAAACTGCATCACCTGCGTGATTACCCTTGTCAGATGTTCTTGATATGTTCATATTTGCGGCATGGTGCATGATGACCTCGTGACTTTTCAACCCGGGCAGCTTCTCGCGCGTGGTGCGGCGCGGCTGCTCACCAGCTACGGGTTTGTGAGTGTTGAGGAGTTGATCCCCTCGCGCGGCCTGCGTGTCGACCTGATGGCGCTTGGGCCAAAAGGTGAAATCTGGATCGTTGAGTGCAAATCAAGCCGCGCCGACTATCAGTCCGATCACAAGTGGCAGGGGTATCTGGAATGGTGTGACCGGTTTTTCTGGGCGGTCGATGAGCATTTCCCGACTGATCTGCTGCCGGAGGAAACCGGCCTGATGATCGGCGATGCCTATGGGGCGGAAATCATTCGCATGGGGCCGGAAGACAAGCTTGCTGCCGCGCGGCGCAAATCCATGGTGCAAAAGCTGGCGATCACCGCGGCACGCCGCCTGCTTTTCTTGCGCGACCCGGAGGCGGGCGCGGACTGGGGTTAACGCCGGGCCGGCTTCATTGCACGGGCACGGTTGGCGGCCGCAGCAATCTCCTCGGCAATTTCATCGGCATCGTCAGGTGCGAAATCCATTGGAATTTCAACGCCGTCCGCTTCGACGTAAATGCGCACCATACCCTTGTCGGTGGGGCCGATCTGCAGATTTGCTTCAATGTCGCGTTCAGTGTCGATGCCCATTGTGGTCTCCTGAGTGAAGTGGATGCATCGCTAGCGTGCACGGGCTTGAAACGCAAGCTGGCATGCGGTCTTCTGCGGCAATGGAACAGGTTAAGATACGCAACTTTACGTCCGGTGACCGCGACTGGCTGGTCGATCAGCACGGGACGCTATATGCGCAAGGCGAGGGGTTTGACGACAGCTTCGGAGCGCTTGTCGCAGAGATTCTGGACGCTTTCCTGTCAGGCCACGACCCTGCCCGCGAGGCCGGGTGGATCGCCGAAGAAGACGGGCACAGGCTTGGGTCGATTTTTTGCGTGAAGCTGACAGAGACAACGGCGAAGCTGCGGTTGTTTCTTCTGGTTCCGCAAGCGCGTGGTAGGGGTTTGGGAAAGCAGTTGCTGAGGACCTGCATGGATTTTGCAAAAGGCAATGGTTACACGGATATGCAGCTCTGGACCCACGAAAGTCACGCCGCGGCATGCGGCCTTTACAGATCAGCCGGCTGGCAGATGGTCAGCAGCAAACCGGTTCATTCCTTTGGACAGGATCTGGTGGAACAGAGCTGGATCTATCGCTTTTAAGCCTCTTGCAATCTGCATACCGGACGGATAAATCCAAGCCAGTGCCGCCTTAGCTCAGTAGGTTAGAGCGCCTGATTGTGGATCAGGAGGTCCCTGGTTCGAGCCCAGGAGGTGGTACCACCCCACGCAACGCCGACATCACAGCGCGCTAGTTGATTGTAATGCTTTGGCGCAACTGCCCGGTGATGCGGTCGTAGATTAGGATCTCATCCGCATCGGTGACCACGGCAAACCAGCCCGGCCCCTGGGTGAAAGAAATCGCCTTGGCACCACCTGGCAGGGCAATCTCGGCGGGTAAGTCGGGGGGCGCGTCATTGAAGCGGGTGACAATCAGCGCAATGATCAATAGAAGACCGCCGATCATCGTTGCTGTCAGCACCGTCACCAGCCGCCGCAGAAACCGCAGGTTCGCGGGCTCTGCCACTTCTTCTTCGGGTCTCATATCGGGATTTTCCATGCCGCTCCGCCAGATACAGTTCTTCATCGACGCTACACCGCCGCAGCGCCTTGATAAGGCGCTTGCCCGCGATGTGCCAGTGGCGGCTGCTCTGTCACGCACCCGTCTGGGCCGGTTGATTGAAAGCGGCGCCGTGACCGTGGACGGAACAACGGTCACCGACCCCAAGGCGAAAGTCGCAGCGGGGGCGGATGTGACAATCGAGGTGGAAGAGGCACGCGAAAGCCACATCCTGCCGGAACCCATCCCTTTGGACATCGTGTTTGAGGACGCACACCTCATCGTTGTGAACAAGCTGGCCGGCATGGTGGTGCATCCGGCACCAGGAACGCCCACGGGTACACTAGTGAATGCCCTGTTGGCACATTGCGGCGATGATTTGTCGGGTGTCGGGGGGATGAAACGCCCCGGTATCGTGCACCGGATCGACAAGGAAACCTCCGGTCTCTTGGTTGTTGCGAAGTCGGATGCCGCGCATCACGGCCTCGCGGCCCAGTTCGAGGCGCATTCGGTCGAGCGCTATTATCAGGCGTTAGTTTACGGCGTGCCGGACGCGAACGACCCGCGGCTCCGGGGGGTGAGAGGCACCAGTTTCGAGCCGGGTAATATTCTCAAGATCACCACGCAACTGGCGCGTCACCGGACCGATCGCCAGCGGCAGGCAGTATTATTCGATGGCGGGCGGCACGCGGTCACACGGGCCCGCACGATCGAGCGTTTTGGCACGCCGCCGGCGCTGGCGCTGATGGAATGCTGGCTGGAGACGGGTCGCACCCACCAGATCAGGGTCCATCTGGCGCATGCCGGTCACGGGTTGGTCGGCGATCCGACTTACGGCGGCAGGCGCACGCTGGCACGTGCAGCCCTGCCTGAGGCCGCAGGCGACGCAATTAAGGCCTTTGCGCGACAGGCACTGCATGCGGCGGTGTTGGGGTTTGATCATCCGGTCACGGGCGAAAAGATGCGTTTTGAGGCGCCTTTGCCTGACGATATGGCGCAGTTGCTCACGGTATTGCGTTCCGGTCTGACATAAACAGCAAGCCTGCGTGAACGCACTGACATGTGAGGTGTTAACACTGGCGCTTTGTGTCAGTATTTCATTAATCCAAAGATTGTAGTGGTTCTGTTAACAATTCTGGCTTTGCTGACTTGAACCGATCAGTTTAGACCCCATATTCATGTTAAGCCCTTAAACATTGGGAGGCGCTCATGGCTAATTATGCAAATCTACCGGCCCCGACACCGGAAGGCGGACTGAACCGCTACATGCAGGAAATCCGGAAATTTCCGTTGCTGGAGCCGGAAGAGGAGTACATGCTGGCAAAACGCTGGGTTGAGGAGCAAGATACTGAAGCTGCTCATAAAATGGTGACATCGCACCTGCGTCTGGCGGCGAAGATCGCGATGGGGTACCGCGGATACGGCTTGCCACAGGCTGAGGTCATTTCCGAGGCAAACGTCGGCCTGATGCAGGCGGTAAAGCGGTTTGATCCGGAAAAGGGTTTCCGCCTTGCCACCTATGCGATGTGGTGGATCAGAGCGTCGATTCAGGAGTATATCCTGCGCAGCTGGAGCCTCGTGAAACTAGGCACGACCTCCGGACAGAAGAAGCTTTTCTTTAACCTGCGCAAGGCCAAAAACCGCATCGGCGCGTTGGAAGAAGGCGATCTGCGCCCGGAGAACGTGACTCGGATTGCGACAGATCTTGGCGTGACAGAAGACGAGGTGATCTCGATGAACCGGCGCATGTCCGGTGGCGATGCGTCGCTGAACGCGACGGTCGGGTCCGATGGCGAGGGCGCCATGCAGTGGCAGGACTGGCTGGAAGACGAGGACGCCGACCAGGCCGGGGACTACGAGGCGCGCAACGAGCTGGAGGCGCGGCGCGAACTTCTGGGCGAGGCGATGAGCGTTCTGAACGACCGCGAGAAGGATATCCTGACCCAGCGCCGCCTGTCGGACAAAACGGTGACGCTGGAAGACTTAAGCTCGGAATATGACGTGAGCCGCGAACGTATCCGCCAGATCGAGGTGCGCGCTTTTGAGAAGCTGCAGAAAAAGATGCGCGACCTGGCCAAGGAAAAAGGCATGCTCGCCAGCGCCTGAACTTGATACATGGCTGAAGGAGAATCCCCGTGCCGAAAGGCGCGGGTTTTTTTGTTCTCAGAGAAATCGCCTTCCAAAATCTTGCCTGTCACATGCCCTAACTTTGCCGCTTTCCTTTGGGATTTGTGGAAACAGTCTATCCGCGGAACGACGACAAAAACGTAAACGTCGGCCCTTAACACAAAGGCAAAAGCAGGTCATGAAACCAACCTCGGTCGCGAGCAATGTCTCAACAGTCATCGGAGTCCTGGCACTGACGACCGGCGTAATCATTCAGATTGGGAATCCCTCAGAGACGAAGGTTGCGGCGGCATTGTTTCTTGTTTTCTGTTATGTCATTCCCGTCGCGCTCTACGAAACGCTGGTGTTGAAAGTGCATAAACGCGCTTCAACCGGCTTGGATTGGTCGAAACCACGCGCGGGTGATCCGGGGCGCGTTGCGCTGAAGCTTCTCGGGTTTGTCGCGGTCATCGCAGCCATAATGGCCATTCACTCGGTCTTTCGCATCTATTCCGTGCGCCGATTGATGGACCCCATGGTCGCGATGATTATGCTTGCGCCTTTCGTCATTCCGATGATCGTTCTGTACTTCTGGCATGTGGATCGCCGCATGGTGTCTCCTCGCGATGGCTATTGGCATATGGGTGCGTGGATCGTAGGACGCAATCGTGATCCCGACTGGCCTTTGATGAAGAATTTCGTACTGGGCTGGGTGATTAAAGGATTCTTTTTGCCAGTTATGTTCGCCTATCTCGCGGCCAACATGCCTGGCTTGAGCGCCCGTGCTGGGCAGATGACCGAAGGTCCGGTGATGGCGGTAGCCTACTTGGCCAAGGTCATGGTGGTCATGGAACTGACCATCGTGGTCGTCGGCTATACCATGACTGCGCGCCTCTTCGACGCTCATATTCGCTCGCCAAACGGGTATCTCGCTGCGTGGGTTGTCACGATGATCTGCTATGAACCGTTCAACAAGGTTACGTCGGGGCGCATTTACGCCCGGCATACCGGGCAATCATGGAGCGATGTCATCGGTGACTACCAACTGCTTTTCTGGCCGTGGCTGGTCCTCATTATCGCCTCCTTCTTTGTCTGGATGTGGTCGACTGCGATCTTCGGGCTGCGCTGGTCCAATCTGACCCATCGGGGAATCATAACAAATGGCCCATATGCCTTGTCTAAACACCCTGACTACGTCGCCAAAAGCACCTTCTTCTGGTTAACGGCTGCGCCCTTTCTCACTGCCGTCACGGCTTGGACAGCAATTACGGCGACTCTTGCTCTCGTTGTGACCAACCTTGTCTATTTCGGACGCGCCAGGATGGAGGAAAAGCATCTTTCCGAAGACCCCGACTACGTGGCCTACGCGTTGGAAATGAACCGCCGCAGCATCTTTCGACCCTTGGCGCGGTGGGTACCTTACCTCATTTACACAGCCCCGGATGGGCGCAACGGTCTTGAACCAGAGCACCCAGGTGGGCTGGCCCACCCGGCTGAGTAAGCGCTGACCTAGTTTTCCATCGCTTCCAGTTCGTCAATAAGTACGGAGATCATCGACAAGCCCTTGTCCCAGAAGGAGGGGTCAGATGCATCCAGCCCAAATGGCGCCAGAAGCTCCTTGTGGTGCTTCGACCCGCCCGCCTTAAGCATGTCGAAGTATTTGTCTTCAAAGCCCGCGTCACCTTCCGTATAGACCGCGTAGAGCGCATTCACCAGCCCATCGCCGAAGGCATAGGCGTAGACGTAAAAGGGCGAATGCACGAAATGCGGGATATAGGCCCAGAAGGTCTCATACCCGTCCATGAAGTCGAAGGCAGGCCCGAGGCTTTCCGCCTGAACGGACATCCACAGCGCATTGATGTCATCGGGTGTCAGCTCGCCGCCGCGTCGCGCGGCGTGAAGCTTGCATTCAAAGTCGTAAAACGCGATCTGGCGCACGACCGTGTTGATCATATCCTCGACCTTGCCCGCCAGAAGCACCTTGCGCTGCGCATCGTCCCTGGCCTTGTCGAGCATTTTGCGGAAAGTGAGCATCTCACCGAACACGCTCGCGGTTTCAGCCAGCGTCAGGGGCGTCGATGACAGCATTTCGCCCTGCTCGGCGGCCAGCACCTGATGCACCCCGTGGCCCAGCTCATGGGCCAGGGTCATAACGTCGCGCGGCTTTCCAAGGTAGTTCAGCATCACGTAGGGGTGCACGTTGGTGACTGTCGGATGCGCGAAAGCACCAGGCGCCTTGCCCGGCTTTACCGCCGCATCGATCCATCCCTTGCGAAAGAACGGCTCGGCAATCTGGCCCATGCGCGGATCAAAGGCGTTATAGGCCTCCATCACGGTCTTCTCGGCCTGCTCCCACTCCACGATGCGGGTGTCTTCCATGGGCAGCGGCGCGTTACGGTCCCAGACCTGCATCCTGTCGAGGCCCAGCCACTTGCGTTTCAGCTCGTAGTAGCGATGGCTGAGCCTGGGGTAGGCGGCGACGACCGCGTCGCGCAGCGCCTCGACAACTTCCGGCTCCACCTGGTTGCTGAGGTGTCGGCCCAGTTGCGCGCTTTCCATGCCGCGCCAACGGTCGATGATCTCCTTTTCCTTGGCCTGCGTGTTGTGCACACGTGCGAAGGTTTTGATGTTTTCGGCAAAGACATCCGCCAACTCGCGGCTTGCGGCCTCACGTTTCTCGCGATCAGGATCGGTCAGCAGGTTGAGCGTGCCTTCGATATTCAGCGTCTCGCCATCCACCTCGAAGGACAGCCCTGCGATGGTCTCATCGAACAGGCGCTCCCAGGCATCGCCCACAACCCCAAGGTCATGGAGGAATTTTTCCAGCTCATCGCTCAGTTGGTAGGGCTTCATCGCGCGGATGCGGTCAAACACGGGCTTGTACCGTGCCAGATCGGCGTTCTGCGCATACAGGCCATCCAGATGGTCGTCGGCCAGCCTGTTGATCTCGAGCGTGAAAAACACAAGCGGCGTGGTGAAGTTGGTGATCTTCTCCTGCAAGTCGGACATGAATTTCGCGCGGTCTGCGTCGGTTGTCAGCTGGTAGTAGCGCAAGCCGGCAAAGGACATGATGCGGCCGGCAATCTGGTTGATCTTTTCGTTGCGCAACACGCAGTCCAGAAATCCGGGTGCGTCGAGCTCGGCCAGTTTACCCTCGTAATCCGTGGCGAAACTGGCGCAGGCCTGTTCCAGCCAGTCGAGGTCGCGCTTCAGTTCGGCCGCGTCCTCGCCGGTATAGAGATCATCAAGGTTCCACTCCGGCAAGTCGCCAAGCGGGGCGGCGGCACCGGTGGCATTGGCATCGTGAAGCGGGAAGGGGAGCTGAAACATCAAGGACCTCATATGTGTTTGGCTATACCTAGGGCGGGCGTGCAGCGGGAACAAGCCGGACCCCGTGCCTTATCCGGTGCTGAACCCGAAAATTTCAGCGGGATTGTCGACAAGGATGCGATGCCGCGTCGCGTCATCGGTGACCACGCGGTCAAAGGCGTTCAGCAGATCGGCTGCTTGCGGCATCTGTGCATCCGCCAGCATCAGATGCGGCCAGTCCGATCCCCAAAGACAACGTTCCGGATTGGCAGCGATCAGGGCGGCCACAAGGGGGTCGGCATCGCCGTAGGGGGCCGCGCACATCCGGTACAGTGCGGAGAGCTTGACCCACACCTTACCTTCGGACAGCAGGGCGCAGAGTGTTTCGAACCCCGCGCTCTTTGCAGTCAGCGCGTCGCGTGGCCAACCGATGTGGTCAAAAACCACGGGAACAGCCAGATCCCGAATATCGTCTGCAAGCGCGCCCATATGCTGGTCGGCGTGACAGAGCATCTGGATGTGCAGCCCGCGCTCGGCGAGCGCCGGTGCCATTGCCCTGGCGCCCTCCCAGCTCAGGACGCCACCATGCACGTAGTTGAGCCGCACGGCGGTCATGTTCCAGTCAACAAACTGGTCCAGTTGTTTGTCATTCGCACCGTCCGGCAGCAGACCCACGCCTTTGAACCCATGGCCCATCCGGCGCACCGCTTCGACGGTCACGCTGTTGTCCGTGCCATAGAGGATCGAATGCACAATGATACCGCGCGCAAACCCCAGCGTGCCCAGTTGCGCGCGAAACTTGTCCAGCCAGCCTTCGAGATCAGGGCCGGGGGCCGGGTTCTCTGCGCGCCCGTGCCACAAGGGATACTCATTGGCGCCCGCAACAAGGTGCACATGGGCGTCACAGGCGCCCTGCGGTGCCCGTCTGGCGGGCTTTTGCGGCGCGGGTGGCATGCGCGCGTCCGGCTTATCCATAAATCCTCAGCATATCGTTCAAATCATCCAGCGTGTTGGCTTCCTGAAGTGGCTTGTCCTGCCGCCAGCGTGACATGCGCGGAAAGCGCAGGGCGACGCCGGATTTGTGGCGCGGGCTGGCCTGAATTCCTTCGAATGCGATCTCGAAAACGTGGTGCGGTGTCACCTGACGTACCGGGCCGAAACGCTGCAGAGTATTCTTACGCACCCATCTTGTGATGTCGCGAAATTCCGCATCCGTCAGGCCGGAATAGGCCTTGGTGAAAGGGACGAGGTCATTGCCGTGCCAGACCGCGAACGTGAAATCAGTAAACAGGTTGGCACGGCGCCCGTGCCCGGCCTGTGCGTAGATCATGACCGCGTCAATGGTCAGCGGATCAAGCTTCCATTTCCACCAGTCGCCCTTTTTCCTGCCGACAAGATAGGGGCTGTCGGCGCGTTTCAGCATGAGCCCCTCCGCGTTCTCGTCACGCGCGACGGAGCGTAGTTCCGCCAGGTCCTCCCATTCGTCAAAAGCCAGTTGCGGTGACAATCTGACCGGCGCATCGGCTGGCAAGGTCCGGCAGGCCTGCTCCAGCAACCTGCGGCGAGTGGCAAAGGGGGTCTGGCGGATGTCTTCTCCCTGCCACTCCAGAAGGTCATAGGCATGCAGGACAACCGGTGCTTCGGCCAGTAATTTTTTCGGCACGGTTTTGCGACCGATGCGCTTTTGCAGAACATTGAAGCTGGCAGGGCCGTCGGAGGCCGCGTGCCAGACGAGCAGTTCGCCATCCAAAACGGTGCCGGGGGGCAGAAAATCCACCGCGCGCGCCAATTCCGGAAAGCGGTCCGTCATCAACTCTTCACCGCGGGACCATACAAAGTGCCCGCCATCTCTCAGGATGAGCTGCCCGCGAATGCCATCCCACTTCCACTCCGCCCGCCAAGCCGCTGTTTCTCCGAGGCTTTCCGGGCTGCCGTCAAGGGCATAGGCGAGGTAGAAGGGATAGGGCCGTGACGCGTCGGCAGAGGCGTCTTCCGCCTCGATCAGCGCTTCCCACGTGGTGTCGTCGGGGTGCCAGTTGCCCATCAGCCGATGCGCAAGCTCGGCCTCCGGTTTGCCGGTGGCACGTGCCAGCGCCCGCGTCATCAGTTTTTGGCTCACACCCATGCGAAAGCCGCCGGTGATCAGCTTGTTGAAAACGAACCTCTCGGTTCCGCCCAGCTGCGACCACGCGGTTAACACAAACTCCTTCCGCGCCTCTTCTCCAACTTGAGAAAGATCGCGAAGTGCATTGATCCAATGAGATAAACTCAAATCGTTGGACGTATCAGCCGGCGGCAGTACAAGGGCAATCGTTTCGGCAAGATCGCCCACGATGGGATAACATTCCTCGAACAGCCACAGCGGAATCTCGGCCGCTTCCGCCGCCCATTCGCGCAGTTTTGTCGTGGTCACAACCCGCTTTGGCCGCCGACCGGAAAACAGCGCCATCGTCCACATGCGGTCCTCATCGC
Organism: Roseobacter insulae; assembly: GCF_019375555.1. Taxonomy (GTDB): domain Bacteria; phylum Pseudomonadota; class Alphaproteobacteria; order Rhodobacterales; family Rhodobacteraceae; genus Roseobacter; species Roseobacter insulae. The sequence continues at coordinate 434,143 of NZ_JAHXDN010000002.1, forward strand.
GGGCTGTCTGGAAGTACTCGGCCAATGCGGCGACTTTGACGTTGGTCTTCGTGCTTTGGTCAATGGCGTTGAACAGCCGGGCAAACCGATTCATTCGATGCCCTCCGTGTCCAGGGTTTCGCCCTCGAATTCCGTCGGGACAACCTGTGCATTCCAACCGTTTTCATTCAGGTAACGCGTGAATATATCCGTGTAACCATGTGTTACATATATGTTTTCAGCCTCAGTGAGTTTGATTGTATCCAGCAGGCCGTTCCAATCGGCGTGGTCCGAGATCACGAAGCCACGATCACCCGCACGCCTTCGCCGGACGCCGCGCAACTGCATCCACCCGCTGGCGAATGCGCTTTCCTGCGGACCGAATTTGCGCGCCCATTTGCTGCCCAGGGCAGAGGGCGGCGCCAAGACCAGGGCGCCTGCATACGCCTTGGGGTCGGTCTGCGGGGTAACGGGAATGGTGTCGGGTAAATCCATACCTTGTCCGCGCAGAACGACATTCGTGGCTTCCACCGCGCCATGGGTCAGGATCGGGCCGATTTCCGGGTCCAGCATGTGCATCAACCGTTGCGCTTTGCCCAAGGCATACGCGCCGAGAAAGGCCGTCTTGCCCGCTGCCGCGCAGGCCGACCACCATCTGTTGACATCAGCCGCCACAGCTGACTGCGGCTGCCAGTGAAACACCGGCAGGCCGAAAGTGGATTCGGTGATGAAGTGATGGCAGCGCTGCGGCTCGAAGGCCTCGGTCAGCCCGTCATTTTCGGTTTTGTAATCCCCCGAAGCGACCCAGACCTCGCCCGCCACCTCCACCCGTATTTGCGCGGACCCGGGCACATGTCCAGCCGGGTGAAAGGAAACCAAGGCACCGCCGATGGCAAGGGTTTCGCCAAAGGACACGCCCTGTGCCGTGATCTCACCCAACCGGTGCCGCATGACGGGCAGGGCGGCGTGGGTTGCGAGATACGAGCGGTGACCGCTGCGGGCATGGTCTGCATGCCCGTGCGTGATCAGGGCCTTATCCACCGGCCGCCACGGATCGATATAGAAGTCACCTGCCGCACAATAGATGCCGCGGTCGGTGAAAGTCAGGGCGGGGTTGTTGTTCATGAGCCTCAATCTAGAGGACGCCCGCAGATTGCCCAGCCCCTAGCCGTGCCCGCCGCTGAGAAAAAGCGCGGTCATCCGATCGAAAAGCGGACCTGCAACCGCGTCGCTTTCCATCAGCACTTCGTGTTCGCCCTCTTCGACAAGCTCCAATGCGCCGCGTTTCCACCCTTCCATCCGTCGATGGATCGCCGAGACATCAACGATGCGTTCGTTGGTGCCCAAGAAAGTCACACAAGGCAGGTTCGGGGCCGGTCGGCCCGCCAGATGCCGGGTTTCGGTCAGCGCCTCGCGCAGCCAGACAAAGCTGGGGCCGCCAAGCGCCAGTTCGGGATGCTTTTCAAGCTGGGTTTTCATCTGCGCAAATTGCGTGGTGTCGCGGGTCAGCAGGTTTCCCTCGAAACCGTCGACGAGCACGTGATGTTCGACTTTCGTGCCGGGCGGCAACCGGTGGCCCTGACCGACACGCGGCATCAACTGGCTGCTGATCCAGGCCACGGGGCGCAAGTGCGGTGCGAGATAGATGCCCCACATCGGCCCGGTGAAAGCGGTCGCTTGTACCGGCAGACCTTCCATGGCCGCCCGCAGGCCGATCGCGCCCCCCATGGAGTGACCGAGCAGAAAGAAGGGCCGTGGCATGTTCAGGTCACGGGCTGCGCGCACCAGGCGGTCAACGTCTTTCTGGTAATCCGGAAAGTGGTCTACATGACCGATGAGCGGGTTTTCGAGCAGCCTGTCCGCCAGCCCCTGACCGCGCCAGTCGATGGCCATGGCGGCCAGGCCGCGCTGCGCCAGCGCACCAGCGACCCCGCTGTATTTTTCGATAAATTCGGTGCGCCCGGGAAAGATCAGGACAGTGCCCTTGGCTCCGGGTTGTGTCCAATGTCCGATGCGTATGCGGACGTCGTCGGACGTCTGTGCCCAATGCGCTGCCCCGCCCTTAAGACCAAAAGCGATGTCGCTCAGGAACGGGGCGGGGGACAGCGCCATCAGGCAAGTGCGGACGCAAGCTGCATCGCCATGCCCATGTCGCCATCGACGCTGAGCTTGCCGGACATGAAGGCGCTGGTCGGATTGGTGTCGCCGTCGAGAATGGATTTGAACGTTTCGGCGTCCGCGCTCAACGTGACATCCGCCGCCTCGTCGCCCGCGCGTGCGCCGGAACTGTCCATCATCACCGCGCCTTCGCCCGCGATGTCGAATTTCGCCGTGCCGCCAAAGTCTGTTCCCGCCAGTTTCTCGTTCAGCACCGTTACAGCTTCGTTCACAATATCGCTCATTATCAGGACCTTTTGTCTTGCGGCGCCTGCGGGTACTGGAATTGCCCGGCACGCCTGTTACATTCACAGGTGTTATGGCTATCAAATCATGCATTCTCAAACGTGTCGTTACGGCATTTGCATTCCTTGCACTTTTTGTTGCTCCGTTGCACGCAGATGACGTGGAGCAGCAGCTGCTGGAACAGTTGCGTGTTGCGCCCGAATCAGAAGCGGCGCGGTTGGACCGGGAGTTGAGCCTGATCTGGGCGCGGTCCGGCTCGGCCGCGATGGATCTGTTGCTGAAGCGTGGCCGTGACGCGATGGAGGCGGAGGATACCGGCAAGGCGATCGATCACCTGACCGCGCTGACCGATCATGCCCCGGACTTCGCGGAAGGCTGGCACGCGCGCGCGACCGCCTTCTACCAGGCCGGCCTTTACGGTCCGGCGCTGGATGATCTGGAACGCGCATTGGCGCTGAACCCGCATAACTACAATGCTATTTTCGGGCTGGGTGTGATGTTTCAGGAGTTCGGCGATCTGGAACGCGCTGCAGAAGCCTTCGGTCGTGTTCTGGCCTTGCATCCGCATCACGAGAACGCGAAAACGGCGATGGAGCAGCTGAAACGCAGCGGCATCGGTCGCACCCTCTGACAGCATCTGAAAAGCAAGGACATCGCCGTGACAGGTGACACCCGGGTGGTGGCCGTACTGGGCCCCACCAACACAGGCAAAACCACCTATGCCGTCGAACGCATGCTTGGTCACCGGACCGGAATCATCGGCTTGCCGCTGCGGTTGCTGGCGCGGGAGGTTTACGACCGTATCGTTGCCGCGCGCGGCCCATCAGTGGTGGCGCTGGTGACCGGTGAAGAGCGGATCGTTCCGCCACGCACGCAGTATTGGGTCTGCACGGTCGAGGCGATGCCGCAGGGCATGGGGTGCGACTTTCTTGCCGTCGATGAAATTCAGCTTTGTGCCGATCCCGAACGCGGCCATGTGTTCACGGACAGGCTGCTGCGTGCCCGCGGGCTGCACGAAACGCTGTTTCTGGGGGCCGACACGATGCGCGGCACCATTCGCGAACTGGTCCCCCAGGCGCAGTTCATTCAACGCGAGCGGATGTCGACGTTGACATACCTCGGGCCCAAGAAAATAAGCCGGATGCGGCCCCGCTCGGCGATCGTCGGGTTCTCGGTCGAGAATGTCTATGCGATCGCCGAACTGATCCGTCGTCAGAAAGGCGGCGCGGCTGTGGTCATGGGGGCCTTGTCGCCGCGCACCCGCAATGCACAGGTCGAGATGTACCAGAACGGTGACGTTGATTTTCTGGTTGCGACTGACGCGATTGGCATGGGTCTCAACCTCGACGTCGACCATGTTGCGTTTTCCAGCCTCACCAAGTTCGACGGGCGGCGCATGCGGCCTTTGGCGCCTAATGAGCTGGCGCAGATCGCGGGCCGCGCCGGGCGCGGGATGAAGGACGGTACCTTCGGGGTCACCGGCGACGCCCCTGCCTTGGAGGACGGTGTTGCACAGGCGATCATGGATCATCGTTTCACGCCGCTGAAAAAGCTGAACTGGCGTAACCATGCGCTGCAATTCGGCTCCATCGACCGGCTGATCGCCACGCTGGAGGTAATGCCCGGGCACGAAATGCTGACCCGTGCCCGCGAAGCCGACGATCTGGGTGCGCTGAAAGCGTTGGGTCAGGTGGCAGAGGTTGTTGCCCGCTGCACCGACGGACCATCGGTCAAACTGCTGTGGGACGTATGCCGCATCCCGGATTTCCGGGGCATCAGCCATGCCGAACATGCCGACCTGCTGGAGACGATTTTCAACTACCTGCACGAACTGGGGAAAATCCCGGATGACTGGCTGGCGCAACAAATCAAAAGAATTGATCGAACCGATGGGGACATTGATGCGTTATCCAAGAGACTGGCGTTTATCCGCACATGGACGTATGTCGCGCAGCGCAAAGGCTGGACGATTGACGAATGTCATTGGCGCGGCCAAGCGCGTTCTGTAGAAGACCGATTGTCGGACGCGCTGCACGAGTGTCTGACGCAAAGATTCGTAGACCGGCGCACATCCGTGCTTTTGCGCCGGCTCGGCCAGAAGGAAGCCATGGTGGCAGAAGTATCGAATACCGGCGAAGTAACCGTCGAAGGCGAATTTGTGGGGCGGCTGGAAGGTTTCCGGTTCTCGCAGGACAGGGGCACCGGGGACGCTGAGACGAAGACGATCAAGACGGCGGCGCTTCAGGCGCTCGCGCCGCAATTCCACCTGCGGGCGGATCGTTTTTACAACGCGCCGGACACGGAGATTGATTTCACCGAACAGGGCGGCCTGATGTGGGGCAAGGACGCGGTTGGCAAGCTTGTCGCCGGGGCCGACGCACTGAAGCCGCAGGTCGAGGTTTTCGTGGATGACGTGGCCGGCCCCGAGGTCGCCCAGAAAGTTCAACGCCGGTTGCAGCACTTCATTGACCGCAAGGTCGCGGCCCTTTTCGAGCCGCTGCTCAACCTCAGCCGTGACGAAACGCTCGAAGGTCTGGCACGCGGTTTTGCGTTCCAGATGGTGGAGGGCCTTGGCGTTCTGCCGCGTGCCAGCGTGGCGGACGATGTCAAGGCGCTGGATCAGGATGCGCGTGGCGCGTTGCGCAAACATGGCATTCGCTTCGGTCAGTTCACGATTTTCATGCCGCTGCTGCTGAAGCCCGCGCCGACACGGTTGCGGCTTGTGCTTTGGTCCCTGGCGCAGGGCGTGCAGAACTTCCCGGAATCCCCGCCGCCCGGTCTGGTCACCATTCCGGCCGATACCTCCGCGCCGACCGGTGCCGACACCATGTCCGGCTACCGCATCGCGGGTGAGCGGGCGATCCGGATCGATATGCTGGAGCGTCTGGCCGACATGCTGCGCGCAGAGAATTCGCGTGCGGGTTTCGAGGCGACGGCCGACATGCTGTCCATTACCGGCATGACGCTGGAGCAATTCGCGGACCTGATGCAGGGGCTGGGCTACAAGGCCGAAAAAGCCGAGAGGGTCAAGATCAAGGCCGCATCTCAGGACGCCAAGCCCGACACAGACGCTCCTGCCGAGGATGCGCCTGCCGCGCCTGTCCATGGGACCACCGCGGTGGCGACCGATACGCCGAAGGCTGAGGCACCGGCTGCACCCGCGAGCGAAACGGAACCGACAACGGAAGGTGCCGCCGATGCGGCCGATGCCGCCGACGCAACACCGGAGATGGAGGTATTTTATACGTTCACCTGGGGGCGTCCGGCCCGCAACGCGGGCGCAACAAATCGACGGTCCGGCGATGACCGCCCGCAAGGTAAGGGCAAGGGCAAGCCGGGCGGCAAAGGCAAGCGCGGCGGTCCGCGTGGCAACAAGGGGCAGGGCCCCCAGAAATTCTCTGCCCGGCCACCGAAACCGGAAAAGAAAATCGACCCGGATAACCCGTTTGCCGCGGCCCTCATGGGGCTTAAGGACACCAAGTAGTTGGCCGAGAAACTCCGTCTGGACAAATGGTTGTGGCACGCGCGGTTTTTCAAAACCCGGTCGCTTGCCGCGACCCGCGTCGCTGCGGGGGATGTGCGGGTGAATGGGGACCGCACGGAAAAGCGCAGCCAGATGGTCGGCCCTGAGGACGTTCTGACCTTCGCGCAGGGCGATCAGGTGCGCGTGATCCGGATCGAGGCAATTGGCCAGCGACGGGGGCCGGCATCCGAAGCGCAGGCGCTTTACACGGATTTGTCCCCTGCTGACCCCAAACCGAGGAAATCCGAACCGGTAAACCCCGCCTTCGAGGGAAAAGGTCGCCCAACCAAGCGTGATCGTCGCATCCTTGATCTTTCTAAGGCGCGCTCTCTTGAATGATCGGACCCGCTGATTTAGCTACCCTCTGACACAAGCCGAAAAGAGGGTCCGATGACCTACATCGTGAATGACAGCTGCATTGCCTGCAAATACACCGACTGCGTCGAAGTGTGCCCGGTGGATTGCTTTTACGAGGGCGAGAACATGCTGGTTATTCACCCGGACGAGTGCATCGACTGCGGCGTCTGCGAGCCCGAATGCCCCGCTGATGCAATCCGTCCGGACACCGAGCCGGACATGGAAAAATGGGTGGAGTTCAACCGCAAATACTCCGAGATGTGGCCGGTGATCATCACCAAGAAAGACCCGTTGCCCGATGCGGATGAGCGCGACGGCGAAACCGGCAAACTGGAGAAATACTTCTCCGAAGCACCCGGCGAGGGCGGGTGAGGCCAAAATCCCGATTCGAGCCGGAAAAATGGCAATCGCATACGGGTAAACAGCTCATTTCGCGCAGATTTTTCTGACGTTACGTTGCGGCAGCTTTTTTGCAGCAGCTTTTTGTGTTATATTCCTGTTGCAAAGTAATAACGGACGACGCAATCGCCTGTCACTCTTATCGGAGGCGGGCACTGGAAAATCGGCATGTTCACACTTGGACGCGTGGCCTAACGGTCTCCGCTCAGTGTGATTTTGACTGTCGGATTTCAGACCTGGCAACGCCGTTTTCTAAGGAACACTGAATGACCAAATCGAAGAAACTTGATTTCCGCCCCAACGAATTCGTTGTCTACCCCGCACATGGCGTGGGTCAGATCCTGTCGATCGAAGAACAGGAAGTGGCTGGAATTTCCCTGGAACTCTTCGTCATTTCCTTCGAGAAGGACAAGATGACGCTGCGGGTGCCGACGCATAAGGCGACAGAGATCGGGATGCGCGCGCTGAGCTCGCCGGACGTGATCACCCATGCGATGAAGACGCTGAAAGGCAAGGCCAAGGTCAAACGGGCCATGTGGTCGCGCCGGGCGCAGGAGTATGAGCAAAAGATCAACTCGGGCGATCTGATCGCCATCGCCGAGGTGGTGCGCGACCTGCACCGCACCGATGACCAGCGCGAGCAGAGCTATTCCGAGCGGCAGCTTTACGAAGCCGCCCTGGAGCGTCTGACCCGCGAAGTCGCGGCCGTGAGCGGCGGTGACGAACTGGCTGCGGCCAAGCAGGTTGGGGACGTTCTGGAAAGCCGCGTCGCAGCCTGAGCCCGTTCTTTTCCTGGATTTTGAAACCGCGCCTGACCGGGCGCGGTTTTTTCACGTCAGATGCACCAGCAGTACGGCGAGAATTGCAACCTCGGACAGCTGTTGCGTGGTCCCCAGCACATCACCGGTTTGTCCGGCGATTTTAGCCTTTGCAAGCGCGCCAAGGGCAAGAGCGACACCCAGCGCCACGATCAGGCACAGCACCGCCACCGCGCCGACGCAAATCCCGGCTATCGCCAGCGACAGGCCGAGGCCCCAGATGGCTGTGGTTGTCTCCGGTCTGCCGACACTGCGCGATAACCCGGTCTCGCGCGCATGCGGAAGGGTCGCCATCACGCCGGGCATCACGCCCCGCGACAGCGAGGCGGCGGCGATCACCGGCGCCAGACCCAGCGGCAAGAGCAGCGCATAAGCGCTCCAGCGCAGACCGGTCACCATCAGCAGCGCCAGCAATCCGTAGGTGCCGAGATGACTGTCCTTCATGATCTCCAGACGCCGCGCGGCTTCGTAGCCGCCCCAGAAACCGTCGGCGGAATCTGCCAGCCCGTCTTCGTGCATGGCCCCGGTCAGCAGCATGAGCGCGGCAAGCAGGCCACCTGCCGCAAATGGGGCGGGCACCCCAAGTCCAAGCAGCAGCAGTGCAAAAGACCCCGCGATGACGGCCAGAACCGTCCCCACGATCGGATAGGCCCAGACAGCCTTGGCCATGCGGGCAAAGGAGTCTTCCGGCACCCTCGGTAGTGGCAGGCGAGACAAAAGCGTGCCTGCCAGCAGCACGTCCATCAGCCAAATCGGCAATCTGTCGGTTTTCATGACAAAGGGGCCTTTTCGCGTCTTGCCGGTCCGTCTGCATTGCGTAATGAGATGCAGGACATGTTGCAACTGAGGTGACTAAAATGACAGCGGCTTTTTCCGATCTGGATGGGTTTCGTTCCATATTATCCGCGCAGCCCGGCCAGGATGCTGACGCGGTGTCTGCCGCGACCGCGCGAAACGGTCAGTTGACCAAGCCACCGGCTGCCCTCGGGCGGCTTGAGGATCTTGCCATCTGGTACGCGGGATGGCGCGGGGTGGATCGGCCGGAGATCAAACAGCCGCAAGTCATCGTTTTTGCCGGCAACCACGGGGTCGCTGCACAGGGTGTGTCTGCCTTTCCGCCCGAAGTAACGGAACAGATGGTCTTGAATTTCGAACATGGCGGCGCGGCGATCAACCAGCTGGCGGCGACCTTCGGCGCGCGTCTCGACGTTCACGCCCTGTCGCTTGATCAGCCGACCGCTGATTTCACCCAAGGGCCGGCAATGAGCGCGGCGGAGCTGACCGAAGCGCTTTTGGTTGGCTGGAACGCGGTCGACGAGAGCGCCGACGTGCTGGTGACCGGAGAGATGGGCATCGGGAACACGACACCGGCAGCAGCGCTTGCGACGGCATTATTCGGCGGTGACGCAGAAGACTGGACCGGGCGCGGTACCGGTGTGGATGATGCCGGACTGGTCAATAAAACACGGGTGGTCGCCGAAGGTGTCGCCCTGCACGGGGCGCAGGGTGATGGTCTTGAAACGCTGCGGCGACTGGGCGGGCGTGAACTGGCAGGGATGGCCGGGGCGATTGCCCGGGCGCGCACCCTGCGTATTCCGGTCCTGCTCGATGGATTTATCTGCTGTGCGGCGGCGGCGTGTCTTGAAAAAACCACCGGGGGCGCATTGGATCACTGTGTCGCCGGGCACCTGAGTGCCGAAGGCGCCCATGTGCGCATGTTGCAGGCGCTGGACAAGAAGCCTCTTTTGTCATTGGGGCTGCGGTTGGGCGAGGCCTCCGGCGGGGCGTTGTCCCTGGGGGTTCTCAAGGCGGCTGTGGCCTGCCTCAGCGGGATGGCGACCTTTGCCGAAGCAGGCGTTTCCGACAGCTGAACAGTGAGTGCCGCAAGCCCTTTAGCCCCTTTAGCGCGGGCTTGCGGCCCCTCAGCGTCAGGCGCGCTTCTGTTCGCTGTCGCGGCTCAGGAAGGCCGTTTCCAACTCTTTTTGCAGCTCTTTCGCGCGTTCCAGATAAGCGGGGTTCTGGCTTGCGGGCACGGCAGGATCCCACAGTTGAGCCAATTCCTGAACGGAATGGCGGTCGTGGTGGTAGAAGATCCTTTCGGCCTCGGCCGCCTCGTATTCGCTGAGGCCCATGTTCTCCAGCACGTAGCGGCCCGCCCGCAATGAGCTGTCGAAGAGTTCGCGCACGATGTCATCGGCACCTGCCTGATACAGGCGGTAGACATGGGTTCTGTCCCGCGCCCGCGCCACGATGTGCAGATCCGGGCGCAGTTTGCGGGCGTATTGAACCAGTTTGATTGCAGCTTCCTTGTCATCGAGCGCAACGACCAGAACCCGTGCCGAATCCAACCCGGCGGCGCGCAGGATATCGGGACGTGTCGGGTCACCGAGAAATCCCTTGAAGCCGAACCGTCGCATCACCGCGATCGTCTCCATATCATGGTCGAGCACAACCGTATTGAAACCGTTTGCCTGCACCAGCCGGTTCACGATCTGACCGAAGCGGCCGATGCCGGCAATGATTATCGGGCCTTCGATGTCGATCTCATCTTCGGGCTGCGGTTCCTGCGTGTCCTTGGCGCGTTTCGACAGGGTGTCATAGAGAATGAACAGCAAGGGCGTGATCAGCATTGTCATGGAAATCACCAGCAGCAGCGTCTCTGCAACATCCACCGGGATGACCCCCTGCACAACGGAGAAGGAGACCAGCACAAATCCGAACTCACCGGCCTGCGCGAGGGCAAGCGCAAAAAGCCACTGGTCCTTGCGTTTGAGTTTGAAGGCGCGCCCGAGGATGTAAAGGATCAGCCCCTTGACGATGATCACCAGCAACGCCATCGCAATAATCGCCGGCCAGTTCTCAAAGAGCAGGACAAAATTGATGCCGGCGCCCACAGTGATGAAAAACAAGCCGAGCAACAGGCCTTTGAAAGGTTCGAGGTCGGTTTCCAGCTCGTGGCGGAATTCGGAGCTGGCCAGAACCACGCCCGCGAGAAAAGCGCCGAGGGCCGGAGACAGGCCAACCAGTGTCATCAGGAAGGAAATGCCAACGACGATCAGCAGTGCAAGTGCTGTGTACATCTCGCGTAGGCGGGCGGAATGGATGTAGCGAAACAACGGCCGGGTCAGGAAAACACCGGCCAGCACCACGGCGGCAATGGCGGCGATGGTAACCAGTGTGACCCCCCAGCCCGGCAGGCCCTCTACCAGTGACAGGCTGTGATGGGCCTTGCCATGTGCTTCTTCACCCGCCCGCAGGATGGAGCCGTCATCGGACATCTGCATCGGCACGGTCGCCACCAGCAGCGGCAAGAATGCGAGGATCGGGATGACCGCGATGTCCTGTGTCAGAAGAACCGAAAACACCGACCGCCCGCCGCTTGTCTGCATCAGGCCCTTTTCCGACAGGGTCTGCAGAACGATCGCAGTGGAACTCAGCGACAGGGTCAGGCCGATGGCCAGCGCCACGCCCCAGGGCTGGTGGTAGGCCATGGCGATGCCCATGATCGCCAGCGTGCTGAGCGTGATCTGCAAGCCGCCGAGGCCGATCAGCCGGTGACGCATGTCCCACAGGGCGCGGGGCTCCAGTTCGAGGCCGATCAGGAACAGCATCATCACCACGCCGAATTCCGCAAAATGCTGCAGGTCCTCGGTTTCCGCGCCGACGAGACCCAGGACAGGGCCGATGATGATGCCAGCCGCGAGGTAGCCCAGCACCGATCCCAGCCCGAGGCGCGCGGCAATCGGTACCGCGATCACAGCAGCAGCCAGGTAAATCGAAGCTTGGAAAAGGAAGCTTTCCATGGGGGCGCGGTCTCCTTCGGGGGCGTCAGGTGGGCAGGGGCCCGTCGGTTTTGAGTTGGTCCATCACGATCTGGCTGTGCACACGGGCCACAGCGGGATGGGGCAGCAATACGTCGTGAATCAATGCATTTAATGCCGGCAAGTCAGCGCAGTACACCCGTAATAGATAGTCCGCATCGCCGGTCATTGTCCATGCGCTGGTGATCTCCTGACGGGCGTTTACGAGCCGCGCGAAGCTCTTGGAATGATCGGGCCCGTGGGTGCCGAGGTGAACCTGGACAAAGCCCTGTACATGCAGGCCAAGACGCGCGGGATCGAGCCGGGCGACATAGGCCTGGATGTAGCCTTCGGTTTCCAGTCTCTGGCGCCTGCGGCCCGCCTGACTGGGCGACAGGTTGAGCATTTCGCCCAGTTGCTGTGCCGTCAGATGCGCGTTTTTCTGGAGCGCGGCCAACAACCGTGTGTCCATGGTGTCCAGCATCATGCGTACCTTTTTCGGAATTCATCAAAACTATGCGTGATTTTTGCGCAAACAGCTAGGGTAGACAGTCACAATGCGCGGAAAACGCGCATGTTTGGCGCTATCCTGCCTGTAACTTGCGCAGATTGGCGCGACTCACCCGTTTTTCAAGGAGCACCAGCATGGGTCCTTTCCCGCATGACGCACCCAAATCCACTATCACGGCAGAGAACCCTGCCGGTACGGACGGTTTCGAATTCGTTGAATTTGCACATCCGGACCCTCAGGAGCTGCGCGATCTGTTTGCGCGGATGGGGTATGCGCATGTGGCAAACCACAAGTCCAAGAAAATCGAGCTGTGGCAGCAGGGTGACATTACGTATGTGCTGAATGCGGACCCGGACAGTTTTGCCGCGCGCTTTGTTGAAGAACACGGCCCCTGTGCACCGTCCATGGGGTGGCGTGTCGTCGATGCGCAGCATGCCTTCGATCACGCAGTGTCGAAGGGGGCCACACCCTACGAGGGCGCGGGCAAGGCGCTCGATGTTCCCGCGATTGTCGGGATCGGCGGGTCGCTGCTGTACTTCGTGGATCAGTATTACGACACGAGCCCCTATAACACCGAGTTCGACTGGATCGAACAGTCCAAGCCCGCGGGTGTCGGATTTTACTACCTCGATCACCTGACCCACAACGTTCACAAGGGCAACATGGATAAGTGGTTTAAGTTCTACGGCGACCTGTTCAACTTCAAGGAAATCCGGTTTTTCGACATCGAAGGGAAATTCACCGGCCTGCTGAGCCGTGCCCTGACATCGCCCTGCGGCCGCATTCGCATTCCGATCAACGAGGATCGGGGTGAAACCGGCCAGATTGTCGCCTATCTGAAGAAATACAAAGGTGAGGGCATTCAGCACATCGCCGTTGGATCGAGCAACATCTACGACAGTACAGACGAGATCGCCGCGCGGGGCCTCAAATTCATGCCGGGCCCGCCCGAGACTTACTACGCCATGAGCCGTGACCGGGTGAGCGGCCATGAAGAACCCATCGACCGGATGAAAAAGCACGGCATTCTGATCGACGGCGAAGGTGTCGTGGATGGCGGGGAAACCAAGATCCTGTTGCAGATTTTTTCGAAGACGGTTATCGGGCCGATCTTTTTCGAATTCATTCAGCGCAAGGGCGACGACGGCTTCGGCGAGGGCAACTTCAAGGCATTGTTCGAGAGCATTGAGCAAGAGCAGATCGACAACGGTGAACTGGCCGCTGAATAACGGCGGCTCACCTCTCTCAATCGCCGGGGCACAGGGCTGTGATCTGACGTCGTGAGGTTGCGGGCCACCGGCGAAGCCCGGGCAGGTTACCCTTTCGGCATCTTCAACACGAGGTTGCGGCCGCTCTTTTGGTATCGCAATTCGCTGTCACCGATGGCGGAGATGCGCCCGCCATCTATGCGGTCGCCGACCTGCACCTTCTTGTAGCGGCCATTGGAGAGGCGCACGAGCGCCCGGCGGTCAGACGGGGTGCCGTAAACGCCAATCAGGTTCACCTTGCGCAGGTTGATTGCGTTGCGCACGGTTGCTTCCCGCGCGACGGATGCGCTTGTGGGTATCTTCGGTGTGACCGTGCGGGGGGCGATGCTGGCCGCGCCGACGGACGCAGCGCTGGCCGCGGTTTTCTGCGCGCGCGCCACGATCTGGTTGAAATTGCTTGGGCGTGCGCCGGGTCGCAAGGACGCCGCCAGCGCCAGACGGCTGTCACTGGCCTGAACGGTCGGTGTTTCCTGCGCGGCCGGGGCGGCTGAGGCATCTTCGAGTGGTACAAGACTTGCTGCCGCCGCGGCCGTTGCCGTTTCAACGGCGGAGACCGGCCGGACCGGCGGGCGGTACTGCGCCAATTCCAATCGCGTTAACCCATCCAGTGTCGCCCGCTCCGTCGTTTCTTTGAGATCGCCGGGGCGTGGGCGCGGGCGAAAGGCCGCCAGCTCCGTTTGCACGGGGCTGAGCAGGGCAGCGGGCGTGTCGCGCTGTGGAAAGGTTGCGGGGCGGGCGGGCGGAGCGCCTGCAAATATCTTGATGCCGTCAGGGCTGATTGTCCCCTCGGGGCTGGCGGTCACAAGCCCGCGCTGATCAAGCGCAAATACTGTTCCCGCGGCGGCAGGCGTTCCGGGGTCTTCGAGCGTGATGTCACCTTCGAAACCGGATGCCGGTGGCAGGGCCACGGCGTCAAACGCAGGCTCGATCGGATCGATGCTGGTCACGTATAGATCTTCGATATCCACGAGGGCCGGCGGCTGCGGCACCTCGGGCGCGTGCGGCCAGATCCCCGTTACCGCGTAGCTGGCGCGGTGGTCCTCGTCTGTCGCGATGGACGCTGCCTCGGTATCGTCGTCAATCAGTGGGGTGCGCAGCGCGTCCAGCACCGCCGCATCCTCGTCGGAGAGGTTGGGATCAAGAGAAGCCAGTTCAGGGCTGTCATCTCCGGGGGGCGCAGGCTCCAGTAACGGCGGTGATACCTGTACGGCCTGAGTTTCAATGCTGGCCTTGCCCTTGCTGTCAAAGAAACCGGCCAGCCCGTCCTGCACGAAGCCGGAAGCCCACGCGGCAATACCCGCCAGCACGACAAGAAGCGCAACCGTCAGCGCGAAAGCTACATACCACGGGGCACCCTGGCGGGTTTTGGCCTCGCGTGCGCCAAAGACCGTCAGCCGCTCGGCGTCGACCTTCGGGCCTTTGCTGGGGCGCGGAACAGAGACCGGCGGCACACGGACAGAGCGCGGTTTCGGTGCGACCAGCGTCGGCACGGCCGGTTCGGCAAAGCCCTGCACCGGTTCGGGTGCCGCTGCTTGCGGAAAGGTGGTTTCCGACGCCGCGCGTCGTGGTTTACGGCGACTGCTGAAGGCCGCGGTCTGCGAGATTACGTCGCGCGGCGGGACCTCTGGGTCCGCAATCTCGGGTATGGGCTGCTCGCTTCTGCGAAAGCTCGCCAGCGCATCGCCGAGGCGGTCACGTTCGGAAGCATCATCGGCGGGGGCGGTTTTGACGGTCGGCGCTGGCTGGGTTTCGGCTATTGCGACCGGGGCCTTGGGAATGCCGGCATCCCGCTCGGCAAGCGATATATCGGGCCGCTCGGCCTCGCCGATCATCACGATTGCCACGCCATCGGGCTCAACACTCTGGCCCGGGCCAAGCAACGTTCTCGCCGCCTTCGACGGGCCGAAGAATGGTTCGCCGAGGTAGGTGTTGTCACCCGGAATCGCAACAAAGCTGACCGGGTGGAACCGATGTTCTTCGGCAAAGGCCTCGGCTTCGTCAAGCGTTTCATATGCAACAGCCGCAATATGGGTTCTGTCGCCATCTTCGGAGATGTCGAAGGCCAGTTCATCGACCGGATAGGGTGTCGCGCCATCCAGGGCGGCGCGCGCGGCATCCCGCCGCGCAAGCGTGTCCATGCCCGGCGTGTCGATGCTGAGGTAGCGTATCTGTTCGTTGGGAATAACCAATTTGCAGCGCAGCCCGTCGGGAGCCAGCGCCGTGGCGGTCTTGCGCAGCACGGCCAGTTCACCGGCAAGGCCCGGATCGCCCGGCATAACTTCGCCGACCAGCCGCCACCCCCCTGCGGCACGGAGCAGCAGGCGAACACCTTCAACGGACAGAGAAAGCGCAAAGTTTGGTTTCATGCGTAGGGTTTAACAGTCCCTTGTGAACTTGGACAGAAGGTAAAATTCTTTCCAGATGATATAGCAGGTCTTTGCCGAGAAAAAGTAAATGCGGTCTTAATCGCTTGCCCTTGGCAGAGCAGCGGTGTCTGCTGAAGCGGTATTTTGGAGGATAGTGATGAGACAGGTTTTAAGCGTGTTGATGGTCATGATCTGTTGCGCTGGTGCCGCGTCCGCGGACCAGCTTAGGGTCATCAGCACGACCGGTCACGGTGCCGTGGAAGCCGCGCCGGATATGGCGACGCTGCGGCTAGGCGTCACGCATGAAGCCCGGCAGGCCGCCGACGCGATGACCGCCACATCGCAAGGGGTCGGTGCAGTGTTGTCCCGGCTGACAGAGGCGGGGGTCGCTGCGCGGGATATGCAGACGGACAGTGTCTCGTTGCAGCCGGTCTGGTCAGGTCGCGGGTCGACGTCCACCGCGCCCCCCAAAATCACCGGGTTCGTCGCGAGCAATTCATTGACCGTCCGGGTACGGGATCTCGACACGCTGGGCGGCATTCTTGATCTGGTGGTTAGCGATGGGGCCAATACTTTCAATGGCTTGTCGTTTGGCCTGCAGGAGCCGAAGCCAGCCGCGGATGCGGCCCGGGCAGAGGCCGTGCGGGATGCGATCGACCGGGCGCAACAGTTGGCCGAGGCCGCCGGGTTGGCTCTGGGTCCCATCCAGTCAATCACCGAAAGTGGCGCAATGCCGCGCCCGCAGATGATGGAGATGGCCGCCGCGCGCCAGATGGATGCCCCCATCGCGGCGGGTGAACTGACGGTTGAGGCGCAGGTTCACATCGTCTTCGCCATCGAGGACGACTAGCCCCCCAGCGACCCGACGTGAAAGGGCGCTCGGTGATAGCGCCCTTTTTTTGTATCAGCTTGTCGCCTTGGCCAGAGCCTGATCTAGATCGGCGATCAGGTCATCGGCGCTCTCGATCCCGATTGATACCCGCACGACACCGGGGCCGGCACCGGCCGCTTCCTGCTGTTCCGCCGTCAGCTGACGGTGCGTGGTCGAGGCGGAATGGATCACCAGGCTGCGGGTGTCGCCCAGGTTCGCAACGTGGCTGAAAATCTCCAGCGCGTTCACGAATTTCACGCAGGAATCGTAGCCGCCCTTGATGGCGAAAGTGAAAAGCCCGCCAGCGCCTTTCGGGCAGATCTTCTTGACCCGGTCATTATAGGGGGAGGATTTCAACCCGGCGTATGTCACGTAGTCGACACGTGGGTCATTCTCCAGCCAGGTTGCAAGTTTCTCGGCGTTCTCAACGTGACGTTCCATCCGCAGGGACAGGGTTTCGGTGCCCATCAGCGTGTAATGCGCCGCTTGCGGGTTCATCGTCATGCCCAGATCACGCAGACCGATGGCGATGGAGTGAAAGGTGAAGGCGAGCGGGCCGAAGGTCTCGTGGAACTTCAGACCGTGATACGCGGGTTCGGGCTGGCTGAGCGATGGGAACTTGTCGTTCGCGGACCAGTCGAATTTGCCGGAATCCACGATACAGCCGCCTGTCACCGTCCCGTTGCCGGTAAGGTATTTGGTGGTTGAATGCACAACCAGCGTCGCGCCGTGCTCAATGGGACGGCAGAGAAAGGGCGTGGCCGAAGTGTTGTCCACGATCAGCGGAAGGCCTGCCGCGTCTGAAATCTTGGAGATTGCATCCAGATCCGTGATGTAGCCGCCGGGGTTGGCAATGGATTCGCAGAATACCGCGCGCGTGTCGTCGTTGATCGCCGCCTTGACCGCGTCGAGATCATCGAAGTCGACAAAGGTCGCCTCCCAGCCAAAGCGGTTGATGGTGTGTGAAAACTGGGTGACCGTGCCACCGTAAAGCCGGGTCGACACGACGATGTTCTTACCCGGCCCCATCAGCGGGAAAAGCGCCATGATCTGAGCGGCATGCCCCGACGAACAGCAGGCGGCGCCCACGCCGCCTTCGAGTGTGGCGATACGTTCCTGCAGCACGGCGACGGTCGGGTTGGTCAGGCGCGAGTAGATGAAACCCACTTCCTGAAGGTTGAAAAGCGCTGCCGCATGGTCCGCATCCCGGAACACATAGGCCGTGGTCTGGTAGATCGGCGTCTGGCGTGCACCGGTTGCCGGGTCGGGGCGGGCGCCCGCGTGAATTTGCAAGGTGTCAAAGCCGTAGCTGGGGCCGTCTGTCATGGGGTTCCTCCTGAGGACTTCATTGCGCACATCGTTAGGCCAAGGGGCCAAGGCACACAAGGGCAGGGCGCGGGATCGTCCGGGTCAGCGCATCCAGAACCCGGCAGATTTGATCCTGTTGCGGATTGCGGCTTCGCGGCGCGGCAAATTGTTTTGATCAAACAGCGCGCGGACTTTCGCTCCACGTCCCTGGTAGACCGTGCGCTTGATCGCGGCATGCGCCTTGAGCAACTTCTTGATCTTGTTGGGTGCGGCAACCTCATGGAGCACCTTGATAACGTGATCGCTTTCGCGGGCATAGAGCAGCGGAAACGTGCGATAATGACAACTGACCACCCCATCCAGCAGACCCGCTGGCAGGGTGTGGCGACCGCCCCGCAAGGCGTGGATAACCAGCGGAAGCGCTATCTGATCAAGCCAGGGAAACACTTCCTGTGCACAAAGCGCCTCGGGCGGTGTGTCGCGGATCGCCAGCGCGTATTCCTCGAACCGTTTGCCGAAGGCGCGGGGGCACTTGTAATAGAAATACCCCGCGTTGAAATAGAGATATCGTTGCCAGTACTCGTCTGGTTGTTCGAGATCGAGCGAGCTTTCGAAATCCAACCCGAACTTGTCGTAGAGCGACCGCCAGAGCCCGCCGTAGCCAGGCCCGTAGAGTTCCGGCTTCGGCCATGTGCCTTCGCGTCGGAGCGAGGCGCTGGGGCGGTTGAAATCAAACGGCACCGTCATCAGCTCGCCGGTGATCAGCGTGTCGGTGTCGAAAAAGACAAAGGGTTCCTTTTCCGGCAGCGCGTGCAGCATCTCGATCTTGTTGCCATAGGGATATTGCGCGCCGAAATGACGGCTCTTGAAGGGAAGGATCTGTGCGCCAAGCACTCCCAGCATCTCCCGCACACCGCGGTCCGAGATGCGCGGATCCTTGGGCCATAAGGGTCCCGGTTGCGGTTCCATGATCATCAGGCGCCCGGCGAAACCCGGGCTGGCGTGGCGTAAAGAGGCGGCAAAAAGCAAAGCCTCATAGGTGAGCCGCCCCTGCTGGGCCACGATCACAATGTTGAAGTCTGATCCTGGGGTGTCAGCCGATCCGGCCATAGGTGCCCGTCCCGCAAGGGTGTTTTCGCCGACTATAAGGGCAAGTCACATCCGACTAAAGCGGTTTGCGTGAAGGACGTCGGTGGCAGACTGTCAAATCGTGGAGCATCTCAAGCAGACAAGCCGGTCCAATTCCCTTGGAGGGCGCTTCGCTGGCCTTGAGTTGTCTAATGCTGCATCGCGACATCGGTCAAGGAGACACCCGGGTGTCTTGCGTTGCGATAAGTTGTACGTCGGGGAAATGGTGGGCGACCCTGGAATCGAACCAGGCGTGCGTCTCCGCGAGGGAGTTACAGTCCCCTGCCACACCTTGCGGCCTGTCGCCCACGCCGCTCTTGCATTGCATGAACGGTGAAGGCGTGATTACAAGCGGTGCCATGAGGCGTCAAGGCGAAATCAGAACCTTTTTGACGCGGGCAGCATCGGGATCGGGCAGATGAAAAAACCAAAGTGGGTGGTGCAGAAAGAACAGGGCAAAAAAGCCCAGACCCGCGAAACCCTGTGGCTGTTCGGGTTGCACGCGGTGCGCGATGCGCTGTCGAATCCGCGCCGTGAAAAGCTGCGGCTGATCGTGACGCTGAATGCGCAGAACAAGCTCGCGGATGCCATAGCAGCAGCGGGCATCACGCCGGAAGTTGTGGACCCCAGAAAGTTCAACGCGCCACTGGATCCCGGATCGGTGCATCAGGGGGCGGCGCTCGAAGTGAAGCCGCTGGAGTGGGGCCGTCTGGAAGATGTCTGCATCGGACCGGCTTCGCCGCGGGTTATCTTGCTGGACCGGGTGACCGACCCGCACAACGTGGGAGCGATCCTGCGCTCTGCCGAAGTGCTTGGTGCGTCCGCGGTGATTGGCACGCGGCATCATTCCGCCCCGGAAACCGGCGCGCTTGCCAAGACGGCAAGCGGCGCCCTGGAACGGCAGCCTTACCTGCGGGTGCGCAACCTCGCGGATGCCATCCGGGCGCTGCAGGACATGGGGTATCTGGTGCTGGGGCTCGATGGTGAGGCGACGCAGTCAATCGACGCCGCGATGGAGGGCAAGCGCACACGTCCCGTGGCGCTGGTGCTGGGCGCGGAAGGACCGGGGTTACGCGAAAAAACCAAGGAAACCGTGGATGCGCTGGTGCGTATTGACGCGGCAGGCCGGTTTGGCTCGCTCAACGTCTCAAATGCCGCCGCAATTGCCCTATATGCTACCAGAGCGTCAGGCTAGGGCGCGCGACCAAGAAGGACGCCGAATGCGGTATTCGACCAAGATTGCCACCTGTTGTTACTGTGGAACCCGCGCCGCTCTCGTCCTGGGAAAGAACCGGCATGAGCTGTCGTGTTCAAGCTGCGGTGCACCGCTGCATGAACTCAAGCGCCTGCCGCAGGAGCATCCGGGCAAGACGGAGTTGGTGAAACCCTCCGCCGTGCGGCACACGACATCGCGCCCTGAGAAGAAAAAATACAAAAAATATAAACCAAGGCCGAAGCCCTACAAACGCCGCAAAAGCTTTGTGAAACATATGCTGGAAGAGGCATTTGACGTGATCGAGGATATTTTTGACTAGCTTCACCGGCGTGTTTTCGCGGCCTCCGATTAACGGATCGTTCACAGATTTGCGAGAAGGTCTGGATATACGCGGTTGCGTACTTACTTACGTTTCATATCGATGGGCCCGGAACGCTCGTCGATTTTCAAGACTGTCCCTCGTTCCGTACCTTTGTGCGCCCCGTGCTTCTTAGCATTGGGCGCTCTTTTTTTCCGTGATGACATGGTGTTAGGGTAAGTCCATGACGTATGCAGATGCTTTTCTGAAAGACGTGCTGACCAAAACGCGCCGGATCGCGGTCGTCGGTGTGTCCATGAACCCGGTGCGGCCCAGTTACTACGTCGCGCGGTATCTGACGCTCAAGGGGTATGAAGTTGTCCCCGTAAACCCCGGTCATGTGGGCAAGGTTCTCTTTGGGCAAACCGTGGTGAGCAGTCTGAAGGAGATTGCCGGGGAGGTGGACATGGTCGACATTTTTCGACGCTCGGACGCAGTGCCCGCGATTGTCGAGGAAGCCCTGGCGGTGTTCCCAAACCTGCAAACGATCTGGATGCAGATAGGTGTACAACATCCCGAGGCCGCGGCCATGGCCGAAGCGCGCGGCGTGACGGTCATTCAGAACCGCTGTCCCAAGATCGAGTATCAGCGGCTGTTCGGCGAGTTGCGGATGGGCGGATTTGCCACCGGGGTCATTTCGTCGAAGCTATGAACGAGGCCTAAGAGCGTGCGGCCTTTTCCGCGACGCCCGATTGCGACTGCCGCCGCGCGAGCTCGCTCATCACATCATCCAGAGAGACGTCGCGGGCGACCAGCATGACCAGCAGGTGGTAGAGCACATCTGCGGCCTCCGTTGTCAGCGCTGCCTTGTCACCCCTGACCGCCTCGACAATGGCCTCAATCGCCTCTTCACCGAATTTCTCGGCGCATTTTTCGGGGCCTTTTGCCAGCAACTGCGCCGTCCAGCTGTCTGATGGGTCTGCGGATTTGCGGGTCTGAAGTGTCTCGTACAAGTCTTGCAACGTCATGTCAGCCTCATCGGAATGCCAGCAGCGGCCATATGGGCCTTGGCCTCGGCGATCGTGAAATCGCCGAAGTGAAAGATCGAAGCGGCGAGTACGGCGGAAGCACCGCCTTTCGTCACGCCTTCGACCAGATGGTCGAGCGTACCGACGCCGCCCGATGCGATGACCGGAACGGATACGGCATCGGATATCGCGCGGGTCAGCGGGAGGTTGAATCCGGCCCTCGTGCCGTCACGGTCCATCGAGGTGAGCAGGATCTCCCCTGCGCCCCTGCGCGTGACGGTTTGTGCGAATTCAACCGCGTCAATGCCGGTGGGTTTGCGCCCGCCGTGGGTAAAGATTTCCCATTTTCCGGGGCTGACGGTCTTGGCGTCGATGGCCACGACGATGCACTGGCTGCCAAACTGATCGGCCGCTTCGGCCACAACGTCGGGGTTGGCCACGGCGGCCGAGTTGAAGGACACCTTATCAGCACCCGCCAACAACAGCGCGCGCACGTCCGCAGATGTGCGTACGCCACCGCCCACGGTGAGTGGAATGTAGCAATGCTCGGCCGTACGAGTGACCACGTCAAACATCGTGCCCCGGTTCTCGTGGGTTGCATGAATGTCGAGGAAACACAGCTCGTCGGCGCCAGCCGCATCATAGGCGACGGCGGCATCCACCGGATCGCCTGCATCGCGCAGGTCGACGAAATTCACACCTTTGACAACACGCCCGTCGGCGACGTCGAGACAGGGAATAATGCGGGTTTTCAACATGATGCGGTCATTCTGGCAGAGGAGGGGCCTGCTGATCTGGCGCGGCCCCCGTCGCAACCCGCGCAAGCGCATTCCGGGCGATCAGGATATGGAAGGGCAGGATCGTCGCGAGATAGAGCCTGCCACCGATGTTGTGCGGATGAACCCACGTGGCAAGATAAATCTCACCGGCTGCGCTGAAGACGCTCACCCGAAAATCAAGGTGCCGGTCGTTGAACCCGGCAATCACCTCCTGCGGCGATGACATCTCGACCGGGAAAAGGCCGAGTTTCTCTTTCGCCGCAGGCCCGTCTTTCTTCAGCCCAAAGGGTACAGTCAGGATGTTGCGTAACGCGACCAACCCCTGCGCCCAGCCTGGAAAATCAACAATGATCACGGCGGCATCGGGGGCCGTCATAGTGCTGGTCACCTTGTAGCAGTCGAGGAAATCACCGCCCGCGACGCGGGCATGCAACTGGCTGTCCGTGGGAAGTTGTGTCTTTTCTACACGTGGCTTCATTGGGTTTACGCTGCCAGAGCAGCAAGCGCCTCCTTAAGATCAATCGCCCCATCATAGAGCGCCCGACCGGAAATTGCGCCGTTCAAATCTGCGCCACAATCACGCAGGGCCAGCAGATCCTCCAGCGATGAGACACCGCCCGAAGCGATCACCGGGATCGACACCGCGCGGGCCAGAGCGGCCGTGGCGTCGATGTTGGGGCCGCCCATCGCCCCGTCCCGCAGAATATCGGTGTAGATGATCGCGGCGACACCTGCGTCTTCGAAAGACCTGGCCAGATCGGTAACCTGAACATCTGTTTCCTGTGCCCAGCCCTTGGTCGCGACATAGCCGTTGCGGGCATCGATCCCCACGGCGACCTGCCCGGGAAATTCCCGTGCCGCTTCATGTACAAGCTCGGGGTTTTCGACGGCCACGGTACCCAGAATGACGCGGGACAACCCCTTGCCGAGCCACGTCTCGATCGTGTCGAGGTCGCGGATGCCGCCACCCAGTTGGGTGGGCACCCGGCAGGCCTTCAGAATGGCCTCCACCGGGGCGGCATTGACCGGTGTACCAGCAAAGGCGCCATTAAGGTCTACCAGATGCAACCACGCGCAGCCCGCGGCGACAAAGGCCCTGGCCTGCGCGGCGGGGTCGTCGTTGAACACGGTTGCCTTGTTCATGTCACCATGTACGAGCCGCACGGCCTGACCGTCCTTGAGATCAATGGCGGGGTAGAGGATCATCATTCATTCCAGTCGAATAGCGCGCCAGATGGCCTTTTGCGCTTCATGCACGCAAAGCGACGCATTTGCAACGCGACGCAGGGTCATACTTGCGCACGGCTGCACCGCCGGACAAAGCTCCCGATCAACAGGAGGAAACATCATGAAAAAACTGATCGCAACTGCCGCCCTTTGCGGTGTGATGGGTGGGGCTGCCATGGCTGATCCCATTGAGGGCACATGGCAGACACAGAAGGACGACGGTGCATTTGCACTGGTGAAAATCGCGCCTTGTGGCCCGAATTTCTGTGGCAAGATCGACCGCACCTTCAACGCCGACGGCGAATATGCATCCCCCAACATCGGCAAGACACTGGTGATCGACATGGCCGCCCGGGGCGGTGGCAAGTACAATGGCAAGGTATGGCGGCCGTCCAACGACAAGATTTACATCGGCAAGATCGCGTTGAACGGCGATAGCATGAAACTGTCGGGCTGTGTTGCCGGCGGCCTGATCTGCTCAAAGCAGACATGGGCACGCGTGAAGTAAGCCGGTTTCGCGTGGGTTTTGGTGCATCAAGGACAGGCTTTGGAGGCGGGGTGATAGGTTAGACTTGGTCGCATGGGGGGCGTTGGGTTCAACGCTTCATTAAGAGGTGGTGGATTAAAACAGAGACCAAGCTCCACCACCCTTTACCGGGTGGCGGGTTCATTCTGTCCAGATTTCGTACCGGGCCAATACATGCCGCATCGACGCAAACCAGCCTCCGAAGTGACGCCAGAATACGAAGACGCGGGCTTGTTCAAAAACAAGGTCGGCCAGATTGCCGTCGAATTGGTGCCGCAGATGACCCGCAATTCGCGCCAGGACCTCGTGGTGCGCGGCTTCGTAAACGGCAACATCGAGATCGAAGTTGTCTTCGCGGGCCGCCGTACGAAAGAAATCGGCCCGTTGGAGGCCCAGCTGCGTTCCCTGCGGGCGCATGCGCTGAGTGTTGCAGCGAAGGTGGGGGAGCCGACACCTGACATCGACTTTGTCCGGCTGCCGATCATGGTTGAGGGGGCATGGCGCCCGCGGTTCAAACGCGACCAGACCGGATGGGAAACCCGGAGTTTCAATCTGTTTGCGGCCCGGTGGTCTCTTCGCGACGAAAACGGCACATCGGTTTCCTTTGGTGTGCCACCGGCGGTCACACCCTCGCGGGTGGCCGACTAGCCGTTGACATCCCGCGGCCCGCCCGGCGTCAGGGCCGCCAGCTGAGAAAATTTGCGATCATCCGCAACCCTGCCGATTGACTTTTTTCCGGGTGAAACTGCAGGCCGATCATCGTGCCTGTGCCGACAACGGCCGTGACCTCACCGCCATAGTCAACATGCGCAAGCCGTTGCGCGGCATCGGAAACCGCCATGTGGTAACTGTGCACGAAATAGGCATGGTCACCGGTTTTTATTCCCGCGAACACCGGGTGATCGTCATCCAGGATCAGGTCATTCCAGCCCATGTGAGGCACTTTCAGCGTCGGATCCCGAGGTTCAATTTTCACAACCTCGCCCGCTACCCAGTCAAGGCCACGGGTGTCTTGGTACTCTCGTCCCCAAGTCGCCATAAGTTGCATGCCCACGCAGATGCCCATGAAAGGGCGGCCCTTCTCCTCGATAGCTTCGGTCATGGCGGCATACAGCCCCGAATGCCCCTTGAGTGCGGCCATGCAGGCCGGAAAAGCCCCATCACCGGGCAGCACGATGCGGTCGGCATTCGCCACTACTTCCGCATCGCCGGTGACAACGATGTCGCCGCCGCCGGTTTCCATCGCCATGCGCTCGAACGCCTTATGGGCGGAGTGCAGGTTGCCGCTCTCGTAGTCGATGATTGCCGTTAACACGTCACAGCGCGCCCTTGGTCGATGGAATGGCATCCGTCTTGCGCGGGTCTACTTCAACCGCGTCCCGCAAGGCGCGCGCGACCGATTTGAAGGCCGCCTCGGCGATGTGGTGGCTGTTCAGCCCGTGCAGCATATCGACATGCAGGGTGATGCCTCCATGCGTGCTCAGGGCCTGAAAGAATTCGCGCACCAGTTCACAGTCAAAACTGCCGATCTTCGATGTCGGCAGATCAACATTCCAGATCAGGAAAGGCCGCGCTGAAAGGTCAAGCGCGCAGCGAACCAAGGCATCATCCATCGGCAGCAGACACGCGCCATAGCGCCGGATGCCGCGTTTGTCCCCCAAAGCCGCGCTCAGCGCCTGCCCCAGTGCGATGCCGGTATCTTCAACGGTGTGGTGGTCATCGACGTGCAGATCGCCCGTGGCACGGACCGTCATATCGATCAGCGAGTGGCGCGCCAACTGGTCCAGCATATGGTCGAAAAACCCGACACCCGTCTGATTGTCGTAAGCGCCCGCGCCATCGAGATCGATGGTGACGGTGATCTCTGTTTCAGCGGTCGAGCGGGTCAGGGTATGGCTGCGCATAAGGGCCTCCGGGCCAATGGTATCGCGCGCTCTTATAACAGGCTGTGAAGGCAGGCCAAGACGCGACATTCGGGATTGCGGCCCCTGTGCCGGATATGTCAGCTTAGGGGCAGGGCGCGATGCCCGATCAAGGAGCATTCATGGCCACCTGCGTCTTCATCCAGATCCGTTGCACACCCGGCAAGACGTATCGCGTCGCGGAAGAAATCGCGCTGCGCGAAATTCACTCCGAGCTCTATTCAACGAGTGGCGATTTCGACCTTCTGATGAAGCTCTACATTCCCAAAGAGGCTGACGTGGGAAAATACATCAACGACAAGCTGCTGGACATCGACGGAATTGAGCGATCATTGACCACAATGACGTTCAAAGTCTTTTGAGGCGGTTCCTGTTCCCCTGGGTGGCGATGGCGATGATTGTGGCGGTTCCTGCCCAAGCCCAGCAACGTATCTATTCCGGTGAAGAGGCGGCTGCCCTGCGGTGCGCCAACACGATGGCCTTTACTGCCGTGGCGCTGGAATCCACGGGGCGTCTGGGTGCGGCTGAAAAAGAGGTCATGCTGAACATTACCGTTCGCATCCTTGACCTGCATGTCAGCGGCACATGGCGCCAGAAGAAAGCCGCGCTGCGGATCGTGCGCGACCGCCGCGATGTTTTCGAGACGCTGGAAGACTTCGAGCGCTACGCGAATCAGTGTCTGGTGCAGTTTCCGATCAACTGATACCCCGGTTTTAGCCGTCTCGCCATTTGGTCCGATCCCGCTTGATTTTGCGGTTTTTCTGGACACACGCGAGAATTGTACCCTAAGATTATTCTATTTTAGGGGGAATTATTCATGTTTATGTATCTGCGCTATTGCGTGTTTTTTGTTGCGCTTGCCGCCTGTGGTCCCACTGCGGAACGCGTGACGGCGAATTTCCAGTACTCGAATGCGGGCAGTCTCGGGACACAGAACGCCGGTCTTTTTGAGCCGGGGTCGCTGTTTTTGTGGAACACCCAGACCAACGAGTTGAGCTTTCTCGACGTGCTGGATCTGACACCTGTGGGCGGATCGCCAGCGCCCGCCAATATCACCTCATCGAATGTTTCGGCGATTGAGATCAGTGGCGTGCCTGTCGGCAGCAACAATGATCTGGTGCGCGCGCGGGTCGGCGCGCAGGCGGCCTTCACCGCGAAATCTGCCTTGCGCGAGGACTACAAGAACCTTGTAACGGCCCTGGCCAATTACGTCGGCGAAATGGTTGCCGAAGGGACCGACCCGGATCTTGCGTTGCGACCCCGCGACCCCGGATTCCGGCTGGTGCTTGTCAGATCCGTCATTCGCGCCGAGGATTCGGAGTTGCGCATCGGGGGGACGGACGCCACCGACCCCAACAGTGTTGTCGCGGTCGACGTGGGGTCCGGCGTGTCCTTCAATGTGCGGGCGGGCAGCAGCACGTCATGTTCCAACCCGCAGGGTTCGGCGTCTGGGACTTTGCCGGCCTGTTTCTTCAACGTCGCGATTTTCGATCCGCAATACGTCGAGGGCAATCCGCGCATGCAGTTCAACAGGGTGGTTGAACCCGCGGATAATCTCGCGGATGCCCTGCGCAGCCTGCGCTGAAGCCACGTCAAGGGTCGGGCAGGCCTAGGGGCAATACTCTGCCTGCGGCGTCGTGGTGTTCTTGCCCCGGGCGCAGAGGTACTGCACGCCCGCGTCAGAGACATAGTACCGCGCGCCGTGCTGCTGCACGATGACCCGGTAGTTCTCGCCCGCAAGGCTGTCGTCCAGATACTCCCGTAGCTTGAAATCAAACACGTAGCCCTGTGCCGTCTGCTCCACAATGAGTGAGATCTTGCTGTCGCCGACAGTGGCACCCACAAGGCTCAGAAAATCATCCGCCAGTGCAAAGGGCGTCTGACTGGACAGATCGATCTTGGGCAGCTCAATGGCGCGATACCCTTCCAGCAGATGGGTATCGGCCATCGCGCCGGACGGAAGTGCCAATGCAGCCATGCAGGCCAGGCCGGTCAATAGTTTACGCGTCTTTGGGATCAAGAAAGTCTACCTCGTCAAGATGGCGCACGATTTTCCTGCCGGGACACGCCGTTGCTTTCACATCCCCATGAGCAAATACCTTTCTGCCGCTGGGGGCAAGAGAGCCAAGGTTCTTCATTTCCCTGAATTGCCCGTAATCGGGATGGCTGGGGTCGAATTTCAGCCAGCCGAGAAAATATGACAGCAGTTTCATCTTGCCCTTGAGGTCAGCACCGTCGACCGACAGGTCTTCAAAATTGCCTGCGAACGAAACGGCAATCGCCCTGGTGTTGTGACCTTTCGTATGCGCGCCGGTGCGGTCTTCGCCGCGGCCTTCGCAAATGTTCAGATCGCCGTTGGCCATGATGAAGGCAACGAAATTATACGCGACATCAAGGCCGAGTTCCGGGCGAATGACCTGCAACTGGCGCATTCTGGCAAAGGTCTCCTCTTCGTTTTCCCAGATGTTCGGCGTGCTGTCAGAGTCCGGCGTGACCGTATGGTGTATGAAGACATGTGTCCGATCGCTGCGGTCCACCCGCCCCCCCAAACGCGGCAGGACGGTGTTGGTAACCCATTCTTTCCGGCTGAAAAAATTCAGATGCGGGACAATTTCAAATCTGGCCATGGTAAATTTCTCCTTTAAAAAATAGCCAATTATTGGCGAAATTTGCTCAAAAAATCAAGTTTGGGTTGTTTTTCGAGGCGGTATTCCCTCTGATCTTCTGGCCTGCGGGAACTGATTTCGACGGTGAACCCGTGCGCGCTCGGTCACGAATACTGCTCAGGTCATCGCATCTGAAAACCACAGTGCGCGCTCTGGCGCGCGCAGTTGCCACCGCCCCGCAATCATCCGTCTGCCGTGTCCCGACTGTCGGCGTCACCACCGGGGGACTTGCCGTAAGAAAAATCCGCTGCTTTACTGGAGGGCATTGGTTTTCCAGTCTTTGCGCGCGACAGCGCCCTGCGTCAATTTTTCTGACATGTGCAGGCAGGACCGAAATGCATTTGAGGAAAAAATGGATATTTTATTGTACGCTCTTCAATTCTTTCTGATCTATCTCGCGGCGGACCTTCTGGGCGGGGTCTTCCACTGGGCGGAGGATACGCTGGGGGATGAGAACACCCCGCTGTGGGGTCGGCATGTTGTCGCCAGTAATGTCATTCATCATAACGATCCGACAGCGATGAACCGCATTCACTGGTTGAAAAACAACGCGTCGTCTTTTGGCGCGTCGGCCCTGGTGATCCTGGGGGCCTATGCCGGCGCCGTGCTGACATGGCAGCTGTGCGCCTTTGCCATTCTGGCCGGTCTCAACCAACAGGTGCACCGCTTTGCGCATGCGCCACGCCTGTCCCTGCCGTCATGGGTCATCGCGTTGCAGCGTTGGGGCGTGCTTCAGGACGCCGCACATCACTGGCGCCACCACAAGGCGCCCCACACAACGCATTATTGCGTAATGTCGCCAATGCTTAACCCAGTGCTGGACAAAATCGGGTTCTGGCGTCTGGCAGAACGCCTGCTGGTGCCGATATGTGGTGCGCCCCGCCGCGATGATCTCAGGGGCGAACCCTGGTACCATCCTGCCGAGCTCAGGCGCGGGCCGGGCTGCGGCTGATACGGTCCAAGCCACATCCTTCACGCGACCTCACGCACCGTTCCCTTCCAGCAACTTGGCCGCGGCGGCCGAGATCAGCGCCGTGATGATCGGTGCCAGAACCGCAAGCGCCTTTTCCAGTATCTTCACGATCTGGCGCGGCATGCTGTCTTCGGTCAGCTCGCCGGATTTGGCATGTTCCAGGCCGGATATCTTGGCGTTCAGGTACAAAACGGTGGGCAGGTAAAAAGACAGGATGACGAGGGTGAAAGACGTACCCCAGAACAACGCGATGGAGTTCTGCAATGTCCGAAACGCGGTTTGCTGATCGCCCTCCAGAAACTGTGCTGGCCAGCCTGACCATGTGTAGACGCACAGCATCGCCCCCGTGAACAGCACCGAGGAAACATAGAGAAAGAGGTTTGGCAGTCGGAACACCTGCGCGCGCGTCCAGGTCATCAACTCGACCCGCGAGATGCAGACTGCGCGGGCCGTTCCCAGCGAACAGGCCGCCAATCCGATGGCCGCCAGATAGGTGATCAGGTCCAGATACAGGTTGAAACCACTGGGGGGATTACCGGCGCTGTATGCGCCGAAGGTACAATCGGCATCCTGCGCGTGCACTTCGTGACAATGGTTCAGGATGCTGATGAAAAGCTCGCTCCCAAGGTTCTTGTAGTTGCGGTTTTCGCCCGCAACGCTGCCAAACATTAATGCGATCCCGATGGTCACGCTGATGAGAAACAGGAAGAACAGGATTTCTTCCCACGCGCCGAACCGTTTTTCCGCCCGAGGCCCCTGAATTTTCCGCATTGAAAACAGTTGGAGGCCGACACCGGCCAGGACTTCCTTGAGAAACAGGCAGACGGCACCGACGACCAGCCAGAAGTAAAAGATCAGGGCCGCCTGCAAGGTGAAGCGCGTGGCGTTATCGTAATAGGTGCTCTCTGTTTCGAACGTGGGCGTGAGACCGTTGATAACGGGATTGTTCAGCCGGTATGTGAGCAGCTCCGTGGTAGCATAGAAAACCAGCGGCAGGGTTCCGATCAGGAACATCAGCCATTTGCCGGTTCGTTCTGGTTCCCTGACGGTGGAATGCCCGGAGGCCGGACGATCATCTTGGTTCATAATTAACCCTGATGCCTGTTGAAATTGAGATAAAATTCAAAAGCCAATGCAGCCGATGATTGTATGGACAAGCGTTTTGGTCAACAAAAACTGACGCCTGACCTGCCGCAGCCACTGTCTGGACGGCGGTCAGAACGGATGCACCGTGCCGATAAAGCGTGCTCGTGGGCAGGGGACTAACGGGATGGATCAAACAAAACAGGCGTCACAACCCATGTTGCGACGCCTGTTTTGAAAGACCCATTGGAGCGGGCGAGGCGATTCGAACGCCCGACCCTAACCTTGGCAAGGTTATGCTCTACCCCTGAGCTACGCCCGCTTCCTTGGGTGAGGCGTGAAATACCCGCGCTGAACGCCTCCTGCAAGCGAAAAATCAGCGTTTGATCCAAAAATGTTCAGCCGTTCGCACGGGCAGGTTGGGCGCGCCTGCCGGGTCGTGCGGCTTTCTGGATGAGGTCCCAGCGATTGCCGAAAGGATCGCGAAAAACGGCCACGGTTCCATAGGTTTCGGTGCGCGGCTCTTCTTCGAACACGATCCCCTTCGCCAGCAACCGAGCGTGATCCCGGGCGAAATCGTCGGTGTCCAGAAACAGCCAGACACGTCCGGCGCCCTGATCGCCGATCGCGGCCCTTTGACGGTCGTTCTCGGCGCGGGCCAGCACGATCCTCACCGGACTGCCGGGGGCGGAGACGGTCACCCACCGCTTATGGCCCTGCGGGATATCTTCGATCAGATCAAACCCCAGGGTGTCGCAGAAAAAGGTGATCCCGATGTCATAGTCGGGCACGATGAGAGACAGCGCTGCAAGTTTCATGGTGCGCTTATGCCAAAGGTGGCAGGAAAGGCCTACCCGCATTTTCAACGGGGTTATGGCTCGCCGAATCTGCCGTCTACAGAGCCACGGCGCGCAAGCAACCCCCCTTGTGATTTTGCGCAAGATCCGAAGTCATGGGTATCTGGGGGTGTTCTGATACACCAGCTTTCTCGCCATGCTTGAATGAATTCATCCCCTGCGGGAACCGTACCCCGAAATCGGCGTAATTCGTTTCCAATACCTGCGGTTTCCACTAGCATTTTTACATTGAGCGGAGATTTTTTGGCGTGCTGATGCGCCGATATGAGCGCTGTGCCTTATTCAGGCAGCGGCGAGGGGATTGGAGGACCGAATGAATTGGATTTTAAGGGTGTGTACTGCGGGCGTATTGGCGCTGGGTGTCAGCACGGATGCGGAAGCGGCGGTCGTTGATGGCGTCTGCAATCTTGGCGATACGCGCATAACGGTCGGGTATGTCGCGGCGAACGATGCAAACCATGTGGAATGCAGCGCCGGCAATCCAAGCTACAACACCGGGAAGCGCTTTTTCTTCGATATGGAGTACCAGCTGAGCTACAAATCAGACGGGTCCGACAAGGCTGACAGCTACGTGACCTTCTCCAACTCGCTGCTCGACAACAACGCGGCCGACAACGATTGGTCTCTGAATGTACCGGCTCTGGTTGAAAGCGTAATTCTGTTGTTCAAACAATCCAACGGATACGCGGCTTTCCTGGTATCGGGAACGTCCGGCACATGGGACATTTCGAAGTACAACAAGAACGGATGTGACAAGCTGGGCTGTTACGAGACCAAGAACGACTACTCGCACGTGGATATTTGGTACAAGCTGGGCGACGCGACACCGGTACCGCTGCCGGCAGCAGGGTGGATGTTGCTGGCAGGTCTGGGCGGTCTAGGCGCCATGCGGCGCCTTCGCAAGTCCTGATCGCAACCCGGTTCTGGTTTTGAAAGCGGCCCCCGGCGGGGCCGCTTTTCTTTGGCCGTCAGTCCAGCTCCACCAGCAGGTCCTTGGCATCGATCTGACCACCGGCGCTGACATGCACCGCCTTGATCACCGCGTCCCGTTCGGCGTGGATGCCGGTTTCCATCTTCATCGCTTCGATGGTCAGCAGCAGATCACCGGCCTTGACCTTGCTGCCGGTGCTTGCCGCCACGGAGGCGACAACACCCGGCATGGGCGCGCCGATGTGATTGGGGTTGCCGACCTCGGCCTTGGGCCGCTGCGCCGTGGACGCCTTGACCAGCCGGTTCGGCACCCGGATGACCCGGGGCTGGCCGTTGAGTTCAAAGAACACCTTGACCTCGCCGTCCTCGTTGGTATCGCCGACCGCCTGCAACCTGATCTCCAGTGTCTTGCCGGGGTCGATCTCGGCAGAGATTTCCTCGCCCGGCTCCATGCCGTAGAAAAAGGTCTTGGTCGGCAGCGCCCGCACCGGCCCGTAGATTCGGTGACGCCCCATGTAGTCGAGAAAGACCTTGGGATACATCAGGTATCCGCTGAGGTCCTCGTCATCGACCTCGCGCCCCTCCATCGCGTCGGAGGCTTCACGCCGCAGCGCTTCGAGATCGGCGGGGGGCAGGTGCTTGCCGGGCCGTTCGGTATTGGGTTTCTCGTCCTTGAGCACTTTCTTGACGATGGACTTCGGAAACCCGCCGGGTGGCTGGCCAAGGTTGCCGCGCATCATGTCCACCACGCTGTCAGGGAAGGATACCTCGGTATCCACGTCCTCGACCTCCGCCCGTGTCAGGCCCTGTGCCACCATCATCAACGCCATGTCGCCCACCACCTTGGACGAGGGCGTGACCTTCACGATATCGCCGAACATCTGGTTCACGTCCGCATAGGTCCGCGCCACCTCCGGCCAGCGGTCCTCCAGCCCCAGAGACGCGGCCTGTGCCTTGAGGTTGGTGAACTGCCCGCCCGGCATCTCATGCAGATAGACCTCGGAGGAGGGCGCCTGCATGCCGGTCTCAAAGGCGGCGTAATGGCCGCGCACCTCTTCCCAGTAATCCGATATTTCGCGTACCGCCTGCATCGACAAACCGGTGTCCCTGTCGGTGTGTTTCAAGGCCTCGACCACCGAGCCCAGCGTCGCCTGAGAGGTATTGCCCGAGAGCGCATCCATCGCGCAGTCCACCGCATCCACTCCCGCCTCGGAGGCGGCAAGGATCGTGGCGGAGGCCACGCCTGCGGTATCATGGGTGTGGAAGTGAATGGGCAGGCCCACCTCGCTTTTCAGCGCCCTGAACAGCTGACGCGCGGCTGCGGGTTTCAGCAGGCCCGCCATGTCCTTGAGCCCCAGCACATGCGCGCCTGCGTCCCGCAGTTCCTTGCCCATATCAACGTAATACTTCAGATTGTACTTGGCGCGGTCCGGGTCGTTGATGTCGCCGGTGTAGCAGATCGCCCCTTCGCAGATCTTGCCGTTTTCGATCACCGCATCCATCGCGACGCGCATATTCTCCACCCAGTTGAGGCTGTCGAAGACGCGGAAGACATCAACGCCCGTCTTGGCCGCGACGCGCACGAATTCCTGCACCACGTTGTCGGGGTAGTTGGTATAGCCCACGCCGTTGGAGGCGCGCAGCAGCATCTGCGTCATCACGTTGGGCATCGCCGCGCGCAGGTCGCGCAACCGCTGCCACGGACACTCCTGCAGGAAACGGTAGGCCACGTCGAAGGTCGCCCCGCCCCAGCACTCAACCGAGAAGAGCTGCGGCAGGTTCGCCGCGTAGCTCGGCGCGACCTTGATCATGTCATGGCTGCGCATCCGTGTGGCCAGAAGCGATTGGTGACCATCCCGCATCGTGGTGTCGGTGATCAGCAAAGGGCGCTGCTGCCCCATCCAGTCGGCGACCGCCTGCGGGCCTTTCTGCTCCAGCAGATTGCGCGTGCCCATCATCGGCTCGGCTTTGAGCGCGGGCGGTTTGGGATCTTTCACATGGGCGCCGGGGCGCGGGTGCTCCTTGGTTTCTGGGTGCCCGTTCACCGTGATATCGGCGATGTAGGTCAGCACCTTGGTGCCCCGGTCTCGGCGCTTGGAGAACTGGAAGAGGTCCGGCGTCTCGTCGATGAACTTGGTGTGATAGGTATTGTCGAGGAACGTCGGGTGCTTGAGCAGGTTCTCGACAAAGGCGATGTTGGTGGAAACGCCGCGAATGCGGAATTCGCGCAGTGCGCGGTCCATCCGTGCAATCGCTGCTTCGGGGGTCTGCGCCTTCGCCGTCACTTTCACCAGCAGGCTGTCATAGTATCGCGTGATCACGCCACCGGAATAGGCGGTGCCGCCGTCGAGCCGAATGCCCATGCCGGTTGCTTCGCGAAAGGCGGTGATGCGGCCATAGTCGGGGATGAAGTTGTTCTGCGGGTCTTCCGTGGTGATCCGCGTCTGCAGGGCGTGGCCAGTCAGCGTCACGTCATCCTGGGTCGGCTTGCCCGTGGCCTCGGCAATGGTCTTGCCTTCAGCGATCAGAATTTGTGCCTGTACGATGTCGATGCCGGTGACTTCCTCCGTCACCGTATGTTCGACCTGCACGCGCGGGTTGACCTCGATGAAGTAGAACTGCTCGGTTTCCATATCCATCAGGAACTCGACCGTGCCCGCACATTCGTAGTTCACGTGTTTACAGATCTTGTAGCCCAGCTCGCAGATCTCGCGCCGCTGCAGATCGGTGAGGTAGGGGGCGGGCGCGCGTTCCACGACCTTCTGGTTGCGCCGCTGCACCGAGCAGTCCCGCTCGTACAGGTGATACATGCCACCGTGCTTGTCGCCAAGGATCTGAACCTCGACATGCCGGGCTTTCAGGATCATCTTTTCCAGATAGCCCTCGCCATTGCCAAAGGCGGCCTCGGCTTCGCGGCGGCCCTCCAGCACCTTTTCTTCGAGTTCGCCTTCAGCCTGAATGGGCCGCATTCCACGCCCGCCGCCGCCCCAGGAGGCCTTGAGCATCAGCGGATAGCCGATGTCCATGGCTTCCGCCTTGATCGCCTTCATGTCATCGCCCAGCACTTCTGTGGCGGGGATCACCGGCACGCCGGCCGCCATCGCCACGCGCCGCGCAGAGGCCTTGTCGCCGAGCGCGCGCATGGTCTCGGCCCTGGGGCCGATAAAGGTGATGCCGTTCTTTTCACAGGCGTCCACGAAATCGGGGTTTTCCGACAGCAGCCCGTAGCCCGGATGGATCGCATCCGCGCCCGAAGCCTTCGCCACCCTGATCATCTCGTCAATCGACAGATACGCGGCGACCGGCCCGAGCCCCTCGCCGATGCGGTAGGCTTCATCTGCCTTGAACCGATGCAGCCCCAGCTTGTCCTCTTCGGCGTAAACCGCGACCGTCTTCTTGCCCATCTCATTGGCCGCGCGCATGATGCGGATGGCGATCTCACCCCGGTTGGCGATCAGGATCTTGCGAAATTCGGTCATGGAGGGGCCTCGTCACTGTTGGCAGTTGCGTCTGTGTAGAAACAATATTGCTCTGCGTAAACGCGTAGTATTGGGTAGGTTTCCCAGCCTTCTGCCGCACCGCAGCATTTTGCGACGGAAATGTAAAGTGACCCAGCGGCATATTTAGGGCGAATTACGGCAGCGGGGACATCCCCGGGAAGATCAATCCAGACGGAAGGGCGCTGGCAGCCCTTGCAGAGACGTGGCGCCGATCTGGCCCATGTTGGCCTCGAGATCCTTCGTCAGTAAGTCGATCAGATGGTCAATTCCGGAGGGACCAAGCGCCGCCAGTGCGAAATGGAAGGCGCGGCCCAGCATCACGAAATCGGCACCCGAAGCGAGCGCGCGCAGTATGTCCAACCCGCCCTCGACACCGGAATCGAAGATCAGCGGCAGCTCTGTCGCCGCCCTGACCGCGGGCAAGGCCTCTATCGCGGCGGGGGCTGCATCGAACTGGCGTCCGGCATGATTGGACACCCACAGCGCATCGACCCCGATGGCTTCGAGTTTCGGCGCGTCTTCCGGTCGCAACACGCCCTTGATCACAAAGGCGTCCGGCCATTCATCGCGCAGCCATTGCACGTAACTCCAGTCGGGCGACGTGCGCAGCAGGTACCCTGCGTGTTGCGTGGACGACAGGGCGGTCGCGGTTTTGGTCGTGTATTTATCCAATCCACGCATCCGCGGCATGCCGCGCCGCGCCATGCCCATCGCCCATGCCGGGCAGGTTGCCACCTGCGCAAGCAGGCGCCGGGTCAGGCGCGGCGGCTGCGTCAGGCCCGAGCGCGTCTGGCGTTCCCGGCGCGACGCCACGGGAACGTCGACGGTCAGGATAAGCGTGTGAAATCCTGCGGTGCGGGCGCGCGCCAGCATGTCCTTGCGAATTTCCTCGTCCCGGGGCGGGTACATCTGGAACCACGCCTCGGGGCCAATGTGTGGCGCAAGCTCTTCCGGCGACTGGCTGGCAACGGTTGAGAGCGAATAGGGTATGCCCGCTTTGGCGGCCGCGCGGGCAAGATGGCCTTCGGCATCCGGCCACATCAGACCCGACATGCCTACCGGCGCGATGCCAAAGGGCAGGGGCAGATCACGACCCATCAACCGCGTGCGCAAATCCGCATCGCCTTCGCCGTGCAGAATGGAAGGCATCAGCCCGACCCGGTCCAGCGCTGCACGGTTGCGGCGTTTCGTGGCCTCGGTGCCGGTTGCGGAATCCAGATATTCCCAGACGAACCGGGGAATCCGCCGACGCGCCGCTGTCCGCAGGTCGCTGATGGCCGGGTATCGTGCATGAGGGTTCATCAGGTCCCGCCCCCAAGCCTTGTGTTTTGACAGTGCAGCTGACCCATCACGCGGCGGAGGAGGGGGAGGCTTCCGCTTCGGCGGGCACCTTGACAGTCAGGTCCTTCAGCAGCGGGAAATAGGGCATTGCCTTCTCAATCGCCTCGGCGGAGAGCGCGACATCATCGTGCATGGCACGGCTGTCGTTGGAATCATGCACTGCGCGGATGTAATAGGGACGCTGATCGTAGTTCACCCGTACCGCGTGGCGCCGTGCGACTTTCTTGTGAGCCAGCATATAGGGGTTCTTGCTTGTGTCTGTCGGAGCGACAAGCGCAAGGCCCAGATTGGTGAACGGCACCACCCGCGGCATCAGGGTAATCCCGTCATCTTCAAAACGCGCTGTCATACCCGTTGCATAGGACAGGTAAACACAGTCCTGATCGTCGCGAAACCGGCTAAGCGCGAACTCTCCCTCGCGCTTGCAGGATTCCACGAAATCAACCGATACCGCATCATCGTCGTCCAGAACGATCTGCGCGGAGTGGCTATGGGTGTTCAATCGCCTCTGGGTGAATTTCTGCAGCCAGCGTCCGGCGCTGCCCGGCGCCCGGGCAATCACATGCGCCCGTTTTTTGCCGATCACGTCGTGACAGGCTTCGGTGAGCAGCTTGAGATGATCCTGGGGCAGGAGAGAGGAGGTCAGCACCACCAGCTTGAAATCGGGATCGGACTGGTCGCGCAGGCAGGCAAGGTTCATCTTGAGAAACAGGTCGAGCCGCTTGTTCAGCCTCTCAGGGTCAAACAACAGCTCCTGTGCCTTGCTGGTATCCGAGCGCCACCCAGATTGCCCGAAAAACGAATACCGGGTCTGGAAAACCGCCTGCAGGCTGCTGGACATGATCACGCTACCGTTTTGCTGCTCGTCTGTCGGGGAATCCTAGGCGGGTCACTCTGCGCGCGCAAGCTCCTGTCAGCAGTGCCGCCACAGGTGATGCCTTGAGGTGACGCTGCCTCGAAGGCCGGCGCTGTCCTCACCTTCGGGATCTGCGGGTCCGCATGAACCTATGCCCGCCCAGGATCGTCGCAGGCGACAATCAGGACGGCCGACCCGCGGCTCTCACGCTCCTGACAGAAATACCGGCCACGAAGGCGGAACAGAAGCCGAACATGCCTTTTCTTTCCTGCGCGCCAAAGCTATGCTCCCGGCATGAGCAGCTATGACGAAATGGACGCCTTCGACGGGGCCTCTCTCTCCGCCCGCGCGATGGCGGCACGGCCACAACCTTATCTGGACGGTCTGAACCCGGCACAGCGTGCCGCCGTTGAACAGCTGGAGGGTCCGGTTTTGATGCTGGCGGGCGCCGGCACCGGGAAAACCCGTGCCCTCACGGCGCGCATCGTGCATTTGCTGAACACAGGCCGCGCGCGTCCGAATGAGGTACTGGCGGTGACCTTCACCAACAAGGCCGCGCGGGAGATGAAAAACCGCGTGGGCCAGATGCTGGGGCAGCAGATCGAGGGAATGCCGTGGCTGGGCACCTTCCATGCGATCTGCGTGAAACTGCTGCGCCGCCATGCGGAACTGGTCGGGCTCAAGTCGAATTTCACCATTCTGGATACCGACGATCAACTGCGCCTGCTCAAACAACTGGTGGCGGCGGATGGCATTGACGACAAGCGCTGGCCTGCGCGGCAGCTGGCAAATATCATTGACGGATGGAAGAACCGGGCGCTGACGCCCGATAAGGTCCCGGCCAGTGACGGGGGTGCTTACAACCATCGCGGCGTGGTGCTTTATGCGCAGTACCAGGAACGGTTAAAAGAACTCAACGCGACGGATTTCGGTGATCTGTTGCTGCACATGGTGACGATCTTTCAAACGCACGGCGATGTCCTGGCGCAGTACCAGCGCTGGTTCGCGTACATTCTGGTGGACGAGTATCAGGACACCAACGTCGCGCAATATCTCTGGCTGCGGCTTCTGGCGGGCGGGCATAAGAACATCTGCTGCGTGGGCGACGATGACCAGTCAATCTATGGCTGGCGCGGGGCCGAAGTGGGCAATATCCTGCGGTTCGAAAAGGATTTTCCGGGCGCGCATGTGGTGCGGCTGGAGCAGAACTACCGCTCCACCCCGCATATCCTCGCGGCCGCCTCGGGTGTCATCGAAGGCAACCAGGGACGTCTGGGCAAAACGCTGTTCACTGAGCTCACCGAGGGTGAGAAAGTGCGCCTGATCGGCCACTGGGACGGCGAGGAAGAGGCCCGCTGGATCGGTGAAGAAGTGGAAGCGGCACAACGTGGCACGCGGGGACTGGCGAAATTCGGCCTTGACCAGATGGCCATTCTGGTGCGTGCGTCGCACCAGATGCGGGCCTTCGAGGACCGGTTCCTGACCATCGGGCTGCCCTACCGCGTGATCGGCGGGCCAAGGTTTTACGAGCGGATGGAGATCCGCGATGCCATGGCCTATTTCCGCGTGGTGGTCAGCCCGGATGACGATCTCGCCTTTGAGCGGATCGTCAATACGCCAAAACGCGGATTGGGCGACAAGGCACGTCAGACGATCCAGCGCACCGCGCGCGAAAACGGCGTCAGCCTTGTGGAAGGCGCCCGGCTTGTGGTTGACACCAAGGCGGTTGGCGGCAAGGGCGGGGTGGAACTGGCCAAGCTGATCAGTGGGATTGATCGTTGGGGCCACATGGCGGGAGACAAGGACCTCAGCCATATGGAACTGGCCGAAATCATCCTGGATGAGAGCGGCTACACCGCCCATTGGCAGAATGACAAGACACCGGAAGCCCCCGGGCGGCTCGAAAACCTCAAGGAACTCGTCAAGGCGCTGGAGCAATTCGACAACCTGCAGGGTTTTCTCGAACATGTCAGCCTGATCATGGACAACGAAAGCGACGATGGCGGGGAAAAAGTCTCCATCATGACACTGCACGCGGCCAAGGGGCTGGAGTTTCCGGTGGTGTTCCTGCCGGGTTGGGAAGATGGGCTTTTCCCCTCTCAACGGTCGATGGATGAAAGCGGGCTCAAGGGTCTGGAGGAGGAGCGCAGGCTTGCCTACGTGGGTATCACGCGGGCCGAAGAGGTCTGCACGATCTCCTTTGCGGCGAACCGGCGCGTTTTCGGTCAGTGGCAGAGTTCAATGCCTTCGCGATTCATCGACGAATTGCCGCAGGATCACGTTGAGGTTCTGACCCCGCCCGGCCTTTACGGAGGAGGATACGGCGCCGCCGCGCCGACATCTAACCTGCACGACGCTGCAGCCGAGGCAAATGTCTACAACTCGCCG
Source organism: Roseobacter insulae (assembly GCF_019375555.1). Taxonomy (GTDB): domain Bacteria; phylum Pseudomonadota; class Alphaproteobacteria; order Rhodobacterales; family Rhodobacteraceae; genus Roseobacter; species Roseobacter insulae. The sequence goes on from NZ_JAHXDN010000002.1 coordinate 474,464, forward strand.
GGGTGGCGGCGGCTGCAGGCGCGCAGTCAGGAGCGCCCGGTCAGCCAGCCGCGCGAGTCAAAAAACACGGTGATCGACATGTCCGCCGTGTCGAGCTTTGTTGTGGGAGAGCGGGTTTTCCATCAAAAGTTCGGCTATGGCGCTATTCAGGGCATCGAGGGTGACAAACTTGAGATCGCATTCGAAAAGGCCGGTCTCAAAAAAGTCGTCGCGAAATTCGTGACCGGCTGTGACGATATTCCATTCTGAAATCCGGCGCTTCGGCGATACCTTTATCGTTTTGACGTCCGCTATCGGGGCATCGCGGCTTTCGCGGCATTGCGCTGAATTCGACTGTGGAGGAGCCGTTCAGCGAACGGTCGGTCTCAGTGTTGCTGAATATCTGCATCAAACCCCTGGCCGCAATATGCCCGGACAGTCGATCATGGGCGGTTCCGTGCTGCGGCTATTGATCCGAGTTGTCTTGGCGTGCCAAAAGCATGGTGAATTTGTGTGGGTGGCCAGACTTCCGAAAAGGAATACGCAGCATGATTGCCTACGTCACCGTCGGTGCCGATGACATCGCTCTCGCCAAGCGGTTTTACTCTGCGTTCCTGCCAGCCCTCGGTTACGGGCTGGATGAGGTGCATGGGGACCTGAGTTTCGCACTGCCCGTACAACCGGGCCAGTCACCCGTTCTGCCGGATTTCTATGTTAAATCACCCTTCGACGGAAGTCCGGCCTCGGCTGGGAATGGTACCATGGTTGCCTTCGAGGCGCGCAATCAGCAGCAGGTACGCGATCTCCACGCCGCAGCCCTTGCCGCAGGCGGCCTTGACGAAGGCCAGCCGGGCTTCCGCGCGTCGTACGGCCCGCATTTTTATGTTGGCTACCTTCGCGACCCTCAAGGCAACAAGATCGCCCTGTTCTCCAGCAATCCGGACGAACCCGGACGAGACGGATAACGCGGGTTTCGCAGGAGACGACTGCGCATTTTTCGCGTGCCCGACCCGAAGACCGCGCGCTATGGGGCGCAGCGGACCGATCTTGTTTCGCGCGGCTACGATCCTCGTCCAAACCCAAAGCCGCTGTTGAAGGTTTTTCCGCTTGCGCATAATAGCAGCCATTCGCCACCTTTCAGAAGGTCAGGAAAGGGGTCACAGCGGCCTTTGAAATCTCGCCCTTCCGTAAAAAAAAGGCGACTCCCGGGAGGTGGGAGCCGCCTTCTCGTATCCGCCTCAAGAAGCAGGGAGGAGGAAGCTTCTTGGACGTATCGCGGCAGGCCTTGCGGCCCGAATAAAAAGGGACGGTGACATCTGGGAGGAGGATAGATGCCACCGCCTTACGCAGACGCCCCAGGGAGGAGGAAAGGCGCGCCTGATCTTGGTTCCCTGCCGGACCCGAAAGAAGGGTCTGAAGCAGGTGCTCACGTCATCCCGCGAGCTGGAATTCGTGCGACGACATCAGGGGAGGAGGAGATGTCGCCGCGAAGTGTCACGCGTCCTAGGGAGGAGATGGGCGCGTGATCCCGAACAGGCTTACTTGCCTGTGTGCGATTGTGCCGCTTCGTATGCCAGACCTCTGATCATGGACCGGCTGAGGCCCAGATCGTTCAGTTCGCGGTCGTTCAGACCTGCGAGCTCATTGTATGTCTGACGGTAGACACGGTAGCGTGCATAACGTTGTGCTGCTGCATTCAGCAGGGATGCGGTGGCGGCCAGGCCCCGTTCAATCAGGCTGGCGGTCGCTGTGTTCGTATGTGTGTAATAGGCCATGATGTTTGCCTCGTGTTCTTGTTCATCTTCGTGTTGTGACCGTTATGTATGCTTATGCTGCACTTGCACAATAGACAGCTCGACAATGCTGCTATGCAGCAATTGCATGGGCGACCTAGCGTAAATTTATGCGTGCCGCTATAGGGTTAGGCAGTTGGAGAGCTTACATCCCGTTAGCGGAAACAGGTGCTGGCAAAAGCGGCGCACGTGAGGAGAAAATGAGCATGTCTGTGACGAAAGCTGAAATAGAGGCGGCGCTGGAGCGCATCGCACTTCCCGACGGGAAAAGCCTTTTGGCGCATGATTTGATTCGTGCCCTCGCGGTTGATGGCGGTTCTGTACGCTTTGTTATCGAAGCGCCGACGCCCGAGGTGGCCCGCCAGATGGGACCATTGCGGGACGCTGCTGAAAAGCTTGTGTCAGAGTTGCCGGGGGTGTCGCGTGTCTCTGTCGCGCTGACGGCGCATGGGCCGGCGGAAAAACCGGCAGCACCCAGCCTGAAGATCGGCGGGCATCCAAAGCCGCAGGCGGGTCCAACCAAACCGAGCGGTGTAAAACGCATTCTGGCAATTGGATCCGGCAAGGGAGGGGTCGGCAAATCCACCGTCGCCTCGAACCTCGCGGTTGCCCTGGCGCGGGCGGGTCGGAAAGTGGGGCTGCTGGACGCCGACATCTACGGGCCGTCCCAGCCGCGCATGATGGGGGTCAGCAAGCGTCCGGCGTCCCCCGACGGTAAAACGATTATCCCGCTGCACGCCCATGGCGTCACGCTTATGTCGATCGGCTTCATGCTGGAAGAAGGCAAGGCAGTTGTGTGGCGCGGGCCGATGCTGATGGGCGCCCTGCAACAGATGCTGGGTCAGGTAGAGTGGGGGGAGCTGGACATATTGCTTGTCGATCTGCCGCCGGGCACTGGTGATGTGCAACTGACACTTTGCACCAAGTCGGAGCTGACGGGCGCCATCGTCGTGTCCACGCCGCAGGATGTGGCCCTGATCGATGCGCGCAAAGCGCTTGATATGTTCGATACGCTGAAGACACCGGTGCTGGGGCTGATCGAGAACATGTCGATGTTTGTCTGTCCGGACTGCGGAGCGGAGCACCAGATATTCGGGCAAGGCGGTGTCGCTGCCGAGGCGCAGAAGCTGGGCGTGCCGTTGCTGGGGGCGCTGCCGATTGATCTGGACACCCGTCTGGCCGGCGATGGTGGCACCCCGATCGCGGCAGGCGACAGCGCAATGGCGCAGGCTTATGCGCAGATTGCGGAGGGGTTGATCAAGGGCGGCATGGCATGATGCCGCCCCGGGCGGATCAGGTAAGTGGTCGCCCTTGTATCAAGTGACCGTACAATGTGCTGAGCACGCTGACGTAAATCAGCGATTGAATGACGATCTGGATACTGCCGACGGCAATAGACAGCCCGGGCAGCATCGCAGCAATGCCGCCCGATAGCTCCGCAATGACAAAGTTCAGTACGCCCAGCAAGACCGCCGTCCAGAACACATCGCGCGAGATCGTACCAGTGGCGCGCCAGCTTTCGGACAACTTCAGTTTCTGACCAATCGCCGCGGCCGGCAGGATCAGACTGACCCGCAGGGCGATCCAGCTGAGGAAAATGCCGAGCATCGCGCCGAGGGCCACGCCAATCAGGTAACTGGCGCTCGCTGTCTGCGGGAAGATCGCCGCCAGAAGGCCGATGACGAACCCTCCCGGGATGCTCGCAACGAAGGTGATGCCGAAAATGATGATCGCACCCAGCAGGTATTGACCGAACACGCCTGCCGATGGGCGCATAACCTCCGCCCTTGCGTCATCAGTCAAAAGCGCGTGCCGGTGCCAGAGAACTGCAAAAGCGATGATGCCGAACGCGCCGATCACCAGCGCGCAGATGAAGAGCAGCGGATTTGTAACCGATGGAACGGCCAGGTCCGTCGCGTCCAAACCGGTAACACTTGCGCCGGTCAGAATTGCTGCGACGGTGCAGGCAATCACCCCGGGGGAGATGACTTTCAGAGTTTGTCCGGGTTCCGCGAAGATCAAAGCAAAGGTGCGGTTGAAGATGTTGATAGGTGTACTCAAGGGACTGTCACTTTCAATTGTGTGCTGGTCTCGTCTCTATCGCGTGATGGCGCTGGCAGGAACACCGCGGCGTGAATTTCGCCAGTCGCAAGGCTATGGGAATTGATGGGACGATCTGATTGCGAGGCTGCGTGATCCGGCGTCGCGCAGCGCTGAACGAATCAATTTACCTTTTGAAACCGTGTTTAAGGGCGATTTTCCGTAGTTCGGAATAAGAACAAAATATGAACAATTGGAGTGAGTAAGGCCGTATCTGGAAAAAGTTGGGAATTCAGGGGAGCAAATAGGGGGAATTTCACGAATCAATATGTTGTGGCGATATCTCATTTCAATACAATTTATTGTCCATATCCAGCAAATTTTGACCAAAACACTAATCTTCGTTAAGGTTAATGGCGAGGATTAGGGAATTCGTAACCAAAAATCCCTTGCTGTACCATGATTTCCCACGTTATACCTTATGACATCAGATGAGAACGAGCCGGGGCACCAAACGACCCCACGCAAAACAAAAAACTCTAGCAGGTTTCATACAGGCACCTCGCTTTCAGCTGACCAAGAGATCCGGCGCGCGAGCGAGCAGACATCCCCCCAGGTGGCGCGCGCAGCTGGACTTCCCCGCAGATGCGGGACGAGGGCGGCGGGTTGATCAGTGGCAGCAGATCAACCCGCCGTTTCCATTTCACGACAGGGGGATAGGCGTCAACCTCAGCGGGGCGCGGAAGATTGGGATAAGGCAGTGAGCCGCAGGTTCAGAGGCGAAAGCCATCACAAGGTCGATGCAAAGGGGCGGGTCTCTATCCCAGCCTCTTTTCGGCGTGTGATCGAGGCCGCTGATCCCAACTGGACCTCGGGCGACGCCCCCGAACTGGTTATCGTCTACGGCGATCACCGCCGCAATTATCTTGAATGCTATACAATGGAAGCGATCAACGAGGTTGACGACAAGATCGACGCGCTGCCCCGGGGGTCGATGGAGCGAAAGATGCTCCAGCGTCTTTTCCACGGGCAATCCTTTCCAACCTCGGTGGATGAGACCGGGCGCCTGGTGCTGCCGGCCAAGCTGCGGCAGAAGATCGGTCTGGACAAGGAAGCGTTTTTCATTGCCGCCGGTGACACTTTCCAGATCTGGCAACCGGAAACCTACGATGCCGAGGAAAACGCCAGGACAGAAGCGTGGCTGGATGAGTTGCCGGATGATTTTGACCCGCTGGTCTTTCTGGATGGTAAGCAAGGGGAGTAAGTCATGGCTGCTGCGGCCTCCTCTGACACGTCTGCCCCGCATATTCCGGTTCTGTTGTCCGCCATCCTCAGGGCTGTCGAACCCGTCACCGGAACCTGGCTGGACGGTACCTTCGGTGCCGGTGGATACACGCGCGGGCTGCTGGACGCGGGCGCTGATCGGGTGATCGCGGTGGACCGGGATCCGCTGGCCTTTGACATGGCGGCCACATGGGCGGACACCTACGGGGATCGCCTTGTGCAACAGCAGGGCGTGTTCTCAAAAATGGATGACTATGCGACGGAACTGGATGGCGTGGTTCTGGATCTGGGCGTTTCCTCCATGCAGCTTGATCTGGCGGCGCGCGGGTTTTCATTCATGCGCGACGGCCCGCTCGACATGCGCATGAGCCAGGAGGGCATGTCGGCGGCGGATATCGTCAACGACGCCCCCGAGGAGACCATTGCCAACATCCTGTTTCTTTATGGAGAGGAGCGGGCCAGCCGCCGCATCGCCAAGGCCATTGTGCGCGAGCGCGCTCAGGAAAAGATCACGACAACCCTGCGGCTGGCCGCCATCATCGAAAGCTGCCTTCCCCGTTCCAAGCCCGGTCAGTCGCACCCTGCAACCCGCAGCTTCCAGGCTCTGAGAATTGCGGTGAACAACGAATATGGCGAGCTTTTCCAAGGGCTTATGGCTGCTGAACGCGCGCTTAAGTCGGGCGGATATCTCGCGGTTGTCACCTTCCACTCTGTCGAAGACCGCATGGTAAAACGCTTTCTGACGGCGCGCGCCGGGGCTGGCGGCAATGCCAACCGTTACGCGCCGGAGGCGGCGCAGGAACCGCCGGGTTTCATCCTGAAATCGCGTAAAGCGATTGTTGCCGACGCATCGGAAATCGCGGCCAATCCGCGGGCGCGCTCGGCCAAGTTGCGTGTGGCTGTCCGGACAGAGGCGCCAGCCAAGGACATTGAAGCAAGGGCCATCGGCATGCCGATGCTTAAAGAGGTCATCTGATGCGGACGTTTTTCTATATCCTGACAACACTCAGCGTCATCGGACTGGCATTCTGGGCCTACCGTGAAAACTATGCGACCCAGGCGGCTCTGTCAGAGACGAACGCGCTGCGTCAGGACATCCGCGAGGCCCATGAACGTCTTGCCGTACTGCGTGCGGAATGGGCATATCTGAACCGTCCGGACCGTTTGCGGGATCTGGCAGAGATCAATTTCGACCGGATGGGATTGCTCGAACTGCATCCCGAACAGTTTGGATATGTCGATCAGGTTGCCTATCCACCAGACCCGCTGGTCCCGATCACAAACCCGGTGGATGTCATCAATCTGACCGAAGAGACGACAGGTGAGGCCCGCCCATGATCCGCACGCCGCTCCGCCCGCTGGCCCGTATTCTGGACGCCCGTGCCAAGGGTGAAAACCCTGATGCGATTGAGCGGGAGAATATTCGTATCCGTCATGAACAGATGCGCGATCAGGCGCGCCAGCGTGCCGAGGGGCGGCTTTTGGTGCTGGGGCTGTTTTTCGTCGTCGCCTTCAGCGTTGTGGGCACCCGGATGGGCTTGCTGGCCACTGCGGAGCCGACCGAGCCGCAGGTGGAAGCGCCGGGCAGTCGCATACACGCCTCGCGCGCTGATATCGTCGACCGGCATGGGCGGCTGCTTGCGACCAACTTCGAAACCCATTCTCTTTATGCCCAGCCCCCGCAGATGATCGACCCGGCCCATTCGGCGCGGGCGTTGGCCGCCGTTTTCCCGGACCTTGACGAGAACGAACTGCTGGCGGATTTCACCGGGCCGCGCAAATTCATCTGGATCAAGCGGAAAATCAGTCCGGAGCAGATGCAGGCAGTGCATGAGATTGGCGATCCGGGCCTGCTGTTCGGATCGCGCGACATGCGCCTTTACCCTAACGGGCGGCTGGCGGCGCATGTGCTGGGCGGGGCGAGCTATGGCCGCGAGGGCGTTCATGCCGCAGAGGTCATCGGCGTGGCCGGTGTCGAAAAGTATTTTGACGACCACCTGCGCGATCCGGCCAACGGCAACAAACCGCTGGCACTGTCATTGGATCTGACCGTTCAGGCCGCGGCAGAACGGGTGCTTTACGGCGGCATGAAACTGATGAATGCCAAGGGCGCGACATCCATTCTGATGGATGTGCATACCGGTGAAGTGATCAGCGTGGTATCGCTGCCGACCTTTGACCCGAATAATCGCCCCCGGCCAGCCACCACCGGCGACCAATCCGACAGCCCCTTGTTCAACCGCTCCGTGCAGGGGGTGTATGAGCTCGGATCGACCTTCAAGATCTTTACCGTCGCACAGGCAATGGATCTGGGGCTGGTGAACCCCGAGACCGTCATAGACACCAAGGGGCCGCTGCGCTGGGGCAAATTCCGGATCCGCGACTTCCGCAATTATGGCGACACGCTGACCGTTTCGAAGATCATCGAAAAAAGCTCGAACATCGGCACCGCGCGGCTGGCCATGCAGATCGGTACTGATCGTCAGCGCGCGTTTCTGCAGGAACTGGGCATGCTGGAGGCCACGGATTTCGAGATCGTGGAGGCGGCGACGGGCAAACCTCTCCTGCCGAAAAAGTGGTCGGAGCTGAGCACGATGACGATATCCTACGGCCATGGCCTGTCGACGTCGCCCATGCATCTGGCAGCGGGCTACGCCGCCATCGCGAATGGTGGGTTTAAGGTTCAGCCCACCATTCTCAGGCAGAGCGGTCCACAATTGGGCGAGCGGGTCTTTTCTGAACGTTCGTCTGCCGCCGCGCGGCGGATGCTGCGCAAGGTGGTCACGGACGGCACCGCCTCTTTCGGGGACGTGGCAGGCTACGCCGTGGGGGGCAAAACCGGCACGGCGGACAAACCGCGCCCGCAGGGTGGCTACTACGATGACAAGGTCATCGCGACATTCGCGTCGATTTTCCCGGCGCATGATCCGCGCTATGTTCTTATAGTCACGCTGGACGAGCCGGTGGACACCATCGGCGACAAGCCACGCCGCACCGCGGGCTGGACAGCGGTTCCGGTGGCCGCCGAGATGATCAAGCGTGTTGCGCCGCTGCTGGGATTGCGGCCAACCGTTGAACCTCGGGAATTGACAGATATAAAGCTCACCAAGAATTAAGCCGAAAAGGCGGGGGCGATGAGCGTACAGGTAAAGACACTTTCATCCTTGGGCCTGACGGCCAAAGCGGGCCGCAACCCGGATGTGACCGGTCTGGCCGTGGACAGCCGGGATGTGGAGGAGGGGTTTCTCTTCGCCGCGATGCCCGGTGTCAAACTGCACGGGGCAGAGTTTATTCAATATGCCCTGCGCATGGGGGCTGCGGCCATTCTGACCGATGCGGAAGGTGCCCGGATCGCGCAGGACGATCTGGCACGCAGCGATGCCGCCGTCGTCGTGACACCCGCCCCGCGCGAGGCATTGGCGCGTGCCGCATCGCTTTGGTTTGGGCGCCAGCCCCCTGTCATGGTGGCCGTCACCGGCACCAACGGAAAAACCTCGGTCAGTACCTTCGTGCGCCAGATCTGGACCCTGTTGGGGCACGCGGCCATCAATCTCGGCACCACCGGCGTGGAAGGCGCATGGACCGCGCCGCTGATGCACACAACCCCTGAACCGATCACCCTGCACCGGGCGCTGGCCCAGGCGGCAGAGAACGGCGTTACCCACGCGGCGATGGAAGCCTCCAGCCACGGGCTGGACCAGCGGCGGCTGGACGGGGTCACGCTGAAAGCGGCGGGATTCACCAACTTCTCGCAGGATCATCTGGATTACCACGAGAGCTTCGAGGCCTATTTCGATGCCAAGGCCGGGCTCTTTGCCCGGGTGTTGCCTGAGGATGCCAAGGCCGTCATCAACATCGAGGAAGAACGCGGTGTCGATATGGCCGCCATTGCAACAGCCCGCGGCTGTCCGGTGGTGAGCGTCGGGCGCGACATCGGAGACTTTCACCTCGGCAACATTCAGGTGGACGCGACCGGACAAACCGTGCGGTTCCTGCACCTGGGCAAATCCTACGTGCGGCGGTTGAACCTGATCGGCGATTTTCAGGCGGAAAACGTGATGCTGGCCGCAGCGCTGGTCATTGCCTGCGGGGAAAAGCCCAACAACGTCTTCGATACCTTCGAAGATCTCAAAACCGTGCGCGGACGCATGCAACTGGTCGCCAAGCGCGACAACGGGGCGACTGTCTTTGTCGACTACGCTCATACGCCGGATGCCATCGCCACCGCCCTGAAAGCCCTGCGCCCGCATGTTCTCGGGCGTCTGATCGTCATCATTGGTGCCGGTGGTGACAGGGATGCCACCAAGCGGCCGCTGATGGGGCAGGCGGCCTCGGAAAACGCGGATATGGTGATTGTCACGGATGACAACCCACGCAGCGAGGACCCCGAAATGATCCGGGCAGAGGTCTTGCTGGGCACGCCGGATGCGCAGGAGGTGGGTGACCGGGCCGAAGCGATCCTGCGGGGGGTGGATGCGCTGGGGCCGGGCGATGCTCTGCTGATCGCCGGCAAAGGGCATGAAACCGGTCAGACGGTGGGGGACGATGTATTACCCTTCGACGATGCCGAACAGGCCAGTGTCGCCGTGGCGGCCCTCGATGGGAGGATTCCATGAGCTTGTGGACAGCGCAGGCCGCCGCAACCGCGACGCACGGCAAGACGCAGGGGGGCTGGGTTGCAACAGGTGTTTCCATTGACACGCGTACCCTGCAGCCGGGGGATCTGTTCGTGGCCCTCAAAGATCAGCGGGACGGTCATGAATTCGTGGCGCAGGCGCTGGACAAGGGGGCCGCGGCAGCGCTGGTCGATCACGTGCCCGAAGGGGTCGCCGCCGACGCACCGCTGCTGATTGTCCCGGATGTGCTGACCGCCTTGGACGATCTGGGCCGCGCCGCACGGGCCCGGATGACCGGCAAGGTTGCCGCGGTCACCGGCAGCGTCGGCAAGACCTCCACCAAGGAAATGCTGGCGGAGATGCTGTCGGCGCAGGGGCGCGCCCATGCCTCTGTTGCAAGCTACAATAACCATTGGGGTGTACCGCTGACCCTGGCGCGCATGCCGCAGGATACCGACTTTGCCGTGATCGAGATCGGCATGAACCATCCCGGTGAAATCGCCCCGCTGGCCCGGATGGCGCGACCGCACGTGGCGCTGGTGACGATCGTCGCGGCCGCTCATCTGGAAGCATTCGACGACATCACCGGGATCGCGGTTGAGAAGGCGTCGATCTTCGAAGGGGTTGAGCCGGGCGGGGTGGCGGTCCTGAACGCGGATATGGACACCGCGGCAATTGTCATGGCCAAGGCGCTTGATTGCAAGCTGCGCGACATCAGCTTCGGCGCGGAAGGGTATGATTTCAAACTAATCCGTGCCGATCTGCGTGATGAAACGACGGTTGTGCAGGCCCGGATGGGCGATGCGCCGCTGTTGTTCAAGATCGCCTCGCCGGGGCGGCATTTCGCGATGAATGCGCTGGGGGCGCTGGCGGTTGTGGCCGCGTTGGGCGGCGACATTGCCCTCGCGGTCGGGTCGCTCGGGCGGTGGAAGCCTTATAAGGGCCGGGGTCAGCGCGAAAGGATATACCTGGATGCGGTTGATACACGCTTGTCGCTCGACCTGATCGATGACAGCTACAACGCCAATCCGACCTCGATGGCTGCCGCGCTGGAGGTGCTGGCCGCCGCGCCGGTGACCAACGACACGGGGCGCGTTTCCAAGGGTCGGCGAATTGCCTATCTGGGCGATATGAAGGAACTGGGCCCTGACGAGGTCGCCCTGCACGCCGGGCTGGCGCATCTGCCCGCCACGCAATCCCTCGACGTCATTCATTGCATCGGACCCCTGATGCGGGCGCTTCACGACTTGCTGCCCGATGCGCAACGCGGCGGCTGGTACGAAACCTCCGACGCGGTGCTGCCCAGACTGAAACGCCATCTCGACAGCGGCGACGTGGTGCTGGCGAAGGGATCGCTGAGCATGAAACTCGGGCTGATCGTTGACGCCATTCGCAAAATGGGACATGCCCCGCTGGACGAGGAAGAAGGATAATCGATGCTGTATTGGCTCACGCTGCTGTCGGACGGAGGGGATGTCTTTAACCTTTTCCGCTACATTACGTTCCGCGCTGGTGGCGCCTTCCTGACCGCGCTCGTCTTTGGGTTTCTCTTCGGAAGGCCGCTTATCGCAGTGCTGCGCCGGCGTCAGGGCAAGGGCCAGCCCATCCGCGACGATGGGCCGGAGGGGCATTTTGCCAAGGCCGGAACCCCGACGATGGGCGGGCTGCTGATCGTGGGCGCCTTGCTGACATCAACGCTTCTGTGGGCGCGGCTGGACAATCCGTTCATCTGGATCGTGCTTTTCGTGACGATGTCCTTTGCCGCCATCGGGTTCATGGATGATTACGCCAAGGTCTCCAAACAGACGAGCGCCGGTGTGCCGGGGCGTGTGCGCCTGCTGCTTGGCTTTGCCATTGCGGCCATCGCGGCCTACTGGGCGGCGCAGCACCACCCCGACGCCCTGCAAAACCGCCTCGCACTGCCTGTCTTCAAAGACACGCTGCTGAACCTTGGCTACATGTTCGTACCCTTCGCGATCATCGTCATTGTGGGGTCCGCCAATGCGGTGAATCTCACGGACGGTCTGGACGGTCTGGCCATCATGCCGGTGATGATCGCTGCGGGAACGCTTGGCGTGATCTCCTACGCGGTCGGCCGGGTCGACTTCACCGAGTATCTGGACGTGCATTACGTCGCCGGTACCGGGGAGATTCTGATCTTCACAGCCGGGATATTCGGTGGCGGGCTGGGCTTTCTTTGGTACAATGCGCCGCCCGCTGCTGTCTTCATGGGAGATACGGGCAGCCTTGCCCTTGGTGGCGCATTGGGCGCAATCGCCGTCTCCACCAAACACGAGATCGTGCTGGCGATTGTCGGCGGCCTCTTCGTGGTCGAAGCGATGAGCGTGATCATCCAGGTGCTCTATTTCAAGCGAACCGGCAAGCGCGTGTTCCTGATGGCGCCGATCCACCATCACTATGAGAAAAAAGGATGGGCAGAATCGACCATCGTCATCCGGTTCTGGATTATTTCCCTGATCCTCGCGATGATCGGTCTGGCCACGCTAAAGGTGCGCTGATGCCCCATGCCGAAATCCGATATTCAGATGATCTGACCCTCGATGCGCCTGCCGTTCTGGCAGAGATCGAGGAGGTGATCCTGCGCCATGACCCCGAAGCGGGCGCGTGCAAGGGGCGTGCATATCCCGCCGCGTTCTCTCATCACACGCATCTTCTGCTGGCCTTGACGCTGCTGAAAAAGCCGCACAGGGATGCCGCCTTCACCGCCTCCCTGATGGCGGATCTGGAGGCTGCGGTGAAAGCACATATCCCTCAAAGCTGCTTTTTCTCGTTCAGGCTCGACTATTCGGATGGCCATTACGTCACGAACCGCCACGAGGTGGCGTGATGCAAGGCGTGCAGCGAAAGCCCTATCGATGATCGCGGTGCAGGGTCTGGCCGGTGCGCGTGTCGCGGTGCTCGGGTTGGGGCGATCCGGGCTCAGCGCGGCGCGCGCACTTGCCGAAGGGGGGGCTGTGCCCCTGTGTTGGGATGACACGCCGTCGGCCCGCGAGCGCGCCGAAGCCGAAGGGTTCCAGTGTCAGCCCTTTCGCGATGCCCGTGACTTTGATGGCATTGCGCGCCTGATTGTCAGCCCCGGCATTCCACACCTCTATCCTGCGCCCAATCCCGTGGTTGCGGCCGCGTATCTGGCGGGCGTTCCGGTGGACAATGACATCGGCCTCTTCTTTCAGTCTTTTGCCACGTCGGCCTGGCACAGCTTCGACGTCGCGCCGCGGGTCGTTGCGGTGACGGGCTCGAACGGCAAATCGACCACATCGGCGTTGATCCACCATATCCTCACAGATGTGGGCCGCCCGTGTCAGCTGGCGGGCAACATCGGGCGCGGGGTTCTGGACATAGACGCCCCGCATGACGGGGAAGTCGTTGTGCTGGAACTGTCAAGCTACCAGACGGACCTTGCGCGCAGCCTGACACCGGACATTGCCGTCTTTACAAACCTCAGCCCGGATCATCTGGACCGTCATGCGGGCATGGGGGGCTATTTCGCCGCCAAGCGCCGGTTGTTTGCCGAGGGTGGACCGGACAGGGCGGTGATTGGCGTGGATGAGCCGGAAGGCCGCTATCTAGCCGGGCAACTCTCCGAAGGACCGTCGGATGACCGTGTCATCCGCGTCTCGGTCGAGGCCAGGCTAACCGGCCCGGGCTGGCAGGTCTTTGCCCGCAAGGGGTATCTGTCGGAATATCGCAAGGGCAAGCAGACGGCCTCCATCGACCTGCGACATGTGCCGGGCCTGCCGGGGGCGCATAACCATCAGAACGCCTGCGCGGCCTACGCGGCATGCCGGTCTCTCGGACTGGCCCCCAAGGTCATTGAAAAGGCGTTTCACAGTTTCGCAGGGCTTCCGCACCGCAGCCAGCTGGTTGGAGAAAAGGACGGTGTGAAGTTCGTGAACGACAGCAAGGCCACGAACGTCGATGCCGCGGCCAAGGCGCTTTCCGCCTTTGATCGGGTGCGCTGGATTTGCGGTGGCCTGGAAAAAGAGGGCGGGCTGGGCGCGCTTGGCGATGCGCCCACGGTGCGCAAAGCCTATGTCATTGGCCGCGAAGCCGCCGGTTTTGCCATGCAGTTGCCTGTTGAGGCCGAAGTCTGCACCACGATGGAAAAGGCCGTGGCACAAGCGGTTGCAGAGGCTGAACCGGGCGACGTGGTGCTGTTGGCGCCTGCGGCGGCGAGTTTTGACCAATACGACAATTTCGAAAAGCGCGGCGATGCCTTCGTGGCCGAGGTCAAGAAGTATCTGTAACGTGGTGCGGTGCCTCAGCGAAGGCATCTACCGCGATAGGGCGCGTGCTGCGGCCATGGCCGATGACCACGCCCACTGGAAATTATACCCACCCAGCCACCCGGTGACGTCCACGGCCTCGCCGATGAAAAAGAGGCCGGGAACCTTGTTGGTCTCCATCGTTTTGGCCGACAGCTCGTCCGTGTCGATCCCCCCGAGTGTCACCTCTGCGGTGCGATACCCTTCCGTCCCGGTGGGTGCCATTGTCCAGTGGCCGAGGGCCTGTGTCATGTCGCGCAGTTTAGCGTCAGACTGGTCTGCAAGGTTGCCGGTCAGGTCCGTCTTACGCGCAAGGTGCTCAACCAGTCGTGCCGGCAGGTGCTCCGCCAATACCGTTGTCAGGTTGCGTCGCCCGGTCCGCGTGCGTTTCTCGCGCAGCGCCGCATAGAGATCGTGATCCGGCGACAGGTTTACCGAGATCTCTTCACCGTCACGCCAATAAGAGGATGCCTGCAGGACGGCAGGACCGGACAGACCCCGGTGGGTGAAGAGCAACGCCTCCTCAAAGCTCTGCCCGCCCGCCGTGACGCGCGCCTGTGTCGAAACGCCGGCAAGGCCGGCAAAGCGCTCCTTGGCGAAGGTGAAGGGTACCAATGCAGGGCGTGTCTGCGTCACCTTCAGGCCGAACTGTGCGGCCACCTCGTAGGCCATGCCCGTCGCCCCCATTTTCGGAATGGATTTGCCCCCGGTGCAGATGACCAGCGTCCGCGCCCGCACGGTTGTGCGCCGCCCGTCCTGCGACAGGGCAAACGAGAACCCGTCCGCGGTTCTTTCGATATCATGCGCGGTTGACTGCAGGCGCAGATCGACGCCGTTTTGCTGCATCAGCCCCCGCAGCATCGCGATGATCTGCTTGGCGGAGGTGTCGCAGAAGAGCTGGCCAAGGGTCTTTTCATGCCAGGCGATCCGGTGGCGGTCGACAAGATCGATGAAATCCCACTGTGTGTAACGGGCCAGCGCCGATTTGGCGAAATGCGGGTTGCCGGAGATAAACGCGCCGGCATCGGCATGCAGGTTGGTGAAATTGCACCGACCGCCGCCGGAGATGCGAATTTTCTCTCCCGGCGCGCGGGCATGATCCACAAGCAGAATGCGGCCCCGTGCATGGGCGGCGCACATCATCCCCGCGGCCCCTGCGCCGATTATCGCCGTGTCAACCTGCATGCTGGCCAACTGGCGTGATTTGGGGCAAATGGCAAGCCTTCGGGCTAGCGCTGTGGATGATTTCACGCTACTATACCCCATCAGACCCCGCAAAGGGGCGCATCGAGGCAGTGTAAACAGTTCAAGGCAGGCACCCATGACAGAAATGGTCTATGGCGCAGTTCCGGTACGCGATGGCGAACCGATCCTCCCCAAATGGTGGCGCACGATCGACAAATGGGCAATGTCCTGCATCCTGATGCTCTTTGCGGTTGGGTTGTTGCTGGGCCTCGCAGCTTCACCCCCCCTGGCAGCCAAGAACGGATTTGAACCCTTTCATTACGTGCAGCGACAGGCGGCTTTCGGTGGTCTGGCTCTCGTGGCGATGTTGATGACCTCGATGATGTCGCCCGTTCTGGTGCGGCGCCTCGCGGTGCTGGGGTTCATCGTGTCTTTCATAGCGCTGGCGCTGCTGCCGTTCTTCGGCACCGATTTCGGCAAGGGCGCTGTGCGCTGGTACGGTTTGGGTTTCGCGTCACTCCAGCCATCCGAATTCCTCAAGCCGGGGTTTGTCGTGGTCGCCGCGTGGATGATGGCGGCCGCGTCCGATCTGAATGGCCCGCCCGGTAAAACATGGTCGTTCGCCCTGTGCATCGCGATTGTCCTGATGCTGGTGATGCAGCCGGACTTCGGACAGGGCTGCCTGGTGCTGTTTTCATGGGGTGTTATGTATTTCGTTGCAGGCGCACCAATGGCCTTGCTGGTCGGGATGGCGTTGCTGGTCGTCTTCGGTGGTACCATCGCCTATTCGAATTCAGAACACTTTGCGCGGCGGATTGACGGGTTTCTGAACCCCGATGTCGATCCGCGTACCCAGCTTGGATATGCAACCAACGCGATCCAGGAGGGGGGTTTTTTCGGTGTCGGCGTGGGCGAGGGGCAGGTGAAATGGTCCTTGCCGGATGCCCATACGGATTTCATCATCGCGGTGGCCGCAGAGGAATACGGCCTTGTTCTGGTGCTGGTCATTATCGCGCTGTACACCACGGTCGTGGTGCGCTCGTTGCTGCGCCTGGTGCGGGAGCGTGACCCGTTCATCCGCCTCGCCGGAACCGGTCTGGCCTGTACGCTGGGCGTTCAGGCGATGATCAATATGGGCGTGGCGGTCCGCCTGCTGCCCGCCAAGGGGATGACGCTGCCCTTTGTCAGCTACGGCGGCTCCTCGGTGATTGCCAGCGGGATTGCGGTAGGCATGCTGCTGGCGTTTACCCGCACGCGCCCACAGGGCGAAATCAGTGATCTGCTGTCGCGCGGGAGAGTCCGGTGAGCGGACAACCTCTCCTGGTTATTGCCGCAGGCGGAACGGGCGGTCACATGTTCCCGGCGCAGGCGCTGGCCGAGGCAATGCTGGCCAGGGGGTGGCGGGTAAAGCTGTCAACCGATGAACGGGGCGCCCGGTACACTGGCGGGTTTCCGCATTCCACGGAAATCGAACAGATACGCAGCGCAACTTTTGCCCGCGGCGGATTGGTTGAGAAAGTGACCGCGCCCTTCAAGCTCGGGTTGGGGGTTCTGGGGGCCCTGGCAGGCTTGTGGCGCGACAGGCCCGCCGTGGTTGTTGGGTTTGGAGGGTATCCGGCAATTCCCGCGATGGCTGCCGCACAGCTGCTGAAGCTGCCCCGCATGATTCACGAACAGAATGGTGTGTTGGGCAAGGTGAATGCGTTCTTTGCACCGCGCGTCGATGCCGTGGCCTGCGGCACCTGGCCTGCGGAGCTGCCGGAAGGCGTCGAGGGGGTGCATACCGGCAACCCGGTGCGCAGCGCCATCTTGGAACGGGCCGAGGCGGGCTATATCTCACCGGGGGACTACCCGATGGAAATGCTGGTGATCGGCGGATCACAGGGCGCGCGGATCCTCAGCGATGTCGTGCCACCGGCGATTGCCGCGCTGCCGATGAAGATATTGCGCAACATCCGGGTCAGCCATCAGGCGCGCGAAGAGGATCAGGAGCGGGTGGCGAAGTTCTACGCGGACAACGGGATTACCGCGGATGTTCAGCCGTTTTTTCACGATGTGCCGCGCCGCATGACCGAGGCGCAGCTTGTCATCAGCCGGTCCGGCGCGTCGTCCGTGGCGGATCTGTCGGTGATCGGGCGCCCGTCGATCCTGATCCCCTATGCGGCGGCGGCGGGGGATCATCAAACCGCCAACGCGCGTGGTCTGGTGGCCGCGGGGGGCGCGATCATGGTGCCGGAAAGCCAGGCCAGCGTTGACGCCCTCGCGGAACAGATCGCGTCGGTACTGGACAATCCGGACGGCGCGATGCAAATGGCCCGCTCAGCCGCGAAATTTGGTAAACCGGAGGCAACGGAGCTGTTGGTTGAGATGGTCGAGGGGCTTGCGGGCAAAGGACAAGAGATATGAGCGCAGCAACAAAACTGCCGGGAGACGTGGGACCGATCCATTTCGTTGGGATCGGCGGTATCGGCATGTCGGGGATCGCGGAGGTTCTGCTGAACCACGGCTACACGGTTCAGGGGTCCGATCTGAAAGCCACGCCGATCACAAGGCGTCTGGCCGAACTCGGGGCTCATATCTTCGAAGGCCAGAACGCGGACAACGTCACTAACGCCGAGGTCGTCGTGATTTCCAGCGCGATCAAACCCGGGAACGCCGAGCTGGATGCGGCCCGCACGATGGGCCTGCCGATCGTGCGCCGGGCGGAGATGCTGGCCGAACTGATGCGTCTGAAATCCAACATCGCGGTCGCGGGGACGCACGGCAAAACCACGACCACGACAATGGTAGCGACGCTTCTGGATGCGGGCGATTTCGACCCCACGGTCGTGAATGGCGGGATCATTCACGCCTACGGGTCGAATGCCCGTGCCGGTGAAGGCGAATGGATGGTGGTCGAAGCCGATGAGAGCGACGGCACCTTCAACCGGTTGCCCGCGACGATTGCAATTGTGACCAACATCGACCCTGAACACATGGAACACTGGGGGGATTTCGACACGCTGCGTCAGGGCTTCCTCGATTTCGTGTCCAACATTCCCTTCTATGGCGTGGCGGTCTGCAATACCGATCATCCGGAAGTGCAGTCGCTGGTCGGCAGGATCACCGACCGTCGCGTGGTGACCTACGGGTTCAACGCTCAGGCGGATGTGCGCGCGGTCAACCTGCGCTATGACAACGGGATCGCGCATTTCGACGTGGCCCTGCAGGCCGAGGGCATCATGATCGAAGGGTGTTCGCTGCCGATGCCGGGTGATCACAATGTCTCCAACGCCTTGTCGGCCATCGCGGCGGCGCGGCACCTGGGCATGAAGGGCGACCAGATTCGTGATGCGTTAGCCAAGTTTGGCGGCGTTAACAGGCGCTTTACCCGCGTCGGCGAGATTGATGGCGTGACGATCATTGATGACTATGGCCACCACCCGGTTGAAATTACGGCCGTGCTGAAAGCAGCGCGGCAGGCCACCGAGGGCCGTGTTATCGCTGTGCACCAACCGCACCGCTACACACGTCTGTCCGACCTCTTCGATGAATTCTGCGCCTGTTTCAACGATGCGGACGTGGTGGGCATCGCCGATGTATACGCCGCGGGCGAAGATCCGATCGAAGGTGCAAGCCGCGATGATCTGGTGGCCGGGCTGATCCGCCATGGACACCGTCATGCCCGTGCAGTGGTTGGCGAGGATGACCTGGAGCGACTGGTTCGGGAGCAGGCGCGGCCCGGCGACATGGTGGTTTGTCTTGGGGCAGGTACCATCAGCGCCTGGGCCAACGGGCTGCCGGCACGGCTGCGCAAAGGAGCTGCATGATGCTGTTGTGGGCCTGTCTGCTATGGGTATTTGCCTCTGTTGCAGTGGCCATGTTGCCTATGCGTCTTCAGTATGTTCCCGGCGTCGTTCTGCTGATCGCCGCCCCTGTGTTGATTTTCTGGATCGGTCAGGAAGTGGCGTGGTGGGCTGCGGCTTTGGCGCTGTTTGCTGTCGTGTCGATGTTTCGCAATCCGCTGCGCTATTTTCTGGCGCGGGCGCGCGGTGAGACACCGGAGATCCCGAAATGAGCCTGTCCCTGACGATTGCGGCCATCTGGGCGCTGGTCGCCAACGTGTTGGCCATGACCCCCAGCAAGGACCACCACTGGCGCAACGCCTATGCCCTGATCGCCATCGGCATTCCGATCGTCGGCTACGTGACGTGGCAGCACGGCCCCTGGGTTGGCCTGCTTGTGCTGGCGGCGGGCGTTTCCGTTCTGCGCTGGCCCGTCATATATCTGGGCCGATGGATAAAACGGCGCACCCTGAGATAGGCTCGGTTACATGACGGATATGCCCGATGTACGCGGCCGCCTGACACCGGACCGCCCCCTGAGCGATCTGACCTGGCTGCGGGTTGGCGGTCCGGCCGACTGGCTTTTCCAACCTGCCGATCTGGATGATCTGAGCGCTTTTCTGGCCGCTTTGCCCCAAGATGTTGCCGTGTTTCCCATGGGCGTCGGGTCCAACCTGATTGTCCGGGATGGGGGTTTGCGCGCTGTCGTGGTCCGCCTTGGACGGGGTTTCAACAGCATCGAAACCGAAGGAACGCGGGTGATCGCCGGCGCGGCTGCCCTGGATGCGCATGTGGCCAAAAAGGCGGCCGACGCGGGGCTTGATCTGACCTTTCTGCGCACGATCCCGGGCAGCATCGGCGGCGCTGTGCGCATGAATGCGGGTTGTTATGGCACCTACACGGCGGATGTGCTGGTCGAGGCACAGGCCGTCACGCGCGCGGGGAAATGCATCACCCTCACACCGCAGGACTTGCAATTTGACTACCGTCAAACCCAGCTGCCGGAGGGTTGCGTTCTGACGCAAGCCACCTTTGAGGCGCCGCGCGGGGATGCGCAGGCGCTGCATGCGCGCATGGGTGACCAGCTTGCCAGACGAGATGCAACACAACCCACGCGGGATCGGAGCGCCGGATCAACGTTCCGGAACCCGGCCGGGTTTTCCTCCACCGGGCGGGACGACGACGTGCATGATCTCAAGGCATGGAAGGTCATCGACGATGCCGGCATGCGCGGCGCGCGGCAGGGCGGCGCGCAGATGAGCGAGAAGCACTCCAACTTTCTGATCAACACCGGTGATGCGACCGCCGCCGATCTTGAGGGATTGGGCGAAGAGGTGCGAAAAAAGGTTTACGCACAAAGCGGTATCACGCTAGAATGGGAAATCATGCGCATTGGCGAAAATTAATGGCTCGTTAACCAGATAGCCGCCAGACTGCATGCATAAGACGAGACGGTGAACCGGCGCAAAAGCCGGATAAACACAATTAAAAACGGGCCGAAATGGCCCGACACAGAGGCACCACAGTGGGTCAGTCGAGCAGGACACCCCGGCGTGTGGCGGTATTGATGGGAGGCCCTTCGGCAGAGCGCGAAGTGTCCCTGTCCAGCGGGCAAGCCTGCGCTGCCGCCCTACGGGGAGAAGGATTTGAAGTGATCGAGGTCGATGCGGACCGCGACCTTTGTTCCGTTCTGCACAAGATATCTCCGGAAGCCGTTTTGAACTGCCTGCACGGTCGCTGGGGCGAGGACGGCTGTGTGCAGGGCCTGCTGGAATGGATGGGCATGCCCTATACGCATTCCGGCGTGCTCGCGTCCGCCCTGGCGATGGACAAACAGCGCAGCAAGGCGGCTTTCGCGGCAGCGGGTCTGCCGGTTGTGGGCAGCGTTCTTGCCCCGGCCGCCGAGGTGCGCACGCGCCACGTGATGCGCCCGCCCTATGTGGTGAAGCCGAATTGCGAAGGCTCGTCTGTCGGTGTCTACCTCGTGCACGAAGCGAGCAACGGACCGCCGCAGCTGTCATCGGACATGCCCGACGAGGTAATGGTGGAAACCTATGCGCCCGGTCGCGAACTGACGACCACGGTCATTGGCGATCGCGCGCTGACGGTGACCGACATTCTTACGGATGGCTGGTACGATTACGATGCCAAGTACAAACCCGGCGGGTCGCGCCATGTTGTGCCTGCCGATCTGCCCGCGGATATATTCGACCTCTGCATGGACTATGCGCTGCGCGCGCATCGCGCTTTGGGCTGTCGCGGTGTCAGCCGGACCGATTTTCGCTGGGACGAGGCGAGAGGCGAGGACGGCCTGATCCTGCTGGAAACAAATACGCAACCCGGCATGACGGCAACATCACTGACGCCCGAGCAGGCCCAGACCTGCGGGATGAGCTTGGGCCAGCTTTGCGCGTGGATGGTGGAGGACGCGTCATGCGATCGCTGATCTTGCGCAGACGGAATGCGTGCGATCCGGCACCCTCCCGCTGGGCGTGGCGAATGCAGCGCCTGATGCTGACGCCAACCTTTCTGGTGCTGTTGCGCGCGGGTGTCCCGATGGCGCTGACCTTTGCCGCCGGCGGCTTGTACCTGTCGGATGAAGCGCGGCGTCTGGCGATCCAAGACACCGTGGCCGAGGCGCGCGCCAGTTTTGAAACCCGCCCCGAGTTCATGGTGCAGCTGATGGCCATTGACGGTGTTGCGGGCGACCTGGCCGAGGACATCCGCGAGGTTGTGCCGATTGATTTCCCCACCAGCTCTTTTGACCTCGACCTCAGGGAAATTCGCGCGACGATCGCAGATCTGCCGCCCGTCCAGACGGTCTCGGTGCGCATCCGGCCCGGCGGCATCTTGCAGATCGACGTGACCCCGCGCACGCCTGTCGCCATCTGGCGCGGGCGCGAAGGCCTCGTGCTGGTGGATGTCACCGGCGCGCATGTTGGCACCCTGCACCAGCGCATGGACAGGCCCGACCTTATGGTGATCGCGGGAGAGGGCGCGCAGGCGCATGTCAAGGACGCGCTCGACCTTTATCGTGCGGCCGCTCCCCTGGGGTCGCGGCTGCGCGGGATTGTACGGATGGGCGAGCGGCGCTGGGATGTCGTGCTGGACCGGGAGCAGCGCATCTTGCTGCCGGAAGCCGGCGCGGTGCAGGCGCTGGAACGGGTGATCGCCCTGGATGGTGCGCAGGATATTCTTGCGCGTGATGTGGTGCGGGTCGACCTGCGCCTCGGCGCACGCCCGACGGTGCAGATGAGCGAACAGGCCACAGCATTGTGGTGGGAAATAAAACAAGGGTCGGGGCAGTAACAACGATGGATTTATACGACAGCCAGCGCCAGATGCGCAACATGCGCAAAGCCGCCATGCACCGCGGTGTGGTGGCCATTCTGGACGTGGGTAGCTCCAAGATCTCCTGCCTTGTTCTGCGGTTCGACGGCACGGGCGATCTTGGCGACGAAGGGGAGATCGGCTCGCTGGCCGGCCAGTCCGGCTTCCGCGTCATCGGGGCGGCGACAACCCGGTCCCGGGGTGTGCGTTTTGGCGAGATCTGCGCCATGCAGGAAACCGAACGCGCCATTCGCACCGCGCTGCAGGGCGCCCAGAAAATGGCGGGCATCCGCGTCGATCACGTGATTGCCTGCTTTGCCGGGGCGGAGCCGCGCTCTTACGGGCTGGACGCGCAGATCGCGCTGGAAGGCGAGGCGGTGGACGAGCAGGATGTCGCCCGCGTGCTGGCTGCCTGCGACGTGCCGGACTATGGCTCCGGGCGCGAAGTGCTGCACGCGCAACCGGTCAATTTCGCCATCGATCACCGCTCTGGTCTCGGCGATCCACGTGGGCAGTTGGGCAACTCCCTCTCCGTGGACATGCACATGCTGACGGTCGATGGCTCTGCCGTTCAGCACCTGGCGCATTGCATCAAGCGCTGCGACCTTGAACTCGCCGGGATTGCGTCCTCGGCCTATACAAGCGGCATCGCGGCGCTGGTGGAGGATGAGCAGGAACTGGGGGCCGCCTGTATCGATCTGGGCGGCGGCTCTACCGGGGTGTCGATCTTCATCAAGAAACACATGATCTACGCGGATTCGGTGCGGATGGGGGGCGATCATGTCTCCGGCGATATCTCCATGGGTCTGCAGGTTCCGATGACCATGGCGGAGCGCATCAAGACCATGCACGGCGGCGTGCATGCAACCGGCATGGATGACCGCGAGATGATCGAGATCGGCGGCGACACCGGCGATTTCGAGCATGATCGCCGGACGGCCAGCCGGGCGGAGGTCATCGGCATCATGCGTCCAAGGGTCGAGGAAATTCTGGAAGAAGTGCGTGCCCGGCTGGATGCTGCCGGATTTGATCATCTGCCCAGCCAGCAGATCGTGCTGACGGGCGGTGGCAGCCAGATTCCGGGGATGGACGGTCTGGCCAGCAAGATACTGGGCCAGCAGGTCCGGCTGGGGCGGCCATTGCGCGTGCACGGGCTGCCGCAGGCGGCGACGGGTCCTGCCTTCGCCTCGGTTGTCGGTCTGTCGCTGTTTGCGGCCCATCCGCAGGACGAGTGGTGGGATTTCGACATCCCGGCGGAAAGCTACCCCCACCGGTCCCTCAAGCGCGCGGTGCGTTGGTTTCGCGATAACTGGTAAGCGCGCAATCGAATCACGGTGACGTCGCCGGCGCGCCATGATATGATTTCGACAAGGCCCGTCAGAGGCCCCATGGCGACCGAGCAGTCGTCCGAACATTGTGAAACCGGGGCTTCGGCCCGAAGCGGGTGCGGCGCATCCGGGCGAATCTGTTGCGCGTGCTCTAGCGTCTGATTTCGTAAATTGCGCAACATCTTGCCGATCCTCCCTGCAAGCTGGGGATATGAGGCCGATTGGACCCATATTTTGTGTCGAAATTGCGTTTTTTACGTGACCCTGAGGCTCTCAAAGGGTAGGGTCAGCCCTGAATAGGCACCAAAAACACCCGTGAATACGGGTCAGCAGCACAGGCGGATTTAACCATGACCCTTACTCTCTCGATGCCCGGACAGGCAGATCTCAGACCTCGTATCACCGTCTTCGGTGTTGGTGGCGCAGGCGGGAATGCGGTCAACAACATGATCGAGAAAGAGCTCGACGGGGTCGAGTTCGTGGTCGCTAACACCGACGCGCAGGCGCTGCAGCAAGCCAAATCAGACAACCGGGTGCAGTTGGGCATCAAGGTCACCGAAGGCCTGGGTGCCGGTGCGCGTGCAACCGTCGGTGCTGCGGCGGCGGAAGAGAGCATCGAACAGATCGTCGATCATCTGGCTGGCGCGCATATGTGTTTCATCACCGCCGGTATGGGCGGGGGCACCGGCACCGGGGCCGCACCGATCATCGCGCAGGCTGCGCGCGAGCTGGGTGTGCTGACCGTTGGAGTGGTCACCAAGCCCTTCCAGTTCGAAGGGGCCAAGCGGATGCGTCAGGCCGAGGACGGCGTCGAGGCGCTGCAAAAGGTCGTGGATACGCTGATCATCATTCCCAACCAGAACCTCTTCCGTCTGGCGAACGAAAAAACCACCTTCACCGAAGCCTTCTCCATGGCGGACGATGTGCTTTATCAGGGGGTGAAGGGCGTGACGGACCTGATGGTCCGTCCGGGGCTGATCAACCTCGACTTTGCCGATGTCCGCGCTGTGATGGACGAGATGGGCAAGGCGATGATGGGTACGGGCGAATCCGACGGCGAAGATCGTGCCATTCAGGCGGCCGAGAAAGCCATCGCCAACCCGCTGCTCGACGAGATCAGCCTGCGTGGTGCCAAGGGCGTGTTGATCAATATCACCGGCGGTCATGACCTGACCCTGTTTGAACTGGACGAGGCTGCAAACCGGATCCGCGAAGAAGTGGACCCGGAAGCAAACATCATTGTCGGCTCGACGCTCGATACCGACATGGGTGGGCTGATGCGGGTCAGCGTTGTTGCCACCGGCATCGACGCCACGGATGTGAACACCGAAATGCCGGTGCCGCGCCGGTCGCTGTCTCAGCCCTTGAAACCGTCGGTTTCTGTAGAAGAAGACGCGGCCGAGCCAATCGAAGCGCCAGCCGTGGCGACCGTTGCAAACAGCATGCCAGAACCACGCGAAGCGATGGTTGCCGAAGCAGCCGAGGAACCCTCCCTCTTCGAGACGCTGGACGCGCAACAGGTGGCAGCCGAAGACATGGCCGAGGATATTTTTGCGGAAGAGATGCAGCCACAGGCGGACGATGATCTGCCGCCGCCCGCGTACCGCCCGGAAGTCGCCGCCTTTGAGCCTAACCGTGATGTCAAGAACGTGGACGCGGAAAGCTTCGTGGCGCCGCAGGCCCCGACACCGGGCACGCCGTCGCCGGAAGCAATGGCGCGCCTGCGGGCCGCTGCACAAAAAGCGGCCCCGCAGGATCCGCGCAGACAGCCCGCAACCGCCGATGATGCATCCGCGGCGGAGCGTCCGCGTTTCGGTATCAACTCACTGATCAACCGGATGACGGGGCATGGCGAAGGTGGCGCACAATCCGCACCACGTCAGCAGCCGCCCGTACAGCAGCGCGCCGCAGAACCGGCGCCAATGCCGCAGGAACAGGCCGACCCGGATCAGGAACGCATTGAAATCCCCGCGTTTCTGCGCCGTCAAGCCAACTGAAGAGATCACGAAATAGCACGAAAGGGCTGCGAATTCGCGGCCCTTTTTCTTTTAATGTCAGGGGCTTGAATGGGCACAAGCGCCTTTGTGCTCAAATGTAACAGATGTGTTTCAGTCCGTTGCAAAGATTGAGTTGAGGCTTCCCGGCTCAGCCCCTAGTTACATCGCAACCGGGCCAAAGGTCCGAGAATTTTGTGGGGCTATTGTGCAGACAACGATCAAATCACCGATCAGCTTTCCCGGCTGTGGTCTTCATACGGGCCGCACGGCGACGGTTACGATTCGTCCCGCCACTGCCGAGCATGGTATTTGGTTCTCGCGCACTGACGTGGCCGTGGGGGATCGCCTGATCCCTGCGCGCTGGGATGTGGTTCTGCGCTCTCCGCTGTGCACCAAGATCGAAAATGCTGCTGGCCTTCAGGTGTCCACTGTCGAACACATCATGGCGGCGCTTGCCGGATGTGGCGTGCACAACGCGCTGGTGGAGATCGACGGACCGGAAGTGCCCATTCTGGACGGATCAGCCGTGCCTTTCGTGCGCGGCATCATGCAACGGGGCCTGCGCAAGCTGGCGGCTCCGGTGCGTGCTTTCGAGGTTCTGAAAACCGTTTCCGTGTCAGATGGCATGGCGTCGGCCACCCTGGCGCCCGCCGATACGCTGCGCATCGACTTCGAAATCGATTTCGCCGATTCCGCGATTGGTCACCAGCAGAAATCGCTGGTCATGAACAATGGCAGCTTTGCCCGCGAGCTTTGCGACAGCCGCACCTTCTGCCGTCAGGCGGACGTGGACGCAATGCGCGCGAACGGTCTGGCCCTGGGTGGCGAGCCCGGCGAAAACGCGGTGGTTTTTGACGGCGACCGCGTGCTGAGCCCCGGCGGCCTGCGCCATAGCGACGAGCCTGTGCGGCACAAGATGCTGGATGCGCTCGGTGATCTGGCGCTGGCGGGGGCACCGCTGATCGGCCATTACACAGGGGTGCGTGCCGGGCACTCGATGACCAACACGTTGCTGCGCAATCTCTTTGCGACGCCCGGTGCCGTGCGCATGGTCGTCTGCGACGAGAGTATGGCGGCCCGTCTGCCGGGGTACGGCCTGATCTGGGATGAAATTCCCGCCGTCGCATAAGCCGATGCTGCGGCCACTTGCGTCTTGCGGCAAAATCACCTTTACGTGCTTTATGACAACTGCCTTCACAAAGGGTGCAATGAGCGTTTTGCACGGGAAATTTCTGTGCTACGACCTCACAGGGGCCGCGTGGATCAAGGCGGGTAGTGGTGCAGAATAAAGGTGGCAAAGCATGAGTAGGCTTGGGTCGCACAAGCGGATTATAGCCGCGGTGCTGGTGACGGCGACGCTTGTTGCATGCGGTGACAGAGATACCGGACGTCGTACCGGCAGCTTTTTCAATCCCGAAGAGATCCCGCTGGAGACCTATTCGGCTGAGCAGATTTTCGAACGCGGCGAGTTCGAGCTGACCCGCAGCCGCCCCGAGGATGCCGCCTTCTATTTTTCGGAAATTGAGCGCCTCTATCCCTATTCCGACTGGGCGCGCCGGGCCCTGATCATGCAGGCGTTTTCCTATCACCGCGATCAGGATTACCCCAACAGCCGTTCCGCCGCCCAGCGGTTCATCGACTTTTACCCCGATGATGACGACGCGGCCTATGCGCAGTATCTGCTGGCGCTCAGTTACTACGACCAGATTGACGAAGTCGGTCGGGATCAGGGGTTGACGTTCCAGGCACTGCAATCTCTGCGCGACGTGATCGAACGTTACCCGGACAGTGAATATGCACGTGCGGCCATTCTCAAATTCGACCTCGCATTCGATCACCTCGCGGGCAAGGAAATGGAGATTGGCCGGTATTACCTGCGCCGCGACCATTATACGGCAGCCATTAACCGCTTTCGCGTCGTGGTCGAGGATTTCCAGACCACAACCCATACGCCGGAAGCATTGCACCGGCTGGTCGAAGCGTATCTGTCGCTGGGGCTGACCAACGAGGCGCAAACCGCCGGCGCCATTCTGGGCTACAACTACCAGTCAACGGACTGGTATGAAGACAGCTACGCCTTGTTGACGGGGCAGGGGTTGACGCTGGAGGCGGCGGGCGACAGCTGGCTGCGGCAGGTCTATCGCCAGACGATCAAGGGCGAATGGCTCTGATCCGGCACATTTGACGGGTAGGGCCAATGCTGCGCGGGCTTGATATCTCGGACATGCTGATCATCGACCGGCTGGAATTGAGCTTTCAGCCGGGTCTGAACGTTCTGACTGGAGAAACCGGGGCAGGTAAGTCCATCTTGCTGGATTCGCTGGGGTTTGTGCTTGGCTGGCGCGGGCGGGCCGATCTGGTGCGCCAGGGGGCCAAGCAGGGCGAGGTGTCGGCATGGTTTGATCTTGCCGCCGATCATCCGGCTCATGCGGTACTGCGAGAGGCGGGCCTGCCTCAGGGTGATGAGCTGATCCTGCGCCGCATAAACACCGCTGACGGGCGCAAGACGGCATGGGTAAACGACCGGCGCTGTTCCGGCGAGGTGTTACGGCAGCTCTCGGATACACTGGTGGAACTACACGGGCAACATGACGACCGGGGCCTGCTGAACCCACGGGGTCACCGGATCATTCTGGACGAATTCGCAGGGCTTGACGGGCCCAGATCGAAGTGCAGGGCGGCCTGGGCCGCAAAGGGCAAGGCTGCAAAGGCTCTGGCCGCCGCAGAGGCCGCGATGGCGGCCATCCGCGACGAAGAGGAGTTCCTGCGGCACGCGGTTGCCGAACTTGATGCGCTTGCGCCCGATCCGGGGGAAGAGGCAACACTGGATGCGCGCCGCCGCATGATGCAGGGCGCGGAAAAAATTCGCAGCGATGTGGTTCGGGCACATGAAATCCTTGGGCAACAGGGTGCCGAAGCCGCACTGGGCGACGCGCTCAGATGGCTGGATGGTGCGGCAGAGAAGGCCGAAGGCGCCCTTGAAGCGCCCATGGCATCGCTGTCCCGCGCGATGGTCGAACTGGACGAGGCGATGGACGGTATCGTCGGTGCCATCGAAGGGCTGTCTTTCAACCCGGCGGAACTGGAGGATACGGAAGAAAGACTGTTTGCCATCCGCGCTCTGGCCCGCAAACACGAAGTGCTGGCAGATGACCTGTCTGGCTTTGCCGACACCTTGCGTGACAAACTCGCAACGCTGGAAGCAGGCGACGCCGACCTGTCGCGCCTGCGCCGGGAGATGGGGGCAGCGGAGACAGCCTATGGCGCGGCCGCCGACGCGTTGACGAGGGCCCGGTGCAAAGCGGCCACGGCCCTCGACAAGGCGGTCACGGGTGAATTGGCGCCTCTCAAGATGGAACGCGCTGTTTTCAAGACGCAGATCACCCCAGAGACACCGGGACCAGACGGGGTTGACGCGGTTGCATTCACCGTCGCCACCAACCCGGGCGCGCCCTCCGGTCCGCTGAACCGCATTGCATCCGGGGGTGAGCTCAGCCGGTTTCTGCTGGCGCTCAAGGTGTGTCTGACACGCGGACAATCGGGGTTGACCATGATCTTCGACGAGATCGACAGGGGCGTGGGTGGCGCAACCGCCGACGCGGTGGGGCGCAGGCTAGCCGCGCTCGCGGCGGGCGGTCAGGTGCTCGTGGTCACCCATTCACCGCAGGTCGCCGCACTTGGTGCGCATCACTGGCGGGTGGAAAAACACGTGCGCGCAGGGATGACAACCTCCACCGTTACGGCGTTGCCAGACCCCGACCGGGTGGACGAAATCGCCCGGATGCTGTCGGGCGATACGATCACCGAAGAAGCACGGGGAGCGGCCCGTGCGCTGTTGGCGGGATAAATCCGCCAAAAGGCTTCCCCCTATGGTCCGCTTGGCCTAGACAGGGATCAGCCAGAGTACGAATTGATGTCCAAGCGATCCCATTTATCCCAGCAACTCGACTATGCGCTGA
Organism: Roseobacter insulae; assembly: GCF_019375555.1. GTDB lineage: Bacteria > Pseudomonadota > Alphaproteobacteria > Rhodobacterales > Rhodobacteraceae > Roseobacter > Roseobacter insulae. The sequence continues at coordinate 504,085 of NZ_JAHXDN010000002.1, forward strand.
ACACTTGTCGGGATGGATTGCGAGTGTTGCGCCACCGCGGCCCCAACCAGATTCAGTTCTGGTTCATCGCTCTGGCCATCGGGATCGCGGCGGGGTTTGCCGCGCTGTTTTTTCGCAAGGGTGTCAATGCCCTGCAAACCTATTTCTACGGAACAGAAGACGTCCGCCTGCTGCACAGCTTTGCGGAATCGCTACCGTGGTACATGATCCTGATTATTCCGATCCTCGGTGGGCTGGCGGTGGGGATCATCCTGAATACCTTTACCCGTGATGGCAGGGCGCGCTCTGTGGCCGATGTGATCCACGGCGCTGCGATGCATGATGGCCGGGTGGAAACGCGCGCTGGACTGGCCTCCGCACTGGCCTCGATGATCACGTTGAGCACCGGCGGATCGACCGGCCGGGAGGGCCCCGTTGTGCACTTGGCCGCAGTGATCTCAACCTGGGTGAACCGTCGTATTCTGGCGGATGGTGTAACCGGGCGCGATCTGTTGGGATGTGCCGTGGCCGCCGCTGTCTCGGCCAGCTTCAACGCGCCCATTGCCGGGGCGCTTTTCGCGTTGGAGGTGGTGCTGCGGCACTTCGCCGTGCACGCTTTTGCCCCTATCGTCATTGCCAGCGCGGCGGGCACCGTGATCAACCGGCTGGAGTTTGGCGATGTGACCGAATTCACCCTCGCAACCACGGGGGCCGTGCAATTCTACCAGGAGATGCCTGCCTATCTGCTCTTGGGCCTGATGTCCGGCCTGGTTGCGGTCGCCCTGATGAAAGCGGTGTTCTGGGCAGATGATTTCGGCACCTTCGTTCAACATAAAACCCGCCTGCCGCGATGGCTGCGCCCGGCGGTCGCGGGGGCCATGCTCGGCGGTCTGGCGATTTACTATCCCCATATCATCGGCGTTGGTTATGAAACCACATCGCTGGCCCTGACCGGGCAACTGGGCCTTTGGAATGCCATCGTCTTTGCGGTTCTGAAGACAGCAGCGGTGGCCATCACCATGGCCGGTCGCATGGGCGGCGGCATCTTCTCTCCATCCCTGATGGTGGGCGCGCTGACGGGGTTAAGCTTCGGGTTGATTGCGACAGGCGTTTTCCCGGATGTCTCCAGCTCGCTCACGCTCTATGCGCTGACGGGCATGGGGGCGGTTGCGGCAGCTGTTCTGGGTGCACCGATTTCAACCACGTTGATCGTGTTCGAGCTGACCGGCGACTGGCAGACCGGGTTGGCGGTGATGGTGGCGGTGTCGATGTCAACGGCCCTCGCGTCGCGGCTGGTGGACCGCAGCTTCTTCCTGACCCAGCTTGAGCGCCGGGATATTCACCTTGCAGCCGGACCACAGGCCTATCTGCTGGCAATGCTGAGGGTCAACGGGGTGATGCGCACGCCCGCCGATCAGGGTGCCGCAGATGAAGACCGCTGCTGGGAAATGATCGGTGAGGGTGTCTATATCGACGCAAACGCGACCCTGGAGGCGGCAATGCCGATCTTTGAGACCGGTGTCAACTTCATCCCCGTCGTGACGCTGAGCGCGGATGCCGCGCCGCCTGAGCTGCTGGGCGCGCTGTTCCATGTCGACGCCCTGAAGGTCTACAACCGCGCACTGGCAGCAACCGCCGCCGAAGAGCATTCCTGACCGGCGCTCAGATCTGTTCGACGGTCACGTCACCGTTGGTGTAAAAGGCCAGATGATCCTTGATCCGGGCCACGCCGTCTTTCGGTGTCTCGTAAGACCATGCAACATCAGCCAGCGTCGTGCTTTTGGTCACAACGGAAAAATAGGTCGCATCCCCTTTGTAAGGGCAATGGGTCGACTTGTGGGTCTGGTCGAGAAACGCCATGGCGATATCGCCGCGCGGAAAATAGATGACTGGCGGGTAATCCCCTTCGACCAGTTCCAGAGCATCTGCGCTTTCGCCCAAGACGGCGCCACCCGCGCGTACGCTCCATGTGCCGTCCGCCTTCCGGATGGTGATGTGGTCTGCCATGTTGAACGTCTCCCCTTCGTCTCACAGATGCTATTGCGCGAGCTTCGTAACAAAACCATGACGCAATATCAGGTGTCAGATCGGCGCAGTCGCAGCATCCAACCACGTTTTCGCACCGGGCGATAGGCGGGGCGCAATCTTTTCTGCAACTTCAGCGTGATAGGCATTAAGCCAGTCGCGTTCCACCGCCGTCAGCATCCCGGTGACGATAAGGCGCCTGTCGATGGGCGCGAAGGTCAGGGTGCGCCAGTGCAACATCTTGCGATGAGCATCACCGCCGGGCAGGGCCGGGGCCTCCTGCACGACAATAAGGTTTTCAAGGCGGATGCCAAACGCGCCTTCCCGGTAGTACCCCGGCTCGTTGGACAGGATCATCCCCGCTTCCAACGGCACATGGCTGATCCTGCTCAGCCTTTGCGGCCCTTCGTGCACACTGAGATAAGCCCCGACGCCGTGGCCCAGACCATGGTCGAAATCCTGCCCCGCAAGCCATAGCGGCATCCGCCCGATCGCCTCGATGTCGCGCCCGGCCAGACCTTCGGGCCAGCGCAGACGGCTCATCGCGATCATTCCCTGCAGCACACGGGTAAAAGCTTCTGCAGCCTCCCGGGGCGGCAACCCGATGGCGATCGTCCGGGTGATATCGGTCGTGCCGTCAAGATACTGACCACCGCTGTCCAGCACGATCAACTGACCCTCTTCCAACAGGCTGTCGGTCTCTTCAGTCACCCGGTAGTGCATGATCGCGCCGTTGGGTCCGGTGCCTGCAATGGTTTCAAAACTGATGTCCTGAAGCGCGTTGTCGTTGCGTCGAAACCCCTCGAGCTTGCCGACGACCTGCGTCTCGCGCAACGCGCCTGCGGGCTGTGCATCGAGCCAGGCCAGCATTTCGACGATCGCCGCCCCGTCGCGCAGATGCGCGGCGGCTGCGCCTTCGATCTCGGCACTGTTTTTGCGCGCCTTGGGCAGGGCGCAGGGATCACCGGCATAGGCGGCACGGTCCCCCAGCAGCCGCGACAGCACAACCGGAACGGTGCCCTTGTCGACACGGACTGACCCTTTCAACCCGTCCAGAAACGGCACCAGCGCCTGCGGATCATGCTGTGTCACCTCCGCGCCAAGATGGTCGGCAACCTCATGCAGTTTCCCGGCCGCCATGAACAGATCAACCGCGCCGGTGTCATGCAAAACAGCAAAGCCCTGGGCAATGGGGTTGCGCGGGATATCCGCGCCGCGAATGTTCAGCAGCCAGCACAGCGAATCCGGTAGGGTGATCAGCGCCGCGTTCTGGCCGTCATCGCAGAGCTCCCGCGCCATCCGCTGGCGCTTGTCAGCATGGCTTTCGCCCGCAAACTCCAAAGGGTGCACCTTGGCGGGCTGCACCGGCGGCGCCGGCTGATCCTGCCAGATCTGATCGACCGGATTATCACAGGCGCGCAAATCGACGCCGGTGCCTTTGAGGGTCTTCTCCAGCGTCTCGATCTGCCCCGCGCTGTGCAGCCACGGGTCGAAGCCGACAACGCCGCCCTGCGGCAATTGCTCCGTCAGCCAGTCGCCTAATGAAACATCGGGCCAGGGCACGGGTGTGAACTCTTCGGCGACCTGCGCCTTGACCTGTGTGCGATAACGTCCGTCGATGAAAACCCCTGCAATGTCGTGAAGTACCGCGCAGAATCCCGCAGAGCCTGTGAACCCCGTCAGCCAGGCTAGACGCTCGTCATGTGCCGCAACATATTCCCCCTGGTGGGCATCGGCACGGGGGACCAGAAAGCCATCCAGACCCCCGGCCTTCATCGCGTCGCGCAGCGCGGCAAGCCTTGGCGGTCCCTGTTCCGGCCGAGCCGTCACCTCGAAGGTCTGAAACATCCTGCGTCCTCGTTTCTCTGGTTGATAAATATCCCCGCCGGAGGCACGGGCCAGTTAACTGGCCCGTTTTATGCCCATGATGCGGGCGCGGGCGCGCGGGTCGCTGTCGAAAAGGGCTGCCAGCTGCTCTGTCATCGCGCCGGCCAGCTGATCCACATCCGTGATCGTCACCGCGCGGTCGTAGTACCGCGTCACATCATGCCCGATCCCGATGGCCAGCAGTTCGACGGCGCGGCGTTTTTCCACCATCTCGATTACGTCACGCAGGTGTTTTTCGAGGTAATTGGCAGGGTTGACCGACAGGGTGCTGTCATCCACCGGCGCCCCGTCCGAGATCACCATCAGGATCTTGCGGACCTCGTGCCGCATCAGCATCCGGCGGTGTGCCCATTCCAGCGCCTCGCCATCGATGTTTTCCTTCAGCAAGCCTTCTTTCATCATCAAACCGAGGTTTGGCCGCGTGCGCCGCCAAGGTGCATCCGCGGATTTATAGATGATGTGCCGCAGGTCGTTCAGACGCCCCGGCTGCTGTGGCCGCCCGTCGTTCAGCCAGGCTTCGCGTGCCTGACCGCCTTTCCAGGCGCGCGTGGTGAAGCCCAGAATTTCGACCTTCACATTGCAGCGCTCCAGCGTCCGCGCCAATACATCCGCGCAGATGGCCGCGATGGAGATCGGGCGCCCGCGCATCGACCCGGAGTTGTCGAGCAGCAGCGTCACGACCGTATCGCGGAAATCAGTGTCCTTCTCCACTTTGAACGACAGGGGCGTCGTCGGGTTGGCCACCACCCGCGCCAGACGTCCGGCATCCAGCATGCCCTCTTCCAGATCAAATTCCCAGGAGCGGTTCTGCTGTGCCTGCAACCGGCGTTGCAACTTGTTGGCCAATCGGCTCACGGCGCCTTTCAAAGGCTCCAACTGCTGATCGAGATAGGCCCGCAGCCGTTCCAACTCGACGGGCTCGGCAAGCTCTTCGGCTCCGATCTCTTCATCATGGTCATTCAGGTACACAAGGTAATTCGGGTCCGCATCCGATGCAGGGGGCGGGGCAGGCGGCTCCATCGGGGCCTCCCCCTCTGGCATGTCCGCCTCATCGCCCATTTCCTGATCGGCCATGTCATCCATGGAGACCTGCGCCTGCGCCGCGTCCTGTTGCTCCTCCTGGGATTGCTCGGGCGAGCCTTCGGACTCTTCGTCTTCCTGATCGTCTTGACCTGTGCTGTCGGGATCGGAATCCTCTTCGGCCCCTTCTTCGGCTTCGTCTTCCTGATCCTCGTCGATCTGGTCCGGGTCGTCGCCCAGCTGGTCACCATATCCAAGATCGCAGATCAGCTGCCGCGCGAACTTGGCAAAGGCCGCCTGATCGCTGAGCGTGTCATCGAGGTTTTCCAGCGTGCCGCCGCATTGGTCTTCGATAAAACCGCGCCACAGCTCCATCACGTTCTGCGCGCCCGACGGCAGATCGCGCCCGGTCGCCAGATGCCGGATCAGATAGCCCGCAGCCGTTGCCAGCGGGGCATCGGCGGCCTGCGTGATCTGATCGTACCCTTTGCGCATCGCCTCATGGGCGATCTTGGCGTCGATATTTCCCGCCGTTCCGGGCATGTCGCGGGCACCCATCGCCTCGCAGCGGGCGGTTTCCATAGCTTCATACAGGTCTTTGGCCATGTCCCCTTGTGGCTGATAGCGGGCATGGGTCTGGCCGTTGTGGTAGCGCCGGTTCAGCGCCAAAGCATCCGCGGTGCCCCGCGCCAGCATCACCTCGTCGCGTGTCATGCGGCGACTGACCTGCGGCAATCGCATGGAATCGCCCGACATACCTGCAGGATCCACAGAGTAGGAGACGGTCAGCTCCGGGTCATGCGCCATGACCTTTGTGGCCTCCGACAGCGCTTTTTTGAACGCATCGGCCGGATTGTCTGACTGTTTGCTCATAGCTTAGCCCTTCGTCCCCTGCGGCAAGGTCGCCCTGCCCGTGGCCAGATCGGCCAGCAGCGCAACATGTACATCCAATGCGTCGATCACTTTATAGCCGGGATCATGCCCGTCAAATGCCAGTCCCAGATCGGTCCCGGCGAGCACGATTGCATCGGCCCCCTGATCGGCGGTCATCCGGTGTCCGGCCTCGAAGAAAAAGGCGCGATCCGCATCCGTCGCAGCACCCCTGACAGCCATCTCCAGATAGGTTTTGCCGACGTCCTGCAGATTGCCCTCCGGCGCCACCGCGCGGGTGTGGGGCAATTGCCCGTAAAGCCGCGTGCGCATCACGACCTCTGTTCCCAGAAGCCCGACGGTTCCCAGACCCTGCGCCACGAAATACGCATCAAGCGGTGTCACTCCGCTGACCAGGGGCAGGGGGCTGATGGCTTCCGTTTCGGGATAGCAGAAATGCCCCCCCAGCGAGGTGATCGCGGCGCACTCGGCTCCTGCTGCTTTCAGCCGGCCAATAAGATCTGCGTAAATCTCCGCCTGTGCATTGCGATTATCCGCCAGATTATTGGCGATGAGTTCATCGGCGCTCGCCTGCACAATCGTCAGGTCCAGCTTCTTGCCGCGCTCCCGCATCAGGGCCGTCAGCCGCTGATAGTAAACCACCGTGGCTGCCGGGCCGATGCCTCCGATCAACCCGATGTGCATGGCTTATCCTAAACTCACGCTGGCGGCACTTTCCGGCAGCTCCTCGTCAAAGAGACGCTGATAGAATTCTGCCACGGTCTGGCGTTCCAGCTCGTCACATTTGTTGAGAAAGCTGAGGCGGAAAGCATAGCCGACATTGCGAAAAATCTCGGCGTTCTGCGCCCAGGCGATCACCGTGCGCGGCGACATCACCGTGCTGAGATCGCCGTTCATGAAAGCGGTGCGCGTCAGGTCGGCCACGGTGACCATCTGCTTGACGATCTTGCGGCCTTTTTCGGTGTTGTAATGCGGGTTTTTCGACAGGACGATCGCGGTCTCCGCGTCGATGCTGAGGTAATTCAGCGTGGCCACCAGCGACCACCGGTCCATCTGGCCCTGGTTGATCTGCTGGGTGCCGTGGTACAGGCCCGTGGTGTCGCCCAGACCCACCGTGTTGGCGGTGGAGAAGATGCGGAAGTAGGGGTGCGGCGTGATCACCTGGTTCTGATCCAGCAGCGTGAGCTTGCCGTCCACTTCCAGCACGCGCTGAATGACGAACATCACATCGGCCCGGCCCGCATCATACTCGTCAAAGACGATCGCGGTGGGGTTTCGCAATGCCCATGGCAGGATACCCTCCTGGAAATCGGTGACCTGTTTGCCATCTTTCAGCTTGATCGCATCCTTGCCGATCAGATCGATGCGGCTGATGTGGCTGTCAAGGTTCACGCGCACGGCAGGCCAGTTCAGTCGGCTGGCAACCTGTTCGATATGGGTGGATTTACCCGTGCCGTGATAGCCCTGGATCATCACGCGCCGGTTGTGTGCAAAGCCCGCCAGAATGGCCAGCGTCGTGTCCGGGTCAAACTTATACGTGGTGTCCAGATCAGGCACGCGGTCGCTGCGGTCCGCAAACCCTTTGACTACCATATCGCTATCAATGCCAAAGACGTCGCGAACGTGGATCTCTTCGGTGGGCTTCGTGTTGATGTCCAGTGCGCCGTCGGCCATGAGGTTTCACCCTTGTAGAAAGACTAAGAATTCGGGACGTGTGCGGCCCGGGTCATCTGGTGCAACATATATCGCGCATGTGCAAGGGGAAGGGGCGTGCCAGTTGGCCCAAATCGGTAGCGCCATCAATCCTTGAAGTTGCGGCTGCCCTTGATCTGATCCCAGGCCCAGACGACCTCCTGCAACTGCTCTTCCTGGCTGCGGTCGCCGCCGTTCATGTCAGGATGCAGCACCTTGATCAGCGCCTTGTAAGCCTTGCGCACCTCGGGCTTGGTCCAGGTGTCTTTGGCGTCCAGTATCTCGATCGCGCGGCGCTCGGTCGGTGGCAGGCGCCGTCCTGCCTGTGGCCCGCGCCCGGGGTTCTGCGTTGCGTTTGCACCAAGCACCTGATGCGGGTCTTCGATACCCAGCCGCGCCCAGGCCCGCGCCTCCGGATCACCCATCGGCTTGGTGTTGCGTTCCCACACCTTGTCTTTCGACATCTGCGCGTTCAGTTCCGCCTCGGTGGTGCCGTCAAAGAAATTCCACTTCAGATTATATTCCCGCACATGCGCCTGGCAGAACCAGAAAAAATCATCCAGCACGTCCGGTGCCTTGGGCGCACGATACTTGCCGGGTTCCTCGCAGCCATCGTGATCACAGACGCGGGTCGAGGTCTCCGACGCGCCGGACATACCACGCCGTCCACGCGGGTTTTTCTTCTTGGAAGAAGAGACAGACATATCGAATCCAAATGGATCTGGCTTTGGCATATTGGCACCTATACGAGTCGAGGCCGCTTAGTTTAGACTGCACACGGAAAGAGTGAAGGGGTCTGGGCAAAAAAATGTCGAAACGACAAGAGATTGAAGATCGGTTACGCGACGCTTTCGCGCCACGGGAGCTGGAGGTGGTGGATGACAGCGAAAGCCACCGTGGCCATGCGGGGTATCCGGAAGGTGGTGAAAGTCACTTTAACGTGGCGATCCGCGCCGAGCAGTTCAAGAGCATGAACCGTGTGGCGCGGCATCGTGCCATCCATGCCGCGCTCGGGTCCCGGCTCCTGTCGGAAATCCATGCCCTCGCGATAGATGCAGATGGTTAGGAGTGTTCTCTAATCTTTTGGTTTATCTGGGTTTCTGCTTGCTGCCAGTTGCTTCAGCGAGCTGGTCATCCCGGAAACCTCACTCGCTTCCTCAACACCGTTATCGCTGAGCATCCGGCTCGCGCCCTCGCTTTGGGAGGCATCATCGTCGGGTGTTTTGGGGGGTATGATGACAGGTTCGCGCCGCTCTGTCGGGGCGGCCTCCGGGGCCGTCTGGGCGCGGGGCGCTTGCAGCAACTTGCGGAACACCAGCACGTTGCGCCAGTTGGTCGTGCTCGACGTGAGGCCCGAGCGTTCGACGGATGGCAACGTCTCTGCCCGCTGATATTCCCACCCCTCGGACGCCATCTGGTTCATCACCTCTTCGAGCGCATGGGAGAACCGGTCTTCGGGCGTTTTGAGCGCCTTGGTTTTTACACCACGCGTGGGTGCGCTGATCACCCGATATTGGTACTGTGGCATGCGCTCTCTCCAACTCCGTGACGTTCATTATTAGCAAACCCGGCTGTGCAGGCCACATGGGCCGGGCGCCAGTTGGGCAGGCCACAGCCCGCAGCGTCCCCGGCCACTCCCCGCCGATCAGCCCTTCAGTTTCTGCGCCACAAGCTGGTTGACCGTCTTGGGGTTCGCCTTGCCGCCCGTGGCCTTCATGACCTGACCCACGAACCAGCCCGCCAGCTTCGGGTTTTCCTGCGCCTTTGCCACCTGATCCGGATTGGCGGCGATGATCTCGTCCACCGCCGCTTCGATCGCGCCGGTGTCAGTTACTTGTTTCATGCCGCGCGCCTCGACGATTTCCGCAGGATCGCCGCCTTCGGTATACACGATCTCGAAAAGGTCCTTGGCGATCTTGCCGGAGATTGCATCCGAGGCGATGAGGTCAATTACGCCGCCCAATTGCGCGGGGCTGACGGGGCTGTCGGTGATGTCCCTGTCGTCCTTCTTGAGGCGCCCGAAAAGCTCGTTGATCACCCAGTTCGCGGCGATCTTGCCGTCGCGACCCGCTGCAACCGCTTCAAAATAGCCGGCTGAATCCAGATCCGCGGTCAGCACCGAGGCATCATAGTCGGACAATCCGAAATCACTGATGAACCGCGCCTTCTTGGCATCCGGCAGCTCCGGCAGGTTCGCGGCGATGCCATCGACCCAGGCCTGTTCAATCACCAGCGGCAAAAGGTCGGGGTCGGGGAAGTAACGGTAATCATGCGCTTCCTCTTTCGACCGCATCGAGCGGGTTTCGTTCTTGTCCGGATCATAGAGACGGGTTTCCTGATCGACGCTGCCGCCGCCTTCGACGATGGCGATCTGGCGGCGGGCTTCAACCTCGATAGCGGCCTGGATAAATCGCATGGAGTTCATGTTCTTGATCTCGCAGCGGGTGCCCAGGTGGCTGAAGTCCTGCGTCGCCTGATACTTTTCATAATCGCCCGGGCGGCAGATTGAAACATTGACATCCGCGCGCATGGAGCCCGATTGCATATTGCCATCGCAGGTGCCGAGATAGCGCAGGATCTGGCGCAGTTTGCCCAGGTAAGCGGCGGCCTCTTCGGGGCCACGGATGTCAGGGCGGCTAACGATCTCCATCAGCGCGACACCGGTCCGGTTAAGGTCCACGAAGGACATATTCGGGTCCATGTCATGGATGCTTTTCCCGGCATCCTGTTCGAGATGAATGCGTTCGACGCGCACCAGTCTCGCGGTGCCGTCGCCCATTTCCACCAGCACTTCCCCTTCGCCCACGATGGGGTGGTAGAGCTGCGAAATCTGGTAGCCCTGCGGCAGGTCCGGGTAGAAGTAGTTCTTGCGGTCGAAGGCGCTTTCCAGATGGATTTCCGCTTTCAGGCCCAGCCCGGTGCGCACTGCCTGCTCGACGCAGTATTCGTTGATCGTGGGCAGCATGCCGGGCATGGCCGCGTCCACGAACGACACGTTGCTGTTGGGTTCTGCGCCGAACCGCGTGGAGGCGGCGGAAAAGAGCTTCGCCTTTGAGGTGACCTGCGCATGCACCTCCATGCCGATCACCAGTTCCCAATCGTGCTTGGCACCCGCAATGATCCTGGGTGTCGGTGTCTCAAAGGTCAAATCAAGCATTGCGGTCCCTCGTCAGGCAGGTCTGATCGTGGGAGAGGTCTTAGGCCAGCGCGCGCGGTGCTGCAAGCCCCTGCGCAGGCCGATGTCAGTCGCTGGTCGGCAGGTCCCGCCAGTGCAGATCGATCTGGCCTTCCGTCCGGTCCGGCAGGGTCGCGCGCGGCATCATGCGCCCTTCGACCTTGAAGTTATCCCTGATGCGCACAACGATCAGACAGCAAAATGCTTTGGACAGGTCCACGCTGACGACATCCGTCGGACCATGGGGCGCGATCACGATCAGTTGCGGCGGTGTGCCATCCGTGTTCGCGCAGGTGTTCTGGTCCAGCGGCAGGTCAAAGGCGAGCGCGGCGTGAACCTTGGCAATACTGTCATAGACCGGGAGGTGTTGGCCTGACATTTCGAAATAGGCGCGCGCGCATTGCAACAGTCGGGTGCGCAATGTGTGCAGTCGCGCCTGCGGGTCTTCGGATGGGGCCGAACACGGGGGATTTTCCGGGGGTGCCGCGGTGCGGTGCCATTCAATCCAGTCTCCACTGTCCCAGTGGATGGCGTCAGCTGGTATCGAACCCATGATGCGTCCTTTCCTTGTCAGTTAACTGTGTTCGGCCACGGGGCCGTCAGCGGTGAATATGATGCGATGCCCCTGTGCGATTTCGCGGCGAAAGAGATCAGCGATGATGCGCAGGGCTTCAGCGCGCCCGGCTGCGGCAAAACCGCGTGCGGAGCGCACCCGCAGGTTGTTGTCAAATCCATTGGCCGCATGGGCCCAGATGAGCGGGTGCAGTTCGGTCAGATGTTTGCGCACGATCCAGTCGGCGCAGCCTGCGATGCGGGTGCGGGTCTGATCGGCGGGGTCATACCCGGTCAGATTGCTGCCGATCGTATTGGCGCAATACGCGGCAAGCAGATTGACGGTGTACTGATGCGGTTTGCGGTCGAGGATGTCGTGCAGGCCTTCCACGAAGAAGTCGAGGTCGAGGTCCGCGCAGGCGATATCGTCACCTGACAACGCGTCGAACATCACCCATGTATAGGCACCCGCGCCCCAGATGTGCTGCGTACGTGACGCGGTGCGGCGCGCTTCAAGCTCAAGCTGCGCGTGGGTGCCGAACCAGCGCGGCGACAGGTAGTTGCCCATCGCGCGCATCGGGCCGGGGTTGCGCGGTTCGAGGTCGATCAGTTTCTCGTAGTCCGCCGCCAGCTGGTTGGGGGTGCTTTTGCCCGATCCGTGCAGCGCGCATTTGGCGGCGGCAAGTATCGGCGACGTGCAGCTGCGCATTTCGAACGGCGCCAGAATATCCCTTGCGCGGTCGAAATGCGCATCGAAGGCATCGCGGTGGCGTTTGGGAACCTGAGTGTCCCACCCCGTCCCGCGCCATGCCCAGGCAATGTCCATATGCGCCTGGGCGACGATTGTGCTCAGCGTCATGTCGTTGTCGGCCTCCGCCAGCATCACTTCGAGCGCCTCGACGCCGTTCAGCAGGGGGGCTCCGCGAGCCGGCCGACCATCGAAGAGAGCATGCTCAACCGCCATCACCACATCGGCGCGCGCGCCATAGCTCAGCAGGTCCGCGACGGGCATCAGCCCGGGCGTTGCGCGGCGCGCATCCTCCGCGATGCGGATGTCCTGTGCCAGATCTTCCCACCGGTCCTGCCGGGCGAGGAACTGTCCCCGCACCTGGTGGGAATCGCGGCAGGATTCCTCTTCGGTAGGGTTTGGGCAGGCGATCATAAGCGCGTTTTCCGGGCGCACCGAGGTGCGTTGTCTGGCGTGTCGTAACAGGGGGTCATGGGAGTCTGAGTCATCGGTCGTTCGCCAACGAGACGGCGCCATGGGAAGCTTGGTGAGCAAAGAAAGCAGCGACATTTACAGTATTCCAAATACAGGTAACAAAAATGAAACTGACGGTCCTTTGGGGCTGAAACATGGCGTCCGCGCGGAGATATCTCGTTGATTGGGATCATGATCGTAGACAATTGATGTAATTTGTTCGGGATTGGATAACGATGGTGCGGACACACCTCTTCCGGCTGAGCGAAGTTGCGCAGATACGCGTATCGCGACCAAGTGTTGACTTGCGTTGCGGCGTGTCGCTGGCGCATAGCATTTGCATGAAACGCATTTTTGCCCTGATGATATCGCTGCTGTGTGCCGGCTTGAGCGCGGCCGGCGCACTGGCGCAATCTCCGACCGATGCGACCCCGACAACCGCAACGCAACTGCCCCAGATGCGGTGGAGCCACATGCCGAACCATCGCCTGTGGAACCAGGCCGCATTGCGTGCGCTGGCAACGCATGGGCAGCCCCTCACCAGCATGGTGCCTGCCGATATTGACCAGTGGTGCCCTTATTACCGCGAGGCCGATGTGGCGGGACGTCAGGCATTCTGGGTGGGCCTGATGTCGGCGCTGGCAAAACACGAAAGCACCTACCAGCCCTGGGCCGTGGGTGGCGGCGGCAAATGGTTTGGCCTGTTGCAGATCGCACCGGCCACCGCGCGCGGGTACGAGTGCCGCGCGGGCAGCGGCGAGGCGCTGAAAGACGGTGCGGACAATCTGAGCTGCGCCCTTCGGATCATGGCCGTGACCGTGCCGCGCGATGGGGTGATTGCGGGGCGGGAGGGCAGATGGCGCGGCATCGCCGCCGATTGGGGCCCCATGCGCAGTGCCACCAAGCGGCGCGACATGGCCACATGGCTCAACCAGCAGCCCTATTGCAATGCGCCGCCGAAGCCGGTTCGGAAAAGAAGTCGGTACCAATCACCCAACGAGTGAAAAGTGATGCCGCTCTGTTCGGATGCCGATGGCGTGCAGCGCCGTCTCAAGGCTCTGATGGGGGGGTGTCGCTTCGTAGGGCAGACGGATCTTGCGGCCGGTTTGCAGCACCGCTGTCACACGCACGGAAAAGTCGAGCCGTGTATCAAGGCGCATGAAATCCACCTCTGACCATCGCAGGGACGCCTGCCGTTTGCCGCTGAACCACCGCAGTTCCCGATCATCGAAATCGAGCCCGGCGACGGGGTTTGCGATGAGGTCCCACAGGGCCGGGAGGGTGAACAGCGCGATGATCCCCATCAGCCATGGCGCGGCATCGACCTGGGTCATCGCCAGGATCAGAACGGCCCAGACGCCCAGAACCACCCAGAGCGTCGCGCGGTTGCGCCCCGCGCGGCGATAGGAAAAGGGCTCAGCGCCCACCCGTGACGTCCAGCGTCGACCCTGTCACGTAGCTGGCCTCATCCGTCAGCAGCCAGACCACGGCCTGCGCGACTTCTTCGGCACTGCCCTTGCGTTTCATCGGGACCATATGCGCAAGCCTATCCGCGCGCCCCGGTTCGCCGCCCTTGGCATGCAGTTCCGTTTCGATCAGGCCCGGCCGCACCGCCATGACGCGAATATTGTCCCCGGCCACTTCGTCCGACAGCCCCTTGGTGAAGCAGTCGATTGCTGCCTTGGACGCGGCATAATCAACATATTGATTGCCAGAGCCCAAGCGCGCCGCCGCCGAAGAGATGTTCACGATCACACCGCCCTGACCCTGCGCCTGCATGCGCAGCACGGCCTCCTTGGCCACCAGCATCGCGCCGATCACATTGATGTCGAACATGCGCTTGAGACGCGCGTGATCCATCTCGGTGACTTTTGCCGTCTGATCAACCACTCCGGCGTTGTTGATAAGCGCATCGAGCCGTCCGAAGCTTGCATCAATCTGTGCGTAGATGCGCGCGATGGCGTCCGGGTCCGCAACATCGCCGGGGCACAGGATGACCTTCGCCCCCGCAGCTTCGCAGTACTTGGCCACGGCCTCCGCGCCGGTCTTGTCGGTGCGGAAATTCAGCGCCAGATCGTATCCTTTGCCAGCGGCGATGCGGGCGCAGGCGGCCCCGATACCGGCGGAACCGCCGGTGATGAGAAGGACAGGTTTCATGACTGTGTTCCTCGGATACGGGTGAGCATTTCGGATGCGTTACGCGACAGGGTCGGCGTGGCCAGCATGCGGTCAAGCTCTGCCGCTGCCAGCGTCTGGCGCTGCGCATCATAGCGTTGCCATGTCTGGAACGCGACGCACATGCGCGCGGTGGTCTGCGGGTTGACAGGGTCAAGCCGGATCAACCAGTCCGCAAGCAGTTTGTAGCCCGACCCACCCGCTGCATGGAAACCGGCGTGATGAGCCGCCAGCGCCCCGAAGACCGCCCGGAAACGGTTGGGGTTTTTCCATTTGAAATCAGGGTGCTCTGTCAAGGCTGCCGCCGTGGCGACGGCCTGGTCCGGATCGGCCTGCATGACCTGCAGACCGAACCATTTGTCCATCACGAGGCGGTCGTCTTTCCATTGTTCTTCGAATGCCTTGAGCGCCGCATCTCCGGCTTTTTCGCGCAGCAGGACTGACAGGCCGGCCAATTGTTGCGTCATGTTATCGGCCTTGTCGAATTGTCTTTGCGCGCGCTCGGGGCCCTCCATCCGGCACAGCAGGGAGAGGGTGGCATTGGCCAGACTGCGCCTCCCGGACTGATCGGCGTCTGGCTTGTAGGGTTCGGGCACCTGATGATCGGCAAAAAGGCCCGGCAGAATCTCCTTGAGATGTTCAGCCTGCGCGGCACGCATCTTTTCCGACGCGGTCCAGATCACATCCGGATCGGGGGTGTCACCCGCGTCGTGAAGCGCTGTCGCCAGATCGGACTGGCTGGGCAGGCCCAGCATCAATGCACGGAAGGTGGGGTCAAGATCGCCCTGCGACATCACGGCACGCAACCCGTCAAGATACTGTGTATCGGGCGCTGCATCGGTCCGCACCATGTCGAGCAGGCTCGCCTTGGCAAGGCTGCGTCCGGCCTCCCAGCGGTTGAAAGGGTCCGTGTCATGGGCCAGCAAAAAGGCCGCGTGATTTTCCGCAAGCTCGCTTTCAAGAACCACCGGCGCGGAAAAACCGCGCAGGACCGAGGGGATCGGGCGCTCCGCCAGCCCTTCGAAGGTGAAGGATTGCGACTCTTCCGTCAGTTCCAGCACCTGGCTGGACACCACTTCCTGACCCGACGGCGACAGCAAGCCGGTCACAATCGGGATCACCTGGGGTTGCGGGTCGGGTGTGGTCGCGGATGGCTTGAGGTGTTGCGTGAAGGTCAATATATAAGTGCCTGCGTACCAAGCATCCTTCACGGTCACCCGCGGCGTTCCCGCCTGTGAGTACCAGCGTTTGAATTGCGTCAGATCACGTCCTGTCGCGTCTTCGAAAACCTTCAACCAGTCTTCGATTGTGCAGGCCTGGCCATCGTGGCGGTCGAAATAAAGGCTCAGCGCCTTGTCGTAAGCCTGCGCGCCGACGATCCGGCGCAGCATGCCGATCACCTCAGCGCCCTTTTCGTAGACGGTGGCAGTATAGAAATTGTTGATCTCCTGAAAGCTTTCCGGCCGGACAGGATGGGACAACGGGCCTTGATCCTCGGCGAACTGGCGCCCCCTGAGATCGATGACATCCGTTATGCGCTTGACCGGGGCCGAGCGC
Organism: Roseobacter insulae; assembly: GCF_019375555.1. GTDB lineage: Bacteria > Pseudomonadota > Alphaproteobacteria > Rhodobacterales > Rhodobacteraceae > Roseobacter > Roseobacter insulae. Next base: position 520,239 of record NZ_JAHXDN010000002.1, read on the forward strand.
ATGTCGGCGGTAAACTGGGCGTCCCTGAAGACCGTGAGGCCTTCCTTGAGGCACAGTTGGAACCAGTCGCGACAGGTGATGCGGTTGCCCGTCCAGTTGTGGAAATACTCATGCGCGATGATCGCCTCGATCCGCTCGAAGTTTGCATCGGTTGAGGTCGCCTGCGATGCCAGCACGGCAGAGGAGTTGAAGACGTTCAGCCCCTTGTTCTCCATCGCGCCCATGTTGAAGTCATCGACCGCCACGATGTTGAAGATGTCGAGGTCATACTCGCGGCCATAGACGTCTTCGTCCCATTTCATACTGTCCTTGAGCGCCTGCATCCCGAAGGCGCATTTGCCTTCGTCGCCGGGTCGCACGTAGATGTTGAGCGCAACGTCGCGTCCGGAACGGGTGGTGAACGACCCCGGATGTGCAACGAGTTCCCCGGCCACCAGCGCGAAGAGATAGGCCGGTTTCGGCCATGGGTCGTGCCATTCAGCGTGACCTTCCGTTTGCGAGACGGGGTTGCCGTTGGACAGCAGCACGGGGTGGGGGCCGTTGATCCGTACCGTGAAGACGCTCATCACATCCGGGCGGTCCGGATAATAGGTGATCTTGCGGAACCCTTCCGCCTCGCATTGAGTGCAATACATGCCGTTTGACATGTAAAGACCATCCAGAGCGGTGTTGTTCTCGGGGTCGATCTCGACCTCCGCCTCCCAGATGAACGGTGCATCCGGTACCGTGCAGGTCAACCCGTCGTCCGACAACGCCGGCGATACGTCGGTGCCGTCGATCTTGGCGGATATCAGCTTTAGCTCCTTACCGTGCAGAAAGAACGTCCGCTCTGCATCCGCTTTGGGTTCAAACGCGATTTTAGAGCGCACACGGGTGCAATTCGGCGCCAGATCGAACGTCAGCTCCACTGACGTTACATCAAAGCCAAAGGGTTTGTAATCGCTCAGATATATGGTTTGAGGGGTCGCGTCGCGCATGGGCACCTGCATGATTGAATGGAACGGATATGACGCGGGGGACGTTATGTCTCCAAGAGACAAGCCGCAACCCGGCTTCGACACGAATGACGAAAGGAACGATCATGTCAGCACCCGACACCAATATCGGCAAACAGAAAAAGCGCCACAGGCCAGCACTTTGGGGTCTCTGGCTTGGCCTCGCCCTTGCCGTGATCCTCGTCCTTGCGATTGTGTGGTTCACGGGCGGCGAGGAAGCTGCCGCCTATGGTTCGCTGCACCAGCTCGTGTAGAACGTGCGGAAGAAGGCCGACTTGCCCGAAAAGACCTGCGCCGCCTGCCGGCGGCCTTTCACGTGGCGCAAGAAATGGGAAAAGAACTGGTCCGAGGTGCGATACTGCTCCGACCGGTGCCGCCGCGCCCGCCACAGCGGTGTCGGGCGATTGGTAAAGTAACCTTACCACATCTGTTGCCTATCGGAAACAAACCTCCTACACCTTTGCGCCAAGTCAAGGCGCCATCGTCAGGGAGTGTTTCATATGGCCGGTTTCGTGAAAAAAGATGACCTCCAGGTGGCGGCAGAACTGGTTGACTTCATCGAAACGCAGGCGCTGCCGGGCACGGATGTCAGCGCGACAGATTTCTGGTCCGGCCTGTCCGGGCTGGTGCATGACCTTGGGCCGGAGAACCGCGCCCTGCTCCAAAAACGCGACGACATTCAAAGCAAGATTGACAGCTGGCACGTTGATCGGCGGGGAAAACCGCATGATCACGAAGCGTATTGCGCCTTTCTGCGCGATATCGGCTACCTGCTGCCCGAAGGCGATGCATTCGAGATTGACACAGCAAACGTGGACGACGAGATCGCACGTGTCCCGGGGCCTCAACTGGTGGTGCCGATCACGAATGCGCGTTACGCGCTGAATGCCGCGAATGCCCGGTGGGGCAGTCTTTATGACGGCTTCTATGGCACCGATGCAATGGGCAGCGCGCCGCCCACAGGGGGCTATGATCAGGGGCGCGGCGCGCGGGTTGTGGCGCGGGCACGGGTGTTTCTCGACGAGGCTTTTCCCATTCAGAAGACCAGTCATGCGGACGCGCGGCGGTACTACGTGCACAATGGCGCGCTGCTGGTCGATGATCAGCCGCTGGTGCAGCCTGACAAATTCGTCGGCTATACCGGCCACCCGAAATCACCGGACAGCGTCGTGCTGCGCAACAACGGTCTGCATGTGGAACTGGTGTTCGACCGGACACACGCCATCGGCAGCCGCGATCAGGCGGGGCTGGCCGATGTGCAGATGGAAAGCGCCGTTTCCGCGATCATGGACTGCGAGGATTCCGTGGCCTGTGTCGATGCCGAGGACAAGGTGGTGGCCTATGCCAACTGGCTGGGCCTGATGAAGGGCGATCTGCAAGACACTTTCGACAAGGGCGGCAAATCGGTTACGCGGGCGCTGAACCCTGATCGCGAATATACCGGCCCGGACGGCATGAAGGTCACGCTCAAGGGGCGCGCGCTGATGCTGGTGCGCAACGTGGGACACCTGATGACCAACCCGGCTATTCTGGACCGCGACGGCAACGAAGTGTTCGAAGGTCTCATGGATGCCATGATCACTACGCTCATCGCCATGCATGATCTCAAGCGGGACGGCGGCAATTCGCTGCACGGGTCCGTTTACGTGGTCAAACCCAAGATGCATGGCCCGGACGAGGTTGCGTTCGCGGATCGCACCTTCAGCCAGGTTGAGAAAGTGCTCGGCCTGCCGCAATACACCGTCAAGCTGGGCATCATGGATGAAGAACGCCGCACGTCCGTCAATCTGAAAGAGTGCATTCGCGCGGCGCGCTCGCGGGTGGCCTTCATCAACACCGGGTTTCTGGACCGCACGGGGGACGAGATCCACACCTCTATGGAGGCAGGCCCCTTCAGCCGCAAGGACTTCATCAAGCGCAAGGCGTGGATCGGCGCCTATGAAAACCAGAACGTGGACATTGGCCTTGAATGCGGGTTGAGCGGCAAGGCGCAGATCGGCAAGGGCATGTGGGCGATGCCGGACCTCATGGCGGCCATGCTGGAGCAGAAGATCGAGCACCCGAAATCCGGCGCCAATTGCGCATGGGTGCCCAGCCCCACGGCGGCCACCCTGCATGCGCTGCACTATCATCGTTTCGATGTCTTCGCCGTGCAGGCCGCCTTGAAGAAAGGCGGGCGCCGGGCCTATGTCGATACGGTGCTCAATATCCCGCTGGCGGAGTACCAGAAGTGGACGGATGCCCAGAAAACCCGGGAGGTGGAAAACAACGCCCAGGGTATCCTTGGGTACGTCGTGCGCTGGATTGATCAGGGTGTTGGGTGTTCGAAAGTGCCCGACATGAACGACGTCGGTCTGATGGAAGATCGCGCCACCTGCCGCATATCGGCGCAGCACATTGCCAACTGGTTGCACCACGGTGTGGTAGATGCCCAAGACGTGATGAAGATCATGCGCAAAATGGCCGAGGTGGTGGACGGGCAGAACGCCTCTGATCCGCTCTATCGGCCAATGGCGCCGGGATACGACGGGATTGCCTTTCAGGCGGCCTGCGATCTGGTGTTCAAGGGCCGCACGCAGCCCTCGGGATACACCGAACCTGTGCTGCACGCCCGCCGGTTGGAGTTGAAAGCGGCGCAGTGATTGCCGCATCGCCACGCGCGTTTGCCCCTGCATCGCTCTGAAAGAAATCACACGGAAGGAAAAGGACAGCCCATGACACTCTCGTTGGACCAGGCGCGCACGATCATCCGCAAAACCCTCGAAAAAGGGCGGGCGGAGAATTTCAAACCGTTGTCCGTCGTGGTGCTGGACGCGGGCGGGCACGTGCAGGCCTTTGAGCGGGAAGATGGCGCTTCGCCCGGGCGGTTCGGCATTGCGCACGGAAAGGCGTACGGGTCGGTCATGCTGGGCATGGCGGGCACCGCGCAGATGGCGCGCGCCGATGCGCAGGCGTACTTCATGACCGCCGTGAACGGGGTATTCGGCGGTCAGGTTGTGCCGGTGCCGGGCGGTATTCTCATCAGGGATGCCGATGGCGCCGTGATGGGCGCGGTCGGCGTGACGGGCGATACATCTGATAACGACGTCATCGCTGCCATGGCGGGTATCGACGCTGCGGGTCTGAGTGCTGAGGTCTGATACCGACCATTCTCCGACGGCCCGCCAACCCGTTAAGCAAAAGTGCACATTTGTCTGCGCGGTCATAGGCTGTTAACCAATGTCGTGCGAGGTTATATGTTGCGCAGACAGATGATTATGAGGTTCCGATGGCCCGCCCAATCGTTGGTATCATTACCAATCACTACCTGTTGAATGATGAGTACCCCGTTCATGCAGGGGGCGTCATGAATACGGAAGCTGTGTCAGATCTCTCGGGCTGTATTCCCATGCTGATCCCGACCGACCCCAAGTATGTTTCGGTGACGGAACTGCTGGAAACATGCGACGGGTTTCTGTTCACCGGCGGCCGTCCCAATGTGCACCCGGAGGAATACGGCGAAGATGAAACTGATGCACATGGCGAATTCGACCGCGCGCGGGACGCGATTGCACTTGCATTGGTGCGTGCCTGTGTCGAGCGCGGACAGCCGTTTTTAGGCATCTGCCGCGGCTTTCAGGAAGTCAACGTGGCGATGGGCGGTTCGCTACATCCGGAAATTCGCGACCTGCCGGGGCGGATGAACCACCGGATGCCCCCGGATGGCACTCTGGAAGAGAAATTTGAACATCGTCACACGGTGTCGTTCACCGATGGCGGCGTGTTTCACCGGTTGATGGGCGCACAGGAAGTGATGACCAATACCCTGCACGGGCAGGGCATCAAGACATCCGGGTCGCGTGTGGTGATCGATGGCAGGGCGCCGGACGGCACACCCGAAGCGATCTACATCGACGGCGCACCGGGCTTCACGCTCGCGGTGCAATGGCATCCGGAGTACGAAGCCGCGCAGGATCCGGTGTCGCGCCCCTTGTTTGCCGCCTTTGGGGAGGCAACTCACGCCTGGGCTGACGGACGAAAGCTGCGCCCGGCACAGGTGGCCTGAAAGGGCTGGGGCGGGTCACGCCACAGACGCTTTAGTCTTTTTTGTCTTCAACGCCATTTCGCTGAATTTCGGGGGCGCTGACCTGTTGACGCGCGCGTGTGCTGCTGCATGGTCGCGATGCAGGGATGTCCATGCCCAGTCCTTGGCGTCCTGAACAAGCCCGGATTGCACCGGTGCGGAATGGATCAAAGACCGGTGCACCGCCAGATCATGCGCGGAGCGGATCCGGTGGTCCCAGAACCGACGTTGCCAGATGCCTTGCCCGCGCGGCGCCAGTTGTTCGGCGCGCTGCGGCACATTCTGAAGCAGCGCATGCGCGAACCGGGTTTTCAGAAAGCGCCATCTTGTTGCGAAGTCTGTGTCGCCCCGCGGCAGTGTCCAGATGGTGTGCACGGCTGCGGGCAGCACCACGATCGCGTCGATCTCAAACGGGTAGCGCCGGATCGTTTCCCGCATCGCCTGCCGCAGCAGGACAACCTCCTCCACCAGCAGCGAACTGCGCTGATCCGCCAGACGCGCGGTGAAGAAATAGGTGGCACCGGAGAATTCTGAGTGAGTGGTATCGGACATGGCGGAAGGCTAGCCTTGCCACGGTTAACGAATCCTGAAGAGCGGGACGTCAAGTTGCGGAAGGGGGCATTACATCTGGCCGCCCGCGATTTCCACGGCTTGCCCGTTCACGCTTTCTGACCCGGGAGAGACCAACCACATCGCCGCCGCGGAAACCTCTTCGGGTGCGATCAGCCGGTTGTGGCGGTTGGCGGAGACCATCATGTCGCGCGCAGCCTGCGCGCTCACTCCCGCGCGTTCGGCAATGGAGGCGGTGTTTCGCGTCACGATTGGTGTGTCGACATAGGCAGGGCACAGCGCGTTGAAGGTAATTGGCTTGCCAAGGTAGTCTTCGCTCAGGGCGCGGATCAACCCGATCAGCCCGTGTTTCGAGGCGGAGTAGCAGGCAGCACCCTGCAGACCCCGCAGCCCGGCGATGGAAGACACCGCGATGACCCGGCCCCAGTCGGTTTGCCGCATCGAGGCGAGGGATTCGCGGATCGTCAGGAAAGCGCCGTCCAGATTGGTCGCCATCATGTTGCGCCAGAACGCGAGGTCGGTTTTATGCAGGGCGCGCCCCTCGGCGATACCCGCGTTGGCGACACAGATCTGGATTGGCCCGCGCGCTGCCACTGCCGAAGCGATTTTCGCCACCACATCCGCCTCGTCGCGCACGTCCATCGCCATGCCGAAAAGGCCCTCGCCACTGACCTCGTCCAGCACGTCCTGACGCCGCCCGGTAATCGTCACTACGGCGCCGTCAGCGGCAAGGGCGCGGGCAATCGCCAGACCAATGCCGGTGCCGCCTCCGGTGACCAACGCGTGTTTGCCTGCAAGTGACATGATGTTCTCCCCTGATTGTCAGGGTCAGAGTAAACTGCACGCGCTGGGGCGCAAGAACGTGCGGTCGATTGAAATGCCTTTCCACCGGCGTTATTCTGTCCGTGACCTCACGAAGGGGGAGTTCATGCAACGCATCACGGGGTTTGGCGGCTTTTTCTTCCGCGCGGAGAACCCGGAACAATTGGCGGCGTGGTATGCGCAGCACTTCGGGATCACCGAAGTGCCCAAGGATTACGTCACACCGGTCTGGACACAAGATCAGGGGCCCACGGTTTTTGCGCCATTTGCCAAGGACACAAAGTATTTCGGCGATGCGGATAAACAGTGGATGCTGAACTTCCGGGTCGATGATCTCGACGCGATGATTGCCCAGTTGCAAGCTGCAGGTATTACGGTCGAAAAGCACCCAGAGGAGCTGCCCAACGGCAGTTTTGCGCGGGTCTACGACCCGGAAGGCAACCCGATCGAGCTGTGGCAGCCCAAAGACCCTGAAGGCGCTGAATGAAGTGGGTCGACCTGCCGCCGGTCTGGCTGGTGGTGTTCGCCGTCATTGCCTGGCTGCAGGCCACGCAGTTCCCCTTCGGGCTCAGTCTTGCACATCCCGTCACGATGCTGCTCGCAGGTGTGCTTGTGGGCGGCGGCATTGTGCTGACGCTTCTCGCCGTGATGGAATTTCGACGGCACAAGACCACGATCATCCCGCACGAAACCCCGGACAGTCTCATCCAGTCGGGTATCTTCGCCCGGTCGCGCAATCCCATCTACCTCGCGGACGTTCTGATTCTGGCGGGGCTCTGCCTGTGGTGGGACGCGGTGCTTGCGCTGGTGTTGGTCCCGGTATTGGCGTGGGTGCTCGAAAAAAGGTTCATTATCCCGGAAGAGAACCGCATGCGGCGCCACTTCAGGGCCGACTTTGCACGATATGAGCAAAAAGTGCGCAGGTGGCTCTGAATTCTTTGCATTTATTGCGCGACGGCAGGCGGCAAGTGCTTGTACCTCGCTGCAGTGCGGGGTAGTGGACAAGTCACCTTTGCGCATCAATGCGCGCCCAAACCGACCAGAATGGGGGAGTTTCAATTGAAGATCGGGACACCAAAAGAGACCTTTGAAGGCGAAGCGCGGGTGGCAATGACACCTGCTTCGGCAAAGGACTTGCAAAAACTTGGCCATGAATGCGTTATCGAAACAGGGGCCGGGCAGGCTGCCGGGTTCTCGGATGCAGATTACAAAGAGGCAGGGGTCACGGTCGCGAAAACGGCCGCAGCGCTCTGGAAGGCGGCCGACGTTGTCGCCAAGGTGCGCGCGCCCTCGGACACCGAAGTCAAACGCCTGCGCGATGGTCAGACGCTGATCTCTTTCTTCAACCCGGCGGGTAACAAGGATCTGATGGAAGCGGCCGCCAAAAAGGGCTCCACCGTCATCGCGATGGACATGGTCCCGCGTATCTCGCGCGCCCAGAAAATGGACGCGCTGTCCTCGATGGCGAATATCGCCGGCTACCGCGCCGTGATCGAGGCCGGCAATAACTTTGGCCGGTTTTTCACCGGGCAGGTGACGGCGGCGGGCAAGGTGCCGCCGGCGAAAGTTCTGGTGGTGGGCGCAGGTGTGGCGGGTCTGGCCGCCATCGGCACCTCCACCTCGCTGGGCGCGATCACCTATGCGTTTGATGTGCGTCCGGAAGTCGCCGAACAGGTGGAATCGATGGGAGCGGAGTTCGTCTTCCTCGATTTCGACGAAGAGCAGCAGGACGGGTCTGCCACCGGCGGCTATGCATCTGTGTCCAGCCCGGAATTCACCGCCGCCCAGCTCGCCAAGTTCCGCGAACTGGCGCCCGATATGGACATCGTGATCACCACTGCGCTGATCCCCAACCGCGAAGCGCCGGAGCTCTGGACCGAGGACATGGTGAAATCCATGAAACCCGGATCCGTTATCGTGGATCTGGCGGCGGAGAAGGGCGGGAATTGCAAGCTGACCGTCATGGACGAGAAAATCGTGACGGATAATGGGGTTACGATCATCGGTTACACCGATTTCCCGAGCCGGATGGCGGCACAGGCCTCGACCCTATACGCCACGAACATTCGCCATATGATGACGGACCTCACGCCGGAAAAAGACGGTGTGATCGACCACGATATGGAAGATGACGTGATCCGCGGGGCAACCATTGCACATGCCAAGGAAGTCACCTTCCCGCCACCACCACCCAAGGTCGCCGCGATTGCGGCTGCTCCGAAGAAAGAGACGCCCAAAGAGCTGACCGCGGAAGAAAAACGCGATGCTGAAATCGCGGCCTTCAAACAGCAAACCCGCAATCAGGTCACGCTGCTGGCAGTTGGCGGAGCGCTGCTGCTCGGTGTCGGCCTTGTTGCACCGGCCAGTTTCATGCAGCATTTCATCGTATTCGTCCTTGCAGTCTTTGTCGGTTTCCAGGTGATCTGGGGTGTCGCCCACTCGCTGCACACGCCCCTGATGGCGATCACCAACGCGATCTCTTCGATCATCATCCTCGGCGCGCTGATGCAGATCGGATCGGGGTCGTTGCTGGTGATATTGCTGGCGGCGGTTTCGGTCTTCATGGCCGGGATCAACATATTTGGCGGTTTTCTCGTGACACGGCGCATGCTCGCCATGTTCCAGAAATCATAAGGCGGGACAGGGATAATGGACTTCGGATTCACAACAGCGGCCTATGTGGTCGCAGCCATCCTCTTCATCCTGTCGCTCGGGGGGCTCTCGGGACAGGAAAGCGCGAAACGTGCGGTCTGGTACGGTATCGTCGGCATGGCGCTTGCGGTGCTGGCCACCTTGATCGGCCCGGGGGCAGGGCTCTGGCCCGCGTCGATCATCCTGATCGGTCTGGGTGGCGCCATCGGCTACCAGCTGGCGATGCGCGTGCAGATGACCCAGATGCCGGAACTCGTTGCGGCGATGCACTCGCTTGTCGGTCTGGCCGCGGTTTTCGTGGGCTACATCGCGCATATTGAGCTGGGCCGGGTCATGGCCATGGACGAGGCGTCCGCCAAGGCGCTGGACGGCTTTGCAGCGCTGCTTGCCAAGAAGGACGCTGTCGAAGTGGCCATCCTTCGGGTGGAGCTGTTCCTTGGGGTGTTCATCGGGGCTGTCACCTTCACAGGTTCCGTCATCGCCTATGGAAAACTCGCGGGCAAAGTCGATAGCGCGGCCAAGAAACTGCCCGGCGGGCATATCCTGAACGCGGCGGCGGCGGGCCTGTCGCTGCTCTGCCTTGTCTGGTATTTCAACACGGGCGGCTTTTTCCCGCTGTTCGTGATGACGCTGGCGGCGCTTTTTATTGGCTATCACCTGATCATGGGGATCGGCGGCGCGGATATGCCGGTCGTCGTGTCGATGCTGAACAGCTATTCCGGCTGGGCGGCAGCGGCGATCGGCTTCTCCCTCGGCAATGACCTGCTGATCGTGGTGGGTGCGCTTGTCGGCTCGTCCGGTGCGATCCTCAGCTACATCATGTGCAAGGCGATGAACCGGTCGTTCATCAGCGTGATCCTGGGGGGCTTTGGCGGCCCTGCGGGCGAGCAGATGGCCGTGGAAGGTGAGCAGGTCGCGATCGAGGCCGAGGGCGTTGCAACAGCGCTGAATGAGGCCGACAGCGTCATCATCATACCCGGCTACGGCATGGCGGTGGCGCAGGCCCAGCAGGGCGTGGCCGAGCTGGTGCGCAAACTGCGCGCCAAGGGCAAGAACGTGCGCTTTGCGATCCATCCGGTGGCGGGGCGGTTGCCCGGCCATATGAACGTGCTGCTGGCCGAGGCCAAGGTACCCTATGACATCGTGATGGAGATGGACGAGATCAACGAGGACTTCCCGGAGACGGACGTGGCCATCGTGATCGGTTCCAATGACATCGTGAACCCGGCAGCCCAGGACGATCCGAACTCACCCATTGCCGGCATGCCGGTGCTGGAGTGCTGGAGGGCCAAGCAGGTTTTCGTGTCCAAACGCGGGCAGGGCACGGGCTATTCCGGGATCGAGAACCCGCTGTTCTTCAAGGAGAACACGCGCATGTTCTACGGCGATGCGAAGGCCAGCCTCGACAAGCTTTTGCCGATGATCGACTGAGCCGCGTCGGCGATGATCACTGCGCCTGAAAAGCTGGTCGCCCCGGGCGCGGTCGACCAGCTTTGGGCCGGTTCCGAACGTGCAAGGCCCGCAAGGTCCGTCTGGCAGTCCAGTGCGGGCTTGTCCACGATTGGCAGCCCGGGCGTCATTGGTGCGATGTCATTCACTGTGACCGGTCGATGAGTTCTGCAGGCCAAGTGTGTTGCCGCGACGAGCAATAGGTGATCGCAGGCGATAGACATTGGTGACCACTTCTGCCTCATTTTGCTCGGTATGCCAATGTGTACCGCTAACACAATGAATAAAAAGGATTTTTTCTTTACTTATGGTATGTGCGGCACTAAGTCCTTCTAAAGTCCCAGGAAGTTACTATGGCACCTATCACCGATCACCCCTTGCGGTACAAATTGGCAAACGAGCTGCATGCGCGCCCCTTCCCGTCGATGAGCGCGCCCTGTTCGGCTGTGTATATCGCCATCAAGCAACCGAATGATGCTGTCAGTCGCGACCGGTCCGGGGATCTGGTGCATCTGACCGCCTTGCTCGACCGGCATGGTGCGCCGCACCCGCAACCCGGCGCGACCCATTACTATGGTCAGATCGGGAAGCATTGGCTCAAGTGGGAACAGCACACCGAATTCGTCACCTACACCGCCTTTACGGACGGGCCGGTGAGACGGGCCTTCGATCCGGCGGAGTTCGATGTCTTTCCTGCCGACTGGCTCGATCAGGCGCCGGGGCAGCGCATCACCTCGGTCCTGTTGAACATCGTGCCGAAGCCGCGTGAGGCCGATGAGATCACCAGCAGGCTGGAGGACTGGTTCGTGTCCGAAAGCCTTGCGGTCTCGTCGGTGCTGGATGAAGCGGCGGTGGTGGCGGGGGATTTTCGTATCGATCTCAACGGGCATCTGCGGTTCGCAGTCTTTGCGGATGCGCAGACCGGCGCGCGGCGGATCGGGCGGATCGTGCAGCGGCTGTGTGAGATTGAGACCTACAAGACGATGTCGATGCTTGGTTTCGCGCGGGTAAGGGCGATGCAGCCGGGGCTGAACGAGCTCGACACGAAACTGACCGGCTTGATGGGCGCAATGAGCGACGAGAGCGCCTCTGCCGAGGAGACGCTGCATGATCTGCTGGCCATTTCGGCGGAGCTGGAAACGCTGTCGGCCCGCTCATCGTTCCGCTTCGGGGCGACGGGGGCTTATGAAGCGCTGGTCAATCAGCGGATCGAGGCCCTGCGCGAGGATCGGTTTCAGGGACGGCAGCATTTCGCGGAGTTCATGATGCGGCGCTACGCGCCCGCCATGCGCACGGTCAATTCCGCGGCCCGCCGGCTGGAGGCGATGTCGAGCCGCTCCATCCGCGCCTCGAACCTGCTGCGGACCCGGGTGGATGTGGAACGCTCGGCACAAAACCAGTCGTTGCTGGAGAGCATGGACCGGCGCTCGGATTTGCAATTGCGCCTGCAGCGGACGGTCGAAGGGCTGTCAGTGGTGGCGATCAGCTACTACGCGGTGTCGCTGGTGGGTTATCTGATGTACCCGCTGACGCAGGCGACAGGGCTGAGCAAGGGGATGTTGACGGCCCTTGCAACCCTCCCTGTCGTTCTGCTGGTCTGGGCGCTGGTCCGGCGCTTGCGGAAATCCGTGGAATAGGGCCGCCGGGACGACGCGCTTGCCGCTGTCGCGTCAAGACGCCCCGCCCACCGTCCCTTTTGTCAGCGCGGGCCTCTACCGTCCTCTGATCCTCGGATCGAGGGCGTCGCGCAGGCCGTCTCCAAGGTAGTTCACCGACAACACGGTCAGCGAGATCAGGATGCCGGGCAGCATGACCCGTTCCGGGAATTCCTCCATGCGCGGCACGGCATCGGACAGAAGCTTACCCCAGGTCGGGAAGTCAGAGGGGAAGCCGACCCCCAGAAAGCTGAGCGCGCTTTCGGTGATGATGGCCGTGGCCAGACCCAGCGTGGCGGAAACCATGATCGGCGAGACCACATTCGGCAACAGGTGCCGCCGGATGATGGCGAAGGGTTTGGTGCCGATTGACCGGGCCGCAAGGATGAACTCCCGCTCTTTCAGCGCGAGGATTTCGCCGCGGACGATGCGGGCCGTCTGCATCCACGAAGTGATGCCGATAACGCCGACGATCAGGATGAACATGCCGGTTTCCGGCCCGAAGTTGGCCCTGAGCGGTTGTCGGAAGAGGGTTACGGCCACCAGAAGAAGCGGCAGGATGGGCAGCGACAGGAACAGGTCCGTAAGCCGCATCAGCGGCCCGTCCAGCCGTTTGAAATAGCCCGCGGAGACGCCCACCGCGGTACCGATCAACAGCGCGAGGATCATCGCCGTCCATCCCACCGCCATGGAGGCTCGGCCGCCGGCGATGAGGGTGGCCAGAATGTCGCGACCGAGGTTGTCCGACCCCAGTGGCTTGGCCCAGCTGGTACGCGCGTCACCGTCCCAGAGCAGGGTATAAAGGGGGCGCATGTCCTTGTTGCGGATATCCAGCTTCTTGGGATCCACATCCCAGACCAGCGGGCCGATCAGCACTGCCAGCGTGATGAAGAGCAAAAACCCACCGCCGATCATCGCGCCCTTGTGTTTGCGGAACTGGTCCCAGACGTCTTTCCACTGGCTGCGCGGTTCTTTGGGCGGCTCCTTGTCCTTGAGCGCGCCGTAAAGTTCGATCTCGGAGGGGTCGGTGATCTGATCAGTCATAGCGGATCCTCGGATCGAGAATGCCGTAGAGCACGTCCGCGATCAGATTGAAGAGCACGATGAGGATGGCAAAGATGAACGTCAGGGTCATCACCATCGGCAGGTCATTGGCGAAAAGGGCGGTCAACAGCAGCTGCCCGATACCGTTCACCTTGAAGAGCGTCTCGGTGATGATGGCACCGCCGAAGATCGACGGAATGCCAAGCGCGATCACCGTGATGATCGGGATCATCGAGTTGCGCAGCACGTGAACCAGAACCACGGCGCTTTCCTTCAGGCCCTTGGCCCTGGCGGTGCGCACGTAGTCCTGGTTGAGATTGTCGAGCATGGAGGCACGCATAAAACGGCTGATCTGGGCTGTTGTCTGCAAGGCCAGCACCATCACCGGCATGATCATCTGTTGCAGCTGGACTTTGAAGCTTGCCCAGTCCGTCACCACATGGGTGGTGTCATAGATCGACGGGAACCAGCCAAGGTTGACCGAGAAGATCACGATCACCAGAACCCCGGAGAAAAACGGCGGCACCGAGAAGCCGATCATCGAGACGAAAGTGCCCGCCTGATCGAAAAGGGAGTATTGCTTGTAGGCAGAATAGATCCCGATCGGCAGGGCGATCAGGATGCCCACGATGTAGGACATGCCCACGACCCAGAGGGTTTGCGGCATGCGTTGCATCACGATGTCCATCACCGGCGACCGGGTCTGCCATGAGATCACCCGCAGCTTGCCTTCGGCAAAGGCGGTGTCGGGCAACCATCCCAGCAGCAGGCTTTCCCGCGTGGCCCAGTCGAGAAAGACCTGGGGTTCGATCCAGAAAAACTGCACCAGCCATTTCCAGTACTGGATATGAATGGGCGCGCCGAGGCCGAGGGCTTCGCGCATTTTCTGTTTGACTTCGGGGGGAACGGTCAGGGGCACCTGTGCCATCGGGTCACCCGGGGCCAGTTGCAAGAGCAGGAAGATCACAACGCTGATGAAAAGCAGCGTCGGGATCGACAGGACCAGCCGTCGGATGGTGTATGTCAGCATGTGCTACGCCTTTATGCGTTAGTCTTGTTATTGGTGGAAAAGAGGCAGGACCGGATCTGGCCAGAGATGCGAAAACCAAGCGGGGCGCGGAATGGTCCGCGCCCCGTTCGATATCACATCAGTTGCCGATCCGGTACCAGTCCGCCGCGTTCCACAGCTCGCTGTCCCATGTGTTGAGGATCACACCACCAAGCGTGTTGGAGTGTGCCGACACACGACCACGATCCACCAGCGGTACGATTGTCATCGTCTCGCGGGTGATGATGTCGTTCAGGCGTTTGGCAATCTCGCCGCGCTTGTCGAGCTCACCTGTCCGTGCCAACTCATCCAGCAACGCATCATACTCTTCGTTGCAGAAGCGGTTGATGTTCTCACCCTGCCACTGGCTCGCGGGCTTGGGCTCGTTGCCGCAACGATAGGCCGAGAGATAAGCCTGCGGGTCGGTGCCATCGAAGTTGTTGGCGTACATCTCCACGTCCGCGTAAAACTTCTGGAAGGTATCGGGCGAGCCCGGGTCACCGCCGAAGAACACGGAGGCATCGAGGTTGCGCAGTTCGGTTTCGACACCGATCTGGTTCCACCAGTCCTTGATCAGCGCCTGGAAGTCCTGGCGCACGGCGTTGGTGGATGTCTGGTACAGGATCGACAGTTTCACGCCGTCCTTGTCACGCACGCCGTCGCCATCGCTGTCGACCCAGCCGGCCTCATCCAGCAGCGCGTTGGCGCCATCAATGTCCTGCGTCAGGCACTCGGTGTTGTCGGAGGCATAAAGCGCCGGCGCGGGCACGAGGTTGCAGGTCGCACGACCCGCCTGACCGTAGCCGATCTCGACCAGCAGTTCACGGTCGATCGCCATGGAGAGCGCCTTGCGCACGCTGAAATCTGACAGGAACGGGTGCGGATGCGCAATGGTGGAGCGCTCCCCTTCGGGCAGATCCGGCGATGGGTTCGTCAGGTTCATTTCCAGACGTTCAACCAATGTGCCAAACGCGGAGACGGGAACGCCCTTGCCACCTTCTGCCATCTTGGCCAGAACGTCCGGTGCAAGTTGCAGGTTCCACGCGTAGTCGAATTCGCCGGTTTCCAGAACCGCACGCCCCGCGGCCGTGGCATCACCACCACCCTTGAAGGTCAGCGAAGCAAACGCGGGTTTGCCTTCGTGGCGGAAATTCTCGTTCGCCACCATCTGGATCACGTCGTTGGGACGGAAATCGGTAACCACGAACGGGCCTGTGCCGATCGGGTTGAAATTGGCTTCGGTGCACTCGGGCGCCTTGGCTCCGAGGCAATCTGCGAACTGTGCTTTTTGAATAATCGGGGACTGACCGCCCATGAAGGGGCCATAGGGGTTCGGTTTGGCATCAACGAACGTCACCTTGACCGTCAGGTCATCGATGATTTCAACGCTGTCGACGCCGTCAAATTTTGCCGCCTGGGCGCAGCCGCCTTCCGGGTGCATGCAGTATTCCGCCGTGAAGGCCACGTCGGCGGAGGTCACCGGGCTGCCGTCCGACCAGATCAGGCCCTCGGACAGTTTCCATGTGATGGATTTCAGGTCCGCGCTCACGCCGCCGTTTTCAACGGTGGGGATTTCGTCGACCAGATAGGGCACCAACGCGCCGTTTTCGTCATACCGGCCCAGCGGCTCGATCACCAGTGAGGCGGATTCGATGTCCTTGGTGCCACCGGACAGATAGGGGTTCAGGATCGACGGGGCCTGCCAGTAGATGATATTGACTTGACCGTCTCTTCCACGTTCGCCCTCATGGCCGTCCGCGAATGCGACGGGCGCCAAGGCTGTTGTCGCAATTGCTCCCATCAATAGGGTTTTAAGTTTCATTTCATACTCCATGTTGGACACTTTCGTGCCGTTGAGCGCCTCAATTCAAGTCTGGGCGCTATCTTGCTTGCCGAGAAAGGTGTGAGAACACTGGCCTAACGCTGCAAAAAGACGCAGTTTTTGAGCCGATCCCCCGGGTGCATGCGCCCATCGAAGCATCTTTTTCGGAAAAAGCAAGCCTTGATACAGGTCACCTTGAGGAAACTGTGCCGGTCGGGTTTGACACCACCGGCCGCTTGGCTTTAGCGTCTTTGAATAAGAACATCAGGGGCGGCGATGCTGGATCAAGAACAACAAACCGGTGCAGTGCATCCAATTGCGCAAATCAAGGGGCTGCGGGTTGAATTTCAAACCAAGGACGGGCCGGTGGTCGGGGTCGAGGATGTCTCGTTTGACATCAACCCGGGCGAGACGGTCTGCGTGGTGGGTGAAAGCGGGTCCGGCAAGTCGGTGTCCTCCCTGTCGCTGATGCGGCTGGTCGAATTCGGCGGCGGCGAGATTACCGGCGGGCAGCTCTGGTTCGACCGTCCGGATGCGGATGACGTCGATCTGGCGAAAACCGATCCGGAGAGCATGCGGGCGATCCGTGGCAACGAGATCGGGATGATCTTTCAGGAGCCGATGACGGCGCTGAACCCGGTTTTCACCGTGGGGCGGCAACTGACCGAGGGACTGCGCCTGCACAAGGATATGACGCGGGCCGAGGCGGAGGCCCGCGCGCTGGAACTGTTGCGTGAAGTGCGCATTCCCGAGCCGGAGCGTCGCCTGACGCAATATCCGCACGAGCTGTCCGGCGGGATGCGCCAGCGGGTAGTGATAGCCATGGCGCTTGCCTGCAAGCCGCGCCTGTTGATCGCAGATGAACCGACCACGGCGCTTGATGTGACCATTCAGGCGGAGATCCTGGCGCTGATGGACCGCCTCAAGCGCGAAACGGGCACCGCGGTGATGTTCATCACCCATGACATGGCCGTTGTCGCGCAGATGGCTGACCGGGTGGTGGTGATGTTCCGCGGCAACAAGGTCGAGGAAGGCCCGGTCGAGGAGATTTTCGAGAACCCGCAGCACGCCTACACCAAGGCCTTGCTGGCGGCGGTGCCCAAGCTTGGCGAGATGACCGGCAAACCGCTGCCCGAACCGATGAAGCTGCTCGGCACAAAGAATGACGAGATCAGGCCGATCCCGGGGACCGACGAGGTGCTGCTGACCGTTCGGAACCTGACCACGCGCTTCCCGGTCAAGGGCGGATTTTTCCGCCGGACGGTGGCCAATGTGCACGCGGTCGAAGACCTGTCGTTCACCATCAACAAGGGTCAGACGCTCAGCCTTGTAGGCGAAAGCGGCTGTGGCAAATCCACGGCAGGGCGGTCGATCCTGCGGCTGGTCGATCCGATGTCCGGCGAGGTCGATCTTGATGGCACCGATATCATGGCGCTGGATCACAATGCGCTGCGCGAAGCGCGCCTGGACATGCAAATGATCTTTCAGGACCCCTTCGCCTCGCTCAATCCGCAGATGCAGCTGAGCGATCAGGTGGCCGAGCCGATCCACAACTACGGCACCCTCAAGGGCGCCGCTATTCAGGACAGGGTGGCGATGCTGTTTGACCGGGTGGAATTGCCGCGCAGTTTCATGCGCCGCTTCCCGCATGAGCTTTCCGGCGGGCAACGCCAGCGGGTGGCCATCGCCCGGGCACTGGCGCTCAACCCGAAACTGATCATCGCAGACGAGGCCGTGTCGGCGCTGGATGTGTCGGTGCAGGCGCAGGTGTTGAACCTGATGATGGAATTGCAGGCGGAATTGGGTCTGTCCTTCCTGTTCATCAGCCACGATATGGCGGTGGTTGAACGTGTCAGCCATCATGTCGGCGTCATGTATCTGGGGCGCATCGTCGAGATGGGGCCGCGTGCGCGGGTGTTCGAGAACCCGCAGCACCCCTATACGCAGGCGCTGATGAAAGCGGTGCCCATTGCAGACCCGCGTCAGCGCAAGGATGAGAGGGATCTGAATTTCAAACCGATCCCGTCACCCATTCACCCGGTGGGTTACGTGCCCGAACCATCGCGTTACCGCGAAGTGGAAACCGGGCACCTCGTGCTTGAAACCGACAGCGGATACTGACCGGGAATGGCTGATCGCCTTGCACCGCTGGATATTCTGCGCCGCCTTGTCGCCTTTCCGACGGTGAGCCGCGACACCAATCTGCCGCTCATCGACTGGGTGGAAGACTACCTCGAAAGCCACGGTATCAGGGCCCATCGCTATACCGATCCCGACCAGCCCAAGGCGGCGCTGTTTGCGCATGTCGGCCCGTGGGAGGAAGGGGCGATAGTCCTGTCGGGCCACACCGATGTTGTGCCTGTGGATGGCCAGCCCTGGGACACGGATCCTTTCGACGTTGTGGAAAAGGACGGCAAGTATTTCGGCCGTGGCACCTGCGACATGAAAGGGTTTGACGCCCTGGCAATCTGGGCGCTGGTCGAGGCACATCACGCCGGGGTCAGACGTCCGCTTCAGATCGCCCTGAGCTTTGACGAGGAGGTGGGCTGTACCGGCGCGCCGCCCATGATCGAGGCGATGCAACCGGTGCTGCCGAAGGGATCGGCGGTCATCGTCGGCGAGCCCTCGTCGATGCGCGCGGTGTCCGGCCACAAGGGCGGCACCGGGTTTGACACGCATGTGCAGGGCTTCGAGGTGCACAGTTCGCTTCTCGACCGCGGCGTCAACGCCATCATGTATGGGGCCAAGCTCATCGAGTGGGCCAATGAGATGAACAGCGCCAATCAGGCCGATAGGTCAAGCGATCTGGCGGCGATGTTCGATCCGCCTTTCACCACGGTGCATGTCGGCATGATCGAAGGCGGCACCGCGCATAACATCACCGCCAAGGACTGCCGTTTCGCGATGGATTTCCGGGTTGTCCCCGGCGAGGACAAGACCGACTGGGAAAAACGCTACCGGGCGCGGGTGGCCGAAGTCGAGACGCTGATGCAGTCGGTTGTCCCCGACACAAGGATCGAGATTTCACCGCGTTTCGACGTTCCGGCGCTGAAGCCTGAAACCGATGGCGAGGCGGAGACCCTTGCGCGCATGCTGACCGGGGATAACGCCAGCCACGTGGTGAGCTATGGGACCGAAGCCGGGCAGTTCCAGCAGGCGGGATATTCCGCGGTGATCTGTGGCCCGGGTGATATCGCGCAGGCGCACCAACCCAATGAATTCATCTCGGTGGCTGAATTCGAGGCCGGGCAGACCTTCATGCAGAAACTCGTGACACGATTGGCCGAATGACTGCGCTCGCCAGATGGTGCCGGTCGGGCGCAGCTGGCGCCTGCGTCCTTGGCGCGATACCTGACTGACGTGCATGCTTTTCCAATTTCACTGTCGACGCCTGTGCGCTTTTCCGGACCGGTACCGGCAAAAGCCGATGTGGTGGTGATCGGCGGCGGTGTGATCGGGGTGTCAACCGCCCTGTTCCTGGCACGCGCAGGTCGAAGAACGGTTCTTCTTGAAAAGGGCCGCATTGCCGCCGAACAATCCGGCCGGAACTGGGGCTGGATCAGGCAGCAGGGCCGCGATCCTGATGAATTGCCGATCATGGTCGAAGCAAACCGCTTGTGGCGCGGGCTTTCGGCCGAGACACATCAGGACATCGGGTTGAGACAGGCCGGTGTCACCTATCTGGCAGCCTCCGGGGCGCAGATGGCGCGATACGCGGCGTGGGCTCCGATTGCGCGGGAACAGGGGGTCGACACGCGTCTGATGAGCGCGGCGGAAACCGCGGCGCTGCTTCCCGGGGCGGCACGGCGCTATACCGGCGCGCTTCACACCGCTTCGGACATGAAAGCGGAGCCGTGGCAGGCGGTGCCCGCGCTGGCAGAGATCGCGGCCCGCGAAGGCGCCACCCTCGTTGAGAACTGCGCGGTTCGGTCGCTGGATGTGGCCGCGGGCCGGGTCGCGGGCGTGGTTACTGAACAAGGTCGGATCAGCGCGCCCGAAGTTGTGCTGGCGGGGGGCGCGTGGTCAACCCTCTTGTTGCGCCATCACGGCATCGACCTGCCACAGCTTTCGGTACGCGCCACCGTGGCGGCCACAACTCCCCTGCCTGCGGTGGCTGACGGCGGCGTTGCGGACGAAACATTGGCGTTTCGCCACCGGGCGGACGGCGGCTACACGCTCGCGCCCGGCGGATTTCACGAGCTTTTTGTGGGCTGGGACGCGGTGCGCGCGCTGCCGAAGTTCCTCACCCAGTTGCGCGCGCATCCCTTTGGCACAAGGTTCTACCCGGCAGCACCGCGCGGTTATCCCGATGCCTGGACAACGCCGCGCCGGTGGTCACCGGATGCGCAAAGCCCCTTTGAAAGGATGCGAATCCTTGATCCGCGCCCCAATAAAAGGCGCGCCAGCCGGCTCAAACGCCAGTTTGCCGGCCGGTTCCCTGAATTGCCGTCATTTGAGCTGTCACAGGTCTGGGCGGGCATGATCGACACGATGCCCGACCTTGTTCCGGTGGTCGATAGGGTTGCGGCCCTTCCCGGCCTGACCCTTGGCACGGGCATGAGCGGACATGGCTTTGGCATCGGGCCTGCCATTGGGCGCATTCTGGCGGACCTTGCGCAGCACAACGATCCCGGTCATGACCTGTTGCGGTTTCGCCTGTCGCGGTTTACCGATGGCAGTGCGATGCGCCTTGGACCAGCCCTGTGATGCGCTGTCGCGAAATAGACCTCGGATCAGGTTGAAGCCGCGGCAGGGAGGTTTAAGATAACATCAAGCGGTCAGAATCATGCCCGTATTTCCGTGCCGAGCAGGCACCAACGTCCAAAAGCCTGATGCAAAGCGGTTGGCTGCCATGGCAGTTCAGGACCCGCACGATGTCAGTGACACTTCAAGGAGAGATCCCGAATGCCCGTCAAAAACCGTTTTGCCGAATTGCATGACGAAATCACTGCATGGCGACGTGATTTGCATGAACATCCCGAATTGCTGTTTGACACGCATCGCACATCCGCGCTGGTGGCCGAGAAACTGGCAGCCTTCGGTTGTGACGAGGTTGTCACGGGCATCGGTCGCACCGGCGTGGTCGGCGTGATCAAGGGCAAAACCGACCAGTCAGGCAAGGTGATCGGCCTGCGCGCCGACATGGACGCGCTGCCCATCCAGGAACAGACCGGAGTCGACTACGCGTCCAAGACGCCCGGTGCGATGCATGCCTGTGGCCATGACGGGCACACCGCGATGCTTCTGGGGGCGGCCAAATACCTGGCCGAGACGCGCAACTTCGATGGCACCGCTGTCGTGATCTTTCAGCCTGCCGAAGAAGGCGGCGGCGGCGGGCGCGAGATGTGCAATGACGGGATGATGGAACGCTTTGGCATTCAGGAAGTCTACGGCATGCACAACTGGCCGGGGCGTCCGCTGGGCAGCTTTGCAATCCGACCCGGTGCATTTTTCGCCGCCACGGACATCTTCGAGATCGAGGTCGAAGGCGTCGGCGGGCATGCCGCGAAACCGCATGAGACGGTGGATACCACAGTTGTCGCCAGCCATATCGTCGTTGCCGCGCAGACCATTGCGAGCCGGAATGCCGACCCGGTAGACCAGATCGTCGTCTCCGTCACCGCCTTCGAGACGTCGTCAAAGGCGTTCAACGTGATCCCGCAGCGGGTGATGCTGAAAGGCACGGTGCGGACAATGTCCGACGAAATGCGCGACCTTGCAGAGACGCGACTGAAAGCGGTGGCGACGGGGATTGCGGCAAGCTTCGGCGCCGAGGCTCGCGTCGATTACACGCGAAATTACCCGGTGATGGTCAACCACGGCGAACAGACTGAATTTGCGGCGAAAGTTGCAGAGAAAGTCGCGGGTGCCTGTGAAGAAGCGCCGCTGGTCATGGGGGGCGAAGACTTTGCCTTCATGCTGGAAGAGCGCCCCGGAGCCTATATTCTGGTAGGGAACGGGCCGGGAGCAGCTGTGCATCACCCGGAGTACAACTTCAACGACGATGCAATTCCGGCCGGGTGCAGCTGGTGGGCTGAAATCGTCGAACAGCGCTTGCCCGCCGCGCCCTAGCTGCCCAGCAAGCGGCGATAGACACTGACGATGGCCGCAGCTTCCTGTTCCAGCCGGAAGCTTCCTTCGGCACGTGCGCGCGCGGCTTTTGACATCGCTCTGAGCGCTGAGGGGTCATGCAGAAGGCGCGTAACGGCATCCGCAATAGCACGCGCGTCCTCGATTTCCACCAGATGGCCGGTTTCGCCCTCCACGATCAGTTCCTCGAATGCGCCGACCTTTGTCGCGACGGCAGGGGCGCCGCAGGCCATGGCTTCGAGCGGCGTCAGGCCAAAACCCTCCCAGCGTTGCGGGGCAACGTAGAGATCCAGAGCCTGAAAGTGGCGGGCCAGATCTTCGATCGGCACTTCGTCGCGAAAGAGAATGCGATCTGATAAACTGGCCTCCGCCACATCCTTTTTGAGTTGCTTTAGGAAATCCTGATGTTCTGCCGTGGCACGGCCCATGATCAGCGCCCTGGCCGTTGGATGGGTGGCAAAGACCTCGATCATGGCGGCCACGAAGAGGTCATTGCCTTTTTGGTGGCGGATGCGGCCGAAGCACCCGATCAGCGGACCGTCCGTCGGCAGGTTCAACGCGGCCCGCAAAGCGGCGCGGTCGTCGACAGGTTGGAATTGCGTGCAATCCACGCCGTGGCGGATCACTTGCGCCTCGCGTTCGAGGTAACTCGCCGACTTGGAGGAGGTCGCGATGACCGCGTCCATCTGCCGGATCAGCCAGCGCGTGAACCCGGTGTGACGACGCTGGGCGGCAGAGGTGAACAACAGTTTCAACCGCTTGCCAGCAAGGTATTTCAATGCCAAGCCGGCGACCATTTCAACATTGCGACGGGCGTGCCAGACACGGGCGCCGGACGGACCGCTGCGTGGCAGAAGAAGCAGCCTGCGCGGGGGCAGGTTGGGCACCTCGGGCGGCAGGTCGGGGGCGCAGGATGTGATGGCAATCTGCCGCGCTTGCAGCGGCACCAGCCGGATCACCGTTGAGGTGACCCCGGAATGGCGCTTTTTGAAATTGGGGGCGATCACCTCGATCTCTCGCAAGGGGGGGACCGGTGCGGCAGGGGGTGTCAAAGGGTTTCGTCCTCCAGCTTGAGCATACGGATCAGGCGGGTTGCGATGCTGCTGAGTTGATCTGATTTGCCCTGAACGTAATCGCGCGCTGCCTGTTTCGCGGCGTCACGTTGGCTGCTGTCTTCCAAAAGCATTCCGACCGCTTCTGCAAGCGCCTCTGCATCCGGTGTGATGCGCGCCGCACCGGTTTCAGTCATATCCGCAAAAGTTTCGGCAAAATTCATCACATGCGGGCCGGAAAGCACCGCCGCATCGGCCTGCACGACCTCAAAGGGGTTATGACCGCCGATCGGGAAAAGAGAGCCGCCGAGAAATACGATGTCCGACAAGGCATACCAGTTGCCCAGTTCTCCCAGGGTGTCGGCAAGGTAGACCGCTTCACCTTTCTTGGGCTGCTCCCCGCGGGAGCGAATGGCGCAGCTGAAGCCGCCGCTGTTGACGATCCCCGCCACCTCAGAACTACGATCGGGGTGCCGTGGCACGAGGATCAGCAGCAGTTCCGGATGTGCCTCCAGCAGCTTTTTGTGAGCGTCAAGCACGATGGTTTCTTCGCCCTTGTGGGTTGAGGCCGCGACCCAGACCGGGCGATCCCTGATCGCGACCCGCGCCGGCGCCAGCACCGACGGATCGGAGGGCAGGGGTGCGGACATGGATTTCAGGTTGATACCACGTGCCACACGGCCCGCAGGGGCATGCATGTTGACCATGGCCTGCGCCATGTCGTCGTTCTGGGTCAGGATCAGGTCGAAGACGTCGAAAACATACGCGGCAAGCGCCGGTTTTTTTGCCCAGGCCGCGCGGGACTTGGCGCTGAGCCGGGCGTTCACCAAGGCCATCGCAGCGCCGGTTGCCCGGGTCATGCGCAGCATCTGCGGCCAAAGTTCGCTTTCAACGAATATCGCTGCCGCCGGGCGCCAGTGGTGCAAAAACCGGGACACCGGTCCGGCTGCATCCAATGGCGCGAACTGGTGTACCGTGCGGGGCGGCAGCCGGTCAGCCACCAGCCTGGCGGACGTCGGCGTGCCGGAGGTGATCAGGAACTGCGCCCGCGGCAGCATTTCGCCCATCCGGGTGATCAGTGCAAGAACGGAGAGGCTTTCGCCGACAGAGGCCGCGTGAAACCAGATCAGCTTGCCGCCGCCCGATCTTGGCTGGCTGGCATGGCCCAGCTTTTCATGGGCGCGCAGCACCGGCACACCCTGCCTGCGCAGTTTACGGGTTTCGGACCAGGCGGCAAAGGGAATGAGCAGCGATGTGGCGGCAACATAGACACGAAAGAGCAGCGGCGCGCGCATGGGCAAGATCAGCCGCCTGTATGGCTCATATGGCGGGGCATCTGGCCGTCAAGCCGCTGGCGCGAATAGTCGAAATCATGGCCCTTGGGCTTCCGGGCAATCGCGGCGCGGATGGCGTCTTGCAGTGGCGCGTTGTCATCCGGATGCGCCCGCAGCGGGGCGCGTAGGTCGGCGGCGTCTTCCTGGCCGAGGCACATGAATATTTCGCCGGTGCAGGTCAGCCGTACACGGTTGCAGCTTTCGCAGAAGTTATGGCTCAGCGGCGTGATGAATCCGATCTTCTGCCCGGTTTCCTCCAGCCGCACGTAGCGGGCAGGCCCCCCCGTGCGTTCGGCCAGATCGGTGACGGTATAATGCTCGGCGTAGCGGGCACGCACATCCTTCAGCGACCAGTATTGTCCCAGACGATCCTCGTTGCCGATATCGCCCATGGGCATGACCTCGATCCATGTCAGGTCGATATCGCGCTCTGCGCACCACTGTGTGATGAAGGGCAGCTCTTCCTCGTTGAAGTCCTTCAGCGCCACGGCATTCAGCTTCACCCGCATTCCGGCGGCCTGAGCGGCATCGATTCCGCGCAGCACCTGGGGCAACCGGCCCCAGCGCGTGATCTCGGCGAATTTTTTCTCGTCCAGCGTATCGAGCGACACATTCACCCGGCGTACCCCGGCGGCGTAAAGATCCTTGGCAAAACGCTCCAGCTGGCTGCCATTGGTCGTCAGGGTCAGCTCTTTCAGCGCGCCGCTGTCGAGGTGGCGCGTCATGCCGTCGAAAAAGGTCATGATACCCTTGCGCACCAGAGGTTCGCCCCCGGTGATGCGCAGCTTTTCGACACCCAGCCCGATGAAGGTGGAACACATGCGGTCCAATTCCTCCAGCGTCAGCAGTTCTTTCTTGGGCAGAAAGGTCATGTTCTCCGACATGCAATAGACACAGCGGAAATCGCACCGGTCTGTCACGGAAACCCTCAGGTACGTGATGGCGCGCGCGAACGGATCAATCAGAGGTGCTGTCATGGCACCATAGGTAATGCGCCCGTCGGAGCGCAGCAAGGGGTTAACGGCATTGATGACGAATGGCGTCTGTGCTTTAGACAGGTCATGATAGATATTTGGTCTCCGTCATCCCTTGTGCTGGCATGTGCGTTGGCGGTTTCGGGCTGCGCGGAGCTGGGACAGCTGGCGCCCTCTCTCGCGCCGTTACCCGAGGTGCCGGAGGGCGCGGGGGCCGGGGCCATTCCAACCAAGGCAACCAACACTGCCGACGTGCTGGATCAGACCACCGCCGCGGAACGTTCGGTGGCGGCTGCTGCCGGATCGGCCGGACCCGCGCTGGGACAGACAGTCGTGTCCCTGGGAAGCCCGACAGAGCCGGGGTTCTGGCTGAAAACGCCGCTTGTGGCCGAGCAAACGCCGGGGAAAGTGCGCAATCCCGCCACCGGGAAATCCGTTGCGGTCACGCTTATTCCGATTGCGGGACCACAGACCGCCGGCAGTCGTCTGTCGCTTGCCGCGATGCGGGTGCTGGAGGTCCGATTGACCGATCTCGTGACCGTCGACGTCAGCCTTTAATGATCGTCCGATGTGGTGACGAAGGTTGGCGCGCCGTCGATTGTGTGCTGGTTGCGGGTTTCCCAGTAAGTCTTGATTTCGGCGGGCGATTTGTTCTGCGTCCACTTCGCGAGAACATCCCGGTCACCTTCATAAGCCATGAACGGCACCGCGTAACCGCAGCTGGTTTGCACAAGTTCCAGTGACATGTCGTAAATCTGTCTGGCGCCATGAGAGGGCGGGAAGTGGGAATTCAGCGCGTCGAATCCTTCGTCGCGGGGATGCAGCGTGCGCGCGCTGCCGTAGGTGCGCAGGATCATCGGCTTGGCCTCAAAGCCGCACCACATCAACGTCATGCGGTTGGACTGCGCGAGGTGACCGGCGGTTTCGTTGCCCGACCCGGTCATATTGCGCCACACGATCCGGTTAGGCCCCATCACGCGCAGGGACTCCATGCCCTTGGGCGAAATATTCACGCGGCCTTCGGGGGCGGCGGATCCCACGAAAAAAATGTGCTGTGCTTCGATGAACTTGGTCAGCGCGTCACTCAGGCAGTCAAACTGGGTGGCCATATCTCACTCCACTGTCACGGATTTTGCCAGATTGCGTGGTTGATCGACGTCCGTGCCCTTGGCCACGGCGGTATGATAGGCCAGCAGCTGCGCCGGGATCGCGTAGAGGATGGGCGTTACTGCATCAGGCACCGTTGGCAGTTCGATGGTGGCAAATGCGCCGTCACCCGCCTCGGCCAGTCCCTGCTTGTCAGATACGAGAATGACCCGGCCCTTGCGCGCCATGACTTCCTGCATATTGCTCACCGTCTTGTCGAAGAGCGCGTCGCGCGGTGCCATGACCACCACGGGTACCGTCTTGTCAACAAGCGCGATGGGGCCATGCTTCAGTTCACCCGATGCATAAGCTTCTGCGTGTATATAACTGATTTCCTTTAATTTAAGCGCGCCCTCATGTGCGAGGGGGTACATCAGGCCGCGCCCGAGAAACAGCACGTCGCGCGCCTCGGCCAGTTTCAGCGCGGCCTTCTGCATCTCCTGATTGGCTTCCAGGGCCGTGCTCAGCACGCTGGGAAGGCTGCGCAGGGCGCTGACGTGATCGGCCAGTGTTGCCGCGTCCATCTCGCCCCTGTCGCAGGCCGCCTTGAGCGCGAGGATGAACAGAACGCTGAGTTGACAGGTGAACGCCTTGGTTGAGGCGACGCCAACCTCGACACCGGCATGGATCGGCAGCACCAGATCGCTTTCCCGCGCAATCGAGCTTTCGGGCACATTCACCACCGAGACGATGCGGTCAGCCCTGCCGTTGCAGTAGCGCAGGGCAGCCAGAGTGTCTGCAGTCTCCCCCGACTGGCTGACAAAAAGCGCCGTCGTCCGGGCCGGAACCGGTGGCTCCCGGTAGCGGAATTCGGAGGCGACATCGACGTCGACGGGCAGGCGCGCGATCTGCTCGAACCAGTATTTGGCGGTGAGACAGGCATAATAGGCGGTGCCGCAGGCCACCATCGTCAACCTGTCAACCGAGGTGAAATCAAGCCCAGGTTCCGGCAGGCTGATCTCGCCTTCGGCACTCAGATAGTGTCCAAGGGCTTCGGCAATCACCGTGGGTTGTTCGGCAATTTCCTTGGCCATGAAATGCTTGTGGCCTGCCTTGTCGATGCGCGTGGCGCCGACCTGAACCGTCTTGATCGCGCGATTGGCAAGCGCACCGTGGGTGTCGCGGACTTCGAGGGATGTGCGCGTGACCACCGCGCGGTCTCCTTCCTCAAGGTAGCTGATGCGATCGGTCAGCGGGGCCAGCGCAATCGCGTCCGAGCCTACGAACATTTCGCCCTCTCCATGACCGATCGCCAGGGGCGACCCCTTGCGCGCCGCGACGATCAGATCGTCTTCGCCGGAGAACAGGAAGGCGAGGGCGAAGGCCCCCTGCAGGCGATCCAGCGCCTTGTTGGCGGCTTCCACCGGGGTCGCCCCCTGGGCGATGTAGTATTCTGTCAGCAAGGCAACGGTTTCGGTGTCGGTCTGGGTGACGAATTCGATCCCCTTGTCGGCGAGTTCGGCGCGCAGCTCGCGAAAGTTTTCGATGATCCCGTTGTGCACAACAGCAACGCGGCCTGCCTGATGCGGGTGCGCGTTGGTGACCGTGGGGGCACCATGCGTCGCCCAGCGAGTGTGACCGATACCGGATTTTCCGGCCAGCGGCTCATGCACCAGCAGGTCTGACAGGTTAACCAGTTTGCCGACCGCGCGCCGTCGGTCCAGCACCCCGGCATTGACCGTCGCGATACCGGCGCTGTCGTAACCGCGGTATTCCAGCCGTTTGAGAGCCTCGACAAGAATGGGCGCCGCCTCGTGGCTGCCCAGAACCCCTACAATTCCACACATATCAGCTGCCTCTTTGCAGTTTGGCTTTTTTTGCCTTTAGAATTTGCATCAGCTTTGCAGCCATGCCGGGTTTTTCGACCTGCGGCGCCCGCGCGATGGCCAGCGCGTCCGCATCCACATCCGAGGTGATGACAGAGCCGCTGCCCGTCATCGCGCCATCGCCGACATGAACCGGTGCCACCAGCATCGTGTTGGAGCCGATAAAGACGTTGTCGCCGATCTCCGTGCGATGTTTCATCACGCCGTCATAGTTGCAGGTGATCGTGCCCGCGCCCACGTTCGTCTGTTGGCCCAGCGTTGCATCGCCAATGTAGCTCAGGTGGTTGATCTTGGTGCCTTCGCCGATCAGCGCGTTCTTGATTTCGACGAAATTCCCGACGCGGGTCTTCTCGCTCAGCTCGGTGCCGGGGCGCAATCGCGCGTAGGGGCCCACGATCGCTCCGCGTGCCACGTGACAGCCTTCAAGATGCGAAAACGCTCTGATCGTCGCGCCGGATTCAACGGTGACGCCCGGGCCGAAAACCACGTTCGGTTCGATCACGGCGTCGCGGCCAATCACGGTGTCGAAGGCAAAATGCACCGTTTCGGGTGATGTGAGCGTCACGCCATCAGCAAAGGCTTCGGCGCGGGCGCGGCTCTGAAAGAGCGTCTCGGCATCGGCCAGATCCTGACGGGAATCGACGCCCAGAGTTTCACTTTCCGGGCATTTGACCGCCGTCACCGAGAGCCCGCGTGCATTCGCCAATGCAACGACGTCCGTCAGGTAGTACTCGCCAGACGCGTTGTCGTTGCCGATCTCGGCGATCAGGTCGAACAGTGTTTCCTTGTCACATGCCATCAGCCCGCTGTTGGTGAACCGGATCGCGCGTTCGTCTTTGGTGGCGTCCTTGTATTCGACGATCCGCGTCAACCGGTCGCCCTCCATGATCAGGCGGCCGTAGCGGGGTTGCAGTTCGGCGATGTCAAAGCCCAGCACTACCACGTCGTGGTCGGCGCGCGCCGCCAGCATCCGCGCCAGCGTACCGCTCTGAAGGAAGGGGGTATCGCCATAGAGGACGACAACATCCCCGTCAAACCCCTGCAAAGCGGCCTGCGCCTGATCAACCGCATGGGCGGTTCCCAGTTGTTCGTCCTGAATGACTACCTGCGCGGTGGGGTTATGGCCCAGTGCCGCTGCGCGCACCTGCTCGGCCCCGTGGCCCGCCACAACCACCGTGCGTTCTGGGGCAAGGTTGCCGACCGCCTGCATGGCATGAACCAGAAGCGGCGCGCCCGCGAGCGGGTGCAGGACCTTCGGCAGGTCCGAGTTCATCCGGGTGCCTTTGCCCGCGGCAAGGATGACCAAAGCGATATTCATGGTGTTTCTCTTTGTGTTCTGCTTCGGCCCTGTTTATCCGTCTGGCGGGGCGGTGCAAGCACTGCGCAGATCAAAGAAGGTTGCGGCTTGCAACATCTTATGGCGATGTTTCGCCCACAGATCAGACCGGGGAGCAGGTATGAAAACGGTTATTTTCGATCTCGACGGGACGCTGGCCGACACCAGCGGCGACCTGATCGCGGCGGCGAATTACTGTTTTCGCGACATGGGTGCCGGGGATGTTCTGGACCCGGCGCAGGACGCGGGGACCGCGTTGCGCGGCGGCCGCGCGATGCTCACCCTGGGGATGGGTCGGCTGGGTCGCGCGCAGGAACTGGCCACGATAGACCGCTATTATCCCGTGCTTCTGGAAGCTTACGGCGCGTCCATTGACGTGCATACCCAGCTCTACCCGCGCGCGATGGAGGCGGTCGACCGGTTGAAAACCAATGGATACGGCGTGGGCATCTGCACCAACAAGCCGGAAGCGCTGGCAGACACCCTGTTGCAGCGCCTGGGTGTACGCAACGCCTTTGCCGCGTTGATCGGTGCGGATACCCTGCCTGTCCGCAAACCTGATCCGGAACCGCTTTACGAGACGGCGCGACGCGCGGGCGGCGACCCGATGAAATGCGTTCTGATCGGGGATTCCGACACCGACAGAAACACCGCGCGCGCCGCAAATGTGCCCTGCATACTGGTGACCTTCGGACCTGCGGGCGGGGATATGGCCGCACTTCAGCCCGAAGCGCTGTTGCAGGATTACGCCGATCTTCCCGATCTTGTGGACCGCTTGCTGGCTTGACCAAGATGCGTTGTCCGCCCACAGTCCCAGTCGTGAGAGGGCGCATATGACAGAGATTTTCAAAGGTAGTTTCACCCAACAGGAACCGATCCCGGAAGCAGGTATTGACGCTGCCTTGGCCGTGCTGCGCCATGGCCGGTTGCACCGGTACAACACAATCGCGGAAGAGATTTCCGAAACAGCCCTTCTGGAACAGGAATTTGCAGCCTCTGTCGGTGCCAAGTACTGCCTTGCGGTGGCCTCGGGCGGGTACGCGATGGCCACGGCCCTGCGCGCGGTCGGAGTCAAACCGGGCGATCCGGTGCTGTCCAACGCCTTCACACTGGCGCCCGTGCCCGGGGCCATTGCCGCCGTCGGGGGCAGGCCGGTTTTTGTCGGCGTCACGGAAGCGCTGACGATAGACCTGGACGATCTGGCGCAAAAGGCGGATGCCGCAAAGGTGCTGCTGCTCAGCCACATGCGGGGACATATCTGCGACATGGACCGGCTGATGCAGATCTGTGACGCGGCAGGCATCACGGTGATCGAAGACTGCGCGCATACGATGGGGGCGGCGTGGAACGAAGTCCCTTCCGGCCGGCACGGCGCTGTCGGGTGCTATTCCTGCCAGACATATAAACACGTCAATTCGGGCGAAGGTGGGTTTTTGGTCACCGACGCTGCCGAGATCGCAGCACGCGCGGTGATCCTGTCGGGGTCATACATGCTCTTTGAACGCCACCTGGCAGCGCCCCCGAAAGAGGCGTTTGAGCAAATTCGCTATGAGACCCCGAACATTTCCGGTCGGATGGACAATCTGCGCGCGGCCATCCTGCGCCCGCAGGTGGCCGATCTTGCCACGCAATGCGCCCGCTGGAACGAGCGCTATTCTTGTCTGGAACAGGGGCTGCGCGATACGCCGGGCCTGACCGTGATCGACCGCCCGGAGCAGGAGACGATTGTCGGCTCGTCCATCCAGTTTCTCCTGCTGGACTGGCCCGCAAGGGATGTGCGTGACGTCGTGGCGCGCTGTGCCGCGCGCGGGGTCGAACTCAAGTGGTTTGGCGGGGCGAAGCCCGTGGGCTTTACCAGCCGCTATGACAGCTGGCGGTATGCGGATACACCCGCAATGCCCGACACCGACCGGGTGCTTGCGGGCATCGTTGACATGCGTGTGCCGCTGACCTTCTCGCTGCAGGATTGCGCCTTGATCGCGCGGATCATCCGGGCCGAGGTCAGTGCTGTCTTTCAGGATCAGTCGACCGCCGCCGAATGACACTGTCGAGGTTTCTCCTGGCAGGGGGCGCTTGAGCCGATCCTCTGCGGTTCGCCGTTTGAAAGCTTGACCGAGGGACAGGGCTATGTCATTTTTGAACATGCGTTCAATAAAATCCGAGGGGAGTGCTGCGCGATGTTTATGGCAACCATGGCTTTCGATCTGGGCGAAGACGTAAACGCATTGCGCGACATGGTGCACCGGTGGGCGCAGGATCGCGTGAAACCGATGGCAGCCGAGATCGACGCGAAAAACACCTTTCCGCCGGAGCTTTGGCCGGAGATGGGCGAGCTGGGGTTGCTGGGCATCACGGTCCCGGAAGAGTTCGGGGGCGCCGGCATGTCGTATCTCGCCCATACCGTGGCCATTGAGGAGATCGCCCGCGCGAGCGCATCCGTGTCCCTGTCCTACGGGGCGCATTCGAACCTGTGCGTCAATCAGATCAAGCTCAACGGGACGGATGAGCAAAAGCAGAAATACCTGCCCGGTCTTATTTCGGGTGCGCACGTCGGTGCATTGGCAATGTCAGAGGCGGGGGCAGGCTCCGACGTCGTCTCGATGAAGCTGCGCGCCGAGAAGCGCAACGACCATTACCGCCTGAATGGCACGAAATACTGGATCACCAACGGGCCGGATGCGGACACGCTGGTTGTCTATGCCAAGACCGACCCCGACGCGGGCAGCAAGGGCATCACCGCCTTTCTGATCGAAAAGGAGATGACCGGTTTCTCGACCTCCCCCCATTTGGACAAGCTGGGCATGCGCGGCTCCAACACTGCAGAGCTGATATTCGAGGACGTTGAAGTCCCGTTCGAGAATGTTTTGGGCGAAGAAGGCAAGGGGGTGCGGGTGCTGATGTCCGGCCTCGATTACGAACGCGTCGTGCTGGCCGGGATCGGCACCGGCATCATGGCCGCCTGTCTCGACGCGATCATGCCGTACCTGAGCGAGCGCAAGCAGTTCGGCCAGCCGATCGGGAGTTTTCAGCTGATGCAGGGCAAGATCGCCGATATGTACACCGCGATGAATTCAGCGCGCGCCTATGTGTACGAAGTGGCCAAGGCCTGCGACCGCGGGGATGTGACCCGGCAGGACGCCGCGGCCTGTTGCCTCTACGCCTCCGAGGAGGCGATGAAACAGGCGCATCAGGCGGTGCAGGCGATGGGCGGGGCGGGGTTTCTTAACGACAGTCCCGTGGCGCGGATTTTCCGCGATGCCAAGCTGATGGAGATCGGTGCCGGCACGTCGGAAATCCGGCGCATGCTTGTGGGGCGCGAAATGATGACAGCGATGAGCTGACCCGATGACATCCACCGCGTCAGCAAATCTTGTCCCGTCCTCCAGCGCGCCCGCAGGCTCAGAAGCGGTGCACGTAGGCGATGCCGAAGAGGAAGGGGTCGATCTCGGCCGTACCAATGGCGGCACCGTTGAGCCTGGCGTCTGCGTCGATGTCGAACCAGCGCACATTCAGACGCACCGCGCCCGCGTCGCTGATCTGGTAATCGACACCTGCCTGCACCGAAAAGCCCCAGGAGTTATCCAGTTCCAGTGTGCCCAATGGCGATTCCTCGTCAAAGAAGGTGGTGTAGTTGATGCCCGCGCCGACATAAGGCTTCCACGCGGTCGCCGTCGGGAAGTGATAGTTCAGCGACAGGGTAGGCGGCAGGTGCTTGGTGCTGCCCGCGGCGCCGATCCCGGCAATCGAGATGTCATGTTCGAAGGGCGTTGCCGCCAGAAGCTCGATACCGAGGTTATCGCGAATGAAGTATTCGAAAGTGAAAGTAATGCTCTCGTCGTCGCCAATGTCGGCTTCGCCCCCCGCGAGGGTGCCATTGCCGGATTTCGGGTTGATGGTGGCGAGGCCCAGACCGATTGTCCAATCTCCCTGAGACTGCGCCAGCGCCGGCGCAGCGAAAAGCGCCAGAGCGCTGCTCATGAGAAGAGTTTTAGCCGTGATTTTCATGGTGGTTTCCATTCCTTCTTGTGGTTCAGGAGGGTGATGCGCCGGCTGCGGGAAAACCGTGTTGATGCAGATCAAAAGGCGGTCGATTCAGCCTGTGCAAGATTGCCGCAGGTGCAAAGACGCCGCCAACGTGGGCTGCCATTATGTGTGGGCCGCTTCTGCCGGGCTGGAGGTGGGGCGTGATGCGATTTCTTCTTGTTTTGACCCTCGCGCTGCCGATGTCGGTGTCGGCGCAGGACGTGCATTTTAGCGGCGATGCGACACTGGCCTGCCTGACCCGAACAGAAGATCATGCCGCGCGTCTGATGTGTGCGGGGCTGTCTGCCGGAAATTGCATCAATGCGCCGGGCGGGCAGACAACCGTCGGCATGGTGGACTGCTTTGACCGTGAATGGCGGCTTTGGGACCTTATGCTCAACCAGAACTACCAGGCGCGGATGGCGGAGGCGAAGGTCAGGGACAAGGAAGCGGTCGGCTATGGTCAGTCGGTTGCGAAGGAGGCGGAGACGCTGCGCAATATGCAACGGTCATGGATATCCTACCGCGATGCTGCCTGCACGTACGAAAGGAGCCTGTGGGGTGGTGGTACCGGGGGTGGCCCGGCGACGGTCGCCTGCATGATGGAGCTGACTGCGGCGCAGGCGATCCGGTTGGAGACCCGTTTTGGGCCATGAACCGTTGGCTTTGGTGGGCACCATTGGTCCTTTTGATAACGGGCCTTGCGGTCTGGGGGTTCCGACTGGGGTGGATTGCGGCAACGATAACGGAGACGGATGTGATCACGACTTACGCGAAACGCTATCTCGAGGCGGCAGGTCCGGGGGCCGCGCTGTCCGACTGCGTTGCCTATCCCGGCAGGGATCGGGGCGTCTGGCTGGTGGTGCGCTGCGGGCCGGATCCGTCCGGGTCCGGCGGCAGATACGAATACCACGTCAACCGGCTGGGCGGGTTGGTGGCTTCGGGCGGGCTGTCGACGCGGGGTGCACCAGCCGGACGTGCCGCGATGCCCCAGACATGATGAGCCGCAAGGCACCCGTTTTCGGAGTGAAGGAGACCAGATGAAACTGACATCACAGGCGTTGCCGAGCTCGGAGAGTTTCAAGGCAAACCGCGCGGCCCATCTTGATGCATTGGCGGAGATTGCCGCCGCAGCAGAGGCCGCCGCCTTGGGCGGAGGCGAAAAATCCCGTGCCCGCCACATCAGCCGGGGCAAGATGCTGCCGCGCGACCGGGTGGCAAACCTTCTCGATCCCGGCAGCCCGTTTCTGGAAGTGGGCGCGACGGCCGCGCACGGTCTTTACCAGGGCGCAGCGCCTTGCGCGGGGGTGATTGCGGGCATCGGGCAGGTCCAGGGCCAGGAGGTCATGGTGGTGTGCAACGATGCCACCGTAAAGGGCGGCACCTACTATCCGATGACGGTCAAAAAGCACCTGCGCGCACAGGAGATCGCGCAGGACAACCGGCTGCCCTGCATCTACCTGGTGGATAGCGGCGGGGCCAATCTGCCCAACCAGGATGAGGTGTTCCCCGACCGCGATCACTTTGGCCGCATCTTTTACAATCAGGCCCGGATGAGCGCGCAGGGCATTCCCCAGATCGCGGTGGTCATGGGTTCCTGCACGGCCGGTGGCGCCTACGTGCCTGCAATGTCTGACGTAACAATCATCGTGCGCGATCAGGGCACCATCTTTCTGGCCGGGCCGCCACTGGTCAAGGCGGCCACGGGCGAGGTGGTCAGCGCCGAAGACCTTGGCGGCGGCGATGTGCACACACGCCTCAGCGGCGTGGCGGATTATCTGGCGGAGGATGATGCACATGCGCTGGCGCTGGCACGCCGGGCCGTGGCCTCACTGAACCGTGCCAAGCCATCAACCGTGCAATGGGAGACGCCCGAAGACCCGGTGTATGATCCCGAGGAAATCCTCGGCGTTGTGCCCGCCGATCTGCGCACCCCGTATGACATTCGCGAGGTGATCGCGCGGCTCGTGGACGGGTCGCGTTTTGACGAATTCAAGCCACGTTTCGGTGAGACGCTGGTCACCGGATTTGCGCATCTGAAGGGCTGTCCCATCGGGATCATCGCGAACAACGGCGTGCTGTTCTCGGAATCCGCCCAGAAGGGCGCGCATTTCGTCGAACTGTGTTCGCAACGTCGTATCCCGCTGGTTTTCCTACAGAACATCACCGGCTTCATGGTCGGCCGCAAGTATGAGAACGAAGGCATCGCGCGCCACGGCGCCAAGATGGTGACGGCTGTCGCCTCGACCAATGTGCCCAAGATCACCATGCTGGTCGGCGGTTCTTTCGGGGCGGGCAATTACGGCATGGCGGGGCGCGCCTACTCGCCGCGCTTCATGTGGACCTGGCCCAACAGCCGCATTTCGGTGATGGGCGGGGCCCAGGCGGCGGGCGTTCTGGCCACCGTCAAACGCGACGCCATCGAGCGCGCGGGGGACAGCTGGTCGGCTGAGGATGAGGCCGCGTTCAAACAGCCGACAATCGATATGTTCGAACGGCAAAGCCACCCGCTTTATGCCTCGGCCCGGCTGTGGGATGATGGCATTGTCGACCCGCGCAAATCGCGCGATGTGCTGGCCTTGTCGCTTTCGGCAGCGTTGAATGCCCCAATCGAAGAGACGCGCTTCGGCGTCTTCCGTATGTGATATGCCGATGTCGCCCCTTGCCTGTTACCCCGTCATGTCTTT
Source organism: Roseobacter insulae (assembly GCF_019375555.1). Taxonomy (GTDB): domain Bacteria; phylum Pseudomonadota; class Alphaproteobacteria; order Rhodobacterales; family Rhodobacteraceae; genus Roseobacter; species Roseobacter insulae. The sequence goes on from NZ_JAHXDN010000002.1 coordinate 556,827, forward strand.
CCCGCCCTGCCAGCGCAGAGCGTGCGGCGGGCCGCTTCGTCCCCGCCTACGCCAAACACACCGACATCGCGCCGAAGTGGCGTGGCCCGTTGGCGCGCGGCATCCGAACGGTCGGGGTCGCACACATCCCTTTTGGGCAGGTGGACATGTTGGCGGGGCGTTTCGAAGGGGTCGGGGATTTCGGAAAATGAATCTGAAGCAGTTTTTCAAGAACGCCCTGCGGCGACAGACTGGCGGCAGCGCGGGGCAGTATGAAACGAAAGGGCCGGGGCATGTTTGACACAATCCTGATTGCAAACCGTGGTGAGATTGCCTGCCGGGTCATGGAGACCGCCCGTGCGATGGGCGTGCGGTGCGTGGCGGTCTACTCCGACGCGGATGCTGCCGCCAAACACGTCGCGATGTCCGACAGGGCGGTGCATATCGGTGGGTCGGCCCCGGCAGACAGCTATCTGCGCGGCGATGCGATTATTCAGGCCGCACGCGACACCGGCGCGCAGGCGATCCACCCCGGCTACGGGTTTCTCAGCGAAAACCCCGACTTCGTGGAAGCGGTGGAAGCGGCAGGGCTGGTGTTCATCGGGCCATCGGCCTCGGCCATTCGCGCGATGGGCCTGAAAGACGCGGCCAAGGCCCTGATGGTGAAGGCGGGCGTGCCGGTGGTGCCAGGGTATCACGGGGCGGATCAGGACGATAAGCTGCTGGCTGCCGAGGCAGACAAGATCGGCTATCCGGTCTTGATCAAGGCCGTTGCGGGCGGCGGTGGCAAGGGCATGCGACTGGTCGAGACGCCGGGTGATTTCGAGGCGGCACTTGTGTCAGCCCGGTCAGAAGCCAAGACGGCCTTTGGTAACGCCGATGTGCTGGTGGAGAAATTCGTCACGCAACCGCGGCACATCGAAGTGCAGGTCTTTGGTGATGGCGCCAGGGCAGTGCATCTGTTCGAGCGGGACTGTTCGCTACAGCGCCGCCACCAGAAAGTCATCGAAGAGGCCCCTGCGCCCGACATGACCGCAGAGATGCGCACCGCGATGGGGGCGGCGGCGGTGCGTGCTGCCGAAGCCATCAACTACAGCGGCGCGGGCACGGTGGAGTTCATCGTCGATAGCTCGCAGGGTCTGTCGCCCGACGGCTTCTATTTCATGGAGATGAACACGCGCCTGCAGGTCGAACACCCGGTGACGGAGGCGATCACCGGCATTGATCTGGTAGCATGGCAGCTGCGTGTGGCCGCTGGTGAACCCCTCCCACGGGAGCAGGCGGACCTCAAGATCGACGGCCATGCCTTCGAAGCACGGCTCTATGCCGAGGATGTGCCCGCCGGATTCCTGCCCGCGACTGGCACACTCAGCCATCTGGAGTTTCCCGGCAATCTGCGCGCTGACAGCGGCGTCCGCGCCGGTGACACGATCAGCCCCTTTTACGACCCGATGATCGCCAAGCTGGTCGTGCATGGTCCAAACCGCGCGGTGGCCTTGTCGCGTCTTGCCACCGGGCTTGCGGGCACGCAGGTGGCTGGTACGGTGACAAATCTTGCCTTTCTGGGCGCGCTTGCCGGGCACGCGGGCTTTGGGCGTGGCGAGGTCGATACCGGGCTGATCGGGCGCGAGATCGACAGCCTGACGGTCGCACCCGAGGCGGCGGCGCATCACAAAGTGGCAGCCGGAATGGCCGCCCTGGGCCTGTTCGATCCCGGCGTGCAAGCTGGATTTGCGCTCTGGCAACCGCTCAGCCGGTCCGTGCACCTGGTCTGGCAGGATGACGAAATCGACCTGCGCGTCGAGGTGCTGAGCACCGACCGGCAACGCTGGCAACTTGCGGATGAGACGGTCGACGCGCATCGTCAGGGCAGGGTTTGGTACATCGGCGGACATCCGGCACCCGCCGTGGCTGTTGCCGGGCGGGTAGTCACGGTCTTTGATGGCTACGGGCTCGCGTTTCATATCATCGATCCTCTGGACCGGGCCAGCGGGGCGGCGGGCGACGGCAACCTGATCGAGGCTCCCATGCCTGGCCTGGTAAAGACCATCACGGCCACTGTCGATCAGGCCGTTGCCAAGGGGGACCGGCTGGCCGTGCTGGAAGCGATGAAAATGGAACATGCGCTGCTTGCCGCGCGGGATGGGGTGATCGCCGAGGTCATGGCGCAGGCCGGGGAGCAGGTCGAGGCGGGGGCGGCCCTGATCCGCCTGAAGCCGGAGGACGATACCCCGTGATCACGCTGCACCACTGTCCGCAAACCCGGTCGATGCGAACGCTCTGGCTGCTGAACGAGCTTGGCATGCCGTTCCAACTGCGCAGCTACCCGTTTGACAGAACCCTGCGGGCGCCGGAATTCCTCAGCCTGTCGCCTGCCGGTCGGGTGCCCGCGCTGGAAATCGACGGGGAACGGATGTTTGAAACCGGTGCGATCACAGAATATCTGTGCGAAAGATTCAGCCCCGACCGGCTGGGGCGGATGCCCGGCAGCCCGGACCGGATGTCGTGGCTGGTCTGGCTTCACTTTTCCGAAACGGTGAGCCAGCACACCGCCGCCCTGACCCAGCAGCATGTGGCCCTGCGGGAGGATCACATGCGCAGCCCTATCGTGATGAAACTCGAAGCCGCCCGCGTCACGAAATGCTATGCTGCGATCGAAGCACGGCTGAACCCGCCTGCGCGCAAACGCGACTATCTGCTCACGTCCGGATTTTCCGCTGTCGATATCTCGGTCGGACAGGCTGTTTACATGGCGCGCCACTTTGCCCGGCTGGAGGATTTCCCAGCCACCGCCGACTGGTATGCTCGGATCACCGCCCGCGAGGGTTTCACGGCGTCCCTGCCGTGTGGCGATGGCATTTATGACCGAGACTTTTACGCGCCGTGGCCGTTAGAGTGATGGTGAGTGCGACCAAAGGGGAGAATGCGCGATGAGTCTGGGGCCATGTGAGATTTTCGAGGTGGGGCCGCGTGACGGGCTGCAGAACGAGGCGCGCGACATTCCGGTGGCGGAAAAGTTTGCCCTGATCGATACGCTGAGCCGGGCGGGGTTTCGCCGGATCGAAGCTGCAAGTTTCGTGTCGCCGAAATGGGTGCCTCAGATGGCGGGGTCGGCGGCGGTGCTTGCCGGGATCACTCGGGCAGAAGGCGTGCGATATGCCGCCCTGACGCCCAACCTGCGCGGCTTCGAGGATGCGAAAGCCGCCGGCGCGGATGAAATCGCGATTTTTGCCTCTGCGTCGGAAGGCTTCTCCAAGGCGAATATCAACGCCAGCATCGCTGAAAGCATTGACCGTTTCACACCTGTTCTGGAAGAGGCGCGCCATATTGACCTGCCGGTGCGCGGATATGTGTCTTGCGTCATTGAATGCCCGTATGACGGCACGGTCGCCCCGTCGGCTGTTGCCGAAGTGGCCGACAAGCTTTTTGGCATGGGCTGCTATGAGATCAGCCTCGGTGACACCATCGGGGCGGGTACGCCGGACAGCATCGCGCGCATGCTCCTTGCGGTCCGGGACGTGGTGCCCGCAGGCCGGCTGGCGGGCCATTACCATGACACGCAGGGAAGGGCGATAGACAATATCGATGCCTCCCTCAGCCTCGGGCTGCGCGTCTTCGATGCAGCTGTCGGTGGCCTTGGCGGGTGCCCCTATGCACCGGGTGCCGCCGGAAATGTCGCGACCGAAACTGTCGCCCGGCACCTGGCCGCGCTGGGGTATGAGACCGGGCTGGACCTTGAGGTGATCGAAGAGGCAGCAGGGATGGCGCGGGCCATGAGAACGGACTGACGGGCGGCACGGCGATGGATCTGTTCAAGGCCACCGAGCGGATGATGACGATGGACGACCGGAGCTGGTTGCGCCACGCGAACCCCTTGTCGGGCTGGACGCGGATGATGACCTGTCTGCCTTTGCTGGTTCTGGCAATCTGGAGCAGGGCGTGGATAGGCGCATGGGCGCTGGTCCCGGTGACGCTTGCCCTTGTGTGGATCTGGGCCAATCCGCGTGTGTTTCCGCCTCCCAGGCGCCTCGACAACTGGATGAGCAAAGGGGTTCTGGGGGAGCGTGTTTTCCTCAACCACCGCCACGAGATCGCGCCGCATCATCGTCGCGCGGCCGTCGTTCTGAGCGGCTTGAGCCTGCCGGGTGCTGCGATCATGGTCTGGGGATTATGGGTATTTTGGTGGGAAGGTGCCGTCTTTGGCATGATTTTGACGGCGCTGCCAAAGATCTGGTTCGTGGACCGGATGGTGTGGGTGCACGATGACTGGCTGCGCGCAGGACGCGCCATTCCCGGATTGGAGAAGCAGGATGTTTGAGACGATCACCTTGGAAACCGACGCGCGCGGCGTGGCGACCCTGACCCTCAACCGGCCCGACAAGCACAATGCGATGTCTGCACAGATGCTGGCCGACCTTACCGATGCAGCGGCAAAGATCGCCGCCGATGACGCGATACGGGTCGTGGTGCTGACGGGGGCGGGAAAGTCTTTTTGCGCGGGGGGCGATCTTGCGTGGATGCGGGACCAGATGTCGATGGATGCCGAGACCCGCAGCGCCGAGGCGCGCAAGCTGGCAACGATGCTGGGCGCGCTGAACACGCTGCCCAAGCCGTTGATCGGGGCGGTGCAGGGCAATGCTTTCGGCGGCGGGATCGGGATGGCCTGCGTCTGCGACGTTGCGCTTGGGGTGGATACCGCGAAACTCGGCCTGACGGAAACCCGCCTTGGGCTGATCCCAGCCACCATCGGGCCTTACGTGCTGGCCCGGATGGGCGAGGGGCGCGCGCGCCGGGTGTTCATGTCGGCCCGGCTGTTTGATGCCGGGGAAGCCGTGGATTTGGGCATTCTGGCGCGGAGTGTGCCCGCGGAGGATCTCGCGGCCGCCATCGAACGCGAGGTTGCACCCTACCTGTCCTGTGCCCCCGGAGCGGTTGCGGCGGCCAAGAAACTGGCGCGCGATCTTGGCCCGCGCATTGACACGGAAGTGGTGGATCACACCATCGCCGCGCTCGCGTCCCAATGGGAAAGCCCGGAGGCCACAGAGGGTATCGGCGCGTTCTTTGACAAACGCAAAGCGTCCTGGGCCCCGTAAATCCTCGAAAGGACCCAGAGCGCTCGTGGCAAAGCCCCCGGGAAATCCGTGCCCATCACAACCCGGCGGACAGGAGGAACCGGGCACGAGGGTCTGGCGGCCGATGTGAATATCGCCGACGAATGCGCCTCCAACCGCCCTTGCTGTGGCGCCTGATCAAAAACGCGCGCACTTGGAATTTTTGGCGAATTCCGGGACTTGAACCCTTGAAAACACCCTTCCGCCCGTTGACCCTGCCATGCCACACGCGTAAACCCTTTGCAGCCCCATACGCTGCGGGGCAGCGTGACCTGTCGCACGCCTGAGCAGACAAAAGGAGCCATGTCTTGGACGAGATGCTGCGGGAATACCTTCCCATCCTCATGTTTCTGGCTGTGGCCATAGGCTTAGGCCTTGTTCTGATCCTTGCTGCCGTGATCGTGGCGGTGCGCAATCCGGACCCCGAAAAGGTCTCTGCCTATGAATGCGGGTTCAATGCATTTGACGATGCGCGGATGAAATTCGACGTGCGGTTTTACCTCGTCTCGATCCTCTTCATCATCTTCGATCTGGAGATTGCTTTCCTCTTCCCCTGGGCCGTCGCCTTCAAGGATGTGAGCATCGTAGGTTTCTGGTCAATGATGGTGTTCCTGGCCGTGCTGACGATCGGCTTTGCCTACGAATGGAAAAAAGGAGCGCTGGAATGGCAGTAGCCGCCGGAGCCAACGTTGCGGGTGTGGACCGCGACGTCGCCACGCAGGACCTGAACCGCGAATTGCAGGACAAGGGCTTCCTGCTGACCTCGACCGAGGACATTATCAACTGGGCGCGCACCGGTTCGCTGCACTGGATGACATTCGGTCTTGCCTGCTGTGCGGTGGAGATGATGCACACCTCCATGCCGCGATACGATCTGGAACGCTTTGGCACAGCCCCGCGCGCCAGCCCGCGCCAGTCGGATCTGATGATCGTCGCCGGCACGCTGACCAACAAGATGGCGCCCGCCCTGCGCAAGGTCTACGACCAGATGCCCGAGCCGCGCTACGTGATCTCCATGGGGTCCTGCGCCAACGGTGGCGGCTACTACCACTACAGCTATTCCGTTGTGCGCGGCTGTGACCGCATCGTGCCGGTCGATGTCTATGTGCCCGGCTGCCCGCCGACCGCCGAGGCACTGCTTTACGGCATCATGCAGCTGCAACGCAAAATCCGCCGCACCGGCACAATCGTTCGCTAACGGGGGCTGACCATGTCTGACGCATTGAAAGAACTTGGCGGCTATATCGAAGCCAAACGCACCGATTGCGTGCTGGCCTGGGATGTCACCCATGGCGAGCTGAACCTCGACGTGACCCCCTCCAACATCACGGGACTGGTCGAGTTTCTGAAGACGGATGTCACGTGCAAGTTCTCTTCGCTCGTCGACATCACGGCGGTGGATTACACGGGGCGTGCCAAGCGGTTCGACGTTGTTTACCACCTGCTGTCGATGTATCAGAACCACCGCATCCGCCTGCGCGTCAGCATCCGCGAGGACGAGATGGTCCCGTCGATCATCGATGTGCATCCGTCGGCCAACTGGTTCGAACGCGAAGTGTTCGACATGTTCGGCATCCTCTTTACGGGCCATCCGGACCTGCGGCGCATCCTCACGGACTACGGGTTTCGCGGCTACCCACTGCGCAAGGATTTCCCGACCACCGGCTACACCGAAGTGCGCTATGACGAGGCGCAGAAGCGCGTGGTTTACGAGCCCGTGAGCCTTGTACAGGAATACCGGCAGTTCGATTTCATGTCTCCCTGGGAAGGCGCGGAATACATCCTGCCAGGAGATGAAAAGCAGGAGGCCAAGTAGATGGGCGGCGTCTGGTGGCTCATCCTCTCGGCGGCGACAGCGATCCCGATGATCAAGCTGCTGCCGTTCTTCGGCATCAACAAATACTGGGCGGCGGCCTGCCTGATCCCGCTGGGCACGATTGCGCTGCTGTGGTGGATGGGCCTGAAGCTGCAAGAACTGGAGAAGCGGTGATGGCTGCGGTTTCAGGCAATACCAGTTTTGTCGTTGTTGGCTTCGTACTGCCGTTCATGGAAGGATTTCTTCGAGGCTCGCGCGGTCTACCTCGTCGGCATAGGATGGTTGTGCTTTGGGCATGCGTGCTTCTGGGATTGATGGCATGCATCTTGGTTTGGCCTGCGTTCGTTGGGGTTTTTGCAGTTGAGGGATCTTCTGTGGTCTTCGAAGAATTGGCAACTCTTCGCTACCTTTCCTTTGTGGTGGCTCTGGTTGCAGCAATGATAGCCGCACAGTTTTCGGGATTTCGCGTTGGTCGCTGGCTAATGATTTCCCTAACATATGGTGACAAGAAATGATGGACGGAAGCAAAGGCTTTGAAGACGCCCTGACGGGCGAGCAGAAGATCCGCAACTTCAACATCAACTTCGGGCCGCAGCACCCGGCGGCGCATGGCGTGCTGCGGCTGGTGCTGGAGCTTGACGGCGAGATCGTCGAGCGCTGTGACCCGCATATCGGGCTGTTGCACCGTGGCACCGAGAAGCTGATGGAAAGCCGGACCTACCTGCAGAACCTGCCCTATTTCGACCGGCTCGACTATGTGGCGCCGATGAACCAGGAGCATGCCTGGTGCCTGGCCATCGAGAAGCTGACGGGTGTCGAAGTGCCCCGCCGCGCATCCCTCATCCGCGTGCTTTTCTGCGAGATCGGACGGGTGCTCAACCACCTGCTGAACATCACCACCCAAGCCATGGATGTGGGCGCGCTGACCCCGCCGCTCTGGGGCTTTGAGGAACGTGAAAAGCTGATGGTCTTCTACGAACGCGCCTGCGGCGCGCGGCTGCACGCGGCCTATTTCCGCCCGGGCGGTGTGCATCAGGACCTGCCCGACGCGCTGATCGACGATATCGAGACCTGGGCCAAGGAATTCCCGCGGGTGATGGCCGACATCGACGGGCTGCTCACGGAAAACCGCATCTTCAAACAGCGTAACGCGGACATCGGCGTGGTGACCGAAGAAGATATCCTCGAATACGGCTTCTCGGGCGTGATGGTGCGCGGCTCAGGCCTCGCCTGGGATTTACGCCGCGCGCAGCCCTACGAATGCTACGACGAGTTCGACTTCCAGATCCCCGTGGGCAAGAACGGCGACTGCTACGACCGCTATCTTGTGCGCATGGAAGAAATGCGCCAGTCGGTCTCGATCATCCATCAGGCCATCGAGAAACTGCGCGCGCCGGACGGGCAGGGCGACATCCTCGCCCGCGGCAAGATCACCCCGCCGAGCCGCTCTGACATGAAAACCTCGATGGAAAGCCTGATCCACCACTTCAAACTCTACACCGAAGGCTTCCACGTGCCCGAGGGCGAGGTCTACTGCGCAGTCGAGGCGCCGAAGGGCGAATTCGGCGTCTATCTGGTGGCCGATGGCACCAACAAACCCTATCGCGCCAAGCTGCGTGCGCCGGGCTTTTTGCATCTGCAGGCGATGGACCACATGTCCAAGGGGCACCAGCTGGCCGATGTGGCCGCGATCATCGGCACCATGGACGTGGTCTTCGGAGAGATTGACCGATGAAACCGTCCGCCTTTCTCTGGTTCTTAAATATCCCCGCCGGAGGCTCCCGCAGCCTCCGCAAGTACTGAGGTTCGACTGAATGCTCCGCCGTCTCCATCCTGATCAACCCGACACATTCGCCTTCACGCCGGACAATCTGGCCTGGGCGGAAGGGCAGATCACCAAGTATCCCGAAGGCCGTCAGGCCAGCGCCATCATTCCGATCCTGTGGCGCGCGCAGGAGCAGGAAGGCTGGCTCAGCAAGCCCGCGATCGAGGCCGTCGCGGACATGCTGGGGCTAAGCTACATCCGGGCGCTGGAAGTCGCCACCTTCTACTTCATGTTCCAACTGCAACCGGTTGGAAAAATCGCTCATATTCAGGTCTGCGGCACAACCTCCTGCATGATCTGCGGGGCCGAGGATCTTGTCGCCGTCTGCAAGGAGAAAATCGCACCCGAGCCACACGCGCTGTCGGCGGATGGCAATTTCAGCTGGGAAGAAGTCGAATGCCTGGGCTCCTGCTCGAACGCGCCGATGGCGCAGATCGGCAAGGACTACTACGAGGACCTCACGGCAGAGCGGGTGGGTGAAATCATTGACGAACTGGCCGCAGGCTCGGTGCCCGTGCCCGGCCCGCAGAATGGCCGCTACGCGGCGGAGCCGCTCAAGGGGCTGACCTCTCTGACCGACTACGACAGCGGCAAGACGCAATACAATGCCTCCGTGCAACTGGCCGTGGACATTGGCGACACCGTCAAACGCATTGACGGGACCGAAGTGCCGCTGGTCATGCCATGGCAAGGAAAGCCTGCGAATAAGCCCGCCAGACCGCGCCCGCCCAAGGCGACAGCCACCGCGGCTCCGCAACCGGTCGCAAGCGAGGGCACGAAACCCGAGACACTGGCACAGGCCCGTGACTCTGGTGCCGACGATCTCAAGAAGATCAAAGGCATCGGCCCCAAGCTTGAAAAAATGCTGAATGGCATGGGATTTTTCCACTTCGATCAGGTGGCGGCATGGACCGCGGAGGAGATCGCCTGGGTGGATGATAACCTGGAAGGCTTCAAAGGGCGCGTTAGTCGGGACAACTGGGTAAAACAAGCAAGAGACCTTGCGGAAGACGAGGCGACATAATTTTCAGAAACGGTGGAAGCGGGTGCGCACCAAGCGTAACACCCAAAGACCGGAAAGAGAGACTGGGATGGACAATAATCAAGGAATGATCGGAATGGCACTTGGCAGCTGGCTGGTGGCACTGGCCGGGGGCGTGCTTGCGGCCGTGTTGCTGTGGGTGCTGGGAGGCTGGAGCTTCATGCAGGGTGCTTTTGCCGGCTTCGTCATCTTTGTCGTTTTCGGTGCGCTGATCAGCTGGATCATGACCCGCCCGCTGCCTGCGCCGGGTGAACTGAACGCCAGGGCTGCTGCGGGCGATGCGCCGGAACCCGCCAAGCGCGCGGAAACACCAGCACCGGCACCTGTCGCCGCTGCGGCGCCCGCTGCAACTGAAACGCCGGCGGCGGCAGCGCCGAAACCGGCTGCCGCAAAAACCACGGCCAAGAAGCCGGCCGCAAAAAAACCGGCGGCCAAGAAAGCAGCGCCCAAAAAGGCGGCAGCAGCGAAGGAGGCGGGGGAAGTCAGCCGACCGGCAGCCTTCTCTGATGCCCCGCGGGCTGGCGGCGCGGATGATCTCAAGCGGATCAACGGCGTCGGTCCGAAGCTGGAAGAGACCTTGAACAGCCTGGGCATCTGGCATTTCGATCAGGTCGCCAGCCTCACGAAAACTGACATTGCCTGGGTTGATGAACGTCTGCGGTTCAAGGGCCGCATCGAACGCGATGACTGGGTCGGACAGGCCAAAGAGCTGGCCAAGGGAGACTAAGAGCGTCTTCCGACAGGAAGTGGAACAACCAGGAGAAGGGCGGGAAACCGCAATGAGTGCGCAACATCAAGACCCCCGGACACAGGAAGCTGCCCTTGCCGCAAAGGGTCGGCTGGTCAGCCTCGTGATTGTCGGAACGATGGTGCTCTGGCTGCTGGCGCTCTGGCTGGGGCCAAAGCTCGGGATGCCGGGGCGCTATGCATTCCTGTTCGATTTTGCAGCACTTGCGGGGCTTTTCTGGGCCTTGGTGGTGTCTTTACAGATACGGCGCGCGCGCAAGGGCGCGCGCGGCAACGAGTAAAAGGGGAAGCGTCATGCTTCAGGACAAGGATCGCATCTTTACCAATATCTACGGCATGCATGACCGCACGCTGAAAGGCGCGCAAGACCGGGGCCATTGGGATGGAACGGCGGAGATCATCAAGAAGGGCCGCGATTGGATCGTGGACCAGATGAAGGCTTCCGGTCTGCGGGGCCGGGGCGGCGCCGGCTTCCCGACGGGTCTGAAATGGTCCTTCATGCCCAAGGAGAGCGATGGGCGGCCTGCGTACCTGGTGGTCAACGCCGACGAATCCGAACCGGGTACCTGCAAGGACCGCGAGATCATGCGCCATGATCCGCATACGCTGGTTGAGGGTTGCCTGATCGCGTCATTCGCGATGAACGCGCATGCCTGCTACATCTACATCCGCGGCGAATACATCCGCGAGAAAGAAGCGCTGCAGGCCGCGATTGACGAGGCCTATGACGCGGGGCTGATCGGCAAGAATGCCTGCGGATCGGGCTGGGATTTCGATCTCTACCTGCACCACGGGGCTGGGGCCTATATCTGCGGCGAAGAAACAGCGTTGCTGGAAAGCCTTGAGGGCAAGAAGGGCATGCCGCGCATGAAGCCGCCGTTTCCAGCGGGCGCGGGGCTCTACGGCTGCCCGACCACGGTGAACAACGTGGAATCCATTGCCGTAGTGCCGACGATCCTGCGCCGCGGGCCGGAGTGGTTCGCGGGATTTGGTCGCGCGAACAACGCCGGGACAAAACTCTTTGCGATCAGTGGTCATGTGAACAACCCCTGCGTGGTCGAAGAGGCGATGTCGATCACCTTCGAGGAGCTGATCGAGACCCACTGCGGCGGCATTCGCGGCGGCTGGGACAATCTCAAGGCGGTTATTCCTGGCGGGTCCTCGGTACCGATGATCCCCGGCAAGGACATGAAAGACGCCATCATGGATTTCGACTACCTGCGCGAACAGCGGTCGGGCCTCGGCACGGCGGCGGTGATCGTGATGGATAATTCCACGGATGTGATCAAGGCGATCTGGCGGCTGTCGAAGTTCTACAAGCACGAAAGCTGCGGACAATGCACGCCTTGCCGCGAAGGCACCGGCTGGATGATGCGGGTGATGGATCGTCTGGTCACCGGCGAGGCGGAACCCGAAGAGATCGACATGCTGCTCGATGTGACCAAGCAGGTCGAGGGCCACACGATCTGTGCCTTGGGAGATGCTGCGGCCTGGCCCATTCAGGGTCTGATCCGTCATTTCCGCGACGAGATAGAGGACCGCATCAAGCATAAGCGGACCGGGCGCGTATCAGCGTTGGCGGCGGAGTGAATGCTTGGTTTTTTTGGTTCAACGTCTGTCGACGCCACAGTTTTGCGGGGCATGCCAGACATGGGCGAAGCTAGATAACGGGCTGGACGAGCATTGCTATGAACAGGATGGACAGATCAGAACAACTTGCCCACGCCGGCGTTCCCGGGCCTCTCGGCTTGGGTTTGTTGTGGTGTTGGCGTTCGTCGGAGCGGCATGTGTCTTTTTGTCTCCGTAACCCGCGGTGGCCTGCCGACTGCTCTAAGATGTCCGGCGTTTGCGCTTCTGTGGTGAGGTGCAAATGATGCATCTCGCCGAATTCAACATCGGCACGCTCCAATACGATTGGGACGATCCCCGCGTGGCGGATTTCCTGAACGGGCTGGATCTTGTGAATGGGATCGCGCAACGCAGTCCCGGCTTTGTCTGGATGATGGACGGCGAGGCGATGGAAGCGGCGCAGGCTGACCCGGACGGTCCGCTCGGGGGGAACCCGCGCACGGCCTCGACCCTGTCTGTCTGGGAGGACGTCACGAGCCTGGAAAATTTTGTCTGGAACACGGTGCACAAGCAGTTCTATGACCGCAAGGAAGAATGGTACGGCGCGGTGGAGACACTGCGGCTGGTGATGTGGTGGGTGCCAGAAAGCCATAGACCGTCGATCGCCGAGGCCATGGCACGGTTCCGCCATCTGGAGCAGCATGGCGACACGCAACAGGCATTCGGCTGGTCTTACCTGACGGACGCGGAGCTGTGGAAACAAAAACAATGCGGGGTTGCGGCATGAGTGGATATCACCTTGCCGAACTCAACGTGGGCCGCCTTGTTGCGCCAACAGACGACCCGCGCGTGGCGGAGTTCATGACCAACCTCGACCGCATCAACGGCCTTGGCAAACGGATGCCGGGATTCGTGTGGATGATGGAGGGGTCCGGTGAACCCGGTACGGGAAACACGGAAAACGCTATCGGGGATGACCCGCAGCATGTCGCCAATCTCACGGTCTGGGAAACGGTCGAGCAGTTGGAAACATTTGTCTGGGGCACGCTGCACAAACAGTTTTATGAACGTCGGGCAGAGTGGTTCGAGGTGTTGGGAAAGATGCATTTCGTCATGTGGTGGGTGCCTGAGGGGCATCAGCCGACGCTTTCAGAAGCGCTGGACCGGCTGGAGCATCTCAAAGCCCTTGGCGACAGTGATCAGGCTTTTGGCTGGTCGCATCTGAAGGAAGCAAGCCAGTGGCGGGCGGGCAGATGCGCGCCTTTGGCGGCGGAGTGAGTGGTATGAAGAATTACATCTGTTTGATCTTGGCCGCGGGTATCATCGCTGGATGCAGCAGTGATGCCGATGAGATCCGGTTTGACGGGCATTTCTACCGCACCCGCCTGAGCGATCTGGATGAACGCCACAAGTTTCAGGTGACCGCGCGCCCGGTATCGGCCTCGCTGCTCGGGGCAAAGGAAGCGGCGCGCTACGAGGCCACGGTCTATTGCGTGAATGAATACGGAAGCTCTGCCATTCAATGGGTTGTGGGGCCGGATGACCCGGACGAGACACTGCCAATATCTGATGATACACTGACGTTGGAGGGGGCCTGCCCGCTGTGATCCGCGCCGCCTCATATCGGGCGACAGCCGCCATCGCGGGCTTGCTATTGAATAGCACGGATCCCGCTTCCCATATCCACAGGCAGATGGGGCATTCCGCCCTCTTTGGGAGACTGGATATGAGCAAAAGACTTCTGACACTGTCGACCGTGGTGGCGTTACTGGTGACCGGTGCCGCGGCGGCGAACCCGCCCTTGCGCGAGGTGAAATCCATTGATGACGGGCTCTTTGCCATCGGGCTGGCGGATCAGATCCGCAAAAACTGTCCTGTGATCTCGGCGCGTATCTTCCGCGCGGTGGGCGCGTTGCAGGACTTGAACAGTCAGGCTATGGCGCTGGGGTACACCAAGAAGGAAATCGATGCGCATGTGGATTCGGACGCCGAGAAAGATCGTTTGCGCGCCCGGGCGGCCGCCTACATGGCCGAGCGTGATCTGACGACGGACGAGGCGGGTTACTGCGCGTTGGGCAAGGCAGAGATATCGCGTAACAGTACGGTCGGCGTGCTGCTGCGGGAAAAGCAGTGACGCGCGGCGCCGCGTGCTGAGAATACGTATGCGCGGAGTGCGCGATGATGAACAAAGGCAAATGATATGAGCGACTTACGCAAAGTCATTATTGATGGTCAGGAAATCGAAGTGGATGGCGCGATGACGCTGATCCAGGCCTGCGAAGTGGCGGGCATCGAAATTCCGCGTTTTTGTTATCACGAGCGTCTGACCATCGCCGGCAATTGCCGGATGTGTCTGGTTGAAGTGGTCGGCGGCCCCCCGAAACCGGCGGCAAGCTGTGCGATGCAGGTGAGGGATCTGCGGCCCGGTCCCGAGGGTCAGCCGCCCGTTGTGAAAACCAACTCGCCCATGGTCAAGAAGGCCCGCGAAGGCGTGATGGAATTTCTGCTGATCAACCACCCGCTTGACTGCCCGATCTGCGACCAGGGCGGCGAGTGCGACCTGCAGGATCAGGCGATGGCATATGGCGTTGATTTCAGCCGGTATCGTGAACCCAAACGCGCGACCGAAGACCTTGATCTCGGTCCCCTCGTCGAGACGCATATGACCCGCTGCATCTCCTGCACCCGCTGTGTGCGCTTCACCACGGAAGTGGCGGGCATACACCAGATGGGCCAGACCGGACGCGGTGAGGATGCGGAAATCACCTCCTATCTGGGTCAGACGCTCGACAGCAACCTGCAGGGCAACATCATCGATCTCTGCCCCGTTGGTGCTTTGGTTTCAAAGCCTTACGCATTTACGGCGCGGCCGTGGGAGCTGACAAAAACGGAATCCATCGACGTCATGGATGCTTTGGGGTCCAACATCCGCGTAGACACCAAGGGCCGCGAAGTGATGCGGTTTTTGCCGCGCAACCACGATGGTGTGAACGAGGAATGGATTTCGGACAAGACCCGTTTCGTGTGGGACGGGCTGCGGCGTCAACGCCTCGATCAGCCCTATGTTCGCGAGAACGGCAAGCTGCGACCGGCGACATGGCCCGAAGCCCTCTCCGCTGCCGCCAAGGCGATGGAAGGCAAGGACGTTGCCGGGATTGTCGGAGATCTTGCGCCGGTCGAGGCGATCTTTGCGCTGAAGCAGATGATCGAAGGGCGCGGCGGTGTCGTGGAGTGCCGCACCGACGGTGCGCGCCTTCCGGCTCGGAACCGCTCGGCCTATGTCGGAACGGCCACCATCGAAGAGCTCGACACTGCGAAGGCGATCATGCTGATTGGCTCGAACCCCGCCATCGAGGCGCCGGTGCTGAACGCGCGCATCCGCAAGGCGTGGACCAAGGGCGCGAGCGTGGGGGTGATCGGTGAAGCAGTCGATTTAACTTATGAATACAAGCATCTGGGCACCGGACCCGACACGCTTACCGAGCTTCTGGGGCGCGATCATACAGACGTGGCGGATAAGCCTTCGGTTGTCGTCGTGGGTCAGGCCGCGCTGCAACGCGACGATGGCGACGCAGTGCTTGCCGCGGCCATGGCACTGGCGGAGGCGACCAACTCTTCCTTCATGGTGCTGCACACCGCTGCGGCACGTGTTGGCGCGCTGGATGTGGGCGCTACCAACGATGGCGGCATGGCCGTCGTGTCCAAGGCGGAGGTGATCTATAATCTCGGCGCGGATGAGATCGAGATCGAGGCCGGACCGTTCGTGATCTACCAGGGCAGCCATGGTGACCGGGGTGCACACCGCGCCGATATCATTCTACCGGGCGCAGCCTATACTGAGGAACCGGGTCTTTTCGTTAACACGGAAGGACGTCCGCAGCTTGCCCTGCGCGCCGGGTTCGCACCGGGGCAGGCCAAGGAAAACTGGTCGATCCTGCGGGCGCTGTCCGCCGAACTGGGCGCGCAACTACCCTACGACAGCATTGCACAGCTGCGCCACATGCTGATCGACGAGGTGCCCCATCTTGGCAAGATTGACGTGGTTGCGGAACAAACGCTTAGCCCATTACCGCAGGGGGACATGTCGGGTGGCGCGTTCAAGCAGGCCATTGCAGATTTCTACCTGACCAATCCGATTGCGCGCGCCAGCCAACTGATGGCTGAACTATCGGCAAATGCGAAAGCGCGCAAACAGGAGGCGATGGCCGCAGAATGAAGCGTATTGCGCTGATCTCCCCTCTGGCGCTCGCCGCCTGCGCGCCGCCGGTGCCTGTGGCCGAGGATTTCATCCCCGAATACCTCGGGGTGGAGACAAAACTGCTGGACGGGGATCTGGTGCAATTCAACGTGGCCATGACAAAGGCGCGCGAAGCTGCCAACGTGCAACGCTATGCCGAATGTGCCGCTGCGCAATACGCGCTGATCCGTGGATACGGATTTGCGCGACATTTGCGTACAAATGTGACGGAAGAGGGTGGCGTGTGGGCCGCAGATGCTGTTTACACCATCTCGCCAACCCTGCCTGACGGGCTTGCAACGATTGACGCCGAAGTCACCGTTGCCGCCTGTAAGGAAACTGGAATACCGACGGTGTGAGGACCTATGGCTGACTTCTTTACCACTCCCGGCGGCATTGCCGTCCTGATCCTGGCGCAGGTGCTTGCGGTTGTGGCCTTCGTGATGATCTCGCTGTTGTTCCTCGTTTACGGTGACCGCAAGATCTGGGCCGCGGTGCAGATGCGGCGCGGACCGAACGTGGTGGGCACCTTCGGGCTGCTGCAGACGGTGGCCGATGCGCTGAAATACATCGTCAAAGAGGTGGTGGTGCCGGCGGGGGCCGACAAGACCGTATTCATGCTCGCCCCGCTGACCTCCTTCGTGCTGGCGATGATCGCCTGGGCCGTGATCCCCTTCAACGAGACTTGGGTGCTCAGCGATATCAACGTGGCCATCCTCTTTGTTTTCGCCGTCTCCTCGCTTGAGGTCTACGGCGTGATCATGGGTGGCTGGGCGTCAAACTCCAAGTATCCGTTCCTCGGGTCGCTGCGGTCCGCGGCGCAGATGATTTCCTACGAAGTGTCGCTGGGGCTGATCATCATCGGCGTGATCATTTCGACCGGGTCGATGAATTTCGGCGGGATCGTGCAGGCGCAGGACGGCGATTACGGCTTTTTCAGCTGGTACTGGCTGCCGCATTTCCCGATGGTGTTTTTGTTCTTCATCTCCTGTCTTGCGGAAACCAACCGCCCGCCTTTTGACCTTCCGGAGGCGGAATCCGAACTGGTGGCGGGCTATCAGGTGGAATATTCCTCCACCCCCTTCCTGCTTTTTATGGCTGGCGAATACATCGCCATCTTCCTGATGTGCGCGCTGACCTCGTTGCTGTTCTTTGGTGGCTGGCTCTCGCCCATTCCCGGCCTGCCTGATGGGGTGCTCTGGATGGTGGCGAAGATGGCCTTCTTCTTCTTCCTCTTCGCCATGGTCAAGGCGATCACCCCGCGCTACCGCTACGACCAGCTGATGCGCCTGGGCTGGAAGGTCTTCCTGCCCTTCAGCCTCGCCTGGGTTGTCTTTGTGGCCTTCGCCGCAAAATTCGACTGGTTCTGGGGCGCCTATGCACGCTGGGGGATGGGTGGATGAACGAAGACCTCGCTGATGCCCTGTCGAAGGCCTCGCACCGCCAACTGGTCGATCTTGCGGCGTTTCTGACGTCGAAGTTCGAGATTCAGAGCCTCGACCCGGAGACCGGCACGTGCGCGGACGTCGATGAGGATGGAATTGTCATGGCCCTGCATGACTGGGCTGCGTTGCACGGTGGCAAACCCGTGGGAAAGGATTGAGATGACACAGATCGACTATACCCGCGCGGCGAAATACTTCCTGTTGCAGGACTTCTGGACCGGGATGAAACTGGGTCTGAAATACTTCTTCGCGCCCAAGGCGACGCTGAACTACCCGCATGAAAAGGGGCCGCTTTCCCCGCGGTTTCGCGGCGAACATGCGCTGCGCCGCTATCCCAACGGCGAGGAACGCTGCATCGCCTGCAAGCTGTGCGAGGCGATCTGCCCGGCGCAGGCCATCACCATTGATGCAGAGCCGCGCGAGGATGGCAGCCGCCGTACGACGCGCTATGACATCGACATGACCAAATGCATCTACTGCGGCTTCTGTCAGGAGGCCTGCCCGGTGGATGCAATTGTCGAGGGGCCGAACTTCGAATTCTCCACCGAAACGCGCGAAGAGCTTTACTACGACAAGGAGAAACTGCTGGCCAACGGCGAGCGCTGGGAAGCCGAGATTGCCCGCAATCTGGAACTGGATGCGCCCTACCGATGACCACCTCTGACGCATATCGACGCGGCAAGGCGATGGCGGAGGCCACGAACCCAGGGATCGAGGCGGCGCTGGCGGCCCGTTACGACGCGATCCTGCCGGGGTTCTCGACCACGATGATGGAGGTGGCTTTCGGTCATTACTACACGCGTGATGGGCTCGACGACAAAACCCGCTACCTGACCACCGTGGCGGCGCTGACCGCTTTGGGCGGACAGACCGCGCCGCAGCTCAAGGTGCACATCCGCAATGCGCTGCGCTCGGGCGCCACGCAGCGCGAAGTGGCCGAGGTGATCAATCAGATGGCGCTTTACGGTGGGTTCCCCGCGATGATCAACGCGCTCAATGCCGCCCTTGAAGTCTTTGAGGAGGAGAGCGCATGAGCGATCCGAAAAACCCGTTTGAAGGCGCAAACCCTTTTGCCGCGATGATGGAGCAGGCGCAGGAGATGGCGAAAAACTTCCCCGCGATGGAAGCGTTCACGCCCAAGGGGTTTGAGAAAATGATGGGCACGATGCCCAAGGAAATGATGGAAATGATGTTCGGCAATGCGCTGAACGAAGGCGGGCTGGATGCGCGCACCCGGATGTTGCTGACCCTTGCCGGGTTGACCATGCAGGGCGCGCAGAACGACGTGGCCTTTCGTCAGGCGGTGCGCCATGCGCTGGAGGCGGAAGCGACCGAACAGCATATCGTCGAGACGATCGGGCAGATGTCGATGTTCGCAGGCCTGCCCGCCATGACCCGCGCGCTGGAACTGGCGCAGCAGGTGTTGGACCAAGAGAAGGACAAGGAATGACGGTTTTTGCCTTTTATCTCTTTGCCATCAGCGTGATCGCGGGTGGGCTTTTCACGGTGATCAGCCGCAACCCGGTGCATTCCGTGCTCTGGCTGATCCTCGCGTTTTTGTCCTCGGCGGGGCTTTTTGTGCTGCTGGGCGCGGAGTTCGTGGCGATGCTGCTGATTATCGTCTACGTCGGCGCTGTGGCCGTGCTGTTTCTTTTTGTGGTGATGATGCTGGACGTGGATTTCGCTGAACTCAAGGCGGAGATGGCGAAATACATGCCGTTGGCTTTGCTGATCGGATTGGTGATCCTGATGCAGTTCGTCATGGCTTTCGGTGCCTGGGAAAGCAACGCGGCGGCGGAAGGCTTCCGCGCGAATGTGACCCCGGAGGATCGGCACAACACCGAGGCCTTGGGACTGATCCTTTATGATCAGTATTTCCTGCTCTTCCAACTGGCGGGCCTGATCCTGTTGGTGGCGATGATCGGGGCGATCGTGCTGACCCTGCGCCACCGCTCGGATGTAAAGCGGCAGGATGTTGTTGCGCAAATGATGCGCGATCCGGCCGTTGCAATGGAACTCAAGGACGTGAAACCGGGGCAGGGGCTGTGACATGAAAAAGGATTTAGAGGATCTCTGGGCCAGCTTCACAAGCAACGTGAATTGGAACCAGCCCCACTATCTGGATAAGGAAAGGCTTTATAGGTTCTTCAGCCACGCTCACTTGCAGGGGGAATACGTTGGGCAAGATCTGATCGGAAAATATTATCCGGAGCCTGCAGAGGACTCCGCTAAATATGATCGATGGGCGTGGCTGGTTAGCGAAGCTGATATTGCTGGTGAATTGCTGAAGACCTACGACAAGGAAAGAGAGTTGGGATGATCGGACTGGAACATTACCTGACAGTGGCGGCGACGCTCTTTGTCATTGGCATCTTCGGGCTGTTTCTCAACCGCAAGAACATCATCATCCTGCTGATGAGCATCGAGCTGATGCTCTTGGCGGTGAACATCAATCTGGTGGCCTTTTCCAGCTTTCTCGATGATCTGGTGGGGCAGGTCTTCACGCTCTTCGTGCTGACCGTGGCCGCGGCAGAGGCGGCGATTGGTCTGGCCATTCTGGTCTGTTTCTTCCGCAACCGCGGCACAATCGCCGTGGAAGACGTCAACGTGATGAAGGGCTGAGCACATGGAAACCATTATCCTCTTTGCCCCGCTCGTGGGCGCGCTTCTTTGCGGGTTCGGCTGGCGTCTGTTTGGCGAAACCGCGGCGATGTGGATCGCCACCTCGCTGCTCTTTGTCTCCGCGATCCTGAGTTGGCTTGTTTTCCTGACCTTCGACGGGGTGACCGAGCAGATCCAGATCCTGCGCTGGATCGAAAGCGGCACGCTCAGCACCGATTGGGCAATCCGGCTCGACCGTTTAACCGCGATCATGCTGATTGTGATCACCACCGTCTCCAGCCTCGTGCATCTCTATTCCTTTGGCTACATGGACAACGACCCGCAGTGGCGCGAGGGTGAGGTCTACAAGCCGCGGTTCTTTGCCTACCTGAGCTTCTTCACCTTCGCGATGCTGATGCTGGTGACCGCCGACAACCTCGTGCAGATGTTCTTTGGCTGGGAGGGCGTCGGCGTCGCCTCCTACCTGCTGATTGGGTTCTATTACCGCAAGCCCTCCGCCAATGCCGCCGCGATCAAGGCTTTTGTGGTCAACCGCGTGGGCGATTTCGGCTTTGCGCTTGGCATCTTTGCACTGTTCTTCCTGACCGACAGCATCCGGTTCGACGATGTGTTTGCCGCCGCCCCCGATCTGGCAGAGACACAGCTGACATTCCTCTGGGGTGAATGGAATGCGGCCAACCTCGTGGCGGTCCTGCTCTTTATCGGCGCCATGGGCAAGTCGGCGCAGTTGCTGCTGCACACCTGGCTGCCGGATGCAATGGAAGGCCCGACGCCGGTATCGGCGCTGATCCATGCGGCGACAATGGTGACGGCTGGTGTGTTCCTTGTCTGCCGCATGTCGCCAATCATGGAATTTGCGCCCGAAGCGGCAACCTTCGTCACGGTAATCGGGGCCACGACCGCCTTCTTTGCGGCCACCGTGGGGCTGGTGCAGACCGACATCAAACGGGTGATCGCCTATTCGACCTGCTCTCAGCTCGGCTACATGTTCGTGGCCGCCGGCGTGGGCATGTATTCGGCGGCGATGTTCCATCTTTTCACCCACGCCTTTTTCAAGGCGATGCTGTTTCTGGGTGCAGGTTCCGTTATCCACGCGATGCACCACGAGCAGGACATGATGAACTATGGCGGGCTGCGCAAGAAAATCCCCTATACTTTCTGGGCAATGATGATCGGCACGCTGGCCATCACCGGCGTGGGCATCCCTGTGTGGATCCTGACCCTGGGCGAGATCCCCATCGGCTTTGCCGGGTTCCAGTCCAAGGACGCGATTGTCGAGAGCGCTTTTGCAGCAGGGTCGATGTATGGCTTCTGGGCGCTGGTTATTGCGGCCCTTTTCACCAGCTTCTACAGCTGGCGGCTGATGTTCCTGACCTTCTATGGCACGCCGCGCGGCGACAAGCACACGCATGACCACGCGCATGAAAGCCCGATGACGATGATTGTCCCGCTGGGTGTACTGGCGCTGGGGGCGATCTTTGCGGGCATGGTGTGGTACGGGTCCTTCTTTGGTCACACCGATAAGGTCGCCGCCTTTTACGGCGTGCCCTATGCCGAAGAAGCTGCGCATGGCGACGAGGGCGCCAGCGATGATCACGGTGAGGCCAAACCAGAGGATGATCACGGCGAGACCAAGGGCAAGGAGGGCGAGCACCACTACGCCTTTGCCGGTCAGCCGGGGCAGGGCGCGCTCTATATCGCGCCGGACAACACGCTGCTGGATGACGCGCACAAGGTGCCCTATTGGGTGAAGACATCACCCTTTGCGGCCATGCTTTTGGGCTTCCTGACCGCCTATTGGTTCTACATCAAGAACCCGTCTCTGCCCGGTCGTCTGGCCGAGAACCAGCGCCCTTTGTACCTCTTTCTCAAGAACAAGTGGTACTTTGACGAGCTCTATGACGTGATCTTCGTCGGGCCCGCCAAATGGATCGGGAGTTTCCTGTGGAAACGCGGCGATGGCGATGTGATTGACGGCGGCCTGAACGGCGTGGCCATGGGGATCATTCCGTTTTTCACCCGGCTCGCGGGCCGCGCGCAATCGGGGTACATCTTCACCTATGCCTTTGCCATGGTGATCGGCATCGCGGTGCTGGTCACGTGGATGACGATGAGCGGAGGAGCAAACTGATGGATAACCTTCTGTCCATTGTGACCTTCATTCCGGCGCTGGCGGCGCTTATTCTCGCGGTCTTCCTGCGTGGTGACGATGCCTCGGCGAACCGCAACGCCAAGTGGTTGGCGATGGCCGCCACGTCGATGACCTTCCTTGTGTCGCTCTTCATCCTCGCGGAATTCGACCCCAATGACACCGGCTTCCAGTTTGTCGAACAGGCGCCATGGCTTCTGGGGCTTCAATACAAGATGGGCGTCGATGGCATTTCCGTGCTTTTCGTGATGCTGACCACCTTCATGATGCCGCTGGTGATCGCGGCCTCCTGGAACGTGACCGAGCGCGTCAAGGAATACATGATCGCCTTCCTGATGCTGGAAACGCTGATGCTGGGCGTCTTCATGGCGCTCGATCTGGTGCTCTTCTATCTCTTCTTTGAGGCCGGCCTGATCCCGATGTTCCTGATCATCGGCATCTGGGGCGGGGCGAACCGCATCTACGCCAGCTTCAAGTTCTTCCTCTACACTTTCCTCGGCTCTGTCCTGATGCTGGTGGCGATGGTGGGCATGTTCGCGGACGCGGGCACCACGGATATCGAGGTGCTGCTGAACCACCAGTTCGCCTTCGAGACTTTCTCGATTGCGGGCGTCACCGTTGTGGGCGGTCTTCAGACGCTGCTGTTTCTTGCGTTCTTCGCCAGCTTCGCGGTCAAGATGCCGATGTGGCCGGTGCACACCTGGTTGCCGGATGCGCACGTGCAGGCGCCCACTGCGGGGTCAGTGGTTCTGGCCGCGATCCTGTTGAAGATGGGTGGCTACGGGTTCCTGCGCTTCTCACTGCCGATGTTCCCCGTGGGCTCGGAAGTGATGACGCCGCTGGTGTTGTGGATGTCGGCCATCGCCATCGTGTATACCTCGCTGGTGGCGCTCGTGCAGGAAGACATGAAAAAGCTGATCGCCTATTCATCAGTCGCGCACATGGGTTTCGTGACCATGGGCATTTTCGCCGCGAACCAGCAGGGTGTCGATGGCGCGATCTTCCAGATGGTCAGCCACGGGTTTATCTCCGGCGCGCTCTTCCTGTGCGTCGGCGTGATCTATGACCGGATGCACACCCGCGACATCGACGCCTATGGCGGTCTGGTGAACCGGATGCCGGCTTATGCGCTGATCTTCATGCTCTTCACGATGGCGAACGTGGGTCTGCCGGGGACGTCCGGATTTGTCGGGGAATTCCTGACACTGATGGCGATCTTCCAGGTCAATACCTGGGTCGCTGCCGTGGCCACCACCGGGGTGATCTTCTCTGCCGCATACGCGCTCTGGCTCTACCGTCGGGTGGTGATGGGCGATCTGATTAAGGAAAGCCTGCGCTCGATCTCTGACATGACACCCCGGGAACGCTGGATATTTGCGCCGCTGGTGGTGATGACGATCCTGCTTGGCGTCTATCCCGCGCTGGTGCTCGATATTACCGGACCCGCCGTCGCGGCGCTGGTTGGCAACTATGACACGGCTTTGGCGGCGGCGGAAGCCGCGTCGCAGCTGGCTTCGAATTAAAGGACGGACATCATGGTATCCGCTGATTTGACACTTGTGCTGCCGGAAATCCTGTTGGCGATTTATGCCATGGGCATGTTGCTGGTGGCGGTCTACACCACAAAGGACGGTCTGGCGTCGACGCTGGTGTGGATGACCGCGGCCGTTATGGCAGCGCTTGGTGTCTGGATCGCCACGACCGGTGAAGGGACAACCACCGCCTTCAACGGCATGCTGGTGCTGGACGGGTTTGCGCGCTTTGCCAAGGTGACAATCCTGCTGTCAGCCGCCGCCGTTCTGATCATGTCCGAGGCCTATATGAAATCGCGCGATCTGCTGCGGTTCGAGTACCCCTTGCTGGTGGCCCTGAGTGCAGTTGGCATGATGGTCATGGTATCCGCGGGTGACCTGATGGCGCTCTATATGGGGTTGGAACTGCAATCGCTGGCGCTCTATGTCGTGGCGTCGCTGCGGCGGGACTCTGTGAAATCCACCGAGGCCGGGTTGAAGTATTTCGTACTCGGCGCGCTCTCATCCGGGCTGCTGCTCTATGGCGCGTCGCTGGTTTACGGCTACGCGGGCACCACGCTCTTCTCCGGCATCATTGAAACCGCTCAGCATGGTGACGTGTCTCTGGGTCTGCTCTTCGGGCTCGTCTTCCTGATTTCGGGGATGGCCTTCAAGGTTTCCGCCGTGCCGTTCCACATGTGGACGCCGGATGTCTATGAAGGCTCGCCCACCCCGGTCACCGCCTTCTTTGCAACGGCCCCGAAGGTCGCCGCGATGGGTCTTTTCGCCCGCGTGCTGCATGATGCCTTTGGCAATGCGGTCAGCGACTGGAGCCAGATCGTGGCGCTGCTCTCGGTGCTCTCGATGTTCCTCGGGGCGGTTGCGGCCATCGGTCAGAGCAATATCAAGCGCCTGATGGCGTTTTCCTCGATTGCCCATATGGGATATGCGCTGATGGGGCTGGCGGCAGGCACGGTGCTGGGTGTGCAGGCGATGCTGATCTACATGGCGATTTACGTGACCATGAACGTCGGTACCTTCGCCTTTATCCTGATGATGGAAAAGGACGGTCAGCCAGTCACCGATATCGCGGCTCTGAACATGTACTCCAAGCGCGAACCGGGCAAGGCGCTGGCGATGCTGGTTCTGCTTTTCAGCCTTGCAGGTGTGCCGCCGATGCTGGGCTTCTTCGGCAAATTCTACGTCCTGCGCGCGGCATATGAGGCGGGCCTTGCGTGGCTGGCCGTGGCCGGTGTGATCGCCTCTGTGATCGGTGCCTACTATTATCTGCGGATCGTCTTTTACATGTATTTCGGCGACGAAAGCCAGGAAGGTCTGGATGGCGGCGGCTCAAACACGGTGCTGTGGGGCTTCCTGATGGCATCCGCGGCGGTCATGGTGTTGGGCATCGCAAACATGTTTGGCGTGGAATCTGCCGCAGCGGCGGCAGCGGCGACACTGGTGAACTGATCGCTGCGTCGTGACCATGTCCTGCCCGCCGTTCGGCACAGGTAACTCGCGCCCGAGGCAACCATGACACGCTGGCCCGAGGGATACGGCCGTTTCGTACTGGACAGCGTCGGCTCAACCCTTGACGAAGCGGCGCGCATGGCCCCCGGTACACCCGGTGCGTTCTGGGTTTTTGCCCATGCTCAGACCGCGGCGCGTGGCAGGCGCGGGCGCCCCTGGTCCATGTACGACGGCAATTTTGCCGCGACCTTGCTGTTGCACCCCGAAGAGACACCCGGGGTCGCCGCGCTGCGGTCCTTCGTGATGTCGCTGGCGCTTTATCGGTCCTTCGTCGAGGTGACCGGAAACCCGGATGACTTCACTTTGAAATGGCCGAACGATGTCCTGCTCAGAAGCGGCAAGGTTGCCGGTATCCTGTTGGAGAGCGCAGGCCAGGGCGGCAAGATGGGGCCGCTGGCGATTGGTGTGGGGGTCAATCTTGTGCACGCACCCGGCGCGGAAGACGTGGAGCCCGGTGCGGTAAGGCCGGTGTCGCTGATGGGCGAAGCCGGGTGCAAGGTTGCAGCCGAGGCGTTCCTGACCGTTCTCGCACATCATTATGCGGCGCTTGAGAGCCAGTTTGTCACCTTTGGTTTTGCGCCGATCAGAACCGCGTGGCTCGCGCATGCCGCGCGCCTTGGGCAACCGGTCATTGCGCGAACGGGCCGCGAAGACATCTCGGGCACGTTTGAGGACATCGACGGCGATGGTAACCTGATGCTGAGGACATCGCGTGGCGTGCGGTCGATTGCGGCGGCTGACGTCTTTTTCCAAACCTCATGAGGGAGGGTGGCCATGCTACTGGCAATTGACTGCGGGAACACGAACACGGTCTTTGCGATCTGGGACGGGGAACAGTTTCTCGCCTCGTGGCGTACGTCGACCGAATGGCAGCGTACCGCGGACCAGTATTTCGTCTGGCTGAGCACGCTGATGCGCCTGCAGGGGATCGAGGCACAGATCACCGATATGATCATCTCTTCGACGGTGCCGCGGGTGGTGTTCAACCTGCGGGTTCTTGCGGACAGGTATTTCAACACACGCCCGCTGGTTGTCGGCAAGCCCGATTGTCTGCTGCCCGTCGACGTAAGGGTCGATCAAGGCACGGCGGTCGGACCGGACCGGTTGGTAAACACGGTGGCCGGTCATGATCTTTATGGCGGTGACCTGATCATGGTGGATTTCGGCACCGCCACCACCTTCGATGTCGTGGACAGCGACGGCGCCTATATCGGCGGGGTGATCGCGCCGGGCGTGAACCTCAGCCTTGAGGCGCTGCATCAGGCCGCGGCGGCCCTGCCGCATGTCGACATTTCCAAGCCGCAGGCGGTGATCGGCACAAATACGGTGACCTGCATGCAGTCCGGCGTTTTTTGGGGTTATGTCGGGCTCGTGCGTGAGATATGTGCCCGGATCAAGGCAGAACGCGAACGCGAGATGCGCGTGATATCAACGGGGGGGCTGGCCCCGCTTTTCCAGCAATCCGAGGCGCTTTTCGACGCCTTCGAGGATGATCTGACAATTCACGGGCTGACCGTGATTCACAAGTTTAACAAGGACAACGCTTAACCTCATGAGCACTGACAGACTGATTTACCTGCCTCTTGGAGGGGCGGGCGAAATAGGCATGAACGCCTATGTGTACGGCTATGGCCGGCCGGGCAAGGAACGCCTGATCGTGGTGGACCTCGGCATCGCCTTCCCGGATATGGAAACAAGCCCCGGCGTGGATGTGATCATGCCCGATATCGCGTGGCTGGTTGAGCGGCGCGACCGGATCGAGGCGGTGTTCATCACCCATGCGCATGAGGATCATGTCGGTGCCATCGCCCATACCTATGACCAGCTCAAGGCCCCGATTTATGCGCGCGCCTTCACCTCGAACATCGCGCGGCGCAAGATGGAGGAACATGGCCACCCCGAAGAGGCGATCACCACCGTATCCGCGTGGCCTGAAGTGGTTCAGGCCGGTCCGTTCGCCGTCGGTTTCCTGCCGGTGTCTCATTCCATCCCCGAAAGCTCGTCGCTGATCATCGACACACCGGAAGGCCGTGTCATCCATTCCGGCGATTTCAAACTGGATGAAACCCCGCTCGTGGGCGAACCATTCGACCCGGAGGTATGGGCGGAAGTCAGCAAGGATGGCGTGAAAGCGCTGATCTGTGACAGCACAAATGTATTTTCACCCAGCCCCGGGCGGTCCGAGGCGAGCCTTGGTCCGGAGATCACCAAGCTGGTTGAGAAAGCAAAAGGCATGGTCGTGGCCACCACCTTTGCCTCCAATGTCGCGCGGGTGAAGACACTTGCCGAGGCGGGGGAGCGGGCGGGGCGATCCATCGTACTGATGGGACGGGCCATGAAGCGGATGATCGAGGCGGCCGTTGAAACCGGCGTGCTGACCGATTTTCCGCGGATCGTCCCGCCCGAAGATGCCAAGTCGATCCCGCGCGAAAACCTGATGTTGCTGGTCACCGGCAGTCAGGGAGAGCGCCGTGCCGCCTCAGCGCAACTGTCCCGCGGCAAGTACCAGGGAATGGAGATGAAGGAAGGCGATCTGTTCCTGTTTTCCTCCAAAACCATTCCGGGCAACGAAAAAGGTGTGATCCGCATCATGAACGCCTTTTCCGAACAGGGTGTGGACGTGGTGGATGACAGTAATGGGCTGTACCATGTTTCCGGCCACGCGAACGGGCCCGATCTGGAACGCCTGACCGCCATCGTGAAACCGCAGGTGCTGATCCCGATGCATGGCGAACACCGGCATCTGCGCGAACACGTCAAGATTGCCAATCGTAATGGTATGACCGGTGTTCTGGCTGTGAACGGCATGATGGTGGATCTGTCGGGCAATCAGCCGACCATTGCCGAATACATAGACACCGGGCGCACTTATCTGGATGGCTCGGTGCAGATCAGTGCGATGGACGGGGTCGTGCGGGACCGTATCCGCATGGCGCTGAACGGCCATGTGGTGGTCACGGTCATTCTGGATGACGAAGACGAGCCGCTGGGTGAACCCTGGTGTGAACTCAAGGGGGTGCCGGAAACCGGCACAAGCAAGGCGGCGCTTGTCGATGTGCTGGAGGCCGATCTGGCGCAATGGCTTGCGCGGGCAGGGGCGAAAACCCTGCGCGACGATGACAAGCTGCACGAGGGTATCAAACGCACGGTGCGCAACACATCTCTGGATGAAATCGGGCGCAAGCCGGAAGTTACGATCGTTGTAAGCCGGCTCAGCTGAGCTGGCTTACCCGGTGCTGCGCTCTTTGAAGCTCAACCCGATGAACTCAGGCGTGTGATCGCCCAGGCCCACGACCTTGTTGCCACCGCGATCACCGCCTGCTTTGCCACGGCTGGAAGAGCGGCTGCGACTGCTGCGTTTGGGTTCTTCCGACGGCGCCTTTTTGTCCTGCACCGGCGCGTCGCCCGCATCGTTGGCGGCTTCGGTTACCGGCGGCTTCTCGGGTTGGGGGGCCTCGTCATTCTTGCGACTGCGCGACCGGCTGCGCTTGGGCTTGTCTTCCTGTTCCGTTGTCTCTGCCGCCTTGACCGGCTCAGCTGACGCCTTCTGCGCGGCCAAGGGATTGTCCAGTCTCGGGATTTCACGCTGAACCAGCCGCTCGATATCCGCGAGGTTCCGCTCGTCGCGGGGCACGCAGATCATGATCGCCTTGCCATCCCGGCCAGCGCGGCCCGTGCGGCCTATCCGGTGCACGTAATCCTCTGCGTGGCTGGGCACGTCAAAGTTGAAGACATGGCTGACCGAAGGCACATCCAGACCACGCGCCGCGACGTCTGACGCAACAAGGAACCGGAGCGTGCCGTCACGGAAACCGTCCAGTGTCCGGGTACGCTGGCTCTGATCGAGATCGCCATGGATCGGGGCGGCATCATAGCCGTATTTCTTGAGCGATTTTGCCACGATATCCACGTCAACCTTGCGGTTACAGAAGACGATGGCATTGGTGCATTTATCGCCTTCCGCGTCGATTATGTGGCGCAGTACCTTGCGCTTTTCCGAGGCCTCGCGATCCTTGCGCGACCCTTTGAACATCACGACACCCTGAGCGATGTTTTCGCCTGTCGTCGCCTGGCGAGCGACTTCTACGCGTTCGGGCGCAGACAGGAAGGTGTTGGTGATCCGCTCGATTTCCGGCGCCATCGTGGCCGAGAAAAACAGCGTCTGCCGGGTGAAGGGTGTCAGCGAGAAAATGCGTTCGATATCCGGGATGAAGCCCATGTCGAGCATCCGGTCCGCTTCGTCCACCACCATGATCTGAACACCGGTCAACAACAGCTTGCCGCGCTCGAAGTGATCCAGCAAGCGTCCGGGCGTCGCAATCAGGACGTCAACACCCTTGTCGATCAGCTTGTCCTGTTCCTTGAAGGACACACCGCCGATCAGCAGTGCCTTGGTCAGTTTCAGGTGCTTGGTATAGGTGTCGAAATTCTCCGCCACCTGTGCCGCCAGTTCCCGGGTCGGGCACAGGACCAGACTGCGAGGCATCCGCGCACGGGCGCGCCCTCGCGCCAGAAGCGTGATCATCGGCAGCGTGAAGCTGGCGGTTTTGCCGGTGCCGGTTTGTGCGATGCCGAGCACGTCCTTACCTTCCAGCGCGGGCGGAATCGCCCCGGCCTGAATTGGCGTGGGCGTTTCATAGCCCGCCTCTTCAACGGCTTTCAAAACTTTGGGATTCAGATTCAGATCAGTAAACTTGGTCATAAATGTCCGATTTTGGCGGACACTTTCTTGGCCCGCAGCAGCGTTCATGTCGGCCCGCATGGCCCTGGGGCGGCTTTGCGCCGCGACATGATGAGGGTCCATATCAACATGTGCTGCCAGCGTCAATTAGTTGTGCTATCCATTGGTGAAATCAGGAAAATGTGTCTTTAGATGCGTCTCAAGCGCCAGGTCATGGACGACAAGTAACTGCTCTTTTTCCAATCGTGACCGATGCTCCGGCGTATCGGCGCAGACTTCGTCGAAGAATGTGCGCAGGCCGTGTTCTCCCTCATGGGCGCGAATCGTTTTGAAAAGCGCGTGCAGCGTCAGCCCTCCGTCCGCCTCCGGGATCGCGGGGGCAAGATTGGCCCGGTAGGAGCCTTTTTCAAAACGATACTGATACGCGTCGCGCCATGCCTGCCAGTTGCTGGCGTGACAATGCGCCAGCGCCACCTGGTCAAGCTCCGTGCTTCGGGGGTTCATCTGTTCGTTCTGCTGGGCATTGTGAATGCGTATTTTCATGTCTGGCAAACCGGTCCGCACAAAGAGTTTGCCCGCCACATGGCTGACGAAGCCTCCCTTCACATAGGCGCCAAACGTCGGGTAGAGCCGCATTGCCGTTTCCAGACGTGCCGGACCGTTTGGCAGGAACTTCTTGAAAGCGTCGGGAAACGTAGCGGCGTCGGAGGGGGCAAGCGCTTCCATCGGTCTTGTGCGGGCGCTTTGGATATTTTGGGGCAGGGCGGCAAGCGCAGATGCCACTGGCAGCTCTGAAACCAAAAATTCGTCGACGTCCATATGGATCAGCCAGTCCACATCGCGCACGCGCCTGTAGGTTCGTGTTGCATTAAAGGACTGACGTATCTGGTGTTTGGCCGGGCGGTGCCCTTTGACTTGTTGCCAATAAGCGTCGTCGCACTGCGTCACGCGGCATTTCGGATGCGCTTTCAGGGCGGCAAATGCCCCGGGATTGGGGGCGTCGAGACAGATATGGATGCGGTGCGCACCGGCGCTCAGATGAAAGGCGGCAAAACGCAGCACATCGGCGGCGGGAGCTTTCACCGTGGCACACAGCCCCCAGCGTGCCGCGGATGTCATGCGTCTTTCTCGGGTTTGAACTTCTGAACCCGCGCGAAAATACTGCGCTGGTCCGTCATCGCCATGCGCAACATGCGGGTGGCCAGCGGCCGGATCGTCGCATCGCGTTCGCTCAGTTGCCACAAACGGGCCAGTAACACGCGATCCAGATCGCCGCCTTTCAGCGAATAAGGCTGCATGTCAAACGCCATGGGAGATCGTTTGATCTTGCGTTTCACATCGAAGGGAACATCGCCTGGCTGGCCGGTGATGCGCCGCTCACTGTCGTGCAGCTTGATCAGGTCGAATAGCGTCGACAGACCCATCCCCAAGGCACGTTGATCACCGGTTTCTCCAACATCGGCAAAGGTCGTGGCCGCCGAAATGAGCCAGCGTGTCGGCAGTTCACGCGCCATAAGTTCGCCCTGTTCCGCCCAGATACGAAAAAACACCTCGCGCGCCGCCTGTGGGGGATCGCGTCGCCGCAACACCGCGATCAATACGGCATGCACCATGTGCAGGGCGCTCTGACCTTCGAAAAGCGCTTGCAGTTCAACCCATTTGCGTTCTGCGGAATAGCGCGGAGTGTCATGGTAGTCAATCTCCGGCGCGGGCACCGTTTCCGCATGCAGGCTTTGAAGATCCACATCGGTTGGCGGCAACATGATCTCGACCCTGTCAAAAGGCCGCTGGCGCCGGTCCAACACCCGCATCAGTTTGAAAAAACCGCCCTGATGAATTTCCTCTTTGTCAATCATGGGGCGGGGTCTTCAGACCATCATCTCCTTGGTGGCAGTCAGTGTGACATCCGGGTAATCACGGCCAACCCGGTCGATATCCCATTGTAGGCGCGTCAGGTAGACGATGTCACCATCGTGGTCATGGGCAATATGCTGTTTATTGCTTTCGGTAAATTTTTCAACGGCTTGTTTGTCGCCGCTCACCCAGCGCGCCGAGGTGAACTGCGAAGCGTCAAATCGTACCGGCAACCCATATTCCAGCTCAATCCGGCTGGCGAGCACCTCAAATTGCAACTGCCCGACAACCCCGACGACAAAACCGGAACCGATGGACGGTTTGAACACCTTTGCGGCCCCCTCTTCAGCAAATTGCATCAGCGCCTTTTCAAGATGCTTGGCCTTGAGCGGATCGCCAGCGCGCACACCCTGAAGCAGTTCAGGGGCGAATGACGGGATGCCGGTGACGCGGATCGCCTCGCCCTCGGTCAGCGTATCGCCGATGCGCAGCTGGCCGTGGTTGGGAATACCGATAATGTCGCCCGCCCAGGCTTCCTCGGCCAGTTCCCGGTCGGAGGCCAGAAACATGACGGGATTGCTGATCGCCATCGGTTTCTTGGTGCGGACATGGGTCAGTTTCATGCCCCGTTCGAAATGCCCGGAAGCCAGCCGAACAAAGGCCACCCGGTCGCGGTGTTTGGGATCCATATTCGCCTGAACCTTGAACACGAACCCGGCGACCTTCTTTTCCTCCGGCAGGATTTGGCGCGGTTCTGCCGACTGGATCTGCGGTTGCGGCCCGTAGGAGGCGATGCCCTCCATCAGTTCCTTGACGCCGAAGGAGTTGATCGCCGATCCGAACCAGATCGGGGTCAGCGACCCTTCGTGCATCGCGGAGATATCGAGGGGCGGCAACAACTCGCGGGCCATTTCAAGGTCCTCGCGCAATTTCTCCAGCAGCGCCGGTGGCACATGCTCTGCGAGCTTGGGGTCGTCGAGGCCGTTGATCTCGATGGAGTCGGCCACCCGGTTTCTGTCTGCCCGGTCCATCAGTTCCAGCCGGTCACGCAGGATGTCGTAGCATCCCAGAAAATCCCGACCGACGCCGATGGGCCAGCTTGCCGGGGTCACGTCGATGGCCAGGTTTTCCTGGATCTCGTCGATGATCTCAAAGACGTCCCGGCTTTCGCGATCCATCTTATTGCAGAAAGTCAGGATCGGCAGATCGCGCATCCGGCAGACTTCAAACAGTTTCTGGGTCTGGCTTTCGACACCCTTTGCCCCGTCAATCACCATTACCGCAGCGTCCACGGCGGTGAGGGTCCGGTAAGTGTCTTCAGAGAAATCGGAGTGGCCGGGGGTATCAACCAGATTGAACCGGAACTCTTTGAAGTCAAACGACATTGCGGAGGCGGAGACCGAGATGCCGCGATCTTTTTCCATCGCCATGAAGTCCGAGCGCGTTCGGCGTGCTTCGCCCTTGGCGCGCACCTGCCCGGCCATTTGGATGGCGCCGCCAAACAGCAGAAACTTTTCCGTCAGTGTGGTCTTGCCCGCGTCAGGGTGGCTGATGATCGCAAAGGTACGGCGGCGCGCAATCTCAGGCGGTAAGTCGGGGCGGTTTTGAGGTGAGTCCAGCATGCAGCGCATATAGCGACGCAAGCAGGGCGCGGCAAGCGCAGTCAGCGCAGCGACGCCTTGCGCAAGAGGGCTGCCATGTCGGGCCGGTCCAGCAGGCTTTCGGGGACGTCGAAGATGTCCAGCCTTGAGGCGTCGTGCGGGCCGATGCGCTGACTGGCCTCGGGCGAGAGCATGGGGGCCGTACGGTCGTCGGCCAGCATCGATTCCGCGGCAATCCCTTCCGCGTAGATAATCTGATGCGTGTCAAAGAGCAGTTGATGGTAATCCACAAACCCGCCCTGCATGACCGTCACTGTCTGGCCGTTCACGAGGTGGCGCGCTTTTACCAGAAGCTCGGAGCGTCCGGCGCCCACCCGGTCGGTGCGCTGGTAGATAAAGAGACGGTGGTTGGGGCTGACAATAAGATCGTTGGTGTTGTTCAGAACGCCGGCCTGAATCCTTATGGGTGCAAAATCTCCTACGGCGCGTTGTGTGCTGCGCCCGATCCACCGAACCTGTTGAACGCCATCGTCGCGGGTCAAAACCGGGTCACCGGGTTGCAGCTCCTCGATACGTTTCTGACGGCCTGAACCCATAGTGATATGCGTTCCGCGCGCAAAGGAGACGCAGGCGATCTGGGCAATCTTTTCGGCGGTACGAGAGGTATCTATGCCCACCAGCTGGTAGTCCGCCTGCGGTATCAGCGGCGCAAGCGGCAGCGCAAACGTCTCTCGAACGGCACCGGCATCGTTGAGCTGCACAAGGACAATCACCTCGGTGACGGGCGCATCGGGAGACATCAGTGTCATCGCGCAGTCCAGATGAATCTCGGCTCCGGGCGTGCCAACCTCGCTGTTGTCAGTAATCCGGAACCCTCGGTTTTTCCCGCGCGCAAGCGTCAGGCGGTGCGTCCGGGCAGTGGCTTTCAGCCTGTAGACGTCGCCCAGCTCAAGATCTTCGGCAAAGCTCAACCCGTCCCCTTCGTTGGCACCGGCGCTTACGATCATGTCCGCCGCACAGTGCACTGCGAGCGTCTGACCGGGGCCGTATGAGGAACTCTGGGACATAGGGCGTGACCTTCTCATACCATGGTTTTCAATGCGTTAATTCAGAATTGTGGCCAGGGGCGGTCAACTTTTCGGTGTTTTGCTGGTCTCTGCCACGGTGGCGGTGCTAGGCATTGGTGGAAACGTTAGGGAGCATGACATGGATTTGGGTATCAAGGGGAAACGCGCGGTTGTTTGCGCATCTTCGAAAGGATTGGGGCTGGGCTGTGCGCAGGCCCTCGCAGCCGCCGGGTGTGATCTGGTGATGAACGCCAGGGGTGCCGAGGCACTGGAAGCCGCGGCGGAGACCATCCGCACGGCTCACGGCGTTTCGGTTGAGACGGTCGCCGCCGATATCACCGGCGATGACGGGCGCGCAAAGGTGCTGGCCGCTGCGGGTCAGGCCGACATCCTTGTCAACAATGCAGGAGGCCCACCCCCGGGCATGTGGCACGATTGGGACCGCGCCGATTTCATCGCGGCGCTTGATGCCAACATGCTGTCGCCCATTGCGATGATCAAGGCGCTGGTGCCCGGCATGATGGATCGGGGATGGGGACGTGTGGTCAATATCACCTCGCAATCCGTCAAAGCGCCGATCCCGCAACTGGGTCTGAGCAATGCCGCCCGTACCGGATTGACAGGCTATGTTGCCGGCACCAGTCGCCAGGTGGCAAGTGCAGGTGTTACGATCAACAACCTGCTGCCGGGCATTCATGCCACCGACCGCGCAGAAGCGCTCGACGGCCCGGTTGCCGCCCGCGATGGGATCAGCCTTGAAGAGGCCCGGGCGCGCCGGTCTGCCACGATCCCTGCAGGCAGATACGGGTCGCTCGAAGAATTTGGCGCTGTCTGTGCCTTCATATGCTCGCAGCATGCCGGTTTTATGGTGGGCCAGAATATCCTTCTGGACGGCGGTGCCACAAACGCCACGATCTGATCCATGGCGGAACGGTTTTCACTCAAGGATCATCTGTTCAACCGGCAAACGGTTGGTCAACTGGCGCAGGAGTATGGTGCCGCCCTCCCGGACTTCGATGGCGCAGAATTCCAACGACAGGCGCTGGCCGGGTTTGCCGACCGGGAGCTTTTGGCGCGGCTGGACTGGCTGGCCGATTGCGTCGAGGCGCAACTGGCCGGTGATTTTTCCACCATGGCGGACCAGCTGGAAGCAGCCATGCCCGCACCGCTCGACCCGACGTTGCGGGACGACGACTTTGGTCAGTTCATCCACGCAGTGCCGGGTATTCTGGCGGTCCGCCACGGGCTTGACCGGCACCGTGAACGGGCGATGACGCTGCTGCACCGCGCGACCCAGCGGTTTTCAATGGAATTCTACATCCGTGCTTTCCTCAACACCTGGACGGAGGATACCCTTGCCGATCTGCGCATCTGGGCGTCGGACAGCAATTATCACGTGCGCCGTCTGGTCAGCGAAGGCACGCGTCCCAAGCTTCCCTGGGCCAAGGCTGTATCACTGACGCCGGAGCAGACCTTGCCGCTGCTTGACGCGCTGCACGGAGACCGCACCCGATTTGTCACCCGCTCCGTGTCGAACCACCTGAACGATCTGTCCAAAACGCATCCTGATCTGGTGCTGGATCACCTGGGCAAGTGGCGGGAGGCCAAGCGCCAGCAGCCCAAAGAGCTCGATTGGATGACGCGGCACGCGCTGCGCAGCCTGATCAAGCAGGGGCACGCGGGTGCTATGTCGGCCCTTGGGTACGACCCGGAAGCACCGGTTGCGGTTGACCTGATGCTCGACACCCCGACGGTCGCGATCGGCGATGTGTTGAAATTCGGCTGTCGCGTCAGCGTAACGGCGGATTTGCCGGTGCTTGTCGATTACCGCATCACTTTTTCCCGGCCCGAAGGGCGGCAAGGGCAAAAGGTCTTTAAGCTCAAACAGGGCAAAGCGACCCCGACGAAGCCCTTCGAGGTCAGCAAGGCGCACAAGCTCAAGGGAGATGCGACGACGTTCCGGCTGCATCCCGGTCCTCATCTGTTGACGGTACAGGTCAACGGAGTGGACCGGGCGGAAGCGTCGTTCGAGCTGACGTAAACGCCGGTTCACAATCGCGACAGATTGGCGTCGCGGTACTGGTGGCGGCGGCGCGGCTTCGATACCGGTCTGAAAACACGCGGCAAAAGGCCCCCATTGATGCAAACCACCATCCTTGTCGTTATCTTCGGCGCAATCGTCATTGCCAGTCTGCTGGCTGCACCCCGCCGGGCGAGTGTCGAAGGCTTTTTCAGCGGCAAGTCCGAAAGTGGCGCGGCACCCGGCCTGTGGGTGCTTGTGCTGAGCCAGGTGACAACGTGGATTTTCGCGCGGTCGCTGATGAACGCCGCCATTCTGGGGTATTACTACGGGATCGCGGGTACGCTGGCGTATGCGGTCTATTACGGGTCCTTCCTGACGGGTGGCTACATCGTCGGCCACCTGCGCGCGCAGGGGGCTGGTTCCATGCAGGAATGGCTGGGCGTGCGGTTCGGGGCAGTCGGGCAGGGCGCCTATAACCTGGTGGTCGGCCTGCGGCTTTTGTCGGAGGTCTTTGCCAACCTGCTGGTGGTCGGGCTGATCTTCGACGCGCTGGCCGGTGGCAACGGCACCGTCGCGATCCTCATCGTATCGGTGCTGGGACTGGCCTATTCCGCATGGGGCGGGTTGAGCGCCGCCCTGCGTACCGACGTCGTTCAGATGCTGTTGTTCCTTCTGGCGCTGATACTGGCCTTCGGCGCCCTGATCATGACGCCGGGTTTCTCGTGGTCCGCGGTGCTGACAGCGCCCGGTGCCTCCGGGGCATACAACGGGTGGATCCTGCTCGCGGTTGCAGCGTTACAGGTCTTTTCCTATCCGGCGCATGATCCGGTGATGATGGACCGCGGCTTTCTGGCGGACACGGAAACAACGCGCCGGTCTTTCCTGCACGCCTTCTGGATATCGATGCTGTGCATTCTGGCCTTTGGGTTTTTCGGCATTCAGGCGAGCCTTGTCGGTGCCCCCTACGAAGGACAGCTGATCGGCACCTGGGCCGGGATGTTCCCGTCATGGGTTTTCGTGCTGCTGGTTATCTCCCTGCTGGTTTCCGCGATGAGCACGCTTGATTCCGCTCTCGCGTCATCGGCGCGTCTCGCGGTGGAGGAGCTTGGTCTCGCGACGCGCAGCCTTTTGGGGGGGCGGGTGGTCATGGTTGTCGTTATGGGGCTTGGCGCCGCCTTGACGCTATGGGGCAACGCGACGCTTTTTGACGCCGTGGCGGTCAGCGGGACCGCGTCCATGTTCCTTGCGCCGGTTCTGCTGGTCGGGCTGGTCGGCGACAGAGATATCCCGCTCTGGTCCTATCTTGTCGCCTTTGCGGCTGCGGTCGGGGGGGCGTTCGCCTATTTTGCCCGCGAGTGGCAGGGCGTGGCGGCGTGGTTGCCCGAAGGTCATAAATACGAACAATTGCTGGTTATCTGCCTCGTGGTATTAAGCATCGGTTTTGCAGCAGTGCTTGCGGGCGCCCGGAAGGGCTGATAGCCCGTTATCCGATGAATTCTATCGGATTTGACGAGACCCGCGTGACACCTGTTCCCCCAAGGCTGGAAGTCAAGAACCTGATGCGCTCCTTCGAGGGGCGCACGGTGGTCAACGATATCAGCTTTGCCATCCAACCCGGTCAGGTCACCTGTCTTTTAGGGCCTTCGGGATGCGGCAAATCCACAACCCTGCGCATGATCGCCGGTGTGGAGATGCAGGACAGCGGAGAGATTTACGTGGACGGTGCGCTGGTCTGTGACACCATTTTCAGGTTGCCGCCGGAACGGCGGGAGATTGGTCTGATGTTCCAGGATTTCGCGTTGTTTCCGCACCTCAGCGTCGCCGATAACGTGGCCTTCGGCCTGACATCGGGCTCGAAGGCGGAAAAGCGGGCACGGGTGGAAGAACTGCTGGAGCGGGTGGACCTGATGCGGTTCATCGACGGCTACCCGCACCAATTATCAGGCGGCGAACAGCAGCGTGTCGCCCTGGCCCGGGCGCTGGCCCCGAAACCCAAGATCATGCTGATGGACGAGCCTTTCTCGGGCCTCGACAACCGCCTGCGCGATGGTATCCGCGACGAGACGCTCAACATTCTCAAGGAGCAGGACACGGCCGTATTGCTGGTCACCCACGAGCCGGAAGAGGCCATGCGCATGGCCGATGAGATCGCCCTGATGCGCGATGGCCGGATCGTACAGCATGGTGCGCCCTACAATGTCTACACCCGGCCGGTGGACAGGGCGGCCCTTGCGTTTTTCTCGGATGCGAATGTCCTGCATGCGACGGTGGAAGGGGCGCTGGCGCAGACGCCTTTCGGTCAGTTTCTGGCGCCGGGGCACCCGGACGGGACGATGGTCGATATTGTCTTTCGCCCGCAGCACGTGCGCATCGATTTCGACCGCGGCGGAACCGGGCCGAAACCGACCGCGACCGATGGCACAGCCGCGCGGGGCGTTGTGCAGCGGGCCCGGTTCATGGGCAATGAAAGCCTTGTGGAGTTCGTGATGGATTACGACGATTCCATCTTGCGCGCGACCGTTCCGAATGTCTTTTTGCCGAAAGTTGGCACCGTGATGTGGCTGACAATCCGGCGCGACAAGTGTTTTGTGTTTGACGCCTGAGGGCAGATGGGAACCGCAATGCAGAAGCTATTGGTGGAATTCGGAATGGGCACATCCCTGAGGCGGGGTGACTACACGCAGGCGGCGGTGCGCGGTGTGCGCGACGCGCTCTGGCACAACTCGATCAACCTGGCCGAGCTCTTCGGGTTCGAGAAAACGGACATGCAGATCATTGTCGACATCGGTGTGCAAAAGCCGCAGGCGGTGGATGTCGAAAAGGTGCGTGCCGTGTTCCCCTACGGACATGCCGATGTGCGCGTGCATCACGGCGGGCTGGATGCGCCGCGTCCCGATGGCGAGGGGCACCCGACGATCATGGCCAACGTTGCGCTGACCGTTGGCTTCGAGATGGAGCGGGCGGATGACTGACCAACGCGTGATCATCGAGATGGGCATGGGCAATGATCTGCACGGGCAGGACTATACCAAGGCCGCCAAACGGGCGATCGAGGATGCGTTCCGTCATTCCTCCCTGCCGCTTTTTGGTGCGATCGGATTGGATCACGCAGAAATGCGGGTTCAGGTAACCGTGGGGGTTCAGGACCCTGATGCCGTCGATGCCAGCGATCTTGTTGCGACACTGCCACGGGGCCGCGCCAAGGTGCGCGTGGTCAAGGGCGGTTTGAACGTGACCACGGTAACGGGTGACCCCATCGTGATTGCACAAGCCAGTGTCGAAGCCTTCCTGCCGCCGCAAACCCAATGGAAACTGAAGAAGTAAGCCCGCGGCTGCATCACGGGACGTAATCGGCAATGGTTTTGCCGGGTTCGTCCACGAACATCTCCGGCAGGGCCTCCGCCGTCTGGATCAGATCCACGCGAAATACGCGAAAGGCATTGCGCATTTCGCACCATGCTGTGATCGTCCAGATGCGCCCCCAATACTCCATATGGAGTGGGCGAATGGTGCGCGTCGTGACCTGGTTTTCCTTTGATGTGTAGGTCAGCCTGATCTTTTGCTTTGCACGAATGGCGGCACGCAACGTCGGCATATGCGCAAACCCGCGGGCGGCATCGGCGAAGGGATAGACTGCGAATTTCCACGCATCCGCGTCAGCGACTGTCTGCGTGGGCAGCACGGCATCGACTTTATCCGCAAGGCTCAGTGCGGCGGCCTTGAGATCAGGGTCCGCCGCCTCGCCGACTATCGCCATGCCAAGGTTCAGCGCTTCCAGTTCCTCGACGGTCAGGGTCAGCGGCGGCAGGGTGATCGCCTCGGTAATCATGTATCCGACGCCGCGTTCGCCTTCCACCGGTATGCCGGAGGCCATCAGCGTGTCCATGTCGCGATAGATCGTCCGCGTCGAAACCTCGAGCCGGTCCGCAATGTCCTGCGCGCGGTGCAGCTTACCATCGCGCAGGATCTGGATGATGTCGAACAGGCGGTCAGAGCGGCGCATGCTGCCGTTGTGCCAGCCTGACGTCGCTTAGTCCATCGTCAGCATAATCGGCGCATGGCGCATCGTCGCGCTGCCTTCTTCGATGGCCTTGAGCATGGGCATTGCTTCAGGGCGCTGCATCAGCTCCTGAGCGGCCGTCTTGGCCGCTGACATGGAGGTCCAGGTGATATGATCGGTCCAAAGCCCGTCCGCGTCCACGCTCAAAGTACGCGAGATGACGGCACCGGACGCCCGCAGGAAGGGCGCGATGCCATTGGCAGCTTTCAGGAATTCCTCCGGAGCCACACCTGTCGCCAAGCGAAAGGTGACAACTTCGGCAACAGGCTCCGAAACCCCCAAGCCGCGGGAAGTATCGGGTGCTGACCGGGCGATCAGAGTGTGATGTAAAGGGTGTGCGCGCATGATCTGTCCTTTCATTGTCTTGCGTCGGCATGGACATGACAGGGTACAACTGACATAAACCTGTCAGTTGAGTTTGATCAACGCGACTATTTTGGTATTTGTGCCGCGTCGAGCAGGGGCAGACCGGCTTTGATGCTTTTAGCCAGCGCGGGAGGTCCTTACAACGGAGGCCGACCAACGCCGCCATCGAAAGGGCGGCAAAAGTAATGGGAGAACTGAAATGTTGAACAATATTGGCCTGCCGGGCCTCCTGCTGATCGCCGTTGTGGTGCTCGTGCTGTTTGGCCGTGGCAAGATTTCCAGCCTGATGGGCGAAGTGGGCAAGGGCATCACCTCGTTCAAGAAGGGCATCAGCGAAGGCCAGGACGAGATCACGAATGCGTCCGAGGAAGCCAAGGACGTGACGCCCGAGACCGAAAAAGACAAGGTCTAAAACATGTTTGATATTGGCTGGACGGAGATGCTGGTTATCGGCATCGTCGCGCTGATTGTCGTGGGCCCGAAGGATTTGCCGGTGCTGTTCCGTACGTTGGGGCAGTTCGTCGGCAAAGCCAAGGGGATGGCCCGCGAATTCAGCCGGGCGATGAATGATGCGGCAGACGAATCCGGCATGAAGGACGTGGCAAAGGGGCTGAAGACGGCGACCAACCCGATCAACTCCGCGATGGACGGCGTGAAATCGGCTGCGGCAGATCTGGGGAAATTCGACCCTGACAGCGAGACGGGTAAACTGGCTGCCGAACGGGCGGAGCAGACCAAGAAGATACAGGCAGCCACCGCGCGCGCCGCCGCAGACCGCAAGATGAAGGAAGCGGAAGAGGCACAAGCCCACGCCACGGCACTGGAAGCGTCGCGTGACGAGACCACCACCGGTTCTGCCACAAAGAGTGATACATGAGCGCTTCTGACGACATAGACGAAAGTGCCGCCCCGCTGATCGAACATCTGGCGGAGTTGCGGACCCGGCTGATCCGGTCGGTCATCGCCTTTCTGGTAGGCATGATCGTGTGTTTCACGGTCGCGACGCCGATTTTCAATTTTCTGACCGATCCTTTGTGCACGGTGTTGTCTGATCGCGGGCAGGATTGCGATCTGATTTTCATCAGCCCGCAGGAAGGTTTCTTCGTGGCGATCAAGGTCTCGCTGCTGGGCGGGCTCATCCTGTCGTTCCCGGTGATCGCGCATCAGATGTGGCGCTTTGTGGCCCCGGGGCTTTACAAGAACGAAAAGGGGGCATTTCTGCCCTTCCTTGTCGCCTCTCCGGTGATGTTTCTCCTGGGCGCGTCTTTCGCATTCTACATCGTGACCCCGCTGGCGTATGATTTCTTCCTTGGGTTCCAACAGTTTGGCGAGGGAGGCGAAGCGGTCGTCGGCGACCCCGCCGTCGCACCGGGGCTCAGCGTGGTGTTTCAGGGGTCGGCTCAGGAGTATCTGAACCTCACCATCAAGTTCATCGTTGCCTTCGGCATGTGTTTTCAACTGCCGGTGCTTCTCACCCTTATGGGTAAGGCCGGTCTTGTCAGTGCTGAAGGGCTTGGGAACGTGCGAAAATATGCGGTTGTTGCCATCCTCGTTCTTGCCGCGCTGGTGACGCCGCCGGATGTCATCACCCAGGTCATTCTCTTTGTCGTTGTCTACGGTCTTTACGAAGTTTCGATTTTCCTCGTCAGGCGCGTGGAGGGCAAGCGTGAGGCGCGCCTGCGCGCAGAGGGGTATTATGATGACGAGGACGACCTGACGTGACCCCCGACCCGATGGAGCGTATTGCCGCGGCGCTGGAACGCATGGCGCCGCCGCCTCAGGCGAGGCCGGATTTTTCTGCCGCCCCGGTATTTGTGTGGCATCTTGACCCCGACAGGCTGCAACCGGTCACGAAAGTCGCGCGGATTGCGTTGTCGCTGCTGGTCGGGCTGGACCGGTCACGCGACACGCTGTTGGCAAATACCGATCAGTTTGCCCGGGGCATGCCTGCCAACAATGCACTCCTCTGGGGGGCACGTGGCATGGGAAAATCAAGTCTTGTCAAATCAATACACGGCGAGGTTCAGGCAAAACATGAAGCTCTGCGCCTGGTAGAGCTGCACCGCGAGGATTTTCCCTCTGTCGGGCGGTTGCTGAACATGTTGCGCGATGAACCCTATCGCTTCATCCTGTTTTGCGATGACCTGTCCTTTGGTCATGACGACGCCCATTACAAAAGCCTCAAGGCAGTGCTCGACGGCGGTATCGAAGGGCGTCCGGACAACGTAGTGCTTTACGCGACCTCCAACCGGCGTCACCTGATGCCCCGCGACATGATCGAAAACGAACGCGGGAGCGCGATCAATCCGTCCGAAGCGGTGGAAGAAAAGGTTTCTCTCTCTGATCGGTTCGGGCTGTGGCTGGGTTTTCATCCCTGCGATCAGGATCAATATCTCGAGATGATCCGACGCTATTGCGATGCGTACGGCGTTCGGATTTCTGACGAAGATCTGCGCGCGGAGGCCATCGAATGGCAGGCAACGCGTGGCTCCCGATCGGGCCGTGTCGCCTGGCAGTATTTCACCGATTTGGCGGGACGCCGGGGCGTGACGCTTGCCGATTGACCGGCTGCATCAGGCGTATCACCTCTGCGCCGCGGGGTCTGCGCGGATAATACGACCGGCCGCTTTGCAAGGAAATCATCAGTGTCGTACAGGGGCCTCTGCGCCGTCCCCCAAGGGTAAAGGACGCAAACACCGGCTGCGGGGATCTG
The DNA here is from genome assembly GCF_019375555.1 of Roseobacter insulae. GTDB lineage: Bacteria > Pseudomonadota > Alphaproteobacteria > Rhodobacterales > Rhodobacteraceae > Roseobacter > Roseobacter insulae. The sequence continues at coordinate 600,775 of NZ_JAHXDN010000002.1, forward strand.
AGGTCGCGCGCTGTCATGGTGTCAGACACGCGGCTTCAAAATGGCGCAGACAGGGTGCGGCTTTAGGCCCATAGGATTTCAGGTCGGGAAACAGGGTTTCGATTTCCTGACGTGCTGCTGGGTTGACGGTCTGCAGGGTCATGTCGCCGGGGTAGAGGCTTTCTGACCACAGGCCGGACGCCTGCACCAAATGATGCGCGTCAAACAGAATATGGCAGTATGTAACCATACCGCCCGGCCGCCTGTAGATGCCGTCATGCGTCAAGAGGTCGACTGCCCGCACCAGAACATCTGGCATCCCGTACAGCAATTCTGCGCGCCAGTCTTCCACCAGCAACGCGTGCTGGGGCGAAACAATCACATCACTGTCATTGCCCATAACGCCGGCCGAGATCACGATCGGAGCAAGATCACCCAGCGCGGGAACCTGCGTACTGCCGGTCCAGCGCAGCGGCTGAAGGCCGGCATCGCGGGTCAGGATCATGTCGCCCGCCGCGAGGGATTCCACGGGCCGCGGTCCGGTGGAGGTTTCGATCAGTGTACCAGCTGCGAAACACACGACCGTGCCGCCGAGGCCCGCATGGGATGTGCCATCGTCATTTTCAACGACCGGCCCGCTCGTCAGATCCACCCCCTCCGGGGGCATGCCATCTGGGAAGACCAGAAAATACCCATCTTCCAACGCATCGTTCGTGTCGTCGTCATTGTTCAGGTCGACGTCAATGACACCGACGCGCCACGTGGTGGTGCCGTCCGTAACTTCGAATGTGTAGTCCCACATGACCTGCCGGTCTGTGCCATCGATATCGACCGTTTGCGCGCGCCGGGCGCCAATCTGAATATCACTGCTGATCGTCTCATTCGTCGGGTCGCCGTTGAACGTTCTGTTCCCGTTGCTGGCTTCTTCGATGACGAAATATGTGTCGGTGCCTTCCCAGCGCCAGGTTCCGGAGGGGGCAAAGCGGTAATCCACCAAAGCGCCGCCGTCAGTGGTGGTCTGCGTGCCGAAGATGGCAAAGGTGTACCCGTAAGACCTGGGCATAAGGTAATCCAATGGTTTCGTTACAATTGGATTGTTTCTGCAAGGGAAACGCGGCAGCAACGTGACCCAAGGCCCGAGATTGCGGCAGGCCAAGGGCATTTTAAGGGTGATTTCAGTGCTTTACCAACTTACGGTAGCAGGTTTAACGACAGCAGCTATTGCAGGTACGGAAGCGGGTCGACGCTGTCGAAGCCTTTGCGGACTTCGAAATGCACGTATGCATCGTTGCCCGTGCGCAGTTTCGCCATTTGCTGACCCCGTTTGACCTTGGTGCCCTTTTTCACCGATACATCCGTGACGTTGGCATAGACGGTCAGCAGTTCCGGGTCATGCCGCACAACGATGATCGGCACACCATCGGCGCTTTTGGTGATGGCCGCTACGGTGCCTTCATCTGCGGCTTTGACCGGCGCTCCGGCATCGGATTTGATGTTGATGCCCTCGTTCTTGCCCTTTGCGTATTCACGAATGATCGATCCGCTGACCGGGAATACCATGCGCGCAGACGATGACGTCTGGGTCTGGCTGCCGACATCGGCGACGGGCGTCTCATCCACGACAACCGTTTTTTCAGGGTCGGGCAGGGGTTTGGTCGCGCTCGGCGGCGTTGGTGTCGGGGATCCCGCGCCGGGTTTGGTAACGGCGGCGGTTTGCGCCACCGGGGCGGCTTGTTTTGCGACCGGGATCAGCAAGTACTGACCTTCGCGGATGGCGAAATCCGCGCCCAAACCGTTCCATTCGGCCAGGGATTTCACGGGGACCTGGTACAGCCGCGCAATGGTGTAGGCGGTTTCGCCCCGTTCAACCTTGTGTCGGATCGGCTCCTCGCCCGTCTGAGGGGTCGGGGCCGCTGCTGTTGCCGGGGGCAGGGCTGCTGTCTGGACACCTGTGGACTCAGGTGCGCGATTGATCGCATCCCCTGCAAGTGTTCCGATATCCACGCCGCCCGGCTGGATCGGTCCGGTGCCGATTGCACCTGTGGCAGGCGAGGGCTCCGCAACCCGTTTCGGCAGTGCGATGATTTCCCCTTTGCGGAGCGGCACATTGGGCTCGATCCCGTTGAAGCTGGCAAGCTCCGGCGTGCTCACACCCAGACGGGTCGCGATGGAGGAGATGGTGTCGCCCCTTTCGGCCACGGCAACCTGATAATTGGGATAGGAAATCACGCCGCGATCATCCGGGCTGGGACGCGCGCCCGTCACGACCTGTGTTGCAGCATCCGCCGTGCTGAAGCCACCAACACCGCCGCGCAGATCAAAGTCCAGCGGCTGATCACATGCGGCCAACACTACCAGCGCACTGGCCGACAGCATTGAAAGGCGCACCCGGTTGCGCGAAATCATATGGGTCATCTGCTTGTCCTCAATCTGACCATGGTCGCATCGGTTTGTCCGACGCTTTATGAGACCTTTATAGCAGCTTATGTGTCCTTTCCCAAGCCTTCCAGCAAAGGCACAAAGCGAACCTGGCGCAATTCTTCATACTCGACGCCATCGGGCGTCTTGTGAACCACGATCAGGTGTTGAACCGCATCCGACTGGCCCACCGGCACCACCATCACGCCGCCCACCTTGAGCTGATCCATCAGGGTGCCCGGCGGGTCTTCGGCTGCCGCGGTGACAAGGATGCGGTCGAAGGGGGCCTGATCTGGCAGGCCAAAACTGCCGTCGCCGGTGATGGCCGTGATATTGGTAAGGTCCATCTCGTCGAACAGTTCACGGGCCTCGCGCACCAGCCGGCTGTGCCGGTCGATGGTGTAGACCCTGCGCGCAAGTTTACTGAGGATGGCCGCCTGGTAGCCCGAGCCGGTGCCCACTTCGAGCACCTTGTCGCGCGGGCTGATGTGCAAAGCCTGTGTCATCATCCCGACCACCGATGGCTGGCTGATGGTCTGACCGCAGGCAATGGGCAGGGGCATGTCTTCATAGGCGCGTTCGGCAAAAATACCCCGTATGAATGGGCCGCGATCTATCGCCTCCATCGCCGATAAGACGCGTTTGTCGGTTACGCCCTTGGACCGCAAGGCATAAAGAAACTGCATCTTGCGGGTGGCGTCGTCTGTCATGTGGCAATGCCCGCCAGATCGTCCATCATCTCATGCGCCGTGAGATCAGCGCGCATCGGGGTGACGGAAACATATCCGTCCAGATTGTCGGCAGCATCGGTCCCGGCGGCTGTGGCGATCTGCTGATTGCCGCCCTTGATCCATAGAAACCTGCGCCCGGAAGGCGACAGATGCGGCTCCGTGCTGAAGCCCGTGCCGGGACGCATGCCCTGCCGGGACAGTCTGATGCCCTTTACGCCCGCGCCGGTCACGGGGGGAAAGTTGACGTTGTAAAACAGCCGGTAGCCGCCATTTTCCTCCGGCGTATGAGCGAGTATGCGCCGAACGACGTCAACACCATGCTGGGCCGAGGCCTCGAAGGGGTTTTCGGTCTTGGCATTTTGCGGGCCGAAGTATTGCGATAGAGCGATGGCGGGCAGGCCCTGCAACGCCGCTTCCATTGCGCCGCCGATCGTGCCCGAATAAAGCGTGTTTTCCGCGGAGTTATTACCGCGGTTCACGCCGGACAAAACAAGATCTGGCGGCGCGTCGCGCATCACCTCGTGCAGCCCGGCCAGCACGCAGTCCGCAGGGGACCCTTCGGCCGCGAACCGCTTGTCGTCAAACGCGTTGATCATCATCGGATGGGTGTAGCTGATACAATGGCCGACGCCGGATTGTTCAAATGCCGGGGCAACTGTCCAGACCTCACCATCCTCGCCGGCCAGTTCGGTGGCAATGGCATGCAGTACCTTCAACCCCGGTGCGTTGATACCGTCGTCGTTTGTGATGAGAATGCGCATGGAGTGGACCCTTTTTGCCTTGATAGGCGAGGGTCGCGCAGGCGGCAAGGGCGCGGGTCGGTCGCGATGAATTTTTCAGACCGAAGACAGCTCAGAACTGCTCCAGAAGCCTTGAGGCCGCGTCGGTGGGCTGCACCAGTGCCGCGCGGTCTTCACCGGGAAAGAAACGCGCCCGCGTGGCGGTTGGCATGGGCGGCGGGGTCAGGATGCTGACCCCGGGGCCGGTCTTGCGGGTTTCGGCCTGCCAGCTTTGTGCAAGCGCGATTTGAGCGGATTTTGTCGCGCCATAACTGCCAAAGAACTTCTCTCCCGCATTGGGGTCATCGAAGAAAACCGCGTGACCGCGCGCGCCCAGCAGCGGGGCTATATAGGATATCAGGGTGGCCGTGGCGGTGACGTTGCAGGCCACGGATTTTGCGAAGTCCTTGGCATCTATGTGGTCCGCCGGCGCCAGGGGGGCGGCGTGAACAGCCGTGTGCAACCACAGATCGAGTTTCTTCCAGCGCTCGAAAATGCCCCGGCAGAGCGTCGCCATCGCATCGGCATTGGTGACATCCATCGGCGCAAGGGTCGCGCTGCCGCCTCTCGCCTGGATCCGGTCGTCCAGTTCTTCGAGCGCGCCGGTGGTCTTGGCCACGGCGATAATGTGATGCGTCGGGGCCAGAGCCTCCGCCAGAGCAGCGCCCAGCCCGCGGGAGGCGCCTGTGATAAGAGCTGTTTTTGTCATACGCGCGGTGATGAGCGGGATTGCCGAGCGCGTCAAGCGCTCTTGCGATGGTACGTGAGCGTCAGAAACGCGCAGTGGTCAATCGCGTCTGCCGGAAATTCCTCGGTCAGGGACAATCGCAAGGCGCGGTTCCCCTCGTAGACAAAGGCTGTGGGATACAGGGTTCTCATGGTCTCCACCACGCTGGTCTGGCAATGCACAAAAAGGCCGAGCGTATCTGGGTGACCGGCGTGCCAGTCACAGCGCAGTGTTGTGCCGATGCGGGGCCTTGCGGGCAACCACGCGGGCTGCGCCCATTTCGTCGTTTCGACCAGATCCCCAATGCGCGCCCGCCGCGCCGCATCATGGACGATACCCCGGATTTCCTCAAAACGGGACTGCGCCGGGCGCGGCCATCCCCGTACCACGCTCTGAATGTCGGCCGGCAGGTCCTTCATGGACCTTGCCTACGCCATGCCGCTGACAAGAACCGTCAGCATCGGCTACTCTGCGGCTTTCATCTCAAAACCGCTTTCGATCTGATCGGCCGGCTCCACCGGGTATTCGCCCGAAAAGCAGGCGTCACAGTATTGAGGTTGCTTGCTATTGCGTCCCTTGGCTTCGCCTACCGCGCGGTAGAGACCATCCAGTGAAATGAACCGCAGGCTGTCCACTTGCAGGTGTTCGCGCATTTCCTCTTCGGACATGGTGGCGGCCAGCAGTTTTTCACGTTGCGGCGTGTCGACACCATAAAAACAAGGCCAGGCGGTCGGCGGCGAGGCGATGCGGAAATGAACTTCTGCCGCACCCGCATCAAGGATCATCTCCTTGATTTTGCGGGACGTCGTGCCGCGTACCACCGAATCGTCCACCAGGATCACGCGTTTGCCCTGAATGAGCGCCCGGTTGACGTTCAGCTTGAGACGCACGCCCATGTTGCGGATCTGCTCTGTCGGTTCAATGAACGTCCGCCCCATGTACTGGTTGCGGATGATGCCCATGGCATAGGGGATGCCCGATTGCAGCGAGTACCCGATCGCCGCGGGCGTGCCGCTGTCGGGCACCGGGCAGACCAGATCCGCCTCAACCGGTGCTTCCTTGGCCAGTTCCCGGCCGATCGCCTCGCGGGTTTCATATACTGAGCGCCCACCGAGAATACTGTCGGGGCGGCTGAAATAAACATGCTCGAAGATGCAGAACCGTGGTTTTTGAGGCCGGAAGGGAAAGTGCGATTCCACGCCCTTGTCGGTGATCACGACCATTTCACCCGGAGCGATCTCTCGGATGAACTCCGCGCCGATGATGTCCAGCGCACAGGTCTCCGAACTCAAGGTCCAGCCGTCGCCAACCCGACCGAGCACGAGCGGCCGGACACCCAGGGGATCGCGCACGCCGATCAGCTTGGTGCGTGTCATGGCCACAACGGAAAATGCCCCCTCGACCCGGCGCAGCGCGTCTTCCATCCGCTCGGGGATGGTGCGTTGCAGGCTGCGGGCCATCAGGTGGATAATGCATTCACTGTCGGACGAAGACTGAAAAATCGACCCGCGCTCAATCAGTTCGCGCCGCAGGGAATTGGCGTTGGTGATATTGCCGTTATGGGCAATCGCAGCCCCGCCCATGGCGAATTCACCGAAGAAGGGCTGCACGTCGCGGATCGCCGTCTGACCCTTGGAACCCGTTGTGGAATAGCGCACATGGCCAATGGCGAGCGGCCCTGGCAGTGTTTCCATCACTTTTTGCGAGGTGAAATTGTCCCTGACGTATCCGAACCGGCGGGCGGACTGGAACCCCTGTTGGGCATCGTGGCTGACGATACCACCTGCTTCCTGACCCCGGTGTTGCAGGGCATGCAGGCCCAGAGCCACGAAGTTCGCCGCATCCACAACGCCGATGACACCGAAAATCCCGCATTCCTCCCGGAGTTTGTCTTCATCGTCGCCGTCGCGCAGATAGGACGTATCGAAAGGGTGAGAGGGGGGCATGATCTTGGACAACGGGGCAGCTCCGAATCCGGTAGGTGGGACACCCTGTATGTAGGGCGTCAGGCCCCCGGTGTCACGAAACTATCACGGTGCGGATCAGGATTGTCGCCCCAGAGCCACGGTTATGACACGCTTAGCGCGAGGCGCGTCGTTTGAGCGGGCGAATATTCGACTGATCGGCAGTCTCGTCCGTCTCCGCAACGATGACGCCGGGCAGCGTGAAGGTCACCGCGCCGCCGATCAGATGCGGGTTTTGTTCCACCTCGATAGCGCCGCCCCGCGCGGTCAGCAGGCGCCGGACACCCAGCAGCCCGTAACCGCTGTCTGGCCGGAAGGTGCCGGTGTCGATGAATTCACGGCCCGGATTGGCAAACCCCTTTCCATCATCACGCACACAGATGGAAATCTGGCTATCGGCGGCGTGATGCACTGAAATATCGATCTTCAGCTTCGGTTTCCCACCATGTTTGATTGCGTTGTCCAGAAGGTTCCTCAGCACGATCTGAAAGGCGGTCTTGTCGCCCTGCAAGACCGTATCGGGCCAGCAAATCTCGTGCAGGGCCTGGGGGTCAAGCACGTCACAGACCGTCTGGCACATCAGGCCGAAGTCGAACGGCAGTTGTTCGGGCAGCACGTTGGCGTCATGCGCATGCGTCAGAACGTCAGAAATCAGCCGGCTGGATTTAATTGCCACTTCGTCGAGCAGATCTATCAGATCAATCTTGCCATCGCCGTGATCCTCGAAATCCTCGCGCAGCATTTCGACGAGGGTCTGGATGTTGCGCATCGGGGTGCGCAGGTCGTGCGCTGCGATGGCGATGAATTGTTCCATCTCCGAGGCTGCGGTGACCAGAGAGGTTTTCAGTTTGCTTGCCTCCTGTTCCGCCGAGATATCGATGCTGGTGCCGACAATGCGGCAGACCTTACCGTCGGTGTCGCACAGCGTATCCAGCGTGGTCCGCACCCATATTTCCCGACCGGCGATGGGCAGTTCCACCTCGTAGGTTGCCGCCTGTCCGGTCTGAATGGCATGAACGTGCCGGTCATAGGCAGTCTGGCCCATACGACCGGCGTAGACCTCGAGCGCCGTCTTCCCGATGACCTGTTCGCGGGCGAGGCCGCTTCTGGTTTCGGCAAAGCTGTTCCAGCCCACGTAACGCGGGACGTTTGCGGTGTCTGGTTCCAGAACGAACACGGGCGCTGCAACGTGATCAAAACATGCAAAAAATGGATCGGTCACGGACGCCTCAAAACTGCGATAACGCGTTGAGAATAGTCTCGTCCCTCTTAAGACCGTCTTAAGACACGGGCCAGTTTCGGCGCCGCGGGTTCGCGTGCGTTATCTCAGCTGCCGCAGTTGCCGACCAGCGCCTCGTATTGGCCGGTGATCCATCCCAGCGCCTGCTCGGGTTCGGAATTCTGGATGCGATCAGCAACCTGCGAGAAAACAACCGCTGAGCGGCTTTCATCCACCACGGAGTAGGTCTGGCCGGTGACCACGGTGTCATAGACGAAGAACGCGATCGCCACGAGCAAGACCCCGCGGGCGACGCCAAAGACGAACCCGAACCCCTGATCAATGCCACCCAGCGCCGAGCGCTGAACGACGGAGGCGAAAAGCGGCGTGAAGAGCGACACGATGATCAGGGCAACCGCGAAGACAAGGGCGAAGGCGCCGATGATGGAAAGCTCGCAGCTGTCGGCCAGAAATTCGCCCACCACCGGGATTTCGCGCACCAAAGGTTCAACCTGCGGCGCGAAGAGAAAGCCCAGCACGGCTGCGGCGATCCAGCCAACAATGGCCATGATTTCGCGGACGAGGCCGCGCCCGTAGGCCAGCAGTGCCGAGACAACGATGATCAGCGCGACAACGCCGTCAATGATGGTAAAGCCTTCCATAGTCCCAACTGCCTTTCGTCCTCATGCCTATCCGGCACCAAATATTTCGCCCACGAAGCCGGTCAGATCCCCCATCGTGTTCAGGGATATGCCGTTCACACCCACGGGCTTGCCGCCGCCAGGGGCGATTGCGCAGGTGAAACCAAGTTTTTGCGCCTCTTTCAACCTGTTTTCGGTCTGAGAGGCGGGGCGTAACGCACCGGAAAGGCTGATTTCACCGAAAACCACGGTATCGGCGGGCAGGGCGGCGTCTTCCCGCGCGCTCAGCAGGGCGGCGGCCACGGCCAGATCGGCGGCAGGCTCCGTGACCTTCATGCCGCCCGCCACATTCAGGTAGACATCGAGGCCCGCGAAGGGGATGCCGCAGCGCGCCTCGAGCACCGCGAGGATCATCGCCAGCCGCCCGCCGTCCCAGCCGACTACCGTGCGCCGGGCCTGCGCATGTGGCGAGGGGGCGACCAGGGCCTGGAACTCGACCAGCACCGGCCGGGTGCCTTCAACCCCGGCAAAGACCACCGATCCGGGTGAGGGCTCGCCGCGCTCGCTCAGAAACAGCGCGGAAGGATTAAGAACTTGCTCTAACCCTTTACCCGTCATCTCAAAAACACCGATCTCGTCGGCGGGGCCAAAGCGGTTTTTCACGGCGCGCAGGATGCGGAACTGATGGCCGCGTTCACCTTCGAAATAAAGCACGGTATCGACCATATGTTCGACAACCCGTGGCCCGGCGATCTGCCCCTCCTTGGTGACGTGACCGACAAGAACGACGGAAATGCCCTTGCGTTTGGCGAAGCTTGTCAGCTCATGCGCGGCGGCCCGCACCTGGGAGACCGATCCCGGCGCACTTTCCACATTATCCGCCCACATCGTCTGGATGGAGTCGATGATCGCCAGCTGTGGTTTCTCGGCCTCCAGCGTGGTGAGGATATCGCGCAGGTTCGTCTCTGCGGCGAGTTTCACCGGGGCATCGGCCAGACCGAGGCGCTGGGCGCGCATCCGCACCTGGGCGGAGGCTTCCTCACCCGACACATAGACCGTTTTCAGACCGGAGCGGGCGAATTGCGCGGCCGCCTGCAACAAAAGGGTGGATTTGCCGATGCCCGGGTCGCCGCCGACCAGAAGGGCGGAGGCGGGCACAAGCCCACCGCCCAGGACGCGGTCCAGCTCTTGAATGCCGGATTGCGTGCGCGGCGGTGGCGCTTCTTCGGTGGCAAGGTCGGTCAGCACGATCGCGGCGCCGCGTTTCGCGCCCAGCGATTTTGCCGGCCCCTTGGAAATGCCCGCGTCCTCGGAGATCGTATTCCACTCGCCGCAGGTTTCGCAGCGCCCGGCCCATTTGGTCGTGACATTGCCGCAGGCGGAACAGGAGAAGGAGGGAGATTTGGCCATGGCCCGTTTTGACCGCTCAGCGCGGCCCCGTCAAACAGCTAAATCAACGGTATGCGCAACGCGCGGTCGCGCGTCTGCGGCGCAGAGGCCGCGCCGGGGGTTAACGCCTGCAAAACAAGGCCATTGCGCGGTGCACCCCCCGTACACAGACAGTGCACAGCCCGTGCACCGCTGATGCGCCGGCAAGCGGATGAACAGACCGCCCGCAGGGGTTCCTTGCCAAAAGGTAAAGGGCGGCTTGGCGAGACAGGGCAGAGTCTCCGGCCGCCTCACCGATCCGAGCTATCCACGCCGGACTATCGCGCCAGAGCCTCAAGCATCTGGCAGGAGACAGAGCCGGACCGGCAGTTTGCGGTCAACTCTTCGAGGGCGGCTTCCAGCGCGGTCAATTCCGCGATCTTGCACCGCACGGCGTTCAGATGCGCGGTGCCAATTTCCTTCACCTTCGCGCAGTTGCTGTTTTCGCCCTCGGACAATGACAACAATCCCTTCGCTTCGGAGATCGAGAAACCAAGATCGCGGCACCGCCTGATGAACCTCAGCCGCCCCACCTCCTTGTCCGAATAGACCCTGCGCCCGTTGGCGGCGCGTCGCGGGGCCGGGACAACGCGTTCGCGTTCATAGTACCGGATTGTTTCAATGGACACGCCACTCTGGCGGGCCGCCTCTCCAATCGCGATCATGTGAACACATCCTTCTTGATCCTGTAGTCACTACAGGATGCATAACGAGGGGCATGGACACAAGACACGATCAGTCATCCAAACGTCACTGCGGCGGACCTGCCCGGGGGTGGTACCGCCTCTCGATGCGTTGGGCCTGCGCCGCGTGCCATCGGTGCAGCCGCGCCATCCTGTCTGCGATGACAGCGGGCTTTCCGGTGGCGGCAACCGTACCGCGCCGGGCGCATGACGCGCCGCGCATGAGGGTCCCGCGGCAGGGGACGACACGGCCATGATGAAATCCATCTGGGCAAGTTACATCGGATCGGTCTCGGCGCTGGGCGTGGCGACCTGCTGTGTGCTGCCGATGGCCATGATGCTTTTGGGGCTTGGCGGCAGTTGGCTGGCCGTTTTCGGAACAATTGCTGCGGCAAGTTTTTACGTGCTAGCCATCGCGACGGCGCTGCTGCTGGCTGCCGGGATCATCTGCTACAGACGCGCTTCTCTGGCGCATATGAAGGGGTGGTTGCTGGGAAGCACCATCATGACCGCGCTTGCATGGGGAATCGTTTTCAACGAAGCCCGTATCAATGACTTTCTCATTACCCTGATGTGACACCATGAATGATCTGAATATCACGCTGGAAAGCGAAATCACCTGTCCCGAATGCGGCCATGCCGCGGTTGAGACCATGCCCACCGATGCCTGTCAGTGGTTTTACGAATGCACGTCATGCCATGTCGTGCTGAAGCCCTTGCCCGGCGACTGTTGCGTCTATTGCTCGTATGGAACGGTTGCCTGCCCGCCGATTCAGGAAGGCAACAGCTGCTGCGGATAGGGGCTGCACGGCGCTGACAGCCGCCAGGGGCGGGGGGCTGAACGCCCGGGCCCCGGAGGGCAGGCGGGTCTCAGCGCACGGATTCAATTGGCCCTTCGGCCTTGCCGTGAATGAACTGATCGAGATAGGGGTTGCCGCTCTGATCCATGTCGCTGACCGGGCCGGTCCACTGGATCACCCCGTCGTGCAGCATCGCGATGTTATCGGCAATGGCACGCACCGAGGTCATGTCGTGGGTGATGGTCATCGCCGTCGCTCCCATTTCCACCACGATCTCGCGGATCAGGTCATTGATGACGCCCGACATGATCGGGTCGAGCCCGGTGGTCGGCTCGTCAAAGAAGATGATCTCGGGTTCGGCGGCAATCGCGCGGGCAAGACCTACGCGTTTTTGCATACCGCCCGATAATTCCGCCGGGAACCGGTCGGCGACGTCGGATTTCAGGCCAACCCGGCGCAGTTTTTCGATGGCGATGGCGCGGGCTTCGTCACGCGGGCGCTTGAGCGAGCCGCGCAGCAGGCGGAAGGCCACGTTCTGCCAGACCGGCAGGCTGTCAAAGAGGGCGCCGCCCTGAAACAGCATGCCAAAGCGCGCCAGGAACGCATCCCGGTCGCCGGTTGCCGCATCCTGACCGTCGACCGTGATCGTGCCGCTGTCGGGCTGCACCAACCCGAGGATGCATTTGAGTGCTATGGATTTCCCGGTGCCCGAGCCGCCGATGATGACCATCGACGTGCCCTTGGGGATATAGAGGTCCACGCCGCGCAGCACCTCGTTGGTGCCAAAGGATTTCCGGATGTCGGTCATTCTGATCATAGCGAAAAGAACACTCCCGTAAGCAGAAAATTCGCGGCCAGAATGAGGATGGCGGCACCCTCGACAGAGCCCTTCGTGGCGCGGCCAACGCCCATCGCACCCCGGCCGGAGTTCATCCCGTAATAACAGCCCATCAGCGTTGCCGACAAACCGAAGACCGCGCCCTTGGTCAGGGATGAGATCACATCCAGCGGTTCGAGGAATTCGACGGTGTTCTTGATATAGGTGGCGCCGTTGAAGCCGAGCGTGCCGGTTGCCACCGCGTAGCCGCCAAGCACGCCGATCGCGTCGCCGACGCCCACAAGCACGGGCACCACGAGAAGGCCCGCCAGCACCCGCGGGACGGTCAGGTATTTCATCGGGTTGGTCGAGAGCGTGACAAGCGCATCGAGCTGCTCGGTCACTTTCATCGTCGCGATCTCGGCCGCGATAGAGGAGGTGACGCGCGCCGCGATCATCAGGCCAACCATCACCGGCCCCAGTTCGCGCACCATGCCGATGGCCACGATCTGCGGCACCACGGCCTCGGCATTGAAGCGCGCGCTGCCCGCGTAGATCTGCAGCGCCAGCGCCCCCCCGGTGAAGATCGCCGTGAGCCCCACCACCGGCAGCGACAGCCAGCCGATGTTCAGAAGCGCGGCAAAGAACTCGCGCCCATAGAACGGCGGACGCAGGGCCTGCGCCAGTGTCTCAAGCGCAAACAGCGCGATACGACCGATGGCCGCGAGAAAACCCAGGACCACGGCACCGAGCGCGGCGAGTAGCTTCATGCGTAGATCCTCTTGTGGCGGGCGCCCAGCGACGTCAGAATTTCGTAGCCTATGGTATCGGCAAATCCGGCGACAGTGTCCACCGATTGATGCGGCCCGATCAGTTCAAGCTGTTCGGGTTCCTGCGCCAGCCCGGTCACGTCCACGCCGATCATGTCCATAGAGATGCGGCCGATCACCGGCACCGCGGAACTGCCGGTGTGCAGATGCGCCCTGGGGCCCATCGCGCGGATGATACCATCGGCGTATCCTGCAGAGATCGTCGCGACGCGCGAGGGACCGCGCGCCACCCATGCATTGGCGTATCCCACGGTTTCACCGACCGCGACATCGCGGATCTGGATGACCGGAATGTCGAGCGACACGACGGGGCGCGCATCCACGTAAGGCAGCCCGCCGTAAAGGCCGATGCCCGGGCGCACCATGTCGAAATGGTAGTCGGGCCCCAGCAGCGTGCCACCGGTGGCCGCCAGCGAGCGGGGAACTTTCAGCCCGTCCGTCATCTGGCGAAAAACCTGAAGCTGGCGCGCGTTCATCGCGTGATCCGGGGCGTCGGCGCAGGCGAGATGCGACATGATCAGCGTCGGGCGCTGGTCCAGTGCGACCTCGCGCAGGGCGGTCCACTCAGCCTCTTCCATCCCCAGTCGGTTCATGCCGGTATCCAGTTGCACGCCAAAGGGGTGACCGGGCAACGCCTCCACATGGCGCAGCATCTGGTCGATGGAATTCAGCATCGGGGTCAGTCTGGCGTCGCGGATCAGCCCGGTGTCACCCGCCATATGCCCGGAGAACACGCTGATCTGAGGGCCCTTGCCCAGAATCCGGCGCAGTGCGACGCCTTCTTCGGCCACCGCCACGAAGAACGACCGCGCGCCGGCACGCGCCAGCGCCTTGGCGACCGGCGCCAGCCCCAGCCCGTAAGCATCCGCCTTGACGACGGCACCCGCCTTGCCCTGCGCCAGCGCATTCAGGCTGCGCCAGTTGTTGCACAGAGCCGAAAGATCAATTCGTAGGGTCGCGGTCGCCATGCGCCGGGTTTTGACAGGGATGTGCCGAGCGTCAAGTGGAAAATGGGGTGCGGGCCGGGATCGGCACATGCGTCAGGGGATGTCGAAATACGCGCGATTCTGTTCCCACATCTTTTCGCCGATCAGGCAGTCGTAGGGGATGTCGGGCTGGAACTGCACGGGGACATGCACGGGGACAATCGGCGCCGGCGTCTGCGCGATCTCCAGCACGAGTTTGCGTTTCACGGCGGCGGCGAACTGGTCCCATGCCAGAACCGGGATGACGAAGGCCCCCGGGCCGCCGATCACGCAGCGCCGGTAATACTCGTCGAGATCGGGAATACCCCAGATCTCGCTCAGCTGATCCTGCGTCATCAGCGGCAGGCCATTGATCACGAACCCCTTGTCCAGCGCCGCGTCGCGGGCCCGTTCCACCGGGCGGCCCTGATTGTTGGGGCCATCGCCCGACACATCGATCACCCGGCGCAGCCCGGTGAACCCATTGCCGTCAAAATCGCCCGCCGCATAGTGCAGCGCGCCCGAGATCGAGGTGCGCCTGAGGCCCTCGTCGAACCGGGCGGTGATCTTGCGGGCAATGGCGCTGGCATCCTGCGGCGTTTGCAGAAGGGTCCAGGGCACGACCACCCGGTGCGAATATTCGCCCGCCCATTCGACATAGGTCAGGGCGACGCGCCCCAGAAGACCGTTTTCGATTGCCGCCATCACCTGCGGGCTGGTCAGCGCCTCGGCATAGCCGCGCCGCTGGATTTCCAGCTCGGCGGGCGACATCGAGCGCGAGACATCCACCGCGAGAAACAATTCCACATCAACCTCCATGTCCCGGGCGGTCAGGATACCGGGCAGGATCAGGAAGAGGGCAAGCAGATAGCGCATGGTGACATTGCGCCAGAGAAAGCCGGGCCTGTCCAATCACAAATGGGTGGCACATCCGCGCGGCAGGGCAGACACGGCGGCCCTATCGCCGTGACCCGGGGTCGAGCGCGCAGACCGCGACGTCCTCGACCCTGAGGGCGCCTTGTGCTGCGTAAAACCTGCGGGCGCTGTCATTCCGCTCCCACAGCTCAAAATAAATCTTCTGCGCGCCGGTCCGGCGCGCGTGTTCGCGCACGCCTTCCAGCAGCCGCTTGCCGATGCCCTTGCCGCGCATGTCGGCGTCCACGACGAGGTCGGACAAAAAGATGCTTGGGCAGGCTGTGTGGACGTCGAAACGCCTGCCGAACGCGGCAAATCCCACAAGCCGGCCCGCGTCTTCGACCACGAGCATCGCGCAGGACGGCGACTCTCCGAACAGCTCATCAAGAAACTGCGGGGCCGGGAAGTCGGGCGGCGGATCATCGACATGCAGGGCCAGTTGCCTCGCCAAGGCCAGGATCTGCGCATGGTCTTTTTTTTCAACGTCGCGCAGATGCATCACCGTCCTCCATCATGTCATCGGTCCTGTGCCGGGCGCATCGGTCAGGCTGCGCCCCGGGGCGGGCTGCACGCGTTGCAGGCCGTGGTGAGTCACGCTGCCGGATTTCCTTGCTGGGCATGCGCCATTTTCGCCGAGAGATGTGACTGCCGGTTCAGCAGGAATGTCCAGAGCATTTCGGGGTATTTCTCTGACACCGCATCCCGGATGGATGGCCGTTCCGTCAAAGCCCTGCGCCAAGCCTGCACCCTGGGCCGACCGGTGAGAAAGCCGAAATCGTCAATCCGCTCGATCGTGTCAAAATAGCGAAAAACCGGCCCAAACACCGCATCGACGAGGGAGAACCGGCCCCCGGCGAAATAGGGACCGCCGTTCAGATGGTCTTCCAGCACGGAGAATTTGGCCGTGAGAGAGGCAACCTTGGCGGCGAAGACATGTGCATCCGGCGCGGCGTAGAACCCGGCGATATCGGTCAGTGTTGCCGACCCGAATTCGATCCAGCCGCGATGCTGCGCGCGGGCAACGGGGTCTTGGGGGTGCAGCGGCGCGGGCTGGGTCTCTTCGAGGAATTCCAGGATGGCGGAGGATTCGAAAATCGCCTGATCCCCGGCACGGAGGACCGGCGTCTTGCCCAGCGGAGAAATCTTGCGAAACCAGTCGGGCTTGTTCGCAAGGTCGATTGTGGTCCGGTTGAACGGGACGTTCTTTTCGGTCAGCGAGATGGCAACGCGTTGAACATAGGGGCAAAGCGCATGGCTGATCAGGTGAAGTGTCATGGGGGGTACCTCTGGTAGATGCAGTTGCATTTATATGGGCGCGAATGGGCGGGTTGTCAATGTTGATGCATGTGCATCTTTCTGTATACTGCGCCGCATGACAGAACCGAAACCTGAAACCGTCGCCGCATGGACCTCGCTGGTAACTGCCGGCCGGGTTGTGCTGGACCACATCGAGAGCGCGCTCAAACAGGCCGGGTTGCCGCGCCTTGACTGGTATGATGCGTTGCTGGAAATCGAGCGGGCGGGCGACGAGGGCATCCGGCCCTTCGAGTTGAAAGACCGGCTTTTGCTGCCGCAATACGGCATGTCCCGGCTCTTGGAACGGATGGCAAAGGCGGGGCTTTTGGCGCGAGAAGGTGTCGCGGGTGATCGCCGGGGGCAGATCGTCAGGCTGACGCAAAAGGGCCGGCAGGTCCGGCGCGAGATGTGGCCGGTCTATGCCGCGGCGATGATGCGCCGCGTCGAGCACCGGCTGACGCAGGAGGAGGTTGTGGAGCTGACGCGCCTGCTCAGGAAACTGTCCCGGAGCTGACGCCGGTCGGGGCAGCAGGCGCGGCTCAGGTCATGGTGTCCCGGGGTGCGCCGCGATAACAGGACCCCGCGGCGCTGATGCCGGTCCCGCGGGGGTCACCTGTCCGCCGGATTGTCAAGATCACCGGGGTGTCCGTCTGGCCGGTAAGTGCCCGCCTGCCAGCGCAGGCTGTCCTCGGCGATGGAGGCGAGCGCCGCAAGGCTGACCAGCACGCCCGAGATCGGCACAATCGAGACCGCGTATTTCTTGGGCATGTAATTGGGCTTGAACACGAGGCGGCCGTCTTCCCAGGCGAAATACCACATCTCCCAGTATTTCCCGCCCATGGTGGCCACGGCTTCCAGACCGTAGATGATCATCACCACGCCCAGCCCGCAGATCACCAGCGACCAGAATTGCTGAATGGCGAAAGACGCCTTGAGCGGCAGGTAGGAATACACCAGGTCAAGGGCTATGTGATCCTTGTCGCGCACGGTCAGCGCCAGTGCGAAAAAGACCAGCCAGATGTTGCTGAGAACGGTCAGCAGATCCCCCCAGACCGGCGGATTTTCGAAGACGTAGCGCATGACCACGGAATAGACCGTAAAGGCCACCATCATCAGAAGAAGGACCGCGCAAAAGGCGGTCAGCGTCTTGCGCACGGCGGTATCGAAAACTCTGAGTGCGGCTAACACGTTCGGGGCCTTCCGGCTGGGAGGATGCGTGGCGTATCGGGGCGGGCGTGGGGCATCAGTTCACAAATCCGAAGAGGCGGGGCAGATACATCGTGATGTCCGGCACGATGATCAGGACGAAGAGCAGGGCAAAGAGCGCCAGAAGATAGGGCAGCATCGCAACCGCCACCTTCTCCAGCCGCACCTTGGCGATGGCGCCTGCGGTGAAGAAAGCGACGCCGACCGGTGGGGTGACCGAGCCGATCAGGAAACCGACCACCACCACGAGTGCGGCCTGAACGTTCGGGTAACCGGCGGTGACCATCACATCGACCAGCACCGGCCCGGCGACGATGATGTTTGCGGCGGAATCCATCACCATGCCCAGCAGGCAGATGAACACCACCAGCACCAGCGCGAAGACCAGCGGGTTATACGTGTAGCTGAGCAGCCATTGCTCAAGCTGGCTGATCGCGCCGAGTGACGTGAGCAGCCAGCTGAACGGGCCGGATGCGGCGATGATGATGAAGACCATTGCGGAGTTGCGAAAGGCGCGGACGAAGGCGCCCTTGCAATTGTCCCAGGTGATGGTGCGGTAGATGAACAGGCCGACAAACAGCGCGATGGTGGCGGTCAGCGCCCCGGCTTCCACCACCCCGGCGATGCCGAAGACAACCGACCCGACGAGCACGATGGGGATCAGCAGCGCGAAGGATGATTTATAGCCGACGATGGCAAGCGCCTTCAGGCTGAAGCGGTCCTCGCTGCGCTCAAAATCATGTCGGCGCGCGATGATATAGTTGATCACCATCAGCAGTGCGCCGATCAGCAGACCGGGCAGGATGCCGCCGGCAAACAGGGCACCGACCGAAATGCCCCCCGCATTGGCCAGAACGATCATCATGATCGACGGCGGAATGATGCCCCCGATGGTGGAACTGACCGCCGTGATCGCCGCCGCAAAGGCGGGCGGGTATCCGGCCTTCTTCATCGCGGGCACCATGAGGGAGCCGACGGTCGCCGTGTCGGCCACGACCGAGCCGTTCATGCCTGCAAAGAACATGCTGACAAGCACATTGGCCTGCGCCATGCTGCCCCGCATCCGCCCGATCAGGCGCTGGCTCAGCTCCACCAGCCGGTCGGTGATGGTGGCGCTGGTCATCAGCTCGCCGGTCAGCATGAAGAACGGAATGGCTGTCAGGGGCACCGAGTCGATGGCGCTGAACATCTGGCTGGGGATCAGGATCATCGGCGCCGCATCGGTGATCAGGATGTAGACCACGGGGATCAGGATCATCGTGAAGCCAACGGGTGCGCCGAGCATGATCAGCACCACCAGAATGATCAGAAGCAACACACTTTCCATGCAGGGCGGTCCTATCGGGTTCCTGATCGCGGGATCGGTTGTTGGATGTGCGAGGTGGCGCGAAGTTGCTCCGCGCCACCTTCTGTCTGACGGGGTGTCAGCGCCTAGAGCGCGCCGGCGTCTTCAAGCTGGGCGATGAATCCTGTCATGCCCTGTTCTTCCAGAACGCGGCGGGCCGTGGCCGGATCAAAGCTGCCCTTGGCGTTCAGCCAGGCGTCAATGGCCCCGGCGCGCCACTGCGTCATTTCCGCTTCTGTCGGGACATACCACTCGTTGATCGAGGCCTTGATCTCGGCTTCCCCGGCTTCGACCCAGGCGCGGTCAAGCTCCTGCACCTTCTGACCAAAGGCTGTCGCCGCGGTATGCAGCCACGCCTTTTCCTGATCGCTCAGCGCGTCGTACTGGCGTTTGTCAATCGACAGCTGGTTGCCCGACCAGGATCCGCCGATTTCGGTGAAATACTTCGCCACCTCATGCAACTTGGCGACATGCTGCCACGGTGTGGCCACATATTGCCCGGAGACGACACCGGTCTGCAGACCCTGATACAGCTGCGACCAGTCATAGGGCACCGGAACCGCGCCCCAGTTCTTCACAAGGGTGTATTCGATCGGGCTCTTGGTGACCCGCCATTTGATCCCCGCCATATCGGATGGCACATGGACCGGACCATGGGCGTTGCCAAGCTGGCGGAACCCGCCCGAGGAATAGACAGTCAGGCAGACGTGGCCTGCTTCCTCGGCCGCGATGTCGCATTGCTTCTTGGCCAGCCATTCAGAGGAAATACGGTCCGCGTCCTCGATGCTTTTGAAGATATAGGGCAGATCGAAGATGGCGAGCGCGGTGCCGAAATTTCCGAAATTCGCGGTTGAGCTGGTCCAGAGCGCGAGCAGCCCCTGGTTTGCCTGCTCACCGCAGGATTGTTCACTGCACAGCGACTTTCTGTAGTGCGGCTCGATCTTCAGTTGCCCGCCCGACACCTCTTCCAGCGTCGGGATCAGGGCCTGATCGATCGCATCCCCGATCGGCATTCCCAAAAAGCCCACGGTTCCCAGTTTCAGCACTTTTTCGGCGGCGGCGGATTGAGCCAGCGTGGCTATCGCGGTGGCAACGCAGAGGATTTTACCAACGTCCTTCAGTTTCATGACTGTGTCTCCCTGTGACATCTCGATATTTGGCCACATCTTTCACGCCGCGCTTTGCCGAAGAAAGGGACAGATGATTTGAATGAAGGGGACAGATCGGATTGCACCTGACAGAAGGCCCCCCACCTGACTAAGATTTGGCACGGTCACCACGGCCAGCGTAACGGAGGGACAGTTGAGTTCGACCTCGCCACAGTTTCTGAAATTGCCCGAAAGCTCGAACCTGAGCCTGCGGGACCAGATTTGCGAGGTGGTCAGCGCGGCGATCACCTCGCAGTCGCTGGCCTGTGACCGCCCGCTGCCGTCCTGCAGGGAGCTGGCTGACCAGTTCGGGGTGTCGCGAAACACGGTGTTTGCGGCCTATAACCAGCTGGTCGATCTGGAGCTTCTGGTGTCGCGGGACCGGTCGGGGTACTTCGTGCATCCGCAGATGATGTCGTTGCAGCAGCGGGCCAATGACGGCGCGCATTCCCGGCGGGACGAAACCCCCTGTCCTGTCAGCTTCCCCCAGAGCGATCTGATGCCGGTGGTCAACCCGCTGGACTGGAATGCCTATCCCTATCCCTTCATCTACAACCAGATCGACCCGGACCTCTTCCCGGTCGAAGGGTGGCGCGAATGCACCCGGCAGGCGCTGGGGCGCAAGCACATGCCTGCCTGGGCCAGCGATTCCGTGGAAAGCGACAGCCCGCAACTGGTGCAGCAATTGCGCCAAAGGCTGTTGAACACACGCGGCATCTACGCCGAGGAAGACGAGATCCTGATCACGCTGGGGTCGCAGAATGCCCTGTTTGTGCTGGGCACGATATTCGCCCGCTCCGGCAAACCGATTGCGCTGGAGGACCCCGGTTTCTTTGGCGCCCGCAACGCGTTTCGCCTGTCAGGCAACGAGCTGATCGGGGTGCCCATTGACGGTGACGGGCTGATCCCGGCGGCCATCCCCTCCGGCTGCCAGATGGTATTCACCACCCCCAGCCATCAGTTTCCCACCATGGTCACGATGAGCCAGGCACGCCGTGAAGAGCTGATCGAGGCCGCGGTCAGGCAGGATTTCCTGATCATCGAGGATGATTACGAGGCCGAGATGAACTATGTCGCGAAGTCCTCGCCCTCGTTGCGCTCGATGGATAAGTCGGGTCGGGTGATCTATGTCGGCAGCCTGTCCAAAACCGTGTCGCCGGGGATCAGGCTGGGCTTCATTGTCGCGCATCGGGACATCATTCACGAAGCGCGGATCGCCCGTGGCGTGATGATGCGCCACCCCCCGACCATCGTGCAGGAAATCGTGGCGCTGTTCTTCCGGCTGGGCCATTACGACGTGCATCTGCGCAACATCGAGCGCCGCTACAAGAAACGCTGGCATGCGATGAATGACGCGCTGACGCAACATCTGGGCATGTTGAGGCACACCCGGTCAGAGGGCGGCACCTCGTTCTGGCTGACCGGGCCGGAGGGGTTCGACGCCACCGAACTGGCGCGACGGCTGCGCGGCAGGGGCGTGCTGGTGGACCGCGGGCAGGACTACTATCTCGATTACGGTGACAAGCGCAGCTTTCGTCTGGGTTTCGCCTATGTGCCGGTATCCAACCTGGAGGCCGGCGTCCGCATCATCGCCGACGAAGTGACAGCGCTGCTGTGACCTTCGGCACCTCCGGGCGGGCCATCTGTCCCGTCGAAAGGCGTCACCTGTCACTCACCGGTCTGGGCGAATTTCAGGTATCTGGTGCGCAGGGCATCCGGGATTTGCTGCGCCGCGATGCCGCCATTCAGATCGGGACATTGGCTTTTTGAAAGATCACATCCTTTCCAACCCGCAGGTTCGCCCCTTCAGTTTCCATGTCCCTGACGACACGCTGGACAGGATACGCGCGCGCGTCGCCAACTACCCGTGGCACGAGATGCCCGATGACGGCGGCTGGGACTACGGCACCAACATGGCCTATCTGCAGGAGCTGTGCGCCTATTGGGTCGACGGCTTTGACTGGCGCTTGCAGGAGGCGCGGATCAACGCCTTTGCCAACTACACGGCCACGGTCGACGGGATCGACATGCATTTCATCCACGAACAGGGCAGCGGTGCGAGCCCGATGCCGCTGATGATCAGCCATGGCTGGCCGGGGTCGGTGGTCGAATTCCTTGACCTGATCGAACCGCTGGCGCACCCAGAACGCTTTGGCGGCACTGTCGAGGATGCCTTTACGGTGATCGTTCCCTCCCTGCCGGGGTTCGGCTTCTCGGGGCGCCCGCCACGGCCCTACGGGCCGCGCAAAATGGCAGGGCTGATCAACAGCCTGATGACGGACACGCTGGGGTTTGACAGCTATCTGGCGCAGGGCGGTGACTGGGGCGGCGCGATCTGTTCGTGGCTGGGGTTTGACCATGCGCCGGCCTGCGCCGCCATCCACATCAACGTGCTGACCATGCGCCACCCCGATGGCCCGCAAACGCCGGAGGAAGTGGCATGGGCAAAACAGTTTGCCCGCGACCAGATCATGCAGGACGGCTATCGCACGCAACAGGCCACACGCCCGCAAACCCTGAGCTACGCGATGATGGACAGCCCGGTCGGGATCGCCGCCTGGCTGATCGAGAAATTCCACGACTGGTCGGATGTGGAGACCGGCGGGATCGAGAGCGCGCATTCCAAGGATGAGCTGCTGACCAACATCATGATCTACATCACCACGCGCACCTTCAACACCGCCTCTTGGATCTACTACGGACGGCGCGAGGAAGGCGGGCGGACCCTGTCCCCGGAGGGCAAGCGCGTGGAAGTGCCGACGGGCTGCGCGGTGTTTCCCGCCGAGATGCTGAACTGGCCCCCGCGCAGCTATGCCGAGCGCATCTACAATATCCAGCACTGGACGGAGATGCCGCGGGGCGGGCATTTCGCCGCGATGGAAGAACCCGAGAGGCTCCTGAACGACATTCGCAAATTCGCGCGCCGAGTGCGCGGCTAACGACCCCGGAGAGATCACATGACCCTTTCACACGCCCAGTATCAGGCCATTGCCGCCCGGCTGACCCCGACCGGACAGGCCTTTATCGACGGGGCGTTCTGCGATGCGGCCGATGGCGACAAATTCGAAACGGTGAACCCGGCGACGGGGGAGGTTCTGGCCTCGGTCGCCCATTGCAAGGCCGCGGATGTGGACCGCGCGGTGGCGGCGGCGCGCCGCGTGTTCAACGCGGGCACATGGTCGCGCGCAGAACCCGAAGAGCGCAAGGCGGTGTTGCTGAAAATCGCGGCGCTGGTGCGCGAAAATGCGCAAGAGCTGGCGGTTCTGGAAAGCCTCGATACCGGCAAGACGATCAGAGACTGCATGGATGAGATCGGCGGCGAGGTGCCCAATTTTTTCCAGTGGTACGCGGAGCTTGCCGATAAGACCTTTGGCAAGATCGCCCCGACCGGTCCCGGCGCGCTGGCCCTTGTGACCAGGGAACCCGCAGGCATCGCGGGGGCCGTGTTGCCGTGGAATTTCCCGCTGGTGATGGCGGCATGGAAGATTGCCCCCTCGCTCGCCGTGGGCTGTTCGGCGGTCATCAAACCGGCGGAGCAGACGCCGCTCTCGGCCCTACGCCTCGCGGCGCTGATGCAGGAGGCCGGTGTGCCCGACGGCGTCATCAACATCGTGCCGGGCTATGGCGACACTGCGGGCAAGGCCATCGGCCTGCATAACGACATCGACACGGTGTCCTTCACCGGCTCCACCGAGGTGGGGCGGATGTTCATGCGCTATTCCGGCGACAGCAACCTCAAGGGCGTGGGGCTGGAAATGGGGGGCAAAAGCCCGTTCATCGTGCTCGATGACGCGGCCATGAATGACGCGCTCATCGAGCATGCCGCGATGTCGGCCTTCTGGAACGGCGGGCAGAACTGTTCCGCGAACATGCGTCAGCTGATCGCGCAACCGCTGGTCGCGGATTTCACCGCCCGCATCATGGACCGGGTGAAATCGTTCAGACTGGGGGACCCGCTGGACCCCGCGACCGATATCGGCTCGATGATCACGCAGGACCACAAAACCAGGGTGATGGACTACATCCGGAGCGGTGTCGAGGAGGGCGCGCAGATGGTGACGGGCGGTGACAGTGACCTGCCCGGCTACTTCGTCGAACCAACCGTCTTTCACCACGTCACGCCTGAGATGAAGATCGCGCGGGAGGAGATATTCGGCCCGGTTCTTGGCATCATGCCGGTGGCCTCGCCGCAAGAAGCGCTGGCGATCGCCAGCGACACCGACTACGGGCTGCACGCGACCGTGTTCACCCAGGATATCGACCGCGCCCTGCACATGGCCCGCGCCCTGCCATGCGGCACCGTTTCGGTGAACGGGTTCTCCGAAGGTGACATCAAAACCCCGTTTGGCGGCTACAAACAGTCCGGCTCGCTCGCGCGGGACAACGGCACCGAAGCGCTGGAACAGTATCTGCAAACCAAGACGATATGGATTGAACTGAAAACCGGTTAGCAGCGGTATCGCGGCAGCGGTGCCGGTGCGCGTGACAGGCCGCCGGGGCGGGGCGGTGCCTGCAGACCAGGTATCATCCGGATCAGAAGTCGCGCTCGCCCGATTGCTGCCACGGCTGCACCAGGTTGCCAAAGCGGGTGAAGCGGCCCTCGAAGCTCAGCTCGACCGTGCCGATGGGGCCGTGACGCTGCTTGCCGATGACAACTTCGGCCTTGCCGTGCAGGCGCTCCATCTCTTCCTGCCATTTGGCCATCGCCTCAAGATCGTGATCGCCGGGTTTTTCCCGCTCCTTGTAGTATTCCTCGCGGAACACGAACATCACCACATCCGCATCCTGCTCGATCGAGCCGGATTCGCGCAGATCACTGAGTTGCGGGCGTTTGTCTTCGCGGTTTTCCACCTGACGTGACAGCTGCGACAGGGCGATGACGGGGATGTCCAGTTCCTTGGCGATGGCTTTCAGGCCCATGGTGATCTCGGAGATTTCGTTCACCCGGTTTTCCGATTTGCCGGTGCCACGCACCAGTTGCAGGTAGTCCACGATCAGCACGTCCAGCCCGTAAGTACGTTTGAGCCGCCGGGCGCGGGCCGCCAGCTGGCTGATCGGCAGGGCGGGCGTGTCGTCGATGTAGAGCGGGCAGGCCTCCAGCGCCTTGGCCGCATCGACGAAGCGGCGGAACTCGGCCTCGGTCATATCGCCGCGACGGATCTGTTCGCTGGGCACTTCTGCTGCCTCTGACAGAATCCGCGCGGCGAGCTGCTCGGCACTCATCTCAAGCGAATAAAAACCGACAACGCCGCCATCTATGGCGCCCTCCGTACCATCGGGCAGCTGGCCGCGTTTATAGGCCTTGGCGACGTTGAAGGCGATGTTGGTGGCAAGCGAGGTCTTCCCCATGGACGGTCGACCGGCGAGGATCAGCAAATCCGACCGGTGCAGGCCCCCCAGCTTCTTGTCCATGTCGATCAGGCCGGTGGAGACGCCGGCCAGCCCGCCCTCGCGTTGGTAGGCGGCGTTGGCGACATTAACTGCATCCGTTGCTGCCTTGAGAAAGCTTTGAAAACCGCTTTCCACCTGACCCTGTTCGGCCAGCTTGTAAAGCGCCTGTTCGGCTTCCACGATCTGCTCGCGCGGCTCGGAGGCGATATCGACCGTTGCGGCCTTGTCGGAGATCTCCCGGCCCAGCTGGATGAGGTCCCGGCGCACCGCCAGATCATAGATCATCTGCGCATAGTCGCGCACCGCATAGGCCGAGATCGCTGCCCCGGCCAGACGCGCCAGATAGGCGGGACCGCCCAGCTCCTTCAGGCCCTCATCGTCTTCCATGAAAGCCTTGAGGGTGACCGGAGAGGCGAGGTTGTTCTTGGCGATCCGGGCGGCGGAAATCTCGAACATGCGCGCGTGAACAGGATCATAGAAGTGTTTTGGCCCGATGATCGAGGCAACCCGGTCGTAGATATCGTTATTGGTCAGAATCGCGCCCAGAAGCTGCTGCTCCGCCTCGATGGAATGCGGCATGGTCTCTGGCGATTGCACATCTACGCCGGTCGGATTGAAGGCCGTTATTTCGTTCATGACTGTCCCTGTTCGCGCGCACCCTGCTCTGGTCTGTTGAACTGCGTCGCTATTGCCCTTGTCTTACCGAATTTTTCCCCGATGCCCTATCATGATATCTTGGTGGAGAAGGCTGAGGAAAAAGCTGTGCATAACATCAGCGCGGTCAATTCTTACCATATAGTGTATCATGACGCCCGTGTCGCGCAACATGTGCGTCGCACCAGGCGATTCTATGACAGTTTTGCGACCGTGATGTGAGTAAGTTTTATTTTGCGTTGCCCGACTGCCACTTACGCGGATCGTTCAGGAACTGCTCGACCTGATCCAGTGTTTCGGCATCGAAGGCGGCCTCGACTTTCGCTTCCGCCAGGACATCCCACCAGGTGCAGAGCGCGTGCAGTTGCACGCCATGATCGCCCAGCGTTTTTTCGGTCTCGGGGAAGATGCCGTAGTAGAAAATCACCGCCGTGTGGCCGCAGGTGGCGCCCGTGTCGCGAATCGCATCGACGAAGCTGAGCTTGGAGCCGCCGTCGGTGGTGAGGTCTTCGACCAGCAGCACCCGCTGGCCTTCCGACATGTCGCCCTCGATGCGGGCACCCTTGCCGTACCCCTTGGGCTTCTTGCGCACGTAAGTCATTGGCAGCGCCATGCGCTCGGCCACCATCGCGGCGAAGGGGATGCCCGCGGTCTCGCCGCCCGCGATGTTGTCGAAAGCCTCAAAACCCGCGTTGCGCATCACGGTGACGGTCAGAAAATCCATCAGGGTCGACCGGATGCGCGGGTGGCTGATGAGCTTGCGGCAATCGATATACGTGGGGCTGGGCAGGCCGGAGGCGAGGATGAAAGGGTCGCTGGCATTGAAGTGAACGGCCTTTATTTCCAACAGCATGCGCGCCGTCAGGCGGGCGATTTCGGAGGGGTCGGGGTAACCTGTGGGGATCATCGTTGCGTCCTTCCTGTGCCGTGGTGCCGGGATTTTCTTGCCTCCGGCGGGGATATTTTTGAACCAGAGAAGATCACAGCACCCGCCACGTCAGATCAAACCCGGGATCGAAAACGGTGACCGGCCCGTCTTCCGTGTCTATGTGGCCGGGGTAATTTGCGCCGGATTTTTCCAGCGTGAGGGTGTCGGTGTTTGGTGGCATCCGGTAGAATGCCGGTCCGTTCAGGGAGGCAAAGGGTTCGAGCCGGTCCAGCGCGCCGTCCTCTTCGAAGACCTGCGCGAGGATGGACAGGGTGTTTGGGGCGGTAAAGCAGCCTGCGCAGCCGCAGGGCAGCAGCTTGTTTGCATCGGTATGGGGGGCGGAATCGGTGCCCAGGAAAAAGCGCGCGTCACCCGAAGTGGCCGCCCGGCGCAGGGCGAGGCGGTGGTGCTCGCGCTTGGCGACGGGCAGGCAATAATAATGCGGCCTGATACCGCCTGCCAGAATGTGGTTGCGGTTGATCACGAGATGGTGGGTGGTGATCGTGGCGCCCAGCGTGGCATCTTGTGCGCCGGCGTAGTCCACCGCGTCTTTGGTGGTGATATGTTCCATCACCACGCGCAACCCCGGTGTTGCGCGGCGGATCGGGTCAAGAACCCGGTCAATGAACACTGCCTCGCGGTCGAAAATATCGATGTCCGGGTCGGTGACTTCCCCATGCACGCAAAGCGGCAGACCGATCTCGGCCATTTTTTCCAGAACCGGGCGGACCTTGTCGAAGTCGGACACGCCGCTGGCCGAATTCGTCGTGGCGCCCGCGGGGTAAAGCTTTACCGCGTGCACAAGCCCGGACGCCCGCGCGGCGGCGACATCGGCCGGATCGGTATCCTCGGTCAGGTAGAGGGTCATCAGCGGGGTGAAATCGGCCCCGTCAGGCAGGGCGGCGATGATGCGGTCGCGGTAGCTGCGCGCCTGGGCGGCGGTGACCACGGGCGGGACGAGGTTCGGCATGATGATGGCTCTTGCGAAATGGGCGGCCGTGGCGGGCAGAACTGCGCGCATCATGGCGCCGTCGCGCAGGTGCAGATGCCAATCATCGGGTCGGCGGAGGGTCAGTGTCTGGCTCATGCGCCTGCGCTAGCACAGCTATTCGTGCAGCGCCAGCGTCAGTCGGCCATCCGGTCGTTGGCCCGTTTCAGGCGGCTGGCGAAACGGGGCGCGCGCATGCGCTGGGTGACATTGTGGCACAGCGCCGCCACAAGTGCCGGGCGGTCGTCCTGTTCCAGTCGTGCGAGCAGTCTTCGCAGGTAGGGCAGGTGGTCGCGGCGGGCGCGGGCCAGCCTGGCAAAGAGCCGGGGCGTCAGGCGGTTCTCGCTGGCCGCGGCCAGCAGCGGATAGAGGATATCCAGCTGCAGCAGATCGGTCTGCAAGCTTGCGCCCATATGCGGCAGCCGCAGTTTGGTGACACCCGCGCGGGTGAAGAGCGCCGCGTGCATCGCATCTTCGGTTTCCGCCGGATCGTAGATCACGAATGTTTCGGCGGCGGCGTCCAGCATGTCCGGCGCATAGCCGTAGCGGTCGGTGAAATTCGTGCGCCGCATGTCCGTGAACCGCTTGTCCCATTCCGTCACGCGCGGGTCGAGCGTGGCCTGTGGCTGGATGGCGAGCACCTTCGCCCCCGGGGCGGCCACGGAAAACGCGGCTGCCGCGTAGCCACAGGGGCCTGCGCCGTAAAACAGCACGTCTTCGAATTCATCGAAGAAGCCGTCATCGACCAACCGGTCGAAAAACGCGTAGACCGCCGGGTCACGGAACCATGTGTCGCCATCGCTGATGAGGCCGAGATGCGACCAGCGGTGTGTCTTGACCATTTCCCAGCCAAGCGGGTGCACCTGCGGCGAGAGCGTCTGGATCCCCTGATGTGTTTCAAACGACACCAGCAGCGTTTTGCCGTCCTCCACGAAGGTGGCGATGTGGCGTCGTCCCAGAGGGGTCAGGTAGCCGTGTTCGTCCACCAGGTCGGTGACTTCGGAGATCCACTCCTTCTTGCTCATATTCTTGAGCGACGATTCAAAATCAAACGCCGTGTCCGGCATAATGGCGTTCCTCAACTCTGCCTATTTTTGATAGGCGGCGGCGCATTGAGTGTAAACTAAGCGCGATTTGAGGCAAAATTGCGGAAACAGAGTGCGGATTTTTCGCTAATTGTCTCTGTTTTCGGGATTTTCGCGGGCATAATCGAGCAGAAAACGTGCCGCATTGCCCGCAAGCGGGCGAGAGCCGGGCGTCATCAACAGGCGCCCGAACAGCGCCCGGAACGGGTCTGAGCGCATCAGGATGTCGAAGCGTTCGCGGCGCCAGGCCACGGCGGACCGGTGCAGCGCGGCGATCCGGGCGTCGGCCATCAGCTCCGCGATCAGCGGTGCGCGGCGGGCGAAGACCGCCTCGATCGACCGGTCCTCGTCGCTGTTGAAATTACGCTCCACCCAGTAATCCAGACCCAGCAGGTCGTCGCTGTGCACCGCGCGTCCGCGATCCGCCTTGAGCAGGTAGCTTTCCATCGCGCCCAGCGGATAATGGTTGAGCTGAACAAGGCGGTGGTTGGGCCGTCCGTAATCCGAAAACACACGCCTTTTCCTGAAGGTGTCATCCAGTTCCCGGCCTTCGCCGTCAAACCAGCGCGCCTGTGACAACCGGGCCGCGTCGGGCGCCCGGGGCCGGTGCACCCCGAGTTTGCCGTAGGTACCATCGTTGCGGTACAGCGTTTTGAACATCGCCGCGCGCCACGGCCAGTGGATGACGCCGGGCGCGCACCGCCGGAACACTGCCGTTACGGGTTCATCTTTGAAGCGCGTCTCGCCCGCATTGCCAAACAGCCGCCATGTCAGCGTGATGGCGGTGGCCTCGGGCAGGGCATCAACCAGATCCGCGAGGGTGTTGTTGCCCACATGCACGTTGACGAACTCATCAACATCCAGCGGCAGCAGCCAGTCCGCCGCGCGCACGTTCGGATGGCTTTCCACCCGCTTCAATGCAGTGAACTGAATCCCGCGATTTCCGTAAGGACCATCGTTGCGCACATGCGACAGCCAGCCCATTTCCTGCAACCGGTCCAGCATCGTATCGGTACCGTCTGAACACGCATTGGAGCACACCACGAAGTCGGTGACCCCCACGGCCCGGTGGTGGGCCAGCCATTCCAGCAGAAAGGCGCCTTCGTTTTTGACGGTGAGGATGGCTGTGGTCTTCAAGGTCGTTCCGCCTTGGATTGGGGCGCCCGCATCAGCTTTCAGTATCGAGCGCGAGGGCAAAGGCCACGCGCTCTGTCTCGGTGAGTTTCAGCGCGACGGCTTGTTTGTAAAGGTCCGCGAACTCCGGCACCTCCTGCAGTTCGGCGGCTTTGGCCTGATGCCATTCAAACCCGTCCCGATGCAGTTTGTTCAGCTGCGGGTCGGCCATCAGACGCGCGCGTTCCGCCTGCACCCGCGGGATGTTCCGCTTGATCGTGATGTCGCGAAAGTCGGACCAGTCCATCCGGATCCAGTAGTTCAGCCCGATCGAGCGGTCGACATGCAGCGCGCGCCCGCGCTGGCGTTTGATCAGGAAACTCTCGGCCGACCGAAGCGCGTAGTGATTGAGTTGAATGAGATCGTACCCGATGGATTTGCGCGAACTGCGCCACCCGTTCCGGGCCACTTCCCGGGTCATGTCCATGCCCGAGCCATTGACCCATTTCACTTTATCCTCAAAGGGTTCGGACAGTTTGTTCGGGCGGTGGCAGCTGATTTTCTCGTAAGCGCCGATGTTGCGGAACATCGTCTTGAACCCCCAGACGGTGTGCGGCTTGGGGCAGTACTTGGGCGCGCAGGTGTCGAACTGGTCGATCACCAGTTCGTCGCGCAACCGGCTCACCCCGTTGTGGCCGAACAGGCGCCATGTCATCGCGATATTCGTGGCATCGGGGACGCGGTCGATGAAATCCTGCACGGTGCCGTTGCCGCACCGGATATTCATGAACTCATCCACGTCAATGTGCACGATCCACTCCGCGTTCCTGATCACCGGTTCCTTGAGAGCCTGATTGAGCGCGTATTGCTGGGGCGAATTGCCCTTCCAGTTATCGTTGTTGCGGTGCGTGAGCACGCCCATCGCGTCGAGCCTGTCCAGAATCTCGGAGGTGCCGTCGGAACAGTCATTCGTGTAAATCAGGAAATTGTCGATGCCGATGGCGCGGTGATAGGCCACCCATTCGACGATGTAGGGCGCTTCATTTTTCATGCAGCCCACGATGACGTTGCCGGTGGATCCTTTCGCCAACCGGCGCGGGGCCGCGGGGGAATAAGCGGCGGCGAGTTCCGCCTCGTTGACGGCACCAAGCCTGTTGTGAGGGGCCATCGGGGAGGTGCGCAGTTTCTCCAGTTGCTGAAGGGCGAGGGGGGGCAACACCGGGTTGGGTGCCGCGGCATCCGTCGGGCCGGTCGGCGGTTTGCTGATCTGGTCGGGATCGTGCCGCTCCGGCCGCCGGGCCTGCTGCGTGGCTTTCTCGATCTTCCACATGAAGGCCAGCAGGTATTGCGACGCGCGATAGCCAAAAAGCGGCTCCGCCTCCTGCCATGCCGATTTGGCACGGGGGGCCTTGAACGTGGCATCAGTCAGCCCGCCATGCGCCTTGACGAGCTGCCGGTTTGCTGTCCGGAAGCGTTTGGAAACCGCCGACAGCCGGGCCGGATCAATGGGCGGGCCCGCCACATGGATATCGCGCACGAAAGACTGCCAAACCTGCCGCGGCAATACGTGGTCCCCGGTTTGGAGAAGGCGCAGCACAAGCTCATTCAGCAATCTGGCGCGGGTCAGCGTGGCGTCGGGGGGCGGCGGCGGGCCGCGCGTTGCCGCGATTGCGCCGAGGCTGGTGGTCAGGGCAAAGGCCCTGGCAATGTCGTCGCCCACGTGTTCGGCGGCGAAATCAGCGGCGGAATGGTGATGGAGCCGCGTCGCCCCGTCCCCGAACACGGCGTCCCAATGGGACACCAGCGCCTTGAAGTCCAACCAGAATGGCGCGCCCTGTACTTCCTCGAACACACCGGCTGCGGCGTCGATCCGGGGCATTGTGTCCAGGCAGGATTGCCACCAGTCCGCCGCCTCGACCAGCGCCAGGTCACGTGCAAGCGATACGGCGCGTCCGGCAATCACCTGATGCGCATAGTGGTCGCTCAGCATGGTTGCCGGTTCGTCCACGAAGGCGACAATGCGGATGTCATCGGAAAAGCGCGATAGCATCTCTTTCAGCCGCGCCACCTCGCTGGTCCGCCACAGGCTGCCGGCCAATTGGCGGCAGGACAGGATCAGCGTGTGCGGCTTGTGGGTGTCGATTTCCGCGGCAAGCTGATCACGCAGGGATTCGGCCATAAGCGCTTGTTTTTCGGGTGTTTCCAGCCCCCGGTTGTACCTGAGCGGATCGACATGGCCAGGATCGGTGACCGCCATGAAGAGACGTGTGTGGTTCTTGTTGCCCGGGCTTTGGGCAAAAAGAACGCGATCTTTCAACAGCCGCCCCCGCTTGTCCGCGAGGATGTTCTGGATGCGATCCGACCCGCAAAGGCCGATATGCAGGCAAATCCGCATGTCAGCCCGCCTTGCGCTTTGCATTGGCATTGGCGCGCCCCCACCAGGGCAGCGGGCGCCCCAGGTGTTTGGCGATTTTCTTCGGGGCCGCTTCCTCCGCGACGTCAAATTCCAGGAACACCGGATCGTTGGCGAAAATGGCCCTGAGGTGCGCGTAATGACCCTCTATCCACTTGATGCGCTCGGCGTCGGTTTCGCCGTATCCGGCTGGCAACCCCGGAATGGCGGCACGTGGCAGGCGGTGCGAGCCAAGATTCGTCCATGCCGCCATCGAGGCGGAAAGCTCCGCCGGGTCGCGGCTGGAGGCCAGAAACCGCACCTCGGGATGGTGCTTGCGCAAGGCATCGAGCAGCCCAAAGTCGGTCTGGGGCCACAGCGACCGGCCCCGCTGGATCAGGTTGACCTCGGTCACCGCGTCGAAATCATCGAACTCGGCCCCCGGATCGCCCGTGTTGAAATACCCGCGGTACATCATCGCGCCGACAAATTTGCCCTTATGCGCATCATTGGCGCTCTGGCCTTGCCGAATGCGGTGATCTGCCACTTTGTAGCCTGCGCGCCTGAGCGCGCGCGCCAGCGTCGTTGTCCCGCTTTTGGGCAGTCCGAGGTTGACGACAAGCAAGCTCACACCGGCGCTCCCAGAGCGGCCAGAAGCGCGATTTCCTGTGGTGGCAGAGCCGGCGCGTCCTGCAGCGCAGCGCGCAGCGCCCGCATGTCCGGGCGCGCCATCAGCTCGGCGCATTTCGCCTTGTGGGACCGCACACAGGCCTCGTGCTGCGCATTGATGGTCTTGTCGGCCTTCAGCTCCCGGAGCGCGGCGTCAAGGGCAGGCGCATAGCGCATGATGCTGGTGTCCTGCCACGCCGGATCATTGCGGTCCTGCCAGTAAGAGGTATCGAAAGCCCTGTGCGCGCGGTTCACATCGCCCCGGTCGTGTTTGACAAGATAACTGTCCAGACTGCGTAGCGCATAATGGTTAAGCGTTGCGAAATCCCGCGCGCCTCTGGCCGGGTAGCGCCGGATGCGCCGGGAGTTTGCCGCGACCTGGAAACGATGTGGGACAGGGCGGCCGGAACCATCTGTCCAGCGCGGGCGCTGATCCGCGGGCAACTTCTTCTTGAAGAACGGGCGGTGGGCGCCGAAATACTGCAGCGGGAAATCCCGGCGCATGAGGGTTTTCACCTCGATCGCTGTTTCGCCGCACCACAGGTCGGGGTTATGCGAATGCGAAAACTGCCCGATCACCGGGTGGTCGAGGTAGTCTGCCACGCCGTTATTGGCAAAAAACTGAAAGGTGACGCTGATGGCCATCGGATCGCCACAGGCGGCCACCAGCGCCGGGATCGTGTGATCCCCGGCGTGGATGTTCAGGAATTCATCGACATCCGCGACCCAGACCCAATCGGCGGCCGTCACGACGGGGTGACCGGACGCATCCTTCAGCGCCGCCATCTGGTAGGTGCGGCCCTGCGCCGGGTTGGGCAGATGGTGGACCATACCCTTGTCGGCAAGCACGTCCAGCAACGCATCGGTGCCATCCGTGCAGTCATTTGAATAGAACAGGAAATCCGTGACACCAATCAGCCTGTTGAAGGCGATCCACTCCAGCAGGAACGGCCCTTCGTTCTTCACGCAGGTCACTGCGGTGATGCGCATGTCAGACCGCTCCGCCGCTGCAAATACCAGTGCTCGCCATGCTCATAACCGCCCGTGGTCCGCTTCTGACACGGGATTTGTCCCCGTTGTCGCCTTATTGTTGGTCAGAACATGACAGGTCCGCCGAATCGCGTCAATGAAAGGGTCGGCACCGGGGCGCGGACGATCAGTGCTTGACGCCCCGGTGATTGAATGCAGGGTATCGCCTAGCAGGGGAGCGTACATGACACAGCCAGCCACGATCGATGCCGTCCAGCAGATGCTTGCAGAACAGGGCTACGTCTGCGGGCGCCCCCTCGGCACGGTTGTTTTCCTCGCGTTGCAACTGGGCCGCCCGCTGTTTCTCGAAGGCGAAGCCGGCGTCGGCAAAACCGAGATCGCCAAGGCGCTTTCCGCGGGTCTGAACCGGCGTCTGATCCGCCTGCAATGCTACGAAGGTCTCGACGCCGCGAGCGCTGTCTACGAATGGAACTTCCCCGCGCAGATGGTGGCGATCCGCACGGCCGAAGCCGCCGGCGACACCAGCAGGCCGGCGCTGCAGGCGGAGCTTTTCAGCAAGGACTACCTGATCGAGCGCCCGCTGCTGGAAGCGATGCGCCCGGATGAGAACGGCGCCCCCGTTTTGCTGATCGACGAACTGGACCGGACCGATGAACCTTTTGAGGCCTTCCTTCTCGAAGCGCTGAGCGATTTCCAGGTCACCATCCCGGAACTGGGCACGATCAGGGCACCGGAACCGCCCATCGTGATCGTCACCTCGAACAGGACCCGCGAAGTCCACGACGCGCTCAAGCGCCGCTGTCTCTACCACTGGGTCGATTACCCGGATTTCGACCGCGAAATGAAAATTCTGCAGGCCCGCGCGCCCGAAGCCTCCGACGCGCTCAGCCGCGAAGTCGTGGCCTTCGTGCAGCAATTGCGGACCGAAGATCTCTTCAAGAAACCCGGTGTCGCGGAAACCATCGACTGGGCCAAGTGCCTGCTGGCCCTTGACGTGATCAACCTCAGCCCCGAGGTGATCGCCGATACGCTCGGGGCGATCCTCAAGTATCAGGACGATATTCAGAAACTGCAGGGTTCGGAGGCCAAACGCATTCTCGATCAGGTCAGGGCCTCCCTGGAACCGGCATGAAGCGTCTCTGGTTCATAAATATCCCGGGGAGGCGCGCAGCGCCGGGGCAGCGCCCCAAATCGGCCCATGCCTGACTACCTTCCGCTGGATCTGCCGGATGATCCGAAACTGGCAGGCAATATCACCCATTTCGCCCGCGCCCTGCGCCGCGCGGGCCTGCCGATCGGACCGGGCCGTGTCATCGACGCCATCCGCGCGGTGCAGGCCGCAGGTTTCACGGACAAACGCGATTTCTACTGGACGCTGCACGCCTGCTTTGTAAACCGCCCCGAACATCGCACCGTCTTTTCCCAGGTCTTCCGGCTCTACTGGCGCGACCCGCGGTATCTGGAGCATATGATGTCGATGATGATCCCGGCCATTCGTGGGGTTCAGGAGGACCGCAAGGCGCAGTCTGCGGAAAAGCGCGCGGCCGAAGCGCTGCTGGACGGCGCCGAGGCCCCGGATCTTGGCGCGGGTCCCGAGGATGACGATGAGACCACCGAGATCGAGATTGACGCAAGCCTGACGATGTCCGCGCAGGAGCGCCTGCGCACGCTGGATTTCGAACAGATGAGCACCGCGGAAATGGCCCAGGCCAAGCGCATGCTCGCCCGTCTCAACCTGCCGGTGCCGCCGATCCGGTCGCGCCGCGCCAAACCCAGCCTGACCGGCAATCGGGTCGATGCCGCGCGAACGCTGCGGGCGGCGATGCGGCAGGGCGGAGAGATGCACAGGATCGCGCTCAGGCAGCCGACCCCGAGATGGCCCAACCTCGTTGTGCTCTGCGATATCTCGGGCTCGATGAGCCAGTACAGCCGGGTTGTCCTGCATTTCCTGCACGCGGTGGCCAATGCCAAGGGGGCGGGCTGGGCAAAGGTACACGCCTTCACCTTCGGCACCCGCCTGACCAATATCACCCGCCACTTGCGGCACCGGGATGTCGATGCCGCGCTTGCCGCGGCCGGTGCCGAGGCGCAGGATTGGGAGGGTGGCACGCGCATCGGCCAGTGTCTGGAGAGCTTCAACCGCGACTGGTCGCGCCGCGTCATGGGGCAGGGGGCGGTGGTGCTGCTGATCACCGATGGGCTGGATCGCGATGACCCGGAGGCCTTGTCACGGCAGATGGAACGGTTGCACCTGTCGTCGCGCCGCCTGATCTGGCTGAACCCGCTGCTGCGCTGGGAGGGGTTTGCCCCCCGGGCGCAGGGGATCGCGGCGATGTTGCCGCATGTGGACAGCTTTCGCGCGGGCCATTCGATCGCCTCGCTGGAAGACCTCGCGACATCGCTGTCCCGGCGCGACGACCGGGGTGAGAAAGAGCGCCTGATGCAGCTGCTGGGGGCCTGACGGCTCAGGCAAAGACCGAGGCAAAGGCCCCGCGGTAAAGAGTTGCAAGACCATCCAGCGGCGCCGAGGCGGCCCCGAAGGTCACCGCATCGCCGCCGAAGCTGCCGACGGCGGCCAGCGACACCCCGGCACTCTGCGCCGCCGCCATCAGCGCCTCCGCCGCCGGCGGGGCGCAGGCGATCAGATAGCGGCCCTGGTCCTCTCCAAAAAGCGTTTTCGTGTCGTCAGTCTCAAGCTGGACGCCGATGCCTGCCTTTTCGGACAATTCGAAAGCGGCCAGCGCCATGCCTCCGTCAGAGAGATCGGTGCAGGCCGCGACAAGGCCCCGGTTTTCCCGGATGAAATCGCCGTGCGCCGCCTCGGTCGCCAGATCCACGGGCGGTGCTGTGCCCTCGGCGCGGTCGAAGACCTCGGCCAGCAGGGCGGATTGTCCCAGATGCCCGGTGGTTTCCCCCAGCACCAGCGCCACATGACCCTCGCGCACATCGCAGCCGATGATCTCGGCCACATCGGCGATCAGGCCCACGGCGCCAATGGTCGGCGTGGGCAGGATCGCCGCGCCGTCGGTCTCGTTGTAGAGCGAGACATTGCCCGACACGATGGGCATATCCAGCGCATCGACAGCCGCCCCGATGCCCTGGATTGCGCCCACGAACTGCCCCATGATCCGGGGCTTTTCCGGATTACCGAAGTTCATGTTGTCGGTGGTGGCCAGCGGTTTCGCCCCCACCGCCGTCAGATTGCGATAGGCTTCGGCCACCGCCTGCTTGCCGCCCTCGACCGGATCGGCCTTGACGTAGCGCGGCGTCACGTCGGAGGTGAAGGCCAGTGCCTTGTCGGAGCCATGCACCCGCACGATGCCCGCGCCCAGCCCGGGAATGCGCACGGTATCTGCCATCACCATGGTATCGTACTGCCGGTACACCCATGCCTTGGAAGCGTAGTTCGGGCTGCTGATCAGCGCCTTGAGCCCCTCGATGGGATCAACTGTCAGGGTCTCGCTGAACGGGGCCGCCGGTGGCGTTGGCTCCCACGGGCGGTCGTACTCGGGAGCTGTGCCGGCGAGTGTCTTGAGCGGCAGATCTGCCTTGACCTCACCTTTATGCACGATCAGGAAGCGGTCTTCGGCAATGGTTTCGCCGACGATGGCAAAGTCGAGGTCCCATTTGTCGAAAACCGCCTTGGCCTCGGCTTCCAGGTCCGGGCGCAATACCATCAGCATCCGCTCCTGCGACTCCGACAGCATCATTTCATAGGCTGTCATCTCTTCTTCGCGCACCGGCACGTTTTCCAGATCAAGCCGCACACCGAGATTGCCCTTGTCCCCCATCTCCACGGCGGAGCAGGTCAGCCCGGCCGCCCCCATATCCTGAATGGAAATCACCGCGCCGGTCTTCATCAGCTCCAGCGTGGCTTCCATCAGGCGCTTTTCCGTGAATGGGTCACCCACCTGCACGGTGGGGCGTTTCTCTTCGATGGTGTCGTCAAATTCAGCAGAGGCCATGGTGGCCCCGCCCACGCCGTCACGCCCGGTCTTGGCCCCCAGATACACGACCGGCATGCCGACCCCGGAAGCCGCCGAATAGAAAATCTTGTCCGCATCCGCGAGACCAGCGGCGAAAGCATTCACCAGGCAATTGCCGTTATAGGCCGGATCAAAGCGCACTTCGCCGCCCACGGTGGGCACGCCAAAGCAATTGCCGTAACCGCCGATACCCTCGACCACCCCGTTCACCAGTTGCCGGGTCTTGGGGTGCGACGGGTCGCCGAAACTCAGCGAGTTCATCGCCGCGATGGGCCGTGCGCCCATGGTAAACACGTCGCGCAGAATGCCACCCACACCGGTGGCCGCGCCCTGGTAGGGTTCGATGTAGCTGGGGTGGTTGTGGCTTTCCATCTTGAAGACGACCGCCTGACCGTCGCCGATGTCGACCACACCGGCATTCTCACCGGGGCCGCAAATGACCTGCGGGCCGGAGGTGGGCAGCGTGCGCAGCCATTTCTTGGAGGATTTGTAGGAACAGTGCTCGTTCCACATGGCCGAGAAAATGCCCAGCTCCGTGAAACTCGGTTCACGGCCGACGATGTCGAGAATGCGCTCATATTCATCCGGACTCAGGCCGTGGCTGGCAATCAATTCCGGTGTTATGGCAGGTTCAGTCATCGCGTGGCCCCCAGTCGCAATTGTTGCGATGTCTTTAGAGGAAGGGACCTGTGGGGAAAAGGGGCAAAGCCCGTGCGGACAGCGCAAAACGCGCCGTTGAAAATGCGCTGCGCCGGATCACATTCCGGGCGGCGAAAAAAAAGGCCGAGCACGAAGCTCGGCCAAGTCCAACAGGGAGGTATGAAGGCAGATGCAGGGCATCCGCGCCTTCAAGAGATCAAATAAGTAGCGACCTGCACACGATCAAGGCTGAATCTTAACGCCCGGCAGCATGTCCGATATGCAATAAATGCATAGCTCGCCGGGGGATCAGGACTTTTGCTTTTCTCTCAGCTGTTTGCGGTAGGTTATGATCTCTTCCTGCACGAAGTCCTTGAAAGCGGAGACACGCTGAGAATGCCGCAACTCCTCCGGATATGCGAGGAAAACAGGCACATCTGCCGACTCAAGGTCGGGAAGCACCTGTACGAGGTCGGGAAAATCCTCGGTCACGTAGTCCGGCAGCACACCGATTCCCAGGTTGTTCAGCACGCTTTGCAGGACACCGTAGTAGTTGTTCACCGTGAGCAGTGACCGGATTTCATAGGTCATGAGGTGTTGAACGAGGTTGCGTCCGGCGCCAACCTGATTGCTGTCGATGTTTTGGCAGATCAGCCGATGATCCTCGATGTCTTCGATGTCGCGCGGTGTGCCGTTCTCCGCCAGGTAATCCGGGGTCGCGTAGAGACACATGCGGATCATCATCAGCTTTTTGCGGATCAGATCGGCCTGGCTGGGCTCTTTCATGCGGATTGCCACATCCGCTTCGCGCATCGGCAGATCCAGCACGCGTTCTTCCAGCATCAGGTCGACCTTGAGGTCAGGGTAGTTCTCGTAGAGCTTCGGCAGTCGCGGCGCGAGCCACAGCGTGCCGAACCCGGTTGTGGTGGTCACGCGCAATTCGCCGAACACTTCTTCTTCGCTGTCGCGAATCCGGGCGGAGGCGGTGTCCAGCCGTTTGGACATGGCGGAGGTCGCATCGAACAGCAACTCGCCCTGTTCGGTCAGGATCAGGCCACGCGCATGGCGGTGAAACAGCGTCGCATTCAGGGATTCCTCAAGACCTCTGATCTGTCGGCTCACCGCCGATTGCGACAGGTTCAGCTTGTCACCCGCATGCGTCAGGGACCCGGCATCCGCCACCGCGTGAAAAATTCTCAGCTTGTCCCAATCCATATTGCATTCCATGTAAATCGTTAACGCCGTGGTAGCGGTATCCGGGGCTGAAATACAGTAGAGCGCGCCGCAAAAGCTCTGGAATTTCAAAATAACCCCTATACGGGTCAGCTTTTATGACCTATTATTGGTCTAAATCTGTGCAACACTGACCGAGCGCTGGGGAGGCGATCGATGAGCACTCAGAAAATATCGCTGAATGACCGTTATGACCTGAACAAGAACACGGTGCTGTTGAACGGCACGCAGGCCCTTGTGCGCCTGATGATGATGCAGAAGGTCCGCGACACCGCCGCCGGGCTGAATACCGCCGGTCTGGTCACCGGCTACCGGGGATCCCCCCTGGGCGCGGTCGATATGCAGATGCAACGCGCCCTCAAACCGCTGACCGAACACGCCATCACGTTCCAGGCGGGCCTGAACGAGGATCTTGCTGCGACGGCCCTCTGGGGCAGTCAGCAGGCCGAACTGCGCGGCGAGGGAAAATATGACGGCGTTTTCGGCCTCTGGTACGGCAAGGGGCCGGGGGTTGACCGCTCCGGCGACGTGATGCGGCACGCCAATATGGCGGGCAGCGCCCGGAACGGCGGTGTGTTGATGGCGATGGGCGATGACCATACCGGCGAAAGCTCGACCGTTCTGCACCAGTCTGAATGGGCGATGGTGGACGCCTATATGCCTGTGGTCAGCCCCGCCGGGGTGCAGGAGATCCTGGATTACGGGCTCTACGGCTTTGCGCTCAGCCGGTTCTCTGGTCTCTGGGTCGGTCTGAAGACCATGAAAGACACGGTCGAGGCGACCTCCGTGGTGGATGGAAACCCGACACGGCTGAGCTTTGTCACGCCAGACTTCAAGATGCCCGAAGGCGGGCTGAACATCCGCCTGATCGACACCCCGCACGAGCAAGAAGCGCGAATGATTGACCACAAGCGCTTTGCCGCCGAGGCCTTCAGCCATGCCAACAAGATGGACAAGCGCATATGGGGCAAGGCGGGTGCCAAGATCGGGTTCGTGGCCGCCGGCAAGAACTGGCTGGATCTTGAGCACGCGCTGACGCTTTTGAACATCGACGCGCCCGAGGCTGACCGTCTGGGCATCACCACCTACAAGGTGGGGCAGACTTTCCCGCTCGACATGGAGGGGTTCCACGACTGGGCCGAAGGGCTCGACCTGATCGTCGTGGTTGAGGAAAAGCGCAAGCTGATCGAGGTGCAGATCAAGGAGGCGATCTTTGACGACCGGCGCGGGCGCCGGGTTTACGGATGGTACAAAGGCGGGGCCGGTGGCATGCACCGCGACGAGCTGTTCCCGACGCGCGGCGCGCTCGACCCGATCATGATCGCGGAGAAGCTGGGAGAAATCCTGATCGAAGAAGGGCGTGATAACGAGAGGTTACGTGCCGGTCTTGAAGTTCTCGAAGACGCCCGCAGGAATGACAACGCGGAAGATATCGCGGCGCGTTTGCCCTATTTCTGCTCGGGATGTCCGCACAATACCTCGACGCGGCTGCCCGACGGGTCGCGCGCCTATGCAGGCATCGGCTGCCACTATATGGTGCAGTGGATGGACCGCGAAACCACGGGCTTCACGCATATGGGGGGCGAGGGCGCAAACTGGATCGGCGAAGCGCCGTTTTCCACCCGCGAGCATGTGTTTCAGAACCTCGGCGATGGCACCTACAACCATTCCGGCGTGCAGGCCATCCGGGCCGCGCTGAACGCGAAAACCAATATCACCTACAAGATCCTCTACAATGATGCCGTCGCCATGACCGGCGGTCAGCACAACGAGGGCGATTTGGACGCGCCGCGGATCGTCAGGGAATTGCAGGCCATGGGCGTGCCCCATATCGCGGTGGTCTACGACGAGAAAGAGGCGGTCGATCTGTCTGCTTTCAAGGGGGTCGAAGTCCACGAAAGAGCGTCTTTGCAAACGGTGCAGGAGCGGTTTGCAAAGACCCCCGGCGTGTCCGCGATCGTCTACATCCAGACCTGTGCTGCCGAAAAACGCCGGCGTCGCAAGCGGGGGCTGTTTCCGGACCCTGACAAGCGGGTGTTCATCAACACGGACGTGTGTGAAGGCTGTGGCGATTGTGGCGTTCAATCCAACTGTGTTTCAATCGTGCCGCAGGAAACGGAGCTGGGGCGCAAGCGGGCGATTGATCAATCCTCCTGCAACAAGGATTTCAGTTGCCTCAAAGGCTTCTGCCCATCGTTTGTGACGCTGGAAGGCGCGAAGGTGCGCAAGGACCCCACGACCACGCTGGACATCCCGAACCTGCCGCAGCCCGCGCTGCCGGCAATCGATGGCACCTGGAACGTCGTGATCACCGGGGTCGGGGGCACCGGCGTCGTGACTATCGGCGCGGTGATGGCGCAGGCGGCGCACATCGACGGCAAGGGCGCGGGAATGATGGAGATGGCCGGCCTCGCGCAAAAGGGCGGCGCGGTGCATATTCACTGCCGCTTGGCGGAAAAACCCGGCGACATCACT
This sequence comes from Roseobacter insulae, assembly GCF_019375555.1. GTDB lineage: Bacteria > Pseudomonadota > Alphaproteobacteria > Rhodobacterales > Rhodobacteraceae > Roseobacter > Roseobacter insulae. The sequence continues at coordinate 643,209 of NZ_JAHXDN010000002.1, forward strand.
GCGATACGTGTCGCGACCGGTGAGGCCGACGCGCTGATCGGCGGCGATCTGGTGGTGTCCGCAGGGGCGAAAACCCTCGGCCTGACGCGCGGGGGGCGCACCGGTGCGGTTGTGAACAGCCACGAGATCATTACCGGCGACTTCACCCGTGACACGGAATTCCGACTCCCCAGTGAACGGCTGTCACTGGCGTTGCAGGCGCGGCTGAAAGACCGGGTCGACCTCTTCGATGCCTCCGAGCTTGCCAAGGCCACGCTGGGCGATTCGATCTTTTCCAACATGATGATTTTTGGCGCCGCGTGGCAGCGGGGGCTGGTGCCGCTGTCGTTTGATGCGATCAGTGAGGCGATCAAGCTCAACGGAGCCGCGGTGGAGCGCAATCTGCGCGCCTTCGAGATCGGACGGTGGGCGGTGCTGAACCCCGCGGAGGCCGCGGCGCTGTTGCAGCCCAGGGTGATCAAGCTGCCGCAGACGCCGGAGGAAAAAATTGCCTTCCGCGAGGCACATCTGACCGCCTACCAAAGCAGGCGGCTGGCCAAACGGTACCGCCGGTTGCTTGATACGATCCCGGATCAAGAGGTCAGGCAGGCGGCGGCAGAAGGTTATCATAAACTGCTGTCCTACAAGGATGAATACGAAGTGGCGCGGTTGCTTTTGACCAGTCGGGAAAAGGCTGCCGCTGAGTTTGACGGTGATTTCAAGATGACCTTCAACCTGGCGCCGCCGATGCTGTCCAAAACAGGACCGGACGGACGGCCGATGAAACGCACCTTCGGACCCTGGCTCGAAAAACCCCTGCGGGTGCTCGCGAAATTCAAGCGTCTGCGCGGCACGCCGTTCGATCCCTTTGGATATACCGCCGAGCGCCGTATGGAGCGCGCGCTGATCAGGCAATATGAACGCGATCTGGCAACTGTGCTGCCTTTGCTGACCGAGAGCACGGGGCCAGCGATTGCGGCACTTGCGGAATTGCCCATGCAGATCAAGGGGTTCGGCCCCGTCAAACAGCTCAACGAGGCCAAGGCGGCAAAACGGCGCGAAGAATTGCTTGCAGTGATACAGGCCGGGGGGGCAGATACCGCCAAAGCGGCCGAGTAGGCGTCATGGCACCGTCATATTTTCCGGGTATCGCATTTTGCCAGAACCGTCGCCGGCCACGGATTTTTGGAGACTTCAATGGGGATGATGCGCCCGAATATCGCCCGTGATATCAGCTATTCCTATTCGGCCGAAACCAAGGGCGGGCGCGCCCTCATCCGCTTGATGGAAAACAGCACCGGACGGTTGCGCCTGATCAAGCGGGCTGAGGGCTACGAATCCGAAGTCGCTGCGGGCCGGGACTTCTTCGAGGTGATGGTGGAGCGCTACGGGCTGACGCTCGACATTGTCTCCGGCGCCTTGGAGAACGTGCCGTGCGCCGGCCCGCTGATCCTGATCGCCAACCATCCCTACGGCATCCTGGACGGGCTGATCATGGGGCACATCCTCGCGCATACCCGGGGCGATTTCCGCATCCTTGCGAATTCGGTTTTCCGCAAAGCCGAAGATCTGAACCGCATCATCCTGCCCATCAGTTTCGACGATACCAGGGAGGCGATGGCTCTTAATATCGCCACGCGTAGGACGGCGTTGAAATACCTCGCGGATGAAGGTGCCATCGGGATATTTCCGGGCGGGACAGTCAGCACCGCGGCGCGACCTTTCTCGCGCCCGATGGATCCCGGCTGGCGCAGCTTCACCGCGCGGATGATCGCGAAATCCAACGCGACCGTGCTGCCGTTATTCTTTGACGGCCACACCAGCCGGATGTTTCAGATCGCCAGCCACATGCACGCCACCCTGCGCATGGGGTTGCTGATCAAGGAGTTCGGCAAACGGGTGGATACGCCGGTTCGCCTGTGTGTCGGCGCGCCGATTGGGCGTGACGTTCTGGACCCACTCGCAAAAGATAGCAAAGCGATGATGGATTTCCTCCGAAAAGCAACGTATGAGCTGTCACCAGATCCTCGGAAGTTTTTCGATCTGGGGTATGAATTCGAGGAACGGCACCGGACCTGACGGGGTGCCATTGGGGCACCGGGCGCGATGGCGGTAGGCATTTTTGATAGCGGATTGGGCGGTCTGACCGTGCTGGATGCGGTTGAAAAACGGCTGCCTGAGGTGCCGTTTGTTTATCTGGCCGACAGCGCGCATGCGCCCTACGGTGTGCGGACAGCCGACGATATCTTCGACCTGACATGTTCCGCGGTCACGCGGCTTTTTGAGGCGGGATGCGATCTGGTGATTCTGGCCTGCAATACCGCGTCGGCCGCAGCGCTTCGGCGCATGCAGGAATCGTGGGTTCCCGCCGACAAGCGCGTCTTGGGCGTATTTGTGCCACTGATCGAAGCAATGACGGAGCGGCAATGGGGCGACAATTCGCCCCCGAGAGAGGTTGCGGTTAAACATGTGGCCCTGTTTGCGACGCCTGCAACCGTTGCGAGCCGCGCCTTTCAGCGAGAGCTCGCCTTCAGGGCGATCGGCGTCGATGTCGAGGCGCAAGCCTGTGGCGGCGTGGTCGACGCGATCGAGGACGGTGACATGATATTGGCCGAAGCGCTGGTGCGCAGCCATGTCGATGCGCTGAAGCGGAAGATGCCTGACCCGGATGCCGCGATATTGGGCTGCACACATTACCCTCTGATGGAAGGCTATTTTCAGGATGCATTGGGCAGCGATGTCCGGGTGTTCAGCCAGGCCTCGCTGGTGGCTGAAAGTCTTGCGGATTATCTGGTCCGTCATCCGGATATGGGTGGGACCGGAGACAGCGCATTCCTGACGACGGGCGATCCCCGCAAGGTCTCCGACCGCGCGACACAGTTCTTGCGACGACAGATTACCTTTCAATCCGCCTGAGCTTTGCAAACGTCTTCGATACGGAATTCATCCATGACTTACTCCATCGCCATCCTCGGGGCCTCTGGCTATACCGGGGCAGAACTGATCCGGTTGATCGCCGGACACCCGCATCTTGCCATCAGCGCTCTTGGCGCAAACTCCAAAGCAGGGAAAACCATCGCAGAGGTCTTTCCCCATCTGCGGCATCTTGAGTTGCCAGCTCTTTTGCAAATTGACCAGATTGACTTTGCAAATATTGATCTGTGTTTCTGTGCCCTGCCGCATAAGACCAGCCAGCAGGTTGTCGCGGCGCTGCCCGCGGATTTGAAGATCGTTGATCTGAGCGCGGATTTCCGGCTGCGCGACCCCGATGCGTACAAAAAATGGTACGGCAACGAGCACGCCGCCGTAGACCAGCAACACGAAGCCGTCTACGGCCTGACCGAGTTCTACCGTGAACAGATCGCCCCCGCCCGGTTGGTGGCCGGAACGGGATGCAACGCGGCCACGGGCCAGTTTGTTCTGCGGCCGCTTGTTGTCGCCGGGATCATCGACCTGGACGAGATCATTCTCGACCTGAAATGCGCGGTATCCGGCGCAGGTCGCAGTCTGAAGGAAAACCTGCTGCACGCGGAGCTCTCCGAGGGGTATCACGCCTATGCCGTGGGGGGCACGCATCGGCACCTGGGTGAATTTGATCAGGAATTCAGTGCCTTGGCGGGGCGGCCTGTCCAGGTCCAGTTCACGCCGCATCTCATTCCGGCCAATCGTGGTATCCTCGCGACTACCTATGTGAAAGGCGACCCTGACCGGATTTACGAGACGTTGTGCGCCGCCTATGCGGATGAACCCTTTATCGAGGTTCTGCCGTTTGGCGAAACCCCAAGCACACATCACGTCCGCGGCTCAAACTATTGCCATATCGGCGTGTCACGCGACCGGTTGCCCGGCCGTGCCATCATCACAGGGGCGCTCGATAACCTCACGAAAGGATCCAGCGGGCAGGCGTTGCAAAACGCCAACCTGATGTTAGGTATTGAGGAGACAGAGGGGCTGACGATGGCGCCGCTTTTTCCATGAGGACCAATGAAAAGCCTTAAGAAACAACGCCGTATCCAAGTCATCGCCGTCGCGGCGGTGGCTTTGGTGTTATCGACTGTGCTGATCGGGTACGCGATGCGCGATGGCATCAATTTCTTTCGTGCGCCAACCCAGGTGTTGGCGGAACCGCCCGCGCCATCCGAGGTGTTCCGCATCGGCGGGCTGGTGACCGAAGGCTCTCTGGTTCGCGGTCAGGGCAAGACAATTCAGTTCAGCGTTACCGACGGTGGCGCGACCGTGCCAGTGACCTACACGGGCGTTCTGCCGGATCTTTTCGAGGAAAACCAAGGCATGGTCGGAACCGGTCGTTACATTAACGGCGTCTTTGAAGCTTCTGAAATACTTGCAAAACATGATGAAACATACATGCCAAAGGAAGTTGTCGACGCGCTGAAAGAGCAAGGCGTCTACAAGGAGCCGGAAGGGTAACAGCGTACGCTGCTCTCAGACCGAATTAACCATTTCTAGCCCATTTTGTTCCCCGCAAAAGCGAACATATGGGGGCAAGGATGCAGACGGTCAGAGAGATCGCGACACAGATCGTTGCGCGTGAAGGCGGCTTTGTGAACGATCCGGATGATCCGGGCGGGGCAACCAACTTCGGCGTTACCATTCACACGATGCGCACATTGGGGCTCGATCTGGACCGGGATGGTACGGTGACGGTTGCGGATGTGCGTGCGCTGACAAAGGCCCAGGCGGTCGAGATTTTCGAAAAACACTATTTCGAAAAGCCTTTGATCGCCTTGTTACCGCCTCCGCTGCACGCGACGGTCTTTGATATGTATGTCAATGCCGGGGCAAATGCGGTCAAGATTCTTCAGCGATTACTGAACGATATGGGGCACGATGTGGCGGTGGACGGGGCGCTTGGCCCACAAAGCATCGCCGCGGCACAGGCCGCCTACGTCCAGGCGCCGGGCCATCTAGCGGATGCCTACGGAATCGCCCGGCGTAACTATTATTTTCGGATCGCCGACCGCCGGGCCGCCAGCCGCAAATTCGCCCGCACCCGTGCCGGTGGCAAGGGTGGCTGGATCAGGCGCGCCGAAGACTTCATTTCCGCGCGGTATCACATGACGGAAAAACAGTTTCAGCAAAGGGTCGCAGCATGGGTTTGATCACCGGTATCTTGAACGTCATTTTTGGCAATGGTCGCAACGTGATAAGCGATACAGCCGAAGTGTTCCGCGAAAACACCGAGGAAGGTGCGGCCCGCTCGCAAGAGCTCAGGCTCGAAGCGATGAAGCAGTTTGCCCGCGAATTTGAATCGTCCAATCAAAGCGTCTTTGACCGCATCATGGACGGCGTGAACCGTGTTCCACGGCCAGCGCTGGCCCTGGGCACCTTGGGGCTTTTTGTCGCGGCCATGGTGGATCCGATCTGGTTTTCCAAGCGGATGCAGGGCATTGCGCTTGTGCCGGAACCCTTGTGGTGGTTGCTGGGCGTGATCGTGTCGTTTTACTTCGGGGCGCGACACCAGATCAAAAGTCAGCAATTTCAAAGGTCTATTGCTAAAACCATGGCATACACGCCGAAAGTGGTCGAAAACATCACCGCGCTGAACGGGCTGAAATCGACAAGCCCGGGGCTGGCGGACAGCGGACCGGATGCCCGTTTGTCGGCGCTGTCCATCATTCCGGATGGCAATGCGGCGCTGGAAGACTGGCGCGCGCATAAGCGCCCCGCGACAAAGTGATCACCTGATCGGCGCGATTGTCATTGGATGCGCTTCCGGCGCGTCCTATACTGCGGGCATGATCACAGAATTTGGACATTTCGCCCTGATCCTGGCCTTTATCGTGGCCATTGTTCAGATGATCGTACCGCTGATCGGTGCGCAGAAGCGCTGGCCTGCATGGATGGCCGTGGCGGAACCCGCCGCCTCGGCGCAGTTCCTGCTTACCGCCTTCGCCTTCGGGGCGTTGATGTACGCCTTCGTCACCTCTGATTTCAGCCTCAGGCTGGTTACGCTCAACAGCCATTCGGCCAAGCCGATGCTGTACAAGATCAGCGGAACATGGGGCAACCACGAGGGATCCATGCTGCTGTGGGTTCTCATTGTCACGCTCTTTGGCGCCATGGCCGCGTGGTTCGGGGGCAATCTGCCACCCACCCTGCGGGCGCGGGTTCTGGCCGTGCAATCAGCCATTGCGGTTGCGTTCTTTGCCTTTATTCTCTTTACCTCCAACCCCTTTCTGCGGTTGGCCGTCCCGCCGTTCGACGGGCAGGACCTCAACCCGCTGTTGCAGGATCCCGGTCTGGCGTTTCACCCGCCGTTTCTTTACCTCGGCTATGTCGGGCTGAGCATGACCTTCAGCTTCGCCGTGGGCGCCTTGATCGAAGGACGGGTCGATGCGGCCTGGGGCCGCTGGGTGCGGCCCTGGACCCTTGCGGCATGGGTGTTTCTGACCATCGGCATCGCTTTGGGCTCGTGGTGGGCCTATTACGAGCTTGGCTGGGGCGGTTTCTGGTTCTGGGACCCGGTGGAGAACGCCTCTTTCATGCCATGGCTGCTGGCGGCGGCGCTGCTGCACTCGGCGATCGTCGTTGAGAAACGCGAGGCGCTCAAAAGCTGGACCATTTTGCTGGCCATCCTCGCCTTCGGGTTCTCCCTGATCGGCACCTTCATCGTCCGGTCGGGCCTGCTGACCTCGGTGCATGCCTTCGCCAATGACCCTGAGCGCGGTGTCTTTATCCTGATGATCATGGCGTTTTTTATGGGCGGGGCGCTTATTCTCTATGCCTTGCGCGCGGGGGCCATGGAGGCCCGCGGCGTCTTCGGCGTTGTCAGCCGGGAAAGCGCGCTGCTGGCCAACAACCTGTTGCTGGCCGTCTCGTGCTTCGTGGTGTTCGTGGGCACGATGTGGCCTTTGGTGGCCGAGATGTTCTTTGACCGCAAGCTCAGCGTCGGACCGCCGTTTTTCAACATGGCCTTTTCGCCCTTCATGCTGGTGTTGGGGCTGATCCTGCCCATCGGCTCCGCGATGCCGTGGAAGCGGGCAAGCATCCTGCGGTCCCTGCGGCCCCTCAGATATGTCTTCGTGCTGGCGGTGGCCGTCGGCGGATTGGCCTATGCCATGCAGACAGGCCGCAGCCTTCTGGGGCCCATCGGGATGTTTCTTGCCGCGTGGATTGTCGCGGGAACGATTGTTGACCTGATGCAGCGCACGGGCCGCGGGCCGGGCAGGTGGGCGCGCCTGACGCGTCTGCCGCGCGCGGACTGGGGCAAGATGGTCGCCCATTCCGGCCTCGGGATCACCATGATGGGGGTCTCGGGATTGATGGCATGGCAATACGAGGACATCCGCGTTGCGCAGTTTGGCGAGCCTTTTGATGTGGGGGCCTACACGCTGACCCTGGATGACGTGGTCAACAGCGAAGGCCCGAATTACCTGTCGACAACCGGGTTCATCACGCTTTCCAGGGATGGCCGTGAAATCGCGCAACTGCGGCCAGAGAAACGTATCTACCCGGTGGCCCAGATGCCAACCACGGAAGCGGCAATCGACTACGATCTGGCGCGCGACGTCTATGTTGTGATCGGCGACCGCCAGGGTGCTGGCGGATGGGCGGTGCGGACCTATATCAAGCCGCTCACCAACTGGATATGGATCGGCAGCGGCCTCATGGCGCTTGGCGGGTTGCTCAGCCTGTCGGACCGGCGTTTCCGCGTGGCCGCCGGGGCGCGCAGGACAGCGGCGGTGCCTGCCGAATGATCCGTGTGGCGCTCCTGATGATCCTGCTGGCCAGCCCTCTCTGGGCGCTCGATCCGTCTGAAATGCTGCCTGACCCGGCCCTTGAGGCGCGCGCGCGCGCCATCGATCACGAATTGCGCTGCGTTGTGTGCCAGTCGGAATCGGTTGCCTTCTCCAATTCCAACTGGGCGGAGGATGCCCGCCGCACGGTACGCGAGCTTGTCACCGACGGGGCCACGGATGCCGAGATCATGGATTTTTTCGTCGCGCGGTACGGAGAGTTCGTGCTGATGTCGCCACGCGCCAGCGGCTCGACATGGGTGCTTTGGGCGGCAGGTCCCCTGATGGTTCTGTTGGCGGCGGCGGTTGGATTTGGATACATCAGGTCGCGAGCACGGACGGCCGCACCCCAGGAGGCGCAGCTGAGTGAGGCCGAAGAGGCGCGCCTGCGTGAAATCCTGAAAGAGTGACGCCTCGTTGCTCTTCCCTGAACCGATCAGTTTGATATGACAGGGCAGGCCCGGAAAAAGGATTGCCCAATGGACTATCAAACGCTGACCTGCACGCTGAAAGACGGCGTCGCCACCATCACCCTGAACCGGCCAGACAAGATGAATGCGCTGAGCACGCAGATGCGCGCCGAGATCGCATATGCCGTGACTGAAGCGGGCAAGAGCGCGCGGGTGGTTGTGCTGACGGGAGCAGGGCGCGCCTTTTGTTCCGGGCAGGATCTGGGTGACCGGGTGAGTGCTGCCAATCTCGACCTTGAACGGACGCTGCGGGATGAATACGCACCGATGCTCCGCGCCATTGTCGATTGCCCGGTGCCGACCATCGCGGCGGTGAACGGGCCTGCCGCCGGGGCCGGGGCCAACCTTGCGCTTGCGGCGGACGTCGTGATCGCGGCGGAAAGCGCCTATTTCCTGCAGGCCTTCGCGCGTATCGGTCTGATCCCCGATGCGGGCGGGACCTATGTTCTGCCCCGCACCATGGGCACCGCCAAGGCCATGGGGGCGGCTCTCTTTGCCGACAAGATCACGGCGCGGCAGGCGGATGACTGGGGCATGATCTGGGAAGCCGTTCCCGATGACACATTTGCAGAGCATTGGCAGGCGCGCGCCGCGCATCTTGCGCAGGGGCCCACGGCGGCTTATGCGGCCATAAAGACGGTTATTCGCGGCAGCTGGAACAACTCGATGGAAGATCAGCTGTCACTGGAGGCACGCCAACAGGGCGCGTGCGGCAAATCCCGCGACTTTCAGGAAGGTGTTCTGGCCTTTACGGAGAAGCGCCCGGCACGGTTCGAAGGGCGCTGAGCTTCAGGCCGGACGGCTCACGAAGCGCTCGACCAGCAGCACATCATCGACGGTCAGCCGGGGACCATCCGCACAGGCAACGATTGCGACGGCGATCCCGTTTGCATGCACGGTCTGAACGCTGCCGGACACGTCGGTAATGGTGATCGTGGGGGGGGCTTCACCTTTGTCATAGACAACCGCGATCTTGTCTTCTGCCGTGCCGTCATCCGGGATCAGGGCGCCTTCGGGCCCAGTGCTCCAGTCGGCGGGCAGTGGCATCCGTTTTGCCAGCCCCTGGGCGCAGGCGTGAGAATTATTGACTTGCCGGACCATCTTATACCTCACACTCTGTACTGAAGGCGTCATGGCGCGATTTCCGCGACAGTCCTGCGCCCCAAAACCCAGATTTACCCTTGCCAGCGCGGGCCTTTCACAGTGCCTGGAAACAGGTAACGGACAGGATCACACCGGGTATTTAAGCGCTCAAAGCGCCTTGAGCCGGGACTGTACGGGGTGTCGCAACGACCGGTCAAGAAATCGCCCGGATTATGCGGCGGTCGGAAACAATGACATAATTCGAACACATTTCGCCGTGTCGGGCGTGGACAGTAGCCTGCGCAACTGTCGGTAATCTCACATAAATCGCGGGATTGTTCGGTGGATCGTGTCAGGCTGATTCGCAGCGTGTCATCCACCGCATCGAGGTGCCGTGCTGGCCGACCCGATGGTGATTACGGGTCGGCCAGCAAGCAGGGTCAGCGGTTTTCGATATCCACGTAGTCACGTGCGGTGCTGCCAAGATACAGCTGCCGCGGGCGGCCGATCTTGTTTTGCGGATCGGCGATCATTTCCTTCCACTGGGAAATCCAGCCGACGGTGCGGCTCAGCGCGAAGATCGGCGTAAACATCGACGTGGGGAAGCCCATCGCTTCGAGGATGATGCCGGAATAGAAGTCCACGTTGGGGAAGAGCTTCTTGTCCGCGAAATAGGGATCGGCCAGCGCCGCCGTTTCCAGCTCCTTGGCCACCTGCAGGATCGGGTTGTTGTCCACGCCCAGCAGCTCCAGCACCTCGTCAGCGCTTTCCTTCATGACCTTGGCGCGGGGATCAAAGTTCTTGTACACGCGGTGGCCAAAACCCATCAGTCGGAAGGGGTCGTTCTTGTCTTTCGCGCGGGCGATGAATTCGGGGATGCGGTCGGGCGTGCCGATCTCGTTGAGCATCTCCAGACAGGCCTGGTTCGCGCCGCCATGCGCCGGCCCCCAGAGACAGGCGATACCCGCCGCGATACAGGCAAAGGGATTGGCGCCGGAGGAGGACGCCAGCCGCACCGTCGAGGTGGAGGCGTTCTGTTCATGATCCGCGTGCAGCGTGAAAATCCGGTCCATCGCGCGGCTGAGGATCGGATTGACCTCGTAATCCTCGGCCGGCACGGCAAAGCACATGCGCAGGAAGTTGGAGGCATAGTCCAGATCGTTGCGCGGATACACGAAGGGCTGGCCGATGGTGTATTTATACGCCATCGCCGCAATCGTCGGCATCTTCGCGATCAGGCGGATAGAGGCGACCTCGCGCTGCCACGGATCGGCGATATCGGTGCTGTCATGATAGAAGGCCGACATGGCACCCACGACGCCGGTCATGACGGCCATGGGGTGCGCGTCGCGCCTGAACCCGCGGAAGAAATTCATCATCTGCTCGTGCAGCATGGTGTGATTAGTCACGCGGCTTTCGAAATCCTCCAGCTCGGCCGGTGTCGGCAGTTCACCGTATAGCAGCAGATAGCAGACTTCGAGGTAGTGGGATTTGCTGGCAAGCTGATCGATCGGATACCCGCGGTGCAGCAGCTCACCCTTATCGCCGTCAATGAAGGTGATGGTGCTGTCGCAGCTGGCGGTGGAGGTGAAGCCCGGGTCATAGGTAAAAACACCCGCCTGGGCGTAAAGTTTGCGGATGTCGACCACTTCAGGCCCGGCGGTCGGGGCAAAGACGGGCAGTTCGTAGTCCTTGCCGTCAATGCTCAGCTTCGCGGATTTCGTGCTTTCAGCCATGGGTGGTCCTTCCTGTCATATATGCGGGCGTACCCGACTTACGGCTCTCGACGCCACGGGCATCCGGCCAAGTTTTCCTGCAGAGTCATGCCTCCGCGTCCTGCGCTGCATCCGTCAAGCGGGCGAGGGTTTCCTCTTTCCCCAAAACCAGCATCATGTCGAATACCGAGGGCGTTACCGCCCGACCGGATAGTGCTGCGCGCAAGGGTCCGGCGAGTTTCCCGAACTTGGTGTCTTTGCTTTCCGCAAAGCGGTTCAGGATACCTTCCAGATTTTCCTTGTCCCAGCTATCAGTTTGCAGATGCGGCGTCAATTCGCCCAGCATACCACGGGATACCGTATCAAGATTCTTTGCCGCTTTCTCCTCCGTTTCTATCGGACGAGAGGTTAACGCAAAGTGAGCTTTTTCAAGGAGTTCAGGCAAAGTTTTGGCCCGATCCTTCACGCAATAGAGGGCGCGGGACAGCATCTCGGCCTGCCGTCGGGTCAAGGCGGGTGCCCCGGTTGCGGCAAGATAGCCCGTGATTTCTTGCTGCAGCGCAGCGTCATCGGACTGCGCAATGTGCAGCCCTGACAGGTTTTCCAGTTTCTTGAGGTCGAACCGGGCCGGGCTCTTGCCGATGCCGGACAAATCGAACCACGCGCGCGCCTGCGCATCGGTGAAGAACTCGTCATCCCCATGGCTCCATCCGAGCCGCGCGAGGTAGTTGCGCATACCCGCGGCAGGGTATCCCATCGCCTGATATTCCTGCGCGCCCAAAGCGCCATGGCGTTTGGAGAGTTTCTTGCCGTCGGGCCCGTGGATCAGCGGAATATGCGCCCAGACCGGAACGTCCCATCCCATCGCGTGATAGATCATCATCTGGCGTGCCGCGTTGTTGAGGTGATCATCGCCCCGGATCACATGGGTCACCCCCATGTCATGGTCATCTACCACCACTGCCAACATGTAAACGGGCGTGCCATCCGAACGTAACAGCACCATGTCATCCAGCTGGTCATTGCGGATGGTGACCTCTCCCTGAACCTCATCGTGGATCACGGTATTGCCCGACTGCGGTGCCTTGATCCGGATGACGAAAGGTGCGTCGGGATGGCTGGCAGGGTCGGCGTCGCGCCACGGCGACCGGTAGAGCGTGCTCTTACCCTCGGCCCGGGCGGCCTCCCGGAAGGCGGTGATGTCGTCTTGCGTGGCGAAGCATTTGTAGGCCTTGCCAGCGGCCAGAAGCTCGCGCGCCACAGCCGCGTGGCGGTCGGCGTTTTCGAACTGGCTGACGATCTCGCCGTCATGGTCCAGCCCCAGCCACGCCATGCCCTGCAGGATCGCCTCCGTCGCCTCCGGGGTAGACCGCGCGCGATCGGTATCCTCGATCCGCAGCAGGAATCTGCCCCCGCGGCCCCGGGCATAGAGCCAGTTGAACAGCGCGGTGCGCGCGCCCCCGATGTGAAGGAACCCTGTGGGCGAGGGGGCGAAACGGGTGACGACAGGGGCTGACATGGGCGGTGTTTACCTTTCAGTAACCATGGGGGGCGTACTTATAGAAGGTCTGTCTATCCAGTGCGGTGAATGGGGGCAAGGAGGTGCTGAATGACACGGATCAGGGCCGTTTTGCTGCAGCAGCGCGGGTCTCTGTTTGAATGGGTGCCCGTGTGCCTTGCCATTGGTATTGGCTGCTACTTCCTGCTGCGCTTTGAACCCTCCACCAGCTTTCTTGTTGCCACCTGTGCGGCAGCACTTGGCCTCTTGCTATGTCACCGGGTGCTGGGCGAAGCCTTCAGCCCACTGGCGATCGCTGCCGCCCTCGTTGCCTGCGGGTTCATTCTGGCCGCCTACCGGGCCCATGATGTTGCCAGTCCCGTCCTGGGGTGGCGGTATTACGGCCCGGTGGAAGGGCGGGTGATCAATATCGACCGCAGCGGGTCGGACGCATTGCGGGTGACGCTGGATCAGGTGGTGATGGAGCGGATTTCGCCGGAAAGGACGCCGACGCGCGTGCGCATTTCCCTGCACGGCGATCAGTCGCACAGCATCGCGCCGGCGCCCGGGCTGCGGGTCATGACGACTGCGCATGTCTCGCCGCCGGGAGGCCCGGTTGAACCGGGCGGATTTGATTTCCAACGCCATGCATGGTTCGGGCAACTGGGTGGTGTCGGCTACTCTCGCGTGCCGCTGCTGGCCATCGCGCCGCCTGCCGACGGGGAATGGGGACTGCTCGTGTTCCGCGTCCGCATGGCGGTCGCGGCCCGGATGCTCGACGTGCTGCCGGGCGATGTGGGCGGTTTTGCGGTGGCCGTGACCACCGGCGCACGAAGCGCCATCAGTCAGGAGGCGCTGGACGATCTGCGCGCCAGCAACCTCGCGCATTTGCTGGCCATCTCGGGTTTGCACATGGGGTTGCTTACCGGGTTTGTCTTTGCGCTGCTGCGCGTGTGCATCGCGCTGGTGCCGCCGCTGGCGCTGCGGGTTCCGGCCCGCAAGCTGGCCGCGGGCGGTGCGCTCGTGGTCGCCAGCGGCTACCTTGCCCTTTCCGGCGGCAATGTCGCGACGGAGCGGGCCTTTATCATGGTGGCGGTGGCGCTCACCGCCTTGATGCTGAACCGCCGTGCGATCAGTCTGAGGGCCGTGGCCATCGCCGCGACCATCGTGCTTCTTCTGCGGCCCGAGGCGTTGCTGGGACCGGGGTTCCAGATGTCCTTCGCCGCGACCACTGCCCTTGTTGCGGTCTTCGGATACATGCGGGACCATCGCCTGTCGATGGGACCGACCTGGGCCAAACCCGTCGTGGCGGTGTTGATATCCTCTGGGGTTGCGGGGCTGGCGACCGCGCCCATCGGCGCTGCACACTTCAATGCCATCGCGCATTACGGGCTTTTTGCCAACCTGACGTCAGTGCCGATGATGGGCATGGTGGTGATCCCGGCTGCTGTTCTGGCACTGTGTCTCGCGCCTTTGGGGCTGGATTGGATCGGCCTGTGGATCATGGGGCTGGGGCTGCGCTGGATACTCGAGGTCGGCAGTTTCGTGGCCAATCTGGATGGCGCGCGATCTTTTGTGGCCGGTCCCGGTATGGCCGTTCTGCCGATGATCGCGCTGGGGTTCCTGTGGCTTTGCCTCTGGCAGGGGCGCACCCGTCTGATCGGGGTGGCCCCTGTTCTGGCGGCGTTCTGGATGTGGCAAAATGCCGATCGGCCTGTCGGTCTGATCGCAGAGAACGGGGCCCTTGTCGGGGTAATGACGGCAGATGGGCGCGCGCTCAGCAAAAGCAAGGGGGCCGGTTTCGTTGCCCGGAACTGGCTGGAAAATGACGGCGATGCAACGGATCAACTGACAGCAGCATCGCGCTGGCCGTCGGGGCAGGCGGTGCCGCTGCCGGGCGGCCTGCGTGTCACCCACCTGGCTGGTAAAAAAGCCGTCGCGGGGTTTGACGGCTGTGATACCGGGCAAATCATCGTCGCCAATCAGGACTTGCCCGTGCGGTCATCGACCTGTGTGCTGCTGGACCCCAAACGCCTGCGTGACATGGGGGCGGTCGCGATCAGAACCGGCAAGGACGGCATCCGGCTGGTGTCGGTCCGTGATGTGACCGGAGACAGGCTCTGGTCGCCGTGGCGCAGACCCTGATCAGCCGGTCAGTAAGTCCGGATCAGCCCGACCAGCTTGCCCTGGACCTTGACCTTATCCTCAGTGAAGATGCGGGTTTCATACGCCGGGTTCGCCGCTTCAAGCGCGATGGCATTGCCTTTGCGCATGTAGCGTTTCAGGGTCGCTTCATGGTCCTCGACCAGCGCCACGACAATATCTCCGTTGTCGGCCACGCTGGTTTCCTTGATCACCACGACGTCGCCATCGTTGATCCCGGCTTCGATCATCGAGTCGCCCTTGACTTCCAGCGCATAGTGCTCGCCCGAACCGGACAACATCTGGCCGGGGACAGCAACGGAGTGCGATGGTTGATTGATCGCTTCAATCGGGACGCCTGCCGCGATGCGGCCCATCAGGGGTACCTCGCTCGCGAAGGCGGCACTGACGGCCTGTGCGTTCGCGGGGATGGGGGCGTCCGGCTTGTCGCCCTCGATGACCCGTGGCGAGAACCCCGACGTGGGGGCGCCGCCCAGGCTTTCAGGCAGCTTCACAATTTCGATCGCGCGGGCGCGATGTGCCAGCCTGCGGATAAAGCCACGCTCTTCCAGCGCGGTTATCAACCTGTGAATACCGGATTTCGAGCGCAGGTCGAGCGCTTCTTTCATTTCGTCAAAACTGGGGGGAACGCCGTCGCGTCCGACGCGTTTGTGAATGAACTCCAGCAAATCCAACTGCTTCTTGGTGAGCATCTCTTGGTCCTCCGACGCCTGTTTTCACGTTTGTTCTAGTGATGTTCCCGTTTTGTGTCAACGGTTTCCGGGCAGGCGGTCACAGCGGCAGGTACGAGACCGTCTCGCCAATGCCGCGCGCCGGATCATGCGGCGGGCGCACCAGGAGGGCGTCGGCCTGCGCCAGTATGCCCAGCAAAGAACTGTCCTGCTGACCGAAGGCGACCAGCCCCGCTGCGGTCAGACGTGCCCGCATATAGTGTTCGCGCGGTCCGTTTCGGGTGAGCGGCGCCGCCAGCGGTGCGGTGCTTTGCGGGGCAGGGTCGGTGCCAAGGCCCAGCATTGCACGGATGACCGGGACTACAAATACCATCCCGCAGACCAGTGCGGACACCGGGTTGCCCGGCAGACCGATCATCGGCACACCTGCAAGCCGTCCCGCCATCAGCGGCTTACCGGGGCGCATCGCGACCTTGTAGAACGACTGCTCCATCCCCAGATCCGCGGCCGCCGATGCGACCAGATCATGATCGCCGACAGAGGCGCCGCCAATGGTGACGATCAAATCGGCGGAGGATGCGAGGCCAAAAACGGTCTTGAGAGAGGCGGTCGTGTCCCGCGCGATGGGCATCATCTGCGTTTCTGCGCCAGCCGCTTCCAATTGCGCCGCAAGGCCAAACGCGTTGGAGGCAATGATCTGATCTGCCGACGGGGTTTCGCCCGGCATGACCAGTTCGTCGCCGGTGGCGATGATGGCCACGCGGGGGCGTCTGGCGACGGGCAGTTCGGGGTGATTCATCGCGGCCAGAAGCGCAACATCGGCAGCACCAAGAAGCCGTGGGGCGGCGACGACATCGCCGGCACTGAAATCACCACCCGCGGGCCGCACGTTGTCCTTGCCGTCCATATCGAGATGCAGCGTGATCAGATCGCCGCGCCGCGTCACATCTTCCTGAATGACCACGAAATCCGTATCCGGCGGGATTGGCGCACCGGTAAAGATCCGCACGCATTGGCCCGGGCCGACGGGCCCACCGTAGCTGTGCCCCGCCGCCGCTTCACCCACCACCTTGAACATGGCGTCCGGCTCCACTTCGGCGCGGCGCAGCGCGTATCCATCCATCGAAGAGGCATCAAAGGGCGGTTGCGTCCTCGTGGCGGCGACATCCCGGGCCAGCACACGGCCGGCCGCGCGGCGGAGCGGGACGGTCTCGACACCAAGCGGATCGGCCAATGCAAACAGATGCACCAGCGCTTCGTGGACAGAGATCATGTCGCCTCGAAGCGACCGGACTTGCCGCCGTCTTTCAACACCACGCGCAAGTCATTGACCTGCATGCCTTTATCGACAGCTTTGCACATATCGTAGACGGTCAGCGCTGCGACGGAGGCAGCTGTCAGCGCCTCCATTTCAACGCCGGTCTGTCCTGTGGTCTTGACCGTTGCTGCCACGTGGTACCCGGGCAGGCTTTCATCCGCTTCGAAGTCAACCGAAACCTTGGTGATCGGCAAGGGATGACACAGTGGGATCAGGTCGGAGGTGCGCTTGGCGGCCATGATGCCCGCAAGCCTCGCAACACCCAGAACGTCCCCTTTTTTGGCCTGTCCTTTCGAAATGATATCAAAGGTTTCTGCAAGCATCTTAATGTTGCATCGCGCCACGGCAACACGATCCGTGACGGGTTTGTCCCCCACGTCCACCATATGTGCATCGCCCTTGGCATCGAAATGGCTCAGCTTTCCCGTCACGTCACATAACTCCGCCAGTCATCGGATTTGCCAGCAACTGCCGCGTAGCAGTTTCGACGTCCTGCTGACGCATCAGGCTTTCCCCGATCAGGAAGATGCGGGCGCCGTAACGGGCCATATCCGCGAGGTCTTCCGGCGTGCTGAGACCGGATTCCGAAACGATCAGCTTGTCCTCGGGCACGTCGCGCGACAACTCCCGCGTGGTGTCCAGCGTGGTTTCAAATGTCTTCAGGTTGCGATTATTGATGCCCATAAGCCGGCTTTTGAGGCGGCTGGCGCGGTCCAGTTCCGCCTTGTCATGCACTTCCAGCAACGCGTCCATGCCCCATTCCGTCGCGGTGTCTTCAAGCTCCTGCGCCTGGGCATCGCTGACAGACGCCATGATGATCAGAATGCAATCCGCCCCCAGCGCGCGGGCTTCGGCCACCTGATAGGGATCATACATGAAATCCTTGCGCAGCACCGGCAGGTCGCAGGCGGCGCGCGCCTGAACAAGGTAGTCCTTTGCCCCCTGGAAGCTTGGCGTGTCGGTCAGGACCGAAAGACAGGCCGCCCCACCCGCCGTGTAAGCTCTGGCCAGCGCCGCAGGATCGAAATCTTCCCGGATCAGGCCTTTGGACGGGCTGGCCTTCTTGATCTCTGCAATCAGCCCGTACCCGTCCAGCGTGGCGTGATGCAGCGCATCGGCAAAGGGACGGACAGGAGGCGCATCCCGCGCGTCGGCTTCGATGTCAGCCATCGGCCTTGCCGCCTTGTCAGCGGCAACTTCTTCCAGCTTATAGGCTTTGATCTTGTCCAGAATGGTGTCGGTCATGGGGCCTCCGGCGGGTTGGCCCAGTTTATGGCGTGCTCGCCGCGGGCCTGCAACCACGCATTGACCCGACTGAACGGACGAGAGCCGAAAAACCCGCGCCGCGCCGACAGCGGCGAGGGATGCGCGGTTTCGATCTTGAGATTTACGTTTGGATCGATCCGGTCTGCGGCCTCTTGCGCCTGCGCGCCCCAGAGCAGATAGGCGCGCGGCGTTGCTGCAAGATGCGTCAACACCTGTTGCGTCAAGTCTTGCCACCCGATCCTGTCGTGTCCTTTTGCCTCACCTGCCGGGACCGTCAGCACGGTGTTGAGCAACAAGACACCCTGATCCGCCCAGAACCCCAGATCGGCATTCGCCGGGCATGATCCGATATCATCCGCCATCTCCTTGAAGATATTCGACAAAGAGCGCGGCAGGGGCGTGACATGCGCGTCGGCTGAAAAGGCCAGACCATGGGCATGCCCCGGCGTCGGATAGGGATCCTGACCAAGGATCACCACGCGGGCCTGTTCAGGTTGAACGCATTCCAGCGCCCTGAACACCAAGAACGACGGGGGCAGTATCTCGCGTGTGTCGGCCTCCAGTTTCCGCTCGGTTTCTGCCCAGCTGCTGCCGAAAAAGGGCAGGCGGCGCCATGCGCCCAACCGGGTCAGATCGTAGGTGCTCACGCCTGTTGGGTGATGCGGGCGACGGCGGTGATCTTGTCGCGTGCCGCGCCGCTGTCAATGGAGGCAGCTGCCTTGGCGACGCCCTCCTTCAGGTCTGCGGCCGCATCCGCAACGACAAGGGCCGCCGCCGCATTCAGGAGGACGGCGTCGCGGTAGGCAGAGGCCTGACCATCCAGCAAGGCGTTGAAATCCCGCGCGTTGTCTTCCGGCGTGCCGCCGATGATATCCTCGAAAGGATGCACCGGCAGGCCCGCATCCTCGGGATGAACTTCCTGTTCGCTGATGGTCCCGTCGGTGCTCAGGGCGCTGACCCAGGAGACGCCGGTGATGGTAAGCTCATCCGTGCCGTCGGAGCCGTGGACAAGCCAGGCTTTCTCGGAACCGAGTGTTTTGAGTGTTTCCGCCATGGGGCGGATCAGGTCGCGCGAAAAAGCACCGGTCAGCTGGCGTTTGACAGCTGCGGGGTTCGTCAGCGGACCCAGAATATTGAAAATGGTGCGCGTACCCAGTTCCGCACGGGTTGGCATCACGTGAGCGATCGCGGGGTGATGCATTGGCGCCATCATGAACCCGATGCCCGCCTCTCTGAGCGCTTTTTCAACGACTTCAGCGCCGACCATGACATTGAGGCCCATTTGCGTCAGCGCATCCGCAGCCCCTGACTTGGAACTCAGATTGCGGTTGCCATGCTTGGCCACGACAACGCCCGCACCCGCAACGACAAATGCCGTCGCGGTGGAGATGTTCAATGTCCCCTTGCCGTCGCCACCTGTCCCGACGATATCCATCGCCCCCTCGGGCGCCCGCACGGCGTTGCATTTGTCGCGCATCACCGCGGCGGCTGCGGCGTATTCATCCACCGTCTCGCCGCGGGTGCGCAGGGCCATCAGGAAGCCGCCGATCTGGCTGGGGGTGGCTTCTCCGTCGAACAGGATGCCGAACGCGGCCTCCGCCTGCTCCTTGGTTAGCGGACCGGTCGCCGCCGCCCCGATCAGGGGTTTCAGCGCCTCGCTCATGCCGCGACCTTCATCTCTTTCAGAAAGTTCTGCAGCAACGCATGACCGTGCTCGGACCGGATCGATTCCGGGTGAAACTGCACGCCGTGGATGGGCAGTTCACGGTGTTGCAGGCCCATGATCGTGCCGTCCTCCAATGCTGCCGTGACCTCAAGACTGTCGGGCAGGCTCTCGCGATCGACGATCAGCGAGTGATACCGCGTGGCGGCAAAGGGTGTTGGCAAACCGGCAAAGAGCCCCGTGCCGCCGTGGCTGATCTGGCCGAGTTTGCCGTGCACGATGTCGCTGGCCTGAACAACTTTGCCGCCAAAAGCCTGGCCAATAGTCTGATGCCCAAGGCAGACCCCCATCAAGGGTGTGCGGGTTTCCGCCGCCGCCTGCGTGAGGGCAAGGCAAATTCCCGCCTGATCGGGATCACAGGGACCGGGCGACAGCAAAATACCAGCGGGATTCAGCGCCATGGCCTGCTGCACGTCCAGCGCATCGTTGCGGTGCACCACCACATCCGCCCCGAGGCTGCCCAGATAGTGCAAAAGGTTGTAGGTGAAACTGTCGTAATTGTCGATCAGCAGCAACATGTCCAAAACTTTGATTTCAGGGCTGGAGACCGATGGCTCTAGCGCGGTATAGTTCGTGCATACATGTTCAGGCTTGCAAGGCTGCGTCAAGGGGCGCAGAGTCACGCAGCAGGCTTGGGTGGGCAGGCGAAAACGGGTTCTTTGCATCGCGCCGAGAGCCGGTGAAGACGAAAAGAGGTGGGCTGAGCGTGGCACGTGGTTTTCTGAGGGGGGCTCTTTGGGGCAGCGCTGCGAGTTTGTGCGTGGCGGGCATTGTATCGGTCATGGCGGATGGCCCCGTTGCGCCGGTGGTCACCGCCGCGGCACCTGCCAAGGATGCGGCCCCACGACCCGCGGTGACCAACGCCCAACAGTCGCAGGGAGATCGTGCGCCGGTGACCGGGCAGCAGGCGCCGAAAGCACCGGCACCGCAGCCCGATACGCTGCTGGCTGTGCGCGACAGCGATACCGCCCCCGCCGCTTTACCCGAGACGGGGGGCGCTTCTGCCCTGTCCGGACCGTCCGCCGAGGATGCGCAGGGTGGCATCGACACCTCGAAGGTGGGAACGCCGGTTGTGTCCAACCCGCAGACACCGGGGCTGGCGGCCCCGGTCACGGAGCCGTCGCTGTCAGTTTCGACGGACCCGGCGCAGCCACCGGCGCCGCAGGTTTCCGACGACATCGCCCTGTCCGAAGACCCCGAACAGCCGGGACAGCCGTCCGTTGAGGCGGACACAGTGGCACTGGCATCGCCGTCAACGGATCAGGCCCCGCCACCTGTGGATGTGGAGACGTCGATCTCCGTCGAACCGGATCAGCCGCCGCTGCCCGAGGTTCCGGCAGAAGCGCAGGCATTCGATACGTCCGAACCGTCGCAGGTGACCGATGATGCGCCTCAGGAAACCGGCACGCCGTCCGCGTCGCCGGATGCCACGGCTGACACAGTCTCGCCGGAGGTGGAGATTGTACAGGATGGGGGCGTGATCTCCGATGCCCCCTTGGAAGCAGGGCAGGACGAAGAGATCGTCACCGAGACGGCCCCGGATCCCGCGCCGCAGGTTATTGCCTCGGATGACGGTGCCGGACCTGAAGGCGAGGTGCTGGAAAGCATCGGAACGCCGGTGGGTACATTCGGCAATCTTGCGCCGGAGGTGAAAACCAATCGTCTGCCAACCCTTGGGGAGGAACCCGAGGCAGCCCCCGAACCGTTGCCCCTTGAGGACATCGAAGAGGTGGCCCCGGATCCGGGCGCAGAGAACCGGCCGGTTGTCCGCTTTGCCGCACCACACGAAAATCCGGACGGCAAGCCGGTGATGGCGATTGTCCTGATGGATGACGGTGTGGATCTTTCCGCCGATACAATCGGGCTGCCGGCGTTGCGCAGCTTTCCCTACCCGGTGAGCTTTGCGGTGGACACCAGCCTGCCCGACGCGAAGGACCGTATGGCGGCCTACCGCGCGGAAGGCTTCGAGGTGCTGGCCATGGTGGATCTGCCTCAGGGCGCGCGGGCGCGGGACGCCGAAATCTCGATGTCGGTTGCCTTGGAAGCGATTCCCGAAGCGGTCGGGGTGCTGGAAGGTGTCGGCGAGGGGGTTCAGGGAACACGTGACGCCGCGCGGCAGGTGACAGAGATCCTGGCCGCGTCCGGTCACGGGTTTGTCACTCAGAACAAGGGGTTGAACACGGTGCAGAAACTGGCGGCAAAGGCGGGCGTGCCCTCGGCTGTCGTGTTTCGCGATTTTGACAGCAGTCAGCAAACGCCAACCGTGATCCGCCGGTTTCTGGATCAGGCGGCGTTTCGCGCCGACAACGAGGGCGGTGTGATCATGTTGGGCCGTTTGCGGGAAGACACGATTTCGGCGCTCTTGTTATGGGCGCTGCAGGACCGCGCGAAACGTGTCGCTCTGGTGCCTGTTTCAGCCGCGCTGACGACCCAGTAGGGCGCCCCGGCGCCTACGCCTGACGCTTCTGGGTGGATTTCATGAAGGTGTCATACCAGTCGGCAAACGCCTCCGCTGGCATCGGGTAGCCCAGCCGGTATCCTTGCACAACGTCGCATCCCAGCGCTTTGACACGCTCGTAATGCGCGTCATTCTCCACGCCTTCCGCCACCACCCGCATCCCGAGATTGCGCGACAGTGCGACCACGGCGCCGATGATGCTCTCGGCCCGGGCATTGGGAACCGGCTCCACCAGGGAGCGGTCCAGCTTGAGTCCGTCAAACCGCAGGCGCGACAGGTTGGACATGGATGCATAGCCGGTGCCGAAATCATCGAGCACGACCGCAAATCCGCTGCCGGTCAGGTTTTCAATGGTCTGGATGGCCTCGTCGTCCTCGCTTTCGATCAATGTGCTTTCCAGAACTTCGACCGTCAGATCCTGCGGCGAGAGGCCGCGGGCGAGGACCTCCTGAAGCAACCGGTCCGGCAGGTTGGGATCCCGCAGCGTGTCGGGGGAGGCGTTGATCGAGATCGAGGGCACCTCCATGCCCCTCGCGCGGAACTGCTCCAGCAAATCAAGACCCTTTTCCACCATGATCAGGTCGATCTGGCGGATCATGCCCGCCTCTTCCGCCGCCGCAAGGAAGGTTCCCGGGGCGATGATGCCACGGGTGGGATGGTTCCACCTTGCGAGTATCTCGCAGCCGTAGATTTTACCTGATCCGGTGAAAATCTGAGGTTGCAGATGCGGCACGAACTGGTCTTCCGCCAGCGCATGCGTGATTTCGGCAAACAGCGCCTCTCGTGTGTCGATCTCCGTCCGCAAATCCCCCGAATAAGAAAAAACCTGCCCCCGTCCTGCCCGTTTGGCCTCGTAGAGCGCCAGGTCAGCCTCGATCAACAACTGGTCCGGGGTTGCCACGGAAGAGGTGGCCATGGTGAACCCGACGCTGGCCCCGATCCTGCATGTCGCCCCGTCGATTTTCATTGGTTTGCTGATTGCATCGACAATACGCGTGCCGAGCGATTCCAACGCGTCCATCGACCGCGGTGCCTTGACGACAATGACAAATTCATCGCCCCCGATCCGCGACACCAGATCGTCTGACCGCGCCTGAGACAGAAGGATATTGGCGACCGCAATCAGCACGTCGTCGCCAACCTTGTGCCCGAGCGTGTCATTGACCGACTTGAAGCGGTCGAGGTCGATTTTCAAAACGCTCAGCGCGACATCGCCGCTTTCGGGCGTGGGCTTCTGATTGGTAAGAAAGTCATAGAGCGCGCGCCGGTTCAGCAGCCCGGTCAATGCGTCGTGGTTTGCCGCATGGGTCAGGTTCTTGCGCGCCGCGACAAGCTCTTCATTGCGGTTTTTCAGGGTCTCGTAGGATGCGGTCAGCTGGTTGCTCCGCCGTTTCAGCCGTCGGATGGCCCGCGACACCGATATCTGCGCCGGAATGAATATGACGGCCGCCTCCAAAAACAGCACGATCAATGCGGCCCCAAGCGCAATCGCTTCAAGACGCTGCAGCCATCTTGTCTGCGCGCGCGAGCGTTGTTCATGCAGGCGCGATGCCGTGTTCAGTGCAGACAGCAGGTTTTGTTGTCCAAGTGCGACAAGCTGGTTTTCCATGTTGGCACGCACCTGACCCTGGGCTTCCATTGCGAAACGCGCCGTTTTGACAAACCGGCGGGAGAAATAGTCCAGGGGGAATTCATCGTTTTCGAAATACAGCTGATTGAGGGCCGGTGACAGCTGCTGCCGTGTCGTCAGCCATTCATGAGAGGATTCGAAGAGCCGAATGGCCGACGCCAGGCGCGCTTCTGTTTCCAGCGACGGGTTCCTGTCGCTTTCCCGCATGAGAAACAGGATACGTTGGCTCAGCATGATTTGCTGGGTGCTGATATGGCTGGCCTTTGCATCCATCTCGGATGCGGAAATCGCCCGGATCGAGGCATAATGCGCGGCACCAATCGTCACCACGACAAGGGCGAATCCGACCGCATACCGCTTCCACAGGGATTGTGGATCGGTAATACAAACGTGGCGCTGGAACTTTCGAATAATCTTCGAAAACACACCCATGAAACGGGTCCCCCGACAGTCGAGCCTTCATGCAGGGTCTTCGCGCGCTCGCTCCACCAAGCGAAAGCACACCCTGCTCAATAGGTTCCACTGTGCGGGAACGGTCTTTCAAATGTCTCAACACCGAGCAGATGCAGCGAGAAAACGGTTCTGTTTATGCGGGGAAATTTAATGAAATTACGACAAAACTGTCCTGATCCGAGGCGGTCAGATTATCTCGTCTTCATCAAAAAGCGGGTCGGTTTCCAGCTGCGTGGCTAGGTCCTCGACCGTTGCCTCGGCCACTTTCGGGCTGAGTGCTGCGAGGTGAAAAACGGCGTCCCCCTCGTTCACGACGGGCAGTATCGCGCGGCCGATCAGGATACCGGGCGAGGGGGCTGTCAAATCCGTTTCAAGCCCGCCGAAAGGGTCTGATATGGTCGCCAGTATGTCGCCGGGTTCCACTGTTTCGCCTTCTGCGCGGAAAGTGCGCAGCAGTCCGCCGACAGGGGCCCTCAGCCAGGTCGAGCGTTCGCATACGTACGGTTCCGCCTTGGCTTTCGCGATGCCCTTTGCAGGCAGCATATCGAGGCTGCGCATGACGCGCAGAATGCCTGCGACCCCGGCGCGCACCGCCATCTCATCGAACCGCAGCCCTTCTCCCGCCTCGTAAAGCAGCACGGGGGTGCCGCGTTCGGCGGCTTCACCACGCAGGGATCCGTCGCGCAGGGGCGAGGTCAATATGACGGGCGCACCGAAGGCCAGCGCCATCTTCCGGGTGATATCGTCGCGCGGTGACACCCGGATCTGCGGCAGGTTAGTGCGGTGAATCGCGGCTGAGTGCAGATCAATGCCGACATCGCAGCGCATGACCACTTCGTTCAGGAAGATATGCGCAAGTCGCGAGCCCAGAGACCCGGAGGGATGACCGGGAAAGCAGCGGTTCAGATCGCGCCGGTCAGGCAGGTATCGCGACCGGTTGAGAAAGCCGAAAGCATTGACAACCGGCACAACCAGCAGGGTGCCGCGCAATGCTTTCAGTTGCGGTGCCCGCAGCAGGCGCCGCACTATTTCAACGCCGATCACCTCGTCGCCGTGCACGGCCGCGGAGACAAAGAGCGTCGGTCCCTCGCGTTTGCCATGATGAACCTGCACCGACAGATTGACCGGTGTGTGATCCGGCAGGGTGGAAACCGGCAGATGCGCTGTTGCCACGTCGCCCGGTGCTATGTGACGCCCCGCAATTTCGAACGGTCGGCGCGGCATCTTCAGCTGTTTCCCTGCCCCGAGAACCGGGCCGCATCGGCGGCAGCACGCCGGATGGCGTTCGATTTGTGCACGGTTTCCTGGAATTCGGCCTCGGGATCGCTGTCAAAGACCACACCGCCGCCCGCCTGAATATAGAGCGTCTGATCCTGCACGACCGCCGTGCGCAGGGCGATGCACATGTCCATGTCGCCGCCGGCACTGAAGTATCCGACGCCGCCGCCGTAAACGCCGCGTTTATCGGGTTCCAGCTCGTCGATGATCTCCATCGCGCGGACCTTGGGTGCGCCCGACACCGTCCCGGCGGGCATCCCGGCAAAGAATGCATCCAGCGCGTCCTTGTCCTGCTGCAACTCGCCAACCACGTTCGACACGATGTGCATCACGTGGCTGTAGCGCTCGACGATGAATTCCTCCGTCGGGCGGACTGTGCCGATTTTCGCCACGCGTCCGACATCGTTGCGGCCCAGGTCCAGCAGCATCAGATGCTCCGCCAGTTCCTTCTGATCGGCCAGCAGATCGGCTTCCAGCGCCCGGTCTTCTTCGGGCGTCGCGCCGCGGGGACGGGTCCCGGCGATGGGCCGGATGGTCACTTCGTTGCCGAACACCCGGACCAGTATCTCCGGGCTCGCCCCGACCACCTGGAACCCGCCGAAATTGAAATAGAACATGAAAGGCGAGGGGTTCGTGCGTCGCAGGCTGCGATAGAGCGCAAAGGGGTCCTGTTTGAAATCCTGGGCCCAGCGTTGCGCGGGCACGACCTGAAAAATATCGCCCGCCCGAATGTACGCGCGCGCTTTCTCCACGGCCGCCTTGTAGCCCTCGTGGGTGAAGTTGCTGACCGGTGCGCCGGGCGCTTCGGCCTCGCCGAGGTCGCGGGTGGCCGAGGGCATGGCCCGTTCCAGATCGCGCACCGCGTCCATCACCCGTTCCGCCGCCTGCGCGTAAGCGGCCCGGGCGGATTGCCCGTCGGACACCCAGGCAGGTGACACAACGGTGACCTCGCCCTTGACCCCGTCCAGAACCGCAACAACCGACGGGCGCATCATAACGGCGTCGGGCAGGCCGAGCGGATCCGGATTGATATGCGGCAGATGTTCGACCAGCCGCACCATGTCGTAGCCAAGGTACCCAAAAAGCCCCGCGGCGGCCTGTGGCAGATCATCGGGCAGGTCAATCCTGCTTTCGGCCAGCAAGGCGCGCAGGGTATCGAGCGGATTGCCCTCCTGCGGCGTGAACGCCTCGGCATCGTAGCGGGCGGCGCGATTGATCTCGCTCAACGCGCCCCGGCACCGCCAGATCAGGTCAGGTTTCATCCCGATGATGGAGTAGCGCCCGCGCACTTCGCCACCCGTCACCGATTCCAGCACAAACGCGTCTTTCTGAGCGCCCGTGAGCTTGAGCATCAAGGAAACCGGGGTGTCCAGATCTGCTGCCAGCCGGGTGTAGACGATCTGGTTGCGGCCGGCCGCATAAGCGGCATCAAAGGCGTCGAATTCCGGGGTCAAAGCCATGACGTCAGGGGAAATTCACATGCACCGCCTGCAACGCCTGCGGGTTGATCTGCGGGTTTGCGCGACGGGTCACATCCGCGCGGTAGATATCAAAGAGATCCTGTGCCAGAGCCTGTTCGGCCTGTTGTGCCAGCTGCATCCGCAGGGCGGCGGAGTCATCGTTCTCTTCGGGGCCGTCGATGGCATCCAGACGCACGACGACGATGGCGCCATCGTCTTCAAGGACCTCGACATCGCCGGTCGTCATGTCAAAGACGGCTGACATGAAGTCGGGCGGTGTGCCTCCCACGAAATCGCTGCGCAGCAGGTTCTCTTCCCGCACCGCGTCAAATCCGAGTTCCGCGAAGGTCGTCCCCGATTGCAGTTGCGGTAACTGGCTTTCGGTTTGAGCCACAAGCCGGTGCTGAACCTGACCTGCCTGCCATTGCGCACGCACGTCTTCGCGCACCTGCTCAAAGGGTGCCGGGCGGGGCGGCAACACGGCATCAAGTCGCATCGCAAAAAGACCACCATCATCCAGCTGATCGATTTCCGGGAAGTCTTCGACCGTCACGGCACTGGCCGCACGCCGGAAGGCTTCGTAGGCGGCAATGCCCTCTGTGGTCTCGAAACTCCAGTCGATCCGGTCGAGCACCATATCGGTGTCCGTCGCCAGCTCTTCCAGAGTGGCGCCCCCGGCAAGCAGGTCATCCAGATTTTCGGCCTGCGCTTCGACTAGGCGGCGGGCACGGTCGGCGGAAAGTTCCGGGCGCAGGATCGCCTGAGCGTCTTCAAAAGAGGTAAACTGCGCCGGCAACACCGCGTTGACCCGGAAAAGGGCGGGGCCGAGGCTGCTGGGCAAGGGACCAACCACCGCGCCGACCTCGGCTGCAAATACGGCCTCGCCCGCCGCGTCCAGATCGGCCTGGGTGACATCCCCCAGATCAATATCCGCCAGCGTCAGGCCACGCTCTTGCACCAGTGTGTCAAACGCGGTGCCCACCTGCAGCGCGGCGGCCGCCTGATTTGCAGAGTCCTCATCGATATACGCCAGCCGTTCCACGAGCCGCCGTTCCGGCTGATTGAATTCCGCCTCCCGCAGATCATAGGCCTCCCGCAGATCCTCCTCTGCAATCTCCACCTGATCGATCATCGCATCGGGGCTGAGCAGCGCGTAGGTGATCTGCTTGGTTTCCGGCAGGGTAAAGGCGTCGATGTTCTCGTCGTAGTAGGCCCGCAGCGTTGCATCATCGGGGGTGTCGATGGCTTCCGTCAGGCTGGTGTCGTCCAGTCGGGTCCATGTGAAGCTGCGGCGTTCACCGACATAGTTGATCAGCGTGTCCACATAGGCATCGGGCATCACCACGCCACTGACGATCGCCCCCTGCAGGAGCGTGCGCGACACTTCTTCACGCAGCTGGGTTTCGAACTGCGCTTCGGACATACCGTTTTGTTCCAGCGCAAAACGATAGCCTTCGCGGTCGAATTCACCATCGATGCCACGAAAGGCGGAAATCTCCAGAATGCGGTCGCGCAGGTTCGTGTCGCCAATCGACAGGCCGATCTGCGCCGCTTCGTGATCCAGTGCGCGCGTCGCGACCAGCCGTTGCAGAACCGCCTGGTCCAGCCCGATCTGCTGCGCCTGGGCAAATGGCAGAGCTTGCCCTGTCTGCTGTTCGACCGCGCGGATTTCCTGCTGAAGCTGACGCCCGTAGTTGTCGACAGAGACCGGCATATCACCGACCGAGCCGATCGTGCGGATCGTACCAGAGAGATTGGTGGCGCCAAAACCCCCAAGGCCCAGGATCAACAGACCCAGCAGGATCCAGACGGCGGTTTTCGAGATGCTCATGCCCTTGGCCATAACTACCCTTCGTGCGCTGCACGTTTGTCCTTTGTTGGCGCTCTGTCTATGCGCAGCAGAGGTGGGGAGCAAGGGGTGTCACAGCGGCTCATGCACCTGTGAGCCGCTCAAAGAGCGCGGCAATGCCGCGGGCGTCAAGATTGGCAAATGCAATACGCAGCTGACTTCGGCCGCTTGCGTCGTCTTCGGGGCAGAACATCGTGCCGGGCAGGCACAGAATGCCCTGGTCCCGCACCAGCTTCGGGGCCAGTTCTGCAGAACTGATGTCAAAGGGGTGTGCCATATAGGCGAAATAGGCACCCAGCCCCAGCAGTTCCCACCCCCGATCGGCAAGCTCGGGAAATCCTGTGGTAATGGCGGCGCGGCGGGCAAGGATTTCCGCCCGTTCCCCGGCCAGCCATTGCTGAAGGTTCTGCATCCCCCAAAGCGCCGCATGCTGTCCGATCTGCCCAGGGCAGATGGCAACGGTGTCGAGAAACTTCTCCACCTCCGCCAGCCGCGCGGATGCTGCCACCATCGCCCCGACGCGATGTCCCGTCAGGCGGTATGCCTTGGAAAAGGAATACAGATGGATCAGCGTGTCATCCCACTGCGCCTCCTCGAAGAGATCATGCGGTGCGCCGCTCTGACTGTGAAAATCGCGGTAGGTCTCATCCACGATCAGCGCGATGCCCTTCCTGCGCGCAAGATCAAAGAAGGCGCGGACGAGCCCCGAAGGATACTCAACACCAGCCGGGTTGTTGGGGGTGACCAGCGCGATCGCCCGGGTACGCGGCGTGATGAGCCCTTCCGCGACGTCCGGATCAGGCAAGAGATCGCGGCCGGTCTTCAGCGGTACAGTCGTGACCCCGGACATATCGAGCCACATTTTATGATTGAAATACCATGGGGTTGGCAGGATAACTTCATCCCCGTCGGCGCAGAGCGAGGCAATCGCCGCGGCAAAGGCCTGATTGCAGCCCGAGGTGATGGCCACTTGCCCGGCAACAACCGCGCCGTTGTAATGGGTACGGGTTTGTTCCGCCAATGCCGCGCGCAGGTCAGGCAACCCCAGAACGGGTCCGTAGAGATGCGCATCGTCACGGGTCAGGGCGACATCCGCCATGACCCGCCGCAGGGCATCCGGCGGGGGGTCGACAGGCGCCGCCTGGCTGACATTCATCAGGGGGCGGTCGTCGGGAAAGGTCACGCCATCGAGCCACCGGCGCGCCTCCATGACCGGGGGGGCGAAGGTCGTCGCCGTTCGGGGCAAAGTCATGGTCTCACCTTTCCTCTGTCTGCTGGTCGTTCTGGGGCCGCATCGCGCACCGGGCTGGCTTCTCTGGTTCGGAAATATCCCCGCCGGAGGCTGAAAGTTCTTCTGTCAATCGGTCCCGCGGTAGGGTTCGACGTATTGCAGGGCCATGTCCCAGGGGAAAAAGATCCACGTGTCCTGGCTGACTTCTGTGATGAATGTATCGACCTGCGGGCGGCCCTTCGGTTTTGCGTAAACGGTCGCAAAATGGGCCTTGGGGTAGTTGGCCCGCACCACTTCGAGCGTTTTGCCGCTGTCGACCAGATCGTCGATGATGAGAATGCCGGTCCCGTCCCCCATCAGATCGGGGTCCGGGGCCTTGAGTATCTTGGCCTCGGATTGTTTCTGGTGATCGTAGGACTTGATCGAAATCGTGTCGACGGTGCGGATGTCCAACTCGCGTGCGGCAATCATCGCCGGCGCCATGCCACCGCGCGTGATCGCCACGACCGCGCGCCAGCCGCCGTTATCCGGCCCCTGACCGTCCAGCCGCCACGCCAGCGCGCGGCTGTCACGGTGAATCTGGTCCCAGCTGATGTGAAAGCCTTTCTCGTGGGGCAGGCGGCTTGGATCATTGCTCATGTCAGTTCCTTTCGACAAGCAGACGCAGGCCCAGGGCCCCGAGGAGGGTCGCGGCGATGCGGTCAAATACAGGTTTCGCGCTCAGGTACCCGCGACGTGCGGGGGCGCTGGACAGCAGAACGGCAAACAGACTGTAAAAGCCGATCTCCAGCACAAGGTGGTTGGTGACGATCAGCGCGATTTCCGGTGCCGTCAGACCCTGCGGGAATACCACGAGTATCACCGCGGCGGCGAACAGCATGGATTTCGGGTTGCCGATATTGACCATCAGGCCCGAGGCGAATGCCCGTCCGCCGGGGCGGGCGGTGTCCGGCAGCGGGGACCGGGCCTGCCGCCAGGTTTGTACCGCGATGTAAAGCAGATAGAGCGCCCCGCCGATCTTGAGCACCGTGTAGGCCCAAGGAAAGAGGCGAAACAAGCTTTCCAGCCCCAGCAAAGCGGCCAGTGTCCAGCCTGCCGCGGCAAGGCCAAGGCCCAGCCCGGTGGCGAGCGCCGCCCGGCGGCCCGCGGCCACGCAGGTCTTGATAAAGTAGATCAGCGCGGCACCCGGACTGGCGATTGCCGCCATCAGCACAAGGTTGAAAGCGATCAGGCTCTCGACAGTCACCGATTACTCCCTGCTCATGTCGGGTGCGTCCACCGCCTTCATCCCCACCACGTGGTACCCGGCATCCACATGCAGGTTTTCACCCGTTGTCCCGGAGCCCAGATCAGACAGCAGGAAGAGCGCCGCCTTGCCCACGTCTTCGGTGGTCACATTCCGGCGCAACGGAGAGTTATATTCATTCCATTTCATGATGTAGCGAAAATCGCCGATCCCGGAGGCGGCCAGCGTCTTGATTGGACCTGCGGAGATCGCGTTGACGCGGATGCCGTCCTTGCCGAGGTCTTCCGCCAGATATTGCACCGAGGCTTCAAGCGCCGCCTTCGCAACACCCATCACATTATAATGCGGCATGACTTTTTCAGCGCCGTAATAGGTGAGGGTCAGGCAGGAGCCGCCCTTCGACATCATCTTCTCCGCCCGCTGCACCACCGCAGTAAAGGAATACACCGAAATATCCATCGACAGCGCGAAGTTACCGCGGCTTGTGTCCACGTAACGGCCGCGCAGTTCGTTCTTGTCCGAGAACCCGATGGCGTGCACCACGAAATCCAGCGTGTCCCAATGCTCCTTCAGGTTGTCGAAAAGCGCATCCAGCGAGGCCTCGTCACCCACGTCGCAGGGCAATACGATGTCGCTGCCCAATTGCGCGGCCAGCGGATCCACCCGCTTCTTCAGCGCGTCACCCTGATAGGAGAAAGCAAGCTCTGCACCCGCGTCCGCACAGGCTTTGGCAATGCCCCAGGCGATGGATTTATCGTTGGCCAGGCCCATAATCAGGCCGCGCTTGCCCGCCAGAAGATCATTTCCCATGAAGGTTCCTCAGTTATCGGTTGGAGTTTTTCCCTCTGTGTCCTTTAGGCGATTGCGCGAGGCCCATCAAGGCTGGTTGCTGGCCCGGCACTGCACCCTTGACCTTTGGCGCGGTTCGTCCAATTGCTGGACAGACACAGGAGATGAGGACGATATGGACACCAGAAGCGGAAAATTTGCAGGCGACAACCCGTTTGAAATTGCCGATCGCTGGTTGTCCGAGGCTGAAGAGACCGAGCCGAATGACCCCAACGCCATTGCGCTGAGCACCGTTGACGCCACAGGCATGCCGAATGCCCGCATGGTGCTGCTGAAAGCGATCGAGCCCGATGCCTTTGTGTTCTACACCAACTACGAAAGCGCCAAGGCCGGGGAACTGGATGCCGCGGGCAAGGCGGCCTTCGTGATGCATTGGAAAAGCCTGCGCCGGCAGATCAGGGTGCGCGGCGTCGTCGAGAAAGAGGATGGCGCGAAGGCGGATGCGTATTTTGCGTCCCGGTCACTCAAAAGCAGGCTGGGCGCCTGGGCGTCGCAGCAATCGCGTCCGCTGGCCAGTCGCGCGGCACTGATGGCGGAAGTTGCGAAAGTGACCGCCAAACACGGGACAAACCCGAAACGACCGCCGTTCTGGGGCGGGTTTCGGATCCTTCCGCATGAAATCGAGTTCTGGGCCGACGGTGATTTCAGGCTGCATGACCGGTTTGTCTGGCGACGCGAGGCGCCGGGTGATGCCTGGTCGATCACGCGCCTCAACCCATAGGTGTCAAGGTCGGTATCACACGCCTAGAAATAGTGTTTGTCAGCGCACAATAAATTGTGCGTAGATGAGAGGCGTACCGACATTACAATGATTTACGCGACAGTTTTCCATTTTAGCGGGAAATGTGTCCCAATTCACGACCGCGTGAAGGTTGCGTGATGGGTTTTTGAGTATTACCCGCCATTTTTCGAGCAGAAGTTTTTGTATTTCAACTTGAAACAAGAAAGCCAAATCGCGCAAGACTGTGTTAAAAGAAGTTACTGCGACCGAAAGTAGACTGTGTGAGCGAGACCGAAGAAATATCTTCCCCCGTAACTGGGTTGGTTAAATGGTTTGATCCGGTAAAGGGGTTCGGCTTCGTTGTCTCGGACGCGGGCGGTCCCGATATTCTGTTGCACGTTAACGTTTTGCGCAACTTCGGGCAAAGCTCGGTTGCCGATGGTGCCCGGGTCGAACTGGAAGTGCAGCGCACCGAACGCGGTGTGCAGGCAACGCAGGTTCTGGCCTTGCTGCCGCCCCAGGCGGGTGAGTCGGTGGGGCTGTCGGATATCGCGGCGCTCGATCCGGAAATCGTCGCCTCCGCCCCGCTGGAACCTGCGCGCGTCAAATGGTTCGACAAGGGCAAGGGTTTCGGCTTTGCCAATGTCTTTGGCCGGCGCGACGACATTTTTCTGCACATGGAAGTGCTGCGCCGCTCCGGCCTGTCGGACCTCGCGCCCGGCGAAGCCCTGGCCTTGCGGGTGATCGAGGGCAAGCGCGGCCATATGGCCGCGGAAGTCTTCGCCTGGGAAGCTGCATTGGATTCTTCGGGCTCATGACCCTGCGCGCCGCGCTGTTCGGATGTCTTCTGGCGCAACCCGTCTGGGCGCAGGACTGTCGCGACGATACCGTCTTTCTGAAAGGTGACTGGGGGCAGGCGCGGTTTGCCGTTGAAATCGCGGATGACGCGCGTGAGCGTGCCCAGGGCCTGATGCACCGCGAGAGCCTGCCGAGCGCTGCGGGCATGCTTTTTGTCTATGACCGACCACAGCGGCTGTCGTTCTGGATGCGCAATACGCTGATCGAACTGGATTTGCTGTTCATCGATGCCACGGGCACCGTTCAGCACATTCATCACCGCGCCCGACCGCTGGATGAAACGCCGATCCCCGGGGGCGATAACCTGACCCATGTGCTGGAAATCAACGGTGGTCTGGCCAGGGCGATGGGGATAAGTCCCGGCACCGTCCTGCGGCACCCAACATTTTCGAAAACGGATGCCAAATGGTCCTGTTAGGGGTTTTCAATCCGTTTGACCCCGTCTAAAGAGGCGCAAGTCGGAGCGTGGCGCAGCCTGGTAGCGCACCTGTTTTGGGTACAGGGGGTCGGAGGTTCGAATCCTCTCGCTCCGACCACTTTTCACCACGCATGTCTTGTTCCGGTGGCTCTGCGCGCCATCAGGCCAGCAGCGCCCTTGCTTTCCTGATGCGCACGGCGATCGCCCCCGAGGGGTAGTCCGGCGCAGCAAGCGCAAGCACCCCGAGCGCCTCTTCGCGGTATTCCGGAAACTGATCCGCAAGGAGCGCCAGCGCGAAATAGGCCCAGGCAATCACGAGCTTGTTGCTGTCAGCGAGGGACTTGAGCACGAAGGCCTTCACATCCGACCGAAGGGTTCGGGGGACGGCGATGGCCGGCATCGTCTGCAGCACATGCAGTTTGGCTTCCCAATGCACCAGCCTGCCGACCCCTCGATAAAACGCATGGCGGTCGTCGTCGGAAAATGATGCCCCGCCTTTCTCGCAGTGATGCTTGATCAGCCAGGTCGCACCGCGTTCGCACTCTTCACGGCGGCTGCACCGGATCAAGGCGGGCAAAAAATCCTCCTGATGTTGGTAGCGCTGGTAGATATCGGCGATGTCGGTCGCTGACGTCTGGTCCCAAGGCTCCAGCGCCATCGCCAGATCGGACGAAGATGCGGACATTGGCATGCTCCCGTGTTTTAAGGGCTGGCTGTGAACCCCATAAAAACGTGCGCGCAGGCTCCCGTAAAGGAATCATGCGGGGCCAAGGGGTATCGCGGCTTTGGATTTCGGCACTATCGTGCATTTATCCCCTTGCGCGTCTGACACTACATCTTGTGGAGATTTGCTCAGGATAGCCGTGACCTCACCATATCTGGGGAGGTCAAAATTGTCGGCCCGGCCCAAATCGACACAAAACTGTAACACTCCGTGAGTAGGGATGATGAATCAGCCGTCGCAGCAAAACCAGCGCTTTGGTTGAGCGCCTCCCCATGCGCCTCTGTGGATAAATTCATGTGCTGCATCAGATAGAGCAGCTAAATCAGCCAATCTATTCACTTATTGATGGATCGGCTGAAAGCCGGGGTTCAGGCACGGTCTGGGGATATTAACCGCGTGTTAATAAGTTGAATCACGACACCGTGAGCGCTGACTAAAATTCGCCATCCGTCAAGTCGGTAAACTTCAAAAAAATTACAAAAATTTCGTTGACCCAATAGGGGTGAATACGTCAGTTTGTGGAGGCCGACGATGGTGCCACAACATGTAGTGGTTAAACGCTCAGGGGCGCATCGACGGGACAGGGGCAATCAGACGATCTGAATTATCGATCTGGACAAGACCGGCGGCGCCGCAATGCGAGGCGCAGCACAGAGGTCTGCATGCTTCTGACCGTGGCAACAGGTTGGAGACGCACCGCAATGACGGCAGCGTTTCTTGAATGAAGATGCTGGAAATGAGGCAGCGAAAATGAAAATTGAACGGAAATTCACAAAAGTAGATCAGGACGCCTACGCAGATCTGGATTTCGTCACTACGGCATCTGAAATTCGTAATCCCGACGGCACTGTCGTGTTCCGCCTTGATGAGGTGGAGGTTCCCAACGCGTGGAGCCAGGTCGCCAGCGACGTGATTGCGCAGAAATACTTCCGCAAGGCGGGCGTGCCGTCGAAGACCAAGAAGGTCAAAGAGAAAGGTGTGCCGGAATTCCTGTGGCGCTCGGTACCTGCCGAGGGCGCGGAAATGGGCGGCGAGACCTCCTCCAAGCAGGTCTTTGATCGGTTGGCCGGTGCCTGGGCCTACTGGGGCTGGAAGGGCGGCTATTTCTCCACCGAGGAGGACGCCCGCGCCTATTTCGACGAGATGCGTCACATGCTGGCCAGCCAGCGCGCCGCGCCAAACAGCCCGCAGTGGTTCAACACTGGTCTGCACTGGGCATATGGCATCGATGGACCGGCGCAGGGTCACCACTATGTCGACTACAAGACCGGCAAGCTGACCAAATCAAAATCATCCTACGAACACCCGCAGCCCCATGCCTGCTTTATCCAGTCAGTCTCAGACGACCTCGTAAACGACGGCGGCATCATGGATCTGTGGGTTCGGGAAGCCCGTTTGTTCAAGTACGGCTCTGGTACAGGCACCAACTTCTCCTCGCTGCGCGCAGCCGGGGAAAGCCTATCGGGCGGTGGCCGTTCTTCCGGACTCATGGGCTTCCTGAAAATTGGCGACCGGGCGGCGGGGGCGATCAAATCGGGCGGCACCACGCGCCGCGCGGCCAAGATGGTGATCGTCGATGCTGATCACCCGGACATTGAGGATTTCATCAACTGGAAGGTCATCGAAGAGCAGAAAGTGGCGAGCATCGTCGCAGGCTCCAAGATGCACGAGCAGAAGCTCAACGGTCTTTTCGAAGCCATCAGGACATGGGACGGGGCAGAAGCCGACGCCTACGATCCGGCCAAGAATGACGCGCTGAAAACCGCGATCCGTGCTGCGAAAAAAGTCTCTATCCCCGAGACTTACGTCAAGCGTGTGCTGGATTATGCCAAGCAGGGGCATACCTCGATCGAGTTCCCGACCTACGATACCGACTGGGACTCTGAGGCCTACAACTCCGTCTCCGGCCAGAACTCCAACAACTCCATCCGCGTCACCAACGCTTTCCTCACCGCGGTCGAAAAAGATGCGGACTGGGAGCTGATCAACCGCGTCGATGGCAAGGTCACCAAGACCGTGAAGGCCCGTGATTTGTGGGAGCAGATTGGCCACGCGGCCTGGGCCTGCGCCGATCCGGGCATCCAGTACCACGACACGGTGAACGACTGGCACACCTGTCCCGAAGACGGGGCGATCCGCGGCTCCAACCCGTGCTCGGAGTACATGTTCCTTGATGACACGGCGTGCAACCTGGCGTCGATGAACCTGCTGACCTTCCTCAAGGAGGGCACCTTCCAGGTCGAAGATTACATCCACGCTGCCCGTCTCTGGACCGTGACGCTGGAAATCTCTGTTATGATGGCGCAGTTCCCCTCCAAGGAGATCGCGCAACGCTCCTACGACTTCCGCACCCTCGGCCTGGGTTATGCCAACATCGGCGGCCTGTTGATGAACATGGGGTACAGCTATGACAGCACGGAAGGTCGTGCCCTGTGCGGGGCGCTGACCGCGATCATGACCGGTGTGTCCTACGCCACCTCTGCCGAGATGGCGGGCGAGCTTGGGGCCTTCCCGGGCTACGTCAAGAACAGCGCGCACATGCTGCGGGTCATTCGCAATCACCGCATGGCGGCGCAGGGCAAAACTGACGGGTACGAAGCGCTGGCAGTCAAGCCGGTTGCGCTGGACCACGCAGGCTGCCCGGATCCCAAGCTGATCGAGGTCGCGATTTCCGCCTGGGACGAGGCGTTGGCGCTTGGCGAAAAGCACGGTTACCGCAATGCGCAGGTCTCTGTGATCGCGCCGACCGGGACAATCGGTCTGGTGATGGATTGCGACACCACGGGGATTGAACCGGATTTTGCTCTGGTCAAGTTCAAGAAGCTCGCCGGCGGCGGGTATTTCAAGATCATCAACCAGTCGGTGCCGGCCGCGCTTGAGAAGCTCGGCTACGGCTCGGCCCAGATCGAGGAGATCGTCTCCTACGCCGTGGGTCACGGTACCATCGGCAATGCGCCGGGCATCAACCACACCTCGCTCGCGGGCCACGGCTTTGGCGCCAATGAGCTGGCGAAAGTGGATGCGGCGCTGGCCTCGGCCTTCGACATCCGGTTCGTCTTCAACCAGTGGACACTGGGAGAGGAGTTCTGCACGCAAGTCCTTGGCATTCCTGCCGAAAAGCTGAACGATCCAACGTTTGACCTGCTGCGGCACCTTGGGTTCACCAAGGCGGATATCGACGCGGCGAATGACCACGTCTGCGGTACCATGACGCTGGAAGGCGCGCCCTTCCTGAAAGATGAGCATCTGAGCATCTTCGATTGCGCCAACCCCTGCGGCAAGAAAGGCAAGCGCTTCCTGTCGGTCAACAGCCACATCACCATGATGGCGGCGGCACAAAGCTTCATCTCGGGCGCGATCTCCAAGACCATCAATATGCCCAACGATGCGACCATCGAGGATTGCCAGAAAGCCTATGAACTCAGCTGGTCGCTGGGGGTGAAGGCCAACGCGCTCTACCGCGATGGCTCCAAGCTTTCGCAACCTCTCGCGGCTGCGCTGGTCGAGGATGACGACGACGCGCAGGAGGTGCTCGAAAGCGGCTCGGCGCAGGAGAAAGCCACCGTGCTCGCCGAGAAGATCGTCGAGAAGGTGATCGTCAAGGAAATTGTCAAGTCGCACCGCGAGAAGATGCCGCAGCGGCGCAAGGGCTACACCCAAAAGGCCATCGTCGGCGGCCACAAGGTCTATCTGCGCACCGGCGAATATGAAGACGGCAATCTGGGTGAAATTTTCATCGACATGCACAAGGAAGGGGCTGGTTTCCGGGCGATGATGAACAACTTCGCCATCGCGGTCTCGGTCGGTCTGCAATACGGCGTGCCGCTGGAGGAGTTCGTCGATGCCTTCACCTTCACCAAATTCGAGCCCGCGGGCATGGTGCAGGGCAATGAGACGATCAAGAACGCGACTTCGATCCTCGATTACGTGTTCCGGGAACTGGCGGTCAGCTACCTCGACCGCACCGATCTGGCGCATGTGCAGCCCGAGGGTCACACCTTCGACGATCTGGGCCGGGGTGAGGAAGAGGGGGTGAGCAATGTCTCGGAACTCTCTGAAACCGCTGCCACAAAATCGCTTGAGGTGCTGAAACAGATCAGCTCCACCGGGTACCTGCGCAAACGCCTGCCACAGGAACTGGTGGTGCTGCAGGGCGGCCAGCAGGGCTTTGCGGAACAGGCGGTCGCCTTCGACGGGCTCGCCCCGGTTGCCGAAGGCAGCGTTGCGGTCGCCATGGCGACAACGGCGGTCGCCAGCGGATCGGTCAGCATGGACGCCCGCACAAAGGCCAAAATGCAGGGCTACGAGGGCGAGGCCTGCGGCGAATGCGGCAACTACACGCTGGTGCGCAACGGCACCTGCATGAAATGCAACACCTGCGGCGGAACGTCCGGGTGTAGCTAAGCCAAACGCGTCCCTGGGGACGTGTAGGGGTCACGGTCTCCCGAGCAGACCGGACCCCGACGAACAGGGTGGGAACGGTGCTTTGTTCCTTCCCACCTTTACAGGGGGCGGGTGCGCTCGCCCTTGACGACGTTCAGGCCGCAGGCAGAAAAATACCGAGCGGTTAACATACAGAGCCTGAACGGCGAAACTTGGCGGAGAGCTTCGGCTCTCCGTTTTTTCTTTCCGGCGTGCTGCGCCGTGCCAGTCAGTTCCCCGCTCAGAACAGTTCCGACACCGGGGCGCGTTGCGCAATACCCATCGCTGTGCGCAGCTTGGAGCGGGCGCGGGCGAGGCGTGACATGACGGTGCCCACCGGCAGCCCGGTGCGTTCTGCGATCACCGCCGGGCTCGTCTCGCCCGCGGCGATCATGTGGATCAGCTGAGACTGCGTCTCGGGCAGTTTTTCGACCGCCGCCGCCAGTTCAGCACAGGCGATGCGGGCGGGGGCGACAGGCGGTACGGCGGCGCTGGCTTCTTCCAGCGGGTCGGTCGGTCGGTCCGAACGCCAGCGCTGTCGCGCCTGATTGCGCAGGATGGTCATCGCATAGCGGTCCAGGTCGTCAATGTCGGTCCCTTTTTGCAGGGTTTGCCAAAGCTTGAGCGTCGTTTCCTGGACAAGGTCGTCGGCATCGCTGGCGTTGTCGGCCAGCCGGCGCGCCCGTGTGATCAGGCGGGGCAGCAAGGCGTTCAACGACGGCGGGATATCATGCAGATGTTCCATGTGAAGCTCCTTTGTGAGGCATGTACTCAACATGGCATGTCTTTCGCGCGCTACCAGATGGGGGCTTTTTGCCGATGGCGCGCGGAGGGTCTTTTTCGGCGACCCGTCGCCACCCTTCCGGGCATGGATCGGCGGGGATTGGCGCGCAGCGGCGGCCGTTACCCGGGAAGCGGACGGAAGTCGACATTCCTGCATCTGACAGGGTGAGGCGCAGAGCAGCGCCTTGAACACGAAAGTTCAAACCTAATAATGGGAGTACCCAAATGAAAATGATCACCAAACCAACCATCGCCCTGATTGCAGTTCTGTCGGCCTCTGCCGCGATGGCGCAACTCGCGGCGGATGCGAATGGCGATGGCGTTCTGACAATCGACGAGGTGCAGGCTGTCTATCCGGACATCACGGCAGAGACTTTCAGCACAATGGATCTGAACGCGGATGGCGCACTGGACGAAGCCGAAGTGCAATCCGCGCAAGAAGCTGGCCTGATGCCGGCCTGACACGCAGCAGGCCTGACAGCGCCTGATCACGCATAAGATTACAGGCGTACAGGCCCGGGCCCGGCTCCTCCCCCAGGAGCCGGGTTCCTTTTTTGCCAAAGGGTTACGCGGGGAGGTGAATGTTGAACCGGGCGCGCAGCTGCGCATCGAGCTGGGGGTCAAACCGCGCGGCGGATCGTTGCGCGAGGATCTCCTCTTTGCGCGCCGTCGCCTTTGCGATGAGGTCGGGTTTGCCCAGCTCGTCCCATTCCTTGGGCGACGTGCGGTCTCCGTATGTCGGATAGACGTGATCCGCCTGCATCCGGCCCAGCGTTTGCTCGGTGCCAAGATAGTGACCCGGCCCGCCGATGCAGACCTCGCGTATCTGCTCCAGCGCCAGCGTTTCGTCCGTCACTTCGATCCCCCGCACGCAGCGCAGTGCCTGACCGATCAGATCGTCCCCGAGGATCAGCGACTCGTGACAGAAACCCAGCAGCGACGCGTGCATCCCCGCCGCCTCATAGACCATATTCAGCCCGGACAGCCCGGCCATGACGTTGGAGCACATCTGCTCCCACCCGGCCTGCATGTCCGGCAGCTTGGAATCCGCAATGCCCGCCGCCGCGCCGCCGGGCAGATCGTAATACTTGTGCATCTGGGCGCAGCCGGAGGTCAGCAGGGCCTGTTCGCCGGACCCGCCGGTCATCGCGCCGGTCCGCAGGTCCAGCCCGAATGGCCATGTGCCGAAGACGGCCGGGTGGCCGGGTTTGACCGCGTTGACGTAGACAAGACCGGCGAGGCATTCGGCACATGCCTGAACAATCGCGCCCGCGATGGTCGACGGTGCCGTGGCCCCGGCCATACCTGCCGACAGCAGCAGAACCGGAATACCGGCCGCAATGCAGGCCTCCATCACCTGACAGGATTCCGTGGCGAATTTCATTGGCGGGACAACGAAGCAATTGGTATTGCTGATGAAAGGGCGTTCGCGCCACTTGTCTTCGCCCCCCGCGATCATATGCAGCATCTCGACCGCATGCGGGACGAATTGCGGGTCGGTGAAGGACACCCCGACATGCTTTGTCGTGCCGGAGCAACACGCGTAAATCGAATTGAGGTCCATCTCCAGATTGTCCGTGATGTCCCGGCATACCATCGGTCGCTGAACAAAATGGATGTTGTCGAGCACGTCGGCAATGCGGGCGGCATCATGCAGGTCCTGCACGCCGCATTCGCGGTAATTCCGGCCCTCTGCCTCGACAAGATGCACCGCTGCCCCCGCCGTGCCGTAATGCACGCGATGGCCCGACAGGTGCAGGTCATGGGCCGGGTCGCGGCCCATCAGCGTGACAGACCGGTTGGCCCGGGCAATGGTGTCTTCGACCAAAGCGCGCGGGAACCGGATACGCCCGTCCCCGCCCAGCACGGCACCGGCACCGGTCAGCAGCGCGATGCCGGAGGGCGGAGCGTCGGCAAGGCCGATCTGCTCAAGGGCGTCGAGCGCTGCCGCATGAATGTTGTCCATGTCGGCGGCCGTCAGCGGGCGGTATTGCCCGCCTGACAATCCGGGCCGTACAGGGCGGAGGTGGGCGGCGAGGGGTGCTGCCCGGGCAGCACGTCGGGCGGAGCGGCCGCCGCTGCGTGATTGGGTTTTCTGTGTCATCGAAGGGTCCTGGAAAGAAGAGTGGCAGAGATCGCGGCTAGGGGGCGACAGGACGTCCTCGGGCCGCGCGGCCACGCTCCGCACCGATTGTGCGGATCACGATATTTATCTTGCTCAGATCACCTTGCATGCGGGCTTCCTCTCCTGACGTCAGCCTGCGGCGAAGCCGTCAGACCGGTCAAGCCTGTTTGCGACGCATGGTCGTTTTCCGACAATTCCACTGCGGCGTAGGAACGCAGCGGGTTTTCGCCCAGAATTAGGGGCGGATTCTGGACGTTTTAGCCCGTTTCCGCCGGTTCACTTTTCCTTGATGGCCGCAGTATTGAACCCTTTGCCGCATTCACCAGTTTACACGGTGAGGGTGCCGATGGTGGTGCCTGTCAAACGAGGTAAGGATATGAAAATGAAAAATATTCTGTGTGCAGCAGCAGCGATTTCCGCCACGGCGATAATGACGACATCCGCATTCGCGGGATCCCTCGACGCGCCGGTCGCGGCACCGGTTCCTGCCGCGCCGCCCCCGGCACCGATCTACACCGGTGGCGACTGGACAGGGTTTTACGCCGGTGCGCAGGTCGGTAATCTGGATGTCGATGGTCAAGGCGGTCTCGCCGGTGTCGGCGGTGACGACACGACGTTTGGTGTGCATGCAGGCTACAACTACGATTTCGGCAGCTGGGTGATTGGCGGTGAACTGGATTACGACGATGCCAGCGTCGATCTGGAAAATGCCGGTGGTCCGATTGGTCAATCCGTCGATTCCGTCTGGCGCGCCAAGCTCAAGGGTGGCTATGATTTTGGCAACACGCTGGTATACGCGACCGCGGGCCTCGCCGATGTGGACACCACAGTGGGCGGTGACACCGGTGACTTCTACGGCATCGGCGTGGCCTACAAGGCAACCCAGCAGTTCATCGTCAGCGGAGAATACCTGACCCACAGCTTCAACGATCTTGGTGGAACACCCGGCCTCGATGCAGATGCCGATACATTCACCATTCGTGCGTCCTGGCAGTTCTGACGCACCCGATAGCCCGTGAACCCCGGGGGTATCCGCCGCCGGGGTTGCGCAGTCAGGCGGCGGCGCGCATCTCCGCATGATTGCACAGCGTTTGCAGGGCCGTCTCGAAGGCGCTGTCCTCAATTGTCATCGCAACGCGAATGTGACCCGCGGCGGAACTGCCGAAGCTTTCGCCGGGCATGACCGCGATATGATGCGTGTCCAGCAGGTCGTAGGCAAAGGCCTCACCCGTCATGCCGGTCCCGCGGATATCGAGCATCAGGTACATCGCCCCCTGAGACGGGACCAGTCCAACGGTGTTCTGGCCCGCCAGAACCCGCGTCGCCAGGGCACGCCGACGTTTGAACGGTTCGGCAATCTCAGCCTCAAAATCCCAGCCTTGACCAAGCGCGAAACCGGCGGCGTCCTGGATGAAGCCGGGCACGCCATAGGTGGTATGCGTCGCCAGCGTGATCAGGTCGGCGATGGCCTCCTCCGGGCCCACGATCCACCCGCAGCGCGACCCGGTCATCGCATGCGATTTCGACATGGAGCCGACAACGAAGGTCCGGTCCGCCATCCCCGGCAGGGCGCGGGGGGACAGGTGGCGTCCCTCCCAGACCTGCGTTTCATAGACCTCGTCGGAAATCAGCCACAGATCGTTTTCCCGGCAGATTGTGGCGATCATGTCCAGCGTGCCGTCCGAATAGACAACGCCCGTGGGATTGTTCGGCGAGTTGATCAGCAAAGAGCGCGCCTCGCCGGCGTGGGCCTTTAGGGCGTCTGCGCGCGGTTGAAACGCATCCTCGGCGCGGGTGAGGATCGCTTGCGGGACAGCGCCCACACCCCGCAGCGTGCCGGGGTAGGTCGCGTAATAAGGATCGATGTAAAGCGCCGTGTCACCGGGGTCGCAGGCCGCCATATGAGCGGCGAAAAGGGCAGCCTGACCGCCGGGCGTGATCAGGACGTTGTCCAGCGTTGTCGGCACGCCCGTGCGCTCTTCAACCCGCGCGGCGACAGTTCGGCGCAGGCTGTCGGTGCCGGGCACCGCTGCATATCCGGTGTGCCCGTCCATCGCCGAGGCGTGCATGTCCCGAAGGATGGGCGCCGCGGTCCGGATGTCATGCTCGCCGATCGTCAGCTCGGTCACCGGTGTCCCCTCGGCGATCATGCGCCGCGCTTTCAAAAAGACGTCCCACCCATCCGAACCGCCCCCTGTCAGGCCGGTAATCCGTGTCGAAAGCTGCATGGCCGTCTCCCTTGTCGCCTTGGCGCAGGGGCGCAGAGGATGTGCGATTCGTCAATCAGCCTTGACCGGTCCCGCGCCGCCGCGCTAGAGAAGGGCCATGACCGAGACCAAGCTCATTTGCTGTATTATTTGCTGATCGCACCCTGCGGGCGGTTTTAGGTCGTTTTCATCCTGAACTCAGATTGCTATGCCCGCGCTACACCCGCGCAAGGACGCCTGTCATG
This sequence comes from Roseobacter insulae, assembly GCF_019375555.1. GTDB lineage: Bacteria > Pseudomonadota > Alphaproteobacteria > Rhodobacterales > Rhodobacteraceae > Roseobacter > Roseobacter insulae. The sequence continues at coordinate 687,809 of NZ_JAHXDN010000002.1, forward strand.
ACGACACTGAAGCTCTACAACACCAAGACCCGGACCAAGGAGGATTTCGAGCCGATCGATCCCCGAAACGTGCGGATGTATGTCTGTGGGCCAACCGTCTATGACCGCGCGCATCTTGGCAACGCGCGCCCGGTGATTGTCTTTGATGTGTTGTTCCGGCTGCTGCGCCACGTCTATGGCGCCGATCACGTGACCTATGTGCGCAACTTCACGGACGTCGATGACAAGATCAACGCGCGCGCCGCGGAGAGTGGCCGCCCGATTGGCGAGATCACGGCGGAGACAACCGGGTGGTTTCTTGATGATATGGCGGCGGTGGGCGCGCTGGAACCGACCCGGATGCCGCGGGCAACCCGGTACATCGGCCAGATGGTGGCAATGATCGAGGATCTGATTGCCAGGGGGCACGCTTATGAGGCGGAGGGCCATGTGCTCTTTGCGGTGGACAGCTACGCGGAATACGGCGCGCTGTCGGGCCGGTCGGTGGATGACATGATCGCCGGGGCGCGGGTCGAGGTCGCGCCCTACAAGCGCAACCCGATGGATTTTGTCCTGTGGAAGCCCTCAAGCGATGATCTGCCGGGCTGGGACAGCCCATGGGGGCGGGGGCGCCCGGGCTGGCACATCGAATGCTCGGCCATGGCGCATGATCTGCTGGGAGAGAAGTTCGACATTCACGGCGGCGGCATCGACCTGCAATTCCCGCATCATGAAAACGAAATTGCCCAGTCACAATGCGCAGGCCACGAATTCGCGCAGGTCTGGATGCACAACGAAATGCTGCAAGTCGAAGGCAAGAAGATGTCCAAGTCGCTGGGCAATTTCTTCACCGTGCGCGATTTGCTCGATCAGGGCGTCCCGGGCGAGGTGATCCGCTTCGTGATGCTGAGCACCCACTACCGCAAGCCGATGGACTGGACAGAGAAGAAGCGGGCGGAGGCGGAAAAGACGCTGCGGAAGTGGCGTAGACTGTGCCAGGATGTTCAACCCACCAGCCCAACTAACCTTGTTCTGGACGCGTTGAAAGATGATTTGAACAGTGCAGAAGCTATCCGCCGCTTGCACTTCCTGGCAGATGGAGCCGCCGCCGGAAAACTGGACGATCCCGGTGATTTCGTTGCATCTGCGCATCTGCTGGGATTGCTGACGCCAGAATTGTCAAATTGGTTCGAGCGAGAAAAACTGATCATGGATTTGGCTGGTGGTGAAGTTGCTGAATCTTTTGCGCAACAAATCGACGCGGCGCGGGCATCGAGAGATTTCGAGACAGCGGATGCTTTGCGGAACCGTGCGATGGCAGCAGGATATTCGGTAAGAAATTCTCCTGATGGAACCATATTGGAGCCCACCGGCAAAGCGGACCCCTCTAAACTGGAGGTAGTGAAATGACGTTGCGCCGAACGAAGGACAGCCCCCGACCGCGGGTGGGGGTGAAGCCCCCGCCCGGGGGGGCGGTCGGGGGCTGTCCGGGCCTGCAGCCCGGACATGACGCAAGTCAGCAGGGGTGCGCCCGATGACCCGCGAACGCCTTTATCTTTACGACACCACTCTGCGGGACGGGCAACAGACGCAGGGCGTTCAGTTCTCCACCGAAGAAAAACGCGTCATCGCCGAGACGCTGGATCAGTTGGGTGTCGATTACATCGAGGGCGGCTGGCCCGGTGCGAACCCCACCGACAGCGCCTTTTTCGAGACGGCCCCGGCCACCGAGGCGCGTATGACCGCCTTTGGCATGACCAAGCGCGCAGGCATGTCGGCAGAGAATGACGATGTGCTGGCTGCGGTCATGAATGCGGGCACCAAGGCCGTCTGCCTCGTGGGCAAGACCCATGATTTTCATGTTGAGGCCGCCCTGGGCATCTCTCTGGCAGAGAACATCGACAACATCGCCCGCTCTATCGCGCATATCAAATCCGCCGGGCGCGAGGCGCTCTTTGATGCGGAGCATTTCTTTGATGGCTACCGCGCCAATCCCGATCATGCGCTGGAAGCGATCAGGGCCGCCTATGACGCGGGCGCGCGCTGGATCGTGCTCTGCGACACCAACGGCGGCACACTGCCCGAAGAGGTCGGGCGTGTCACCGCCGAGGTCATCAGGGCTGGTATTCCCGGCGACCATCTGGGCATCCACACGCATAACGACACGGAAAATGCCGTTGCCTGCACGCTGGCTGCCGTGGACGCGGGCGCGCGGCAAATTCAGGGCACGCTGAATGGTCTGGGTGAACGCTGCGGCAATGCCAATCTGACAGCGATCATTCCGATATTGCTGCTGAAAGCGCCCTATGCCAGCCGCTTTCAGACCCGTGTCACACCCGCGGCGCTCAAAGGGCTGACGCGCACCAGCCGGATGCTGGACGAGATCCTCAACCGGGTGCCGTTCCGGCAGGCGGCTTTCGTGGGCTCGTCGGCTTTTGCCCACAAGGCCGGGCTGCATGCCTCCGCGATCCTCAAGGATCCCAGCACCTATGAACACATCGACCCCGGCGATGTCGGAAACGCCCGCATCATCCCGATGTCCAATCAGGCGGGCCAGTCGAACCTGCGGGAACGCCTGACCGCCGCGGGGATTGCCGTGGCGCGCGGTGACCCGGCACTGGGCCTGATCCTCGACCGGATCAAGACGCGGGAGGCGGACGGGTATTCCTATGACACGGCGCAGGCCAGCTTCGAGCTGCTGGCGCGCGATGCGCTGGGGCAGATGCCGGAGTTCTTCGAGGTCAAGCGCTACCGGGTGACCGTGGAACGGCGAAAGAACAAATATGACCAGATGATCAGCCTGTCGGAGGCGGTTGTCGTGGTAAAGGTGGACGGCGAAAAGAAGCTGTCGGTCAGTGAATCCATGGATGAGACCGGCTCGGACCGCGGGCCTGTCAATGCACTCGCCAAGGCCCTGGCCAAGGATCTCGGACGCTACCAGGGGATCATCGACGACATGCGGCTGGTCGATTTCAAGGTGCGTATCACGCAGGGTGGCACCGAGGCCGTGACCCGCGTCATCATCGACAGCGAAGATGCGCAGGGGCACCGCTGGTCGACGGTCGGCGTTTCGGCGAACATCGTGGATGCGTCTTTCGAAGCACTTCTGGATGCGATCCGCTGGAAACTGCTGCGCGACACCGCGAGGGCCTCATGAGCGATGCGTATTGGGACGCATTTTTCGTGCTGCACCGGGACCTGCCGCGGGAAGGTCCGGGAGAACCCGCCGATGTAGAATGGGCCTGCCGGGTGGCCCGATTACAGCAGGACGCCCGGATCTGCGATGCGGCCTGCGGGCCGGGTGCAGATATCCCGGCGCTGCTGCAGGCAGCTCCGGATGGTCACATCGACGCGATGGATAAGACTGCTCAATTTGTGGATCAGGCCCGGGCCGCGCACGGGGCGAACCCGCGGGTGTCGCTGTCGGTATCGGACATGGCCGGGATCACCGGCCCCTACGACATGATCTGGTGTGCCGGTGCGCTTTACTTCCTCGGGGTCAGCGAGGGTCTGCGCCGGTGGCGCGCGGCCCTGGCTCCCGGTGGCGCGGTCGTTTTCTCCGAACCGTGCTGGTTCACGGAGGATCGCCCGGCGGCGGCAGCGCAGCTCTGGGCAGAATACCCGGCGATGACCGATGCCGATGGCATCGCGCGGCAGGTAGAGGCGGCGGGCTACAGCACGGTGGCCACGCGCAGATTGTCGCAAACGGCCTGGGAAAACTACTACGCACCCCTGGACACCCGCATTGCCGCGTTGCGACCGGATGCGCAGGGGGCCCTGGCCCGGGTGCTGGACGAGGCGGAGGCCGAGGCCGCGAGCTGGCGCGCTCACCGGGATGCCTTCGGCTATCTGCTGAGTGTGGTAACACCGGATGACATTTGACGCCGATCTGAACGCCTGCGCCAGCTTGGTCGAAAAGGGCGACCCGGACCGGTTCGCGGCGACCATGGCCAGCCCGGTGGCGGCGCGGCGCGTACTGTTCCCGCTCTATGCGTTCAACGTGGAAGTGTCGCGCGCGCCATGGGTCACGCAGGAGACCATGATTGCCGAAATGCGGCTTCAGTGGTGGCGCGACGCTCTGGAAGAGATCGGATCGGGGGTGACCGTGCGCCGCCACTCCGTGGTCTCGCCGCTTGCCGACATACTCGATGCAGAGGGAGCCCGGACACTGGACCGGCTGATCGCGGCGCGCCGGTGGGACATCTACAGGGAAGCTTTTGAGGATGCGGCGCATTTCAAAGCCTACCTGACCGAGACGGCAGCGGGCCTGATGTGGGTGGCGATGCGCGCCCTGACGCAGGCTCAGGCGCAGCCGGACCCTGAGGAGGAAAGTGGCAAAGCTGTGCGCAGGCTCGGGTATGCCACGGGGCTTGCACGGTTCCTGCAGGCGGTGCCCGCACTTGAGGCCCAGGGGCGCATTCCGCTGGTTGATGGGCGCAGCGACGGCGTTGCGGCCCTGGCAAGATCGGCCCTCGCCGATTGCGGAACGCCCGCTGTGTATCGCCGGTTGCTGGCGCGACCGGCCCGACCTGCGCTGACCGAAGCCTTCCTGACGAAATCCATCCTGACGCAGGTTGTCCGCACACCGCAGCGCGTGGCGCAGGGAACGCTTGCGGTGTCGCCGTTGCGCAGATCCTACGCGCTGTGGCGGTGGGTCTGACAGCCCGAGGTCCGGTTAACTTACGCGGTTTGCGGTTTCGGGCGCAGCATGAGCCAGATCAGCGCACCGCCGGCCAAGACAAGGAAGGGCACCATGGCGATGTTCACCGCCGCCCAGCCTTCCTGCGGCGTTCCACCCGAGCAGTTCATCAAACCGCCCGACGACAGCGATGCCAGCGTCACGCCACCAAAGACCAGCAGGTCGTTCAGCCCCTGCATGCGCCCGCGCTCGTGCGGTTCATGCGCGCCGGCGAGCATTGTCGTCGCGCCGATGAAACCAAAATTCCAGCCAAGGCCCAGGAGGATCAGCGCGACAAAGAAGTGGCTCAGTTCAACGCCCGACAGGGCCACGGCCCCGGCGCCCCCCAGTATCAGCAGGCCCAGACCCATGATCCGCTCGACGCCGAATCTGACGATCAGATGCCCGGTGAAAAACGACGGCGCGAACATCGCCAGCACGTGGCCGGTGACGACGTTGGAGGCATCGGCAACCGCAAAGCCACAGCCCACGACCGCCAGCGGCGTCGAGGTCATCACGAGGTTCATCAGCGCGTAAGACACCATCGCACAGATTACAGCGACCGCGATGCGCGGCGTTTTCAGTAACTCCCCCAGCGACCGGCCACGCGGTGCATCGGCGGTGCGTTTCACCGGTTTGGGGATGTCGAGGAAGATGAAGAGGAACATGCCCATCAGGTTCAGCGCCATCGCTGCCAGATACACCGGGAAAAACCGCATGACCGTCGCGTCGGGGTTTGTGCTGGTCAGGTATCCCACCAGTTGCGGTCCGATGACGGCCGACAGCAATCCGCCTGCCATCACGTAGGAGATGGCCTTGGGCCGAAATCCGTCAGAGGCGGTATCGGCGGCGGCAAAACGAAAAAAACCCTGTGAAGACATGTAGATACCGGTGAGGTAGCTGCCCACCAGAAACACCCAGAAGTTGGACAGCGTCAGCGCATAGGCACAGATGGACGCGCCGATCAGCCCCCCCGCGGCACCAACGACAAAACCAGCCCGCCTGCCATAACGCTGCATCAGCCCGGACAGCCAGGGCGCGGTGGTCATCGATCCGAACACGATCATCGAAATCGGCAATGTCGCAAGGCAGAGGTTGGTCGACATCTGTTGCCCGGCGAGCCCCGCGACGACGAACATCATGGTGATCTGACTGCCCAGAAACGCTTGCGCCATGACCAACACGGTCACGTTTCGTTTGGCGCGGCTGTCGTCTACGGCTTGCATGCGCCTTGCGTATTCCTGTTGCCGGTCGGGAGCAAGCCCTCTTGCCTAAGTCATGATCTCGCATACAGTCAAACCATGGTAAGAGGTGGAAAAGTTCTAGTGATGGCCGGAGCCAGAGAAGCGCATGGCGTGATCGCCAAGCTGGTCTCTCGCGGGCGAGATGTCATCGCCAGCCTGCCCGAACCGGAGCGTGCCTTCGATACTTTGCCGGTGCCCACCCGCATCGGACCTTTTCACGACGCGAGCGCGTTGCAGGAATGGTTTGCCGCCAACGAGGTCCGTTGTGTCATTGACGCCAGCCACGCGTTCGACGCCAAGATTTCGCGGCGCACCGCGAGGATCTGTTCGCGCCAGCACCTGAGCTATCTGCGCATCCTGCGGCCGCCGTGGCATGCCACCGGGCTGGATCGCTGGACGGTTTGCGCTTCGGTAAAACAGGCCTCGGACACGGTACCACCCGGTGCCCGCGTCTTCAGCAATACCGGGCGCGCGTCGCTGCCGGAATTTGCCGAATTCCGGGGCCGGGTTCTGTTTCTGCGCCAAACCCGCAAACCCGCTACGCCGCCACCGTACCCCTTTGTGACCTACAGTTTCGGAACGCCGCCCTATTCGCAACGCAGCGAAGAGACCCTATTTCGCGAGCTCCGCGTCACCCGCCTGATCTGCCGTAACGTGGGGGGCGCGGCCAGCATGTCCAAACTGCTTGCGGCGCGGCGTCTGGGCATTCGCGTCCTGATGATCGAACGGCCCCAGACACCGGTGGCGATGCCGGTGGTGGAAACCATTGCCGAGGCTTTGGCATGGGAAGCAAACGCGTGACACCGGGGCGGATTATCCACACAGACGAGGATGTTGCCGAGGGCGCCGCCTGGCTTGCCGCACAAGATGAGCGCCTCGCCCGTGCCTTGCGTGTCACACAGCCCCTGCCGCTCAGGCGGAAACCGGACGGGTTCGCGGAGTTGCTCAGCGCCATTGTCAGCCAGCAGGTCTCGACCGCCTCCGCACAGGCCTTGTGGGCCAATCTGCAGACAGCCGGGGTGGTGACGCCGGATGCCGTTCGGGCACGGACCGAAGCGGAACTGCGGGGTCTGGGCTTGAGCCGCCAGAAGGCCCGGTACGCCCATGCTCTGGCAGCGGCTGATATCGACTATCATAGTCTGCGGCGTGTTCCTGACGACGAGGTGGTCAGGACACTGACCGCGGTGACCGGCATCGGGGTCTGGACCGCGGAAATCTACGCGATGTTCAGTCTGGGCCGGGCGGATGTCTTTGCGCCCGGCGATCTCGCATTGCGGGAGGCGGCGCGGCTTATCTACGACATGCCTGCGCGGCCCAGGGAACGGGAATTGCGGAAGATGGCGGAGGCATGGTCGCCCTGGCGGTCGGTTGCAGCACGTTTGCTCTTTGCCTACTACAGACACGCAAAACAAAGGGACGGTATTACATGACAAGGGTTTTGAATGCAGGGCGTCGCGCGCCGGTATCGGGCGACACGCGGTCCGTGGTGGTGTTTCTGCATGGATATGGCGCGAATGGCGCTGACCTGCTCGGCCTTGCCGACCCGCTGGGCGAACATTTGCCCGACACGCTCTTCGTGGCACCGGATGCGCCGGAAGCCTGCGCCGGGGCGCCCATGGGGTTTCAGTGGTTCCCGATCCCATGGATCGACGGATCGTCCGAAGAGGAATCGATGCGCGGCATGTTGCAGGCCATCGACGACCTGAATGCCTTTCTCGACGCATTGATGGTCGACGAGGACGTGCTGCCCGAACAGGTGGTGCTGTTCGGCTTCTCCCAGGGCACGATGATGGCGCTGCATGTCGCGCCGCGCCGCGAGGACGAAATTGCCGGGATCGTTGCCTTTTCGGGCCGTCTGCTCAGTCCCGAAACCCTCGGCGACGAAGTCGTTGTCCGCCCGCCGGTTTTGCTGGTGCATGGCGATCAGGATGATGTGGTGCCTCCGCAATCCCTGCCGCAGGCGGCCGAGGCGCTGCAGGAAGCCGGCTGGCAGGATGTTTTTGCCCATATCATGAAGGGCACCGGCCACGGTATCGCGCCCGACGGTCTGTCTGTGGCGCTGGCCTTCATGCGCGACAAGCTGAGCCTTTAGCCTGCGCCTTTACGATAGGCGCCGGGGCTTTGCCCCATCACCCGCTGAAACTCTGCATAGAAATTGGAACGCGTGAGAAAGCCGGCGGCTTCGCCAACCGCGCCCACCGGGTCCGTGGTGGCGCGCAGCAATTCCGCGGCTTCCGCCACCCGAAACTCGTTGATGAACTGCGAGACGTTTTTGCCGCTGGAGCGGTTCACCGCCTCCGACAGCGCACGGTCCGTCACGCCCAACCGGCGGGCAAGGCGGGTGAGGGACAGTTGCGGGTCCACATAAAGCCTGCTGTCGGTCAGAAACCGCCGGGCCTGTGCCGCGATCTCCGCGTCCTGTGTGCTTTGCGATTGCGCGGGCGGCGCGCCCGATGATCGCCGCATGGTGAAGACGACGGCCCCGATCAGCAGCAGGATCAGCACGATGCTGGCCACCGACAGCAACCGCGCGACATTTGCACCCGCGTTGCGCGCGAAATCCACGGCGATGAGCGTATCCATGGCGCAGGTCACTGTCAGCAGGACAACCCCCACAAGGCTCATCCGGCGCATGAAGCCGATATGCGCCAGCGCCAGCTTCGACAGGCGGTCCGGTCCCGCGCGCCAGAGCCGCAGCAGGAGCACGGCATAGGCTGCATAGCTCAGACCGATCAGCAGATCGAGCGCGATCCGCACAGGCGGAGATGCCGCGACAACAACCGTGAGCAGCGTCGCAATACCGAGGTGGCGCAGAACGTGCCGCTGCAACCGCGCGGCACGATCCGAAAGAGCGACATAGCCGAGGTACAGCAACGGCCCGATCCAGAAGGGCAGGAGCCTTTGCACCACCAGCACATCTTCGATCTGATAGGCAAACCTGAGCGCGACAAAGAGCGTCTCCACCGCGATCAGCGCTGCCAGAGCGGCAAAGAACGCTTTGGCCGGTCCCGGAAGCCATGTCCGCGTCAGAACGAGAGCGCCGATGACGGCGGACAGAAAGGTCAGGAAAAGGGGCAGGGGGACGGAAATCACGGGTCAGACCTGTCCTTCATTGCGCGCAGCTGTCCTGAAACAGCTTTCAGGACAGTCATGGCATTGCCTGAAATCGGCGAGTTGCTCAAGTGAGGATCATCGCAACACCAACCTCGTGAGGTCCAAAAATGAACACGAACCTTCGTCAACTCTGTCTGGGCGCGGCCATTGTCTTCGGGCTGACCGCCGCCTCCACCGACGCGGCCGAATACGCACCGGCCGTGGCTGAATTCAAAGCCGAACACCCCGGCGGAGAGCGCGCGCTTGCCGGTCATGTCTGGTACCCATCCCATGCGCAAGGCGCGCCGGGCCTTCTGCGCGGCAGCGCTGTCTGGCGTGACATCACCGGACATCTGGACGCCCGCATTGCTCCCGGTGTCTTTCCGCTGGTGCTGATTTCGCACGGTATGTACGGCAATACGGTCAACCAGGCGTGGCTGGCAAAGCGGCTGGCCGCCGAGGGGATCATCTCGGTCCTTCCCAACCATCCCGGCACGACCAGCTTTGACCGTGACGCATTCGAAGCACGGCGGCTCTGGCTGCGCGCCACGGATTTGTCGGTGAGCCTGGACCAGGTCCTGACCGACCCGCGTTTTGCCGACCACATTGACGGCACGCGGATCGCGGCCGCCGGTCATTCGCTTGGCGGCTACACGGTGATGGCCGCCAGCGGTGCCCGGCACGATGCTGAGGGTTTTGCCGACTATTGTGCAATTGTGCCGATGCGCGCGGATTGTGAAGCGCTGGATACGTGGCAGGTCGGCACGGACCCGGCAGATCTGGACATGCTGCAAAGCGACCGTTCCGATCCCCGGATCAGAACCACGATCGCCATGGATATCGGTGGCACCCAGACCTTTGATCCTGAAAGCCTTGCCGAGATCGATATGCCGATCCTCGTGCTGGGCTCGGGGCGGCAGGATATGCTGATGCAGGATGTGGAATCCCGCGCGCTGGCCGCCGCATTGCCCCGCGACAGGGTCACACATATCGAACTGTCGACGGTGGGGCACTTCGACTTCATGGGCCAATGCGTCGAAGGCGGGTATGAGATTCTCGCCCGCGAATTACCGGGGGACGAGATGGTCTGTATCAAGGGCATGCAGCATCGGGCCGCACAGCATGACCGTATCTTTGATCTTGTCATGGATCATTTCCGTGACACCGGGATCGTCTCACAATAGCAGGGTAGCCGCGGTTCGGCGGCTTTTGCAGGCCGCCGGACCGATACTGTGGATAACTGTCACTTTATCGTTACCGAAATCACCTATCTCGATGGCGAGATGTTGTGGTCAAACGAGGGCTTGTCAGCTTCGGACCACGATATATAGTCTGAATATGACTCGTGCGCTGGTGGCGCGGTTGGCGTGAGGCTTGTGGAAAAGCGGTAGAGGGTTAGCCCGGACATGGATGGCGACTTCAGGACAGATTTTACGCGCAAACCGGCGGCACTCAGGCACCGTCCTGCCCTGGTGCTGAACGCCGATTACCGACCGCTCAGTTATTACCCGCTGTCGCTCTGGCCGTGGCAGGAGGCGGTCAAGGCGGCCTGGCTCGACCGGGTGGATATCGTGGCTGAATACGAAGACATTGTCCGAAGCCCGAGTACCGAAATCAGGATCCCCTCGGTGGTTGTCCTGAAAGACTATGTGAAACCTCAAAAGCGCGTGGCCTTCACGCGCTTTAATTTATTTCTGAGGGATGAATTTCGCTGTCAGTACTGCGGCGCAAAGGGTGAACTGACCTTTGACCACGTGGTGCCCCGCGCCTCAGGCGGCGTGACCAGCTGGCAGAATGTCGTGGCCGCGTGCAGCCCCTGCAATCTGAAAAAGGGTTCTAAACCGCTGCACCGGACAGGTATGTCCCTGCGCAAGCCGCCGCGACAGCCGGGCGCTGAAGAGCTGCGCAACATGGGGCGGAAGTTTCCGCCCAATCACTTGCATGACAGCTGGATGGATTTCCTGTACTGGGACGCGGAACTCGAAGCCTGACGTGCCCGCCGGGCGGAGATATTTCAGCGCAGTGCCTGATACGCGGGTTCGGTCAGCCGAATGGCGCTCAGGACAAAATCCCTGATATCCTCTGTCGGGCCCGCAGACTGGCTGCCGTAGACCATCTGGAATACATGCTCGTCGGTATTGCGCTTCACCACAATGCTCAGCCCCATCCGGTCGCCCTCGGCATCGGGATCGTTGTAATGCCCGGCGGTTTCGTCAAAATCATCCGGAATGGCGCTGAAAAGGCTGTTGGCAGCCTCCTCGTCCAACTGGCCCTTCACCAGCACACCGTCTGACTGGCGCAATTCCCTGGTGCCCATACGCTGAAACGCACCGTCGTCGGTTGCCTGCAGAAACAGGACGTGGGCGTCGCCGCGCAGCATCTCGATCTGAACCTGTCGGGTTGCCTCTTGCGTCATCGTTCGATCACCCGCCAAAACAACACTTAAAGAGATTGGTGAACCAGTTTCCGCCCGACCGGCCCTGCGGCGCCTCGATGCCCAGTTCGGCCAGCGTTTTCTGATCGTCCTCGCTGAGTTCGATGCCCTTGGCTTCCAGCTGCTCAGGTGTCAGCGGGACGGTGTTCGGCACGTCATCGGAGGCATTGTAGTCATAAAACTCGGTCTTTGCGAAAAGCGTCTGGTTGTGCAGCATATGGCTCAGTTCCCATACGGAAATGGCCGCATTCCCCTTGCTGAAGCCCAGCGGACCGGCAACATCGCTCATCGCGCTCCATAACTCGGCGGAGGTACCGGGCATGCTGGCATAAATCGGAACAGCTGCCTGCGCGGCAAGGGTTTCTTCCTCGCTCAGCATCGGCGGGTGGTTCCGGGCGTGGTCGATCTGTTCCTGGGTGAACCCCGCGAGGTTCTGTTTTATTGTCAGGGATTGTTCCATTGCTTTCTTGATGCCGCCGGTGAAGATGCCCTGAATCTGGCCACCCTGCCGCTGACTGGCCAGACCTTTGACAAATGCGCCCGGACCTTCCGCGTCGAGCTCGGTTCGAAATTTGCTCAGGTTTCCCTTTGAACTGGCGGATTTGCCGAAGGCATCTTCGCCGTATCGGTCATTCTCCAGATCGGTGAACCCCAGCCCGATGTTCTTTTCGCGCTGAATGGGAGGGTCCGAGGGCGCGGGCGCGCTGGCTTTCCGGTCCGCTTTCCTTTGAAGCACAGCCAGCCGCGCCACAACCTGACTGTCATCGGCCTGCTGTTGAAGCGTCGCCAGCCCGGCAGCCGACGCAACCAGTCGCGCCTGTTGCCCCGTGGGCGCGGGCGCGGGGGTCGGTCCCGGCGGCGCATGTGTTCTCATCAGGCAAGCTCCTCAACCACAGGTTAGCAGGATGTGCCCGTGATCCAAGCGAATTTATGGCTTGGCGGCGGCGGCCATGCGATATCTTGCGGTCAGGCCGCAAGCTCCACCCAGACCGGCACGTGATCTGACGGTTTGTCCCGGCCCCGTACCTCCATGTCGATCTGACAGTCCTGCAGCATGTCCGCAACCTGAGGACAAAGCAGGAAGTGATCGATACGAATGCCGTTGTTCCGATTCCACGCACCGGCCTGATAATCCCAAAAGCTATAGTGTCCGGGGCCTTGTGTCCGCGCCCGGAAGGCCTCGGTCAGGCCAAGGTTGATCAGTTTGCGAAAAGCGGTCCGGCTTTCGAGCCGGAACAGCGCATCATCGCGCCAGCTGTCCGGTTTGGCCGCATCCTCGGCCTGCGGAATAATGTTGTAGTCCCCGGCCATCAAAAACGGCGTTTCTTCTGCAAGCAGGGTTTCCGCCCGCTTCAGCAAACGCTCCATCCACGCCAGCTTGTAGTCGTACTTGGGGCCGGGGGCGGGATTGCCGTTCGGCAGGTAGAGGCCGCAGAGGCGCAGGGGGTGGGTATCGCCCATCACCGTAGCTTCGATCCAGCGCGCCTGTTCATCGCTATCATCGCCGGGCAGGCCGCGGGTCACATCCTCCAGCGGCCGCTTGGACAGGATTGCAACGCCGTTGAAGCTTTTCTGCCCGTGTGTCGCGACGTTGTAGCCGCGTTCCTCGAAGATTTCGGCGGGAAAAGCCTCATCGACCGATTTGATCTCCTGCAAGATCGCAACATCGGGGGTCGCCTCGTCCAGCCACGCGGGCAGCGCCTCGATGCGCGCTTTGATACCATTGATGTTGAACGTGGCGATTTTCATGATGACACTTCTCCCCGGGTTCTCTCTGCTATCGCGCAAGCTTGCCTCCAGAGCAAGGGCACAGACGCCGGAATGCCGTTGCGATTCCCGCGCCGCGTCAGGGGTGATTCTTGTTAATAGTTAACGCAAATCGGGCTTAAATGGTTAATATCCCCAGAGTTATCCTCTGTGGATAAAAAAAAATTAACCAAGATTACCGTCGTGAACCTTCCAAAAGTGGTTGGCGCTAACACGCGAAATTCGTGTGGATAAGTAATGGTTAACACATTCTTAACGTGAAAAATTCTTGGAAACTCTCCTTAAACGAGCAAGCGTGAAAGGGCGATACAAACTTCATCTGAAAGGGATACGATATGAAGACCAACACACTTGCCGCACCACTGATTTCCGAAGAGTTTTTCGGCACTGAGACCGACCTGCACAGCGGCGCAGGCACGGCGCTTTTCACCACAAGCATGGGCCCCGCCGGCACCGACATGATGAGCGGCCAGGGTACCGAATTGTTCACCACGTCCATGGGTCCGCAGGCGGACACTTTCGCTGGCGCGGAAACCGGCCAATTCACCACCAGCATGGTCTCCGGCCGTGACGCGTTCTCGGGTGAGGCAACCGGCCTGTTCACCACGTCCATGTAACTGATCTTCTGGTCGAAGCCGAATGGTATGTTGGCCCCGCTTCGACCATGAGCCTTGCGCGGCAGATCCTCAGGACAAAGGAAGAACCCCCATGTCTAACGTCGTCTCTTTGGGTCTGCCGCGCAGACCGGGGCTGGCAGAACGCCAGTCTCTTCTACTCGAAAATTTTGCCTGTAACCGGCGCAGCCCGGACGATGTGTTCTGGCTAAAGGAAAACGCTGAAATTCTTAATATCCTCGCCACCAGCGGTGCCCGTCTGACAGAAAAGGCTCTGGCGCCCTACGCACGTGTCTACGAAGGGCTTGAGGAGCGCTTGCGCTTTTTCCCGCAATATTACCGCTTCCTTCTGTCGATTTGTCTGGATCTGGAAGATCTGGGCATGGCGGGCGGCAAGGGGGCCGAGCTATGCCGATGGGCGGCCGATATGGGATTGGTTGAGGCGGAGCTGTCGGATTTGCAACGGGCGGAGGCACATCGCCTGCTGGCGCGCCGCGAGGTTGGCACCCCAAGTGCCGATCTGCACCAGCGGCTGCGCACTTTCATCAACCGCTCGGATACTTTCGCCTTGCCGAACAAGAAGGTCGCCTACGAGCTGACGCATATCGTTTTCTATCTGTCCGACTACGGCAAGCTGGATCCCGAGCTCGACGATGCGGCCATTGTCAGTCTCGAATTTGCAGGTCTGCTGTCCTACCTTGATCAGGATATTGACCTGTTGGCTGAGATCTGCGTTGCCATGCGGTTTGCAGGGCAGCAGCCCAGTGCGATCTGGGAGGACTGGATTGCGCAGGAAATGGGTGGGTTTGTCCTGAACGGCAGCGGCGACGGCCGCTCCGATTGCTATCATGAATACCTCGTTGCCAGTTGGTGGGCGCAGTTTGCTGACAGGCCGGGCTTTCCGGGCGTGCCGGAAGCGGGCGGATTGCAAATCTGCCGTCACACGGGCCGCAAGGGGCCGTTGCGGGCCATGTCTGAATATATGTTCCACCTTGGACCCGCCCGCAGTGCAGACTGGTCGCAGATGCGGCGCGGCATGACGGACGCGGTCGGGGCGGACGGGGTGGAAATTCTTACGGGCGCGGAGCAGTCATCGGATAAGTTCAGCGCGTTCTTCGAAGGGTTTTCCAGAGCTGATATCTAAAAATCAACTTTAAAACAGGCAAATACCGAGCAAACTTAATGTTACATTGAAAACGAGGTGCCGCACCCGCAGGAGCTTGACGCATTCGGGTTGTTGATGACAAATCGGGCGCCGATCAATTCCTCGGCAAAGTCGATGGTTGCCCCGCCCAGGAAGGGCAAGGACACGGAATCAACCACGACCTTTTGTCCGGCGCCCTCAAGCACGAGGTCATCCTCGCGCGGCTCGTCCAGGGCGATTTCATACTGGAATCCGGAACATCCACCGCCCTCCACAGCAATCCGCAGTGCTTTGCCGTCGGTTGCGGCACCGATTTCGGCCAGCCGGTCAAAGGCGCGGGGCGTAACTGTGGGAGGCATTTGCATATGCGGGCTCCGTCAAGCGGTTTCATTAACGATGTGAGTGCAATATAGAAACTCACAGGACAGGCCACAAGGACACGCCAGCAATGACGGCTCTTTATGCCTCCGATCCGTTGCGCGCCCGGGGACGGCGCGTGCGGGAGGAGGAAAGCACGTTTCGGTCATGTTTTCAGCGTGACCGGGACAGGATTATTCACGCAAGCGCCTTTCGCAGGCTCAAGCACAAAACCCAGGTGTTCATCGAGCATGAAGGTGACTATTACCGGACCCGGCTGACCCATTCCATCGAGGTGGCGCAAGTGGCGCGCACCATTGCCGGTGCGCTTCAGTTGAACCCCGAACTCACGGAAGCGGTCGCGCTGGCACATGATCTGGGGCACACGCCCTTCGGCCACACGGGCGAGGATGCGCTGTCGGAGCTGATGGCGCCCTACGGCGGGTTCGATCACAATGCGCAGGCGATCCGGATCGTCACCAACCTTGAGCGCCACTATGCGGATTTCGACGGATTGAACCTCACATGGGAAACGCTGGAGGGCCTGGCCAAGCACAATGGGCCCGTCACCGGCGATATCCCGTGGGCGCTGCAAGAGTACAATGCGCAACATGATCTGGAACTGGACACTTTCGCCAGCGCTGAGGCACAGGTTGCCGCCATTGCCGATGACGTGGCCTATAATCATCATGATCTGCATGACGGGTTGCGGGCAGAATTGTTCTCCACCGACGAATTGGCGGCATTGCCCATCCTGAATGCCTGCTTCGAAGAGGTCGACGGGCGCTATCCGGGCCTCAACTATTACCGCCGACGGCATGAAGCATTGCGCCGCTTCTTTGGTATTCTGGTCGAGGATGTCATCAGATTTGCACAGGCACGCCTGATGGAACTGCAACCGCAGTCGG
Source organism: Roseobacter insulae (assembly GCF_019375555.1). Taxonomy (GTDB): domain Bacteria; phylum Pseudomonadota; class Alphaproteobacteria; order Rhodobacterales; family Rhodobacteraceae; genus Roseobacter; species Roseobacter insulae. The sequence continues at coordinate 704,027 of NZ_JAHXDN010000002.1, forward strand.
TTGACGACATACGGGGCGCAGGGCGCACCATTATCCGGTTCAGCGACGATGTCTTTGCAGACCTGAAGGTCATCCGCGCCTTTCTGTTCGACCGGATGTACCGCGCGCCAAGCGTCATTGAAATGCGCGCACGGGTGACCCGTGTCGTGGCGGACCTGTTCCCCCATTTCATAGCGCATCCCGACCAGTTGCCGAAACAGTGGCGCAAGGACGTCGATGAGGCGCGGGGCGAAACCGCGCTGGCGCGGATCGTTTCCGATTACATCGCAGGCATGACCGACCGCTTCGCCCTTCAGGAGCATGAGCGTCTGATCGCCGGCAGGTAGCGATATGCAAACGCCCGCGTCTCGCGCCAGGTTGCGAGGCGCCATTGGGTGTTTCTGATTGGTGTCGGACACGTCTTTCACAAGGGCGGCAGGCTCATTGCATCCGGTTTCGACCTTGGAAGTGGCAGGATGGTTTTTTCCGGGCACGTGCCGCGCGCACCATGATCCGGCTTTGCAATCCAGCTGCGGGGCATGTGCGGTTGACCCGGCCTTTGGGCGTGATAAACCGCGCAAAGCTTCTGTTAGGAACCCAAAGATGAACCTTTTCGCCGATATCCGCGTGCTTGTATTGGACTGTTTGCAGCAAATGGTTGCGGCCGGGCAACTGCCGGACGGTCTGACCATGGACAGTGTGACGGTCGAACCGCCGCGCGATGCAGCCCATGGCGACATGGCAACGAATGCAGCCATGGTGCTGGCGAAGCCCTCGGGTCAAAAACCACGGGATATTGCCGGGACGCTGGCGGCGCATCTGATCGCGGATGATCGGATTTCCAGCGCGGATGTGGCGGGCCCCGGCTTTTTGAACCTGCGCCTGTCGCCCACGGTCTGGCAGGGAGTGGTTGCCGCCGTGCTGACAGAAGGGACCGATTTCGGCCGGGGAACATTGGGGCAGGGCAGGAAGGTCAACGTCGAATATGTCTCCGCCAACCCCACCGGTCCGCTGCATGTGGGGCACACGCGGGGCGCGGTGTTCGGCGATGCGCTGGCGTCGCTGCTGGATTTTGCCGGCTTCGATGTGACGCGGGAGTACTACATTAATGACGGTGGTGCGCAGGTCGATGTGTTGGCGCGCTCGGTGTATCTGCGCTACCTCGAAGCCCACGGGCAGGAGGTCGCTTTCCCCGATGGCACCTATCCCGGCGATTACCTGATCGCCGTGGGCGAAGCGCTGAAGGACAAGGTGGGTGATGCCTATGTCGACAAGGGCGAAGAGGTCTGGCTGGAAGAGGTGCGCAATTTCGCGACCGATGCGATGATGGATCTGATCCGCGCCGATCTCAAGGCGCTCGGGGTGGAGATGGATGTCTTTTACTCCGAGAAATCGCTTTATGGCACCGGGCGGATCGAAGCTGCCATTGACGATCTGCGCGGCAAGGGTCTGATTTACGAAGGTGTGCTGGAACCGCCCAAGGGCAAAAAACCCGAAGACTGGGAACCGCGTGAGCAGACGCTTTTTGCCTCGACCGAACATGGTGATGACGTGGATCGCCCGGTGAAGAAATCGGATGGCAGCTGGACCTATTTCGCGCCCGATATCGCCTACCATTACGACAAGGTGAGCCGGGGGTTCGATGCGCTGATCGACATCTTCGGCGCGGATCACGGCGGGTACGTCAAGCGGATGAAAGCGGCGGTTTCCGCGCTGTCCGATGGTCAGGTGTCGCTTGATATCAAGCTCACGCAACTGGTGCGGCTTTTCAAGAACGGCGAGCCGTTCAAGATGTCCAAGCGCGCAGGGACCTTTGTGACCCTGCGGGATGTCGTTGACCAGGTAGGCCCGGACGTCACCCGGTTCGTGATGCTGACGCGTAAAAACGATGCGACCCTCGATTTCGATTTCGACAAGGTGATGGAACAGTCGCGCGAAAACCCGGTGTTCTACGTGCAATATTCCCATGCGCGGGTGGCCTCGGTCATCCGCAAAGCGACAGAAGCGGGCATTGCCGTGGATGACGCCAGCCTGCGGGCGGCCGATCTTGGCCTGCTTGATCATGAGGCCGAATTGGGGCTTGCGGCCAAGCTGGCCGAATGGCCGCGCCTTGTTGAAACCGCCGCGCGCAGCAACGAGCCGCACCGGGTGGCGTTCTACCTTTATGAACTGGCCGGGACCTTCCACGCGCTGTGGAACAAGGGCAATGATCTGCCTTCCTTGCGCTTTGTTCAGGATGACCCAAAAGTCACAGCGGCGAAAATCGCCCTTGCACGCGCCACGAGCGTTGTAATTGCAGCCGGTCTTGGTATTCTCGGTGTCACACCGGCGCAGGAAATGCGGTAGCAAATCGCTCCCTTCGCCAGAGCAGGCAAGCATGAGACAGACCGCCGGGGCATGTATCCTGGTGGCAGCGAGGCAATGATGGCGGACATTGAATTCTCCCATGGCATGGGAGCTTACGGACGCGACTCCGACGCTCCACACGGCGACGACGCGCCGCCCAACTCCCTGACAATGATGACGAATGTGGCCGGGGCTATGGTGTCTCTCGCCTTGATCGCGGGCATCGGTGTCTGGGGGTACAAGCTGATGGTGCGCGATGTCAGCGGCATCCCCGTGGTCCGTGCCGCAGAGGGCGAGATGCGGGTGCGTCCGGAAGACCCGGGCGGTCAGGTGGCCCGGCATCAGGGCTTGGCGGTAAACGCCGTCGCAGCGGAAGGCGCCGCCGCAGGCCCGGTGGACCGGGTTGTGCTGGCCCCGCGTGCTGCCGATCTGGCACAGGAAGACCAGCCGATAACCCTCGCAAAAGTTGCGCCGGTAGAGCAGCCGCAGCCGCTCGTTCCCGCAGCAGAGGCGCTCAGGGAGGCGGCCGAACAGGCGGAGGCCCCCGCGCGCCCTCTGGCCGAGAACCTGCACAGCGGCGCGATTGACGCGGTGGTTGCGGAATTGACCGCGGACCTGCCTACATCGGACGCGCCTGACGAGGAACTCCCGGGCTCGTCGGTTGTTGCCGAAGAGGTCGTGATCGCCCCCGACACAGCGGCACAGGCGGAAGAGGCCGCCCCCCGACATACCGTGAAACGCCCCAGATTGCGCCCTGCGAACGGCCCTACGCTGATAACCGCCGCCTATGTGGCGGAGACGCCGACATCCGAAATAGACGCCGCCGACATTCCCGCAGGCACCCGGCTTGCGCAGTTGGGGGCCTTTGACAGCCCCGCGGTGGCGCGCAGCGAATGGAAACGTCTCGAAGACCGCTTCGGCGAGTATCTGCAGGACAAGTCCCGGGTTGTGCAAATGGCCCAGTCGGGCGGACGGACGTTCTACCGCCTGCGCGCGATGGGATTTGTTGATCTCAGCGATGCGCGGCGCTTTTGTTCGGCCTTCAAGGCCGAGGGGGTGGACTGCATTCCTGTTGCCAGTAAATGACGCGTTTCGGGGCGACCATTCTGGACGCCGATGGGCTGACCCTCTCGGTCGAGGAAAAGGCATTCTTTCGTGACGCCGACCCCTTCGGATTCATCCTGTTCGCGCGCAATATCGACACCCCGGATCAGGTCCGGCAGCTGTGCGACGAGATGCGCGAATGCGTTGGTCGCGCGGCGCCGATCACGATAGATCAGGAGGGCGGGCGGGTTCAGCGGCTGCGGGCGCCGGTCTGGACGGAATGGACGCCCCCTCTGGATTTCGTGCGCGCGGCAGGCGCGCGGGCGGAAGAGGCGATGTATCTGCGATACCGGCTGATCGCGGCGGAACTGCATGCCCTGGGGATCGACAGCAACTGCGCCCCGATGGTTGATCTGGCGGGGCCGGAGACGCATGAATTCCTTGCCAACCGCTGTTACGGGTCAGACCCGGCAACCGTCGCGACACTGGGGCGGGCCGTGGCCGACGGGTTGCTGGCGGGTGGCGTCCTGCCGGTGATCAAGCACATGCCCGGCCATGGTCGCACAACCCTGGACAGCCACTATGATCTGCCCCATGTCGGGGCCGATCTGCCGACCCTGGCAGCCCAGGATTTTGCGCCATTTGCAGCATTGAAAGATGTGCCCATGGGGATGACAGCGCATCTTGTCTTTGACGCCCTGGATGACAGGCCCGCGACGCTGTCGCCGCAGGTGATGCGCCTGATCCGCGAGGATATCGGCTATGACAACCTGATCATGACCGATGATATCGGCATGAAGGCGCTGCAGGGCTCGCGCGCCGAGGTTGCCACGCGCGCGGTGTCGGCCGGATGCGATGTCATCCTGTTCTGCAATGCGCCGCTGCGGGAACGCCAGATGGTGGCGGAGGCGGCGGGCGAGATGACGGCGGCGGCGCAGATCCGTGCGGAGCGCGCATTGGCTGCGCGCAAAACCCCGGACGATATTGACATTGACACCTTACGCGCGCAGCTTGAGACGCTGTTGAGCGGGGCGTAAAATCGTTATGGGGCATGGCTGAAGTACCCTTTGAAGAAGACACTCTATCGGTAGCGGACCGGCTGGCGGCCGAGGCGCTGATCGTGGATGTCGACGGGTTTGAAGGCCCCCTGGACCTGCTGCTGACGCTGAGCCGGACGCAAAAGGTCGATCTGCGCAAAATCTCGGTGCTGGCGCTGGCAAAGCAATATCTCGCCTTTGTCGAGCGGGCCAAGGCGTTGCGCCTTGAACTGGCGGCGGATTACCTCGTGATGGCCGCGTGGCTGGCTTTTCTGAAGTCACGGTTGCTGCTGCCGCCCGACCCCTCGGAGGACGGGCCCTCGGGCGAAGAACTCGCGGCACATCTGGCCTTCCAGCTGGAACGTCTGCAGGCAATGCGGGACGCGGCAGCGCGGCTCATGGGGCGCGACCGGCTGGGCCGGGATTTCTTCAGCCGGGGGCAGACGCATGAGGTCACGCGCACCCGCAAGATCGAGTATACCGCGACGCTGCTGGATCTGATGCAGGGCTACGCCCGTATCCGCACCCGTGACGATTTCCGGCCTTTCGTGATGGACCGCGACGCGGTGTTCACGATGGAACAGGCCCTGGACCGCATGCGCGGGCTGATCGGGTTTGCCGGGGAATGGACGGATATTTCAAGCTACCTGCCCGAGGGATGGGAGATGGATCCCGTTCGCAGACGATCCGCCACGGCGGCGACCTTTGCGGCCTCTCTGGAGCTTGTTAAAGAGGGGCATCTGGAAATCCGCCAGTCCGGGACATTCGCGCCCATTCAACTGCGCAAGAGAGATACCCCACAGTGACCGACGACACGCCGCAAGAGACCGAAGAGAGCCTGTTCGAAGCCCCGCCCATAGGGGAGCAGGAGCGGATGGTGGAGGCAATCCTTTTTGCCACGGCGGAGCCGGTTTCGCTGCGCGAGTTGGCGGCGCGGATGCCGCATGGGTCCGATCCTGCCGAAGCGCTGGTGCATCTGCGCAAGCGCTACGAGGGGCGCGGCGTGAACCTGTGCAAGATCGGCGACGCCTGGGCCATGCGCACGGCCCCTGATCTGGGGTTTTTGATGCAGCGTGAAACGGTTGAGACGCGGAAGCTGTCGCGCGCGGCGATCGAGACTCTGGCGATCATCGCCTATCACCAGCCGGTCACGCGGGCCGAGATCGAGGAAATTCGCGGTGTGTCCGTCAGCCGTGGCACCGTGGACCAGTTGCTGGAGATGGAGTGGGTCCGGTTCGGTCGGCGCAAGATGACACCGGGGCGCCCGGTGACCTTTGTGGTCACCGAAGGTTTTCTGGATCATTTCGGGCTCGAGAATGCCCGCGATCTGCCGGGCTTGAAGGAACTCCGCGCCGCCGGGTTGCTTGAAAATCGCCCGCCCCCCAGCGCGATGATGCCCGGTCCGGAGGAGGAGGACGAAGAGGAAAGTGCCGAAGGGCAAAGCGAACTCTTCGAAGACTGAGAGCGGGATGTTCTGAAAATTGCCGCAATTTGCGGTATGATGCGCGCGAGGCAAGGCTGCGGAGGGCAGACACATGGACAGACTACTGAATATGATCCTGCGCCAGATCACACGGCGGCTGGTCAACAAGGGCATCAGCGCGGGGATCACCAAGGCATCGACGATGCGGCGCACACCAACCCCGGACCCGTCCGGCGGCGAGACACAGGCCGAGATCAGGCAGCGCCGTCAGGCCAGAAAAGCTGCGCGGCAGGCAAAACAGGCGGCAAAACTGGTTCGGCGCACAACGCGAAGCTAGCGATCAGCCTGTGCGAAAATGCTTGGACAGCTTCAATCCCTGCCCCTGGTAGTTCGAGGCAATGCCGGCCCCGTAGAGCTGCGTCGGTACTTCCCGCATCTTTTCATACACGAGACGCCCGACAACCTGCCCATGCTCCAGCACAAAGGGCGCTTCATGACAGCGGACTTCCAGCACCCCCCGGGAGCCCGCTCCCCCGGCTGACGCATGGCCGAACCCGGGGTCGAAAAAGCCCGCGTAATGCACCCTGAATTCGCCCACCATGGCGAGAAACGGGGCCATTTCAGCAGCATATTCCGGCGGGATTGTCACGGCTTCACGGCTGACGAGAATATAGAAGGCGCCGGGATCCAGAATGATCTGCCCATTGTCGGTATGAACTTCCTCCCAGTATTCCCGCGGGCTGTAGTGGTTGACCAGATCGAGATCGATCACGCCGGTATGCGGTTTCGCGCGGTAGCCTACCAATGTGGTGTCCGGCAGGCGCAGGTCGACGGAAAACCCCAGGCCCTCGTCGATCACCGCAGGCCCATCTACAAGCGGCGTTTGCCTGTGCAGGGCGCGCAGGGCCGCGTCGTCCAGAACCGCCTGGCCATCGCCGAACCGGATCTGGTTGAGCCGCATCCCGGGCCGCACCAGCACCGAGAAGGAGCGGGGGCAGATTTCGGCATATAGCGGGCCGCAATACCCCGGCGCGATCCGGTCGAACTCGGTGCCGCCGTCGGTGATGGTGCGGGTCAGCAGGTCGAGCCGTCCGGTGGAGCTTTTTGCATTTGCGACGGCCTGAACGTCGTCGGGCAAGGCCAGCGATTCCATCAGGGGCACAACATAGACGCAGCCCTTTTCCAGCACCGCGCCCGCCGTCAGATCGACCCGGTGCATCTCGAATTCTTTCAACCGGTCGGAAACGCGTTTGCCATGGCCCGCGAGAAAGGAGGCGCGGACACGGTAAGCCGTTGTTCCCAAACGAAGGTCTAGACTGGCCGGTTGAATTTGCGCCTCGCTGATCGGGCGCGTCGAGGCGATTTGCGTGTCGGCGATCATCCGGGTGATCTGTTGATTTGGCAGCACGCCGCTCATCTGTTCGCTCCCTGAAATGCAAGTGCCCGCGCATGGCCTGCGCGGGCACTTGGCATATGTCGGATGTTGGTCGGGCTAGCAGGACTCGAACCTGCGACCTTCCGTCCCCCAGACGGACGCGCTACCAGGCTGCGCCATAGCCCGACATGAGGCGCTTCATACCCGATCTGAGGGCCGAGGCAAGAGAGAATTGCCATGGCGTCAGTCTTTGCGGACGTCTTTGCGCGGTTTGGCCATGCTGGTGCGCAGTCGGATCAATTGCGCCAGAAGCGGCTTGGCCGCGTCCCGCTGTTCCGGGGCCAGTGCGTTCATCCGCGCAAGCGCCGAGAGTGCGGAGGGCTGCGCCGGCATGTCTTCTTCCGCAGGCAATGGTGGCAGATCAATGACCCGCGGTTTTGGCGGTATGTCTGTCGCGCCGTCTGCGTCCACCGCCATATCCGGTGCCGCTGGCGCGGTGTCCGTTGGCTCGGGTTCCGGCGCAGGGTCTGTCGGTTCTGGTTCGGCCTCGGGCACCGGGTCGGTCAACGGGTGCCGTAAGAAACTCGGCAAGGCCTGATTTTCTTCGGCAACTGCGGTCTCGGGTACCTCATCCGTTTCGGGGGATGCGGCGGTTTCCGGCGCCGCGCCCGTATCTGCATCACTCTGCGTATCCGCCTCTTCGGGAGCCTCTGCTGCCGCGTCGATGGTCACATCCTCATCTGCCGCGTCGGGCAGCTCCGGGGTCAGATCGATGTCAGCTTCCGGGATTGCCTCAGGTTCGGAAGCCACCACGTCGGGTTCCGGGGAGTCTTCCATTGAGAGCTGCGGTTCGGGGTCCTGCGGCGCCTCGGCGTCGTCCGATCCCGCCACTTCCTCAACGGTCCCGTCAATGTCCGCGGCGGCATTACCGTCATCCAGTGCGCCGACCTCCGACGGCTCTGCCAACACGTCAGCGGCCTCGACCGGGGGGAGGACGTCTTCGGCAGCGGTGGACACATCGTCCGGTGGCGATGTGTCGTCCGCGGACGCATCCGGCGGCGCGGGATCGGGGTCAGGTGATGGCGCCGCCGGTTCGGCTGCCGCATCGGACACATTGCCCTCGATCACTGCCATTGTCAGGTCATCAAGCGCCTGGCTTTGATCCGCGACGTGGCTCATACCCTGTTCGCGCAGGATTTTCTGCACGCCCTTGATGGTCAGGCCGTCGTCGTGCAGCAGCTTCTTGATCCCCCCGAGCAACAGCATATCAGCCGGGCGGTAGTAGCGTCTGCCACCGGCCCGTTTGATCGGTTTAACCTGGCTGAACTTGCTTTCCCAGAAGCGCAGCACGTGCGCCTGCACGCCCAGCCAGTCAGCGACTTCCGAGATCGTGCGAAAAGCATCGGGAGATTTGGGCATCAGATCAGGACTTGTTCCCGTCGGCCACGCGATCCTTCATCAGGTGTGACGGGCGAAACGTCAGGACCCGGCGCGGGTTGATCGGTACTTCTTCGCCGGTCTTGGGGTTGCGGCCGATGCGGGCGGATTTATCACGCACCGAGAAGGTGCCGAAAGAAGAGATTTTCACCTGCTCGCCGCGCACCAGCGCGTCGGAGAGATGATCAAGAACGGATTCGACCAATTGCGCGCTCTCGTTGCGGGACAAACCCACTTCGCGGAACACGGCCTCACTCAAATCCATGCGTGTCAAAGTCTTTTCGGCCATACCATCCCCCGTTATGTTTTCAGCAACCATAGGGGAGAGGGATTTTCAGAGTCAATATCAATGGCTTGCAGGGCGGCGTTTGAGCAACAATTACCACCTTACCAGCGCAACACCACCGCGCCCCAGGCCAGTCCGCCGCCGATTGCCTCGGTGACGATCAGATCTCCGTCCTTGATCTGCCCCCGCGCGCGGCCAACGGACAGGGCGAGGGGAATCGATGCCGCCGAGGTGTTGCCGTGGTCCTGCACCGTGACAACCACGTTTTCCATCGGCAGTCCCAGCTTTTTCGCGGTGCCCTGGATGATCCGGATATTGGCCTGATGCGGCACGATCCAATCGACCTCCTCCGGGTCGACGCCGGCGCGCGCCATGGCTTTTGTAGCCGTCGAGGCCAGTTTTTCCACCGCGTGGCGAAAAACCTGGTTGCCTTGCATGCGCAGGTAGCCGGTCGTGCCGGTGGACACACCGCCATCGACGTACAGCAGATCCTTGTGGCGGCCGTCCGAATTCAGGTCCGTCGCGAGGATGCCCCGGTCGCGGGCGGTGCCGGTTCCCTCCTCGGCCGCCAGCACCAGCGCCCCGGCACCATCGCCGAAGAGCACGCAGGTGGACCGGTCCGTCCAGTCCATGATGCGACTGAAGGTTTCCGCACCGATGACCAGCACCCGACGGGCCTGACCCGAGAGGATCATCGCGTTGGCATTGCTGAGCGCGTAGATGAAACCGGCACAGACCGCCTGCACATCGAAGGCAAAGCCATTTTCCATGCCCAGTTCGGCCTGCACCATTGTGGCGGCGGAGGGAAAGGTCAGATCGGCCGTTGAGGTGGCCAGTACGATCGCATCAATGTCCGAAGCCTCAAGACCCGCGTCTTTCAGAGCCGCACGCGCCGCCGCGCCCGCCATCGAGGCGGTCGTTTCACCTTCGGCGGCGAAATGTCGGCGTTCAATGCCGGACCGCGCCCTGATCCACTCGTCATTTGTGTCAAGCGTTGCCTCGAATTCGGCATTGGGCACAACCCGTTCAGGTAAGTAATGTCCGACACCTTTGACAACCGCACGCAGGGTCATTGTTCGCTCTCCTCGGCGGGCAGGGCGGCCACCCGGGCCGCCAGTTTATCTGTAAACTTAATATCGGCGAGCTGTGCTGCAAGTTTGATCGCGGCTGATACCCCGGTTGCATCGGCGGAGCCGTGCGATTTCACCACCGTGCCGTTCAGCCCCAGAAACACGCCACCGTTGACGCGGCGCGGGTCGATCTTCTTTTTCAGCCGGTTCAGCGATGTATAGGCCAGCACCGATGCCAGCCTGGACAGCGGCGAAAACTTGAAGGCTTCGCGCAGCCGGTCACCGATCAGGCTCGCCGTGCCTTCACCGGTTTTGATCGCCACATTCCCGGTAAAGCCATCCGTCACGATAACATCGCAGATGTCACCGGTGATATCGCCCCCTTCGACGAAGCCGACAAATTCAAAACCGGCCTCCTCGCGTTGGTCGCGAATCAATTCGTAGGCCTCTTTGAGTTCGGTGCGTCCCTTGTGCTCTTCGGTCCCGACGTTCAGCAGGCCGACCCGGGGGCGCGGCAGGTCAAGACCGTTGCGGGCATAGGACATGCCCATCAGGGCATAGCGCAGCAAATCGTCCGCATCGGCGCGTACATCGGCGCCGACGTCCAGCATCACGTTGAACCCCTGAGGGTTGGACGAGGGGTAGAGCACCGCAATCGCCGGGCGGTTGACACCCGGCAGTTTGCGCAGGCGGATCATCGACAGCGCCATCAGCGCACCGGTGTTGCCGCAGGAGACGGCCACGGTTGCAGAGCCATCGCGCACCGCCTCGATGGCCGACCACATCGACGTTTCCTTGCCGTTGCGCACGACCTGGCTGGGTTTGTCATCCATTGTCACGACATCGGAGGCGTCGCGGATTTCCACCCTGTCGTCGAGCGCGCGCCTGCGCTCCACAAGGGCCGCAAGCTCGGCTTCCGGGCCATGCAGGATAAACTGGATATCGGGATTCTTGCGTGCAGAGACATCGCAGCCCGCCACAACGGCGGCGGGGCCTTCATCCCCGCCCATCGCATCTATGGACAAAATGATGCGTCTGGTCTGCGCGTGTGCCTGATCGGTCTGCGCCGTCATAGAGCGACTGCCCCCAAAACCTCTGCCCTTATTGTTTAAGGGAAAGGTTTAGGCCGCGTCGTCTTCCAGATCAATCTCTTCTGTGAGAGCGACAACTTCTTTGTCGTCATAATGGCCACAGGCGGCACAGACGTGATGCGGGCGCTTCAGCTCGCCACAGTTGGTACATTCGTTCGGGTTCGCCGCAACCAGCGCGTCATGCGCACGGCGGTTGTTGCGGCGCGATTTGGAGACTTTGTTCTGTTGAACAGCCATTGTCTTGGGCCTTTTGTCGTTCGGGGCCGGGCACAACTATATGCGGGGCCGTGTTACAATTCTTTTCCCAGGGTTCGGGTGTGACGTGCGTTTAGGCCCAAGCCGGGCGCTTGTCCAACCCTAATTGGGGGGAGCGGCGCAAAATACTGTCATTGACACATGTTGCAAGCGGTTTTTTCCGGCCGCGGGATGCGACGCTTTGGCGGTCAGCCGTCACCCTCCTCTGTCTCGCCGAGTTTGTCTCGCAGTGCTGCCAGACCGGCAAACGGCCGCGCGTCCTCGTCCCGCATCGGGGTGACGCCCGGCGCGGCATAGACCATTTCGCCCAGTTCGGCCCCGTCGCTGCGCGGATAAAGCGGCAAGGCGAGAAGCAGCGCCTCGGTCATCACCTGCGCAGGGTCGATCCACGACCCAAGGGCTTCGACGGTATCGTCTTCGGGCATTTCGACTTCCGGCGCGTCGTCTTCGGCGTAGCCCTCGACATATCTCCGGGTGACCGGCATGTCGATGCGCGTTGTGACAGGTTCCAGCGTGATGCTGCAGGGCTGTACGACGGTGGCGCCCAGTGTCGCGCTTAGATGCCAGTCCGCGTTTCCTTGTGCGGCGACCTCTCCGACAAAGGACAGTTTCCGCAACCCCAGCAGTCCCAGCTCTGCGGCCATCGCCTTCAACTGCTCTGTGCCCGGGCGCAATGCGAAGGCCGTGGCGCTGTTTTGCTTGAGCTCGGCGACGCGCAGGGCGCTGGGGGACGGTGGCGTTTGCTTGGACATCTTGCACTTTCGTTTCTTGAACCAGGGCGGTCCCTTGGTGTAAGCGGGATAAAAGCCATGATGCACAAGGGCAAGAGGGCAGTTTATATGCACAACAGCAAAGCGGGCAGCGGCCCCCTGCACACAAGCGCGCGATGGAGTGCCATTGTACTTGTGTGCCTGACCCTTGCCGCCTGTGGCGGGCGCTACCGCGATCACGGGTATGTGCCGCCGCAGGAGGACCTCGACCAGATCGTAGTGGGGATCGATACCCGCGCGAGTGTCGAAGAAACACTGGGATCGGCGGCGTCCGGTTCCGTTCTCAATGACAGCAGCATGTATTTTGTCCGCAGCCGTGTCCGCACCTTCGCCATGCTCGCGCCGGAAGTGGTGGAACGCAAGGTGGTGGCCATCACCTTTGACACCGGCGGTGTCGTTTCCAACGTCGAGACCTTCGGGCTGGAGCGTGGACAGGTTGTGCCGCTGGCCCGGCGGGTCACTGATTCCGGCGTGCGTGACAAAACATTCCTGCGCCAGCTGTTGGGCAACATTGGTCGCTTCACGCCGGGTGGCGGCGATCTGGACCTTTAAGCCTGTCACACCATGTTTAAGTAGAGTGTGATAGAGGGCAATCAGCGCAGGTTGATCTGCTGGAGGTCGCAATGATTGCATTGGAAAAAGGTCGCTACCGCGCCTGCACCGCCTCAACTCCACGGGAGCTGGACGCAGCACAGCGGTTGCGCGCGCGCTGCTTCGGTCTGAAGGCGCTGCGCGATGTCGATGCATTTGACATCAGATGTGCGCATATCCTGATTTTGGACCGCCAAAGCGACAGCCTGGTCTGTACGTTCCGCATGCTGGATCTGACCGGGGCGGATATTTCGGGCAGCTACTCGGCGCAGTATTACGAGTTGTCGGCGCTGGAGGCATTCGACGGCCGCATGGTGGAAATGGGGCGTTTCTGCATCGCGCCCGAACGGCGCGACCCGGACATCCTGCGGATCGCGTGGGCCGCAATGACCGAATACGTCGATGCCAACGACGTGCAGCTGCTGTTTGGCTGTTCGTCCTTTGCCGGGACTGAAACGGCCCATTACCTTGATGCCTTTGCCGTGCTGAAGGCGCGTCACCTCGCGCCGAAACGCTGGTTGCCGCGGGTCAAGGCGCCGAATGTGTTTCGATTTGCCGCGCGGCTGCGGCGCAAGCCGGACCTGAAAAAAGCCATGATACATATGCCGCCTTTGTTGCGCACCTACCTGATGATGGGCGGCTGGGTCAGCGATCATGCCGTGGTGGATCGGCAGATGAACACCTTGCACGTCTTTACCGGTGTGGAGATCGGCGCGATCCCCGCCGCACGCAAGCGTCTGCTGCGCGCGCTGGGATAGAGTTTTTCGCCTCCGGCGGGGATATTTATGAACCAGAGAAGCGTGATACATTGACGCCGGCGCTGAGGCGGCATAGCTGGCATCCATGGCGCGCGTACCTCTATTACAACTCAATGACATCTCGCTGACCTTCGGGGGTGACCCGGTGTTTGACGGCCTCAGCCTTGTGGTGCATCCCGGCGACCGGGTGGCGTTGGTCGGGCGCAACGGGTCAGGCAAATCGACCCTGATGAAGGTGATGGCCGGTCTGGTGGAACCGGACGCGGGCGAGGTTGTCTCCGGTCCCGGTGTGTCCGTCGGATACATGGAACAGGATCCGGATCTCTCCGGCTTTGCGACCCTGGGCGATTTTGCTGCGCATGGTCTGGAGCCCTCGGAAATGTACCTGGTGGAGCGTGCCGGGGAGGGGTTGAAGTTCGATCCCGCCCGTCCGGTCGAGACCGCCAGCGGCGGGGAGCGGCGGCGCGCGGCCCTGGCGCGGCTGATGGCGGGCAGCCCCGATCTGATGCTGTTGGACGAGCCCACCAACCATCTGGACATCGAAGCCATCGCCTGGCTGGAAAGCGAGCTCAGCCAGAGCCGCAAGGGATACATCATCATCAGCCATGACCGGGCGTTCCTGCGGGCCTTGACGCGGGCGACACTATGGGTGGATCGCGGCGTCGTGCGCAGGCAGGAGAAGGGGTTTGCCGATTTCGAAGTCTGGCGCGATCAGGTCTGGGAAGAGGAAGACACCCAGCGTCACAAGCTCAACCGCAAGATCAAGGCCGAGGCGCGATGGGCGGTCGAGGGGATTTCCGCGCGGCGCAAGCGGAACCAGGGCAGGGTGCGGGCGTTGCAGGACCTGCGCGCCGCGCGTGCCGCGCAGATCACCCGTCAGGGTACCGCGGCAATGGCGCTGGATGCCGGCCCAAAGTCCGGCCGCAAGGTGATCGAGGCGACGGCGATTGCCAAGAGCTTCGGCGACAAGGCGATCCTGAAACCGTTTTCCCTGACCGTGCAGAGGGGCGACAGGATTGCGCTGGTTGGCCCGAACGGCGTGGGCAAGACAACGCTTCTGAACATGTTGATCGGTCGGGAGGCGCCTGACAGCGGGACCGTGAAGCTGGGCACGAACCTCCAGATCGCATTGTTCGATCAGGCGCGGGCGCAGCTGGACCCGGATATGAGCCTTTGGGACAGCCTGACCGGCGATCCGGAGATGCGGGTGTCGGGCAAGGCCGATCAGGTCATGGTGCGGGGCGCGCCCAAGCATGTCGTGGGGTATCTCAAGGAATTTCTCTTTGACGAGGCCCAGGCGCGCGCACCGGTACGCGCGCTGTCTGGGGGGGAAAAGGCGCGGTTGCTGCTGGCCAGGATCATGGCGCGCCCGAGCAATCTGCTGGTGCTGGATGAACCGACCAATGATCTCGACGTGGAAACGCTCGACCTGATACAGGAGCTTCTGGGCACCTATGACGGGACGGTTCTGCTGGTCAGCCATGACCGTGATTTCCTGGACCGGGTGGCGGCAACCACCATTGCGATGGAGGGGGACGGTCACGCCACGGTGTACGCCGGGGGATGGAGCGATTACATCCGGCAGCGTGGTCAGGATGATTTTGCAGACAGTGTCGCGAAACCCAAGGCATCGGCCCCGCCGGATAAGCCCAGGGCAGCGGCGAAACCGGGGCTGAGCTTTACCGAGAAACACCGCCTTGATGCCCTGCCGGAAGAGATCGCCCGTCTGGAAGCGGAAATCGCCAAGCTGGCGGAACTGCTGGGCGACCCGGCGCTATTCACCGACAACCCGGTGAAATTTCAAAAGGCGACCGACGCATTGGTGGCGCGCCAGGCAAAGCTTGCGGCTGCCGAAGAAGAATGGCTGACCCTGGAGGACAAGGCGTCGGCCTGAGGTCAGCGCATGCGCAAGGCGCCGTCGATGCGGATCACTTCGCCGTTCAGATAACCGGCCTGCACGATAAAACCGGCCAGTGCGGCGAATTCCGCCGGATCGCCCAAACGCGGCGGGCAGGGCACGTCCGCTGCCAGTTGCGCCTGCACCTCCTCCCCAAGGCCAGCGAGCATCGGGGTCATGAAAATGCCCGGCGCGATGGTCATCACGCGGATGCCGAGTTTCGACAGATCGCGCGCCATGGGCAGGCACAAACCCACCACGCCGCCCTTGGAAGCAGCGTAGGCCGTTTGGCCTTTTTGCCCGTCAAAGGCTGCGATGGAGGCGGTATTGATGATCACACCCCGCGCCCCATCGGCGTCAGGTGTATTGTCCTGCATTGCCTCCGCCGCCAGCCGGGCGACATTGAAGGTGCCATTCAGATTGATGTCTATCGTCCGCTGAAAGGCGTCCAGCGGGTGAGGTCCGTCGCGGCCGACCGTTTTGATGGCATCGGCTATTCCGGCGCAGTTCACCGCTGCGGTGATCTTGCCCATTTTGTCGCGCGCCAGGGCAATGGCCGCAGCCACCGACGCTTCGTCGGTGACATCGGTCTGGGCAAAACACCCGTTGATTTCCGCCGCGACGACAGCACCGCGTGCGCTGTCCCGGTCCAGCAGCGTGACCTGCGCGCCCTGCGAGGCGAAGTGGCGGGCGGTGGCCTCTCCGAGGCCTGACGCCCCGCCGGTGACGATGGCAGCGGTGTCGGCAAGACGCATGGCTTTCTCCCTGATATGAACGCACGTTCAGTTAATCACGGCGAAAGTGGCCTGTCTAGTCTTGCAGCATCAGTTTGCGATCCATGCGGGCGAGCGGTGATATCAGCTGGGTCAGGGGCGCCCACCGGACCCAGGTCCCGCCCAGCCTGCGCACCCCTGCGCCGGTGCCGAGCTTAAAGCGCGCGAGGCCCTTGCCGTCTTCGGTGTCGATTGATCCCAGTTCCAGATGCGCAACGCCCTTCGTCTGCGCCCATCGGATCACGGCCCATAGCAACAGGGTGTGGGCGGAAGCGATGCGCCCGGCTGGACGGGTGTGCCCGATGTGATAGGTGGCGGTCGCGCCATGGCGCAGGATCAGCATCGCGGCAATCGGTTCACGGCCCCAATATGCCGAAAAGAGTTTGGCCTGCCCCCGGTTCTCCCGCGCGTAGGCCAGTGTCAGGGCGCCGGGCCAGTGCCGATATCGACGCTGGCGCTGCTGGCGCGCCTCCGCCTGAAACAGCCAGTGCTGCGGATCATCGGGCATGTTCTGCCGCGTCAGCCGCAGGTTTTGCCGCTCCGCGTGTTTCAGCCGGTTGCGCCACTTCTGATGCAGTCCGGCACGTAACCTGCCCAGATCATGGCGCAGATCAAGCGTGGCGATGGATGTCGGGCTTATCAGGGGCAGCGCGCCAATGGTGTGGAGAGGCAAGATGGTGTCCGGCGCAATGATCACCGGACCGCGCGTGCCCAAAGCACGGGCCGATGTGCACAGGGCCCGCGCCGAGGTCGCCTGCGGACGCGTGATCATGCTGACGGTGGTTGGCCCGAAGCTGCGGCGCACGACAAGCATGCCGTCGGGCAGGCGTTGTGTCGGCGTGCCGATCGCCTGCAGGGCGCGCTCAAATGCTTCACTCTGCTGGAGCGGTTGGGGATCACACGGCGGCGCGGCATCAAACATGACCCGCATTAACCCGTCAGAAACCTAACTCATGGTTAATAGGCGCATGAAAAAGACTGTCCAAGGCGTATCCGCCCCCGCACCCCGCATGACCAAGACCGCCGCATTCCTGATCGCGACCGGCATGTCCATTCCGGTATTTGCCATTCTCACCGTGGTCGAGTGGCTCTGGTTCTAACCCAGTTGCACCAAGGCATGCCGCTTCTTGCCCGCGCTCAGCTTGATCGGGTGTGACAAGGCGCCGGCATCAATCATCAGGCCCGCGTTGGTCAACGGCTGATCGTCCAGCCGGGCACCGTTCTCGGCGATCAGACGCTTTGCTTCCTTGCCGGACCCCGCCAGCCCGGATTTGACGATCAGTTGCACGATGGAAATGCCATCGCCCAGATCATCTGCGCTGAGGGTGAGGGTGGGCAGATCATCCCCCACACCCCCTTTTTCGAAAACCTCGCGCGCCGTGGCTTCTGCCGCCGCCGCCGCCTCGGTCCCGTGCAGCAGGCCGGTCACCTCATTGGCGAGCCGTACCTTGGCCTCGTTGATCTCCGCCCCGTCCAAGGCACCCAGCCGGTCACATTCATCCACCGGCAGTTCGGTGAAAAGCTTGAGAAACTTGCCGACGTCGGCATCGGCCACATTGCGCCACCATTGCCAGAACTCGTAAGACGACATCATGTCTTCATTGAGCCACACGGCGCCTTCCGCGGATTTGCCCATCTTTTTGCCATCCGCGCGCGTGACCAGCGGCGTGGTGAGTCCAAAGGCATCCTCGCCATCGACGCGTCGTATCAGGTCGGCGCCCGAGACGATGTTGCCCCATTGGTCGGAGCCGCCCATTTGCAGGCGGCAGTCGTAGCGGCGGTGCAGCTCCAGAAAGTCGTAGGACTGCAGAAGCATGTAGTTGAATTCGATAAAGGACAGCGCCTGTTCCCGGTCCAGCCGCGATTTCACGCTGTCGAAAGCCAGCAGGCGGTTGATGGTGAAATGCCGCCCGATATCGCGCAAAAAGTCGATGTATTTCAGTTCATCAAGCCATTCGGCATTGTTGACCAGCGGTGAATCCAGCGGCCCGTCGCCGTAGGAAATGTAGCGCGAGAAGACCTGGCGAATGCCCTCCGCATTCTTGTTGATTTGCTCTACCGACAGGATTTTGCGCATCTCGTCCTTGCCGGAGGGATCGCCCACCTTGGTGGTGCCCCCACCCATAAGCGTGATCGGCCGGTGCCCGGTCTTTTGCAACCAGCGCAGCAGCATGATCTGCACCAGATTGCCGATGTGCAGGCTGGTCGCGGTCAGATCGAAGCCGATGTAGCCGGTGACAACGCCGGATACCATCCGTTCGTCGAGTTCCTGCAGGTTTGTGCAGTCGGCGATGAAACCGCGGCTGCTCAGTTCGCGCAGGAAATCGGACTTGGGGTGATAGGTCATCGTACTTGCCCTCGGCTTGAATTGCGCCCACTCTATAGGCGGTGAGCAGGCAAAGGAAAAGGCTTTGAAAAGGGCCATTGAGAAAACCGGCATTGTCACGGCCCTGGGCGCGATGAGCGGCACTTCGCTGGACGGGGTTGACGCCGCGATCCTGCGAACCGACGGCGAGCGGATCGAGGGGTTCGGGCCTGCGTCCTACCGCGGCTATTCACCGGCGGAACAGGCAATATTGCGCGGTGCACTGGGCCAGTGGGCAGGCGATGCCGTGGAGGCCGCGACGGATGTCATCGAACAGGCGCATCTGGCACTGTTCGAGGATTTTTCAGGCTACGATCTGGTTGGATTTCACGGGCAGACTCTGGCGCATGCCCCCCGCGCGCGCGGGACTCTGCAGGTTGGTGACGGGGCCTGGCTGTCGCAGGCGCTGGGATGCCCGGTGGTCTGGGATTTCCGCCGTACGGACGTCGAAATGGGCGGCGAGGGCGCACCGCTTGCGCCTTTCTTCCACTTTGCCTGCGCCTGCCACATCCGCGCGACCGAACCGCTGGCTTTTTTGAATCTGGGCGGAGTGGGCAACCTGACATATGTGGACCCGTCCCGGGCCCGTCCGGAAGAGGCGGGCGCCTTGCTGGCCTTCGACACAGGGCCGGCCAACGCGCCGCTGAACGACCTCTTGCAAAGCCGGTTGGGTCTGGCCTTCGACGAGGGTGGCCGGACCGCACGGCGCGGCACAGTGGAACAGGGTGCACTGGAGTTGTTTCTGGCTGAGCCGTATTTCGCCCGGATACCGCCCAAATCACTGGATCGGAACGATTTTTCCGAAATGATAGCGCTTGTGGCTGAGCTGAACGATGCGGATGCGGCGGCGACGCTGACAGCGATGTGCGCCGCCGGTGTGGCGGCGGGTATCCAGCATTGCCCGCAGGCCCCGGCGCAGGTGTTGGTGACCGGCGGCGGGCGGCACAACCCGGTGCTGATGCAGATGCTCGCGGTGTCGCTGGACTGTCCGGTGCGGCCGGTCGAAGCGGTTGGGCTCAACGGGGATATGCTGGAAGCGCAGGCCTTTGCCTATCTCGCCGTGCGTGTCGCGCGCGGTCTGCCGACGTCTTGCCCCGGGACCACGGGGGTTAAGGCTGCGATCGGGGGCGGGACGCTCAGCTGGCCGTCGGAAACGGATGTGGCGGTCTGATCAACCGCGCGGGATGTCGAAGCCTGCCGGGGCCAGTTCAAACCCGTCGAACTGAAACCCGGGCGAGACAGTACAGCTGACCAACGTGTAGTCGCCGGTGCTGCGCGCCGCTTGCCAATGGTGCGCTGGTACAATGATTTGCGGGGCCCCCCGTGTCAGGTCGGGTGACAGCATGTGATCGGTCGCGGGCCCGGCGTCATCCGGGCCGAGCGACAGGATCAGGGGCGCGCCCGCGTGGTACAGCCAGATCTCGGTGGCATCGACCCTGTGCCAGTGGCTCGTTTCTCCCGCCGCCAGAAGGAAATAAATGCAGGTGCCGCTGGGACGCCCGTCATTCTCCGCCACCCACGTCTGGCGGTAGTGCCCGCCCTCCGGATGCGGCGCCAGGTTGAGGCGCTTGATGATATCTTGTGCTGTCATGCTTTCAGGCTAGTCTGCGCGCAGGGGCGGGCCAAGAGGGAACCGGCATGAAAATCATCGTCATCGGCGCGGGTATCGTTGGCACGCTGACCGCCTATCGTCTGGCGGCAGCCGGTGCGTCGGTGACGGTGCTGGAGGCCGGGCACCCGGTCTCGGCTGCCTCGGGCGCGTCCTTCGGATGGATCAATGCGAGTTTCTTCGAGGATGCCGATCATTTTCGGCTGCGCGCCGCTGGGATCGATGCGCATCGGCGTCTGGCGACAGACCTCGACAGCCGGGCGGTGCGATGGCCGGGCACATTGTGCTGGGACGCGCAGGGGGATGCTTTTGACGATCAGCGCAACACCCTGAAAGAGCTTGGGTATGCGGTGCAGGAGATCGACGCGAAAGACTTTGCGGCGCTGGAGCCACATGTCTCCGCGCCGGAGCGGGCGCTGCATTTCACCAGCGAGGGCGCGGTTGATCTTGTGACCTTGGCACGCGACGCCCTGCGCGCCTGCGCCGCCCGTCACGTGCAGGTGATCACCGGGGTTGCCGCCAGCGGGTTTGTCACGCAAGGCAATGCCGTGACGGGAGTGGAAACGGATACCGGCGTGTTGACGGCAGATCAGGTCGTTGTGGCCGCAGGCGTCGCCACCCAGGGACTGTTACGGAATGTCGGCCTGCACGTGCCCATGCTTGACCGGCCGGGCCTGATCCTGCGGTCGGATCCTATGCCGCCGCTGGTGCGTCACGTTCTGGTCGCGCCCGGGCAGGAGCTGCGTCAAACACCGCGCGGGCATTTCCTCGCGCCCACCGCGGCGCACCACCAAGGCGACACGGCTGATCGGATCACGCAAACGCCTGACCGTCTTGCGGATCGTGCGATGATCCGGTTGCGCGCGCTGCTGGGCAGGGATCTGCGCTGGGAAGAGATCACCCGCGCCTATCGCCCGGTGCCCGCGGATGGTTTGCCAGTGATCGGCGCCTGCGGGCCTGCGGGGCTTTACGTCATGACGATGCATTCGGGTGCCACGCTGGCGCCTCTGGCGGCGGAACTGGCCGCGGCGGAAATCATGGGCGCTGCGCTGACGAACGTGCAATCCGCGCTGCTGACACCCTACCGGCCCCAGCGGTTCACAGGGTGATTTCGTAAAACGCCATCAACGCCGCGGTGCCGGGCGGCAGCTCCGAATAAGGCCCCCGATTGCTGAACCCCAGCTTTTCGTAGAGCTTGCGTGCGGCCACGAAATCCTTGTTCGTGTCCAGAAAGATACGTTTATAGCCATCCGCGCGCGCCTGTTCGATGAGCGCCCGGGACAGGTGAAACCCCGCCCCGGTTCCGCGCGCCGTCTCGCGGACGAACACCCGTTTGATTTCCGCATCCGACGGGGTCAGCGGGTGGTACATGCCACAGCCCACTGCCACACCCTCGAGGTCAGCAAGTAGGATGATGCCCTGCGGACGCGCATGCCTGGTCGGCAAATCCGCCATCAGCGCAGCGTAGGCATCATAGGGATAGAATGCCTCCACCAAGTGGTTCATCTCCGTGCTGAAATTCAGCAGGTAGTCACGGTATTCCCAGCAGAGCTCCTGAACGACAGGCAGATCGCGCGGCATTTCGGCCGCGCGGACGCGCAAGCCAGCCATCAACGCAGGATGGACCGTCCGGCGTATTCCGCCGTTTCGCCCAAGGCCTCTTCGATGCGGATCAACTGGTTGTACTTGGCCAGCCGGTCGGACCGCGCCAGCGAGCCGGTCTTGATCTGACCGCAATTCGTTGCAACGGCCAGATCCGCGATCGTAGCGTCTTCGGTTTCACCGGACCGGTGCGACATCACATTGGTGAACCCGGCGCGGTGGGCCATATCAACTGCTTTAAGAGTTTCGGTCAAGCTTCCTATCTGGTTCACTTTTACCAGCATGGAGTTTGCGGACCCGCGTTCAATGCCCATGGCCAGGCGGGCCGGGTTGGTGACAAAGAGGTCGTCACCGACCAGTTGCACCTTGTCGCCCAGTGCATCGGTCAGCGCTTTCCAGCCATCCCAGTCGTCTTCAGACATGCCGTCTTCGATGGAGATGATGGGATAGTCCGCGACCAGCGACCTGAGGTAATCGACGTTTTCCTCCGAGCTCAGGGTCTTGCCTTCGCCGGACAGCACGTAGGTGCCATCCTTGTAGTATTCTGTCGCCGCGCAATCCATCGCGAGATAAATGTCCTCACCCGGCCTGTAGCCCGCTTTCTCGACAGATTTCAAAATGAAATCAAGGGCGTCCCGGGTGGAGCTGATGTTGGGAGCAAAGCCGCCCTCGTCGCCGATACCGGTTGAAAGCCCTGCCGCCGACAGTTCTTTTTTCAGGGTGTGAAACACTTCCGACCCCATGCGCACCGCGTCGCGGATGTTGTCGGCGGCAACCGGCATAATCATGAATTCCTGAATATCGATCGGGTTGTCCGCATGTTCACCGCCGTTGATGATGTTCATCATCGGAACCGGCAGCACCCGGGCGGAGGTACCGCCGACATAGCGATAAAGCGGTTGCGTGCAGTAATCCGCCGCGGCCTTGGCGGCGGCCATAGAGACACCGAGGATCGCGTTTGCGCCGAGCCGGCCCTTGTTATCGGTGCCGTCCAGTTCGATCATCGTGGTGTCGATGTCCACCTGTTCGGTGGCATCTATGCCAACCAGCGCCTCGGCGATTTCGCCGTTGACTGCCGCGCAGGCTTCCAGAACACCCTTGCCCATGTAGCGGGATTTATCACCATCGCGGCGCTCGACGGCCTCGTAAGCCCCGGTGGAGGCGCCGGAGGGAACGGCTGCCCGACCCATTGTGCCGTCCTCGAGGATCACATCGACCTCGACCGTCGGGTTGCCACGGCTGTCGAGAATTTCGCGGGCGTGGATGTCGATAATGGTGCTCATGTCAGGCTCCTTTGATCACTGTTGCCCGCGTCATAGCGGCATGCGCGACCTATGGGAACCCTTAGGCGGTGTTAGCGCGAACATTCCTTTCACGCCACAGGGTGTAAAGCCCCGACATCATGATGATGGCGGCCCCGAGCAGGGTCATCGCATCGGGGGCCTCACCGAAGACGAAAACCCCAACCACAAGCGCAAAGATGATGCGGGAATACCGGAAGGGGGTCACGAAACTCACGTCGCCGATGCGCATCGCCACGACAATCCCGTAATAGGCGGCGATCCCGATCAGGAGGGCGATGGAAAAATAGATCCAATGTGTCGCAGACGGGGGCACGAGCGAGGTGCCGTTGATCCACGTCAGCAATCCCGCTGCGGGGATCAGCACAAGAAAGGCGAGGAAACTCAATTGCATGGAGGATGTTTCCGCCGACACACGCCGGGTGGCGAGATCGCGAATGCCAAGGCCCACAACGCCCTGAAGCGCGAAGAGTGACAGCCAGCTGAAACCCTCCATGCCGGGGCGGATAATCAACACGACACCCAGGAACCCAACCAGAATTGCCGACCAGCGACGCCAGCCGACTGCCTCTTGCAAAAACACGGCCGCGCCCAGCGTCACGAAAAGCGGCGTGGCCTGAAGAATGGCGGAGGCGGAGGACAAGGGGGTCAGGGCGATGGCTGTGACGAACCCCATGGTGCCGATCAACTCGCCCAGGGCGCGCAGCAAGATGACCGGGGTCCACATCGCGCGGGCGAAGAGCCGCTGCCCCTGCGCAACAAGAATACCCGCCGCGATGAGCGCGCTGCCCACCCCCAGCATTCCGATGATCTGACCAACCGGCAGCGCGCTGGCCATGAATTTGATCAGCATATCCTCGATCGCGAAGCCAAGCATCGCCAGCACCATGAAGGCTGCGCCGCGCAGGTTTTCCATGTGAGGGTGTCCTTCGGGGTGCCGCAAAAGGTGGTCTGTTCCGCTTCCCAGATACGACACTGAAGGTCAAGGGCGGGCAGGGTGGATTGAATGGTGCGGGATCACGCGCGCCGGTCCCTCGCGCAGCATGGGCAATGGGTGAAATCAGCTCGCTCCCGTTGCGGCAGGCACCAGGGCCAGGCACCCCGTCAGGCACGGACATCTGCGACGTGCATCGAAACAAAGTTGTTTACGCAAGAAGGATGGGTCAGCGCAATGGCGCCACGAGGACGTCACAAGGCGGGTGTGACATCACTTCCATCGCGTTATTGCCCAGCAGCGCCTCGACAAGCCACGGCTTGCTGTGTGAGCCAATGCAAACGAGGTCCGCCTTGCCCGCCGTGACCTCGGCCTGCAGAACCGGGACAGCGCCACCTTCCTTGACGATGAAATTCGGCGCTGGTTGCACGTTTTCCAGCGACGCGATGAACCTGGTCATCTGCTCGTCAATTTCCGCTTCGATCCTGCGTCGTTCCCGGATCGCGATGTCACCATGTTCATCCACATGCATGGTGAGCGCCTTGAACGGAATGTGATAGGCATGCACGAGGGTCAGGGGCTGACCCGGCGCGATGCGGGCGGCAATCTGCGTGGCGTTGCGCGCGCAGTCGGAGAAATCGACGCCAACAAAGACATTCGCATAGGCATGCGTGGCGCGTTCCGCGGCAATGAGAAAAGGCGCAGGGCAGGTTCTGGCGATCCGGTGCAGGGTCGTGCCGGTGAAGAGGTCGCGGATGCCCCGATTACGATGCGTGCC
Organism: Roseobacter insulae; assembly: GCF_019375555.1. Taxonomy (GTDB): domain Bacteria; phylum Pseudomonadota; class Alphaproteobacteria; order Rhodobacterales; family Rhodobacteraceae; genus Roseobacter; species Roseobacter insulae. Next base: position 728,748 of record NZ_JAHXDN010000002.1, read on the forward strand.
CAGCACCACCAGATCCACCTCTTGTTCCTCGGCCAGCTTGGTAATCATTTTCCAGGTATGCCCGAATTCGACATGAATGCTGGTTTGCACGCCCTGAAACAGCGGGCCTTCCTTGATCTGCCGTTGCAGTTCGAGGGTCGCGTTTTCCTCGCAGGCCAGCGCGATTGTCGATGTGACCTCGTCATCCACCACGTAGACGATGTGGAGCATCGCGTTCATCTGTTTTGCGATCAGTGCCGCGCGATCCACGGCCCGGTCCGAACGCTCCGACAGATCCGTGGCTACAAGGATGTTCTTCATTCACATCGCTCCGAAGGGTTGCGCGTGCACGGGGGGCAGACCGTGACATGCCGGTGCCGGTGATCCTGGCTCCGCACCCTAGGTCGGGCGGGCATAGGCCGCGTTGATTTATATCAACCGGTGACCTGCAATGGCGGGGCAGGTGACCCCGTGCGCCTGCTTGCGGATAACCCCTGCGATACGTAAGACAGCCCCGGCACGGATAAGGTGCTCAGGTTTTCAGGCGCACGAAAACGGTCTTGCCTTGCATCCTCGTCTCCAGCCTGTCGGACAGCGCATTGACCAGCCCGCTGAACTTGGTGTGGCCGTAGCTGCGCTGGTCAAAATCGGAATGCGCATCCATGATCGCATTCTTGATCTGGGAGAGGTTGTACCAGTCGTCGTCCTGATCGATATGCTTCATCGCGTCGCTGATCCGCCGGAAGGCGTGATTGAGGTCCTGTTTTGGCACCTTCGGGCGGCGCTCGCCCTTGTCCTCCGGGTCCCGCATCAGGTTCTCGATCAGGATGAAACGATTGCAGACGTTGCGCAGGGATTCGGGGGCTTTTTCCTCGCCGATGCCGACAACCATCAAGCCATCCTCGCGCAAGCGGTTGGCGAGTGCCGTGAAATCGCTGTCAGAGGAGACCAGCACGAAGCCGTCGAAGCGGCGGGCGTGCAGGATGTCCATGGCGTCGATGACCAACCCGATGTCAGAGGCATTCTTTCCCCGGGTATTCGCGGTCTCCTGATGCGCTACCAGCCCCAGGTTCTTGATGTTTTTCGCCCAGTCGCTGAGCCGCCCGCTTGACCAGTCGCCGTAGACCCGCCGCAGCGCCGGTTCCCCGATCAGCTTGACCTCGTTCAAAATGGCATCGGCGTATTTTGCGGGCACGTTGTCTGCGTCCACCAATACGGCAAGCAGCGGTCTGTCGCGGGTTGTCATCGTCATCCTGTCCGGGCGTCAGCCCTTTTTCAGGGGCACGCCGTAAAGCTCCAGCCGGTGCCCGCGCAGCTCGTACCCCAGTTTCCGCGCGATCCGGTCCTGCAGTTCCTCGATCTCGGCATCCACGAACTCGATGACCTCGCCGGAATTCATGTCGATGAGGTGATCGTGGTGATCGCGCTCCGCGTCTTCATATCTGGCACGCCCGTCGCCGAATTCCAGCTTGTCGAGAATGCCCGCCTCTTCAAACAGTTTCACCGTCCGGTACACCGTTGCGATGGAAATGCCGGCGTCGATGGCCGAGGCACGCGCATAGAGTTCTTCCACATCCGGGTGATCCGCGCTGTCTTCGAGAACGGTGGCGATGACACGGCGCTGGCCCGTCATGCGCAGGCCCTTGTCCTCGCAGCGTTTGATGATGGAATTGCTCATGCGCATACCCGTGAATCGTGGCTTGCAGGTGTAGCGGCAAATCCGCAGCGCTGCCAGACGCGTTTTGAAGCTTCTGTTGACTTCCCGGCAATAAAGCCCCATGTGCACTTCAAGCGAAGCCTTCTGCCGCGTGAGCAGTGATGAGCGCCCGGGGACACCCCCGCCAGGTGCGCCAGTTTCAAAAAGGCCCGCCGATGTTCCCAAAATCACGCGTGGGTCCAAGCGCTGCGGACAGATGCCGACATCAGGTTTGGCATTTGCGATCCGTTTCGCGTGTCCCAAGCGGTGCCCTCAGCGGCATGGCAAAGAATGTTTGCGTGCCCTGTGCGGTGCGCCGGAAAGAAATGAATGAGCGATTTTGATATGATGGACCTGCCCACCAAGCTGGTGGCGCGTCTGAATGCAATGGGTCTGAAAGACCCGACCCCGATCCAGAAGCAGGCGATCCCCTATGCGCTGAACGGCCGCGACGTGATGGGGCTGGCGCAGACCGGCACCGGCAAGACCGCGGCCTTCGGCGTGCCGCTGGTGGCCCAGATGCTGGAGCTGGAGGGACGTCCTGCGCCCAGATCGGTGCGTGGTCTCGTACTGGCGCCAACCCGCGAGCTTGCCACGCAGATCAGCGTGAATCTGCGCGCCTTTGCCGAGAATACGCCGGTGAAGGTCGCCATGGTTGTGGGCGGGCAATCCATCAACAACCAGATCAAGCGGCTGGAGCGCGGTGTGGACCTGCTGGTGGCGACACCGGGTCGGTTGCTCGACCTGATGGACCGGCGCGCTGTGCGGTTGGAAGAGGCGGTGTTCCTCGTGCTCGACGAGGCGGACCAGATGCTCGACATGGGCTTCATTCACGATCTGCGCAAGATTGCGAGCGTGATCCCGAAAGAGCGCCAGACGATGCTGTTTTCGGCCACGATGCCCAAGCAGATGAACGAACTGGCCCAGAGCTACCTGCGCAGCCCCGTGCGGGTCGAAGTCTCGCCGCCCGGCAAGGCCGCGGACAAGGTGACGCAGGAGGTGCATTTCATTGCCAAATCGGAAAAGGCCGGCCTGCTGATCGAGATGCTGGACAAGCATCGCGACGAGCGGGCGCTGGTCTTCGGCCGCACCAAACACGGGTCGGAAAAGCTGATGAAGACGCTGGTGAAGGCGGGCTATGCGGCCGTGTCAATCCACGGCAACAAGAGCCAGGGTCAGCGCGACCGGGCAATCGCCGCGTTCAAATCCGGCGAGATCAAGGTGCTGGTGGCCACGGATGTGGCGGCGCGCGGTCTGGATATTCCGGACGTGAAACATGTCTACAACTACGATCTGCCCAACGTGCCGGACAACTATGTGCACCGCATCGGGCGGACGGCGCGGGCGGGCAAGGATGGCGCTGCGATCGCTTTTTGCGCCCCGGACGAAATGGGTGAATTGAAAGCCATTCAGAAGACCATGGGCATCAGCATCCCGGTTGGCTCAGGCAGGCCCTGGGAAGCGATCGACATACCCGAAGGGACCAAGCCTAAGGGCCGTGGTCGCGGCCGCAGCGGGCGCCCACAGGGCGGCAACGCCACCGGCGGCACCCCGCCACAAGGCAAGAAGTCCGGTGGTGGCCGTCGCCGGCGTCGCGGTGGCAAACCGGGCGGACAGCGCGCCGCCTGACGGCATGGTGAAGATCCGGGGCGGCGTCAACGCTCTGCCCCGACCCGTCAGGTATACAGCGATGGCACCCCGAGCTGTTGGTGAATATCGTTCACGGATTGCGCATCCATGCCGTAGCCCTTGGCCAGCCTGTGGAGGTATTCGGCTTCGGATTGCGCGTCCAGGTCAATGCCAAGAACGGAAACGGCATAGACCTGCTGTTCCATGCCCGCCGGGGTCTGTGCGACCAAGGCGTCTACATCGACAGGCGCGCTGAGTTCGTTTTGCACGAACGCCGCTTCTTCGGCGTCTACATCATCCCCCAGGTGCCCCAGCAGTTTTTCGCGTTCGGCATCGTCAAGCGTGCCATCGGATTTTGCCGCCTGGATCATGGCGCGCAGCATCAGCGCGGCGGCGGCTTCCTGATCTCCACTGGGCTCGATCTCGGGTTGCGGCGTTGCGTCGAAGGCAGAGTTCAAGACCTCGCCAAAGCTGGCTTTGCCGGTCTGTGGGCGTTGCTGCGCGCGCCCGCTCAACGCGCCAAGCAACCCACCCGCTCCGGCGCTGCTGGCCAGCCCGGACAACATGTCCTGCAAGCCGCCGGCTTTGCCGCCACCAAGGCTTTCCAGCAATCCGCCCAGACCGGCGGGCGATCCGCCGGCTGATCCTGCCCCGGTGCTGCCTCCGAGCAGACCGCCCAGCATCTCCTGCAACCCTGCGCCGCCTTGGCGCGACTGCTGGCCGCCAAATGACTGGCCGCTTCCCGCGCGCCCGGCGGCATCGCGCACGAGGCCACCCAACCCGCCGCCGCTGCCCTTCATCATGCTCTGCGCGCCTTTGGCCACGGCCACGCCGATGGCGACTTTTGCCAGTGTTTTCATCAAACTCATTTCGAAATACCCCCACATGGTCACTTGATATTCGCGCAGTGTGGCATCAATTGCCCGCCGCGTAAGGGGAATTATCCGTGAACGGCACCTTTTCGCTGGATGCGTGCCCAAAGAAGAGGTGACCGGCGATTGACAATGTCCGGTCGGCATCCACAAGTGAGGCATGGAACGCAAGTCTCACATGGATGCCTTCGGGGCCGTCGCCCTCGTCGCCTTCGCGCTGCATCTTGCGTTCAATCAGGTGGTGATCAAGTGGACGAACGGCGGCTTTGGCCCGGTGTTTGCAGCCGGGTTGCGGTCCACGGGGGCCGTGGTGGTGCTGCTGATCTGGATGCGGCTACGCGGCGTCAGCCTGACCGTGCCACGGGACGCCATCCCGGCCGGGATCTTTAGCGGCACCCTCTTTGCCCTTGAATTCATGTGCCTTTTCTCCGCTCTCGACTTCACCACGGTCAGCCGTGCATCGGTCATCTTCTATTCCATGCCCGTCTGGCTGGCGATTGCGAGCCATTTCGTGATCCCGTCAGACCGGATGACGGGGCTGCGCATGGCGGGCCTTGTCCTGGCGATGAGCGGCGTGGCGCTGGCCCTGCTGGATCGCAGCGACACCACCGCGAGCCTTGCGGGTGACATATTGGCGCTCACCTCGGCGCTGTGCTGGGCGGGCATCGCGCTTTGTGTCAAGATCACACCCCTGAACCGGGTGCCACCGGCGCAGCAGTTGATGTTTCAGGTTGTCGTCTCTGCACCGCTGTTGCTGCTGGCTGCCGCAGTTCTGGGCGATTTCATTCGCGATCTGCAGCCCGTGCACATCGCGGGCTTGTTGTTTCAGATCATTGCCGTGGCCAGCCTGGGATTTCTGGCGTGGTTCTGGTTGTTGTCCATGTACCCTGCGTCCTCCGTGGCTTCCTTCAGTTTCCTGTCGCCGGTCTTCGCGGTGATTCTGGGGTGGTTGCTGCTGAACGAAGACGTGGGTCCCAAAGTCTGGATGGCGCTTTTTCTGGTCGCCGCCGGGATTTACCTGATCAACCGTCGGCCCAGATCGGTGTGAGCGTCAGGTGCCGCAAAAGGTCGCCGCGACCCGCTGGGCCTTGGTCGGCGGGCGCATGAGATCCAGGTCAGCTGTCCCGAACGGGTCGGAGAAGGCCGCAATCAGCCTGTCAAACGGCGCGTAATCTCCCGCGACTGCCGCAGTGATCATCTCTTCGATGCGGTGATTGCGCGGAACGATCCGGGGTGAGGCAGTTTGCATAACTTCTTCGGGTGCGCGCTCCGTTTGCAATCGGGCACGCCACGTCTCTTCCCAGGCGTCGAAAGCGTCGCGGTCGACAAACTGATCCCGCGCGGCACCGCGGGCCAGAGCGTCGAAGGTGTTGGTGAAGTCAGCTCCGTCAGCCTGCATCAGTCCAAGCAGGTCTTCGATCAGCCTGCTGTCGTCCGGTTGCGGGGTGGCAAGGCCGATTTTCGCGCCGAACTTTCTGCGCCATCCGTTTTCAATCTGGCCCGGCATGGCGTGCACGATCTCTGTTGCCTCCTCGATCGCGGCCGCAGGGTCGTCGTATTGCTGGATCAACGACGTGGCAAATTGCGCCATGTTCCACACCACGATGCGCGGCTGGTTGGAATAGGCGTAGCGGCCTGTCTGATCGATTGAGCTGAACACCGTATCCGCATGATAATCGTCGAGAAAAGCGCAAGGCCCGTAGTCGATTGTTTCGCCGGAAATCGTGCAGTTGTCAGTGTTCATCACGCCGTGGATGAAGCCCACGGACATCCAGGCGGCGATCAGATCGGCCTGGGCGGCACAGACCGCGCCCAACAAATCCATCGGGGTTTGCGCATCCGGGTAATGCCGGTCGATGGCGTAGTCGGTGAGCTGCTTTAATTCTGCCTTCTGACCGCGATGTGCAAAAACCTGGAAAGTGCCGACCCGCAGATGGCTGGCGGCAACACGAGTGAAAACCGCGCCGGGGAGCACCGTTTCGCGGATCACGTCTTCTCCGGTCAGCGTCGCGGCGAGCGCGCGGGTTGTGGGGATGCCCAACGCGTGCATGGCCTCGGATACCACGTATTCGCGCAGCACCGGACCCAGCCAGGCACGCCCGTCACCCATACGCGAATAGGGGGTCGGCCCGGAGCCTTTCAGCTGAATATCCCTGCGGTGTCCGTCCGTTCCGACAGTTTCGCCCAACAGGATCGCCCGCCCGTCGCCCAGTTGCGGATTGAAACTGCCAAACTGATGGCCCGCATAGAGCTGCGCAAGCGGCGCGGCCCCGTCCGGGACAGCGGATCCGGAGAATATGACCGCCCGCTCTGCGTCGGAGGCGTGGGGCAAGCCGAGTATTCCCCCTAATTTTTCGTTGTAGGCCAAAAGTTTAGGTGCCGTAACCGGAACCGGATCAAGCCGCGTGTAAAAGGCTGCGGGCAGGCGCGCGTAGCTGTTGTCGAAGGAGGCTGCAAAAGTCATGAAGCAGATATAGAGGCTTGATGCCGTGCATACCAGTGATCACCGCTTTGCAAAGTTATTGAACGTGTATGCAAAGCCTTCAGGTGCTTTGCAAATCGGTTGGCAAAGCTTTGCAAAGTTTTAGAAGCTTCGGCTCATCAGCATGTATTTGGGCCGCGCGGCAAACCCGGCGCGCGCATATAGACGTTGGGTTTTATCGGCATCGCGATCAACTTCGAGATGCAGCGCTTTGAGACCGGCCGCCGCGAGGGCGCGGGGCAGGGTTTGCAACGTCTCCGAGGCGATCCCGCGCCCGCGCACGCCCGGACGCACGTAGAATTCATCGACGAAACCATCCAACCCGCCAAACTCGACCGACCAGCCAAAAGTGATCACGACATATCCGATGGGCGCCCGCGGCGGCCCGATCAGGTAAACAACCCCGTGGGGCGATCCTTCAAGCAGGGGCAACACGCCCGCACGGCGCGCTTCGGGGGCCAGGGAAATGCCGATCTCCTGGTGACAGGCGGTGATGAGCGCATCGAGACGGTCCAGATGCTCGGGAGTGGCCAGGGTCAGGGCGGCGCTCATAGCCGTGCCAGACGTTCTGTGAGCAAGGAAAAGAACCCATCCGCATCGATATCTCGCATAAAAAGCGCATTGGCGGGCCGGTCGGTGACGCCCCACCAGTCGGCGACGGTCATGCCCATTGTCAATTCTGATTGTGTTTCGATCTCAACGTTGATGCGGCGCCCGCCAAAAAGCTCTGGTCGGATGAGGTAGGCGGTCACGCAAGGGTCATGCAGCGGGGCCCCGTCTGACCCGTATTTCTCCTTGTCGAACCGTTCAAAGAAATCGGTCATCTCGGCAACGGCCTTGCCGACCGGAGTTCCCAGATTGCGAAACGCGGTGTTCCGGTCGGGGGTGACAAGCGCCTTATGCGTCACATCCAAAGACATCACGACGATCGGAGCGCCGGATTTAAACGTTATTTCAGCGGCTTGCGGGTCGACGTAAATGTTAAACTCCGCGGTGGGTGTGATGTTGCCAACCTCAAAGTATGCCCCGCCCATCAGAACGATCTCCTGAATGCGGTCGGCAATATCCGGCGCCCTTTGCAAAGCGGTCGCGATGTTGGTCAGCGGCCCCAGCGGGCACAGCGTCACGGTGCCCGGCGGCTCGGCGCGCAACGTCTCGACGATGAAGTCGACCGCATGGGTTTCCTGCAGCGGCATGCGAGGGTCCGGAAGCACCGGCCCGTTCAGCCCGGTTTTCCCGTGTACATGCTCCGCCGTGACCAGATCACGGCCCAACGGACGGTCACACCCGGCAAAGATCTGTACATCAGTTTTGCCCGCTAACTCACAGACAATGCGCGCATTTTTCGATGTGAGCTCAAGGGGGACGTTGCCGGCAACACAGGTGATACCCAGAACCTCGATATCCTCCGGGCTTGCGAGGGCCAGAAGGATTGCAACGGCGTCGTCCTGACCGGGGTCGGTGTCGATGATGATTTTTCGCTGTGCCATTGCGCCTGTTTGCCGCCCGTTCCCATGATTGTCCAGAGCGCAATCCGGCCAAAGAGCCGCCACATTCCTGATGTAGACAGGACCTGTGTCGGAAACCTACGAATATCGCCTGCCGGGGCGCAGAGCCTCGGTATGGATGACGCTGGCCGTTGTTGGCCTGCTGCTCGCGGTTGTCGCGTCTGAAGTCGCGTCCTGGTACATCTGGCTGGTCTGGATGCCGTCCATGGCTATGGTGCTCTATTTACTGCTGAAAAATCCGATCAGCGGGCTGCGCCTGACAAATGACATGCTGCTTTTGTCGGCCTGGCGAAACCCGCAGGCATTGCTGCTTCAGGACATTGCCAAGATCAGGTTCATTGACTGGCGCGACGGCAGTGACATGGAAGTGCACCTGCACTCAGGCGAAGTGATTCAGGCGATCAGCAGCGACATTCCGCCCAGATCAAGCTTTGTCCGGGCGCTGCATCAGCGCGGGATTCCGGTCGAGATCACCTGACGCGTTTTTCGGCTGATTTCACATCATTCCAAAGGGCGTCCATTTCGGCGAGATCACTGTCTGAGGGCGCCTTTCCATCCGCCGCCAGCCGGGCCTCCACCGCTTCGAACCTGCGGGTGAATTTGGCGTTCGCGGCGCGCAGGGCCGCCTCCGGGTCCAACCCCAGATGCCGCCCCAGGTTGGCCATCACGAAGAGCAGATCGCCAAACTCCTCGGCGATCTCCGACGGCGAGAGCGTATCGCGCGCCTCGACCAGTTCCGCCGCTTCCTCCTGAATCTTGTCCAGCACCTCGGTTGTGGAGGGCCAGTCAAACCCGACACGGGCCGCGCGTTTTTGCAGTTTCAGGGCGCGCAGCAGGGCAGGCAGCCCGATCGCAACACCGTCCAGCGTGCCTTGCTGCGCCTTGCCGGCCCGTTCCTCGGCCTTGATCGCCTCCCAGTCGGCGGTCTGTTGGTCGGCGGATTTATCCCGGGATGCATCGCCGAACACATGCGGATGACGCGCCACCATCTTGTCCGAAATTGCCGTAACGACGGAGTGAAAGGAGAAGTGACCCGCTTCCTCTCCCATCGCGGTATGGTAGATTGTCTGCAGCAGCAGATCGCCCAGTTCCCCCTCCAACTCGGGCCAGTCGCGCCGCGCAATAGCATCGGCGACTTCATAAGCTTCTTCAATGGTATAGGGGGCGATCGTGTCGAACGTCTGCTCGATGTCCCAGGGGCATCCGGTGCCCGGATCGCGCAGCCGGCGCATGATTTCCAGCAGGCGCTCGATTCCCGCATTACGGTCATGGATCAGGTCTTCAGCCATTGCAGGTCGCCCATCTGTCGTGTCACATGCACCTGACAAACAAATCGACAAGGAGTCCACCCCATGCCCGTGGTTAATCGGATCGCCGACATGAGCACTGAGATGGCGGAATGGCGGCACCATCTGCATTCAATTCCCGAGCTTGGTCTCGAATGCCATCAGACCGCCGCTTACGTGGCCGACCGGTTGCGTGAATTCGGTGTGGATGCGCTGCATGAGGGCATTGCGAAAACAGGCATCGTGGCGATCATCGAAGGGCGCGGCGACGGCCCCACCATCGGGTTGCGTGCCGATATGGACGGCTTGCCGATCACCGAGGAGACCGGGCTGGACTATGCCTCGACACATCCCGGCAGGATGCATGCCTGCGGCCACGATGGGCATACCGCGATGTTGCTGGGCGCTGCGAAGTACCTCGCAGAGACGCGGAATTTCGCGGGCCAGGTTGCGCTGATCTTTCAACCGGCTGAAGAGTTCGGCGGCGGTGGCGAGGTCATGGTGCAGGAAGGTATCATGGACCGGTTCGGGATCGGTCAGGTCTATGCCATCCACAACGCGCCGGGCAAGGATTTCGGCAAGTTTCACACGACCCCGGGGCCGATCATGGCCGCAGCGGATACGTTTCACATTCATATCACCGGCAAAGGCGGCCACGCGGCACGGCCCTATGACACGATTGATCCGGTTGTCGCGGCCTGTTCGATTGTGCAGGCGCTGCAGACCATCGTGAGCCGCAACCACAATACCAAGGACACGCTGGTGGTTTCCACGACCCAGATCCACACCGGCACGACCGATAACGTGATCCCGGAGACGGCCTATATCAACGGCACCGTGCGTACCTTCGACAAGGAGGTGCAGGCGATGGTCGTCAGGCGCATGGAGGAAGTCATCGCCGGTCAGGCCGCGTCTTTCGGGCTGGAGGCGCGGTTGCAGTATGAATTTGGCTACCCGCCCACGGTCAATGACGCAGAGAAGGCAGGCTTCGCGGCGGAAGTGGCGGCAGACGTGGCCGGTATTGCCGGCGTGGACGACCGGGTCACCCCGGTGATGGGGGCGGAGGATTTTTCTTACATGCTGGAGGCGCGGCCCGGGGCATACCTGATGCTGGGTCAGGGGGACGGTGCGGGGGTGCATCATCCGCAGTATAATTTCAACGACGAAATTGCCCCGATCGGGGCGTCGTTTTTCGCCCGTATCGTGGAACGCGCGCAACCGGTTGCAGGGGCCTGATCCATGGCCCTGGAAGATGCAAAAAACCAGATGGATCATGCCTTTACGCGGGATGATCTGAAAGGGCCGAGCTTCGAGCTGACCTTTGGCGGGGCGCTGTCCTTTCTGCGCCGCAAGTATACCAAGGATCTGACGGGAGTTGATATCGCGGTGACCGGCGTTCCTTTTGATCAGGCGGTCACCAACAGGCCGGGTACGCGGCTGGGACCGCGGGCAATCCGCGAGGCCTCCGCCCTGCAGGCCCCCGATCCTCCTTATGGCTGGCCCTATGATGTGCTGAGCGAACGCAGCATTATCGACTATGGAGACCTTGCGTTCGACTATGCCAATGTGCCTGCTTTTCCTGCGGCGCTGACAGCCCACGTAAAGGGTATCCTCGATGCCGGTGCAGCCAGCGTTGTGCTGGGCGGCGATCATTATATCAGCTTTCCCATCCTCAAGGCCTATGCGGAAAAATTCGGGCCGATCAGCTTGCTGCAGTTTGATGCGCATACCGATACATGGGTCGATGACGATATGAGCCGCGTGGATCATGGCACGATGTTCTACAAGGCGGTGAAATCGGGTGTTGTCGATCCGGCAAGCTCGGTGCAGGTGGGCATCCGGACAAGCAATGCGGACACGCTGGGCGTCACGATCATCGACGCCCGCGAGGTGCACGAGAAAGGGGCGGGTGCCGCCGTGCGCAAGATCAGGTCGGTGCTGGGCAACCGGCCCTGCTATCTGAGCTTTGACATCGACGCATTGGACCCCGCTTATGCGCCGGGCACCGGAACACCCGTCTGGGGCGGGCTGACCTCGGCGCAGGCCGCGACGATGCTGCGCGATCTGGCCGGTATCAATATCCGGGGAGGCGATGTTGTCGAGGTCTCACCGCCCTTTGATACCACCGGGGCCACGGCCATCGCAGGGGCGCATGTGGCCACCGAAATCCTGAGCCTGCTGGGCTGGCGGATGCGCGAAGAGGGACAGGGATGAAACAGAAGAACCAGCCGATCAGCGGCAACGATCTGGCCCGGTTTTCCGGCCCCGGCAGTTTCATGCGTTTGCCTTATGTCAACGACCTCAAGGGGTTGGATGTCGCCTTTCTGGGGATTCCGATGGATATCGGTACGTCATGGCGGTCGGGCACGCGGTTCGGCCCCAAGGAGGTGCGTGCGCAAAGTGCGATGATCCGACCGTATCATATGGGCACCGGTGCGGCCCCTTTCGACAGCCTGCAGGTGGCTGATATCGGCGATCTGGCGATCAATACATTCTCGTTGTCCGAAAGCCTCAAGATCGTCGAGCAGAGCTATGATGCGATCCTGAATTACGATGCAATGCCCGTGGCGATCGGTGGTGATCACTCGATCACCCTGCCGATTTTGCGCGCGATGCACCGGCGGCACGGGCCCATGGCGCTGGTGCATGTGGATGCGCATGCGGATGTGAACGACGATATGTTCGGCGAGCGCGAAACCCATGGGACGGTTTTCCGGCGCGCATATGAGGAAGGCCTGATCCTGCCCGAGAAAACCTATCAGATCGGCCTGCGCGGCACCGGGTATACCGCCGAAGACTTCACCGAAGCGCAGGGCTGGGGATTTCAGCAATTCCCGGCACAGGAATTGTGGCACCGCAGCCTGTCGACACTGGGCAGCGAGGTGCGCCGCGACATCGGTCCGGATACCCCGGTCTATGTGTCTTACGATATCGACAGTCTCGACCCGGCCTTTGCCCCCGGTACCGGCACGCCGGAAATCGGCGGATTGACCACCGCTCAGGCGATGGAGATGATCCGTGCCCTCAAGGGACTGAACATCGTGGGCTGTGATCTGGTGGAGGTTTCGCCGCCCTATGACACGACGGGCAACACGGCGCTTGTGGGGGCGAACATCCTGTTTGAGTTGTTGTGCGTTCTGCCGGGCGTCGCTTATCGCTGATATTTCGGGACGCTCCGCGGGGGATATTTTTGAACCAGAGAACGGGACGCAGGATGCTGACGGGATTGCTCTTTCTGGCCATGGTGGTCGTGGCCCTGATGGCCTATGTGCGCTTGTCGCCTCTGGACACAGCGCGGTGGCATCGTCCGGTAGAGGCCACGTCAGACGAAGAACACGCGGGCGGCGCCGTGCGGATTGTGGCGGGGGATGAGGCTCTTTTCCGGCAGATCGCCGCGGCGGCGCTCCGCTTGCCCCGCACGACGGTTCTGGCGGGCAGCGTGGAGGCGGGACATGTGACTTATGTCACCCGCTCGGTGTTTTTCGGGTTCCCCGATCTGACCACGATTGAAAGGCGTGACGGTGAGGTCAGGATGCATGCGCGGCTGCGGTTCGGTGTGTCAGATCTGGGCGTCAACGCCAAACGACTGGAGGGGCTGATCGCCGCCGTCGAGGGAGGATGACAGGCACCCCTGCTGCACTTCGCGCCACATCGGTACGTTCAGGGACATCTGGCATTGCGCCATGAACATCCGGCCGTCGACCTGAAGGCAAATGGTCTGTCCGAGTTCCACACGATCCCCGGATTTATCGGTGCAGTAGCATTCGACAGTTTTGCCGCTGGGGCTGGTCACGTCGGCCACGGCGGGCAGGGCAAGCCATACAAGAACGAAGCTTAAGCGTTTCATATCATCAGAATAGCATGGTCGCTGCTCTTGACCAATGGCTTTCAATATTGGACAGAACAGCATGATCCCGCGCGACAGATTAGAACAGATCACGGCCCGCTTTGAGTATCTTGAGGCGGCGATGGCGGCCGGCGATCCTGCGGCGGACATCGCGGCGCTGGCCAAGGAGTATTCGGATCTGCGGCCTGTGGTCGAACAGATCGCTGCCTATCAGCAATTGCAGCGCGATCTGAACGCGGCGCAGGAGATGCTGTCGGACCCGGATATGGCAGAACTGGCACGGGAGGAGATCCCGCGGATCAAATCCGCCTTGCCGGATGCCGAGGCCGCGTTGCAGCTGGCGTTGCTGCCGAAGGACAAAGCCGATGCAAAACCCGCCATGCTGGAGATCCGCCCCGGCACGGGCGGGGATGAGGCGGCGCTCTTCGCCGGTGATCTGCTGCGCATGTACCAGCGCTATGCGGAAGCCCAGAACTGGCAGTTCGACATCATAGAGCTGCAGGAAACCGAGCTTGGCGGCATCAAGGAGGTTGTGGCCCATGTCAAGGGGCAGGATGTCTTTGCCCGCTTGAAATACGAAAGCGGTGTGCACCGGGTGCAGCGCGTGCCCAGCACGGAAAGCGGCGGGCGCATTCACACCTCGGCGGCAACCGTTGCCGTGTTGCCGGAGGCCGAAGATGTCGACATTCAGATCGACGCGAATGATCTGCGCATTGATACGATGCGCTCTTCCGGCGCGGGCGGTCAGCACGTGAATACAACGGATTCCGCCGTCCGCATCACCCATGTGCCTACCGGCATCGTGGTCACCAGTTCGGAGAAATCGCAACACCGCAACCGCGAGATCGCGATGCAGGTGCTCAAGGCGCGGCTCTACGATGCGGAGCGCCAGCGCGTGGACAGCGAACGCTCAGCCGACCGGGCGTCGCAGGTGGGCTCCGGCGATCGCTCCGAGCGCATCCGGACGTATAATTTCCCGCAAGGGCGCATGACCGATCATCGTATCAACCTGACGCTCTATCGCCTGGATGCTGTGATGCAGGGGGATCTTGATGAGGTCGTGGATGCGCTGACCGCGGATGCGCAGGCGCGACAGATGGCGGAGATGGGCCAGTGACGGCTGCCGAGGCCATGGTTGCTGCGATGGCGCGGCTGCGGGCGGCAGGTGTGCCGGACCCGGCCCGCGATGCGCGGGTGCTGCTGGCGCATGCCGCCAAGGTCGATGCCGCCCGCGTGACGTTGATCGCGCCCGAAGACATCGCGCCGGAAATTGCGGAAAGATACGACAACCTGATTGCCCTGCGTGCGGTGCGTGTCCCGGTGTCACAGCTGATTGGCGCGCGGGAGTTTTACGGGCGTTCCTTCGACATCAGCCGCGATGTTCTGGACCCGCGTCCGGAAACCGAAGCCTTGATCGAAGTGGCCCTGTCGGAGCCGTTCGAGCGGGTGCTTGATCTGGGGACCGGGTCGGGCTGCATCCTGGTGACGTTACTGGCGGAACGTCGGGATGCGCAGGGTGTCGGTATCGATATCAGCGAAGCCGCCTGTCTGCATGCAAGCGCTAACGCGGCGCGTCACGTGGTGGCGGACCGGGCGAAGGTGGTTTTGTCCGACTGGTTTGAGGCGGTCGAGGGCCGGTTTGATCTGATCGTGTCGAACCCGCCGTATCTGGGGGCTGCGGAAATGTACGAGGTGCAGCCCGAACTGCGTGATCATGAACCACGTGTGGCGCTGACCGATGAGGGGGATGGATTGTCCGCCTACCGGGTGATCGCCGCCGAAGCGCAGGGCTACCTGAATGCGCAGGGTCGCGTTCTGGTTGAAGTCGGCTGGAAACAGGGGCAGGACGTCAAGGAGATATTCCTTGCGCAGGGTTGGGGCGAGGTCGCGATTCTTCCTGATCTGGGAGGACACGACAGGGTTGTATCCGCCTCAAAACCAGGCTGACGCAGACTGAATTCACACGAAAAATCAGCAAAACTGCGTAAAATCCGGTATTACCTCTTGCAGCAGGCCGCGTGCCATGCTTATTCAGTCTTGTTGCAGCGGTGGATACCCCGAAGGGTGGTCCCGCGCGGCGTTAAGCCCAACATATCGACACCCCGGAATGATTACGGCGTAATACGCATCCGGTTTTACGATCCACAGCACGAAGGCTGAGCGAACCTCATGAAATCATCGAGATCCCGGTCCCGCTCGAAGAGCAACCGCAACCGATCCCAAGGCAATCAAGGCGGCAACGTTGTTAACCGCGTGTTCGACAGTTCGGGCCCGGAAGGTAAAGTGCGCGGCACGCCGCAACAGATTATCGAGAAATACAATCAGCTTGCCCGCGATGCGCAGCTGAGCAACGACCGCGTCGCCGCGGAGAACTTCCAGCAACATGCGGAGCATTACACCCGCCTGCTGAGCGAGGCGCAGCGTGAGATCGAAGCGCGGCGCGAAGAGCAGGAGCGGCAGAACCGCGAGCGTCAGGCGGAGCGGGATCGCGAGCGGGCAGAGCGACAGGAACGCGAAGCGACTCAGGCCGCCGAACAGCCACCGCAGTCCGACATGCCGGTGCAGGAAGGTGACAGCAATCTGGTTGAAACGCCGGAAAGCCAGCCGAAACCGAAACGCGCGCCGCGCCGCAAACCGCGGCCCAAACCGGACACCCCGGGCGACGCGCCCTCGGGCGAGGCCTCGCCGGGCGGCGGGGACGCTCCGAAAGCGGCAGAGTAAACAGTCTTTTCAAGAACCCCGCACCCGGCGGGGTTTTTCATGTCTGCGCGATTCTGCGGGCGAGGGCGCAGAAACCTTCGAGCGGTACTTGTTCTGCCCGGTCGGTTGGTTTCAACCCCGCGGCCAGCAACCTGTCTTCGATATCCGGCGCGATGCCCTTCAAGGCGGCCCGCAGCATCTTGCGCCTTTGGTTGAAGGCTGCTGCGACCACGCGGCTCAGAACGGCAGCGTCCGCGGGGTACCGCGGTTCAGGCAGTGCCGCCAGATGCACCACGCTGCTTGATACTTTGGGCGGGGGGGTGAAGGCTTCGGGCGGCAACTGCAGTACGATCCGGGCATCTGCGCGCCATTGCGCAAGGATGGCCAGACGCCCGTATGCTTTGCTGCCCGGCTGCGCCACGATACGCTCGGCCACCTCGCGTTGGAACATCAGCGTCAGGCTTTGCCAGAACGGCGGCCAGTGCTGAGGGGTCAGCCAGCGCACCAGCAATTCGGTGCCGACATTATAGGGCAGGTTGGCCGCCACCCGGATCGGCGGGGTGAGATGGGCAAGGGGGTCGATCCTGAGGGCGTCGCCTTCCAGAACGGTCACCTTCCCCGGGTAGGCGGCCGCGATTTCGGCCAGCGCCGGCAGGCACCGCGCGTCCTTTTCAATGGCCAATACATGACGGGCGCCTTCGGACAGCAGCCCGCGCGTGAGGCCACCCGGCCCCGGGCCGATTTCAAGGACATCGCAGCTGGTCAGATCACCGGCCTGCCGCGCAATCTTGGCCGTGAGGTTCAGGTCCAGCAGAAAGTTCTGTCCCATCGATTTCCGGGCCTGCAGATCGTGGGTCCGGATGACCTCGCGCAGCGGCGGCAATGTGTCGATAGTGGCCACCGGCTATCTCCGCTCACTCATGCGCGCGGCCAGTTTGAGGGCCTCGATCATACTGGTGGCGTTTGCCATCCCCTTGCCCGCAATGTCGAACGCGGTGCCGTGATCCGGCGAGGTGCGCACGAAAGGCAGGCCAAGGGTCACATTCACGCCCTTGTCGAAATCCAGCGTCTTGATCGGGATCAGCGCCTGATCGTGGTACATGGCAATGGCCGCGTCATAGCGTTTTCGCGCGGCGGCATGAAACATCGTGTCGGCGGGCAGGGGGCCCAGAAGGGCCAGTCCTTCATCCCGCATCCGGTCGATCAGCGCAGTGATCCAATCCAGCTCTTCGCGGCCCATGGCCCCGCCTTCGCCGGCATGCGGGTTCAGACCGGCGATGGCCAGCCGGGGCGTCTCGATGCCAAAGCGATCGCGCAGCGACCGGGCGGTGATCTCGATGGTGTCGCGCAGCACCCCGGGCGTCAGGGCCGTCGGCACATCCTGCAGGGCGATGTGAATTGTCGCGGGCACAACCCGCAACTGGTCAGACGCCAGCATCATCACCGCGCGCGCGCCACCGGCGAGGGCGGCGAGGTATTCGGTATGGCCGGGGTAGGCGAAACCTGCCCCGTCAATCAGCGCTTTCTTGTGGATCGGCGCGGTACACAGCGCGGCCGCCTCGCCACTCTGAACAAGCGCCACGGCCTGTGCGATCACGTCGATGACACCATGGGCATTCGCCGGGTCCGGCGCGCCGGGGGTTGCGTCCTTGGGAAATGCATGGGCCAGAACCGGCAGCGCATGCGGCGTGACATCTGCCGCCTCTGACAGGTTGGCTATCACTTGGTAAGGGCAGTCGCGCGTCAGGTGGCGCGGGTCACCCATCCAGGCGAGCGGGATCTGCTCGCTGAGGTGTGCCCAGGCCTTCGCGGCGATCTCCGGGCCGATGCCGGCGGGTTCTCCGCAGCTGATCAGAACCGGCGCCGCGCCCGATGTCATGGCGTGACGATACGGGCGTCGGCGCGCAGCTGGTCCAGCAGGCTGTCGGCATAGGCATTGATCCGGGCTGACCGCAACGCGTTGGCGACATCCTCGCGGGCAACTTCCTCGTTCACCGCCGCCGTGCGCCCGCAGAGCATCAGGAAGACCAGTGTTTCTCCGTTTGCGCGGGTGAGCGCCGTGGAGATTTCATTGGGATCCAGCTTGCTGAGCTCAAGGGCGATATCCTGCGGAATTTCGGAGGGCGGCTTGCTGCCGCGTTCCAGAACCTCTTCGGGCTGGCCCTGCGCCACGCCATAGAGATCGTCACAGACATCAATCTCTTCGCGCAGCCTCGCCGCCTTCGACAGGCCTGCCTGCGATCGCCCGCCGGGGATGTAATAGGCCGCATATTCGATCGCGGCATACTCGCGGGTCGGCGCGCCCGTCTCTTCAATGGCGCGCAGCTGGAAGAGGGCGACCGCATCGGGGATGGCAAGCGGGTCGGTCACTTCTCCCGGGGCGAGCGCCAGCAGCAGGGGCCGCAGGACGGGAGGCAATTTGGTGAGCTCCTGCCACGGTAGCCGTCCGCCGGCGTCGCGCGACGCGGTGGCGGAATATTCCCGCGCATATTCGGAGAATTCCGCCTCGGACTGCGATGCCGCAATCAGCTCGGCGATCTCCTGCACTTCCTCGCGGTTTTCCGGCGGCGCGGGAATGATGATCTCCGATACCAGCACGCGAATACCGCTTGCACCACCGGTGGACCCCAGCGCACTGTCGATCTCCCTTTCGGAGATCTCCACCCGCGCGCCGTAGCGCGCCGCGATCAGATCCCGCCATGCGATGCCCACTTCAACAAAGTCGCGGAAGCTTTCTTCGGAGACACCACCGTCTTCCAGCGCGGCGATGAATTCCTCGGCGCTGAGGTTGGTGCGCGCCGCGAATTCAGTGATACCCGCTTCAATTCCCTCGGGCGTCAATTCCAGCCCCGATGCTTCCACCGCCTGCGCCCGCAGCCGCTCGTCGACCAGCGTTTCGATGACGGCTTCGCGATTGGCCCCCGGCGCATTCAGCAGGCGCAGGAATCTTTCGCGCTGCTCCACCTCGTACTCGGTGACGACATCATCATTCACCTCGACCACCGGGTCGAAAAGCCCCTGCGCCGTGACCGGACCGGTCAGCGCAAGGCCCAGTGTCACACTGAAGAGGATTGCGATTTTGCTCGATGCGCTCATTTTGATCATTTCCCGCATGTTCTTTTATAACTGTCAGTGCCTTTTTGCGCCGAAAAGCCACGTAGCCCGATGGATAAGCCCAAAGTTGTCGACGGTGCAAGGCTTGCCGAGGTTGTATACCGGCGATCCACTGAAAACGCGACCGATACGCATTCGTTATTGTACGTGACCCCGACCCCTGCCGTGGCCGCCCGGTCGAGCGTCAGATCGTAACGCCAGTCAGCATTTGCCGTCCAGTGGCGGTCCACGCGGTAGGACCCGTCGAGCGCGATTTCGGCGAGGTTTTCAGAACGCTCTTCCTCAAGGTCCTTGGTCAGCCAGATGTAGCTGCCCTCAAGTCGCGTCCGCCGCTTGCCGTAAGCGCCCCGAATTTCCGCCTTAGCAAAGTTAAAACTGTCATCGAAGAGCGTTCTGGCCGTGATCGCCCACCCACCTGTCGACTTGTACTGCCCGGCAACAAGGTAGTTGGACGTGGTGCCCTGCAGACCGGAGGTCAGGGTAAAGGCCTCGTCCGCATCTTCACGCAGGACCTGACCGAAGGTCAGTGATGTCTCGGAACCCGCGGGGTCAAATCGCGACCAGTTTACACCTATGGCTGCCGTGCGCCCGCGTTCGCGGCGGTCCGGTTCGGGAAACCGGGACAGCGACACAAGGTTGCCGCCGTCAAATTCGACCCGCGTGCTTTCCTCGTTGGGGATGTTCAGACGATCGCCCCCAACCCAGCCGATCTGGACAATCGGCTCCAGAAACTGTGTGACATCCCCCGCGCCGCCCCGCGTCATCGGAAAGCGCAGCGCCACCGCGCCATGCGGCGTAAGCTGGGTTTGCGTCTGCGGGACGGTGCTGTCTTGGGTGATGTTGAACACATCTGCGGTCGCCCCCAGCGTGACATCCGCGCGCAGCCCGCCGGGCAAGGTCCAGCTTCGCAACCAGTCGGCCTCGGTGCTGAACCGCGATACGTCGCGCCCTATGATATCGTCATCCGAGTAGCGATAGTGGCTGTGGGCATTTGCGCCAAGGCGCAACTCACCGCCCACCGCCTTTGGAAAGTAACGCACCTGGTAGATGGCGTCGCCGACAATCGTCGGCAGGTTTGCGTTGATTTCGCCATCCCGCAGGGATTTGAACGCGGTCAGGCCGGCACCGATGTATTCGTCCCGGCGAGCCCGGCTGATCGAGATCGCGCTGTCGAGCCGGTCCTTGCCTGAATAGCCGTAGTCCACGAGATAGGCGTCGTCCGTGGTGACTTCGACATCGAATCTCAGTTTGAAATCGTTGCGCAGGTCAAACGCTCCGTTGCCAAAGATATACCCGCGGGTTTCGCTCGGGCGTACATCGTCACGGCTGATCGCCCCGTCTATTTGGATTCGGCCCTTGGCATAGGCCTGCCGGTATCGAAACTCCAGCGTTCGGGTGCGGGTGGAGAGATAGGGGGTCAGGGTCAGGTCCCGGTCATCGGCAAGCCGGATGAAATAGGGCACTTTGATGCCAGTGCCGAGCCGCGACGTGGTGCGCAGCGACGGGATCAGGAAACCGGTTGCGCGGTCCACCGTCGGGTCCGGCAGCCGCAGTTGCGGAATATAAAGGATCGGCGTGTTCCGGATCAGGAACTGCGCGCCCTCGAAATAGAGCTGGCGTTGCTCCTTGTCGTGCACAATGCGTTTGGCTCGGATTTGCCACAGGGGCGGGCGGCCGTCATCGCATATCTGGCAGGAGGTGACGGCTGTCTTATAGAGCTGGCTGTAACGCTCGCTTGTCCGCTGAATCTGCACCGCTGCCAATTGCAGCTGCTCATCGAGGATCATCCGTGCGCCGGTCAGCAGGCCCGTCTTGAGGGTGGCGTCCAATTCGGCCGCCGAGGCGAGAACCGTGATGCTCTCGCCGTCCTGCATGGTGATCGGGCCCGAAACCTCCAGCGATCCCTTGCGGCGGTCATAGCGGATTTCCGAGGCGGACAGGCGGGTTGTTCCCTGAAACGCTTCAACATTGCCGCGCGCAACCAGAACCCGGTCGGCGGTGATGAAGATTTCATTGGCGATGAGAACCGCGGGCTCCGCCGGGATATCCTCCTGCGCCAGACCGGCAACCGGCCAGAGCAGCATCAGACAGACGGTTAGAGCGCGTCTCACGTGTCAGCCATCCTCTGCATGCAACAGAAGTCCGAGCGCCAGCAGAATGGCGGCAACGGGCGGCATCCAGGCGGCGAGGTAAATCGGAATTTGGCCGTTTTCCCCGAGGATCTGCGCGAAGCTGCGAATAAAATACAAACCGAATCCCAAAAGAACTGCGGCCAGCACCGCGATGCCGGTCCCCCCGAACCGGGTATGCCGCATGGTAAAGGCGCTCGCAACAAGAACCATCGACATCAGAAACAACGGGCGGGCAAGTTCCGTCTGGAACCACACGCGGTGCAACCGCGATGAAAAGCCCGCTTGGTCAAGTTGCTGAATGAATTCAGGCAGTTTCCAGATCGAAATGGAACTGGGCCGGCCAAAGCTTTCCCGGATGCGTTCAAGGGTCAGCGTGGTCGGTATGATCAACTCGTCGTGGTACTCGGCAAGGGCTTCGGCATTTGCACCGGGGCGCAGCGGCCACAGCTTGGCGTTGCGCAACCGCCAGCCGCCGGTTTGCAGCGAGGCACTTTCCGCCGCAACCCGTTGCACCGGCCCGCCACCCGGCGCATAGGACAGGAAGGTGACATCGTATAGCACCGAGGCGTCCGCGTTGGAGCGCCAGGCCCGGATCACCGATTGGCCGTCCTCTCCGCCCTGGCGCAACCACAACCCTTCACCGGAGATGGACAGCGTCGACGCCCCCCCGGTGCGGTAGCTTTCTGCCAGTTCGCTGAAGCGTTTGGAGGTACCAGCCACGATGGGGTTCAGCATGGTGACGGCAAAAACGCCGATCATCAGGGCGACGACAACAGGTGCGACCAGCGCCCGCAGCGCGGAACGACCCGCCGCCCGCGTCGCGATAAGTTCAGAGGAACGCGCAAGACTGATAAAGAGCGCAACCGTGGCGAGGATCATGATCAGCGGCAGAATTTCATTCAAGGTTTGCGGCGCGTTCAGCAGGGACAGGCCAACGATGCGGCCAAAGGTAACGCCCAGATCACCAAAAGCGCGGGTCTGATCAACGAGGTCCACCAGGGTGACGAGCGAAAACAGAACCACCGTCAGCATCAGAAAGCTCATCGCGAAGCGGCGCGCGAAATAGAAGTGCAGGATCATGCAACACTCTCCTGCGGTCGCGCGCGCCGTCGTCGCAACCAGTTTGGCCGTGCGACATACCACAGCATGCCAAACGCCAGCAGCGCGCCGACAAGAACCGGCACATAGAGCAGCGGCCACAGACGGGCGTCGTCGCGCACCGGGTTCTGCATCGTCGATCGCGCGCCGTTGATCAGAAGCAGAAGGGCGAAGGCGACAACCACTTCACGCCAGACGCCGAAGCGCGAATAGCCGCCGATCAGCAAGGTCGAAAACCCGATCATGGCCGCGACGATGCAGAACAGGGGCTCGGCAAAGCGCGAATGGAATTCCTCGGCAATGTCGCCAAGGCTCTGGTTCGTAGCCTCCGACACCTGGCTCCAGGGAACCAGCAGTTCGGACGTGATCATGTTGCGCGCCGATCTGGCCTGCGCCGTGTCGCTGCGCACCAGGGCGCTGATGTCGAAAGAGAAATCCCTGAACTCCGCCGTCGACAGCCGATCATCGGCAGTGTCCAGTCGCTGGGCCGTGCCGTCGACCATGATCAGTGTGGTCAGGTTCTGATTGCGGATCAGATAGGCTTCGGCGGCGGTGTAGATCACGCCTTCGTCGGGGTTACGCCTGTCGGACAGGAACACGTCTCGTAACACACCTTCTTCGGTGATCTCCCGTGCGTAGAAGGTGACCGACGTGGACGGATGCAAGAATGTGCCTTCCGTCAACAGCCGCGATGTGGCGTTTTGCGAGATCTCCGCCTCCCGTTCGCTGAGCTGTTCCAGCGCCATAGGCAGCAGGAGGTGGTTCAGGACCGAGGCGAGCGCAAAGACGATCACCCCAAAAAGAAAAAACGGGCGTGCCAGCCGGAACGGGCCGGAGCCGGTCGCCTGCATGACCGTCAGCTCGCTTTCGTTGTTCAGCCTGTTCGTCACGTAAACGGCCCCGCAGAATGCGGAGATGGGCAAGACGGTGGTGATCAGTTTGGGCAGGCCAAGCGCTGTGAATTCCAGAAACACCAGCGCGGACTGGCCATCGCTGATCAGACGGTCAAACAGCACAACAGCCCGGTTGATCCAGAAAATCGCGATCAGCACCAGCGAGAAGAACCCAAACAGAATCAGCAGTTGCGACAGCACGTATCTGTCGATTTTGCTCACCTCGATCCCCTTTGGATTATCCGTTGCCTGTCAGGGAACGATAAACCAATAAACGACGCTCGAAAACTGCTATCTGGTCATTGGCGGATGCGCGCGGTACCTCTGCGTGGAGAGTTGAAGACACGTTGGAAGGCTTGTTCATTGGGGACTGCGCTGTTTTACCATCTGACACGTCGCCCGATGGAGGAGACACTGACGATGCTGCTTGGCAAGGCGACCGCCGCGGGCATGCGCGTCGTGGTGCGCGGTGCCGATCCGGGGCGTTTGGCGTGGCTTGACGAAAAGCTCTGGCAGGGCGCGGAGGACGGGTTCCTGCCGCACGGTCTGGCGGGGGGCGCACATGACACCTTGCAGCCGGTTCTGCTCACGACCGAGGGTGAGGCCGTCAATGGCGCGCGGTGCCTGATGACGGTGGATGGTGCCCCGGTGACAGCTGAGGATGTCGCGGCCATGGACAGGGTCTGCGTGCTTTTTGACGGCAATGACGCGATGGCGCTGGATCAGGCCCGCAGCCAGTGGAAGGCGTTGAAGGATGCGGGTGCCTCGGCCCAGTACTGGTCCGAAGACTCCGGTCGCTGGGAAAAGAAGGCGGAGACCTGAGACAGGCGCGGGGCCTGCGGAGGGCGCCTTGCGGGCGGTGCTGCCCTACCGGGTCAGGATGAGCTCACCGCCGGTGATTTCGATTTTGCCCCAGCGCTGCAGATAAGTCATCCCCAGCAGACTGTGCGACATCTCGGCCTCGTTGACCACAGCCGTGAGGTTCTCATCGGTTACCGGGCCGAGGGTCACCCGGTCCAGCCGCACGGGTGCGGTGCGCACCTCGCCATTGGCCGTGATGGCGCGGCCGGTGAAGTTCAGACGGTCAGGGCTCAGCCCCGCAGCAAGGGCGTCATCGCGGGTAAGCACCATTTCCGTGGCGCCCGTATCGAGGACAAAGCGCACCGGGGCGCCGTTGACCTCGGCGGCGATGTAGTAGTGACCGTCGGCGCTGCGCGGGACAACGATTTTTCCCTCGTCGGCAAAAACGGTCTGTTGCGGCCGCACCGTCTGGCTGATGTCGTCCCAAAGACCGTAGGCTGCGATCGCCCCCAGAAAAATGAACCCCCACAGCGCCGCCTGCTGCAGCGATTTGTTCAGCGATTGACGGGATTGGGTGAAAAACCAGCCCACGACCATCAGGCCGAGGATGATCAGGTAAATCAGTCTGCCGGTGTCAAAGCTGTCCACGTGGTGTCCTCGCGCATTGTTGCAACCAACATAATCACGATCTTGGGATTGTCAGCCCTGTGCCGGACCAAAGCCGAAAGCGCTCAAGCCATCCAGAACAAACTGCACCGAAAGAGCGGCCAGCAGCATCCCCAGAAGCCGGGTGACCACCGTGACGCCGGTCTTGCCAAGCGCCCGTTCGATGGGGCCGCTGGCGAGGAAGAAGGCGACGACGATCACCATCACGATACCCGTTGCGCCAAGCACCACCGCGGCCCCTTCCAGCCCGGGGCGCTGCCCCATCAGCAGGATGATGGAGGCGATGGCGCCCGGGCCCGCGATCAGCGGGATCGCCAGCGGGAAGACGGAAGGGTCGTTGTGGTCCTCTTCGCTCTGGTCCTCGCGCCGTTTGGTGCGGCGTTCAAAAAGCATGTCGAGCGCGGTAAGAAAGAGCAGGATGCCGCCCGCGACGCGGAAGGCCGCCATGGAGATGCCGACAAAGGTCAGGATGGCTTCGCCGAAGGCAGCGAAGACCAGCAGGATCGCGATGCCGACGGCAGTCGCCCGCCATGCAATGCGCCGGCGTGCCGCATCGGTCATGCCCTGGGTCAGCGCCACGAACAGCGGGGCAAGACCGATCGGGTCGATCACGACGAACATCGTGACGAAGGCGGTAATGAAGAATGCAGTATCGATGGGTCGTTCCGTTCTTTCTCATTGGGGCTCTGCCCCAAACCCCGGGATATTTATGAACCAGAGAAACCGGTCAGGGGGCGCTTGCCTGCTCCAGTTTTTCCAGGGCGGTCATCCACAGTGTTTCTGCCCGTTCCAGCGCGTCCATCACCTCGGCGTACTTACGGTTCCAGACTTCCAGCTCGCCCATCTTGGTGTCTTCGTAGAGTCCGGGATCCGCCAGCTTCTTTGCAAGCTTGTCGCGCATCTCGTTGAGTTTTTCCACCCGGGCCTCGGATTTGCGCGCTTCCGACTTCAGCGACAGCAAGTCTTCGCGGGTGCTGCGTTTTTTTCCGGGGCCGGGCCGGGGCTTTGCGGCGGACTTCCCGGCGGGTTTCTCCGGTGTGAGCAGCATTTTGCGGTAGGCTTCGAGGTCATCCTCATAGGGTTTGACCGTACCATCCGAGACAAGCCAGAGCCGGTCAGCCACCATCGACAGGAGGTGCATGTCGTGGCTGACGAGGATCACGGCGCCGGAGTAGGCGGTGAGCGCTTCGACCAGCGCCTCGCGGCTTTCGATGTCGAGGTGGTTTGTCGGTTCATCGAGGATCAGCAGATGCGGTGCATGGAGCGTCGCGAGAAGCAGCGACAGCCGCGCCTTTTGCCCGCCGGAGAGCCGCCGCACCTCGGTTTCGGCCTGATCCGGGCCAAGCCCGAAACCCGCGAGCTGCGCGCGTAGTTTCGAATGCAGGACACCCGGGCGGGCCGAGATCATGTGTTGCAGCGGGGTCTCGTCAACATGCAGTTCCTCGACCTGATGCTGGGCGAAAAAGCCGATGCGCAGCTTGTTGGACCGGACAGATTTGCCTGCCATGAGGTTCAGACGTCCGGAGAGCAGCTTGGAGAGGGTGGATTTGCCCTGGCCGTTCTTGCCCAGAAGCGCGATGCGGTCGTCCTGATCGATGCGCAGGTTCAGGCGGCTGAGCACAGGCGTATCGGTATAGCCCACGGCGCCGCCTTCGATGGAGATGATCGGCGGGGAAAGCTCTTCAGGCTCGGGAAAGGTGAAGACGCGTCTGGCGACCTGTTCCGGGCTGGCGATCATATCCATCTTTTCGATCATCTTCAGACGGGACTGTGCCTGTTTGGCCTTGGAGGCCTTGGCCTTGAACCGGTCCACGAAGGCCTGCATGTGATCGCGCCGGGCCTGCTGCTTTTTCGCCATCGCGGCCTGGACCGCGCGTTGTTCGGCGCGCTGACGGGCGAACTGATCATAGGGACCCTGATAATACGTCAACTGCCGTTCCTCCAGATGCAGGATCGCGCCGACGGCACGGTTCAGCAAGCCGCGGTCGTGGCTGATGATGATGACGGTATGCGGATACCGCGCGAGGTAGGCCTCCAGCCACAGCGCGCCCTCGAGGTCCAGGTAGTTGGTCGGTTCATCCAGCAACAGCAGGTCCGGCTGCGAAAAGAGCACCGCCGCCAGCGCCACGCGCATACGCCAGCCGCCGGAAAAATCCGAGCATGGCATCTGCTGCTCGGCGTCATCGAACCCAAGCCCCTTGAGGATCGTCGCCGCGCGGGCTTCGGCTGACCATGCATCGATGTCGGCAAGGCGTGTCTGCACCTCGGAGATCCGGGCGGGGTCCGTGGCGGTTTCGGCCTCGCGCATCAGCGCTGCGCGTTCCGTGTCGGCCTCAAGCACGGTATCGAGCAGGGAGGTCGCAGACGAGGGCACTTCTTGCGCCACGCCGCCGATCCTGGCGCGGCTGGGCAACGAGATCGTGCCGCCGTCGAGACCGAGCTCGCCGCGGATGATCTGGAAGAGCGTCGTTTTGCCTGCACCGTTGCGGCCCACCAGTCCGACCTTGTGCCCATCGGGGATGACGGCACTTGCCCCTTCGAACAGAGGCCTGCCCTCGACGGAATAGCTTATGTCAGAAATGCGTAACATGGCGGCTGCACTGAACCACGGGTGCGGACATGTCAATGCGCGCTTTGCGATATCTGCGGGTTCTTCGCGGGGCTGGGGGCTGTTATCGGAAAATCCACGACCGCAGGTGGTTAAAAATGGTGCCGCATCTTTCTGTCGACTGACCATCTGACCGGGATAATAAAGGCCTTTCCCCGGGGTATGTCCCATGCTAGACGCGCCGCAAATTAACCCCTGCAGGAGACCATCCATGGCCCTTGAGCGCACATTCTCGATCATCAAACCCGATGCAACACGCCGCAACCTGACTGGCAAGATCAACGCCAAGTTCGAAGACGCGGGACTGCGCATTGTAGCTCAGAAACGCATCCACATGACCAAGGAGCAGGCCGGCGTTTTCTATGCGGTCCATGCCGAGCGTCCGTTTTACGACGAGCTGTGCGAGTTCATGGCCTCCGCGCCGGTGATTGTGCAGGTGCTTGAGGGCGAAAGTGCCATCACCAAGAACCGCGAAGTCATGGGCGCCACGAACCCTGCTGACGCGGCACCGGGCACCATCCGCGCCGAATTTGCCGAAAGCGTTGGTGAGAATTCGGTGCATGGCTCTGATGCGCCAGAAACAGCTGCGGTAGAGATCGCGTATTTCTTCTCCGGCATGGAGCTTGTGGGTTAAGCCACGGCTTCGCAGAGTAAAACATGACAGGGTCCGCCATCTGGCGGGCCTTTTTTTGTCAGGAGGTTGGCCTCACGCCAATCTGGTCCATCATGCGCTCGAAGGCATTGAGATCCTGATCAAAGGCGCTTGCCTTGATTGCGTCGAACCGGGCGCGCGGCTTGGCCTTTTCCACGCCGTTGCAATCGTTCCAGGGGCGGTTTTGCAGCCCCATCACCAAGACGTAGTATCCGATGAAATGGGGTTTCGTTCCTGCCCGCAGCAGCTTTGCATAGGCATCATCGGGACCAAGGGCGCGCAGCTCTTCGGCCGAATTTATGCCTGCGGCGGTGCAGGCGGCCTCAAAGGCCGGGCCGAGGTTGCGGATGGAAGAAACAGGTGTCGCCATGCCCCTGACCATAGGCGGTCCGGGGCGTGGTTGTCACCCGCAAGCTGGCTTTAAAGGCTTGCGTAATCCGTGATCGGCGGCGGGGGCGGCGGCGGGGGTTTACTGCCCTGCGTTGGCGGGTTTTTGGGAGGTTTTGGTTTCTCTTTAGACATATCAGGTTTCCTTTGCGCGTCGTGGCAGACGTACGCGATAAACCCTAATATGCCCTTCTTTTCTGCCGGTTACGGGGCAGCCCGGTGACGAGAAAATGTCATTCGACTTCAATTATTGGTAAACCGGTACAGCGTTTCCTGACTGTAATGCGCACCCGCGGTCAGTGAAATCCGTGGAAATTCAGGGTGGTTCGGCGCGTCGGGCCAGCCCTGGGGCTCCAGTGCAATCCCTGCAAATGGGCCGATTTTCTGACGCTGCAGCGCTTTTGGCGCCGCGTCGGGTAATCCGCTGCCATTGTATACCTGTAGTCCCGGTTCGGTGGTCTCAATTCCGAGTGTCAGCCCGTTCGAGCCGGTCAGCGACGCCGCACGGCGCGGTGCTGCGGTGGCGGCGCGCGACAGGCACAGGTTGGCATCGAGCGACCGATCCACCGGAACGGACCGGGGCGTGCGGAAATCGTAGGATGTTCCGGCGACGGGGGTGATCTGACCTGTCGGCAGACCTGCACCTGTGACCGGCAGGTAGCTCTCCGCGTCGATTTGCAGCCGGTGGCGCGACACATCCCGATGGCCGTCCAGGCACCAGTAAGGATGATGGGCCACGTTCATGACGGTGTCGCGATCGCTTGATGCGGTGATCGTCAGGGCGAGGGTGGCGCCGGGCAGAAGGTCATACCGGGCAGCAATGACGCGCCGCCCCGGCAATCCGTTTGCCATATGGGGCAGTTCCAGTTGCAGGGTCACACTGCGCGCCGACTGGCGGCTGACGTTCCATTCCAGTGCGTGAAAGCCATGGTCGCCACTGTGCAGGCATGTTGTCCCCTCGTTTGCGGGCATCCGGTAGCACCGGGAGCCGATCTGGACCCGCCCGTCCGCGACCCGGTTTGCCACGGGGCCAACAAGCGCCCCGGCATAGATCGGGCAAGCTTCAAAAGAAGCGGCCTGCTCAAAACCAAGGGTCAGACTGTGGCGAATGCCTTTCATCCAGAGCCCCGCGAGGGTCGCGCCGCGTGGAAGAATATGCGCCTCCAGCATGTCGGAGGTCAGAACGATCATGGATATTTGGCCTCGGCGAGTCGATGACGGACAATGACTTGTGCCATCTGTCCGCCGGAACGCAAAGCTGACCTGTGGCGCTAGGCGCCCGGAAGTGTCAGCGGTCTGGGGCGGAATTCGTGCTCAAGATAGGTTTGCGACGGTTCTGCGTGCCCGATGCCCGCATTGAAAATGAAGCGTTTGAGCAATTCAGTCTGAAACTCGAACTCCCGCGCCCGGTCGGCGAACCCGTTTGGCAGATGATCGCGCGTGTCGACCTGTGCGTATTCAAGATCACGGCACATGTTCAAGAGCGGCAGGCAGATATCAGCAAGCACGTTGGTGGCAAGCTTTTCCGCGTGGTTTGTGTAGGGCTCCATGAATCCGATGTCGGGCAGAAAGGCAAGGTTCAACGCGCCGAGAAACTCCTTGAACCGGAAAATCGCGTTTCGCATCCCGTCTTTCACTTCCATGATCAGCACGTGCACGCCGGACAGGGCGATCCCCGGAAGTTCCACGAGAAATTCGGGCACGGACAGAACATGCGCGCCATCGGGGATGGTGGCGAGGCATTTGCGTACCGCATGCGCTAGCTTGTCCACGAAGATCGTGTCCAGCGTGCTTTTGTCCTGAAAGGATACGCGATTGCGCAGCCCGCGCGCGAGCACTTCGCAAGATCGCACGGTAACTGTCTGATCGTCTTTGAGGATCAGGTTGATGGTGAGTGTTCTTTCGGACAAATCCGAGGACAAAGGTACAACGCTATCGGGACTCATCATGCATATTATCCGTGGGTTCAAATGTTTCGCCCACAATGCCTGCATTTTTGTAGTCAAAGGTAAACGGTGCGTACGGTACCCGTTGCGCAACATGCACAAAATAATTAAGGGCCCTGTAGCTTGTGGTTGAAACTGCACCAGGTAGGTTAATATTTTGCAACTAGGGGTTGCCAAATACAGGCTAAAGATGGGTATCATACTGCAGACGCAATCTGGGATTGCTGTCAAGTCGGGGAGTGACGCGTGTGGACGGGGCTGACAACGAAGAACTGACGATCATTGGCATTGGCTCCTCTGCCGGGGGGCTGGAAGCGATACGCGAACTGGTCGCGACACTGCCCACCGATCTGAAAGTGGCCTATGTCGTTGTTCAGCACATGTCACCCCATCACAAAAGCCTGATGACGGAACTGGTCGCCCGCCAGACGAGCCTGATGGTACGTGACGTCGTTGACGGCTCGCAGCCAGAACCCAATGTGATTTACGTAACCCCCCCCAAAACCGACGTGGTCTACGAGGATGGCAAGCTCTGCCTTGTCGACCCAAGCCACGAAGTTGCCTCGCCCAAACCATCGGTTGACCGGTTCCTTCTGAGCCTTGCCGATACTCACGGTGAAAAGTCGATGGCGATCATTCTGTCGGGAACCGGCACGGATGGGGCCTACGGGGTTCAGGCCATCCGCGAAGCGGGCGGCATCACCATCGCGCAGGACACCGAAAGTGCGAAATACGACGGTATGCCGATGGCCGCCATGCAGACCGGGTGTGTCGATCTGGTGCTGCGGCCCTTTGAGATAGGTACGCACCTGCAGAAAATCCTGACATCGCCGCGTGATTTTGATGCTTTCCGGCAGGAAACCTCGGAAAAAAGCCCGGCCTCTGATCTGTTGCAGATCCTGCTGGCGCGCACCCGGGTTGATTTCCGCGAGTACAAACAAACCACCATCAACCGCCGGATCGAGCGGCGCATGGTCGCCCTCGGCATCGACAGTCACGAGGATTACACGCAGTTCTGCCGCGTCAATCCGAACGCCGTTGACGCGCTCTTCAAGGATCTTCTGATCTCCGTCACCCGCTTTTTCCGAGACAAAGGCGAGTTCGAGGCGCTGAGGGAGCTGCTGCCGGCGCTGTTGAAAAAGAAGTCGAACACACCATTTCGCGTATGGATAGCCGGCTGTGCGACGGGCGAAGAGGCATACTCCATCGCCATCCTGCTGTGCGAGGCGCTGGGCGGCGCCAAGGTGCAACTGAAAGACCACGTGCAAATCTTTGCCACCGACATCGACAAGGACGCTCTGGAGGTCGCGCGCAAGGGCGTTTACGGCATGGCCGCGCTGAATGACATTCCCAAGGATTTGTCGGACAGGTATTTCATCCAGCAAAACGACGGCATCCGGGTCATTGACTCGCTGCGGTCCGCCATTCTCTTCTCAGATCATAACGTCTGTCAGGACCCACCGTTCCAGAAGGTCGACCTGCTGTGCTGCCGCAACCTGCTGATCTACTTTGGCAACGCGCTTCAGCACAAGGTCATGTCGCGCTTTCATTATGCGCTGACAGACAGCTCACTGATGTTTCTTGGCACCGCTGAAACCGTTGCCGGGTCGGATGAGCTGTTTATCCAGGACAGCCAGTCGGCCCATATCTATCGCCGCCGCTCCATAAGGCGATCGGAACACACGCCGTTTTCCAACGCGCGCAACGTGCCGCAATCGCGTGGCGTGAAACCCACCGCGCCGACCCCGCCCGGATATTCGACCGACCGGCAGATGTTCGAAGCTCTGGCGCTGGCGCTGGGTAAAAACTCCGTTTTGGTCACGGATGAGTATTCCATCGTACGCATTTACGGCAATGTCAGTTCGTTCATCGAGATGAACGAGTCGAGCAACCTGAAAATGCACATTGATCTGTTGCGCAGACCGTTCCGCGAGGAAGCCCGCAGCCTGGTGACGCTGGCGCTCAAGAACGGCGAGCATCGCTCGGGCGTACGCCATTTGCTGGCCGAGGACGATGACGCCGAAATTCGGCTGGATGTGTATCCGATCATCGCGCGGGATCTGAACGAACGCGCGGCGCTTGTTGTGTTCAGCGAAGTGCAGGTCGACCGGGCCAAGGGCTTCGAGAACAAAGAGTCCTCGGATGACGAGACCTTCGAGAGTGACCGGATCAGGTTGTTGGAGGATGAGGTCGCGACCACGCGTGAAGCGCTGCAACAGACGATTGAGGAGCTGGAAACCTCCAACGAGGAATTGCAGTCGCTGAACGAAGAGCTGCAATCGACGAATGAGGAACTGCAGGCCACCAACGAGGAGTTGGAAACCTCCAACGAAGAACTGCAATCAACCAACGAGGAACTGATCACCGTCAACGAGGAGTTGCAGGTGACCGCGGCGGAACTGAGCGGGCGCACGGGCGAGCTGATGTCCGTTCTGGAAACCGCGCCGCTGGCGATCATGGTGCTGGATACCGCGTTGCAGATCTCGCAGGCGACCAACGCGGCCGCGGAAATGTTTGGCCTGTCGCGCCCGGTGTCGAACCCGCACATCAGCCAATGCATCCTGCCGGAGAACTGCCCGTCTCTGGCGCCGATCTGCAACGAGACCCTCAAGCTCGGGGAGCCGATTTCCCGGGAGTTCACCTCCAGAGGTTCGCGTTTCAAGCTGACGTGTTCGCCGTTCTTTGACATGCGCGGCCAGATGAAGGGCTCTACCATGGTGGTTTCCGAATTCCCGGGACTGGCACAGGAAATGGACCTGATCCTCGATCACGCTCAAATTTTCATGCTGAACCGGACGCTGGACGGCACCATCCTGCGGATCAGTGAGAAATCGGCCAACTTGCTGGGAACCACGCGCCAGGACGCGGAAGGCAAGAACTTCTTCAAGCTGGCCAACAAGGCCACTGCGACGGCCGTGCGTGAACGCGATAACCTGTTGATGGACAGCAAATCGGGCCGGTTGCGCCATGTGAACGCGGTCATCTCCAAAGACGATGGCGCGACAGCCTGGATGAGCACGGAGAATTTCATCTTCGCCGATCCCTCCCAGAGTTCTTCGTCGATTTACTCCGTCGGAACGGACATCACACAGGTCGTTGCGGCGCGGAACGAGGCGGAGGAAGCGGTCACACAGCTGCACTTGCTGCAGGAACTTGCAAAGATCGGTTTCTGGTCGCTGGATCTGAAGACGGACGAATTGCACTGGTCTTCGGAAGTGTACCGCATTCATGGCGAAGACCCGTCATCGCCGCCGCCTGATCTTGAAGCGGGGTTGAAGTATTACCATCCGGAAGATCGCGATCTGGTGCGCAAGCACATCGGGCGGGTTGCTCAAAATGGTGGTGATTTCAAATTCGAGCACCGTATCGTCAACCGCGCCGGCGATACGGTCGAGGTTGAATCCTTCGGCCTCGCGCGCGCCGATCAATCCGGTGAAATCACCAAGATCATCGGTGTCTTCCGCGCCCTGTCCGAGGCGGGATAACGTATCGCAACCGTTTGGCTTTGCATTTTCAGTGACCGGTATGCTGCGGGTTTCGCCTTGACCGCCCAGTTAAACCCGCGCATCTATGAAAAAAAAGCCAAACGGGAGATCAAGGATGAATTTCAAGACAACGGTAAGCACTCTGGCATTTGTCGCGGTCGCAGGTATGGCAAGCGCCGACTGCACGCAGGTTACCTTTTCGGATGTCGGCTGGACGGATATCACGGCGACGACGGCTGCAACGACGGTTGTTCTGGACGCGCTGGGATACGAGACGGACATCAAGGTTCTGTCAGTTCCGGTCACATATACCTCCATGGCGCAGGGGGATGTTGACGTCTTTCTCGGCAACTGGATGCCAACCATGGAAGGCGATATCGCGCCTTATCGTGACGCTGGCACCGTGGACACGGTGCGTGAAAACCTCGAAGGGGCGAAATACACTCTGGCGGTCAATAAGGCGGCGACGGACCTTGGCATCAAGGACTTCGCGGATATCGCGAAACATGCAGATGCGCTGGACGGCCAGATCTACGGCATCGAGCCGGGCAACGACGGCAACCGCCTTATCCAGTCGATGATCGACGCGGACGCCTTTGGTCTGAAAGATTTCGAGGTCAAGGAAAGCTCCGAGCAGGGAATGCTGGCGCAGGTCGAGCGGCTGTCAAAGAAAGACGAACCCATCGTCTTTCTGGGCTGGGAACCACATCCGATGAATGCAAATTTCGACATGGGCTATCTGACCGGCGGAGATGACTTCTTCGGCCCCGACCTCGGGGGCGCCACGGTCTACACGAATACCCGCGCGGGCTACGGCGCCGAATGTCCGAACGTCGGAAAACTGCTCGGCAATCTGAAGTTCACGCTGGCCATGGAAAACGAGATCATGGGCGCCATTCTCAACGATGGCACGGACCCTTCGGAGGCCGCGACAGCATGGCTTTCCGCCAACCCGGACGCATTCATGGCGTGGCTCGATGGCGTGACAACCGTCGATGGTGGTGACAGCGTTGCCGCCGTGAAAACGGCCCTCGGCCTGTGAGACCCACGCTCCGCCCGTAACACCGGGCGGAGCGTCAACCGATCCGGGGTAGGGGGCATGTTTTGCTGGACTGGCTGACCGAGACGAAAATACCTGTTGGCAAAGGTGCAGCGGCATTCTTCGATTGGCTCCAAACCAATGGCGAGTGGTTTTTCGACGGGCTCGCGGTGGTGATGGAATGGATGATCGACGTCATCCTGTGGTTGCTGCAAACGCCGCATCCGCTGCTGATCATCGCGATATTCGTGGCATTGACGTGGTTTCTGCAAAAAAGCTGGAAGACCTGCGTTCTTGTTGCTTTGGGCTTTCTCTTCATTCTCAATCAGGACTATTGGGAGGAGATGACGGAAAGCATCACGCTGGTGCTGTCGGCCTGCGTGGTGTGCATGTCCGTCGGCGTGCCCATCGGGATCGCGGCGGCGCACCGGCCGCGCTTGTTCCAGGCGATGCGCCCGGTGCTTGATCTGATGCAGACACTGCCGACCTTTGTCTATCTTATTCCCGCCATCGTGTTCTTTGGCATCGGTATGGTGCCCGGCCTGATCGCCACGGTGATTTTCGTGGTTCCTGCGCCTATTCGATTGACCCACCTGGGGATCAGCACCACCCCGAAACCGCTTCTTGAAGCGGCGGATGCCTTTGGTGCGACGCCCATGCAGAAGTTGTGGAAAGTGGAACTGCCCTACGCGCTGCCGCAAATCATGGCAGGATTGAACCAGACCATCATGCTGTCGCTGTCCATGGTTGTCATTGCGGCCCTTGTCGGTGCGGATGGGCTGGGGGTGCCCGTGGTGCGCGCGCTCAACCAGGTCAATACCGCGCTTGGGTTTGAAAGCGGGTTTATCATCGTGGTGGTTGCGATCATGCTCGACCGGATGCTGCGGGTGGATCGCCAATGACAAACGCGGTCGAATTCGACAACGTGTCGATCGTTTTCGGCGACGCGCCCGGAAAAGCGTTGCCGGACATGGATGCCGGCAAATCCCGGGCGGAAATCCAGCAAACCACCAATCAGGTGCTTGGTGTGCATAACTGCTCGCTTGACGTGTCGGCGGGAGAAATTCTGGTGCTGATGGGGCTCTCAGGCTCCGGCAAATCCACGTTGCTGAGGGCGGTGAACGGGCTGAACCCGGTGGTGCGCGGCGCCGTGCGGGTGTTTGACGGTAACTGGTCGTGTGATGTGACCCATAGTTCGGGCCCTGATTTGCGTCGCGTGCGACGTGAATGCGTTTCCATGGTCTTCCAGCAGTTCGGCCTGCTGCCTTGGCGCAGCGTCCGAGAGAACGTGGCCCTGGGTCTGGAACTGGCCAATGTGTCGAAACACGAACGCTACGCCCGGGCCGACAAGCAACTGGACCTTGTTGGGCTATCTGACTGGGCGGACCGAAAAGTGGGCGAATTATCCGGGGGCATGCAACAGCGCGTGGGGTTGGCGCGGGCCTTTGCAACCGATGCGCCGATCCTTCTGATGGACGAGCCATTCTCGGCATTGGACCCGCTGATCCGCACCCGCCTGCAGGAC
This sequence comes from Roseobacter insulae, assembly GCF_019375555.1. Taxonomy (GTDB): domain Bacteria; phylum Pseudomonadota; class Alphaproteobacteria; order Rhodobacterales; family Rhodobacteraceae; genus Roseobacter; species Roseobacter insulae. The sequence goes on from NZ_JAHXDN010000002.1 coordinate 765,093, forward strand.
GAGCTGCTGGACCTGCAGCGCGATCTCAGGCGCACGATCATTTTCGTAAGCCACGATCTGGACGAGGCATTCAAGCTGGGGGACCGGATCGCGATCATGGAAGGCGGGCGCATTGTTCAATGCGGCACGCCGCAGGATATCTTCTCAAACCCCGTCAACGACTACGTGGCCGATTTCGTCGCCCATATGAACCCTCTTGGCGTGCTGCGTGCCGGTGATGTGATGGAACCGCCCGACAGCGCTCCGGACCAGTCTGTGCCCGCGGACATGCAGGTGGAACAGGTCATGCGGAAGCTGCTGGAAACAGATGGCCCACTGGGCGTAAAAGAGGGCGGTGATCTGGTGGGGCAGGTCACGAAAAGCGGTGTGATCGCCCGCATCCTTGACCCGCGCCAGGAGCCTTGAGCCCGCGCCTATTCCTGAACGCTCTTGAGCCACTCAACAAGGTCCACAATGGGCTGGCTTGTCATGATCGGCTGACCACTTGGTGTCGAAATGGCAACATCGCTGCCTTCGAAAAACCAACCATAAACCGGCATGTCACTGCCGTGGCTGACGAGCGTATCGCGCCCGTCAATCCGTTGTATTACTCTGAAGGTCGGGAATTGACCCCCCGATTTTTCCGAGAGCTGGGTCAAATCGGCAGGCTGTACCAGCAGAACCGGCGCCATCGGACCGTTCCCCTCTGCCGATACCCCATGACAGGTTGCGCAGTGCAGACGGAAAAGCTTTTTCCCTTCGCTTAGATCCTGTGCGGCGGATGCCTGTCCAAGACAAAGAGCTGCAATGAGAAAAAAGCGCATGATCGACCCCTTCAAGTTGTTTCAAGTGACGCTATCAGGCCTGCGCGCGGTCGGCGTTGATGTACATCAATTTTCGCGCCTGCCGCGACGTATTCGTGTGATGCGAGTCGCCTCCCACCGTTTCCAATAAACGGTCAGTGGTCGCGGTTTGCCCCGGAACTTCCTGGTTAATGTGTGATCATTCTGTCGAAAGTGGCATTTGCGCAACAAATTGTGAACGCGGAAACCCGTCTTTTTTGCTGGAAGTTCGTTAACCATTCACCTGTCAAGGCGTTGCCGACCGATCGGCAGGAAATCGCTTGCGCGGGCCGCGCCGTTCCTTCGGAAAAGCTGTTCCTTTTCATTGGCGTAGGGCGTGTCCCTTTCTCTTCGCGGGCGTGTTGTCCGGGCCGAAATCTGGCAGAATTATGTGCACGCTCAGGTTCGGTTCGTTTCTGCTGTGGCGCTAATGTGCCGCGTCAAATCTGATAGGTTCGGTAGGGGAAACGTACAGTTGAGAAAAAGGCAGAAATGCGGCGCATCCTTGGCTTGATTGTGAAGGGCCACCTGTATAAATGATCAAATAAGAGGCGTTTTTTAAATAGTACGAGGTGTTAAAATGATGAAATACGCAACCCTTGCCGGGGTGCTCAGCCTGAGCATCGGCAGCATCGCCCAAGCCAGTATCGTAACAGGCTCTTTCGGCGGCACAGTAGAGGCCCCGACCGGCGCGACAAAATCCATTGAATTCGTCGGAGACGGCACGAATCAGCTCCATTGGGGAACGCCAAGCCACGGCAGTTCGACTGTTTCCATTGGCGATTCCAGCTCTCTGAAGGTCAATAGCCTCAATTTCAGCTACGACCATAGTGATGTGAAAGCAGGCGATGTCCTGCTCGGCACAATCACCTGGAACAACCAGTCCAACTACCACGCCGGCGCAAGCTGGAGCAGCAACGTCAATCTAAGCCTTGCTTTCGTTCTGCCCTCGGTGCTTGAACTGGACCAGACCGTTGGCTTCGGGATCACGAACACACCTGACGTGTACTACGACACAAGTGCCAACGAAGCCGCCGGCAATAATCCTGATATGATCAGCAGCTTTTTTCTGGACACCGGCGCGTTCGGCGTGCCGGTTGCGCTTGGCAACGGCTTGCGGCTGACGTCCATCGGGTTTGGTCTGGCAGATGCTGACAAGGGTGTTGGCAGTACCTACAACGCCGGCACCGGGTATTGGACGAACGTCGAGGGTGGCACGTCCACCATCAGCATCTACGGCAACATCTCCACCGTGCCGCTGCCTGCCGGTGCCTGGCTTTTGCTGAGTGGTCTGGGTGGGCTTGTCGCGATGCGCCGCCGCTCCCAGAGAGCGGCCTGAGCCGGATTGCGCGGTCGCACAGCCGGTGAATTGTGAAAAGTGTAAAGGGACGAAGGCAGTTTTGCCTTTGTCAGTAACCAGTAAAACCAACTTTAGGAGTCATCATGAAGTACTCTGCATTTATTAAACTGACTGTTGTCGCGGCGGGCATCGCCACATTGGGCGCAGGTGTTCCGACACAATCCATCGCCAAGGAATACAACGTCTGCCAGCTGGAGACGATTCCGGAACACATTCGCAAGCGCATTACAAAACGTGCGGATTTCGCGGATATCCTGTCGCGCATGTTCGAGTATTGCCCTGACAGCGCGCTGGCCTTGACGGAGGCTGCAACAGCATCGATCAATGAAAACTTTGATGATGAAACGGAACGCAAGAACGACGGCAAGGATCCAAGCGGCCCAACGCAATCCGGTGGCACACCGGGTGGCGAGACCCCCGGCGATGACGGCCCTGGCGATGACGGCCCTGGCGATGACGGCCCTGGTCCCGGTGGCGGTGTTTTGCCCGGGTAAGAGCTGGGCCCTTCAAGCACTTGGCTAATATGCCAGCTCGAAGTCAGATCCGAACAGGGGCGCTCACTGAGCGCCCTTTTTTCGTCCAAACGGCATTCGGCCAGCGACTTCTTTTGCTGAAGAATTTTTTACGTGGTCATGCGCCTCCAGCATGGAGTGCCGAGGGATCGGCTTAGCGTGAGGCCGTCGGGCGGTCCTTGATGACACCCCCGGCCAAAACTGCATGCCATTGGTTCAGCGCATCGGGATTTTGCAGCTTCAGGAATGTGTGGCCCGTGCGTTTCCACGGCATGATTTTGTTGGTCAGGCTGTCGAGGACAAGGTCACCACCGGCCGTCCTGAGGATCAATACCGCGTGGCTGTTCAGCTTCCGGTCGAGCACGGTGGCGATCAAAAGGTTCTCCGATGGGATGCCGTGTTCAATCAACAGTTTCTTTTTCAGCAATACCAGGTCTTCGCAGTCACCGCCGCGCGCCGTTGGCAGTGTCCACAGCTCTTCGCGACCATATTGCACCTGATCTTCGATCTGCCGAACTTGCCTGTTTACACGATTGTTGATCGCCTTGGCGGCACGCAGTGTCGCGTCTTCACTGATGTTTGACCGGGCGGATGGGGCACATACCCAACGGTATTTTGCGCAAAGCCCGGCGAAACCCGCAGGCGCTGATATCGTGCGTTGCGGCAGAAGAAATTTTGCACTGTTACTTCCGGCCTGCACCGGCGAGGCACTCAACAGAGCCGCCAGGGTCACGCCGGTCAGGCAGAGCACCCAGACCCGACACATGCAACCGATCCAGCTATGGCTCACCTTGCGCGCGCGCGCGCGGATTGGTTCGCAGCGTCTGCTCGCTCTCTCAGCGTATGAGAATTTCGACGGTCCTGCGGTGTCCGGTTTCAAAATCGCCACGTGTACATCCCCATGTCTTGCGCGCTCTTGGCGAAGCATTTCAGGAGAATGGGACTAAGTCGTGTCATGAATGTGATTATCGGCGGAAGAGTGTTACGGTTATGTGAGCAGGCACAATAGATTACTTAAATCATTTGTCGAAATTATGAATGAAGTTCCATCGGCGCGCGCCAACTGCGCGCATTTCCGCCGTGCGCGCAATGGTTGAACCCCACGAAAACCGGGTGACGCCATAGCTGTCATCGCGTGTGGATACTCCGCGGTCATACCAGATTATGCCGAGCTCAGTTCGTGCGAGAGTTGGGGTCTCCGGCGGGACTTACATGTGGTCCGTCCGGTTTCTGCGACGAAGCAAGGGCGTGCGGTCAAAGCTTATGTCACCAGCTCGCAGCCGCATCGGAAGACGGTCCGTGGGGGTTACAGTTTTGCCGCAGCCGGGTCTGCCAGACGTCTGGTGCGTTAACCATGCATCAGGCTCTCAGCGGTTCGTTCACGAAATCGTTGTCACCAGCACTCCGCGCATGCTTTGGGTGTACTCAGACGCACCCATAAGCTCTTGATGGAATACCTTTGTGATTTTCGAGACGCGTCTTTCTACCGCGACGCATGAAAGGGGCCCTTGGCAGAGGGCGAATGCAGTATGCCTATAGGTGTCGACTAGGCTCGGCGGTGCTCGGGCTTGGCGGTTTCCTTCTAGCAAAGGAGAGAGCCAGCAAAGCTGGTCTTCAGTGCATCGCCAATGAGACATGTACCGCTAATTTCCGTGCTTTCGTTGGCGTTATTGGACACCCCAACGTCTCCGCCGAAACTCAATATTGCGAAATACAAGGTGAAAGGTCCGCCATCATCCGTTTTCTGATCACGTATCAGGCGTCGTTCATCCCAAATGATAGTAAAGTCGCAGACATGGATGTCCGAAACTCACGGCTTGAATTTTGCAAAACGCAATGACGAAACACACTTCAGATAACGACGCGACGTTACCAGTTACAGTACGAAATAATTGAAGGTCAATTTGGAATTGAAAATTATGTTTTCTTTTCCGTTGCTTACTTTCTGGCAGCCAGAAACGCCGTCTTGACCACAATCTCGGACAGATATGTGATGACCTTGCGGCACATAAGAGAAGATGGGGTCACGCAGAAACACACCTTAACCTATTCAGAGAAACAGGTATTAGTTGACATTTTGAGTGATGCTTCCTGCCTCTTGGACTTAGTGAGTAACGACGAATGAATTTACTGAACTGGACCGCGAAACAGTCCAGTACTTTCATCCCAATTGTGATGATCGTCCGTCCGCACCAGAAACCATTTACCCGATGGAGCAAGCTGGTTTTGCGCTAGAAATCAAAAGGGACCACGCATCCGGGGCCGATCACTTTCTCAGTATTCCAGAGTGAATTGTTCGCGCCTCAAGTGGACATCTGCGGACGTGAGGATTTGCTGGCTCTCGTAATAGCGCCTGTGAGTACCGTAATCGACAACGTTCTCTGCTGGTGGCCTGGCCACCTCTGTTTGCTTTGCTGTGTGGGACCGGCTCGGATTCGGCGTGCAGGCCCATCCAGGTAATTTCATGCGGCTCAACCCTCCGATACCGACACGAGATGCAACGGCGGAGATGGTCGACAGATCTTCTTCCGCGATGCTCATGCCGGAGAAACTCGGCTGCTGTGCAGAAGATCCAGCGGATCAAACGCGTCTGATTTTGCCAATACGCTGTGTTTCGCCCTGACAAGGAAGGTTAACCCAGGTGATGTCGGGGAAGATACCAGAGCTGACGGGCGACAGCGCAACCGTCGTACACTTTCATCGCTTCTGCGAAACGACCGCCGTCCACTGTTCCGCTCATGAGTTTGCCGGTCTCTCTTGCGAAAGCCCTGTGGCGGAGACGAAGGGATTCGAACCCTCGAGACCCTTCCGGGCCTACTCCCTTAGCAGGGGAGCGCCTTCGACCACTCGGCCACGTCTCCGTCGACGGGTATAGCCGTGCAAACCTCGGAGTTACAAGCTGAAAACGACATGAAATGCGGGCGATTGGAGGAAGGGAAATGGCGGCCCCTCCACGCGGCAGCCGCCCGCTGCCGAATATCGCCGCCCGCGACCTGCCTGTGGTGATCGCGGCTGCGCAGGCTGGGCTAAACCCGTGGCTTGGATCCCGCGATTAGGCTGAAAACCGCGCGCGCGCCCAGTGCCGCGTTTTCGCGGCAAAGCGACTGATTGTTCAATGACTTAAAGAACATCGCAAGCTGACCGGATGTGGCGTAGTTCCGCATGTGGTCGAGGTACCGTACCGGCCAGGGCGCCGCGACCGCGCCCGACTTGAGGAGCATGAAAGCGCCCAGTGCCGAGCCATTCAGCGCGTAGCACGCGCCCCATGCCCAGTCCGATGAGGCCACGGTTATCTTCTCAGGAGTGGGCGGGCAAATGGTCAGGTCCGCACAAATCGCGTCGATGCGCTGTTTTTCCTGCGTGTCCTCCGGCATGCAGGTTGCCGCGGCAGCGCGCCCGATGATCAGATGGGCGCGCAAAAGGGTACGCAGCCACAACCTGTAGTGATCGCGGTTTCTGAACCCGGCGGGGGTGACCCATGTCGCCTCGGCAGACCTGTGGTCGGCCTGGCTTGCGTGTTGCAGAAATCGCCGGTTGTTTTGCAGAACGGTCCGCGACCGACGCTTCTGCTGTGACGGCGCGGATACTGCAACCGTCGCCCCAGCGGCGCTGCGGGGACATCCGGTCACGAGAAGATCCGCGCAAACTGTTCCTTCAGCTCCGAGGCCGCGACAGGTTTGATGAGCATCGGGACATGTTTCAACTCGGGTGTGATGATCGTATGCTCGCCATAGCCCGTCACGAAAACGACGGGGACCGACAGTTCGAGCATCTTCTGGGCCACCGGCAGGCTGTTTTTCTGACCCCCAAGATTGTAGTCCAGAACCGCGAGGACAGGCACCTCGGTTTCAACGTGCTCCAATGCGTCTTCGGCGTTTGCGAAAAGGGCGACCTGGGAAAAGCCGAACTCCCGCAGCTGATCGCTCATTTCCTTGGCGATGATGAAGTTGTCTTCCACCAGCAAAACAGTGCCGTTGATGCTCTTTGCACAGAACTCCGCCTCGAAGGGCACTTGTGTGTAGTGGGATCGCAGGATCTCCGCCGGCTCCGAGCGATCATCGAAAAACCGGTCCGGTACGATCAGCTCTGCCCGCACACCGTCGGGCTCCAGCGTCAGGATGGCCTTCCCGCCGAATTCATGGGGCACTGCCTGTTCGATCATGGCGGTGCCGAACCCTGTGTCATTGGGGACAACGACGGGCGGGCCGCCCTGTTCCTTCCATACGATCCGGGTGGCGTCCGGCAACCACTCCAAAGTGATATCAACCATGCCATTTTCCGCAGTCAGCGCCCCGTATTTGGCGGCATTCGTGGTCAGTTCATGCATCACCAGCGAAAAGATCGGTGCCACATCCGCCAGCATGTTGCGGTCTTTGCCTGTCACGGTCGCCCGGGCAGCGGCTTCGGTGCCGAAAGGTTCGAACTCCTTGAGGATCAGGCTCTTGATGGACACCGGATGCGACAGCGATGCGGCACTCAGATCATGGGATGCCGCAAGCGCGCGAATACGGTTTTCCATCGCGGCGGCATAACTGTTGAGAGACCCGTAGCGCCGTCGGGCCTGGCGGGAGACGGAGCGCACCAGCGCCAGAATGTTTCTCACCCGATGGTTCAACTCGTCGATCATCAGGGCTTGCTGCCGGTTCATCGTGTTCAGCAGGCTTTGGCGTTCGGAGGCGTGGAGCAAGGTGCGGACATGCTGGATGAAGTGGATATCATCCTCGGTCCACGCCTTGCTGCGCCCCTTCACGTCTTCGAGATAATGCGAAAACGAGGCCCTTGGGGACAGCCGCTTGACCCCCGAAACCAGTTCGATCGTCTTTTCAGGGTTACCTGCCCAGCTGACCTTGTGTTTGACGGCGAGCCGGAAAATAGAAATCGCGCGATCTGGAAGGATGGTGGCGACCAGAGCACCGGCACAGCCGTTTAACTGGTCCTCATACTGTGGAAAGAGTTCGGCGAGGCTCTCTATCGCAATGACATCCTCGGTGCGCTCCAGCGACAGGGCAAGCAATTGATCCAGCAGCTCTCTTTTGGGAATGACACCGAAGGTGGACAAGGCCGACGTGCTCAGCGTGGTGATGCCATCGGCGCCAACTACGTCGAGGACGACCGCGCCGACTTCTGGCAACAGATGATCCAGATCCGTGTCGACACCGGGTTGCGACGTGATGCTGTTTTCAAGAATTTTGATGCGCTGCAGTGTGTCTTTCTGACGGATGGTCAACAGCTTGGACGCAAATATCGGCACGAAGCTTTCGAGCAGTTCGCGCAGCATGGATGTGCAGATTTTCGGTTTTCTGTGCTGAAAGGAGATAATACCCCAAAGCGTGTCTTCGACCACGATGTTAAGCGTCATGGAGGCCTTGCACCCCATGTTGCGCAGGTATTGCAAATGGACGGGTGACACGCCCCGGCTGTTGGCGAACGTCATATCGAGCGGTGGCAGGGTGGCGCGCGCGGCAACCACCGGAATGGGGTCCTGGTCAACGTCGCCGATCAGCCGAACGCGCGTGCGCTTCATGATCTCCCGTGCCTGCGCGGGGATGTCCCAGCTTGGAAACCGCAGGCCCAGACAGGGCTCCATAGAGGCCCGGCAGGTTTCCGCGATGACTTCACCATTATAGTCAGCATCGAACTTGTAGATCATCACCCGATCAAATCCGGTGAGGTGGCGCATCAGATCCACCGTGAGATCACACAGACCCCCGACGGAGTCGCATTCCTGTACCTGCGTCATCACGAAATTCAGGGACTTCAATGCAGACGCCCCGCCCATTGTCGCGGCACTTGCGGTTTCAAGTTCCACCACGGTTTTGCCGTCGGTCTCATGGGCTCTTGCGTCGTACGTTTCGCCGCCCAGCTCGAACGTGCCGACCGGCAAAGACGCCGTATGCCTGTCCGACCGGGACATCGTATTGCGCAGTTCGTGCCAGAACTCCCGGCCCAGCATGTCTTGCAGGCTGCCACCAAGGATATTTTCCAGCGGCATTCCAAAGGGGTCTGCGCAGTTTTCGCTCGCATATAGGACGGTTCCTGAGCGCATGTCGCTTGCCACCAGACAGCTGAATGGCTGAACTGTGCCCGGAATGTGAACCGGCTCGGCGGCACAGTTCTCGATTGCAGCTTCCAGTTCCGCTGCCTGTGCACTCTGATCCATCTTTTCCCCCAGGCTTGTATTCCCTTCTGCTATTCTATCTATGAGAGAAAATTGTACAAACAGCGAGTTCGGCCCTTTTACGTTTAGTTGAAAGGTTTCGTTGTCGATTATGGATTTGGTCGTTCGTTGGCGCACGATAACTGTACAGGAGAATGAACTTGGTCAAGGTTTTGCTGATGGAAGACGAATTTACCGTGAGCTATTCGCTGATGGCTGACTTGCGAAAAGCCGGGCACCAGGTGCAGGCCAAGGCGTCTGCCTCGCAGGCGATCATTGAGCTGCGCGAGGTATCCTACGACGTTCTCATTACGGATATTATTGTGAAAGAACAGGGGCGTGCGATCCCGGACGGGGGCATTGGGTTGATCTCCTGGGTCCGGCATCATCACGGGTTCAGCCGGATGCCGATCATCGCGATCTCCGGCACCACGAGGTACCCGGGCATGGAAACCATTTTGTCGACAGCAAAAAACATCGGGGCGGATATTGGATTCGAAAAACCCGTGGTCTTAAGCGAGATCCTCAAAGCGATCGATTGTCTTACCGCCGAAAACCGCAGCGAGGATGCGCGCGCGCCCGACTAAATCAGCATCGAAGATGCCGGCGGTGGCTCTCAGCCCGTTTGCACAGGGCCTTCCGACAGTATCACAAGCGGGTGCGGCGGAGGATCCTGTTCCAGCAGCAGCGCGCTCAATCCCGCGGCGCCCGACGGGGTGCTGACGCATCCCAGCTTATGTGCAGCCCGCACCCCGTCCAGCGCCTGTTGGTCACTGATCGTCACGAAGCGGTCCGCCGCCCCGGACAGGATGTCACAGGCCAGCATTGATGGCGTTTTGCAATCCAACCGCCCCATGTTGGACACCGGTCCGGCCACGGTGACCAGCCGGGATGCCGCTACACTGTCGCGCAGGCAGGGTGCGGCGTCAGGCTCCACCACCACAATTTCGGGCTGCTGCGCCCATGTCTGGCGGATCATATACGCCACGGCAGCAGCGAGACCGCCAACCCCGGCCTGCAGATAGACATGAGACGGCCAGTCGCCCGAGGCTTCCAGACTCTCGCGCATTTCTTCTGCCAGAACCGTGTACCCCTCCATCACCAACCGGGGCGGCTCGGTATATCCGGGCCAGGAGCCGTCGGCGAGATGGAGCGCGCCCGTCTCCTCCGCATCTGCAATCGCGGCCTGAACGCTTTGCTCATAGGTGCTGCCGGACCGCACGACGGTGGCCCCTTTCGCCTTCAGGCGGGTCGCGAAATCTTCGGGCACGGTTTCGGCCAGGTGAATACGACAGCGCGCGCCGAAAACCCGCGCCCCTGCGGCCACTGCCATGCCGTGGTTCCCCGCACTGGCGCAAACGAAGGTAAGCGTTGCAGCCCGGGCGCGCACGTGATCCGAAACAAACATGTCAGGGGCAAGATCCTGCTCAAGATGGTGTTCGATCAACCGCGCAACCGCATAGACACCGCCCAGTGCCTTGAAGGCGCCAAGTCCCATCCTGTTGGTCTCGTCCTTTATCCACAAGGGCATGGACGCCAATTCAGTCCGGATCAAGGGAGAGGTCACGTAGGCGGGGCACACGGACAAGAGCGCGCGTGCCGGCGCTGGATCAAGGAGGGGAGTGTCTGTCATCATCTGATGAGTTTAGCGCAATCCCTTGACCTGATACTTACAAATTTGTCTAGTTACCGGGGAAATCTTGCGAAAATGGTGAAAAAATGAGGGAAAACCTCGACGAAACAGACGTTACGCTTCTGAATGAGCTGCAGCGCAACGCGCGGCAGTCGCTGGATGAACTGGCGGCCGGGACAGGTTTGTCGCCCGCCACGATCCAGCGGCGCGTCAGATCGCTGCGGGAGCGTGGCGTTCTGACCGGCGATATTGCCCTTGTGGACCCGCTCAAAGTCGGCACACCCATGACATTTGTCGTGATGGTCGAGTTGGAGCGTGAACGGCTCGACCAGATCGACGCTTTCACCCGACGTGCGCAAAGGGACTCGATGGTACAGCAGTGCTACTATCTCACCGGCGAGGCGGATTTCTGTCTGATCTGCACGGCGTCTGACATGAACGATTTCGAAGAACTGACAAAACGCCTGTTTTTCGAGGATTCAAACGTGCGACGCTTTCGGACCTCGGTCGTCATGGGACGCAAAAAGGTTGGGCTGCAAATCCCGGTGGCCCTTCGCGCCTGATGAGGGGCCGCAAGAAAAAAGGCTTAGCGTGTGACGCTAAGCCCTTGAATCCTTTGGCTCCGGCGGTAGGGATCGAACCTACGACCAATTGATTAACAGTTATAGAAGCCGGGTTTCATAGGCTTTCACGCAGTTTCACGTTCTTTCAATAACTTACTGTTTTTGCTTTCATATTTGCATTTTTCACTAGATTGCTTATCTATCTCTTTCAAGTGGTGGTGGCGACTCGGTGGCGATTCCTATTTGGAGTCGCCACGGATCGGATGGAGAGTGCAATGCCTGTAATTAAGATCGCCCGTCGCAACATTGCGGCAATCAACGCCACCGACAAACCGGTAGTCTATTTTGACGACACCTTGAAAGGCTTCGGGCTGTTGGTACGCCCTTCGGGTTCACGCTCTTGGATATTGGAATATCGCCCCGGGGCTGGTGGGCGAGGCATAGCCAAGAAACGCATAGTACTTGGCAGCCCGGATGCTGTGACACCTGAGCAGGCAAGAGCAATGGCTAAAGATATGTTGGCCAAAGTTCGTCTCGGCGCTGACCCGGCAGCAGAAAGAGCGGAGGCAAGAGCGGCGGATACCGTCGCTGAGATCGCAGACGAGTGGTTGACCCGGCACGTTGAACCTAAACGCAAACCCTCCACGGCAAAGCTATATCGTGCCGTGCTGGACACGCATATTCTGCCTGCCATTGGCACTCGAAAGGCTGCTACACTGACGCGGAGCGAGGTCGCGAAGCTGCATAGTGCCATCGCCCGGAAGACAACATCCGCCAAAAAGGAGGGGGCCAAGCGAACCGCTTCCAAAAAAACAAGAGGTGGCCCAATTATCGCAAACCGCGCGTTGGCGGTTCTCAAGGCAATGTTCTCTTGGGCGATTGACCTAGCTTTGTTGCCAGAGGGTACGTCAAACCCCGCTACTAGTATTGAAGCCTTCAAAGAGAAAGGTCGGGAGCGGTTCTTATCGTCGGAAGAGATGCAGCGGCTAGGTGATGCGCTTGCCCGCGCTGAAACTCAGGGCTTGCCGTGGCAGGTCAAAGCAGTTGGTTCGAGTTTGAAGTATCTGCCAGCACCGGAAAAGCGTATGGCACAGTTTGACGCCCACTCTGTCGCTGCCGTTCGACTGCTTTTGCTGACAGGCGCACGGGTGCGTGAAATTCTCGATTTGGAGTGGCAGCATGTCGATTTTGATCGTGGAATGTTGCGCTTGCCAGACTCCAAAACGGGCGCGAAAGTTATCGTGCTAGGTGCAGCTGCGTTGTCTGTTTTGGATGCAATACCCCGGATTGGTCGTTTCGTGATTGCATCTACTTCAGCAGGCACCGCGCACGAGAAGCCGAAAGCGGACGTAAACCGCCTGTGGCGTGCGGTACGTCGTGAAGCCGGTATCGAAGGCACTCGCCTGCACGATCTACGCCATTCAAATGCCGCTGTTGGCGCAGGTGCGGGATTGTCTCTGCACCAAATCGGTGGGCTACTTGGGCACTCGCAGGCAAGCACAACGAAACGCTACGCTCACCTTGCTACCGATCCGCAAAGACGCGCGGCAGATATGATTGGTGTCGAAATTAGCGCGGCGCTTGGTTTGGGTTCAAGTGTTTTGCCTTTTAAATTCGGCTCAAAGGTGACCCGTTCATGAGTGACAATGACGAATTGTGGGGAGATCAAAATCCAGACCCAAATCTGGTCCAACGTCAGTTAAGAGAACTGCGGGCTTGGCTTTCGCGCCCCGTCATTACAATTCGACAAGCGGCTTGTTTGCTTGTTGGCTATTTGCCGCCTGAGCGGGAAAATGATCAGCGCCCTTATGCAGGGTACCTACCTCCAAAAAAACGATGGGAAAAAGGAGAAAAGGCCGCTCGGGAACTCGTTGCAGATAGAATTGATGAAATGCAAACAATTCTGAAAGAGTTGGGAGAAACAGCACTGAAGACGCCTCAAGGATTTATTAAAGTAGCTTTGGAACTTCATATTGTGCCTGAGTGGCTGGAGTATGCGTGCAATGACGAGGCAACAAGCAAATATCTGCCTCTTGAAGCCGCAGCCTATAAGATACCCACAAGTCCGCTAAGCGGAAAAGAGATGGCGAAACGAGGAGGAGATGCGCGTCGAGACACTGATCCCAAGCGGCTTAAATTCTACCCCATTGTCAAAGAGCGGGTCATATTAGGTGTAAAGCCTGCTGAGATAATACGACAACTCGACGATGAGTATGGTCACTTGCCAGAGAACAGGCGGCCTTCTGAACCAACCATTTTTCGTTGGGCACGAGAGATAAAAGAGGATGCAGTCAGGTCGAAAAAAAAATCCATTAAATGACTATCAATGCTTGCGCTGATTATGAGAATTTGAATCTGTGTGCTTCTTAGCCCGTGCAAATGAAAGCACGGAGACACGTATGCAATACGAAAACCTTCCCCTCTACGTGGACACTTCTATGGCGGCCAAGTTGTTGGGCCTTTCACGTTCTACATTGGAGAAATACCGCTTCTACCGCGACCCGAACGGCCCGCCTTATGCCGTCTTCGGTCGCGCCTCCATCCGCTACCACACGCCCAGCTTGCTCGAATGGGCCGCTGAACGCACGGTCGCATTTGAAAAAGGCCGATGAGCCAGAATGTCGCGGTGCTCTTCTTCCTAAGTTAAGCGCCCAACGCCCCGGTCGCAGGCATCGGGCGCACACTTCTAGATTATTCAACTTACTGCAATCGGAACAGCAAATGGAACGGTATCATAATACCGCGACGGCAGAGGTGGCGCAAGGTGCCAATCTAGCCGTCGCCAAAGCATGGGCGGCTCACGGATTTTCTGTGATGCCACTCCGTTACAAAAACGAAACGTTGAAGAATGGCGAAAAGCGAAAGGCAAAGTCGCCGCGCTGGACCAACTATGCCAAGAAGGCTACGACCGATCTGAAACGGATAGAGCGAGTGTGGGGCAAGGAACCCGATTTGCTTGTTGGGGTTTTGACCGGACCCGGTACCGGACTGGCCGTCGTCGATTTGGACCGGCACGGCGAGAAAGATGGTTTCGCTGCGCTCGTAGACCTGAAAATCGAGTGCGAGTCAGACTTCGTGGCACGCACTGCTGGCGGCGGCGAGCATAGAATTTTCACTTACGTCCCCGGCATCCTGTCTTCAAATGGCAAGGTCGCCCCCGGTATAGACGTCAAAAGCGAAACTGCAACGGGAACCCCCAGCTACATCGTGGCTCCCGGCACCGTCGCCCCTTGGGGATGCTATGAATGGGTCAAGGGTGACATCGCGGGTTTGGTAAAAGCCCTGAAGGAGAAGACTATGCCTCCGATCCCCATTGTAATGAAGGCTCGCAAAGACTCTCCTGAACCGCGCAAGAAGAGCAACGGCGAGAAGACCGGGTTGCCCTTCGCTGAGGTGGCCGAGGCGCTAATGGCCATTTTAAACGATGGTTCGAACCCGGATATGGAAAGCCGTGACTCTTGGCTGCACATCGGTATGGGGCTGCACCACGAGACGGACGGCGACGAAGATGGGCGCGACTTGTTCCATGAGTGGTCCGCCCAACATCCAAGCTATGACGCTGCTAAAACTGACGATGCATGGAACTCCTTCGGCGGAGATGGCCTTACCGCTGCTACGATCCTGCGGGAAGCATATCGCCACGGCTGGCACAATGCCGCCGCCCATGAACGCCACATCGAAGAGGGCATGAAGCTGATCGACGAGTGTTGGACCTCAGAAGAGTTGGATCGTATCAGACATATCTCGGCTGAAGAGAGCGAAGCTGATCGGAAACAAGAATACTTACTGAGTCTTGACGCTGAGGCCTTCGCATTGATGTACGGACCGATCAGCAAAGAAGCCGTGCCCGTCCTGCCGAGTGAAGGCAAGCCGATTTTGCGGGGCGACAAACTGGTCATCAACCTGCACAACACAACGCTCTACCTCAGCCGCGACCTCGAAGCCATCTTGCCGGGCCTAGCTCATAACCAGATGACCGGTCGAGATGAATGGCAAGACGGGCAACTCACAGACGCGGCTATATCAATTGCCCGGATGGCTCTGGAAAAGCGCGGGCTTGAAACTGTCGGCAAGGATTTGGTGGCGGACGCTGCCAAGACCGTGGCGCTGAAACGCGCCTATCACCCGATCAGAAACGATTTGAACGCGCTGCGGTGGGATGGTGCTCCCCGTCTGGAGTCGTGGCTGGTGCGCTATGCGGGGGCAGACGATACCCCATACACCTGCACAGTATCACGCAAGTTTCTTATCGCCATGGTTGCGCGGGTCATGCATCCGGGGTGCAAGCATGATCACACTCTTGTCCTGTCTGGGGAGCAAGGCCAGAACAAGAGCAAGATGTGCAAGGCTCTCGCCGGGGAACAGTATTTCAGCGAAACACTGCCCTCAATCCGGAGCGACAAAACCGACGCCATTCGTCACCTTCAAGGAAAGTGGCTGGTGGAATTGGCTGAACTAGCACCATCACGCACAAGCGATGCTGAGGACCTAAAAGCATTTCTGTCTGGTGCAGTGGACCGCGTGCGGATGCCATACGCCAAATTTGATGAAGCGTTCCCTCGTCAGTGCGTCTTTGTCGGGACCACCAATGATGACCAATTCTTGCGTGATGCCACAGGGGGGAGGCGGTTCTGGCCAGTGGCAGTGCGTAAGGTCATTGATGTAGATGCGCTGGCAGACGAACGGGATCAGCTTTTCGCCGAGGCTGTTGCAGCCTTCAAGGAGGGTGAATCATGGTGGCTGGATCGTGAGTTCGAATCTAAACACGCGGCCCCTGTGCAGGCGGCGGCTTATGTTTCGGATAGCTGGGTCGATGACGTGGCCCCGTGGCTGGACAAGCCGCAGGGCGACCAGTCCGAAGTAAAGATGGAAGTCACAATTTCCGAAATTTTATCTGACGCTCTAAATGTCTCCACCGAGCGCCAGACGCAGCCCGTCCAAAAGCGCGTGGCAAGTGTGCTGCGCCAAATCGGCTGGATCAAAGTAAAAACCAAGACCAGCAACAAGTGGCGGAGGCCGGAATAAGGCGCGCTGGGCCAATTTTTTTGGTGGACCGTGGTGGGCCGTAGGGTGGACCCTGCGGCCCATCTCCAAGTACCTAGTTTCATGCGGAAATTCCATTGGTGGGCCGTGGTGGACCCTAATCTGGAGAAAGAGTCTCTGATGAACCGACCGGTAGCAGGTCAATGACTTGGTATCTCAGGGGCTACATAGAGAGTGGACGGTCCACACGGTCCACCACGGTCCACCTGAACCAGATGACGCGATTTCTTTGAACCTCTTCACCATTACGAGGGTGTCCAACGCTCACTGGTTAACTGATCTCTGTCACGGCGCGTCGCTTGGGTCCTTCCATGTGAGGGTGATGTGCCGGGGGGTGCGCTGAGCCTCGGGTTTCCAGAGTTTTTTGGGATATTTCGGGGCGACACACCTATTTTGAGGAAGTCCCTTGAACCATTTTCCACAAGCCGCCTTGGATACGTCCAATTTCGTATGCTAGCGTGCAACCCAAGCTAGAGCGGGGGATTCCCGAATAAGAACACAGAGATAGGGCAGGCAACACATCATGAGCGCAGACATCAAATCACTTGGTTCGTTCGTCTGGTCTATTGCTGAACTGCTCCGTGGTGACTTCAAGCAATCCGAATACGGAAAAGTCATCCTGCCCTTCGTCGTGCTGCGTCGCCTTGACTGCATACTTGAAGAGAGCAAACAAAACGTGCTCGACATGGCTGAATCTCTGCCTAACGACATGGATGACGAGGCACGCGACACGCTGCTCTCTGGCGCTGTCGGTCAGGACATCCGCATTTACAACCTGTCCCGCTTCACCTTCGCTTCGCTTAAAGGTCAGGACGCCAAGGACATCCACAAAAACCTGCTCGACTACATCACCAAATTCTCAGGCAACGTCCGCGACATCTTTCTCGACAAATTCCTGTTCACCGACCAACTCAAACGCCTGAATGACGCCGGGCTACTCTATCAGGTGTTCGACCGCTTCACCCAGATCGACCTGCACCCGAACGCGATCTCCAACCTTGAGATGGGGTATCTCTTCGAAGACCTCATCCGCCGCTTTTCAGAAATTTCGAACGAGACGGCAGGGGAACACTACACCCCGCGCGAGGTCATTCGCCTGATCGTCTCGCTGCTGCTTATAAATGACAAGGACGCACTGACCGGTTCCGGAGTCATTCGGCAGGTCTATGACCCCGCTGCAGGAACAGGCGGGATGCTGGCGATTGCCGAGATGGAGATGAAGGCACTCAACGACCGCATACGCGTCGAACTCTTCGGGCAGGAACTCAACCCGGAGTCCTTCGCGATCTGTAAATCCGACATGCTGGTGACCGGGCACAACCCCGAGAACATCGCCTTCGGCAACACGCTCACGCAGGACGCGCACAGCAGCAAACGCTTTCACTACATGCTCTCCAATCCACCCTATGGCGTGGAATGGAAGAAATACGCCGACCCGATCAAGGACGAGGCGGCGGAACAGGGCATGGACGGTCGCTTTGGCGCGGGTCTGCCACGCATCTCGGACGGGCAGCTGCTCTTCCTGCAGCACATGATCTCCAAGATGCGAAATGACGAGCAAGGCTCGCGCATCGGCATCGTCATGAACGGCTCGCCGCTCTTCACCGGTGGGGCCGGGTCAGGCGAAAGTGAAATACGCCGCTGGATGCTTGAGAACGACTGGGTCGAGGCAATCATCGCGCTGCCCACGGACCTCTTCTACAACACTGGCATCCAGACCTACGTCTGGCTGCTCACCAACCGTAAGCACACTGCACGGCGCGGCAAGGTGCAACTGATCGAAGCCAGCGGGGAGCGCTTCTGGAAGTCCATGCGCAAGTCGCTCGGGTCGAAGCGCCGGGAAATCTCCGAGGAGGCCACCAAGGAGATCGCCCACATCTATCACGACATGCTGAACGGCAACGCAGGGTGGGAGGACGTCTCGAAGATCTTCGATACGACCGATTTCGGGTATCGTGAAGTCCGCGTCGAGCGTCCTCGGCGGATAGTTTTCAAGGGAAATAACGAACAGCGTCAGGCCTTGGAAGGCACCAAGGCTTTCCAGAAATACGACTTGGGATTTCAGAACCGGGTCATGGATACGCTCCGTGACAAGTTCGACGAGGTCGAGTTTCGAAATCGAGGCGAGTTTTTGGAGCGTCTGCAACTGGTTCTCGACATGGACGGCATCGAACGGGATGCAAAGCTGATAAAGATGATCGCTGCAAGTGCCGAGTTTGCGGATGAGGACGGGGAGGTTCAGAAGGATTCGAAAGGCAACTTGCAGCCGGACACGAGCCTGCGAGATCACGAGCTGGTACCGCTGAACGAGGACTGGCGGGACTATGTGAAACACGAGGTTCTGCCCTTCGTCCCCGATTCCTGGGTGGATGAAACCCACACCGATGCGCAGGATGGCGGCGTCGGGCGTGTCGGGTATGAGATCAACTTCAACCGCTATTTCTATAAATACGTGCCGCCTCGTCCGCTCGATGAGATCGACGCCGAGTTGAAGGCGCTGGAAGCAGAGATCGCAGGTCTGCTGCAGGAGGTGGTTGAGTGAACTATTGGGACGAGAGCGTTCGGTCGTCATTGCGTCCGCTCAAGCACTGTTGCCACGTGAATCCGGCAGTGCTGCCGGAAACGACGGACCCAGACTGGGAGTTCGTTTACATCGACATTGGCAGTGTTTCACTGGCGGAAGGTGTGACGCACAAAGAACGTATGCGTTTCGCGGCTTCGCCTAGTCGTGCCCGCAAACCGGTTCGTGAGGGCGACATTCTCGTATCGACAGTTCGCACCTACCTGAAAGCGATTGCCGCAATCGAACCGGCGGATACGCCACAAGTTGCCTCGACTGGGTTCGCCGTTTTGCGCGCCAATGAAGGCACCGACGCTCGCTTCCTGTATCGCGTCGTTCAATCAAATCCGTTCGTTGAACAAGTTGTATCTCAATCCACCGGTGTCAGTTATCCGGCGATCAACCCATCTACGCTATCGAACATCGAAGTCCCGCTCCCTGACCTCGCGACCCAACGCCAGATTGCCGACTTTCTGGACCGCGAGACCGCAAGAATAGACCTGCTGATCGAGAAAAAGCAGCGGTTGGCAGAACGATTGGAGGAAGAAAAAGACGCTCGGATCACGCACGAGGTCACGGGAAACACGCGCGAACATAGTGACCGAAAGCCATCTCGAAATGCCTTCATCTCAAGTATCCCCGCTCTATGGAATGATGCTCAGCTGAAGCATGTTGTGCGACCCGGCACTGTCATTACGTATGGCATCGTTCAAGCGGGGCCGGAGTATGAAGGCGGAATCCCGTACATTCGGACGGGCGACATGAAGGGAGAGGCACTGCCTCTGTCAGATTATCCCCACACGTCACCAGAGATCGCAAAATCCTATTCACGCTCTGCCTTGGAGCGGGGCGACCTCGTAATGGCAATCCGCGCAACTGTCGGAAAATGTTTAAGGGTTCCTGATGAACTGGTGGGTGCGAACTTAACTCAAGGCACCGCCAAAATTTCGCCGGGGCCTAGGGTCAGGCGCGACTATCTCTATTTTGCACTTAAATCGAAACCCTCTCTTTCTTTCTTCGATGAATCGGCAAAGGGAGCGACGTTTAAGGAAATAACACTCGACAGACTGAGGCGACTAGTGATCCCGATGCCTCCGCTTGATGAACAGGATCAAATTGTTAGACGGCTGCTTCATTTGGAAAGGCGACACTCGCGTGTCACAGAAGCTATCACTGCTTCTATCGACCGCCTCAGAGAATACCGCTCCGCCCTGATCACTGCCGCTGTCACGGGCCAGATTGACGTGGAGACCTACGCCAAATCCGGCACCCCCGACCGCCGCCTCGACGCCATCCAAGAGGAGATGGGCGCGTGAGCAAAGCAATGCCTTTGAAAAAGATGTTGGCGTCTCTCGAAGCGGCGTTGGTTGAGTGTGCAGACCCTACCGAACGTGGTCGCTTAGGGGAGAAGGCATCCCGATTGCGCAAGGACCTAGAACAGGCCGGGTATTTGTCCCCCATAACGAAGCAAGTAAAGCCTTCTAAGAGCAAGCGACGCTCTCAAAAGAAAAAACCGCAACAGGTCGATTCACTGGTCCGTGCGAGCAACCGTCCCGGTTTTGCGGGCGTGCCGATCAGCTTCGTTCAAGGCGGGTCGATGCGAAAAAAGTAGGTGACTAGAATTTACGAAAGCAGGAATCGCTACCAAAGCAAGAAATGAAAAACCCAAGATTAGAAAGTCATCAGTTGAACCATCAGTTTTTTGAACATCGCCTTCACGAAGACCAGCCTAATCGCCCGAAAGATAAACGGTCTCCATATCAGCGTGACCGGGCGCGCATAATGCACTCTGCCGCCTTCAGGCGACTGCAAGGCAAGACACAGGTCATGGGGGTTGGTGAAGGTGACTTTCATCGCACTCGGCTGACCCATTCAATTGAAGTCGCGCAGATCGGCTATGGCATCTTAGAAGTCCTACAACAAAAAGCGGCTTTTTTTCCGGAGAAGATCAGAGACTGGTTTCCTAACCGCGATCTTATTGAAGCAGCATGTTTGGCGCATGATCTGGGCCACCCGCCGTTCGGGCACAAAGGGGAACAAGCACTTCATTATTCTATGCTCGAGTTCGGTGGTTTCGAAGGAAACGGCCAGACGCTTAGAATTTTGGCCCGGCTGGAGAAATACAAAGAGCGCGGGAAGGGCATATACCCTACCAGACGCCTTCTATTGAGTGTTCTCAAATACCCTTGCGCCATGAGCGCGTTTGATATGGACAACCAAATAAACAAGCCACCCAAATGCTACCACAATGAAGAAAGGCCGGTGGTGGAATGGGTGCTTGAGGGGTTCTCTGATGCGGACCGCGAGAAGTTTCAGGAAACCAAAAACGGTAAGCCAAAGCACCACAGTTTCGATTGCAGCTTATTGGAACTCGCCGATGATATCGCTTACGGGATTCATGACATTGAAGACATTGTAGCACGTGGTCTGGCGACTAAAGACGAGGTTCGCCAAGAGATCGCGCGCGCTTTCGAATACATTGGCGGTCAGATCGAGCACGGCGGTTCAACTTTTGACGCCAAATCCGTATGCGAAGGTCTTTTTGAAAACAGCTTCAAGCGAAAGCAGATGGTTTCGAACCTCGTTAATTTGTTCATCACGAGTGTTACCATCAAAAAAAGTGACGAAGGATTTGAGCATCCTTTGCTTGGCTTCAATGCTGTCCTCCCTGATCCTCATGAAAAACTTCTCAAGCATTTAAAAGATGATGTGGCCTACAATCTAATTATTCGAAAAGCGAAGGTTCAGCAATTGGAGCGGCGTGGTCAGATGTTGGTTTCCAAACTTTTTGAGGCACTTGTGTCTGACCCTAAAGCCCTCATACCTTCTGAGTCATGGGAGGATGGAGATACCGACAGCAGCAAAGAACGCCGCGTATGCGACTACGTTGCAGGGATGACCGATGCCTATGCGGAAAGGCTTTATAAAAGGCTGTTTCAACCCGGATTTGGCAGTAGTGGAGACGAACTTTGACCGAAACACACACCACGGCTGACATTCATCAAGAGAAGGTTTTTGAGACGCACATCGTTGGCTGTCTAACCTCAGAGCAGGGATACATCGAACGTGACTGCGCGGCCCATTACAGCGTCGCCTATGCGCTTGACACCGAGTTGCTGTTCCGTTTTCTGAAGACCACCCAACCTGAGGCTTGGCAGACGCTTGAAGATCATTATAGCGCGCAGGCTGAGGCCGAAGTTCTGAAACGTCTCGAAAAAGCGTTGAAGGACAACCCGACCCATGTGGTGCTCCGCGACGGTATCAAGCTGGTGCCAAACATCCATTTCACGCTCTGCTATTTTAATCCGGCGTCGAACCTGAACCCAGACCTGAACCGACTGTATGAGGCCAACCTCCTGTCAGTGATGCGGCAGGTGACCTATTCGGCCAAGAACAAGAACGCCATCGACATCTCGACTTTTGTTAACGGCATCCCAGTAGCAACGCTTGAGGTGAAAAATCTGCTGACAGGGCAAAATGTCAAACACGCGGAAAAGCAGTATCGGAAGGACCGCTCCCCCGGCGGTGAGCCGCTGCTGACCTTCAAGCGGGGGGCCATCGTCCACTTCGCGCTAGATCAGGACAACGTGTCGATGACAACACGCTTGATGAACGGCAAAACGCGTTTCTTGCCTTTCAATCGTGGACGGGATGGCGGTGCTGGGAACCCGGATGTGCCGGGCGAAAACCGTGTTGCTTATCTCTATAAAAACTTGCCGGACGGGAAAGCAGTGTTCTCGCGTGATGTGCTGCTTGATCTGATCGGACGCTTCATCCACCTCGAACGGGATGGCGGAAAAGAAGTTCTGATCTTCCCACGCTTCCAGCAATTCGATGCAGTACGCAAACTGCTGGCAGACGCCAAGTTAAAAGGTGCGGGACAGAACTACCTGATCCAGCACAGTGCCGGGTCGGGCAAGTCAAATACCATCGCTTGGACCGCGCATCAGATCATCAATCTTCATGACGAAAGCGACCAACCGTTGTTCGACACCGCGATTATCGTGACAGACCGTTTGGTGCTGGATCGTCAACTGCAGAATACCATTGGCGGGTTTGCCCAGACCGATGGCGTCGTGAAGAAGATCGATGGCACGTCTCGCGATCTCAAAGAGGCCATAGTAGGTGGCGCGCGCATCATCATCACCACGATCCAGAAATTCGGCACCGAACATCTGGCAGCGATCTCAGGACAGGCAGGAAGAAACTTCGCGGTTATCATTGACGAAGCGCACTCCTCTCAATCGGGCAAGGCTGCACAAGCAATGACTGATGCGCTGACCCGAAATGCAACAAGTTCTGATGACATCGAGGATATGGTGCTGGCGTTTCAGAAGGCGCGCGGGCCTCAGAAAAACATCTCATTCCTCGCGTTTACCGCTACGCCCAGAAACGTAACGCTTGAGCGGTTCGGGCGCATTGAATCAGATGCTAAGCCGCATCCGTTTCACCTATATTCGATGCGTCAGGCCATCGAAGAAGGGTTTATTCTGGACGTGCTTCAGAACTACATGACCTACAAGGCATACTACCAACTTGAAAAAACAATTGAGGATGACCCGGCGTTCATCGGTAGAAAAGCGCAGGGCAGGGTGGCCCGGTATGCTTCACTGCACCCGACCGCAATTGACCAGAAGGTAGAGGTCATCGTTGAGCACTTTCGCCGCCACATCGCAAAGGAACTGGGCGGTCAGGCGAAAGCAATGATCGTTTCCCAAAGCAGAGAACACGCGCTGCGCTACTGGCAGCAACTGACAAGGTATATCGAAGACAAGGGATACACAGACCTCAAAGCCCTTGTTGCTTTCTCAGGTGATTTGAATGTGGATGGTAATGTCTGGACAGAGGCCATTGCAAACGGCTTTGCAGAAACGGAGTTGCCCAAGAAGTTTGATACAGACGAATATCAAGTTTTGGTGGTTGCAGAGAAATACCAGACAGGATTCGACCAACCAAAGCTGGTCGCGATGTATGTTGATAAGAAACTCGCCGGGTTGCAGGCGGTGCAGACACTTGCTCGCTTGAATCGAACGCGTGCGGGAAAAACACGCACCTTCGTCCTCGACTTCCAAAACACAATGGAAGAGATCAAAGAGGCTTTCGCGCCGTTCTTTGAGACTACTGCGCTCGAAGAACGCACCGATCTCAATCAAATCTACGACCTTGAACAGCGCATCTCAAACACGACCTACATCCACAAAGACGAGGTTGAACGCTTCGCCGACCAATTCTTTAAAGGCGATCTGACGACACAAGATCGCCTTGCCTTGGAGGGCACGGTCCGACTGGCTGTCGAACGATTCAATCTGGATGAGGACGAGGCACAGAAGGAAGAGTTCCGGCAATTACTCAAGAGTTTCCAACGCTTCTATGCCTTCGTTGCGCAGGTCGTTTCGTTGAACGACGCGTGGCTCGAAAAACTTTACGCCTACACCTCGTGGCTGTCGCGTCTGCTGCCATCTCGTGACGTGCCCGCAGATATTACCATCACTGACGACATGCTGAACTTGTCCGCGTTCAAGCTGCAAAAGGGCGAAGAGGGCAGCGCGTCGCTGTCTCCCGGCGAAACTTCCGAATTGCAACCAATCACTGAGTTTGGGGCAAACCCCTACACCGAGGAAGAGGAGATGTCGCTTTCGGAGATCATCGACTCGTTCAATGAACGACACGGTACGCAGTTTTCGCGCGAGGACTTCCTGCGCTTTGAACGTGTGACGCGCGAGATCATGGATGAAGAGATGACGGAGATGGTTCGTAACAACCCGGCGGACGTCGTTTACAACGCTTTTTCACAGGCGTTCTTCCAAGGCATGGTTAAGATGTTTCAGCAGGATAACGAGATGCGCAATATCGTCATGACAGACAAAGACGCACGCGAGCAAGCCACGCGCCATTTTTTCAATCGGGCGCAACGGCAGGCAAAGACTGGATAGTTAGTTAGTCAGTTTTTGGACACAGCCTGAACGCCGCCATTGGGCGCGACTGGTGATTGCTCATGTGTCAGAGGATTCAACTGCGGCCCAACTAGCAGTGTCGAGTCTCGGATGACTTGCAGCAAGTTACCCGTATCAGAAGTATTGTCGGTTCGCATTGTGCTAAGCGCCGATGTTTCTCGATAAATGTAGCTTGCGTCAGTTGCGTTCCGGTGTGTGGTCATAACGTTCTCCAACCTTCAAACGTCCTTTGGTCTTGAAATTGCTCTTGCGGTGGGTTCGGCGGCGGTGGCTGAACCATAGATCGAATAATCGTTCCCTCAGTTACGAAACCATGAGAGCCACCGTCCACACTCTCAATTATTCCGCGTACCAATTGATACTGCGTAGCCTGATTTGGCGGGCCAACTGTTTGCAGGTTGAACGGTTCTGCCAGTTTCATTTGCTGACTATAGCTACGATGCACAGACTTTAGTATATCATAAAAATCCACACTTGGCTTCTCTACCGGAAGACCCAAGGAAGCGGCTTCTCGCCGATTTATCGTGTAATCGTGACTTCCAGAGTCCGCACATAGAAAATCTACGATGGCCTGCACCTTCTCAGTGTCGTTCACGTGCCCCTTCAAAAGTTTCTCCGCCAAGAAGCGAATCTGCGCTCTTGAGCGAAATATCTCCCCAAGAACCAACGGATGAACTTTATTTGACAGATCAGTGAGAAGGTCACCTAAAACCTTGTCATCCTTAATGCCAAGGTCTTGAGTTGCGGCGTCCATGTAACCTCTGACTGCTTCGACACTCACAGGTAGACGAGCGAGTTGGTTGCCTCCGGGGGCTTGAGGTCCAAGTGGATGAGTCAAACTTGGATCGATAGGCCCAAGTGCTGCTTGTTTCGACATCACAATGTTTTGCGCTCCAAGAGAAATTAAGGTCCCTGCGCTCATAGCCTTATATGGAATCAAGACCTCAAGTTCATCGCAAAACGTTTTAATCAGGTTAACCAAACGCCACGCAGCAGCAGTGTTGCCCCCATTCGTGTGCAGCAAGAGAGAAATACGTTGGGTCGGACCGATAGCGTCAAGCAAATCGACAAATATGTCTATGCAGTCAGCCCCGATCTGAGCCTCGGCATTTTGCCTGTCACCGGTCACATAAGAAATGATTTTGGTTTCGCGCTCTTGCTCAATCTTGTCGTAAAAGGGCTTTCGGGTTGCGAAGTCCATAAACTACTCTGTCTCCATCCGTTTTTGCCAAGCATTTCCATAGGATGGCTTGGAAGTCAAATTATGAAACTTGAGTCTTGGAAAGTTGCTCAAGCCAACCACGCCATTTGTATTTGGATTATCGATTAAGGCCCTCGCGGTGGCGACTCCGTGGCGATTCAAGCGGCCAGTGGAAAATGACCTAAAACAAAAAAACCCTCTAAGGCATTGACCTTAAAGGGCTTATTATGGCTCCGGCGGTAGGGATCGAACCTACGACCAATTGATTAACAGTCAACTGCTCTACCGCTGAGCTACGCCGGAACGGTTCGGGCGATATAGCAGCGGTATTTTGGCGCGTCCAGAGGGAATTGCAGGAAATCGGGAAATTTGAGCGCGATGTTCTCAGCGCAATTCAAAGACCGTAGTCGCCTGAAGATACTCCCCCGCCATGACCCGGTTTTTCCCCTTAAGATCAATCAGATGGGCCAGAACATTACGGCTCGCAGCGCCAAGAAGGCCCGGGGGGGTGTCCACGTATATGGCGCGGGCGAGCGCCTCGGCCGTGGCGGGGCCTGCGCGCAATGCCTCAAGGATTTGCACCTCGCGACCCAGGCGGTGGGCGACCAGCCAATCGAGCCGCGCGTTGGGTGCGCCGATCACCTCGCCGTGGCCGGGAAAAAACGCCTCCCAGTCTCTTTGCTGGAGGCGTGCGCAGGAGGCCATGAAATCCGTGAGGTCCCCGTCTGGGGGGGACACCAGAGAACTGGCCCAACCCATCACGTGATCCGCGGTAAAGCAGTTGTCACCCCAGGCAAAGCAAATGTGGTTGCCCAGATGTCCGGGAGTGTGAATGACATCGAGCCGCCAGTCCGCGCTGGCAATCCTGTCACCCTCGCGCAGGTGAATGTCGGGCGAAAACGATGTATCGATCCCTTCACCTCCGCCTGCCATGCCGGACTGCAACAACCGCTCCATGACGGCCGAGCGACCCGCCTCTGCCGGGCCAAAGGCGCTGATCGGGGCTCCGCAGGCGGACTGCAGCCTGCGCGCCAGCGGCGAGTGATCGAGATGCGCATGGCTGACAAGAATGTGCGTGATCCTGCTGCCCCGAGGTATCGCCGCCAGAATGGCGTCCAGGTGGTCCCTGTCATCCGGCCCGGGATCGATTACGGCAATCTCGTCCCTGCCCAAAAGATAGGTGTTTGTGCCACGATAGGTCATCGGCGACGGGTTGGGCGCCACGATGCGTCGCAGGCCCGGCCGCAGCGGTGTCGGTCGGCCAATCTCGGGATCAAATTCGTCGGGGGCCTGCATGGGCATTCGGTCTTTCTAAAGGGCAGGGGCGTCGTTAGGGTCTAGCGCATGTCGTTTGTCTGGCTCAAACATTATATGCCCCGCAGCCTTTATGCGCGTGCCGTGCTTATCCTGCTGTTGCCCGTCGTGTTCCTGCAACTGGTGGTCACCGTTCTGTTTCTGACCCGGCATTTCGAAGATGTCACGCAGCAGATGACCGATACGGTGGCCCGCGAACTCCGGCTTGTGCTCGATATCATCGACAGGGCGCCGGATCGCGGCTCCGTCGGTACGCGTGTGATCGAGCAGGCATCGCAACTTGCCATCACCGCGACGCCGGTTGATCGGGCGGCGGTACCGGCGGAAAACATGCGCGACTGGTTTGACTTTTCCGGGCGCGTGATCGTGTCCCGCTTGCCGGGCGAAGGGATGCGGATCATGGCAATTGACCTGACCGAATACCGCCGCGTCAATGTCTATTGCGATACCCGGTTCGGGCCTGTGAAGATCAGCTTTGACCGGCGCAGGATTTCGGCGTCCAACCCGCATCAGCTCTTCGTCAACATGTTGTTCTTTGGCGGGCTGATCACCGTCATCGCCATTTTGTACCTGCGCAACCAGCTGCGGCCGATCAAGCGGCTGGCCCGCGCCTCCGAAGCATTCGGGCGCGGTCGGCATGAACCCTACACCCCCTCTGGCGCGCTGGAAGTGCGCGCCGCCGGTAACGCGTTCCTCGACATGCGCAATCGGATCGAGCGCCAGATCGAACAGCGCACGTTGATGCTCTCGGGGGTAAGCCATGACCTGCGCACTCCGCTGACCCGGATGCGGCTCAGCCTGTCGATGCTTGAAGACGAGGAGCGTGCGCTGCTGGAGCAGGACGTCGATGACATGCAGAACATGCTGGACGCCTTTCTGAATTTCGTCAAAGGGGCCGGCGAGGGGGAACCGGAGGCCGTTGATCCACATGCGCTTGTCGCCAGCGTGGTTGAAGACGCCCGCCGGGCCGGGCGCAAGGTGACGCTGCGCCCCTCCGAAGGCGATGGCGAGGGCACGGTGAAACTGAACGCCGCGACGATGCGCCGTGCCCTCGACAACCTGATCTCGAATGCGGTGCGCTATGGCGCCCATGCCGAGGTGTCGGTGATGCTGAGCGATAAAACGCTGCGCATCCGGGTGGAGGACGACGGCCCGGGTATTCCCGAGGATCGCAGAGCCGAGGCGACCCGACCTTTCACGCGGCTCGATCCGGCGCGCAATCAGGACAAGGGCGGCAGCGTCGGTCTGGGGCTGGCGATCGCCACCGATATCGCCCGTGCGCATGGCGGTGTCTTGCGGCTCAGCACGTCGGACCGGTTGGGCGGGCTGCGGGCGGATATTGTCATCGCGCGATGAATGTCCGGCAGGTCCGGCGTGCCCCCAAACGGTCAGACCGGACCGCGGACCGGCACGCCCCGGTGTCCGGGAACACGCGTCACATCAAGCGGTTGGAAACTATGGTAGGCCCGGCAGGACTTGAACCCGCAACCAAAGCGTTATGAGCGCTCTGCTCTAACCAATTGAGCTACAGGCCCGCCATGAATGCGTGGGTAAGCCGGGGCGCTGCTGGCGTCAAGGGGCTGCAAACCATTGGCGGACATTGCATGCCGACCGTGAATGCTCTAACCCGCGATCAAGAAATCTGTGATGCGAGGGACCGGACCATGACACTGCCCAAAAACGGGATCACCTATGCGGATGCGGGTGTCGATATCGACGCGGGCAATGCGCTTGTGGACCGGATCAAACCGGCGGCCAGACGCACCAACAGATCGGGTGTCATGGCCGGTCTGGGCGGTTTTGGCGCGCTGTTCGATCTGAAGGCCGCCGGCTATACCGACCCGATCCTTGTGGCCGCCACGGATGGCGTGGGGACCAAGCTGCGCATCGCTATCGACACGGGCCATGTTGATGGTGTGGGCGTCGACCTCGTTGCCATGTGTGTCAACGATCTGGTGTGTCAGGGCGCTGAGCCGTTGTTTTTCCTTGACTATTTCGCGACAGGCGCGCTGGACACAGATCAGGCCGCGCGGATCATCGAAGGCATCGCACTGGGCTGTGAGCGTGCAGGCTGTGCGCTCATCGGCGGAGAAACCGCAGAGATGCCCGGCATGTACCCCGCGGGTGATTTCGATCTTGCGGGCTTTTCCGTCGGCGCGATGGAGCGGAGCCGTGATCTGCCCGCCGACGTGGCGTCGGGAGACGTCCTGCTGGGGCTGGCATCGGACGGTGTACATTCGAACGGCTACAGCCTTGTGAGGAAACTGGTGGAGCTCTCCGGTCTGGGATGGCAGGACGCCTGCCCATGGTCAGACCAGTCGCTGGGGGCCGAGCTTCTGACGCCCACGCGGCTTTACGTACGGCAGGCACTGGCGGCGATCCGGGCCGGGGGTGTGCATGCGCTTGCGCATATCACCGGCGGCGGGCTGACCGAGAACCTGCCGCGGGTTCTGCCCGAGGGTCTGGGCGCGCAGATCGATCTGAACACCTGGGTCTTGCCGCCGGTCTTTCAGTGGATGGCGCAGACCGGCGGCATGTCTGAAAGCGAGTTGCTGAAGACCTTCAACTGCGGGCTCGGCATGATCCTAGTCGTGGCCCCCGATCAGGCGGATAAGATCACGCAAATCCTGTCCGAGCTTGGCGAAGACGTCACTCGCATCGGAACGGTCACCAATCAGCCGGGCGTCGCCTACACAGGCAGCCTTTCGTGACCAAGCGCGTTGCGATTTTCATTTCGGGCAGCGGCTCGAACATGCAAAAGCTGCTGGAGAGCATGACAGATGATCATCCGGCGCGGGCCTGTGTCGTCTTGTCGAATGACCCGAAGGCAGGTGGGTTGGAGATCGCCGAAACCGCCGGTGTGCCGACGGAAGTTGTGCGTCACGAGCCGTTCAAGGGGGATCGCGTCGCTTTTGAACATGCCATCACCGGGGCCATTGCGCACCATGCGCCCGAGATCATCTGCCTTGCCGGGTTCATGCGGAAGCTGACGGCTGGATTTGTCGATCCGTGGCGGGGACATATGCTCAACATCCACCCCTCGCTGCTGCCAAAGTACAGGGGTCTGCATACCCACGCCCGCGCGCTGGACGCGGGTGACACCATGCACGGCTGCACGGTTCATGAAGTCACCGCCGCATTGGATGACGGGCCGATACTGGGGCAGGCGGAGGTTCCCGTCCTGCCTGATGATACCGAGGCGACCCTTGCCGCGCGCGTTCTCGCACAGGAACATATCCTTTACCCGGCGGTGCTGAGGCGCTTTGCGGCTGGTGACCGACGTCCGATCATGCTGCGGTGACAGGCGGGGCCCGGGCGGGTTCTGGTCAAAGGCGCAGGCGTCGTGTAACAGTTTCAAGACTGGGTAATTTTACAAACTCGAAGAAAAAGAAAAGCCCGAATGAAAACACTCACAACGACTGCGGAACTTGCTGCTTTTTGTACGGAAGCGGCCACCTTTGACTATGTGACGGTGGATACCGAGTTTTTGCGCGAACGCACCTACTACTCCAAGCTGTGCCTGATCCAGCTGGCGATGCCTGGCAAGGACGACAGCGGTGCGGTGCTGGTGGACCCCCTGGCTGACGGGCTGTCGCTCGAACCGCTTTACGATCTCTTCCGCGATACTTCGGTGGTGAAGGTGTTTCATGCCGCACGGCAGGATCTTGAGATTTTCTACGTTGACGCGCAGGTCTTTCCCGAGCCGCTGTTCGATACCCAGGTCGCCGCGATGGTCTGTGGTTTCGGCGAACAGGTGGGGTATGAAACGCTTGTCCGGCGCATAGCGAAACAGCAGCTGGACAAGACCTCGCGGTTTACCGACTGGTCACGCCGTCCGCTGACCGAGGCCCAGAAGACCTATGCGCTGGCTGATGTGACCCACCTGCGTGACATCTACGAATTTCTGGCCGATAAGCTGGAGGAAACGGGGCGCAGCCGGTGGGTCAGGGAAGAGCTGACCGTGCTGACAAGCCCCGAAACCTATGTGGTGACCCCCACCGAGGCATGGCGCCGGGTGAAAACGCGCACGAATTCACCGAAGTTCCTCGCCGTCGTGCGTGAATTGGCGGCGTTCCGCGAGATCTATGCGCAGGAGCGCAACGTGCCCCGCAACCGGGTGTTCAAAGATGACGCGCTGGTAGAACTGGCGTCGAACAAGCCCAAGACCCCCGAGGAACTGGGGCGTGCAAGGCTGCTTTTGCGAGAGGCCCGACGGGGCGATATCGCCGAGGGCATTCTGAAAGCCGTGGCCGCGGGCGTGGCCTGTGCGCCGGAGAAGATGCCGCAACCTGACCGGTCCCGCGACAAGCTGCAGGTCAACCCGGCGCTGGCAGATCTGCTGAGGGTGCTGCTCAAGGCGAAAACCGAAAGCGTCGGCGTCGCTGCAAAGCTCATCGCTTCCGCCGCTGATCTGGATGGTATCGCGGCTGGCCTGCGCGACGTGCCGGCGCTGTCCGGCTGGCGCAAAGAGGTGTTCGGTGCTGATGCGCTGCGATTGTGTGACGGCAAGATTGCGCTGGCGGCGGATAACTCTGACGTTCGCATCGTGTCGCTGGACTGAACAGGCGACCCTAGCGGCGTGCCTGCTGCGCGTTCTGAACACCTTCCACCCGAATGGTTCTGGCCTCCGCCAGCGTGCGGTCGGTGACCCGACGCGCCGCCGTGACCTGCCGCGTCGCAGGTGCACCGCGCGCGACGCTTCCGTCACGGCGCAGCCCTTCCAACCGGTAGGTCAGAACACCGTCCTCGGCTTGCTCATCCTTGTTGGCGGGCGTCAGCTGGACGTCGTAAATCCCCTGTACCGCCGCGGTGCCCGTGGCCCGGATGATGGCGCCGCCGGGGACCCGTTCAATGATCAGCTCGTCAATGGTCTCGATCGGGGTGCCCTGATAGATGGCTTCGCGGTCACGTCGGGACTGAAAAATGCCCGAGCGTTCAGGCAGCAACGGATTCTTTTCCTCGGACGCGGCGGTGGCGACGGGCACCGACTCGCCATTGCCGAACCAATTGAAAGGGTTGAGCCGCGTACTGCAGGCCGAAAGGACCAGGGTCGAGACCACGAGGGCGGAAACTGTCTTGCGCATGCTGCCTGCCAATTGTTTTTCGTACTTCGGACTAGCGCATCTGATGTCCTTTGAAAAGCGTCAAGGCAGGGCTGGACCTTTGGCAGGTCACGGCTTACCTCAGTCGCAACAAATGAGGATCGGCATGGCGCAGGCTGCTTTTGAAGAATTGGTGGAAGACTTCCAGTTTCTGGAAGACTGGGAGGATCGCTACCGGCTGGTGATCGAAGAGGGCAAGGCGATGGCCCCCCTTGAGGAGGCGCTCAAAGTGCCTGCGACCAAGGTTGAGGGCTGCGCCAGCCAGGTATGGCTGCATGCGCTCACGGAGGGCGGCGTGCTGCAGTTTGACGGGGAAAGCGACGCGATGATCGTGAACGGGCTGATCGCGGTTCTGAGGAAACTGTACAACGGGCTGCCGTTGGAACAGGTGATCTCCGTGGACGCACGCGCCGAAATGGAACGGCTGGGCCTCAATGATCACCTGTCGGCGCAGCGCTCCAACGGGTTGCGCGCAATGATCGAGCGCATCCGCTCTGTCGCGGCCGCTGCCGCGGCGTGACCTGAAAGGCGACGCCTTCGGCGTCACGCGATGTTTTAATTTCCTCCGGAAATTGTGGTGGTGGAGCGGTTATCGGCAGATCGCCGCATCAAAGCTTCGCCAGGGCGGTGGCAAGGTCACCATACCCTGTCAGGCGGCGTTCGAAGGCCAAGCCCAGAAAGTCTGCACAATCGCGCGCTTTCGCGGTGAGGGCCGGATCGTCCGTCTGTGCCTGATAGACCAGTTTTTCATAATTGCCAAAGTACATGTCGCGCAGTTCGGGATGGCGGTCGAGGCCCATCGGCTTGATGATGAAGGCCTCGAACTGACGCACGAGAAAATCGGTGAGGTAGAAGGCTGTGATCTCTGTCTCTGCCTGCTTGGCGAAACGGTCGTTACCTTCGAAGAACGAGTAGCAATGCGGGCCTGCGATCATCTCCACGCCAAGCTCCTTGCAGGCGGCCTCCAGCAGGCCACCGGTGCCGCAATCGGCGTAGACCACGAAGATCGTGTCATAGGCATCGCCGTGTTTTGCCACCGTATCGCGGACGGCCTCTGTGATCTTATCGGGATAGAGGTGGTATTTCGCGGGCAGGCAGGTGAGATCAAGATGCACCCAGCCGTTCGCCTTTTTCAGGTCGATGATTTCGCGGGCCAGCGCGCCGCAGGCGACGAGAAGAACCCTGCCGCTCTTTTGGGTCAGCGGCAGCCCGGTCTCCGTCAGCTTATTGTCGTTCAGACCTTGCATGGCACCCTTTCATGAAAACGGCCTGCGCCGGGCATCCGACACAGGCCGCACATTCCATGTGACGGTGGTCAGGCGGATTTCTGGTTATGCTTGCGACCAACCCATTCCTTTGCGGTTTCCACCGCGACCGCAGCGTCCCGGCAATAGGCGTCGGCACCGATCGCCCGGCCGAATTCCTCGTTCAGCGGCGCGCCTCCGACCAGTACGATATAGTCATCGCGGATGCCCTGTTCGACCATCGTATCGATGACAACTTTCATATAGGGCATCGTGGTTGTCAGCAGTGCAGACATGCCCAGGATGTCGGGGCCTTCCTTTTCCATCGCTTCAAGGTAGGCTTCGACCGCATTGTTGATGCCGAGATCGACGACTTCGAAACCAGCGCCTTCCATCATCATGCCGACGAGGTTCTTGCCGATGTCGTGAATGTCGCCCTTGACGGTGCCGATGACCATCTTGCCGACGCGCGGCGCACCGGTTTCGACAAGCAGCGGTTTGAGGATGGCCATGCCGCCCTTCATCGCGTTCGCGGCCAGCAAGACCTCTGGCACAAAGAGAATGCCATCCCGGAAGTCGTGGCCGACGATGGTCATACCGCCGACAAGGGCCTTGGTAAGCACATCGTAAGGTTGCCATCCGCGTTCCAGCAGGATGTTCACGCCTTCCTCGATTTCCTCCTTGAGACCGTCGTAAAGGTCGTCAAACATCTGTTGAACGAGTTCTTCGTCGTCCAGCTCCGAGAGGATGATATCGTCTTCGTCCGACATTGGCTTTCCTTTGTTGCCGCACCATAAAGCAGGGTGCGACCTCTGAACTCTTTTGACAGAACGTCTGCATGCGACTTTTCAAATTGCGACACGAGGGTAACAATGTGCGACGCTGTGACGCGAATTTTAGCGTGACAACAGAAGGCTGCACAAGCTTTTGAACACGCGGGGCGTTCGAAACTTTCTCATAATCATGTACAGGTGAGCCCGCGCTTACTCGGCCGCCTGCACCAGTGCTACCGGTGGTTGCGGGGCGTTCCGCACGGCGCTGTCCTGCGTCGGCGCCCGCCCGCGACGGGCGTAAAGCAGCGCAAACATCGGGGGTGTGAAATAGAACGACACAACTGTCGACAGCAAAACGCCACCGGCTACCGACATCGCAAAAGGCGGCCAGAAACCGCCGCCGGCAAGGATCAGCGGCAGGAACCCTCCGAAGGTGGTGATGGTCGTGCTGATGATGTGCCGGCTGGATCCCATCAGCACGTCCACCATGGCACCCGGATCTCCCGACCGGGCTTCCGGGTCGTCCCGCAGGCCGGTCATGATGATGATCGCGGCGTTGATCGAAACGCCGATGGACCCGATCACCCCGATGATCGCATTGATCCCGAAGGGATACTGGAAGATCGCGAGCGACAGAATGCTCAGACCGGCGGACAACACGCTCACAACCAGGGCAATTACCGTCAGGCGGAAGGAGTTGAACGTCATCACGATGGCTGCAATCGACAGGGTGACGATAAGACCGAGCGATGCCAACAGGTTCCCCAGGGTTTCCGCGCGTGCATCGCTGTCGCCGCCGATCTCGAGCCGGTAGCCCGCAGGCAAGGCGAAGCCCTCGGCCTCCAGGGCATTCTGGACTTCGACGAGTGCTTCCTCGGGCAGCACATCGCGCAGGATGAAAGCCTGAACCGTGTTGACGCGCTCAGCGTTGCGCCGCGTGATGATGGGCTCGCTTGGCGTCAGTGAGAGGGTCGCAATGGCCGAGAGCGGGATACTTGGCAGATCACCCTCGCGTGAGAGCGCAGCGGCCGATGGCGGCAGGATGGTCATGTCGGCGATGGCGGTCAGGTCGCTGCGGGTTGCGTCCCCGAAGCGCACGCGCACCGGCAATTCTTCCGGCCCTTCCAGCAGGGAGCCGCCCGCAACGCCTTCAAGACCGGCTTCGAGCTGGCGCGCCACGGTTGCGAGATCAAGGCCGAGCTGGCGTGCCTTGGCCTCGTTGATGTCAACGCTCACCTGGGGTGCGCCGGTCGTGACGGTGCCGCGCGCGAGGGTGACCGCGTCGACGTTTGCAACAATGCGGCGCATGTCCGCGCCGATCTCACGCAGCGTATCGAGGTCGGAGCCCACCACGCGCAACTCCACCGGGGCATCGACGGGCGGGCCCTGAACCAGACCGCGCACCAGCACCTGCGCCTCGGGTGCCGCGGTGCCGATCTCTCGTTCCAGCCGGGCGATCAATGCCTCGGTTGCTTCTGGCGACCGGGTCGTGACCAGCGCCTGTGCGAACCGCGCGGCGTTATCGCGGGCGCTGACCATGTTGTAGTAAAATGCCGGGGCCGATTTGCCGAGAACCCAGGACACCTGGGTGGTTTCAGGTGCGCCACGCAGCAGTGCGTCCAGCCTGTGCACGACCTTTTCAGTCTGGGCAAGCGCTGCGCCGGGGCGCAAATCCACCTCGATATGGAACTGGTCACGGTCCACGCCGGGAAAGAACTGGGCAGTCAACAAAGGCATCGACATGAACCCCAGAACCGGCAGCACCAGTGCAAAACCGACGGACCGCACGGGGTTGCGCACTGCCCACCGCAGGGACCCGGCGAAAGCTGCGGAGACAAGCGGCAGCTTCAACCCCGAGGCCAGAGTGCTGACCGCGTGTTGCGACGGCATCGCCCAGCCCGCGATGGCGGGAGTGAGCGTCACGGCGATGACAAAGGACCACATGAGCATGGTCACGACGGCAATGGCGATGGATCCCACGAAGTCTCCCGCCGGTCCGGGCAGAAGGATCATCGGAGTAAAGGACAGGGCTGTCGTGACGGTCGAGGCGAAAAGCGGCGCAAAAAGGCGCCGGACGGCGCCGCGCACGGCGGCAATTCGTTGCTGACCTCTCGCAATCCGCTGGCCGACTTCATCCGTCATCACGATCCCCGCATCGACCAGCAGACCCAGCGCCACGATCAGGCCGGTCACGGACATCTGGTGGATCGCGAGGCCGATGATGTTCATCGTGGCAAGCGTCGCAAGGGACACGACCGGCAGGATCAACGCGACGATCAGGGCCGCACGAACCCCCATGGTGATCAGCAGGACACCTACGACAAGGGCGACGCCAATGGCCATGTTGCCACCAACTTCGGCCAGCCGTTCAGCGGTGTAGCGGCTCTGGTCAAAGATAAGCTCGACGGAAATACCGCCCGGTGCCTGGGCCTGAAATCCGGCCAGCGCCTTGGTGACCCGCGCGATCCAGACATCAACCTTTAACCCGTCTTCGAGCTTTGCGGCCACCAGCACGGCAGGTGCGCCGTTGTGCAAGGCCTGTTCCGCCAGCGGCAGGCGGGGTCCGCGACTGATCGAGGCGACGTCGGCAAGCCGGGTGACCTGACCGTCCGGGCCTTCCCGGACAATCACCTCCCGCACACGCTCAAGCGCCGTGATATCTCCCTCGATATCGATGATCATCTCACTGGTCCTGCCGCGCACGCGCCCGGCCTGTCCCTTGCTGTCAGCACGGGCGATGACGGCGGAGACGTCATCCGCCGTCAGACCCAGCGCTGCCGCCCGGTCAGGGTCGAGGGTGACGAGCACCTCTTCTTCGGGGGCGCCGAATGTTTCGACGTTCTTTGTCCCGGGCAGGCTGCGCAGCGCATCGGCGAGGCTTTCGGAGTAGCGGCCCATGATCGACAGGGGCACATCGTCATGCGTGGCCGACAGCGCGATGATCGCGCCAAATGTGCCCGCGCCTTCGGAGGAGAAATCCGGCGTCAGCACACCTTGCGGGAACTCAGCCTCTGCATCACTCAGAGCGTCGCGGATTTCGGACCATACCTGTTCGATGCGGGCATCTGCCAGCGTGTCCGACAGATCGACCTGAACGATCGAGATGCCCGTGGCTGAAGTGGAGTTGATCTCGTCCACTTCCGGGATTTCGCGCAACACATCCTCGATTTCCGCGGTGACCAGCGTCTCCACTCTGGCGGGGTCCGCGCCGGGGTAGGGGGTTGTTATCGTCGCAAAAAGGTTCGTGATCGTCGGGTCTTCTTGTCGGCCGATGGCCAGCAGGGCGGACAATCCGGCCGCAATGATGACCAGAAGCGCCAGGGCGACGATGCGCGGCTCGCGGAACGTAAGCGTCTCCATCAGCCTGCCTCTTGCAGGAGGCTAACCGTCTGGCCACTAACGACCCGGTGCGGGCCATCCGTGATGTAACGCATACCTTCCCTGAACGTGCCCCGGACATAGGCGCGTTCCGCATCCGAGAACAGCACTTCCACGGCTTCGGCCTGGACCTGCGTTTGCCCCCCGTCATCGGTCACCGTCATCAGGCGCCACAGGCCACGCGGGGCATCCTGCAGCGCGGCAAGGGGCACCCATGCGCCGCGCTCCGTGACCATCTGGGTCAGGACCAGCGCGCCAGTGTCGCGCAGCGGCGGAAGTTCGGAGCCGACAAAATCAAGCAGGACCGTGCGCGTGCGGGTTGCGCTGTCAAGCTCCGGCAAAACGGCGTTCAGGCGCAGCGGGTAGCGTTTATTGCCGAAAATCGCGGCCACGTCGTTTGTGGATGTGAGCGCGGCAAGCGCATCGGGGGTGAGGCCGACCCGGAACTGCTGACCGCTCGCTTGCACGAGCGAGAACACGGGCTGGCCGGAGCCCACGGCACTGCCTGTATCGACCATCCGGGTGGATACCATGGCGTCAAACGGTGCGCGCAGCTCGGATTTTTCAAGTTGCAGATCCACGGATACGAGGCTGGCGTCGATTTCAGCAATGCGCGCCTCAAGCTCCGCCAGACGCAGCGCCACATTGTCGACCGCCTGCAGGGATGCGAAGCCGCGTTCGCTCAGCTCGGTCTGTCGCCTGGTGGTGCGTTTTGCCAGTTCGGCCTGCGCTTCCAGTGCGCGACGGGCCGCCATCAGGCGTGTTCTGTCCGCGTCGATCAACCTAGTGTCGAGACGCGCGATCACGGTGCCGGCGGTCATCCTGTCACCTTCATCGACGGCGAGATGTGCAATCGTGCCGCCCTGCTCGAAGGCCATCACCGTATGTTGCGCCGCCTCGATCTGCCCGGGAAACCGCCGTGGGACCTCGTAACCCTCCGACAGGACAAGGCGATCCGTCTGGACATGCATCGCGGGTGCGGCCTGTGGCGGGGTGACCGCAGCGGCCCGCTCGGCCAGCACGCTTTGGCCCAGGATCATCAGCCCGATGGCGATGCCGATCATGAATAGGGTAAAGACTAAGGTGAGCCATTGTCGTATTAGTCGTTGCCAGAGGGGTTTGTCGGCTGCGGCAGATGTCATGTGTGACCTCACTTGCGAAGTAAGTGTTACTTACATATGTTATAACCTCTAACTTTATCAAGCGCGAAGGAGCGTTTTTTTGGCAGATACTGACGACACCGTTCAGGAGCGTCGTGCTTCTTACCACCACGGAGACCTGCGAGGGCAGCTGTTGACGGTTGTGCGTGAACTGGTGGAAGCCCATGGTCCGGAAGGATTTTCCGTGGCCGAGGCGGCGCGCCGGGCGGGGGTCAGCACAGCCGCACCCTACAAGCATTTCAAGGACAGGACCGACCTTCTGAACGCGCTGGTGTCAGATGCGATGGACCGTCTGAGCCTGCGAATGTCGCAGGAACGGGACAGGCATCCGCCGGGCTCTCTGGAGGCTGTTGCGGGAATCGGCAAGGCATATATCGAGTTCGCCAAGGACGAGCCGGGGATCTTCCGGCTGATGTTCGGCCTCACCGAAGGGCATGAGGAGGACAGTTGTCTTCAGGAGAAAGGCGAAGCCTGTTTCCAGATCGTCGTCGGGGCCTGTGCCGCCTACCTTGGGCCTGAGGCGGGTGAGTTGGCCGCGGCGCGATGCGCGTACATGCTGTGGACCTCCGTGCACGGGCACGCGTTCCTGAGCATTGACAGAAAGAACAGCACCGAACTCAAGGCGCTGGAAGACTGGGATTTCCTCATAGCCGTTGGCAGCGGGATCCTGGGAAACCCGTCCCGGGGATGACCGGCGTCAGCTGGCCGCGCGCCGCCGCCGCGATGTTCGGCGTGCCGGTGCCGCATCCTCGCCGGTGCCATCGCTCTGTGACGAAAAGGCGCCAAGGCGATCCACGATTTCTTCGAGCGCGGGCGGATGCGTCATCGTCCGGGTGTCAAGAGCTTCGCGCATGTGGCGCAGATGCTCCGGCATCGTGCCGCAACAGCCGCCGATCACCCGCGCACCGCAGGCGCGGGCCATCACTGCATAATCGGCCATCAACGCCGGCGTGCCGTCATAGTGAATGTGACCGTCGACATATTTCGGAATACCGGCATTGCCCTTGGCGATCAGCGGTCTTTCCGGTCCCTGTGCTGAAAACCCGAGGATCGTGCGCAAAAGATCCGATGCCCCGGTGCCGCAATTGGCCCCGAACGCGAGCGGAGCGTACTCATCCAGATCATCGACCATCTTGACCATGTCCGAACTTGTCAGGCCCATCATCGTGCGCCCCGCCGTGTCGAAACTCATGGTCCCGGCCCATTCCAACCCTGCGAGCGCGAAACCTTCTGCCGCGGCGCGATATTCCTCCGGCGCGCTGATGGTTTCCAGCCAGCCGATATCTGCGCCACCCGCTTTCAATCCGTCTGCGGCTTCGTGAAACATTTCAACCGCCAAAGCGTGGCTGAGCGTGCCGACAGGTTCCATGATCTCGCCCGTTGGCCCGACGGATCCCGCGACGATCACGGGGCGGTCGGCCGTATCGGCTACCTCGCGTCCGATCTCTGCCGAAACACGCGCCAGTTCATGCACACGTTTCTCGGCACCGTGAAGTTTCATGCGCGATGCATTGGCGCCGAATGAATTGGTCAGAAAGAGATCGCTGCCAGCGTCAACCGCACCCTTATAGAGCGCCGTGATTTTCTGCGGCTGATCGGTGTTCCACAACTCGGGCGCGTCACCGGACATCAACCCCATGTTGAACAGATTTGTGCCCGTCGCCCCGTCCGCAAGCAGCGTGCCCTTGTCGTTCAGCAATGTCAGGAAAGGGTTGGTCATCATGGGCCTCGCACAGAACAGAGGCCTGATCTGTCACGGATGCCACAGCATGGCAAACTCATAATACTCATCATCGTTATGAGCTTGCCTGCCAGCGATGTCGGGCGTCCCGGCACAGAGAAGGAGCTGTGCCGGAAAAATCATCGATTGAAGGATCAGAGTTCGTGCATCAGCTGCGCCTTGGCCTCCGCCATCAGTTCAACCATCTTGGTGCGAATGGTTTGCTCGTCCGCCCTGTCGCCAAGGTCGCCCGACACTTTGCGGTAAACATCTTCGTCACCCGGCTCTTCAAAATCGGACTTCACGACTTCCTTCGCATAAGCTGCGGCGTCGTCTCCTGATTTTCCCAAAAGCTCGGCCGCCCAGAGACCCAGCAGCTTGTTGCGGCGGGCTTCGGCCTTGAACTGCATTTCTGCGTCATGGGCGTATTTGTTTTCAAATGCGTTTTCGCGCTCATCGAAGGTGGTCACGGCTCGGTCTCCTGTTGGTCTGTAAGCAGTTACCTCAGATATGCGGGCTAACGGTGCATTGCGCAAGTGGCGCTGGCTTGCAGCAGCACAGACCTTGCACTAAGAGGGGCGCAACATAGGCCGTGATCCTCGCGGCAAAAGTGCGAAAGGACGCCCATGGCCCGGCGCAAGAAAATCTACGAAGGCAAAGCGAAAATTCTCTATGAAGGTCCTGAGCCGGGTACGATCGTCCAATATTTCAAAGATGACGCCACCGCCTTCAACGCCGAGAAAAAAGCGGTGATCGAAGGCAAGGGCGTGCTGAACAATCGACTGAGCGAATTCTTCATGACAGGTTTGGCGCAGATCGGTGTTCCGAACCATTTCATAAAACGCCTGAACATGCGTGAACAACTGGTCCGCAGTGTTGAGATCGTGCCGCTTGAAATCATCGTGCGCAATTATGCCGCCGGAACAATGTCCAAACGCCTGGGCATCGAAGAGGGCACGCAACTGCCAAGGCCGATCGTGGAATACTGCTACAAGGACGACGCGCTGGGTGATCCCCTCGTGACAGAGGAACATATCGCCGCCTTCGGTTGGGCCAGCCAGCAGGACATGGATGACATTCTGAGCCTTGCGCTCAGGGTCAATGATTTCCTGTCCGGCGTGATGATGGCGGTCGGCATCCGGTTGGTGGATTTCAAAATCGAAGTGGGTCGGGTGTTCGACGGGGATTTTCACCGTCTCATCGTCGCTGACGAGATCAGCCCGGACAGTTGCCGGTTGTGGGACATCGACACCGGCCAGAAGCTGGACAAGGATGTGTTCCGCCGCGATCTGGGCGATCTTAAGGATGCTTATACCGAAGTGGCGCGGCGGCTGGGCGTGATGCCCAAGAACGCGCCGCCCGTGACCAAGCCGACTTTGATCAACTGACGTGGGCGATTGATTGACGTGACCAGAAAGGGTGAAGGACAAAGCATGAAAGCGCGTGTGCATGTGATGCTGAAGAACGGTGTATTAGACCCTCAGGGCGAGGCCGTGCGCCATGCGCTCGGGGCTTTGGGGTTCGAAGGGGTCAATGGCGTTCGGCAAGGCAAGGTGATCGAGCTCGATCTTGCCGAGGGTGCAACCGAGGCCGACGTCACCGCGATGTGCGAGAAACTGCTGGCCAACACGGTGATCGAATCCTACTCGGTGGAGATCGCCTGATGCATGCCGCAGTTGTCGTTTTCCCGGGGTCCAACTGCGACCGCGACCTTGCGGTTGCTTTTGAGGCAACCGGCGCGAAAGTAAGCATGGTCTGGCATAAGGACAGCGCGCTGCCTGATGGTGTCGATATCATCGGCATTCCGGGGGGCTTTTCCTTTGGCGACTATCTGCGCTGCGGCGCCATCGCGGCCAATTCGCCGATTTGCAGGTCCGTGGCGCAACATGCGGATCGGGGTGGTTACGTGCTGGGCATCTGCAACGGCTTTCAGGTCCTGACCGAAACAGGGTTACTGCCGGGCGCGCTGTTGCGCAATGCCGGGTTGAAGTACATCTGCCAAACCGTTGGTCTCAAAGTGGAAACATCTGCTTCCGACTATACCAAAGGCTACAATGCCGGGGATATCATCAACATCCCGATCGCACATCACGATGGCAATTACTATGCCGATGACGACACGATTGCGCGTCTTCAGGGCGAGGACCGTATTGCCTTTACGTATACTGATAATCCAAACGGCGCGCGGGCGGACATTGCCGGTATTCTGTCTGAAAACCGCCGTGTTCTGGGGATGATGCCGCATCCGGAACGGGCGGCGGATGTCGGCCACGGCGGTACCGATGGTCAGGCGCTCTTCCGCGCATTGGCGGGGGCGCTCATCACAGCGTGACTTGAGCCTGCGGGGCGCTTTCGCGTAAGTTAAGCGGATGGACAAAAGCGTCAATCCTGACAACCAAGAGCGAACAATCGGCTGGCGCGTTCGCATGGCGCTCGGCATATTATTGCTGCTTGCCATCGCGGTGGTGTCGGTGACGAACAGTTTGCTGACGGACAGGTTTACCGAAAGCACGCGGAACCGGGCGGAACTGCGATTGGCGCTCTACAGTGGTAACCTTTTGTCGGAGTTGCGCCAGAACGCGATTGTGCCGCAGTTGCTGGCGCGCGATGCGGAACTGATCGGCGCGCTGAACTCTGCCGATTACACGGCCTCGACCCGTCGACTGATTTCCTTTGTCGAAGAAATCGGCGCGGCCTCCCTGATGCTGCTCGATATTGACGGGCGGACGGTGGCAGCGACCGATCGGAACAGGTTGGGATCATCGCATCGTGCCGAGCCCTACTTCGTGGATGCCATCCGGTCGAATGCCACCATATTCACCGTCGCTGAGCGTGAAACGGGTGGATATGGTTTTTTCTATTCCCGCCGCGTCCAATCGGGGTCTGACGTTCTGGGTGTGATCGCGGTCGAGGTCGACCTGCAGAAATTCGGGCGCGCCTGGGCGGGTATCTCCGATGCGGTCATCGTGACGGACAGCACCGGCACGATTATCCTGACGACAGAGCCGCGATGGCGCGGACGGACGGAAGAAGAGGCCCTGGTGCGCCACACCCCGCAGAACGCCATTCAGCGCGCCATTCAGGCGACGGCCGACTGGACGGCGCTGCCACCTGATGCCTACCTGCAGGGCGAGGCCGTCATGCGGCTGGAGACGCGCATCCCGTTTCGCGGCTGGCGCATGGCCAGTTTCACCACCTATGCCTCGGTGCGCGAGCGTGTAAACGGCGTTTTGGCGCTTGAAATCATGGGTTTCGCGATTCTGCTCGCGCTCAGCTTTTACGCGCTGAGCCGCCGAACCGCCCTGCGCATGGCTCTGTTTCAGCGGGAATCAGCCGAACTGCGGGCCTTGAACGTGGCCTTGCAGCGGGAAATCGCCGAGCGGAAACGGGTTCAGGAAACCCTCGCCGTGGCGGAACAGACCCTCGAACAATCCAGCAAACTCGCGGCTCTGGGCGAGATGTCGGCGGCGGTCAGCCACGAGTTGAACCAACCGCTTGCGGCGATGAAGACTTATCTCGCCGGGGCGCGCTTGCTGTTGCGGCGTAACCGGCAGGAAGAGGCGCTGTCGTCCTTTGGGCGCATCGACGATCTGATCGAACGCATGGGCGGTATCACGCGACAGCTGAAATCATACGCGCGCAAGGGTCAGGAAGCGTTTTCCCCAGTGGACATGGGCGATGCGCTGGCCTCCGCCCTGTCGATGATGGAGCCGCAGCTGCGCCAGCGGCACGTGCAGATCACCCGGCTGGTGCCCGAAACCCCCGTGCGGGTGATGGGCGACCGGTTGCGCATCGAACAGGTGATGGTGAACCTCTTGCGCAACGCCATCGACGCCACCAAATCTGAAAGACTGCCCAAGGTGGATATCTTGTTGTCCGCCGGGGAA
The DNA here is from genome assembly GCF_019375555.1 of Roseobacter insulae. GTDB lineage: Bacteria > Pseudomonadota > Alphaproteobacteria > Rhodobacterales > Rhodobacteraceae > Roseobacter > Roseobacter insulae. Next base: position 809,475 of record NZ_JAHXDN010000002.1, read on the forward strand.
ACAGCGACACTGACGGTGCGCGACAACGGGCCGGGGATCGAAGACCTCGATCAGCTGTTCGAACCGTTTTACACGACAAAACAGGCAGGCGATGGCGTTGGGCTGGGTCTTGCCATCTCCTCCGGTATTGTTAACGACTTGGGAGGAAGGCTCACCGCACGGAATGGACAGGCGGGGGGCGCAGTTTTCGAAATGCAGCTGCCGATTTTGGGCAGCGAACACGGCACACAAGCGGCGGAGTAAACCATGACACAAGCCATGAAAATCGCAATCGTGGACGACGAACAGGATATGCGGCAGTCAATCAGCCAGTGGCTGGCATTGTCCGGTTACGACACTGAAACATTTTCCAGCGCAGAAGACGCGTTGAAAACCCTCGGGCCGGATTACCCCGGCATCGTGATCTCGGACATCAAGATGCCCGGCATGGATGGCATGCAGTTTCTGAAGAAACTGATGGGCAATGATTCCGCGCTGCCGGTGATCATGATCACCGGGCACGGTGATGTGCCAATGGCGGTTGAGGCAATGCGTGTCGGCGCGTTTGACTTCCTCGAAAAACCTTTCAACCCCGACCGGATGAATGAACTGGCCAAGAAAGCCACCGGGGCGCGACGTCTGGTGATGGACAACCGCGCCCTGCGGCGGGAACTGTCGGACGGCGGCCAGCTGATGAAGAAACTCATTGGCCAGAGCCCGGTAATGGAGCGCCTGCGCGAAGACATCCTCGATCTGGGGCAGGCCGATGGCCACGTCCTGATCGACGGGGAAACCGGCACCGGTAAGACGTTGGTGGCACACGCTTTACATGCAGTGGGCAGCCGCGCGGGCAAGAAATTCGTGCTGGTCAGTTGCGGCGCCTATGAAGAAGAGGCCCTGAGCAAGCGTCTCTTTGGCCCGATGATGCCGGAAGACGCGCAATTGCCCGCGATCGAAGAGGCGCGCGGCGGCACCTTGGTGCTGGAAGACATCGAAGCGTTGTCAGAGACCATGCAGGCGCGACTTTTGAGCGTGATCAACGAACAGGGCGCCCCGGCAGAGACCCGGATCGTCGCCATTTCGAACCTGCAGGAGGCGGGACGCACCTCGGAGGACGCCCTGCGTGCCGATCTCTTCTACCGTCTGGCCGCCCTGAGGATCACGGTGCCGCCACTGCGTCAGCGTGGCGAGGATATCCTGACGCTCTTCACCCGTCTCAGCGAGCAATTCTCCGATGAATACGGCTGCGATGCGCCGCAGGTCTCAGCGCAGGAAGCCGCACAGTTGTTGCAGGCACCCTGGCCGGGCAACGTGCGCCAGCTGATAAATGTCGCTGAACGCGCGGTGCTGCAGTCGCGCCGGGGCTCGGGCACCATCGCCTCCCTGCTGATGAACGATCACGAAGACATGCAGCCGGTGATGACAACCGAGGGCAAGCCGCTGAAAGAATATGTCGAGGCCTTTGAGCGGATGTTGATCGATAACACCATGCGGCGGCATCGCGGGTCCATCGCCAGCGTGATGGAAGAATTATGCCTGCCGCGCCGCACGTTAAACGAGAAGATGGCGAAGTACGGCTTGCAGCGCTCCGACTACCTCTGATCACCGGGGGCAGACGCAAATGGCTCGGAAAACGACATGATAACCGTGGGATAGATGCGCTTTGCGCGTCTATCTTGAGATTGCCCATTGTGTTTTATCATGCTCTGGCCTTATTTAGAGGAATGGAAGTGTGTCGCACGACGGCACATCGCTTCCTGAGAGATTCGCTGCCTTGGGCACGGTGTGGGACGTATCACATCACCAATGCAGACCGATTAGGCCGGAAACGGCCGAGGAACCGCTGACGTGACCGAAGGCCTAGCGCCCCGGGCCACGCAGTAAAATAAATGGATACGTGGCCGCCAAGAGCGTGCCCGTGTCGGAGAAGAAACGCGATGACGCGCGCCGATGCATTGAGCAGTAATTCCATGGCCCCACCGGGTCAGGTCCTGCACGCGTCCCAGATCGCCCTGACAAGACATATTCCGCACCGCCAGGCGCCCCCGGGCACTGGTCGGCTGCGGCTGTGCAATTTGGACACATGGCTAAGAAAATGCTTATCGATGCCACCCACGCGGAAGAAACCCGCGTCGTGGTGGTGGACGGAAACAAGGTCGAGGAGTTTGACTTTGAATCCGAGAACAAACGCCAGCTTGCTGGCAACATCTATCTCGCAAAAGTAACCCGGGTCGAGCCGTCGCTTCAGGCGGCGTTCGTGGACTATGGCGGCAACCGCCATGGGTTCCTTGCGTTTTCGGAAATCCACCCCGATTACTACCAGATCCCGGTCGCCGATCGTCAGGCGTTGATGGAAGAAGAACGCGCCTATGCAGAGGCGCAAAAGGCCAAGGAAGACGAGGAAGAGAAGCCCAAACGCCGGTCGCGCAGCCGCAGCCGGTCGAAATCCAAGGCGGCCGAGACGACAAGCGATGACGCGATCATCTCGCGCGACGCGGACGCCGATACCGATCAGATCGGCGGCATGGAGACGATCGACCTCGATGATGAGGAAGGCTCGTCTCCGATGGAGCGGGTGGCCGAAACGCCCGTCGAAGAGCCCATTGATCCGCCGGAAGCGGAGAACTTGGACGCGGCGGAGGCAGTGGCAGACGGGGCATCGGCATCCGATGAGGCCGCTGCCGCCAGCGATGACACGGGCGAAGATGGCGACGAGGATGACGACGATGTCCCGGTGCGCAAGGCGGATGCCTCGGCAAAGGATGACAGCATCGAATCCGTGGCCGATGACGACGACCAGGAAGATATCCGTCCCGCGCGCAAACCACGGCCTCGGCGCTATAAGATTCAGGAAGTGATCAAGGTGCGCCAGATCCTGCTGGTTCAGGTTGTCAAGGAAGAACGCGGCAATAAGGGTGCTGCGCTGACCACTTACCTGTCGCTTGCAGGTCGCTATTGTGTGCTGATGCCAAATACCGCGCGCGGCGGCGGGATTTCCCGAAAGATCACCAATGCCGCAGACCGCAAGAAGCTCAAGGAAATCGCCAATGAGATCGAGGTGCCGGAAGGCGCGGGCCTTATCGTGCGCACCGCCGGAGCGAAACGCACCAAGGCGGAGATCAAGCGCGACTACGAATATCTGCAGCGGCTTTGGGAACAGATCCGCGAGCTGACGCTGAAATCCATAGCACCCGCGAAGATCTACGAAGAGGGCGACCTGATCAAACGCTCGATCCGGGACCTCTACAATCGTGACATCGACGAGGTGTTTGTCGAGGGCGAGCGCGGCTACCGCATCGCCAAGGATTTCATGAAGATGATCATGCCCAGCCACGCGAAAAACGTGAAGCTCTATACCGAAAGCTTGCCGCTTTTCGCGCGCTATCAGGTGGAAAGCTATCTGGCGGCCATGTTCAACCCGACGGTGCAGCTGCCTTCTGGCGGTTACATCGTGATCGGCGTGACAGAAGCGCTGGTGGCCATCGACGTGAACTCCGGCCGGGCCACCAAGGAAGGCTCCATCGAGCAGACGGCGACCAAGACCAATCTGGAGGCCGCCGACGAGGTGGCGCGCCAGCTGCGTCTGCGCGACCTTGCGGGGCTGATCGTCATCGACTTCATCGACATGGACGAGCGCAAGAACAACGCTGCCGTCGAAAAGCGCATGAAGGAGAAGCTGAAAACCGACCGCGCCCGCATTCAGGTGGGGCGCATCTCGGGCTTTGGCCTGATGGAAATGTCACGCCAGCGTCTGCGCCCCGGCATGATCGAGGCGACAACCCAGCCGTGTCAGGCCTGCCATGGCACCGGGTTGATCCGGTCAGATGACAACCTCGCGCTGTCCATCCTGCGGCAGATCGAGGAAGAGGGCACCCGCAAGCGTTCCCGCGAGGTTCTTGTGCGCGCGCCCGTTGGCATCGCGAACTTCCTGATGAACCAGAAGCGCGAGCACATCGCGCAGATCGAAGGGCGCTATGGTCTGTCGGTTCGGATCGAAGGGGATCCGACACTGGTCAGCCCGGACTTCAGCCTTGAAAAATTCAAAACGGCGACCCGTGTTGTAACGGCTGTAGCCTCCCATGTCGTGTCGGTTGACACCTCGCTCATGGATCAGGTCGATGCAGACGAAACCGATGTGGTCGACAGCGAAGAAGCGCCGGCGGCCCAGGGGGCGGAACCGTCCCCCGGTGCGACTGCGCCCGAAGACGGGGAAGGCAAGCCAAAACGCCGCCGCCGTCGCCGTCGTCGCAGTCGTAGCAAGTCGCAAGCCGCTGACGGGCCGCAAAACGCCGAGGGCAATGCATCTGCCGAGGGGCAGACGGAGGAGCCTCCGGCGGAACAGGAGCCCGCGCGCGCGCAAGCGGCCGATGCGGCACCCGAGGCGACCGTGGAGGCGGCGGAAGCGCCGGACGCTCCGGCGGAGACTGCGGAGGAGAAGCCCACGAAACCCAAGACAAGGAGCCGTTCGCGACCGTCAAAATCGAAGGAAAGCCCTGCCAAAAAGGCGGAGGTTGAAGAGACACCTGCCGCCGCAGACCCGGCAGTGGAAGTGGAGGCGCAAGAAGAACAGGCGCCGAAACCCAAACGGAAACGTGCGAGCCGCGCCAAGACCCCCAAGGTGGATCCGGTTGTGGAAGATGCGCCCGCAGAAGAGCCACCCGCCGTGGCGACGCAACAGCCGGAGGCGGCGCCAGCTGCCCCGGCCGAACCCGCACCGGAACCTGTTGCCGCGTCACCGGAACCGGCACCCGAGCCCGCATCGGCCAAGCCGAAGCGCAAGGGCTGGTGGTCGCTGGGCGGCTAAAGCTGTTGGAAAGCTTGACAGAAAGGCGCGCTGCAGAGCGCGCCTTTTTTCATCTGCCTTATGCTTTTCGGATCACATAGGTTTGCACCGGGCCGTCATCGTTCAAGGAAACGAGGACATGGCCGGCTTCGGCGCAGAAATGCGGGACATCGATGACCGCAGCGGGATCGTCCGCCGTGACAGTCAATGTCTCACCACTCGCCAGTGCCTGCAGGCGTTTTCGCGCTTTCAGAACGGGCAGGGGGCACAGCAGCCCGGTGGCATCCAAATGAGATTTATCCTCTGTCATGATGCCCAGATAAGGGCGATGTTTCAGTCTGTCCACAAGGTTGTGACTGCACACCGCGTGACCTCTTGCCGCTTATCCGCTAGGGGAGAGGTATGTTTGGATTTGAAATCATCGACGCGGGGCTTCTTCCCGCCATGATCATAGCGCTTGTGGCGGGAATCATCAGCTTTCTCAGCCCCTGTGTGCTGCCGATCGTGCCCCCCTACCTGGCCTATATGAGCGGTGTCTCCCTGGGCGAGATGACAGGCGAGGCCGCGGCACGTCGCCGGGCGGTGATTGCTGCGCTTTTCTTCGTTCTGGGGCTGAGTACGGTATTTCTGATCCTAGGCTTTACCGCGTCGGCCTTCGGGGCGTTTTTCTTGCAGAATCAGGTCCTGTTTTCGCAAGCCGCCGGTCTGGTGGTTATCGTCTTCGGGCTTCACTTCCTCGGCCTTATCCGTATTCCCTTTCTGGATCAGGAGGCCCGTCTGGATGCAGGCGACAAGGGTGGTTCAAGCTTTGGCGCCTACGTGCTGGGTCTTGCCTTCGCCTTTGGCTGGACACCCTGCATCGGCCCGCAACTGGGCGCGATCCTGTCGCTGGCCGCCTCCGAAGCCTCCGTCAGCCGGGGAACCCTGCTTCTGGGGATCTATGCGGCAGGCCTGGGCATCCCGTTTCTGGTGGCAGCCATGTTCATCACCCGCGCGGTGGGCGTGATGAACCGGCTCAAACGTCACATGAAGATGATTGAACGGGTGATGGGCGGTCTGCTGGTGGCGGTTGGTCTGGCACTGGTGACAGGGGCCTTCACGACATTCTCGTGGTGGCTGCTGGAACGTTTCCCGGCCTTGGCAACGCTGGGCTGATCGCCTTAGACTAAGACCAACCCCTGCGATGCTGCCGGGCTCGAAAAAGGTCTGGTCATGGGCAGCCCATCCGACACCGCGGTGAAACGTCGAAAAGTCTTCTACATTCCGGGGTATGATCCCTTCCCGCCGCGGCGCTACAGGGAGCTTTATCGCAAGCAGGGTGCCGCGCAGGCAGCGATTTCCGGATACGCCCTGTCGATGAACGGCGGTCTGGAGGGCGACGCTTTCGGCTGGCGGGTGGAAACCATGATCGACGGGCACAGGACCGATGCCGAGATCGAAGTGCTTGTCTGGTCGGACATCGTCCAGGACAGCCGCGTTCGCTCCATCAGCCTGACGTATGGGTACCTGCTGCGCACCGCCTGGATCTACATGTCGACCGGGGCGCTCTGGCGGCTGATGAAACTGCGCAAGGGGCCGGTGATCGCCGCGCTATATCCTGTGGCCATGTTGCTGGGGCAACTGGTGGTGGCCCTGCTGGCTGGCTGGGGTGTCTGGCAGGTCGTGGTCAGGGTGCCCCCGGCGCTGTTTCACGGGGCGGAGACGACCGCCGCCATCGATACCCTGACCACCTGGGGTGCCATTGTGATCGGGGCGGTGCTGAGCCTCCGGGTTCTGCACTGGTTTCGCGATCATGATGGCCGGTTCTTTGCCTACTATCTGATGCATGATTTTGCCCATAGTGCAGCCCTCTACGGCGCGTATCCGGGCGACATTGCCTCCCGGCTGGATGATTTCGGTGACACCATTGCCAAGGCGCTGACCACCGAGGTCGATGAAGTCCTTGTCGTTGGTCATTCGTCGGGGGCGCATATGGCGGTATCCATCCTGTCAGATCTCATCCGCGCGGGACAGGCCACAGATAAAACGCCGGCGCTTAGCCTCTTGTCACTGGGGCAGGTGGTGCCGATGGTCTCCTTCCTGCCGTCCGCGTACAAACTGCGTGCCGACCTGCGCTACCTGTCGGCGTCTGATGAGCTGACATGGGTTGATGTCACCGCGCCGGGCGACGGGTGCTCTTTTGCGCTGTGTGACCCGGTCGCCGTGTCCGGGCAGACAACCCCGCAGAAACGCTGGCCGCTGGTGTTTTCCGCCGCTTTTACGCAAAGCCTGTCGCCGGAACGCTGGCGCGCGCTGCGGTGGCGCTTCTTTCGTCTGCATTTCCAATACCTGTGTGCGTTCGATCAACCGAAAGACTACGATTACTTCCAGATCACGGCAGGACCGCAAACCCTGGCCGCGCGCTACGACGGGCGGCCCGCGTCACGGTCGCGCATTGATCACACCGTCAGCAAATACACGTCGCTTCGCCCATGACACGCCCACCGAAACCCGAAAGCCGCAGCAGGAAGGTGCCGCTTTGGCGTTATGCACGGCTGTTTCGGCGCGACATCATTTCCGCCCAGCCGGAACATCTTTACGGGGCGTGGATGGCCGAGTTTCGCACTCCGTTCTTTCACAGCTTCATGGCGAACGATCCGACCTTGATCAAGCTGCTGCTGAAGGACCGCCCCGATGATTTTCCCAAGTCCGACCGGGTGGGCGAGGGGCTGCGTCCGCTGCTGGGCAATTCGGTGTTTCTGACCAATGGCGAGACATGGAAACGACAACGGCGCATCATCGATCCCGCGTTCGAAGGCGGCCGTCTGCGCGAAACCTTCCCGGCCATGTGGGACGCCGCCCAGGCGATGGCCGAGCGCATCGCGGCTCTGGAAGGTCAGGAGATCGACGTGGAGCCGGAGGCCAGCCACGCGGCCGCGGACGTGATCTTTCGCACCCTGTTCTCCATTCCGATCGAACATCGCATCGCCCGGGAGGTGTATGACGCATTTCAGACGTATCAGCGCAGCCAGCCCATTCTCAACCTCGCGGCCTTCCTGCCGCTGCCGCGCTGGATGCCGCGCGGGTTTCGCCGGTCGACGAAACGAAGTGCCGCCCGTATTCGCGGTCTGATCCTGCACCTAACCCGGGAAAGACAGGCGCAAATCGATGCCGGAAACGCGCCGCAGGATCTGGCGACGAAGATCATGACCACGCCCGACCCGATCACCGGGGATATCTTTGGTGTTGATGAAATGGTGGATCAGGTCGCCATCTTCTTTCTTGCCGGACATGAAACCAGCGCGTCATCGCTGGCCTGGGCGCTCTATCTTCTCGCGCTCTATCCTGATTGGCAGGATCGGGTCGCGGCCGAGGCGCAGACGGTCGATAAATGCGATTTCGGCGTTTTGTCCAATTTACGGGTGACGCGGGATGTCTTTCGCGAAACACTGCGGCTTTATCCGCCGGTGCCGATGATGGTGCGTGAGACGGTGAAACCTGAAACGCTGCGCAAACGCACCGCCCGACGTGGCGCGCAGCTGGTGCTCAGCCAGTGGCATCTGCATCGTCATAATCGTCTCTGGCACAGGCCGGATGACTTTGATCCGGCGCGATGGCAGACAGAGAGCGGACAGGCCAGTGCCAAGGCCGCCTATGTACCGTTCAGTGCGGGCCCGCGGGTCTGTCCGGGGGCTGGATTTGCGATGATCGAGGGGGTCCTGATGCTGGCGCATATCCTGCGGGATTTCCGCGTCGTGCTCACGGATTATCCGCCCCCGGTTCCGGTGGCACATCTGACGGTCAGATCCCGGGACGGCATCTGGCTGCGCATTGTCCGGCGCTAACATGTACCATCCAGCGCCGGACTGTTCTATTGAAGGCCAAGGGGCGGAATCAGAAGGAAAATAACGATGTCAGACCAAGGTGCGATGAGCGAACAGATGAAATCAGGCGCGGGATTTATTGCCGCGCTGGATCAGTCGGGCGGCTCAACCCCGAAAGCGTTGAGCCTTTACGGTGTCGAGCCATCTGATTATTCCGGAGACGAGGAGATGTTCCGCGCCATGCATGATATGCGCGCGCGCATCATTCTCGCCGATGACTTCACAAGGGACAAAGTGATCGGTGCGATCCTGTTTGAACGCACCATGCATGACACGATCAATGGCACCCCGGTGGCGGAGCTGTTATGGCGGACGCGGGGCGTTGTTCCCTTTCTGAAAATCGACAAGGGGCTGGAAGAGCAGGCCGATGGCGTTCAACTGATGAAACCGATGCCGGGGCTGAAAGACGTTCTGGCGACGGCGAAATCAAAGGGCATTTTCGGCACCAAGGAAAGATCGGTGATTCACGAGGCAAATGCCAAGGGCATCGCTGAGATTGTAGCACAACAGTTCGAGGTGGGCCGCAGGGTTGCGGACGCGGGCCTCGTGCCGATCCTCGAACCGGAGGTCAACATCCATTCCGACACCAAGGCAGAGGCCGAAGCGATGCTGGAAGCCGAGATCGCGGGGCATCTGGATAGGCTGGAGGAAGGCGTCGATATCATGTTGAAACTGACGCTGCCGGACCAGCCCGGGCTTTACGACCGTCTTGCGGCGCATCCGCGCGTGTTGCGCGTCGTTGCGCTGTCGGGCGGGTATTCAACGGACGAGGCCTCTGCCAAGCTTGCGGAACACAAGCATATGATCGCCAGTTTCAGCCGCGCCTTGACAGAAGGGTTGAACGTGAAGATGACGGATGCCGAATTTGGCGCAGCCCTCGGCAGCAACATCGACAAAATCTATCGCGCGTCCGTGTCCTGACCCGCGAGGCGAGCTTGCAGATCACGCAGAACGTAGAGCCGAATGGCCGAAGCCAGGCCCATCCGATCGCCACGATCCACATCAATTTCGGCGATCAATGTGTTGATTGGTTTGGATTTTTCTGATGCCAGGCCGCGCAGTGCGCGCCAGAATTCATCTTCAAGAGATATCGATGTTCGGTGACCCTTCAGGGTCACCGAGTGTTTGACCGGACGCCCGCTCATGTCGCGCGCTTATGCGCATCCAGATTACGTGTGATCTTGTCGGCCTTGGCCTTGAGCAGCGCCTTCTGCGCTTTCGTCTGACCGAAGCTCACCGCGTTTTCATCAGCGCGCGCCTTGCGCGACGCCCGGTTGCGCTCCTTGCGCGCCTTGTTGAGATTGATGGGTGTGCTCACTGAAACTCCTTACTTGGGGCCGATCATGTTTTCCGGGCGCACCACGCGCTCGAACGTCTCGGCGTCAACGAACCCGAGGGCAATCGCTTCCTCCTTGAGGGTTGTGCCGTTTTTATGCGCAGTCTTGGCAACCTTGGTGGCGTTGTCATAGCCGATTTCCGGTGCCAGTGCGGTGACCAGCATGAGAGATTCGCGCATCAGCCGTTCAATGCGGTCCGCGTCCGCCTTCAGGCCGACCACCAGATTATCCGTAAATGCCGACGCCGCGTCTCCTAAAAGCTGCATGGATTGCAATACGTTATAGGCCATCATGGGCTTGTAGACATTAAGTTCGAAATGCCCTTGGGAGCCTGCAAACCCGACAGCGGCGTCATTGCCAAAAACATGCGCACAGACCTGCGTCAGCGCCTCGCATTGCGTCGGGTTCACCTTGCCCGGCATGATCGAGGAGCCGGGCTCGTTCTCGGGCAACACCAGTTCTCCCAGACCGCAGCGCGGGCCTGATCCCAGCAGGCGAATGTCATTGGCAATCTTGAACAGCGACGCAGCGACCGTTTTCAACGCGCCGGAGATTTCCACTATCGCGTCATGTGCCGCAAGCGCTTCGAACTTGTTGGGGGCCGTGACAAACGGCAGGCCGGTGATTTCAGCCATGTTTGCCGCGACGGTTGTGTCCCAACCCTTGGTCGTATTCAGGCCGGTGCCCACCGCGGTGCCGCCCTGTGCCAGTTCATAGATGCGGCCCAGGGCATCCTTGATGCGCTGAATGCCCATGGCAACCTGATGGGTATAGCCGGAAAATTCCTGAGACAGGGTGAGCGGGGTCGCATCCTGCGTGTGGGTCCGGCCGATCTTGATGATGCCGTCGAATTCTTCCACCTTGGCCTGCAAGGCGCTGTGCAGCTTCTCCAGCCCCGGCAGCAACACGTTATGGGCCATCATTGCCGTTGAAATATGCATCGCCGTGGGGAAGGTGTCGTTCGATGACTGGCCCATGTTGCAATGGTCGTTCGGGTGCACCGGTGTCTTGGAGCCGATTTCCCCCCCCAGAAGTTCGATGGCACGGTTGGCGATGACCTCGTTGGCATTCATGTTCGATTGCGTGCCTGAGCCTGTCTGCCACACGACGAGGGGGAAATTGTCATCGAACTTACCATCGATCACTTCTCCCGCTGCCTGCACGATGGCATTGCCGCGATCCGTGTCGAGCTTTCCAAGGGCGATATTCGCCTGTGCACAGGCTTTCTTGATCACGCCGAGCGCGCGCACCAGGGCGACGGGCTGTTTTTCCCAGCCGATGGGGAAATTCATGATCGACCGCTGCGTCTGGGCGCCCCAGTATTTGTCCGCGGGCACTTCCAAAGGGCCAAAGCTATCGGTTTCGGTGCGGGTCGCTGACATGATGTACTCCGTTTATTGAGATACCTGCGGTGTACCGTTGCAGCGAAGTCGGTGCAACTGAGCATTGCCCGAATGCGGGTCTTTGCATCGACGGGCGGAATTCTCGTGTCGACGATCTGTCATCGTACGTTGAATAGAAGTGGTGTAGTGTTATCTAAGAAAGGGTGAGGGATGGGCCGAGATCATCCACTTGCTGACGTCGACAAAAGGGCCGCCGACATGAAAACACTGCCACAATCGCATTGGTTCAGGGTAATGCGTGGCGTCCTGATCGCCGCTTTGATGCTGTCAGCCGCGGCGGCGCAGGCGGATATTTCGCGGTTCGTGGGCACCTATTACGGATCGGCGGACGTGACGTCTGCGGATGGGACGAAACAACCCCGTGACATGGACGTGGAAATCTCCGAGACAAAAGAAGGGTTCAGGGTCAGCTGGACCTCCACCACCTACCGGCCGGACGGAACCGCGAAGGAAAAATCCTATTCGATCGAATTCGTTCCCTCAGACCGTGGCGAGGTCTATGCCTCTGCCATGAAGCGGAACGTTTTTGGTCATGACGTACAACTGGACCCGATGAAGGGCGAACCCTATGTCTGGAGCCGCATCAACGGCGATACCCTCAGTGTCTATTCGCTTTTTGTGGCCGAAGACGGCGGTTATGAAATCCAGCAATTCAACAGGACCCTGGCGGAAGGCGGCCTGAAACTGGATTATCAGAGCGTGCGGAATGGCGTGATCCAACGCACCGTGTCGACGTTCCTTACGAAAAACTGACGGCTATTTCCGAAAACTGTCGAGAGAGACAATCTCGGCGTCCTGCGCGTGATCCTCGTCGACGCTCTGCACATCTTCCTGCTTTGATGCGGCTGCCGGTGTGGCGGCCGGCACCTTTGATGTGGGCAGCGGCGCAAGCTCTGTCGCGGCGTTGTCATCTTCGTCTTCCTGTGTCTCAAAGCGCAGACCAAACTCCACCGACGGATCAACGAACGTCTTGATGGCATCATAGGGAATGAACAGTGGTTCCGGCGCATCGCCGAAATTCAGCGTGATCGAGAACCCGTCATCGCCCACGTCCAGATTGTCGTACCAATGCTGCATCACCACGGTCATCTCGCCGGGATACCGGTCGGACAGCCAATCGGCCAGTTCGGCATCGGGGTGGCTGGTATCAAAGGTGATGAAGAAGTGATGCGCCCCGGGCAGCCCGTTTTCAGCAACGTCCTGCAGCACCTTTTGAATCAGGCCACGCATGGCCTCATGCATCAGGTTGCCATAATCAATGGTGCGGCTCATCGTGATCCTCAGAGCTATGGGGGTTCATTGATCAAAGCATAACCGATTCCCTCGCAGAAGAAAGAGGTCGCATGCGGAAAGGGGCGCTCATTCAGAAGGCGGCCAGTGCCAACCCGGCAGCCGCCATGATCGCGAGGGTTTCAACCATCCCGCGTTTCAGCCACAGCAAGAGGCAGGCCGCCGCCAGCGTGAGCGCCAGCGCGGATGCATCAAGCGAAGTAAGCTCCGGCACGGGGGCCGCGAGCACCGCATGTTCGCCGATTTGATCAAAGAGAACATGGATGGCAAACCAGATCGCAAGATTGAGTATGACCCCGACCACGGCGGCCGTAATGGCATTCATCGCGGCCGACAGGCGCGGGCGGGCCGCGATTTTATCAAGGTAAGGACCGGCCAGAAATATCCATAGGAAACAGGGTGTAAACGTGACCCAGAGCGCAACCGCACCCGCCGCGACGGCCATCCCGATCCCCCCCTTGGCAAAGCCTGCCAGAAGCGCCACGAATTCCGTGACAAGGATCAGCGGCCCAGGTGTCGTTTCCGCGAGCCCCAGCGCGTCGATCATTTCGTCTGTCGTGATCCACCCGAAATCCTGCACGACGGTCTGGGTCATGTAGGCGAGAACCGCATATGCGCCCCCGAAGGTGACAACCGCGAGCTTGGAGAAAAACAAGGCGATCTGCGTAAGGAATACCTGGTCTGTTGCCCACAGGGCGAAAACCGGCGCGCTCCACAACCCGGTCCAGATGACCAGCGTACGCAGCGTGTCAGGCGCGCGCGCCTGTAAAACCGCAGCCCCCGGGCTTGGCGCGTTCCGAAAGAAAAGGCCAAAGAGCGCGGCGGCGATGATGATCAGAGGAAACGGCAATCCGACAAAGAACAGCGCGATAAAGGCAAGCCCCGCCAGAACCAGCGCGCTGGACTGTGTCAGGGCTTTGCGTGACACTTTCAGAAGCGCTTGCAGAACGATGACGATGACGGTGGCCTTGATGCCTTCGAAAGCGGCCTGAACCAGGGGCACCTGTCCGTAAAGCGCATAGCCCAGGGCAAGACACAGGATCACCAGCGCGCCGGGTATGACAAAGAGCAGCCCGGCGATCAGGCCCCCCTGCACGCCCCGCAGACGCCAGCCGGCATAGGTGGCCAGTTGCATCGCTTCGGGGCCGGGCAAGAGCATGCACAGCGACAGCGCGCGCAGGTAGCCCTCTTCCGTCAGCCAGTCGCGGGTCTCCACCAGTTCGCGGTGCATCAGCGCGATCTGGGCGGCAGGGCCGCCAAAAGACAATATGCCGATCCGCCCGAAGACCTTGATCAACTCTCGCGTTGTCGGGGCGGTCATCCTTCGTCTTCCTGCCAGTCGTGCGTTTCGTTCTGACCGTCTCGTGCCCAGCGATAGAGCGCGTCGTATAGAACCATGCCTGCGTCAAGCTGTGCCAGATCATCGCGACAGCCCCGTGACAGCCCGACCGACAGCGCCAGAAGTCCGGCGCATTCCGGTGCAAGGTCGTGACGATTGGTGTCCGCGCCGCGGATGATCTCGGCCATTTTCTGCAAAGCCGGGGTGTCCAGCCCGAAGCCTGCGAGCATCATGTCGAAGGTGCAGCGCGGCCCGTCATGTGTCCAGCGGGCACCGGGTACATCAAAGGACATCGCCTCGAATTTTTCCGACACCGCCGCCACTTCGGCAGGGGGCACAAAGAGGAACTGCGCCTTGGGATCAAGAAATCGGCGGATCAGCCACGGGCAGGCGATCCGGTCGATCTTGGGCCGCCATTTGGTCACCCAGCGCGAGGGTTGGCCGGACCCGGGCAGATGCCCGGCAGGGATACGGGGCAGACCTGCGGCCCGCCACGCGTGATTGCCACCTTCAAGGACTTCGGCTGCAATACCATGCGCGCGCAGAACGGCGGCGCTGCCATGACTGAGCTTGAGGCCCTTTTGACATATCACGACAACCGGGCGGCCGATCACATCGGGCACCAGATTGTCAATTGCAGCGTGAGGACAGCGGATTGCCGTCGGCACCAGAAATGGATCCGCGTTGAAATCCTCGTCGATGCACACGTCGATGGCCGCCGGAGCATCCGGCGTGCCGATCAGGCGCATAAGCGATTTGGGGGAAATAGAGGCGAATTGTGCCATAGCCGAGCATCCTTGTGTCATATCAACAGGATGCGATACTTGGGCCTGAGCCTCACGGGGCGATCGCAGCATCCCCATGTCCGTCAGATCACACCAATTCGCGGGTGAGGTCAATGCACGTCGTCACCGCCATAGGCCGGGAAAGTGCAGGCTTCTGTTGCCAGGTGCCTGCGAACCCCGCCTTACGTCGCTAAACGCAAGGAGTTAGGTTTCAGTATCTCAGGTCGCTTACGCGGCCATTGCTACTGGAGCACGATTGTCATTTGCAATTGTACATGTTTCGCCGATAACGGTGGCAGACAGCCGAGACAAAGCAAACCCCTTTAGACGTTCGTCGATCCTGTTTCGGCCCCATGATCCCCAAATGAAGGATGTTGGTGGAGCCGCCGGGTACCGCCCCCGGGTCCGATCCGCTTATTACGAGCGCGTTTATGTCCATAGTCCCGAAGGACATCTCAGACATAGGTGAGTGGTGCGGAAATCTCAAGAGGCAAGCCATGAAGCGATGATCCAGCTCAAATAGCGCTCGATCCATAAAATATGTTTTAGAGTCAATTACTAATGGTCTTTATTTAATCCATCTGTCACCTGGTTCGGCGCGGCAGATTTATCTGACTTGTGGCCTTTCCCCGGTGCTGATGGGGCCCGGGCGGATCTGCACGCCCCTCCTAGAGGGGGTTTGCGATGATGAATGCGGCAGCCAGTATGGCCTCAATAGTGCCGAAGATCAGAACTTTGCCCAGCGGAGGCTGATCGAGAACAAGCGACAGGACCCGTCCTAGCGCCGCGCCGGTAAAGGCAAACCCCAGCATCAGGTAGGCCACCGGATCATTGAGCCAGAGTGCGGCGGCCCCGGCAATGACGAAGAGCCCGCCAACGGAGGCGCGCATCTCGCTAAGCCCCATTGTCGAGGCCGTGGGGGCCAGATCAAGCGCGGATGCAGTGTAACGCGGCGCCAGGAACCCGAAGAGACCAAAGCCAATTGTAAGCAGCGTTGCCGCGATGTTCAAAATGTCGGTCATAACGTCTCCGGGTGTGATCTGTGAACACTGCTACGGCTCAACGCAGATGATGGATCAATTCGGCAGGCGACATCCCCGTGCGCGCAGGGGCCTTGGCGCGATTTAACCGCATGAGTCCGGTGTTTGGCTCCTGGATCACGGCCATCCGGCGCGCTTTCGGGCAGTACGTTGCCGGAGGCGCTGAGGCTGGGCCAAGCTTTGCATTCTGCTGCCAGATCGTCGAGTTGCAGATAAGAGTTGCCGCAACGTCGGGCCAGAGCAGACGCGCCGCGCGACCGAATGACCCTTCCTGCGGCACTTCAGGTATGATAGCAAAACGTGGGATGATTTAAGACAGTGCCTCCCTAATTATGAGGCAACAGATATGTATTGCGCATGGTTACGCGCATGTGCGGAGGGATTTCCGCACTGGGGAAGCGATACCAGGAAGAACATTGCGCCCCTGGGCGCGATGTGGGTGTGACGAATAGAATACCTTGTCACTTGACCTGATGTAGTACCGCGCGTGGCGCGGGTGACTACGCTGTGGGTGAGCTATGGAAAAGGATAATGGGATATACTCGCTCGACGCATTGGCCGAATGGCTGAACGGCGAGATCGGCGATTGCAGTGTTCTCATCACCCAGACGCAGGCGGACAGACAGTTGAACCTTGCAAGCAGCGGTGTTCCCCTTCCCAAGGCTCTTCGGCTGGAGATGCCTATCAGGTACTCGATTTGCCAGCATGTCAAAGCGATGGATTTCCCGCTTGTCGTCGACAATGCACTGACCCATCCGCTGCTGCGGGACAATGACGCGGTCACCGAACTCGGCATTGCAGCATATGCAGGCGCGCCGACCCACTACGGCAACCTGCAACCGTTCGGGGCGGTTTGTGTTCTCAAGAGAAGCATCCATCGCTGGCAGGCGTCGGAGATTTCGCTGATCCTGCGGGCCGCCAGTTTTGCAGACAGGGTTTTTGCGTCAACCGGAAATCACTCCCCGCGATCTTGACAGCGAAAGGCTCTACCTAGACTATCATCCCAGGCAAAATCTCCACTATAGGTCGTGCTCTCAGGGTGTAATTCGCACGCTTGTGAGTGGGCAATCGTGAGGAAAAGGAACGGGTCTGTTACGCGCATGGATCACTCAAACCAGTCACCTTTGTTTACGGAAAAAGACGAACTGGAGGAAGCTGAAAAGGCACAGATCGTGCGGGCTTTCTTCGATCTGGCCGATGCCGTGATGAAGGAAGTGCGTACTGACATCTCCCAGGATCCGCCAGTTTCCCTCACGCAGCACAAGATCGGTCAGTTGATCGACAAACACAGCGACGAAAAATCGGCAAAGCATATCAAGAGCATCTGGAGAGCTCTGCAGTATCTGGTCGATGCGTCGCTGGATGCCAAGGCGCAGCAACAGGCGTCACGCACGGAAACCTCCAAGGCGGGCGGATCCTAGACCGGGTTTCAGCCGGGTTTCTTGGCGCGCTCTGCAAAAACGCTTTGGGCGAGAGATTGCGTTTCCGTCTCCAGCGCGGTCAGGGCGCTTTGGGTTGCTGCCGCGTTTTGCCGTTCCAGTGCATCGGTGATGCTGGTGTGCAGTTCGATGATTTTCCCACGTGAGCGGGCGGTAAAGGTGATCATGTTCATCAGCGGCTGCATGGCCTCGACAGCACCTGCGAGCTGATAAGACAGCACGGGATTGCCGGCACCATCGACAAGCGCGCGGTGGAAGGCCACATCCGAGGCGCAGAATGCCTCGTCCGTCAGCCCGGGGTGACCCTGCCGGTGGATTTCGGCGCGCATTGTCGCCAGATGGTCGGCGGTACGGCGTTCAGCGGACAGCGGCGCACAGGCTCTTTCCAGCGCATACCGCGCCTCGCAGGCGGTCTCGAAGCTCACGGCATTCATGCTGAGCAGAAGCGTGGAGGTGGTGATCTGCTGGGGCTGAGCGGCTTCAAAGCTGAGCCGGTTCACGAAGGCGCCGCCGGTCGCCCCACGCTGGGTCCGGATCAGGGATTGCGCCGCCAGACGCTTCAGAGCTTCGCGCACTGTCGGGCGGGAGACCGCGAACTGTTCCGCCAGTTCCGCCTCCGACGGCAACCGCTCGTCAACGATGAGGGTTCCGTCGACAATCGCATCGCGGATGGCCGCCGCGATCTGCGCCGACAGATCGGCGGGGTTCTCTGGATCAATTTTCATATGTCTTACATTTAATGTTTGCTCGATTTCTAATTGTCTGGCATTTGATTGGCAAGAAATGAATAAGGACTCACCCCTTGCACGGCATGTTGCGATCCACTCTATGGTTGGGCTTTTTTGCTGCCATCCTGGCGGCGTGGTCGGTGATGTATGGCATGAGCATGGACATGGATCTGGACCTGCTGGGCCGCCCCGGCGCAGCAGGTGCGCGCATGGCGGCGATGGATCCGCGCATGCCGATGTACATGCCGATGGCCACCTTCGGGCCACTGTTCGCGATGTGGGCAATCATGATGGCGGCAATGATGTTGCCGACGCTGGTCCCGACTTTGCGCGCCTACGAAGACCTGATGACCAGCGCCAACGGCACACGTGCCGGATGGCTTGGTGTGCTGCTGGGCTATTTCCTCGTGTGGGTCGGTTTTGCCGCGGTGATCGCCGGCGCGCAGCTGACGTTACTGTTCGGTGGCGTCATCGACATGCTGGGGATCGCGCGATCTCCCTGGGTTGCAGGCGGGCTGCTTGTCGCTGTCGGGCTCTTTCAGTTCACGCGCATCAAGGAGGTTTGCCACGGTGTCTGCCACGCACCGGGGATGTATTTCCTGGGCCACTGGCGCATCGGTTTCGCGGGCGGGCTGCGCATGGGACTGGGGCTTGGCGCGTTCTGCGTGGGATGCTGCTGGGGCTTTATGTCGCTGGGATTCGTCGGCGGGGTGATGAACCTTGCATGGATGGGGCTGGCGACGCTCTTCATGGTGATCGAGAAACTGCCGCAGATCGGGCAGTATGTAACAAGACCAATGGGCTTCGCCTTATGCGCCGCGGGCATCGCGGTAATGGGTTGGCCGATTTTGACGGGAGGATAACATCATGGCAAAAAACAGACGGGCCGACGCTGACAAACTGCCAATCAGCCAGCGTATTGACCAGCGCATGCCCAACCCCAAGCGGCGCCAGTCCAGCCCGACCGAATGGGCAATCAAGGGCGAATTGTTCCTGAATTGCTCCTGCACGGTGTTCTGCCCCTGTGTGGTCAGCCTCGGGGCCCATCCGCCCACGGAAGGCCATTGCCACGCCTGGATGGCCATTGCCATTGACGAGGGCCATTTTGAAGGTGAAGACCTTGGCGGTCTGAACATCGGGCTGCTGGTCGATATTCCCGGACGGATGGGCGAGGGCAACTGGAAAGTCGCCGCCTATGTCGATGAGCGTGCGACCGGCAAGGCCTATAACGGAATCCTTCAGATTTTCAGCGGCGCAGCTGGCGGGACCACGGGGCTCTTTACCATGCTGGTCAGCGAAATCATCGGGGCAGAGCGCGCGCCGGTCGAGATCGTGCGGGACGGCAACCGCCGGTCGATCATGATCGGTCGAAAAATACAAGGTGAGATCGAGATGCTGGCGGGCAAGGACCCCGAGCATCCGGTGATGGTCAGCAATTCCAAATACTGGATGGGGCCCGACATCATCGCGGCGGCCGGGCTGAAAAGCCGGGTGCGCGATTACGGCCGCGTCTGGGACTTCGGTGGAAAATCCGCAGAGATCTGCCCGATCGATTGGAAAGGCCCCAAACCGTGATCGACCCCGCCTATGTGGTGACCATGGCCCGCTACAATGCGTGGCAGAACGATCAGCTGAAACCGGTACTGGAAGCCATGTCGCCCGGGGATCTGGCGAAGGACCGGGGGGCATTTTTTGGCGGTCTTCTGGCAACGGCCAACCACCTTTTGTGGGCAGATACCATCTGGCTGAGCCGGTTTGATCCGTCAATGCCCGCACCCGAGGGCGGCATACCGGAGAGTGTCGATCTGCATCCCACGATCAGCTCGTGGGCGGCGGACAGGTTCCGCGTGGACGGCAAGATCCGGTTCTGGGCGGAAGGGCTGCGCGCGCTTGATCTCAAAGGTGAACTGACATGGTTTTCCGGCGCATTGGGCAGGGAAGTGACGGCCCCCATGGCGTCCACGGTCATGCATTTTTTCAATCACCAGACCCACCATCGGGGCCAGTTGCACGCGATGCTCACCGCGGCGGGTCAAAAGGCACCCGTCAGCGATCTATTCATCATGCCGAAGGAAGCCTGAAATGGCCTTTATCTCCCCGTCCCGCAGGCTGCGCCGTACGCCCTTTTCACAGGGTGTCGAAGCAGCTGGCGTTAAGGCATACACGGTCTATAACCACATGCTGCTGCCTACTGTCTTTGAAAGCATCGAGGCCGATTATCACCATCTGAAAAACCATGTGCAGGTCTGGGATGTCTCGGTGGAAAGACAGGTTGAACTGCGCGGGCCGGATGCCGCCAAGCTGATGCAGATGCTGACACCGCGTGATCTGCGCGGCATGCTGCCGGGGCGCTGTTTCTATGTGCCCATCGTGGATGAGACGGGCGGCATGCTGAACGATCCTGTCGCGGTGAAGCTGGCGGAGGATCGCTGGTGGATTTCAATTGCGGACAGTGACCTGCTGCTCTGGGTCAAGGGGATCGCCAACGGCTACCGGCTCGATGTTCTGGTCGATGAACCGGATGTTTCGCCGCTGGCGGTGCAGGGTCCGAAAGCGGATGATCTGGTCGCCCGCGTGTTCGGCGATGCGGTGCGTGAAATCCGGTTTTTCCGGTTTGGCATCTTTGAATTCGAGGGCCGCGATCTGGCGATCGCGCGCTCAGGCTATTCCAAACAGGGCGGTTACGAGATCTACGTGTCCGGCAGCGATATCGCCATGCCGCTGTGGGACACGCTGTTTGCTGCCGGCGCGGATTTGAACGTGCGGGCAGGGTGCCCCAATGCGATCGAACGGATCGAAGGCGGGCTGCTCAGCTACGGCAATGACATGACGGATGACAACACGCCGCATGAATGCGGGCTGGGCCGGTTCTGCGATACGCAGACGGCCATCGGTTGTATCGGGCGGGATGCCTTGTTGCGGGTGGCCAAGGAAGGGCCGGTCCAGCAGATCCGCGCGATTGCCATTGATGGTGACGCGGTGCCGACCTGTGACCGGGCGTGGCCTCTCTTTGCCGATGGCCGCCGTGTTGGTCAGGTGACCTCCGCCATGTGGAGCCCGGATTACGCCACCAACGTGGCCATCGGTATGGTGCGCATGACCCACTGGGACAGTGGTACCGCGCTGGAAGTCGAAACACCCGACGGCATGCGCGGTGCGGTCGTGCAGCCCGGGTTTTGGTTGTAGCTCGATCCGGCTCGCGACATCGCCGCAGGGCATGAAAACTGATCGAAAGACGTAACGGGGCTTCGGCCCGAAAGGAGACAGGGATGTTTAAGGCGCTTGTAGTGAACAAGGATGAGGACAGCGGCAAGACGTCCGCGGCGGTGGAACAGATTTCGGCTGATCAGCTGCCTGCCGGTGATGTGACCGTCGCGGTCGAATACTCAACCGTGAATTACAAGGACGGGCTCTGCATCGGGCCGGGTGGCGGTCTGGTGCGGCAATACCCGCATGTGCCCGGCATCGATTTCGCCGGTACGGTCGACAGCTCGGATGACGACCGCTACAAGCCCGGCGACAAGGTGGTGCTGACCGGCTGGCGCGTGGGCGAGGTGCATTGGGGCGGATATGCTCAGAAAGCGCGGGTCAAGGCTGACTGGCTGGTGCCCTTGCCGGATGGGCTGGACACGCGCGCGGCGATGGCGGTGGGCACCGCCGGATTTACCGCGATGCTGGCCGTAATGGCGCTGGAAGATCACGGCCTGACACCGGGCACCGGCCCGGTTCTCGTGACCGGGGCGGCGGGCGGCGTGGGATCGGTTGCGGTGGCCTTGCTGGCGGCGCTGGGGCACGAGGTTGCCGGCGTGACCGGACGGCCCGAGACGGCGGCCTACTTGGAAGGGCTTGGCGCCAGCCAGATCGTTGCGCGCGAGGAGATCAACGAGACCGTCAAACGCCCGCTTGAAGCGGAAAAATGGGCCGGATGCGTGGATGCCGTGGGCGGCGCGATGCTGGCACGGGTGCTGGGCCAGATGAAATACGGTGCCTCGGTGGCCGCTGTGGGGCTGGCGGGAGGCGCGGGCCTGCCCGCGACGGTCATTCCATTTCTGCTGCGCGGCGTGAACCTTCTGGGGATCGATTCCGTCATGCAGCCCTATGACAACCGGGTGCGCGCCTGGCAGCGTATCGCGGCCGACTTGCCGATGGACAAGCTTGAGGCGATGGTCGTGCCCGCAACGTTGGATGATCTGCCGAAACTGGGCGGTGACATCCTGAAAGGGCAGGTCAAGGGCCGCGTGGTTGTCGATGTGAACGCCTGACCGGCGGGGCGGGTGCCGACGTCCGGACCTGACGGCATGAAACGGTATTTGCGCCAGGCGCATTGACATGATTTAGCCGCAGGGTGGCTTGGGTGCCATGCGGTGAATATCGCGCCGCCGTCATAACTGCGGGCCAGCAATGGGCGTTGTAGGGCACCGTGCTCGGTCCGGTGCACCCGGCTCTGGCTGGCGTCAGCGCAAAAGGACCGCCGGAATGCAAAAAGGGGCGCCCGCATGCGCGAACGCCCCTGAATTACCCCTGGAAGTGGCCTGTTACTCCGCCGGTTGGCCTTCGGGGCTGTCCACCGCCACGCCGGCCTTTTCACGACGGCCGTCATTAAAGAGCGCCTTGATCAGGGACAGTACCATTGCCACCATCACCATGGTGAAGGGCAGGGCGCCGATGATCATGGCGTTTTGGAGCGCACTCAGACCGCCGCCTCCCGCCAGCAGCAGCGTGCCGATCACAAGTGTCAGGATGACACCCCAGATGATCCGGTGCTTGACGCCGGTTTCTTCCGCGCCGCCGGACATGATCGTGTTCATCACCAGAATACCGGAGTCCGCAGAGGTCACGAGGAAGGTCATGATCAGCACAACGCACATGATGATGATGCCTTGCAGGAAGCCACCGCTCAGCATGTTCTCCAGCGTGACGAAGAGCTTGGCGGAGTTCGACGCCCCGATGATCACCCCGTCTGCTGCGCCGTTGATCTCAAGATCAATGGCTGTGCCGCCCAGAATGGTCATCCAGGCAAAACACACAAGCGCCGGCGCGATCACCGCACCCAGAACGAATTCACGCACGGTGCGCCCCTTGGAGATGCGGGCAAGGAACAACCCCACGAAGGGGGAGAAGGCGATCCACCACGCCCAGTAGAAGGTTGTCCAACCAGCCTGCCAGCCAAAGAGACGACCCTGATCACCGGTGTCATAGGCGGCTTCCAGATCAGCCGCTGGCAGGGCCGCCGCAGCGCCTTCCAACCCGCCGGTGAAGCCGGACAGGCTGCCCCACGGGTTCGTGGCGCCCGCGTAGACCGTGCTCAGCGCATCTGCCGGCAGTGCTTGCACAGATGCAGGCGCGGCAGCGGCGAATGCTTCCTGGCTGAGCGGCGAATAGGCGTTGAAACTGAGGCTCACAAAGCTGATCAGATAGTCGATCAATGCGGTGGCGTATGTGGTCATGGCGAACAGGAATGAGCCAAAGATCACAAAGGTGAGCAGCAGGATCACCGACAGCACGAGATTGAGATTTGACAGGTATTTCACCCCGCGGCCGACCCCGGACACAGCGGACACGATCGACATACCCATGATCACGACAAGCGCGGCGATAAGCCCGGTTTTCGTAGCGACAGGGGTCTCGCCCGTGGTGTCCATCATCCAGGCCGCGCCGGTGATCGAGTAGACGCCGTCAACCAGCTGGCTCACGCCGAAACCGATTGTCACCGACACACCGAGGATCGTGGCGACAACGCCCAGAACGTCAATGATGTGGCCGAAGAAGCCATTGGCAAACCGCCCGATCAGCGGCGTGAGCGCCGAGCGGATCGTCAGCGGCATTCCGCGGGTATAGGCGTAATAGGCAAGGCTGAGCCCGGTGACGACGTAGATGGCCCAGGCGTGGAAGCCATAGTGCAGGAAGGTATAGCGGAACGCCGATTTCAGGGCTTCGGGGGTGTTGCCCGCCACATCGCCTTCCACGACTACAGGGTTGGACCCCCATAGGCCCAGCGGCTCAGCCGTGGCAAATGTCATCAGGCCAACGCCAAGACCGGCGCCGAACATCATCGAGAACCAGGAGAAATTGGTGAATTCCGGTTTTTGACCGGGCGTGCCGAGCACGCGGCTTCCCGTCGAGGGGATCAGCGCGATGATGATGAGAAAGAACGCGAAAAGGCCGACAGACAGGATATAGAACGTGTTGAAGGACAAAAGCAAAGTGCTGTTGACGGACGACAGCATCGCCCCCGCACCGGCAGGAAAAACAAGAGCCCAAAGGACCAGTAGGACCATGCTGACCTTGGAGATCAGCGCGATCGGAAGGCTGTAGCCCTCATAAAATCCGGCATCCTGAGTATTGATCTCAAGATCCGTAAACGGCGGTTTCACAGACATTAGCGGTTCCCTCTGTTGCGATCCGACCGTCTTCGCGGGTCGTGACCTGTTATTGACCGGGAGCACGTGATGGCTCCGGATGCGCCGGGTTTTTTTACGATTGGCGCCGGTCTTTCTGTAACGGGCTCAGTCTACCCGTTGCGCGATTGTTACAAAACTAAATTCGGGCGGGTGGCATGAGGGCGACACATAAGGCGCAGAAACGACCCTTGACCCCGGTGGGGTGACGTTGCGTTCCCGATTGGGTTCTTGACGTGCTGGGCGATGCGAGTGACGTTGCAGCCATGACACTCGACATTGATTTCGTTCGCGCACAGTTCCCGGCTTTCGGGGTTGCCGCTCTCAGGGGCCAGGCCTTTTTCGAGAATGCGGGCGGGTCCTATGCCTGCAGCCCGGTCATTGACCGGCTCACCCGGTTTTACACCGAACGCAAAGTCCAGCCCTATGCGCCCTATCCCGCAAGCCGTCTGGGCGGTGCCGAGATGGATGAAGCACGGATGCGGCTGGCCGCATTGCTGGGCGTGGAAACCGATGAGCTGAGCTTCGGACCCTCCACGACGCAGAACACCTATGTGCTGGCGCAGGCTTTTGCAGAAATGATGGCGCCGGGAGAGGCCATTGTCGTTACAAACCAGGATCACGAGGCCAATTCCGGACCATGGCGCAGGCTGGCCGCGCGCGGGATCGAAATCCGCGAATGGAAGGTCGATCCGGACACCGGCCATCTGAATCCAGAGCACCTCGAAGCTCTGCTCGACGAGAGCGTCAGGCTGGTCTGCTTCCCGCATTGCTCAAATGTCGTGGGAGAGATCAACCCGGTCACGGAAATCACCGCGCTGGCGCATGCGGCCGGGGCCTTTACCTGCGTGGACGGTGTGTCCTACGCGCCGCATGGATTTCCCGATATCGGCGCGCTGGGGCCGGATATCTATCTATTTTCAGCATATAAAACCTATGGCCCGCATCAGGGCATCATGGTCCTCCGGCGTACTCTTGGAGAACTGCTGCCCAACCAGGGGCACTATTTCAACGCCGACAGCCTCTACAAGCGGTTCACACCAGCGGGTCCGGATCATGCACAGATCGCTGCCAGCGCGGGAATGGTTGATTATATTGACGCGCTGTACGCGCATCACTTTCAGGATGACGCAACTCCGACGGACCGGGGCCGCGCCGTTCACGACCTGATGCGCGACCACGAGGTGCGTCTTTTGCAACCCCTGCTGGATGCCGTGCAGGCGCGCAATTCCGTGCGCCTGATCGGCCCCTCGGACGCCGCGCTCAGGGCTCCGACCGTCGCGCTGGCGTTGACGCGGCCGGGCGAGGACGTGGCCGCGGAACTGGCGGCGCATGGCATCATGGCCGGGGGCGGGGATTTTTATGCCGGGCGTGCCCTGGACGCGATGGGCGTCGATCCGCATCTGGGGGTTCTGCGCCTCAGTTTCACGCATTACACGAGCTACGCGGAAGTCCAACAACTGCTGGATGCCCTCGATGTGGTCTTGTGAAGATTTGCCGTGATCCAAAAGGCGCTGTCCTACGTAGCATTTTATATGAAACGTGAAGACCTTGCTGCGTGACCAACCCACCCGTTCTGATCTGGCTTCGCAGGGATTTCCGCCTGAGCGATCACCCGGCCCTACATGCGGCCTGCGCCACCGGCTCGCCGGTCATTCCCGTATTTATTCATGATGATCCGGTTGATGCGCTTGGGGCTGCGCCGAAATGGCGTTTGGGTCTGGCTCTTGAGAATTTCCAACACCGTCTTGAAGGACTGGGCAGCCGGTTGATCCTGCGACGCGGGGCCGCGTTGGATCAGCTCAGGGAGCTTGTGGCCGAAACCGGGGCTACGTCTGTCTATTGGTCGCGCCTTTATGATCCGGCCAGCGTGGCGCGCGATACCGAGGTCAAGGCCGCGCTCAAAGCTCAGGGTGTCATGGCCAAGTCGTTTGGCGGTCACCTGATGTTCGAACCGTGGACGGTCGAGACCAAAACCGGAAGTTTCTACAAGGTCTACACGCCCTTCTGGAATGCGGTGAAAAACCGCGCGGTGGATGCGCCGCTGACCGCGCCTTCGAAGCTGCCCGCGCCGGACAGCTGGCCGGCAAGCGAAGACCTCGCCGCATGGCATATGGATGTGGCGATGAACCGCGGCGCTGCCGTGGTGCGCCCGCATGTCCGTCTGGGCGAGGCGGCGGCACAGGCGCGGCTTGCCCGGTTCATCGACGAAAGTGTCGCCACCTATGACTGTACCCGCGATGTGCCCGCCGTGGACGGGACCTCGGGCCTGTCCGAGAACCTGAGCCTTGGCGAGATCAGCGCGCACCAGTGCTGGCATGCCGGAGTGCGCGCGCGCGAGGAGGGCAAGCGGGGGGCCGAGACCTTCCTGAAAGAACTTGTCTGGCGCGAATTCGCATATCACCTCATGCATCATACCCCGCGCATCCTCACGGATAACTGGAAACCCGATTGGGACGGCTTCCCGTGGAACACCGACGACACTGCCGCCGCCGTCGTCGCGTGGAAGCAGGGTCGCACGGGCATCGCGTTTGTCGATGCCGCGATGCGGGAACTTTACGTGACCGGGCGAATGCACAACCGTGGGCGCATGATCGTTGCGAGCTACCTGACCAAACACCTCTTGACCCACTGGAAAATCGGGCAGGCATGGTTCGAGCAGTGCCTGATTGACTGGGATCCGGCCAGCAACGCGATGGGCTGGCAGTGGTCCGCAGGCTCCGGCCCGGATGCGACACCGTATTTCCGCGTTTTCAACCCGGTCACGCAGCTCGACAAGTTCGATGGGAATCGCGCCTATGCCAACCGCTGGATCGCCGAGGGGAAGACCGACCCGTCACCGGATGCGCTGTCATATTTCGACGCCATTCCGCGCAGCTGGAAACTGTCTGCGGATGACAAATATCCCGCCCCGGTTGTAGCTGCGGACGAGGGCCGAAAAGTCGCACTCGATGCCTATGAAAACAAAGGTTTCTGAAACTCTTGATCGCGCCTTTGCGTCTATCTTATCATTGGGTTAGCGCCCGACTTTCATAACGAGCGAAACATACATGATCCTGACGACCACCGACCGCCAAGACAACCTGCCGCGTTACTTCACTCACGTCTTCGCGATGGCGCAAAAGATGAACAATGGCCGCGTTGAATTCGTGATGCCCGATGCCCGCCGATTTCGTGCAGAAGGCAAAAATCCGGGGCCGGTGGCGGAACTGCACATCCACAACAACGACCTGTTTGCGCGCCTGATCCGCGAAGGGGATCTGGGGTTCTGTGACGCCTATCTGGACGAGTGGTGGTCGACACCCGACCTGCAGGCGTTCATGGATCTGGTGCATGCCGACAACGAGGATATTTACGACGGTTTTCCGGGCATGTTCTTTTTGCGCAATTTCGAAAAATTCCGCTTTTGGCTGCAGCGCAATCACAAGAACCAGGCGCGTAAAAATATCAGCCATCACTATGATCTGGGCAATGCGTTCTACGGTCTGTGGCTCGACGATACCATGACCTATTCCTCGGCCCTGTTCGAAACCGGTCAGGAAAGCATGGAGAATGCACAGATTGCGAAATACAAATCCATGGTCGATGAAATGGGTGCGCAACCCGGGGACCACATCCTCGAAATAGGCTGCGGCTGGGGAGGGTTCGCGGAATACGCGGCCAAGGAGCGCGGCCTGCGCGTCACAGGGCTGACCATTTCCGAAGAACAGTTCAAGTATGCGCAGGAACGCATTGAAAAAGCAGGTCTTTCCGAACAGGTTGATTTCAAGTTACAGGACTACCGCGATGAAACGGGTCTCTATGACGGGATTGCCAGTATCGAGATGTTCGAAGCGGTCGGAGAGAAGTACTGGCCAATTTACTTTGACGTCGTGCGCGAGCGCCTCAAACCGGGCAAGACGGCGACTCTGCAGATCATCACCGTCGCGGACAGGCGGTGGAAGGTCTACCGTCGCGGGGTTGATTTCATTCAGAAATACGTCTTTCCGGGAGGCATGTTGCCCAGCCCCACCGTCTTGCGCACCCAGATTGCGCGGGCGGGACTGGCAGTGGAAAGATCGATCGAATTTGGCCACAGTTATGCCGTAACTCTGCGCCGATGGCACGATAGCTTTAACGAAAAATGGGATCAGGTTAACGCGATGGGCTTTGACGCGCGGTTTCGCAGGATGTGGAATTTCTACCTGACCTCTTGTGCAGCGACGTTTGAAAGTGCCAACTGTGATGTAACACAGATAACTGTGAGGCGGCCGGGATAGACAGGGCCGCAGGACGAACAAGGAACGACCACATGCCCGACGCCGCCAGACTATTTGCCGCATTATGCATCGGCATCGTGGGTTTTATCGTGTCCTTCCAGATCATTCCCCTGATGCCGGAAAGCACCGATTTCGGCAGTTTCGCCTATGTCAATGCGATCATCGGGGTCGTGGTCGGCTGGCGCGTGATGGGCAAACGCGCCGGGCGCGGCGTGACAGCGGCGATCAACAACGGATTGGGCGGGGTGCTGGTGCTGGTGCTGTGGGGCCTCTTTGTGCACTCCAGCTACCAGATGTTCGACCGGGCGATGTCCAACTGGTACAACGGCGCGTTTCAGGCGCTCCTGGCGATCATCAAGTTCATGGCTGAATATGCGCTGATCATGATTAACCCACTGGTGATATTCACGTTGATTGCCGGTGGCGTTCTGTCTGGCCTCGCGACCGAATATGCCTGGCGAACTTGGCGGTAGTTAAGCATTGACCGCCAAATTATTGTTTTTATTCGGAACCCTTCGGTATCCTGCATTGCTCGAAGCGGTGATTGGCGATGCCTCTCACGTCACATCTGAACCTGCGTCGGCGCGTGATTTCGCGGTCAGGTCCGTTGCGGAGGGGCCCTTTCCGGCCATTGTCCGGGAAAGCGGTGCCTTGGCACAGGGCGTGCTGGTGCAGGGGTTGACGGACAAGGATATCGGGCATCTGGACTATTACGAGAGCGCCTTTGGCTACACCCGCCAACCCGTCGAGCTGACCGATGGCACCCACACGCTTGCGTATATTCCGGAGCCCGGCCTGTGGACCACGTCCGGTCCCTGGTCATTGGAGGCCTGGGTGCGCGACTGGGGCCCGTTGAGCGTTCTGGCGGCCCGGGAAGTGATGGGGTATCAGGGCGATAGGCCCCCGCAGGAGATCGCCGCGATCTTTCCGATGATCCGGGCACGCGCCTGGTCGCGCCTGAATGCCGCCAGAAGCCGCCACGGGGCCTCCACCCTGCATGGCGCTGTCGACGTGCAGAGATGGCACCGGGCCTACGCACAGTATTTTGCCCTGGATGAATACGAACTGCGTCACGAACGGTTCGATGGCAGCATGACCGAGACGGTCAGGCGTGCGGTTTTCCTGTCGCCGGATGCGGCCCTGGTGTTGCCCTATGACCCGCGGCGTGACCGGGTCATGGTGGTGGAACAGATGCGCATGGGTCCCTTGGCGCGGGGCGATGACACCATGTGGCAGCTGGAACCCATCGCCGGACGCCTGGACCCCGGCGAGGCGCCGGAGGCGGCCGCGCGGCGCGAGGCGCTGGAAGAGACCGGGTTGATGCTGGGCGCGTTGCATCCGGTGGCGGAAACCTATTGCTCGCCCGGAAACTCTTCGGAATTTTTCTACTGTTACGTTGGTATTGCCGAGTTGCCCGATGGGGTGGCCGGTGTCGGCGGTGTTGCGTCGGAGCATGAAGACATCCGGGCCCATCTGTTGAGCTTTGATGCACTCATGACCCTTTGCGACGACCGCCGCGCGGCCAATGCCCCCCTGGTTCTCTCCGCCTATTGGCTGTCCCGCCACCGGGAGCGGTTGCGCGCCGCCTCTTGAGGTCACGCCGGAGCGACGCTAGGTGTGGTGCAGGCACTTAGAAGGGGCATGTTGATGCACGTCGCAAGCGATCTGGCCGCGGCCATAGGAAACACACCACTGATCCGTTTGAAGCAGGCAAGCGATGCCACGGGCTGTGAAATCCTCGGCAAGGCGGAGTTCATGAACCCCGGTCAATCCGTCAAGGACCGCGCTGCGCTGTTCATCATTCGGGACGCGGTTGAGAAGGGGCTTCTGAAGCCGGGTGGGACGATTGTCGAGGGCACGGCTGGCAACACCGGTATCGGCCTCGCTCTGGTTGGCGCTTCGATGGGATTCAAGACGGTCATTGTCATTCCCGAAACCCAAAGTCAGGAAAAGAAGGACATGCTGCGCCTCGCCGGCGCGGAACTGGTGCAGGTGCCCGCCGCGCCGTACCGCAACCCCAACAATTTCGTGCGCTATTCCGAACGCTTGGCGAAAGAGTTGGGCCGCACCACCAATGAAGGGGTGATCTGGGCCAACCAGTTTGACAATACGGCCAACCGGCGGGCGCACGTGGAGACGACAGGGCCGGAAATCTGGACGCAGACCGATGGCAAGGTAGATGGTTTCATCTGTGCTGTGGGTTCCGGCGGCACGCTGGCGGGTGTGGCGGATGTGTTGCAACCCAAGGGCGTCAAGATCGGCCTTGCCGACCCGGATGGGGCCTCGCTCCATAATTATTACACCAAAGGTGAATTGGTGATGTCCGAGGGCTCTTCGATCAACGAAGGTATCGGTCAGATCCGCATTACCAGAAATCTGGAAGGGTTTACGCCTGATTTCAGCTACAACATCCACGATGCGGAGGCTTTGCCCATCGTTTTCGACCTGCTTGAGCACGAAGGCCTCTGCTTGGGCGGCTCAAGCGGCGTGAACATAGCCGGGGCCATGCGGATGGCGCGGGATCTGGGGCCGGGCCACACCATCGTGACGGTCCTGTGCGACTACGGAACACGCTATCAGTCCAAGCTCTTCAACCCGGAGTTCCTGCGCGAAAAGGGCCTGCCCACCCCCGGATGGCTGGAGCAGGCACCCGCGAGCATACCCGGCGTCTTCGAGGACGTATGACCCGCGTCGTTGCAGCGCTGGCGTCGTGGCTTCTGGCCCTTGGTCTGCTTGTCTCCTCACCCGTTGCGGCGCAGGAGGCAAACACTACCGACATTCAGACAACGCTGAAGTCCTGGGAAAATGTGGCGGCGCTGGCGGAAGCGGCCATTGACCGGGATGTGGCAAGCAATGAACGGTTTGAGCGCCTGCGCGCGGAAATTGCGGAATACCGGTCGGACTTTACCGCCGCCAGCCAGGTAAACGCCGACCGTATCGCGACATTGCGCAACCAGATCGAAGCCCTCGGGCCGGTGCCGGAAAGCGGCGAGGAATCGATCGAGATCAAGGCCCGCCGGACCGAACTGAATGAACGCCTTGAGATGCTGCTGGAACCCGTGCGTGTGGCCGAGGAGGCCTTTCGGCGCGCGGATGGTCTAATCCGGGAAATTGATACGATCATCCGGGACCGGCAGGCGCGCAGGCTGCTGTCGCTGGGCCCGTCGCCGCTCAACCCGGCGCATTGGCCCGACGCGATCGAGGACCTGTTCGAAATCCTGCGCCCGAACGCCGAAGAGACGGCGATGTTCCAAGATCCGATCCGGCAACAGGCCTTGAAAGAAAAGCTCCCTCTCATCCTGTTCCTCGTCGCGCTGGCACTGGCATTGATCATACGCGGGCGGGCCTGGGCCGGCGTTGGCCTCAACTACCTGCGCAAATGGGGCGGGCGCGGTACCGGCGTGTGGGCATTTCTCGTGTCGCTCCTGCGGGTTTTCATACCGCTCACCGGTCTGCTGATCCTGACCCATGCGATCAGGATCACTGGGATGATCAGCGACCCCATGGATCAGTTCCTCAAGGCGCTGCCGCTGTTCGGCTTCGTCCTGCTGTGGTTCCGGTGGCTGGCGGAGCGGCTATTCTCCCGGTTTGATGACATCGCACTGATCCCTCTGCCCGAGGACAAACGCGCGGCGCAGCGGTTTTACATGCTGTTGCTGTCGATCTTTTTCGTCTCGCGCGGGCTCATTGATCTGTTGTTGAACTTCGACGTGGTGGACCCGGCGACCGAAGCCGTGCTGTCCTTCCCGATTGTCGTGCTGATCTCCCTGAACCTCGCCGCGATGGGGCGTATCCTGCGTGGCTACGTGGTGGAGGCAGAGGAGGCCAGTGACGAAAGACCGCGCGGCAGCGGTCTTGCGCGGGTGTTGCGCGGCCTTGGCACCGCGATGATCGTCGTGTCGCTGGTGTCCCCGATCATGGCGGCTGTGGGCTACGGAGAGGCGGGCAACGCGCTGCTCTATCCCACCGTCGTCAGCCTTTTGATCCTTGGCTTCATGCTGACGCTGCAACGGTTCTTCGCGGACGTCTATTGCCTTGTGACCAAACAGGGCCCCGAGGCCCGTGAAGCGCTGGTGCCTGTCATCGCGGGCTTTGTGCTGGTGCTGTTGTCCGTGCCTCTGCTTGCCCTGGCCTGGGGTGCACGTGTTGCCGAGCTTACCGAGATCTGGGCCAGTTTCAGCCGGGGTTTCCAGATCGGTGACACCCGCATCTCTCCCGGCGATTTCGTGACTTTCGCGGTGATCTTCGTCGTGGGCTATTCGATCACCCGTCTGGTGCAGAGCACGATACGGATCAACGTGCTGCCCAAGACGAAAATCGACATTGGTGGCCAGAATGCCATCGTCTCCGGGCTTGGCTATGTCGGGATCTTTCTGGCCGCCATTCTGGCGGTGACCGGTGCCGGGCTTGATCTGTCCTCGCTTGCCATTGTCGCCGGTGCCCTGTCTGTGGGCATCGGTTTCGGTCTGCAGACAATCGTGTCGAACTTCGTATCCGGGATCATTCTTCTGATCGAGCGTCCGATCTCTGAAGGTGACTGGATCGAGGTTGGCGGACAGATGGGATATGTGCGCGACATCTCGGTCCGCGCCACGCGTATCGAAACCTTTGACCGGACGGATGTGATCGTGCCGAACGCTGATCTGGTTTCAGGCACGGTGACCAACTATACGCGCGGCAACAAGGTCGGACGGCTGATTGTCTCGGTTGGCGTGGCTTATGGTACCGACACGCGGCGCGTCGAGGCCATCCTGCGGGAAATCGCTAAGGACCAGCCGATGGTTCTGTCCAATCCGGAGCCGATGATCCTATTCAACAACTTCGGCGCAGATTCACTGGAATTCGAAATGCGTATGATCCTGCGCGATGTGAACTGGATCATGAGCGTCAAGAACGACATCAATCACGCCATCGCGGAACGCTTCGCCAAGGAGGGTATCGAGGTGCCCTTCGCGCAGCGTGACATCTGGTTGCGAAACCCCGAAACCCTCAAGGATCTGAAATCGTGAGTGCAGAGATGCTGTTTCGTGCCGACCCCTATCTGCGTGAGGCGGCCGCCACCGTGATGGCGCATACGGACGAGGGGGGCGTGGTACTGGACCGGACGGTGTTTTATCCCACGGGAGGCGGGCAGCCCGGCGACAGCGGGCTGGTGCGGTGGCAGGATGCGAGCATGCCGGTTGCAACGACGCTCAAGGGCCCCGACGATACAATCGTTCTGGTGCCGGCGCGCGCGCAGGCCTTGCCGGAGGTTGGGCAGCAGGTGCATCAGGAGTTGGATTGGGACAGGCGCCACCGTCACATGCGCGTGCACACGGCTTTGCACCTGCTGTCGGTGGCGGTGCCCTTCGGCGTGACAGGCGGCTCTATCAGCGCGCAGCATGGCCGTCTGGATTTCGACATGGCGGAACCGCCGGAAGACAAGTCGGCAATCGACGCGCTGTTGCAGGAGATGGTGGCGACAGACGCGGTTGTCAGCGAGACGTGGATCAGCGACGCCGAACTGGATGCACAGCCCGAGCTGGTCAAGACGATGTCCGTAAAGCCGCCGTGTGGCGCCGGGCGCATCCGGCTTATCCGCATCGGTGATGCCGCGGACCCGCTGGATCTGCAACCCTGCGGCGGTACGCATGTGGCCCGGCTGGGGGAAATCGGAGCATTACGCATTGGCAAGACAGAGAAAAAAGGCAGGATGAACCGCCGGATTTACCTGCATCTGGACAGTTAGGCCCGCCGCCGCCTGAAACGCCATTTTCACTCTTGCAAAGCGGATACCCGCCGCGTTACACCGCCCCGACGGAGCGGTGGCCGAGTGGTCGAAGGCGCACGCCTGGAAAGTGTGTAGGCGGGAGACCGTCTCCAGGGTTCGAATCCCTGTCGCTCCGCCACAGGGCTTTCGCAAGAAAGACCGGCAAACTCAGGACCACAGCAGGGCGCTGCCCTCGTTTCGCAGACACGATGAGAGCGTCCAGGGTTTGCACTTGTCCCCACCACCCGGATTTGCCGGTTCTATCGTCGCCCTGGGCGTCCTCTTACGCGTGCTGATGAACTGCACGCCCTTATCGCTTCACCCCGGGTCTGGTTCGGCATCGCCCGCGCTTGTGCGCTCAGGGTCTGACCACGTGCTGGCGTCAGAGTGGTCCATCTAGCACGGCAGGGAGTGACGTCTTCTTGGACCGCTCAGTGCGAGATCATCCAAGGTCGTTTCGCGGGGAAGGATTTTGCGCCGTTTGCATGATGCAGAGTCTTAGAGGGGCGCGCGCTGGACGCGCTGCAACACGAGCAGCCCGGTCCGTGGCTGGAGCGTTTGGGGCTATCTGCGCTGCGTTCGTTTGTTTCATGTGCACGGCGCGTACCACCGGACATGACTGCAAGCCGTGGCGCGTGCCGCAAAACGCGTGGCGCGCTGGCCGCGCATTCCGGACATTCGCAGGGCGCGTTGAAGTGGTCGAGAGAGGCGAAAGCGGTGAAGGGACCGCAACCCTCGCACTGATAGTCATAAAGAGGCATGGCGTGCTCCGTGTTGGTCAGGGGCGGGCGGCAGCAGAGCGTGCCGCCCGATACGCTGTCAAAGGTCAGGCGCGATCGGCATATCCACAGAGCCGTCGAGATAGGTCGCCGGACCGTCCGCATTGGGCATCATGTCCCACTCGAAAATGTCGTTGGGCAGCCAGAGCGTGGCGCAGGCGTTGGGAATGTCCACCACCCCCGAGATATGTCCCTGCACCGGCGCCGTTCCGAGAATGGAATAGGCCTGCGCGCCCGTATAGCCGAACTTCTTGAGGTACTCGATGGCGTTGAGACAGGCCTGCCGGTAGGCGATGTGAACGTCGAGGTAGTGCTGCTCGCCGCTCTCGTCCACGGAGATACCTTCGAAGATCAGGAAGTCGTCGTACTGGGGTTTGATGGGCGAGGGTTTGAAGATCGGGTTCTTTACCCCGTATTTTTCCATGCCGCCCTTGATGACATCGACTTTCAGATGCAGCCATCCCGCCATTTCGATGGCACCGCAGAAGGTGATCTCCCCATCGCCCTGGCTGAAGTGCAGATCGCCCATCGACAGGCCAGCGCCATCCACATAGACGGGGAAATAGATCTTGCAGCCGCGGCTCAGATCCTTGATGTCGCAGTTGCCACCATGTTCACGCGGCGGCACCGTGCGGGCGGCTTCTGTCGCGGCCTTGTCGCGCGCCTCACCCTGCATTGCACCCATATGCGCGCTTTGCGTGTTGGGCAGGGCAGCCAGCGGCGGCACACGCTCCGGGTCGGTATTGAAAAGCTTGGTCTCGCGGCTGTTCCACATGTCCAGCATCTTGGCGTCAGGCAGGCAGCCGATCAGCCCGGGATGGATGAGACCTGCGTACTTCACGCCCGGCACGTGGCGGGATTTGGTGAACATACCGTCGAAATCCCAGATCGACTTTTGCGCCGACGGGAAATGATCCGTCAGAAATCCGCCGCCGTTGTTCTTGGAGAAAAACCCGTTGAAGCCCCAGTTCATCTCTTCCTTGGCGCCAATGTCCAGAATGTCGACAACCAGCAGGTCGCCCGGTTCGGCCCCCTTCACACCGATGGGTCCGGAAAGATAGTGCACTTGCTCCAGTTCCACGTCGCGTACGTCAGAGGCGTCATCGTCGTTCTTGATCTGCCCACCCGTCCAGTCGTAGGTCTCGATCTTGAAATCGTCACCCGGGGCGACCCAGATGTTGATCGGGATGTCGGGATGCCAGCGATTATGGATATTCTCGTTGGTATGCGGGCTT
Organism: Roseobacter insulae; assembly: GCF_019375555.1. Classification (GTDB taxonomy): domain Bacteria; phylum Pseudomonadota; class Alphaproteobacteria; order Rhodobacterales; family Rhodobacteraceae; genus Roseobacter; species Roseobacter insulae. The sequence goes on from NZ_JAHXDN010000002.1 coordinate 845,881, forward strand.
TCGCTGAGATCCACCGAAATCAATGTATCTGCCATGGGGTAGGTCCTCTCTCTCTTACTGTCTTGAAGTCAAACGGATAGAAATTTCGACACGCGGGCTTCGTCGATGCCATCACGCGGGCTGTCGTGTACAAAGGTGCCATTCTCGATCACGATCACCCGGTCCGCGACATCGAGCGCGAAGCTCAACACCTGTTCGGAGACCACGATCGTGAGGCGCTTCTCATCGCGAATGCGGCGCAGCGTGCGGGCCATTTCACGGATGATCGAGGGTTGGATACCTTCGGTAGGTTCATCGAGCAGCAGCACCTTCGGTTCGCTCGCCAGCGCCCGCGCTATGGCGAGTTGCTGTTGCTGTCCGCCGGAGAGGTTGCCGCCGCGCCGTGATTTCATCTCCAACAGAACAGGGAACAACTCGTAGATGTCCTCAGGCACGGTCTTGGTGCCGGTTGTGGTGAGACCCGTTTCGATGTTTTCGCGCACGGTCATCGCGGAAAAGATCATGCGGCCCTGCGGCACGTAGGCGATACCGGAGGCCACGCGCTGGTGCGGTTTCATGCCCAGCACCGAGGTGTCACCGATCCAGGCATCGCCGCCCTTTTCCGGCACGATGCCCATGAGGGTTTTCATCAGCGTGGTTTTTCCCATGCCGTTGCGGCCCATGATCGCCACGATCTCGGCGGGTTTTACATCGAGGCTGATCCCATGCAGGACTTCAGACTCGCCGTAGGCCGCGCGGAGGTTCTGGACAGACAGCATAGCAGTTCCTTTCAGTGGCCAAGATAGACTTCGATGACTTTCGGATCGCTCTGCACCCGCTCCATCGAGCCTTCGGACAGGGTCTTGCCCTGGTGCAGGACGGTCACGCGCGTGGCGATATCGGCGACAAAGCCCATGTCATGTTCGATCACGATGACCGAGCGGTCGGTGATGATCTTGTTGAGCAGTTCGGCGGTTTTCCTGCGCTCTGCCACCGACATTCCCGCAACAGGTTCGTCGAGCATCAAAAGCTCCGGATCCTGGATAAGCAGCATCCCGATTTCCAGCCATTGCTTTTGCCCGTGGCTCAGGTACGCGGCCTTCTCCTCGAGCAGAGTATCGAGGAAGATCGTCTCGGCGATCTCCTGGATGCGCAGTTTGACCGTGTCGTTGCGACGGAATGTCAGCGCGCCGAAGACGCTGTAGCCGTGCGGGTACGACAGTTCGAGGTTTTCGAACACGGTGAGGTCTTCGTAAACCGAGGGGGTCTGGAACTTGCGGCCCACGCCGGCGTGTACGATCTGGTCCTCGCGCATGGTCAGCAACTCGTTGCCCTTGAAATTGACGGAGCCGCTCGTGGCCCTGGTGCGTCCGCAGATGAGATCAAGAACCGTGGTCTTGCCTGCGCCATTGGGGCCTATGATCACGCGGCATTCGTTGGGCTCGACATAGAAGCTGAGGTCATCGACCGCCTTGAACCCGTCGAAGGAGACGGTCAGCCCTTCAACGGAGAGGACGAAATTGGGATTGTGGTCCAGCATCTGTCTGCCTCCTATTCCGCTGCCGCGCGGGCGGTGTCGTCGGCAGGACCGACATCAGCTGATTTTCGCGATAAAAGCCTGTCGATGCGCGGCGCCACGTGATCGGCATAAAGCCCGGCCAGCCCGTTGGGAAAGAGCATCACGACAGCGATGAAAAGGCCGCCGAGGCCGAACAGCCACAGCTCCGGGAAGCTTTCGGACAGGGACGTCTTGGCCCAGTTCACCAGAAGCGCACCGTAGACCGCGCCGATGATGGACAGGCGGCCCCCGACGGCGCAGAAGATCACCATCTCAATCGACGGCACGATCCCGACGAGCGTGGGAGACATGAAGCCAACCTGCAGGGTGAACATCGCGCCACCGATCCCCGCGAAGGCCGCCCCGAGGCAGAAGATGAAGATCTTGAAGCTCGCCACATCGTAGCCCGAGAAGCGCACCCGATCCTCCTGATCCCGCATCGCGATGAGCAAACGGCCCAGTTTCGATTTCCGCACGAATTGCGCAATCAACAGGCAGGAAAACAGGAGCACGCCGTTGACATAATAGAGCGTTTCCTTCGCCGCATCGGTGCGAATGTCCCACCCTTGCAGCGTGCGCAGGTCGGTGATGCCATTCACGCCGCCGGTGAAACCCTGCTGGCCGATGATGAGGATCGTCAGGATCGCGGCGAAGGCCTGCGTGATAATTGCGAAGTAGACCCCACCCACGCGCCGCCGGAACATGGCCACACCGATGATGAAGGCAAACATAACCGGGACCGCGACCACGGCTAATAGTGCGAAGGTCAGCGTGTTGAACGGCTCCCACCACCAGGGCAGGGCGGTGAGCTGATTCCAGTCCATGAAGTCGGGAATGCCCGGCGTGGACTGGATAGCGGTATTCTCGGGTGTCGAGGCTTCCAGCTTGAGAAACATCGCCATGCAGTAGCCACCCAATCCGAAGAACACGCCCTGACCGAGGCTGAGGATGCCACCCGCACCCCAGCAGAGCACGAGGCCCACGGCCACGAAGGCATATGTCAGGTACTTGCCGAACAGGTTCAGCCGGAAGCTGTCCAGCGTCAGCGGCAGTACGATGAAGACCACCGCGGCAAGGACAGCGAAGCCGATGATATCCTGCCGGGTGAAAAGGCGGTTGGACGCGATGCTCATCAGTCAGGTTCCTTACTTGCGCAGTTTGAGAGAGAAGAGACCCTGCGGACGGATCATCAGGATGCCGACCACCACCAGCAGCGTCAGCACCTTGGCCATCGAGCCCGAGAGGAAAAACTCCATGATCGACTGGGCCTGACTGATCGAGAAGGCGCTGGCGATGGTGCCCAGCAAGCTGCCCGCGCCGCCAAAAACCACGACAAGGAACGTGTCGACGATGTACAGTTGCCCTGCGGTAGGCCCGGTGGATCCGATCATCGTAAAGGCAGACCCGGCAACGCCCGCGACCCCGCAACCGATGCCAAAGGTCAGCCGGTCGGTCCAGGCGGTGTTGATGCCGACCGCATCGGCCATCACGCGGTTCTGACTGATCGCGCGGACCTGCAGACCCCATGACGAGCGGAACATGAGATAGTAGACAGCCAGCGAGATCGCGACCGCGAGCACCATGACAAAAATACCGTTGATCGGTATCTCGACCAGATCGGTCAGGGGCAGGGAGCCCATCATCCAGTCGGGAATGCTCACGCCGACTTCCCGCGCGCCGAAAACGCTGCGGTAGACCTGCTGAAGGATAAGGCTCAGGCCCCACGTCGCAAGCAGGGTGTCCAGCGGGCGTTTGTACAAATGCCTGATCATGGACCATTCTACAAAAAGGCCCAGAAGCCCCGAGGCGAAAAAGGCGACAATCATGGCGATGAAAAAGTAGATACTGAACAAGCCGGGAAGGTAGGCTTCGAACAGCGTGGAGGTCAGATAGGTCATATAGGCGCCGAGGATCATGAATTCCCCGTGCGCCATGTTGATCACGCCCATTTGCCCAAAGATGATCGCGAGGCCCAGAGCCATGAGCACGAAGACGGAAAACAGGATCAGGCCTGCAAAACCCTGCATGGCGAAAATAGCGCCGAGTTCGCTCATTGAATAATCGGCAAACATAGGTTGTCTCCGTGTGGTGTCGGGTTTGAAGAAGGGAGGAAGGCGCGCGTCGCAGCGCGCCTTGCCCGGGGCGCTTTACTGGTAACCTTCCGGGAATGGATCAGGCTCCACCAACTCTGCGGTCTCAAACACGACCTCGTACTGGCCATCGGCCTGTGCGCGGCCCACGCGGGTTTTCGACCACAGGTGATGGTTTTCGTGCACCTTCACGTAGCCTTCGGGGGCGGAGTCCAGTTCGACACCGATCTGCGCCTCGCGCACTTTGTTGATGTCGAAAGATCCTGCTTTTTCGACCGCTGCCTTCCACAGCCAGGGGCCGAGATACGCGGCCTGCGTGACGTCGCCGATGACGATGTCCTCGCCCCACATCTCTTTGAAAGCCTTGACGAATTCGAGATTGTTATCGTTTTGAAGGCTTTGGAAGTATTTCATGCATGCATAAGTGCCTTCGATGTTCTCGCCACCTATGCCGCGGATTTCGTCCTCGGTCACGGAAATGGTCAGCACCAAGGGGCTTTCGCCAGTCGGGTCGATACCGGCAGCCTTCAGTTGCTTGTAGAAGGCCACGTTGGAGCCCCCGACAACGATCGCGTAGATCACATCGGGCTTGCGCAGGCGGATCTTGTTGATGACGGAGTTGAACTGCGTGTGACCCAGCGGATAATATTCCTCGCCCACGACCTTGGAGCCTTCGAGGAAGTTCTCAATATGCTTGCGCGCGATCTTGTTCGAGGTGCGGGGCCAGATGTAGTCGGACCCGAGCAGATAGAAGGTCTTGGCGCCCTTGGTCTCGGAGACCCAGTCGAGGCCGGCTATGATCTGCTGTGTGGCTTCCTGACCGGTGTAGATGACGTTGGGCGACTGTTCGAGCCCTTCGTAGAACGTCGGGTAGTAGAGGAAACCGTTATGCTGTTCAAAGACAGGCAGCACGGCCTTTCGGCTTGCCGAGGTCCAGCAGCCCATGACGGAGGCCACCTTGTCGTTGACCAGAAGCTTACGGGCTTTTTCAGCAAAAGTTGGCCAATCGGATGCGCCGTCTTCCTGAATGTATTCGATCTTGCGGCCGAGGATACCGCCCTGCGCATTGATCTGGTCAATCGCCAGTTTCTCGGCCTGGACCGATCCGGTCTCGGAGATTGCCATGGTCCCGGTCACCGAATGCAGGATGCCGATCGTGACGGTATCATCGGTCACGGCCAGGCCGGTGGTATTCACTTCGGCGGTCGGAAAGTCTGCGGCGCGCAAGCCCTTTGGCAGAAACAGCGATGCGGTCATGGCGGCTGTACCCGCCATGAATGCACGACGGCTCGGGCCTGCCATCTTTGCGGGTATCTTTTTGTCAGACATGGAAAATCCTTTCGGTTGATTACGGTGATTGGTCAGAATCCGTGCAGATTTCGTTCACCATCCGTTAATCAATGCCCGTCGCGAATACGTCGATTGACGTATGCCGCTGCGCGTAACTACCCTGTATCAATGTCCCAACAATGGATGTGACGGGGAAGGGAGGCCCCGGGGCGCTGAAGTCTTCAGCCAACCATCCGATATGGGATAACGGCTACAAGACCGGGGATATTCATGGCGACGACGTATCGCGCGACAAAGGAAAAAAGACAGTACAACCGCTGGGTTGCCAACGAGACTAAAGAAGACTTCGCACTACGGTTCACCGCGCACAGGGCGCGTCGCTGGTCGTTCGCGCGCGTGACCAACACGGCCATCGGCTCGATCTCCTTTCTCGCGCTGGAAGCCATCGGTGGCGCGATAACGTTGTCTTACGGTTTCGATATCGCTGTGACTGCAATCATGCTGGTGGGTGCCTTTCTTTTCCTCACCGCCCTGCCCATCAGCTATTATGCTGCCCGCTATGGCGTTGACATCGACCTGCTGACGCGCGGCGCGGGCTTTGGCTATATCGGCTCGACCATCACGTCGCTGATCTACGCGACATTCACCTTCATCTTTTTTGCGCTCGAAGCCGCCATTCTTGCGCTGGCCCTGGATTACAGTCTGGGGATTCCTCTGGTTGTCGGCTATTTGATCAGCGCGATTGTCGTGATCCCGCTTGTCATTAACGGTTTCTCGAAGATTTCCGCGTTTCAGGCCTGGACACAGCCGCTCTGGGTTCTGTTGCACATCGCGCCATTTATCATTCTTGGCGTGGTGGGCTACGATGTCGCGGCCTGGTCCAGTTTCGAGGGCAATGCCGATCCTGAAGGGGCGACCAGCAGCAAGCTGATCATGCTCGGCGCTGCCTCAGGCGTCATCTTTTCCCTGATTGCGCAGGTCGGCGAGCAAGTGGACTACCTGCGGTTTCTGCCTGTGCCGCGCACGCGGGTGGAGCGACGCCGCTGGTGGGCCTCGCTGCTGGTTGCCGGCCCGGGCTGGTCAATTCTGGGCATGCTCAAGATGCTTGCCGGGTCCTACCTCGTGGTCATTGCCATCGCGAACGGGGTGCCCGAAGCACAGGCCACCGATCCGACACGCATGTACGAGACAGTGTTTGAGATGGCGCTTCAGTCGCCCTGGGCGGTCCTGTTGCTGACAAGCACCTTTGTCATTCTCAGCCAGCTCAAGATCAACGTGACCAATGCCTACGCGGGCTCGATCGCATGGTCGAACTTTTTTTCCCGTCTGACCCACGCCCATCCCGGCCGGGTTGTCTGGCTGGTGTTTAACGTGGGCATCGCGCTGATGCTGATGGAGCTTGGCGTCTTCGGGGCGCTCGAAGCGACACTTGCGCTTTATTCGCATGTCGCGCTGGCATGGATCGGCGCGCTGGTGGCTGATCTGATCGTCAACAAGCCACTGGGTCTCAGCCCGCCGGGCATCGAATTCCGGCGCGCGCACCTCTATGATTTCAACCCGGTTGGCATTGTCTCGACCGCCACGGCCTGCCTGTTGTCCCTGCTCGCCTTCGGCGGGGTGTTCGGCCCAATGATCGAAGCCCTGTCCAGCTTTGTCGCCCTCGGCAGCTCTTTCCTGCTTGCCCCGGTGATCGCCTGGGCCACAGATGGGCGCTACTATATCGCCCGGCCGGCGCCGGTGGACGTGGCCCGCACCTGCATCGTCTGCGATTACAGTTTTGATCCGCCCGACATGACGCATTGCCCGTTTCACTCAGGTCCGATCTGTTCGCTGTGCTGCACGCTGGACAGCGCCTGCCGTGACAGTTGCAAACCGCACGCCCGCCTCGACAACGCCACGCGAAGCCTGCTGACCCGGCGGCTGCCCGCGCCGGTCGCGCAGGCGCTGATGTCGCGCATGTCACGCTTTGTCCTGAGCACCACCTTCATTGGTGCAGCCTTTGGCGGCCTTCTGCTGTTCGTGCGCGACCTGCGCTACGCGGAGAACTTCGACGCGATCCTCTGGGTTGTCTTCACAATGGTGCTTATCGTGAGCGGCATCACGGTCTGGATGTACCTGCTGATTTCAGAAAGCCAGCGACAGGCCCGCAACGAAGCCGAAAAACAGACCGAGCGGCTGCTGTTCGAAGTGCGGGCGCATGAGCGCACCGACAAGGAACTGCAGCAGGCCAAGGAAAAGGCGGAGGCGGCCAATCTGGCCAAGACGCGATACATGACCGGGCTCAGCCACGAACTGCGCACCCCGCTCAATTCCATTTACGGTTTCGCGCAGATCCTCGAACGGGACGAGGACATGCCCGCGCGCAGGCTCAATGCAATCACGACGATCCGGCGCAGCAGCGAACACCTGGCGGGTCTGATCGAGGGCCTTCTCGACATCTCAAGGATTGAGGCGGGCAGACTCAAACTGAGCCGCGACCGCATCAACCTTCGGGTGTTCCTGCAGCAGGTCAGCTCGATTTTCGAAGAAGCGGCGCGCGAGAAGAACCTCAGTTTCGACATGGAAACCAGCAAGGTCCTGCCGGTCTGGGTCACATTCGATGAAAAACGCCTGCGACAGATCATCATCAACCTGCTGTCGAATGCCATTCGCTACACGGATACCGGTGAAGTCTCCATGCGGATCAAGTATCGCAACGAGGTGGCGGTGATTGAAGTCAGCGATACCGGGTGCGGCATTCCCGAAGCGGACCGCGCGCGGATCTGGGAGCCGTTCGAGCGTGGCAAGGGATCGCAGGTACAGGGATCCGGCCTCGGCCTGACAATCACCAAGCTGTTGGTGGAGATCCTGGGCGGTGAGATCGAGATGGAAAGCGTGGAAGGCAAGGGCAGCCTGTTCCGGGTGCGCGTGATGCTGCCCGCCGTGCCGATGGACACGGGGGACAGTCTTGCGGGTACGGCTGTTGAAACCGAACCGGTGGCGGTTTCAGGTTTCGTGGGATCCCGAAAGACATTGCTCATCGTGGACGACGACCTCAACCATCTGAGCCTTGTCGATAATTTCCTGTCGCCCATGGGATTTGGTGTGCTGACCGCCACCAGTGCCGAGCAGGCGATGGGCATGTTGGAAGATATCACGCCCGATCTGTTTGTACTGGACATCGACCTGCCCGGTCTGGATGGCTACTCGCTGGCCGAAAAACTGCGCCAGGGCGCGCATCGGTCCTCTCCGATCATCATGATCTCCGGGCACGCGATGGACGGTCATATTCCCACGCCCGAGGTACCGCTATGCGACGCCTTCATCGCGAAACCGTATAATCTGGACGATCTTCTGCTGCGCATTGCGGAAATCCTGCGGCTGGACCTCACGTATAAGGAAGCGCCGGATTTGAAGGCGAAACAAACCACCGAGTTGTCGGAGGCAGACCGCCGCGACCTGATCACTCTGGCACGCAATGGAATGGCCCGGGCCCTGACGGATCGCATTGCCGAAATGGCCGAACGGGGGTGCCTGCGGGGTCCTATGCTGGTGCGGCTCAACAAGATGGTCTCGGTTTTCGACCTGCCGGGAATTGCCGATGTGCTCGAGGAGGTGACCGATGCCGCCCGTTGACAGCACAGAGCGCCACATCGCGTTGGTGGTCGATGACAGCCCGGACACGCTAAGTATGATCAGCACCGCGCTGGAGGAAAACGGCATCAGCGCTGTCGTGGCCACCAGCGGGCATGCGGCGCTCGATCTGGCCAGGCGCATTCTGCCGGATGTCATTCTGCTCGACGCGATGATGCCGGAAATCGACGGGTTTGAAACCTGCGCGATGCTGAAGGCGGACGAACGTCTGGCCTATGCTCCGGTGATCTTCATGACCGGGCTTACCGATTCCGAACATATTGTCCGCGGCCTTCAGGTTGGTGGCGTCGATTACGTGATGAAACCTGCGGTCATCGACGAATTGATCGCACGGATCACCACCCATATCATCAACGCTCAGGCGATCCAAAGCGCTCGCCAGGCGCTTGATGCATCAGGGCGCTCGGTCATCGCCGTGGCCCCGTCGGGCGCGCTGCTCTGGGGCAGCCCCAAGGCGCTTCGTTTGCTGGCCGAACCGGCAAAGGACGACGCGACGACGGCATTGGACACCCCGTTGTTCCTCAGCTGGCTTTCGTCGAACGCTCAACGCCCCGCCTCGAAAAGCAGCAGCTTTTGCCATGAAACCTTCGTGCTGGATTTCATCGGCTCATCGCCGTCCGGAGAGATGTTTTTGAAGATTCAGCAAAAGGGTCATCTGCGGCCCTACCAGCATCTGGGAGAAGTCTTTGGCCTGACACCGAGGGAGGCAGAGGTGCTGTACTGGCTGTCGCTGGGCAAGGCCAACCGCGATATTGCACAGATCCTGTCGCTCAGCAGCCGAACGATCAACAAGCATCTGGAACAGGTATTCCAGAAAATGGGCGTGGACAACCGGACATCGGCCGCAGTTTCAGCGGATCGGGCGATGAACCAGTTGTAAATCGGGCCAGCAGCAAGCTGGGCGTCCAAATTGAAACAGATTGGTGTGCTGACAAGGTGACGGTTACGCTGATGGTCCCGACACCCGCTTTTCAAAGGGTTCTACATTGCCCTATCCGGATATCATCGCGGCTTTTCCCGCCATTGAGGTACCCTTTCCGGACCACGTGGTGACAACCGCAGTTGAAAAATCGGACGCCGGATTGGTTGCGTTCTTCACATTCCATGAAGAGATGGAACTTCCCCCATGCACATGGGGCGCAATGGGGTACCGTGGTTGAAGGCGGGATCGAATTCACCATTGGCGGAGAGGTCAGGGTTTACAGACAGGGTGACAGCTACTCAATTCACTCTGGGGTCGAGCACGGGGCGATGATCGAAGCTGGCACGCGGGTGATCGACGTTTTTGAGGAATTCGACCGATATGCCATCAAAGCATGACAGGAGGCGCAGTGCCCGGAGCGACTGATCCGGACACCCGCGTCGGATCACCGGTTTGCAAATCCCGGTCGCCCTCTCGGGTGTCTGCGCGAGGCCAAAGGTCGATATTGAACATGGTATACGGTCGATGATGCCATTGGTGGCCCGGCGGCAGAACGCCCCGCGCGAGCTGGATTGGAACAGCATAGCTGCATCAGGTGGCATTGGTTACTGACCGCACGGCAGCGTCATGCCGCGTGACTGATCACGCCAGCATCGGGGGAACCTGTTGGGCGGCCTGAGCCGCGGTTGGGTGTGACCGGCGAAGTCTGGTCGCCGACTTGACAGGCGATTTCTTGTGCGGAATGCTCATTTCGTGAGCAGAATAAAAACAGTAGTCGCGGCAGGCGTCTTTTTCTCTTCGGTCGCGGGTTCGCTTCAGGCGCATTCGGATATGAGCCGCGCCTTTGCAGGCTGCGCCGGGCGCTTTTCTGCGGAGACTGAGCACGCATGGTTGACGGGCAGTGATCGCGCGGATCATTTGCAAAACCGGCGCGCCACCTTTGTCTCGCTTCTGGAGGCGACGATTGATGAAGGTGATCAGCGCAGGATGCTGAGCTACAGAATAGACGCGAAATTCGCGCATGCGGCTTTGTTGCAGACCGCCACATTTGGCCAGGATGATGACCATGCGGCCGCGGCGCGTCAGTTGGCGGATCTGTATCTGCTGAACTGCAGCCGTCTTTTGCTGGACAGCTAAGGCCGGTTCGAGCGCAAACCGGACCAATTATTAGGCACTTCTGTGAGAATGGCCTCAAGTTTAGGCACCTGCGCGGAGTTTAGCCGCGCCGCGCCCCCTGGCGACTCCTGCACCACCGAAAAACAACCTAACCAAAGCATGGGCTGAAAAGGCCATTGAGACACGTGCGACGGTGCTGGCCTAGACAACCACAACCACCATCGCACGCCGCAATAAATTGCGTAGGCGGCATATGGGGGAGTTTCACATGCTTCGCAAGACCGCCGCGCGTCGTAAGAGAGGATTTACGATGTCACGAAAACTATTTTGCACCACTGCCGCGGCAGTTCTTGTCGGCGCGGTGCCCGCGCTTGCGGATTGCCCGGTGAAGGTAGGGGTGCTGCATTCCTTGTCCGGTACGATGGCGATTTCAGAAACAACGCTGAAAGACACCATGGAGATGCTCATTGAACAGCAGAATACCAAGGGCGGCGTTTTGGGCTGTGAGCTGGAAGCAGTGGTTGTGGATCCGGCATCCGACTGGCCGCTGTTTGCGGAAAAGGCGCGTGAGCTGCTGACCGTGCACGAGGTTGACGTGATCTTCGGCAACTGGACATCGGTGTCCCGGAAATCCGTGCTGCCCGTGATCGAAGAACTCAACGGGCTTCTCTTCTACCCTGTGCAGTACGAGGGCGAGGAAAGCTCCAAAAACGTCTTTTACACCGGTGCCGCGCCGAACCAACAGGCGATCCCGGCCACCGATTACTTCCTCGAAGAGCTGGAAGTGGAGAAATTCGCGCTGCTTGGCACCGACTATGTCTATCCGCGGACGACAAACAACATTCTGGAAAGCTACCTGCAACAGAAAGGTATTCCCGCCGAGGATATCTTCGTGAACTACACGCCTTTTGGCCATTCGGACTGGTCGAAAATCGTTGCAGATGTCGTGGCGCTTGGCGCTGACGGCAAGAAGGTGGGCGTGATTTCCACGATCAATGGCGATGCCAATGTCGGCTTTTACAAGGAACTCGCGGCCGCCGGTATCTCTGCCGATGATATCCCGGTTGTTGCCTTCTCCGTTGGAGAGGAAGAGCTGTCCGGTCTCGATACCGCCAACCTTGTTGGCCATCTGGCCGCGTGGAACTACTTCCAGTCCGCTGAGTCCGATGCAAATGTCGAGTGGGTCGACGCCTGGAAAGCCCGCATGGGTGATGAGCGTGTGACCAATGACCCGATGGAGGCGCATTACATCGGCTTCAACATGTGGGTGAATGCCGCAACAGCCGCCGGTACAACCGATGTCGATGCGGTCCGCGCGGCGATGTATGGACAGGAGTTTCCGAACCTGACAGGCGGCACGGCGGTCATGTTGCCGAACCATCACCTCGCGAAACCGGTGCTGATTGGCGAGATCCAGGAGGATGGGCAGTTTGACATCATCTCCCAGACCAAAGAGGTCGCCGGTGATGCATGGACGGACTTCCTGCCGGAATCGGCGGTCCTGAAATCCGATTGGAAAGAGCTCGGCTGCGGTATGTACAACACCGACACAGGCTCCTGCGTGCAGATCAAGTCGAATTACTGATCCGGCTGCATGACACTGTCGGGGCGCGCGTCTGTCGCCGCGTCCCGATGCAAACTCCCAAGGGATACCCCCCACATGCTCTTCGTCCTTCGACGGTTGCTCGCCGGCGTTCTGATGGTCGCGGCCTCAGGCCTTGCGGCGGTTGCGCAAGATACCGATGCGCCGATCCAGACGCTTTTGCAGACCCACGCAGAGGCGATTGCAAAATCGTCACGCAAGACCATTGGGCCTGCAATCGACGCGCTGGCTGCCAGCGGGTTGGATGATGCCCAAACCGTTTTGCAGCGCTGGCAGGACAAAGAGATGTGGTTTGACAAGGAAACCGGCCTTTTCGTCTTTGCCGAGAAAGCCGACAACAAGACCCTGACCTTGTTCGATGTGGCGGGGGGCGGCACTATCGGCACGGCGCCGAAGAAATCCTACAAGCAGTTGAAACCCAACTCAGGCATTCGCAGCATGATCGGTGCGGCACTTGTCCAGTTCCAGCTCAACAGCCCGGACCCGCTCACGCGCGCCACCGCGCTGAATGCCATCGAGCGGGAGGCGGAAGCGTCTCACCTCACTGCGCTGCGCGGCGCCATCGACAGCGAGGAAAATCCTTTCCTCAAAACCCGTAAAATCCGTCTTGAGAGGCTGTTGACCATCCGTTTCGCCGAAGACGATGATACGCGCATTGCCGCCATTAAGAGTTTCGCGGGCGATCTTGGGGTCGATGTGCGCGCTGCATTGAACCCGCTGGTTGCCACCCGAATTGAAGCGGCGCGGGACGTCCCGGAGGGTGCCATGCCCTTGAAGGTCGGGTCGGATGCGCTGCCGCGCGATGCGGCCTATGCGATCCTCGTGGCGCAGGATGATGCGCCCGCGCGTGTCTCGCCCGGCGCGCTGCGCGACGCATTGGTTGCCAACATCAAGGATGACCAGATTGCGGGCATTCAGGTCGCAACGCTGGTTACGGACGAGGCGCGCGCCGATGTCTACGGGCTTCTGGCCGGGGAGGGTCGCGTCGCGCCACTCGTCACCGAGGCGGACGTGACGGCCTCGCTTGAGCGTTTCCGGTTCTTTGCAACCTACACATCCGCGCCCTTGGCCGTGGCGCTTGCCGCGCAGGCGACGCTTGACGACATCGAAGCCACCGTCGCGCTGAACCAGACCGCCGATCTGGTGCTGGATGCCCTCTCGCTGGCCTCAATCTATTTCCTCGCCGCGATTGGTCTGGCAATCACCTTCGGCGTCATGGGCGTCATCAACATGGCGCATGGGGAGTTCATCATGATGGGCGCGTACACCGGCTATGTCGTCCAGCTGTTCGTGCCTGACTATACGCTGTCAATCCTGCTTGCGATCCCGCTGGCATTCGCGGTCACCTTCGCCGCGGGCGTTGCACTCGAACGTCTGGTGATCCGCTGGCTCTATCACCGCCCGCTGGAAACGCTGCTGGCGACCTTCGGCGTCTCCATCGCGCTGCAACAACTCGCCAAGAACATCTTCGGCACACAGGCCCGGCCGCTGACCGCGCCGGGGTGGCTGGATGGGTCGTGGGTTCTTAATGACATCGTTTCGATCAGCTACATCCGGATCGCGATCTTCGCGCTGGCGCTTCTTTTCCTGGCGCTCTTTCTGTTCGTAATGAACCGCACGCGCCTGGGTCTTGAGGTGCGTGCGGTCACGCAAAACCCGCGTATGGCGGCCTCCATGGGCATCAACCCGGACCGTATCAACATGCTGACCTTTGGCTTTGGCTCCGGCATCGCGGGCATCGCGGGCGTGGCCATCGGGCTTTACGCGAAAGTCACGTCCGAAATGGGCACAGACTATATCGTGCAAAGCTTCATGACGGTTGTGGTGGGCGGTGTCGGCAATATCTGGGGCACGCTTCTGGGGGCCACCATGGTTGGTTCGCTGCAAAAGGGTATCGAGTGGTTGAACCCGTCCAATACGCTGGCGGCGCAGACATATATGATCCTGTTCATCATCCTCTTCATCCAGTTCCGGCCACGCGGTATCATCGCGCTCAAAGGTCGGGCGGCGGAGGCATAGATGGCTTACCTTGCTCTCACCCCGAGACGGCGGCCGCTGGTTGCGCGGTACCCGTCAATCGCCATTTTCCTCGGCATTCTGGCGCTCTTCACTGTCGGCGTGACGGTGCTGGCCGAAGGCTTCGGCATCGGCCTCATCTCAACAAGTTTCGTCAAGACGCTGGGCAAGACCTTATGCCTTTGTCTCGTTGCCCTGGCGATGGATCTGGTCTGGGGCTATTGTGGCATCCTTTCGCTGGGGCACATGGCGTTTTTCGGCATCGGCGGATACGCCATCGGCATGTGGCTGATGTATGCCCGCACAGAGCTTATCGTGATCGAGAGCCTTGCAGCGGCGCCGCTGCCCCCGACACCGCAGGAAATCTCCGACGGGATCGCCACACAGATCTTCGGGGTGGTGGGGGCGTCGGAGTTTCCGCCAATATGGTCTGTCGCGCATTCATTGCCGCTGCAGCTCGCGGCAGTGGTGCTTGTGCCCGGGGTACTGGCGCTGGTCTTCGGGTGGCTCGCCTTCCGAAGCCGGGTCACCGGGGTTTACCTGTCCATCCTGACACAGGCCATGACACTGGCCCTGTCGCTCTACCTGTTCCAGAACGACAGCGGATTGCGTGGCAACAACGGCCTGTCGGGGTTGCAAAACCTGCCCGGCCTGGATGCGATCCCGCAATCGACCATCTCGATTGTCTTCTTCTGGGCCTCTGCCTTTGCGCTTGGCCTGGGCTACCTGGTCTGTGCCTGGGTTGTGTCCGGCAAGTTTGGCTCCGTGATCCGCGCCATTCGCGATGATGAGGCGCGGGCGCGCTTCCTGGGCTATTCGGTCGAGGCTTACAAGCTCTTCATTTTCACCTTCACCGCTGTGATCGCGGGTATCGCGGGCGCGCTTTATTACCCGCAGGCGGGCATCATAAACCCGGCGGAAATCGCACCCATCGCATCGATCTATCTTGCTGTCTGGGTGGCCATCGGGGGGCGTGGCAAGCTGTACGGGGCGGTGATCGGTGCTGCATTTGTCTCGCTGCTGTCTTCATGGTTCACCGGAGGGCAGGCACCGGATATCAACCTTGGGGTCTACACCATCCAATGGGTGGACTGGTGGACCATCCTGCTTGGACTTTCCTTTGTCGCGGTCACCCTTTTTGCGCCACGCGGCATCGGCGGTCTGTTTGATCTGATCGCCGAACGCCGCAGCCCCGACCGCCATGGCGCGGCGCTTGGCCCGGACGCCGGGGCATTGCGCGAAAAGGAGGCGGATGCATGAGCGCGCTTCTCGAAGTTTCCGGTGTCTCGGTGTCGTTTGACGGGTTCAAGGCGATCAACAATCTGACCTTCCAGATCGGCGCGGCCGAGATGCGCGCCGTGATCGGGCCCAACGGGGCCGGCAAGACCACCTTCATGGACATCATCACCGGCAAGACCAAACCCGATGAAGGTCACGTGCTCTGGGGGGAAAAGTCGATCTCGCTTCTGTCCATGTCCGAAAGCCGCATCGCACAGGAGGGTATCGGCCGCAAGTTCCAGCGCCCGACGATTTTCGAGGACCAAACAGTCGCCGACAACCTGATGCTTGCGCTCAAGAAAAATCGCTCACCGCTAGCGGTGCTTCGGTTTCGGCCCCGCGAGGAGGATCACGCCAAGGTCGCGGACCTTGCCGAGCAGATCGGCCTGACAGCGGCGCTGCATCGCAAGTCCGGCGAGTTGTCTCACGGTCAGAAGCAATGGCTCGAACTCGGCATGCTTCTGGCGCAGGACCCCAGGCTTTTGCTGGTGGATGAGCCCGCCGCAGGCATGACGCCCGCCGAGCGCGAACATACCACCGAGATCCTCGTCGAAGCGGCTAAAACCCGCGCCGTTGTGGTCGTGGAACACGACATGGAGTTCGTGCGTCGCCTGAACTGCAAAGTCACGGTCCTGCATGAAGGCTCGGTGCTGGCCGAGGGCTCGCTTGATCATGTTACCGCAAATGAAAAAGTGATCGAGGTCTACCTTGGCCGATAGCACTCTCACCCTTGAAAACCTCACGCTGCACTACAGCGGCAGTCAAATCCTCAACGGCATCTCGATGTCGGCGGACGCGGGCAAGGTCACCTGCGTGATGGGCACCAACGGTGTCGGGAAAACCAGCCTGTTGAAGGCGATTTCCGGCACACATCCGCGCAGTGGCGGTGACTACGAACTGGCAGGTGAGCGCATTGGCACTGCAAGCGCCCACGCGCTTGCACAAAAAGGCGTGGCCTATGTGCCTCAGGGCCGGGAGATTTTCCCTTTCCTGACGGTGCGCGACAATCTGGAGACGGGGTTTGCCTGTCTTCCCCGCAGCGACCGTGTGATCCCGGATGAGGTGTTCGATCTCTTTCCGATCCTGAAAGACTTCCTGAACCGTCGCGGCGGCGATCTTTCCGGCGGACAACAGCAGCAACTCGCCATCGCACGCGCGCTAATCACGCGGCCAAAACTGCTGTTGCTCGATGAGCCGACCGAGGGAATTCAGCCCAATATCATCAAGCAAATCGGGGAAGTCATCCGGCTGCTGCGCGACCGCGGTGACATGGCTATCATCCTCGTCGAGCAGTTTTTCGATTTTGCCTATGGGCTTGGCGACACATTTGTCGTGCTCGACCGTGGGCGGGTCAAAATGCAAGGTACCAAGCAGGAGATTGAATGCCACGATCTTCGCGCGGCTGTGTCAGTCTGAGCGTTTCCCCGTCAACGCGCAACGAGGCAAAGCGCCCCACCGCGCAAAGGGGCATGCGGTGTGTAGGAGCAGCATTGCGAATTTCATCGCATTTGCAGGCTCGACACCGGGGGCTGAGGCCCGTGCCCGCGCTGGCTGTCATGCCGATGTGCGTTTGCTTCATGCGCCGCTTGACAATGATACGTGACGCGCGATGTTTTAATATCTGGCGGTCCACGCGCCCCTTTTCGACCGGGTCAGGCCGCACCGATTTCCGGGCTAGTTCAAAGCAAGGAGCGAGGTGGGCTCCTTGATCCCCTTCATTTCCGGCTGCTGGAACTGAGCCTCCTCGTAAGGGTGATTTGCCGCGTCGCAGGTTGCCTTGCTGACAAAGGCCTGTCCCGCGGAGGCAGCCGCCGAGATGCGGGCAACCAAATTGACGTCGTGGCCAAAAGCGCTGATGTCCTGAATATCGTTGCTGGCGGCAGCGATGGTGCCCAGGAAGGCCTCTCCGGTATGCACACCGATCCCGATGGGAAGATCAATCCCCTGTGGGCCGAGCTTTTTGACGTCATTCAGCAAGCGCCGGGCGGCGGCGATACCCTTTTTGGCATGGTCAGGTCCTGCGATCCCGGGAGGCCAGACGGCAATGACGCCGTCGCCGATGAATTCCAGAACCGAACCATCGGTCTTTGCCATGGCATCCAGCGCAAGGTTCCGAAGCTGCGAAACCAGCTGCATGAAATCCCTGGACGGCATCTGTGAGGACAGGCCGGTCGAGTTTCGGATGTCCACAAACATCATCGTCATGGGGGTTTCGATCCCACCGGGGTAGGCTTTGAGAAACTCGTCACAGGCATTGCAGAAACGCGGGTTCCGCTTCGACTGACGAATGCCCTTGAACGTCTTCAGAAACCAGCCGCCAGCGCCGTTGAACGGCGCGGTGCAGAGTTTGCAGCGCGGGTCACTTGGCAGAAAACCAAACTTCTTTTTCTTCGAGAGCAAAAGCGGGTGTCCTTCAATCAGGACAAGTTTCCATACCTCTTCGTTCCCGTCTTGCTTTTCATAATCATGCTGCATGGTGGCCCTTGCTCTATTGACTTGAGATGAGGAAACGGTCGGGAGTGGGTGAGATATTCATCGACGCCTCTTCGGAGCAGGGCATCACGGCTTCGCTGTTTGAGACCCCTGTCGCACAGAGCACGCTGTGGCCTACCGTCACCTGCCGGGCCGGTCCCATGCCACGATACATGACCTCGATTGTCTGGCCATTGGCGAAAGGGCTGGCGCAGGGAATTGTCGGCGTTCCCGCATCATCCCGCAGCCGCACCGATGGCACGGTCACCACCACCCCGGCTTTCAGAAGTGTCGGGCTAAGCCAATCGGGTGCCGATTTGAGCGTAAGCTGATGATCGTAATCGGGACCGAAGGCATCCGGCTCAAAGGGCCCGCTGGCAAGGCTCGCGGTTTGGAGATTGGTCATATGCGCCTCGCCGTCTTCGCCAAACAGCAGATAGGTCGCGACCTTGGGTTGCTGGTAATGATGCGCGAAGGGGCGGAACAGGACCATGCGCCCCACGGTTGCGGTGAAATCCCCCGCGATCGGCAGAACCACCTTTTGCGGATCCCATGGAAAGAAATGCGGATCATCGAGGTATTCGGGCGGAAAGGATGGCATGCCCTGAAAGATGTTGGCCCGGAAGGTCGGTTTTTCTCCGGCCGGGATCGCCGGGATGATAAACGGGTCTTCGGCGTGATTGCACATCACGATGAAGTCGCCGGGATTGTTCCGCCTGACCTGGCGGTATTCCTGCAAGACGGCTTCCGGCAGGTCTACCCGGTAGGCGATCTGATACTTGTGCACTTCGTGGTGATATTGCGTCATATGCACGGCAAAGACGTGCTCATATCCCATCAGGGAAAAGGCATGCAGGTGGGGCGGGTTGTCGACCACATTCGCATGCTGTGGCTCAACGGCAGCCGATGCGGCGGGGGCTTCGTGATGCATGTGGTGCGGCACGGGACCTCAATCTCCGGTATTCTTCGCGGCGATGGCCTGCGGATTGGTTGGCGGCTGCGCCGGGGAGGGCAGGTCGGGCCCCTGATAGGGCGATGACGCCCCGCGATAATACTCCCGCCCGTGGTCGTATTTATGCTGCTCCAGAACGTAGGCGGCGGCGTCACGCGCGATATTGCCGAGCGTTTCGATCACCTTGGGGGTGAAGTCCCCATCCTTGGTCTGGGTCAGCCAGGGGTTCTGTTGGGTCGAAATCAGAAACTTGATGCCAACGCCCGGTTCCGGGTTGACGCCGATCCTGCGGGCATAGTGATCGACGAACTCCTGCCCGTAAACCTCCGGATCGAAGCTGGATGAAGTGACCAGCAGATCAACCTCCGGCACCCCGTCGTCGCTGAACTTCTGCATGCTCATCGCTTCGAACATGCGCTCGTTCATTTCATTGAGCCGGGAAATCTTGCGGTTCTGCGCGTAGCCGTCGAGATAATTGAACGTATAGGCCACGATGCATTGATCAGACCCCATTTCGGAAAACAGTTCGCGCAATTCGAAATCCTTTGCCAATGCCGCCATCAGGTGGTCGTCATCGGGTGCCGCGAAGATCTTGTCGCGGATCATGGCGATCTGTTTGCGGACGTCGGTGCGCGAGGCGCCCACCTTCTCTGCGGGAAGGCGCTGAAACGTCGTGACGTAGAAGGGGTCATCCGAGCCCGCCATGCTGACCAGCCCCGCGTAGAAGCGTTTGCTTGCGAACATGCACTTGCCGAGGAGCGCGCCGTAGCCGGTTCTGTCCGCCGGTATCAGGCTGTGAGACAGGTAGACGGCGGTGGCCGCGGCGCCTGGTTTGGAACCTTCCACACCGTAAAACCCGACCGACTGCGCGATGTCGCCATGCTGAACGACCGGCGAAGCGAAGGCGATCAGATGCCGCAGGCCACCGTTACGGTAGCACAAGGCGCCAGCCGGATAGACGACAAAGCCCCCCTTGTGCGGATCAACCGTTATCGTGTCGCAATGTTTCAGGGCACGGTATTGTCGGCGTACATATTCATTCAGATGCAGGCCGGGCGCGAACATCGCGTTACGGCGATCAAAGATCGCATGCGCGGCCCAGTCTTTCAGCTTCTGCGGCTCGGGGATGCCGTCCGGGTCGTCGACGCCGAATACCCGCACCATCTGGCGTTCTATCTCGGCCCGCTCCTCGTCGGAGCGTGCGGCATCGTGTTGCCGATCCAGATTGGATTCGCGCAGCATGGAGGCAAAATACCCGCCCCAGGCCGCGTCGGCGTGGAGCGAGAACTCCAGCCCGCGCTCGCGGAACTCGTTGCGGATCTTGACGATTTCATGCAGCGGGTCGACCGCACTTTCTTCGGTGGTGCCAATGACGGCAACGACCTGCACGACCGGGCGCCCCTCCTTCAGGCAGTCTTCGAGCATCCGCCGCAGGTGCACCGGGTCGGTGCGGGCATCCAGATCAACCCGGATGCCATGTACGGCCGCGCGACCCAGACCTAGAAGAGACCCCGCCTTGATCCACGAGTAATGCGCGGTGGCCGGTGTCATCACAACCGGTGCGGGCGTATCGGGCAGGAACCTGCGGTGAAACTCCAACAGCCCGAGATCCTGAATCGAATACCCGGCCAGCGCCGCCTTCAGCACGTCTTCGCTGATTCCCGCGGTCCTGGAGATGCGCATGGGCAGCTTGATCACCTGATCTATCGGCAGGTTCAGGAGGGTCCAGTTGTCGAGATCGAGCAGGCGATGGCGCTTGCCCTTCAGGGTGGTGACAGTCACGTCGCGCGCCGGTGCCATATCGGGATCGTGCCGGATCGCGGCGGCCAGCCCCACGGCCAGGTATTTGATGTTGCGCGCGGCCCACATGCTTTCGATGTTGGCGACGCTGCCGTCGCAGGTGATGTGACCCCAGGGCCGGATCGCCCCGTGCCTGACCTCCTCGCGGTCGGGGATGGTGTATCCCAGCATCCGGCACAGATCGTCGCCCACTTCCATTTCGAGCGCGGTGGTGATCGGCGAGGCTTCGGGCGTGCAATTGTTCTGGTTATAAAGCATCGTCGCGAAGTAGCCGACGACGCTGGGCAGCGTGGTGTCCCAGTACATATGGCTCTGGTTGCGGTAGCTGGCCATCGGCACGGACCCACGCAGAAAGCCAAGAACCTCCTGAAAGCGGCTTTTGAAGAGGTCCCGCCCGGTGTTGAAACCCGCGGCTTCCAGCTCCTCGACAGAGAATGTTTCCGGGTCGTCCGGCTTGAAGTCGTGGCGGGCCTTCACGGCTTCGTCGATCGCCAGCGTGATCATCTCGCGCAGGAAATCCTCGTTCTCGGCCTTTGGCCCCAGAAACCAGGCTGCCGGCAAACTGCCCCCGGGGCGATCCAAACTTAACTTGTCCTGAAAGGCGTCGCGTCGAAACTCTTCGATATCCCGCACCAGCTTGGTGCGTTGCCGACTGATAACCATAGATGTCCCCCGCGACCGGAAAGCGCATTGTTTGTCGTATCACGCCATCCTTCCGCTAACGGTAACAATATATTAACTATTTCTCCAACGAAAAAATCTTTCCTGGAGCAGTGCAAACGGATGTTCACAGCTGTGGTTGCGATTTTTCAGCCATGCAACCGACGGGATGCAGCGCCCTCACCGCCCATTGGGTGGCCTTCGCGTTGCCGCCGCCTTTTATCCATGAACCTGCAGGATACGGCTGTGCTTTTGCGCTTCGCATCGGATGTCGCGGAAGCTGCGCAGGCCCCGCGCTTCCAGTATCGGCAGCATCGCCACAAAGGCCCGGGCCGTTGCCATCGCGTCGCCAAGCGCCGTGTGTCGCAGGTCCGAGGGAATTTCCACCTCGAGCCGGTCGCAGATGGCGTCCAGCGTATGCTCCGCCGATCCGCCGAAAACGATCGCCGACAAATGCACGGTATCCAGCACCGGGTGGTCGAAGCGGACGCCGCAGTCGTCGGAATAGCGATGCAGAAAGGCCATATCGAAGGGCGCGTTATGGGCCATGATAACGGCGCCCTGCGCAAAGCCGTGAAACTCCGCGCAGGCCTTGTGGCAGGGGGGAGCCCCGGCCACCATCCCGTCGGTAATGCGGTGAACCCGGGTGGCCCCGGGGGGGATCGGCCTGCCGGGGTTGACCAGCGTATCAAAGGTTTCGGCGGGGATGACCTTGCCGTTGACCACGCGGACCGCGCCCAGTTGCACCACCTCGTCCCTGTCGGGGTCGAGCCCGGTTGTCTCGCTGTCGAACACCACGTAGGTCAGATCCCGCAGATTCGTGGCGTCGAGCTCGCCGGGCTGGTCTTTTTCCAGCAGGTCAAAGTCGTATACCAGCGGTCGGGCGGCATCGGGATCGAGCGGTTCGAGCATCAGCGTGTAGCCACCACCCGCATCGAACCGCCGCAGGTGGCCTGAATACATCGCACCGGACCGCCCCTTGATCGCCACGGCGCGCCGCTCGGCCCCGTCGCTGTGCATCTTGGCCAGAACGTCGCGCAGGGCGGCCTCGTCGAGGTAGTCGAAGACGGAGCCGTTGAGACGCAGAGGCGCTTCCCGCGCCATCAGGTCCGCTGCCTGTCCATCGTAGAGGACGATCTGGTGATCCGGCGATGCGACAATCACCGCGACGGGAATATCAGACAGAATGCGCAATAACTGGGCGCGCTGGTGCTCCAGCCGCGCGGTTTTCTGGGCAACGGTCTCTGCTGTGACCTGGGCGGCTTCGCCGAGCTTTTCCTGAATGGCGCAGGCCGCGGGCGCAAGATCGCCGAGATACTTCGCGGCCTCGGGATCAAACGCGCTCTCGACCTGCGCGTGGGCGCGCACGCGGAACTGCGCCGCCAGATGTTCAATGGGTTTGCTAAGGTTCTCGTCAAACAAGCGCCACACGAAGGTGGCGAGGGCCAGCAGCCCAAAGGTCGAGATGATCGCCACGGTCGAAAAGGCGGACAAAGCATCAGGATCGCCAAGCCGGCGATACCCGAACCAAAGCGCGCCCAGCACGATCGCAACGCCGGCAATCGCAATCAGGCCGAAGAACAAAAATACCCGGAGCCGAAGACTGAGCGCCTTCATGTCAGGCTCCTTCGCAGGCGGCTTTCAGCACGGGATCATTGTGCTGCAGGGACCGCCACTCCGCATTCAGCACTTCGCCGTCCGTCCCGAAGTCAATACCGTCCACCACATCGGCCCGCCGTGCGCCCGCGCAATCGAACAGCATCGGCACCTTGGCCGTCCGCGTCCAGCGGCCATAAAAAACCAGATCGACGATCCGTTGGTCGGGTCGGGCCGGGTGGGTCCGCTGGCTGGCCCGGTCAACGGCGACAAAGCGGGACACGAAGGGCCGCGCGTAGGTCCAGGGCCGGTAGAAGGCCTGCTCTTCCATGGCTTGCGCGACAACCATCCCGTTCGGCATGTTGGCTGTCGTCCGCCCGTACCAGCCATATTCGCTGGAGATGGTGGCAAGCAGCATCGCCGCCCCGGCAGCCGCCGGTATCAGCCACTTGGGCAGGCGGCCCTTGAGCGTCCTGTTCAGAGCCCAGACGATGAGCGCCGCCGCAGCCCCTGCAACGATGGTGCCGATCAGTTCAAAGAACATGTGCCTCCCCTTCCTCTCATTCTAGCCCAGAACACCGCGACCCTGCATCAGGGCGGATTGCATCGTCTTGATTACCACGAAGGCATCCCGCAGATGGCTGCGCTCAAAGTCCGAAAGCGTGGCCGGTGGCAGGAAGTTGTTCGGCGGCTTGCCCTGTTTGATCCGCCTTGCCTGATGGTCCAGCCGGGTCTGGGCAACCAGATCATAGGCGTCGAGCAGGTCACGTCCACCGCTTTGGCTGAGCACATCGCTGGCCATCGCCGCTTCCAGCCGGGCGCGGGTGTTGACCACATCGAGCTTTCCCTGCAACGCATACATGCGCCCCAGATCGACAACCGGAACAACTCCGTTGAGTTTCAGATCGATAGTGTGACGATGCTCGCCCGACCGGATGGTCGCAAGACCTTTCAGAAGCCCAAGCGGCGTTGCATGGGTCAGTGCGTTGCTGGCCATGTGCGCGGTAAAGATCGAATTGGCCGCCGCCGCCTCCAGCGTTTCCATCTGCAACCCGTCAAAGAGCGTGGCATCGCCGCCGATGGGGCGCAGATCGAACATAACCGACGCCAGCATCTGGGCTTCCTTGCTGGGGCTTTTGATCCACGACTGGAAATAGTCGCGCCAGACGGAAACCGGCTGGCACCATCGCGGGTTCGTCGCCATCATGTCGCCGGGGCAGTATACGTATCCGCAGGCATCCAGCCCGTCGCTGACGAACTCTGCGAAGGGGCCGAAATAGGCCAGCGCGTCAGCGTCAAGACCACCCTCGAGGATCAGGCAATTGTCCTGATCGGACACGCCTGTCTGCTCCTGCCGGCCCTGCGAGCCACAGGCCAGCCAGACATAACGCCCCGGCGGCGGCCCGAATGTCTCTTCGGCCAGATGCAGCAGGCGGCGTGTGACCACATCGGCAATATCGGTGATCAGGCGGGTCACAACGTCGTGCCGGTTGCCGGCGGCCACCAGCTGCACCAGCAGGTTGGGAATGCGTTTGGTGACGTCGCACAGGGCTTCGGCCGTCTCGGCGCGGGCTGCTTCGGCCACGAAGCCGGCGGTGTTGGCGGCCTGAAACCGGGTGAGATCGGTCTGTGTGACAATGCCGATCACCTTGTCTGCCGCGACGACCGGCAAGTGACCCAGCCGATGCTCCATCATCAGATGCAATACGTCGGACCCGATGGCGGAGGGGGGCAGCGTGCGTGGGTGCCGCGTCATGATCGCACTGACAGGTGTGTCATGCACAAGCCCTTCCGCCAACGCCTTGCCAGAGAGATCGCGCAGGGTGAGAATGCCGACAAGGCTGCCGTTTTCGGTAACGCAAAGGCAGGAGATGTGACGGTCGCGCATCAGTTGTGCAGCCGCCTGAATCGTCAGTTGCGGCCCGCAGGTCTGAGGGTCGGGTACCATCAGCGTTTCGACCCGGACGCGGGTCAGGTCAAAGGCCCGCAGCGCATCCGCCGCCGCATCCGGGCGGGAGCGGTCAAAGAAGCCGTGAAATACTTCATGTTCGGCGCGCAGCTTGTGAAAAAGATCGCCTGGCAGGCAGATCAGCCTGCTGGGCTCGGTCGCATGGGCAGAGGTGACGGCCAGACCGTCCTGCAAGAGCCCGCGCTCTCCAAACGAGTTCTGGCGTCGCAGCAGGGAGATTTCCTTGCCATGCCCATCGCTGACCGACACCTCGCCGTCAACGATGATGTAGAGCCCGTCCATCTTTGCACCCAGGGTGTAGACAGTGCCCCCCGCGGGGAAGTCGCAGCAGGTGATCTGACCGGCGACATCCCGCAGTACGGCGTCGGGCAGCCGATTGTAGGGATGTAGCTGTGAAAGAAAGGCGTGGGCTGTCTCGGTCATGAGCTGGTCCCGTAGGTCAGAGCGCTGTGGCAGCCGCAGGATTGCAGGGGTCGAAGATCGGGGCCAGCGTTTTTTGCACCGCTGGCCCCGACCGGTTTAGTGGTCGACGGCGGCACCGGCGCCGGCTGGCACCCGCACGCTTTCGACAAGGTCCTTGATCTCCTGCGGGGTATCAGTCGTCAACACGGAGACCGTATAGGCCACTCCGAAGTTGATCAGCGCGCCCACCGCCCCGATCGCCGTTGACTGGATGCCAAAGAGCGATCCGTCGACAGTGTCGGGGAAGGAGTTGGTGCCCGCGATGAACAGCCACCCCTTGTGCAGGAAGATATAAACCAGCGTGAAGATCAGACCGGCCAGCATCCCCGACACGGCGCCGATGTTGTTCACCCGCTTGGAGAAGATGCCCATCATCAGTGCCGGGAAGATTGACGCAGCCGCGAGGCCAAAGGCCAGAGCAACCGTTTGCGCCGCAAAGCCCGGCGGGTTGAGGCCGAGGATCGTGGCCACCCCGATGGCAACGGCCATGGCGATCCGCGCCGACATCAGCTCGGCTTTTTCCGACATGTTGGGTGTCAACTGGCCCTTGAGCAGGTCGTGAGACACCGCCGAGGAAATTGCCAGCAGCAGACCCGCCGCCGTGCTCAGCGCCGCCGCAAGGCCGCCCGCTGCCACCAGACCGATCACCCAGCCCGGCAGGTTGGCGATCTCCGGGTTGGCCAGCACGAGGATGTCGCGGTTGAAGTTGGTCAGCTCATTGCCTTCCCAGCCGTTTTCCGCAGCCTTGGCCGTCATCGCATCGGACTTGTCGTTATAGTACTGGATCTTGCCGTCGCCGTTCTTGTCTTCCCAGTCGAGAAGGCCGGTTTTCTGCCATGTCAGCATCCAGTCATACTCCGGCGCCGTCTCGATGGTTTCCACCGATACAGCCTCGCCGCTGGTGCCACCGGGCCACATCAGCTCGGTGATATTCAGCCGCGCCATCGCCCCCACAGCCGGTGCCGTCAGATAGAGCAGCGCAATGAAGACCAGCGCCCAGCCCGCAGACCAGCGGGCGTCGGAGACTTTCGGCACGGTGAAGAAGCGCATGATGACATGCGGCAGACCGGCCGTGCCGATCATCAGCGACAGCGTAAAGAGCACCATGTTGAGGTTGTCCTTATGCGCCTCTGTGTAGCTGGCAAAGCCAAGGTCCGTCACGATCTGGTCGAGCTTGCTCAACAGGTAGACAGAACCTTCACCGCCGGTGGCCGTGGTTTCAGAGAAGAGACCAAGTGCCGGGATCGGCATGCCCGTCAGTTGCAACGAGATGAACACTGCCGGGATCGTATAGGCCATGATCAGCACGACGTATTGTGCAACCTGCGTGTAGGTGACGCCCTTCATGCCGCCAAAGACCGCATAGGCGAAAACCACACAGGCCCCGATCAGCAGACCGGCGGTGTTGGAGATCTCCAGGAACCGCCCAAAAGCCACGCCCACCCCTGTCATCTGGCCGATCACATACGTCGTTGACGCAACGATAAGACAGATCACAGCGACGAGGCGTGCAGTTGGGGAGTAAAAACGGTCACCGATGAATTCGGAGACGGTGAATTTGCCGAACTTGCGCAGATAGGGCGCAAGCAGCAGGGCGAGCAGCACGTAGCCGCCGGTCCAGCCCATCAGGAAGGAAGAGTTGTCATAGCCGGTGAAGGCGATGAGACCGGCCATCGAGATGAAGGAGGCTGCCGACATCCAGTCGGCTGCCGTGGCCATGCCGTTGGTGACGGGGTGCACCCCCCGACCGGCGGCATAGAATTCAGATGTGGAACCCGCCCGGGCCCACACCGCGATGCCGATGTAGAGCGCGAAAGACGCCCCCACAAACAGCAGGTTTAACGTAAACTGGTCCATCAGATCAGTCCTCCTCTACGCCGTATTCACGGTCGAGTTTGTTCATCCGCCAGGCGTAGAAAAAGATCAGCGCGAGGAAGACGAGAATGGAGCCTTGCTGGGCAAACCAGAAGCCCAGATCGGTGCCGCCAACGGCGATGCCTGCCAACAGCGGGCGCAGCAGAATGCCGAAACCGAAGGACACCAGCGCCCAGATGATCAGGCTGATGGTGATGATGCGAACGTTGGCTGCCCAGTAGCCCGCACCATCCTCCGCGGCCTTGACTTTGATATGTGTAGATTGATCCGCCATGGTGGCGTTCCTCCTGTGATGATTGTCTTCTTCTGCGGCGCCGGCACCGCAGGCGCCGGCGCGTCGTTCTCAGACAGCAAGCCGTCCCGCGATCTGTGCCAACTGGCGGGCGATCACGTCGATCTCGGCCATTGCGTCGACCGATTTGAGCACCGATTTCTCGCTGTAATACTGCAACAGCGGTTCGGTCTGGGCGTGATAGGCATCCAGCCGCGACATCACCGTTTTGGCGTTGTCATCCGCCCGGCGCTTCATGTCCTGAGCCCCGCAGGCATCGCAGGTCTCGGCCCGTCTGGGAGGCTTGAAGGTCTCGTGATAGCCCTCGCCACAAGCACCGCAGGTGAAACGCCCCGTGATGCGGACAACCATCTTGACGTCATCCACCTCGAGGGAGACCGCGGCATTGACCCTCTGGCCACCGGAGGCGAGCAACTGATCCAGCGCCTCGGCCTGTCCTGTTGTGCGCGGGAAGCCGTCAAGCACCACACCCCGGGCGCAATCGGCTGCCGCCAGCCGGTCGCGCAGGATCGCCAGAACGATCCCGTCACTGACCAGTTCACCTGCCTCCATGACGGCCTTGGCTTCTTTGCCAGCCTCGGTGCCCGCCGCGACGGCGGCGCGCAACAGATCTCCGGTAGACAGCTGCACAAGGCCGAACTGCTCTTCCAGCATCCGCGCCTGCGTGCCCTTGCCCGCGCCCGGAGGGCCGAGCAGGATCAGAACCGGCGCGACCCGCGGCGTGATCGAGCCATCCATCAGGTGTCCCTCCGGTTCATGCGGTTTTCGATCAGGTCATCCACCACGGCCGGTTCCGCCAAGGTCGAGGTATCGCCCAGCGAGGCATAATCATCCTCGGCGATCTTGCGCAGGATGCGCCGCATGATCTTGCCGGACCGTGTCTTCGGCAGCCCCGGGGCCCATTGAATGAGGTCCGGTTTGGCAATCGGGCCGATCTCCGTCCGGACCCAGGTTTCCAGTTCCTTGCGCAGCTCCGGAGAGGGCGTTTCGCCATTCATCAGCGTGACATAGGCGTAGATGCCCTGGCCTTTGATATCATGCGGGTAGCCCACCACGGCCGCCTCGGCGACGCGTGCGTGTGCGACAAGGGCACTTTCGACCTCCGCGGTGCCCATGCGGTGCCCGGAAACGTTGATCACGTCATCAACGCGGCCGGTGATCCAGTAATCGCCATCCGCATCCCGGCGGCAGCCGTCCCCGGTGAAGTAATAGCCCTTGTAGTCGGAGAAATACGTCTTCTCGAACCGTTCGTGATCACCCCATACCGTGCGCATCTGGCCCGGCCAGCTGTCAGCCAGCACAAGCACGCCTTCTGCCTCGGTTGTCGTGATCTCAACACCCGACTGCGGGTCGAGCACCTTGGGTTGGATGCCAAAGAACGGCTGCTGCGCAGAACCGGGTTTCAACTCCGTCGCACCGGGCAGAGGCGTCAACAGATGCCCCCCCGTTTCGGTCTGCCACCAGGTGTCGACAATGGGGCATTTGCCCTTGCCAACCACCGTGTTGTACCAGTTCCAGGCCTCGGGGTTGATCGGCTCCCCGACGGTTCCAAGCACTTTCAGATCGGACAGGTCATAGCGTTCCACCGGCTCGTTACCGGCCGCCATCAGAGCCCGGATCGCGGTAGGCGCGGTGTAAAACTGGTTCACTTTATGCTTTTCGCAGACGGCCCAGAAGCGGCCCGCGTCGGGGTAGGTGGGTACGCCCTCGAACATGATTGTTGTCGCGCCATTGGCCAGCGGGCCGTAGACGATATAGCTGTGGCCGGTGACCCAGCCGACATCCGCCGTGCACCAGAACACATCTCCATCGTGGTAATCGAAGGTGATTTCATGTGTCATCGCCGCATACGTCAGATAGCCCCCCGAGGTATGCACAACCCCCTTGGGTTGGCCGGTCGACCCGGAAGTGTAGAGAATGAACAGCGGGTCCTCGGCGTTCATCGGGACAGGCGCGCAGGTATCATCCGCCTCCAGCGCCATTTCGGCGTAGTCGTAATCTCGGTCCGTCCATGTTGTCTGACCCCCAGTGCGCTTGACGACGAGGCATTTCACCGAGTCCTTGCAGTGCAGCAGCGCCGCATCGGTGTTGGATTTGAGCGCTGTCTTGCGGCCGCCGCGCGGGGCTTCATCCGCGGTGATCACCAGTTTGGCGTCACAACCGTTGATACGTGCGCCAAGAGCATCCGAAGAGAAACCGGCAAAGACGATGGAGTGGATTGCACCAATGCGGGCGCAGGCCAGCATGGCATAGGCCGCCTCGGGGATCATCGGCAGGTACAGGATGACCCGGTCCCCCTTGCGCACACCCAGCTCTTCCAGAACGTTCGCCATTTTGCAGACGTTACGATGCAGGTCCTTGTAGGTGATGTGCAGCGCGGCCTCGGCCGGGTCGTCCGGCTCCCAGATAATTGCGGTCTGGTCCCCCCGGGTTGCAAGATGGCGGTCGATACAATTGGCCGCCACGTTCAGCACACCGTCTTCATACCACTTGATCGACACATTGCCGAGGTCAAAGCTCACGTCCTTGACCTTGGTGAACGGCGTGATCCAGTCGAGGCGTTCGCCCTGCTTGGACCAGAAGGCCTCCGGATCGCTGATCGACGCTTCGTAAAGAGAGTGGTATTGAGCTGCGTTTACATGCGGGGTGCGTGTGGTTTGCGGCCCTGTGTCTGATGTGTCTTTTGCGCGGGTGATGGTCTCTTCGACGGTGTCCATAGTGGCCTCCTCTGCCTGATCGCGCGGGGAGGGCTCGGTACTGGAAAGCGGCAATCCCCCAAAACGCGCTGTAAATTCGTTTAACGGAATTGGTGTAAACAAGTCACTATCTTATTGTTATAGAGATATTTTTTTGTAATTATATTTTCTCCCGATAGTTGAATTTGTAAATTATTGATATTGGATTTCACTAAAAGCCAGCGGGTGCAGTGCCTTACGTGTTAACCTGTTGTTCACTGAAATTCCTGTTAGCGCCGGACAATAATTCGCGTCACGGACAGCCATCGCCGAACATTATGCGACGGAAATCGAATACGGCCCTGTGCCTGTGGCGTCGGCTCAAGAATCGCCGCTCTGAATGCGCCGGCGCGGCGTGCACAGCGGGTGTCCCCGGGGCTTGGGCAAGGGAAACCCGCACGCGCGGTCGCACCGCGTCAGGGTGCCAGGTGCCCGGACCTGTCCGGGAAGCGGATTGCCGGGGCGCCCTCTTTCCATTGCGGGTATTTCTGCATCGTGCAGGCAAAAGGTTCGGAGCACAAAAACGCCTCAAGCCACTGGTGAAGATTGCGCCATGGGTGTGCGTCGAACCATGCCTTGTCAATAAATGCGAACTGCCGGAGGAAGGGCAGGATTGCGAAATCCGCCAGTGTCGGGTGACCGAACATCCACCCGTCTATCTGATCATCCAGTTCCGAAAGGAATTGTGCCGCCAGTTTTCGGTGCGCCGCGGCATCAGACCCCGGATAGCGCGATGCATATTTGGTGCGGTCCAGAGCCTGTTTGAACGGGCCGTCGGCACGGGCGATCCACGCTTTTCCGTCGTCTGGCATGTCGAGCCAGCCTTCCGGATCATGCTGCTGCAGTGCCCATATCATGATGTCGAGGCTTTCATCGATCACACCCGTTGCCGTGGCCAGACAGGGGACAGTCTTGCTGGGCGAGGTGGCGAGAAAGGCATCCGGCTTGTCCCTCAAAATGACCTCGCGCAATTCGACCTCGATGCCACTGACGAACAATGCCAGTCGCGCCCGCATAGCATAGGGGCACCTGCGGAACGAATACAGGACCGGGGGTATTGCATGGCTGGTCACAGGTCTGCGTCGCCGGTTGGGGCGCTGGGCTTTGAGGGGGCGGTGTCTGATAGGCTTTGTCGCACGGTCATTGTCCCGCCGCCTTACGACGTTGGTAGTACGCGGCAGATTTTTCGCGGCTGCCACAGGTTGCCATGCTGCACCATCGGCGGCGGCGTCCGCGTCCCCGGTCGATGAACAACCATGAACACCGGTCACAGTTCCGAAGACGCGGCAGATCGCAGCTTCTGAGCAGTGCTTCGGTAGCAAGCGCGATCCGGGCTCTGGGAAGCGCTGATCCGAAGGCCTCAACACCGGCGTGCCAGCTGAACCGGGCCCCCGCTTTTTGCAGCAGGCTGCCACCCAACGACCATCGGATCTCGCGGTGTAGCTGGTAGGCCGCTTGCGCTGGCCATGCCGTGCCAGCCTGTTCCGCCATCAGGCAGGTGTGCAGCGCCTCACGGAACTGATGCAGGTGATCGACCTCACGGGCATGATCGCCGCCGGACCCGCGAGGACGCAGCTCGTTCCTCTCGGCCTTGCTCACTACCTGTGCCGCCGCAGACCACTTTAGCACGTCCCCAAAGTGCAAAAGGCGCTCAGTGTCCCGCAGCTTGCTGCTGCCGCCCGCGGTATTGACGAAATCAAGCGCAGGGTGGCCCCCGATGAGCATTTCCGAGGTCCATTCAGGTGGCGTGTTGTGATCCATACCTCACCTTAAAACAAACATTTGACGGTGGGAAGTATTCTTCTTACCTTTAATGTTATATTAAATGGTGTGATTGGAGGAATGGCATGAATGTCTGGGCGCTTGACGAGACCTACAAGACCCGCGCGGGGGCTGTCGCAGCAGGGCGGTGCGGTAAAGGCCCTGCGCTGGTCCTTGCCCATGGCTGGCCATGGTCGTCATTTGCGTGGCATCGTCTGATCCCGGCGCTTTCGCGGCAGTTTCACGTGCATTGGTATGATATGCCCGGTTATGGCCAGTCCGAGATGCGGGAAAACCAGCGCACCTCGCTTGATGTTCAGGGCGAGGTCTTTGCCGAGATGTTGAAGCACTGGGGGCTGTCGCGACCGGTCGTGCTCGCGCATGACTTTGGTGGCGCCACAACCTTGCGGGCTCATTTGCTGCACGGCTGCGCATTCGACAGATGTCTTTTGATGAATGTTGTCGCGATGCGTCCCTGGGGGTCGGGATTCTTTGATCACGTGGGCAAACACGCCGAGGTCTTTCAGGGGGTGCCCCCTCATATTCACGCGGCAATCGTTAACGCCTATGTCCGGGGTGCGCTTGTTAACCAATTGCCGCTGGACGATTTACACAGATTAACAGCACCCTGGCTGACCGAGGATGGTGCGCTGAGTTTTTATCGCCAGTTTGCGCAGGCGGACGAAAAATACACGGCCGAGATAGAACCGCTATTCGGGCACATCCGTTGCCCTACCCATATCCTTTGGGGCGAGGACGATCCCTGGATCCCGCTGGAGCGGGGCAGGGCGCTGAGCGCTTTGATACCCAAGGCGTCATTCGACACGATACCGGGCGTCGGGCATTTGCCGCAGCTTGAAGCGCCCGCAAGTGTGCTCGCCAAGATCAGGGCGATGATACCCTTCCGTTGACGGCTCTTGCAGGTTTGCCGGTTTCGAAATCCGGTGCGCTGCCCCGGCGCGGCCAACCCGTTCTGACACCCGACATCCTCGCGTCGCTGTGACACGCAAGACACCCTGGGGGGCGTGATTTTCAACCGTGAAAAATTAAGAATTATTAACGCGGAACACTGGAAAGTCGTTAATTTTCAGGAGTCTGGTAACCATAGTTCATGGTTCAGATTGCCCGATTCGCACAGTGCAATTAATACTAAATTAAGGAAAATTTTTCGTAAAATCCGGGAGAGGCGATGTTCGACCATTCAAAGACTGACGTGACCCATTCTTTGTTCGATCAGCCAATTGCTGAACAGATATGGCGTACAAAATATCAGTATAAAACAGTCTCCGGTGACGTCGATCACACGGTTCAGGACACGTGGCGCCGGGTGGCCGACGGTCTTGCGGTGACCGAAGAGGCGGCACAGCGCCAAGACGTGGCCGATACATTCTATGCGGCCATGGAGGATTTCAAACTGCTGCCTGCGGGGCGAATCCTCTCGGGCTGCGGAACGCCCCGCAATGTGACGCTCTCGAATACATTTGTCATGCGAACGCTGCCGGATTCGGTTGCCGGCATCATGGATACGGTGAAGGAAGCCGCCCTGACAATGCAGATGGGAGGCGGTATCGGGTTCGATTTTTCCACCATCCGACCGCAGGGCACATTGGTGCAGGGGCTTGACTGCCCCGCTGCGGGCCCACTTGCTGCGATGGATATCTGCGATTCCGTTTGCCGGATGCTGGTGACCGGCATGGGGCGGGGCGCGATGATGGCCACCTTGCGGTGTGACCATCCTGACATCGAGGCCTTTATCCACGCCAAATCGGCGCGCACGCGCCTGCGCAACTTCAACATGTCGGTCATGATCACGGACAGGTTCATGCAGGCCGTGGAGGCCGATGCGGAGTGGGACCTGATCTGGAACGGTCAGGTGGTTCGCCAGGTTGCGGCACGACAGCTGTGGCAAGCGATCATGCGCCAGACCTATGATGCGGCGGAACCGGGCGTGTTGTTCATTGACCGGATCAACGCTGAAAACCCCCTGAATTACACGGAAGTGCTGTCGGCCACCAACTCCTGTGCTGAGCAGCCCCTGCCGCCAAACGGCACATGTCCTCTGGCTTCCATCAACCTCGCGCGGCTTGTACAAACCCCGTTTGAGCCGGGGGCGGAGCTTGATCTGGCGGCGTTGCGTCAGCTGACCGGGGTCGCGGTCCGCATGTTGGATAACGTGATCGATGTCTCGCGCTTCGCGACGCGCGCGCAATTGCATGAAGCCACGCAGAAACGCCGCATCGGGCTCGGCGTGACCGGGGTTGGGGATGCGCTGGTGATGGCGGGTGCGCGATATGGCTCTCCAAGGGCCGTCCGCCTCGTGGACACATGGATGCGCACGATACAGAACGCGGCCTATCTGGCATCCGCACAGCTTGCGAAGGAACGGGGGGCGTTCCCGCTTTACGATGCTGTGCACCACCTTGGCCAGCCTGTGTGCCAGCGTCTCGACGCGGCCGTTCAGAAGCAGGTTGCCGCACACGGGTTGCGTAACGGCGTGCTGACGACAATCGCGCCGACCGGCACGATTTCCATGCTGGCAGGCAATGTTTCGTCGGGGATCGAACCCATGTTCTCCACCGCTTACCGGCGCATGGTGACGCAGCCGGACGGCACCAAGACCGAAGAAGAGGTGCAGGATTATGCCGCATGGCTGTATCGTCAGATGCATGGTGCAGATGCGCCGCTGACCGACGCGTTTGTCACCGCGATGGATTTGCGACCCAGCGATCATGTGCGCATGCAGGCGGCGGCGCAACGCTGGGTCGACAGCGGAATATCCAAGACAGTGAACTGCCCTGAGACTATTCGGTTTGACGCTTTCGAGAACGTGTATCTGGAAGCCTATAGATCCGGATGCAAGGGTTGCACGACGTACAGGCCGAACGCGGTGACCGGGTCGGTGCTGGCAGCATGATGCGTGTGTCAGTCATCCACCGCCTGCTTGCGGCCCGGCGATTGTGGCGCGTGCCTTTCATGGCAGCGGGCCGCCGGACCCGGACCATGACAGGACCGGGCGGCCTTCGGGCACCGGACTGGGCCGCGACGCACCGGCATAGGAAGGGCGGGCTTTACCGCGTGCTGGCGCGGGGCATACTGGAAAGCGACCGCAGCGATGTGGTCATTTACGATGACCCGGACGGGACGGTCTGGGTGCGCTGCGCCCGTGAGTTTGAGGATGGACGATTTATCCCCGAAAAGCCCGCGTCAAACTGAGCCGCCCGCCCCAAGAGCCGCTGCAAGGCGCGGCATCAGGGGCACACCACCTCGATCAGCGACGGGCCGTCACTGTCCAGACCGGCTTTCAGGGCGCGCACAAAGCTGTCCATATCATCGGTGCGACTGGCGGGAACGCCGTGGCCCTTGGCCAGCGACACCCAGTCAAGCGTCGGGTTCTCCACGTCGAACATCGCCCGGGCGTTCTGGCCGTAGCTTTCGACACCCACGTTCGTCAGCTCATCGCGCAGGATCTGGTAGCCCTTGTTGGCAAAGACGATGACCGTGACATCAAGGCTCTCGCGCGCCATCGTCCACAAGGACTGCAAGGTGTACATGGCCGATCCGTCACCGACGAGCGCGATCACTTTCTGATCCGGGCAGGCGGTGGCGGCACCCGTGGCGCAGGGCATGCAAAGCCCGATCGCACCACCGGTACCACTGAGCAGGTCGTGCGGTCGCGCCGTTGCAGTGGGTGGCATCACATGAAAGCCCGACGTTACGGATTCGTTGCACAGAATTGCGTTCTCGGGCAGCAGTGCGGCCAGGGCGCGTCCGACCTTGTCCAGCGTCAGAGTACCCGTGGGGATATCGGGCAGGTCCAGCGCATACGTCCGGGGCCGGGATTGCGCGTTCACGCCCACGGCGTCAGCCAATGCCTGCAAGGTCCATTCTATGTCCATCCTGGGCGTGCACAGATCTGCGATGACACATGTAGCGGGCTCCGGCACGCTCGGCTTGCCCGGATAGGCAAAAAAGGCGACCGGACGATCAGTGCCCACCAAGGTGATCGAAGAGGTATGCGCCAGCTGGGCGATCTTGGGATCAACCGGGTAGACCAGCTGATCGATCTTTGCCGAGCCCGCGCCCTTGGATATGCGCGGGATCAGCGTGTCCACCATCAGGCGACAGCCGGTTTCGGCGGCGATCTGACCGGCCAGCTGTCGCAGCGGTCCAAAAAGCGCCTCCCCGCCGATCATCAGGGCTGCACCTTCGGTTTTCAACCGTGCTGCGGCCGCCGCTACCTCGGCGGAGGAGGGGCGGGTCAGGGCGGCGGGGGGCAGGCTGACGGCGGGTCCGGTTGCCGGATCCCAGGCAGTATTGGCTGGCAGGATCAGGGTGGCGATCTGTCCGTTGTCCGCCCGCGCCGCGCGGATGACTTCGGCACCGTCATGGGCCACGCAGGCTGCATCCGGTGACACCCGCGTCCAGTGGCTGACCGCCTGGCTGATGCCCACGATATCCCCCTTGAGCGGGCTTTCGTAGCGCAGGTGATGGGTGGCATGGTCGCCGACGATACTGACGATGCCGGACGTGGCCTTTCGCGCGTTGTGAAGGTTGGCATAGGCATTCCCGACCCCCGGCGCGAGATGAAGCAACGTCCCCGCAACATCGCGTTTCATGCGGAAATACCCATCGGCGGCCCCGGAAGTGCCGCCTTCGAAGAGGCACAGAACACAGGTCATCTCGGGGTGGGAATCCAGCGCCGCAACAAAATGCATCTCAGAGGTGCCGGGGTTCGCAAACACGGTATCCACCCCGTTCTGCAAGAGCGTCTTTACGAGGGATTCAGCGCCGTTCATCATGTCTCCGATACAAGTGCGTGGTGTGTTCGGGGTTGAAGATTGCATTCCGCGCGGGCAGGCACAATCACCTGCGGCTTCGCAGATGATGGAAAACGCTCACACTGCGATGGCATAGCCTTGGCCTCCCCGTGATCCGCGCAGGGCGGGCAGGCGCCTCCTTCTGGCGCCTGTCATCGCGGGCTACTTGCTTTCAGCCGCCGCGGCCTCGGCGCTCTTGAGGTTGGCATCCACGGCCCCGGTCACGGCCGCTTTGACGGCGGCCTTTTCGGCGTCATCCAGGTTTTCATTGTCATCGACGCCGGGCATTTCGACGCGCACCTCGCGGCGCGCAAACTCGATGCCGTTGGCTTTGAACTCGTTGCGCACGCGGTTGTAAATCTCCTTGCGGATGGTGAACTGGGTGCCCGGTTTCGCCATGAATTTCCCCCGCATGACGATGCCCACATCATCAAACTGGAACACGCCCTGGCTTTTGAACGGCTCAAGGAAGTCGTCTTTGAACAGCGGATCTTCCATCATCTCGGCCCCGATCTTCTTGAAGATCTTCTTGACCTTGTTGGGGTCGGTTTCAAAAGGAACCGTGAACATCAGCTTCATGATCACCCAGTCGCGGCTGAAATTGGTCACCTTGTCGATGCTGCCGTAGGGGATGGTGTGAACATTGCCGCGGTGGTGGCGCAGCTGCATGGAGCGTATCGAGATCTTTTCGACCGACCCCATCGTGCCGCCGACATCCACATATTCACCGACGCGGAACGCATCGTCTATCAGGAAGAAAATGCCCGACACGATGTCGGTCACCAGTTTTTGGGCGCCAAACCCGATGGCCAGACCAAGGATACCGGCACCGGCAAGCAGCGGGGTGATGTCGATGCCGAGACTGCCGACGGCAAGCAGGCCGAAGATGGTTGCAATGGCGACCTGAGCCGCCATCAGGATCAACGGCAGCACCGTGGCCAGACGGGAGCCACCTGCGCCGCCGCCTTCGCCCGCGGCCTGATCGGTGGTGACCTCGGCGGTGCGCTCTCGGGTCAGCCGGCGGTTAATCCACAGCGACGTCAATTCGTAAACAACATAGCCGACCGCGCAGATGATGATGAACTCGATGATGTTTCCGGCGACCTGTGACCCATCACCGGCAGTTGCGACCCCGCGCAGGTCAATGTCCCAGGCATTGGCGATGATCAGAACGATGAACCCAATGGCCAGAACGCGCCCGATACGGATCAGGCTGCGCTTGTTGGACCTGTACGCCTGTTCGGCCACGGGGCCTTCGCCGATCATGGTCGGTTGCAAATGCCGCACGAGCCCCCGGATGGCGGTGTCGATCAGCGGGGTCATCAGCAGCCAGAACATGGTCTTGATGTGGGGGGCGGTCGCCAGCAGGCCGAAGTACCCGTAGCCCGCGACGATGTTGGCGACCATCCAGGTCACCGCCGCCGCCGCCATGGCGAAATACGGATAAGACCGGGCGAGCTGTGCGTCAAAGACGGTGCGGTCCGGGTCAGTGCCAAGCATCATGTCGGTCAGACCTTCCCTGCCGAACCATGCGATCGCGATGATGTAAATATGCAGCGCGATGCTCAGCCAGAAGCCGATACGGGTGTCAGCGAGCGGCACGTCAAAGCGGATGTTGAAACCGATGAGAAAGAAACCAACGCCGATAAACAGCGCAAGACCAACGAAATGACGGTGGAAATACGCAGCCCATGTGTCGTTGATGCTGACCAGGCGGTAGCCGGGCTGTTTCGGCGCAATGGCAAATCGAGACAGGGCGGCAGCGAGGCGAGGCAGCAATACCAGATACTTCACCGCGGGTGCTGCGACGGTGATTTGCTGGGGCGTGAGCAACAGCTGGCCAACCGTGCGGGCGACCACGTAAAACACGATGAGCCCCAGAATTTCACGCCACAAGCGGCGGATCAGAAAGCTCAGCATGCCGGGCAATGTACCCGTGTCAGGGTCCTTCCGGTCGGCGCGGCGGTGGACAAGCGCCAGCACCAGACGTTCGGCCGCGTAGCCTGCGATCAGGGCAATCGCTGTCAATCCGACCAGCGATAAAACTCCGCCCGGTCCGAAGGTGGCCAAGAAATTGCCGACAGCTTCGGACTGCTTTGCAACCAGCACCGGCAGATGGGTGATGGCGTCCAGGATGGGCGTGTAGAAAGCGGCCCAGGTCGCGTTGAACATCTCGGTGAGCGTGGGGCGCGCCGCCGCGGTTGCGGTCTCTGCCAATGCGACGGCGTCCAGCCGTTCCAGCAGCATGGCCCGCACCTGATCGTCGGACATGCGCGCAACCAGTTCGCGAACCGCCTCGGGGCTTTCCGGGTCGACGGTGGTTTGAGTGGCCATCGTGCCTGTCGAAGCACCGGTCACCTGTGCGTCAGAGGCAGATACAACAGTGAACGTGGTCCACAGCGCCAGCAGAAGGCAAATAACCTGTCGCACAAAAATCTCCTTAAAATAAGCTTTCTAGTGTCGGAGCTTGCACGAAATCGCAATCAGGAGAAGAGCCGAAGTTGCCACCGGCGGGAAAAAGCCGCCCTGCGGGGTGAGCACGCGCGTCAGTTATCAGTTATGTGTGGCAATCGGTGGTGCGGGGGCCTCGCCGAACGCGGCCGAGCAATCGGGATAGCCATACCCCCAGCGCCAGGACAGGCCGGAGCAGGGCCCACCGCCCAGCCGAACCGCGAGGAACATCGCCTGTGCAATGCCGCGATACGCGACACGCAGGGTGTTTTCGCCGATACCGTAAGCCTCGGATTGCGTTGCCATGTCGCGGTCGCCCTGCGCCAATACGCAGCTCTTCAATGCCTGATCGGCTTTCAGACGCGCGGCGTAGCTTTCGCTGGCATCAGATGCCCCCCCTGCGATGTGATACTGCCTGTCGTGTGCCACGCAACAGTCTTCCCATGGCGGCCCGTCGCCCTGTGCCCGGGCCATTTGCGGGAACTGCCGCAGTGTCGACCGCCAGACTGTGGACATGCCCCCGCTGCATCCGTCCGACGTGAACGCGACCGGAGAGGTCTTTTTAATCTCGCGCATCAGCACACGGTGGGCCGGAAGCTCGGTCAGCTGTTCGAAGCGAGATACCTCCTGCGCATCCAGTCCGGTCGCCAGCAGCGCCACGCATACACAAAACCCGCCCCTAGGGATCAGCATTGCGGTACTCATTCTCGTCGAAGGTCAACCCGGCGCGGTCCGCGAAGAGAATGAACAGGCGTTCCGCGGTGGTCAGATCGGACCGGGTCTCCATCACCTGCCGAGCCAGGGCCGGTTCATCCGTGATGATCCCATCGACGCCCAGCGACATCAGCGCGGACATCGTCAGCGGTTCATTCACTGTCCAGACGTAGAGCTTTTTGCCCTGTGCCCTTGCGCGCTGTACCAGCTGCGGCCCCGCCATCGACGTGCTGACAGCAATGAAATCCGCATCGAGCGCGGCGAGGTTGCCGACAGCCGTCGCGGCCAGAACGCCGGTTGGCCAGCCGGGCCGCAACGCGTTCATCTTCTGCACGGCGGGATATTTCAGCGACATGGTTGCAACCTGCGCCGCCATGCCCGCCGCTTCGACAATGCTGACGGTGCGCGCCTCCAAATCCTGATCGTGACCATAGTATTTCAGTTCGATCAGCAGCTTCGCCCTGTCACGGGTGACGTCCAGCACCTGTTTCAGGGTGGGAATGCGTTCTTCGGCATAAAGCGGATCGAACCAGCTGCCGATGTCGATGCCGGCGAGATCCTCTGCCGTCGCCTCCCAGATCTTCAGATCGACACCGGCGAGTTTCATGAAGTCACTGTCGTGCATCACGACCACGTCGCCCTCCGCGGTTTCCTGCACGTCGATTTCCACCCAGTCTGCACCGTCCTCGACCGCCTTGCGGACCGAGGCGAGGGTGTTTTCCGGCCGTGTGCCAGCGGCACCGCGGTGGGCGATGATCTCGATATTCGGCGCGCTCTGCACCCGGTTGATCAGCAGCACCCCGCCCAGAAGCCCGAACAGGGCCAAAAGGGCGGCTGCGAAAACCATCTGCCGCGGTGCAAACAGGGACCGTGTATCCTGCGGTACAATCGGCTTTGGGTGGCATTCGTGTTCGTGCAGGTCATAAAGCAGCCGCGCCAGCGCGCCCAGCGACACAGCGCTGATGATCATGCCACACACCCACCAGAGCGCGGCATAGCCCATGGCAAGGGTCAGCTTCCCGCGAAATGCCGTGCCGAACCCGTCAGCGGCGTGACGGATCAGCCATCCGAAGACCACGGCCAGAACAAAGGCGAGTGCCGTGCGTATTGCCAGCCATACCAGCAGCCCGCGCAACAGTCGCCACCGCTTGTGCGCCATGATGCGCGCGCTTTCGCGAAAACAATCGCGCGGCGGGACCTCGTCGAACAGCACCAGATGCAATGACACGCTCCAGTGTAAAAGCTTCATTGTCACAATCACCGTCATGAGGCCCATCACCATGGCGATCAGCGCCAGACCCGACAGAAACTCGGGCGGGCGCGCCGTCAGGTAGTAGTTGATGTCATATGCGCCAAAATAGCTCTGCGCGATGAGCAGGCTGACCCCGGTGAAGGGCGTGGTGATCAGCACAATCCGCAGCACAAGGCGCAGTGCGTATCCGGCAACCGCGCGGAACCGCTGGCCCAGCAAGATCAGCGTTAAGCGCAGCGCGTTGAGGCTACTCTTGCTGTGGTTCTGCAATGCGACTGTCATCGCCGCCAATCCCAGAACGGATGCGATCAGAATGATCGCCGAAATTCCCAGAAAGACCGGGAATCCAAGCGGGGAAATAAAGAAACGCGCAATATCCTGATCCGTCAGCGCGGCCTGGCCAGAGAGGGATATCGCCAGCGTGATGACTGCGGATGTGACGGGCAAAATGACCGCAAGGCTGAGTAGCCGCACCGCCAGAAAGATCGGCACGATCACGCCGCGACGCGCCCAGGTGTCGATATAGGCCTGCGCGACGGTCATGACATTCCCCGATCCCCTTAACGTATTCGCGCGGCCTGCATGGCACGGATCTGCACGCGGCCCGACCCGCAGCCTAGCCGCTCGGGTGGCGCGCGTCATGCTGAATCTGCGGTCCCTACCGGCCCGGTGGAGCGCGCGCGGACAAACCGTCGCACCGATTTATCCCAGGCCCGTTGTTGTTTTGCCACCCCGCGCTAGGTGGTCTGGCGCAGGACAAGGGGCAGGGTTGAAATGTCGACGAAAAACAAGATTGCGATCATCGGTGCGGGCATTAGCGGCTTGTGTCTGGCGCATCGACTCAAGGACGTGGCGGCGGTGCGGATCTTTGAAAAATCACGCGGCATGGGCGGCCGAATGGCCACGCGCAGGGCGGGTGCCTTCCGGTTCGATCACGGCGCTCAGTATTTTGCCGCGCGGGGAGAAGCCTTCAAGACGTTTCTCGCCCCCTTCATTCGCAGCGGTGTGGTTCAGGCGTGGCAGCCGCGGCTGACGGTATTGCCGCATGACGCCGGTCGTGATCCGCAGGTCTGGACGGCACCGCGATATGTGGCGACGCCGGGCATGAATGGTCTGGCCAAACAGCTCGGCCGGGACCTTGACGTTGTGCTTGAAACGGAAATCGGCGCGGTGACTGCCGAGGACAGCAGATGGCGGCTGACAACCACCGGCGGGCATGATCTGGGCCTCTTCGACTGGGTGATCAGCACCGCGCCCGCCGCGCAGACCGACCGGTTGCTACCAGCGGATTTTTTCGGCCATGCGCCGCTGAAGGCCACGATCATGCAGGGCTGTTACAGCCTGATGCTTGCCTTTGATCATCCGCTGCCGATGTCGTGGGATGCGGCGCACGTAGCACAGGATCCGCTGGCGTGGATCGCGGTGAATGCCACCAAACCGGGGCGCGGCGATGCGCAGTGCATCGTTGCCCAGTCTTCGAATTCATGGGCCGCGGCGCATATGGAGCGCGATCAGGGGGAGGTCCGTGCGGTGCTTGTCGCGGCCTTTGAAGAGATCACGGGCCAGAGTGTCGCGACAGCCGCCGCCGTGACGATACACCGCTGGCGTTATGCGAATGTTGTCGCGCCCGCAGGCCAGCCGTTTCTGCTGGACAAGGCCCACCGATTGGCGGCGGCAGGGGATTGGTGCGGTACCGGTAAAATCGAAGCCGCCTTCGAGAGTGCCACGGGTTTGGCGGAGGCGCTGCTGCCGCTTCTGCACCGTCGGGTCGAGGGGTAAGACCCCCGGCTGTCAATCTGCTTGAAACCAAATATCGGTGGCCCCGGCATAGATCAGCCTGAGGGCCAGAATGGTCAGGATGGTGTTGAGCAGGCGTATGAAAAATCGCTCGTTGATCCGAAAGAGCAGGTGACGCCCGGCGACGGAGCCGAGAAACCCCGAGACGATCAGCAGGACAATCAGACCCGCCCATTGTGAAAAGGCGAAACCAAGCAGGCCGAAGACGATGGTTTTCAGAAGATGCTGAAGCGTCATGCACGCCGCATGTGTCGCGACATGTGTTATCCGGTCCAGTTCAAGTGTCTTGATATAGGCTGCGACGAAGGGGCCGGTGCCCCCGAAGAACATGGTCAGGAAGCTGGACAGCGCACCGGTCACCGCCGCGGATTTGCGCATCAGCGCCGGCGGCCTGAACAGGATTGTCCACAGGATAAACAGGCCGACCGCGATCTGCAGCGCCCCTGCATCCAGCTGAACCACGGACAGACCTCCGACAGCGATCCCCGCGAGAGAGCCAAGCACAAAGGGCGTCATCATGCTGGTGTAGACGTTTTTTCTGAACAGGAAAAATCGCCCGGCATTTGACCCCAGCTGCACCAGCCCGTGCACCGGCAC
The DNA here is from genome assembly GCF_019375555.1 of Roseobacter insulae. Lineage (GTDB taxonomy): Bacteria > Pseudomonadota > Alphaproteobacteria > Rhodobacterales > Rhodobacteraceae > Roseobacter > Roseobacter insulae. The sequence goes on from NZ_JAHXDN010000002.1 coordinate 889,568, forward strand.
GATTGCCGCCGGTGGAACGAAGGTTGCCAGCACCGCCAGCATGACAGCGCCCCCGCCGATGCCGAAACCCGCCGTGATCAGCGAGCCCAGAAAGCTTGTGCCGATCAGCACAATCGCGATGGGCCAGCCAAGACCTGCATGCAACAGCTCAGCGATCATTCAGGCGGTCGCGCCTGGCGGGTGCGCCCTGTCGCGGGCCGCAAGCGCGCAGCGCCCGCTTGTTTGCCCTGCCGAGGGGAACGACGGGTAGCCTGCAGTCGAAACACTCACACAACCGCAACCGTCATCCTGCCCAACCCTTCGATGGATACCTCCATCGTATCGCCCCTGACCACCGGTCCCACGCCGGAGGGTGTGCCCGACAAGATCACATCGCCCGCCGCCAGTTCGAAGTACTCGGAAAGATAGGCGATCATTTCTGGCACTTTCCAGATCAACTGGTTCAGGTCGCCTTCCTGTCGCAACGCTCCGTTCACGGTCAATGAGATGGCGCCTGTATCCAAATGGCCAACGGTAGAGGCGGGGTGCACCGGCCCCACAGGCGCGGAGCGTTCGAAGGCCTTGCCGATCTCCCAGGGCCGCCCCGCTTTCTTCATATCGCCCTGCAGATCGCGGCGCGTCATATCCAGCGCCAGCGCATATCCAAAGACATGGTCGAGCGCTGTCGACACCGGGATATTGGTGCCGCCGCTGCGCAGCATGACGGCAAGCTCGGCCTCGTGGTGCACATCGGAGGTGTGAGGCGGGTAGGGAAACGCGCCGCTGGTATCGAGGTTATCGGGGTTCTTCTGAAAGAAAAACGGCGCTTCACGGTCCGGATCGTGACCCATTTCAATGGCATGTGCTGCGTAGTTTCGACCAATACAATACACCCGGCGCACCGGGAAAAGCGCCTCCGTGCCAACAACGGGCAAGGTCACGACCGGAGGTGTTTCGATGACGAATGTCGGCATGGTTTTTCCTGTGCGTAAGAACCTGCTGTCAAACAGCATAACTGTCTCGAGCTATCGCAACCAATCCGCTGAAACTCAAGCTTTACCCTTGATTTCGAATGGCGAGGCACGATTATTGGCGTAATCTTGTAATTGCTGAGCTGCTGTCGGAGCGTAACGCGCAGATGAAACCACCCCCCTCAGAACGTGATACGGCCCCTGACGACCTGCGGGCGGCCCTCCGTGACCTGCGCCGCTCCGGGCCGCACGACAGCTTGCTGCGTGGCGCTTCGGTGATCACCCGGCGCAGCGGGAAAAGCCCCATCCGCACCCGGGGCTTGGTTGCGGCCCGGCTGTCACCACCGTGATAGCGCGGATCAGAAAACATCGTGCGAAACATATCAATTCGGTCACGGCGCGATTTTTTAAAGACCGGTGAGCATTTCTCCGCGTGGCATCCGGAAGCAATTGAGTTAGCAGTGATTTCAAGCGGTCGCTGGCATGCCATACACTCGAAGCAAGGACATCCTCATGCACAAAACCATACAATCATTGCTCTCCGAACATGACGGGTCAGCCCTTGCGATCGGCGCACCGGATCGTGGTTGGATGACCTATGAGTGTCTGCGCGATCTGGCTCACGAAGTCGCCGACGCGCTGCACGGCATGGGGATCGGCAAGGGCGACAGGGTCGCGATCGTGCTGCCCAACGGGCCGGAGATGGCGGCGGCATTTGTCAGCATTGCACAGGTGGCCACAACCGCGCCGCTGAACCCGGCTTATCGCGAAGAGGAATATGCCTTTTACCTGTCGGACCTGAAGGCCAAGGCCCTTGTTGTGGCAGAGGATTACGACGGCGCGGCGCTGGGTGCCGCCGAAAAGGCGGGCATGATGGTTATTCGCCTGCGCGTTCCGGTCGGCTCGCCGGCCGGCTACTTCACTCTCAGCTCGGAACATTCAGGGATCGTTGGTAAAAAGGATGTCTCGCCCGATGATGTCGCGCTCATCCTGCATACGTCGGGCACAACGTCGCGCCCCAAGATCGTTCCGCTGTTGCAGTCTAATGTTGCAGCCTCGGCGGAACACGTGCGGATGTCGCTGAACCTGACGCCGGAGGATCGGTGCCTGAATGTCATGCCGCTCTTCCACATCCACGGGCTGATCGCGGCTGTTGCAGCTTCGCTGGCCGCCGGTGCCTCTGTCTGGTGCGCGCCGGGCTTCGACGCGCTGAAGTTTTTTGGCTGGATGAAGGAGGCAAAGCCGACATGGTACACCGCCGTGCCCACGATGCATCAGGCGATCCTGGCCCGGGCGGCACGCAATGAGGAGATCATTGACGCCACCCGCCTGCGGTTCCTGCGCTCCTCTTCCGCCTCGCTGCCGGCCCAGGTGATGCTGGCGCTCGGGGATACGTTCGGCGCGCCGGTTGTGGAAGGTTACGGGATGACCGAGGCCGCGCACCAGATGGCCTCCAATCCTCTGGACGACGGCGCGCAAAAACCCGGATCGGTGGGTGTCGAGGCCGGGCCTATGGTGCGTATCGCGCATGAAACGGAGAACCACCTGATCGACGATATCGGCGAGGTCGTGATTTCCGGACCCAATGTTACCCCCGGGTACGAGGGCAACCCGGAAGCCAACGAGAAGAGCTTTTTTGACGCAGAAGGCCATCGGTGGTTCCGCACCGGTGATCAGGGCGCCTTTGATGAGGATGGTTATCTTGTCCTGACCGGACGGTTGAAGGAAATCATCAACCGCGGCGGTGAAAAGATCAGCCCGCTTGAAGTGGACGGCGTGTTGCTGGATCATCCGGCGGTGGGGCAGGTCGTGACCTTTGCGCTGCCCCATCCAAAGCTGGGCGAAGAGGTCGCCGCCGCGGTTGTCCTGCGCGAAGGCGCAGAGGCCAGCGCACAGGATATCCGCAGCTTTGCCGCCACGCGCATGGCCGATTTCAAGGTGCCGCGCAAAGTCATCATCATGGATGAAATTCCCAAGGGCGCGACAGGCAAGATGCAGCGCATCGGCCTCGCCGAGAAATTGGGACTGGTGGAAAAGGCCTGACATGAGAATTTGCATATTCGGGGCCGGGGCCATTGGTGGGTACATGGGGGTCAAGCTGGCGCAGGCCGGCGCGGACGTGAGCCTTGTCGCGCGCGGCCCGCATCTGGCCGCGATGCAGGAGAAAGGCCTCACGCTGATCGATGCGGAAGCGGGCAGAACAACCGTTGATGTCCGCGCGCGTGAAAAGCCCGAAGATCTCGGCCCGCAGGATTACGTCATCGTGACGCTGAAAGCGCATTCCGTGCCCTCCGTCGTTCCGAAGCTTCAGCCCCTGATGCATCCCGGCACCACCATTGTCAGCGGCGTCAACGGCGTGCCCTGGTGGTATTTTTACAAAAGCGGCGGTGATCTGGAGGGCACGCGCCTGCGCAGTGTCGACCCGGATGACGTGCAGTGGAACGGATGGGGTCCGGAGCGGGTGCTGGGGTGCGTGGTCTATCCCGCCGCCGAAGTCAGCGAACCCGGTGTCATTCGCCATATTGAGGGGAACCGGTTTTCGCTGGGCGAACCGGACGGGTCGAAATCCGATCGGGCGACGGCGCTGTCGAAAGTGCTTGTTTCCGCAGGTCTGAAAGCGCCGGTGCGTCCCAGGTTGCGCGATGAAATATGGGTCAAGCTCTGGGGCAACCTGTCGTTCAATCCGATTTCCGCGCTCACCCATGCGACGCTGGATGTGCTGTGCAACGACGCAGGCACCCGCGCGGTGGCGCGCGGCATGATGCTGGAGGCCCAGACCATTGCTGAAAAGCTCGGCGTGAAGTTTCCTGTAAGCGTCGACCGCCGGATCGACGGGGGGGCTGCGGTTGGTGCGCATCGAACATCGATGCTGCAGGATCTGGATGCGGGACGCCCGATGGAGATCGATGCGTTGGTCACCGCCGTGCAGGAGTTGGGACAAATAACCGACACGCCGACACCGACCGTCGACACCGTGCTCGCGTTGATCCGGTTGCGCGCCCGCACCGCCGGGCTTTACTGAGCGCGTTTTAGCGGCGGGCTGCCAGCGCTGCCGCAACCTCGTCCCATGTGCCGGTCTTTTCGATGTTGGGCGCGCCGTCCTGCTCTGTCCAGGTTACGGGCAGCGCGGCGCGCAGCCGAAGAACCCGGCGCACTTTCAACTGCCAGAACCGCGTCGCCCCGCGAAATTCCGCAATCTCTTGCGGGTCCCAGTGGATGTCGGTCGTACCGCTGACCATCAACAGGTCTCCTGTCGTGTAATCAATGAATAGCAGGCCGGCGCGCGGGTTCTCGATCATGTTTCCGAGCGTGTTGAAGAAATTGTTTCCGGAAAAGTCCGGGACGGTGAGCGTGTCGCGCTCAACCTTTACAAACCCGCGCCGACCGCCGCGGTGAGATACATCCGCGCCATGCACGCCACCGCCGGCCGCATGAGGTTGGGTTGCTGTGGCGACAAAGAATGTTTCGGCTGCGCGGATCATCTGTCGCGCCGCATCATCCAGCGTGTCACTCGTTTCCTTGACCGGCGCGCTTCTGGCGTGGTGCGTGAGATCTGCGTCGCGGGTCTTGATGTATTGCGGGCAGTTGCCGAACGACTGATCCACCGAAACCTCGAAACCCTGGTCTCCCACCTGCGCGACGTGCCCGTTTACACGGTTGCGCCGCCGGTTGCTCAGACCCATTCCCACGAACCCCAGGGATCTGCCCGGTGTCAGGGCGTCGTTCAGCGGGTCGCCCGCAAGCGGCTGCGCCGTGAGTGTCAGGCTGCGGCTGTCCGGAGTGGTGATAAAACCCGGACCGCCATAAAGCACCGAGGCCCATGGCCAGCCGGCGTCATCCACATGTCCGACGAAGATCATCGGGAGATCAGCGAAAAAAGCTCTGTGCTGGTCGGGCATGAAATCGCGCACCGCACGTCGGCCCAGTGTTTCCAACCTGTCGCGCACCCCGGATTTTTCCTGCGCGGCACGCTCGCCCCTGTGAAAGGGAGAGGTTTTTTGGGTCCATCCGCTGTCTGTGGGCATCGATCTTCTTCCCTTCGAATAAGGCGCGCGGCACAGGTGCGCCGCGCGGCCCAGATCAGGCGGCCAGACCGGCCTTGGTGGCGGGCATCGGCACGAAACCTTTCAGGTGTTCGATCCGGGTCAGCAGGGCGCGCACATTTGGATACTCCTCAAGGGAGATGTTGCCCTCCGGCGCATGTGCTGTGTAGCTGTAGATCGCGACATCGGCGATGCTGGGGCGGGCGCCAACCAGCCACTCCCGGTTCTGCAGATGCTGTTCAAGCCGGTTCAGGGCAATTGTTGCCACCGCCTTGCAACGATCCGCATCCAGCGCAGCACCGAAGACGGTGATCAGCCGGGCGGCGGCGGGACCATTGGCAATTTCCCCCGCTGCCAGCGACAGGAAACGCTGTACTTGGGCCTCCATCACCGGTGAGGCAGGCAACCAGTCCGGCGCATACTTGCGCGCCAGATACACGAGGATCGCGTTGGAATCTGTGATCACGGTGTCGCCATCCTCCAGCACCGGCACCTGGCCTGCGGGGTTCAGCGACAGGAAGGGCTCGGCCTTGTGAGCCCCATTGGCGAGATCGACGTCGATCAACTCGTAATCGATGCCGATCAGGCTGGCAAAAAGCTCAACTCGGTGACTGTGACCGGATTTGGCAAACCGGTGAATGCGAACGGGCGCGGGCATAAACTGTTCCTTTCGATGTCTTCAGATCAGGGAGGTCCGTATCGTGAGGGCAATCTAGGGAACGTCCGAAATGAGAATAATATATCAATTACGCGAATTATTATGTACGAAAAGGACATAAATTACAGGATGTACCTTGCGCAATGGACAAGATCGAAACGATGCGCGCTTTTGCCGCCGTCGCACAGGACAAAAGCTTCACGGCTGCGGCAAAAAGGCTGGGTGTCAGCACCAAGCTCGTCAGCAAATACGTGGCGCAATTGGAAAACCGTCTGGCCGTGCAATTGTTCAACCGCACGACACGCAGCGTCGCGCTGACCGATTCCGGTCAGGCCTACCTTGAGCGCTGTAAATCGCTGCTGGAACAGTTTGACGAGTTGGATGCCCTTGTGCAGGACCGGCAAACCGCGCTGTCCGGCCCGATCCGCCTGACGGCCCCCACGGGTTTTGGCAGCACCAAGCTTATTCCGCCGCTGCGGGACTTCATGCAGACACATCCCGGTGTCACCCTTGATCTGCGGCTGACCGACACGCGGGTTGCCCTTGTCGAAGAAGGGCTGGACCTTGCCATTCGGATCGGCGCGCTGCCGGATTCGACGCTGGTTGCGCGGAAACTATCGGACATGCCGCTGGTCATTTGCGCATCGCCTGACTATCTGGCCACACATGGTACACCCGATCATCCCGCGGCCCTGTCAACCCACAGCTGCCTGATCAACGACGGCCGCCTTGCCCCTGAAACATGGCCGTTTTTCAAGAATGGCCGCAGTCACGCGATACATGTGTCGGGTGGGTTTCACGCCAATGCACCGGCGGCAATCGCTGAAATGGCGATGGGCGGTCTTGGCGTGGCGATGAGCCCCATGTACGCGGTCGAAACCGCGCTGGCCACGGGGCAACTGCTGCGTCTCTTTGCGGACTACAAGACCGAGGATATGGGGCTTTATGCATTATACCCGCCGAACCGGCACCTAACATCGCGTGTTCGGGCACTGATCGATCATCTGGTGGGCAGCTATGCCGGGCGGTGGTAGCACCCGTGGTCTGATGCCACAGGTCGGCACGGATGGGCTTGCGCAATCCGTGAAATGCGCCATGTCAGTAACAACACAACTGTCAGGACAGCCCATGGTGCTGAACATACAACATCTGTCGAAACGCTACGATACGGGTGCGGAACCGGTCGAGGTGCTCACGGATGTAAGCTTTGAACTCGATGGCACTGAAACGCTGGCCCTTGAAGGTGAATCCGGCAGCGGCAAAAGCACGCTGCTGCATCTGGTCGGCGGGCTGGACCGGGCGAGTGGCGGCCTGATCGAGGTTGATGGCATCGACATCACATCGCTGCCCGATGGCAGGACCGCGCAATTGCGGCGAGACACGGTGGGGCTGATTTTTCAGCAGTTCAACCTGATCCCCAGCCTGACGGTACAAAGCAATATCGCCTTTCACGCACGGCTGGCCGGGCGGCATGATCCCGACTGGGCGCAGTATCTGGCAACGCGGATCGGCCTGCAGGATCACCTGCAGAAATACCCCGAGGCGATTTCCGGCGGGCAGCAGCAGCGGGTGGCGATCGCACGTGCGCTGGCGGCGCGCCCCAAGCTGCTGCTGGCGGACGAACCGACCGGCAACCTGGATGAGGCGACGGCGGATACGGTCCTGGGCCTGATGCTGGAAAGTGCGGCGGAGGCGGGCACGGCGATCCTGATGGTCACCCATTCGCCCCGGCAGGCTGCGAGAATGCAGCGGCGTCTGACGCTGTCACGCGGCAGGGTACAGCGCGCAGGTGTCGCGGTGGCCGCATCGTGACCCGCCTGGGCCTGATCGCCCTGCTGTCACACTGGCGGCGCAACCCGTGGCAGCTGTTGACCCTGATTGCCGGGCTGGCGCTTGCCACTGCCTTGTGGTGCGGTGTGCAGGCGATCAATGCCGAGGCGCGCGCAAGCTACGATAAGGCGGCAGACGTGTTGGCATCGGGCGCTTTCAATGCAATGCGCAAGGCCGACGGATCGGCGTTTTCCACGCAGGATTACGTTGCCTTGCGCCGCATGGGATGGCAGGTCAGCCCGGTCATCGAAGGCACCATTGAACGTAACGATCACGTGGTGCAGCTTGTCGGCATAGAACCGATGACGCTGCCGCAATCCCTTTTGGAGCGGGAGACCGCTGGCACGGAGGCGGCGCGCGGCAACGGCACGCTGTTGCAGGCGCGCGCGCTTTTTGTGCATCCGGATGACGCGGCGGCTTTCACAGAGGAAAACGTGACGTTGCACCTGAATGCGCAGCGACCCGTCGGCACAGCGCTCGGGGATATCGCCACGGTGCAGGGGCTGTTGCGCAAACCGGATGAAATCACGCGCCTGATCGTGGATACCGTGCAGCCGATGGGTCTGCCGCCGATACCGGAGACCTACCGGATCGAGAGCGGCGCGGGGCAAACCGATGTGGCGCGGCTGACCCGGAGTTTTCATCTGAACCTGACCGCATTTGGGCTTTTGTCCTTCGCTGTCGGCATTTTTATCGTCTATGGCGCCGTCGGACTGGCATTCGAGCAGCGTCGCGGGGTGTTCCGGACCCTGCGCGCGCTGGGGATGCCGGTGCGGCGCCTGATGGTCTTGCTGGCGCTGGAACTTGGTGTCTTCTCGTTGATTGCGGGTGGTCTCGGGGTGGCCCTTGGGTACCTGATCGCCGCTGCTCTGCTGCCGGATGTGGCGGCCACGCTGCGCGGTCTCTACGGGGCCGAAATCACCGGTCAGTTGCAGCTGCGCCCGGCATGGTGGCTGTCGGGCCTGGGCATGGCCTTTGCAGGCACCGGGATTGCGGCGGCGGCGGCCCTGATCAAGCTTGCCCGCCTGCCGCTCTTGTCGTTCAATCACCCGCGCGCCATGAGCATGCACGCGCTCGCGTCGGGGCGCTGGATGGCGGCGGTGGCCTGCCTGCTTTTCGTGTCGGGGTTTGCGTTTGCCCTTTGGGGAGAAGGGCTCTTTGCCGGGTTCGCCCTGCTGGCCTGCCTGCTGGTGGGGGCCGCGTTCTGCCTGCCCGCCCTGTTGGCCCTGGCGCTGCAGGCCGCCGGTCGGATCAGCCGTGGCGCGCTGGCGGAGTGGTTCTGGGCGGACAGCAGGCAACAGCTGCCCGGGCTGTCCATGGCCCTGATGGCGTTGCTTTTGGCGATGGCGGCCAATATTGGTGTGTCGACCATGGTATCGAGTTTCCGGCTGACGTTCACCGGGTACCTCGATCAACGCCTGTCGTCAGAGCTTTACCTGCGTCTCGACACGGCGGACCAGGCGGAAATCGTTACCTCCGATCTGGTCACCCGGGGGGTGACCGTGCTGCCCATCATCTCTGAAGAGATCCGCATTGCCGGACTGCCCGCCGAGATCTACGGCGTGCGCGACCACGCGACATACCGCGAAAACTGGCCCATTCTGGCGGCCGTGCCGGACGTCTGGGACCAGCTCGCAGCGGACAGGGGCGCGTTGATCAACGAGCAACTGGCGCGGCGAAATGACCTTGGGCCGGGCGACGCGCTGCCCACCGGTGATCCTGTCCTGGGCGTATACAGCGACTATGGCAACGCGGCAGGCCAGGTCGTCATTTCCGAGGCCGAGTTCGCCCGCAGGTACCCGCAAAAGCGGGCCGTGCGCTTTGGGCTGCGCGCTGATGATCCAGAGGCTGTCGCGCAATACCTCCGGGCGACCTACGGGCTGCAGGGGGACGCGCTGATCGATCAGGCGCAACTCAAGGCATTCTCCCTGTCGGTATTCGAACGCACATTTTCCGTGACGGCGGCGTTGAACCTGCTGACGCTCTCTGTCGCCGGGCTGGCCATTCTCATCAGCCTCTTGACGCTTGCGACCCTGAGGCTGCCGCAGCTTGCACCCGTCTGGGCGCTTGGCCTGACACGGCGTCACCTTGCGCTGCTGGAACTGCTGCGCGCGCTCTGTCTGGCTGCCATCACCGGGCTTTTTGCGGTGCCGCTTGGGCTGATGCTGGCATGGGTTCTGCTGGCGGTGGTCAATGTTGAGGCCTTTGGCTGGCGTCTGCCAATGTTCCTCTTCCCGGCAGAATACCTGCAGCTGGGGATACTGACTCTGTGCGCCGCGCTGCTGGCGGCCCTGTGGCCTGCCATCCGGCTGGCGCGCACGCCGCCGGACAGGTTGTTGAGGGTGTTTAGCAATGAACGGTAACCCGCTGGTTCTGATTGTTTTTCTGTGGATGTCGCTGGCCTGTTCGGCGTTTGCGCAGGGGTTTGCGGGTCTTGGCAGCGATGCGGAAGGCTTCGCTGTTCCGCACCGGGGTTACGCGTTTGACTTTCCCGCCGATCATGGCGCGCATCCGGCGTATCGCATCGAATGGTGGTACGTCACCGCGAACCTGCAGGATGCCGAAGGCACGCCCTACGGCCTGCAGTGGACGTTGTTCCGAAGTGCCCTTGCGCCCGAGGACACATCGGACTGGGACAGCCCGCAGCTTTGGCTGGGGCATGCGGCCGTCACCACGCCAACTCATCATCACGTCGCGGAACGGCGGGCACGGGGCGGGATCGGGCAGGCGGGCGTGACCGCGTCGCCTTTTGAAGCCTGGATCGATGACTGGCAGATGGCAGGGGCCGACATGGAGGCCGTGAGCCTGCGCGCGGCCGGGCCGACCTTTTCGTATGACATGGCTTTGACGGCACAGGGGCCCTTGGTGTTCCATGGCGAAGATGGCTTTTCGCAGAAATCAGCCTCTGGCCGGGCAAGCTATTACTACTCGCAGCCATTCTTTGACATCGCCGGCACGTTGAAACTGCCCGACGGCGAGATCGACGTCACCGGCCAGGCCTGGATGGACCGGGAATGGGCGTCGCAACCGCTGGGCGCGTCGCAGGTCAGTTGGGACTGGTTCTCCATGTCATTCGATGACGGTGCCAAGCTGATGGGGTTCACGCTGCGCGACACCGAGGGTGATGATTATACCGCGGCCACATGGATCAGCCCGCAGGGCGAGGCCACAGCGTTTCCGGACGGCGCATTCAGCGCCCTGCCAATGGCCAAGAGCGCTGTCGCGGGGCGAATGATCCCCACGACGTGGCGGGCAATGCTGCCGCAAAAGGGTGTAAATGTCACAATCCGGGCCCTGAACCCGCAGGCGTGGATGGCGACTTCCATCCCCTATTGGGAAGGCCCAGTGACGATCAGCGGCAGCCATTCGGGCCGGGGGTATCTGGAGATGACCGGGTATTGAGCGCGTGGGTGACGTTCGGTTATTCTGCGTACACCCGATGACCGGGTTTTCGGACGAAAAATACACCTGTAGGCGTGTGATGAACTCGCGCAATGGAGCTTTTTATGTCCCGTATTGGCACAATGACACGACGCGGCTTGCTGATCGGATCAGCGGCAATCGCCGGTGGCGTGGCATTTGGCACTTACCGTGTGATGACCCCGCATTCAAACCCTTTGCGCAGGTCGCTGGGGCCGGACGAGGCCAGTTTCAACCCCTATGTGCGGGTCACGTCGCAGGGTGTTACTCTGATCACGCCCCATGTTGATCTGGGGCAGGGGGCAGCCTCCATGCAGGCCGCGCTGATCGCCGAGGAAATGGATCTGGAGTTTGGTCAGTTCGAGACCGAGCTCGCCCAACCTGACCCTGCGTATTTCAACACGGCCCTTGCGGATGACGCGGTGCCGTTCATGTCCACGGACACCGGAGTTCTGGCCGAAACAACGCGGGAGGCGATGGGCATGATGATGAAGCTTGCCGGGGTTCAGGTCACCGGCGGGTCAACCTCGGTGCCCGACAGCTTCGACAAGCTGCGGCGGGCGGGGGCTGTTGCCCGTGAAACGCTGAAAGCGGCGGCGGCTGAAATGACCGGTCAACCGGTCCCGGCGCTCGGCACGCGGGGCGGTACAGTTGTTCTGCCGGATGGCGTGAGCATTCCCTACACCGAGCTCGCGGAAATCGCCGCCACGCTGGATCCGGTGACAGATGTCAACCTGCGCAGCCCCGACCAATGGCGCCTGATTGGTCAGCAGATGCAGCGGCTAGATATTGTCGCGAAGTCCACCGGTCGTCAGCCCTACGGTATTGATCTGCAACTGGACGGCATGGTGTTTGCCGCCGTCAGGTGCAATCCGCGCAAGGGCGGCGGGCTGAAGAGTTTCGAGGCCCAGGCGGCGGCCTCTCTGCGCGGCGTTCAGCGCATCCTGCGGGTGACCGGCGGGGTGGCGGTGATCGCAGAGAATACCTGGTATGCGATGCAGGCCCTTGATGCGATTGACTATGACTGGGGCGAAGCGCCTTACCCGGCCGAACAGGCGGACCATTGGGCCGCGGTAGCAGCCGCGTTTTCCCCTGACGCATTGGACAAGGTCTGGCGGGACGACGGGGATGCGCTTGCGGCACTGAAAAGCGATCCCGACATGTCGGTGACCTACAAAGCACCCTATGTGGCGCATCAACCTCTGGAGCCGCTGAACGCTACCGTGAAAGTCACGCAGGACAGGGCGGAGGTCTGGGCATCGCACCAGATGCCTCGGTTCGTTCAGCAGCGCGTGGCAGAGCGGACCGGTCTGCGGCCGGATCAGGTCGTGTTTCACAATCAGTTTGCCGGGGGCAGTTTCGGGCATCGTCTTGAGTTCGACAATATCGACCGCGCCACCGAAATCGCCATGCAGCTGGAGGGTACGCCGGTCAAGCTGACCTTCAGCCGCGAAGAAGACTTTGCGCAAGACTACCCGCGCCAGATCGGCATGGCGCGCGCCACGGGTAAGGTGCGCGACGGGCAGGTCACCGCCCTGAACCTTGAAATCGCCACCCCCTCTGCCGTGCGCAGCCAGATGGGGCGGGTCGGTATGCCTGTTCCGGGGCCTGACACGCAGATCGCTGCGGGCGCATGGAACATGCCCTATGACATTCCCGATCTGCGCGTCGCGGCCTATGCCGCCCCGGAGTTGGCGCCAACCAGTTCGTGGCGGTCCGTTGGCGCATCGACAGCCGGGTTCTTTGCGGAATGCGCGCTGGATGAGCTGATCCTTGCAGCCGGTGCCGATCCGATGACTGAGCGCCTGCGCCTGGTGAACGATCCGGTGGCCAGGGGCGTGCTGGAGGCCGTGGCCGACATGTCGGACTGGGGCAGCGCCATGCCAGATGGACGGGGGCGGGGCCTTGCCCTCGTCAGCTCTTTCGGCGTCCCGGTCGCCGAGGTTGTGGAGGTGGCCGAGACCACCGCCGGGATCAGGATCGACACGGTTTTTGTCGCCGCCGACGTGGGGCGGGTCATCGACCCGGACAATTTCGAGAACCAGGTACAGGGTGGGGTGATTTGGGCACTGGGCCACGCGATCAATTCAGAGATCACATTTTCTGACGGGCAGGTGGCGCAGGCGAACTACTATGATGCCGAAGGGATGCGGTTTTCCCAGACGCCGGAAATCAGGGTGCGCGGCCTTGAGACCGCAGCGAAAATCAGAGGTATCGGCGAACCCCCGGTGCCACCGGCAGCACCGGCGCTGGCCAATGCTATCTATGCCGCGACCGGGCAGCGCCTGCGCGAGATGCCATTCAACCGATATCTGGATTTTGTCTGACGCGTCAGGCTGACCTGTTGCAGCCCGGCAGATTGATGATATCTCAAACTGCATCACACAACAGCCGCGCAGCAGGCGCGCCACAGGGAAAGGGCCCTCTCTTGGATTTTGCCGCTTCAGAAGAACAGATCGCAATTTTCGATATGGCCTATGCCTTTGGGCAGGAGCATATCGCGCCCCATGCGCGCGAATGGGAGACGCAGGGCACGATCCCCAAGGACCTGTGGCCCAAAGTGGCCGAACTGGGGCTAGGCGGTATCTACGTGTCCGAGGAATACGGCGGGTCCGGGCTCAGCAGGCTGGACGCGACCATGGTTTTCGAGGCACTGTCCATGTCCTGCCCGGCAGTGGCGTCGTTCCTGTCGATACACAACATGTGTGGCGGCATGATCGACAAGTTCGGATCGGAAGACAGCAAGGCCAAGTGGCTGCCACAGATGTGCACGATGAAGACCGTTTTCTCCTATTGCCTGACCGAACCGGGGTCGGGCTCTGACGCTGCGGCGTTGCGCACCCGCGCGACGCGGACCAACGAAGGCTACCGTCTGAACGGCACCAAAGCTTTCATTTCCGGAGGCGGCTATTCGGATGCCTACCTGAGCATGGTGCGCACCGGCGATGAGGGTCCCAAGGGGATCTCGGCAATGGTGATCGAGGACGGGTCGGACGGGCTGTCCTTTGGTGGTCTGGAAAGCAAGATGGGCTGGCGGGCACAACCGACCGCTCAGGTGCAATTCGACGATTGCGCGGTACCGGCGGACAACCTGATCGGCGAAGAGGGGCGGGGCTTTACCTACGCCATGGCCGGGTTGGACGGTGGACGACTGAACATCGCGGCTTCGGCCCTGGGGGGCGCGCAGTCGGCCCTCGACGCAGCGCTTGCTTACGCCGGTGATCGCAAGGCTTTCGGCAAATCCATCAATCAGTTTCAGGCGTTGCAGTTCAAGCTTGCGGATATGGAAGTGAAACTTCAGGCCGCGCGCGTTTTCTTGCGACAGGCCGCGTGGAAACTGGATCAACAGGCGGTGGATGCGACAAAGTTCTGTGCAATGGCAAAAGTCTTTGTCACCGATGTCGCCTTTGACGTCGCGAATGATGCGCTGCAGATCCACGGCGGCTATGGCTACCTTTCGGACTACGGTATGGAAAAAATTGTGCGCGACCTGAGGGTTCACCAGATTCTGGAGGGCACGAACGAGATCATGCGGATGATCGTGTCACGTCAGCTGATCGCTGAGCACAGGGCCTGACGGACCCTTCGCCGGCTGCCGTTCAGATGCAGGACCAACATGGCCGCAGGGTGGAAAACGGCGGCCGTTAATGCTCGCTTCATAAGTCTTTGCCATACAAAACAGGCGTTCAGACGCACGGCATTCTGCCGTTCTGATTGTTTTTGTACAGGAAATTGTCGTGACAGGAATACGCTCTACCGCGACGCCATTCGGAAATCCCGCGCCCAAGAAAGTCCTTGTCGTTGACGATTCCAGGGCAATGCGCGCCTGGATACGGGCCGTGCTCTCTGCAGACCCGCGTCTCGAAGTGGTTGCAGAAGCCAGCAATGCGGTCGAGGCCCGCGACTTTCTGCGCGCTCACAAAGCCGATGTCGTCACCTTGGATATCGAGATGCCGGGCATGAGCGGTCTGGAATTTCTGACCCGGCTGATGCGCGCGCGGCCAATGCCCGTCGTCATGATGTCCAGTCTGACGGCAGCGGGCAGCGATGCCGCTATTCAGGCGCTCTCTCGCGGCGCAATTGACTGCATGGTCAAACCGTCAAAGCGATTTGGCGAGGAATTGACACAGGACATCTGCGAGCGCGTGTACCAGGCAGCTTCTACCAGACCGTCCCAACTGCAGCGGCCTGCGCAGCCTGAGCAGACCGCGCAGGACATCATGCAAAACATCGCCGACAAGGGTGTTCGTCGCCCCTGTCGCCGCGGCGCGATTGTTCTGATCGGAGCCTCGACAGGCGGCGTGGCCGCGTTGGAAACTGTTCTGCCGATGTTAGATCCTGAGGGGCCTCCGGTGGTTGTCGTACAGCACATGCCTGGCAATTTTCTGCAAAGCTTTTCGGAGAGGTTGAACCGGCAATTGCCCCAGACGGTTTTTCTGGCGCAGGAAAACAAGGCCCTGCAGCGCGGCGACATCGTCCTCGCTCCGGGAAATGGTCAACATACTGAATTAAAACGGATCAACGGCAGTTGGTTTTGTCGCTTTTCTGCCAATGAACCCGTGGCCTTGCATTGCCCCTCTGTGGACGTGTTGTTCAGCTCCGCCGAAGCAGAAGCCAAACATGTTTCCGCCGCATTGCTCACCGGTTTGGGCCGCGATGGCGCTGAAGGCTTGCTCAAGCTCGCCCAGGCGGGGGCCACGACGTTCGGGCAGAACGAGGATTCCTGCGTCGTTTACGGCATGCCAAAGGCGGCCAAGGCGATCGGTGCGGTGCAACATGAGGTGGGTCTGGACCGGATCGGGCGTGCAATCTGCGACAGCCATTCGGCCAAGCGGCGGGCCGGCAACCGTGATCAGAGGGCGCGAACCTAATGTCCGGGCCGTGGGTGCATATCACGCAGGGCGAACATGCAATCGGCACCGATCCGGAGATGGTTATAAGCACACTGCTCGGATCATGCGTTTCATGCTGTCTCTGGGATCCTGTCGCGGGCGTAGGTGGGATGAACCATATGCTGCTGACAACAAACACCGGCGACGCGGGCGTCTGCAATCTTGCTGGCATCAATGCGATGGAAGTGTTGATCAACGACGTTCTGAAGCAGGGTGCGCGCCGAGATCGCCTCCGTGCCAAAGCCTTTGGCGGCGCACGGATGGTGTCGGGCCTGAGCGACATCGGCAAAAACAATAGTGAATTCATCTTGGCGTTTCTGGAACAGGAAGGCATTTCCTGTGACGGTCATTCGCTGGGTGGCGAGACTGCGCGGCAGCTTAAGTTCTGGCCAGCGACCGGAAAAGTCATGCAAAAAGTGCGTGGTGACGCGCCGTTGGAAGCGCTGACACATCTGCCGGAGCTTTCGGCGATCGGTAACGATCTTGAACTCTTTTAACGCCTGTGTTGGCGCAGCGATGCGTTGATATCGTGATAACATCGCGGCATGCCCCGCTGTCTCGGCAACTTGCCAGATATCCGCCTGGCTCCAACGCTTCGCAACCGCTACAAAAGCTTGACCAAGACCAGCTTTGTTGAACGTAATGCAGCTTCCCTTTGAACACCCCCGCCCGAGTCGGATTGATTGAACCATCGCGGACCTGGACGGGCACCGATATCGCAAAGCAAAGGCGGCAAGTGCCAGAGAATGTGCGTTGGTGGCGCGCGACGGCCTCATTTGATCAGGCTGTGTTCAATGATTGACTTTCGCCAGTGCTCTCGGTCGAAACCAAACCGCATTCAGCTCACTTTCCTGCTGCCAAAGGGTGGAAAGCACAGCAGAACCAAAGTGCCTCACCCGCTGATGCGGTCTACTTTTTCATCGCTTCTGAGGTGACCAGCCCCTAGATTTTGTGATGCCTGTCTTGTTCAGTTTCTGCTGTCTGATTTCGAAGTCAACGGGCGGCAGCATGCCGTTGTTCGTATGCTTGCGCTTAGGGTTGTAGAACGTCTCGATTTGTTCGAAGACGTCTCGTCTGGCGTCTTCCCTTGTTGGATAGGTTCCGCGCCTGATCCGCTCCCGTTTCTGCAACTGAAAGAAGCTCTCCGCGACGGCGTTGTCAAAACCGTTGCCGCGTCGGCTGATGCTCGGTTCCAGGCTGTGGTTGCGCAGGAAGGATTGCCACTCACGGCTAGTGAATTAGGACCCCTGATCGGAATGCACCATGACCTTGCCGTCGGGTTTTTGCGGCCAGATGGCCATGAGCACGGCTTGCAGGGTCAGGTCAGTGGTCATGCGTGATTGGGCAGACCAACCGACCACGCGGCGCGAGAACAGGTCGATGACCACGCACAGATATATCCAGCCCTCATGTGTCTTTATGTAGGTGATGTCGGTCGCCCGGATCTGATCGGGCTGAGAGGCCACGAACCGCTGCTCCAACCTGTGCAGCGGTCCCGGCCAACGATGCCAGGCCGGCGACGCGGTCCTCCGAAATCCGCACGCCTTGGTCGCGCAGGTCATCCGTCAGCTTGCGGTAGCCATAGACCTTGCCGCTGTTGGCCCAGGCCTGCCGGATCAGCTCGGTCTGACGCAAACCTTCCTGCGCACGATGGCTTAACAGTTCTTTAAGCCATGCGCAGAAGCCACTGAAATGCACACTGAGCACCCGGCATATGGCCCGGATGCTGAACTCCTCGTGATGCGCCCGGATGAAGGCGTACTTCATTGCGACCCTCGCGCGAAGTACACCGTTGCCTTTCTTAGGATGTCGCGCTCCTCGGTGACCCGTGCCAGTTCCCGCTTCAACCGGCGGTTCTCGGCCTCGTGATCCTCGCCGCCCGCTTTTGAAACCAGTTCAGCGAACGGCTTCATCCACGTGTAAAGAGAATGGGTGCTTGCGCCCAAACGCTGGGAAACCTCCCGAACCGGATATCCCCGCACCGTGATCTGATGTACCGCATCGCGCTCAAAATCGTCGCTGCAATTGATTGTCCCCATGTCGGCCTACCTGCCTCACAGTTGGGCGCAAAGCGTCTGAAATTCCAGAGGCACATCATATGAGCCGCGCCGGCGCTTCTGATTTGAGGGACTGTTAACCGCGAAGGGATGCGTGCCAGTTCGCTAGTCTACAAAAGACTCCGGGTGCCGGTCAAAGACCTTTAGAAAAGATCTAGGTCCCCCAGCGTGTCTTCCTCGGCACCAAAAAATCCAGGCTCTTTACCTTCCAGCAGCGAACGCGTGGTCTTTAACTTAAGCTTGTCACTGACTCCGTGGAGGCATTTGGCGTTTAGTTCTTTCCCATTACGATCGCTCAAGAGAAGTGTCATGAGCGCCAAATCTTCCAAGGACTGCCGCAGAAAGTCCAAGGCTTGAAGATCGGTGATCGTGTTTTTGCTGGACTCAGTGCTATGCGTTAATGCCTGACCAATGGTTTCTTCTATGTCGAAAACCTGGCCAGCCAGCTTGTCCAAGTAACATGAAAGGCGCCCAACAATGGCCGGCAAAGGATTAACCTCAGAAGCTTCGCTTGTCATTCAAAGGCGCCCTACAACGGCTTCAATGCAGTTTCGCAAACTGGCTTGCTCAAACGGCTTCTTCAAATAATTATTCATCCCCAGTTTCTTGCCATGATCAACGATTTGCTGTTCTGCTCTGCCCGTAATCAGAATAAAGCCAACACCCTTGGTTTTTGGCGATGATCGCAGGTGATGGAGCAGCTTCAATCCATCCATTTGGGGCATATTGTAGTCGGAAATCACCAGGTGTACCGGATGTGTTGCCAGAGATTTCAGTGCGTCAACACCATTTTCCGCAGTTGAAACATTGCGAATTCCAAACGCGTCCAGAGCTTGCGTGATCAGGCCGCGACTTGTGGACATGTCATCCACCACCATTATTCGTATTTGGTCACGCAGGGACATTTTAGTTTTCCTTTCTCAAGGGCGAAGAGCCGTCGCTGGCAGTGGATGGCAGGTAGGTTGTTGGACCATCGGAAATGAAACCAAATGTCGCTGGATCGGATATCCTTTCAGAATGTCCAAGAAAGAGAATGCCATTGGGTGACAAAACGTCGCGAAATCGTGGCCACAACCGATTTTGCGTGTCCAAGTCAAAATAGATCACCACATTCCTGCAGAAAATGACGTCCATTTTTTGCTGCATCGGCCATTTCGCGAGAAGATTCAGTTCTCTGAAACTTATGATTTTCAAAAGCTGACCACCAGCTTGGTATATTTTCTCGTCATTCTGTTTCACGCACTGAAAATATTTGTGCAGCAATTCCGGGGGAATGCCTCCAACCAGCCGTTCATGGTAGGATGACTGCTTGGCAAAATTAACAACTTCGGGATCAATGTCGGTCGCCAAGATGCGAAGGTCCAGTTTTGCTACGTCAGGGGCAACTTCAAGCAACACCATTGCAATCGAGAGCGCTTCCTGACCGTTGGAACACCCTGCTGACCAAATCCGAACCCGGCCACCCGCTTTCAGTTTCGGCAGCAGTACTGTTTCGAACTGCTTTTTCAACACGTCGAAGTGATGCTTTTCCCTAAAAAAATGGGATACATTTGTCGTGAGCGCGGAAATCATGTGCCGACGTTCATCGCGCCCGTCGTCGGAACAAACAAAGGCACTGTAATTGGCAAAGTCCTGAAGACCGAGGGCTCTCAGGCGATGCCTCAGTCGAGACTGGATCATAGACGTCTTTTCGGCGGCGAGCTGCAACCCGCTTTCGCGATATGCCAACTCCGCAATCGCGTTGAAGCTGTCGGTGTCGATCGTCATTTCGAGGGCGGCCTTGCTCATCAGGCTGCATTGCTTTGTGCGGATGTGACGATTGAGCTTAAATCAAGAACTCTGATCATCCGCTCGTCTATAAGTGTCAGCGCACTAACGACGCTTGCGCTGTCCGCGGATTGCATTTCTGGGGGTGGCTGCAAGTCTTCAGAAGTCAAGGCGATTATATCGGACACGGCGTCTACCAGAAGACCCGTCATGGTATCTTCGTGTTTAACGACGATTATCACGTTCCTTTCGGTCTGTTTTTGAGGTTTGAGACCGAGTCTTTCCGACAGATCCATCACCGGCAGGACAGTGCCCCTCAGATTGATGACGCCTTTCATATAGCTCGGCGCGTGAGGCAATGGTGTCGTGCGTGTCCAGCCGCGAATTTCGCGGACAGACATGATATCAAGCGAGTATTCCTGGTCAGCCAATTGAAAAGTCAGCAATTCAATTGTGTTGGAGGTTTCCTTGTCACTCATGCTGAAAGTCCTGTTAGGTTTTGTGCCGAAGGGGATCCGGCCGCGCCGATTGCGTTGGTGATGATGTCCGAAGTATCTAAGATGAGCGCGATTTGCCCGTCACCCAGAATGGTAGCCGCCGCAATGCCCGGGGCTCGATAGAAACTGTCGTCCAGGCCCTTTATGACCACTTGTCTTTGATCTTGAATGCTGTCGATGATCAGGGCCGCACGGGACCCGTCTTCATGCGCGATCAGCAAGACAACCGACCCTTCGTAATCCTCGACGGGCGCACGGTATCCTAGCTCCTGACCCAGATCGAACAGCGGCACGAACCCGCTTCGCACCCGCACGACATTCGCGCCGGGTCGCACCATTTCCACGTCCTCATTCGTCAACGTCAACGTCTCGATGACCACGTTCAAGGGCAGGACCAGAGTTTCGTCGGCTACCTGAACGACCATGCCATCGAGGACTGCCAGTGTCAGCGGTAGCGAAATTGAGAAAGTTGTGCCAACACCCGGGGTGGAGGTAATGGTGATCCGACCGCCCAAAGCCTGGATAGAGGTCCGAACGACGTCCATACCGACACCGCGCCCGGACAAATCTGAAACCACGGTAGCGGTGGAAAAGCCCGGCAAGAATAGAAGGTTGTCAATCTCCGAATCCGACAAGTTGGCGTCTTCAGGGATCAACCCCTTATCGATCGCGATCTGCAACACCTTCGGACGGTTGATGCCACCACCGTCATCGGAAACCTCGATCACCACCCGACCAGATCGATGTGCAGCAGTGAGGTTGACGCGCCCCTCTTCAGGCTTGCCCGCCGCGATCCGGTCCGCTGAGCTTTCCAGCCCGTGATCAACCGCGTTCCTGATCATATGGGTGAGCGGGTCGGCAAGCCGTTCGATGACGGTCTTGTCGACTTCGGTGCTTTCACCCTCTGTGTGGAGACGAACGTCTTTTCCCACGGCCGCGGAGGCTTCCCGAACGATGCGAGACATTCGTTGGAACAGCGATTTGACGGGTTGCGCGCGGATCATCATGACACTGTCCTGAATGTCACGCGTCAAACGCTGGAACTCTTCCAGCCCGTTCATCGCATCGGAGTGGGGCGACAAGCCTGAACTCTCAAGGCTTTGCGACAGCATCGCCTGATTGATGACAAGCTCGCCGACAAGATTGACCAATCGTTCGATGCGGTCGAGATCCACGCGCACAACGGATTTGGCCGCTGCGGCTGGAGACGGTGATTTTGGCGTTGCCGGTGACGCCGGTTTTTCCGCGGCGGTGGGGGTGACCTGATCTTCCTTCTGCGAACCGTCGCTTTCAGCGATATCCGGAACCTCGGATACCGCCGGAGCTTCGCTTATTTCGGGCAAGGATGGCATGGCCGCGTCCGTCTGGTCCATCTCTGGCGTCCCGGCGTCTGCGTCGACGTCGGTCGCAGCGTCATCTGGCAGTTCGTACTCCGTGACAGCATCACTCGCTTGTTTCGAGATTTCCAACGTACAAAGGCCTTCCACGAATTCGAAAGCGGCTGAAATCTCGGCCTCGTCGACATCCGATTGAAGCTCGACGGTCCAATACAGATACGATTGCTCCGGGATCAGGTCTGCAAATTCGGGCAGGCTGTCCATGTGACACGTGACCTTGCACTCTCCCATCTCATCCAAAGATCTGAGCATGTGAAAGGGTTCATTGCCGGTGTCAAAAAGATCGTTTTCGGGGCGGAACTTGATCGTGAACGTGTTTGTCAATGGTGACGGCAACTCATCCAGAGACGGAAGCTCCGCCACATCGCCGTCGTCTTCGGCGTCACCGAAGTCCAGATCGAGCGACAGCACCGCGGGTTGAAAATCGATTTCTTCTTCTGCTTCTTCTTCGGGTGCGCCGGTTTCCCCCAGAAGGTCGTCCAGATGCTGCAACAACTCGGCCGTCTTGTCGTCCGGCAAGTCGCCGTCATCGCGGCTGACCCGAACAAGGTCTGAGAGATGATCGGCACATTGAAAAAAGATTTTCAGCGCGTCCGCGTCGGGGGTCATCCGCCCGGCGCGTACCTCGTCCAGAACGGTTTCGAACCGATGCGCAAAACGCACGAGAGCTTCGAGACCAAACGCCCCGGCACCGCCCTTGATGGAGTGAACAGCGCGGAAAACCACGTTGATGGTTTCAGTATCTTCGTCACCATCGTCAAGCGATTGCAAACCATCCTGCAAAGCTTCAAGCAATTCTTCGCATTCGATGAAAAACGACGCGCGAATTTCCGCCATTGGGTCATTTGGATCAGACATTGTACCCTCTTACCCGGCGACCATTTGCAGCGCTTTGATGAGCTTTGACGGATCGAAAGGTTTTACGATCCAGCCAGTCGCGCCAGCGCCCCGCGCGCGGGCTTTCAGTTCCGGAGCTGCTTCCGTCGTCAGAACCAAAATGGGAGTGGCACGGTGTTTCTCCTGCCCCCTGACAGCGTCGATGAAGCCGAAGCCATCCAGCCGCGGCATGTTGATGTCGGTGATAATCGCGTCGGGCTCAATCCCTTCGAGAACCTCGATGCCATGCATCCCGTCATCTGCTGTGTGAACGTTGAACCCGGCGGGCAGAAGCGCCAGCCGGATCATGTCCCGCATTGTGCGGCTGTCGTCTACGGCTAGGATTTCGAGTGTCATTGACGCCCCCTGGAAATGGCTTCAGGTGTCATCCCCATGACACGCAGTTGATCGATCACGCGGTCGGACGCGTTGACAAGTGAGAGGGACCGCCCCTGTGCAACCGCGCTGGTTGCGGCCGACAACATGACCTGAAGACAAAGAGCACCGAGATGTTTGACCTCGGCCAGATCCAGAATCAGATCAGCGTCGCCGTGGTCCTTGATTGTTGCCATCAAGGCCGATGCTGCCGGCAAATCGAGGCGGGCAGACAATGCAATAGGGTCGCTCATGAAGCCCTCCTGAAGGTGCAAGAATATTGCAGGTGCATCGCTCTCTCCACATCGGCTGACTAACTGGTTGTCAGCGGTTGTAGAGCGCAGTCCGTTAAGACCGGGTTACTCCCTTTGAAACTTTTCACCGAATTCATAAGCACCGTCACCGGAGGCCTGCGCGGACAGGGGTCACGCAATGAAAAAACCCCGGTATTTCCACACCGGGGCCCTGCATTGAAGTCGGTTTTTTGCGCTGCTATGCGCGCCGCCGCCGTCCACCGCTGCGACCGGCGCGCCCTCTGCCTTCATGCCCGGGCTTGGGCGCTTCCTTGTTGAACGCGATCCACGCGCCGCCATGCGGATCGTTGTTGGTCAGAAAGTTGGCAGCACGAATCGCTTCCATTTCCTTGCCGGGCCGGGGTTTGGTCGATCCAAGTCCGGTCAGCTGGCAGAAGAGCTCAAGGTCCATATCCTCCGGGAAGATCACGCCGGCCTCGGCCAGTTCCAGCTTCTTGGCTTCGATCCTGGCGGCCGGAACAGGCAGTGCAACCGGGTTCATGATCGCGGACGTCATGCCGGCCTCCATCGCCATCGGCAGGAAGGCGTTGTTGATGCCGTGACGGTTGGGAAGGCCAAAGGAAATGTTGGAGGCACCGCAGGTCGTGTTCACGCCCAATTCCTCCCGCAGGCGGCGGACCAGCGTGAAAACCTGATGTCCGGCGGTGGCCATGGCGCCGATTGGCATGACCAGCGGATCCACCACGATATCATTCGCCGGTATGCCAAAATCGGCTGCCCGTTCGACGATTTTCTTCGCGACGGCAAACCGCACGTCGGGATCTTCTGAAATGCCGGTATCATCGTTCGAAATCGCCACGACCGGCACGTTGTATTTTTTCACCAGCGGCAGAACGATCTCCAGCCGCTCTTCCTCACCGGTGACCGAATTCAGCAGCGGGCGGCCTTCGCAGGCTGCCAGCCCGGATTCCAGAGCACCGGGGACCGAGCTGTCGATGCAGAGCGGCACATCGACGATCGCCTGAACCCGCGCGACCAGTTCCTTCATCAGCGGTGGTTCGACGAAATTGTTGTCCGCGTAGCGCGTATCTTCCGCCATCTTGTTGGTGAAGACGGCGCCGGAGTTGATATCGAGCACCGTGGCGCCTGCTGCGACCTGCGCAACCGCGTCCGCTTCGACCGTGGAGAAATCCCCCGCTTCCAGTTCCAGCGCGAGTTTCTTTCGGCCCGTGGGGTTGATCCGTTCACCGATCACGCAGAAGGGCTGGTCAAAGCCGATGATTGCGGTCTTGGTTTTGGATTCGACGATTGTGCGAGTCATTAAGCTGTCCTTGGATCAGGCGTTTGCAGGGGCGGCAGCGGGGCCGCCATTGTGGATGGCCCACGTGGCGTTGGTCTTAATGCCGCCGAGCGGGAAGAAATGCACATGGGAGATGTTGAAGTCCGGGTTGGCGGCTTTATGCGCGGCCAGTTCGGTAACGACGTCGGTGGGTTCATAGGGCAGCAGCAGCTTGGTGACATCCATCGCCCGCTTTTGCAGCACTTTGAGTGAGGGACCGACCCCGCAGGCAATGGCGAATTTGATCAGCGTTTGCAGCTTGGCCGGACCGGCAATGCCGATGTGCACGGGCAGGGTGATGCCCTGCGCCGCCAAATCGTCGGCCCATCTGATGATCGGCTTGGCGTCAAAGGCGAATTGCGTGGCCAGTGCCATTTGTGCATCCGTGCGGCTTTGGAAATCGTTCTTCCAGTGCAACGCCGCCGTCACGTTGGTCATCGACCCATCCGCGTCGATGTCGCGGTTGCCTTCGGGGTGGCCGGCCACATGCAGCCGCTCGAACCCGGCGTCATCGAAGAGGCCTGTTTCCATCAGCTGCATGGAGCTGTCGAATTCGCCGTGCGGCGTGGCAACGCCCCCCGCCAACAGCAACGCCTGCTTCACATCCGCCTCACCCTGATAGCGCGCAATCCAGTCGGCAAGAGTGGCCTTGTCCCTGATGATGCGGGCCGGGAAGTGCGGCATCACCGGGAAGCCATCGTCGTGCAACCTTTTGGCCGTCGCCACCATATCCTCGATGGGCGTTCCCTCGATATGGGCGATGTAAACACGTGTGCCTTCGGGCAGCAGATCTCGGAAGTTCTCCACCTTCTCGGCCGTGCGCGGCATTACTTCGATGGAGTAATCCTGCAGAAAGGCTTCGACCTGCGGATTTGAGGCATCGGTCGCAGGGGCCTCTTTCTTTTTGAAGTTCAACAATGCCATCAGGCGGTCCTTTCGGGAAAGAAGGGTGTCGAAAAATCCGGTCAGGGTCAGGCCCATCCGTCGTTGTTGATCAGCGCCTTGATGCGCGCTTTGTCGTACTCGGCCTCGAGCCGCGCTGCCTCGGCATCTGCAACCGCTTCGGGATCGCCATCAACTTCGAAGGGATCCGCCTTGCGCCACTCTGCCAGATAAGCATCCGTGTCCTCAGCGCCAACCTTCATGGCGGCACGGTCGATCGCCTGCTCGAAACGTTCGGGCAGCTGACGCTTGGACCCACGGCGCCCCTTGCCCACAATCACCTGGGCCGGGATATCGCGCCAATAAACAATCGTGACGTCAGGCATGTGCTGATTCCTCCCAAACTCTTCCCGCCTGTCTAATCGCACTCAGACTTTCACCAATGCCGTTTTTCGACAGAACAACATCTTTCCGCGACGTGACATGGTCTAACGCAATCCCATAAAAACCGCGAGATCAGCGCATCCCCATAATCTTGATAATGATGCTGAGCGCGGGTGATATTGGGATCCGCCCGTCTGCGTACATCATGGCCATGTCGCGGTGCCGATGCCGATGTCGGCACGCACCGCGCCCCGTCACGACCGCTTGCGCCGAAACGCCAGAGCCGTTAGCGTAAAGCCAACTCGAATTGAAAGGCGCGAAAGATGGCGCCACAGCGTCCCAAAGGTGCGGGCGCGCTCGAACAGAAGACGGCTCTGAGCCCCGCGCCAGTTCCGCCCCGGTCAGGAGAGCTATATGCCGCCCTTGATCTGGGCACAAATAGCTGCCGCATGTTGATTGCCCAGCCTCGCGGCAATGGTTTTCATGTGGTGGACAGCTTCTCGAAGTCCGTCCAACTGGGGGCAGGGCTTGAGAAAACCGGGCGCTTGTCGCGCGGGTCGATGACACGCACCATTCAGGCCTTGCGGATTTGCCAGCAGAAACTGCGGCGCAACAAAGTGCGCAGGATGCGTCTGGTCGCGACCGAAGCCTGCCGCCGCGCGCTGAACGCCCAAGAATTCATCAGGCGCGCACATCGCGAAACCGGCCTCACGCTGGATATCATCAAGCCACAGGAAGAGGCGCAGCTTGCGGTGATTTCCTGCGCCCCGCTTGTCGGGCGGTCCACAGAGAACCTGCTGGTCGTCGATATTGGCGGCGGGTCCACCGAACTGGTATGGATCGATCTGAAAGACGTGCCCAAACACGACAGGCCACAGTCGATCATGCGCCTGCACAGCGGGTTCAAGCAAACCCTCTCCGATCTGCCGGCCGCGCGGGTGGTCGATTGGATCTCGGTTCCCCTGGGGGTCGCGACGCTGCGTGATCAGTTCAACGATGTCGAGGATGATGCGGCCCGTTTTGCCCTGATGAGCTGGTTTTTCGAGGAAAACCTGGCTGATTTCACCCCCTATCACGACACCCAGCCGCATGAGAAATTCCAGATCGTCGGCACATCGGGGACGGTTACGACCGTGGCGGCCAGCCATCTGGGCCTCAAGCGATACGACCGTACCAAGGTCGACGGGCTGCACATGACCACCGAGCAGATCGACCGGGTGATCCGGTCTTATCTGGCACTGGGACCAGCGGGGCGCCGGGCGGACCCGCGCATAGGTCAGGACCGTCAGGCGCTGATCATGTCGGGCGCGGCGATCCTCCAGGCGCTGATGCGCTGCTGGCCGACCGACCGTCTGTCGGTTGCGGATCGCGGTTTGCGAGAGGGCCTGCTATACGCCCAGATGAGCGCGGACGGCGTGCTGGAAGACGGAGACTTCTGATGGCCAAGACACCCAGCGGGAAAAATACCTCCGGTCGCGGGCAGCGCGAGCTCAAGGTCAAGGTGAAATCCGCACGTGGGCGCAAGCTCAGCTCTACCAGGTGGCTGCAGCGGCAGTTGAACGATCCTTACGTCAAGCGCGCCAAGGCCGAGGGCTACCGGGGCAGGGCTGCGTTCAAGATCATGGAACTGGACGACAAGTACCGTTTCCTCGTGCCGGGTGCACGGGTTGTGGATCTCGGCGCTGCACCGGGGGGGTGGTGCCAGGTGGCCGTGAAACGCGTGAATGCGCTGGGAGAGAAATCCGGCAAGGCGGTCGGCACGATACTGGGCATTGATCTGCAGGAGATGGAGCCGATCGCCGGGTGCGAACTGTATCAGCTGGATTTCATGGCGGATGACGCCGACCTGAAGGTCAAGGAATGGCTGGGCGGGCGTGCCGATGTTGTGATGTCCGACATGGCGGCAAGCAGTTCGGGGCACAAGCAGACCGATCATTTGCGCATTATCGCGCTCTGCGAGGCTGCGGCCTATTTCGCCTTTGATGTGCTGGATGAGGGGGGGACGTTCGTTGCCAAGGTGCTGGCCGGGGGCGCCGAGGGGGAACTGCAGAAACTCCTCAAGCAGCGATTCTCAAGGGTTGCGAACATCAAACCACCGTCATCACGGGCGGACAGTTCGGAAAAATTCGTTGTGGCAACAGGCTTTCGCGCCGAAGCCTGAGGCTTTTACCTGTCGTTAAAAGTGTTCTGGGTAGCGTGCAGGCATCGGCGACACCGGTTTGGTGCGCCCTCGCTATAAAAGGAACCCCCGCCATGATCCGTACCTTCCTTCTCTCTTCGCCGCTGATGATCGCGGCCAGTGTCGCATATGCTGTCGACGCCCCGCCCGCGATGAAGGCCTTTGTCGAAACCGACATCATGAACTGGGCGCAATCGGCCGAAGTGACGAATGCGATCATTGCTCAGAATGCCGAAACGGCTGGCGCATCGATCACCCAGATTGAAGAGTGGGACACCGCGTGGCGCGCGCAGGTCGGGCAGGCGACACAACCGCTGATTGATGAAGTGATGGGCAGGCCGCTCTCTGCTACCCTGAAAGAGCAGGTGGCCGAGTCCGGTGGGCGCATCACGGAGATTTTTGTCATGGATGCGCTGGGGTTGAACGTGGCGGCCAGTGGCGTGACGTCTGATTACTGGCAGGGTGACGAAGACAAATACGCCAAATCCTACGGCGTGGGCGCAGGCGCTGTCTTCGTGGATGAAGTGGAGTTCGACGAAAGCTCCCAGACCTATCAGGGGCAGGTGTCTTTCACGATCACCGACCCCAGCAGCGGGGAGATCATCGGCGCCATGACAGTGGGTCTGAACGCCGAGGCCTTTTTCTAGGAGACGCTGTCGCAGGCGCGCTCAGTGGCGCGCCTGAAGCGACCGTGTTGCGGCCAGTTGCAGCTGTGCGACTTCGTCGGCACTGACCTGTCGCAGGGTGAATCCCTTCACGCGCGCCACGGTCGTGTCGGCCTGGTTCTTCTGTCTGATAAGCTCAAAGAGCCGGGTGTGACGAGGATCGCTTTCGGTGTGCAATTGGGTCATGTGAACTTCCGTTTTGTCGCGGACGTATCCGCACTCTAAAACCCAACTGGGACCGTGATGGGGCAGGATCGGGGCGTAAGAGCGACGAGGCCACGGGCCCCGCACGGTCACTCCCGGCGAATGTCGCGAGGGTCGTGATTTTTTCCGCCATCCTGTGCGGATTACCATGCCCTGCCATCCGCTCAGCACCTTCGGGCCCCGCCGACATGGGGACCAGAATGCACGTTAAAGTTCGGATTTCGCAAAAGATATTACTTAGGTTATGCTGCCTCAACATCATAAGGCGCGGATGCATTCGCTTCGACGTCTCGCATGGGGGTGCGGCAAATCGAAAAGACGATCTTTCAATTCATTTGGAGGTATTCGAAGCGTGACCAACTGATCCTTTTGGTCTTCACCTGTGCTTTGTTTCCATTTCTGTATCTGACGCTGGAATTGCCCAAGCGGATCATCAACGACGCGATCGGCGCGGCAACAGGGCAGGTCGATGTCTTCGGCGTGACGTTCAGCCAGGTCGGTCTTCTGGCGCTTTTATGCGCCGCCTTCCTGACGTCCGTGCTGGTGCATGGCCTGCTGAAAATGCGGATCAACACCATGAAGGGTATCCTGTCCGAACGGATGCTGCGACGGCTGCGCTATACCCTGATCTCGCGCATGCTGCGGTTTCCCAAACCGTATTTTCGCAGGACCTCACAGGGCGAACTCGTCGCCATGATCACCGGAGAGACCGAGCCCATGGGCGGGTTGATGGGGGATGCGCTGACGCAGCCGGTGCTGCAGGCGGGCCAGATGATCACCATACTGGTGTTTCTTTTCTTGCAAAGCCTGTGGTTCGGGCTTGCCGCCATTGCATTGATCCCGTTGCAGGCGTGGTTGATCCCCAAGCTCCAGCGACAGATCAACCTCATGAACAAGGAGCGGATCAAGGAGGTCCGGCGACTGGCAGCGCTCATCGGCGAAAGCGCGCAAGGTGCAAGCGATCTGCGCATCCATGGCGGATGGCGCTACCGCCTGTCGATGATCAGCGCACGGCTCGGCGTGGTCTTCGGCATCCGGCTGAAAATCTACAAGAAGAAATTCTTCATGAAGTTCATCAATAACTTCATCACCCAGCTTACGCCATTTTTCTTCTTTTCCGTAGGGGGTTATCTGGTGATCCAGGGGGCGGTCTCGCTGGGCGCCCTGGTGGCGGCGCTCGCGGCCTACAAGGATCTCAGCTCACCCTGGAAGGAGTTACTGGCCTATTACAACCAATCGCAGGACATGAGCCTGCGTTGGGAAACAGTGGTCGAAAAATTCTCTCCCGGCAATGTGATCGATGCGCGGTTGATGGACGGCGCGCCGGCGGAAGTGCCAAGCCTTGCCGGCACGGTGGAGTTGCAGGACATTACGGTCACCGACAGCGATGGCAACCCGGTGCTAGAAAACATCTCTGCCCAGTTTGGCAAGGGGAGCGTGGTGGCGGTGGACGCGCCCAGCGAAGAGGACCGGCAGGCACTGGCTGACGTGCTGACCCGCGAGGTCATGCCCTCCAGCGGCCAGGTCGTGATCGCGGGGCATGCCCTGGCCGGCCTGCATCAGTCGGTTATTGCGTCGCGCATCGGACACGCCGACACCCGCCCCATGTTGTTTCAGGGCACTTTCGGCGACAACACGATGATGCCGCTCAAGCAAAACCCGCAGGGAGATGTCACGCCAGAAGTGCAGGCCGCGGCGCAGGAGGCCGCGGCGGCTGGCAACAGTGCCGACCCGGTCGAGGCGGAGTGGCTCGATCCGGCCTTGGCCGGGGTGCAGGACAGGGCGGAGGTTCAGGCGTGGTGGCTGAGCCTGCTCGACACGATGGGCACGGGAGGGGCGTTGTATCGCCGGTCGCTGGACCAGAAAATCGACCTGGAAACACGGCCCGACCTTGCCAGGCGCCTGATCGCCGCGCGGCCCAAGGTCTGGGAGGCCGTGGTGGCGGCAGATCTTGCACGCCACGTCCACCGGTTTGACCCGGCGCTCTACAATCCGGCGCTGCCGGTGATCGGCAACCTGTTTTTCGCGACGATGCGCCGCCCTGTGACGCAACAGGAGTTGGCGACACAGACCGATCTCTTCGACCTGATGCGGAATCTCGGTCTGGAGGCGGGGTTACTGGAGCTGTCGCGCGATGTGATCGAGCTGTTGAACCAGATTTTCGGCACCGATGGCACGGAGCATCCGCTGTTTCGGAAACTGGGCCTTGATCCGGCGGTGTTCGAACGGTCGGTCCAGCTTCTTACCTCTCGCACTGGCACCCTGAGCGATGCCGACAAGGCGATGCTGATGACCGTGCCGTTGCGCATTTCGGCAGAGCAAATCGGCCCGGCCTTTTCCAACGAGATGCGCGAAACGATCCTCGGTCTGCGGGCGGCAAACGGGTTGCAATTCCGCGAAGGGCTCAACGATCTCTATGCGCCGCTCGATGCGGGGGAAATTGCGCCGGGCCTCTCGGTTCTCGAAAACGCGCTCTTTGGCAAGATTTCCGACAGTGCGGGTGCGCGCGCCGACGATCTGCGCAAGCTTGTGTCCGAGGTTCTGGAGCGTGAAGGGTTAAAGCCCGAGGTTATGGCGTTGATGTATGACTTTGCCCTCGCGTCGGGCGGCAGCAATCTGCCAGCGGTTTTCACCGAACCCCTCGCGATCAGTCGCGCGATCATCAAACAGCCGGATGTGCTGATCCTCGATCAGGTGCTGTCCGGTTACGATCCGAAAATCTGGCGGGAAGTGAATGCCAGGCTCCGGGCGCTGTTGCCGCAGACCACGATGATCTATCTGGGTGACGGTTTCGACAACCCCGATCAGTTCGATGCTTTCCTGGAGATCAGGCAGGGGCGCATGGTATCCGCCGACAAGGCCGCCGAGGATGCTGATGACAGTGCCGCGAGTGCAGATTTACTGCGCAAAGTCAGGGCGTTGGAGTCAACAACTCTTTTCTCCGGCATGGGCCGGAAACAGCTCCGGCTGCTCGCTTTCGGGGCGAAATGGTTTTCTGCACAGGCCGGAGACGTCATCTTTAACAAGGATGATGATCCGCGCGATGGTGCATATATGATCCTGTCCGGAGCTGCCGAGTTGTTTGATCCCGGAGACGGGCAGGAAGAAAAGCACATCGCGATGGTCGGACCCGGTACGCTGGTGGGCGAGTTGGGCCTGATCCGGAATGTGCCGCGCGCTCTGACCATGCGGGCCGAAACAGATGTGGAGGCCCTGCGTCTTGGTGCGGACGAATTTCTGGCGGTTGTCGAGAACGATGCGGCCACGTCCTTCAAACTGTTGCAGGTGGTTGCCGGGTACACCGCATAAACCCGAACGGGGCAGGCCGCTCACCTGACCGGTCCCGGTGCCCTCGCGATACGCTTTGGCGCCGTGATCAGGTGCAGTCGGGGGAACCGCGACAAATTGAAGAAAACGGTCCGCATATTACGGCTCTTGGCACCATAATGCATGCCCGGTCTTTAACCAAATAATGAGCGTCTTCTTGGTAATCCTTCTCAGAGCTTAACAAGCTGCACCGAGGGAGACGAAGATGCACAAACCATTGCATATTTTAGCCTGGACCATGCTTTGCTGCAGTTTTGGCCAGTCCGCCGTCGCAGAACGGCTGCGCCTATACATTGACGCCGATTACTCCATTGCACGACCCGCGGCAGATGCAATCGAGCTTGGTGTGAGATCAGCCTTGTCAGAGGTTGATTATGCGATTGGTGACATCGAGCTGGAAGTGGTGCCGATGGATCACCGTGCCAACTCGAAACGCTCCATGGCGAACCTGCGCGCGTTCGAAAACGATCCGCAGGCGCTGGCCGTGATCGGGGGGGTGCATTCCCCTCCCTATCTGACCAACCGGGAACACATAAACGACCGTGGGCTCCTGTTGCTTTTGCCGTGGTCCGCAGCGGGGCCGATTACCCGCCCGGAAGCAGGCCAGGTGAACTGGATTTTCAGGCTGTCTGTGGACGACACCAAGGCCGGGCCCTTTCTCGTAAACCACGTCCTGAACAACAGGCGGTGCCAGCGCACGGCGCTTTTACTGGTGGATACCGGGTGGGGGCGTGCCAATCGCGTGACGATGCTCGAAGCTTTCCGGGAGGCCAAGGCGAACGAACCGGTTGTGTTCACGTTTCCCACCGCCCTTGGCAGCGCCAGCGCGCGGACGCTGGCGGAAAACGTGGCGGGCATGGACGTTGATTGCGCGATCATGTTGTCAAACGCACAGGAGGGGGCTCTCTTGGTCAACGAGCTTCACGAGCTTGCCCCGCACATCAGGCTGGTGAGCCATTGGGGAATCGTGTCGGGCGATTTCCGGGATATGGTGTCGCACACCGTCCGGTCTGATCTTCAAATCGAAGTCTTGCAGACATGCGGTCTGAAGGTTGAACGCGACGGAAGTACGGTTCTCGCGCAAGCCCTGCGCAGCGCCAGCACGCAGGCGCATCCGTTTGAGCGGTTGTCGGACGTCCATGCCTCCACCGGCTTTGTTCACAGCTATGATCTTGTAAAGATCCTTTTGGCCGCAATCGCTCAGACTTCCGGGTCGGATGCGTGGAAGCACGGCTCCATCTCGGAACGCCGCAACCTGCTGCGCGTCGCGCTGGAGGATCTTGCGCGCCCCGTTGAAGGCATTCTCAAGACATATAACCGTCCGTTTGGTCCTTTTTCAGACTCCGCACCCGACGCGCATGAGGCGCTGAACGGTCAGGATCTGTGTGTTGCCTCGTTTGCGGAGTCCGGGCGATTGGTCTTGTCGGAGATGGCGGATCACGATTCCTGAATGCGTCACGCCGTTTCCATAAACAAGGTTTTCTGGTTGCTGCTCGCCTGCAGCTTTGCCTTAGCGCTGACCACTGCGGCGACCGCCGTGTGGGTGACCGCCAAACCCTTTCTGATGGAGACCCACAAGCGTGCCGTGATCAGCCGCGCCAAACAGGAGGCCGCGCGGGTGTATTCCATTCTCGATCCCAGCGCGTCCCTCACTGTCTTTCTGGCGTCAGAACCTTCTCTGGTCTCTTACGTCATAGGCGATGTCCATCACGATGATGGTTTCATTGACAGGCTTGAGGGCGTGGTTGTGCCCGAGAATGTCTCGGAGTTCTTCATTTTTGACTTTGAAGGCACGCCCATGAGTTTTCACCGGGTGTCATCGCGAACCCATTCACTGGAGACAACCAGCGCCGTGCGCGATCTCGCGGCAGAAGTCCTGCTGACCCAGCAGGTGACCACGCGCACCGTAGACAGATTTCGAGATGCCGCAACCCGGTCACAGGACATTCTGATCGCGGCGCCAATCCTGAACAGGGGGTTTGTCGAAGGTGTTCTGACGTCTGTTCTCAGTGTCGACCTCGGGCAGGAACGCACCGCACGGGGGCAGATAGAAACGCTCGCGCGTATCGTGAATGTGAATGACGCGTGGTCGCAACACACCGCTGGCGAAAGCGCCATAACCGTGCCGATCGGATCGACCGGGCTGTCCCTGGTTCTGAACTCGCAGTCAAGCCTGTTCCAGACGATCGGGCAGGAACTGGTGACCAAGGCAATCCTGGCCGTATCTGCCGCGCTGTTGCTGCCCTTTGGGATTTTCGGGTGGCTTGGTCGTCAGACAATTCTGCGCCCTCACGCCGAAGTCGAAAGATCGCGCAACAAACTCAGGGAACAACAAAAAGAACTGAGCGAACTGGCCGCCATCGCGCGCAAGGCGGAGGAAGCCATCGTCATCACCGATCTCGACACGCGGATTGTCTGGCATAACCCGGCTTTCGAACGCATATCCGGCCATTCGGCGGACGCCATCAAGGGGAGACTGCCAGCTGACCTGCTGCAAGGTCCGGACACGGACCCACAAACCCGCGCGGACATTCGGGCGGCCTTGGCAGCGCGTGAGCCGATTTCAGTTGAACTGATCAATTACCGTTCCGACGAGGAGGAATATTGGGTCAGGCTCAGTATTTCGACCTTGTTCGACGATCAGGGGCAGGCCTATGGGTTCATGGCCATTTCAAGCGACGTCTCCGAGCAGAAGCACAATGAAAAGAACCTGATTGCAACAACCTCGGCGATGGAATGGCAGGCGCTGCACGATGAGCTGACCGGGTTGCCGAACCGTCGCTGTTTCAATGGCACCTTCGATAAACTCTGCGCGGAATATGACGCAAGCTCACCCCTTGCGATCATCCGTATCGATCTTGATCACTTCAAGAATGTCAATGACACGATGGG
Source organism: Roseobacter insulae (assembly GCF_019375555.1). Lineage (GTDB taxonomy): Bacteria > Pseudomonadota > Alphaproteobacteria > Rhodobacterales > Rhodobacteraceae > Roseobacter > Roseobacter insulae. The sequence goes on from NZ_JAHXDN010000002.1 coordinate 924,456, forward strand.
TCATGAAGCGGGTGACAAAGTGTTGTGTCAGGTATCTCAGGTTCTGCGGGACGAAATTTCCCAGGACGACATTCCGGTGCGGATCGGGGGCGATGAATTCATTGTCCTGCTTGGGAAAAACGGGACCCTGAAAAACGCCCAGAAACTGGCGCAAAACATGTTGAGGCGTGTGTCAGAACCCATTGAATACGAGGGAAAATCTCTGCGGGTAGGGGCAAGCTTCGGTATCGCGTCGTCGGAGTGCAATCTGGTGGCGACCGAAGAACTGGTGCGGGCGGCGGACGCGGCGCTTTACATCGCCAAGGAGCGGGGCCGGAACCAGGTGATCACCTACGGCGCTGAAGAGCATAAAAAGGTCGTCGCGGTCCGCGATACCGCCGAACTCATTCGGCTTGGCCTTGAGCGCGGGGAATTCGTGCCCTTCTACCAACCGCAAATTGACGCGAAGACGCATGATGTTGTGGGCGTCGAAGTCCTCGCCCGCTGGGTACAGCCGGACAAGGCGGTTATTCCGCCCTCGGGCTTTCTGGAGGTGGCGGAACAGCTGTCGATGCTGACCCTGCTTGACAGAATGGTAATGAAAAAGGCGCTGGACAACGTGGCGGAACTGGAGCGGGCGGGGACACCCCTGCCGAAAGTCTCCTTCAACGTCACCGCGGGGCGCCTCTCCGATCCCGATCTGCTTGTCGCCATTGACGAGAGAGATTTCACGAAAACCAAAGTCTCCTTCGAAATTCTCGAGTCGGTCTTTCTGGATGATCAGCCGGAATATCTGGATTTCACGCTGGATCTGCTGCGGGAAAAAGGTCTGCTGATCGAGATCGACGATTTCGGCTCCGGCCATGCCTCCATGATCAGCCTCATGCGGGTGCGGCCCGATGTGCTCAAGATCGATCAGCGGCTGGTCTACGGTGCGCCGCAAACTCAGGTGTGTCAGAACATGGTGCGTTCGATCATCGGCATCGCTGAATCCTTGCAGATTTCGGTCACCGCCGAAGGGGTCGAAACCTATATGCATGCTGACATGATGCAGTCGATGGGGTGCGCCACCCTGCAGGGCTTCCATTTTGCCGAACCGATGTCTTTTGAGGATCTGAAGCACTACATTGCCGGCACCCACCGGGCGCAACGGCAGGAAGTATAGAGGCAAAGCGCCGCCCGTCATGGGCGGGACAACCCGCTCTGAAGGGGGAGGTCCCGAGGCGACAAGGGCCGCCCCGGGGATGTGTCAATGTGCGAACTTCTTGATTTCGCCGGACTGCAAACGCTCCGAGTATGATCGCAGTTCTTCACGGACGATGGACATCAGGAAGTACAGGGCGGTGATGTTCACCACGGCCATTGCAAAGATCGCCGCATCGGAGAAGTCGATAACCGGGCCAAGACTGGCGGCGGCACCGATCACGATGAAGATGCAGAAAATGATCTTGAACGTCAGCTCGGATGTCTTGCCTTCCCCGAAAAGATAGGTCCAGCTTTTCAGCCCGTAGTAAGACCAAGAGATCATCGTGGAGAACGCGAAGAGCACCACGGCAACTGCCAGCACATACGGGAACCAGCTGATCGAGGACCCGAATGCCGCGGAGGTCAGCGCAACGCCGCCAACGCCGCCTTCGGTTGCAATCGCAGTGCCCGCTTCGTTGAGTATGTAGACGCCCGCTTCGGCATCGAAGATCAACTGACCGGAGATGGTGATCACAAGGGCTGTCATCGTGCAGATCACGACCGTATCGATCAGCGGCTCCAGCAAGGACACGAAGCCTTCGGTGATCGGCTCCTTGGTCCGCACGGCAGAGTGCGCAATCGCGGCAGATCCGACGCCCGCTTCATTGGAGAAGGCGGCGCGCTTGAACCCCTGGATCAGGGCGCCGACAAAACCACCGGCAACGCCAAGACCGGTGAAGGCCCCCGCAAATATCTGGCCGAAGGCCCAGCCGACCTTGTCGTAGTTCACCAGCAGGATGACCAACGCGGCACCGACATAGAGAATGCCCATGAACGGCACCACTTTTTCGGTCACATTGGCAATGGACTTGATGCCGCCGACGATGACGGCAAACACCACACCGGCAAATACAAGCCCGGTGATCCAGCCCGGATAATCGCCCAGGATGCCGGAAATCTGCGCATGTGCCTGATTGGCCTGGAACATGTTACCACCGCCAAGCGCGCCGAGAATGCAAAAGACGGAGAAGAGGATCGCCAGGGCACCGCCACCGGGAAGGCCGCGTTCCTTAAACCCCTTTGAGATGTAATACATCGGGCCGCCGGATACGGTTCCGTCCGGATATTCGTTGCGGTATTTCACCCCCAGCGTACATTCCGTGAACTTGGAGGCCATGCCCAGCAGGCCCGCAAGGATCATCCAGAAAGTTGCCCCCGGACCGCCGATGCCGACCGCAACGGCCACACCCGCGATGTTCCCCAGGCCGACCGTGCCGGATAGGGCCGTGGCAAGTGCCTGAAAGTGGCTGACCTCGCCCGCGTCCTCCGGGTCTGAATAATCCCCTTTGACCAGCGAGACCGCGTGACCGAAGAACCGCAGTTGCACGAAGGCGAAATAGAAGGTGAAGACCGACGCGGCGACAACCAGCCACAACACGATCCATGGAAAGCTGGTGCCCGGCAGGGGCGCAAAGATCAGGCTCACGAAAGGCCCGGTGAATTGCGCAAAGATGCTGTTCACTTTTTCGTCGAGTGTCATGGCTTCCTGCGCATAGGCGGGCAGTGCCGTGCCGGTCGCTGCCGCTGCAAGCAGGGCTTTGTTGATAATTTTCATTGTCGTCGTCCTCTTCATCCAATGACCGTGACGGGCACGGAGGCGCTCATGACGAGGTTCGCCGTGGAGCTGCCGAAAATGCGTTGGGTCAGGCCGCCTTCCGAAGACCGGCAGACGATGATCTGGTGTCCGCCTTCCTTTTCGCAGATGCTGTTGAGCGTGTGCGCGACATCTCCGTGCCGGACGATGCCGGTGGCGTTCATCCCGGCCTTCTTCAGCGCGTCAACAGCGGGCGTGACAACCCGTTCCATCGCGGTAGAGATTTCCTCCTCGCGACGTTTGTGGCGTTGGGCATTTTCTTCTGCCGTCTGGAAGGAGTACGGCGACCATTCGATCACATATGCGACCAATAGCTCACAGTCTCCGATCCGTTTCGCCAGATCCGTGGCAAATGACAAAGCCCGGTCTCCCGACCCCGCTCCGTCCAAGCCAATCACCAGTTTTGTGGTCATTTTCTGTCCCTTTGTTCCCAAGTTGGATGGCTCTTTCCGTGCGAACCAGTTGCAACGCATACGTGTGTTTTGGCAAACCCTGGTTACTGCTGATTGGGCAGCCGTTGTCCGTAGCGTGACCTCTGATACTAGGGAATTTAAATAGGATTTGGGCCTTTTTTTCGATGATTTGCGGATAATCGCTCTTTATTGCGCGGATTTTCAGGAAAAGTGACAAGTTGACCGGCGCGCGGTATTGGCGGCTTCACACAGCAGGGGTGCACTATAGTGCGTTTGACCGGACCGCGTGCGGCACCTGTTCTACAGCAGGTTTTGGCCTGCCGGTTGATGTGCGTAAGATGCAACACGATGGGCCCGACCCATGATAAACCGACACCTGATACCTGGATAATGGCCGGCTATTGGAGCTCCGGCGAACGACTGGACGCGCAGTACTTCGCGGGTTGATCGGTAGTCCTGGGGGCAGTGTGGCGGAGCGACAGTCCGAAAAGTGGCTTTTGTTAATGCCATAAGTTGTTGATTTGGCTTAGAAGAGCGTTTTATTGCGCTGCAGATTGTGTAGCAAAATGTGCAGCACGTATCGCCTTCGACCCAACCTGGTTGGAAGAAGACCACAAATTACTCGGTTTCCAACGACGCTACATGCTTCCCTGTCTCTCTTGTCGCCGAGCGCTCGCATGGCAGCCGCAGCTGGCCGCCGCGTTGAATGACCGTTGCTTTCCCTTATAGCGCTGCACGAACGGCATCGCGGAATTCGGGGTGGAGTATCCAGTTTCCGGGATCCTTGTCATCTTGGGGCTCACCGCGAAAACCGAGAAGCGTGCTGCCCTCCAGATCGGTCGAGGGACCATCCGCGATTGTCTTCAACGAGAGATAGGCCGCGATCAACTGGCCTGCTTTTGCGAGCGACCTGTTCGCCGATAGCGTTGATTTGTAGCCCGCACCGTTCGCCGTTCGGGCCTCTGTCAGGCCGTCCGCATCCGCCAAGGACAGCGCCTTCAGCATCGCACTTTGTGGGCGCGTCAGCGCGACATGGTTGAGTGCTTCGATATATTCTTCCGTGCTCGCCACGACTTTGCCGGTACCCGGGTCCGTTCTGCGGTTCTCGACCATTTGGCTTTCGCGGGTGTCGATGACGTCGCGCAATGCGGTGATCGCTGCCTCTTCGGTCGCGCCGCTCGCTTCGGCGATCAGGCCGCGTGCCTTCGACGGCGGTTTTGGGAATGCGCGCGCGACGAATTTGCCCGTAAGGAGACCCGACTTTATCTGGTATCTGCCGTATTCGCCCTCATGTATCGGGGGTGGCGCCTTCTTCTTCTTGCTGTCTTTGGTTTTGGGTTTTGTGGCCAGTGTCCTGAAAGGGTCTCGGCTTGCGGCATCGGAACGTAGCATTGAAAATCCTCGCCCTTGTTATGGAGTTGCGTGTTTCGCTGTGACCACCTTGCGCTGCAAGCCGCCGCTCTCGCTGGTTGAGCGAGATCTCTGGCCATCGGCAAGCCATCTCTACTGCGAGGCATTGCCCACTGATCGGGTCATGCTGACAGGCGTGGGCGTGGCGCTGGGGCGCCCCGTAGGAGCGCCCGCTTGCGATGTTCAGGCGAGCGCGATGTTGATCGCGCTTTCACGACCGTCACGGCCAGCCTCGACTTCGAATGTCACCTTCTGATCGTCGTTCACGGTCGTCATGCCCGCCTTCTCGAGGGAGGAGATGTGAAGAAACACATCCTTCCCACCCGTCTCCGGTGCAATAAAGCCGAAGCCTTTGGTGGCGTTGAACCATTTCACTGTGCCATTGGCCATGTGAATTTTCCTTGTTTGATTGCCGCCCACGACAAGTAGCGGCCCGGCTTCTCACGACAGTGTCGAGCGCTGTGAGCCTGCGAAGGAAAACAGAAGGTCGAATGGAAGTCAGTAGCAGTTCATACATGGTGGCTGCCCGGGAGCGTTGCAAGGTTCAGGCCGTCAGCGTCCGATTGTCGATGTTTTCTTTGCCAAAGGTGCGTCGATCCAGTATGGCTCGCAAGTTGCTGGATACCCTGGCAGCCAGAAAAGGAAAGCCTGCATGTCGTTTAACGACCTGGCGAAAAAAGAGGCCGCCGACAAGAAGGCCTCGCAAGAAGAAGATCCGAAATCGCAAACCGGAACCGATGAAGCCCCTGAGTCGGAGTCCGAATTGGGTGATCCGTCAATCAGCTGAGATGCGCGTCTGAGCATACAGGTTGGGCCCGTATTTGGCAGGCGCGGGTTGGCGCTATGAGCGTCGCACAAGAATGCCGCCAAGAATGATGTCGTTGATGAGTTTGGCGGTTTCAGTATGCAATTGCCGTTCGGATTCAGGCCCGTGGGCGTTTTCATGGGTCGCCGCGGCATCGCGGAGGACACCGACGATCTCGCGTTCAGGCAGCAGGTCGCTGTCGTGCAAGGCAAGCAGGAGGGCCTCGCAAATCGAAAGGGCGGCCATGCCTGCAGGATCTCGTTGAACTGACATCGCGGCCATTCCTTGTGCGTTTGTTGCATTGTGACCTGGCGAGGTCATGACGGTCTTGACAAACATCACAAGGAATTCGGTACCACGTACTAATCGAAATCAGTCGCAGTGCCGAACTCTTCCTGGAGTGTTCGCCGGTTCGGGAGGGACCGATGATGAACATCGCAGCCAGTCCGCTCACCAAAAAGCTCTCTGCGTTCGTCGCACTGTCGGAGACGGAACTGGCCGTTCTGGAGCGTTTGCACCAGCGGCGGAAATCCTTCTCTGCAGGGCGCGACCTGGTTCACCAGGGCCAATCCGAACAGGCGGCATACATCCTGGCATCGGGCTGGGTCGTCTCCTACAAGATTCAGGCCGACGGATCGCGGCAAATCGTTGATTTTCAGATACCGGGGGATTTTCTGGGGCTTCGAAGCGTTCTGCTCCACACGTCGGATCATGGCATCGAACCGCTTGTCGATATCGAAGCCGCGGAAGTCATGGCAAGCGATCTTCTTCAAGCCTTCGCTGAGACGCCGCGGCTCGCCACCGCCATTCTGTGGGCCGTGTCGCGCGACGAGGCGATGGTTGTCGAGCATCTCGTTGGGCTGGGGCGGCGCGATGCGGACGCGCGAATGGCGCATTTCCTGCTGGAACTTGGTGCGAGGCTGTCGCTCGTCGGGATGGGCAGCAAAGCCGGATATGCCTGTCCGCTTACGCAGTACCATCTGGCCGACGCATTGGGACTAAGCGCTATCCACGTCAACCGCGTTCTGCGTAAGCTCAGAGAAGACGCGTTGGTCACCTTCCGAGACGGATTGGTGACATTTGACGATTATGGCCGCCTCATTGAACTGGCAGATTTTGATCCGGCCTATTTGGATCAGGCACGCCCCTTATTGCCTTGAATGGTCCGCCCTCAGACTGGCTGAGGGCGGATCTACACCTCATAGATTTGGCAATTGCAACGTCACGCCAGTGCGCGGCCAGCCTCCTTGAGCTCTTTGTGCGCTTCTTCATCGTTGTCAGCTGCATGCGCCTTTTCGGCGGCCTGATAATGCTTCAGGGCTGTGGCCTTTTTGGGCCCCTCGGGTGCTTTGTCCCAGGCTGTTTTTACAGAGGCCATGTGTTTAACTGTGTGGTTTTCTTCGCTTTGATCTTCTTCATTCATGGAAATGTCCTTTCATGGACGGTCCGAGAACAAGAAGCGTGCCGACTTGCCGATCTTCTGGGATCGGCACGCCTGCACGCTTCCCCGGTACTCGAAACACACTCTCCACCAAACATTCGGCGGACACAGATCACCTATCCGATGCGGGCACCTCTCCGTACTGATCGAGGTTAGCCCGTCTGGGCCAGATAGAGGATCAATGCCAGAACCGCGACGCCAACAAGAGCTAACTGTGTCCAGTTGATCCAACCTTGCGGAACCATTTTCGTGTCCACTTCAAGCGGTCTTGAAGTCAGAAGCGGCGTACGCTTTGGCAGCAATGCAATCAGCTTTGCCGCTCTTCCCTCGCTTGCAAGCGCAAGCGTCGGAATGTCGGTGATCGCTTCAAGATGCGCTGTCAGTCGAACTTGTGCTGCCTCTCGAGCAAGACGCGAAAGTTCACGCGCCTCGGTCCAAGGTTCGAGATCGAGGCGCGCAAACGCCGACAATACTGTCACGGCGGCACCGGTTCTGTCCTCGCCCACTTCCGCGAACAGGAAGGGATCGTAATCGGTGCCATCCGGGTGGAGGACGTCTGAGGCGGACATGGGGTGCCTTTCGGTTGGTGTTTGAAACCGCAGAACGGCATTCCCTTTCATCCTGACAGCAAAAAACCTGAAAAGGGCTAACCTCGATCAGCATCGTACCCCGAAGGTTCGGCTAGTGTGCGTGCAATAGCCTTGTTGCGACGAGGCGTTCTTTTCGACGCGTGGCGCAATGGCCGGGCCGGAAAGTTCAGCATTCAATTCAATGGAGACCCGGGATGCTCACGCGTTCGACCAGATCGATGGTGACGTTTGCCAACGTCTTCACGATGGGAGACAGCCTGCAGGAGATGCCTGCAGGTACATATGAAATCGTTGTCGAGGAAGAGCTCTTGCAGGGTCTCAGCTTCGAAGCATACCGACGTATCGCGACCCACCTGATGGTCCGGGGGCCAGACGGTGAAGCCGGCAAAACGGCAATGCACATGATCACCAAGGAGGATCTGGAGTATGCAATTGCATGTGATCGGACCCTCTCTGAAACCACCAAAAACAGCGAGGCGGTGCTTTCTCCGCAGGAGGATACGACATGACTACACCCGAATGGCTCAAACCCGGCATCTACGGCGCGCTCCTTGGCGCGGCCTTTGTCGGCATCGTTGGATTTTCCTGGGGCGGATGGATGACCGGAGGCGGCGCGGACAAGATGGCAAGCGAGATGGCACAGGACGAAGTGATCGCAGCACTTGTGCCCTTCTGCCTCGACAGGTCCCGAACCGACAATGAACGCATTGCAAAGCTCGCAACGATCCGGGAGGCATCGTCGTTCAAGCGGCGTGACGCGGTCATGGAAGCGGGTTGGGCGACGATGCCGGGATCAGATGGCCCCAACCGCGAACTGGCGCAGGCGTGTATCGAAGGTCTCGAGCTTGATGCATCGTAGGTATCTCGAATTGACGCCCGTTTCGTCTATGGGCATCGCAGATATGCTGTCAAAGGGGCCAAGTCGCTCCGCAATGGCCTCCGCAGGACTCCTCGGTCTCGCCTTCGTCGTGCTCATCGCACTCGGATCGCCCTCTTCCGTTCAGGCTCAGGTTGCCCCGATGCCCCCAAATGCGCAGGCCAAAAGCTATGGCGATGGATGGGAATGCGCTCAGTCGTTTCGGCGTGATGGTGATGAGTGTATTGCCATCATCGTTCCGGAGAATGCCTACCCGACGAACCGAACCTATGGCGCAGGTTGGGAGTGCTTACACGGGTTTCAGGAGGTCGATGATGCAACCTGTCTCGAGGTCATGGTTCCCGATGACGGATTTCTCGACCCATCGGGCAAGAGTTGGAGCTGCCTTCGCGGTTACATGAAAGTGGACGATCTTTGCCTGGAGATCGTTCTCCCGCCAAACGCGTATCTGGCGGATAGCGGGTATGGGCCTGCATGGAAATGTGATCGGACCTACGAGATCGACGGTGACACCTGCGTCGAAATTGCAGTTCCGGAAAACGCCTTTCTGAATGGGGCAGGCTACGGCCAGCCTTGGATCTGCGAGCGGGGGTTCTTCGAAAACGACGATATGTGTGAAGCCGTTGCAGTTCCGGAAAACGCCTTCTTTTACGATGCGAGCCATGGGCCAGGGTGGAAGTGCGACCGGGGCTTTGCCGCGTCCGATACTGGATGCACGCTTATCGATCTTCCTGACAACGCGCATCTCGACAGATCGGGAAACAGATGGGAATGCCACCGGAACTTTCAGCGATCACGGGGACGCTGCATCCTCAACGAGTAATACTCCCGATCCGGATTGAAACACGGCTCTTCGGCGCGAATGCGTCATGTGATCGGCCCGACACGGAGCCGTCTTGGCAAAGGAAACATCATGAAACCGATCAATGAACAAAAACTGGAGACACGGCTGTCAACCATGGGTCCGCAAGCCCCACCGTATGTGCCCGTATCACATCTACCTCATGCCCGCGAGGTTCTATCCAAGGACGCGCCCACAGCGGTGGTCTATTGCGAGGGAAACTTCGGACAGATCGACGGCAAGACCGCGAATGGGCTTGTCCGCCACTCGCAAGCATACCGAATTCTTTCGGTCATCGACGGCAGACTTGAAGGGCGCGACAGCGGGCAGGTGCTGGACAATGTGAGCAATGGCATCCCCATCGTTGGAGACCTCGAGGCTGCGGTTGTGCGTGAAGCGCATATCCCTGACACGTTGATTTACGGGATGGCGCCCTCGACAGGAAAGCTATCGGTTGCAGATCGCGAGATCGTGCTCGATGCAATCGCGCTCGGGATGAACATCGTTGCAGGGCTGCACGAATACCTTGGCGATGACCCCGAGATTTCGGCTGCCGCTGAAACAGCCAAGGTGACGATCCGTGATATCCGCAAACCAAGGCCCAGCAAGGACATGCGTTTGTTTGACGGAAGCGTGTCCAAGGTCAAGGCGATCCGCATCGCTGTGCTGGGAACCGATTGCGCCATCGGCAAGCGCACGACGGCAACTGTCCTGGCGAAGGCGCTGAATGCGCTTGGCATCAAGACGGTTCTCGTCGGCACCGGACAGACCGGGCTGATGCAAGGCGCGAAATACGGTGTCGCCATGGATGCTGTCCCGCCGCAATTTTGCTGTGGCGAACTCGAGCGGGTGATTGTTGAGGCGTCTCAACACGAAGAGCCTGATATCATCCTGATCGAAGGCCAAGGCGCACTCAGCCATCCGGCCTTTTGCACATCGGCCTTCATCCTGCGCGGAAGCCAGCCACAGGCCGTCATTCTTCAACATGCGCCCAAGCGGGTCCATCGCTGCGACTTCCCCGACATGCCAATGCCGGAACCTCGGGACGAAATCGCCCTTATTGAAGCCTTTGCCGAAACGCGGGTGATCGGTCTGACACTCAACCACGAGGCAATGACCGAGGCCGAGGTCGATCATGAAATGAAGCGTCTTTCGCGCGATCTCAGCATCCCGGTGACGGACGCGCTGACGCGGCCGGAGGCGCGTCTTACCGACATGGTTCTTGCCGCCTTTCCACAGTTTCGGCCCATGCCTTTCGTGGCCGCGGAATGACCTCGCCGCGCGTGGAGATTGATTTGGGCAAGATCCAGGAAAACGCGCGATGCCTCGTCCGTCGACTTGCTGCTCGTGGAATCTCCGTCACCGGTGTGACCAAGGCCGTATGCGGCCATCCTGACGTTGCAATGGCCATGCTGGACGGTGGCGTTGTTGGCCTTGCCGACGCGCGCGTCAGCAACGTCATTCGGATGCGGGCAGCAGGGATCGCATGCTCAATCTCGATGATCCGCGCACCATTGGTGAATGAGAAGAACGACGTCATTCTTTCCTGTGACGCAAGCTACAATACGGAGATTGATACCATCCTGAAGCTCGGCGCTGCCGCAAAGGATCAGGGGGCCGTACACGATATCATCCTGATGGTGGAAATGGGTGATTTGCGCGAAGGCATAATGGCGGAGAACCTCAACGAGTTCGCCTCACGGGTTGTTGCAACGCAGGGTGTCGCCTTCAAGGGGATTGCCGCAAACTTCGCCTGCTTGGGCAACGTTGCACCGACGCCTGGCGATATGGCCATGCTCTCGCGACTGGCCGACCAGGTCGAAAGCGAATGCGGACCGTGTGTGGCGCTGGTGTCTGGCGGCGGCTCGGCCAATCTGGCATGGGCACTCGGCAAAGGGGCGACTGGGCGGATCAACAATCTGCGTCTGGGAGAGGCGATCCTGTTGGGCATCGACCCGGTGTCAGGGCAACCGATCAATGGTCTTCATACAGATGCATTTGCTCTCTTTGCCGAAGTAATCGAAGCAAGGCCCAAACCGAGCTCAATATCGATGAGACCGAGTGTCCCGAAACAGGGGCAGCTCGAACTGGTTTCGGATGGCGGTCAAGGAAACCGAGCCGTCCTTGCCATCGGGGAACAGGATACGAATGCAAGTGGCCTGTGTCTTCCATCGGGGTTTGGGTTGATCGGTGCGACGAGCGACCACACCGTTGTCGATACCGCCCATATCACCTTACCCGTCGGGTCCGAGATGAAGATGGGCTTGAGCTACAGCGCGCTCATGCGGGCAATGAGCGCTCCCGATGTCGCAAAGAGTGTTCATGGCAAGCAATCGTTGAAAGGAATTGCACTGGACCGGGAACCCCACCGTGTCCTGACACTGGTGTGATGTCCAAAAGACCGACCGGCGAGCCTGCGGTTGTCAAGTTCCGCCGCCTTGCCCGACACCGCGCCACAGGTGAACGGCCGGTCCATGCCCACATAACGATGAGCCGCTTTTGAGAACTCGAGCCTGTACAAGGCACGGAACGTCCAGCGGAAAACCCGAAAAGGAAAAAGATAATGTCTTTCAAAGACCTGACGACAAGAGCTGCCGCCCTGCTGAAACCCAAATCCGCAGAACCGTCGAAGAAGGAACCGGAAATCAATGCGCCCGATGCCGGTTCGAAGTCGAGTACGCCGGATTCCACGAAATCCTGAAGACCGCGCTGAAGTGGGCTGGTTTGGCATGCCGGCGCGAAACAGATCTTCAATTCAATGGAGTGCCCGATATGGACGACCAAAGAGCCAAGACCGTCGCGATTTTTTGCCGGCCTTTCAAGCTTCCCGGCTTCGATGAAACGCTTCCTGCCGGTGAGTATGATGTCGAGACAGATGTCGCCACACCGCCTGATCACAAGGACCCCGAAGCCTGGAAGGCTTCGGTCGTTGCTCAACTGCGCCCACGCGACTCCCATTCAGGACTGACACGGAGCCTGTCCGTTTCGCTGGTCGATCTCGACCGCGCCCGCGCGAAAGACAAACTGTCCGGAAAGGACTTGTCACAGGTCTTTCTCGAACAAATGCTGGCTGATCCGATGGTGCAACTCGTCATGCAAGCAGACGGGGTGTCCGAGGCGCAACTCCGCTATCTCTACTCGGGATCGCGGACGACGCAGGAGGATATCGATCTCCTTGACCCGAAAACCGACGACCATGCACCGCGAGCGGTGCCGCGGGAGATCTTTGATGTTCACAAGGCTGAGAATGAAGGAATGCCGTGCCGACCGCGGACTTGATTCTATCCGAACGGTGTGGGGCAAGTGTTTCAATGAGACAAGGGATTGCGAGAAAATGATGCCAACGAAGGAAAATTACATCATCATTGATCAACCCAAACGTGCGCTTGGTGACGGACCGCAGGAGCGGGCCTGCCTGCGCTGTAGAGCTTCTTTTGGGAGCGAAGGGTTCGGCCAGCGCATCTGTGCCCGCTGCAAAAGCACTTCGGCCTGGCGCGCGGCGATGCCGGAGGGCACAGGTCAAGGTCGGCGTCGCTCAGGCGGTCTGTCGTCTTAGGCCCGTCCCATGCCGTCGATTGCGATCATACACACGACCAGCTACCGCTATCGCTCCGCCGTGGTTCTTGGTCCGCACAGGCTGATGCTGCGTCCCCGAGAGATGCGGGACCTCACCCTGACAAAATTCGACCTTGAGATAGCCCCGACCGCTCGTATCGTCTGGTCCCACGATGTTTTCGGAAACGCCATCGCCATCGCCAACTTTGCTGTCACAACGGATACGCTCTCGATCCGGTCCCGCACGATTGCCGTTCTCACCGCGCCTGACTGGCCCGTCTTCCCTATCGCAGCCTCCGCGGCGTCGTACCCATTCCTTTATTCCGCCGAGGACTGGACAGATCTCGGGGCACTCTCCACGCCGCAATACGCCGACGACGCCGGGCACTTGTTGAACTGGGTCGAGCAATTCGTCATGGGCAGGCCCACGGATACGCTGTCCCTCCTGAAGGATATCAGCAACGGGATCACAGCGCAGATCGCGTATCAGAGCCGCGAGACGGAAGGCACGCAAGGGCCACTGGAAACTCTGGACAGAGGCTGGGGCTCGTGCCGCGACTTCGCCGTCCTCTTTGCCGAGGCCGTCCGGACGTTGGGTCTTGGAGCGCGTATAGTGTCCGGCTACCTCTACGATCCCACACATGACCGGCTTGGATCAGCTGACGCGGGCTCCACGCATGCATGGGTCGAAGTCTTCGTTCCCGGGGCCGGTTGGATCCCGTTCGACCCAACCAACAGGTCCTTGGGATCGGCCAACCTGATCCCGGTGGCCGTTGCGCGAAACATGTCCCAGATCGCTCCGGTAGCCGGCAGCTTCCAGGGAGAAGATACCGATCTCCCCGCCATGGAGGTGGTCGTCAGCGTCGAGGAAGGGTGATTATGCCACTGCCAGATGGCGCCCGGGTCAGTTCGGATCAATCGATCAGTCCCGACGCGAAATGTGAGGGATGACCGGATGGACCTGTTTCGGATGCCTTGACTTGGATGCCTGCCCACCGATCCGGGGGCGGAGATTCCGCCAGAGTCGGCGGTCTGGGCAAACAAGATGCGCAGCGATTGCTGACGCAAGGCAACTGAACGGGCGGAAGCTCACAACCCAAGCCCCCGCTTCCGGCCGAACGCCCAGTCCACACCGCCTCCCGGCAGTCCAACACCTCCGATCTGCTGCCCCATCCGTCGTTCCAGCGCGCCGTTCCATGGGACGAGGCTGAAGCCGAGGCCGTTGTCGATCATGGCGAAGCGGCCGCTGGGGAGTTGGGTGCTGCCGACCAGTTCGCCTCCGAAGCGGCTGCCGGTTTTGATAGGGGTCCAGTCGCGGCCGCGTTCCGCTGCCATGGCGCGGCCAACGCGGTCGACCTCACGCCCCTCCAGGCGTTGAATCAAGTCCTTGGGCGCGCGGATGCGTCCTTCCCCAAGGTCGACCGCGTCCGCGCGCGCTACCAGCACGCGCTTGCGGCGGTCCATCGCCCGGCCTGCCTCTGCGCCGAAGCCGGTCTCCCTCACTGAATCCCGCCGCTGCGCCACCAGTTCCCGGTCGAGCCAGGTCGCGCCTTCGTGGGTCACCTGCTGGTCCAGACCGATGGGTGACAATACCGCCATGCGCGGGCCGCGTCCGTGGCGTTTGCGGTCGTAGGCCGTCCCGCGTTTCGGCAGGTCTTGTGGCACCGACCAGTGATCATCGCCATGACGCTCAACGATCCCGGCTCGCCGCAGGGCCTCAAGGCGGCGCACATGGGCCGCAACGAAGCGGTCCGGATCGGGCGTGATCCCCTGTTCCGTTGCGATTTCGATGTGCCGGGACGGGCGATAGTTGCCGTCATTCTCAGTGGCCGAGAGGATGTTCCAATCAGCCGCCCGTGGCTCGGTTAGCGGAGGTGTCGCCGACACGATCATGCCGCGTCCGATGCCGTCACACTGGTCAGCGCGGAGCTCGATCTGGTGCACCCGACCGTCGGTGCCGTCAATGACCAGCTGCATCCGGTCGCCAGACCCGTCGCCCGCGAGTTCCTTGGCGAGCAGGCGACCGACAATCTGCTGCTGCAGTCCGTCTCTGTGCATCGTGAGTTGCGCCGTCCCGCGTTGCCCTTCAAGGTCGTTGGCCTCCAACGCGCGATACATGGATTTGATGATATCACCGCGCTCCCCCATCGCACGCAGGGTCGGTTCCGCGCTGTCATTCAGATGCCAGACGCCCGGGTCGATTTGCTGCGCAAGTCCGAGTTTTTCGAGATACTGTGCCCGCCCGATCAACAGCGCCCGGTTGCGCTTCATCGTCTCCAGCATGTCCTTGTCCGGTCGCAGATCGGCGAACTCGTTGTTCGCCCGCTGCTCGGCCATCAGCATCCGGTCGAGGCGGGTAAAGCGCTCTGCGTTTACTTCGCGGCGCAACTGATCGGTGACCTCAAGGTCGGTCTGGCGACCCAGTTCCAGCGTCAATATCCCGCTCGCGCGTTCGCGGATTCCATGCGCGATATAGTCGCCAGCGATGTTCAGGATCTTGCCGTCATCGGTCATGCCCCGGACCAGGATATGGCTATGCGGATGCCCGGTGTTGTAGTGATCGACAGCGATCCAATCGAGCCGCGTCTGCAGATCGGCCTCCATCTGGGTCATGAGATCGCGGGTCGTCTGGCGCAGGTCGGACAGATCAACGCCATCCTCGGCCGAGACGATGAAGCGGAACTGGTGCCGGTCGTCGCGACCCCGGTCGAGGAAGTCCCGACCGTCGGCGATGTCCGCATCTGTGGAATAGACCTGTCCCTTCTCACCGTCGCGGGTGACGCCATCGCGCTCCAAATACCGCAGATGGGCTTCAACCGCCTTGGCGCTGACGAAAGAGCGCCCACGCGTCGCGCCACGCTGCGGGTTCAGCTTCACGATCCGCGCTTTCACGGTCACCCGGCGGGCCCGCGTTCGGGTCCCGTCCAGGCCGCGGGACCACGGATTCCGGCCCTTCAACGCCGCCGCCACCTTGGCACCCCGACCCCGGGCGTTGAACCGTCCGCTGCCTTCCTCTTCCCGGCCAACTGGTTTGGATCGCCCCCCGCACGGCGGATTGCACGATGTACATCGGCCAGAAATCCCCGCGCCTGGCGCCGCACGCGCGGGGCGCTCTGGGTGCGGGCCCGGACCTTGCCGGGGCGGATGTGGAAGTCGCTTTCGTTGCGGGTCATGCAGCCACGATCAACGCCTGTTCCGGGTCAATCAAGCGGTGTTTGAGGGGTGTCGAAGCATGGCGTGCAAAGAGAAGTCGTAGCGGGCTATCGCGTGAAGGCACCGCGCGGCGTGCCACGTCAGGGCATTGAAATCATTCATAAAACGGGGAAACCTTGCCGCAAGACACCGTGCGATTCATCGTGCGTTGCGCCAAAAAACAATGTGCAGACAACAGCTTAGGGCCACAGGCCCGGCCAGCGAGGAACTCGCTTTATCTTGCCATCCCCTTCCGTTCTCCCTGGCGGCTCTCCCAAGCGGCGGTTCAGGCGATCTTTCGCATGATTCCAACGAGCCAATGCTGCCGACCGAACCGGCTTGATTCGAAATACGGCAGCAGCGCTCTGAGGTGCGCCGGTCGCCGGTCGAATTCATCACGAAACGCCGAAGCGCCAGACAATCCAACTGTCCGATCTGCACGCTATGGCAAGCTGTTTTGCGAGCCGCGGGTTGATGCCCTGCACAAGACGCACGCGCCGCCCCATGCTATCTCGCATGACACTGTCAGCACGCCCTTCAACGTCTCGTACGCGTTCGGCCCAGCCAGTCGATGCCTTGCGGATCGAGGCGGCGCTGGTGAAGGTCGCCGTGCTGGTCGCTAACGACCCGGCCTTCGCGCCAGTCTTCGAGCGGCTGGAAGTGGAACTGGCCGCGGCCGTGAAGAAGGAGGAGCAGCTGTCGGACGCGCAGCGCCGTGCGCGGGCGCTGCTGGCTCAGAAGGCGATGCGCGCGACGAGTTCTGCGACGTGTTCCAGCGACGCGCCCTTGCCGTATCGTTCCCGGTCGAGCCGGTGACCGAAAAGGTCGCGGCGGATGCGGTCGTCGATCCCGGCGGCAAGCATCCGGTCTTCAAAGGCATGTCGCAGGGAGTACATCGAGTGGCGCGGGGTCTCGAGCAGGCCGTTGGCGCGGAGGAACTTGTTTACGACCGCGCTCAGGGTGGCGCGGTTCCGGTAGCGGGGAAAGCCCTCGGGGTACTGCTTGAGGGCTTCTAGAGAGACACCGGTCAACGGGATCACGCGGCGCGCATAGTGGCTCTTCAACTGCCGTCCCTCGGGTTCGATGGAGATATGCGGCACGTCGCAGTCCAACCGGATCGTGTCTGCTGTCAGCGCCGCCCCTTCGGACGGGCGGTAGCCGGTGTTGATCATCCCCAGGAGCAAAGCGCGCGCCTGACCGTTCAACCCGTCGAGCGCACCGGGGGCGAGCAGGCGTGTCCTGATCCAGTCCTCGCTGAAGGGTGGCCGCGTCAGCTTCTCACCTTCCTTGAAGGACAACTCGCCGAGCGGCAGCTCCAGGCCAAGTCGCTTCATCGTGTTCACGGTCTTCAGCACGTCGCCGAGGTGGATGAGGTCCTTGTTGGCCGAGTTCGCCGTGACCTCTCCCGCCTCGATCCGGTCGAGCCAGTGCTGGCGAAAGTCCAGCATGTCGTCGCGGGTGATGTTGGCGATCTCCTTGTTGCCAACGACCGCGACGAAGTTCTTCACAGCCTTCTTGCGTGGCGCTTCCCAGCGGCGCAGCTGGTCCTCACTCTTGCCGAAGGTCTTCTCTCTCGCGAGCGTCCAATAGAGTTGCAGCGCCTTGGTGACCGTGATGCGCGGTTCGGGAACAGTGCCGAGAAGGGCGGCGGCCTCGACGGGGTCGGGCTGGTTCGCGAGGGCCGGAATGGCCTCGACGCGTTCTACAACGTCCTCGACCGGCAGTTTGGCCACACTGCCCGCGTCCAGATACCGGAAGCCCCGCGCCCGGGCGAGGTCGCGGGCGGCTTCGTAACGGACTTCCGCATCCTCGCTGTTCCCGGCCAGACGGGCCTCCCAGGCCTCTATCATCTGGCTCCACGCGCGATCTGCCTTACTCCTCGCAAGCATTTCAGAGTCGGTGTGCAGGCTGATCCAGACCGTTTCGCGCGGCTCAACCCCGCGATACCGGCGTGGAACGCGACGTCTCAGGTGAAAGGTGCGACCCCGCTTGGCAATGCTCACGACGGAAAATCTCCGCATTTGTGCAGCAAATTGTGGTGCAAAATGTGCAGCAAATCAAGCGGACCAAACACCGCCGTCAGCGCGAAAATGCCGAATCTTACTCTGATATCAGTGTGTTGAGGTGAGTTGTCTTAGCCAAAAATGGCGGAGAGACAGGGATTCGAACCCTGGGTAGGCTTGCACCCACAACGGTTTTCGAGACCGCCCCGTTCGACCACTCCGGCACCTCTCCGCGGGGGTCTGGTGGATGGGCGTTTATTAGGCTTTGCGGGCTGTGACAAGAGGGGATCAGCCTGCATTCGGTGAACACGGGAAATTTCATTGCTCGTTCGTACAAATGCCCTAAGCTTCGCGGCGACTGGCAAACAGGCCAAAACGATGCAGGAGATACCCATGACCGCTCTGATCCGTCACAGCGCCTTTCTTTTGATGACCGCCCTGGTGGGGCTGGTGTTTCTGACGCCCGCTCGGGCCGCCAATCTGGACCGGCTTGAAGCCTTTCTTGAAGTGACGGGATTTGACGTGGCGTTGGAGAGCATTCGGTTGAGCGCGGAGAATGCGCCCAACATGATCGGGCTTGAGGCGGATGACTTCGGCTCGGAATGGACGCGGCTTGTGGAGGATGTGTTCGACACGGAACAGATGCATGGGATGGCGCTTGAAATCCTGTCTCAGACGCTCGACGATGATCTGCTGACACATGCGGTGGACTTCTACGCCTCTGATCTGGGTCAGAGGCTGGTCGTCGCGGAAAACGCCTCTCACATGAAGGAAGACGAGGACCTGAAGACCGAAAGCGGCGAGGCGATTGTGGCGGGTCTGGTGCGCATCGGCTCCCCCCGGCTTGAAGAACTCAAGCGTCTCAACAAGGCGACCGGGTCCGAAGATGCCTCCGTACGCGCAATACAGGAGGTGCAGGTGCGGTTCCTGATGGCGGCGGCCTCGGCCGGTGTGATCGAGCTTCGGATGGAGGAAGCAGACCTGCGCGAAAGCCTGAAAGCGCAGGAAGGCGAATTGCGCCGGGGTATGCAGATGGCCGGCCTGTCCGGGTCCGCCTATACCTATCAGGCGTTTTCGCACGCGGATATAACGGCTTACGCGGATGCGTTGGAGCACCCCAAGATGCAACGGGTCTACGAGCTGATGAACGCGGTGCAGTTCGAGATCATGGCCAACCGGTATGAGGCGGTCGCCCAGCGGATGCAATCTCTGCAGCCCAGTCAGGACCTGTGATCATGCGTGTCCTCGCGCTTGTGATTGTGCTGTGCGGGGCAGCAATGCCCGCTTGGGCGGACGCACGTATCACCGTTTTGATGGATGCCATGCGCATACCCGAACTAACCGATGTCATCCGGTTGGAAGGGCTGCAGGATGCGGAGGGTCTGAATGCCGACATGCTGGCCGGGCAGGGCGGTGCACTGTGGCACAACCAGGTGGAACGGCTTTATGACCCCTCCCGGATGCAGGATCTGCTGTACCTTGCCTTGCAGCAGGGGCTCGATGACGCCGCGCTGGATGGATGCGTCGCGTTCTTCGATACGCAACGCGGTCAAACCATCACCGAATTGGAAATCGCGGCCCGGAAGGCCATGCTGGACGAGGCTGTCCAGGATGCCGCAGCGGAGACATACCGGGAACTGTCCAAAGACAAGGATCCGCACGCGGGTCTTGTCGCCGCTTTCGTCGAAGCGAATGATCTGCTGGAGCTTAACGTCGCAATCACGATGAGCAGCAGCTTCCAGTTTTATCAGGGCCTTGCGGATGGTCGCCTGCTGGAGATGTCGGAAAGCGATATTCTGAAAGACGTCTGGGCGTCGGAGAACCGTTTGCGGGAGGAGTCGAAAGACTGGATTAATGGCTATTTTCTGCTGGCCTACCAACCCTTGGACCTGCCTGATCTGGAGGCATATCTGGCTTTTTCGCGCAGCCCCGCCGGTGTTGCGCTGAATGCGGCCTTGTTTGCCGGTTATGAGGATGTTTTTCGCGAAGTCGCCTACGGCCTTGGCCGTGCTGTCGCTCTGAACGCATCGGGCAATGACATCTAGGCCTGATGCTGCTTGACATGGGCACGCAGCTGGTGCAAATGGCAGCTTCATGTGCAAGGTCCGGTTCGCCGGGCCTTGTCGGTTTATATCACGATCACTCTTAATCGGGTGCGCTGTTCGAGGTGGCCAGCAGGCCAAAACGCCCGGAACCGGGGACCACAGGACGCGGTAGAGCAAAGGAAAGACGCATGTTCGCGGTCCTCAAGACCGGCGGCAAGCAGTACAAGGTTCAGGCGGGCGACACGCTCCGCGTTGAGAAACTGGCTGCTGACGCAGGTGAAAAAATCCAATTCAATGACATTCTGATGCTGGGAGGCGACAAGACTGTTGTCGGCGCACCCTTCGTCAAGGACGCCGGTGTTCAGGCCGAGGTCGTCGATCAGATCAAGGGCGAGAAAGTCATCAATTTCGTCAAGCGTCGCCGGAAGCACTCTTCCAAGCGCACGAAGGGCCACCGTCAGAAGCTGACGCTCGTCAAGGTCACCGATATTCTGGCCTCCGGTGCCGGTAAGTCCGGCGTCAAGGCGGCGATGGGTGCGGGTTCCGTCTCGGTGAAGGCGGTTGAGGCAGCGGCTCCCAAGAAGGCAGCCCCGAAAAAGGCCGAGGCCAAAGCAGAGGCGCCGAAGGCCAAAGCGGCTCCGAAAGCCAAGGCCGCTGGCGCGGACGATCTGAAGCAGCTCAGCGGCGTGGGCCCTGCGCTGGAGAAGAAACTGCACGCAGCGGATGTCACGACATTTGCACAAATCGCAGCATGGACCGATGAGGACGTAGCTGCTATGGACGAGAAACTGTCGTTCAAAGGTCGGATCGAGCGTGAAGGCTGGATCGAACAGGCCAAAGAACTCAGCAAAGGCTAAGGAGAGACCAGATGGCACATAAAAAAGCAGGTGGTTCATCCCGGAACGGCCGCGACTCAGCGGGCCGCCGTCTTGGCGTGAAACTCTACGGTGGCCAGGCGGCTATCCCCGGCAATATCATCGTGCGTCAGCGCGGGACCAAGTTCTGGCCGGGCGAAGGCGTTGGCATGGGCAAGGATCACACGATCTTTGCAACTGTCGATGGCGCCGTGACATTCCACAAAGGTCTGAAAAACCGTACGTTTATTTCGGTCCTGCCGGTGGCGGAGGCCGCTGAATAAGCCCTTCCTCAAGGACATGACACATTCAGGGGGATCGGCGATACCGCCGGTCCCCTTTCTCATTTTTGCCATACCAAAGTGTTAGGTCTCGACGATGTCGACTTGCATCCATACCACAAGGCTTGTGCTCCGTCGCTTTCGCGATACGGACGCAGCGCGGGTAGCGGACCTGATCGGCAACCTGTCGGTATCGCGCTGGCTGACGCGCGTGCCCCATCCCTATACCGAAGCGGACGCGCTGAGCTTCTTTGCCCGCCAATCCGACGATGACCTGACCTTTGCGATCACGCGGGCCGATGAGGTGATCGGTGCCTGTGGCGTCGATGACGACCTTGGGTACTGGCTGGGGGAACCCTATTGGCAAAAGGGATATGCCACGGAAGCAGCCAAGGCGTTGGTCGACAAACACTTCGCCACAAGCAAAGCGCCGCTGACCTCGGGCTACATCGTGGGAAACACCGCATCCTGCCGCCTTTTGTCAGGGCTCGGTTTCGCGCCGACCCACCGTGAGGATGTGCTGTCCCCGGCGTTGCGCACAACGGTGTCGGTGCAGAAGATGGCGCTTACCAGCGACGCGTGGGAGGGCAGGGCATGAGTGTCGCCGTCGCCAGTTTCGCGGTCTTCGCAGCGTCGCAGGTCGGTACACCCGGACCCGCCAACATGGCGCTGATGGCCACGGGCGCGCGGTTTGGGTTTCGCGCGGCGCTGCCTTTCGTGGCCGGTGTCGCCCTGGGCAAACAGCTGGTGATCTGGCCGGTGGGCTATGGCCTGATGGAACTGGCCGCGCGCGCGCCATGGGTGTTCGAGATGCTGAAATATATCAGTGCCGCCTACATCATCTGGCTGGCGTGGAAGGTGGCGAACATGCGGTTGGGAACGACCCGAGAAGCCGGATCGGCACCGGGCTTCCTCGCGGGGCTGATCGTGCATCCTCTCAACCCAAAGGCCTGGGCGATGATTGTCGGCGGTTTCACTGCCTTCGTCGCCCCTGGAACCGCAACGCTGGAGGCGACGCTGACCATCGCGCTGGTTTTGCTCGGGTGCCAGGTTTTTCTGCATCCACTGTGGACACTTGCTGGTGATGCGATCGCGAGGACGGTAGCAGGCACGGCTTATGAACCCTATCTAATGTGGACCCTCGCGACGTTGACCGTCGCCTCGGTCCTGTTCGTACTGTTCGGAGGAGGGACATGACGATGGAAATGAAAAAGATCGCATTACAGCCCGTGGTGGAAACGGAGCGTTTTGACCTGCGCCCGCTGCGCAAGTCAGATATGGGCCTCATCGAACTGTATGGCGGGGACGCGCGTGTTGCGCGGATGACAACCTCCATTCCGCACCCTGTTCCTCCGGGGATGACCGAAGCCTTCGTGGCGCGCGCCATGGCGGATGAACGGGACGAGGACGTCTGGGCGATGGATGGGTCAAAATCCGGCGCGTCCGAGGTGATGGGGCTGATTTCCCTTGAACGCATGGACCGGGAGCAATCCGAGGTCGGCTACTGGGTCGCACCGCCTTACTGGAACACCGGCCTTGCATCGGATGCCGTTCAGGCGCTGGTCGATGCCAATCCGCTGAACAACTGCACCATGTTTGCCAGTGTTTTTCAGGACAATCCGGCTTCGGCGCGGGTGCTGACCCATTGCGGCTTTGAGTATCTGGGGGACGCGGAAAGTTTCAGCGTGGCGCGCGACACAACCGTGCCGACCTGGACCTATCTGCGAAAACTGTGATTGAGGGCAGCGCCCCTAAAGGCTAGGAAGCCAGCATGAAGTTTCTCGATCTGTGCAAAGTATACATCCGTTCCGGTGCGGGTGGTGGCGGCTGCGTCAGTTTCCGGCGTGAGAAATACATCGAATACGGCGGTCCCGATGGCGGGGATGGCGGCACCGGCGGGTCTGTTTGGGCAGAGGCGGTCGAGGGGCTGAACACGCTGATTGATTTTCGCTACCAGCAGCATTTCTTTGCCAAGAACGGTCAGCCCGGGATGGGCCGTCAGCGCACCGGTAAAGACGGGGACGACATCGTCCTGCGTGTTCCGGTTGGCACTGAAATCCTTGACGAAGATCAGGAAACCGTGATTGCCGACCTAACCGAAGTGGGCCAGCGCGTACAGCTGGCGCGGGGCGGTAACGGCGGGTTTGGCAACCTCCACTTCAAATCTGCCACCAATCAGGCGCCGCGCCGGGCCAACCCGGGCCAGGAAGGGGTGGAACGCACCCTGTGGCTGCGCCTGAAACTGATCGCGGACGTGGGCCTGCTGGGCCTGCCCAACGCGGGCAAGTCGACGTTTCTGGCGGCAACTTCGAATGCGCGCCCGAAGATCGCCGATTATCCCTTTACGACCCTGCACCCCAACCTGGGCGTTGTGGGCGTGGACAATACCGAATTTGTCGTCGCTGATATTCCGGGACTGATCGAGGGCGCGTCTGAAGGGCGCGGCTTGGGTGATCTGTTTCTGGGCCATGTGGAACGCTGTTCGGTGCTGCTGCATCTGGTGGATGGCACCTCGGAGACCGTGGCCGAGGATTACAGAACAATCATTGACGAGATCGAAGCCTATGGCGGGGATCTGGCCGAAAAGCCGCGCGTGACAGTGTTGAACAAGATCGATGCGCTGGATGAGGAAGAGCGTGTAAGCCGCCGTGCTATATTGGAAAAAGCCAGCGGTGGACAGGTCATGATGATGTCTGGCGTGGCGCGCGAAGGTGTCACGGAGGTGCTGCGCGCCTTGCGCGGGCAGATTGACGAGGATCGCCTGCGTCATCGCCCGGCGGTGGAGGATGAGCCGTGGCATCCCTGACGACAGCGCGCCGCGTGGTTGTCAAGATCGGCTCGGCACTGCTGGTGGATCGCGCAACCGGGCACTTGCGCTCCGCCTGGCTGACCTCGCTTGCAGCAGACGTGGCCTGGTTGAAATCGCACGGTGTGGATGTCGTGCTGGTCTCTTCGGGGTCCATTGCATTAGGACGTGAGGCCCTGAAACTGCCCGCGTCGGAATTGCCGTTGGAGCAGTCTCAGGCCGCAGCTGCCGTGGGACAGATCAGGCTGGCGCGCGCCTACGAGGAGGCGCTTGCACCACATGACATCACCACAGCACAGGTTCTCGTCACGCTGGAGGATAGCACGGATCGTCGCCGCTATCTGAACAGCCGTGCAACGCTGGAACAACTGCTGTCATTGGGCGTTGTGGCGATCGTGAACGAGAACGATACCATAGCCACCGATGAAATCCGGTTTGGCGATAATGATCGCCTCGCGGCGCAGGTGGCCGTGACCGTCGGGGCGGATCAGTTGATCCTGTTGTCCGATGTGGATGGTTTTTATTCGGCCAATCCCGTCGACGACCCGGACGCCACTCGTTTTGACGTGATCGAAAAAATTACACCGCAGATCGAGGCGATGGCGGGGGACGCGGGATCAGGCCTGTCCAAGGGCGGGATGAAAACCAAGCTGATGGCGGCCAAAACGGCGACAGCCGCAGGCTGTGCGATGGCAATCACCGAAGGGTCGCCGAACAACCCTCTGAGGCTGCTTGACAGCGGGTCGCCCGCCACGTGGTTTACCGCAGATACGGACCCGCGCGCGGCCCGAAAACGCTGGATTGCTGCGATGAAACCCAAAGGAACGGTCACATTGGACACAGGGGCCGTAAAGGCCCTGATGTCTGGCAAAAGCCTGCTGCCCGCGGGTGTTGCCGCGATTGATGGCCGTTTTCAGCGTGGCGATGCGGTAGCAATCGCCGATGCATCGGGGCATGTTCTGGGCCATGGTCTGTGTCGCTATACCGCCGATGAGACACGTATCATAAAAGGCCGTCAGTCGCAGGAAATCGAGGCGCTGCTGGGGTACCCGGGGCGCGCGGCTTTGATTCATCGTGACGATATGGCACTCTGATCTGTGCCGGCCATTGTCCAGGCCACGGCAACGACTTCAAGTATGGGGCGTAACGTAATGAAAGATTTAGAAGATATTCCAGCGTTGATGGCAGAAATCGGCAAGCGCGCCAAGGCGGCGGCAGCCACGCTGGGATTTGCCACTGCGGAGCGGAAACACGCGGCGCTGATTGCGGCGGCGGAACATGTGTGGGACCACCGGGCCGCCATTCTTGAGGCTAATGAAAAGGATCTGGCCTTTGGCCGTGACAAGGGCCTGTCGGGTGCGATGATGGACCGCCTGGCGCTGGACGAAGACAGGCTGCGCGGTATCATCGACGGGCTGCGGTCAGTGGCAGAGCAGACCGATCCGGTGGGCGAGGTGATTGCCGAATGGGACCAGCCCAGCGGGTTGCACATCCAGCGCGTGCGCACCCCTTTGGGGGTTGTTGGCGTGGTCTACGAAAGCCGCCCGAATGTGACGGCTGATGCCGGTGCGCTTTGCCTGAAGGCCGGCAATGCGGTGATTTTGCGCGGCGGGTCGGAAAGCTTTCATTCCTCGACAGCGCTGCATGCTTGCCTAGTGCAGGGATTGAAGGACGCGGGCCTGCCGGAAGAGGCGATCCAACTCGTCCCCACGCGGGACCGGGCGGCCGTGTCCGAGATGCTGACGATGACCGATACGATCGACGTGATTGTGCCGCGGGGGGGCAAAGGCCTTGTCGGATTGGTGCAGCGCGAGGCGCGGGTACCCGTGTTTGCCCATCTGGAGGGCATTGTTCACATATACATTGATGCTGCCGCTGACCCTGAAAAGGTTCTGAAAGTGGTGCTGAATGCGAAAACCCGGCGCACCGGTATTTGCGGGTCGGCAGAGTGCCTGCTGATCCATCAGGACGTAGCGCAGACCATCGGCCGCGACGTCATCAAGGCATTGATCGATACCGGCGTCGAGGTGCGCGCCGACCGCGCATTGTCAGGGATCGAGGGGACCGTGCCCGCCAGCGAGGACGACTGGGGCCGTGAATTTCTCGACATGATCATTGCGGCCCGCGTGGTACCTGATCTGGATGCGGCAATGGCTCATATTCGGACCCACGGGTCGAACCACACCGATTGTATCCTCACCGAAGACCGGGGCGCCGCCCGCCGTTTCATGACGGAACTGGATTCCGCCATCCTGATGCATAACGCATCGACCCAGTTTGCCGATGGTGGCGAGTTCGGCATGGGGGCTGAAATCGGTATTGCGACAGGTAAAATGCATGCCCGCGGCCCGGTGGGGGCAACCCAGCTGACAAGTTTCAAGTATCTGGTGACCGGAGAGGGGACAATACGCGCCTAGAAGCGCAGTTTAACCTCGTCGTCATTGATCTCGGTGACAACCCGTCTGCCATCGTCACCGGCGATCAGCGGCAGCAGGGCAAATTGCACCTGTGCGGGGCGCAGATCCTTTGGTGGTTCCCTGGTGGCGAGAATATCCCACAGCGGCTGATCTATGTTCAGCTTGTCAGCCCGGCCGTGCAGCAGCCAGCTGCCTTCGTGCTGGCTGATCTCGATACGACCACCATAAGGCATCGCGTTTTCCAGGCATTGGAGCGCGAGAAAGGACATTCTGACGCTGGCGCGCGGCTGCGCATCCATCGGGCCCCATGCAACGTCCAGCCGGCTGGCCTCCATCAGGTCATCCAGAATCGAAATCACTTCCGCGCGTCCCATCATCTGTTCCCCGGCGGCCCCGAAGGCGATGCGAAAAAACCGGATGCGCGCGCTGGCGTTGCCAACACTTTCCTGGATGAGGTCGATCTCCGGACCGGGGGTCCCCCCCGACATGCCCAACAGCTCCAGCCCATTGTTGATGGCCCCGATTGGCGATATCAGGTCATGACAGATGCGGCTGCCGATCAGTGCGGCAAGGTTAACATTGGTATGGCCCATCTAGTGTCTCCTGCGCGAAAAGGGTGTCATGGAAGATTTGAACGCGATCCTGTCACCCGGCATGCTGGTGCAACACCCCGATCGACCGGAGTGGGGTACCGGACAGGTGCAAAGTAATGTAAATGCCCGCGTCACCGTGAATTTTCGAGACGAAGGAAAAGTCGTCATTGATAGCACTCGCGTTGCCCTGATCCCCGTATTTGATGGCTGAAGAATATTGCCAAAAGGTTAACGATACCATGCAGATTGTAAACCAGTCACAGTGCCGCGTTGCGCAAAATGGGCTATAGCTTTATCAGCGGGCACATCGAGACGGCACGGGGGCAGGTTCTGCAGCGATGACCAAGACACAGCAGAATCCGTTTTCGGTGAAACTCGCCGGCACCGAAGACGAGCTTCAGGCCGCGCAGCGCCTGCGCTATGCGGTTTTCGTGGAGGAGTTGGGCGGCGGCGGTGACCTTGTGGATCATCACGCAAGGTTGGAGAAAGACCGGTTCGATCCATATTTTGACCATCTGCTGCTGACAGATGAGCGCCGCCAGCAGGTTGTCGGGGTTTATCGCTTGATGCGCCGGGATCAGGCGATCGCCGCGGGCCAGTTTTACTCGGCCGATGAATATGATCTGTCGGTGCTGCTGGGCTCGGATCGCCGTGTTCTGGAATTGGGCAGGTCATGCCTGCATCCCGACTACCGCGGGGGGATGGCGATGTTCCACCTGTGGAACGGATTGGCGCGATACATCTCTGAGCATGATATCGAGGTGTTGTTCGGGGTCGCCAGTTTTCATGGCACCGACATCGCCTCGTTGTCTGCGCCCTTATCCCTGTTGCACCATCGCCATCTGGCGCCGGAGGATCTGCGGGTGCGTGCGCAACCGGCAGCCTTCCAGAAAATGGACATTGTGCCGGAGAGCCAGCTGGATGCCCGCGCGGCGATGCTGGCGGTGCCCGCACTGATCAAGGCCTATCTGCGCCTTGGAGGCTTTGTCGGCGAAGGCGCGTTTATCGACCACGGTTTCAACACCACCGATGTCTGTCTGATTCTCGACACCCAGCGAATGAATGAACGGCAGGCGCGCCTGTACCAGGGCCCTGCCGCATGAACGCGACGTGGCAAGGGGATGCACCCCCGCCCAGGGCGCGTGTCGATGCTTTGGGCTGGTTGCTGGTGCTGCTGCGCGGCGCACCTTTGGGGCTGCTCGTGTTTGGCGGGCTGATCGTGCTGTTGACGATCCGCGCCGTCGAGCGTCCGGTGTTTGGTGTGGCGCGTCCGGTCACGCCCTACATCACGGTATTCGTGTGCCGCAACGCACTGCGTCTGATGGGCATTGGGTTTTACGCTGTGGGGCGGCCCATAGCGGGGCAGGGCGCTGTGGTCGCCAATCATTCCAGCTGGCTGGACATCTTTGTGCTGAACGCCGCCAAGCGGATCTACTTCGTCTCAAAATCCGAGGTGGCGGGGTGGCCCGGCATCGGCTGGCTGGCGCGCGCGACCGGCACGCTGTTCATCGAGCGCAACCGATCGAAAGCGGCCGCCCAATCGCGACAGTTCCGGGACCGGCTACAGGCCGGGCACAAACTGCTGCTTTTCCCCGAGGGAACAAGCAGCGATGGACGGCGTGTCCTGCCTTTCAAGACATCCCTCTTCGACGCATTTTTTGCGCCCGAATTGCGCGACACCCTGTCCGTGCAACCGGTGACCGTCACTTACCGGGCACCCGATGGGGCCGATCCAAGGTTTTACGGCTGGTGGGGGGATATGGATTTCGGCAGTCACATGCTGTGGATGCTGGCGACGCCGCGGCATGGCACCGTCAAGGTGGTCTATCACGATCCGATCAAGGTGGCGGACTTCAAGGATCGCAAAGCGCTCGCCCTGGCCTGCGAAGAGGCGGTGCGCGCAGCGCATCTGCACCGCTAGAGGGCAGGGGCGATGGCCCCCACCGCCACCCGTTCAATGGAAGAAAGCGCTGTCGGGCACGGGCACCAGCCCGTCGCTGTCAGGACCCCATTCCATCAGCAGGCAGGCCGACCCCTTGCGCTGGAAATAGGTTGCCTCCAGCGCGTAGTACCCGGCGGACGGCACGTCGACTTCGACCTCGCCCACATACCCGCAGGAATGCACGCCATCATAGAGGCCCACGGGTTGGTCCCCGATGGAAATCTCCAACCCGTCATTGCTGAGAAACTCAAGCACATAGCTGCCGGGCTCATCGAATTTGATGTAGCCCGAGATCTGTGCTGCGATCTTGCTCGAGACGTCGGAGGACAACACCATGTCGCCCTCTCCGGTGTCGTAGGACAAACCTGCCAGCGCGGGGCCGGGTGTCCATTTTTTCACGTCTGATCTTACTTCTTCAAGCGATCTGCCACCGAACTTGCCGGAATACGCGACCGCAAGCCCGGTGGACAGGCTGTCTTCTGCAGGTTGCGGGTCAGCGGGTGTCAGCGTGAGGACATCGGCGATGCCGGCAGATGGCAACAGGAACATCACCGCCAGCGCGGCGGCCTTGATGGATTTGGTCATGGTCACTCCCAGTTGTGATCTTGTGATCATTGCCCCCGTCTGTGCGGGCGCTTGAAGGGACCTTAGAATACCGTTTCCCCCGGAGACAAGCACTACGCGCGGTAAATGCGGTCACATATTGCCCGATTTGCGTCAATCCACTCTTGCAGCAGGGTAAGAGCTGGCCTATACGGCGCGCATTGAAACCCGCAGGCGGGGTTTGGGCCTATTGGGGGAGACATCCCCAAAGGTCCGCCGGTTGGCACCAAATGGTGTCATGCCCCCGCCGAGGATAAAACCGGAAAGGTATAACGACATGGCTCTTCCAGAGTTCACCATGCGCCAGTTGCTTGAAGCAGGCGTACACTTCGGCCACCAGACGCAGCGCTGGAACCCCCGTATGGGTCCGTTCATATACGGCGCGCGCAACGGCATCCACATCATGGACCTTACACAGACTGTTCCGATGCTGGACCAGGCCCTGAACGTGATCCGTGAGACCGTCGCCAAAGGCGGCAGCATTCTTTTCGTGGGCACCAAGCGTCAGGCGGCTCAGCCGATCGCGGATGCTGCAGAGAAATGCGCGCAATACTACATGAACCACCGCTGGCTGGGCGGTACGCTGACCAACTGGCAGACCGTTTCGCAGTCGATCAACCGCCTGAAATCCATCGACGAGCAATCCGAGCGTGGCTTTGAGGGTCTGACCAAGAAAGAGCGTCTGGGCATGGAACGTGACCAGGGCAAACTTCAGGCGTCGCTTGGCGGTATCCGCGAAATGGGCGGCCGTCCCGACCTGATCTTCGTCATCGACGTGAAAAAAGAAGCGCTGGCCGTAGCCGAAGCCAACAAGCTGGGTATCCCGGTTGTGGCGGTGGTGGATACCAACTGCTCGCCCGACGGCATCGACTACATCATCCCCGGCAACGACGACGCTGCCCGCGCGATCGCGCTTTATTGCGATCTGGCGGCACGCGCAGCACTTGACGGCATGTCCGCGCAACTGGGGGCGGCGGGCGTCGACCTTGGCGCGATGGAAGAAGCCCCCGTCGAGGAAGCGGTCGCGGAAAGCACCGGTGTCGAAGTCGGCAACGCGTCCGAAGAAACCGTTTCCGACGATGTGATGGCCAAGGATGCGCCGCTGGACATCGAATCGAAGGAAGAGACTGTGGAAAAAGCGACAAGCTGATCCGCGTCATACGCATGACATGTGGGGCAGGGACGACCTGCCTCATGATTCATATTCTTAAAAGGAGAACCTGAGATGGCGATTACAGCATCACTGGTGAAAGAACTGCGCGACAACACAGGCGCGGGCATGATGGACGCGAAAAAAGCGTTGACCGAAAGCGGTGGCGACATGGAAGCCGCCGTTGACTGGCTGCGCACTAAGGGTCTTGCGAAAGCGGCCAAGAAGTCCGGCCGCACGGCGGCGGAAGGACTGGTTGCCGTCAAGGTGGCTGGTGGTCACGGTGTGGCGGTCGAGGTGAACTCCGAAACCGACTTTGTGGGCAAGAACGCCGAGTTCCAGGAAATGGTTGCAGGGATCGCGGATGTCGCGCTGACCGTCGCCGACGTGGACGCGCTGAAAGACGCCGACATGGGCGGCAAAAGCGTCGCAACCGTCGTGACCGACAAGATCGCCACCGTGGGGGAGAACATGTCGGTGCGCCGCATGTCGACCATCGATGGCGATAGCGTTGTGTCCTACGTGCATAATGCGGCGGCTCCCGGCATGGGAAAAATCGGCGTTCTGGTTGCGATGACCGGTGGCGATGAAGCCTTTGGCAAACAGGTCGCGATGCATATTGCAGCGGTGAACCCGGCCTCCCTGTCAGAGGATGATCTGGACCCGGCGGTTGTCGAAAAAGAGAAACAGGTCCAGATGGACATCGCCCGCGAAAGCGGCAAGCCCGAAGCCGTGATCGAGAAAATGATCGTGGGCCGGATGAAAAAATACATGTCCGAAGTCACGCTCCTGAACCAGTCCTTCGTGGTCAACCCGGATTTGACCGTCGGCGATGCGGCAAAAGAAGCAGGGGCCAGCATCACCGGTTTCGTGCGTCTTGAAGTGGGTGAAGGCATCGAAGTCGTGAAAGAAGACTTCGCTGCCGAAGTCGCGAAGGCTGCCAAAGGCTAAACCGGCCTGTCACGAACAGGTACGAAACGGCGCCCGCAAAGGCGCCGTTTTTTTGTGTAATGGAAGTGCCTTACGACAGTACGTTAACGCGAAAGATGATGTTTCATCGCATCGAGCGCCAGAACGTACCCGTAAGCGCCGAAGCCTGAGACAATCCCCACGGCAACACGGGCGATGAAGGATTTGTGGCGAAACTCCTCGCGCGCGTGCACGTTGCTCAGATGCAGTTCAATTGCGGGCAGTTCAACCGAAGCGATGGCATCCATCAAGGCGATGGAGGTATGCGTGTAGGCGCCCGCGTTCAGGACGATCCCATTGTGGTTGTCACGGGCCGCATGGATATGATCCACAAGAACACCCTCGTGGTTGGATTGTTCAAAAACCACGCCACATCTGGATTTCTCGGACCAGTCGCCACACATCTGCTCGATGTCCGCGAGGGTGGTTGACCCATACACCTCCGGTTGGCGGGTGCCCAGCAAGTTCAGGTTGGGACCGTTCAGGACAAGAATGGACGTCATAAGGGGCTCACTTTGAAAGGGTTCGCATGCATAGCCGTATGACGCGGTTCCTGTCCAGCGCGCAGCGGTAAGGGGGCGGCGCAGCGCCACGCAGTGTTGCATGCAAGCAGTAACTGCCCGCGCGGCAGGCCTGCATCAGCCGATGACAGGCGCATCGCGAGGCTACCCGCCATCCAACCTGTTGCTATTCGGGCAAAGACATCCTCAAGTTGCGGCCCGTCAAGGATCGACCGCGCGGTCCGCTCAGCGTGCCCGCTGTCTGATCCATGGTCATCACTATGGTCGTGGTCGTCGCCGCCGTTAGACTATCCTCCGACGGGGGGCGTCCTGACCTAATGATGGGAGGTTGTGTAGTCACTGGTGAAGCGGCAGCACCATGACGGCAAAAATCGATTTTCCGTTCAGTAAAAGCGCAAGCCGATTGGTGGTTTTTGACATGTTTTTGGGTCTCCAACACTTCCGGCATCATTCTTTGATCATCGTCAACGCTAAATCTCGCATTGCATCTTTCGAAGACAGTGAGACTTCTGCTATTCTCTGAGAGGATACCATCGCTTTGCCGTTATGAACTCACGGTGAAGCGCAGTTCTTGATATGTTAATGTGTTCCAATCGGTTCGGTTGAACGAGACAGGTACTTTCGGAGCCTGTTGTTGGTAATCTCGACAGTACCTTTCCGGTAGGGTGCCTGCGGATCGCAGAACCACGCGTCAGCGCCGATCCCTGCCTTGAGATGCCGCCAGGCAGAGAGCTCGGTGCCACGATCAAAGGTGATTGACCGGCGCGCATCTGCGAGCAGGGGAGCAGGCCCCTGGATCAACGCTTCCATGATCGGTTTGGGCTGGCGATCCTCGTTGCACATGACAACGGCATAGAAGCTGACGCGTTCGAACAGAGAGGTCACGTTGACCTTTCCATGTTATTTGCGGAACATCATCAGATCGCATTCCCAGTGGCCGGACGCGGCACGCTCTGCGATCCGCCAGGCCTATGTGACAGGTTTTTTGCGTCGCAGATTTGAGCTCGGTTGTGCCTGCGATAGCCATGCAGCCTGCGACGACGACAGTGCTCAGGCAGATGGCCATAGACCTGTTGTGGTCATAACCATCCTTGGAATAGGCGAACCGGTAGATCGTCTCGTGGCTCAGGCGGACCGGATGACGTTCGAGCCGCAGGCGTCCCGCGATCTGTTCGGGCGCCTCTGCAATCTCACGAACTGGCACCTTGGCATGCCACCAGTTCTCGATCTTACGAAGCTCAGACAGTGAAAGTTGTGTGTAGACGGCTCCCATGCCATGTCCCCCTATTAGATAACTCATTGTTTTCTAATAGGA
The DNA here is from genome assembly GCF_019375555.1 of Roseobacter insulae. Taxonomy (GTDB): domain Bacteria; phylum Pseudomonadota; class Alphaproteobacteria; order Rhodobacterales; family Rhodobacteraceae; genus Roseobacter; species Roseobacter insulae. Next base: position 957,897 of record NZ_JAHXDN010000002.1, read on the forward strand.
GTCATACTTTAAAGTTGCGCGCACCTGTACGCAGGCATTAAACATCATTCAGAAGTGTCACCCAGAGTGTAACGGTAGCAAGGATTAACAGCCCGGAGACTTCCGATATCGCAGGGCTGAAAAGCCTTGCAGGGAGAAGGGTCAACGGTCCTTTTTGCTGATGAGGTTGTGTCGAAATTCGATTTGCTTGGGTCGCCAGAATGGTATGAAGATCGACCCGGTCGTGGTGTCATCTACCCATGAACCATCTTGCAAAGCTTGAGCCGTCCAACTGCATTCCATATTGCCGCGTTTTACCACTTGTAGGCGGCAGTCTTTTGACAGACCAAACGCGAAACAGTTCACAGCGTCTTCCTCTAAATGGAAGTGCTCATGCCATCCGTCAAACCGGACCTGAAACTCCTCACCAGCGGCGTGGATCGAGACGTCAAAGCTTTCGGGATTTTGACAGGTGACAATGATATAACCGTCGCCGACATCGACATCATAGCCAGAGCAATTGTCCAACTTTGTGATGATCGCTTCGCGCTAATTTGCCAACGTCTTACCTGTCCACTCTGAGCATCGATAGCATCTATTTTTTATGGCTATTCTGCCGCATGTACAGTCTTCTTCTTGGCCCACGAGCCCGATGGCCGTCCTTGTGGCCGTCCATTCGGTTTGTAGCCCATCTCCTCAGAATCTGTGCGAACCTTCGGCTTTGGCGGTGCTGAATCTTGTATCTCTTTGATGTGTTCCAGAACGGCGCTCAGGCGCTTGTTCTCGGTGATTGCCGCGTGGGTGACGCGCTGCTGGTGCGGATCGAAGATGCTACAGGGCAGGGCGACGCCTTTGGCGCGTACCTGGATCCGCCCGTTCGGAAACGCAAAGGTATCCACGTATTTGCCGACCAAACCACCTGTCAGATCATTGACTTCCAAGCGGATGCGCTTGCGGTCGTACTTCAGCGTCAAGTCCTTAGTGACATAGCGTTTGTCGCGCAGGCAGAAGACCTCCGCGAGGCGATCCGGTTCAATGTTCAAGGCACGGTGCAGGTTGTCCGACTTGGCCGGGGCCTTAGCGAACTTCGCGTTATGTCGATCCTTGATACCTTCCAAACAGGCGTTTCCAGCCTCCATGTCAGAAATGCCTGTGATCCGTAGTTCCTTTGACCAGACGGTCCTGAAGCGTGCTATCGGCGCGTTCAACACGACTTTTGGCCTGGCTCGAATTGGCGCAGAGTATCTCGATGTTCAACTCGCTCAGCGCGCGCCCGAACTGGGTGATCCGCGCACCGCCTTTGGCGTCTTCTTTCGCCACCCGAAACACCGTGTGTTTGCCGGAATAGAAGGCGACAGGGCGACCGTGTTTGAGCAGGTAACTCTCAAGTGCCTCGAAACAGCTGAAGGTGCTTTCCGATTTGACGAACCTCAGCTCCATCAAGGTGCTGGTTGCTTGGTCGATGAAGACGAGCAGGGTGCAGGGATCGCCCCGATCCTCGAACCAGCGGTGATCCGACCCGTCGATTTGGATCCGTTCGCCAAAGCACTCCCGGCGCAAGCGCGGCTGATGGAATGTGCCCGCTGCTTGCGTGACAACCAGATGCCGCCTTCCTGCATCCATTTGCGCAGCGTCTCGCGCGAGGCCTTCAGCCCGTGATCTTCTTTAAGCTTCTCAGCCGCCAATGTTGGCCCGAAGTCGGGATAGTTCTCCTTGATCAGGCCTAGCGCATAGTCGCGCTTGGCTTGGTGAAACTGATTGATAGGCGCACGTCTGCGCGACTTGTGCCGGATGGCCGACGCACCATCCTGCCGATAGCACTTCAACAGCCTGAAGATTTATCTGCGCGTCAGGTTGAACATATTGGCGGCGTTGTCGACACTCAGCCGACCGTCGTCCACCTGCGCCAGCACTTCCATACGGTTCAACTCGCGCTCGCTCATCATCAGCCATCCCACGTCTGCTCATCCTCATTGCGCTTTGCGGGCAGAGTGACATTTCTGCTTTGCTCATAGGTGACATTATCGTGTTGCGGCTACACGCTTGCGTAGCAGGGTGCGCTCTACTTAGAAGTGCGACTCCTATTAGAAAACAATGAGTTATCTAACAGGAGGCATTTCATGGGAGCCGTCTGAACGCGACTTTCACTTCATTAACGGCACGCGATTGAGGATATATTGAGCGCGAAGATGCCCGTGAGGAAGGTCGCGGCCGAAATCGGCAGGCATCGCTCGGCTGTCGCGCTCGAAGATCATGTACATCGACAGTAAAGCCGAAGGGCTTGAAACCCCGCTGTAATTGGGCGCATCTACTTTCCGAAACCAGGGAAAACCCTACGATAAGGGTCTCAAATCCCAGAGCTTGAAGGGCGCAGGTTTCAAAGCGAACGACTTCGAAACCAAATGCGGCGATCATTGTTGGATTTCTGAGCCACGAAAAGATCAGAATAGCCGCTTTGATCTCCTGACATGGTTGCCGCAAGTCTTCTCAGCGCTGCAATACTTGAGGTCTCCGGGCGGCTAAGCCTTGCGCCCGGTTGCGCACTTGCGGTGATATTTCTGCGTTGCAGGTCGGGTGACACTTCTACCTGGTTGCAACACTCTCAGGCGATTTGCAGAAATCTACCGCTGACAGATGGTCGCCCTGAACGCTAGGATTGTCCTGCATGATCGAAGGACATCCACAATGGCCCAAACAAAACCCCAAAACACGGCAGAGCGCGCCGCTTTCTATGAGGCAATCGAACCGGAGTCGATGCGTGCCCTATGGTCGGTCATGTCGGGGATCATCACGCCGGAACCAAAATCCGACTGCGTCCCGTTCAAATGGAGCTATGCTTCCGTTCGGGCACGCCTGATCGAAGCTGCGGGCCTGATTACCGCCAAGGAAGCGGAACGGCGCGTTCTGATCCTTGAAAACCCCGGTCTGAAGGGCACGTCGAAAGTCACAACCAGCCTCTATTGCGGCGTGCAATGTGTCATGCCGGGCGAGGTCGCCCCTGCTCATCGTCACACCCAGTCCGCCCTGCGGTTCGTTCTGGAAAGCAGTGGTGGCTTCACCGCCGTTGGTGGCGAAAAGACCGAAATGCAGTTCGGAGACTTCGTGATCACGCCCAACTGGGAATGGCATGACCATGGCAACACGACAGAAGATCCGATCTTCTGGCTCGATGGATTGGATATTCCGGTGGTGCAGTTTCTGGATGCGAGCTTTGCCGAAGGATATGGCGACGATCAGCAGCCAATCACCAAGCCCACTGGCGACAGCGCAGCCCGTTACGGCGCCAACATGATGCCCATGGGATATGAAAGCGTGACCCCGACCTCACCCATCTTCAACTACCCCTATGCACGGTCGCGGGAAGCGTTGGAGCAAATGCGCAAGCACGAGGAATGGGACCCCGCCCACGGGCTGAAAATGCGCTATATCAATCCGGTTGACGGTGGGTGGGCCATGCCAACAATCGGAACCTGCCTGCAACTGCTGCCCAAGGACTTCTGCGGCGCGCCCTATAAATCGACCGACGCCACGATCTATGTCTGCGTTGAGGGCTGCGGTCGCACACAGATACGCGACACGGTGATCGAATGGTGCCCGCGCGACGTGTTTGTTGTTCCAAGCTGGCATGAAATCCGTCATGAGACAGATGAAGACGCGGTTCTCTTTTCCTATTCGGATCGCCCCATTCAGGAAAAACTCGGTCTGTTCCGGGACATGCGCGGCAACCGGTAAGGCCGGGTCCGGCTAGGAAACCGACGCCGTAGCGAGGTCGCCAAAGATCGTTTCGCCGTGGTCTCTGAGATAAATCCTGAGCCATGGCGTGAAGATTTCCGGCTGCCGGGCCACGTGCTTCAGAAGGTCCGCATACCGCACCCATTCCACCGCCATCACCTCTTCGGGATTGGGGGTGATGGACAGCTTGGCCGGGGCATCCGCTATGAAAACATCGACCACTTCGTGTTCCGTAAGACCCCCGCCCACATCTGCGCGGTATTCAAGATGATGCCGATGCTCGGGGCGCAGCCCGGTAACGCCAATCTCTTCGTCCAGACGGCGCACCGCACAGTCCAGAGGTGGCTCGTCCCAGGCCGGATGCGTGCAGCAGGTGTTCGTCCAGAGACCAGGCGTATGGTATTTTCCCATCGCGCGCTGCTGCATCAGCACGGCGTCCCCCTGCAGCACAAACACGGACACCGCCTTGTGCCGCAGCCCTCTCAGATGCGCTTCAAGCTTTTCAACCGGTGTCAGCGTGCCATCCACCCAGGCCGGGATCATGATCGTCATACGCGCGTCGGTGCCACAAGTCCGGTCAGATGTGCAAGGTTCTTGAAGCCGATTTTCAGATGCGCCATGGGCCGGGCCCGGACCAGCTTCTTGTTCATATACGCCTCGAAGGTCAGGCGCTGAACGTCGATATCGTGGCAAAGCGACACGAAACGTTCGCGCCGGTCATCGCTGCGATAATAGGCGTTCTGCATCGACCCCAGCACCCGAAAGACGGTTTTATGTTCCTTCATGAACAGCGCGCGTGCGATCCGCAGATCCTTGGCTCGCCCGGATGCGAGCGTGGCCGCACAGGCCGTTGCGGCAACCCGGCCACCGACCATCGCGTAATAAATGCCCTCACCAGACGACGGGGCGACGACACCGGCGGCATCGCCTGCGAGTATCACGTCCTTGCCATTGTCCCAGCGGTCCAGCGGCCTGAGCGGGATCGGCGCCCCCTCGCGGCGCAACGTTTCACAGTCGGTCAACCCGGCGGACTGGCGCAGGGCAGCGGTCGCCTGCTTGAGATCGACCGAGGATACTTCGGTCCCCATCCCCACGCTGGCGCTGTCGCCATGCGGGAAAATCCAGCCGTAGAAATCCGGCGAAATCTCTCCATCGTAAATCACGTCGCAACGCACAGGGTCGTAAACGGCCGATTTGGCCGGTGCCCTGATGATCTCGTGATAGGCCAACACGTAAGGAATCTTGTCGCCGCCGGGCACCTCCGCGCGCCCCACTTTAGAACGTGCGCCATCGGCACCAATCACCAGTTTTGTCTGCAAACGCGCCTCTTCGCCGGTGGCCTTGTCGCGGTAGACAACGAAGGTGCCCGCGTCCTCCCGGTCGATCCGAAGGAAGGTACCGGTCAGCGATGTGACACCGGCGGCGCTGGCACGCGTGCGCAGAAAGGGGTCAAAATCCTTGCGGTCGACCATGCCGACGAAACCGTTCTCAATCGGGATATCGACGTGCCGACCGGTTGGCGAAATCATCCGCGCGGTTTTTACCTTGGCCACAAGCTGGTCATCACCGATCTCGAAGTCCTGCATCAGCCGCGGCGGGATTGCACCCCCGCAGGGTTTGATCCGCCCGTCCCTGTCCAGCATCGCGACGCTGTGGCCAGAATTGACAAGATCCAAGGCTGCCGTGGCGCCAGAAGGTCCACCGCCGACAACGACTACATCATACATGTCTCATTCTCCCGGAACCAAAATCTCATGCGGCACGGCGGGCCGGTCCATCACCCGCATTGCCATAACGGCGGCGGCGATAAAGAGCACCGCCTCTATCAGAAAGACAAAACCGAAGGCGGCGGCGTCGCTGGTCGCGCCCGCGCGCAGGATGTCCACCATGGCCGCGCCCACCAACCCGCCGAATCCGGCGGCCAGCGCCTGCGCCGCGCCCCACAGACCCATGCGGGTTCCCTCGCGGGACGACCTGCCCTGCCCGGCCAGCGCCATCATCGATCCGATCGCGGCCACGGCGAAAACTCCGTTGAAGAAACCCAGACCCACGACCGCCGGCATTAGCGGCGCCCCTGCCCCGAGGTGTCCCATCAGTGAAAGTGTGACCAGCATGCCGGCCGACCCGACGCAGCCCCCGACGACCCAGGCGCGCAGGCTGCCGATCTTGAAGCCGGTTGCCATCACGCCAACAAGAACCATGCCCATGAAGACGCCGCCGTTTTGCGCCCCTGACAGGGAGGTCGACTGCCCGGGCGTGAAATCGAACACAAGCCCCGCGTATGGTTCCAGGATGAGTTCCTGCATGAAATACGCCGTCATCGACAAAAACACGAAAAGCGTGAAGTTGCGGGCGTGGCGCTCGCCCCATATTTCCCAAAAGCCCTCGCGGAACGGCATCTGCGCAGCCTGCGGCTGAGCCTCGACGCCCGCTTCTATGCGCCAGATCGCCAGGCAGGTCAGCGCCAGCGCGCCCCCGGTGACGATGGCCACGATCTTCAGAAGCAACGCGCCGGAGTAAGGATCAAGCTGCGCGCCGACGACACCGGCGGTCACTGCAATGCCCGCAATCATCATGAGCCAGCTTATTGTCGCCGCGGCGGCCCGGCGGGCGGGGGCTGTCGCGGTGGCCAGCAGGGCCAGAAGCGACGTGCCCGAGGCCCCGACGCCCACACCGATCAGGGCGTATGCGATGACCGAAACGACCATTCCGGCCACGAAACCTGTTTCCAGCACGATCACGCCATAGGCTGCCAGCATCGCGCCTGCTGCCAGCGCCGCCATGCCGCCGATGATCCACCGCGTGCGGTTGCCGCCGGTATCTGACAGGAACCCCCAATTCGGACGCGTAATCTGAATGCCGTAGTGCAGCGCGACCAGCAATCCCGGCAACACGGCTGGCAGCGCGAGTTCCACGACCATCAGACGGTTTAGCGTGGAGGTGGTCAGCACGACGATTGCGCCCAGACACATCTGGACAAGGCCGAGCCTTATGATCGACAACCAGCTGAGGGTCATCCCGACCCCCCTAACCCGCGCAATGCGAATGCCGCGATCATCATACCGCTGACATATAGTAAAACGCCTGTGCCATTGTACCACGGGGCCTTGGCTTTCGGGTCCCTGAGCATGACCCTCATCGCCCAGACCTGCGCACCGAGAACAGCCAGCACAGCCGCCGCGTGCAGCGGTCTGTCCCACAGCATCAGCAGCGCGACTACCGCCACCTGTGGCACGGCCATGACCGTACACGCCACGCGGGCCGCGCGGGCCGGCCCCAGCGCCACGGGCAGGGAATTCACCCCGGTTTGCCGGTCGCCTTCCAATGCCTTGAAATCATTGAGGGTCATGATGCCATGTGCTCCGAGACCGTAGAGCAGCGCAATCATCACCACCTCGATCGACGGGGCCCCGGCGCTGAGAACAGCCGCGCCGGTGAACCAGGGAAGGGTTTCATAGCTCAGCCCCACAAGCCCCGGACCCCAGATACCCGAGCGTTTCAATCGGACCGGTTCCGCCGAATAGGCCCATGCGGCCACCACCCCGAGGATGGTTGCACCAAACCCCCAGGGTCCGAGCTGCCACCCGACAGCAAGGGATAATACCGTCATGGCGATGGCGATCCACAGCCCCCAGCGACCGGGTATGCGGCCCGAGGGAATGGGCCGGTCCGGCTCGTTGATCGCGTCCACATGTCTGTCGCACCAGTCATTCGCGGCCTGACTCATGCCGCAGACGATCGGTCCGGCCAGAATGACACCCAGAATGACCACGAACCAATGTCCAGAAGGCGCCGCCCCCGAGGAGATCGCGCCACAGAGATAAGCCCACATCGGCGGGAACCACGTAATGGGTTTGATAAGTCGCAGCGCGGCTGCAGGTTCAGGAAAACGGCGCGACTGTATGACCTGAGTGACAGACATGTGTAAACTATGGCTGACACTTTGAGTCGGTGCAAGAGGGACCGTTCAAGGCCCCCGCGTTTCAGCTGTTCTTGCTGAGCAAGCCGTATTTGCGAAGTTTCACATAAAGGCTCTGACGGGACAGGCCCAGCATCTCTGCCGCGGCCACACGGTTGTTTCCGGTCAGTTCAACCGCCGTTTCGATACACATCTTTTCGACAACATCCGTCGTCTCGGCCACGATATCCTTAAGCGATGTCGAGCCCACCAGATCCATCACGTTCCGCGTGGGCTCGGAGGGTGCATGACTGGGAATAGTCGATGTGCCGCGTGCGGATTCCACACGACTGACATCGCGGATAACACAGCCCACGACGACCTCATCTGCATCCGAAACAGTCGTGGCGGAGATCTCGACCGACAACCGTACGCCGAGGTCGTTCACGAGTTTGGTGGCGTAAATACGCATCGGCCCGACACGCTGTGATTGATCGGTCAGGACATCAAGGTCAATGCGCCCGCGCCCCAGAAAATCAGAAAAACTGCGGCCCACGACGTCCGACAGGTGAGCCGCGCCAACGATGTCCAGAAAGCTTTCGTTGACCGAGGTGATAATGCCCTTGCCCGTCATGAACACCATCGCGTCGCTGCCCGACCGGAACAAGGTCAGGGCCTGAAGCGCCGCAGCATCGGAGGTGGTGACGATGTCGGACTCCTGCGCCAGACGGCACAGTAAGATGCGCTGCCCCCCGGCCCGGAAAACAACGGGTTTCACAACGACGGATTGGCCGGAATGGGTTGCGCGCAGTGTGACGCGCCCGTCCTCCTCCGACAGGGTGGCGTTCATCAGGCTCTCGATCAACTCTCCGGTCGAGCGGTCTGAAAAGGCATTCGCAAAGGCGCTGCCCTTCAGCGCCGCCGCCTTGATCCCAAGCAAAGATGCCGCGGCTTCATTCACATCTTCGATGCGGCCGGTCTGCACCGAGACGAAAACAATCGCCTGATCAACACTGGCCAGAAGGCTGCGGTACCGGGCGTCAAACTCGCGCCGCGTTTCATACCCCTGCTCCAAGGCGATCTGCGCCTGAACAAGCTGCTGTTGCGTCTCCGAAATCGGCCGCAGATCACGGCCCAGCAAAAGCGCCGCGTTCTCCTGACCAAACCGGTGAAACGTGTAACGTACCGGATACTGCCAGACGGCGTTATCGTAGTGGTTCAGTTCCAGCGATTTGTTCGGCACCTCTCCGGCCAGATAAGCCTCGTGCGCCTTTTCGAATTTTGGTGCTGTTTCCCGCGTGAGAAAATCCACGACCGGGCGACCTTCCCAATGCTTGAGATTGCCAAAAGATTCACTGTGATCATTGAGAACGACGCTGAGAATGATGCCTTCGGCGGAAACAACAAGCGCGATGTCGGAGGCAGCGCCGATAATGCTGCTTAAAAATTCTGGCTCGATGAGCGGAACCGACCCGCTGCTCCAGAAGTTATTTCCGCCAGTCGTCATAATCGTCGCAACGTCTTGTTACGCCTCGAACAGAAGGATACGACATCTTTCGCGTCATTGGTCACTATATCTACGCCCGTCCGTTCTTTCAAATTCTCAACTTCATCCAGAACTCCGCCGCCCAGGGCGATAACGGGGCCGGTCGATAAGGTTGCCCGAATGGTTTGCACTGTCTCACTGACAGTTTCAAGGGTCTCCAGGCGGGCGCATGAGATCAAAATCAGGTCAGGACGCTCTTCCATCAACCGGGCGTTGAGCGCACCCAGCGGCTCGTCGAAAGACTGGGTGACTTCGCAGCCGATACGGCGCAGCTGCGCCGCAACCACGCTTACGCCCAGAAAATGCTGTTGGCACTGCGGCAGAACCACAAGGGCGTGCAACCGACGGTCATCCGCGGCGAAGTCCAGATCGCCCTGCGAGGAGGCCTCTCCAAGGAGCGACTGCAAACGCATCGCGCCAATGGTGACATCGGCAAATGACACATCGTCATCCACCCAGCTCTGGCCCAGAACGCAGGCCGCCTTGGGAATATACAGGTCAATGATCTTGTCAATTGAAAGCCGATGCCCGCGCAACTCCTCCATGACCAGGCGCGGGTCGAACTCACCCCTCACCAGAATTGCGCGCACCAGATGCTCCAGAACGAACTGGCGCACGCCATCGCTGCAGACGACCTGACGGTCACGCAGCACCGAGATTACCGTGGATGCAAACGCATCGACATGTTCCGGTCGATGACGCTGAAGGCCGCGTGTCGTCAAATGTTCATGCTGCGTCATGGCACCACCTGAGCAAATTGCTGGGTTTGACAGACGGGCGGGAACCCGCGCTATGCAGTTTTATGCGCCAAGCCTCGGCCCAGTCCGCCGTAATGTCAAATCAAATTGACATATTCACCCGGCAGAGGCGGCATAAAATAGGGCCGTAAGTCCAGATTCTAGGTGTTTCAGCAGATATTCGGCCTGTATTGGGGTCCAGAACGCCGATCAGAGTGTCAACTCGGCTGGGCAAGTGTGTAAGTTTCAGTTGACACTTTTTAGCCATAGCCGCTACCGTCAATGACAGAAATCGGGAGAGGTTATCCGCGCGATGTACAGCCAAAAGGCTCGAAAATCGGCTCCGGCAGGTCTTTATACCGCCGAGGAACGCGCGCGCCGTGATCAAACAATCTGGACCCTCGTTCAGGGTATTCTGGCCCCCCTGCAATTCGTGGTTTTCCTGATCTCGCTGACGCTGGTTCTGCGATACCTCGCGACAGGTTCAGGATACGAGGTTGCGACCGCGTCCATCGTGCTCAAGACCTGCCTGCTGTATCTGATCATGGTGACCGGCGCGATCTGGGAAAAAGTTGTTTTCGGTCAGTATCTTTTCGCCCCCGCCTTCTTTTGGGAAGACGTCTTTTCCTTCGCGGTGATCGCGCTGCACACGGCATATCTCTGGGCGTTGATTTTCAATACGCTTGATCCGGTTTCGCTGATGATTCTCGCCCTCGCCGCCTACGGCGCTTACGTGATCAATGCGGCGCAATTCCTGCTTAAGTTGCGGGCCGCCCGGCTGCAGGCAAATGCCACCCCGAATGCGCCACGGGAGGCCCCGGCATGACAGAGCTGCCGCGCCTACCCACCTCCGGCGGATGCCGCGACGAACCGATTCTGAAACAGCGCGGTCAAAGAGAGGTTTTCTGCGGCCTGACCGGCATCATCTGGCTGCATCGCAAGATGCAGGACGCATTTTTTCTGGTTGTAGGCAGCCGGACCTGTGCTCATCTGCTGCAATCCGCCGCCGGGGTGATGATTTTTGCCGAACCCCGGTTCGGTACGGCGATTCTCGAAGAAACGGACCTGGCCGGCCTGGCAGACGCACAGTCAGAGCTCGACAAGGTCGTGGATCAACTGCTGGCGCGGCGCACCGACATCAAACAGCTGTTTCTTGTTGGTTCCTGCCCATCCGAAGTGATCAAGCTCGACCTCAGCCGCGCCGCCGAACGGATGACGGAAAGATACGCGCCCTCGGTGCGGGTGCTGAATTTCTCCGGCTCGGGTATCGAAACAACCTTCACACAAGGCGAAGATGCTTGCCTGGCCTCCATGGTCCCGGTTCTGCCGAAGACAGATGAGCGTCAGTTGATGCTGGTCGGTGCCCTGCCGGACGTGGTCGAAGAGCAGGCGATATCACTGCTGGCGGATATGGGCATTGGCCCGATCAGGGTTCTGCCCGCGCCGCGGTCGGATACCGGCCTGGGTATTGGCGACAAGACGATGTTTGCCCTGACGCAGCCGTTCCTGGGAGACACCCACGCCGCGCTGGAACGTCGTGGCGCGCGCCACCTGCCCGCCCCGTTTCCCTTTGGCGAGGAGGGCACAACCGCTTGGCTGCGCACCATCGCGGATGAGTTCGGCGTGGATGACGCCACGTTTGAGCGTGTCACCGCAGCCCCCCGTGCCCGGGCGCGCAAGGCGATCACGCAGGCCTCGGACGCCCTGCGCGGTAAATCAATCTTCTTCTTTCCCGACAGCCAGCTTGAGATCCCTCTGGCCCGCTTTCTGACCCGCGAATGCGGGATGGAGGCCATCGAGGTCGGTGCGCCTTTCATTCACAAGGGCATTGTCGGGCCCGATCTCGACATGCTTGCGCAGGGCCCGACCCTGTCCGAAGGTCAGGATGTCGACCTGCAGCTTGATCGTTGCCGCGATGCGCGCCCCGATCTGACGGTATGCGGGCTGGGCCTTGCCAATCCGCTGGAGGCCGAGGGTCTTGCCACAAAATGGGCGATCGAGCTCGTATTCACACCGGTACATTTTTATGAACAGGCGGGCGATCTGGCTGGTCTCTTCTCCCGCCCGGTGCGCCGCGCCGAGCTTCTCGATCTGGAGGTCACGGCGTGAAGCTGACGGTGTGGACATACGAAGGGCCGCCGCATGTCGGGGCCATGCGCGTCGCCACCGGGATGACGGGGCTGCATTACGTGCTGCATGCTCCGCAGGGCGATACCTATGCGGATCTGCTCTTCACCATGATCGAGCGGCGCAACCACCGCCCGCCGGTGACCTACACCACGTTTCAGGCGCGCGATCTGGGGTCCGACACGGCCAATCTCTTCAAGACGTCGCTGCAGGACGCCTATGCGCGCTTCCAGCCCGAAGCGCTGATCGTCGGCGCCTCCTGCACGGCGGAGCTTATTCAGGACGACCCCGGTGGCATGGCCGAGACCATGGACATTCCGGTACCGGTGATCCCGCTGGAGCTTCCAAGCTATCAGCGCAAGGAAAACTTCGGCGCGGATGAGACCTTCTTCCAGATCGTACGGACGCTTGCAAAGCCGGTGGCGCGCACCGCCCGGATCAGCTGTAACCTGATCGGTCCCACCGCTCTGGGCTTCCGCCATCGCGACGATATCACCGAGATCACGGCATTGCTTTCCGACATGGGCGTCAGCGTGAATGTCGTGGCCCCGATGACCGCGCGCCCTTCCGATATCGCCCGCATGGGGGCCGCACATTTCAACGTGCTGATGTATCCCGAAACGGCCGAAACGGCGGCACGCTGGATGGCGCGGGAGCTGGACCAGCCCTATACCACAATCGTTCCCATCGGTGTCGGTGCCACGCGCGATTTCGTGGCTGAAGTCGCCGGGATCACCGGCGTCACACCGTATCTGGACGACAGCCGCCTGCGCCTGCCGTGGTATTCGAAATCCGTCGACAGTACCTATCTGACGGGCAAACGCGTGTTTCTGTTTGGCGATGGCACACATGTGGCCGCCGCGGCCCGGATTGCCCGGGACGAGATGGGCTTCGAGGTGGTCGGCATGGGGTGCTACAATCGCGAAATGGCCCGCCCCATCCGCGCCCTGGCCAAAGACTATGGCGTCGCGGCCACCATCACCGATGATTACCTGGAAGTCGAACGCGTGATCGAGGCCCTGCAACCGGAAATGATCCTCGGCACCCAGATGGAACGCCACATCGGCAAGCGGCTCGGCATTCCCTGCGCGGTGATTTCCGCCCCGGTGCACGTGCAGGATTTCCCGGCACGCTATTCGCCGCAAATGGGGATCGAAGGTGCCAATGTGATCTTCGACACCTGGGTCCATCCGCTGGTCATGGGGCTGGAAGAGCACCTGCTGCACATGTTCCGCGACGATTTCGAATTCCACGATGCCGCCGGACCATCGCATCACGGCGGCCATGCGCCAAGACCGGGCGCGGCAGCGGGGCCAGCCCCCCAGGCTGCGCCTTCCCCCCGGGATATTTCGGAACCAGAGAAGACAGGGGCAGATATCATCTGGCTGGCGGATGCGGAACGCGAGTTGAAGAAGATCCCGTTTTTTGTCCGCGGCAAGGCCCGCCGCAACACCGAAACCTTCGCCAGTGAGCGGGGCGTCGCGCGGATCAGTGTCGAAACCCTGTATGAGGCCAAGGCTCACTATGCGCGATGATCTTGGCATAAACGGGCGTCTGCCCGGCTACCGTGTCGTGATCCTGACGCTGGACAGCCATGCCGCCGGTCCCGCGATGCGGGCCATGGACCGGCTGGTTCAGGATTACCCCGGTCTGACGCTGTCGATCCATGCCGCCGCCGAATGGGGCGAAACGCCCGGGTCTTTCGAAGCCGCCCGGGAAGCCGTTGAGACCGGCGATATCATCATCGCCAACCTGTTGTTTTTGGAAGAGCATATCACGCGTATTCTTCCCGCCCTGAAAGCCCGTCGGGATCACTGTGACGCGATGATTGGCGTCATCGCCGATGCCGCCATCGTAAAGCTGACCCGCATGGGATCGCTGGACATGATGGCGCCTCAGTCGGGTACGATGAAGCTGATGAAGCGTCTGCGCGGGTCCTCGAAACCTTCCAGTTCTTCCGGCGCGCAAAAAATGGCTTTGCTGCGGCGGTTGCCGAAGATCCTCAGGTATATTCCCGGCAAGAGCCAGGATCTGCGTGCCTGGTTCCTGACCATGCAGTATTGGCTGGGAGGGTCGGACGACAATGTCGAGGCGATGGTGCGCTTTCTCGTCAATCGTTATGCGACGCATACGGGTTGGGATCTGGCGCAAGAAGCCGCCGCACCCATCGAGTACCCGGAGGCGGGGCTCTATCATCCCGACCTGCCCGGGCGCATCACAACCGATGCGGCGGCCATCCCCGCGCCAGAGGATGCCACGATGACCGTCGGGTTACTGATGATGCGGTCATACGTGCTGTCATCGGATACGGCGCATTATGACGCGGTCATCCGGGCGTTCGAGGCGCGCGGAATCCGGGTTCTGGCCGGTTTCGCCGGGGGGCTCGATGGCCGACCGGCCATCGACGCCTACTTTCGCGATGGCAAGGATGTGAAAATCGACGCGCTGGTCTCGCTCACCGGGTTTTCGCTGGTCGGTGGCCCTGCCTATAACGACAATGCCGCGGCAATCGAAGTGCTCAGGGCGCTGGACGTGCCCTATATCGCCGCGCATCCGCTGGAATTCCAGACACTGGAGCAATGGTCCGCCTCCGCGCAGGGACTTGGCCCCATCGAGACCACGATGCTGATCGCCCTGCCCGAACTCGACGGTGCGACCACGCCCACGGTTTTTGCAGGGCGACATGGCGATACCGGGTGCAGCGGGTGCGAAAGGGCGTGCACAACCAGCGCGCAGGCCAAGGCAATGGCCCCCTGCCCTGAGCGGATCGAGGCGCTTGTTGCACGGGCGGAGCGGCAGGCACGTCTGCGCAAATCCACGACCTTCGAGCGCAGGGTCGGCATCGTGCTTTTCGGGTTTCCGCCGAACGCGGGCGCTGCCGGCACAGCCGCCTATCTTAGTGTTTTTGAAAGCCTTTTCAATACGTTAACGCGCCTTGATTCCGAGGGTTACGATGTCGAGGTTCCCGCGAGCGTCGAGGCGCTGCGCGCGGCAGTCCTCGGGGGTACCGCGGCACAATACGGGCAGGAGGCGAATGTCGCCGCCCATGTCAGCGCCGACGAGATCGTGGCGGGCACCCCGTGGCTCGGCGAGATCGAAGCTCAGTGGGGTCCGGCGCCGGGGCGCGTGCAGTCGGACGGGCGCGGCGTCTTCGTGCTGGGTAAACAGTTCGGCAAGATCTTTGTCGGGCTGCAACCGGGGTTCGGGTACGAGGGTGATCCGATGCGGCTGCTCTTTGAACGCGGCTTTGCCCCCACACACGCTTTTGCGACCTTCTACCTGTGGCTCAAGAACAGCCTCAAGGCGGATGTGCTGCTGCATTTCGGCATGCATGGCGCGCTGGAGTTCATGCCCGGCAAACAGGCCGGACCCTGCGGTGCCGACTGGCCGGATCGCCTGATTGGCGACATGCCGAACATCTATCTTTACGCCGCCAATAACCCGTCCGAGGCGACCCTTGCCAAGCGCCGCAGCAATGCCGTCACCATCAGTCACCTGACGCCCCCGCTGGCCACCGCCGGGCTGTACAAAGGGCTGGCAGAACTCAAGGACAGCCTGACCCGGTGGCGAGCCAGCGATCCCGCCGCACCGGAACGCGCCGAACTGGAAGCGCTGATTGCCGAGCAGGCGGCTGCCGTCGATATGGCCGATGTCCCTGCCGACACGCTCTGGATCCGCCTGCTGGAGACCGAGGACGCCTTGATCCCGGATGGGCTGCATGTCGTGGGCCAACCGCTGAGTGACGCGGCGCGCGCCGAATACCTGCGCCTGCTGCCGGATATGGATGACGAGACACGGGCGCGCGTGGATCACCTGTTGACCCGGGAAACCGAGCTCGACGCGCTGATGGCAGCGCTTGCCGGGCATTTCACCCCGCCGGTCGCGGGGGGCGATCTGATCCGGTCGCCGGAAATTCTGCCGACGGGGCGCAATATTCATGCGTTCGATCCGTTCCGCATGCCCACGGCCTTTGCCTGCCAGGACGGGATGCGGCAGGCACAGCTTTTGCTGGACACGCATGCCAGCCTGCCGCGAACGGTCGCATTGGTTCTATGGGGCAGCGACAACATCAAGTCTGACGGCGGCCCCATTGCGCAGGCGCTGGCCCTGATGGGATGCGCTCCCCGGTTCGACAGTTTCGGACGTATCTCCGGGGCGGACCTGATCCCGCTGCAAACGCTAGGACGGCCGCGCGTCGACGTGATCATGACGCTGTCGGGAATCTTCCGCGACCTGTTGCCCCTGCAGACCCGGATGCTGGCTGAAGCCGCGCTGAGATGCGCCACGGCCGAGGAACCGCTCGAGCAGAATTACATCCGCGCCCATGCGCTGGCTTACGTCGAGAAGACCGGCTGCGCGATGGAAGAAGCCGCATTGCGGGTTTTTTCGAACGCCGAAGGCGCCTATGGCTCGAATGTGAACGGGCTGGTGGACAGTTCTGCCTTTGGTGACGAGGACGAATTGGCGGACGCCTATGAGGCGCGCAAGAGTTTCGCCTATGGCACCGATGGCAAGGCTGCCGCCAATGCGGCCCTGCTGCAGGCGACGCTGGCGGAGGTGGACGTGGCCTATCAGAATCTGGAATCCGTCGAGCTGGGCGTGACCACCGTTGATCACTACTTCGACACGTTGGGCGGCATTGCCCGGGCGGTGAAACGCGCCAAGGGGTCCGATGCGGCTGTCTACATTGGCGATCAGACCCGGGGCGCCGGCAAGGTCCGTACGCTCAGGGATCAGGTGGCGCTGGAAACCCGGGCGCGCAGCCTCAATCCGAAATTCTTCGAAGGGCTGCTCAAGCATGGGCCGGAAGGCGTCCGCCAGATCGAGGCACATGTGACCAACACGCTGGGATGGTCGGCCACGACGGGTCAGGTCGACGCCTGGGTTTACCAGCGCCTCTCGGAAACCTTCGTGCTGGATGCGGAGATGCGCCAGCGCCTTGCCGATCTGAACCCTACAGCGTCCAGCCGCATGGCAAATCGCCTGCTGGAAGCCAATGATCGTAATTACTGGTCCCCCGATGCGGACACGCTGGCTGCCCTGCAAGAGGCTGCGGATGCTTTGGAAGACCAGTTGGAAGGGGTGGCGGCACAATGATCAGGATGGTGGCACCCTTGGGAACCGGCTGGGGCTCTGCCCCAGACCCCGGGATACTTGTGAACCAGAGAATGCGGCAAAGACATGCCCTTGAGAGGAAACCGATATGAGCCCATTGGACAGAACACCGCCAAGCCTGCGCGGGGCGGATGGCGAAGGCTCGGTGCAGGTGCATCAGGATGAGACGGCCAAGATCGAAGGCGCCAAGGTCTTTTCCGTCTATGGCAAGGGTGGGATCGGCAAATCGACCACCTCGTCCAATCTGTCGGCGGCGTTTTCGATGCTGGGAAAGCGGGTGTTGCAGATCGGTTGCGACCCCAAGCATGACAGCACGTTTACCCTGACTGGCAGCCTTGTGCCCACGGTGATCGACATCCTCAAGGAAGTGGACTTTCACCCCGAAGAGCTGCGCGCCGAGGATTTCGTCTTTGACGGGTTCAATGGTGTCAAATGTGTCGAGGCTGGCGGGCCGCCTGCCGGTACCGGCTGTGGCGGCTACGTGGTGGGCCAGACCGTGAAGCTTTTGAAACAGCACCACATGCTTGAAGACACCGACGTGGTGATCTTCGACGTGCTGGGCGACGTGGTCTGCGGCGGGTTCGCGGCCCCCCTGCAACATGCAGACCGTGCGTTGATCGTCACGGCAAATGATTTCGACAGCATCTATGCGATGAACCGGATTATCGCGGCAGTGCAGGCCAAGTCGGTGAATTACAAGGTCCGGTTGGCGGGCTGTGTCGCCAATCGCAGCAAGGATACTGACGAGGTGGATCGTTATTGCGACACCGTGGGTTTCAACCGGATTGCGCATATGCCCGATCTCGATGCGATCCGACGGTCGCGTCTGAAGAAAAAGACGCTCTTCGAGATGCCCGACGACGAGGAGGTCGTGCAGGTGCGCAAGGAGTACATCCGCCTGGCCGAGACGCTGTGGAACGGGACAGAACCTTTGGCCCCTGCTCCGCTGCCCGACCGCGATATCTTTGAACTGCTGGGATTTGACTGATGCGTGACGTCGCTCCCTTTTCGCAATCGGCGGGCCTGCCCGAAACCGCGCAGAGCGCGCGGTCCGGCTATGGCGCGACCTTGGACAGGGTAGAGACATATTTCGACCAGACCGCGACGAAGACCTGGGAAAGGCTGACATCTGACGCGCCGGTGTCCCGCATACGCGAAACCGTGCGGCGGGGGCGCGACCGGATGCGCGCGCTGATGTTGAGCCGCCTGCCCGCTGACCTGACGGGCCAGCGCGTGCTGGACGCGGGCTGCGGCGCGGGGCAGATGACGGTGGAACTGGCGGCGCGTGGCGCCGATGTCGTGGCCATCGACATTTCGCCGCAACTGGTGGATATCGCGGAGCTGCGCCTGCCGCCCGAACACCGCGCGCAGGTGACATTCACCTCCGGTGACATGCTGAACCCGACGTTGGGCCGCTTCAATCACGTGATCGCAATGGACAGCTTGATCTATTATGGCGCGGGCGACATCGGCGGGGCCCTTGCAGGGCTCGAAAAACGCACCGACGGGACCATTGTCTTTACCGTTGCACCACGCACCCGGATGCTGATGGCCATGTGGTACGCAGGCAAACTCTTTCCCCGGTCGGACCGCAGCCCCGTGATGATCCCGCATGCCCATATGCCGCTTGCCCATGCCGCGAGGGCGCAGGGCCTGCGCGGCGTGCTCCGTCCGGTGGACCGCGTGACATCCGGTTTCTACATTTCTCAGGCGATGGAGGTGCGCCCATGAGCGCGCGCCTCAAAAGCCTGTCGCTCAAAGCCATGCCCTTCGCGGATGCCGCAAGCGCAGAGCTGCCGATGGGCCAGCTTTTGCGGCTGTCGCTGTTTCAGGTCTCGGTTGGGATGGCGTCGGTGCTGCTCCTGGGCACCCTGAACCGGGTAATGATCGTCGAGTTAAGCGTGCCCGCGATGATTGTCGCGCTGATGATCGCCCTTCCCGTCCTGATTGCCCCCTTCCGGGCGCTGCTGGGGTTCCGATCGGACACCCATAAATCCGCCATTGGCTGGAAACGTATCCCCTATCTTTGGTTCGGCTCGTTGTGGCAGTTCGGCGGCCTCGCCGTCATGCCCTTTGCCTTGCTGGTGCTGGGGGGCGACGTGGTGCACGATATCCCCTTTGCCGGAGAGGTTCTTGCTGCCCTCGCCTTTCTGATGACGGGCCTGGGGTTGCACATGACGCAGACCGCGGGCCTCGCCCTCGCTTCGGACCGCGCGACCGATGAAACCCGGCCGCGCGTGGTGGCGCTGCTTTATGTTATGTTCCTTGTCGGCATGGGCGTCTCTGCCGTGATCATGGGCATTCTGCTCACTGACTTCACACCGCTGAAACTGATCCGCGTGGTTCAGGGGGCGGCGGTCGTCGGCATTGGCCTCACCCTGATTGCCCTTTGGAAACAAGAACATGTGCGCCCAATGAGCCGCAAGGAGCGCGCCGAACCGCGCCCTGCCTTTGCCGAGGCCTGGCGGGATTTCATGGCAGGCGGTCGGGCCGGTCGCCTTCTGGTCTGCGTTTTCGTCGGCACCATGGCTTTCAACATGCAGGACGTTTTGCTGGAACCCTATGGCGGTGAAATACTCGGGTTGTCGGTTTCCGCCACAACTCTTCTGACCGCTCTCTGGGCCGCCGGTGCCCTGCTGGGGTTCGCGCTTGCCGGTAGACAGCTGTCAAAAGGCTCCAACCCCTACAGGCTGGCCGGGGCCGGCATCGTGGCGGGCATCTGGGCCTTCTCTCTGGTGATTTTTGCCGCGCCGATGCATTCTAACCTGCTGTTTTACGCGGGGGCAGGCATTATCGGGTTCGGCGGCGGGCTGTTCGCTGTCGCCACGCTTACTGCGGCGATGGCGATGCCGGCAACCGGCACTGCCGGGCGCGGCTTGGCGCTGGGTGCCTGGGGCGCGGCGCAGGCCACCGCCGCAGGCCTGTCCATTGCCCTGGGCGGCGGGTTGCGCGACTGGGTCGGCCATGCGGCCACCTCCGGCCGGCTGGGCGATGCGCTCAACAGCCCGGCCACCGGGTATTCCTTCGTCTATCATTCCGAGATCGGACTGCTGTTCATCACCCTCGTAATCCTTGGACCGCTCGTGCGCCAAAGCGGTTCCTTCACCTCAACGAAAACCAGCCAGCGCCCCATGGGTCTGGCGGATTTCCCAACATGACCCGGTTTCAGGAGGAAACAACATGACTGGAACATTCTTTGGCGAATTTGATCTGGCGAGCCTGTCGCTCTGGCTCTTCTATGTGTTTTTCGCGATCCTGATCATCTACATCCAGCGCGAGAACATGCGCGAAGGCTATCCACTGGAGGATGACGAGGGCAACAAGTCCTCCAATCCCAGCATGTGGCCCCTGCCCCGGGACAAGACGTTCAAATTGCCGCACGGGCGCGGCGAAGTGACCGTTCCCAGCGGGCAGACACCCGAACGCGACGACATCGCGATGAAGCGGGTGGGTTCCGGAAACGGTTTTCCGCTGGAACCGACGGGTGATCCGATGCTGGATGGCGTCGGCCCCGCCAGCTGGGCGCCGCGCCGCGATGCGCCGGAACTGGACGGCCACGGTCATCCGAAAATTGTGCCGATGTCCGGCGCCGAGGGGTTTCATGTTGCCGCCGGTCGTGACCCGCGCGGGTTGCCGGTGGTGGCAGGCGACGGAGAGATCGTCGGCAAGATCACCGACATGTGGCTGGATGAACCCGAACAGCTGGTCCGCTATCTCGAAGTGGAGCTGGACAGCAAATGGGGTTCGGGCACCCGCCTGATGCCGATGACTTTTGCCAAGATCCGGTCGAACAAGGTCACCGTACATGCGCTTTATGGCAAGCATTTCGCCACGATCCCGACCATTGCCAGCCCCCGTCAGGTGACCCTGCTCGAGGAAGATAAAATCTCCGGCTACTACGGCGGCGGCAAGCTTTATGCCGGTAACCGCGCCGAACCGAAGCTCTGAACCGAACCGCTCTGCGCCGGGCGGTGACCCGCCCCGCGCGACTGCCTGAAACCGCTAAAGGAGATACTCGCCATGTCTCACCACGACGATTTCGAGATTGAGCCCGTTGAGGGGCTGCCTGCCGAACCGCCGAAGGGCGAAGAGATCCTGTGGCAGGGCCGGCCGGACTGGTGGGCCCTCAGCATCGAGGCGTTGAGCCTGAAGTGGGTGGCGGGCTATTTCGGTGTGCTCGCCGGGTGGCGGTTTCTGTCGGTGGTGGATTTACTGCCCATTGGTCAGGCCATCGGGTCCGCGGTGCCGTTCGGTCTGCTGGGCATGGTGGTTTGCGGACTGCTGATGCTAGTCGCCTATGTTCAGGCGCGGGCGACGGTCTACACGGTCACCGATGCACGTGTCGTCATGCGCATCGGGGCCGCGCTCACGATCACGTTGAACCTGCCCTACCGTCAGGTCAGCAACGCCATGCTGGACCTGCGCAAACGGGGCACCGGCACCATCGCGCTGGAAACCATGGGCGATACCCGGCTCAGCTACCTTGTTTGCTGGCCGCATGTCCGCCCGTGGCACATGAAACGGACCCAGCCCGCCCTGCGCTGCATCCCGGATGCGGAACGGGTTGCCGCCCTGCTGGCAGAAGCCGCCGAGGCGCGAGTCTCAGTACCGCAGGTCAGCCGGGCGATGCCCCGGAACGCAATGGCGGCGGAGTAAGGGTCATGACCATGCAAACTCAGCCCCGCATCCACGCCAAGCCAGACGATCTGGTCCCGCGCATTCTGGTACGGATCATGTTTGGCCTTGTCGCCTGCGTGCTGGTGATCGTCAGCCTTGCAACCCTTACCGGACGCCCGCTGGAAAGCACGCCCGCAATGGCCCGGATCATCGCCGAACGCGCCATTGTTCTGACCGGGGACGCCTCTGGCGCGGCCCGTGTTCTGGACGTGAACGGCGTGATGATTGCCGATTTTCCGTCTGACAAGGGCGGCTTTATCGCCGGTGTGGAGCGGGTGCTTGCCCGCGAACGCGCCAAGGTCGGTGTCAGCCCGACCGCCCCTGTTCTTTTGCAACTCCGCGCGGGCAATCGCCTGTCGCTTTACGATCCCGCCACCGGATGGTCCGCCGAGCTCATGGGCTTTGGCGCATCCAACACCCGCATCTTCGCCAGATTGCTGGACCAACCCAAACCTTAGGAGGAAGCCACCTATGGGACTACTGACGAAAGACTTTGAACGGGCTCCTTGCACCGTCGAAATCAGCCACAAATTCGAAAGCCTGCACGCGCATGTGCGCTTCAACAACGGCGCCGTGATCTACCCCGGCGACGAGGTCAAGGTGCATGGCGAAGAGATCATGG
Organism: Roseobacter insulae; assembly: GCF_019375555.1. GTDB lineage: Bacteria > Pseudomonadota > Alphaproteobacteria > Rhodobacterales > Rhodobacteraceae > Roseobacter > Roseobacter insulae. The sequence continues at coordinate 980,330 of NZ_JAHXDN010000002.1, forward strand.
CCCCCTTTGGTGAGATTGTCATCGAGGACCGCGAGGCCACGATCATCCGCGCCAGCAAGCTCGAACAGCTCTGGACCCGCCTGACCGGCGATTTCGAGGTCATGGAGCTCTGCGAATTTTCCTTTTCCGAGGAGGTCACGCTATGAATGCCCCTTTGAAACACACATCCGACATTACCGATGCCGAGGAATCCCTCGCACAACAGGAGGCGCAATCCGTCCTCGACAGCAAATCCGCGACCGAGGTGGCGATGCAGAACACCCTGCTGACGCCGCGTTTCTATACAACGGACTTCGACGAGATGGACGCCATCGACGTCACGCCTGTCCGCGAAGACTGGGACAAGCTGATCGCCCAGATGGTATCAGACCCTAACAAGGGCCACTTCAAGAAAAATGAAGACTGGGACCACGTGGATTGGGAGAATATGGAACCCGGCCTGAAGAAGGAATTCATCGATTTCCTGATCAGCTCCTGCACCGCCGAGTTTTCGGGCTGCGTGCTCTACAAGGAGATGAAGCGGCGCGGCAACAACAAGGACATCACGCAGCTTTTCCAGCTGATGGCGCGGGACGAGGCCCGGCATGCCGGTTTCATCAACGATGCGCTGCGCGAAGCGGGTGTGGCGGTGAACCTGGGCTTTCTGACGCAGAAGAAGAAATACACCTACTTCCGGCCCAAGTTCATCTATTACGCCACCTATCTGAGCGAAAAGATCGGCTACGCGCGTTACATCACGATCTTCCGGCACCTGCAGGAGCACCCGGAGCACCGCTTCCATCCGATTTTCAAATGGTTCGAGGAATGGTGCAACGACGAGTTCAGCCACGGCGAGGCCTTCGCCTTGCTGATGAAGACCGACCCCAAGCTGACTTCCGGGTTCAACGTCTACTGGATCAAGTTCTTCCTGACGGCGGTCTATTCCACGATGTATGTGCGCGACCACCAGCGCCCAGCCTTTCACGCGGCCCTGGGCGTTGATCCGGACTGGTACGCGCACGAGGTGTTCACCAAGACCAGCAAGCTGAGCGAACAGATCTTCCCGATCACGCTCGATATCGACCACCCGCGCTGGCAAAGCGGGCTGGAAAGGATGCAAAAGGCGAACGCTGATCTGGCGAAGGCCACCGAGGAGGGGCGTTTCCTTGCCAAGATCGGCGCGCAGGTGCGGGCTGTCAGCGCTTTCGTGTCGCTGATCACGATCCCGGCCAGGAAGCATAAGGTGCCCGCCTCCACCAGACTGGAGCCCGCTTACTGATGAGCTTCTGGACCCCTGCCCTTTTCGCCCTGTTTGTCTGGTGGTTTTCCACCGGGGCGATCCTGTGGGTCGTGAAATCGGCCGACCGGAACGGGGGGACGGCGCGTTACCGCGCTGTTCTCTTCGGTGTGCCCTTTCTGGGGCTGGGGATCTGGGGCTTCTGGGCCTCGCTGCACGACACATCTGTCGTTGGCGCCTACGCGGGGTTCCTCGCGGCGCTGGCCATCTGGGGGTGGATCGAACTGGCGTTTCTGTCCGGTGTCATCACCGGGCCCAATGGCGCTCCCCTCCCCGCGGACAGACCGGAATGGGAACGGTTCATCCGCGCATGGGGCACGCTTGCCTATCACGAGATGCTGCTTGTCGCGACCCTGATCGCCATGTTCCTGATTGACTGGAACCTTGCCGCAACCAATCAATTCGCCACCTGGACCTTTGCCGTGCTGTTTTTCGCGCGCATCTCGGCCAAGCTGAACCTGTTTCTGGGGGTACCGAAGATCAACATCGATTTTCTGCCCGAAGCACTGTCGCATCTGCCCAGCCATTTCAGGTATCGCACGATGAACTGGCTGTTCCCGGTATCGGTCTCTGCGCTGACTTTCGCAGCGGCCTGCTGGCTGGAGCGGCTTTACGCGGCGGAGACAGCCGGCGCGCAGGTTGGCTTTACCCTGCTGAGCGCCATCACCGCTCTGGCCTTGCTGGAGCACTGGATGATGGTGCTGCCGATCCCGGACGAGAAACTCTGGCGCTGGATGCTTCCTGCGCCCAAACCAACCCAAAAAACGACACAACACCACCAAGGGGGACATCATGGACTTTGATGCACTGTTCCAATCCCAGCTCGACGCGCTGAAGGACGATGGAAACTACCGCATTTTCGCGGAGCTGGAACGCAAGGCAGGCGCCTTTCCGGCGGCGAAATGCCATGATGATGACAGCCCGGACCAGGTGACCGTCTGGTGTTCAAACGATTATCTCGGCATGGGTCAGCACCCCGACGTGATCCGCTCGATGAAGGAAACGATCGATAACTGTGGCGCGGGTGCAGGCGGTACACGCAACATCTCCGGCACCAATCACAATCACAAGCTGCTGGAGGCCGAACTCGCGGACCTGCACGGCAAGGAGCAGGCGCTGCTCTTTACCTCAGGATATGTGTCCAACTGGGCAGCGCTGAGCACCCTGGGCGCGCGCATCCCCGACTGTGTTATCCTCTCCGATGAACTGAACCACGCCTCGATGATCGAAGGCATTCGCCACTCCCGCGCGACCAAGGTGCTGTGGCGGCACAACGACCCCGAAGACCTCGACCGCAAACTTGCAGCCCTGCCCGCCAACGCGCCGAAGATCGTTGCCTTCGAGAGCGTCTATTCCATGGATGGCGACATCTGCCCGATGCAGGAGATCGTCGAGGTCGCCGAAAAGCACGGCGCGATGACCTATCTGGACGAAGTGCACGCCGTGGGCCTCTACGGCCCGCGCGGCGGCGGCATTTCGGAACGCGAGGGGCTCGCAGACCGCATCACGCTTATCGAAGGTACCCTTGGCAAGGCTTACGGCGTTGTAGGGGGCTATGTGACGGGTTCTGAGGCGCTTTGCGACTTCATCCGCTCCTTTGCCTCCGGATTCATCTTCACCACCGCCCTGCCCCCTGCCGTGGCCGCTGCGGCGCAAACCTCGATCCAGCACCTGAAAGCATCCGGCGTTGAGCGTAAGCTGCAGCGCGAGCGCGTGGCCTATCTGCGCAAGCGGCTTGATCAGGAGGGCATCCCGCATCTCGACAACCCCAGCCACATCATTCCCGTGATGATCAAGGACCCGGTAAAATGCCGGATGATCGCGGATTACCTGATGCAGCAATACGGGATCTACGTGCAGCCGATCAATTATCCTACCGTGCCCAAGGGGACCGAACGACTGCGCTTTACCCCGTCTCCTCTGCACAGCATCGAGGATATCGAACATCTGGTGCATGCGCTCAAAGAGCTTTGGAAGCAATGCGCAATATCCCACGCAGTGGCCTGAAAATAGCGATAATGTGACTGTTGACTCTCGCAGTTATCTCCTACGTTGTAAGCCAAGCAACTCAGGAGATAACGATGACACGTACCTTTGCAGCCATCATTGCGATCAGCTTCGCGGCACCCGCCTTCGCCGACGGCCATTCCACGGGCGATGCAGCAGAAGGTGAGAAAACTTTCAACAAGTGCAAATCCTGCCACATGATCGTCGCCGATGACGGTACCGAGATCGTCAAAGGCGGCAAAACCGGCCCCAACCTCTATGGCGTGATTGGCCGCACCGCGGGTACGGCTGATTTCAGATATGGTGACGACCTTGTTGCCGCGGGCGCCGCCGGCCTTGTCTGGGACGAAGCCAACCTTGCCGAGTATATCGCTGATCCACGTGAGTTCCTGCGCACGACGCTGGACGATTCCAAAGCCAAGTCGCGGATGTCGTTCAAACTGAGAAAAGGCGGCGAAGACGTCGCAGCCTACCTCGCGTCGGTTGGCCCGCAAAGCTAAGCTATCGTGATCCGAAAGAAGCCGTCGCCGGTCATCACGGCGGCGGCTTTCTGCTGCGCGGGGCTTCTGTCCGGGGTCTGATCGTCTTCAAGCCAGCACAGCCTCGACCGGGCGCCGCAAGGACATCGGCAGGGCGGGTGCACGTCCAAAACGCACAATGAGGTCAGGCCTGACATCCGGCGTGCCAAGCCAGCCTGCAAACTCGGACCGTAGCGAGGGCACCTCGATCGGTTGATTGATATGTGCGTTCCGAATCCCAAGCGCCGTTGCCTGCAGGGCAAACCGCTCATAACTGCGCCCCACCCTGATCCAATGCGCCGGGTCCGCACGATCGCCGGTAAAGACCGCAACCCCGGCGGAGGATCGGATATGATCGCGATATTTGGTGTTCTCGGCATCCTTGGTGAAAAACGCATCGAAAAAGCGGTCGCCTATCCAATCCGGCATGACCGGGTTGCCCGAGCAGGCGCTGAACAGCCCGTCCCCTGTCGCCACGGCCGTATCGGGGCTGAACCGCAGCCAGTCGCGCAGCTCCTTCACAAAGGCCGGGTCGTCCATCTGCGCGCTGTTGCCTGCCACAACAAATTCAAGGATGGCTTCGCGGTCTGCGGCTTCCGTAAACAGCTGCACCGACACACCATCTTCCGTCGCCGCTGATGTGAGCAGCTCAAGATCGGTCGTCGAGACCGGTTGACCGTCATAGACCGACCGGGTTGATTGCCGCAGGGGGATCGCCTGGTAGAGGGGGTCGTCCGCGGACGGGCCACTGCCAAGGGCAACCGCTATCCCGGGTGCGGGACCATCCGCGATCATCACCTCCGCAGGCCGCCCATGGGCCTGTGCCGCAATGATCAAGTTCTCTGCCGCGCAACCCAGGCTCACGTAGAGGTGGTGATCGTCAGGATCGACCACTTCCGTCCTGCGCGTAGGGTCCGGAAGAATACTGACCTGCGCCTCCTCCAGCCGGTACTTCCAAGGCTGCGTATTATGACCGTTTGCCGCCAGCGTCGACAGCCGCACCAGTTCGCGCAGTGTGGGATCGCCGGATATCAAACGCCGCTGCCTCTCCAACGCGGCGCGGTAGCTATCCATCCGAGGCCAGAAACCATATCCGATGGCTGCAAGTGCTGCGACCGATAATCCAGATGCAATTGCCGTTCGACGCGAAACCATGTCTGTCTCAGCTTTTTGTTGACCAACGCGTTTCGGTACACTGGATCGCCGCGGTCAACATTGATGAATGTCAATCACGCCAGGCGCTGGCGGCTTGCGTCGGGACAGCGCTCTGCGGGCGTCACCTTCGGGCCCAGCCGGTCACCCTCCGGCGGGCAAAGCTATGTTGCGATCCGCACCTCCGCCACCTCTGCATCGATATCCTGGCAGGCCGCCAGCACACGCCGCTCCAGATGCGTCTGCACGTAGGCTGCGTGAAACCTGGAGGGCGCGCGCAACGTCAACCGCCCCCCTGCCCTGTCGACACGTTCCAGCGCCGCGATCCAACTGGCGTAGGTCCCCGCATCCTCCGCATGCAGGACCGCCCGGGCCAGCGCCCACTCGGTACCCGCCGACACATCCGGCGCGGCAACCGTGCCGCGAACAGGCAGCGGCACAACTGCCGGTGGCATATCCCCCTGCCCCATCCTTACTTCGAAATCAGAGCCGACACAGGCCCAGTTCGGCTCACTGTCGATCAGAATGCGGTCAATGCCCAAACCGTATTGCGTCACCCTGCCCCGCGCGCCCTGCCGCTTCACAACCAACCATCCCTTCGCGCGCAGCAAAGCCATTTCCCGCTTGACCGTCCGCTCGTCGACAGACCACAGGCGCGCGATCTCCCGCTGCCCGACGGCAAGCTCGTCGCGCGCCCAGTTATAGCGCGCGGTTATCAGTGTGATCAGTCGTAGTGCTCTGCGTTGATCATATTTTCCCTGCGCGAGGGCAAAGGCCCCCAAGGCGGTCAACAGATCATATTTGCGCGCAGACGCTCCACGACCAACTGGTTTCGTGGAAAGCATTGGTTCTGCCCTCGTTGTATGTGATGCCCGGCCAAAAAAGGTCGGTGCTGCCTCGTGAACGGGCTGACTGATCAGCCTCTCATTTCACTGATTTCTTGGAAACCAGCCGTTTTTCAGTTCTGTACCCTGATTTGCGTCCGGTTACCCGATTCTGTCAAGTCTTCTGTCGATGAGGTCGCGTCGTGACGCCCATCCAAAAGGAAATATTCCGGTTAAACGGTATTGGGGGTCAGGCTGTATGTCCCCTATTCAGCAACGTTTGTCACCCCATAGGATGTGGATGGCAAAATATCGTCCCCCTATATTTTGCCACTCTGTCAAATCCTGTCTCCACGCGGACAGGTCCGGGAAGAATCACCCATAGACCCCTTTTGCGCCACGCCGGTGGCGTGTAACGGCTCCGGCGAATAATCGCATCCAAAGCATATTCTCTTTTGCAATTTTCTCCAAATCCGCGTAATTCTGGAAAAAACAAGAATTAGCGTCCCCGCGGGGACATGGCAGACCACAGGCGGCCCATGTTTACACATACAGATCTCGCGCGGCTTCAGGCGCAATCCCTCAAAATGCAGGGCTTCATTCGGCAGCAGACCTACAGCCCGCAGAATGAAAAGACCCTGCGCCGCTTTTCCAGCTGGGAGGTGGCGGAGCTGATCTTCAAGGTCAACCAGTCCACGATGCGGGGCCGGTTGGCCGCGGACCCCACCCTGCCCCAGGGCACGGTCGAGGCGGATGGTCGCCAGCATTGGTACAGCCTTGAGGAGATCAACGAGCTGCGCCGCCGACTGAAGGTGAACCGCCGGTCGCTGATGCCTTATCGGCCTGCGGGCAAGCGCGCGATGCGCGCCGCGATCGCGAACTTCAAGGGTGGCGCGGGTAAGTCCACCGTCGCGCTGCACTTTGCCCATGCGGCGGCGCTGGATGGCTATCGGGTGCTCTGTGTCGATTTTGATCCGCAGGCAACGCTCAGCCATTCCATGGGGCTCAGCGACGTGGCCGAGGAATACACCGTGTGGGGCATCATGGCGCGTGATCTGGCGGCAGAGACGGAGCGCATGAACCGCGCCTCCCAGGGTGCCGAGAGCGGTACCGCCCTGCCCCGGCGCCGCCTGCCCAGCAGCATCACCGACATGGGGCTGGCTGATCTGCGTGCGGCGGATTTCATCAAGCCGACGAACTGGCCGACAATCGATATCGTGCCGTCCTGCGCCAACGCGGCTTTTGTTGAATTTGCCTCCGCCCAGTATCGCCACATGAACCCCGAATGGTCCTTCTTTGCCGCCGTGTCGCGGTTTCTCGATCAACTGCCCGATGATGCCTATGATCTGATTCTGTTCGACTGTCCGCCCGCCATTGGCTACCAGTCGATGAACGCGGTCTTCGCCGCCGATATGCTCTACATCCCGTCCGGGCCCGGCTACTGGGAATATGATTCCACCACCTCCTTCATTGGTCAGCTGGCCGAGGCGCTCGAAGATCTCAGCCGCTTCAACGGGCTTGTCCCCGCGGGGACAATGAACCTGCCCAAGGTGTTTCTTGACCTGCGTTTTCTTCTGACCCGGTTCGAACCCAACAACGACCTGCACCGCGCGATGCAACAGGCCTTTGTGAAGGTCTTTGGCGATAGGGTCACCGAGCATCCGATCGAGATGACGCGCGCGGTTGAACAATCCGGGCGCTTTTTGTCGTCCATCTACGAGATCGATTACCGCGATATGACACGCGAAACCTGGCGCCGGGCACGGGCAAGTTTTGATCAGGCCTATGCGGAGTTTCGCACGAACCTCTGTACCGCCTGGGACCAGCTGGAGGATGAGACATGAGCAAAAGGCGCGTCTTTGACATCGACTTCGACGAAGCCGCTGTCCCCGCGGGGACAGATAACGAGACCCCTGCCCGCCGGGGTCCGATGGCGGCGGCCATTTCGGAGAACGCGGAAGCGCTTGGCGTGCGGCAGGCCGCCGAGGCGGAAATCCGGGCGGAAAACGACCGGTTGGCGCATGAATACGTGGCCCTCAAGAAAAACGGCCAGATTGTCGGGCTGGTGCCGCTGGACGATGTGAAAATGTCAAAGCTGGTGCGCGACCGGGCAGCGGACCGTGACCCCGATCTTGATGAGTTGAAAGCGTCCATTCTTGCCGTCGGTCTGTCGAACCCCATTCACGTGGAAGAAACCGAATCCGGATATGAGCTGATCCAGGGATTCCGTCGGCTGAGCGCGTTCCGCGAATTGCGGGCGGAAACCGGTGAGGCGCGTTTCAACAGCATCCCCGCGACGCTGCAGGCGCGGGGCGCGCAGCTTGATGTCCTTTACCGCCGCATGGTGGATGAAAACCTCGTGCGCCGCGATATTTCCTTCGCCGAGATGGCCCAGCTTGCGATGTCTTACGCAGGCCGCAGCGGGCAGAGCGTGGCCGCCGCGATTGATGGGCTCTACGCTTCTGCGGGGCGTCAGAAGCGCAGCTACATCCGCCATTTCGCGCATTTGCTCACGGTGCTCGGGAATGATCTGAAATTCCCCGAGGCGATTCCGCGCGCAACCGGCCTGAGCCTCGTCAAACTGCTGGAGGACAACCCGCGTTTTGCCGGTCAGGTGCGGGCGGTACTGAACAGCCAGCCGGCCCGGGATGCCGTGCTCGAACTGTCGCTGCTGCGGAGCGCCGTGACCGGTGGCCAATCCCGACCGAAGGCGTCGAAACCGAGCGTGTCGAGAACATCCGCACGCACCACGATCAAGCTGAACCGACCCGAGGGTGTTGCGAAGGTGACCGCGTCATCGGGCCGGTTCGAAGTTGCGTTGGACCATGATTTCGGAGCGATTGAACCGCGTAGGCTGGAGGCTGCGGCGCGCGCTTTTCTGGATCGATTGAAAGACTAACTGTCCAGAAAGTGCAGGATGTTGCGGGCCACTTCGCCCGGTGCTTCCTCGTGAACAAGATGGCCATAGCCCGCCATGTCGACGACCGTTGCGTTCTGCATGCGCCCGGCCGCCGCATGTGACACCTTGGGCGGCACCGCGCCATCCTGATCGCCGGTGATAAAAAGCGTCCGCGCGGACAGGCTTGGCAGCTCTTCCGTCAGGTGGTCCAACGACCATTGCGCCATCATCAGAAGCGTGGCGTCCACATGGTCACGATCGGCCACGAGCATGCGATACAGCGCCAGTCCGTCAGACTCTAGTTTAGAGCCTGTACCGCTGATCAGAGCCTGAATACGGCTCGGTGTTGAGGACGCTGCGGAGAAGATCCGCGCACTGAAGGGAATGGCGGCCAGCATCTTGGCAATCGCCGGAAACAGAACCCCTGCAATGCCATCGAACGTGTCCAGCGCGGGGTTGATGCCGATCACTGCCGGCGGCTGTCCCCGCGGGGACAAAAGCGATTGCGCGAGTTTTAAGGCAATCGCTCCCCCCGCGGAATGTCCGACAAGGGCGACGGGCTGCCAGCCTTGCTGCGCGCACAGATGCCCAATGTCCTCTGCCATCGCTTCCAGCCCGCAGCGGTGGCGCGCGCCAAGCTGGGTGAAGCCCTGTCCGGGAAGGTCTATTGCCACCACATGATGCGTATGGGCCAGGTGGGAAAACAAGGCGCGGAAGGACTGGGTGCTGCCCCCTGCGCCATGGATCAGCAACAGGGTCTCGCCCGCGCCGGTCTCCTGAACATGCCAGCGATGCGGCGCGCTGAACACCTGGCGCGAGAAGCCCGCGTTCGGCCAGTCATCTGGGGGTGGCCACCGCATCAGGCTTCCAGAGCGGCGCTGACGGCGCCTGTGAGCGTCCGTGCATCTGCCCTTGGAAGCGCGAGGTATGGGCCGCCCAGCTGCTCGGCAAGGGCTTTGAGCGCCGGTTGCGGGCGCTTCGACACATCAATGGTCAGAGTTTGAATGCCCTGGGCACATATCACGCGCGCCATCCGCGCGGCATCTGCCGCTGCGTGGGTGCGATCGGCGCTGCCATCCAGCGCGATATTGGCGCGCCCGTCGGTCAGAACAACGATGGTGGGGGTCAGCCCCTTGCCGCGGCTTTGAGTGGCCAGCGCCGCTGCTTGTTGAAGCCCTGTGGCCAACGGGGTGCCGCCGCCGCCCGGCAGGCTCGCCAGACGGCGCTTGGTCTGAACCAGCGACCGCGTGGGTGGCAGCAGAATCTCGCCCTCTGTGCCACGGAAAGACACCAGCGCCACGTGATCCCGGGCCGCATAAGCCTGGGCCAGTAACAGCTCCACCGCGCCCTTGGCTTCGTTGAGCCGCGAGACCGCGGCGGACCCCGAGGCGTCAACCGCGAAAATGAGCAGCCGGTCAGACTGTTCCTGGTAGCGTTTCAACCGGATGTCGGAAGGGCGGATCAGTAATCCGCCCGCCGAAGGCTGTGCGGCGCGGCGCATCGGCTGCCAGGGGGCTGCAGCGCGCAGCGTTGCGACAAGATCGATCCGGCTGCGGCCATCCAGTCTGCCGGGACGCGAGGGCAGGGGGCGTCCGCGCCGGTTCCCCTTGCGTTTTTGTCCGGCTCCGTCGCCCTGCGAACTGCGCAATGTCCCCGCGGGGACAAGCCCGGCCAACAGATCCGCCGGGAGCAGGGCCTTGACCGCATCGACAAGCATGTCGCCATCCGGCAGGTCGGACGTGTTCTGCATGCCCGCATCCGTCCCGGTTTCCGTCTCCGGCGGCGCGGGCGCATCTTCCTCCGCGTCCTCCTGCGCGGGCATGCGGGTGGCGCGTTGCGGGAAAACAAGGCAGGCGGCAGCCTCCAGATCCTCGGCATGCAGTTTATTCCGACCGGCCATGCCCGCATGCGCGCGCGCCACGCGCAGGGCCAGAAGGGGCGCGCGCAGGCTGTCAATGCCGAACCGGGCTGCCAGCATGGTGAGGGCTTCAAGATCACCCTGCGTGCACGCCACCTCGCGGGGCGGCACAGGCGCTGTCCCCGCGGGGACAGGGGCCCAACCTGCCGGGGCCTTGCCTTCGGGTGCGATGTGAAAGGGCAGCCGCTCGGTCAGGGCAGGGGGCGCCGCCTCATCCGGCTCCGCCCCTTCGTCGAGTGCGAGAAAGCAATGCCCTGCGTGGCGGTCAAGCTGATGCGCCAGTTTCGCGGCCAGTTCGGGACCACATCGTTCCGCCATGGTCAGCATTATTGCACAAGGATTGTTGAAAAATCCATTATTTTCAATAAGTTGACCATGTTTCAGGGTTTCGGAGAGGTCGAGTCCGCCAAACAGCTGCTCATCCGAGATGGCGGGGTGGAGCCTTCTGGTCGAGAGGTTGGCAAGGCTGTCAAGCACGGTATTGCGGTCGGGGCTCGCCCGCATCCTTATGACGGCACCGGCAAGGTATCTGGGCGCGAACAACAACAGACCAACAGAGAGGGCCGCGCGATCCCAGCTGTCGGCCTGCGCGCTCACCCCAGCACATCCTCGACAACGCGCATCACGCGGGTTCCGGAACCTGCCTCGTCAAGCGGGTCGCGGCGCAAGCGGTGGGACAGGGCAGAGGGCGCAATGTCACGTAAATGCGCCCGTGTGAGCTTTCGTTTGCCCTGGTATGCCGCAAGCGCCCGCGCGGCCCGCAGCAGGGTCAGTTCACCGCGCAAGCCGTCGGACCCCAGCGCGATGCAAAGCTTGGCGCAATCTTCAATGATGTCCGGTGGTGTAATGATCTTTGCCACTCTCCTGCGCGCCTTCAGGATTGCTTCTCTGATCTTGGTATCTTCGGCGCCGTATTCGGCCATAAAAGCCGCGTGATCGGTTTCAAAGGCGTCCCGGCGCTTGATTACCTCCACCCGCTCGGCCACGTCAGCGGGCGACCGGACCTCCACCGACAGGCCAAACCTGTCCAGCAGCTGGGGGCGCAGTTCACCTTCTTCGGGGTTGCCTGATCCGACCAGCACGAAGCGGGCCGGATGCCGGATCGAAAGCCCCTCGCGCTCTACCACGTTTTCCCCCGATTGCGCGACGTCAAGCAGCAGATCAACGATGTGGTCTTCGAGCAGATTGACCTCGTCGATATAGAGATAACCGCGGTTGGCCCGGGCCAGCAGGCCGGGTTCGAAGGCTTTTTCGCCGCGTGTCAGCGCGCGTTCGATATCGAGCGCGCCGACCACCCGGTCTTCGGTTGCGCCCAGAGGCAGGTCAATGACCGGCGTGGGGCGGGATACCACCTTTTTAGAGCCTAATTCAGCCCATTCAGGGCAGTCCGCGGACCTGGGGGAATTGACCGGGCAGCTTTCCACGGCACGGATGGGTGGCAGCAGTGCCGCCAGTGCGCGAACGGCAGTGGACTTGCCGGTGCCACGATCCCCGAACACCAGAACCCCGCCGATCCCGGGGTCCACCGCCGTGAGGATCATCGCCTGTTTCATCGCGGATTGTCCGACGATGGCGGAAAACGGGAAGGGGGTCTTCATACCTGCAGTTCCAGTGAGTCCAGGGGGCTTGTTCCATCCCAGGATCCCGCATCTCCCAGGATCCTGAAGCGGGCATAGAGTTCTTCTGAGAACCAGTTGCCGTCCCGTACCGCGCGAATGGCCGCGGCGTGGGGTCCGTTGGTGCGGGCGAAATCCGCCATGGCTGCGGCGTCTGGCCAGATGGAAAAGGTGATCTGGTGCAGCAGGGGCACTTCGCCGATCCCGATCTTGAAGGCGACATTGCGATCCGCCCCGATCATCCTGCTGATGTCGGGGACACGGTGCCAGAACTTCAGGGCGACGGAGGGTTTGATCGTGGCGCGGGTCAGGGCTGCGAGCGGTCCGCCGGGCGCGTTTTCGGTTGCATCGAAGGGCATTCTTCCCGACCAGAGGCCGCGTGCGGAGGTCGTCTCAAGGAAGATCGTCCAGTCTTCGGCGGCGCGGGTACGGTAGCGCGTGAAAATGCCTGCCCTGGCGGTCTGCCGGCGGGCCGTCGCCTCGTCCGGCCAGCTGGCAAGGATCGCGTAGACAGCCGTGTTGGGCACCGGTGTGAACCCTTCGCCGGTGCCGGATCCGCATAGTTTCCAGAAACCGATCCCCGGCACCTTCGGCAACGCCCGCCGGGCAAAGGCCATCATCGCGAAGGCCCATAGCCGTGCCGTCGGGCGGGCAAAGCGAAAAAAGCTCAAAGATACAATGGGTGTGTCGGTCATCGCGCGCGGTTTCGTTCCCAGGTGTCAACTTAGTCTGACATGCAATCGCGCCGATGGGAAGAACGCAATTGTCAAGTGAACTAGACACATCTACTGTACGAAATTGATGACACGTGTGAACCCCATCGAATCCGCGGAGGCCCGTGAAGGCCGCCGCAACCGGGCAATCGTGATCGGCGCGGGCCTTGGCGGTTTGGCGGCGGCGATGCGGCTTGGCGCGAAGGGATATCGCGTTACGGTGATCGACAAGCTGGACGTTCCGGGGGGGCGCGGGTCGGCGATCTGGCAGGACGGGCACCGGTTCGATCTGGGGCCGACAATCGTGACGGTACCGCAGCTTTACCGCGAACTCTGGCGGGCATGCGCGCGTGATTTCGATGCGGATGTAACGCTCAAGGCGCTGGACCCGTTTTACGAAATCCGCTGGCCGGACGGCACCCGGTTCGTTGCCCAGCAGGATACCGAAAAACTGCGGGCGGAGGTCGCCCAGCTGGCACCCGGCGATCTGGCGGGGTTCGACAGGTTCCTGAAAGACAGCGCAAAGCGTTACTGGTTTGGCTTCGAAGATCTCGGGCGGCGGTCGATGCACCAGCTGTGGGAGCTAATCAAGGTTTTGCCGACGTTTGCGCGGCTGCGCGCGGACCGGTCGGTTTACGCCCATGCGGCCCGTCGCGTGAAAGACGAAAAACTGCGCATGGCGCTGAGTTTTCATCCGCTCTTCATCGGTGGAGACCCGCTGCATGTCACCTCGATGTATATCCTCGTGGCCTACCTCGAAAAGGAATTCGGGGTGCATTACGCGGTGGGAGGTCTGGCCGCGATGGCGCGCGCCATGGGCAACGTGATCGAGGATCAGGGCGGCACGTTGCTGATGGACACGGAAGTTGACGAGATCGTGGTGCGGAACGACGCGGTTACAGGGGTGCGGCTGGCCTCCGGGCTTGAAATGGGCGCGGATATCGTGGTGTCCAATGCGGATTCCGGGCACACCTACAACAGCCTCCTGCGCGCTCATCGACGGCGCCGATGGACCCCGAAGCGGCTGGCACGGACGCGGTATTCGATGAGCCTTTTCGTGTGGTATTTCGGTACCCGGGACACCGTGGGCTACTGGCAGGACGTTGGCCACCACACCATTCTGAACGGCCCGAGGTACACCGGTCTGCTCAAGGACATCTTCGTCAAGGGCAAGCTTTGCGACGACATGAGCCTTTACGTGCACCGGCCGTCGGTGACTGACCCCACCGTCGCGCCGGAGGGGGACGACACGTTCTATGTTCTCAGCCCGGTGCCGCATCTGGGGCATGAAAACGGGGTGGACTGGGCGGCAGAAGAGCCGCGCTACAAGGCAAAGATGCTCAGGGTTCTCGAAGAGCAGCTCTTGCCCGGTGTGGGCGAGCGGATCAGCACCGAGGTCATCTTCACGCCGGAAACATTCCGCGACCGCTACCTCAGCCCGCATGGCGCGGGATTCTCCATCGAGCCGCGTATTCTGCAAAGCGCCTGGTTCCGCCCGCACAACGTCTCGGAAGAGGTCAAGGGCCTCTATCTCGTGGGTGCCGGGACGCATCCCGGGGCAGGGGTGCCGGGCGTGATTTCAACTGCCGAAGTGCTGAGCAAGCTGGTGCCTGATGCGGAGGTCGTGACGTGATCGCGCCCGGTGATCTCGAACATTGCCGGGAGGCCATTCGCCACGGGTCGCTGTCGTTTCACGCGGCATCAAAACTATTGCCTGCAAAGGTGCGTGACCCGGCGCTGGCGCTTTACGCATTCTGCCGTCTGGCTGATGACGAGGTTGATCTGAAGGCGGAGAAGGTCGACGCCGTGCTGCGCCTGCGGGACCGGTTGGATGATGTCTATGCCGGGCGGCCACGGGATGCGGCACCTGATCGTGCCTTCGCGGCGATCGTCGAGGATTTCGAGATGCCGCGCGCCTTGCCGGATGCCCTGCTGGAAGGCCTGGCCTGGGATGCGGCGGGTCGGCGGTACAACACCTTGTCGGGGGTCAGGGATTATTCCGCGCGGGTGGCGTCGGCCGTTGGCGCGATGATGTGCGTGCTGATGGGCGTGCGCGACGCGGATGCGCTGGCGCGCGCCTGCGATCTTGGGGTGGCGATGCAGCTGACCAACATTGCGCGCGACGTGGGCGAGGACGCATTGGAGCGCCGCATCTACCTGCCGCTCGACTGGTTCGCGGAGGCGGGTATCTCGCCAGAGGGTTTTCTGCGAAACCCCGAACCCACGGATGCACTCCGAAGGATGGTCAAACGTCTGGTGATGGAAGCCAACCGGCTCTACATGCGGTCGGAGGCCGGGATCGGGGCATTGCCGCGCGGTTGCCGGCCGGGCATCTACGGCGCCCGTTTCATTTATGCTGGTATTGGCGGCCGGTTGGCGGCGATGGGGTTTGATTCCATCTCTGCAAGAGCCCGCACCGGCAAGGTGCAGAAAATCGGATGGCTTGGGCAATCCATGCTGTTGAGTGGGGTGAGCATGGTGATGCCGCATTCGCCGGTTCTCTTTGCCCGGCCGCTGGATGAGGTGCAGTTTCTCGTGGATGCGGCCGCGCGGGGTGATCGTGACGCGTCGCGCAGCGATGCGCTGATTTCCGTGCTGGCGACCCTTGAACAGCATCGCGTGGAGCAACGCGCGCGGTTGACCGGGCGGTCCGCAGGAGTAACATGACCTGATGTTCTGGCTGTTGTTCTGCATCTTTTTCGCCGCCTGTCTCGGGGCCGGTATCACCGGGGGCTTGTTTGCGCCGGGGCCCTGGTACCGCGCGCTGAACAAGCCTTGGTTCACGCCGCCCAACTGGGTGTTTCCGGTCACGTGGATGGTGCTTTACGTCTGCATGGCCGTTGCGGGCGCCCGCGCCGCCATGATGGAAAACAATGGCATCGCCATGGCTTTCTGGGCATTGCAGATCGCGTTCAACGGATTGTGGACGCCGGTCTTCTTCGGGCTCAAGAACATACGGCTGGGTATGGTCGTGGTCTCCCTTCTGTGGGTGACCGTGTTATGCGGATTGCTGGCGCTCTGGCAGTTGGACGTGATCGCGGGGGTCCTGTTTGTGCCCTATCTGGTCTGGGTCAGCATTGCGGCGGCCCTGAATGCCGGTGTGTGGCGGCTGAACCCCGAGGTCGCGCGCAATCCGCCACCGGCACCGTCCTGATATCCTAGTCGAACTGCCAGGTTTTGCGCCGTGGCACCCGCACAGCCAGAAGCGGCTTGAGCAGCGGGCTGCGAAAGCGCCGCAGATCCAGCGCTTCGTGAACTCCCGTGGTGCGCTCCCCGTTCAGTTGGGTCTCGACGGCGGATCGGGAGTAAAACGGGGCGTCCAGCATGTTCAGAACCTGCCGGGCGCGGCCGCCCTGATCCGCGCGGGTTTCCCGTCTGACCCCCCAGAGACTGCGCCGCAAATGCGTTTTCGGGGGCAGGGGGGTTGCCTCCGCCTGACCGGTGCGATCAAAGCGAAACCCGGCGGCCAGTTCCGACCCGTCCAGCCGGGTGGCGTCGTAAAAACACGTGGCCCCCTGCCGTGTCGGGAAGCGCCCCCAGGTCCAGTAGGTGAAATCTTCCTCCAGCGCGCGGCTGCCGAAGTTCGCGTCGAAATACCCTTCGCCTTCCCATTGCCAGCCCGGACGGTCAATGTCGACCTCGATGCGGGAAACCGGAGCAAAGGGTCGCCAGATATGCGCCCCGTCCTCTGTCAACGGCATCTCGACGGATGTTATGGCCGATGGCGTCAGGCGAATTTGCCCGCGAATGCGATTGACCAGCGGCGGGCCCGAGACTTCGTTGATGTCGATGATCAGCTGAGTGTTCTCCCACCGCATCATCGACGGGCCGACTTCAAAACGCGCGTTTGTCTGGCGGAGGGCCGAGACCCCCCGATCGGTCATGGTGAAACGCCCGCCGGGGCCATAAGTGGCAACATTGATGCAGACATGGTTCTGTGGGTGCCGTCGCCCCGACCAGCGGTACCACGGGGAAAACACCGACCCGATGAACCCGATCACGGAGACAGCACGGGTGCCACAATCGCTCAGGCCGTCGACATACCACCACGCATAGCCGTTTGGCCCGACGGGGATGTCGAAGTTTGGGCGCTCAAGATCGCCTCTGCCGCGTGCCGGGCGGAGAGGGTTGCCATCGGCACGCCCGCTCCCGGGTGGGTTCCGCCCCCCGCCAGCCACAGGCCGCTGATTTTCGTGCGCGCTCTGGGGCGCTGCAGCGCCGCTGTCATCCCGTGCGGGCTTTGCCCGTAAAGCGCACCCAGCGTCTCGGGGAACATCGCGGCGAAGCGTTGCGGTGTCGTTATCGTCGCGGCGGAAGGCATCGGTGACATGGTCACGTTGAAATCCGCCAGTCGCTGCATGATCTGTTGGTGCCATATGTCGAGGTCCACAGGAGGGTTCAGGGTTTCGGTTGCCGGGGCGTTGGCGATGATTTCAAAACGTTCAAGCGGGGGAACAGGCAGGCCCTGTCCACGGTCTTGTGCACAAATGTATAGCGTTGGGTCGCGCGGAACGCAGCCTTTTTCGAGGTCGTCGAATTCCGATTGTGGGGTGTCGGCAAAGAAGATGTTGTGATGCGCAAGCTGCGGACCGTCGGGTGTAGCGGCAAAGCTGTGCACGCGGGCAGAGAAGGAACGCGCCGACGTCAGGGTTTGCGGCGCCACGATGCGCAGGGTGTCACCCATGCTACCTGTTGCCAGCGCGCGCGGGTCGCCCGTGTAGACGATCACATCGGCCGCGATCTGGTGTCCGCCATCGACGTCGACGCCGACAGCCGCCCCGTCTCGCAGGATGATGCGGTCCACGTGCTGCGCGCGGTGCAGGACGACACCGCGGTCGATGGCGAGCGCCGTTAGGGCGTCTGTCAGCCTGTGCATGCCCCCTTTGACGGCCCAGACACCGGCGGCTTCGGCCTGCCAGATCAGCGACAGGATTGCCGGGCTCAGATGTGGCGCGCCCCCGACGTAAGTGGCGTAGCGACCAAAGAGTTGCGCCAGACGCGGGTCGCTGAACTGACGTGCAAGCATCTGGCCCAGCGTCCACAGCGGTGCCATGGCGCGGATCAGCTGAGGGCGGCAAAGGACATAGGGGACAAGCTGCGCCAGCGTCGGTTCAGGCGCCTGAATCACTGGCGCATCGAAGGCGCTGAAGAGGTCGGCGGTGCGCTGGTTGAACTGCCGAAAGGCCTCCGCTGATCCGGGCCCGGCAAATTCCGATATGGCGGTGGCGCTTGCTTCGGGGTCGGCATGCAGGTCGAGTTGGCTGCCGTCAGGCCAGAAGTGCCGTGCCAGGATCTGCTGCGGGATCAGGGTGACGTGGTCTTCGAGCTGCTCTCCAACAGAGGCAAAGAGCTCGTCAAAAACCTGTCGTAAGGTCAGAACCGTGGGGCCGGCGTCCACTGGCCCGGCGTCGCTTGGTACGGTTCTGATCTTGCCGCCGGTATGTGCATGGCGCTCCAGAAGGGTTACCGCCATACCGCCCGCGGTCAGCCGTATCGCTGTGGCGAGACCAGCGATGCCGGCACCAATCACCAGCGCTGTCGGTTTTCGAGGGATATGCGACGGGGTTTGAACAGCCATAGGGGATTGTTGACTCACAGGGTCAATGTGTCCAGTATGATTTACACTTTAGTGTCGGATAATAATGACACTCTGCCGATGAAAGGACCCCATATGGGCATGACTTCCAGAATCGAAGCAGCAATTTCGTCGGCAGTGGCAGTTGGGCAGGGGCAGGGGGCTGTACCACCCCGGCTGGCCTCTGCGCTGGACTATGCAACCGCCCCTGGCGGTGCGCGAATCCGGCCAACGATATTGACGTCGGTGGCGCTGGCATGCGGCGATGACCGTCCGGCGCTGACGGATGCAGGCGCCGCCGCGCTGGAGATGATTCACTGCGCCAGCCTCGTGCATGACGACCTGCCGTGTTTCGACGACGCGGACGTGCGGCGCGGGAAGCCATCGGTGCATCGGGCCTATTCCGAACCCCTTGCGGTGCTGACCGGCGACAGCCTGATCGTGCTTGCCTTTGAGACCTTGGCGCGACAGTCGTCACAGGCCCCGGACCGTGTCGCGCAGATGATCCTGACACTTGCGCAACGCACGGGTATGCCGGGCGGCATCTGCGCGGGGCAGGGATGGGAAAGCGAGGCGGAAATCGACCTCTCCGCTTACCATCAGGCCAAGACGGGCGCTTTGTTTATCGCGGCCACGCAGATGGGAGCCGTTGCCGCGGGGCAGGAATCCGAACCATGGTTTGAATTGGGCGCGCGGATCGGTGAAGCATTTCAGGTTGCGGATGATTTGCGCGATGCGCTTTACGATGCCGAGACGCTCGGCAAGCCGGTGGGCCAGGACGACCTGCATGGCCGGCCGAATGCGGTCTCCCTGCTCGGGGTGCAGGGCGCGATTTCACGGCTCAAGGATATTCTGGGCGGCGCGATTGCGTCGATCCCCTCTTGTCCCGGCGAAGCGCAGCTGGCTGCAATGGTGCGCACCTATGCGGAGCGGCTGACGCCAGTGGCGCCGACCGTGAGCGCAACACGCAGCAATGTCTGACGCCAGTGGCGACCTGCCGCGCTGGCGCGGCGGATGGCTGAACCGGCTGGTGGCCCGCCCGGGGTTTCAAAGCTGGGCCAGCAGGTTTCCGTTGACGAGAGGGCAGGCGCATCGTGATGGCGCGGCGCTTTTCGACATCGTTCAGGGATTTGTGCAAAGCCAGGTGCTGATGGCCCTGGTGGAGCTGGACATTCTGCGCAGGTTGCGCGGCGGGCCGCAGTCGGTCGAGGGTCTGGGCCGCGCCACGAACATCCCACCCGACCGCATGCGGGTTCTGCTTCAGGCGGCCGCGGCATTGCAGCTGCTGAAGCGTGACAGAACCGGACGGTATGTGCTGGCGCGCCGCGGGGCTGCGCTGATGGGGGTGCCCGGTCTTGAAGCGATGATCCGCCATCACCGGGCGTTTTACGCGGATCTTGCAGACCCGGTTGAATTGCTGAGGGGACCGGAGCGCACCGAGCTGTCGGAGTTCTGGCCCTATGTGTTCGGCGCGCGCGGCGATATCGACCCGGCCGTTGCGGAGACCTATTCGGACCTGATGGCGCAAAGCCAGAAGCTGGTGGCGGAAGATACCCTGCGGGCCGTGTCGTTCAGGCAGACGCGGCACCTGCTGGATATCGGCGGCGGGACCGGCGCCTTCCTGGAGGCGGTCGGCCGCGCCGCGCCGTCGTTGCAGATGACGCTATTCGATCTGCCGCAGGTCGTGTTGCCTGCACAGACGCGTTTTGCGGCCGCCGGGATGGCGGCGCGTGTCACGATTCGCCCCGGTTCCTTTCGCGATGACCCGTTGCCGGAAGGAGCTGATGCGATCTCCTTGATCCGGGTCCTCTACGATCATGCGGATGATACAGTCGCGGCCCTGTTGCGGGCCGTCTTCGACGCCTTGCCAGCTGGCGGACGGCTGGTTGTTTCGGAGCCGATGGGCGGCGGGGCCTCTCCGGATGTCGCGGGGGATGTCTATTTCGCCTTTTACACGATGGCCATGCAAACCGGTCGCGCCCGTTCCGCGGCGGAGATTTCCGCACTCTGCCGGGCGGCCGGGTTCACGAACATCAAATGCCCGCGTCCGGCCCGCAGTTTTGTGACGCGCGTCCTGACCGCGCAGAAGCCCGGCTGACCGGCGCAGCCAAAGTGTCCATTTGAGTTGACACAATTGAATGTCAGTTTAAACTGACAGAATGACGACAGTCTGCGCGATGAGTCTTCGACGGAGATCAAAGCGGTCAGCGCAGGTAAGGAGAGACACTTGGAAACCACCGCCGTTCTTCTGAAAGGTCCCCGGGATCTGGACGTGGGAAACCTGACGCTCACAGCGCCGGGCGCGGACGATCTGGTGGTTGATATCCTCCATTCCGGCATTTCCACGGGAACCGAAAAACTGTTCTGGTCGGGGGAGATGCCACCCTTTCCCGGCATGGGCTATCCGCTTGTTCCGGGCTACGAAGCGGTCGGCGAAGTGATCGAGGCACCGCTGTCCACCGGGTACCGGCCCGGCGATCACGTCTTTGTACCGGGTGCCAATTGTTATGATGGCGCCTTCGGTCTTTTCGGGGGGGCGTCTTCCCGGGTGGTGACCGCTGCCGACAGGGTTACGCGAATCGACGCAAGCCATGGTGCGCGCGGCGTCTTGCTGGCGCTGGCCGCAACCGCGCGCCACACGATGGCGGGGCTGAACAAATCGGTTCCCGACCTGATCGTCGGCCACGGTGTTCTGGGTCGCCTGCTGGCGCGGCTGACCATCGCCGCCGGAGCGCCGGCCCCCACCGTGTGGGAAATAGACCCGTCACGACGCAGCGGTGCGCAGGGATACGATGTGATTGCGCCGGAGGATGACCTCCGCCGGGATTACATGTCCGCCTATGATGCGTCGGGCAGCGTGGCGGTGATCAGCGATCTGATGACCTGCATCGGCAAGGGTGGAGAGATCGTTCTTGCGGGGTTCTACAAGGAGCCCATCAGCTTCGCCTTCCCCCCGGCCTTCATGAAAGAGGCCCGTTTTCGGGTCGCTGCCGAATGGACGCATGATGATCTCGCCGCGACCCGCGCATTGGTCGAAAGCGGAACACTGAGCCTCGACGGTCTGATTACCCATGAAGCGGATGCCAGAACGGCGCCTGCCGCATACGAGCGGGCATTCACGGATCCGGCGTGCCTGAAAATGATCCTGAACTGGAGGGACGCCGCATGAAAGATGGTGTTGACGAAAAGCGCCCGGGCTCGGGCGATGTGCCGAACCTGAAGGACTTCGACAAACGCCTGCGCGACGAAGCCGCGGCGGAACCATCGCTGGAAGTGCCGCAGGGCGCCCCCACGTCCAAGACCCAGATCATCGCGATTTACGGCAAGGGTGGGATCGGCAAATCCTTCACCCTGGCAAACCTCAGTCACATGATGGCAGAGCAGGGCAAGCGGGTATTGCTGATCGGCTGCGATCCCAAGTCGGATACCACGTCGCTGCTCTTTGGGGGCAAGGCCTGTCCAACGATTATCGACACTTCGACCCGCAAGAAGCTTGCGGGCGAAGAGGTCAAGATCGGTGATGTGTGTTTCAAGCGCGGTGGTGTGTTCGCGATGGAACTGGGCGGGCCGGAAGTCGGCCGCGGCTGCGGCGGACGCGGGATTATCCACGGGTTTGAGCTGCTGGAAAAGCTCGGTTTCCATGATTGGGATTTCGATTATGTGCTGCTGGATTTCCTGGGCGACGTGGTCTGTGGCGGGTTTGGCCTGCCGATTGCCCGCGACATGGCGCAGAAGGTGATCCTGGTCGCCTCAAACGATCTGCAATCGCTGTATGTGGCAAACAACGTCTGCTCCGCGGTGGAGTATTTCCGCAAGCTGGGTGGCAACGTCGGGGTCGCTGGCCTCGTGATCAATAAGGATGATGGTACCGGCGAGGCCGCAGCCTTTGCCAAGGCCGTCGATATTCCGATCCTCGCGGCAATCCCGCAGGATGACGACCTGCGCAAGAAATCCGCCAACTACCAGATTGTCGGCACGGCTCAGTCGCAATGGGGCGCGCTCTTTGCGGAACTGGGAGAGAACGTGGCCGATGCGCCGCCGATGCGGCCATCGCCCCTGGATCAGGATGGGCTGCTGGGGCTTTTCGATGCCTCGGAAACCGGTGGCGACGTCGTCTTGGAACCGGCGACCGATCAGGACATGCGCGGCAAGAATGCAGCGCCCAAACCATCACTGGAGGTTGTCTATGACGACGCGTAGCCATTTCGCGGACTCACAGCGTGCCATTGAACGTGGTCAATACAAGGGCAAGCAGTCAAAGCAAAAGTTCGAAGAAAGCCGTGCCGCGATAGACAAGTCTCGCGATCTTGTCAGCGACCTGTCTGAACCATCTACCGACCCAGAGGATCAACCTGAGTGAAACAGGAAGTCACATATGACGATGCCGCCGATGTGGAAGTGATCAAGGGTCACCCGCATGGCGATATCTCGCGTGTGGCAGGAGAGGCGCCGGCGTTTGCGCAGGATGGCGCGGGGTGTCATTCCGGCGACAAGATGGCCGAGGCAGCGCGTAGTGCCGGCCAGTCCGATCTTCTGGACAAGTTCAGGGCGGATTACCCGATGGGACCGCATGACAAGCCGCAGTCGATGTGCCCGGCCTTCGGATCGCTGCGCGTCGGTTTGCGGATGAAACGGGTGGCGACGATGCTCTCCGGTTCGGCCTGCTGCGTCTATGGGCTGACCTTCGTGAGCCATTTCTACGGGGCCCGCCGGTCTGTTGGCTACGTACCTTTCAATTCAGAAACGCTGGTGACGGGCAAGCTGTTTGAAGACATCCGCGATGCCGTGCATGAACTGGCGGACCCGGATCGCTATGACGCCATCGTGGTAACGAACCTGTGTGTGCCGACCGCGTCGGGGGTGCCGCTGCGGTTGCTGCCTGACGAGATCAACGGCGTCCGTATCGTCGGCATCGATGTGCCGGGGTTCGGCGTGCCGACCCATGCAGAGGCCAAGGATGTTTTGGCCGGCGCGATGCTGGAATACGCCCGCAAGGAGATCGAGGCCGGACCCGTGGCGCGGCCGCAGGGTGGCAAGCATGATCGCCCGACGGTTGCCATGCTGGGCGAGATGTTCCCGGCGGATCCGATGATGATTGGTCAGATGCTGGCCCCGATGGGGTTGGCGGCGGGACCGGTTGTGCCCTGCCGTGAATGGCGAGAACTCTACGCCGCGCTTGACTGCGGCGTCGTAGCGGCAATCCATCCGTTCTACACCGAGGCCGTGCGCCAGTTCCAGGCGGCGGGCCGGACGGTTGTCGGATCGGCCCCGGTCGGCCACGATGGCACGGCGGCCTGGTTGGCGGGTATCGGTGCGGCCTATGGCGTTTCGCCTGAGAAAATTGCGGCGGCGCAAAACGCAGTTCTGCCGGCGATCAAGGGGGCGCTTGCGGCCAAGCCCATTGAAGGCACGATCACACTGTCGGGCTATGAAGGGTCGGAACTGCTGGTCGCACGGCTGCTGATCGAAAGCGGCGCGACAGTTCCTTACGTGGGCACGGCCTGTGCCAAGTCGCCATGGTCCGCAACAGACGCGGAGTGGCTGGCTTCGAAAGGCACTAAGGTGCAATTCAGAGCCTCGCTCGAAGACGATTGCGCCGCGATGGAAGCGGTTCAGCCCGATCTGGCCATCGGGACGACGCCGGTTGTCCAGAAAGCGAAGCAACTGGGCATTCCGGGCCTCTATTTCACAAACCTGATTTCCGCGCGTCCCCTGATGGGCGTGGCGGGGGCCGGGTCGTTGGCGGAGGTGATCAATGCCGCGATAGGCAACCGGGAGCGGATGACCCGCATGAAAGCCTTCTTCGAAGAAGTGGGTGAAGGCGATACCGCGGGTGTTTGGGAAGGCAGTCCGAATCTGCGCCCGGACTTCCGGGCGCAACATCAAAAGAAACTCGACAAGATGGCAAGGGCGGCAAAGGCCGCGCAGATGCTATGAACGGGGCGCAAAGGATACATTTGGCGCCGAATGTGCGGTGGGTCACTTTGACAGCGACGCGTCTGTGCATCCCGGGGCTGGGTGCGATGGGGGCGCTGCCCCCGCGCTGCGCGCTCCCCCGGGATATTTCTGAACCAGAGAAGCAGGGGAGGCTCTGCTGATGCTGGTGACGGATCATGATCGCGCCGGCGGCTACTGGGGGGCAGTCTATGCCTTTTGCGCCGTGAAGGGTCTGCAGGTGGTGATCGACGGCCCGGTGGGCTGTGAGAATCTGCCGGTGACCTCCGTGCTGCATTACACCGATGCGCTGCCGCCGCATGAATTGCCGATCGTGGTGACGGGCCTGGGGGAAGGCGAGATGGGCGCGGGCACCGAAGAGAGTATGAAGCGGGCCTGGGATACGCTGGATCCGGCGTTGCCTGCCGTGGTTGTCACAGGATCGATCGCCGAAATGATCGGCGGGGGCGTCACGCCGCAGGGCACGAACATTCAGCGCTTCCTGCCTCGGACCATTGACGAGGATCAGTGGGAGGCGGCCGACCGGGCCATGACCTGGATCTTTACCGAGTTCGGCATGACAAAGGGGCGGATGCCGCCCGAGAAGAAACGCGAGGAAGGTGCGTGTCCTCGCGTGAATATCCTCGGTCCGATGTATGGCACGTTCAACATGCCATCCGATCTGGCCGAAATTCGCAGGCTGGTCGAGGGGATCGGCTGCGAGGTCAACATGGTGCTGCCTTTGGGCGCCCATGTGGCCGAAATGAGAGATCTGGTGAATGCGGATGTGAACATCTGCATGTACCGCGAGTTCGGGCGCGGGTTGAGCGAGCTTCTTGCCAAGCCGTATCTGCAAGCCCCGATAGGGATCGAGAGCACGACCAAATTTCTGCGCGCACTGGGAAGCTTGGTCGGCCTCGATCCCGAACCTTTTATCGCCCGTGAGAAGCACTCGACCATCAAACCGGTCTGGGATCTCTGGCGCTCCGTCACGCAGGACTTCTTTGCCACCGCCAGTTTTGCGATCGTGGCCAATGAAACCTATGCCCGTGGTATCCGGCTGTTCCTTGAAGACGACATGGGGCTGCCCTGCGCCTTTGCGGTCGCACGGGTGGCCGGGCAAAAGACCAACAACGAGGAAGTGCGCGCCCTAATGGGGCAGAAACGCCCCTTGATCGTGATGGGCTCGATCAACGAGAAGATGTATCTGGCGGAACTCAAGGGCGGGCACGGGCCAAGCCCCGCGTTCATTCCGGCGAGCTTTCCCGGTGCCGCGATCCGGCGCCATACGGGCACGCCCTTCATGGGATACGCGGGCGCGACCTACCTGGTGCAGGAAGTCTGTAATGGACTTTTTGACGCGCTGTTTCACATTCTGCCGCTTGGCACTGACATGGATGCAACCGACGCAACGCTCACACCGCTGCGCCGGGATTTCCCATGGGACGCGGATGCGCAGGCGATGCTCGACCGGATTGTCGAGACCCATCCGATACTGACACGAATTTCCGCCGCGAAGACCTTGAGAGACGCGGCAGAGAAAGCAGCCCTGGCTGCGGGCGATGAACGGGTGGTGCTGGACACTATCCGTGCGCTGGATCCGGCACTTGCCGGTATGAAACGGGAGGATCAGACATGAGTGACATGACATCTGACATGATTGAAACCGCGGTGGACACGCCGAGCGAAGCACCCAGCCGCAAGGCGGTGAAGACCGAGTTCATGGTCTATTTCGCCATCATTTTCCTGGCGACTCTGCCGCTGGCGACCCTGACCTGGGCGCTGTCGGCGATCCGCACGCGCAGCTTTACCGAGAAAGGGCCGATGGCCCGGGCCTGGACACAGGCGCGTATCATCACGCCGATGATCTTTTCGGCATGAGCCGCCAGGACCCTCTAAGCCTGAAGGTTCACACCGTTGGTGTGATGATCTCTTCGGCATGAACGACCTCGCGCTGCAGTGGGCTGGCAAGACCAGCGGCGCGACCCGACTGCTCGACCGTCGTGCGCCTGTCGAGTTCCAAGACTGTCCGCCTCTCTACAAGGTGTGCAGACCCCGCCGCGGGGTGCGCGGCGTCAGCATAACGTTCCGGAGGAATATTTATGGCTGATAATACCGACCTGTCCTTTACAGGTCTCACAGACGAACAGGCGCAGGAATTGCATTCTGTCTACATGAGCGGCCTCTGGCTGTTCTCGGCAGTGGCTGTGGTCGCACATCTGGCGACCTTCATCTGGCGTCCGTGGTTCTAGGGAGAGATTGAGATGGCAAAGTTCTACAAGATCTGGCTGATCTTCGACCCCCGTCGCGTTTTCGTGGCGCAGGGCGTTTTCCTCTTCCTGCTGGCTGCGATGATCCACCTTGTGGTTCTGAGCAGCGGGCTGAACTGGTTCGAAGCGGCGGCAGCCGCTGGCGGTCAGTAACTCGGACGCGTGCGGCAAGGCACGCCCCGGGCGGACCGACGAAAATGCTGCGGGCGGAATTGTGTGCGCCACTGCCCGTAGCGAACCCGAGATGAACAATCTGACGGCCTCCGCCTGACCTTAGGCGTGCCGCACACACGCGGAGAATGAAGATGGCGTTGCTCAGCTTCGAGAGAAAATATCGTGTCCGTGGAGGGACGCTGATCGGGGGCGATCTGTTCGACTTCTGGGTGGGGCCTTTCTACGTGGGCTTCTTCGGAGTGACGACGACGTTTTTCGCCCTGCTAGGGACCATTCTGATATTCTGGGGCGCGAGCCAGCAGGGCACGTTCAATCCCTGGCTGATCAATATCGCGCCGCCCGATCTGAGCTACGGGCTGGGGCTGGCACCGCTGATGGAAGGCGGGCTCTGGCAGATCATCACGATCTGTGCCACGGGCGCGTTCATCAGCTGGGCGCTGCGCGAGGTGGAGATCTGCCGCAAGCTGGGCATGGGCTATCACGTGCCCGTGGGCTTCGCCTTCGCGATCCTCGCCTATATGACGCTGGTGATCTTTCGCCCGCTTCTGATGGGTGCCTGGGGGCACGGCTTTCCCTACGGGATCTTCAGCCACCTCGACTGGGTCAGCAACACCGGCTACGCCTACCTGCATTTCCACTACAACCCGGCGCATATGCTTGCGGTGACGCTCTTCTTCACCACCACACTGGCGCTGGCGCTGCATGGCGGGCTGATCCTGTCGGCGGCCAATCCGGAAAAGGGGGAAGAGGCCAAGACACCGGATCACGAGGATACGTTCTTTCGCGATTTCATCGGCTATTCCATCGGCACGCTGGGCATTCACCGTCTCGGCTATCTGCTGGCGATCAACGCGGTGTTCTTCTCGGCGGTCTGCATCATCATCTCCGGCCCGGTCTGGACGGCCGGTTGGCCCGAGTGGTGGAACTGGTGGCTCGATCTGCCGATCTGGGGTGAACCCATCGCCGTGGGAGGGATGTGATCATGTTACCTGAGTATCAGAATATTTTCACGCAAGTGCAGGTTCAGGGCACGCCTGAATGGGGCATGGACGACGCCGGCAACAACATGATGGACGAACGGGTTGGCAAACCCTTCTTCAACACGCTTGCCGGTCTCTTCGGCAACGGCCAGATCGGTCCCTACTACTGGGGTTGGACCAGCATGGTTGCTTTTGGCACCGGGCTTGCGTGGTTCTTCATCGTGGGCTTCAACATGCTGGCGCAGGTCGGCTGGTCGATCCCGCAGTTCATCCGGCAGCTCTTCTGGCTGGCGCTGGAGCCGCCCTCGCCTGAATACGGCCTGACCATGCCTCCGCTGAACGATGGCGGCTGGTACATCATCGCCAGCTTCTTCCTGCTGATATCGGTCATGACCTGGCTGCTCAGGGCCTACCTTCTGGCCGAGCAGCATAAGATGGGCAAACATATCTTCTGGGGCTTTGCCGCTGCCGTCTGGCTGTTCCTCGTGCTGGGCCTCTTCCGTCCGATCCTGATGGGATCGTGGTCAGAGGCGGTGCCTTACGGCATTTTCCCGCATCTTGACTGGACCACGGCATTCTCGATCCGCTACGGCAACCTCTACTACAACCCGTTCCACTGTCTCTCGATCGTGTTCCTCTATGGCTCTGTGCTGCTGTTCTGCATGCACGGCGGTACGATCCTTGCGGTCACCCGATACGGCGGCGACCGCGAGCTGGAGCAGATCTATGACCGCGGGACCGCCACCGAACGCGCCGCGCTTTTCTGGCGCTGGACCATGGGCTTCAACGCCACGATGGAGGGCATTCACCGCTGGGCCTGGTGGTTCGCGGTGCTGACCCCGATCACCGGCGGCATCGGCATTCTGCTGACCGGCACGGTGGTCGACAACTGGTTCATCTGGGCGCAGGAACACAACTTCGCGCCGATGTATGACGGCTCTTACGGATACGCTGACTACGGCTCCTACGAGGCCTTTATCGGGAAGGAGAACTGATCATGCTGCCTAAGTGGTTTGACAAATGGAACGCGGATAACCCGACGAATATCTTCGGGCCGGCGATCCTGATCGGTGTTCTTGGCGGGGCAGTCTTTGCGGCTGTCATGATCATCGCCTGGGGTAACCCGGCGCAGACCGCCTCCCTGCAAACGGGCCCGCGCGGCACTGGCATGTCGGTGCCGGAGTTCAACGTGGTGCGCAGGGCTGCCGACCCCACGATCGAGGATTATTACACCGAGGAACCCTATATTCCGGAGGGTGGCGAAGATCTGGCGAAGGACATCTATGAAAACGTGCAGGTGCTGGGCGATCTGACGGAAGACAACTTCAACCGCGTGATGAATGCCATGACGCAATGGGTGTCTCCCGAAGCAGGCTGCGCTTACTGCCATGGGGACGGTGATCTGGAAACTTATGGCGAAGACACGCTTTACACCAAGGTGGTCTCGCGGCGGATGATCCAGATGACCCAGAACATCAACGAAAGCTGGGACGGCCATGTGAACGCGAATGCGCAGGTCGGAGTGAACTGCTACACCTGTCACCGGGGTCAGAACGTGCCATCGGAGGTCTGGTTCAGGATCACGCCGGTAAATGCATCGGCCGAAGGCTGGACGGCCAACCAGAACCGGGCGACCTCGCTCAGCCAGTCGACCTCCCTGCCGTCCGATGCGTTGGAGAAATACCTGCTGGAGGGTGAAACCATTGCGGTGCATTCACTGGAAAGCCGCGAAGCCGGGATGCCGGGTGTCGACGGATACGCATCCATTCAGGATACCGAACGCACCTATTCGCTGATGAATTACTTCTCCAACAGCCTCGGGGTGAACTGCGTGTTCTGTCACAACTCGCGTGCCTTCTATGAGGGTGCCGAAGTGACACCGCAGTGGAGCACGGCAAGCCTCGGCATCCTGATGGTTCAGGAACTGAATACCGACTATCTGGTTCCGCTTCGGGACACCTATCCCGAAGACCGCCTTGGCCCGATCTATGCCGATGCGCCCAAAGCGGCCTGCAAGACCTGCCACAAAGGGTATCAGCAGCCAATGCAGGGGATGAATGTAATTGCAGACTGGCCCGAGCTCGCGACGACTGAGGCGCCTGTCTATGAATGAAGCGGTGGGCGGCCGTGTCGTCGCCCGCCGCTCAGCCGTGCACGGACCCTTGGCTTCCTGGGTCCGGGCAACGGGGTCTTAAGCACCCCGGTTCCCTTCCTGTTGGCTACAGGAACCTGGCGTCGCAACCGGTTCAACCCGGATGCGACGCCTATCTTTTACCGGGGGTGGATTGCAGGTTTTGGCAAGGACCTGCCGCCCTCCAGAACGGAGATGTGCGCTATGACCAAACCAGAAACACCGACCTTGGACCGCGTCGCGGGCCCGTCCGATCTGCGTCAGATGACGGATCGGGAACTGCGCGACGTTGCGCATGAATTGCGCGCGGAAGTGATCGATGCGGTCAGCCAGACCGGGGGGCATCTGGGGTCTTCCCTGGGCGTGGTCGAGTTGAGCGTGGCGATCCATGCGGCGTTTGACACACCGCGCGACAAGCTGATCTGGGACGTGGGGCACCAGTGCTACCCGCACAAGATCCTGACGGGTCGTCGCGATCGCATGCACACGTTACGGCAGGGCGGGGGCCTGAGCGGGTTCACCAAGCGAGCCGAATCCGAGTACGACCCTTTCGGGGCGGCCCATTCCAGCACGTCGATCTCGGCGGCGCTTGGCTTCACCATCGGGCGCGACATGGGGGAACCCACCGGTGATGCGATCGCGGTGATCGGGGACGGCTCCATCAGCGCGGGCATGGCCTATGAGGCGCTGAACAACGCCGGTGCCGAAGGGCGCAGGATGTTTGTCATTCTCAACGACAACGAGATGTCGATTGCGCCGCCCGTGGGCGCCATGTCTTCCTATCTGTCCAGCCTGTCGGATCTGTCACGCAAGGGACCCTTTGGCGGCTTGGTCGCCGTTGCCGAAGGCATGGAGCAACTTGCACCAAAGCCGGTACGCGAGGGTGCCCGCCGTGCGCGCGAAATGATCACCGGGCTGGAAAGCCGGGGCACGTTTTTCGAAGAGCTGGGGTTTGACTACATCGGTCCCATCGATGGTCATGACATCGGTCAGTTGCTGAGTGTGCTGCGCAGTGCGCGGGCGCGGTCAACCGGGCCGGTGGTGATCCACTGCTGCACGGTAAAGGGCAAAGGCTATGCCCCGGCGGAGGGGTCCGCCGACAAATACCATGGTGTCAGCAAGTTTGACGTCGGCACCGGGGTGCAATCCAAGGCAAAGGCAAATGCACCCTCCTACACCGGCGTTTTCGGGGATGCGCTGACCGAGGCGGCGGCGCGGGACCCCAGGATCGTGGCGGTCACCGCGGCGATGCCGGGCGGCACCGGCGTGGACCGCATGGCCAAACGCTTCCCGGCGCGTGTCTTCGATGTGGGCATTGCGGAGCAACATGGCGTGACATTCGCCGCCGGGATGGCCGCCAGCGGGCTGAAGCCGTTCTGCGCCATTTATTCGACCTTCCTGCAACGTGGCTACGACCAGGTCGTCCACGATGTGGCCCTGCAAGGTCTCCCGGTGCGTTTTGCCATCGACCGGGCCGGGCTGGTCGGCGCGGACGGGGCGACCCATGCGGGCGCTTTCGACATCGGGTATCTCGGCGCCTTGCCGGGCATGGTGGTGATGGCGGCTGCGGATGAGGCGGAACTTGTCCATATGGTTGAAACGGCGGCCGCGCATGACATCGGACCCATCGCGTTCCGCTACCCACGTGGCAACGGCACCGGTGCCGCACTGCCCGAACGCGGCACGGTGCTGGAGATCGGCAGGGGCCGGATGATCCGCGAGGGGACGGGGGATGTGGCGCTCCTGTCGCTCGGCACGCATCTGGGCGAATGCGAAGCGGCAGCGACTCTGCTGGACGCCGAAGGGATCAGCACCACCATTGCGGACGCCCGCTTCGCCAAGCCGCTTGACATGGATCTGATCACGAAACTGGCAGAGGCGCACGGCGCGCTGGTGACGGTCGAGCAGGGCGCGCGGGGCGGTTTCGGCGCGATGGTTCTGCAGGAGATGGCGGCACATGGCCTGCTTGATCACGGATGTCGTGTTCGCACTTTGTGCCTGCCCGACCGGTTTATTGATCAGGCCGCACCGGCACAGATGTACCGCGATGCCGGTGTTGATGCGGAGGGGATTGTCTCGACCGTGTTGACGGCCCTGCAACAGGATCGCAAGATTATCGACCTGCGCGCGATGCGCGGACAGGGTGACTGAGCCGACCGGGCGCCCGTCGTCAGCCGTTGAGCGTTTGCCAGCTTGGCATCAGATCGCCCGGCTCCCGCGTTGCCTCAAAGACGGCGCGCCCGATGGCCCGGGTCAGGCACAGGGCGGCGGCGTGGCCCACGAGGCCCGCATCGGCGACTGGCTGCGCGCCGGTTGACAGCGCAAAGACAAGATCGCCATCGCCGGGAGAATGGGCCGGAACACAAGCGCGCGCGATGCCATCATGGGCAGCAACGGACATCCGGTGGCACTGCGCTTTGGTCAGCCGGGCATCGGTCGCGACGATGGCAAGAGTGGTGTTGGTGCTGGCGGCGACGAGTTCGCGCTTGCGGCTTGTCAGATCGCGCCCCTGCCCGGTTGCGGGGTCCGGTCCCAGCCCGCCAAATTCATTGCCAATTTCATAAGGTGCCGCGTAAAAGAAGCGATCCCCCGGTGTGGTGACAGAACCAAGCGGGTTGGCGGCCACCAAGGCGCCCACCATGGTGCCATCTTCCAGTTGCAAAGAGGCTGACCCCAAACCGCCCTTGAGCATGGCGGTCAAGGCACCCGTGCCCGCGCCAACCGATCCAAGGGCGAAGTCGGCGGAAGCCGTCGCCAGCGCTGCCCGGCCCAGTGCCGGGTAGGGATTGTCAGTCCAGTCTTTCCGGCCACCGTTCAAGAGGTCGAAGAGGATCGCGCCCGGAACAATCGGCACGATTGCGGAGCCGACCCGAAAGCCACGCCCCTGCTTGCGCAACCCGTCTACCACGCCAGAGCATGCATCGAGCCCGTAGGCGGACCCGCCGGACAGCACCAGCGCGTCGACTTCGGAGACTGACTTATCAGGCGCCAGCAAATCTGTCTCCCGTGTGCCCGGGGCCCCGCCCATGACGTGCACCGACGCCACAAAAGGGGTGTCCGCCGTCACCACCGTACATCCGGATTTCAACATCGCATCCTGCGCGTTGCCAACTTTGAGACCATCAATATCGGTGATCAGGTTGCGCGGGCCGGGTGTCATCATCGGATGTCCGGATCAGGTCGGAAAAGCCGATAGAAGGGGTGTGCCTTGCCGGTCGGGATCAACACCGTTCAGATCCGTGGCTTGGGGGCGGCGGTGGCCGGATCGCCGGTATTGGGCACACCCTTGGGTTCAATCAGCAGCACCTTGCATTCTGCGGAGGCACGCGGCCTGTGGGTTACCCCCTTGGGAACGACAAACAGCTCGCCTGCTTTCACCCAGTGCGAGGCATCTTCGAGGTCCATCATCATCTCGCCGTCAAGCACCAGAAAGAAATCATCGGTGTCGTCATGCAGATGATAAGGGAATTCACCCTGAAACCGTACCACCATGACGTCGTTGTCGTTATAATCCGCGACAACATGAGGGTCCCAATGCGTCGTGAACTGAGCCAGCTTCTCAGCAAGGTTTACCGGGATCATATGCAGCGGCCTCCATCGACTTCCACAGCTGTGCCGGTGATCATAGAAGCCTCGTCCGAGCACAGAAAGCAAGCGGCATTGCCGATGTCCTGAGGCGTCGAAAAGCGCCCCAGCGGTATCGTGGCGAGGAATTTCTTGCGCATTTCCGGCGTGTCTTCACCCATGAACGATTTCAGCAGTGGCGTTTCGCCCGCCACCGGGTTCAGCGCGTTGACGCGGATGCCGTGCGGGGCCAGCTCGACCGCCATCGCCTTTGTCGCGGTGATCATCCAGCCCTTGGAGGCATTGTACCAGTTCAGCCGGGGCCGGGGGCAAACACCGGCGGTCGATGCGATGTTCAATATTGCGCCGGCGGCTTCGTCTTTCATGTGCGGCACGAGGGCACGGGCCGTCAGGTAAACCGACTTCATGTTCACGGCCATGACCCTGTCGAAATCGGCTTCCGTGACGTCCTCAAGCGCGGTCGGCAAATGCGTGACACCGGCGTTGTTGACCAGGATATCGACATGGCCCCATTTTTTCAGCGCAGCATCCGTCATTGCGGTCACGGATGCGCCATCCGCGACATCGACATGGTGTGAAAGGGCGTGATCGCCCAGTTGTTCGGCAAGGCTCTGCGCGCCGTCAGCGTTCAGATCGGCGACCATGACCCGGGCGCCTTCGGATGTGAATTTGCGGGCGATACCCGCGCCAAAGCCGGAAGCACTGCCTGTCACGATTGCCGTTTTACCTGTCAGTCTCACAATGGCCTCCCTAAAGCTGGTATTTCAGAACCCACCGGTTATGCCCATCGCTTTGCGGCGTGGCGGGGGCATAACGATGGGGGACAAAGCCTTCCCGCGTCCAGAAGTGCATCGCGCGCGGGTTTGCTTCCAACACGGCCAGCTTGAGCATCGTCATCCGCGCCCTGCGGGCCTTCGTCTTGATCAAGTGTAGCACAGTTCGGCCGATGCCGCTGCCACGGTAGGCGGGATCGAGCAGCACCAGGCCGATCCACCAGTCGGTCGGCAGTTCGTAGCCTTCGGCGATGCAGACGATGCCCGTCATCGCCTGTTCCTGCATGACGCCGAAGGTCATAAGGTCCGCCGTGGTCAGTCCCGGCGGTACCGCGTCGAAAAAGTCGTTGATAAAGGCCGCGTCCGGGGCATGCCCGACTTCAAGGATCACGTAATCCGCCGCGCGTTGCGCAAGATCAAGGGCGTCTTCGGCATGATCGGCTTTGTTGATGGGGCGCAGGACGATCTCAGACATCGGCCAATTCTTTCGGCAGATGCCTGATCCTGTCAGCCGTGTACATTATCTCATGCATGGGTGACGTCCCTTTGCAGCGCCTCGATGTCGGGCAGTTTCGGGGCGGCCGCGATAAGCTGCCGGGTGTAGGGATGTTGCGGGTCCGAAAAAACGGCTTCGGTGCGGCCCTCCTCAACGATCCTGCCTGACTGCATGACCATGACCCGATCGGTAACCGAGCGTACCACGCTCAGGTCGTGCGATACAAAAAGGTAGGTCAGGCCGTAGACGCGGCACAGCGCGGCGATCAGATCGAGAATTTGCGCCCGGACAGAGACATCGAGCGCGGAGACGGCCTCGTCGAACAGGATCAGTTCGGGCCGAATGATCAGCGCCCGCGCAATGGCAATGCGTTGTCGCTGCCCGCCGGAAAACTCGTGAATGTGCCGCGTGGCGTCGTCGGGTTGCAGGCCAACGGCAGTGAGAGCTTGCGCAATCGCATCCTGTCGTGCGGCCCCCTGCGGCGGGTCGGCCAACAGGTGAAACGGCTCGGTGATCAGGCGGGCGACGCGGTGGCGCGGGTTGAAGCTGCCAAAGGGATCCTGAAACACCACCTGTATGCGGCGGCGCACGTCCGGATTTGGGCGGCCCTGCATGGTGACCGGAGCGCCGTCCAGCAGGATTGTCCCCGCCTGCGGCGGGTCAAGGCCCAGGATCGTGCGGGTCAGGGTGGATTTTCCGCAGCCGCTTTCCCCCACAAGGCCGAGCCGCTCACCCCGCATCAGCGTGAAGCTCACGCCGTCAACGGCTTTGAAGGTCTCGGGTCGTTCAAAGAGTTTGCGGCGGGGCAGGCGGTAGCTGCGGTGCACGTCCGACACCGTCAACAGCGGTTGCGGGGCCGGGGGCACCGGCAAGGCAACTTCGTGCGAAGACGCCTCGAACAGCATCCGGGTATAGGGGTGGCGCATGTCACGCAGCAAAGCCGCGGTGCGGCCGGTCTCTACGATTTCGCCGCCGCGCATCACGGCGATATGGCTGGCCATATCGGCGACAACTGCAAGGTCATGGGTGATCATGATCAGCCCCATCCCGAAATCGGCGACGAGGTCCCTGAGCAGATCGAGGATCTGCGCCTGCGTCGTGACATCCAGCGCGGTCGTCGGTTCATCTGCGATCAGCAGTTTCGGCCGCAGCGCAATGGCCATGGCGATCACCACACGCTGGCGTTGTCCGCCGGAAAGCGCGTGCGGATGGCGGCTGAGCGGAAAGCGGTCGGGCGGAAGCCCGACGCGGGTCATTACTTCCCTGGCGCGGGTTTCTGCTTCGGCGGGCGATGCCCCGGTGTGAATGCGGATTGTCTCGGTCACCTGGCGACCGATGGTGTGCACAGGGTTGAGCGCGGTCATCGGTTCCTGAAAGATCATCCCGATGTCATTGCCGCGCAAATCGCACATGTCGGTTTCCGACAGCCTCGCGAGATCCGTACCGGCCAGATGTATCCGCCCGGTCGCCTGTGCCCCATGTGGCAACAGGCGCATGATCGCAAGCGCCGTCATGGATTTACCGGAGCCACTTTCGCCGGTGATGGCGAGGATGTCACTTTGATCGAGTGACAGGGTCACGTCCCGGAGAATATCGGCGTCGCGGATTTTCAGCGACAGGTTTTCGACCTCTAGCAGTTTCATCCGCGGCGTCTCTGCAATCGCGGATCGAGCGCATCGCGCAGGCCGTCGCCCAGCAGGTTCAGTCCCAGCACGATCCCGATTATCGCCAGGCCCGGAAAGATCGCCAGATGAGGAGCAAATCCCACCATTGTCTGCGCGTCCGCCAGCATGCGCCCCAGCGAGGGTGTCGGCGGCTGCACACCGAGACCTACGAAGGACAGCGCGGCCTCGACCTGAATGCCAAGCGCGAACTGGATGGTGCCCTGCACGATCAGCAGGTTCAGCACGTTGGGCAGGATGTGTTCGACCGAGATATGCGCGCGTGTCTTCCCGGCAACCCGCGCCGCGAGGATGAATTCGCGTTCCCACAAGGGCAGGGCGCCGCCGCGGGTGACGCGGGCAAATACGGGGATGTTGAAAATACCGAATGCGATGATCGCGTTGGTCGCCGACGGCCCGAAGACTGCGGTGATCAGGATCGCCATGACCAGCAGGGGGAAGGCAAACACGATATCGTTGCCGCGCATGATGAGTTCATCCAGCCAGCCGCCCCGGTGCATCGCGGCCACCAGCCCCAGTGGAATGCCAAAACACAAACCAATGCCAAGCGCGACGAGCGCCACGGCAATTGACGTGCGGGCGCCCACCATGATCATGCTGAAGATGTCGCGCCCCAGGTGATCGGTTCCCAGAAGGTGCGTGCCGCCCGGTGTCTGCAGTTTGCCGGGAATATCGAGGGTCGTGTGATCAAAGGGCGTCCAGACCAGCGACACAAGCGCAAGCAGGATGAACAGAGCGGACAGTCCGGCGCCGAGAATGAGGGTTTTGCTCATGCGCGTGCTCGCAGGCGGGGGTCTACGACGGCATAGGCGAGATCGACAAGGAAATTGATCACGATCACCCCGAAAACCACCAGCATCACCACCGATTCAACAACGATCAGGTCGCGCGCCGAAATGGACTGGAAGATCAGGCGCCCGAGCCCCGGCAGGTAGAACACCTGTTCGATGATAATGGTGCCCGCAAAGAGGAAGGAGAACTGCAGCCCGATGATCGTTAGCACCGGGATCAGCGCATTGCGCAAACCGTGCCGCCAGAGTGTCTGGCGCTCGGACAAGCCTTTGGCGCGGGCGGTCCGCATGAAATCCTCTCCCAGAACATCGAGAAGGGCGGACCGCATCACCCGGGTGAGGATCGCCGCCTGCGGCAGCGCCAGTGCGATCGCGGGCAGGGTAAGGGATTTGAGCGCGGCGAAAACACCATCGTCCCAGCCCGGAAAGCCGCCTGCGGAAAACCAGCGCAGGTTGATCGCGAAAGTCAGCACAAGCATCATCGCGAACCAGAAGTTCGGCACGGCCACGCCGAGCTGTGTTGCCCCCATGACACCCAGATCACCGGCGCGACCGCGCCGCGCCGCCGCATAAAGCCCTGCGGGAAATGCGATCACGACAGACAGGACCAGGGCATAAAGTGCAAGCGGAATGGACACGCCGATGCGGTCCGCCACCATCCCGGCAACCGGCGTGCGATAGGTGTAGGAGGTGCCAAAGTCGCCTGTCAGCATACCACCGACCCACGCAACGTAGCGCTGAGCCTTGGAGACATCCAAGCCGAGTTCTGCACGCAGCGCGGCCAGCGTCTCGGGCTGGGCATTGATCCCGAGCATGAAGGAGGCGGGATCACCCGGTGCAATCTCGATCACGGCAAAGATGATCAGCGAAGCAACAGCAAGGCTGAGAACAAGCGAGACCAGACGTTTGAGCATGTAACGCAGCATTGCTGCGAGGTTAGGCGGTGCCTTCTGCCGGGTCCAGAGGGGTTGTTGATTGTGGGCAATGGTTTACGTCAGAAGCCATGGACAAACCGCGTTTCATCGGGGCCGAAATCTTTCGCCACTCAAGTTATGGGCGCTGGCATCCGCTGCGGGTGCCCCGTGTCAGCACGGTCATGGACCTGTCACGCGCCCTGGGCTGGCTGCCGTCCGACCAGTTCATCACCGCACCGCGCGCCAAGCCCAAGGCGCTGACGGTCTGGCATACGCCCGATTACATCGATGCGTTGCAGCGCGTCGAAGCCAGCCAGATCGCGACACCACAGGACACAACCCGTCACGACCTCGGGTCGGTCACCAATCCGGTTTATCCGGAGATCTTTCGTCGCCCCGCCACGGCGGCGGGGGGCTCGTTGCTGGCGGGAGAATTGTTGCGCGACGGCGGTGTCATCTACAATCCCCCGGGGGGCACACATCACGGCATGCCGGACCGGGCAAACGGGTTCTGCTACCTCAACGACCCGGTGCTGGCGATGCTGAGCCTGCGTCGCAACGGTGTTCGTCGGATCGTCTACATTGATATCGACGCACATCATTGTGACGGTGTGGCAGTCGCTTTTCACGGTGATCCTGATTGCCTGATGATTTCCACGCATGAGGAACGGCTGTGGCCGCGAACCGGCCCGCTGGAGGACACGGCCGGAGGATCGGCGATCAACCTGCCCGTGCCGCGCGGTCTGAACGATAGCGAAATGGCCTATATCCGCGACCGGCTGGTCGTGCCGCAGGCTGCGGCGTTCGAGCCGGAGGCGATTGTCTTCCTGTGCGGTGCCGATGGTGTCGAAGAAGATCCGCTTGCGCATCTGAACCTGTCCAATAACGCGCATTGGGCTGTTCTGCGTGCCTTGATGGGGCTTGCGCCACGGTTATTGGTGCTGGGCGGCGGCGGGTACAACCCCTGGTCCGTCGGACGTCTGTGGACAGGTGTCTGGGCGACGCTCAACCGGCAAGAAATTCCGCAAAGATTGCCGGCCGCGGCGGAGGCTGTTCTGCGCGGGCTGACATTTGAAGGCAATAGGCGTGGTAAGAACCCGCCGGAGCATTGGTTCACCACCCTGCGCGACCCACCGCGCGATGGACCTGTGCGCGATGAGATCAGGAACCGGGTGCGATTCCTTCTGCGTCAGAGGCGTGGCGGGGGCGCAATTAGGTGAGGGGAAAACCGGCTGAGGTGACGTGGGTACGGCGTCATGATCCCGTGTCAATTTTCCCCTCGTGGGAGGCACACTACCTGCTCGATAGGTCAGGTGTTCCGCCTGTTTCGAACCGGCGCGATCAGCGGATCACACCGGCATATTGTCGAACATGTCTTCGAAGGCTTCTTCTTTCAGCGCATTGTTGAGGCGTCGCAGGCGTGGCGGAACGCTCTTGCCATGGGCGCTCAGTGTTGCGATGACCCGGTCGATTTGAGGCTGGAGTTCCAGACGTTCCTTCTGCGAGGCTGTTTCGATCTGTTTTTCCAGTAGAGAGGCGCGCTGTTCGAGGTTGGTCAAGGCAGTCTCCTTTCGAGCAGAATAACGAGTGACAGAAGTTATTAGCAGCTTTGCCTATTTCAGTGGTCGACCCAAGAAGTATACACGTTCAGGTAGAAAGTTTGCAAGACACTGCACAGAAATTAAGCAGATCTTTCGCGATAATTCGTCTCAGGTCGAGTTTTGTCTCACTCTGAAAATCGGGAACAAACTGTGCGATCAATATAATCGCACATTGCCGGACCGGAATTGTCTAAATCCGGTCAGCCATTGCTCGGGCTGATACAAATGCGGACGCCTCCGACAGGCATCTCATTCGCAGCTATTCGGCCCAGCTGACCGCCGTAAGGTCCGTCGCCTGCGTCGGTGCGTTTGTCCAGATGCCTTGCAGATTCGCCCTCGCCACGGAGAGATATGCAAGCTGGAACAGGTAGCCGTTCACGTAGTCGTCGGCGATCATCTGCTGCGCGTCGCCCATCATCCGGCCCCGTATGTCCGGGTCGGTTGTGCTGTTCAGCTTGGTGATGAGCGCTTGGAAATCCGGGTTGTCATATTGGAAGTAA
This sequence comes from Roseobacter insulae, assembly GCF_019375555.1. Taxonomy (GTDB): domain Bacteria; phylum Pseudomonadota; class Alphaproteobacteria; order Rhodobacterales; family Rhodobacteraceae; genus Roseobacter; species Roseobacter insulae. Next base: position 1,020,659 of record NZ_JAHXDN010000002.1, read on the forward strand.
TAGTCCGGATTGGCGTAAATGCCGATGTCCATCGGCTCGGTATGGCTGATGATGGTCAGACCGAAATCCTTGCCGCGAAACACCGATTCGAGCCATTGCGCCCATTCGACGTTGTTTATTTTCGCGGTGATGCCGACCTCTGCCAGCTGTGCCGCGACAATCTCGCCGCCGCGACGGGCATAGGAGGGCGGGGGCAGGTAAAGGGTCGTTTCAAACCCGTCTGCAAGCCCCGCTTCCGCCAGCAGCGCCCTGGCCTTATCGGGGTTGTACTCCGATTGGCCGGTCAGGTCCCTGTAGGCCGGGTTGTGCGGCGCGAAATGCGTCCCGATGGGGGTGCCGTAGCCAAACATCGCACCGTCGATAATGGCCTGACGATCGATGGCATGGGCCACGGCCTGCCGGACAAGCGGATTGTCAAAGGGCGGCAGCTTGTTGTTGGTGGACAGGATCGTCTCCCCTTCGGTTGATCCGACCAGCACCTGAAAACGCGGATCAGCCTCAAACTGCGGCAGATTTTCGGGCGCGGGGAAGGAGGCAAAATAGTCTACATCCTCGGCCATCAGCGCCGCAAAGGCCGCGGTCGGGTCCGAGATGAACTTGAAAGTCGCCGCCTCCAGTTTCGCCGGTGTGCCCCAGTAGTCGGCGTTGCGGACCAGTTCGATCTTGTCGCTTTGCACCCATTCAACGAACTTGAAGGCTCCGGTACCGATGGGCTTCTGCTTGATCGTTTCGATGCTTTCGGGCGCAACGATCACCGCGTCACCCCATGCAAGGTTAAACAGCATATTGCCGTTCTGTTCGCTCAGGGTGATCCTGACTGTCAGGGGGTCCACAACTTCGACGTTCGAAATGGCTGTATAGAGCGCTTTTTGGGCGTTCGCGCTGTCTTCGGCAATAATTCGGTCCAGCGAGAACTTAACGTCCTCGGCATCCATCGTGGTGCCATCATGGAACATGACCCCCTCCTGCAGAGAGAAGGTATAGGTCAGCCCGTCATCTGATATTTCCCAGCTTTTGGCCAGCCCGGGCACAACTGATCCATCAGCCATGAACCGGGTGAGCCCCTCGAAGACGTTTGCGTAGAGGACGGAGTCGATTGCGCCGGCTGCCGCCGATGTCGGGTCGAGGTGCGGAGGTTCGAGCTGGAGTGCGACTGTGATGTCGGTCTGCGCGGATGCCGTGACACCAAGCGTTGTCAGGATAGCTGCCAGAAAGGTATTTTTGAACGTCGACATGTAAATCCTCCGTCTGCGGACGCGGCACCGGCGCGGTGCCATCTGTCGGGGAAGTGTCACAACAAACCTCGGGGCAATCAAGGGCGGGGATCAAGGTTTGGCATGGATTTTCACCGGTTTGGTTGGTATCTGGCTGGCAAACCAGACCAAAGGACCGTGGAACATGAGCGCCACCGCGAGGAAAAAAGCCCCGATGCCCACCGACATCAAGGCGCGCAAAGGCGGGGCGCCACTGGTCAGTCTGACAGCCTACACCACACCGATGGCACAGATGATGGATGCGCATTGTGACTTCGTGCTTGTGGGGGACAGCGTGGGAATGGTGTTGCACGGTCTGCCCTCGACCCTCGAAGTGACGATGGACATGATGATCCTGCACGGGCAGGCGGTGGCGCGCGGCCTGCAACAGGCCATGATGGTCATCGACATGCCGTTTGGCAGTTACGAGCAGGGGCCAGCACAGGCCTTTGAGAACGCCGCGCGCCTGATGCGCGAGACCAGCGCCGGTGCCGTCAAGCTTGAAGGTGGTCAGCACATGGCGCCGACAATCGACTTTCTTGTCAGGCGCGGGATTCCGGTGATGGCGCACGTGGGGCTGACGCCGCAATCGATCAACACGCTGGGGGGGTACACGGTTCAGGGCCGCGGCGCGCAGGCGGATATTCTGATGCAGGATGCGACCGCCGTGACCGCGGCGGGAGCCTTTGCCATAGTGCTTGAAAAAGTGCCGCAGGGCCTGGCCGACAGGATCACGGCACAGATCGATATCCCGACCATTGGCATCGGGGCATCGGCCGGATGTGACGGGCAGATTCTGGTGGTCGATGACATGCTTGGCCTGTTCACCGCATTCAAAGCCAAATTTGTGAAACGCTATGCCGATCTTGGCGCGGCAGGTACCGAGGCTGTTGCGGCCTATGCCGAGGACGTGCGCGCCCGGCGGTTTCCGGGGCCAGAGCATGTTTTCGCGGATGAGGCACCCGCGCGCAAAGCGACCAAATGACCGCGCCCTTTGTGCGCACACTCGCGGAACTGCGCAGGGCAACACGCGACTGGCACCGCTCGGATGACACCATTGGGGTCGTCCCGACCATGGGCGCGCTGCACGACGGGCACCTAAGCCTTGTGGCCGCCGCCAAGGCCGCGTGTGATCGTGTGATCGTCACAATCTTTGTGAACCCCCGGCAGTTCAACCAGGTTTCGGATCTCGACAATTACCCGCGCACCGAAACCGAAGACGCGCGCAAGCTGGCGCGGTTCGAGGTCGATGCGATCTATGTGCCTGACGTGTCGCAAATCTATCCCGATGGGTTTGCCACGAACGTGTCGGTAGGGGCGATGACCGACGTGCTCTGCGGTGCGCACCGGCCGGGGCATTTTGACGGTGTCGCGACCGTGGTCACCAAGCTTTTCACGCAGACATCGGCAGACAAGGCATTCTTCGGCGAGAAGGATTTCCAGCAACTGATGGTCGTGCGCCGGGTGGCGCGTGATCTGGATCTTCCTGTCGATGTTGTCGGATGCCCGACAATCCGCGAGGAGGACGGGCTGGCGATGTCGTCGCGCAACCTGCTGCTTTCGGACCGCGCGCGGATCAAGGCGCAGCGCCTGCACGAGATCATGCAGCAGGTCGCCGACAGCCTGCGGCAAGGCGCGGAGTTTTCAGCTTTGCAGGCGGAGGCAATGGCGTCGCTGGACGCGGCGGGCTTCACCGATATCGACTATTTCGAACTGCGCTCCTGTGCAACGCTGTCCCTGCTGGAGCGTCCGACGGAACCGGCCCGGCTCTTTGCCGCGGCGTGGCTGGCCGGGGTGCGCCTGATCGACAATATCGATATCCCGGTCTCGGGTTAGCCCTGCTCGGTCAACAGTGTCACAAGAGTGCGGCCCATCACCTGCGCGCTGTCCATCATGTCGTCGATGCCCACGTATTCATCCGGTTTATGCGCCAGTTCCAGAATGCCGGGCCCATAGGCGATGCAATTCTTCAGCCTGCCGATCCGGTCGATGTGCTTTTGGTCGTAAGTACCGGGCGAGGCGACATATTCCGGCGTTTTGCCCATCACATCCTCGATCGCGCGGGCGACCGTCTGCACAATCGGTGCATCGCGGTCGGTCATGGACGGCAGAACGCTGTTCAGCTCGGTCAGCTCGTAGTCGAAATCGGCGCGTGACGCTTTCAGCTCTTCCAACAGCGCCGTGACTTCGTCTCGTACCTGCTCCAGCGGCTCTTCGACAAGAAATCGGCGATCAATCACAATGCGGCAGCTGTCGGGCACACAATGTGCCGGCAGGCCGGTGAAGTCTTCGGCCTGTTCCGGCTGACCGCCGTGGATGGAGTTGATGTTCATCGTGGATTGACGCGCGCCTTCGGGCACCACGGGCATATCCGTGTGCCGCGCTGCCATCGCCGGGAAGAGTTTGTCTTCGAACGCGCCGATAACAGCGCCCATGTGACGCACCGCGCAATCGCCGAGAAAAGGCATGGAGCCATGGGCGATTTCACCCTTGGTTTCAATCTCCGCCCACCATCCGCCCCGGTGACCCAAACAGATGCGATCCTTGTTCAGCGGTTCGGGAATGATGACATGCTGGACCCGCTCGGGATTGAAATATCCCTGCTCGGCCAGATAGGCGACACCGCCATAGCCACCTGATTCCTCGTCCGCGGTTCCCGAGATTTCAATGGCGCCGGTAAAATCGCCATGGGATTCGATAAAGGCCTCGACCGCGATGATAGAGGCGGCAAGCCCGCCCTTCATGTCGCAGGCCCCACGCCCGTAGATCTTCCCGTCCTGCTCGACGGCCCCGAACGGGTCCACTGTCCAGCCGCGGCCAACTTCGACGACGTCCGTGTGGCTGTTGAAGTGCACGCAGTCACCGGGCGCCCGGCCTTCTCTCCGGGCGACGATGTTCCAGCGTGGGTACTTATCGCTGTCGCCCGGGGTGCCGAAAGCCCGGATCAGCCGGGTTTCAAAACCATGCGCCGACAGCCGCTTGTCCAGATACTCGCAGATGTCGCGGTAGTTTTCACCCGGCGGGTTGAGCGTCGGGATGCGGATCAGGTCGCAGGTAAGGGCGACAAGGTCATCGCGCTTGGCATCAATGGCGGTTCGAAGCAAGGTCGTCATGGCACCAGTGTTGAAGCAGATGCGCAGAATGGCAATGCCGCCCCACGCATTCAGCGCAATTATATGTCAGGCAGCAATTTCCTTCATGGCCGCGAGGAACACGCCGACCTCCTCAAGGCTGTTATAGTGGCATAAGGAAACGCGCACGGCCGATCCTAGGCCCAGTGGTGTCAGAATGTTCCCGGAGTAGTGATCTGCCTTGCGAATATGTGTGCGAATGCACTGTGCGTTCAGCCTTGACACGATGTCAGCGGCGGCGATGTGCTCCAGCGCGAAACAAACCAAACCCTCGCGCGCCGGATTGTCGGCGCCACCCAGAATGGTCACACCCGGCAGCTCCGCTAGACCGGGCAGGTTGCCTGTGCCGTACAACATCGCCTGGGCAAGTTCCTGTTCATGGGCGTGGATTGCGGCGCCAGCGGCTTCGATACGGGCGCGGGGGTCCGGGCTGTCGCTGTGGTGCGTGCCAAGCCAGTCAAGGTAATTCACCACATCGGAAAAGGTCGCATAAGCGCCGGTGTCGCGTGTGCCCATTTCCCAATTGGCGCGGGGTCCGTCTGTCAATTGCTCCAACGGCAGGTCCGTCATGCGTTCAGAGACCCAGGCCACACCATAGCCATGACGCGAAAACACCTTGTAGGGTGACACGACGTAGCCATCGATATCATAGGCACCAATGTCGATGTGCCCATGACTTGCGTGCTGGATTCCGTCGACGAAAATGTAGGCGTCGGGCGCTACCAGTCTGATGGCGGCGGAAATTGCGGCCACATCGTTCGCGATGCCGGAAACGGGGGAGGTATGCAGGATCGTGGCAACGCGCACATCCGGTGACATCCGGGCCGCATAGGCCTCCGCGCTGACAGAACCTGCCGCATTATCATGCGGGACGCAGATATACTCCTTGCCCGCCATCGCGGCCCAGTGTGTGGCGGCAGAGCGCGAGGCGGGATGCTCCACCGTGGAACCGATGACCGCGCCGACCGGATCGGACCCCATAACCGCCGTCCGGATCAATCTGAACGTCAGTTCCGTGCCGCTTTCCCCTACAAAGAACTGGCCGCCGTCGGGGTTGAAGAAGGTGGCCATATCCTTTTTCGCGCGGTTTATCAGGTCAACCAGTGCATTGGCGGCGGGGTTGTCGCGCCCCTGATTATCCGGGATTGCGGCAAACATCGCCGAGGTTTCGACCACGGATTTCAGGGTCAGGGCACCACCAGCGTTTTCGAAAAAGATACGCGGCCCCTGAAACGGGCAGCTTTCCACATGAGCAAACCGGGCGCGGATATCTGACATCTGGTCAGACGAAAAGGCTGGCATATGTGTTCCATTCGTAAAATGATCTCGGAACCCATTCAGGCGCAACCGGGTTGAGTGTCAAGCTGCGTCGGCATTCGGGATGTTTTCTGGAGGAACTATGAACAAGACCACTTCGATACAAGAAGAGCAAAAGGAAGAAGCCTCCGTTCAGGAAGCTACCGCTCTGGCACCGAAACTGATCTACGAGGTGATCCGGCGTGAAGGCGAGGAGGAGATGGCCCGCCCCAAACGATCGCTGATCTGGTCGGGCATCGCGGCGGGCGTGATGATCAGCCTCTCGGTATTGGGAGAGGCGATTTTCAGGACCTATCTGCCCCCGAGTAATAGCAGTTATCTCATTGAAAATCTTGGCTATTCTCTTGGATTTCTAGCCGTCATCATGGGCCGTATGCAGCTTTTTACCGAAAACACGATCACCACGGTTCTGCCGGTGATGGTGGAGCGTACGTGGTACGCTTTCGGCTGCATGATGCGCCTCTGGGCAATTGTCATGACCGCAAACGTGATAGGCGCCTTCGCCGTGGCGGCCCTTTTCGTGTTCACACCGGCGATTGCGCCCGAGGTGATGGTCGCCGTTGTTGACCTGTCCCACCACGCGACGGGCATGGGTGCTAATGCTTCCTTCTGGCGCGCCATCCCGGCAGGAGTGATCGTGGCCCTTATCGTCTGGATGCTGCCGCAGGCTGATAGTGCAAAGTTCCTTCTTATTCTGGTTTTCACTTGGTTGATCGCAGCCGGTGATTTTACTCACATCGTGGCAGGCTCTGTCGAAATGGCGGTCTTGGTATGGATGGGAGATATCACCGCCACCGGTGCGATTGGTGGCTTCTTCCTGCCCGTTCTCGCCGGCAATATCATAGGCGGCACAGCGATCTTCACACTGATGGCATGGGGTCAGGTCCGCGACGAGCTGCCTGAAAAACAACGGGGGTAGTGGAACAAATGGCGGGGCAACCGCGTTCGCTCCCTGACACAGAAAAAGGAGTTCATCATGTTTGAGTATGCGGGAATCGGGGGCTTGATCGTACTGGCCCTGAATATCTGGGCCATTGTTTCGATTGCAGGCGCCAGCGTGACCACGGGTAAGAAGGTCCTGTGGATTCTGCTCGTACTTGTGCTGCCCATCGTGGGCTTCGTGATCTGGTTGCTGATCGGGCCACGATCCTCGAAAGCGGCCGTATGATATGGTAGGAAAGGTCTATGAACTTTTCCGCTGTTAAATCGATCGGCATCGCAACATTTGCGCATATTTCGCGTAACAACCTCGGCCTGATTGCGGCCGGGGTTGCTTTTTATTCCATGCTCTCCGTTTTCCCGGCACTGGCCGCGCTGATCGCTGTTCTGAGCCTGATTGCCAACCCTTCGGTCGTGATTGTGCAGCTGGAGGAGGTGCGGGGCCTGATGCCGGACGCGGTTTACAACATTCTCAATACCCAGATCGTCGGTCTTGTCAGTACCAGTTCGGATACTCTGGGCTGGGCAGGGGCGGTATCGCTGGGTGTGGCGTTATGGTCTGCCCGGGCCGGTGTCGGCTCGATGATGCACGGGCTTAACCTGGTGTATGACAAGAAGGGGAGGGCGACGCTCAAACACTATCTGCGCGCCCTGATCCTCACGGTCTGTCTGCTGGGCGTGGGCGTCGTGTCTCTGGTGACCGTGGTGGTTGCGCCCATCGCGTTGTCGTTTATCCCCTTGGGTGGCATTACCAGCATCATCATCGAGTTCCTGCGCTGGAGCGTTGCAATCGTGGTGATATTCGCAGGTATTGGCTTGCTCTACCGGTTTGGACCCAATCGCAAGGGCATCAGGATCGGTTGGCTGACCCCGGGCGCCGTGATGGCCGGAACCTCGTGGGCCGTCCTCTCCATCGCCTTTTCGTATTACGTGGCGCATTTCGGGAATTATAACGAAGTCTACGGATCCATCGGCGCGGTCATCGCGATGTTGATCTGGCTGTGGATCAGCGCGTTTCTCGTTTTGCTGGGGGCAGCACTGAACGCGGAAATCGAAAAGCAGCGCGCCGCAGAGCCTGCGCGCCAGCCCGACCCGGTGATCACCGATGTGCAGACTGCGGAGGTGGCGGAGTAACTGCGGCAGACCGTCACGCCCCCGGTGACATATGGAACATATGCGGGGCCTCTGCTGTTTCTCCTACAGCTGAATAAATAGGAGAGATATCATGACAAGCGCTTTAAATGTCGTCCCCGAAACAAGTGACATCAGTACCGGCGTCAAGGATGCCGAAGCGATGGCAAAGGGCTTGGAGAACGCGCTGGCGGATACCTACCGCCTGATCTTCAAGACACATGCCGCTCACTGGAATGTTGAGGGTCCCTTGTTCTTCTCGGTGCACAACCTGACCGAAGAGCAATACGAGAACCTGTTCGAAGCGGCTGACGAGATTGCCGAGCGCATCCGCGCGCTGGGTCAACTGGCCCCGTCGACACTGTCGTCCATCGTCGCCAATTCCGTGGTTCAGGATGAAGAAGCGCCCGCCTCCACGGGCGAGATGTGCGAAGACCTGGCGGCAGATCACGAGCGCGTTGCTCACCGACTGCACGCTCTGATCAAACTGTCAGGTGAACACGGCGACCCGGTGACCGAAGATCTGGCGACAGGGCGCGCCGCCTTCCACGAAAAAGCGGCATGGATGCTGCGATCAATTGCCAAATCCTGATGGCAAGACAAACCCCGCCGATCCGGCGGGGTTTTTCGTTCTGCAGCATCACGCCTTCAGCGTTTCGGTGGAGGAGAAGAACATCGCCTGACTAACCGCGGAGACGACCTGATCCTCGGTATAGGGTTTTGAAATCAGGAAGGCGGGTTCGTGCTTGTCGCCTGTCAGAAGGCGCTCCGGGAAAGCGGTGATAAAGATTACCGGACGGTCGCCCAGCTTGCTCATCAGGTCATTCACAGCGTCAATGCCCGAAGAATTGTCGGCCAGTTGAATATCCGCAAGAATTAGATCGGGCGTGTCCGCCGCGCCCAGTTTCACCGCCTCGTCGCGCGTGCGCGCGACGCCGGTTACTCGGTGCCCCATCTCGGAGACGATGTTCTCAATGTCCATGGCGATGATCGCCTCGTCCTCGATAATCATGACGGAGCCGGAAACAGCGTCTGCCATTTCGCGCCGCGCAATTGTCACCAGCTCTTCCGCCTCGGCCTGATCGATGCCGATGATGCTGGCGATCTCTCCGAAGGTGAAACCCTCGATGCTGTGCAGCAAGAGCGCTTCCCGGCTATTGGCAGTCAACCGCGCGAGATGCTTTTGAGCGCGCGCCTTGAGCCCGCTTTCGCCATCGTCAATCGGGGCCCCCGCGCTGGACCAGATACCGTAGAGCACGCGGAAAACGCCCGTTTTCACGGACACGCCATCCAGGACGGAGCGGTCGGCGAGAATTGCTTCCAATGCGGCAGCGGCGAACCGGTCACCGCTGTCCTGACTGCCGGTCATGGCACGTGCAAAGCGGCGCAGAAACGGCAGAATGTCTCCGAGCTCTGCGCTGATGTCACGGTTTGCTGTAGCATCCGACATGAGAAATCTTCCTTTTTTCACTTTTCTTGGAACCAAACCCCCGGTTACGAGTTTGGTTCCGACGCAGGTGGGATATTTTTAACCTTCTCGGGGAATTAGCGGCAGTATGGCTCAATCAAGTGCGAACAGGAAACGCGAAAGCGTGATTGATGAGAATTTAAAGCGCGTTTACGAGGAAGCGCTGGATGAAGGTGTCCCGGATCGGTTCAAGGAGCTGCTGAACGCATTGAAACAGCAAGAGCAGTCTAAAGGATCGCAGAAATGAGCGATCCTGACCCTCGCGATGCCCTCGTAGAGCACCTTCCGGCGATGCGTGCCTTCGCCATCAGCCTGACGCGTAACGGTGCGACGGCGGATGACATGGTGCAGGACACCCTCGTCAAGGCCTGGACAAACATCGACAAATTCCAGGTCGGCACCAACATGCGCGCATGGCTGTTCACGATCCTGCGCAACACCTATTATTCGTCCAGAAGAAAAGCGAAGCGGGAAGTGGCCGATGTTGACGGCACTCATACCGAGGCGCTCGCGGAAAAACCGGCGCATGATGGCCGACTGCAGATGACGGATTTCCGAGAAGCGTTCGCGCAGTTGAGCGATGAGCAACGCGAAGCGCTTTTGCTGGTCGGGGCCTCCGGATTTTCCTACGAGGAAGCTGCGGATATGTGTGGCGTGGCGGTTGGCACGATCAAAAGCCGCACCAACAGGGCCCGGCAACGTCTGTCTGAACTGATGCACCTAGAGGATGACGATTCGCTGGAAATGACGGATGATGCAACCATGTCGGTGCTGACAGCGTCCAAGGCCGCGTCCTTCTAAACATGACTGGTGGTTTTCTGGACGGCGACATCTTTCGGGGTCTCGCCTTCCGCGTCCTGATTTTTTTGTCGCTCGCGTTGCTGCCGTTCGGCCTGATAGCGGTTGTTCAGACCCGCGAAATCGCGCGGCAGGCCGAAGTCACGACCGAACTGTCCCTGATCGGGTTGACCGAGCAAGCCTCGGGTGCAGAGCGTACCGTTATCCAGGAGGGATTTGGCGCCGCCGAGGCGCTCAGTTCGATCGTGCGATTGTTCGGGGATGATACAGAAGCCTGCGTCAACTTTTTGCGCAGCTATAAAACCGCCTCCGACAGGTATTCACTGGTGGGTTTTTTGCCTGCAGATGGCGTGATGACCTGCTCCTCCGATGGTGGCCGATACGATTTCAGCGCCTATCCGGATTTTGACAACGCCATGGATGCCCCTGAACGCGCCGTTACGCTCAGCAGGACAGGTCCGGTCAGCCGCCAACCGGTGCTGGTGATGACGCACCCGTTTTTCGATGGCGACATCTTTGCAGGTTTCATGACCCTGTCGGTGCCCCTGTCGGTGCTGCGCGATCAACGTGACCCGCCGGTGGAACTGACCCCCTCGGATCTGCTGATCTTCACCTCCGCCGGCGAGGTGATCGTGTCCGACAGGGCGCGCTTGGTCACGCAGTCTGATCTGCCGCAAAACCGCAGTCTTAAAACACTGGCGACCGCGAAACCGGCTGTGTTCGAGGACGTGAACACGGAAGGAGAAGAGCGCGTCTATTCCGTGGTTCCGATTGTGCCGGGGGTCGCCTACGCGATGAGCATCTGGCAGCGGCAGGAAATACTGGCCAGCGTGCACCAGACCGGAACGCTCAGTGTTTTTCTGCCTGTGTTGATGTGGCTCGCCAGCCTTGTCGTGGCTTTCTGGGCCATTAACCGCCTGGCGATCCGCTACATCCGCAAGCTGGGGCGCCAGATGCGGATATTCGCCTACAACCGGTCCATACCACAGTCGACCATGGGGCAGGGGGTGCCGCGCGAGTTCGTTGAAATACAGCGGGTTTTCATGGGTATGGCGGAATCGATCATTCGCGATGAAGCGTCGCTCGAAGACTCCCTGCGCGAAAAGAACATCCTGCTCAAGGAAGTGCACCACCGGGTCAAGAACAACCTGCAACTGATTTCATCGATCATGAACATGCAGATCCGCCGCGCCCAGTCGGAGGATGCAAGGTTCGTCCTTAAGCGCCTTCAGGAACGTATCCTCAGCCTCGCAACCGTTCACAAGAACCTCTATCAAAGTGATGGAGTGGAACGCGTGGACGCCGGCGCTCTCGTGGAAGAGATCGTCGGGCAGCTTTTGGTCGTGGGCTTGCCAGCTGGGTCCTCGGTGAAGATTGAACAGTCCTATGAAGCCGTGCAACTGGATACGGATGATGCCGCTCCGCTCACGCTACTGGTGTCGGAAACCGTTACCAACGCGATGAAATACATTGGGGTTTCAAACCCTGAAGACCAGGCGCACTTGTCGATTTCGCTAAAGCAAAGCGATGCGGAAACGGCCGTGTTCACGATTTCCAACAGTATTGGCAAGACGTTGGACGAGGCAGAGGGCACCGGACTGGGCAGTCAGCTCATCAACGCCTTTGCGCGGCAATTGAACGCCACGGTGGAGGTCTGCGCGGATGATCATGTGCATACACTGAAAACGGTCTTCCCGGTGCCGCACCGCGTGAAGTCCGTTCACGATTACTAAAGCGCAAGGATTCTATGGAACAATGCGCCCCGCGGTGGCGTTTCCCCCGTGAACACTGAAGAAAGGAACCCGGCATGTCGACTGACCTGTTTGTTTTCGGGCTCTCCATTCTGACTGTGGTTGCGCTGATTGTTCTCATTCTGACGAAGGAGCGCAACGGCGAACGTGGCGATGATGGTGACTGACGAAAGCCCGTAATCGCCTGACCATCGTTGGTCATTTCGGTTGCCCGAATACCGCCTTGCCAGGCGGATGGAAGCCAAGAGACACATGACCCCGGTTGCGATAACGCGGCCGGGGTTATGGTGTCAGAAACTGGGCGGTGTGCAGGCGCTGATGATCTCGCATTCTTCGTCACCGATATTGCGAAACCTGTGCGGCAGTCGGCTGTTGAACAGGTAGCCATCGCCCGGTCCCAACGTGCTGACTTCGTCATCGACCGTGATCTCGATCCGGCCCCGGATAACGACACCGGCCTCTTCGGCTTCATGGATCAGCAGTTCGGGCCCTGTATCGGCCCCCGGAGCATAGCGTTCGTGCAAAACCTGCAGTGAATGATCCTGCGCATTCCCCAATTGCCGCAGCGACAAAAGCTGGGCAGGCATGCCCTCCAGTTCGGGCGGGGCGATCTCGGTGAATTCGCTGGCGGTATAGAAGTATTTACTCTGCGTTGGTTCCTCGATCGTGGCAAAAAATTCTGCCATGGAGATCTGGATCGCATCCAGCAGGCTTTTGAGCGACGCAACCGATGGGCTTGTCTTATTCTGTTCGATCAGAGAAATAGTGCCATTGGTCAGGCCAGCGCGGGTGGCAAGTTCCCGCTGGGAAAGTCCGCGTTTTTTGCGAATTGCACGCAGTCTGTGTCCGATGTCCAAGGGGTCGTTTCCTCGTCGTTCGTGTGACGTATTGGTTTTACTCGGGTTTTTAGACAGCACGCAGACAGAAGTCACAATCTTTTTCTGATGACCCGAGCGAGACGTTACTCTGGTAGGTGCAGAATCACGATTGACAATTAAATTAAACGGCGTATCGAGATTTTAAACACCTTGTCCCTGAATCGAAGGATTCCCTCCATGGCCACCCCTGCGACAGAAAAAGCATCCAAACCCGCGGCAAAAAAACCGCGCAAGCCGCGCGCGACGAAGCCGCGGAAGATCGCCGTCGTATCGACGACACCAGAAGAGCAGTCTAACGCGGCCCTGCTGGCGCGCCGGGAAGCTGCCGTTGCCCGTGGCGTCGCCTCTGCCGCGCCTGTTTTTGCCGACCACGCCGAAAATGCCGAACTCTGGGACGTCGAAGGCAAACGCTACATCGATTTCGCGGGCGGTATCGCGGTCTTGAATACCGGCCATCGTCACCCGGCGGTCATTGCCGCCGCCAAGGCACAGGAGGACAAGTTTACACATACGTCTTTCCAGGTGGTCCCTTACGAGTCTTACGTGGCGCTGGCCGAAAAGCTGAACAGCCTTGCCCCGGGCGATCACGCCAAGAAATCCCTGCTTGTGACCACCGGTGCGGAAGCCGTGGAAAACGCTGTCAAGATTGCGCGCGCGGCCACGGGGCGGCCCGGGGTTATCGCCTTCACCGGGGGCTATCATGGCCGTACCTTGCTGACGCTGGGCATGACCGGCAAGATCAGCCCCTACAAGAAAGACGTCGGTCCCTTCCCGTCAGATATCTTCCGCGCACCATTTCCGAGCGTGCGTGACGGCATCTCCGTCGAAGACGCCTTGACCGGCCTGCAAAATCTTTTCCTGACCGATGCGCAACCCGACCGCATCGCCGCCATCATCATCGAGCCTGTGCTCGGCGAAGGTGGCTACACGCCGGTGCCCTTCGAGATGATGCGCGCGCTGCGCGAGATCTGCGATCAACATGGCATCCTGCTGATTTCCGATGAAATTCAGGCGGGGTTCGGCCGCACCGGCACGTGGTTCGCCATTGAACATTCCGGCGTTGTGCCAGACCTGATCACCGTCGCAAAATCCATGGCCGGCGGCTATCCGATCGCGGGTGTGATTGGGCGTGCCGATGTCATGGACGCGATGGCACCGGGCGGTCTGGGCGGCACTTACGGGGGGAACCCGGTTGCTTGCGCGGCGGCGCTTGCGGCAATTGAAGCCATTGAAAGCGAAGGACTTCTTGCACGGTCGCTGGCGCTGGGTGCGCATTTCCGGACTCGCTTCGCCGAAATCGGGGCGCGCGTCGCCCCCTACAGAATGTGGGACATCCGCGGCCTTGGTGCGATGCTGGCAGTGGAATTCGTGACGGATTTTGACACCGCAACCCCGGATGCCGCGCTGGTGAAATCCATTTGCGCGCATGCGCTGAAGCGCGGATTGATCCTCTTGGGCTGTGGCATGCATGGCAACGCCTTGCGCATCATGGTGCCGCTGACGGCGTCTGATGAGATCATCAACGAAGGTCTTGCCATCTTCGAGGCGGCACTTGCCGATGCGCTGGCCGACCCAGCCACCTGATCAGCAATGACGGACTGTGAGCGGGAAGGGCATCCACTGGGTGCCCTTTCTGCGTCAGGCGGGCGGGGCGAAGCTGGCTGAATTGGCGCGTGCCCAGCGTTTGCGGTAATCGGGCCCGACATCGCCCTTTTTGGTCAGCAAGAACCCCTCGGGCAGGTAAGGATAGGCGTCGCTGCCTTCGGCCATTTCCTTGTCTCCCAAACGCACCATAAGGTGCTGCGGCATGAAATCTCCCGGATGGGAGAGACCCGCCGCGCCGGTGATTTCGCCCAGTGCTTTCAGGGTGTTTTCGTGGAAACGCGCCACCCGTTTGCTTTTCGATCCCACATCGAGCGCACGGGACCGCACCGGGTCCTGGGTGGCCACGCCGACCGGGCAATGATTGGTGTGGCAGGCCTGCGCCTGAATGCAACCAACCGCGAACATGAACCCGCGGGCCGAATTGCACCAATCTGCACCCAAAGCCAGTGCCCGCGCGATGTCGAAAGAAGAGACGACCTTTCCCGCGGCGCCGATTTTCACCTGATCGCGAATGCCTGCGCCCCGCAGCGTATTGTGTACGAAGGTAAGACCCTCGACCATCGGCATACCGATATGGTTTGAAAACTCCACCGGGGCAGCGCCCGTGCCACCTTCTGTTCCGTCCACGACGATGAAATCAGGTATGATGCCCGTTTCCAGCATCGCCTTGACCATGCACATGAATTCGCGCCGGTGTCCGATGCAAAGTTTAAATCCGACCGGCTTGCCGCCCGACAGATCACGCAGCTGACCGATAAACTCCATCATTTCGATTGGCGTCGAGAAGGCCGAGTGGGCCGCCGGAGAGACGCAATCCTTTCCCATTGGAACACCGCGTGCTTCTGCGATCTCGGGGCTGATCTTGGAGGCGGGCAACATACCGCCATGCCCGGGCTTGGCGCCCTGAGAGAGCTTGAGCTCGATCATCTTTACCTGATCCAGCGACGCGGTTTCCTCGAATTTCCCGGGGTCGAAAGTCCCGTCCTCAGCCCGACATCCGAAATACCCCGACGCGACCTGATAAATCAGATCACCGCCGCCCGCCTTGTGGTATCGGCTGACAGACCCTTCGCCTGTATCATGTGCAAACCCGCCGATCCGGGCCCCGGTGTTCAATGCCTCAATGGCATTTCCCGACAGC
This sequence comes from Roseobacter insulae, assembly GCF_019375555.1. Lineage (GTDB taxonomy): Bacteria > Pseudomonadota > Alphaproteobacteria > Rhodobacterales > Rhodobacteraceae > Roseobacter > Roseobacter insulae. The sequence goes on from NZ_JAHXDN010000002.1 coordinate 1,036,071, forward strand.
GATCCGAAACTCATCGCAGAGATATTGTAAAGCGAGGCGCTGTAGGGCTTCTTGCAGGCGTCGCCGCCAATTTTTGTTCTGAAATCAGTGTCTTCAATATGTATTGGGATAACGGAATGCGTGACCCAGGCATATCCCGCGTCGTATACGCGTAACCGCGTGCCAAAGGGGCGTTTGTCTTCCTGCCCCTTCGCACGCTGGTACACGAGGCTGCGCGCGTCGCGCGAAAACGGCTCTTCATCCTGATCGGACTCGATAAGATATTGGCGAATTTCGGGACGGATGCCTTCAAAGAGAAATCGCATATGTCCCAGGACCGGATAGTTGCGCAGAATGGAATGGCTGGGCTGGCGCACGTCATGCAGCCCAAGTAGCGACAGAAATGCAAAGAAGGCGAAGGGGAGCAGCATCCAGCTTGTCCACACAAGGGCGGCAATCAGACAGATGACACTGATTACAACGACAGCACCGAACGTCGTAAAGCGTTTCAGGGACCCGAAATCTGGCATAGCTTAATTCCTGTAGTTCTACCGATTGAAATCCGTCATGAGCGCGCGCGGAAAGCATCACGATATTTTAAACATTCCCTGATGATCTTTTATTGTGATGGCCGGTGCAAGCGTCCTGACGGCGGACCATTGTATTGCGAGCACCCGTATAGTGCTTGATCAACTCAGAAAAGCTTCGTACGCTTTACGCATCGATGTCAAAACAAATAGAAATAGATAAAATCAAGTCGCAAAACAGCTTGGCACAGGGCATCAAGATGTATGGGAGTCTGCCATTTTTCCGCGGCTGAGCGATGGAACGGTTGATTGCCTTGCCGAAAAAAGAGGCGATCCGCGCCGGATCAACAAGGGGAGGTGAGATGAAAATGTTTAATATACTCTTCATGAGCTGCGGAATCTCACGCACCTCAGATGCGTAATTCCGCCTGTTTTTTCGCCAGTTTCAACACGATCACGAAAGTTTTCGCCGCAGCCCGTTTTCTGCTGTTCCAACCTGCGCCCGATGGGCGTAAGGCGGTGCGGCGCGAAGCTGTTTCTGGACCAAACCGGCCCACTTCGTCGCGACGGAGTGATTTTTTATGACCCCATTCGCAATTGCCGGCGTGCAAATGCATGTAAATGCGTTGCAATCCAACGTCGAAGGGATGATTCACCGACTTGACGTGCTGATGGCGCGCTTCCCGTGGACGCAGATGGTGCTGTTCTCTGAACTGGCACCCTATGGCCCGCTTGACCGTTTTGCACAGGCACCGCAGAACGAAGCGCTGGATGTCTTTTGCAAGGCGGCGCGCAAGCATCGTGTCTGGCTTATCCCTGGGTCGATGTTTCTGCGCGATCCCGACACCGGGATGGTTTTCAACACCTCCGTTGTGATCAATCCCGAAGGGGAGATCATCCGGCGTTACGCCAAGATGTTCCCGTTCCGGCCCTATGAAACAGGCATCGCGGCGGGCACCGAATTCTGTGTGTTCGATGTGCCGGACGTGGGTCGTTTTGGTTTGTCGATCTGCTACGACATCTGGTTCCCCGAAACCACGCGGCAACTCACGGCACAGGGTGTCGAAGTCCTGTTGCACCCGGTCCTGACCGGCACGACGGACCGCGACGCCGAGCTCGCGATTGCCCGCGCAACGGCGGCGCAGTTCCAATGCTACGTGTTTGACGTCAATGGTCTGGGGGCAGGCGGTGTCGGCAAGTCTTTGGTTGTGGATCCGTCCGCCCACGTGCTGCACCAATCTGCCGGGCAGGAGGACATGTTCCCGATCGAGGTGGATCTGTCCACTGTGCGGCGCCAGCGCGAAACCGGCATGAAGGGCCTTGGCCAGGTGCTCAAGAGCTTCCGTGACCGTTCGGTCGATTTTTCAGTTTATGACCGGAACAGTGGAACCGACGACTACCTCAAAACGTTGGGTCCTCTGGAAATACCTCAACAAGGGACACGCGCCGGACTTCACGTGGATGTGCCAGCAGAAAAAGTTCAGGGAGAGCCCGCTTTCAAGGGCATGGCGTTCGACACGCTGACCGGTGGCACGTCCCTGCAACCGGCAATGAACACGCAGCTGGCACCGACAACCGAACCAACCCCTCAACCCCTCAAAGTCGAAACGCAGGGGAGCGAAAAACAATCCAGCGGGTAAGTCACTGGTTCTGATGGAGCGGTGATTTCCGTTCGCAGGCATTCATGTGGTTTTCTCGCGCAGCGGAGAACGACTAATGCATGCGATGAACGATTACTCCTCGGCAATACAATTGCGCTCCGACCGGTGGAGTGCGCTGCGCGAAGCGACCAGCGCGCTGACGCGAGACCCAAAACCCAAGCAGGCGGCGGCGCTCCAGGCAAAAACAGAGGCTCTGTTTAAATCACTGGCGGTAATTGAGCCCTACTGGGCGTTTCCGGGCATGTCGGCTTTTGATCACATGCGGCGTCAGTTCGAACACAACTCCTTCGATGATCTTGCCTTTGCCGTGGGCCGTGTCACCCGTGCGCTGACAACCGGGGCCTACAGGCGGCGGCACATTCCGCTGGAACGCGACAGTGTCGATCAGGAAGAGCACGACGACGAAGCGATGTTGCCGCCGGAAGCACGGGCACTGGCCAAACCGTATTTCGAAGTCCTGATCGTTGATAATGTGAACGAGCATCAGGAACGGTGGCTGCGCAACAATGTGACCCGCATGCGCCGCCCGGAAGATCCGTTTGTTTACGAAGCTGTTGTCGTGCCCAGCCTCGAGGACGCGCTGGTGGCAGTGCTGTTCAATCACAATATTCAGGCGATTGTCGTGCGCCCCGGCCTCGTTCTGAAGTCCAAGATGGATCAGAGCATTGTTGCCAGGTATCTCAACCGGGCAGGCGGCCAGGAAGAGATCGACAACATGCTGCCGGAGAACTATGGGCCAGAACTTTGCCGGCTGGTGGCCAAGGTGCGCCCCGAGCTGGACGCCTACCTGGTTACCGAGCGGTCAGTGGAGGAAATAGCTGGGCTGGATCTGGGTATCTGCCGGCGCGTCTTCTACAATCAGGAAGATTTCATGGAACTGCATCTCAACATCCTGCGGGGTGTTCAGGCGCGCAACAAAACGCCGTTTTTCACGGCACTGGTGGAGTATTCCAAGCAGCCGACGGGTGTCTTTCACGCGATGCCCATCAGTCGTGGTAAATCGATTACGCGGAGCCACTGGATTCAGGACATGGGCGCTTTTTACGGCCCTAATATCTTTCTCGCCGAAACCTCCGCCACATCCGGCGGGCTGGACAGCCTGCTGGAACCGCACGGCCCGATCAAGGAATCGCAGGAACTGGCGTCACGCGCGTTTGGATCGAAACAGACGTTTTTTGCCACCAATGGCACCTCGACCTGCAACAAGATCGTGGTGCAGGCACTTGTGCGTCCGGGGGACATCGTGCTGGTCGACCGCGATTGTCACAAGTCGCACCACTACGGCATGGTACTGGCGGGCGCGCAGGTCTGTTACCTCGACAGCTATCCGCTCAATCAGTATTCGATGTACGGCGCCGTACCTCTGCGTGAGATCAAGCATCAGTTGCTGAAGCTGAAAGCCGAGGGCAAGCTTGACCGGGTGCGCATGCTGCTTTTGACGAACTGCACCTTCGATGGGCTGGTCTATAACGTCGAACGGGTTATGGAGGAATGTCTGGCGATCAAGCCGGACCTCATATTCCTGTGGGACGAAGCATGGTTCGCTTTCGCCCGTTTCAACCCGACCTATCGCCAGCGCACGGCCATGTCCGCCGCCAACAATATGCGCCAAAAGCTCCGCACGGACACGCACCAGCGCATGTATGAGGCGCAGAAAACCATGCTGGAGGAATGTGACGACGAAAAGCTTCTGGATACGAGGTTGATACCGCCCCCCAACGCGCGGGTAAGGGCCTACGCGACCCAGTCCACGCATAAGACGCTGACATCCTTGCGACAGGGGTCGATGATTCATGTCAACGATCAGGATTTCAAAGGCGAGGTCGAGCAGGCCTTTCACGAAGCCTATATGACGCACACCTCCACCTCACCGAATTACCAGATCATCGCCAGCCTGGATGTCGGGCGCCGTCAGGTTGAGCTGGAAGGGTTCGAATTCGTGCAGCGCCAGATCGAGGCGGCCATGTCGATGCGTCGCGCGATCATGACGCATCCCCTGTTGTCCAAGTATTTCAAGGTGCTGACGGCGGGTGATATGATCCCGGATCATCACCGCCAGTCGGGTGTGACCAGCTATTATGACGCGGAACAGGGCTGGACCGATATGTGGGACTGCTGGGAGCAGGATGATTTCGTGCTGGATGCGACCCGGGTGACGCTCGCGGTGGGCGGTACGGGCTGGGACGGCGACACTTTCAAGACCGACATCCTGATGGATAAATACGGGATCCAGATCAACAAGACATCACGCAACACCGTTCTGTTCATGACCAACATCGGCACGACGCGATCCTCTGTCGCCTACCTGATCGAGGTGCTGGTCGAAATCGCCAAATCGCTCGATGAACGGCTTGATGATGCCAGCCGGATGGAACGTCTGTCTTTTGACCGTCGGGTCAAAGGGTTGATGGAGGAATTGCCGCCGCTGCCTGATTTCAGCCGGTTCCACGATGCCTTCCGCCAGTGCGAAGTGACCGGAGAGGGCGACATCCGTTCTGCCTTCTTCCTCGCCTACAATGAAGAAAAATGCGACTACCTTGATATCAACGGCTCCCTCGGCGACGCGCTGAAGGCAGGCGAAGAGGTGGTGTCTGCCAGCTTTATCATTCCCTATCCGCCCGGGTTTCCGATCCTCGTCCCCGGGCAGGTGGTCAGCGAGGAAATCCTTGCTTTCATGCTGGCCTTGGATGTCAGCGAAATTCACGGCTACCGGCCCGATCTGGGGCTGAGGGTCTTCACGCAAGAAGCGCTGCAAGCGCTCGTCGATGCCAAACCCGGCACAAAGCTCGCCCCCGCGGCTGAATAAACCCAACAGAGAGGACATAATACATGCCCGCAACGGTTCTGAAGAACATCTCGGAAATCCGCCGGTATTTTCACCGAAACGAGGACCCGGTCTATTTCATCTCGGCCACGAATTTCAACCTGCTGGGGTTGGACGAATGGGTGAAGAACTTCAAATACATCTGCTACATCGACTGTTATGGCGGCAAGCACCCGAACGTGTTCTGCCCCTCCGAGCAACCGCATGCAGAGTTTCAATCCATCGAGGACATCAACAACTACCTGTTGCAGCACAAAGAGGTCATCGACTTCATCAAGCGGCGCGGCGGCAAGCCAAAGTTTGTCTTTCTGATGTTTGACGAGGAAACGGAACGGCTGTCCAAGGAGCTGGGCGCGGATGTCTGGTTCCCCAAGGCCAAGCTGCGCACCTCGATGGACAACAAGATTGAAACCGTGCGGATCGGCAACAAGGCGGGCGTGCCATCGGTGCCGAACGTGCTGGCCGAGGTGACGTCTTACGAAGATCTGAAGAAGACATGCGAGAAGGCCGGGATCGGGCATGACCTCGTTTTGCAATCGGCCTTTGGGGATTCCGGTCATACCACGTTCTTCATTAAGTCCGAGGCCGATTTCCGCCGCCACGAGCACGAGATCATCGGCGAAGGCGAGATCAAGATCATGAAGCGCATCGATTGCCGGGGCTCGGCGATCGAAGCCTGTGCGACGAAAGAGGGCACCATCGTGGGCCCGCTGATGACGGAACTGGTCGGGTTCAAGGAACTGACACCCTATCGCGGCGGCTGGTGTGGCAATGAAATCCTGTCAACCGCCTTCCCGCCGAAGGTGCGGCAACAGGCGCGCGATCTGACCTTCAAGTTCGGCGAGCAACTGCGCAAGGAAGGCTACCGTGGGTATTTCGAGCTCGACTTCCTGATCGACAAGAAAACCGGCGATCTGTGGTTGGGCGAGTTGAACCCGCGCATCACCGGCGCGTCGTCGATGACCAACCACGCGGCCTTTGCCCATGCGGATGCGCCGCTCTTCCTGTTCCACCTGCTGGAGTTTTCGAAGAAGAAGTTCAATCTGGATGTAGACGAGTTGAACGCCCGCTGGGCCGACAGCGCCAATATCGACAGCTGGTCGCAGATGGTGATCAAGCACACCGAAGACAGTGTCGATATCTGTACGGATAGCCCGGAAACCGGCATCTACCGGATGCTGGAGGACGGCCGCGTTGTTTATGACCGCTTCGATTATCACCGCCGGGCGGTCGAATCCGAGAACGAGGCGTTTTTCCTGCGCATCCTGCAGCCGGGCGATTATCGCTATGAAGGTGCGGATATCGGCATCCTGGTGACGCGGGGCCGTTCGATGACCAAGAGTTTCCAGTTGAATGAGCGCGCGAAAAAGTGGATTCACGGCATCAAGCAATCCGTGGCCGCCAAACCGCTGCCAACGGCCACGGCTGGTCCGGAACTGGCGGATCCGGCGTTCAAAATCCTCTGACCCGAAAGGATCGCGCATCCAATGTTATGGCGCGCCGTAAGTGAAGAAACGCCCGGACCGAAATGGTCCGGGCTTTTCGCCGAATACTGGCCGGACTACAAACGCTGGTGGTTGAAGGAGGGCGACAGCGCCCGCCCGACCTATGCGGAATCCTACCGGGCGCTGAAAGAACATATGCCCGAAATCCTGCCGCTCTACGAGGAATTATGCGCCTTGGCGGGCGGTGGCGATCACGCCGCGCGGTTCTTGTCGTTCTATTGCCCGCCGCCGTATCTGGCCGGCTGTTCGCAGGCGATATGGACCGGCAAGGAACCGGTCATGGTGCGCAATTATGACTATAACCCGAACGCATTTGACAGTCTCGTGCTGAATACAAAATGGCAGGGGCGGCAGGTTATGGGCACATCCGACGGGCTCTGGGGCATGGTTGACGGGGTGAACGATGCTGGTCTTGCAATTTCCCTGACCTTCGGCGGGCGCAGAATTGTTGGCGACGGCTTCGGTGTGCCGCTGATCCTGCGCTATGTTCTGCAGACCTGTGACACGGCGGAAGAAGCCGGCGAGGTGCTGGCCCGTGTGCCGACCCACATGAGTTACAATGTGACCGTGCTGGACAAGAAGCGCCATTATCTGACGGCGATGATGGCCCCTGATCGGCCCGCGCTGATCACCCATGCCGCGGTGGCGACGAACCATCAGGAAAACGTGGAATGGGTCAGTCACGCGCGCTTCACCGCGACGGTCGAACGCGAGCGGTTTCTGTTGCACCGGCTCAGACTGCACCGTGACCCGGAAGAGAAATTCATAAGCGCTTTCCTGAAGCCACCTCTTTATTCAACCGCTTTTACCGCCGGGTTTGGCACGCTCTACACGGCTGTTTACCGGCCCAGACGTCGCCAGATGGAGCTGCGCTGGCCCGGTACGGTCTGGCCCTTGTCGATGAAAGCCTTCGAAGAAGGCCGACGTCAGATTCTGCTGCCGGGTGCTGCCTGAGGTTCGCGCGAATGACTATTTTTCTCAACAAAATCAATTTCATTCTCGTTTAAATAGCAGAAGGGGCTTGCCAAATTGTGCAGCGTCCCAAAGATTGTCGTCAGAAAAAAATAGGGGAGACTACCATGAAAAAGACAACAACTTTGCTGTCGGCTGCGGTGCTGCTGTCAACGACATGCCTTGCCAGCGCTGAAACGCTGCGGTGGGCCCGTGCGGGCGACAGCCTGACACTGGACCCGCATGCGCAGAACGAAGGGCCGACAACGACGCTGAACCATCAGATCATGGAACCGCTGGTGCATCGCGATCATGCCGGCACCATCGTGCCCGCACTGGCAACCGAATGGGCGCCATCCGAAGCGGACCCGAATGTCTGGACCTTCATCCTGCGCGAAGGGGTGACATTCCACGACGGCTCCGCCTTTGACAGCTCGGACGTGAAATTCAGCCTCGAACGCGCGATGACGGAAGACTCCGATTTCAAGGAACTGCTGGCCTCCGTGTCGGAAATCCGCGCGCCCGATGCCTACACGATCGAAATCGTGACCAATGGTCCAAATCCGATCATGCCCAACAACCTGACCAACATGTTCATCATGGACAAGGAATGGGCCGAGGCGAACAACGCCGTGAAGGTGCAGGACTACGAGGGTGGCGAAGACACTTTCGCTGCTAAAAACGCAAACGGCACGGGCCCTTACAAGCTGATCAGCCGCGAACCTGACGTGAAAACCGTACTGGCGGCCAATGAAAACTACTGGGGTATCGGTGAATTCCCCCTCGAAGTGACCGAGATCATCTACACGCCTATCCAGAACGCCGCGACCCGTGTGGCGGCCTTGCTCTCGGGCGAAGTTGACTTCATCCAGGACGTGCCGGTGCAGGACCTTGATCGCGTGGCGGGCACCGATGGCCTTGATGTACGCACGGCCCCGCAAAACCGGGTGATCTTCTTCGGCATGAACGTGGGCGATGAAGACCTCGCCAATGACAGCGTTGAAGGCGCCAACCCGCTGGCGGATGTTCGGGTACGCGAAGCGATGAACCTTGCCATCAACCGCGACGCCATCAAGCAGGTGGTGATGCGGGGCCAGTCGGCACCTGCCGGGATGATCGCGCCGCCCTTCGTGAACGGCTGGGACCAGACGATGGATGCGTCCTCTACCACGGATCTCGACAAGGCCAAGACACTAATGGCTGACGCAGGGTACGGCGATGGCTTCTCGATCCAGCTTGATTGCCCGAACGATCGCTACATCAACGATGAGGCGATCTGTCAGGCGGCTGTCGGCATGCTGGCGCAGATCGGGGTCAACGTGAACCTTGATGCCAAGCCCAAGGCGCAACACTTCCCGCTGCTCAGCAACCTGGAGACGGATTTCTACATGCTGGGCTGGGGCGTGCCGACCTACGATTCCGAATATATCTTCAACTTCCTCGTACACGGTCGTGACGACAAATACGGGTCGTGGAATGCGACGCGCTTCACCAATGATGATCTGAACGACAAGATTCAGAGCCTCGCGTCGAACACCGATCTGGAAGCGCGCGATGCCGATATAGCCGCGATCTGGCAGGTGGTGCAGGATGAGAAGATCTATATCCCCATTCACCACCAGGTGCTGAACTGGGGCATGAAATCCGGGGTCGACACGGTTGTCGAAGCAGAAGATTCGCCCAAAATCAAGTACTTCAAGCTGAACTGAGCCTGAGACGCTTGTGACATAAAACGGCGTGGCCCGATCACCGGGCCGCGTCGCCACCGCTTTCCCGCATCTCCTGCTGAAAGGGTTCCTCTTATGCTTCGTCCCATTTCACTCGCCGCCGCCCTGATGGTTTCCGCCTCCGCTCTTGTGGCCGAGGAGTTTCGATGGGCGGAGACGACCGACCCGCAAACGATGGACCCGCATGCGGTGAATTCCGCCGCCGTCCTGGGGTTTCTCAATAACGTTTACGAAGGGCTGGTGCGCCGCGGCAAGGACATGACTATCGAGCCGGCGTTGGCCACCGCGTGGGAACCCATCGGGGCCGGGGAAGGCTGGCGCTTCACCCTCCGGCAGGGCGTAACCTTCCACGATGGCAGTACGTTTGACGCGCAGGATGTGCTCTTTTCGTATCAGCGCGCCTCTGATGAAGCCTCCGATACCCGCAGCTGGTTCGCACCGGTCTCCGACGTCAAAGTGGTCGATGACTACACGGTCGACATCATGACCACGGCGCCGAACCCGATTTTCCCCGACAGCATTGCCAACTGGATGATGATGGATTCAGGCTGGGCCGAAGCGAATAACGCGGCGCGCCCGGACAAGGACAACGGCAACTTCGCCACTTTGAATGCCAATGGCACCGGTGCTTTCCAATTGACGACGCGAGAGCCGGGATTGCGCACGGTGCTGGAGCCCTTCGGTGGCTGGTGGGATGAGGCAGAGCACAACATCACCCGGGCCGAGCTGACCCCGATCCAGAACCCGGCCACGGCGGTCGCCGCACTGCTGTCGGGCGATGTCGATTTCATCAACCCTGTGCCCATTCAGGACACCGCCCGGCTGGCCGCGAATGATCAGGTGAAGGTCATTCAGGGCATCGAAGCGCGGGTGATCATGCTGGGCTTTCCACATGAGGCCGAGGCACTGAAATACTCCGCCGAAACCACTGACAGGAATCCCTTTGCCGATGTGCGGGTCCGGCAGGCGGTTGCCCATGCGATCAATGTGCCCGCCATTTTGCAGACCATCATGCGCGGCAACGCGGAAGAGGTCAGCCAATTGGTCAGCCCGGCAATGCGCGGGTTCAGCGCGTCGCTCGCCGCGCGGCCTGCCTTTGACCCCGACAAGGCGCGCGCCCTGCTGGCGGAGGCCGGTTACCCCGAGGGGTTTTCCTTTGGCCTGAAATGCCCCAATGACCGCTACCTGAACGACGAATCCGTCTGCCAGGCGATCACCGGCATGCTGGCTCAGGTCGGGGTCAGGGCAACGCTGGACGCCATGCCGGTGCAGAATTACTGGCCCGAGCTGCGCGCGGACAACTATGATATGTATCTGCTTGGCTGGTCGCCAGGCACATTCGATGCGGAACACCCGATCCGTTTTCTGGCCAGCACACCCAACGAGGAAAGGAAGCTTGGGTCGTGGAATTTCGGCGGGTTTTCCAACGCCCGCGTGGATGAGTTGCTGCCAATGGTCCAATCCGAGATCGACGATGCCAAGCGACAGGCCATGCTTGATGAAAGTGCGAAAATCCTGCAGGACGAAATGGCATATGTACCGCTTTATGTGCAACCATTGGTCTGGGGGGCGCAGGCAAATATCGACCTGACCCAGCGCCCGGATAACTTCTTTCTGCTGCGGTGGGTGACGATCAATTGATCCCGTGCCGCACAGGAACACAGCTTTCCGGCGGCGAGGTTACTTGACCCGCTGTCGATCCCTTGCAACATGGCCTGATCCACAGGAAGGAATACAATGCTCGCCTACGTGATCCAGCGCGTTTTTCAATCGGCGATTGTCTTGCTGGTTGTGGGTCTTGTCGCCTTCTCCATGTTCCGGTTCGTGGGGGACCCGGTCGACAACATGCTCGGTCAGGAGCGCACCCAAGCGGATATCGAAAGGCTGCGCACCCAGCTAGGACTCGATCAGCCGTTTCCGGTGCAGTACTTCAAGTTTCTGACAGGCGCAGCGCAGGGCAACTTTGGCGTCAGCTACCGGCAGGGGCGCCCTGTCTCCGACATCCTCGTGGAACGAGCGCCTGCAACGCTGGAATTGGCCGCCGTTTCGGGGTTCTTGGCGATCAGCATCGGCATTGCCCTTGGCGTCTTTACCGCGATCAGGCGCAACGGCTTTGCCGCGCATGCGATTATGTCTGTCTCTCTTATCGGTGTGTCCCTGCCGACCTTCCTGATCGGGATCCTGTTGATCTATTTGTTTTCGGTGGAGCTGGGGTGGCTGCCCAGTTTCGGACGTGGCGACACGGTGAAGATAGGCGGGTGGTCTACTGGCTTTCTGACGGAATCGGGTCTCAAGGCGCTGATCCTGCCATCCATCACCCTTGGCCTGTACCAGATGACGTTGATCATGCGGCTGGTGAGATCGGAAATGCTGGAAGTTCTCCGGCAAGACTATATCCGATTTGCACGCGCCCGGGGTCTGCGCGAACGCGCGGTGAACTTCCGGCATGCGCTGAAAAACACGCTGGTCCCGGTCATCACGGTCACCGGGTTGCAGTTGGGCTCCATCATCGCGTTTGCCATCATCACCGAAACCGTTTTTCAATGGCCCGGCGTTGGATTGCTTTTCATCAACGCCATCCAATTCGTCGATATCCCGGTTATGGCCGCCTACCTGATGCTGATTTCGGTGATGTTTGTTGGCATCAACCTGATCGTTGATCTGCTTTACTTTGCAATCGATCCGCGTCTGCGCGTCGATAGAACGGCGGCACACTAATGGCTGAAACCTCTTTGAATACTCCCACCTCGGAACGGTCACGCCTGCGCGTGTCACTTGACAGTGATTTCGCCTATCAGTTCCGCAAATCGCCCGTTGCCATCGTCTCCGCGGTCACTGTGCTGATCATGGTCCTTTGCGCCGTATTTGCCCCTCTGATCGCGCCCTATAATCCGTTTGATCCAGCATCTCTGAACCTGATGAACGGGTTTTCCAAGCCAATGGAGCCGAACGCCTTTACCGGTGATACCTTCTGGCTGGGCACAGACGATCAAGGGCGCGACGTCTTTTCCACCATTCTTTACGGCATGCGCATTTCTCTGTTTGTCGGCGCAGCGGCAGTGCTTTTTGCGATGGTTCTTGGCATTTCGCTGGGGTTGATCGCCGGGTATGTGGGCGGTTGGGTCGAGACGATCATCATGCGTGTCGCCGATGTTCAACTGACCTTTCCGGCGATCCTCGTCGCGATGCTGATCTTCGGCGTTGCCAAGGGGATAACCCCTGTCGAATACCGAGACCAGATGGCGATCTGGGTGCTGATCATTGCCATTGGCCTCAGTGACTGGGTTCAGTTCGCGCGTGTCGTCCGCGGCGCGACGCTGGTAGAAAAGAACAAGGAATACGTGCAGGCCGCCCGCCTTATCGGGCGCGGGCCGGGGGCAATCATGATCAAGCATATCCTGCCAAACGTGCTGTCGCCGGTCCTGGTGATTGCAACGATCTCTCTGGCTCTCGCCATCATCGCGGAGGCCACGCTCAGCTTTCTCGGCGTTGGAGCGCCACCCACGCAGCCATCGCTTGGTACCCTGATCCGCATCGGGCAAGGGTTCCTCTTCTCGGGCGAGTGGTGGATTTTACTGTTTCCAGCGGTGACCCTTTTGGCGCTGGCGCTCTCTGTCAATCTGCTGGGTGACTGGCTGCGCGATGCGCTAAATCCAAGGCTGCGGTAATGAACGAACCAATTCTGTCGATCCGCGATCTGACGGTCGAGATCCCCACCCGTCACGGTATTCTGTCGCCTGTCAAAGGTGTCAGCTATGATATCGGGCGCGGTGAAATACTGGGGGTTGTTGGCGAATCCGGGGCGGGCAAATCGATGGCGGGCAATGCGGTGATCGGATTGCTCAGCCCTCCGGCCCATATCGCGGAGGGCGAAATCTGGGTGGGCGGAACACGGGTCGATCATCTTGCGGGCGAACAGATGCGCCGCCTGCGGGGCAAGGAAATCGGCATGGTGTTTCAGGACCCGCTCACGTCGCTGAACCCACTGCTGCGGATCGGTGATCAGTTGACTGAAACAATGCTGGCACATCTCGATATTTCACGCAGCGAGGCCGAGGCCCGCGCCGTTGCCGCGCTGGAGGAAGTTGGCATCCCCGGTGCTGCGGAACGTGTCGGCAGCTACCCGCATGAGTTTTCCGGCGGCATGCGGCAACGTGTTGTCATTGCCCTTGCCCTATGTGCCGAGCCCTCTCTGATCATCGCGGATGAACCGACCACGGCGCTGGATGTATCCGTACAGGCCCAGATCATTTCCCTGCTCAAGAAGCTCTGCCGCGAGCGGGGCACGGCGGTCATGCTGATCACTCACGACATGGGCGTGATTGCCGAAGCCGCGGACCGCGTTGCGGTGATGTATGCAGGCCAGCTGGCGGAACTGGGCTCGGTGCGCGAGGTGCTGACACGGCCGCGCCATCCCTACACGGACGGGTTGATGGGTTCGACCCCTTTGGCATCCCGCGGCAAGGACCGTCTGCATCAGATCCCCGGTGCCATGCCCCGGCTCGACGCTCTGCCGCCCGGATGTGCATTTCATCCCCGGTGCCCCCACGCGCAGGACCGATGTGCGGAAAATCCGGGTCCGCGCATTGAAGACGGGGCAGGCGGTGTTGCCTGCTGGTTCCCCATGACACGGGAGGCCGTGGCCTGATGACGCTTGTGGCTGTGCGAAATCTGACCCGCATCTTTGATGTGTCGAAACCCTGGCTGAACCGCGTGGTCGAGCGCCGCAAGAAAGCCTTTCTCACGGCGGTTTCCGACGTCAGTTTCGATGTCGCGGAACGGAGCGTTTACGCCTTGGTGGGCGAGAGCGGTTCGGGTAAATCGACAATTGGTAAGATGCTGGTGGGGTTGCTGCCCCCCTCGGAAGGGGCTGTGAAGATCCGCGGTACGGACCTCGCCCGCGAGACCGACGCCGCAAAGGTCGATGCCGTTCGGCGCGATATTCAGATGATCTTTCAGGACCCCTTCGCCTCGCTCAATCCCCGCTGGCGCGTGCGGGACATCATTGTCGAACCGGTCGCCTCGCGCGGCGGTGAAACAGAGGGCATGGCCGAGCGTCTGCTCGAACAGGTCGGCCTGTCGGCGCGGGATGCGGGCAAGTTCCCGCATGAGTTTTCCGGCGGTCAGCGGCAACGGATTTGTATCGCCCGGGCGCTGGCCTCGGAACCCAAGCTGATTGTTTGTGACGAGCCCACCTCTGCACTGGATGTCTCCGTCCAGGCGCAGGTGCTCAATCTGATGAGCGATCTGAAGGATGAATTCGGACTGACCTACCTCTTTATCAGCCATGATCTGACCGTCGTGCAGCATATGGCAGACCGGATCGGCGTGCTGTACCTGGGGCGCCTCGTGGAGGAGGCCGGCCCCGACGCATTGTTCGATGATCCCAAGCATCCCTATACACAGATGCTGCTGTCCGCCGCACCGCAACTGGACAACTTCGGCCGCGACGTGCCGCCGCCCACGGGTGAAATCCCGGATCCGATCAATCCGCCAACCGGGTGTGCGTTTCATCCACGCTGTTCGATCGCACAGCCGGTATGCAGCCGGGAACGGCCCGAAATGCGTGATCTGCGCGGCGCGCGCGTGGCTTGTCATCTGGCAGAATGACCGGGCCTCTGGCGTCTCTCAAAGTCGTTGAGTTCGCCGGTCTCGGCCCGGCGCCGCTTGCAGGCCAGATGCTGGCCGATCTGGGCGCAGAGGTAATCTCGGTTGATCGCGCCTCGGGACCTGCGGATCCAACCGATATCAACCGGCGCGGCAAGCGCAGCATCGCACTCAACCTCAAGTCACAGGGCGGGCTGGCCATCGCAAAAGCCCTGATTGACCGGGTCGACGTTTTGATCGAAGGCTTCCGGCCGGGTGTGATGGAGCGGTTCGGGCTCGGCCCTGATGATTGTCCTGACAGGCTTGTCTACGCGCGCATGACCGGCTGGGGGCAAACAGGACCCTGGTCGCAAACGGCGGGCCACGACATCAACTACCTGGCGATGACCGGCGCATTGCAGGCGATGGGATCGCCAGATCGCCCGCCGCCCGTGCCGCTCAACCTGATTGCGGATTATGGCGGTGGCACGATGTTCCTGCTGTTGGGTCTGTTATCGGCTCTCATTGAGCGGGGTGTGTCGGGCAAGGGTCAGGTCGTGGACACTGCCATGGTGGATGGCGTGCCCGCCATGATGGGGATGATACACGGGATGCAGGCGCAGGGGAAATGGCGAACGGAGCGAGAGGCGAACTGGCTGGATGGCGGCGCGCCGTTCTACCGCTGTTACGAATGTGCGGACGGCAAATTCATCTCCGTCGGGGCGCTCGAACCTCGGTTTTTTGCCGAGCTGGTCGCAAAGGCAGATTTGCCTTTCGCGGATCTGAGCGCACAGAACGACATATCGCTCTGGCCGGAAACGCGAGCTGAATGGGCCACCGTCTTCATGTCCAAAACGCGCGATGAATGGGCCGCGCTGTTTGACGGATCGGACGCCGGTGTCGCACCGGTCCTGGATTTCAGCGAGGCACCACAGCATCGTCAAAACAAGGACAGGGGGGTGTTCTTTGACAACGAAAATGTCACACAGGCCAACCCGGCGCCGCGCTTCAGCCGCAGCCATGTGCCGCAACCCAAGCCCCCGACAGTGATCGGCGGCGACGGCGATGCCCTTCTGCAAAACCTTGGGTACAGCGCCGCGCAGATTGCCGAGCTGCGCCGGAAAGGAGAGGTCACATGACTGTGCTGATCGCCGGGGCTGGCATCGCGGGGCTGACCTTGGGTCTCACATTGCACCAGATCGGTGTGCCCTTTCGGATTTATGAATCGGTCCGCAGCCTGAAACCGCTTGGCGTAGGGATCAACCTGCAGCCCAATGCCGTGCGGGAGCTGTTTGACCTGGGATTGGAGCAAAACCTGCGCGAGATCGGCGTCTCCACTCAAAGCCTGGGGTTCTACACCAAAACCGGTAAGGAAATCTGGACGGAACCCAGGGGAACCGCCGCCGACTACGCATGGCCGCAGGTCTCAATTCATCGTGGGCAGTTGCAGATGCTGTTGTTTGATACTCTGATCGCGCGCGCAGGGGCGCAGAGTGTCGTTCCAGCGCACCGCGCCACAGGCTTTGCAACGCATGATGACACTGCGGAACTGGCTCTGGAAACTCCCGACGGCCCGACTGTGGCCACAGGCGCGTTGGTCATTGCCGCCGATGGCATCCATTCCGCCTTGAGGGCTCGGATGTATCCTGACGAAGGTGCCCCTATCTGGGGTGGTGCGATCCTGTGGCGCGGTACCACGCAAGCCGCGCCGTTTCTGGGTGGTGCAGACATGGTGCTGGCCGGGCATGACAGGCAGCGGATGGTTGTCTATCCCATCACGCCCGTCGATTCCACAACCGGACAGACCACGCTGAACTGGATCGCCGAGCGTCGTGTTGACCCTGCCCAGGGATGGCGGCGCGAAGACTGGAACCGCGCGGCGGATCTGGCGGATTTCCTGCCCGCCTTCGAAAGCTGGCGGTTTGACTGGCTGGATGTGCCGGCGCTGATCCGCGGCGCCGAGGCGGTTTTTGAATACCCCATGGTCGACCGCGACCCAATCCCGCAATGGACGTTCGGTCGCGCGACGCTCATCGGGGACGCAGCGCATCCAACCTACCCCGTCGGGTCAAACGGCGCCAGCCAGGCGATCGTGGATGCCCGAACTCTGGGCGCAAGCCTGCTGGAGCATGGCCCGTCGCCTGACGCCTTGCAGCATTACGAAAACATCCTGCGGCCGCCAACGACGCAGGTCACCCTCACCAACCGGGGAAGCGGGCCGGACGCGATTTTGCAGATGGTGGAGGATCGCAGCGGCGGTACGTTCGAGACCATCGAAGAGGTCATTCCGCGCGCCGAACTGGCGGCGCATTCAGCAAGGTACAAATCCATTGCCGGGTTCGATATTGATGCTCTGAATGCACAGCCGCCACTGATCGGTCCCGTCTAGCCGGACTGGCAAACGCTTGTTACCATTCGGATCAGGAAGGGATCATATGTCGAAAATCGCTGTTGTGACCGGTGCCGCGGGGGGCATGGGGCGCGCCATCGTCGCGCAGTTGCTGAAAGACGGGTTTCACGTGATGGGTCTTGATGTGGATACCGCAGGTTTGTCAGACATGGCGACCCCCGGTTTCGACGGGATATCCGTTGACCTGACAGACCCGACCGCAATTGCAACGGCCTTCGATGACATCAGGGAAGGCCACGGCGGCGTGGACGCCCTTGTAAACAACGCCGGCACCTGCCTGATGTCAGAGTTTCCGGATATTCCGGCAGATGAATTCGAGCGTCAGATGGCGCTGAATTTCTCAAGCGCGTTCCATTGCTGCCAACAGGCCGTGAAAGCAATGATGGGGCGGGACGGCGTGCGAAAGATCGTGAACATCTCCTCGAACGGGGCTTACAATTTCGATGTCTTCGATCCGCCGCACTATCGGGCGTCAAAGGCCGCGATGGACACCTTGACCAAGGATCTTGCGCGCCGCTTCGCAAGCGACAGGATCGCGGTGAACTCTCTTGCGCCGGCAATGACCGAAACGCCGCTTTTCAAGGTCGTGACCAAAGAAGTTCTTGCCCGGGCGATTGCGCAAATGCCGCACGGGCGCGCAATGCAACCATCAGAAGTTGCGGCTTGGGTCGGATTTCTGATCTCACCGGCAGGTGACATCTGCAGCGGCAATGTGATCATCCTCAACCAGGGAAGGGACGTGCGCTAATCATACCATTCGGGCGCCTTGCGCAGCGTTGGCCATTGCGCGGGGCAGTGGCCAAAGATCACTTTGGCCTGCCGGTCCGCCGCCATCTGCATCAACCGCGCGCCATGTGCTATTGCCAGCTCTTCATCCCATGATCCGGCAAATGCTTCCTCTATTTCATCGGCGCGGCTGATGGCATCCGACGTCAGCAAGACCGGCCCGGTAACCGGCAGCTCCAGCATGAACGCCAACTGGCCGGGCGCGTGGCCGGGCACGAAAAGCACGTCGAAACCGGGACCCAGTGTCACGTCTCCGGTCACTTCGATATAGTCGCGGTCCGGCCATTCCATTGCCTGCTTACCGGCCCAGTAGAGTGGCCGGGGCAGGGCGCGTTCCGCCGCCGCAATCACAATGGGCACACCGGGAAACCCATCCATGAACCCCACGTGATCGATATGTGTGTGGCTCTGGATCATCAAATCGACGTTCGCCGGGGATATCCCCAGAAGCGCCAATTGTGCCGGGGCCAGATTGCGATACGTGATCGACAGAACGCGGCCAAAGCTGCCCAGATCATCCTCGGCTGTCGCCGCGTTGGCATCCTCGGCGTATTTCTCTGGAAACCCTGTGTCGATCAACACTGTCTCTCCCGCGTCGGTCTGGATGAGGAACCCACAGATGCCAATGATCCGGTTGTTCGCATGCACCTGAAACAAGCCGTAGTCGAGAATGGCCATGCGCAGCGGGCGACCTTTTAGAAGGGGTTGCATAACCTGCCGGTGACCTCTCTTGTTGCGGGTGAACTAGACGGGATGCCACCTGTGAAAGTCAAGATACACACCTTGTTCCAATACCTTCTGGAAACAACGGATTCAGAGCCCGAAGCAATCGTCGGGTTTTCCCTGTCGGCGTCGCCAACCCTGGGTGACTTTCTGGAGGAGCTTGACCCCTCGCTTCCGCTGGACTGGAACAATCGCGATTTTCAGGGCCTGCCGGACCTGCGGGACCACGTGCTGTTGCAGGCAGGTCTGCAGGGTGTCTGCAAACGGCAGGACGTCCTGATCACGGCGGGCGCTGCTGAAGCGAATTACCTCGCGATCATGCAGCTGCTGCAGCCCGGCGACGAGATCGTGATCGAAACGCCGGGATGGCCTCAGGCAGAGGTGCTTGCCCGCGCGATAGGGGCAACGGTTGTCAAGGTTGCGCGTTGTGAAAGGGATGGCTGGCAGTTACCCCTCGACGCGCTCCGGGACGCGGTGACCCCGAAGACGCGCATTATCTTTCTGAGCAACCCGAACAACCCGACCGGGCAGGTTCTGGGGCGGGCGGAATTGCAGGATGTTGTGCAAATTGCTGATCGCATCGGCGCATGGCTGATTGTCGATGAAGTCTATGCCGGGTTGGAATGGCATGGCCCCAGAGCCCCATCGGTTGCCGGGCTGTACGCGCGGGGGATCACAACCGGCTCCGTCTCCAAGGCGCTGGGATTACAGGGGTTGCGGACCGGCTGGCTGATCTGCCCCGACCCTGATCTGGTCATGGACGCAGTGGTGCTGCGAGAGAATTCGTCTGAAATCATGAACATCATGGGCGAAGTCATTGCCGAAATCGCCCTGCGACCGGATCGTTTGGGCCCGGCGATAAACACGGCTCGTATGGCAGGGGCCAGCAATCTTGCGCGGATGACCGACTGGCTTGAGGATCAGCCGCATTTGACCTGGGTTCCGCCGCAAGCGGGCCTGATCGGCCTTGGCCGTCTGCCCGACAGGATAAACAGCGACGATTTTGCCCGCCGGTTGTTACAACCTCCCTATTCGACATTTCTGTTGCCGGGCAGTGCCTATGATCAGCCCAACCACATCCGGCTTGGGGTCGGTGGTGGCGCCGACGTGAACCTGGAGAAGGGTCTTTCACGCGTGGCGCAAGCGCTCACCGACTGGCAACATGAAATCTAGCGCAATCCATTGATCGCAATGTATTGCGCAAGGTCGAGAATGATTTGCCCGCGCGCGGCAGCAATTGCCTGCGGGCCACCCGCCGGATCGAACGTGCGGGACAGATCGAAAAGGCCGGACCTTTCGCGCCCGCCGTTCGCAACCGCCACGAAGTACTGCCCGTTTGCCCGGAACTGACCGTCATCGCGTGCAACAAGGCTCTCGAACCGCAATTCCAGCCGGGCATCGGGCAGCGCTTCCAACGGCCAGGGGGCGGACGCCACGCGCGCGCCACTCAGGCGGGAGAGATGGCGCGCAAGCTCCAGGGCGACGGCGCGCTCAGGTGTGTCAGCCCATAACACGCCTCCATCGCTGGTGAGCCTTCCGTCAGCGCTCTGGCTTGAAATCTCATCCGACGCCGCATAGGCGGGGAGCGAGATTTCCCGGATTTCGACCGATTGAAAGGCAATGCGCTGACGGTCCGCGACGTCGGGCGCAGGGATCACGTAGCGGTCGGGAGCGGGCGCACAGGCCGCCAGAAGACCAAATGCGACGGCGCAGAAAGCTGATGTGATGCGTGCCATGTCTATCGTCCCCTAATGAGCGCTGTTGGGTTTCGCTCCAACAGGCGCGCAAGCGCCGTGAGCGCGTTTGCCGCCTTGGAAATGTCTCGCAATGCCGCCTGCGCATCCCGGCTGATCACGTCGCCCTTGTTGTACCCCTCGATTGTACGACTGGCCTGATCGAAAACATCCGCGATCTGCTCCACCAGTTGCGGCAGATCCCTGCTTGATAAGGCAACGGCATCGGCGGCTTCACGGGCGGAATCGAGCGTAGCATTGACATTGCGCACCGCACCTCCCTCGCGCAGTTCCGTCAGCGTGGCATTCAGTTCATCGAGGGCAGCGCCAAGCGACGCAGGCAGGTCCTGTGCTTCGGGCCTGCCGAGAATGGCGTCAGCCGAGGCCAGAAGATCCGTTAGCTGTACTGTCAGTTCTTCCAGCGGCAGGGCCTCGGCCTTGGCTGCAACACCGCTGAGCCCGTCAATCAACTCCGGAATTCCGGCGACCGAGGCATTCACGGAGTTGGCAGCCTCGGTTGCAGCGCTGATCGCCTCCACCACGCGGTCTACCGCCTGGCCTTCTTCGACCTGAGAGAGCAGCGTTTCGGCCCGCAGGATCGCCGCGTTGAGCGAGGCGGGGATTTGCTGCACGTCCTGCGACGTCACGATCATCCGGACGTCATTCAGCAGCGCCCGCACCTCTTGCGGAGTTTGCCGCAAATCGTCGCTGGAGATGAATGCCTCCGCTCCTTGCATGAAGCCGATGGCGCTGTTGAGCAACTCTTCGAACGGCAGGCTGTTGATCCGGGTGAACACCCCTTCGACCGTGGCCGTCGCATCCGAAATCTCGCTATCGGTGGATGGTATCGTCGGCGGGCCATCGCCCTGCGCGATCGGGCCAACGGCAGGCGCGTCCTCGATCTCCACCAGTTCCACCTTCAACCCGCCGGTCAGCAAGCTCGCCGACGCAAGACGCGCGCGCAGGCCTTCCTGCACACGGGCATTCAGGAAGGTCACCGCCGCCTCCGGTTCAATGTCGCCGGACAGCCCCAGCCGGGTGGGTTGAATACCAATGATCACGTTCAGGCGCACCCGCGCATCCCCGAATTCTTCCCGGTCCACGATCCCGGAAAGGCTTTCGACAGAGCCGATGCGCAGACCGCTGAGTTCCACCGGCGCACCAACCGCCAGACCGGAGATGTTTTCATCAAAGATCACGCGCAATTCGAGCAAATCGGCTTCGGATGTATTGAAGACGCTGTTTCGCGCCGTTGCCTCGTCCACGAAAACCTCGAACACTGTCCCGTCCGCGACCTGGGCGCCACCGGATACGAAAGTGTTGAACGTTATGCCGCCTCCCACAAGGGTTGCGAGCGAGGAGAAGTCAACCTCCGCACCGGACGGTCCAATGGATACGCTGAAACCCGATGTATCCCAGAATCTTGAGTTCCGGGTGACCAAGCGGCCATGCGGTTCATAGATGATGGCTTCGGCGATGGCGAAATTGCCCTGAGGCGAGATACGCGCAGGGCCGACACGACCGATTTCGATGCCCCGGAACAGGATCGGGCTGTTGTCGGTAAGAGCGCCGCCCGACGTCGTGCGCAAGGCAATCTGCAAACCTTCCTGACCCGGCCGAAACAGCGGCGGGATTTCCAGCCCTTTGAAGGTGAAGCGGGCCGGGCCGATCTCGCTGTCCCACGAGCCTTCGATGAAAATACCGCTCAAGACCGTGTCGAGACCGGACACGCCTTGCACGGTCAACTCCGGACGGACCACCCAGAAGGATGCGCCCGCGTCGACAAACCGGGCGACTTCCTTTTCCAGCCTGACCTGAACGACAACGCCCTCCAGCCCTTCGGCGAAGGTAACGTCCTCAACCACGCCCACGGTCACATCCCGAAAGCGCACTTCGGTACTGCCTGCAACGATACCAGCACCGTTTTCAAATTCGATGGAGATCAACGGCCCGCGGTCGTTGTAGGACTGCCAAGCCACCATGAGGGCCAGCACAAGTGCGATAAATGGGATAGCCCAGACAATCGACGCGCGGCCAAGGAAACTCTCGCGCGCGGGGTCAATGGGCACTGGATCCGGGGCGTCACTCATCTTTGGTTTGTCCTTCGCGCCACTGGTGCGCGTCCCAGATCATCCGACTGTCGAAAGCTTGTGCTGAGAGCATAGTGAAAATAACCGATAACGCAAAAAACAGGCTGGCGGGACCGGGGCTTATGGCCACCAGAATATTGAGTTGCACCAGCGACGACAGGATCGCAACCACAAAGATGTCGATCATGGACCAGCGCCCTATGTACTCCACCACTTCATAGAGCAGCTGTCGTTGATTTTTCGAGACCGTCGAGGGACGCGTGACGGAAATCGCAAGAAAGGCGATGGCCATGAATTTGCCCAGCGGAATCGCGACGCTGGCGATCAGGATGATCAGCGCCACGCCAAGGCTGCCGTATTCGATCAGATCGATGGCGCCCCCGACAATTGTACTTTCCTGAACGCTGAGCAGCGTGCGGGTTCGCAGCATCGGGTAGAGGTTCGCCGGGACGTAGCAAATCAGCCCCATGAGCCAGAGCGCCCAAACCCGTTGCAGGCTTTTGACATCACGGCGGTAGACGCGATGACCGCAGCGGTCACAGGTGGTCACGCCAAGCGGCCAGACCTGTGCACAGCGCGTGCAGGCGACAACGCCAAGATCTTTGGCGTTCAGGATTTTGCCGGCTTGCCGAGCGCGTACCATACTGACCACCTGCACAAAAAATTATCCTGCACCACGAATAGAACCACGAGGCAGACGAACAACCAGAACGCCGGGCCGAATCCGACATCGGCCAGATCACTGATCTTTACCAGTGCAACGGCGCATCCGATGGCGAAAATTTCGGCCATCGACCACGGTCGCAACGCTTCTGCAAATCTGAAGGCCTGCGCCGCATTGCGAGCAGGCGGCTTGTCCAGAACGATAGGAACAAGCACGTAAAGCGACAGCAGCACGCGGGTCAGCGGAATGAAGATGATGAGCGCCGCCGTGGTCAGCGACAACACGATCATTGGCCCGTCGCTGAAGGCCAGTGCAGCATCAAGAACCGACACGGTGTTCTTCGCGCCGCCGACAGAAATGGACAGGAATGGAAAAATCGCAGCCGCAACGATCAGCACGAGAATAGCAACCGACAAGGCAATGATCTGCATGCCCGCCTTGCGGCGCGGTGTGATCAGCACCGTATGGCACCTGTGGCAGACGGCGCGCTCTCCCGGACCCGGCCGCACAAGCGCATAGGCTGCATCGCATTTGGGGCAGACTATCAGGTCTTCGCGGGGATTCGGGTGCGCGGTTGCAGTCATGCGTTTCTTTTAAACGCATTCAATGCAAACGAACATGGGTCAAGCGTCCTTGAGGAACATCCAGACCGGGCGGGTGCCGACCACCGGTAATGGCGGTCGGCATCCTTATTTGCTCAGGCCGGAATTACTTGCCCCAGATCTTCTTGTATTCCTCACGGTAGCCGTTGCCCGGGTCGAAGATGTTGTTCTCACCTCCGTCAAAGGCGACATTGTCCTGTGTCACCACATGCAACGGCGACGTGTAACCGGAACAGGCTTCGCCCTGGATCGCCCGGTTCAGCTCATCGACCAGCTGCCATCCCTGCAGGTTTAGCGGTTCGGCCACGGTTACGGCCTGATATTGGTTGGAGCGGATGCGCTGGTAGGCGCTCTCTGACCCGTCGCCTGCCGCAACCGCCAGAGGTTTCTGATCACCGCCCAGACCGGCAGAGGCGAGGCTTGGGCCCATGAAGTCAAAGTAGATGTCATTGATCGCAAGGCTGTGCGTCCACTTATCCCCATGCCGTTGCAGCAGTGCGGTTGTCAGCGTTGGCATCCGGCTGGAGGTATCCGCGATTGGCGTATCGACATATTCCAGAACCGTACCGCCCAGTTTTTCAATGGTCTCCTTGATGCGATCCGCCTTGGCGATGGCAATCTGGTAGGTGCTGTCGGTGAAAATCACCACACCGGGTTCACCCCCGGCATCTGCGAATGCCCATTGCGCGGCTGCTTCCGACACCTGCATGGCGTCGGTGGAGACGTTGGCGAAAATGCCGTTGCCCGGGTTGCATCCGATCACCGGACCGGAGTGCCATGCCACCATCGGAATATTGGCATTCTGTGCCTGCTCCAATGCCGCCTGTTGTTCGACGGAATCAAATCCGTTGATGATGATCCCGGCAGGTTTGAGTGCCAAGGCCTGACCAAACGCCGCGGTGCGCCCCTGAATGGAACCGGCTCCATCGAGCACGCGCACGTCCCAGCCAATGGCAGCTGCCGCCTCTTCAACACCATTGGTCACCCCCAAAATGCCGCCGTTCTTCAGATCTCCCGCAAGGACAACAATGGTGCCCGCACCGGCAGCGACCGGGCCCGACGTTGGGCCATCCCACTCGGTTTTCTGTCCTGCGTGCAGTTTCACGGCGGCCATGGCGTCCGACACGGCATCGGCAAATGAGGGGCCTGCGACGGCCAGTGCCAATAGTGAGGCAGTTAGTGTTCTTCTGAGCATGGTGTCCTCCCTTTCTCAGATATGGTTGATTACTTCGGACCAGCACCTTTCTTGCGTTGCGCATAGCCCGCGATGCCGATTGCGATGAGCAGAGTGAGGCCGTTGAACATCGGCTCCACCCAGAACGACCCGCCAAATTGCTGAATGCCGGAAATACCCACCGCCAGAATAACAACGCCCACGATGGTCCCCCAGACGTTCACCCGACCCGGTTTGATGGTCGTAGAGCCAAGGAAGGCCCCCACAAGTGCCGGCAGCAGGAACTCAAGACCGACAGAAGCCTGGCCAATCCGGAGTTTCGAAGCAAGCAGCACGCCAGTGACAGCGGTCAGCGTGCCGGATGCAACGAACGCCCCGACAACATACTTCCGGGTCGGAATACCGTTGAGCGCCGCGGCCTTCTGGTTCGCCCCGATGGCGTATAAAAACCGCCCGATGGGCGTGTATTCCAGGATGAGCCACAACACGACAGTAATCGCCAGAACGTAAAATCCGGTGATCGGCAGGCCCAGCACGAAGGTGCCGTTCAGCGCGTAAAACCCATCCGGCAGAACCCCGACGACTTGCCGCCCGCCCGTGTGCCAGAGCGCCAGCGCATAGAGCACGGTGCCGGTGCCCAAGGTGGCAATGAATGCATCGATTTTCGCGATTTCCACCAGAAAGCCGTTTGCCAGCCCGGTCAGCGCACCAAGGCCGATGACCGTGATCACCGCCAATGGCCAAGGAAACCCGTAGAGCGTTTGCAGCGAGATCGCCAGTATGTGCCACAGCACGATGCCGTAGCCCACGGTCAGGTCGATGCGGCCCGCAACCATCGGGATCATGGCCGCAAGGGACAGCAATGCGATGATCGATTTGTCGGATACGATCGACCGCAGATTTAGCATCGTGGGAAAGGTGTTCGGCAGCAGGATCGAGAACAGGAGGATAAGCCCGAACATCAGTATGACAAGCCCGTAGACCGGTGCCAGGCGGATGAGCTTTTGCGCAAGAGTCATATCGGCCAATTGATCCTTAGTTGGCTCTAATGCATCGGATTCGATCGAGTTCACGTGGAGACCTCCCTCAGGCCGCTTCACCGGCCGACGCGGCCTGAATGAGTGTTTGTGTTGTCAACTTCTCGCCGGAGACTTCCGTCACGGGCACGCCGCGGCTGAAAACGAGGGCGCGGTGACAGATGTTGGCAATCTCTTCGAAATCGGTGGAGACAACGAGGACCCCCATGCCCGCGGCCATCGCCTCGTAAAGCAACTGGTAAATCTCTGCCTTGGCACCAACGTCGACACCCGCCGTCGGATCCTCGGCAATCAGGAATTTGCGACCGGTGTCGAGCCATCGGCCCACCACGATCTTCTGCTGGTTTCCACCTGACAAGGCCTCGATGGCAAGGGTGGGATCATTGGGAGACAAACCAACGCGCTGTCCCAGTTTGCGGGCCTGACCGTCTTCCGGGCGCGCGCCCATGAAAGAAAAGAGTTTCCGCCCGTGGGTGAGGGGATTGAGGTAGGCGTTCTCGCGGATTGTCAGGGCAGGGGCTATGGATTCCACGACCCTGTCGCGCGCGACGAACCCGATACCTGATTGCACGGCCGCAATCGGCGATGACAGATCGGGGTGGCGACCCAGCAGTGTCACGGCCCCCTGATGCGGCATAAGACCAAAAAGGGCCCGCCCGATATCCTCGTGCCCGGCGCCGCGCAACCCGACAAGGCCCAGCATTTCACCCCTTTGCACGGTGAAATCCGCAGGACCCGCCGCAGCCGTTCTGAGGCCTTTGACATCGAGAACCGCCGACCCCGCCTGCGCGTCCGGCCTTGCAATATCCCGCGTTTTGCCACCAACGATCAGACCCACAAGATCCTCCGGGTCGGTTTCAGAGATCTCGCGCAATCCGACCATCTCGCCATCTCGCAAGACGGCCACCCGATCTGCAATCTGGAAAATCTCGTCCAACCGATGGGAGACGTAGATCATCCCCACACCTTTGTCGCGCAGCGGGCGGAGCGCGGCGAACAACCGTTCAACCTCGTCCGCAGGCAGAGAGGCCGTGGGTTCATCAAGCACGAGATAGTCGCATTCCACCGCCAGAGCGCGCGCGATGGCCACCAGCGATTTCTCCGTGCGCGACAGATCGGACACCCGTGTTGTCGGCGCGAAATCGGCATCGACCAACAACAGGGCCTCGCAAGCAATTTTGTCGGTGGCCTGCCAGTCAACGCGCCCGCGCCGGCGGATATACCCAACAGCAAGCGCAATGTTCTCGGCGACGCTCATCCATTCGATGAGGCCCAGGTCCTGGTGAATGAAAGCAACGGCCTGCCGCTCGTTCACCGCGCCAGCGACGTGTTTGTAAGGTGCCCCGTTTATGGTGACCGAGCCGCTGTCCGGCGTGTGGATGCCACCCAGAACCTTGATCAAGGTCGATTTTCCGGCGCCGTTCTCACCCAGAAGAGCAACGATTTCACCACGCGCGACATCCAACGAGACCCCGCGCAGGGCGTGGGTGCCGCCAAAAGTCTTCACGATGTGATCAAACCGCAGGCCTTTGGGTTGCGATGATGCGCTCTGGGACATGCGTTTCCTCCCCTTGCTACCGACAGTTGAAGTTATCGATAACACTTGCGATCATCGGGCGGGGCATAACGCGAGTCAACAAAAAAGTTAACGATAACATTTTTTGTGATGAACAGGATTACAAGCCGGCCTCAGCACGGCTCATAATGACGAAAGTGACCGCGTCATCGGTGGTGTTCGGAGTTATTGCGCCCAGGGACCGTGCTGCCCGGTTGTGCCATCGTCGAGCCGCGCAAATCCGTGCCAGCCGAAATAATCACGCTGGCCCTGGATCATATTCGCGGTCCCTCTATGCGTCCGCATGGCATCGAAGTAGGTGAGGCCCGACCCAAGGGCAGGCGCTGGCAGACCATGCAACGCGGCTTGCGCGACGACCTGCCGCAACGCCTCGTGGCAATTCTTGAGGTGCTCCGCGAAATACGGCGCAAACATCAGGTTGCGCCCGGGATCATCCGACAGCGCCGACGCCATGTCATTCAACATGTCAGACCGGATAATGCAGCCTTCACGCCAGACCTGGGCGATCTCCGGCAACGGCAAGGCCCAGCCAAAGGCGTCGGATGCCGCGGAAATCATTGCAAAGCCTTGCGCGTAGCACAGGATCTTGCCGCCGATCATGGCTTGTTCGAGCGCTTCGATGCTGAGTGTGCCGTCAGCCATTGCCCTTGGGGCGGGTCCGAAAAGCGCCTCGCCCGCCGCCCGCGCATCGCGCTGCGACGAAAGATTGCGCGCGACCACTGCCGCCTCGATGGCCGGGATCGGGGCGGCAAGATGCTGTGCCTCGATGACCGTCCAGCGCCCTGTGCCTTTCTGGCCAGCCGCATCCACGATCACATCCAGCAGCGGCTTGCCCGTTGCGGCATCTGTTGTCCCTGCGACTTTTCCCGAAATCTCGACAAGATAAGAGCGCAGCGGCCCGTTGTTCCAACGATCAAACACATCCGCGATAGCGGGCGCGCCATAACCCATGCCATCGCGCAGAATGCCGTACACTTCCGCGATCATCTGCATGTCGGCATATTCTATGCCATTGTGCACGGCCTTGACGAAATGGCCCGCGCCTTCTTCGCCCATCCATGTGGCACAGGGCGTGCCTTCATATTTTGCGCTGATGGCCATCAGAATATGGGACACCCGGTCCCAGTATTCCCGCTTGCCACCCCCCATGATCGAGGGGCCGTGGCGCGCACCTTCTTCTCCACCCGACACGCCGATCCCCATGATGGGGCCGGTAGATTCGCGCGCGCGGCGGTTGGTGTCGTGAAAGTTTGCATTGCCCGCATCGATGATCAGGTCATCGGGTCCAAGCAAGGGGCGCAAGGCCTCGATCTGTGCATCGACGGCCTCGCCCGCAGGCACCATCAAGATGATCGCGCGGGGTTGCTTGATGGCCGCAACCAGATCGCCAAGGCTGTCTGTCGGCGTGATTTTCGCGGCAAGGTCTCCGGCATCGGCGTGAAAATCACGCGTGACCTGGGTGGTGCGGTTCCAGACCGCGATATCAAATCCCTTTTCCGCGATGTTCAGGGCAAGGGCAGCCCCCATCGTTCCCAGGCCAATCAGGCCGATTTCACTTGTCATGGAAATTGAACTCCCGCTCTGTTCAGTGTCACGCGATAGACGCTTGTTGTCGCCGTGATGTAAAGCTCGTGTTTGGCGCGACCGCCAAAGCAGATGTTGGACACCAGTTCCGGCACCAGTATCTTGCCGAGCAATCGGCCATCAGGTGCTATGCAATGCACACCATCTGCGGCCGAGGACCAAAGGTTCCCGTCAGTATCAACGCGGATGCCATCCGCGACACCGGGATCGATCTTATGAAACAGGCGTCCATTCTCCACACCGTCGCCGATCACGTCGTAGACGCGGACATGTTGCGCGTCATCGGAGAACATGCGCCCGGTATCGGCAACGTAAAGCAACGATTCATCGGGGGAAAACGCCAGTCCGTTGGGACAGTTCATATCACCGACCATGACGTCGAGAGCCCCGGTTTCAGGATCAGCGCGATACACCACGCAGGGGTTCTCCTGCGGGCTGGCGAAACCTTCGTAATTGGTCATGATCCCGTAGTGTGGGTCGGAAAACCAGATGCTGCCGTCTGACTTGACGACCACATCATTAGGGGAATTCAGCGGCTTGCCATCGTAGCTGTCAGCAATGACCGTGACCCGGCCATCAAGCTCCGTGCGGGTAACGCGCCGCAAGCCATGCTCGCAGGACACCAGACGCCCCTGCCGGTCGCGGGTATGTCCGTTGGCGTAATTGGATGGGTGTCGGTACGTCGTGACGCCGGCTTCCGGTGTCCAGCGCAGGATTCGATTGTTTGGAATGTCAGAAAACAACAGACAACCTGCATCCCCGAACCAGACCGGTCCCTCGACCCAGTCAAACCCGGTGGCGATCTGCTTTACCGGCGCGTTCCCCATCACGTATTGTCCAAACACCGGGTCGTGAATTTCGAAAAATGACATGAGGGTTCCTCCCACTTTTCTTTTTATTGAGTTAACGATAACACCCAGAGGCGTCAAATCGAAAGGTCTGTTCCATGGCGAACCCGTATTTCACCACCACCGAAGCTCTGACCCATGCAGGTGTGATGGCGATGTTGTCGGCGGGCATTTCAACCGCTGAGGCAATGGCGCAGCCGCAGGTCATCGTCATCGTGGATGTCAGCGGCGAAGTTCTGGGCGAGATCCGCATGACTGGGTCCAAGTTCCTCAGCCGCAAGAGCGCCCTCAGCAAGGCGCGGACAGCAGCCTCGATCGGCGCACCGAGCGACAGCGTTCCCGACGCCGTGCGCACGAGCATCGGCCTTGCGACAGGTGGCGATGTGACCGGACTGCCGGGCGGGCTGCCGATCCGCCGTGGTGGCGTTCTGCTGGGCGGAATTGGCGTGGGCTCCGGCTCGGGCCCACAGGACATTGAGGTCGCGCAGAGCGCTTTGGCAGCGATTGGTGCTGATACGTAAGTCAGCATGACCCTGTTGTGTGGGAGGCTAGGCAAAGGAGATTTGCGCCTTCATGGCCTGCGTCCGGTCGCTGGCCACCTCAAAAGCCGCGACAGCATCCGACAGCGGCAGCGTTTGCGTGATCAAGGGCTTTACGTCGATCAATCCCTTTTGCATCAGTTCGACACCGGTAAAGAATTCCTCGTGAAAGCGGAAAGAGCCGCACAAGCGCAATTCTTTCGCGGTGATCGCCTGTACCGGCAGTTGCATGTCACCGCCCAGACCAAGCTGCACAATCGTGCCGCGCGGGCGCATCGCGGTGATACCACCTGCCAGGGCGGGGGCCACTCCGGTGCATTCGAACAAGACATCAAACGTGCCCTTGTCCGCCTCGTAAGCCCTGAGCGCCTCGGGGTCCGCTCCGGAATTGATCACCCGGTCAGCACCATTATCCTGCGCCATTTTCAACGTGAAATCCGTCAGATCCGTCGCGACGATCTCTGCGGCACCGGCCCGGCGGGCGGCCAGAATGCACAGCAGTCCGATAGGCCCGCATCCGGTCACCAGGACTCTTTTGCCCAGCAATTCACCTGCCTGACGCGCGCCGTGCAGACACACGGCCAGTGGTTCCGCCATGGCCGCCTCGCCGGGGCT
The DNA here is from genome assembly GCF_019375555.1 of Roseobacter insulae. Taxonomy (GTDB): domain Bacteria; phylum Pseudomonadota; class Alphaproteobacteria; order Rhodobacterales; family Rhodobacteraceae; genus Roseobacter; species Roseobacter insulae. The sequence goes on from NZ_JAHXDN010000002.1 coordinate 1,067,212, forward strand.
CAATCCGACTGCGGGCGCGCATTGCCGTTGATCAGCCACCAGCATCTGCCGGAACGCACCCTGAATATGAGGGAACGGCATCGCTGATCCGTAGAACCGCATGTTCAGACAGTGATTATGCAATCCTTCCTCGCAATACCTGCAGGACAGGCAGGGACGGGACGGCGACACGGCCACCAGTTGACCCACGCGCAAACCCGTCACATCCGGCCCGAGCGCAACGATATGCCCTGAAACCTCATGCCCCAGAATCATCGGCTCCCTGATGCGGATGGTGCCAAAGCCGCCGTGCTGATAGTAATGCAGATCCGAACCGCAGATGCCGCCGGCAGCAACTGCGATCTGAACCTCTCCCGCACCCGGCGCATCAACACGCGCGTCTTCGATGCGCAAATCGCGTGGACCATGAATTACGATGGATTTCATTCCGTGTTCCTTTTTGAACAAGCACCTCCGGAAGCCGGATCACTGCGTATTCACGGCAGAATTAGAGGTCCCTTGACAAGTCTTGTTAACGATAACATAAACTGTTGTTAACGCGATTGTCGAGAGGAAAGAGAGTCCCCATGAGCCTGAACCTTTTTGATCTGACCGGTCGCCGCGCCCTGATTACGGGCTCTTCGCAAGGTATCGGTTTCGCACTGGCCAAAGGCTTGCAGACCGCAGGAGCCGCGATTGTACTGAACGGACGGGACACCGCGAAACTGGACGCCGCAGCTGCCCAATTCGATGGCCCGGTCGACGTTCTGGCGTTTGATGCGACCGACCACGACGCGGTGCGCAATGCGGTGGACGGGTTCGAGGCCGAAACGGGTGCAATCGACATTCTGGTCAACAATGCCGGCATGCAACACCGCACGCCGCTCGAAGATTTTCCCGCGGATGCCTTTGAACGCCTGATGCAGACCAATATCGCAAGCGTGTTCCACGTCGGCCAGGCCTGCGCACGCCACATGATAAAGCGCGGGCGCGGCAAGATCATCAATATCGCGTCTGTCCAGACCGCCCTTGCACGGCCCGGCATCGCGCCCTACACGATGACCAAGGGCGCGGTCGCGAACCTGACCAAGGGCATGGCGACCGATTGGGCGCAATACGGGTTGCAGTGCAACGGTCTTGCACCGGGGTACTTCGACACGCCGCTGAACGCGGCCCTTGTCGCTGACCCCGAGTTCTCCGCGTGGCTTGAAAAGCGCACGCCCGCAGGCAGGTGGGGCAAAGTCGAGGAACTGGTCGGCACCTGCATCTTCCTTGCCTCTGACGCATCCTCTTTTGTGAACGGCACCACCGTCTTCGTCGATGGTGGCATCACGGCATCACTGTGACCCCGGACCGTTTCATCGTCATGGGCGTATCCGGTTGCGGCAAGACATCCATCGGGATGGCATTTGCCAGCGAAATCGGCGCGCGTTTCATTGACGGCGATGATCTTCACCCCGCCGCGAATGTAGCGAAGATGGCGCGGGGCGAACCCCTGAACGATGACGACCGGGCACCCTGGCTGTCACAGGTGGCCGCGCAGTTTTGCCAGGATGGCGGCGCGCTGGTTATCGGATGCTCCGCTCTGAGGCGCAAGTATCGGAACTGGTTGCGGGAGGGTGCCGGAGGTCAGGTTGTTTTCCTTCATCTTGCCGGAACCCGCGCGGTGATTGCAGAACGCATGCAGGCGCGGCAGGACCACTTCATGCCGCTGTCTTTGCTCGACAGCCAGTTTGCCGCGCTTGAGCCGCCACAATCGGACGAGCTGTCAATCACCGTGAATATTGATCAGGACATCGCGGCCATTGTTGCTGAACTGGTCCGAAAAACCGAAGGAATGCAGATATGACGGCCAAGGTTGCGTTGATCGGTGCCGGTGCTATGGGAGGCGCCATAGGGACACGTTTACTGGAGACCGGTAACCGGTTGACCGTCTTCGATCTGGACCCTGACAAGGTAGCGGACCTCGTGGCAAAAGGGGCGGTTGCGGCACCCAGTGCAGCGGCGGCGGCCCAGGCGTCTGACTATGTGATCACCAGCCTCAACAGTCCCAAAATAGTCGATATCGCGGTATTCGGGACAGGCGGTGTTGTCGAGGGAGCCCGCCCGGGAACCTTGATCATCGACATGTCGTCAATTGATCCCGACGCGACAAAAACCCTTGCGAGCAGGGCGGCGGAGGCGGGCCTGCGCTGGGTCGACAGCCCCTTGTCGGGAGGTGCGCCAAAAGCCCTGATGGGTGAACTGACCCTGATGGCGGGTGGCACGGAGAAAGACTTTGATGACGCCCACACCGTTCTCAAACATGTGGCCAGCAATTATACACACATGGGCCCCGTGGGGGCGGGGCAGACCACGAAACTGATCAATCAGGTCCTCTGTGGATTGGGCTTTCTGGCCGTCGCCGAAGCCACGCAACTGGCGCTTGATGCGGGCGTCACCGCCGAAAAGGTCCCGGTGGCCCTTAGGGGAGGGCGCGCCGACAGCGCGATCCTGCAGGAATACATGCCGCGCTTTGCGACCAGGGACTATCGCCGCACCGGGCGCATCGACAACATGGTGAAGGATCTCAACGGGGCGCAGGACCTCGCAAGACGCAGCAATACGGCCATGCCCCTGACGGCGCTCTGTCTGGAAGTGCACCGCATGCTGACGGCCGCCGGACTGGGTGGCGAGGATCAGGCGGCGCTGATGGAATTCTTCAAGGGCCCGACAGAGGCGCCGTTTTCGTGACCCGCGCCGGTACTTTTTTTGACGCCCGCAAGAAGACGGCGGTGCAGGCGCTCTGATGGTTTGACAAGAGCCGGGTGTTGCCGGTGACTGGAGTAATGGATGGACAGACCTCCCACGATGAAAGATGTCGCCCGCACGGCAGGTGTGTCGGTTATGACTGTAAGCCGCGCCTTCAAAAGTGATCGCTCCGTCAGCCAGCAGACGCGAGAGAAAGTCCGCGAGATCGCCGAGCAGATGGGATATGTTTTTGACAGCACAGCCGCCAATCTGCGGTCCCAGAAATCGGGCTTTGTGGCGGTGACGATTCCCACCATCGACAATGGCAACTTTTCGGACACCGTAGGATCGCTGTCCGCGCAACTCAATGGGGCGGGGCTGCAGATCCTGTTGGGCTATTCCAACTACAGCATCGAAAAAGAAGAGGAACTGATCGAGCAATTGCTGCGCCGACGTCCAGAGGCGATTGTCGTAACCGGCGGGCGGCACACCGAACGCACCCGGCGTCTGTTGGGGCAGGCCGGCATACCCGTTGTCGAGATGTGGGATTTACCCACCGATCCGATCGATCACGTGGTCGGGTTTTCGAATGCGTCAACGATGGAGATGATGGTCGATCACCTTGTCGAACAAGGATATCGCCGCATTGCCTTTGTCGGGGGCGATACCGTGTGGGACACCCGGGGCGCCGACCGCCGACGCGGATTCGTGGCCGGCATGACACGTCACGGGTTGCTGGATCAGGCGCGGTTCATCGCCGGTGGTAAGCCACCCATATCGATGCGTCAGGGCGCGGACGCAATGGCGGAGCTTCTGGCGCAATATCCCGACACCGAGGCGGTTGTTTGCGTGTCGGACCCTGCTGCATTCGGGGCCACAACAGAATGCATCCGACGTGGTTTGGCCGTCCCTGGCGATATGGCCGTTGCCGGTTTTGGCGGCTACGAGCTCTCGGCCATTTCCTGTCCGACCATCACGACCGTCGACCCGCGCCCCGCAGACATCGGATCACAAACCGCTCACCTGATCTCCAGCTTGCTGGAACAGGGCGGTGCAGGCCAAGCCTCCCAACGACTGGAAATAACGCCGATGCTGCGACCCGGCGAGTCGACAACACGCACGTAAATACCATGGATTTTACATAATTCACATTATAGCTACAGGCGTGTTGCAACCGGTGGATTCACGTTCGAAGTGCAAATTCTGTATCAAAACAGAACGTTGTACGGAGTCTTTTGAATGGGACGCTACTACCCTCACCTGAGTTTGGAAGAACGCCGTAAGATCGACAAGTGGCGTGAAGCCAGAATGCCAGTTCCAGAGATTGCAGATCGGTTGGGTCGCGCGCCATCTACGATCTACCGCGAGTTGAAGCGGAACTTCTATTCAGACGAGGAACTGCCAAACCTGAACGGCTATTACGCATTAACGGCTCAAGCCATGTCCGAGAAGCGTCGGGCAATCCATCGCAAGATGATCGTCCACCCTGAGCTGAAGGTTGCCATTGAAGACCGACTCAAGGCTGGATGGTCGCCCGAACAGATCGCAGGTCGGATGCGGCTTGAACGCCATCCGATCCGCGTGAGCCACGAGACGATCTATCGGTTTGCCTATTCCAAAGACGGCCGCGATAAGCAGTTCTACCGTCACCTTCCCGAACATCGCCGTCGTCGCAGACCGCGCGGCTATCGAAGGCACAACCGAACCCACATCTTCGACGTTCAAAGCCTGTCCCACAGGCCTGAGCGCATCGCAGAACGATCCGAGTTCGGTCATTGGGAGTGCGATTTGATGATGTTCCGCAAGGAGCATGGAAAGGTGAACGTCACGTCCCTGGTTGAACGAGCCAGCCGCTATGCAGTCGTGATGCGCAACGAAGATCGCCAATCTAAACCGATCATCGAATCCCTGATCCAAGGCCTGTCTCCCCTGCCCGCAGATTCCCGCAAGTCGATCACCTTTGATCGGGGCACCGAGTTCTCGGCCTGGAAGCACCTCAAAGCTGGGATCGGTGCGGATGCCTGGTTCTGTGACCCACAAGCGCCGTACCAAAGAGGCACTGTCGAGAACACGAACAACCGGCTGCGGAAGTATCTGACTCGCTCAACCAAACCGACGGCGCTGACAAATCGATATTTGAGGTCGATTTGCCATCGCCTCAACGCAACGCCGCGCAAGTGCTTGGGCTACTACACCCCAGCCGAAGTCTTCGAAACCAAGCTGATGGAAATCCAGCACCGATCGGAATAAAAAGACATATCAGAAATTGCACTTCAGCGTGAGTTCACAGCCGCAAAGCTAAAATGTCACCTGTGAGCAAAGCAGAAGTGTCACAACAGAGCAAGGCTTAGCAGCCCGGAGACCTCAAATATCGCAGGGCTGAAAAGCGTTGCGGGGTAGGATCAGGAGATCAGGTTGGCGTATTCGTCGCGAACGTCTTCGTCAATTTGTACGCCGCTGTTGCCGCCGTACAGTCGATCATTCTGGTCTTTTCGAGGTCCTGAAATCCAGTAGCAATCGCCGCTCTCGGTTTCGAAATAGTTCGCTTTGAAGCCTGCACCCTTCAGGCTCTGGAATTTTAGGCCCTTGTAATACAGTGTCTTTCCGGACTTCGAAAAATAGACACGCCCAATCACAGCAGGGCCTTCAAGCCCGTCTGCCTTGCTCTCGATATACATAATCTTCGAGCGTGACAGCCGAAATTGCGAGGGCGATTCCTCGTCGAGTTGAAGCTTTTCCATCCAATGATCGGCGTGTCTCATACCGCCTGCATAATTGCACTAGTCTCTAAAGTCAGCCCTCCGCAGCCGCTCGCTCCGCGCGCCTGCGCTCGTAGTAAGCTTCCATCTTTGACGAGCGTCCCTCGGTCGGCACCCGGTCTTCTTGTATCCGTTCCTCGCACTCTCGGGTTTGACCTCTGGTGATTGAGTTGCTTTCTCTTGCTCTTCTTTGATATGAGCCAGGACTGCACCGAGGCGCTTGTTCTCAGTGTTGGCTGCGTGGGTGACGCGCTGATCCATGTCGCAAGCGGAGTAGGGGAACGACATGCCCTTCCACCTGATCTCCAGCCGCCCGTTCGGAAACGCAAAGGTATCCACGTATTTGCCGACCAAACCACCTGTCAGATCATTGACTTCCAAGCGGATGCGCTTGCGGTCGTACTTCAGCGTCAAGTCCTTAGTGACATAGCGTTTGTCGCGCAGGCAGAAGACCTCCGCGAGGCGATCCGGTTCAATGTTCAAGGCACGGTGCAGGTTGTCCGACTTGGCCGGGGCCTTAGCGAACTTCGCGTTATGTCGATCCTTGATACCTTCCAAACAGGCGTTTCCAGCCTCCATGTCAGAAATGCCTGTGATCCGTAGTTCCTTTGACCAGACGGTCCTGAAGCGTGCTATCGGCGCGTTCAACACGACTTTTGGCCTGGCTCGAATTGGCGCAGAGTATCTCGATGTTCAACTCGCTCAGCGCGCGCCCGAACTGGGTGATCCGCGCACCGCCTTTGGCGTCTTCTTTCGCCACCCGAAACACCGTGTGTTTGCCGGAATAGAAGGCGACAGGGCGACCGTGTTTGAGCAGGTAACTCTCAAGTGCCTCGAAACAGCTGAAGGTGCTTTCCGATTTGACGAACCTCAGCTCCATCAAGGTGCTGGTTGCTTGGTCGATGAAGACGAGCAGGGTGCAGGGATCGCCCCGATCCTCGAACCAGCGGTGATCCGACCCGTCGATTTGGATCCGTTCGCCAAAGCACTCCCGGCGCAAGCGCGGCTGATGGAATGTGCCCGCTGCTTGCGTGACAACCAGATGCCGCCTTCCTGCATCCATTTGCGCAGCGTCTCGCGCGAGGCCTTCAGCCCGTGATCTTCTTTAAGCTTCTCAGCCGCCAATGTTGGCCCGAAGTCGGGATAGTTCTCCTTGATCAGGCCTAGCGCATAGTCGCGCTTGGCTTGGTGAAACTGATTGATAGGCGCACGTCTGCGCGACTTGTGCCGGATGGCCGACGCACCATCCTGCCGATAGCACTTCAACAGCCTGAAGATTTATCTGCGCGTCAGGTTGAACATATTGGCGGCGTTGTCGACACTCAGCCGACCGTCGTCCACCTGCGCCAGCACTTCCATACGGTTCAACTCGCGCTCGCTCATCATCAGCCATCCCACGTCTGCTCATCCTCATTGCGCTTTGCGGGCAGAGTGACATTTCTGCTTTGCTCATAGGTGACATTATCGTGTTGCGGTGTGAGCTCACGCTGAAGTGCAGTTTCTGATGTGTCCTTTTACTCCAATCGGTTC
>NZ_JAHXDN010000003.1 GCF_019375555.1 Roseobacter insulae
CGAATGTGGCCAACCCCCATTGCGAGGGGATCGGCTGGTCTGCGTCCCAGAGAACGCCCTGCGCGGCTGGGCAAAAGGTTGCTGTGTGATCGGGCAAGGCTCGGGACACATCCCGAAAGAAATTCGCCCGTTGCGGCAGGATGTGATCCCCATCGCGGTATGTCAGCCAGTCTTTGTCAGAGGCCGGGCTGTGAACGACTTCTTGCAGGCAGAGGACGTCAGGCACAGATAGTGCGATGTAGGGCACCAGCTGTTCATGCAGTTTGCCACCCCACCCATTCAGGCACATGATTTTCACTGGCCGATCCTTGTTGACTTCGCGGCCGCAAGGTTTGCAGCATTCCGGAACGTCCGCAATGCGGGTTCTGAGCGGGGTCCGGTTGCAGGCTCGCAGGCCGTTTCGAGCTGTGTGCCAATGGTAAAGGCACACAAGAGGTGCAGGGCGGTGCTGACGGGGTAAGGTGGTGGGTAGAGCGACGAATAAGCAAAAGGCCTGTGATGAACTTTCGGCACCATGAGTACTTTGTCGCTGTCGCAGTAGAGCTGAACTCCACCTGAGCAGCGGAGCGTTTGCATATGGCGCAGCCCCGCTGAGCCAGCAGATCAAACAGATGGAGGACGATCGTGGGACGATCCTGATCGAAAGAGGCAGCAGGCCGATGCGTCTCACCCGTACAGGTGATATCGTGCTGGATCATGCAAAACGCGTTCTCGATCTGAGTGATGCCGCAAAGGCGGATGTCATGCGCATCGGGAGGGGGCAGACGGGTCTTCTGACCGTCGCTTTCGTCGGGTCCGCTCTTTATCCGGTCTTGCCATGGGTGTTGTGGGACTTCCGCCAACAGTCCCCCAAGGTGGACGTTTCCCTGACTGAAACGCTTGCGCCCGACACCGCCGGCGGGCTTCAGGAGCGGAAAATGGATGTGGGCATCGTCCGCCCGGCGTTACTGACTCTGGACGAGTTCGAGCAAAGACCGCTGGTTGCGGAAAAGATGGTTGTTGCTGTGCCTGAGGGCCACCCGGTTAGGCACGAGACGACCCTTGCATTGGCAAGCGTGCACGGTGCACCGCTCATTCTCTTCCCGATACACCCCAAGCCGAGCCTGACCGAAGTTATATTGAACGCCTGCGACGCGGTTGGGGCAGAGCCTGATATTGTTCAGAACGTGTTGCACCTTCAAACGGCATTGATCCTTGACCCCGCTGGTTGCAGCCGCACGGGGCGGTATATCCGTCAAACGCTGCTTCCCAGCTTCGAGGAACTTCCTTCGACCAACTGTAATAAGGGCTCTAAGCAATCCCCTCTCGGCGGCACAGCGCGGCAATGCCGTCCTCACCTTTGAGGCCGCCCAGCACAATCCTGATCTTCACTTCGGCTGAATGCTGTTTGTGTGTGGCCCGGCGGATGACTTTGACGACCTTCTCACCGTGGCTCTTGCGCGTTCCGGGTTTCTGTCTCATCTCCCCTCCCGGGTGGTTTCGATGAGCCACAAACCCTCTCTTATCAATTCGACCTAATTGGATCTATAGGCGCTGACGTCAGACTGGCGGGGGAAGCCGATGGCAATACGTATGGACAATGGACGAGAATATGTCAGTGGCCACCTACAGGATTGGGCTGAGAAGGCCGGGATCAGGCTGATCTACCTCCCGCCAGGCAAGCCGCAACAGAACGCTTATGTCGAGCGATACAATCGAACCGCCCGGACAGAATGGCTGGGACGCCACCATTGCAGCAGCATGAAGAGGTACAAGATCACACTGCGCGGTGGCGTTAGACATACAACAACCAAAGACCAAACATGGGGATCGGCGGGATGATCCCGATACAGAAACTGAAGGCGGCTCAGACCCTACTGGCGCGCCTCCAAAACAAGGGGTTACCCGTACGGCGTGCTCCACCATCCTGCGCATGGATGATTTCCCCGTTGCAGATGACCGGCCCGCCGATCGCTGCTTTGTCAAACCAAACATCGTCATGCCGACAGGCCGCTGGGGCATTGGTCGGGCGCCAGAAAAGTCATCAAACCGGGGCGTCACGATCCGCCAACCTTTGAAAAAATTCACTCGATTTCACAAGTAATGCTGCAGTTCTTTCGGTCTCGTGTGTGATTATCAAGACCTTTGAGGGTGACCGCCAGATCGCCGAAATCTACACCCGTATTGTTCCCATCAACGGTTTCAAGGCACTCGGTAGAGCGGAGATCGTCTGCGTCGCCCAGATACCGTATGGAAAGGGACAGTCAGGCCTCAGCGGGGGGGATTCTGCAACAACACCCCAATGGAGACAAAACGCTCCTGCTCTGAGCCCTGAAAAGCTGCTATTGATCAAAGGTGCGCGTCACGACCGTTGACAGCGACAGGCAAGTGCGTCTGCAGCGAAAATCCGGCCTGACGGACCGCACTGCAGCCATGCAACCCCGCAATGACGGGCAGGAATGAACCGTCCTCGTCCGAGTAGGTATGTCGTGCAGTCAGGTGCTGCATTCCTCCGAGTTCGGGTGAGCCTGAAGCGGCAAAGTTGGTCGGCTGGAGTTGTGGATGCCAATTACAGGTGTTTTTCATTTGTCGCTTCATCATAGATAGTCACGCGGAAGCGGGTCGCTTTTCCGGCGAGCGCGGTAGAAGATCACATTGGCAGGAGGCACAGAATGAACAATTTGAAAAAGCTTTACATTGATGGGGTATGGATCGACCCGGTCGAGCATTCCGACTTTGACGTAATTCACCCTGGCACTGAAGAGGCCATCGCCACGATTGCCCTTGGTTCGTCCGCGGATGTCGACAAGGCCGTAGTGGCGGCGACCGAGGCGTTCAAGACCTGGCAGTTCAGCACTGTCGACGAACGCGTGGCGCTGCTCGAGCGGATCATTGCTGCCTATGAAAAGCGCGCCGAAGAGTTTGTCAGGATCATGTCGCACGAAATGGGCACGACGCTTTCCTTCTCGCGCGAGGTGCAGATGCCGGTCGGAACCGGACATCTGGAGGCCGCCATTGAAGCGCTCAGGGCGCATCGGTTCGAGCGGCCCTCGCTGCGGGGCGGCTCGACGCTCGTCGATGAGCCGGTTGGTGTGGTCGGGATGATCACGCCATGGAATTGGCCGGTGAACCAGATCATGATCAAAGTTGCGCCCGCTTTGGCAGCCGGTTGCACCATCGTTTTAAAACCAAGCGAGTACTCGCCTCTTTCCGCGATCATGCTCGCCGAAGTGATTGACGAGGCGGGGTGCCCGCCCGGCGTTTTCAACATAATCAATGGCGATGGACCTGGGGTTGGCGCAGCGATCTCGGCGCATCCGGGCATTCATATGGTCTCCTTCACAGGATCGACCCGCGCCGGGAAGCTGGTCACGAAAGCGGCGGCGGACACGATAAAACGAGTGACACTGGAACTTGGCGGGAAATCACCCAACCTGATTTTCGCGGATGCGGATCTTGACGCCGCGGCACAGGTCTCGGTCGATGCCTGCTTTATCAATAATGGGCAATCCTGCGACGCCGGCTCCCGTCTTCTTGTGGAACGCACGGTCTACGACGAGGTGGTTGAGCGCGTTGCGACGATTGTTGAGAACACAAAAGTCGGCGACCCGATGAAAGAAGGGGACCATATTGGCCCGGTCGTCAACCAGCAGCAGTTCGATCACATCCAGCGGCTTATTCAGATTGGCATCGACGACGGTGCGCGATTGGCCGCCGGGGGGCTTGGGCGCCCGTCGGGATTCAACAAAGGTTACTTCATCCGGCCAACGCTGTTTGCCGATGTCACAAACGACATGAACATTGCCCGGCAGGAAGTCTTTGGACCGGTGCTGGCCATCTTGCCCTTTGATACCGAAGGCGAAGCCATCGAGATCGCCAATGATACGCCATATGGCTTGGCGGCGTATATTCAATCGACGGATCCGGACCGGATACATCGCGTGAGCCGCAGGTTGAGGGCAGGGGTCATCAGCGTGAACGGCAATGTCGGAGACTACGATGTTCCGTTCGGCGGCTACAAGGAATCCGGAAATGGGCGTGAAGCTGGACCGATGGGCTTCCACGAGTATCTGGAGACGAAAGCAATAACTATGTGAGCTTGGGCAGCAGTTGAGCGATGGGGGTGGTCAGGGCGGTCACGTTGGCGCGCAAGTTGTCCAAGGTCATGCTGTCGTCCGTCACGAAATCGATGAATGACTGATTGAGGTTGTTGAAAACAACGCGCCCCAAGGCCGGCGCATCAAGTTCCGGTGCCAGCTTTCCCTGCTGCTGGAAGCGGCACAAGAGGTCGCCAACCTGTTTGGCCAGTTTCGTATCGAGCGTCGCATAGCGACGTCCATTCGGGGTGTCCGGTGCCTCAATCGAAAGAGCCATCGCCCGGCGCCACATCTCTTTTGTCAGGTAATTCAGGGAGTGGTCATAGTAGCAGAAGGTCAAGGCCAGGAGCGCTTCACCGGGGTCGGTGGGCGGATTATCGACCAAGGCTTGTCCCTCTGCCAGGACCTCTTCAACCTCCATCGTGACAATCGCAATGAGGATGTCACCCTTCGTTCCGTAGTAGTTGTACACTGTGCCGACCGAGACCTCTGCCGCCTCGGCGAGGTCTTCGATGCGGACGCGCTTGTATCCGTTTGCCCGGAATTTGTGCACTGCCGCGGACAGAATGCGTTTTTCGCGGTCAGCTTTCTGTCGTTCGCGAAGCGTGCCCATGGTTGCCTTTCGGAAAGTTGAACCCAATCTAAATTTATAGTTGACTACAAAAAAAGAATGTATTCAACTTTTTCCGTCAGCCGCACTCGGTGAAAGGCGGGATGATACAACATGGGAGCAAGGAAGATGACAAAACGGACTGTTGCCCTTTTGGGCGGAACCGCGATGTGGCTGGCGGGCACCGCAGCAACCGCGCAGGAACTCAACGCCCTTGTGTGGTGCGACCACACCGATGACGCGCTCATCAAACCCTTCGAAGAAAAATTCGGTGTCACCGTCAATGTCCGCGAATATGAAGGCACCGGTGCGGCCCTGGCGCTGCTGGAGCAATCGCGTCCGGGCGACTGGGACGTTCTGGTTATCGATGGCATCGACGTGTTTCGTGCGGTCGAGTCTGGTTTGCTCGCGCCGCTGCCGGAAGAGGAGCTGCCGATTTCAGACTTCTTCCCCGAGATTGTCATGGCCGAAAACAACACGCTTGATGGCGTGACCTACGCGGTGACGGAGAAATTCGGCTACAATACGATCTCGTACAACTCTGAAAAGGTGGATCCTGCTGACATGCAGGACTTGTCCACGGTCTGGTCCGACAAATACGCGGGCCGTATTTCGATCTATGATTACTATCTTCCGGTGATGGGTCTTGCCGCAATCGCCGAAGGTGTCGCGACCGCGGACATCGACGCAGACGCGCTCGATACCATTGGCCCGATCCTGTCTCAGATGCGCGCAAGCGCGGCATCGGTCGCTGGTGTTGTGGCTGCGCAGACAGCCCTCGCGACAGGAGAGGTTGATATCGTGGTTGGTGGCGGCGAATGGCTGACGGCCGTCCTTGCCGAGGAACAGCCCGAGTTGACATGGACCATTCCAGATCAGGGGGCCGTGCGCTGGACGCAGTCTATTGGCGTACTTGCCGACAGTGAACAGCCCGACCTCGCGTTGGAGTTCGTCAAGTACATCGTCAGCCCTGAAGGTCAGGCACGCCTCGCAACCTCGGCCTGTTTCTGGGGCATGTCCGCGAATTCGGCGGCAGGCGACATCCTGACCGACGACCAGCGCGCGGTGCTGCGTTGGGATGAGCAAGCAGACTACCTGGCCCGCACACAGCTCTACCCTGCGCCTGATGCGGACCTTGATGCAGAGATGCAGGATCTCTGGCTCGACACGCTTTCCCAGTGAGCGCGGCAACGGGCAGAAGACGAGGCTGGGGATTTGTCGCCCCGGCCTTGATTTGGACGCTCGCATTTTTCATTGTGCCCTTCCTTGTGATGGGCGCGATGAGTTTTGCCACGCTGGAGGGGCGCAGCCTTATCTGGGGATTGCACCTCGACAATTACGTCGAAGTGGTCACCCGCGCGTACTTGTGGCGGGCGATTTTGGTGTCGCTGGAAATCACTTTGACGGTCACGGTTGTGTCCGTGATCCTGGCCTACCCGCTGGCAGCGATCATTGCATTCAGGGTGCCGCCGCAATGGCAGCGCCTGGTGCTTCTTCTGGCAATCCTGCCCTTCTGGACATCCTATGTCGTGCGGTCCTACGCGTGGCTGCTGGTCTTGGCGCGCGAGGGGCTGGTGAACCAGACCCTGATGAACATCGGCCTGATCGCCGAACCGATTACGCTGGCCAACACACGCTTCGCAACGGTCACCGGCTTTGTGCATTTCTTTGTCATGCTCCTGACCCTGACGATCTATGCAAACCTCGTGCAGCTGTCGCCGAATTACAGACGCGCCGCCATGGATCTGGGGGCCAATGCGTTCCAGACGTTCCGGCATGTCATCTTGCCTCTGACCTTGCCTGGCATAGCCACCGGCGCGTTCCTGACCTTCGTACTCTGCATCGGGGATTACGTCACGCCGCAAGTCCTGGGGGGCAATAACGAACTGACGATGCCGCAGGTCATTATGGTTCAGCTGGGACGCAGAGCCGACTTCCCGCTGGCTTCGGCGTTGGCGATTGTCATGATGGCAATTGTCACGCTGGCCTATCTCGCCAGCGCCCGCTGGCTTCGACTGGATCGGGTGTAACGATGCGTACGGCAGCATGGCTCTACCTGATTTTGGCCTTCGGGTTCATATATCTGCCGGTCGGCGCGCTGGTGCTGTTTTCGTTCCAGGATGGCACGCTTCCGGTCCCGCCGTTCAACGGACCTTCGCTAAAATGGTATGCCGAAGTGCTGTCCGACGGCGATGTCACCGACGCGCTGTTGCATTCATTGCTTGTCGCAACGGGGTCATCCGCAGTGGCCGTTCTTCTTGGCTTTCTGGCAGCCTATGGGCTGGCGCGACACGTGCTCCCTGGCTCTGCAGTCATGCGGGTGATGCTGATCGCGCCCTTGACCGTCAGTTACCTGATCGTCGGCCTTGGCCTGTTGATTGTCCTCAACCGCATTGGCGTTGGTCTGTCACTGATGACAGCCGGGATCGGGCATGTGGTGATCAACCTGCCTCTGGCCTTTGCGATCATCTACGCATCGATGGGTGCACAACACGAAAACGCGGAGCGCGCTGCGCGGGACCTTGGCGCCAGCGAGGCCAAGGTCGTGATTCTGGTGACCGCACCGATGCTGGCCCCGGCCATCGCAGCGGCGTTCTTTCTCTCGGTAACCCTGTCCTGGGACGAATTCATCATTGCGTTCCTGCTGACCCGGTTCGACATCACCCTTCCGGTCGAAATCTGGTCGATGCTGCGCTCAGGCCTGTCGCCCAGGCTCAACGCCATTGGCAGCGTCGTGTTCCTCATCTCGGTGACGGCGGTGCTGCTTCTTGAATTCACTGTGTTGCGGAGGCGCAGGTCATGACCGCCTCGGTACGACTAGACGCTTTGAACCATTGGTTTGCGTCGTTTCACGCCTTGCGTGACATCTCGCTGGAGATTGAAGCCGGGGAATACGTCACGCTGCTTGGGCCATCGGGATGTGGGAAGACGACGCTCCTGTCCGTTCTGGGGGGCTTTATCGAACCCACGCAGGGCACCGTACGCATCGGCGACGCAGACATGACGTATGTGCCCCCTGCCAAACGGCCCACAACGACGATGTTCCAGGATTACGCCCTGTTCCCGCATATGAGCCTTAGGGACAACGTTGCCTTCGGTCTGCGCATGGCGGGTATCGCACGCAACGAACGGCATCGTAAAGCGGATGAAAAGCTCGATCTCGTCGGGCTCAAAGCCGATAGCGCGAAGCGGCCGCACGAGCTGTCGGGGGGTCAGCGGCAGCGTGTGGCATTGGCCCGCGCATTGGCGGTTGAGCCGGAGGTGCTGTTGCTCGACGAGCCTCTGGGCGCTCTCGATCTCAAGCTGCGCCGGGCCATGCAGGACGAGCTCAAAGACATCCAGCGGCAGGTTGGCACAACCTTCGTGCATGTGACCCACGATCAAGAGGAAGCCATGGCGATCTCGGACAGGATTGTCGTGATGAATACGGGACGGATCGAAGATGCCGGTCCTCCGTTGCGCATTTATCGGGAACCGGCCTCGCTCTTTGCCGCCGATTTCATGGGAGAGATGAACCACATCCCGGCCCGCGTCAGTTCAGATGGGGCGCAGACGCTTTTGGCGACGGTTCCAGCTGCCAACCTGCCGAGTGGTGAAGCAACCCTGTGCATCCGTCCTGAAGCTTTGCGGCAGGACGGCAGCGGCATCGCTTTGGGCGAGGCAACAGTGCGTGATGCGACCTTCTTCGGCACGCACACCCGCGCTCATGTCATCCCTGTGGCAGCGCCCGACATGGTGTTGGTCGCACATCTCCCGCCGACGCGCCTTCCCGAAACAGGGGCGGTGATCCAGCTGTCCGTCCTGCCAGATGACATCCGGATGTTCACAAAGGAAACCGCATGAAACGCGCCGCGCCAGAGGATTGGTATCGCATCCAACGGATGGGTGATGACGTCACCTTGATCGACGAACCCCATATCCAGCCCTTCTATCGCTGCAATATCTGGCACGTGCGCGGCAGAGACCGTGACATGCTGGTTGATAGCGGGATGGGTGTCGTGTCCTTGCGCGAATGGGTCCCCCTTGTGACAGAACGCGCGCTGACAGCCGTCGCCAGCCACACGCATTTCGATCATATCGGCTGCCACCACGAATTCGAGGACCGCGCCGTGCATCATGCGGAAGCCGACATCCTCGCGGACCCAACCCGCGCCTCGACTCTCGCCGATCCTTATGTGACCGACGAGATTTTCGACAGGTTGCCCCCCGCCCCGTATGTTTCGGCAGATTACTCCGTGAGAGGCGCAAAAGCCGCACGTCTTCTTGAGGATTCTGATGTGATTGACCTCGGCGACCGTCATTTCGAGGTCATCCATACGCCCGGTCATTCCCCGGGAGGCATTGCCCTTTGGGAAGCAGCGACCGGCATCCTCTTCTCCGGCGACATCGTTTACGATGGCCCATTGATCGAAGACACCTACCATTCAAACCCGCATGACTATCACGCCTCAATGGTGCGGCTATACGATCTCCCCGTGCGCGTCGTCCACGGCGGACATTTCGGCAGCTACGGCACCGATCGGCACAGGACCATTATTCGCGACTGGCTGGCCTCAAAGGAGCGGTAGGCGCGCAAGATGGCTTTTGTCGGAGAAGTGCCCGCCCGGACAAGAGGGCGCTTACAGATGTCCATAGGCCTCACACGAAAAGACACCCTGTATCGGTTCTCGCGAAGTTAGTTGATTTCTTTTAAAGCGTCGGGCCAGAACAGAAACAAGCTGGTTTGAGCACTAACCCGTCACCCCAGACATCTTCTTCTCTTATGGAGTCCACCGCAAACATCATCGTTTCTGATCGTCTAACGCTGTAGGCCATCGCGACGCCAATATGCCCCGCTTCTGTAACGACTTCGGCGATGGTATTGCTGTCCCGGATGATTATCAGCGGCGGCACGTGAAAGGCGATACGAGGGTCAGACACAAGCTCAATGATCTCGTCTGGGGAGATGTCCGGCAGGCGGGCAAGCCTGAGCTTGCATTTCGGTTTGCCGTTCATCCAGGAGGCCTCGTACAACGGTTACCGTCCTGTGGTGAACGTGGCCTTCGTGCCGTCTTGCAGGTGCCCTGAATTTCTCAGCGCCGTTCTGATGGCTGCTACGCAAGAATCAATCTAGCGCTCTGGTCAATCTCAGTAAGCGGCGGGATCGGTCACCCAGGCCGCCAACTCGGCATGGGTCGGGAACCATACATCGCCCTTGTCGCGTGCATGCTGGATAAGCTGATCGAGGATCCAGATGCGGGATCGATAGCCGATGACGAAGGGATGCATGACCAGTTGGCACAGCCCGGCTTCGGCATGGGCACCATCAAATTCACGTCGGAAGATGTCAAAGACCGCGTCGGGTGGCGTCCAGGGTCGGGTTGGTGGCGCGCGGTTGAACAGAAGATAGACCGCGTCGTCACGTACCCAATCAACCGGGATTTCCACAAGACCGGTGGGCAGGCCATCCGACATGAGTTCATAACAGCTGTCATCCGCCATCATCGAGCTGTCATAGGCAAAGCCAAGGCTCGCGACGAGGTCAATGGTATGAGCGCTCAGGTCCCAGTTGGCGGCGCGATGCCCGACGGGCTGCTGACCTGTCATATCATGGAGCGCGTCACGTGCGCGTAGCATCAGGTCTTTTTCGACGTCGCGCGTCAGGAGAGACGTATTCTCATGTATCCAGCCATGCACGCCGATCTCATGGCCCGCATCGGTGATCGGTTTCAGGGCGTCCGGCGCGATCAACCCCGCAACGGCGGGCACAAAGAAAGAGGCTTTAACGCCATGCCGCGACAGGGTGTCGAGAATACGTGGCACGCCGGTCCGCCGACCAAATTCACCCCAGGCAACGCGCCCGATGGCCGCACGGCCTGTTCCCAACTCGAAGGTCTCGTGGTCGCAGTCGAAGGACAGCGCAAAGGCACAGCGCGCGCCGCCGGGCCATCGCACAGGTTTCAGCGGCTTGCCGGCACGCACACGGTTCACGTCGGCACGCCATTCCGCCTCAGGCGTTTCCCAGGGCCGGTCCGGGTTCACGGCCCCAGAACTTCGTGAACTGCGTCCCTCAGTGCCGCCGCAACGATATCGATTTCGTCCCGCGTGATGGACAGGGGCGGGGCAAAGCCCATGATGTCACCTTCGGGCATGGCGCGCGCGATCACGCCACGTCTGAGCATGGCGTCGGCCACTTTGGGCGCGACACTCATGGTTGGGAAGAATGCGCGCGCGGCCGGGTCATCCATCAATTCGACAGCGGCCAGAAGCCCGTCGCCCCTGACTTCGGCGACATTGGGGTGATCCCCAACCGCCTCTTGCAGGCGTTGCTTGAGGTAGGGGCCATTTTTAGCCGCCCGTGCCACCAGACCAAGATCATCGATCAGCGTGAGGGTTGCGACCCCCGCCGCGGCAGAGACGGGATGTGCAGAATAGGTCCAGCCGTGGCACAGGACCCCGTGATCGTCCGTGCCCTGGCTCAGGACATCGAACACGCGGTCCGACAGGATCGAGCCGGAAAGCGGCGCGTAAGCCGATGTCAGCCCCTTGGCGATGGTCATAAAGTCTGGTTTTATCCCGTAATAGGTCGATCCGAACATTTCGCCCATGCGGCCGAACCCTGTTACCACTTCGTCCGCAATGAGAAGGATATGGTGGCGGTTCAGAACCTCCTGAACCCGGGCCCAATAGCCGGGCGGCGGTGGCAGAATGCCCCCGGTGCCCATAATCGGTTCTCCGATGAAGGCGGCAATCGTGTCGGGGTCTTCGCGCTCGATCATGTCTTCGAGCGCGCCAATCAGATGGTCCAGATAGTCCGCTTCAGACATGTCCGCATCCGGACGGCGCAGATAATGGGGCGTCTCGGTGTGCAGAAATCCCGGCAAGGGCAGGTGAAATCGTGCATGATACCCGGCAAGCCCTGTCAGCGAACCCGACACCAGGCCGGACCCGTGATAGCCACGCCAGCGGCTGATGATCTTCTTCTTTTCCGGCTGGCCGCGCAGAATGTGGTAATGCCACGCGTATTTGACGTTGCTCTCGTTCGCATCCGAGCCTGACAGTCCGAAATAGACCCGCGCCATGTGGTCTGGCGCGCGGTCCATGATCATCTTTGCCAGCCGGATTGCCGGCTCATTTCCGTGCCCGGCAAAGGAATGAAAATAGGCCAGTTCATGCGCCTGCTTGGACATCGCGTCGGCAATGTCGGTGCGCCCGTAGCCTGCGTTGACGCAATAGAGCGCTGCGAAGGCATCAAGCATACGGTTGCCATCGCGATCGGTCACATAGACACCTTCGCCGCCCATTATGATGCGGCCCGGAGTATCGCCACGGGCGTGATTTGCCACATGCGTTGTTGGGTGCATCAGGTTGTCGCGATCCCAGGCTGCAAGTTCGTCGTTGATATGGCGAGCAAGGGTCATATCAGCGACTCCAATCGGGTGTTTGCGATGAATTCCGGCACGCTTGCCTGATTTGGCAAGGCCAGAATGAACGCGACCATGCGGGCGACGGTTTCGGGCGTCAGGCGGTCCGCCTTGGGGGTCACGCCCGGCAGGTCCGCGATCAGGTCTGTGTCGATGGCGCCGGGGCATAGCGCCGTCGCGCGCACGCCGTCGTCCCATCCCGCCTGGCGCACGGCCTGGGTCATTGCCAGGAGCGCATGTTTGGTCATGGAATAGCCGATGGATGTACCCGCCCGGAACCGCTTGGCATCCGTAGAGGCAATGTTGACGACACGCCCGGTACCGCTGGCCTTCAGATGCGGCAGGGCGGCGCGGATCAGGCGAAAGGGGGCCTTGACGTTGATGGCCCAGAGCGCGTCAAGATCGTCCTCGCTGCCCTGTTCGAAATCGACCATGCGCAGGATACCGGCATTGTTGACCAGCGCGTCGATCCTGCCGAAACGGCTGGCCGTCGCCTGAACCCATGCGTCGGCACTGGCGGGGTCGGTTGCATCGAAAGGGCTGACCAGCAGGCGATCCGCATCCACGTCAAATCGCGCGGCCTGTGTGGTGTCGCGCAGCCCAAGTGACAGGGACCAGCCGTCGGTCAAAAGCCTGTCGGCGATGGCGGCGCCAAGCCCCCGACCAGCCCCCGAGACCATCGCGATCCCGGTCATCAGAACAGACCCTGGTAGACGCCACCGTCATTGACGATGTTCTGACCGGACATGAAGCCTGCCTGTGCCGAGCACAGGAAGGCTATCAGGTCGCCGCATTCCTTTGGGTCGGCAAATCGACCCGCCGGGCAGGTGTCCTTGCGGTCCTGCACAATGGCCTCGTAGGTGGTATTGCCGCGTTTGGCGTGCCCGTGCAGGTTGGTATGCAGCGCATCGGTGTCAAAGAGCCCGGGGCAGACCGTGTTGATCGTGACATTGTGCCCGATGAGGTCGCGCGTCATTGCCGCAGTGGCCCCTGACAGGGCAAGGCGGGCGGCATGGCTGTGGGCAAATCCGAGCTGCGGAAACTTGATAAAGCTCACCGACATATTGACGATGCGCCCGAATTTGCGTGCTTTCATACCGGGGGCAACGGCCTGTATCATCTCGACCGTGGACAGAAAATGCGCCTCAAGCCAATACCGCCACTCGTCGGGTGTGATCTCTTCCCAGGGCGTCGGGACCTGGCGCACGCCGGGATTGGAGACGAGAATATCGACCTCTCCCGCCGCCTCAAGGATCGCCGCGCGTCCCCCGCTGTCGGTGAAATCCGCCGCAACGGTTTTGACCTCCACACCGGTTTCTGCGCGGATTTTTTCGGCGGCCTCGGTCAGCGCCTCTTCGCTGCGTGCATTCATCGTCACGGCGACGCCTTCACCCGCAAGCGACCGCGCGGTTGCGTATCCAAGGCCACGGCTGGCGGCTGTCACAATGGCGCGTTTGCCCTTCAGTCCTAGGTCCATTCTTGCGTTCCTTCGTTCAGTTTTGTTTGCGCCAAAGCGGGGGCAGCGGTCAGTTTCTGCACTTCGGTGATAAGGTTTTCCAGAGGTGCGCCGTCCAGATCGCGATAGGGCGGGCGCATGTGGCCACCCCCCGGCAGGCCCAGATGGTTCATCACGGCCTTGGTCGCCGGATAAAGCGTGCGCCCCCCCGTTGTGAACAGATCGGTGAGCGCGATGCCGGTTTTTTGCAGCGCCCAGGCCGCATCCATATCGCCGGATTTTACCTTGTTCCACAGATCAAGGCAGCCCGGCGCCCAGACGTTTGGAAAGCAGTCGATCAGCCCGTCTGCACCGGCAAGCGTGGCGGGCACGCCGAACACGGAAGAGGGGCCGCAAAACACGCGGATACGGTCCTTGACGCGGTTCAGAGTGGCCTGAAAGTTGGTCCAGTCGCCGCTCGATTCCTTGATGGCGACAACCATGTCGAGGTCGGCAAGACGGTCGGCAAGGGCAGGGCCGATCGCGTTCCCGGCGTTTCCGGGAATGTTGTACAAGACGACCGGCAGGGCCGAGCGTTCTGAAATTGCCTCGAAATGTGCAAAGATCTCCGCATCGGTCACGCGCGCAAAATAGGGCGGCATCACGAGCACACCATCGGCACCTGCCTCTTTGGCGGCACAGATCTGATCAATGACCTCCTGTTCGCCGATGGCGCCGGTGCCGACGATCGCAGGCCCGCGACCCTTGCAGACCTCGACCGCAAGTTTTGCCAGTCTCGCCCGCTCCGCCATCGAGAGTGCCCAGAATTCACCCGTGCAGCCTGCAACCACCATGCCCGTCGCCCCGGCATCGAACAGCCGCGTCAGGTTCGCAACAAAGGAGCCTTCGTCGATCTGCATATCGGATGTGAAGGGCGTTGTGGTGGCGGGCATCGGCCCTGACCAGTCGACAGAGTTGCGGTTCACGATGTCGCCTCCTTTAAAGATGTGCCGTTCGATCCGGGTGCATCCATCGTGCAAACGTCGCGGTTCAGCCGCTTGCCGGTTGGCCCTTCGGCGAAGAAATGCGCCTGGCGGGCGTCGATGCTGAGCTGAACAGGCTCACCTGTGCGCCATAGCCGGTCGGGCGCCGTGCGGCCGGTCATGCGCAAGCCGTCCTCGAGACGCACGACGGTGATGTTCTCGTGGCCTGTCTGTTCCACCAGTTGCGTGATGCCCTGAATGGGCCCTGATCCTATGGTCAGGCCTTCGGGGCGAATGCCCATGGCCGCAGGTCCGGGGCGCGCGTCCGGGCCAAGCTGACCTGCATCGACCGAGAATCCCGGGGCGGTAAATGTCCATCGGCCTGCGTCTTCGTGCAAACTGCCGTCGACAATGTTCATGCCCGGCGTGCCAATGAAACTTGCAACAAACCGGTTTGCAGGGGCGCGGTACACCTCCTGCGGGGGCGCAAATTGCTGCAACTTCCCGCCCTCCATCACGGCGATGCGATCTGACATTGTCATCGCTTCGAGCTGATCATGGGTCACGTAGACCATTGTGCGCCCGAGCCGTTGGTGTAGTTCGATCAGCTCCGCGCGCATGTAGCCGCGCAGCTTGGCGTCCAGATTTGACAGCGGTTCGTCCAGCAAAAAGACCTTGGGGTCACGCACCAGTGCCCGGCCAAGGGCGACCCGTTGCTGCTGGCCGCCCGAGAGTTCCTTGGGTTTGC
The DNA here is from genome assembly GCF_019375555.1 of Roseobacter insulae. Taxonomy (GTDB): domain Bacteria; phylum Pseudomonadota; class Alphaproteobacteria; order Rhodobacterales; family Rhodobacteraceae; genus Roseobacter; species Roseobacter insulae. The sequence goes on from NZ_JAHXDN010000003.1 coordinate 15,256, forward strand.
GATGCAGGAGCGGCGTCAGTTGCAGCATCTCGGCTGTTTTCGCGACCATCCCGGCGCGTTCAGTTTTCGGTACCCGCCGTTTTTTCAGCGGATAGGCAATGTTCTGGCCCACGGACATATGCGGATAAAGTGCGTAGGATTGGAACACCATCGCGATGTCGCGATCACCGGGTGGCACATCGTTGACGACACGGTCGCCAATGCGGATTTCGCCCGATGTCGGGAATTCCAGACCCGCAAGCATCCGCAGCGTTGTCGTCTTGCCGCAACCTGAGGGGCCGAGCAGCGAGATGAATTCGCCCTGTTGGATGTCGAGGTTCAGATCTTCCACCGCCGTGAAAGTTCCGAATTTCTTGTGCACGTTGGACAAGACCACATCGGCCATCAATTATCCTTTCACACCACCGGCACCGAAGCCGCGTGTCAGATAGCTTTGCAGGAAGGCGAAGACGATGATCAGGGGCACGCTCATCATCACCGAGGCGGCCATCAGCAGCGACCACTCGATATTGAACGACGAGATCAGCATGTTCATCACCCCGGTTGTCAGCGGCCGCGCGTCGTCTGAATTCACCAGAACCAGCGCGTAGAGATATTCGTTCCACGACAGGATGAAGGTGAAGAGCGCCGTGGAAATGATGCCGGGCAGAAGCTGCGGCAGGATGATGTCCCAGAACGCGCCGAGGCGGGAGGCGCCGTCGACCAGTGCCGCCGATTCCAGATCTTCGGGGATGCCCGCCATGAAGGATCGCAAAAGCCACAGCGCATAGGGCAGTGCAAACGTCGTATAGGCAATGACCAGCGAGGTGATCGTGTTCGACAGGCCAAGCTGGACCAGCATCAGGTAAAGCGGCAGGATCAGAACCACCGACGGCAGCAGGTAGGTGAACAGAACGAGGAACGCCAGAGACTCGCGACCCTTATAGCGAAACCGCACAAGGCTATACGCCCCGACGGTCGCAATGGCGACAACCACGATTGTCGTTGTCGTGGACAGGATGACAGAGTTCCAGAAGTAACCCAGGAAATTGGTATCGCTCAGCAGTTTCCAATAATGCTCGAACGTCCAGGTTTCGGGAAGGATCGTCGGGGGGCGCCGGAACAGCTCAAACTGTGGTTTGACCGAGGTGACCAGCATCCAGAACAACGGAAAGGCAACCATCAGGACAATGGACCATGCAAAGAGGTTGAAGGCGATCTTGCGCAGCATCACGTATCCTCTCTCTGGGTGCGGCGCATGTAGAGGATCATGAACACCAGCATGATGAGCATCATGATAACCGCATAGGCCGCCGCCATTCCCATCTGATTGAGGGCAAAGGCTTCTTTGTAGACGACAAGCGGCAGTGTCTGCGTTGATGTCACGGGCCCGCCGCCGGTCAGCAGGAAGATCAGATCGAACTCCTTGAAGTCCCAGATGGCCCGCAACATGATGATGACCACAAGAACTTCGCGCAGCTGCGGCAGAGTCACGTCAAAGAACCGCGCAATTGGCCCGGCGCCGTCGATTCGCGCCGCCTCGTACAGCTGATCCGGAATGGACTGCAGACGGGCCAGTACCGCGATGACGACAAATGGGAAATACTTCCAGGCGCCGACGAGGATGACCGAGATCATCGCGTTGGGCATTGTGCCAAGGTAGTCGATTGGCCAGTCGATAAGCCCCGCGCTGATCATCAGATGGTTCAGAATGCCGTAGAGATCATTGAACAGCCATTTCCAGACCAGCACCGCAACGACCGTGGAGATGAAGTAGGGAAACAGGATCAGGGAGCGCGCGAGACTGCGGAACCAGATGTTCTGGTGCAACACCAGCGCCATCCCGACGCCGAATATGATCTGAAGCGTCAGCGTGCCAACTGTCCAGATCAGATTTGCCCTCAGCGACGTCCAGAACTCACCCTTGACCAGCAGGGTGCGATAGTTGTCCAGCCCGACCCACGTGCCCTCCAGCGTTGGCGTGAAAATCTTGAATAATGACAGGTAGATGGCGGACACCAACGGATAGGCGATGACCGCGCAAAACACCAAAACGGTGGGCGCGATCAGAAGGAGGCCGAGCCTTGAATACTGGCGCTCCAGAACAGTCTGTTGTTGTTTTGCCATTGCGTATCGCTGCGGGTCGGGCCGCCTCGCGGCGGGCGGCCCAACCGCTGCCAGCATTAACCGTTCATGATGCTGTCGATGGCCGCAGTGGTTTCGCCGATCACCTGATCGGCATTTTCGCCATTTAGCACCACGCGCTGAACCATATCTGCGATCACACCGGAGCCAACAACCTCGCCCGCCTTGTCATTGGACGGATGGTTTGCACTTTCATATCCCAGATTGAACCCGCCCGCGGCCGCCTGCGACATTAGTTCGACCTCTGCCGGATATTTCTGGATGATGTCGTTGGACTGATATGCGGGGTTGTTGTTGATCGATTTGAGCACCGGCAGCACGTGACCCGGCGCCGCGTGCAACTGCTGGATATAGCCATCGGGGTTGAACAGCGATGCCGCGAATGCCTTGGCCGCGCCGATGTTATTCGACTGCTTCGGAATGAAGACGCTTGGGAAGTCATTGAACGTCCAGGCCGGAATCTCCGCTGACTTCGTCGGGTAGGTCACGCAGGTGACACTGTCGGCTATGGGTGGATTTTGCGCATTGACATTGCCGAGCACGCGCCCGGTGTAGATGCCGGTTGCCGTAGCGCCCGACACGAAGGCCGTGATGGCCTCGCCCCAGCTGTAATTTGTGGCCCCGGGCGGGCACAGTTCACGCATGGAGGCATAGAACTCTAGCGCGTCGCGGGTCGCCTGATTGTCCAGTGCGACATTCAGATCAGTATCAAAAACCTGACCGCCGGCCTGATGGATCACGCCGACAAAGATAAGCGTCGTCATCGAGTTTCGCCCATAGGGCAGGGGCGCGCCATAGATGCCATTCTTTTGCATGGCCTGACAGGCGCTGCGCAATGCGTCCCAGGTTCTGGGAGCGTCCGATATGCCGGCCTCTGCCATCAGATCCTTGCGCAGCCAGAGCATATTGGCGGCAGAGTTGCCGATGCCAGTGCCGACATAATTGCCATCTGCCGCCTTGAAAACGTCATTCGCACCGGGATAGTAATCATCCGCCCCTATCGCCTCGATCACGTCGTTAAAGGGTTCAACGAGGCCGTTGGCATAGTAGGACTGGATCGCGAAGGACGGCAGGTGGGTGACGATATCGGGCACCTCACCGGAGGAGAACGCGGCCGCAAGCTGTGGTGCATAGCCTTCGTCGGATGTTGTTTCGAAGACGACTTTGATGCCCGGATTTGCCGCCTCAAACGCGGCGATCTGCGCCATATATGCATCGACCTGGGCCGGCGCGCCCTGAGGCGACCACCAGCGCAAGGTTACGTCTTGGGCGGATGCGCGCATCGGCATCGCCGCCACGGCTGTTGTGGCAACTAGCCCTTGCAGCGCGCCCCGACGCGAAATCCCCTTGCTGATCATTGACGGATTTTTCATTTCTGCTTCTCCCCTGAGCGTTAATGTTCGCATAGCGCACGTTTGTTCAATATAACACTCGAAGTGTTGAGTCGCGCAAGAAGCTTTTTTACGCACCGGGCTTTTGCAATAGTGGTTGTATGTGCGTAATAGCATTCGCGTCCGCTGTCGGGTGCGGTATTTGAGTGTGCGCCCAGGCGGGTGTCGATGGAACCAACATTAACGCAGGATCAGATTTTTGACCAAAAGCACGCCGGAAAAACCGATTGCGCCAGCGGGCCTTATGACCGCCGAGCCTGACCGCAGTGATGACTCTGATGCAAGCGGAATGAACCCGCGCGACTATGTCAGCTCGCTCGGAAGGGGGCTTGAGGTGTTGCGCGCTTTCAACCGCACCGGGCGCAAGATGACCCTGAGCCAGGTTGCCGCAGAGACCGGCCACACCCGCGCGGGCGCGCGCCGTATTTTGCTGACGCTTGTGCATGAGGGCTATGCGGTTGCTGACGGCAAACTCTTTGACCTGACGCCCCTGGTGCTGGAACTGGGTCATTCCGTCCTGTCGTCGAAAGGCGTTTGGGAGGTGGCAAAACCGTTCATCGATCACCTGTCTGAAGACGTGCGCGAAAGCGTCTCCGCCGCCGTTCTGGACAATTTTGACGTGGTTTATGTGTCGGGTGCGCAATACCACCGCGTGATCAGCGTCGGGATTTCTGTTGGCTCTCGCTTTCCGGCGCATTGTACCGCGAACGGACGCGTCCTTCTTGCGGCGCAGCCCAAGGAAAAGTGGCCCGCGATGCTGCGCGACATCGAACTGACGAAACTGACAGAGAAAACAGTGGTCGACCGGGCGGCCTTCAAGAAGGTGCTGGAACAGGTGCGTGATCAGGGGTGGTCGATGGTGGATCAGGAACTCGAGATTGGGCTGATGTCCATCTCTGCGCCCGTCAGGACAAAATCGGGCTCGCTTGTCGGTGCGATCAATGTGGGCGTGCCAACGCTGCGCATGACACCCCGGGAAATGGTCGCAGAGGTCCTGCCAAAGCTCCAGACGACCGTCTCCAATATCTCGAAGGCTTTGATCGGTTAGGCGTCAGACGGCGAACCTGGCAGGGGTGTAGCGGTCGATGACACCATGATCCGGCTGGCCCAGAAGACATGACGCTGCCAGTTTGGCGACGAGCGGTCCCAGCGTATAGCCCGCGTCCCCCGGAACGGCCATGACCACCCGGTCGTTCGCGGGTAAAGGGCCGATCACCGACGCGCCGTCGATTGTTGTGTTCATGCCTGCCCATGTCCGGATGATGCGCATATGACCGATGGCTGGCACCAGCTTTGCGGCAAGCGAGACGTTTCCCAAAAGGGATGACGGTGCGACTGCAGGGACGCGGAGCGCGCCGCGGTGTTGGGCCGACCACCCGCCGCCAATCACGATCTGGCCGGTCTTGAATTGCTTGAGCGTGATGGAACGTTCGGCATGCTGGACAAGGTGTTCGATCCGTGCCGAAGAGGCCTCGGTGATATTCATGTGCAAAGGTTCCGCGACGGAGGGAATTGCCACGCCGAGACCCTGCACAAGCGCGCCCGCCCCCCATGCGGCCGCGACGACGACACGGTCGGCCGGGTAGGTGTCGCGATCACCGATTGCGACGATGCGGTTGCCGGCGGACAGGGTGCGGATGTGGTCTTGTTCAAAGCGCACGCCAAGCGCATCTGCGACGGCGCGCAGGCGCGTGTTGGCCGCCAAAGGGTTGACCTTGCCTTCATTCCGGCACAGCTCCGCGCCAATGATCTGCGGCCCCAGCCAGGGCACAATGCGTTCCAATGCAGGCCTGTCGAGGATTTCGACCGACACGCCCTTTTTGGCTTCGCGGGCGGCCTTTTTCTCCAGAAATGCAAGTTGGGTTGCGTCCTCGGCCAGCATCAGACCCCCTTTGCGAACCAGTTCGAAGGGGCCGTATGCCGCATCAAGTCGCCTCCATTCTTCGACGGCCTGACAGTAAAGCGGCAACGAGGCTTCGATGTTCGGAACCTGATCGGGATAAAGCCGCATGAAACGGCTTTGCATCTGCACATGCAGGCTGCCGGCATTTGCGGTCGAGCCTGCATTGATGCCCGCATCGACAACCGTAATACGCGCACCGGCCTGCGCCAGTTCGATGGCGGTCACCTGGCCGACAATGCCGCCCCCGATGACAAGGATGTCAGTCGGGGTCATCCAGCGCCTCCTGCGCAGCAAGGATGGACGCGATGGACACCGGCTTGATCGGGACACGCGGTGCGAAATTGCTGAAATCGTCCACCGGTTTGCCCGTGGTTTGCGCCACCAGACGGGTCGCGACCGGCCCGCAATAACGCCCCTGACACCGCCCCATGCCAACACGTGTCGCGCGTTTGAGGGTGCCGACATGGCCCGGGCTGGTCTCAAGCCCATCCAGGATATCGCCCAGTGTAATCTCTTCGCAGCGGCAGACGATGGTGTCCCGCGCCGCCTTGTCCGGGGTCCTGGGGCTGATGTCATGCATCTTCCAGAGGCTGGCCTGAAAACGGCGGTGCCGGGCGAGGCGGCGCTGGTGAGAGAACAAATCATGGGCATCACCAAAGCCTGCGCGGGCGGCTGCAACGCGTCCCGCGATCAAACCTTCCACCCGCGCCGCAGGCGCCCCCCCAAGGCCCGCGCAATCGCCGACGGCAAAGATATTCCGCACGCTGGTTTCCATCTTAGTATCCCGGTCGCACCTCAGGTGCCCGAATGCCGGATCATAGGTCATCTTTGCCCCGAGGAGCCGCAGGATTTCGTTCTGTGGTTCAAACCCGGAGTTTATGCAGAGGGCGTCGACGGTTTCGGCGATTTCCTCATCCGAAGCAGTCTTGAACGTGGCGCGCAGGCTTTCGCCGTCTGCGTCAACACGGCTCAGCGTGGTTTGGTGGCGCAGCGAAATGCCGCGCCGATGCAGATCCCGCATCATGCCCAAGCCCTTGATGACAAGGCCGGGGTCAGCCATGAGCGCCGCAAACGCGTGCCACGGAACCCGCCAGGGTGCGCGCGCGGCTTCGGCGACCATGGCCACATCCGCGCCACCCTCTGCCAGCTCCAGCGCGACCTGCGCATTCAGCGGGCCCGACCCGCATATGGCAATGCGTTTGCCCGGCAGCGTAAGGTAGCTGCGCCACAGGGTCTGTGCTGCGCCGGTCGTCATCACCCCCGGCAGTGTCCACCCCGGCACCATGCAGGGCCGCTCGTATGCGCCTGTCGCAATGATCGCGGTCTTTGGCCGGACGATCAGCGCCGCACCTTCGCTGTCAGCCAGAAAAAGCGGGCCGTCGAAGGCCCCCCAAATCTCGACAGAACCCAAAACATCCGCGCCGCTCTCTTGCGCGCGCTTCAGAAGTGCAGCGCCTTCACGCTGTTGGGCATCGAGCGGAGGGTGGCTGGCGGATTGCTTGTAATACTGCCCGCCTGCGACCTTGCGTTCGTCCAGAACGATGACGCTGGCGCCTGCTTGGCGTGCCGCGATGGCTGCCGACAGGCCACCCGCGCCACCGCCGATGATCGCGACATCGGGTTCCAGAATGCGCGCGGGATCGGGTTTTTGCGCAGCTGGCATGTCCTCCAGAACCGGGAATGCGATTTGCGGAACTATCTTCAGACCCTTCGCCGCAGCTGTCATGCACGCGCGTCGGTTCGGGACGCCGTCAATTGTGACGAGGCACTCCTGACAGACACCCATGCCGCAGAACATGCCCCGGGGGTCGCCCTTTGCGGTGCGGCGCAGCGCAAGCTGTCCCGCGTCAGTCAAAGCCGCTGCAACGGATTGGCCATCGCGAAATTCAATGGGGTTGCCGTCAAAGTGAAAGCTGTCCCGGCTCATAGATCTCCTCGCAGCAACCGATCGCGAAGTCCAACCAGCCTGGCAACTGCCCTGGATCGCCACGCGGCGCGCTCCGGGATGGACTGACCTGCGCGCGCTGCGTCACGGGCGGCTGCGACCCGCGCGACGAGTGGTTCTGACCAGTTCACCGTTTCGCCACGTTGCTCGCCCATTCGTTCATAGGCCGGGCCAAGCCGCGCGGCATGTGCCGCAATACCGCCCGGTGTGTTGAGTTCTGCCGTTTCAAAAGGCCCGGACAAGGCCCATCTGGGGCCTAGGCCGAGCCGCATGACCCTGTCGATGTCATCCGGCTCCGCAATGCCGTCATCAACCAGACGGTAGGCTTCGCGCAGGACAGCGCCTTGCAAGCGGTTCAGCACGAAGCCTTCGATCTCGCGGGCAAGGACAACCGGCTCGAAACCGGCATCGGCAAAGTGAGTTGCGGCGCGCTGGATGGCTTCGGGGGAGGTTCCCGGCGCCGGGCTGAGCTCGATCAGGCGCAACACTGCGGGCGGATTGACCGGATGGGCGACCATGCACCGGCTTTGCTGATCGGGGTCGGGCACGATCTGCGACATCGGGATCGCGGAAGAGGCCGTGACAAGCAGTGTGGTCGGGGGCGTCTCCGTCAACAGGCGGGCAAAAATCTCTTGTTTGATGTCGAGGCTTTCAGGCCCGCATTCGATCACAAGCGTGGCTTGCTCCAGCGCCCCTTCATCAGACCTGACAATGTCGATGGCCCCGCCGCGCCCTTTATCGAGGTCCGCCAGAGCGATCCCATCCTGTTGTTTTCTGAGGCCGTCTGCTGCTGCATCCCGGCGCGGCAGATCGGGCTCCACCAGCGTCACCTGCCAGCCGTTATCGGCCAGAACGGCGGCGAAGGAGACGCCGATAAAGCCCGCGCCCAAGATGACGACCCGGTTATATGTCTCGCTGGTCAAACTGAACCTTTCTCTTGCCATGGTGCGCATGGCGAACAAAAGTACGAATACACGCCAGACGCCGCACCCCGCAAGAAGGAACACAGATCATGGCATTCTCACAAGACCTCGCAGGCCGACATGCGGTTGTGACAGGGGGCGCGTCGGGGTTGGGGCGGGCGATTTCCACAAGGCTGGCGGCAGCCGGGGCCAAGGTTACGATTGTCGATCTGGAAGCGGCCCGGGACCAGGTGCCGCAGGATTTTGGTTTTTTCGGCTGCGATCTTGGGATGCCTGAGGCCAAGACCCGGTTGGGGGCACTCGCCGACGGCCCTGATGCCGTTGATATCCTCGTTGCCAATGCCGGTGTTGTGCCGCCGTGGCGGGGCCTGCAAGACGTCGACGGCGAAGAGTGGCAGCGTGTGATGGCGATCAACACCTGGGGGGTTGCCGTAAGTATCGGGGCCTTCGCACGGGTGATGGCGCAATCTGAATGCGCATCGATCGTCGTTATGGCGTCGATCAACGGCTTTCGGGCGCATGCAAAACAGGTTCTCTACACGGCGTCGAAACATGCAGCCATCGGGATCACCCGTGCGGCAGCCCTCGATCTGGGGCCTAGCCGCATCCGCGTCAACGCCCTGGCACCTGGCCCGATCGCAACAGAGGCCCTGCTGGGGCGCATCAAAAACCGTCACGAGGCGGGAGGCCCAAGCCCGGAGGAGGTTGTTCAGGCCATGGCCGGGGAAACCGCGCTCGGGCGCACGGCCACGCCCGAGGAGGTGGCCAATGCGGCTCATTTTCTCGCGTCCGACGCTTCAGGGGGCATGACCGGTGCCATCCTGCCGGTCGAAGCGGGGCTGGTTTAGGGTAAAGGATTCCAGCCTGCGTCCGCCAGAATCTGGTGGCTGGCCCTGATGTCACTGTCGGGATCCGCGCCGGGCTGGAGCGCGTCGGTGATGATTTCGAGAACCGTCGCGCCCGTGTAGCCAATATCCTGAAGTGCCTCGAAAGACGGGCCGGGATCTACAACACCTGTGCCGAGACGCGCATGTACGAATTCCTTGTAGCCAGTGTCCGAAATGTGCACATTTTTGAGCTTGTCGCCCATCATTCTGATCGCGGCGGCGGGGTCTTCCTGGATAAAGGCACTGTTGCAGATGTCGAAATTGATGCCGATCTCCGGGCCGATTAGGTTGGCGGTGTCGACCATATCCTGTGCGGTGGGCAGGTAGGTAAACGGCACGTTTTCCAACAGCAGTTCGACCCCAGTGCCCTGCGCATGCTCAACCAGCGCCTTCATGCCCTCGACAAACCAGTCCAGCATCCACTGGTGCGGCGGGTTGATCAGGCTATTGATCGGCCCCGGGATGGCGACGACGTAGGGGCAGGACAATTCGGCGGCAAAATCGATGGCTTCACGGTAGCGGTCCAGCGTGTATTCCCGCATTAGCTTGTCAACACCGTTGGGGTTGTTGTCCAGCAACGGATAACAGAAAGAAGAGATGCGCAGGCCTTCGCCGTCCAACCAGGCCTTGTAGTCCTGTCGCCGCCCGGATGACAATTCACGCGGCCAGCAGTGCGGCGGAAAGATCATCAACTCGAACAAATCATAGCCAAGGCTGCGAAGATGCTTCATCGCCCCCAGACCATCGTGAGAGTAGAGAAACGGAAACGTGCTGGCTGCGACTTCAAGCTTGGTCATGTGATGGGGGTCCCTTTCCACTTGTCAGACAAGGCCGACATGTTCAATCTACGCACAAATGTTTCTATACCGCACGAATTCGTGGGGCAATCCGAAATGAAGGAGGCCAGATGGCCAGCACGCTCTTTTCGCCGATCACCCTGCGGGGTCTGACGATCCCCAACAGGATCACGGTCGCTCCCATGTGCCAGTATTCAGCCGTGAACGGCGTTCCACAGGACTGGCACATGGTGCATCTGGGGCAGTTCGCCCTCTCCGGTTCGGGCCTGATCTTTACCGAGGCAACCGGTGTCGAGCCTGACGGGCGGATTACGCTTGGCTGCACCGGACTCTATGATGATGCCACGGAAAGCGCCTTTAAGCGTATCGTATCATTCATGAAATCCGCAGGTGAGATGGCCGTCGGCATCCAGCTGGGCCACGCAGGCAGGAAAGGCAGTACAATCGAGCCATGGCTTGGCGGCGGCATGATCGAGGGGGAGGGGGCGTGGCACCCTCAGGCGCCGTCAGCGGTGCCCTACCTTCCCGGATGGCCCGCTCCTGACCCGATGGATGCCGCGGATATGGACCGTATCAAGCAGGCATTCGTACAGGCCACGCGTCGGGCGGATCGCGCCGGTTTCGACATCGTTCAGGTGCATGTCGCACACGGATATCTGCTGCATCAGTTCCTGTCTCCGCTCACCAATATGCGGACCGACGGATATGGCGGCGGCCTTGAGGGGCGTATGCGCTATCCACTTGAGGTTTTCAAAGCGGTGCGCGATGCGTTTCCAAAGGAAAAGCCTGTGATGGTGCGCCTCTCCGCCACGGACTGGATTGAAGGCGGATGGGATATCGACCAATCGATCGCTTTCTGCCGCGCGCTCAAGGATATGGGCTGCGACATGGTGGATGTTTCCTCAGGTGGCCTGGATCAGGCGCAGCAGATCGTGGCCGGACCGGGATATCAGGTCTATTTCGCCGCCCGCATTCGGGCCGAGAGCGGGATGGCGACGATGGCGGTGGGGCAGATCACGGACCCTGTTCAGGCCGAAACGATCCTGCGCACGGGGCAGGCGGACATGGTCGCGCTTGCCCGTGGTATGTTATGGGATCCACGGTGGACGTGGAAAGCAGCCGTTGCACTGGACGAAGAGATTGCCCTTCCGGCGCCTTACGCGCGGTGCAATCCAAAGCTGCGCGCAACGCCGTTTGTATCGAGGAAATAAAGCATGGGCACACTCTCGGGAAAGACCGTGATCGTAACGGGGGCATCGAAAGGGATTGGTGCCGCAACCGCCGCCGCGATGATCGACGCAGGCGCGACTGTCCTTGCCCACTATGGCGGCGACCGTGCAGGTGTCGAGACGGCGACCGCCGGTGCCAAGCCGGGTCAGGTGACGCTCTTGCAGGCCGATTTTGCGGATATGGACGCGGTGGACGCGTTCTGGGACGAGGCGGTTGTGGCGGCCGGCGGTCAGATTGACGTGCTGGTCAACAATGCCGGAATCATGCGGCAATCCGGCGGTATCGAAGACTCGATTGAGGCGTGGGATGAGGCGTGGACGCGCTCCATGGCCGTCAATGTGCATGCGCCCGCGCGTTTACTGCGTCACGCGGTGCGCGATTGGCTGAGCGCGGAGGCAGGCGGTTCCGTGATCGCCATTGGCAGCTGGGTGACGACGCGCGGCACGGCCAACCCGGGTGCAATCTCCTATGCCGCGTCCAAAGCGGCCATCGCGGCGGCGACCAAAACCGTGGCGCGGAACTATGCCGCGCACGGTATTCTGGCGTACGTCATCGCGCCGGGCGTGGTCCGCACCCAGATGTCTGTCGACAGTGCCGCCAAAACAGGCGGGGAGGATGCGGTGACCGCAACCCTGCCGATGGGAGAATGGGTGCCGCCATCGGACATCGCGGAAATGGCCGTCTTTCTTGCCGAGGGCCGGGCGCGGCACCTCACGGGTGCCACGATCGACCTCAATGGCGCGGCCTATATCCGATGAGCCGGCGCAGATGAGCCTATTCGGCCGCCACGGCGCGCGCCTCGATTTCATCGACGATGGCGTCGAGCTCCTGCATCAAAGGCACCATCCTGGCCACACGGTCGCGCCCTTCCGCACCAAGGCTTTCAAAGGTGGTGATCGGCGCGCGCACGTCCCCGAGGGGATGCCCCGCCGCCGCCGCCAGCGCCTTGGAATAGCATTGGTGACCATAAAGCGGGTGCCCGTCCGTAATGATGGCATCGAACTTGGTGATGACGGACTGAACCGCCCAGACGTCGTCCCAGCGTTCCTGTTCGGCCCATTCAACAAACTTGACCGAGGCGCGCGGGATGTAGTTGCCATAAGGGTTCACATAGCCTTTTGCACCCATCTTGTAGCTCTCAAGAATACGTTGCCCGGCCCAGGGTATCATATGGCCGTCGCTTTCAACGAGAATATCGTGAATACGTTCAATGCGTTGCGAGGCTTCCTTGATGTAGCGGATTTGCTCAAAGCTTTTGGCCAGATGGCCGACCAGCTTGGCGGACATATCCACGTTCGATGTGAAGGGATTGTTGTAGAGCATGATCTGCAGGTCCTGCGCCTCGCAGATCGCGCGGTAGTATTCAAAAATCTCGTCCTCGGTCGGTGTGTAGTAATAGGGCGGAATGATCATCAGCCCGTCGGCGCCGAGGTCTTCGGCTTCCCTGGAATACCGCACCGCGTTGGGCGTGTAGGCGTTCATGGTGCCGACCCAGACGACCATCCGTCCGTTTACATAATCAACGGTATGTTTGACAAAGGCGGTGCGTTCGGCATCGCTGACGGTCAGGAATTCGCCCGTGGTGCCAAGGATGATCACCCCCGGCACGCCGCAGCTGACCTGCCAGTCAAGGAACCCCTCCCAGGCCTCGTAATCAATCTCTGCGCCGCCCGGCGTGAACGGCGTGACGGTAACGGTGTGGCTGCCGGAATAGGTGGGTCTCATCCTTTGGTCCTTTTCGAGAGAGGCGCGGCATGACCCGCGTGGATGTCGTGGTGATTGGGGGGGGTATCGTCGGCCTCATGACCGCATGGCATCTGGCGCGCGAAGGCGCGCGTGTGGCCTTGCTGGAGGCAGGCGATCTGGGCGCGCAGGCGTCTGGGGCGAACGCCGGGTCGTTGCACTTGCAGATCCAGTATCCCGAATTCGCAAAATACGGTGAAGGCTGGGCGCGCGCCTATGCCCCCACATTGCGGTTTCTGGAGGCATCGATTGGGATGTGGCAGGATCTTGGGCAGGAGGTGGGCGAAGACCTCGACGTCAGGCTGGGCGGCGGCATCGTCGTCGCGCGTGACCCGGCCCAGATGCGGTTGATCGAAGCGAAGGCCCGGATCGAGGCCAGCGTCGGTGTCGAGACGCAGATTCTGGATCGCGATGCTTTGCTGGCACTTGCGCCCTATCTTTCCGACAAGGCGATCGGAGGCGGGTATTGCGCGGGCGAGGGCAAGGCCAATCCGCTGCGTGCCACGCCGGCCATTGCCCGCACAGCCGAGGCCGAAGGTGCGACGGTACACTGCAATGCGCCCGTGACAGGGCTTGCTGGCCGGGCCGGGGCATTTGTCGTGACGACCCCGCAGGGCAGGTTGCAGGCGGATAAGGTCGTCAACACGGCGGGTGCCAAAGCGGCCAAAATTGCCGCGATGCTGGGGATGCAGATCGACATTGGCGGCTTTCCCCTGCAGGTCACGGTGACCGAGCCGATTGCCCCGCTGATCCCGCACCTTGTCTATTCGGCGGCTGGAAAACTGTCTCTGAAACAGGCCGCGAATGGGGGGTGCATCATTGGCGGTGGCTGGTCTGCGGATGTGCGCAGCCACGGTGGGCTTGCAACCAACCCGGTCAACTTTGCCGGTAACATGGCGATGGCGGCAGGCGTCGTGCCGCGCCTGGCGCAGGCCCGCACGATCCGAAGCTGGACGGCCTGGGTCAATGGCACGCCTGACTGGCGCCCGATCATTGGCGAAGCGCCAGACATCCCTGGCTTTTACCTCGCGCTCTTTCCATGGGTTGGCTTCACCGCCGGTCCGATGACCGCACGCGTGATTGCCGATCTGGTGATGGGCCGTGCCCCCGCCATCGACCTCACCGGGATTTCCGTTCTGGCGGACTGACGTCACCCGGCCCATCGCTCAGGCCACATCTTCTGCCTTGGAGGCACCGCGTATTTTGCGCTGGTACGCGCGCCATGTCATCGCCCATCTGGCAGGGTCTTCGAATGCATCGCCCCTGACCTGCGCGATGGCCTGATTGTGGGGCGCCGTCTTGACCATATCGGGATCTGTACGCGCCTCTTCGGCGATTTGCGCAATCACCCCGATCCAGGTGTCGATATCCTCCTTGGACCACAACTCGCCAGCCTCCGGTGTGAAGGGCTCGGCAACAATCCACGGCTCGTGGCTCATCCAATAGGGGTCGATGCCATAATCGGCCATGCGGTTGGCAAAATCGACAGTGCTGACCCCGGTTTCTTCGGTCAGGGGGCCGAGTGACCAGCGTGTCATTTCCATGCGGTGAATGTCGAGGGACGGGTTGGATATCTCCAGCCCCGGTATCTCGCCCAGTTTCTTGTCCATGTAGTTATTCGCGACAACCGAGATGTCCGAGGCCAGCTCGATGCCGTCCGCCCCCATGGCGCGCGACCACGCATAGGCTTTTACGACCTGCGGCACGTTCCCCCAGAATTCGCGCACCTTGCCCGCGGATTTCGGGCGGTCCTCGTCGAGGATGTAGCGATCCCCCTCCTTCACCACGACCGGGCAGGGCAGGTAGGGGGCCAGTGCGTCGGTACAGCCGTAAGCGCCCACAGCCGGACCGCCACCCGCCTTGGGCGCGCCGAAGGTTTTGTGCAGCATGAACATGCAGGCATCAAAGCCCAACTCGCGCGCCGACAGCTTGCCCATCACACCGTTGAAGTTGGCATGATCGTAAAAACACAGCGCGCCAGCCTCTTTGGCGACCTTGACCCATTCCTTGATCTCGGGATTGTAGATGCCCATGTCGTCGGGGTTGTTGATCATGATCAGCGCGGTCTTTTCGCTGACTGCGGCCTTGAGCGCGTCAAGCGAGGGATAGCCGTTTTCCTCCAGTGGCAGGTTCACGACCTTGAAGCCCGCCGCTGCCGCCGTGGCCGGATTGCACGGATGTGCCTGAACCGATGTCACCATCTCCGTGCGCTGACCCAGCATGCCGCGATCCTGCCAATAGGCCCGCGCGACCGCTGTCATGGTGTAGGCCGCATCCGCCCCGCCGCCCGCCTGGAATATGAACTGATCCATGCCGGACAGGCTGCGCAGGATACTGTCAAAGTCGTGAATGATCTCAAGCACACCCTGCAGGGTATCGGGATGCTGATAGGGGTGCACTTCGGCCAGTTCGGGGCGCAGCGTCGCGTATTCGGCGGTCTTCGAGTTGTACTTCATCGTGCAGGTGCCAAAGAGGCTGATGCCCATCATCCCCAGCGTCATCTGGCTGAGGTGGAGGTAATGCCTCTGGGCTTCGAACTCGGTGATCTCGGGCAATTCCGGGCGATCCTTGCGCGCCATGCCGCCGGGGATCAGATCCGTGCCGACAGCCTCGTTCACTTCGTCTTCTGGTGTGGGGAAGAGTTGCCCGCGTGCGCCGGGACGACCCATCTCCATCACAACAGGTTCGTTCCACTTGGCGGCGCGGAATTCGGGAATGCGGGTCATGACAAAACCTCCTTGAGCGTCTCGGCAAGCGTTCGGATGTCGGCAGCCGTGTGCACTTCGGTCACACAGTAAAGCGCGGACTGACCAAGCGCGTTGTCCTCGCCCGAGATGTCCTTGCCGCCAAAAATCCCCTGCGCGCGCAGCAGATCGTTGATCTCGGCCACCGTCTTGCCGGTGCCGTCGAAATTCACCACGAACTCCTTGAATGTCGTATCCGGCCAGACAATCTTTATGCCGGGAACCTCGGAGAGGCATTTTGCGGCGTAACGCGCCCGGGAAACGATCAGGTTGCCAAGTTCCCGAAACCCCTCGGGACCCAGAAGGCTCATGTAAACAGCGCCGGCGATCGCCCAGAGATAGGTGGAATTGCCTGTCCAGTCCTTGCCGTGTTCGCGTGAGCCATAGGAGTTCTGATGCGGGCAGGCCAATCCAAAGCCCACCTGACCCGGTTCCAGCGTCTCGACAATGGAAACAAGAAACCCGTTATATTCCAGAACGTATTTTTCCTCGTCGCGCGATGCGATGAAACCGCCGACGCCGCCGCCGCACTGCATATGCACGCCCAGGGGCTGTACTGGTCCGGTGACGATATCCGCACCGTAGTCGCCCGGCGCGGTCATCACGCCCAGCGATACCGGATCGACCCCGACAATGGTTTCCGCCCCTGCGGCGCGTGTCAGATGTGCGATTTCCGCAGCTTCGGTCTCGATGGTGCCCAGATAGGCGGGGTTCTCGAAGTAGACTGCGGCAACATCGCTGCCGAGCTTGGCGTGCAGGTCATTCAGATCCATACGCCCGGTTGTCGGGTCTGCGGCCACCATGACCACGTCGATATGGCTCTCCATTGCCGAGGGCTGGCAATATGTCTTGAGCACCGACAGCCGCTCCGGGTCGGACAGTTGCGAGACGATGACCTTGGAGCGGCCCGTGATGCGCTGCGCCATGCGGACCGCATGCCCAATGGCACAGCCCCACGAGTAGACGGGCAGTTGCACGACATCGAGATTCAGCAACGCGCCAAGCTGCGACGAAAACTCGAACCAGGCCTGATTGCGCCCGTGATCGGACTGGTAACTGCCCCAGACGTTCGTGGCGAATTCTGTTCGGCCGACGATCTCGTCGACGATGGCGGGCACGTGATGCTGCCAGACACCGGCCCCCAAAAAGCTGAGATTGGTTTCGCAATCCGCGTTCTTCTTCAGCTTGCTGACCAGATCCCGCTTCAGCTCGATTTCGGAAGACAGTGTTGGCGGCAGATCCAGCGGGGTTGTGCGGAAATGATCCTGTGGGATTTGCTCGAAAACCTCTGCCGCGGAGGTGGCACCGATCTCGTCCAGCATCGCCTGCATCGCGCCGGGGGCGGAATTTGCCATCCACGGATGTGCGCGTGTTGTGTCGGTCATCATGGGTCTCCTCGGTGTCGGCGAACGGTCAGCCGTAGCTGGTGCACAAATGTTCGCATATCGCACAACTCTAATCAACCAGAAGCAATGCGCATCATCATCTCGCGGTTGGCCCCTGTTGCGACGCGGACGAAACCCGTCAGTTCTGCATCCAGATCGGGGTCTCCAGTGTCGATCAGCAAGCGCGGATGCGCCAGCGAGGTCAGCTTATCCTCGGTTGCCAGAATAATCAGGCCATCGCGCCCCGCTTTCGCAATGAGCGCCGGCCCGATCTGCTGATTGCCACGGCCCAGCAGAAAGCCCTGTTGCCCGGTCACACCCAGAACGACACGCACGTCCCGACCCTCGGCCAGGGCGCACAATGCTGCGTCGTCTGCGTCCTGCGCCACGCGTTTGCGGTTCAGCAACGCGTCCACACCCAAAGGTGTCGCAGTGTGACCTGCTGCGCGCATGACGGACCCTGCGCTTGTACCCGGGCCGATGATGTAAAGCGTGCGGTCCTCCATGCCGTCTACGATGCCTCGCGCAGCGCTCGACAAAGCGCTGGCCGCGTCCTGTCGCGGTCCGCCCTTGGCCGCCTGCATCAGCGTACAAGAGACAGGAACGCGGGCGTAGCCGTAAAGCCGTGGCGCGAGAATGCCGCGCCGCAACGCCTCCTCGTCGATGTCCATCACCTCGGCGTCGTCAGCCCAGGTTATCCGGTCTGGCGAGGCGGTCAGATCGGCCATCATTGCGCCCGCTGACTGTGGTGAGACCGCAAAGACACCTGAATGCATCTTGACGCCGCATGGAATCCCAAGAAGAGCCGCACCCTCTGCGACACTCGCCACATCGCGCGCCGTGCCATCGCCACCGGCAAAGACGATGACGTCAAGCGCGCCCATCGCACGCACTGCTGCCTTGGTATCGCGGGCGGTACCTGTGAGGTTTGAGCCCGGCGTGATCACCGTGTCGAGGTCGAGACCGCGCGCCCAGTCTTCGCCCAGGGATCCGGCGGCAAGAATGATTTCGGCCCCCGGCACCCGGTCTGCCAATCGGCTCAGGGCAAGTCGCGCCCGCGCACCCGCTTTGGCCTGCGCGCCGCGTCGCAACGCTTCGGTCACCGTGCCCGGCCCGTCTGTGCCCTTGAGGCCGACAGCCCCGCCAAGCCCCGCAAATGGATTGACAACCAGTCCGATACGCATCGCTGTATTTGGCCCGTTAGCAGTTGCGTTTGCAACGGCAATTGAAAACAGGTGCCGAAAACCGCAAGGAGAAGAAATGCGTGTGGGACACCCCGACCACACCACACTTGGCCGCAAGGTGCCAATCCGTCGCCTGATTAGGGTCTGTGGCACATGGCCGGTCAGGCGAGGGACGGCAAACCCTGCGATCTGGATCATGCCGCCGAAGCGCTGCTGGAATAGGCCCGCTCCGGTTTCGACGGATTCGACATGGCCGATCACAAGGGCAGCTCAGAAATCGTGGCGGGCATGGTGTGCAGGGCGATGACCGAGGCGGGCGAGGTGCCGCCCACGATCCTGACGAGGTAACGTCCGCCCCCCGGACAAATGACGGCCGATGTGGTGCGCAAAGGTGTCGAGACGGCGCTGGAACGCCTGCAGATTGACTGCGTTGACGTGATGCAATTCCGTTGGTGGCAGTACCAGTCGCAGGACTACCTCGATGTGCTTGAACACCCGATGCGGTTGCGCAAAGAGGGGCTGATCGGTGAGATCGGGCCGGCGAATTTCGACGCCTCCCATCTGCGTATGCTGATCAAAGACAGGATCGAAATAGCTTCAAACCCGTTTTGTTTCTTCCTGCGCGACCGACGCCGCGCGCGACAATCATTGGCGCGCGTTTGGGCGAAGCCGAACACCGTGTCGACAGCCTGAACGCGCTTTCGCTGCAGTTCGACGCGGAAGATCGCGCCGCGATCAGGGCCGCGGTAAAGACGCTCGGCCGCGTTCCCGGCGATTGCGGCGACGAATACCACAAGCCACCGTGCCTGACCGCGTCGGGCGATCTGAGCGATCATCTGCATGCCTTGCCGCCGGTTTTTGGTGTCATTTCCGCGCCCGCACGCCCGAAGAAATCCCGCGCGCTGAGCGGATCTATCTATGAAGAAAAAGCGGGATTTGCGCGCGCACACCGCACCGGGACCTCTATCCGGGTCAGCGGCACGACGGCCACCGATCCCCATGGCAACCCCCTGTGCGCGGAAGACGTAAAAGGGCAGGCCGCGTATACCTTGGACAAGATACCGGCCGCGGTGGGATCGCTTTGGCGCGCGACCGAAGATGTGGTGCGCACCCGCATCTACCTGCGCGGTGCCGGGAACTGGCAGGCCGTGTCGCGTGTGCATGCCCGCTGTTTCAGGGGGGGTCTTCCGGCCAATACGCTGATCGGCGGCGTTCAGGTGATCGGGCCCTATGCCGTCGAAATCGAGGCCGAAGCCGACGTCGATCCAAGTTAATCGCGCCAAGACTCATCAGCTATTGACACACGGACAAAGTTTGCCGACGCTGAATGCGCACAAAAGTTCGTTTTGCGCACAATTCGGGCGAAGACCCAAATTCTTGGCCAAAGTCCTGACGTGGGCCAACCAACACGGGAGTTACGAGACATGATGAAAAGAAAGTTCCTAGCGGGCATTGCGGCGCTTGCGCTGGCGGCTACCACCTTTACCGGTGCGGACGCAAAGAGCCTTGATGAAATACTATCAGACGGCAAACTGCGTATCGGGATCAACCCGAATTTCCCCAACATGAGCACGCGCAACGATGCGGGGGAGTGGGTTGGCTTTGACATCGACGTGGGCAACGCATTGGCGGCCGCTATTGGCGTCGAGGTCGAATGGGTGCCGACAGAAACACCGCAGCGAGTGCCCTTCCTCGTCTCCGACCGTATCGACATCTCGTTGGGTGCCCTGACGCGCAACACCGAGCGCGCAAAACTGATTGACTACACAGTGCCTCTGCACACCGAAGTTCTGGCCGTTCTGACCACCGACAAGGTCGAGGGAAACAGCTGGCAGGATTTCGACAAGGATGGCGTGACGCTGGCCAACATGCGCGGCAACTGGACCGTTGACTGGATCGGTGAGAACATGCCGAACGTCGAGGTTGAACTGGTCGATACCCTCGCGGACACCGTGCGCCTTGTGGGGCAGGGACGGGCGGACGCCATTGTGGAGAACATCGATTTCTTCATGGCCTTCACCGAAAACTACCCCGATGTCGCGTGGCGCGTGGTCGAGAACCCGATCTTTGTGGCCTATTGCGCCATCGGCGTCAGCCAGGGCAACGAAAACCTGACGGAAGTGCTGAATATCGCGCTCTACAATCTGCATTCTTCGGGCATGATCAACGAAACCTGGGAGAAGCACTACGGCGCGCCGATGCTGCGGACCGTCGACCCTGTTCCGTATTTTTGATTGAGTAAAGCGATACGCCCCGGTTTTCTGACAGAAGTCCGGGGCGTATCCACACATAGAACCATATGGATTACAATTTTCAGTTCGGCGTCGTCTGGGACAATTTCCCGGCACTGCTCGAGGGGGCCTGGCTGACGTTTCAGCTCGGCTGCATTGCCTTTGGAGGCGGGGCGCTCATCGGGCTGATCTGTGCGGCACTCAAGACATACGGGCCATGGGCCATTCGGTTCCTGGTGGATTCCTATGTGGTGTTCATCACCAACACACCCGCGTTGATCCAGATCTATTTTCTCTACTTCGGTCTGCCCGAAGTGGGCCTGCGCTGGTCGAACGAGGCGTGCCTTCTGATCGGGCTGACGCTGAACGCCGGAGCCTACCTGACGCTGATTTTGCGCGCGGGGTTCCTGTCGGTGCGGATCACCGAAATCGAAGCAGGCCAGACGCTTGGCATGTCGCTGATCCAGCAGGTGCGCTACATCATCATCCCGCATATCGCCAAATCGATTTACCCCGCGCTTGCCAATTTCTTCATCGTTGTTCTGGTGATGGGCACATCCGTCGGCGCGCTGATCGGTGTCGACGAATTGACCGGTCAGGCGATCAACCTGTCCAGTGTCAACTATCGCTGGCTTGAATACTTTACAGTCGTCGCTGGCATGTATGTCGTGCTGACCTTCGTTGCCTCCATCGGTCTGGCGCTGCTGGGACGGTGGGCCTTCCGTGTCAAAGCGAGGATTTTCTGATGGAGCGTATCCTTGACCAGATACCGCGCTTTTTCTCGGGGCCCAATCTCCTCCTGCTGCTCGAATCTGCCGGCCTTACGCTGGCAATGACCCTGATGGGCTGTCTGATCGGCTTTGGGCTGGCGTTTGTGCTGGTCTACCTGCGCCAGACGCCGGGCCTTTGGGCGATGCCCTTGCGGTTGATCTGCATCCTCTATGTCGAGGTTTTTCGCCGTATTCCATTCATCGTCGTCGTGTACCTGGTGTTGTTTTTCATCCAGACAGTGACGCCAAATGCTTCGCTTTTCACCATCGCGGTGATTGCGATTTGTCTCTATGCCGTGGCCTATACGGCCGATATCATCCGCGGTGGGCTCGAAAGCGTGCCACGGGCGCAGGTCGAAGCTGCCGAGGCGATGAACCTGTCGCGGCTGCAGACCAACCTGCGCATTGTTCTGCCGCAGGCCTGGCCCGTCATCGTGCCGCCTGCCATCGCCTTTGCCGTCAGTTTCATCAAGGATACGGCGCTGGTCAGCCAGGTCGGTGTATTCGAATTAACGTTCCGGGGTAAAGAGCTGAATAATCAGGGGTATTCGGGCATTCTGGTGTTTGGAACCATCGCCCTTTGCTACTTCCTCATGTCGTTCCCGCTGAGCATGCTCGGCCAATATCTGGAGAAACGCCTTGCCACACCTCGCGGTCAACGACGTACGCGCAAAATATGGTTCACTTGAGGTTCTCAAGGGGATCACCTTCTCGATAGAGAAGGGCGAGATCGCGGCGCTTGTCGGGCCATCGGGATCGGGCAAATCCACGGTCCTGCGCGCCCTGATGGGGCTGACCCCGATCACCGGCGGCGCGGTCGATATCGCCGGGGAGACGATGAACTATTCCTCCGCCAAGGAAGTGCGCGCGGCACGGGACCGCATGGCCGTTGTGTTTCAGCAGTACAATCTGTTCCAGAATATGACCGTGATGCAGAACCTCACGCTCGCCCCGCTCAAGATCAAGAAGTGGGACAAGTCCGAGGTGATGTCGGAGGCGCGCAGGCTGCTTGGCCTTGTCGGGCTGTCGGACAAGGCGGAGGCCTATTCCGACCAGCTTTCGGGGGGCCAGCAACAGCGCGTGGCACTGGCGCGCGCGCTCGCTCTCAAACCGCAGATCCTGCTACTGGATGAGGTCACCTCGGCGCTGGATCCGGAACTGGTGAACGAGGTTCTCGACGCCATTCGCAAGCTGGCGGACGAGGGGATGACGATGGTCATCGTAAGCCACGAGATGGCCTTTGTGCGAGAGGTGGCCGACAAGGTCGTCTTTATGGACGCAGGTCAGATCATCGAGGCTGGTACCCCGGCCGAGCTGTTTGACACGCCCAAGACCGACCGTGCGCGCGACTTCTTCTCGAAAATCCTGCGCCATTGAACCTGCATCACCAAAGGGTATCGCCATGATCGAGTTCTTCTTCAATGCAGCCCCCAACCCGCTCAAGGTCAGCCTTTTTCTTGAGGAAAGCGGTCTGGAGTATCGCCCCGTACCCATCGACACCAAACGCGGTGATCAGCACACCGACGGTTTCCGCGCCATCAACCCCAACGCAAAAGTACCGGCGATCAGAGATGGCGAGACGACCGTTTTCGACAGCAATGCCATCCTGCTTTATCTGGCTGAAAAGACAGGTAGGTTTCTGCCTCCGGCCGCGCAGCGGGGGGAAATGCTGTCCTGGCTGATGTTCATTGCAACAGGTGTCGGCCCGTACTCGGGGCAGGCTTTTCACTTCCGCAACATGGCGCCCGAGCAGCTGCCCTATGCGATCAAACGGTATCATTTTGAAACCAACCGCCACTGGCAGATTATCGATGACCGGCTCAAGGGGCGGCAGTACATGATGGGCGACACATATACGATTGTGGATATGGCCGTCTGGGGGTGGGCGCCGCGTATTCCCTTCGTTCTTGAAGAACCGGATGCGTTCGAGCGTTTCACGAACATCAAGCGCCTTCTCGACAAGTTGGACGCACGCCCCGCCGCCACGCGTGCCCACGCGCTGTCAGAAACCCATGTCTTTCAGACCGAGATGGACGACACGGCGATGCGCAATCTCTACCCGCAGATCTTTGCCCCCGATGTGGTCTGAATACAGGATGGGGCCCGCGTCATCTGGTTTTAGGGTGTGACCATGAAAAGAGAGCGACCATGACACAGACCTACATCAGTCACGACGATGCCATCGGTCTGATATCGTGGGAGAAAGCCATCGAAGCCCTGCGCAAGGGGCATCTGCGTCCCAGGGCCGAGGTTGCTGATATCTTTCTCGGGCCGTCGGACGCCACCTTGCTCAACCGCGCCGCTTACATCGAAGGGCTGGGGTATTCGGTCAAGGCCGTCACGGTTATGCGGGACAACGCGACCAGAGACCTGCCAACGACGCAAGGCGCGATGATGGTCTTTGAACCCCATGATGGCCGCCTCCGGGCCATGATCGACAGCCGTCTCGTGACCAAGATCAAAACGGTCAGCGACTCTCTTCTGGGGGCAAAACTGCTGGCGCGCCCAGAGAGCAAACGCGTTCTGATAATGGGAGCAGGGGTGATCGCAAGGGCTCTGGTACAGGCCTATCTCGAGGTGTTTCCGGGGGTGGAAAAGATTGCGATCTGGGCAAGGCGGCCCGCACAAGCGCACCAGATCGTGGATGATTTCTGCAATGCGGGTAGGGAGATCGTTGTGGCGCATGATCTGGCGTCATCTGTCGCGGCTGCGGACATCATCAGTTCGGCGACCATGGCGCGCACGCCCGTGATCAAGGGGGAATGGATATCTGCGGGCACGCATGTCGATCTGATCGGTGCGTTCAAGGCTGATATGCGCGAGGCGGATGATGCGCTGATGGCAAAAGGCGCGATATTTGTGGACAGCCGGGACACCACCCTTCATCACATTGGCGAATTGACGATCCCGCTTGCGGCAGGTGTAATCAGCGAAGCGGACGTCAAAGCGGAGTTCTATGATTTGATCGGCAGGGACCATCCGGGCCGTACTTCCGATGATCAGATTACCATCTTCAAGAACGGTGGTGGCGCACATCTTGATTTGATGATCGGCGACTACATCATAAAGGCGGTTGGGGACAGCGCATGACATCAGACAAACCCACCGCAACGGCCCTGGTGCCGGGTCAGGCAGATGCGGAGGTGCTTGCCTGCCAGGAAGGGCTCAGCTTTTGGGGCGGCGTTGATCCTGACACCGGGGTCATCATCGACGCGCATCATCCCGATCACGGTGCCTCGCTTGCCGGGCGCATTGTTCTTATGCCGACGTCTCGTGGCTCCTGCAGCGGCAGCGGCGTGTTGCTTCAACTTGCGCGCAACGGGCACGCCCCCGCGGCACTGGTTTTTCGCAAAGAGGAAAACATCCTTACGCTTGGCGCAATGATTGCAGAGCAGCTCTTTGACGCCCGGGTTGTTGTCCTGCGGTGCACAAGGGCGATCTATGACGATCTGGCAGGCGCGGACCGAGCGACGATCACACGCGATGAACTGCGCTTTGGTGGCCGTTCGATCTCCTTGGCCAAGTTGCACCCTGACATGCTGGCGTTGAATGACATGGATCGGCGCATGCTCGACGGGCAAGAGGGGGCGGCGCTTGAAGTGGCGATGACGGTCCTGTGCCTCATGGCCGCCGCCCAGGGTGCGCAGGATCTGATCGATGTGCGGCGCGGCCATATCGACGGATGCATTCTGGCCCATGATGCCAATCTGGATTTTGCCGAAAAGATGCAGCAGATGGGCGCCAGGACCCGCATTCCAACGACAATCAATGCGATTTCCGTCGACCGGGAAAATTGGCAATCACAGAATGTCGTGCCCGATTTTGGCAAAAAAGCCAGCCGTCTTGCGGACGCCTACGTCAAAATGGGAGCCCGGCCCACTTTCACCTGTGCTCCCTACCTGCTGGACGAGGGTCCGGTGCTGGGTGAAATGATCGGCTGGTCCGAGTCGAACGCCGTGATCTATGCAAATTCGGTGATCGGCGCGCGCACGGTCAAACACCCCGATTACCTCGATCTGTTTATCGCCATGACCGGACGTGCGCCCAACACGGGCGTCTATCTGGACGAGAACCGTGTGCCCGACCATGTCATCGATGTCACGCTGCCTGAAACCCATGATGATGCCCTATGGCCCATGCTGGGATGGCTGGCGGGGGTGAGATCGCCTAGCGGGGTTCCGGTTCTTACGGGCCTGAAAAAAGCCCAACCAACAGAGGATGACCTGAAGGCCCTATGTGCGGCCTTTGGGACGACGTCAGCGGCCCCCCTGATCCATCTGCGGGGCCACACGCCCGAAGGCGCGCTTGCTCCGCGCGATGGTCACGAACGGTCCGAAATCACGCCGACTGATTTGGCCGTGGTCTGGCGCGACTTCAACGCTGCCGACGCACAGGTCGATCTGGTTGCAATCGGCAGCCCGCACGCTTCGTTGACGGAGTGTCGGGCGTTCGCCGATCTCATTGCAGGACACACATGCAGCACGGACACGATCGTGACGGTCGGGCGTGACGTGCTGGCCGCAGCCCGTGCTGAGGGTATCGTGGAACGCCTGCGTGATGCGGGCGTTCGGATCATCCCGGATATCTGTTGGTGCTCCATCACGGAGCCGGTTTTCCCACCGGGTGCACAGGTGCTCATGACAAACTCTGGAAAATATGCGCATTACGCCAAAGGTTTGACAGGTCGTGGCGTGCGGTTCGGGGGGTTGGCGGACTGTGCGCATGCCGCGATCACCGGCACCGCTGCCGGCTGCCTTCCCGACTGGCTCTTATTGAAGACTTAGAAGCTCATCTTCGCGAGAAGGTCCGTGTCCATCGCCGCGTAAAAGACAGCTTTCAGTGTATCCCGGGCGACGGGGCGCGGCTGGCGCCACGGAACCCGTACCGGGATGCTGATTTCAGCAAACGGTGAGGGCAGGGCGCTGTTTCGATCTGCGCGCCCGGTACAGTCGGCCTTTAAGGTTGTCAGCCGCCACTTGATGGATGCCTGTTGAGATGTCCTGCAAGCCCATCTCAGCTTCTGAATTGGGCGAAATCGCGGCTCTTCAGCTGGTAACGACACTTGCCGTCACCGATGTGCCGTGGGATCGACCCGTTTGTGGACTAGCCTCACGAATAACGGCGCCATAATAGCGTCGCACCGTTGATTTCACAAAGACCTCGGCCAACCGGGTCGAACTGTTTCCACCAAAACCGGACAGTTTCGTGGCGGACGTCGATGCCGCATTCGTGAAGAAAGTCTTCCACGTTGCGGAGTGGGAGGGGAAATCGAGCGTAGAGTGTATCCGCCAGCCGAACAGTTTCGGGGCTTGCTCTGAAACAACGGAACGGAGAGCGTTTTGCTATCCAGCGAGGCAGCGACATCGCCCTGATCTACTCAAGCCAGCGTGTTTCGACGGTACCGAGCGCGGTACTCCGCTACGCAGTGAATGCCCGACGAAGTTCGCATTTCGAAGCGCACATATTTCTAGCAGCTTACTGACGAAGTCGAAGTGTTCTCTGGATTTGTACAAAAGTTTCAGCAAATCCCTCGCTTATAATCAGAACCAATTTATAATTGGTTCAAAAGCGTACGAATCGAATTGTGCTGGGGATGATTATTCGATGGCAATTGCGGCACCAACAGCGGGACAGGAGCTGGCGTCCGAGGATGCCTTGTTCGTAATGTCTGATCTGACACTGCGATTCAAAGGTCAGAAAAACGACGTTGTGCAGGGCGTTAACCTGCGCGTCAGGCGCGGAGAAGTTCTATGTGTCGTCGGCGAGTCGGGTTGCGGGAAAAGCGTCACATCAATGGCGATCATGGGATTGCTGCCCCCGAATTCAGCTCAGATTTCCTCAGGAAAAATGCGGATTTCGTCCGATGAGTGGGATTTGGTTACGGATCGTCTGCCTGCGGAGCTGCGTGGCAACAAGATTGCAATGATTTTTCAGGAGCCTATGACTTCGCTGAATCCCGCCTTTCGCATTGGCAACCAGATTGCCGAAGTTGTGCAGCGTCACCAGGGCGGTACCCGTGCTGCCTCGCTGGATCGTGCTGAAGAAATGCTTCAGCGGGTGGGCATTGCAAACCCAGGTCAACGACTGCGGGAATATCCGCACCAATTGTCCGGTGGTATGCGTCAGCGTGTCATGATTGCCATGGCATTGGCGAATGAACCGCAGATCCTTATTGCGGATGAGCCAACGACAGCGTTGGATGTCACCATTCAGGCGCAAATCCTTGACCTGATCGCAGACCTTCGGGACGAGACCGGGATGGGCACGATCATGATCACCCATGATCTCGGTGTTGTGGCCGAAATCGCCGACACCGTCGCAGTAATGTATGGTGGTCAGGTCGTGGAACAGGGACCGGTGGAGGAGGTGTTCCGCAATCCGCAACACCCCTACACAATTGGTTTGATGAGCGCGATGCCACGGCTTGATAAACCCGGCGAGCGGCTGGCTATTGTCCCCGGAACGGTGCCAACGATTTCCAACATGCCCGACGGATGCCGTTTCCGGACCCGCTGTGCTTTTGCCACTTCGTATTGTTCAAAGCGCCCATCACTGTCCGATATTGCACCCGATCACAGTGTCGCCTGCCATTATGCGCCCCTGGAAGCGCATGTGAGGGTCAGCGCATGAGGGATGATGTGATCCTCGAAGCAGTGGATGTGGTCAAACACTTTGGCGATGGTGGCAATTGGTTGTCGCCCAAGCCTCCGGTGCAGGCGGTCGATGGTGTGTCACTTGAAGTCCGGCGGGGAGAAACCTTTGCGATTGTCGGGGAGTCCGGCTGCGGAAAATCCACCCTTGCGCGTTTGCTGATGCGTCTGCTGGAACCGACAGAGGGTAGCGTGCTGTTCGACGGGGACGAGGTATCTCATGCGAAGGGCGAAGTGCTGAAGACCCTGCGCAGGCAGATGCAGTTCATTTTTCAGGATCCGTTTTCTTCGCTAAATCCACGCATGAGTGTGGGCAAGCTGGTTGGCGAACCCCTGGAAGTGCACGCGCCGGAGATGAGCACCGAGGACCGGCGCGCCAAGGTCGCGGAGTTATTGCGCAAGGTGGGGCTGCGGCCAGAACATGCCGGGCGCTATCCGCATGAATTCAGCGGCGGGCAACGTCAGCGGATCGGCATTGCCCGCGCGCTGGCCTCTGGCCCCAAGCTGATCATCGGGGATGAACCGGTGTCGGCACTGGACGTGTCGGTGCAGGCGCAGGTGATCAATCTGCTGGGCGATCTCAGTCGCGATCTGGGCCTGACACTGGTGATCATCGCGCATGATCTGGGGGTGATCCGCCATATGAGCGACCGCGTTGCGGTGATGTATCTGGGCCGGATTGTCGAGATTGGCACAGCTGAAGAGGTCTTTGCGACGCCGCTGCACCCCTATACGCAGGCGCTGCTTTCCGCGATCCCGTCCATTGACGGGGCGTCACGCGACAAGAAGTCCGGCGTGCTGGGCGAAATGCCCAGTCCGTCTGATCCACCACCGGGCTGCCGGTTTCACACCCGGTGCCTCCACGCTCAGGCGCGATGCAAATCCGAAAGTCCAAAGCTGCAGGGCGCCGACCATCAGGTCGCCTGCCATTTCTGGAAAGAGATTGCGACGCAGCCTGCCCCCGCCATACCGTCCCGCAGATCAGACGCGGCCGAAGCACGCTTCGCGCTTTATCGCGCGGCGACGACCGGCGGAACGGTTATTCACCATGACGAAACAGCAACCAAGAGGATCTGACCCATGACTCATTTGAAAACCGCGGTTTTTGCCGCATTGATGGGCGCAACAGCCCTGACAGCCGCACCCGGGTTTGCCAAGGATTTGCGCATTGCATTGCAATCGGACGCGGATGTGCTGGACCCGGACCAGTCTCGCACCTTCGTGGGGCGGATTGTCTATGCGTCCCTATGTGACAAGCTGGTGGACATCACGCCTGATCTGGAAATCATCCCGCAGCTAGCAACGGCATGGGAAACGTCCGATGACGGTAAAAGGATCACCATGCAATTGCGTGAAGGCGCTGTTTTCCATGACGGCACGCCCTTTAATGCGGAAGCCGTCGCCGCCAATATCGAACGCTCGCAGACCTTGGACGAGTCGCGCCGCAAGTCAGAGCTCAAGTCAATTACATCAACCGAGGTGACCGGCGAGTATGAGATCGTCCTCAATCTTGCCGGGCCGGATTCCACTCTGATCGCTCAGCTTGCGGATCGCGCCGGCATGATGATGTCCCCGACCGCAGCGGCCGAAGCGGGCGCGGATTTCGGCCTGAACCCTGTTTGTTCAGGACCGTTCAAATTCGAGGAGCGTGTGGCGCAGGACAAGATTGTTCTGAGCAAATTCGATGACTACTGGAACGCTGATGCGATCCACTTTGACAGCGTGACCTTCCTGCCGATTCCGGATACGACAGTTCGCCTTGCCAACCTGCAATCGGGTGACATCGACATGCTTGAGCGGCTCAATGCCACCGATTTGGCGCAGGCTGAAGCGGATTCGAATATCGTGGTCGACAGCGCAGTTTCGCTGGGATATCAAGCAATTACCTTCAATATCAACAATGGTGACAAGGGCGACAACCCCTGGGGAAATGACAAGCGGCTGCGCCAGGCGCTCAGTTACGCGATTGACCGTGAAGCGTTGAACCAGGTGGTGTTCGAGGGGGCCTTTGCGCCGGGGAACCAGTCGTTCCCGCCAACCTCGCCCTGGTACAACAAGGCGCTACCGGTTGAGGGGGCCGATGTCGAAAAAGCCAAAGCGCTTTTGGCAGAGGCCGGGTATCCTCAAGGTCTGGACCTGGAAGTTCAGGTGCCCAATTCGACCGAACCTCTTGCGGTCATGCAGGTGGTGCAGGCCATGGCCGCTCAGGCCGGGATAAACATCAAACTGACGTCGAAAGAGTTCGCCACCCTGCTCGCGGATCAGTCGGCGGGTGACTACACCGCCAGCCAGATCGGATGGTCCGGCCGGGTCGATCCTGATGGCAACAACCACCCGTTTGTCACGAGCGAGGGCGGCATCAACGACAGCAAGTTCTCGGATCCGAAAATGGATGAGTTGCTGAACGCCGCACGTGTCGCCGCAACCACAGAAGAGCGCAAGGCGATCTATGACGAAGCCAAGGTCATCATGCTCGACGAGTTGCCGCGCCTGTTCCTCTACCACGTCAAGTGGATCTGGGCCTACCGCGACAACATGAAGGGCTTTACGGCTTATCCCGATGGTATGATCCGCCTGGAAAACGTGACCTGGGAAGAGTGACCTCCGACACCGCGCCGCTGACACCGGCGGCGCGGTTTCTTCTCTTGTCAAGGGGCCTGTCATGCTGCGGTTTCTGATGCGGCGGGTGCTGATCGCACTCCCCACCATCATTCTGATCTCGATCTTCGTCTTTGCCCTGCAAAAGCTGCTGCCGGGCGACCCGCTGCTGGTGCTGGCGGGCGAGGAACGTGATCCCGAAGTGCTCGAATTTCTGCGCGAGAAGTACCGCCTGAATGACCCGATCCCGGTGCAATATCTGGCGTGGATCGGCAATGCGCTGCAAGGCGATCTGGGCACCTCGCTCAGGACCAATCAGCCGGTCACCGAGTTGATGGCACAGAAACTGCCGGTGACCATCCAACTCGCGACGATGTCAATGATCTTTGCCCTCGTGATCGGTATCCCGACGGGCATTCTGTCAGCGGTGAAAAAGGGCACGGTCACGGACTACGTGGCCAATGTGGTCGCCTTATCCGGTCTTTCCATTCCCAATTTCTGGTTGGGGATCATGCTGATCCTGCTGGTCTCGGTGAAATGGCAGTTGTTGCCCGCGTCGGGCTATGTGCCCTTGTCCGAAGATTTCTGGCAATCCATTCGCACGATGCTGATGCCCTCCTTCGTTTTGGGGACAGCATTGGCCGCAACGCTGATGCGACACACGCGCTCAGCGATGTTGGGCGTTCTGAGCGCTGACTATGTGCGCACCGCGCGCGCCAAGGGGCTCTCTGAACGTGTGGTGATCCTCAAACACAGTTTCCGGAACGCGCTGACCCCGATCGTGACGCTCACCGCGCTGCTCTTTGGCGAGCTGATCGCCGGTGCGGTTTTGACGGAGCAGATTTTTACCATCCCCGGCTTTGGCAAGCTCGTGGTGGATGCGGTGTTCAACCGTGACTATGCGGTGGTTCAGGGGATCGTGCTGGTCACCGCCGTCGGCTTCATCTTCATGAACCTGCTGGCGGACATGATGTATTTTGTTCTGAACCCGCGTCTGAGGGAGCAGTAAGATGCGAGACGCCGCCCCAACCGAGCTGACCTCAGATCCGGTTCTGACCGCCAAGCCTGAAAACCGTGTGTGGAAGAAGCTTCGTGCGCATCGCAGCGCGCTCCTGGGCGGCAGTCTTGTCATCTTCTTCGTTCTGATTGCTTTGGCCGCGCCTATTCTGCCGATCCCCGATCCGGCGGCGACCGATTGGGGCGCGGTGCGCAAAGCCCCCAGTTGGGCGCATTGGATGGGGACGGATGAAATCGGGCGCGATGTCATGGCACGCATGATCTGGGGCGCGCAGGCGTCATTGTTGGCGGGTGTGGTTTCGGTCGGCATAGCGGTGATCGCGGGCGTTCCCTTGGGTCTCGTGGCGGGCTACTTCGGCGGCTGGACCGATGCCGTAATCTCCCGCTGTACGGAAGCATTGCTGGCAGCACCCTTCCTGATCCTCGCCATCGCGCTCGCGGCCTTCCTTGGGCCGTCACTGACCAACGCGATGATTGCCATCGGGATTTCGGCCACGCCGATCTTTATCCGCCTGACGCGCGGGCAGGTGATCAATATCAAATCCGAAGACTACGTGGACAGTGCCCGGGCCATCGGCTTGCCAACCCATCGCATCCTAAGCCGATACATTCTGCCCAATGTCCTGCCGCCGATCCTTGTGCAGGCCACACTGACCATCGCGACAGCCATCATTGCCGAAGCCTCCTTGTCTTTTCTCGGACTGGGCCAGCAGCCACCGGCTCCCAGCTGGGGGTCGATGCTGAACACGGCAAAGAATTTCCTCAATCAGGCCCCCTGGATGGCGATGTGGCCGGGGCTGTCGATTTTCCTTGTGGTCCTGGGGTTCAACCTGCTGGGGGACGGGCTGCGTGATGCGCTCGATCCTCGTGAGCACTGAGGGGTCTGGAGTGTACATGTCCGAATTCACCACAAGACCCGAGATCAGAGGCACTTTTGGCGTGGCCACCTCGACGCATTGGATCGCGTCGGCGGTGGCCATGTCGATCCTGGAGAAGGGTGGCAATGCCTTCGACGCCGCCGTGGCCTGCGCCCTGACCCTGCAGGTGGTCGAGCCGCATCTGAACGGCCCGGCAGGCGACATGCCGGCGATTTTCCATTCCGTAAAGACGGGTAAAACCGAAGTACTGTGTGCGCAAGGCGTGGCACCGGCTGCCGCCACCATCCCGCATTACCGGGCGCAGGGGCTGACGCTGGTGCCGGGGTCCGGCCTGCTGGCCACCGTGGTTCCCGGAGCCTTTGATGGCTGGATGTTGATGCTGCGCGATCATGGCACAATGGGTCTGCGCGAGGTCATGCAACCCGCGATCGACTATGCCCGCGACGGGCACCCGGTATTGCCCAGAGTAGCAGATACGATTGCGGGTCTGGCCGACTTCTTTGCAACGGAGTGGCCCAGCTCGGCCGAGGTCTGGACACCAGGCGGACGGGCGCCCGAAGCGCACAGGCTTTTCAGAAATCCCGATCTGGCCGCAACCTATGACAGGTTGGCGGCGTCCGAAGGCGGCACGCGCGACGCGCGGATCGACGAGGCCCGGCGTCAGTGGCGTGAAGGTTTCGTGGCAGATGCGATCTTTGCGTATCTTGAGGACGCCCATGTAATGGATGTGTCGGAGGCCCCGCATGCCGCGGTGTTGGCGCCAGCAGACATGACGGCCTGGCGCGCAACTTACGAAGACACGCTGAGCTACAGGTACCATGGCTGGACCGTGCACAAGACCGATGCCTGGAGCCAGGGGCCGGTGATGCTGCAAGCGCTGGCGATCCTCAAGGGGTTCGATCTGGGCGCGATGGATCCGAACGGCGCGGAGTTCGCGCACATCGTGATCGAGGCGATGAAGCTCGCCTATGCGGATCGGGAGGCTTACTATGGTGATCCGGCCCATAGCGACATCCCGATGGCGGTGCTGTTGAGCGATGCTTACAACATGGAGCGCCGCGCGCTGATAGGCAGCAAAGCGTCGCTGGCGCAGCGTCCGGGCCGGGTGCCCGGGTTTGAGCACCTGGCGGATGCTTACATCGAACGCTGCCAGCGCGACTTCAATGTGGGTAACGTGACGGCGCAGGAACCCACCATGTCCCACCTGACCGAAAAGCGCGGCGATACAGTGCATCTTGATATCATCGACCGCTGGGGCAATATGGTGGCGGCCACCCCGTCGGGCGGCTGGCTGCAAAGCAATCCGGTTATTCCGGGTCTGGGGTTTCCGCTCAATTCAAGGGCCCAGATGTTCTGGCTCGACGAAGGTTTGCCCACATCGCTTGCCCCCGGTCGCCGCCCGCGAACCACGCTGTCGCCAAGTCTTGCCGAGAAGGATGGCGTCCGGCTGGTCTTTGGCACGCCCGGTGGAGACCAGCAGGATCAGTGGCAGTTGATCTGGTTCCTGCGCTTTGTCCACTTCGGTCTGGGTTTGCAGCAAGGTATGGATGCGCCCCTGTTCCACTCTATGCATTTCCAGGGGTCGTTCTTCCCGCGCGAAGTGCGTCCCGGCGAGATGATGATTGAACCCGATGTGGGCCCGGATGCTATCGCGGAGCTGCGTGCACGGGGTCACAAGGTAACGGTGGCGGAGCCTTGGACGGTGGGGCGGCTGACGGCGGCTTTGCGAGAAAAGGATGGCCTGCTGCGGGCGGCGGCGACACCGCGCCTGATGCAAGCCTATGCGGTGGGCCGATGACCTGGTCGCTGATTGCACGGGACGCGGAGGGCAGTGTCGGCCTGATCGTGGCGAGCAAGTTCTTCGCCTGCGGTGCGGTGGTGCCTTACCTGTGCGCACAAGGTGCTGTTGCCAGTCAGGCGTTCTGCAATCCGGTTTGGGGCACAGAAGGGCGCGACCGGCTGAATGCCGGCGAACCTGCCAGGGCGGTACTGGCGGATCTGGTCGCGCGGGATGAAGGCCGCGCTATTCGTCAGGCCCATATGATGGACGCGGCAGGTGATTTCGCCGCCCATACCGGTGCGGATTGCGTGGAATGGGCCGGGCATCTGCAGGGACACGACCACTCGGTTGCGGGCAACATGCTGGCAGGGCCGGGGGTGCTGCGCGCCACCTCGGAGGCTTTTCAGGCAGGGGCCGATTTACCCTTTGCCGAACGCCTGATCGTCGCGATGCAAGCTGGTGAGGACGCTGGCGGGGACAAACGGGGGCGTCAAGCCGCCGGTCTGGTGATCCATCGCGGTGAGGCCCATCCCTGGCTCGACCTGCGCGCGGATGATCATGCTGATCCTCTGGCCGAGTTGTCGCGTCTTTGGAGCGTGGCGCAGGAGCGATACGTGCATTTCGCCAAGGGCATGCCGACAGCGGCACGTTTCTCGGGCGTGCCCACGCGGGACGAGATTGATGCCGACATTGCAGCCGCCGAGGCACGCAGAAAGGCCCGCGGAAAGACCAGCCAGTCACATGCGGTGGAGTACTGAAATGAGGGAGGTGGCATGACACTCAACAGGTCATCATTGCAAGTCAGGGAGCGGCTTCTCGCGCTGATCAAATCCGGTGAATGGCGCGAAGACGGGCAGTTGCCAACCGAACGCAGCCTGTCAGAGAGATTTGACGTCGGCAGACGGCATGTGCGTCAGGCACTGGATGCGCTGGAAGAGGAAGGTCTGGTCTGGCGGCGACAGGGCAAGGGTACATTCATCGGACAGCCGGCGGACCCGATGGGGGATTTGGCGGCAAAGATCACCGGAGAGACGAACACGCTTGAGGTGATGGAGGCGCGCCTGTGTATTGAGCCGGAGCTGGCAGCACTCTGCGCCACGCGGATGCTGCCGGAGGAGATCGCCCGGTTGCGGCATCTGGCGCAACGGCAATTTGAAGCTGGTGATGCGCAGGCAACGGAATTGTGGGATGGCGCGCTGCACCGGCTGATCGCACAATGCGCGCGCAACCGTCCGCTGCTGACAGCCTATGCCCTGCTCGACAAGATCCGGTCAAACCCGGATTGGGTAGCCATCAGAGCCAAGGCGCGGGACGGGGCGTCACTGGCGGTCACCCATTCAGAGCATCTGGCCATCGTCGACGCCATCGCGCTGGGGCATGCTGCCGCCGCCCGCCACGCCATGCGCGATCATCTGGAAACACGCTTTCGGGCGCTGGAAGGCGAAATTGGCCATGCCGCTACCGCTGAAGGCAAGACCTTTTTCACCGTGGGGACAGAGATATGACAGAGCCATTCACCGCATCTGACATTGCCGCCGCCGAAAAGCTGATGGGGGTGACATACACGCCTGCTGAACGGGACCAGATGCTTAGCAACCTCGAGGGTCAGCTCCTCTCCGCACAGGCGCGCCGCGGCGTGGTTCTGGACAATGCAACCCCAATGGCCTGCCGATTTGATCCACGACTACCTAGTTTCACCATGCCGCATGGCCTGGATGATCTGCGCCTGTCTCAAAGACCGTTAGACCTGCCAGACAACGACGAAGACATTGCTTTTGCCCCGCTGACAGCCCTGTCACATTGGGTGGCCAGCAGACAAATCACGTCCCGCCGGTTGACGGAGATCTACCTTGCACGGATCGAAAAGCTGAACCCGAAATTGGAATGCTACGCCACCGTCACGGCCGATGTGGCGCTGTCTGAGGCAGACGCGATGGATAACCTGACGCGGGCAGGGGTGAGCCTCGGGCCGCTGCACGGAATTCCTTATGGGCTTAAGGATCTCTTTGATACCAAGGGGATCACCACCGGATGGGGGGCTGAGCCGTTTCAGAACCGGGTACCGGGCTCGGATGCTGCCGTGACGCGCAAGATGCGGGCGGCGGGGGCTGTGCTGCTGGGTAAAACCACCCTGGGCGCGCTCGCTTACAACGATCTTTGGTATGGCGGCTGGACCCGCAACCCCTGGAACCTGAACGAAGGCTCAAGCGGGTCGAGTGCGGGATCGGCCTCTGCAACGGCGGCGGGGCTGTGCGGGTTTTCCATTGGAACAGAAACGCTCGGGTCGATCACGTCACCGTCACAACGCTGCGGCACGACCGGCCTGCGACCGACGTTCGGACGGGTCAGCCGGACCGGTGCGATGGCGCTCTGCTGGTCGCTGGACAAGGTGGGCCCGATCTGCCGGTCGGTTGAGGACACAGGGCTCGTTTTGGCAGCATTGAATGGCCATGACGCAAAGGATCGCGGATCCATCGCCGCCCCCTTCGTCTTTGATGCAAGGCGCAGCATTGACGGTATGGTTTTGGGATACTTGCCGGAGGCCTTCGAGGAAGGCGCGACCGATGTTGACCGCGCCGCTCTGGTGGCTGCCAGGGGGCTGGGCATTACCGTCAAGGAGGTCACGCTGGAAGACCTGCCCTACGGTGCGCTGATGAATGTGCTTTACGCCGAAGCCGCTGCGGCATTCGAAGAGCTGACCCTGACCGATGCAGATGACACATTGAAATGGCAGGAGGAAGGCGCCTGGCCCAACACCATGCGCAAGGCACGGTTCCTGTCCGCAGTCGATCACGTAAACCTTGATCGCCTGCGCTACCGTGTGATGCAGGCGGTGGGCGAGATGATGGAGGGTGTCGATGCGCTGATCGGCCCCTTTATGACCGGGCCGATGTTGGTGGCGAGCAATTTCACAGGCCATCCCTGTCTGCATTTGCGGGCAGGATTTGAGCAGATCGCGACCCGCTCTGCCGCGTCTTTGGGCGCAGGCAAGCTGACCACCGGTGAAGCGGAAGGCGAACGTACCTTCCGGGTGCCGCAGGGGATATCGCTGTGGGGCCAGCTTTTCGATGAAGGGCCGCTTTTAAACCTTGGCATGGCGCTGGAGCAGGCGCTTGACGTGGCCTCGGAGCGGCCGGGTTTTCCACAATAATGAAGACCTGCAGAAAGCAGGCCGTTTTACTTGCAAATTGCGCAGAGACTGCGCCAGACATGGAGACGACAAGATGAAACGCAGAGAATTTTTGAAATCAACGACCGCGATCATGGGGGCTGCGATCGTGACCGGCGCGCCCGTCGCGGTGTTTGCTGAGGAACCGGTGCGCGGTGGCACCCTGATCTGGGGGCATTCCGAAACGACGCAGAACCTCGACATGCACCAGACGGGAACGGCCTCCACAGGCCGGTTGTTGCAGAACGTCCACGAAAGTATCGTGTCGGCTGACGCGGATTTCAACATCGTTCCAAACCTTGCAGCCAGCTTTGAGCAATCGGATGACGGGCTGACCTACACCTTCAGACTGCGCGACGATGTGATGTTTCACAACGGTGACAAGATGACATCGACCGATGTTAAATACTCCTTTGAGCGCGTGATGAACCCGGAGACCGGGGCCGTGAACTTCGAAGTGTTCAACGCGGTGGAGAGTATCGAGACACCCGACGATCTGACGGTGATTGTGAAGCTGGAAACCGTCAATGCGCCTTTCCTGTCACGTCTTGCGGAGAATGGCGCGGGCGTTGTGATGCCGCAAGGCACCGGTGACGTGCAGGGTGAAACGCCCATTGGCGCGGGGCCGTTCAAATTCATCCGCCGCGAGTTCGGGAATGAGGTCGAGCTTGAGCGGTTTGACGACTACTTCGGGGGACCAGCCTACCTGGACAAGGTCATCTCGCGCGAGATCACGGAGCCAACGGTGCGCCTGACCGGCCTGCGGACGGGTGAGTTGCACATGATCAACGACATTCCGCTCGACCGGATGAGCGAATTCGAGGGCAATTCAGATTTCCAGACGGTGGCGTGGTTCCCGCTCAACTGGGATTTCGTGAACTTCAACCATGATTTCGAACCCTTCAAGGATGCGCGTGTCCGTGAAGCCTTTGATCTGATGATTGACAAGGAAACCCTGATGCAGGGCGCGCTCTGGGGACAGGGCAAGACCTCCGCTTCGCCCAGCTTCCCGACATCGGCCTCCTACAATGACGCCATCAGCCAGCGCCCGCAGGATTTCGAACGCGCAGCTGCTTTGCTACAGGAAGCAGGCTACGGCCCCGGAGACCTGAAAATCGTGTTCAAGGTGACCACCAACTACCCTTATCACGTGGACAGTGCGCAGATCATGTTGGAGTGGTTCCGTGCCGGTGGCGTCGACATGAGCATCGAGCAGCTCACATGGTCGGATTGGCTGAGCCAGGTCTGGGTCGATAAGGACTTCCAGGTCACGATGATGAATTTCTTCACCCTGTGGGAGCCGGATTTCCTGTATTATTCGCTCTACCATTCCACTGGCGGTTTCAACTATCGCAAAATCTCTGAACCGGCGCTGGACGAGATGCTGGAGCGGGCACGCGTGACCGTGGACACAGACGCCCGCATGGCGATCTACAAGGACGTACAGCAATACATCAACGAGAACACGCTCGATGTGATTCTGTGGTTCCGCAATGGCACCATCGGGGCACAGCCGAACGTGATGGGTCTTGACACCGTCGTTCAGCCCAATGGGTCAGAGATGAACTTCCACAAGGTCTGGCTGAAAGCCTGATGCAGCTGTCCGGGGCGCTGCCGGCGCCCCGGACCCACCCAATGCGGAGGCGGCCATGACCTATATCGTCAACAGATTGCTGTCCGTGGCGCTGACGCTGCTGCTGATCTCAGTGATCACCTTCATGGTCACAAACATCCTGCCAGGTGACGTGGCGATGGTGATCATGGGGACGCAATCCAATCCCGAAGCGCTGGCCGGTCTGCGCGAGAGCCTTGGGCTCAACGACCCGCTGATTGTTCAATACGGGCGTTGGATCCTGGGGATTATGACGGGCGATTGGGGCACTTCGCTGGTGTTCAAGACGGCGATTGGTCCGTTGATCGCGGATAAAGTCGTTGCGTCCTCGCTCATTGTGGTGATGTCGATGACGATTGCCCTGTCCTGTGCCGTCCCGCTTGGGGTCTGGGCGTCGGTGCATCGTGACAAATGGCAGGACAATACTGCCTCAACGACGGCGCTTTTCGGCGTCAGCCTGCCGGATTTCTTCTTTGGGATCATGCTGATCCTGCTCTTTGCGCGGTATCTGGGCTGGTTCCCCTCCTCTGGTTTTGTACATCCGGCAGATGACTTTCTGGGCGCTGTGCGCCATGCGTTTTTGCCCTCTTTAGCGCTGGGTCTCGGGCTGATGGCCCATCTGACGCGCATGACCCGTTCGACGATGATGTCTGTTCTGGGGCAGGACTTCATCCGTATGGCCCGCGCCAAGGGCCTGCGAGAACGCACGGTCATCTGGCGCTGTGCGCTCGCGAATGCCATTGGTCCGGTCATAACGGTGGCTGGTTTGCAGGTGGGCTATCTTTTCGG
Source organism: Roseobacter insulae (assembly GCF_019375555.1). Lineage (GTDB taxonomy): Bacteria > Pseudomonadota > Alphaproteobacteria > Rhodobacterales > Rhodobacteraceae > Roseobacter > Roseobacter insulae. Next base: position 55,006 of record NZ_JAHXDN010000003.1, read on the forward strand.
CTCGATCATCGTGATCGAAAGCCTGTTCAATTTCACGGGTATGGGCTGGCTGACGTATCAGGCCCTGCTGAACCGGGACATCCCGCTGATCCAGAGCACCGTATTCGTCATTGCCGCTGTGGTCATGCTCACCAACCTGATTGTCGATCTGCTCTACACCCTCATCGATCCGAGGATCAAACTGTCATGAGGCGGTTTCTGACGGGCAAGGGCATCTTTGGCGGAACCATCCTGCTGCTGGTCATTGTGACCGCTCTCTTTGGTCCATTGCTGATCCCGGAGACATGGGCCACGCAGATGGACATGCGCGCGCGGCTCGCCGGGCCCTCAATTACGCATCCGCTTGGCACCGATCAGTTGGGGCGTGATCTGATGTACCGCGTGCTTTTGGGCGCGCAAACATCAATGATGATCGCGGGAACGGCGGTGTTGATGAGCTTGCTGATCGGGCTGCCCATTGGTGTCGTCTCAGGCTATTTCGGCGGGTGGATCGACAATGTGCTGATGCGGCTGGTGGATACGCTGCTGGCTTTCCCGGCGCTGCTGCTTGCCCTGACGATTTCAGCGGTACTGGGGCCAAACCTGACCAATACAATCATAGCCATCGGCATCGCCTTTACGCCCTATCTGGCGCGCATCATCCGCGGCGAAGCACTGCGCGTTGCACAAATGCCTTATGTCGAGGCGGCGCGTTCCGTCGGCACCTCGGATGGGAAGATGATCCTGCGTCATGTGCTGCCCAACATCATGCCCCCGATCATAGTTCAGGCCACGATCAGTCTCGCATTTGCCATTCTGGCCGAGGCCGGCCTGTCTTTTCTGGGGCTGGGCACGCAGCCCCCGGATGCAAGCTGGGGTTTGATGATCCAGGCCAGCCGCGACTATCTGGACATCGCCCCATGGACAGCGCTCGTGCCGGGCGCGGCAGTGGCACTCACGGTTTTGGGTCTGAATATGTTTGGTGACGTTTTGCGCGATGTACTGGACCCACGCATTGCCTGACCGTACCCGAAGTCCTTAACGTCTCACAAAGGAGCCAATGACATGCCTGTCCGAAACCGATTTGCTGAACTGCATGCCGAAGTAACCGCATGGCGCCGTGATCTGCACCAGCACCCGGAGCTGCAATATGATCTGCCACGCACTTCCGGCATCGTGGCAGACAAGCTGCGCGCCTTTGGCTGTGACGAGGTTGTGACCGGGATCGGCAAAACAGGTGTTGTCGGTCTGATCCATGGCAAGCGCACGGTCTCCGGCAAGGTGATCGGATTGCGGGCGGATATGGATGCGCTTCCGATCTTCGAGGCGACCGGAGCTGAGCATGCCTCGCAATCCCCCGGCAAGATGCATGCCTGTGGGCATGACGGGCATACCGCTATGCTGTTGGGGGCCGCGCAGTATCTGGCGGAGACGCGGAATTTCGATGGCACGGTGGCGGTGGTTTTCCAGCCCGCAGAAGAGGGAGGTGCTGGTGCCGAGGCCATGGTGCAGGATGGTCTGATCGACAAGTTCGGCATTTCAGAGATTTACGGGTTACACAACTCTCCGCTTTTGCCTCTGGGTCAATTTGCCATCCGCCCGGGTGCTTTTTACGCTGCGGTCGACAGCTTCCACATCAACGTGCGCGGCAAAGGGGGGCACGCCGCCCGGCCCAATAACACGGTGGATACAACGCTGGCGGCCTCAGCCATTGTCATGGCGTTGCAGTCCGTGGTCTCCCGAAACACGGATCCGCAACAGCCTCTGGTGGTCTCAGTGACCTCTTTCCGAACCGAATCCGAAGCCTTCAACGTGATCCCCGAGCATGTAGTGCTGCGCGGCACCGTGCGCAGTTTCGACATGGATGTACGCGCCGCAACACTGGACCGGATTGAGGCTCTGGCAAAACTCACCGCCGAAAGTTACGGGGCCGCGGCCGCGCTTGGATTTGATGAAGAACCTTACCCGGTGATGGCCAACCACGAGACCGAGACCGCGCATTGTATTTCCGCGGCGCGCGCGGTGGCCGGGACATGCATCACCGATGCACCGCGTACAACAGGCGGTGAGGATTTCGCCTACATGCTCCGGGCCTGTCCGGGCGCCTACATTCAGCTGGGGGTCGGCGCAGGGCCGGGCCTGCATCACCCGGAGTATGACTTTAATGACGAGGTGATCCCCACCGGCTGTTCCTATTGGGTCAGCCTCGTTGAGGAAAGGATGCCCGCATGATTGTGAATGCCAGCCCAAAGACCTGCCATTGGGGCTTCTTTGACGCGCAGCTGCCGCCGGTGACAACCATCACCAGCGGGCAGGAAGTCACAATAGATACGGTGTCGGGGGGGCCGCAAGTCTTGCCGGGCGACGGGTATCACGTGCCACCTGAACTGCTTGAAATCCACAAGGCTGGCGTGCCCTGGGTGCCCGGCCACATCCTGACCGGACCGGTGGCCGTTGAAGGCGCGAGGCCGGGTGATGTGTTGCAAGTGGATATTCTGGATGTGCAGCTGCGGCAGGACTGGGGGTATAACGTGATCCGCCCGTTGGTTGGCACTCTGCCAGAAGATTTTCCAGATACCCAGGCCACCACGATCCCGCTGGATACTGAGACCAAGGAGGCGACAATGCCATGGGGGCTGAAACTACCGCTTGCGCCTTTTTTTGGTGTGATGGCTGTGGCTCCACCGGTTGAATGGGGCCGGATTTCGACGATTGAGCCGCGTGCCCACGGGGGCAATCTTGATAACAAGGAACTCGTTGCGGGCACCACCCTCTACTTGCCGGTCTTTACGGAAGGCGCGCTTTTTTCCTGTGGCGATGGGCATGGCGCGCAGGGCGATGGCGAGGTATGTGTCACTGCCATCGAAACGGCCCTGCAGGGGCGGTTCCGCCTGACCGTGCGTCGCGACCTCGACGTGTCTTACCCCGAAGCGGAAACGTCGGAGCATGTGCTTACGATGGGATTTCACGCCGATCTGGACGTGTGTGTCGAAATCGCACTGCGCCGCATGATTGCGCTGGTGTCGGAGCGAACGGGCATCAGCCGGGAGCACGCCTATATGCTGTGTTCACTAGCGGGGGATCTTCGGATCACCCAGACGGTGAACCGCGAAAAGGGGGTGCATATGATGATGCCGAAAGAGTTGATACGGTCAGTGTCTGACGTCAGCGCTTATGGGTCCAATTAGGGCAATCTGCTAAGCGAGCGTTTGGCTCATCTGGTTGATTTAAGTGTATTGCGCGTTGTTTATGATGCAGGCGCCGCGTTGCGAGTATTTTTCGTTTGATGCTTTCGCGCTTTTTTACGGTGGTTTTGTGCCGCCCGAAATAGACATGGGCGGGTCCGGACGGCGTCTCTTTGAGCCTTGGATCACTCGGCCGCGAGGTTGTCGGAAGGGAAGGGCGCGCCCGATGCCGCCAGCCGATGCAGCGCTTCCGGCCGGAGTTGCGGGTAGCGGCGCAACATCGTCCAATCCTTGCGCCCGGTTACGAGGGAGACCTGTTCAATGGCGACACCCGCTTTGAAGAGACGGCTTGTGCCCTCGTGCCGCAAATCGCGGAAGTGCAGGTCCTTCACGCTAACCTCGACGCAGGCGCGCCGGAAGGCTGTGCCAACAGATCGAGAGTTATAGGGGACTATCCTGCCCTCAAGCGTCCCCAGATGCTTGCCCTGCGCCATGACCAAGGCCCAAGCGTCAAAACCAGTGGAATCAAACAGCGGAATGTGCTGGTCGTTTCGGTCTTGTTGCGCGGGTCTTTGCGGTCGCGGATCAGGAGCATCCGGCGGTCGACATCCAGATCGCGCCATGGAGCGGGGTAGGTGTCTTTTCGGTGCGCGTTCAGCGGTGGGCATCGTCGCGGCGAAGGAATGTCGCGCCGGGGGTCGCGGCGTTTTTGTCTGATCTGCGCACGGGCCAGACACCCAAGAGGAGCTTGGCGTTGTGGCTGTTTTTCGTGTGCGCTATGTGTGTCATGACTCGTCGTGGGAGCAAGCTCGGGCTACTCCCGCGTCATCCAGCACCGCAGCTTTAGCGGTCAACAGCCTGAAGTACATTGAATGATGCAGATCAACCAGCACGCTAAACTGTCGATCGCGCCGATGATGGACTGGACCGACCGCCATTGCCGGTATCTGCATCGTTTGCTCAGCGGGCAAACCCTTCTCTATACGGAGATGGTCACGTCGGCGGCGTTGATCCGCGGGCAATCCGTGCATTTGCTTGATCACTCGGCGGCGGAACACCCGGTGGCGCTGCAGTTGGGCGGGTCCGACCCGGCTGAATTGGCGCAGGCGGCGAAACTGGGCGAGGACGCGGGCTACTGCGAGATCAATCTCAACGTTGGCTGCCCCTCTGACCGCGTGCAATCCGGCTGCTTTGGCGCGGTGCTGATGGAGCGACCGGCGCTGGTTGCAGACTGTGTCTCGGCCATGCGGTCGGCTGTTTCCGTGCCGGTAACGGTCAAATGCCGCATCGGCGTTGATGATCAGGACCCCGAAGAGGTTTTGCCGGAGTTTCTGGCGCGCGTTGTCGGCACGGGATGCGACAGGGTCAGCATTCATGCGCGCAAAGCCTGGTTGCAGGGGCTGAGCCCGAAGGAAAACCGGGATATTCCACCTCTGGACTATGATCTGGTGATGCGCATGAAGGGGCTGTTTCCGAATCTGGAGATCACAATCAATGGCGGCATCACGTCTCTTGAACAGGCACGGGCGTTTCTGGAGGCGGGGCTCGACGGGGTGATGATTGGCCGGGCGGCCTACCATGATCCTGCAGCGATCCTGTGCAGGGCCGATCCGCTGATTTACGGTGTCGGCGAGGCGACGGTGCCGGAACAGGCGGTGCTGCAGATGCTGCCCTATATCGACGCGCATCTGATGCAGGGCGGCAAGCTGGGGCAGATCACGCGCCATATGCTAGGGCTCTTTACCGGCCGCCCCGGAGCCCGGGCCTGGCGGCGGGTCCTCTCCGAAGGGGCACATCACCCCGGTGCGGGGCCTGCACTGGTCGAACAGGCGCTGACGCATGTCGTCCGGCGCGATGCCGCCTGAGACTGGCCAAAACAGAGAGTCCCCGATGTCTGACCCCGCTTTACTTCTACAAATGCTTGGCCTTTTGCTGGTCATCGGTGCGTTTGCCGGCGTGCTGGCGGGCTTGCTGGGTGTCGGGGGCGGTATCGTCCTCGTGCCCGCCTATTTCTATGCTTTTCAAACGCTTGGATTTGAAAGCTCACAGCTGATGCAGATTTGTGTCGCGACCTCTCTTGCGACAATCATCGCCACCTCGGCCCGATCCGTGCACAGCCACAACAAGAAAGGTTCGGTGGATTGGTCTGTCCTGCGGGGCTGGGCGCCGGGGATCATGCTGGGGGCCTGTGCCGGCATGCTGGTGGTGGCGCAACTGCGCACCGCAACCCTGCAGTTCATTTTCGGGGGTTTGGCGATGACCATTGGCCTTTACATGGCCTTCGGGCGCAGTTCGTGGCGGCTGGGATCGGCAATGCCCGGCGGTGTGCTGCGGGCTGCGCTCTCTCTGACCGTAGGGTTTCTCTCCGTGCTGATGGGCGTTGGCGGCGGCAGTTTTGGAGTGCCGCTGATGAGCCTTTACAACACGGCCATTCACCGCGCCGTTGCCACGGCTGCCGGGTTCGGGTTGCTGATTGCGGTGCCCGCCGTTCTGGGCTTTCTGGTCACGCCCGTTGCCGCAGACATACGCCCGCCCGCGACGATCGGATCGGTCAATGTCATTGCCTTCGCCATCACCATTTCGATGACGCTGGTCACCACGCCGCTGGGCGCGCGGATTGCGCATGCGCTTGATCCCCGTCCACTGAAACGCGTTTTTGCGGTGTTCCTGTTGCTTGTGGCGGCAAATATGATGCGGAAGGCGGCGGGATGGTAGCGGCCTTCTTTGACAAGGGGTGGGTGGTGTTTCCGGTTGAACCGGCTGTTGAGAGATGGGCGAAACAGGCTTTGAACAGCGCTAAGGTCGCTGTACAGGCCTCTGAAAATAAACATCTACATCAGTGTGGCGGGACCTGGTTCGTTGGTCTGGATGCGCTGCCCAATGACGCGACGGGCCGCGTGGCGGACAGCGGTCCGCTGCGGGGGGCGGCGGTTGATTTTGCCACCCAGAACTGTGGCGGATGGCCTGCGCTGCACCGGGGGCAGCTTTCGGTGATCTATCCCGGTTATCCGCGTGCCCGCGAGGGAGAGGGCGATGCAGGCTTCCGGTACCGGCTGAACCGGGATGCCGCCCATGTGGACGGGATTATCGGCCTTGGTACGCCCAAGCGCCGCTTTGTTCGGGAACCGCATGCCTTCGTTTTGGGCATTCCGCTGACGCAGGCACATCCCGACGCCGCGCCGCTTGTCGTCTGGGAGGGCAGCCACCGGATCATTCAGACCGCCATGCAAAAGGTATTCGAGGGGCACGGCACCGACACCCTGTCAGACATCGATGTGACCAGCATCTACCAGGCGGCGCGCCGGGAGGCGTTCAATTCCTGTCGGCGGGTGCCGGTGCACGGGCCGCCGGGGTCCGCTTATCTGGTGCACCGCCTGGCGCTGCACGGGGTAGCCCCCTGGGCGCCACACGTACCAGCCGACCCCGGCGGGCGCATGGTGGCCTATTTCCGGCCGGAACTGGCGGGTGGGGTCGCCGCATGGGCGGCGGCACGGTAGCCATGCGCGACAGTTGCACCCGGTGCATTGCCGCCATGACGCCCCGCCCAAGGCTTTGCGCATCAGCCCCCTTGGCAAGCCGGTCGCCAGCACTTATACGCGCAGCCTGATCCCTCATCGGAGCCCGTAAAATGGTCGGCAGCGCAAACCTCAACATCATGATCAAGGCTGCCCGCCGTGCCGGGCGTGCTCTCGTCAAGGATTTCCGCGAGGTGGAGAACCTTCAGGTGTCGATGAAAGGCGCGGGCGATTTTGTCAGCCGCGCCGACATCAACGCGGAGAAGATCATCAAGGAAGACCTTATGACCGCGCGGCCGACCTATGGCTGGCTGGGCGAAGAAGGTGGCGGTGAGGAAGGGCAGGACCCGACGCGGCGCTGGATCGTGGACCCGCTGGATGGCACCACCAACTTTCTGCATGGTCTGCCGCATTGGGCGGTATCCATCGCGCTGGAGCATAAGGGACAGATCGTGGCAGGCGTGATCTTTGACCCGGCCAAGGACGAGATGTTCTTTGCTGAAAAGGGCGCCGGCGCGTGGATGAACGAAAGTCGGCTGCGGGTTTCCGGGCGCAGCAAAATGATTGAAAGCCTGTTTTCGACCGGGCTGCCATTCGGGGGCCGGCCCGATCTGCCCGACACGCTCAAGGAGATTGCCCGCGTGGCACCGGTATGTTCCGGCGTTCGTCGCTGGGGGGCCGCGGCGCTGGACATCGCATACGTGGCCGCAGGCCGGTACGACGGCTTTTGGGAACGGCGCCTCAACGCATGGGATCTGGCGGCAGGGTTGATCATCGTCCGGGAGGCAGGCGGCCTGGCCGAGGCAATCGATACCGCGGGCGATATCATCGCTGATGGCACGATCATCTGCGCAAATGAGGCGCTTTTCTCGCCCCTTGCGAAACTGGTGCGCAGCTAGAGCGGCCCTCGGCCCATTACGTCCAGGGGCCGCGCTTGCGCCGCGAGACCTTGGGAATGCGGCTCGTGGTAACGGTATAAAGCACTTCGGGATGGGGCGGATGCCCTTTGGTGCGGCGCCAGTATCCCGGCCCGCCGCGTTTCAGCCAGACAGGGGTCGCCAGCGCCAGACCGGCGAGAAATCCGCCTGCATGGGCCCAGTAGGCAATGCCGCCGGTATCCGGGTCGGAGGCGACGCCGCCGGCAAACTGCATCGCAAACCAGACAGCCAGAATGATCCAGGCCGGAATCGGGAAGATGCGGAAAAAGACGATGAAGATGATCAGGATATCGACCTTGGCTTTCGGGTAGAACAGCAAATACGCCCCCATGACACCGGCAATTGCCCCGGAGGCACCGACGGTCGGAACATTTGAAACCGGGGCCGAGACATATTGCGCAAGGCCCGCGATAACGCCCGTGGCGACATAGAACAGCAGGTATCCCAGATGCCCCATTTCATCTTCCACGTTGTCGCCGAAGATGAACAGAAACAGCATGTTCCCGGCAAGGTGCATCCAGCCACCGTGCAGGAACATCGACGACACCAGCGTATATGTTCCCTGACCGTGGTCGAGACGCGCGGGGATCAGCGCCCAGTCCATCCAGAAGGCATTGATCTGGCGTGCATCTTCCATAATGCCGAAGTAGCTGAGGAAGATGCCGATGTTGGCCGCCATCAGGATGTAGGTGACATATGGGGTGCCCCCCGAGGGGTTGTGGTCGCGTATTGGAAACATGGCGTTACGCTGAGCGATCGGGCGGGTGGCGTCAAGGCACCCCGGCACCACAGGCGCCGGGGGCAGGCGGTCAGGTGACCGCGCCCAGAAGCGCCGCGTTGCCGCCCGATGCCGTGGTGTCAACGCACACATGGCGTTCCGACCGCACCCGGGCGGTATCGGGAAGACCGGGGATCAGCGGGATAATCGGCCCGTCGCGCTTTGCCAGTGCCGTCTCAATCGCGCGCCCGGTGTCTGCATCGCCCCACCACAGCACACCGCCATAAGCGGGTCCCTCGGTGAGCTTCGCAGGATCGATGGCGCCGGTCGCCAGAACCGCCACGCCGCCCAGGGCTTCGACCGCGCGGGCCTGCGCCATCGCCGCATCCGATCCCGGCCCCATGCACAGGAGCGCCGGGCGTGGCAGGGTGCTCAGCCGGTTGGACTCGCCCGTCGGTCCCGGCAGGCTGTGAGTCGACAGCGGGGTGGGAAGGCACGGCGGCAGCACCGGAAGGTCTTGCAGGGGTGTGTCCCAGGTGCCGTCTCGGGTTTCACGATCCGGTTCCGCGAAACGTGGCAGGTAGTTCGGGCCACCCGCCTTCGGTCCGGTGCCCGACAGACCCTCGCCACCGAAGGGCTGGCTGCCGACAATCGCACCGATCTGGTTGCGGTTCACGTAGATGTTGCCCGCCTCAATACGTTCGGAAATATGCTGAACCCGGTCATCGATGCGGGTGTGCAGGCCGAATGTCAGCCCGTAGCCGGTGCCATTGATCGTGTCGATGACCCTGTCCAGTTCGTGCGACTTGAAGGTTGCCAGATGCAGCACCGGCCCGAATATCTCGCGCTGCAGATCCGTGATGCTGTCGACCCTTATCAGGGTGGGCGCGACGAAGGTCCCCGTGGTCGGGGCCGTCAACTCGGCCAGAATGCGGCCATCGGCGCGGGCCTGTTCCACGTCGTCGGCGATCCCCTTGCGGGCGGTGTCGTCGATGACCGGGCCGACATCTGTCGAGAGGTGCCAAGGCGCACCCATGCGCAACGTGTTCATGGCGCCGATCAGCATCTCGGTGAAGCTTTCGGCGATGTCTTCCTGTACGTAGAGACAGCGCAGCGCCGAACACCTTTGACCCGCAGACTGAAACGCGCTTTCAATTATCGATTGCACGGCCTGTTCCGGAAGGGCGGTGCTGTCAACGATCATCGCGTTCAGGCCACCGGTCTCGGCGATCAGCGGCGTGCCGGGCGCGCAATGTGCCGCCATGGCCGCGCGGATGCGCAGGGCTGTCGCCGTTGAACCGGTGAAGGCGACCCCGCCGACGCGTGGGTCGGACGTCACCATGGCCCCCACATCACCGCCGCCGGGAAGCAGTTGCAAGGCAGTGCGCGGCACCCCTGCCTCATGCAGAATGGAGACGGCAAGAAAGGCTGTCAGCGGTGTCTGCTCCGCCGGTTTTGCCAAGACGGCATTTCCCGCGGCGAGGGCTGCTGTGACCTGCCCGCAGAAAATCGCCAAGGGGAAATTCCACGGAGAAATACAGCTGAAAATCCCGGCGGGCGGGGTGTTCGTGGCTTGTGCCGCATAGTAGCGCAGAAAATCCACGGCTTCCCGCAGTTCTGCGACGCAGTCGGGCAAGCCCTTGCCTGCCTCGCGCGCCAGAACCGCAAAAATCTCCCCATAGCGGTTTTCCATCTGATCGGCCGCGCGCAAAAGAACCGCGCGCCGCGTTGCCAGCGGCTCGGACCACGTGGCGGCCTGACCGAAAGCGGTTGCGACGTCTGCGGCCGTGGCGGCTTGAACCGTTCCCGGCGTGTCCTCCGGGTCGGCCGGGTTGCTGACATCGGTTGTCGGGCCAGCGGCATCGACCTCTGCGGCCAGCAGGGGTGTGGCGATCCAGCGGTGCGCCGCAAAGGGGGTGCGGGCCGCCTCGATGGCGTCCAGTGTTTGGCTGTGCGTCAGATCGAACCCTTTGGCATTTGCGCGCAGCGGCAGGAAAATCTCCGGCCCGCGGGGGATCTGTGATGGCGGTGAGGATTGCAGGACATCAAACGGGTCAGCCGCCACCACTTCGGGTGGCACATGTTCATCGACGATCTGGTTGACGAAGCTTGAATTGGCGCCGTTTTCCAGCAAGCGCCGGACAAGGTAGGCCAGCAGGTCGCGGTGCGCGCCGACAGGTGCATAAATGCGGCAGTGCGTGCCATTTTGCTGCATGATCAGGTTGTGCAGGGTTTCTCCCATGCCATGCAGGCGCTGGAACTCGTACAACTCCGGATCGGCGGCCATCTGCAGGATCGCGACCACCGTATGCGCGTTATGTGTGGCAAATTGCGGATAGATACGATCCGTCAGTCCCAACAGCTTTTTCGCGTTGCAGATGTAGGAGACATCCGTGGCGGCCTTTTGCGTGAAAACCGGAAAGCCATCGATGCCTTCGACCTGCGCGCGTTTGATCTCGGTGTCCCAATAGGCGCCCTTGACGAGACGCACCATGATTCTGCGGTCGTGCCGCTTTGCCATATCGTACACTGCCTCGATCACCGTGCCGGCCCGGGGTCCGAAAGCCTGCACCACGATGCCGAAGCCGTCCCAGCCTGCCAGTGCCGGTTCCGCCATCACCCGGTCGATGACTTCCAGCGATAACGCGAGCCGGTCCGCTTCTTCGGCGTCGACGTTCAAGCCCATGCCCGCGGATTTCGCCAGCAGCGCCAAAGCCCGCAGGCGCGGCACGAGGTCCGTCATCACCGCCGTTTCCTGCGCCACTTCGTAACGCGGATGCAACGCCGACAGCTTGACCGAGATACCGGGGTTGAGGCGGATGTCGGAGGACCGGCAGGCCGTCGCGATGGCGGAAATCGCGCGCGAATAGCTCAGGTGATACCGTTTTGCGTCCGCCTCGGTTCGGGCCGCTTCGCCTAACATGTCATAGGAGTAGGTGTAGCCTTTTTTCTCCATACCTGCGGCACGTTGCATGGCGGCGTTAATGTCCTCACCCAACACGAACTGACGCCCCATTTCCTTCATCGCACGGCTGACGGCGGTGCGAATGACAGGCTCTCCCAGACGTTTGATTGCCGCCCGCAGATGGCGCACTGGCCCGGGTTGCTCATCGTCGAGAACCCGGCCGGTAAGCATGAGCGCCCATGTCGAGGCATTGACCAGGCTTGACGTGGAGTGCCCAAGGTGACGGCCCCAGTCGGACGGGGCGATTTTGTCTTCGATCAGCGCGTCGATGGTATCGGCATCGGGGACACGCAACAGGGCCTCGGCAAGACACATGAGGGCTACGCCTTCATCGGTCGATAACCCGTATTCCGCCAGGAAAACCTCCATCAGGCCCGGTGCGCTGGTGTCGCGAATATCGCGTACCAACTGTGCCGCCGATTTGCTGATGGCCGCGCGCGACTTATCTGACAGATCCGCCGTCCGGATCAGATCACTCAGAACGACGTCCTGATCCACGTAGGTGCCAGAATCGATCTGATGGCGCAGGGAGAGAGATGTGTCACGAACCATTTCGCAAACTCCAATGAAAACTTTGTATAGGATATATCAGAGTTCGAAGTCATAATGACTGAAGATGGCAAGGGAGCAGGGCGAAATGATTAAATTATCAAACAAGAATGACCAGAATGAACAGTTAAGCCTCGATCGGTTTGACCGGGCGATTCTGTCCGTTCTCGCAGAAGACGGGCGCATCAGCATCACCGATCTGGCCAAGCGGATCGGACTGTCGAAATCCCCGACACAGGCCCGCCTGCGGCGGCTTGAACAAAGCGGTGTGATCATCGGCTATCGCGCGCTGCTGGACCCGATACAATTGGGGCTGGACCACGTCGCCTTTGTCGAAGTGCGGCTCAGCGATACGCGGGAAAAGGCGCTGTCAGCCTTCAACGTGGCAGTGGTCCGGGTTCCCGAGATTGAGCAGGCGCATATGATTGCCGGCAGTTTCGACTACCTGCTGAAGGTGCGCACCAGCGACATGTCGCAATACCGTCAGTTTCTCGGCGACACGATCTCGACCTTGCCGCATGTGGCGGGCACGTCGACCTATGTGGCGATGGAGGCGGTCAAGGAGACGATGTTGGCGGATACCGCTTGACGCATCCGGTTGTTGCGCCAAACTTAGGGTCATGAAGAGAACACTACTTGCCGCCATCCTCAGCGCAGGGCCGGTTTTTGCGGAATGCCCGGCCCCTGGTGATTTTACCGCAGAGCTCGAAGGGTTGTTCGAAGAGGCGCGTGCCGCTGCGAATGATCAGGCCGGGCGCGCAGTGTCGGACAGGATGTGGCAGGTGTGGTTGCGAGCCCCGAACGAGGCGGCACAGGAAGTGCTCAACAACGGGCTTCGGCGGCGTGACAGCTACGATTTTGCCGGCGCGCTGAGAGAGTTCGACCGGTTGGCGGAATATTGTCCGCTTTATGCAGAGGGTTTCAACCAGCGGGCCTATATTCATTTCCTTCGGGAAGACTACGCCGAGGCATTGCTGGATCTGGACAAGGCGCTGATGCTGTCGCCCCTGCATGTGCCTGCGCAATCAGGGCGCGCGCTGACGTTGATGAACCTTGGCCGCATTGATGAAGCCCGCGCCCAGCTGTTGGTCGCGCTGGAGAATAATCCGTGGTTGTCAGAGCGATTCCTGATGGCGGAAGGGGGTCCCCTCGCGCCAGCGGGAAAAGATATCTGACCCGTTTACACTGCCCGTCGCTGCGCTATGGTGCGCCGCGTGCCCGCGTGGTGGAATGGTAGACACAGGGGACTTAAAATCCCCAGGCAGGAATGCCGTGCCGGTTCGAGTCCGGCCGCGGGTACCACCTCAGGTCGCTGGTCTTTGTCGACTTTTTTGAAAATCCCATGTGATTGATCCGTGCCAAAACCACCGCAAAACGGTGACGTGTTAAGCGCTCTGTAAGACCTCGCTTGTAAACAGCCCGGAGGTTTGCCTGCCGATGCAGTCGATGGGTCAGGTATGTCGTCCAGTTTACACGCAAAGGGTCACTTGATGCCGCTTCCCAAAAGTTCCCGCAGTCACAGCAATATCTTCAACAGCCTGTTCGCCAAATGCCTGGCGATGGTGGTGATCTGCGTGGTCTCGGTCGTGTCGGCCGTCTCTTATCTGGAGCACCGAATGGTCAAGCAGATCACTTATGACGGGCTTGGCACGCGCGCCGGTGAAGTGACCGGCCTGATGGCGATGCAGATGGGGGGCGCGATCCAGTTTGGCAATGCCAATGCGGTCGGCGACCTGGTCAGCGGTGTTCTGAAGGCGGCACAGCCCGATGCCGCGGGGGCCCTGGTGGTCAGATCGAACGGTACGGTTCTTTTCTCTGAAGACAGCGGCGCCTTCGATGAGGCCGCCGCGACCGAGCTTGCGCAAGAAGTACTGGAGACGGGCCAGATCGCAGTGTCAGACAACGGGTTGATCACGGCGCATCCAGCCACCTTTGGCGATGCCGGAGACGTTGTTGGTGTTGTAGTGACGGGCTGGTCGACCGAAAACCAGATCGCGATCGTGACGGAGATGGAGAAGAAGGCACTGGGCGCCGGATTGGCGGTCATGATCGTGGCGGTTGCCCTTTTCACCTATTTCCTGCGCAATCAACTGTCCCAGCCCTTGAAACGGATCAATGGCGCGATGCATGCGATTGCGGATCGCGACTACGACACCGAGGTGCCGTTCACCGGGCGTGGGGATGAAGTCGGGCAGATGGCGCGTAGTCTGGACATGTTCCGTGAAGCGTTGGCCGTTGCCAAGAAAGCGGAACGCGAAAGCGCGTTCAAAAGTGCGGCGTTTGTTGGCTCGACCGCGCCCATGATGATGGTTGACGAAGAGCTGACCGTGCTGTTCATGAACCCGGCCTGCGATGCGCTGCTGAACGATCTGATGGCCGACCTGACAGGTGACTGGCCGGATCTGGCCGCCCGCGGTGCGCTTGGCTCTGATCTTTCGAACTTCGGCGAGCTCCGCGCGTTGTGTGGAAAGATCAGGGATGAGGGTCTGCAGGTTCTGCCGCTGTCGCATAATGCAAAAATCGGCGATGCGCTGATCGAGATCAACTTCAACGCGGCGCTGGATGACGACGGGAAAATGATCGGGGCGGTGATCGAATGGGCAGATCAATCCGAGGCGATGCGCAATGCCGCGGTCTTGAACACCATTGACGAAAATCAGTTGCGGATTGAATTCAACAGCGCAGGCAACGTCGTCGACGCCAACGGCAACATGAAAAAGGTTCTGGCGCTGCAGGCGATCGAGGGAGCCGGTCTCGGGTTAAGCGATCTGTTCAAAGGGGCGACTGACGGATCGAAAAGCGACGGTGACCTGCGGTCAGAGGTTCTGCGCGGAGAGCCGGTATTCGGGCGCTTCGACGTGGAAGCGCCCTCCGGTGCAGGGCGGCTGGTCGTGGAGGGTAGCTTCTCATCCGTCATGTCGCCGAAAGGCGAGGTTGAAAGCGTGATCTTCCTTGGGTCGGACGTCACAAGTGCGGCGGAAGCCGAACTCCGGGCGGAACAGGAACGGGCGCGGATCACAGCAGAACAGCGCAGCGTTGTCGATGCACTTGGCATCGGTCTGCAAAAGCTCTCCGAAGGGGATCTGACAAGCGACATCACCACCGCCTTCCCGGACGATTACGAAAAACTGCGCGCGGATTTCAATGCGGCGGTCGCCGCGCTGAAGGATGCTGTTTCGGCGGTGATGCATAACTCCGATTCCATCCGGAATGAAACCAGTGAGATCACCTCCGCCGCGGATGACCTGTCCCGCAGAACCGAAAAACAGGCGGCCACGCTGGAAGAAACCGCCGCGGCCCTGGATGAGTTGACCAGCTCTGTCAGGTCAGCCGCGGAAGGGGCCGACGAGGCCTCCTCCATGTCTACGGATGCGCAATCCAACGCGGAAAAAGGCGGGGAGGTGGCGCGCCAGGCGGTAGAGGCGATGGACGCCATCAAGACCTCTTCGCAGGAAATCTCGAAAATCACCACGGTCATCGACGACATTGCCTTCCAGACCAATCTTTTGGCGCTGAACGCAGGTGTCGAAGCCGCGCGTGCGGGGGAAGCCGGGCGCGGTTTTGCCGTCGTGGCAACGGAAGTGCGCGCTTTGGCCCAACGGTCTTCCGATGCGGCCCGCGAGATCAACGTGCTCATCTCCAGCTCGGGAGATCAGGTTGCGAAGGGCGTCGACCTCGTCGACAAGACAGGAAGTGCGCTGGATGCCATCGTGACTTCGGTGTCCGAGATTTCGAAGCGGGTGTCGAACATCGCGGCCTCGGCCCGTGAACAGTCCGCAGGGCTGAACGAGATCAATACCGCGGTGAATGAGCTCGACCACGTCACGCAACAAAACGCCGCGATGTTCGAGGAAACGACGGCCGCAAGTCATGCGTTGACATCGGAAGCCGATGCGCTGGCCGCGGCAGTTGCCCGCTTCCGCCTTGATCATAGCGCGGCGGCCGCCCCGGTAGCCGTGGATGCAGAGCGTCCGGAACCGGCTGCTGCGCGGCAGCCACTGTCAGCGGGGAACGCGGCGATCAAGGTCGAAGAAGACGTCGATCTGGACTCCGGCTGGGAGGAGTTTTAACACGCGCAAGCCCCTATCTGCGCAAGCGGCGTAGCTGAGGGCGCGCCCTGCAACACGAATCAGACATCCAGTCGTCAGTCAGACCGTTGGCCGGAAAATTTCGACTGCCAGTCGGCACATTGATCGTCTGTGATTTTTGCAAACAGGACTTCCGGCACCTCGAACGCATGCCCTGGGGGCAGGGTATTCAGGAAGTCCGCGATGTTGTCCGGCCAAGCGCTGTCGTGCATCTTGAGACTGGACAGGATCGTCTCGCTGGCATCGGGCAGAAACGGCGCGGACAACACGGCATAGAGATGCGCAAGGTTGAGGCCCATTCTGGTCTGGACGGCAGCCTTTTCAGGGTCCGTTTTGAATGTCGTCCAGGGCGCCACGGTCTGCAGGTATTCGTTCCCGCTGGCCCAAATGGCCCTAAGTTCCTGCGCGGATTTTCGAACTTCCATGGCCTCCATCAGCGCGGCGTATCGTCGGACACGGCCCGTCAGGTCGCCGATAAGCGCGATTTCCGCATCGCTGTAAGCGCCCGATTCCGGCACCGCTTCACCGAATTTCGACCGGCAGAATTTGGTGATCCGGCTGACAAAATTTCCCAGAACGTCGGCCAGATCCTTATTGACCGAGCTCTGAAAGTTTTCCCAGGTGAATTCAGCATCACTGCTTTCGGGGGCATGGCTCAGCAACCACCATCGCCAATAGTCAGCCGGCAGAAGGTCGAGCGCCTGATCCATGAAAATGCCACGGCCTTGCGACGTGGAAAACTGGCCGCCATCATAGTTCAGGTAGTTAAACGACTTCAGATGGTCGACCATCTTCCAGGGTTCACCCGACCCGATAAGAGTCGCCGGGAAACTGAGGGTGTGAAACGGCACGTTGTCCTTGCCCATGAACTGGGTATAGCGCACGTCTTCCGCGCCCTTGTCGGTGCGCCACCACCGCTCCCAGTCGGCGGCTTGCAGCCCGTTGGCCTCAGCCCACTCGCCCGCGCAGGCAATGTATTCGATGGGCGCATCGAACCAGACATAAAAAACCTTGCCTTCCATGCCGGGCCAGTCTTCGGTGCCCTTGCGCACAGGAATACC
Source organism: Roseobacter insulae (assembly GCF_019375555.1). Classification (GTDB taxonomy): domain Bacteria; phylum Pseudomonadota; class Alphaproteobacteria; order Rhodobacterales; family Rhodobacteraceae; genus Roseobacter; species Roseobacter insulae. Next base: position 72,004 of record NZ_JAHXDN010000003.1, read on the forward strand.
CCAATCGAGATCGCGGGTAATGCCGCGGTCGCGCAACCCGTCGCCGTCGTGCAGCCATTTCTTCGCGATCGACGTGGTCAGAACCGGCCATTCCACTTTTGAATCGATCCAGGCGTCCAGATCGTCCTTGAGCTTGGACTGTCGCAGGTAAAGATGCTTGGTTTCCCGGACTTCCAGGTCGGTTGATCCGGAAATCGCCGACCGGGCGTCGATCAGGTCTGTCGGGTCAAGCTGTTTTGTGCAGTTTTCACACTGGTCTCCGCGGGCTTTGTCATATCCGCAGTTCGGACAGGTGCCTTCGATGTAGCGGTCGGGCAAAAAGCGGCCGTCCGCATGGGAATAGACCTGTTTCTCGCTGACCTCCCGGATCAGGCCGGCCTCCGCCAACCGCCCCGCGAAATGTTGGGTCAACGCGTGGTTCTGCGGGCTGGAGGAGCGCCCGAAATGGTCGAAGGACAGCCGAAAACCCTTTGCGATGTCGGACTGGATGGCATGCATTTCGGCGCAGTATTCCGCCACGGGTTTGCCCGCCTTGGCGGCGGCCAGCTCGGCCGGGGTGCCATGTTCGTCGGTGGCGCACAGAAACAGGACCTCATGCCCGCGCGCGCGCATGTAGCGCGCGAAAAGATCTGCGGGCAACTGGCTGCCGATCAGATTGCCAAGGTGCTTGATCCCGTTGATGTAGGGAATGGCGGAGGTGATGAGGTGGCGTGCCATGGCAAGGCCTTTTGTTTTACGCGGATTTGTCACCCTCTACCTGAGCTTTGCGCCGAGGACCAGATTTGTTGAAGCCGCCTGCGACGGAGTCAGCCCTTCGGCTCCGACCGGCTGCGCCGGGTGAGCCGCCCGATGATAAAGGAGGTTCTTGGCGCATAGGTGAACCGGGTGCGATCTGCGGGCGCGGGACGCGCGCGCATCCGGGTCAATCCGAATACCACCAGCACCACGTGGCCCGCGGCGATCAGAATAAAGAGCGCCTTTGGTCCGAAGATGTCGATCAGGAGCGAGGCGATATAGGGCGCGGCGATGGCCCCCAGGGCGTAGTAGAACATCAGCGCCGCCGAGAGCTCGACACGTTCCGCGTCGCTGGCGAAGTCGTGGGCATGCGATGCCGCGACCGAATAGATCGGGAAGGTGGTCAGCCCAAAGAGGCCGGCGGTCAGCATCACGCCCGCGGTGCCCAAGCCGGAGGCAAAGATGGTGATCGCGGAACTGATCACCGCGGCGATTGACAGCCAGATCAACACCCGGCGGCGGTCAAATCGGTCCGCGAGCCATCCGACCGGGTATTGAGCGATGGCGCCGCCCAACACGAAAGAGGCCATGAAATAGGCAATCTGGTCGATGCTGAGGCCGACTTCCTGCCCGTAGACCGGACCAACCATCCGGAAGGACGCCGATGAAAGGGCGGCCGCGAGCACGCCGGCGGCGGCAAGGGGCGAGCGCTCGTAGGCCAGACGGGGCCGCAGGCGCGGGGAGGCGGGGGTTTCCGGCTGGCGCACGGTGGTCAGGGTCAAGGGCAGCAGGGCTGCACAGCATACGATGGCCAGCAGGTTGTAAGAGACATAGCTGGCAGGGTCCAGGACCCCGATGATCAGCTGCGCGGCCATGGATCCCGTCATGTCCACAACGCGGTAGACACCCATCGTGCGCCCCCGCGTCTGGTTCGTGACCTTGGCCTGCAGCCAGGCTTCGATGACCGTGTAACAGCCCGCCACGCACATGCCCGAGGCGACGCGCATCAAGGCCCAGGCGTAGGGATCAATGATCAGCATGTGGCTCATCAGGCCAATCGCGCCAGCGGCCGTGAACGCGGCGAAAGCCCGCGAATGCCCAACACTTCCCATCAGGCGCGGAGCCCACCAGCACCCGATGAAGAAGCCCGTGAAATGGGCTGACCCCAACAGGCCGATCTCCTGCCGGGAAAATCCCAGTGCCAAGCCCGACAAGGCGTCCAGCGGCCCGACGCCTCCGGAGGATAATTGCAGGAGCAGCACAGACAGAAAGAGGGCGGCAAAGGAGATCAGAAGGCGCATATTGCCTCACCCTGACCGGAATGCCCCTGCGGCCCTATCGGTTATTCGACAAAGGGGGTCGTTTTCAGCCCTGCGCCCGAATTTCTGCGTTGATGTCGAGAGCAACCGTGTCATCGACCAGGTTTGGATATCCGGTTGCGCCGAAATCCCGCCGGCTCAGGGTACCGTTCAGCCGGATATTCAGAACAGAAAGGTCATCCGGCGCGGACCCGGGTGGTCGCGTCAGCGTCGCGGCAAGTTGCAGCGGCCGCGTCGCCCCGCGCAATGTCAGCTGACCCTCGATTTTCGCACCCTCCGAGATGCGCCCGGATCTGCCAAGAATGATCCGGGTCGAGGTGTATCGCACGAGGGGGTGATTGGCCGCGTCCAGCACCGATGCGCCGAGCAGAGCCTGCGTGACAAACAGCATGCCGGTCTTGGCGCGGCGGATGTCCGCCGTGACGTCCGCGCTGGAGGCTGCGAGATTGCGCGGGTCGACGCGTATGTCGGCGGTGCTGACGGGAACGGTGCCGGTTTGCGCCGCGCCGTTTACCTTGAAGAGGAAGGCCACCCGGGACCGCTCTTTCACCAGGTCGTAGCGCTGCGGCGCTGCAAGCCCCGTCGTGGCCCATGTCGCCAGTCCCGAAGCGATCAGCAGGCGGCGTGATAGTTGCAAAGACATGGCGAGAAATCCCCTGTGACCAATTCTCTAGATAAGCCTTTTGTACGGCTTGCCAATGCCGTCACGCCGACTTGATCTGAAGCGCCTGCGTGGTCTTGGAGCGATGAACCTCCCACCCCTGTTGCGGTGCGGTCCGGGCGCGCAATCTCTCCAGCCGCCAGGTCTCCGGCCCTTTCGTGTGTGCGGGGGAAAGATGCCAGCGTGTTTCCACCCCGGCCGCCCCGCCAGCACCGGGGGTGAGCAGCAGGCCCAGGGGAGCATATTGCCCCTCGGCTGCCCCGGTTTCCGCAGCCAGATGCATGCGACGCACCTGTGTCAGCCCCGGTAAACCGGGCAGATCCGCCACCGCCAGAGCCACGGCACCCGACCGTAAAATCTCCTCCATTGTCCAAAGCACATCGTCAGGGCGACGCGGGTGGATGAATATCAGCCGCGCAGGGTCGATCCATGCCGTGACCCCATCGCAATGCAACTGTTCCTGTGTCCAGGATGGCGCGATCCACATCACCGGGCCCTGGGTCTGTGCGGCCAGCCACAGGGCCAATGTACGCCGGGCGAGACCGCAGGCCTCGTGCACACGCGCCTGCGCCAGATGCAATTCCGGTGCCGTGGCTAAAAGCGGAAGCGTCGGACCCGCCTTTGCAGAGCGCCGGGACAACAGGGGATGCGAAACAGACATACAAGGCAATATAGTGTGTTCTTATTTTGTTCTCAATCCTTCGTTGCCGCGCAAGGCCTGTTTTTTGCTGGTGCCAAAGCTGCTTGCAGTGACCAGAGGAGAGGCTAGAGTTGCGCCACATCAAAAAGGACACTGCCGCGATGAAGATGAACCGACTGGGCCGCTCGAACATCGACGTTTCCGAATTCTGCCTGGGGTCGATGACGTGGGGCACCCAGAACACGGCCGAAGAAGGCCACGCCCAGATCGACAGGGCGCTGGACGCGGGCATCAATTTCATCGACACCGCCGAAATGTATCCGGTAAACCCGGTCAGCGCCGAGACCATCGGGCGCACCGAGCGGATCATCGGCCTTTGGTTCGAACGCGACATGCGTCGCAGCGACGTGGTTCTGGCAACAAAACATTCCGGGGAGGGGCTCGCCATTGTTCGCGATGGTGCACCGATCACCTCGCAGACAATTCCCGAGGCGATCGAGGGATCCCTGCGGCGTCTCAAGACAGATTACATCGACCTCTATCAGTTCCACTGGCCGAACCGGGGCAGCTACATGTTCCGCAAGAACTGGACCTATGATCCCTCCGGGCAGCTTATGCTCGATACCCAAAACCATATGGAGGATGCATTGGGTGCGCTGCAGGATCAGGTCAAACGGGGGACGATCCGCGCCTTCGGTCTCAGCAATGAAAGCGCGTGGGGAACCACCAAGTGGCTCGAAGCCGCGGCACGCACCGGTGGCCCGCGCGTGGCATCGGTACAGAATGAATACTCCTTGCTTTGCCGGCTTTACGACACCGACATGGCCGAGATGAGTGTGCAGGAAGACGTCCCGCTCCTGGCCTTTTCGCCGCTGGCCGCAGGCTTGTTGACAGGCAAGTACCAGGGGGGTGCCGTGCCTGAGAAGTCGCGCATGTCGCTCAGCGAGGACCTTGGCGGGCGCAAAACCGCGCGTGCCTTTGATGCTATCGGCGCTTACACCGCGATCGCGGAACGTCATGGGCTGGACCCGACCCAGATGGCGCTTGCCTGGTGCAAGACCCGGCCCTTCATGGGGTCGATCATTTTTGGGGCGACGACACCGGCGCAGCTTGAGAATAGTCTCGGCGCGATTGAGCTCACGCTGGATGAGGCGGTTCTGGCAGAGATCGACGCGGCGCACCGACAACATCCTATGCCGTATTGACCCGGATCTGATCGGCCCGCCGCTTGCGTGCCGAGCTGCCGAAACGCCGCGTGTAGGCCCGCGCGAAGCTCGATTGCGAGGCAAAGCCGGTGCTTAAGGCCACGTCGTGAAGGGCGGCGCCGGTTTCTGTGACCAACCTGTCGGCCTCGCTCAACCGCAGGTCCAGATAGTGAGCTTGCGGGGTGATCCCGAGCCGGGTCTGAAAATGCATCTGCAGGGCCCGCTGGCTGATGCCCAGGGTGCGGGCAAGATCGCGAATGCTGACCGGGTCTTCGAGGTGCGCCTGCATGATCGCATCAACCCGCGCGGTGATCGGCGAATGCTGAACCCGCAGTTTCCTGCGGCTCTGCGGGCGGGCAGGGACGGTATTCGCATCATAGATGAAACTGCCCGCCACCCGGTCCGACAGGCCGGGGCCAAACAGGTCCGATATCAGGTGCAGCATCATGTCGATGGCCGGTGCGGCACCGCCACTGGTCAAGCGGTTGCCGCTGTCGACAAAACGGGCGTCCGACGTGATCACGTTCGGAAAAGTCGTGGCAAAAGCGCCGAGATCTTCCCAATGCGTCGTCGCGCGATACCCGTCAAGCAGACCTGCGCGCGCCATGATCCAGGGGCCACCATCGATACCTGCCACGAAACGTGCCGTGGCCGCCAGGCGGCGCAGGCTGGCGCGCAGGGCCGGTGTCGCCTGAACCTCCAGCGAAAACCCGGCGACGATGATCAGCAGATCACATGCGGCGGTCAGGTGCAGCGGAGATGCGGGCACTGACAACCCGCTGGTCAGGGTGACGTCGGCGGCGCCGGGCGTGGCGAAACGCCAGTCGAACACGCTGCGTCCGGCGTGCCGGTTGGCCGCGCGCATCGGGTCAACGGCGGCGGCAAACGACAGGGTATTGGTATCCTCCAGAACCAACAGGGTCGTTCGCAGGATATTTTCGGTTTGCATCAAGTGTTCTTCGTATTTTGACAAGTGCTATGCGAATTTCTGCGTCATCCTCCGCCCGAACACAAGGGAGAGCACGCCATGCCGCTGACAATGAACACCGAGGTTTTCATCACCTGCGCCGTCACCGGCTCGGGGGCCACGCAGGACCGCAGCCCGCATGTACCGCGCTCGCCGCAACAGATTGCCGAAAGCGCCATTGCCGCTGCAAAGGCCGGTGCCGCAATCGTGCATTGTCATGTCCGCGATCCGGAGACGGGGGCTCCGAGTCGCAAACTCGACTACTATCGCGAGGTCACAGACCGCATTCGGGATGCCGATGTCGATGTCGTGCTGAACCTGACTGCGGGCATGGGCGGCGATATGATCTTCGGCGATGTCGAGGAGCCTCTGCCGCTGAACCCGCAGGGCACGGATATGATCGGTGCCAGCGCCCGCGTGGCGCATGTGGCCGAATGCCTGCCGGAGATCTGCACCCTCGATTGTGGCACGATGAACTTCGCGGAAGCCGATTATGTCATGACCAATACGCCGGGCATGCTGACGGCGATGGGGCGCATGATGACCGATCTGGGCGTGAAGCCGGAAATCGAAGCCTTTGATACGGGCCACTTGTGGTATGCCAAGCAGCTGGTGGCGGATGGTGTCTTGCAAGCGCCGGCGCTGGTACAGCTGTGCATGGGAGTGCCCTGGGGCGCGCCCAACGACCTCAACACCTTTATGGCGATGGTGAACAACGTGCCGCAGGACTGGACGTTTTCGGCTTTCTCTCTCGGGCGCACTCAAATGGCGTATGTCGCCGCCGCCGTCCTGGCCGGAGGGCACGTGCGTGTCGGGCTGGAGGACAATCTGTGGCTGGACAAGGGTGTTCTGGCCGAGAACTGGCACCTGGTGGAGCGCGCCGCAACCATTGTCGAAAACATGGGCGCAAAGGTCATCGGCCCGGCGCAGGTGCGCGAGAAACTTGGGCTGGTCAAACGGGCACCCAAGCGATGACAGGGCAGGCGGCTTGCCCGGCCCCGGTGTCAGGATCAGTTGCATCCGGGTCCGCGACGCTCAGGGCCGCCGCGTGGCCGGTGATGATCAGCCTTGCCGTGGCGGGCTGCGTGCCTTTCGGGCCATCGGGTCCGGACAGCTACAGGGATACCGACGCGCCGATTGGCGCGACGACGCGCTTCGACGCTGCCGATTTTGCCGGCGACTGGGTTCTGGTCGCTAGTTTTGACCCGATACGGCAGGGCGTCGTAGCCTTCCGCCATGATGCTGACAGGCAAACCCTGACATTGACGAGCGACGTGATCGCCGAGCGCGCCGGTGTTTACGACATCTCGCGCGCGGGGGTGCTGCGCGATCCTGCCGACCCGGAAGGCACGTTGGTGGTCATGTGGGTGGACGAGGCGTTTCGCACAGCCGCGCTTGGCACGGTGGCCGGTGATTTCGGCGTGGTGCTCAACCGCGGCAACGACACCCCCGGCGACCGCGCGGCGGCGGCCCGCGAGGTTCTCGCATTTTACGGCTGGGATATCAGCCGGTTGAAGAGGACGTTCCCATGACGCAAACGGCGGCAATCATTGGCGGCGGCGTGATCGGCGGCGGTTGGGCGGCGCGCTTTTTGTTGAATGGCTGGGACGTGCAGGTCTTTGACCCGGACCCTGATGCCGCCCGAAAGGTCGACGAAGTGCTGGCAAACGCCCGCAGGTCGCTTCCGGGCCTGCTGGATGTCGCCCTGCCGGATGAGGGCAGGCTCTCGTGTCACGGGTCGATTGCCGCGGCGGTCGACGGGGCCAGCTGGATACAGGAAAGCGTGCCCGAACGGCTGGACATCAAACATGCAACCTTCGCTGAGATCCAGAAGACCTGTCTGCCGCAGGCGGTTATAGGTTCGTCCACGTCGGGGTTCAAACCGTCGCAGCTGCAACAAGGCGCTGCGGCCCCGGGGCAGATCATGGTCTGCCATCCGTTCAATCCGGTCTACCTGCTGCCACTGGTGGAGGTTGTCACAACCGCTGAAACCGATGCCGCCGTGGTCAAGAGCGTCAAGAGACTACTGACAGGCATCGGGATGTATCCGTTGCATCTGAAGAAAGAGATCGACGCCCATGTCGCCGACCGCTTTCTCGAGGCCGTGTGGCGCGAAGCGCTCTGGCTGGTCAAGGATGGTATCGCCACGACCGAAGAAATCGATGACGCCATCCGCTACGGGTTCGGTATCAGATGGGCGCAAATGGGTCTGTTCGAGACCTACCGCGTTGCGGGCGGCGAAGCCGGGATGAAGCATTTCATGGCGCAGTTCGGCCCGGCGCTGAAATGGCCCTGGACCAAGCTGATGGACGTGCCCGAGTTCACCGACGATCTGGTCGACCTGATTGCCGGGCAGTCTGATGCGCAGTCGGGGCATCATTCGATCCGCGCGCTTGAACGCATTCGGGACAACAATCTGGTCGCCATGATGCGCGCCCTGAAGGCGCAGAACTGGGGCGCGGGTGCGCTCTTGCAGGCACAGGAGACGGATATTCGCGCCCGGTCGGTTCTGGGTCAGAGGGCGGATGACATTGCCGACCCCTCCCAGCCGGTTCTGACGATTCACCGCGCCGTTCCGCTCGACTGGACCGACTACAACGGGCACATGAACGAAGCGAAATACCTGCAGGCATTCGGCGACGCGACGGATCGCTTCATGGAACTGATTGGGTGCGATGCAGCCTATATCGCGTCGGGCGGCAGCTATTTTACCGCGGAAACCCATATCCGGCACGTCGATGAAGTCCACGCCGGTGCGATCATCGACGTGCGTACCCGGGTGTTGGGAGGCGGTGGCAAGAAGATGCACCTCTGGCACGAGATGTACGAAGGCGACCGGCTTCTGGCGACGGGGGAACACTTTCTGCTGCACGTCAGTCTCGAAACACGCCGCCCGTCCGATGCAGGCCCGCAGGTCGATGCGGCGCTGCGCCGTTTTGCAAAAGCGCAGGCGGATCATCCCAAACCCGAAGGGGCAGGCCGGTACGTCGGGGCGCCGCGGTGAAGCAGGTACTGATCACGGCCGGTGCGTCGGGCATTGGCCGCGCCATGGGGGCGGCGTTCGAGGCGGCGGGATATGGCGTCTGGATAACGGATATCGACCAAAAGGCGCTGGCCGATTGCCCATACGGATGGCAGCGCTGCACCGCTGATGCAACCGACGAGGCCGCCATTCAGGAGCTGATCACCCGGATGCCGCACATCGACGTGTTGTGCGCGAATGCAGGGATCGCCGGCCCCACCGCACCGGTCGAGGAGGTCGCCTTGGAGGACTGGCGCGCCTGCATGGCGGTAAATGTGGAAGGCGCCTTTCTGGCCGCCAAACACGCCGCACCCGGCATGAAGGCGCGGGGCACGGGGGCGGTGATCCTCACATCATCGACGGCGGGAATATATGGATATCCCAATCGCGCCCCATACGCGGCCGCGAAATGGGCGGTGATCGGGCTGATGAAAACCCTCGCGATGGAATTGGGCCCGCATGGTATCCGGGCAAACGCCATTTGCCCCGGGGCCGTGGAAGGGGACCGGATGGAGGGCGTTCTTGAACGCGAAGCGGTGGCCAAGGGCATGACCCGTGACGCGGTTTACGCGGGCTACGCCGGGGGGACATCGATGCAGCGGTTCGTCGAGGCACGCGACATCGCGAATATGGCGGTGTTTCTGGCCTCCGAGGGTGCACGTCTCGTTTCTGGCCAGGTGATCGCTGTGGATGGGCACACCGAAAACCCGGACCCGAAGCTCTGAGGCGGACACCTCTGGCGGACGGGCGAAATCTGCGCCATGAGGAGGCATGACTTTCCTGTCTCCCGATCTGTGGGTCGCGGTCACCTTCGCCGCAGCCGTGTTCCAGACCTTGCGGTTCATGCTGCAAAAAGTGCTGGCGACCGCAACGTTGTCGCCGACCGGGGCGACTTTCGCGCGGTTTTTCTACTCGGCGCCGCTTGTGGCGGTTCTGGTGGCTGTCTACCTTACAAACACAGGGCACCCCCTGCCGGCACTGACCGGCGCGTTCTGGGCCTTTGCGATGAGCGGCGCCCTCGCACAGATCATCGCGACGGTCTGCGTCGTCACCCTGTTCAAGTCACGCAACTTTGCCGTCGGTGTGACCTTGATGAAAACCGAGGTGATCCTGTCGGTCATTATTGGCCTGATCCTGCTCGGGGAAGGGGTCAGCTGGCCCGCCTTTGCGGCCATCGCTTTGGGATTGGTCGGCGTCCTGCTGCTCTCCACACCGCCTGGCGTCAAGGGGTGGGGATGGTCGGCGATGTGGAACCGCGGCGTAGCACTGGGGCTGTCATCGGGCGTTTTGTTCGCGATTTCAGCGGTGTGTTACCGCGGGGCGTCCTTGCAGATTGACGTGGCGGACCCTTTCGTGCGCGCCGGTGTCACGTTGTCCGCTGTCACCGCCGCCCAGATGATCGGGATGGCGCTGTGGCTGATGCTGCGCGACCCGCCCCAGATTGCGGCAGTATGGCGCGCGCGCCGGGTCGCCGGGTGGATCGGGGTGATGTCCATGGGCGGCTCGCTCGGCTGGTTCATCGCCTTCACGCTGCAAACCGCCGCATATGTCAAGGCCGTCGGTCAGGTGGAGCTTGTCCTGAGCCTTCTGGCGTCGGTCCTGTTTTTCAGGGAAAAACCGAGCATGCGTGAACTTGCGGGTATGGCGGTTCTTTGCGTGTCGATCCTCGCGCTGGTTCTGGTGATCTGACGCGCTGCGCGGGCTGCGTGATCCCGCGAGGGGTCTGCCCCTCAGCGCCGCCGGGCAACCGGAGAGGCCGGGGTCACGACGGCATGGGCCTTCCGCGCAACCGCAGAAACAGGCTTTCTTCATCATTGTTTTTGAAAAAGGGCACGCTTGTGGGAGGTGTGGTCTGACCGGTGCGTGCTTCGATTTCCGAAAGGACAACCTCCGTGATGAAGGGCATGTCGAAGGATCTGGCCCTGCGCAACGGCACCCATTGCAGGTGCGACAGCTCGTCCGAGGCCGCCGAGAAATCATCGAGATCGCCGATCAGGGCGTCGGCATCGACCAGAAAGAACCGCGCATCAAAGCGCCGCGGTCTGCCGGGTGGGGTCAACGCCCTGAAAACAAACTGGAGCGCCGCAGCCGTGGGCACATGGCCGGTTGCGGCAAACCCCTGCCAGTCGGTGGGGATCGGATCGGCCCAGTTGCCCGATCGGCCAAGCACGAGGCCGGTTTCCTCCCAAAGTTCCCGGATGGCGGCGACGCATAGGGCGTGGGCAATCTCTTCCTCGGTATCCTCGTTCAGCCGGTCGCGGCACATATCGGATACCGGCCCCGAGAGGGGCACATGCGCGTCGCCAGGATCGACAGCGCCGCCTGGAAAGACGAATTTATTGGGCATGAACGCCGCTTTTGCGCCCCGCTGCCCCATCAAGATGCTGGGGTCATCATGGCGGTCGCGCAGCGCAATGACGGTCGCGGCATTGCGCACGGTCGTTTTGTCTGGCGTCTTTTGATCCGTCATGTTTCCACCCGTCGCCACCGGGCGTCGCATCAGGCGGCTTTGCCGAAACCGCCCATGGCGCGTGCCCACTGATAGCCAACAATGGCCCCCTTCAGTCTCGGCAGAAGGTAGAGCGATAGACCCACGCAGCCAACCGCAAAAATGGTGAACAGTGTCAGGGGTTCCGGCCGCCATTTCACAAAGGCGAAATGCAGCAGCGGCGCCATAAGGTGGCCCACGATGAAGATGGTAAGATATGCAGGCCCGTCGTCCGCGCGATGATGGAACAGCTCCTCGCGGCACACCGAGCAGGTATCATTCACCTTGAGATAGGACTTCAACAGAGGCCCGCTGCCGCAGTTAGGGCACTTGCGCCGCCAGCCCCGCAGCAGCGACCGCTTGGTGTCACGGCTGTCCGCATCACGTGCGGGGGTCATCGGTGCGCGGGTCAGCCCGGAGGCGGCTTGTGAGGTATCTGTCATGGGCCTGTCCTTTGAGGTTCTTCCTACATGCGCTTTTGCCGCCAAACTTGAAAGGTGCCGAAGGGCCGCTGCGGCGGGATGTCGCGAACGCATCAGATTTTGTGCGACGGAAAGTACGCGCAGCCGCGTTGAAGGAATGTGCGGCCCGGAAAGGAAGGGTCACCCACGGGACATAACAATCAGGAGTAGTACCATGAAGACCACAGTGTTTATTGCAATGATCGCGGCCACATCGATTATCGTAGCCGGCGGATCGGCCTATGCGAGAGGGGACCGTCACGGCGCTCCTGTCGATTTCGAGACATTGGATACCGATGGCGACGGCAAAATCACCCTTGAGGAAATGCAGGCGCGCGGCGCGGCCCGCATCGCCAAGGTTGACACGGATGGAGACGGGTTCCTGACCCTGCCCGAAATCGAAGCCGAAGCCAGTGCCCGGGCCAAGCAGGTCGCCAGCCGGATGCTGGACCGGCTGGACGCCGATGACGATGGCAGGCTGTCTGCCGAAGAACTGGAGAGACCGGGCCGCGCGGACCGCCGGTTTCGGCGTGCGGATCAGGACGGCGACGGCGCGGTGACGAAGGCGGAGTTCGAGGCAGCGATTGCAAAAATGCAGGACCGTCGCCGGGGCGGTGGCTGGGCTGAGTAAGCGCGGGGCGCAATATGTCGGGCGGCGCGGCTTGATTGGCGCGCCGTTGGCTCTTATCGATGCTCGGGATGGATATGCCGCCGGATGCCCTTTCGACCGTGACGGACGATGCGCTGTTGGTACTTTACGCGAACGGGGACCCGAGTGCCGCGCGCGTGCTGACCACCCGCCTGTTGCCGCGCGTCTTTGCTCAGGCGCGGCGTATGCTGGGCGACGACAGCGAGGCGGAGGATGTCGCGCAGGAATCGATGCTGCGGTTGTGGCGGATCGCGCCGGAGTGGCGTCAGGGAGAGGCGCAGGTGACGACGTGGCTCTACAAAGTATGCGCCAACCTGTGTACGGACCGGTTGCGCAAAAGGCGCGGCGTGGCGCTCGAGGAGGTGTCCGAACCTGCAGACCCGGCACCAACCGCGGTGCAGCGGATGCAGGACCGGTCGCGCAGCGATGCGTTGCAGACCGCCCTGAACGCGCTGCCGGATCGCCAGAGACAGGCGGTGGTGCTGCGGCACATAGAGGGGCTCGCAAACCCGGAGATTGCGGCGGTGATGGACATCAGCCCGCGCGCGGTGGAAAGCCTGACCGCGCGGGGCAAACGAGCGTTGGCGGCCTTACTGGCCGGGCGGCGTGCAGAATTGGGATATGAAGATGACACCCCATGACGACGAAGATATGACCGCGACCGACCGGATGTTGGAGGCGGCCCGCCGGACGCCGCCGGATGTACCCGCGCGGCTGATGGCGCGGGTGCTCGAGGACGCAGATGCCCTGCAGCCCGCAATTGCCCCCGCGATGGCACCGCATCCGGCGCTCTGGCGCAGGATCGCGGCGGGCATCGGTGGCTGGCAGGGTGTGGGCGGGCTGGTCGCTGCCACCTGCGCCGGCATCTGGATCGGGGTGAGCCCACCGGCGGCGATCCCGGACGCCGGTGCGTACCTGCTGGGGTATGAGATGGGTGCGACAGCAAGCTCGACAGCGGAACTGACGAGCTTTGGCTGGGATCTGGACGAGGGGTAAGCCATGCAGACCGATACAGACCGCAAACCGGGGGCGTCACGCCGTTTCAAAATCCTCTTGGGGGTTTCGCTGGCGCTTAATCTGGCCGTGGCCGGTTTGATCGTGGGCACGATGATCCGTCACGGCGAGGCCGGGCGTGCCGGGTTCCGCACTGCGGGTCTGGGGGCCTATGGGTTGCCGTATATGATCGCGCTGCCGAACCGGGAAAAACGGGCTGTTATCCGGGCGGTACGCCAGAACGGCGCGACCGGTGTGCCGGATCGCGCAACGCGCCGCGCGCTTTACTCGGATGTTTTGACCGCGCTGAGGGCCTCGCCATTTAACCCCGAGCAACTCTCTGCGGCAGTCACCCGCCAGGCGACGACAAGCATCGCCGTTCAGAAGAGCGCGTTGGAGGCGTGGCTGCGTGTGGTTGGTCAGATGACGGACGCGGAACGCGCGGCCTACGCGCGTGACGTCCAGGACGTTCTTCGGCGTGGTCCAAGGCGTCGAAACTAGATGAGAAAACCTTCGTAAGTATTTGAAAATATGAAAACTATGCAGCAGGGCGGTTCAGGTTGATCTGGTTTCGCCCTTGCATCTTGGCCGAATAGAGCGCCTTGTCCGCCGCATCGAGCAGCACATTTGCATCGACGTTTTCCACGGTGTCCTGCTTGGACCGCAACCCCCCCATGGTCACGCCAATGGACACGGTGACCTTGATGGGCTCATCCGCACCGGGAACCACAAAACCGCGCCCGCCGATCTTGCGACACAGACGGCTTGCGGCCACCCGGGCTTCGGTGAGGGGGGTGGCCGGCATGACGATCAGGAATTCCTCGCCGCCGATCCGGGCGACGAGATCGACACCGCGCAGGTTGTCCCGCAGCCGCCGGGCCGCCTCGACCAGCACAGCATCGCCCGAGGCATGCCCGTAAAGGTCGTTGATTTGCTTGAAGTGGTCGAGGTCGGCGACCATGACGGCAAAGCTGCGCCCGGTTGCGGCGGAATGCTCGGCCACGCGGGCCAGGTGGGGCATCGCGTAGCGACGATTATGCAACCCGGTCAGCGGGTCAGAAACAGCGGCCTTGAGGCCCGTGCGTACGGTTGCGCGCAACTGGTCCGCGATGCGTTTGCGCCGCAGCATGGCCTTGACGCGCAGCGTCAGCTCGGCCACGTCGAAGCCGTCCGTCATCAGATCATCAGCGCCGAGGTCCAGCGCATAGGCCCCCAGGCCGGGATCCTGCCGCGACTGCAATACCAGAATGCCCGCATGCCGCGTGATTGCCGTGGCACGAATGGCCGCCAGCAGACGCAGGATTTCGCTGTTGTTGCTGTCATCGGTCGCCAGCGACAGGATAAAGACATCCGGCACCTTGCCCGGCGACAAGTCGCGCAGCGCGGTTTCCGGGGCCGAGAACTGCAGGCTTGTCCTCAGGTTGGGGCGCAATTGCGTAATCCAGTTATGCGCGGCATGCGCGTCGGAACCCACGAGAACCGCCCGCCCCGGGGGTCCGAAATCGGTTACATCCTCGGCAAATCCCAAGGCTCTGGAGGTATCGTCGCGCATTTGCCATTCCGCCGCGGAGTTATGGGCGCGAATGAGACTGCGAACGCGCGCAAGAAGAAGTGTATCGTCGATGGGTTTCAACATGACGTCCTGAACGCCGGCTTCGAGCGCTTTCAGGCGCGAATCCGCGTTGGGACGGCATCCCACGACCATGATGGGAATCGCCCGGGTCTGCGGGCTGCGGTGCAGCCGGCGGCATAATTCAGCGGCATCGCAATCCGGCAGGGCCATCGCAGATATGATAAGATCGGGATCGTGACGCAACGCGGCAACGCAGGCTTCATCCGCCGTCGCGGCCTGCACGACCTCGTAAAACGCCGAGGCGAGCTTGACCTTCAGAACGATGCGATTTGTGGAGATCGCGTCTACGATAAGAATTTTGCCCTGCACGCTCTTCGCGTCCTTTCAAGGGTGATGAACCGCTGTTCGACATTGCGCGCAATTTGGTTAACAAAGGGTTTCGAAAGTGACGCGAATTGCAGGTAGATCATGATGTACACGCGGGAATCCGCCGAGGTGCTGGCGCTTCAGGTTTTGGGGTGGCTGGCCGGAAATGAAGAGTTGTTGCCGGTATTTCTGGGTGCCTCAGGGGCCTCTGAAACCGACCTCAGGGCAGGGGCGGCAGACCCGGTTTTCCTGGGCTCCGTTCTTGATTTCATCATGATGGATGATTCCTGGGTGGTGCAGGTCTGCGATGCGGTTGGTGCCAGGTATGACAGCCTCATGACCGCGCGGCAGGCTCTGCCGGGCGGCGCGCAGGTGAACTGGACATGACGACGATCAGGGGCGTTCTCTTCGACAAGGACGGCACACTCTTCGACTTTGCGACGACATGGGAAGCCTGGGCCGTGGGTTTCCTGAACAGGATGACGCGCAGCCCGGAAGACGCGGCGAATCTGGGGGCGCAGATCGGCTTTGACTACAAGGCGCAGCGGTTTTTGCCTGACAGCCTCGTGATCGCGGGCACACCGGGTGAGGTGGCGCAGGCGCTGTTGCCCTATATGCCCGGTGCGACCCTTCAGGATGTGATTGGCATTCTCAATGAGGAGGCCGAAACCGCGCCGCAGATCGAGGCCGTGCCGCTGGTCCCCTTTCTGACGGATCTGCGGTCGCAAGGCTTGCGCCTGGGGGTGGCGACGAACGATGCCGAAGCACCGGCCCGGGCCCATCTTGCCGCCGCAAAGGTCACGGATCTCTTTGATTTCATTGCCGGGTTCGACAGCGGGCACGGGGCGAAGCCGCAGGCGGGTCAATTGCTGGCCTTTGCCAAAGAAACCGGCTTGGCACCCGAAACGGTCGCCATGGTCGGCGACAGCACGCATGACCTGATCGCGGGGCGCGCTGCAGGCATGCGCTGTGTTGGCGTGCTGACCGGCATGGCGGAACACGCGGTGCTGGCGCCCCACGCGGACGTTGTGCTGGAAAATATTGGCGCTCTGCCAGACTGGATCGCGCAGCAGACCTGACCCACCGCCGCCGCCCTCCAACGCCCGCGCGAACTCCCAAAAACGACCCATCCGGTCGCAATTGAGACGGCTGATCCCGCGACGCTCTGTCCTACTCGGGGACAACGGACCGCAGGGAGCGAAACATGGCCAGATCATCCGGTAACCGCAGATCACGCAGCGGGGGGCGTGCAGGGGCGGCCAGCAGGCGGGGGACGGCGGTGATCGAGCAAATGCCGTGGAACCCGCCGGTCAATACCGACCTGCCAACCGAACCGCTGACCCCGGAGGGCGTGCAGGCCATCCACGATGGCGCGATGCGGATCCTCGAAGAGATCGGCGTTGAGTTCCTCAACCAAGAAGCCGTGGATATCCTGCGCAGGGCGGGCTGCACGGTGGACGGCGAAAACGTCCGGATGGGGCGCGATTTCGTGATGGAGTGGATTGGCAAGGCACCCTCGGAATTCACGCTGACACCGCGCAATCCGGATCGGAAAATCACCGTGGGGGGCAAAAACCTACTGTTTGGCAACGTGTCGTCACCACCCAACTACTGGGATATGGAACTGGGCACCAAGGTCCCGGGCACGCGCGACATGTGCCGCAACCTGCTCAAGCTCACGCAATACTTCAACTGCATCCACTTTGCCGGCGGCTACCCGGTGGAACCGGTCGATTTGCACGCCTCGATCCGTCATCTGGATGTGCTTTACGACAAACTTACCCTGACCGACAAAGTCATGCATGCTTATTCTCTGGGTAAGGAACGCGTCGAAGACGTGATGGAAATGGTCCGGATCGCCGGTGGCCTGTCACATGAGGAATTCGATGCAAGCCCCCGAATGTACACGAATATCAACTCCACCTCACCGCTCAAGCACGACTTCCCGATGCTGGATGGATGGATGCGCATGGCCCGTCGGGGACAGGGCCTCGTGGTCACGCCGTTCACGCTGGCAGGCGCGATGGCCCCGGTCACCATGGCGGGTGCGGTTGCCCAGTCCCTCGCGGAGGCGCTTTGCGCAGTGGTTCTGGCGCAGATCATCAACCCCGGGTGCCCGGTCGCTGTGGGCACTTTCACCTCAAACGTGGACATGAAATCCGGCGCGCCCGCCTTCGGAACGCCCGAGTACATGCGCGCCACCCAGATGACCGGCCAGTTGTGCCGCTTTTACGGCCTGCCGATGCGGTCCAGCGGCGTCTGTGCGGCCAATGTGCCGGACGGTCAGGCGATGTGGGAAACCTCCAACAGCCTTTGGGCCGCCGTGCAATCGGGGACGAACATGGTCTATCACGCGGCTGGCTGGCTGGAGGGGGGGCTGATCGCGAGCCCGGAGAAATTCATCATGGATTGTGAAATTCTGCAACAGATACAAAGGTATATGGATCCGCAAATTGTGGCGACCGGACCCGATGAAATAGCATTGGATGCGATCAAATCGGTGGGCAATGCCGGCCATTTCTTTGGCATCCAGCATACGCAGGATCGCTATACCACCGCGTTCTACCAGCCGTTTCTCAGCGACTGGAAGAACTACGAAGGCTGGGAAGTCGCCGGCGCGGTATGGACCCCGGAACGCGCGCATCTGATGTTCAAGGAGATCATCGGCAGCTTCGAAGCGCCGCCCCTCGATGAGGCCATCCGCGAAGAGCTGGCTGACTTCGTGGCGCGCCGGAAATCAGAAGGCGGCGCCCCCACCGATTTCTGACCCCGCGCAGCAGGCCCGGTTTGGCCCATGTTGGGCATTTGTTAACGCATCGCCTGCATAGTTCGCGTGAGGGAACGGGAATGAGGCCAATATGCACGGGCTTGTGAATCGGGCGATTCAACGCTTTGTCATCGACTCCTATGGCGCGGCTCAATGGTCGGCGTCCGCGCAGCGCGCGAATCTGAATTTTGTCGATTTCGAAGCCATGTGGTTCTACGACGATGAGATCACTCCCCGGCTGCTTGCGGCGGTCTGCGACGTGCTCGACCGGCCCTATGATGAATTGATGGAGGATATCGGCACCTATCTCGTATCCCATCCAAACGTCGAAGCCCTGCGGCGGCTCCTGCGTTTCGGCGGGGTGAATTTTGTCGAATTTCTGCACTCGCTTGACGATTTGCCCGACCGTGCCCGGCTCGCCGTACCCGATCTCACGCTGCCCTCCCTCGAACTGCGGGAGCATTCGGCCAACACCTACAGCCTCTGTTGCAGGAGCGAGCTTCCCGGTGGCGGGCATCTGTTCACCGGCGTGTTGCGGGCCATGGCGGACGACTATGGCGCCTTGGTGTTTCTGGAGCATCAGGGAACCGACGATGGCGTTGAGACCGTATCGATTTCCCTCCTCGAAACGGATTTCGCGGAAGGGCGCGGGTTTGACTTGGGAGTACGGTCGGAATGAGTGGCGGAACCCCCTGTTACAAGATGCTGGACGTGTTGTGCCCCATGCATGTCGTGCTCGACCAGAGCGGCAAAATCGGCTTTGCCGGACCCACCGCAAAAAAGCTGCTGCCGGGGCGCTCCTTGGTAGGTCTGGGCTTTCTCGACATCTTCGAGATCAAGCGCCCGCATGCTATCGAAACATTTGAGGCCCTGCGTCAGAAGACCGGAATGAAACTGCATCTGCGGTTTCGCGACCCGCCGCACCGGGAACTGAAGGGCGTGCTGATGGAGGGGCCGGAAACTGGTCAGGTTATCGTGAACCTGTCTTTCGGCATCTCCGTGGCCGACGCGGTGCGGGACTACAAACTGACCTCTGCGGATTTTGCAGCGACGGATCTGACGATCGAGATGCTATACCTTGTCGAAGCGAAATCCGCCGCCATGGAAGCGTCCCGGCAATTGAACGTGAGGCTGCAAGGCGCCCGCGTGGAGGCGGAGGCACAGGCGCTCACCGATACGTTGACCGGATTGAAAAACCGCAGGGCGATGGATCAGGCGCTGGAAGGGTTGGTCGCGTCGGGGGAAAGCTTTGCCGCCATGCTGATTGATCTGGACTACTTCAAGGCGGTGAACGACACCCTTGGCCATGCTGCGGGTGATTTCGTTCTGGGTCAGGTGGCGTCGATCATGCTGCGCGAAACCCGCACCCGGGATACCGTGGCCCGCGTTGGGGGTGATGAGTTCGTGTTGCTGCTGCGCGAGATTGACGATGCATCACAGGCCGAACGTATTGCCAGACGGATCATCAACCTGCTGTCCGAACCGATGATTTTCGAAGGCGCGCGGTGCAAGATATCCGCGAGTGCGGGCACCGCCATGTCCCGGGACTACAAGATTGTTTCCGCAGACCAGATGCTGGTGGATGCGGATCTGGCGCTTTATCAGTCCAAGAAAAATGGACGTGGCAGACATACATTTTACGCCGCCGATCTGCTCCAGCCGCCAGCGGAGGAACCAGCCCCGGAGATCGGCGCGCCGGCGTCGAAACAGGCGTAACCTCTAATCCGTTCCGGCGCCCTTGCCTGACGCGATACTGAAGCTGAGCCCGCGCGCTCCCGCCACACTTCGATCACAGGGCGACGAGGGCACGCATGCGAGCACTTGCGAACCACCGTGCTGACAATTCGCCAGGGCAACCGGCTGCCGAGGGGCAGGGCCATAGTGCTGGTCTGATCAGGGAGAAGTGGCAGCCCGTAGGGGAATCGAACCCCTCTTTCCAGGTTGAAAACCTGGCGTCCTAACCGATAGACGAACGGGCCACTTGGTCGTGAGCGGTTGATTAGGCAATACATGCTGGCGGCGCAAGCGGAAATTTCACGTTACGTGAAGAAACTTTGCCCCGATAGGCTGCTAGGCCGGGGCCGCATCTTCCAATCGTAACTGGACGGACTGGCGCCCCCGCCATGTGTTGATATCCAACCGACCGGCAAGGTGAAAACGCGCCCCGCCGTGATTTTCCAGGGCAGGGCCCAGGGGACCATCGTAAGCGCCAAAGCAAATGGCATCCAGGGTCGGCCCGCTGCCGTCACCGAATGTAACTTTCAGATGCGTCTCGCCGACGCGCCGGGCAAACCGTATCGCCATATCCGCAAACGCGTATCTCGGGGCAGGGGCACTGGCCCCGAACGGTCCGGCCTGTTCAACCTTCTCGGCGAGATCCACCGTGGCCGCGGCGGGCATCAGCAGGCCGTCCACTGTCAGATCCGCCGCACCAGCCAGATGCGCGCCTTGCTTTTCAAGCAATTCAGTCAGGCGTGCCATCGCGGCCTCGATCTTGTCTTCCGCCACGGTCAGGCCGGCAGCCATCTTGTGGCCGCCGCCTTTCTCAAGCAGCCCCTCAGCCGCGAGGCGTTGAATGGGCTGCCCCAGATCGATGCCCGAGATCGACCTGCCAGACCCCTTGCCAATTCCGTTTTCGACACCGATGACAATGCTGGGACGGCCGGAGGCTTCCTTGAGGCGGGATGCGACGATACCGACTACACCCGGATGCCACCCCGCTCCCGCGGCCCAGACCAGCGCAGCATCCAGCCCCCGGGTTTCCGCCTGGCCGAGAGCCGAGGCGCGCACCGAGGCCTCAATATCGCGTCTTTCCGTATTCAGCGCGTCGAGCCGCGTGGCGAGGGCCTCTGCCTCGTGCGGGTCATCCGTGGACAGCAGCCGCGCGCCCAGATCCGCCGCGCCGATACGCCCCCCGGCATTAACCCGCGGGCCCAGGAGAAACCCAAGATGGTAGGATGTGGGGGCTGTGTCCATCCGCGCGACGTCGGCCAAGGCGGCCAGACCCGGCCGCGCGCGCCGCGCCATCACCCGCAACCCCTGTCGCACAAATGCCCGGTTCACCCCGACCAGCGGGGCGACATCGGCAACCGTGGCCAGCGCGACCAGATCGAGCATCGCCATCAGCTCGGGCCCGGCGGTGCCGGTCGTACGCAACTGCCGCCCGGCCTCGACCAGCACAAGGAACACTACGGCAGCGGCGCACAGGTGGGACAACTCGCCTGTTTCGTCCTGGCGGTTCGGATTCACGACCGCGTAGGCAACCGGCAGGGTTTCGGTGCCTAGGTGATGATCCAGCACAACCACATCCGTGCCGGCGGCGGCCGAAATCGGGCCATGCGACAGGGTACCGCAATCAACACAGATGATCAGATCATGGCCCGCCGCCAGTTGCGCCATGGCCTGTTCGTTTGGCCCGTAGCCTTCATCGATGCGGTCGGGGACATAGAGGGTCGCGCCATGCCCCATCTGGCGCAACCACGTCAGCAGCAGCGCGGCAGATGCCCCGCCATCCACATCGTAATCGGCAAAGATGGCGATGCGTTCCCGGTTGCGAAGCGCTGTCAGAAGCCGCTCCGTAGCCCGCGCCATGTCCTTGAGGACATGCGGATCGGGAAGCAGATCGCGCAGCGACGGCGCAAGGAAGCTTTCCGCCCCGGATGTCTCCACGCCGCGCCGCGCAAGGATCTGGGTCACCGCCCGCGGCAGTCCCGTGTGCTGGGCGATAGCTTCCGCCGCGCGGTCGATTTCAAGCGCCGGACCCACCCAGCGCCTGCCGGTCAGGCTCTCCTCGACACCCAGAAAACTCACCGGACCTCCCGGGCGCGTGGTTGAGCGCCAAACGCGCCAGCGCGATGCGGCGTCAGATCAGGCTGCATGCACCGGGGTGCGATAGTTGATCCGGCGTACGGACCCGGTCTTGGACCGCATGATCAGGGTTTCCGTGGTCATCCAGCCGGGTTCGCGTTTCACGGCGGGCAGGATGTTGCCATCGGTGACTCCGGTCGCGGCAAAGATCACATCCTCGGTCACCATGTCGTCGCGGCTGTAGATGCGGTCGAAGTCAGTGATACCGGCCTTGCTGGCGCGGCCCTTTTCGTCGTCATTGCGAAAGAGCAGACGGCCGTACATCTGCCCACCCATGCATTTCAGCGCCGCCGCCGCAAGCACGCCTTCCGGCGCACCGCCCGCGCCCATATACATGTCGATCCCGGTATTGGGTTCGGCGCAATGCATCACCCCCGCCACATCGCCATCGGTGATCAGACGGATCGACGCGCCGGTCTTGCGCACTTCGGCAATCATTTCTTCGTGCCGCGGACGTTCCAGAATGCACAGCGTGATGTCGGATGTGCTGCAGCCTTTGGCCTTGGCGAGTGCGGCGACCCGTTCAGCCGGGCTCATGTCCAGCGTGACCACATCCTTCGCGTAGCCGGGCCCGATGGCGAGCTTGTCCATGTAGACGTCCGGTGCGTGCAGCATGGAGCCACGTGGGCCCATGGCGATGACGGTAAGCGCATTGGGCATGTCCTTGGCGGTCAGCGTGGTGCCTTCCAGCGGGTCGAGCGCGATGTCTACGCCGGGGCCGTTGCCGGTGCCGACCTCTTCGCCGATGTAGAGCATCGGGGCCTCGTCCCGCTCGCCTTCACCGATTACGACTACGCCCGCAATATCAAGCATGTTGAGCTGCTCGCGCATCGCGTTGACAGCGGCCTGATCGGCGGCTTTTTCATCGCCGTTGCCCACCAGCCGGGCAGAGGCCAAGGCAGCGGCTTCGGACACCCGGGCGAGTCCGAGAGAAAGCATACGGTCCTGAAATTGAGCATTGGCAGGCATGAATTCGTCCTTATTGGCATTATTTACTGCGGTAGGTGTATCGGGAGGAGGCCTGTGAGACAACCGCGGCTCACACCGCCTCAATGCGCAGCGCAACGGGCGCGCCGGACAAAACATCGGTGCCGTCCATCGCCGCAAGGGCCGTGTCCAGTGCATCGCGGGTTGTCTTGTGGGTGACGATCAGTACCGGGGCGGAGGTGTCCTCATGCCCGTATTGGCGCATCCGGTCAATGGACACGCCTGCTTCGCCCAGCACCTTGGCGACCTTCGCCAGCGCGCCCGGTTTGTCATCGAGAGACATGCGCAGGTAGTAGGGTGCAGGCAGTTGCGTGCGCGCCGGTGTAGAGCCGGTCAGTTGCGCGGACGGGATGCCGAAAACCGGGGTGCGCATCCCCTTGGCGATGTCGCAGACATCGGCCATGACCGCGCTGGCGGTAGGGCCTTCCCCGGCGCCCGGGCCGCGCAACACGATCTGGCCGACCGCGTCGCCTTCGAGCACCACCATGTTGGTGCCGCCCTCCAATTGACCCAAGGGAGAGCTGTCGGGAACAAGGCAGGGCTGCATGCGCTGTTCCAACCCGCGCCCGGTCTTCTGAGCAACGCCCAGCAGCTTGATCTTATATCCCATGTCCGCGGCGGCCCGAATGTCCTCGATGCTGACCCGGTCGATACCTTCCAGCGTGATACCGTCAAAATCCACCCGGGTGCCAAAGGCCAGCGACGCGAGGATTGCCAGCTTGTGAGCCGCATCAATGCCGCCCACGTCCAGTTGCGGATCCGCCTCGAGATAGCCAAGGCCATCGGCTTCGGCAAACACCTCCTGGTAGCTCAACCCGGCTGTTTCCATCCGGGTCAGGATGTAATTGCACGACCCGTTCATGACTCCCATCACCCGAGTGATGTCATTGCCCGCAAGGCCTTCGGTCAGTGACTTGATGACAGGGATACCGCCCGCGACTGCCGCTTCGTATCTCAGGGCGCGGTCATGCGCTTCGGCGGTTTCGGCCAAAGCCTGGCCATGAATGGCCAAGAGGGCCTTGTTTGCCGTCACCACTTCCTTGCCAGCAGCGAGAGCCGCCTCAACAGCGTTTTTCGCGGGCCCTTCATCGCCACCGATCAGTTCGACAAAAACATCGACATCGGCACGTGTTGCGAGGCTCACGGGATCATTCTCCCAGCTGTAGCCGCTCAGAGAAACGCCGCGATCCTTGGATTTGTCGCGGGCCGAGATGGCGGAGATGACGATCTCACGCCCCGTCCGGGCGGCCAGCAACGCCGCGTGTTGCCGGACGATCTTGACCACACCGATACCGACTGTGCCCAATCCGGCGATTCCAAGGCGTAGGGGCTCAGACATGATGGCAATTCCTTTGAAAAGGGCGCGGGAGAGATGTTTCGCGCCATGTAGCCGGTTCGGCGCGCCCGTGCAACGCGCTTGGTGCTACTGCAGGCTTTCTTCCAGCCGCCTGCGGTCCGAGCTTCCCAGAACAGAACCGCGCAGGGCATTTGCACGGGCCTGCAGGCTCGCAACACGCGCTTCCAGTTGCGCCTCCGATTCCGGGATGTCCGTTTGCGTTGCCGCCACCTCGTCGATCAGCGGATCCAGGGGCACGAGATCGGGGTAGGCGGCGACCTCGGCGCCGGGCGGGGTGGCGTTGTCGACTTCCGGAAACTGCGCGCATGCCGATGTAACAAGGGCCAGAACCACACAGGCTGAAATGCGCATCACGCTAACTCCGAATAATTGGGTCTCCTTGTGCCCGATGGACCCATGTGGCGCAAGAAGGCTTGTTTTGAACGACTGTTCAGATAACGTGCTCCCATGGCACGTACAGCAGGTTCACATTCCGATATCACCGGCCCCAAGGTGCGCGACGCGGCTCTGACGTTATTTGCGCGTCACGGGTTCGCCGCCGTCTCCATGCGCCAGATCGCGCGCGAGGTGGGGGTGCAGGTGGGCGCGCTCTATAACTACACGCCCGACAAGCAAACGCTGCTGTTCGACCTGATGCAAAGCCACATGGACGCCCTGCTGGAGGCTTTCTCAGACGATCCGGCGATGCCGCCCCGGGACAGGTTGCATAATTTCGTGCGGTTCCATATCCGCTTTCACCATGACCGGCCGGATGCGGTTTTCATCGCGTATATGGAGTTGCGGAACCTGACACCGGAAAACTTCACAAACATCGAAGCGCTGCGAAAACGCTATGAAGACAAGCTGGAGGCCATCCTGCGCGCGGGCGTGTCATCGGGCGTTTTCGACGTCGCGGATACAAAGATCGCGACGCTGGCCGTCATTGCGATGCTCACCGGTGTCAACACGTGGTTTCGGTCCGGCGGGCGGTTGTCCTTGCAGGATGTCGAGGATCAATACTGGCAGATGGTGCGCAAGGCCGTGTCTGCAGAGTCTCCGGCCTGATTGCAAATATCATCATAATGCGTGATGTAACTCATGCTATATATTCGTTTTAAGAATTGATCGGTTATCCCTATATCGTGATGTGTCCCGATCTTCCGGACATTTCCTGAAAGGTGAAAGAGATGATTTACGAAACGATCGTACATGAGAGAAGTGCCGCGCACCGGACCTTGGCCAACGTCGCTCAGGTTATCCTGCTGGTTGGTTTCGGCGTGCTGTTTGGGCTGATTCTGGCCGACGCGCCGGATGTGTCGCATGGTGCGGATGCGGTTAAGGCGCTTCAGGCGGGGCCGATTGAAGGTGAAGACTGGCACGGCAACGTGCGTCGTTCGGTGCCGGGACGCTGAGCGCTAGTGCGCCCACCATGCGCTGGGCTTCTTGCGGCTGCCGCGCTGTCGATCCAGCCAGAGCGCGGCGCGCCGCAGGGGCGACAGCGCAAGGCGCAGCCAAAGCCGGTGACGCCATTGCGTGAAGTCGCGGTTGAAGGGACACACCCGCATGCAAATCGCGCAGTCAGAGGCCAGCTTGGACCAGAACCCAAAGCACTTTTCGGCATCAGAGGTCCATTTGCGCACGCCCTTGAGAGCAGAAACATTTGCGCCGCCGACCTCGGGGTCTCCGTAGGGCAGCGCCTTGACCGGGCAGGCATCCGCACATTTGGTGCAGATGTCGCAAAATGCCCGCACGCCGATCGGGCGCGGATCGTCATGGCTTAGCGGCAAAGATGTGAATATCTTGGAGAACCGCAGTCTTGGCCCGAATTCCGGCGTGATCACCATCTGGTTGCGGGCATATTCTCCCAACCCGGCTTTCAGGGCGTAGGGAATCACAAGCGCGGTGTCGTTCATCGATGGCACGGCTTCGTACCCCAGATTACGGATATAGGCGGCAGTCTGCATCACACAGGCGGCTTCCTGACTGTAGGCACGCCCTGTCGCCGCCCCGGCAAGCGCCGCCGGATAGGTATCGACGAGGTCTGCCGGCATCTCATGGCCCAGCACGATCACCGATGTAATGCCTTCCGGCAGGCTGTTGGGGGCGTCCGAAAGATCGCGGGTATCCACACGCGAGGCGTAATGCCATCGCGGGTCAAGCGCCGTGATGCCGCATAGGCTTGCTTTAAAGAAAGACGCCACTTTCTTGATTTCTTTTGACATTTCTTGGATGTCCGTCACGTCGACCTGCACCGGCGCCACGGGTGTATCGGCGCTGATCGCGGCCTGAAATCCCTCGCGGCGGCCCTGATCGGCGAAACGATCCGTCATGATGTCCGAAATCAGCCAAGAGGCATTGCGCAGGGCGAAATCCCGCTGGCTGAAGCCATCGCCGCGCCGGGGCGTCGCCTCCATCCGGTAGGAGGCAAAAAACGCGTCAGTCTGCCGGGTGCGCACCGTGGGATCCCAGAAAGCGCGGGTAAAGATGTCATTGCGCTGCGCGAAGGGTTCGAAACCTTCGGTCACGTCGATCCCGGCCCGCGTGTCGGCGATATCAGCGCTTGATCCATCCTGCATGGGGCCAGCCTACGCAGTCGTTCTTTCCGGTCAATCGTAAAGGTCGCAAACAGACGCGACCGGGGGCATATCCCGCAGTCAACTCAGCGCCAACACAGAGCTCGGGAGCGACATATGAAAGTGGGATTCATCGGGTTGGGCAATGTCGGCGGCAAGCTGGCAGGATCGCTCATCCGTAACAAAATCGACGTGCAGGTGCATGATTTAAATGCAGATTTCGTGTCAGCCAAGGTTGCGCAGGGCGCCAAGGACGGAAAAAGCCCGGCGCAAATGATGCAATCCTGCGACGCGGTGATCACCTGCTTGCCGACGCCAGACGCATCGGCCGCAGTGCTTGAGCAGATGTTGCCGCATGTCGCGCCCGGGAAGATCTGGATGGAGATGTCCACCACCGACGCGGGCGAAGTCAAACGTCTTGCGGAACTGGTCGCCGCGCAGGGCGGCGCCGCGGTCGATTGTCCGGTCTCGGGGGGGTGTCACCGCGCTGACACCGGAAACATCTCCATCTATGCGGGCTGTGATCGCGCCACGTTCGAGCGTGTTCTGCCCATACTCACCTGTATGGGACGGCGCATTCTGCATGTCGGAGAGGTTGGAAATTCCAGCATTCTCAAGGTCATGACCAATTATCTTGCCACGGCCAACCTGCTCACGCTCTGCGAGGCCCTGACGGTGATGAAGGCCGCGGGCATGGATTTGGGGATGACCTATGAAGCCATTGCCATGTCATCGGGAAATTCCTTCGTGCACGAGACGGAAAGCCAGTTGATCCTGTCGGGATCGCGGGACGTGAATTTCACCATGGATCTGGTGCAGAAAGACATCGGTTTGTTTCAGAAGCTGGCCGACACCTTTGATGTGCCGCTGGAAATCTCGCCCCTGATGATCGAGATGATGTCAGATGGTCAACGCCGCTATGGCGCGCGCGCGCAATCCGACCGGATGATCGAGCGCCTGGAAGAGGCGACCGGTTTGAGCCTTCTTGCGCCGGGCTTTCCCCGGGAACTGGTGGATGATGAACCAGAGGAGCCGGGCTATGAGGTGGTGCCGAACCGTTAGGTCAGGGTGCCTTCCGACGACAGCACTGTCTTGCCACCGAGGTAGGGCGCCAGAACCGCGGGCAGCGTGACCGAGCCGTCCGCCTGCTGCCCGTTTTCCAGAACCGCGATCAGACACCGGCCCACGGCGAGGCCCGAGCCGTTCAGCGTATGCACGAACCGAGGCTTGCCGCCATCCGCCGGTTTGAAACGGGCGTTCATGCGGCGGGCCTGAAAATCGCCCGTGGTGGATACGGAGGAGATTTCGCGGTAGGCGTTCTGACCGGGCAGCCACGCCTCGATGTCATAGGTCCGCCGGGCGCCGAATCCCATGTCACCGGTGCACAGGATCACCGTGCGATAGGGAACGCCCAACCGTTCAAGCAGGTCTTCGGCACATCGCAACATGCGTTTCTGTTCGGCATCGGAGGCATCGGGATGAGTGATGGATACCATCTCGACCTTCTCGAACTGGTGCTGTCGCAGCATGCCGGCGGTGTCGCGGCCCGCCGATCCAGCTTCGGAGCGGAAGCACAGGGTATGCGCGGTCATTCGGCGTGGCAGATCAGGTTCCTCCAGCACATCGCCGGCAACAGAATAGGTCAGGGTCACCTCTGACGTGGGGATCAGCCACCAGCCATTTGTCGTCTGGTAGCTGTCATCGCCGAATTTCGGCAGTTTGTCGGTGCCGTACATGGCCTCGTCCCGCACCAGCACGGGCGTTTGATGTTCGATCAGCCCGTTTTCATCGACATGCGTGTCGATCATGAACTGCGCCAGCGCCCGGTGAATGCGGGCGACAGCACCTTTCAGCATGACGAACCGCGCGCCGGAGACCTTGGCCGCTGTCTCGAAATCCATCGAGGCAGCGACGCCGCCGATGTCGAAATGCTCCTTTGGGGCAAAGTCGAACTCCGGCAGATCGCCCCAGCGGGCAACCTCGACATTGTCGTTCTCATCGGCACCGTCCGGCACATCCCCTGCAGGCAGGTTCGCGATCCGGGCCAGCGTGTCGGTGAGCTGCGCATCAAGCTCCTTGGCCTCGGCCTGCATGGTGGCGACCTCGGCTTTCTTTTCGCCCACCAGCGCGCGCAGCCGCTCGAATTCCGCGTCATCCCCGGAAGCCTTTGCCGCGCCCACTTGCTTGGACGCCCGGTTCTGTTCGGCCTGGGCGTTCTCAGCGGCGCTGATCTTGGCGCGGCGCGCTTCGTCCAGAGCCAGAATGTCAGACGACACGGGCGCATCGCCGCGCCGCGCCAGTGCGGCATCAAAGGCGTCGGGGGTGTCGCGGATCGCACGGATATCATGCATGGCTGCTGTCCTTCGTCTGAGTCGTCGTTGCCAGAGCTTATGACCGATCTTTCCCCGGCGCGGAACCATGAGATTTGCGGGATGTATGATCAGCCGGGGCGTCTTTGCTCGGCACGCACCAGTGCTGCGCGCCAATGCCGCAAAAGCCACTCGTCCACGGGCACCGCAAGCGCCAGCGGCGTTTCGCCCCCAACGCGTCCGGCAACCACTGCGACCAGCACCCATTCGTTGGTGACCCGGGCGAGAACCGGGCCACCGGAATTGCCATTGATCACCTCGCAGTCCAGGATCACCACAGGCTCGTTCCCGGAGGACAGGGTCATGCAGTCAAAGCGTCCGTTCAGCACGTTCGGGCTTTTGCGGTGGTAGCCAAGCACCGCAAGCTCTCCGAGGCGCAATGCGGCATTATCCGCGATGCGCAGTGGGGTCACCGCCGAGCCCGGAACAGGGGATTCCAGCTGGATCACGGCGACGTCGTATTTGAACTTGTGATTGCCCTTTGTTCTTTCGTATTCGGGATGAACGAAAATCTCCGCGGATCTGCTGGTGGCGATGAATCCGCCCTTGTCCCAGCCCGCGACGAAATGTCGGCGGCCCTTGAATTTATTGGTGCCGCCCGCGCAATGGGCCGCCGTGACCACCAGATCAGGCGCGATCAGCGTGCCGCTGCAGGAGGCGTGACCGTGAATACCAGTGGCATTGACCCATCCGACGGCCTGCCATGCGAGGCGTTCTCTCTGGTCCAGCGCGGGCAGCAACTCGCTGTGGAGCGGCCCTGCAAGAAGCGCCCACGCCAAGGGCAGCCAGCCCAGCACCATCGTTATGCTATTCCGTCGCGTCACGACCCCTCCGAAGCAGGCGATCCGGGATCAGGATGCACTTAATTTGCGGGCAGGCCAAGTGGCGGGCATCGTCCGGCAAACCGCGGCACAGGGCTTTTGCATATCCTGCACGCCGTCCCTTGCAAAGCGGCGTCACAGACCATAGGTTCCGCCAAAATTTGGCATACTGCGTCCGCAGGGTGTCGATCTACCCAGAAGGACTATTTCCATGGAAGCGTTCGCGCAATTTGTGCCCCTTATTCTGATCTTTGCGATCATGTATTTCCTGCTCATCCGGCCACAGCAGAAGAAGGTCAAGGAACATCAGGCCATGGTGTCGGCGCTGCGCCGCGGCGATCAGGTCGTCACGCAGGGCGGGATCGTGGGTAAGGTTGCCAAGGTCAAGGACGACGGTGAACTGGAGCTTGAAATTGCCGATGGGGTGAAGGTCCGCGTGATCCAGTCAACCATTGCAACCGTGCTTTCCAAGACTGAACCGGCAAAGTAACTGCGCCCTTTAACGCTTTGAAAAGGCGTCTTTATGCTCCAGATTGACCTTTGGAAACGGATCATGATTTGGCTGACCTGCGCAGTTGGATTGTGGCTGGCCATTCCGAACGCCTTTTACACCAACGTCGAAAAACACAATGATGCCGGTGCCGCCATCGAACTGGGCGGGACAACCGAGGAACTGGCGGCCGACCGCGCGCTCTGGCCGGAATGGATGCCCTCGGGGCTGGTCAATCTTGGCCTCGATCTGCGCGGCGGAGCGCATCTGCTGGCCGAGGTCAAGGTCGCGGACGTCTACGAGGCGCGGATGCAGGCGGCCTGGCCGGAAATTCGCGACGCGCTGCGGCCTGAGCGGGCAACGGTCGGGACAATTCGTCTGCAACCCTCAGCCGCCGACGAGGTACGCGTCCGCATCAGCCAGCCGGAAGGCATGGCCCGTGCGCTGGAAATCGTGCGCGGGCTGGCGCGCCCGGTGCAAACCCTGACAGGGGTTGGTGCCACCGACATTGAAGTGCGCGCTGCGGATGACCTGCTGATTGTGACGCTATCAGAGGCGGAAAAGCTGGCGACGGACGAACGTACGGTCCAGCAAAGCCTTGAAATCATTCGCCGCCGGATCGACGAGGTCGGCACCCGCGAGCCCACGATCCAGCGTCAGGGAGCGGACCGCATCCTTATTCAGGTGCCCGGCGTCGGATCAGCCAGCGAGTTGAAAGAAATCATCGGGACCACTGCCCAACTGACCTTCAATCCGGTCATCACCCGGGGCACCGATGCCAACGCGGCCCCCGGCATCGGCAACAGGATCGTGCCGTCGCTGGACGAGCCGGGCAGCTATTACACCATCGAGGCAGCCCCCGTTGTGACCGGCGAAGAGCTGGTGGACGCACAACCCGCCTTTGACCAGAACGGTCGTCCGGCCGTCAATTTCCGGTTCAACACCTCTGGCGCGCGTAAATTCGGCGACTACACGGCAGAGAACATCGGCTCTCCCTTCGCCATTGTGCTGGACGACGAAGTGGTCAGCGCACCAACCATTCAAAGCCATATCCCCGGCGGCTCGGGCATCATCACCGGCCGTTTCACGGTCGAGGAATCGACGAACCTGGCCGTTCTGCTGCGGGCAGGGGCCTTGCCCGCCGGTCTGGAATTTCTCGAAGAGCGCACCATCGGCCCGGAGTTGGGTCAGGACAGTATCGACGCAGGCAAGGTCGCGACCCTTGTCGCCTTTTCTGCGGTACTGGTGTTCATGTTCCTCAGCTACGGGCTGTTCGGCTTCTTTGCCAATATCGCGCTGATCATCAATATCGGCCTGATCTTCGGCTTGCTCAGCCTGATCGGTGCGACGCTGACGCTGCCGGGCATTGCCGGGATCGTGCTGACGGTGGGGATGGCGGTGGATGCCAACGTGCTGATATTCGAGCGTATCCGCGAGGAATTGAAGACCTCCAAGGGGCCGGCCCGCGCCATCGAATTGGGGTATGAAAAGGCGCTGAGCGCCATTCTGGATGCCAATATCACCACCTTCATCACGGCGGTGATCCTCTTTGCGATGGGGTCCGGCCCGGTGCGAGGTTTCGCGATCACTCTTGGCCTCGGCATCCTGACATCCGTCTTCACGGCAATTTTCGTGACCCGGCTTTTCGTGGTCATGTGGTTCGAGCGCAAGCGCCCGAAAACAATCGAGGTCTGATATGCGTCTGAGACTGGTCAAGCAGAACACGAACTTCGATTTCTTCAAGCGCTGGAAGATGTGGCTGGGCATATCGGCCCTGATGATGGTGGTGGCTTTCGCCTCCTTCATGATCCAGGGGTTGAATTTCGGCATTGATTTCCGGGGCGGCACGACAATCCGGACGGAAAGCCCGCTGCCGGTGGATATCGGCGTTTACCGCGATGCCATCGCGACGCTGGATCTTGGGGATGTGTCGATCACCGAAGTCTTCGATCCGACATTTGAGGCGGATCAGAACGTTGCGATGATCCGCATTCAGGCGCAGGAGGGGCAGGAGGCGGTCACCGCAGATGTGATCGAGGCGGCGGAACAGGTGTTGAAGACCGTGCGCCCGGACATCAAGTTCGTCTCTGTGGAATCGGTTGGGCCGAAAGTGTCCGGCGAGTTGATCCAGACGGCGGCGATTGCGGTCGTGCTGGCGATTGGGGCGGTTCTCATCTACATCTGGCTGCGCTTTGAATGGCAGTTTGCGCTGGGGGCCGTGCTGGCGCTTGTGCATGACGTGATCCTGACCATCGGCGTGTTTTCCGAACTGCAGATCCGCTTTGATCTCGCGATTATCGCGGCGCTTCTGACCATCGTGGGCTATTCGCTGAATGACACGGTGGTGGTGTTCGACCGGGTCCGCGAGAATCTGCGCAAATACAAGAAACGCCCGCTCAACGAGGTGCTGAACATCTCGATCAACGAGACGCTCAGCCGGACCTTCATGACCTCTGTCACCACGCTGCTGGCGCTGCTGGCGCTTTTCGTACTGGGCGGCGACGTGATCCGGGGATTCGTTTTTGCGATGATCTGGGGTGTGATCGTGGGCACATACAGCTCGATCTTCGTGGCATCCGCGGCTCTGCTGTACCTCGGTGTGAAACGCGACTGGTCCAAACCGGACGCAAACTCCGGCAATCAATACGCCAACATAGATGCTTGAGGCCCTTTCTGGTGTCGTCGACACCGGGGGCCTGATCTGGCTGACGCTGGGGGTTGTTGCGGCCGGTCTCGTGCGGGGCTTCGCTGGGTTTGGCAGCGGCATGATTATCATGCCCGTGGCCTCCGCCGTCTTGCCGCCGGTCGCGGCGGTGACTTTCATGATGATGGCGGAACTGGTCGGGCCTTTGCCGAATCTGCCCGCGGCCTGGCGGGACGGCGCGCCGCGCGATGTCGGGCGGCTGATGATCGGATGCGCGCTGGCGGTGCCTGTCGGAATCCTGTGCCTGTCCCACATGGACACGACCGTTTTCGGATGGGTGGTTTCCACCAGTGTGGCGATCCTGCTGGTGCTGCTGATGTCCGGGTGGCGCTACAAGGGCGTGCTGACACCGAAACTGACGGTAGGTACCGGGGCCCTGGGCGGGTTCATGGGCGGTTTCGCCGGGGTGCCGGGCCCGCCGGTGATCATGCTCTACATGTCCAGCAAGCTGCCGATCTCCGTGATACGTGCCAATTTCCTGCTCTACCTGCTCGCGTTTGACGTGGTCATGGTCGCGGTGTTTTTCATGCTGGATCTGTTCGTCTGGAAAATCGCCTTGCTGGGTCTTTTGGCGGGAGTGCCGAATTTGCTCGCGAATATGGTGGGCGCGCGGCTGTTTGACCCCGACGCCGAAGTACTTTTTCGCCGGGTGGCCTACCTTGTGATCGCCGCCTCGGCTATTCTGGGGCTGCCGATCTGGAGTTAGGAGAGCCACATGCGCCTGAACGAGATGACATTCACCGACGCCAAGCCTGTCGAAGGCTATGGCGCGGGCTTCTTTCGCATCGGCGGCGAGGTTTTTCATGGGGCGGTTATCGCCGGACCGCATGGCACAGCGGCGTGGGGCGGGTACGATGACCGCGATCCGCTGCTGAAACTCGCCGGTGACATCGATGTCCTGTTTATAGGCACCGGGCAGGAGACCGCGCATGTGCCGGCCGACCTGCGCACCGCGCTCGAAGACGCCGGTCTTGGCGTCGAGGTCATGGCAACCCCCGCGGCCTGCCGTACCTACAATGTCCTGCTCAGCGAAGGACGGCGCATCGCCCTTGCGCTGATCCCGGTCTAATCGGGCTTTTGCGCGCGGCGGCAATCGGTTAACGCTGGTCGTATGGGTTTGGAAGTACGTGATCTTTGCGTTGAACGGGGCGGTGTGCCGGTGCTTATGGGCGTGTCCTTCGATTTGCCGCCTGGCAAGGCGCTGATCCTGCGCGGACCCAACGGTGCGGGCAAGACGACGCTCCTGCGGACATTGGCGGGGTTGCAGCCGGCGCTTTCGGGCGCGGTCACCGGTGGCGAGGACCTGATCGCCTATGCCAGCCACTCCGACGGTTTGAAGGCAATGCTGACCGTTTCGGAAAACCTGGCATTCTGGGCTGATGTCTTCGGCCAACGGGACGTGACCACAGCTCTCCACGCGTTCTCTCTTGAACCGCTTCGGGATCGACTGGCCGGAACCCTCTCGGCCGGACAGAAACGCCGTCTCGGTCTGGCGCGCATGCTGGTGACCGGGCGGCCTGTCTGGATGCTGGATGAACCCACGGTATCGTTGGACAAGGACGCCGTGCGCCAGTTCGCCACCGTGGTTGCGGGACATCTGGCCTCGGGCGGGTCCGCGTTGATCGCGACCCACATCGATCTGGGGCTGGAGGCGGAGGTTCTGGACATCTCCCCCCTTCGCGCGCAACCCGACGCGCGGGCAGGCGCAAGTGATGAGGCCTTTTTGTGAAGGCGCTGTTGATCCGGGATCTCACACTGGCCTTTCGTGCTGGCGGCGGTTTTGGGCTGGGGCTGGCGTTCTTTCTGATCGTGACCGTTCTGGTGCCTTTCGGCGTGGGACCGCACTCCGCGCTGCTGTCGCAGATCGCGCCCGGCATCCTCTGGCTGGGTGCCTTGCTGGCCTGCCTTCTGTCACTTGACCGCCTGCTGGCACTGGATTGGGAGGACGGCACGCTGGATCTGCTGGCGACCTCACCTCTGCCGCTCGAAGCCGCGCTGAGCGTCAAGGCGCTGGCGCATTGGCTTACGACAGGTTTGCCACTGGTGCTGGCCGCGCCGGTTCTGGGCATCCTTCTGGCCCTGCCAGCTCCGGGGTTTTTCTGGCTGGTGGTCTCGCTGGCGCTTGGCACCCCGGCGCTGTCGGTGATCGGTACTTTCGGCGCGGCGCTCACGGTTGGCGTGAAACGCGGGGGGTTACTGATGTCGCTGCTGGTGCTGCCGCTTTACGTGCCCACGTTGATTTTCGGCGCCGAGGCGGCCCGCCGGGGTGCCACCGGCATGGACCCTGCGACGCCTTTGCTGATGCTGGCGGGGATCACGGCGGGAACGATTGCCATTATGCCCTTTGCGTCGGCTGCCGCGTTGCGGGTGAACTTGCGGTGATCGCGGCTATTTGTCCATTGAGCCGCGCTGGCCAAGCGATTAGGTAAGCGTCATGTCATTGTGGGAATATGCAAATCCGGTCCGATTTCTCGCGCTCAGCAGCCGCGTGTTGCCGGTATTCTGGGGGCTTGCCGCCCTGTGTCTGGTCTCTGGACTGATCTGGGGCTTCTTCTTCACGCCGAACGCCGACAAGTTCGAATCGACGGTCAAGATCATCTACCTGCATGTGCCCTCTGCCATGATGGCGATCAACGTCTGGGTCATGATGCTGGTCGCCTCGCTGATCTGGCTTGTCCGCAGGCATCACGTCTCTGCGCTTGCGGCCAAGGCGGCCGCGCCCGTGGGCGTGGTGATGACGCTGATTGCGCTCTTTACTGGTGCGATCTGGGGCCAGCCCATGTGGGGCACGTGGTGGGCATGGGATCCGCGCCTGACCTCCTTCCTGATCCTCTTCCTGTTCTACCTTGGATACATCGCGCTCTGGGAGGCCATTGAAGACCCGGATACCGCTGCCGATCTGACCTCGGTGCTATGCCTTGTCGGATCGGTGTTTGCCGTGCTGTCGCGCTACGCGGTGAACTTCTGGAACCAGGGACTGCACCAGGGCGCCTCTCTCAGCCTAGATAAGGAGGAGAATGTGGCGGATGTTTACTATTTTCCGCTTCTCGTTTGCATCGCCGGGTTTGTTTTCCTGTTTCTGGCCCTTGTCCTTTACCGGACCGGCACCGAAATCCGCCTGCGCCGGACCCGCGCCCTGCAGGCCCGGGAGGTCCGCGCGTGATGCCCGACCTGGGGAAATACGCTGACGCCGTGCTGTCCGCATACGGCGTGTCGTCGCTGCTGCTTCTTCTGCTGGTGGTTTTCACCCTGCGCAAGGGGCGTGCCGCGCGTGCCGCCCTTGAGGCCGTCGAGAAAAGGAAAAATCCCAGTGGCTAAAATCTCGCCCCTGATGATTGCGCCGCCGCTGATCTTTGCCGGTTTCGTGATACTGGCGAGCATTGGAATGCTGCGCGACGATCCAAGCCGCTTGCCCTCCACCATGGTCGGGCAGAGTGCGCCCGCGATCACGCAGGACGCCTTGGGAGATTATCCACCCGTTACGCCCGAAGCGATGGCAACCGGCGAGGTGACGCTGGTCAACTTCTGGGCCAGCTGGTGCCCGCCGTGCCGGGCCGAGCACCCCAACCTGCTGCGGATGGCCGCTGACGGCATGCCGATCATCGGCGTGAACTTCAAGGACAAGGCCGGGCCCGCGACATCCTATCTGGACGACGATGGAAACCCCTTCGCCGCCGTGGCCTATGACCCGCAAGGACGCACCGCCATCGACTGGGGTGTGACCGCCCCGCCCGAGACCTTCATTCTGGATGCATCGGGCACGGTGCTGTTTCGTTTTGCCGGACCGCTGGTCGGCAGCGACTATGAACAGCGGTTCCTGCCGGAACTGGAAAAGGCGCTGAACAACTGATCCCGGTTACAGCCGGTAGCCGCCGTTCACGTTGAGTATCTCGCCGGTGATGAAGCTGGCAGCATCCGAGGCCAGAAAGCGCACGGCAGCAGCAATGTCCTCGGGCTGGCCTATCCGGCCGAGAGCGGTCATCTCGACGAATTTCTCGATCAGCTCCTCCGGGCGCGGATTTTCCGGCCGCTCCGTCGCGCCGGGGGCCACCGCATTGACGCGAATGCCGCGTGGTCCCAGCTCCTTGGCCATGCCGCGGGTCCATGTGTTCAAGGCCGCCTTGCTGGCGGAATAGGCCGACGCCCCCATGGCGGGCAATACCGCGTTGGTGGAGGAGATATTGATCACGCTGGCACTCGGGTTCAGGTAGGGCAGCGCGGCGGACAACAGCGCCATCGGGGCGATGACATTCACATCGAAGTTGAGCTTGTGGTCTGCAAAATCCGTCGCATCATGCGCCGTGGGGACAATTGCCCCGGCGTTGTTTACCAGCACATCCAGCCGCCCGAAGGTCGTGATTGTCCGCGTTATCACATCTGCGGCGGCCGCGGCCCCGGCCAGATCTGCCTTGATGGGAAAGACGTCGGGCCGCTCTTTCAGAAGCGGCCCGGGATCCGTGGTGTTGTAGGTGATCGCGACATGATGGTCCGTCGCCAGATCCTGCGCTATTGCCCGGCCAAGGCCCCGCGCGGCACCGGTAATGAGTGCCACGCGCATGGGTTTTACGCCGCCTGCGCGAGGTTGCGCAGCACGTAGTGTAGCACGCCGCCATGTTCGATGTATTCGATCTCGATCGCGGTATCGATCCGGCATTTCAGCGTGATTTCCTTCACGCTGCCATCCGCCATGGTGATGGTGCAGGGTACTTCCTGCAAGGGCTGGATCGTGTCGAGGCCGGCGATTGATACCGTTTCCTCCCCGGTCAGGCCGAGGGATTTGCGGGTGTCGCCACCGGTGAACTCGAAGGGGATCACGCCCATGCCGACCAGGTTGGAGCGGTGAATACGCTCGAAGCTTTCGGCAATCACGGCCTTGACACCCAGCAGCGCTGTGCCCTTTGCAGCCCAGTCACGGGACGACCCGGCACCGTATTGCTCACCCCCAAAGATCACCAGCGGGGTGCCGGCGTCCTGATAGGCCATCGCCGCATCATAGATCGACGTCTGCTTGCCATCGGGGCCTTTCGTGTAGCCGCCCTCGACGCCATCCAGCATCTCGTTCTTGATCCGGATGTTGGCGAAAGTGCCGCGCATCATCACCTCGTGATTGCCGCGCCGCGACCCGTAGGAGTTGAACTCCCGCACCGGCACCTGACGCTCGATCAGGTACTGACCGGCAGGGGTGGTCTCCTTGAACGATCCGGCAGGCGAGATGTGGTCCGTGGTGATCATGTCGCCGAGGATCGCCAGCACCGAGGCGTTCTCGATGTTGCTGATCGTGCCCGGCTCTTTGCCCATACCCTGGAAATAGGGTGGATTCTGGACATAGGTGGAGGACACCGGCCAGTCATAGACCTTGCTGTCCGTGGTGCTGACGCCCTGCCACTTGTCGTCGCCCTTGAAGACGTCGGCATATTTGGTCTGGAAGGCTTCGCGCGTCACCGTCTGTTCGACCAGTTCCGCGATTTCCTGCGTCGAAGGCCAGATGTCCTTGAGGAAGACATCATTGCCGTCCTTGTCCTGGCCGATCGGGTCTTTCGCAAGGTTGATGTCCAGCGTGCCCGCAAGTGCGTAGGCCACCACCAGCGGCGGCGACGCGAGGTAGTTGGCGCGTACATCCGGGCTGATCCGACCTTCGAAGTTACGGTTGCCCGACAGAACCGATGTGGCCACCAGATCACCCTCGGCGATGGCGTCCGACAGCTCTTTCTGGATCGGGCCGGAGTTGCCGATGCAGGTGGTGCAGCCGTAGCCTACGAGGTTGAACCCGAGCGCATCGAGATCGTCCTGCAAACCGGCCGCTTCCAGATAGGCGGAGACGACCTGAGACCCCGGCGCCAGCGATGTTTTCACCCAGGGTTTGCGGTTCAGGCCCAGCTCGTGCGCCTTGCGCGCCACGAGGCCCGCACCGATCATCACGTAAGGATTGGAGGTGTTGGTGCAGGATGTGATCGACGCGATCACCACCTTGCCGCTTTCCATGGTGTAGTCTTCCCCTGCGACGGCAACTTCCTTGCCCATCGGGCGTTTAAAGGTCTCTTCCATCTCCTTGCGGAAGGCGATCTGACCCTGGTCCAGCGCCACGTAATCCTGCGGCCGCTTCGGGCCGGAGATCGCGGGCACGATGGTGCCCATGTCGAGGTGCAGGGTGTCGGTGTAGATCGGTGCGTAATCGTCGCCGCGCCACAGCCCGTTTTCCTTGGCGTAGGCTTCGACCAGCGCGATGCGGTCTTCATCCCGGCCCGTGGTGCGCAGGTAGCGCAGGGTTTCGTTGTCGATCGGGAAGAACCCGCAGGTGGCCCCGTATTCTGGTGCCATGTTGCCGATGGTGGCGCGGTCCGCAAGCGGCAGGCGGTCGAGCCCCTCGCCGTAGAATTCGACGAATTTGCCGACAACGCCTTTGGCGCGCAGCATCTCGACCACTTTCAGAACGAGATCCGTGCCAGTGGTGCCTTCCATCATCGTACCGGTCAGTTCAAAGCCCACAACTTCCGGGATCAGCATGGAAATGGGCTGGCCCAGCATCGCGGCTTCGGCCTCGATCCCGCCGACACCCCACCCCAGAACGGCAGCACCATTGACCATGGTGGTGTGGCTGTCGGTCCCGACCAGCGTGTCGGGGTAGGCCACTTCCTTGCCGTGCTGATCCGTGTCGGTCCAGACGGTCTGGGCAAGATACTCAAGGTTCACCTGGTGGCAGATGCCGGTGCCGGGGGGCACCACGCGGAAGTTGTTGAAGGCTTTCTGACCCCATTTCAGGAAAGTGTAGCGCTCCATATTGCGCTCGTACTCGCGGTCCACGTTCATCTGGAACGCCCGCGGGTTGCCGAATTCATCGATCATCACAGAGTGGTCGATGACCAGATCCACCGGGTTCAGCGGGTTGATCTTTTCCGCATCCCCGCCAAGGCTGATGATCGCATCGCGCATCGCCGCAAGGTCGACCACCGCCGGAACGCCGGTGAAATCCTGTAACAGTACGCGGGCAGGGCGGTAGGCGATCTCGCGCGGGTTCTTGCCGCCCTTGCTGGCCCATTCGGCAAAGGCCTTGATGTCGTCGGTCGTGACCGTCTTGCCATCTTCGAAGCGCAGCATGTTTTCCAGCACCACTTTCAGCGCGGCGGGCAGTTTCGCAAAATCACCCAACCCGGCCGCGGTCGCCGCGGGGATGGAGTAATAGTCAACGCTCTGTGCGCCAACGCTCAGGCTTTTACGGGTCTTGGACGTGTCGTGACCAACGGTAATGGGCATAAGAGGGTTCCTCTGGCTTGGGCTGGATCATCTTTGTGGATTGGCTGTTGAATGCCCTATGGCGCGGGGCAGATCAACTCAATTCGGTGTCGATTCCCATAAATGTATACCATTGTGTACCGTTTTTGTGTTAAATCGCGCTGCAACTCTCAAGAAACCTTGATTGGTCATTACAGGGCGGAGAATCTACGCTACTGGAAAGGCCCTTTTGGCCAGTAGAGGAATCACATGAAACGACTGTTTCAAGGCATCGCCGCGCTCTGGCTCTTTGCCGTTCCCGGTTTTGCGCAAAACTCCCCGGTGGTTGTCGAGCTGTTCACCTCGCAGGGATGTTCCTCTTGCCCGCCGGCGGATGAAATGCTGCATGCGCTTGCGGAACGCGACGATGTCATCGCCCTGGCGCTGCATGTGGACTACTGGGATTACATCGGATGGAAGGATGAATTCGCCGACCCGCGCAACGCGGAGCGGCAGCGCGCCTATGCCACCGTGGCCGGTCGCCGGTCGATCTATACGCCGGAAATGATCGTGAACGGGCTTACCGATATTATCGGGGCGAAACCGATGGAGGTGTCGAAAGCCATCGCCCTTCACAAGGAATATCCGGCGGCCGTGAAGGTGGCGTTGAAACGCGTTGGTGACCGGGTTCAGATCGATGCGGAGGTCTTGCGGCGCGGCACCGGCCCGATGGTGGTTCAGCTGCTGCGGTACAAGCCGAAGCGGGAAGCACGCATCACCCGGGGGGAGAATGCAGGCCGCACGATTTCCTACGCCAATGTCACGCAGGACTGGAAAGTCGTCCGGGAGTGGGACGGGCGCGAGCCCCTGTCGATGCAGGCCATGGCGCCCGGCGATGCCCCGGCGGTTGTCCTTATCCAGGCCGAACGCATGGGGCCAATTCTGGCCGCTGCACGGGTCAGGTGAGGCGGGTCTGACGCTCTCGGCTGATCATGCGCGCGATGAGATCGGGGGTAGTCGCGGGCCGCATCTGGTTGCGGCCCGAAGCTGGCATTACCCTTCGTCGCTTTCTTCCACAACTAAAAGCAATTCGCCGGCGGCTTCCATCTCGCGGATGCTGGCGACAATCGTGGCGGCGGCCTCTTCCATCTCCGAGGATTTGACCTTTTCCCGCTCTTCCATCTCTTCGCGCAGCTGATCGGCCATCCTGCCGGACATGTTTTCGAGGATGAAGTCGGCCGATGCTTTCATACCGGCGGCGTCGGCCCCGGCAAGCGCGGTCACGAGAACTTCCTGCTCCAGTTCGCGCACGACTCTGGGAATGTCGCGCGGGGCGATCCGTTTTGGGATGTTCGCGAAGGTGAAAATGGCCTTGCGGACCAGATCGGCGAAGCCCGCATCCGTTTCATCCAGCCCTTCAAGCACATCGTCCCGGGTGATTGAGGGCGCGGAATTTAGGATCGCGCCCACCCGTTCCACCGGACCGCTGTCGAAAGCCTTGAGCGGTTCTGCATCCAGTTGGGTGGCCAGTGAAAGCCCGATACGGTCCACGGCATCCGGTGTCACAGCACTGGTTTGCGACACCGCGTAGGTGATGCGCCGGGCGCGCGGGCCGGGCAGCTTGCCCAGCAGCTCCGCCGCGCGCGCCACGTCGATCTTGGAGAGCAGGACTGCCGCCACCTCGATGCTTTCATTCTCCAGCACGGGCAGGAGCTTTTCTGCATTCAGATCCCGCAGGCGCGCCCAGGGGTCACCGTATTGGCGTACGCCCGCTTCTTTACGCAGACGCGCCGCGGTCTGTTTGGAAATGCGTCCGTCCAGCGATTCCAGCGCCCCCGCGATCCCGCCGGGGAAGGACAGCCCGATGCTTTCCAGCTCATCGGCGAATTCGGACACCACGCTGGCCAATGTGTCGCGATCTACCAGCCGCATCGCACCCATCTGTTTTGTCAGCTGGGCCTGCATTTCATCGGGCAGATCCTCAAGCGGGATATCCGCCCCTTCATTGAGCAGCAGCCGCACGACGATCGCGGCCTTTGCCTTGCGGCTCAGCGTCACCGGTCTGCTGTTTTCCGCCCCCGGCAGTGCCGCGAGCGGAGTCATTGGAACCATGTCTGTCATCTTTACCCGCCTCTTTGGGAGTCATCCCGCTTGTGGCAGATAAAGGTAAAGA
Organism: Roseobacter insulae; assembly: GCF_019375555.1. Taxonomy (GTDB): domain Bacteria; phylum Pseudomonadota; class Alphaproteobacteria; order Rhodobacterales; family Rhodobacteraceae; genus Roseobacter; species Roseobacter insulae. The sequence continues at coordinate 114,379 of NZ_JAHXDN010000003.1, forward strand.
TTGGCTGAAATCAGTAGTTGTAGGTCCTGCCGGTTTCGAGCGCTTTGCGCAGCGAGGTTTCCGACCATGTGCCTGCGCCGCCCTGTTCGCGGATCGCGCGCAATTGCACCATGGCGCCGGCCAAATCACCTTGCTCTACAAGACCTTGCCCCATGTAGGACCGTGCGAGAATATTTCCCGGGTCCTGCGCAATCGCCTTTTCGTAGAACACCATGCCCAGCTCGACATTGCCCAGTTTGCGATGCGTGAAACCCATGTAGGTCAACCGCCCGGGGTCATTCTCTGGCATCGCGTCCAGCACGGCCTGGGCATCGTGGTAGCGGCCTGCATAGGCAAGTTGGCGCACGGCGAGGTAAAGCTGCTCGGTTCCGAGACTGCTTTCCTGTGCGTTCACGCATTTCTTGGTTTTCTTGTCGTAGACCTGCGCGCCTTCGCAGGTCACGGCCGGTTTGGGGGGAGGGGCGTCATTATCGCCGCCATTGGCCAGAACCATCGTTGGAAACAAAAGGGCCGCACTCAAAAAAAGACGCATGAAAAACTCCTGCTTGGTTTACTATTCATACGTTGTTTACGCGGCAGCCGATGGTTTTATGCGATCACAGGTCCGTGATCGCATAAACCGGATGTTCAGGTGGTGGTGGCCACGCAGGAATTCGTGGCACTGTCATAGATCGTGCCTTCGGCGCAGGACATCGTTACTTTCTTGCCGTAGCTGCAACCTTCGGCATAGGCCAACATCGGTGCAACTGTCAGGGCCACCGCGGCGGCCAACGTCTTGATCGTCATTGCGGGTCTCCTTGCTGTGTACCTGCCAAGGTAGCAGCCGGTGACCATGCGTCAACAAAAATGCCGTCCGCGGCGAGGCACGGCCCGGGCCATGCCTAGTCCTTGAACACACGCTTGAAGATCGTGTCGACATGTTTGGTGTGGTAACCGATGTCGAATTTCTCTTCGATCTCCTCGGCGCTCAGGGCGGCCAGAACCTCCGCATCCCCCAGCAATTCGGTTTTGAAATCCTTGCCTTCTTCCCAGACCTTCATCGCATTGCGCTGCACCAGCTTGTAGGCGTCCTCGCGGCTGACCCCGGCCTGGGTCAGCGCCAGCAGAACCCGCTGCGACATCACCAATCCACGGAATTTGTTCATATTGGCCAGCATGTTGTCGGGGTAGATCACCAGCTTGTCGATGACGGTGGTCAGCCGGGCCAGGGCGAAATCCAGCGTGATCGTGGTGTCAGGGCCGATGTTACGCTCAACGGATGAGTGCGAAATGTCACGCTCGTGCCAGAGGGCGACATTCTCCATCGCGGGCACCACGGCCATGCGGACGAGACGCGCGAGGCCGGTGAGGTTCTCGGTCAGCACCGGGTTGCGCTTGTGCGGCATCGCCGAAGAGCCTTTTTGCCCGGCAGAAAAGAATTCCTCGGCCTCCAGCACCTCGGTGCGCTGCATGTGGCGGATTTCGGTGGCGATGTTTTCAATGGAACTGCCAACGACACCAAGGGCGGCAAAGAAGGCTGCGTGCCGGTCGCGCGGGATGACCTGGGTGGAAATCGGTTCGGGTTCCAGGCCCAATTTGGCGCAGACGTGTTCTTCGACCGCCGGATCGATGTTGGCAAAGGTGCCGACCGCGCCAGAGATTGCACCCGTCGCAATCTCGTAGCGGGCTTTTTCAAGCCGGTTCAGGTTCCGGTCCATCTCTGCGTAAAAGCGCGCGAAGGTCAGACCCATGGTGGTGGGTTCTGCGTGAATGCCGTGGCTGCGCCCGATGCGCACAGTGTCTTTGTGCTCCAGCGCGCGGCGCTTCAGGGCGGCGAGCAACGCTTTCATATCCTCGATCAGGATGTCCGAAGCGCGTACCAGCTGGACGTTGAAACAGGTGTCGAGCACGTCCGAGGATGTCATGCCCTGATGCACGAAACGCGCCTCGTCGCTGCCCACATGTCCGGCCAGATGCGTCAGAAAGGCGATCACGTCGTGCTTGGTCACCGCCTCGATCTCGTCGATGCGGGCGACGTCGAATTCCACGTCCCTCGCTTTCCAAACGGCGTCGGCGTTTGCACGCGGGATCACCCCCAGATCGGCCATCGCGTCACAGGCATGCGCTTCGATCTCGTACCAGATGCGGAATTTCGTGGCCGGGGACCAGATTGCAACCATGTCGGGACGGGAATAGCGGGGGATCATCAGCTCACCTTTTTGGCATTTGTCTTGGGCTTGCCGCGCTCTTAAACTGCGCGCGGGACAGCCACAAGCCGGGAGCCCGGGAAATGAGAGCATTGATGACCGCAGCGCTGGCAATTTGTCCGTTTGTGGTGTCGGCGGATGCGTGGAAGCCGCTGACCGGCGAAGAGATCCGCAGCGCGTTGACCGACCGGAAATTGCAGTATGCCAATGCCTCACAGGATTTCCGCGCGTCGGGCCGCACGCTCTACAATGCGGGCGCTGACAGTTGGGGCAATTGGCGTGTCGCGGGCGACCAGTATTGCAGCCAATGGCCGCCGTCCGACCTCTGGGCCTGTTACGACATGGCCCGCGCCGGCGACAGGCTGCGGTTCATCGGTCAGGGTGATGACATCACCGATGCTGTCTATGCAGACTGATCCGGGCGCGCGGGTTCTGGCGGATTTCGAGGGGGCATGGGATCTGCACCGGCAGATCATCCATGCGGATGGGACGACCGCGATGTTTCAGGGGGTGGCTGTCTGGACACCGGAGGCGGACGGGCTGATCTATCGCGAAACCGGCAGCCTGAAGATGCCGCAGGGTGCGGCGATGCAGTCGGAACGGCAGTATCGCTGGGCCGCGGGTCTGGACGTGTATTTCGATGACGGGCGGTTCTTTCACGCGGTGCCCGCAAGGGGAGGGAAGGCCACACACTGGTGTGACCCGGACACCTACAGCGTGATCTACGACTTCGCGCGCTGGCCGGTCTTCACCGCCCTGTGGGAGGTCTCGGGGCCTCGAAAATCCTACTCTCTGCACAGTCATTACAGCCGCCGTTAGCGCAACAGGTCTTGCACTGATGCTGCGGCTGCGGCATTCAGGGGGCAACATATTCTCAACAGGAGACAAACACCCATGCAATTGTCCGCTTCTCATTCCGTCCTGGCAGAGGCCTTTGGCCCGACCGAGGGCGCGGCGCGGCGCGTCAAACAGGCTGTATTGGTCGTGCTTGGCATCGTCCTGCTGGCGCTCGCCGCCAAGATCAAAGTGCCGATGTGGCCGGTGCCCATGACCATGGGAACCTTCGCGGTGCTGACAATCGGGGCGGCTTATGGCGCGCGCCTCGGTCTGGTGACGATCCTTGGCTACATGATCATCGGCGCCCTCGGCTTTGACGTCTTTGCAGGCTCCACCGCCGAGACGTTTGGACTGACCTACATGATGGGCGGCACCGGCGGCTATCTGCTGGGCTACGTGCTGGCGACCCTGATGCTGGGCGTTCTGGCGCAACGGGGCTGGGACCGTTCGGCGGTCTGGATGGCGGCTGCGATGCTGCTTGGCAATGTGCTGATCTACCTGCCGGGCCTTGCCTGGCTGGGCATTCTTTACGGCTGGGACAAGCCGATCCTCGAATGGGGTCTGACACCGTTCCTGACGGGCGATTTGCTGAAGCTGGCACTGGCCGCTGCGCTGTTGCCTGCCCTGTGGAAGCTGGTTGGCAACGCCCGTGGCTGACGCAAGCGCCCCAAAATCAAGATCGAAAAAGCCAGAGCAATCGCTCTGGCTTTTTGCGTTTCCGGCATGTCCGGATCACCGGTTGCTTTGGTTTGGGGCAGGGCGCATGCACCTTCCGGCACCATGCTATTCTGCCTCGGCCAACTCCGTGATCACGGTTGAGCTGCGCTCCAGGGTGCGATGCACCGGGCATTTATCCGCAATCTCCAGCAATCTGGCACGTTGATCCGCATCCAGTTTCCCGGTGAGGGATATGCGCCGCCGCCACGTGTCGATTTTTTCGCCCACGGCTGTTTCCGCGTCCTGCGCATGTACCTTGTCATGGCTGACGTCGACAGACACCTGGTTCAGGGGCCACCCCTTGCGGCGTGCATACATGCGGATCGTCATTGACGTGCACGCCCCCAGCCCGGCGGACAGCAGGCCATAGGGGGATAACCCCTTGTTGGTGCCGCCATAGGCCAGCGGCTCATCGGCCAGAACATGGTGCCCGTCGGAGGACGTGATGTCGGTCAGGTATCCCGCCGGATCGGCCTCGGAGACCCGCAACACGCCTTCGGGCGCCCCCGGCGGCGGCGCGGGCTGCTTGAGGTGAATGTAGCGTTGCGCCCATGTCGCGATGACGTCGGCCGCGTATTCGGCATCGTCCGCCCGGGAGATCAGATGGTCGGCGCTATCAAGGGTCACAAAGCTCTTGGGGTGTTTTGCAGCGAGGAAAATCTGGCTGGCATTGTCGATCGACACGATTTCATCGCGAGGCGCGTGCAGCACCAGTAGTGCGGCGTTCAGGGCACCGATAGACGGGGTCAGCTGCCCTTCGGCGACATCCTCGATGAATCTCTTGCCGATGCGAAACGGACGACCGCCCAAGGAGACCTCGGCAACCCCGTTCGACATGATCTCGGGCAGCGCGTCGGCAAAATTATGCGTCACATGCTCGGGGTCGAAGGGCGCTCCAAGCGTTGCGACGGCCTTGATGTTGTTTAACTGCGCGGCGGCCTTGAGCACGGCGGCGCCGCCCAGCGAATGGCCGATGATCAACGCCGGTTCCATAGAGCGTGCCGTAAGATAGGCGTTCGCCGAGATCAGATCGTCGACGTTGGACGTAAAGGACGTGTTTGAAAATTCACCACCCGAATGCCCCAACCCGGTGAAATCAAAGCGCAGGACGGCAATGCCCAGCGACGACAGCCGCGCCGAAATACGCCGCGCCGCCGGGATGTCTTTGCCGCAGGTGAAGCAATGCGCGAAAATGGCGGTTGCCAGATGCGGCCCGTTCGGCAGGTCGAGCCGGGCGGCAAGGTCCGAGCCGTCATGGCCCGTAAATTTGATGCGTTCAGTGGGCATGACAGTGCTCCTTCGGGTCCCAGAGTGGGCATCATTGGAGCGCGAGGCAAGGTCTGTGTCAGCAACATCACGGGGAGGTGACGAAGCGTTCGTACCCATCATCTGCCGGGACGAAAACGCGCCTCGAAAGGAGACGCGTTCTGACAGGTCGTGTTACGCCGTTTTGCGGGCCTTGCGGCGCGCCATGGCCCCGAAGCCACTCAATGCGCCAACCAGCAGCAGGGCCGAGGCGGGCAGTGGCACGGCAGGCACACCGTCGCCCATCACGTTCAGCACCGACGGGTTGCCGTTCGCGGCCGCGTAGACCAGCGTGAAGGCGCCGCCATCGAAAGCCCCGGTGCCCGTTGTGCGCACACCTGTCGGGTTCTCGAAGGACAGGATACGCGCGCCATCGTCGTAGATCGAAATGCCATCGTCGTGACGGGCGATGACATCAAACGCGTTCGCATAGACTTCCGTGAACGAAAACAGCGTTGTCAGATCGAACGTTGGCGTGCTCAGGCGCTTTGCGGCCACATCCGCGTCAAGGCCGCTCACGATACCGGACCCGGTAGACAGGAAATCGCCGATCGTTTCGAGATCGAGATCCTTCGGGTTGTTGTTGACCAGAAAGTCCAGTGATCCGCGATACATGAACTGATCGGCGAAACCAGTGCCGGCCGCCGCATAGCGCGCGTTGAAATTTTCCTGGTTGGCCTTTGCGTTGCGCCCTTTGCCACCGGCAGAGTAATTGACCACTTTGACCAGGAAATTGCCGCTCAGCGTTGCCGCATATGCGCTGCCGGTCAGGGTGCCAAGGGAAAGCGCGGCCGCCGCCGCAAGTGCAGTTAATTTCATCGTTTTTCCTCGTTAAACCGCGGGCATGAAATCTGCCCATGGTACTACTTGTTACTGGCGCAGGGGCCGCACTCCGGACCAATGCGGCCAGTCTTCAACCCAACTTGGCGCCGGTATATGCGCGGCATTTTCATAAATTAAGCGCGAAATGAGAACAGTCTTAACAGGCGCGGGTATCCTTGGGGACGACGTTGCGTCACCCTGACGATGTCGCGGTCTCCCGCCGGTAAATCGCCTGACTTGGGGCGGCTAGCGCCCCATCAACGCATCGTCAAACGGGTAGGTCGTCAGGTTTTCATAGCCGTCCTCGGTGATCAGCACCTGATCTTCCAGCTTGATCGAAAAATCGCCGCCCACGGTGGACACAAGCGCCTCGACACAGAGGGTCATGCCGGGCGCCAGCGGGTAGTCGTACGCCCCCTCGACCGCCTGGTCGGGGTAGGCTACCAACGGCCATTCATCGCACAGGCCGACGCCATGCATCAGGCAGCCGTATTTCTGTTTCTGGAATGGGTCGTCCAGCACATGCGTGCCCGCCGTCAGCTCCGGGATCATCACACCCGGCTTGAGCATCTGCATGTTCGTCATGATGTGCTCCACCCCGTGTTGCATGGCATAGATCATATCCGCACGGGGTTTCCGATCTCCGATCCACCAACTGCGGGAGATGTCGGTACAGATGCCGTAGCTGCCCACGAGATCGGTGTCGAAGGAGATGATCTCGTTTTGCTGGCAGACCCGGGGACCGCATTCCTGGAACCACGGGTTGGTGCGCGGCCCCGAAGAGAGCAGCCGCGTTTCGATCCACTCGCCGCCCCGGCGCACGTTTTCTGCGTGCAGTACAGCCCAGATATCGTCTTCGCAGGTTGTGCCGTCGCCGACATTTGCGCGGGCGAAGTCCTCCATCAGGCGCACGGCGGTTTCGCAGGCATGTGACGAGCAGCGCATTGCCTTGATCTCGTCCGGTCCCTTGATCGCGCGGGACTTTTCAGTGACCTCTTCGCCGTCCATCACCTCGAAACCCTGCGCTTCCAGCGCGCGCAGCCCGTGCAGCATCACCTTGTCGGCGGCAAGGCGTCTGTGGCCGGGGGCGTGTTCGTCCAGCAGGACGCGCACTTCGTTGGCGAAGCTGTTGGCCGCCACATCCACCTTGTCACCCCGGTCAAAGTAGAAAAGGTCGGCGCCGGACCGCTGTTCGCGCACCAGCGGATTGAACTTGCTGAGAAAAGGAGAGTTCTTGTAGTCCCACATCACCATGTACCCATCGGCGCAAAGCAGCACCGCACGGAATGGGTTGTGGGTGTTCCAGAGCTGCATATTGGTGCTGTCGGTCGCGTAGCGGATGTTGAGCGGGTCGAACATCAACAGGCCGGCATATCCGCGCGCCACAATATGGTCTGTCAGCCGTTTGTGACGGAAGGCGCGCATCGCGGCCAGGTCGGGCAGTTCCAGCCCTGCCGCCGCCCATTCCTCAAACGCCAGCCGGGTTGGCCCGATCTCGACGCGGTCCATATCGTTGGGGGTGCCATCGCCCAGCTTGTCGCCCCGGTTGGGGTCGATCTTGCGGCTGTCGCGGTAGTGCTGGTTCATTCTCGCCTCGCTGGCACTGTCCTGCGCCAAGCTTGGGCGCAAAACGTGCGGCGGGTTTGTTTGATTGCGACACGTTTACAGGTCGTTTTTTGAAGACAACCGGCACTGGCGGCGCTAAATGCCTGCCATGGCGGAGATTTTACAGAAAATGATCCCTTCCGACATGCTGGTCGACCGGGGCCTGCCGGGTGTCCAGCCCCTTGCAGCGGATGCATGGATTCGTGTGGATGAGGCTTATGCCGCGCAAATGGCGCATCGGCGGGACCTGATCGCACGCAAACGTACCGCCGTGTTCTGGCAGGACCAAAGCGCGCGGGATGCGGCGGCCGAAGTCCTGCGCGAAGCACTCCGGCTGTTGCCCCGGCTGGGCTACGAGGTTTCTGCCGATCGGGTGCGCTGCCCCGATGGGGTCGTGATCGACCTTGCCGATGACACGCCGCTGGCCGTTCTGGGCCGGATCATTCAGGAAGACATCTGCATCCTGGACAAGCGCGGCGACGAACATGTGCTGGTCGCCGCGTGCTTGTGTTTTCCGGCCAGCTGGCGACTGAGCGAGAAGGTCGGGCGGCCGCTGGTCGGCATTCACGACACCGTCGCGGAATATGACGACGGCATCGCGAGACGCGTGCAGCGGCTGTTTGACGGGGTGCAGGTGGCGCGCCCGCTGTGGCGGTTCAACCGGTTGTGGTACGATGATCCGGAACTGTTTCAACCGCGGTCAGCCTCGGCACCACGCCGGATCGCTCCGGGCATGGGGGACGCGCGTTATCAACGGGCAGAGCGGCAATGCATCCTGCGCCTGCCCGAGACGGGCGCTGTCGTCTTCTCGATCCACACCTATGTGGTCGCGCAGCCCGCATCCCCCGGTTAGGGCGATCCATGCGGGCATGTGCCTTTCTATGCCCGCATGGAATTGTGTGGCGTGGGATCAAGCACCCGACCAATGGTCGTGCAGGATCATGTGCGGCAGGCCATCCGATGTCTTTTGCGCGCTGCGACCCGTGGCATCCACCACGCAGGTCACCTGTTGGCGCAACGCCGAAAACCGGGGCGACCTGACGACATCCACAGGCGCGTCAAACCGCAGGGTCAGACCCCAGAAACCGCCACCGCGGGCATTGGCCGCTTTGACCTGGCCCGTGAAATCGCGCCCCAGGTAGCGCCCGGACACCGGTTGTCCCGGATGGTAGACCGGCCGCGGAGTGTTTCGGGCCTGCGCACATAACGTGTTCCAGTCGCGCGCACCCCATTGGTGTGCAACCGCTTCCAGAGCCTGCGCATGGCTGATGTCATGACCGTTTAACGCAAGCCCGGTGCGCAAGCGTCTGGCCTGCGCCTTCAGCGCGTCTCGTGAGGGGAGGGATACATCCATCTTCTTCTCCTGATGATCGCAAGAGAGGCGGAGGGGTTCGCGTTGCCATGCCCGAAGCGATCGTGATCAGATCAGAACAGGAGTATCATATCATGGCTTCACCAGAGTGCGAACGGCAGGCGCCATGGGCCCGGTCGCGTCATAGGCCGGTCTGGAGCACAAAGCAAGACGTCTGTTGTTTCAAGCAAACCGATCAGGGGCCGATTTCTGCCAGGTAAATCCGCACCGCTTCCTGAATATGGCGAAACCGGTCACCCCCCAGATGCTTGCCGCCGAACCAACGGGTCACAACGATCAGGTGGTTGTTCAGGCCTTCGCGTTCCAGCATCCGCAGGATAACCATGCCGGCGCCGGCCTCGCCATCGTCATTCTTCACCGGGCCGGACGCGGTGAGAACGGCCCAGCTGTTGTGGGTTGCCTTCGCAAACTTTTTCTTGCGCATCAAGGCTTTGATCAGAGTTTTTGCGTCGCTTTCCGACGTGCATAGCGCGCCGGAGACCGCGTATTTCGAGCCGCGGTCGCGGATGATGTTTTCGAAGGTACGCATGGCGGCGGCTTACAGATGTGCGGTGCCGCAATCAAGCGCCACCGCGTTCTGCGCCACCTTTCCGCGCCCGAAGTCGCTGTTACTTCAAGACACTGGCGGCGGTGTGCAGCGCGCTTGCGATCTGGGGCTGGCCAATGATGCCGATGGCCAGAACTCCGACCATTGCTGCGCGAAGATGAGTGGCTTCGGACAGTCTGACCCGCGAGCGCAGGAGAGACTGGTGCACATTTGCCAACCACGAGTCCCTTTCCGGCACATTCGACCGGCTTTTTGCAAGCGCGCGCTGTGTCGCCAGCTGTGTGTTGCTCAGGTTGGTGAAGGCGGCGCGCAGGCTATCCGATTCGCGCCGCTTTCTCAGCTGTCCCTGCGCGCAGGGCCGCTTCGGGATCACTTTTGACCGGGAAGGCTGCGTCACATGGCCTTTGGCAAGGGTGGTCGCAGAGGGCGCGGGCCGTGGTGTGCGTGCGCTTGCGGAAATCCGGGGGCGTCGCACCTGCACCTTGTCGTCCGCATCTTCGGGAGCAAACATGCGGAGGAATGCTTCTTTCGTCAGACGGGTTTCTTCCGACAGCCATTGCACATGGATCGGGTCGGTCTTTTCTGTCAGATAATAAAGCAGGGCGGCGAGGATGGCGTCGTGTTCCGCAAGTGCTTCGCCATCCGGGCCGGTCACTTCAACGCGCAGTTCACGGTGGCCTTTGGCCATGCAAGGCAGGTCTTCGGTTTCGCTTTGGGGCGTCGCGGTGCCCGGAAACAGCAGCCCGATTTCCAGCAGCTTGCCGCGCAGTCTCGCCTCATTCTCGGCGACCGTCACGTCGCAGAAACTCTTTGCCCCGATTTCACTCATAAACACGGACGTCAGGTGCTTGATCTCCGCAAGATCGACCGTTGTCTCGTCACTCAGTAACATCCCAGAATGATAACACGTGCCATTACATGACATGGTTTCTCTCCTGTATGTGTTCAACCTGAAGTTATCTGCGGAATATGGTGATCATTGGGTGAGACGGTGTAATTGAGAAGATTTTCCCGTTTTAGGGGAGCGTCGGTTTTGTTTAGTTGTTTCAGGGAAATAGACACCACAGACGGCGGCGCGCGGCCGGAATGCCACGGAATTGCCACAAATTCGCGGCAATTTTTGCGAAAATGCTCAGGAACGGCCGGGGCTTGATGTGACCGCGCACCGCGGAGTCGCGGACATTCAAAGAAAAGAGGCGCCCAACCGGACGCCTCTTCTGTCTTTGTCAGAAAGCTGAACTTCTCAGCAGCTGTAATACATCGCGAACTCAACCGGGTGCGGCGTGTGCTCGTACTGCTCGATCTCTTCCATTTTCAGGTCGATGTAGCCGTCGATCTGGTCTTTGGTGAAGACATCGCCCTTCAGCAGGAAGTCATGATCCGCCGTCAGCGCCTCGATGGCTTCGCGCAGCGATCCGCATACCGTCGGGATGCCTGCGAGTTCTTCGGCGGGCAGATCGTAGAGGTTCTTGTCCATCGCCTCACCCGGATCGATCTTGTTCTCGATCCCGTCGATACCCGCCATCAGCAGGGCGGCAAAAGCGAGATAAGGGTTGGCGGACGGATCGGGGAAGCGGGCCTCGACGCGCTTGGCTTTCGGGCTTTCGGTCCACGGGATCCGCACACAGCCGGAGCGGTTGCGCGCGGAATAGGCGCGCAGCACGGGCGCTTCAAAGCCCGGGATCAGTCGCTTGTAGCTGTTGGTACCGGGGTTGGTGAAGGCGTTCAGCGTCTTGGCATGCTTAAGAATGCCGCCGATGTAGTAGAGCGCTTCCTGAGACAGATCCGCGTATTTGTCACCCGCGAAAACCGGCTTGCCGTCCTTCCAGATCGACATGTTGACGTGCATGCCCGTGCCGTTGTCTCCGGCAATCGGCTTCGGCATGAAGGTCGCGGATTTGCCATAGGCGTGGGCCACGTTGTGGATCACGTATTTGTACTTCTGCAGCTCGTCGGCCTGTTTGGTCAGGCTGTCGAAGATCAGGCCCAGTTCGTGCTGGCAGGAGGCCACCTCGTGGTGATGCTTGTCCACCTTCATGCCCAGACGCTTCATGGTCGAGAGCATCTCGGAGCGCAGATCCTGGCTTTCGTCGATCGGGTTTACCGGGAAATAGCCGCCCTTGACGCCGGGACGGTGACCCATGTTGCCCATCTCGTATTCGGTATCGGTGTTCCAGGAACCGTCGGAGGCATCAACTTCGTACGATACCTTGTTGATCGTATTGGAATATCTCACGTTGTCGAAGAGGAAGAATTCCGCTTCGGGGCCCATGTAGGCCACGTCGCCGATGCCGGAAGATTTCAGGTATTCCTCAGCCTTCTGAGCGGTGCCGCGCGGGTCGCGCTCATAGGCTTCGCCGGTGTCGGGCTCGACCACGGAACAATGCAGGCAGACGGTTTTCTCGGCGTAGAAGGGGTCGATATAGGCGCTGTCGGTGTCGGGCATCAGTTTCATGTCGGATGCTTCGATCGACTTCCAGCCCTCGATGGAGGAGCCGTCAAACATGAACCCTTCCTCAAGAAAATCTTCATCCACCTGATCGGCCATCACAGTCACGTGCTGCAGTTTGCCACGCGGGTCTGTGAAACGGATGTCGACGTATGCGACGTCCTCATCCTTGATCATGCTTAGCAGTTCATTGCTCATTCTCGATATCCCTCTTCAATGGAATGATAATATGTCTGACGCGCCGATCAGAGCGCTTCCGAGCCGGTTTCGCCCGTGCGGATCCGGATCGCTTGTTCTACCGGCGTCACAAAAATCTTGCCGTCCCCGATCTTCTCGGTCTTGGCTGCCGATACGATGGCGTCGATGGCAGCATCGACCATGTCATCGTCCAGAACGATTTCAATCTTCACCTTCGGCAGGAAATCCACGACATATTCAGCGCCGCGGTAAAGCTCGGTGTGGCCCTTCTGGCGGCCAAAGCCCTTGACCTCGATCACGGACAGGCCTTGCACGCCCACCTCTTGCAGGGCCTCTTTGACCTCGTCCAGTTTGAACGGTTTAATCACCGCCTCGATCTTCTTCATGGGGGCCTCCCTGCCTGTGTTTCGTTAGGTGTCAGATCATTTCGCACTAGAGCGGTCCATGCGTAGGCGTTAACTGAAAGATGACTCCGGTATTTTTGGCTGTGCGCCGCCTATTCTGAGGGCATGTCGCACAAAAAATAAGCAGAAGTGAATCGCGAAGGGATGAAATGACGGAATTATTGACGGCAAACCAGATGCGCGCCCTCGAAAGTGCGGCCATTGAGTCGGGCAAGGTGACGGGGCTGGAGCTGATGGAGCGCGCCGGGCAGGGCGTGGTGGATGCGCTCTGCAACAACTGGCCGGAACTTGCCGAAACCGCCCATCGCGCGCTGGTTCTTTGCGGTCCGGGGAACAACGGCGGCGACGGTTTCGTGATCGCGCGGCTGCTGGCGGACAGGGGCTGGCAGGTTGACGTGTTTCTTTACGGCAAGGCCGAGAAGCTGCCCCCCGATGCCCGCGCCAATCACGATCGGTGGATCGAAACCGGAGAAGCACACCAATGGGACGTCGATCTGATCCTGTCGGGCGCGCGCCCTGACGTGATTGTGGATGCTGTTTTTGGCATCGGATTGACCCGCCCGTTGCCGGGCGAGGTAGCGCGGGTTCTGGATCACCATGCCCGGGAGTCCTGGAAGAACTGGATGCGCATTCGGAAAGTCGCCGTGGATTGCCCCTCGGGACTCAATCTCGACAATGGCCACGTGCCCCTTGAGCCAGATATGGAGGCGCCTGCATCCGAACCACCACCGGGACGATCCAACATTGCCGACCTGACGGTCACCTTCCACACGCCAAAGCCGGGTCATTATCTTGAGCTGGGGCCGCTGATGAGTCGACATCTGGCCGTCGCCGACATCGGCCTGCGCGGCGACGCGATGGAGCGCGGCATCATCGGGCTGCCCGCTGATCCGGAGCGCGCCCGCCTGACCGAGCCGAAGCATTTCGGCGCCGCGGGACTGACCGCACTGGAACCCGGCACTTGGCCATCATCGGTTCTGCCCAAACGTCGCGGCGGTGCGCATAAGTACGACTTCGGCCATCTCATTGTCTTTGCTGGTGGCGTGGGGCGTGGTGGTGCGGGCCGGATGGCTGCGCGGGCCGGTTTGCGCGCCGGTGCCGGACTGGTGACGCTTGTGTGCCCCAAGGCCGCCCTGATGGAGAACGCGATGCAACTGAATGCGGTCATGCTGAGGGGGCTCGACGACCCGAACCTGCTGGGTGAGGTCGCGGATGACCGGGTGTCGGGGTTCTGCCTGGGGCCGGGGCTGGGTGTCGGCACGCGAACCCGGGCGCTGGTGCAGGCGGCTCTGGCCCGGAAGGCGGGCGAGAGGGATTGGCGGCGGCCCGTCGTGGTGCTGGACGCGGATGCCCTTACAAGCTTTGCGGATGATCCCGAAACGCTCTTTGCCGAGGTGCACGAACGCACCATTCTGACGCCGCATGAAGGCGAGTTTGCCCGGCTTTTCCCGGACCTCGCAGAAGCCGTGCGCGGGGCGAAGTCCAAAATTGACGTCGTGCGGGAGGCGGCGGCGCGCGCGGGTTGCGTGGTCTTGCTGAAAGGCGCCGATACCGTCATCACCAACCCCGAAGGCGCGGCCTGTCTGCACGCTGCTGCTTACGACCGCGCCGCGCCCTGGCTGGCCACAGCAGGGGCCGGGGATGTGTTGGCGGGCATGATCGCCGGACTGGCGGCCTCTCCCGTCTCAGCGGATCTGATTGTCGCTGCCGAGGCGGCGGTGTGGTTGCACGTGGAATGCGCACGCTCCTTCGGGCCGGGGCTGATCGCCGAAGACCTGCCGGAAGAGCTTCCCAAAGTGTTGCGCGCCCTGAGCCTTTAAGCTGCGTCCTGCGTCCGGCTCAGCGCGATATCGTCGGCTGATGCCAACTCCATCCCGTCGGCGTAAAGGATACGCGGGGCACCGCAGAAGATCCGGAAAAGCGTCAGGGCCCTTTGTCCGACATCTTCGATAAATTCACCGTCGATCAGCGCCTGCGCCGGAACCAGCGCCTGCGTCTGGCCCAGAAAGGCCTTGGCCCGCCAGTCGCGCACCAGCACGCGCTGCGCGCCCGACAGCAGGCTGTCGCGGTCGGGGCGGTCATGGCCCAGTGATCCGGCGATCACGTACACTGCCTGCGTCACGACGCTGCGCGTTTCGATCCGTTCAATCGGTATGGCCCCGGCGTTCCGGGTGATGACATGTGTCCCGGGGCACAGGTCTTCGACGGCGCAATTGCCATTCAGGGTGGGTATGCTAGCGCCCGCAACCAGTCCCGCAAAGGGAGATGTTGCCTGCGCCATATGGCCCGCAGGGCGGTATCCACCGCCTACGCGCCCGGCCGTTTTCGGCTTCATGGGCGTCTTCCTTTTCAACCTGCCTCAAGGTTGAAGGCACGATAGACCAGATCCGCCACGAAGTCTTTGATTTTTTGCTCTCGCCAGTGGCCGCAGGGTTTGCTAGGAAGCCCGCGATCCGGTGATGACGACCGGACCGTGCGGGTGTGGCGGAATTGGTAGACGCACCAGATTTAGGTTCTGGCGCCGCAAGGCGTGGGGGTTCAAGTCCCTTCACCCGCACCACGTCAATCCCTCCCGTGGCCAGCCCTTTGGAACAGGCAGAGAACGCCTCTTGCACCTTGCGCGCTTGGCACTTAGAAGGGCGGAAAATTTATGCCCGCGCCCGCCCGGCGCGCCTCTTTTACATGGAGCACACATGCAGGTCACCGAGACGCTGAACGAAGGTCTGAAACGCGGCTATGCCATCACGGTCACCGCCGCAGAGCTGGAGGCCAAGGTCAACGAGAAACTGGCGGAAGCCCAGCCGGAAGTCGAAATGAAAGGCTTTCGCAAGGGCAAGGTGCCGATGGCGCTGCTGAAAAAGCAGTTCGGCCAGCGGGTGATGGGCGAGGCGATGCAGGAAAGCATCGACGGCGCGATGAGCGAACACTTTGAATCCTCCGGCGACCGTCCGGCGTTGCAGCCCGAAGTCAAGATGACCAACGAGGACTGGAAAGAGGGTGACGATGTCGAGGTATCGATGTCCTACGAGGCGCTGCCCGACATCCCCGAAGTCGAATACACCAAGATCAAGCTGGAAAAACTGGTTGTGAAGGCCGAAGACGCGGCCGTGAACGAAGCGCTGGCCAATCTCGCCGAAACCGCGCAGGACTTCAAAGCCCGCAAGAAAGGGTCCAAGGCCAAGGACGGTGATCAGGTCGTGATGGATTTCGTTGGCAAAGTGGACGGCGAAGCCTTTGAGGGCGGCTCTGCGGAAGACTATCCGCTGGTGCTGGGCTCCAACTCCTTCATCCCCGGCTTCGAAGAGCAGCTGGTTGGCGTGAAAGCGGGCGAGGAGAAGACAGTCAACGTGTCCTTCCCGGATGACTATCAGGCCGAGAACCTGAAAGGCAAAGAGGCGGTGTTCGATTGCACCATCAAGGAAGTCAAAGAACCCGTTGCCGCCGAAATCAACGATGAACTGGCCACCAAGTTCGGTGCCGAGGATCTCTCTGCGCTGAAAACGCAAATCTCAGAACGTCTGGAAGCGGAATACGCCGGGGCGGCGCGTGCGGTGATGAAGCGCAGCCTGCTGGATGCGCTGGATGAGCTTGTCGATTTCGATCTGCCGCCCTCGCTGGTCGAAGCGGAAGCCGGTCAGATCGCGCATCAGCTCTGGCACGAGGAAAACCCGGATGTCGAAGGCCATGATCACCCGGAGATCGAAGCCACTGAAGAGCACACCAAGCTGGCGACGCGCCGCGTGCGCCTCGGCCTGCTGCTGGCCGAGATCGGCCAGAAGGCCGAAGTGGAAGTCACCGATGCCGAGATGACGCAGGCGATCATGAACCAGGCGCGCCAGTACCCCGGTCAGGAGCGCCAGTTCTTCGAATTCGTTCAGCAAAACCAGCAGATGCAGCAGCAGATGCGCGCGCCGCTGTTCGAAGACAAGGTGGTTGATCACGTATTCGAGCAGGCCACGATCAAGGAGAAAACAGTCTCCAAGGATGATCTGCAGAAAGCCGTTGAGGCGCTGGAAGACGAATAATCCTTCCCGCTATGGCATGATAAAAGGGGCCGCGCTGGCGATGCGCGGCCCCTTTTTGTTTGTCGTGCAGGGGTCAGAGTTGAATGCGGAACCGCGCAAAGCCGTCCGCACCTTCGCCCGCAGGGGCCACGGTGACGCCTTTGACGTCATCCACATAGTCCTCTGCTTTCGGCCCGGTGTCGAAAAGGACGGAAGCCCCGTCCAGCGGTTTGAAGGTCCAGTTCGCATCGGCGCGCGGGCTGACGGTGCCGTTCTGCACGATGTAACGGACGATCACGTCGCGGTTTGTATCCGGCCCCTCAAAGACAATCGTGTCGCCTTTGGCACCGGGGAAATCGCCACCGCCGCTGGCGCGGTAATTGTTGGTCGCAATGATGAATTTCTGATCGGGGTCAAGCGGTTCACCATTGTATTTCAACTCAACGATCCGGTTGGCATCGGGGTTGATCAGCACGCCCTTGGGGTCGAACTTCGACGGTTGGCTGAGGTCGATCTGGTAGGTCACACCGTCCATCACATCGAAGTTGTAAGAGGGGAAGCTGTCGTTGATCAGAGGCTGGTCCGCCTTGCCCGGGGTGACCTGGTTGAACATGCCTGCCGACCGTTCGAGCCAGTCCTTGACCTCGGCTCCGGTCACCAGCACAGCCCGTGCGGTATTGGGGTAGAGGTAGAGGTCGGAGACGTTCTTGATCGCCACGTCCCCCTTGGGCACATCGGTGTAGTATTCCGGGCCACCACGTCCGCCCGCCTTGAAGGGCGCGGCCGCGGACAGGACAGGAAGCCCCTCATATTCAGTGCCTTGCAGCATTTCCTTGATGTACCAGGTCTGCGCGTTGGAGACGATCTGCACCGAGGGATCATCTGCCACCAGCGCAAAGTAGCTGTGCAGGTTCGCATCCGTTTTGCCAACCGCCCGGCGCACATAGGCAAGGGTCTCGTCATGTTCCTGCTGAACGCTGGCGAGTACCGCTTCATCGCTCTCCACCAGCGCGGTGATCGACCTGTCTTCATTGCGTTTCGAGATCGGGCGCGCCTCGGACGCATGCCCGGCGATGCGCCAGCTCCCGCCGTCCCGTTCCAGCATCAGGTCGATCAGGCCAAGGTGACTGCCCCAGAAACCGCCCATGGTCGCCGGTTTGCCGTGGATCGTCCCTGCATTAGCGTCGACAGCGGCGTAATCCTGATAGGTGCCGGAGGGAAACACGAGGTGGCTGTGCCCGGTCAGAATGGCGTCAATCCCCGGAACCGCCGCCAGCGGGACGGAGGCGTTTTCCATCATCTCGCTTTCATCCGCCGATCCGATACCCGAGTGAGACAGCGCAATGATGATATCCGCGCCTTCTTCTTTCATCTGAGGGACATAGGCGCGGGCGGCTTCAAGGATATCACGGGTCTCTACCTTGCCTTCAAGATGTCGGCGGTCCCAGTTCATGATCTGCGGTGGCACAAAGCCGATAAGGCCGATCCTGATCGGATGAGTGTTGCCTGCACCGTCTGTCAGCGTCCGGTCGATGATCGTGTAGGGTTTGATCAGCGGGATGTCGGCAGTTGGCGATGCGCCCATCTGCTTGACCACATTTGCAGACAGCACCGGGAAATCCGCACCGGCCAGAGATTTCATCAGGAAATCAAGGCCATAGTTGAACTCGTGATTGCCGAGCGTTGACGCATCGAAGCCCACGGTATTCATCGCGGCGATCACCGGATGCATGTCGCCGTCTTTCATGCCGCGTTCATAGGCGATGTAATCACCCATCGGATTGCCTTGCAGGAAGTCGCCATTGTCGAGCAGCAGGGAATTCGTGGCCTCGGACCGGATGTCGCTGATGATCGAGGCGGTGCGCGCAAGGCCAACAGTATCGCGGGGTTTGTCGGCGTAGTAGTCGTAGGGAAAGACATGCACATGCAGGTCGGTGGTTTCCATCAGGCGCAAATGAGCCTGACCAGCGGCAGCATGCACGGAAAATGGGTGCACGGCCAGCAGGCCGGCACTGCCAGCGATGAAGGAGCGGCGGGAGAGGCGGAGGGTCATGGCGGATTTCCTTTGGTCTGAACGCACTGGAGGAAGAGATGCCGGGGGCAGATCACAGCATCATGACCCTCAGGATCAACCGGCGGGAAACGTCCGTCAAGCTCAAGTTTCCCGCGATGGTAGCAGGTATCACCCCGGGCGCAGGCCCGTCTCGACCAGCATGCCGCGCCTTTTGGCCTCGTAATAGTAGCCGCGAGCGTACCACATGATGGCCCTGTCCTGTTGGCCGTCCGACAACAACCAGGCTCCGCGCAGGTACTTGCCTGCGTATTTGAGGTTGGTTTCGGCATCCAGCAGATCGTTTGGCGCCCCGCGGAACCCCATGGTGCGGGCGGTCTGCGGCAGGATTTGCAGCAAGCCGTAATAGGGGCCGTTGCGAACCCAGGGACGGTGCGTGCTTTCCCGGATCGCCAGTTTGTGTACCAAGGGCCGCGGCAATTCATAGAGATCGGCGTATTGGTTTATCAGGCGCCGCAACTCGGGTGTCTCGTTCGGGTAGAGGGGCGGATTGTATCCAGCCGGGTCCGGGGGCGCGCAGCCGGTCAGGAGCAGGGCGGTCAGGGCATAGATGAAATTGCGCCGTGGTAGGCTTGTGACTGGTTGCGGAGAACGGGGCATAGCGCGTCCCAAATGGCTGATGGTCCACGCACCCTATCGGTGACGCAGCCCGGTGCAAGCTGGCCTTTGCCTGTCGGCATTATGTTGCTGCGCGCCGGGACAGCGCGCTCTGATCACCCCAATTGCATCATGTGGCTAGGTCAGCCCGACCTTTTGCAACACAAGATCGGCGCGGTCAGACACCGGGGCCTTCGGTAACAGACATATCGCGTAGCCCAATGCGTCAAATGCCTGTTCCAGCCGGTGATACTCGGCAATTGCCGTGCTCAGGTCATGCTGTCTGTCGGCGTCCCTGGTAAAGATTTCCGGCCATGGCGGGGCCAGAAACACGCAAGGCGCATAGCGGTGCGCCCCGGCAAGTGTTTCCGCCACCGGAACGCCTATCGCCTGTTGAAGCGCGACGGCGGCATCTACCAGCCCCCTGTCGAAAAACACAAACCCGCCGCGTTCAGCAGCGGCTGACAGGTCATGTCTGGCCATCTCTGTCGCCCGCCGTGCGAAGGCCGCCATATCGACCCAGGGCAAGGCCTTGCCATCGCCCGCTTTCTGCTCGGCCACGATGCGCCGTCCCGGTTCTTTCACAACCGCGTGGCCGCGCGCCTCGATCTCGTCCAGCAGCGTTGATTTGCCACCGCCGGAACACCCTGAAATGAGAACACGCCCGTTCATGACGGCAGGATGCCTCTTTGTGCAGGATGGTGAAAGCCCTTTCCGGTCAGCGACCGTCGCAAAATGCCGATGCGGCGGCGGGCAACAAAAAAAGCCGGGGACCTGACAGGCACCCGGCTTTTTCGTGATGTGATATGAGACCGATCAGGACTTGGTTTCTGCGTCGTCCTGATCTTCCTCGGACGGCTCGGACACGGCTTCGGCCAGATCTTCGTCTTCGGAGGTCGCAGCCCCTATATCCTCGAAAAGCTCGGCAATTTCGAAGTCGGCAGCGGCTTCTTCTTCGGCGGCCAGTTCCTGAATGGATTTACCGGCAGCCTGCAATTCGGCCTCTTCGGGCGAGCGGGCCACGTTGAGCTCGATTGTGGCGTCGACTTCCGGGTGCAGAACGATCTGTACGGAATGCAGGCCCAGTTCCTTGATCGGCTGCAGAACAACCTGTTTGCGATCCACGGTGAATCCGGCCTCGGTCGCGGCTTCGGCGGCGTCGCGGGTGGTGACAGAGCCGTAGAGCGCGCCGGAATCGGACGCGGAGCGAATCACGATGAACTGCTGCCCATCGAGTTTCTCTGCGAGCGATGACGCTTCTTTCTTGGTCTCCAGGTTGCGGGCCTCAAGCTGCGCTTTTTGCTGCTCGAAGGCTTCGATGTTGGATTTCGAAGCGCTGAGCGCCTTGCCTTGCGGCAACAGGAAGTTGCGGGCGTAGCCGGGTTTCACATCGACGACTTCGCCCATCTGGCCCAGTTTTGCGACACGTTCGAGAAGGATAACTTGCATGATGCTCTCCTTACTTCACGGCGTAGGGCAGAAGTGCCAGAAAGCGGGCGCGTTTGATGGCACGGGCCAGCTCGCGTTGCTTCTTGGCAGAGACTGCGGTGATACGGCTGGGCACGATCTTGCCGCGCTCAGAGATGTAGCGTTGCAGCAGACGGGTGTCCTTGTAGTCGATCTTCGGCGCGTTGTCGCCCGAGAAGGGGCAGACCTTGCGACGGCGGAAAAATGGTTTAGCGGCCATGGGTTATATCCTTGTCCTGAAGCTGACTAACGGCGCTCGCGGCGGTCGCCACGGTCGCGTTCGTCGCGTTTCTGCATCTGCACGGAAGGCAGTTCCGCGTGCTCATCGACCTTGATGGTCAGAACGCGCATCACGTCGTCATGCAGGCGCATCAGGCGTTCCATTTCCTGAACGGCCGGTGCCGGGGCATCCGAGCGCAGGAAGGCATAGTGGCCCTTGCGGTTCTTGTTGATCTTGTAGGCCATCGTCTTGACGCCCCAGTACTCGTGATCCACGAGATTGCCGCCGTTGTCGGACAGGACGGCGCCGAAATGTTCGATCAGCCCTTCGGCCTGCGTGTTGGACAGGTCCTGACGCGCGATCATAACATGCTCATATTTAGGCATGTAGCTTCCTCATTTATATCAAGGCGCATTTCAAAGGTGGGGCCTGGTATCCTTCTGCGGCCCCGCCACGAGAGACTGCGCGGTTCAAGTATGTGCAAAAGGAAGGGCCGATATACACGCTTTGGCGTGCAGCGCAAGGCTCTATGCCCGCCCCATGCGCGCCCGCATTGACGGCATCTTTCTTAAAATAGTCCCGGCCGCGCCAGAAAGCCGTCTTATTTGCGTCTTGATTGGGCGTTTTCCTGCTCGTTAACCAAGAGAGGGAAAGCGCATGTCCAGCACAGTCGATCCGATCAGCTTTGACTCCATCGCACCGCAACCGGTGCGGACAACAGACGGTAGCCGAATGCTGATGCGCGCAGCGCAGGGCGTGGTCGGCGCTGCGCTGATCCTGACGGCCCTTGGCCTTTGGTTCGCACCCGGTGCAAGCTGGGATCACGAACTGATGCTTTTCAAGCTGCTGGCGTCCGCGATTGGCGGCATGGCCGGGATCGCCCTGTTGCAAGGCTTTGTTCGTCCTGCGCCACCCAAGGTGGAGGTGGACACAATTCGTCACGAAGTGCGCCTGGTACGCACCCGCGGCAAGGACCGGTTCGTTCTGGACCGCTGCGCCTTCAAGGATCTGACCAGCGTCGAGAATTCCGGCACCTACGTGAAGCTCTGGGGCAAGAACGACGCTTTGCTGGCCGAAGTGGCCGCAACCGACCGGGTCGCGCATCGCAGCCTCGTCACCGCCCTGCGGGTTGCCGGCAAACTCTGACTTCCGAAATTCACATAGGCGGAAAAGCGCGCTGTTCATCAGCGCGCATTCCCTGTTGAGACCTGCGGGATTGCCTTGGACGCACCGCACACCACATAACCTTCTGTATTAATAACAGGAGGTTCTTCCATGAAATCACTTCTTCTTGCTGCCGCGCTGACAGCCACAGCCGGTATGGCTGCTGCTTCTGCAGAGAAATACGTGCTCGATTCCAGCCACAGCCAGGTGCTGTTCAGCTACAACCATCTCGGCTTTTCAACCACCTACGGCATGTTTTCCGGTTTTGAAGGGGAAATCATGTTCGATCAGGCCGATCCCGCCGCCTCGTCCGTGAACGTGTCGATGCCGGTGATGAGCATGTTCACCGGCTGGGAAAAGCGTGAGGGGCATTTCATGTCCGAGGATTTCTTCGGCGCTGAAGAAGGCGACATGATTACTTTTTCCTCCACCTCCATCGAGGTGACCGGCGATGACACCGCCAAGATCACCGGCGATCTGACGATGAACGACGTCACCAAGTCGGTTGTGCTGGATGTCAAACTGAACCAGACGGGCGACCACCCCCAGGCGGGCAAACCATGGGCGGGCTTCGATGCCACGGCAACGGTGCTGCGCTCCGACTTCAACCTTGGCGCTTTCGCGCCCTACGTCAGCGATGAAGTCGAAATCAACATCTCGATCGAGGCGATGAAAGCGGAGTAAGCTGTCACAACGGCAGAAACGACAAAAGCCGCGCAGTGGGTTGCGCGGCTTTTTTTTTTGGTTACTGTTCGGCGCGGGTGGCGGTCAGCGAGATGTTCACCGCCACGTTGAACCCCAGTGTTCCCTCGTCTTTCTGGTTGTCGCCGATCCCGTAATTGCGCCGGTCCAGCGTTGCGCTGCCCGTCATGGTCGCAACGTCCCCTGATATCTCCAGTGTGAAGGGCAGGGTGACTGGCACCGAGGTGTCCTTCATGGTCAGTGTGCCCTGGGCTTCATACCCGCTTTCCGATCGCAGAATCTCCGCAACAAAAACCGCCGTCGGGAAAGCCTCCGCGTTGAAGTAATCGGCCCCCAGTGCCTGGCTGGTGACCGAGCCCAGCGTCAGCGACCCGATGGACACAGTGGTTTCCACAGTACCGGCGGTTCCCGCGGTGACGTCTTCATCGAATGATATTGCAGAGGTCCAGTCCGCGAAACTGCCCTGAACGTTCGTGCCCAGCTGGCGGACCGTTATGGTGATCTCGCCTTCCTGCACCTGCCAGTCCGATTGCACGTCCTCCAGAGCGGCGGCGGAGACGGTTGGCCCATGAGCCGCGTAAAGACCTAGGGCGTTGCCCACAAAAAGGGCGCTGATCCAGATCGCCACGGCGCTTGTCACGGGGGCCACGATGCGATGGCCGCCGCCGGTTGCTGCTACCTCCGGGCGCCCGGGCAGCATCCGCCGCAACGTGGCATCCTTGTCAATGACGTGGTGTTTTACCGCGCCGGCGACATGCAGCAGGATCGACGCTGCCAATACGCGTTCAAAGACGATGTGAAGCCCTGCCGTTACGGCCGCAACGGTTTCGGATTTGGGCACAAGGGGAAGCGATTGCCCCAAGGGCCACCAGATCGGCGCAAACCCATCCGTCGCGGCATGGTGCACCCAACCTGACAGGGGCACCAGCAGCAAGGATCCGTACAGCAGCCAGTGCACGGTTTCGGCGGCGAGACTTTCGACCTTGCGGTCCGGATGCAGCAAGCCGGGTTTGGGTTGGCTGAGTGCCCAGACAATACGTGCGAGTGCTACAAAAAATACCGTCACGCCCAGGGTTTTGTGCAGCGAGAACAGCCAGGCTTTCCGCGCAAGCTGCTCGGATGTGTCGAACGGCAGGCTGTTGGCGTAGATGCCCAGCGGGATCAGCGTCAGCACCAGAAGCGCGGTGAGCCAATGGAATGTTTTGGTGACACTGCCGTAATGCGAAGCGGTATTGGAAAGGGACATCGGTAACCTCAAACGTCGTGACATCCTGCATCATGTAGCGGGTCACCGGCTGGACGCAATGCCAGCCAGTGCACAGAGGGTGCGCGCCCGTGAGCAGGGGGGACGCAGGCAGGAGTATTGGCCGATGCGCCCCGTGCCCCTGCCGGGCCGGTTCCGCCGTTGCCTCGCCCGCGCGGGCAGGCTAAGCCAGACAGAACCATTACCAAGAGGAGACCGTCTTTCATGAGCATCGCATTTGTTTTTCCGGGGCAGGGGGCGCAAACCATCGGTATGGGAAAGGCGCTGGCGGACGCCTATCCAACGGCGCGCGCGGTGTTCGACGAAGTTGATGATGCCTTGGGCGAAAAGCTCAGCAGCCTGATCTGGGACGGGGAGATCGACACGCTGACGCTAACGGAAAACGCGCAACCGGCGTTGATGGCCACCTCGATGGCCGCCTTGCGCAGTCTGGAGGCGGAAGGCATCGGGCTGGACCGTGTGAGCTATGTCGCGGGGCACTCGCTTGGGGAATACTCGGCGCTGGCTGCGGCAGGAACCTTCAGCATTGCCGACGCCGCACGGTTGTTGCGCATTCGCGGCCGCGCGATGCAACAGGCCGTGCCGGTGGGCGAGGGAGCCATGGCGGCCATCCTCGGGCTTGACGTCGACGAGGCGGCGGATGTCGCGGCCCGCGCGGCACAGGGCGAGATCTGCCAGATCGCCAATGAGAACGACCCCGCGCAAAATGTGGTGTCGGGCACCCGGGAGGCGGTGGAGCGCGCGGTGGCGCTGGCCAAGGAGGCAGGGGCCAAACGCGCATTGATGCTGCCGGTATCGGCGCCTTTCCACTGTGCTCTGATGGAGCCTGCCGCTGCGGAGATGGCGCAGGCGCTGGACAAGGTGACGCTGAACGCCCCCAAGGTACCGCTGGTTGCAAACGTGCTTGCCGCATCGGTCAACGACACGACGCTGATCCGGTCGCTGCTGGTGGATCAGGTTACCGGGCGGGTGCGCTGGAAATCCTCGGTGGAGTGGATGGCCGGACAGGGCGTCACGGAATTCTGGGAAATCGGCGCGGGCAAGGCGCTCAGCGGTATGATCCGCCGGATCGCAAAAGACAGCACACAGCGCAACGTCGGCACACCGGAGGACGTGACATCCGTGGTCGCGAGCCTTTGAGGACGATTTGAAACATTTTTGAAACACAGGGTGAACGTTTGAAACCCGCAAACATTTGACCTGAAAGGCTTCCATCAGCTAATATTTCCGTATCCGTCGATATTTCCGGCGGTGTAACGATTGTGACTGTTGATTGGATGATTGCATGGTTTCTTTTAGAAAAGGCGTGGCGCTTTTAGCGATAGCCATTGCCGGAGTCTCCGCCCTCGCAAGCGACGCTGCCACGGTGGATGACGGCATCAGCACCTTTGCTAATACCACGATGTCCGCGTCCTCCTCAGACGGGCGCGCGCGTATCGGTGATATCAGCCGCGCCGGAGTCATCTAGACACCGCAGCGGCGTTGAAACAGGTGGCATCCCGATGCAGATGCGTATCAGGGGTGCGCGAGGCGTGCGCAAGACAATGGTCTCCTGCATCGTGAGCCTGTGCGGCGCGGCCGACCCATCAAGCGAGGTTGAATTTGTCAGGCTGGCGTGGCACTCCCACGCCAGCTTTTGATTTTTGGGAGACCCTGAATGTTTGATCTGACTGGTAAATCTGCGCTCGTCACCGGCGCCTCGGGGGGGATCGGTGCAGAGATCGCCCGGACACTGCACTGTGCAGGCGCGACAGTCGGTTTATCGGGAACACGGGTTGATCCCCTGGAGGCGCTGGCTGCGGAGCTTGGCGAGCGCGCGCATGTTCTGCCGTGCAATCTGAGCGACATGGCCGCGGTGGAGGCGTTGCCGAAACAGGCGATCGAGACGATGGGTTCCGTGGACATTCTTGTCAACAATGCCGGGATCACCCGGGACAACCTGTTCATGCGCATGTCGGACGAGGAGTGGAATTCGGTTCTGGACGTCAATCTGACCGCAACCTTCAAGCTTTGCAAAGGTGTGATGCGCGGCATGATGAAGGCGCGGTGGGGCCGGATCGTGAATATTTCCAGCGTTGTCGGCGCAACCGGGAACCCCGGCCAGGCGAATTACGCCGCGTCAAAGGCGGGCATGATCGGCATGTCCAAAAGCCTTGCCTACGAGGTGGCGAGCCGTGGCATCACCGTGAATGCGGTGGCCCCCGGTTTCATTGAAACCGCGATGACAGACAAGCTGACAGAGGATCAAAAGGCCGGAATCATGGGGCAAATTCCTGCCGGGCGCATGGGCACGCCGGCAGAAATCAGCGCGGCCGTGGCCTATCTGGCGAGTGCGGAGGCGGGCTATGTTACCGGTACCACCTTGCATGTGAATGGCGGTATGGCCATGTTGTAGGTCAGATTTGCGCCGCGCTCAAAGAGTGTGCACAATGCGTTTGCCATCTGTGCCGCTTGTGCTAAAGGGGGCGCAGTTTTGAGCCCGGATATGCAGTTGCATGTTGGGATCGATCCGAACAAGGTACGGCAGGCGCCGCGCCAACACGGACAGAGCCGCCCCTTTGGGGCAAACGTCTGACCATCCCGGGATCACCGGGTGGGCGGGCAACCGAAAGGGGCCAGTATGGCCCGAACGAATGAGGGACTATTATGAGCGACATCGCAGATCGCGTTAAGAAAATCGTTGTTGAGCACCTTGGTGTTGAAGAGGATAAAGTAGCTGAGAATGCTTCTTTCATCGACGATCTTGGTGCAGACAGCCTCGATACTGTCGAGCTGGTGATGGCATTCGAAGAAGAATTCGGCATCGAAATTCCTGATGACGCCGCCGAAACCATCCAGACATTTGGCGACGCGGTGAAGTTCATTACCGAAGCCTCCTAATAGCCGCCGGGCTTTTCCGGCAACGAGATTAAAAAGGCGTCTTTCCGCGAGGAAAGGCGCCTTTTGTCCTATAAAGTTCGCGGAGGGGTTGAATTGGCGCCCTGTCTCGCGCAAATCTGCGAAAAGAGGGCGCAAAGCCCCGCAATCAGAGCAGAGGCAGCAAAGATGTCGCGCACGATACCAACAATCAACACGTCGCGGTTGACCCTGCGCGGGATGCGCCCGGAGGATTTTGGGCGCTATGCCGCGATCTGGTCGATGCCGGAGGTTGTGGAACACATCAACGGCGCGCCCTGGTCGCGCAGCAAGGCGTGGGATGCATTCCTGCGCAACGCGGGGCACTGGCAGATCACGGGTTTCGGCCAGTGGGCGATTCACCGGCACCGTGCACCCGACATGTGTGGGCAGGTGGGGTTTTTCTATGCAAAACGGGATCTTGGTGAGGATTTTGACGATTTTCCCGAGGCAGGATGGGTGCTTGCGCCGGAGGCGCATGGGCAGGGCCTCGGGATCGAAGCGGCGCGGGCGGCGCATGACTGGTTCGACCGCGTGGTCACCGGCAGGCTTGTCTGCATGATCGCGCCGGAACATGGCGGATCACTGCGCATTGCCGACGCTCTGGGCTACGAGTTGATGCGGGATGCAGAATTCGATGGCAGTGCTGTCCGATTGATGGCACGCAAGGGACCACCACAGTAACATTGCGGCGATGCGCTGTGTACTGAGTGCACTTGCACAAAAACCTCCCTGCACTGTATGGGGTGGGACGAAATTGAGAGGGGCATTACGATGCGGAGAGTAGTTGTCACAGGTTTGGGCCTGGTAACACCGTTGGCCGATGGCGTGGAAGCCAGTTGGTCGCGTATCCTTGACGGTCAATCAGGTGCGGGGCCGATCACGGGGTTTGATCCCGGTAAACTGGTCACGCAATACGCCTGCGAAGTGCCTTTGGGTGACGGCTCGGACGGCACGTTCAACGCCGACACCTACATGGAGCCGAAAGACCAGCGGAAGGTGGACACCTTCATTCTGTTTGGTCTGGCCGCCGCACAGCAGGCGGTCGAGGATGCCGGGTGGCACCCGGAGGATCGCGAGAGCCTCGATCGCACCGGTGTGTTGATCGGCTCGGGTATCGGCGGGCTGAATTCCATCGCGAACACCGCGATCATGATGAATGAGAAGGGGCCGCGCCGCGTCTCGCCGTTCTTTGTGCCGGGCGCGCTGATCAACCTGATCTCCGGTCAGGTGTCGATCAAATACGGGTTCCGCGGCCCGAACCATTCGGTGGTGACGGCGTGTTCGACCGGGGCGCATGCGATTGGCGATGCGAGCCGCCTGATCCAGCACGGCGACGCGGATGTGATGATTGCCGGCGGTGCGGAGGCCGCGATCTGTGAAATCGGGATCGCCGGGTTCAACGCCTGCAAGGCGCTCAGCACCAAGCGCGGAGACACTCCGGAGAAAGCCAGCCGCCCCTATGACGAGGACCGCGATGGTTTCGTCATGGGCGAGGGGGCCGGGATCGTCGTGCTGGAAGAATATGAGCATGCCAGGGCGCGCGGCGCCAAGATCTATGCCGAGGTGCTGGGATATGGTTTGTCGGGTGACGCCTACCATATTACCGCCCCTGCCGAAGACGGCGACGGTGCCGAGCGCGCCATGCGTGCCGCCCTGAACAATGCCGGACTGACGCCGGCCGACATCGATTACATCAATGCGCATGGTACGTCGACGATGGCCGATACCATCGAGCTTGGCGCGGTCGAGCGGATGCTGGGAGAGCACGCGCGCAATGTCACCATGTCGTCCACGAAGTCTTCCACGGGTCATCTTTTGGGCGCGGCGGGCGCGATCGAGGCGATCTTCTCGATCCTGGCGATCCGTGACCAGGTCGCGCCACCGACGATCAACCTGGACAATCCGGCGGTTGAAACGCAAATCGACCTCGCGCCCAATGCGAAACGGGAACGCAAGGTGGACGTCGCCCTGTCCAACTCCTTTGGCTTTGGCGGCACGAACGCCAGCGTCATTTTCGGGAAGGTCGGCTGATGTGGCGACATATCGCGTCTAACGCGGTGACCATGCTGATCGTGCTGCTTTTCCTGATGGGTGGCGTGATCCTTTGGGGCAAGGGCCAGTATGAGGCAGCCGGTCCGCTTGATCAGGCGATATGCCTGCAGGTCGAGCGCGGGTCTAACATGCGCCGGGTCAGCCGGTCGCTGGAAGATCAGGGCGCGGTCAGCTCCCCGACGATTTTTCGCATGGGGGCAGATTATGCCGACAAGACGTCGCAGCTGAAGGCGGGCAGTTATCTGGTCGCCCCCGGTGCCTCCATGGCGGAGATCGTGGACATCGTCACGCGGGGCGGCGCCAGCACCTGCGGGACCGAGGTTGTCTACCGGATTGGCGTGAACAGACTGGGCATCCAGGTGCGCGAACTGGATCCTGAAACAAATCGCTTCGAAGAACGCGCCGCCTTTACCCCGGCCGAAGAAGAAACGCCCGAAATATATGCGGAAAAGAAGGCGCAGCCCGATACGCGGTTCCGCGTGGCGTTGGCCGAAGGGGTGACGAGCTGGCAGGTTGTCGAGAGCCTTAAGTCGATGGACGTGCTGGAGGGGGCTGTCGCTGACTTGCCGCCCGAAGGATCGTTGGCGCCGGACAGCTACGAGGTGCGCCCGGGGGATGATCGGACGCAGATCATCGAACGGATGCAGGCCGCGCAGGAACTGAGGGTCGCGCAAGCCTGGCAAAACCGGGCGGAGGACCTGCCCGTAGAGACGCCGGAGGAGCTGCTGGTGCTGGCCTCTATCATTGAGAAGGAAACCGGTGTTGCCGAAGAGCGGGGGCAGGTGGCAAGCGTTTTCGTCAACCGCCTGAACCGTGGCATGCGCCTTCAGACCGACCCGACGGTGATTTACGGCGTCACCAAGGGGCAGGGTGTTCTGGGCCGGGGTCTGCGGCAAAGCGAGTTGCGCGCGGCAACCCCGTGGAACACCTATGTGATCGAAGGATTGCCACCCACACCAATTGCCAACCCAGGGGCCGCGAGCCTGCAGGCGGCGGCGCGGCCCTTGACGACGGATTATGTATTCTTCGTTGCCGATGGCACCGGCGGACATGCCTTTGCCGAAACGCTGGATGAGCATAATCGCAATGTGGCCAAATGGCGTGAGATTGAGGCGGAACGCGCCAACTGACGACAACAACGGCGCAATAAAACAGGGGCCGATCGCGTGTTTTCTTCCCTTGCGTAAAGGCGTTGCCCAGTGATCCATGATACCCTTATGCGTGTATTCGTTTTAGGAATTTGTTAATCGTACCGTACGGTTAGAGATTTTGCTTGCCTCGAATTCTCTTGACTTTGCGAACGGACACACGTATAACTTGTGACATGCTAGAAGAAGTGGGCAGACGACCCCGGGAGTGATCCCGCCGGGTCGTTTTTTCGTTTCTCTCGTGCGGAGACTACGCGCATGAGAGGTAGACACCTGAATGACTTTGATAACCCCAGAGCTCGTAGAGTCGCAAACCGAAGACCTTCTGAATTCGGTCATCGGTTCCATCAAGGATTTGCGTAAAGAACTTGAAGACCTGAAAGAACGGGTCCGCGCAACGGATGGTGAGCAGACAGTGCAGGGCAACAAGACCGTGACACAAGCCGTGTCGCTACTTGAGACCTGCCAGAAAGTGGAGAACCGCCTTGTCGAATGCCGCAGCAAACACGCAGGTATCGCCCGCGGGGGCTATGCCCTCGATCTCGAAAGAGCACGGGCTGAGATTGGGTGCAAGCTGGCTCGGCTCCGCTGCACGCGACCTACAAGAGACATTTCTCAATGACCTGAACGAGGGAGAGCTTCTGGCTCTCCCTTATTTGTTCGAGTTCTGGGCCATGGAACATCAGCTGCCGCCAGAGGGAGACTGGCGCGCGTGGGTGATCATGGGGGGACGCGGTGCGGGGAAGACACGGGCAGGCGCGGAGTGGGTGCGCGCGCAGGTCGAGGGAGCGAAACCAACGGATGAGGGGCGTGCAAGACGCGTGGCCCTTGTAGGCGAGACCATCGATCAGGTCCGCGAAGTGATGATATTCGGCGACAGCGGTATTCTGGCCTGTTCGCCACCGGACAGACGGCCCGACTGGGAAGCGGGGCGCAAGCGCCTGGTCTGGCCCAATGGGGCCGTGGCCTCGGTGCATTCCGCCTTCGACCCTGAAGGGTTGCGCGGGCCGCAGTTCGATGCTGCCTGGGTTGACGAACTGGCGAAGTGGAAAAAGGCGGAGAGCACATGGGACATGTTGCAGTTCGCCTTGCGGCTGGGGGACAAGCCGCAGGTTTGCGTTACGACCACGCCGCGGAATGTCGGGGTGCTGAAAGCCCTGCTGAAATCGCCATCGACGGTTCTGACGCAGGCACCGACCGAAGCCAATGCGGCCAACCTGGCCGCGTCGTTTCTGGAGGAGGTGCGGGCGCGGTACAAGGGCACGCGGCTGGGACGTCAGGAACTGGACGGTGTCTTGCTGGAAGACGCGGAGGGCGCGTTGTGGACATCATCGGGTATCGAGCAGTGCCGGGTGCGCGAAGCGCCGGAACTGGACCGCATCGTTGTGGCGGTGGACCCGGCAACCACAGGCGGTTCGGACTCTGACGAGTGCGGGATCATCGTGGCAGGGGTCAAGACAGCGGGTGCACCGCAGGACTGGCGGGCCGTGGTTTTGGCCGATTGCACCGTGACAGGGGCATCGCCCGCCGGATGGGCGCAGGCCGCGATTGCGGCGATGGAGCAGTTCGGCGCGGACCGGCTGGTGGCTGAAGTCAACCAGGGCGGCCAGATGGTGGCCGAAGTGATCCGGCAGGTCGATCCGCTGGTCCCCTACAAAGGGGTACATGCCAGCCGCGGCAAGGTCGCACGGGCAGAACCGGTTGCGGCGCTCTACGAGCAGGGGCGGGTGCGGCACATGCCGGGCCTTGAGGATCTGGAAGACCAGATGTGCCGGATGACGCTACAGGGTTACGAAGGCAAGGGCTCCCCGGATCGGGTCGACGCCCTAGTCTGGGCCTTGCATGAACTGATGATTGAACCCGCCGCAAAGTGGCGGGCCCCGCGGGTGCGGTCGCTCTGAGAGCGCGGACCCCGTAACACTTAACACTTTGGCGAATGATCAGAAATCGGTGCGGCGAATGCGGTCGCGCCGACTGCTTTGGCGCGCCGGCACATTAATCGAGGAGCAAACGACATGGTTTTTGACTTTCTAAAGCGCGGTGTGCCGATGGAGGTGCCGGAGCAGAAGGCGAGCGCCACCGGGCCGGTCGTGGCCTACCAGTCTTCGGGGCGGGTGGCGTGGAGCCCGCGGGATGCTGTCTCGCTGACGCGCACAGGATTTTCCGGCAATCCGGTTGGCTTCCGGTCGGTGAAGCTAATCGCGGAAGCGGCGGCCGCCTTGCCTCTGGTGCTGCAGGATGCCGAACAACGGTACGAAACACACCCCTTCATTGACCTGGTGTCGCGCCCCAACCCGATGCAGGGGCGTGCGGAATTGCTGGAGGCGCTTTACGCGCAGCTTCTGCTGACCGGCAATGGATACGTCGAGGCCGTGGCCGCGGAAAGCGCGCTGCCCGTTGAATTGCACGTGCTGCGATCAGATCGCATGAGTGTGGTACCGGGAAGCGATGGCTGGCCCATCGCCTATGAATACGCTGTTGGCGGGCGCAAGCACCGGTTCGATGCGACGGGCGCGCAGACGCCGGTATGCCATATCAAGAGCTTTCACCCGCAGGATGATCACTACGGGTTCAGCCCGATGCAGGCGGCGGCGATGGCGGTGGACGTGCATAACTCCGCCAGCCGCTGGTCCAAGGCGCTGCTGGACAACGCGGCACGCCCGTCGGGCGCCATCGTGTACCGGGGCGCCGAGGGGCAAGGCACGATGAACACCGACCAATACGAACGTCTGGTCAGTGAAATGGAGAGCCATCATCAGGGCGCGCGTAACGCGGGACGCCCGATGCTGCTGGAAGGCGGATTGGACTGGAAACCCATGGGGTTTTCGCCCTCGGACATGGAATTTCAGAAAACCAAGGAGGCTGCCGCGCGCGAGATCGCGCTGGCCTTCGGTGTGCCGCCGATGCTGCTGGGGATACAGGGCGATGCGACCTACGCGAACTACCAGGAGGCGCATCGCGCGTTCTACCGCTTGACGGTACTGCCGCTGGTCACCCGGGTCACTGCGGCACTGGCCAACTGGATCGCGCAGTACACCGGCGAACAGCTGACCCTGAAGCCCGATCTGGACCAGGTACCTGCACTGGCGGCAGAACGCGATGCCCAGTGGAACCGGGTCGCGCAGGCGGATTTCCTGAGCCAGGCGGAGAAACGGGCGCTCTTGGGCTTGCCGGCGGTGAGTGCGGATGAGTGATCCGAGGGTGGAGCGGTTTGAATGCGCGCCGGGCCTGCGGCTGCAGGCCCATGAACGGGTCTCGCAGATCCAGCATGAAAACCTGATCCGGCGGCTCGACCGGGTCGAGGAGATGATGGAGCGGCTGGAGAAAAGACTGTGGCTGACCGTTTACGGGATCGTCGCGATGATCCTGGGTGAGGCTTTGCAGTCCGTGCTGGTGGCCGTGCCGTGACAGAACAGATGATAACATCAAACATGAGGAGAGAGGCCATGGACTTCGACACAGGGCTGGAACGCAAGTTCGCCCGTTTCGGCGAAGCGCTTGAGGTGGAGGAAGGCTGCGTCATCAGCGGCTACGCCAGCCTTTTCGGGGCCGTCGATCAGGGCAATGATGTCGTGGCGGCCGGTGCCTATGGCGCATCGCTGGCGTCCTTGAATGCCAAGGGCACCAAGGTCAAGATGCTCTGGCAGCATGACCCCACGCAACCGATTGGGATCTGGGACGACGTCCGCGAGGACGCCCGGGGCCTTTGGGTCAAGGGCCGGTTGCTGGACAGTGTGGCCAAGGGCCGCGAAGCCGCTGCGCTGATCGAGGCGGGCGCCATCGACGGGCTGTCGATCGGGTATCGCACCCGCAAGGCCACGAAGAATTCCAAGGGCCAGCGGCTCTTGACCGAACTGGAGCTTTGGGAGGTGTCGCTGGTGACGTTTCCAATGCTGCCCAGTGCGCGGGTTGCGGGCAAGTCGGAGGACACCGACCTTGACCGCCATCTGCGTGACATGGCGGCCGCCTTTGCAGGCGCGCGCGCTGATCTGGCGCGCCGCTAACGCGCACCTGTCGTCCCGGGCGTGCGCACGTGCCGCGCCCATCAATCTATCACATTGAGGAACTGCCAATGAGCAAGACCGAACGCAAGGCGGCGGGCGGGGAAGGTTTGTCCCCCGCTGAGGACGTCAGACAAGCCGTAACCGGCTTTGTCACTGATTTCAAAAGCTTCCAAACCGACATTGAAACAAAACTTCAACAAACAGAAGAGCGACTGACCATGCTGGACCGTAAGACACACTCCCCCCAACGTACCCCTCTTGGCGGCGCCATCGAAGCTGGCGCGCCACACCAGAAGGCCTTCAACGCATACCTGCGTTCGGGGGATGATGACGGCCTGCGCGGGCTTGAGATGGACGCGAAATCCCTTTCGACCGCAGTCAACTCGGACGGCGGCTACCTTGTCGACCCGCAGACGTCGGACGCCGTGAATTCGGTGCTTAAGGCGACGGCCTCAATCCGCGCCATCGCGGCGGTGGTCAACGTTGAAGCAACTTCCTATGACGTTCTGGTCGATCACACCGATGTCGGTGCAGGCTGGGCGACCGAGACAGGCGCGACCACGGAAACCGACACGCCGCAGCTTGATCGTATCACCATCCCGCTGCACGAGCTGAGCGCTCTGCCGAAGGCGTCCCAGCGGCTGCTTGACGACAGCGCCTTTGATATCGAGAACTGGCTGGCAAGCCGTATTGCCGACAAGTTTGCCCGCGCAGAAGCCGCGGCCTTCGTCAACGGCGACGGGATCGACAAACCCATGGGGTTCCTGACACATGCCACGGTGGACAACGATGTCTGGACCTGGGGCAACCTGGGCTATGTGCCGACGGGCCTTGCCGGCGATGTCACGGCGGATTCCATCATTGATCTGGTCTATGCGCTGGGAGCGGAGTACCGCGCCAACGCGACCTTCGTGATGAATTCCAAGACGGCTGGTCTGGTGCGCAAGCTGAAGGACAACGACGGTCGCTTCCTGTGGTCGGACGGTCTTGCGGCGGCTGAGCCTGCACGGCTGATGGGATACCCCGTTCTGATCGCCGAGGACATGCCCGATGCGGGCCTTGATGCGACGGCCATCGCCTTTGGTGATTTCGCAAACGGCTACACCATCGCGGAACGCCCTGATCTGCGTGTTCTGCGGGACCCCTTCAGCGCCAAGCCGCATGTGCTGTTTTATGCCACGAAGCGGGTCGGCGGTGATGTAAGCGACTTTTCCGCCATCAAACTGCTGAAATTCGGCACTTCCTAAGCGGAGGTGACGATACCGGCGCCGGGGCCTGTGCCCCGTGCGCCGGGGCCGGGTGCGCGCCGGCATCATTTGCGTTGTCTAGCTGCTCCCCTCCGACCGAGCAATGCGGATGGGCGCGTGCCCGGCTCCCATGTCCACGGGGGCAAGAATTTGGAGACATTCCATGATGTTGATTGAAGAGACGACGGTGCCGGATGCGGCATTGCCCGTCGAGGAATTCAAAGCGCACCTGCGGCTGGGAACCAGCTTTGGCAACGAGAGTGCGCAAGACGAGGTTTTAAGCGGTTTTCTACGCGCCGCGATGGCGGCCGTCGAAGCGCGTACGGGAAAAGTCCTGATGACTCGCCCTTTCAGCTGGTCGTTGACCTTTTGGCGGGACCGCGATGCACAGGTTTTGCCTGTTGCGCCGGTATCGGTGGTGAACCACGTCTGGACCGTCGCAAGAGACGGATCCCAGGCCGAGATAGACGCGGCACAATACTGGCTTGAACGCGACAGCCAGCGCCCGCGCCTGCGATCGGTTGGCGCCTGTTTGCCGGTGATCCCGCAAGGTGGCTCTGCATTGGTGGAGTTCGAGGCAGGGTATGGGCTGACCTGGAGTGATTTGCCCGCCGACCTGCGTCAGGCCGTGTTGCTTCTGGCGTCGCACTACTACGAATACCGCCACGAGACATCCCTGAGCGATGGATGCATGCCGTTTGGCGTCTCCAGCCTGATCGAGCGTTACAAGGTGTTGCGGATGGGACCGGGGGCAAACCGATGAACGCCCCACGTCTGAATCGCAAACTGGTGCTTGAGACACCTGTCAAGATCGCCGATGGGGCCGGTGGCTACGTCGAGGACTGGCAGCCGCTCGGCACCCTGTGGGCACAGGTGTCGGCGCGGACCGGTCGGGAGACCGCGCAATCCGGTGCTCCCGTGTCTGCCATGAGCTACAGAATTGTTGTGCGCGGAGCGCCTTTCGGAGCGCCTGATCGCCCCAAGCCGGAGCAGCGGTTTCGGGAAGGCGAGCGGCTGTTCGTCATTCAGGCAGTGGCTGAAGAAGACGCGGACGGGCGTTTCATCACCTGCTTTGCCACCGAGGAGATCGCGGTATGAGTTATGCCATGTCGGGCGCGCTTCAGGCCGCCATCTACGATGTCTTGACAACCGACCTGACGCTGACGGGCCTGATCGGGGGTGACATTTACGATGCTGTACCAACCGGTACGATGCCCGAAACCTACGTGAGCTTGGGCCGCGAACAGGTGAAAGACGCCTCTGATCAGACCGGCGATGGCGCGCTGCATATCATCGACATCTCGGTGATAACGACGCAACCGGGATTTGCCGGTGCCAAGGACGTCGCCGCCGCTATCTCGGACGTTTTGCACGATGCGGATCTCGTGTTGAGCCGTGGCCGTCTTGTTTACTTGCGCTTTTCGCGCGCGGACGCGCGGCGGATCGACAAGAACGCCGGTCGGGAAATCCGGCTGCGATTTCGCGCCAGAGTCGAAGACCAATAACATTTTTTGATTTCAAACAGGAGACAACCCATGGGTGCTCAGAACGGAAAAGACCTTTTGATCAAGGTCGATATGACAAACACGGGAGCGTTCACGACGCTGGCAGGTCTACGGGCCACGCGGGTGAGCTTCAACGCCGAAACCATTGATGTGACAAGCCTTGAAAGCCAGGGTGGTTGGCGCGAGTTGCTGTCAGGCGCCGGTGTGCGGTCGGTGTCGATCAGCGGTTCCGGTGTCTTCCGTGACGCGGACACCGATGAACGCGCCCGGCAGTTGTTCTTCGACGGTGAAGCGCCGCAGTTCCAGGTTGTGATCCCGGATTTCGGTATCGTGGAGGGGCCATTTCAGGTCACCGCGATCGAATACGGCGGCAGCCACAACGGTGAGGCGACCTACGAGTTGTCACTTGCCAGCGCGGGTTCACTGAGCTTCACGGCGATCTGACAATGGCAAATCCCTGGAGGGGCGATGTGGCCTTGGAGATCGACGGTCAGACGCATGTGATGCGCCTGACACTCGGTGCGCTTGCAGAACTGGAAGCCTCGCTGGAGGAGAAATCCCTGATGGCTTTGGTCGAACGTTTCGAAAGCAGCAGTTTCACCAGCCAGGATGTGCTGGATCTGCTGCACGCCGGTTTGCGCGGTGGTAAATGCGGGGTGGAGGCCGATGCTCTCTACCATGCAGACATCACCGGGGGGCCGATCGCTGCAGCGAAAGCGGCGGCGGAATTGCTGGCGCGAGCCTTCACGGTTCATGGCACATGAGCAGCCTTGACTGGCCGGCCCTGATGCGGGTGGCGTTTCGCGGTTGCGGATTGTCGCCAGAGGCCTTCTGGGAACTGACACCTGCGGAATTCCAGTTGATCGTGGGAGATCCCGCGCAATCCGGACCCTTGTTGACCAGTGGCCTCGAAGCCCTGATGGCGGCCTACCCGGACAATGAAAATGAGGATGAGCTCAATGACAGATGATAGCAGCTTTGATGATTTCGAGGCGCGTGCTGACGGGCTTAACGATACCCTTGCACAAACCAGCGTTCTGGTGACCGGATTTGACAGCGAGCTACGGCGCATGAAGTCGTCGCTGGAGGCGACGGGCCGGGACATCGCTGTTTTGGAACGGGGCCTGAGCCGTGGCTTGCGGCGTGCCTTTGACGGTGTGGTGTTCGATGGTCTGAACTTGTCGGATGCACTGCATACGCTGGCCGACAGCATGGTCAACACCGCTTACAACGCGGCCATCAGCCCGGTGACGAAACACGTAGGCGGTCTGCTGGCACAGGGGGTCGATGGGCTGGTGGGTAATATCCTGCCATTCGCCGATGGGGCGCCTTTCAGCCAAGGGCGCGTGATGCCTTTCGCCACCGGTGGGATTGTCAGCGGCGCCACGCCCTTTGGCATGCGGGGCGGCATGGGGATCATGGGCGAGGCGGGCCCCGAGGCCATCATGCCCTTGGCGCGTGGCCCGGACGGCAAACTGGGCGTGCGGGGTGCCGGTGGTGGTGGCCAGACGGTGGTCATGAATATCACCACACCCGACGTTCAGGGGTTCCAGCGCAGCCAGGGTCAGATCGCGGCCCAGATGTCGCGGGCCTTGGGCCGCGGTCAGCGCAATCGGTAACATTGAGGGGAGCAACAGATGCAGTTTCACGAAGTCAGATTTCCGGCAACATTGAGTTTTGGATCCGTGGGCGGCCCGGAGCGGCGCACGGATGTTGTCACCATCAGCAATGGATACGAGGAGCGCAATTCGCCCTGGGCGCATTCGCGTCGTCGCTATGATGCTGGCATGGGTATGCGGTCGCTCGACGATATCGAGACAATGATTGCCTTTTTCGAAGCACGATACGGGCAGCTTTTCGCGTTCCGCTGGAAGGACTGGTCCGACTACCGATCAAGCAAACCATCGTTGGATATCACAGCCTTCGACCAGGAAATCGGCACGGGCGATGGGGTCAAGTCCGAATTTCAGTTGCTCAAAACCTACGACTCCGGTGCGTATAGCTATGTGCGGCCCATCACGAAACCTGTTTCGGGAACCGTTCGCGTTGGCGTAGCGGATGTTGAACTGACCGACACTGTCGAGTTTTCCGTCGACCTGACGTCCGGGCTGGTCACTTTTGCAAATGCGCCTCAAGCGGGTGCGACGGTCACTGCCGGTTTCGAATTCGATGTGCCGGTGCGCTTTGACACGGATCGCATTCAGACCAGCATTGCAAGCTTTCAGGCCGGCGAAGTGCCTAATGTTCCGATCGTGGAGGTGCGTATCTGATGGCCGAGATGGATGCGGGCCTTCAGGCCCATCTGGCGAGCGGGCTGACAACCGTCGCGCATGCGTGGTCGATCACGCGCAAGGACGGCGTGGTCCTGGGTTTCACGGATCACGACCGTGATCTGGAGTTTGAAGGGGTCACCTTCAGGGCCGATACCGGCTTGACCGCCCTGTCATTGGCGCAGAGTACCGGGCTGTCCGTTGACAACACCGAAGCACTTGGCGCGCTGAGCGACCTGTCAATCCGCGAAGACGAGATTGAGCAGGGCCGGTTCGATGAGGCACAGGTCGAGGCATGGTTGGTGAACTGGCAGGATGTCTCGCAGCGCTGGTTGCAGTTTCGTGGCATGATCGGAGAGCTGCGGCGGGCCGACGGAGGTTTTCAGGCCGAGCTGCGGGGGCTGACCGAAGCACTGAACCGCCCGTTGGGTCGCGTATACCAAAAACCCTGCACCGCCGTTCTGGGCGACACATCCTGCGGCGTGGATCTGAATGCACCGGGGAATTTCATTGATTTGCCCGTTGAAGGCGTGACCCAGTCGCGCATTTTCACGTGGGATAACTTCTCAGGCTTCGACGCGGGTTGGTTTTCACGCGGGCGGCTTGAAGTGCTTAGCGGCGATCCCGCGGGACTTTGGGGCATGATCAAGCATGATCGTTTCGACGGATCAAAGCGCATCATCGAGTTGTGGGAGCCAATCCGCAGCGCGATTTCCGGCGGTACCAACGTTCGGTTGATCGCCGGTTGTGACAAGCGCAGCGAAACATGCCGTCTGAAGTTTTCGAACCTCGCGAATTTTCAGGGATTTCCGGATGTTCCCGGAGAAGACTGGATGATGGCCGTACCAAAGTCGACCAGTGCAAACACAGGCGGTAGTCGCAGATGACGGAATTTTCACAGAAAATCGTTCAGGAAGCGCGTGCCTGGATTGGGACGCCTTATGTTCATCAATCCTCGGTGAGGGGGGCAGGCACCGATTGCCTTGGTTTGTTGCGCGGAATCTGGCGCGCTTTATACGATGGCGAGCCAGAAGAGATACCAGCCTATTCTTACGATTGGTCCGAGCCACAGGGAGAAGAGAAACTGTGGGAGGCCGCCTTGCGGCATCTGGTCGCGAAGGATCTCAACGACGAGGATGCGGGCGATGTATTGCTGTTTCGGATGCGCGCTGGCGCCGTCGCCAAGCATCTGGGCGTGGC
This sequence comes from Roseobacter insulae, assembly GCF_019375555.1. Lineage (GTDB taxonomy): Bacteria > Pseudomonadota > Alphaproteobacteria > Rhodobacterales > Rhodobacteraceae > Roseobacter > Roseobacter insulae. Next base: position 154,634 of record NZ_JAHXDN010000003.1, read on the forward strand.
GGGCCGCATTGGCGCGGATGCCAGTTTTCTGCACGCGTATTCCGGTCACGGGGTTAAGGAGAGCTCGCTGAGCCTGCCTTGGCGGCGTCGCATTGTTGCACGGTTTCAATTTCCTGAGGAGGCCACCTGATGGCAACGATAGTACTTTCCGCGGTTGGCGCGGCTGTTGGTGGTTCCATCGGGGGATCGGTCGCAGGTCTTTCCACCGCTGTCATCGGCCGCGCGGTTGGTGCGACGGTTGGCAAGATGATCGACCAGAGACTTCTGGGGCAGGGATCCGATGTGGTGACCACCGGTCAGGTCGACCGGTTCCGGATTTCCAGTGTTGGCGAGGGGGAGGTGATCTCGCAGGTCTACGGCCGCATGAGGCTTGGCGGTCAGGTCATCTGGGCATCTGATTTTCAGGAGACTGTCACCGTAAGCGGTGGTGGCGGCGGTGGTGGCAAAGGTGCGCCCAGCCAGCCGCAGACACGGAAATACTCGTATACCGTCAATCTGGCTGTTGCGATATGCGAGGGTGAAATCACCCGTGTTGGACGCATCTGGGCAAACGGCGAAGAGATTGCCCCGGATGATTTGAATTTGCGGATTTACAAGGGAAGTGCCGAGCAACTGCCTGATCCGGTGATGGAGGCCATTGAAGGCACTGGAATGGTTCCGGCCTATCGCGGCACGGCATATGCGGTCATCGAGAACCTCGATCTGGAGCGGTTCGGAAACCGTGTGCCGCAGTTTTCATTCGAGGTGTCGCGGCCCGAACAGATCGGTGAGGCGGATGCAGATCAGTCATTGACCTACGGCATTCGCAGCGTTGCATTGATCCCCGGCACGGGTGAATATTCCTTGGCGACCACACCGGTCCACTACACAAATGGACCGGGCAGCAGATGGAGCGCTAACGTCAACACGCCAGCCGAAAAGCCGGATTTCTGTGTCTCGCTGGAGGCGCTGGTGGAAGAATTGCCGAACTGTCAGGCTGCCTCGCTGGTCGTGTCGTGGTTTGGCAACGATCTTCGGTGCGGCAATTGCAGCGTGCGCCCCAAGGTTGAGAAAAAGCAGTACGAAGGCGAGAACATGCCATGGACCGTTGCCGGGCTGACACGCGCTTCCGCGCAGGCCATGGTGCAAGAGAATGGCCGTCCGATTTACGGGGGAACACCGACGGATCAATCTGTCATTCAAGCCATTCAGGCGATGCACGCCGCAGGCAAGAAAGTGATGTTCTATCCGTTCATTCTGATGGATCAGCTTTCCGACAACATGCTGCCGAACCCCTACGCCCCGGAAGAAATGCAACCCCGGCTTCCCTGGCGTGGTAGGATTACCTTGTCTGTTGCGCCCGGTGTTGACGGGTCGCCGGATGGCAGCGCAGCGGCCACGACCGAAGTTGATGCTTTTTTCGGGTCTGCCACCGCTGCAGATTACTCAACGGCCGGCGGTGTGGTGAGTTACAGCGGCCCTCAGGAATGGACCCTGTCGCGTTTCGTGCTGCACTACGCCGCTTTGTGCAAGCTCGCAGGTGGCGTCGAAGCGTTTTGCATCAGTTCCGAGATGCGAGGACTGACTCAGATCAGAGGCCCGGGAAACAGTTTTGTGGCTGTTGAGCGCCTGAGGGCTCTTGCTGGTGAGGTGCGTGCAGTTCTGGGCGCAGGTACCAAGATCAGCTACGCTGCCGATTGGAGCGAATACTTTGGCTACCAGCCACAGGATGGATCAAACGATCGCTACTTTCACCTCGATCCGCTCTGGGCGGACGCCAATATCGATTTCATCGGCATAGACAACTACATGCCGATCTCGGACTGGCGTGACGGTGACGACCACCTCGATGTCGATGCAGGAACCATTTACGATCTGGATTACCTGCGGGGCAATGTGGCTGGCGGTGAAGGTTATGATTGGTATTATGCGTCAGACGATGCGCGGAACAATCAGATACGCACACCGATCGAGGATCAGGCACACAACGAACCATGGATCTACCGTTACAAAGACATTCGCAACTGGTGGTCAAACCCGCATCACGACCGTGTCGCCGGGCAGAGATCACCGACAGCATCGCCATGGGTACCGGGCTCAAAACCGGTTTGGTTTACGGAAATGGGCTGCGCCGCGATCGACAAGGGCACCAACGAACCCAACAAGTTTCTGGATGCGAAATCATCTGAAAGCAGCCTGCCGAAATACTCGAATGGGGCGCGAGACGACTTCATGCAGGCGCAATACCTGCGGACCATGGCCTCATATTGGGGTGATCCGGCAAATAATCCGGTGTCATCGGTATATGCTGGTCCCATGGTGGATATGGACCGCGCGTTCGTATGGGCTTGGGACGCACGCCCGTACCCCTACTTTCCGAATACTTCGAGTTTGTGGAGCGATTCAGAAAACTATGGTCGTGGTCATTGGCTGAACGGGCGCACGTCGGCCCGATCACTTGCATCGGTTGTCGCCGAAGTCTGTGCAAAAGCCGGTTTGACAGATGTCGATACGAGCCAGTTGTACGGGACGGTACGCGGATATCTGGTAGATGACGTGAATGATGCGCGTGCCTCACTGCAGCCGCTGATGTTGCGATACTCCTTCGATGCGATTGAGCGGGATGGAAAGCTGATTTTCAAGATGCGTGACGGCCGTGGCGCAGTCACTCTTGATCGCGCAGTATTGGCTTTGAGCACCGAGCTTGATGGCGCGGTTGAGCAAACACGAGCGGCGCAGGCCGAAATGGCCGGGCGGGTGAGGCTAAGGTTCGTCCAGGCCGATGCCGAATTTGATGTCCTGGCGGAGGAAGCGGTTCTTGCAGATGAGCAAACACATGCCGTGTCAACCTCCGAAATGCCCATCGCGCTGACGCGCGTGGAAGGGCGGCAGGTCGCGGAGCGATGGCTCACCGAGGCCCGGGTGGCTCGCGACGCCATTCGATTTGCGCTTCCTCCATCCTGTCTGACGATGGGCGCAGGCGATGTTGTGGCCTTGAATGGGGAACAGGCCGAAGGAAAGGCGCTGTATCGAATAGACCGCGTCGAGCAGGGCATGCTGCAGATCGTTGAGGCAGTCCGGATCGAACCGGACATCTACACACCCTCCGGTATGGATGATGAGGTTCCTACGGCGCGCCCGGTCGTACCGGCGGTACCTGTCCTCCCGCTGTTTCTGGATTTGCCGCTTATCACGGGGGATGAAAACCCCTATGCGCCACATGTGGCCATTACCGCACAGCCCTGGCCCGGATCGGTGGCTCTTTACACTTCTCCGCAGGAGAGCGACTTCAAGCTGCTCAGTCAATTCTCCGCCCGCTCCATTATCGGTAAAACGCAAACTGAAATTGTCTCGGCGCCATCAGGCCGTCTGGATCGCGGCGCAGCTCTTGAAGTGAAACTCAGCAGTGGCACGCTGAGTTCCGTCGACATCCGAGCGGTCCTGAGCGGCGCTAATCTCGCGGCTATTGGCGACGGGCATCCAAACAATTGGGAGGTCTTTCAGTTCACGGACGCTGAACTGGTGGCCGAAAACACCTATCGGCTGACAAATCGTCTGCGCGGCCAGCTTGGTACCGAAGGTATCATGCCTGATGTATGGCCCGCGGATTCCTGGTTCGTGCTTTTGAACGGACTTCCGGAACAGATGGACTTGAGCCGCAACCTGCGACGTGTGGCGCAAACATACCGGATCGGACCAGCACGCCGTCCAGTTGATGACGCCTCCTATATTCAGGAAACGCATGCGTTCGACGGGAACGGGTTACGGCCATACGCGCCAGCCCATCTGCGGGCCAAGCGCGCGGATGATGGCACAGTTGTGATCGATTGGATCAGGCGCACACGGGTGGACGGGGACAGTTGGGACGTACCCGAAATACCCCTTGGCGAGGAAAGCGAAGCCTATGTCGTTCGGATTATCAAGGATGGCGTGACCGTTCGAGAAGTCTCGGTCGCACAGCCGAAATGGCATTACTCGCTTGCAAACCAGCTTGAGGACAGCATGTCTGAACCTTTCACGATCGAGGTCGGGCAGGTATCCGCGGCATATGGGCTGGGATTGTCACGTCGATTTGAAATGGGGGTTTAGCAGCCCCTTCAGGGGCTGGACTGGTCACCTTGGGGCGCGATATGCGTGAGATTCGGCGGGTTTAGGGATGTCATTTCAAATCGGAATGATGGGCATCACGGGTTTGCGTTTGTGAATTGGTTCTTAAATAGAGTAAGAATCGGTGAAAAGGATGTGTGTCATGGCTGAACTGAAACGGAACATCGCAAAGTTAGACCCGGCCTGGGATCAGATTTGTGACGAGGCGCGCCAGGCTGCTATAGACGAACCCCTGATGGGCGGTTTTCTGCATGCCTGTATTCTGCATCACAAGAGCATCGAGAAGGCATTGTCCTATCGAATTGCGGCCAAGCTTGCGTCGAACGAGATGTCGATGGTTGTTGTTCGTGAAATGGTGGAAGAAGCCTATGCGCAGGACCCTTCACTGATCCAGGCGGCGCGCGCTGACCTGGCCGCGATATTCGAACGCGATCCGGCATGCCATCGTCTGCTGCAGCCCATTTTGTACTTCAAGGGCTATCAGGCCATGCAGGCTTACCGCGTTGGACACCACCTGTGGACAAAAGGGCATCGCGACCTGGCGTATTTCGTGCAGATGCGCGTGTCCGAGATCTTTGGTGTCGACATCCACCCGGCTGCGAGGATCGGGCAGGGGATCATGATCGACCACGCCCATTCTATCGTGATCGGCGAAACCGCGGTTGTTGGCGACAACGTCTCGATGCTGCATTCGGTGACCTTGGGTGGCACCGGCAAGGAAGAAGAAGACCGCCATCCGAAAATCGGAAATGGCGTGCTGATCGGTGCGGGTGCGAAAGTACTCGGCAACATCAAGGTGGGCCATTGCAGCCGCATCGCTGCCGGGTCCGTCGTTCTCGAAGAGGTTCCCGCCTGTAAGACGGTGGCGGGCATTCCGGCGCGTATCGTTGGCGAAGCCGGGTGCGATCAGCCCTCGGTTTCGATGAACCATATGTTTGGCCCAGAAAGCCAGTAAAGTCACAAAATAGATGCAAAAAAGGCCGGGCGTAACGCGCCCGGCCTTTTTTGCGTTCGAGCGGCTGCTACGCCAGCATGGTCATCGGGCTTTCAAGGTTATCCTTGATTGCCTGCAGCAATTGTGCCCCCAAGGCGCCATCGATGACCCGGTGATCCACTGAAAGGGTGACCGACATCACGGTTGCCACGGCCAGTTCACCGTCCTTCCCGACGACAGGTTTCTTGACGCCGGCGCCGACAGCAAGGATCGCCCCGTGCGGCGGGTTGATCACCGCATCGAAGTTGTCGATGCCAAACATTCCCAGGTTGGAAATTGCAAAGCTGCCGCCTTGGTATTCATGTGGCGCCAGTTTCCGGTCTCGTGCGCGACCGGCGAGATCTTTCATTTCTGCCGAGAGCGTGGAGAGAGATTTCATCTCTGCATCCTTCAGGACCGGTGTAAACAACCCGCCTTCAATCGCCACGGCAACTGCCACGTCGGAAGGTTTCAGTTTGAGCATCCGGTCGCCGGCCCACACCGCGTTGGCGTCCGGGACAGATTGCAAGGCCAGCGCGCAGGCCTTGATGATGAAATCATTGACAGAGAGCTTCACGCCGCGCGCTTCCAACTGCTTGTTCAGGTCCCCGCGGAATTTCAACAGCGCGTCCAGTTCGATGTCCCGGCGCAGGTAGAAATGCGGAATGGATTGCTTGGCTTCAGTCAGGCGGGCAGCGATGGTTTTCCGCATGCCGTTCAGGCTGATCTCTTCAAACTCGCGGCCTTCATACATCGCCATGACCGCAGAAGCGGACGGCCCCGCCGCGATGGCGGGTCTGGCGTCTGGCGCAGCCGATGCCGCCGGAGCATCCGCTTTCGGTGTCTCCGAAGCACTCAACCCTTCGACATCCGCTTTGATAATACGGTTATGCGGGCCGGAGCCCTTGACACTGGCCAGATCCAAACCCTTTTCCGCAGCGATCCTGCGGGCCAAGGGCGTCGCGAAAATGCGCGATCCGTCCGAGGCTTGCGGTGCAGCCGGTGTCGGGGCGGCAGCCGCGGGGGCAGGGTCCGCTTCTGCTGGCCTGGCCTCGGCGGGCGCTTCGGTCTCAGCGTCAGGGGATGCGTCAATGTCGTCAGCACTTTCCCCATCTTCAAGGAGAACCGCGATGGCAGTATTCACTTTCACGCCTTCCGTTCCCTCGGTAATCAGGATTTTGCCAACCGTGCCTTCATCAACGGCTTCGAACTCCATCGTTGCCTTGTCAGTTTCAATCTCGGCCATGATGTCGCCCGAAGACACTGTATCGCCTTCCTTGACGTGCCACTTGGCCAATGTACCTTCTTCCATGGTTGGGCTCAGGGCGGGCATGAGAATATTTATCGGCATCAGGCGTTCTCCTCATCTCGTCGCTTAATGCGATTTTTCGATATTTGTTGATACTTGAAATCCGCTGCGTAGTACTGTTCGATCAGACGAATTTCGGCGTTTGTGAACGGCAGGCGCTTTGATCCTGCCGATGGTTTTTTCGTCAGCAGGGGGGTCGCCGCGGTTTTCAGCTGGACATAAACCGACCGGGGGACCAGCCGCTTCAGGGACCTGTTGAGCTTCATCGCGGCATCGCGAAGTCCGTCATGACGAAATTCGAGGCTTTGATTGTGCCGACCCGGGTTTACATGCGCCCGTCCAAATTTTTCCGCGAAAACGGACACCAGTTCTGAAACTTTTGCCATTGGAAACAGGTGTTTGACGATCTGCTTGCCCTCAAGCTCGATGAACGCGGACTGTCGGGTGAAGTGAATGAATTCGCTTGGAAGCGCACCGTCATTTGCCGCCAGAACGTCAAAGACGACTTCCATTTCCCTGCGTTTGCTGTGCTCGTCCATCGTATGGATATTCACACCCTTGTGTTGCTTCAACCTCTGCCCGAGCGCGGAGGCGAACCGGCTGATCGGATCCCTTGTGATTGCAAATGTCTCGTAAGATCCGATTTTCCTGAAGGCTTCCGGAAATGCGCTGCGCACCTGATCGAGGGTCAAATGCGGCAAATGCACTTTGCCCAGATCCGGCAGGATGGCCGGACCCTTGAAGGTGTCTTCCTGGTTCGAAAATTCCAGCAGTTGATGACGTACGGTTGATCCAGCGCACTTGGGCACATGGATGAAAGCCATTTCTTTGTCATCAAGAATTATCATGGCGACGCCTTCAGGTGTAGGTGACTTGTTTCACCGCGGCGATGACCTCATCCGTGGTGACCAGCGCAAGCTTTTCAAGGTTCGCCGCATAGGGCATGGGGACATCCTTGCCAGTGCAGTTAATCACCGGCGCGTCCAGATAGTCGAAGGCCTCCTGCATGATTACCGAGCTGATGTAGTTGCCCACGGAGCCCTGTGGCCAGCCTTCTTCGACCGTTACACAACGGTTCGTTTTCATGACGGACTTGATGACGCTGCCGGTGTCCATCGGACGCAGGGTGCGCAGATCGATGACCTCAGCTGAGATACCGTCTTCCGCCAGTTTATCGGCGGCCGCCAGCGCGTAACTCATGCCGATCCCAAAGCTCACGATGGTCACGTCCGTGCCTTCGCGCCAGATGCGGGCCTTGCCAAAAGGCACCGTGTAATCATCCAGGTCAGGCACGTCGAAACTGCGCCCGTAGAGGATTTCGTTCTCCAGGAAAATCACCGGGTTCGGATCGCGGATCGCCGTTTTCATAAGCCCTTTGTAGTCAGAGGCGGAGTAGGGCATCGCCACCTTGAGGCCGGGCACCTGCATGTACCACGCAGCGTAATCCTGACTGTGTTGCGCGCCTACTCGCGCGGCGGCACCATTGGGCCCGCGAAAGACCATTGGCGCGCCCATCTGGCCGCCCGACATATAGAGCGTCTTGGCGGCGGAGTTGATGATCTGGTCGATGGCCTGCATGGCGAAGTTGAACGTCATGAACTCGACAATCGGGCGCAGACCGCCAAAGGCCGCGCCGACGCCGATGCCGGCAAACCCGTGTTCGGTTATCGGTGTGTCGATAACCCGTTTGGCGCCGAATTCATCGAGCATGCCCTGGCTGATCTTATAGGCGCCCTGGTATTCGGCGACCTCTTCACCCATCAGGAAAACGCTTTCATCACGGCGCATTTCCTCGGCCATGCCGTCGCGCAGCGCTTCGCGTACGGTCTGCTGTTTCAGCGTGGTGCCTTCCGGCCAGTCAGGCGTGCTGTCCGTCCGTGGTGCTTCCGGGGCAGGCGTGGCGGGCGCCTCGGAGGCCGCAGGAGCCGCCTCGTTGCCCGCGTCGGCGGCGGGTGCCGCCTCCGGCGCGGCGGCTGCCGTGTCGATGTCATCGGCACTTTCGCCATCTTCAAGGAGTACCGCGATGGCAGTATTCACTTTCACGCCTTCGGTGCCCTCGGCGATCAGGATCTTGCCGATGGTGCCTTCATCAACGGCTTCGAATTCCATCGTCGCCTTGTCAGTTTCAATCTCGGCCATGATGTCACCGGAAGACACGGTATCGCCTTCCTTCACCAGCCACTTGGCCAGCGTGCCTTCTTCCATCGTCGGGCTCAGGGCGGGCATGAGAATTTCAGTTGCCATGGATCAAGCCTCCTGCGGTACTTCTGTGGCGTAAATATCGGTCCAGAGCTCATCCAGTGCGGGCTCGGGACTTTCCTTTGCGAATTCCGCACTCTCGTTCACGATGGTCTTGATCTCTTTGTCAATCGCTTTCAGGTCGTCTTCGGTCGCGTGTTTGCCGGTCAGCAGCAGCGAACGGACCTGTTCGATCGGATCGCGCTCATCGCGCATTTTCTGCACCTCTTCGCGGGTCCGGTACTTGGCCGGGTCTGACATGGAGTGGCCCCGGTAGCGGTAGGTCTTGATCTCAAGAATGTAGGGGCCGTCGCCCGAGCGGCAGTGCGCCACGGCTTTCTCGCCCGCTTCCTTTACGGCGAGCACGTCCATGCCGTCCACGGCTTCGCCGGGAATGCCGAAGGATTTGCCGCGCTCGTAGATCTCGGCGGAGGAGGTGGAGCGTTGCTGCGATGTGCCCATCGCGTATTGGTTGTTCTCGATCACGAAGACGCAGGGCAGTTTCCACAGCGCCGCCATGTTGAAGGCTTCGTAGACCTGGCCCTGGTTGGCCGCCCCGTCGCCAAAGTATGTGAAGGTGACGCGGCCGTTTTCCTTGTACTTGTCGGCAAACGCCAGCCCCGCGCCCAACGGAACCTGCGCGGCGACAATGCCGTGGCCGCCGTAGAAGTGCTTCTCCTTGGAGAACATATGCATCGAGCCGCCCTTGCCCTTGGAATAGCCGCCTTCGCGTCCGGTCAATTCGGCCATCACGCCGTTGGGGTCCATACCGCAGGCCAGCATGTGACCATGGTCGCGGTAGGAGGTGATGCGCTTATCCCCTTCTTCCGCCGCAGCTTCGAGGCCCACAACCACGGCTTCCTGACCGATGTAGAGGTGGCAGAAGCCGCCGATCAGGCCCATCCCGTAGAGCTGACCGGCTTTTTCTTCGAACCGGCGGATCAACAGCATGTCGCGGTAATAGGCTTTGAGTTCCTCTGCGGACACATTGGGTTTTTTGGCTGATTTACGCGGTGCCATACTGGCAATCCTCCCTCATCGCGCCCGGTGCAGGGCAGATAGTTTAGCGTTAAACTATTCTTTATCGGATTCGCAAAGGCAATGCGAGAGGCAATATGACCCATGGTCAGCCCGATGTGGTGCCAACGGGCAAAGCAGGGGATTTCGGATCACCGGATGACGATCTCATCGGCGCGGATCATTCCCAGAACGGAGCGTGCCTGCTCATCCAGAAGATCAAGATCGAGGTAGTCGTCCGACAGTCTTTGGGTGAGATTTTCCATGCGCGCAACATCGCCCCGGACCTCATTCAACTGCCCGCGCAGGGCGTTTGCCTCGGCAATGATCTCCGCCCGCCGAAACAGGCCAAAGTCGCCCTGAACGGCCGCGAAGGTGAAATAGGTTGCCAATCCCAACGCCAGCGCGAAGAAGGTGAATGTGCCGAGTGCCGGTCGCGATGTGCGGGTCATCTGTCGTGCCTCTTGGTCGCCTCTTTGCGGGCGTGGCATCACTATGGCACATGCGCCTCGTCAAGGGAATCCCTTTTGTCGCAAAACCTTTAAGAATCAGGTGCTTTGGGCGGGTTTCCCCGATTATTCGGACAGAACCGCGACACCGGGCAGTTCCTTGCCTTCCATCCACTCCAGGAATGCGCCGCCTGCCGTGGAGATGTAGGTGAAGTCCTCCGCCACTCCGGCCTGGTTGAGGGCTGCAACCGTATCGCCGCCGCCCGCCACCGAGATCAGCGTACCGGCCTTCGTCTGTCTGGCTGCATCCGCCGCGGCGGCATTGGTCGCCTGATTGAAAGGGGCGATTTCAAACGCACCAAGCGGACCGTTCCAGATCAGCGTTTTCAGCTTGCCAAACGCTTCGGTCACCGCCTTGATGCTTTGAGGTCCGGCATCCAGCACCATCTGGTCATCCGCCAGAACGGTATTGGCGCTCAGGGCGATTACCTCGTGCTCTGCCCCTGCCTCGAATGCGCGCGCGACCAGCCCGTCAACCGGCAGCAACAGGCGGCATCCCTCTTCTTCGGCGCGGTCCATGATCGCTTTGGCGGTGTCGATGAAATCGGGCTCCTGCAAAGAGGCACCCAGCTTGGCACCCTGCGCGGCCAGAAAGGTGTTTGCCATGCCGCCGCCGATCACCAGCAGGTCAAGCCGCGTGACAAGGTTTTCCAGCAGCGCGATCTTGGTCGAGACCTTGGCACCGCCCACGACAGCGCCAACGGGGCGCTTGGGATTGGACAGGGCCGCTTCCAGCGCGGAAAGCTCGGCCTGCATCAACCGGCCTGCGCACGCAGGCAACAGCCGTGCGACGCCCTCCGTCGATGCATGGGCACGGTGCGCTGCCGAAAACGCGTCGTTGCAATAGACATCGCCGAGGCTTGCGAGGAACTGTGCCATGCCCGGATCGTTGGCTTCCTCGCCAGCGGCGAAACGGGTGTTTTCCACCAGCACAACAGTGCCTGCGGGCAGGGCGGCCAATTCCGCCGGGTCGGGCCGTTCGACAAAGGTCACCGGCTGGCCAAGTGCGGCCTCAAGGGCGGGCAGGGTGACGCGCAACGACATCTCCGGCACGTATTTACCCTTGGGGCGGCCAAAATGTGCCAGCAGGATCGGCAGGCCCCCCGCGCTCAGGATATCCTTGATGGTCGGAACAATGCGGTCGATCCGGGTGGTGTCCGTGACCTGACCGTCTTCGACAGGAACGTTGATGTCGACGCGGACGAGCACGCGCTTCCCGGCCAGATCCATATCATCGAGTGTTTTCCAGGCCATCGTCGTCTCCTTCGGTTCCGGTTGCCCACGTGTTTTGCGCTTATCTGCCCAGAGGTCAATGGACTTGCTTGGCATTCGCGCTGCCACAGCTTAGGTAATCGGCAACCGATTAGTTAAGGAGCCCAAGATGGCCGAAATCAAAGACCCCGAGAACACGATCCTGATGGAATTGAAAGATGGCACCGTCACGATCCAGCTGCTGCCGGATGTCGCCCCGAAGCACGTTGAGCGCATGAAGGAACTGGCGCGCGGCGGTCATTACGACAACGTGGCGTTCCACCGGGTGATCGAAGGCTTCATGGCCCAGACCGGCGACGTGCAGCACGGCGATATGGAAGATGGCTTTAACCTGCGCATGGCAGGCACGGGCGGATCGGATCTGCCGAATGTTCCGGCGGAGTTTTCCAAGATCCCGCATGCCCGCGGGTCGATCGGGGCGGCGCGGTCGCAAAACCCCGACAGTGCCAACAGCCAGTTCTTTATCAACTTCAAGGACAATGATTTCCTGAATGGTCAGTACACCGTTTACGGTCAGGTTGTCGAAGGAATGGAGCATGTGGATGCCATCGTGCGTGGCGAACCCCCGGCCGAGCCGGACCGGATGATCTCCGTCAAGGTTGCTGCTGATGTATAAGGCTCTTGCTGCATCGCTGATGCTGGCCGGTCCGGCCATGGCGACGGGGATTGAAATTCAGGTGGCCGGTGAGGCCAACGGCACCATCACCATCGACCTGCTGGAAGATGTCGCACCCGGTCACGTGGAGCGCATCACGGCGCTGGCGACCAGTGGCGCTTATGACGGTGTCGTCTTTCATCGTGTGATCGAGGGTTTCATGGCCCAGACCGGTGACGTCGAATTCGGTAAATCCGGCGGCGACATGCGCCGCGCGGGTATGGGCGGGTCCGACCAGCCGGACCTTGCGGCTGAATTCTCCGACGTGCCCTTCGACCGGGGTGTGGTCGGCATGGCGCGGGCGCAGAATCCCGATAGTGCCAACAGTCAGTTCTTCATCATGTTCGACGAAGGATACTTCTTGAATGGGCAGTATACGGTTGTCGGACGCGTCGTCGACGGGCTGGACGTGCTGGATGCGATCAAGCTGGGCGAAGGTCCGAACGGCGCCGTGATCGGCGCGCCCGATCTGATGCAGAAGGTCACCGTCACAGACTGAGGCGGATGCAAGGCCGTTTTGAACATCACACCGCCACCCGAAAAGGTGGCGGTTTTTTACGTGGCTGTGTCATTACCCCTCTTTCCAAGTCTCTCCGCAACGCCTATGCGCGGACGCTTGGAGATCACATGTGTTGACAGAGTGTGATAAAATCGAGATATCTCGATATATGGACGTAGATAACGCACTTTCAGCTTTAAATAATCCGATGCGCCGGAGAATATTGGAATGGCTCAAAGACCGCTCCAATTTCCCGCCTGCCTTGCCAGAGCATGCTGGGCTTGAAGGGGTCTGCGTTGCCTACATCCAGGAAAAGGCCAAGCTGTCACAATCCACAATCTCGACCTACATGGGGCTTCTGAAACGGGCTGGCTTCGTGATCGCGGAGCGTCACGGTCAATGGACATTCTATCGTCGCAATGAAGAGAACATTCAGACATTCCTCGCGGCCATGCAGGACGAACTTCTCAAGCCGTAAGCCAGTCATGAATGATGCCGCAGGGGAAATGACCGTGAGCAACATCACCGGGATATCGAAATATTGCGATGGATGGTCAGCATGAACCAGAACCGGCCGGATGTCGGAACGGTTCTCGGGCGGCCACTGGAGCTGCCCTGCGGCGCTCGCCTCAAGAACCGGCTGGTCAAAGCGGCGATGTCCGACAGCCTTGGTGACGGGGAAGGGAGCCCGACATCGGCGCAAGGGCGGCTTTATGAACGCTGGGCAGAGGGCGGGGCTGCGCTTGCCTTGATCGGCGAGGTCCAGACGAGCCCCCGATACCCTGAGAAGCCTGGAAATCTGGTCCTTACCCAGGGCATTGATTTGGCCGCGCTGAAAGCCCTTGCTGCGCGGGGATCGGTGAACGGCGCGCATATCTGGCCGCAGCTGGGTCACGCAGGGGCGCTCTCGCACGGTCCGATCAGCCAGCCCAAGGGGCCCTCTGCTCTGAATGTCGAAGGCCTTCAGTGCGCGGGGATGACACTTGCAGACATCGCAGCGTTGCCATCTGCCTACGCGCGGTCGGCGGCATTGGCAAAGGCTGCCGGCTTTGGCGGCGTTCAGCTTCACGCAGGTCATGGCTTCCTGTTCAGCCAGTTCCTGTCGCCGCTTTTCAATCACCGAACGGATGCTTACGGCGGATCGGTCGCGGCGCGTTTCCGTGTGATTGGCGAGACAATAAGCGCGGTGCGACAGGCGGTGGGAGCCGCTTTCCCGCTCGGCATCAAGATCAACGCAACGGATAAACTGAATGGCGGTTTGACCGAAGCGGAAGCGGTTCAGGTCGTCCGGTTGCTTGACAGGACATCCGTTGACCTGATCGACGTAAGCGGTGGCACTTACTTCCCGGGCGCAACCTCCAGTTCAGAGGGTGCGTCTGCGTCCGGGCCATATTTTCTTGAGTTTGCCAAACGCGCCAAGGCAGTCACGTCGATCCCGATCATGCTGACAGGCGGGTTCGGAACCAGCGCTCAGGCCGTGGCTGCCGTGCAAAGCGGTGCCGCGGATGCCATCGGTCTTGCGCGGGCGATGGTGCTGAACCCGTCCATTGCAGACGACTGGCTGCGCGGATCAGGCGGCGATCCCGAATTCCCGGAGTTCGAGGCCCCACCGCGTGGTGGTGTCACGGCGTGGTACTCGATGCGGCTGACAGCGCTTGCAGAGGACAGGGAGACCCAGTTCCGCCCAAGCCCCGCCGCAGCACTGGACGCCTATGACGCGCGGGATGCGGAGCGGTGCGACCGGTGGCTGAAACGCTTCCCGTAGCTTTCTGCGATACTGTGGCCCTGTCAGATCGAATCGTTCGGCAGAGCTCTGGAGATATCTGAGGCCGCAAGCGTCGCGGCCCGAAAATAAGAGCATGGGCGGGACGCCAGCAGATCTCGGTCTGCTCGCCGACAGCCTAGCAAACGGTCACCTGCGACCGCCGGCAACCGGGCAGACGTATCCTTCTGATCCGTTTCCTGCGCTTTCGAAACAGCGCGTGCGTCGGGCGCATGAAACGGGTCGCTACACTGTCTTCTCAGCCTCTAGATATCCGACAGATAACAACCGAAGGACATGACAATGGAACTCAAGGATAAAACGATAATTGTGACCGGGGCGAGCAGCGGGATCGGCGCGGCAGCGGCCCGGCTGTTTGCGGCAGAGGGGGCTAATGTTGTTCTCAGCGCCCGCCGCCAAAGCGAATTGCAGCAGCTCGTTGAGGAGATCACTCAAAACAGTGGAAAAGCGGTTTGCCTTGCCGGGGATGTGACAGACGAAACATGTGCCAATGCCCTTGTCAACATGGCGGAGCAGCGTTTCGGCGGCCTTGACGGTGCGCTCAACAACGCGGGGATGATGGGCGACATGGGGCCAGTCCCCGCCATGGAAACCGACAACTGGCAGTCGGTTCTCGCAACTAACCTCACCAGTGCCTTCTTCGCGGCCAAGGCCCAGCTTCCCGCGCTCAGCAAGCGCGGCGGCGGGTCCTTGGTGTTTACCAGTTCGTTTGTTGGTTTCAGCAACGGGGGCATGCCTGGCATGGGCGCATATGCGGCGTCCAAGGCAGGGCTGATCGGGCTGGTGCAGTCACTGGCCTCCGACCATGCGCCAGAGGGCATTCGGATCAACGCTGTTTTGCCCGGCGGTACCAAAACGGCCATGGCGGGGGATGATCCGACCTCCCACGACTTCATTGCGGGTATGCATCCGCTCAAACGAATGGCAGATCCGCGGGAAATTGCCCAGGCAGCGATGTTCCTGCTGTCAGACCGGTCCAGCTTCGTCACCGGGTCTCCCATGGCGGTAGATGGCGGCATGGCGGTTCGGCTGCTCTGAGGCATGGTCATTGGTCGCAATCCGGTCAACGGCAACGTCCTGCGCCTGCCAGTCGTCGATCCCGGTAGGGTATCAGGACGCAAAATGCGCCCCACAGGGCGCATTTGTCTGATCTCTCTTCCCTGCCGAATTCCGGCAGTCCTCTTGCCGCCTGGCTCAGGACGCGGGATTTGGTTTTGCGGCAGGTGTCGATTTCGCGCCCGGGTTCAACGGGTCGTCCTGACGTTGCACGGAGCCTTCGAAGTGGGCACCGGATTCGATGGCGATCGTCTTGTGGATGATGTCGCCCTCGACCCGCGCCGTTGATGTCAGGCGCACTTTGAGGCCCCGCACGCGACCGACGATGCGACCGTTGACAACCACGTCGTCGGCGACAACTTCGCCCTTGATGGTCGCGGTTTCACCGATGGTCAGCAGATGCGCGCGGATGTCGCCTTCGACAGTGCCTTCGACCTGGATGTCGCCCGTGGTTTTCATGTTGCCCGTCACGTGCAGGTCAGACGACAGCACGGATGCCGGCGGCTTGGCCTTGGGTGGCGTGCTGGCCTTGTATTCCGTTTGCTTCGGTGCTGCCGGTGCGGAAGACGCTGGCGCCGGGGTGTCAGATTCGGCCTGCTTGGTGCCGGGTTCGTTGATTTTGCTCTTAGAAAACATCTTTTGCAGCCTTGATATAGATCATTGGGTTCACAGCTTTCCCACCGACACGCACTTCGTAGTGCAGATGCACGCCGGTCACCCGTCCGGATGCACCCATATCACCGATGTGATCCCCGCGCGAGACCCTTTGCCCAACTTTAACGCGAATTTTTGACAGATGAGCGAAACGAGTCTCAATGCCGAAGTCATGCTGAATTTTGACAAGCCGCCCGTAGCCCGATTGCCAGCCCGCGTGGATCACGACACCATCCGCAGTGGCAAAGAGATCGGTGCCGGAAGGGGCGGCAAAATCGACGCCCTTGTGCATGCGCCGTCCGCCGGTTTTCGGGTCACGCCGGAAGCCGTAATCGCTGGTGAAACGGAAGGCGCCCTTGACCGGCATCGCAAAAGGCGCTTTTTCAGCCGCAATGCGGTAGAGGTTCAGTGTGTCCATCTGCTCAAGGATGCGGTTGGCCCTGATAAAGTCCGGTGAAAGCTCCTCGCCCCGGCTGGAGAACGACAGCGGGGTCAGTGGCCCGCCCTGACCGGAGTACCCGCGCCGCACCTGATCGAGAATACGCTGGGGCGGCATCCCCGCAGAGCGAAACATCTTGTCCAGCGGCTCGACAGAGACGGTCATGGCCTCTTCAAGCTGACGGAAAATCTGGTCGTTGTTTTCCTTCATCAGGGCGATTTCAAGCGCCAGTTCATCCGCATGGAGCAGGGCTTGCTGCGCATCGGCGACAACCTGATCCCTTTCTGCTGCCGTGCGGGCCAGCGCATCTGCCAGAAAATCTACCGGGGCACCTGCCTCCTTCGCCGCGATCAGCCTGTCCGCAGCATCCCCGGAGGCTTCGCTTTGCAGCGCGGCCAGCGCCTGGCGTGCCGCCTCGCGCTCCTTCATCGTGCCGCGCAGGGTCGTCTGGATCACTTCGATACCGGTTTCGAGTTCATGGCGGCGGGTTTCGGAGGCCAGCAGCTGCGACTGCATCACCGAAATCTGGTCAAGCGCCGCGTTGAAACGCTCCTGTGCGGCGAGCGCTTCGGTGGCGCGCAGGTCGCGCTGGCCGGATAACTCGTTCAGGCGCGCCTGATACGTCACCTGATCACGTTTCGCCTGCTCTCTGAAATTGCCCGCGCCAATGCTGTCCATCAGCAAAACGGCCGTTGCAATAATTGTCCAGGCGACCAGAACGGCGGCACCTGCAAAGGCGATCAGCTGGGTTTCGGAGCGGAGGCGGATAAACCGCGTGTCCGTATCGGACTTCAAAAAGACCCGGCGTTCAGGGAATTGCTGTTCTAGCAGACCGTGAATTTTGATTGCCAGTCGCGTCCGCACAAATCTGCCTCTCTGCTCGCCTTTGCCAGGGAGAGCAGGTTTTCAGATGCCTGTTTCGCTCTCCCCACCGCGTGCTTAATGAGACAGCGTTAACGGGGCAAGCCCGTTTACCATTCGGACGACTACTTGACGTTGAATTGTTGCAAATCGGCAAAAAGCCGCTTGTTTACGCAGGGTTTTTACGATCAGAGCGTCTCGGTCAGCGGCCAGTAAAAGTCCGGCGGAATGCCTGCTTCGGCCCGTTTTTCCTCGTTGAATGGCGGCTTGAGGGCACCGTGGAAATAGGTGCGGACGAGCGTGTGAAAACGCTCCTTTGGGTCTTCTTCATGGCGCCCGCAGAGGAAATGGAACCATTTCGATCCATAGGCGACATGGGCGACTTCCTCGGCGTAGATCGTTTCGAGCGCGGCGACAGCCGAGGTGGCCTTTGCTTTGCGAAATACCTCGATCATTCCGGGTGTGACATCCAGCCCGCGCGCCTCCAGCACCATCGGGACAACGGCGAGACGCCCCATGAAATCATCCACCGTGTCCTCTGCGGCGCGCCACATGCCGGCATGGGCGGGCAGGGCGCCGTAATGGCTGCCCATCTCTTCAAGACAGTCGCACATCAGGTTGAAATGCTTGGATTCTTCGTCGGCTGCCTTCACCCAGTCATTGTAGAACCCCATAGGCATCGGCACCTGGGCAAAGCGCGCGATGATGTCCCAGTGCAGGTCCACGGCGTTCAGCTCGATATGCGCCACCGCATGCAAAAGTGCGATCCGCCCCTCTGGGGTACCGGGCCGGCGACGCGGGACATCGCGTGGGCTGAGCAACTCGGGCGCGGCAGGGCGCGCGGGATGCAGCGGCGGAGTGGCCATGCCGATTTCCGGCGTATCCCCCCGGTCGCGCGCGGCCTGCCACTCAGCAGCCAGGCGGCGCGACAGGGCGGTCTTCTCACGACCGTCCGCCGTGCGCAGCACCGCGTCGGCCATCTGGGCCAGTGGGATCACAGGGCGCGCACCGCGTCCAGAACCTCATCGACGTGCCCGGGAACTTTCACTTTCGGCCAGATACGGGCGATAGTGCCATCAGCGGCAATCAGGAACGTCGTGCGCTCAATCCCCATGAATTTCTTGCCGTACATGCTCTTCTCCTTCCAGACGCCGAAGCCTTCGCAGGCGGAGCCATGTTCATCAGACAACAGCGGCACGGTCAGATCTTTCTTGGCGACGAACTTTTCATGGCTCGCCATACTGTCCTTGGAGATGCCGAAGACCAGCGCGCCCGCCTGCGCGAAGGCATCGCGGTTTTCGGAAAATCCGACGCTTTCCTTGGTGCAGCCCGGCGTGTTATCGCGCGGATAGAAAAACAGGACAACTGGCTGACCTTTCAGGCCCGACAGCGTGACATCGGACCCATCTGTGCTGGGCAGGGTGAAATCCGGGGCCGGCTTTGAAATCTCTGGCATGATACTCTCTTGGCATTTATGGTTTGTGACGCAGTGACATAGTAGAGCAGTGCAGGCCAGAGGGAAGGCCTGCCATCCGAATTGAACCCACAGAACCCACCCAGCCTCAGAAACCCCGCCGCGTTTTGGAAACCGAACCCGATAAACCCGTGAAACCACGCCGACGCCGCCGCCAATTTGCGTGGGGGCTTGTGGTGTGCGTGCTGCTGGTTGCGGCCGGTCTGACCGCGGGCGTTTTCTGGATCAAGGACCGGACGATTGTCCTGCCGGACTGGGCGCGCGCCATCGTCGAGACGCGGATTGCAGATGCCATTCCCGAAGCAAGGGTGACCTTTGGCGAAATGGTGCTGATCATGGACGAGGGATGGCGGCCACGCGCCCGGGTGCGGGACGTCAGGGCCGTATCGCCTGAAGGCGTGGAGATTGTGAGTTTTTCCGAACTGCGCGCCAGCATGTCGCTGAGCGGCTTGATGGAGCAGCGGCTGCAGCTCAAATCGCTCGATCTGAACGGCGTGTTCGTCACCCTAAGACGCAGCCCCGAGGGTCGCATTGCGTTGCAGGGGGGCATCGGGACCGCTTCGGTTGCCCGCGAAGCGCCCAATCTTGCGCAGCTGATCGCGGAGATGGACGATTTCCTGTTGCGCCCGATGCTCGCGCGCCTGACACGGGCTACGCTGCAGGGGCTTACCCTGCAATATGAGGACGACCGCGCCGACCGCGCCTGGACGATTGACGGCGGGCGCATCACGGTGAACAGGGAGGGCGCTGACGTCCAGATGTCGGTTGATCTGGCGGTGTTGGGCGGCGGCGATCAGGTGGCGACTGTCGCGGCGAACTATGCCGGGCGCATCGGTCAGACAGCGTCGGAATTCGGCGTTACCTTTGCACATGTCCCTGCCGGTGACATCGCCGTACAGGGGCAGGCATTCGCGTGGCTGGAGGTTCTGGATGCACCCATATCCGGATCGCTGCGCGGCGGGGTGAACGAAGACAGCAGCATCCGACCGCTGAACGCCACGATGCAGATCGGCGCGGGCGTCATCCAGCCGACGGATAACTCACGGCCTATCCCGATTGACAGCGCGCGCAGTTACTTCAGCTACCAGCCTTCCGACAAGCTGATGCGCTTTAACGAGCTGTCAGTGCAGAGCAAATGGGTCAGCGGGCGGCTGGAGGGCAGTGCCGTGCTCAAGGGGGGCGGCACCCAGAGGCTCGTGGACCTTGTGGGGCAATTCCGGCTGTCCAACCTGCAAATCAATCCGGCCGATTTTTATGAAGAACCCGTGTCCGTCGCGGAGGCGGAGCTGGATTTTCGCCTGTCCCTGCGCCCGTTCCTGCTGGAGGTTGGACGCCTGCAGGTCATCGATCAGGGCAAACGGCTCACAGCCCAGGGGCGTCTTGGGGCGGATGCCAACGGATGGGACATCGCACTGGACGCGGAGATGGATGCGCTTGAGACGGAGCGGCTGATGGCGCTGTGGCCGCAGGCGCTCAAACCGAAGACCAGAACGTGGCTGTCCGAGAACGTGTTCGCCGGTCAGATGCGGGATGCGACGGCCGCACTGCGCTGGACCGCCGGGCAGGCACCGGACACCTATCTTGGGTTCGATTTCGTGGGCGCGGACGTACGTTTTCTCAAGGAGATGCCGCTGATCAAGGGCGGCAAGGGTCATGCCTCCCTGCTGCGCGACCGGTTTGTGTTGGTCGTGGATGAAGGCAAGGTACAGGCCCCTGAAGGCGGCGCGGTCACGGTCACCGGGTCCTCGTTCATCATTCCGGACGTTACCGCCAAGGAGGGCACGCCGGCGGTTGTGCGGCTGCTCACAAGCTCCACGGTGACAGCCGCCCTGTCGATGCTGGATCAACCGCCCCTGAAGGTGATGACGAAAGCGGCCCTGCCGGTGTCGATTGCCGAGGGCTGGGCGTCGCTGGCGGGTACGCTGGCCCTGCCGTTGAAGAAGAAGACAAAGGTCGACGAGGTCGAATTCGATGTCTCGGGCCGCATCGACGGCGTGCGCAGCGACGTGCTGGTCAAGAACTACGTGCTGAATGCTCCCACGTTGACGCTGGCGGCATCTGAAAGCGCAGTCAGCCTCGAAGGACAAGGCGATCTGAGCGGTGTGCCCTTTGATATCGTGTGGGCGCAGCCTTTGGGGGTGCCGGGCACGCCGGGCCATGTCACCGGGCAGGTTGAACTGACGCCCGAAGCACTGGATGTCTTCAAGGTCGCGCTGCCTGACGGATACGTCACCGGGCGCGGCACCGCGGACATCGACATTGAACTGATCAAGGATACACCGCCGGACCTGCAATTGCGGTCTGATCTGCGCGGCATCGGCCTGTCGATTGCCCCGCTGGGATGGTCAAAGGCACCGGCAACGCCGGGGAAGCTGCTGGTCCGCGCCCAGTTGAGCGAGGTGCCGACGGTCGAGGGGGTATCGCTGGAGGCGCCGGGGCTCAACGCCAAGGGGGCGGTTCTGCTGACCGAGAATGGCAAGCTGGATCGGGTCAGCCTGACGCGGGTGCAGATCGCAAGCTGGCTCGACGCGCCGGTTGATCTGGTCGGGCGTGGGGCGGGCAGGCCGCTGGGAATAGTCGTGCGCGGCGGGCGTTTCGACCTTCGCCGCGCCGATCTTCCGGCCGGCAGTGTTGCCGGTGCGGAACCGGCGCCGCTGTCTGTCAGCCTCGACAGTTTGCAGGTCACCGACACCGTCGCGATCACCGGTCTGCGCGGCGAGTTTACCACGGGCGCCGGATTGGACGGCACCTTCAGCGGCCGGATCAACGGCGGTGCGCCGGTTACGGGCCGTGTCATACCGCAGGGCGCGCGCAGCGCCATCCGGTTGACGGCAAATGACGCCGGCGCCGTTTTTTCATCGGCTGGCGTCATGCAGCAGGGGCGCGGCGGGAAGCTTGAACTGGTGTTGCTCCCGGTGGGGACGGGCGGCGCGTTCGACGGCACGCTGCGGGTGCTCGACACCAGTATCGTCGACGCGCCGGCAATGGCCGCGCTGCTGAACGCGGTCAGCATCGTCGGGCTGTTCAATGTCGAGGGCGGCGACAGCCTCTATTTCACCGAGGTGAACGCGGATTTCCGATTATCTCCCGCCCGTATCACGCTACGCGAAGGCAGCGCTGTCGGTTCTTCGATGGGTATCTCGATGGATGGCGTGCTGGCGACCGACACCGGGCAGTTGCAGATGCAGGGCGTCATCACCCCGGTCTACCTTCTGAACGGCATCGGCAGCATCTTCACCCGCAAGGGAGAAGGGCTTTTTGCCTTCAACTATTCGATTACCGGCACAACAAAGGATCCGGATGTCTTCGTGAATCCGCTCACCGCGCTGACGCCCGGCGGGATACGGGATCTTTTCCGTGCGCCAAAGCCCGATGTCCCGCTGGTCGAGGGCGAAACTCCGCCACCACCGCCCCCGCCATCAGAACCGCGCACTTTCACTCGCGGAGAAGATCGTTAAACGGGGCGGCATGAAACTGAGCGATTTTGATTTCGATCTGCCCGACGCGCTGATCGCGACCCGTCCTGCGGTGCCGCGTACCTCTGCGCGTCTGCTGGTGGCGCAGGGCACGCGGATCACCGATGCAACCGTGGGGGATCTGCCGCACTTCCTGCGCCCGGGCGACCGGCTGGTGCTGAACGATACAAAAGTCATCCCGGCGCGTTTGAGCGGGCTGCGTCACCGCGTCAGCGCGCAGGGTGCCACGCAGGCCCGCATTGAGGTCACGCTGCTGGAACCCGGTAGCGACGGGACATGGGCGGCGCTGATCAAACCGCTGAAGAAACTGAAGCCGGGCGAAGAGGTGATCTTCAGTGACGATCTGCGCGCCACATTGCAAAAAACCGAAGACGGGCAGGGCCATCTGCTTTTCAATCTGCGGGGGGATGATTTCGACGCTGCCCTCAATGCAGCGGGCGCGATGCCATTGCCGCCCTACATTGCGGCCAAACGCCCGGCGGATGCGCAGGACAAAGAGGACTATCAGACCGTCTTTGCCCGCAACAAGGGCGCCGTTGCCGCCCCCACCGCGTCGCTGCATTTCGACAGGGCCCTGCTGTCTGCCCTGTCTGACATGGGCGTGATGTTCAGCCATGTCACCCTGCATGTGGGGGCTGGCACGTTTCTGCCGGTGAAGGTCGACGATGTGACCACGCATAAGATGCATTCGGAATGGGGACAGGTCAGTGCGCAGGCTGCGGCCGAAATCGCGGCCACGAAAGCCGCGGGCGGGCGGGTCATTCCGGTTGGCACCACTGCCTTGCGGCTGATCGAGACCGCCGCGCGTGGCGGCAAGATCACCACCTGGGAAGGGGACACCGATATTTTCATCTATCCCGGGTTTGACTTTCAGGTCACCGATGCGCTCATGACCAATTTCCATCTGCCGAAATCGACGCTGATGATGCTGGTCTCGGCGCTTGTCGGACAGGATACCGTACGCGAGATTTACGATCACGCCATAACGCGGGAGTATCGTTTCTTTTCCTATGGAGACGCGTCTTTGCTGTTTCCAAAATAACGCCTTAAGTGCGCAAAGCGACCTGTAAAGTCGCACATGAGCCGGACCGGGTGATTTGCCCCGGTCTATTTGGGGGCGTCGTCCCTCCCACGACCGAACGGAGATCCAGATGCTGCAGGTGTTATCAAGCGCATGGGCGCTCTTGCTGGGTATGAGCCTGTTGATGGTGGGTAACGGCATGCAGGGCACGCTGCTCGGCATCCGGGGGGAGATCGAGGGGTTTTCCACGCTGGAGATGTCCATCGTGATGTCCGCCTATTTCGCCGGGTTTCTGGGCGGCTCGCGCATGGCGCCGGGCATGATCCGCCGTGTCGGACATGTGCGGGTTTTTGCCGCGCTCGCGTCGCTGATTTCAGCGGTGATGATCATCTATCCCACGCTGACGGAGGTCTGGGTCTGGACGCTGGGGCGCGTGCTGATCGGGTTCTGTTTCTCGGCCGTCTACGTGACCGCGGAAAGCTGGCTGAACAATGCGGCAACCAACGACAACCGCGGGCAGGCCCTGTCGCTCTACATGATCGTGCAAACGGCCGGCATCGTCGTCAGCCAGGCGCTGCTGCTGACAGCGGACCCGTCGGGCTACGTGCTTTTTGTCATTCCGTCCGTTCTGGTGTCGATCGCGGTGACGCCGATCCTGTTGTCGATCAGTCCGACACCGGCGTTTGAAGCCACCAAGCCGATGAGCCTAAAACAACTGGCCGGGTACTCCCCGCTGGGCTGCGTCGGGATGTTCCTGCTTGGCGGCGTCTTCTCCGCTCAGTTCGGTATGGCCTCCGTCTTCGGGGCCAAGGCCGGGCTTTCGGTTGCGCAGATTTCGACCTTCGTGGCGATGTTCTTCGTGGGTGCGGTTTTACTGCAATATCCAATCGGCTGGATATCCGACCGGATGGACCGGCGCTTCCTGATCCTGATCGTATCCGCCGTGGGCGTTGCAGGTTCGATGCTTGGCCTTTTGCTGGGCGCACAGTTCACGTTCCTGCTTGCCTCGGCTTTCGTGGTGGGCGGGATGTCGAACCCGCTTTACTCGCTGCTGATCGCGCACACCAACGACTTTCTTGAGCACGAAGACATGGCGGCTGCCTCCGGCGGGCTGATCTTTATCAACGGACTGGGCGCGATCCTTGGCCCGATCATCACCGGCTACATGATGGATTACGTGGGCCCGGGCGGCTTTTACCTGTTCACCGGCGCGCTCTTCGGCGCACTGGTTGCCTACGCGGGATATCGCTCAACGGTCCGCAAATCGATCCCGGTGGACGAAACCGGTGCATACGTGGCCGTAGCGCCTTCGTATACCTCGGTTGCACTTGAATATGCGCAGGAGTACGCCATCGAAACGGAGTTAAGCGACGAAAACGCCACAACCCCAGACAGAATGTGACGTTATGATGCAAATCGTGACTAGGAAATTGACTTAAACACACCGTAGCATGACCATGTGGTATGTTTGTTAGGAGACTGTAGTAATGGTTGGTCCGCAAGAAATCTTAAGCTTTTGGTTGGATGAAACAGGCCCCGAAAGCTGGTACAAACAGTCCGACGCGCTGGACTCCGCGATCCGGACAAGGTTTGAAAAAACGTGGAAAGGGGCTTGTGAAGGGCGCTTTTCACTCTGGCTGACGTATCCCAACGGAGCCCTCGCTTATATCATCCTGATGGATCAGTTTTCCCGCAACATGTTCCGGGACACGGAGCAGGCTTTCGCCAGCGATCGCGCGGCACTTGCAGCCGCGAAATCGGCCATCGACAAGGGCTGGGACATGCGGATTGATGAACCCGCGCGGCAGTTTTTCTACCTGCCGTTGATGCACTCGGAAAATCTTTGTGATCAGGACCGCTGTGTGCGTCTGATTTGTGAGCGGATGCCGAAATGCGGCGCCGAGAATCTTATCCATGCGCAGGCGCACCGGGCGGTGATCCGTCAATTCGGGCGTTTCCCGACACGCAATGAAACGCTGGGCCGTGTGCACACCACGGTAGAGCGTGAATTCCTTGCCCGTGGTGGCTACGGCGAGATGATCCGCAGCTTGCAGGCCGCGAAAGCGGCCTGAGGCGGACAGGAGTTCAGCCGGATCGGCGGCGCGCATTTGTCGCGTCGCGCAGCATGTTGCCGCTGGGAGTAATATAGTTTAACGGTAAACTATATTTCCACACTCCCATCTGCGAGGACATGACATGGCTGCAAAATCCTTCGATCTCATTGTGATTGGTGCAGGGCCGGGTGGCTATGTTGCGGCCATTCGCGGCGCGCAACTGGGGATGTCCGTGGCCATCGTGGAACGTGAGCATCTGGGGGGCATCTGCCTGAACTGGGGCTGTATTCCCACGAAGGCGATGTTGCGGTCATCGGAGGTTTTCCACCTTATGCACCGGGCCAAGGAGTTCGGCCTCAAGGCTGATAATGTCGGCTATGATCTGAACGCGGTGGTCAAACGCTCCCGGCAGGTGGCCGGGCAGTTGTCGGGTGGCATCGGGCACCTGATGAAAAAGAACAAGGTCACCGTTTTCATGGGCGAAGCCAAGATCCCGGCAAAGGGCAAGGTGAGCGTCAAAACCGATAAGGGTTCAGAAGAGCTGACCGCGAAAAACATCGTGCTCGCCACCGGCGCGCGGGCGCGTGAACTGCCCGGGCTGGAGGCGGACGGCGATCTGGTCTGGACCTATAAACACGCGCTGGAACCCAAGCACATGCCGAAGAAGCTGCTGGTCATCGGCTCCGGCGCCATCGGCATCGAATTTGCCAGTTTCTACAACACGCTCGGGGCCGATACGACCGTGGTTGAAGTGATGGACCGTGTTCTGCCGGTCGAAGACGCGGAGATCTCCGCCTTCGCTAAGAAGGCGTTCGAAAAACAGGGCATGAAGATCATGCAGAAAGCCATGGTCAAACAGCTTGATCGCGCCAAGGGGAAAGTGACCGCGCATATCGAGGTGGGCGGCAAGGTCGAGAAGCACGACTTTGATACGGTGATCTCCGCTGTCGGGATTGTTGGCAACACCGAAGGGCTGGGCCTGGAAGATCTGGGTGTGAAGGTGGACCGTACCCATGTGGTCACCGATGAATTCTGCCGCACCGGTGTTGATGGCCTTTACGCGATCGGCGATATCGCCGGTGCGCCCTGGCTGGCGCATAAGGCCAGCCACGAGGGTGTGATGGTCGCCGATCTGATCGCTGGAAAACATGCGCATCCTGTCAAACCCGAAAGCATCGCGGGCTGTACCTATTGCCATCCGCAGGTCGCGTCGGTCGGCTACTCGGAAGCGAAGGCGAAGGAACTGGGCTACGAGGTCAAGGTCGGTCGCTTCCCCTTCATTGGCAACGGCAAGGCGATTGCTCTGGGCGAACCCGAAGGCATGATCAAAACCGTGTTCGACGCGAAGACGGGCGAGTTGCTGGGGGCGCATATGGTGGGGGCGGAAGTCACCGAACTGATCCAGGGCTATGTGGTCGGGCGTCAGTTGGAGACCACCGAAGAGGACCTGATGAATACGGTCTTCCCGCACCCCACGCTTTCTGAAATGATGCATGAAAGTGTGCTGGATGCCTATGACCGCGTGATTCACATGTAGCCGGTCCGTGGGGTCTCCGGTTGGGAACCCCGGATGCAGAAGACGCCTGATAAGATTGAGAAAACCCCGTGGGGTCTGGTTCTGGCCCTGTGGGGCGCCGGGCTTGGGGCCGCTGCGCAATATGGCAAGTTCAGCGCGATCTTCGATCAGCTGCCGCAGGTCTACCCGCAGGCCGGTGCGGCCCTTGGGTTCGTCGTGTCCGTGGTGGGGCTGCTGGGCATCTTTTTCGGTGTTGCGGCCGGGCTGATCGTCGCCCGCGTTCGCTACCGCCGGGCGCTGCTGTGGGCGCTGTGGATCGGTGCGGCGATATCCGCCTTTCAGGCTTTTCTGCCGCCCCTGTCTTGGATGCTGGCCAGCCGTGCCCTCGAAGGCCTGTCGCATCTGGCGGTGGTTGTCGCGGCGCCCACGCTGATCGCCCAGATCTGCGCGCCACGGGATCGCGGCGTGGCACTGACCCTCTGGGGTACCTTCTTTGGCGTGGCCTTTACCGTGCTGGCCTGGGCCGGGTTGCCGCTGGTCGCATGGCTTGGCATTCCGGCGCTTCTGGCGGCACATGCGCTGTATCTGGTGATCTTTGCGATCTACCTTGGCCGGCGGCTGCAGGCACTGGAGATTGACCCGGTTGTACCGCCGTTTTCGATGCGGCAACTTCTGCGGGATCACCTGACCATCTACCGGTCCCCGTCGATATCCGCGCCAGCCTTCGGATGGCTGTTCTACACCTTCTGTTTTGTCTCCATCCTGACCGTCCTGCCTCCCTTCATCGCGGAGCCAAGCCGGGCCTTCGTCATGGGGGCGATGCCGCTGACAAGCATTGCCGTTTCGATGATCCTTGGGGTGGCGCTGCTGCGGGTCATGACGGCGGTGAGTGTTATCGTCCTCGGCTTTGTCGGCAGCGCACTGACTATGGTCTGGCTATGGGTGGCCCCGGGTGATCCGGTGGCCTGTCTGGTCCTCGCCGGAGCCATGGGGCTTGTGCAGGGGGCAAGCTTCGCCGCGGTTCCGCAGCTGAACAGGACACCGGACACGCAGGCGCAGGCGAACGGCGCGCTGGCCCAGATGGGCAACGTCGGCAACACGCTGGGCACGCCGGTCATGGCCGTGACAGCCACGGCACTTGGCTACGGCGGGCTGCCCGTGCTGGCCGGGTGCGCCTTCGTGCTTGGCGCTTGTGTGCACCTGGTCTTGGCGCGCCAGCGGAGGCATGCCTGAAGTTTACCTTTTGTTCTCATTTTTTCATTGGAGAATCCGCCGAACACGCCTATGTCTAACTCGATAATTGGGGGTGCTTGATGGCCGAGTTGAAGAATATCGAAGTGCGCGGCGCGCGTGAACACAATCTCAAGAGCATCGACGTGGATATTCCGCGCGACCAACTGGTTGTGATCACTGGGCTTTCGGGCTCCGGCAAATCCTCGCTGGCCTTTGATACGATCTATGCGGAAGGCCAGCGCCGCTATGTCGAATCGCTCTCCGCCTATGCGCGCCAGTTCCTCGACATGATGCAGAAGCCGGACGTGGATCACATTACCGGTCTCAGCCCGGCCATTTCGATCGAGCAGAAGACCACCTCCAAGAACCCGCGTTCGACGGTAGGCACGGTGACCGAAATCTACGACTACATGCGGCTACTTTTCGCCCGTGTCGGCACGCCCTATTCACCGGCGACCGGCAAGCCGATCGAGGCGCAGCAGGTGCAGGACATGGTTGACCGCATCATGGCGATGAAGGAGGGGACCCGCGCCTATCTGCTCGCGCCGATCATCCGCGACCGCAAGGGCGAGTACCGCAAGGAGTTCCTTGAACTGCGCAAGCAGGGGTTCCAGAGGGTCAAGGTGGACGGAGAGTTCTACGAGCTTGATGAGCCGCCGACGCTCGACAAGAAATTCCGTCACGACATCGACGTCGTGGTCGACCGGATCGTCGTCCGCGAGGGGTTGGAGACGCGGCTGGCGGATTCCTTGCGCACCGCGCTCGATCTTGCCGACGGCATCGCGATCCTTGAGACGGCTCCGGCCGAAGGCGACCCGGAACGCACCACATTCTCCGAAAAATTCGCCTGTCCGGTTTCCGGCTTCACGATCCCGGAGATCGAGCCGCGCCTGTTCTCTTTCAACGCGCCCTTCGGGGCCTGCCCGGAATGCGACGGCCTCGGCGTGGAATTGTTCTTTGATGAACGTCTCGTGGTGCCCGACCAGAACCTGAAGATCGCCGATGGCGCGCTGGCACCCTGGCGCAAGGGAAAATCGCCCTACTTCCTGCAAACCATTGAAGCGATCGCAAAACACTACGATTTCAAGCAGACGGACAAGTGGAAAGACCTGCCCAAGAAGGTGCAGCAGGTTTTCCTTTATGGCTCCGGCGAGGAAGAGATTGCCTTTCGCTACGATGAAGGCGGCCGTGTGTACCAGGTCACCCGCGTGTTCGAGGGCGTGATCCCGAACATGGAACGCCGGTATCGCGAGACGGACAGCAACTGGATCCGAGAAGAATTCGAGCGCTACCAGAACAATCGCTCCTGCGGAACCTGCGGCGGCTTCCGACTGCGCGAGGAAGCGCTCGCGGTCAAGATCGCCGGTCTGCACGTCGGTGAGGTGGTTCAGATGTCGATCCGCGAGGCCTTTGACTGGTGCCAGACAGTGCCTGACCATCTGACCGATCAGAAAAACGAGATCGCCCGCGCAATTCTCAAGGAAATCCGCGAGCGGCTCGGGTTTCTGAACAACGTCGGACTGGAATATCTGACGCTCAGTCGTAATTCGGGCACGCTGTCGGGTGGCGAAAGCCAGCGCATCCGGCTGGCCAGCCAGATCGGTTCCGGGTTGACCGGAGTGCTTTACGTGTTGGACGAGCCCTCCATCGGATTGCACCAGCGCGACAACGACAGGCTTCTCGGCACGCTCAAGAACCTGCGCGATCAGGGCAACACGGTGATCGTCGTCGAACATGACGAAGAAGCGATCCGGGAGGCGGACTATGTTTTCGACATCGGTCCCGGGGCGGGTGTGCACGGCGGGCAGGTGGTCAGCCATGGCACGCCTGACGTGATCGCAGGCGATCCGAACTCCATCACCGGCCAGTACCTGACAGGCACGCGGGAAATTCCGATACCGGCAACACGCCGGACGGGGAACAAGAAAAAGGTTCAGGTCGTCAAAGCAACCGGGAACAACCTTCAGGGGGTCACGGTGGACTTCCCGCTGGGCAAATTCGTCTGCGTGACCGGTGTATCGGGTGGCGGCAAATCTACCCTGACCATCGAGACGCTGTTCAAGACGGCCTCCATGCGTCTGAACGGTGCCCGACAGACACCCGCGCCCTGTGAGACGATCAAGGGGCTGGAACATCTCGACAAGGTCATCGACATCGACCAGCGGCCCATCGGTCGTACGCCCCGCTCAAACCCCGCCACCTACACCGGTGCCTTCACGCCGATCCGGGACTGGTTCGCCGGGCTGCCCGAGGCCAAGGCGCGGGGCTACAAACCCGGGCGCTTCAGCTTCAATGTCAAGGGCGGGCGCTGCGAGGCCTGTCAGGGCGACGGCGTGATCAAGATCGAGATGCACTTCCTGCCGGACGTCTACGTGGAATGCGAAACCTGCAAGGGTGCGCGCTACAATCGCGAGAC
The DNA here is from genome assembly GCF_019375555.1 of Roseobacter insulae. GTDB lineage: Bacteria > Pseudomonadota > Alphaproteobacteria > Rhodobacterales > Rhodobacteraceae > Roseobacter > Roseobacter insulae. The sequence continues at coordinate 185,175 of NZ_JAHXDN010000003.1, forward strand.
GCTGGAGATCAAGTTCAAGGGCAAGAGCATCGCCGACGTGCTGAACATGACCGTCGAGGACGCACAGGCATTTTTTCAGGCGGTGCCGTCGATCCGGGAAAAGATGGATGCGCTGATGCGGGTCGGTCTGGGCTACATCAAGGTAGGCCAGCAGGCGACGACCCTTTCGGGGGGCGAGGCGCAGCGGGTGAAGCTGTCAAAGGAACTGTCGAAACGCTCGACCGGCCGGACGCTCTACATCCTTGACGAGCCGACGACCGGGCTGCATTTCGAAGACGTGCGCAAGCTTTTGGAAGTGTTGCATGAATTGGTGGATCAGGGCAATTCCGTGATCGTGATTGAACATAATCTCGACGTCGTGAAAACCGCCGACCATATCATCGACATCGGTCCCGAAGGGGGCGATGGCGGTGGGCGTATCGTCGCCACCGGCACACCGGAGGATGTTGCGAACGTTGCGGAAAGCTATACGGGCAAATACCTCAAACCGTTGCTTCAGTCGCGCGGCAAGGTTGCGGCGGAGTAAAGCCGGAGACTAATCGAGAATGGCGGCAACGGCGCCGATCAGATCCAGCACCTCGCGCGTTTCACGGTCCACGCGCAGCACGTAATCATCGACGCGGTAATATGTGCCATTTGGGTTCAGACCATACCGACCCGGGTCACGGATGATCACATAGTCACCCAGAACGATATCGCCCCGACGATAGGGCGCGCCACCATCAGTGTCGCCATAGGCTTTCTTCGCCTGTCCCGGCGGCACGCAGGGCGTCGCCTTCTTGGCAAGGCCGGGGGGACAATTCTTGGGGGCTGCCTGCGCATCCTCCGCCATCGTCATGCCAAGCACCAGTGCCGGCAAAATCATCATCCTGCGCATCAGAGGTCTCCTGTCCAGTCGGCTGTATAACGGGCCCGTCGGCAAGATGGTTCCCCCGATCGATCAGATGGCGGGAACATGCCGATCGACCGGTGTGAGGCACAGATCGCGAAGCCGCGCGAAATCGTTTTCCGCGAGGCTGTCGAAATGGCGGCAGAGCGTTTCGATTTCCCGCGCACGCGCACGGCCCAGAACAGGGTCGGCGAAGAGGTGAAACTTTTCTGAAATCTCGGCATCTGACAGGGGCAGATCGGTATCCCCACGCGGGGTGCGTGGCGACGACGTGATCTCGGTGCCATCGGTCAGCGTCAACGTGACCTGCGCCCATCTCTTACCGTCACTCATACTTGTAAAGTGCGGGTCATCAATCAGTTGCGTCGCATTGCTCACGCGGAGGATCTCGGGGTCACGCAGTGTCGATGGGGTCAGTTCCCTCGCGCCAACCTGTCCCCGGACGATCATCGCGGCCACCGGAAAGGCAATGGCATAGGCAAATTCATCTGCGGTCGCGGGGCGGTGACCGGCAAGCCGCGTTGCATTGTGAAACGTCTTGATGTCGACGCGGGCAATCTGACGGTGAGTCAGCCCGTGGTCTCGCATCAGGTCGCCGGCGGCATCCATGGCCGGATGCGCCCACCGGCAACAGGGGTAGGGCTTGTAATGGGTGTCTTCTACCAGTCGCCACGCCTTCCCAAGATCATGCCAGTACTCTGGCGCCTGTTCACAGGTCAGGGCAGGCGCACCGGTGAATCCCATTTGCGCAAGGTAGGCCGCTGTCACCCCCGAAGGCGCTCCCCATCCGACGCCGTCGCGCAGCATTGTGGGGTGATCGATACAACGCATCATCTGACTGCGTGGCCCGTGGTACTCGCCAATACCCGCCGCATGACGGATCTGGTCCGCCGTGCAGTCCAACGCCCGTGCCGCCGCCGTGGCGACGCCCACCGCAGTCCAGGCACCGGATGTGTGATACTCTGCGCAGGTGGCATGTTGCGCCAGCCCGGCGCGGTAGCTGACCTCGTAGGCGATGGCCAAAAGAACTGCAAAATCAGACCCTTTCATCTCTCCCCTGATGTCAGAGAGCGCCAGCATGGCGGGGAAAACCGCAGCCCCTGCATGTCCTTTGCAGGGCGACGACCCGTCATGCGCGTCGATACTGTCGACCGTGAATGCCCCGGCCATGGCCGCGCCCGCCGGGCTGACGGTCGCCCCGTTCATCAGGATACGTGATCCGCCGGCCTGTCCTGTTCCAAAAAGCGCCATCGCGCAGTTGCGCGCAATGTCGGACATAGGCGTGGTACTGGCTGCCGCCGCAACACCCATTGTGTCGAGAAAGGACCGGCGCAGCACCGCCAGCACCGCTTCGGGCAGGTCATCATATGTCAGCGCGGCAGCGAAGTCGTGAAAGGCCGGGGGCATGCAATACTCACTGTGGTCTGCCGGAAGCTTACGCTGCAAAATCCGTCGGGAATGCCTGTTCGCGACCTATGTCTGCCGTCCGCGTCCGGCAAACCGGGGCAGCATGGCCGAGAAATCCTTGCCCCGGCCGTCTTCTTGCTGCACGAACTGGGCGTACAGCGCCTGCGCCAGCGCACCCATGGGGGTGTCGGCATCGACTGCCTCTGCCGCCTGTTGCGACAGACCGAGGTCCTTCAACATCAGTTCCGCCGCGAACCCAGGAAGGTAATCATTGTCAGCCGGGCTTTCAGGGCCAACGCCGGGGGCAGGGCAGTAGGCATTCATTGACCAGCTATAGCCTGATGAGGTGCTGACGACATCGAACATCTTCTGCCGGTCGAGACCCAATTTATCGGCCAGGGCAAAAGCCTCGCAGGTGGCGATCATCGTGGCGCCAAGAATCATGTTGTTGCAGATTTTTGCGGCCTGACCCGCCCCGGCGTCACCGCAATGCACGGCCTTTTGCCCCATGATGTCAAAGAGCGGCCGGGCCTTTTCGAAGCCTTCTGCCGTGCCACCCGCCATGAATGTGAGCGTTCCGCCCGCCGCACCGCCGATCCCGCCTGAAACCGGTGCATCCACGAAGAGCAGGCCACGCGCGGTGGCCTTTTCGGCAACGGCGCGCGCGCTTTCGACATCCACGGTCGAGCAATCCAGAAACAGGGCGCCCGGTTGCATTGCGGGCAGAACCTCGGATGCGACCTTGCGCAGGATGTCACCGTTTGGCAGCATCGAAATCACCACGTCGGCATCCTGCGCGGCCTCCGCTGCCGAGGCCACCATGTGCACGCCCTCTGCGGTGATATCCGCCGTGTCAAAGCCTGCGACCTTGTGACCTGCCTTGGCGAGATTGATGGCCATGGGCGCGCCCATGTTACCCAGGCCCACAAAGCCGATATTGCGCGTTGTCATCTGCGTCTCTCCCAGTTTCAGTGCCTCTTTTCCCAGTGGCATCAGCATTTTGCTGACGCTGGCCGACGGGACGGCCTGATCGGCGAATTGCCACCGGGGCGCGCGGTCCTTGTCAATGATCGCCGCGCGTATACCTTCCAGAAAATCGCCGTGCTCCATCGCCCGGTAGGTAAAGCGGTACTCCAGGTCGAGCGCCTTGGCCATGGTCAGGGACGGGCCGCGCAGCCGGTGCAGCAGTTCAACACAGCAGGCCATCGACAGCGGGCTGTTGCGCGCCATTCTGTCCAGTGTTGCAGAAGCGAATTCCCCGCCGGAATGGCGCAGCGAGTTCAGGATATCGCCAAGCGTTTCCCCGCCGAAATGCTGATTTATCGTATCAAGATCGCCAGCAAGGTGCCCCGCCGGAGGTGGCTTTGCCGCCTGATCCAGAACATCGGTATCCGCACCGGCCTCCAGTGCTGCAATCAGCGAGGGCCAATCCGCCTGAGGGATGAAGAGATCGGCAAACCCGGCCAGAATGGCATCTGCGGCGGTCATCCGTGTGCCCGTGGTGCCAAGATATTCACCCAGCCGACCCGGCGCGAGGGCGAGGATCAGCGAGCCGCCAACATCGGGCACAAGGCCGATCCCGCATTCCGGCATCGCAATTTGGCTGGTTTCGCCGACAACACGGTGCGAACCATGGCATCCGATACCAACGCCGCCACCCATGGTAAAACCGTGCAGGAACGAGATGACGGGCTTGGGATATTCAAAGATTTTCGCATTCAGGCGATACTCATCCGCCCAGAATTTCTGGCCGTATGCATAGTTTCCCTGAAGGCCGGTCTGGTACAGTTCGGCAATGTCACCACCCGCGCAGAAGGCGCGTTCGCCCATCGCGTCCAGAACGATCCGGGTCACGGCAGGGTCCGTGCGCCAGGCATCAAACGCCGCTTCGATCGCAAGGCACATGTCATACGTCATTGCGTTGAGAGCATCGGGCCGTTGCAGGGTGATACGCCCTGTCGTGCCGCGAACAGATATGGAGAGGTCTTTCATGCGAATCTGATACGGCAGTTGTCAGAGGGCAGCAACCGGATCGACGTGTCCAATCGGGCGCAAATGGCGTGTTTCAATTGTCATTGTTCGCGGTATGAGAGAATGGCGGCGACAAACGCCCGGCGGAAGCTGCAACCTAAGCGAGAAACCGCTGATGTCCGGCGTAAAAATTACGGCATCGGGATGGGCTATCTGAAAAAGTAAAAATGGTTAATCAGCGTAACACTATGTATTTTATACAAAATTCTTTAGAGGTTAAAGAAAAACTAATTAAAAAATTTGCGGCGAAAATTTGCCTATGGTACGGTTCGGTACGTGAAGGGAGCCCGGCAAAAAAAATCAGCGCGGGCTCTGGTGGTGTAAATGTAGAGATTTGAAGGGATTCTCATGAAAAGAAATTTGATCTCATCGGTGGCCGTTTTGGCGCTGAGTGCAGGGGTGGCATCCGCCGCGACCTTCTCCGGCAGCACATCCGGCTACTTTTACAAGGAAAACGGTGCCAGCGGCACCTACACCGGTATCAACAGCGGTGGCAAAAGCCTGCATTGGGGCTGGACGCCATTCTGGGAAGATACCGACTGGTTTACAGGTGACACAAGCTACCTGAAAATCCGCGACTACAGCTTTGATCAGCACCTGAACAAGGGGAAGAACAAGATCAAAGTTGGCCGCTTCGACTGGTGGAACGCGTCTTCGACGCGGTATGATCCGGAGTTCACCGCGAAAGCGGTGCTGCGTTTCAACCTTGATACCCCTAAGGATTTGCCAACGGCCTACGACTGGGTCGGGTTCGACATCACGTCGACCGCAAACTCGGGCGATCCGTCTGCCGACTCCATTCTGGGGTGGTCTTTCGACGACTACAATCTGGATCTTCCGGTGTCGCTGGGCAAAGGTATCAAGCTGACAGGCTTCTCCTATAAGGCCTGGGGCGGGACGTTGACCGGCAACAACTGGGAAAACGCAGAAGACACATGGAGTTCCCTGAAAGTCTACGCGCATGTGGAAGTTGTTCCACTGCCGGCGGCGGCATGGATGCTTCTGGCGGGTGTCGGCGGTCTGGCCGGCCTGAGCCGTCGCAAGAAAGCAGCCTGAGCCTTCAGACAGCAAAAGTAGAAAAAGCGGCTCCACCCGGAGCCGCTTTTTTTATGCCTTGGTCAGAGTGCGCCGATGGGCATCCGGTCACTCCATCACGGGAATGGAGAATTCGCCGCCTTCCTTGATGCCCGATGGCCAGCGCGATGTGACCGTCTTCGTGCGTGTGTAGAACTTGAAGGCATCCGGCCCGTGCTGGTTCAGGTCGCCAAAGACGGATTTCTTCCAGCCGCCGAAGGTGTGGTAGGCCAGCGGCACCGGGATCGGCACGTTCACACCGATCATGCCCACGTTGACGCGGTTGGCAAAGTCGCGCGCAGCATCGCCGTCGCGGGTGAAGATCGCGGTGCCGTTGCCGTATTCATGGTCCATCGCGAGACCAAGCGCTTCCTCGTAGGATTGCGCGCGCACGGTGGACAGCACGGGGCCAAAAATCTCGTGCTTGTAGATGTCCATATCCTTGGTGACATTGTCAAAAAGATGTGGCCCGACAAAGAACCCATCTTCGTAGCCCTGAAGGTTGAAATCACGACCGTCCACCACAAGCTTCGCACCCTGATCGATGCCGGTTTGCACCAGCCGTTCGATGTTCGCCTTGGCCGCGGCAGTTACCACGGGGCCGTAATCCACGTCCTTGCCTGCGGTGTAGGGGCCGACTTTCAGCTTTTCGATGCGGGGCACCAGCTTTTCAATCAGCCGGTCGGCTGTGTCGTCCCCCACTGGCACGGCGACGGAAATTGCCATGCAGCGTTCGCCGGCAGCACCGTATCCGGCGCCGACAAGCGCGTCTGCCGCCTGATCCATATCCGCATCCGGCATGACGATCATATGGTTCTTGGCGCCGCCAAAGCATTGCACCCGCTTGCCGTTCGCGCAGCCGGTTGAATAGATGTATTCGGCAATCGGTGTGGAGCCGACGAAGCCGATCGACTGGATCACGTCGTTGTGCAGGATGGCGTCCACGGCTTCCTTATCCCCGTTCACAACCTGCAGAACGCCTTTCGGCAGACCGGCTTCTTCCATCAGTTCGGCCAGCATCAGGGGCACCGAAGGGTCGCGTTCGGAGGGTTTGAGGATGAAGGCGTTGCCGCAGGCGATGGCGGGCGCAAACATCCACATCGGGATCATTGCGGGGAAGTTGAAGGGCGTGATGCCCGCCGTGACACCCAACGCCTGCCGCATCGAATACATGTCGATGCCGGGACCGGCGCTGTCGGTATACTCACCCTTCAGCAGCTGCGGCGCGCCGATACAGTATTCTACAACCTCCAACCCGCGCTGCACGTCACCGGCGGCGTCGGGCAGGGTCTTGCCGTGTTCGCGGCTCAGCGCTTCGGCCAGCTTCTCCATGTCGCGGTTCAGAAGGTCGACGAACTTCATCAGCACCCGGGCGCGACGCTGCGGATTGACCGCAGCCCAGCCGCGCTGTGCCTCGGCGGCATAGGCGACGGCCTGATCGACCTCGGCCGTGGAGGCCAGCGGGCATTTTGCCTGCACCTCGCCGGTGGCCGGGTTCATGACATCCGCAAACCGGCCCGATGTGCCTTTGACATGCTGTCCGTTGAGGTAATGGGTGAGTTCTTGCATCTGATCCTCCGGGGTGATGAGCGACGCACGGTCGTGTCGCTATGTGATCCACGCAGACAGAGCCTCGGGCCCGGCTGCGGTTGACCGGCAGCATAGTCTTGCAAAAACCGACGGGAAAGGGGCAAGGTGGCAAAGTTGTTTTGCAATTTTGCAAAATGGGTGCTTGCGGGCAAGGGAGAATGAGCCAGTGCAAACGAACTGGGATGACCTGCGCCTGTTTCTGGCAGTCGCCCGCGAAGAGAGCCTGTCGGGCGCGGGCAAAATCCTGCGGCTTGACCCGGCCACTCTGGGGCGTCGCATGCAGCGGCTGGAGGCCACGTTGCAGGCCAATCTGTTCGCCAAATCGCCACAGGGCTACGCGCTGACGGAGGCGGGCGTATCCCTGTTGGCGCGTGCGGAAACGGCAGAGCGGGCCATGCGCGGAGTGGTTGCGGATTTACCGGCGCAGACCGATCAACTGAGCGGGCAGATCCGTATCGGTGCCCCGGATGGCAGTGCCAATTACCTGCTGCCCCAGGTCTGTGCGGCGATTTCCGATGACAATCCTGATCTCGATATCCAGATCGTGGCGCTGCCGCGGGTTTTTAATCTGTCGCGGCGCGAAGCGGACATGGCGATTGCTGTCAGCGCGCCCACGGCGGGTCGGCTGGTGGTGCAGAAAATCACCGACTACCACCTTCATCTCGCGGCCTCCGACACCTATCTCGCGGCACATCCGGCAATTATCAGCACGGCTGACCTGCGCCAGCACCGGATTGTCGGCTACATCCCAGACATGATTTTCGACCGGGAGTTGGACTATCTGAGCGATCTTGGGATTTCCCGCGTGTCGCTGGCGTCTAATTCGGTTTCGGTTCAGATCAACTGGATTCGCCAGGGCGGCGGCATCGGAATCGCGCATGATTTCTCCGTTCCCGCGATGCGCGGCGTGCGGCGTATTCTGACGGATCAGATCAGTCTGACCCGGGCTTTCTACCTGATCCGTCACGCCGATGATCAACGCAACACCCGTCTCAGCCGGTTTGCAGAGGCGCTGAGCACAGGTCTGCGCGCAGAAGTTGCAAGACTTGAAGCGCTGGCTTGACTTGAAATGGCTTTGCGGTGACGCTGAGACAGGTTTCAACACGTTCCAAGGAGGTCCGACATGTTGGTGTCCCAGATTCTAAAAACCAAAGCTTTGCAAGATGTTGTAACGGTTTCCCCAACCCTGTCGGTCGCAGAAGCAGCCAAGATTTTGTCCGAAAAGCGGATTGGTACCGTTGTGGTGTCGCGTGACGGCAAATCTGCAGATGGAATTTTGTCGGAACGGGACATCGTGCGGGATATCGGTGTGCGCGGTGCAGGCTGCCTGACCAATCCGGTTGACACGCTGATGACGACGAAGCTGGTCACCTGCGGGCCGCAGGACGCAGCGGATTCGGTGCTGCAGAAAATGACCGATGGACGGTTTCGCCACATGCCGGTGCTGGATGGCGACTCGCTGATTGGCGTGATTTCGCTTGGCGATGTGGTCAAGGCCAAGCTGATGGAACTGGCGATGGAGAAAGATGCCCTCGAAGGGATGATCATGGGCCACTGATACGGCCGTTTTCCGATCCTTGCACAGACAGGATAACTGCTTGCAATTCCGGGCCTTAAATGGTCGGGTTGCCCGAACATCCACGACAGGAGAGCCCACATGCGCGTTGGCCTCTATCCCGGTACCTTCGACCCGATCACACTGGGCCACATTGACATTATTCGCCGGGCAGCGGTTCTGCTGGACCGGCTGGTCATCGGGGTTGCGATCAATCGCGACAAGGGGCCGCTGTTCCCTCTGGAAGAACGCGTTGCGCTGATCGAGGCAGAATGCGTGGAACTGGCCGCTCAGACCGGGATCGAAATCCTTGTGCATCCGTTCGAGAACCTGCTGATCGATTGCGCCCGCGACGTCGGGGCGCAGATCATCGTGCGGGGTCTGCGCGCGGTCGCGGATTTCGAGTATGAATACCAGATGGTGGGCATGAACCGGCAACTGGACGACGGGATCGAAACCGTCTTTCTGATGGCCGAAGCCCAGCATCAGGCCATCGCGAGCAAACTCGTGAAGGAAATCGCCCGGCTTGGCGGGGATGTCAGCAAATTCGTGACGCCGCGCGTTAACGCGGAACTGGTGCAGCGCATGGGTAACCGCTGAGCGTCAGAGCAGGCGCCCCATGCGTCTTGCGGTGTCCAGCATGCGGTTCGAAAACCCCCATTCGTTGTCATACCATGCCAGGATGCGCACAAGGTTGCCGTCCTGAACCCGGGTCTGATCCACTGCAAGGATGGCGCTGTGCGGATCCTGCCGGAAGTCGGATGAAACGAGCTTGCGGTCCGTGGTGGCGATGATGTCTTTGAACGCGGTAGCAGAGGCCTCGCGGAAGATGGCGTTGACCGCATCGACCGACACGCTGCGCGCAACCTCCACCGTCAGGTCGATGCAGGAAACATTGGGCGCGGGCACACGGATAGCCTGACCGGTGATGCGCCCCTCAAGCGCGGGAATGACCTGACCCAGGGTGCTGGCGGCGCCCGTGGATGTCGGGATCATCGAGAGGGCCGCCGCCCGGGCGCGGTAGAGATCGGCATGCGGCGAATCGTGGGTAGGTTGCGTGCTGGTATAGCTGTGCACGGTGGTCATCATCCCCCGTTTGATCTGCAGCGCCTCGTGCAACACATGCGCGACCGGCACCAGACAGTTCGTCGTGCAGGACCCGTTGGATAAAATCACGTCCTCCGCTGTGATCCGCGCGTCATTCACACCAAAGACGATCGTCTTGCCCGCCCCCTTGGCCGGGGCCGAGAGCAGAACGCGCCTTGTGCCATTCTCCAGATGGCGGCGCGATGCAGCCGGTGCAAGGAACTTGCCACTGCATTCCAGCGCGATATCGACATCTGCCCACTGCAGGTCAGCGGGGTCCTCATGCGCAGTGATGCGGAGAGCTGCGTTGCCAAGCATCAGGTTTGCACCGTCCAGCTTTACCGGCAACGGAAGCCGCCCGTGCAGGCTGTCGAATTCAAGGAGATGCGCCAATGTGTCGGCAGGGGCGGGATCGTTGAGTGCAACCACCTGCATATCGGTCTGCCCGGACGCAAGAAGCGCGCGCAGAACCGTGCGCCCTATACGACCGAACCCATTAATGGCCAATCTGACTGTCATCTTGTGTACTTTCCGTGGTGCGCGCGGCGCGATCACTCGGGCATTATCGCCAGAAGGCGAGCCACTCGATCAGTTCAAACAGCTTTTTCCCCAGAAAGACAACATGTTCCGTGCCGTAGATCATGATGTCCACGGCCACGAGCGCGACAATGATCAGCCCGAGCACAAGTGCGATGCCGTTGGTCATACAATGCCTTTCCCTGCTGGCGCGGTGCCGCTTGCATGCGCGGGCACAAACGTGGGGCAGGGTATGCCAGTCTGTCCGGGCGCCCGCAAGCACCCCGTTGCTCAGCCAAGGTGACCCATGCTGACGGCGACATCGGCCATCCGCGCAGAGAACGCCCATTCATTGTCATACCATGCCAGCACCCGCACGGTGCGGCCTGCCACGACCTTGGTCTGTTCCGGCGCGACGATGCAGCTTTGTTCGGTGTGGTTGAAGTCGATGGAAACCTTGGCTTCGGCATCATAGCCCATGACCCGGGACATCGGGCCCATGGCGGCGGCTTCCAGCGCGGCGTTCACCTCTTCGACCGTAACATCGCGCGGCGCTTCGAACGTCAGGTCCACGGCGGACACGTTGGGTGTCGGCACGCGCATCGCGGTTCCGTCGAGTTTCCCGGCAAGCTTGGGCAAGACCTCGCCAAGCGCCTTCGCCGCCCCGGTTGACGTCGGAATGATGGCCATCGCGGCCGCGCGGGCGCGGTAGAGATCATCGTGGCGGCGGTCGAGGGTCGGCTGATCCCCGGTATAGGAGTGGATTGTCGTCATGATACCGCGCTCGATGCCGATCGCCTCGTCCATCACCTTGGCCAGCGGGGCGAGACAGTTGGTCGTGCAGGACCCGTTGGAGATCACCGCGTCAGAGGGCAGCAGGTCGCGATGGTTCACGCCATAGACAATCGTCCTGTCCACCTTTTTCGCCGGGGCCGATATCAGAACGCGCTTGGCACCACGTTCAATATGGGTGCGCGCCTTGTCGCCATCGTTGAATTTGCCTGTGCACTCCAGAACCACGTCAACGCCGGTCCAGTCCAATGCGTTCATGTCATAGGTCGACATCATGCGGATGGGGCCGCGCCCCAGATCCAGAGAGTTCGCGCCAACGACCACATTGCCGGGGAAACGGCCGTGCACGGAGTCGTATTTGATCAGATGGGCGGCAGTTTCCAGCGGCCCGGTGGCGTTGATCGCGACGACATCTATGTCATTGCGCCCCGACGTGGCGATATGAGACAATGTGCATCTGCCGATGCGACCGAAACCGTTGATACCGACTTTGATGGTCATGAATACTCTCCACACGGAACATTTGCGCGCTCTATAACCGCATTCCCGCTGTGGCGGAATGCCGAAAGCGACGTGTTTTCCGAGTGTTAGCGTTAAACTTTGGCAACAGTCTGTTGCCTGCCCGCCCAAGTTGCATTCTGCGCATGCATTGCCAAGCTCACTGCATCGCTCTAGGTCTTTGAGGGAAAGACGATTGTTTGGTAAAGGAACGCACGATGAGCGGATTGCTGGCCCTGTTGGATGATGTTGCGAGTATCGCCAAGGTGGCTGCGGCCTCCGTGGACGATGTCATTGGTCAGGCGGCCAAGGCCGGTGCCAAGGCCGCGGGCGCGGTGATCGACGATGCGGCGGTGACACCGAAATATGTGCAGGGTTTTTCAGCCGACCGCGAGTTGCCGATCATCTGGCGCATCGCCAAGGGTTCCTTCATCAACAAGCTGGTCTACCTGCTGCCTGTCGGGCTGCTGCTGGCGAATTTCGCCCCCTGGCTCATCACGCCGCTGCTCATGCTGGGCGGGTGTTACCTGTGTTTTGAAGGCGCGGAGAAGGTTGCCCATGCGCTCGGCTACGGCGGACACGGGCATGAGGCGCAGGAGGCTGACGGGCAATCATATGACGACCCGGCCCATCTGGAGGAGGAAAAGGCGGCGGGGGCCATCAAGACCGATTTCATCCTGTCCGCGGAGATCATGACCATCTCGCTGGCCGCGATCCCGCCGAGCAACTTCTGGATGGAGGCAGCCACGCTGGCGGCGGTTGCCATCATGATAACGGTTGCCGTTTATGGCTCGGTCGCGCTGATCGTCAAGGCGGATGATGTGGGGCTCGCGATGGCGAAAGAGGGACGTCTGGGACTGACGCGTGCGCTGGGGCGGGGAATCGTCAAGGCGATGCCTGGTGTGATGTGGGCGCTGACGGTGATCGGGACGGCCGCGATGCTCTGGGTGGGTGGCAGCATCGTGATCCACGGGCTGGAAGTGCTGGGGCTCGGATGGCTTGGGCATACGATCCACGACATCGCCTACGCCGTGGGACACGCCTTGCCGCCCGCCATGCTTGCATTCGGTGAATGGACAACCAAGGCGGTTCTGGACGGAGTCTTCGGCCTGATGCTGGGGCTGGTACTTATTCCGGTCGCGGAAAAATTCGTGACGCCGTTTTGGCAAAAGACCTTCGCGCGCAAGGGGACCTGACCGGGCCGCGCGACCATTGCCTCAGCAGGAATGGCGGCTGGCGGGTTCAGCTAGTGCGTTTTGGCACCGAAGTTCATGCAGAGCGACATCAGCTTCGAGCCGCCCATATGGATCACGATCAATGCGAGCACGGATACCGTGCCAAAAGACCAGTAATTCACAAGCGCCTGCGTAACGCCTTCGCCGGTAGCCAGGGTAATTAGAGCGACGCACATACCTATACATCCGGCCAACAGGCTATATGCAATTCCCATCTTCATGCCTCCCACGGACTGCTCGACCGCACGCGAATCTGTCTGGGTCAGATTTTTCTGCGTGACATGCTTTGTATGAGTCAATCGGCGGCATCGAGCCAGCGATGAGATGTCAGCAGTCGGATTTAGGCAAAAATCCACCGAAATTCGCCGACCTTTACCGGCAAATCATCGGATTTTGCACGTGCGGCGCGGTTTTCCTCCGAGCCGCACGCGATTTTTCGCGCGCCTTCGTCCGGTTGGGACGATCAATATCTCACTTGATGAGTGATTTGGCCTTGTCAGCGACGGCTTGCGCAGTGATCCCGAATTCCTTGTAAAGGGTGGCAGCGGGCGCGGAGGCACCAAAATCATGCATGCCGACGAAGCCGGCTTTTTCACGTTTGCCCCGCTCGCCGAACAGCCAGCGGTCCCAGCCAAAGCGGATGCCCGCCTCAACCGCGACACGCACCGGGCCGCCGGGCAGAACGCGTTTGCGATAGCTTTCGTCCTGCTCTTCGAAAAGCTCCCAACAGGGCATTGAAACAACGCGCGTGCCGATCCCCTCTGCCTGCAGCAGGTCCCGGGCCGCCAGCGCGATTTCAACTTCGGAGCCGGTGGCCAGCAGGATGGCCTGACGCTTGCCCTCCGCATCCGCCAGAACATAGGCCCCCTGCGCGGTAAGGTTCTTGGTTTTGTGCTCTGTCCGTACCGTGGGCAACCCCTGGCGTGTGAGGGACAGCACGGAGGGGATCTTCCTGGACGTCAGGGCCAATTCCCAGGCTTCTGCGGTCTCGATCGTATCGGCGGGGCGGAACACATGGGTGTTTGGTGTCGCACGGCTGATCGCCAGATGTTCGACCGGCTGGTGTGTCGGGCCATCTTCGCCCAGCCCGATACTGTCATGGGTCATAACGAAAACGGTCGGGATTTTCATCAGCGCGGCGAGGCGCATGGCGGGGCGCGCGTAATCGGTGAAACACATGAAGGTGCCGCCGTAGGGGCGGATGCCGCCATGCAGTGCCATACCGTTCATCGCCGCGGCCATCCCATGTTCGCGGATGCCCCAGTAAACGTAGCGGCCCGCGCGGCTGTCGACGTCAAAAACGCCCAGATCCCCAGTTTTCGTGTTATTCGACCCGGTAAGGTCGGCAGAACCGCCGACGGTCTCCGGCACGACCGGGTTGATGACTTCGAGCACTTTTTCAGAACTCGCGCGCGTGGCGAGTTTGGGGGCACCTTCGGACATCTGCTTTTTGAACGCCTTGATCGTGGCGCTCAGCTTCTTGGGCACGTCCAGCGCGTAGGCCCGGTTGAAGGTCTCGCGCTTGGCGCGGGGCAGGGTGTCGAAACGCTCTTCCCAGGCGCGGCGGGTTTCTGCCCCGCGGGCACCGATCGCTTCCCATGCGGCTTTGACATCCGCGGGCACTTCGAAGGGGCCGGTCTTCCACCCGTAAGCTTCCTTGGCCGCCGCCAGCTGATCGGCATCCGTCAGGGCGCCGTGACCCTTGGAGGTGTCCTGCGCCGCATGGCCCAGGGCGATATGGGTCTTGCAGGCGATCATGGTCGGCTTGTTGCCTTTCTTGGCCTGCGTCAGCGCAGCGTCGATGGCCGCCGGATCGTGACCGTTCACTTCCAGCACCGCCCAGCCGGCGGATTTGAACCGCCCGATCTGATCGGTACGGTCTGACAGGCTTACCGGCCCGTCGATGGTGATGTTGTTGTTGTCCCAAAGGACGATTAGTTTGCTCAGCTGGTGCCGTCCGGCCAGCGTAATCGCCTCCTGGCTCACGCCCTCCATCAGGCAGCCGTCGCCCGCGATCACATAGGTATAGTGATCGACAACCTTCTTGCCATATTGCGCGCGCTGGATTTCCTCGGCCATGGCGAAGCCGACCGAGTTTGCGATCCCCTGACCCAGCGGGCCGGTGGTGGTCTCGATGCCCGTCGCGTGGCCATATTCCGGGTGCCCGGCAGTGATCGACCCCCATTGGCGGAAGTTCTTGATCTGCTCAAGGGTCATGTCGGCATAGCCTGTCAGGTGCAGCAGCGAATAGAGCAGCATGGAGCCATGACCCGCAGACAGGATGAAGCGATCGCGGTCCGGCCAGTGGGGTTGTGTCGGATCGAACCGCAGGTGTTTTTCGAAGAGCACGGTAGCCACGTCGGCCATTCCCATCGGCATGCCGGAGTGTCCCGACTTCGCGGCCGCCACCGCGTCCAGCGTCAGGGTGCGGATGGCAGTGGCTTTAGACCAGTGATCGGGGTTGGCGGCAGCGAGGGCTTTGAGATCCACGGGGCAGTATCCTTTGTCGGTTTAAGCGGCCCGAAACAGGGCTGTGCAGCCTGACGGCCAAGCTCGCTGCGCTCAATATCAGTCACCCCGCAAAGATCAAGGGCAGGCAGGTGCCTTTACCTGCCAATGACTTCAACAGCGTCCGCCAAGCGCTTGATCCCTAAGCAGGGTATATTTGTTGCGCTGCTCGATTAGAGTTACCTTAATGAAATGGGGCAGCGATTCGCGCCCAAGGCAGTTGGGCAGCTGATCCCGGACAATGGGACGCACGAGGTGGGCATGAGTGAAATCGAGGAACTAAACAGTCGTATAATGGCGGCGATGGACCGGGTGGCGCAGGGCGTCGACGGCCTTGGCGCGGCCGAGAACGCGGATGTCGAGGCGCTCAAGCAGGAGCTGGACGAAGAGAAAACCGTCAACGCGCAGCTGACCGAACGGGTTCGGGTTCTGGGGGAGCGGCAGGAAAAGGCGCTGGCCTCTCTCGAAGCAAAGGCGACGGAGACGGCGGAGCGTATGAGCAAGCTCGACACGGATCTGCAGCGCCTTCGGCGGGCAAACGCCCAGCTCAGCGAGGCCTGTGAAGCATTGCGCGCCGCGAATGCCGAAGGGGTGGGTGAGCCGCATCTGATCAACAAGGCGATGATGGCGGAACTGGAAGCCCTGCGGGCCGCGCGGGCGGCGGAAATCGCCGAGGCGGATGAGATCATCGCCGCACTGACCCCGCTGCTTGAAGCCAGCGGCGCACAATCAGAGGAGACCGCCTGATGCCCGAAGTCACAATCACCATCGGTGGCCGCCAGTTCGATGTGGCCTGTCAGGCCGGAGAAGAACACTACCTGCATACCGCCGCAAAGATGCTGGATGACGAAGCGCAGGTTCTCTCGGATCAGGTGGGGCGTATGCCCGAAGCACGCATGTTGCTGATGGCCGGTCTGATGCTGGCCGACAAAACCGCCAATATCGAGGATCGTGTTTCCGAAGTTCAGGCCCGGCTCACCGAGCGGGAAGCCGAATTAGCGGGATTGCGCGAGGCCCAGTCCCAGCCCGAGCGGGTGGAGGTGCCCGTGGTGCCGCAGTCGGTAACGGACACGCTGGCGGAACTGGCCGCGCGCGCTGAGGCGCTTGCCGTCTCGGTGGAAGAGAAAGCCAAGGCCTGACGCGCCGGCTGGCGAGACCTGTCGTCAGGCTGTCCGCCCGGAGCCCACTTTTGGCTGGCACGATGATCAGCGATGCGATTGTATCGGTGGCCAACATATGGCGGCGCGGTAGCTGCCGGGCGATCCTGCTGCCGTGGTGCTGAAGGCGCAGCAAGAGCTCATCACCCCGGCGGTCATCCCAGCCGCCGCTCGGGCATGAATTGCGCAGCCGACCGGGCAGATGGCTTATGTCTGGTGGTCCAAGGGGACGCGGCGAGCCTCACCACTGTCCCTGCGGATGCCAAAAAGCGAACGCGACGGTTCGTGCAAGGTGCAGGCGGCGTTGCCGCGCCCTAGACCCGTCAGCCGTTTGCTTCGCGGATCTTGTCAGCGGCATCCTTGTCGAATGTCACACCGTTTTCCTCCAGCAGCGTATCCAGCTCGCCTGACAGCGTCATCTCGGTAATGATGTCGCAACCGCCGACGAACTCGCCCTTGACATAAAGCTGAGGGATCGTCGGCCAGTCGGAGAAATCCTTGATGCCCTGCCGGATGCCTTCGTCGGCCAGCACGTTCACATCGGAAAAGTCCACGCCCATGTAGTTCAGCACCCCGGCCACGCGGCTGGAGAATCCGCATTGCGGCATTTCCTTGGTGCCCTTCATGAACAGGACAACGTCGTTGCTGGAAATGGTGTCTTTGATTTGTGCGTTTGTGTCGGTCATGT
This sequence comes from Roseobacter insulae, assembly GCF_019375555.1. GTDB lineage: Bacteria > Pseudomonadota > Alphaproteobacteria > Rhodobacterales > Rhodobacteraceae > Roseobacter > Roseobacter insulae. The sequence continues at coordinate 202,201 of NZ_JAHXDN010000003.1, forward strand.
CGTTTCCCTTCGGGATTATGGGTATCGCGCTGCCCGCGGCAGGCGGAAAGAGGTCCGGTTCAGTCCGGGGCTTTGGTTGTCAGGGCGAGCGCGTGAAGCGCGCCGTTGGAGCCATCCATCTTGCCCTTGAGTGCCGCATAAACAGCGCGTTGCTGCTGTACCCGGTTCTTGCCGCGAAAGCTTTCGTCGATGACCAGCGCCGCCATATGTACGCCGTCGTCCCCTTCGACCTTGATCTCGGCATCCGGGAAGCTGGCGCGCAGCAGGTCTTCGATTTCGCGGGCTTGCATTGGCATATGGAGCCTCCATGTTGAACTTGGCCTAGATGTAAGGGGCAGGGCAGGCGGGGACAAGATGTCAATTTGTGCGGTCCTGCGCAGAAGGCGCACTGCGCTGTGAGCAGATTTCGGGCAGACATTTCCGGCAACATCGGGAATAGTCCGGAACGAGGAGAGACACGATGGAGATTTTCGAAAATGCGCCGGAACAGGCGCTGGCGTGGCACGAAGCGGGGCGTGGCGCGGTTCTGGCGACCGTGATTGAAACCTGGGGGTCCGCGCCGCGACGGGTGGGGGCGCAACTGGTGATCTCTGGCGACGGAGAAATGCAGGGGTCCGTCTCCGGCGGATGCGTGGAGGGCGCGGTGGTGCTCGAAGCGACGGACGCTCTGGAGAAAGGTGAACAGCGCATATTGGAATATGGCGTCAGTGACAGCGATGCCTTCGCCGTGGGATTGGCCTGCGGTGGCACGATCCGCGTTCTGGTCGAACCGATCGGGGCGGTAATGCCGGTCGAGGTGCTGCGCCGCCTGATGGAGGCGCGCGCCGCCCGTGAACCCGTGGCCTACGAAGCCAACCTCGACAGCGGGGCAAGGCGTCTGGTGTCTGATACCTACGCGGACAGGTTCGCGATGGACCGGTCGGGGTTCGAACAGGACGGCGCGGTCTTTGTGGGTATTCACAATCCGCCGCTGAGGCTGGTTGTCGTTGGCGCGGTGCATATTGCGCAGGCGCTGGTGCCGATGGCCCGGATCGCGGGCTATGATCCCTTCGTGGTCGATCCCCGCGCGGCTTTTGGCTCCGAGGCGCGGTTCCCGGGGGAAAAGCTGGTGCCTGACTGGCCGGACGAGGCACTGGAAGAGATCGGCGTGGACAGCCGGACCGCCGTTGTGCTGCTGACCCATGATCCGAAACTCGACGATCCGGCCTTGCATGTGGCCCTGAAATCAAGGGCCTTTTACATCGGCGCACTGGGCTCGAAACGCACCCATGCCAAGCGCGTGGACCGCTTGCAGCAGGATGGGTTCGACAGCGCGGACATTGCGCGCATCAACGGCCCTGTCGGCTTGGATATCGGTGCTGCCAGCCCGCCGGAGATTGCGGTCGCCATCCTGGCGGAGATGACCCGGACGCTGAGGCGCGGCGCGTGAAATTCGGCGCTGTTGCCATCGGCTCGGCGGAAGGCACGGTGCTGGCGCATTCGGTCTCGCTTGGCGGGCGTCGCCGGTTGCGCAAGGGGCGAGTTCTGGACGCCGATGACATCGCGGCGCTGGCCGGGGCGGGAATAGAAACCGTGACGGTGGCGCGCCTTGAAGCAGGCGATATCTTTGAAAACGAGGCGGCCCGCGCGCTGGCCGCAGCCCTGGTGCCCGATCCCGATGTGCAGCACGTGCGCCTGACTGACCCCTTTACCGGCCGCGTCAACCTCTTTGGAACCGGCCCCGGGGTGGCCGTTCTGGATGTTGCCGCGATCGAGGCGGTCAATCGCGTGCATCCGATGATCACCGTCGCAACAGTGCCCCCCTTTCAGCAGATGGCGGACGGCGGAATGCTGGCCACGATCAAGATCATCTCTTACGCGGTTCCGGACATCGCGCTGCAACAGGCCTGCGCGCTGGCCCGCGCGGCCATCCGGCTGGCCCCGCCGGTGGTGCAGACCGTGGGGCTGATCATTACCGAGATCGCGGGCGGCGCAGGCAGCAAGGGGCAAAAGGCCATTGCCGACAGGGTGACGGCCTTTGGGCTGACGCTGGACCCGCCGCTTGTCGTGCCGCATCAGGAAACAGCCCTGTCACGCGCGCTGATCGACAGCCCCAGCGACCTGACGATGATCCTGACCGGATCGGCCACGTCCGATGTCGATGACGTGGCGCCAGCTGCGGTGCGCATGGCCGGGGGGCGGGTTACCCGTTTCGGGATGCCGGTGGACCCGGGCAACCTGCTTTTCATCGGCGATCTGTCGGATCATCCGGTCATTGGCCTGCCGGGGTGCGCGCGCTCCCCGGCGCTGAACGGGGCGGATTGGGTGCTGGCGCGTGTGATCTGTGGCATCGACGTGACCGACGAGGACATCGCGGCGATGGGGGTGGGCGGATTGCTCAAGGAAATTCCCACGCGGCCGCAGCCCCGGGCCGGGAAACGCCAAGGCTGATCCCGATTTCCGGCGCATTATGATGCACCTTCAGCAGGTTGCTGAAGTTTTGGGTTCTCAACCGTGAAGGGGCGTGCTTAACTCGCCGCAACAACAATGCTTAAGGGAGGAAACCATGGCTCAGGTCTCAATGACCGTGAACGGGAAAGCCGCGTCCGGGGATGTGGAGGGGCGGACACTGTTGTCGTCTTTCCTGCGCGACACGCTGGAACTGACAGGGACTCATGTCGGCTGTGACACCAGCCAGTGCGGGGCCTGCGTGGTGCATGTCAACGGAGAAGCAGTGAAAGCCTGCACCATGCTGGCCGCCGAGGCTGCCGGGGCGGAGGTCACCACCATCGAGGCGATGGCCAACGCGGATGGCTCGCTCAGCACCATTCAGCAGGCGTTTCAGGATCATCACGGGTTGCAGTGCGGGTTTTGCACCCCGGGCATGGTGATGAGCGCGGCAGCTTTGCTGAAGGACAATCCAACGCCGACAGAGACCGAGATACGCGAATATCTCGAAGGCAACATCTGTCGTTGCACGGGCTATCACAACATCGTCAAGGCGATCATGGCCGCATCCGGCCAGGACGTCAGCAGCATTGCGGCGGAATAACTCAGGCGACCGGTGACGCCGGCGTGAGCCTCACGCCGGGCCGGGTCTACCGTTCGCAGAAGGAATACGCACCGAATTTCAGGGAGGAATAACATGCCAAAAGACGGAGGCATTGGCGCAAGCTCAAAGCGCCGCGAAGACGTCCGGTTTCTGACCGGCGCCGGAAATTATACAGATGACATCAACATCCGGGGGCAGGCGCATGTGTACTTCCTGCGTTCGGATATCGCCCATGGAACCATCACATCCATCAACACCTCGGCGGCCGAAGCGATGCCCGGTGTGGTCAAGGTGTTCACGGGGGTTGATTTCGAAGCCGTGGGGGGCATGCCGTGTGGCTGGCAGGTGACCGACAGGCACGGTCAGCCGATGCAGGAACCGCGCCACCCGATCCTTGCCCATGGCAAGGTGCGCCACGTCGGCGAACCGATCGCCGCGGTTGTTGCGGAGACACTGGAACAGGCGCGAGATGCTGCCGAGGCGATCGAGCTGGACATTGCCGAATTGCCGGCGGTCATCGATATGAAAGCGGCAGTTTCCGCTGACGCGCCGAAAGTGCATGAGGATCTGACGTCAAACCTTTGTTATGATTGGGGTTTTGTCGAGGAAAACAAGGCTGCCACGGAGGAGGCTTTTGCCAAGGCGTCGCATGTGACCACGCTGGAGCTGGTGAACAACCGGCTTGTGGCCAACCCGATGGAACCACGCGTGGCAGTGGGCGATTACGCGCGCGGCACGGACGATTCGACACTCTACACCACTTCGCAGAACCCGCATGTGATCCGCCTTCTGATGGGCGCCTTCGTGCTGGGCATCCCAGAACACAAGCTGCGGGTCGTGGCCCCGGATGTGGGTGGCGGTTTTGGCACCAAGATCTTCCATTACCAGGAAGAGGCTTTCTGCACCTTCGCCGCCAAGGCCTGCAACCGGCCGGTGAAATGGACCTCCAGCCGGACCGAGGCCTTCATGTCGGATGCCCATGGCCGGGATCATGTGACAAGGATCGAACTGGCGCTTGACGGGGACAACAACTTCACCGCGCTGCGGACCGAGACCTATGCCAATATGGGCGCGTATCTCAGCACGTTCGCGCCCAGTGTCCCGACATGGCTGCACGGCACGTTGATGGCGGGCAACTATAAAACCCCCCTGATCTATGTGAACGTCAAGGCCGTGTTCACCAATACGGTGCCCGTCGATGCCTATCGTGGCGCGGGCCGCCCGGAGGCCACCTTCCAGCTGGAACGGGTCATCGACAAGGCCGCGCGCGAGCTGGGTGTCGACCCGATTGCGCTCCGGCGGCAGAACTTCGTCACCGAGTTTCCCTATGCCACGCCGGTGGCCGTCGAATATGACACCGGCGACTATGTGGCCACGATGGACAAGCTGGAAGAGATGGCGGACCTGTCGGGCTTTGACGCGAGGCGTCAGGCTTCGGAGGCCAAGGGCAAATGGCGCGGGCTTGGCGTGAACTGTTATATCGAGGCCTGCGGCATTGCACCCAGCAATCTTGTTGGTCAGCTTGGAGCCCGGGCGGGGCTTTATGAAAGCGCCACAGTGCGGGTCAATGCCACGGGCGGGCTGGTCGTGATGACCGGCAGTCACAGCCACGGGCAGGGGCATGAGACCTCCTTTGCGCAGGTGGTGGCCGACATGATCGGCATCGATGAGAACATGGTCGAGATCGTGCATGGTGACACCGCGAACGCGCCGATGGGTATGGGCACTTACGGGTCCCGGTCACTGGCCGTGGGCGGGTCCGCCATGGTGCGCGCCACGGAGAAGATCATCGCCAAGGCCAAGAAGATCGCCAGCCATCTGCTGGAGGCGTCGGAAGGCGATATCGAGCTCAAGGACGGTGCGTTCAGCGTGGCGGGGACGGATAAGTCGGTGGCCTGGGGCGACGTGACCCTGGCAGCTTACGTGCCGCACAACTACCCGCTGGAAGAGATCGAACCGGGGCTGGAGGAAACCGCCTTTTACGACCCCAGCAACTTCACCTATCCAGCCGGGGCTTATGCCTGCGAGGTCGAGGTTGATCCGGACACCGGCAAGGTGACCATCGAACGGTTCACCGCCGTCGACGATTTCGGCAATGTGGTCAACCCGATGATCGTCACCGGCCAGGTCCATGGCGGCCTGGCGCAGGGGATCGGGCAGGCATTGCTGGAGAACTGCGCCTATGATGAAAACGGCCAGTTGCTGAGCGCTTCCTACATGGATTACGCGATGCCGCGGGCGGATGATCTGCCGATGTTCGGGGTTGATCATTCCTGCCAGACGCCCTGCACACACAACCCGCTGGGGGTGAAGGGATGCGGCGAGGCCGGCGCGATCGGATCCCCGCCCTCTGTCGTCAACGCTGTTGTGGATGCGTTGCAGTCGGGCGGCAAGGACGTGACCCATATCGACATGCCGCTGACACCGGCACGCGTCTGGGCGGCGATGCAATGAGCCAAACGGGTAGGGCGGGGGCCAGCCCCCGCACCCCCGGGATATTTTTGAACCAGAGAGGCCAGATAGGGCAGGCTGGTTTTGGAGAGGACTGAAAGATGTATGATTTTGATGTGGAAATGCCGACGAGTGTCGCGGAGGCTGTCGCGGCCCTGAGCCAGGAAGATGCGCAGGCTCTGGGTGGGGGGCAAACACTGATCCCGACGCTGAAACAACGGCTTGCCAGCCCTTCGGTTCTGGTCAGCCTCAACGGCATTGCCGAGATGAAGGGCGTCTGCATAGGCGAGGATGGCCAGCTCTGTGTCGGGGGGGCGACATCCCATGCTGTTGTTGCCAAGGACGCGGCGGCCCATTTTGCGGGGCTTGCGGAATTGGCGAGCCATATCGGTGATCCGGCGGTCCGCAACCGGGGCACCATCGGGGGCAGCCTCGCCAATAACGATCCCTCCGCCTGCTATCCGGCAGCGGCCCTCGGGTCGGGCGCGACGATTGTCACCAACGCCCGGTCGATTGCGGCTGACGACTTTTTTCAGGGCATGTTCACCACCGCGCTCGACGAGGGAGAGATCATTACCGAAGTCCGCTTCCCGATCCCCCAGGCCGCGAACTATCAGAAGTTCCTGCAACCCGCGTCGCGGTTCGCACTTGTCGGTGTGTTCGTGGCGAAGTTTGCCGACGGGGTGCGGGTTGCGGTGACCGGTGCTTCCAACGACGGGGTTTTTCGCTGGACCGAGGCGGAAACGGCGCTGGGATCTGATTTCTCGGCGGGTGCCGTTGATGGTCTGACGGTTTCGGGTGACGATATGATCAGCGACCTGCATGGCACCGGAGCGTATCGGGCGCATCTGGTGGGGGTGATGACCAAACGCGCGGTTGCCGCAGCCGGTTGACGCAACAGTATAATATTATTTGGAAAGCCCTGCCCGGTGTGGCGGGGCTTGTTAATGTGGATCGGATGCAGCCGCGCCTGCTGCGACGGCATCATGCCGGTCCCGCATGCCGGTGCGCGTTTGGGGCATCGGGTGTTTCCGGGGCGTGACATTGTGCCGTAAACGGGATGCACGAGGGATGAGTGACTGCGGTGAGGCCGAGGTAACGCTGCATGTCTTGCCGCTCTTGATTCTGGCGGCTCGAAAAAGACGGTGCCGGTCAGTGGCGTGCGGGTGGTCCTGCCAATTACCTCCTTGGGTTTCTTCAGGTTAGAGCTTGGCCCGCTGCGGCTTTGATGCCCCACAGGAGCGCAGCCGACAACGGCACGATCTTACTGTTCAGTTTTCGGTCTGCCGCGGTGGGAATCGTGGTAAAGCCGCGACGGTTGGTGGCCCCTGCCTCGTCTGAACCCGAACCGCTATGGTGCGCGTGTCGCTTATCCGCGACTGGTCAGCAGCTTGAGGCTGGCGAAGGTGAAAAACGCGCCAAGGGGTGCTTGTATATATACCTGCGCGCCCTGTCGCAGAGTGTCACCATGATGGGCGTCGAAAATGTGACCGCGTAAAGCACATGGATCACGATCGACAGCAAAAAGGGGCCCCCGGCGATCACCGCGGCCACCGACAGCGGTGCACCGGGCTGGCGCCCCAGCGCGATGATGGCAACCCAGGCCAGCGCTGCCTTTGGGTTGGTCATCTGGATGAAATATCCCCTCAGTGCGTAGCCAAGCGGTGAACCCTGTGTAGCTGTCCAGCCTGCGCGTCTCGATATCATACGCGGAGGCGGCGGATTTGAACGCCTTTTATGCCAGCCAGAACAGGTAGAGCCCGCCGATCATCCCGATCAGCGTGATGGCCGCGGCATAAGTCACCAGAACGGCCGAGAGGCCCAGGGCTGTCAGCATTGCCCAGGTGAAGGACCCGGTGGTGGCCCCGAAGGCCAGCGCGATGCCGGATCTGCGGCCAACCCCTATCGCGGTGCCGATCGCGGCCAGAACGTTCGGACCGGGACTGCAAATGCCCAGAAGAAATGCAAAGTAAGCCAATAAGATCCCCGGCAGGTAGGGATAGGACTGGTCCATGCTGAGCCCATTCGTTTGCGTGAAGACGGTGCCGGGATGGGTTCACCATCAAGGAATGTGCAACAGAGCTGGTGTTTCCGGCCATTTTTGCAGCAGACCGATAGTTGTGTATCGCACCAGTTGCAGGGTTTGTGCCCGCACATAAAAAAACGCCCTGGCCTTTCGGTCGGGGCGTTCCTGTGGCATCACCTGCGCGCGGTGCTATTTCGGCAGCGGTCCGATCAGCATCACCATCTGGCGGCCTTCCATCTTGGGGAAGTTCTCTACGCGGCCAGCGTCCTTGGTGTCTTCGGCAACCCGTTCCAGCAGTTCGCGACCGAGGTTCTGGTGCGCCATCTCGCGCCCCCGGAACCGCAGGGTGATTTTCACCTTGTCGCCATTCTCCAGAAACTTGAACACGTTACGCATTTTGACATCGTAGTCATTGGTGTCCGTGTTCGGGCGGAACTTGACCTCTTTGATCTCAATGATCTTCTGCTTTTTGCGGGCTTCGCTCTCGCGCTTTTGCTGTTCATATTTGAACTTGCCAAAATCCATGATCTTGCACACGGGCGGGTTGGCGTTTGGCGAAATCTCCACAAGATCAAGGCCCGCTTCATCTGCCATGTCCATGGCGCGGTCGGGAGTAACGACGCCTACGTTCTCTCCATCTGCGCCAATGAGGCGAATTTCCGGGCTTCTGATCTTTTCGTTGACGCGCGGGCCGGTTTCTCTTTGGGGCGGCGCGTTATGGGGTCTGCGAGCGATGATGGTCGTCCTTGAATTGTTCCTAAATCTGGAAGTGCAAACTAACCGCGGGACAGCGCTACTTCAAGCCGCAAATTAGGCTGGAATGGGCCGATTGGAACAGTTTTCCCCCTTGAAGGTTTCCTCCCGGAGGCGCAACTGCCATCACACAACTCAATATCGTCCGCGGCCTGTGCCCCGGGCAGCTACAGAGGGAGCACTTGACATGAAAAATCTGGTCTGGATCATTCTGGCCGCTGTTGTCATCGGGGGTGGCTATATGCTGTACATCGGGCAGACACCCAGGGACGTGGCGCAGGATGCCACGGAGGCCATCAGCGAAGCTGAACCGCTTGAGACTGCGGAAGAAGCGCTGGACGCGACCACCGATGCCGTAACGGAAGCCGCGGGAACTGTCGCAGACACGGCCTCGGACGCCGCTGAAGCCGTTACCGACATGGCGACCGACGCGGCGGAAGGGGCAGCAGCGCTGGTCGATGATACGGCAGCAGCCGCCACGGATGCGGCGTCAGACCTGGTGGATACGGCGACCGGCGTCACAGAGCAGGCCGGGGACGCGGCCAGTGACCTGGGCGAGGCCGTTCAGGACAGCGCCAGCGAGCTTGCCGATACGGTGACCGACACCGCGCAGGACGCATTGACGGAAGGCACCGAAGCCGTTGATGCCGGAACCGACGCGGTTGCGGAAGGTGTCGATGCGGTAACCGACGCAGCAGAGGCGGCGACCGAGGAAACAGCGGCGGCCACGGAGACGGCTGCTGAAGCGGCAGAAACCGGTTCGGATGCCGTTGCCGAAGGTGTCGATGCGGTAGATGAAGCAGCCGAGGCGGCGACCGAAGAAACGGCAACTGCCGCGGAAACGGCGACCGACGCGACTGGCGCGACTGACGTGGCCACGAGCGATTCCCTTGCCGCGGTCGATACTGCGAAGGCCCCCGAGGCACTGACCGTCGACGGGTTTGACTTTGCCAAGGTCAGCGAGATGATCGAAAACTCCGACCTCGGCACCTCCCAGAAGCTGGTTCTGACCAACACCGTCAAGCGGGCACAGGACAATCCGGAGCTGCTGAAGGCGGCACTGACCCAGCTGCGTGACGCATTGGGCATGCAATAATGACAAAGCCGCCCGGGGGCGACACCGGGCGGCTTTACGCCAGCGGCTTCGCGCGGCGTCAGCCTACGAAGGCTTTTTCCACCACGTAGTGTTTCGGGTCAGAATTGGCACCTTCCTCCAGACCGAATCCTTCCAGAATCTCCTTGAGGTCGGTGTTCAGACCCATGGATCCGCAAACCATCGCGCGGTCGGTGTCGGGCGAGATGCCCTCGATGCCCAGATCGGCAAAAAGAGTGCCATCGGTCAGCAGATTGGTCACGCGCCCCATCTTCGGAGAAGTTTCGCGGGTCGTCGTCGGATAATACGTCAGCTTCCGCAGGTTCTCCTCGCCCAGTAGCTCCAGCATCAGTTCGTCCGACCGCAGGTTTTCGATCAACTGGCGCCCGTATTCAAGCTCCGCCACATCGCGGCAGGTATGGGTGACGATGACCTGATCATAATCCTCATAGGTCTGCGGGTCACGCAGCAGCGAGGCAAAGGGCGCAAAGCCGGTCCCGGTGGCAAAAAACCACAGACGTTTGCCGGGCAGCAGCGCGTCATGCACCAGCGTGCCCACGGGTTTGGGGCGCAGGATGATCTCATCCCCCGGCTGGATATGCTGCAATCTGGAGGTCAGCGGGCCATCCTGTACCTTGATCGAATAGAACTCCAACTCCTCGTCCCAGGACGGCGAGGCAATGGAATAGGCCCGCAGCAGCGGCTTTTGACGGCCGGTTTTCGGGTCAGGATCGCCCATCAGGCCGATCATCACAAACTCGCCCGACCGGAACCGCAACGAGGCGGGGCGGGTGACCCGGAAGGAAAACAGGCGATCCGTCCAGTGTTGAACGGAAGTCACGGTCTGCGCATCTGGCAGCGTGGGCACTTTGACGGCGGATGCTTCGGTCACGGGTGTTTGCTCGGTCATAATGATATCGACGCAGGCCTACCACCTGCGCGTCCCTTTTAGAAAGAAGAGTGGATGGGGGAAAGGTGTCAATCAGCCGCGCAGCCGCGCCTGATAGTTGTTATCCTGCCAGTTGGCGCGGAACTGCCATTGATCCTCGGGTTGGCGCGCGGCCAGTTCGTCCGAGATTTCGACCTCGTCGAATCCGGATCGGCGCGCCATTGCGTATTGATCCGCCAGCACGTGCCCTCTCGCACGCAGTCGCCCCGTGAAGCCGCGCAACCGCAGTTGCCTTGCGATCGTAAAGCCGCGACCATCGGCGGAAGAGGGAAAATCGACCCGGATCATCCGCAGCCCGTCGCACAGCGGAATATCCGCCGGGTTTGCGTCCGAAGGCACGTCCAGCGCGCTGGCGTCATTGGCCGCATCAAGGGTGATGAAGGGCTCGGACCAGTCGTCGCTGGTAAAACCGCTATCATTGACGAGAGTGCTCATATCGGGGCTCCTGTGCGGACCATTTTGCCATTGACGAAGTGGATGCCACATTCGTCCTTTTCGGTATCGCGCCAGCGGCCCGCGCGGGGGTCTTCGCCAGCTGAGACGGGGGAGGTGCAGGGCGCACATCCGATGGAAGGGTAGCCGCGCGCCACCAGCGGATGCCGGGGCAAACGGTTTTCGGCGATATAATCGGCCACGTCGCCGGGCTGCCAATAGGCGAGCGGATTGACCTTGATGCGCCCGGTGCCGCCTTCGACCTCGAAGAACGGCAGCGCCGCCCGCTGGCCCGACTGGAAACGCTTGCGACCGGTGATCCAGCCGCCGTGCGCTTCAAGCGCGCGTCGCAGGGGCCGGGTTTTCCGCAGGGCGCAACAGGCGTCCGTGTCCGTCAGATGCAATCTGCCGTCGGGGTCTTCGACGGGCACCTCCGCGCTGCGGATGATCTTCAGGCTGCGCAGACCCAGACGTTCCGCCACCTCCTGCTGATAGACCAGTGTCTCGGCAAAGAGCATTTCGGTGTCGATGAAGATCACCGGCACGTCGCGGTTCACCATTGCCGTCAGGTGCAGGAGTGCGACGGATTCCGCGCCGAAGCTGGAGACCAGCGCCAGTTCCGGCACCGCGTCGACCGCCACCCGCAGCACATCGGTCGCACTATGGTGGTGCAGCCGGGCATTCAGCTGCGCCACCTTAGTGCTCAATGCCGGATCAATTGCCTGGGGGGCTGGAAGATCAAGCGGCATTAGCCTGTGCCTCGGGGTAGAGGGCAGCTTTGAAGGGTGCAAGACCCAGGCGACGGTAGGTCTGCAGGAAGGTCTCCGCAGGCTCGGAGCGCAGGTCAAGATAGGCCATGACCAGACGTTCCACCGCCGGGATGATCTCTTCGGCGGAGAACCCGGGGCCAGCGCGTTCGCCGATGCTCGCGTCCTGTGTGCCGTCGCCACCCAGCGTGATCTGGTAGTTCTCCACGCCGGCGCGGTCGAGCCCCAGAATACCGATGTGACCCACGTGGTGGTGACCACAGGCGTTGATGCAGCCGGAGATCTTGATTTTCAGCGGGCCCACGTCGTGCTCCAGTTTCAGCTCGTCAAACCGCGTGGCGATCTCCTGCGCGATCGGGATCGACCGGGCGGTGGCCAGGGCGCAGTAGTCCATGCCGGGGCAGGCGATGATGTCGGAAATCAGCCCGACGTTCGCAGTGCCCAGTCCCGCCGCCCGCAGCGCGGAGTAAACCGACGGCAGGTCGTTCTTGTGCACATGCGGCAGGATCACGTTCTGTTCGTGGCTGATGCGCAGCTCGTCGTGACCGTAGCGCTTGGCAAGGTCCGCCATCAGGCGCATCTGTCCGGAGGTGGCATCGCCCGGTGTGGCGCCATGCGCCTTGAGGCTGATCGTGACAATCGCATAATCCGGTTCGCGGTGCTCGGCGAGATTGGTATCGGCCCAGCTGCGGAACGCCGGATAGTGCTGGCGGGCGTCGTGATAGTCCCGCACCGCTTCCTTGCGGAAGGTGGGCAGGGCGAAATCGGCCTCAATCGCTGCCAGCATCTGCTGGTCCACACCGCTGAACTGCGGGCGGATCAGCGCATAGCGCTCTTCGACGCGGGCCTTGAAGTCATCCAGCCCGTTTTCATGCACGGTGATCTTGATGCGCGCCTTATACTTGTTGTCGCGACGGCCCAGCAGGTTGTAGACGCTGACAATCGCTTCGAGATAGGGCAGCAGGTCTTCGCGCGGCAGGAAGTCTTTCAGCACCTTGCCGATCATCGGGGTGCGGCCAAGCCCGCCGCCGACGATGACCTCGAAACCGGCCAGGCCGTCCCGCTCGATCATGCGCAACCCGATGTCATGGGCGCGTGTCACCGCGCGGTCGTTTGGCGATCCGGTCACCGCCACCTTGAACTTGCGCGGCAGGAACTGGAATTCCGGATGGTCGGTGGACCATTGGCGGATCAGCTCGGCCACGGGGCGTGGGTCAGCAATCTCATCGGCCGCGGCCCCGGCAAAATGGTCCGCAGTCACGTTGCGGATGGTGTTGCCAGAGGTCTGGATCGCATGCATCTGCACTTCTGCCAGCGCGTCGAGCATATCGGGCACATCGCGCAGCTCCGGCCAGTTGTACTGGATGTTCTGGCGCGTGGTGAAATGGCCATATCCCTTGTCCCAATTATCCGCGATGTCAGCGAGCACATGCATCTGGCGGCTGTTGAGCGTGCCGTAGGGAATGGCAACCCGCAACATATAGGCGTGCAGTTGCAGGTAAAGCCCGTTCATCAGCCGCAGCGGTTTGAATTCATCCTCGGTCAGCGCGCCGTCGATGCGGCGTTCCACCTGCGCGCGGAACTGCGCGTTGCGCTCCTTGATGAAGGCGCTGTCGAAATCGGTGTAGTTATACATTGCTCAGTGCCTCTTGTTTACCATGGGCATAATTGGACGGTCCGCGGGCGCGGAAATCTTCGCGGAAATGCGTAGGCTTTGGCGTCGCGCCTGAGGCATCGACATCCGCGAGATACGCACCCACAACCAAATCGGTCTGTTGCGAGGCGTCGATCAGGCGCAGATCGGCATCGGCCTCATCGGTCAGGACTTCGGCTTGCGACAGATCGCGTGTCCACCCGCTCGCGGTTTGATAGATGACGTCGCCTTCAAGCAAGGCGTTTGCAGTGACAACTTTCGGCTTGAATTCTCGTGCCATCAGAGGGCCTCCTGTGCCTGGATTGGGTAGGTGTAAAGAGCGTGTTCGGTATCTGCGCGGCGCAACCGGGCGGCGGCCGCCTCGCGCGGGGCCAGCCCGTAGAACATCAGGGCCGGGCCTGTCATCTCTGCGGCTGCCAGAGCGTGCGGCAGCGCATCAAGGGTGGTCTCCAGAATGCGCTGATCAGGACGCGAGGCGTTTTCGATCACGGTCACGGGCGTGTGGCGATCCGCGCCATGCATGATCAGGCGGCCCTGGATGAAGCGCGCTGATTTCTTGCCCATGTAGATCGCGGCCACTTCGCCGGGTCGGGCAAGGGTTGCCCAGTCGTGATCGGCAAAGCCCTTCATATCGTGGCCCGTCAGGAAGCGCACCGAGGAATTGCGCCCGCGTCTGGTCAGGCTCTGGCCGATCTCGGCCACGGCGGCAGAGGCGGAGGTGATCCCCGGCACGATGCTCCACGCGATCTGATGCGCGTCCACCGCGTCGATCTCTTCGTCCAGACGTCCGAAAACGGTGGCATCGCCGGATTTAAGGCGGACGACCTGCGCGCCGCTCAGCCCGTGCTGAACAATCAGGTCGTTGATCTCTTCCTGCTTCATCGAGGGGCCAAAACCCTCCTTGCCGGCATCGATCATGATGGCTTCGCGGCGGGCCAGTTCGAGAATGGGTTTGCTGATCAGGCGGTCGTAGATCACCACATCCGCTTCATCGAGCACCCGGCGGGCCTTCATCGTCAACAGGTCGGGATCGCCCGGACCGCCCCCCACGAAATGCACGTGACCGGGGCGCGCCTTGCGGGTCAGATGTTCCGCGAGCAGTTTGTCGAGCGCGCCGTTTACGCCCTTTTCGCCCGCCGTCATCGCTGCCGGGCCGGATTTGAAATAGTATTCCCGCCAGAAATCCCGCCGCGCGCGGCCGAAGGGGAGCGCTTCGGCCGCCTTGCGGAACCGCTTGCCGATACGGGCAAGCGGTCCCAACGCCGCAGGCAGGCGTTCTTCGAGATCCGCCTTGATGGCGCGGGCCAGCACAGGAGCAGCGCCTTCGGTCCCGATGGCAATGGTCACCGGGTCACGATCCACAATCGCTGGCGTGATGAACTGGCTGTCTTCAAGGTTGTCCACGACGTTGACCAGGGCACCGTCGGCGCGGGCAATGGCGGCTGTGCGAGCGTCTTCCACCGCGTCTTCATCTGCGGCGTAAAACAGCGCTGCGCACATCGTATCACCGGGGGCCATGGCGCGGCGCACCAGCGCCAGTTTGCCCTCGGCTGCCCAGTTCTCGATTTCTGGCGCGGGATTTGGCGTGAACACGGTGATGCGACCGGCGGTCTTCATCAGAAGGCGCAGCTTGGCCAGCGCAGCCTCGCCACCGCCGGACAGCACGATGCGACGCCCATGGACGCGCAGGAAGATCGGGAAATGGTCCATGAGGCATCGCCTTTCGGTAATTCTTGGGTCCAATATAGGAAATATTCCCACATATTCGCTAGGTTTCGGTGTTGATAAGGACGTTTGTTCTGTTTTAGATGCAGGAGAGAACAATTGACCGATTTGCAGGAAGAGGCTGGAATGAGCGTTCGCATAGACGACACAGACAGGAAAATTCTCGGTGAGCTTCAGCGGGATGCGAGCCAGTCTCTGGACGAAATTGCGGCCCGGGTGGGCTCTTCCAAGACGCCGGTGTGGAACCGGATTCGCAAAATGCGCGATGCCGGGGTGATCGGGCAGCAGACGGTTGTCCTGGATGCCGAGGCGCTCGGTTTCGAGGCCTGTTTCTTTGTGTTGATCCGCACGTCGGAGCATGAAGCGGAATGGCAGGCCGCCTTTCTGAAAGCTTTGCGTGACAGACCCGAGGTGCAGGAAGCCCACAGGCTGGCCGGAGATATCGATTACATTCTTAAAGTTCGGGTGAAGAACGCGCGCGCTTACGATGCCTTTTATCAGGCGCTGATCTCAGAAGTGCGGGTGCATAACGTGACGGCCCTGCTGTCGATGGAGGAGATCAAATCCACCACGATGCTGCCGCTGCAGGCGTGATCCGGCGGCGCGGCTGACGCCGCACGACAGTCTTGGCGCGGCTTCAATGTGAGCCCCCAATGATCAGACCATCGGTATGGATATCGGGTTACAGCGCGACTTGCAGCGCCCGCAGGCCATGGAAATGATAGGTGTTTGCATAGACCGGCGGGGTGACCAGTTTCATGGCAGGGGCGTAGTCAAAGAGCCGCTGCAAGCCGATTTGCAGCTCCAGCCGAGCGAGGGGGGCGCCGACACAGAAATGCAGACCGCCGCCGAAGGCCGCATGTGCGGCGGGCGGTCGGAAAGGGTCGAACCGGTGCGGGTCGGTGACACGCGCCGGGTCTCGGCCGGCGGACCCGAGCATGAGCGCCACTTGTTGCCCTTTCTCCAGCACGTGCCCTCCGACCTCGATGTCCTGATAGGCGTAGCGGGTGAACATGTGCAGCGGCGGGTCAAACCGCAAGACCTCCTCCACCGTCGCGGCGATATTGTCCGGCCTCAGCGCCCGGGGCGGCGTATCATTTTCCAGCAGGGCCTTGACCGCGTTGCCCATGGTGTGAACCGTGGCCTCGTGCCCGGCGTTCAGCAGCAGGATACAGGTGCCGATCATCTCGTCTCGCGTCAGCTTCTCACCGTCTTCTTCTGCTGCAATCAGGTGGGTAATCAGATCGTCCGTCGGGTCGGTACGGCGCTTTTCGATGTAGTCTGAGAGGAAAGCTGCGAACTCCCGCGCAGCCGTGTTTGCAGCCTCCTCGGTCGTGCGATCCCGGCCCGCCTGGTACATGGCGACCATCGTGTTGGACCATTTCAGCAAATCGTCCGACATCGCCTCGGGCACCCCCAGCAGGCGGGCGATGATGCGCACCGGCAGGGCCGTGCAATAGGCTGGAATGAGATCAAACGGTGTGGTGGGAAAAGCGTCGAGCAGGGTGTCGCAGATCGCATTGATATCCGGCGACAGGGCCTTGATCCGGCGGGATGTGAAGGCGCGCAGAACCAGCCCGCGCAGGCGGGTGTGGGTCGGCGGCTCCATGTCCAGCATCGAATACCGCTCGACGGCCTCAAAGGCGGCCAGATGCGTCGGCGTTTCGGTTTTCTGTGCGTCCGGGACAGCGCGGCCCAACCGGCGATCACGCAGAAGGGCGTGCACGGTGTTGGCATCAAAAGCGGCCATCATCCCGTAGTCCTGCCAGAACCGGATGGGGTCATCCGCGAGAACGCGGTCGTAAAGCGCATAGGGGTTCTGAACGAAGGACGGATCGAGCGGAGACTGAATAAGTGTTTTCATGCCGCCCTTTAACCCGCAGGCCACTGGTCAAGGCAAGAGGCTGTTTGTAAACTGCCGCAATGTCCGGTCCGGTGATGCAACGCGCATTGATCATTCTGATTTTCCTCGGTGCCGTTGCCGCGGCGTCGGCAGGTGTGTGGCGTTACGGATACCTACAGGCGCTCGACCAGCTGGCGCGGCAGGGGCAGGGTGATCTTGCGCTGGCAAGCGACCGGCTGGTTGGCCAGCTGAGACGTTTCGGCGAACTGGCCGTGATTCTGGCGGATCACCCGCAGAGCGCCGAACTTGCCGAAGGGCGAGGGAGCGAGGCGGCGCGGCTGCTCTATCTGGATGTGGCGGACAAAACCGATGCGCTGGACGTTCTCTTTGTCGACGTCGCCGGACGGGTTCAGGCGTCGGCGCGCGGACCCGTTGGCGGAGACCTGAGCGACACGGATTACGTGAAACGGGCGCAGAAGGGTGCCTTGGGCTGGGGGCATGGTATCTCCAAGCCTCTGGCGCAGCGCGCTTTTTACTATGCAGCACCGTCTTTCGGCGCAAGCGGCAAAGTCAACGGCGCGGTTGTTGTCGCGGCGGGTATGGACGGTATCGAAGACGCCTGGCGCGGTGGGCTGAGGGCCGTCTTCTTTACCGACGCGCGTGGTCAGGTCTTTGTGACGAACCGGTCGGAACTGGTGCTCTGGCAGCGCGCTGCAGGCGGGCCGGGACTGGCACCGCCCGAGGGCGATGTGCCGCCGTTTGCCAGCTACGAAACCGGCGGACACGAAATCTGGCAGTTGGGTTGGGGTCCGTATCTGCCGCAAAACGCGCTGCATCTAGTGCGGCCTTTGCCGGTCATCGGTCTGACGGGCGAGGTCCTGATGGACGTCGCACCGGCGCGACAGCTGGCCAAGCTGCAGGCGACGGTGGTTGCCGCGCTTTGCCTTGCATTCGGTGCCCTGCTGTTTCTGGCGACTGAACGGCGGCGCACGCTGGCGCGCGCCAATGCGGATCTTGAGGAGCGCGTCGCGCGCCGCACAACTGCCTTGTCCGAGATCAACATGGCATTGCGCCAGGAAGTGTCGGAGCGCAAGGACGCCGAAACAGCGCTCGCCCGGGCGCAGGCGGATCTGGTGCAGGCCGGCAAGCTGAGCGCCTTGGGCAAGATGAGCGCGGGCATCAGTCACGAGCTCAATCAGCCTCTGATGGCGATCCGGTCGTTTGCCGAGAACGCAGCACTGTTTCTGGAGCGCGGCAAACCGGAGCGGGCGGCGGAAAATCTGGGCCGGATATCGGATATGGCCCGGCGCATGGGGCGGATCATCAAGAACCTGCGCGCCTTTTCAACCCAGCAGACCGAGCCTGTTACCCGAGTCGATCTGGTCGCAGTTCTGGACAGCGCGGTAGAGATGATCAGCGCCCGGGCGCGGACCATGGGTATCGTGCTGGACTACAAGCGTGTCCCGCATCCGATCTGGGTGCAGGGCGGTGAGGTGCGGCTGGGACAGGTGTTCGTGAACCTGATGACCAATGCGCTTGATGCGATGAACGGCAGTGACGCCGGTGTTCTGACCCTTCGGGTGACGCAGGGCGAAACGCTTGTGGTGGACGTCTGCGACACCGGGCCGGGTGTGGCGGATCCGGCGAAGGTCTTTGATCCCTTTTACTCGACAAAAGAGGTGGGCGCCTCTGAGGGAATGGGGCTTGGTCTCTCGATCTCCTACGGCATCATGCAGAGTTTCGGGGGTGAAATCCGGGTGCGCAATACCCACCCCGGCGCGGTGTTTTCGGTGGAAATTCAGCCATGGGAGGCACGCGAGGCCGCATGAGCAGGAAAGTCCTTCTGGTGGATGACGATGCGGCGGTTCGTGACGCCGTGTCCCAAACGCTCGAATTGGCCGATCTGGAGCCGGTGACCGCGAATTCCTTCGTTGCCGCCAAGGATTTCATCACGCCGGAATTCGACGGTGTCATCCTGTCCGATCTCAGGATGCCCGGACGCGACGGTTTCCATCTTTTGTCATTCACCCGGTCACAGGATGAAGACTTGCCCGTTATCCTGCTGACCGGCGAGGGCGATATTCCGACCGCGATGAAGGCGGTGGGACAGGGCGCGTTCGACTTTCTGGAAAAGCCCTGTGCCCCGGCAGATTTACTGGCCGTGCTGGAACGGGCGCTGAAGACGCGCGGCCTCGTGCTCGACAATCGCAGGCTGAGAACCTTGATTGCGACCGGGGATCCGGCGGCGCGGATGCTGTTTGGGGCGTCGCAGCTGGCAGAGGGATTGCGTGCACGGGTGCGCCGCGTCGCGGTGACCGATACGGAGGTGCTGGTGACCGGGGCACCGGGTACGGGAATATCGAAAGTCGCGGAGGTTATTCACTTGTGCTCACCGCGGTCCAAGGCACCCTTTGTCAAACGCGCCGCGGCGGGCCTCGACGCGGGGGCTCTGAACGCGGCGCTGGCCGCAGGACGGACAGGCAGCCTGTTCATAGACGAGATCACGCAGATGCCGGCACAGGCACAGCTGGTGTTGATGGAAGCGCTGGAAACCGGTGCCGAGACACGGATCATTGCCGGGTCGAACCGGGATCTGGCGGCCTGTGTGGAGGCCGGTCAATTGAATTCCGAACTCTACTACAGGTTGGAGGTGACGCCGGTGCGCATTCCACCCCTCTCCGAACGGCCGGAGGATATTCCCACGCTATTCCGCCATTATGTCGCGCAAGCCAGCGAGCAGGCGGGCCTGAGCGCGCCCGATATCACGCCGCAGGTCGTGGCCGGTCTGATGGCGCGCGACTGGCCGGGAAACGCCCGTGCCCTGATGTCGGAGGCCATGCGATTTTCGCTTGGACTGGCAGAGGATGTGGCGCCGGATACAGCCCTCGGGCTGGCCGAGCAAATGGCGCAGGTGGAGCAGAGCCTTCTTGAACAGGCGCTCAGACGGGCGGAAGGCAAGGCCACCGTGGCAGCGCAGGCGCTGAAGCTGCCGCGCAAAACCTTCTATGACAAGCTGGCACGTTACGGGATTCGGGCGGAAAATTACCGCCTGGAGTAATGTGCGGATTTTCGCACAACCTGCGCCTGCGCCGTGCGGTTCTTCGCACAGGGTTTTGCGAAGCGGCCTGGCATCCTGCGGCAACTATGCCCGCTAGCGCGTTGAAATTAATGCTGTAACGGGGGCGACACGGTATGTTTTTTATATCTCTTGCCCTGTGACCTGTCAGGCTATTTGATAAGGCACAGCGCATCGCTTCGCGGTGCCCGTTTAAGGATCGTAATCAACAGTTCCTGGGAGGAAACCACATGAGAATACTGACCGCTGCCCTGACAGCTTTGACCCTTTCCGTGAGTGCATCTGCCGTGGCGGCAGCCTGCGATGACGGCGAGATCGTGATCAAGTTCAGTCACGTCACCAACACCGACCGCCACCCCAAGGGTATTGCCGCCTCGCTGCTGCAAACACGGGTGAACGAGGAAATGAACGGTAAGGCTTGTATGGAAGTCTTCCCCAACTCGACCCTCTATAACGACGACCAGGTGCTCGAAGCGCTGCTGCAGGGCGATGTGCAGCTTGCCGCGCCGTCGCTGTCCAAGTTCGAGCAGTTCACCAAGGTGTTCCGCATCTTCGATCTGCCGTTCATGTTCAAGAACATCGACGCGGTCGATGCCTTCCAGAACTCCGAAACGGGTCAGGCGATGAAGGAATCGATGACGCGCCGCGGCCTGCTGGGACTGGCGTTCTGGCACAACGGCATGAAACAGATGTCTGCCAACAAGGCGCTGAACAGCCCCTCGGACGCCAGCGGCCTGAAATTCCGCGTCCAGAACTCGGATGTGCTGAAGGCGCAGATGGCAGCTTTGGGCGGCTCTCCGCAGCCGATGGCCTTCTCCGAAGTCTACGGCGCGCTGCAGACCGGCGTTGTGGACGGGCAGGAGAATACATGGTCCAACATCTACGGCCAGAAGTTCTTTGAAGTTCAGGACGGCATTACCGAAACCAACCATGGCATCATCGACTATATGCTCGTGACCTCCACCGACTGGTGGGATGCGCTGGACGCTGATGTGCGCGACCAGCTGGCCACGATCATCTCGGAAGTGACCGAGGCCCGCAACGCGGAATCCACCGCTGTCAACGAACAGGCCAAGGCCGCGATCATCGAGGCCGGCGGTGTCGTGCGCCAGTTGGATGATGCGACCCGCGCCGAATGGGTCAGCGTGATGAAACCGGTCTGGGACCAGTTCAAGGATGACGTCGGTCAGGAAAATATCGACGCAGCTCAGGCGATCAACGCCGGGTTCTAAGTCAATCTGACTATTCCGCCCGGCCCGGATGGCCGGGCGGATTTTACTTTGGGGGAGGGGGCGCGCATGTCGCATTCCTACGAAGCGGACACGCTACTGGGCCGGATCGTCAATGAAATCGAGGAAACGGCGATTGCTCTGATCCTTGGCCTGATGACCATCCTGACCTTTATCAACGTGGTGTTGCGCTACGGGTTCAATACCGGCATTATCTGGGGGCTCGAAGCGGTCACTTTCCTGTTTGCCTGGCTGGTGCTGTTCGGCGTGAGCTACGCGGTGAAGGTCACGGCACATCTGGGTGTCGATGCGCTGATAAACCTCTTTTCTCCCCCGGTGCGCCGCGCATTCGCGCTGGTCGCGGCGGCGGTCTGCATCAGCTACGCCTTCCTTGTCTTCAAGGGCGCGTGGGACTACTGGGCCCCCTTTGCCGGCTTCGATGCGACCAGTGGGCGCTGGTTTCCAACAGGGTTCGAGAACAGTCGCGATCAGGCATGGTATGAGGTCGTCGACATGCCCATGCCCGAGTGGCTGCGCTGGATCGAACCGATCTTCAACGAAGGCGAAGAATACGAGAAAATACCCCGTTTCATTCCCTATGCGATGCTGCCCTTTGGCATGGCGTTGCTGCTGTTCCGGTTCGTTCAGGCAACCATCCGGCTGCTGAAGGGGCAGGCCACCAGTCTGATCGTCAGCCATGAGGCCGAAGACGAAGTCGAAGCCGTCAAACATATGAACGCGGGGAACTGACCCATGGAAGTCGCAGTATTATTTACCATGGTCGTTGGCCTGATGCTGATCGGTGTGCCGATCGCGGTGAGCCTTGGCATGTCCTCCATCGTGTTCCTGCTGGTGCTGAGCGATACCTCGCTCGCCTCTATCGCGCAGACGCTGTTTCAGGCGATGGCGGGGCATTACACGCTGCTGGCCATCCCCTTCTTCATTCTGGCCTCAAGCTTCATGTCCACCGGTGGTGTGGCCAAGCGGATCATTCGCTTTTCCATCGCTCTGGTCGGCCATCTACCCGGCGGCCTTGCAATTGCAGGCGTCTTTGCCTGTATGCTCTTTGCCGCGCTTTCAGGCTCCTCTCCGGCGACGGTGGTCGCCATCGGCTCCATCGTGATCGCGGGCATGCGGCAAGTCGGCTATACCAAGGATTTCGCCGCCGGGGTGATCGCAAACGCCGGGACGCTGGGCATCCTGATCCCGCCCTCGATCGTCATGGTGGTCTACGCCTCCGCCACCGACGTCTCTGTCGGGCGGATGTTTCTGGCGGGGGTGATTCCGGGGCTGCTTGCCGGCTCCATGCTGATGTTCACGATCTACATCATTGCAAAGCTGCGCGACCTGCCGAGGGGCGAATGGCGCGGGTGGGGCGAGGTGTTCGACTCCGGTCGCGAAGCAGGCTGGGGCCTGTTTCTGATCGTGATCATCCTGGGCGGCATCTACGGCGGTATCTTCACGCCGACCGAGGCGGCGGCGGTGGCGGCGGTCTACGCTTTCTTCATCGCCAGCTTCGTCTATCGCGATATGGGGCCGCTGCATGTCAAAGGCGATGACACGCAGAACCTGACGCTGATGCGCAAACCGCTTGCCCTGATCACGGCCTTTTTTCACCGGGACACCAAGAATACGCTGTTCGAGGCGGGCAAGCTGACCGTCACCCTGATGTTCATCATTGCCAACGCGCTGATCCTCAAGCACGTGCTGACCGACGAACAGATCCCGCAGCAGATCGCGAGCGCCATGCTGGACGCCGGGTTCGGACCCATCGTCTTTCTGGTGATCGTGAACGTTATCCTGCTGATCGGGGGCCAGTTCATGGAGCCCTCGGGCCTGCTGGTGATCGTGGCGCCGCTGGTGTTCCCGATTGCCATTGAGCTGGGCATTGATCCCATTCATCTGGGCATCATCATGGTCGTGAACATGGAGATCGGGATGATCACGCCGCCCGTGGGTCTCAACCTCTTTGTCACCTCCGGCGTGGCGAATATGCCGATGATGAGCGTGGTGAAGGCGGCGCTGCCCTTCACTGCCGTGCTCTTCGTCTTCCTGATCATGGTCACCTACATTCCGATCATCAGCACCTGGCTGCCCACGCTTGTGATGGGGCCGGAGATCATCGTGAAGTAGCAAGCCTGCGACCCTTGGCACGGCCCTCGCGCCCTGCCGGTTCTGCCTGCGTCTGTGCGGCACCGGGTCGTCGCGGCCGATCCGGCGCAAGTCAGCTGTTGGCGAGGGCGGTGATGATCGGGGAGAAGTCTTCGGCTTTCAGACTCGCCCCGCCGACCAGCGCACCGTCCACGTCTGACGTCGCAAAGATATCCGCCGCATTCTCCGGTTTGACAGACCCACCGTACAGCAGGCGAATGTCATTTCCGGCCGCGCCGAACCGGGCGACCAATGCCTCCCGCAGCGCGCTGTGGACCTCGGCGATTTGCTCCAGCGTCGGGATCTTGCCGGTTCCGATCGCCCAGATCGGTTCGTAGGCAACCACGAGGTTGTCGCCTGTGCTGTCGTCGGGAACCGAGCCGGCAAGCTGCGAGCCGATGATCGGCAGCGCCTCACCGGCCTCGCGTTGGGCGAGGCTTTCGCCGATGCACACGATGGCTGTCAGCTGCGCCGCCTGTGCGGCTTCGGCCTTGGCACGCACCAGCGCGTCGGTCTCGCCATATGCGTCCCGGCGTTCGGAGTGACCGACAATGACATAGGAGGCCGCAGCATCGGCAATCATGCCCGCCGCGATGTCACCGGTATACGCACCCTTGGGCGCGGCATGACAATCCTGTGCGCCGATGCGGACCGGGCCAGTCGCGGTTGTCGCGGCAGCGGGGATCAGAAGATAGGAGGGCACGCAAACCGCAATGTCGCAAGGGCTGTCACGATGATCGGACGCCAGCTTTTCCAGCATCGCGAGGCTTGCCTGTGTGCCGTTCATCTTCCAGTTGCCAGCCGCCAGTTTCCGCCGCATATGATCCTCCATCAATAGGTTGCGGTTGTTGGTAGCAGGCGGATGCAACGGCGGCAATCAACGAGGGCGCGAACGGCCAGGCGTCCTGTCAGGAAAGATCGTGCCGCGACCGTCCCGTAGCATCCTTTGACATGTTGGTGAGACAGAGCCCTGCCTGAGGGTCACCCGAACTTGATCGACTCGCCACAGCCACAGGCTTCGGTCACATTGGGATTGCGAAACTTGAAGCCGCTTTCCAGCAGCGAGGTTTCATAGTCAATTTCCGTACCGAAGAGGAACATCTGCGCCATCGGTGCGATCAGCACGCGCGCGCCATCCTGTTCCACAACTTCATCATTGGGATCAGGATCCGTGACGTATTCCATGGTGTATTCCATGCCCGCGCAGCCGCCTTTCTTGACACCGATGCGCAGCCCGGCATGCCCGGCCGACTGCATCAGTCTCGATACCTGCGCCGCCGCCTTGGGCGTCAGTGTCACGGCTTGTTTGCCCGGAATGCCAAACATGAAACGTCTCCTTTCCCCTAACTTAGGCAGTGGCGCGCCGCGTAACAAGCGCGAGACGCCCGATTTCAGGGCCGGTCTTCTGAGCACCCGCTGCACCCCGCCCCGGCGCACAGGTGAGGCTCATCTTACATGAAGCCCAGTTCCAGGCGCGCTTCGTCCGACATCATGTCCATGCCCCAGGGCGGTTCCCACACGAGGTCGACAGTGACATGTTTCACACCGGCAATCGGCTCGACCGCATCCGCGACCCACCCCGGCATTTCCCCCGCGACGGGGCAGCCCGGGGCGGTCAGCGACATCTTGATAGCCACTTCGTTTTCATCATTGATATCAATGGTGTAAATAAGCCCAAGCTCGTAGATATTGACCGGGATTTCCGGGTCATAGACGGTTCGGCACGCCTCGACTATCTGCTCATACAGCGGATGGTCGGTGGTCGATGGCGCAATCAGCGGCGCGCCTTCAAGCTGTTCGGGGGCATTGGTCATCTGCGGCCTCAGAAATTATCCTTACCGTTTATATAAGGTTAGCGGGCGAGAGGGTAAAGGGGCCGACGTCATCTTGCTGTTTTTGTCGTCCCGTGTAGCCGCGTGACTGTAGCGTGACACGGATTTTTTCAGTGAATGACAGAGATAATTGCAGCAAACGATTTTTAAAGACGGACTTTCATCCCGGTTTAAAGACCATTTGAAGGATCCCTTCAAGCGGCCAGTGTCAGACGCAGATCGTTGCCTACCTGTGCCACCGTATCATTGCCCAGCCCGTTGACAATCGAAACGCTGTCGTAGCTACCAGCCAGCAGGTCGACGGAGAACAGGGTGTAGGGTCCAGCCTCAAGGCCCAGAGCGTCGATCTCCAGCGCGCCGCCAAGGGTCACCCTGCTGTCCACGTTCGGATCAGCTTCAAAGAGGCCTGAGCGCATCTCGCCCACTGTGCCCATGCCGAAGGTTGCGGTGCCATTGATCTGCCCGATTATGATGGGGTCTGTGGTTGCGCGGCCAAGGCGTGCGACGCCGATGACGTTCTCATTATCGATCGGGATCCCGGTCACGTCTCTGAGGTAGAGCGTGCAGGCCTGGTTTGCCGTGAACACATCGCGCGCCACGATGCCCGTGAAACCCGAGGTCTCGCCGGTCACGACCTCACCGTATTTGAACTGGCCCGCCGTCTTCACGCCCATGCCGTTGATCGCCACCACGCAGGTCGATCTGAAGGCCGTGGTTGAACCCGGCGCAAGTGTCAGGCTGGCGATGCCGCCAGCGGCTCCATCGAAGCCGACCCTGCTTTCGAAGCCATGCACCTCGAACTTGCGGCCAGTCGCCAGCGCAGCGGACGAGGTGTCCACGCCCAGCAGCAGCTCGCCCCGGTCAAAGACTGTCACGTTGCCGCCAAAGGTCAGCGCCCCGTCGTTCCGGAAGCGACCGGCATAGACCTCCAGATCAGGATCAAACGATCCGCCGTGCTGAACCACCTCTGCTGCGCCGCCACGGAAGTTGCCGACCCTGAAGAAGCCGCCGCCGAGGATGTTCTGGTTGACCTCGAGCTGCCCGCCGAACTGGGTGAAATCTCCATCCGTGCCGATGTCCACGGTTTCAATCGGGTTCTCGGGCGTTTCGGAACTCGACACCCTGTGGTTATCGAGATCAACGCTGTCGCCTGCCACCTTGCCGGGCAGAATGCCTCCGGACCAGTCGTTGGCAACACCCCAGTTGATCCCGGGCGTGTCCAGTTCGTTGGGTGGTGAGAACAGGCAGGTGCGCGCCGGAGAGGTCGGCAATGGCTTGTTCAGGCGCGTGCGCACCCAGTCGCGCATCAGCGCAACCTCGGCAACCGGATTATCCGCCGCACGGAGATAATCAAAGAGGTCAAAGCGATCTGCTGTTCCGTCCGACAGCACAAGCTGCGCATAGGCGTCCAGCGTCGTGCCATCCTTGATGGCCTGCGAAACGCTGACGTTCTTGTCCGGCACATTCAGCCAGTTCACGACGGCAATCTCGCTGTCATTGCTCTCAAGGCTGGCCAGCGCGTTGATCACGATGTCCTCGCCCTCGGTGGCCACGCCATGCGCGCGCACCCCGTCATTGCCCTCTGTTGCGTCGGCCACGATCATGCCGCGGATGCCAACCTTGTTGCCGCTGAGATTGATCGCGCGTGCTGTCTCGAAGGAGGCGCGATCCTGCTCCTTCTGCCCCGCGCCGAGGAACATCGGGTTCTCCGCATAGGAAAAGTTGCCGAGCTGCGCGCCGGGAATTGGCACGCTGATATCAAGACCCGCCGACTGTTCCTGATCCTCACTGTCCGGCCCACCGCCCAGCAGGATGCCGAGGTTGTTGCACAGGAAGGTGCTGTCGCGCATGGTTACGCCCGGCCTTGCCTGCACGCCTGTCAAAGACCCCTGTTCGAACACGGAGTTGTAGATGTAGAGGTTCTCACCATCGCCGGAAGAGTAGACGACGTGGCTGTATTGCGTGGGCGGCTGTGGCCCGAGATAGGAACCGTCGAAGCGATAGAAATACTGCCAACCGGCCTGACCGAGATAGCAGTCGACAATCGCCACGCCATCGTAGTTGTTCAGGTATACGCCCTGTTCGCGGGTCGCCTTGACGAGCCAGAAGCCCGACGTCGGCGCGGATCGATAGTAAAAATCCCAGCCCTTCACCTTGTAATAGGTGCAATATTCGGTGATCCGGACGCTGCCCCTGATGTTCGTTGAGTGGTCCGCCTCGCAGTCATAGTACATGCAGAAGCGTTGGCCGTCGACGTTCTGCTTTTCCGCGAACCGCAGGCCTTCAATGACACAGAAGCTGCCGCCATTCAGGGCAAACTGAATGATCGGCTTTGCGCCGGTACCATAGGCCCCGATGCGCGCGCAGTTCAGGCCGTTGAAGCCTTCCACCGAGCCGAAGGCCCCGGAGGGCACCGTGGTGCCCCGCTTGAACAGCAGCCAGTGACACCCGGGGCCTGTGCTCTTCTTGTAGCCCCAGATCTGGTTGCCGCGATCACTGTCAACGGCCAGCTCCGGGATCTCGCCATAGCGCAGAACGCCGTCGGCTTCAGGAACGTCCGGGCCAACGCTAGCCGGATTGTTCTTCAGCCAGCTCTGGTTGGCGTTCGAGATGCCCTCGCGCGCCTCGATCTGGGCCTTGGTAAAGCCGCCCTCCGCGTCGATGTGGGTGACGGTGTGGTTGACCGCTGTCGAGAACCTGACGGACCCGTCGGGATCGCGGGGCGGCATGAAGTGCCAGCCCGGTGCCCAGCCCTTGAGTTGAAGGCCCTGGGAGACCGGGCAGGTGAAGGACTGCACAAGGCCGTCGACCAGCAGATCGAAGGCGATTTCGTCTCCCGGCACGGTGATGATCTTGGTCAGGTCAACAACCAGCCGACCGTCCGATCGAACGCTAATGCGTCCATGGGCGGGCTGTGTCTGAACCGCCAGCGTGGTCGCCCCCGGCACCGTGATATGCTGGCTGCGCAGGCTCGTGACAGTGTCCAGCTGCGATGTGGTCACATTCGCGTAGCTCGGGAGATCGAGCACCGTTCCGTCTGCGTTGTATTGAACGGCGACGCCTTGCGGCAGGCCGATTTCCGTGCTGTCGAGCGCCACTAGACAAGCCTCCAGACTGATGAAAGACAACTGTTCTGACTGGTCGTCCCGGCAAAGCGCAGGGCGCGCGTTTCATCCGACCCGGCAATGACCGCCCCGACGTTCTGTTCGCGGCCATCGGGATCGGCGACTGCCCCCAGTGGCGTGACGCCCGAGAAGACGGTTATCGCGCTTTCGGCGGCCCCGCACATGAACACCATGTCATTGGTCAGCACGGCCAGATCGAGGATGCTTTGGTTGGTGCCACTGGCATTGCCGGTGTTCGTTGCAATCAGGGTGGACGGCGGGATCGCAAAGATCGTCGTGCGACCGCCGCGATCCATGCTGGCGCTGAAGGTCAGTGCGAGGTCCAGCGTATCGCCCGCTGGCCGGACAAATGAGTGCTGGTAGGCAATGACCCTGCCCCCGGTCTGGGCAACATCGGCGACCCCGATATCGGAGCCGTTCGCTGTTACCGTGTTCAGCGTACGGCCCGCGTTATTGTCGACCGCAGATGTCTGCATGACCAGCACGTAACCGGCAGGAATGGCGGTGATGTCGATGCCGGTCTGGCTGATCAGGGCTGCGTGGGTTGCGATATAGGCACTGTCATAGAGTGTCGTGATCGATGCGCCTGCACTGGCCGGTGGCACCGGGATACCCGAGAGCTCCAGATCGGTTGCCGGATTGGTGCCGTCGTCGTTGGACAGACGGCAACTGATCAACGTGCCGAGATCATCGGAGGTCAGCGCATAGGTGGCCGAGGTCGCCCCCGTGATGTCAGCGCCGTCGCGCAGCCATTGGTAGGTGAAGGTATAGGCGCCGATCCAGAAGCCGGTGAGCGCGCTCAGAACCGATCCCGTCGTCAGATTGGCCACTGGCCCGTCGGGCAGGATGCCCGCGTTGCCGATGTACACCGGACCAACGGTCGCCGCCGTCCGGACCTGAGCCGCTGAGATGCTGTAGGTGCCGTTGAGATAATCGTTCGGTGCTGCGATGCCGGAGAGGGTCACCTGCGTGGTTTTGGCATCCGCGACGATGTCCTCGACGCTGATCACGATCTTCGCCTCAGCCGGAACCTGACTGTGGGTGAAGGCCTGAATGACGGCTGTGGTCAGCTCGAAAAACGCCTCGTTGCCCTGATCGTCAGCCACCCGCACGCGCACTCTCTGGGCTGCCAGAAGGGCATAGTTGCTGGCGCGCGTTGTCCATGGCCCCGTCCCGCCTGCCTGCGTCTGAAAGCCAACCGAGGCAATTGTCCCGGCGTTGCTGATGAAGTTGGCCAGCGACGCGATCGACGCATGGTCCGCGATCTCGGAAATGAGCTGTGTGCTGTAGGTCAGCTGGTCCTGCGGCGTCACACCGCCCCCTGCCACGGTGATCTCCGAGGCGACGACCGGGCCAATGACGGCCGAGTAGCTGGTGACGGCATCGGCGGCGTTCTCGCCGGTGCTGGCAAAGCGGTAGTACATGCCGTCCAACAGCGCCGGGCTGGTGGTGTCGGTATCGCCGGTCGAGGACCAGCCGGAGGTGCCGCTGGCGCTGATCTCCCAGCGGCTTGTAACGGTGACATTGGTGCCGTCAAAGGTTGCAACAACGCCGGTAAGATTGCCGCCGATGATCGGGGTGCCGCTGGCCGAGGCGGGCGCGGTCAGGACGGGTGCGGCATCAAGCACGGTACGCGGTGCCACGGTAAAGGTGCGGCTGTTGCCGCTGGTCGGCCAGGACACGGTGATGCTGAAGCGGTTGGTCTGGCCCACCGTGAAGGGGGTGATGGCATCGGGCGTGTCACCGATGAAATTCGGCACAACGTCCGGCAGCTCGCCGACGTCCGCAGGATCGGCGCTTTCGTAGTTGCCCGGATCGAGGAACTGGACCCAGCCGGTGGTATCCTGCAGCGCTTGCCCCACGACAAGCGCGGAACTGGCGGGCGTGACGCCGCCCACGGCCACGCTGATGACCTCAAGCACCTGTTGTGCGCTCAGCGCGTGCCCGACCAGCAGACCGCCCCATTGCGCCAGATTATGTCCCGCCAGCAGTCGCATCAGATTTCCGGCGTGTCAGCGATCAGGACCAACCGGCCCTGTCCCTGGATGTAGAGCTTTTCGTTTGCGACGAGCGCCAGCGAGGTCGGGGCCAGTCCGGACCAGACGCCGTCGGCGGGCGGCACGTCGGCATTCAGCTCGGTTGCGTATTCCCCGACGCCGGTCTTGAAGCCGAAGGTCGCATTCTGCGGGCCGGTGGCCACGTGCAGCCAGCCGTTGTCTGCATCCATGTCTACGTTTCTGGTTGCCATGTTCGCTACTCCTTTGAAGCGTGTTTAAAGAGGGTGAAAACCGCCATGACACCGCCCATGATCAGGGTCAGCCAGAGCGGGTATAGGATGGTGGAGCCTGTCACGTCGCCGGTGTCGATCGCGCGGTACCAGGCGAATGCGCCCAACCCCCAGAACAAAAGGTCAAGGCCCACGTCCCAGAGGGCTGCTTCGCGCTCGATGTACTGCCAAAGCTCAAAGGCCAGTATCAGGGCCAGCGTCACGCCGAGGACAACGTCCAGAGGCCAGAGCGGCAGCAGACCAACCAGCAGGGCGGCACCTGCGATCATATGAGCGCCCTGATTGAGGCCAGCGACATAGGGATCATCCGAAAAGGTTTCAGGATCAAAAAGGGTCATCCGGGCGGCTCCAGTTGAGACATGAAGGTGGCAACGGCGGCATCGATCTCGGCTTGGCTGGTTGCGGCCTCGACAGAGTTGATCGCGCCGAGGCGAAACGTCTCCAATGGGGCCGCAATACCCTTCCAGAGCGCGTAGAGATTGAGGATTACCTGAGCGACTTCGGCGATGGTGGGCGCGGTGATCCCGATCTCGGCCTCGAGCAGCTCGTAGTCTGACAGATCGGTCGGCGGTGTGGGTTCCGCGACATAGGCCCGTGCTTCGTCGCGCTTTTCCGGATAGAGCATTTCCTGCCCCGGTATGATGGTGATGTACTGGGCACGCACCGCACCGGCTGCCTCGTTGATCGCGACGATCGCGCTGGCCTGCTGGGTGGCCAATTCCAATGCAATGCTGTCTGATGTTCGGTTCAAGGTGATCATGTCACCACCTGCTTCTCGGTCGGCAGCATGGGCGACGGGCCGGTCACGGTAATGATGTAGGTACCGGGATCCGGCAAGTTGATCACCTCGGTCTGCGGATCCTGATCCGTCGTGATCGATCCGAGCTGCTCGCCCGAGATGTTGTCCTCGATGTTGATGACGGTACCTGGGGGGCAATCGGCGATCGTGTGTTCGGTGCCGTTGCTCACGATGCCTGGCGACGGCGGGCGCAGGGTCAGCGCGCCACCCCCGTCCAGGTAGTATTTGACCAGCTCGGCAGGCGAAATTTGGGAGGGCGATTGCGTGGCACCTGTTGGCAGGGTTGGCGATCTGCCTGCCTGCCAGATCGTGCCGTCAGGGTTGGTGAAAAACCAGTAGATCATCGCGTCGTCACCTGCGCACCCAGCGTGACCGCCTGCACGTTGTTCTCCGGCGATGTCGGCACGTCCGAGGTGGTGATCCCGATGTAGAGGCGCAGATGGGCGCTATCAAAAGGACCCTGCACGTGAAAGATCGTGCTCTGGGCAATCCAGCCCCCTGCGGCGACCGGGCTGATCAGAACGTTCCCAAAACCACTCCAGACCCCGCCGTTGAGGTAGCGGATTTGCAGAAAGGCCTGAGAGGGCACAACCCGGGTGATCGTCTGCGGGCCATCGCCGGTCTGCTGAACGAACTGGTAGAGACCCGCGCGATGCACCTGAAATGACGCGTTCACATGGGAGACCTGGCCATTTCCGGAAGGGCCAAAGAAAAACTCCGCATGTACCGCGTTGTAACGGTATGCGGCACCCGGCAGCACGATCTCATTAAAGTCCGTCACCGCGCCGATCTGGATCCACTCGCGGGCCACCAGATCCTGCAGCTCCATCGAGCCGTTGCGGTTGATCTGCCAGCCTGAGACCCCTGAAACGAAGTTGTCCGACTGCAGGACCCCGCCAAAGATCGCCATGCCGTTGACCTGAAATGCGGGCGCATCCAGATCCTCGGGCCGGAGCCGCAAATCGAGCGTGGTCACCGGCTCCCACGCGGTCCAGACCGTGGGACGGAACACGACGAACCGGGCGCGCACCCGGTAGTCCTTGTTCGGCAGGATGCCCTCGGCAACAACATGCGCGCCCCCCGCGACATCCAGCGCCGAGGCCTTCACGATCGAGGTGCCGTCGGCGGCCTCGATCTCGAACTGGACGCCGCGCACGTCCTCCTGATCGCCGGTCCAGACGATCCGGATTGCGGGCCGGGCGGGGGCGTCGTTCTCGTCCTCGATCGCAACCGCCGTTACCGCGAAGCCGTCAACCGTCTGCGGTGGCAGATCGGTCACGGACGTCGGCAGGTTGGGGGTCGGCAACTCGTATGCCGGCAGCCACGCCGCATCGTCGGGATCCCGCTCCTTCAGCGTAAGGCGCGGCGTGCCTGTGAGCAGCGGATCGATCATTGTATCGACCTCGAAGGCCTTGGCCGCATAACCGTGCCGGTCGGAAGTCCAGGAGACCACGTCAAGCGGTTCCAGCACCAGCGCATCCTGCGGCAGGGTCAGCACGTGGCGGATGACCCGGCGCTCTTCCTCGACATAGGCCCGCATGATGCGCTGCACCTGGTTGGGATAGGGTGCCGCGCTGAGCGTCAGATCGGCGACACGGCGCTGGGACGGGTCGGCCAGGGCATACTCGGCGTTGTAGCGGGCCGGGGCGTCCCGTGGCTCCCACAGCGCCGCCGGATCGGGGTAGACCACGGAGACGCCGTTGAAGGGTTCCTGCTCGATTGCATAGGGCGTGTGCTCTTCGCTCTCGGTCACAATCACGTCGTCATCGGTGAAGAAATAGACCGGCAAGCCCGGCCCGCCGAGCCGCAGCTTCCAGATCCCGCCGTTCTCGGCCAGCTCACCCGAGCAGGCGTTCAGGACCTCCTCGATGACGGAGGCGGGTTCGTCATCGACAAAGACCTCATAGGCGGCGCGGTATTGGGGTTCGGTGCCACCCGCATCGAGCGCCATGGCCAGATCGGCGTTGTTCATCTGCGCCCACCAGTTGGCCAGCGGCAGATCCGCGGCCTCCGATCCACCGCCCCAGATGTAGCCGCCACCGATGTCGATGCCGCGCTTGATGTTGTAGATCAGGACAGCGGCATTGTCGGTCTGCGCCCAGGTGCTGCGATCATCGTAGCGATGCGCGCCCACGCCACCGACGGTGTCATCGAGGCGCGGGTCGTAAAGCGGGATGCCCCCCAGAACGAAGCGCACCTTGGGGAAACTCGAATAGATGGTGCGGTTGTAGCGGAAGGTCACGATCGCATAGTTGATCCCGCGCCCCACCATCGCGGCGGTCCAGGGCCGGTCGGGGTGGGTGCCATATTTGGCCAGCAGCATCGGGTCGGCCACGGTCTGGCTGCCATCGTAGAACCTGACCCAGCCGTGCCCTGCGAAACGGCCTTCGAAGGGCAGGCCGTAATCGGCATGCGGGGTGGCGCCAAGGCTGACCGTCTCCCCGTCCACGATCATGCCTTCGAGCGTCTGGCCCGGCACGTCGCCCAGCTCGATCACGTAGGTGAGGTAGGCGTTGGGCACGCCGCCTGCGGTGCCGTGGCTCATGGGCGGGCAGGCAAGCGTGCCCTCCGTCGCATAGGTGCCCAGAATGAAGGAGGCGGGATTGGTGCCGCCGGTCTGGGTCTGCGCGGTGCGGATCCCCGGTTGCGGACCGGCGGAGCCGCCGCTTTTTCGGGTCAGGGCCGCGCGCAGGGCGGAGAAGGCGACCGTGGTGAGCAGACGGCCAACAAAAGTGGTGGTCAGAAATGAACCGATGCCACCAACAGCAAAGCCCAACCCGCCTGTTGCAAACCCTGCAGCGATTGCACCGACGGCTTTGACGACTTTCCCCATCT
The DNA here is from genome assembly GCF_019375555.1 of Roseobacter insulae. GTDB lineage: Bacteria > Pseudomonadota > Alphaproteobacteria > Rhodobacterales > Rhodobacteraceae > Roseobacter > Roseobacter insulae. The sequence continues at coordinate 236,259 of NZ_JAHXDN010000003.1, forward strand.
CAGACCCCCAAAGCTTCGGCGGCGGCGGTCAGCGGCACGGTGCCCAGGCCGCTGGCGCGCAGCACGTAGATCGAGGCCCCCTGCACGATGCCAAGCGAGAGCACGCGGCCTTCGCGGATCACCGCGCCGTCACCTTCGAAGGCCATTGAAACGGGTTTCGACGGGAGGCAACACAGCGCCAGATCAACATGGTCCGTGAAGCCGTCAATCTGTAGCAGCCTCAGGCCTGCCTTCGTCGAGCTGTAGGCACCCCGATAACGTTCCGCATAGTCCACGCCGGTCATCGCCTCGACACCGCCTGCCAGAAACAACGCGCAGTCGTGCTCACCTGCCACAAAGGGCCTACGCGCCGCTGCGTGCAGGTAGATGATCAGCCGGTTGCGCCAGTCTGGGCGTCGCTGGTTGATATCCGCCATTATCTCGAACTCCCCCAGTCGGGCCGCGCGGTCGGGTTCACCCATCCGCCGGGCTGGGCAGAGGGCGGGGCGGCACCGGCAGGCGCGGATCCGCGCGCCTCGCCCCAGGCGGTCTCGACCGAACCGCTGATATCGGTGTACTGGCGGAGCAAATCGCCGGGGTGGCGCGCCTGCAGCGCGGCGTCGGACTTCTTCAGGGGCAGGGTGCGGGTCAGCACATGGGCGGCGCTCTGCACGGCCAGCTCGGCGCGGGCGTCACCCCCCATCGCCGCACGGGTCGAGGTAAGGCCCTTGGCAAAGCCCTTGAAGCGGCGCACCGGCTCTGCGATGGGTGCGCGGGTCAGCGGATCGAAATTGGCCACATGGATCTGCAGCGGCGCGTCATTGGTGTCGTAGAGGCCCACGGCGACCCGGAACTCCTCCGAGATCGGCGAGAAGGTCAGCCGGGTTGTGCGCACGTTGAGGCCGGGCGCGCTGACCAATGGGGCGATCCTGATCAGCGATCCGGCCCCGTAGTAGGTGCGGTCCTCGCCCCCGATCGAAAAGACGCGGTGATCCGCGCCGGTCCAGAAGCCGATCGATACCGCCGTGCCCGTGGCCTTCTCGCGGGCGGTGATCCAGACGAGCAGTCGGGCATGTCCCGCGCCACGTTCCGAAAGGTGGGTCAAAAGGGCTGAAGGCAGATCACGCATGTCTCACCTCAAGGTCTGCATGAACTTGAAGCTCATGCCGTCACGTAGGAATTTCGACTGGCGCCCGGTCTGGACGCTGTCAGGCACGATCACCGCCTTGCAATGGGCGCGTCCAAGCGTCACGGCAGCGTCAATAACGGCACCCGGCTCCAGCGGCGGGATCACTTCGAAGAGCGGTGTTGTGCCAGCGCCATCTGCCAGCACCTGCGTCTCCTGGACGCGGTGCAGCCCGTAGCGCAGCGGGTTGCTGCCATAGGTGAAGGAAAGATAATCGCCCCGGGTGAGCGCGTAGCCCGGCGTCAGCCCCTTGAGGCTGATCAGCCGCGCGTCGCCGCCGTCGAGCGCCGCGATCTGCGGGCTGGCACCGGCGATGATCGATCCGGTGGGATCCTGGCGGGGATGGGGAAACCGCGTGTGGTACGCGAGAAACGAGGCTCCGGCCCCGCGCATCAGGTCGATCAGCGCCTGTGCATCGAGCGCCTCATAAGGCAACAGCCTGCCCAGCATGACCTCGCCCTGCCAAAGCCGTGTGCCGATATCCTCGGGCAGGATTTCGCCGCCAGCAGTGCGGCTCGTCTGAACGGCCTCCGGCAGGTCAAACTCAACCGATTTGACCGGCAGGGCGTCCAGAAACTCCGCGATGCTCATGGGGAAGGACACCGGCATTATCCGCGCCTCCTTGGGTTCTCGTTGATCTGGCCAACGCGACCCGGCAGGGTCTCGCGGTCATACTCCTCGATGGCAGCCTGCATGCCCCGGTACGCGGCCTCCTCGATCTCTCGATCGCCGCGCGCGCCGGACACATCGATCGCCACCTGCAGCGGTGGTCGGCTGTCATTTGCCGATTGCAGCAGACGGGAGACATTGCCCCCCACGGGACCGCCATTTGCGAAGGCTCCGATCGGGCCTCCGGCGTTCATAATCTCCAGAATTGGGCGGTAGCGCGCCGTGGCGGCCGCGTTCATCATGAACTCGCCGTTGGACCCCCACATCAGCACCCGGTCATCCTTGGGACCACCCGGCCCAAACACAGGGCCACCCTCGGCCCGCGCCGGGATCAGGGAGGGGAAGATCGCGCCGATCAAACCACCGCCACCGCCGCCGAAGGGGCCGGTGCCGAGCAGCTGGCCCTGAATGGCGGCGTCCAGAATGGTGGTGCCAAGGTTGCGCACCACATCCGTCAGGCTCTTGCTCTTGTCGAAGATGTCATCGAGCACGCCGGTGGCGCTGCGGCCCATCAGATCCCAGGCGGCCTGTTTGCGCTCGACGGCCAGCGTCTCGGCGTCGTGCTCGCGGATCAGCCCCTCGATCGTCGCGCGTTCTGCTTCCGTGGCCGATGCCAGGGTCTCGCGGTTGCGGATGATCTCGCGCTGGATCGGATCGGTCTCGCGCAGGATCGCCAGCTCGTCGCGCAGGCTTTGGGTCAGGTTCTTGACTGCCTCGCGTTGACGCTCGGCACCGCCGGTGTCTGGCTTTTTTGCCGTGCGGCGATTGATCGCAATCACACCGTTTTCGCCAACCTGACCGAAATTCGTGCGCTCCCGGACTTTGGCGCGGGCCTGATCCGGACCGCCTGGAGCGGCCAGATCGGACAGCGCCACCATGCCCTGCGCCACGCGCAGGCTTACGCCGAGATCCTGTGCGAGCGCAGCTGCCGCCGCTGCCGCCGCCTCGACACCGCCGGACATCTCCACCCCGGAGAAATCCCCGCCCGCCCGGTAGGCCTCGAGCAGCTGACGGCTCAGCGCTTCCGCCTCGGATCGGGACCGGACATAGAGGCTGTTCTGGTTGTCCAGCTTGCGGGCGATGATCTCCTCGCCCTCGACGCGGGACCGGACGTAGAACCTGTAGGCATTGCTGATCCGGTTCAGTCGGGCCTGCTCCTTTGCAAGACTTGCTTCCGCTCTGTCCAGCGTTGCCAGCTTTTCGCGCCACGCATCGATTTGCTTGTCCAGCTGTTGGACGGTTGCACCCTGAGCCTCATTCTCGCGCAGGGGCACAATGGCGGCAAGCTGCTGGACTTCCAGCCTCTCGCGCTCGAGCCGGTTGATTTCACGCTGGATCGTCAGCCGTTCCGTGCTGGCAATTCCGGTCTGAAGCAAGGCCAGTTTCTGCTGGCTGTCGACTGTCTGGCTTTCCAGCTCGGCCAGCGCGTCCTTCAGGCTGTCAACGTCCTTTTCCGCACCGCGTGCCGAGGTGGCATACTGAAAAAGGGCCGCTCCCGCCGCGATGGTACCGATGGTGATCAGGTTGATCGGGCTGACAAGTGACACGAAGGCCGCCTTCAGCGCCTTGACAGCACCGCGTGCCCCCAGCGGGCCGAGTACCTGCGAAATCTGCGTACCCTGCTGGAGGGCGAGCTGGATGGGGTTCTGCCCCGCCGCCATCATGACGCCAAGGTCGTTGTACTGGGCAAAGAGGTTGCCGACGCTGCCCGCCGCGAGCTGGTTGGACGTCGCCAGCCTGCGCGCCTCGAGCGAGGCCCCGAGCTTGGCGGTTTTCAGCTTGGTCATCTTGGCCGCAGCCAGATCGGCCTGTCCGGAGAATGTTTTCAGTTGCGCGCCGCTGGCCTTCCACGCATCACCGATGGTGAAGGCGGCGGTTTTCGTGACCTGAATTTCATTACGCAGCCCGGCAAACTCCGAGAGCGCCTGCTTGGCGTTGGCGGTCAGCACCATGGACAGCTTGATAGCCACTCAACTCTCTCCGTTCATTGCGGCGCGCGCGCCGATTTCGATCATCTGCAGATCAGACCAGAGCGCGGGCGATGGTTTGATCCGTGCCAGTTTCAACCCGTCCCGCACGCCGGCGTAGTCGAGGCCCACCGCGTGCATCGGGCCGTCCGCCCGCGCCACGATGCGCCACTGCGTGCAGACCGCGAGGTAGGCCATCACCGCGTCCACGTTCTCCGGCCAGACACCCGCGTCTTCGCGCTCCAGCATCTGCGGGGGCAGGACGATCCCCCATTTCTCCGCGTCGGTCCGGGCATTGTCCGCAGGCTGATCGGCGGGCCTCTCCGAGAGCGTGCCGAGGACGGAGGCGCGCCCGGCCCATTTCAGTTTCCCGCGCGGGCCTTGGCGACGGCGGCGGCATATGTGTTGATCATCGCCAGTCGCGCGCCGTAGTTGCCGATCATCGTGTTGAGCAGCTCAGGGCTAAAGGGCAGGGCCTTGCCGTCGTCATCCTGAATGTCGCTCAGGTCGACCACGGTGGTGCGCAGGAACTCGGCCATATCCTCACCGTTCATGCCAAGATCGAACTGCTCGACGGTCTCGGCAGGCTGCACCTTGAACCGCGCGCGGAAGCTGTCCTCTCGGTGCCCGTCATCGATGGGGGTCAGCACTTTCACTTCAGCCCAGAATTTCGGCTCTTTCTCAATCTTGAACATCGGCAGTGTTCCTTCTCAGGTCAGGGTAAGGGTCCACTGGTCATTGCCAGCGTTGGTGCGGGGGACGAGGCGCAGGGGCCATTCGGTGATATTCTGGGGCTTCTCCAGCCCTTGGGGGCGTTGCATCTGCGCCAGAGGCACCGCGATTGTCGCGACCTTGCCCGCGCCAACACCGTGTTGGAGGTTGATGGCGACGTCATTCGCGTTGAAGGCTGCCGAATAAGGATCGAAGGTGGCCAGCGGAACCGCCTGGATCGTACATTCGATCTGCTCGGACTTGCCCGTGATCAGAACTTCCTCCGGTCCGATCAGAAACCGGTTCTCGACCGCGTTACCAAGGTCCATCATGAAGCTGCGGGTCACCAGCGTTGTGCCACCCAGGGTCAGATCCGTGAAGGCCTTGCTGACCTGCTGCGGTTTCTGCCATGTCGAGAAATCAGGCGTGGGCCTCACCGCCGCTGCGGGCAGCGCGAACAAGCCGGTGAACTCGAACATGATGTGCGGGATGTTCTGCGCGTTCAGTTCGAACTTGGCGTTGCCGCGCGCGCCCAGCAGAGCGTGCAGCGTGTCGCCGATGAAAAAGTGGATGGTCAGGCTCTCCGGGTCGCGGGTGATCGGATTGTAGGTCACCGAGGTGCCTGGCACGACGGTTTCCGCCACACCGCAGCCGCGCAGCAACGGCCCCCATGGCGGGGGTGTTCCCGCCGTGCCCGACGGTGCAAGCTCGACCTTGAAACTCAGCGTGGAATGCAGCTCGACCGGAATTGTGCCCTGCGACCCGAAGTAGGGCAGCTCCAGTTCCCGGTCCAGGTCGTTGCCTTCCATCGGTGTCAGGCTGACTTCCTTGGCATAGATTGCCTGTGACCCGGTCGGAACGGCGTCAACACCGTATGTGCCCTCGATCGCTGCGGCGAGGATCTTGTCTTCCCAAAATTCGGCCATGGATCAGGCTCCTTTCGCGGGCGTCTTGCCCATGGGTTTTGGCGTGGGTTTTGCGGGCTTGGCCTTGACCAGCTCGCCGTCCTTGTCGCGGGTGTAGCTGCCGCCCTGTTGCGGAAGAGGTTGGGTCATCAGAAGATCCTCAACTGATCGGAGATCGCGAAATCGATCTGGTAAATGAAGGTGCCGGTGGACGAGCTGACCAGCTCGGCACGGATGAACTTGAAGACACCCATGCCCCCGGGCGGCAGCCACCCGGCGATGGCCTCGATGATCCGAAACAGAAAGCCGCGCAGATCCGCCAGCACACGTCTGGCAGCGGGGTTGTGATCCCGGATGGTCAGAACGACGCTCACGCCTTCGGAGATTTCCTGCGTGTAGGCCCCCGTCGCCGCATCGGCACTGCCGCCCTGAATGCCGCTTGGCAGCACGTGGGCTGCCGGGGTGACCTGCGGCAGGCGCTTGGCGCGGGTCAGCTCCGCCAGATCGCCCGCGCCCTCGACGCGGCCATTCAACTCGGCGATCTGATCCGACAGACGGGTGATGACCGCATCGATCATCAGATGAAGCCTTTCAGCGTCTGCTCGGTCAGCGGGCGTTCGCGGTCGGTGAGCCGTGCGCCGGAACTGCCGGAACCGGGCGCTTCGACGCCGTCGATCGGCAGCGTGACGGAGCCGCTCGAGATCGCCTCGAGAGATTTCATCGCGGCCTTGTAGTCGGCCTCGATCTTGGGATCCGGCTCGTAGGTGTGCAGCTTGTAGATCGTGATGTCGATCGCCAGCGTCCGGATCAGCGCCGGGGTCGCGGCCATGGGCAGTGCGTAGCGCTTGGCGACGTAGCCATCGATCAGCGCGTCCGTGTCCGCCAGCGCCCGGTCGATCACGCCTGTGTCGATCGTGTCCGTGGCCACGTCGCCGCGATCGGTGAGCTGCACCAGCAGGTTTTCACCAAAGCGGTCTGTCAGATCTGCAAGGGTGGTGTAGGTCACGGGATCGGCATCCTTGGGGCAGGGGTGGTGACGGGCGGCGTACCGCCCATCGGTTGATCAGTTGGTGCTTTGCGCTTTCCGGACGTCGACCTTCACGGCCAGTGACGGCTCCGCTTCCAGGGCGGCAAGCTGGCGCTGGGTCAGCTCATTGGCTGGAATGACAACGGGAGTTGCGTCGAACTTGCGCCCGGCGCGCCAGAAGCCTTTCTCCGGGCCGGTCACAGTGACCTCGAGGTCATCCGGGCCGGGCTGGTCGAGCGGGTCGGGCATCGGGTCACGTGTCTCGCCAAGACCATCCCAGATCACGGCCTGACCGGGCTTTTCGAATGCCGTTTCAAGCCGGTTCGAAAGCGCCTCGACAAGTTCGAGCAGCGCGCCGTGCCGTTCCACGAGCGCGACATGGGCGTCTTGCAGCGCATCGACCTGGTTCTCGAGGGCGGCGATCCGTTCCGCCGCCCCCGCGTCGCTCTGCACGGGAGAATGGTTGTCGGACGCAGGTCCGGACGATGCCGATCCTGCCGGTCCTGCGTCCTGATCCGTTGCCTTTTCAGGCGCGGGGGTCTTGGCCTCGGGCGCGGGTTTCGCGTCCTTGGCGTTGTGGGGTGCGGAGGCGGGTGTGTCACCCGCCTCCTTTTGCGTCACAGTGTCAGCCTGTCGCTGATCTTCGGTCGACGCCTGCTCGGGCTCCTTGCCCTTGGTATTGGTGGTTTTCTTGCGCGGTGCCATGAACGGCCCTCCGGGGGTTGGTGTCTGGTGGCGGGGGCGGGGATCGAACCCGCGACCTTCAGGTTATAAGCCTGACGAGCTAGCTCTGCTCCACCCCGCTGCGGTGTCTTTAGAGCCAGTCGGCCAGCATCAGCTTGGCGGTGCCCTTCCACTTGTTGGTAGCGCCGTTCGCCTGCCGCTCGGAGTTCAGCAACTCAATCGCTGCACCCTCGAGCTGCTGCGGCACAACCAGCAGCTTGCCGCGCAGGCCCAGCTTGCGGCCATGATCGCCCGTCATCGTGCCGATCGCGACACGCGCGGCCTCATAGTTCTCGGGGGTCAGTGGCTGCTGTGAGCCATAGGCCATCTGCCAGAAGCCATAGCCCGTGTTGTTGCGACCATCGACGCCGTAGAGGAATTCCTTGTTGTGGAAAACAGACGGGTCATTGACGTTATCCACTGCCACAAACTGCGGAGCTTCGCGGTCCTGGTAGATGACTGGCTTGATTGCCCGGCTGTCGTCCATCAGGAACCACGCGGGACCGGTGCCGCCGCCGGTGTTCGAAACCGTGATGATGCTGCCATCGTCGGCAATTACCGGGTGATCGGTGTCGAAGAAATACTGGCCATCATAGCAGCGCTGATCAAAGCCGCCCGCCAGGGCACCAAAGCACTGCTGGTCAGGATGCGCGCCCGTGGCCCGTCCCATCTCGGTAAAGAGTGGATTGTAGATCCCGAGATTGTCGTCCTTGATGTGATTTCGCTGGACGCGGACGGTCAGTTCGAAATCCTTGTTCTTGACCGTGTACTCATGTTCCATCAGCGCCTGGAGCTGGCGGGGGCCGATCCACTCGCGCATGTTGGGCAGGCTGCCGAGCCATCCGTAGGTGTTTTCGCTGGTGGTCGAAGGAACCACAGTGGCAATCGCGGCGTACTGGCTTTCGACCTGTGACAGACCCGCCTGATAGAGCGCACTGAAGCCGGTGCGGAGGCCTTGAAGTGTTTCTCTTGTGACTAGCATGGAGTTGCTCCTTACGCCGCTGCGGCTTTGGTGAGGGCTTCGTCGAGGCGGACCCAGACGCCACGTGCGTCGAGGCCTTCGATCACGCCAGCGGGGGACCGGGTGGCCGTGGCATCGGTCTTGGCGACCGTCTGGTCATCGACCGCATAGGCCACCGCGCCGATGTCGGCGGCGGTGATTTCATCCGCGCCCGCCGAATTTGCGAAAGAGTAGCAACCAGTGCGGTATTCGATGTTCACATCGCCATCGGCACCGCCAGCGTTGCTCACATCCGCATGACCAACACCGACACCTACCAGTCCGGTGGCGGTCTGGCCGTTGGTGATGAAGCCCGCAGCGTTGCGCATGAGCAATGCGCCGACGAAGAGGACAGCGGTTGCGGCAACAGCGCCCTGGCGCAGGTCACCTTCGATGCGGGGGGTCGTACGCCCTTTGGTCAGAGCCACCATTTAGGAAGCCTCCTTGTTTTCGGATTGCAGGGATTTCGCATAGGCCTCTTCGGTGAGGCCAAGCTGGCTGGCGATAAGGCGCTGATCGGCATTGAGCGAGACCTCGCCATCCTTCGGCGCGGGCGGCTCGAGGGTGGTGGCCGTTTTGCCCAGCTTGGGCAACGCGGCAATCAGAGCGGCGGCGTTTTCGGGATCTGCCTGATGCAGGGCAATCCACTTGTCCTTGGAGGCCTCGTTGACGCCCGCGCGGCGCTCGGCCAGCGCGGTCTGAAAGAAGCTCTCGGAGGCGGCGTCGGACTGACCTTCCTGCAGCGATGTGACGGTCGCGCTCAGCTCGGTCACGGTCGAGGTCAGCGCGGCGTTGCTGGCCTGAAGGGCTGCGATGGTTTTGTCGTCGCTCTTCGTCGCGGCCTGGGCGGCGGCGACAATCGCATCGGGCTTGGCGTCGGCCTCAAGGCCCAGGGCAACGCCCACCTCGCCAAGCGCGGACTGCATTGCGGCATCGCTGCCCTTGCCCTTCATCTTGGCCGAAAGGGCTTTCATGATGTCATCATCCGATGACGCGGCATCGATGCTGAGCATCTCGATCAGTTTTTCGCGGAAGTTCATCCCGGTCTCCTGTTGGTGAAGCGAGGTCATGCCCCGCAGGTTTGGTTTGTTCACAAGGCTGGCGCGCAGGATCGCTTGAATGGTTTTCGGGCCATTCTTCGGATGCACGATGACCGGGCTGATCCCGCGATAGGCACGCGAGGTGACCAGTTCAGCGCCCTGCGTTGTCCACTCCACCTGACCCCAAATCCCGTCGGGGCGGGCTTCCATCGCGACAATCCAGCCGCGCGCCGGAGCAGGCTGGCCGCTTGGGGCCGCAAGATCGGTGGCGTGGTTTTCGTCAATGGGCAGCCTGTCATCGACTGCAAAACTTGCAGCGATGATCTGGTCCGGGTTCGTTACATGGTAGGGACCTCGCGCATCGGACGTTCCGATCACACCAGCCTCACCCGCCGGAAGCAGGTGGATCCATTCAGGAGCCGCATTTTCCGCTACCGTGTCCGGCAGGGATTGCGCACTCATCAGGGCTGTGAGGTGATCGGCAAGTGTCATGCCGCATTTCTGCCGGATTGGCCGATCGCAAAACATCCGCGCAATTGCGCGGATGCCAGGGGCAACGATCTCGGGTGCACGTTAGGCGGTGTCCGCAGGCGGGGTCAATCCTCCGCCGCTTCTTCCAGCCATTCCTCGACCGTTGCGACGATCGCGGCGCGATCACTGCTCGATATCCCGACGAACGGTCGGGCCGGAATTCTCCCCCATGGGATCGGACTGCCGCGCGATGTCGTGCCAAAGGCACCCTTGGCCGCACCGAAGTGCATGACGGCAGCCTGTATCTTGTTGGTCCCGATCACCAGCTGATCGCGTCCTGCGTCATGAAAGAAGCTCCGGCGCAGGGGCAGGGTGTCCAGGTTAGGCCCGTGCAACGGCCTGGGATCCACGGACAACCCCTGCCGGATGTAGTTGTCGATCGTGGCCTGCGATTTCGGTGCCCAGGGAATGCCTTCCGGAGACACGCCCTCGTCAAACCGCTTCTCGGTGCTGTCCTCCAGCAGATCCCCCAGCACTTCGAAGACCGGCGTCATATCTGACAGACGGGCGCTCAGCTCTGAGAGAGCGGCTTCGACCTCGGCATCATTGAATTTGACGTCAACCATCTCTATGATCCTTTCCTGCAGACGTGACACGGTGATATTCTGCCTGCCGTAGCCTGATCCACGGGTCTGAGCGTTTTGCGGGGTTTCCGGGAAACCGGCTGGCAGGCCCCGCCGTCTGCATCCTTCACTCGGACTTGTTGATGAACTGGCGCACCTTGCGGTCCCGGTCACGATCTTTCCGCGAGAGCTTCAGGTAACTCAGCACAAAGAGCTCGTCCTGCTCGACCACCGCCTTGACGACGAGGATCTGGCCACCGCCTTCAGGATCCTCATGGATGAAGACGCGGCGGTTGGAGCCCTGAGACAGTTTCCGGGTGGCCTTGTCGACGGCACGCTGGATCAGCTTGTAATCCGCCACCGTCAGATCGGGGTGATTGCGGAGTTGCTTTGCCACCGTGTCAGGCGACAACACAGCGGTTCGGGTCCGGACCTTCAGGGCCTCGGCGTCGGCCCTGGCGATCCGGGCAACCGGCCACTTGCCGACGGGGTTGGCAAACCAGCTCTCAAAGGCGCGGCCCTGCAGCCAGTCCTGGATAAGATCGATCGCGGGTCGGGACGGGAGCTGATCGACTTTGGGCTTCAGCGCGCGGATCGTATCATCCACCGTCGCCCCCGGCGCGTAGTCCCAGCCCTTGTCGATCCCAACGGGAGCACCTGTGCGCGGATCCCGCGTCGCCCAGTCCGGCGGCAAGGTCACGTCGGGCTTGCCACCCACCCGGATCGCCCCGGCAAGGGTGCGGGCACCACGCACGAAACAGGCGCAGCCCCAGCCATTGATCGGGTAGTGGGTCTTCCAGAAGGGGTGATCCACCGGCAGGATCAGCCCGTCCCAGCCCAGATGCTCAGGCCGGTAGTTCTCCGCGCCTGAGTGGCGGTAGACGAGGTACCTGAATGCCCCGCTGAAGTGCTGGGCGTAGCGGCCTGCCGCACGGGTGGTCGCCAGATTGGTGCGATAGATGACCTTGGTGCGCCATGCCTCGCCCCTGGCCGTGCCTTCGCCGGTCCAGCCGTGCCAGCCGCGTGTCTCCACGATCTGGCGGAAGTCGCGCCGGAACTCCTCCAGCGAGGTGCCCTCAGAGATTGCCTTGTCGACGGCGGCTCCCAGATCGGCGAGCAGGTCGGCCTTGGTCGCCCCGGCCACCATGAAGGCGCGGTCATGCTGGGCGCGGCTGATGTCGTCCCAGCGCGACGTGGGCACCAGATCCCCGAGGCGCAGCCTGAAGGCCGCAACCTGCTCCTTGAAGGGTTGCCGGAAAACCGCGCTGATCGGCTCAGCCATCGCCGACCTGCGCGCGGCCTCCGGCCTCAGCGGCGATCATCGCGTCGGCCAGCACTTCGCCGAAGGCCGAAGCATCGAGTTCGGGGTAGGCGGCGAGCCACATTTCACGCACCTCGGCGAGCGACCCGGCCTGCGACATCATCAGCTCCAGTTGCTCGACCATTGCCTGCATGATGGGGGCGGCGTCCTCATCGAGAAGATCGGCCAGTTCGTCGTCAAGGCTCGTGCGCCTGAGCGCCCCTCTCAGCGCCGTTGAAGCCTGTAGCGCCTCGTTGCCCGAGAGATCGTCCAGCGGCTTTTCTACCCGTTTAAGAATTGGCCTGCGGCGTTTAAATCCATCACCCGGATTTGCATCTGCTGGTTTCTCGGGGGAAACGGTCAGAATTTCCTCTTTTTCGTCTGGCTCCTCGATGTTCAGGCGCTTGTAGAGACCCTTGGTTCCGACGCGCAGGCCGAGCGGCACGACCTTGACCAGCGCGCTGGTCAGCGCCTGGATGTCTTCAGGCTCAGGTCGAGCAATCGAGAGGACCGGGTAATCCTGCTGCGGGCCATACTCGAGATCCACGAAGGGACGTACCAGATCGCGGTTGATGATGGCCGAGAGCGCGCAGGCGTCCGCCTTCTCGATGTCTTCCTGCACCTCGCGATGCTCCTTGCCGGAGCCAAGCCCGCCGGTTTCGGCGTCCGTTGTGGCCGTCTGTCCCAGCACCGCCTTGGAGATCTGCTTGTCGAGCCAGTCAGCGCGGCGTTCGTAGTGGTCCGTGCTGGCCCCGACGTTCGAGCTTTCGATGAACTCGATCATCATGCTGTCGGGAATGATGGCGGCGCAATCGCCCGCAATCTCAGACACGGCCCGGAAAAGCGTGTCCTTGTCCGCCTCCGACGCGCCCGCGCCCCATTTGCCGACGCGCAGGGGTTGGCCATAGGTTTGTGTGAATATCGCCCAGTCACGCTCGGTGTAGGCTTTGAACATCCAGTTGAACATCGCGACGCGCGCCAGTCCGGAGCGCAGTGCCAGCCCCGATTTGGCTTTCATCTGGGCGAAGATGAACTTGAAGGCGGGCAGCGGAAGTTCCTGCCCGTTCTCGTCCAGCATCATCGGCGTGGCCAGATCGGACCGGTCAAACCGGAACCAGCGCGGGTCGCGCCATTCAAGCCGCGCGGGACGCCACTGGCTCATGGAGGTTTCCCAGATGACCTCGGTAAAGCTGTAGCCCTTGCCGATCGCGTCCAAAATATCGAAAAGCTCCAGTGCCAGCTCCTTGCGGGTCAGCCACTTCCGAATGCTCTCAGCGATCCGCTCGTCCTCCGCGCTGTCGGTTGCGGGTTCGACGGTGATGTCGAGCTGGCTCACGGACCGGCGGCGGGTGCCCAGCACGCCGAGGTAGTGCGGATTGCGCTCCTCGATCGTCTCAGCCAGCTCCAGGTACCGGACCGGATCACCGCGATCCGCCGCGCGCAGGATCTCCGCCAGCCGCACCGGGTTCAGCCCTTCACCGGGGTAGCTGGTGATAGGCGATCGCACGCCACCCAGCGTCGGGGCGGCGACCTCCTTCTTCAGCTCGCCCCGGCGCATAGGATTGCCGAAGCGGTCGTAGATTACGGGTTTATTGGCCATTTAGCGGCTCCTTTGCACCAGGTCTGATTTCAACAGTTCGATGCACGAGCGAGCGCGACCGAAATTTGGGAAACCGCGCACCTTGGAATTGTAGTATTCACGCTCTCGGTCCAACAGACGACGCCACACACCATGAAACCGACGCCCGTCAGGCCGTTGCCCCTCAAGCATCGTGCGAATAAGGGTGCAAGCGTCCAAGCAGAGTTGCTCAACCTTACGATCACGCTTTTGCCAATAGCTGGCACGCGCTGCCATGTCGTTCGCAACTTCAGCAGGTGACGGCGACATCAGGTTCCTCACTTCGTCACATGCCGGACGGCGCGCATCACGGCATCCTCAATATGGGTCATGGCAAGGCTCAGATCGCGGCTCGCCATGCGCTCGCCGGTTGGATCGGTGCCGCCCACGGCATGCAGCGTCATCAAAAGGCTGTGCCCCTGCGCCTTGATCTGATCCACTTGACGTTTTTCCAGGTCAGTCAGCTTGCGATACTGCCGCATGGTCGAGTTGTTATGCGTCCGAGCGTCGGATGTGCTGTCGATCCTGTCTGCCATTCTGGCCTCCTGTGTCTCGTTGCGGCGGGCTTGCCATTCTGAAATCCGTCTCACGCGGCGTCTTTCCAGTTGATGGGACGCGATATTGCCCGCATGATCCCGTTCGCGATGCGAAAGGACTTGCCGATGAAAATCCCCCGAACCATCCCGCAGAGCGTCCGCAATGAGCTGGAAGACATGGAACGGCGCCGCACCGGTTTGAACCACGCGGATGCATGGACGGCATTTGTCGACTGGGCTGACCGGCACGGGGCCGAGATTTCCGTCCCCCCGGAACCGGAGGAGGAAGTCACCGCTTGGTGAGCCGTCCCGATGCTGCGAGAGCCCGTGTTCATCGCCCCTCCATATGGTCAGTCACCCACCGCGCATCCAGCGACGTGATCACCAGCTCAGGTGCCTGCGTTATCGTCTTGGACGCCAGTGAATAGGTGGTTTGAACCGGCACGATCTGCGCCCAGTCGAACAGCGCGCGGATCTGGGGTACATCGTTGATCGACAGGATGAAGTCGCCTTTCAGCGCTCGAAGCTGGGCGGCGATGACGTCAAAGTCCTCCTCCGAGAACAGCTCTTTGCCATAATCATCCTCACAGCCGTGATAGGGCGGGTCGAGGTAGAAGAGCGCGCCGGGCCGATCAATCCGCTGGATGAAGTAAAGATAGTCCAGGTTCATGACCGTGACGCCGCTCAGGCGTTCATGCAGCGCCTCGAGGTCAGGCTCCAGCGTGGTCAGGTTGAACCGGGCAGGGCGGTCAGGTGAGACCCCAAAGGTCCGCCCATCGACACGCCCGCCAAAGGCCACACGCTGCAGGAAAAGAAACCGCGCTGCGCGCTGCAGGTCCGTGAGGGTTTCGGGGTCCACCGAGGTCAGCCGTTCAAACCCCGCCTGCGTCGTGATCTGAAACCGCAGCAGATCCAGAAAGGCCACGTAGTGTTCCTGAAGGATCCGGAAGAGGTTGTAGACGTCGCGGCTGCGGTCGTTGATGAACTCGGACCGTGCGGGCTTTGACCGGCGCAGGAATATCCCGCCCATGCCGACAAAGGGTTCCGCGTAGGTGGTATGCTCATGCGCGTCGATCACACGGCACAGCCGCTTGGCGAGATTGCGTTTGCCGCCAACGTAAGGGGCGATGGGTTTGGCCGAAGCCGGTTTTCGTTCACTCATGTTTAAGAGGCTTTCGATACGCAGCCGTCTGAAGGCGGCCATATCTGTCACTTGGTCGGCGGGGGTCATGTGCCTTTGCTCCCCGTGTCAGCGGCTGGTGAGACAGCCGTTGGCCCTTCGCATAAAGCTTTCGCCTTTAGTCTCGAACGCAATTCTCGTTCAACGTGCGCAAGCGCGATCTCCTTGCTTGTCTTTCCCAACACACGGGAACGGGAACGGGCATCGTCCAGGATGAACCCGATATCGATTGCGTCGAACACCCGAGACAGATGGAGGCGGAGGTACCTTTGGTTGCGGGCGATCGCGCCCAGCCAGACGCTGAGAACGGGGCCGGTGTAGTAATAAGGATCGGTTCCGCAGATCGAACGTCGCACCGCCTGAAGGCCAAGGCTGACAGCTTCCGCCTCACCACATGCCACCATCTTTCTGATCAGGCCGATGGCGAATATTGCACCGGGCTTCTTCGATTTGCTCGAGGCGTTGGACGTCGCCAGTTGGCAAGCGCCTGCCTCGACCGCTGCCTGACAGTCGATCGCCCATTGAGAACCGGCGGCGAGTTCGGCTCGATAGATGCCGAGGCCATCGATCTTGATGCGGTCACGATTTACAGCCGCAAACCCTAGCGCCTGTTGTGCGAGTGTCATCGGCACAACCATTGCGGGGATGGCTGTCAAGCCGACAAGCGCGGCTGCAGAGGCCCGGTGCTGACCATCCACGATGGCGAACTTACCCAACTCAGTAGGCGCAACCAGGATGGGCTGGAACTTTGTCCAGTCGAACTCGTCGGCAATTCGCTGAACGGCCCGCCGACCTGTGGCCGTCATCTGCCTCTGATAGAGCGTGTCGATGCCCAGTTCTGCAATTGCTACCATTTTCAGGGAGGGCTGGGGCTGATCCCTCAAAGTAGCCGGCCTAAATCCTTTTAGATCGATGGGTTCCAAGTATTGCATCACACGTCCCCCCTGATCCGAGCGCCCAGTGGGCCTGCAAAGGGATCCCTGACGGCCATATCGCGGTCCCGGCGAGGTGTCATGGACATGCGCGCCTCTGCGCGCTGGTGGCGCTTGAAGGTGCTGGCGGCGCGGTAACCGTATTCGACCCAGCGCATCCGGCTCGCGAAATGCGCGAGCGCCAGTCCGATCGCATAGTCGCCGTGGCGTTTTTTGCCCTTCTTGTCCTTGGCCTCGCCCTTCTCGTTGGTGCGGATCTCCGGCACTCTCGGTATGCCGCGCACGACCTTGACGGCGCGCATGTCGCCCAGGTGGTTTTCATCCGGACCGATGGCGATCATGTCGTCTTCGAAGGCGGTCTTCAGGGGCGGCATGTGGATGCGGTACCAGTCCTGGGTAAACTTGATCGCCCAGATCAGACCGGGGCCGTCCTCGTCCTCGCGCAGTCCGAAGCGCCGCCCCATGTCCTCGGCCACGGTCCAGCCCATGCCGGTAGCGTCGAAGGCCGCGCCCAGCAAGCGTTCCTTCAGGTGCTCAAGCACCATGCCCACCACCAGTTTCTGCTCATCGCCGGGCACATTGCGCATCTCGATCGAGAAGGCCTCGGTGCGCTTGAGGTTCGGCTCGATCGCCAGCACCGGCAGCACTGACAGATCCGCTACGCGTGCAAAGTCGAAGCCGGCAGCGTAGCGGAAGTCCAGGTCGAGACTTCCAAGGACTTCCTCCAGTTCCTCGAGGAAAGGTGCCATCAGGCTTTTCTGCGCCAGCTTGTCGAGATGCAGGTAGTCACCGGGCAGTTCCAGGCGCAGCACCGGCGCCTCGGCCGTCATACGCGCCTCGATGAGAGGGGCGGGGATCCACGACCCCGACGACAGGGACGGGATACAGAACAGTTCCTCGTCAGCTCCGTCGCCATAGAAGTCGATCAGATCCTGCCGCCACCGCGCCTCGCCTTCCGGCGACCATTCATTGCCACCGACCAGGCAGATGCGCGCATAGAGCCCGTCGAGCAGCGCGTCATCCAGATCGATCTTGAGGTGGTTGTAGGGTAGGCGTCCGCCGAGGATGTCCTGCACCTGTTCGTTGAAGGCATTGTCGGCCCCGTCATGTGTCGAGCAGACGATCACCTGACCGCCCCAGATCAGGAAGGCCATTGCCGCCTTGATCAGCTCACCCAGATCGTCGACGAAGGCCGCCTCGTCGATGATGATCACGCCCTCCTTGCCGCGCAACCCGCGTGGCGCGGAGCTGAGTGCCTTGATCTGGTAGCCGGAGGCGAAGCGGATGCGGAAGGTCTGGATGGACTTGTCGCCGTCGATGTCGCCCTCCTCGAACAACCCGTCCTCGATCTCCGAGGCGGCAATGTTGAAGGCGCGCGCCCACATCGCGCAGGCATCGACGAACTCGCGGGTCATCTCCTGAGAATAGGAGATATACATCGCGTCCATGCCGCGCCGGGATTTGGGCCGCGAGGCGCGCAGGACGGCATAGGCCGCCAGCGCCCAGGTCAGCCCGATCCGGCGGGATTTCTCGATGAAGAGGACCTTGGTGGAGACCGTGTCGAGCAGGCCCACGGTTTTCGCCTGATATCCGAGCAGAACCTTGGGCAGACCGTTCTTATCCTTTGGGACCTTGTCGACAAGATCGTCCATGCCATTCATCGTCTCTCGGCGCTGGCGTTCCCATTCGGCTTTGGAAATCGGGGCGGTCATGAGGCGTACTCTTGTGGAGGTATTGGCTTCCCGACACAGTTCGCTAGGCTCGCCAATCCGTACCTAAAAGGTGATTCCCGATGATTGACATTGACACGATTATCGACGCTCTGGCAGCCGCCGACAGCGGCCTCAAAACCGTCAAAAGTGGGGCTGGCACCATTGAGGCGATAAAACAACTTCTTAGGAATAAGAAGGATGGCGCTGAAGTTGATATTGAAGAACTGAAGCAGCTCATATCTGATCTTCGAGATGAAAACGTTGAATATCGCGAGGCACTTTGGGATGCGCGAAACAAGCTGCTTGAGCTTAAGCGAGAAGTCGAGGAGGCCGACGCCGCAGTAGAGATGCGTGCGCGATACCACCTCAAGAAATTCAAAGCTGGCGGCACGGTTCTTGTTTGCAACAAGGAAGAGCGGATTGACATAATCCCAGAATATGTTTGTCCAAACTGTTACCTCACTGACGCGCTCTTCATGCCGCTTCAGCCTGGTGGTTATGCTGGTTATCAACTTGCCTGCAACAAGTGCGGCCTTTGCGTGAATTGGGACAATCCAGAGAGCTCGATGTGAACCGCGCATCAGCACACCTCCCAATAGCCGTCGCGCAGCCAGCCATGCCAGTGACCGACGTGATTGATGGAAGGGTTCAGCGTTGGTTCTGAAAGTGAACCGTTCCAGTTCCACGAGGTGCCTTTCGGCGGTTTGAAGCCATCGCCAACCAGGATGCGAGCGCGGATCCCGCAGCCGCAGGGACAGTAGTACCAGAAGCCATACTTTCCGCCGCCGTTACCGCTCAGCGAGAAACTTCCCGGCACCTCGGCCTTTAGCCAGGTGTCGCGATCTGAAAAGTGAATGGCCCGGATCATGTCTCGATCCCCAGAATTTCAGCCTTGATCTGGTTTTCCAGCTCCTCGGACATGCCCGCCTGACGCGCGGCCTTGGCCCCGGCTTCTGCGGCCTTCACCGTCGCCTCGCGGGCCACCCGGACCCGTTCATCCGCCAGCAACTTCTCGCGCAGCCCGGCCGATCCCATCAGATCCTTGAGCATGCGGCCAAGGTTCATCAGCGAGGCGGGGTCGAGGTGGCCGTCCTGCTCGCGCACGGAGCGCATCATCTGCATGGCGGACACCGCGATCATGTTCATCAGCGTGCGGTGGATGTCGCTCTCCGCCTCGATGTCCATGTCCGAAAGCAGCGTCTCGGCCATGGAGAAGGCCTCGCGCTGATCCTTCAGCATCTTGGAGAATTCGCCGACGGCGGTCTTGCCGACGCGGATCTGGATCCCGTCCACCTCGAGCATCGTGTTGAACTCTTCGGTAACCTCAACGATGTCACTGAAACCACGATCGCTGAGCATCTGCTTCAGGCGCGCAACCAGCTCCTCCGGGACAAGGTCGAGTTTTCTGGGCGGCGGCATGTCAGCCGTCCAGTCCGAAGGGCAGAACACCCTTCACGGTGCGCAGGCGCTGCGCGACCTCGCGGCCTTCCTTGGTGATCGATGCCACCTCCATCGGGCCAAGGCTCTCGACGGTGATGAACTGGCGTTCCTGCAGCCATTGCAGCACGTCGTGCATCTGCTCGGCTGTGGTGGGCACCCCGGAAGCACGGCACCCCATGATCAGGATGTCGGAGCTGAGCGACCGTGTCGGCTTGCTTGCCTCCAGGTGAGACAGCACCGACCAGCGGCGTTTTTCGGTTTCGACCTCTTTCATCTCCAACCGCCAGTTAGTCATTTGCCTGTCCTTTTTTCTGCGGCCCGGTAGGCGCTTTCGCGAAAACTGTGCATGAGGCCCGAGAGCACCCGCAGCTCTGCCGTGACGCTGCCGCCCAGATGGGCAACCTCGGTCTTGAGGTCTGCGAGCGCGCTCTGCCGCGCAACGGTTTCCATCGATTTCTCGACCCCGTGCACCCGGCTGGACAGCGCGGTCAGATCCCGCTTGACCGCCACGACATCCTTGGCCACCGCACCTACGTCTTCTTCCAGATGATCCACCTTGACCGCGAGGCCATCGGAGGCTTTCGACGCCTCCCTGACCGCGCTCTTGGCAAAGGACTTCTGCCGTCTTTCAACCCAGAAGATCACACCCGACAGGACGGTAAAGGCACCGATGATAACGCCGATGACGACATTCACATTTTGGAGCAGCTCGATCATGTCAGTAGAGCACCCACGCAATCATCGCCCAGAACGTGCAGGCGACGGAGATTTCGAGAGCGATCCTGCACAGCCCGAACTTCCGGGTGCGCGCAGCCGCCAGAATGAGCGGGATCATCACGCTGTAGAGACCAAAGGCGACCACAAGCGACAGCGCCTCCGGGGCCGGGTGCATTTCCCAGAGGTTGATCCCCTGGGATTTGAGAAAGCGCGCGATCACGTAATAGGTCCGCTCGATGATCAGCGCGACAGCACCGATGGCCACCGTGGCCTTGAAGCCCAGATCGATCGCGCTCTGCATCAGCGCGCCATGGGGTGCTGCCAGCACGCGGAAGGCAAGCACCGTAAGTATTGCAATCATCGTCAGGTGGCTGGCGACGGTGTAGGCGTTCAGTCCCATGTCCATCAGCGCGCACCCTTCCAGTTCCTGACCGTCTCCTTGACGGTATGCCCGCCCATGTAGAGGCCCATGTAGGCAGCGCTGAGCTGCAGCAGGATGCTGAAGTCAACGGGGGGCAGGGCGATCTTCCAGATGGCATTCGCCACATGCAGCAGAACGATGTTCCAGAGCCAGAGGAAGCCCATCAGATACATGCCTGCGGGTCGCCACGCGGCCTGCCAGCCGCCCTTGGCTGTCTCCGCCAGCAGGATCGCCTGCCGGGCCTCTGTCTCGGCCACATAGAGCGCGATCATTTCCGGTGTCCTGGCCTCAACTTCCAGCACCGCCTCGCGCATCACGTCTGGCGAGGCGCGGATCCAGTCATCGATGTCTGCGGGCCGGATCCCCGCCCGTTCGGCCACGGCCTCGGCCACGCTCTCCGCCAGCCGCGCATTGCCTGGTCCGATCCTGTCGGACAGGATCTTGCGGATGATGGGCGCGCCGATTTCAGTGGCCAGCGCGATCAGGGCGGCACTCATGTCAACCCTCCTCGCCCGGAACAGGCGGTTCGGGTGCAGGAACCTCCAGGGTGGCCCAACTGGTCCCCACGGCAATGCCGCAGGCAATTCCGTCGGGTCTGAGCAGGATGACAGTGAACGTGCCCCCCCCCGGCTCTCCCATGATGATCAATTGGTGTTCGTTGGGCTGGATCCCGACCCAGATTGTCTCTTCGCCGTACTCGTCGGCCAGTTTTTTCTGGGCGAGTTCCAGCGGGGCGCATCCAGCCGAGGCAGGCGCGGCGGCGAAAGACAGAACGGCCAACAGGGGCAGCAGCAACAGAAGGTTCAAAAGCGATTTCATGGGTTAAATTCCTCTCAGTTTTTGGGCGAGTTTTGGGAAACGGGTCTGCACCTTGACGGCCACCGCGTCGCGGTAGGTCCACGCGAGGTAGAGGGCTGCAAGAATGCCTGCGATCAACGCAACCGTGATGATCCCAACCGCGATATCCAGCGGCACTGCCTCGGCGGCACCGGCACCGCCGGACACAGCCGCGCCGGTCGCGGTCGTGTTGGTGGTCGTTTTGACCTTGCTGCGGGCGTCCAGTCGCCGCTGCAGGGTCGAGAGCGTGGCGCGACCGATGATGCCGTCGACGGTCAGATCGTGATCGGCCTGAAAACTGACGACGGCGGCTGCGCTGATACCGCGCCTGTCAGCGCTGGGATCGTATCCAAGGAGCGCGAGGGCGCTGTGGATCTCGGCCAGCTCCGCTTCGGTCAGGCTAACGACGATCCGCGCGAAGCGGGTATCCCGTTGAGGCACAGGCTGACTGCCGTAATTGCCGTCACGGATCAGCAAAAACTCTTCCTCGCGGCGACGGACAAGACCGGGCAGCACCCTGCCGCCGCCCTTGCGCCAGAGCCGGATTTTCGAGGCGACCTCGCCCCATTTGCCTGCGCGCCATGCCGCCACCCAGGAGGCGCGATGGATCGCGCCGGTGTTCCAGTCAAAGCTGACACCGCCGTCGAACTCGAACTGGTTGGCGCGGGGCATCGCCACCAGAACGCGCGGTTCGTAATTGTTTCTCAGCGCGCGGGACAGCATTGCGCTGGCCTCTGGGCGGGTGATCTTCATGCCTGCCTTGGGGGTGACGACGCCTGAGGCCTTGGTCAGGCCCGCGCCGATGGTCCAGATGCCCACCGGATCACGGTAAGCCTTCAGAACGACACCTTCGTGGCGCTCGAGAAATGCAATGCCTTCGGCGCTTGTGTGCATGATCTGACCCCGGAGATTTCGCGAGGCCCGGCGCGCCCGCGTTACCGGTCCAGAATGGCCGGTCGGGCGTGTCCAGAACATCCGCGCAATTGCGCGGATGCGTCAGAACAGTGAGGGTTGATCGGGGGAGGGGGTGGGCGTGTCGCGCAAGCCGTCAAGGTGCCTTCGCACGGTGCTGTCATTGATGTGCAGTTTGCGGGCAATTTCAGCAACGGACAAGCCTTTTGATTTCAGCGCTGCGGAGAGCCACGGTTTGGCGTTGGGAATGCGGGCCTTCATGTGGGGTGCGGCTTCGACCAGGGCACGCATCTTTTCGGTGCCGATGGATTTCTCTAGCGCCGATTTGCCCTGCGGGTTGGCCGGGAAGTAAACCTCCGCACCGCCGAACTCGAGCAGGAAGTCCACAGCCCCGTCGACACCGAGGATGCGGACATAGGTGGCGATGTTCGCAGGGGGCTTTGGGAGGCGCGATCTCGTCACTTGCGGCGTCTCCGCCAGCGCCGGGCGCGGTTGGAGAGGGGTTGCAGGATCCCGTGCACTGTGGTGACCCGGCCCGTCTTGCTCAACCGGTACTTCACGCCGTCGCTGATCTGACTGTCGGCCCCGGCCTTCCGGCCTTCTACGGTGGCATTGGCAATGCGCCTCTTGAGCGACTTGACGTCCACGCCATAAACCCGCTCGAGATAGCACAGAACCGCATGGTCGGTCACGATATCCCGCTTGTCTGTCATCGGCCTGTGCGCCCAAAGTCGAAATCAATACCGGCGCGTTTTCCCCATGCCTTCAGGGCGCGGATCACTGCGTCGATCTGATCCTTCTCGCGCAGCATGTCGATGTCTGCCGGGACGGATTGCCAGTGATCGCCGAACCGGCTGCGCACGAAGGCGTTGAGGCCCGCCCGATCGGGTCGATCGAGCACTCCCGCGTCCCCCAGCTTGCGCCAGAGGACATGGATCAGGCGCAGGTCCGACCGAGGCGCTGCGCGGTGGGTTTTTCCCGGCTTCGAATTGGGATTGAAGCCGTCTTTCTTCAGGCGATCAAGAACCGCGTCCATGTCCTGCTCGGTCATCTCTGACATGCTGGCCTTGCCGCAGACCTCAAGCTGCAGCGCGCGCCGGTCATCCTGATCCAGCGCCAGTTCGCGGCAGGCCACGTGGATCAGCTTCATCTTGCGCAGGGAGGCACTCACGACGTGTGCCTCCGAATAAACTGCGGGGTCGGCGCAAGCCGGGTGCGACGTGATTTGAAGGGCCATGCGTGTACGAACCGGGGGGCGTGGGCGACGTTTTCCTTGACCCGTTCCGTTATGATCTTGAGCGCCATCTCGATCTCCAGATCCCGGATTTCTTCCAGACGCTTCAGGCCGCCAAGCACAGTCGTGTGATCGCGGTCTCCAAATTCGCGTCCGATTGTGACCGTCGAGGCGTCGGTGAGGGACTTGCAAAGTGCAAAGGCCACATAGCGCATGCGCGCAAAGTCCTTGCGGTGGCTCGGCCCGGTGAGGACGGCCTCCGGTACACCGAAATGC
Source organism: Roseobacter insulae (assembly GCF_019375555.1). Lineage (GTDB taxonomy): Bacteria > Pseudomonadota > Alphaproteobacteria > Rhodobacterales > Rhodobacteraceae > Roseobacter > Roseobacter insulae. Next base: position 259,675 of record NZ_JAHXDN010000003.1, read on the forward strand.
CGCGCTGTGGCCGATCTGATGTCGCTGATTGCGATGTGGTTCATGCCGCAAGCTCCAGAATTTCCTGCTCTGCAGAATAGCCCCACAGGATCCACACGCCTCGAAACACTCCAATCCCATACTCTCGGAACCAGAAGGTGTGGAAGTCGGCCATGTCGTCAAATCCATCTGCGCGGGCAAATCTGTTGAGATGCGAGTTGTGATGCTGGCATTGCGGGTCAAGCACGAAGGGTCCGGCGTGCACAAAGGCGATTTTATCCTCCTCGACATGGATCCGGATCGGCTCGACCCGCGTGCAGATCGGATCGGGGATGATCTTGCGGCAGTATTTGGTGCGCATCGCCTCATAGAGCTGGACTGGCTCTCCGACGCGTGCATGGCGTTTGCGTTCCCCCCGGATGGTGCCGAACTTGGTGCCGTCCTCGATGCGCGGGCTGAAGCGTTTCTTGAAGCTGTAGGCTACCACAACTCTGGTTCCTCAGCCCACCGCCTGATCTCTTCATCGACCGCTTCAAGCACGCCATCGATCGCCGCATCCAAATCCGAAAACAGGCCGTCAATTGCACCGCTTATCGGGCCTTCATCCCAATAGCCTGCAATATCGTTGAGGTATCTGGAGTTGCTTTTCTTCAGCGCCTTTAACTTTCGAACCGTGCGCGCGCGCGCCTCCTTTTCTGACCGGGGTTGAGCTGGCATCCGTCTCATGCTGCTCACGCCTTCGCCATGTCGATGGTGACCGACTTCCATGTCGCGTCAAAACGGTCGCGACGGTAACACCGGATGTAGGTTTTGGAGCCGACAACGCGCTGCGCGTCGCGGATCGCGTCCATGGCGCGCTTCCAGCGGGCGTCCTCGATCGGCAGGCGCGTCAGCTTGATGATCTCCGCCCGGTTGACCATCCCGGCCTTGTCGGTGTGGAACGCGTTGGTGATGACCGCGCGGATCTCCGGGCGCGCATCCTCTGACCATTCGTTCAGGCAGGCGTCGACCAGTTCCTTGGCGATCTGCAATTCCGGTCCGAAATCGATGAAGTCGTTGATCCGAACCTCGACCTTGTAGAGGCCGTCATAGGACATCAGGCTCTTGTTGCCTTTCCGGCCACCGACGGTCAGCCCGTATTCCTGCGCGAGGATTTCCTCGAAGCCGTCGATGTCATCGATCACATGGGCTTTCTGGCGGGAGACCTGCTCGCTGAGCGCGATCCAGTAGCCGATGATCTTGCGCACCGTCTCGTCCTCAAGCTGGTGCTGGGCCTTGACCATATCCAGCGGTACCAACCCGCCCTTGGCGTCGTTCATGTAGGTCTTGCCGTTGGTCTCGACCTTGCCGGTCGGGATCGGTGCGGGGGTGAAACTGCTTGTGGTCCCGCCCTGCGGCGACAGGTTCAGCGCGTCGGCTACCTGTTGCGCCGCTGCCTGCGGATCCGGCAGATCATCATTGATTTCACAGACGAGGAAGCCGAAGGAAAAGCTTTGCTTTCCGCTGGCATCGACCTTCGCCTTACCGCGCCGAAAAACGGCTCCGTCTTCGGCGTAATAGGGGCCACAGGTTGGATCAGTCATGAGAAGCATCCTTTTCCGAGTTGAGTTGAGTTTCCTCTTCGGCGGCGATTTCCTCGAGTGCCTCGATCGCGTCGCGCAGACGACTGCAGGCCGTCCAGAACGCGCCGTCCTTGATGTACGTTTCCGCCAGCTGGATCTGGCATTTGGCGTCATGAATGGTTTTTGAACCCATCAGATCAGCCCTCCGCACGGTGCTGCGCATTCAGTGCGCTGGCGATCTGCTGGGCTGTACCCGCCGGATTTCCGGCACCTTTGGGCACCTCGCAGACGGTGCGCTGATGGGAGATCACGGTTTCCTGTCCGTTTTCACGCCGTGCGAGGGCACGCTGGAACACGAAGCTGCCGGTGGCGTAATAGGCACCGTCGAGAATGGGTCTCGTCATGTTTTGTCCTTTTCGAGTTGGAGGAAGAGGGGGAGGCGTTCGGGATCGCCGGGTCGGCCTGGCAGTACGCCGCTTGCGGCGATCACCAGCGCCATGGCCTCGATTTCGTCCATCGTGCAGAGCGTTGTGCCACGCGGTCCCATCAGGTCCACCTTGGCCACGCCGCTGGCCGCAAGGCGCGTCATCTGCTGGACGGTCATTGGTTCAGTCGTTGACGGCACGGGAACCTCCCCTGGTGAAACGGTCGCAGTTGCGACAGGCGCGAAACATCAGCACGCGCTCATACGCCGCCGAGGTGAGCTTGGCCGCATAATCGCGCCAGAACAGGCAATCGGCGGAACTGATCCAGTCGAGCGCCGGGCACTTGACCTGCTCGGCGCAGATCACAGCGCGGACACGCTCTTCCAGGACAGCCATGTTGCCCGCATATTCGTTGCGCAGCGCGGAGCTGATGACACCGGGCGAGCGCCCGATCTGCTTGGCAACCTTGCTTTGTGACGAGCCTGCGGCATCGCAGGCCGCGACCAGGGCTTCAATCCAATCGGGTATGTCGCCCCATGCGGCGCGCGCGATTTCCATACGGTCACTCACAGCCGCGCCCCCTGAACATGAACGACGCGGTCCTCGTTGGTATCCACCACAACCTGCATGCGCCTGATGTTCGGGGGCAGCGGGCCGCTGTCGCGGATCAGCAGGTACCGCGCGGGACGTGCCTGTGAGGGGCGCGCCTTCTGGATGACTTTCAGGTATTGTGCGGACAGCAGTGCAGAACAGAACTTTTGCGCTTCTGCGTCCGACACCGGACCGTCTGTTGCCGCCAGCGATGCCACGATGTCCTGAGACGTGAACTGGCGCAGCACCCGGATCGCCGTCCACATGGCCCCGGCAGGTGTCGCGCGTTTCTGCGAGGCACGTTCCTGCCGTGCCTCGGCGTCCATCAGGGAATAGAAAATCTGGTTGTTTTCGCGTTTGACCACGCGCAGCTCACCGCGTTTTTTCAAGCCGACGAGGAAGTGCTTGCGCCTGACTGTCGGGCCGCCCACGGTGGCGAGGATCTCCGCCTGCGTGTAGGCCTCATGTCGTTGCATGAAGTCCATCATGATCTTTTTTTCTGCTTCGAAATCCGCCTCGAATGTGTTCATCAGAGGCCCCTCCGTGGGGCTTTAAAGCCTGCATCAAAGAGCGGGCTGTTGCCCCACATCTCACGGGTCATCTGCTTGTGGCCTTCCGTGCGGCAGACCTCGACCACATACGCCAGCTCGTTACTGATCTCGCGGGCGTTGCCTTTGTTGGCTGCGCGGATGAACTCGAGCATGCTGTCGTCGATCTCGATGCCCTCGGCATAGTTTTCAGCCAGCAGTCGGGTGTCGCGCAGGTCCAACGGTTCAGCATAAGCGACTTCAATGATGCGGCTTTTAACCAATTGCCACTTTTGAAGTTTCATCGGCATCTCTTCCATGCCAACCAGGATCACCGGCACGCCGGAGCCGTCGTGCATGTCGCGGATCATCTTGATCATGCCCCGGTCGATCGCATAATCGACCTCGTCAATGATCAGGGGCCGGTTTGCGAGAGCCAGTCCCTCATTGACCTGTTTCATCATCTCCGCCAGCGACCGGTGCGGCTGGACCGACAGTTCGCGCAGGATCTCGGTCAGCAATGTCTTCTTGGTCCAGAGCTCCTGCACGCTGATGTGGATCGCGTCATAAGCGACCGTGCAATGGATGCAGCCAAAGCTCTTGCCGAACCCCGGCGGGCCGGAAAACGCCGCCATGCCGGTCAGGCCAAACGGGCGGTCATTCACCCGCCTGATCAACCGGCTCAGCGCCGCCACGTTGCGCAGCGGCTTCACCCTGTTGCCTAAATTCATACCCTGTGCCATTTTGCCTCCATTGCTAGCTACTTTAACGACCGTCATCCGGGGCCATCCGGGTGGCGGTTTTCCTTATCCGACGCCGTCCGCACCGAATGTGTTGAAGAGATCCAGCAGGCTCGTGTACTCGCTGGATTTGACGTATTGCTGAACCTTGCGCGCCTCCTCGGTGCCGATGGGTTCCCCGGCCTCTGACCGGGCCAGAACCGACCGCGCCCAGCGGAACCTCTCCTCGGGCGTCTCGCCGAGGCTGTTGGACGGGGTGGCAGCGCGCTTGCCCGGCCCATGCATCTGCAGGACCAGCGCTTCGCGCTCTGTCTCGATCGCGGGATCTTCCGGCGCTTCGTAGGCTGGCGGTCTGTTTGGCATGGCAGCGCGCCGGGTTCCGAACACGGGTGCGACAACCTTGGCCTCCAGCGGCTCTGACGGGGCTGGGGCACGTGCATCCCTGCGCTCCGCGACCTCTGTAACCGAATGCGGCTTGTGGGCGTCCACAAGGGCCTTCTCGGCGCGCTTGATCCGCGCTTTTTGAGCCGCCAGTTCGCGGGCCTCGGTCAGGTCGAAGAAACCCACCTCCTGCTGGCATTCCGCATGGCCCAGAAAGGCCCCGTCGGCATCGTAGATGTAGATGCCCGCGTGCAAATCCTCCGGGTCAAACCGCGCCACGACCCGCAAGGAAGGGTGCTGTGACATCCATGCGGAGTGGTAGACGTTGCCGTAAGCCTTCAGGCTGCCGTTGTCGCGGTTCAGCTTGCCGACGTGCTGCCCCATGAGCCACAGGCGGCGCTGCTCTTCCGTGGCGCGCCTGATGGGTGCCGTGGCATAACTCTCCTCGAACGTGGCATCAAAGGACCGGCCATTCGCGCTGGGGGTGAGCCTGCCGTCGCGGGCATTGTGCTCGTCGATCTTCTCGGCGACCACGGCGAGGAACTTCTCCGCCGCAACGGCCCGGCTGCCGTAGTTTTCCGGCTTCGCATCTGGCCGGTTGCCGACATAGGCCCCGTGAAAACGGGGATCCTTTGCCAGATCGCTGGCCAGATCCCGGAAAGCACGCTCGATGGGCTTCGACTGGCCGCGCGCGGGCGTGGCCCAGTGCACCTGAATGCCCATCAGGGGCAGAACGCCTATGGGGTCATCCTCACGGACCTTGAAGCGGAAGCGCGTGGCGGTACCGGCGGTCATCCACTTGTTGGCAAATTCGCGCCCGTTGTCGAAAAGGCAGTGGCGCGGAATACCCCAGCGCTCGACCAGCTCGCCGAAAGCCGACATCACCATCACCTTGTTGGGGTCATGATCGACCCGCCAGCTCAGGATCTTGTTGCTGTAGAGATCCTGGAAGGCCACGATCTGGGGGCGGTTCACGGTACCGTCGGGCCAGCGCACGAAGATGTCGATCTTGTGGCAGTCGGCGTTGACGCCTTCCAGCGCGGTCATGCCGCTGCGGTCGCGGATCTGTGAGGGGAAGCATCTCTCCAGCCCCTTCACACCCTCGCGGGCGAAGACCCGCGTCACGCGCGGCACGTCGCGCTCCAGACGCCGCTGCGCGGTACGGGGCTTCAGGGTTGCCCAACCGTGCTTCCTGGCCTCCGCCAGAGCGTCCCTGTAGCTTTCGCGGAACGTCGGCTGTTCAACGCGCAGGTAGACGCTTTGCAGGTAACCCATGAAGGCTCTCACATCCTGAGACACACTCTTGGTACGCGCGGTCAGGCTCTGCCGTGGGACGAGATAGGCGAGCCGGTCCTCCTCCGCTACACCCTCGATCATCGAAAGCCAGTTGTAGATCGTGCGCGATGACACCCCGTACTTCCTTGCTACCGCATCGGTCGCCGCAACATGGCTGTTGCCCGCCCCGTGCAGCGCCTCGATGAGACGAATGGCCTCCAGACGCATCCGGGCCTTGGCCTTGGCGCTGTCCTTCAGCCCCTCGAAATCGGTCCAGGCCTGACCCCGGTCTGGGCGCGCATCCTCCGCCTCGAGCTTCTGTGTCAGCAGCGCCTTGCGGGTCTCGGACGGCAGCACTGACCAGTGGTATTGCCAACCACCGCCACGTCCGGCCTTGCGTCTTGCGCAATCCGGGATGCTGCGCCAGTTCAGCCGGTCGGCCATGGCATTTATGGCCCGCTTCGTGCCGGGCATCAGCGGCAGGCCGGACGCGGCCAGCTCGTCGGCAGTCCACCAGAGTTGTGCGGGTTCAAGGCGGGCCATGATCTACTTGCGCCCCCGGGCCTTAAAGGGGACCGCGCCCGCCGCCTCGACGCGCTCGGCGAGAAATGACTGCAGCTCCTCGCTGAAGTCGCGCACAAAGCGTCGCCGCGCGTCCTTTGGCGCGCGGGCGTAGGCTTCATATAGCTTCCTGTGCGCCTTATCGACGGGATCGACCGCCGCTGTGCCGGGCTGTTTGCGGCGGTCCAGCACTTCCTTTGCGGACTTGGCTTTCCCGAGGGACAATTCGCGGCAGATGACGGGCCGGTCGTCGGGCGCGCATTTTGCGAGAGCCTGAAGATCAGCCAGCGTGACACGATGCGGGGCTGATCGAAGCATCGAAATAGCTTCAGGGTCGAGCGCTTGTCCTGCCGACACCAGCCGTCGGATCGTCCGTTCAGACTGGTTCATTTTGTCCGCTGTCGAGGTAACAAATGATGCGACGGCCATGTTGTCCGTCGCATCCCATCTTTTGGCTGCGAGGGCCGCACCTGAAACTGCCCTGGTCTCCGGGTACATCCGCTCGTAGACTGCCTTGCGCTCGGCCAGAAACACGGCCAGATCCAGCGGGTTCAGGTCGGTGTGGGCAAGGTTGTCATCGATCTCCGCCAGCATTGCCCAGTCATCGGTGCAGTCCCAGACCTTGCAGGGTATCTTCTGGCGCTTCATGCGGCGGAAGGCCTCGATACGGTGCCCTCCGGCGATCAGGCGCAGAATGCCATCCTGATGGGCCACCTTGCGCACATGGATCTCCGATTGCAGGCCGATCTCCTTGATAGAGGCGATCAGGCTGGTAACGGCGGTCTCGGAGAAGGGACGCAACCTGCCATCGGTCCGGATGGCATCAATGTCGATTTCCAGGGTGTTGAGCAGCTTCGCGTCGCGCATCACAGGTCCCCCTCGGAAGCCCGTCGCGCGATGTCCGCCGCAAAAAGGATGATGTCATGCAAATTCAGATCGGCGACAACACCGTCCACACGCACTTGCATGCGGAAGTTGGACACGGACCGGATAACGTCAAAGCTCTTTTCCTCGGCTCCCTCGCCCACCGTTCCGACGGCAACTTTCTCATGTAGAAAGCCGTTGAATTCGCTCCGGTCTCCGACCAAAAATGTCACTTGTTGCGCAATGGATTTCATCAGGCCTCCGGTGATTTCAATAGGGTGTAGTAAAAGCGGCGCTCGCCGTTTTTGACTTCCTGCTCACACAGAATGTCCGCTCCGTTCTCGCGCAGTTCGGCAATGACGGAATTGACCGCGCAGATGTTCGCCTTGCGCATGAGAGACCGTGTGCTGATGCGGCCCCTGGTGTCCTGTAGGACTTTCAGCGTGCGCTGCAGGCGATCGCTTTTGCCGAGGCTCGCGTTGTTCATCACAGACGCCCTGCGGACTGATCGTAAAACGCCTCGGCGGCGCGCTCCAGAACACCGCTGGCCATCAGGATCAGGGCCTGCGCGACAATGGTGCACTTCGCCTTTTCGTCTTCCTGCGCCGCCTCGATCAGGCGGGTGCGCAAGGCCTCCGGCGGGGGCGACCCGGCACCGGAAATCTCGATTGAAACATCGCGCAGGGTGGCTCGCGTCAGGGCATAGTGCGCGATGGCGTTCTCGAAGGCCGCAATGCGCTCTCCGGGAGTGAGCGGGTTCTGCAGGACTTCGACGTCCGGATTGATCGGAAGGGTCATTGCAGCAAGGCTCCTATGAAGTAGAATGCGATGGGGATCAGGAAAACGCAGGCCGCGCCGATCACATCGCCTGCGAATTCGCGAAACGAGGTCCAGGGCAGATCGCCCATGCCCTTCCGTTCCGGCAGGTCAAAGGCGCTGTCGATCTGATCCAGGGTGTGTTGCTGAAAAGGCGCGGGCGAGGGGTGTTGGGAAGCCTCACCCGCGCAGGTGGCCGAGACCGGCAGGTCCATGATGACAGGGACAGTCTCGGCAGCAGTGTCGGGGCGGCGGAGGGTCATGATGCCCTCCGTTTGGTCTCGTCAACGTTGGGGCGGGGGATATCTTCTGGCCACTCGAGGTCTTCGGGCCAGTTGCTCATAAACCAAACGATGCATGCATCGTACGTCCGGATGGTGAATGTTTTTTTGGGTAACTTCAGGTTCTTCAGAAACTGCCCGTCGCCGCGCACCAAGAATGAAACGCGAGAGAGTGAGAGGCCTTTGTGTTGCCGGTAAGCTTCCGAAAGCCTTTGTATCTGGTTTTTAAGTAACTGCTCCATACTGCCAGCATAAGACGGATAAATCTTGCCAAGTCAAGATTTATCTGCCTTACCTGTAAGACAAGATTTATTTATCTTTATTCAAACTATATTGATTGCTCATGTTAACGACCCACAAATCAAAGGCGATTAGCCGATCCTTAGCTGACGCCGTGAATGCGGCGCTCGAAAAAAAAGGTGTTTCGGCTCGAAAAGCATCGCTTGACGTTGTTGGGCACGATGGATTGATCAGGGACATTCGGGCGGGGCGGATACCCAGCTATGATCGCGTCAAGGCGCTGTTTGAATATCTGGAGATCGATCCAAGTGGAGACGCCCGGGACACTTTCATCAGCCACAAATGGGCCGATCAGTTGCTGCCACATCTCGGGATGGCTAAGTGTAGCATCGACGGATGGGCGGATGACTATCGCGATCGGGATCCGCTGCCGCGCCCGGCCTGGATCGAGGATGACAAGGCATTCTGGATCATGGCCACCGGTCAGTCGATGGAACGTGAAGGGATAATTTCTGGCGACTACTGCCTTGTCTCACCGGCCCGCCAGCCGCACCTCGGCGACAGGGTGTTCATCAAGGACGTTGTGGGAAAGGTCGCAATCAAACGGTTGCTGGACATGGACGGGCGCACGGCAAAACTGCGCGGATGGCAACCCATCCGCGACGAACGACAAAAAGAGTTCCTGGAAGAGCGGCCTCTGAAGATGGTCAAGGAGCTGTTTCCGGTAGTCGCCGTCTATCGCGGCAGGCCCGGTAACGAGAAACGCGAACCACTCTTCATTCCCGATCCACGCGCGCCTGAGTTACCGCGCCACGACGGGATCGTACTGGTTGAAGTCATGATGGAAAGCCTCGTGGCCGGGCGACAGGCGGGTATTCCTGGCACCCTTGGGTTTCATGAAAAGTGGCTGCGATCCATCGGATTGCTGCCAGAGAATGCGGCACTCGTCGCGGTTAAGGATCAGGAAATGGAGCCGACGTTCTCCACCCGGTCCATCGGTCTCATTAACAAGGCGCTGACACGTATCGAAGCAAATTCGATCTACGCAATTCGGCGAAACAAAGAAGTCTTGTTGCGTCGGCTCGAAGCACTACCGGACGGGACATTGATCATTCGGGGCGACAGTCCGGCGGCGAAAAGCTCGGTTCTGCCGTCGGGAAGGGCAGGGGACGTAGAGGTCATTGGCCGGGTTGTCTGGTCAGGTCATCATTTATAAAGTGTTTTGAAAGGAAGTCGTTGTGAAAAAATCATTATTGTTTGGCGCACTCGCGCTCACGGCCTGTGCCGAATTGCCGCCGTCAGTTGTTGAGTACAACGGTTCGAGCGTTAAAGTCCGCCAAAGCACTTTCTATACCGTCCCTGATCCATCCGATCCGGGTGTGGTCGGTGAAGCGGTGAGGGTATGTGGAACCAATGGAAAACGGGCTGAACACGCGTCGTCGATAATTGCTCCGAGCGCTGCATATACCGAACATCTCTATCTCTGCCTGTAGCGAATTAGCGGCCAAATCGTTTCCCACTTCCGCAAGGCTGATTTCTGGTTATGATTTGGCTAAGACGCTGAATTGGCGCGCAATTTCCCTTTCTGGGAAATCCGAAATGAACCGGGAAGCCCATTTCCCAGTTCGCATACCGAAATCTGCTAGATAGTCCGCCGTCATGCTTGCTAGGATCGGGCGAAAACCCTTTATTATAAGAGATTTACGCCGGATCATGGGGTTTGCAGTTATTTATGTCACATAATGACGTTTATAGGCCCTCAGGGCCGTTTTTGGGCGGTGCTGAAGGACATCAATGCAAACGGAAAATTTTCTGTCCCGCTGGCTGAAAGCCCTTTTTTTTGTGGGCTGCATCCGCCTTCTTCCGGCTTCATCGGGGGTCTTCCGGTTACTGCAATACTTAGTGTCCCTCTACAGTGACATGGATACTTGCCGTGATAGTCGCAGATACACGGGGTAGCTTGTCACAAGGTGGCGGCGGTCAGGGCAGAGTCAAGTCTCGCGCGTGTCCGACCCCGACCCGGTTGCACTGGCACCGCGCTTTTAACGCTGGGCGCCATCGCAACTGCGGACGGGTGCCTTAGGCCTTGCGCCGGCGCGAAGGTTGCGGTTTCACCCGTGCTTCAATTTCGTCGTAAAGCTTTCCGACAATGTCCTTGCCAGTGGCTTTTTCGATGCCCTCGAAACCGGGGGACGAGTTGACCTCCAGTACCTTCGGCCCATCGGTGGAGCGCAACAGGTCCACTCCGGCCTTGCCGAGACCGAAGGCGCGAGCGGCCCGCACCGCGGTGTCGCGCTCCTCCCTGGTGATGCGGACAACCGTCGCTGAGCCGCCCCGGTGCAGGTTGGAGCGGAAATCACCCTCAGCGCCAGTGCGTTTCATTGCGGCGACAACCTTGCCCGCAATAACGAGGCAGCGGATATCTTCGCCCGCCGCTTCCTTGACGAAATCCTGAACGAGGAAATTGGCCTTGAGACCGCGAAAAGCATCAATCACGGATTCGGCGGCCTTCTTGGTCTCCGCCAGCACCACACCCTTGCCTTGCGTGCTTTCCAGCAGCTTCACGATCAGCGGCGCGGTGCCCACGAGACCCATCAGGTTGGATGTATCCTTGGGCGAGGCGGCAAAGGCAGTGACCGGCATGCCGATCTTCTTGGAGGCCAGCACCTGATGTGCGTGCAGTTTATCCCGTGATGCGGTGATGCCCGCCGAACCGTTCACGCAATAGGTGCCGATCGTCTCGAACTGGCGGATCACGGCGGTGCCATAAGGGGTGATCGACGCGCCGATGCGCGGGATGACGGCGTCATAGCGGGGCAGTCGCTTGCCATCATAGTGCACTTCGGGGGCCATGGTGTTGATCGCCATGTAACACCGGGTCGTATTGATGACCTCGACGGTGTGACCGCGGGCGTCGCCGACCTCGACCAGCCGCCGGGTCGAGTAATTATCCTCGCGGCTGAGCACGGCAATGCGCAGCGCGCGTTTGGGCGCGCGGCGCTTCAGGGCCGCGGTGTGATAGACATCGTAGCTCAGATCCGGCTGCAGCCGCTTTTCGGTGGGCGAGATGGAAATGTGATCGCTCAGCGCCTGACGCCCGAGCAGCATGCGCGACGACATTGTCGCGCGGTTGGTCAGCGTGATCTCGATCGGCCATTCCTGTTCCCCCACGCTCAGCGTTGAGGCGATGACAAACCGCTGCTCGGTCTCGCCGTTGGAGGATGTCACCTCGCGGCGGTCCACGAGCGGTGCCGAGCAGGTTATCGAGACGTCCTGACGACCTGAAATCGGATGCACGTTGAACCGCACCTTGGGTTTCGCGGCGGGACCGAAAACCTCGATATCATGGGCATGCAGGGCAGAGGTGCGCGCGCCCGTATCGACCTTGGCCCTGATCGCGGGCAGACCGAGGTCGGGCAATGCCACCCATTCCTCCCAACCAAATGTCAGCTTGTCCATGTCAGCTTTCCGTTTTGCATTTCACCGGGGGTAACAGGTGCCCCCCGCGATCTCAACCATCGTGATCCGGCAAGGCAGCGCGGCGGCGCCGCGGGCATGTCTCAGTTGTCGTTGATGTCCCGGTGCACGACGCGGGCACCGCTGGATTGCTTTTTGAAGGCGATCCGCAATCCGATCCATGCCAGAAGCGACAGACCGGAAAAAAGCGCCAGCAGCGCGGCAGCGCTCAGCCCGGGAGCCGCCAGGACGACGGCCACCATGACCAGCGCGCCGAGCGCAAAACCCAGGAATATGAACCCCGGCACGAGAACCTCGATCACCGCCAGCGCAAGCGCTGCGGCCATCCAGACCCACCACAGATCAAGCAGCCCGGTCATGACCCGCGCCCTTTGAGCAGTTTGAAGGCATCACCAAAGGCTTCGATGGCCTGAGCCGGCACCACGATGGTCTGCTTGCCATCACCCGCACCAAGCGCGTTCAGGGCGTCCACCTGTTTCAGGGCAATTTGATACTGCGCGGCTTCCAGCCCGTTTTCATTGATCGCCTGCGCCACCACCTGTGTTGCGTAGGCTTCAGCGTCGGCGAGGATGCGGCGTGCCTTGGCGGTCTGCTCTGAGGCGTAAAGCTCGGCATCCGCCGCCAGTTCCACAGCTCGTTTCGACCCTTCGGCCTCGGTGACCTGCGCCCGGCGGGCGCGTTCGGCATTGAGCTGTTGCAGCATCGCATCGCGGGTCGCCTGATCGAGATTGACGTCCAGAATTTCGGCGCGCGTCACCTCGATGCCCCAGTCGTCCACCGCATCCTCGACCGAGGCCTTGATGGTGGAAATCAGCTGCGCGCGATTGGCCTGCACATCGTCGAGGTCCATCTTGCCGATTTCCGCCCGCACGATGCCGGCCACGGTCGTGGCGATGGCGGCGTCCACGTCGCGGATGCGGTAGACGGTACGCTCGGGCTCGGTGATACGGTAGAACACGGAGGTTTCGACCTGAACCAGCACGTTGTCCTTGGTGATCGCGTCCTGGCTGGCGTTGGGCAGTTGCCGTTCCAGAATGGAGATTTCATGCGCCACGCGGTCGATGAAAGGCACGATCAGGTTGATACCGGGCCCGAGAACCGACCGCAGCCGCCCGAACCGCTCGATCACGTATTTCTCGGATTGCGGAACGATCTTGACGGCCTTGACGACCAAAACGATGAAAAGCGCGGCCAGCAGAAGAAAGACCAGACTGCTTTCGATCAGCGACACTATGAGTTCTTCGAAGTCCAAATTACCTGTCCTCGTTAAGTACCTTCGCCGTGAAAGTGGCCGGTTGCGCCAGAGATTGCAAGTTGAGTGACTTCCGGTTATCGCCCCGTCCATCAGTCAAGAGGTGTTTTCATGCAGAGGTTCAGCTTTGCCAGAACCGCGACGGACGGGAAGGCCCGTACCGGGGTGATCTCGACGCCGCGAGGCGACATTCGGACGCCGGCCTTCATGCCGGTGGGCACGGCGGCGACGGTCAAGGCGATGATGCCCGCCTCGGTGCGCGAAACCGGGGCGGATATCCTGTTGGGCAACACCTATCACCTGATGCTGCGCCCCACCGCCGAACGGATCGACCGGTTGGGCGGCCTGCACAAATTCATGAACTGGGAGCGGCCGATTCTGACGGACTCGGGCGGTTTTCAGGTCATGAGCCTTGCGGCGTTGCGCAAACTGACCGAACGCGGGGTGACGTTCAAAAGCCATATCGACGGCTCCAAGCATGAGATCACGCCGGAAAGGTCAATGGAGATCCAGAAGTTGCTGGGGTCCGACATCGTGATGTGTTTCGACGAATGCCCGGCCTTGCCCGCGGATCGCAAGACCATTTCGGACAGCATGCAATTGTCCATGCGATGGGCCGCCCGGTCACGCGATGCGTTCGGCGATCGCCCCGGGTATGCGCTTTTCGGCATTCAGCAGGGCGGGTTGGAGGAAGACCTGCGTGCGCAGAGTGCCGCGGCGCTGCAAGATATCGGGTTCGATGGCTACGCGGTGGGTGGTCTTGCCGTCGGTGAAGGGCAGGCAGCGATGTTTCGCGTTCTGGATTTCGCACCGGATCAACTGCCGCAGGACAAGCCGCGGTACCTGATGGGCGTCGGCAAACCGGATGACATCGTCGGCGCCGTGGCGCGCGGCATCGACATGATGGATTGCGTGCTGCCCAGCCGATCCGGCCGCACCGGGCAGGCGTTCACCCGGCATGGTGTGGTCAACATCAAGAACGCGCGGCACGCGGACGATCCGCGCCCTTTGGACGCGGCCTGCCGCTGTCCTGCCTGTCGCGATTACAGCCGCGCCTATCTGCACCACGTGTTCCGCAGTCAGGAGATCATTTCCTCGATGCTGATGACATGGCACAATCTCACCTACTATCAGGATCTGATGAGCGCCATGCGCGCGGCGATAGCGCAGGGTACCTTTGCTGACTGGCAGGATGCGTTTCATGCGGCGCGGGAAGAGGGCGATATTCCGCCGTTGTGACCCTGAGGCGCGGCGCATTCGCCGATTTCAGATTTATGATTAACACAAGCTTAACCCGGTGCGGCTTACACAGACGAGACCCCACTGCGAACTTGCCAATATGCCCACCACGCCCCTGCCATTGATCGTCAATACCATCCGCCCGGTGAAAGGGTGACGTCTTTTGGGCGCGTTAAATGTGATGGAGCCGATGACATATCCGCCAGCGTCGTGAGCCATCCATGATGGCGAAAAATCGGGGCAGGGTCGGCATCGGCGCGGCGCTGAGCTCCCGACCCCGGGCCCGCGCGGCACCGGCATTGCGAAAGGACCGGTTGAAGATGACATAATCGCCATTTCCGTCGCTCGTGGCCAGATTTGGAGGCTTGTGATTCCCGATATCTGTGGCCATGCTGGCGAGAACAATAACAACGGTAAGGTTGATTTCAGGCCGGGAGCGCCCCACCTTTGTCTTCCGAACCCGGAGATGGCCAAGTGTTGCTGCACATGCGGGACCAGCGCCGTCTTGCCAAAAACAAGGAAAGAGCATGCAAGAGCCCCTGAACGCCTCATACCCTGTATTGCCATTGCGCGATATCGTGGTGTTCCCTCATATGATCGTACCGCTTTTCGTCGGGCGCGATAAATCTGTTCGCGCGCTGGAAGAAGTGATGGCGGACGACAAGCAGATTCTCCTGTCCAGCCAGATTGATCCCGGCGTGGACGACCCTGAAAGCGATGGCATTTACAAGGCGGGCGTGCTGGCCAATGTGCTGCAACTGCTGAAACTGCCCGATGGCACCGTCAAGGTGCTGGTCGAGGGGCAGGCGCGCGTGCGCATCACCGAATACCTTGAGAACGACAATTTCTTTGAGGCACGTGCCGAATACCTGACCGAGATGCCCGGCGATCTGGCCACGACAGAGGCCTTGTTGCGGACCGTTTCGGACGAGTTCGAACGCTACGCGAAAGTTAAGAAAAACGTTCCGGAAGAAGCGCTTGCAGCCGTCGGTGAAAGTACCGAACCAGCCAAGCTGGCCGATCTGGTCGCCGGCCATCTGGGCATCGAAGTGCATCAGAAGCAGGACCTTTTGGAGACGCTGAGCGTGAGCGAGCGGCTGGAGAAGGTTTACGGCCTGATGCAGGGCGAAATGTCTGTGCTGCAGGTCGAAAAGAAGATCAAGACCCGCGTCAAATCCCAGATGGAACGCACCCAGCGCGAATACTATCTCAACGAACAGATGAAGGCGATCCAGCAGGAGCTGGGCGATGGCGAGGACGGCAAGAACGAAGTGGCCGAACTGGAAGCCAAGATCGCCGAGACCAAGCTGAGCAAGGAAGCGCGCGAAAAGGCGGATGCGGAGATCAAGAAGCTCAAGAACATGAGCCCGATGTCCGCCGAGGCGACCGTGGTGCGCAACTACCTCGACTGGATGCTGTCGATTCCCTGGGGCGTGAAATCCCGTGTGAAAAAGGATCTGGGCCGGGCTCAGAAGGTGCTGGATGACGACCACTACGGCCTTGAGAAGGTGAAAGAGCGGATTGTCGAGTATCTCGCGGTGCAGCAGCGCTCCTCCAAGCTGAAAGGCCCGATCATGTGTCTTGTCGGCCCGCCGGGCGTGGGTAAAACCTCGTTGGGCAAATCCGTTGCGAAGGCCACAGGGCGTGAGTTCATCCGCATCTCGCTCGGCGGCGTGCGCGATGAGAGTGAGATCCGTGGGCACCGGCGCACCTATATCGGCTCGATGCCCGGCAAGATCATCCAGGCGCTGAAAAAGGCCAAGACGACAAACCCGCTGATCCTGCTTGATGAAATCGACAAGATGGGCCAGGATTTCCGGGGCGACCCAGCCTCCGCCATGCTGGAAGTGCTTGATCCGGAACAGAATTCCACCTTCGTGGATCACTATCTTGAGGTCGAATATGACCTCTCGAACGTGATGTTCCTGACCACCTCCAACAGCTATAACATGCCGGGGCCGCTGCTCGACCGGATGGAAATCATTCCGCTGGCGGGCTACACCGAGGACGAGAAGCGCGAGATCGCAAAACAGCACCTTGTGCCGAAGCAGATCAAGAACCACGGGCTGAAAGCCAAGGAATTCGATCTGCAGGAATCCGCGATCACCGAGATGATCCGCACCTACACGCGCGAGGCCGGTGTGCGGAACCTTGAACGTGAGATTGCGAAAGTGGCCCGCAAGGCACTGACCAAGATCATCAAGAAGGAAGCGGAGGCGGTCACCGTCACGGATGAAAACATCGATGATTTTCTCGGTGTGAAAAAGTTCCGCTACGGGCTTGCGGAAAAAGAGGATCAGATTGGTGTCGTTACCGGGCTGGCCTATACCTCTGTCGGCGGGGAGCTTTTGAGCATCGAAGCGCTGCGTCTGCCGGGCAAGGGCCGGATGAAGACCACCGGCAAGCTCGGCGATGTGATGAAGGAGTCCATCGATGCAGCGTCCTCTTACGTGCGTTCGATCAGCCCGAAAATCGGTGTGAAGCCACCGCAGTTCGACAAGATCGACATTCACGTGCACGTGCCTGACGGGGCAACGCCGAAGGATGGGCCAAGCGCGGGCCTCGCGATGGTAACGTCGATCGTCTCCGTGCTCACGCAGATTCCGGTGCGCAAGGACATTGCGATGACGGGCGAGGTATCGCTGCGTGGTAACGCGATGCCGATCGGTGGGCTCAAGGAAAAACTGCTGGCCGCCCTGCGCGGTGGGATCACCACGGTTCTGATCCCGGAAGAGAACGCCAAGGACCTGCCGGAGATACCGGACAATGTGAAAGCAGGTCTGGAAATCATCCCGGTCGGTCATGTCTCCGAGGTGCTGAAACATGCACTGGTGCAGACACCGGAAGCGATCGAGTGGGATCAGGAAGCGGAGGAGGCGGCGGCCGCCGCGCTTGCGGCGAAATCCGACAACTCCGATGCGGCCACGGCGCATTAGCCTCGATCCGGAAACACAAGATCAGAAAAGCGCGGCTCACACAGCCGCGCTTTTTTTGTTTGATCTGTCGGAAGATTTATCGGAAATCAGCGGCCCGGTAACGCCTGCCGTCGCGCACCCCCGAGTGTCTTAATGAAGACACAAACTCCCGTCACGTTGGGATTTCATCCGAATAAGTGGATTTTGGCGGCGATTTGTGCCTAGACTGTTGCCAATAACGAAACAGCGCATGCGCGCGTTCGTTGCAATAGAGCACCGCAAAAGCGGTCAGAGAGGCGACATGAGCACAGCGAAAACCACCACCCGTAAACCCGCGCCGCGTGCAAAGGCGACCGTGCGCAAAGCGGTAACACCGCCGAAAACTGCGGCGAAAACAGCCCCGAAGGCCACTGCTGCAAAAACGGTGGGTGCCACGAAGGCGGCGACGGCGGGCGATACCGCACCTGATCAAACCACTGCGATGCGTAAGAAAGAATTGATCGACAACGTCGTGGCACGTGCCGGGATCAAGAAAAAAGACGCTAAACCCGTTATTGAAGCGATGCTCGCTGAGTTGGGAGAAACCTTGGCATCGGGGCGTTCCCTGATCCTGCCACCGCTGGGACGGCTTCGCATCAACCGGGAAAAGAAACTCGCTAATGGTCGGGTCATGGTGGTCAAACTGCGCCAGAACGATGCCCCGCTGAAGGCCGTTCCCGCGCCGAAACCCGAAACCGGCAGCGCCTGACCTCAACATCCCCCTTGCACGCATCGCCATCGTTGGGTACGTCATCGGTTGAGGGTGATTAGCTCAGTGGTAGAGCGCTTCGTTCACATCGAAGATGTCAGGAGTTCAAATCTCTTATCACCCACCACACTACCTCATTGATTTCAATAAGCTCTTGTAGTTTCAGGATAATGCAGCGCCCCAACTGGTACACAGGGGTGGTACACAATGAGGATACCGATGCCGAGCCCGATTAAGATTGGGGAGACCTATTACCTGAGGGTGCGTGTGCCTTCGGACATAACTGCAAAGATGAATGGCAGAACGATAGCCATTCCAATAGCCAATGCCACCAAAACTGTCGCTATCCGTGACACGGTCAAGGTATCTCTCCAAACCAAGGAAGCGCAGGAAGCAAAACAGCGGTTTGTAAGAGCGTTAGCTTCAGTTGAAGCTTTCTGGGAGACTGTTCGCAAAGGCCCGCAACCGCTGACACATAAGGCTTCCCTCGCTATTGCGGGAGAGATACGACAACTGTGGATCAGCATCTTTGACGACGAACCCGGCTCTCCTGAGTTTTGGGAGCGCATGATAGACGCTGACAAGCAAGCCGCTGAAGGCGCATTGCACCCGCTGGCTGTATCCACTGCCAAAACTAAAATGGAGGCACTAGAGGCCCGCTATGGGGCTATCACGGATGCTTTTCTCAGAAAGAAGGGGCTGCTTGTTGAAGCAGGCTCCCGAAGCCGGTTAGTGGAGCACGTCGCATCTGCAATGTCTGAAATGGCGGAGGTGAGTTCTCGGAAAGCTGGAGGCGACTATTCCGATACAGGCCAAACAAACAAATACCCTGCTCCGCTAGAAGTGCTCAGCCCCGACGCCGCGACCGACAGCAATTCCCACGGTCAAGCCAGCGTACTGACCTTCAATACCACTGTTGACACAAGAGTGAGCGAGAAAGGCAGTGGGCGTGATGCCAAGGTGATGCCAGTGTCCACGGTCAGGAAGTATCGTGCGGCGGCGAGTGAGTTTGCAAAGTACAGAGGCAGCGAGGACTTGGCGAGCATCACAGCTAGGGAGGCAGACGGGTGGAAGCGATCAATGCTGAAGGAAGGTAGGCTTTCGAATAAGACTATAGGACAGCGTCTCCAGAACGTGCGAACTGTGATCGAGTGGGCTAGGGAGCAACACTTTGGGGAGCTATTCCCGTCAGGAAACCCGCTGGATCATGTCAAGCGTCCTGAATACTTGGAAACACCGTCGGAGGAGCGAGCATTCACGCTAGACGAGGCACGCACAGTGCTGAGGGCTGCTAGCGCCCAAGCAAAACCCTACCTGAGGTGGATACCTTGGATGTGTGCCTACACCGGAGCACGCGTAAATGAGATGGCGCAGCTGACGCAGAGTTCATTCTATCAGGTTGAAGGTTTGTGGTTCATTCGAGTGACCACTATGGGAGGCAAAAGCTTGAAGAACCAACACAGCGAGCGGCGCGTTCCAGTGCACGCAGACCTGCTAGAGCAAGGATTGATTGAATTTGTGCAGAACGCGGACGCAAAAGGCGATCATCGCCTCTTCCCGAAACGTACCGCATCAAACGTCCGTGACTGGATCAGGGATGATTTGGCGATAACCCGTAGCGGACTGATGCCGAACCATGGTTGGCGACATCTGTTTGAGGACAGAGCTATGGGATCAGGAATGGCGCACGCAGCAAAGCTATACATAAGCGGACGCTCAACAAGCGGGTCTGATGCGGGTTACGGAAAGAGCGAGGCAATGCTGCCGGGGCTGGCATTGGAAATGCAGAAGTTCCCCTCTTACCTTGACTAGGGCCCATGGTAGAAGCCAAGGCGGCATACTGGAATTAAGTCCCACCATAGCCCCCCACCGAACCGTGAGCTCCTCCTGAGCCTGTCACTAGGGCGTCATAGCGCGAGCTAGCCACACTGATCGCTCAGGCTTGGCTTCAGCTTGTCTGGGTCCTTGGAGGACGGTGTAAGACGCTTCGGTGAAACTGTAGAGATAGCCCCAGTCAAGCAGCACAGAGTAGCTGTAGGGAACAGCTGGGGTGTGCAGCTACAGGGGTGTGCATATTGCACAGGTTTTACCAGCCAACTGACCCCACAAGCCACAACAGAACATGTGAGAGAATTCATGAAAGATCAGAGCCTTAAACGCCCCACAAGGCGTAGCGTCAGCCTGCAATCAATCGAAACCCGACCAGATGCGTTCCAGTTCCGGCACAGCGACACATACGAGCACCACGTAGGGGAGCTGATCAAGGTCTTGAAGAACACCGGAAAGCTCGACGAGCTCACACTTTGGGAGGACGCGGAAACGGGTGAACTGGTGCTTGTCGATGGTCACCATAGGCTTGAGGCATACCGGCAGCAGAAGTGGGCGAAGAACGTCCCGGCTGTTGTCCACCGCTGCACGCTTGATGAAGCCCGCCTTCTTGCACTGGCTGAGAACACCAAGATACGATTGCCACTGACCAACGGCGAGCGTGCCGACGTGGCGTGGAAGCTCGTTTGTTTGGGCGAGACGTATTCGCGGCAACAAACCGTGAAAGCGTCCGGTATGTCAGATGGAACCATCGCCACAATGCGACGCACGCGCAGGCAGTTGCTGAATGCACCCGACGCGGGCGAACTGCCAACAAGCTGGCATCAAGCCCAGCGCGAACTCAAATCGCAGGATGACCGGAGTTTTTCAGCTGAGGATTGGGACGAATGGATCATAGCTGAAGCTGACGCCTTGGACGACATCATAGGTAAACCACTCGGTGACATGGCGCATCGTCGGCCTCAGGCAGCTTGTTTGGTGGTGGTTGCAAGATTGGGGAGCCAAGGAATGCGCCACCTGTTTGAAGAGCACGCAGCAGAGTACGGATACGTCTTGGAGGAGGATATGGGCATGGAGGAGGAGCCGTTTTGAGGGGCAAATTTCTGAGCGCCCTACCATATACGTCGGCGATCCCGAACTTCCCCCATGCCGGTCGGGCTGGTGGTGTGGCCTGCTCAGCGAACCCGACAAGGAACAGGTGTCAGGTAGAGCCTGAAGGGACCTGCGCACAGGTACAACTCTCTCACTGTTTCGCTGGGGACGATCTCCCACGAGTATTGGGAGCAGGTGACAGTGTCCCACTGGAGGTAGATTCTTCCTAAGAAAGGGATGCGGATGTCGATGAGTTCTTTCATGGTCGTCTCCTTGTCTGTTTAATCAGCGCAACGGACGAACATCTAAGCGACAACGCATAGATACCGCTGCCTTTACAAGTACCTACGGACGTACCTCAGTGCAACCCCGGTCGCCTCGATCACTGGAGTGTCCAGTAGGGTATGGGCTTGCGTACACATGGATGAGCGCGTGTTTTTCTGTCCGTAAGGGTTGACTATTATTTACGGTCACCCATGTCTACGGACAGTACCCTTATGAACATATGGAGACAGCATGACACAGACCATCCTATACGCTCGCGTCAGCACTCAAGAACAAGACGCCAGCCACCAATTGACCCAAGCCGAAGCGGCAGGCTTCAAGATTGACGAGGTGATCGCCGATGAGGGTGTGTCTGGTGTGTCGACGAAGCTGAGTGAGCGTCCGCAAGGCAAGCGGCTATTTGACCGACTGCGGCGCGGGGACGTGTTGGTGGTACGCTGGGTGGATCGCCTAGGGCGGAACTACCAAGACGTCACGGACACGATCAGGACGTTCATGCGACAGGGCGTCATAGTCCGCACTGTGATCAATGGAATGACATTCGATGGCGCAACGACTGACCCCATGCAGGAGGCCGTGAGAGACGCTCTCATCGCCTTCATGGCTGCGACGGCACAGGCACAAGCTGAGGCGTCCAAAGAGGCCCAGAGAGCCGGGATAGAGGCCAACAAGAGCAACCCGGTGAAGTACCGAGGGAAGAAGCCGAGCTATAGCCGCGACGCTCTCGAACTGGTGCAAACAATGGCAGCAGAAGGGGCGGGAACTACAGCCATAGCAAAAGCTGCTGGCGTCAGTAGACAGACAGTTCTAAGGATCAAAGCGGACCCGGTAGCGGCTGAGGCTGCTCTAGGAAAGTGGGGGATATGAGTTTGCAAGTTTGTTGTGCGCGTGACTGTTCCCATTTGTCCAAGCTATGCTCTGTGAACGAGGATACGTAACCATGGAACCAATAGCTGCGCCGTATCCGGTATCTAGGCGTTTCTGCGGACAACCGGGTTCTGGAGTATTGGCAAGCTCGTGCCAAAAAGCGAGTACGGCCCACTGCTGCAGCCCATGCGGATCGCGTCCAAAGACCGTTGTCAGCCCTAAGCAGACCTTGGATTTTGGCGTCCTATGACGGGTCAGCGGACTAAGCGGACGTTGAAAAACGGTACGTTGCTACGCCGTAAGTTCCGACCTGCATTATCCCTTTGTTACTGGCTGCACCCACTCTGAATAAATCGTTCTCAACGCAGAAAGAAATTCGTCTTCCGATTGATCGAAGGCTTTGAGGGCGTCCGTAAAGAGTGGGTACACTTTGACCGTTTCGCTCCCCATAAGCGCCAACGCGCGAATACCCCAGTCTGACATTAAAGCGTCCTCATAAGTCGAATTGTCAATTGCCGTCATGAGTATAACAAGTAGCGCGACCATCACTCCTCTGCGCTCAAATTCAGACAAGTCATTGCGTTCAAGGTAGGTCCACGGATCAAACGAAAACGTATCGACAATTGGGTCTCCAAAGTCGCCGTTGTAGCTTTCAATTTCAGAGTACATCTTACCGATTTCGTTCGCCAAGAACACGACAAGTCTCTCCTCAAATCAGGCGCTGCTAAACTGACTTCGTACCGTCAACACGAAGACTTTTCTATGTACAACTTGGGCTCGCAGCCGACATCTGAAGGTTTTGGTCAGATGACCACAGCCAGCCCGAAGCGGACCTTGGTTCAAGCGGTCCTAAGGCAAGTGGAGCAGACAAACCTGTCATTCTTTTATTGCTCAACTTTCTTTAACATTAGCGTGGGCCGAGCCTTGGGTTTGGTACAAATCCGGCCTAGAATGAGGTTAACAACGGCGAGACTGAGTTATGCGGATCAGACGTCCAAAGGACCCCAAATGGTTCATTGATATGTGCGCTGGTCTAGGTGTCTCTGGATCCCTTATGTACGTCGGGGTTCAAGGGATCATTCTAAGCCAGTCTCCTACAGAGGCCGTCGATCCGGCGTTCACACCGTTTTTACATTTGTTATCGCCTGGCTTCTTCCTTGCTGGTTTCTACCTTTTTCAAAGGGTAACTATCTATTACAGTTGGACGCAGGTCGACAAGTTCACAAAAAAACTATCTACCGTACGAACAAAATACAAAAAGTACGTCCGTATAGCGCTGTTCTTGCTGTATCAAATGGCGGTTGGAATTGCTGTTATGTTCTTCTTCTTCTTAATCATACTCAATGGCCCAGAGCTTGGTTAGATCAATGTGCCTTTGTACTGAGTGCAGCACTAGTCAAAGTGAGCTCGATGCAAATCTTGGCAACAGCTTGCTCGGATGACAGACGCCAGCCCAAAGCGGACACGATCAAACGACATCTTGAGACCCATTCTTCTCGAAGGATGGGCAGGGAGCTGACCTTTGCTGCACCATGAACATATGCGAATGCCAGGACAGGAACGGACATTGGCGAAAGCGAAGCATGGGCTACAAAGGCGTTGAGCCGCTTATCTGAACTCTCGGGTAAGACACTAGATGTCGTCACCGTACTCTGACTGCTGATAGGATTGAGCCTCACTTGGATCGTTCAGAAGTTGGAAGAGTTCTTTGAGGCATATTACTTCGATATGAGAATTTGCGGAGTTCAAGCGGTGTGTTAAGCCGTGGTGAGTGCGGTGATGCGTTTGTTCCTCATCAAGGTAGGAAACGACAGAGTACTCCTTGTCAAACTCCTTTCCCATCTCCCAAAAAATTGCTAGGTCAACGTCATTTTCATGTTTGTCTCCACCTTCAAATTCTCTAATCAATCCGTCCAGGCAGTACTTGTACTCCAAAACCTTTGGTTGGGTGATATACCGCTTGGTGAGCTGCTCCTCAAAAACGCCAAGCGGATTATCATTCTTGTCGTAGGTGTAATCAACCAGCGGGTCTTCGGCTGAGAACCTGAATACGCCATCATATTGCGAAGACTGCGATGTGGCCAAAAGCTTCAATCCACGAATAACACCGCCAGCAATAAGCTGGTTAAAAAGCACAATAACGTCTTGTTCGCTTTGAGGAACACACATCACAGAGATTTTCTTGGTAGGTAAGAAGAATTTGTCATTCTTTAGGATTAGTGGATGCTCAGACTCATGCCTTTCTTGGTTTTTGAGCCATTCGTGAACCTTAATCTCTTTTTCGATATCTGCTTGTGCGCCGCTATCAGACTTGAGGATGTCTTCTCTCCTCGCACTGAGCTGCCTTACGATCCCCACAGCTATTTTTTCCGCTAAGTCTTTAAGCTCTGGCTGAAAGCCTTTTCGGCCCAAGTCGGGCTCGGCGCCTTCCAGGTGTACGATGATGTGACTTTGATTCTGGTGGCCAATGCTTTTTGTCAATGGAATGGTGATGAGTTCACCCTGAGGCATGCCATTACTTGCTATCTGCAAACCACCTCGTATGACACGAAGTCCTTTTCGAAGCTTTGCTTTTTTGTCATTTACCTGATCCCAGACCTCGGTTGAGTAAACGAAGTAGCCGTCGGCGGTTAGCTGGTGATCCTTTGCAAGCTGAATTTCGTTCGGAGAAAGCTTCGCTAGCTCCAGAGCTTCATCGCACGAGTAGGATTCCCAAATACCGTTAGACTTACGGAATTTGTCGATGGCTTTTGATGGATCCTTGCCTCTACTAAGCGCCTTTTGTTGAATCTCGACTATCTTCCTAAGCTGTTGACTTGCTTTGATTTCTAGATGAGGATATTTGTACTTTGGCGCAAAGCTATTGACCCGGGTAGTCTTACCTTCCTTGTCCACCACCTCGAGGTCGAATTGAATCCTGGTTGCTGAACAGTCGGGAAGATTGATGGCACCAAGAGGAGTCTTGACGAGCAACAGGTACAGCCATTGCTCTGCAGTCTTTGCCTGGTACCAACCCAAACTGCTTGGACGAACATGGTTTCCCGAAAATGAAATTTTGAAGCTAGTGCCCTGGTCCAGCTCTTCAAACTTCGAGCTACCGACCTTTGCTGGTTCAATCATCGGGCGTGATACCGTCCCAGCCTGATTCTCGATCCATTCGCGACCCCGACGCATAACCCCCTCATATTCAAAGAAGTCATTTTTGGTTCTAATGGTTAATTCGTTAAAGCCATACGCGATATAGGTCACGCCAACACCCTTGTTGCCGCGTGTCTCACCACCAGATTTGAAGGAAATGCTGGGAGCAAGAAATGCTTTGAACTCAGCTTCTTCAAAGCCACAGCCATTATCGATCACCTCTACAGAATTCTCGGCAAGATCAATATAGATTTTCAGTTTTGCTCCGTCCTTTTCTTCGGAGCCGAAACGCCTTTCAACGGCATCCATCGCATTTTGAATGAGCTCCGAAAATGGATCGTAGTTGCTGACATACGACTTCAGAATGTTTTTGATTTCACGCTTCTTTGCCGCGGCGAGGACGTTCGCATCGATGTTTCCTGCCGCTTCTAGCGGGTCCCAGGTTACTTCTTTTCTTGATGCGGTCATTGGTTGTTTCTCCGAGCCTAAAGATATGCGTCTACAATAAAGTAACTCCCAAAATCTACCTTACGATATGCCACCCTTTCATTGAAGGAACCAGAGAGTTCTTCAGTGTTTGGAGTGGGGCGCTCAAGATGCGTGTGCCTGACGAAGACCGGACTTTGCAATTTTGCTATGTCCGCTTCCTGCGCATGGCTGCTGTTGGTGCCGGGGCGCAGCTAAAGTCTACCTTCCGTCCATCAGTAAGGATGCTGCATTGCGCATCAATAGAATACAGTGGCTGTCCGAGGTCATCTGACCCGTATGGTGAAATATTGAGGTCGTCAAACGATTGTTGACGTCTGGTTCCCTGAGGAATTGTAGTTGACTTCAAGTACACTGCGCTAGTACACAAGAGACGTAAGCGTTGGCATATTATCCCTTGTTATCAGTCTGGTAAAGGGGAGGGGGCAGAGTTCAAATCTCTTATCACCCACCAGATTTTCCGGTGAACAGCCAAAAAACCCGCTGCAGGGACATCTTGCAGCGGGTTTTTTGTTTCATAAGAAGGCTTTAAAGCACCTTCTTAAACGAATTCGACACCTTCGTTGATCATTGGCAGGGACGTGACACGGGGGCCGTCCACGGCGATGGCATTGGCCAGGGCGGGCCCTGCAGGCGGCGTGCCGGGCTCACCAATGCCGGTCGGCGCCTCTGCAGACGCGATGATATGCGTCTCGATTGCCGCGATGTCGTGGATGCGCAGCGGCTCGTAGTCCGGAAAATTGTACTGATCCGTCTCACCATCTGTCAGCGTGATCTCGTTGCGCATTACGTGACCGATGCCGTAGCCGATACCGCCCTCGATCTGTGCCTTGATGACATCGGGGTTGATGGCCAGACCGCAATCAACCGCGGCGGTGACTCTTTCGATTTTCACCGCGCCCTCTGCATTGCGGGATATCTCGGCCACTTCCGCCACGTAGGAGCCAAAGGATTTGTGAACCGCCACGCCCTGGCTACGACCGGCTGCCGCCTTGCCCCAGCCAGCCTTTTCAGCGGCCAGTTTCAGCACAGCAGCCTTGCGTTGCTGGTCCGGCGTGTCACCGGACAGATACGCCAGCCGGAACGCAACCGCATCCTGCCCCGCGGCCCTGGCCGCGATATCCATCATGCTTTCCATGACGTAGGCGGTATGGCTGTGCCCCACCGAGCGCCACCAGAGCAGGGTGGTCGCAGGCTTGTTGTCCGTCAGGCCGAAGTGCATGCCCGGGATCGCGTAGGGGGTATCCGCCGCCCCTTCGACCGATGCGTGATCAATCCCGTCCCGCACGATGACACTTTCAAAGAAAGTTCCCTTGAAAATGGACTGGCCGGCAATGCGGTGATCCCAGCCGACAATTGTGCCATTCTCATCCAGTCCGACGCGCACCTTGTGGGCGAATGCCGGGCGATAGTAACCGCCGGTAATGTCATCTTCGCGCGACCAGACCAGCTTGACCGGACGGG
This sequence comes from Roseobacter insulae, assembly GCF_019375555.1. Taxonomy (GTDB): domain Bacteria; phylum Pseudomonadota; class Alphaproteobacteria; order Rhodobacterales; family Rhodobacteraceae; genus Roseobacter; species Roseobacter insulae. The sequence continues at coordinate 286,707 of NZ_JAHXDN010000003.1, forward strand.
TCCGGTCGGTCATCGCGAAGGCGAGGGCGATTTCGACCTGGTAATCTGCCGTGGGCGTCGCGCGGCGCCCGAATGATCCACCGGCTAGGATCGTGTTCACCTTCACTTTCTCCATCGGCAGCTCAAGTATGCTCGCCAGGGTGTTATGGTCGCTCGTCGGGAATTGAGCGCCATCGTGGATCACCACGCTGCCGTCCGCCATCGGTTCGATCGTGGCCCCCAGAGGCTCCATCGGGGCGTGTGCGAGCAATGGAAAATAGAAGGTTTCCTCCACCACCTGTGCGGCGCCTTCGATGGCGGCGAGTGTGTCCGACAGGTCGGTGTCTGATGAGGCATCGTATTCGGAGGGGCTGTCGAGGGCGGCGAAGAGCTCTTGCTTGATCTCTTCCGAGCCCCGGCTCTCCGCTGCAGAGAAATCCCACGTGACGTCGACTGCATCGCGCGCCTGAAACGCCGCCCATGTCTTGTCGGCGTAGATCGCGACACCGGCGCCATTCGGCAAGGCCAGCGCCTGAATGAACCCCCGGATGTCTTCTGCCCCGGAGGCGTCGAAAGAGGTAACAACGCCCCCCATGCGCGGTGATCGCTTGATGACCACGACCATTTGATTGTCCAGTTGCAGGTCCATTGCAAAGATCGCGGTGCCGTTTATCTTGCCGGCCTGATCCTTGCGGTGGACGGTTTCATCCCCGATGATCCGGAAGTCGCCCGGGTCTTTCAGCGCGGGCTCGGCGGGCACATCCAGCGCCGCTGCATCCGCCACGAAATCGCCGATCGGGCCCTGCTGTCCCGCGCCGGAGATCACACCGTCTTTCAGGGACAGTGTCGCGGCATCCACGGACCAGCGGTTCGCAGCCGCGGTGATCAGCATTTCGCGGGCGGCCGCGCCGGCGGAGCGATATTGCAGGTAGGAGTTCGCAATGGCGGTGGAGCCGCCCGTACCCTGGAAGGGACCGAAGGCCAGATTGTTGTAGACGTTGGGGTCTGACGGCGCGAATTCGAAGGCGATGGCGTCGAGCGGCATGTTCATCTCTTCCGCGATCAGGCTCGAAAGGCCGGTTGCGGTGCCCTGACCCATTTCAAAGTGTTTTATGATCGCGGTGACAGTCCCGTCGGAGGCAACGGTGACGAAGGGGTTCAAGGCGCCGCCGGTGGCCTTGGCCAGAGCGCCCTTGGGCGAGACGCCAATCGCCAGGAGGCCGGTTGCCGCGGCGGCGGAGGCGAGGAATGTGCGTCGGGTTGTGGTCATGGTCATGGCTCAGGCCTCCATCAGTTCTGAGGCGCGCAGGATCGCGGCGCGGATGCGTTGGTAGGTGGCGCAACGGCAGGCATTGCCGTTCATGTAGTCGTCGATCTCCGGCACGGTCGGAGACGCATTTTCGCTCAACAGGCCGACGGCCGACATGATCTGCCCGGACTGGCAATAGCCACACTGCACCACGTCCAGTTCAGCCCATGCGGTCTGGACGGCCTGTCCCGCTTTGGAGTCGAGGCCTTCGATGGTGGTGATTTCTGACCCTTCTAGGTCTTCAACATAGGTTTGGCAGGATCTGACCGGTTCGCCGTCGACATGCACGGTGCAGGCCCCGCAAGCGGCAACGCCGCAGCCAAACTTCGTGCCCGTCAGCTTCAGGTCGTCGCGGATGACCCACAGCAATGGGGTTCCGGGATCGGCATCTACCTGATGCGTCTTCCCATTCAGTTTCAATTCGATTGTCATGCTAAGCTCCCTGTGCGCCTTGTGACGTATTCCCGTAAAAATAGTGGCCCGGAGCCGTTTGTGTACTTGCGAAAGGCGCCAATCTACATGCGCCTTGCGCCGAATGCGCTGGATCGAGCCGCTTGCCGGCGCAAGTGGAGGGCCCGATGGCTCACATTCACCATTGCGTCGGCGCAGAGTCGGTGACATCGGTTTCGCACGACACCGAGGAGCGTTCGAAAGATGACACCACCCGTTTATGTCCTGCGGCATGGTCAGACTGAATGGAATGCGCAGCACCGCATCCAGGGGCGGCTTGATTCGCCGTTGACCCGGCTGGGGCGCGCGCAGGCGCAGCAGCAGCGCGAGATCCTGAGCGCCCGCGACCTCCGTGATTTTCAGGTCATCTGCAGCCCGCAGGGACGGGCATTTCATACAGCGTCCATCGCTCTGGAAGGGCTTGCGCGCGCCATTCACACGGACCGGCGGTTGTCAGAAATCGCGGTTGGCGAGTGGGAAGGTCTGCGCCGCAACGCGCTGGGTGCGGATCAGCCGATGGATGAAAGTGAAGAAAGCGCCCTGGATCTTTATGAACGGGCGCCGGGCGGCGAAGGCTTTGCCGCCCTGCACGCGCGCTGCGCCGAGTTTCTGGCCGATCTTCGGCGCCCGTCGGTATTGGTGACCCACGGGATCACCTCGCGGATGCTGCGCCTGATTATTCTGGGCAAGGACATCTCGGAAATCGGCATGCTGCCGGGCGGGCAGGGCGTTGTTTACCATCTGGAGGATGGAGAAATGAACCGCTTGTCGATAGGGGCTTGAAGCCTTTCGCGACTTTGGCTAAACCGCGCGTCATCGGGTCGTTAGCTCAGTTGGTAGAGCGCTTCGTTTACACCGAAGATGTCGGGAGTTCGAGCCTCTCACGACCCACCATTCGCCAAAATTCCCTGAATGCAGATGGCCAGCCGCATCTCCGATTCCGGCATAAACCTGCCGACGTACCGGATTGATACAAAACAGCATTTCACACTCTCGCCAACACATGCGACCTGTGCCAATTGTTGCAGCGCAGCGGAGTGACGCCCCGCAGGTCAAATATAGGAGATCCGCGATGCGGAACGGTAAGGAACACGTCATGGATTCGCAGGAGATCGATGCCAGCTCCGCGGATGCTGGTGCTGATCCGCTTATTGAACAGCTTAAAGCTCTGCCGCATTCCGAACGTACGCGGCAGGCCCTGCGCATCGCCGCGCGGCTGGTCGAGTTCTCGGCCTTTGAACTGGCCGGTACACATACCGCCACCTACGTGGCCGATCTCATCAATTGCGCGGCAAAGCTTGACAGATCATCAGCCGAGGTTTTCGAAATCTTCCGGGAGCCGCCGGTGGGGGCACTGCGGCGCGTGCAATAAGCAGGTTCGGGGCATTTTTACCGCTATGCGTGTTTATTCCGCGCGATGAAACTACCTTGAGTTGACAATTGTATCTTTATCGAAAAAAGTTAATTTGCCTAAATTGTTTTGAAAGCTCGACTTCAATTCAAAGTCGAATAAGTAAACAATAGGTCAATTGTGACGCGACACATGTGATCATTCTGGCAAACCGGCCAGAATGAGATTGTAAAACTGTTTAAGTCCTGAAGGCCCGGACGATCTGGTCGCAACAGGACAAACGTGGTTGAAGGCGGACCCGATATGACCGCTCCGACGGACGAAAATTCCATCGAGGTTGTGGACCTTTCATCGGCTTTGGCTGCTTTGGATGTGTTGCCAAACGGTGAACGGGTGCGCAAGGCCATGCAGCTGGCCGCGCAGTTTCTCGAATATGCCGCCTATGAAATGGCGCTGGAGCAATCGGCTGGCGACGTGTCGGAAATCATCCACATGGCCGCCCGGCTGGACCAGGCCGCGCGCCGGATCGACGATAGTGCCGTGCCGATACGCCCCGGGCGGGGACAGCGCAAAATCTGACGTGCGCCGGATTGAGTTGCGCGCCCGCTGCGCTATCCTGTGAAAAGGAAAGCAAGGAGGCAATGTGATGAGCTGGAACCCTGCACTTGATCCTGATTGCCCGATTGGCGACGCCGTCGATGCGATCGAAACCGTGATTGTGCCCCGTGCCCGTGACCTGGGGGGCTTTGAGGTGCGGCGCGCGCTGCCCGCGCCCAAGCGGCAGATGGTCGGCCCCTTCATCTTCTTTGACCAGATGGGTCCGGCCGAATTCCTGACCGGCAAGGGGATCGACGTACGGCCACATCCGCATATCGGTCTTGCAACGGTCACATATCTCTACAAGGGCAAGATCCATCACCGCGACAGCCTGGGAACCGACCAGTGGATCGAACCGGGGGCCGTGAACTGGATGGTGGCCGGACATGGCATCACCCATTCCGAACGGACGGACGGTGACATTCGCAAGAAACCGCATGATCTGTTTGGCCTCCAGACCTGGGTGGCTTTGCCGGAAGCGGCCGAAGACGACCCCGCCGCGTTCGAACATGCGGCAAAAGACACGCTGCCGATGCTGGAGGGCGAGGGCAAACGGGTACGGCTGATCCTCGGCACCGCCTATGGTGAGACAGCGCCGGTGAAAACCTTTTCGGAGACATTTTACGCAGACGCGTTGCTTGAGCCGCACACGCGGCTTCCGCTGCCGGATGATCACGAGGACCGCGGCGTTTATGTCGTATCCGGTTCGGTGACGGTGGCGGGGGATGATTTCGATGCAGGCCAGATGCTCGTTTTTCGTCCGGGTGACCGGATATCCGTCACCGCGGGGGATGAGGGCGCACGGCTGATGCTGCTGGGTGGTGCGACGCTGAACGGACCACGGCACATCTGGTGGAACTTCGTGGCCTCGTCCAAGGATCGGATTGACGCGGCCAAGGAGGCCTGGCGCGCCGGTGACTGGTCGCACGGGCGCTTTCAGTTACCACCCGGGGATGATGCCGAATTCATCCCCCTGCCGGACCGGTGATCGCACGACCAAACAGGGCGGGCGCCGGAGCATCGTGAAGCGCCTTCTGAGCGCGCCGGTTCTTGTCGCGCAGGCCCTCTACGTGATCGCCAGAACGCCGAGATTACCGGAACCCGAAGGGCACCGCACAGGCGAGGCCGGGCAGGGTCGTCCATTGCGGCTTTTGATCGTCGGCGATTCCTCGGCTGCAGGGGTAGGCGCGGACCAGCAGGAGGATGCGCTGTCAGGCCAGCTTGTCGCGCCTCTGGCGGCAGAGTTCTGTGTGTCATGGCGGCTGATCGCGCAAACCGGTCTGACGACACGCAAACTGACGGAACGGCTGGCGGCGGAACCCGGTGGCAGCTTCGACATCGCGGTGACGGCCCTGGGGGTCAACGACGTGACCCGCCTGACCCCGGCAGACCGATGGGTGGCGCAGACAAGGGCACTGCACGAACTTTTGCGATCCCACTTCGGTGTCAGCCAGATCTACGTGACGGCAGTGCCGCCGCTACAAGCGTTTCCGGCGCTGCCCGACCCTCTGGCCGGCTTCCTCGGGAGGCACGCAGCCGTGCTCTCATCCGCGCTGTCCAGGGCACAGACCGAACGCACAACGGCCCGGGTTGTTCAGCCCGATTGGGGGCTTGATCCTGACGTGATGGCCTCTGACGGGTTTCATCCCGGGCCCGCTCTCTATCAACGGTGGGGGGCGGAGATGGCGCGCCATATCCTCAGCGATTTGCGCGAACCTGCGAGTTGACGCAACGACCGCTGACCTGCGGAGACAATGAAGGGGTGGCAGGATGCCAAAAAAATTCGCGACGGGCGCGCAACGTGCTTGACGTGCCTTCGGCTGCGCCATAAGACGTCCCAACGCGCACCATGGGGTGCACGTGCAGTGGGCGGTTGTAGCTCAGATGGTTAGAGTACCGGCCTGTCACGCCGGGGGTCGCGGGTTCGAGCCCCGTCAACCGCGCCACCGCTGCATGAAAAGGGACCTGCGGGTCCCTTTTTGCGTTTTTGCGGCGCCTCAGGCGGACCAGTTGACGATAACGTCATAGCCTCCTGCGTTGGGTGGCGCTGTCAGGTGATCCTGAAAATTCGCCCACAGAGCAGCCACCGCGCTTGCATTCGCATCCGAAATTTCCCGGCTTTCGACAACAGACACCACGCATCCGCTGCCGTCTTCGTTCAGCGTGTTGATAAACTGATGAATCCCCGGCAGGGCCATGATCTGCGGTTTCAGTTCATTGAGCTTTTCTGTCATCACCGGCACCGACTCCGGTTTCATCTTGTAATGTGTCACGCGTACAAACATCGTTTTTGTCCCTCCCAGAACAGACGCCTTATGTGGCGCCTCGCAAAAGGTTAACACAAATCCTGTTATGTGTGAGACTTTCATCTCACACGGCAGAACATCCACGTCTGAAGACCGTTCCCGCCGCCGCGCTATTGACGCCAGAAAGCACTTGGCCTATCCCGCCCGACATCGCGCGGTTGTAGCTCAGATGGTTAGAGTACCGGCCTGTCACGCCGGGGGTCGCGGGTTCGAGCCCCGTCAACCGCGCCATCATCCCCCCCGTTCCATGGTCTTCGCCCGGCGCTCCGCAGCCCGGGATGAATATGTGTTTTGTTCGACAAAACAGTCGGGTAGAAGGGTTGTAAGGGTTGAGGAGGCACCGCGTGCTGTTGGAACTGTGAAAAAAGTCGCCGCTGTTACGATGGTCCGCGACGATCTGTTCTTTTTGCGTGCGTGGCTGCGTCACTATGGCGAAATGCTGGGCCGTGAAAACTGCACCATCGTCAACCACGGTCACGGCCCCGAGGTCGCGGAACTGGCCGCTGGCTGCAACGTGATCGGCATACCGGGCGATCCGCACAAAAACTTCGATATGAAGCGCTGGGGGCTTCTGAACGGGTTGCTGGACGGGCTCAGGCGCTATTATGACCACGTCGTCGTGGGCGATGTCGATGAACTGGTGATCGTTGACCCGGAGACGGGGCTCAATCTTCCCGAATTCCTGGACAAGACACCGACCGGGCGCGTGCTGACGCCGCTTGGGCTGGAGGTGATCCACCGCATTGATCTTGAGATGGAGCCGATCACGGATAGGATACTGGGGCCGCGGCGACACGTGCGCCCTGCGCCGCACTATTCCAAACCCTGCATTGTCTCGGCACCGGCGCGCCTGTCGCGTGGCGGTCACTATGCGCAATACGGCGAACTGCATGCGCCGGAGCCGCTGTATCTGTTACATCTGAAGTATTGCGATTTTGGGACCTTCACGCAGGTGATGAACCAACGCAATGCAATGACCGCGCAAGTGAAGGCGGATCCGAAGAAGGCGGCAATCGGACGCCACTGGTTCGCGGAGACGCGTGGTGAGGACCGGGCAATTTTTGAAGCCTTTGCAGAGCTCGAAATGATCGACGGCTTTAACATGAAACCGCTGCGTCGGCGGATGCATCGCACTTGGGCTCCGCGCGACGAGCGGGGTGTTCAGGGCTACTATCACTTCAAGCGACCCGACTACAGCACCCAATATGTGCTGCCAGAGCGGTTCTCAGGGGTAATCTGACGGCGCGAGCGTTCCGCCGGGGACCTGTTTCAGAAAATTCACAAGCGCGTCGTACGTTGGCCCGGGCGACTGATCAACGAAGAAGTGCCCACCGGGAATAGCCGCTGCCCGCATGTCGGCGAGCCGGTTGCGCCAGGTTTCGGGAACATCGAAGGCCTGCGCCATCGCGCCATCCGCTCCGTAAAGCACCAGGGCTGGGCAGGTCACCTTGCGCGCCAGATCAGCGGCGTCGAGGTCGAAATCATGATGCAGGGCGGCGCGGTAGTCCGCACACATCCCGCGAATGGTGTCGGGCTGACGCCACGCTTCGCGGTACGCCGCCAAAGCGTCGGGCGCGAAGTCGGATAGTTTTGCCGCCCCCCAGCCCAGCAGGCAGCTTTCAAAATAGGTGTCGGGGTCGTGGGTGATCATGTTTTCGGGAAAAGGGGCGGGTTGGGCAAGGAAAAACCAATGATAATAGGCCGTTGCGACCTGACGCGACAGCTGGTCAAGCAGCAGATGCGTGGGTACGATATCCATCAGCGTGAGGCTTTGCACGGGCTGTTGCGCATCCAGCACCAGCCGGTGGGCTACGCGGCCACCACGATCATGCCCGACCAAGTGGAAGGTCGAAAAGCCAAGGTGCTCCATCAGGGCCAGCTGATCCTGCGCCATATGGCGAAAGGTATAATTTCTGGTCCCCTGAGGTTTGGCACTGGCGCCATACCCCCGCAGGTCCGGCGCGATCACGGTGAAATCCGTGCTCAGCCGCAGACCAACATCATGCCACATCGCGCGGGTCTGCGGAAACCCGTGCAACAGAAGGACCGCAGGACCCGTACCTGCCCGCGCGAAACAGATGTGCTGTCCGTTAACGCGCACCATCTCGGTCTCGAACCCCTGCATCCGGTCGCTCCTCCCGCCGTTGCCTCAGGTCAGCGCCGCCAAAATCCGCGCCCAGCTGCGAATGCCCTTGTGAAAGCTTTCGACATCGTATTTTTCATTTGGCGAATGAATGGCGTCATCGTCCTTGCCAAAGCCCACCAGCATCGGCGTGGTTTCCAGGATGTTCTGGAAGAAACCGGCAATCGGGATGGACCCGCCGCATCCGACATATGCCGCCGGTACCTGCCATTCGTCGCTGAGCGCCTTGCGCGCCGCGTCAAAGCTGGGTGCATCGGTTTGCGTCATGGATGCCTTGCTGGCCCCGTGCCCCGCGAAGCTGACCTCGCAGTCTTCGGGCAGCATGTCCCGCACGAGCTGGCGGAAATTTTCACGGATCGCCAGAGGATCCTGATCGCCCACCAGCCGAAAGCTGATCTTTGCCTGCGCCTTGGCGGGCAGGACGGTTTTGAAGCCGTCCCCGGTGTAGCCGCCCCAGATCCCGTTGACCTCGCAGGTGGGGCGCGACCAGATCATCTCCAGCGGCGTGCGGTCCTGCTCACCGGCAGGGCGTGACAGGCCCACGTCGCCCAGAAATGTGGCGTGGTCAAAGGCCAGCCCCTGCCATTGCGCTTCCAGTTCGTCGGACAGCTCCGGCACCCCCTCATAGAACCCGGGGATGGTGATCCGCCCTGCGTCGTCATGCAACGACGCGATGACGCGCGACAACACCCGGATAGGATTAATCGCCACACCGCCGTACATGCCGGAGTGCAAATCCATGTCAGGACCGGTGATCGTGATCTCCTCGCCCAGCAGGCCGCGCAACATGGTCACGATCGCCGGCGTCTTGCTTTCGAACAGCCCGGTGTCGCAGATCAGCGCAAGGTCGGATCTCAGTTCGTCGGCATTTTCCTTCATGAAGGGCACCAGCGACGGGGAGCCGCTTTCCTCTTCACCTTCCAGAAAGAATGTAAGCTTGCAGGGCAGGCTGCCGTGCACCGCTTTCCACGCGCGGCAGGCCTCGATGAAGGTCATCAGCTGCCCCTTGTCGTCGGACGCGCCACGCCCCCGGATGACCTGTCCCTTGTTTGTATCCTCGATCTGCGGATCAAACGGGTCGCGGTGCCACAGGTCCAGCGGATCTACCGGCTGGACGTCGTAATGGCCGTAAAACAACAGGTGCGGGCCATCGCCGTCGAGGTGCCCGACAACCATCGGATGCCCGGGCGTCGGGCGTTTTTCAGCCTTCACTCCCAGGCTGGACAGATCAGCCACCAGCCAGTCGGCGGCACGGTCACAGGCGTCGGCAAAGGCGGGATCGGTAGAAATGGAGGGGATGCGCAGCAATTCCATCAGGCGGTCCATGGCCGCGGGCAGGTCGGAATCAATGCGGGACAAAACGGCGTCTAGCGACATGATGAGAGGCTCCTTTGATTTGTGCAGACCGTATCAGCGCCGGCTGCAGTGTCCAGCCGCAGAAGCAGCCATGTCCTGTCTGGTCCCGGCGATGGCAAAAAGGAAAGTGGGTTTGATCCATGTCAAGGCTGCGACATGGTGCGCAGGCAAAGGTTATTGAACATAAACGATCGGGCATATATTCAAAATGTTAGATAGATTCCAAAGGTGCTCTGTGCCGGGAACGAATGAGGAGACACCGGGTGACATACAACGATCAGCTTGATCAGGCGATTGCGCGCCTGCACGAGGAAGGCCGCTATAGAACCTTCATCGATATTGAGCGTCACAACGGCCAGTTCCCGCATGCCACCCGGACACGCGAGGATGGATCGACGCAAGACATAACGGTCTGGTGCGGCAACGATTACCTGGGTATGGGCCAAAATCCCGTTGTTCTGCAGGCCATGCATGAAGCGATTGACGCCACTGGCGCGGGGTCGGGCGGGACCCGCAATATCTCCGGCACGACCGTGTATCACAAGCGCCTCGAAGCGGAGCTTGCCGATCTTCACGGCAAAGAATCAGCACTTCTGTTCACCTCCGCCTACATCGCGAATGACGCCACGCTTTCGACGCTGCCCAAGCTTTTTCCGGGGCTGATCATCTATTCGGATGCCTTGAATCATGCCTCGATGATCGAAGGGGTGCGCCGGAATGGCGGCGCAAAACGTATTTTTCGGCATAACGATGTCGCACATTTGCGTGAGTTGATGGCGGCTGACGATGCTGCCGCGCCGAAGATTATTGCCTTTGAATCGATCTATTCGATGGATGGTGATTTCGGCCCGATCAAGGAAATCTGCGATCTTGCCGACGAGTTCGGGGCTCTGACCTATATCGATGAGGTTCATGCGGTGGGCATGTATGGTCCGCGCGGCGCGGGTGTGGCCGAGCAGGAACGCCTGATGCATCGGATTGACATCATCAACGGCACGCTCGCCAAAGCCTTCGGCGTGATGGGTGGCTATATTGCTGCGTCGCATAAAATGTGTGATGCGATAAGGTCTTATGCGCCGGGCTTCATCTTTACGACGTCGCTGCCGCCAGCGATTGCAGCGGGGGCGGCAGCCTCGGTTGCCTATCTGAAACGCGCGCCGGAATTGCGTGCCCAGCATCAGACCCAGGCCAGGATTCTCAAGCTGCGGTTGAAGGGATTGGGGCTGCCGATCATCGATTACGGCAGCCATATCGTGCCGGTCATGGTAGGCGATCCGGTCCATACCAAGATGCTCAGCGACATGCTGCTGGACGAATACGGAATTTACGTTCAGCCTATCAACTTCCCGACAGTGCCGCGCGGCACGGAGCGTCTGCGTTTCACGCCGTCGCCGGTGCATGGCCCGCACGAGATGGATGCCCTGGTTCACGCAATGGACGGATTATGGTCACATTGTGCGCTAAATCGTGCCGAAGATGTAGGTTAGTATACACCTAGATGAAATTCGTGTTGCCTTGTGTTAACCTAACATAAACAAGAGGTCAGCTACGAATCGTGGGGACGATTCCAAAGTCTGACGATGTCGTTAGGCAGGCACGGGAAGACGGGGCAGAGGCATTATGATCGGTCGCAAACACTCACAGAGTGTTGAGGAAAAAGTCGAACGCAAGGCGTTCGATGATTTCGAATTGCGGCTGGGGGATGTGATGCGCGGTGAGCGAGCCACGATGGGCAAATCACTCCTCGATGTGCAGCGGGAACTGCGTATCAAGGCCGCCTATATTGCCGCCATCGAAAACTGTGATCCCGATGCCTTCGACACACCGGGCTTTATCGCCGGTTACGTGCGATCCTATGCGCGTTACCTCGGGATGAACCCTGACGAGGCATTTGAAAACTTCTGTCAGGAAAGTGGTTTCGCTGTTGCGCACGGCATGTCCTCAAAAGCCTCCGTCATCAAGAAATCCAGCCGCGAGGAGCGGGTGGGTCTGCCGTCGGACGCAGATATGTTCAAACGCCCCGGCACACCTTTCGTGCCCGCGGGGGATGGGTTTTTCTCAGGTATTGAACCCTCCGCCATCGGGTCGTCACTGGTGCTGATCGCGCTGATTTCGGCGATTGGCTTCGGCGGATACTCCGTCTTGCAGGAGGTTCAGCGCGTACAGGTGGCTCCGGTCGAGCAGACCCCGATCGTACTGTCCGACCTTGACCCGCTGGATGGTGTTCTGTCGGCAGCCCCGGATACCACGAGTTCCGAAGCCGGCGTCACCGACGCGCCGCAGGCTGCCGCCCTTGAACGTCTGTATCGGCCTCAGGCGCTGGATGTGCCTGTTCTGGTTGCCCGCGATGCGCCAATTTCGACAATAGATCCGAATACGATCGGTATCTTCGCAAGTGTCGTCGATACGCCGGAGGAGGTACCGGTTTCGTTTGCCGGTGCGATGGATTCCATTGTCGCTGCCGGTATGGCAGCCGAAAAACCCGTGCCACAGGTAGTGGTGGAACGTGGGCCAGCCCTGCGCATGGTTGCCGTGCGCCCGTCATGGGTGCGTGTCAGCGCCGCCGATGGCACCGTGATTTACGAGACGATCATGGAACCGGGTGAAACCTGGGATGCGCCGGAGAGTGAAGAGCCACCGGTGTTGCGCACAGGCGAAAGTGGCGCGATCTATTTCGCACTCAGCGGTGAATACTACGGCCCCGTTGGTAATACTGGTGTCGTGACCTCAAACCTGCCGCTGGACGTGGACAGCCTGAAGACGCGCTACACGGTTGCAGATCTTGCCGCAGACGAGGCGCTGGCCACCACCGTGGTGGAATTGCAGACCCCGCTCGCCGCCGCGACGGAATAACCCACACAGGATTGTCAACGCGGGCATTGCGGGCTTCGGCGCGACTGTCTATTTTGCTCGTCAGAAGCGCTTTGCAAAGGACAGCCCGATGTCGCTGAACCACGTACGCCCCTGGCGTAACATCTACCGGCGCGCGTCGCGTCAGATCATGGTTGGCGACGTCCCCGTCGGCGGCGACGCCCCGATCACCGTCCAGACCATGACCAACACGCTGACAACGGATGTCAAAGCGACAATTGCGCAGGTGCAGGCGGCCGCAGAGGCAGGCGCCGACATCGTGCGCATTTCCATCCCGGATGAGGCATCGTCCAAGGCCCTGCGGGACATCGTGCCGGAGGTTTCGGTGCCGGTCGTCGCGGATATCCACTTTCACTACAAGCGCGGAATCGAAGCGGCAGAGGCCGGGGCAGCCTGCCTGCGGATCAATCCCGGCAATATCGGGGATGAAAAACGCGTCAAGGAGGTCATCAAGGCCGCGCGGGATCACAATTGTTCCATGCGGATCGGCGTGAACGCCGGGAGCCTCGAAAGACACCTGTTGGACAAATATGGCGAGCCCTGTCCCGACGCGATGGTGGAATCCGGTCTGGATCACATCAAGATCCTGCAGGACAACGATTTTCACGAATTCAAGATCAGCTGCAAGGCATCCGACGTGTTCATGGCCGCGGCGGCTTATCAGCAGCTGGCTGACGCCACAGATGCACCCATTCACCTGGGTATTACCGAAGCCGGTGGCTTGACGTCCGGTACAATCAAATCGGCGATCGGCCTTGGAAATCTTCTGTGGATGGGGATCGGCGACACGATCCGCGTAAGCCTGTCGGCAGACCCCGTGGAAGAGGTCAAGGTAGGCTATGAAATTCTGAAGTCTTTGGGGCTGCGCCATAGGGGCGTGAACATCATCAGCTGTCCCAGTTGCGCGCGTCAGGGCTTTGACGTGATCAAAACCGTTGAAAAGCTCGAAAAACGGCTGGAACATATCAAAACGCCGATGAGCCTGAGCATTATCGGCTGCGTGGTCAACGGCCCGGGCGAGGCCCTGATGACCGATGTCGGGTTCACCGGCGGAGGGGCAGGATCAGGCATGGTCTACCTCGCTGGCAAGCAAAGCCATAAACTCGATAATGACCAGATGATCGATCATATCGTCGCGCAAGTTGAAGAGCGCGCCATGCAACTGGATGCCGAGAGCAAACTGACAGACGCCGCCGAATGATATCAGTAATTTAAACGGCTACCTTAAAGTGTCTCTCAAAGGTCGCGTTTCTCTTCGAGGATGGCGCGCATCTGGTCATAGGGCAAAAACCCGCGCAACATTTCATCATGCAGGACAAAGGTTGGTGTCCCGGTAATTTGCAGCTTCTGGGCAAGTGCTCTGGTGGCCGCGATCTCCTGCGTGACGGACTCGTCATCCATCACGTTTTCGATGGCCTGAGAATCCAGCCCATAGGTGGTTGCGAGCCGGCGCAACGCGGGCAGGGTGATGTCGCCGTTAAAAACCATCAACGCGTCATGCAATGCCTTGTAAGCTTCATCACCCGCCACTTGTTTGGCGGCGATCACATAGCGTGACGCCAAGGTGGATTGCTCGCCCAGAATTGGGAATTCCTTGACGACGAACCGAATATTTCCGTCTGATTCCAGCAGCTTCTCGACCTCGCCATAGGCGCGCTTACAAAAACCGCAGCGGTAGTCCATGAATTCAACCAGCGTGATATCACCGTCCGGGTTGCCCCCGACAAAAGAGAAGCCATCGTTGAAGATCGCCTCGGCGTTGTCCGCCACCAGCGTGAAATCGGCCTGTTCCTGCGCCGCGGCCTGTCGTTCCTCCAGCCTGCGCACGGCCTCCATGATCACTTCGGGATTGTCGAGAAGATAGGCCCGGACTTCCGCGCGGAAAATGGCGCGCTCTTCATCGGACATGGTTTCAAGGTCAAGCGCCCGGGTGGGGCCAGCAAAGGCAAAGGCACCGATGACGCCTGACAGGATTAGGTTTTTGAGCATGGGATCATCTCCGTTTTGCGGCGCGTTCAGACGCAATCAACACATCCTGCGCCCGTTGCCAAGGGCCGGAGCCGGTCGGCAGCAGGCCCACGGCGCGTTTTGCGTGGATACCGGCATCACTCAGCCGCCCGGCGAGCGCGTATCGTTCGGCGGTGACGAGGGCGGCCATGCCAGTTTGCCCGCTCTTGGCATAGGCGACCGACAGATCGCGCAGCATCGACCCATCGCGAAAGTCGATTGTACGTGCCTTTTCAAGCACGCCTTTGGCTTGCGTTACTTTCCCGGCTGCCAGCAGCGCACGGCCATAACCGGACAACAACAAGGCGTCATTGGGGGAAAGCTGCACCGCACGGCCATAAGCGGCCGCGGAAGCGTCGAAATTACGCGTCTCAATCAGAATCTGCCCGCGCTGGTCGTGGTAAAACGGGTCCGAGGGACGCATCGCGATCGCGGAATCTATTGCGCGCAAGGCCTGTTTCGTGCGGGACTGCCGGTGTTCTGCGACCGCCTCGCGCAGCAGGCGCACATCCTTGTAGGGCGTCTCCTTCAGGCGGCGCAGGGTCCATTTCGGGTTGCGGGTATAGGCGCTCAGCTTGCCCTTGACGCGCTCGAACCAATAGGCGGCGGTAGGGTCCTCCTTGCCGGTGTTGCCATAGGCGGCCACGAAGCCCTCCACCGCGCGCAGACGATCACGCGACAACGGATGGCTGCGCAAATACGGGTCCTGCCGGGTCTCGGACAAAACCTCCTGTCCGCGAAAAAGATCCAGAACATCGGACATCCCCGAAGGGTCCACACCAGCGGATTTCAGAAAGCGGATACCCGATTGATCCGCCGAGGCCTCTTCGGCCCGTGTGTGTTTGAAGAAGCGGG
This sequence comes from Roseobacter insulae, assembly GCF_019375555.1. Lineage (GTDB taxonomy): Bacteria > Pseudomonadota > Alphaproteobacteria > Rhodobacterales > Rhodobacteraceae > Roseobacter > Roseobacter insulae. The sequence goes on from NZ_JAHXDN010000003.1 coordinate 301,931, forward strand.
CCTGCGCGGAACTTTGCGTTCCCAGTGCCAGACCGGAGGCAGCCCGGCCATTTCCGGTTGCTGCAGCCACGGCCGCCAGGGCAAGACCGAGGCCCGACGCCGTGCGGGCGGCGGAGAGATTGGTCAGACGCCGGGTCAGGTGGCCGTTCACGATATGGGCGGCCTCATGGGCGATAACCGCCTGCAGCATGGCCGCCGACTCCATGCGGTTGATCAGCCCGTAATGCACGAATATCGCATCGTTGCTGACCACGAAAGCATTCAGCGAACTGTCGTTCACCACCAGCACCTTGACCCGTGAGGGGCTCAGGCCCGCGGCGCTCAGCACCGGCGTTGCGATCTGTCTCAGTCCGTATTCCAGATCCGCATCGCGTAGCAGGCTTTGCGCCTGCACCGGCGTGGCCGCCAACCAGAGCAGGATCACCGGGATTGACGTCAGTCGAAAGAACAGGTGAAAGAACATGGCTTAGAAACTGGAGTGATTTCATGCGTAGTTCAAGGCGGTCCGCCGTCGATCCCTTCATTGTGATGGATGTGATGGAGGCTGCACGCCGTCTGGAAGTCACCGGGCGCAGGGTCATTCACATGGAAGTCGGCCAGCCCGGCACCGGGGCGCCACAGGCGTCCGCAAAGGCCCTTGCGCGGGCGATGGAGACTGCTCCGCTGGGGTATACGGTTGCCCTGGGCCTGCCGGCGCTGCGGGCGCGGATCGCCCGCATGTACCGGGATTGGTATGATGTTGATCTTGATCCCGAGCGGGTGGTGATCACCCCCGGGTCGTCCGGCGGATTTCTGCTCGCCTTTACCGCGCTTTTCGATACCGGGGACCGCGTGGGCATCGGCGCGCCGGGCTATCCGAGTTATCGTCAGATATTGCGGGCGCTGGATCTGGCGCCCGTGGACCTTCCCACGGCACCGGAAAACCGGTACCAGCCGGTTCCGGCGGATTTTGCGCATCTGGATCTGGCGGGCTTGATGGTTGCATCCCCGGCCAATCCGACGGGGACGATGCTGGACGAGACCGCGATGCGCGCGCTGATCGCTGCCTCACAAGCACAGGGGGCCGCCTTTATCTCGGACGAGATCTATCACGGCATCGAATATGAGGCCAAAGCGGTGACCGCGCTGCAGATCACTAACGACGTCTATGTGATCAATTCGTTTTCAAAGTATTTCTCCATGACCGGATGGCGTGTGGGCTGGATGGTGGTGCCGGAGGATCATGTGCGCGTGGTTGAGCGGATAGCGCAGAACATGTTTATTTGCGCGCCGCATGCCAGCCAGATCGCCGCGCTGGCCGCGATGGAGGCTGAGGATGAACTGCAGGGCAACCTCGATGTCTACCGCGCCAACCGCGCGCTGATGCTGCAAGGGTTGCCGGAGGCGGGGTTTACCAGAATTGCCCCTCCGGACGGGGCATTTTACGTTTATGCGGATGTATCGGACCTGACGCAGGACAGCCGGGCATTTGCCGCTGAAATCCTGCAGGAGGCGGGTGTGGCGGTCACGCCCGGTCTGGATTTCGACCCGCTGCGCGGCCACAGGACGCTGCGGTTTTCCTACGCGCGCAGCACGGCGGATATTGTCGAAGGGTTGTCGCGGCTGAAGGAATTCATGCGGCGCGCTTAATCGGGGTTTCCCCGCGCCGCAGAGCTGCGTTAGGGTATGCGCAATAATCACGGGCAGAGCAGTCGATGATCCGTAAATGCATAGTGTGGGCCTGTTGCGCGCTGATCTGCGCGCTGCCTGTCAGGGCACAGAACCTGACGGCAATCGCGCGCGTTGACGCCGAGGCCAGCCAGATCGAAGACAGCTGGTTCGGGGGGGCGCAGATCACACTGGAATTGAGCCAGGGTGTGCCGTACCGGGTGTTCACCTTGACCGATCCGCCGCGTCTGGTGGTCGATTTTCGCGAAGTTGACTGGACCGGCGCCCGGGCGCGCGACTTTCTGACACCGGACGGGGCGATCCGGGATTTGCGATTTGGCAATTTCCAGCCGGGATGGTCACGCATGGTGGCCGATATGGTGAAACCGCTGGTGCCCGACAGCATCGGCATGAGCATTGACAGCGCGACGGGGGCCGCGACCCTTGAGATTTCGCTGAAGTCCGCCTCTGATGAGGCGTTCGCCGCGCAGGCCGGTGCACCGGAGAACGCGCTGTGGCCCAATCCGCCAGTGCCGGAGATCATGGCGCCTGTGACCGACGACCGCTTTGTTGTTGCCATAGACCCCGGCCATGGCGGCGTTGATCCCGGGGCGGAGCGGGAAGACGTCACCGAGAAGGACCTGATGCTGCAGATCGCGGTTGAACTGCGCGAAGCCTTGCTGCGATCGGGGCAGGCGGATGTTGTGCTGACCCGCGATGCGGATATGTTCGTGTCGCTGGAGGGGCGCGTGGCGATTGCCCACAGGGCCGGTGCGGATGTGTTCCTGTCATTGCATGCGGATGCGCTGAGCCAGGGCGGTGCGCATGGCGCCACGGTCTACACGCTGTCTGATGAGGCAAGCGATACCGCCACGGCCCATCTTGCGGCCCGTCACAACCGGGCGGATATCATTGCCGGAACCGATTTGACCGGATCGGATGATCAGATTGCAAGCGTTTTGCTTGACCTTGCGCGGCAGGAAACCGAACCGCGCTCCAAGGCACTTGCGCGGCAGCTGGTGCAGGGCCTGACCGATGCCGGCGGGCCGATGAACCGGCGCCCTTTGCGCAAGGCCGGATTCTCGGTTCTGAAATCCGCCGATATTCCTTCGGTGCTGGTCGAAGTGGGGTTTTTGTCCAGCGAGCGAGATCTCAACAACCTGAGGGACCCGACCTGGCGGTCGAAGATGGTCAGCGGTATGGTGCAAGCGATTTTGGCATGGCGGGACGCGGACGCGGCACAGCGGCCCCTTGTGCGGCAATAGCCGACCAGCGGTGACAACCGGCAATATCCGGCCGTCGCTGTCAGCTTTCGTGTTTTGACCATTGGTCTGGCACTCCCTATATGTAGGCCAAGCCTTGAGCAGAGAAGCGAGTATCCAATTGTTACGATTCATCCTGTCCTTTTTCGGGGGCATCTTCACGACGATCACGATGGCCATTGGCATGGTCGCCCTGACGGTTGGGGCGGTGTTCTGGATGTATGGCCGCGACCTGCCCAGCCACGAATCTCTGGCGCAATACTCACCGCCGACGATCAGCCGGATCTACTCCGGTCAGGGCCAGATCATTGACGAATTCGCCAAGGAGCGCCGGTTGTTCGCGCCCGCCGATACGATTCCCGATCTGGTCAAACAAGCGTTCATCTCTGCCGAGGACAAGAATTTCTACGTGCACGACGGTTATGATTTGCGGGGCATCGGCGCGGCGGCCATTGATGCCGTGCGCTCGCGCGGGCGCGACGTGCGCGGCGCATCAACGATCACTCAGCAGGTCATGAAAAACTTCCTGTTGTCGGGGGACCGGCAGGCGGAGCGCAAGATTAAGGAGATCATCCTTGCCGCCCGGCTGGAAGAGACGCTCAGCAAGGAGCAGATCCTAGAGCTCTACCTGAATGAGATTTTCCTGGGCCAGAATTCCTATGGCGTCGCCGCGGCCTCGCAGACGTATTTCAACAAACCGCTCAGCGATCTGGCACCGCATGAAGCGGCGTTTCTGGCCTCCCTGCCCAAAGCGCCCAGTGATTACCATCCGGTGCGTCAGAAAGACCGTCTGAAGGCCCGCCGCGACTTCGTGCTCAAAGAAATGATTGAGAACGGCTATCTCGACCGCGCGACCTACGAGGTCGAAGTCGCAGCCCCGGTGAAATCGGTGCAAAACGGCGATTTCGAAAGCTTCAAGGCGGAGCTGCCGCCGCGTGATTACTTCACCGATGAAATTCGCCGCCAGTTGACCGATGATTTCGGGGAAGGCGAGTTTTTTACCGGCGGTTTGACGGTCAGGGCGACGATTGATCAGGAATTGCAACCGGTCGCCGCCGCATCGCTGCGCCGGGCGCTCGAAGATTATGACCGCGCGCAGGGCATCTGGCGGGAAGCCAGCATCAAGATCGCCCCCGAACAGCTTGAGGATGAAGCCCTGTGGCGTGCCGCGCTGTCAGAGACCAAGATCGCACGCGACATAGATCTCGATGGCCCGTGGTATCCGGCCGTTGTCCTGTCTGTGGGTGCCAAAGACGCGCGCATCGGTATCGAAGGCGTGACAGAAGACGAAGACGGCCATTTCATCACCGCCAATGATGTCACATGGGCGCGCAAGAAACCGACCGACGGCAAGCTGCAACCCAAGGCCAAGACCGCCGGTGACCTGCTGGAGGTGGGCGACGTGGTGCATGTGCGCGCCATCACCAAGGATGAGGATGGCACCTTCGTGCGCTGGTCGCTGAGACAGGTGCCGCGCGTTCAGGGCGGTTTCGTGGCAATGGACGTCAACACCGGGCGGGTGCTTGCGATGCAGGGGGGTTTTTCCTACCAGTCCAGCGTGTTCAACCGCGCGACGCAGGCCAAGCGCCAGCCGGGGTCCAGTTTCAAACCCTTCGTCTATGCCTCAGCGCTCGACAGCGGCTATTCGCCCGCAACGATCGTGGTCGACGCCCCGATCGAGATCAACACGCCGCAGGGTCTGTGGCGGCCGCGCAATGCTTCGAATGAATTCTACGGCCCCACGCCGTTGCGCACAGGGATCGAACGGTCGCGCAACCTGATGACCATTCGCCTGGCCCAGGAGGTCGGCATGGACGTCGTGGCCGATTACGCGGAGCGCTTCGGCGTCTATGACAATATGGGCACGTTTCTGGCCAACGCATTGGGGTCGGAAGAGACCACGCTCTACCGCATGGTGGCGGCCTACGCGATGTTCGCAAACGGGGGGGAGCGGGTGCAACCAACGCTCGTCGACCGCGTGCAGGACCGCTACGGCAAGACGATCTACCGTCATGACGACAGGCTCTGCTATGACTGCGAACTGGCCAGTCTCGACCCCGGTATCCCGCCCAAGATCATTTCCAACCGCGAACAGGTCATGGACCCGGTCACCGCCTATCAGCTGACCTCGATGATGCGGGGCGTGGTGGATCGCGGTACGGCGAGCCGGACGGTCAACCTGCCGGTGCCGACTGCCGGCAAGACGGGCACCACGAATGATGCGAAGGACGTGTGGTTCGTCGGGTTCACCAGCAACATCGTGGCCGGCTGCTATATCGGCTACGACCAGCCGCGCAGCCTCGGACGCGGCGCGTCGGGGGGCGGTATGTGCGGCCCGGTCTTCCAGCGCTTCATGGAGCAGGCGACCCAGAAATACGGCGGCGGTCCTTTCGAGGTGCCCCCGGGGGGGCGATTCATCAAGATCGACCGCTACACCGGCGCCCGTCTGGATGACAGCGCAACCGGCGAGACGGTGGTGGCCGAATACTTCCGCGACGGCGAACAACCGATCTTTGGCCTGCTCTATGATGGCGGCTTTGCCATGGGCGCCAATCTGCCGCTGTTCAAGGAAGTCGGCTCCGGGCAGACAACCGAGGTCACGACCTCGACGGGAGAGACAACGACCGTCGGCCCCAAGGCAAATTTCGGCACGCTGAGCTCTGGCGGGCTTTATTAACACCACTGGCTGCCACGCTCTCTTGCCGCTGACAAGGCGCTGGTCTATCACGGCCTTCAGACTTATCGCCCGAGGCTTACCCCATGCGCGCAGACGCTCAGAATACTGTTGAAAAGATTGAAAAGTCCCTTGAGCTTCTGGGCCAGCGTCTCGATGTGGAAACCGCGCCGTTTCGTCTCGAAGAATTCAATGCCCGGGTCGAGGACCCCAACCTGTGGGACAATCCCGACGCCGCGCAGAAACTGATGCGCGACCGGCAGATGCTGGTCGATGCCATGGCGACCTATGACAGCATCCGTCAGGACCTCGCGGATAACGTCGAACTCATTGAACTGGGTGAGATGGAAGAGGACGAAGAGGTCGTTTCCGACGCCGAGGCCGCGTTGAAGACATTGGAGAAAAAGGCGGCGCAGAAAGAGCTTGAAGCCCTGCTCGATGGCGAGGCCGATGGCAATGACACCTTCCTCGAAGTGAACGCCGGTGCCGGGGGCACGGAAAGCTGCGACTGGGCGGCGATGCTGGCGCGGATGTACGTGCGGTGGGCGGAAAAGAAGGGCTACAAGGTCGAGTTGCAGGCGGAAAGCGCGGGCGAGGAGGCAGGCATCAAATCGGCTGTCTATAAGATCAGCGGCCAGAATGCCTATGGCTGGTTGAAGTCTGAATCCGGCGTGCACCGTCTGGTGCGCATTTCACCGTTTGATTCCGCGGCAAAGCGCCACACATCCTTCACGTCGGTCTGGGTCTACCCGGTTGTCGACGACAACATCGACATCGAGGTGAACCCCGCGGACATCCGCATTGATACCTACCGGTCTTCGGGGGCCGGGGGCCAGCACGTGAACACGACAGATTCGGCTGTTCGGATCACCCACCACCCGACGGGCATCGTTGTGACAAGCTCCGAGAAATCCCAGCACCAGAACCGCGACATCGCGATGAAGGCGCTCAAGTCGCGGCTCTATCAACTGGAACTGGACCGCCGCAACGCCGCGATCAACGAGGCCCATGAGAACAAGGGAGACGCAGGGTGGGGCAACCAGATCAGGTCCTACGTTCTGCAGCCCTATCAGATGGTCAAGGACCTGCGGACCAACTACGAAACATCGGACACCAAGGGCGTTCTGGACGGGGACCTGGACGGTTTGATGGCCGCAACGCTGGCGCTGGACGTGTCGGGCAAAAGCCGGGCGGAAGCACAAGGCAGCTAGGCGCGCGCCGGCGACCTGCGTAATCCGCGAAAATCCTGGCGCCTGCGACCGCTCGTCAGGGGCCGACGTGGCAGCCAGGGGGAGGGCGCGCTGTGGATCTGTCGAAAACCACCGCACGGGAGTTGTCGGCGGCATTGGCCGGGCGCGAGATCAGCGCCGTCGAGCTGATGCAGGCCACCTTAGCGCGGATCGAGGCGGTCAACGGGGCGGTCAATGCGATCGTCTCTCTGCGCGACGCCGATGCGCTTCTGGCGGCAGCGGCACAGGCGGACAACAGCCCGAGGACCGGGTGGTTGCAGGGCATTCCATTCGCGATCAAGGATCTGGCGCATGCCGCCGGGTTGCCGACGTCCAAAGGGTCGCCGATTTTTGCAGACCGGGTTGCGGCCGAAGATGACCTGATGGTCGCCCGCCTGCGCCGTGCCGGGGCCCTGATCATCGGCAAAACCAACACGCCGGAATTCGGGCTTGGCAGCCACACGTTCAACCCGGTGCACGGGGCTACGCGAAACCCCTATGATCGGTCCCGCTCCGCCGGGGGTTCCTCCGGTGGCGCGGCCGTTGCGCTGGCCACCGGTATGCTGTCGGTGGCCGAAGGGTCCGACATGATGGGATCTCTGCGCAACCCGGCGGGCTGGAATAACGTATATGGCATGCGGCCGACCTGGGGTGTTGTGCCGGGGCATCCTGAGGGGGAGGGGTTCTTCGAGCAATTCTCCACCGAAGGGCCCATGGCGCGGACGCCGGGCGATCTGGCGGCGCTTCTCGACACCATGGCCGGTCCGCACCCGCACGTGCCGCTGGGGCTGACGATTCCAGCGACGCTGGACAGCATCGACAAACTGGCATCTGCACCACGGATCGGCTGGCTGCAGGCCTGGGGAAACGCGTGGCCCATGCAGGACGGTGTTCTGACGCTGTGTGAACAGGCGCTTGCGCAGATGGGCGACCTGGGCTGGAGGGTGGAGGCCTTGCCGCCGCCATTCTCCGCGCCCGACATGTGGCAAAGCTGGACCGACCTGCGTTCCTACTCTATCGCGATGCGGCGACGCGCCGAATACGAGACCGCCGCCACCCGCACCCAGTTGAAACCCGCGATGATCTGGGAGATTGAGCGCGGTCGTGCGCTGCGGGGGGCAGATATCTACAGCGCCCTGGAAACCCGCACCGCGTGGTATCGCCAAGCGGCAACCCTGTTTGAGGCGCACGATGTTCTCGTCTTGCCCTCCGCGCAAATCTGGCCTTTCGACGGGGCCCTTGAACATCCGGTTGAGATCGCTGGTGTCCGCATGGACACTTACCACCGATGGATGCAGGTTGTCGTGCCAGCCAGCCTGATCGGTCTGCCCGTCGTGAATGTGCCGATCGGATTTGGCCAGGAGGGCCTGCCGATGGGCCTGCAACTGATCGGTAAACCGGCCAGCGACGGATATCTGTTGCAGGTCGCCCACAGGTGGCACGAGGCCACGATGTGGCCACAACGCCGGCCGGCGATGGTATAATTGCGCGACCAGCAGGGAGGGAATCGCTATGTCTACATCCGCAACGGGCGATATGTCTGTGGGCGCACCGCAGTTGCGCCCGGCCCGGTTCGATGATCTGAAGGTGGCGCTTTCCCGTGGCGCGGCCGATTTCAAATCCAATCCGTTCTACGGTCTGACCTTCGCGATGTTCTACGTTTTGGCAGGCTGGGCCATGCTGGCGGTGACCTTGGTGACAGGTCACAGCTTCTGGCTGATCCTCGCCGCCATCGGCTTTCCGCTCTTGGGACCTTTCGCAGCCGTCGGTCTTTACGAGGTCTCGCGCAGGCTGGAAGCGGGTCTCTCAATCACCCCGGGGGTGGTCTTTGGCGTCATCTGGCAGCAAAGACTGCGCCAACTCCCGTCGCTGTGCACGATGATGGTGGTCATCTTCATGTTCTGGTTCTTTCTGGGCCACATGATTTTTGCACTCTTCCTTGGTCTGTCAACAATGACAAATATCTCAAGTTCTTACGAGGTTTTCTTAACCTTCAACGGGCTGTCCATGCTGGGATTTGGTGCGCTTGTCGGCGGTGCATTTGCGCTGCTGATATACGGCATTTCCGTCATCGGCCTGCCGATGCTTCTGGACCGGGAAGTCGATTTCGTCACGGCAATGATCACCAGCATCGGGGCGGTGCGCAGCTCCCCCGCCGTCATGCTGGGATGGGCGCTGGTCATCGCGGTGCTCAGCTTCGTCGCGCTGCTGCCGGTTTTCCTCGGCCTGCTGATCATCCTGCCATGGTTGGGCCATGCCTCCTGGCACCTCTACAGGTTGCTGGTGGAGACCGGCTAAAGCGGCGTTTCCCGGCCCATGGCGATCAGTTTCCGGCGCAGGTCAGTGGCCTCCGGAGCGCCTTCTTCCAATGCGAACACATAGGCGTGCGTCAGGTAAAACCCCGATGCCGCGTCGTTTTGAGCGTGGTGTGCGGCCTCGCAGTACAGATCGATCAACGCGCGCCGGTCGCCCGCTTCATGCGCGGCAAGCAGGCGCGCGTCGAGGTCGGTCATTCAGCCGCCTGCGCCGCTGCGCGCCGGGCAGCGACACGTCCGGCAACCCAGTCGTGAAACAGATGCGTCGGGCCATCCATGGCCGGTGAAAACCGTCCGCCGTCAAACGACACCGCGTGGCGCCCGCGTTGCATGCCTTCGACCACGAAGATATCTTCGACAAAAACCTCTTTCCACTGCTCTGCATTGCGGCGGCGCAGCGCGTCGTTGGTCCGGTCTGTCGGGTAGAACAGATGCACGTGTTCGGTGGTCTTTTCCGGTCCCCGAGGCTCCAGAATGATCGCAAAGGTATGGTCGCGATGCACGCCCAGAAGGACGTTGGGAAAGGCGGTGATATATTCCGCCGCCGTATCCCATTTGTCCGATAGCCCGACAAAATCCGGAAACACCTCGCCACCGGGGCCGGTAATCTGACGATAGACAAGGGTGCCCTGACCGGAAAACAGCCCCTTTTCTTCGATGTGATAATGGTCTTCAAGACGGGAATAGCTGTTCAGGCCCGGGTGGACCCATGGCAGGTGGTAGCTTTCGCAGTAGTTTTCGACCGCAAGTTTCCAGTTGCAGTTGACGTCGAGCGTGAAGGTGCTGTCTGCACCGCCGTGCCACAGGGGTTGGTCGAATTCCGACCAGCGCGCCAGCAGCTGCGCGTTGGCGTCTTCGAAATCCGGGGCCGTGCCGGAAACGTTGATCCAGACAACGCCCATCCAGAGATGGCTGGGCACTTCAACAAGACCCAGCAGCGACCTGTCGATCCCGTCATGTTGATTCTGGCCCGGGCCACCGACATGCGGCGTGCTGACCAACCGGCCATCGGTCGCATAGCACCAGCTGTGATAGGGGCAACGGATGGCCCCTTCGATCTTTCGGGGCTCCGCCACGAGGATCATGCCGCGATGACGGCAAATATTCTGAAAAACCCGTACAGTGTCCTGATGGTCGCGGATCAGCAACAGCGGCATGCCCAAGAAGGTCAACGGGACGGCATCGCCGATCTCCGGCACATCTGCGGCCACCGCCAGCCCGGACCAGCCGTCGTAAAGAAGGGCGTGTGTCTCTTCTTCGAAGACCGCAGGGTCGGTGTAATGGGCGTTGGGCAGCCCATTGGCTTCGGCTATCGGGCGACGGACATTCGACAAATCGGTGACGGGCTGATCCATGGCAATTCTCCTGCAAGGCGATACATCGATCATAAGCGGGGTGTGCGGGTCTGCCGCGCTCAAAGCGACCCGAGTTTGCTGGGCGCGACATCGCCCGCCGCATGAGCGTCAGCGAAAAGGATCGTTTGGTTGCAGCAGCCGTTGGTGAAACGGCATCAGGTCGTTGATCTGGCAGAAACCTGCCTTGCGCGCCCAGGGCAGGGCCTTGGACACCTCGGTGCCAAGGAACTCGTAGACCATGCGTGTCATTCTGGTGCTCGAGGAGGTTTCCCGCACCGTACGCGCAACATACCCGACCCAGAAGTTGTTTTGAAACGAGGTAACCCGGCTGAGGTAGTTGAAGGATGCCGTCATCGCGTTGCGCCGGGTCACGGTGGCCGCGACGCCATCTTCGATCTGCATCACGAAGCCCCGGTACTCCCGCGCTCTTGCGTCCGTGGGAATGCCCTGCATCGCCATGGCGATCTTGGGTTCGAAGCCACGCAAGAAGGTATTGGCGCCGTCCCGTTTGATCAGGACGATGCCGCGCACAAACTGGTCATCGCGCACGAAACTGCGGCGCGCGAACTGATAGAAACCGCTGGGCAGGCTTTCTTCCGGCACGGTCTGAATTGCCGGCCCCATGAAGTCGCGCAGATATTCGCTTGAAATCGGCCCCGCCTCGCGCGCCATCTGGTCGACGGGTTCGAGCAAAACGCGCGCGTCAACATCGAAGAAATCACATATACGGGCGAGTACGTCCGGTCGCGGGAAGCTCTCGCCGCTCAGGTATCGATTGAACTGGGTCCGGTTGATCCCGAGATCCCGCGCAAGCGCGGATACTGACTGGTGTTCGGCGGCAAGGCTGCGCAGGTTCGATCCAAACATGTTACGCAGCTGCGCAGGAGTTCTGGCGGAGAAAGGCATGTCGGTCCTCGTGCCTAGTCGCTGCTGCGCGATACTACTCAGTATGCTGCTTGTGCGCCAATGATTAAAGGGCTCTACCACCGATATGACGCTAATTAGCATCAGCAATAGATCGTATTTGTGTCAACCTTAGATCAGGGCGACACAAATTCCAAGCGTACGGTGCTGATTTTATCATGTGCCGATTTGTTAACTTATTGGTACCTATAGGGTGCAGGCAAAGGATTGGAATGAACTATGATAGGCGTTGTTCTTTGGAGCGACGCATCGGACCGCAAAGCGGTCATATGGTGCGAAGATCAGGGCGATTTGGCGTTTTTGAACTCGGCAGGAGACACCTTGCAATCAGATGCATTTTTCGATGCGGGCGATGTGGTTCAGTTCGACATGGAGGTGCATGCGTCAATGCGACGCGCACATAACCCAAGGCTGGTGCTGGAACGTGCGGGCGCGGACTTGCCGGATGTGCTGCTGCGGGGCGTGTCGCCGTCCGAGGACGCGCCCCGGTCCGCGCAGATCATCCCTTTTGCGCCCCGCGAGCAGGATGCAACCACCGTTTACCAACGGGTTTCAGAAGCCTGATGCTGCTACTCGCCGCGTGACAGCGCGGCGACACCGGTGCGCGCCACATCTGATAGGCCCAGAGGGCGCATCAGGTCTGCAAATGCATCAATCTTGTCGGGTGCACCGGTAATCTCGAAGATGAAGCTTTCAAGCGTACTGTCGACAACCCTTGCCCGGAAGATATCCGCCAGGCGCAGGGCCTCGACACGTTTGTCACCGGTTCCCGAAACCTTGAACATGGCCAGCTCACGCTCGACGCTGGCGCCCTCGACCGTCAGATCGTGAACATCGTGAACCGTCACGATCCGCCCCAGCTGCGCCTTGATCTGTTCGATCACCTGAGGCGTGCCCGAGGTCACGATGGTGATACGGCTGAGATGGCCGGTATGATCCACTTCCGCGACGGTCAGGCTGTCGATGTTGTAGCCACGCCCGGAGAAGAGCCCGATGACCCGCGCCAGCACACCCGGCTCGTTTTCGACGAGAACAGCCAGCGTGTGACGTTCCTCCACATCGGAAAACGTGGGGCGCAGATTGTAGGCGGAGTGGCTGGTGGCGCCTTTTTTGATTTTGAGTGCGGACATCGGTTGAGCCTTCTTCGTCGTTGGAGGGGCGGGGCGCGCCTGCGCCACCGCATTTTTGGCAAGGAGCTCAGACGAGCACCGATCCCTTGCTGTCGATCACGCCTTGGGTCTGCGCTTCGCCCAGCAGCATTTCGTTATGCGCCTTGCCGGACGGGATCATCGGGAAGCAATTCTCATGCTTCTCGACGAGGCAGTCGAAGATCACCGGACCGTCGTGGGTGATCATCTCCATGATCGCGTCGTCAAGATCATCGGGGTCGGAGCAGATAATGCCCTTTGCACCGAAGGCTTCCGCCAGTTTGACGAAATCGGGCAGGGCCTCTGACCAGCTCTGCGAATAGCGCTCGCCGTGCAGCAGTTCCTGCCACTGGCGGACCATGCCGAGGCGTTCGTTGTTGAGGATGAACTGCTTCACCGGCAGGCGGTACTGCACCGCGGTGCCCATCTCCTGCATGTTCATCAGCCAGGACGCCTCACCGGCCACGTTGATCACCAGCGCGTCGGGGTGCGCCATCTGCACACCGATGGAGGCCGGGAAGCCGTAGCCCATGGTGCCGAGGCCGCCCGAGGTCATCCAGCGGTTCGGATCCTCGAACCCGAGGTATTGGGCGGCCCACATCTGGTGCTGGCCCACTTCGGTGCAGATATAGCGGTCGTGCTTTCGGGTCAGCTCCTCCAGACGCACAAGCGCGTGCTGTGGTTTGATCACCTTGCCGGTCTGGGTGAATTTCAGGCAGTCAATTGCCTTCCATTCCTCGATCTGTTGCCACCATTTGGCAACCGCCTCCGAATTTGTCTTGCGGCCGCGGGATTTCCACACCTTGAGGATGTCTTCGAGCACGTGGCCCACATCGCCGACGATGGGGATGTCCGTCTTGATCACCTTGTTGATCGAGGACGGGTCGATATCGATATGCGCCTTGGTGGATTTCGGGCTGAAAGCATCGATCCGGCCGGTGATCCGGTCGTCGAACCGTGCGCCGATGTTGATCAGAAGATCGCAGTCATGCATCGCCATATTGGCCTGGTAGAGCCCGTGCATGCCGAGCATGCCCAGCCAGTTCTGGCCCGACGCGGGGTAGGACCCCAGACCCATCAGGGTGGAGGTGATCGGGAAGCCGGTGGCCTTGACCAGTTCGCGCAGGAGCTGGCTGGCTGCGGGGCCCGAATTGATCACGCCGCCACCCGTGTAGAAAACCGGCTTCTTGGCTTTCTCCATCGCGGCGACCAGTTCGGTGATCTCCTCCATGTCGCCCTTGACCTTGGGCTGGTAGTGCGACACCGACGGTTTCGGCGGCATATAGGTGCCCGTGGCGAACTGAACATCCTTGGGGATGTCCACGAGAACAGGGCCGGGGCGGCCCTGGGTCGCCACGTGGAAGGCTTCGTGCAACACACCGGAGAGCGCATCCGTTTCCTTCACCAGCCAGTTATGCTTGGTGCAGGGGCGGGTGATGCCCACGGTATCAGCTTCCTGAAAGGCGTCGGATCCGATCATGAAGGTCGGCACCTGACCGGTCAGAACGATGATGGGGATGGAATCCATCAGCGCATCCGTGAGGCCGGTCACCGCATTCGTGGCGCCGGGGCCGGAGGTCACGATCACGACGCCCGGCTTGCCCGTCGAGCGCGCATAGCCTTCGGCGGCATGCACCGCGCCCTGTTCGTGCCGCACCAGAATGTGCCGGATGGCGTTTTGCTGAAAAACTTCATCGTAAATCGGTAGCACAGCACCTCCGGGATAGCCAAAGACGGTGTCCACACCCTGATCAATCAAGGCTTGGACAATCATTTTTGCTCCGGACATCTGCCGTGTCATATCATTCACTCCGTGGTGGCCGCTCTTGGGCCCTTGCTACCGTTAGCGCATAAAAAAGCCCCCGTTCTTGGCGGGGGCGCATGGGTCAGACTATGGTCTACCGTTACCGGCCCATGCGCGTGTATCCTACGATGACGACTAGAGATGTCATTGCCGAATGGCTCCTTGATGCTGGCGGGACATTATGGCCGCCGGGCAGGAGCGTCAAGCACCTTAGGTGCAAAATATGTGTCGTGATGATGCCTTTTTGCGCCATTTCCTTGCGCTCAGCGGTTCCTGCGCGAAACTTTACGCAAGCAAGCCGTGCGATTCGGTCAATTCCGGGTCATACTGTGTCGAGTTTCTCGATGTCTTCTCGTGCGGACAGTGTGAGTTGCTGCACCTCTTCGGCCAGAACCTTGAACTCCTGCGCGATGATTGCCAGCCCCTTGCCAGCCTCGCCTGCTCTGCTCGCCTCGACAGACGCGTTGATCGACATGGAGCGCACGTATTTGCCGATCCTCTCCAGCCGGTTCAGGCTCTGATCCAGCCGAGCGGCGGATTTCATCGCCCGCTCCAACTGCAGGGCGCGCCCGCTTTCGATGCTGGTCCAGAACCCCTCGACGAGGGTGCTGACCGCTTCGAAAAACTCTTTCTGGCCAAAGGCAATATATTCCTGCACCAGCGGGTCCGGGGCGTCGGTTTCGGCACAAACCGACCCTTGCAGCTGATCGGTGAGGTCTGCCATCCGCCTGATCACGCGCAACTCGGACATATGGTTCTGCGTGGTTGTCGCGAGCCAGATGCTCAGTTCCTCGGGCAGGGTCTTGAACACCGCGTTACCTTCTATGACGGTCAGGGTGTGGCGGATAGTTTTCGCGTGCCCTTTCAGCTCCTTGCAGAGCGCCGCGCGCTGAGCCGACGATTTTTCGCCAGCCAGCAAACTGACGGTAAGGGCCGCCCTGACAACACGCGCCCGCAGGGTGGCGACGCGGTCAATGGCCTCCCGGTAGGGCAAGGCGTCCAGTTGCGCCGCATTGGGAACGGTAATCTGATTATGAGCGGTCATTGGGCCGGTTTAGGCGGGCCGGTTTAAGAAATCTTCAACACGCGCGCGCAAGGATCAGAAATTCAGGCCGCCACCATGCAAAAGTGAGACGCCGGCCATCGAGGGGGCTCAGAAACTCGCGCCGGTGCCCTGCAATACACCGTGTTCCAGCGCGTAACGTGTGAGGCCCGCCGTGCTCGAAATGCCGAGCTTGCGCTTGATGTTCTTGCGATGTGTCTCCACCGTGCGCACGGAAATATCGAGCGCAAGGGCCACGTCCTTGTTGGACTTGCCCTGCGCCAGCTGCAGCAGGATCGTCTGCTCGCGCCCGGTCAGCGCTTCGCGCGCATCGCCGTCTTTTGGCTCCAGTGACCCCTTGGCCCCGGTACAAAGATACCGCTGCCCGGCCATCACCGCGTCAATCGCCTGCTTGATCTCATCGGTGGGCACGTCTTTCAGCACATACCCCATCGCGCCGTGGCTCAACGCGGAGGAGATATATTCGGGGCTGTCGTGCATCGACAGCACAAGAATACGAGTGCCCGGGCGTTTTTCGAGCAGGATTTCCGTTGCCGTCAGCCCGCCCATCTCCGGCATGTTGAGATCCATCAGGATCACGTCGGGGTCAAACTCTTCCAGGCGTTCGATCGCGTCTTTCGCCGCATTGCAGGTGCCGACCACCGACAGATCATCGTAGCTTTCGAGGATTGACTGAATGCCTTCGGCGACCATCGGGTGATCGTCCACAATCAGGATCTTGACGGGTGTCGACGTCATGCGGGCACCTTTGGTAAGACCGGTGTTTCCGGTTCGGGTGGCAGAAGATGCGACAACGGCACGGTAACTTCGATGATCGTGCCGGTGCCGCGGCGGGGCGTGGCAATCCGGAAACGTCCCTCCAATTGCTCCACGCGCTCCTGCATGTTGCGAAGACCCAGACCAACCATCGGGCCGGTTTCCTCGTCGGGGATGCCACATCCATTGTCTTCGATGTACAGCGTCGCGCCTTTCTTGTGGCCCCGGAGGTCAATTCTGACGTGGGTGGCCTGCGCGTGCCGCTCAATATTGGTCAGGGCTTCCTGGGCAATCCGGTAAAGCGCGATCTTGGCTTCCGCATCCAGACGGTTTCTGAACACGACCGTCCTGAAATCCGTTGTCATACCGGTGCGGGCGCTGAAGTCTTCCGTCAGGGCTTTCAGCGCCGGGCCAAGACCGAGATCATCCAGTACGCCGGGGCGCAGATCACGGCTGATCCGACGCACTTCCGAGATCGCCTCGCCCAGCGTCTCGATACCCTTTCCAAGCGGCTCCGCCGCCGTCGGATCCTGCCGGTCGAGTTTGCGCCGTGCGGTGTCGAGCGCATATCGCACCCCGACCAGCAATTGGCTGATCCCGTCGTGCAATTCGCGCGCAACCCGGCCGCGTTCTTCTTCCTGCGCGTCCAGAACCCGTTGAGTGAGTTTCTTGAGTTTGACGTCGGCTAGGCGACGTTCGCGAATGTTC
Source organism: Roseobacter insulae (assembly GCF_019375555.1). Lineage (GTDB taxonomy): Bacteria > Pseudomonadota > Alphaproteobacteria > Rhodobacterales > Rhodobacteraceae > Roseobacter > Roseobacter insulae. The sequence goes on from NZ_JAHXDN010000003.1 coordinate 318,816, forward strand.
AGCGCCATGCCAGTCATGAAGACAACCAGCAGGGCAGCCAGCGTGATGATGCCGATGTAAAGGAACGTCTGTTGTACGCGGGCTTCGACGTCCGCACGGGCGGAGGCGACAGTGGCGAGCACGTCATCGATAAAAACGCCTGTGCCCACTGCCCACCGCCAGCTTGGGAAGCTGGTGACATAGGTGATCATCCGGGCTTCTTGCCCGGTGGAGGGTTTCGGCCAGAGATAGCTGTGATAGCCGGCACCGGCGCGCGCAATGCGAATGAGCTCGTCCACAATGGGGGTGCCCTCGCTGTCTTTGAGCCCGGACCAGTTCTGATTGATCCGGTCGGTCTGGCGCGGGCTGACGAGGTTGGTGCCGTCATAGTCATAGACAAAGAAGAACCCGTCGGTGCCGTAGATCATCGCCGCCAGAATTTGCGCCACCTGATCCCGGGCCGCCTGATCGTCGGGCGCGGCATTGCCGTAGATAAAGTAGAAGCCGTTGCGCGCCTGGGTGACGTAGTTGCGCAGCTCGGCCTTCTTGGCTTCGAGCAGTTGCGTCTCCAGCGCCTTGATCTCCCGTTCCGCCAGCGCGCGGGACTGAAACGCCACAAGTACCGCAATCGCTGCCACCGCCACGATCAACGGAACGGTCGCCACCAGCGACAGTTTCTGGGCATAGCTGGGGCGGAAGAAAGCACCAAATCGTTTCATGACACTCTGGTTACGTCGAATTTTGAGCGAATCAAAGCCGAAGCGTCGGCGAATCGCCCGTGCACGGGCTTTCGGATGCCTGATCCCGCAGCAGGAGCGGCCAAAAAAGTGACCAAAATGGGCGGGATAGGGCTCAATCTACGCAGTAGTAGGTATTTCAATTGGCGAAGGCGTCGCTAGTGTGGCGACACTCGAAACGACCTGCGCGCAACGACTGCCGCGTGGGCGTCATATTGGGAGGAGTATCTAAATGGATCGTCGTTCATTTCTGAAGACATCTGCACTTGGCGGCACCGCTGCCGCAGCCGGCACTCTGGCCGCACCCGCCTACGCACAAGGCAACCGTTCTCTGACAATGGTCACGTCCTGGCCGCGCGGTTTCGCGGTTCTGGATGACGCGGCGACGTATTTTGAAGACATGGTTGGCGCGATGTCCGACGGCACGCTGACCATCGACAAGAAAGCCCCCGGCGAACTGGTTGGCGCCTTCGAGGTCTTCGACGCGGTGTCCTCCGGTCAGGCCGACCTTTACCACTCCGCCGACTACTACTTCATCGGTCAGCACCCGGGCTACGCCTACTTCACGGCTGTCCCCTTCGGTGCGACGGCGCAAGAGCTGACAAACTGGTATCACCACGGTGGCGGCCATGACCTGCACACTGAACTGGGTGAGATTTTCAACCTGAAGTCCTTCCTTGCCGGTAACTCCGGGTCGCAGTCCGGTGGCTGGTTCCGCAATGAAATCAACTCGGCGGGCGATTTCAACGGCCTGAAGTTCCGCATGCCCGGTCTGGGCGGCAAGGTGCTGGGCGAGCTGGGCGCATCCGTACAGAACATCCCCGGCGGCGAACTTTATCAGGCGCTGTCTTCCGGTGCTCTCGACGGTCTGGAATGGGTTGGTCCCTTTGCAGACGAACGCGCGGGCTTCCAGGAAGTGGCGAAAGTCTACTACACGGCGGGTTTCCACGAGCCGGGTTCCGGCCTTGCCTGCGGCGTCAACCTCGACGTCTACAACGATCTGTCGCCGGCGCATCAGGCGATCATCGCCAATGCATCCATGGCCACCACGCACATCCAGCTGGCCGAGACCCTCGCCAACAACGGTGCGGCGCTTGCCCGCCTGCAGGCGCAGGGCGTGAAAACGCTGCAATTCCCGGATGACGTCTGGGATGCCTTCGGCGCGGCCTCCAAGAAGGTGATGGACGAGAACATGAACGACGAGCTCTTCGCGAAAATCCGCACCAGCTTCGAAGCATCCCTGGCGACAACCTCGGACTGGCTGCTCAAGTCGGACGGATTCTACGTCGAACAGCGCAACCGCGTTCTGGCCAACGGCTGATACCGGCTACTCACACGCAAGGGGCTGCACACTTGGTCGCGGCCCCTTGCACCTGTAAGATCTTTGATATCCGGGATCATGCGACACCTTGGCCCGCGAAAATGCGTGTATCAGGGGAGGGGGACATATGGAAAATGAAGTAGACGCGGCAGGCGGCTCGCTCTCTGTCATCTTGGATGGCGTGCTGTGGTTTTTCACCAACATCGGCCTGGCCGTTTACAATTTTTTCTACGCCATCTCAAACCCGTCGCTGTGGCTGGACTGGTCGGACAAGCAGGCGATCATGCGGTTTGTCTATTATGGCGGGTCGGTGGAGTTCTTCTTTGTGGTGTTCACCGCCTTTCTGATCATGTTTGCGATCGGCGTGTGGCGCAATGACATCATGTGGGGTTACGTGCGCGTGCTGGAGGGTTTTGCCAACACGGTGGGCCGCTTCTTTGCCTGGGCGGGCCTGTTGATGGTGCTGCAACAGATCATCATCGTCTTCATGCAGCGCATTTTCACGCGGCCGGATATCTCCGTGGGTTTTGGGATTCCGCTGCAATTCGATATCAGCTGGTTTGCCGAGGAACTGAAACTCTATAACGCGTTGGTGGTGTGCCTTTGCATGGCCTACACCTTCGTGCAGGGCGGCCACGTCCGGGTTGACCTTGTGTATTCCGCGGTGAAATTCAGGACCAAGAAGGTCATCGACATGTTCGGGGCGATCTTCTTCATGATGCCCGTTGCGGTGCTGATCTGGATGTATGGCTGGTTCTTCCTGTGGCGGCACCTGATCGTGCCGAACCCGTCGGCCTCCGACACGCTTGACCGTCTGCTGAACAAATCCCGTGCGCTGCGCTGGAACGTGGAGACCATCGGTTTCAGCCCCAACGGGTTCAACGGTTACTTCCTGTTCAAGATCCTGCTCTGCGCCTTTACCGCGATGCTCTTTTTGCAGGCGATGGCGATGTTCTACCGCTCTTATCTGGAGTGGAAGGAAGGCCCGGAGAGCGAGGGCAAATATCTCGACCGTGACAGCCTTGGCGACGGTGAAGAAGCCTATGAGGGCGCACACTAATAGACGTGGCGGCATACGCTGCGCAGTAGGGGACTATCTGTCATGTTTTTCGGTCTAGACGGCGTCGAAGTTGGCCTGATCATCGTATTTATCTGCCTCTTCGGCGGCATCCTCTCGGGCTTTCCGGTGGCCTTTGCCATTGCCGGGGCGGGGATGATCTCCTTCGGGATCATCGCGGCGCTCGACAGTGCGGGGCTGTTGATCCACCAGGCCATCGATACCGGCTCCGCGATGTATCGCGATCTCGTGAATTCCGGGGTCAAGGCGGATACGATATCGGTCTTCCGATACCCCGATCTGCCCCGGATCGAAGAAGCTGTCTTTCCCAAGGGCTGGGAAGTGGCGCTGGACCGGAACGTCTCCTTTGTTGTGAACCGGATGAACGAGCGGGTGCTGGCGGGCCAGTCCATCGAGACGCTGCTCGCCGTGCTGATGTTCGTTCTGATGGGCATCACGCTGGAGCGTTCCAAGATCGCCAACGACCTGCTGACCACCATGGCGCGCGTATTTGGCCCGCTGCCCGGCGGCCTGGCTGTGTCGATCGTGGTTGTGGGTGCGTTTCTGGCCGCTTCCACCGGGATCGTCGGTGCCACCGTGGTCACGATGGGCCTGCTGGCGTTGCCCACCATGTTGCGCAACGGCTATTCGCCCGAACTGTCAACCGGGGTGATCGCCGCTTCAGGCACATTGGGCCAGATCATTCCGCCCTCCATCGTGATTGTTCTGCTGGGCACGCTGGCGGGAGACCTTTATTCCGCGGCGCAGGAAAAACGGGCGGTTGTGGCTGGTTGCACCGACGCCCTGACATTTCTGGGCGAACCGGCGGTATTGTCTGTGGGCACGTTGTTTCAGGCGGCGCTGCTGCCCGGCATCATGCTGGCGCTGCTCTATGCGCTTTACGCCTTCGGCTACGCGCTGCTGAACCCGGAAAAGGCGCCTGCCGTGCCGATGGGCAGCACCAATGCCGAACCGGTGACCCGCGGCGAAGCCTTCACATGGTTTCTCGGCGCACCGGTTGCCCTGATTGTCGGTGTCATCCTGCTTGGCAACCTCGGCGTCATCGGCGATCAGTCGACCACCGTATCGCGGTACTCCGACATCGGCGAGGGCGCGTCGCTGCGCACCAACGTCGGCCCTGAATGCCAGGCCTCGATGATCGAACTGCACGGTCAGGACGCGTGGGATGCAGCACTCGCCCAGCAAACGGCCATCAACGACGCCGGCGGCGTTCAGCAATCCGAACGGCTGTCCGAAGAAGCTCTCGCCGAAGCCCGGGCGAACAAGATTGCCAATGCGGCCCCCATCGGCACCGGCATTGCGATCATCATTCTGCTGACTTCCCTATTCCTGACGACGGCGCGCGGTGTGTCGCCCTCCAGCCCGGCGCGGCCACTGCTGATCGGCGGTATCGGGGCGGTGCTGATGATCCTCGTGGACATCATCCTGGTCTCGCCCGCGACATCGTCAGGCGCGATGGTCGTACTGATGGCGCTGCCCTTTGCCGCGCTGATGTACGGGGTCGTGCACGCCACGAAAATCTGCGCGCAAAACGAGTTGATCCGGGTGGTGTTCCCGCCGCTCGTGCTGATCGTCGCCGTGCTGGGGTCCATCCTGGGCGGGATCACCAACCCGACACCCGCCGCGGCCCTTGGGGCAGGCGGGGCGATCATGCTCGCCGCCTACCGCAAGCTGAAGGACGAGGACCGGTCGCCCAAGGTGATCATCTGGTCCACGCTGGCCATCATCGCCTGCATTCTCATCGGTATCAATTTCGACCTGAGGATCAATCAGGAAGAGGTCGGGTTTCAGAGCTGGTTCGCCTTCTTCGTGGCCTATGCCGCGTATCTCTACGCGCTCTTCGGGCTGCTGTTCTCCTGCTGGATCCTGTTCACTCACGGGGTGCTGAGCCCGGTCGTACGCGAAACCGCGAAGGTGACGAGCATGGTCTTCACCATCCTGATCGGTTCGCAACTGCTGAACCTTGTGGTGATCTCCTTCGGCGGCGAACACTACATCCAGCAATTCCTGAAATCCTTCGACAATGAATTCACCGTCTTCCTGATCGTGATGCTGGTGCTGTTCATACTGGGCTTCGTGCTTGATTTCCTGGAGATCATCTACATTGTGATCCCCATCGTCGGGCCGGTGATCTATGGCGGTACCTTCGATCCAAAGTGGGTTACCATCATGATCGCAGTGAACCTGCAAACGTCGTTCCTCACGCCGCCTTTCGGCTTTGCGCTGTTCTACCTGCGCGGTGTGGCGCCGAAGGAAGTCACAACCGGTCACATCTATCGCGGGATCATTCCCTTCGTGCTGATCCAGGTCGCGGGTCTTGCGCTATTGTGGACCTTCCCGGGCATCGTGACCATTGTCCCGGACCTGATCCCGAACTGACCCTCCTGTTGTTCGGGTCGGAAAGAGCCGTTCCCTGGCTGCCTACCACTGTCTCAGGCGGTGGGCAGTCGTAAGCCCATTTCCGGGGGCAAATGGGCTTGCATCGACCAAACGGTCCGCGTTGGAAAAACACGTCGACGTCTAATTGAAAGGCCAGATCGTCCGGCAAACAGCACTCCTCGACATCGGAGAATTGCTGATCTTACGTGAAAGTGGTGACAGGTTACCTGGTGACGCGGGGGCGGGCCTCGACCTTTCAAATACCTGAACCGAACCATCGCCACGGTGGGGTCAACAGATGCCGGGCCTTAGATGCCTAACTGATTGTGCCAGATGACGACTTCATGGCCCAATTCGACCAATGATGCGACTGCAAAGACGTCGGATTTTACCTGCGGCGGGCAGGTCTGTTCAAATCCCATTCGGCCTGTTTGACAAGGTGGAATGCCAATGACATGGTCCTCGAAATTTGACTCAACCATAGGTTATAGCGATGCAGAAAATCACTCTTCTCTCAATTCTCATTCTGGCAGGCTGCACAGTTAAGCCGACATTCTCGCCTGATCAGGAAAAAGCCCTCGCACAAGCATGCATCGAAGAGGTGCAAGCGCCCGGGACGTATTCGATTTCGCCGGGTCAGCCTTCTGCAAGCCCCGAGGGCGCGTTGCCTCGTGCAGTGGCGGTAAAGCGGCTGGGCGGAACGACTGCTGGCGCGGCGTCGATCAATGCGTGCATTCAGCGGCAGGCGGCGGGGTAACACACCCGCTTGGGCAGCCGTTTCACGGACCCGCGCCAATAGGTGAACCATCAACAGCGGACGTGGGCGCACTTGCATCGCAGGTCTGGTTAGGCGGTCAAAGCAGTCGTGCTTCTATCGCGTCGGGCGGGTGTCCGGCAGGTGGATGTTTGCAACCTGTTCGGCAATGGGGTCTGTCGACAGGGGATGCATATCAGCGTTGAAAGAGCCGGGGTCCTTCATCTTCTGCCAGCTGCCGCCGATGTAGACTTCCAGCCCGGAGAACTTTGACTTGTAGCCCATCTTCTGGCTGCCTGGCACCCAGTAGCCCAGATAGACGTAGGGCAGGTCGGCTTCCTGCGCGATCTTGATATGGTCGAGGATCATATACGTCCCCATCGACCGTTTGGGACTGTCGGGCGCGTAGAAGGAATAGACCATGCTCAGCCCATCGGCGAGCACGTCCGTCAGGCTCACACCGACCAGAGCGCCGCCGTTCTGATCGGCGTATTCGACAACCCGGCTGCGGATTGGCGTTTCCTCGATCATGGCGGCAAATTCGAACACGTCCATGTCGGCCATGCCACCATCGGCATGGCGGCTGTCGAGGTAGGTGCGAAACAGCTCGTATTGCTCCTCCGAGGCCCAGGGTGAGGTTGCGCGACGATCAAGATCCTCGTTACGGTTCATCGTGCGCCGCTGGCTGCGCGACGGGCGGAATTCACTGACGTCGATGCGGGCGCTCAGGCAGGCGGAACACTCCGCGCAGGACGGTCGGTAGAGAACGTTCTGAGAGCGGCGAAACCCTTGCTGTGACAGGCTGTCGTTCAGCTTGTCCGCGTTTTCACCCTGCAACGCGGTGAACAGCTTGCGCTCCATGCGCCCTTCAAGATAGGGGCACGGCTGCGGTGCAGTCACATAGAACTGTGGAGCGATGGGCAGTGTGTGGCGCATGAAATCCCGGCAGGTTACTCATCTCAGGATAGCAAGCCTGACGCCGACCGCCAAGGCGAAGTTTCAGGCGCCTATCGGTGGGTCGCGCGACGGTTGACCATGACCGTGCCCAGGGCGTGGTCGGACAATCCCTGACCCCGCTCCGTAGTGGCCATCAGCACCATGGAAATCAGCTGAAGCGGGGCAACGGCCCAGCTGATCGTATAGCCCAGGGTATGCGCAAAGGCGCTGCCGGGATCGAGCGGTGAGCCATCTGCCCGGCGCAGTTCAATGGCAAAAAGCCGCATGCCCCAGGTGGCGGAGCTATTGGCAAGGGTGATCATCCGGTAGACGAAACCCACGAGGAGGAAGAGAACAGGGAAAAAGAACAGCCCGGTGAAGGCCGTGAACGGCAGAATTACCAGGCAGCCAACAAAGGTCACGGCCGCATCGACGGCCCATGCCAGCAGGCGCTTCAGAGGCACGTCCTTGTAAAAATCGGGTTGGGCGTGGGGATCGGGTGTTGCGGTCATGGTCTTTCTCGGGATCGGATACGAAGACTGCCGGGACGGTGTCCCGGCACTGGTGATGTTAGGCCTGATCTGCGCTCTTGTCAGACTTATCTGCCCGTTCGTTCATGAACTGGTCGAACTCTGCCTTGTCCTTGGCATCGCGCAGGCGGTCGAGGAAGGCTTCGAACTGTTGCTGCTCGTCTTCAAGGCGGCGCAGGGTATCTGACTTATACGCGTCGAAAGCGCTGTTGCCGCTGGGGCGCATCGCGCTCATGCCGTGGCGCATCGACGTTGTTTTGCGGCTGCAGGATGTGAACATGCGTTTGCTCCAGATCATGTAGAAGAGAAGGGCAAGACCGACCGGCCAGAAAAAGACAAACCCCAAAACCATGGCAGCGATCCACGCGCCCTTGCCTTTGGAATCTAGCCAGTGTTCGGCACGGGAAAACCAACCCGGTCGGCTGGTTAACGGTGTCGTTTGGGTGACGGTTGTCATCGGGATACCTTTCATTGCGGGTTTTACGGTGCCCGGGAGAACCCGGGATGTGAATGTCTTTCACATTATCAAGATGGGGTACGGCTGCGGGTATGCAAGACTTTATGTGAATGTTTTTTACATTATTTTGCTTAACCCATATAAATCAGGTTCTTAAGCGGCGACAATTCTGGTCTGGCCGATTTTCCGGCGCCGTGTCAGTCGCATATGACGGCGGGCATGAAGTCTAATAATCGCCCATTGACGTGACCGCCTTGCCGCGCGAATGCTGACGACATGAGCTTGGCCGACCATATGACCCGTTGCCCCCGGGTGTTCGATCCAGAACGGGGCCGCGACGCGGTTGCAGCCGTTCCGGAGGTAACGGCAGCGCATGCACGCCTGATCGAAGGGGCGGCGGGATCAAGCCCCTTTCTCGCGGGCCTGGTAACGAAAGAAGCCGCATGGCTGCAGCCCGCGCTGGACGACCCGAAAGCGGCCGTCGAGGCAGAGATCGCGGCGGCGCGCGCGGCACCGGCAGAGGGGCTGAAAGACGCCCTGCGGCAATCCAAGCGGCGCATTGCGCTCATGACGGCGCTGGCCGATCTGTCGGGTGCATGGTCGTTGACGCAGGTCACCGGCGCGCTGACGGATTTTGCCGATGCAGCCTGCCAGGCCGCGCTGCGCGCCGGCATCGCGCAACAGATCAAACGCGGCAAGCTGCCCGGAAAGACCGAGGCCGACATTGACGATGCTGCAGGCATGTGCGTGCTGGCGATGGGTAAGATGGGTGCCGGAGAGCTCAATTACTCCTCGGACATTGATCTCATCTGCCTCTTTGACGAAACCCGGTTCGACGCATCCGAGTTCCACGATGCGCGGGCCAGTTTTGTGCGCGCAACGCGGGGCATGACCGCGATGCTCAGCGAAATGACCGGACAGGGGTACGTCTTTCGCACCGATTTGCGGCTGCGCCCCGATCCGGGCGTTACGCCGGTCTGTATCGCGATGGAAGCGGCGGAGCGATACTATGAAAGCCTTGGCCGGACATGGGAACGCGCCGCCTACATCAAGGCCCGGGTCGCCGCAGGGGATTTCGCCGCCGGGCAGAGGTTCCTCACCGGCCTGACCCCCTTCGTGTGGCGGCGGCATCTCGATTTCGCCGCCATTCAGGACGCCCACGACATGCGCCTGGCCATCCGGGAACACAAGGGCCTGGGCGGGGAAATCACGCTGCCCGGTCACAACATGAAACTCGGGCGGGGCGGCATTCGTGAAATCGAGTTCTTCACCCAGACCCAGCAGCTGATCGCAGGGGGGCGCGACCCGGACCTGCGCACCCGCGGCACGGTCGAAAGCCTGCACGGTCTGGCAGGCAAGGGCTGGGTCCCGCAGGGCATGGTGGAAACGCTGTCGGATCACTATGTGGCGCACCGGACGGTCGAACACCGTTTGCAGATGGTTCAGGATGCGCAGACACACAGCCTGCCGCAGACTTCGGAAGGCTTCGAGCGGCTGGCATGCCTGATGGATCGCGACCGGTCGGAGCTGGAAGGCGATTTGAGGTCGCGGTTGAACGCGGTGCATGAATTGACGGAAGGCTTCTTTGCCCCCTCGCAGCGGGCGGATGAGCACGTCAACATGCTGGATGGCGACATGTTGACCCGCTGGCTGAGTTACCCTGCGTTGCGCAGCGACCGCAGCCGAGAGCTGTTTCGCCGGGTGCGCCCGGATCTGCTGGCCCGTCTTGCGCAATCGTCACGCCCGGACGAGGCGCTTCTGGCGTTTGACGGGTTCCTTGCCGGGCTTCCCGCCGGGGTTCAGCTGTTTTCCCTGCTGGACGCCAATCCGCAGCTGACCGATCTGTTGATCGATATCACCGGCACCTCCACGGAACTTGCGCAATATCTGTCGCGCAACGCAGGGGTTTTCGACGCGGTGATTGGTGGAGACTTCTTTACAGACTGGCCGGGGCAGGACGGGTTGACCGCCTTGCTGTCCAAGCGTCTGGAGAGAGAGGGCGATTACGAGGCGCACCTCGACGCGATCCGCCGCTGGACCAAGGAATGGCATTTCCGCATTGGCGTGCATCATCTGCGCGGGCTGATCACCGCGGAGGACGCGGCGGTGCAATACGCCGATCTGGCGCGGGCTGTGCTCTCTGTCCTGTGGCCTGTTGTCATCACGCAGTTCTCCCGGCGGCACGGGCCACCGCCCGGTCGGGGTGCCGTGGTGCTGGGCATGGGATCGCTGGGCGCAGGGCGGCTGAATGCAGGCTCCGACCTTGACCTGATCATCGTCTATGATCCGCTTGATCAGGAAACCTCGGATGGCGAGCGCCCCTTGTCGACCCGCCCGTATTATGCGCGGCTGACGCAGGCATTGATCACCGCGCTGACCGCTCCGATGGCGCAGGGGCGCCTTTACGAGGTGGACATGCGGCTGCGCCCGTCGGGCAACCAGGGGCCGGTGGCGACCAGCTGGGCGTCCTTTCAGAGTTATCAGAAAAATGAGGCCTGGGTCTGGGAGCATCTGGCGTTGACCCGCGCCGCTGTCGTGACCGGGTCGCAGGCGCTGGCGGCCGATGTGACCGGGTTCATTCAGGATCTGCTGGGGCAGCAGCGCGCGTTGCCGGACATCGCGGCAGAGGTTGCGCAGATGCGCGCGCGCATTCAGGCGGCAAAAGCCCCGCCAAGCCTTTGGGAGGCAAAGATCGGGCCGGGGCGTCTGCAGGAGATCGAGTTGATCGCCCAGGCCGGGAGCCTTTTGCAAGGCCAGAAGAGCCGCCGGATCGAAGACGGCTTGCGGGCGGCTGTCGCTGCCGGGCTGATGGAGGACGCATCAGGACAGGACTTGGCGCGATTTTACGCGTTTTATTCGCAATTGCATCTGGCGGCGCGCCTGCTGTCAGACAAACCGTTGGATGCGGCGCGATTGGGTCCGGCGGGGCGGTCCTTTCTGCTGCGCGCCCTGGAGGAAGAGACCTTGGAGGAACTGGAGCACCGCTTGCGCAGCAGCTATGCAAAATCCGATGCTATCATCACCCGGACCCTTGCACCCTATGCGCAGGAGGGCGCGGCACAATGAAGGGCGACGAGAATGATCCCAAGGGCCTGATCTTCGAAGCCTACCGGATCGACGGCATCACCAAGAGCGAATGCCGCACGATTTTTCTGGACTGGGCGCTGAGCCTTCCGGTGGAACGCGAAACCGGGCGCGTCCTGACTGCCTTGCTGGCGACCTACAAGGCCGACAATCCCAAGCATCCGATGACGGAAGTTCTGACCGAAGGGTTGGTCGGCATGTCCACGCCGCGGCGGCGCGGCGGCTGGCGATCGCGGCCCCGAAACTGACAGTTTACGCGGAATTAGCGTCAGTTTTACCTAAAATTAGTCATAATTCAGCCCCAGTTGCACTCTAGGGATGCTCGGAATTCAAACGAGGCGTGCAGAAGTCGCCCCCCTGAGTGGAGAGCAACATGAAATCCCTTAAACTGATCGCGACACTTGCCGCTTCGGCCATGATCGCCGGCTGTACGACGACCGATATTGCAAGCCGTAACGCGCCGTATTCCAACCCGGCTGTCGATGCCGCTGTCGGACCGAAAAACATTCTGGACACGACATTTGAGGCGGCAGTACCCGCCTACAACGTGACCGGCATCAATGTGATTGTGCCCGAAAGCCTGATCGTGTCAGAGGCCAATAGCTATTACCCGTCGGGCGATATCGTCTGGCGCGAGGACCCGGCGGGCAACCGCCATGAACAGGTCAAGGCGATTTTTGACACCGCGATGGCGCGCGGCACCGCTGACATGAAAGACGGCACCCCGGTTGTGCTGGATGTGCAGGTGATGCGCTTCCATGCCCTGACTGAAAAAACCCGCTACACGATCGGCGGCATTCATTCGATTACCTTCGGACTGTCGCTGCGCAGTGCCGAAACCGGCCTCCTGCTGGGCGAACCGCGGGTCATCAAGGCAAACCTCAAGGGATTTGGCGGCGAACGCGCCATCGCCGCCGAACGCCAGGGACAGACCCAGAAGGTGCGGATCACCGACCACCTTGCAGGGGTGATCCTGACCGAGCTTGCGGAACCCGATGGCTATACCGGCCGACGTCTGAGCCTGCTGGCACGCAAAAACAACTTCTGACCTTCCACAGGCCATCAGAACAGACTAGAGGAGGGCGCTATGACAGCGCCCTTTTCCAGTTCCGCCCCTGCCGCCGCCGATATGCCGGTCGTGCGTCTGAAGCCCAAGGCAAATGCCCGGGCGATTCGTCACGGCTTTCCCTGGGTCTATGCCAACGAACTGGTGACAGACCGCCGGACCAGGGCCATAGCGCCAGGCACTCTGGCGCGGTTGCAGGATGATGCGCGCGCTGAAATGGGTATCGTCGCGGTCAATCCCAGATCAAAAATCATCGCGCGGATGATCGACCGGAACCCGGCCGCAAAAATTGACCTTGGCTGGTTCGAGGATCGGTTGCGCAGGGCGCTTGCGCTGCGGGACCGGTTATTCGACGCACCGTACTACCGCCTTGTGCATGCCGAGGCGGACGGGCTCCCGGGAATGGTCATTGACCGGTTTGGGGCAACCTGTGTGATCCAGCCCAACGCGGCCTGGGCGGAAACCCATCTGGAGATCGTCTGCGCTGCGCTGCAATCGGTAACGGGGGCGACCTGCGTGCTCAAGAACGCCGGCGGCCGCACCCGCGCGCTGGAGGGGCTGGACGACACGGCTGGCGTCCTTGCCGGCACGGCGCCAGCCCGGCCCGTCGAGGTGCCGATGAACGGTGCGATCTACATGGCGGACCTCACCGGCGGTCAGAAGACTGGGTTGTTTTACGATCAGCGCCCCAATCATGCGTTTGTGGCTGGCCTTGCACAGGGCGCGCGGGTTCTGGATGTTTTCAGCCATGTCGGCGGGTTTTCACTTGCGGCTCTGGCCGGGGGCGCGGCCTCGGCCCTCGCCGTGGACGCTTCGCAAGCCGCGCTGGATCTGGCGGCTCAAGGGGCGAATGCCATGGGCGTGTCAGACCGTTTCACAACGCGGCAGGGCGATGCCTTCGAGGTGCTGACAGCACTGCGCGCCGAGGGGGCTCAGTTCGACGTGGTGATATGTGATCCGCCGGCCTTCGCACCGGCCCGGCCCGCGTTGGAGGCCGGATTGCGCGCCTATGAGCGCATAGCGCGGCTGGCGGCACCCTTGGTGGCAGAAAACGGTATCCTGGGCCTGTGCTCCTGTTCACACGCCGCCGATCTGGCTGCGTTCCGGACAGCCAGTGTGCGCGGGATCGGGCGGGCCGGGCGGCGCGCCTCGCTGATCCACACCGGGTTTGCCGGGCCCGATCACCCGCAGTTACCGCAACTTGCGGAAACGGGGTACCTCAAATCCGTTTTCTGTCAGATCTGAGCTATGAAAATCGTCCTTGACGCCTGCGTGCTCTATCCCACTGTCATGCGTGAGATGGTGCTGGGTGTGGCCGCGACCGGGGTGTTCAGCCCTGTCTGGTCGGCCCGTATTCTGGAAGAATGGGCGCGTGCGGCCGTGAAACTGGGCCCAAGCGGGGATGCGCAGGCGCGCAGCGAGATCGCCTTGATGCGCGCGGCGTGGCCCGGCGCAGAAGCCCCCGCCGTGCCGCATGTCGAGGCGCGGTTGTGGTTGCCGGATGCAAACGATGTTCATGTGTTGGCCGTGGCCGTCGCGACATCAAGTGACGCCATCATGACCTTGAACAGGAAGGATTTTCCCAGGAACATTCTGGGTGATGAGGGGGTAGACCGGGTTGAGCCTGACGGATTCCTCTACGGTGTCTGGCAGGACAGCCCGACGCCGGTGGAAGCTGTGGCGGAAAGGGTATTGTCCGAAGCCACAAGGCTCTCCGGCACACCGTGGGAGATGCGCCCACTGATGAAAAAAGCGCGTCTTCCGCGTCTGGCGAAAGCGCTCGGCTGACGCGCGGGGGCGCTGTTATTCCTGCGTCACCCATTTTGCCTCGAGGGCCTTGAGCGCGGCGATCCTGTCGGCCGTCTTTGGGTGGCTGAGCAGCCAGGCAGGTGCTGACCCGCCGTTCTGCTGTGTCAGCGATTCGAGTTTTTCAAAAAGGCTGATTTGCGGGCCGAGACCGATACCGGCCTTGGTCAGTAAGGCCGCGGCATAGGCATCGGCCTCATATTCGTCCGAGCGCGACAGCCGGGCGGCAAGCAACGTGGTCAGCATGCCCGCGATCCAGACGCCGATGCCGGGAATGAAGCGGCCCAGCACCATCGCCAGCGCCGTGCGCAGCGCATTCTGACCGGAAAAGTCGATCATCCGCCGCCGGGAATGGCCCAGGGCGACGTGGCCCATCTCGTGGGCGATGACACTTGCGAGTTCGGCGTCAGAGACATCACCAGCCCGGAACTTGTTGTAAAAACCCCGGGTGATGAAGATGCGTCCGTCGGGTGCCGCCAGTCCATTCACCGGATCGATTTCATAGATGTGCACCCGGATGCGTGGCAGTTCCAGGGCGGCGGCCATCCGGTCGGTCAGCGATTTGAGCCTGCCGTCGGCCAGTTCCGTGGAGCGCGCGTCCAGCTCGCGGGCGGTGCGCCAGGCGGAGAACCGGTACATTGCGAGACCGTAGAGGATGGCCAGAAGGATCGGCGTGAATTTGATCATGGCCTTGATATGGGGGAGGACAGCGCCGGCGGCAAGTTTGGGGAGCCTCCGGCGGGGATATTTTTAAACCAGAGAAGCCCGCGGAGCGTCAGCGGGTGAGCGTTTTCATGCCGCGGGAGAGACCTTCCAGTGTCATCGGCACCATTGCCCCCGGTCCGATGATCTCCTGAATCATTGAGATCGATTGCGTATAGGGCCAGTATTTCTCCGGTACCGGGTTGATCCAGAGCGTTGCCGCCCATTGCTCCCGCGCCCGGGTCAGCCAGGTGGCGCCGCTTTCCGCGTTCCAGTGCTCTGATGCGCCGCCGGGGTAGGCAACCTCGTAGGGTGACATCGATGCATCCCCGACGAAGATGCATTTGTAATCCGGCCCGTAGGTGCGCAGAACTTCATGTGTCGGGATCTGGGCGTCCCATCGGCGCCGGTTGTCGCGCCACACGCCTTCGTAGAGGCAATTGTGAAAGTAGTAATATTCCATGTGTTTGAATTCGGCCCGCGCCGCGGAAAAAAGCTCTTCAACCACTTTCACGTGGGGGTCCATCGAGCCGCCCACATCCAGAAAGAGCAGGACCTTGACCGCATTGCGCCGTTCCGGCCGGGTTTTGACATCCAGATAGCCGTGTTCGGCGGTGGCGCGGATGGTGCCGTTCAGGTCCAGTTCTTCATCCGCACCGTCGCGGGCCCACCGGCGCAGGCGTTTCAGCGCCACTTTGATGTTGCGGGTTCCCAGTTCGACGGTGTCGTCCAGATTTCTGAACTCCCGCTTGTCCCAGACCTTTGTCGCCCGCTGATGCCGCGAGCGGTCCTGACCGATGCGCACGCCTTCGGGATTGTACCCATAGGCGCCAAAGGGCGAGGTGCCCGCGGTGCCGATCCACTTGTTGCCGCCCTGATGCCGCCCTTGCTGCTCTTGGAGGCGTTTTTTCAGCGTTTCCATGAGTTTGTCAAAACCGCCCAAGGCGTCGATCTCGGCCTTTTCTTCGGCTGTCAGGTGCTTTTCGGCCATTTTCTCAAGCCAGTCGGCGGGGATGTCCACCGCTTCCAGCACCTCCTGGACGGAGATGTTTTCGAGTCCGGAAAAGGCCGCGGCAAAGGCGCGGTCGAACTTGTCGATGTTGCGCTCGTCTTTGACCAGCGTTACCCGCGCAAGGTAGTAGAATGCCTCGACGTCATAGGTGGCCAGGCCTGCCTGCATGCCTTCGAGAAAGGCCAGAAACTCCCGCAGGGAGACAGGCACGGCATTTTTTCGCAGAGCGTCGAAAAAGGGCAGGAACATGGGGCAGGTTTAGACCATGATGCGGTGTACGACCACAGTTACGATCATGCCGACCACGACAAATGCCATCGCATACCCCGCCGCATACTGGGCGATGTCCTTCCAATTGCCCTTGCGTCGGGCGGCGGTAACGCCGCCGATGATAGCACCCAGAATGGCTGCAAGAATGACGATCATCTGAACCCTCTTTGATCTTCGGCCCGGTTGCTGACGTCACCCGGTGTCCCGGTCAGACCGGTGCGTTTTGCGGATTGAGTTCGGAGATTTCCCGCAGTTTCGCCCGCACCGCCCAATCAGCGCCAAAGCCGTAGCGCGCCCACCCCAGACTGTCCAGCCTGACGGCGCGTGCCTCGGCGGCACGTCCGGTCAGATCAAGCGCCTCGGCGCGCAGCAGTTGCAGGGTGGCCAGCAGCGCCGCGTTCTGCGACATGCGCGCGGCATCGATGTTGGGGTCAAGAATGCGGAGCGCCCGGTTGCCGTTGCCGCTGGCGATTTCATAGGCGGCAAGTTGCGTTGCGACATAGGCGCGGTGCAGCTGCGTATCGACTGATTTGGCGTAGAACCTGTCGGCGATGATGTATTGCTGCTGCGCCGCGACCGGGTTGATACCCTGCAACAACCGGCCCTTGGCGTAATGCGCAAAGGCACGTCGATTATCCGCCCAGCCCCGATTCACTGCAATGCGAATGGCGTCGTCGGTCGCGGCCCGGCGCGCGGCGCGGCCTGACCCGGGCCCCAGCGCGGTTTGGATCGCGTGTTTCCATTCCTGCGGTGTCGGGTCGGGCGCGGTGCGCGCGGCCGACTTGCCGCGTGGATTGATCCGGGCGAAAATGGCGGGAAGGCGATGCACGACTTCCTCGCGCGTCATGCCGGACCGCAGTTCAGGCGCATAGGTCGCGCGCAGGATCAGCATGTCGAAATTCGTGAGCACCGTGTGCACATTATCGTCGTTGAACACCGAATTGGGCAGGCGGTAAAGGTCGTTGAGCGGACCCAGCGCCTGTGCCAGTTCCTCGTGCAGGCAATCGCGGACTTCCTGGGGGCTGGCGTCACTGGGGACGAAGATTGCCAGTTTTTCGCGTTTTTGCAGAAGGGTCCAGTTGGTGCGCTGCTTGCGGCGGGCGGTCCTGTAATCGGACAGGGAGCTGACGTTCGGGGCCACGAAACAAGCCGCTTGCGGCAGCACCCGTCGGATATCGGATCGGGGCACGGCCTGAAGGGTGATGTTTGCGGCAGACGAGGCGGTTGTGGTGATTTCGATGCCCGCCTCGTCGCGCAACCGCCCCAGAAGCGCGGAAAGATCGTTTTTCAGGGTGGCAGGCGGTGCACCCGTCAGGCGCAGCGTTATCGGCCCCTCGAAGCGGGTGAAAACCGGCAGCGGGCGGCCGCTTTCCATCTGGAAGGACAGATCCTGAAAATCGCGCAGGAGGTCGGTGTTGGAGACAGCAGGCGCGCTGATGGCGGCGCGGCCAAAGGATTTCATCGGGGGCAGGGTGCTTTCCGCAATCACCGCCCGCGAAGGGGTGCCGCCCTGGGTCACCGGGACGCAGGCATTCAGGATCATCACCACGGGCAGGATCAACCGGCGCTTCATGCCCGATTGTACCGGATGAAAGCCGTCTTGACGCCAATGCGGTCATAAAGCTTGCGGGCCTGCGTGTTGAAATCCTGTGTCAGCCAGTAAACGCTCGGCACGCCGGCCGCGTCGGCTGCGGCATAGACTGCCTCGATCAAGGCGCGCCCGACGCCTTGGCCGCGTACATCCGGGTCAGCGTAGAGGTCCTGCAGATAGCAGGTATTGGCCTCGGACCAGCCATGACGATGGAAGAGATAATGGGTCAGACCGATGAGCGTGCCATCACTTTCCGCCACCAACCCGTTGAAATCCTGAGGATCATCGCCCAGCAGGCGATCAAAATAGAGATCAAAGAGTTCCGCGGGACGGGTGGTCTCGTAAAACGCCAGATAGGCTGTCCATAAAACAGCCCACTGGTCCTTGTCGGACGCGCGCAACGGGCGCACGACAACGGGTGTCGATTTTGTCATTTTTGCCTGCCTAAAGCCTCTGCCCGCGGTCTTGGCGCCGCGGATCTCCGTCAGTCTAGAAACCAATTAAGGCAAGTTTGTGGCAATTGAGGCAATTCTTGGGCAGATACTTATCGGCCGCTGCGGGCCAGAAAGGCCAGCCGCTCGAACAGGTGCACGTCCTGTTCATTCTTGAGCAGCGCACCGTGCAGTTTGGGAAGCGCATTGGCCCCCGAGGATTTGAGGTCTTCAGCGCTCATATCCTCGGCAAGCAGCAGTTTCAGCCAGTCCAGAACTTCGGATGTGGAGGGCTTTTTCTTCAAACCGGCCTGATCGCGGACCTCGTAGAACTGTGTCAGCGCCGTGGTCAGAAGGCTTTCCTTGATGCCGGGAAAATGCACTTCGACGATCTGGCGCAGGGTCTCGATCTCGGGGAAGCGGATATAGTGGAAGAAACACCGCCGAAGAAAGGCGTCTGGCAGTTCCTTTTCATTGTTGGAGGTGATGATGACCACGGGGCGATGGCGTGCCCTGATCGTCTCGCCGGTCTCGTAGACAAAGAACTCCATCTTGTCGAGTTCCTGCAACAGGTCGTTGGGAAACTCGATGTCCGCCTTGTCGATCTCATCAATCAGCAAAACGACCTTCTGGTCGGCCTCGAAAGCCTCCCAGAGTTTGCCCTTGCGGATGTAATTGCTGACGTCATGGACGCGCTCTTCGCCCAACTGGCTGTCGCGCAGGCGGCTCACGGCGTCATATTCGTACAGACCCTGTTGCGCACGGGTCGTCGATTTGATGTTCCATTCGATCATCGGCAGACCCAGCGCGCTGCTGACCTGTTTGGCCAGTTCGGTCTTGCCGGTGCCGGGCTCGCCCTTGACAAGAAGGGGGCGCTCCAGCGTGACAGCCGCGTTTACGGCGACGGTCAGGTCCTCCGTCGCGATGTAATCGGCGGTTCCTTGGAATTTCATTCTTCTGTCAACCCTTTGCGCGATGAATTCTTGTTTCGCTTTTAGCCAGAATTCTTCAGCTTTGTGTAGTGACAATTGCAAAGACGTGGGGTAGATCGTGCCGCATGGGGGCACTTGCCTGAGGACAAGTCGCGTATGAATGACGTTAGCCACGTTGAGGGGAAGCAAATGAAACAGGAAGTGTTTCTGCCGGATGATTATCGTCCGGCCGAAGACGAACCGTTCATGAACGAACGACAGGTAGAGTATTTTCGGCGTAAGTTGTTGAATTGGCGCTCAGAGTTGTTGGCGGGCAGCCGCGACACGATCGAAGGTCTGCAGGACGGCACACGCAATATTCCCGATGTTGCTGATCGGGCTTCCGAAGAAACTGACCGCGCGCTCGAACTGCGCACCCGGGACCGCCAGCGCAAGCTGGTCAGCAAGATCGACGGCGCCCTGCGCCGCATCGAAGAAGGCGAATTCGGATATTGCTCGGTCACCGGTGAGCCGATTTCTCTGAAACGTCTCGACGCACGGCCCATTGCCACCATGAGCCTTGAAGCACAGGAACGCCATGAACGCCGCGAGAAGGTGCACCGCGACGATTGATCAGGCTCCCATCGAGCTGATGAGAGTTTAGAAACGTCGGAGCCTTGGCTTCGACGTTTTTTATTTTGAGGATCCGATGATCAAAAATGCGATTGTTGTTGGCGGTGGTGTTGGCGGCCTGGCCTGTGCCACAGCGCTGGCCCGCGAAGGTGTGGCGGTGACAGTGCTGGAACAGGCGCCTGAAATCGCCGAAGTGGGGGCCGGCCTTCAGATCAGCCCGAACGGTCTGGCGGTTTTGCGCGCCCTGGGCCTTGAAGGCGGGTTGTCGCGCAGGGGGGCTGTTCAGGCACAGGCGGTTGTGCTGGCCGATTACAAACGCGGCGCGCAGGTTGCGCGACTGGACCTGACCCGGCTGCACGGTCAACGGTATCTATTTGTGCACCGCGCGGACCTGATTGCCCTGCTTGCCCAGGCCGCGCGGCAGGCCAATGTAAGCGTGGAGCTGGGCCGCAAGGTCTCTGCGGTGGTCCCCGGCGATGTGCCGCAGGTCCGTTTCGACGATGGCACGTCTGTGCGGGCGGAAGTTGTGATCTGCGCGGACGGGCTGCATTCGGTCGGCCGACAGGCCGTGTCGCCGGGGCCCAGGGCGGTGTTTACCGGTCAGGTGGCATGGCGCGCCCTTGTGCCGGGCGCGGATATGCCGCCCGAAGCGCGCGTGACAATGGCCCCGGGGCGGCATCTGGTCAGCTACCCGGTCCGGGACGGGGCCTTCACCAATCTGGTGGCCGTGCAGGAACGGGACAGCTGGGCCGACGAGGGCTGGCATCACAAGGATGACCCCGAGGCCCTGCGCGCGGCCTTTGCCGATTTCGGGGACCCGGCGCAGGCGCTGCTGGCGGATGTCAAGGAGGTCAGCCTCTGGGGGCTGTTCCGGCATCCCGTGGCAGACACATGGGCGCGTGACAACGTGGCCTTAGTGGGAGATGCCGCGCATCCAACGCTGCCCTTTCTCGCACAGGGGGCCAATCTTGCCCTGGAAGACGCCTGGGTGCTGTCGCGCTGCCTGTTGGAGGACAGCTTGCAAACAGGCTATCAAACGCTGCGCAAGCCCCGCGCCGCACGCGTGATCGAGGCGGCCAGCGGCAACGCCTGGAAATACCATCTGCCAAACGGGCCGGTCCGGCAACTGGCGCATCTGGGGCTGGCACTGGGCAGCAAGCTGATGCCGGGCCTGATGATGCGCCAGTTCGATTGGATATACGGCCACGACGTCACCAAGGACGGGAAACGGTGATCCAGCGGCGTGCGGCGGTGCCGCACACGCCATTGTTTGGTTTTGGGCCTGCCCAAAACGGCCCGTGGCCTGCGGTCAGGCCTGTAGCGACCGTTGCAGCATGCCGAAAAGATCCCTTGGATCATCCGGATCAGCCAGCAGGTCAAGCGGATGGAAGAGTTGCGTCTCCCTGATCTGTTCGCGCACGTAGCGCAGCGCGCTGAAATCCTCGATCGCGAACCCTACCGAGTCGAAAAGCGTGATCTGCCTGTCGGATGTGCGGCCCTCCGCCTGGCCGGTCAGCACCTGCCATATCTCCGTGACCGGATGGGTCGCATCCAGTTGCTGGATTTCGCCTTCGATCCGGGTTTGCTCGGGGTATTCCACGAAGATGTCGGAGCGGTGCAGGATCGCCGGCGCCAGTTCGGTCTTGCCCGGACAATCCCCCCCGATGGCGTTAATGTGCACGCCAGCGCCGATCATATTGTCGGTCAGGATCGTCGCATATTGCTTATCGGCCGTGCAGGTGGTGATGATCTGCGCGCCCATGATGGCATCTTCGGCGCTGGTGCAGGGCGTCACCGTCAACCCGAGCCCGGCGAGGTTGGCCGCGCATTTCCGCGTGGCGGCGCTGTCGACATCATAAAGCCTCACCTCGCTGATCCCGCAAATAGCTTTCATGGCAAGGCTTTGAAATTCCGACTGCGCGCCATTCCCGATCATTGCCATGGTCGTCGCACCCTTGGGGGCCAGCAGCCGCGCCACCAGCGCGGAGGTGGCTGCCGTCCGCATTGCCGTCAGCATGGTCATTTCCGACAGGAGCACCGGATAGCCGCTGCCCACATCCGCCAGCAGACCGAAGGCGGTGACCGTCTGTAACCCCTCCGCGGTGTTCTTGGGGTGACCGTTGACATATTTGAAGCCGTAGACCTCGCCATCTGATGTCGGCATCAGCTCGATCACGCCTTCGGCGGAGTGGCTGGCGACGCGCGGTGTCTTGTCAAACAGCTGCCAGCGCCTGAAATCGGTTTCGATGTAATCCGCAAGGCCGCGCAGCATGTCTTCGATCCCGATATGGTGGATCAGCTGCATCATGTGATCGACCGAAACGAAGGGGACAAGCGCCTTGTCGGAGGGGGAGAGGTTGGTCATGTCAGGCTCCTGTCGGGGAACGGCGCGCAAGGTGCAGACCTGCGATCATGCAGCGCACGGAGCCACCGGCGGTTTCAAGGGTCGGGATAGAGAGGGGCAGAAGCGTCGCATGCGCCTCGATGCGTCTTTTCTGATCTGTGTCCAGTGCGGCAAGGGCGCGCCGGGACAGCGCCAGCACGGGTCCGTCCTTGCCGCAAAGCTCGATCGCGTTTCCGGCGAATTCGCCGATCTGGTCTGTGCCCAGCCCGATCACATCGCGCCCGGTTTCGCGCAGCCGTTCGGCCACGGTCTCTCGACAGTGTGGATGCGTGATCATCTCCAGCCCGACCATGGCAAACCGCGTGCCGATCGTCATCAGAACGTTGGTGTGATAGACCGGTCGCCCCTGCGCATCCCGGGCGTCAAAGGCGATCGGTTCGAAGTTGAAATGGGTGCAGAAGCGTTCCAGCAAGGCAGGATCGGCACGACGGGATCTTGCGACATAGGCGATGCGCCCGATGTGGTCGAGCACCATGGCACCCGTGCCTTCAAGCGCCAGACCGTCCTGTTCCAGCCCGGAGTAATCGATGACATCCTGAACCCGGTACTGCGTTTTCAGCATATCGATAATGTCCCACCGGCGTTCTCGGCGACGGTTGGCGGCATGCATCGGATAGACCGCGATATGGCCGCCCGAATGTGTCGACAACCAGTTGTTGGGAAACACGCTGTCGGGCGTTTCCATGCCCGTGTCATCGAAATCATGCACGGTGACGCCATGGGCGCGCAGACGTTCCACAACGCCGTCAAACTCGGAGCGCGCGGCCACGCAGGGCGTGCCGGATGTCGCCCTCTGGAAAGCATTGTCGCCTTGCGTTTCGGGGTTGGAGTGGAAGTGATGCGGGCGGATCATCACGACGGCGGAAGGGGCCTGTACCTGCATGATCAGTAGGCGCGTGTGGGGCGGTCAAAGACACGACGCCCCAGCGCCGAGGCGGCCAGATCGACCATGACCCGGGCCGTGCGGCCGCGTTCATCCAGAAACGGGTTCAGTTCCACGAGATCGAGCGAGGTCATGAGACCGCTGTCGTGCAGCATTTCCATAACGAGATGGCCTTCGCGGATCGTGGCACCTCCGGGCACCGTCGTGCCCACCGCAGGGGCGACGGCGGGATCCAGAAAGTCCACATCCAGCGAGACGTGCAGCATGCCATTCGCGGCGGCCACACGCTCCAGGAATGCGGTCAGCGGCTTGGCAATGCCACTCTCGTCAATCTCGCGCATGTCGACGTGCTGAATGGAGGATTCCTGCAGGGCCGCCCGTTCGGCAGTGTCCACCGAGCGCAGACCGATGATCGCGATGTTGTCCTGCGGCAGTGGCCGGGTAACGGCCGGGAACCCGTCGAAGTCGGATCTGCCGGTCACGTAGCCCAGCGGGGTGCCATGCAGGTTGCCGCTGTCGGTTGTGACCGGCGTGTGAAAATCGCTGTGCGCGTCAAGCCAGAGCACGAACAATGGGCGGTTGATGGCGTCGGCGTGACGCATCGCCCCCAGTACGGTTCCGAGTGACAGCGAATGATCCCCTCCCAGAAAGATTGGCAATCCGTCTCGCAGGCTTGTTTCAGCGGCGGCAGCAAGCGCCTCTGTCCAGGCAATGGTTTCCTCGCGCGCGTGGATCTTGGCATGCGCTTGCGGCGTGAAGGGAGCAGGGCGCACATTGCCGCGGTCCTCAACGGTGTGACCCAGATCGCCAAGGGCGTCTGCCAGTCCGGCGGTGCGGTAGGCATCCGGACCCATCAGGCATCCGCGGCGGCGTTTGCCGCTATCGACAGGGGCACCAACAAGAATACAGGTTTGATGGGTCATCTGAGGCTCCGTGATGTGAGATGCCATGAAGATATCGACCGCTTCGGGATATCGACAAGTGGCCGAATTGTTCGTAACGTGATCTCATTACTCGAAACGGATGATCAAAATGGACGAAATGGACAGGCGCCTGATCGGCGTCCTCCGACATAATGCCCGGGCCACCCTGTCAGAACTGGCGTCAGGTCTGGGGCTGACGCGTGCGACGGTCCGAACCCGAATCGCGAAGCTTCAGGACCGGGGAGACATCCTTGGGTTTTCAGTTGTGATGAAGCAGGACGGTCTGACCGACCCGGTGCGCGGTCTGATGATGATCGCAATCGAGGGCAGGGGCACCGACAGGATCATTCGCCAGCTGGGCGGGATGCCGGAACTGCGGCGGGTTTATTCGACAAACGGGCGGTGGGACGTCATCGTCGAGATCGGTGCCAAAACACTTGAACAGTTCGACAACGTCCTCGCGCGCGTCCGTCGGCTCGACGGGGTGACGGCAAGCGAAACAAGTCTGCTGCTGAGCACCCGAAAATCGACCTAACGGCGCCGCAATGCGGTCAGCCAGAGGATCGCGAGGCCCAGGGAAACAAGCGCGTTCCAGCCTGCCATGCTGATCCCCAGCATTTCCCACGCGATCTCGTCGCATCTGACCAGCTGCGCAGACAGGATCTGATCCAGCAGTTCGTCCGCGCTCTTGCCGGTGATCGGACCGGACGAGCAGGTTGTCGGCCCTTGCCACCAGACCTGTTCAACCCCAACGTGGTAGAGGCCGACCGCAGCGGTGGCAAAGGCGGCAACAGCCCCCAGCACGACCAGCAGCGCGCTCTGAAGCCGCAGAGCCAGAAGCCCCAGCAGAACCGCGATCACATGCGGATATCGCTGCCAGATGCACAGCTTGCAGGGTGGCAGCCCACCAACATACTGGAAGGCGAACGCCCCGATCAACAGGGCGGCGGAACCGGCGGCTGCCAAGGTGATTGTCTGGTTGCGGGTCATAGCACCTTCAGGACAGCAAAGCCGCCCACCAGCAGGGCGACGAAGAGAGTGAACATCAGGCCCAGCCGCTTTTCAATGAAATCACGGATCGGCGCGCCGAATTTCCAGAGCAGAAACGCCACGATGAAGAATCGCAGGCCGCGGGCGAGGATCGACGTGGCGACAAAGGTCCCCAGCGGCATCGAGGTCCAGCCCGACATGATGGTGATGACCTTGTAGGGAAACGGCGTGACACCCGCCGTCAGGACAGCCCAGAATCCGAAATCATTGAAGCGCGTGTTGAACGCCGTCATCGCGCCCTCCTTGCCGAGGCTTTCGAGGATCGGCCGTCCGATCGCCTCGAAGGCAAAGGCCCCGATGGCGTACCCCAGCATGCCTCCAAGAACGGAGGCGACAAGCGCCACACCTGCGATCAGCCACGCGCGCGACGGGCGCGCAATGATCATCGGGATCATCAGGACGTCGGGGGGGATGGGAAACACCGAACTCTCGATGAAGCTCACGAAGGCGAGAACCCATAACGCACGAGGATGATCGACCTTGCCCAGCGTCCAGTCGTAGATTTTGCGCAGCATAAGTGTTCGATCCACCGTTATCGTGTCGGTGGCAGATCATGCGACGGGATGCGGGTCAAGGGAGCCGGGGCTCATTTGGTGGAAAATCCTCTTGCCGGACGGACAGGCACAGGGTAAGCCGCTCTCGTTGCCCAAGTGGCGGAATGGTAGACGCAGGGGATTCAAAATCCCCCGCCTTCGGGCGTGCCGGTTCGAGTCCGGCCTTGGGTACCACAGGCAACGCATCCCGCGATACGGGAAAGATCAGGCCGCAGCGGACGAGTTTGATTCGCTCTTTTCCCAAAGCAATCGCTCCGGACTGTGCCGTCTTGGTCGCAAGTTGCCGCCAAATCCGGATATTGTTCCGATTTCGGCGAAAATATGTCAAAAATGTGACACTGCGTGTTTTCGGCCCTGCGCGCCGCAGGCCCCAAGCGTCCGCGAAACGGCCAAACCAGTGAGCGGAGAGGCGATTCAGGAGGATATACAGCCAATTTCCCTTATTTTTCGGGAGCGGCCACGGGTCGCGGGAATATCCGATACCTAACCCCCGCGTGTGACATTGGATCCCCCTGCCATTCCTGCGAGAATCGCTGCGGCGTGACGCTGCAACCGCTGATAGTTTTCTGAGATTTTTCCCTTTTTCGCGTTCCGACGGATCGACTATCACTGACGGATGCATCCGGGCGCGGCACTTGCATCCGAGCAAGGTGTCAGCGGTGCGACGCGATAACGGCCACCAAGGTTGATGTCTGCGCCGCAGTCGCCCGACAGCATGGAAGGGCCAGTGCCCCGGTTGAGCCGCGGCAGGTCGGTACGTCCGCGCAATGTGCCATCAGCGCGGGCGGGTGAAGAGGGAAGAAGATGTCTGACGGCGACAGCGATCCGAATGCGGCCCATCTGGTTGGCTTCTGGGATTTCCTCACTGGGCAGGAAAACGAAGACACAGGTCTGGCCGATGGCATTGCTCAAAACGGTCAGGCATTTGGCGATGCGGAAGCCGAGGACGGTGCGCTCTCGCTGGACGGCCACAAGGATTATTTTTCGACGCGCGGCCCGGACGATCCGTTTGATCTGACCGAGGGGACTGTCGCCGTGCGGTTCACGCAAGGCGATCAACCGCACAAATCCCCCGCGATCCTTGTCAATCGGGGGGAATTCAACGACCGCTTTCAGGACGGGTATTTTGCCCTTGGCGTTACCGGGGACGGGCGGGTGACGGTCACCCACTCTTGCGGGGATGCGCGCCTTGATCTGACCACGGCGGATTGCCTGTTCGACGAGGGGGACGAGGTGGTCGTGACCTACGGCTGGTCGGCCGGCGCGGGCGGAACGCTGACCGTCGAGAACCTGTCCGATGGCACGCGGGACAGCTATGATTTCGATACGCTGGGTCTGGCGCTCACCACCCAGGATGACGATGGCGAGAACTTCACCTTCGGTGCGCGTGAAACGCGTGAAGACAACTATGCAAAGTTTTTCGAGGGCGAAATCGACTATGTCGCGGTGTACGACCGGGACATAGTCAACAATCCCGTGCTCGGGGATGGCATTGTCTCCGGCACCGATGATGCTGACGTCATCGACAGCGGCTATACCGGCGATCCAGAGGGTGATCGGATTGACGCGGGTGATGCAATCTTGCCCGGCGAGGCGCCCGATGACGATATTGTCGATGCCCGCGCCGGCGACGACATCGTGCGCGCGGGCGCCGGTGACGATGACATCTACGCCGGCGCAGGCAGCGATTTCGTCGATGGCGGAGACGGGGACGATCTGATCTACGGTGACCGGACGCTTGGCGGTGATCCCCCGGACGATCCCGTCGGGAACCCGGAACGCGAGGTACTGCGGTGGGATCTGGCACCGGGCCCCGACGCGGACGATCCGGTTGAAGAGGGCGATTCCCTTGCAGGCGGCTTTGTCCAGAACACCGGATCGGTGCGCGTCACGTTTACCGCGCGCGATGCGGCGGATGCGGCGACCACCTTCGCCGACAATGACCAGAACATCACCGGTATCGAGGACGACGGGGACGCGGTTGACGAAAACAGCTCGGTCGAAAGCCTGCTGCGCGGTGACGGGTTATCGGCTGAATACGAGATATCTTTCAACGCAAGCGTCACCAATGTTGATTTTCGCATCAACGACATCGACGGCGACGGCATTGTTAAAGTCAGTGCCTATGATGCCGATGGCGCGGAAATTCCGGTCACGCTGACCGGCGGCAACCGGCTGACGCTGACGGACACGGGCGGTGCCGCGGGCGCAGATACCGCAGACAGCGCCGGCGGCTACAACAACGACACCAGCGCAAGGTATTCCCTGCTGGTGGGCATCGACGGGCCTGTCGCACGGATTGTCATCACCCATTCGCAGGATGGCGATGCCGATACCGGCGTAAATTTCACCGATGTCTACTTCAACGCCCCGGTGCCGCAGCAGGGCGACACGATCCATGGCGGGGACGGGGATGACATCATCTTTGCCGAGGCCGGGGACGACACGGTTTTCGGCGATGCCGGGAATGATGTCATTTCGGGCGGCGCGGGCGCTGACAACCTGTCTGGAGGTGATGACAGGGACCGGTTCATCGATCTGGGTGCCGGGGATGATGTCGATGGCGGAGACGGGGGCGACGATTATGACACGCTGGACCTGACGGGGTCGGCGGGCGATGGCACCCTGACCGTGACCTATACCTCTGATGACCGCGAAGACGGGGTGGTCGATTACTTTGATGCGGATGGGAACGCCACCGGGCAACTGGTCTTCGAGGACATCGAAAACCTTGTGGGTGCCCCACCCATCTGCTTTACGCCCGGCACGTTGATTGCCACGCCGGAGGGAGAACGGCCGGTGGAAGACCTGCGCCCCGGCGATCGTGTCATCACCCGCGACAACGGCATCCAGGAGATCTGCTGGAAGGGTCAGCGTGGCATGACCGGGGCCGAGCTGGCGCTGCATCCGCACCATAGACCGATCAGGATCCGCAAGGGTGCTCTGGGCGGCGGCTTGCCGCTGCGGGACATGGTGCTGAGCCCGAACCACCGGGTGCTTGTGACCAATGACAAGACTGCGCTGTACTTTGAGGAAAACGAAGTCCTGGTTGCGGCGAAACACCTGACCGGATTGCCGGGGGTCGAGACAGCCAACGTGCGGTGGACAACCTACATTCACGTGATGTGCGCGCAGCATGAAGTTCTGTTGTCCGATGGTACTTGGACAGAAAGCTTCCAGCCCGGGGATTACAGTCTTGCCGGCATCGGAAATGCGCAGCGGACGGAGCTTGAGCATCTGTTCCCCGAGCTGAAAACACCGGCGGGCGCGGCCTCTTTTCAGGCGGCGCGCAGATCGCTGAAGAAATACGAGGCGCAGTTGCTCACACGCCAATCATAATCCGTTTCAACAGTTGGAATATGCAGCTTTCGCCGGTCTTCTTCCGGCGGAGCCTTAAAACGGGAGGGCTTGCTCTCCCGTTTTTTTATGCGGGCCGTGCGGCAAGCCAGGCCGCCCATGCCTCGGGCGTGTCCAGATCGCAGCGCGCGTGGTTGCCGGGCAAGGGGACAAGCGTCATGCGGTCTCCTGCGGACTCGACAATCGACCGGCCGCCGCTGTCGCCCGTCAGCGCCGCAAAAGCGCTGAAAAGCTCTGCGGCAAAGACAATCGGGTGCCCCGGTTCCCCGCCTTCCGTGACGCCGCGCCAGATCAGTGTTTCGGATGTTAAATCAACGGCCTGCAAGACGGTCCTGAGGTCCTGCGCCGTCAGTTCCGGTAAATCCGCAAGCAACAGCATCGCTGCCGGCGCCTTGGGCGGAAGCGCGGCAAACGCCGCGCGCAGACTGGCGTTCATACCCTCAGAGGCATTGGCAACGGGAATACGGTTGACGCCCAACGCATCGAGGCACTGATACCGGGGGTGGGGCGCGGGCGGCAAGGCCACGAGGACGGGACCGGCGGTGACCTCACAGGCCATGTTGGCCTGTCGGCGTAGCAAAGGCATCCCGTCGACCTCTTCCAGCAGCTTGTCCGCGCCCCGCATACGTCTGGACTGACCCGCGGCAAGCAGGATAATGGGAAGATCGCAGGGTGCCTGCTCGGTCATGTGCCCTGCATACAGCAGTTGGCAGCCCAACAAAAGCGGCGCTAACCGCGCATGCGCGCGCCGTCCGGGTCAAACAACGGCCGGGTAATCACGCGCGCAGGGCGCATCTGGCCCAGGATTTCGATCGCGACATCCGGTGCCTCGGCGACGCGGTCGGATGGCAGGAACCCGAAGGCAACGGATTTGCCCGCATGGTGGGAGTAGCCGCCCGAGGTGCAAAAGCCCACCACCGCCCCGTCCAGCCAGATGGGCTCATACCCCTGAACATCCGCGTCGTCGGCATCGACCTCGAAGCTGACAAGCCTGCGCGCCGGGCCTGTCGCCCGTTCCGCCTCCGCCGCGGCGCGCCCGATAAAGGCATCGTTCTTCTTGAAGCTGATGAACCGGTCCAGCCCGGTTTCCGCCGCGGTGTAATCGGGTGAAAACTCGGCCATCCAGCTGCCGAAGAACCGGTCAAGCCGCAGGGACATCATCGCGCGCATGCCGAAGGGAACCATCCCGAGCGGTTGTCCCGCAGCCCATAACGTGTGCCAGAGCGTGCGCTGGCCCGTCGCGTCGCAGTATATCTCGTAGCCCAGATCACCGGTATAGCTGACGCGCTGCACAATGCAGTCCGTCATCCCCACGGTCAGCCGGCGCAGGTCGAGAAACCGCATGTTGCCAATATCCGCGCGCGTGCAGGCTGCCAACACGTCGCGCGCCCGCGGCCCGGCAACCTGAAAGCCGGTGCGCCTGTCGGAGATGTTTTCGATGTGCATGCCGTCTTCGAGGTGTTGCAGGAACCAGCGCCAGTGAAAGGCCTGCGCGCCGTAGGAGGCGGTCAGCTGAAACTCCGTCTCGCTCAGGCAGGACATCGTGAAATCGCCGATCAGTTTCCCCTTGGGCGACAGCATCGGCGTCAGGCTGAGGCGGCCCGGCGTCGGAACGCGGCCTGCCATGATACGGTTGAGCCACGCCCGCGCCCTGGGCCCCGTGACGCTGTATTTGCCGAAGTTCTGGACCTCGTTGATACCAACGCCGTTGCGTACGGCCTGAACTTCGCGCGCGGTGGCCTCGAATGCATCGGAGCGGCGGAAGGAGGGCGTTTCATAGGTTGGCTCGTTGCCCTTGGCGAAGTAGTTGGCCACTTCCAGGCCGTACTGCTGGCCCCAGACCGCGCCCATCCCGGTAAAGATGTCATACATCGGTGTGGTGCGGTTGGGCCGTGCTGCGGGGAGTTCTTCGTTCGGATAGGCAACCGAGAAGCGTTTTTGATAGTTTTCGATCACTTTCGGCAGCGTATAGCCGGGGCTGATCCAGTCACCGAAGCGGGCGACATCCATGGCCATCGTGTCCCGTTCGGGTTCCCCCTCGATCATCCATTGCGCCAGCATCAGGCCGACCCCACCGCCTTGCGAGAATCCGGCCATGACGCCGCAGGCGGACCAGTAATTACGCACACCGGGCACCGGACCCACCAGTGGGTTGCCATCGGGGGCAAAGGTGAAGGGGCCGTGAATAACGCTTTTCACGCCCGCCCGTTCCAGATCGGGAAAGCGTTTATACGCGAAATCAATGCTTTGCTCGATCTTGTCAAAGTCGTTTGGCAACAGGTCCTGTCCGAACTCCCACGAGGTGCCGTCCACCGCCCAGGGCCGACAGGGCTGTTCGTAAAACCCGATGCACAGGCCGCGACCTTCCTGACGCAGATAGCTTTCGCCAGCAGGGTCCATCACATGCGGGTGCTCGTTGCCCCCGGCCGTCATCTCAACAATCATCGGCACGTCTTCGGTCACCAGATACTGGTGTTCCATCGGGTGCAGAGGGAAATAAATGCCCGCCATCTTGCCCACTTCGCGCGCCCAGAGGCCGCCCGCGTTGACGACGTGTTCGGCGTGGATGGTGCCGTTGTCGGTCACCACGTCCCAGGTGCCGTCCGCACGCTGGTTCGTTTCGCGCACCATGCAATGGGTTTCAATGGTGGCCCCACCCATCCGCGCCGCCTTGGCATAAGCATGGGTTGTGCCGGAGGGATCGAGATGCCCGTCCAGCGGATCATACAGCGCGCCGATGATTCCGTCTGTGTTGGTTACCGGCGCGATCCTGCGGATCTCCTCGGGGCCGACGATTTCGGTCTCCATCCCCATGAAGCGGTGCTTGGCGCGCTCGGCCAGCAGCATGTCGAAGCGGTCCTGGTTGTCGGCAAGCGTCACACCGCCCACGTGGTGCAGACCGCAGGACAGCCCTGTGATCTCCTCCAGCTCCTTGTAGAGCCGGATGGTGTAGCCCTGCAGCGCGGCCATATTGGTGTCGCCGTTGAGCGTGTGAAAGCCACCCGCGGCGTGCCATGTAGAGCCAGAGGTCAGCTCGGAGCGTTCCAGCAGCATAACGTCCGACCATCCCAGTTTGGTCAGGTGGTACAGAACCGAAGCGCCAACGACGCCTCCGCCGATGACGGCAACACGGGTGGTTGTTTGCATGAGTGTCTCCGACTTTGCTTTGGTCAGAGGGTCTCCGCTGGACCCGGGTGCCGCTATCTTGAAAACGACACATCCTGCCGTTTCATGAATATGGTTCAGCCGGTCGATGCCGTGACACCGACCGGCGTTTGCAGCCTTCAACCGGGCGCGAGCGGTAGTTAAACCGCCGCGCAGCGGTTTCAGGCCGCAATGTCAACGGGGTGTTGGGTGCGAAACCCAACTGCCAACCGGTTCCAGATGTTGATGGTCCCGATCGCAACGCTCAGATTGGTGATTTCCGTGTCTGAGAAATGAGCGCGCACCGCGTCATAGGCCGTATCGGGCGCCCCTGTGTCGCTGACCGAGGTGAGCGCCTCCGTCCATTCCAGAACCGCCCGTTCCCGCGCGTCGAAGACCGACGCTTCCCGCCATACGCAGACCAGTGCGATCCATTGTTCGCTCAACCCGTCGTTGCGGGCTTCCTTGGTATGCATGTCCACGCAAAACGCGCAGCCGTTGATCTGCGAGGCACGCAGTTTCAAAAGGTGCAGCAACCTCGGGTCGATCCCGGATTTGGTCGCCACAAATTTTTCCAGCGCGTACACCGCCTGCACGGCATCGGGTGCGGCTTTCATGTAGTCAAGTCGTTGGTGCATCATCCTGTCCTTTTCAATTTGTGGATTTGGGTTTGGGTTTCGGATAGCGCAGGTGCGCATCGAAGAACGCGCAACCGCGCGCCGCGGTGGAGCCGTCATCCTCGGCAAGCAGTTGCTGGATCAGGTCGGATACAGTGACCGATCGCAATTCGTTCCGATAGGCGCGTTCCGCCCGTAGCATGGCGGCGTTGATCTGGCAGGGCCGTCTGAAATGCCGCGCCGGGAGGGGATCAGGACCGTTTTGCCTGATCTCCTTGCAGCGAAACGCAGGTTCGTGCCCTTCGACGGCCAGCACGATGTCGAGCAGCGTGATGGCATCGGCGCCGCGGGCGAGGCGATAGCCGCCGCGTGGTCCGGGCACTGTCTGCACGATACCGGCCCCGGAAAGCGCCTGCAGGTGTTTCAGCAGGTAGCTGACCGAGACCCCGTGAAACTCTGCCATTGCGGCCGCAGAGAGAAGGCCACCCTCCGGCATGGATGCCAGAAGGGTCACGCAATGTATCGCCTGCTCAACGCCATCGCCAAGTTTCATATTCTGCCTCTGCTCGAATCATGGATAAAATATATCTATGATTATGACAAGATCAAGCGCAAACCGACAGGCTCGGAAAACCACGTGATTACGGCTGCGCGGTGCGGATGGCAGGTTAGGATTTCTGCGCGCCGGTCGCGCCCGATTGATCGCGGCTCTTGTACGCTTGCGACGGAATATGTCGCCAATGCGCAAACCGTGCGGGACACGCTGCGCCAGTATGCCCGGCAGGACAGTCACACAGGATCACCCCGTCATGCGTACCCATGCCCAGGCCGTTGTCATCGGAGGCGGCGTCATTGGCTGCTCCATCCTTTATCATCTCACCAAGATGGGGTGGCGCGATGTCATGTTGCTGGAGCGGGACGAACTGACATCGGGCTCCACCTGGCATGCGGCGGCCAATATTCACGGGCTGCATGACAGCACCAACATCAGCCGCATTCAGCACTATACGATGAACCTCTATAACCGCCTGGAGGCTGAAACCGGCCAAAGCTGTGGCGTGTTTCAACCCGGCTCCCTCTATCTGGCGCAGACCGAGGCGCGGGAGCATCAGCTGCGGCTACAGGCGGCAAAAGCCAGATTATACGGCATGAATTTTCACGAGGTCGGTCGCGATGAGGCCGAGCGGCTGCATCCCCTGGTGAACTTCGATGGTATCCGCTGCATCATGTGGGAGCCTGACGGCGGCAATGTGGACCCGTCCGGGGTGACCAATGCCTATGCGGCGGGCGCGCGCCAGAACGGGGCGGAGGTCATTCGGTTCTGTCCGGTGACGGGCACGGAACAGCAGCCAGACGGCACGTGGATTGTGCGCACGCCAAAGGGCGACATCCGGACCGAGTGGGTGGTGAATGCCGCCGGGCTCTGGGGGCGCGAAGTGGCGGCGCTGGCGGGAATCGAGTTGCCGCTTCAGCCGACCGAGCACCAGTATTTCGTGACCGAGACAATCGCCGAGATCGCCGCGATGGACCGGCGTCTGCCCTCCGTGGCGGATCGGGACGGGGAATACTACCTCAGGCAGGAAGGCAAGGGCCTGCTGGTGGGCGCCTATGAAAAGGACCTGCGGTTCTGGGCAGAGCACGGCACTCCGCAAGGTTTTGGTCATGAACTCTTTGCCGATGATCTCGAACGCATCGAAGATAACATGATGCGCGCCATTGACCGTGTGCCAGCCGTGGGTCAGGCCGGGATCAAGCGGGTGATCAATGGTCCGATGATCTGGTCGCCGGACGCAAATGTGCTCTTTGGCCCGGTGCCGGAGGTGTCGAACTACTTCTGCTGCAACGGGATCATCCCCGGCTTTTCGCAATCGGGCGGTATGGGTCTGCTGGCGGCGGACTGGATCGTCACCGGTGAAACCCGATACGACATGTTCGCGTGGGACATAGCGCGCTTTGGCGCATGGGCAGACAAGGCTTTCACCAAAGCGCGGGTCGGGGATCAATATGCCAACCGCTTCAAAATTCACTTTCCCGGCGAAGAACGCGCGGCAGGCCGACCGATGCGCAGGCGCGGGGCCTATGACCTTCAGAAGGGCCTTGGTGCGGTCTTTGGCCTGAACTACGGATGGGAACATCCCCTGTGGTATGCCGACACGCCCGGGACCGAAGACACCGACGGGTTTACACGTCAGAACTGGTGGGCACCGGTGGGACGCGAATGCCGAATGCTGCGCGACAACGCCGGCATCATCGATATTTCCAACTTCGCCAAGTATCGCTGCACAGGTCCCGGTGCCGAAGCCTGGCTGAACGCGGTGTTCGCCAACACCATGCCCGGAACCGTGGGCCGCTCCTGCCTGACGCCGCTTATTGGCAAGCGAGGCGGGATTGCTGGCGATTTCACGGTAACCCGGCTTGCAGAAGACGACTTCTGGATCATCGGATCAGGCATGGCGGAGCGATACCACCAGCGGTTTTTCAAAGCGGTACCGCTGCCCGAAGGCACCGATTTTGTAAGCATGACGGAAGCCTATTGCGGGTTCAACGTGGCGGGGCCGAAGTCGCGCGAGATGCTGCAGCGGCTGACCAACGCGTCGCTTGCTACCGAAGATTTTGCCTTCATGCGGTCAAAGTGGATCGATCTGGCGGGCATCCGGGTGCTTGCGCTGCGGGTATCCTTCACCGGCGATCTGGGATGGGAACTGCATTGCGCTGCCGAAGATCAGGCCCGGCTTCTCGAGGTCTTGCTGCAGGCGGGCCGGGCCTTTGAGGCCGGGCCGGTGGGGTCGCGTGCACTGATGAGCCTGCGGGTGGAGAAGGGCTATGGATCATGGAGCCGGGAATACAGCCCGGAGTACTGGCCGCAGGAAGTGGGGCTCGCGCGTCTGTGCAAAATGGACAAGAATTTTCTGAACAGGGAGGCGCTGGCGACCACCATCGCCAAGGAGGCGCGTGAACATCTGGTCTTGTTGGCCTTGGACAAGGATCAGACCGACGCCGCCAACGCGGATGCGACAGGTGGTGAGCCGATTTTCAGGGGTGGCAGGGGAATTGGCCGTGTAACCTCAGGTACTTACGGCTACACGGTCGGTACGAGCCTCGCGCTGGGATTTGTAACCGGCGCAGAGGCGGGTGATGAAGTCGAGGTAATGGTTCTGGGCCAGCCACATAAGGCGACAATCCTGCATGAGCCCCCCTTTGACCCCCGCGGGACGCGGTTGAGGGCGTGATCCCGACGCGGGTCAGGCGACCATTTTGCGGCCAGGGTCGAGGTGCCGCGACATCGATGAAGAGCGGCCATCAACGCGCACCTGCTGTAACCACAGGTCATCCGGACCGACGACTCCGTGCTATCTGCGGTCTTGTTTCATCAGTCCATGAAGGGCACGCCTTCAACCGAGGCTTGCATAGGGCGGGAAACGGCGGCAGCGAGTTGCCTGCGAGGCCCGGGCGCCGATCTGCGCCCGCGACAGGGGCCATCGCGATCACAGCAACCAAGCGCCGTATCCCATTAACAAGGCCCCGCCGATTGCTTTCATCAGCACAATCCATTGAAACGCGATCAAACCGGGAGCCCACTTGCCCTGATCCATTGCGAGACAAAAACCGTGCGCGATCCACATGAGCCGGGCTTGAAGAAACGCAGCGGCGAAAGAGGCCCCGACGCCATATCCTGCAAGAACTCCGAACGCCCCATAGTCGAACACAAATCCTGCAGCGGTGCCGAGGCGCCGCACGACCCCCGATAGATCGAGAGCGTCGCGGCACTGGGCACCAGATTATCCGACAACCCCCACAGAGCCCGCAGCGAGACGGACTTGAGGCCATCGGCGAACCGGATGAAGACCATCGCGGATTGGCGACGACCCACACCCCGGCCTCGATGTCTGACGCGCGAACGGTTGCCTGTGATTGGTACGAGAAACCGGAGACGGAAGTGTCCGGGCGCGGGCGGCCGCCGTTGCTGGTGAGCTCGCCTGCACCTGATCTGACACATCGATCATCACGACCTGTCCGGTCCGGTCGTCCATCGTCAGATCTTCTGTCGCGCCAGGTTGATCATTGGGATGGCTGCCCGCGGCCAGGCTTTCCGGCGTGTTCAGATAGTGGTTCGGGGTGTTGAACCTGGTCCCATTTATGCTTCTGTATGAGGATCGCGGTTGATGCTAAATGGCCGTCGTTGGTTTTGGCGGACGACGACAGGATGGAGCACAGCCTGATGATGGAAGCCGGCGACCGGTCGGCTGTCGCCCATTGGGCTTTCAGGATCGGGTTTCGTCACATCATCCCTACGCGGCAGGAATGTCAGGATCGGGTGCGTCAGGCCGAAGAAAGAGAGATCTTGGACCAGCCCCGCTTGGGCAGTTGACGTCAGTGCCAGGGCCGAGAATATAGTCGTTGCGATCGTCATGCGCGTTTCAGGGTTACCTTGAGAGTTTTTCGACTATGGGCGCATGGGGCGTGTCGGTCGGAAAACCATCGGCTTGCTGCCGGTCCTTGCCACGCACCCGCTGCAAGCACCGGGGTGCTACAGGCATCCGGGGCCGAGGTCGCAATGTGGCCTTTCCGAAACGCGCATAAGGGGTGCGTTGCCGCAAGATGAGGTGTCGCCTATGCGGGGATGCGCGTGACTGGCGCGACCTGTTACGCCCGTCGTGATGAACCTGAGCCGATCTGTCGAATGACTATTGCAGCTGCGCCTTAAGTCGGCTTCAAGCCATAGCCAGATGTGCAGGCTCTCCGAAGGCGCAACCCCGCCGTTTTCAGGCCTGCCGAAACCGCCGCTGCCATCAGCATTCCGTCTTCTGTCCGGAGGGATTTCCACATGAAAACCGAGATCACGTTTACCCGGCTGCCCCGGATTCGCCCGGATGAAATTATCGCCCATATGAATGATCCGCGGGTTGCCGAGCATATGCCGCTCCTCACAGTCACATGGGACCGGGCCGCCGTCGCAAAATTTGTCGTCGGCAAGGA
Source organism: Roseobacter insulae (assembly GCF_019375555.1). Classification (GTDB taxonomy): domain Bacteria; phylum Pseudomonadota; class Alphaproteobacteria; order Rhodobacterales; family Rhodobacteraceae; genus Roseobacter; species Roseobacter insulae. The sequence goes on from NZ_JAHXDN010000003.1 coordinate 356,402, forward strand.
AAGAAACTGGCGCCGCGACGGGCTTGGTCACTGGGCGTTCCTGTCGAATGGCCAGTATGTCGGGTGGGGCGGGTTCCAGAAGGAAGGTGATGAATGGGACTATGGTTTGGTGCTGAGACCGGATGCGTTTGGACTTGGCCGACAAATCTCGCGGAAGGCTATCGCGTTTGCCGTCGCGGATGCGCGCATCCCGTTTGTCACCTTTCTGCTGCCGCCATCACGAAAGAACTTAGGCGCTCTGGATCGTCTCGGAGCGAAATTCGTCGGCGAAGTTGACTATGACGGAACGCCATTCTTGAAGTTTCGCCTCGATACCGAGTGAGGGTGCCAATCGTCCGGAATGGCGTTCATCGGCGGTTTGTCTCCACCTCCGCATTCGACAGGCCCTTGGGCTGGCGTTGATCGCTCGGGGGCTGTCCGGCCCTTTTGTTCTGTGGTCATCGCGCTCCGAGACTGGAAACGCGCACCGGGTCAGGCGCCGGTCCCGGGCCGAAGTTGAGTGATGAAGGCATCGCGGGCGTCAGGCTCAGGCCACGTTGACAAGAAGCATCCGCGCACCGGACTGTGATGTGAAGATCAGCGCCGCCCATAGGCCACTGTCAAAGCTGGCCTGCAAAACATGCGGCGGCGCGCACGCCGTCGATAAGGCGGATTGGGCCGGCCCTTGCCGCCTCCTGCACAATATCAACCATGCCGCCGCAGCCGAGGACAACAGATTGCACGTTGTCTTCCCGAACCGCTGTCTGAACCTCGGCGATCACCTGATCCGAGGCCGATTTTGACTGCTCTTCCAGCGCCAGCACAGGGATGCCGCTGGCACGCACGTTCACAAGGTGCCGGTCGAGACCATAGCGGATGATGTTTGCCCGCAGTATGGGCACCGAGACATCAAGGGTTGTGACAACAGAGAAGCGTTCTCCGGTCAGCGCCGCAAAGTGATAGGCGGCCTGACCGATGCCGACGACCGGGCAATCTGCAATTTTGTGGGCTGCATCGAGGGCGGTGTCATCAAAACATCCGATGATGATCGCAGATGCGCCGCGATCCGACGCTTCGGCCACGAGCTTCAGCAGCGGTGCCGCGGCCAGCCGCCCGTCCGCCTCACCCTGGATGGCGGGCGGTCCGTCATGAGAGGTCCATCCCTCGAACTGTGCGTCGGGGGCCGCGTCGCGCGCGGTGCGCAGCATCGCCTGGGTCATCGAGGCGGTGCTGTTGGGATTGATCAGGACAATCATACCATGCCCTTGCCCGCGTCCGATCCGGCGCGGGCCTTGCGTCGCGCGCTGAGAAGCGCAAGGCACAGGAACAGTCCGATCATCAGGAGCGAAAACACCGTTGTCAGGGTGCCCAGGGCGTAGAGCACGGGCGTCGTGACATTGGTGGTCATGCCGAAGATTTCGAGCGGCAACGTGTTGTAGCTGCCTGAGGTCAGCAAGGTCCGTGCAAACTCGTCATAGCTGAGGGTGAAGCCAAAAAGCGCCACCCCGATCAGCGAGGGCCCGATGATCGGCAGCACCACGTGGCGCAATGTCTGCCAGGACGAGGCGCCGAGGTCCCGGGCGGCTTCCTCGTAGCTCTTGTCGAAGCGGTTGAAGACCGCGAACATGATCAGAAGGCCGAAGGGCAGGGTCCAGGTGAGTTGTGCGCCAAAGCCGGATGTGGACCAGTGCACCTCAAACCCCGATTGCGAAAAGATCAGCCCGACACCCAGCGAGATCAGGATCGAGGGGATCACCAGCGAGGTGATAATCAGGTAGAACAGCAGGCCGGAGCCGCGAAACTTCTTGCGAAAGGCCAGCCCGCCCATCACCGAAAACACAACCGTAGTCACCATGACCATCAGCCCCAGCGCGAAGCTGCGGCGAAAGCTGCCCCAGATATCACCCACGGCCTGCTGTTCGAACAGGTCCCGGAACCAGTGCAGGGAGGTGCCGCGCATCGGGAAGGTCAAGCCGCCGCCGGGCCCTTGGAACGACAGGATCGCAATGGTGATCGTGGGCCCGTAGAGGAACAGCAGGAACAGCGCGAAGAAGGTGGCGAGAATGTAGAAGGATCTGGGACGCGGTTCCATTTACAGCTCCTTCCTTATGTCGACGAAGCGCAGCAGGATGCCGATCACGATCAGCACCGTCAGCAACAGCACCACGGCCGTGGCCGAGGCGGAGGGATAGGCCAGCAGCGCGATATCGTTCGAGATGAGCCGCCCGACGTTGGCGGACTGGCTGCCGGACATGAACCGGACGGTGATGAAATCGCCCATCACGAGGGTGACCACGAAGATGGTGCCGATCATGATGCCGGGCTTGGTCAGCGGAATGATCACGTTCCACAGGATCTGTGCGCCTGACGCGCCCGCATCCCGCGCCGCCTCGATCAGCGATTTGTCGATCCGCATCATTGTGTTGAAGATCGGCACCACCATAAAGAGCGTGTAGAGATGCACGAAGGCGAGGATCACCGCGAAGTCGCTGAACAGCAGCCATTCGAGCGGTGCATCGATGACGCCCCACGAGATCAGCGTGGAATTGGCGATACCATTGCGCCCCAGAAACGGGATCCACGAGATCATGCGGATGATGTTCGAGGTCCAGAAGGGGATGGTGCACAGCAGAAAGAGCACGATCTGCCAGGTCAGGCTGCGCACGTGAAAGGCGAGGAAATAGGCGACGGTAAAGCCGATGCCAAGCGTGAATGCCCATGTGATCGCCGCGTATTTGAACGTGTTGAGGAACACCCGGTACGTGACGTTTGAGCCGAAGAGGAATTCGTAGTTTTCCCAGACGAAGGCGGGGACAATCGAGAATTCGGTGGCTTGCCAGAAACTGACGATCACGATCATGATAATCGGCAGGACAAGGAAGAACATCAGCACCGCCATGATGGGCAGCGCCATCAGCCATCCGACAAAGGTATTGTTCTTCAGCACGTTGGGACTTTCCGGGGCAGGGTGGGACGGGCACATCCGCGCCCATCCCAGTTGGTGTCAGGCCGCGATGAACTCGTTCCACTTGCGGACCATGTACTGGTTCTCGTCCATCACCGCGTTCCAGCAGGCCACGGCCCCCATGCGGTCCTGGAAGGAGCCGCCGTCGCGGGTTTCGCCTGCCTGCGCCAGCGGATCGCCGAAGGGTGAGGTGATCGTATCCGTGGCCTCCTTGCCTTCGAACCAGTAGCCCCACTCGTTCTCGGACATGAAGTTCTTGGAGGTTTCCGGCACGGCCGAATAGTAGCCCTGACGCATCAGGAAGCCGCCGACCCATCCGTCGAGATACCAGTTGATGTATTCATAGGCCGCGTCCCGCTCCAGCCCGGTCAGCGCCGCGGACAGGCCAATGCCGCCACCCCATGATCGGTACCCTTCTTCCAGCGGCTGGTAGACGCAAGGCACGCCCTTCGACTTCACCGCCGTGATCGCGGGTGACCACATCGACTGGATCACCACCTCGCCGGAGGCCATCAGGTTCACGCTCTCGTCGAAGGACTTCCAGAAGGCGCGGAACTGGCCGTTCTTCTTGGCCTCTGTAAAGATCGCCATGGTCAGGTCGATCTCTTCGCGGGTCATATTGCCCTTGTCGGGGTATTTGTACTCGCCCATCGACTCGACGACCATCGCCATGTCCATGATGCCGATGGAGGAGATATCGAGGATCGACGCCTTGCCCTTGAACTCGGGGTTCAGCAGTTCGGACCAGTTGTTGATCGGCCGCCCGATCAGATCGGGGCGGATGCCCAGCGTGTCGGCGTTGTAGATCGTCGGGATCAGCGTCATCCAGCCGCTTTCATTGTCGACGAAATCCTTACCATCCGGACCGGAGGTAAAGCCGACCGTATGCGGCGCGGTGCCCTGGGCGATGGTGCTTTCGGGGGTCAGTTTGCCATTGCGGAAGATGCCCACGATCTTGTCGTAATTCTTGATCTTGGAGGTATCCATCGCCTGCAGGTTGCCGGTGGGCCAGACCTTCTTGCAGATCCAGTACTCGATGTCGGCGATGTCGAAACTGTTGGGTTGCGTCGCCGCGCGCTGGGTCACGCTGTCGCTGTCGAGCGCCGTCATTTCCAGCGTGAATCCAAGGTCTTCCTTCACCTTCTGGGCGACCTCGTTGAGGTTTGACACCCCGGTGCCGAACTGGCGCAGGGTCACATCCTTGATGTTCTGCGCCCAGATCATCGGGGCGCCGAGGGTGCTGCCGGCGGCGAAGGCTGCGCCGCCCTTGAGCACGTTGCGTCGTGAGATTTTGGTCATATGTCTTCTCCTTGTCGGGTGTGGTCTAGGCCGTGAGCTTATGCAGATTTGCGGGATCCCAGATCAGACCGACCTGATCGCCTGGGTTGAGTGGGTTGTCGAAAAAATCGCCTTCGGGAACCAATGCGCTGACCTCCTGGTCGCCCGCGATCATGGCGGAAACCGAGACATGCGCGCCTTGATACTCCACGCCGAGGATGTTGCCCTGCATCGCGCCCGCATCCGGGGCCGCGATGCCGATGGCGTCGCTGCGGATGGCAAAATGCCCGTCGGGCAGGGCAATCACGTTATGTCCGCCGATGAATTGCGCGACGAAGGCGGTGGTCGGGGCGTTGAAGACCTCGCGCGCGGTTCCGGCCTGTTCAATCACCGCATCGTTCATCACGACAATCTCGTCGGCGAGCGCCAGCGCCTCGTCCTGCCCGTGGGTAACATGAATGAAACTGATGCCGAGTTCGCGTTGCAGTTTGCGCAACTCACCCCGCATCCGGATGCGCAGAAAGGGATCAAGGGCAGAGAGCGGTTCATCCAGCAGCAATACCTGCGGCCGGGTGATCAGCGCGCGGGCCAGGGCTACCCGTTGTTGCTGCCCGCCGGACAGCTGGTCGGGCAGCCGGTCGCTCAGGACGCTGAGATCAACCAGTTCCAGCATCTCGCCAGCCTTCGCCAGTCGCTCCCGTTTGTCGACGCCACGCATCTTCAGGCTGAATGCCACGTTCTCGGCCACGCTGAGATGCGGAAACAACGCGTAGTTCTGAAACATCATCGCCGTGCCGCGTTTGGCTGGGGGCAGTTCCGAGATGTCAGCCCCGCCGAGCAGGATCGTCCCGTCCGAGACGATTTCATGCCCGGCGATCATGCGCAGCGTCGAGGATTTGCCACATCCCGACGGACCCAGCAGACACGCATACCCGCCGGGCCGGAACTTGTGGCTGATGGCATCGACCGCCACCGTCGCGCCGTAGCGTTTGGTCACGGACACCAATTCCAGTTCCTTGATCTGTGCTGTCATAAATCCCCCGGTGCGGTTGATGCAGTGAAGTCTCCTGGCGCGCCGCAAGGCAATTTCGGCTATGCGATTTTCCCCCACGCTGCCTGCGGCTGCTGAAATCTTTTGCGCTTTGATCTCTCTGTGATTAAAAATTGAACACAAAATTGTATACAATACAAGTTTCCGTTGGATACGCATGAAAGGCTTGAGGCGCGCAAACCGCTCTGCCATGTGGGAATGACGAGGAAGCATTATGAGCCGCAGCACAGTCACACCGCAGTCCCAACCCGCGACCAGCGACAGCATCGCGCGGGCGCTGTCTCTGGCCATCCATGAACATCGTATCGCGCCGGGCACGAAGCTGGGTGAGGATGAACTGGCAGAGATCTACGGGGTGTCGCGGACGGTGGTGCGGGCGGCGCTGCAGGGGCTTTCACATGTCAAGCTGATCGACATCAGGCGCAACAAGGGGGCGAGCGTCGCCTCTCCCTCCCTGACCGAAGCGCATGAGGTTTTCGAAGCCCGGGAACTGTTGGAACCCCGGACGGCCCGCAGTGCCGCGGCACGCGCCACGCCGGAGGATATCGCCTTGCTGGAACGTCATATTGCGGATGAACATGCCGCGCTGGAGGCCGCCGACCCCGGGCGGGCGCTGTATCTGTCGGGGCTCTTTCACAACGAAATTGCCCGGATCGCCGATCAGGCCACGATTGCGGGTTTCATCGAAACCCTCGTGGCGCGGTCGTCCCTGATCATCGCGCTCTACTGGCGGCGGGAAAGCGCCTTGTGTGAAAAACACGCGCATCACGCATTGGTGCGCGCCTTGGCTGAGGGTGACGCTACGCAAGCCGAAGACCTGATGCGGAGCCATCTTGTTGACCTGCATTCCGCCCTCGACCTGCGGGAAAGGAATGCACGTGCCCCGTCGCTGAAAGAGGCCTTGTCGCAATGACCGTGCGGCCAATGACTGTGGAGGATCTGCGCGTGGTTCTGGACTGGGCCGCCGATGAAGGCTGGAACCCCGGTCTTGACGATGCTGCGGCCTTTCATGCGGCCGACCCGACGGGTTTCCTGATCAAGGAGGTCGACAATGCATCGGTTGCCGCCGTTTCCGTCGTGAACCATGACACGGATTTCGCCTTTCTTGGGCTGTACCTGTGCAGGCCCGAATTCCGCGGGCAGGGGTATGGGATCGAGGTCTGGCGCGCGGGGATCGCGCACGCGGGTTCCCGTTGCATCGGGTTGGATGGCGTGCCGGAGCAGCAGGCGAATTATGCGAAATCAGGATTTGCGAAGACCGGCAGCACCGTCCGCTACAATGGGCACCTCGACCGGGTTTCAGACCCGCGTGTCCAGCTGGCCACGACCCGCGAACTGCAGCATCTGGTCAGCTGCGATGCACGCGCGTCCGGTATGACCCGCACCGCCTTCTCGACGACATGGCTGTCGTACAGGCCAACACGCCAGACCGTTGTTCTGGTCGAGGGATCAGACATCAAGGGCTTCGCAACCTTTCGGCAGTGCGGGCTGGGATGCAAGATCGGCCCGCTTTACGCATCTTCAGAAGTGGACGCACTGGCGCTTTTGGGGGCCCATCCGGTCGCTGCATCATCGGATCCGCTGTTTGTCGATGTGCCCGGGCATGACACCGCGCTGGCGGTTTTGCTGAAGCAACATGGTTTCGAGCCTGTCTTCGAAACCGCAAGAATGTTCACGGGCATCCCGCCGGCCAGCGCACCATGGGCGTTCCAGGCCATCGCAACGATGGAGCTTGGCTAGACGGCGCAGGACGCCCCGCATCGCCCTTCACCGAATGTGTTTGCCGGTCATCCTGCCGCGCATAAGATCGCCAGTACCAGCTCAGCAGCGCTGCGCGTTGCGTCTGTCAGAGCGGTCTGATCTTGAGCTCGGTGATCCTGTTGCCATCCCGCGCGATCACTTCGAAGCGGAACCCGTGGAAGGAGAAAACCTGACCGGACGTGGGGATCATCTGGGCTTCGTGGATCACCAGTCCGGCGACGGTATTGGCCTCTTCATCGGGAAGGTTCCAGTCGGTCGCGCGGTTGAGGTCGCGGATCGTCATCGCGCCATCCACAACGAATTGCCCGTCGGGGCCGCTTTTGACCGCGTGATCGGCATCGGGGTCGAACTCGTCGGTGATCTCGCCCACGATCTCTTCGAGGATGTCTTCGAGGGTAATCAACCCCTGCAGCGAGCCGTATTCATCCACCACCAGTGCAAAATGCGTATGACGGCGCAGGAACTGGCGCATCTGTTCGTCGAGCGTCGAGGTTTCGGGCACGAAGTAGGGTTTCATCGCCACGTCGGTGATCTTGAAGTCGCGCAGCTTGGCGGCATCGCCTTCCGGCCCGCCGATGATCCGGTACATGGCGCGCAGCAGATCCTTGGCGTGGATCACCCCGATGATGTTTTCCGGATCGTTGAGATAAACCGGCAGGCGGGTGTGGTTCGAGGTCAGACATTGCTCCAGTATGGCCTGGGGGCTGTCATCGGCGTTGATCATCTCGATGCCGGAGCGGTGCAACATGATCTCTTCGACAACCCGGTCATTCAGATCCAGCGCGCCGAGGATGCGGTCGCGATCCTCCTTTTCCACAACCCCTTCGGAATGCCCCAGTTGCAGGGCGCCGGCAATCTCTTCGCGCACGGCCAGAATATTGCTGTCCGGGTCGATCTTCACGCCGAAGATGCGCAACACGCCCCGCACCAGCACCCGCACCGCGGCCACGACCGGCGAAAAGACGGTCACCACCAGCGAAATCGGACGCGACACCAGTGCTGCCGCTGTCTCGGAATTGGTGATGGCGTAGGTCTTGGGCAACACCTCTGCAAAGATCAGAACAAGCAGCGTCATCACCAGTGTCGCCAGCGCCACGCCGCTTTCCCCGAAGGCACGGGTAAAGATGGCGGTGGCCAGCGAGGCGGCGAGGATGTTCACAAGATTGTTGCCCAGAAGCACCGAGCCGATCAGACGCTCGTTGTCTTCGGTGATTTTGAGCGCACGCTGAGCCCCGCGCGACCCCTTGTCCGCCTGTGCGCGCAATTTGCCGCGCGACGCCGCGGTCAGCGCCGTTTCGGAACCGGAGAAAAATCCGGAGAGCACCAGCAGAAAGAGGATCACCCCACAGGTGAGCCAGAAAGATTGATCAAGCGTTGCGGTCGCCGTTTCCATTTGGAATGTTACCTTTAAGAGAGACTGTTTATGTATGGGCATGGCGCTTGCGTCAATCAAGGGAGGAGCCGCATATGCACCGCGATCTGGGCATAATCAATGATCCGGTGTTGCTGTTTGGCGGGCCTTACTCGAACCTCCATGCCTTGCAGGCCCTGCTGGCGGTCGCAACACGGCTCGGAATTGCCGGGCGACAGATGATCTGCACCGGGGATGTGGTCGCCTATGGCGGCGCACCGCGGGAAACGGTTGCCGCGATCCGGCGGTGCGGCGCCACGGTGGTTGCAGGCAATTGCGAAAAGCAGCTTGCCCGGCGTGCGCCCGATTGCGGTTGCGGATTCGAGGAGGGCAGTGCCTGTGACCTGCTGAGTCTCGGCTGGTATCCCTTCGCGGATCGGCAGATTGACGCCAAGGCGCGGGCCTGGATGGGCGCTTGCCCCGATATTGTCAGCTTCCGGCATCAGGGCGCACGCTACGCCGTCATTCACGGCGGCCTGACCGATATCGCCCGGTTCATCTGGCCCAATAGCCCGGACGCGGTGTTGCAGGCGGAATGGGCCGAGATCGAAGACGAAATCGGCCCGGTTGATCACGTTGTGGCCGGGCATTGCGGGCTGGCCTTCCTGCGGGACACGCCGCGCGGTAGCTGGATCAACCCCGGGGTCATCGGCCTGCCGCCCAACGATGGTCGTCAGCAGACCCGGTACGGTATTCTCGATGGTGGCGAGGTGCAGATCCACCGCCTGAGTTATGATGCGGAAGCCGCGTGTGACGCCATGAGGGCCGGGGGACTGACACAGGGCTACGACACGGCGCTTCTCAGCGGTTACTGGCCGTCCGAAGACGTCTTGCCCGCAGCCCTGCGCGGCCCGTCACTGGCGAGCGGGTGATGGTTCAGTACCAGCTCGGTCAGCCGCGCTTCGAGGACATGCGTGTAGATTTCGGTGGTGGCGACATCCGCATGCCCCAACAGGGTCTGGATGGACCGCAGATCGGCCCCGTTGGCCAGCAGATGCGTGGCGAAGGCGTGGCGCAGGGTGTGTGGCGTCACCTTCTGGGGTGATACGCCCGCAGCAACCGCAATTTCCTTGATCAGAAGGTAGAAGCGGTGGCGGGTCAGATGGCCGGCGGAACTGTGCGAGACAAAGAGATATTTCGAGGGCGGTTTGTTCTCCGCGCGCCGATCATCTTCCATCGCGTCGCGGATGCCGAGCCAGTCCGACAGCGCCTCGCGCGCGGGCGGCGAGAGCGGCACCATACGTTCCTTGCCCCCCTTACCGAGGATCAGCAGCATACGCGGATCACCGCGCGCGGCGCTCACGGGCAGGCTGACGAGTTCGGAGACCCGCATGCCGGTGGCGTAGAGCACCTCCATCAGGCATGTGTTGCGGGTGCGGTCCCGCCGGGAGCGCCCGAACCCGCGCGCGGCTTCCAGCAAGCGGTCAACTTCGGCCTCTGACAGGGTCTTGGGCAGCCGTTTGTCCCGGCCGGGGCCGGATATCTGAATGGCCGGGTTATCATCCCGCCAGCCTTCTTCAAAGGCGAACCGGTAAAGCTGCTTGATCGCCGACAGGCGGCGCGCACGGGTGGCGCGTGACAGCCCCTGCGCGTCGCAGGACACCAGATAGCTTTCCACATCCGGCTTCGTCGCAGTGTCAAACGCGTGATCATGTCTGGCCAGCCAGCCCTCAAAATCCTGCAGATCGCGGCCATAGGCCAGAAGCGTGTTGCGCGCGGCCCCAAGCTCTGCCGCCTGGGCCTCCAGGAAGGCGGATATCCAGTGTCCCTGCGCCACTACCCGAACCGCTCCAACAGGAGAATCTGCAGCGCGGCGCGGCGCATCGTATCCTCGAAACCAAGCGCGCGCAGCGTCGCCAGTGCATCTTTCAGCGCAACCGGATCGCCCGCGGCACCTTCTTCCAACAGGACCAAGGCGCGCAGGATCACCTCTCCCAGACGCCCGGCGCGCGCCATCTCTCTGAGGTCCCCGGGTCCGGCATCGGGGGCAAAGCTGTCGATGATCGCCTGATGCAGCGGGTTCTCAGCCAGATACCCGGTCGGATCGCCCGCCGCCACCGCGCGGAGCAGTTTGGACCCGGACCGTTGTGCGGCGGTCTGATACTCGGGTGACAGGAGGGAGAGCACTTCGGAGAGGCGCGCGCTGCGTCCAGTCAGCGCCAGCTTGGACAAATCCTCGGCGAAAAGGCCGGCAAAGGCGACTTCCAACTCCGCATCCTGCATCGCTGTCCAGGCGCGGGGCAGGGTTTTGGCCACGGCCGCTGCGGATTGCGTGCGCAGGGCGGTATCGAACTGCTGCACGGCTTCAACGCGATCCCAGATGCCACCCGATGCCGCTGGTTCGCGGTCCGAATACAGCCCAAGCAACCGATTGTCGGGCAGAGCGCCTGTTTTGGCGAGTCGTTCAGCGGCTTCCAGCTGCGCCTTCCACCCGGCGATATCCCGCAGGTCGGCGACGGCATAGGCCCGCGGCAGCAGACGCGTCGGCAAGGGTTCTCCGATCGCCTCGTGCAGGCGGAACAGCAACGGCGTGATCTCTCTGGGCGGGCGGAGCGGAGGCTGGCCGTCAAAGACTTCGGGATGCAGGAACCGGTCCAGCGCCGCCGCTTCGACATTGCCCAGCAGTGACAGCGCTTGCGCGGTGTCAAAAAGCAATGCGGCGGTTGTCCAGTCACCCTGACGGGCCGCGCAGAAAATGCGGTGTGCCATCGCGGGGGCCAGATGTGGCTGAGCGCTGAGCGTGCCACAGGCCGGGGCCTCTTCGCCCGAGAGCAGCGCGACATCCATGTAGGCCGCGAAATGGTCTTTGTCGCGGGTTACATCCGCCTGCTCGATCAATGCCAACGCGGGATCAAGCGCGCCAAACCTTTGCAGAGCGGCGACGCGCGCGAGGGTAAAGATGTCTTCCTGCGCTGCATCCTGTCCGGGGCCCTGTGCCTCGGCCAGAAGAGCCGTGAAAAGCAACGCCTGCGCGGCGGGCAATCTGAAGTCGGGCAGGGAGGTCAATTGGCGGCTCAGCGCATCCGGATCGCTCTGCCGCCACAGGGTTTGGGGCAGGCCGGTGACGGCGGCAGGCACAAGCCCGATGATCCGCACCGCTTCCTCATCCAGCGGGACAACGGCAACGTCAGGTACGCCGCCGGAGGATGTGGTGGGCGGCTCGCCGAAGTTCGGCATGGCAACGGATGTCATCGCGGGCTGGTCCGGGTTCTGCTGGACCCAGTCGATCACGGACAGCGGTTGATCCTGCGCCCAAAGCCTTGCCGCGCCGAAGCAGCAGAACGCGACAGCCCCCAAATATGGTGCCCGCCTAGTTTGCATCCAGCGTCACAGGCACGCGAACTTCTGATTGCGGCGCTGAAAAGTCAGCCCCGAAGAACGGCCCGACATAGGCGTAGCCCACAAGACCGATGGCGCCCAGAATGATGAGATAGACCAGAAGCTTAAAGATGCGCGACATGGGATTTACTGCCTTGATTGCCTGTCTGTTTTTCGAAACTTATATATGGCCTTTTAAGCAATATCACGTCATTCAGAGATTTATGAGCGAATTTCAGCAATCCGTGGCCGAAGACTCACAAAACCATCGTTATGCCCTGCACAAAACGGTTGTGATGGTGGGAATGATGGGCGCTGGCAAGACCGCCGTGGGGCGGGCCCTGGCGCAATTGCTCACGGTGCCGTTCCTCGATTCGGATCAGGAGATCGAGGCGGCCGCGAATATGAGTGTGCCGGAAATCTTTGCACGGGACGGGGAGCCGTTTTTCCGGGCGCGTGAAACACAGGTCATTTCGCGACTGTTGCAGGGCAGGGCCTGCGTGCTGTCCACCGGCGGCGGGGCGTTCTTGTCAGAAACCAACCGCACCAATATCTCCGAACGCGGTGTCGCGGTCTGGCTGGATGCGGATCTTGATCTGCTTTGGTCCCGCGTCAGGCATCGCGACACCCGGCCGCTGTTGCGCACGGCAGATCCCAGGGCGACGCTGGCGGAGCTTTTTGCGCAGCGTGTGCCGGAATACAGCAAGGCGGATTTGCGGGTTCCCTGCGCCCCGCCGGTGTCGATTGATCTGATGTCGAAACGGGTGGCGGAGGTATTGCTGACCCGGCCCGATGTGCTGGAGAGGGTGGATGCGTGAAACGGTGACGGTGAATTTGCCGGGACGGGCCTACGAGGTTCGCATCGGCACCGGCCTTCTTGCGCAGTCAGGGCGTGAAATCGCGCCGCTTCTGCCACGCCCGAAAGTATCTGTTCTGACCGATGAGACGGTGGCGGCCCTGCATCTGGCGACACTGAAGGCGGGGTTGGCGGCAGAGGGTATCGAGGCGGCAGCCCTCGCCTTGCCGGCCGGAGAGGCCACCAAATCATGGGGGCCACTGGAACAGTCCGTGGGATGGTTGCTGGACCAGAAAGTCGAACGCGGTGACATCGTCGTTGCCTTGGGGGGCGGCGTCATCGGAGATCTGGCCGGTTTTGCAGCGGCGATCCTGCGGCGCGGCGTGCGGTTCGTACAGATGCCGACCTCGCTGCTGGCCCAGGTTGACAGCTCGGTCGGTGGCAAGACCGGGATCAACGCGGCGCAGGGCAAGAACCTCATCGGCGCGTTTCATCAACCGTCGCTTGTGCTTGCGGATACGGACGTGCTGGGAACACTCACGCCCCGCGATTTCCTTGCCGGGTATGGTGAGGTGGTGAAATACGGTCTCTTGGGTGATGCGGGCTTTTTCGAATGGCTCGAACAACAGGGGCCGGCATTGGCGGCAGGCGATATGGGCGCGCGCGTCGAGGCCGTGCGCAGGTCCGTGCAGATGAAAGCCGATATCGTTGTGCGTGACGAGACAGAGCAGGGCGACCGGGCGCTTTTGAACCTCGGACACACCTTCGGGCACGCACTGGAGGCCGCGACAGGCTATTCAGACCGCCTGCTGCATGGCGAAGGTGTGGCCATCGGCTGCGCGCTGGCGTTCGAGCTTTCCTCACGGATGGGCCTGTGCGCGCAGGAAGACCCCAGCCGCGTCCGCATGCACCTCAAGACCATGGGGATGAAAACGGATATTGGGGATATCCCCGGTGATCTGCCGGATGCTGACGGGTTGCTGGCGTTGATGTCTCAGGACAAGAAGGTCGTTCAGGGCACGCTGAGGTTTATTCTGGCGCGCGGTATCGGGCAGTCGTTCATCACCTCAGATGTGCCGCGCGACGCGGTGCGCGGGGTTCTGCAGGATGCGCTGTCTGGCAAAGCCTAGGCCCGGCGCATCACCATCCCGAACTTGTCTTCGCAGTTGAACCCGACCCGTTCGTAAAATCCGCGCGCACTGCGCTTCTGCCCGGTCAGCAACATGATCTTGTAGACGTCCTGCCGCCACGCCTCGTCGATGGCGGCCCGCATCACCTGACGACCGACACCGCGCATCCGGTACGCCTGCGATGTTGCGACGTTCTCGATCAGCGCGTAGGGGCTTCCGTCGTAGGTGACATTCGGCAGAATATGCAGCGTGACCATGCCGATGATCCGGCCGTCCGCTTCCGCTCCGAAAATGGTGGTGCCGGGGTGCGCCATAACGGCCGCAACCCGGCGGGTCCGGGCCGTTTTTGGCCCGAAGGTCAATTCATTGTAGAGTTCGGTCAGGCGGCTGGCATCCTGCTGGATCATCGGCCTGACGTTGAACGCGTTGTCCGGCTCAGAACGGGATTTCATCGTCCAGATCACGCGAGGGTGCCGGGCTGGAGCTGCCGCCTCCCTGGCTGTCGCCCCCGCGATCATCATAGCCCATGGATCCACCACCACCGCCGAAGTTGCCACCGCCGCCGCCGCCGTCGCGGCCATCAAGCATCGTCAGTTCGGATTTATAGGGGCGCAGCACGACTTCCGTCGAGTAGCGGTCCTGACCGGATTGATCCTGCCACTTGCGGGTTTCCAACTGGCCTTCGATATAGACCTTGGAGCCCTTGCGCAGATACTGTTCCGCCACCCGCGCAAGCGGTTCGGAGAAAATGGCAACGGAATGCCATTCGGTGCGTTCCTTGCGCTCACCGGTATTACGGTCTTTCCACGTCTCGGAGGTGGCGATCCGCAGGTTGCATACCTTGCCGCCGTTCTGAAAACTGCGCACTTCGGGATCGCGTCCCAGATTGCCGATGAGAATTACTTTGTTCACTGAGCCGGCCATCGCGTCCCCCTTGTTGATTTCCTGCCACCGTCACAGATTGCGTCAGCGCCGAATCCGAATTGGTGGAATTTTACTAAACCTATACCGACAGCACGGAAGTTAGAACAACGTTAAGCCGCGGAAATTGTCATTTGTGCACGGTTGCTAAGGACTGGAACGCCGTGGGGAATTTGATATAGTCCGCCGGAGATGGGTGCGAATATGCAAAGACTGGCCCGGCTGATTAGCCGAGGCTGCGCAGCGGTTGCGATTTTGGCCGTCATAACGCCCGCCTATGCGCAAACTGTGTCCAGCAAAAGCCGGAACAAGCTTTTCTCGTCGCAGACGCGTATTCTGGATACCCGGGCTGCCAGCCAGTACAACAATTCCGTACGGCTGAAACCGCCAACCGTCTTTACGCCCAGCAAATGGGCGACCCCGGGATACACCGGAAAATACAAAGGGAAATTCCTGAACATGGCGCGCGATGCAGCGCGCAAACACGGCATACCGGAGGACTTGTTCCTGCGTCTTGTCCAGCAGGAATCCAATTGGAACCCGGTCGCCAAATCCCACAAGGGTGCCCTGGGGCTGGCGCAACTGATGCCCGCAACTGCACGCAAACTGCGTGTCGATCCGCTGGATCCGGCGGAAAACCTTGAAGGCGGCGCGCGCTACCTCAAACAGCAGTATCGTGCTTTTGGCTCGTGGCGGCTGGCACTGGCTGCCTACAACGCGGGCCCCGGCGCGGTCAGGAAATACGGCGGTGTCCCGCCATTTCGCGAGACCCGCAACTACGTGAAAGTGATCGGCGGCCAATAAAGCTTGAGGGTCGGGTGACAGGCTCCCGCGTTGGCACGTTACTATTCTCACCGATTGGTGATCTATTTCACAAACGCTCCCCATGACTGTCACAGTGCCGCCCGATTTCGCCGCGACAGTGGCACCATCAGTAATTATGGGGATGTTTTGATGGCCACTGCCAATTTTCAAGCGCGTCTTGATCGCATCAACAAGTCACATCAGGGTCTGGCGCCCGCGCGAGAGAAACTGCCGATCCGCGCACTGCGGTCGCAGCCCATTCCCCGCGCGGCCAAGTCTGGCGGACGCAAGCGGTTCGCCATCTTCGACCATTCGCTGGCCATTGCATTCGGATCTGTTCTGGGATGTATCGCGGCGGTCGTGCTGGCGGGTCTGACATCGGAAAATTCACCCTGGGGTCCGGGCACGGAACTGAACCAAACGATGTTCCTGCCGGCGCTTGGCGGGCTGGGCCTCGCCCCGCTGCTGATGCTCGCATCGGTGTTTGTTGCCAGCAAGAAGCCCGGGTTCGCCCTTTTTTCGCTCAGCTACCTGTCCGGGATGATCGTCTTCCTGACCCTGTGACACCCGCGTGAGCTGAACTTGAAACAGCGGGTCGGCACGTTGACGCCGACCCGCTTTTTTCCATGAGCGCCCGGTAAGATGCAGTTATGGCTGGGTTAAATCTGCATCATGTGCTCCTTGCGCCTGGCTCACAGCCGCCGCTTTTGAGCCATCGAAAATCTCTTTGGAACATTTTTGCAGCCGCGCCTGTTGTGATCCCGACGGCGCCGCGCCCCGAGCCCGGTGTCCGGTTCGCAAAAGGAAAGGAGCATTCACAATGTTCAACCATGTCAAGAAAATCGCTTTGGCCGCCACGGTCAGCCTCACCGCCATCGCCGCCTCGGGCGTCAGCGCCGGAGAGGTCGTTACCGACATCGACGTTCAGGCGACAATCGACGCGCCGCAGGGCAGCAACGCCTTGCAGCTCTACCCGACAATTGCGGATGATCTGTCGCGCGAAATTCTCGAACGTGTGGATACCGGCAATGATCCGGCCGGCCCTGTGCTGACGATCAAGATCAAGCGCGTGAGTCTTGATGGCGACACCATCCTGCCCGACAGCGCCGAGTTCAACGAGCTGGAAGGCTTCGTAAGCTATCAGCGCGGCACCAAGGACATCGCCGAGATGATCCGCCTGTCGGCATATTCCGACGAGGCGAGCGTGCCCGCCGGCTATATCGCCGTGCCGCCCAGTCAGGATGATTTCTACAATGCCATGCTGACCGCATTTGCGGACAGGGTTGTGGCGCTTCTGCCGGAAGCAGACAGCTAACCCCAAACGCACGACCAACGCATGTCGGCCGCCGCCCCGCGGTCGTCATGCCCGCGGCGCAGATCCTTCCCCGGTCTGCGCCGCATTAGGATTTATTCTGCGGCGACACCGACCTCGATGACAGGTTCCATTTCCGCCAGTTTCCGATCATCCAGATGGCACTTGATCTGGTGATTGCCAGCAAGCTGGCGCACCGGCGGCACTTCTTTTTCGCACAGGCCGCCGGGCACTTCGGATTTCCAGCGACAACGTGTCTGGAACGGGCACCCGGACGGCGGGTTCATGGCCGAGGGAATGTCGCCCTCCAGCACGATATGCTTCTTCTTCACGGAGGTGTCGGCAATCGGCACGGCGGACAGAAGCGCCTCGGTATAGGGGTGGTAGGGAGGGGCGAATACCTGATCCGTTGTGCCCAGTTCCACCACGTGGCCAAGATACATGACCATCACCCGATCACTCAGGTAACGCACGATCGACAGGTCGTGGCTGATGAACAGCAGCGTGGTTTTATGCTCACGCTGAATTTCCATCAATAGGTCGGTAACCGCGGCCTGAACGGACACGTCCAGCGCCGAGACGGGTTCATCCGCCACCACGATGCGCGCATCACCGGCAAAAGCCCGCGCGATGCCGACCCGCTGTTTCTGTCCGCCTGACAACTGCCGCGGCATCCGGTCGGCGAATTCCCGGGGCAGCTTGACAAGATCAAGCAGTTTCAACATGCGTTGCGTGCGGTCGCGATCTCCCTCGCCGATGCCGAAGATCTCCAGCGCCCTGACGATTTGCCGCCCCACCGTCATCGACGGGTTGAGCGTGTCAAACGGGTTCTGGAAAACCATCTGCACGTCCGACACCGTTTTCGTGTCGCGCTCCTCGATGGGGATGTCCTGAATTTCCTTGTTGCCCAGCAGGATTTTACCCTCGGTCGCGGTTTCCAACCCCATCAGCACCTTGGCAAAGGTCGACTTGCCACAACCGGATTCACCGACGATGGCCAGCGTTTCGGATTCCCGCGCTTCAAAACTGAGTGTTTCATTGGCCTTGACGACTTTCTTGCTACCACCGCCAAAGATCGCATTGGCCGCGACCTCGTAGTATTTCTTGAGGTTATCCATTTTCAGCACGACGTCCCCGACGTCGCCCTTGGTCTTTACATCCGCCAATTCCAGCGGCGCGGCCCAGTCGATTTCCTTGAATTTCAGGCAGCGGGTCTCGTGCCGCGCTTCCGCATCCACCTGCGCCATCGGAATAAAGCCCTGATCGCAGCGTCCTTCCTCGAAATAGTCGCAACGCGGGCCAAAGTTGCAGCCCTTGGGCCGCTCGTGGGGCAGGGGGAAGTTGCCGGGGATCGCCACCAGGGGCCGTGCGTTCTTATCCGCGCCGGGCAGGGGGATCGAGCGGAAGAGGGCCTGTGTGTAGGGATGCTGCATCTTGTCAAAGACATCCTCGATAGAGCCGCGCTCCACCGCCTCGCCCGAGTACATCACGCAGATGCGGTCGCAGGTTTCCAGCACCAGTCCGAGGTTGTGGCTGATGAACAGCATGGAGGTGCCGTATTTCTTACCCAGATCCTTGACCAGTTCCACGACCGCCGCCTCCACCGTCACATCAAGCGCGGTTGTCGGCTCATCCAGGATCAGCAGCGAGGGCTCCGACATCAGCGCCATGGCGATCACGATCCGCTGCTGCTGCCCGCCTGAGAGCTGATGCGGGTAAGACCCCAGAATGCGCTTGGGGTCGGGCAGTTTCACATCCGTGACGACCTGCAGTGCCCGGTTGTAAGCATCCTTTTCGTTCATACCCTGATGGATCATCGGCACTTCCATCAGTTGCTTGCCGATCTTCATCGCCGGGTTGAGCGAGGCCATCGGCTCCTGGTAGATCATCGCGATCTCGCTGCCGCGAATATCCCGCAGTTCCTCCGCACTCATCTCCGCCAGATCGCGTCCCTTGAACTTGATCGACCCGCCGACGATGCGCCCGTTCTTACCCAGGTCCTGCATCACCCCAAGAGCCACGGTGGATTTCCCGCACCCCGATTCCCCCACAAGGCCGACGGCCTCGCCAGGGCGCACCTTGACGGAAAAATCCATCACGGCGGGAATTTCCCGCAGCCGGGTGAAGAATGAAATCGACAGCTTGTCAATTTCCAGTATGGGACCATCGTAATCAGTCTTAGGCATTGTGCATCTCCTTTTGGAGCGAACCGCGCGCGTGGCGCTTCTCTGGTTCTGAAATATCCCGGGGGGACAGGGGGGCAGCGCCCCCCTTGTGCCCTTTCATCAATCGCGCAGGCTCTCCTCACGCAGACCATCGGCCAGCAGGTTCAGCCCCAGCACCAGCGTCAGCAGCGCCAGCGCCGGCGCTATCGCGGCATGCGGATAAAGCGCCAACAGCCGTCGTCCGGCGTTGATCGTGCTGCCCCAGTCGGGGCTCTCCGATTCCAGACCCAGACCAAAAAAGCCCAGGGTGCCGAGCAGGATGGTGGTGTAACCGATCCGCAGGCAGAAATCGACGATCAGCGGCCCGCGGGCATTGGGCAGGATCTCCCACAACATGATGTACCACGGCCCCTCGCCCCGGGTCTGCGCGGCTGCCACGTAGTCCCGCGTCTTGATGTCCAGCGCGAGGCCCCGCACGATGCGGAAAACCGTGGGTGAGTTCACGAAGACCACCGAGACGAAGACCACCAGAATGCCTGGATCAATATCAAAGAGATCGAGGAAGGCGGGGATGCCCGGGATCGAATAGGTGGGGGTCGCCACCACCGACCCGTCGGTTGAGACCAGCGACAGATAAAGCCACCCCAACCCGCCCAGTACCCCGATCAGCAGCGGCGTACGCACCTTCGGTTGCGTGTAGTAGCGCGAATTCAGCAAGATACACACAAAGACCAGCGGGAAGACAAAGAGGAACAGCGCCATGTAGTTGGGAATACCGGTCAGCACGATCTCCGGTGTGACCAGCAGGTAGAACAGCAGGATCACCGGGAAGGCGAGGATCAGGTTCGCCAGGAATGACAGAACCGTGTCCAGACGCCCGCCGTAGTACCCCGCAGGCAGGCCCAGCGTGATCCCCACCATGAAGGCAAAGAGCGTGGCGATGGGGGCGATCTGCACCACAACCCAAGCCCCTTTTATCAGGCGGCTGAAGACGTCGCGCGCAAGGTTGTCACCGCCCAGCAGGAACCACGCGTATTCACCTTCCTCGGCCCCGCGCATCGGTGTGCCGGGGATCTTGTTTTTCATGCCTGAAACCTGGCTCAGCGGATCATGCGTCACCAGCATATCCAGCGGGCCGCCGAAGACGCCGACAAAGACCCAGAACATCACAAGGGCAAAGCCGATCATGCCGATGGTGCTGTCGAATAGCTTGCCGTAAAGCCCCAGACGCCGCTTGTAGGTCATCGAGACGGTGAACAGGACAATCAGCGAAATCCAGACCGGACCAAGCTGTATGAAAATGCGGGCGAGAATGCCGCCCCAGGAAAGTTCTTCCATGACCAGCCCCCCCTTACGCGATCCGGATACGTGGGTTCAGGTAGACATAGCCGATATCCGATATCAGCTGGGTCACCAGCACCACGATCACTGAGACAACCGAGACCGCCAGCAGCAGTTCGATGTCATTGTTGGACGCCGCCTGCACCAGCAGCCAGCCAAAACCCTTGTAGTTGAAGAGCGTCTCGACAATCACCACGCCGTTCAGCAGCCAGGGGAATTGCAGCATGATCACCGTGAAGGGGGCGATCAGCGCGTTCCGCAGGGCGTGTTTCAACACGATGTCGGAGAATTTCACGCCCTTCAGCCGCGCCGTGCGGATATATTGCGCGGTCATCACTTCTGTCATCGAGGCCCGCGTCATCCGCGCGATATAGCCCATCCCGTAAAGTGCGATGGTGACCACAGGCAGCGTGAAGTTTTCAAAACTCACCGACTCCATGGCCGAAGTCGCCGAACCCTTGAACCACTTCAACCCGAAGGCCGAGGATGCGAAGACGGCGATGAAGATCACCCCTGATACGTATTCGGGCGTGGCGGTTGAGGCGATGGAGAAAGTCGACAGCGAGCGGTCCAGCTTTGATCCCTCCCGCATTCCCGCCAGAACCCCGACAATGAGCGCCATCGGCACCATGACCAGCATCACGAAGAACATCAGCTTACCTGTCAGCCCCAGCCTCGTGCTGACAATGGTGCCGACTTCGTCCTTGAAGACGGTCGAGAACCCCCAATCGCCCTGCAGGACACCGCAAAAGCTGCGGCGCTCGTCCTCGGGCGTGTCCGCGCCAAAGCACTTGCCCGTTGTCACGCCCTCGCTTTCCACGGTCCAACCCGGCAGAACACCGAGCCATTGCCCGAATTTCACAGGCATCGGCTGCAGGTACCCGTTTTTGCCAAGATAGCTTTCCACCGCCTCGTCGGACATGCGGAAGTTACCCTGGGTCTTGGCGAGTTTCTCCAGATTCGGATAAAGGTTCGTCAGCCAGAAGACGACGAACGTCAGGCAGAGCGCAGTCAATATCATGACGCCCAGCCGTCTGAGTATGAATAGTCCCATTGGTGCCCCTGTTGTCAGGCTAAGGCGCGTTTCCCGCGCCGGATTTCAACGCTCATTTGAGCTGTCGGATTATTTTGCGTCTCCATGAGGCATGACTTTGGGGGCCGCGTCAATGTAAGCCAGCGCCGTTAACATGCACGTTTGCGACATCTCTTTGGTCGCAAATCGACGTCGCACCAAGGGCGGCACGCGGGTTTTGCCGGTGTCAAGCGGCCTGAGACTGCTGGACAGAGGCCTTGCGCAGCGCCGTCGGTGTGGCATTCGTATGGTGCTGCATGAAGCGCGTAAAATAGGCCGCGCTGCCAAATCCAAGATGCCGTGCAATGTCCTGCGCGGGCACTTTGGTGGAAATCAGAAGACTGCGCGCCTCGTAAAGAACCCGCTCGGTCAGCAGGTCGGCTGCGGTCTTGCCGGTGGCTGCCTTGCACGCACGGGTCAGGTGCGTGGCCGTGACGCCCAGTGATTCTGCGTGATCGGCCATCGTCAGCGTATCGGCGAAATGTGCGGTGATGCGGGCGCAATAGGCGGCGCTCAACCGTGCCGCGGCATTGCGCCGTGACGGGGCATGCTCTTCCAGACCCAGTTGCCGCTGCACCCAGACCGAGATCAACGTGCCATAGGCATCCATTGACTGGGCGACCAGCGGACGTTGCGCAGCCTGCTCGCGATTGGCCGCTTCCAGCAATGTGGTGAGTTCATTCATCGCGGCGGCATCCCGGATGCGCAACAGCCGTGGCATCTGGGGCAGCGTGACATCCGTTGCATCGGGAATGATCACCGCCTGCCCAATGCCCTGCTTGCCGAGATCCAGCGCAAAAAGCTGGCGGGCGGGGATGATGATCGCATTATGGGTGCCAACCCCGCGGCGCTGACCGTCCAGCAGCAGTCGGCCCTGTCCCCGCGTGATCCAGATGATCAGGTGATCGGGCCGGTCGTGTGCCAGCGTCAAACGCCAGTCCTGACCCTGTGTCAGCTGCGCCAAAGTCCGGATCTTCAGAGTGTTTTGCATCATGCAACCTCTCCGCGAAGTATCACGTTTAAGCCAATCTGGTCTCAATTTATCGGGATTTCCGGTGGATGTCAGTGCTGTTTTGACAAGCGTCAGCGCGCTTCCGCCGAAGAATAAACCAGCCAGTCGCGCATCTTTGAGCGGAACCATGTCCGTTGCCGCTTGGCGAACTGGCGCGTTGCGACGATGGCCTGTTCGCGGGCCTCCGCCAGCGTGATCTGGCCGCGAAGATGGGCAATCAGCTCCGGCGCGCCGATCGCGCGATGCGCGGGCAGCCCGTGGTCAAATTCCGGCAAGACACGGGCCGCTTCGTCAAGCGCGCCCGCCGCGATCATCAGGTCGAAGCGGCGCGCAATGCGGTCATTCAGCCAGTCTTTGGGGGCATCAAAGACAATGGGCTGCGCTTCGGCTACCGGCAAGACCGGCGCACCGGTGGTGTCCTGCCACGCGGCGAGGCTGCGGCCGGTGGCCTGCAACACCTCCCACGCGCGCTGGACACGCGCGCGGTTTGCCCGGTCGATGCGATCCCGGGTCGTGGCGTCAATCTCCGCCAGCAGTTGCGGTAACGGCAAACCGTCTGCCGCGGCACGGACATCCGGCGGTGTGGGCGGAATATCCGCGAGCCCCTGAGTGAGCGCCGAAAAGTAAAGGCCGGTGCCACCCACGATGATCGGGCGCATGCCAGCGGCCAAAAGCGGCGTCACCTCGCGCAACCAATGCCCTGCCGAATAGCCTTCCTGCGCGTCGATATGGCCGTAAAGGGCGTGTGGCGCGGCGCGCTCTTCCTCGATGCTTGGCCGCGCCGTGATCACCCGCCAGCACGTGTAGACCTGGCTGGCGTCGGCATTGACGATCACGCCCCCCTGCCGGTCCGCGATTTCCAGCGCGAGCGCCGATTTGCCGGAGGCGGTCGGCCCGGCGATCAACACGGGCGCTTCCGCAGACATCCGGCTCATCAGAGTTTTCACGCTTGTCACGACGTCCTGCGGCATTTTCTGAAAGATCCCCTCCGGGGTCCATTGAAGTTCGCCTGCTTTTCGGACATTTTGCGCGCGAACAAAACCCCATGCTTCAGGAGCCGCTTTCATGACATCTTCAGAGCCTCAGGCCACCTTCAAACGTGTCATGCTGAAAATATCGGGCGAGGCTTTGATGGGGGATCAGGGGTTCGGGCTCAATCCGCCGACAGTGGAACGGATCGCGAAGGAAGTGCAGTCCGTGCATGAGCTTGGTGTCGAGATCTGCATGGTGATCGGGGGCGGCAACATCTTCCGGGGGCTGCAGGGGTCGGCGCAGGGGATGGAGCGGACAACGGCGGATTACATGGGGATGCTGGCCACGGTGATGAACGCGCTGGCGATGCAATCCGCGCTGGAAGGACTGGGCATTCACACACGGGTCATTTCCGCCATCACCATGAACGAGGTGGCCGAGCCGTATATTCGCCGCCGCGCGGTGCGCCACCTTGAGAAAAAGCGGGTCTGCATCTTTGCCGCCGGCACCGGCAACCCCTATTTCACGACGGATACGGCAGCGACCCTGCGCGCCAACGAGATGTCCTGCGAGGCGATCTTCAAGGGGACCAAGGTCGATGGCGTGTACGATAAGGACCCGGCCAAACACGCCGACGCCAAACGCTATGACACGGTCACCTATGATGATGTGCTGGCCAAACGGCTGGGCGTCATGGATGCCTCGGCCATTGCGCTGGCGCGCGACAACAACCTGCCGATCATTGTCTTTTCCCTGGACGAGCCGGGCGGCTTCCGCGGCATTCTGGCGGGCGAGGGCACCTATACCCGCGTACAGGGCTAGCCCTGCCGCCAGCAGAAGCGGGCGCACAACTCCTTCTGGCCTTTCGTGACAAACCTGATTTATACACTTCCCAACAACGCGCATCGCAGGATGTGCCGAGAAACTTGTGGCAGGACAGAACTATGTCAGACGACTTCATGCTCGACACCGACGACCTTGAGCGGCGGATGGATGGCGCGATGGCCAATCTTCGCACGGAATTTGCATCCCTGCGCACCGGGCGCGCTTCTGCATCAATGCTGGAGCCGGTGATGGTGGATGCCTACGGCTCCATGACACCCATCAACCAGGTTGGTACCGTGAACGTGCCGGAGCCGCGCATGGTCACCGTCAACGTCTGGGACAAGGGCCTGGTTTCCAAGGTGGAAAAGGCCATTCGGGAAAGCGGGCTGGGGATCAACCCGCAGCTCAATGGCACCATCATCATGCTGCCGATCCCCGAACTGAATGAGGAACGTCGCCGGGAGCTGACAAAAGTCGCGGGGCAATATGCCGAACATGCGCGCGTGTCGATCCGCAATGTCCGGCGCGATGGCATGGACCAGATCAAGAAGGCCAAGGCGGACGGGATGTCGGAGGACGACCAGAAGCTTTGGGAGGGCGAGGTTCAGGAAATCACCGATCGCTACATCAAATCGATCGATGAATTGCTGGACACCAAGCAAGGCGAGATCATGCAGGTTTGACCTGCCCATGGGCTGCGCTGTATGTCAGTGATCAACAGGCCCGTGGTTCCCACAGGGAATTATTATTTATTTAGGAACGTCATGATCTCGTGATCGTGGCAGGTTTTATAAGGTTTTGAACGCTGTTGCCGCCGTACTGAGGCTGGGCGTTGGTGAAGGAGAGTACCATGGCGGGAGCGCCGCAGCCGCAAGTCAAAACGGTCCCGGGATGCCCACGCCATGTTGCAATTATCATGGATGGCAACGGCAGGTGGGCGACCCAACGGGGCAGGCCGCGCTTGTTCGGGCACCACGCGGGTGCGCGACGGGTGCGCGAAATCGTTGAAAGCTGCCCCGAAATCGGCGTGGGTTACCTCACCATATTCGCCTTTTCAACGGAGAACTGGAAACGCACCCAGGTTGAGGTCGCCGGTCTGATGAACCTGTTTCGGAGGTATATCATCAAGGAAACCAAGGCGCTGCGCGAGTCCGGCGTCTGCGTACGGTTCATCGGGGACCGCCTCCAGCTGGATGACAAGCTGATTCACCTGATGAACGAACTGGAAGCCGCCACCGAGAATAATAATCGCGTGCATCTGACCATTGCGCTGAACTACGGCGGGCGGGATGAAGTCGCCCGGGCAACCAAGCGGCTGGCCGCCGATGTCGCGGCCGGACATCTGCGCCCCGAGGAAGTGGATGAAGAAACCCTGCCACGGTATCTTGATACGCATGTTCTGCCGGACCCGGATCTGGTGATCCGCACCAGCGGCGAGGCCCGCATCTCCAATTTCCTGCTGTGGCAGTCCGCCTACTCGGAGTACGAGTTCATCGACACGCTCTGGCCGGATTTCACGCGGGATGAATTCACCAGGCTTTGCGAAGCATATGGCGGACGCGAGCGCCGGTTCGGTGGCGTGCTCCAATGATGGTCGCATGAGTGCAGGCACGGAAAAATGGTCTGATCTGGCAACCCGGATGGGCTCGGGCGCGGGCATGGTTGTGCTCGGCCTCTGGGGGGTCTGGGCGGGTGGACATATTTTCCATGTGATGGTGGCGCTGATTTGCGGCCTGATGATCTGGGAATTGTCGGCGATGCTGCGCGCATCCGGCAAAGTCTCGGTTCAACTGGGCGCGCTGGCAGGTGCGGCCACGCTGCTTGCGATCTATCTGCCGCCCGGATTTGCCCTACCGATCCTGCTGGCGACCGCTTTGGTCGGTTTTGGCCAGCTTAAGGATTTCCGGGTCATCTACATGGTTTTCGCGGTCATGGTCGTGCTGGCCGGTTACGGAATGATGTCTGTCCGGGACGATCTGGGCTTTAACTGGATGCTGTGGATGGTACTGGTTGTCGTCGCCACGGATGTTGTTGGATATTTCGCCGGTCGGCTGATCGGCGGTCCAAAGTTCTGGCCGCGCGTCAGCCCCAAGAAAACATGGGCGGGCACGGCGTTCGGCTGGCTTGGCGCGGCAGTGGTTGGCGCTTCTTTCATGGCCAATACCGGCGCTGGTGTTCAACTGATCGGCGTGTCCATCGCCGTCTCCATGGCCAGCCAGATGGGGGATATCGCCGAAAGCGCCATCAAGCGACGGGTCGGGGTCAAGGACAGTTCCAACCTGATCCCCGGTCATGGCGGGCTACTGGACCGGTTCGATGGTATGCTTGGCGCTGCTGTCTTTTTGCTGATCATCGGCGGGCCGCTGATCGGGTCGCCGCTGGCGCTGAGGTAACGGATGCGGCGGGTCAGCATTTTCGGTGCGACGGGATCCATCGGGCAAAACACGATCGACCTGATCGCGCGGGCGCCGCAGGACTACGAAGTGATCGCGCTGACCGGCGCCTCGAACATTGCGCAGTTGGCGATGGACGCCAAGAACCTCCGGGCGCGGGTTGCCATCACCGCCCATGATCATTTGCTGGGGGATCTGCGCGACGCGCTGGCTGGCACTGATGTCGAAGCGGCGGCGGGCGTGACCGCGATTACCGAGGCGGCCGCGCGATCGGCAGACTGGACCATGTCCGCGATCGTCGGCGCCGCGGGGCTCGCGCCGGGGCTGACGACGTTGCAGCAGGGCGGAACGCTGGCGCTTGCCAATAAGGAATCGCTTGTCTGCGCCGGCAAGCTGATGCTGGAGACCGCGAAGGCGCATGAAGCGCGGCTCCTGCCGGTGGACAGCGAACATTCCGCGGTTTTCCAGGCGCTCGTGGGAGAAGACATGGCCGCGGTGGAGCGGGTTATCATCACCGCAAGCGGCGGCGCTTTTCGCGACTGGCCCCTCGAAGACCTCGGCAAGGCAACGCTGGATGAGGCATCAAGCCACCCTAACTGGGACATGGGGCAACGCATCACAATCGATTCGGCTTCGATGTTTAACAAGGCCATGGAACTCATTGAAACACGTGAATATTTTGGCGTAAGGCCAGATCAGATCGAAGTCCTGATACATCCCGAGTCGATGATCCACGCCATGGTCGGGTTCGCCGATGGCGCATTGATGGCGCATGTGGGGCCGCCCGACATGCGCCATGCCATTGGCTACGCGCTGCATTGGCCGGAGCGCCGTAAGCTGCCGGTGGAGCGGCTGGACCTCGCCAAGATCGCGCAGCTCAGTTTTCGCGCGCCTTGCGACACGCGCTGGCCCGCGTTGCGGCTGGCCAGAGATGTGATGGAAACCGGCGGGTTGGCGGGCGCGGTGTTCAACGCGGCGAAGGAAACGGCGCTCGACGGATTCATCGGCGGGCGGATCGGATTCACCGATATGGCGGAGGTTGTCGAAGAGGTTTTGACCATCGTGACGTCCACGCCCGGCCATATTGATGCCACCATGACCCTTGATAACGTGGCCAAAGTGGACCATGTGGCACGTCAAGAGGCCGCACGGGTCATTCTCAACAGAGCAGGTTAAATTTTGGATATTTTGGCGCTGATCCCGCAGTTTGGCGGGCTGATATGGACAATTGCTGCCTTTGTGCTGGCGCTCTCCGTGATCGTCGCAATACATGAATACGGGCATTACATTGTCGGGCGCTGGTCGGGTATTCAGGCTGATGTGTTCTCCCTTGGGTTCGGGCCTGTGCTATGGTCGCGGATGGACAAACGCGGCACCCGCTGGCAGGTCGCCGCCCTGCCGTTTGGCGGGTATGTGAAATTCGCCGGCGACGCCAACGCCGCCTCTGGCAAGGATGACGAGGCGATGGCAGAGGCCGAAGCCGACCCGGCCAGATTGCGCGCCACCATGCACGGCGCGCCGCTCTGGGCGCGCACGGCGACAGTTGCGGCAGGCCCGATTTTCAATTTCGTCCTGTCTATCATCGTGTTCGCGATCATGTTGATGTCGAGCGGCGTGTCACGTGATCCCCTGACCGTGGGTGAATTGCGCCCGCTGCCGGTCGCGGATCGCGGCCTTCAGGTCGGTGATGAGTTGCTGGGCATTGCCGGGGGCGAGATGCCCAGCACCGAAGATGCCGTTGCCTATTCCGCCTTCATTGATGCGCTGCCTCAGGAACCGGTACTGGACTACACCGTGCGCCGCGAGGGCGATGAACGGGTGGTGCCCGGTGTTTATCTGTTGCCGCCCCTCGTCTCCGCCGTCAGCCCGCAGAGCGCGGCAATGGGGGCAGGGCTGGAAGTGGGTGACGTGATCGTCGCCGTCGACGGCGCGCCGATTTTTGCCTTCGACCAGCTGAAGGCGGCGGTCGAGGGGGGCAACGGCGCGTCTCTTGCCCTGACGGTCTGGCGCGGCGGAGATGAATTGGACGTGACGCTGACACCCAAACGCGTGGATGAACCGCAGCCCGAGGGTGGGTTCGCCACCCAGTGGCGGATCGGGATCGCGGGGGGGCTGGCCTTTGAACCCGCAACCGAAACCCCGGGTTTCGGAGAAGCGGTGATGGGTGGGGTCCGTCAGACAGGCCGCATCATCGAAGGCTCGCTGTCCGGTCTGGGGCATATGATCACCGGTGCGATCAGCACCTGCAACCTCAGCGGTCCGATCGGAATTGCCCAGACGTCCGGCGCGATGGCCAGTCAGGGGGCACAGTCCTTCATCTGGTTTATCGCTGTTCTGAGCACCGCAGTCGGCTTGCTCAATCTCTTTCCGGTTCCGGCGCTCGATGGCGGGCATCTGGTGTTTTATGCCTATGAGGCCGTTTCGGGAAAACCGCCCAGCGACAAGGCATTGCGGGTGCTGATGACAATCGGCCTGGCGATGGTTTTGACCCTGATGGTCTTCGCGCTCGGCAATGATTTGTTCTGCCCGTGACCCCTCGGGCAGGTGCTTTCAGACGAAAATGCCATGATTGCGCCACAATTGGCCAAATTGGTGCCCTATTCGCCCTGTACCACAGCGGTCACTGGAACGGAGAAATGCAATGCAAGCGATACATAACGGATACCGTGGTCTGAGCCTGCTGATGGATCTCAACTGGGACCGTGCACTCTATCTGGGCACCATTGCTCTGGCGCTTGGTGCCGGTGCGTGGATCGGCACGTACTACGGGTGATTGCCCGCCCTTGGGGGGCGCCGCGCGATTTTTGATTGAAAACAGCTAAAAAGCCGCCTCTGACGCGTATTTAGTTGTTCCGCGTTTTTAAGCCACATGGTTTTGACAAGACCTGCCAATGGCGGTACTCAGATAAGCATAATTTTCTGAGGATCGGGGCAGGTCATGAATCGGGGCAGTTCGGGCGTATGCTCGTCAAAGCGTGAGCTTTCCAAAACACTTACAACATCACTGCGTTCTGCTGGATTTTGTCTTCTGTTATCAGCAGCTTGGATGGCACCAGCCGACCCGGTTTTCGCACAGCAGTACACGCTCAACACGGTGATCGTGGATGGCAATGCGCGCGTCGGCGATGCCGCGATCCTGACGCGGGCAGGAATCGCCCGGGGGCAAACGATCAGCGCGGGCGAATTGAATGCCGCCTACCAGCGGCTGATCGATTCAGGTCTCTTCGAAACGGTCACCTTCGATCCGCAGGGCAGCAGCCTGCGCATCACCGTCGTCGAATTCCCGACGATCAACCGGATCAGTTTCGAGGGCAACCAGCGCCTTGATGATGAGGCGCTCGCCGCGGCGATCAATTCCAACGAACGCCGCGTGTTCAACCCCGCGCAGGCGGAACGGGATGCTGCCGATATTGCGGAAGCCTATGCGAATGAAGGGCGTCTTGCGGCCAAGGTGACACCAACGATCATTCGCCGGTCGGACAACCGGGTGGACCTCGTCTTTGAGATATTCGAGGGCGATAACATCGAGATCGAGCGCATCAGCTTTGTCGGTAACCGCACCTATTCGGATCGTCGCCTGCGGCGGGTGCTGGAAAGCAAACAGGCGGGATTGTTCCGCGCCCTTGTGCGCCGCGATACGCTGGTCGCGGACCGGATCGAATTTGACAAGCAGGTTTTGCGCGATTTCTACCTGTCGCGCGGATACATTGATTTCCGGACCAACTCGGCCAATGCGCAGCTGACAGAGGAACGCGACGGATACTTCCTTGTGTTCAATGTGCAGGAAGGCCAGCGCTTCGAATTCGGTGACATCACGGTCAGCAGCGACGTGCCCGGCGTGGACGCGGACCGCTACCTCGACATCGCCAAAATCAAGACCGGTGTTGTCTATTCGCCAACGCTAATCGAAAACGACATCGCGCGGATGGAACGGCAGGCGCTGCGCGATGGCGTGGATTTCCTGCGGGTGGAGCCGCGGGTGACGCGGGATGACCGCAACCTTGCGCTGGACATCGAATATGTGCTGACGCGGGGCCCGCGCATTTTTGTCGAGCGCATTGACATTGAGGGCAACACGACCACGCTGGATCAGGTGATCCGTCGCCAGTTCACAAGCGTCGAGGGGGATCCCTTCAACCCGCGGGAAATCCGCGAATCCGCTGAACGTATCCGGGCTTTGGGATATTTCGAAACTGCCGAGGTCAACGCGCGCGAGGGCTCGTCGCCCGATCAGGTTGTCGTGGATGTCGATGTCGAAGAAGCGCCCACGGGGTCTTTCAGCTTCGGTGCGTCCTTCTCCAACAACGACGGTGTGGGGTTTGCGATACGATTTGCCGAAGAGAACTTTCTGGGCCGCGGCCAGAAACTGAGCCTGAGTGTTCAGACAACGGAAGATTCCCGTCGCTACGGCATCAACTTCATTGAACCGGCCTTCCTGGGACGGGAACTCGCGTTCGGCCTGCGGCTCGACATCGCCGAGACGGACAGTTCGTTTACGACATACGACACAGAACGCTTTTTGTTCCAGCCGTCTTTGACCTTCCCGATCGGTGAAAACACCCGGCTGCAGATTCGCTATACGGCTGACGAATCCGAAATGCAGCAGCGCGATGCACCCGCCAACGGCGCAGTGATCGCCAATGAAATCGCCGTTGGCGCCCAGTCCAGCAGTTCCATCGGGTATCAATACACCTACGACACCCGGCTTGGCGGGCTGGACCCCAACGCCGGCGTCCTGTTTCAGTTCACGCAGGATTTCGCGGGCATCGGTGGCGACAGCGAATACATCAAGACCGAGGCGAGGCTTGTCGGCGAAACCAAGATATTCGACGAGGAAGTGACCCTGCGCGCCTCCCTGGAAGGCGGTGCGCTGACATGGCAGGGCGGCACCAACCGCGCCGTTGACCGCTTTTTGCTGAACACCAATATCATTCGCGGGTTTGAGCCCGGCGGCATCGGCCCGCGCGATCTGTCGGTAAGCGGCGAGGACCCCTTGGGCGGAAACCTGTATCTCGCCGCGCGTTTCGAAGCCGAATTCCCGATTGGCCTGCCGGAGGAGTACGGGATCACGGGCGGGCTCTTCTATGACGTCGGCAACCTGTGGAATCTGGATGACGTGAACACCACCGGCGGCACCATCGTGGGCGAGGGCGGATCGTTCCGGCATGTCATCGGCTTTGCGATCCTGTGGAACACGCCGGTCGGCCCGCTGCGCTTCAATTTCACAGACGCGATCAAGAAAGAGGACTTCGACCGCGATCAGTCCTTTGAGTTGACGCTCAGCACGACCTTCTGATCCCGTGCTGCGGGTCGCAAGCCTCTTGGCGGTCGTGGCGACCGTCTGGCTGTGCGGATTGTCCGGCGGCGCGCATGCACAACGACTGGGACCGGTTCAAAGCCCGATCCTGACAATCGATTCCGAGCGCCTTTTTGCCGACAGCGATTACGGCAAGCGCACGGTCGAGGACTTTGAGGCGCGCGGGGCTGATCTGGCAGCGGAGAACAGGCGCATAGAAGAAGAGCTCTCCGCCGAAGAAAGGATGCTCACGGACAAACGTCCGACCATGGCGCCCAAGGATTTTCGCGTTCTGGCGGATGCCTTCGATGAAAAGGTACAATCCACAAGGCGGCAGCAAGATGCCAAGAACCGGGATCTCAATCTGGCGCTGGAGGAGCGGCGCGTGGTGTTTCTGAACGCGGCGGCGCCCGTGCTGGAACAACTGATGCGCGAAGCAGGCGCTGCAGTGGTGATGGAGCGGCGGTCGGTCTTTCTCAGCGCCAACGCGATCGACATCACGCGTGAGGCCATCGAGCGTCTGAACGAGGTTCTGGGAGACGGCACCGACGCGCCGAGAAGGTAGACCCGCAGGAAGCTTGCTCCCGGAGGGGTGAATTGCTACGCAGGAGGTCAAGCCCTTGAGGATAAAAGGACACCTGACATGACGAGCCCGCAAACAAGCGCCGATATCCAGCTCATTCAACGCATTCTGCCACACCGCTACCCGTTTTTGCTGGTGGATAAAGTTGTGGATATAGACGGCACCACATCTGCCCGGGGCCTCAAGAATGTCACCATGAACGAACCGCATTTTCAGGGCCATTTTCCCGGCATGCCGATTATGCCCGGCGTCACCATCATCGAAGCGATGGCACAGACAGCCGCCGTCATGGTGGGTGTCACGCTGGAGATGGCGGATAAGGAGATGAAGGTTTATTTCATGGCCATCGACAAGGCCAAGTTCCGGCGCAAGGTGATCCCCGGTGATGTTCTGGAAATGAATGTGTCGACCCTGCGCGGCAAACCCGGTGGCAAGGTCTGGCGTTTCGGTGGCGTGGCCTCGGTTGAGGGTGAGATGGCCGCAGAGTGCGAATTCACCGCAATGATGGATCTGGGATAACCGCACATGAGCAACATTCACCCCAGCGCCGTGATCGAAAGCGGGGCGCAGATCGATCCCGGTGCCACTGTCGGCCCGTTCTGCATTGTCGGCCCCGATGTGTCGCTGGCCGCGGGTGTTCATCTCAAAAGCCATGTGGTTGTGACCGGGCGCACGCAGATCGGCGAAGATACCGTCATTTTCCCTTTCTCCGTGATCGGAGAGATCCCGCAGGATTTGAAGTTCAAGGGTGAAGCGTCGCAGTTGATCATCGGCAAGCGGAACCGCATTCGCGAACATGTGACGATGAATTCCGGCACCGAAGGCGGCGGTGGTGTGACACGCGTTGGCGATGACGGTTTGTTTATGGCGGGGTGTCATATTGCACATGACGCGATCATCGGTGACCGGTGTATCATTGTGAATTCGGTAGCGATTGCAGGGCATTGCGTACTCGAAGACGATGTCATCGTTGGCGGTTTGTCGGGTGTGCACCAATTCGTGCGCATCGGGCGCGGCGCGATTATCGGCGCTGTGACGATGGTGACAAATGACGTGATCCCCTACGGCCTCGTTCAGGCCCCGCGGGGCGAACTGGACGGTCTTAACCTCGTCGGGTTGAAGCGGCGCGGCGTGGCGCGCGGTGACATCACCGCCTTGCGCGCGGCCTTCCAGATGCTCGCACAAGGGGAGGGTACCTTCCATGACCGCGCGCGGCGTCTGCGCGATGAGACGACCAGCGACTACGTGCGCGAAATCGTCGAATTCATCGTCGCCGACAGCGACCGCCACTTCCTGACGCCCCGCTGATGTTGGCCTTGATCGCAGGGCGGGGCGGACTGCCCGCCCGTATCGCAGGCTCGCAGCCAAAGCCCCCGTATATCTGCGTGATGGACGGGTTCGACCCTGACGCCTTACAGGCGGACAAACGGTTTCGCCTCGAACATCTGGGCACGTTACTGACGGATCTCGCTGACCACGGCATCACCGACATCTGTTTTTGCGGGGCCATCGAACGCCCGGCGTTTGACCCTGCGGCTCTGGATGCCGCGACGATGCCCCTGGTGCCCGAAATGATGCAGGCAATGGCCACCGGGGATGACAGCGCGCTGCGGGCCTTTATCGGGATATTCGAGTCGCGCGGGTTCACGATACGCGCCGCCCATGACCTGGCGCCGGATATCCTTGTGGCTGAGGGTGTGCACAGCGCGGCTCCGCCCGATGAACAGATGCAGGCGGATGCGGATCGGGGTGCGGCGGTGCTGGAGGCGCTGGCACCGCTGGATGTCGGGCAGGGCTGCGTCGTCGGCGGCGGGCAGGTCTGGGCGATCGAAACACTGGGCGGGACCGATCACATGTTGCGCAGCCTGCCTGAGAAGGCGGCCAAGGCGCGCGCGATCATGGTAAAGGCGCCGAAAAGAGGTCAGGACCTGCGTGTCGACATGCCGACCATCGGACCCGCGACAATCACCGCCCTTGCGGGGGCCGGATTGGCCGGTCTGGTTGTCGAGGCCGGCGGCGTCATTCTTCTGGAGCCCGAGGCGACGCGGGCGGCTGCCGATGCCGCTGGCCTCGTACTTTGGGCGCGCCCGGCCTCCTGATGCGGGTTTTCATCATTGCCGGAGAACCCTCGGGGGATAAGCTCGGCGGCGCCCTGATGGCGGGGTTGAAATCGCTGCGCGATGACATCGAGTTCGACGGCATCGGCGGGCAGGATATGCAGGCAGAGGGCCTCGTCAGCCGCTTCCCGATGGAAGAGCTGAGCGTGATGGGGATCGCCGAGATTTTACCGAAGTATCGCGCGTTGATGGCGCGGATCAACGAGACGGCCGCCCGCGTGATCGATACCGTACCGGATGTGCTGATCACCATCGACAGCCCGGATTTTTCCCTGCGGGTGGCCCGGCGGGTCAAGGCGGCGAGCACTGTGCGCACCGTGCATTACGTCGCCCCGACCGTCTGGGCATGGCGACCCGGTCGGGCGCGGAAAATGGCGGAAGTGATCGATCAGGTGCTGGCGCTCTTCCCGTTTGAACCGCCGCTGATGACCGTTGGTGGCATGGTCTGCGATTTTGTCGGGCATCCTGTTGTGGCCGAGCCGAAGGCGACGGGCGAGGAAGCCGAGGCGTTTCGCATGGAGCAGGGGATTGGTACTGCCCCGATCCTGCTGGTATTGCCGGGATCACGGCGCGGGGAAGTCGCGCGCCTTGCGGATGTCTTCGGACAGGCGGTTGCGCCGGTGGTGGCGCAGGTGCCCGACCTGAGGATCGTTGTGCCGGCCGCGGCCCCGGTGGCGGAACTGGTGCGCGCGCAGACTGCGAACTGGCCCATTGATCCGATCATTCTCGATCCCCGCGGCATGTCGCTGGCGGCTGCGGGTGCACTGAAACGTGCGGCTTTCAGGGCGGCGAATGTCGCGCTGGCCGCGTCGGGCACGGTCTCGCTGGAACTGGCGGCCGCAGGGACGCCCATGGTGATCGCCTACAAGATGAACTGGCTGACCTTCCGGATGATCCGCGCCATGGCGCTTGTTGATACGGTCACGCTGGTCAACCTCGTATCTGACACGCGCGTTGTGCCGGAATTTCTCGGACCGGACTGCAAACCGGACGCCATCGGTCGGGCGCTGCTGGCGGTCATGGCGTCTCCGGAAGCGCAACAGGCCGCCATGGAAGTGACAATGGACCGATTGGGGGCAGGTGCCGAAGCGCCGGGCCTGCGCGCCGCACGGGCCGTGCTGGCGCGCCTTTAAGGAGATGTGATCCAAATGACAGGCTTCGCCTGACATCATCCTCGGGACTCTGTCGGGTCATGCCCCCGCGGAACGCTTATCCCTTGTGAATCCAGCCGCCGCCGAAGATGCGGCTGCTGTCGGGATCGTAGAACACGCACGCCTGTCCGGGAGAAACGCCTTCCTCGGGCGTTACCAGTTCCACCGTCGCCTCGGTATTGCTCAACGGCCGGATGATGGCTTCGGTCGGGGGACGGGTCGAGCGGACCTTGACGGCCACATGCCATTCAGACCGTGAGGCAAGCGCGCTGTCGCCCAGCCAGTTGATCTCGCGCACGGGCACGGTGCGGGTGGCCAGCATCTCTTTAGGTCCGACGATCACCTGTTTGGCGCCGGGATCCAGTTTCACCACGTAAAGCGGGTCAGCCAGCCCGCCGATACCCAGGCCGCGGCGCTGCCCGATGGTGTAGTTGATCACACCCCCGTGACGGCCCAACACACGCCCGTCGACGTGAACGATATCGCCGGGGTCGGCCGCCTCGGGTCGTAGCTTTCGGATCACGGATGCATAGTCGCCATTCGGGACAAAACAGATGTCCTGACTATCGGGCTTGTCTGCCACGCTGAGGTCATACTTGGCCGCAAGCGCCCGGGTCTCGGCCTTGGACGCGAGATGGCCCAGCGGAAACCGCAGGAAGTCAAGCTGCTCTCCGGTTGTTGAAAACAAGAAATAGCTCTGATCCCGCGCGGCATCAGCAGCAGCATGCAGTTCGGCTCCCCGGACCCCCATTTTCCGCTGGATATAATGACCGGTTGCCATGCAATCGGCTTCCAGGTCCTTGGCGGTTTCCAGAAGGTCCTTGAACTTCACCCGTTCATTACACCGGATACAGGGCACCGGTGTCGCGCCACCAAGGTAGCTGTCGGCAAATTCGTCTATGACCGCGTCCCGGAAGATGTTTTCATAATCCAGAACGTAATGCGGAAAGCCCATCTTCTCGGCCACGCGCCGTGCATCGTGAATGTCCAGACCGGCGCAGCAGGCACCTTTCTTGGCAAGGGCCGCGCCGTGATCATAAAGTTGAAGGGTGACACCCACAACATCATAGCCCTCTTCGGCTAACATGGCGGCCACAACCGAACTGTCCACGCCGCCGGACATGGCCACGACCACCCGCGTGTCAGCGGGCGCCTTGGCAAAGCCGAGCGAGTTCAGAGGTGGTGTGCGGTCAAGCGGCATTGGACATCTCCGGACGTTCTGAGAAAATATAGGAAAATCCTAATTACTCTCAAGAGCGCGCTTCATCGGTCTTTAAGGCGTTGACGTCAAGGTGTGTTCAACAAAGTGAAAACGGGTATGAGTGATGTATCTAAAGAAAGTTGATGGGCCCAGATCAGTGACCTTGGCCGACGGCAGCGTGATGACGCAGGCCGATCTTCCGCCTGCAAATACAAGACGTTGGGTCGCTTCGCGCAAGGCTTCCGTGGTGCGTGGTGTCGCCTACGGGCTGATTTCACAAAGCGATGCGCTGAAGAAATACCAGATCAGCGAAGATGAATTTCACGAGTGGGTAAAAGCCGTTTCAGAGCATGGCGAAGATGCCTTGAAGGCGACGGCTCTACAAAAATATAGACAACCTTAAGTTGTTACGCTAAGTTTCTTGCAGACGGTAACGTGTGATTAACCTTTTTTGTTCACGGTTAATTTCGAGATAAACGTTCACCCGATGCGGAGAAAATCATGCGCGTACTGCTAGTGGAAGACGACCCCACAACATCGAAAAGCATCGAGCTGATGCTGACCCATGCAAACCTGAATGTCTATGCGACGGACCTTGGGGAGGAAGGGATCGATCTTGCTAAGCTGTACGATTACGATCTTATTCTGCTGGATCTTGACCTGCCGGATATGAACGGCCACGAGGTGCTGCGTCAACTGCGGTTGTCGCGCATCGAAACGCCGATCCTGATCCTGTCGGGGGCCGATGACACCGAGAACAAGATCAAGGGCTTCGGGTTCGGCGCAGATGATTATCTGACGAAACCCTTCCACCGGGAAGAGCTGGTGGCCCGCATTCACGCGATTATCCGCAGATCAAAGGGGCATTCGCAATCGGTGATCGATACCGGCCTGATTTCTGTCAACCTCGACGCCAAGACCGTAAGCGCGGACAACAAGGCAGTTCACCTGACCGGGAAGGAGTACCAGATGCTGGAACTGCTCTCCCTGCGCAAGGGAACGACGCTGACCAAGGAAATGTTCCTCAACCACCTCTATGGCGGCATGGATGAACCGGAACTGAAAATCATCGATGTGTTCATCTGCAAGCTGCGCAAGAAGCTCAGCACGGCCACAGGGGGTGAAAACTATATCGAAACTGTATGGGGCCGTGGCTATGTACTGCGTGACCCGGAACCCAATCAGGTCGACGATCCACAGCGCCTCGCCGTCGGCGCCTGAGATGCAGCTGCCGGTTCGGCGCAGGGGGCTGCGCCGAACTGCATCACATAATCGCCCATAACAACTGGACCTGACCTGACGCACAGCATATCTACGGAGATATGCGGGACAGACGAGGCAGGTTTTGGCGTCTATTTCAGATATTGATGGCTTGGACGAAGCAACCGCCAGGGCGGAACTGGCGAGGCTTGCGAAGATCCTCCAGCAGGCGAACGCGGCTTATCACACCAAGGACGATCCGGAAATCTCCGATGCGGAATACGACAGCCTGAAGCGTCGCAACGCGGCATTGGAGGCGCGTTTCCCGCATCTCAAGCGGGCAGACAGCCCGTCGGATCAGGTGGGGGCCCCGGTCGCCGAGGGGTTTTCAAAGGTGTCGCACGCCGTCGCGATGCTGTCTTTGTCAAATGCCTTTGACGAGGCGGATATTACCGATTTCGATGGCCGCGTGCGCAAGTATCTCGGGCTCGCGCAGGACAGAGCACTGGCCTACACGGCAGAGCCGAAAATCGATGGGCTGTCTCTGTCGCTGCGCTATGAAGGCGGGGCATTGGTGCAGGCTGCAACCCGCGGGGATGGTGCGGTTGGCGAAAACGTGACCGCAAACGCAAGAACAATCACCGACATTCCCGGCCAGATCGACGAGGCACCCGATATTCTGGAAGTGCGCGGCGAAGTCTACATGTCCCATCCGGATTTCGAAGCGCTCAACACCCGTCAGTCGCAAAACGGGGCCAAGACCTTCGCCAATCCGCGCAACGCGGCCGCCGGATCACTACGGCAGTTGGATTCGAGCATAACCAGATCCCGCCCGCTGCGGTTTTTCGCCTACGCCTGGGGGGAACTCTCCGAACCGCTGGCGGATACCCAGATGGCGGCCATCGACCGCCTGCGTGCCTTGGGCTTTGCGACCAATCCGCTGACGAAACTGTGTAATGGGCCGGGTGAAATGGTTGATCACTATCGCCTGATCGAGGAACAGCGGGCAACGCTGGAGTATGACATCGATGGTGTCGTCTACAAGGTGAATGCGCTTGACCTGCAGGACCGTTTGGGCTTCAGGTCGACGACACCACGCTGGGCAATTGCACATAAGTTTCCCGCCGAACTCGCCTGGACCCGGCTTGAGGCCATCGACATCCAGGTCGGACGTACCGGTGCACTGTCGCCGGTCGCGAGGCTGTCGCCCGTCACCGTGGGCGGCGTTGTCGTGTCCAACGCGACGTTGCATAACGAGGATTACATTGCCGGCCGGGACAGCAAGGGTCAGCCGATCCGGGACGGCAAGGACATTCGGGTAGGCGACTGGGTGCAGGTGTACCGGGCGGGCGACGTGATCCCAAAGGTCGCGGATGTCGATTTGTCGAAACGGTCATCTGACGCACAACCCTTTGTTTTCCCGGATCATTGTCCCGAATGCGACAGCGATGCGATCCGTGAGCCGGGCGATGCGGTCCGGCGGTGTATCGGTGGGCTCATCTGCCCCGCGCAGGCGGTTGAGAAGCTCAAGCACTTCGTGTCGCGCGCGGCCTTTGACATCGAGGGGCTGGGGGCAAAACAGGTCGAACAGTTCTACACCGACGGCTGGATCAGGGAACCTGCCGATATCTTTTCCCTAAGTGCGCGTTTCGGGTCCGGGCTTCAGCAGCTCAGGAACAAGGAGGGGTGGGGCGAAAAATCCGCGTCCAATCTCTTTGATGCCATTGACGAAAAGCGCAGCATATCCTTGTCCCGCTTGCTTTTCTCGCTAGGTATCCGGCACGTCGGCGAAGCTGCCTCCAACATGATCGCGATGCATTACGGCTCGTGGGAGCGTTTTGATGAGGCGATGCAATCCGCGTCTGATCAGGCGGGCCCGGCATGGGACGACCTGATCGGCATAGACGGCGTGGGCGAGAGCATGGCGACCTCTCTCACGCAGGCCTTCGCGCAACCGGCAGAGCGGGCGTCGATCGAGCGCCTCGTTGCGGAGCTGTCCATTCAATCCGTTGCCCGGCCGGACACCACGGGCAGTCCGGTGGCCGGCAAGACCGTGGTCTTTACCGGGACGTTGGAAAAGATGACCCGGGCAGAAGCCAAGGCGCGCGCGGAACGACTTGGGGCGAAAGTCTCCGGGTCGGTCTCTGCCAAGACCGATCTGGTGATTGCCGGTCCGGGCGCGGGCTCGAAGGCAAAGAAAGCAGCGGACCTCGGGGTGGAACTGATCGATGAAGACGCCTGGCTTGCCTTGATCGAGAGCCCATGACAGGGCGGCCGGAACGCTTGTTCCCGCTGTTTGCAAGCCTGCAGTCACTCGATGGCGTCGGGCCCAAAACGGCGCAGAATTTTGCACCACTTGGCGTCGACGCGCCCCGTGACCTGTTGTTCACATTGCCCCACTCTGGCATTGACAGGCGCAGGCGGGAAACCATCGAGGGCACCACTTTGCCCGCGACGCTGACGGTTGCGGTGACGGTTGGCGGCCATCGCCCGGCCCGAACAAAAGGCGGTGCTTACCGTATTGATGTCACCGATTCACGCACCGCGTTTCAACTGGTTTTCTTCCATGCGCGCGGCGATTACTGGCAAAAGACCTTGCCTGAGGGCAGCAGGCGCATCGTATCCGGCAAGATCGAGGTTTTCGACGGACTGCCGCAAATGGTGCATCCTGATCACATTGTGGCAGAGGATGATGGCGACGAGATTCCCCGGTTCGAACCGGTCTATCCGCTGACCGCCGGGATCACGCAGAAGGTGATGTACAAGGCGACCACCAGTGCCCTGTCCCTGGTGCCCGATTTTCCGGAATGGATCGATCCTGAGCAGAAAGCACGGGCGGGCTGGCCTGATTTCGGCACGAGCATGAAGGCTGCCCACAGGCCGTCGCGTCAGGAGGATCTGGCACATACCGCGCCCGCACGCGAGCGGCTGGCCTATGATGAGTTGATGGCGCACCAGTTGACCCTC
Organism: Roseobacter insulae; assembly: GCF_019375555.1. GTDB lineage: Bacteria > Pseudomonadota > Alphaproteobacteria > Rhodobacterales > Rhodobacteraceae > Roseobacter > Roseobacter insulae. Next base: position 397,423 of record NZ_JAHXDN010000003.1, read on the forward strand.
GCGCTGGCGCGGGCGCGCGCGCGTCGGAAACAGGGCCGGATGAGCCTGGGAGATGGTCACCTGCAGGCCGCGGTGGTCGCGGCCTTGCCCTACGCCCCAACCGGCGCCCAGACCCGGGCGATTGCGGAGATCAATGCCGATATGGCCTCCGCCGTGCGGATGAACCGCCTGTTGCAAGGCGATGTGGGCGCGGGAAAAACGCTTGTCGCCTTCATGGCCTTGCTGCGCGCGGTTGAAGCCGGTGGGCAGGGCGTCTTGATGGCACCCACAGAGATTCTGGCCCGGCAACATCTTGAGAGCCTGCATCCGCTTGCGGAACAGGCCGGCGTCGTGCTGGAAGTCTTGACTGGCCGCGACAAGGGGCGGGACCGTCTTGCCAAACTTGAGGCCCTGGCGCGCGGCGATATCCATGTGCTCGTGGGCACCCATGCCGTCTTTCAGGCGGATGTCGAGTTTGCCGACCTGAGACTGGCGGTGGTGGACGAACAGCATCGCTTCGGCGTACGCCAACGGTTGGAACTGGGGCGCAAGGGAACGGCGGTCGACGTGTTGGTGATGACCGCGACGCCGATACCGCGGTCGCTGTCATTGGCCCGCTACGGCGATATGGATGTTTCCGTCCTGGATGAGAAACCGCCCGGACGAAAGCCGATCAGGACGGCGCTGATCAGCACCGGCCGCATGGATGAGGTTGTCGGCAGGCTGCGTGCCGTTATCGCCTCGGGGCGCCAGTGTTACTGGGTCTGCCCTCTCGTGGAAGAGAGTGAGGCGGTCGATCTGACCGCCGCCGAAGACCGTTTCAAACACCTGCGCGCAGCCCTCGGAGAAGGGGTGGTGGGCATGGTGCATGGCCAGATGCCGATGGCGGAAAAGGACGCGGCGATGGCGCGTTTCCAGACGGGCGACAGCAAGGTTCTGGTGGCGACAACGGTGATCGAGGTGGGCGTCAATGTACCCAATGCCACGATCATGGTGATCGAGCGGGCGGAAACCTTCGGCCTGGCGCAGTTGCACCAGATGCGTGGACGCGTCGGACGGGGCGAGGCGGAATCGACTTGTCTGTTGCTCTATCAGTCGCCGCTGTCGGAAAGCGGTCGACAACGTCTGGAGGTTCTGCGCGAAACAGAAGACGGGTTTGCGATCGCCGAGACGGATTTGCGGATGCGCGGGGCAGGGGACCTGATCGGCACGGCGCAATCCGGTGTTCCCCGGTTCAGGGTGGCGGACCTGGAGCGTCAGGCAGGGCTGATGGCGATTGCTCAAACCGACGCCAGGCGGCTGTTGGCGGACGATCCGACGCTCGCCAGCGACCGCGGCGCGGCGGCGCGATTGCTTCTGTGGCTCATGCGGCAGGAAGAAGCGATCCGTTTGATTTCAGTTGGTTAACAACGAAAAGCCGTTTTGTTCGCAAATGTTCTTAAAAAGTTCTTTACAGAGGGTTAAAAAAATGAGAACAAAGAAGCAACAAGTACGGGAGGCCTTCATGACGACACTCTTGCAGATCAAAGCCATAGCAACGCGGTCACAGCAGACATTGCTGCAGGACGCCGCGGGTGCACTCGCCTTGATCATCATGCTTGTTGTCGGGCTGCACCTTCCGGCCTTTATCTGATTTCTGCCTGCGATCTCGCGCCGGGCTTGCGCCAGTACTTTCCCCAGTCTGGTACATGAGACGAACACTGCCTGTTCCCCGTCTCGTCAGGGTTCTCCCCTGCCGCGCAACCCCGGGTCCCACGTGAGAGACGCTTTACCTGACGCCGCCATCCTGCTCGGGATGTGCGGCGTTTTTTTTGGCAGCGTCCATCAGAATGGCCTCAGAACGTATAGGCAAGCCTTAATCCGCCCCAGTGCTTGCCCTGCACGACGATGGGGGCTGACAGATCTTTCATCATCTTGAATTCACCACCACCCATGTCCCGCCGATACACCTGCAATAGGAACGCATCGGTGCTGCGGCCGGCTTTCAGACCTACGCGATCGTCGAAAATGCGCCTGTTGCGACAATTGGCCGTGTTCCATACCGGATCGTCACCCGGTCGTTGGGAGAAGGCCCGGTTGTGGGTCGGCAGATATCCGTTGATATCGACTGCGGCGCAAAAAACCACTTTGGGGTCCATATCCAATACCGGTTCCTGCAACGGCGGCAGCAGATCATCCATAAGGGTGGTGTATTCCGTCAGGAACTGTTCGGGGTCACTGCCCGGTATCGGCCTGTAGTTCCGGTCAAAAAGCCGGGACATTGTGATCGTGCCGCGATCCACCGCGCTTTCCAGAGCAGTCGACACCGCGCGCGCGGTCTCCTGTACGCGCTGAATGAACGGGCTGTCGACGGAACTGCCGCCCAGCAGCGCCGTGGATTGCACGATCATCTCCGATGTGTCGATCAGCCGAAGGATGCGCGCGTGGGTGGTTTCGATGCCGGATGTGGTGCTTTTGACGGCCGTGTCGATCCCGGCCAGAGCCGGGGTAAAGTCGCCCATGGCCGATTGCACACGTTCGGCCTGTTCGGAGATGCGTTTCGCCTGTTTGTTCGCCGAGGTGATAGAGGCCTCCATGCGGGTGAGCGCGTCATCGGTACCACCTGCGTTCTGCAGAACATCCTTGGCTTGCGTCGCAACTTCTGTGGCTTCCTTGCCCAGCTCGGAAATCCAACCGGTCAACCGCTCTATATTATTGGAGATTTCTACCGCAGCATCGCGGGTTTTTTGCGACAGCTCGTTGATGGCATCGGCCACAACGGCAAACCCGCGGCCAGCATCGCCTGCCCGGGCGGCTTCGATCTTGGCGTTGATCGCCAGCGTATTCACCTGTGTGGCGATACCCGCAATTTGCTGATTGTTGGATTTGACCGCGCTGAGGGTGTCGCTGACCCCTTCCGTACGCTCGGACAGGTCCTGCACCCAGCCCGCGACACTGCGGGTCTGCTCCCCGGTTTTGCGCACCAGCGCCGCAGAGGATTCGACGTCGCGCGCGGTCTCATCGGTATGCTGCGCCATGGTCTGAACCGCGTCGCGCACATCGGAATTGGCCCGGCCCATGTCGGCGGCGCGCTCATCCAGAACGGTCAGGCTTTTGCGCTGCTCTCGGGCGTGTTGCTCCACAAGATCAAGAAACCCGGCAATGTCTACAATTTCATACCCCAGCGCCGCTGCCGCTTTGGTCAGCCGATCCGTATGTTTTCTATCAGTGAACTGTGGTTGGACAGTCATAGGGCCCCGCGAATTTTCACAGGAAATCACTGTCATGGATTTACTTAAAAATTGCTAATTTCAATGCGTTTCAGGCGCAATTCGCCTGCAACGCCTGTGTCATCGCTTCGCATGCCGCTTCGATGCTGAGCAGGATCGATGCATGGCGGTTTTTGTAGTTGCGCGCGGGTTCGAGGACTTCAAAGCCGTCAAACGGGGCGTCGGGGACCGGCCCGTCTTCCTTCAGCATCGCCCGCAATGCATCTCGCGCGGCCTCCAGTTCACTGAGGTTCCGACCAATGATCGCACCCCCGGTAACCGCTGCGGATGCCTGACCCAGGGCGCAGGCTTTCACATCCTGCGCAAAGTCCGACACCCGGCCATCCTCGATGCTCATGTCGACGGTGACGGCGGAGCCACAGAGCGGCGAGCGTTTCTTGACGGTGGCCATCGGGTTATCCAGACGGCCCAGGCGCGGAATGTCCGAGGCCAGCGCCAGAATGCGGCCGGAGTAGAGTTTGATCAGGTCGTTGTCACCGGACATGGAGAGCCTTATGGATTAGGCAAATTGCGTTAGCCCATACATAAGTCTTGGCGCGCAATATGCAAAAGGGTTTTCGCAATGCCTCACGAAGCTGTTCCATTTGATCCCGCGGCGCTAACCTTCAACGACGCCGGCCTTATTCCGGCCATTGCGCAGGACATCACGAGCGGTGAGGTCCTGATGATGGCGTGGATGAACCACGACAGTATCGCCCGGACATTGGACAGCGGGCGGGTGACATACTGGAGCCGGTCGCGGCAAGCGTTCTGGGTCAAGGGGGAGACCAGCGGCCACATACAGGAACTCGTGTCTTTGCGGGTGGACTGCGACCGGGACTGCCTGCTGTTGCAGGTACGCCAGACCGGCCCCGCATGCCACACCGGACGGCGCACCTGCTTTTACACGGCCGTTGAAAACGGGGGCGAAGTGGAATTGATGCAGCCGGAGTAACCCGCTCACGCGGGTACTGATAACCCCACGAGGCGACGAATGTCGTCAGGGGTTGCCCCCTCGTTTCTGAATGTGGTGAGCGCGCGGGCGTCGTCGCGCTTGGCGAGACGTTTGCCGCGCTCATTCCGGATCAGCCTGTGGTGATGATACCGTGGCGTGGGCAGTCCCAGCAGATCTTGCAGGACGACGTGGATTTCGGTCGCCTCGAACAGGTCTTCGCCGCGCACCACATCCGTGATCCCCTGTGCGGCATCGTCCAGCACGACCGAGAGGTGGTACGAGGTGCCCATGTCGCGGCGGGAAACAACGAAATCACCCACGCATTCCACGAATTCATCCTGCACGACAGGTATCTGTCCGGTCTGGCCATCCGGGCCGCGGCCCGTTTCGTCAAACTGCAGCGTCTTGGGCGCGGACAGTGCGTGGCACGCGGTAAACGCGTCCCGTGACGCGAGGCGGAGCGTGCGGCCCACCGGTCTTTCGCGGTCTGCTGAATACCGGAACCGGTCCTTTTCACGGCAGGTCCCGGGATAAACCAGACCATCCGGGCCCGACAGCGGGGCACCTTCCTGTGGGGCGCTCAACGCCTCCGTGATATCCCGGCGGCTGCAATCGCAGGGGTACAAATACCCTTTGAGCCACAAGACATCCAGAGCTGCCGCATATTCCGGCAAACGGTCCGATTGCCGCATGACCGGGGTCGGCCATGTGAGACCCAGCCACGCGAGATCATCATAGATTTGGGCTTCCCACGCCGGGCGGGCACGGGACTGGTCGATATCCTCGATGCGCAGCAGGAACTCGCCCCCCCGCGCCATGGCCATATCATGGGCGATCATCGCCGAATAGGCATGGCCAAGGTGCAATGGCCCGGTGGGCGACGGGGCAAACCGGGTGGTGAATATCACGCCTTTTCAAGCACGTAGACGTTTGACCCCAATCCGATGCCCGGCAGGTGCGGCCCATGTTCGCGAAAGTGCAAACGGGCCGCTCCACAATCCAGCCACTCGTTGATGCGGGCTTCGTTGCATTTGTCTTCCAATGCGTGATCATTGAGCGACAGCACGAGAAATCCGCCCTTTCCAAGGGCCTGCATCAACAGGTCAAAGACTGAAATCGGGGCGGCACCCGCGCCGATAACGCCAATTGCGGCAATCGCCGTGTAGTGACCCGGCGGGCAGGGCAAGGGCGCGTCCGCTTCGATCAAAGTCAGGGTGCGGTAAAGGCGTTTTTTCCGCGCCTGCGCCAGCATTTCCTCCGACAGGTCCATACCGTCCACTGTCTCAAATCCGGCCAGCTTCAGCGCCAGACCGGACAGCCCGGTCCCGCATCCGAAATCCAGCACCGGGCGCAACTGATCCGGGACATATCTGGCCAGCGCCTCGGCGCATCGGGCAGGGGTGACGTAGCCGTTTTCAGCCACCTCGGCTTCGTAACTGGCAGACCAGTCATCATAGAGGGCGCGTGTCTGTTCCGCATCGCGGGCCTTGTAGGCTTTGTTCAGAAATCCTTGAGACATGCTGCAAGGATAGCTTTATCTGTCAGGCGGCGTCCAGTGCTCCGTGGCCCAACCACGATTGCCAGTCCGCCTTGGCGCGGTCCGTATAGGCCTTGTACCGGTCTTTTCGTCCGCGACGACCGCCCTTCAGGCCCTCGACAGGGGGAAACAGGCCGAAATTCACGTTCATCGGCTGGAAGGTCTTGGCCTCGGCACCGCCGGAGATATGGGTTATCAATGCCCCGGTTGCGGTCGTTGCGGGCGGTGTGGTCAGTGAGCGGCCCAATATGTCGCTGGCGGCCAGTCGTCCCGCAAGTAATCCCATGGACGCTGATTCCACATAGCCTTCAACGCCGGTGATCTGACCGGCGAACCGGATGTTGGGTTGCGATTTCAACCGCATCTGGCCGTCCAGCAAGGTGGGCGCATTCAGAAAGGTGTTGCGGTGAATGCCGCCAAGACGTGCAAAGCTTGCATTCTCCAAACCTGGAATACGTTTGAAAACATCTGTTTGAGCGCCGTACTTCATCTTTGTCTGGAAGCCGACGATGTTATACAACGTGCCGAGTTTATTGTCCCGGCGCAGCTGCACCACCGCATAGGGCTTGTTGTCCGGCGCATGCGGGTTGGTCAGACCCACCGGTTTCATCGGGCCGAAGCGCAGCGTTTCGCGGCCGCGTTCCGCCATGACCTCGATGGGCAGGCACCCGTCGAAATAACCCGCTGTCTCGCCCTCATGGAATTCGGTTTTATCCGCCGCCAGCAGCGCGTCGATGAAGGCCTCGTACTGTTCCTTGTTCATCGGACAGTTGAGGTAGGCCGTGCGCTCCTCTTCGGTGTCGCCTTTGTCATAGCGCGATTGCATCCACGCCTTGGACATATCGATGCTGTCGAAATACACAATGGGCGCGATCGCGTCGAAAAAGGCAAGGGCCTCTGCGCCGGTCTTCGCCGCAATGGCCTGTCCAAGCGCGCCGGAGGTCAATGGACCCGTCGCGATGATCCACTGCCCGGTGGCGGGCAATTCGGTGATTTCCCCGTAGGCCACCCGGATATTGGGATGCGCCACAAGGGCGTCGGTGACCGATTGTGCGAAGGGATCGCGGTCCACCGCCAGCGCACCGCCAGCGGGCAGACGGTGCCTGTCGGCGGTCTGCATGATTAGGCCATTGGCCTGGCGCATCTCCCAATGCAGCAAGCCAACCGCGTTTTGCTCATCATCATCGGAGCGGAACGAGTTGGAGCAGACCATTTCGCCCAGCAAACCGGTCTGATGCGCGAATGTGCCGACCTGGGGGCGCATCTCGTGCAACACCACCCGCACCCCCATGTGGGCTGCCTGCCAGGCGGCTTCCGATCCGGCCATGCCGCCGCCAACGATATGAAGTTCTTCTGTCATGACGCGTCATGTAAGCCAGCAGATCGATCAGCACAACCGAAAGGCCCAAGAAGCCTTGAGCCTGACCGGTAGGATGGGGAGGGGGCGTTTTTGGGGTCGCCGCTGCGGGAATGTCGAACCAGCGAGAGACTGGCTTGGAGGGACCTTCCGCCGGCGGCGACCCAAAAATCATCAAGGCGTTTCAGCCTTGCCCAATAGTTGCCATGTTCCTGCCTAAATTAAAATACCTCAGGTAGAAACTCTTCATACCGAAATTGGAAACAATCCCGGGCTGCGCGCGAAAATGTTCGAAACAGCGCCTGTGTGCTTGCTCTTGCCGGCGGTTTCGCCCAACTCTGCACAAGGTTTTCCGGCGGAGGATGGGCCCATGGATATCAAGATGACGGCTGCGGACATGAGCGCCTTTCTCGACGAGGCGTTCGAACAGGTCAAAGGTGATTTCACCGTGCAAGAGGTTGCGCCAAATCGTGTGACGGTTCGGCTGAACGTCCAGGACAAACATCTGCGCCCGGGGGGCACCGTCTCAGGACCGTCGATCTTTGCGCTGGCCGATGTCTCGGCCTACCTCGTGACGCTGGCGATGATCGGGCCACAGGCGTTGGCGGTCACGACCAATTGCTCGATTGACTTTATGCGCAAACCGGCATCGGGGGTGGATCTGATCGCCCATGTGACCCTGTTGAAACTGGGCAAGCAGCTATCGGTCAGTGATGTGCTGGTCTATTCCGAGGGTCTCGACAAACCGGTGGCGCGGGCCAGCCTGACCTATGCGATCCCTCCCGCCACGTGACTGCCGTGACGAAACGGCGCACGGCTGATTGGAATGCGCGCAAACCGGCAATTGGCGTCCGCATCAAAGAACCCGTCGAAATGTATCCGGGTAGTCCAGCACCAAACCGAAGTCATCAATCACAAGATCGGCTGTAAATCCCCTGAACAGACCCTCGTACCTGTAACGATGGCCCCGGGTTATGCAGGTGTATCGCTGTTCCGCGCGTTGCGGTAAGAAGTCTCCGGCCACTTGGTCTGGCAGGGGTACGTAGGCGACCGCTATCTCCCGGCGCTCTTCGTCTCGCAGGTTCAGGCGTTTTATCGGTAACGTGTTTGTGGCCGGTGTGATCCCGATATCGACATCAAAACACCCGTCCAACGTCGGAAGGGACCGGTTGCCAATGATGTCCCGCCAGTTTCCATGCTCATCCGCTTCTACATGCAGCGACGGGCCATCGACATATTCGAGACGGACCTCGCGCGTCCTGAAAGCGGCATCCGTGCGGACAAAGTAGTGCCCGCCATATGTGCCGTGGCGGGTTCCGGCAACAACGCCTTCGAGCGATAATCCGTCACCGTTTTCAAGGCAGACGCAATGCTCCAACCCTTGTCCTTCCCAGTCGTGCCAACGGGCAACTGTCATGCTTTCTGTCCTTCATTCCACGAACACTGGGAGACGGTACGATGCACCTGGTTGGCGGTAAAGGGGGGCTTTCCGACCCCTGTACCGGCGTCGTCAACAGCAGGAAAGGCGCGCGAGGCAGTCAGCGCTGCGCGAAAAAAAGGCCGGGACAAAGCCCGGCCCTGAGGAAGAGGTCTGGTGCGTACCGGGGAACGTTACGCGCGCCAGAACACCTTGGCAGCCTCGTCATGAGCCTGCCGAGGTGTCAGTCCCACGTCGGTCAGCTGCCAGACGGTCAGCTGCCTGAGCGCACGTCGCGTGCGCCGCCGCGTGGCCCATTTCGACACGCAGACAGCAAACTCAACCGCGACGATGGCCAGCGCGGGCATCGACTTGGCCTGATTCAGATAGGCCATTGTTTCGGGCGAAGGTGTCAGTGCGTGTGCCATGGGTATCTCCTGAATTGTATTGACACAATAAAGCGGTTTAGCTATATCGTATCAATAAACCGCTTGATACAAAGAGGCTAGGAAAACATTGTAATGGGTACAATTTGGCACCCGACCCTGAATTCCGAGCAGGGTCCCAAGTACAAGGCGGTTGTAGCCTCTATTCGTAACGGGATTGAGACAGGCACATTGAAGGTCGGCGACAAGCTGCCCCCTGTGCGCGAACTGGCCTGGAAACTGAGCATCACCCCGGGAACCGTGGCGCGGGCGTATACGATTCTGACCGAAGAGGGCGCGCTGCAGGCCGAAGTGGGCCGCGGGACCTTTGTTGCCCGGCCGTTGCCTGTCGATCCATCCGACATGCCCATCGAAATCGATGTGATCCCGCACAGCGCCGAAGAAGACGGCAACCCCTATCATGTCAGCCTGTTTTCACCCCATTTACCCTGCGTCGGCCAGGACAAGCTGATCCGGCACCTCATGGCCCAGGTCGCGCAGGATCCGCCTTCCGGGGTTATGCATTATCCGAGCCGTGACAGCGCCCGTCCGGCGCGCGAGGCGGTAATAAGATGGCTCGAAGGCACGCCACTGGGCCCGCTCAGAGAACGCGATATCGTCCTGAGCCATGGCGGCCAGAACGGCATTTCGCTCATCCTGCAAACCATCCTTCGCGGCGGCAGGCCCACGGTTCTGATCGAAGAGCTGGCCTATCCTGGTTTTCGTCGGGCGGCCGAGTTGTTGCGGGCGGATATCGTCCCGGTTGCGATGGACGACGATGGCATCATCCCGCAAGCGTTGGACGCAGCGGCGCGGGCGCATGACGCGCAGGTTCTTTGTACCTCTCCCGAGGTGCATAATCCCACCGGGGGCTTTACCCCCGTGGCACGACGCGAAGAGATCGCCAGGCTCGCCCAGAAGCACGATTTCCAGATTGTCGAGGACGATTGTTACCGCATGGGCGTGAACCGGGCGCCATCTTACCGGATGCTGGCGCCGGGACGCGGCTGGTACGTGTCATCCATTGCGAAAACGATCTCGCCGTCCTTGCGGTTCGGCTTTGCAATTGCGCCCGAGGGCAAGTCGTCGGCCCTGCGGCGCACGGCCGAGCACGGGTTTTTCGGCCTTGCAACGCCTCTGAGCGATGTATGTGCCTTGCTGTTGCAACATCCGCAAATTGACCAGCTGACAGAAGCGACGCGCAAGGCGTTCAACGCCTACGTGCAAAGTGCGGTTAATATCCTTGGCGCATATGATCTGGTCTGGCGCCCGGATGTGCCCTTCCTGTGGTTGCGCCTGCCCATGGGCTGGCGGGCCGGTGCATTCTGTCAGGCGGCTGAGGCGGAAGGGATTCAGATACGAACGGCAGAAGAATTTGTCTGCCGCGAGGCCCGCGCGCCGCACGCGGTGCGGATGGCGATCAATGCCGGCGTGTCCTTGCAGAGTTTCGAAGCCGCGATGACGCGGTTGCGCCTGCTTCTGGACAGCCCGCCCGAACAGCTGAGCGTCTGACACCAGCCTACAAAAACCCGCCGGCCCCCCACGCCAGACCCGCAAGCACGGCCCCCCCGGAGAGGGCCGCGGCATAGGCGGCGAGCTTCCAGCGCGAGAACGGGCGCTCGCCGAAGGTGCGCCCGTGAATGCCGCAGACCACAACTTTCATGGGCTTGCCCCGGTATTGATAGTGCAGCATCCACACCGGCAACAGAATTCGCCGGTACCGCACGCCGGTTGTCTCCGCGTCATAGCGCGTGACTTTGACAACGCGTTTTCCCACGTGGGTCTTGATGCGGTTGCGGATCAGCAGGTCCTTGTCCGCGGCATTGGCGCGCAGCCCTTCCGCGACACTCTGGTGATGGCGTTCGGCGGCAAATCCGGCAAGGTAGGCGGGGCCGTAGGGCCTGAGCTGTGCCGGGTCGAATTCATGCAGGATACCATCCCGGATCAGCGGCGTGACGTGATGAGAGGCGGGCATGAGCATGTCATCAAAGGAAATGCCAAGGGCGCCGCGTGTCGACCGAATGCGTGTAGTCTTGCCCCGCCGCGCTTTATACGTGGCCCAGTAATGTACCGCCTCGTGACTGTCGAATGTCCAGAAGGGCGCGTAAAGTCCTGCGACGCGCGATTTGGAGACCACGACCTTCAGATCGTTCGGGCGCGCCCAGCGACCGGTCACCCAGATGCGCGCTGCCGCGAGCGCGGCTTCCTCCTCAATGTGAAACGGTATGAGGGCCATCGTCTCATAGCCGCTGTCCTGAGTGGTCAGGACAACGGGACCGTCGCAATAGGCGCAGCGTGTCGAAAGGACGGCCCCGGTGAAGACGACGCTCCCGCCGCAACTCTGGCAGCGGTGCACGCGGGTTTCGACCAGCGTCGGCAGGTCAGCGCCCGCCATGTCGTCGGAATAGTTGGTTTCGTCGGCAGCCGAAGGATCATCGGGCAGGGCATCTGCATGCTGTGTGCCGCAGCTTCGACAGAGCAGCGCGCGCGCCCGGGGCGAAAAGGCGCATTGGCCGCCGCAGGCATGGCACTGCAGTTGGCCTTGGACGCCCTCGACCTCGTTCACGGGTCGGCATCCAGAATGGCCGCTGCGATTTCAATGAGAATCTGCAGCCGGTACCAGGAGCGATCAACCGCGCCCGGCAAATCGCCGCTTGCCGCCCAATCGCCGATGATCGTCGCGAGGAACCATGTTGTCAGAAGCCACAGCGCAATCACCGACCACCCGCTGATGCTGCGAATCCAGCCAGCGGAGCCCTGTTTCAAATCGTGCCTGGCCTCGTAAACCCGGATAAGCTTTGACACCGGGGCAATGCCAACCGCTGTGGCGGCGACCAAGAGCGCCAGTCCGGCAAGGACTGGTCCGGCGAGAGATGACAACATAAGCGTGATCGGGGCCTTGATCCGGGAAAGAAACTGCCCAACCATTTTTGCGTCGCGCTTCGGATTTGCAAGCCGTCATTTATAAGCGTGATTTTTGGGGTAAAATAATACCTATTTTATAACAACATGAATTCGTTATATTTTTTGCCAATCACATCTCTTGACGCGATCAACACCTGCTTTATAACGCCCCAATCGAATTCGGGTGTGACCTTAACCGGCAACACCTTCCACCTCAAACGGGGAACCGTCCATGAAAACCTTTTCTGCAACTCCCGCAGATATCGACAAGAAGTGGATCCTGATCGACGCCGAGGGCGTTGTTCTGGGCCGTCTCGCGTCGATCATTGCCCAGCGTCTGCGCGGTAAACACAAACCTTCCTTCACGCCGCACATGGATATGGGCGACAATGTGATTGTCATCAACGCGGACAAGATCCAGCTGACCGGCAAGAAGCGTGAAGAAAACCACTACTGGCACACCGGTCACCCGGGCGGCATCAAGTCCCGCACGAAAGAGCAGATCCTGACCGGGGCACATCCGGAGCGCGTCGTGACCCTCGCGGTCAAGCGTATGCTGCCCGGGAACCGTCTGTCCCGCCAGCAAATGACCAACCTGCGCGTCTACGCAGGCGGCGATCACCCCCACGAGGCGCAAAGCCCCGAAGTTCTGGATGTGAAATCCATGAACAGCAAAAACACCCGGAGTGCATGAGCATGGCTGAAGAAATCAACACACTCGAAGATTTGGCCGAAGTTGCTGGCATCGAGACGGCGCCCGAGGTCGTGGAAACGCCGCGCGAGCCGGTCCGTGATGACCTTGGCCGCTCCTATGCGACCGGCAAACGGAAAGATGCGATTGCCCGTGTCTGGATCAAGCCCGGTTCCGGCAAGGTGACTGTAAACGGCAAGGCACAAAACGATTATTTTGCCCGCCCGGTTCTGCAGATGATCCTCGCACAACCGTTTTCTGTATCCGGTACCGAAGGCCAGTTTGACGTTGTTGCAACGGTCAAGGGCGGCGGCCTCTCCGGTCAGGCCGGCGCGGTCAAACACGGGATATCCAAGGCGTTGCAGCTTTATGATCCCTCGCTGCGTGGTGCCCTGAAGGCCGCAGGTTTCCTGACCCGCGACAGCCGCGTCGTTGAACGTAAGAAATATGGTAAGGCGAAGGCGCGTAAGAGCTTCCAGTTCTCCAAGCGCTAACCTGTTATCTGTGTTGTTTGATAAGGCCGCTCCGTGTGAGCGGCCTTTTTCATGTCCAGGGGTCCGCGTTTGGCCGCCGCGATGTATCGTTTGTGCCCATATGAGCCATATGCCGCTGATCGAGGCGGTTTGGGAGAGCACGTTTTCTCTTGTCGGCCAGCAATGGCTCGCCGTCGACAAATTTCCCCTTACCTGAAGCAGAAATTACCGCGATCACTTGGATTTATTATGGTTCTGAGAACGTTCATAGCATTCGACAACGACAGTCTTGTTGTCACGTCAAGCGCAAATGGTGGCCTTGTCGGCAACCCGGTCGTGAACAATTCGGACACGCCTGACGGCACGGTCTTTCAATATTCCAGCGCCAGCGGCACGCAGATCGAGCTCAACGACACCGGCGGGGGCGCGAGCCGCTTCAATGACGACAACGCTGGCAACCACGTGATCACCGACGGCGGTGGCATCGTGGCAAACGGGACAGCGGTTGAATCGGAATCGATCCTGTTTCTGCGCGCGCTCGACAGCAGCGGCAACCAAACCGGGCCGGAGATATCGGTCTATGTCTTTTCTCAGAACGGCAATTTCAATGATATCTGGGGGTATGCCACCAGCGAACCGCTGCAGGACGGGGTGTCTTACGTCAAGATCGACGGGTCGAATTCAGGCACGTCACGCTACACGGATTACGTCACCTGTTTCGCCGATGGTACCCTGATCGCGGGACCGGACGGTGAAGTGGCGGTGGAAGACATCGAAAAGGGCCAGCTGATCTGGACCCGCGACAATGGCATGTTGCCCGTTCAATGGATCGGAACCACAGCGGTGGCGGGCCATGGCGCCTTTGCGCCGGTGGTCTTCGAGGCGGGCGCCATCGGCAACGAAACCGCGCTCACCGTCTCGCAACAGCATCGCATCTGGGTGGAAAGCGCGATGGCGGAGCTCTTGTTCGGGAAATCCGAAGTACTTGTCGCCGCGAAACATCTTTGCGGTCTGCCGGGCGTCAGCCTGCAACCGAGAGAGCAGGTGACCTACACGCATTTCATGTTTGGCAGTCACCAGATCGTCCGGGCCAACGGTGCGCTGACAGAAAGCTTTTTTCTGGCCGACAATGCGCTGCGGACGCTGGAGGCAGGGCCACAGGCCGAACTGCGGGCGCTCTTTGCCTCCGCAGACGCCGGTTTTCGCCACTTTGGCACGACGGCGACAATGACGCTGACCGCCCGCGAAGCGGCGGCGCTGAAACCCTATTTGTCTTACTGACCGCGCCTATTCGTCGGTTGCGATCAACCCCAGCCCACGCAGGTAAATCCCGATCCCGGTTTCCAGCAGATCATCTGCGGGAAAGGGCGAGGCCCGACCGGGCGAATTGCGGGCAAAAAGCTCGACAACCCCATGGCTCAATGCCCAGATATGTGCCGAGAACATCGACGCGGGCGGGCGCTTGTCTTCGGGAATATGCTGGCTGAGATCGGTGGCTGCTTTTTCCAGAACGCCGCTGGCACGATTGGCCACGGCGGCGAGTTCCGGTGTGCGATTGACCGAGATCCCGCTTTCGAACATGGCGATGTAATGACCGGGATACTTGCGCGCGAAAGCCAGGTACGCTCGCCCGGTTGCGGAAAACGCGGCCAGCGCAGAGGGTTGGCCCTTTTCGTAGGCATACTCCATCAGGTCGGCAAAGATCTCGTAGCCCTGCAAGGCGGCCTCGGCGATCAGGTCTTCGCGGCCCTCAAAGTGGCGGTAAACCGCGGCCGGGGTCACACCGGCCTGCTTGGCGGCCTCCGAAAGGGTAAAACCCATGGGCCCCTTGGCTTCGATCAACTGCAAGGCCGCCTCGATCAGGGCCTGACGCAGGTTGCCGTGGTGATAGCCGCGTTTAGGCATTCCAGATGTCCGGCCCACCACAGATCGACACGTCGATCTGCCCCAGCGCCTCGGGGTTTTTGTGGGCATAATCGAGACCGTGCAGCACGCTGCGAATGGCGTTCAGGCGGGCGCGTCTCTTGTCGTCGGACCGCACGATTGTCCATGGGGCCGTCTCGCAATGGGTGCGGGCCAATGTCTCGCCAATGGCATTCGTGTACGCGTCCCAGCGTCTGAGGCCCTCCACGTCGATCCAGCTCAGCTTCCACTGTTTCAGCGGGTCGCTTTCGCGGCTCAACAGGCGCCGCAATTGCTCGGCCCGCCCGACGTTCAGCCAGAACTTGAACAGATGGATGCCTTCGTCGGCAATCATTTCCTCAAATGGCGTGACCTGGCTGAAGAATTGTTCGCGTTGTGCGTCCGTGCAGAAATCAAAAACCTTTTCGACGACGCCGCGATTATACCAACTGCGGTCGAAAAACACCACTTCACCGGCGGCGGGCAGATGCGCCACGTAGCGCTGGAAATACCACTGGGTTGCTTCTGTCTCCGTGGGTTTCGACAGGGCGACGATCCGCGCGCCCCGAGGATTAAGATTGGTGCGGAACCTGCTGATTGTACCACCTTTTCCTGCACCATCGCGCCCCTCGAAGACAATCGCGATCCGTGCACCGCTTTCCTTTGCCCAGGCTTGCAGTTTGACCAGCTCGATCTGCAGGGCCGCCAGCGCCTTCTCGTAGCGTTTGCGCGCCATACGTGCCTCATGCGGATAGTCCTCCGACAGGATGTCGTTCTTTGCAGATGCGGCGATTGCATTGCGAATGTCTTCGGGCACGTCGTTTTTGTAGTAGCTGCTGATGGCGCCATCGAAGGGCAGGTCCATAAGGCTCTCCTGGAGAGTGTATCTGGTATCAATATGGGATGTTAACCGGCTTAACGCAAACCGGCTCTGCGGGCCGCGCGGTCGATCGCATCCGACACCATCCCGGGTTCGGCATGGTGCGGCATATGCCCGACCCCCTCCAACCGGATCAGGTTGGCATTGGGCAGCAGTTTTGCCAGTGGTTCCGAGTGAATCTGCAGCGGTACAATGGTATCCGCCGTTCCGTGCAGAATTTCAACAGGGGTCGTCAGTGTGGGATATTTCTTTGCCATTTCAACAACGTAAGGCCGCAGGCTGTTAACCTGCTGCGCATTGGCGCGTTGGGTCGTGCGGCGCAGGGTCATCTCCGGACCGATGTGATCAAGATACCCGTCGGGAATTTTCTGCGGGGCGAATATCTCCCGGACCGTGTTTTCAATGGCCTGAGACGGCGCAAATGCCGTGATCAGCGGGATCGCGAGTGCACCACCCGCCTTCGAGGAATTGATCTGGTAGAACAGGCCCAGATCGCCGGGCCAGGGGTTGGAGGCCGCGCCCAGCAGCACCAGCGCCCCGGTGTCTTCCGGACGCTCCAAGGCCCAGGCCAGGGCAACGGCTCCACCGTATGAATGCCCGACCACAACCGGGTTGGTGATGCCCACGGCATCAGCGGCCGCCTGCATCAGACGGGCCTGCAGGGTCGGGGGTTCGGCGCGGTTGCTCCAAGCGCCGCCATAGCCGGGCCGCGGTCTGTTGCTCCAGCCCAGACCGGGGCGGTCCAGTGTAATCACCCGGTAGCGGTCACTCAGACGCCCGACCAGATCAAAGGTAAAGTCCCGCATGGACCCGCTTGCACCATGGATCAGGACGACATCCGGGCCGGACCCTTCGACGCGTACATGGATGTCGGTGCCGTCCACATCTATGATTTGTCCCGATGGCGGATAAAGCGCCTCGGCCGAAGCCTCTCGGGCAGATGCCCGCCATTGCACGAGCCCGATCACCACAACGACCATCAAAAGGCTCAGTACAGACATCCTACGTTCCAATGCGCGTCATCTCGAAGGGGGTTGACTGGTAGATTTCGTTGATCCAGTTGCCGTAAAGCAGGTGTGCATGGCTACGCCACCGGTTGAGCGGCACCTGGGTCGGATCGTCACCGGGATAGTAATTCACCGGCACGTTGATCGGCGATCCACCGGCAACATCGCGATCGTATTCCTGCTTGAGCGTGTCCCTGTCATATTCGAAATGGTTGAAGATATAGAGCGCGCGATGCGCGGCATCCTCCACCAGACACGGCCCGACCTGATCACTGCCCAAAAGGGTTTTCAGCCCGCCGGTGGCATCGATTTCATCCTGGCGCATTTCGGTCCAGCGCGAGACGGGAATGACGCAATCATCCGAGAACCCGCGCAGATAGGGCGAAGAGGGCGCGAGGTTACGGTGCCGGAAACATCCAAAGGCCTTCGCCTTCAGCATGTGTTTCCTGACGCCATGGAAATGGTTGATCATCGCCATGCCGCCCCAGCAGACGCCAAACGTGGAATGCACGTTTGTCTGGGTCCAATCCATTACCTCGCGCAGTTCATCCCAATAGGTGACATCCGGAAAAGGCAGGTGCTCAATGGGCGCGCCGGTGATGATCAGCCCGTCAAACTTCTCGTGTTTGACCTCCTGGAAAGAGCGGTAAAAGCTCTCCATGTGCTCGGCGGCTGTGTTCTTGGTCCGGTGCTCGGACATGCGCAGCAGGCTGAGTTCGATCTGCAGCGGTGTCGCGCCGATAAGCCGCGCGAACTGGTTCTCGGTCTGAATCTTCTTGGGCATCAGGTTGAGAAGGCCAATCCGCAGGGGGCGAATATCCTGCCGGGCCGCGTGATCTTCGTCGAGCACCATCACCCCTTCGCGCGTCAGCACGTCGTAGGCAGGCAGGTCGGCGGGAATTCTGATCGGCATTGGTCTTCTTTCGGAACACGGGTTCAGAGCAGTGAGATAGCCTCTTGGCAAGGGTGCCTCAAGGGGCGCGGTTTCACAGGTCGGTGTAGAGGGTCAGAGGCAGCTGGCGATGAGATCTTCGAAGTCCTGCGGCGATCCTAGCCCGGCGACCTGATCCGCGGTCACGGTGACGCCCCAGCGCGACATGGCCTCGTAGCGCGGCTGGCGGTGCGCCAGGGCACGTGAGTAGGTGAAACGAATGAACTCATCCGGATCAACATCATCTTCTGAGTATTTGCTTTTACTCAGAAACTCCTGCCACACGCGTGCAAGGAACTCCGGCTGATAGGCCATTGGTTTCGGCGCCCGATCAAACCGGCGGATCAATTCCTGGGTGTGGGCGTCATCTCCCTTGATCCATATCAGCAGACAGTGCTTGGCCAGATCGCACATCAGCGCGTCGTTGTCATCCGTGGCGTCCACCCATTCGCAGATCGACCCGCCGGAATCGCAGATGAAATGCGGATACCCGTATAGCGCCTCGGCGCGTTCGGCGAAATGCGCCGTGTCATAGAGCGCCGAGATTTCAGCCTGCCGGAACTGCACTTGTCGCCGCGCGTATTCCTGCATGGGCAGGCCACCCTTTTCAGGGTCTCCCGGTTTGCCGAGATAGGTTGCGACGGGCGCGAGATTGTCGAAGGTGATGTTGGAGCCGATGTAGATGCTGTCGCTCATCAGCAGGTCGCGCAGAAAGGGCACCTTCATCGCTTCGGCCTTCGCATTGTCTGCAATGAATTCGCCCATGTAGCGTGTGCCGATCCGGTAATCGATGGAATAGTGGAACCAGCTGCCCGAAGCCCGCAGCAGATTGGACATATGGGTCTTGCCAAGACCGGACATGCCATAGACCAGAACGGATTTACGCGGCGCGGCGCGCCAGTCGGCAGCGGAAGTGTACAGCATGGGGTGCGTCCTGAGACCTGTGGGGGTGTCCCTGTCCTAGCGAGGCACCGTGGGGTGGTCAATCAGTCCCCGGCAATGGCTTTGCGCTTGCGGAGCATGTGCCACACCCGCCCGTCCACCACCAGCAGCCCGAGCGCCAGCAGGGCAAAGCCCGCATAAGCGTTCGGATTGAGCGACTCGTTGCGAACAAGCGCGCCGAGCAAGATGGCAACAGGGGCAATCAGCAGGGTCACCAGCAACAGGTTGCCGCTGCCGGCCAGATCCAGCACGTAGTAATAGAGCAGGTAGGCACCTGCAGTGGCGATCACCGCGTAATAGACGATGGCCATGATCGTCACGGGCTGAAGATCAAAGCGAATGGGGCCTTCGAGCATGATTGCCAGCGGCACGGTGATCACGGAGGCAGTGGTCAACATGCCCGCTGCGGCGACTTGCGGCGCGAGCCCGGAGAGCGTTTGGCGCGCCCATGCTCCGGCGAGGGCATAGGAAACCGTCCCGCCCAACACAGCCAGCTGGGCTATCGACCTCAGATCGAAACTGCGCAGGTTCTCCAGGCCGATTGCGGTGACGACACCCGCGAACCCCAATCCGACGCCAACCGTCTTGCGGACCGTGAGTTTCTCGTCGGCAAAAAAGAGGGCTGCCACCAGGACACCAAATACGGCGGTCGCGGCGTTCAGGATCGACGTAAGCCCGGTTTCGATATGCAGTTGACCCCAGGCCATCAGGCCGAAGGGAATAACGTTGTTCAACAGCCCCATGATCAGAAAGGCCATCCAGATCCGCGGTTCTTTCGGCACGGGCAGCCGCAGGGCAATGACCACGATCCAGAGCACCAGCATCGCCCAGAAGGTCCGATGGGCGACCGATGTCACTGGCCCGATTTCGTCCAATGCAATGCGGATCGACAAAAATGAGGCGCCCCAGATCATCGCCAGAAGCAACAGGGCGCTCCACGCTTTGCCGGAGAGGGTTTTTTGAGGTGTCATGGCTGCAAACTAGGCGGAGTGGCCGATGCGGGCCACCCGTTTCCTGCGCAAAGAAAAACCCCCGCGCGCGATGGCTTGCGGGGGTTTGCCGATGTCTGATCCCGGGGATCAGAAGTTGTAGCCGACCTTGAAGCCGATGGCGACAGCATCGTTGCCGTCAAAGCGGGCTGCGGGGGCAATCGCGCCAACCCGTGTGACGGTGTCACCGATGCGCACATAGCGGATGCCCGTGGTGATCTTCATCTTGCCCTTGGTGTAGATGGCGGCGAGGCCGATGCTTTCCTGACCATCGGACGGGCCCAGATTGGTAAAGAAGCTGCCGTTGGTTTCTTCATATCCCAGAGTGGCGGCAACGGACCACGTATCGTTCAGGCGACGGCCCACACCAAGTGTGTAGGTGTAGACGTCATCCTGATAGCTGAGCAGCGAACCGCCAGAGGTCAGCACCTGATAGTTTGCCGGTGTCAGAGCGAAATCCGACCAGTCAACCCAGCGCACACCGCCGAACAGCAGGGTGTCCGCGGCGATACCGGTCTGGAAGGCGAGGTTGACGGATTGCGGCGTTTCAAACTCGGTGACCGAACTGTTCGGCCCACCCAGTGCTGCCGATGTCTCGACTGTATCGTTGCTGTGTGACACCTCGGAGTTGTAGGTCAGAGAGACCCGCAAGGCGATGTCGGGACGCTCGTATGCCACCCCGGCAACATAGCCTACGCCATAGTCGCGGTCCGCCGTGACGTTGTAAAGTGACACGAAGGGAATCGTTGCGGAGGCTTCCACCGATTGCAGGCGCAATCCGCCGTACACACTGAATCCCGTGGGCATGTTGTATTGCAACAGTCCGGTCAGCGCGTAGGATTGGAATTCGGCAAGCGACCCGGACGCAAAATAGCCGGTGCCGAGGTTGTAGTTCACATCCGCCTTGAACGGTTCGTCCAGGATCAGGGCATAGGACCAGGTATCATTCAGGTCGGCCTTATAGGCGGCGGAGAATTGGAAATAGCTAGGAGAGATGTCTCCCGATCCGGTCCCGTTCGGCAAGGCGGATACCGTGTTGCCGGACAGGTCAGGTGATACAGTTGCGAAACTGAATTCCGCATAGCGACCGGTCTCGAACAGGACATCGACTGACTGTCCCGTGCGGTCCAACGCGCCCGCATGTGCTGCGCCTGTCGCCAGACATAACAGTGTTACACTTGTAAAATACGATTTCATGAAGCTCCTCCCCGGAACATTGCCCTGTGTTGGTTTTAGCGATTTTGCTTTGAAAGGCTGGGGCAATTAATCACGAAAATGCCCTGCGTCAATTAATGACGCAGGGGCAAAATGCGTTGTGACCTGACGTAAAATCAAGTTTTTGTTCGGGTCTCGGACCAAATGTTCAAATAGTTGCCGGCAAAGATGACCAGAGCGCCGAGAAATACCCAGGCATCCAGCGGCTCGTCATAGAGCAACATGCCGATCACGGCGATCGCGGGAAGTCGGACAAAATCAATGGGCACCACCACGGTGGCCGGCGCAATCGACAGGGCATTTGTCAGGCAGTAATGCGCGATCAGCCCTGCCGCGCCGATCAGGATCACCAGTGGCAGCGCCTCGGCCGAGGGCCAGGCGATGTCGCCATCATACCCGGCCGCTATGACACCGAACACCAGCTGCGTCACCGTCAGGTAAAACAGAATGCAGGTGATGGATTGGGTGCGGGTCAGTCGCTTGGTCAGCATGATCGTGAGGGCGAAAAATATGGCGCAGGAAGCGGCGGTGATCACGCCTGCGTTGATCCCCGCCATGTCCGGGCGGGCAACGATCAGAATGCCGATAAAGCCCATGATGGCCGCAAAGGCGCGCATCGGGGTCAGGCGTTCGCCGAGAATCAGCGGTGACAGCACGATCACCCAAAGCGGCGTTGTGAACTCCAGCGCAAACACCTGCGCAAGGGGAATCGCCGTGACCGCGTAGAACCACAGGTTCTGACCGGTGAAATGCGCAAGGTTGCGTAACATCTGAACCTGCAGGTTACGCGAATTGATTTCGCGCCACGTGCCGAAAAGGCCCGCCAGCGCGACCACGATCAGAACGCCGAAAAGGCTGCGATACATCATGATCTCGAAGGTATCGAGCTCTGAGGCCAATTCGCGGCCCGCCACCGCCATCGACGAGAAAGAGGCGATGGACCCGATCATCCATAAGGCCGCCTTGAAGGTCGCGCTCATCTTGGGGTCTTCTCTGTCGGGTATGCGGCGCTGCCGGAGGTCTATTCCCACTCGATTGTTCCGGGCGGTTTCGACGTGATGTCGTAGGTCACCCGGTTGATGCCGGGCACCTCGTTGATGATACGCGTCGCGGTTTCGCCTAGGAAATCATGGCTGAAGGGGTAGTAATCCGCCGTCATGCCGTCCACCGAGGTGACGGCGCGCAAGGCACAGGCAAAATCATAGGTCCGGCCATCGCCCATGACCCCCACGGTGCGCACCGGCAGGATCGCGACAAACGCCTGCCAGATCTCGTCGTAAAGCCCGTGCTTGCGAATCTGGTCGATGTACACCGCATCCGCTTCCCGCAGGATATCAAGCTTTTCGCGGGTGATTTCGCCGGGGCAGCGGATGGCCAGACCCGGACCGGGGAAGGGGTGACGGCCGATGAAACTGTCGGGCAGGCCAAGCTCACGCCCCAGTGCCCGCACCTCGTCCTTGAAAAGCTCGCGCAGCGGCTCGACCAGCTGCATGTTCATCCGTTCCGGCAAGCCACCGACGTTGTGGTGCGATTTGATCGTCACCGAGGGGCCGCCGGAAAAACTGACCGATTCGATCACATCGGGATAAAGCGTACCCTGCGCGAGAAAATCAGCCCCGCCGATTTCCTTTGCGTGCTTCTCGAACACCTCGATGAAAAGGCCGCCGATGATCTTGCGCTTGGTTTCAGGGTCGCTGACACCTTCCAGCTTGCCCAGAAACAGGTCTGATTCGTCCGCGTGGATCAGCGGCAGGTTATAATGTTCGCGGAACATGCCGACGACCTGCTCGCTCTCACCTTTGCGCATCAGCCCGTGATCCACGTAGACGCAGGTCAGCTGATCGCCGATCGCTTCGTGAATCAGGACTGCCGCAACGGAGGAATCGACGCCGCCGGACAAGGCGCAGATGACGCGACCGGATCCAACCTGATCGCGAATGCGCTGGATTGCTTCCTCGCGGTAGGCACCCATCGTCCAGTCCCCCCTGAACCCGGCGAGACGCACGAAATTCTCGTAAAGCTTGGCGCCGTTGGGGGTGTGATGCACCTCCGGGTGGAACTGCACGGCATAAAAATCGCGCGTGGTGTCACCGGTGATGGCAAATGGCGCATTGGGTGAGGTGCCGTACACCTCAAAACCCGGGGCGATTTCGCTCACGTGGTCGCCATGGCTCATCCAGACCTGCTCGCGGTCCGCCTCGAACCATCCTTCCAGCAAGGCAAGTTTGCGGGCCTCGGGGGTCACGTAGGCCCGCCCGAATTCGGCGGTGCCATGGCCCCGTTCCACCTTGCCGCCAAGACAGTGCATCATCACCTGCTGGCCGTAACAAATGCCAAGGATCGGCACGCCAAGGTCAAAAACCCCCTTGGGCGGCATCGGGGCACCATCGGCAAACACCGACGAGGGGCCGCCGGAGAAGATGACGGCCTTGGGGGCAAACTCTTTTAGGAATGCATCCGTTACCGCGTTGAAGGGGTGTATCTCGCAGTAGACGTTCAATTCACGCAGGCGGCGCGCAATCAGCTGCGTTACCTGGCTGCCAAAGTCGATGATGAGAAGGCGGTCATGGTCTTGTGTGCTCATGACCGCTGATTAGGCGCGGGAGCCGCAAGTGGCAAGAGCGGGATTGACGCGCGACGCGCCGCACGCTGAATAATCCGCAAAGACCGGGTGACTTGGGGGCGTATGTCGCTTTTTTCCCTGCAAGGCCGTTATGGGCCAGAGGCGGGTTGATTTAGTAATGTAGCACAAGCGCAAGCTGAGACATGGGAGACATGAGATGGCGGTAGCAGAGCGTAGACGCGGACGTGGCGGCGGCGGTGCGGCCAGACGTGCGGAAAGAAGTGCGGTCTCGTTTGAAACGGCGCGTTACATCGAACGGAACATTCCGAACTTTGAAATCCTCACCGAAGAGGCGCTCGACATCATCGAAACAAATGCCGAGACGGTACTGGAAGAAATCGGCGTCAATTTCGTTGAGAATCCTGCCGCCCTGGAAAGATGGCGCGAGGCGGGCGCGGATATCGACGGGGAGCGTGTCCGCATTCCGCGGGGCCTGGCACGTCAACTGTGCAAAACGGCTCCCGCCAGCTACACCCAGCACGCGCGCAACCCGGAACGTACGGTTGTGATCGGTGGCAAGAACCTCGTGCTGGCGCCGGTCTATGGCCCGCCTTTCGTGCGCGACACCCTGGGCGGGCGGCGTTACGCGACGATGGAAGATTTCCGCAAATTTGTGAAACTGGGCTACATGTCCCGCTGGCTGCACCATTCGGGCGGGACCGTGTGCGAGCCGACCGACATTGCCGTCAACAAGCGCCACCTCGATATGCTGCATGCCCATATGACGCTGAGCGACAAACCCTTCATGGGGTCGGTGACGGAGCCAAGCCGCGCGCAGGATTCCGTGGAGATGTGCGAGATCCTGTTCGGCAAGGACTTCGTTCAGGAAAACACGGTGATGACCTCGCTGATCAACATCAACTCGCCCATGACCTTCGATGACGTGATGATGGGGGCGCTGGAAGTCTACGCGAAGAACAATCAGGCCTGCATCATCTCTCCCTTCATCGTGGGCGGCGCGATGGCACCGGTGTCGGTGGCCGGAACGCTGACACAGGTCCTGGCCGAGGTTCTGGCCGGCATCGCCTACAGCCAACTGATCCGCCCCGGTGCCCCGGTGATCATGGGGGCGTTTGTCACATCTATTGACATGAACTCAGGCGCGCCGACCTTCGGCACACCGGAGGCGGCGCATATCACCTATGGAGCGGGGCAACTGGCGCGGCGTCTGGGCCTGCCTTACCGCTCGGCAGGATCGTTCTGCGGCTCGAAACTGCCGGATGCACAGGCTGCTTACGAGACGTCGAACAGCTTAAACATGGGCCTGCTGGCGGGGGTGAATTTCATGCTGCATTCCTGCGGCTGGCTGGAAGGCGGCCTTGTCTCCTCTTTCGAGAAATTCGTGATGGACGCCGATCAGCTTGGCACGCTGCATCATCTGGCAAAAGGCGTGTCCATAGATGAAAATGCACAAGCCATGGATGCCATCCGCGAGGTTGGACCCGGGGGGCATTACCTCGGGTGCGACCATACGCAGATGAACTTCAAATCCGCCTTCTGGAAATCGGACCTGTTGGATTACAAGCCTTTCGAGACCTGGGAGGATGAGGGGGCACGCGATACACAGGCCCTTGCCGCACTCAGGGTCGAGAAGATGCTGAACGATTACCAGCAACCGGCACTCGACCCGGGCATTGCGCAGGCGTTGTCCGAGTATATTGCCCGCAAGAAAGCGGAAGCCCCCGACAGTTTCATGTAGGTTTCAGGCCGCCTGTGCGGCACGCAACACGCGGGCTTCACCCAGCATGGCAATCAAAACGTCCACGTGGCGAATAAGGCTGTAGCTGGCATTGCCGCTGGTGCGCTGGACGTTGAGTTCTGCTTCGATCTCCATCAGCCGGAGCAGGGCGGCACCGTGTTTCGGCAGCACACCATATCCCAACAAGCGTGGAAGGTGCACGGAGCGCCGGTAGTCTTCGGCACCGATACGCGCGGCGCGCATCAGCAGTGGTGGCCGGCGCAGTGCGTGCAGCATTGAAAGCAGATCTTGCATATAACGTTCCTTTTGTCCGTCTTCCCCAGAGGGCACGTGGCCCTGCCGATAGCGATATTACACATCCGCAGACGGTGTTGCGCAGGCACAGCGTCCGGCGCGCATGGGGTTTAGGGACTTGTTAACACTTTGATGTCGGGAGGTATTTTGCGCGACCTGGAACCGGCTTAGATCATCGCCTCTGTTGCGTCCGGGCAGTCGGCGGCGCGCGGAGGTTTAAATACTGTTTATAATTTAGCGACAATACTCGCCAAATCAGAAACTGTTAACGAACGGGTAACTAATTCGTCTTTAGGTTGTGTTCACATCTGCTAGAACAACCTTAACACAACCATTAGACATCGGTGCCGACCTATGAAAGAGCTGGAGATGCCGCTACGTGCCTGCGACCCCTTAGAAGCCGGGCTGCCCGATTGGGTTCCCGCCGCGGCGCAGGTTTACTTGGCCCATACCGAAGCCGGTCTGCCAATTCGTGCGCTTGCGCGGGCGGCGGGCTGTCACGCCTCGACAATCCTGCGCCAGATCAGGCGTGTGGAAACGCGAAGAGATGATCCGCTGGTCGATGCTGCGCTGCGCACACTGGGTGCTGCGCATTTTGTTCCCCGTTCCGAAGCTGCCAAATCGAACGCAAAGGACCTATCGCGCATGAGTTTTCAAGACCGAATATCGGCTCCGTCAGACGATGGCGATGCCACACCAAATGAGGCGACACTTATGGCCGAAAGCACGCGTGTGCTGCGCCGTTTGTGCGAGAAGGGCGCCGTTCTGGCCGTTGCCGCGGAGATGGAAAAGGCGGTGATCGTGCGCGACGCCGCAGGCGGGCAGGCAACCCGTACCGGGGTCGTGCCACGCAAGATCGCCGAAGCCCTGGCGCTCAAGGAATGGATTGCGGGCAAGGCCAACGGGCGCATTACGCGTTACGCGATTACCCCCGCTGGCCGCGCTGCACTGGAAGACATGCTGGACGGTGCCGGCAGTGTCTCGACCAATGGTTTTGCAGAAGCTCAGGCGGATTTTGGTGAACAGCACCGGACATGGGGTGAGAAATCCCTGCCGGATGTCGATACAGGCCGCCCGCGCCGCATGCGCTACAACCTGGCCGAAAGCCCGCTGACCGCCCTCGCGCGCCGCCGCGATAAGAACGGTGAGCCCTTCCTGAGCGATGATCTTGTCACGGTTGGCGAACGTCTGCGCGAAGATTTCGAACTGGCGCAGATGGGTCCGCGGGTTGCGCAGAACTGGGACAGGTTCCTGACCGCCGGCGGGCGCGGCAGCTTCGTGCCCGACAGCGGTGTGGGCGATGGCCCGTCCAATGCGCGCAAGCGCGTCGCCGATGCGCTGGCTGATCTTGGTCCGGGTCTGTCTGACGTTGTGCTGCGCTGCTGCTGTTTTCTGGAAGGGCTGGAAACGGCCGAGAAAAAGCTCGGCTGGTCAGCGCGCTCCGGCAAGATCGTGCTGCGCATCGCGCTGATGCGTCTCAAAAGGCATTACGATGAAACGATCGGGCCGGGCGGGCCGCTGATCGGATAACAGGGCGGCATCCTATCGGGTCTTTGCGGGAGCGTTCATCGGGCGCTCCCGATTTTTTTGTGACCGCAGCCCCCTTGCGCCGTGCAAGGCTGCTATGCAGGGTGCGACGCCGCGCGGTGTTGAACCTCCCGCGTCAGATCGTTTACACATGGAGAGAGTGTGGCGCAGTTCAGCGCCATGTGGTTGAGGAAAATCTCTATGGCCCCGCGCGACCTGAAAATTCCTGAACAGCGCCACCCCGAAAAGGCGCGGCGTCCGGATAACCCTCAACCGAAAAAACCTGAATGGATTCGGGTGAAAGCGCCGGGCGGGCAGGGCTATGCCGATACCGCGCGGATCATGCGTGAAAACAATCTGGTCACGGTGTGCGAGGAAGCAGGCTGCCCGAACGTCGGAGAATGCTGGTCGCAGGGCCATGCCACCATGATGATCATGGGCGAAGTCTGCACCCGCGCGTGCACGTTCTGCAACATTGCCACCGGCAAGCCCCCGGAAGCGCTGGACGCGTTCGAGCCGGGTCGCGTGGCGCATGCGGTCGAAAAGCTGGGCCTGAACCACGTGGTGATCACATCGGTGGACCGCGATGATGTCGAGGATGGCGGCGCCGATCACTTTGCCCAGACGATTCGCGCGATCCGGCACCGCAGCCCGGACACGACGATCGAGATTCTGACGCCGGATTTTATCAGATGCGGCCCCGAAGCGCTTGAAGTTGTGGTCGAAGCGCGCCCCGATGTTTTCAATCACAACCTTGAAACCGTGCCGGGCCTCTATCCGGAAGTCCGCCCCGGCGCGCGCTATTTCCACTCCCTGCGGCTTTTGCAAAGGGTCAAGGAGCTTGATCCGGCAATGTTCACGAAGTCCGGCATCATGGTTGGCCTGGGCGAAGACAGGCAATCCGTTATTCAGGTCATGGAAGACATGCGGGCGGCGGATATCGATTTCCTGACGATCGGCCAGTATTTGCAGCCGACCCCCAAACATCACCGCGTGGATCGATTCGTGCATCCCGATGAATTTGCCGCCTATGAAAAAGCCGCCTACGGCAAGGGGTTCCTGATGGTCTCCGCCACACCTCTGACCCGGTCATCTTACCATGCCGGCGACGATTTTGCCCGTCTTCGGGAGGCGCGCAACCGCAAGCTGGGCATTGCCTGAGCGACAGTGACGTCACGTTAGCGGGGGAAAGCATTATTGCCATTCCCATGAATTTGGCAGAACAGATGGTGTAGCCATCTCCCAATTTCCACTAAAGAAAGTTGCCTCCCATGACGGATGTCCATTGGGCTGTTTTTGCCCTTAGAGATTTGAACCAAGCCATCGACCAGAAACGCTACGACGTTGCATCTTATCATATCAATGACGCAATTTATGCGATCATTGCACGCGACGCTCAGGATACCGCCCCGCTGCATGATACGAAAACGCGGCAGGTGGATGCGAACAAGCGCTGAAGCGCGGTCCCCTTTCAGGGCACCGGGGCGACTTTCTTAAGGTATGATGCAAGCGCCGCGCGATCGGCCTCCGGCAATTGCGCGAGGTTCTCGATCACCTCAACCATTTCGCCCCCGGCGCTGTCGTAATCCGGTGTCAGCCCGGATGTGAAATAGGCGATCATATCCTCCTCGGACCACGCGAGGGCGGACGGCGTGATGTTGGGTATCCTGCCTTTGCCCGAAGGATTCGGCGCACCGCCAAGCCAGCGCGACCTGTCCAGACCCCCCAGGGCGGTTCTGGGCGTGTGGCATTCCGCGCAATGGGCAAGCCCTTCCGCAAGATAGCGGCCCCGGGTTTCAGCCGGGGTGAGGGGGCCGGTCACCTCGTATCCGGTGTCGAAGTAGAGCGCTTTCCAGACGCCAACGCCCCGCCTGATCGAAAACGGCAGCCCCACATCATGCGGACGATTGGCGACATCGCTTGCAGGCAGGCTTTGCATGTAGGAAAACAGGTCCACCAGATCCTGCGGGGTCATCTTGGCATAGGCGGTGTAAGGGAATGCCGGGTAATAATGCTGCCCCGCAGGGGAGACGCCGCGTGTCACCGCGTCTGTAAATTCCTGCCGGGACCACCCGCCAATGCCCGCCGTCGGATCGGGTGAGATATTGGGCGCAAAGAACGTTCCAAAATCACTGGCAAAGGCGCGGCCACCCGACAGGATCAGCCGTGCGTCGCCCTCCGCATTCGGTGCTGCGTGACAAGAGGCACATCCGGCGGCCGCAAAAACCAATGCGCCAGCCGCCGGATCAGCTTCGGACGTCCCCGTGAAATCAACGTCTGACCTGTCAGGACGGGTGACAATCAGCCCCGCCGACGTCGCCAGCGCAGCGCCGATCACACCCAACAGCAAAAACCACCGCATCATCCGCGGCGCTTAGTTCTTGGGGCCGCGATAGGCCTTGTGGCAGGTGCTGCACGTACCGCCAAGATCGCCCATGGCGGCCTGCAAGGCGGCCTGATCGGTTCCCGCAGCCTGCGCCATCGCAGCCGCAGCTGTTTCGAGAGCCGTTGCTGCCTTGTCAAAGCCTGCGGCGTCGCTCCAGATTTCCGCCTTTGCGCGGGTCCCGTCGACCGTGCCCTGCACGGAACCCTCCAGCCACAGGATGCTGCGATCCAGCTTGGCGACAGCTTCGAGGTTCGCCGCTGCCGCGCTTGCAGTGGCGCTGTCATAAGGCGTTACACCCTTTGCCATATCGCCAAGGATCGCCGTGTTGAAACTGACCAGCTTCATTTGCGCCTGACGTGCGGCAATGGCGGCTTGCAGGGCCTTGTCCGCATGACCATCGCCAATTGCAGTACCGGCAATCGCAGTCAGAACAAGACTGGCAGCAAGCGGAACGACAAATATTTTCTTCATTTTCAGCTCTCCTGTTGTGGCTTCAGATAGGCTAGCACGCAGCTGCCGCAGTCGGGAATCACGAATGCGATACCGTGGTATTGTCCGGGATTATCGGGCTGAACAGGTGATCGGTAACCATAAGATTTCCGGCGGCGGTATGAAAAACCCTCAGCCTTCGAGGAAGCGCACTTTGCCGATATAGGGCAGGTTGCGATTGCGTTGTGCATAATCGATCCCGTAACCCACGACAAATTCATCTGGGATTTCGAAGCCGGTCCAACTGGCCTTGAAATCAACCTCGCGACGGCTGGGTTTATCGAGAAGGGCAATGGATTTGAGCCGTGCGGGATGGCGGCTCTCCAACAGGTGCGTGACGTGGTTCAGGGTGTGGCCGGTGTCCACGATATCCTCAACCACGAGAACATCACGGCCTTCAATAGCACCCCGCAAGTCCTTGAGAATGCGCACTTCCCTTGAACTCTCCATGACATCGCCGTAGCTGGAGGCTTCCAGAAAATCCACTTCGATCGGCAAATCCAGTTCGCGCACGAGATCGGCAATGAACACGAAGCTGCCGCGCAGAAGACCCACGACAACCAGCTTGTCCGTCCCGTCGTACTCTTTCTGGATTTCCCGGCATAAATCCTCGATCCGCGCCGCGATGGCCTTGGCTGAGATCATCTCGTCTATGACATAAGGACGCGTCGGCATGGGTTAGACCTTGATATTAGGGGGCGGACATAGGACATGGATGGCTAACCTTCATGAGCCTACAAATCAATGCCAACCCACTCCGAGACACGAACACTTCCCTATACCGCACAGCAAATGTACGATCTGGTCGCCGACGTCGACAGCTACCCCGCGTTCCTGCCATGGTGTTCTGCCGCCCGCGTCAAATCCGTCACCACGAAGGGAGACACCGAAGTGATGGAAGCCGATCTCGTGATCAGCTTCAAGGTGTTCCGCGAGCGCTTTACCAGCCGCGTTGTTCTGCATCCCAAGGATATGAACATCGACACCGAATATCTTGACGGGCCGTTCCGCTACATGAAATCCAACTGGGGGTTCAGGGATGTCGACGGCGGATGCGACGTCAGCTTCTTTGTCGATTTCGCCTTTCGGAACATGATCCTGCAGCGGCTGATCGGGGTGGTTTTCAATGAAGCCATGCACCGCATCGTGCGGGCCTTCGAAACGCGCGCGAGGGAACTCTATGGCCCGGCCGATGCTTGATCTGCCCGCATCCCGGTAAGAAAGGGGTGGCGATGACCATTACCGACGCGCTGCTTGCATTTGCCACGGTCGAGGCAGACAGGGATGCGCGTGACATGATGCGCCTGTCTCTGTTCGACTGGGCGGTCTGCGGGCTGGGAGGGGCTGGTGATCCCGGGTTTGACGCCTTCCGCCGGTCCGTGCTGGCGCAGGGCGGGCAGGCCGAGGCTTCGGTTCTGGGTGGCGGGCGGCTTCCCGCGCCATCCGCCGCCCTGCTGAACGGTACACTCAGCCATGCGCTGGATTTCGACGACACGCATTTTGCCCATATCGGGCACCCGTCCGTGGCGGTAGTCCCGGCAGCCCTTGCGCTGTCGCAAAGGAACGGGCTGTCTTTTGACGCAATGCTCGATGCCGCCCTGGTCGGTGTCGAGGCCTCGATCCATGTCGGCCTCTGGCTCGGCCGCGCCCATTATCAGATAGGTTTTCACCAGACGGCAACGGCCGGGGCGTTCGGGGCGACGCTGGCCGCCGCGCGGCTGCTCGATCTGACGCCATTGCAAATGCGCCATGCGCTGGGTCTCTGCGCCTCTCTGGCCTCCGGCGTGAAGGCGCAGTTCGGCACCGCGGCAAAACCCCTGAACGCGGGGCTCGCTGCGCGCAGCGGGGTGGAGGCCGCGCTCTGGGCGCATACGGGGATGACGGCGGCTGCGGATGGGCTCGCAGGATCGCTGGGGTTCGGCGATACGCATCACGCCGCGGGCGCAACCGACCATCTGGAAACCCTGGGTCAGCGACCGTGGCGGATCATGTCGATCAGCCATAAATTTCATGCGTGCTGTCACGGGTTGCACGCGATGCTCGAAGCCTTGGGCGATGCAGATATCTCCCCCGATGACATTTCCCGAGTGACGGTCAAAACCCATCCGCGGTGGATGAGCGTTTGCAACAAGCCTGACCCTGACACCGGGCTTGCGGCCAAATTCAGCTATCGGCACACCGCCGCCATGGCGCTGAGCGGATGTTCCACCGCCCACAGCCAGATGTTCACCGATCAGGTTGCGATTGACCCGGGGCTGGTCGCGCTGCGCCAGAGGGTTTTCGTAGTAGAGGACGCCGAGTTGACCGAAATGCAGGCGCGGGTGCGGCTTGAGCGGCAGAGCGGTCACCCGATCGAAGTCTTCCACGACCTTGCCGCGCCGCTTACCCCGGCAACCCGCGAGCGCAAACTGCGCGACAAGGCGTCCGGGGTGCTGGGCACGGCCCCGGCCGAGCAACTGTGGAGCGCGGTCGCGCAGGGAGATCTGGCGCAGTTCAGCGCGGCACTGGAGCGATCATAGCGCCGACAGAAGCAAGTTCAGCGCATGATCGCGCGCGGCAGCCCGCACCTGCACACGCCCGCGGGGCCCAAAGTCAATGGTTTCGACCGTTACGCCGTCCTGATCGGCCACGGCGAAACACACACGGCCTTCGGGCTTGTGCTCCGATCCACCCGGACCTGCAATGCCGGTGATGGAAACCGCGACATCGGCCCCCGACCTTGCTAGCGAACCTGTGGCCATTTCAACGGCGACCGGTTCGGACACGGCACCATGGCTGTCGAGCGTGCGCCCGGCGACGCCGAGCATCTCGATCTTGGCGGCGTTGGAATAGGTAATGAAACCACGATCCACGACCACTGATGAGCCCGGGATATCCGTCAATGCCGCAGCGACCATCCCCCCGGTACAGCTTTCGGCGGTAGCGATCCTCTTGCCCTGGGAGGTTGCTTTTTCAATGACTTGAAAGGCAAGGCTCATGTCAACACGCCGTGGTACAGGATTGCCAGCAGCACAACCCCGATGGCCGCGAAGAGACCGGCGATCACATCATCCAGCATCACGCCCAAGGCATCACCGCGCCGGTCCGCCCATCCGACAGGGCCGGGTTTGACAATGTCGAACAGACGAAAGAGCACGAAGGCGGCGATCCAGCCGGGCCACATTTCCAGAATGTTCAACCCTTTCGACCACGCCGCATAGGACAGGGGCAGTAAGGCGATCCATTGACCCACCAACTCGTCCACGACAATTTCCGACGGATCGTGGTTGTCGCTGTCTCTGGTCATCTTGCCGGTCGCCCACCAGCCCTTGATAAAGGCCACGATCGCCCCGAGAAGCAGCAGCGGAAATCCCCCCAGCACATGCAGCAGCCAGGCCCAGGGCATGGCCACGAGCGACCCCCACGTCCCGGGCGCAGGGCGGATGTACCCGGTGCCCAGCACGGTTCCGATCAAGGTGGCGATCTGTTTCATGGCGTCACCAGTGTGGCGGTGGCAATGCAGGCAATCCCTTCACCCCGGCCGGTAAAGCCGAGCTGCTCCGAGGTCGTGGCCTTGACCGATACGCGATCCTCGGCAAGGCCCGCGATGGCGGCAAGGGCCGCGCGCATCTTCTGGGCATGCGGCCCGATCTTGGGAAATTCGCAGATCAGCGTGCAATCGATGTTGGATATCTTGAACCCCCGGGTGCCCGCAAGGGTTACGGCATGGCGCAGGAATACGTCGCTTGCGGCCCCCTTCCACTGTGGATCACTGGGTGGAAAATGCTGCCCGATATCGCCTTCGGCCAGCGCGCCATAAAGGGCATCGGTCACGCTGTGCAAGGCCACATCCGCATCAGAATGACCGACAAGCCCCTGATCATGAGGGATTTTCACGCCACAGAGGATGACGTGATCACCGGGCCCGAAGGCATGCACGTCAAATCCGTTACCCAGCCTGATGTCCATGGCGCTCCCTCAATATCCTTTCTGCCCGGGCAAAATCCTCGGGCAGGGTAATTTTCAGGTTGTCCTCGCTGCCGGGCGTGATGGTCACCGGCAATTTCGCGCGTTGTGCCAGCGCGACGTCGTCGGTGGCCCCGTCGGGAAAGGCGCGGTGCGCCGCAAGGATACTGTCGAAATGAAACCCCTGAGGCGTCTGCGCGCGAAACAGGTTGTCGCGGTCCACCATGCCCGCGACCTGACCGTTCTCGCCCCGCCACAGCGCATCGACCACCGGCACGCCGGGTGCGGCGGCGGGCGTCTGCTCCAACCCGGCCAGAACACCGTCAATAACCTGCGCTGACACGCAGGGCCGGGCGGCATCATGGATCAGCACGCGGTCGCAAGCGCCTTCCAGCACCCGCAGGCCCGCGAGCACAGAGGCGCTCCGCGTGGCGCCGCCCGACACGATGTCGGCGGCAGGCTGCGCGGGCCAGTTTCCGGCCGCAAGATCGTCCGGATGCAAGACGAGGACAAGCCGGTCGATCCGGGCATGATCTGCGAAAACCTGCATCGCATGCTGCGCGCTGCTGCGCCCGGCCAGCGGACGCCACTGCTTGGGGTCACCGGCGCCCGCCCGCGTCCCTCTGCCCGCTGCTACGATCACTGCGGCAATCTTCATCTGTTCACACACCCCGTCATGATCACGTGTCTATGGCTTTGGCGGCGCAGAGGCAATTGGTCAGGACATGTGCCTAATTATTGTGCAAACACAACTGCGGTCCCGTTACGATAGCCTTGCAATATTGAGGTAATCCCCTGCAATTGGTACATCCAAAGCCAGTGCACAAGGATTAAGCAAGTGAGCTCTGTCGCCCTCCCAATTGATTTGACGCCGCCCGTGTTGCTGGCGCCGATGGCAGGAATCACCGATTTGCCGTTCCGGACGCTTGTTGCAAGCTTTGGGGCGGGCCTTGTGGTTTCGGAAATGGTGGCCAGTCACGATATGCTGAATGCCCGCCCCGGCAGCCGGGAAAAGGCAGAGCTGGGGCTGGGGGCCGTTGGCACCGCCGTTCAGCTTGCGGGGCGCGAAGCTGCCCCGATGGCGGAAGCCGCGCGCATGGTTGCGGGGCAGGGCGCGCAGGTGATCGACATCAACATGGGATGCCCGGCAAAAAAGGTGACCCAGGGCTACTCCGGTTCTGCGCTGATGCGCACGGCGGACCACGCTTTGACGTTGATCGAGGCCGTGGTGAAGGCCGTGGATATCCCGGTTACCCTGAAAACCCGGTTGGGCTGGGATGATCAGATGCGCAACGCACCGGAGATTGCGCGACGCGCCGAGGCGGCAGGCACTCAGATGATCACCATACACGGGCGTACGCGGTGCCAGTTTTACAAGGGGCAGGCGGACTGGATGGCGATTGCCGCAGTCAAGGAGGCCGTCAACATCCCCGTGATCGCCAATGGTGATATCGTTGACAGCGCCACCGCGCACCGTGCCTTGCAACACTCCGGTGCCGATGGGGTCATGGTCGGGCGGGGCGCGCGGGGAAAGCCGTGGTTGCTGGCGCAGATCGCCCACGCCCTGTTTGACCGCAACGCGCCGACCATCCCGCAGGGCAGGCAGCTGGCCGAAATGGTGCAGGCGCATTACGAGGCGATGATCCGGTTTTACGGCCCCGAACTTGGCTTTCGTGTCGCGCGAAAACACCTCGGCTGGTACATGGATACCTGCCGTACGCCCGCGGATGTCCGGCGCGCGGTTTTGACCGCGCCCAACATCACGACCACCTTGTCGCTGGTGGGCGAGGCCTGCGACGTCGACACGCGGGTGGCCGCATGAACTCTGACAAGGCGATCTGGGCCAGCCTGCCGATCCCGACGCTGATCATCGGGCCGGACAATCTGATTGTCGACATCAATTCAGCCGCCGAGGGCTTTCTCAACGTCTCTGCCAAATCCGTGCGCGACGCGCCGGTCTGGGACCAGATCGCCGTCAATGACCCGCTGGAAGCCGCCTTTGAGCGGGCGCGGTCCAGCAACACGCCGCTTTTCGTCAACGATGTCGACGTTGGCAGCGGCCAGAGAGCGCCCATGCAATCGGACCTTCAGGTTGCGCCGCTGGTGGGCAACCCCGGCCATATGATCCTGATGATCTCGCCGCGCGAACTGGCGGGGCGCATGACGCAGAACCACTCCGTCAAATCGGCCGCGAAATCGGCGATCGGGATGGCTGAAATGCTGGCTCACGAAATCAAGAACCCGCTGGCCGGCATTACCGGGGCCGCGCAGTTGCTGAGCATGAACCTGGGCGCGGATGATCTTGAACTGACCGACCTGATCGTCGAGGAAAGCCGCCGGATCGTGAAGCTGTTGGGGCAGGTCGAACAGTTTGGCAACCTGTCGGTGCCGGACTTCAAGCCGGTGAATATCCACGACGTGCTGGACCGCGCGCGCCGCTCGGCCCTGCTGGGATTCGGTGCGCATATGAAGATCGTGGAGGACTACGACCCCTCCCTGCCGCTCGCCTTCGGCGATCCCGATCAGTTGCTGCAGGTCATCCTGAACCTGCTGAAAAACGCGTCCGAAGCCTCGGGCGGGGCGGCGGGCACCATTCGTCTGCACAGCTATTTCGAGCATTCCTTTCGCCTGCGCCGGTCCGATGGATCGGGCAAATCGCTGCCCCTGCAGATCGAGATCATCGATGATGGCCCCGGCCTGCCCGAAAACATCAAGGGCGATGTCTTTGACCCGTTCGTATCGGGCAAGGATAACGGCACCGGTCTGGGGCTGGCGCTCGTCAGCAAGATCATTTCCGATCACGACGGGTGGATATCGGTCACCTCGGTGCCCGGCAAAACCGTCTTTCGCATTTCATTGTCACGCGCGCCCGAAGGGGCACGCGCAGACGACACCTAGGAGAACGCAGACATGGATGGCACAGTACTCGTTGCTGACGACGACAGAACGATCCGTACGGTTCTGACCCAGGCCCTGACACGGGCGGGGTGCAAGGTTCATGCCACCTCCAGCCTGACGACCCTGATGCGCTGGGTCGGCGAGGGCAAAGGCGATGTTGTGATCTCTGACGTGATGATGCCGGATGGCAACGGGCTGGAAATGCTGCCGAAGATCGCCGAAGATCGACCGGGTTTGCCGGTGATCGTCATCTCGGCGCAGAACACCATCATGACGGCCATTCAGGCCGCGGAAGCCGAGGCCTACGACTACCTGCCCAAACCGTTTGATCTGCCGGACCTGATGAAACGGACGGCGCGCGCGCTGGAGACCAGACCCCAGGGGCGGAACGCGGTGATGGAATCGGACGGACGCCCGGACGAGCTGCCGCTGGTTGGGCGCACGGCGGTGATGCAATCGCTCTACAGGGTGGTCGCCCGGGTGATGAATACCGATCTGCCGGTGTTGATCTGGGGAGAATCGGGCACGGGTAAATCGCTGATCGCACGGGCAATCCACGACTTTTCCGACCGGCGCAACCTGCCTTTCATC
Organism: Roseobacter insulae; assembly: GCF_019375555.1. Classification (GTDB taxonomy): domain Bacteria; phylum Pseudomonadota; class Alphaproteobacteria; order Rhodobacterales; family Rhodobacteraceae; genus Roseobacter; species Roseobacter insulae. The sequence continues at coordinate 434,727 of NZ_JAHXDN010000003.1, forward strand.
ACGGCGGCATCGACCGATCTGCAGGATCTCGAAGGGCCCGCCCGGCTGCTGGCACGGGTCAAGGGGGGCACGCTTCTGATCGAGGAAATCGGCGATCTGCCCGCGGAGCTGCAGGCCCGGCTGGTGCATATGATGGACACACCCGGTGAATACCAGCCGCGGTTTCTGGCAACCAGCCAGTCGGACCTGAACGATGCGATGGAAGCAGGACAGGTTCGCAAGGATCTTTACTACCGGCTGAGCGGTGCAACGCTGACCGTCCCGGCATTGCGCGAACGGGTGGACGATATCCCCGTGCTGGCGGATTACTTCCTCGCGAAAGCCGAAGCCGCCGGCGGCGCGCATCGGCAGCTCTCCGCGCAGGCGGGCGAGATTTTCCGCAATTACAGCTGGCCCGGCAATGTCCGGCAGTTGGAAAACGCCATCCGCCGTCTGGGTCTGACTAGCCGTGCGCTGGAGATATCGGCAAGCGAGGTGGAGCAGGTTCTGGGCGCGCAACCCGATCTGGAGCCGATGCGCGCGGCCGGCAATACCGAAAAACTGGGCACCTCAGTGGAACGACACCTGCGCCGGTATTTCGACCTGCACGGGAATATGTTGCCGCCTGCGGGTCTCTACGCACGGATTCTGCGGGAAGTCGAAGCGCCTCTGATCGAAATTGCATTGGAAGCGACCGGTGGAAATCAGGCTAAATGCGCGGATTTGCTGGGAATTAACCGAAATACCCTGCGCAAGAAGATCACTGACCTCGATATTGAGGTGACACGCCGCCGCAAATTGATGTAAAACCGCCACACAAAGCGTGGCCATTGGGGGACACCCCGATCAGGACCACAAGATAAAGCGGTTCGGCGCGATAGCGCCACATCATTGGTGAGGGCATCGGGTGACTCCCCGTGTAGAAAGGACACTATGGCTTCGGCTCGGGCGTTTGCGCCGGATCAGGCGCGTGCGCAATGCGGCGACGTTGGGGTTGGTCGTTCTCGGGCCGGTACTTGCCCTCTCGACCTACCTCGTTCTGGGGCCTTTCGGGCAGACGGGCAACACGCTTGGTTTGCGGCTGATCCTGCTGGCCGATATCGTCTACATTCTGGTGGTCGCCGCGCTGGTGCTCGCACAGGTCGGTCGTCTGATCGCGGCGCGGCGCGCCAAATCCGCCGGATCCCGATTACACCTGCGGCTGACCGGCGTGTTTGCCCTGCTGGCGCTCATTCCGACGGTCACCGTGGCGATCTTTGCCGGTCTGACCATCAATGTCGGGCTTGAGGGATGGTTTTCCGACCGGGTGCGCGAGGTGGTTGGCAGTTCGCTGGCAGCGGCGCAGGCCTATGAGGCGGAGCAGCGGGTGGACCTCGCCGAAGATGCCGCAGCACTGGCCGAGAGTATCGACGAGGCGCGCCGGTCCGGTGTCCTGATCTCCGACAGCGAACTGGTCAGCGAAGGTCAGCGTCAGATCCAACGTGGCTTGCGCGAAGCCTATCTGATCGATGGCACAAGGGAAATCCGCGCGCGCGGCGACCGGTCATATCTGTTTGATTATGAGCCGCCGACCGAAGCGCAGATGCGCGATGCTGACACTCAGGACGTGGTGATTATCGAGGACTGGAGCAACAACGAATACCGGGCGCTGGTGCGACTATCGTCATTTGTCGACCGCTTCCTCTTTGTCAGCCGGGACGTGGACGGGGAGATCCTGTCCCTGCTGGACGAAACGCAGGAAACCGTGCGGCTCTACCAGCAGCTGGAAAATGAACGCGGGCGGATGCTGTTTGATTTCGTCCTTCTGTATCTGGCCTTTGCCCTGATTCTGATACTTGCAGCCATCTGGCTCGGCCTGTGGTTTGCCGAGCGCCTGTCCGGCCCGGTGGGTCGGCTGACGGGGGCAGCGCAGCAGGTCGGGGCCGGTGATCTGGACGTTCAGGTGCGCGAGGATATCGGCGACGATGAAATTGCGATGCTGGGCCGGTACTTCAACCAGATGACCCGGCAGCTGAAGGCGCAGCGCGACACCCTGGTGGAAAACACGCAGCAGATTGAACGGCGCCGCAGGCTGTTCGATTCCGTCTTGAGTTCGGTGACGTCGGGCGTCGTAGGTCTCGACCCGCAGGGCAGGGTCACCTTTGTCAACAAGTCGGCGGAACGGCTGCTGGACTGGCATACCGGGCAACAGTCCCTGGCGCTCAAGGTCGCCGTGCCCGAGTTCGGGCCGCTCTTCGATATGATCGTCAAGTCCCGCAATGAGGTTGTGCAGGGCGAGGTCAAAGTCTCCAGACAGCGCCGTCTGGAAAACCTTCTGGTGCGTATGGCGACGCGGCGCTCGCAGGATGGCACCCTCGAAGGCTACGTTGTCGCCTTTGAAGATGTCACCGATCTGGTCAGCGCTCAGAGAATGGCCGCCTGGGGCGACGTGGCGCGCCGCATCGCCCATGAGATCAAGAACCCGCTGACCCCGATCCAGCTGTCAGCCGAACGCATCAAACGCAAGTTTTCACCCAAGGTTGGTGACGACAGCGAAACGCTTGAGCAGATGACGGATGTGATCGTGCGGCAAACCGGTGATCTGCGCCGGATCGTCGACGAGTTTTCCAAGTTCGCGCGGATGCCGGAACCCGACCGCTCCTCTCTTGATCTGGCGGAACTGGTGCGCGACGCGGTTGTCCTGCAGCAGGCGGGGCAACCGGACGTCCAGATCACGGCAGAGCTGCCGGACGGTTCTGTGATGGCCGATCTGGATGGCACAATGATCAGCCAGGCCTTGACGAACCTGATCAAGAACGCAGGTGAAGCCATTGATACACTGAAGGAAAAGGGCGCACCGGAAGACCACGCGCCGCACATCCGGGTGCAGTTGTCCTGTGCGAACCAACGCGCCACCATCACCATTGCCGACAATGGCATCGGTCTGCCCGAAGACCGCGCCCGCCTGTTTGAACCCTATGTGACGACGCGCAGCGAAGGCACCGGGCTGGGCCTGCCGATCGTGAAAAAGATTATTGAAGAGCACGGCGGCAGCCTCGTGCTCGAAGACGCGCCGGTATTCGACGGCCAAACCCATTCCGGTGCCATGGCGGTAATTTCACTGCCGGTTACGCCCGGCGCCGCGGACCCATCCCCCCTGCAGGAAGGAACTTGATCGATGAGCGATATTCTCATTGTTGATGATGAACGAGATATCCGGGAACTGATTTCTGATATCTTGATTGATGAAGGTTTCGCCACACGTCTGGCCGGTAACTCCGACGACGCGATGGCCGCGATCAACGCGGAAGCACCGGCGCTGATCATTCTGGATATCTGGCTGAAAGACAGCCGGATGGATGGGATCGACATCCTCAAAACCGTGAAACAGGACAATCCGGATGTTCCTGTGGTGATCATCTCCGGGCATGGGAACATCGAAATCGCCGTCGCCGCGATCAAGCAGGGGGCCTATGACTTCATCGAAAAGCCGTTCAACATAGACCAGTTGCTGGTGGTGATCCGGCGGGCGATGGAAACCTCGCGCCTGCGCCGCGAGAACCAGAGCCTGCGCCGCCGCGATGTGACGACGTCGGAAATGGTCGGCGCGTCAGCCGCCTTCCGGGGGGTTGTGAGCCAGCTCGACAAGGTCACCAAATCCAACGGCCGGGTGATGCTGACCGGACCGGCAGGCTGTGGCAAGGAAGTGGCCGCGCGCTACATCCATGCCAACTCCAACCGCGCCTCGGCACCCTTCGTCACCGTCAATTGCGCTGGCGTCGCGCCGGAGCGCATGGAAGAAGTGCTCTTTGGCCGCGAGACGGCGGAACGCGGGGTCGAGCCGGGATTGCTGGAAGAGGCACATGGCGGGGTCATCTATTTCGACGAGGTGGCCGATATGCCAATCGGCACGCAGTCAAAGATCCTGCGGGTGCTGGTGGACCAGCAGTTCCAGCGCGTGGGCGGCAATGACAAGGTGCGGGTCGATCTGCGGGTCATCTCTTCGACCAACCGGGATCTGGAGCAGGCGATTGCCGCGGGCACGTTCCGCGAAGAGCTCTATCACCGTCTGAACGTGGTGCCGATTGCCGTGCCATCGCTGGAAGAACGGCGCGAGGATATTCCCGCCCTCGCGGAACACTTCATTTCGGAAATGAACACGGTGCAGGGGCTGCCGCTGCGCGCGCTGAGCGATGATGCGATTGCGCTCATGCAGACGATGATCTGGCCTGGCAATGTGCGCCAGTTGAAAAACCTGATCGAGCGGGTGCTGATCCTTGGGGATGGCACCGGCCCGATCGAAGCGCGCGAGCTTCCGGGGGTCGAGGAAGGCAGTGACGATGAGAGCCGCGTCGTGCTCTCCGGCGCCCTTGCGACCCTTGCGCTGCGCGAGGCACGGGAGGCCTTTGAGCGGGAATATCTGCTGACCCAGATCAACCGCTTTGGCGGCAATATCTCGCGCACGGCCAATTTCGTCGGGATGGAGCGGTCTGCGCTGCACCGCAAGCTGAAATCCCTGGGCGTTGTCACCTCCGCCAAATCCGGCACCCGCGTGGCCCATGTGGACGAGGAAGCCGACGCCGCCGAATAGAAGACGCTCGGAGGGGCTAGCGGGCGATTTCGGCCAGCACGTCGACCCCCTGCATTTTCAGGAAATGCAGCATATCGATGAACACCCAGTTTTCCGCCAGTTTATCGCCGGATCGGCGGTAGACATCGACAACCCGCATATCGGCGCGGACATCGTTGGCGGGCACGCCCATGAAACCGTTGGCATTGCTCAGCGTCAGGTTGGGCCAGCCGAAGAAGCCGCCATAGGTGCCCTCGCTCATCCGGCACAAATGGCCGTTGAAGGCGCGCCCGGACAGCCCCGTGCGAAAAGGTTGCTGGTGTTGTTCGATGTATCGATCGATGGTGTATGTCGCACCAATGCCTGCAGGGCCCCACCAGATCATGTTGTCTGTCCAGTCATTCGCCAGTTCCTGCTGTGGGCTTGGCGGCTTTTCGGCGGCGTTGGCGTGATCGATGGACCCGATCAACTGGTTGATCAGGGCAAGCGTCCTTGCGCTCTCCGCCGTGTCCTGACCGGTCATAACCAGCCCGTCATGCGTCATCGGGCCGGGCTGCACCAGATGCACGCCGGTCTGCGGCGCGCGCAACGGGGTCAGCCCCGCCTGAAGCATCAGGTGCAGCAGATCAACAAAGAGCGCCGTCCGGGTGATGCGGCCGTTGTCCACCTTGTTGAATTCCGCATAGCGCAGAAACGCCATTTTCCGGGTGGCCGGGATGCCGAGGAAAGGTGCATCGAAAAGCCCCATGAGGTGCCCCATAGAACAGGTCCATTGCCCGTGGAACCCGTCAATCTCGTTCAACCCGGCAAAAAAGATGTCTTCGCGCCGCTGCACCCGCGTGAACGCCTGCAGAAACGGTCGCCAGAAAACGTCAGCGATGGCCCTTGCACCGGTCTGCTCGTGAAACGGGTGCATCCCGTACCAATGACAGTCGTCGCTCAGGCTTTGACCCAGAACCCTGCCCACGGTATCCGGTGTCGCGGTGGAGAGGGCGGCATAATGCGCCTGAACGGTGGATTTGACGGTTTGCAGGTCGGGTGCGGTGGGATTCGATATGTTCATAAACGCAGCAGTAGAAAGCCCGCGCCCCGGTTTCCAGCCCAAATGCGACGCGACTATCGCACCCGGGTCACAATCTGCCAGGTTTTGTCCCGGTTGCGGATGGCGCAGCTGCGCGGTGACAGCCGGGGCAGGACCTCGGTCGCGCCCACAGGCACCTTGCTGGAGATGTTTGCCGGGCAATTCGGCACTGTGACGCGGGTATATCCCTTGTCGGCCATGCATTGCACTTCCGCGCGCCTGCGCAAATCGGCATTGACATCCACGGTGTAAACCTCGCCGGGGATGTAGTATCCGCCGCGCGTGTAACACTGTCCGTTGGCGTCACAATACCGCCGGGCCGGGATGTAGCGCGGCGGATCGCGGCGCAGTTGATTTGCGACAGGAACGGCCTGCAAAGTGCTGATCTCGCAGGATAAAGCATCTGTCTCCATCCGCGTGACCGCCACCCCCTCCCGATGATAAATCGTCAAGGGGGCACAGCCTGCCAGGATCAGCAGGCCAGCGATCAGGGTAAAAGCGACGTGGCGGTCTCTCATAAGGTTAATTTGCCCGGATTTCCCACCAAGGACAATTGAATTGACCACCTCTGGGCCATCTGCCATTCAGAAGATCGCGAAATGGTCGAAGGACGCATACCGCATGAAAGTCATTATCTGTGGCGCAGGACAGGTGGGGTGGCAAATTGCACGCCACCTTTCTGGCGAACGTAATGATGTCACCGTTGTCGACAGCAATCCCGATCTGGTACGCCGTGCGACCGATACGCTTGATGTGCAGGGCATTGCCGGGTTTGCGAGCTATCCCGATGTGCTGGACCGCGCCGGCGCCCGCGATGCGGAGATGATCATCGCCGCCACTTATTCGGACGAGGTCAACATGGTCACCTGCCAGGTGGCGCATTCAGTCTTTGGCATCAACCGCAAGATCGCGCGGTTGCGCAGCCAGTCCTACCTCAATGCCATCTATTCCGATCTCTATCGCCGCGATCACATGCCGATCGACGTGGTGATCAGCCCGGAGAAAGAAGTGGCGTCCGCCGCCTTGCAACGGCTGTCGGCACCTGCTGCCTTTGACACAGAGGTCTTCATGAACGGCCAGGCCCATCTGATGGGCATCGCGATCGAGGAAGAATGCCCGGTGGTGAACACGCCCTTGCGGCAGCTGACCGACCTGTTTTCAACCCTGCGGGCCACGGTTGTGGCGGTACGCCGGGAAGGCACGCTTTTCGCGCCCGAAGCCAAGGACCAGATATTTGTCGGCGATGAATGCTACGTGTTTACGCATGCAGACGACATTCCGCGCACGCTGGAGATCTTTGGCAAGAAAGTCACCAAGCAGGACCGCGTGGTGCTGGTGGGCGGTGGCAACGTCGGTCTGGCCGTGGCGCAGACCCTTGAGGCGCGGGCCAAGAGAGTGCGCGCCAAGGTGATCGAGAAAAACCGCATATGCGCCGAACGCGCCGCGGAAGCGTTGGAGCGCACCATCGTGCTGAACGGTGACGGTCTGGATGCCGCACTTCTGGCCGAGGCGGGCATTTCGCGCGCCGATGCGATGCTGGCCATCACCGATGACGACAAGACCAACATGCTGGCCTGCGTACGCGCCAAGGCCGAAGGATGCCCCTATACGATTGCGCTGATCAACGACCCGACACTGGTGCCGCTGATGACGCCCCTGGGTATTGATGCCTACATCAACCCGCGCGCGACAACTGTCAGCTCGATCCTGCGTCACATCCGGCATGGCCGGGTGCGGGCGGTCTATTCCATCGGCGACGCGGAGGCCGAGGTCATCGAGGCGGAGGTGCTCTCGACTTCGCCGCTGGCGGGCAAGCGGGTGTCGGAAGTCGATTTCCCCGAGGGCGTTCTCGTGGGCGCCATCCGCAAGGGCGACGACGTGATCCGCCCGATGGGCAGCACCCGGATCGACGAAGGCGATGTGATCGCGATCTTCGCGCTGGCGGAGGATGTGCCGGAGGTGGAGCGGCTGATGCAGGTCTCCATCGACTTTTTCTAACGCCATGTCCCGCGCCCTTCATAAGCGCAACGGGTCCGGTGCCTTTCGCCAGTTGCTGGATTTACCGCTGTTCCTGCTGATCTTCGGTGTTGCGTCGGTGTCCATGCTGGTGCCGGCGCTGCATGGCGGCGCGTCCCGCAACCTTGAAACCGCGCGCCTGTTTTTCTATTGCGGTCTGCTTGGCATCACGCTCTTTGCCTTTGTCGCCATTGCCCAGGCCGGCCGCCGGTCGCGCTACGGGGCGCTGGGGTCGTTGATGTCATTGTTCGCGACCTTCGTCTTCCTGCCCGCTTTTCTCGCCATTCCATTCTACGAAGGGGTCAAAACGACAAGCTTTCTGAATGCTTATGTCGAAATGGTCAGCGCCATCACAACCACCGGCGCGACGCTTTTTGATGATCCCTCGCGGCTTAATGGTACGCTGCACCTGTGGCGGGCGCAGGTGGGCTGGATGGGGGGCGCGATCATGTGGATCGCAGCCTCCGCCATTCTGGCGCCGCTCAACCTGGGTGGGTTCGAGGTCACGGCGCAGGCGGAACCGGGTCAGCGCGAAGCCATGTCCAGCCTGATCGACCGCGCCGACCCGCGCGAGAGGCTGTTGCGTGTAGCAACCACGCTCGTGCCGATTTACATCGGTCTGACGCTGCTGCTGTGGATCTTGCTGATGATCAGCGGCGACAGTTCGCTTGTGGGGCTCAGCCACGCGATGTCGGTCATGGCCACCTCCGGTATTTCGCCGGTCGGCGGTGTGGAATACAGCAGGTCGGGCATTACCGGGGAAGCCCTGATGCTGCTTTTCATGTTTTTCGCCCTGTCCCGGCTGACATTTTCCTCTGATACCGTCACCGCGACCCAGGGCGGGTTGCGCACCGATCCGGAGTTCCGGCTTGGCATAGTGCTTGTCCTTGGCGTCCCGCTGGTGCTGTTTGCCCGCCACTGGCTCGGGGCGCTGGATGTCTCGGCGGAAAGCCAGTTGCAGCAGGCGGCTCACGCGCTGTGGGGCTCCGTGTTCACCGTCATGTCCTTCCTGACCACCACCGGCTTCGCCAGTTCCGACTGGGCGCAGACGCAGGCGTGGTCCGGGCTGGAGACGCCGGGGCTGATCCTGATGGGTCTGGCCCTGATCGGCGGCGGCGTCGCCACAACAGCCGGGGGCGTCAAGCTCTTGAGAGTATTTGCACTTTACCTCAACGGCCTGCGCGAGATGGAGCGGCTGGTGCACCCGTCATCTGTCAGCAGCGCCGGTGTTGAAAGCCGCCGCCTGCAACGCAACGGGGCCTTTATCGCGTGGATATTCTTCATGCTTTTCGCACTGACCCTTGCGCTGGTGACGGTCACGCTGGCCTTGCTGGGGGTCTCCTTCGAGGACGCGCTGGTGCTCAGCATCGCCGGGCTGTCCACGACCGGTCCGCTGATCTCATTCGCCGCCGACACGCCAATCGAACTTGTCCAACTGGGCCCCTATGCAAAGGCGGTTTTCTGTGCGGCGATGGTTCTGGGCCGGCTGGAAACGCTCGCGATCATCGCGCTTTTGACCCCGGATTTGTGGCGGGCCTAGGGGGTCGCATATTTTAGGTCCGTAACGGACTGTTTTTTGGGGTGGAATCTCACGCCCGTGCACTTCATAATCGGCACGAGGGGCGGGCTCGGTCCGCGGGCTCCAGCAAGAAAAAAGGCGAGTGCTAGAATGGCGTCGGACAGACAGAACCTTCAGGATGCGTTCCTGAATCATGTGCGCAAGACAAAAGTTCCTGTGACAATCTTCCTGATCAATGGGGTGAAGCTGCAAGGTGTCATCACATGGTTTGACAACTTCTGTGTGCTGCTGCGCCGCGACGGGCAGTCCCAGCTTGTCTACAAACATGCGATCTCGACCATCATGCCCAGCCAGCCGATCAGCCTTTATGAGGGCGAAGACGCTTCTTGAGCAAAGCGCCATTTCAGATTGTGAATGACAACGCATCGCGGGTGACCCGCGCATGGGTTCTGCATCCCGACATCAAATCCGACCCTGATCGTCGCCTTGCGGATCACGCCTTGGCCGAGGCCATGGCCCTTGCGCAGGCTTTGCCCGAGCTCGAGCTTGTGGGCGGCGAGATTGTGCCGCTCAAATCCGTGCGGGCGGGCATGCTGTTCGGCTCGGGCAAAATCGCCGAGATCGGGCAGGCGCTGGAGGATCAGCATATTGAACTGGTGCTGGTAGATGGCCCGGTCACCCCGGTGCAGCAGCGCAATCTGGAAAAGGCATGGGGTGTCAAGCTTCTGGACCGCACCGGTCTGATCCTCGAAATCTTCAGCGACCGCGCCGCCACGCGGGAGGGCGTGTTGCAGGTCGAGATGGCCGCGCTGAGCTATCAGCGCACCCGGCTGGTGCGGGCCTGGACCCACCTTGAGCGGCAACGGGGCGGGCTGGGGTTTGTCGGCGGTCCGGGGGAGACCCAGATCGAGGCCGACAGGCGCGCCATCGACGACCAGCTGACACGCCTGCGACGCCAGCTCGACAAGGTTGTGAAAACCCGGGCGTTGCACCGGGCGGCCCGGGCCAAGGTGCCGTATCCGATTGTCGCCCTTGTCGGCTACACCAACGCCGGAAAATCCACGCTGTTCAACCGTCTGACCGGGGCCGAGGTGATGGCCAAGGACATGCTCTTTGCCACGCTCGACCCGACGATGCGGCGCGTGCAGCTGCCCGATGGCCCCGAGGTCATCCTCTCGGACACCGTTGGTTTCATCTCCGATCTGCCGACGGAACTGGTGGCGGCCTTCCGGGCCACACTGGAGGAAGTGCTTGCGGCGGATGTGATCTGCCATGTGCGCGATATCTCGCATCCCGAGACCGAGGAACAGGCGCAGGATGTGCGCGAGATTATGGCGTCGCTGGGGGTAGAGGAAGACCGCCCGAGCTTCGAGGTCTGGAACAAGCTGGACCTGATGCCGGGGGACGCCGCCGACGCGGCGCGTGCGCGCGCAGATCGCGACGATCATGTCTTTGCCATCTCGGCCCTGACCGGCGAAGGCATAGAGGCGCTGCTTGCGGCGGTGACGGAAAAGGTTCAGGGGCGTAAAAGACTGGTCGATCTGTCGCTGGGGTTTGCCGACGGCAAGAAACGTGCGTGGCTTTTTGCTCACGAGCTGGTCGAACAGGAGCGCCAGACCGACGACGGGTTCGAGATCACCGTGCGCTGGACCGCGCAGCAGGAAGCGCAATACGCCCGCCTGTAGCTACGGCCCTTTCACACTGGCAAAACGCCAGGCACCCGGTGCCAGATCATTGAGTTTCCACTCTCCGACCTGCACCCTGATCAAACGCAGGCAGGGCAATCCCACATGGGCCGTCATGCGCCGCACCTGACGGTTGCGACCTTCCCGTATGGTGATCCTTAACCAGGCATCGGGCACTGTCTTGCGAAACCGCACCGGTGGGACGCGCGGCCACAGCGGATCGGGGGCTTCGATCTGCGCGATCTCTGCGGGCTTCGTGGGCCCATCCTTCAAGGTCACCCCGCGCCGCAATTGCGTCAGCGCAAAGGCCTCCGGGGTCCCCTCGACCTGAACCAGATAGGTCTTGGGCATCTTATGTATGGGGTCGGTAATACGCGCCTGCAACCAGCCATCATCGGTCAGCATCATCAGCCCCTCGCTGTCTTTGTCCAGCCGCCCGGCGGGGTAGAAGCCCGGCGCGTCGATGAACCCGGACAGCGTCGGGCGCGGTGACCCCTGGGTGCCCTTGTCGGTGAACTGTGACAGCACGCCAAAGGGTTTGTGGAACAGGATCACCCGCGACATCTTGGCCCTATTGCACCGGTCTCAGCACGGTCACACCCACGGAAGCCGCGCGCGCAAGATCTTCGTCCAGCGACATCGGGATGTATTCGCCGCGTCGCCACAGCTGCGCCATGTCGTCGTAGTGACGCGACAGGAAATGCCCGGACTGGCCGGTGGAGGTGATGAAGACGGAACTGTCAGGATCGGCGAAATCATAGACGCCGCGATAGGCCGCGCCATGCACATTGTGGAACGGGTCCGGGCCGGTTCCCGCGGTCAATCCGCGCTGCAGGGTATTGTCACCGCCATTGGTGGATTGCCGGATGTTGACGAAATACCGCAGGATCGGGACATCGCCCAGAACGGGGTGATCATGGGTCGCCTGATGCGCATCGCCCCAGCGCAGCGATTCCAGCGCCGGGCCCCATGTCTCCTCGATCCAGATCAGGGCGTCGTCCAGCGCCAGCCGCGCCATGTCGGAGCATGTCTCCACAGGGGCTGACTGGATGACATCGCACCAGACGGCGGCCCCGTCGATGTTGCGAAAGGCGCGTTCGATGAACAGCGGTTCGACATGGGTCAATTCGCTGGCCAGCGGTCCCAGTTCGTCCTGCACCATGCGGGCCTGAAGGCTGCGCAGCCATGCGGAGTAGATCAGCGGCTCGGGCATATGCTCGTTCATCTCTCCGGACCATCCCGCCAGCAGCGTCAAGGCGCGCTGTCGCTGCCGCAGGGGGGTGCCCTCGGGGGCCGCCTCGCCGGTAAACCACAGCTCCGCCCCGATCAGCGGCAACAGTGACCGCGCGGTGAAGCTGACGGTGTCGAGTTGCGCCTCGATGAAACTGTCGCGGGTATGGACTTCGCGCGCCTGCATCAGCCGCTGCCACCGCTGAATGCGCTGGGTATCGCTCCAGTCAAAGGAGACGTGGTTGGGGAAAGGTCGATCCACCGTCTTGTTGTTCGTATTGCCCAGTATCCCGCCATTGGGCGCAATGAACTCCGGGTTCGACGCAAAGGGAAGGCGCCCCTGCCAGCGGTTCGCCTCGATCCATCCCGGGCTTGGCAGGCGCCCCTGGCTCTGATGGCGCGCATCACGGCGGGGCATCACGCCGATCATCTTCATGGCGATCTCATTGGCATCCACCAGCATCAGGTTCTGGGCCGGGGCGACAAACCCTTCGATCGCCACCAGACCATCGCGCACGGAGTTCGACCGCATGAGCCGCAGCGCGGCGCTCATCGTGGTGTCCTTGGGGCTCAGGACGGTCCAGGCCAGCGACGCGACATGCCCCTTGGGCGTGATGCTGGCCAGGTTGTAATGCGTGCCGGGCAGCACCGGGCCATTGTCGGTCCACCGCAGGGTGATCGTGATGGGGGGCGCATCCTTGATGTTGATGATGGAGCCGCGTGTCTCGAAGGCCTTGAAACCATCGGGTGTGCGGTATTCCTCGGGGTTCTCCGGGTTCACCTCCTCGATATAGAGGTCTTGATCGTCCATGCCCGCGGAGGTCAGACCCCACCCGAGATCGGCACTGCGCCCGCTCAGCACCACCGGCATGCCGGGAATGGTAGCCCCGATGACGCCACCGGACTGCAGTTCCAGACGCGCGAGGTACCAGATCGCCGGGGCGGTGAAGCCCAGATGCGGATCATTGGCCAGCAAAGTGCCACCCGACGCCGAGCGCGTCGGGGCCGCAGCCCAGACGTTGGAAGCCCCGGCAAAGGCCCTGCGCTGGAAAGGCGACAGCCGATGCGCCTCATGTGGCTGGCTTTCGGCGAAGCGTGCCACACCGGGCACGAGTTGTGCGTATTCCGGCAAGGCAGCAACGCCGCTGCCGGGCGCATCGGGCAGAATGTCCTTCAGCCGGTTGGCATTCGGCAGGGCCAGCGACATCCGGGCGCGCAACACCTCTGCATCCAGATGGCTCGACAGTCGCAGACCCATCAACTTGATGATCGCCAGCGAATCTGCCGGGCGCCATGCCGACACCGGCGCGTTGAACACGAACATTTCAGGCGCACCACGTCCCAGAGCGGAGCTGTTGATCTCGTCCAGCCGCGCATTCACGCCGGTCGCATAGGCGCGCAGAATTTGCAGGGTTTCTTCATCCTGCACGTCAACCGACGCGACCGCGCGCGCGTAAATATCCAGCCGGCGCAACAGCTTGTCGATATTGACCGTGGCCGCGCCGAATACCTCTGACAGCCGTCCCTGCGCGGTGCGGCGCAGCATTGTCATCTGCCACAGACGGTCCTGCGCATGGGCGTATCCCAGTGCATAAAACACGTCCAGATCGGCCTCGCCGAAGATATGCGGCACATTGGCGTTGTCGCGCACGATCTCGACCGGCGCGGTCAGGTAAGGCAGTTCCAGCACCTTGTCGTAATCGGGCAGCGACCGCGCCGCGAGGTAATACACCATACCCACACCCAACACGACGAGCGCCACCAATGCCCCCGCAATTCGCATCAGCCATGTAAAGACCTGACCCATCTGCGCCCCTTGTCTGATTTGGGTCGTTCGGTTGACCCTTGGGATTTGACTGTTAGGTAGGACAGAAGCGTAAATCAACACGTAATAGGGAAGGTTAATCTATGGCCAAGCTGGCATTTTTGGGACTGGGCGTCATGGGAGGCCCCATGGCCGGGCATCTGCAGAAGGCAGGCAACGATGTAACCGTCTATAACCGCACCGCAACGAAGGCGGAAGACTGGGTCACGACCTATGGCGGCGCGATGGCGAAAACACCGCGCGAGGCCGCGGCGGGGGCGGACTTCGTGATGGCCTGCGTCGGCAACGATGATGATTTGCGGTCCGTCTGTCTGGGGGAGGACGGGGCCTTTGCGGGCATGGCCTCCGGCACGGTTTTTGTCGATCACACGACCGTTTCGGCGGCGGTCACGCGGGAGCTGTACGCCGCAGCCAACGACCGGCAGGTCAGTTTCATTGACGCGCCGATCTCGGGCGGGCAGGCGGGGGCCGAGAATGCGGCCCTGTCAATCATGTGCGGTGGCGATGCGGGCGCCTATGACCGCGCCCTGCCGGTGATGGAGATCTACTCAAAGATCTGCCGCCGCATCGGCGACAGCGGTGCCGGCCAGATGACCAAGATGTGCAACCAGATTGCCATTGCCGGTCTCGTTCAGGGGCTGAGCGAAGCACTGCATTTCGCCGATAAGGCCGGGCTCGATGGCCGCGCGGTGGTCGAAGTGATCAGCCAGGGTGCTGCGGGCAGCTGGCAGATGACCAACCGCTACGAGACAATGCTCAACGATCAGTTCGAACACGGGTTCGCCACGGACTGGATGCGCAAGGACCTTGGCATCTGCCTGTCCACCGCCAACGAGACCGGTGCAAGCCTGCCGGTCACGGCGCTGGTCGATCAGTTCTACAAGGACGTGCAGAAAATGGGCGGCGGTCGGTGGGATACCTCCAGCCTGTTCAAGCGATTGCAGGCCCTCGGCTGACGGTTATCCCGGTGCGGTGCGCTCCGGCAAAAGCCGGGGCGCTGATCTGCTTCATGGAATGATGCGGGAATATTTGGTGCCCTGCAGCGTGGCCCCCACCAGAAGCCCCGCGCGACCGAAGACCACGGCCAGCACCGGTGCGAGGGCGGTCGTGGTTTCCGCTTTCGCGCCGTCGCCCTGATCAGAGATCACGTATTCGACGTCGCCGCCCACGGCCCAGCCCGGTGAGCGGCGGAAGTTGGTCAGGGCTTCTTCGGTCATGAAGAACAGAACATGCGCGTATTGCTGTGCGCCGATCTGGAAGCCGCCGGACAGCTGCGTGGTGGAATAGTAATCCACCGTCACGTCATTGACCCGCAACGCGCCGCGCCCATAGGCGCCGCCCAGGCCGAATCCGGCCTCGGTGACCAGCGGCATCACCAGCATTCCGTTGGCCTTGTCTGCAAGGTTCCGGGTGTTGGGGTAGCTGCGGTACATTTCCGCAAGGGTGGCGTCCACACGCGCGTCGATGGTCGCCGCCCCGCGCGATCCGACGCCATTGCCACAAGCTGCCGTAACGGACACGCCCGCCAACGCGCCCAGAGTGAACACTCTGCGTGAGAGTCCTGAATTTTTCATGCTATCCGCCTGTAATTTGTTGCTCGATTGCCGGTTGCTCCGACTTATGCGCGAACATACGCCGATTGTCCGCCCCTGTCACTTAAAAGCTGTGTGACTGCGCGGCTTATCGCTGGGCGTTCAGGATGCGGGCGGCGGCGGGCGCGAAATAGGTCAGAATGCCATCGCAGCCCGCTCGTTTGAAGGCGATAAGGCTTTCCAGCATCGCCTTTTCCCCATCGATCCAGCCGTGTTCCGCCGCGGCCTGGATCATGCTGAACTCGCCGGAGACCTGGTAGGCATAGGTCGGCGCGCCGAAGGTGTCTTTCACCCGGCGGCAGATGTCGAGGTAGGGCATGCCCGGTTTCACCATCACCATGTCCGCGCCTTCCCGCAGATCGCGTTCGATGAGGCGCAGGGCTTCGTCTGAATTGCCCGGATCCATCTGGTAGGTCTTCTTGTCCCCCGTCAAAGCGCCCGATGCGCCCACCGCATCCCGGAACGGCCCGTAAAAGGCCGAGGCGTATTTGGCGGCATAGCTCAGGATCATCACCCTCTGATGGCCCGCGTTCTCAAGAGCGGCGCGCATGGCCCCGACACGCCCGTCCATCATGTCGGACGGCCCGATGATATCCGCGCCCGCGTCGGCCTGCGCGAGCGTCATCTTGACCAGCGCCTCGATGGTGCGGTCATTGACGATTTCCCCATTCTCGACAAAGCCGTCGTGGCCGTTGATGTTGTAGGTGTCCAGCGCCACATCCGTCATCACCGCGATGTCCGGCACCGCCTTCTTGATGGCGCGGATCGCGCGGTTGGCGTGATTGTCCGGGTCCCAGGCGCCCGCGCAATCCTCGGTACGTTCCTCGATCCCCGTGTAGGGAAAAATGCAAATGGCCGGAATACCCAGATCGGCGGCCTCCCGTGCAGCCTCGACAATCCTGTCGACAGACCGCCGGAACACGCCGGGCATCGACGGAATGGGCTCCTCCATCCCATCGCCGGACCGCACGAACACCGGCCAGATGAAATCATCGGCGCTCAGGCTGTTTTCCCGGGTCAGCGCGCGAATGGCCGGACTTTGACGCGCGCGGCGCAGGCGGGTGGCGGGAAAGGCAGCTTGGGTGGGGCGCATGGTCAGGTGTCCAGTTTGGGAGACACTTCATGCTTGGCACGGATTTTTCTGCAAGCCAAGGGTAGGAATTGCCGCACAGCAAGGCTAAGAGGATCAAAACATGTAGCAAAAGCCGTATCCCTTGAGTTTTTATCAAAGCGTCTTCGAACTGATCGACATGCGGTCCTTCTCGAACCTGTGGTTCTGGATCGCACTCGCCGTCATGTGGTCAACGGCCAGCCACTGGGTGCTTGGTGTGCCGTATGACATGGTGCTGCGCGCGCGCAGGAATGGCGGTCAGGCGGAGCAGGACCTCGAAGACCTGACACGCATCAACACCAACAGATTGCTCTACATCGCCAATGTCTCCGGGTTGTGGCTGCTGGGCTTCGGGTGCTTTTTGCTGACGGCGCTTGCGGTGCTGGGCTTTGCTTACCAGCTCGAGATTGCCCAGGCCCTGTTTCTGCTGGGCTTCCCGATGTCGATCGTCGGGCTGCTGTCCCTGTCCACCGCGCGGCTCATCCATCAGGAGCAGGCGGAAGGCGAACAATTGCGGCGCCGGCTGACGCGGCACCGTCTCTACGTGCAGATCACCGGCATGCTGTCGATCTTCGTGACCGCGCTCTGGGGCATGTATCAAAACATGAACATTGGTCCTTTGGGCGGTTGACTCGGCGCGCCCGAAGCCCAATTGAAGCAGCCCATGGCTGAGCGCTCCCATATCACCGTCTCCGGCGTCCCCGAGGGGTTCGACGCCCGGTTCCTGTTGTCCGAATTGCAGCGGCACGACGGGCCGGTGCTGCACGTGGCGCGGGATGACAAGCGGCTTGCGGCGCTGCGGGCGGCGCTGCGGTTTTTTGCCCCCGATATGCCGGTCATGGTGTTTCCCGGGTGGGATTGTCTGCCCTATGACCGCGTCTCGCCCAATGCCGATATCTCGGCTCAGCGCATGGCGACGCTTGCGGCGCTCGTGCACGGCATGCCGGATAAGTTCATCCTGCTGACGACCCTTAACGCCGCCACGCAGCGCATCCCGGCACGAGCGACCCTGAAGGACGCCGCCTTCAGCGCCCGCGTCGGCGACCGGGTGGATGAAGCGGCCCTGCGCACCTTCCTCGTCAGGATGGGATTCGTGCAAAGCCCTACCGTGACGGAGCCGGGTGATTACGCCATCCGTGGCGGCATCATCGATATCTTTCCGCCCGGTGACATGGGCCCGGTCCGGCTGGACTTTTTTGGCGATGTGCTGGACGGGGCGCGGCGCTTCGATGCGGCCACGCAGCGCACAACCGAAAAGCTCGACGTGGTGGAACTGGCCCCCGTCTCCGAAATCATCCTCGATGAGAGCGCGATTACCCGGTTCCGGCAGAACTACCGCATCGAATTCGGCGCCGCGGGGACAGATGACCCGCTGTACGAGGCGATCAGCGCCGGGCGCAAGCACCAGGGTGCGGAGCATTGGCTGCCGTTTTTTCACGAAACGCTCGAAAGCCTGTTTGACTATCTGCCGGATGCGGCGATCACCCTCGATGATCAGGTCACGCCAAGCCGTCTGGCCCGCTGGGACAGCATCGCCGATCAATACGAGACGCGCCGGCTGGCCATGGCCAACCGGTCCAGGATGGACAGCGTCTACAAGCCCGGCCCACCCGCCGCGCTCTACCTCGATGACGCGGCGTGGCAGGCAGAGACGAAAGACCGTCGCGTTCTGCAACTTGCGGCACTGCCTCAACCCACCGGCCCCGGTGTTACCGACGCCGGCGCGCGTATCGGACGCAACTTCGCCCCGGAGCGCCAACAGGAATCCTTAAGCCTTTTCGGTGCATTAGCAGCACATGTTAAGGTAAAGATGCAGGATGTCCCGGTGCTGATCGCAAGCTATTCGGAAGGCGCGCGCGAACGTCTGACGGGGCTGATCGAAGACGAAGGGCTGGCCGAAGCGATCCCCGTGCCAGACGCCAGCCGCATCGGAAAACGCGGGCTGCATCTGGCCGTCTGGGCGCTGGAACATGGCTTCGAAGCACCCGGGCTGACGGTCATTTCCGAACAGGACGTGCTGGGCGACCGGCTGATCCGGCGACCCGCGAAGAAGCGGCGGGCGGAAAATTTCCTGACCGAGACACAATCGCTCAGCCCCGGTGACCTGATCGTGCATGTCGATCACGGCATCGGTCGCTACAAGGGGCTGGAGGTGGTCACCGCCGCAGGTGCGGCGCATGAGTGTATCCTGCTGGAATATGCCGAAGGGTCAAAGCTGTACCTGCCGGTCGAGAACATCGAACTGCTCTCTAAATACGGGCACGAGGAGGGGCTGCTTGACCGCTTGGGGGGCGGCGCGTGGCAGGCCAAGAAGGCGCGGCTGAAAGAGCGCATACGCGAGATGGCGGACAAACTTATCCGCGTGGCGGCGGAGCGCGCTTTGCGAAAGGCCCCGGTGCTGGAACCGCCAGAGGGGATGTGGGACGCGTTTTCCGCCCGCTTTCCGTATCAGGAGACCGACGATCAGCTGCGCGCCATCGGCGACGTGATCGACGATCTGACCTCCGGCACCCCGATGGACCGGCTGGTCTGTGGCGACGTGGGCTTCGGCAAGACCGAAGTGGCGATGCGCGCGGCCTTCGTGGCCGCCATGTCGGGCGTACAGGTGGCGGTGATTGCCCCCACGACCTTGCTCGCGCGCCAGCATTACAAGAGCTTTGCAGACAGGTTCCGGGGGTTCCCGATCAACGTCCGCCAGCTCAGCCGCTTTGTCAGCGCAAAGGAGGCCAATGCCACGCGTGACGGCATGGCGCGTGGCACCGTGGACATCGTGATCGGCACCCATGCGCTGCTGGCCAAGGGCATCCGCTTCCAGAACCTCGGGCTGCTCGTTATCGACGAGGAACAGCATTTCGGCGTCACGCATAAGGAGCGCCTCAAGCAGCTGCGCACCGACATCCACGTGCTGACCCTGACGGCGACGCCGATCCCGCGCACCCTTCAGCTCAGCCTCACCGGGGTGCGCGATCTCAGTATCATCGGCACGCCGCCGGTGGATCGCCTGGCGATCCGCACCTATGTCAGCGAATTCGACACCGTGACCCTGCGGGAGGCGCTGCTGCGCGAGCACTATCGCGGCGGCCAGTCGTTTTACGTTGTGCCGCGTATTTCCGACCTGCCGGAGATCGAGGATTTCCTGAAATCGCAACTGCCCGAGCTGACCTATGTGGTGGCGCACGGGCAGATGGCGGCGGGTGAGCTGGATGACCGGATGAACGCCTTTTACGACGGCAAATTCGACGTCCTGCTGGCCACCACAATTGTTGAATCCGGTCTGGATATCCCGACGGCCAACACGATGGTCGTGCACCGGGCGGACATGTTCGGACTGGCGCAGCTTTATCAGATCCGTGGTCGCGTCGGACGGTCGAAAACGCGGGCCTACGCCTATCTGACGACGAAACCGCGGGCGCGGCTCACCGCCACGGCAGAAAAACGCCTGCGCGTGCTTTCCAGTCTGGATACGCTGGGGGCCGGGTTCACCCT
This sequence comes from Roseobacter insulae, assembly GCF_019375555.1. Lineage (GTDB taxonomy): Bacteria > Pseudomonadota > Alphaproteobacteria > Rhodobacterales > Rhodobacteraceae > Roseobacter > Roseobacter insulae. Next base: position 454,800 of record NZ_JAHXDN010000003.1, read on the forward strand.
CGCCAGCCAGGATCTGGACATTCGCGGTGCGGGCAACCTCTTGGGCGAGGAGCAATCGGGCCAGATGCGTGACGTGGGGTTTGAACTCTATCAGTCCATGCTGGAAGAGGCGATTGCCAAGATCCGAGCCGGCGAGATGGAGGGTCTCAGCGAGGCCGACGATCAATGGGCCCCGCAGATCAACCTCGGCGTGCCGGTGCTGATCCCCGAAGACTACGTGCCCGATCTGGATGTGCGGCTGGGTCTCTATCGCAGGCTCAGTTCTCTGAGTACCAAGGTTGAGTTGGAGGGCTTTGCCGCCGAGTTGATTGACCGGTTCGGCAAGCTGCCACGCGAGGTCAACACACTGATGCTGGTGGTCCGCATCAAGGCGATGTGCAAGCGCGCCGGAATCGCGAAGCTGGATGGCGGGCCGAAGGGCGCGACGATCCAGTTCCACAATGATAAATTCGCCTCGCCCAAGGGCCTTGTCGAGTTCATTCAGGACCAGCGCGGCATGGCCAAGGTCAGGGACAACAGGATTGTCGTGCGCCGCGACTGGAAGGTGGATGCCGATAAGATCAAGGGGGCTTTTGCGATTGCCCGCGATCTGGCTGAAAAGGTCGTGGCGGAGAAGAAGGCCAAAAGGGCCAGGGCCAGCTGATTACTCTGCCGGCAGCCGTTCTTCGACAGTGCCCATGTAGCGCATCAGGGCAAAAGCCAGCAGCGCCATGGCGAAAACAGCGCCGATAAGCGGCCGGATCGTCCCGTCGAAAAGCAACCCGATGGGCGATGCGATAAGGGCGGCCAGCACGGTGGAAACGGCTCCGATCACGCTGGCGGCCATGCCTGCGATATGCCCCATGGGTTCCATCGCGATGGCGTTCAGGTTGCCGATTGTCAGACCCGCCTGAAAGAACACGTAGGCCTGCCACAGCGCGAAGATGGCGAAGGAGCTGACACCGAAGGTTTCATTGTGGATCAGCACCGTTGCCGACAACACCACCTGCACCGCCAGCGCCATCGTGATAAGCCGCCGCATCCCGAGACGAACGACAAGCAAGGCATTGAGGAAACTGGCGATGGCAGACACCAGGGCGATGCCGCCGAACCAGAAATGAAAGCTGTCCTGCTTGTTGTAGATATGTTCGTACACCGGCTGGATCAGCATCAGCACGGTGAAAAGCATCGACATGCACAGGGTCTGCACGACAATCGACAGGCGCACGACGGGATGGGCGAACATTTCACGGACAGCCCCCGTCAGCAGCTTTATCTTCAGCGGCCTGCGGTTTTCGCGCGGCAGCGTCTCTGGCAGCCGAAAGCCAAGCCACAGCACGGAGATGACGGAAAACACGATGAACGCCATGAAGATGCCGCGCCACCCGCTTGTCGAGATAATGACGTAGCCCAGCGTCGGTGCAACCCCGGGCACAAGCGTAAAGATCATCATCACGATGGAGACGATCCGGGCCATTTCACGCCCGGAAAACAGATCGCGGATCACCGCGATCGACACGACACGCGGCCCGGCAGCCCCCACGCCCTGAAGAATTCGGGCGGCCAGCACAACCTCGAAGGTCGAACTGGCCCAGGCAATGGCGGAGGCGATGACATACAGCGCCGCCCCGCTGACCATCACGGTCTTGCGTCCATAGGCATCCGACAGGGGGCCGGTAAAGAACGTGCCGATTCCCATACCCATCACGAAGGAGGTCATGATCAGGGGTGCGCGGGTCGGGTCCTGTGGCGTCAGTTCCTGCGCGATGTTGGGCAGCGCGGGCAGCATCGCATCAATTGAAAACGCAATGGTGGCAAACATCATGGCCATCAAGGCGATAAATTCAACCCGCCCCATTGCGGGCTGTGATACTGGCTGCGACACAATTCGACTCCCGACGGAAATCGCGAAATATGCGACCCCGGTCTGAACGGGTGTAACTCAGAGTTGTAGTCCAGACAACGTCACATTTTCACACAATTCCGCCTGCATCCGCGCAGGGCGCATATGCCCTCAGGCGGCGGCTGTCAGCTCCGCGATAACCTTGGCCCAGAGTTCTGGCGGTTGCGCGCCCGGAACGGCATGTTTGTTGGCGACAACGAAGGTCGGCACCGAATTCACCCCCATCGCGCGGCTGTGCGCATCGCGGTCACGGATGTCTTTCTCGTCGGCATCCGACTGAAGCAGTTTGCGCACCACGGCGGCGTCCATCTCGATGCCATCGGCGATATCGGCCAGAACGTCGTGATCCCCGATGTCACGCGCCTGTACGAAGTACGCGTCAAACAGCGCCGCGACAGCGGCGGTCTGGCGGCCTTCGATCCCGGCCCAGTGGATCAGCCGGTGTGCGTCCAGCGTATTGGGCGTGCGTTTCATCCCCTCGAAGTCAATCTGCAGACCCGCGGCCTTCGCATGTTCGACCACGGGGGCATAGGCGCGCACCGCGCCCTCCTTGCCGCCGAATTTACCCTCCAGATAATCGCGACGATCCATCCCCTCGCGCGGCATGTCGGGGTTCAGCTGGAAGGGGTGCCACTCGATCCGGAAGGGATGACCGGGGTGTTCGGCCAGCGCCTTGTCCAGGTGGGTTTTACCGATGTAACACCACGGGCAAATCGGGTCTGACATGATATCGAGCTTGATGGGGTTGGTCATGAAGGTGCCTCGGCTGCGGCACGCAGCGCACGCCGTAGGATTTTGCCGTTCGCGCCCAGGGGCAGTTCCGGCATGTGAAAATAGAGACGCGGCTGTTTGTAGCGCGCCAGCTTGTCAGACACATAGGTGCGCAACAGCTGATCGTCCAGAGCCTCCGGCCCGGTGTAGAAGGCGGCGATCACCCGCGCATCGGCTTTTACCTCCACATCCGTGACCGCCACGGCGGAAATACCGGGCAGGGCGGTCAGCACGCTCTCCACCTCGATGGGTGACACCCGGTATCCGCCTGCGTTCATCATGTCGTCATTGCGTCCCAGGTAGGTGATCTGCCCGGTCTCCGACATGACCCCCTGATCGCCGGTCAGAAACCAGTCTCCCTGAAATCTGGCGGCGGTCTCTTCCGGGGCGTTGAGGTAGCCCAGCATCAGGCCGGGATCATCCCGGTGCACCGCGATCGTGCCTTCCTGCCCGACCGGCACCGGGCCGTCGGCATCCAGCAGCGCCACGCGGCGGCCCGGTTGCGGACGCCCCAGCGCGCCGGGATCCGCCGGTGCCCCGGGGGCACCCGAGATGAAGGTGGAACATTCCGACATGCCATAGGCCTCGAAAACAGGGGTGCCCGAGGCCGCCTGCCACATCTCGGCAATACGTGGCGACAGCTTTTCCCCCGCGCTCAACCCGTGTCTGAGGCTGGGGCAATCCATCGGGTCTGCATCTTTCAGCAGTTGCCGGTAAATGCCGGGTGCTGCTGCGAAAATCGTCGCCTCATGCTGGCAAAGCAGGCGCGGAAGCGCCCGGGGCGCCGTGTCGGAAGCCGGTATCAGCGCTGTCGCACCCACGGTCCAGGGATCCATCAGCCCGGTGCCCAGCGTGTAGGTCCAGTTGAACGCCCCGGCGTGCATCACCCGGTCACCTGCCGTCAGCCCATACCAGCCGTCGAACATCATGCGCCGCGCCCAGATCGCCCGGTGCGCATGCGCCACGGCGCGCGGCATGCCCGAGGTGCCGGAAGTATAGATGATGTATCCCGGCCGGTCGGGCGCCCCGGGCAGAAAGGCCGCCGGGGGCAGCATCCGGAACCGCCGCAGGGTTGGCAGATCGATGCGGTTTGGATGCGTCGGGCAGGCGACGGTCGCATCGTGCAACACCGCCGCCGGGTGCATATCCGCGATAATCGCCGCTGTTTCGGCCTCCGTCAGCGCGGCGGAGGTCGGAATGGGCACGAGGCCGACCGCGAGGGCGGCCAGATAGGCAACGGGGAAATCAACCGTGTTGCCCAGCCGCATCAGCACCCGATCACCCGGCACCAGACCGTTCTGCAACAGACCCGAACCGGTGGCCAAAACGCAGTCCAGCAATTCCCTGTACGTCCACCTCTCCACGCTCTGCGCACCGACGATCAGCAGGGCCTCCTTGTCGGGCAGCCGGTCGGCCTGTGCGAGCACGTAAGCCGCCATGTTGAACGGCGCGGGGCAGGGTGGGGGTGCCCCCTCATCGAAAAGCGATACCATGGGCGCGTGCTAGCTCGACGCCGCCCGCGTTGCAAGCGCGGCGGCTTCGCCCTATAGCTACTCTATGAGTGCTGACCCCAAAACCCTGATCCAGATCGCCCGCCAGGGCGGTCACGAGGAAAACGGCGCGCCGGTTGATCTCGGTCGCCGCGTGCGCGAATTGCGCAAGGCCCGCGACTGGACGCTGGAACAGGCGGCAGGTCAGGCGGGGCTGGCGCGCTCCACGCTCAGCAAAATCGAAAACGGTCAGATGTCTCCCACCTATGACGCGCTCAAAAAGCTTGCGGTCGGGCTGGATATTTCGATCCCGCAATTGTTTACCCCGCCCCGGGCCGGGCAGGTGAACGGGCGCCTGGCGGTGACCAAGACCGGGCAGGGCACCGCGCAGGCCACGGTGACCTATGAACATGAACTGCTCGCGGAAACGCTGACCAAGAAACAGATGCTGCCCTATCGCGCCCGTGTCCGCGCGCGGCGGATGGAGGAATTCGACGGCTGGGTGCGCCACGATGGTGAAGAGTTCCTCTACGTGCTCACCGGGGTCATCCGTCTTTATACCGAGTTCTACGAGCCCATTGAAATGCGCCGCGGCGACAGCGCCTATTATGACGCCACGATGGGGCACAATGTTGTCTCGGTCAGCGAAGAGGACGCCAATATCCTCTGGGTCACTTCGCTCGTCTAATGCCGCCCGACCAGTTTCGGCAGGATCAGGTGCGCAAGGCCCACACCGACAACCTGCGCGATGATGAAACCGGGAATATGGCCGGGGTAGATACCCGCGAAGGTATCGGAAAAGCCGCGCGCGATGGTCACCGCCGGATTGGCAAAGCTGGTTGAGGCGGTGAACCAGTAGGCACCGGTAATATAGAGCGCCACAAGCGCCGGCACCGCCTCGGGCCGCGCCTTCAGCCCGCCGAAGATCACGAACAGCAAGCCGAAGGTGGCACAGACTTCGGAGAACCACTGCGCCCCGCCGGTGCGGTGCATCGTCGAGGCGGTTTGCAGCAGGTCCAGATCGAACATCCCATGGGTGATCCACACCCCCGCCAGCCCGCCCGCGATCTGTGCGGCGACATAAAGCGTCGCCTGTCGCGGCGGGAGTTTTCTGCGCAACAAAAAGGCCAGTGTCACCGCCGGATTGAAATGCGCGCCCGAAACCGGGCCCAGCACCGTGATGATGCAATACAGCATGCAGCCCGTGGCGATGGCATTGGCCAGCAACATCACGGCGACATTCCCGGCGCCAAGATCGGCCGCCATGATGCCGCTGCCCAGCACCGAGATGATCAACAAGGCGGTCCCCAGGGCCTCGGCAGCAAGTTTTCGGATCATGGAATATCTTTCACGGTCTGGTCATCCCCGGGGCCGGGCCGGTCCGGCGCGTCACGACGGATCGTACCACCAGACTTCCGGCATGAAATTCGGCCCGTCGCCATAGACGGGCACGCGCTCGGGGTACCGCATTTCCCGGATATGGGCGATCTGCGTCTGCGTATACTGCCAGAACGGGATCACGTAGCGCCCGGCGGTCAACAGGCGGTCCAGCGCGCGGACGGCGGCAACAAATTCATCCTCGTCCCGGGCGGTCAGCATCGTGTCGATCATGCTGTCCACGGCGGGCGAGGATACCCCCATCCAGTTGCGCGAGCCCGGTTGCTCCGCCGCGTCGGACCCCCAGTAAAAGCGCTGTTCATTGCCCGGCGACAGGGACAATGCGCGACGGAAATAGGTCATGTCGAAATCGAAGGCATTGGTGCGCTCGGTGTATTGCGCGCTGTCGGTCGTTTCGATTGTGACATCAATGCCCAGGCGTTTCAGCCCGGTCACGTAAAGATCGGCGATGGCGAGGTTTTCGCTGCTGTCCTGGGCAAGCAGAATGGTGAAGGCCAGCGGCTCCCCGGCGCTGTTGCGCATCTCGCCGCCCTCTGCGGTCCAGCCGGCCTCTTCCAGCAGTGCCATCGCCTTGCGGATGCCTTTGCGATTGCGCGCAGAACCGTCGCTGACCGGCAGCGCGTAACCATCGAGCGCGCCGGGCGGATGATCCGCCGCAAACGGCGCAAGCAGGTCAGCCACCGGGCCGGAGGCCGGACCGGGGCGCATCGCAAGGCCGGAATTGGAAAAATACGAGGTGATCCGCGGCTGCACGCCACCGGTCAGCGTATCGTTGATGAATTCGAAATTGAACGCCTGTATCAGCGCTTCGCGCACGCGCCAGTCGTCAAACGGCGCCGTGCGGGTGTTCATCACGAAACCGGTCATGCCGGAGGGTTTTTCATGCGGTATTTCCGACTTGATGACATCGCCACGCGTGATCGCCGGGAAATCATACTGGGTGGCCCATTTCTCCGCGTTGAACTCGCGCAGGGCCGACACGTCGCCGCCCTTGAAGGCTTCGAAGAAAACGGCGGCGTCGCCGTAAAAATCAAGCTTGATGCTGTCGAAGTTATGCGTGCCGCGCCGGAAAGGCACATCGGCCCCCCAGTAGTCGGTATTGCGGGTCAGTTGCACAAAGCGACCGGCCTCGTACCCGGCCACAACGTAAGGGCCGGTGCCCAGCGGGACAGCATCCAGCGGCGCATTGGCAAAATCGCGGCCCTCCCACTGCGCCCGGCTGAGGATCGGGCGCATCCCGGCCAGCAGGGCCAGTTCGCGGTTGTCCGTGTTGAACGCGATGCGCAGCGAACGCGGGCCGGTTTTCTCAATGCTGTCAATCTGCTGGGCCAGTCCGTGATAGCGCGGGTGCCCCTCGGTGCCGAGCAGCTCATATGAAAAGATGACATCCTCGACCGTCACAGGGGAGCCGTCCGAGAACCGGGCGTTTTCGCGCAGGGTAAAGGCCACCCATGACCGGTCGTCCGGCACCTCGATTGATTCGGCCAGAAGCCCGTAAAGCGTAAAGGGTTCATCCCAGGAGCGCCCCATGAGGCTTTCATGGGTGAGAAAGCGCAGCTGCCACGGAACCGTGCCCTTGCGCACGAAGGGGTTCAGACTGTTGAACCCGCCGGTATTGCCAAGGGTGATACTGCCACCCCTGGGGGCATCGGGGCGTACGTAAGGCAGTGACACAAAATCAGGTGGCAGGGCAGGCGTGCCATACATAGATATCCCGTGAGACGGTTCCGCCTGGGCCGTGGATGCCCAGAGAATCGCCAGCCACATGGCAAAAATCCGCTTGGACGCACGGAAATAAACAGTACCCATATTGGAGACAATCCCCTGCTGCCCTTGTTTTCTTGAGGCTGAGACTACCGAGGTATTTACGTCTTATCAAACTTTTAGCTTGGCCTGTGGCGCGAGATTGCTTATAACAAGGTCACTGCTCGATAGGTTTCTTGCCTGTATGAAACCTGCCTCAATAACTTAACGCCTGCCTTGTGCAGGCGTTTTTTTTGTGCCTGTCCGTTTGGCAAACTGTTCTGCGTGGGGTGGAGTACGCCCCCGGGACACACAACCTTGAGTGAAATGGGCGTTTCCTTTGCAGACGCAGCAGGGCATTATGTGTGCAACGCAGCATTGCGACAACGGGAAAGGGACGCGACATGGCATTCGAAATTTCACTGGCAGGCAAAACGGCCGTCATCACCGGATCGAACTCGGGCATCGGGCTGGGCATCGCATATGAGCTGGCGCGGGCGGGTGCGGATGTCGTGCTGAACTCTTTCACCGACAGTGAGGAGGATCATGCGCTGGCGGCCAAGCTGGCTGCGGAGACGGGCGTGACCGCAAGGTACATCCAGGCCGATATGTCCAGGGGCGATCAGTGCCGCCGCCTCATCGAGGACGCCGGATCCTGCGATATCCTGGTGAACAATGCCGGTATCCAGCACGTGGCGCCGATCCCCGACTTTCCGGCGGAAAAATGGGACGCGATCATCGCCATCAACATGAGCTCGGCCTTTCACACCACAGCCGCGGCCCTGCCAAAGATGCGGGCTGCCGGCTGGGGGCGGGTGATCAACATCGCCTCCGCGCACGGGTTGACGGCCTCGCCCTACAAGGCGGCGTATATCGCGGCCAAACACGGGGTTGTCGGGCTGACCAAGACAACCGCGCTGGAAACCGCGCAGGAGCCGATCACCGCCAACGCGATCTGCCCGGGATACGTGCTGACCACGATCGTCGAAAAGCAGATCCCCGACACGATGAAGGAATACGACATGTCGCGGGAAGAGGTGATCGAGAAGGTCATGCTGACCCGGCAGCCCTCGAAGGAGTTCGCCACCGTGGAGCAGATGGGCGGCACCGCGACTTTCCTGTGCTCGGATGCCGCGGCCCAGATCACCGGTACCACCATCAGCGTCGATGGCGGCTGGACTGCGCTATAAGAACTTCTTTGCCTCCGGCGGGGATATTTCCAAACCAGAGAAATCGTGAGTGGAAGGACATCACATGGCGGTCAAGCGGATCAACCTGGCCCTGCAGGGCGGCGGCGCGCATGGTGCCTTCACATGGGGGGTGCTGGACCGGCTGTTGTGCGAAGAAGACATCCACATCGCCGCCATCTCCGGCACCTCTGCCGGCACGCTGAACGGGGCCGCGCTCAAATCCGGCATGATCGATGGCGGACGGCAGGGCGCGCGCGACCGGCTGGACTGGCTGTGGCGCGAGGTTGGCGCGCGGCCCGAGATGCGCCTGCCGGAATGGATGGTGCCGTTCTCGCTGTCCGACTTCAGCCAGGCGCTTGAGTATTCATGGCCGGTCATCGCCGCGGACGCGTGGTCGCGCGCGGTGTCGCCCTATAGCTACGGGCCGTTTTATCGCAACCCGCTGCGCGAAATCGTCGAGCAGTTCGATCTTGATGCCGTGCATGAGGAGGGCGGCAAGGGCCCCTGTCTGTTCATTTGCGCCACCCGCGTGCGCAACGGCAAGGTGCGGGTGTTCAAGGACAGCGAGATCAGCACGAATGCCATTCTCGCCTCCGCCTGTCTGCCGACGATCTTTCAGGCCGTCGAGGTCGAGGATGCGGAGACCGGTCTGAAAGAGGCATTTTGGGACGGCGGCTATACCGGTAATCCGGCGCTCTTTCCGCTGTTCAACCCCGCGCTGCCCGATGACATCCTGATCATCAACATCAACCCGCTGGAACGCACCGGGATCCCGCGCACCGCGCAGGCCATCCAGAACCGGATCAACGAGATCAGCTTCAATTCCTCGCTGCTGCGTGAATTGCGCGCCATCGAATTCGTGCAGCGGCTGCTGGCAAAGGGCGCGCTGTCGACCGAGCAGAAGAGCCGCGTTCTGGTGCATATGATCGCGGATGATGCGTTGATGAACGAGCTGTCGGTCGCCACAAAACTGGTACCGACGCCCTTCACGCTGTCACGGCTGAAGGAGGCGGGCCAGAAAGCGGCGGATGCCTTTATCACGCACCATAAATCAGACCTCAACACCCGCAGTTCGGTCGATCTGGTGGAGATGTTCCAGTAGCGTCAGGCGGCATTTTCCTTTGGCGGCCGCGTCGGATCCTTGCCGTTGGGATAGACAAGACCCGCCGAGATCACCAGTTTGGCCGCGTCTTCCACCGTCATCTCCAGTTCGATGATGTCATCCGCGGGGAAAAACAGCAGGAATCCGGATGTCGGGTTTGGCGTGGTGGGCACAAAGATACTGACCATCGGATCGGCGTTGTTCGCGCGGGCGGCGATTTCGCCCTTGGTGCCGGTCGAGATGAAGCCGATCGCCCAGATGCCGCGGCGCGGGTACTCGATCAGGCAGGCTTTCTCGAACGACCGCTCGGACTGGGCAAATACCGTCTCCGAGATCTGCTTGATCCCGGAGTAGATCGTGCGCACGACGGGGGTACGCTCGACAAGGCTTTCGCCGTAGCGGATCAGGGACCGTCCGATGATGCCCTTGGCCATCCACCCGACGATCACGGTGAAGACCAGGAAGATCACCACGCCGATGCCGCGGATGTTGATCTGGATCTCCGGATCAAGGCCCAACCAGTCCTGCAGCACCCGGTCGGGCTGGTACGAGCCCGGCACCAGCGGCAGGACGAACCCGTCGATCCATCCGACGACGGACCAGATCAGCCAGATCGTCAGCCCGACGGGCGCGATCACGACAAGCCCGGTCAGAAAGGACGCGCGCAAACGGGCAAAAAGGCTTCGGCGGGTGAGCGGTGGCTCGGGATCAAACGGCGTATTCATAACATTTCTCAGACTGGTTAGCTGTAGTTAGGCGCTTTGGGAGAGCTTCACAATGGGCGTCCGATGCCAAAGGGCTCAACTTCACGCAAGGCGTGACATACCGTTCAATTCAGAGGCAATCGCGGCGGCCAGCCGGGCATTGTTGCGCACCAGCGCGATATTGGCCGTCAGCGACCGTCCTTCGGTCAGCTCAAAGATCCGTTGCAGCAAGTAGGGTGTCACCGCCTTTCCCCGGATACCATGCGCATCTGCATCCGACTGGGCCTGCGCAATGATCGGGGCAAGCGTCTCTGCCGATATCTCGTCTTCCTGCGGAATGGGGTTGGCCACCAGCTGGCCGCCGGGCAGGCCCAGCAGGCCGCGCATGTGATGCGCCCGGGCAATGCTGCCCGCGCTGTCCATCCGCAGCGGCGCCTTCAGGGGGGATGCGGCGCTCCAGAACGCCGGGAAACTGTCCTGCCCCACCGCGATCACCGGCACACCCTGTGTTTCGAGCACTTCCAGCGTCTTGTCGACATCCAGTATCGCCTTGGCACCAGCAGCCACGACAGTCACCGGGGTTTGCGCCAGCTCCATCAGGTCGGCGGAAATGTCGAAACTGTCCTCCGCGCCCCGGTGCACCCCGCCGATACCGCCCGTGGCAAAGACCCGGATGCCCGCCGCATGGGCCGCGATCATGGTGGCGGCGACGGTTGTCGCCCCGGTCCCGCCGGTGGCCATGCACGCCGCAAGATCCGCGCGCGACAGTTTGGCGACCGATTTGGCCTGCGCAAGTTTTTCAAGCTGGCCGTCCTCCAGCCCGATGTGCAGGCTGCCCGCGATCACTGCGATGGTGGCAGGTGTCACACCCAGCGCGCGCAGTTCGTTTTCGACCTCGCGGGCGACGTCGAGGTTTTGCGGATAGGGCATGCCATGGGTGATGATGGTGGATTCAAGCGCCACAACGGGCCGGCCGGAGGATTTGGCGGCGGCCACTTCGGTGGATAGGATCAGGGGCAGGGCGGTCATAGGGCGGTTTCTCCGGACACGTAGGTTGCGGCGGCCTGCAGGGCGCGGCTCAGGGCTTCTCCGGCGGGGGCACCGCCGGCGTCGGCGGCGATATGCGCTGCCATAAAGGTATCACCGGCACCGGTCACCCGCGTCACCAGCACCTGCGGGGGCGTCAGGGTCATCAGGCCATCTGGGCGGCCTTCGGTGGCATCCGCGCCGCCATCGGTGACCAGCACCCGCGCCGCCCCGCGTTTCAGCAAACCTTCGGCTGCGGCGCGCGAGCTGTCAAAGCGCGTCTGGCACAGCAGGCCCGCCTCTTCGAGGTTGACATAGAGGGTTCCGCGCCCGGCCTGCAGAAAGGGGGCCAGACGCTCGGCCTTTCCGGGCGAGGCGGGGGCCACGCGCAGGTCGGCCTGCGCCAGCAGCGGGCTGCGCGCGATATCGCCGAGCAGGTTGAGTGTCAGGTTGCCATCCAGTGCCACCAGCCCCCTGTAGGGCGCCTCGGCGGTCGCAAGGCGACCGTCGGACAGGGCCGCCAGTATCTTGGACCCGGCAGCTTCGAGCGAATGCGCATCGGCGATCGCGGCAATCAGGCCGTTTGCACCTTCAACGGCCATGTAAATGTCGGTCGGCAGATCATCGGACCGGTAGATTGTGTCGGTGATCATGCCGCGCGCGGCGCAGGCCGCGATCAGTTCGTCACCTTCGGCATCCCGGCCTATCGCCGTCAGCAGCGCGGGCGTCAGGTCAAATCGCGCAAGGGTCATGGCGATGTTCATCGCCACGCCGCCGGGCAGGCGCGTGATCCGCCCCGGCACGTCAGACCCCTGACGCATCGCGCTGGCCGAGCGCCCGATCACGTCCCAGAGGACAGACCCAATGCATAAAATATCCGGTGTCGCCGTCATGACAGCCTTGTGACCGGGAACGGCTGGGGGTTCAAGAGGCCCGGCGGCGGATTATTCCGGCACCGCAAAGGTCAGCGCCGCCCAGAGCGTTTCCCAGACAGGCGCTTTCTCGGAGCTGCCTGCCTGAGGGCTTGCGCGCAACACAACGGCGTCAAAAAGGTAGCTATGCCCGGGTGTCACGGGCACCACCGCCACCCCATCCTGGTCCGTGCGGGTCAGCGACACCGCGACAGTCCCGTCGGCACCCTTGTCAAAGACCTCGACCTGCGCGTCCCGCCTGGGCAGGCCCTGGTAAGTCACCCGCACCCGCATGTTTCCGTCGAACTGCGGATCATAGGGGTTGGTCAGCGCCACAAACTCCGTCGCCAGGCCAAACGCCCGGTCTTGTCCCGACCCATCCCCGACAGCCATCAGGGCCTTGGCATGCCGGGTGTAGCTTTCGCGGAAGCCTTCCTTTGGCCAACCGGCGGCGGTGTGCGCGGCCGCGGCAGTGGGAAAATCCTTATGCTCGGCAAAGGCCAGAAACTTTTCCCACTCCTTGTACGTAAGGTTGGAAGGGGTGGTCTCGTGCAGCACGATCAACAGCCCGTCGCCGGGCGCGATGGCCTGCAGTGCGGGTGTGTCGCCCATCCGACCTTCCACGGGCGTCAGCGTCTCTCCCGTGGCCAATTCAAACCGAGTGAAGCGATTGTCAAACCATGCAAGAGAAATACCTTCGAAATTCTGCCCATTCCGCAAGGTGGCGGTCATTGATGCCCCCGGTTCCACCTGATAGCTCTCAGGTTCAATCCAGAACTCATGGCCAAAGCCCGGCTGACCGGACAACAATAGAACAGCGATCAGAAAACGCGAGAACATGATGATACCACAGATGACGACCTTTCTTTCCAAGCTGTTACTTTTGGCGGCATTGTCAACCGCTTCCATCCTTCAGGCCGTCCCGTCCGCCCGCGCCCATGAACTGGTGCCGACCATCGCGGACCTCTTCGTGGAGGACGGCGCAACCGTCACGCTGGATTTTCGCATTAATCTGGAGGCGTTTCTGGCCGGCGTCGACCTCGATGCGGTTGATAACACCGACGATGACGCGGCCGGTGTTGCCTATTCAGTTTTGCGTGATCTGTCCGCGGACGCCCTGCAGGCCCGGGTGCCCGAGCTGCTTGCGGCATGGAACAGGGTCCCGCTTGCAGGGGCCGGGGTGCCGCTGGAATTCAGCATCGTACAGGTCGACATCCCCGACGGCATCGACATTGAACTGCCGCGCATTTCGCTCCTGACGCTCTCCGCGCCACTGCCGCAGGATGCAGCGGCGATCACGGTCACCTGGCCGGACGGGGCCGGCGCGCTGGTGTTGCGGCAGCAGGGCGTGCCAGAACCCTTCACCGGGTATCTCGCAGGGGGCGACACCAGCCCGCCGATTGCCCTTGGCGGGGGCGGGGCCCAGACGGCGACAGAGGCGTTTCTCGGTTATATCCCGGTTGGCTTCGATCATATCCTGCCCAAGGGGCTCGATCATATCCTGTTTGTCCTGGGGCTTTTCTTTCTCAGCACGCGGCTGCGCCCGCTGGTCTGGCAGATCAGCGCGTTCACCCTCGCGCACACGGTGACGCTGGCCCTGGGCGCTCTGGGGCTGGTGAGCATCAATCCGGCGATCGTGGAGCCGCTGATTGCCGCCTCGATCGTCTTTGTCGCGGTGGAAAATATCTTCACCTCCGGCCTCAACCCGTGGCGGCCCGTGGTGATCTTTCTCTTCGGCCTGCTGCACGGGCTCGGGTTTGCGTCCGTGCTGGGGGAGTTTGGCTTGCCCGAGGGGCAATTCATTCCCGCGCTGATCGGCTTCAACATCGGGGTGGAACTGGGGCAGCTGACAGTGATCGCCATCGCCTTTGCGCTGGTGGGGTGGTTTGCGCGCCAGCAGTGGTACCGCGCCCGGATCGCGATCCCCGCTTCCTGCGCGATCGCGGCCGTAGGGGCCTATTGGTTCGTCGAACGGGTCTTTCTCTAGCCGTCTAACCCATGGCCGCGATCAGATCGGCCAGCGCGTCGCCGGGGGCCTCGGTGGCCCATATCTCCTCGCCGATGCCGAAAAAATCGGTATGCGGGGCGAGCGTGGCAACCATCGCGGCGTCCAGCGCGCCCTCGGCGACAACCGGAACCTCGATCACTTCGGACCACCACTGGAACAGGTCCAGCCCGGCAAAGCTGCCATCGCCGAGGCCGGAGGGCTGCACGGGCCCGAAGCTGACGTAATCCGCACCCGCTTCGCCCGCGCTCATGCCGTCGTGGCGCGAGGCGCCACAGAAGCTGCCGACGATCGCGTCGTCTCCCAGCGCCTTGCGGGTGTCGCGCACCGAACGGGCCGCGTCCGTCAGATGGACCCCGTCGAGCCCCAGCCGGTCCGACAGCAGCGTGTGATCGCTCAGGACGAGGGCAACATCGCGGGCATGTGTGACCTCGCGCAGCGCATCCGCGGCGCGCGCCAGCCGGTCCTCGTCCCGCGTGGCGAGGCTGAGCCGGACGCAGGCCACCGCGTGGGCGTCCAGAACCGAGGCCAGAAGATCGGGGAAACTGCTCAACTCGAACTCCGGCGGGGTGATCAGGTAGAGTTGCGGTTGTTCTGGCGTGTCCATGGTGTGGTCCTTCGAAGATAGTGCCCCGACCAGTAGCGCAAGCGCCGGTGAATGGAAACTTTTATGCCTTCGGCGAGGATATTTATGAACCGAAGAAACGCGGTGTGTTGCGGCGGCGCCGGTCGCGACGTAAGAGGCGGGTATGACAGACCCCGTTGAACAGCCCGGCACCCCCGCTTTCGTTCTGGTGCGTCCCCAGATGGGAGAGAACATCGGGGCTGCGGCCCGCGCGATGTGGAATTTCGGCCTCGACCGGATGCGGCTTGTGGCGCCGCGCGATGGCTGGCCGAACCCGAATGCCACCGCGATGGCCAGCGGGGCTGGGCGTTTGCTGGACGCGGCGCGCCTCAGCCCCGATCTGCCGGATGCCATTCGTGACTGCACTTATGTCTTTGCGACCACGGCGCGGGCGCGCGATCTGACCAAGCCCGTGGTCAGCCCCGAAGCCGCGATGCGGATGGCCGCCGGCAGGATTGCAGAGGGCCAGCGCGTCGCGGTGCTTTTCGGGCCGGAAAGGGCGGGGTTGGAGAATGACGATATCGCGCGCGCCAATGCGATCATCTCGGTACCGGTCAACCCGGCTTTTGCCTCCCTCAACCTTGCGCAATGCGTGCTGCTGGTGGGCTATGAATGGAGGCGGGCGGTCGGCGCGGTGACGCCTGCGACCACCGAGATGGCCGGGACCGACTGGGCCGAGGCGGTCGAGGTTGAACATCTGGCCAATCACTACCAGGACCGGCTGGAGGAGGCGGGCTTCTTCTTTCCCGATCACAAGGCGCACTCGATGCGTATCAACCTGCGCAACATGTGGAGCCGCATGCCCCTGACCCGGGCGGATGTGCAGATGCTGCACGGGGTGATGCGCCAGATCGTCCGCTGGAAAACACGCGACGACTAGACGCGCTGGACCTGCAGGCGCAGGCGGCATAGGTATGCATCGCGAAGCAAGACAAGGACAACGGGATGAGCGGCAAGCGCAAGCTCTTCGAAGAGGTCGGTAGCGCGGAGACCACGCGCCCCGCCGCCCGGCCGGGGGGGATCGATCAGGGCCATGGCGGGGCGCGCGGCGCGATCCGGCGCTGGCTCATGGCTCTGTTCGCACTGGTGGTCCTGATGATCGCCGTCGGCGGGCTGACGCGGCTGACCGACAGCGGCCTAAGCATCACCGAATGGCGCCCGATCACCGGCGCCCTGCCGCCGCTGAATGCGGCCGCGTGGGAGATGGAATTCGCCAAGTATCAGGCGATTGATGAGTTTAGTATACAGAACCAGTGGATGCAGTTGGATGACTTCAAGGTCATCTACTGGTGGGAGTGGGGCCATCGTCAACTGGGCCGGGTCGTCGGGCTGGTATGGGCGCTTGGCTTTGTCTGGTTCGCGGTGCGCCGTCAGATCCCCTCGGGCTGGACGCCGAAGCTGCTTCTGCTGGGCGCTCTCGGTGGTGCCCAGGGGGCGATTGGCTGGTGGATGGTCGCTTCCGGCGTGACGCAGGGCGAGGCCATCACGGATGTGGCCAGTTACCGGCTGGCGACCCATCTCGGGCTGGCTTTTGTCATCCTCGGTGTCATCACCTGGTACATCCTGGAACTGGGGCGCACGGCGCGCGACCTGATGCAGGCACGCCGCACAAGGGAAGCCCGGCACTGGCGCCTGTCGACGGGGCTGCTGCACTTTACCTTCCTGCAAATCCTTCTGGGCGCGCTGGTGGCCGGCATCGATGCCGGGCGCAGTTACACCGACTGGCCCCTGATGGGCGGTCAGGTCTTTCCCGCCAGCGCCTTCGTGCTGGAGCCGGCCTGGCGTAATTTCTTCGAGAGCCCGGGTCTGGTGCAGTTCATTCACCGGGTCAGCGGCTATCTCCTGGCGGGCTTCGCGGTGATCGTCTGGCTGCGCGGTCGCACATCCGCGCATCAGACCACCCGCTTCGCCTTCAACGCCGTGATCGCCGCCACGGCCCTGCAAATCGCCATCGGCGTTGTCACCGTGCTCTACGGCGCGCCGGTGCATATCGCCTTGCTGCACCAGCTTCTGGCCGTTGTTCTCTGGGTGCTGATCCTGCGCGCCCGGTTCCTGAGCGGCTACCCCATCGCCACATCATTAAGAGGAAATTCTGCATGAACGCCTTCGACGCCCTCATGGCCCATGCCCGCGAAACACAAGCACTGGCGCAGGTGGCCGGGCGGCTGGGCTGGGATCAGGAAACCATGATGCCCCGCGGGGCCGCCCCCCAGCGCGGCGAGGAAATGGCGGCGATGGAGGCGGTGCTGCACGCCCGTCGTGTCGATGCCCGCGTGGCCGACTGGCTGGCGGAGCTGGAGGGCACCGATCTCGATGCCCCGGCCGCCGCGCAATTGCGTCACATCCGCCGCAGCCATACGCGCGCCAGCAAGGTGCCCGCCGCGCTGGCCGCCCGGATCGCCCGCGTGACCTCGCAAGCGCAGGGCACCTGGGCCGACGCCCGCGGCAGCGACGACTTTTCCGCCTTTGCCCCGACGCTGGAAGAGGTGATCGCGCTGAAACGCGAGGAAGGGCAGGCATTGGCCAATGGCGGGGACGTCTATGACGCCATGCTGTCGGATTATGAACCCGGCACCACCGGCGCCGAACTGGAAGCGATGTTCGGTGCGTTGCGTCCCGAACTCTCCGCGCTCAGGGCCGCCGTGCGCGACGCCAAGGCGCCGCCAACCCTCAAAGGCACCTTCGATGAGGCCGCGCAGATGAAACTGACGCGCAAGCTGGCCCGGGCCTTCGGGTACGACATGACCCATGGCCGCGTGGACAAGGCCGTGCATCCTTTCAGCTCCGGGTCCGGGCTCGACGTGCGGATCACCACCCGCACCAACCCCGATGATCCCTTCAACTGCTTCTATTCGACGATCCACGAGGTCGGCCACGCTGCCTATGAACAGAACATCAGCCGCGACTATCTGCTCACCCCGCTGGGTGAGGGGGTGTCCATGGGCGTGCATGAAAGCCAGAGCCGGATCTACGAAAACCAGATCGGGCGCAGCCGCGCCTTCACCGGGTGGCTTTTCGGGCAGATGAAAGACACCTTCGGCGATTTCGGGATCGCGGATGAAGACTCCTTCTACGCCTGCGTGAACCGGGTCTCCGACGGCTATATCCGCACCGAGGCCGACGAGCTGCAGTATAACCTGCATGTCCTGCTGCGCTTCGATCTGGAACGCGCGCTCATGGCGGATGACTTGCAGGTCGCCGATCTGGAAGCCGCGTGGAACGACCGCTTCGAGGCGGATTTCGGCTACCCGGTGGACAAGCCGTCCAACGGCGTGCTGCAGGACGTGCACTGGTCCGTCGGATTGTTCGGGTATTTCCCGACCTACAGCCTTGGCAATGTCTACGCGGGCTGCCTGCACGAAGCCATGCGCAGCGCCCTGCCGGAACTCGACAGTCAGCTGGCCCGGGGCGACACTTCGGCGGCCACCGGCTGGCTGCGCGACAACGTGCAATCCCACGGCGGCCTTTATGAGCCACGCGAGGTCATCGCGCGCGCCCGCGGCGCGGAACCCTCCGAAGCCCCGCTGCTGGCCTATCTGAAGGAAAAATTCACCGGCATCTACGGGCTCTGACCGCCGCTGCCCGAGCCTGCGGCAATCCCGGTCAGGCGACCCTCCCACGCCCAGGCCCCGGTCGCAAGCACGGATGCAGTGTGTTGATCGTCCGAGGCGTCGCCGCATTGCTGGCCAATTGGCACCTCTTCCCTTGATATGGGTCAAACACACCAAGGCGCCAGGACGCTACGCTGTGCTGCGAAACGCAACGGAGTGGACGGCGGCATGGCAGAGGCATCGGACGACGTGGCAAAGACCCTGGGGCTCGGACCGGCCGGTCCGCGCGTGCCGGCCTGGGTCAAATACGGTGCGGCCCTGCTGGTGCTCGCGGGTGGCCTTCTGGCATGGGCCACGCTGGGGGGAAAAGACGGCGCGGTGCAATACGTCACCGCCAGGGCGACAACCGCCGACCTGCGCGTCACGGTCACCGCCACCGGGACAATAGAGCCCACGAACCTGGTCGAGATATCAAGCGAACTCTCGGGCACGATGGGCAAGGTGCACGTGGATTTCAACGACAAGGTGTCGAGGGGCAGCATCCTGGCGGAACTCGATACCGCCAAGCTCAACGCGCAGGTCGCGGTCAGCAAGGCTGCCCTCGACAGCCGCATCGCCCGGGTCGCGATGGCCCGCGCCACCCTTGAGGACGCCCGCGAGAAATTCGAAAATGCCCAGCAACTTGAGGCCCGGGGCGTGACCGCACATCAGACCCTGGTGACCCAGCAGGCGAATTTCACCCGCGCAACCGCCGAACTGCAATCGGCGCTCGCGGATCAGAGCCTCGCCGAGGCAGAACTCGATCTGTATCAGACGGAGCTCGACAAGGCCTGCATCTGTTCGCCCATCGACGGCATCGTGCTGGACCGCGCCATCGACGAGGGGCAGATCGTGGCGGCAACGCTGCAGGCACCGGTGCTGTTCACCGTGGCCGAAGACCTCAGCAAGATGGAGCTTCAGGTCGACATCGACGAGGCCGACATCGGACGCACGGCGGTGGGTAACCGCGCTGATTTCACGGTAGAGGCTTACGACGAGCGGGTCTTTCCCGCCGAGATTTCCGAGATCAGGTTTGCGCCCAGGACAGTGGACGGCGTGGTAACCTACAAGGCGCTCCTGACCATCGACAACGCGGACCTGGCCCTGCGCCCGGGCATGACCGCGACCGCCGACATTACCGTTGCCGAGATCGCCGATGCGCTGACCGTCCCCAATGCCGCCCTGCGGTATGTCCCGCCGCGTGAGCCGGAGGCGGAAGAGGACGACCGAAGCGGCCTGCTGGGCATGCTCATCCCGCAGGATTTCGAGGAGGCCGCACGCGCCGACAACCGAACGCTCTGGGTGCTGCGCGATGGCGCGCCGACCGAGATCGCGGTACGCCCCGGGGCCACCGACGGGCGCCGGACGCAGATCCTCGACGGAGACCTCGCACCCGGTGATCTGGTCATCACGGAGCGCATCGATGACTGACGCGGCGACCCGGCGCCTCCCGCTCATCCACCTGCGCGGCATTTCGCGTGTCTATGGCCACGGCGAGGCGGAGGTGCGCGCGCTTGACGGCATTGATCTGGACATTGACGAGGGCGATTTCGTCGCGATCATGGGGCCCAGCGGGTCCGGCAAATCGACAGCGATGAACGTCATCGGCTGTCTTGATGCGCCGACCGCCGGACAGTACCGGTTCAACGGGGTTGAGGTGGCAGGGCTGAGCCGGGATCTGCGGGCGCTCCTGCGGAGGCATTATCTCGGCTTCGTTTTTCAGGGCTACAACCTGCTTGCCCGCACCACGGCGTTGCATAACGTGGAACTGCCGCTGATTTACAAGGGAATGGGCCGCGCCGAACGCCACGCCGCCGCGATCGAGGCGCTGGCCAAGGTGGGGCTGGAACACCGCGCGCATCATGACCCCTCCGAGCTGTCGGGCGGTCAGCAGCAGCGTGTCGCCATCGCCCGCGCTCTGGCGGGCAACCCGCAGGTGGTGCTGGCCGATGAGCCGACCGGCAACCTCGACACCAAGCTGTCGCGCGAGATCATGGAGGTGCTCAGGGATCTGAATGAAACCGACGGGCTGACCATCGTCATGGTCACCCACGAGGCCGAGATGGCCCGCTATGCCCGGCGCCTGATCTGGATGGTCGACGGGCGGATCGAGCGCGATACGCCGACAGAGGAGGCGGCCTGACATGCTGTGGGAAACCATCAGGCTGGCGATACAGGCCATCTTTCGCAATGCGCTGCGGTCCTTTCTGACGGTGCTGGGCATCGTCATCGGCGTGGGTGCCGTGATTGCCATGGTGACGGTCGGGCAGGGGTCGACGGAACAGGTGACCGCCGATGTGGAAAAGCTGGGCAGCAACCTTCTGATGATCCTGCCCGGCGAGGACGCGATGGAGGGCGGCCCCGCCGGCACGGCGACACCGATGTTCGACCTGCGCATAAACGATTTGCTGCAAGAACAGCTGGCACTAATCGACGTCTCCGCCCCGATGAGCATGTCGCGCGGCCGTGTTGTCTTTGGCAACGAAAACCGGCGGACGGATATCGTCGGCACCGACAACCGCTATTTCACGGCCGCCGGCTGGGAGATCGCGCGTGGCCGGCTCTTCGATACGGCGGAGCTGAAATCCGGCAAACCTGTCTGCGTTATCGGGGAAACCGTGCGCAAGGATCTTTTCGGCACCGCCGATCCGCTGGGCGAGGTGATCCGCATCCGCAAACTGTCCTGCGAGGTGATCGGTCTGCTGAAATCCAAGGGCGCGTCGACCTTCGGCAACGATCAGGACGATTTCGTGATCATGCCGTTACGCACCTTTCAGCGGCGCGTATCGGGCAACACGGACGTCAACCTGATGTTCGCCGCCGTGCGTGACGGCGTGCCCACCGAACGCGCCGTGCGCGAGGTCGAGGTCGTGCTGCGTGACCTGCGGCGGATCGGTCGCGGCGAGGATGACGATTTCACCGTGATGGACATGAAACAGATCGCCTCGATGCTGTCGGGGATCACCGGCGTGCTGACCGGTCTGCTCTCCGCCGTGGCCGCCGTGAGCCTGTTGGTGGGCGGGATCGGGATCATGAACATCATGCTGGTATCGGTGACCGAGCGCACACGCGAAATCGGCATCAGGCTGGCGATCGGGGCGCAGGCGCGGCAGGTGCTGATGCAGTTTCTCGTAGAGGCGATCATCCTGTCGCTGTTTGGCGGGCTGATCGGAATCGCCGCGGGGCTGAGCCTGGGATATCTTGGTGCCAGCCTGCTTGCGATCCCGTTCCGGCCCGACGCCGGGGTGGTCCTGATCGCCTTCGCCTTTTCCGCGGCGGTTGGCGTGATCTTCGGCTATTTCCCGGCCCGCCGCGCCGCCCGCATGAACCCCATCGACGCGCTGCGCCACGAATAGATGAGCCTGCCCCCCGGACCGGCATCGGAAACGGGCCCGCTCACTCCGCGCGCCCGGTCCGACAGATGCTGCCCCGGCTGCCGACCCCGCCCTCGACACCAACAACCTTACCCCCGGAGCTGCTTGAAAACCCGCGGATCGACGCGCGCCGCCGCCAGGATCCCGGCCCATAGCACACCCTGAACAGGGCGAACATCTTGTCCTCCACCTGCTGCTGGAAGGCCATGTAGTCCGCGCCGCGCGCCGCGGGCGGTCGATCCGCTCATGGGGCGACGCTGCTCCAATCGGTCCAGACGACCATTTCGCCCGCCTGTTTCTGTTTGCGGCCCAAATCGTGGGCCGGGTCCTTCAGCGATCTGAACGAGATGAAAAAGCCCGGCGGCGTGACCCCGGGTGCT
Source organism: Roseobacter insulae (assembly GCF_019375555.1). Classification (GTDB taxonomy): domain Bacteria; phylum Pseudomonadota; class Alphaproteobacteria; order Rhodobacterales; family Rhodobacteraceae; genus Roseobacter; species Roseobacter insulae. Next base: position 476,991 of record NZ_JAHXDN010000003.1, read on the forward strand.
TCGCTCCAGATCGCGTCGATCTCTCCTGTCGGATAGAACCAGTGGTTTGACCGGGTGCCTCCGGCGGCTTCCACGTCGCCTTCGAACCCCAAAAACAGGCTGAAACGGGCAATGGAGGCAGGCAGCGCCTGTATCTCCCTGAACCAGTCTGCGCAGCCCGCGGGCAACAGGGTGTCGAGCGTCCCGCGTGCACCGATACTGGATGTCACGACGTCCGACCGGAAGTCTTCGCCGTCCGATGTGCGCACCCCGGTGACCTTGCCGTTCCTGGGCAGAAGCCGCTCAACCCGCACGCCGGCGCGGGCCGCGCCACCGGCCTGCGTGATCGTCGGAACCAGATGGTCGGCAAAAGCCCTGCCGCCGCCCAACCGATACCACGCGCCACTTTCCAGACAAGAGCCGCAGATCAGCGCGTGCATCGCAAAGCTGGCCTTAAGGGGCGGCCGCCATGATCCCCCCATTGCGCGGTAGGGGCCGCGGCAAGCTCCGGGTTCCGGGTGATGCCGTCGACCACTTCCTGCGTGGTGCGGGCGCACCATTTGTCGATGGCGCGGTGGTTCCCCCAGTCGATCATATGGCCGACAAGGTCAGGCGCGGCACGGGTCGGAAACAGCCGTTACATCGTGTCCCGCCTCTCACGCAGTGCGGCCACCCATGCCTTGACCGCGTCGGCCTCATCGGCAAAGCGATCCCGTCAGATCGCGTGCCTGCGCCTCATAGGGGCGCGACGGCGCAAGCGGCAGCGCGTCCGCGAGATGCAGGGTGTCATAGACAGCCCCCATGCGGGGGCCGATGACAAGGGCATCCCATGTCCGCGATTTCCCTTCCTTCATGGCGCGCTCCTCCCCGGTGTGCGTTCCGACATGCCCGGCGGGCCGCCGGGAAAGGATGCTTTCCGCGCCACGATGACGGAGGATGTGACCGGCCCGGGGAGGCCCCTCACCGGCAGGACATCAGGCTGCCGTTGTGAAGGCTGACGGAATGTCCCAGCCTTCGGTGATTTTCCCTGCGACGATGCGCCAGACAACCGCGACATCAAGGGCAATCGGCGCCCCGTCGAACGTCAGGGTGTCGCGGGCGTGAACCACCACCAGTTCATCACCAAAAGGCGTCGCGGAAATCGGCGCTACCCTGAACGTGCCGCCGGTTTTTGCGGCAATGATCCCGAAGAAGTTTCTGAGCCCGTCAACGCCGGCGTAGTCTCCCGCAACATCCGGCAGTTTAGGGTTGAAATAGTGCCAGACAAAATCATCCGAAAACAGGTGTGCCGAGGCGCTCACGTCGCGCACATCGAGCTTTGACAGCAAGGTGAGGTTTGGGTGGTCTTGCGTCATCTTGGCCCTTTGTCGATCCCGCCATCAAAGGCATGGTGACGCGATGATAGGGCTGTTGCCTGCCGCTCTCCTTGATTTGGGTCAACGACTTGCAAGAGGGCCGTCGCAGGTCAGGGTCCGGCTGGCATCTCCTGAGCGCTGGCCTCCGACACATGTCGGCAGATTGGCGTTTCGGATCGCCCTGCCGGCGTTAACCCGTTCCTGGCAAACCCGACCGTCCGTTGCGTTAACCCGGCACGCGGTGCCGGATCGGTGCACAGGTGGTGTACAGGCTGTGCACGGGCGGTGCCGCGTGATTTGCACTGATTTTAAGGCGTTAACCTGCGATTCGCCCGGATCGCTCCCACGCTGCCACCGCGCGTTGCCAGATATCGCGGCTCAGGTCTCGGCGGCGTCCACCTCCGCGTCGCCCTGATCCGCGATCCAGGCCACGCTCACGACCTCTTCGCCCTTGCCGGTGTCAAAGACTTTCACCCCGCCCGCAGACCGGGACCGGAAGGAAATGCCTTCGACCGGCACCCGGATCGACTGGCCCTTGGACGTGGCCAGCATGATCTGATCATCCATTTCCACAGGGAAGGAGGCGACGAGCGCGCCGCCGCGCATCGCCTTGTCCATCGCCTGAACCCCCATGCCGCCGCGTCCCCGCACCGGGTAATCGTGGCTTGAGCTGAGCTTGCCGGAACCGCTGGACGTCAGCGTCAGGATCAGGTTTTCCGCCGCCGACATCTCGGCATAACGCTGTTGGCTGATGGTGGCATTGGCGTCGGTGCCTTCTTCTTCGACCGCCTCCGCGTCATCCGCCAGACCGGCCATCGCGCGGCGCATCTTGAGGTAGGCCGCCCGTTCGTCCGGGCTGGCATCGAAATGGCGGATGACCGACATCGACACGACCTTATCTTCGCCGGTCAGCCGGACGCCCCGCACCCCTACGGAACTGCGTGAATTGAACACCCGCACATCGGTCGAGGGGAAGCGGATCGCACGACCGGACGCCGTCACCAGCATCACGTCATCATCGGGAGAGGCAATCCGTGCGTTGATCAGTGTGGTCTGTGCATGTTCATCCTCGAACTTCATCGCAATCTTGCCGTTGGATTTCACATTTGTGAAGTCGCTCAAGGCGTTACGGCGCACAGTTCCGGCAGAGGTGGCAAAGACGATCTGCAGTTCCGACCAGTCTTTCTCGTCCCGGTCAATCGGCAGGATCGCCGCGATGGAGACGCCCGTGGGGATCGGCAGGATGTTGACGATCGCCTTGCCCTTGGAGGTGCGCCCACCCTGCGGCAGACGCCATGTCTTGAGCTTGTAGGCCATGCCGTCCGTGGTGAAGAACAACAGCTGCGTATGCGTGTTGGCGACAAAGAGGGTCGTGACCACGTCCTCTTCTTTCGTCTGCATGCCTGCCAGCCCCTTGCCACCGCGGCGCTGGCTGCGGAAATCGGCCAGAGGCGTGCGCTTGATGTAGCCGCCGCTTGTCACCGTCACAACCATGTCTTCGCGCGCGATGAGGTCTTCATCCTCCATGTCGCCTGACCAGTCGACAATCTCGGTGCGGCGCGGCACGGCGAAGAGATCGCGCACCTCGCGCAACTCATCCGCGATGATCCCCATGATCCGCTCACGCGAGCCGAGAATTTCAAGGTATTCCTTGATCTTACCGGCCAGTTCTTCGAGCTCGTCAGTGACTTCCTTCACCCCGATCTGGGTGAGCCGCTGGAGGCGCAGTTCCAGAATGGCACGGGCTTGCGTCTCGCTCAGGTTGTAGGTGCCATCGTCATTGGCAGTGTGGGTGGGGTCGTCGATCAGCGCGATGTAGGGCAGGATGTCCTGCGCGGGCCAGCGGCGGGTCATCAGCTTCTCGCGCGCTTCCGCCGCATCCGCCGATGCACGAATGCTGGCGACAATTTCGTCGATATTCGTAACCGCCACGGCCAGACCGCACAACACATGGCTGCGTTCACGCGCCTTGCGCAGCAGATAGGCCGTGCGCCGCGCCACCACATCTTCGCGGAAGTCTATGAAATACGTGAGGAATTTGCGCAGCGTAAGCTGTTCCGGCCGACCACCGTTCAGCGCCAGCATGTTGCAGCCGAAGTACGTCTGCATCGGGGTGAACCGGTAAAGCTGGTTCATCACCACCTCTGCCGTTGCATCGCGTTTCAGTTCGACCACAACGCGCACGCCGTTGCGGTCGGATTCGTCCTGAACATGGGCGATGCCTTCGATCTTCTTCTCGCGCACCTGCTCCGCGATCTTCTCGATCATCGTGGCCTTGTTCACCTGATAGGGGATCTCGTCGACGATGATGGCCCAACGATCCTTGCGGATTTCCTCCACACGGGTTTTCGCACGGATGATGACGCTGCCGCGGCCCTCCAGATAGGCTTTGCGCGCGCCGGTACGGCCCAGCATGATGCCACCGGTGGGAAAGTCCGGGCCGGGGACATAGTCGATCAGCTGCTCGGACGTCAGATCCGGCTCGTCGATCAGGGCGAGCGTCGCGTTAACCACTTCGCCAAGGTTATGTGGTGGAATATTCGTGGCCATCCCGACGGCGATACCACCCGCGCCATTGACCAGCATGTTGGGGAAGCGGGCGGGGAGCACGGTCGGCTCCTGCTGCTTGCCATCGTAATTGTCCTGAAAATCGACCGTGTCCTTGTCGATATCCGCCAGCAGATAGGCGGCGGGCTTATCCATCCGCACCTCGGTATAGCGCATCGCGGCGGGGTTATCACCGTCCATCGAGCCGAAATTGCCCTGACCATCCAGCAGCGGCAGTGACATCGAGAAATCCTGCGCCATCCGCACCAATGCGTCGTAAATCGCGGAATCTCCGTGCGGGTGATACTGGCCCATCACATCACCCACCGGACGGGCGGATTTGCGATACGCCTTGTCGTGGGTGTTGCCGGTTTCATGCATCGCAAAAAGGATGCGGCGGTGCACGGGCTTCAGACCATCACGCAGATCCGGGATCGCGCGGCTGACGATGACGGACATCGCGTAATCGAGATACGACGTGCGCATCTCGTGTTCGATGGTGACTGACGGGCCGTCGTATTCCGGACGTTCCGGTGTTATTTCATCATCGTTATCAGGGGGTTGTGGTGTGTCGCTCACGTGGTCTGCCCGTTTTTGCCGCAGGGTCTATATATTGTGGAATGACCATATCAGAGGGTGCATATAAGGTGCAATCCCTCACAGTTAACACATTTGGCAGCCAGCAAATTCAAGTGATAGTATGTTGTTTTCATTGAAAAGTAATTTCGACGTGGCATTCTGGTGGTGAGAAGCAGTCAAGAGGTTCAAAATGCCCAACTCAGAAACGGAATTGATGCTGAAAGGTTACGGCCTGACGACAGCGGAATTCTTTTACCACATGCCGGACTATACCCATGTTCTGAACACCTTCGTCTGGCAGGAGTACGATATTGCGCCCGATCATCCCAAGCTCTTTGAATTCGTTGAATTCTGGCAGTCGGAAATCGAAGGGCCCCTGCACTCCGTGCGGTTCACGCACCGCAAGCTGATTGGCCCCGGGGAATGGCGCAACGTGCGGGGCGAATTCGCCCTGCACTGACTGCGAAACGGTCAGGCAGAACAGCTCGCGCCGCCCAGAACGCAGAACTTCGCGCAATGCGGATGGTTGAGCGAGACGTCCTTTTCGGCCTGCTCAAGCGTGGCGCCCAGTTCGAACTCAGGTGTGTAGGGCAAGAGCGTGCAGGCCAGCACGACCGGGGAGATATCGCCCTTGCGTTTCACCACCATGCGCGACGATGCACACATCAGCGCGTCGGGCGATTTGTTCAGTATTCCCCAACAGCCGGTGGTGATCTCTGGCACCTCGACAGTCTCGTCCATTTCCGGAAAAAGAACTGTCATTCCGGGATCTTGCGCATCGATGTCAAAGCCGTGCCTGGCGAAAAAAGCGGCGTAGCCCTGCCGACTTTCCCGGTCGTTTTCGGCCATGATCGACCGTCCGGCAACGGCCATCCGGATACCATGGTCGCGCAACCACTTCATGCCGGTCAAAGTCTTCTCAAAAGCGCCTTCGCCACGCTCCGCGTCATGCAAAAGGGGGTCGTGATGATCAACCGATACCCGCAAGGTCAGCTTGCCCGGGTAGGTTTCGTTCAGCGCCACCAACCCTTTCTGCATCTCGCTCCGCATCATCGGTCGCATGGCATTGGTCAGGATCAGCACCTCATAGCCCCGCGCCAGCGACCGCTCCGCCATTTCAATCATCTCGGGGTTCATGAAAGGCTCCCCACCGGTAAAGGCAATTTCCGAGATCGGCCAGTTTCGGTCGTCGATCTGGTTGAGATAATCCGTCACCTCATCCGCGCTGATATACACCAGCCGGTCATTGGTCGGACTGCTTTCGATGTAACAGTTGAGGCAGGCGATGTTGCACAGTGTGCCCGTGTTGAACCACAGGGTCTTGGGGGAAGAAAGGCTTACCGTCGCCCGCGCATCGCCCTTGGCAGTGACGGCAGGGTCCAGAAACTTTCCTGCGTTGGCCTGTGCGAGGTCTTTCATGGGCGAGGACGTCCTTTGTTCCGAATTTAGGTGAATGTGTGCTAGGGGATAGGTAAAGGCAAGAAAACATCTTTTGTTCTACTTGCACGCTCTTGTGAACGGCTTTTATTTTGTTTTTGTTTGCGCTAACAGGTCCGCACGACGCTTAAACATCGCAACTCAGGATGAACTCACATGGTTTCGCGCGTTATTCCGGTCGACCCCTTCGATCTAGTGATTTTCGGCGGCACGGGCGACCTGGCCCGCCGCAAAATCCTGCCGGGACTGTTTCGGCGTTACTGCTCCGGCCAGATGCCCGAGAACGCGCGCATCATCGGGGCGGCACGCAGCGATATGGAGGCCCATGATTATGCTGCCCTGGCGGCAGAGGCGATCCAGGAATTCGGCGGCGGCAAAGCCTGCGAAGACGGAACGCTGGAAAAGTTCCTGACGTGCCTCGACTACGTCACCATCGACGCGCGCGGCGACAGGGGATGGAGCGAATTGCAGGCGCGCGTGGCTGGCAAAGATCGGATCGAAGCCTTTTATTTCTCGGTGGCACCCTCGCTCTTTGGCGACCTGGCCGAACGGTTGCAAAGTCATGGCATGGCGGACTCAAAGGCCCGTATCGTTGTCGAAAAACCCTTCGGGCGCGATCTCGCATCAGCGCAGGCCCTGAACGCCACCCTGGCAAAGTATTTCGACGAGAAACAGATCTACCGGATCGACCACTACCTCGGTAAGGAGACGGTTCAGAATCTGATGGCCGTGCGGTTCGGCAATATGTTGTTCGAGCCGCTGTGGAACAGCCAGTTTGTCGACCACATCCAGATCACCGTGGCGGAAACCGTCGGGGTTGGCGGACGTGGGGAATACTACGACAAGTCCGGCGCGATGCGCGACATGGTGCAAAATCACCTGATGCAGCTTTTGTGCCTGATTGCGATGGAACCGCCTGCACGGTTCTCTCCCGATGCGGTGCGCGACGAGAAACTGAAAGTCATCCGTGCGCTGGATCCGGTAGAACCGCATCACATCGTCCGCGGCCAGTACGACGCGGACCCGGATGATCCCGACGCCATGCCGGACTACCGCACCGCGGTCGACAACCCGAGATCCAAGACAGAAAGCTTTCTGGCGCTGAAGACCCATATTGCAAACTGGCGGTGGGCCGGCACCCCGTTCTATCTGCGCACCGGCAAGCGGCTGTGCGCCCGGTCGTCGGAAATCTCGATCGTGTTCAAGGACACGCCGCATTCGATCTTTGGCGAAGAGGCAGGGAGGCACCGCAATGTGCTCTCCATCCGTTTGCAACCCAACGAAGGCATCACGCTGGGCGTGACCATCAAGGAACCGGGGCCGGGGGGGATGCGTCTGATCGACGTGCCGCTGGACATGAGTTTTGCCGATGCGCTCGGGCCGGACGGTGCAGAACATGTCGATGCCTACGAGCGTCTGATCATGGATGTGATCCGGGGCAACCAGACCCTGTTCATGCGCGGTGACGAGGTTGAGGCCGCCTGGGCCTGGACCGATCCGATCATCGAAGGCTGGACAAAGCGCGGCGATGTGCCCAAGCCTTACGACAGCCACGGCGCAGGGCCGGATACCTCCACTCAGCTGATGCGGCGTGATGACCGGGAATGGCGGGAGATCACACCATGAATTTCATCGAAAACGCAGATCGCGACATGGCGATCATGAATGTGGCGCATGCGCTGACGAGCGATTTGCGCAAGTGCCTGTTGCGGCACGAGTTCGCGAGTTTTGCCGTGCCGGGCGGCACCACGCCGGGCCCGGTTTTCGACGCGATGAGTTCGGTCGAAATCGACTGGTCGCGCGTGCACGTGATGCTGACAGATGAACGGTGGGTTCCCGAAGACCATGCGCGATCCAACGCCGGGCTGGTGAAATCCCGTTTGCTGACAGGGCATGCCGCAAACGCCCGCTTCATCTCCTTTTACCGCGACGGGATGACCGCGCAGGCGGCAGCACCCGATGTCTCGGCGGCCTTGGCCGGGGAGATGCCGATATCGGTGCTGTTGTTGGGGATGGGAGCCGATATGCATACCGCCTCTCTCTTCCCGCGGGCACCGGGCTTGAAAGAAGCGATGGCGCGTGATGCCCCGCTGCTCTGTGCTGTCTCGCCGCCGGACCAGCCGGAAGAGCGTGTCTCTCTCAGTGCACAGGCACTGGACGGTGCGATGGACAAGCATCTGGTGATTTTCGGAGATGACAAACGGGCTGCACTGGAGCGCGCGATGACCTTGCCCGCGCTTGATGCTCCCATCGGCGCGGTGATCAAGGGAGGAACGGTGCATTGGGCAGCATGACGCCACATTGGGACAGGCTGCGGGCGCGTTTTGAGGCGACGCAAGACCGGTCCATCCTGTCGCTTTTCGATCAGCCGGGGCGGGCGACATCCTTCAACGCCCAGGCCGGCGATATGCTCTTTGACTATTCCAAAACCAATATCGACGCTGACACGCGCAAAGCGCTCTTTACACTGGTGGAGGCCGCAGAAGTCGCGGCAAAGCGCGACGCGATGTTTTCCGGTGCCCCGATCAATGACACCGAGGGGCGCGCGGTACTGCACACCGCCTTGCGCAATCTCGATGGCGGGCCGGTCCTTGTCGACGGGCAGGATGTCATGCCCGGCGTGCGCGATACCCTGGCGCGCATGCGGTCTTATGCCGATCTCGTCCGCAGCGGCCCGATCACGGATGTCGTCAACATCGGCATCGGCGGGTCGGATCTGGGTCCCGCGATGGCGGTGGCAGCTCTTTCTCCCTATCACGACGGACCAAGGTGCCATTTTGTGTCCAATGTCGACGGGGCCCATATCGCCGATACCCTGCGCGGATTGGATGCGAAGACGACGCTGGTGATTGTCGCCTCGAAAACCTTCACGACAATCGAGACCATGACAAATGCGCGCACGGCAAAGGCATGGATGCAGGAGCACGGCGGAGACGCGGCGTCTCAGTTTGCCGCGCTCAGCACGGCCGAAGACAAGACCCGGGACTTCGGCATTCCGGCAGAACGCGTCTTTGGTTTCGAGGATTGGGTCGGCGGGCGCTATTCAATGTGGGGGCCGATTGGCCTCTCGCTGATGATTGCCATCGGCCCCGCTGCCTTCGACGCGTTCCTGCGGGGCGGGCAGGCGATGGATACCCATTTCCGGCAGGCTGATGTGTCCGAAAACCTGCCGATGCTGCTGTCGTTGGTCGGCATCTGGCATGCGCAGGTGTGTGGCTATGCCAGCCGGGCCGTCCTGCCCTATGATCAACGATTGTCGCGCTTGCCGGACTATTTTCAGCAACTGGAAATGGAATCGAACGGCAAGGGCGTGCAGATGTCGGGCGCGGTGGTCGACGTCGACAGCGGGCCGATTGTCTGGGGCGCGGCGGGCACCAACGGGCAGCACGCCTTCTACCAGCTGATCCATCAGGGAACGCGGGTGGTGCCCTGCGAATTCATGATCGCCGCGGACGGGCACGAGCCGGACCTGATGCATCACCACCAATTGCTGGTTGCCAACTGTCTGGCGCAATCCGAAGCGCTGATGCGCGGGCGGTCTCTGGACGAGGCCCGCGCGAAAATGGAGGCGGCGGGTTTTACCGGGGAGGAGTTGGAAAGACAGGCGCGCCACCGGGTGTTCGCCGGGAACCGCCCATCGGTAACGCTGGCCTATCCGACACTTGATCCCTTTACCCTCGGGCAGATCATCGCGCTCTATGAGCACCGGGTGTTTGTGGAAGGCGTTATTCTGGGCATCAATTCCTTTGACCAGTGGGGCGTTGAGCTGGGCAAGGAACTGGCGACATCGCTGCAACCGATCGTGGAAGGGGAGCAGGACGCTTCCGGCAAGGACGGATCGACCAAGGCGCTGGTCGACTTCATTCACCGTCATCAGGCGTGAGTGATGGTTGCGGGCGATTCCGCGCTTTGCGCCGTCATCGGGAGATGCCTGACGATGTGAACCGCCGTCAGGCGTCGGGCCGTGCCCCGTCCACGGCGAGAAACCGGCTCTTGACCGGATCGGGGATCGGAAAACGGGCCGCTCCGTCATGGGTCAGCAGCACCAGCACGCAGTGAAAGGTGGCGCGCAACGTGCCCCCGGACCAGAGCGTCTGGGCCAGTGTGAAGGATGTGTTCCGAAATGCCGTGCAGCCACAGGTCACGACGTAATCCTCATCCATCACCATCTCCTGCCGGTAATGAATCTCGCCCGAACGGATAACGATGCGGGGGTCACCGCCGCTGCCCATGTAGCGCGACAGCCCCCAGTCCTGTGTGTACCGGATACGCAACCGCTCGAACCAATGCATGTAAACGGCGTTGTTCACATGGTTGAGGACGTCAAGTTCGGAAAACCGCACCCGGTCGGCCATGGCGAGCGGTGCAGGGGGTGTGATGCCCAGATCGGATTGTGCCTCAGCCGAAAGCGGGGTGTGATAAAGCAAGGTCATGCGGATGCACTACGCGCTGCGGGCTTTTTTGCCAAGGCTTGCCAGAAAGTGCCACAGCAGGCACGGTAGCACCTGCGGTGGCGCCTGACGCGTATCGAGATCGCAAGACCTGTTGGAGATGCCGATGCTAGGCCAGATGATGACCGCGCCCCTGTTGATTTCCTCGCTCATCGATCATGCGGCAAGGTACCATGGCGACACGCACATCCATTCGGTAAACACGGGCGGCGGCGAAGAGACTGTGAGCTGGCGCAGTGTGTCCCGGAACGCCAAACGGCTGGCCTCCGCCCTTGCGGCGCTTGGACTTGAGCCCCAAACCCGCTGCGGCACGATTGCGTGGAACAACCGCCGGCATCTGGAAATCTACTTCGGGGTGTCGGGCGGCGGCTATGTCTGCCATACGATCAATCCGCGCCTGTTTCCCGAACAGCTGGTCTATATCATCAACCACGCAAGGGACGAGGTGCTGTTCATCGACAGTACATTCGTTCCGCTGGTCGCGTCGATCCGGGATCAGCTGGTTACTCTCAAACACATTGTGCTGCTCGAAACGGACGCGCGGGCCGCGCAAGAGACGCTGCCGGAGGTCATCGCCTACGACGATCTGATCGGACAGGGTGATCCGGAATACGCATGGCCCCAGTTTGATGAGCTGACGGCCTCCAGCCTGTGTTACACCTCCGGTACGACGGGCAACCCGAAGGGCGTTCTGTTTTCGCACCGCTCCACGGTGCTGCACAGTTTCGCGTGCAACCTTGCCGACAGCATCGGATTTTCCGCAATGGATGTCGTTCTGCCTGTCGTGCCGATGTTTCACGTCAATGCATGGGGGTCGCCCTATGCCTGCGCGATGGTCGGGGCACGACTCGTCCTGCCCGGGCCGGGCCTGGACGGTCCGTCGCTGGTGGAGCTGATCGACCGTCATCAGGTGACCATCGCCCTCGGCGTGCCCACCATCTGGCTGGGTCTGCTCGGCGAGGCCGTCAAGGCAGGCAGTACGCTGCCAAGTCTCGAAAAAACGGTGGTGGGTGGTTCCGCCTGCCCACCCTCGATGATCGAAGCCTTCCGGGAGCGCCACGGCGTGGAAACCATTCACGCATGGGGCATGACCGAGATGTCGCCCATCGGCACCGTCAACCAGCCGCTGGCCAAACATCTGGACCTGGAACTGGATGCCCTGCACAGACTGCGCGAAAATCAGGGGCGGCCCCCCTGGGGTGTTGAACTGGCTGTCGCCGATGATCAGGGCCGGTTCTTGCCGCACGACGGCAAAACGCAAGGGGAGCTGCTGGTGCGCGGCCATTTCATTCTGGACGCCTATTTCCGGTCAACCCGCGAAGAGACCCTGCAGGACGGCTGGTTCAACACCGGCGACGTCGCCACGCTGGACGCCGACGGCTATCTGACCATTCGCGACCGGTCCAAGGATATCATCAAGTCAGGCGGGGAGTGGATCAGTTCGGTGGAGCTGGAAAACATCGCCATCGCGCACCCTGATCTTGCGGATGCAGCGGTGATCGGGGTGCAGCATCCCAAGTGGGATGAGCGTCCGGTCCTGGTTGCCGTGTCGGCAGGCACCATCCCCCCGTCCATCGGGAAGGTATTGGAAATCTATGACGGCAAAATCGCCAAGTGGCAGATCCCCGACACTGTTGTCTTTACCGAAGCGCTGCCGCGCAACGCGACCGGAAAGGTCCTCAAACGTGACTTGCGGGACACGTTTCAGAACATCTTGATGCAATAAACCTCTGTTAACTCTTATCTCGCAGACTTGGACGGGAAAGTATGCAACCAGAGGGGCAAACGTGCCCTTCGGTGCTCTTGTTGCGTGCAGAGCCTCAAACCCTTGTCGGAGTTCCGCCATGAAACTGTCTGCGATGATCCTCGCTGCCCTTCTTCCCACCACGGCACTTGCCGGTCCTGATCGCCTGTCGATTTTGCTCGGGTCGGAGCATGTCAATGCAACCGAAGATTTTCAGGAATTCAACCCGGGCGTCTTTCTGACCTGGGAACAGGAAACCTTCGACTACAGCGTGGGCGCTTTCTACAACAGCTATGAAGATGTTTCGGTACTGGCCTCAATCGGCTACGATGTTGAGGTTGCCCCGGAATTCGAGGTTGGTGTTTTTGCTGGTCTGGCACTCTATCCGGGCGAGGGCGACCGGTTCAGCCATGCGATCGGCGACGTCGTTCCCCTGGCGGGTTTTCAGGCGCGGTACAGAAACTTTTTCACGCAGCTGATCCCGACAAACGCGGATTCCGTTGATGCGGTGATTACCTTTGGCCTGACGTTCGAGCTGAACTAGCCGTGTCCCCGCCCGAGCGGTGCACTTTCTGGAGCGGGTAACGAGAATCGAACTCGTAACTTAAGCTTGGGAAGCTCGCGTGATACCTTTTCACCATACCCGCGCTCTGCCGGTGAGATATTGGCTTCCCCAGGAAGCGTCAAGGTCCGTCAGCCGGCTTTGGCGCGCGCCTGAAAGAAATTGATCTCTGCCGGGATCCGCACGCCCTGCGGTGTCTCAAAACTCCGGAAGGCGTCCTGAACCCGCGCGGCAATGGCCCGGGCGTCTTCGTCCGACGCTTCAAAATGCGCAACCGTGCGTGCCGCGGGGCCGACGCGCGTGGCCATTTGAGAAACCTGACTCGGCGGGCCGGGGGGTGTGAGGTGGAGCGCAACGACATCGGCGTCGATTGCCGCAAAGCCAGCCTCCGTCAGGATTGCCAAAACCCGATCCACATCGCGGAACGCAAAGGGACCAGGTTCGTCCGGGTCCACGGCCGGTGGCGCACCCAGCTGGGCTTTCGCGGCCTGCGCGGCAATGGTGAACCAGGGGTTGTTGGGGATCTGCCCCCAGGAGGCGAAAGTCACCCTGGCACCGGGCTTTAAAGATGAGGCGATATTTGAGAATGCGGCAACGGGATCCGAAAAGAACATGACGCCAAACCTGGAAATCATGTGATCGAAAGTGGCGGTGTCAAAAGGGTGCTCGGCGGCATCGGCCAAGGCGAAGGTGAGCTGTGCGATGCCAGCGGCCCGCTTGTGCGCCTGCGCCAGCATGGTCGGAGAAATATCAGCGCCCAGAACGAAGCCTGACGCGCCCACCGCATCCGCCGCTTGCAGGCTGCTGGCGCCGGTGCCGCACCCGATGTCGAGAACCCGCTCTCCCGGTTGCAAATCCGCCCGCGCCAGCAGGCCCGACAACACCGGCTGCATGAAGGCATCCAGCATCTCCTGCTGCTCTACCCATTTGTGACCGGCGTCGCGGGTCCAGAATTCGGCCTGGTCTGCATTGGACGACGTCATGCGCGGCGTCTCCTTCTGCGCCCGCCACCCGAGCCATCATCCGCGCCGCCACCGCCCGTGTTGAAGGTCTGGTTTGGCAGCGTCACGATGGAGTTCAGAATCGGGAAGGGCTCCACCGCGTTCGGAATGGCGGAGGCATTGACGAAATGTTCCTGAAAGCGGGGCTCGATTGCGGTCTCGACCTTGTGGATCGCGCGCACGGTGGCTTCGATCTCGGCGCGCGAGGCGGTGTTCAGCAAGGCGATACGCGCGCCTGTACCCGCCGCATTGCCGGCGGAAGTGACCTTGTCCAGCGGCGCATCCGGTATCATGCCCAGCACCATCGCGTGTTTCGGCGAGATATGCGCCCCGAAAGCACCGGCCAGCACGACGCGGTCAACCTTGTCGACGCCAAACTTGTCCATCAGCAGCCGCGCGCCGGAATAGAGCGCCGCCTTGGCCATCTGGATTTCACGGATGTCCCGGTTGGTGATGGTGATCAGGGGGCCCCCCGACGCCGTCCCATCGTAGACAAGGTAGGAATTGGTGCGCCCATCCTGAAAACAGCGGTCCGAGCCGGTCTGTTCTGCCGAACCGATCAGGCCGGGGGCATCGACAATGCCGTTGAGCCGCATCTCCGCCACCATTTCGATGATGCCCGACCCGCAGATGCCGGTCACCCCGGTGGCGGCGATCATCTCGTTGAACCCGTCTTCGTCGGACCACATGTCTGAGCCGATTACCTTGAACCGCGGTGCCTTGGTCGCCGGGTCGATCTCGACCCGTTCAATGGCCCCCGGCGCAGCGCGCTGTCCCGAACTGATCTGCGCCCCTTCGAAGGCGGGACCGGTGGGCGATGAACAGGCAAGCACCTTGTCCTTGTTGCCCAGCAAAATCTCGGCATTTGTACCGACATCGACAACCAGCACCAGATCGTCGGATTTATCCGGCGCTTCTGACAGGGCGACGGCGGCGGCATCGGCCCCGACATGACCGGCGATACACGGCAGCATGTAGATACGCGCGGAGGGATGAATGTTCAGGCCCAGATCATCGGCCCGCAACCGCAGCGCATTGTTCGTCGCCAGAGCGAAAGGCGCCTGTCCCAATTCGAAGGGGTCAATCCCCAAGAGCAGGTGGTGCATGACCGGGTTGCAGACAAATACCGCATCCACGATCAGCGATTTGTCGATCTGCGCCTCGGTTGCGATCTGGGTGAAGAGGGCGTTCATGCCTTCCCGCACGGCGCTGGTCATCTCCTCCGCACCCCTCGCGTTCATCATGGAATAGGACACCCGGCTCATCAGGTCTTCGCCAAAACGGATTTGCGGGTTCATCACACCGGAGGAGGCGAGCACTTCACCGGTCTGCAGATCGCACAGGTGAGCAGCAATTGTGGTGGAGCCCAGATCAACCGCAAGGCCGTAAACCGTGCCGTCGTAATAGCCCGGCCAGATGTTCATGATCCGGGGTTTGTTTTCGGCATCGCCCAGATGCACGGCAACGGTCACTTTCCATTCGCCCTTGCGCAGGATCGGCTGCATCATCTGCAGGATGTGCAGGTCCGCCGTGATCTCGGCCAGGTCCCATTGCGCGTGCAGCGCATCGCGCAGTCGCTCCAGATCCCCCGACGGATCGTGCATATCGGGTTCGGCGACTTCGATGTAGTAAAGCTTCGTAGACGGGTCGAGGATGATCTCGCGCGCCTCGGCGCGTTTGCGCACGACCTGCTTGTGCACCTGGCTTTCAGGCGGCACGTCGATGACGACATCCGCCTGAACCGTCGCCTGACAGCCCAGACGGCGCCCCTCTTTCAGACCACGTTTGTCCTTGTAGCGCTGCTCGACCTTGTTCCAGTCCGACAGGGCGTCTTCCTTGACGGTCACCCCGTGCTTGGAGAATTCGCCGTAGCTCGGCGTGATCTGACATTTCGAGCAGATCCCGCGTCCGCCGCAGACTGAATCGAGGTCCACGCCCAGTTGCCGGGCCGCTGTCAGAATGGGCGTGCCCACGGCGAAACGGCCGCGCTTTCCGGACGGGGTGAACACCACGAGAGGATCAGTCGTCATAGAGTTGAGGTACCTGTATCAATGCGTTGCGGTCAGCATATCAGTCACGGGGCCAAGGGAAAGCCAATCCGCGTCACATAATGCAGCGCGGGCGGCATCCATGCGCCCCGGTGTCAGTCGCGCCGTCCCGCATGGTGGATGAAACCGAGAGTGTTCAGCAGGAGTTGCGCCGCCAGAATGGAGGTCGAGCCGGTCGGATCATAGTCGGGGGCCACTTCGACCAGATCGATGCCGACAACCTTGTGAGACTTCGCGACGCCCTGCAGCAGTTCCAGCACCTCGTAATAGAGAAAACCACCATGGCTGGGTGTGCCGGTGCCCGGCGCGATGGAAGGGCAGAAAGCATCGATATCGATGGTGATGTAGACGTCGGCGCCGCGGGGCAGGGTGCTCAGCACGCCCGCGGTACACATCTGGCGCGCTTGCCGGACAGAAATGATCTGCGACCCCATGGCGCGGGCATCTTCGTAGCCTTCGCGGGCAGTGGAGCTGACGTTGCGAATGCCAACCTGGGTCAGCCCGGTAACATATCCTTGCTCGGCCGCCCGGCGCATCGGGTTGCCGTGACCATGGCGGACGCCGTGGCGTTCATCGACAAAGTCCAGATGCGCATCGATCTGCAAGACGTGAAAATCGCCCCCGCCATGTTCCGGCCCGCCGAAGGCCCGGATGCAGGGAATGTTGATCGAATGATCCCCCCCGATCACGACGGGCAAGGCATCGGCTGCAAGGATCGCCCGCACGCCGAGCTCGATATTGGCGTGGCTTCTTTCGGTATCCGTATGCACGATATCGGCGTCTCCGATATCAACGATGCGCACCTCGGCGGGCAGGTAAGTTGCATCGTCCTCATGATCGTAGGCACCGGCGTGGCCAAAACTGAAGAGCGTCGAGGCATCGCGCACGCCACGCGGGCCAAACCGCGCACCCGCGCGCCACTGCGTGCCGGCATCGAAGGGCGCGCCCAGCACCGCCACATCGGCGTCTATGGCCTGCCAGTCCTCGACAAACGGACGTTTGCCAAAGGTCGTAATGCCCACAAACGGCAGATCGAGCCTGCCCGCGTCATAGCCATGCCCACTCACCGGAAACTCCTCGTTGTTCTGCGCTGCAACAGCTTGAGACCTGCAATCGGGCTTGGCAATGGGCTTGGCCCGGATTCGCCCTGATTTTGCCCCTTTCCATTTTTGGCCCGGCGTGAAATAGGAAACTGCCAAATGAGACACTCCCAAAGCGAGGTTGCTATGGAGATTCGTGAGGCCCTTACCTTTGATGATGTGCTGCTGGTGCCGGGGGCGTCCTCGGTCCTGCCGTCCACGGCCGATACCCGCACACGCGTGACCCGCGCGATATCGATGAACATCCCGCTGCTCAGTTCTGCCATGGATACGGTGACCGAGGGACGCATGGCGATTGCCATGGCGCAGGCAGGCGGCATCGGCGTGGTGCACCGCAACCTCAGCATCGAAGAGCAGGCCCGTGAAGTCCGCCGGGTGAAGCGGTTCGAGAGCGGGATCGTGTACAACCCGATCACGCTGCGCGCCGATCAGACTCTGGCCGATGCCAAGGCCCTTCAGGAACGGTACCGCGTGACCGGTTTCCCGGTTGTGGACGATGCGGGACGTGTGGTCGGCATCGTGACCAATCGCGACATGCGGTTTGCCAGCGATGACAAAACACCCGTTTCGGTGATGATGAGCTCGGAGAACCTGGCGATCCTGCAGGAGCCTGCAGACCGCGAAGAGGCCATCAGCCTGATGAAGGCGCGCCGGATCGAAAAACTGCTGATCACCGACAAGGCTGGCAAGCTTACCGGGTTGCTGACACTGAAAGACACCGAACAGGCCGTGTTGAACCCGACCGCCTGCAAGGATGCGCTGGGTCGGTTGCGGGTGGCGGCGGCGACCACCGTGGGCGACGCCGGGTTTGAACGGTCCGAGGCGCTGGTGGATGCGGGCGCGGATATGATCGTCATCGACACGGCACATGGCCACTCCGAAGGGGTCGCGGCAGCTGTGCGCCGCGCCAAGGCGCTGTCCAACGAGGTGCAGATCGTCGCTGGCAACGTGGCCACCGGCGAGGCCACACGCGCCCTGATCGACGCCGGCGCGGACGCGATCAAGGTCGGCATCGGGCCGGGTTCGATCTGCACGACCCGCATGGTTGCGGGTGTCGGCGTGCCGCAACTGACCGCGATCATGGATTGTGCGGCTGCCGCCGGGGAGATACCGGTGATCGCGGATGGCGGCATCAAATTCTCCGGCGATTTCGCCAAGGCGATTGCGGCGGGTGCGTCCTGCGCGATGGTTGGCAGCATGATCGCAGGCACCGACGAAAGCCCCGGCGAGGTGATCCTTTACCAGGGCCGGAGTTTCAAAAGCTATCGCGGCATGGGCAGCCTGGGTGCGATGGCCAGCGGCTCTGCGGACCGGTATTTCCAGAAAGATGCCGCGAGCGACAAGCTGGTTCCCGAAGGCATCGAAGGGCAGGTGGCCTACAAAGGCAGTGCCGGGGCGGTCCTGCACCAGCTGGTCGGCGGTTTGCGGGCGGCCATGGGATACACCGGTTGCGCAACCATCGATGAGATGCGTACCAACTGCCATTTCGTCAAAATCACCGGGGCCGGTCTCAAGGAAAGCCATGTGCATGACGTTCAGATCACCCGCGAGAGCCCAAATTACCGGGCAGGCTGAAGATGCGATCTGACCCGGTCCACCTCCTGCGTGCCGTGCGGCGCGACCCATGACGCCGGGCGCGCGGGTAGCGGCCGCCATCGACGTGCTCGACGTAATTCTTGCGGGCGCCGCCGCCGAACAGGCGCTCACACGATGGGCGCGGGGCAACCGCTTTGCAGGATCGAAAGACCGTGCGGCAATACGCGATCACGTCTTTGACGCGCTGCGCTGCAAGCGCTCTGCCGCGGCCCTCGGGGGGGCGGAAACCGGCCGCGCGATTATGATCGGCCTGTTGCGTCAGCAGGGCGCGGATCTTGCGGCCCTCTTCTCTGGCCAGGGTCATGCCCCCGCACCGTTGGACGAAGCGGAACGGGAGCACGGTACGCCGCCCCTTGAAAAGGCCGATCTGTGGAACCTGCCGGAGTGGCTGGTGCCTGCGTTCGAGATCAGCCTCGGACCGGATGCATCAGACGCGGCACGGAGCCTCCAGTCCCGGGCGCCGGTGAGCTTGCGCGTCAACACGCGGCGGATGACACGGGACGCCGTAATCACCGCGTTGGCGAACGAAGGCATCCACGCGGACCCGAACCCGCTGTCGAAAACCGCCGTCACCGTTGCAGATGGTGCGCGCCGCGTGCGGGCTTCGCGTCTTTTTCAGGACGGTCTGATCGAACTTCAGGACGCGGCGTCGCAGGAAATCGTGGCGCTGTTGCCCGAAGGTGGCAGGTGTCTGGACTATTGTGCGGGCGGCGGCGGCAAGGCGCTTGCGATGGCCGCCGCGGGGCGTCAGGTCGCGGCGCATGATATTGACCCCCGCCGCATGCAGGATTTACCCGCCCGCGCGCGCCGGGCGCAGGCCACCATCGACCAGATCGACACGGCGTCTTTGGAGGCCACCGCGCCCTTCGATGTTGTGCTGTGTGATGCGCCCTGCTCGGGCAGCGGGTCATGGCGGCGCGCCCCACAGGCGAAATGGCTTTTGACACCTGAGAGGCTGGAGCACCTGATCCGGCTTCAGGACGATATTCTGGATCAGGCGATCGGCTTGGTGACGCCGAAGGGCTGGCTTGTTTACGCCACATGCTCCCTGCTCACATCGGAAAACGAAGACCGCATCGCGGCCTTTCTGGACCGGCATGATGACTGGATTTGCACCTTCCAACGCCGTTTCAACGTGACGGATAACGGGGATGGTTTCTTTACAGCACACTTGACGCGCGCTTAATGCTCGGCATACTCAACCTGCACGAGCATTACCTGACGTGGTTAAGCCAAGATTAATACATCAGGCGCGTTAATGCGGAAGCGATTCGAAACTTCTGGGAGCCTGATTTTGCCGCGTAACGCATTGTCCCCCTCAAAACTGACCCGCTTTGCCGTGAACTCACAAAGACGCATGGGCACTCTTGTTTTGATGGGCGTTCTGATGGGGGTCCTGGCCCTGGCCTCACCGGACTTGCTGGCTCGCCGGGCGTTGTTCGCAGCTTCGCTGTCCCTCATCGTGCTCAGCTGCATACTGATGTCGCTGGCGCAGCGCCACAAGAAGAAAAACGCGGCAACCATTTCGCTCCTGTCCGACTTCATCAGCAAGGACTCCTCGCCCAGTTTTCTCACCGACAAGGAAGGTGAAATCCTGTCATCGAATGTTGCCGCGCGCAAACGTTTTGCCAAGGACATCGAAGACACGATCAGTGGTACTTTGAAAAATACGCTGGCCAACCCCAGCGGGATCATATTCCGACTGCAAACACGTGCAGAGCTGGAAGGTGCAGCGCGCGAAGACATGGTAACGCGGAAGGGCCATATCCGGCTGGTCGTCCACCAGACGGGTGAAGAGAGCTTTTTGTGGCGGCTCGAAGACGTGCCGGTTGCCGCGCAACAAAACGAAGGCCCAACACTGCCGATGATCCTGATTGGCCGTACGGACGCTGTTTTGTATATGAACGAACCTGCGCGAAAACTGGCGGGCGGACGCATCAAGACCCTGGACCGGTTGTTTAAGCAGCTACCGATCATTCCCGGGACCGTCTGCGATATCACCGGCGTCGAAGGACCAACGCGCGCCTTGGTCAGTGAGGTGGATGGCGGGGCGGGCCGACGGGCGCTCTACCTGCTGCCGCCCGGCACAGAGACGATGGCCAAGGACGGCTGGAACGTGTTTCAGGATCTGCCGGTGCCGCTGCTCAAGGTCTGTCCGGACGGGCGTATCCAGTCCTACAACCGTCTGGCGGCGGGGCTGATCGGCGTTTCCCTGAAAGACGAAGTGCATCTTTCCGACCTGATGGAAGGGTTGGGGCGCTCCATCACAGATTGGCTGACCGAGACGCTGGCGGGCCGCGCGACACAGCAATCGGAGTTTCTGCGGCTCAAGCGCACGGATAAGGAAGTCTTCGTGCAGGTGACCCTCAATCGCGTGACGGAAGAGGGAAAACCGGCGCTGATCGCGGTGCTGAATGACGCAACCGAGCTCAAGTCTCTCGAAGCGCAGTTTGTGCAGAGCCAGAAGATGCAGGCGATCGGGCAGCTGGCGGGTGGTGTTGCGCATGACTTCAACAATCTGCTCACCGCGATTTCAGGGCACTGCGACCTGCTGCTGCTGCGCCATGACCAGGGAGATCCGGATTTCAGCGATCTGGTCCAGATCAATCAGAACGCGAACCGCGCCGCAGCACTTGTCGGCCAGTTGCTGGCCTTCTCGCGCAAACAGACATTGCGACCCGAAACGCTGGACATGCGGGACACGTTGTCCGATCTGACCCATCTGCTGAACCGCCTTGTCGGCGAGAAAATCACGCTCACCCTCAGCCATGACCCGGTGCTGGAACCCATTCGGGCGGACAAACGCCAGCTGGAACAGGTTCTGATGAATCTGGTCGTGAACGCGCGCGATGCGATGCCCCAGGGTGGGCAGATTCGCATCGTGACGGAATGCACCGATCTGGAAAAACCGCTGGAACGTGACCGCGTCAGCGTGCCACCGGGCCGGTACGTAACCGTCCAGGTTTCCGATGAAGGCGTCGGCATCCCGTCGGACAAGCTGCAAAAGGTGTTCGAGCCCTTTTTTACAACAAAGAGGACGGGCGAGGGGACCGGTCTGGGCCTGTCCACCGCCTACGGCATCATCAAGCAAACCGGCGGATATATCTTCGTTGACAGCACGGTGGGGTCGGGCACCTGCTTCACCCTGTATTTCCCCGTTCTGGAGCCCTCGGAGACAGCTGCGCCGGTAGAGCGTCAGGTGACTGCTAAACCCACCGGCAAACACGGGGATGGCGTGATCCTGCTTGTCGAAGACGAGGCCCCGGTGCGGGCTTTTGCCAGCCGGGCGCTGCGGTTGCGGGGCTACACCGTTCTGGAAGCGGATTCCGCCGAAGCCGCCCTCAAAACCCTCGAAGACTCAACGCTCAACGTCGATGTATTCGTGACCGACGTCGTCATGCCCGGCATGGACGGACCGAGCTGGGTGCGCGAAGCACTGAAAGAGCGGCCCGGCGTCCGGGTTGTTTTCGTTTCCGGCTATGCCGAAGACAGCTTTGGCGAGACGCAGATCAAGATACCGAATTCGGTTTTCCTGCCCAAACCGTTCTCCCTGAGCGACCTGACAGACACGGTGCACCAACAGCTTCACTGATCCTTGGTGGCGCATAAAACGCGCCCGTTTTCAATGCTTTGCACGGCCGGAAACCGGTCCGTCCCGATGGCGCTCGGATACGGGTCACCGGGACATAACCTTCCGAGCAGTTTCCCTTAGGCGGATCAGAAAAAAACGCAGCGGGACCGTCAGGATAGCTGATATCCGCCCCGGTCACGAAAACAACTCAGCCGATTTAAACCACTCCTTAACCAGATTCGTAAAATGATGAATTAGCGAAATTTTGATTGAAATGTTCTCCTTTTGATCTCATAAGGAACGTAATGAGAACATTTTAGGTCCGAAACACCGGCACTCATTGCCGAGTTTCGCGAAGTATGACACTAAGGGGAAACATAAATGGCAACGGCAGATTTATTGAGCATGGATAGCAAGAAGACAGCAGACAAACAGAAAGCGTTGGATTCCGCGCTGGCGCAGATTGAACGTCAGTTCGGCAAGGGTTCGATCATGAAGCTGGGTCAGGAAGGGGCTGTGCAGGACATCAAAGCCAGTTCGACGGGCTCTCTAGGTCTGGACATTGCCCTGGGCATCGGCGGTCTGCCGATGGGGCGGATTGTCGAGATTTACGGCCCGGAAAGCTCCGGTAAAACCACGCTGACGCTGCACTGTGTTGCCGAACAGCAAAAGGCGGGCGGCGTCTGTGCCTTCGTGGATGCAGAACACGCGCTGGACCCGACCTATGCCAAGAAGCTCGGCGTCGATCTCGACGAATTGCTGATCAGCCAGCCTGACACGGGTGAGCAGGCGCTGGAGATCACCGATACGCTGGTGCGCTCCGGGGCCGTGAATATGGTGATCGTGGATTCCGTGGCCGCCCTGACCCCCAAATCCGAACTCGAAGGGGATATGGGCGACAGTTCGGTCGGCGTGCAGGCCCGCCTGATGAGCCAGGCGATGCGCAAGCTGACCGGGTCGATCAGCCGCAGCAATTGCATGGTGATCTTCATCAACCAGATCCGTATGAAAATCGGCGTGATGTTCGGCTCTCCGGAAACGACCACCGGGGGCAACGCGCTGAAATTCTACTCCTCCGTTCGCCTCGACATCCGCCGCATCGGCGCGCTGAAGGACCGTGACGAGGTCGTGGGCAACCACACGCGTGTGAAAGTCGTCAAGAACAAGGTGGCCGCGCCCTTCAAGCAGGTTGAGTTCGATATCATGTATGGTGAGGGCATCTCAAAAATGGGTGAGCTCCTCGACCTCGGCGTTGCGGCCGGTGTTGTCGACAAATCCGGATCCTGGTTCAGCTATGGCGATGAACGGATCGGGCAGGGGCGTGAAAACGCCAAGGGTTTCCTGCGTGAGAATGTCCAGATGGCTCTGGAGATCGAAGATAAAATCCGCGCCGCACATGGGCTGGACTTCGATATGCCAGAACATGAGCGCAAGGAAGACGACGACATCCTCGAAGCGTAAGCGCTTCATCCTGGACGATTTTGAAGGGCGTGCCGCAACGGTGCGCCCTCATTGCATTTTAAACCCCTTTGAGACGTGGACAGCCGGAAGCTTGGGGGCTATTTGGTCTCAACCATGAACTTCACGCTCAAAGGCCCGGCCCCATGCAAACGCTGAACGATATCCGCTCCACGTTCCTGTCCTATTTTGACAAGCAGGGCCATGCGGTTGTGCCGTCGAGCCCACTGGTACCGCGCAACGATCCGACCCTGATGTTCGTGAACTCGGGCATGGTGCAGTTCAAGAACCTGTTCACGGGAGTGGAAACACGCGACTACAAGCGCGCGACAACCGCTCAGAAATGCGTACGCGCCGGCGGCAAACACAACGATCTGGACAACGTGGGCTATACCGCGCGGCATCATACGTTCTTTGAAATGCTGGGGAATTTCAGCTTTGGGGATTACTTCAAGGAAGACGCCATCCCCTTTGCCTGGAACCTGATCACCGGTGAATTCGGCATCCCCAGGGACAGGCTGTATGTCACGGTTTATCACACCGATGACGAAGCCTTTGATATCTGGAAGAAAGTCGGCGTGCCGGAAGAGCGGATCATCCGCATCGCCACTTCAGACAATTTCTGGCAGATGGGCCCAACCGGTCCGTGCGGGCCCTGCACCGAGATCTTCTACGACCACGGCGATCATATCTGGGGAGGGCCCCCCGGCAGCCCGGAAGAAGACGGGGACCGGTTCATCGAGATCTGGAACATCGTTTTCATGCAGAACGAACAGTTCGAAGATGGCTCGATGATCGATCTGGACATGCAGTCGATTGATACCGGCATGGGCCTGGAACGTATTGGCGCGCTGCTGCAGGGCAGTCATGACAACTACGACACCGATTTGTTCAAGTCGCTGATCGAGGCCTCCGCCCATGCGACCGGCGTCGATCCTTACGGTGCTCAGAACGTGCACCACCGCGTGATCGCCGACCATCTGCGCTCCACATCCTTCCTGATGGCAGACGGGGTTATGCCCTCGAACGATGGGCGCGGTTATGTTTTGCGGCGCATCATGCGCCGCGCGATGCGTCATGCGCATCTGCTGGGCGCCAAGGACCCGGTGATGCACCGGCTGGTACCGGCCCTTGTGCAACAGATGGGCGGTGCCTATCCGGAGCTGGGTCAAGCCCAGTCCATGATCGAGCAGACCCTGCTTCAGGAGGAAACGCGGTTCCGCCAGACGCTGGATCGTGGTCTCAAACTGCTCGACGACGAACTGGCCAGCCTGCCGGAAGGCGCAGACCTGCCAGGCAATGCGGCGTTCAAGCTTTACGACACCTACGGATTTCCCCTCGATCTTACGCAGGATGCGCTGCGCGAAAAGGGCCGGGGCGTGGACACCGATGGCTTTGATGCCGCCATGGCAGAACAGAAGGCCAAGGCCCGCGCCGCGTGGTCCGGATCCGGCGAAGCGGCGGACGCCACGATCTGGTTCGACGTGGCCGATCAGCACGGGGCGACGGATTTTCTGGGCTACGATGCCGAAACGGCCGAAGGCGTGGTGCTGGCGATCATCGCGGATGGCGGGGAAATCCCTGCTCTGGATACAGAGGGCGGCGCGGCCTGGGTGGTTTTCAACCAGACCCCGTTTTATGCCGAATCCGGCGGGCAGGTTGGCGACCAGGGGTACATTCGCATTCGTGAAGGGACACATCAGGCAGAGCACATGCGTTTTTCCGGCCATGTGAGTGACGTCCAGAAGCGCGGCGGCGGCCTTTTTGCCCACTACCTGACGGTTGAGACCGGCCGTCTGAACGTGGGGGATGCCGTGCAGCTTGAGGTCGATCACGCGCGGCGCACGGCAATTCGCGCCAATCACTCGGCCACGCATTTGCTGCACGAGGCGCTCCGCGAGGCCCTGGGCGATCATGTTGCGCAGCGCGGGTCACTGAATGCCAGCGACCGCCTCCGGTTTGATTTCAGCCATACCGACGCGCTCACCCCGGAGCAGCTGATCAAAATCGAGGCGGATGTGAACGACTACATCCGTCAGAATGCACCGGTTGAGACCCGGATCATGACGCCCGATGACGCGCGCGCGATGGGCGCACAGGCGCTTTTTGGTGAGAAGTACGGCGATGAAGTGCGTGTTGTCTCCATGGGCCGCAAACGCGGTTCCGGCAAGGGGCCGGAGGGCGATACCTATTCGCTGGAGCTATGTGGCGGTACGCATGTGCGCCAGACCGGCGATATCGGCGCATTCGTGACCTTGGGCGACAGCGCAAGCAGTGCCGGCGTGCGCCGGATCGAAGCGCTGACAGGGGCTGCCGCCGTGTCTTATCTGCGTGCTCAGGAGCAGCGGCTGGCCGAAGTTGCGCAGGATCTGAAAGCACAGCCTGCGGATGTGCCCGAAAGGGTGCGGAGCCTGATCGAGGAACGCCGCAGCCTGAGCAACGAAGTGGCGCAGTTGCGCCGCGAACTGGCGATGTCCGGCGGCAGCGGAACGGCTGCTCCCGAGAGCCGGGACGTGGGAGGTGTCGCCTTCACGGCGCAGGTTCTTTCCGGTGTCACGGGGCGGGATCTGCCCGCGCTTGTCGATCAGTTCAAAGAGAAAATGGGCAGCGGCGCTGTATTGCTGATCGCGGATGCGAATGGCAAGGCAGCGGTGGCCGCCGGGGTCACGAAAGACCTTGTCGAGAAAATCTCGGCCGTCGATATCGTCAAGGCTGCGGTCGCCGAGCTTGGCGGCAAGGGCGGGGGCGGACGTCCCGATATGGCGCAGGGCGGTGCCAGGGACGCGCAGAACGCGGCGGCTGCGATTGCCGCCGCCGAAGGCATATTGAGAGGATAGGACCCATGGGAGCACTTTGGATCGCACATGTCACCGTCACCGATGAGGAGGCTTATGGCAAATACGCGGCGCTGGCGACCGAGGCGATTGCCGATCACGGCGGTGTTTTCATTGCCCGTGGTGGCCGCTTCGTCCAACTGGAGGGGCAGGCGCGTCCCCGCAACGTGGTGGCGCGGTTTCCCGATGTCGAAACAGCTGAAAAATGCTATCGTTCAGAGACCTACCAGCGGGCATTGAACCACGCGCGCGACGCCAGTGAACGCGAGTTGATGATCATCGAGACCACCGAATAGCCAAGCGCCGCACTGTCAGGGCGGCCCTTTCACACAGCTCTTTAAAATCCGTTAGCTGGCGCGCGCCATGCGTTTGCGCTCATGCGGATCGAGGTAGCGCTTGCGCAGCCGGATCGCATTTGGCGTCACTTCGACCAGTTCATCGTCGTCGATATAGGCGATGGCTTCTTCGAGCGACAACGTGATGGGGGTTGTCAGGCGAACCGCCTCATCGGTCCCGGACGCCCGCACATTGGTCAGTTTTTTGCCTTTGAGCGGGTTCACTTCCAGATCGTTTTCACGACTGTGTTCACCAATGATCATGCCGGTGTAGACATCTGCCTGCGCACCGATCAGCATCCTGCCGCGTTCTTCAAGGTTCCACAGCGCGTAGGCCACCGACGTTCCGTTTTCCATCGAAATCAGGACGCCCGCGCGACGCCCCGGGATCGCGCCCTTGTGCGGCGCCCAGTTATGGAAAACCCGGTTCAGCACGCCCGTACCGCGCGTATCGGTCAGGAATTCACCGTGATACCCGATCAGCCCGCGTGACGGCACATGGGCCACGATCCGGGTTTTGCCGGCCCCTGCGGGCTTCATCTCGACCAGTTCACCGCGGCGCACACCGGTGATCTTCTCGATCACGGCGCCGGAGTATTCGTCATCCACGTCGATGGTGGCTTCCTCGATGGGTTCATGACGAACCCCGTCAATGTCCCGAAACAGCACCTGCGGACGCGAAATGCTCAGCTCGAACCCTTCGCGGCGCATGTTCTCGATCAGCACCCCCATCTGCAACTCGCCGCGGCCAGCGACCTCGAAAGCCTCACCGCCCGGGGTGTCGCTGATCTTGATCGCGACGTTGCTCTCCGCTTCCTTCATCAGCCGTTCGCGGATCACCCGTGACTGAACCTTCTTGCCATCACGACCGGCCAGCGGGCTGTCGTTGATGCCGAAGGTGACCGTGATGGTGGGCGGATCGATGGGCTGGGCGGGCAGGGCCTCTGTCACCTGGGGTGCCACGATACTGTCGGCAACGGTCGCCTTGGACATGCCCGCAAGGGTCACGATATCCCCCGCTTCGGCCAGATCGATCGGCTGCTGCGTCAGCCCGCGAAACGCGAGGATCTTGGTGATGCGGAAGTTCTCAACGAGGCTGCCATCGCGGGACAGAGCCTTGACGGTTTCACCCGCCTTCAGCGTGCCGGATTCAACCCGGCCCGTCAGAATACGGCCAATGAACGGATCGGCGCCCAGCGTTGTCGCCAGCATCCGGAAAGGCGCATCGCGTTGCGCCACCTGTGCCGGGCCGGGCACGTGATCGACGATCAGGTCGAACAGCGCGGAAAGATCCGCCCGTGGTCCGTCAAGTTCCATATCTGCCCAACCGCTGCGGCCCGATGCATACATGGCGGGGAAATCAAGCTGGTCGTCGTCTGCGCCGAGATTGGCAAAGAGGTCGAAACATTCGTCCAGCGCGCGATCAGGCTCCGCATCGGGCTTGTCTACCTTGTTCAGCACAACGATGGGGCGCAACCCGAGGGCCAATGCCTTTGAGGTCACGAATTTGGTTTGCGGCATCGGGCCTTCGGCCGCATCCACCAGCAGAACAACCCCATCGACCATGCTCAGGATACGTTCGACTTCACCACCGAAATCGGCGTGGCCGGGCGTGTCCACGATGTTGATGCGCGTGCCCTTCCATTCCACCGACGTGGCCTTGGCGAGGATGGTGATGCCGCGCTCGCGCTCCAGGTCATTGCTGTCCATGGCACGTTCAGCCGTGGCCTGATTTTCCCGGAACGTGCCCGATTGCTTGAGCAACTCATCCACAAGCGTGGTTTTTCCGTGATCAACGTGGGCGATGATTGCGATGTTTCGCAGGTCCATGACGAGAGCCTTTAATGGGAGATACCGCGCGATGGCGCATTTGTTGGGGGCGCATACCGTGCCTCCTGACGGAAAGCTAGGGGAAATCTGAAAAGACGCGGCGGTCAGTGTGTGGCGCTGCTGGAAAACAGGTGAATGATCACGATGCCGAGGATGATCAGCGCGAGCCCAAGCAGGGCCGGTGTATCCAGCCGCTGACCAAAAACGACAAAGCCGATGACGGCGATCAGAACGATGCCAAGGCCCGACCAGATGGCATAGACAATACCCACCGGCATTAAGCGAAGCGCCAGCGCGAGAAGGTAAAAGGAGATGCCGTAGGCCACCACGACCAGCACCGATGGCCAGAAACGGCTGAATTGCGCGCTTGCCTGCAAGGCAGTTGTCCCGATGGTTTCGGTGATGATCGCAAATACAAGGTAGATGTAGTGCATGGGCATGTCGCGATCCTCTGTTCAGAGCGGCAATTCGTGGGTGTCTTTGATCTGTTCCATCACGAAACTCGCCGACACATCCGAGAGCGGGACACGGCGGATCAGCGCCTGATACAGGCGGTCGTAATCGGCCATATCGGCAACCCGGGCGCGGATCAGGTAGTCAAGATCGCCTGTCATGCGGTAGACCCCCAGAACCTCGGGCATGGCGCGGGTGGCCTTCTTGAACATCTCCAGCCAGTCCGGGGCATGCGCGCTGGTGCGGATCATCATAAAGACCATAAGGCCCAGGCCAAGGCTATCGGGATCCAGTAGGGTCACACGGGAGGATATCACGCCCGCGCTCTCAAGCGCTTTGATCCGGCGCCAGCATGCATTCCGGCTCAGGTGCACAGCTTCGCCCAGGGCGTCGAGCGAAATCGAAGCGTCGTGTTGCAAATGGGAGAGGATTCGGCGATCTGTTTCATCAATCGTATGCATATTTTGATGTTATGGTGGAAGATATCTCATCGTCAATCGATTTGACGTAGCACTTTGGGACAACCTCCCTCGACGGTTCGGGTAGAAAGATTGAAACCAGAAGGAGGCTCTCATGTTCCAGCGTATTTTCCTCGCCCATCCGGCAACCGTCGATGAGACATTCATCCAGCATATGTTCTTTGCATTGGGCTTTGCGCTGTCGTTGATCGCCGCGGCGGGTGCGGCGCTTGTGCATGCCTTCGTGCCCTGCCTGTTTGAAAAGACCGCGAGCCGGATCATCACCCGGCTTTACACGCGCATCCACAACCGGGGCCACTGATCTGCCGGTGGGCTGCTTACCTCGGGGCGCCGATCTTTCTGTCTGACATCCTGACGGCGCCCGCCCATTCGCTGATCAAGCAATCGCGCGCGGCCACCGAATGCAAGACAGCGATCAATGCTGACGGGTTTGGGCTGGCATGGTACGACAAGCGGCCTGAACCGGGCCTTTACCGCGATGTCTACCCGGCCTGGTCGGACCCTAACCTTGCCGCATTGGCCGATCAGGTGCAATCGCCGCTGTTTCTGGCGCATGTGCGCGCCTCGACCGGTACCGCAACCAGCCGCAACAACTGCCATCCGTTCGTACAGGGGCGCTGGTCTTTCATGCACAACGGGCAGGTGGGCGGATTCGATCGGTTCCGCAAATCCGCGGACATGCTGATCGATGACGCCCATTACCCCGATCGCCGCGGCGCCACGGACAGCGAGGCGCTGTTCCTGATCGCCTGCGGCCTCGGACTGGACAAGAACCCGCGTCGCGCGCTGGAAGCCGCCGTCGGTCAGTTGCAGTCGATGGCGGCGCGTAACGGTTTTCAGGGGCCGCTGATCCGCTGCACGGCGGCGCTGTCGGATGGCGAGACACTTTACGCAATCCGCTACGCCTCGGATCACCTTGCGCCATCGCTCTACTATCAGTGGCATGAAACCCGGCGCGGTTGGGCTGTGGTCTCCGAACCCTACGAAGAGGATACGCAAGAATGGCACGCGGTCCCTGCGGGGAGTTTCTGCCGCTTCACCGAGGACGCGGTTGAGATTTCGGATTTTGCGCCAACGGGTTCGGCACAGGCCGCATGACAAAAAAGGGCCGCGTCTCCGCGGCCCTTTTGCATCTGTGGGAGGCGAAAGCCTCAGCCGGCAAGCGCCTTGTTGAGGTTTTCGTCGACTTTTTCCAGGAAGCCCATCGTCGTGAGCCACTTTTGGTCCGGTCCGACCAGCAGGGCGAGATCCTTCGTCATGAACCCGCTTTCCACCGTGTCGACGATGACCTTTTCCAGTGTTTCGGCAAAGTTCATCAGCGGCGCATTGTCGTCCAGTTTCGCGCGGTGCTTGAGGCCGCCGGTCCAGGCGTAGATCGACGCGATGGAGTTGGTGGAGGTCTCCTCACCTTTCTGGTGCTGGCGGTAGTGACGCGTGACGGTGCCGTGGGCGGCTTCGGCCTCGACGGTCTGGCCATCGGGTGTCATCAGCACCGACGTCATCAGGCCCAGCGAGCCAAAGCCCTGCGCCACGGTGTCGGACTGCACGTCACCGTCATAGTTTTTGCAGGCCCAGACATAGCCACCGTTCCACTTCATCGCGCAGGCGACCATATCGTCGATCAGGCGGTGTTCGTAGGTGATACCAGCAGCCTTGAACTTGTCTTCGAACTCCGTCTCGTAGATGTGCTGGAACAGCTCCAGGAAGCGCCCGTCATATTGCTTGAGGATTGTGTTTTTCGTCGACAGATACACCGGCCAGCCAAGCGACAGGCCATAGTTCATGGACGCACGCGCGAAGTCGATGATCGACTGGTCGAGGTTGTACATCGCCATCGTCACACCGGCGCCGGGCGCGTCGAAAACTTCCTTTTCGATCTCGGTGCCGTCTTCGCCGACGAACTTGATGGTCAGCTTGCCCTTGCCGGGGAATTTGAAGTCGGTCGCGCGGTACTGATCGCCGAAAGCGTGGCGGCCCACGACGATGGGCTTGGTCCAGCCGGGCACAAGGCGCGGCACGTTCTTGCAGATGATCGGCTGG
The DNA here is from genome assembly GCF_019375555.1 of Roseobacter insulae. Lineage (GTDB taxonomy): Bacteria > Pseudomonadota > Alphaproteobacteria > Rhodobacterales > Rhodobacteraceae > Roseobacter > Roseobacter insulae. The sequence continues at coordinate 508,390 of NZ_JAHXDN010000003.1, forward strand.
CGGAAGATCACGCCGCCAAGGATGTTTCGGATGGTGCCGTTGGGCGAGCGCCACATCTGTTTCAGGCCAAACTCCTCGACCCGGGCCTCGTCGGGCGTGATGGTGGCGCATTTCACCCCGACGCCATGTTCCTTGATGGCGTGGGCTGCATCGACAGTGATCTGGTCGTCCGTTTCGTCCCGGGCTTCGATGCCAAGATCGTAGTATTTCAGATCCACGTCCAGGTAAGGCAGAATGAGTTTTTTCTTGATGAAGTCCCAAATAATGCGGGTCATTTCATCGCCATCGAGTTCGACGATGGGATTATCCACCTTGATCTTGGTCATGGAGCGCTCCTGTTAAAGAAATTCGAGTCAGATTGCGCGCGGTGTAGCGTAGTTTCCCGTCGCAGGGAAGCCGGTATACGAATGTATACTGAATTCATCCGCGATATGATCTGAAAGGCGCCGTGTCAGAGGGTAAAAAACCGGCGCAGCTGCGGCAAAAGCCAGGTCCACAGACCCGGTGCACCGCGTTTCACGGGTGTACCGACCCGGGCTTCGAGCTGGTCGAACGTCACGTTGTACTCCGTCCATGACCCGCCCCCGTTGGCAAGGTTACCGATCGGCGTCTGAACGCGGTCAATGGATTTCGCAAAGATGGCATCCGGTGTTTCCGCAGCCTCGAACTCATCCCACAGTGCCCTGAAATGCTGCGCCTGATCAGCTGGCAAAAGACCAAAGATGCGATCCGCCGCCGCTTGTTCCTCTGCCGCCATGGCGTCCGCATCGACCTGCCCGTGGATCGGATTGTCGCCCGCGTCGATTTCCACCATGTCATGCAGCAGCAGCATCTTGATCACCCGGTCGATCTGCACCTCGGGGCCAGCCTGATCTGCCAGCACGAAGGCATACAACATGACATGCCAGGAATGCTCGGCCGAGTTTTCGAACCTGCTCGCATCGTGAAGACGCGACGCGCGCATTACCGATTTCAGTTTGTCGGCTTCGCTCAGAAACGTGATCTGACGTGTCAGCCGGTCGCTCATTCTTCGGGCGGCGCCAGCGTCTTGGCCATGTCGTCTTTCAGCGTTTTCAGCAATTCCCGCGCCCGCTGCTCGGCGCGTCGGACGCGAACAGCGGTCAGGTAGGCTTCTTCCATCGTCTGGGACGAGCCGCCGATAGTGTCCGCAACACGCTGAACAAACGCATCGTCGCCCGTGGCGTTGATGATTTTCAGGCTTTCGAGCGCCAGTTCGTCTGCAACGTCTTCGACGATTCCCATAAGCTTACCGTGATGTTTCCGTAAGGCGCCGTTTCACATACGCCGTGGTGGTATCAATCAGCGTGTCGAGATGCGGCTCTTCGAAGAAGTGCCCGGCCCCCTCGACCTGCTCATGTGTGATGGTGATGCCCTTCTGCTCGTGCAGCTTTGCCACGAGGTTCTCCGTGTCGCTCGGCGGAGCCACGCGGTCTGCCGTCCCGTTGATGATGAGACCGGAGGCGGGGCAGGGCGCCAGGAAGGAGAAATCATACATGTTCGCCGGTGGTGCAACAGAGATAAACCCGGTGATTTCAGGCCGGCGCATCAAGAGCTGCATGCCAATCCAGGCACCGAAAGAGAAGCCTGCGACCCAGCAATGCTTGGAATTGTTGTTCATCGATTGCAGGTAGTCCAGCGCCGAGGCGGCATCCGACAGCTCGCCGATCCCCTGATCGTACTCACCCTGGCTGCGACCAACGCCGCGGAAATTGAATCGCAGAACCGTAAAACCCATGTTGTAGAAGGCGTAATGCATGCGGTGCACGATCACATGGTTCATTGTGCCGCCGAACTGCGGGTGCGGGTGCAGGATGATTGCGATCGGGGCATCACGCTCTTTTTGCGGGTGATAGCGACCTTCCAGGCGACCCTCGGGTCCGGGAAAAATGACCTCAGGCATGCGCGTCCTTTTACAATGTCGGCAGGTGCATGATGATCGGGTTACCCCGTGACATGACACCTTAGAACGGTTCTAATTTACTTGCACATCTTCATATGGAGTGCGAAAACCCGACTTAGGCATTTAAACGCCCCGCGTCAATCAATTGCGGGCTCTGACGCAGATCACAGGAGCATCAAGTGAAGCTATCAACCAAAGGCCGATATGCCATGGTGGCGCTTGCTGACATCGCGCTGCAACCCGCCGGGCAACTTGTCTCGCTCGGCGACATCGCCGAACGCCAGTCCATTTCGCTGCCGTATCTGGAGCAATTGTTCGTAAAGCTGCGCCGTGCGGAACTGGTCGCGTCGGTGCGCGGTCCCGGCGGCGGGTATCGCCTCGCTCAGAGCGCCTCCGACATCCGGGTTGTCGATGTTCTTGCGGCTGTGGATGAAACCGTGAATGCGATGCACAAGGGGGCGGGCGCTTCTGGCGGCGCCTCCGGAAGCCGCGCGCAATCGCTGACCAACCGTCTGTGGGAAGGGCTCAGCGCCCATGTCTACGTTTTCCTGCACCAGACGCGACTATCGGATGTGGTTGCAAACGAACTGGCGCCATGTCCCGCCGTGCCGAGCCTTTTCGATGTGGTCGACGACCCGAGCCCTGTTTCGTAGATCAACCGTTTACCCCGAGTTCCGAAGTGCCGATACCCTGATGAAACGCGTCTACCTGGATCATAACGCCACGACACCGCTGCGCCGCGAGGCGCGCGCGGCCATGGTCGCGGCAATGGATCAGGTGGGGAACCCGTCGTCGGTTCACGCCGAGGGCCGCGCGGCAAAAGCGATCGTGGAACAGGCGCGCGCGCAGGTTGCTCAGACGGTGGGATGCGAACCGGCGGAGGTGGTCTTTACCAGCGGTGCGACCGAGGCCGCGCGGGTGCTGCAAGTGCCTGTGCCCGAACATCACGTTTACGTCGACCCAACCGCCCATGATGCGCTTCTTGCGCATGCCGGGGGTGTCGGGGCCGGGGCCACTACGGCAACCCTCGCAATGGGCCTTGCGAATTCGGAAACCGGGGTGATCAGCGCGATGCCGCAGCGCGCGGAGGGCAAATGGTGTTCCGGCGCGCAGCGCGCGGACTGGCTGCTGTTGGATATCACGCAGGCAGCCGGGCGAATCCCTGTTGATTTTGCCGCCTCGAAGGCCGATTTCGCGATCCTCTCCGCGCATAAACTCGGCGGCCCCAAGGGCGTCGGCGCGCTTGTGGTGCGACAGGGGCTGGACATTACGGCGCTGGCACCCGGCGGGGGTCAGGAAATGGGCCGGCGGTCGGGTACCGAGAACATCATCGGTATCGCCGGATTTGGGGCCGCCGCCGCGGCAGCGGCACGAGATATTGCGTCCGGCCGGTGGGAAGAAGTGAAAGAACTTAGAAAGATTCTAGAAAACACTCTTGCAGCCAGCGCAAAGACAACTATTTTTGTCGGGAAAGACTCTGATCGTTTGCCGAACACTTCTTGTTTTGCAATGCCAGGCTGGAAGGGCGAGAGCCAGGTGATCCAGATGGACCTTGCCGGCTTTGCCATAAGTGCAGGATCGGCCTGTTCCAGCGGCAAGGTGCGCGAAAGCCATGTGCTCCGGGCGATGGGATACGATGAAGAGACCGCCAGCAGCGCTATCCGCGTGTCGCTGGGGCTTGAGACAACCGCCGAGGATGTGCAGCGATTTGCTGAGACATGGCTGGCGAAAGAACGCAATTTCCGCGCCCGCATGGCGTGAGAGCTGGAGGTTAAGATGGTGGCACTGGATCAGACCAGAGCGGACGACGTGCAAGTCAAGGAAGGTGTCGATCAGGAAACCGTGGATGCTGTCCGTGAAGTTGGCGGCAAGTACAAATACGGCTGGTCCACCGACATCGAGATGGAATACGCGCCCAAGGGTCTCAGCCCCGACATCGTGCGCCTGATCTCTGAGAAAAACGAAGAGCCGGAATGGATGACCGAATGGCGGCTGGCGGCTTACGAGCGCTGGCTGCAGAAGAAAGAGCCCAAATGGGCAATGGTCGATTATCCGGAGATCGACTTTCAGGACCAGTATTATTATGCGCGGCCGAAGTCGATGGAGGTCAAGCCCAAGTCGCTGGATGAGGTCGACCCAAAGCTGCTGGAGACCTACAAGAAACTCGGTATTCCTCTAAAGGAGCAGATGATCCTTGCAGGCGTCGAAGGTGCCGAGGAGCTGGGCGATGAGCCGCGCAAAGTGGCCGTGGACGCAGTTTTCGACAGCGTTTCCGTGGGCACCACCTTTCAGGACGAACTGAAAAAAGCGGGCGTGATCTTCTGCTCCATCTCCGAAGCCATCAAGGAACACCCGGAGCTGGTGAAGAAATACCTGGGCACCGTCGTGCCCGTTTCGGACAATTATTACGCGACGCTTAATTCCGCTGTCTTCTCGGATGGCTCCTTTGTCTATGTGCCACCGGGCGTGCGCTGCCCGATGGAGCTGTCGACCTACTTCCGCATAAATGCGGAGAATACCGGGCAGTTTGAACGCACGCTGATCATCGCCGACAAGGGCTCTTATGTGTCCTACCTTGAGGGCTGCACCGCGCCGCAACGTGATATCGCGCAGCTGCACGCGGCGGTGGTCGAGATCATCGTCGAGGAAGACGCGGAGGTGAAATACTCCACCGTGCAGAACTGGTATCCGGGCGATGAGAACGGCAAGGGCGGCATCTACAACTTCGTGACCAAGCGCGCCGACTGCCGCGGCGACCGCGCCAAGGTGATGTGGACGCAGGTCGAGACCGGCTCCGCCGTGACGTGGAAATACCCAAGCTGCATTCTGCGCGGGGACGACACGCAGGGGGAATTCTACTCGATTGCGATTGCCAACAACATGCAGCAGGCCGATACGGGCACCAAGATGGTGCATCTGGGCAAGCGCACGAAATCGCGGATTGTCTCCAAGGGGATCAGTGCGGGCAAGGCTCAGAACACCTATCGTGGACTGGTGTCGATGCACCCCAAGGCGAAGGAGTCGCGCAACTACACCCAGTGCGACAGCCTGCTGATCGGCGGCGATTGCGGTGCCCATACGGTGCCGTATATCGAGGTGAAGAACAACTCCAGCCGCGTGGAGCACGAGGCCACAACCTCCAAGGTGGATGACGATCAGCTGTTCTACTGCCGTTCAAGGGGCATGGACGAGGAAGAGGCTGTAGCACTGGTGGTAAACGGCTTCTGCAAGGACGTTCTGCAAGCCCTGCCGATGGAATTCGCGATGGAAGCGCAGCAATTGGTGGCGATTTCGCTGGAGGGGTCGGTTGGCTAGGCCATGCGAAATATTTGGCCCAAGGACGTTGCAGAGATGATTGTCAGTGATCGAAGGAAACCGTGGAGCGTTGCCTTTGCACTTACATTCACCGCCATTGTCGGAGGGCTGGTCGGCGCGGTGACCGCATCGTTAGTAAATGCGACCTTTGTTCCGGCAGGTGTGATTGGCGGCGCGATGCTATTCGCTGCGATCCGGGTCGCCTTGATCATGCTGCGCGACAGTGTTGGCAAAGAAGCGAAGAACGAGAAGAGCGAATGATCCCCACGACCATCAAAACCGTCGAAGGCCGCCCGATCACAGCCTGCAAGGACATCGTCGTGAGAGAGGCGATCATGGGCGATTTGTCCCTTCCACGAGCATCGGGTTACTAAATGCAACCGGAACTGACCCGTCACTACAAAAAACTGAAACTCGGCCGCGTGCTGGAAAGTGGCCCGCTGACCCTTGTGCACACGCAGGTGATGGACACACCCGTCACCTTCTGCGTGGACATGGAGCGTGACCCGGTTCAACGCAACCATCGTCGTGGCACATTCTATGAGCTCAATGAGCTGCGCGCGCTGATACCGATCTTTCCCAAGGGTGGAACCTTTGCCGACATCGGCGCGAATGTGGGCAATCACAGCCTCTTTGCCGCGATCTTTCTGGGCGCCAAACGGGTGATCCCGGTCGAACCTAACCGCAAGGCCTACAACCTGCTCGTCAACAACGTGGTCGTGAACGGGCTGCGCGAGGTCGTGGACCTTACCAAGTTGGGTGTAGGCGTTTCTGACGCCAGTTCCGGTGGATTTGCGATGGAAAAACGCGAGCGCAACCTGGGCGGTGCCAAGATGCTTCCGGGTAAGGGCGATCTGCACGTGTTCCGTGCGGATGAGTTGCTGGCGGATGACACGCCCGATTTCATCAAGATCGACGTGGAAGGTATGGAGATGCAGGCGCTGGCAGGGCTTTCCGGCGTGCTGGCACGCTGCCGTCCCATCCTGATGATCGAGGTCGATAATGAGAACGAGGCGGCATTCAACGACTGGGTGGCGGAAAATGGCTACGCCAGCCTGAATGTTCATCAACGCTACAAGAGCAACAAAAATCACCTGATCGTCGATAAGCCCAAGCTGGCGGCGCTGAAAAAGAAATTCGTGGCACCCGGTGCCGCACCCAAACCTCCCACCACCAAAGCGAAGGCTGCGACATCAAGGAAAGTGGTTGCGAAATGATCCTGACAACAACCAATTCCGTCGAGGGACGGACAATCAAGGAATATCGAGGCATCGTGGTGGGCGAGGCCATCATGGGCGCTAATATCGTCAGGGATTTCTTTGCGCAGGTGACCGATATCGTGGGCGGCCGTTCGGGCGCTTACGAATCCAAGCTCAAGGACGCCCGTGACGAGGCCATGCGCGAGGTCGAGGAACGCGCAGCGGCGCTGGGAGCCAACGCCGTGGTGGGGATCGACCTGGATTACGAGGTGGTTGGCGATTCGATGCTGATGGTGTCGGTGTCCGGCACGGCGGTAACCCTTGCCTGAGAAAACGCGAAAACTGAACGAGACATGATTTCCGCCAAGGCGGACCCGAAGGAAAAAAGGACAAAGACATGCTGAGCATCAAGAACCTGCACGTGAAACTGGAAGAAGAAGACAAGCAAATCCTCAAGGGTGTTGACCTGCAGATCAACGCCGGAGAGGTTCATGCGATCATGGGGCCAAACGGCTCCGGCAAGTCAACGCTGTCTTATGTGTTGTCCGGCAAGGATGGTTATGAGGTGACGCAGGGCGAGGCGGCGCTCGAAGGTGCGGATCTGTTGGAAATGGAGCCGGAAGAGCGCGCCGCGGCCGGCCTGTTCCTCGCATTCCAGTACCCGGTCGAAATTCCCGGCGTGGGCAACATGACTTTCCTGCGCACCGCGGTGAACGCGCAGCGCAAGGCCCGTGGCGAAGCGGAGATGTCGGCCTCTGACTTTCTCAAGGCGGTCCGGGCACGTGCGAAGGAATTGAAGATCGACGCCGAGATGCTGAAACGCCCGGTCAACGTTGGATTTTCCGGCGGTGAGAAAAAGCGAAATGAAATCATGCAGATGGCGATGCTGGAACCCAAGATGTGCATTCTGGATGAAACCGATTCAGGTCTTGACGTGGATGCCATGAAGCTGGTGGCCGAGGGGGTCAATGCCCTGCGCTCGGAAGGGCGGGGTTTTTTGGTGATCACCCACTACCAGCGCCTGCTGGATCATATCAAACCCGACGTGGTGCATATCATGGCGGATGGCCGCATTGTGAAAACGGGGGGGCCTGAACTGGCGCTCGAGGTCGAAAACAATGGCTACGGCGATATTCTGGCAGAGGTGGCGTAATGGCGGAGCCTGCTGCGAACATCTCCGTGCTTGACGGGCGGCTCAGCCGCCTTGAACGACCCACCGGAGGCTGGTCCGACGCGGCGCGGGCAGATGCGCTGAGCCGGCTGCGCGCCACCGGCTTGCCCGACCGCAGGGACGAGTACTGGAAATACACGCGCCCCGATACGCTGACCCAGGCCGATCCGGTCCCGGCAGCGCTGTTTGACAATGACGAAGGCCCGATCTTCGGAGACATGGCGCGCATCCAGATCGTATTCGTGGATGGCGTTTTTGACGCCGATGCCTCTGACGATCTGGTGGGAGAAGGTCTGATCATCGAACGGCTCGCTGAAACGCAGGCCGATATTCACTGGGCGCGGGACTTGTATGGCAAGCTTGAGGCCAGCGGCCAGTCGCCGGTCGCACGACCGCTCGCCGCCCTGAATACAGCGTTTGCACCGGACGGGGTGCTGATCCATGTGACCGGCAAGGTGTCGAAACCCGTCAGCCTACAGTACCACCACCGCTCGGAGACATCCGATGCGATGCTGCACCACGTTATCCGCCTGGATGAAGGGGCGGAGTTGACCGTGTTGGAGAACGGCCCGGCAGCGGCGCGCTTTAACAAGGTGATGGAAGTCGACGTGGCCGATGGGGCCGTCTTTCACCATGTCCGCGCGCAGGGACGCGACCACGAGCGCCGTGCCGCAACGCACATCTTTGCGCGCCTCGGTACGGAAAGCACCTTTAAATCCTTCACGCTTACGGCAAACGGTGTGATGACGCGCAATGAATGCGTCATCGAACTGACCGGCAACGATGCAATCGCACATGTCGCCGGTGCCTGCGTCGGGGACGGTGATTTTCACCATGATGATACAGTTTTCATCACCCATGACGCGGTGGGATGCGAAAGCCGTCAGGTGTTCAAGAAAGTGTTGCGTAATGGTGCGACCGGCGTGTTTCAGGGGAAGATTCTCGTCAAGAAAGACGCCCAGAAAACAGATGGTTACCAGATCAGCCAATCACTTCTTCTGGATGATGACAGCCAGTTTCTCGCCAAGCCCGAGCTGGAGATCTACGCCGATGACGTCGCATGCTCTCACGGGTCGACCTCGGGTGCGATCGACGAGGATGCCCTGTTCTACCTGCGGTCTCGTGGCGTGCCGGAAGCGTCGGCAACGGACTTGCTGACGCTGGCGTTTCTTGCTGAGGCCGTGGACGAAATTGAAAATGAAACCCTTCGGGAAGAAATCAACGAGCGCCTCGCCGCCTGGCTGGAACGGCACCGCGGGTAATGGCGGTCACGCGCAACATTTCGGCAACTTACCGCAATCCGGGCCGGGTTTTGCGCAGCCTTCTCGCCATGGGGCCACGTGAAGACCGTGCCCTGGCCTATCTGATGGCCGGTTGCGTGATCGTCTTCATCGCGCAAATGCCCAAGCTGGCGCGTCAGGCGCATCTGGAAGGGCAGGAACTGAACATGCTGCTCGGGGCGTCGCTGATGGCCTGGGTCTTTATCGCGCCTCTGATGCTCTATTGCCTTGCCGCGGCCTCCCACGTGATCGCCAAGCTTTTTCGCGGACAGGGCAGTCACTACGGCGCGCGGCTGGCCTTGTTCTGGGCGCTGCTGGCATCGTCGCCGCTGATGCTGCTGAACGGATTGGTCGCGGGGTTCATCGGCCCGGGGCTGGAGTTGCAAATTGTCGGACTTGTGTGGTTTGTGGTCTTTGGCTGGTTCTGGATCGGCGGGTTGGTGGCAGCGGAAAGACCTCGGACATGACGACAACAGTAGACTGGCCGCAATTGACCTTGCTCACGTTGCGTGACCCCAAGGCGGCGGCGGCAGAAATCATGAGCTGGCAGCTGCCGCGCGATGCGCTCTGGATGGCGGCCATTGTCGTAGCGATTGCCGGTACCATCATGTCCACGCTTACCAACTTCGTGATGCCGTTGCCGGAACCTTTTACCGACCTGTTTCCCAACCCGATCATGCTGTTTCTGGCGATGGCGGGCGGTTTTGTCCTGACCGTGAACGTGCTCTTCTGGACGGGTCGCGCGATAGGTGGCAGCGGCGACCTGAATGATCTGCTTGCGCTGCTTGTGTGGATGCAGGCGCTGCGCGCAACGGCCCAGCTCCTGATCCTGATCTGCGTTCTGGTCACGCCCTTCCTGACCGGCTTTCTTGTGCTTTTGGTGGGCATCGCAACAATCTGGGTCTTTCTGAACTTCCTCAGCGTCGGTCTGCAGCTCAACTCACTTCTGAAGGCGGTTCTCGTGGTTTTCGCCGCCGCATTGGCGCTGTCTCTCGGCGTATCTCTGCTTCTATCAATGATCGGCGTCAGTGCGATCGGAGTGCCTGCAAATGTATGATGTCGAAAAAATCCGCGGCGATTTCCCCATTCTCAAACGGGAGGTGAATGGCAAGCCTCTGGTGTATCTGGACAATGGCGCGTCCGCGCAAAAGCCGCAGGTGGTGATCGATGCCATCACCAATGCCTACAGCAACGAATATGCCAACGTGCACCGAGGTCTGCATTTCCTGTCTAATCTGGCCACCGACAAGTATGAAAGCGTCCGGGGCACGGTTGCGACCTTCCTCAACGCCGGATCCGAAGACGAGATCGTTCTGAATTCAGGGACGACCGAGGGCATCAACATGGTGGCTTACGGCTGGGCCATGCCACGCATGTCAGCCGGTGACGAGATTGTTCTGAGCGTGATGGAGCACCATGCCAATATCGTGCCCTGGCATTTTCTGCGTGAACGGCAGGACGTTGTTCTCAAGTGGGTCGATGTCGACAGCACTGGCTATCTCGACCCGCAGGCGGTTATCGATGCAATTGGCCCAAAGACCAAGCTGGTCGCAATATCGCATCTTTCCAACGTGTTAGGAACGCGCGTTGACGTGAAAACCATCACGGCGCAAGCCCATGCGCAAGGTGTGCCCGTTCTGGTCGACGGCTCGCAGGCCGCCGTGCACCAGCCGGTCGACGTCACCGACATCGACTGCGATTTCTATGCCATCACAGGTCATAAACTCTACGGACCATCCGGGTCGGGTGCGATTTATGTCAAATCCGAACGTATGGCGGAAATGCGCCCCTTCATTGGTGGTGGCGACATGATCCGGGAGGTCAGCAAGGAAACTGTCACCTACAACGATCCCCCGATGAAGTTCGAAGCAGGAACACCCGGCATCGTCCAGACCATCGGGATGGGTGTTGCGCTGGACTACATGATGTCGCTGGGGATGAAGAACATCGCCGCGCATGAAGACATCCTGCGCGACTACACGGTGCAACGGCTGGGCGGGTTGAACTGGCTGCAGGTGCAGGGCACCACGCCGGATAAGGCGGCCATCTTCAGCTTTACAATGGACGGGGCCGGACATGCGCATGATATCTCCACCATCCTCGACAAGAAGGGCGTCGCGGTGCGGGCCGGACAGCATTGCGTCGGCCCCCTGATGGAGCACATGGGGATACCGGCAAGCTGCCGCGCATCCTTCGGGCTCTATAACACCAAGGCCGAAGTTGACGTGCTGGTGGATGCGCTGGAATTGGCTCATGATCTCTTTGCCTAACCGAGATACTGGCATTAACCTTTCGGTATGTTTGATCGAATCTTCATCTTCAGTGCCGCGCTGATCGGGTCGGCCTATGCCGCATGCGCGGATATTCAACCGCAGTCGGGGATATGGGCGGGGCAGGTTATCTATGACGGGCAGACCGGCTGCCCGCCGCAGGTCGCCGACCAGATGAAACAGGCCCGACCGGGATATGCCGATCAGAAGATCGACTTTCCCGAACCCTTTGATCCGGTCGCGTTGCGCGGCAACGATCCCAACTTTGCCTGGAGCAAGATCTCCACCAATATCTGGGAAGGGATCTACAAGGACATCCAGCAGACCGGTGTAGGCACGCTGACTGTGGTGTCGAAATCCATCATCATCGTACTGGCACCGGATGAGATTAACCAGATAGCTGACCTGACAGTCGATCTGCCACAAAACATCGCGCAGACGATGGGCATGGCCACGACAACCTGTGTGGTCCGCAGCAACGTTTACCACAAACGAACCGGTCCTTGATCCTGCAAGCAGTTTTGCCGTTGCGAGGGTAGTTCAGTCCCGCTATACCGCGATGACGTGGACCCTTAGCTCAGCTGGATAGAGCGCTGCCCTCCGAAGGCAGAGGCCAGAGGTTCGAATCCTCTAGGGTCCGCCATTTCCGCTGCCTGTCTGCTGAAATGCGTTTCATCGCGTACGCGGTCACGGGTTGCTTTGAGGCGCGCAGAACATCCGCTCTTTGGAATTGCCCGCCACATATGCCATTACACCGGAGCAGTGAGAGGGGCAGGGGCGCGTGTCTGGAATAGTTGTCATCATAGGCATGGGAGACCTGGCCAACCAGGTCGCCCGGGCGACCAGAACCGCCTTCCCGTCCGCGACCTTCATCATCCCGCAGAAGGCCGCGCGCTCGGTGATCCTGCGCAACCGTATCCGGCGTCATGGCCTTCTCAAAGCCTTCGGACAGGTCACTTTCAGAGCGTTGCTGTCCTCTCTCACAAGACGTCATCAACGGCGCATCGATCAGATATGGACGCAGTCCGGCCTGCCACTGACGCCCGTGGACAAAGACCAGATCCGATATGTGCCGGATGTGAACAGCCCCGCCACGCAAGCCATTCTGCGCGCCCAAGATCCGGACGTGGTTTTTGTTTTCAGCGTCAGCAAGATTTCGCGGACAACCCTGTCAGTCACAGATGCGCCCTTCGTGAACCTGCACCCGGGCCTCACACCCCGGTATCGCGGGCTGCACACGGGCTACTGGGCGTTGCTGTCCGAGCGAAAGCATGGTTTTGGCACCACCGTCCACCTGATCGACGCCGGGCTCGACACCGGACCGATCATTGCGCAGGTCAAGACCGCGCCGGCAGAAGAGGACAATATTGCCACCTACAACGCGCTTCTGACCGTGGCCGGATTGCCGATGCTTTTCCAAACGCTCGTGCAATATCTTGAAGGCGCACCACCCGACACAACCGATGCGGGGCGTCCGGCACCAATCTGTCACGAACCGACCTTGTGGCGGTATCTCACAGCCGGGATTCTGCGCGGGATCTGGTGATATTCCGCGACTGCGGGTCCGCCTTCGAAAAGGTTAACAACAGCCTCCGATTTCCTGTATGCTCCCGGATAAGATTTTAACCAAATTATTTTAACAAGGGCACGGGACTGTGAACAATCAGTCGCAATCACCGCACGAGTCTTTACCCGGGGCCTCATCCGCCGACCGCCGGGACGCGCAGATGTGGAGCGATGTCGGCGCGGATTGGATTGAGCAGTCGCGCGACCGGATATGGCGGCACCACAGCGATCTGATGACCCGCGCGCTCATCGAAGACTGGATACCGGCGGGCAATACGGCGCTATTGAAGACCGACCTCTTCGACGAAGCTGTCAGTGACGGGCTGTACCCGAAGCTGCAAACACTTTCGACGGACGTTCACGCCATTGATGTCGCCGCGGACACGGTAGACGGTGCACGCAAAAAATACCCCGCGCTGAAGTCCCACCTCTGTGACGTCAGGGATATGCCTTTTGAGGACGGCGCATTCGACGTCGTCGTCTCCACATCGACGCTCGATCACTTCGAGGATGTGGCCGATATCCACCGCGCGCTGAAGGAGTTGCGCAGGGTGACAGCCCTCGGCGGGCGCCTGCTGATCACGCTGGATAACCCGCAGAATCCCAAAATTGCGATGCGCGCGGCGCTGCCCGAATCCTTCCTGATGAAAGCCGGACTTGTCCCCTATCACTGCGGGGTCACGCTGGCGCGCGCGCCAATGACGGCGGCGGTTGAAGCGGCGGGGTTCGAGGTGGTTGCGTCCAGGGCTTTCCTGCACTGTCCCCGCGTGCTTGCCGTCAAGGTTGCCGCAATGGTCGAAAAACTCTCCTCGCCGACGCTGGAGAGCGGGCTGTTGCGGGTATTGCGCGGTTTCGAACACCTTGACCGATTGCCGACACGCTGGTGGACCGGGCATTTCACCGCACTTCTTGCCAAAGCCAGCTAGGGACGGGCAGGGACTGTCCGCTCTCCGAAGGGTACCGGGGGTGCGCCCGCCGCCCACTGTCGCGACTTGGCGGGCCAAAGGCCGGGCGACTGCACCACAGCTTTCTCCAGTCGGCCTACGAAGTCCTGTCCCACGTCGTTCAGGGATCGCGACTTGTCGACAGCAAGGGGCTCGAACATCAGCTCGAATCCAGTGTCGGTCTTGTTCGCGGCAACTGTCAAAAGCGTTGCTCCCGTCCGTCGCGCCAGCACCGGTGCACCAAAGGCGAGGTGAATGTGCCCTTCGAAAAACGGGAAATACATGGGCCGTTTTGACCATCCGATCCCCCTGAAGCCCACGCAGCCGCCCGATGTCACAACCGCGGACGCCTGTGTGAGCGCCAGTTTTGTGGTTTCTTCAGTCATCCAGATCCGTTTGGAAAGATGATCCTCGATCCGGCAGTCGCGCCGGTTGAACACGGCCATCCCCAAACGGCTGACGGATTGGCCATGCATCCGGTGCGACAGGTGGTGCAGATCCCATTGCCTGTCGTGACACGTCATCCTCAGTAAAAGCGCCGTGATCTCCTGTGGAATTGTCCAGAAAACGATGCCTCTGTTATCGCGCCGCGCCTGTGCGACGTGCTCCGCACCCCTGACCGTGAACTCCGGCCGCCAAGTGGCATCCTTGGCGAGGCGCGCATAGAACATCCGCTGAAGCAACTGTGCCTCGATCAGATCTGTGGCGTATTCCGCGGGATCAGGCATGTTGGCGGCACGTCCTCCGAGAAGGGCCGCGTAAAGCCGCGCCAATGCCGCCTGCTTGCCCGGTCGCAGACGTGTGGCCAGACGGGCCAGCCGCGCGATCAGCCGATTATTCGCGTCGCTGGTCACCATGCGCGCCAGAAGAGCATGCACCGGCTCGGTCAGGATCAGGCCGAAATCACCCTTTGCCAAAAGTGGCAAAATGTGCTCAGCCGAACGCTCAGTCTGTTGCGCCATTGACTTTTCCCTGCGTTTCATTGGTGTTTTGTTCAGTAACGGGACGGGAGGACAGCATGGGGCATCTAAATGACAGCACCACCGATCCCGTCAAGGTTATTGACCCCGTGCAGCCCGATCAATGGCCCGACAACACTCCCGCAGGGATCAGGCGCTACCTGTCCGAAGTTGCGCGAGCAGGGCCGCCCCACTTTGTTGAGAACGCACAAGGCGTGGCCGCCGAAATCCTGCGTGTCGGCCAGACGGTGCTGCCTGTGCTCGTGTCAGACGGCGGCGCTGGCAAGGCCTCCATCCTGTCTCCTTTCGCCCACCACATCCGCTATCCCATCGACGAGATTTCACGCAACTCGGCCTACCTTAGCGGGCTTTTGCTGCGGATCTTGCTGTCGCCGCTCAGCCTGTTTTTAAAAGCGGGAAAGCTGGATCGGGTTGTTTTGCTCAACCACTGGCTAATGAGCGGTTCCCCCGAGCCGGACGTTCCCCCGTCTTTGTGGCCCGAAGTGATCGCCTGTCTGGGCCAACGCTACCCGACCCATGCAATTGTGCTGCAGGACATCAAACCAAGCCTCGAGGCGGAACGTGCCACGGCGCTGAAAGCGGCGGGCGGTGTCTTCGTACCCACACGCCTGGTAAACATCATCGACCCACAGGATAAGCTGTCGGGTGCGAAGAACAAAAAGAAGCGCTATGCCCGCAATGTCGCGCGACGCCACTACATCGACACGGCAGGGCAGTTGATGTCCCACGCAGAAACCCGCGCGCAAGTTGAGCGCATTTGCCAGCTCTACCGGCACAGCAATATCGAACGACATTCCGGGCTCAACCCCGTCTATACTCCGGCCTTCTTTGATCTGACATTCGACTGCGGGGAATTTCGCTGGCAAGCATGGCCACAAGAGACGACAGACCAGATTGCAGCGTTTAATCTCCAGCGGCTGGATGACAAGTTCATTCACTGGTCAACTTTCGGCGCCGAAGAACCGGATGCCGATGCCGATCACCCGGATCACAGCCTGTATGAGCGCGTTGCCGCCACCGATCTTGCGGTTGCAGAGGAAACGGGCCTTCTGCTGGACTGGGGTGGCGGCGCGATGGAATTCAAAAAACTGCGCGGCGCCGCGATCCACGCGCAGTACGAGGTTGTGTTCACTGCACATTTACACCCGTGGCGTCGGGCGGTCTGGGCAGTTCTGGCGTGGCTGCGGAAGAAGCGCCTGCACCAGCTTGACCCGTCAGGCAAAGCATCCGGTGCCACCGCGTTTTAGGCATCCCGGCGTAGCAAGTCCGGGTTACGATTTTTCCGGATCGGAATGTGCGGTTTGCTGCGCGTATCCCAAGTCACGGTCCTTCTGGTTTACATATGAAAAGCGATCAAGCTCGATATCCAGTCGCCGCGTCAGCGTGTCCTTACCGGCACCAAGGATGTATCCGACCGCCTCCCCGCAAGCCCCGGCGCAGGCGGCAATCAGCATCGGCACGATGACTTGCGGCAAAAGCTGCCTGCCGCGTCCCGATCTGCGAATGTGGTGCACACTGCGTATGCAGCGCAGGAACGGGATGATCGGCGCGCCAAGAGTGTAGACAATGCGGTTGGCCATGGACCATTCCATGAGCCTGACGCGTGTTGTCGCGTAGGATCTTTGACCCAAGAATTCCAGCACAACCAGGCTGCGCAGATCCGAAACCTGCCCGTGACCTGAAACCGTTTCACCGGTCATGAAAATCTCAATACCACGGCTCACCAAATGGCCATGGAGCGCGGATTCGTCCGCCAGCGCGGCCTCCAGATCATCGCCGTAGCTCAACAGCAGCTCTCGCTCATAGGCGGCATGATGACCACCAATGCGTTTCGTGGGACCTGCCTGCATCGGTGCGACCACCTGTCCGAACTGCAGATAAATGTGCGCCCAGGCGACCAACCCGGGATTGGCAGGCTTCATACCCCATCCGATGACCCTCCGCTTGTGGGTGTAAAACTCCTTGATCAGCACTTCCGCAAGGTTGGATTGCGAAAACCCGTGTTCTTCGATGTAGGCGACAAGCGGTGTTGTCGCGGCTTTGACGGCTTCCGATAACCCATGGCCCGTTGACCGCAAGTCACCAACTTCTATCACCTGATAGGCGCCGAATTGCGCCAGCTCGCCGTGATCGGCGTTGATCGTGTCCAACGATGGCCCGGCGATGATGACTTCAATATCCTTAAGCGCGGATTGAGCAAGCAAGTAACTCAGGCTGCGGCGGCATACCTCGTAGGTGGTATCGGTAATCATTACGAAGGTGATTTTGCAGGACTTGGTCATACGGGTGGTCCAATCTAATCGTCAAAAAAGGGCTTTTAGCGAGACCGAAAGACGGTGCCGCTATCATTATTTCCTGGTCAGAAGGCTACACAAGTGATCTCCCAGGCGCAATGAAAGGGCAACGATCGTAAGCGTCGGGTTCGCCGCACCACCGGTTGGAAACACCGAACTGCCCGCGATGTGCAAGTTCGGGATGCCGTGCACCGTAGAGTTCCGGTCAACGACGCCTGTGCGCGTATCATCGGACATGCGCGTGGATCCCATGTGATGCAATCCGTACCCGTCGTAATGCGCCAGATGTGCGATCTCTTCCGCTCTGTAGCGCAACTTGCCGATACCGGCGGTCGAAAATGCCTTGGCCATCAAGGACATGGACCGCATCACGCTGTCCCGCAGGAACGCGCTTTCGGTAAAGTGCAGGTGGGGCAGGGCCTGACCCAATGCGTCTTTCTGGTTTGACAGGGTAAGGCGATTTTCGCGGTCGGGTTCCTGCTCCAGAAAGGCCGTGAACCGCAGGCTTTTGATCGGGACGGCGGGAACGGTCTTGTTCATTCCATGCCAGACGAGATAGGGCACCGCTTGCGATCCGATCCGCATCCTGTGTTTGCGCGCGAAATCAAGGAACGGGGACAGGCGCCCGCCACGCGAATGGACCAGTGACTTGCCGTCGATGATCGTCGGCTCATCTTCCAGAGGGTGATATCGGTACGTACGAATATGCAGGTTCAAAAGCCTGTTGTGCTCACGGCACGTGGCGGAGAGGCCAAAGGTTCCCTGCGCGGTTGTCGAGCCCGTACGCTGTGGATTGGTGAAAATGCGCGAGGGAGGCGGTCTGCCGGAAAAGTCCAGCACACCCACTGTCCTCATCGGGTGCTCCATGTGAAAGCGCCCCACGGTGTCCGATTTGTTCAGCGCAGATTGGCCGGGAAGCCGACTTGACGCCAGCATCAGCCGCGCGTTTTCCAACCCGCCGGAAGCCAGCACAAAATGCCGCGCCCTGACGTCGATGACAGAGCCCGGTCGTAACATAACAGATATTTTATCAATGCATTGCGCGTCTTTCTTCAGGTGAATTTCGGTGACGGTGGCATTTAGTATCGCGTGAAGGTTGTCAGCCTTCTCCACGTCCCTTTTGAACATCTCCCCGAATGACAGCGGGTTGCTGTAATACACCGGCAATGCCTGAAACGGCGGTTGGTTATAGGGTGAGGCGTCAACTTCCGCGCCAATGCTTAGGTCTTCGGAATAGCCAAAAAGATGCGCGGCTTGCGGATAGTAATCTTTCAGCTCGTCAGCACCGATGGGCCAGCCACTGTGGGGAAGCCAGGCTCGTTTTTCAAAATCCTCCGGCTCCAGCGGCACGCATGCGCCTGTCCATTTCGTGGTGGTGCCGCCAAAGATCCGGGCGCGCGAGTCGGTGAAAGGGTAGGCGGCATGATTGGAGGTGCCCTGATTGAGCGTATCGGCCTCCTGTGACGGCGTCAGACCGCCACTTTCGATCAGCACCACCGTCCTCTTTTTGGCGGCAAGTTGCGTGGCAAGGCTGAGGCCAGCCGCGCCTGCGCCCACAATGCATACATCCGCAAAAGGGATGTCACCTTCCGAAAGAGTTCGTGCATCAACCAGCATGAGGGGCACCGGCTCGTTCCGTGGACAGGAAAACCACCGCATGCGCGCGGGTCTCGAAGCTGGCCGGACATACCAGCGCAACTGCCAAAACCTCGATCATGCAGACTGATCCCGCCGCGCGGTATTGAGATGAGCGATCACCACGACCAGAAATGCGGGGACAATCCACATGATCCGCGCCTGGTATCGATCAACCGGGGCCGACAGCCCTCCGAAAACTGCCGCGTTGAAGAACAACCCATAGCAAATCGCTACAAACATCCGGCGCTGCGACCGGGTCAGTTTGCCGGTCAGCGCCAGCGCCAGCAACGCCAGAAACGACGTGCCCGCAACGAAGATCACCACCGGCTCGGCAGCGCGGCGCAGGTCATTGCCGAACGGGTCGGATGGTTTGATCGGGCGGAAGCGCGCATCAAGCCCGTCAGAGCTGAAGACCAACCCTGTCCCGAAAGTCACGAGCTGTTTCAGCGTGTTTCTGGACAGCGACGCCGTCTGCTCGACCGGATAGCGCAGGAAAACCTGCTGCAGCAGTTCGAATTCTTCAGCCCGAATGCGACTGACAAGCTCAGGCGACAGCGATTGCACCCCATCCTTTGCCCAAAGAAGATCGCGGATGGAATCCGGCACATTGTCGCCAAAAGCCTCGCACATCGCGAAATGGGAGGTCTCGCACTCCGCCTCCAGATACCAGTTGGCCGGACCATCGGCCAGCGACCGGGCAAGAAGGATCGGCAGGCGCATCGGGGCGGCACTTGGTGTTTTCAAAAACATGCTGCTGGCTGCAACATTCACCACCGGAGAGAAGGACACGGCGCAGACCACCGCAATCACCGCCGAAAGCCGCAACCGCCGCGTCAGGAGCAACCAGAACAACCCGCTGAAGCCGACACCGGCCATCAGGGGCACGTTGCCGTAATGCGTGGCGGTCGCTGCGGCGGCAAGCACGGTCAGCCCGGTTTTCTGCAACGTCGACAAATCGTTGAACGTGGAAACCAGAATTGCCCCGAAGATGATGATCACGCTGCCAAAGACATCCGGCATCAGGTAGACGGCATGCCACGGCAAAGTCGTCAAAACGACAACGACACCGGCACCTGCCAGCATGATGCGGCGCGATTGTAACGCTGCACGGTCCACCAGAGCCAAGAAGGTCACCACAATGATCGTTCCCTGCGCCAGGGCGATGCCGGTCGGCCCCGAGAGTTTGAGCAACACGTAGCTGAAGAGCGAGTAGACGAACGACCGGCCGACCGTGCTGCCTCCCTTGGCATCGACCGACAGCGACGAGGGTGCGGCTTGCGGCGTCTGTCCACCGGACACCACGGTTTTCTCAGCGGGCATAAGGGCATCCGTCAGGACACCCCAGATCCGTTCGCCACCGCGGATATAGCTGCTGGTATCGGAAAAGGTGAAGATGCCGCCGGTGACAAAATTCGGCCAGCACAACAGCACCGCCACGCAGAACGCCACAAAAACCCCACCCAACGAGAACAGCGGCGCTGCGTCCGTTTTTGTCTTCATGGTTGTTTCCCGTTCACCGGACACACCAGATCAGGACGCCTTTGACGCTTCGAACTCTTCCTTTTCCTCATGCTGGAATTCTTCGTGGTAGGACCGCTCGACATTCACGGACCAAAGATCATTGTCTTCACCCAGAATATTCCGCGCCGCCAACATCCCCGTCAGCATGGAATGGTCCTGATTATTGTACCGGTGCAACCCGTTGCGGCCAACGGTCTGCAGGTTCTCAAGGCTGTTGATCCACTCCGAGATCACGTCTACGGCATCCTTGTACTTGGTGTCGTAGACCGGATAGGCCTTGGGCTGTCGGATGATGTGGGCGTCCACGACCATATCGGCCTTGGCCAATCCAATGCGTTCCAGTTCCAGCGAGGCCTGGGCGATCAGATCCTCGTCCTTCATGTCCCAGAACTCGTCGCCTTGCTGACAGAAATATTCCATGCCGATCGACGCTTGCGTGTCATTTGGCACCATTTCCGCCGACCACGCGCGGAAGTTTTGAATGCGACCGACCTTCACGTCGCCGGAGTGCACGTAAATCCAGTTGTCCGGGAAGGGATCAGGTGAGTTCAGGACCAGCGCGACAATCAGGAAATCGCGGTAGGCAAGGTCAGCCGCCGCGTCCAGCACATGTTGCGGGGGCGGCGGATCAATGCGTTGGATCAATTCACGCAGCCCCATGCTGTTGACGAACTGGTCCGCTTCGACCCGATGTGTGCCATCGCTGCCCGATACCTCGACAGCGGTGATGCGTGTGCCGGAACGCTCCAGCTTTTCCACACGCGCATTCAGGGTGACCTTGCCGCCGTCTTTTTCAATCAGCTCGGCCGTACGTTCCCACATCATGCCCGGGCCCAGACGCGGATAGTCGAACTCCTCGATCAGGCTGGCGGTGTCATTGGCGCCCGAAATCGCGTTCCACACCGCCTTGGACAGGGACAGGTTCTTAATTCGCTGGGCGGCCCAGTCCGCGCGGATCTGGTTGGGGGGAATGCCCCAGACCTTTTCGGTGTAGCTGCGAAAGAAATGCATGTAGAGCCGTCCGCCAAAGCGGTTCATCACCCATTGTTCAAAGTTCTCCTCGCGCGGGTGCGGCCGTGCCTGCCACTTGAGATAGCTGAGCAGGATGCGCACGGATTCGTAAGCGCCGATGTTCGACAAGGCGTTGAATATCCGCAGCGGGTAGTCGAAGAACCGGTTTTTGTAATAGATGCGGCTCATTCTTGGCACCCGGATAAAATCCGTGCTCAAGACGTCGCGCCACATTTCTTCGACTTCGCCGACCTTGGTGAAAAAGCGGTGACCGCCGATATCGATGCGGAACCCGTTATAGCTCTCGGTACGCGAGATACCCCCGACCATCTTGTCGGCTTCGAACACCGAAACCTCGATGTCCTTGTTCAGCTTTTTCAGTTCATAGGCAGTTGTCAGTCCCGCCGGACCACCACCAATAACGACTACGTGTTCCACGTGTAAAACCTCTTACTAATTATCTTTCCTACGCGCAGGGGCAGGGAAGCTGTCTTTGTCAAATACGTCCGCGCCACAGATACTTAAGCGTCAAATAGGGCAAACAGATGGTGAGCCAGATGGTTTGTCAATAATTTTGCGTGCTGACCTATCGTACAATCTCACCGATGTCGAATGAACGCAATTCATGTGGTCACATTTGGTTTCCGTTTTGACATAGGGTCCATTCCGGTTCGATCATGTGATAATTCGCTGATGTATTTTTGACGTGCTCTGTTAGTAATACCGCACACATCCAAAGGTTAATAAGGTTTTTTTGCTCTTGCCTTCCGTTTCGTTCGTTATTCCGGCGCATCAGGCCGCATCAACCCTGCCGCGGTGCCTTGCCGCTGTGCTGTCCACCGGTGTCACGGCCGACCAGGTGCTTGTCGTGGATGACGGATCAACGGACGAAACGGGTGCCCTTGCGTCACAAGCCGGAGTGAACATCGTGCGGAACCCGACCGCTCTGCGGCCTGCGCGCGCACGCAACGAAGGTGTAAAACACACGGAGGCTGACGTCGTTTTCTTTGTGGATGCGGACGTTGTTGTCAAACCGGATGTGCTGGACAAGATGGCAGCGCATTTCTCTGACCCCTCGGTGACGGCAGTCATCGGCTCATACGATGATGCGCCCCCCGATGTCTCGATTGTCAGCAGATACCGTAACCTGTTGCATTTCTTCGTACATCAGAAGGCTGACCGGAACGCGGAGACCTTCTGGACCGGGATCGGTGCCGTGCGCAAAGAGGCTTTTCTGGAGGCGGGGGGCTTTGATTCCGATTGGGAGAACATCGAGGACGTGGAATTCGGATTGCGGCTGAAGGCGAAGGGCGGTCACATCCTGCTGGACCCGACCATCCAGGGCACGCATTTGAAGGAATGGACGATGCATTCCATGTTCAGGACCGATCTCTGGGGGCGGGCCGTTCCCTGGACCCAGCTTATTCGCGCAGGCCGCATGCCGGCCAATCAGCTTAACACATCTGTCGCACATAAAATCTCCGCCATCAGTGTCGCGGTCTTCGCGGTGTCCATTTTGGCGGCAGTTATCTGGCCGTCGGCCCTGATCGTCGCCGGCGCCTCGATTGTTTCTTTCCTGGCGGTAAATCGCAGGTTTTTGTCGGAATTGCACAGGATTGGCGGCGCGAGGCTCGCGTTTGGTGCGATTCCCTACCACGCGGCGCATTACGTGGCAGCCCTATGTGGGTACGCCTACGCAAGGTTTTTTCCGAACCGCGGGTGAGCCTGTGCTCAGACCGGGTGGGTCCCCTGTCTGGAGGATCTGTAGTAGCCATTGATCATCGCCACCTGTGTCAGCCCCATCAGCACCGAGTAGGCCAGTCCCTTCAGCCCGTGCTGACGCAGGGGCCACAGCACCAGCCCCAGATAAAAGCTCAGCGGCTCTCGTTTCGGTCGCAGGATGCCACGCCGGTCAAGCAGCTTGTGCAGATGCTGCGCCCCGGCGCCGTAGTTGCTGTGCTGACGCCAGAACTTGCCAAAATTCATGGAGTGGTAATGGTCGATAACGGCATCCGGAGCGTATTTGAGCGCCCCCGTGGTATCGCCCCACCGCATGCCAAAATCGCGGTCTTCGCCCGCCGCCAGCGGAAAAGTCTGATCGAACCCTCCCAGTCTTTCGAACTCCGCCTTGTCGCATCCAAGGTTGTTCGATGTGAAAAACGGCATGGAGCCCTCGGCAGCGCCGAAGTACTCATAGAGATAGTCGCACAGCTCCTGGCTCACAGACGCGTAGATATCGCCGGGCAGGCCGTTTTCCACCCGACCGCCGACAAGGCAACTCGCATCGCCGCCATGCGCATGATGCAGTTTTTGCAGCCAGTCCGGGCGCGGGCGGCAATCGTCGTCTGTAAAGGCCAGAAAACGACCCCTGGCGGCGGCAGCGCCGGTATTGCGCGCTGCGGCAGGCCCGGCGTTTTCTTGCCGAATGCAGCGGAGCTTTTCGCCGAAAAGATCACAGACCGGCGCGAGGGGTTGTGCGGAGCCGTCATCGACAACTATGATTTCATACGCCGGGCCGATCTGCCCTACCAGGGCCTCCAGACACCCGCGCAATTGCTCAGGCCGGTTGTAGCTGGGCACAATTATCGAGGCTGCGATCATGTTTTTTCTCTGGCGATCGTTACATACACTGTCATGCTTACCGTGATTGAGCTATCGGTGGCGCGGGCAATCTGTATCTGCCAGACTTCTGAGTTTTTGAGAAACTTTTTCCTGTCATGACTGAAACAAAAACTGAAATTAGCGTCATTATTGTGGCTTCGGAGGGTCGGGAGAGCGTTGCCCACCTGTTTACCCATCTGATGTCACAAAAAGCAGCGGACCGGTTGGAGGTTCTCGTGTCCGCTCAGGCGCAATATGTCGAAGACTTGCAGGATTTTCCCGATCACCCGTTTGGCGCCTATCATGTGGTACCAGCGGATTTCAGCACCTCAGCGCGCGCCCGCACGGATGCGATCCGGGCGGCGACCACGCCGCTTGTTGTTTTTGCCGAAGATCACTGTTTTCCCGTCGGCGATCAATGGGCGGAGCGGATTATCGCGGCGCACGACGGCCCCTTCACCGCCGTGGGGCCGATCATGGAGAATGCCAACCCCGACACGCTGACAAGCTGGGCAAACCTGTTCGTCGAATACGGGCCGTGGCTCAGCCACGCGACACCCGGCGAAAAGGAGAACCTGCCCGGACATAACTCTTCATACAAACGTGCATCGCTGATGGAGTACGGCGACGGTCTGGCCGCAATGCTGGAGGTCGAATGGGTGATGCAGGCCGACATGCGCGCAAAGGGACACCGGTTTCTTCTGGCCGACGGGGTTCGCGCCCGACATCTGAACTTCTCCAGACTAAGTTCATCGATAAGATTGCAGTTCTTCGGCGGATGGATGTTTGCCGCCAGCCGGTCCGCGGGATGGCCCGCCTCCAGGCGGGCGTTCTTCTGTCTCGCGTGGCCCGCCATTGTCTTTTTGCGGATCGTGCGAACATGGCCGATCATGAAGCATTCGCAGTTGTCTTCCCGGCGTCGGCTGGCGTGTTTGCCCGTAACCGCTTTTCTGTTCCTGTGCAGCGGCGTCGGCGAGGCGCTGGGGTATGCCTTGGGCGATTGCGACCAGCGCAACAAATACGCGTTACTGGAATACCGCAGATGGACCAACCTTGTGGACGACGAAAGAACCTACGCCCGCTAGCTGCCCCGCGACACCTCGGAAGATCTCATGACCATCTCCTCCTCATCTGGCTCATCTGGGGCGAAGATGCTGTAACGTGCGGATCAGTATGGGCTTGTCGATCAGTTTCGTTGCAAAAAACATGATCACCATGACCAGTGTCCCGACGACAAGATGCACGATCAGGAAGGCCGCATCGCGCAGCAGATAGGCCGCAAGGCCCCCGGCGGCGCCGCTCAGAATGCCGCGCAGCAGCCATTGGCCGCGCAGCAGAAATCCATTCTTTGATATGATCACCCATCCCATGCCGATGCTGAACAGAATGAGGCTGTTTACCGCGGCCGCACCCACGGCGCCGAACCGGGGCACTGCGACGAAAAAGGCGGGTATCGAGATCATAAGCATTCCCGCGGAAACATAAAGCGGGCGCATGGTGTTGTTCTTTGCGATCATTTCAGCCGAGATCAGATCAATCGACAAAGCGCCCACCGCGCCCAGCAACAACAGGCTCAGCAGGATCGCCCCGTCGCCAAATGCCGCCCCGAAAACCACGGTCATGAAGGCATTCGTGCATCCCATCGCCAGAAGGCTGCAGCCACAAAGAACCGATATCAAGCGCCACGCCCCTTCGACAAGGTCACTTTCCTGCGCCCCGTTCGCGTCCTTATGGGCGTGCGCCAGCGCGGACAGGATGCCCGGGTTAAAGACCGGTGCCGCCGCCATCGGCATCAACGCCAGCATTTTGGCCGCCGAATACAGGCTGATCATCGGATTGGTCGCGCCCAGAGCGGTCAGCATCAGCAGGTCGATCCCACTCATGATCCTGCGGCACAGCCCGTTGAGAAACGTGGGTCCAACGATGCTGCGATTGTGCCGGGTGAGCAGATCATAGGGTTGCCGCAAGGGAATGGGCAATGTCAGCCTGCACCAGGCGATCTCTGCAAGACGCGCGCCGGCAATCGCCCACATCACGGTTTCAATGCCAAACCCAAGCTCGACGAGAAGGATGATAAGGATCATCCGGCATATGTGGAAAACGCCTGCCGCAAGGCCGGACCAGGTAAAGGTACCGGTTGCGATCAGCGCGTCCCTATGGGTGCGCGCAACGGTTAACAACAGGATTTCCGCGGACCCGATCCGCAGCCCCGTCACGATATCCGGCTGCTTGAGGATGCCTGCGATCAGCGGGGCGGCCAGGATAAACCCCACCATGCCGACGAAGCCGATAACGAGGCTTGCACGCAAAATGGCGCTTGCCGCCGCCTTCGGATCATCCGCGTCCGCCATGATTTTGACACCGGCCCGCATACCAAAGACGCTGGCCGCGATGAAGGACACCGGTCCGACGGCTGCCATGACGACCCCGATCAAGCCGTAAAGCTCCAATCCGAGGTTTCGGGTCAGGAATGCCGCGCTGATCAGACCTGCCGGCAGCGCCAGCGCCTCTGCCAGCGTTCCAAAAATGGTGCCCCGTCCCAGCGTGTCCCTTTTCCCCTGACGGCTCATGCAGCACGGCCTCGCCGATCAGCGCTCAGGCGTGGGGACGTGGCGCGCCGGTGCCGGACGGGGCGGGCAGGGGGCCACGGGAACCGAAAAAGCGTCATCCGCTTGTGCATGTTTGGAGGAAACCCATTGAGCGCATGCAACGCATTGGAAGAAATGGCATTGCTCTTAACGTCATGTGGCGCGTGTGAGGCACCCCATACCCCGGCACCCGAGGGCGCGCGCTTCCGGTGCCTGTGCGCCTGCGGCGGTGAAAAGGGAGCATCCTGAAAAGCCTTCACTGTTTGGTGGACGTTAGGATCTGGTCCAAGTCATCTTCAAAGTACAATTGTCACGGGTTCAGCGCCCTGGACGTCATGGCGCCTTACGCATCCTGTCGTCAGCGCAACAGACCCTCAACATCCATCGTATGCGATTGCCAGCGGCAAAAAAATGCCCAATCGATGTCGAACAAATGTCGCCGGGTGGTATGTATTTTCTGTATCAACCTGTTCAAGATGATCAAAATGCGGCTAATTTCAATCGAATAGACCTTTCCAGATTCCAATTTCATTAGACTGATAAACAGCAGGACATCCAAATGGCACGACTATACGGCAGCCGGAAAAAAATACTTGTAACCGGCGGCGCAGGCTTTCTGGGCTCTCATCTGATCGACCGGCTGATCGAGCAGGGGCATGAAATCCTGTGTGTCGACAATCTGTTCACCGGCACCAAGGCCAATATCGATCACCTGAACGGTCACCCCCGGTTTGAGTTCATGCGCCATGATGTAACCTTTCCGCTCTACGTCGAGGTCGATGAGATTTACAACCTCGCCTGCCCGGCATCGCCGATCCATTATCAGCACGACCCGGTGCAGACGATCAAGACGAGCGTTGTCGGTGCGATCAACATGCTGGGCCTCGCCAAGCGGTTGAAATGTCGCATCTTTCAGGCGTCAACCAGCGAGGTCTACGGCGACCCGATTGTGCACCCTCAGGTCGAAGGGTACTGGGGCAATGTGAATCCCATCGGCATCCGCTCCTGCTATGACGAAGGCAAACGCGCGGCAGAAACCCTGTTCATGGATTACTTCCGCCAGCATCAGCTGGAAATCAAGATCGCGCGGATCTTCAACACCTATGGCCCCAGGATGCACCTGTCTGACGGGCGCGTGGTGTCCAACTTTATCGTGCAGGCGCTCAAAGGCACACCGATCACGATTTTCGGCGAGGGCCAGCAGACCCGATCCTTCTGTTATGTCGACGATCTGGTAGATGGGTTTATTCGGCTGATGGAGAGCGATTCCGACATCACCGGGCCGGTCAATCTTGGCAATCCCGGCGAATTTTCGATCCGCGAACTGGCAGAGGAGGTTCTCAGACTGACCGGCAGCCAGTCAGAGATCGTGTTCAAGCCAACGCCCGAGGACGACCCGATGCAGCGAAAACCTGATATCTCGAAAGCCAAGGACCTGTTGGGCTGGTCGCCCAAAATCAAGCTGGATGCCGGATTGCGCCGGACCGTGGCCTACTTCCAGAAAGAGCTTGCGGAGCAACATGCGATCTGACGCCGGAATGTCGGCGGGATGCGCCTTCGTCGGTGTTTCAGGCCGCGGTCACGGGCTTGGCCTTCGTTGTCAGAATATCGGCCACGCAGGCGCAAGACGGTTTGGTGCACTGGATGGCCTGCGTCGGCAGGGCAATTTCACCCCCAAGCTGGCCAATCCGCCCGCCAACGCCGCAAACCGCGCGCAACACTTCGCCTGAGCCTTTGATGCGCAGGGATTCCAGCCCAATGTTACATTGGTAGCCTTGCCAGCGGTTGATGTCCTGCAGGATGAAGTCGTTCGCGCGTAACGTATCGCATGCCCCGGTTGCGGTGGTCGCCTGCATCGTCGAGCGGGGCGTGATGCCATCGGACCGGACCGAGGAAGGAACCCCTTTCCCCAGGATGCGCAGTTGCGCGTCCGAATAGTCGTAAAGCTCGGATTCAAACCCGACCCGCAGCGGTTTCAAGGTAATCGTCGCCTTGGGCAAGGCCGCGCGCAACGCCCTGGCTTCGTCGTAGGTACGCTCGAACCGCTCCGGGTGCATTGTTACGTTAATGTGGACATTCATCTGCTCGACCAGCAATTGTCCCACGTCGATGAAATGATCCAGCGTCGCGAATTCATTGTGATAGGTCAGGATGACACTATCGAGATAGTCCCTGATTTTATGCCAGAAACGAACAGTCCGAGAGGCATTGCTGATCAGGCTGACCCGGAACCCCAGCGCCGATGCCTCTTTGAGCAGGTCGATGATCCGCGGATGCATGGTGGGTTCACCGCCGGTAAACTGAAGCCACACCAGCTTGTTCCGCTCCTGCGCGTAATGGCTTTTCATCTGGTGGTAGAGGGTGAGCACATCTTCCGTCTTCTGCCAGCGAATTGTGCCGTCGTGCAGGGCCTTTGGACAGTAGCTGCAAGCGTAGCTGCATGCATTCCCAAGCATCCAGTCCACCAGAACGGTACGCGCATGCTGCGGGTTGCTGTGATCAATCCGCGTATAGGGTTCCGTGGTGTGCTGGACGCCGTCCATCGTGATTTTCCGATCATAAAAGCCGCGCGCCACCGGGAATACCACCCGGAACCTCCGCGTCATGCGACAGCCTACATGGGCGCGACAAGCCGGCCAAGCCCTATCGGAATCTGCCCGCAGCGTGCGCTGACAAACGCCCGATCCGGCTTTGCAAAACCGACGATTTTATATAAAACTAACCTAAATTTCGAAAGATTCGTTTGATCACCAGTTTGGAAAGCAACCCGGAAGGGCTGTGGGAATGTCGGAATTGACCGAGCAAGACAAAACCGAAGAACCGAAGAACAGACAAGGTGCCCCCACAGCGGCAGAGCGGGCCACTTTGCAATCGGACTTGGAGGAAAGGCTTGCCGCCGCGCGGATCGAACGCGAAAAAGTATTGGCCGCAAAAGGCAAGTCAGACAAGAAACCAATCGTGAAACGCCCCCGGTTTATGGATGGCGAAGACGGATTTGGTGCGCCCGTCTATCAGAAGGGGGCAGGCACGCCGCAGCAGCCGCCCGAGAGCGTCACACCGGATGTCGCCGGGGCACGTAAATCCGCCCGCTTTGCCTTGCTCGCACCTCAGGGCAACGGGTCTCAGGCCAGAACAGCGGTTCCCCAGAAATCGGGGCTTTCACTGTCGCGGGTTGCTGCGATTGGCTTTGCCTGTTTTTTCGGATTGGGATTCGGCATGGTGCTGAGCCTTGGCGCGGTCATGGGGCTGGGTTGGGTGACGCTGTCGGATGTGGCCGACCGTATCGGCAACCCCGGGCAACGCCTTCTGTCGCAGCAGGCGCCCGATGTGGCTGATCAGATCGACCTGACGTTGGCAGCGGCGCTGCCCGCCACTGCAGCCCTGTCGATGGCGCAACTGGCGCATAGGCAGACACTCCCGACGCCTCCTGCGCTGCCCTTGCTGGCCGCTGCGCCGGTGCCGGACACGGCGCCAGGCGCGGTGCTGTCACCCGGCCCGCGGCTCAACACGATCGGCAAGGCGGTGACGGCGGCCCTTCAACCGGATGCCTCCATTGCGCCGATCACGGTGTCATTTGAAAACCCCACGCGCGGCCTGATCACGCCGATGCTGAGCGTGAGTCAGAGCGATGATCTGGATTCTCTGCCGGTGATCTTTGAGCTCAGCCCGGTTCATCTGCTCAGTTCGCTGGGCGATCTGACCTCCCCGGACCCCGACAAATCGAGAGTGACCGCAGTCTCCGCCACCGACGGTCAGCCCACCCGGATGACGATACCGGCGCTTTTCAGAAGCGCGGCGGGACACCGTCCGTCTGAGGTAGAAAACGACCCGGTGATCGTGCCGTTGTTCTCGGCAGTGATCGAGGGCTGGGCCGCGGTTGATGTCAGCGCACCATCGACCGCGCTACGCCTCGCAGCGATCGAACCGTCGCCCGACGCCCTCCCGCCTGTATCGCTGCTGGCGCGCCCGGCCACGGCAAACCCGTTGCCAGCGATAAGCGGGCCAGTGCTGCGTGTCCCCGATCTGGCGAGCAAGCTGGGCTTCTCAGGAGACAAAGCCAAGAGCATCGCGCTTGTCACCTATGCCCCCAGCAGCGTCACGAACACCGAACTGGCAGAACGCCTCAAGGTGCTGGAAACCACCGGATTTCCACTCGCCTCGACCAATCGTGTGAATTTCAAGGTGTCGAAGACCCATGTCCGGTACTACACCCGCGCGGATGAAACCGTCGCACGTGCAGTCGCTGCCGAAGTCGGCGGCAAGGCGCGGGATTTTACCCGCGAAAGAATTTCGTCTCCTTCGGGACGTATCGAAATCTGGCTGGCCGGAACGCGCACAGGTGTCGCCAAGCAGAAACGCACGTCACAATCTGTTTCTCAGCGCCGCGCCAATCTGAAAGCGGAGCTGAAAAACCGATTGATCAACAGCTTGCGGCGGGGCGAGCACCTCGGATCGGCCCAGCCGTAGTCTCGTTTGATCTGCGGTGGCCGTTTATGCTACTATCGCTATGCCGCAGGGGGAGCGGTTTTCATGACACGACAATTTATTGTTTTTCTGTTTTGGGTCGGAAATAATTGTGGCGGGTAACAAGCTAATCGCGATCGTGACGGTGCTCATTCTGGTGGGCTCAACCGGCAATGCACAGGACAATGTCACAATCGATGAGTTGCGGGCCATCGAAAGCCTGATCGACGGCAAGGATTGGCGGGGATTGTACAGCTATGTTCAGGCCAACCCCAAGCTGACGGCCGGGAATGACCCGCTGGCAGTTGAACTTCGAACTTTTGTCGACGATGCGAAACGCGGTGCCCTGACTACCTTCAATGCTGCGCCCGGCCAGACCGCGCCGCGTTCTGTCCCTGATCCTGTCATTTACTGAGACAACAGGGATACCCCCCGTGAGCATGTACCCGACCGTCGCATATGTTCTTGACCCGCGGTTTCGCGGCGGGACCTCATCAGCCGTGGCGGCTGAACTGGATCTGGTCAGCGGTCTCGCCCGGGTCGAGGTGCACGCGCTGTCGACCGCCATGTTTTCCGGTCGGTCCGTCGCCCCGCAACTTGGTGACGCTTTGGCGCGGCTGACCCTGCCGCTGATCTGGGATGCGCGCGAAATTGCGGCCGATATCGTGATTTTTCACAACCCGTCGTGTCTGAAGTTTCAGGACACGCTCGCCACCAGAATAGTTGCCAACAAACTCATTGTCGTCACCCATGAAAATTTCCTGCGTCCCGGGGGTGCCGAGGGATTTGACGTCGCAAAATGCCTTGAACTCATCGGCGACAGCTCCACCGTTCTGCAACGCGCAATTGCCCCCATTTCACCATGGAACCGCCAAACCGTCGACAGCTGGGTATCAACGCAGTCTCCGAAACATGACTGGGCCGTGCAGCCGTGGGATTGGTTCAACATCTGTTCCTTCGAGATGCAAGCCCCCACGCCCCATCCTGCGGACCGGCGTGGCCGACATTCCCGGCCGGGTTTCGAAAAATTTCCGCAACAGGACGTGATGGATCTGTGTTTCCCGGAAGCAGCCGAGCAAAATGTGATCCTTGGCGCAGACAGTTACCTGCGCGATGGCTCGGCCCCCGCGCATTGGACCCTGTATCCTTTTGGCGGCCTATCCGTCTCGCAGTATTTCGAGCAGATTGATTTCTGTGTCTACTACACGGCCCCAACCTGGCGCGAGAGTTTCGGGCGTGTTCTCGCCGAAGCCATTGCGGCGGGCAAAATCGCGATCAGCGATCCACAAACGGCGCAGACATTCGATGGTGCGGTCATCGGTGCCGCCCCCTCCGAGGTGAATGACATCGTGCGCCGCTATATCTCCGACCCGGTCCGCTATCAAAGGGACGTTGTGTCCGGACAAGGCAAGCTGGGAAAATTCTCTTCGACGGCCTTCGAAGCGACATTCAACACACTCCTGGGCCAGATGCCCGGAGGCCCCAGATGATCTTGCTGTGCAGCGGCCAGATCTCCTCAAGGCACTTTGATGCGCTGCTCCTTTTTGCCGCGCAACTGGAGAGTGGTGGTCATTCCGTCGCCATAGACGCCCGGTTCATGCCCGAGGAGACCATCAAGCAGCAGAAATACGAGATGGCGCCTTTCCTTGCCGACGCGGGGGACATCAACGCGGAGACCATCCTCGTTATCGGTGCGGAGGCGATGTCGGATGACGCTCAGATCCTGCTTCGCGGCGTCAACGCTCGGGCCGATGTTCCGGTCTGGGCCATCGGGCATTACGCCACACATCAGGATGAGATCAACGCCCGCAACAAGATTGCCTTTGCCATGGGTCGCGAGCCTGAACTGTTGAACCTCAGCAAGGCCAGCAAACCACTTCTTCTGGAAGGTCTGGTCGCCCCGCTTGCGACACGTATTGCCCCCCACCCTGAGCAGAGCGACGGCAAAGGGTGCAAGCTTCTGGTCTACATGCCCTTTGAGATGCTGGAAGAAGACGATGCGCTGACAGGTCTGGCGATCACCAACTATAGCCCCAATGTCGAATTACACGTGCTGACCAATGCCAAGGGCAAGGACCTGATCCGACGGTCAAAACATGCGGCCCTGTCGGTCTTCGGCTATGGTGAGCTGCCACCCGATAACCTCCTGAATTACTTTGATGTTGCAGCTTTCTTCGGCTCGAACATCCCCGGCGAGCGCATGGCCGCGCTGGCATTGCTGGCCATGGGAAGCGGGAAGGTGGTCATCGATTGCACCACGACTGCAGGCTTTGCCGAAACGGGCGCTCCGGTGGTCCGGGGCCCGGACCGGATTGAGGCCTTATCCGGATACCTGCACGATGTCGTCATGCACAGCCGTGTCGAAATCGGCCGGCGTTCGCTGCAAAGCAGTTGGTTGAAACAGTTTGACGCGGCGGCGCTGGAACGGGAGGTACAGCTGACGCACCTCCCGCGGGTGCAGCCGGACCCGGTGCCGCAAACTGTCTTCTTTCCCACGAATGGCAATGGGCTGGGACACGCGCAAAGATGCGCATTGATCGCCGATGCGATGCAGGACGAAACACCGCGGCGGTTCGCGGCATTCCCCAGTTGCATCGACATGTTGGAAAACCGCGGCTTCGGGTGCGTGCCGATGGTGCCGCGGTCAGATGATCATGGCGATGCATTCGCGGCGGATCTTGTGAACTACATCCGGCTGCGCCAGTTGCTCAGACCCGGGGACCGGGTGGTGTTCGACGGCGGCTATGTGTTCGATTCCATCTACCGCACGGTGTCCGCTCTCAAGCTGTCGGCCACATGGATCAGGCGCGGATTGTGGCGGCCCGGTCAGATCAACCCGACAGCGCTGGAGAGAGAGCGGGCATTTTCACAAGTGATCGTTCCACAGGAAGCCTTTGCCGAGTTGAACAGCGACTATTCGACCGGACATCACATCGACAAGGTCGGCCCCATCGTGCGACAGGGGAAACTGTCCGCCAAAGAGGTGCAAAGCCTGCGGGACCGCCTGAGTATTCAGTTCGATCAGGAAATCGACACGCTGGTCGTCACGATGCTGGGCGGCGGTGTCGCCTCCGAGCGCACGGCGCAGACGCAGATGCTGTGTTCGCTGCTTGAGCAACGGACAAATTGCCTTCATCTGATTGTGGCATGGCCCAACGCGGTCGTGGCGCCGGGGTTGGCGGGATGGCGAAACAGTCACGTCGTTTATACGACCCGCACACTCGCCCTGTGTCAGGCCGCCGACCTGACGGTATCCGCGGTCGGATATAACTCTTTCCATGAAATTCTATACGCGCAGGTACCGTCCATTCTGATCCCACAATCCGCACCGTTTCTGGACGATCAGGAAAGACGGGCGCGCGCCGCGGCAGAGCGCAATCTGGCGGCGCTGGTGCTGGAGACCGAGTTACTCGCACTTGAGCGCGAGGTTTCGGCCTTTCTGGACGGCGCAAAGGCCGATGAGATACGCAAGGCACTCGCGGCTGAATGCTTGCCAGACACCGGCAACGTGGCGGCGGCCAGGCTGATAGAGCAGGGGGGATAACCATGTCATCAGACCCGAAATACCTGTCTCTTCTGGCCGATCTCGCAACGCAAGATCCGCTGGATCTTGATCCCCTGATCTTTGATGTTCCGCAGCGCGCCCCGGCATCCGATTTCAAGGCACCGGCCTTGCCACCGTCAACCGCCCTGTGGAAAACCTCGGAGGATGGTGCCTCCCACATCGGGTTGCGCCTCACCCGCCGGCTGGAAAATCCAAGCTTTCTGGCCGCAAGACTGGCAGCCATCGCGGTGGAGCGGCAGATCATCCCGGTTTTCCTGAGCCATATCGGGGTCAGTGGCATGCAAAGGTTCGGGTTCCGGGTGGAACAGATGTCCGGGACGACTGATGCAGAACGCGCAGCCTGCGAGGATCAGCTCAGGCGTTTCTGGAACATGGCGATGATCATCGACGCCGCCGACATTGAAAAACTGGGATAAGGGTCCCTGTCATCCTTACGGCGGAAGGCCGGTCGCTTGTAACCCGGCCTCCCATTCGGGCTGGTGGCCCGCGGGGCGCTGGCGGCGCGGGTCATTTGCCGCCAGAAATCCGGAATCGGTTGCAGGATGAGTGGCCAAAGTGCCTAAAAATTTACGCACTCGGACACAAAAAATGCGACCCAGGGGGCCGCATCCTGCAAAAAATCGCTTGTCGCGCCGGTATCAGCGACCCCAGGTCCGCACGACGCCACAATCCATGTGGACGAAGTTCGAGCGCGAGTATTTACCAACTCCGCCGCCCTTGCAGGCTTGTGCCGCACGCGCAATCTGACCGACCGAGCGGGCAGACAGGCGCAGGTCGGCTGCCTGACCTTTCATATGTAGCGAATTCTTTGCCACCGCGCGGCTGCGGGAACGCAACATCGCGTTGGTCTGGGGGCTGCGATAGCCCGACAGCAGCATATAGGGTTCGTTCACATCCAGCAGGTTGTGCGCCGCCGACATGATGTCGATGGTGCGCAGATCCATGGACGTGACCCCATCAGTGCGCCAGTCGCGCATGAAGTGGTTGATTTCCTTGACTGATTCCTTGATGTACTTGCCTTCGACCCAATAGATCATGTCGATGCGTTCGCCGGTGCGACCGGAATACATTCGGATGCGTCGGATATCGCCACCGCCGCGCAGAAATCCTGCGGCTTTGGCGAAAGTTGGTGCTGCTGTGAGTGTCGTCGCTGCAAATGCGCCAAGTAGCGCACGCCGGGTCATACCCGTTGAGCTGTCGATCGTCATGTGGTCATTGCCCCGTATTCTGCCTTTACCCGTGATGTTACACGAGGGTGTCATCTCTTCCCCAGATGCAACATTGGTATGTCATAGCCCCGATTGTTAACCAAGTCCTGAAAGTCAGACCGACTGTTTTTGCGCAATTTTAGGCAAAATCCCGCCAATACTGTGCAACCTGTTTAAACTTCCCCCGGGCCGATGCGCGCTTGCATCACGTTCATTTTTCCTTGACCGCTTTCCGAATTGTTATTGGACAAGCGGCAGGGGGATCGTCAGAAAAGTAGAGCTTTTTGGTTTTATAATCTGTGTGGGGAAACCTATGTCATCCTTGGTATTGCGCAATCGCAGCTTTTTCGCCGTTCTGGCGAGCTTTGTTTTCGTTGTTTCGACCTTTCTGATCCCCGCGCCCGCGCTCGCGCAGGGCACGGCGTTCAAACAGGCCGTCGCCGAAGCGGCTGCGCGCGACAAGGACATCGCGGCCTTTTACCAGGCCAATGGGTACGAAGGCATCTGGACAGGCAAGGGGCGTGACAGGAACCGTCGCGCAGCCCTGGTCCAGGCGCTGAAGGCGGCCGGAAATCACGGGCTGCCATCCGCGCGATACGACGTCGACGGGTTGCAGGCCAAGATGAAAGCGGCCCGGACACAGCGTGATCTGGGCCTGCTTGAGGTGGAGATCAGCCGGGTGTTTCTGCAATATGCGCGTGACATCCAGACCGGCGTTCTGATCCCGGGCCGTGTCGACCGGGCGATTGTGCGCAAGGTCCCGTATCGGGACCGTACCTCCTACCTGACGAATTTCGAGAAATCCTCGCCCAAGGGATTCTTTCGCGCCCTTGCCCCCAGGACCACCGAATACACCGCGCTGATGAAGGAAAAGCTGCGCCTGGAGAAGCTCCTTGCCCAGGGCGGATGGGGGCAGACAGTGCCGTCAAAGACGCTCAAACCGGGTGCCTCGGGCGCTGCCGTCGTGGCCCTGCGGGACCGTCTGGTGCGCATGGGATACCTCAAGCGCAACGCGGGCAAGACCTATGATGCGAATATGACCAAGGCCGTTCAGCAGTTCCAGCGCGCGCACGGGCTGGCACAGGATGGCGTCGCGGGCCCCGGCACGATGACAGAGATCAATACCTCGGTGCAGACCCGCCTCCAGTCAGTGATCGTGGCGATGGAGCGCGAGCGCTGGTTGAACCAGGACCGCGGGCGCCGCCACGTGGAAGTGAACCTCGCCGATTTCACCGCCAAGATTATCGACAACGGCAAGGTGACCTTCGAGACGCGCTCGGTCATCGGTCACCGGGAGCGGGACCGCCAGTCGCCGGAGTTTTCGGACGTGATGGAATTCATGGTGATCAACCCCAGCTGGTACGTGCCGCGCTCCATCGTCACCAAGGAATATCTGCCCGAATTGCAGAAAGACCCCAATGCAGTGAACCACATCGAAATCACCGACAGTCAGGGGCGGCGGGTTGACCGTTCGGTGGTGGATTTCACGCAATTCACCGAACGCACGTTCCCTTTTGCAATGCGGCAGCCGCCGAGCCGGGGCAACGCGCTGGGTCTGGTGAAGTTCATGTTCCCCAACCCGCATAACATCTATCTGCACGACACGCCGGCCAAGAATCTTTTTGGGCGAGAAATTCGTGCCTACAGCCACGGCTGCATCCGTCTGGCCGACCCCTTCGATTTTGCCTATGCGCTGCTGTCCAAACAGACCAATGACCCGAAAGGCCTGTTTCAGGCCAAACTGGCAACCGGCACGGAACAGCAGGTCAACCTCAAGCAACCGGTTCCTGTCCATATCATCTACCGCACCGCGTTTGTGGATGGCAAAGGCCGCACCCAGTTCCGCCGTGACATCTATGGCCGCGACGCGAAGATCTGGAAGGCACTGGCCAAGGCAGGGGTAGCAATGCGCGCCGTTCAGGGTTAAATCAGCCCCCTGATCATTCAGGGGGCGTGCATCATGACTTCACCGGCTGGCTTCAGCGTCAAGGAAATTGCCACGGCACTTGAGGCCGATGCTTTCGGGGATACCTCTCTGCGCGTTCTGCGCGCGGCAGAACCCAAAAATGCCGGCCCCGACGACATCGCCATGGCGACGAGCAAGTCCTACGCCGACACTTTGGCAGAGGGCGACGCGCGGGTCGCAATGCTGTGGCAGGGTGCGGATTGGGAAGCCTTCGGGCTCAAGGCAGCGATCATTCCGAAACGTCCACGCTATGCGATGTCCGGCATCACCAGGCTGATGGACCCCGGTCAGGGATTTGAGCCCGGCATCCATCCGACGGCGGTGATCGATCCTACCGCCGACCTGGGCGATGACGTGAGCGTCGGGCCTTTCACAGTGATCGGCGCGGGCGCGCGGATCGGCGCACGGTCAGTTATCGGCCCGCAATGCTTCATCGGCTGGAATGCTCGCATCGGCGAAGACGCGTTTCTGCGCGAAGGTGTCGGGATCGGCGCGCGGGTGCGCATCGGGGCGCGCTTCATTGCACAGCCAGGGGCACGGATCGGCGGCGATGGCTTCTCCTTCGTGACCCCTGATACATCCGCCGTGGAGAAAACCCGCAGCACGCTCGGCGAAACGCAGGACACCACCGGGCAATCCTGGACGCGTATTCACTCGCTGGGCGCCGTCACGTTGGGCGATGACATCGAGATCGGCATGAACTCGGTCATTGATTGCGGCACGATCCGCGACACGGTTGTGGGTGACCGGACAAAAATCGACAACCTTGTGCACATTGGCCACAATTGCGTCATCGGCACTGATTGCCTGTTATGCGGCTGTGTTGGGGTCGCAGGCTCCGTCGATGTGGGCAATTTCGTCATCCTGGGCGGTCAGGTTGGTGTCAGCGACAATCTCTTTATCGGTGACGGCGTGATCGCGGGCGGCGGCAGCAAGATCCTGTCGAATGTTCCGGCGGGGCGTTCCATCCTCGGCTACCCGGCCATCAAAATGGACACGCATGTCGAGACCTACAAGATACTGCGTCGCCTGCCGCGGCTGGTCCGCGACATTGCTGCCTTGCAGAAAGCGGTTTTCAAATCGGACGCGAACGACTAAATCCCAAGCAGGCAGCGTGAAAGGAACAGACGCGTGAGCATCAAGGATAAGGTCATCGCGATCATTGCGGATCAAGCTGTGCTGGAACCTTCCGATGTCCGTATGGACAGCACGCTCGAAGATCTTGGGATCGACAGTCTGGGGCTGGTGGAAAGCATTTTTGCCATTGAGGAAGAATTCGACATCAACGTGCCGTTCAACGCGAATGATCCACAGGCATCGGACTTTGACATCTCCAGCGTATCGTCCATCATCGCCGGTATCGAGCAGTTGAAAAAAGAGCAGAGCTAGACCCCCATGAAACGCGTGGTCATCACTGGCGCCGGCACGATCAACGCGCTGGGGCATGACGTGGCATCGACCTTGTCAGCCATGGCGGAGGGCACCTGCGGTATCGGCGCATTGGATTTGCGTGACGTCGAGAGGCTGTCCATTCAGATCGGCGGTCAGGTACGCGGCTTCGAGGCCGAAGGACGCTACAACCGTCAGCAGATGTCGCTCTATGATCGCTTCACCCAGTTCACCCTGGCCGCCGCAAAAGAGGCCATAGACCAATCCGGCCTCATTTTCAGCGGCGAGCTGGCGGCGAAATCAGGTGTCGTTCTGGGCACCGCGGGCGGCGGGGTCAGCACCTGGGATGACAACTACCGCTCGGTGTACGAGGACGGAAAAAACCGCGTGCATCCCTTTGTCGTCCCCAAGCTGATGAACAATGCGGCGGCCTCGCATGTGAGCATGGAATACAACCTGAAGGGGCCTTCCTTCACGGTATCCACCGCCTGCGCCTCCTCCAACCACGCGATGGCACAGGCCTTCAGCATGGTCCGCTCGGGCATGGCGCCCGCGATGGTGACCGGCGGGTCAGAAAGCATGCTGTGCTTTGGGGGCGTGAAAGCCTGGGAAGGGTTGCGCGTGATGAGCCGCGACGCCTGCAGACCGTTCTCCGCCAATCGCAATGGCATGGTGCAGGGGGAAGGCGCGGGCGTGTTTGTCTTCGAAGAATACGCCCATGCAAAGGCGCGCGGCGCGGATATCCTGTGCGAGGTGTCGGGGTTCGCCATGTCGTCGGACGCCAGCGACATCGTGATGCCGTCGAAAAGCGGCGCGGCGCGCGCGATGGCCGGGGCGCTCAGCGACGCGCGGATCAACCGCGAAGACGTCGGCTATATCAATGCGCACGGTACCGGGACCGCGGCCAATGACAAAACCGAATGTGCTGCGGTAGCGGATGTCTTTGGCCCGCATGCGGACAGGCTGATGATCAGTTCGACCAAATCCATGCATGGGCATCTCATTGGCGGCACGGGGGCTGTGGAACTGCTCGCCTGCATCATGGCATTGCGTGAGGGCGTCATTGCCCCGACCATCGGATACGAGGAACCGGATCCGGAGTGTGCGCTGGACGTGGTGCCAAACGAGGCGCGGCAAGCGAAGGTCACAGTGGCGATTTCAAATGCCTTTGCCTTCGGTGGCATGAACGCCGTCCTCGCCCTGCGCGCCATCTGACAAAAAAGGGCCGCCCCGGATGGCGCGGCCTGTTTTCTGGAGCCGATCATTCCGTCATTGGCGAATGACGGAAACCTTTTCATATCCGGCCGTGAACCCCTTGAGCGACAGGGTCACATCCACTTTCTGATCCGGTGCCAGGATCGGCACGATCGTCAGAGTCGCCGTCACACCCTTCTTGAAACTGTCGACATCCGCCTCGGTCAGCCCGATCCGGGCATAACATCCAATGGAGTTGCAAAAGGCGAAAGGGTATCGCTTTGACTGTTTGTCATCGATCTTGACCGAGAGCTGCTCGCCCAGCGATGTCTCCAGCGGCACGATGATCGTGGCCCCGGCCTTTGCCTGGCCACCTTCCGGCAGGCGGAACAGGGTGAATTCCGAAATCGGCGTGCCTTCGCCATCGGCGAGCAGCTGATACATCTGGCAGGGGTCATCCCCATCTTCGGTCTTGATGCATCGCAGGCTCCAGTCGCCGAATTCCTCGCTCACGTAGGTTTCGCCGACCTTGGGTCCCTCCGGTTCGACTTCGCCAAGGCTCAGTTCGCTTTCGATCGCGGGCTTTTCGGGGGTCTCTTCCTCGGTTGTATCCGTCTGGGCAAACGCGGTGGCGGACACAAAAGCGAAAGGCAGCGCCAACACCAGATTGCGCATCAATGATAAAGTAAGCTTGGGCATGATTGCTCCGTTTTCATGGCTTTTGGGCGGTGTATCATGCCGACATGGGAGTGTCAGTCCCGAGAAGATCAAATCGCCCGCTGCGCACGACTTTTTTTGACCATCCGGGAAAAGAAAAAGGGATGCGCTGAGCATCCCCTTCCCAATTTGTCTTCTCCCCGTCGGACTGGCCGACTTATTGCAGGGAAGCTACGAAACGTCGCACTTGGCGTCAACTAAAAACACCGAAGTTTTACCGCGCCGCCATCACATTTATGTAAGGGCGTCCCGAAAAAAGGCCGCACCGATAATCGGCACGGCCAGTCTGACAGGGAGGATGCCCGGACCGGAAAGAACACATCCGGCCAACGAGCGATTTGACTATGGCGCGCAAAGGTTAACATCGTATGGTCAGGCGGAGTTTTTGTGCATGAAGGAAGCAGTAGCGTGACAACGGATATTTTCATCGGCGGCGGCGGGCCGGATTACGGAACACAGCAACACCTCAGCCTCGGCTACGCCAACCGGCACGGTCTTGTGGCCGGCGCTACCGGTACCGGCAAGACGGTCACCCTGCAAATTCTGGCAGAAGGCTTCTCCAAAGCGGGCGTGCCGGTCTTCCTGTCGGACGTGAAGGGCGATCTCTCCGGGTTGGCGAAAGCAGGGGCGCAGACCCACAAGCTTCACGGGCCTTTCACCGAACGGGCCGACAAGATCGGCTTTGCCGACTATGCCTACGAGGCTTTCCCCGTCACCTTCTGGGACCTTCTGGGCGAGCAGGGTCATCCGGTGCGCACAACGGTGTCCGAAATGGGCCCGCTGCTGCTGTCGCGCTTGCTTGATCTGACCGAGGCACAGGAAGGCATTCTTAACATCGCGTTCCGACTGGCCGACGAGGAGGGCCTGCCACTGCTGGACCTCAAGGACCTGCAGGCATTGCTGGTTTGGATCGGCGAGCATGCAAAGGAACTGTCGCTGCGCTACGGCAATGTCTCCGCCGCCTCGATCGGCGCCATCCAGCGGCGGTTGCTGGTGCTGGAAAATCAGGGCGGGGCGGGGCTGTTCGGCGAACCGGCGCTGGCCCTGTCGGACCTGATGCGTACGGAAGCGGATGGGCGCGGCGCGATCAACATTCTGGCGGCGGACAAGCTCATGGCATCCCCGGGACTCTATGCCACATTCCTGCTTTGGCTCCTGTCCGAGCTTTTCGAGGAATTGCCCGAGGTCGGCGACCCCGAAAAACCCAAGCTGGTTTTCTTCTTTGACGAGGCACATCTGTTGTTTGACGACGCCCCCAAGGCACTGGTGGACAAGGTCGAACAGGTTGCCCGCCTGATCCGGTCGAAGGGTGTGGGGGTTTACTTTATCACGCAGAACCCGGCCGATGTGCCCGACGATATCCTCGGGCAGCTTGGCAACCGGATTCAACATGCCCTGCGGGCCTTCACCGCCAAGGACCGCAAGGAATTGCGCATGGCGGCCGAGACCTACCGGGAGAACCCCGACTTCGACACCGAACAGGCCATCCGCGAGGTAGGCGTGGGCGAGGCCGTCACGTCGATGCTGCAGCGCAAGGGGGTGCCGGGCATCGTGCAGCGGACCCTGATCCGGCCCCCGTCCTCGCAACTGGGCCCCATTTCCACTCAGGAACGTACGGCGTTGATGGCCGCATCCGAGATGGCAGGCAAATACGACAAGGCCGTGGACCGGTCGTCAGCCTTCGAAATCCTCAAGCAACGGGCGCAGACGGCCGCTGAGGAAGCCGCAAGATCCGAAGAGGCGGCGGAAGAAGGATCTGCCCAACTCCGCGAATTCAACGCCGCACGCCGGTATTCCGGCGGGCGCGTTGCGCGGTCCACGTCGCGTCGTACCGGCACACGCCAGAACCAGAGCCTGGGCGGGGCGGTTGCCACGGCGGTCATTAAAGAACTGCAAGGCACAACCGGGCGCCGCATCGTGCGCGGCATTCTGGGCGGGCTGTTCAAAGGTCGCTAGGCCGCGCCGCGATCCCGAGGGGCCGGGCGGGCCGGCGGGGTGCCCCCCCCGTGGCCGCTACTTCTCGGGGATCAGCCCGCGCGGACTGAACCGCAGCACCAGCAGCAACAGCACGCCGATGGTGAGCAGGCGCATATGTGCCGCAGATTCGATCAGATGCGCCTTGAGCGCCGAGCCATCGGGCATGCCGACGGTGATCCATTCCATCACCTCCAGCCCGATGGATTCGCCCTTGTCCCACATCAGGTAGATCAGCATTCCGCCCA
Source organism: Roseobacter insulae (assembly GCF_019375555.1). Taxonomy (GTDB): domain Bacteria; phylum Pseudomonadota; class Alphaproteobacteria; order Rhodobacterales; family Rhodobacteraceae; genus Roseobacter; species Roseobacter insulae. The sequence continues at coordinate 551,414 of NZ_JAHXDN010000003.1, forward strand.
GCACGGCTCCGAGGTTGTTGCCCGACCCACCGACGATCACCATCACCCAGATCAGGAAGGTAAAGCGCAGCGGCTGATAGGTGCCGGGGGTGAGCTGCCCATCCAGCGTTGTCAGCATCGCCCCTGCGATCCCGCAGATGGCTGAGCCCAGAATGAACACCTGAAGGTGGCGCGCAGTCACATCCTTGCCCATGGCCTCCGCCGCGACCTCATTGTCGCGAATGGCACGCATCATCCGGCCCCAGGGGCTGTTGAGCGCCTGCTGCGCCATCCACAACAGCAGCACCAGTACGAAGGCAAAGAGCCCGCAATAGAGCAGCTTCACGTAGATCGTGGAGGCGGTGACGGCGTCGATGCCAAAACCTGCGGCGCGGTCGACGAACCCGGCATTGTTTTGAAGGTCGATCTCGTAGGGCACCGGGCGCGGCACGCCGACCACATTCTTGACGCCACGCGACAGCCAGTCTTCATTCTTGAGAATGGCGATGATGATCTCGGCAATGCCAAGCGTCGCAATCGCCAGGTAATCCGACCGCAACCCAAGCGCCGTCTTGCCGATGATCCACGCCGCCCCGGCAGCAAAAAGCCCGCCCACGGGCCAGGCCAGGATGACCGGCAGACCCAACCCGCCAAGATAGCCGGTCAGGGCCGGTTCAATGGCCTCAACAGCCTCTACAGACGGATCGAAGACACCGCGATAGAGCAGGAAACCGATGATCAGAATGGCCAGCACGGCGAGACTGCGCAGCCAGCCGCGCCGCATGTGACGGGCGGTTGTAATCGCCACCACGATGGTCGCGGCCCCCATCAGCAACGCGCCAAGAATGCCAAACCCACCCGCCTGCCAGGCACCGGGCGTCGCAGGCATGCCCACCAGCACCGCTGCCAGACCGCCCAGAGCCACAAACCCCATGATGCCGACGTTGAAGAGCCCGGCGAACCCCCATTGCAGGTTGACCCCCAGCGCCATGATGGCCGAAATCAGCCCCATGTTCAGCACGAAGAGCGCTGCGTTCCAGCCCTGGTAATAGGCGATCACAGGGATCATCGCGAAGACCGCTGCGAACAGGAGAGTGTTTTTCATGGCCGAGTTCATACCGCTTTCCCCGCAAACAGGCCGGTGGGTTTCACCAGCAGCACGATCAGCAGGATCACGAAGCTGACCGCCAGTTTGTAATCGGTGGAGAGCAGCTGAACCAATGTGTCGGGCGCCATATCTTCCGGCACAACATAGGTCACCACCTTCTTCCACGCATAGGTCACCGTGACCTCGGAAAAGGCGATGACAAAGCCACCGGCAATCGCCCCCAGCGGGTTGCCCAGGCCGCCGACGATGGCGCTGGCAAAGATCGGCAGCAGAAGCTGGAAATAGGTGAACGGCTTAAAGCTCTTGTCGAGCCCGTAGAGCACGCCAGCGATGGTTGCCAGCCCCGCCACGATCAGCCAGGTGACCCTCACCACGCGCTCGGGGTTGATCCCCGACAAGAGCGCAAGATCCTCGTTATCGGAATAGGCCCGCATGCTCTTGCCCGTGCGCGTGCGGTTGAGGAACCAGAAGAGCAGCGCGACCACGATCACCGCTGTCAGGATCGTGATGCCCTGCGTGGTCTTGAAGGCCAGACCTTCGCGCAGGCCCGTTATCTCCTTGAAGGTGCGGGCGGATATGATGAAGCGTTCCCCGTCCAGAAACCGCTGGTCATCCGGCCCGATGATGAAGCGCACCAGCCCGTTGAGAATGAACGTCACCCCTAGTGACACGATCACGAAGATGACCGGCTTGGCCTTCTGCGCCCGATAGAACCGGTAGACAACGCGGTCCGTGGCCAGCAGCAGCGCCATGCAGCCCAGGATGCCAAAGGGCAGGGCCAGCAGGGCAGTCGGCAGGGGCCCCAGCGAAATGCCCCAGCTTTGGAAAAGCCAGGTCACCAGAACCGTGACCATGGCGCCAAAGGCCATGGTATCCCCATGGGCAAAGTTGGAAAACCTTAAGATGCCGTAGATCAGCGTCACCCCCAACGCGCCGAGCGCCAGCTGCGCGCCATAGGACATCGCCGGGATGATCACGAAATTCGAGAGCGCCACGATGGCGTTTAGGAGGTCCAATTCAAAGTCCTTATCATAGATAAGTTCGTCCGGGCTATACAGCGTTGCACGAACCCTCATAAGTCACATGTGAACCTGCACCCGTCCAAAAAGACACCAGAATGTGCCCGTCTGGAAACTTGGTCATAAGGCTCACGTTTGGTCCCCCGCGCCTGGGATCCGGGGCCCAGGAACTGACCACCCAACGCTTGTCAGCCTGTCTTGCGCCGATTCCCACTGTGCTGCCGCCCTGTACCGCGTAGCCGAACCGATTGGGCTCGTTAGGCCGCGACATTCGTGTCAGTATAAAGGGAGAGACGTTGTCCAAATCAACTGTTGTTTGGGGGCGACCACCGGATGCGACGATACCGTCGCCAAGTTCGCACCGTTCGGTTTCATGCGTGATGATGCCACCCTGCGCAGATCCTGCGGTTACATCGCTTTGGTCGCCGGTGGCTGCACAAGAGGCCACCCCCATGATAAGCGCAATGCATCCGACGCCCCTAAATAGTCCCAACATACCTATCCTCCCAAAAATGACTTGCGCACTTCGGGGTCAGCCAGCAATTCCTTGCCCGTTCCCGTATAGGCATTCCGCCCCTGCACCAGCACATAGCCCTTGTCGGCGATCTCCAGCGCCTGCCGTGCGTTCTGTTCCACCATCAGGATCGGGATGCCCGTGCGCGCCACCTCGATGATCCGGTCAAAAAGCTCATCCATCACGATGGGGCTGACCCCGGCGGTCGGCTCGTCCAACATCAGCACCTTGGGCTGCGTCATCAGCGCCCGACCCACGGCGACCTGCTGGCGTTGCCCGCCGGACAACTCACCCGCCGCCTGCAACCGCTTTTCCTTCAAAATCGGGAACAGGTCGTAAATCTGTGCCATGGTGCCTGAGATGTCGTCGGTGCGAATAAACGCCCCCATCTCGAGGTTTTCCTCAACGGTCATCGAGGTGAAGATGTTCGAGGTCTGCGGCACGAACCCCATGCCCTTGGCCACCCGGTCCTGCGGAGAAAGTTGCGTGATGTCCTCGCCATCCAGCTTCACATGCCCCTCGCGCAGGTTCAGCATCCCGAAAACGGCTTTCATGCCGGTGGATTTGCCCGCGCCGTTCGGCCCGACAATCACCGCGATCTCGCCGCGATCCACCGCAATGGTGCAATCGTGCAGGATATCCGGCCCCGCGCCGTACCCCCCTGTCATGTTTTCACCGATCAGGAAGGGCCCGCCCGCAGAGGGATAGGATTTGCCCCCCTGTTTGACCGGTGTCGCCGTGCCCATGCCCTTGGGATTGCCCAGGGACAGATCCTTGTTGCCGCGGTCGCTGTAGGGATCGCTGCTCATGCCCCGACTTTCTCTTTATTTTTCAGCCCGGTGCCCAGATAGGCCTCGATCACGTGTTCATTGGCCTTGATCTCGTCGAGCGTACCCTGCGCCAGCACTTTGCCCTCGGCCATGCAGATCACCGGGTCACACAGACGGCCAATGAAATCCATGTCGTGCTCGATCACCACAAAGGTATATCCGCGCTCCTTGTTGAGCCGGATGATCGCATCCCCGATGGTGTTGAGCAACGTGCGGTTCACACCAGCGCCGACCTCGTCCAGAAACACGATGCGGGCATCCACCATCATCGTGCGGCCAAGCTCCAGCAGCTTTTTCTGCCCGCCGGAAATCTGACCGGCCTTGTGATTTGCCAGATGCTCGACCGTGAGGAACTCCAGCACCTCGTCCGCCTTGGCTCTGAGGGCGCGTTCCTCGTCAGCGATGCGTTTGCGGCCGAACCACGTGTTCCACAGCGTCTCGCCCGACTGCGCGCCTGGCACCATCATCAGGTTCTCGCGGCAGGTCATCGACGAGAACTCATGAGCGATCTGGAAGGTGCGCAGAAGCCCCTTGTGAAACAACTCGTGCGGGGGCAGGCCCGTGATATCCTCACCCGCCATCGAAACCCGCCCGGACGTTGGTTGAAGAACGCCTGCGATCACGTTGAAAAGAGTTGTTTTTCCGGCGCCATTTGGGCCAATCAGGCCGGTGATCGACCCCTGGTCGATCTCCAGCGTGGCACCATCTACGGCGTGGAATCCGCCGAAGTGCTTATGAATGTCGTCCACGACGATCATATGTTGTTCCCCGTCAGCGCAGCTTTCCGGCGCTCTCGTATAATTGGAACAGCCCGGAACGTGAAGCTCCGGGCTGTTCGGTTTTTGTCAGGCCAGATTACTTGAACCCAATGGTCTCGTTCTTGCCGTCTTTCACTTCGATCATGCGGTAGGTGCCCGCAGATTCACCGGGGCCGATCAGCTCAACCGCGGAGGCGCCCACATAGTCCACGTCGCCACCATCCCGAAGAATGTCGAGCGCTTTGCCCAGCTCGCCGGGATAGATCTTCTCGCCCGGTGCGTTGGCGACCTCAAGGATCTTGGAGCCGTAATCTGCAGGATCGGTGCTGTTCGCCGCCTGCATCGCCAGCATGAACAGCGCAGCCGCATCATAGCTTTCCGGTGTATAGGGGGACGTTGCATCAAACGCATCACCGGCCATTGCCGTCAGCTTTTCGATACCTTCACCACCCGATCCCGCGATCTGGCCGTAAGAGCCGTTGAGCGCATCGCCGACATTGGCCGGCAGGCTGTCACCGATCATGCCGCCGGGCAGGCCGAAAGTCTCAAACGCGCCGGTGTCGAGGGCTGCGTTGATGATGCCCAGACCGCCCTGGTCCAGGTAGCCCGCAACCACAAGCAGATCACCGCCGGCAGAGGCCAGCGCGCCCATTTCCGCCGAATAGTCGGCCTTGCCGTCCTCATGCGCCGCGACGATCGTCACTTCGCCGCCCACGGCCTTGAAGTTGCTCTCGATCGCGTCGGCTAGACCCTTACCATAGTCGTTGTTGGTATAGGTCAGCGCGATGGATTTTACGCCGCGCTCCTGCAGGATTTCCGCCATGACCTGACCTTCCCGTGCGTCCGAAGGCGCTGTGCGGAAAAACAGGTCGTTATCTTCAACCGTGGAAAGGCCCGGGGATGTCGCGGAGGGCGAAATCATCACCATGCCGTTCGGGATCGCGACGTTTTGCAGGATCGCGCCGGTCACGCCGGAGCAGTCGCCGCCGATCAGACCATTCACACCTTCCGCAATCAGCCGCTCGCCGTTCGACGTGGACAAGCCGTTGTCGATGCATCCGGTATCTGCCCGGATCGGGGTGACCTTGGCCGCATCCAGCAGCTTGCCGCTTTCGGTGACTTCGGACATTGCCAGTTCGGCGCCCGCCGCCATCGGACCCGTCAGCGATTCGATGGGGCCGGTGAAGCCGATGAGAATACCCAGTTTAACTTCCTTCGCGTGACCACCCGCCAGAGCAGAGGTCGCCACAAGAGCCGCGGCGGTTGTGGCCAAAAGCATCTTTTTCATTGTTTTCTCCCATATTGGAACTTGACGTTCGCGGGCAGATTATGCGGCAGGGTCATAAATGAAAAGCCCTTTTGCCCAATCGGCAACCGACCGGCTGGCGGTCACATAAAAATGATGGTGAAAACCCGGGCAGCTGCTCTAGATTCAGGAAAAAATTGGGTGGACTTATGCGTTTAGCGTTAACATTTCTTTTTCTGGCCATGACCTTTCTGGCGGCGCCAATTGCCTCAGCGCAGGTGCAGATCGCGCCGGTGGTCAATGGTTTGGACCAGCCATGGGGCATTGCCCACTTGCCGGACGGGTCCCTTCTGATCACCGAAAAAGCCGGTCAGTTGCTGCATTTCAAAGACGGCACGCTACGAGAGATTGCGGGTGCGCCGGATGTGGATGACGGCGGGCAGGGCGGGTTGCTGGACATCACGCTGCCGCGCGACTTCAACACCAGCCGCAAGGTTTTCCTGAGCTACTCGAAACGCCAGTCGCGCGGCGCGGGCACGGCCCTCGCCTCTGCCAGGCTGTCCGATGACGGCACCCGCCTTGAAGGGTTGCGGGATATCTTTGTCATGGCACCGGGATCATCGGGCGGCAGGCATTTCGGCAGCAGGATCGTCGAGGCAAGGGACGGCACCCTGTTCCTGACCATCGGGGACCGTGGCGATCGCCCGGCAGCACAGGACCGATCAACCCATAACGGGACCATCGTGCGGATCAACCGCGATGGGTCCATCCCCGCAAGCAACCCCTTTGTCGGCCAGTCGAACGTCCGGGCGGAAATCTGGTCCTACGGGCATCGCAATCCGCAGGGCGCGGGGCTGGATGAAGAGGGCACCCTGTGGACCGCGGAACACGGTGCGCGCGGCGGCGACGAGGTGAACCGCATTCGCAAGGGCGCAAACTTCGGCTGGCCCGTCATCTCCTATGGTCGCCACTACTCCGGCGCAAAGATTGGTGAAGGCACCGCCAAGGCGGGTATGGAACAGCCGGCGTATTACTGGGACCCCTCCATTGCCCCCTCCGGGTTGCTGATCTATCGCGGCGAGATGTTTCCCGAATGGCGCGGTGACATGTTCGTGGGCTCACTGAAGTTCGACTATATCTCGCGGCTGGAACTGCGTGGCACGGGCGCGCAGGAAGTCGCACAGATCAAAACATCCGAAACGGACCGGGTGCGCGACATCATCGAAGGGCCGGACGGCAGTATCTGGTTCATCTCCGTCGGCAACGGGGCAGTGTATAAAATATTCCGCCCGTAAAACGGCCCTACGTCAGATCGACAGCCGCGCCGCGTGGCTGCCACGCTCGCGGTAGGGCGTGGTGTCATAATGCGACCGGTAGCACTTGGAAAAATGGCTTGGTGACGCAAATCCGCAGGCCAGTGCCACGTTGATCACGCTCATATCGGTCTGCATCAGCAGGTTGCGCGCCTTTTGCAGCCGCAGTTCCATATAATAGCGTTTCGGTGACCGATTGAGGTAACGCCGGAACAGCCGCTCCAGCTGCCGGGTGCTCATGCCCACGTTCTTGGCCAGAATGGAGGGGCTGATCGGTTCTTCGATATTGCCCTCCATCATCTGGATGACCTTGCTGAGTTTGGGGTGCCGCACGCCGATCCGTGTCGGCACCGAAAGGCGCTGCGTGTCCTGATCGGTGCGGATGGACGCATAGATGAGCTGGTCGGCGACCATATTCGCCAGCTCCTCGCCCTGCTGGTCCGCGATCAGTTTCAGCATCAGGTCAATCGAGGAGGTGCCCCCCGCGGTTGTCATGCGGTTGCCATCCACGACGAACACCGATTTGGTCAGGTCGACCTCGGGGAACTCTTCTGAAAAACTGTCCTGATTTTCCCAATGGATCGTGGCGCGCTTGCCTTCGAGCAGACCCGCCTTGGCGAGGGTATGCGCCGCGGTACACAGACCACCGACCAGCAATCCCTTGCGGGCTTCACGGCGCAGCCAGCCCAGAATTTTCTTGCTGGTGGCCGCCTGCACGTCAATGCCGCCACAAATCATCACCGTGTCGTCGCGGTTCAGATCTTCGAGATCGGCGTCCAGCTTGAAACCGCTGCCCGCCGAACAGTAAACGATGTCGCCGCCTTCACCCACGATCCGCCATTCGTAAAGGGTCTTGTTTGCCATCCGGTTCGCGATGCGCAGACTTTCGACAGCTGCCGCAAAACAAAGCAGCGTGAAGTTGTCGAGCAGAACAAAGACAAAGCGCTTGGGTTTGTCTGCTGGCGGGTCATTCCGCGTGGCTGATTGCATTTGGGGCATTGCCGACTCTTGATCTTATCGTTCTGTGCGCTAGCGGTCTTGGCGTGACGCGGGTGAAGTCACTTGGTCATGACCCGATTGCGACGTCAAGAGGACGAATTTGTGATATGGTCACTCCGCACAGGCTTTTGTATAGAGAGCGCTGTGATGTGAGCGCTCGCAGGAATGCGAGCCCAACCCGGAGTTGAAAAGATGAGCGAATGGACAAAATCAAGCTGGCGCGCCAAACCGCGGATCCAGATGCCGGACTATCCGGATCAGGCCGCTTTGGAAGCCGTAGAAGCCCAGCTTGCCCGGTTCCCGCTTTTGGTTTTTGCCGGTGAGGCGCGCCGCCTGACGAAACATCTTGCCGCGGCGGGACGGGGCGAGGCGTTCCTGTTGCAGGGCGGCGATTGCGCGGAAAGCTTTGACCAGTTCAGCTCGGATGCGATCCGCGACACCTTCAAGGTCATGTTGCAGATGGCCATTGTGCTGACCCATGGCGCCAAGGTGCCGGTGATCAAGGTGGGCCGGATGGCCGGTCAATTCGCCAAGCCACGATCTGCCCCGACCGAGACGGTGGATGGCGTGGAACTGCCAAGCTACCGCGGCGACATCATCAACGAGCTCGACTTCACGTCAAAGGCCCGCATTCCGGACCCGGAGAAGATGCTGCGCGCCTACACGCAGGCCGCGGCCACGCTGAACCTCATTCGCGCCTTCTCGACAGGCGGCTATGCCGACGTGCATCAGGTACATGCCTGGACGCTGGGCTTCACCGAGAGCGAGAAGGTCGACCGCTACCGCGAGATCGCCAACCGCATTTCCGATACGCTCGACTTCATGACGGCGGCGGGTGTGAACGGCGATACGGCCCATACGCTGAAATCAGTCGAATTCTACACCAGCCACGAATCCCTGCTGCTGGAATATGAAGAGGCGCTGACCCGCGTGGACAGCACGACCGGCAAATGGCTGGCGGGATCCGGGCACATGATCTGGATCGGCGACCGGACCCGGCAGCCCGATGGCGCGCATGTGGAATTTGCCCGCGGCGTGCAGAACCCGATTGGCCTCAAAGCCGGTCCGTCGATGACTTCGGATGACTTGAAACAGCTGATGGCCAAGCTGAACCCGGAAAACGCAGAGGGACGTCTGACCCTGATCGCACGTTTTGGGGCCGGCGCGGTGGGCGAGCATCTGCCACGCCTGATCAAGACCGTGCGCGAAGAAGGTGCCAACGTGACCTGGGTTTGCGATGCGATGCATGGCAACACCATCAAGTCGTCATCGGGCTACAAGACACGACCTTTCGATTCCGTGCTGCGGGAAGTGCGGGAATTCTTTGCCGTGCACGCCGCCGAAGGGACCGTACCGGGGGGCGTGCATTTCGAGATGACCGGGCAGGACGTGACCGAGTGCACCGGTGGTGTACGGGCCGTCAGCGACGAAGACCTGTCAGATCGCTACCACACCGCCTGCGACCCGCGGCTCAATGCCAGCCAATCGCTGGAGCTGGCCTTCCTTGTGGCCGACGAATTGTCCAACCGGCGCGCCACACACCGCGACATCGCCGCTGGCTGACCCCAGGCATAAAAACCCGAGGTAAAACGCCGGGGTCAGATCCGTGACCCAAGAACAAAACCGCCCGCACGTTCTGTGCGGGCGGCATTCCTGATCAAAGGAAATTAATACTAAAATTTTAGTCGTCGGACTTTACGAGGCGCAGATAGGGCGCGTCCTTGCGGGGCGTCTCGCTCTGGAAGGGCACCTTCGGCTCGTTGAAACCGGCGTGAAGCTGATGCGACTTGGTTGCAGGCGCGGGCTTGACCGCTGGCTGTGCAACCGGGGCAGGGGCGTCCTGCTTGATGACGGCCGTATTGCTGCTTCCGCTGACAATCGGGCGCAAAGCGGACTGCGTGACGTCGAAACGACGCGGGCTGCGGCCCATGTCCCCGACCGAGATCAGCGCGCCCAGAATACGGCTCACATCGCCCAGATCGCTTTTCAGCGGCATCAGGATCATCCGAGCCTCAAGCGGCGGCATGCCAGCCCCCTTTTCAGAGTGCAATTGCAATGTACAAGTGGCGGGCGTCTCGAAGACTTCCTCCAGAATATCGCTGAGCTGGCGGCGCGACCCGGGCGTGATGAAGGAAGTGAGCGGCATGCCACGTACTTCCATGCCCATAAGGTCGCTCAAATGACTGCCGGCTATACGCAGCCGCGCAATACCCGGCGCGATTCTTTCCACGATGAAGGAATACTCCAGCGCCTGCTCAATGCCGCGCGGGTCGATCTCGGCACGGTTGGGCATCAGACGGCTGCCGCGCAGCGCTTCCCAGTAGGCTTCAACCTGCGCCAGGGGGGCGAACCCGTTATGTGAAACATGCTGCGTCATTGAATATACATTGTGCGTGTTTTGCCCGCCGTTGTCCATTGTCCGCCCTCTTTCCTCTTTGCCGCGCTCGCGCGCTCTATAAACTCTTTCACACAGACACTGAACTTGTCGTTTCGGAACAGTGCCAGACTGGTTACTGAAACTTTAATACCAACAATTTTCTACAAACGGTGTCATATCTTTACATTTGGTTAATCGGCGCGCCGCACCACCACGTTCGGGCGGTTCACTGCCGAGGGGTTGCCCTGCCGTGTCAAAACGCCATAAGGCTGATGAGGACAGGATGGCTGAAGGGACCTTGCCGATGATCCGATCCATGACCGGCTTTGCCTCTGGTACCGGCAGTGCACCGCCGCATTCCTGGGCTTGGGAATTGCGTGGTGTGAACGGCAAGGGGCTGGACCTGCGCCTGCGGGTGCCGGACTGGATCGACGGCCTCGAAGCGGGATTGCGCCGCATGCTGTCGGCTGCCGTGGCGCGCGGGAACGTGACCCTGTCGTTGCGTCTCGCCCGCGACGAGCACGCGGGAGGCACCCAGATCAACGAGGCGCAACTGGCCTCCGTGCTGACTGCGATGGCCACCATCGAGGCCCGCGCTATGGATGCTGGCGTGTCGCTGGCGCCATCGACATCCGCGGATATTGTCGCCTTGCGCGGCGTTTTGGAGCAAAGCACCAACGAAGATGATGCAGGCCCGCTCGCACGGGCTCTGCTGGCCGAGGCCGGGGAACTGATCCAGAACTTCAATGCGATGCGCGACAGCGAAGGCGCGGCGCTGCAAGGGGTCCTGGGCTCTCAACTGGAGGAAGTGGCCGCGCTGACGGCACAGGCGGCCGGTCTGGCGGATGCCAGAAGTGCGCAAATGGCCGAGACCCTGAAACGCAACCTGTCACGGGTGATGGAGAACGCCGAGGGGGCCGACGCGGACAGGGTTGCACAGGAGCTTGCCCTGATTGCCGTCAAGAGTGACGTCACCGAAGAGATCGACCGCCTGAGCGCCCATGTGGATGCCGCGCGTGATCTGATCGGGCAGGGCGGCCCGGTCGGGCGCAAGCTTGATTTCCTGATGCAGGAGTTCAACCGGGAGGCCAATACGCTCTGCGCCAAGGCCCAAAGCACTGAATTGACACGCTGCGGACTGGCCTTGAAGGCTGTGATCGACCAGATGCGTGAACAAGTCCAGAATGTGGAGTAAGCAATGACCGCGACACGCCGTGGCCTTTTGATCATTCTCAGTTCCCCCTCGGGCGCCGGCAAATCGACTCTGGCCCGCCGGCTGCGCGACTGGGATCCGGAGATCGAGTTTTCCATTTCCGCCACCACACGCCCGGCGCGCCCCGGTGAGGAGCATGGCCGGGAGTACTACTTTGTCAGCGAGGCTGATTTCAAATCACAGGTCGCGGATGAAGGTATGCTGGAGCACGCCCATGTCTTCGGGAACTTCTACGGCTCGCCCCGCGCGCCCGTTCAGACCGCCATCTCGCAGGGGCGCGACGTGCTCTTCGACATCGACTGGCAGGGATCTCAGCAAATCACCAATTCCGCCCTCGGCGCGCACACGCTGTCGATTTTCCTGCTGCCGCCCTCGATCCGGGAATTGCGCAACCGTCTTGAGAGTCGCGGGCAGGATGATGCTGCAACCATCGCGCGCCGGATGGAAAAAAGCTGGGACGAGATCAGTCACTGGGGCGCTTATGATTTCGTGCTGGTGAACGATGATCTTGATGCTACCGAAGCACAACTGAAGACCATCATAGCCGCAACGCGACTGCGCCGCAGCCAGATGCCCGGCCTGACCGAGCACGTACGGCATCTGCAATCCGAATTCGAGGAATTGTCATGACACTCTATGCTTTGGGAGACAGCACACCTGAACTGCATGCCGACACCTGGGTCGCACCGGGTGCCAACCTGATCGGAAAAGTCGTGCTGGAGGAGGGTGCGTCTGTCTGGTTCGGCACGACAATCCGCGCCGATCACGAGGAAATCCGGGTCGGGCGCGGGTCCAACGTGCAGGAAAACTGCGTGTTTCACATTGATGCAGGCTATCCGCTGACCATCGGGCAGGATTGCACGATCGGGCATAAGGTTATGCTGCACGGCTGCACCATCGGTAACAACAGCCTGATCGGCATGGGGGCCACTGTGCTCAATGGTGCGAAGATCGGTAACAATTGTCTGGTGGGGGCAGGCGCGCTGATCACCGAGGGCAAGGAAATCCCCGACGGCAGTCTTGTCATGGGTGTTCCGGGCAAGGTCGTGCGCGAACTGGACGAGAAGGCCATTGCCGGACTGGCTGCCTCTGCTGCGCATTACCGCGATAACATGCGCTTTTTCCGAAATGAACTTCGACTCGTAAAAGGCTGATATGAAAAACGAAACAGGATCTTTGGTGCGCCCCGACGCGCTCCCTGAGAGTGCCAGTCGCCCGGTGGTTACCCCGTTGAGCGCTTCCGTCGTCTACGCGTCCGAGACGCCTGATATGCTCGACCAGCAGTATCAGGGCGACCTTCATGGGTACACCTACGCGCGCGAAGGCCACCCCAATGCGGATGTGGTGGGCAGGCGCATCGACCGGATGGAAGCGTCACCCAACCCCGGCGTTGTCACGTCCTCGGGCATGGCCGCGGTATCGGCTGTATTGCTGGGGGTGACGCAGACCGGCGATCACGTGATCGGCGGCAACCAGCTTTATGGCCGCTCCCTGCGCATGATGACCGAGGATTTGCCGCGTCTGGGGATCACCACGTCGATGGTTGATCCAGGCGATATCGCGGCGATGCGCGCCGCGATCCGCCCCGAGACGCGGATGATCCTGATCGAAGCAGTCTCCAACCCGACCTTGCAGGTGGCTGATGTCGCGGGGCTGTCCGCCTTGGCGAAGGAGGCAGGCCTATTGCTTGTCGTGGACAATACATTCACCACACCCCGCGCCTTCAGACCGTTTGAATGGGGCGCGGACGTCGTAATCCACTCGCTTACAAAACTGCTTGCGGGCCATTCCGATGTCATGTTGGGATACGTGGCGGCACGCGACCGTGCCCTCAATGACAGATTGCGGGTATTCACGGTCACCGCGGGGATGAACCCAAGCCCCTTTGACTGCTGGCTGGCCGAGCGCGGCATGCTCTCCTTTGATCTGCGGTTCGATCGTGCGCAATCCACCGCGGCGCGGCTGGCCGACCATCTGGCCTCCCTTAAGGGCGTGAAGCGGGTCATCTACCCCGGGCGCGCCGACCATCCCGATCATGTGCGGGCCGACGCACTGCTCTCGGGCCAGTTCTGCAACATGGTCAGCTTTGAACTGGACGGCGACCGCGCCGTGGCCAATGCCTTCACGCGCGCCGCGGACGGGCTGAGCTTTGCGCCCACGCTCGGCGATGTCGGCACCACACTTTCTCATCCCGCCTCTTCGTCACATCGGGCGCTCACAGCTGAAAAAAGAACGGCACTGGGGATGTCCGAAGGTTTCTTCAGGGTATCCGTCGGACTGGAGGATCCCGGCACGCTCTGCACTGTGTTCGAGCAGGCCGTCACCACGGCCACCGGCAATTGATCAGGGCAGAGCGGTATGGACAATACGCTCGACGATCTGCTGACCGCCATGCCGCTTCCGGCGCTGGTCATCGACGGGGCGGAGCGGATTATTGCGGCGAACGCCGAAGCCTGCACCCTGATCGGGCAGGGCATCACCGGGCGCAACTACGTCACGATGCTGCGGCAGCCAGCCCTGCTCGACACAATTGAGGCGGTGCTCCGCGACAGCCGTCCGAGAGTGTCGCAATATCTTGCCAATGACGGGGTTCAGGACACCACCTTTCAGGTCACCGCCCGGGTGGTGCCAGATCTGCGCGCGATCCTTTTGTGCTTTATCGATGTGACCCATCTGGAACAGGCAGGCCAAATGCGCCGCGACTTCGTGGCCAATGTCAGCCATGAACTGCGCACGCCTCTGACCGCGCTGATGGGGTTTATCGAAACGCTCCGCGGCCCGGCGCGCGAAGACCCCGCGGCGCGCGACCGGTTCCTGACCATCATGGAAGGTGAAGCGGGACGGATGAACCGCCTTGTCGGTGACCTGCTGTCGCTCAGCCGTGTCGAGGGGGACGAACGTGTCCGCCCACGCGATCTGGTCAACCTGACCGACATCCTGTCGTCGGTCCTGCGCACGCTGAAGCCGCTGGCAGATGAGGCCGGAATGACCTTCGAACCCGAATTCGGCCCCGCTCCGGTTGAGCTGATCGGGGATGCCGATCAGCTGATGCAGGTCTTCACCAACCTCGTGGAAAACGCGATCAAATACGCGGCCTCGGGCAAACGTCTGAGTGTGCGCATCACGCAAACAGATCGCGATCCGGCACTGCGCGCCCCGGGTGTCCGGGTGCAGATCATCGACTACGGTCCGGGCATTGATGCGATTCACCTGCCCCGGCTCACCGAACGCTTCTACCGCGCGGACAGCCATCGCAGCCGGGCGCTGGGGGGTACCGGATTGGGCCTCGCGATCGTCAAACACATCATCAACCGCCACCGCGGTCGGCTGCGGGTGGAAAGCGAGTTGGGGCAGGGGTCTCAATTCACGGTAGTATTACCGATACAAAGCGGTCCGGCAGTTCCAACCACCGAGTCATAGACTTGCCGTCGCAACCACCTCATCCGTTTTCTGCCATCTGACAGCGGGTCATTTAATCCTTGTTAATCAACACTTTGAACACGATGTAAAATCACCGCGCTCACTGTCATAAAACTGTTACCAATCTGTCACAAAAGCATAGTGTGCGGCCCGTACCACACGGTCAAGATCGCCACGGAGGTGATCAGATTCGAAATGAAAGTGACAGGAGATCTCATGTCGTTCGTAAAACTTACAACATCCGCGCTGGCCATTGCGGCGTTGTCCGCAACCACCGCTGCCGCGCGTGATCAGGTCCAAGTTGCCGGCTCTTCTACCGTGCTGCCCTATGCGTCGATCGTCGCCGAAGCTTTTGGCGAAAACTTTGAATTTCCAACACCGGTTGTTGAATCCGGTGGTTCGTCCGCTGGCCTGAAACGTTTCTGCGAAGGCGTCGGCGAAAACACCATCGACGTGGCCAACGCCTCGCGCAGAATCAAAGAAAAAGAAGTTGCAGCCTGCGCCGAAAACGGCGTAACCGACATCATCGAAGTCCGCATCGGCTATGACGGGATCGTCTTCGCCTCGGACATCGCGGGCAATTCTTTTGAATTCACACCTTCGGACTGGTTCCTTGCTCTGTCCGACACCATCCTGGTCGACGGTGAAATGGTGCCCAACCCGAACACAAACTGGAACCAGGTGAACACCGCATTCCCCGATCAGCCGATCCAGGCGTTCGTGCCCGGCACCAAGCACGGCACACGCGAAGTTTTCGAAGACAAGGTGATCCTTGCAGGTTGCGAAGAAACCGGTGCGTTTGACGTGCTGAAAGCGGCTAACGGCGACGACAAGAAAGCCGCCGAGAAAGCCTGCATTGCGCTGCGTACAGACGGTAAATCGGTCGATATCGACGGTGACTATACCGAAACGCTGGCGCGCATCGAAAGCAACAAGGACGGCATCGGCGTCTTTGGTCTGGCGTTCTACGAAAACAACACCGACAAGCTACAAGTGGCAACGATGGGTGGTATCACGCCCTCGACCGAGAGCATCGCAACCGGCGAATACCCGGTGTCGCGCCCGCTGTTCTTCTACATCAAGAAAGCCCACATCGGCGTCATCCCCGGCCTCAAGGAATACGCTGAGTTCTTCGTGGCGGACGAGATCGCCGGCCCGGATGGCCCGCTGTCCGAATACGGTCTCGTTGCAGACCCCAAGCTCGAAGAAACGCAATCCCTTGTTTCCGAAGAAGCGGTTCTGGGCGGCAACTCCTGAGCCGGTGCCAAACGCCCCCGGGGGCAGTTCTCGCTGCCCCCGACACTTTACTGAGACCACAAAACTGGGGTGGGCCGTATGGCACTTAGTTTGACCGGATATGTCGTCCTTGCCGTTCTGGTACTGACCATCGCCGCGTTTTTTGCAGCGAAAAGCAAGGCCAAATCAACTGCCAACGGCGATGTCAGGCTGCTGCACTCCCTGCCAAACTACTACGGGTACAATGCCGCGATGTTCACCGCGGTGCCAGCCCTGGGGATCATGCTTATCTGGCTGCTGGCACAGCCGATGATGATCGAAAATTCAGTTTTCAAACTCATCCCCGAGCGCATCGTCGAAGAAGGGTCTTCGCGCGGGCTGGTGATGAGCGATGTGCGCCGCGTGGCCGAAGGGTTGGACATCGCCGTGGCGCAGGGTGCGATCACCGACACCGAAGCAGATAACATACGATCTGAAGCCCGGGATATCCGCGCCTTGTTGGGAGAGGTGGGCGTCGCGCTCGGGTCGGATGTCGAACCGGAAGTTCTTTTTGCAGCGCAGGAATATCGCACGCTTTCCAGTGTCGGCGCCTTCTGGATGGCTGTTGTTGTACTGGGCGTCGCATTTATCGGCGCGGCAGTGTCGATTGTCGTGTCGAAGGCCGATTTCAGAGCGCGTAACACGGTGGAACGGGGCGCTTTGGCGTTGTTAATCCTTGCCGCATCGCTGGCCATTATGACCACTGTCGGCATCGTCCTGTCGATGCTGTTTGAGAGTATAAACTTCTTCCGCCTGCATTCCTGGACCGATTTCTTCTTCGGCGGCAGCTGGGCACCCAACTTTCGCGGTGACAGTGACTTGTCGATCCTGCCGCTGCTCTGGGGCACATTGTACATTTCGGTGATCGCTCTGCTCGTCGCCGTTCCGATCGGGCTCTTCGCGGCGATCTACCTGTCCGAATATGCCGGGCCCAAAGTCCGCTCTGCCGCCAAACCGCTGCTGGAAATCCTCGCCGGGATCCCGACCATCGTCTATGGATTGTTCGCCCTGCTTACGGTGGGCCCGGCACTGGTCAGCATATTCGGACGTGGAGATCAGGGCCTGCTTGGCGTTGAGTGGATGAGCGGCGCCACGGCCGTTCTGACAGCCGGGCTTGTCATGGGTATCATGCTGATCCCCTTCGTGTCATCGCTGAGCGACGATATCATCAACGCGGTGCCACAGGCGATGCGGGACGGTTCCTTCGGCCTCGGGGCCACGCAATCCGAGACCATCCGCCAGGTTGTCCTGCCCGCGGCCCTGCCGGGGATCGTGGGGGCGGTCTTGCTGGCCGCGTCCCGCGCGATTGGTGAAACCATGATTGTCGTGCTGGGGGCCGGGGCGATCGCCAAATTCTCGCTGAACCCGCTGGAAGCGATGACCACCATCACAACGCGCATCGTGAGCCAGCTGACCGGGGATACCGATTTTGCCAGCCCCGAAACGCTGGTAGCCTTTGCACTGGGCCTCACGCTGTTTGTCCTGACACTGGGCCTGAACGTCCTCGCCCTTTACATCGTGCGCAAGTACCGGGAGCAATACGAATGACCGACGCAACCACCCCCTCGTCCGTTCCTGCCATGACACCGTTGTCAGGCAAGGGCTCGTTGCTGGTGCAGGACGCCCGCACCCGCAAACGCAATGCGGCCGAAAAACGGTTCAAAGCCTATGGTGTGGTCGCCATTTCCATTGGCATGCTGATGCTGATCATCCTGGTCTTCAACATCATCTCCCGCGGCACCGGCGCCTTCCAGCAGACCTTCGTTACGCTGGAGGTGCCGCTGCTGGCCGAAAAACTCGACAAGAAGGGCAACCGCGATCCGAATGATCTGCGCAAAGTCTCGACCTTTGGATATGCGCCACTCCTGCGGACAGCATTCGAAGACAAGATTGCGCAGAACGGCATTGAAACAGAGCTTTCGCCCAAGGCGATGGCCGGCATCCTGTCCGCCGGTGCGCCTGCACAGCTTCGCGATTTCGTACTGGCGGACCCTTCGATGATCGGCACCACGCAGCAGTTTGAGTTTCTCGCCTCCAGCCGCGTTGACGGCTACCTCAAGGGGCGGGTGAGCCGCGACAGCATTGCAAACGACAAGAACATCAGCGCAGAACAACTTGATTTTGTTGATAAGCTGATCGAAGGCGGATCCATCGAAAAACGTTTCAACCTTGCCTTCATCATTGGCGCGGACAGTTCGGATGCCCGACCAGAGGCGGCTGGCATGGGGGTTTCGATGATTGGATCCTTCTTCATGATGCTGGTTGTTCTGGCACTGGCGTTGCCCATCGGTGTGGCCGCGTCGATCTACCTGGAGGAGTTCGCGCCGAAGAACTGGCTGACAGATATTATCGAGGTCAATATCTCAAACCTTGCGGCGGTGCCGTCCATCGTGTTCGGCATTCTTGGCCTCGCGGTGTTCATCAACTACATGCACCTGCCGACCTCTGCGCCGCTGGTAGGGGGGCTGGTGCTGACCCTGATGACCCTGCCGACAATCATTATTTCAACGCGGGCATCGCTGAAAGCCGTGCCGCCTTCCATCCGCGATGCCGCGCTGGGTGTCGGCGCCTCGAAGATGCAATCCGTTTTCCACCACGTGCTGCCGCTGGCCGCGCCCGGCATCCTGACCGGCACGATCATCGGTCTGGCGCAGGCTCTGGGCGAAACGGCGCCGCTGCTGTTGATCGGGATGGTCGGCTTCATAGCCTCGAATCCGCCCGACAGCATTGCCAGTGGTCTGCTGGACCCGAATTCCGCCATGCCTGCGCAAATCTATGAATGGGCGAAGCGGGCGGATCCGGCCTTCTACGAAAGGGCCTGGGGGGGCATCATCATCCTGCTGGTCTTCCTGATCACCATGAACACCATCGCCGTGATCCTGCGTCGACGTTTCGAGCGCCGCTGGTAGGGGGAGACAACAAATGAACGACATGAGAATACTGGAGAGAGACGTGGACGCCAACGCCATCAAAATCGCCGCGAAAGGGGTTCAGGTCTATTACGGAGACACGCACGCCATCAAGGATGTGGATGTCGATATCCAGGATAAAACCGTCACCGCCTTCATTGGACCGTCAGGGTGTGGCAAGTCCACTTTTTTACGCTGTCTCAACAGGATGAACGATACAATTGATGTCGCCCGCGTGGAAGGTGACATTCGTATTGATGGTGAAGACATCTACGACAAGGCGGTTGACCCGGTGCAATTGCGCGCCAAGGTCGGCATGGTGTTTCAAAAGCCGAACCCGTTTCCAAAATCCATTTTTGATAACGTCGCCTACGGTCCGCGCATTCATGGCTTGGCCAAAAACAAGTCCGACCTCGATGACATCGTGGAACGCGCCTTGCGTCGCGCGGCGATCTGGAACGAGGTCAAGGATCGCCTTGCGGCTCCTGGAACCGGCCTGTCAGGTGGCCAGCAGCAACGGTTGTGCATTGCCCGGGCAGTCGCCACCGAGCCCGAGGTCCTGCTGATGGATGAACCTTGTTCCGCGCTGGATCCGATCGCAACCGCGCAGGTCGAAGAACTCATCGACGAGTTGCGTCAGAACTATTCTGTTGTCATTGTAACGCACTCCATGCAGCAAGCGGCCCGGGTCAGCCAGAAGACAGCCTTCTTCCACCTCGGCAACCTTGTCGAATACGGAGAAACCGGGCAGATCTTCACCAACCCCGAGGACCCGCGCACGGAAAGCTACATCACTGGTCGGATTGGATAACATCATGCAAGATCAACACATTGCTTCGGCATTTGACCGCGACCTCGAAGCCATTCAGGCACAGATCATGAAAATGGGGGGGTTGGTCGAAGCCTCTATCCGGGATGGCGCATTGTCTCTCGATACGCGCGACGAGGAACTGGCGGAAAAAGTCCGCAAGGGTGACCGCGCCATTGACGAGCTTGAAGAGATGATCAACGAGGAGGCCGCGCGGGTAATTGCGTTGCGGGCACCGACAGCACGCGACCTGCGCCTGATCCTGAGCGTCATCAAGATTAGCGCCAACCTCGAACGTATTGGCGATTATGCAAAAAACATGGCCAAGCGGACGGGGGTTCTGTCGCATATGGCCCCGGTGGACGACGGCACCGGAGCGCTGCGCCGCATGGCGCGTGAGGTAGAGAGAATGCTGAAAGACGCGCTGGATGCTTATGTCCAGCGGGACGCGGAACTGGCGATGGATGTCATCAACCATGACCGAGATGTTGATCAGATGTACAATGCGCTCTTCCGCGAGTTTCTGACCTTCATGATGGAGGATCCGCGCAACATTACCGCCTGTATGCACCTGCATTTCATCGCAAAAAATATCGAGCGCATGGGCGATCATGTCACCTCCATCGCTGAACAGGTTGTGTATCTGGTGACCGGCGAGCATCCTGAAGACGACCGTCCGAAGGCCGACAAAACATCATTGGTAGCTGAAGGGTAAGTCGCATGTCTGCCGATCAACCGCGTGTTCTGGTCGTCGAAGATGAACCTGCTCAACGGGAGGTTCTGGCCTATAATCTCGAAGCCGAAGGCTTTGCCGTCAGCCGGGCCGAAAACGGCGAAGAGGCGCTGATGCTTGTCGACGAAACGGCCCCCGATGTCATCGTGCTGGACTGGATGATGCCCAACCTCTCCGGCATCGAGGTCTGTCGGCGTCTCAAGATCAGGTCAGAGACGCGCAGCATCCCGATTATCATGCTGTCGGCCCGGTCCGAGGAGGTCGACCGGGTGCGCGGCCTTGAAACCGGCGCGGATGACTATGTGATCAAGCCCTATTCCGTCATCGAACTGATGGCACGGGTGCGCAGCCAATTGCGGCGTGTGCGTCCTGCGGCGTCAGGCGAGCGACTGGAGTATGAGGACATCGTGCTTGATGCGACCAGTCACCGGGTCAACCGCGGTGACAGCGAACTGAAACTTGGCCCGACCGAATTCAGGCTTCTGTCGACTTTCATGGAGAAGCCGGGGCGCGTGTTCTCGCGCGAGCAGCTTCTGGACCGGGTCTGGGGACGCGATATCTATGTGGATACCCGCACGGTTGACGTGCACATCGGGCGTCTGCGCAAGGCCCTGACACAGCACGGCGGGTCCGATCCATTGCGCACGGTCCGGGGTGCGGGATACGCGCTGGGGTAGGGGCCTCAGGCCGCGGGTCGCAGCTTCAGGATTTCCCGCGCCTGCTGCCAAGTTGCCACGGGCCGCTCGTATTTCTCACAAAGCTCGGCGGCACGCCGGATCAGCGCCGCATTCGATGGCGCCAGGGTGTCGCGGTCAAGACGCACATTATCTTCGAGACCGGCACGCGTATGTCCGCCGGCGGCGATGGCCCATTCGTTAACCTCAATCTGGGCCGGGCCGATCCCAGCAGCACACCATGCGGCGTCAGGCGCCCGGGATTTCATTGTTTCTACATAAAAATCAAAAACTTCCTTGTCAGCAGGCATTGCGTTTTTGACCCCCATGACGAATTGCACGTAGAGCCGTCCATGCAGTTTTCCTGCCGCATGCATCTTGATCGCGTGCAGAATGTGGGACAGATCGAAGGCCTCGATTTCCGGTGTCACCTCATAGGTGCGCATCTCGCCGGACAACCACTCGACCAAATCGGGGGGATTCTCATACACCCGCGTCGGAAAGTTGTTTGACCCCACCGATAGCGATGCCATATCCGGCCGCAGGGGCAACATGCCACCCCGTGCCGTACCAGCCCCGGACCGGCCACCGGTCGAAAACTGAATGATCATGCCGGGGCAATGTTTCTCCAACCCTTCCTTGAGGGCTGCAAATTTATCCGGATCCGAGGATGGTGTTTCATCCGCGTTACGGACATGGGCATGACAGATCGACGCGCCAGCCTCGAACGCCTCATGCGTGCTCTCGATCTGTTCCGAGACGCTGATCGGAACCGCCGGGTTCGCAGCCTTTGTCGGAACGCTTCCGGTGATTGCCACGCAAAGAATACAAGGATCAGTCATGAGTAAACCGTTTCATGCGGCCAAAGCAGGAAAGTGAACCTGACACGTCTTGTTGGCCATGTGGACGGGTCAGACTTTTGATCGCATCGTGCCATTCACAAGACTTGCTACCGGCACAGCGTCTCAAATTCAACCGAATGCCTTAAGAAGAGTGATCCAATCCGGCGCAGGGATTTGTTCTGAGGGCAGTCAATCCTGGTTCCAAGTCCGAAAGGTGAGAATACCAAGTAAAACCAGCTTGATATAGGCCATGCCTAAATAATACATAATACTGATTATACAATTTAATAATGTAGCCGGATGGATTCACAAACGAAGTGCAAATTCTTTACGAATACAGAGAGTTGCATGGAG
>NZ_JAHXDN010000004.1 GCF_019375555.1 Roseobacter insulae
ACCAAAACCTGAACAGAGCTAACCTAAATTAGCGGACTCATCGGGGAGCAGGTCAGGTCTAGCAAACGCCTGTACCGGCTTGCGTAACCGGCAAAAGCTGGCGCAATTGCAGTCAACGGCGTCTGCGAACCGCTGTACCGGCCGGATGCCAAAGCTCCAGCACTTCGTCAGTTACGATGGATAGGGGTTTAGTCCCCGTTCCGCTGCGAAACGATCAGCGCTCACCAAACGCCTTGTCGAGAGACCTTTGAACCGGTTTGGTCAAATAGTCCATCAGGCTGCGTTTATCGGTAACAATTTCCGCGTTTGTGGCCATGCCGACCCGCAAGGGCCGCTGCCATGCACCCTCCCCGATCGTATCGCGGCCCAGCCCGACCACACCCCGGAAATAGGAACGCCCGTCGACCGGATCGACAATGAAAGTTGGCGAAACGCTTTCGATCTCTCCCTCAAGTTCGCCGTAGCGCCGTGCATCATAGGTGGTCAGCTTGAGCGTGACGGTATCGCCAACCTTGATGTGACCGATATCATCCGTGTTGATGCGGATTTCCGCAACCAGCCGGTCCGTCGTGTTGATGAGTTCAAACATCGTGACACCAGCCTCGATGACCTCCCCCAGACGCGGGAAGGACACCGACTGAATAATGCCGTCGTCCGGCGCTCGCACCCGCAGATCCTGTCGCTGGTGCTCCAACGCACGAAGCTGGACGCGAAGCGCATCGCGTTCCTGTTGCAGGGCGACAAGTTCAGTCAGCGTTTCTTCCTTCAGCGCGAGTTCGTTTTCCATGGGCACGGCCTGCGCTTCGGCATAGTTGGCCCGCGTGGTTGCCAGTTGAATATCCGTGTCGATCAGGCGTCCGCGTAACTCGTCCAAGGTCTGCTGTTCGGCTTCGAACCGGGCGCGCGTGACATTGCCTGATTTGAACAGGTCCGACAACCGCTCAACCGCGGCGATCCGTTGGGTCACACGGTCCTCCATCAACGCGCGGGCCGCTTCCAATCTGTCGATGACATTGACCAAGTGAGACACCCGCTGGTCAGCGATTTTTTGTCGTGCCGTGTGCAAGGTGAGTTTCGTGAAGAGAAAATCAGAGGCTTCACCCGACGACGCGTCGCTTACCTGCATTTCCCTTTCAGGGTCGTCCAGAAAATCCAAAATCCGGGAAAGGGTGTCGATCTTCTCCGACACGCTGAGCATGGCTTGCTGCGTGTTTTCCTCATCCCGTTGCAGTCTGGGCGACACAAGCGTGGCCAACACCTGATCTTTCAAAACGCGTTGACCCTCGCGTACGAGTACGGAATCGACAACCCCGCCGCCGGGGCTTTCGATGCGGTGCGCGCGACCCGAAGGCACGATTTCTCCCTCCGCGCGCGCAAGTTCCGGGACGATGGTGACCGTCGCCAGGACGATCCCTCCCGCCAGAAACCCGGTGAGGGTTAGAATGATCATCGCGGCGATACGCGGTTGGCGACGCGTTTCGCGGGCGTTTTTACGTGCAAAAATGCCCATGTCACTGAACGGTGATTTGCGAGAGAACATGTTAGCTTTCCTTGCCTGCTGCGATGAGCGCTTCCATTTTTTTCCGCCCGTTTTTCCCGGTATCGTTTGAGACGACCCGTCCGCTCGCCATGAAAATGCAGCGATCGGCGAGTTGGATGTGAGCGGGGTCGTCGGAAATCATGATGATCGTGTGATGACCTTTCAGCGAGGCAAGATGATCTGTAACGGCTGCTTTTCGCATGTAATCCAAACCGGTGTTTGGCTCATTCAGCAGATAGACCGAGGCCGGGCGCGCGAAGCAACGTGCCAGGGCGAGCGCGTTTGAGGTGGCGCGTGGCAAGGTCTGCCGATACGCCTCGGACAAGCGTGTGTTCAACCCGTCGGGAAATTTGGCGACCTCATCCGCCAGCCCAACGGCACTCATTGCGCTTTCGATATCTTCGACGCGCGCGGTAGGGGAAGCCAGCCGGAAGTTCTGCAGCAACGTGCCATAGAAGATTTCCGGGTTCTTCTGCGCATAGCTGAACGACTGCCTCAGATCGTCTGTCGGTATCTGCCGCAAATCCATCCCATCCAGTTGCACCGACCCGATTGTCGGTTTGAACAGGCCGATGATCAGCCCAAGGAGCGTGGTCTTCCCGCTCCCGTTATTGCCGGCGATAACGACAAATTCCCCGGCCCGGATCTCCAGTGAAACCTGCGAGATTGCCGGGTCCGTCGCGCCGGGGAAGCGATGTGTCACGCCCGTGAAGGCGATATGCCCCTCAAAAGACTTCTGATGTGTCGACGCCGCACCCCGCACCATCTCCTGCGGCAAGGCAAGCACCCGGTCAACCTGTTGTTTGCTCTTCAAAAAGCCGGCAACCTGCGGCGCGTTGGCGTATAATGACTGCAAGGGTGTGAGCACTTTCCACACCAGTGACATCACGGCAATCAGGGCGCCGAACGTCATGGTGCCGTTGATGGCCGACAGGGTGCTCAGCACGATGGCGCCAACGCCCGCAATCGTCATCAGGCTTTGCGCAAAGGCCTGACAGATCAATTGAAACCGTCGGGCCTTGCGAGAGGCTTCCGCCGATTCCCAGGCCAGCGACGCATGTCTTTCCCGCCAGACGTCACCAAGGCCCAGACGGTGAATGCTGCGCTGTTGGCTCACCGTCTCGAACATGTAGCTTTGTTGTCTTGCCTTCACCTGAGAGACGGTTGCATTGAGCGATTGCTGCACCGGCAGCGTCATCCATATCGCCAGCACGAAGACCACGCTCAGCCCGACAATGAGAAAGCCGACCGGCGGTGCCAGCGCAAAGAGCAAGGCAAGGAAGATCAGCACGAACGGCAGATCCAGCAGCGTTGTCAGAACTTGGCCAGAGAATATATCACGCAGGCCTTCGAACTGCTTGAAGCGCGAAATCTGCTGCTCAACTTCGGATTTCTGAACCTGCTCAAGCGGCAAAGACATCAGTTTTCGGAAAAGTGCGAGCCCAAGGCGATGTTCGACCACGCGCCCAACGTAGGCAACGGTGCTGGAGCGCGCGAAGCGAAAACCCGCATCCGCCGCGAGAACCAATGCCGCAGCGAGACACAGTGACACAACAAGGTCTACCGAACCGGTGGGGATCACCCGGTCGTAGATGACCATTACCAGAAGAGGTGTCGCCAGACCCATGAGATTTGTCATCAGCGATGCAACCAGAAGCCAGGGTAAGACACCGCGGAACCCGCGGGTGATACTGCGGAAACTTTCGTAAGTTGCCTGCTCATCCTTTGGGCCGAAACGCTCCAGCTTGACAAGCGTGCCACGCTCCCTCGTCGGCTCTTGCCATGCTGGGGTCTGATCGGTGGTATCGCACACCAGGATCTGGCTGTCCTTACAATCCAGTATAGCGCGGATCGGGCCGGACGGGCTGACAAACAGGGAGGGGCAATCTGACTTTTCCACATCACTGAGGCGCGCCTCGGCAACCGAAAGGGGCACCCCAAGATTGTTGAGGGTCGTAATCAGATCGTCCGCATTCAGTTCCTGCACCAGATGTGGTGCGGCTTCGGACAGCCTGCGGTGACTGCTGTGCCAGCCGGCCGCCAGCATAAGCTTTTCCAACACGGCCAGACCGGGATTGATCGCAAGCTGCATCATGCTATGCGCAGCGTCGTCGCGGCAGTTTGCACGGCGTCGCCCCCTTCTGCGATATCATCGCCCCAGATCTGCGCATTGCCTGCCATATCGCCGACCAGAAGGACGGATTGATCGGCAAGATCCAACAGTTGGTCGCGTGGGGTTGCCATCACGATTGTTGTATGGCCCTTCAATTCTTGCAGGCAGGCCGCAAACCGCGATACCGATCGCTCATCGAGAGCAGAGGTGGCGCTGCTGATAAGGAGCAACCGGGGCTGCATCGCAAGCGCCCGCACCAGCGAGATCGCCTGGCTCATGGCAAAGCCGTTCTGGAGATGGCTGTTCTGGCCGATCGGCGTGCTATAGCCCAGTGGCATTCTGTGCACGATTTTTTCCAAGCCGATCTTACGGGAATAGGCCAGGGCACGCTCCACCGCATCGGCATCGCCAAAGCAGGAGATATTCTCGAGGATTGTCCCTGAAAAGATCGCGGGAGACTGGTCGACATATACGATGCCGCCCATGCCCCGTGTCGCCGAAAAGGCGCTGATAGGCTTTCCGTCCAGCAGCACGCTGCCCGAGGTTGGAACGGCTTCGGCAAGGATCAGCCTCAGGAGGGCCAATTTGCTCGCATCTTCGTCACCAACAACAGACAGCACGGTGCCCGCAGGCACATCGAATGAGACATTGGAAAACAGGTTATCGGTTTCGTTGTCCCGTGCCACCGTAACATCGCGAAACGTGAGATGGCCTTCGATATCCGTCTCGAACCTCGCCCCGGCCGGGCGCTGGCGAAGTGCGGCAACTTCATCGATTTTCTTGTTGGCAGCGTCGACATTTTCCGCCTGTACCCAGTGGCTGAGCATCTTCAGCAGTGGCTGGACGGTGCGCCCGTTCAGCAGCATACAGGCCGCCAGCTCCGCCATCCCGATCTGACCGATGATGATCAGGTATCCGCCGAAAAGACCCATCGCAGCAACCGCGGCTTGGGAAAAAAGAGCGCCAAAGGATTGCGAAATCCCGGAGAACTGAATGAGCTTGTGGCTGATATTGACCGACTGGTCCTGCAGCAGTTCATATCTCCTGAGCAGTTGCGGCTCCATCGTCTGCGCCTTCACGGTAACGATCTGGGACAGGCATTCGATCAGGAAAGAGTAGCGGCGTCCGTCGAGCGTTTTCCGGCTTTCGAAAATCGGACCTTGAGCGCGTTGAAGAACGATTTTGAACAGGAACAACAGCGCAAGGCTCACCAAGGGAATTGCAACCAACCAGCCGCCGATCAGACCGATCATCAGGATAAAGATCGCGGTGAATGGCAGGTCAATCGCCAGCAGGCGACCCTGCCCGGCGTAGTAATCACGCAATTGCGACACAGCGCTCAGGCGTTCGAAATGGGTGCCAGTGGTGCTGCGGCAATAGTCTTCGGGGTCCGCCCCAAGCGTTCGATCCAGAAAGCGGCTTCCAAGATTCAGTTCGAATTTCTGGCCCTGATACCCAAGATACACAATCCGCGCCCATTTCAGAGAAAAATCCAGCACGGTCGTGGCGCAAAGCCCGATGAACAGAATGGTCAGCGTCGAATAGGATTCAAAGGGAATGACACGATCGAAAACCTGCAGAACAACAAGCGGTAATGCCAAGCCAAGCAAGTTGATTGCCAGAGTTGCAATCACGACAGGCCAGCCGATCCTGGGTGGCGCAATCAGCGCATGATCTGATCTCTTGCGACCCGGCATTCAGGACAGGACTCCCGTCATTTTCCCAACCTCTCTCTTGCGGGATCACCCCTTACGATTTCGTTTAGCCATCTACATTGATGCAAACAATTTCAGTAAAATCAGCTTGTTAAACAGGAACTCCTTAAGTCCGCATTAAACTTGCACGGCAATGAAGGGTCAGTTGCTCAGGAGCCCGCATATGTCAGATCAGGACAAGCAAGATGTTGAAGAACAGATTTTCTTCGAAGAGGAGAATACGTCTTCTCTGAAGGAGAAAATCGCGATCCAAAGCGCCAAGGGCGGTGAGATCGCGCAAGAGGATACATCCCGCAACGCGTTGCACACCGGCGAGCGGCCAGACGCGGATCCTGAGCGCCAGCTTCAGGATGACGAGGGCGGCAGTGATAGCCCTGATGCACTCTCCGGGTCGCTGCAGGCCAGCGCGCTTTCGGCATCTGCGGCGGATGACACCGACAGCACATCACCGGATGTGACCCTCGACCAATCCGCGGGTCTGGACACAAACGACGATGCCTCCTTGGGGTTGCAACCGGCCCCGATGGCCCGCCTCAGAAGAACCGCAGGGTCCAATGATCAACAGGAGGTCCTGCGCGCCCCTGACGCGGGATCGACCGCCAGTATCACAGAGAGCGACGGACCCTTTGCACCGGCCAGCCCGACATCGCAACCCGGGGCGATCGCAGGTACCGGGACGGATGCCGATGACCCCGAAACACCGAACCGCGCGCCGGACGCAATCATCCTCGACCGGATGGAAGTCGCGGAGAACCAGGAAGGCGCCGTGGTCGGCAAGCTCAGTATTGCTGACGCGGATACGGCCGATAGTCACGATATCACGCTATCAGATGATCGCTTCGAAGTGGTCGATGGAGAGCTCCGCCTGAAGCCGGGCGTCACCCTGGATCACGAAGCCGAAAGTGCGATTTCCCTGAACGTCACCGCGACAGACAGTGGCGGCGCACAATACACGCAAAGCTTCGATATTACTGTGGCCGATGTAAATGAAGCCCCCACAGAGCTGGCGCTTGAAGGCGGGTTTATTGCCAGCAACACCGCAGGCGCGGTTGTTGGCCGCGTGACCCTGACCGATCCGGATGCCGGGGATACCCATCAGTACTCCGTGTCGGACGACAGGTTCGAAGTTGCGGATGGCGTTTTGAAACTTCGCGACGATGCGGTCGTTTCAGATGCCGAACTGGGCGTGCTCAACGTTCAGGTGACGGCGACGGATCAGGGCGGCGCCTTGATATCGGAGACGTTTGCGTTCGAGGCCGTCGATGCCGCTGATGTCGCCCTGTCATCCGGTTTCCACGCAAGCTATTTTGATGTCGACCATTCGCTGAGCCGGCTGGACCAGATCGACTGGTCAAGCGATCCGACGCATGAAGAGGTGGTCAGCGAGATCAACTACAAAAACGGGCGCGCCTCGTTCTGGGAGGGCGGCGCAACTGATACCTTTGGCGCGAAGATCACCGGCAACATTGACGTTGAAGAGGGCGGAAGCTTCGACTTCTTCCTGGGCGGCGACGACGGCGCAATGCTGTTCGTCAACGGCGTGGAGGTCATTGAGAATGATGGCTTGCACGCGTATCACACGCGCTCCGGTCAGATCGAACTGGAGCCGGGAACCCACACGATTGAGGTGCGCTATTTTGAGAACTATGGCCATGCGGGCCTTAAGCTTGAGTGGGACGGTCCGGGCACAGATGGTCGTGAATTGGTTACGTCACCCGGTGTGGATGATCTGCAGACCGTAAACGGCATCCCGCTGACGCTCGAGCTGGATTTGAACGCACCCGGGACTGGTGCTGCCCATCAGGTCACGCAGTTCATCGAGGGTCTGCCGGAAGGAACTGTCGTCAGCGCCGGTGACATGACGGCGGAAGCGGGCGCGGATGGCGCGGTCGAGATCTCCAGTTGGGATACAGCCCTGCTGTCGATCCAGACACCCTTGGGTTTCATCGGCGACGTCTCCGCCCAAATCGTCACGACAACGGCTTTCGACGACGGCGGCGCGGTGTCCACGACCAATGATCTGGAATTTTCGGTCAGCCAGGCGGACCTGCCACCCCACTCCGCGCAAATGCAAACGGGGTTTCACGCGAGCTATTTCGACGTCAACCACTCGTTGCGCCAGCTCGATCAGATCGATTGGTCAAGTGAGCCAACCCATGAAGAGGTGGTCAGCGAGATCAACTACAAAAACGGGCGCGGTTCGTTCTGGGAAGACGGGTCGGCCGATACCTTTGGCGCCAAGATCACCGGCAACATCGAAGTTGAGGAAGGCGGAAGCTTCGACTTCTTCCTGGGCGGCGACGACGGCGCGATGCTGTTCGTCAACGGCGTGGAGGTCATTGAGAATGATGGCTTACACGCGTATCACACCCGTTCCGGCGAGATCGAACTGGAGCCGGGAACCCACACGATTGAAGTCCGTTACTTCGAGAACTTTGGCCATGCAGGGCTCAAGCTGGAATGGGATGGTCCGGGTACCGATGGTCGCGAACTGGTGGTGGCCAGCGACGATCTCAGTGTAGCGGAAAACGGCGTTATTCCCGTCAACATTGGTGGAGGAGAGCTGTCAGACCAGGCGAGCGTTCAGATTTCCGGACTGCCGGAAGATACGATCCTGATGAGCGAAGACAATGTCTTGGTGGCTGATGGCAACGATGTGGATCTGACCGGTTGGGACCTCACGCTCCTCGAAATCGCGCCACCGCCCGGCTTTGAAGGGACGATCAGCGGAGAAATCACGACAACCGACGTCGCCTTTAACGGGCAGGAACAGACCAGCTCGGACTCGTTCTCGATCAACGTGGGCGAGGTGAGCACCAGCGATGAAGCACAATCAGACCAGCATTCGGCGCAACTCATGACCGCCGACGACGAGGATACGGGGTCAGGCGACTGGGTGGCGGCCTCAGAAAGCGAACCGCGAGACGACGACAGCAGCGAAGATGTGATGAATGAGGATGTCGAACACCAGGGTTCGGAAGCGCAAGGCTACGAGGTGACGGAAACCTACGAGCGGCAGGACTGGTAAGCCGCGGTCGCACGAGGTGGTCGCCCCGACACCGACTGCCGGCTGTCCTCTATGCCTGCAATAGCCACTTGGGATATGAGCTGTCGGGATAAGCGTCGCGACCCGGACAACGCGGTTCGCCTCCAACATCCTGCACCTCCAGAATGCCGCAATCCTGCAGGCCGCATGTGTCCCGGCAACGATCTGACCCAACCAGACAATCGCCGCCGCACCGCAGCCACGTGCACTGAAGTGCGCCCCGCGCGCTGATCAAGCCGACTTCTGCGCGGCTGCAGGGGAGTAGTCGGCATCAAGACTGCCCAAGCTGAATGCCGGGGGGCAAAAGGGATCACTACGTCATTGACGGCATTGCCGGGCCCGCCCCAAAACGAGGCGTCCGAGCGGACGGCAGGACGGGGATACAGATACTCGGCAGGCTAAATAACCGCCTGCCCCGGCGATTTCTCAAATACTTTGACGGTGGAACCAACCACACGGCATCGCGTCAGCGACGCTTGCCGCCGTCCCCCCCGAAAGAGAATGGCGCGCTTGGCGTGCATCCTTCGGGGTTGACCCGAAAATCATCACGTACGGGACCGTTTCCATCCCGGACGCATCGGGAGTCACCATGTGCAGACCCGGCCATCGCACAAAGCGCTGCTTACATCGCGACAACAGACGCAACAGCGTGGTCAATTGCATCCGCCGTCCGTTCCAGGTCGTCCGACGTGATCGCCAGCGATGGGTAAAGCTTCGCCGGGGACTTGAGCACTCCCCGCGCACGCAATGCCGCATTGTAAACCGCGTTGACCGCGGAGTCGTCATGCTGTGCACTACGGTAGTCCGTACAGGCAGTGGCCGAGAAATAGAGATCAAAGAGCGTTGGATCGCCACAGACCTGATGCGGGATACCGGCCGCATCCAATGCCCGTGATTGAAGGTCCTGCAGAAGCTGCCCGGTATCGCGAAGCTGATCATAGGCACCTTGCCGTCGCAGAATTTCCATCGTCTTCAATCCTGCTGCGGCAGCGACCGGATTGCCCGACAGCGTGCCCAGCTGCATCAACCAGCCCTCCCCCGCCAAGGCCTTGTCGAAATGGTTCATGATCTCTGTGCGCGCGCCAAGCGCCGCCAGGGGGAAACCGCCACCGATGATCTTACCAAGCGTGCAGATATCGGGCACCACGCCGTATTTTTCCTGCGCGCCCCCATAGGCCAACCGGAAACCAGTGACGATTTCGTCAAAGATCAGCAGCGCATGGTGTTTATCGCAGAGCGCCCGCACACCTTGCAGAAACCCGGGTGCCGGCGGGATAATTCGCTGCAGCGGCTCCATGATGATCGCCGCGACATCGCCATTTTCAGCAAGAAGCGACTCCAGCGCCGCAAGATCATTGAAAGGCGCAATGATCATCTGGTCCGCCACGCTTTGGGGAATGCCCGCGCTGTCGGGCACGGCTTGCGGAAAGTTGACATCCTGGTTTGGCGCAAGGCTCATCTGAGCCTCGGCGCTCATACCATGGTAGCCACCTTCGAACTTGAGGATTTTGTCGCGCCCCGTGAAGGCGCGTGCCAAGCGGACCGCGTACATATCCGCCTCGCCGCCCGAGGTGACAAACCTGATCTGTTCGCAACAAGGAACCGCGTTGCAGATTTCCTCGCCCAGTTCGATGCCCTTGGTGTTGTTGGCAAAAAAGGTCATTCCCTTGGGCAATTGTTCGAAAACTGCCTCCAGGACCTCGGGATGACCATGCCCCAGAAGCATTGGCCCGGATCCGATCAGGTAATCCACATATTCCTTGCCGTTCTCGTCCCATACCCGGCTGCCCTGCCCGCGCGCAACGATGATTCCCGGATCAAAATTGCCAAACCCGGCGGCGGGTAACACCTGCGCGGCCCGGGCCACCCATTCATCCTGGTTGTGAAGTCTTTGCATGGGCGACCCCCCGATTGCGATTTCATGGGTGTGCGGTGCCGGGCACCACCACGATATTGCCGGTATGTTCCTTCGCCACAAAAGCCGCCTGGGCGGCGTGCAACTCCTCCAGCGGGAAAGTCTTTGCCAACATCGGTTTCACCTCGCCTTGTTCGATGTAGCTCACCAGACCCCCGAAGACGTGCGGCGGCAGCACGGTTGATCCGGTGAAGGTCAGATCCCGCAGGTAAAGCGTGCGCAGGTCCAGTACGACCATCGGGCCCGCAATCGCACCCGAACAGGTATATCGCCCACCCCTTTCGAGCACGTCAATCAGCGTTTCGAAGTAGTCGCCACCCACGATGTCGGCAACAACACTGACCGTATCCCGGCCAATGGCCGCGTTCAGGGCCTTTTTGAGGTGGGCCGGTGCCCGGGGCAGAAGGGCCACCGGGTTCAGCCTTGCGACATCGGCATGCTTGGCCTCGCTGGCCAGACAGACGACCCGGGCGCCACGTCTGGTAGCGAGCTGGACCAGCGCGGACCCCACGCCACCAGACGCACCGGTGACCAACACCGTGTCATCCTTCTCAACCTGCGCACGGCAAAGCATGCCCTCGGCCGTGGAATAGGAACACGGGAACGTGGCCAGTTCCGCATCACTCAACGGGCTGTCAACGACACGCGCATTGCGATGATCGACAACTGTGTATTCGGCGAAACCGCCATCGCATTCTGACCCGAAATACCCGGTCTTGTTCCTGTTAAGCGGATCGTCCCAATCACGCAGCCAGCAGTCGACCATCACCCGCTTGCCCATCAGGGCAGGATCGGCACGGCCACCAACTGCAACGACCTCGCCAACCACATCCGCGCCCTGAATACGTGGAAATGAGATGGGAGCCCCGCCCCAGGACGGATCGTCCTCGCCGACATCGGGTTGGGCCGCATTCGTTGTCGCGGCAGTGACGGATTTTGAGTACCACCCCGACCGTGTGTTCACATCCGTATTGTTGAGCCCGCACGCACCGACCTTGATCAGCACCTGATCCGGCGAGGGTCTGGGGGTGGGCCAATCGGTGTGAAATTCCAGGGCTTCGGGGCCGCCGTGCTGTTTGAGCACAAAGGCATTCATCGTCTCGGGAATCGTCATTCTGAAAGCTCCTTCTGAGCATCCGCGCGCGGCAATAGGCTTGCGGGATCATACGCCGGTTCGCCGAGCACCTTAGCGGCACGCGCTGTGCCCGCAATGACGACTTCCAGAACCGTGCCGGGGGGCGCCGCATCCGGCCTGACGTATGCAAAGGCCAGGATTCTACCAACGCTATGTCCGTAAACCACGGAGGCGGTTGTACCGACAACCTCGCCGGCCATCATGACCGCCTCACCGCCATGCCCGTCCTCGATGCCGTTCGGCTCTATGTCGAGGTAGGCACAGATCCAGGGCAGGTGGTCACGGTCCGACAGCGTTTGATCCTTGCCGAGAAACTCCTTGTCGGTTTTGACAAACCGCATCATATCGGCCTCGGGCAACGTGACTTCATTCGTCAGCTCAGCCGCGCCCTTGAAGGCTTTTTCCATGCGCATGACATTCATCGCGAAGGAGCCATAGTCAGTGATCCCGTGCTCTTTGCCGGCGGCCCAAAGGGCCTTGTAGACGGCACGGCATGCCGCGTTCGGCATGTGCAACTCCCAGCCCAATTCCCCTGCATATGACATGCGCAGCGCCCAAACCCAGTGGCCCGCAAGTTTGATTCTTCGGGCCGTGAGCCAGCGAAAATGCGCGTTGTCCAGACGCGCGTCGGTGGTCGCCGCCAGCACATCCCGGGCGCGCGGCCCGTTCAGTGACAGCGCGGACCATTCTGTCGACAGGGCGGTCACGTTCACGCTTTCTGACCGTGTGTTCTGCGACAGATGATCCAGCAGGCGTTGTTCAAAGAACGCAGCACAGACAAGATAGTATTCATTTTCGGCCAACTTGATGATGGTCGTCTCCAACTCGATCCGACCACGCCGGTTGAGCATATGCGTCAAGACGATCGAACCGACCTTTTGTGGCACCCGGTTGGCACATAAACGATCCAGCAATTCATGGGCATCACCGCCGGTCACCAGGATTTTGGCAAAAGCCGTGACATCCATGATGCCTACCGCTTGCCGCACGGCCTTGACCTCCTGCCCGACGATCCCGTCGACAACTGTGCGACGGAACGAGTAGTGATCTGTCTGCGGCACATCGTTTCTGGCAAACCATCGCGGCCGTTCGAACCCAAATACCTCTTCGTGCACCGCGCCCTTGGATTGCAGCACCTCGTAGAGGGGCGAGGTCTTTACCGGGCGCCCGGCCAGGCGGTTCAGATGTGGGAACGGAATCTCGTGACGCAGGCAATAGTCTTCCTTGGCCTTGGTCACCTGCCACGCAGCGTCCGCGTAGGTGCCGAACCGGCGCGGATCATAGTCGCGCATGGAAATGTCCGACGCGCCATGCACCATCCATCGCGCCAGTTCCCGTGTCAGCCCCGGCCCCCAGCCAATACCGATTTGCGTGCCGCAACAACACCAGTAGTTTTGCAGTCCCGCCGCCGGGCCTATCAGGGGGTTACCATCGGGCGGGTGAGAGATTGCCCCATGCACCGCGCGGGCAATCCCGAGGTCCGCGAGAACGGGCATGCGGTTGAGGCTTTCAGCCAACCACGGCATCACACGATCATAATCGGGGGCAAAGAGCTCGTTCTCCGCCTCCCACGGACAATGGTCTTCCCAGACCGTATTGGGGTTTTCCTTTTCGTAAATACCGATCAATCCGCGGTGTTGCTCCATTCGGATGTAGCCTGACACTTTCTTGTCGTCGCGGATCACGGGCAGTTCTGTGTCCAGATCGGAAAACTCCGGCACCGGCTCCGTCACGAAATAATGATGCGTTATCGAGGTCATTGGCAGCTGCAAGCCGGACCATGCCCCCATTTGACGGGCGTAGGTGCCACCGGCATTGACAACATGCTCGCAGCGAATGGCGCCCTGCCCGGTCTGCACCAGCCACTCGCCGCCAGCCATCCGGGAAATATTGGTCGCCCGGCATTGCCGGATGATCCGAACACCCCGTTGCCGCGCCCCCGCAGCCAGGGCCATTGTCACATTGGTCGGATCCACGTGACCGTCATCCGGCGTATGCAGGGCGCCAAGAACGCCATCAAGATTATAGAAGGGGTGCAGTTCGGCCACGCGCGCAGGGCTGACAAGCGCAATGTTGAACTGTAACGCCCGGCCGACAGACAGCGTGTGGCGCAACCAGTCCATCTCCTGCTCGGTATAGGCAAGGCGAAGGGAGCCGCAGCCATGCCAGGTAACCGGCTGGCCGGTATCATCCTGCAGTCCACCGGCGTAGAGGCCGACGTTGTAGTCCACGCATTTACCCAGGCCGAACGAACTGGTGGAGTGGGTGATTTGCCCGGCCGCGTGCCATGTGGAACCGGAGGTCAGCTCCGCCTTTTCCAGCAGAACCACATCGTGCCAGCCTTCGCGGGCAAGGTGATAGGCCAGACCACACCCCATGACACCACCCCCGACGATGACGACCCTGGCCTGCGTCGGGAAATCCGTACCCGCCATAATCTTGCACCTATGCCCGAAAAATTCCTCGACAGGCTAACCAAACAAACATACCATCGTCAATCATGAATGATACAAATGTCTCATCAACCATTCTCGACCGCCTTGCCGGCGAGCTATCCGAACTCACGCCCGAGGCGCGTAAGGCCGCTACTTATGTGCTGGAAAATCCCCGTGATGTAGGCGTATCAACCGTACGCGAAATCGCCCAAGCCGCGCAGGTCAAGCCAAACACCGTGGTCCGCATGGCGCGTCAGGTCGGGTTTGACGGGTACGAGGATTTTCGCGCGCCGTTTCGGGACGCGATCCGCAAAGGTGCCGCCGACTTCCCCGACCGGGCCCGCTGGCTGCAGGATATTCGCAAATCCGGCGACCTTGGCGGGCTTTATGCGGATATGGTTCAGGACGCCCTGCGCAATATCGAGGAGACCTTTGCAACCATCTCCGCCCATGACCTGAAGCAGGCGGCGGAGGCGATCTGGTCCGCGCGACATGTCTATACGCTGGGTGTCGGCGTCAATAACGCCAATGCGCGCAATTTCACCTACCTCGCATCGACGGGCATGACGCAATTCCATGCCATACCGCATCCGGGCTCCACCGCCTTCGATGACCTTGCCTGGGCGGATGAGAACGACGTTCTGATAGCGATGACCTGCAGGCCTTACCGATCAGAAGTGGTTGCCGCGGCCGAGGTTGCCCGGGAACAGGGCGCAGCCATCATCGGGATTTCCGACAGCCCGGCCAGTCCGCTTCTGCAGGCGGCCGATCACGGGTTCGTCGTCGCCGCCGACACACCGCAGTTCTTTCCCTCCTCCGTCAGCACGATCGCGCTGTTGGAGACCCTGCTGTCCTTCGTCATTGCCGTTGCGGATGACAAGATCGTCGATCGCGTGAGCAGGTTTCATGCAAGACGTCATCAGCTGGGCATCTATCATGAGGGGAAAAAATGAAGGAGGCCGTCCGGTCGCTTGCCGGCCATTACTACACCGACCCCGGGATTTTCGCACACGAGCAGCGCGGCCTGCTGGCACGCACATGGCAATTTGCCTGCCACACCAGCGCCTTGGCGCAAGCGGGCGAATACACGACGTTTGAGATTGCCGGCGAAAGCCTGTTCGCCATCCGGGGTCACGATGGCAATATCCGCGCCTTCTACAACGTCTGCCAGCACCGGGCGCATCAGCTTGTGTCCGGCGCGGGAACGACGCGGGTCATCGTTTGCCCGTATCACGCCTGGACTTACGAGTTGACCGGCCACCTGCGCGCGGGTCCCAACCTCAAGGTGGTCAGGGGCCTCAACCCGTCGGAAATCTGCCTGAACGAAATCCGGGCGGAGGAGTTTCTTGGATTTCTGTTCGTCAATCTTGACCCGGACGCCGCGCCAATGGAAACGTGGTATCCTGGCACCCGGGCAGAGCTTGAGGAATGGGTGCCGCACTGGCACACACTGAAGCCGTTGGAATGGGTCGAAATACCGGAAAACTGCAATTGGAAGGTCTCGGTTGAAAACTATTCGGAGTGCTATCACTGCGCGCTGAACCACCCGACGTTTGCCACCGGCGTCATAAAACCGGAAACATATGACATTCAGCCGCAAGGGAAATGCCTGCGCCATACGACCCAGTGCCAGAACCTTGATGCCATGACCTACGACATCAGGTCGGGCCACGCACATCACGATGAATATTCCAGCTGGTTCCTGTGGCCGATGTTCAGCTTTCAGGTCTACCCCGGCAACGTTCTGAACACCTATCACTGGCGCGCCGTCGCCGTGGATCGCGTGGTGGTCTGGCGGGGCTGGTATTCCGTCGATGGCGAAAATAATGACACCGTCCGCCGACTGGCAGCACAGGATCGCGCGACAACCGTCGAAGAAGACATTCATCTGGTCGAATCCGTGCAGCGCGGATTAGGGTCGCGCGGGTACGCACCAGGGCCCCTGGTCGTCGATCCCGAAAGCGGCGTGAACTCGGAACACTCCGTGATGCATCTGCAGCGATGGATGCGGGACGCTCTTGACGGCCCACCCTGAACGCGCGCAACCATTCGCAGAAGTGACCGACAGGAAGGCAGCACGATGAACATATTTGACGAGGACTTGTTCCTGAAGGGGCTGGCGCAACGCAAGGCGACACTGGGCGCCGAGTATGTCGAGAAGAACCTTGCCGCGGCGGACGAGTTTTCACGCCCTTTTCAGGAGGCCATGACCGCATGGTGCTGGGGTTTCGGCTGGGGTGATGACGTGATCGACGCCAAGACGCGCTCGATGATGAACCTCGCGATGATCGGTGCATTGGGCAAAATGTCGGAGTGGGAGATTCACTGCCGCGGGGCGATCACAAATGGTGTGAGCCAGGAGGAAATCCGCGCGATCATCCATGTCGTGGCAATTTACTGCGGTGTGCCTCAGGGGTTGGAGTGTTTCCGCGTTGCACGCCGCGTGCTTGACGAGGGTTGAAGCGCCGCGTTTACAGAAAACCCGGTAACGGCATGTCCCGTCACTTTAGGCGCGGCTTTGTGTCGGCTCGCATCGTTGCGTATCACGGGGTCGCTGAGTGTCGCGGTCCCCTCCTGTCAATGACGCCCGTCCGAATGTTCCCAGACTTGAGTTAGACCATCCCGCTCGATTTTGACGCGCGTAGCGATCCTGCCGCACAAAGTGGCTCGGACCGGTCTGTACATGCCGTCATCATCCTGTGCGCCGCGCGCCCCGCCACCGGGTGGGAGGCGCGCGGACCAAAAGATGAGCGCTCAGGCCCCTTACCCGGTGCCGGGATCAGACAATGGTCGCGTCGGTCGCTGCGCGCAGGACTTCCTCCGTGACACCGTCAGCGCATTCGACGATCTTCAGGCCGCCGTCGACCACATCCAGCACACCAAGGTTCGTGATGATCCGGTCGACAACGCCCTTGCCCGTCAGCGGCAAGGTGCACTCACGCAAAACCTTGCTGTCGCCGTGCTTGTTCGTGTGATCCATCACGACGATCACCCGGCCTACGCCTGCGACCAGATCCATCGCGCCGCCCATGCCTTTGACCAGCTTGCCC
Organism: Roseobacter insulae; assembly: GCF_019375555.1. GTDB lineage: Bacteria > Pseudomonadota > Alphaproteobacteria > Rhodobacterales > Rhodobacteraceae > Roseobacter > Roseobacter insulae. Next base: position 16,950 of record NZ_JAHXDN010000004.1, read on the forward strand.
GGAATCATCCAGTTCGCCAGATCGCCGTTCTCCGCCACCTCCATCGCCCCGAGGATAGCCGCCGCGATCTTGCCACCACGGATCATGCCGAAGCTTGTCGCTGAATCGAAATAGGACGTCCGGCGTAATTCGGTGATGGTCTGCTTGCCCGCGTTGATGAGGTCCGCGTCCTCCTCGCCTTCAAACGGGAAGGGCCCCATGCCGAGCATCCCGTTTTCCGATTGCAGCGTGATATCCTTGTCGCCCACGTAATTGGCCACCAGAGTCGGGATGCCAATACCAAGGTTGACGTACATGCCGTCTTCCAGTTCCTCTGCCGCGCGCGCGGCCATCTCGTTGCGGTTCCAGGGCATTATGCGGTCTCCTTCTGGCGCACAGTGCGCTGTTCGATGCGTTTTTCGTGGGTGCCCTGGATCAGGCGGTGTACGTAAATGCCCGGGAGGTGAATGCCATCTGGGTCCAGCGATCCCAGCGGCACGATCTCCTCCACCTCAGCAACGCAGACACGTCCGCACATCGCTGCCGGCGGGTTGAAGTTGCGGGCCGTCTTGCGGAAGATCAGGTTGCCCGTCTCGTCCGCTTTCCACGCCTTCACGATCGACAGATCGGCAAAAATTCCCTCTTCCAGAATATAGGTCTCTCCACCGAAATCCTTATGCTCCTTGCCTTCTGCAATCACCGTACCCACCCCGGTTTTTGTGTAGAAACCGGGAATGCCGCAGCCGCCCGCGCGCATCCGCTCGGCCAAAGTGCCCTGCGGATTGAACTCAAGCTCAAGCTCGCCCGACAGATACTGGCGCATGAATTCCGCGTTTTCACCCACGTAAGAGGAGATCATCTTTTTCACTTGCCGCGTTTGCAGCAAAATGCCGATCCCGAAATCATCCACGCCCGCGTTGTTGGACGCAAAGGTGAGATCCTTGGTGCCGGCGTCCTTGATCGCCTGCAAGAGCAGTTCGGGGATACCGCAGAGCCCGAAACCACCCGCCGCGATCAACATCCCCTCGCGCAACACACCATCCAGCGCCTCGGACGCTGATCCGTATATCTTCTTCATACAGTTTCCTCTGTTTCAAACAGCCGCTTGGTCAGCGAGTTGATCCGCCCCAGCGCTTCATTTCGCCGATCTTGGTCCCGGCAATCGAATCCATGTCCGTACAATTCATCTGATGGAGAGGGGCATGCAACCGTTTTGGCGCAAAAAGTCATGACATTCGCCACCAGATCCGCGCACGACCTCAGGTTTGCGGCACTGCCGATGCGCCCTGCTAGCCCCCTTGTCCATCGAGAAAGCGTGCCATGGCCGCCAGTTCAGATCGGGCGATTTCATGACCGCCCTCGTGCCAATGGGTCGACACGGATGTGCCTTGCGCCGAAAAATACGCCTCCAATGCCCGGGTTTGTTGCGGCGGGCAGATCGGGTCATTCAGGCCCGCGGTCATCAGAACATCAACGCTCGCCAGATCCGGCGCCGGTTTTGGCGTCCAGGTGACAAGCGGGTGAAGTAAGATCACTTTTTGGAAGAGCTTCGGGTGGTGAAAGACGACAGATGCCAATATATTCGCGCCGTTTGAATAGCCCAGGCCGATGACAGGGGTCTTTGGCCAGCGCGACACATGCGCCTGAATGAAATCGGCCATGGCCTGCGTCCGGTTTTCCAGGTCGGGCATATCGTAGACGCCCTCGCCGGTGCGCTTGAAAAACCGCGCGGCGCCGTTCTCCGACACATCCCCGCGCGGAGATATCACCCGCGCGCCGGCCACCAACTCCGACGCCAAATTGTGAAACTGCGTTTCGTTCCCGCCGGTCCCGTGGAAGGTGAAGATCACGGGCGCATCCGGGCGCCCGCCTGTTTCCCTGAACACGTAGTTTTGCTGCGACATCGGACTGCCCTACGCCGGGATTGGTTGCAGGTTCTTTTCGAGTGCCGCGCGCAGATGTTCGTGCTGGCTGGGAAGTTTCAGAGCCTGGCCGAGATGCGCGGTGTCCTCGTCGCGGTCAAACCCCGGTTCATTTGTCGCAATCTCGAACAACACGCCGCCGGGCGTCTGGAAATAGATCGCCCAAAAATAGTCCCGGTCAATCACCGGCGTGACGGCATATCCGGTATCCATCAAGGCCTTGCGGACGGCCAGTTGGGCCGCGCGATCATCCACGGAAAACGCGATGTGATGGACAGAACCCGCGCCTTGCCCAGCTTGCCGCACAGTCGGAAGGATTTCCAGATCAATGGTGTTTGCACCCGTACCTTCGCCAATGGCAAATCGGGTAATGTTCCCGACGCTATCCAACTTCTGATAGCCCATGAACCCCAGCAATTCCGCCATCGCTCCATCGTCCTTCAACCGCATGCCAGCAGAATGGAAGCCACGGATCGCGTGATCGTCAGAGACGCCGTTGCCGGTCCAGCCAGACCGGGGGTTGTCTGCCACCTCGGACAGGGCGAACGCTTCGCCATCCGGGTTTTTGAATGCCAGGCGTTTTTCGCCAAAGTGCTCTTGCAGTTCCAGACCCTGCACATCGAAACTCGCCAACCGGTCCTGCCAGAACCCCAGCGCCCCCGGCGGGACGGAAAAAACAGTCTCGCCCACTTCGCCGGTGCCCTTGCTGCCCCGGGCAATGTTGGGGAAGGGAAAATATGTCATGACGGAACCCGGTGTGCCAACTTCGTCACCGTAGTACAGGTGATAGACGTCCGGCGCGTCGAAGTTGACCGTTTTCTTGACCCTTCGCAGGCCCAGAACGTTTGTGAAAAACGCGTTGTTTTCGGCTGCATCGGCAGCCAGTGACGTCATGTGGTGCAACCCTCTGATCTGGTTGAGCATATCTGTCTCCTGTCTCGAATACGGCGCGATGGCCGTGGTTATGGATGCTTGAAGAAGAAGGTAGGGCACCATCACAGTTGCGTTAATAGGTTTAATATGAAAGTTATTATTTTAAAAAATGGGATAATATATGGCTGGCCATCTGGAACGGATAAAGACGTTTATTGCCGTGGCAAATGCGCAAAGCTTCTCTGCCGCAGCGCGCCTGCAAAACAACTCCTCCTCTGCGGTTACACGGCACATTGCCGAGCTGGAAGAAACGCTGGGCGTGCAGCTCTTCGTGCGCACCACGCGCAAGGTGTCACTGACCCAGGCGGGCGTTCAGTATTTCGAAAAGGTTCACCCGCTCGTTTCGGGCATTGCCGCGGCGGACGACACCGCGCGGGCCTATCAGGAGGCATTGTCCGGCAGGCTCCAGATCAGTTGCCCGTTGTCATTCGGCACGCGCTTTCTGGTCGAACCCCTGACAGAATTCGCAAGCCTTCATCCCGGCATTGATCTGAAAATCAACCTCACGGACAGCTTTGTGGACATCATCAGGGATGATTACGACATGGCATTGCGCATTTCGGCGGCGCCCGCCGACAAATCCACCATCTGGCGTAAAATCAGGCCGGTTCCGCGATGCCTCGTCGCAGCGCCCGGTTACCTTGAGACAGCCGCTGGGCTTGCCGCGCCGTCAGATTTGCAAAACCACAGATGCCTGGGATATTCCAATCAGTCAGAAGGGGGCGTCTGGCAACTGGCAGGCACCTCCGAAAACACCATGCGACCGGTACGCCTGCCAAGCGGGTTTGCCTGCAACAACGGCGATCTGATCGCTCAGATGGCGATCGCGGGTCAGGGTATCGCCCTACTGCCCCGCTTCATTGTTCAAGATGCAATTGAAAAGAACCTGCTGACCGAGGTGTTGACTGACTGGCAGGCCCCCGAAATCTGGCTCACCGCCTTTTACCCGCCCTACCAGAAACTGCCGCTGGCAATTGATCAGTTCACCGAGGTTTTCGAACGCCACGCGGGCCGGTTTGCCTTGTAGTCAAACGCTTTTACCAAGTGGCCCGGTTTGCCTAGTGGGTTGCAAAGCCCATGAAGAATGGAGACAGTTCACGCGGACCATCGCTGAAACCGCAGGGCATACCCACACAGACGGGCTGGCGATCACCGGGAGGGAAAGCAATATGGATCGTTCCTTGGCCAGCGTCGCGGGGCTGGCGCTCAGGACAACGCGCATTGTCTCTGGGCTGTTTCTGCTTTTCTTCGTCACAAGCCATTTACTCAATCTCAGTCTGGGTGTCATTTCGATTGAAGCGATGGACGCGGCGCGTCCCTATCTGTCGACCATTTGGTCCCGGCAGCCGCTTGCCTCCTTGCTGCTGCTGTCCTTACTGGTCCATTTTCTGCTGGGGCTCTGGGCAATCTACCGGCGCCCGACACTGCGCACCAACGCGCAAGACGTTGTGCAGTTGCTGTCGGGCGTGGCTGTCATTCCGCTGCTGGCGGTACATGCCGTTGGCGTCGCGACGCTGAAGATCGACGGCATTCCCTTCGGCTATGCCCAGGCGATCAAATTCTTCTGGCTGGGCGCTCCGCAAATCGGCCTTTTGCAGGTCATCATGTTATCGGTTGTCTGGGTGCATGGTTGTGCAGGCCTGTTCACGTGGCTGCGGGCCAAGGAAGGCATGCGCAACGCCCTTGCTTGGATTTATCCGCTGGCCGTCGCCGTGCCGGTGATTGCCCTGATGGGATATGCTGAGGCAGGCCGCGGCGTGCTGATCGCAGCGCAAGCCCCGCCGGTGGAAACCCCGCAGTACGCCGCGCCGGCTGAAAAGCCCGCCGAGGCACCTTCAACCCCCGCCAAGGAGAGGATTCCATACGAGGTGGTAAAACAGATCACCAATCAGGTGATCTGGTGGTCCCTTGGTTTGGCGGCACTGACCTTTATGGCCCGGGCCATTCGGCTGGCGCTGCAAACATCGCAAAAGGTGATCCTGACACGGGGCAGCGCACCGCCGCTGCACACCACCTCTGGGCTCAGCCTGCTGGACAGCTTTCGCGCGCATCAGCACCCCCATGCCAGCCTGTGCGAAGGACGTGGGCGCTGCGGCACCTGTGCCGTGCGGATCACATTGTCCGAGTTTCCGTTGCCCGCGCCCACCGCATTGGAGGCCAAGACGCTCCTGCGCATCGGTGCCGACGACACCGTCCGGCTGGCCTGTCAGCTGGTACCCAGCGGCGGCGCGGTAACCGTGGAGCCGTTGCATCCCGCGGATTACTCGTTCAAAGACGATGACTTTGCCGAAGAACTCGCCGCCGTGGACGCCTCAGAGGTTCGGACATGACACCGTTCGGGCGCATCTTGCACCGGGTTCTGATCGTGATCCTGTTGCTTCTGCCGGTGAAGGCCTCCGCACAGGAAACTCTCGCAGTTCCGCAACCGTCGCCCAATGATCTGCATGAATTCACCAGACTACTGGCGGATGAGCGTATTCAGAACTGGATACAGGATCAGGCCGATGGTGCAGAGGCCGCCGCCCCGGTCGCGCAGAAATCCATCCGCGAACAGTTTCAATCCGCGACAGAGCAGGTGGGCGCGCGTGTCGGTGCCCTGGGTGCGGCCTGGGCCAGTTTTGGTGCCGCGCCCGCGGTGATCTCGGAAAAATGGCAGGCCCAGATGACGCCTGACCGGCGCGTTCGCAGTCTGACATTTGCCCTTATTTTCCTCTTTTTCGGCGCCGGACTCGAATGGCTGATACGTCAATACACCAATCCTGTTCTGCGCCGGATCGAAGTGCAGACGTTCAAGAGTCCCAAGAAACGCGCCCTCGCCGCCCTGTCGCGCTCCGCATTGGCCTTCACCGGCGTGCTCACCTTTGCGGTTGGCAGCATTGGCGCTTTTTCGGCGGTCAGTTGGCCACCGCTGCTCTACACACTGATCCTGTCGACCCTTCTGGGCATTGTTTCGGTCCGCGCCATACACACGCTCGTGAGGCTCTTTCTGGCACCCCGCATTGCCGAACTGCGGCTGATCCCGATCACAACGCCGATGGCACGCGTTCTGGGAAACACCCTGACCTTTTTCTTTGCGATGCTTGTCTTTGCGGTGTCCCTCATCGACGTCTTCGGGCAGCTCACCAACGTTGACGCGACAGGTGCGCTCGCGCCTGAAACCCTTGCTGTCTCGGTTCTCTTCGCGACGATCCTGCTGATTGTCAGCCTGATCTGCATCGTCTTCTGTTTCGCCCAGGCCAAACATCATACCAGCAGCCTGTCCTACCCGTCGCTGTCGCGGTGGCGGGCATATATGTGTGTGCTCAGCACCCTGATCTTTGTCACATGGCTGTTTGACGTACGCCCGCTGATGTGGACGATCATGACAATCGGCCTTGCCATTCCAAGCGTGAAGCTGCTGCGCGGCTGGACCGACCTTACCTTTGATCAGGCCATTGCAGATTTCAGGGCGAAGGCAGAAAAAACCGCCGCTCTCGCGGCACCGACCGGGCCCGACGAGGCGCCCGACACACCGGATGAACCCGCGGAACCCGAGCCCATTGTCGATCCCTACGAGACATACCGTCCGATTGTGCAACGACTGATCCGTTTCGGCGTCTTCGTCGTTGTGGGGCTGATCCTGGCGCTTATCTGGCATGCGGGTATCTTCGAGAACACCGATACCCCGACCGTGACGCAACGGCTCTTCTCGGTTCTGATCGACAGTGCCGCGGCGGTGCTGATCGCCGATCTGGTATGGACGTGGGGCAAAACTTCGATCGATCGCCGTCTGGCGGCCTACAAACCGCCGGAAGATGGGCAGGCACCGGGTCCGGAAGCCCGCATGGCGACCCTGCTGCCGTTGCTGCGCGTCGTCCTGATGGTGACCCTGTTGAGCATGGTGCTGATGTCGGTTCTGTCCTCCATGGGGGTCAACATCGCGCCAATCCTCGCAGGCGCGAGCGTGATGGGTATCGCCATCGGTTTCGGCGCGCAGTCACTGGTCAAGGACGTTGTCTCGGGCATATTCTTTCTGGTGGATGACGCGTTCCGCGTCGGCGAATATGTGGAAATCGACCAGTTGCGCGGCACGGTCGAGAAAATCTCGATCCGGTCCTTGCAAATCCGCCATCATCGCGGCGCGGTTCACACCTTGCCGTTTGGTGAGTTGAAATCCATGACCAATTACTCGCGCGACTGGGTGATCATGAAGCTGGAATTCCGGGTGCCCTTCGATACGGATCTCCAACTGGTCAAAAAGCTCGTCAAGAAAGTCGGCGCCGAACTCAAAGCCAACGAGCACTACGGGGATGCCATCCTCGATACGCTGAAATCGCAAGGCGTGCGCCGCATGGAAGAATTCAACATGGTTGTGGGCGTCAAGTTCATGACCCGGCCCGGCGAGCAGTGGCTGGTGCGGCGCGATGCCTATCAGAAAGTACGTGATGCCTTCGAGGCAAATGGCATCCGGATGGCCGAGCGCAATGTCAAAGTCGAGCTGTCCGGCGATGAAAACCTGACAGAGGACGAGCGCAAAGCCGTCACCGCCGCTGCTCAGGAAGCCGTCACGCAGCCGCTGAAGCCCGGTGTCGTGCCTGACGAACCCTGAACCTTTGGGCTGTGCCCGCGTGCTGCGAAATGCCCTGACCCATTCGCGGGATGCCGGGGTAAATGACCCTGTGCCAAGTCGCCTCGCATCGGTGGCCAGAGCGGCCCCACATCAGAACGACCGGACGGCGCAGCGGAGTCCCGCCTTTGCGATTACGTGGCAGATTTGTGTTGCTTCATCCAGCCCAGTGTCGCTTCCGTGGCGCCTGTCGGTTTGTACTCAGCACCAAGGGGGTGGCTGTAACCCAGCGTTTCGATAACCCCGAAAACATAGGCGTAGGATATCTCGCCGTCATCAGGTGGGCCACGGTCCGGCACGCTGGCGAACTGTATATGGCCGATGTGCGGCAACAAGTCTTTCAGCCGGTGGCTCAGATCTCCCTCCATCAGCTGGACATGATAGCAGTCAAACATCAGCTTGAGATTACGGCGGCCAACCTCTTCGATGATCGCAAGGGCCTGTGTCGTGGTCGCCAGAAAGTAGCCCGGCGCATCATAGCGGTTGAGCGGCTCGATCAGGATCGTGATGCCCAGCGGCGCGGCCCTGTCACACGCATATTTCAACGCCGCCACAAAGCAGTGATGCGCGGAAGCACCCGCGGCAAACCCCGCCATGACGTGGACATTGGCGGCCTCTACATGGGCAGCGTAAGACAGCGCCTCGTCGATTGCGGCGCGCGCCTGTTCTTCGCGCCCCACAAGCGCGCACAGACCGTTTTCACCCGCGGCCACGTCACCACGCCGGGTGTTCAGGCCCAGCATCCGCAGGCCCGTGTCTGTCAGGGCGGCGTGCACATCCTCGGCGGACGTGTCAAAGGGCCAATGGCATTCCACCGCGTCAAAGCCTGCATCCTTTGCCGCCCGGATCGCGTCCGGCAGGGTCAGATCGGCCCAGAGGAAGCCAAGATTGGCCGAAAATCGGGTCATGTGTCCCACTCCACGTCAAATGTTTTGACCACGGCGGCAATCTGGTCAGACTTCAGCATGCGGGCATCGTATCCCCGCATCATCAGCGCCAGCCGCGCCGTGGCTTCGAGCTCTTCAATGGCGTTGCAGGCGGCTTCGAGATCCTTGCCCGCGACGACCGGGCCATGGTTGGCGAGCATGACCGCGCTGCGCTTACCTGCCAATCCGCGCACTGCCTCCCCCATGGCCGGATCGCCGGGCACGTAGAACGGCAGTAACTTCACCTTGCCCAGCTTCATAATCGCGTAAGGGGTGAGCGGCGGCAGGAAGTTGTCCGGATCGACCCCGGGCACCATCGACCAAGCGACAGAGTGGCAGGAATGCAGATGCACAACGGCACCGGCAGAGCTGCGCGTGTCGTAAAACGCGCGGTGCAGCGGCATCTCCTTCGTGGGTGCGTCCCCCGCAACATGTGCGCCGGATGCATCGAAATAGCTAAGTCTTGCCGGGTCCAGCCGCCCGAAACTGGTGCCGGTTGGCGAGACGAGCACACCGCCGTCCGCCGTCCGGGCGGAGATGTTTCCGGTGCTGCCGCCGGTCAGCCCCCTGTCAAACAGCGACTTGGCCAGCAGGCACATCTGTTCGCGCAAAGTACTATCGGCGGTCATGCAGGCGCCAGCTTGACCAGCGCCGGAACACGGAAACTATTCTGCGCGGCGGCGGTCTTCACGGCGCCAAATCCGATGGACCCCAAACCGAATATGGCACCCCTTCGCCCCATAGGCTCTTTTCCCCGCTGCGGGGCGTCCACGCTGCCGGACGCCCGATGCTTCACCCTTTGCGTCACTATGTGGCATAACGCGCGAACATTAAATGGCCTTTGACGCCGCCGGGCCGCCCGGCGCATGCTGCCATGGAGCACGTGACTGACGGTCGCGCGAAGACGCGGACCGCCTGACGCACGACAGCGCACAGATTGCGCGGGCTGGCCGCAGGAAGGGAAGCAGATGCATCTGGCCATCATCGGATACGGCAACATCGCACAATCTGTTCTTCGCTGGCTGGCGGCCCGTCCCGTAGATCAGCTATCGGTTCTGACACGCCCTGCCGCCCGAAAACGCGTTCAGCAAGACAAGCTGCTTTCCGCGGCGGCACATCATGTCTTTGTAACCGATAGTATGGACGAGATGCTCGCAGGCCATCCTGATCTTGTCGTCGAATGCGCCGGGCATCAGGCAGTGATTGAATACGCCCCGAAAGCACTGAAAGCCGGTGTCGATCTGGTGCTTGTGTCCATAGGCGCCATGGCCGATGAAAGACTGTCGCAGGCCCTGAAGGAAGCTGCGATTGCAGGTGGTGGCAAACTGATCCTGCCCGCCGGTGCGATTGGAGGGATCGATCTTCTGGCCGCCCTGTCGCTTGCGGGGGAGGTTGCCGTGAAATACCGGGGAACGAAACCACCGGCCGCGTGGCGCGGCACGCCCGCCGAGCGGGCAACTGACCTGGACAACCTGTCCGACATGCAGGTGATTTTTGACGGAACCGCGCGCCAGGCGGCGACCGAGTATCCCAGGAATGCAAATGTCGCGGCGACGCTGGCGCTTGCGGGTGCCGGATTTGACGCCACCCGGGTTGAGTTGATCGCCGATCCTGCAGCCCGGGGCAACCGCCACGCCTATGACGTCGCCTGCGCGGCGGGAAGGTTTACGGTTCAGATCGACAATGCGGCGTCACCCGAAAATGCCAGGACCTCTGTCGCCACGATCTATAGCGTCGCGCGCGAGATTAACCGCAAACGTGATCCGGTGATCATTTGAAGAACCACTCTCACGTCCCGTCCAACGGCAGCTTGCGCCCTGTCTTTGCGGATTTGTAGATCGCGTCCTTGATCCTGACCACATCCAGATAGTCGCGCGCCGTGTTCTCAAACGCCGCGCCAGTCCGTATGGACAGCACCACGTGTGTTTGCAAATGAAACACGCAGTCGCCGCCAAACCCGGGAGACCTGTCGGCGGGCAGCACCGTTTCATGGGTCATCTGACCCTTGGCCCGAAACGCAACGCTGCCATCGCCCGACAGCATCAACGTGCCATCGGTCCCTTCGAATTCGGCCTCTCCCATGGTTCTGCGATGATTGTCCGACGGGTGATCGCAATGCCGGTTGCCATCGAAAAGTGCGCGCACACCGTTGGGGTGATCAAACAACACATACCCTGCGTCTTCGCCCCTGATCACCGGATTGATCTGCCGCAGGTCGGCATAAACGGCCGTCGGATTGCCGAACAGGAACCGAAATGTATCCACCCAGTGCACGCCGGTTTCGTGGATAAGAAACCGGGGCATCTGCTGAAAATACGGTTGCCGGTCCAGATAGGCACGCGGGCCCTGACCATCGCCCGGGCGCAATCTGAATCCCGCCTGCAAAGGGGTGCCGATACGACCCGCGTCGATTGCAGTCTTGATCGCGCGGTACCAGGGCATGAAGCGAAAATTCTCGTGCACGATCAGGTTGGCACCGGCGCGTTCCGCATGCTCGGTCACGCCGGTCGCTTCCTCCAGATCTCGGCAAAACGGTTTCTGGCAGATAATCGTTTGCACGCCCGCGGCCAGCGCGGCGGTGATCGCCTCAAGATGCGCAGCCGGGGGCAGAATGATGTCGAGAATATCCGGCGATGTGTCCGCCAGCATGTCGCCGAGGGTCTCGAAGGCAGGCAGACCGGTTGCGCGGGCCGCGGCCAGATCGTGATCGGCAGATCCGACCAGCGTCGCATCGGATATCCGCGCCCAGGCATCGTAGTGAAACTGGCTGAAATACCCGGCACCCAGGCAGGCAACGCACAAGGGATCCTGAGGTGTCATGGCACGCTCAGTGCTGCGGTGACCGCGGCAGCGGCCTCTTGGGTGGTTGCGGTGCCGCCCAGATCACCGGTCAACACCTCGCCCGATGCGATCACGCCCTCAGCGGCTTCCCGCAGATGCGTGCCATCCGCGACAAGGGCAGCGTGATCATGGCGCAGACCCAGCCACTCCAGCATCATCGCGCCGGACAGGATCATTGCCAGCGGGTTGGCGACCCCCTGCCCCGCGATATCCGGCGCCGAGCCGTGACAGGGCTGAAAAACCGCATGGTTGCGCCCGATGTCCGCAGATGGCGCAACCCCCAGCCCTCCCATCAGGCCTGCCCCCAGATCGGACAGGATGTCCCCAAACATGTTTTCCGTCACCAGCACGTCGAAATCCCATGGTTTTTGAACGAACCAAAGCGCCGTCGCGTCAACATAAGCATGATCGCTTGCCACGTCAGGAAATTGCTTGGCTTTCGCATCAAAAATCTCGCGGAAAAACGCGAAGGCGCGAAACACATTCGCCTTGTCCACGCAGGTGACACGGCCTGGCCCGCGTCCCGCCTCTTTGCGCGCACGCGCCATGGCGAAGGCGAAGTCGAACAACAGCTCCGATGTTTCGCGGGTGATCAGGAGCGTTTCGCGCGCTTCGTTTTCAGACACTTCGCCGCGGCCCTGGGTATGAAACAATCCTTCGGTACTTTCGCGGATCAGGACGAAATCCACAGTGCGCCCGTCCGGCATGTTCAGCGGAGTTCTTTGGCCGGGAAAAATGCGTACGGGGCGCACGCCCGCGAACAGATTTAGGGCTTTGCGCAAGTCAATCTGCGGCGAAATTTCGGTGCCGTCCGGATATCTGACGGAGGGCAGCCCCATGGCGGACAGCAGGATCGCATCGGCCTCCCGCGCGCCCTTCATCGATGTGTCAGGCAGCGACACCCCGGTTTTTGCATAGTGGGCGGCGCCGGCGGGCAGATCGGTAAAATCGTACCTGTAGCCGCCCCGACCGGCCAGAAAGCTCAGCAGGTCGACCGTGGGCTGCATGATCTCCGGTCCGATTCCATCTCCCTGAAACACTGCGATGTTGTATACGTCTTTCATTTGGCGCTGCGTCCCCTAGTGCGACTGTGCAGGCGCGTGGCATCCCCGAATTTAGGGATGACACGCGCCTCGCGATTAATGTATGCATTAATGCATGCGTAAATAATGCCACGCCCCAGCGCAAGGATTGAAATGTTCGCCGTCGTCGTTACGCTTTCAATACTCCCCGACCGGCTGGAGGAATTCCTGCCTCTCATGCACCGAAACGCCACTGCCAGCCTGACGGAGGAGCCCGGATGCCGGCAATTCGATGTAGCAACCGACCCGACGCGGCCTGAAGAGGTGTTTCTTTACGAGCTCTATGTGGATGAAGCGGCTTTTCAGGCGCATCTGACAACCGAACATTTTAGAACCTTTGACGCGGCAACCGGCGACATGATCGCTAGGAAGTCCGTCACGACATATGCACAGGTGGTCCAATGAACGACTGGCACGTTTTCGCGGTCAAATACGCCGATAGAAACACCCGAACCCGACGGGACAGCTTCATCTTTGACGATAACCACGATGCCCCGCATCCGATGGACTATTTCATGTGGGTATTGCGGCGCGGCGAAGAGGTCATCCTTGTCGATACCGGATACGATGCGGCAGAGGCCACGATGCGGGACCGCCCGATCCGGCAGGACCCGGCCCTGTCCCTTGCGCCGCTGGGTCTGAAACCCGAGGATATCGCGACGGTGATTGTCACGCATCTGCACTACGACCACGCAGGCGGGCTGCATCTTTTCCCGAATGCAAAGCTGCATGTTCAGGCGGCGGAGATGGCCTATGCCACCGGTCCATGCATGTGCCACGATACGCTGCGCATGCCGTTTACCGCCGGTCACATTTGCGAAGCGGTTAAACGCCTTTATGCCGGTCAGGTCATCTTTCACGACGGTGATGCGGAAGTGGCAGAGGGCGTAACAGTCCACTGCATCGGGGGGCACAGTCGCGGATTGCAATGCGTGCGGGTGCGCACCAAGGCCGGTTGGATGGTTCTGGCCTCGGACGCCGCGCATTACTACGAGAACCTGTTTGCCAGAAAACCCTTCCCCATTGTTGTGGACCTGCAGAACATGCTTGACGGTTTTGATACGCTGGAACGTCTGGCCAGCCGCAAAACACTGATCGTACCGGGCCACGATCCCTTGGTTACCAAGGCCTATCCTAAGGCAACGGCCGACCATATCTGGCGTCTCGATCATGGGCCTGACCAGCCCGGGCTTATCGTTGACGACTAGGTTTGCCCGGCAACACTGCCCACAGCTTGGCTGTCTGTGTCGACATCGGGACCGGACGCGAACGCCGCTGTTTCCGGTGTTGTTGCGCGCCCGGGCGGGGCCACGACAAAGGCACCCTTGTCTTCAAGGGCGACAGGTGCCCGCATGGTGATCCGGAGCAACGCATAGGCGATCATCAGAACATGGGCGCCCACGGTTGTTATGAACAAGCCCGAGACGCCGACCGAAGACATGCCCAAGCCCGCCACCAGCGGCCCGATGATTGACCCCAGTCCGAAAACGAGCAGCAAACCACCGCTGGTCTGAATGAAACTGCCCTCTTCGGCGTGGTCGTTCGCATGGGCGACGATGACGGGGTACATCGAAAAGATCGACGCCCCGAAGAGAGCCACCAGCACGAGGTTTGCCGGGGTGCCTTGCGGCGAAACGACGATAAAGGCAAGGTCGGCGACGAGCGCCAGGGCGGCAATGCCCACGAGAACCTTGCGCCTGTCCATTCGGTCGGACAGATATCCAACCGGCATCTGCGCCACCGCGCCTGCCAGGATGGGAATACTGGCAAAAAGCGCCACGGAGTTGAGGGACAAGCCGATTTGCCCCGCATAGACCGCCGCCAGCGTCCCGAAGGCGCTGTTGGATACGCCAACCAGAAAAATCGCCACAACCGCGACTGGCGAGTTGCCCCAAAGGCCGCGCAGATCAAGCCGTACTTTGACAAGAGGCTTTGGGCTCGCGCTCGATGTGATCGCCACCGGCACGAGGGCGAGGGCATAGAAAATGGCGCCCAGAACGAAAAACAGATGCCCATCCGTGGGCGCAAGGGTCAACGACATCTGCCCGGCGGTGGATGCAACGAGATTGACCATCGTGTAGGTGCCGAAAATGCGGCCCCGATTGCTGGCATCCGACCGCTCGCTCAACCAGCTTTCGACAATCATCGCAGCGCCCGCGAAACACAGCCCCGACAACGCCCTGAGCGGCACCCAGGCCGTTGGCGTCAAAAAGATCAGCGATGCGAGGATCGCAACCGCCGCAAGTGCGGCCATCACCGTGAACGAACGAATGTGCCCGACCCTGCTCACCAGCATCGGCATCAGCAGACAGCCTGCAACGTAACCAACTGCCCACCCGGTCCCCAAGAGGCCAAGGGAAAAGGCGTCAAATCCCTCCGCCGTGCCACGTACAGGTAAAATCAGGCCGTTGGTGCCTCCGGCGAAGAGCAACAGCGCGGAACTGAGCAGAAGGGCGCTGATTGGCAGCAAATTACGGAACATGCGGTCATCGTTACACACAAGAGCCTCGGACGACACGCCAAAACGACCGGGCGCACGCGCCCGGGGGTCGGGTTTTTTTTGCGCAATTGCCTAATTTTGAGGCGAATGGCTCATGAAAGGCCCTGATTTGAGACGCAACTATGGTCAATCAAGATATCGCGTGGTCGATTTGGTGCCTGTAATGACGTTATTCGGGGACCGCCGAAATTGTTGATGAGCGCTGCGACAGTATCGGACCAACCCCGCGCGATCGGGACCGCGCGGCTGTCAAGCAAACTCAGGGGTGGTCGGTCGTGTCTGGACCACCTGCATCAGTCAGGGGCGCTTAAACTCCTGTTCCCCAGGGGCGACGATGCGCTGCAAGCGGTGCTGGTGAACACTGCGGGCGGTGTGACAGGCGGAGATCGGTTCGGGGTTGACGCATCGGCCGGGACCGGATCGCGGCTGCAGTTGACCACGCAGGCCGCAGAGCGGGCATACCGCGCGCAAAAGGGACAGACGGGGCGCATACACACCCGTCTGAATGTCGCGAACGCCGCCACGCTTCACTGGCTGCCGCAGGAGACGATCCTTTACAATGGCGCTGCGATCTCAAGACGGCTGGATGTTCAGCTTGCGGAAAACGGGCAGTTGCTGATGGTTGAACCCCTCCTGTTTGGCCGCCACGCGATGGGTGAAGAGGTCGTCGCTGCCTCCTTTACCGACTGCATCAGCATTCGGCAGGGCGATGACCTGATTTTCCGCGATGGCGTACGGCTGCACGGAGACATTGCATCGCAACTTGACAGGCCCGCGATCGCCTCCGGCGCGCGTGCCATGGCGCTTCTGGTCTATGTCGCCCCGGATGCCGCCGGTCACATCCGGGCATTGCGCGATATTTTTGGCAGGATGGGCGGCTTCAGCCTGCTGGGCGACGGTATCCTCGTGGGGCGGTTGCTGGCCCACGACGGATTTGACCTGCGGCGCAGCCTCGTGCCCGCATTGAATCATCTGACCGGCAACACTCTGCCCAAAAGCTGGAGACTGTGACACCATGCAGCTGACCCCGCGTGAAAAAGACAAACTGTTGATCGCAATGGCCGCCGACGTGGCCCGCCGCCGCCTTGCCCGCGGCGTGAAGCTGAACCATCCCGAAGCGATCGCCCTGATCACCGATGCGGTGGTCGAAGGCGCGCGCGACGGGCGGTCGGTGGCTGACATGATGCAGGCCGGGGCCGAAATTCTGACCCGCGAGCAATGCATGACCGGGGTGCCGGAGATGATCCACGACGTGCAGGTCGAGGCCACGTTTCCCGACGGCACCAAGCTCGTCACCGTGCACAATCCAATCCGATAGGAGGCCCTGATGATACCGGGAGAGATCATGGTCGCCGACGGCGACATCACGCTGAACGAAGGCGCGCAGGCCATCACCCTGATGGTCGCCAACACCGGGGACAGGCCGGTGCAGGTGGGCAGCCACTACCATTTCTCGGAAGCCAATGCCGCGCTTGATTTCGACCGTGCTGCGGCGCGGGGCAGGCGGCTGGACATCGCGGCGGGGACTGCCGTGCGGTTTGAGCCCGGTCAGCGGCGCGAGGTTCAGCTAATCCCGCTGTCGGGCGCGCGACGGGTCTATGGCTTTAACCAACAGGTCATGGGCGCGCTGTGATCGCCTGGCAACCCGTGATCGGTGCCCGGACGCGCCCTGCCCGCCAAACAAAGAAGGACTGACGGATGCCTGCAACTCTTTCCCGCGACAGCTATGCCGCGATGTTCGGACCAACCACGGGCGACAGGGTCCGGCTGGCGGATACCGATCTTGTTATCGAAGTCGAGCGTGACCTGACCACCTATGGCGAAGAAGTGAAATTCGGCGGCGGCAAAGTCATCCGCGACGGCATGGGACAATCTCAGGTCACCCGCGCAGGTGGCGCCGTCGACACGGTCATCACTAACGCATTGATCGTTGACCACACGGGCATCTACAAGGCGGACGTCGGCCTGAAGGACGGACGTATCCACAAGATCGGCAAGGCCGGCAACCCGGACACCCAGCCGGGTGTGGATATCATCGTGGGGCCCGGCACCGAAGCGATTGCGGGCGAGGGCAAAATCCTGACCGTCGGCGGGTTCGACAGCCACATCCACTTCATCTGTCCCCAGCAGATCGAAGAAGCTCTGCACTCGGGTGTGACCACGATGCTCGGGGGTGGCACCGGCCCTGCGCATGGCACCCTGGCCACCACCTGTACGCCCGGCCCCTGGCACATCGGGCGGATGCTGCAAAGCGTTGATGATTTCGCCATGAACATCGGTCTGTCAGGCAAGGGCAACGCAAGCCGCCCCGATGCTCTGGTCGAGATGGTCGAGGGTGGCGCATGTGCGCTCAAGCTCCATGAAGACTGGGGGACCACGCCTGCCGCGATAGACTGCTGCCTGTCTGTTGCCGATGACATGGATGTGCAGGTGATGATCCACACCGATACGCTGAACGAAAGCGGCTTTGTCGAAAACACCGTCGCTGCCATGAAAGGGCGGACCATCCACGCATTTCATACCGAAGGCGCAGGCGGCGGGCATGCACCCGACATCATCAAGATCTGCGGCGATGCCAACGTGATCCCCTCTTCGACCAACCCCACGCGGCCCTTCACGGTGAACACCCTCGAAGAGCACCTGGACATGCTGATGGTCTGTCACCACCTCGACAAGTCCATCCCCGAGGACGTGGCCTTTGCGGAAAGCCGTATCCGGCGCGAGACCATCGCCGCAGAGGATATTCTGCACGACATGGGGGCCTTCTCGATCATCGCGTCGGACAGCCAGGCGATGGGCCGCGTCGGCGAGGTGCTGATCCGCACATGGCAAACTGCCCACAAGATGCGCAAACAGCGCGGCAGGCTGTCTGAAGAGACCGGCGACAACGACAATTTCCGCGTCCGGCGCTATATCGCAAAATATACGATCAACCCGGCAATCGCCCATGGGATTTCCCATGAAATCGGTTCGATGGAAGAAGGAAAACGCGCTGACCTGGTGCTCTGGAACCCTGCGTTTTTCGGTGTGAAGCCGGAGATGGTCTTGATGGCGGGCACAATCGTCTGCGCGCAGATGGGCGACCCGAATGCCTCCATCCCGACGCCGCAACCGGTCTTTACGCGCCCGATGTTCGGCAGTTTTGGCAGGGCGGTGGAACATACGGCAGTGACATTCGTCAGCGCCGCGGCGGAAGCTGCCGGGATCGGCAAAACCCTTGGCCTGAGAAAGGAGGTAATTGCAGTGAAGGGCACCCGCAACATTGGCAAGAAGGACCTCGTGCTCAACAATGCGCTGCCTGAGATCGAGGTCAATCCCGAGACATATGAGGTACGCGCAGATGGCGACCTGCTGACCTGCCAACCTGCCGAGGTGTTGCCCATGGCGCAGCGCTATTTCCTGTTTTGAGAACGCTCATGTTGCCCACCGCCCACAAGATTGTCCCCGAGTGCCAGCGCGCCTCCGATCACGTCACGCTGGATTACGACGCCCGGTTTCTGCGCCGCAAGGTGCTGACAACCGCGACAGGCACGCAGGTGCTGGTGGATTTACCCAAGACGACATCGCTGGCAGACGGCGATGCCCTGGAAACCACCGGCGGCATCCTGATCGGGATACGGGCGGCCCCAGAGCCGTTGCTGCAAATCACCGGAAAGGATCTGCACCGTATCGCCTGGCATATCGGCAACCGCCATGCACCCTGTCAGATCGAGCAGGATCGACTGTTGATCCAGCGGGACCACGTGATGGCACAGATGCTTACCCAGCTCGGCGCGGACATCCGGGAGGTGGTCGAGCCGTTTACCCCCGAGGGCGGTGCTTATGGTCACGGTCGCACGCATGGGCATGATCACGATGCCCAGCACGGACCCAGCCCAGCCCACGGACATACGCATGACCACTGATGCGGTCCTGACATTGACACAGTGGTTGTCTCCCGGTTTCCCGGTGGGGGCCTTTGCCTATTCGCATGGGTTGGAGACGGCGATCGAGACCCAGAAGATTACCCATGCAAAGCATCTGGAGAGCTGGCTGACCGATCTTGTATGCCATGGCAGCGGGTACGCTGATCTGGTCATCCTTGCCGCCGCCTATCAGGCCGATGACGACATGCTTGCCGAGGTCGACGCAACCGCACGTGCTTTTGCCGCCAGCGCCGAACGTCTGCTGGAAACCGAACAGCAGGGTGCGGCTTTCGCCCGGACGTTGGACGCTGTTTGGAAAACCCGCATCGGTCCGTTGACGTACCCGGTCGCGGTCGGGCGGGCTGCGCGGCTATTGAGGCTGCCGCTTGACATCACCGCCCGGATGTATCTGCACGCCCTTGTCGCCAATCTGATCTCGGCGTCGGTGCGCCTCGTTCCGCTTGGCCAGACCGAAGGGCAAGCCGCATTGGCCGCGCTTTCCCCGCTGATACGCAGCACGGCAGCCAAAGCCCTGAAGACGCCGCTACCCCATCTTTCGTCGCAGTGTTTCGCGCTCGACATCGCAGCCATGCACCATGAAGTTCAGTATTCAAAGGTATTTCGCACATGACATCTCCAAACGGTCCCCTGCGCATCGGAATTGGAGGCCCGGTGGGCGCAGGTAAAACCACGCTGACCGCCTGCCTCGCCCGCGCGCTGGCGCCGCATCATTCGATCGGCGTGATCACCAATGACATCTACACGCAAGAAGACGCCGAGGCGCTGATGCGGATGCAAGTGCTGCCACAGGACCGCATTATCGGTGTCGAAACCGGCGGGTGCCCACATACCGCGATCCGCGAGGACGCGTCGATCAACCTGGCCGCCGTGGCCGAAATGGAAAAACGCCACCCCGACGTCGAAGCGATTCTGATCGAAAGCGGCGGCGACAACCTCAGCGCCACCTTCTCTCCAGAGCTGGCGGACGTGACGCTTTACGTCATTGATGTTGCGGCGGGCGAAGAGATTCCGCGTAAGGGCGGGCCGGCGATTACGCGCTCGGATATTCTGATCATCAACAAGACCGACCTCGCCCCGCATGTTGGCGCGTCGCTGGACGTGATGGAGCGCGATGCAACGAGGATGCGGGCGGGGCGGCCCTTCGTGTTCACGGCGCTACGGCACGGCGACGGCGTTGCGGCGGTCGTGGACGGCTTGCGCAAGATCTCCGGCCTTGGTCTGGTGACGGGTTGATCCGCCGCGGCGCAGTTTAACGGCGATCGAGCGCACGGGCCGCCGATTTGATCGCCGCACGGATACGCGGATAGGTGCCGCAACGACACAGGTTTCCGTTCATCGCGTCGTCGATCTCCGTATCCGTAGGATCGGGCGTGAGATCGAGGAAAGCGGCCGCCTGCATGATCTGCCCCGACTGGCAATAGCCGCATTGCGCCACCTGATGGTCGATCCATGCGACCTGCACCGCATGCAGGCCGTCGGGTGTCCCCAAACCTTCGATGGTCGTGACCCTGCCCTCCACCTCCGCAGCCGCCACCTGACAGGATCGTACCGCCCTCCCATCCACATGCACGGTGCAGGCGCCACATTGCGCGACGCCACAACCGTATTTCACGTCGGTGATGCCGAGCGTGTCGCGCAGCACCCACAAGAGCGGCATCTCAGCAGCCACATCCACATCATGCACAGTGCCGTTTACGGTGAGTTTCATGGGCCATATCCTCGCGACAGACGCCCATAACCTAGTGCCGCGATGCAAGATCGACAATGCAATCGCCGCGTCACGGCCGCCAAATCATCCCGAAAGAGCCCAGGCGTGCCTGCTTCTGACTCTGCAGGTATCGGATCGGTGCGCTGATGGAGTGCGATCCGGCCTATGCGGCGCGGCTCTTGTTGCGGCAAAAGCAGGAGGCGTGAATGGGCACCGTGGCGCGTGCCACTGCCGGATCGAGTTGCAACTTGATATGGCGCGCCTCCGTCAGGGCACCCCGCTGGACAAGACATTCGTGCAAGCCATGCAGCGACCAGACGTTCCGGGGATGCTGACAGGCGCGCGCCAACGTTTCGTCCAGCCCCAGATCCGCGCGGTAGACGGCCTCGGCCTCGTCGTATCGTCCCATTTCCATCAACAATGCCCCCAAAGCATGGCGCGTGGGCTGCATCCACCCCCACGGTTCGTCGTAAAGCAGGCCATCGTCCAGAGCGACCGATCTTCGCAAATGTGCGATGCCCACCTCCTGATCGCCTGACTTGAAGGCCAATTCCCCGTCCATCATCGCTTCGCCAACCTTCAGGACATCCGAGGCAAAATTGTTGAACACCATCCGGCTTTCTTGCATGGCCTCGGCGGTCTCGACGGCCTGTGCACGTTCGATCTGTGCCTCGTCGATCCGGCCCAGGTTGGCCAGCGCAATGGTGCGGGACTGCCGCATGGCGGCGGTGGTGTAGCTGTAAAGTGCCGGGTCTTCGGGCAATGGCGTGTCCAGAATGTCCTGCCACATGCCGAAACGGACCATGACGTGAATTTTCTTGCCCCAGAAGGATTCAAAGAGATCGGGCAGATAGCGCACCACCCGGTCGGGCAACATCTGGATCAGCCTGTCGGATGCGGCAAGCGCCCTCTCGAGCTGCCCCATGAACATCGCGCCATAAGCCTCGAAATGCACGTTGTGAATCCGGTAGACGGTGTAGAAGTTTTCCGCGCCCGCCAGTTCCTCGTATTTTCGATCCACCTCCGCCGCATGGGCGTTGCGCGCCACCACGTTCTGATAGTCACCGCACAGCACGTCGATATGCGTCGCCATATGCACCAGATGGCCGCTGTCGGGAACCAGATCGATCAGCCGGTCGCCGTGCCGCAGCGCTCTTTCCGGAAAGGGCGACATCTCCATGAGATGAATATACATGTGCAGCAGACCCGGATGGTCCCAAGCGCCGGGCAATGTGTCGAAAGCTGTCTCCAGCGCCGCCTGCGCTTCGAGTGTTGACGCGCCCTCGCGTGGCTGGCCACTGGGCAGGTCCCACAGCAGCCACGGCGTGCGGTTCATCAGGCTTTCTGCAAACAGACACACCACGTCAAGATCGTCCGGATGGGCCGCATAGACCCTGCGCATCGCATCGGAAAACGCATCGTTCCAAGGCGCATAGTCCTCGACAGTAGGGTCATCGGGAAAGCGGTCGGCCAGGGCATCGATCAGCGCCGTTTCAACCGGCTGCAAGCTGGGTCTGAGCGCGCGAGCGGTTTGCAAAGCCTCGCGGGCTCTTTGCAAAGTGGTCACCCGCTCCTCCGGCTCGAAAAATTCCCACGGTTTGTTATAGTTCGGCCCGACAGCATAGGCGATACCCCAATGCGCCAGCCCGCAATCCGGATCCACCTGAACAGCTTGTTCAAAACAAGCTGCCGCGGCCTCGTGATTGTATCCGTAAAGCCAGATCAACCCGGATGTAAAATGTTGTTGTGCCGCCGCGGACGACGTCGTCACGGGTCGCGCGTACCGGCCAAGATCAAAACCGTCCACTGTAATCCCCCTCGCCTGTTCTATGCATATTTAGCAAACCACGCAGATTCGAGAAAGCCGCGCACCCTTCACCCACCGCCGACGATTACGCTGTCCACTTGTCACGCAAGCTGTCGATCTCGGCAGAGGAGAAAAACAGGCGCATCCACGGCGTGTCGTAATAGAGGTCGATCAGGTCTTGTGGCAGGCGCAAATGGCTTTTCACGCGGTCATAAAGATCAGCGCTTTTGCCATGCGCCCGGCTGTTGCTGCGGCGCAACGCGAGCGGCACGCCCGTGAATTCCGACAGGCGACCGATAGCGTCATTCAGGCGGTCCGTGCGTAGAACAAGCAGGTGCCCTCCCGTGATCTCGTACAGCCCGACGCCGACGTCCCTGTCAAACCCGGCGGCGCGCAGATCGGCGCCATGCACCCCGACAATTTCGTCCTCAAACCACGCATCGAGGCGCAATTCAGCGCATTTTTCCTCAAGGTTCCGTGCGATGCGTGCCACCAGCGCAGAGCCGTCCAGCCCGTCTATGCCGGATATCTGCGGCACCTGGAAATTCGCAGACACAACCCGTGCGATCGGGTCCCGAACCATTGTCACGACGCGCAAGGGGCGCGAAAGGGTAGGCAAGCACTGCCTGAGCTGGGTTTCGAGATGGTAGTGTAGCGGGAGCGCTGACCCGGTGTTGGAATAGCGCTGGAAAACGATTTCGTGGCGCTCCCCCAGAAAATGCACCTTGGGGACAATAACCCGGGCGGCGGCAAGCGCCTCTTCAACACTCGTGGTGCCTGACTTCGGCTGGCTGTGGATCAGCAGGGGTGTCGCCGCCCGCTGAAACCCTGCCATTTGCCGCCGCGCGCGCAGACGACGCACAGATGTGCGCAACAGGCGTAGCGGCGCAGGCTCGGCCCGCCCGTCGATTGAAGGACGCGACCCAATCGGCCCCTCTGAATTGCGTGAAATCGTCAGAATTCGACCACGGCGCGGATGGATTTGCCTTCGTGCATCAGATCGAAGCCATGATTGATCTCATCCAGTGTCAGCTTATGGGTGATCATCGGGTCAATCTCGATTTTGCCATCCATGTACCAGTCGACGATCTTGGGCACATCCGTGCGCCCCTTGGCCCCGCCAAAGGCGGTCCCGCGCCACACCCGGCCTGTCACCAGCTGGAACGGGCGGGTTGAAATCTCGGCACCGGCGGGGGCCACCCCGATGATGATGCTTTCCCCCCAGCCCTTATGCGCTGCTTCCAGAGCGGTCCGCATGACATTGACGTTTCCCGTTGCGTCAAAGGTGTAGTCGGCCCCGCCCCCGGTGAGTTCGACAAGATGAGCGACCATGTCACCCTCAACCTGCGACGGGTTGACGAAATCGGTCATACCGAAATGCCGGCCCATCGTTTCCTTGTCGTCGTTAAGGTCGACGCCTACGATCTGATCCGCACCCGCGAGCTTCAACCCCTGAATGACGTTCAGCCCGATACCCCCCAGACCGAATACAATCGCGCGGGAACCGATCTCCACCTTGGCGGTATTGATCACCGCCCCGATGCCCGTTGTGACGCCGCAGCCAATGTAGCAGATCTTGTCAAAGGGCGCGTCCTTGCGGACCTTGGCAAGCGCGATCTCGGGCACAACCGTGTGGTTGGCGAATGTGGAACACCCCATGTAGTGGTGGATCGGCGTACCGTCGAGCATCGAAAAGCGGGTGGAACCGTCGGGCAGCAGCCCCTGGCCCTGCGTGCTGCGCACTTTCTGGCACAGGTTCGTTTTCGGATTGAGACAATACTCGCACTCCCGGCATTCCGGGGTGTAAAGCGGGATGACATGGTCGCCCACTTCAAGTGTCGTCACGCCGTCGCCCACTTCGATCACCACCCCGGCACCTTCGTGGCCCAGAATGGCCGGGAAGATGCCCTCGGGGTCATCGCCGGACCGGGTGAATTCATCCGTGTGGCACAGACCTGTGGCCTTGATCTCCACCAGCACTTCGCCCGCGCGCGGGCCTTCGAGGTTCACCTCCATGATTTCGAGCGGTTGTCCGGCAGCAACGGCAACGGCGGCGCGGGTTTTCATCATGGCGGGGTCCTCCTGACTGTGATCTGACACGCCCAGAGAAAGGCCATTCCTTGTGTTGTCAAGAGAAAGACCCATCCGGCCGGATTTGATCTTGGCAAACCGAGGCTGGGTAATGCGCCTTAAACTGGATAATTTTCCCTGATACGCCGCGATTTTGAGAATTTTCACCCTTGCGGACATTTTCCTGCATGAAACGGAGCATCCTTTTTCGCGTGTCTTGAAGGATAATGCGCGCGTCCCCACGCCCAACACAGGACCAGACTGATGAGCCAGCACCCGCGCCAGCTGCCCGACTACGCGCTTGACGACAGATATACCAAAACCGAAGGCCGGGTCTTTCTGACCGGCACCCAGGCCCTTGTCAGGGTCATGCTCGATCAGGCGCGACGGGACCACGCGGCAGGACTGAACACGGCCGGGTTTGTTTCCGGCTACCGTGGCTCGCCGCTGGGCGGCGTGGATCAGGAATTGTGGCGCAACGAAACGCGGCTGAAAGACGCGCGTATCACATTCATGCCTGCCGTCAACGAAGACCTCGGCGCCACGGCCGTCCTGGGGGCGCAGCAAGCAAGTCTTGATCCTCATGCCGACGTCGAAGGCGTGTTTTCCATGTGGTACGGCAAGGGTCCGGGCGTGGACCGGTCCGGGGATGCGCTGAAACACGGGAACGCCTACGGCTCCGCCCCGAAAGGCGGTGTTCTAATTGTCGCGGGTGATGATCACGGCTGTGTTTCGTCTTCCATGCCGCACCAGTCCGATGTCGCGTTCATGGCTTGGTTCATGCCGACGCTGAACCCTGCCGGCGTGGCGGAATACCAGGCCTTCGGGGAATACGGGTTTGCCTTATCCCGGTTTTCCGGCACCTGGGTCGGCTTCAAGGCCATTTCCGAAACCGTCGAAAGCGGTCAGTCGGTGGAGATCACGCCAGACCGCGTGTTTCGATATCCGGAGTTCACCGCCCCGCCGGGCGGGCTGCATGTCCGGGTGGCGGACCTGCCGTCACCGGAGATCGAAACACGGATCAAGGCCAAGCTCGATGCTGTTCAGGCCTTTGCTGAAGCCAACCCGATAGACCATCCGGTCTATGGGATCGAGAAAGCAAGCTTTGGCTTCGTCAGTACCGGCAAGGGCCATCTCGATCTGATGGAAGCGTTGCGTCTTTTGGGAGTGGACGAAGCCCGCTGCCGCAGTCTGGGTATCGACATCTACAAGGTCGGAATGGTCTGGCCACTTGCGCATCACGCGGCGCTCGATTTCGTGACCGGCAAACGCGAAGTCCTCGTGATCGAAGAAAAGCGCGGGATTATCGAGTCGCAGTTCAAGGAGCATTTTTACGACTGGCCCGGGCGCAAACCCGACCGGATGGTCGGAAAATACGATGAAGACATGAACCCGCTGGTGCCATGGACAGGTGAATTGAGTCCACGGGCCTTGCTGCCCATCATCGCCGCACGGCTGCATCGCTTTTTTCCCAACGAGGGGTTTGTCGAAAAGGCGCGTACCCTCACCGAAACTCAACCACCGGTTCTGCGGGTCGAAGGGGCCAGCCGGACACCATACTTCTGCTCCGGTTGTCCGCATAACACCTCGACCAAGGTACCCGAGGGTTCCAGGGCGGCGAGTGGTATCGGCTGCCACGTGATGGCCTCATGGATGGATCGCGAAACGCTGGGCTATGCGCAGATGGGGGGTGAGGGCGTCCCGTGGATCGCCACATCGCTGTTCAATGGCGGCAAGCATATCTTTCAAAATCTCGGGGAAGGCACCTGGTATCATTCGGGCAGCCTCGCCATCCGGCAGGCGGTCGCCGCGCGCACCAACATCACCTATAAAATTCTCTACAACGATGCGGTCGCCATGACCGGCGGCCAGCCTGTCGACGGTCCGGTGTCGGTTGCCGGGATTGCGCAGACCTGCCGTGCAGAAGGCGTCGAACGGATTGCCCTGGTGTCCGATGACATCAGCAAATTCGACCGAAAGGATTTCCCCGGCGGTATGAGCTTTCATGACCGGTCCGAAATGGACGTTCTGCAGCGCGAGTTACGCGAGATTCCCGGCGTTTCCGTTCTGATCTACGAGCAGACCTGCGCCACCGAAAAGCGCCGGAAACGCAAGCGCGGGCAGCTTCCGGAGCCGGACAGGTTTGTTCTGATCAATGATCTGGTCTGCGAAGGCTGCGGCGATTGCTCGGTCGAAAGCAATTGCCTGAGCGTCGAACCCTTGAAAACCGAGTTCGGGACCAAACGAAAGATCAATCAGTCCAGCTGCAACAAGGATTTTTCCTGCCTGAACGGTTTCTGCCCCAGCTTTGTCACCGTGGAGGGCGCACGGCGGCGGAAAAAATCGGGCATGGATGTGACTGCCTTTGCGTCAAGCGCCGAACTGCCCGAGCCGACGATCCCGACTTTGGACGCGCCCTATGACCTTCTGGTCACCGGCGTTGGCGGCACTGGCGTGATTACCGTGGGTGCCTTGATCTCCATGGCGGCGCATCTTGAAGGCAAGGGATCGAGCGTATTGGATTTTACCGGCTTTGCCCAGAAATTCGGAACCGTTCTGGGCTACGTGCGCCTGGCGCCTACACCCGACGCGGTGCATCAGGTGCGTATCGATGCTGCCTGTGCCGATGCGGTCATAGGCTGCGATGCCGTGGTCTCTTCCTCACCGAAGGCTTCTGCCCATTACCGTCACGGCACCAAGGTCGTGCTGAACCGCGCCGAGATGCCCACCGGCGACCTTGTGCTGAACCGCGACGCGGAATTGCATATCGCGACGCGGGAGAAGGTGATTGCCGACGCCGTGGGCAGTGAAAACCTTGCGGCATTCGACGCCAACGCCCTGGCCGAAGGGGTGATGGGCGATTCCGTCTTTGCCAATGTCATCATGCTCGGTTTCGCATGGCAACGCGGCCTCGTTCCCGTGGGGCTGGACGCCCTGAGCCGGGCAATGGAGCTGAACGGCGTCGCGCCGGAGCGCAATCACATGGCCTTCACCTGTGGCAGGGTCATGGCGGTATCGCCGGAAAAATTCGCCTCGTCCGCGCCGTCTGATCCGCAACGGGAGGACAGCCTTGAAGCGGTGCTCGCCCGGCGGATGGCGTTCCTGACCGACTATCAGGATGCAGCCTACGCGGCACGCTATCGCACCGCACTGTCGCCGCTGTCCGATCTGCCGGAGGAGGTGCAAATTCTGGCCGCGAAGTCGCTGTTCAAGCTCATGGCTTACAAGGATGAATACGAGGTGGCACGGCTGCATGGCCTTCCTGAATTCCGGGAACGCTTGCAAAGGGAATTCGACGGAAACTTCAGCCTGCGCTACCATTTGGCGCCCCCCCTCCTGTCGCGCACTAAAGATGGGCGTGGTCGCCCCGTGAAACGGTCTTTCGGGCCGTGGATGGCAGGGGTATTTGCAGTGTTGGCGCGCATGAAAGGCCTGCGCGGCAGCTTCGCGGACCCCTTCAGATTCCAGTCCGATCGCAGGATGGAAGTTGCTCTGATCGCATGGTTTGAAAAACTGATCTCGCAGGTGCCGGAGATATGGCAGAGGGGCGATCATCAACTGGCGGAAAAACTGATGTCCGCCCCCATGGACATTCGGGGTTACGGCCCCATCAAGGAACAGGCCGCGCAAAAGACAAGACGTGACGTCGAACGGCTACTGGCGAGCGCTTCGCAGTAGTCTTTCATGTCGCCCCCGGAAGTGCCGGTCCGCATTTCGGCTGACATCCATCGCAGGCGACATGCCGCCGGACGAACCGTGCCCTTTCCCGGCCGCATCCTTAACCGTCGAAAAGCTGGTCTCTCTTGCCTGCAGCATATGCACCCATCTCGTCAAACTGCCGGGCATTCGCCTCCGGGTCGGCTCAATGATGATCGACCCATGTATGTAAACGCTTGCATGCGCGAGAAAATGGCCTTAACAGTGCGCGGGAGATTATGGGGTTTGGGACCGGGGAGAGTCTCCAAATTCCACTTCGGGGGAACGGCCCCTTTCGGTTCGCCGGTTCAGGGAAGACCTTCCCCCGAAGACTTATCTGCCTTGTCGGAGCTCATTTGCAGGAACTCCTTTCAGCCGCAAAGCGGGCGGCGGGTGAATGGTGATCCTGCGGTTTCTCATCGCAGACGTATCGAATCTGACCAGACAGTACAGTGTTAGTGTTGGTGAACGAAGAGAAGGCTCGAAAACTTCGATCCCAGTGGCCTCGCACCACAAGCTCTGGCATGACTCGATGGGCCGATGCTGATGCCAGATAGTGTCAAGGTATCGGGACCACACACTCGCAATCTGGTATTTGCGGTCCGACGTCGCCGCGCGCGAGTGTGCCCGAAGGCATCTCCCAGACATTGCTGTTGGTGGAGGCGGCAATGGTTGCCCATCAGCCTCTGCCAGCATGCGCCCCGACTGCGGGAAAATCTTTGCGCAACGCTCCAGTGTCTCTCCATGCTCCTGCGCCAAGATGCCGTTGCAAGCTGCGTGGCGATGCTCACGCGCAGAGTGGTCTCACCCGCATAAATGTTCCGCGCCCTTACTGATCCAATTGCCTGCCCGGGGTACTCAGACGATCTTTCGGAAGGCGTTTTGACGGGCACGCACCGTGTCGACACCGGCGGCAGCGCCGCCATTTTCGGATCTCATGGTCTCGAACTGCCGAGCGCCGCAGCCGTCTTGACACTGGTCATTCCAAAGCTGATCCCGGTCCGCCCACACGATGCTGCGGGTTCAAGTATCATCATGACTTAAAAGACTTGCGTCAGGGGTACTCTCTGCGCCCGGGTGCGTGCCTGACATACCGATGCCGGGAGGCACCTCAAACATGCATCACCATCGCCTCCACGGAGAAGTGCAGGTGATTTCTGTCCACGCTTGCGTAAACGGCGGGGTGACCCGGCCGCGCCCGCAATGCGCGGCAGGGATGGAGCGTTACTTATCGGTCGATAATCCTGGCGATACGCACGGCGATTGCCCGGCTTGCTTTTCTTGAAGGGTGAATCCGGTCGCCGGAATGAAACGATCGATCTCCATAAGGCACAAGATCCTGCAAGGACACGAAATGCACACCACTGTCGGCCTGGGCCATCTGGGAAATCCGGCTTTCCAGTTCATTTCCCTCGTCGCGGCAGTGTTCGATGATCGATCCGACCCCCGGGCTTCGCAGATAGCCAACGTAGATGACCTGTGCGCCGGTTCTGCGCAAACTGCTCACAAGCCGCGCGATCTCGCCGCTGCGACCGTCTTTGCCAATCATGCGGTTCATTTTGGAATCACAGCGGCTGCAGCCACATCCGAGCCACAAATCGTTCCCCCCGCCGTTGAGAATGATCCAGTCCCAGTTGCCGGGCGCATATTGCTTGGAAATATTCAGGCCCATCGCACCGGTAATCGGCAGATGATACAGCATCCGCGCACCCACAACCGACCGGTCAATCACTGGCTCGTTCAGGATTTGCTCAACATTGTCTGAAATGCCGCTGTCCTTGCCCGCATGCCACGCCATCATGGAATCGCCCATCGCCAATATCCGCGCGGACTTCCCCTTGGGCACCGACTCACCGCACCCCATCAGTATCAGCGCAATCACACCCAACTGAATCAAAAGAAACTTCATTTCCCCAAACACCCTGAATATTTACACCACAACGCAGCGCCAGAAAGCATCTGCGTCCCGGTATGAACCGTACAATGCACATTCTCAAAAGCCGTTAACAGCGGCAGAAATTTCAAGCGGACTTCCTGATACCTTATCTAAAAATGCGCGGATAAACAGCGTTGACGGCAGGAAGAGACGCACAAAGAAGGCAAATCGGGAGCAGGCAAACACCTGTGAGCGACCAGCCCACGCGCCCGGACGAAATCTTATAATGCCCGCGCGCCACCCCCGACGAAAGCATGAGGTTCACGCGAGGGCATCCCACGGCACAGATGCCATCAGCGTCAGGCGGGCATGCGAAAGGTGTTCTTCGAATTTGTCCAGCGCACGTTCTGGAATATTGTCGGCAACAGCGTCGATGACTGCCAGATGCTGATGCGCGGCCACGAGGTTGCGTTCACGTTCGTCTTTCTTGTTCCATCGATAGTGATAGTGGAAAATCACCGAGATCAGCGCGAAAAAATCATCCACGAAGCGATTGTCCAACTGGTCGATCCAGACCCGATGAAACCGCTCGTCCAACCGGGGAAAGTCCAGATACGCAGTCTCGATCTGGTCCACGATGCGATGGTGTTCCGCGGCAAGCTCAAGCAAGGCAAGATGTTCGGCACTGTCCGGTCCCGCCTGCAAAAAGGCCTTGAAAGCGCGGCGCTCAAACATCTCCCGAACGTCGAAAAGCTCCGCAGCGAATTTGCGGGTGAACCCGCGTAACACCCAAGCACGGTTCGGCTTTTTTTCGATCAGTCCAAAGCGAGAAAACCGGATCAGCAGTTCCCTTACAACGGAGGTGCTGGCCCCGAAAGTGCGCACAAGCTCCGCTTCGCTCAGCATCGTCCCCGGTCTCAGATCACCGCCCAGAATGAATTCCATGAATTTGGTTTCGACCCGGTTGCTGGTGGATCTGGTCTCCTCCGCCGAGAAGAAATCGCGCGTTGCGGGTTTGCGCAGAACAGTTTTTCTGCGCCCCAGCCACGAGATCACACCCGTTTCATCCAGTTGGGTCAGAACCGCCCTGACCGTCGTGCGGCTGGTGCCCCATGTGTCGGACAGAACGTTTTCAGTGGGCAGAGTTTCCCCGACGCCCAAGTCCGACGCAAGTGTCAGCGCGCGGTTAAATGTCTCTTTGTAGGTGCTGTTGTCCCGTGTCATCTGATCCCGGTTTTTGGCCTTCGCCGTCATTAAACCACATTACTACAAACGCCGCATAGGCCTTCGCGCCCGCGCGTCAGCAGAACGCTGCGATGAACAGGGTGCCGCGCGAGCGTCATTCACGATTGCGTCCCGCCATGCACATTGCGCTTCTGTCGTCACCGAAACGCCATTGAACGAATATGTTATCGTTAACACTTGACAGATGTTATCGGTAACGTATTCTTCACAAAACCAGAGGGGATTCCCAAAGGCCCCAACGGGTGGAGGAACTTGAACGATATCGCATGACCGCGATCCTGCTGCGCAAAGCGTATGCGGCGCAGAAGACGTGCGGCCTGAACGAAGGTGGGAGAGACAATGGCATCACAAGAGCCAATCATCGCAATGCACGGGATCGTTAAACGATTTGGCGGCGTTGTTGCGCTGAACAACGTCGACCTTGAAGCCTACCCCGGGGAAGTGCTGGCCATTGTCGGAGACAATGGTGCTGGCAAATCCACCCTGATCAAGATCCTGACCGGGGTCTACCAGCCAACGGAAGGCAAAATCACGCTTGACGGCAAACCCTTCCAGATGGCCAGCCATTCGGACGCCATCGAAAACGGGATTGATGCGGTGTATCAGAATCTGGCCATCGCGGATCATCTGACACCTGCCGAAAATCTGTTTCTGGGAGCAGAACTGACCAAATCAATCGCCGGGTTCACCGCGCTCGACAACAAGCGCATGAAGGCAGAGGCGACCCGCGTTCTGAAAGACCGCCTTGGCGTACAGCTCAAGAGCATGGACGTTCCAACCGAGAGCCTGTCTGGCGGGCAGCGGCAGGCCGTGGCCATTGCGCGGGCCGTGCGGCATGACGACCTGCGTGTTCTGGTCATGGACGAGCCAACCGCGGCCCTGGGTCCGCAGGAAACCGCGCGCACGCTCGAACTGATCAAAGCGCTCAAGGCGCAAGGGCTGGCGATCATCGTGATATCGCACTCCCTCGACGATGTATTCGAGGTGTCGGATCGCATTCACGTCCAGCGCCGCGGTCAGTGCGCGGGCGTGGTCAAAACAGCTGAAACATCAAACGAAGAAGTGCTGGGCATGATTGTTGGCACGAAGACAGCGGCATAGGGGCAGACCAATGGCATCCAGCGACACAACACTTGATCAGCCCAGCTTTTCGGAAAAGATCGAACCCTACATCAGTTTTCTCGGCCCCATGGCGATGATCCTGGCAATCATTATTTTCATGGGGATAGCGGAGCCCGCGCGCTATTTCCGCGTGTCGAACATGACGCAGATCCTGCTCGATGCGGCCCTTTACATGCCCATGGCCATGGCGATGACCTTTGTCATCACACAGCGCGGCATTGACCTGTCCATCGGGTCGGTTGCGGCGCTGTCGTCGATCATCATGGCCTTTCTGATCAAGCAGTACGGGTTCCCGGCGTGGTCCGCCGCTTTGATTGCCCTGTGCCTGGGCGCCCTGATGGGTCTGATCAACGGGCTGGTCATCACGAAATTCAAAGTGCCGGACCTGATCGGCACGCTGGCGATGGACCTCGTCTATCGAGGCTTTGCGCTGGTGATTGCCAAGGGGCTGGTGCTCGCGCGCTTTCCTGACTTAATCACGGAAATCGGGCGGGGACAGTCACTGACCTTCCTGCCGACGCCTGTGGTCATCGGGCTGATCACGCTGGCCATCGGGTATTTCATGCTGAAATCAACGCATTTTGGTCGCTACACGATCTCTATCGGGTCCAACCCCGAAGCCTCCGAGATGACAGGCATCGCCGTGGACCGCCATCGCGTCTACGCCTACGTGTTGATGGGCACGATGGCCGCACTTGCCGGGATCATGCTGACCGGCAAGCTGAACGCCATTCAGGCGACCTCGGCCCCCTACTTTAACCTGCACGTCATCGCAGCGGTGGTGGTGGGCGGCACCTCTCTTTTTGGCGGCCGCGCCTCCATCGTGGGCTCACTGGCCGGTGTCCTGCTGCTGTCGATGATGATCAATGCGCTGGTCACGCTGCGCATCGAGTTTTTCTGGCAGTCCGTGGCCTCGGGCGTCGTGATCATCCTGTCTGTGGCGCTTTACACCTGGCTGCAAAAGAAGGACCGCGACGGGTCGGGCGGCATGGCCGCAGCCCTGCAAAACCCCGACAACCGCAAACTGTTGAAACTCACCGTTTGGATTGTCGGCGCGTTGGTGGTGCTCAGCATCATCAGCATGATCTTTGGTGGCCCCGCCAATCCAAGCGGATAACCACGTTCATCGGGCGGCTAACGCTCACTTCTGGGAGGACTTTACATGACATCACTCAAAACACCGCTGGCAGCAGCCCTGTTTGCCACCACGGCGGCCTTATCGGCAGGTGCCGCAGACTTACCATTGAAGGAATTGCCGGGCATTGCTGATCGCGATCATTGGTTGCCGGACGAGGTCAATCAGGATGGCGCGCTTGAGGCCCTTCAGGCCGCAACAGGTGGCGATGCGATCCCATACGCCGGCACGCAGGAAAACCCGCTGCAGATTGCCCTGATCTACCCGTCCGCGGATGTATCGGACTTCTGGGCGCGCAACTACATGGCGCTGACAAAACGGCTTGATCAACTGGGCATCAAATACGAAACGCGCGAGTTCGCATCCCGTCAGGTGGAGCATTCTTTGCAGGCCACATACGCCAGCCAAGTGGATCAGGACGCGGATCTGTACGATTTCGTGATCTTCGGCCCATCGGAACTCGCCACCCAGGCGGACAACATCGACAAGTTGTCGGCAAACCCTGATCTGACGACATTTGTCTGGGCGTTCCACACACCACTGAAGTATCTCAAAACACAGCCCGCGGGATGGTTCGATTTCTCCTCTGCGTATGGCGCGATCAAGATTTGTGACTACATGGTCGAGCGTCTTGGCAAGGATGTGACCTACGCCATGAACCGTGGCATCCCCGGCATCACCGACAACCAGCGCTCGGGTGATTTCAAGGACTGCGTTGCCGAAAAAGGCAATTGGAACGTGGTCTACGAACACTACGGTGAATACCAGCGCGAAGGTGGCTTCGAAGGCACACAGCTGATCCTGCAGGCCTATCCGGAAGCGAAAGTCATCCACAACGCCAACACCGCGATGTCGATGGGATCGGTCGAAGCACAGGTCGCCATTGGCAAGGAAAAAGACATCTTTTCAACAGGCTGGGGTGGTACCGGCCTTGAACTTGACGCAATTCGGCGCGGCGAACTGGACGCGACTCCGATGCGGATGGGTGACGACGTAGGCGCTGCGACAGCAGAAGCCATCAAGGCCCATCTGGAGGGGCGTCAGGATGAACTGCCGCTTGTCTTCCTCGGACGCATCACCGTGGCGCATGACAACATGAGCATCGAGGAAATCGACAGCCTTGAGAAAGAAGCCTTCCGCTTTTCCGGCGTGGGCGCACTGGAACGCTGACGCGTCAGACACGCGCCGCTGGCAACTACCTGAGCCGGTTTCCCGGCCTCCCCGCTGATCTGTCAGCGGGGAGGCCATTATAGTTGAGGTTACCCCTCATCCCTGCGATTTGCGGAGAATTCTGGTCGCGGGCCGGCACGCGGCGCGGGCTTCAACACCATAAAATGATTGATATTCCAACCGGGTCACGCCACTCATCTGACAGGTGTCAGGATTGCGCAAGAGGTAGTTAAGCGTGTCAGGTAGCGATATTATTCTGTTTCTTGACCTGTGGCCGTCCCCTGCCGAAGCAATGCGCCCCATTCTCGCAGCAAAGCGCCTGGGTCTCGAGGTATTGCTTGTCGCAAACCGCATCACACCGCAACAGGCCCAATCGGTTGACTACGCGATCGAAGTCAACAGCTATGACGGCGATCTGGTGCGCAGGACAATTGCGGGCTTTCCACAAAAAGATCGCATTGTCGGCGTTGCCAAGTGGCTTGACCGTTCTGTCGAGATCGCCGCGGCCTTGTGCGCCGATCTTGGCCTGCCGTCGATGTCGCTGGACGACGCAAAGGTCGCCCGCAGCAAGTTCCTGGCGAAGCAGGCGGCGGCTGCCGTTGGTGTCTCTGTACCCGGGAATGCCCTGATCACAACCCGTGATGGTCTGGCTCAGAATGCCGAGGCGGTGGGCTTTCCCGCCATCATCAAACCCTTGTCCGCCTCTGCATCACGGTATGCGTTCAAGGTGCATGACCTCGCCGAACTGACCACCGCTTTCGACAACCTGACACGCTGGACGAATGCCAACCGCGACCCGATATTGGCCCTCTCGCGCGGGTTCATCCTTGAGCGGTTCGTGGACGGCCGCCTCGTGACGATCGACGGCATCGCCAGCGGGGACACGATCCAGTTCGCGGGCATCATCGACCACGAAAACACCAAAGAGACATTTCTGGACTGGCAGCACATTTTTCCCGCACCACTGGTCGCGGAGCAACATGCCGAGTGTCTGGATGCCGCACGCAGGGTGGTCACCGCAACCGGTGTGAAACACTCCCCCTTCCAGGTCGAAGGCTTCATCACCCGAACCGGTTTCACCTTCCTCGAAATGGCGGCGCGCACTGCGGGTGACTACAACTCGACCCACCTTATTCCAGGTGTTTTGCAGACCGACTACCTGCGCGACTGCGTTCTGTCCTTTCTCGGCCATGTGCCCAATGGCGGCGCGGACTATCGCATCCCGCCCAATTGCTACGCCGGAACACGCTACAAGATTACCGACGCGACGGGCAGGTTCAGGGCGCTGGAGGGGTTGGGCACGGCCTCGCGGATACATGGTTGCGAACATGTATTTGTCGAGATCGGGGAGGGCCAGATGATCAGGCAACCCCCTGACGATTACTTTTCCAGCCGGGTCGCAAGCCTGTTCGCGGCAGGTCACACATACGCGTCAGTGGTGAAAACGCTCAAGGCAATGGATGCCAGCATAACACTGCATCTGGACACCCCCTAGGCACCGGCGTTCCCGGAACCGGATTTGACCTCAGGCCGGGCGCGTCAGCTTCGCGCACGCCCATGATTTTGCGTCGACCGTCTGGTCCCAGATCACTTCCCACCCTTCCGCCGTCAGAAACCGGGCCAACTCGCCCGAGGCAAATCTGCGCGAGCGGAAAACTTCGACGGTCTTGCCCTTCGGAAACAGCCATTCGCGGCCACCTGCCGAGCAAATAACGGTGTCGGTGAATCGCACGCGGGTCACATAGGCGCGTTCGTCGTCTTCATACACCGTTTCTCCCCTGATCCTTTCTGGAGGGATTTCCAGGTCTCGCAAGGGCGACATGACGCCAGCCAGAAAGTTTTCGCTGTTGTAATCCCGCAATTGCGTCGGATCCTTGCGGGCTTCATCGGCCGAGGACACGTTAACAATAAAGCGATCCGCCGGCTCGCAATACCCGGCAACCGCACGGCACACGCGCGCCGGGTCGTGGACGTTGCCCAGCATGCCACCCAGCAGAAGATGCAGGCGCGCGTCCGCGTCATTTCGCGCCAAAAGAGCCGGGAGATCAGGGTCGTGCCCCACCTCCAGATCGGTCACATGGGTGTCAATCGAAATACCGGGATGTGCATGGGCCACATGCTTCTTGGCAAGGGTCAAGAGGTCTGGGCTGACATCGACCAGAACAGCCCGGGCGATGTTGAGCCCGGCCCCCTGCAGAACCCGCAGCACCTGCGAGGAGACAACACCGCTACCGCTTCCGAAATCCACCAGATCAACCGTCTTGCCGCGCAGGTCGGACAGGTTCAAATCGGCGGCAAGATGCGACAGCGCGGCATGCGATGACACAGCCTGATAGCCCGCGCTTTGCGAATGGGCCACATGCCGCTGCGCCCCTTCTTTCCCGAGATAGGCAAATTTGAGGTCCAACCGTCCTGCATCGATCTGGGTGGCAATTGTCAATTGAGTTTTCATGGCACCCGTGCTTCGATATTCCCGGTCGGCTTTCCCGGCCAATTCGTTGAACACCTGTTACCCGAAAGCAATATTAATGACTTCATTTTTCAGCTTCATTGAAAGCCAGATGGCCGCGAACGTTCTATTGGCGGTCGAACTGCTCGTGATCGTGGCGGGCTTTATCTTCACGATCAAGAGTATCAAGCAAGCCAGCGATTCAAGGAACATCGATTTTGTCATCAATGCAGAAGGTCAGATCGACCCGTTGTTTCTGGCCCTTGCGGAACAGGATACGGACACCATCCGCCAGGTGCTGCGCAACCTCATTCCCGCCGATGTGCCCGACGACGAGGTCAAGGCGTTTGTTCTGACCTACTATGCTTACCGCCACGCCAGCCGCATCTATTACATGTTCTCCAACGATGACATCTCATTGGGCATGGATGCCACAGACCGCAAACGCATGGCCGACGAGTGGATGAATGAAATGAAGAAATACGATCTGGCCACCATTCGAAAAATCCATGCGTTCTCGAAACAAAGCGATGAGTTCAACGCGGGGTTCATGACCTTCGTGGATGAATTTCTGGCATCGGCAGACGACTAATGGTCAAAGAATATTTCGTTTCATGAACAGCACCACCAGATTGGTTCTTGGAACCCTTGTTACACTTGGGATTGCGGCATTTTCCTATGCCACTTCAGTGTTTGGGCTGATCCCAGAGACCGACGCGGCTTCCAGCCTCAACACGTCCATCATGATCACTATTTTGGGGTTCGTTGCGACAGAGAGGCTATCAGCCCATGCGTTTTTCAAAGAAAGAACCGACGCTGCAATTAATGACATAAATATCTTCGACTCAACATTCCGGCTGTATGAAGATTCAGCCCTTGCAACTGAGGATATCCTCAAAATCCAGAAACCGGTCGCCGCGATTTCCAACACGCATTTCAAATGCGACCATCTGGAGGGGTATGAGGAACAGTTTTACGAGCCCGGATTGGCAGCTCGTTTCAATAAACGGCGCAAGGCATTGATAGATTCCGGCACGCAGTGGACCGACTGCATTGGCCGTGTCGATACGGATATCTTTGAGAAAATTCATGCATGGGCGCGTGAAAAAGCCACCCGGAAGTTCTTTTTGTACGAGAGTGATCAGGAGTTTCCGGCCATCAATTTTATCCTGTTCGAGTTTCAGGACGGAACAAAGGAAGTCTATTTTGGTTGGCCGGTGTCGCACAAACAGCCCCGGGAGGGTAAGGTCTTCCGGTCACGCGACGCGGGCGTTTGCAGTCACTTCAAGATGGTTTTTCAGGCGATGTGCGCCTCGTCGGACAAACTCAATTCTACCGACACAGCGCCGGGTGCAATTGCCGCCGATCAGTCAGACGCAGTATAGATATACCGGTTCAACACGTCGGGACGCGAATAGGCTTCGTCTTTGAAAAAGAAGTTCATCACGACGACAATCCGCGTTGTCTGTGTTTGCAGGGCGGTGACATAATGCGGGACGTCTCGCGCATCAAAGAAAACGATTTTGCCAGCCTCGGCCCGGACCTGTTGCACCCCTTCCTCTGTTTCGAAACATAAAAACCCCCCGGCATCCGGGGCCAATGTCGTCACGAACCAGATGCCTGTCAGGTGATTTGTATCGACGTGTTTTTCGTAGCGTCCACCAACACCGGACATGACGTTGATGTTCACATTGCTGATCTGTTCCCGACCGGTCTGAACCTCCCGGCCTGTAAGCTCTGATGCCAATTGCACCAGATCTGCGCCGTAAAGATCGGTCAGCCACGCCGCGCTTTGCGCGATCTGGTCACCATTGACGACCTTGGTTTCGATCTTGTCGCCGGGCGCCAGTTTCTCACGCGCGGTCGGCGCGGTGTCATCAAAGGCACGACTATAGGCCAGGGCATCCACAACACTTACGATTTGATCCGCCCAGTCTTCGGGAAGATTATCGAGACGACCGACATCGGAAACGAAAAGCTCCATGGCCTGCTCTCAGTCGGACAAATTGTTTTCGAAGGGGCAAACCGCCTTGAAGAATGCACCGATCAAGCTGGTTGCCGCGTCAATGTCGGCTCTTGAACAGGCCTCTCGTACGGAATGCATCGCAAAAATGGGGATGCCGATGTCAACCGACCGAACGGCGAGCGCGGTTGACGAATGCGGCCCCAGCGAGCCGCCCTGCCCGCGGTCGGCACGGTATGTGAAGCTCTGCATGTTCATCTCTTCCGCGCCGGCGAGCATCTTGAGATGTGCCATCAAATGCGAATTGTAGGAATAATTGCCCCTGATCCCGTATTTCGCCACCGGTCCCGAGCCGACGATGGGCGTGTCCTGACTGTCAAAGAGATCCGGCGACAAAGGGTGCAGCGCATGTGCAACATCCAAGGATATCTGCGCAGATCGCCCGATCATCGCCTCGTAATTCCCGCCTGCGATACCCGCCAGAACTTTTTCGAACAGAGGTGATTTTGCGCCCAGCCAGGTGCCACTGCCGATCTCCTCCGCGTCAAACAGCGCCACCACGGGGATGCTGGAACCCTTGGACCAGTCCCCTGAGGTCAGCGCCGAGATCGCCGAGAAACAGGACACGAGATTGTCCAGCCGTGCGCTGCTGACAAACGCATCACCCTTGCCGAAGGTTGATGATGTCGCGGAGTCGTAGAGGCACAAGTCATGCTCCAGCGGCACGCCTTCCTGACCTGTTCCGGCAAGCAGTGTTTGCCAGAAGTCTTCCTCAGTAAGGGCCTCGCCGGTGTCAAAGAGACAATGCAGATCCGTTTGCGCATTCGGTTCCGACTTGTTCGCTTTCATGTGGGTCGGCACGCCCAAGGTTCGACATCTCAGCGGCGGCTCCAGCAGCTTTGGTTTGACGGAACCCTCCTCCTCGAAATAGGCCAGCCCGGCGATCCCAAGATCGCGATCCATCCAGCTAGCAAGGTTCGGGCCATCATAAGGATGCACGGCCAGGAAGTGGCATCCCATCTTCGAGAAGAAGGCCTCGCTCTTGATCTTAAGCGATGGGAAATCCGTATGCGCGGATACGATGTGAAAAGCGCTTGCCTGCGGTCCGTCGGGGACGCCCCAGGCGAAGACTGTCTTCCCCCCGCGGACCGTGAAATACTTGCCCGGCGTCTGGGGCTGTGGCGTGTCGACTTCCAAGAAACCTTTATCCCGGAGCCAGTCGCAGGCGGCACGGGTGGAATGATAAGGCGTCACCGATTTGTCTAGGAAGTCATGCAGGTTCATTGATCATCTCTCTTGGCATATTGATCCCGAAGCCCGATACCGCGTCGGCGATCTCTGGCGAGCAAACGACCCTTTGCTGCCCCGCATTCGGTGGCATGATGTGCTTGCGCCAAGGACCATTGAGGTTGTGTTGAAACTCGGCGCGGCTGATTTCGAACCACCTGAAGTCGAAGCCGAGCTGATCGGGGCGCTTTTCCGGCGGCAGTTGCGACAGGCTGGCGTCGCGCTGCGCGGTCGTTGGCTGAAACTCCCGGAACGACAGACTTTCAAAGACGGCCTGCGCGCGGGCATTGGGCTCGTCAATTTCGCAAAACACGCCCGTGGCAGTCTGATCACGATGAAAGGCGAGTGCCGTGCGTGAAATAATCAGCGTTTTGTAAAGAGACAGACCGTTCAGGATAACCCGGCCCTGACCCAGTTCATATGTCCCTCGCATACCGGTCATGATCAGCCCGGCAGCCACGATCGCTCCGCGTGACAGGCAGATGACGGCGTTGCCCCGGGCAATTGCGCGCCGCGTTTTGTCAGGCCGTACCGCGATGTGACGGTGATCATGGTCCTTGTAAAAGGCCATAACAGCCTCCGCCTCTGCTTCCGTTGCCGTCTTCCAATGGATCATGTCTGAAATTCCAGCGCAAAAAAATCCTCGCCATACTCATCGACAGGCGTATTGGCCAGTTCCCCGGTGAAAGCCTCGTTGCGGTGCATCGTACCGCCATAACGCTCTGCGAACCTGTTGAACAAGCTCATGCTTGGTGTGTTGTCGGGGTCGATACAGGCAGACATCAGCGGTTCTTGCGGAAAATGGTTGCGCAGGCTGTCCAGCAACATCATCGCGACGCCGGAGCGCCGATACGCCTCCAACACGCCGATCTGCCAGACGAAACGCCCGATGGCCGCATTGGGCGTTTCAAACGAACAGAGAAAGCCGATATCGCGCCCCTCATGGCGGGCCAGCAGTGTGCCGTTCGGAAATCCGGCGAGGAAAGACCAATAGGCAAAGGGTTCATGCTCCACCAAGGGCGGGCAGGCACGGGCCAACTCGCCGCAGGACCCGAAATCCCTCTGGGTTCCCGCATCGATTTGAATTCCTGTCTGCATGCCACTTGTTGCCTTTGCGCTGGGTGTCAGGACACGGGATCCTGTATTTCGAACTGCTCCAGAAACGCAGTGTAAGCGAGAACTGTTGTTTCAAGATCGGAAATCGCCATGATTTCGTAAGGGCTGTGCATGCTCAGGATCGGCGGCCCCATGTCGAAAACCTGAACGCCTTGCCGAGCGAAATGCATGGCCACGGTGCCGCCCCCGCCAAAATCCACCTTGCCCAGTTCCCCCGGTTGCCAGGGCAATCCATCGCGGATCATGATGTTGCGCATCTGGCTGACCAGAGAGCTGTCGGCCTCGCTGGCCATCCGTTTGCCGCGCGACCCGGTGTATTTCGCAATGCAGACCCCCTTACCCAGATGTCCGCTGTTGCGTTCATCCGTCGGCCCGGGCCAGGACGGGTCCAGTGCCACATTCACATCACCGCTCAGCATGACCGAGTTCGAAATCGTTTTGCGCAGCAGGAAGTAGTCTTTCTCGCCATAAGCTTCGAACACCTCAAAGAGAAAACGCTCCAGAATATTGGAATCCGCGCCATGCACCCCTTGCGATCCGACTTCTTCACGGTCGGTAAAGATGAATGCGCAGTTCTGGCCTTCCTTTTGCATTCGCAGGAACGCCTGCAACGCGGCAAAGGTGCAGGCCCGGTTGTCGTGGCCGTATCCGCCGATCATCTTCTTCTCGAAACCGACGTAGCGCGGCGCCATGGCAGGCACCGCCTCGAATTCACCGGTGATAAAGTCAGCGGCATCAAGCCCAAGCGTTTTCAGCATGTTGTCGACGAAGGCGCTGGACGTCTTGTCCTTGGCTTCCGTTTTGTCCGACAGGCCGGCAATGACGTTCAGATGCTCGGCGGAGATCTTGGAACTGTTGGGCGCGCCCCCGTCCGGCTGGTGCCCCAGGTGCGGTGCCAGATCACTGATCGTGAACACCGGGTCTGCTGCGTCCCGTCCGACCTTGACAGAAAAGCGATCACCCGATTTCGACTGGCCGCGACCGTGCAGTTCAAGCGGGATACCAACCCAATGGTGTTTCTTGATGCCACCATAGTAGCGCGTTTGCAGCGTGCCGACACCGAATTTTTCGACCGGCGGGACAGGTTTCAGATCGAGCCTTGGGCTGTCGACATGCGATCCGAGGATCTTTAACCCTTCTCCGATCCTCGAAAAATCCGCGATGGAAAACAACACGCCACAGCGATCGTTGAAGCGCAATGACAACTGCAACGCACCCTTGTCGTGCGACTGACCCTTCTCGGAAAACCCGCTTTTACGGGCCTCGTCATGAATGAAATCGCAGACCTCCACACCCGTCCTGCACGTCGCGAGAAAGTCAATGTACTGGCCCGCCAGTTCCATGGCTTCTTTCTTGCCGAGTTTGTTTTTGGTGTCCGCCATTCTCTAAAGGCTCCGCAGTTTAGGTGAGACCGTTTCGGTTGCGTCAGAGGGAGTCCGCGCGACCGTATGCGTCATCACAGTGTTTTCATCTTCCGCCGGTCATGCCGGCATGGCCAAATGGAACGGGCATTTACCGCCACCCCTGGCGCATTGGACAATGGCCTGCCGCGCCTGCTCTCCCAGATCGGACAGAGCCTGATTTTCCAATTATTAATCAGCATCTTAACTTGGCTGCTTTCGTCCGATACACGGGGCGACGTTAGCAACATGCAAATTGATGCACAATCGAATTTGTGTGAAGATCGGCGCGCTTGCGGGTCCATTTCCGGACTACACGTTAACAGGTATGCATCGCTCCGCGCATGATCTGCACGAATGACCCCGAAACCCTGCGAACCGGTTTGCAGAAAGGCTTGCCGCCAAACTCTCACAAACGGGGGAGCAGGCTTATCTTTCGAGCGGATTGCCACCGCCGATGTCGCCGGTCGCGAAGACGGGCCGGGCGATGTGGTCGGAGCGGATGAAGGCTATCTCGCCCGTGGCGCCATCGACCGTGGCCACCGGCGCGCCG
This sequence comes from Roseobacter insulae, assembly GCF_019375555.1. Lineage (GTDB taxonomy): Bacteria > Pseudomonadota > Alphaproteobacteria > Rhodobacterales > Rhodobacteraceae > Roseobacter > Roseobacter insulae. Next base: position 60,262 of record NZ_JAHXDN010000004.1, read on the forward strand.
TCCAGCCAGATGTATTCGCGCAGCAGGGTCGAAGTGCTGGTCAGCGGATTACGGTCATTTTCCGCGATCCGGTTGCCTTCGAGATCGTGTACGGAATGTATCGTCTGGCCCGTCTGCGTCAGACGCCGCACCACCTGCTGGCCGAGCGCGTTGTAGAGGTATTCAGGCCTGGACTACCGCTAATATAGCAGCGATTAATCCCGGTTGAAGTGAACGCAGCAAATTCCAAGGGCCAATACTAGGATAGCTTCACTTGTCAAAATCACCAACTTCACCTTGCAGAGTCGCCCTCACGAACCACTCATTTCAGCGTGGACAAAGAGTATTCAGCCGCATGATGCAAGTCGGCTCTTTTGGATAGAGCTGCAAGGAGTTCTCGAGCATTCTCTTCCGGGTAGTAGTTGGCAATCATATCGCATAGTGAAAACGCGTTCCCACTGGAAATAGTCTTTAGTTGAGAGCTTCTCAGAAAATCGGCAAACCGAACACTCTGGTCTTGGCTCAACGTCTCTCGATCCGTCCAAATGGCGGATGTAATACTGTGGAATTGGTCCGACCGGAGCACTTCGTCAATTGTGAACAATTGAACCAGCGCCAAAAAACTACTTTCCGAAATGCCCTCACCGCTACATGCCTCGGAAATAAGAACTTTGGATAGACTTAACAAATCTAGCCCATCAAGCTCCTTTTGCCTTTTTAACTCGACTGATAACAGAGGCTTTGTCAACTCTATCTTCCTTCAAAAACTTGGGATTGGCGAGAGTCCACCCAGTGGCGGTACTATCGAATATCGCCCTCCCCCGCCTCGTCCAGGTAGCCGAGGAAGTATGATTGGCGGCGGCAAGTTAGCAGATGGCACTCCGCGTTCTCCGCCTGATCCATCACAGTTATCACCGCCACAGAGTCTTTCATACTCCTCAACTAGACGAGCTAGTTGTATCTCATCCATCTTTATCAAGTACCGGTGACCCGCTCTTGTTGCGCGATGCGGTGCAGCACCAGGAAGATTTTCGGGCAGTGTTTTTGGATTCACTTTAAGGTCATTTTTCGGTCTTCAATTTTTTTCCGCAAGTTTTTCATTCGCTTTTCGAGATTCTTACATCTTTCATAATTTTTGTGCCCGGGTCCGACCGTTAGGCCTTGCGGATCTGTGTATCTGTTTGGGTTTTGGAGAGCGTATCCGTAGACGGATGCGCCATCGACGAGGCCGAGGGGATCTGCCTGGATGTATCGGCCTGTTGTGGGGTCGAAGTCGCGCATCCAGTTCTGGTGCAGGCCGTTTTCGCTTTGGAAGAACTGGCCGGGGAAGCGCAGGTCGGGGTTTGATCCGGTTGAGGTATGCACCCCGCCGAAGGGCAGGTAGCTGGCCTCCCAGACCTTCACGCCGACATCTTCCGTGGGCCAACACAGGTCGCCCGCTGTGGTCGCTGCGGATGAAGGCAATGTCACCGGTGGCGCCATCGATCATGGCCACCGGCGCGCCGTCCAGCCAGATGTATTCGCGCAGCAGGGTCGAGGTGCTGGTCAGCGGATCATTGTCGTATTCCGCGATCCGGTTGCCTTCGAGATCGTGCACGGAATGGATGGTCTGGCCGATGTGGGACGCATTTGTCTTCCGTGGGCAAATAGGCGTCGCATGGTTTCCGCGACGCAAGCGGCTTCACGCAACTCCGAGCTCAGACAGACTTCATCGCGCCGATCAGAGCAGGCAGCTCCGAATGGTGATCGAATGTCCCGTCATTGGTTATCTGATCGACCGGCGACTTTCTGTACCCGCCTGTGAAAAGCAAAAAGGGTACTTGCGCCCGGCGAGCGGTCTCGGCGTCGATTTCGCTGTCTCCGACATATATGAGCTTTTCTCCATCGAGATCTTCAAAAGCTGCTTTCAGCATGGCCGGATCCGGCTTCCGTGTGGGCAGGCTGTCTCCACCCCAAACCGTATCGAAAAAACGTTTTATGTGCAGATGATCAAGGACGGCATGACAGGGGCCGATCAACTTGTTGGTACAAATGCCAAGCGCATGATGTTCACGAAGTTTTTGCAGGCTGTCTTCAACACCCGGGTACAGACGGGTCTGGTCGAAGGATGTCGCATATTTTGCCACGAAGGCCTCTGTCAGATCCTCTTGCCGGTCGGGAGGAATGTCCCTGAGGTCGCGCATCCTACGGATGAACACATCAATCCCGTTGCCGATGAAGCTGCGGGTCTCGGCCAGGCTGAGAGGAGCGATATTATCCTGTGCGAGCAGCGCGTTGGCGATGCCCTGTATCTCCGGCGCACTGTCGATCAGCGTCCCGTCCAGATCAAAAACGATGCGAGCGCGGATCACGGGCGGACCACCATGTGGCCCTGCGCGACCCGCTCGACTAGGCTGTCGCAGGCACGCAGACGGAATGGCGCAGTTGCATATCCTGCAAAGGTTTCCATATCGCGCCCCGTCTTCATATGATCGCTCCGCGTACCTTGGCCGATACCCATTCGCTTATGATAACCGCAACAAGGATTACGATCAGGATGAGGCTCACCTGTGGCCATGCAAGCACGTTCAGAGAGGCGGACAATTGCAACCCGATGCCGCCTGCGCCAACCAGTCCCAGCACCGTGGATTCGCGGATGTTGATGTCCCAGCGGAACACGGCAATCCCGGCAAAGGCGGGCAGGATTTGCGGGACGATCCCGTAGGCCATGACCTGCCACCGGGACGCGCCGGTGGCTGTGATCGCTTCAACCTGCGCATGGTCGATCTCTTCTATGGCCTCATAGAGCAGCTTTGCGCAGAACCCGATGGAGCGAATTGCAATGGCGATCACACCGGCAAAAACGCCGGGACCGATAATGGCGATCAACAGCAGCGCCCAGATCAGCGAATTGATCGACCGGGTCGAGACGATGATCAGCAGGGCAACCGGCCGGATCAAAAGCGCCGAAGGGGTTGTGTTGCGCGCGGCGAGGAAAGCAACGGGTACCGCCAGGAACAGCGCGATGAGAGTGCCGAGGGTTGCGATGTTCAGCGTGTCCCAGATGGGGCGTCCGAGTTGGGTGATGTATTCCCATTTCGGCGGTGTGGCACGCGTCCAAATGTCGTTGGCAATACGCGGAGCGTCCCAGACAAAAAACCATGTCGTGGCGTCAGAGATTATCTGCCAGCAATATACGAACGCCGCCACGCCAAGCAGCCAGCCGAACCACCGCCCAAGGCTTTCCTTCCCTGTCCGGCGACGCCAGACTTGTGTGCCATCCCGGTCAAGTACTGGCATTATTGCACCCTCGCCCGGACGATGCCGGAAACATATTCCAGCGCCATCACGATCCCGATTATCATGATCAGGATCGCGGCGGCCGTGTCGTATTCATATCGGTCAAAAGCCGTGTTCAGCGTGGCTCCGATGCCGCCCGCGCCGACGAGGCCCAGAATTGCGCTTTCGCGGAAATTGATGTCGATGCGATAGATGGAGAGCCCTACGAGCCGTGGCATGACCTGCGGTTGCACGCCGTAATTGATCCATTGCATCCAGCGCGCGCCCGATGCCCTGATCGCCTCCGCCTGTACCCGGTCCATGGATTCGATATCCTCTGCGAGGAGTTTGGAGAGAAATCCGATGGTGGCGAAGGACAGGGTCAAAAATCCGGCCAGCGGTCCGAACCCGAAGATGGCGACGAGCAGGATGGCGACGATGATTTCCTGCAATGCCCTGCTGATCGCAACTATGCCGCGGCAGGCGACATACACGGGCAGAGGGGCGATATTGCGTGCCGCTCCCAAGCCGATGGGGATCGAGATCAATATGCCGACGACAGAGGCGGCGACCGTCATCACGATGCTCTCCAGCAGCCCAGCCCAGATATCACTGGCCCGCGACACGAAATCCGGGCTGGTGAAGGCAAGGATGAACGCCCAGCCACGATCAAGGCCTTCGTATACACGCCCCCAATCGACCTCGATGGTCATGACAGCGGCAATCATATAGGCGACAAAACCAGCAATCACCGCCCAGCGGAGCGCCGGGTTCGTGATGAAATGCGGCTTGCGCCATGAGGTGCCGAGCTTGTCCTCAAGCTGGATGTCGCTCATTGCGCCGCCTCGATCTCGTTGCCGTTGTCGTCAACGGCTTCAATAGTCGCCTCCCAGTCCTCTTCGCCGTAAATCTCGGTCAGTTTCCCGGGCGTCAATCCGTTTGGCGGCCCATCAAAGACGATCTCTCCGAAACGCAGGCCAACAACGCGCGGCACAAACATCTGCGCAAGAGCCACGTCATGGATGTTGATGATCGCTGCCAGCCCACGTTCGCGGCATAGTTCGGTGATCAGGCGCATGATCTGGCGACTGGTTTTCGGGTCGAGGGATGCGGTGGGTTCATCCACCAGCAACAACTTGGGGTTCTGGATCAGCGCGCGACAGATGCCGACACGCTGGCGCTGACCGCCGGAAAGCTCATCAGCACGCTTGTCGGCCATGTGCAGCAGCCCCACACGGTCGAGCAGGCGAAACGCCTCGTCCACATCCGATTGCGGGAACCTGCGCAGAAAGGATCGCCAGAAGCCCACGAAACCGAGCCTGCCCGACAAAACGTTTTCCATCACGGTCAACCGTTCGACCAGCGCGTATTCCTGAAAGATCATGCCCATCTCGCGCCGTGTCTTGCGCAGGCCCGTGGCGCCCAGCTTCACAAGATCAACCCCGTCAAGGAGGGCTTCACCACTTGTGGGCTCCACGAGGCGGTTGATGCAGCGTATCATGGTGGACTTGCCCGCGCCCGATGGTCCGATCAACGCGAGCACTTGGCCCTTCGGGACCTCCAGATCTATCGCCTTGAGCGCTTGGTCACCCGTCTTATATGTTTTTGTTAGTTTTTTTAGCTGCAGCATGCCCTGCCCCTGAGACTGATCGCAGGCCCACGGCTGTGGGCCCGCTGTTTCTTTCTGGTAGCAGATTATTCGCAGGCGTAGGAAACGCCGTTGGCCGCATCGATTTTGCGGATCACGTCCCAGAATTCCTGATAGGTCATCTCAAGGAACTGGCCTTCGTTGGACTTCGAGAATTCGGCTTCCAGCGATGTGCCTTCCCAGTCGAAACTGAAGAACGCATTGCGAATGCTCTCCTGCAATTCCGGCGTGAGGTTATAGACGGTGCCAAAGCCGGTCGTCGGGAAAGTCTGTGACTTGTAGATGGTGATCACATCGTCTTCGCTGATCACGTCACGGCTGATCATGCGCGACTTGACCGAGTTGGCGATGGAAGCAGCAAGATAGTCCTTATTGGCCACGCCGAGGATCGAGTTGTCGTGCTTGCCGGAATAAACCGGCTCGAAATCGCGTTCGGGGAGAAGATCGAAATCACTCTTCAGGATCGCGGAGGGCGCCTTGAAGCCCGAATTGGATGTCGGAGACGTAAAGGCGAGTTGCTTGCCCTTGATGTCTTCGACCTTCTCGATGCCGGACCCCGGATATGTGATGATCTCCATCTCATAGCCGAAGTTGCCGTCCTTGGAGGCCATGATAGTGAAGGGCCGGAAGCCTGCACAATTCACGGCCAAGGGGTTTGAACCGGTATTGAAACCTGCAATGTGCAAACGGCCTGACCGCATCGCTTCGATCTGGGCGGCGTTGTTCTGAACCGGAAAGAAGACGACATCTTTGCCGGTTTCCGCTTCGAGATGTTCCAGAAAATCCGACCATGCCGTTTTGTACACTGCGGGGTCTTCCACCGGTGTGTAGGCAAAAATCAGCGTGTCCGGGTCGATCTGCTGAGATGCGTCCGTCGGAATATCGGCGATCAGGTCGCCATCGGCGTCGCAAAACCGCTCATCCAGATCGCCGCGCGGGCATTCCTGCGCGGATGCCATCGAGCCGATCGATAGAAAGGCGATCGCGGATGCACTCAGCATCAGTTTCCAATTAAGTTTCATTTATTCTTCCTCCCTGGTTTTGATTGTCTTAATTACTGACTTTGCTGCGCACTATCTGCAACACGAATATCCACCCTTGCCGCGATCAGTGCATCCAGCAAATCCTGTTCCGGCCTTGCGTCGGCAAACACGGTGTTCAGCCCCTCGATGCCCACAACCCGCGCCAAACCTTTCTGACCGAACTTTTCAGATCCTACCAAAAGCTGGCAGGTCGATGCGCGTCTCAACATCTCCCTTTTGACGGCCGCGAAGCCGTGAACGGTCTCTGAGACACCGTCCTTGCACAGCCCGGATGCACCCATCATGCACCGGTCCACATTGTAATTCCGCAAAAACTCCAGTGTCTCCGTGCCGATCACCGCGCTTTCGGACGCCTGATACTCTCCCGGGCACAGCAGGACATTTATCGCCCCGTGGCCGAGCGTCATGGCAACCGGCAGCGAGTTGGTGATAACAGTGCAGGACACACCACGATAGGCCAGCGCTTTTGCCAGTTCGATGGTCGTGGAACCTGAATCGATCATAATCGTTTCGCCCTCACACACTTCGGCGGCAGCGAGAGTGGCGATGCTCGCGCGTTCGGCGACGCGGCCGGCGGTGCGCTCTTCAAGACTGGGATAATGTCCCTGAACAGGAACAGACGCACCACCGTGGGCACGATCAATCAGCCCATCCTTTGCCAGGGCATCCAAATCCCGCCGCAGCGTCTCGGCCGATGCATTGAAGCGCTGTGCAAGGTCGCTGATCCGCACGTGCGGGCGCAGCTTCAGCTCAAGTAAAATCTGCTTGCGACGCTCTGTCTTTTTAAGCTTGCCATTGCGGTCACCCAATCTCGTATCCTGAGCTGCTGTTTCCACTGAACGACCGATCCCACTCATTTACCGCCGTAAGACTGAGGTCTTTCACAGCATTTTGCAATTTCTTTGTTGCTTAAACCACAATTGGATGAACAGAATTGGGAAACTGCAGCCTGACATGGAGTTGACTACAATCGCTTTGCCTGTGTTTTCCCCAATCATCGAGACCCCGTCATGATCATGCTTGCCGCGCATCTGGCCGCGGCGGTTGCGCTGCTGCTGTGGTCGGTTCGGTTGATCCGGACAGGGGTTGAGCGAGCATTCCTGCCGCAACTCAAGCGCCGGCTGAAGACCCTTGCAGGCAATCCGATATCTGCAGCCTCGGGCGGCGGTCTCGCCGCGATGCTGATGCAGAGCTCGACCGCGGTGGCGCTTATTGGTGCCGGATTCGCGGTTTCGGGAATACTGGCGCCGCAAGCCGCGCTGGCGCTTTTGCTGGGAGCAGACCTCGGCTCGGCACTTATGGCGCAGGTTCTGGTATTGCCGGTTCAGGGTGTCATCCCCTTTGCATTGCTGACCGGGATCGTGACTTTTCTCAAGGCAAGCAACCGCAAGATCAAACAGATCGGGCGAATTATCCTGGGTGTCGCGCTGGTCCTGATGTCACTGGAGATGATCCGAACCGCGACCTTGCCCATCGCCGGAAACGAAATCGTCCAGGCAATCGGGACCTATTTTGAAGCAGATTTAGTGAGCGCCTACGCCGTCGGCGCATTGCTGGCGTGGGTCATGCATTCCAGCCTTGTCGCGGTGCTGACCTACGCCGCCTTTGCCGCAGCGGGAGTGATCGCGGGACCGGTAGCAGCGGCGATGGTGATCGGGGCCAATCTTGGCGGCGCGCTCATTCCCTTCGTTCTTTTGTGGTCCGGCGAACGCCCGGCAAGGCTTGTTGTTGCCGGCAACCTTGTCGCGCGCGGTCTGGTCACTGTCCTCATGCTTCTGCTTCTGATCGGTGGCGTCATCGATATGACCCTTCTGGGCGCGGCGGCAGGCCAGCAGGCAATTGTCCTTCACATGCTGCTCAACGGCGTTCTGATCATACTGGCCCTTCCGTTTGTCGGACCGCTGCTTCGCGGGATCGACGGCGCATTGCCAAAGCATCCGCAGGCCATGAGCGATAGTGTGTCCGCACTGGACCGCGATGCGTTTGATCATGCTCCGCTGGCCTTGGCCTGCGCGCAGCGTGAACTGCTGCGGATGGCTGAAACCGTGCAAGCGATACTCGTTCCGGTCATGCACCTGTTCCGCGGATGGGATCCGGAACTTGCGCGCGTGATCGAACGGCGTGAGGATGATATCGACCGGATGCATTTCGACGTGAAGATCTATATTTCGCAGCTTCGTGAGACTGAACTGAACGACGCTGAAGGCAAAAAGACATTCGACATCGTTGCGACCGCAAACAGTCTTGAGGAAGCCGCCGACAGGATTGCGGTGAACCTTGTCGCACTGGCCAGGAAGATGCACGATGGCGGGCTTGCGTTTTCGGATCAGGGGTTGGCCGACCTTGAAGACTTTCATGACCAGGTTGTTTCAAACGGACAGCTGGCGCTGAGTGTTCTGACCACCGGTGATGCAGAGGCCGCACGGCAGCTTGTCGCTGAAAAGGACCGCATTCGGGTCGAAGAACAGAAATTGCAGGAAAGGCACCTCAAGCGGTTGCAGCCGGGTCCATCCGCCAGTCTGGACACCACCAACATCCATCAGGAATCACTGCGCTTGCTCAAGCAAATCAATGCGGCGCTGTCCTACGTGGCATACCCGATTGCCAAGGAAACAGGGGACTTGCTGGACAGCCGCCTTGCGCGTGCAGACGGGCTAGGAAGCCGGGTATGAGCAAGAAATACGCGCGTCTGGTCGATGAACACGACAGGGCCGAAAGCCTGAAGACACTTGCCAAACGCTTTAACAGTATGGCGATCATTGGAAATTTGCGCAAAGCCTCAAGAAGCTGCGCACAACAAGAGCCGTAAAAGGCCGGTCAAACGAAAACCATGGGAGGAAAAAACATGAAGAGATTTGCTACCACATTAGCGGTATCGGTGCTTGCGCTATCCGCGTCGCTGTCGGCCGCGCAGGCCGACAAGCTGACGTTTTACTGCAGTGCGCAGGAAGACTGGTGCCAGTTGATGGCCCGCAGTTTCGAGGACGCGACAGGCATTGATGTAAACATGACACGGAAATCGTCGGGTGAAACCTTCGCCCAGATCCGTGCGGAATCGTCTAATCCGAAGGGCGATGTCTGGTGGGGCGGTACAGGCGACCCACACCTGCAGGCAGCCGAAGAAGGTCTGACGATGGAGTATGTCTCGCCGATGCGCGACCAACTGCATGATTGGGCCATCAGCCAGGCCGAAAGTGCCGGCAACAAGACCATCGGTATTTACTCCGGCGCTCTTGGCTACGGCTACAACACTGATCTGCTGGCCGCCAACAACCTGCCAGAGCCGTCGTGCTGGAAAGACCTGTTGAAGCCTGAATACAAAGGCCATGTGCAAATGGCGAACCCGAATTCCTCCGGCACGGCTTATACGACGCTGGCGTCAATGGTGCAGATCTTCGGCGAAGACGAGGGTTTTGACTTCATGAAGGGGCTGCATGCCAACATCAACCAGTACACGAAATCAGGGTCTGCGCCCATCAAGGCGGCCGGTCGTGGCGAGAACACCATTGGCATTGTCTTCATGCATGATGCGGTCAAACAGGCCGTGTCCGGTTTCCCGGTGAAGGTCGTCGCACCTTGCGAGGGAACAGGCTACGAGATCGGCTCCATGTCGATCATTGATGGCGCCCGCAATGAGGAAGAAGCCAAAAAGTTTTATGACTGGGCGCTAAGTACCGAGGCGCAAAACCTTGCGCTGCAGGTCAACGCCTTTCAGGTGCCTTCGAACAAGGGAGCGGAAACGTCTCCATCTGCGCCCGATATGAGCACGATCAAGCTGATAGACTACGACTTCAGGAAGTACGGCTCCTCCGACGAACGCAAGCGCCTGCTGCAAAAGTGGGATGAAGACGTTTCGGTTTTGCCGCAATAAACCTTGCGCGCATCCGAAAACGATAAGACCACTCACCCGGTACTGACCTTATGGATCATCGCCGGGTGGGTCGGCTACTGCCTTCTGCCATGGTACATGCTGGAAGACGGATTGCTGTCGTTTGAGTGGCTGGTGGATGGCTATCCGTTCGACGAAGACTATGCGCCCGCCCTCTTCCTGATCGGCCAGGGTGAAAAACTGTGGCTCGCACCGCTGCTTTTGGCACTGGCGCTGCCGCTTCTTGCGCTGCGTCGCACGAAATCGGACCCGTGGTACGCGCGCCTGCTGATCCTGTCCGGCGCGATGGGCTTTGCCTGGTTGATTGCACAGGGTTTTGGCATTGGAATCCGTGGCTACAACTTTGACTGGCTCAGCGCGTTACTTGGCGATCTGGGCGACCGACAGTTCGGCATGGGCTACGGTGCTATGATCACGGCATCGGCGTTTCTGTTCCTGCTGACGCAGGGCATTGCCGCCCGCGGTGCCATCAATGGCGATGTTTTTGTTGTCGGCGCAATTGGCGGGGTGATCGCCATTGTCACCACCTTCGTGTTCTTTCCCATCGCCAAGATGCTGTTTGCCGCCTTTGTTACAGAGGACGGCGCCTATTCCCTGTCCGTCTTCGCCGCCAAGTTCTTTGATGATCGCCTTTGGGGGCTGGGGTGCCTTGCGGGTGCCAGATGTGGGGCCGCGTGGAATTCACTCTTTCTCGCCCTTCTTGTCGGGTTCATCACAACCGTTCTGGGCCTGTGTTTCGCGCTGGTCGTGACGCGTTCGGGCTTTCGCTACAAACGCGCGATCCGGGCGCTCACGGTGCTGCCGATTATCACGCCGCCCTTTGTGATCGGGCTGGCGCTGATCCTGCTTTTCGGATTGTCCGGGACAGTCACCGTCTTTTTCGCTGATGTCTTTGGCACGCAACCGACGCGCTGGCTCTACGGGATGCCCGGCGTGCTGATCGCGCAGACACTGGCCTTCACCCCCATCGCCTTTCTTGTCCTCATCGGCGTGGTCGAGGGTGTGTCGCCGTCAATGGAGGAGGCCGCGCAGACATTGCGCGCCAACCGGTGGCAGACGTTTCGCACGGTTTCCCTGCCGCTGATGCGGCCGGGTCTGGCAAATGCCTTCCTGCTGGGCTTCATCGAAAGCATGGCCGACTTTGGCAACCCGCTTGTCCTGGGCGGAAATTTCGATGTCCTCTCGACCGAGATTTTCTTTGCTATCGTCGGCGCGCAATACGATCAGGGTCGCGCGGCGGTTCTGGCCATGGTTCTGTTGTTTTTCACGCTTTCCGCGTTCTATGCACAACGCGCCTGGCTGGGGAAAAAGAGCTACACGACGGTGTCAGGAAAGGGAGATGCAGGCGTGCATCCGTTGATGCCGACGGGCCTTGCTGCGCCTGTCATGTGCGTGGCTCTGGGGTGGGCTTTGTTCACAGCTGTCGTTTACGGCATGATCATCTACGGCAGCGTGGTCGAGCTGTGGGGCGTGAACAACTCACTGACCTTCAAGCATTATATCACCGCCTTTTCGGTGCGTTTTGAAGCCGAGGGCATCCGCTGGACGGGCGCGGCATGGGATAGTTTCTGGACGACGATCACCATTGCAGCCATCGCCGCACCGCTGACCGCCGCTGTGGGTTTGGTAACGGCTTACCTGCTCACACGGCAAAGCTTTGCCGGCAAGAACGCCTTTGAATTCGGCACCATGCTCAGCTTTGCCATTCCGGGCACAGTGATCGGAGTAAGCTATATTCTCGCGTTCAATGTGCCGCCGATCGAGATCACGGGAACCGGCGTTATTCTGGTGGTCAGCTTCATCTTCAGGAATATGCCCGTCGGCGTGCGCGCGGGAATTGCCAGTATGAGTCAGCTCGACAAATCGCTTGACGAGTCGTCTCTGACGCTGGGGGCGAATTCGTGGCAGACCTTCCGCCGCGTGATCCTGCCACTGCTGAGGCCCGCGATCCTCGCCGCCCTAGTTTACAGCTTTGTGCGCGCAATGACCGCGATTTCAGCCGTCATTTTCCTCGTATCAGCTGAATATGACATGGCGACCAGCTACATCATCGGGCGTGTCGAAAACAACGACTACGGGCTCGCAATTGCCTATTCCACGACGTTGATCTTTGTGATGCTGTCCGCCGTGGGCATTCTACAGTTCCTCGTTGGCCGGGTGCAGATCGGTCGGCGAACCAATTTCGGCGCAGGGAGGTCGACATGAGCGACATGACAATTGCCAGCAAAGCCGCGCCAGTACGGTTCGAGAATGTCTCCAAGGTTTTTGGCAAGGATGTTATTGCCGTGGATAACATCAACCTGAATGTGGATGCCGGCAAACTGGTCACCCTGCTCGGGCCGTCCGGTTGCGGTAAAACGACAACCCTTCGCATGATCGCGGGGCTGGAGATGGCCAGTTCCGGGCGTATCCTCATCGGTGACCGCGATGTCACGAAACTGCCTGCCACGGATCGTGACGTTTCCATGGTTTTCCAGTCTTACGCGCTTTTCCCTCATATGAGCGTTCTGGAAAATGTCAGGTATGGGCTGACGTTTTCCGGCTTCGGCAAGGAAGAGGCGCGGGCACGCGCGCTTAAAGGGCTGGAACTGGTGGGACTGAAAGGATTTGATGGCCGCCTGCCGTCGGAGCTGTCCGGCGGCCAGCAACAGCGTGTCGCGGTGGCGCGTGCCCTGGTTCTGGAACCGCAGGTGCTCCTGTTCGACGAACCTTTGTCAAATCTCGATGCAAAGCTGCGGCGCCAGGTGCGCGAAGACATCCGCGCAATCCAGCAGGATCTCGGGCTGACCGTCGTCTATGTGACCCACGACCAGGAAGAAGCGCTTGCCGTATCGGACGAGATTGTGGTCATGCGAAACGCCGCCATCGCCCAGATCGGCACGCCGCGACAGCTTTACGACGCCCCCAACGACCGGTTCGTGGCGGACTTCATCGGTGAAGCCAACCTGATCGGGTGCCAGATCGTGGCGGTGGACGGAGACGTGGCCACCATTGAAATCGAAAACTACCGCCATGATCTGCCCGCGCGCGGCCTTGGACCAGGTTCAGCGACGCTGGCTGTGCGGCCCTCGCGTATCGTCATCGGTGGAGAGACGGGCGTAAAAGCAAGCGTTGCCAAGGCAACCTATGTCGGCGTGCGCATGGAGTACACGCTGACCGGAGACTTCGGGCAGGTTTTTGCAGTGCAGGATAATGTCGACACGCCTTTCGAGGTCGGGAGCGAGTTGCGGATGACCTTTGCCGGGAAGGGGCCGGTGCTGCTCCCCGACGAAGGTTAAATGGCCTCGTTGATCTTCGTATCGCACCCCGAAGTTGCAGTGGATGCAGCCTGTCCGGTCACCCAGTGGGGCCTGAACGAGACCGGGCACGCACGGGCGCGGGCGTTCGCGCGCTCTGCTCTTCTGTCTGACGTTACTGCCATTTGGTCCAGTGAGGAACGTAAAGCTCGGGACACGGCAGAACACCTTGCAGCTTATCTTGACGTGCCCGTGCAGCAGGACGTTTGCCTGGGGGAGAATGACCGGACGGCCACGGGATTTCTGCCACCGGAGGTTTTCGAACGCGCGGCGGATGCGTTCTTTGCAAACCCGGAGACCTCGTTCAGGGGATGGGAGCGCGCAACAGATGCGCAATCGCGGATCGTGACCGCCGTTCGATCCATCGTCGCGGGCCACGGGCGCGGTGATCTGGCAATCGTATCGCATGGCGCGGTTGGCACGCTTTTGTACTGCGCCCTGTCGCGTCTACCGATCAGCCGGGTACACGATCAGCCGGGCCAGGGACATTACTGGTCGGCTGACTTGGGTAATCTGGTGCCACGTCATCCCTGGAGATCAATCGGTTAAGCTCAGGCCTTCCACGCCGATACTGCAATTTTCTTCAGGGTGTCGAAAACCTCCGGCGTTCCCGTGATCACACGCCCGCCGTTGCGGATCATCTCGTCGGCGTCCTGCTTTTCGACGATCCCGCCCGCTTCTTCGATCAGCAATTGGCCGGCAAGGCAGTCCCACGCGTTCATGTGTTCCTCGACATAGCCCAGAAGCCGCCCGGCTGCGACATAGGCAATCGACAGCGCCCCGCTGGCATTGCGATGAAACATGGCACCATGGTCGAGAAGTGCTTGCACGACCGGCACGACATTTCGAGCGTCAATTCGGTTTGAATACCCTACGGCGACGGTTCCACTATCCAGACCAACCCCTGTTTTCACATGGATGGGAGCACCGTTCAGCATGGCGCCACCGCCGCGAATTGCCGCGAAAGTCTCATGTGTAATCGGGTCGTGGATCACGCCGACCTGCGTTTTGCCGTCGGCCACGCCGGCCAGAACGATTGTCCAGTTCGGGATGCCGTTAACAAAGTTTGTCGTGCCGTCTATGGGGTCGATAACCCAGTCGAACCCGCTTTGGCCCTGCGTTGCGGCATGCTCCTCACCGAAGATACCATCGCGCGGCCAGCTTTCGGAAATATGATCCCGGATCAGCAATTCCACATTGCGATCCGCGTCGCTGACCCAATCCTGAGCGCCCTTCTGATCAACGTTAAGCTCTTGCCTGTTTTCGAAATAGCCGCGCGCCTTTCGGCCAGCCAATTGACAGAGATCGATCGCAAAAGCGGATTTTTCTTCCAGGTTCATTGGGTGAGATTGAGCCAAGTGACCGCAGAATGCAATGCAGCCATCCTACCCCGAAGTCAGACCCTCTGGTCCGAAATCAGCCAGGGGTCGAGAGCCTGGACAGTAGCGGCCACGGTCACTGCGGCCCACTTGGGTGGCGATGTCTTTGGCGCCCATATTCAGCGCGATGCAAGCGCCAAAAGCGGTACCTGTGCGGTCAGGAAACCGACCTAGTCGGCGGGCTATCATCTGAACTAGCCAGGGAGGTATGCACTGTTCACTCAAGCCGTGGTCGGTCTCCGATGTTCTGTTGCGGGAAGATTTAGATGCTACACGCGTCGGCGAGCCGCAGTTTTTTGAGTGCTGGCAGAAAATTGTTCTGACGTGCGACCGCGCCGGTCGAAGCCAGCCCGATGCAGTATTTTGAGCAGTGCTTCGTCGGATGCAGATGCAGGCCCCGCAGAATTTTGTCAGCATGTCCGTTGCCGCGGGCGGATTTCGTTTCAATGATGAACATGTCAGGCTCAACCGCACGCGCGACACCGTTTGCCTCGAACTGAAGACGGGTGTCGATGGTCATGCGCTCTCCGCCTTGCTTGGCGACCAGTGTGATGCGCAAGTACTTCATGGCGATCACGGGATGCAGCGTTTTGCCGAAACCTTCCGCGTAGATGTCGCGGTAGTTGGCTTCGATGAATGCGACCGCCCGATCGTTCAGCGGGTTTGTCTGATCATTGACCTTCAGCCGCTTCTTGACGGTTATCTTGCGCTTGTCCTTCAGCTTCACTTCGAGATAGCTGAAGCCGGCGTCCACATATTCGCGCACCCTGACCTTGCATCGTTTGCGGCGACCCTGGTGATGGTCGTAATAGCCGCGCAGTTCTGCGTCATCGTAATATCTGGTCGCATAGGTGAAAGCGCGCTTGCCATCGATCTCCAGAACGTCGAAACGTTCAGAGAACTTCTCCAAGGCAGGTTTAAAAGTCGCGGCCGGAAGAATGTACTTGTTATCAAGACGTTCAAGCATGGCCGCTTTGCTGTTCAGCCCCTCTAGGCTGATCTTTTCAAAACCGGCGAGCGTTTGTGCGACATTGAGATCCATGTCAGCCTCCTGAGTTTTTTGGGGGGTTAAGCCTTGCGGAAGAACACGTTGATACGCGCCATGTCGTTGATGTAATCGAGCGCGGTGATTTGATAGGACATCACATCGACACCCAAGCGGTTGGACAGGTCCTTGCGCATGGTTTCGGGGTCCGACAGGGCGTGCGGGTCGATCTTGTCGAGCGTGATCTTGACGCCATCGGCAGACTGTAGAATGCGCGGATGATCAAGTGCCCACGCCCCCGCCAGAACCAGCGAGACAATCACGCCGACAAAGGCGATTTCCGTGCCTTGAATCGAGCAGATGACAGCGATAGCGATCGCGCCAAAGAAATAGGTGATTTCGACTTTTGAAATCTGCTCTGATCGCAGGGTGAAAAGTGCGAGGATTGCAAACAGGCCAAACCCGGCCGCCAGACTGAATTCCACGGAAGAAAGCACCGTGAGCACGCCAAAGGCGAAAACGTTGAAAAGCGACGCCGCCGTCACAAGTTCCTTGTCGCGATAGCGGCTATAGTACAATCCGAAAACCAGCACCAACATGGCGACAATGTTGATGATGAATCGAATGAGCGTTTCGGGGGCGAGAACTTGTTCGAGCATATTTGTGATCCTTGACTGGCGCCTCGGAGCAGGCACCCTACGGATCAACTATTGCGCAGGACGCATGAACTCATCCTGTGCGGCTGATTACCCGCGTGTAACAGATTAATGAACGTTTTGTGACAACCCTTTTGCAACCGGAAGCGCCTATCCGGTCTGGCGGACCGTGGGGTCAAATGCGGTTGCTCAAGGTGACCGTTGTCCGCAGTCACAAATCCACTCGGATCATGGTCCCGTACGAAACCCCAAGCGGAAAAAAACGGTCAGTCGCTCTGCGTGCAAGGTTGTCCGCATTCACCGCGCCACGGCAATATGATCCAAACGCCCTCCGAGGAAGCGGTAACCCGCAGATCGATCACCGGTACGAGCCAATGAAAGCACCGCCAATCCGATGTAGCGCGCTCCGCAAGTTGGCCCGGCGGCGAGGATTGTGGTAACATCCGCCGAGTGCGGGACTGAGCTTTGTAAGACTTTAAGCATGTCCCGGTCACGGGATCTTTGCGCATCCTACGGCGAGGGCTCATTTATGGTCGCGACAGGGCTTCGCGCATTATCTTGTTCGGTCATCGGAGTGGCGACTGTCGGCGCAGGCGACCCATGCTTAGCGCAGACCAGCGACCCGGCGGTCGTAATGGCCGCGCCCGAAGACAATGGCCCGAGAAGACTGGAGGTGATGACCGACGGTCTTGTGTTGTATTCTGCGCCAGCAACCGACGCCGACACACGCACCGAATTTCCCCGAAGCGCTGTTCTTTCGAACCTGGGATGCGCCGCAGTTTCGGGCGAGGTCTGGTGCAAGGTTATCCCCCTTCGCGGAGGTAACGAGGGCTATGTTCAGGCCGCGTATCTTCAGCCTGCCAAAGGTCCCGACGGCATCATCCCAACCGGAACCGACACCAGCAAACAGCGGGCGCGGGCGAACGACTTCGATGCGACAAGCACGATTTCCTGTGCGCAGGAACAGGGTCAAGCCCTGGGACAATGTCGTGCCGCGATTGCGCGCAGCGGCGGCGGCGATGCGACCGTTTTTGTGACATTTCAAAACGGTTTTACGCGCCATCTGTTTTTTACGCACGGCCAATTCATGCGGGCCAACGCGACGATGTCCGGCGTTGGCACGGATACGGATTGGCAGTTGATCGGCGACACCTACACGATCCGCGTCGATGACCAGCGATATGAAATGCCAAAGGCGTTCTTGTTGGGGAAATGACGCGCATGTGCCCGGAAGACAGCGCCGTCCCCGGACGGCGCCGTCTGTTTGATGCTCAGGGCGTGATCTTGTGGATCATCCCTTCGTCAATAGCCGCGTAGAGGCTGCCGTCCGGTCCCATGACCAGCGACCGGAAGCGCCCCGGCTCCATTGGCAGGGTCATCTCGGTCACGTCCACAACATCGGTGCCGTTGTCGGATAGCTGGATCACATCGATACGCTGGCCGAGCGGCGTGCCACCAAAGCCGATGCCCATGATGCCAACCACAAGGGCGCCCTCCCAGTCACCCCAGGCCGCGCCTTCGAGAAAGGCCGCCGATGACGTGCCTTGTGACCAGCCGTTGTTGTTCCAGATCGGTGGCATGGCGTCCGGGTAGGTTTCGAAATCGGTCATCGGCATATACGCCGCACGCTGGAAACGGTTCAGGCCCACCATCTGGTTTGGCGTGTAGCCGCAGTAGTTGTCAGGACAGTCGCCACGTCCAGCCATGTTCGGGCGCGGGTCCCATCCGGCATTGCCGCCATTGCGCAGAACCGTGATCTCGTCCGAATGCCAGGGCCCGTGCTCTGCCGTGATCGCAGTGCCGGTCTGCGGGTGAAAGGCAATGCCCTGCACGTTCCGGTGACCATAGGTGTAGGTGCGTTTATCGAAGCCGACAGGCGGGGTGTTTTCATCCGCGGGCGCGCCGGTGGTGTCGATGCGCAGAACCTTGGAGCCCATCATCGTCGGGCTCTGCGGCACCACGCCGTTGTGGGTATCGCCTGTTGTCAGATAAAGATAACCGTCCGCCGGATTGAACCGGACACGACCGCCGTTATGTGCGCCGGGGCCGCCGAACGGGTGGTCGGAGGCCTTCATTTTGTAGGGCACATCTTCGACGATATCGGTCCGGTCAGAGACGTTCGAGAAATCATCGCTGACCACAAAGCGCATCAGGCGATTGGTGTGCGGTGTCACCATGTTTGAGGTCGAATAGACATAGATGCGCCGGTTGTCGTCAAAGTCCGGATCAACCGCGACGCCCATCATACCGGCCTGGCCCTCGCAGAAGAGATCGTCGGCATTGGACCCATAGCCTTCAACCCCGCCCATGCCCAGAATGGCCATCGTATCACCCGATGGCAAGAGAACCGAAAGGCCCTTGCATTTTTCAGTGTAGAACATCGTTCCGTCGTCCAGGAACGCCATGTCCCATGGATTTTCAAGGTCTTCCAGCACGACTGTATGCGAAAGACTGGTCGTGTTTTGCGCGATTGCCGGGGCTGCGCCGAAAATCGTGCCAACAGCAAACATAAGCGCCCAAGAGCGTTGCAAAGTAGCCATGTTTTCCTCCCAAAAGGTTCTGTTTCATCCCGCTCGATGGATGTGGGGCACTTGTTACGGTGGCTGCCTCAGCCCGGATGGGTAGTCTTCAGTAATTCCAAAATCTGTTTTTGATCCCAGTTTCGAAATCTGCCCTCACCACGCGTCGTCGCTATTCAAGCAAGGCGATAAAAGTCGAAATATTGAGGATGTCTTCGTCGGATAGTTCTTTCGCGCGGGGCGCCATCAAAGCCGTGTTCGGACCTAACTTTTCGCCTGCGCGATATCGTTCCAGCTTATCGACAAGATAGGACACAGTTTGATCACGAAGCTTCGGGTAGCTGGCCATGCCTTTCGCTGTGGGGCCGTGGCAGGCACGGCATGTTTTCCTGTAGAGCACCTCACCCAGACCTGCGTCACCCGACCTTGCGTCGGCTTTGGCATCGGTGACGCCTTCTGCCTGCGCCGGGTTTCCTGAGTAAGACGCCGCAGCAAACAGGGCCATCGCAACAATGGCCATAGACGGTAAGGACAGCGAAGCCTGCATCTCGTTCCTTTCTGTTATTCGGTGCATCGGCGCTGCTGGAGATAAGACACCGGCCAGAACAGAAATTCCTTTTGTCGGCTCCACCAGCGTAGCGCGGCTTGCGTCAGAAAATCAACCTTGATGGGGCAGCATGAGGGTGGCTTGGCCGTCACCTGAAAATGGGTGCGGTCAATTTTGCCAGCGTCACCTCGCGATACGTTTGCTTTGATTGCACCAACAGCGGCGGCAGATGTGAGCGTTCGCCCTTGGTTCAAATGCGGTGCCGTACCGGGCGCTCAACCGCCATCCGGTGCGGCCCTGCCAAGCGATGTTCTGGCCTTAAGGATTGCGTCTTTATCTCCGATTTTGTTTTTGCCACGGGCCGACCGTCTCTCGCGCCACCCATTGCAGCGGATTTGCCCCCATGCGCTCACGGGAAGCGCGAACCCCCTGCCCCGCTTACGCCAGTGTGAGAAGTTTCGGCGGTTACGTCATATTGCCCGGCGGTCGCGTCATTCGCAGGCGGCATGGCGCTGCGTAGTTTGCTCTCAGACAAGCAAAACACGGTGACGCCATGACGCAACCAAAGTATCGAAACCGCCTGCCGCAACTTGGCACCACACATCTGTTGACCGATGGCGGCATCGAGACCACTCTGATTTTCCACGAGGGGCTGGATCTGCCGCTCTTTGCCGCCTTTACTCTGCTGAGTAGCGAGCAAGGGCAAGACGCCCTGCGACGGTACTATGAAAGCTACATTCAGGTGGCGCACGCGCAAAGCGCGGGCCTGATCCTTGACAGCGCGACCTGGCGTGCCAGCCGCGTCTGGGGCGCACAGCTAGGCTATGATGCGAGGGCACTGGCGGACGCCAATCGCGCAGCTGTCGCCATGCTCTTTGATCTGCGCTCGCGGTACGAAGGCGCGGCGCCATTCGTCGTCAGCGGGAATGTGGGGCCCAGGTCGGATGGCTATATCGCTGACGAATTACTGACGCCAAGTGCCGCAGACGCCTATCACGCCGAGCAGATCGCGACGCTTGCGACGGCAGGTGTCGACATGATCAGTGCAATCACCATGACGCACGCCGGTGAGGCAGCCGGGATCGCACGGGCCTGCAGGCGATTGGGCATGCCCCTGGCGCTGGCCTTCACGGTAGAAACTGACGGGCGGCTGCCGTCCGGACAGACGCTGGGTGACGCGATCCGCGAGGTCGATGCCGACCCGTCCGGTGGCCCCAGCTACTACATGATCAATTGCGCGCACCCGGATCACTTCCGGTCAGCGTTGCAGACCCGGGAAGACTGGCCGCTCAGGATAGGCGGGTTGCGCGCAAACGCGTCGCGCAAGAGCCACGCCGAGCTTGACGAGGCCGAAACGCTTGACGTGGGCGACCCGAGGGCGCTTGGGCGTGACTATGCCAGCCTCTTGCCGCTGTTGCCGAACCTGCGTGTCTTCGGCGGCTGCTGCGGCACCGACCATCGCCATATTCATGAGATCGGCCATGCCTGTCTCCCGGCGCGGGCCGCCTGAACTTCC
Source organism: Roseobacter insulae (assembly GCF_019375555.1). Taxonomy (GTDB): domain Bacteria; phylum Pseudomonadota; class Alphaproteobacteria; order Rhodobacterales; family Rhodobacteraceae; genus Roseobacter; species Roseobacter insulae. The sequence continues at coordinate 80,977 of NZ_JAHXDN010000004.1, forward strand.
AAGATACCGCCGTCCGGACGGCGGAGCTAACCGCGGCAGTGCCGCACATATTTGCAAACCAAAAGGAACAGATCATGCGAACTCTTACACTTCTTCTGATGACCTCAACCCTCGCCGCGCCGGCCTGGGCGGTCGATGCGGACGGGCAAGGCCCGGCGGTCGCTTTCGACATCACCTTCCTGTCCCACGTCGAAGCGGGCGTGGCAGAGCAGGATGTCTACGTCACGCGCGGATCCTCGCAGGGCAAAGTCTATCGGCCCGGTCCTGATGACAGCAACCTCAACGCACCGCTTTTCGCCGCCGCCAAACCGCAGCCGCATGATCCGGGCAACCCCGCAGCCGTTGGCCCGTTCAAAAAGGGCGCAAAGCTCGATCTGACCCTTGGTGACTGGCTGTCCGCTTCTGGCATCGGACACTACCATGTCGAAGATGGCGCAGGTCATCTGACCGTCGAGTTCGAGGGGCTTGTTCCAAACGGGGTCTACACGCTGTGGCACTTTTTCATGGTCAATGGCGAAACCGATCCGTTCATCGGCACATTCGATCTGCCGGTGGGCGCGTTCGACGGCAGCCAGTCGGTTTTTGTCGCCGATGCGGAAGGATCTGCCACTTTCGATCAGAGCTTTGACACAGCGCTGCAATTGTCCGGCGAACAGCTGACTGCGGGCCTTGCAGTCAACTGGCACAGCGACGGCATGACCTACGGTGTCATGCCCGGCGATTTTGGCGAAAGCGCACACATCCAGCTTTTCACCGCGCTGCCGCAGCGCCCGGGCCTCTGACGCCCACTGCCGGCGCGGGGCCGATCGGGGCCCGCGCCGATTTCAACACAGAAAAGGAGACCTTCACATGACCTTAAATACGGAAACTTCCCAGAAGAACGGCGTCAACGTTCAGGCATTGCTTGACGCACGCGCAGCCCTTGAGGCGGCGCCCGACGCCGCGCAATTCACCTGGCGCGCAGCCTGTGAGTGGATTGATGGTGTTCACAGCCGCTCCACAATCGAAGGGTTTTTCGGCCTCGGAGAAGAACAGAGCCACAGGCAGGGGTTCTCGATCGACGCGGATCACCCGCCACAATTCGCAGCCGAAGACATGGGGCCAACACCCGTCGAAATCGTGCTGAGCGCCCTGGCAAGCTGTCTGACGGCGGGCGTCGCGTCGGTGGCCGAAAACCGCGGCATCAAGCTCCGGTCGGTCAGGGCGATGCTTGAGGGCGACATGGACATCGCCGGAATCCTTGGCATCGACGCGGATGTCCGCAACGGCTTCAAGGCCGTGCGCGTGACGTTCGACATCGACGCTGATGCCTCGAGCGAAGACATCGCGGCACTGGTCGCACAAGCGCAGAAGCGTTCCGCCGTCTTCGACATTCTCACCAACCCAACTGCCGTTCAGGTGACCGTCGTCTGACGCCGCCTGACCGCAGCAGCTTACGAAAGGACTTTGCAATGCACACTCATGCTCAAGAGGCGGAGGCCCGCTGCCGGAAAGCCGAACGACCAACCGCGCCGGAAGCCAATCTGATCAGCAGGATCCGACAGTTCATCCTCACCCGGCGAGGCACGCCCCGCCGCCGGCCAATCGGTCGGCTTGACAGGCACATGGACGAAAGGCTGCTCAACGATATCGGACTGACGCGCGGCGATCTTTTTAGGCCGGTCCGACGAACCGACCTGCCGTTCTAACCTGCACGGGTTCCAAACAGGGTGCCCGCCCGGGCGCCCTGACCTCTCTTAGAAACACAATGTGGCCGGGTTTTCCGGACGCAGAAGGCAGCGACATGAAACACGCAACCGCCATCATCATCGGCGCAGGGCATGCCGGCCTCGCCATGAGCCGGGCCCTGACCTGCCGGTCTGTCGATCACGTCGTTCTCGAACGTGGCGGTCCGGGCCACGCCTGGCGCACAGAGCGTTGGGACAGCCTGCATATGATTACACCCAATTGGGCCAATGGCCTTCCCGGCGCGCCGTACAAAGGTCCCGACCGTGACAGCTATATGTCGGCCACGGCATTCGCCGACAGTCTGGAGCTGTATGCGAAAACGATAGCCGCCCCGGTGCGCGGCGGTGTGACGGTCACACGGCTTACCCGCGAGGCTCAGGGGTTTCGCATCGAAACCGACCAGGGGCCCTACAGCGCCGAGACAGTTGTGAACGCAACGGGCGCAACCCGGCTGCCCAGGGTGCCCGCGCTGTCAGGGGACATCCCGCCAGGCATTCTTCAGATCACCACGGATCGCTACCGCAATCCTGCGGCCCTGCCGCCCGGCGACGTTCTTGTTGTCGGCGCATCGGCGTCCGGCGTTCAGATCGCCCGCGAACTGCAGCTTTCGGGCAGGCAGGTTATTCTGGCGGTAGGCGGACACCTGCGCCTGCCGCGCCGCTACCGCGGGCGCGACATTGATCACTGGCTTGATGTCTGCGGCATAAGCGACGAACGCGCGGGCGAGATCGAAGACCTCTCTCGTGCGCGCAGGGTACCCTCTGCACAGCTTCATGGCGCCAGCGCGGTCGATCTGAATGCACTGCAGGCCCTTGGCGTTGAAATCACCGGGCGATTGTCTGCGCTGCGCGATGGCAGGGCACTTTTCTCGGGTGGTCTTGAAAGCCTCACATCATCCGCGGATCTCAAAATGAACCGCACGCTTCAGCGCATTGATGACTGGATCGCAGCCATGGCAGAACCCGGCCGGATCACCGCACCCGACCGGCCGGAACCGACCGTCCTGGGCACCACCCCCCGCCTCTCACTGGAACTGAGCGGGTCTCTTCGCACAGTCGTCTGGGCGACCGGATATACGGCTGACCACAGGTGGATGGATATGCCGCTCTTTGATGCCCGCGGTCGGCTGCGGCACGACGGCGGCATCTGTCCGGTGCAGGGGCTTTACGTGCTGGGGCTGCCCATATTGCGCCGCCGCCGGTCGCACCAGATCTCGGGGGCGGCGGCGGACACGCATGATCTTTCCATTCATATCGAACGGCACCTCGACGCGTGCCGCGCCGCCTGAACAGGCCGCGTAAAAAGGAGCTTAAACATGTCGAACTTATTCGTTGAACTTGCCGAAAAGCAGAACGCCGGGTCTGGCGTCACAAACCCGAACCGCGCGGCCCGGAACGGACCGAGGGCATCCATTCTCGACACCATCGGCGGCACACCGGTGGTCCGTCTGAACAACATCGGGCCGGACCACGTGGCGCTTTTTGCCAAGCTTGAGGCCTTCAACCCGCTGGGATCGGTCAAGGACAGGCTGGCGCTCGCCGTGATCGAGGATGCGGAGCGGTCGGGTGCGCTGAAACCCGGTCAGACCGTCATCGAGGCAACGTCGGGCAACACTGGCATCGGACTGGCCATGGTATGCGCGCAAAAAGGCTACCCGCTGGTGATCGTCATGGCCGAGAATTTCAGCCTCGAACGCCGGAAACTGCTGCGGTTCCTGGGCGCAAAGGTTATCCTGACGCCCGCCTCCGAGCGTGGAACGGGTATGTTTCGAACCGCCGAACGGTTGGCCGAGGCGCGGGGCTGGTTCTTTTGTCGACAGTTCGAAAATGAAGCCAACGCAGAGTTTCACGCGCAAACGACCGCTCAGGAAATCCTCGGTGACTTCGAGGAAATCGGGCTTGACTACTGGGTGACCGGGGTCGGCACGGGTGGCACGTTGAACGGCGTCGCGGGTCAGTTGAGAGAGCACAGCCCCGACACCCGCATCGTCGTTGCGGAGCCCGACAATGCGCAGCTCCTCGCCAGCGGCGTGCCGCAACTGCGGCGACCGGATGGGGCGGCCGCGCGCAGCCATCCGAACGCGCGCGCCCATCCCGTGCAGGGCTGGACCCCCGACTTCATCTCCAAGCTGGCCGGTGACGTACAGGACGCTGGCCGGATTGATATCTTCCAACCCGTCCCCGGCGCGGACGCGCTGCGGGTCGCGCAGGAGCTGGCGCGGCGGGAGGGCGTTTTCTGCGGGATCAGCGGCGGGGCCACCGTCGCCGCGGCGATTGCGCTGGCGGAAGGTGCACCCGAGGGCAGCACGATCCTCGCCATGGTCCCCGATACGGGCGAGCGATATCTGTCAACACCGCTGTTCGATCACATCAAGGTTGAAATGGACGAAGAGGAGGCGGAAATTGCGCGATCCGCCAGGGCGCAGGCACCGGTGACACCACCGGCGTCCACCCGGAATGAGCCGGCCCCGCCGGTCTCCGAAGAAATGCTCGATTTCGTCAGGGCGGTCATAGACGATGCAAACGATCCTGTTGTGATGTTCGGTTTTGAGTGGTGCGAGTTCTGCTGGGCCGTAAGGCGTCTCCTTGATGCGGCCGGGGTGCCTTTCCGGTCCATCGATGTCGACAGCGCCGAGTATCGCCAGGAGGATCGGGGGGGCGAGGTGCTGCGCGCGCTCTTCTCGCATACGGGTATGCGGACGGTGCCACAGGTCTTCATTGGCGGCACGCTGGTTGGCGGTGCGGACGAGGTGCTTGCAGCGGCGGATGACGGCACGCTTGCCCAGAGGCTGACGCAACTCACGCCTCCGATTGATTTCAGACCGGTCGCTAATCCGATGGATTATCTGCCAAAATGGGTGCGCCGCCCCGCGAGAGCTGGGGTCTGAGGCCATGGACGCAGCATTTATCCGTCTCAGCCACAAACCGGAACCCCTTGATCGGCCAGTCTGGGCGGCGTTGAAAACGCGTCACACCGGCTTTGCCGAAACAGATGGCCCGGCCTGCGCCTATTCCGAAGATGTTGCGCCCTTCGGGGCCGTTGACCCAACTGCGCCAGAGACGCAGTCCTGCTTGGAACGCCTGACCCGGCGGCGCATGAACGGTATTGTTTTCATGCAATCCGACGTGGTGCAGGTTCCCGCAGGGCTCGCCTGCACGCGTGAGGCAGCCGGGGTGCAGATGATACTCGCACAGCCTGTCGCGGCAGGTGAAGCGGGCATGATTTCGCGTCTGACGCCGGGCGATGTGGCGGAGATGCTGGGCCTTGTGGCACGTGCCGAGCCCGGCCCATTTGCCGCCCGCACCCATCTGCTGGGGGCGTATTGGGGCATTCGGCGCGGGGGTCGCCTCGTGGCCATGGCGGGAGAGCGGCTGCGGCTGCCCGGCTATTGCGAGATCAGCGCCGTCTGCGTTCACCCGGCGTACCAGGGACAGGGGTTCGCCCGCCGGCTGGTGATGCATGTGGCGCGGGGCATAGTGGCGCGCGGTGAAACCCCGATACTGCACACTTACGCGGACAACCACGCGGCAATCGCCCTCTACCATCATCTGGGGTTCCGCGTAAGCCGCCAGATGCACATCGTGACGCTGGTGCATGCCGACGCGCGCGCAACAGCTCCGCTTCCGCCAGGGTGACGCGCCCGGGCGACCCCAAAGTTGGCTACAACTTTCACTCATGTTTTCCGGAGACCGTTATGAATACCAATTCACAGACAGGTTTTTTTCATGTTGAGCGTTCCGGGCAGGCGCATGCGACACCTGTCATGGCACTGCATTGCTCGGGCGCGAACGGGTCGCAGTGGGCGCATCTCGCCCCTCTTTTCAACGGCGATACCGCCTTCATTGCCCCGACCCTTGCAGGACCGGAGGCAGCCGCCGCGGGCTGGACGATGCAGTCCTATACGCTGACAGAAGAAGCCCGGCCCCTTGTGGATCACCTGCGCAGGGCGCGCCGACCGGTGCACCTCGTCGGTCATTCTTATGGCGGGGCCTTGGTGCTTCACATCGCGCGCCACTACCCGCAGCATGTCGCTTCCCTGTGCCTTTATGAGCCCACATCCTTCAGCCTCCTTGCGCGGTCAGACCCGAATGATCTGCGGCTCTACCACGAGCTTGAGACGTTTGCCGCCTCGTTGGCAGAAGAAGTGCGCACTGGCCACGCGGCTTATGTTGCCGAGGCATTCACTGACTTTTGGGGAGGCTTGGGCGCCTGGTTGGCGCTGCGACCGGACAGGCAGCAGGAACTGATAGCCTGGGCACCGAAGGCAGCGTTGGACTTCGGTGCGCTGCTCTACGAGCAGCAGGGGCCGCATTTGCCGCCCTCCCTGCCCGTGACGCTGATAAGCGGCGCACAGACCCGTGCCCATGCACAACGGGTTGTCGCCTTATTGGCGGAAGAAATGCCGCAGGCAATTCTTGTCGAACTCGCCGGGGCCGGGCACTTGGGTCCTTTCACCTTCCGCAAAAAGGTATCGGGTATTATCAGAGATCACGTTGAACAGCTGTCCGGTCGTGCATCACGCATGACGTGAGCCGCGCGCGCGGCCTTTGGCGAACAAAAACAACTGATCAACCCGACGACCGGGGCCGGCGGAAGCCGAATACGGGGACTGGAGAGGCGGGCGATAGGCATGTCTAAAATTACCCTGTGGTGCCCGACCTGGTGAAAGCCCAGATGGCCGACTGTTTGCGGCACCCAAGCTATCCGCCCTGCATGGGGGTGCATATTATGCTGCAAATCCCGTTCGATTTATGCGGTGCACGCAAAATGTGCCCGGAGAGCTTGCGCGATCTGCCCGCCAGACTGAGATGTGCGTGGTTGCCTGACAACGGGCACAGGTGCCGCCCCTGAGGTGATCACATTCGCAGCCCCGCTGTGTTCGCGTGAACTTCATGCGCCCGCGTTACCGCGATCAGGTACCTGCAACCGCTGCCGGGCATGTGCAGGTACCTGATACGCAATATCGTTTCAGTGTAAATTCAGGTTTTCTTCAGGATTTGCGGCTGAGCGGTGTGTAGGTGGCAAGGACTAAGCTGACCAGTCACCGAAACGGGACTGAAAAAATATTCAGCTCAAATCACGCATTGAGAATTGAACCGCAAGTAGTTTTTGCCAGTACCAGAGATTTGGAACCGATATGAAACGTAATCCTTTGACAGACATTGTGGACTCCCTTGACCTCGTGGGAGCGATCTTCCTGAGCGCCGACTTTACTGCGCCTTGGTCCATCACCTCGCATGTTACCGAGAAAGACTGTGCGCCCTATATGTCGATACCGGGTCAGATTATTGCCTATCACATCGTGACAGAGGGCGAGGCGGTAGTGTCGCTCGATACGTCGCGCGGCCACAGGGAATACTGTCGCGCAAAGCCGGGAGACGTCATTTTTCTACCATCGAACCCGCTTCACGTGCTGTCCAGCGAGGGCAGCCGAAGACCGGCGTGCGGACATGATCTGCTGCTGCCTTCGGATCCGGACGGGCTTGCGCGGATTGCCCATGGCGGCGGTGGCGACCGGACGCGGATCCTTTGTGGTTTCATTGGCAGCAATACGGTGCCAAGTCCGCTGTTCGACATGCTGCCGGAGCTTCTGGTGATCAGCATCGAAAGCCTTGAAACCCGCTCCTGGATCGAAGCCTCTGTCGCCATGGCGGCGCGGGAACTGGCGTCGGGGCGTCATGCTCGCGACATGGTTGCATCCGCTCTGTGCCGCCTCCTGCTCATCGAGGCCCTGCGCACGCATATTGAGACCAACCCGACGCCCGTGGGCTGGTTGAGCGGCATGGCCCATCCACGCATCGCACGGGCGCTGGCGCGCATTCATGCCGATGTGTCGAACCCGCCGCGCGTGGAAGATCTTGCCAAACACGTTGGCATGTCGCGCTCCTCCTTCGTGGACCGGTTCAGTGAAGTGATGGGTGTGGGGCCGCGCAAATACGTTCTTGCGCAGCGGATTTCCACGGCCAAGTCGCTGTTGCGGGAGACAGAGCTTCCAACGGCCGCGATTGCCTTTCGCGTCGGATATGACGCACCGGAGGCGTTTTCACGCGCTTTCAAAAAGGAAACCGGCACGTCCCCTGCTGCCTGGCGCACCGCTGAGAAGCGGGCGCTTTGGGACCCTGGGGCAGTTGCCTGAGCCAAGAATCCGGGATGGTGTTTCGAAGGCAGCGCGCGGCTGACATTCATCCTTCCGGCGAAGGCGGATTATGCGAGGTCATCGTCAGTCCCCTGACCCGTGTCCCCGGCACATCTGGGGCCGCGTTAGGTGATTTGGCGGTTGGGTCACACCATCCGGCGATTGCGTCATTCGCCTCCGGGCATGCGGGTCGTAATCAGGCAAGGCCCCCGTGAAGAGGAACTAAAGCCATGAGATCTCATTTTCGCAGTCTGACGCGCGGTCCGGGTTGGCAACCTTGTGACCCAAAAAAGGGAATGCGCCTGCCAGACCTGCCGGGCAGTCACCTCCAAGCCCCGGGAGAGTGATAAGTGGCCGCACTCCTGCAAGGGTCTTCCGGCCGTGACAGAGCCGGGTCTCAAAGCCGTGGCCCGATCTGCGGGGACGCGCGCCATATGTGGAACGGCGGGCACGGATATTCCGGACATCAAGGTAGCGGCGTGGCGTCTTCGATGGGAGCGGAGATCAAAATGCATTTCTGGAACAACGCGACGACGCTCCGGGCCGCGGACCTGATAGCCTATGCCCTGCGCCTCCTGGCCGCCGCTGTCCATGTGCTCTTGATGGCCGCAACCGCCGCCGGTGCAGGTACGGTCTTCACGCAGCAGACCACCGAGGCAGGAACACACGCCCCGGCGATTGAATACGATGTTTACGTGCCGGATGATCAATGTGCACAGGGGACGCGGTTGCCTGTTGTTTACTTTCTGCACGGGTTTGGCGCTTCCGGGGCGGAGTGGCAAAGCTTTGGTGATCTTCCCGCGACCCTCGACCAGCTCATCTCCAACGGGACCATTGCACCGATGATCGCGGTCATGCCATCGGCAGGGAAAAGCTGGTATGTTGACAGTGCCCGGTTTGGCGGACCCGGAGATTACGAAAGCGCCATTGTGCTGGGGCTTGTCAAAGAGATCGACAGCCGGTTCCCCACCCTCGCCCACGCGAATGGCCGAAGTGTGGTTGGCGTCTCGATGGGCGGATACGGTGCACTGCGCCTCGCATTCAAGCATCCCGACCTCTTCGGGTCGGTGGTTGCCCTCAGCCCCGGGCTGTTCAAGCCGGGCGGGGCATCATGGCGTCACGGTCCGGGCGGCGCGCGATACGCAACACGCGAACGCTGGTACGAGAAGACCTTCGGAGAGCCCTTCAATATGGGTCGCTATCTTGTCGAGTCGCCCTTTGCCTACGCCCCGCTTGCGGCCATGAGCGAGGATATGCCCGATGTGCTGCTCGCCGTCGGTGACGACGATTACTTCGGTGCATATGACGGCACGCTGGAGATGTTCCTCGACCTTCGCCTGCTGGGTCTTAAGCCGGAACTTCGCGTCCGGGACGGCGGACATGACTGGTCGTTCTGGCGGGCCATTCTGCCGGAAACAATGCAGTTCATTGATCGCCACTGGATTGAAGACATCGGGCAGGGGCCAGCGCGGTGATTGACTGTCGCCGGTGCGCGCTGGTGCACGCGCATGACGGCCTGACGGTCGGGAGGTACGGATAGGTGCACGACCTCGTGCGCAGTCCGAACATCCCGGCGGTTCGGTCATGTCGCCCGGCGGTTGCGTCATTCGGGGAAAGCCGCTGCGGAAGTATACCGGCCTCGTCTTCAAATGAGTTCATCCGAGCAAGGTCTACGCTGATGCACGGACAGGCGGCGCAACGGCACAGCGCTGCAACCCCGTGTCTGACCGCACCGCAGATCATGCATTACGTCGCTATTCAAGGAGAAAACGTCAGCAATGATCCACTTGATCCCTATCATTTCCTTGCATCACCGGGCGTCCGTGGGCCACAGGCAGGCGTCCGACCGGTTTCCGCGCTGGGACGCTATGCGGCCAAAGATACCGGCAACGCTCGGATTGGCAGATATGCCTGCGGGATCCATCGACTTCGATGTCCTGATCGGGCGGCCGGAGGGGGTCGGCAGTGGCACTGACCCTGCGACGCGCACCCTGATTTTCGACCATCTGCATGCGGCAACGAAAGCCTCTTCCGTCGGTCTGTGCAGCTCTGTCAAACACATGGTCGCTCAGCGGGCGTTCGAAAAAACCAGCTGTCGCCGTCTCGCGTCGTTTGACAACGGGATATTCGCCCGATGGGGGTCCGATGGCCGACACTTCGATAGCGGCGGTCTCCTGACAGGCATGTCCGGCCATTGTCATTCGTCGACACACGCACGTCAATTCCATGTAAAATGTCACCGGGCAATTTGAGAGGGTACCATGCGGATCGCGACAATGGCCACTGGTGGCATAGGCGGTTTTCTCGCCGTGAGGCTGAGCAAGGCAGGGCACGAGGTTGCAACGGTTGCGCGGGGTGACCACCTCGCCGCTATCCGGCAGAATGGTTTGACCCTCGAAGGGCCATCCGGCGTGCAAACGGTTCAGCCCTGGATGGCCACGGATAACCCGGCGCAGGTCGGGCCTGTTGATGCGGTCATCTTCGGCGTCAAGGGCAATTCACTTGAAGATGCCGCGCGCGCTTGTCTGCCCATGCTGCAGGACCAAACGGTTGTCGTGCCCTTCCTGAACGGGGTCGAGGCCGCGGACCGGTTGCGCCTGGTCCTGCCGGAACGGAATGTCGCTAATGGCATGGCCCAGATATCCACGACCATCGCCGCGCCCGGTGTCATCAGACAAACCGGGGCGTTCAACGCCTTCACCTTCGCCGAGACCGACACTCGCCCCTCCAAGCGTATTGATGCGTTGCGCGCCGCGATCGACGACGCGGGGTCTTCTGCCCCGCCAACCGATGATATCGAACGCGATGTCTGGATGAAATTCGTCCTGTTTTCCGCCATATCCGGTGTCACCGCAGCAGCCCGTTGCACGATCGGCGACGTAACGGGCAATCCCTACCTTGGCGGGCTCTTCCGCACTGTGGTCGCGGAAACGGCGTCGCTCGGTCGCGCCTTGGGTGTCGCCCTCCCCCCTGACGCGGAGCAAAAGATCTGGGCAGATACACAGGCGCTGCCTCCGGGCATGCGGGCGTCGACGGCGATTGACCTCGAAAACGGTCGCCCCCTTGAAATCGACTGGATCTCGGGCGCCGCCGTTCGGTTGGCGAAAAGAGCCGGGCTGGAGGTGCCTGCGAACCATACGCTCTACGCGGTTCTGCTGCCGCATAAAAACGGCCGATCCGTCCGACCCGAGCCCTCGTGATGCCCGTCCCCTGTCGCATGTCAAAGCCTGAGCAAATCCGGCATGCTCTGAATGCCTTGAATAGCCGCGATCAGAGATCCCCGGCCAATCCTGCATCTCACCGCGCGCACAATGGATTGAGAGCGTATTCCGGCAAGGACACCGTGCTCACACCCAATGCGGCTCGGAAAGAACTGCGCGTCAGAAGTCGAAGGCATCCGCAATGGTCTGCACCCAGGCCAGTCGGGCCAATCGCAGGGCTTTTCCTGCCATACTGGACCGACGGGTTTGTTGATGGACACACATGACGCCGGTACGCGGGTTTGGGCGCCTTTCGAACCCGTCAGGATGGGAAGCGAGGGCACATGACCACGGCGTTTCAATCATTTTCGACAGCGCGCAGCAAAATGGCGCTATCACTTTTTTGTGCGTGCCTGCAGGCAGAGGTTTTCTGAGCATCTTCCTGCAGATATAGAGCGGAGATCTATTTGAAGTCATTTATTGGTGATCTGATGCAGCTTTCTATTGAGGGCTGGCGGATTGACGTAGCCGCCAGAACGGCGCAGCGAGGTGGTCGGACAGAACAGCTCTCGCCCCGGGCGCTCAGGCTTTTGCAGGTCCTTGTGAAGGCCAACGGGGCCGTGGTGCCGCGTGGCAGGCTGCTGGACCGGGTTTGGCCCAATGTCACAGTCGGAGACGACAGTCTGACGCAGGTTGTCTCCGAGGTGCGGCGCAAGCTTGGAAATCGTGATCTGATCGCGACGGTCGCGCGCGGCGGCTATCGGCTGACGGCGTCCTCCCTCGTCCGGACCGCCGAGCGAGAATTACCGGACATTGAACCCGGGTCATTTTTCTCGATCGACGCTTACACGCTGTGCATCGAAGCCCGCGACTGCTTCCAGCGCGGAGGCGAAGGATCGCAGCGCGCATTTGTCGATCTGGCGGCGGAAGCCGCCGCTGCTGCCCCCGAATTTGCCGAGGCGCGGGCGCTGCATTCGCTGGCCCTGCTGAAACGTCACATATTCTGGTCCGAAGGCGAGACGCTGCTGGACGCCGCGTTGGCGGAATCCGAGGCTGCGATCCGGCTTGACCCGGAATTGGCCCATGCCCATCTGACCGAGGCCGCCATCCGCGTGTCCATGGGCGCAATCGAACCCGGGCGACGGTCGCTCGAACGTGCGCTGGCACTGGGTTCAAAGGATGCCGAGCTGCATCTGGAAGCCGCCATTCTGCTGTTGACCATGGGGGAGCAGCGTTCGGCGGGGGCGCTGGCGATCAGGGCGGCTGCGCTGGCGCCGGAAGACTTCGGCGCGGACCTGCTGGCCGCTCGCATGTACCAGCACAGCGATCCGGTTCGGGGCCATCTTTACGCCGAACGGTCGCTGCGCAAGGTCCGGGCAAAACTGGCGATAGACCCGCACTCGATGCGTGCGCTTTACGCGCTGGGACCGCTGCTTGCACAACTTGGCGACCACCGTGGCGCGCGCTCTGCACTGGAAAGCGTTGCACATCACGACAGCCCGTTGGAGTACTACCGCGCAATGGGCCTTTGCCAGATCGGCGATACCACTGCCGCACTGGAGCGCCTTGAGTTTCTGGCCCTCCGCGGGTGGCGCCATGCCTGTATCCTTGACAAGGACGGGGGTTTTCGGTCGTTGCAATCTGACGCGCGGCTCAAGCGTCTTCAGGCAGATGTCCTGGCCGCTTGATCCGGGTGTCAACTCTTTACCGTCTTTGCTTGGAATACACCGCAAGCCGCCGGGTGGCGAACCCGCGCTGCGGTTCGAACCCAAGGCACCAATCTGGCCTCGGTTCGATGCCCGCGCGATGTCAACCGGCAGTGTGCAATCGAAAGGTTACATTACATCGGCCCGAACACTCTACGTCTGCTTGTTTGCGCCGCAACGAGGCAGTCGCGGTTCATCTTCTGCAATACTCCATGGCGGTGCCGCGTACCAAGGCCTTTCAGCCCCTTCGGCAACGTCGGCCTTCGCCCGCAGCATTCGGCGCAAACCGATACGTACACATAGCTGCCCGGCTTGGGTGCACCTACGAACCAGTTCCGTATTGGCGCAGCGGCAGCCCGAACGGGCGACCGGGTGACAGACCACTCGCCGTAGACGCGATGGCCTCAGCGTCGATGCCGAAATGTCGATACAAATCCAGCACGGTTCCTGTCTGACCAAAGTGCTCAACCCCCAAACCCGCCGTTCGGTGACCCACCACGCCACCGAGCCAGCTCAGCGTCGCAGGATGTCCGTCAATCACGGTGACGATAATGGCGTGACGCGGCACGTCCTGCAGCAATCGTTCAATATGCCCGCGCGCAGATGCGTCGCCTTGAGACCGGACGCGTTGCGCCGCCTGCCATCCGGCGTTCAGGCGATCTGCCGATGTGACTGCGAGGACCCCGATGTCGCGACGGGAGTTGGCCAACAGACCGGCGGCGGCAATGGCTTCTGTTGCAATAGTGCCCTGGTACGCGATTACCAGTTCGCAGTTTGGTCCCGGCTGGCGCAACCAATACGCCCCGTCAACGATGCCGCGCCGCAGGCCGGGATCAAGGGTCCGGGTGGGTTGTTCAAGCGGTCGCGTCGACAGCCGCAGATAAACCGCGCCGCCGGTTTCGTCGCGCAACCACGTGCGTTCGTCCTGCACCGCATCTCCGTCGCGCTGCATGTAGTCAAATGCCCATTCCGTGATCACGGCCAGTTCGTCTGCGTAAGCCGGTTCGAAAGCTGCCAGACCATCCTGGCTCATACCGATCAGCGGGGTGGCAACGGACTGATGGGCGCCACCGTCCGAGGCGAGGCTGACACCGGAGGGGGTGCCTACCAACAAAAACCGGGCGTCCTGATAACAGGCATAGTTCAACGCATCGAGCGCACGGCTTACAAAGGGATCATAGAGGGTTCCGATCGGCAAAAGACGCTCTGCGAACAGTGAATGGCTCAGCCCCGCTGCTCCCAGCAGCAGGCACAGGTTCATCTCGGCGATACCCAGCTCGATGTGCTGACCTTTGGGGGAGAAGCGCCATTTTTGGGTACTGGGAATTTGTTCGGCGCGAAACGTGTCCGCCACCTCGGTGCGGCCAAACAACCCGCGCCGGTTCACCCACGGGCCGAGATTGGTCGAAACCGTGACATCGGGCGACATGGTCACGATACGCTCTGCAAGAGCCGTCTGGCCCTTTGCCAGCCCATCAAGCATTTTGCCGAACGCGGCCTGGGTCGAGATCACTTTGTCGCCCGGTGGCGCAATCGGTGGCACCACGATGTCAACGGACGACGCGCGGCGTGGTCCATGTGCGAAAAACGGCACGCGGCCCAGTGCTTCTTTCAGAACGTCGGCCTCGCCGGTCAAACCTTCAAAGGGGTCCCATTCATGGCCGGTGCGCACGCCCATGTCCTCTTGGAAAGAGGCCATTTGATCCCTGGTCATAAGCCCCGCATGGTTGTCTTTATGTCCCGCCAGCGGTGTTCCCCACCCTTTGACGGTGTAGGCGATAAAGACCGTCGGGATGTCGTCGGAGATGCCATTGAAGGCCTCCGTCAGGGTTTCGAGGCAATGCCCGCCAAGGTTGGTCATCAGGCAGGCCAGTTCGGCATCCGTGCGACGGTCCAACAGGGCGGTCACAGGGCCCTGATCTCCGATCTCGTTCAGCAGTCGTGCGCGCCATGCGGCCCCACCCTGATACGTCAGCGCTGAAAAGATCGAGTTCGGGCAGGTGTCGATCCATGTGCGCAGGGCGTCGCCACCGGGTTCCGCAAAGGCGGCCCGTTGCAGCGCACCATGCTTCAGCATTTCGACCCGCCACCCGAACGCCTCAAAGATGCCGGCAATCCGGTCTTTGAGGCCCTCATGCACAATTCCGTCAAGACTTTGACGATTGTAATCAATGATCCACCAGGTATTCCGCAACCCGTGTTTCCAGCCTTCCTGAAGACATTCGTAGATATTGCCTTCGTCCAGTTCGGCATCGCCCATCAGAGAAATCATCCTGCCCGGCGCGGTCACCTCGGACCAGTCTTTGGCAATCAGAAAGTCCTGTACCATGGACGCGAATGCAGTGATGGCCACGCCAAGACCCACCGAACCGGTCGAGAAATCCACATCATCCACGTCCTTGGTGCGGCTGGGGTAGCTTTGCACGCCGCCGTAGCCACGAAAGTTCTCCATATTCTCGCGAGACTGTTTGCCCATCAGGTACTGAATCGCGTGAAAGACCGGCCCTGCATGCGGTTTGACGGCAACACGGTCCTCCGGCCGTAGAACAGCAAAATAGAGGGCTGTCATGATCGACACCATCGAAGCGGACGAGGCCTGATGACCGCCTACCTTGATCTCGTCACTGTCGCGCAAGTGATTGGCGTTGTGGATTGTCCAACACGCCAGCCAGAGCACCTTCCTTTCAATTTCCTTGAGCTGCGTCAGATCGGTCATATGCGGGAACCTGCTGATGCAAGCAGCGTCGCCTGATCGACGATGGCGCGCGCGATGCGGCCTTTGCCAATGCGCCCGGCGGCATCATCGGCCCATACATCGAACCAGTAAAGCGCCCCATCGCGTTCGGTAAATCGGGCCGTAGCCGTCACAACTCCGCCGACCGCAGTGGGCGCTGTGTGCGAAACCTCGATCCGCGCACCGACTGACACTTTGCCATCCTCTAAAAATGGCGCGAGCAGCGCCGCGCAGGCCCGTTCCATATCCGCAATCATAAATGGCGTCCCGAACACCAAAGGCAGCGCCTCGCCAGCGCCCGCCAAAGCCGACGCTGTGCGCATTTCATCTACTTTGCCACGAAGGTGATGCGTCGCACCGGTTTCAAGTGTCGTTGCCATCTGCCCGCCCTTCTCTCTAAGCGCTTGTTAGTGCTAAAAAACCCGCTGTGTGAAACCGCACCAGCGTTTCGAAGCTGTCTTCGGGAGGGCGCTGCCCGTCGCGCCCCGACAGCCGTTCAGGGCGGCCAGTGGCGGCGCAGATACCCAGCATTGCGGCAACCATTGCCGAAAAACCGTCAACCACGTCTTCCGGCTCGGCGCCAGCCAAGGCGCGTTGCAGTTCAGCGATATAGGCACGGGCGGTTTCATCATAGTGGCGCGCGATGATCTCCGTCCCGAGAGGCGAGTTTGCAAGGCGGCCCATCAGGGCGGCGTAGTTGCGCCATCCGACATCACCATGGCTGGCGGACTGGATGAAGGGGCTGACATAATCGCGCACCAGTTGCATAATCGGGATTGCGCCATCACCCGCCCGCTGTTTTGCTTCCTCGAGTGCCTCGCGTCGCAACGCGGTCATGATATCGGCGCGGCGTGCAACCACGGCATCAAACAGCTGCTCCTTCGGGCCGAAATGATAGCCGACGGAGTGGATTTGCAGGCCCGCCACCGATGCAACGTCACGAATGGATGCGCCATCGTAACCTCGGTCGGCAAAGAGCTGTTCGGCGGCGTCCAGAATACGTTCGCGGGTCTGTTCCGACCGGCCCCCCTTGGGACGCCCCGGTTTGCGGGCTGTTTCGGGTTCCGGGATCACATTCAGACTGCGGAGTTGCTGTCGCACGGTTATTCAACCTCCTGTCGGGGAGGCAGTGCCAATATGTCGCAGGCCTCCTTTGCTGAGGCCACGCGGCACCCCAACGTCTCGATCAGGGCCTTGACCGTCGTCACCTGGTCCGCGTTCGAGGCCGCAAGCACGCCCGGCCCTGCCCAGAGCGAGTCTTCCAGCCCGACGCGCACATGGCCGCCGCCTGAAACCACGGTCGCGGCAACCCGCATCTGGTGCGCGCCAGCCCCAAGTGCGGACCAGACCATATCATCGCCAAAGAGCCGCAGCGCCGTGCGACGCATATGCGCAATATCGTCGGGATGCGCACCGATCCCACCGAGCAACCCGAAAACGGTTTGCACGAAGAACGGCGGTTTGACCGCGCCCTTGTCAGCAAAATGCGCGAGATTATAGAGATGTGCAGTATCATAACACTCAAACTCAAACCGGGTGCCATTGTCCCGGCAGGTGTCCAGGACATAGTCGATATCCTTGTAACTGTTCCGGAACACCAGATCCCGGGAGTCTTCCAGATGCGCCTTTTCCCATCCCTCCAGATCCGGGTAGCGGCTCTGCATCGGAAACAACCCCATGTTCATCGAACCCATGTTGAGCGAGGCAAGTTGCGGCGCAAATCTTTCTGCTGGCTGGACACGTTCCTCCACGGTCATGTAAGGGCTGCCGCCTGTGGTCAGGTTGAGCACGGCATCCGTTTGCGCGGCGATCTGTGGGACAATGCGGCCAAAACCCCCGATACTCTGGTCAGGCTGTCCAGTCTCGTCATTGCGTGCATGCAGATGCAGAATGGCCGCCCCCGCCTCCGCCGCCGCAACGGCCGAAGAAATGATGGTGTCCGAAGAGGCAGGCAGATGCGGCGACATGGAGGGCGTGTGGATTGCGCCTGTGATGGCGCAGGTAATGATGACCGGGCGACGTTTCGACATTCGGGCTCCTATCCGGTTGTTGCCTGCTCGGCGTCCCGGATCAATCCGCGCAGAATGGGCGGTGTAACCGGCAGTGAGGTGATTTTAACACCCCGGTCAGACAATGCATCTTCGATTGCGCTTGTCAGCGCCGATGGCGCCCCAAGCCGGCCGCCTTCGCCGCCTCCCTTAATACCGTATTCGGTAAAGGGCGACGGGGTCTCAACATGGCCCAGCTTGAAGTTGCGCGGCATTTCATTTGCCGTCGGCATAGCGAATTCGGCAAAGTTGGGATTGGTGAATTGCCCATCCGCATCATAGAGAAACTGCTCGCTCAGCGTGGTGCCGATACCATTGGCCGTGCCGCCCCAGACCTGCCCGGCCAGCGTGCGCGGGTTCACCATCGTCCCGTTGTCATGAACGGCGGCATAGTCAAGGATATCGACCTTTCCGGTGCCGGGATCCACTTCGACGGCAACAATGTGACAGATATGGCCGACAATGGGGTAAAATATCCCCAGATGGCTGCGGTCTTCCGCCGGGTCGGTTGAAAGCGGGTGATCATACACCGCCGTGGTCTCGATGCCGCTGTCGAATTCTTCACCATCGGGAAAGCTGAGCCGGAAGAAGCTGGAGGTCAACGCGATTTCGCCAAATGCTTTCTCCTGATCTTTCAGGCCTTTGACGGCGACCTTGCCGTCGCGCAGTTCAACATCTTCCGGGCGGCGTTGCAGCATGTGCGCCCCGAACCGTTTCAGTTTTTCCTCCAGTTTGATGGAGGCGCTGACGCAGGCACCGGCGATCATCGCCGTAAAGCGGCTGCCCTGCGGGCCAACGCCGTTAAAGCCCGACTGGCTGTCGGAATAATTGAACACGATGTCCTCCGGCGCGATGGTCAGACGCTCCGCCAGGATTTGCGCCACCACCGTTTCGGGAGAGTTCCCCACCATCGGCGAATTCAGGGTTACAAACATCTTGCCTGACGGATCCAGCCGCACGGTGATACCTTCTGGTGTCGAGGTCAGCGTGAATCCGGGTGTTTCCCTGTTGTTCAGCGACCACCATTCGGTTGGACCGTATACGCTTCGTTCCATACAGGTTGCGAGGCCGATGCCGACGCATCGCCCCTCGGCACGCAGGGCGGCGGCCCTGTCGCGCCACGCGTCGAAATCGAACATCGCTTGCGCCTCGGCCAGAACCTTCTGGAAATCGCCGCTGTCATAGATGTTCCCGGTCGGGATCATATAGGGGAACTGATCGGGCTGAATCATGTTCTGCAGTCGCAGCTCTACCGGATCGCGCCCCAGTTCGGCAGCGGCTGCATCCGCCATTCTTTCCATAACCCAGTTCGTCACCTCGGATCCGAACCCGCGATATGGCCCCTGCTGCGTCTTGTTGGTCAGCACCGCAAGCACACGCATGCCGAAGCTTTCAATCCGGTAGGGGCCGGTCACCTGCGCCATTGCGTTGCCGTGCGTACCGACGCCAAATTGAAGATATGCGCCATAGTCATCCATCACCGTGAACCGCAGCGATTTGAACGTGCCATCCTCCGTCACCGCAAGTTCTGTATCGTAAAGCCGGTCCGAGCCGTGGCTGTCGGAATTGGTGAAATGCTCCAGCCGGTCCTCGATGTATTTCACAGGCACACCCGCAAGCCGCGCCAGGCCCGCTGTCAGGATGATAATCTTATGATTAAAAACCTTGGAGCCGAAACTGCCGCCGGTCAGAACGGGGATGATCCGCAATTCCCCCGGCGATACGCGCAGTGCGCCGCCAATCACAAAGGGGATGAAATTGTAGAAATTGGAATTGGAATGGATCGTGTAGCCACCCTTGAACGGATCAAACTGCGCGACGACCCCGCAGGTCTCGATTGCCTGTGCCGACGATCTGTGCCAGCGCAGTTGCCGTTTGATGATATGGTCGGCTTGTTCAAAATGCTGATCCACATCGCCGAAACTGAAGCTTTCGTCCAGCGCCACATTGCTGTCACGGTCGTCAGGATGCAACAAGGCGTCGCCTGTCGCGGTCGCAGACGTTTCCAGATCGACGTTGGCGGGCAAGACCTCCCAGTCCACTTCGATCAGGTCAGCGGCATCCTCCGCGATATAGCGATCCTCCGCGACCACCGCGGCGACGACCTCGCCAACATGGCGCACCTTTCCAACGGACATCGCGTGTTGCGTAATCGGCGGTGAGGCAAAGCTGGGGCAAGGCTCTACAACCGTTGCCATGTCTTCACCGGTATATACCCCGATCACGCCGGGCACCGCCTTGGCCTTCGTGGTGTCGATGCGGATGATGCGCGCATGTGCGTGCGGGCTTGATACCATCGCAGCATGTGCCATGCCCGGCACTGATACATCATCGATATACCCACCCTTACCCGACAGGATACGCGGATCCTCGACCCGCTTCATGCTTTGTCCGATCCAGGTCAGACCTGTGCGGGGTGTCTCGCGTTGACGACTGGGCGGAATGACGTTGCTTTTCAGATGTTTCGACATGGCTGTAATCCTCTCGCGTCACACGGGCTGAAGCGTGGTTTCTGTGTTGGCCTCGCGCAGTTTTGCGGCGGCAGAGCGGATGGCGCTGATGATGAATTCATACCCCGTGCAACGGCACAGGTTGCCAGAGATGGCCTCGCGGATTTCATCGTCGCTGGGGTCTGGATTCTGCGCCAGCAGCTCCTGTGCGGTGGCCAGCATCCCCGGCGTGCAAAAACCGCATTGCAACCCGTGTTCTTCCCAGAACGCCTGCTGGATCGGATGCAGGGCGTCGCCCTGCGCCAACCCTTCCACGGTCGTGATCTCGGCCCCTTCGGCCTGCACCGCAAACATCAGGCAGGAGCGCACGGCTTGCCCATTGACCACCACGTTGCACGACCCGCAAACGCCATGCTCGCAACCCACATGGGTGCCGGGCAATGACAGTTCCTGCCGGATAAAATCCGACAAGAGCATTCGGGGCGGCACGGTCGCCTTGCGCAGGCGCCCATTGACGGTCAGTTCAATCGATCGTTTTGTCATTCTCATCCTCCATCTCGGAATTGGCCGCTTCTCACGTGGACCTCGCCACCGCATCGTTCAGCACGCGCGGCAGCAGCGCACGGACCAGATCGCGTTTGTAGGCGGCATCACTTGTCGCGCTGGCGGAAGGGCGTGTCGCCTTGGCTGCCGCCTCCGCGACGTCGTCGAAGAGGGACGCGTTAGGCGCCTGACCTTTAAGAGCCGTTTCGGCGGCCGCGAGACGTGTTGCACAGTCTTCGACCCCGGCCAGCGCGATGCGTGGCTCTGCAATCCTGCCGTCGCTTAATCGAAGCGTCGCCACGACCGTGCACCACGCGTAGTCACCGCGGCGCATGGCAACTTCTTCAAATCCCCAACCGGTGCCCGCGCCGGGCTTGGGAAGGCGCACTTCGGTCAGGATTTCATCCGCCTCAATGGTCGTTTCATAAACGCCGACAAAGAAGTCACGGGCCGCCACGGTTCGGTTGGACCCGACCTTGGACACCACCATTTCCGCCTCAAGTATCTGCATGATCGCAGGCATTTCCGACGCGGCATCCGCGTGACACAGGTTGCCGCACAGCGTGCCGCGATTGCGCACGGCAGCATGTGCGATCCAGCTGTAGGCCTCCGCGATGATGGGCAGGTGCGCCTGGATCAGGGACGACGATTTGATCGCCGCGTGTCTCGCCAAGGCTCCGATGGCAATAACGTCGCCGTCGTCTTTGATGTAATCCAGTTCGCTCAGCCGGTTGATGTCGACCAGAACGTCCGGCTGCGCCAGCCGGTAGTTCATCATGGGCACAAGGCTTTGCCCGCCAGCGAGTATCCGGGTGTCTTCGCCCGATGCCAGCAAGGCAAGAGCGGCCTGCAAGTCCTCCGGACGCTCGTATTGGAACGCAGATGGTTTCATGTGTTTCCCTCCCTATTTTCTGTCAGCCCGCAAAACGTGGTTCGGGCACACCGCGAATGCCCAATCCGCGAATGCGAAACAGGCTTCCTGCGCCAAACTGGGGTCTGGACTGCTTTGCAAAGCCGTCATGCGTCGCGGGATGGGATACCCGCGCCATTGACGTCACGTAGATGTCCTCAAGGTCGGGGCCCCCAAACATCACCGAGGTGATGTTGCGCACCGGCATGGAAATCTTGCGCTCTACGCTGCCGTCCGGCGCATAGCGGATCAAATCGCCCGATATGACCTGGGCGTTCCAAAGATGCCCTTCGGCGTCAACGGTCGAGCCATCGGCAAACCCCGCATCTTCCTTGGTGGAGGCAAAAACGCGTTTGTTTGCAGGGGTTCCGGAGGCCAGATCGTAATCATAGGCCCAGATCTCGTCCTTGAATGTATCGGCGAAGTAAAAGACCCGGTCGTCCGGGCTCCAACAGGGACCGTTGGAGCAGATTATCCCGTCTTCGATCTTGTGCAGCGAAAGATCCGGGTCAAGGCGCCATAATCCGCAAATCCCCAGTTCTTCCTTGTCATCCATACCGCCGGCAAAGAACCGGCCCCTTCTGTCGCATTTTCCGTCATTCAGCCTCGCGCGGGCCGGGTCGCCATCAACCGCAGCGATCAGTTCGGCCCGGCCTGTATCGAAGTCAAAGGTGTAAAATCCGTCTGCCAGCGCCAGCACCGCACCGCCTTCGTTGCGCAGCGCCAAAGCCCCGATATCCTTTGAAAGAGGCCATGACTTAACCTTGCCCGTCTGTGGATCAAGCCGCCAAATCGCATCCTTCCCGACGCGCGGCCCGGTGCTGTCCACCCAATAGAGCAAGCCCGTCTGAACATCCCAGACCGGACCTTCGCCGAGGTGGTTTTCGCACCTGATCAGGCATTCGATCGTGAAGTCCGCAGCCACATCCAGATCCTTTTTACATCGGCGACTCACCCGCTAAAATCAGTTAACACTAATTTATACGTACGTACAAATAAATTTTTGCCCCGTGATCGGATTGACATCCGAGCCCTGTCTTAAAGGTCTCTGACCATGTCATCATAGCGGAATGGCCAGTCCCCAAAACCAGCGTGTCGCGGGCTTCGCGAAGAAGGCCGATCAGACAATAAGGTGCACAAACTCAATAGCGTCTGCCACTCGCTTCCGTGCTCATTTGAGCAAGAAGCACACGAGCGCCGAGCGGTCCTAATGTGCAGAACGGTACATGCCCCGAAAGCTTTCAAAGATCCCGACAGTCCGGCGCGCGATACCGGTCCAGCCGAAAGTCCGCCGTGCGAAGCGCGCGCCTTCAACCATCAGCTTTTCGCGTAACCACGGATGTTGCATTGGCATGTTTACCATCGCCGCGAATTCCTGTGGGCGTGTTGGATCGGCGACCAGCGCGTGACGGCCAAACTCGACCTGCTCAAAGAGGCCACCGCGGGTTGTCAGAACTGTTGGCGTGCCGCTCGACATCGCCTCTACGGCGGTCATCCCGAAAGGTTCGTAGCGCGATGGGAGCGCAAAGACACCGGGTGCGCGATAATAATCTGCCAGATCGTCATCATCCACGTAGCCGCGCCAATCGACGAAATCCGCAACGCCCAGTTCGGCCGCCTGTTTTTGCCAGGATGTGATAAGCGTTTTGTCGTCTTCGGAATTTGCCCCGGCCGCAAGAACAAGCCGGGCATCCGGTTGTAGCGCGCGTAAATGCGGCAACGCCTGGAGGATCAGATCATACCCCTTGTTCGTCGCGGCACGACCGACGACATAGACATCGTTGCGCGACATGTTCAGCCGTTGCCGGATTTCTGCCAGCTGTGTCGGTGTGACGGCGGTGAAGCGCTGTTCGTCGATGCCCGGCGGTATCATGGTGATGTGTTCGCCCGGAAGATCATAGTGATCCTCGATCAGCTGGACCTGCTGTTCGCTTGTCGCGATGACGTGATCGCAGCTGCGGTACAGAACGAATTCCTTCTGAATGCGCTCTTCGAAGCGGTAGTTTGCCTTCTTCCCCTCGCCCAGGCTCTTCATGTCCTTCGCCTTCCACCAACCGAGCGAGTGGGGCGTGTGAATATGCGGGATCTGAAGCTCCTCGGCGACCTTCTGGCCGGACACGCCCGCGTCCCAGTAGTGGCTGTTGACCACGTCATAAACCAGCCCGTGCTTGCGGATCGCGGCAAGTAGGTTCGACACGAAATCTCCGTACCAGTCGTGCATGTCTTCCTTGCGGATGAACTCCGGCCCGCCAAAAGGGATACGCCAGACCCGCAGGTTTTCGTTGATGCGATCTTGGGCGGGCTGATCCTCAAACTGCCGTGTGATGACATCGACATTGTACCCCAGCCGCGCGAAACGCTTGGCCAGTTCCATCACGAACACGACCTGCCCGCCGGTGTCCGGTTTGCCCAACTCGGGTGAGCCGGCCACGTAGCCGTGAAGGGAAATTATCATGAGTGAACCTGAATTACCTTCGGCCATGGCGTTTTGCCCACCCTCCGCGTTTATGTTTTCTCGTCACAGTTCGGCAAGGCGCCGAAATGCATCAATCCCTCGTGCACACCAGCGGCATGCGCCATGCGCGCGTGATAGAATGACCGCGGTTCAAGGGCGTCGATCAGTTCCCGTCGGGCGTTGCCCACGGCAATGCGATGTCGCGCTGCAAGGAACATCGCCAGATCATTGCCGCTGTCGCCCGCGACCACAAGCCGCGCGCGGTCCACCCCGAAATGCCCGACCAGAAACAAGGTTGCCGCCGCTTTGCCTGCGCCCTTCGGGATCACGTCGAAGTCGTCAGGGCCGGACGCTATGATCTCGCATGCGATACCTGCTTGCGAAAGCGCGCGCCGGGCATTGGCCTGCGACTGCTCGCATGAAACGGCGAAGCTGACCTTGTACTTTGTCTGATAAATGCTGTCGTGCGGCACGTGCCCCAGCTCCGATAGAATTTCGAAGACCCTGCGATGTGGCCAGCCAGAAAACTGCGATTGCCAGGAACCGAGCTGCGCCCCGCCGACCGAAATTTCTGTTCCCAGGGCGGTTATCGTCGCTGCGGGTCTGAGGTTTGCCGGAAATTCTTCGGCCAACGTGGCTGCAACGCTTGCTGCGGGCCGACTGGAGTTTACCGAGAGTAACAGCGCGTCCCCGGCCTGTTCCAGCGCGTCAGCGAGTGCGAGCAGTGCGTCAGGGTCGCCAGTAAGCGTATCGTCGATGTCACTGACCAGAAGCCAAGGATGTGCATGTGCTGCGTCGAGGGGGCTCATGAAGTCGCGGGGAAGTCTGCGGCGGGCATTCGCAACTCGGGGTGGCGTGTCGTGGTGTAAACCGTCTCTTCCTCGCTGACCGAGCGGCGCAGCCGCTCCATCGTGACGCTATCAAGTTTGAGCTGGGCAGACTCCGCGTAAAAGCCAACCCGCCCCACTGCATAGGCATCGTCAACGACACAAAGGGTCACGTGCCCGTCGATCGAGAACTCGATATACGTCCCGTGGGCGACGACCTCGATTTGCCACTCGCGCTTCGAGTTGTCTGCTAGGAAGTTCCCGCTCTGCAGGGAAACATAGTCGAACGCATTTTCGAATTCCGGGCGCGGGTTTGCACCCCACCGCCTGATCTGGGCGTAGCCTTTAACAAGGTCGAGCGACAGGAAATAGCCGTCGCCCTCTTCCGAGCAGCGCAGAACCAGGCCGCACTTGCCAAGACCTTCCAGTTGAATGCGCGCCCGCATGCGAAAATCCTCATGCTCACCGGGCAGCAGAAATGCCTCGAAACCGCTGGGACAGGACACATGAACGCTGCCGTTATCACCGCTGATCGACGCATGCGGGTTTCCAAAAAGCGCGCTGTATTCAGCCGGGTTGGTCACATCGAAGGGGCTGTAGGTATTTGCATCGAAACCCTGGAAAGAGCGCAGCATCAGGCGCCCGGCATCATCGGTCGTCAGTTCTTTGGGCGGTGGCAGAAGGCGAGTGACCACATCTTTCCCATGGGCATTCACGCTGCGCTGAAAGAAATTGAACAAAAGGTACCTGTCATCCACGCGGCAGATCCGTGCCGCGTAGTTGCCTTTCGGCAGCAAGACATTATCCGCGAAATTCTTGTATGGGCCGCCAATATTCTCTGACTGCCAGTACCGGATCTTGGTATCCTCGCGTATCGAGCCGATCAGGTAGTAGCGCTCTCCCAAATGAAGCAGGTTGGGCACCTCGACATCGTCATAGAGGCCGGGAAAGTAAAACGGCGGGCCGAATTCAAACGTGTCAGGTGCCGTTTCTTTTGCGACTGCCACGCAGCCGCGGCGGATCACCGGCCCTTGTTTGACGCGCCCTGACGCAAGAAGCAGCCTTTCGCCCGTCGCAGGATCGGTAAAGAAGAACGGATCGCGGAAGCTGACCCATTTCCGGCCTTCATCGATGCTCGATTCATACCATTGCCCGGAAATCTCCAGCGGGTAAGATCCGTTTTCGCACCGCGTCCATGTAAAAAGATCATCCGAGCGCGCCATGCCAACGCGCTGTACGCGACCGTATTCGCCCCGCGACAGCCCGGTGTAAAACATCCGCCATGCGCCCTCGCGCTCCGGATCTGGCGTCACGTGCATGGTCCACAGCATGTCGTCATCCCAGGCGCCCGGTTCGCCGACAAAAAGGGCATTGGTCACCCGGCGCCAGGTCATCCCATCCTTGCTGACGGCGTGGGCAATGAAGTCATGGTTGGGCAGTACCAGATGGAACAGGTGGTATAGCCCATCAGCGTAGACGACATCGACGTCGCCGATGTCTGACTGCAGGAATCCATGCGATGCATACATGCTGGCAGAATGTCCCGGGGCGCCCTGTTATGCAACCCGGAGCGAACGAAGCAGTGGCGCAGCTGGGTGACATCGCTCAATTATTTGTCACCGCGCCGCCGCAAACGGCGGATTCGACGCCCCGTGGCCCGTCAGCGACGCAGCCCAAGACCCGCGTTGCGCCGACCACTCTGTGGCCAACTGCCGGACTACGTGCTTAACGTCTCCCCCCGGTGTTCGGTCGATCCGGATCTCATGAACGCCGTAGCGTCCTTCAGACCGCACAAGGTTTGCGTTCCCATGCCATGCCCGGAAGGTACTCATCTCAACCAACATAAGGCACTGCCGAGGTGATCAGGTCACTTGGCGCGCCAGGTATCGAGCCAGCGGTTGAGACGTGACCGCCGCGACGCGACGGCCTTTCCCGCAGCATCCACGCCGCCCTGAAAATCTGCCATGATCGGAGCGATGCGCGCTGTTCTGAAACGATGCCATAGCTTCCAGACGGTCAGAACACCTCCGAAAAAGAAGCACAGGATCAGCGTATTCATCACCGGGAAACCTTTCCCGGCATCCGGGCCGTCGACTGCGCGAAACCCGATGGCGTTGGTATAAATTGAAAAGAAGGGATTGCGCCACCCGTAGTGTCGCACGGCAATCCACCTCGGCTTGTCATAGGTCGAGATGAATTCGCTGGCCTCGGCCTGCAGGTTCGAGCTGTCGAATTTGAAGTAGGGGGGCCAGCGCCAGCCGGTATCTTCGTTGCGATAGACCATGACCCGCCCGTTTCCCCGGGTCGTGTTGATCAATCGCAGATCACGGTTCTGAGTCTCGTTGTCCCCACTGTCGGCCTGTGCATAAAAAATGCGCGAAAACCCGGAGAAGTCTTTTCGGATGATTTCGGTTCCGGTCACCCTGACAATGTCAGTCTGCGGCAACGTATAGTGAAATGCCGTGGCCGTAAAAACCCAGAACAAGGTCCAGAATGTCCATTTGAAAAACGCCATGCCACGTGTCCTTTGGATAATCAGCTGCCCGTGTCGTTGCAGCAGCACGACAGACAGGCGCGGGATACGCCGCGTTTGCCAGTCCGAACGAGGGTGCTGACACTGACAAGATGGATGTGAAGCAACATGGTCTATCCTTTAACGGCACCCCAGGGTCCGACGCGCGCTACGATGTCCTTTACAGGTGATTTGTGGCCGAAAAGTGCCTTGCGTGCGCCCGTTTTGTCCCTTTGGTATTCAGTGGTCAGAAACGTGACGACATACTCTTTTTTCGCCTCGCTCCAGCGCGCGTACTTTTTGTAGAAAAGGGACTTATGGCAGATAAACAGCTGCCGGATGTCCTTGCTCGAAAGCTCGCTCAGAAGCATGTTGACCAGATCCGCGTCCTTATGATCGCTGGCACGCAGAGTATAGAAGTAAGCCGGGTCTTCAGATGAAATCCTGGGCCAAGCGCCGTCGTTCTCGGCCCAGTTCACCAGTGCCGCCAGCGTGTGGAATTCCTCCGGCAGCTCCCCCGCATGCTCACGTACGAGACGGCGCATGTCGGTGCGTGACCTGTCTGTCAGGTTCAGGTCGGCGCCCGCCAGCGCATCGACCAGAATGAAATCCATCTTTTGCCGCAGGATCGCGCCCGCATCTACCCCGCGAGCCTTTGCAATGGGCTCTACCAAGTCATTGAATTCAAGGAACTTGGCAATGCGGTTGCGCTCCGACAGATCAAAGATGTATTTGATCGGAAGGTCTTCCAGAACAGTCTTCTCGCCGCTTGTGATCAGTGCCGGGTGATCCACGTCCTGAAACAGGTACACGCCGCCGAAATGGTCAGACCAGTAATTGCGCTGGTCAAAGCTCATTTCCTTAAGCTCAATCGGATTCCGCACCACATCGCCCGTTTCACCCGCAAGCGCGATCATCTGGGCGATCAGAACGTCATCGAACCAGGCATCCTCTTCGTTCAGGAACGTCTCCACCTTGGTGCTCAGCTTCTGCGCCTGCTGGATCGCACCCGACGTCGTGTCGGCCTCGATCCGAACCCGGCGGATATCTAGCAGGCGCATTGGGGTCGACATGTCGTAGACTGAATTGATCAGTTCGCCCGCAACAGCATCACGCGCCGTGAGCGCGAAAAGCGCTGATTCATTTTCTTCAATGAACTGGCGCAGGATTCCACGCGAGGTCGAGAATTTGGCCTCCAGCAGCGGTGCGCGTTTTTGATCAGTTGTCAGCAGGATAAACTGCCGGTTTACACCTGCGTGATTGAGGTAGAGCGGGTCATCCAACTCAAATCCGATCTCGGGGGAATATCCGGAAATGTCGACATAGAAATCCGTAAGCTTGGTGGTTTTTCCCGTCAGATGCCGGAGCGCGCGGTTGTACCGTTCCACCAACGTGGGCGACGCCACATGCACAAGATTGCCAAACATCAGGCCCGATTTGATGAGGCGATTCATGTGCGTACGCCTCGGATCGCCGACACGGCCAGCCCCGCGACTGGTATGACACACTTAGCCACCACCTACGTCTTCCCCTCCAGATACCGCCTCTTGGCCTCTTCCATCCGTCCCATCTCGCGCACCGCGTTTTCGATCGCCACTTCATCGGACTTGTCAGCATAGCGGAACTCGCTGTCGGCGTAGCGGTTGATCTCCTGAATGACCATATCCACGGTGATTGGTCGGCGCAGGTCTTCGATCATGCCCATCTTGGTTGCGTAGTCCTTGAACAGGAACAGATCCGGGTTTTCCATCCATTCGTCGGGCAGTTCGAAATCCATCGCGCGGACTTTGACGGCGTCGGTGATGTTCTTGATCGCCCGGCCGGTGAACCGGTCGTCCGCTTCCTGAATGGCCTTGAGGTATGTGCCCAGTTTGGCAATCGTGTCGAGCTTGCCGATCTGCTTGTCCACCGCGTCATAGACCCGCAGCAGCCCGTCTTCGTGAGGGCGCGCGTGGCTCTCGAAAGAAGCCGCAACCGCCTTCTTGATTTCCTGGGCTGCAAAAGCCTCATGATCGCCCAGAGGGATATCGTGGTTTTTACCCATCAGCAGATTGAGAATATCGATGTAATCCTCGCGCGTGATCGGCCCGTCGACCAGAAACCGCGCACCGGCCCGCTGGCGCAGGGCGTCATCGACGTTTTCAGGGTAATTCGAGAACATGCCAAAGGTGCAGTTGCCACGCACCACGGTATTGGCCCCGGCAAAGCTTTCCATCAGCACGGCGGTGATCTCAAGCTGGCCCGCACTTGATTGCCGGTCGCCGCGTTTGCCTGCAAGCTGGTCGATATCGTCAATGGTGCCAAAGCCGATTACACCGGGATCAATAACGGTATTAATAAAGGCCTTTGCGTTCTGCGCCGATTTGCCCTGGTAGCTGTCGATGCTGTCCGTGCTCAGATTCTGATAGCGAAAGACATAGCCGGCATTCTGGCAGTAATCGTTGATCAGCCCCGCCATCATCTGAATCAGCGTCGTTTTGCCGGTGCCCGGTTTGCCATCTCCCATGAAGGTAAAGATAAAACCGCCCAGTTCCGCAAATGGATTGAGGCGCCGTTCGAAGTCGTAGGCCATCAGCATCTTCGAGAGCTTCAGCGCCTGGTACTTGGCAATATGGTTGCCCACAACTTCATGCGGTTTTTTGAAGGTCATGGTCAGGGTGGAGGATTTCGCCTTGGAGGCGGGCGTGAAGCCGTGGATCGTGAAATCATCCGCTTCGACACGCCAGCTGGCGCCGGTGAACGCGGCCAGCCGACCGGTGTTCTGGGCGCGCAACGCGATCTTTTCCATCAGCTGTTCAGCAAAGGCCGTCACCGTGCCCACCAACCGCGCATCGTCATCGGCATGGGCCGCGATGTCCTGATCCAACTCCCACAAGGCACCGTGCAGCGCCACCTGCGCGTTGTCGGTCAGCACCTCTTCGACCTCGCCCACCTCAACGGAGACTTCGGAGCCATGCGGGCCAAGCAGAAAGGCGGTGGCATTGGCAAAGACATGCGCCACAACCAGTGCTTCTGCCCCGAGGAATTCGGCGAATTCCGTTTTCCGGCCGGCGGGCAGCGATCCGCTGAAATTGCTGCGCCGCAGGTCCGACAACCCCGTTGCCTCTGCGTAGTTTTCACCCACGGCCAGTGCGATGGCCAGCGCCCTTCGCATCAGATGCATGACGGTGGCCTGCAACGGGCTGACCAAAGGGTTGTCGCCATCGGCGGAGCGGATACGGTCAATCAGGTGCACCCCTTCGGGACGCGCGGTCGCGCGGGTCACCAGGCCCGGCGTGGTGCTGCGGAACCGCCGGCGGCCGCCAACACCGCTGGAGCGTTCCTGGGTCTGCGTCTCCTTGGGCTTGGCAATGCGCGGCGTGTGATCAAAACCATCCAGCATGGCGACGGCTGCGTCGTAATGCTTGGCGATATCTTCTTCGCGTAGTTCCATCGTGTCGGCTGTCAGGCTCATCTCGGCATCCCCGATCTTCAATAGTTACCAGCAACGCACTTGCGCCCTGTTGGGCCCGTCAGGCCAATCAATATCTCAGCACCCGACCACCCGGGCTCACCACGAACTTCGTTACACTGGCGAACCCCGGCGGATTTTTTTCCGCCAGCACCTGATACGGGCGTTCAGGCAATATGATACTGCGCTCCATACGGGTGGCCCCGGTGTCCACGCCCCGGCCCGAGAACGGATCAAGCGCGAAAACCTCGCGCTCCACCCTGCCGAACCAGCCGGCGCGCTCCTCGATCACACGTTCGCTTTCCAGCACCTCGTCCGTCCAGGCGAGCGTCCAGTCCTGGCCTTCGGGGGCCATCGCCTCCTTCAGGACGTCGCGCATCGGGCCCGTCTGGCGGGTGAATGTGTGCGAATACATCGGGCCCACATGTAACCGGCGCAACCTTTTGGGATGCAGATCGTCAAATGCCTCGTCGAAGCCTTTGGCGATGGTCAGAAGCTTGAGCCCGCCAAGCGCCTGCCCCATCAGGTGCGCCTGAGCTTCGGGCCAGCGGCGTTCGTCATGAGGCAGCGGCGTTCGCCCTGTGTCCTCCACAGTCATCAGGTAGATCGTCGGCAGGTTCACCTGACTGTCATAGACGGCCCAATGCAGCAGATAGCTGCGGCGACCGTCCACCCCGCCCAGCCAGTAGACTTGTGGATCGTTTTGCGCCCAGAAAAGATAACCCTTCGTCAGTTCTTCATAGTACAACCGTTGAGACAGAGCGAACTGCAGGCGTGTGGGGGTCTCTCGTTCGCCGATAATCTGCTCGACCATCTGTGCCTTGAGCCGCTGTGCACTGGGCATGTTGCTCAGGTGGTGATCGGCCTGTTGTGCGTCATTGGCCATGATGAGCAGCTCGTTGAAAACCGGGAACCCGCTTTCGACACTGTCCATTGAAAGCGAGCCGAAAAAATGACCGGTGTCGCGCCCGACCAACAGGTATTTCATCGCAAGAGCCCGAAACGTATAGGAGATACCCTGTACATACCCGGTGAGGATTTCCACCTCCTCCTTGCTCAGACTGCCTTCGGCCTGCATGACCGCCGCAACGCGTGCGAGATGCCCGGTGATCCGCTCGAACTTGGCAAAGTAGCGGCGTGACGCGAAAACATCGGACAGCCCAATATGTCCGTTATTATGGGCACCACTTTCAGTCATCCGGCGTCGGCGTCTCCGATCAGGGGGGAGTGGCCTGGCTCCGCCACAAGAAGATGCGCTATCGCAACAGTTCTGCAGACCAACCTAAACGTCACATTCATTCCGTGCCATAAAGGTTCTTGTCGTGCTTATCGATGATCTTCTGGAACCTGCGGGCAAACCGTTCGTCGGCCTTGGCCTTGGCCTCCAATACATCGCGGGCAAAAACCATGTGGTCCTCGTGCGCTTCCATCATTTCGGCCATCTTCTTGTTTGTCGCAGCACCGATACCTGCCATGGCGGTTTGCGCCTCCTGATCTGTTTCGACGCCGATTTCGTTGATCCGGTGCGCGACATCCTGTTGCTGCGCCGTTTTCAATGACTTGGTCAGCGCATCATAGAGCACGACGCGTTGCTTGGTGTCGGTTTGCAGCTTGTTTATCAGCACCATCTGGGTAGCCGCCTGATTTTGCAGGCTGTCCACCCAGGTTTTTCCCTTTTCGATATAGCGTTCCAGCGTTTGCGACTTGGCCAGTTTGACCTGCTCCTGCTGAACCATGTCGTTGTAGGTCGTATTCAGATCAGCCAATTCGGTTTCCAGCTTGGTGCGTGCCGCCGCATCGGTTTCATTGGCGATCTTGTTTTCCAGCTCGATGATCTTGGGATCCAGCGCCTGAATATCGGCGCGCAGGTTTTCAAGCTCCCCGACACTGATTTCTCGCTCGTCCAGCGTTTCGTTCAGATTATCGCTCACTTTGGTTTTGTGCTCCTCCAGCGTTGCCAGCTGTCCTTCGAGCAGTTTCACGATGATGTCCGATTTGCTGATCAGGTCCTGCAGCTTGTCATCGATGCTGGCCGTGCGCACACGTTCCTGTCGCATGCTGTCAGATTTGGCCTTGCTGAAAATACCAACAAACCCCTCCCAGCCGGTCTTGTTGCGCATTTCGTCAAAATCACGCGAAAAGGCGGATGTGATATCATCCAGTCCCATGATCAGTTCGGCGATATTGGCGTTCATGATTTCGGTATGCGCGTGGACATCTTCCAGCGAGGCGTTTTCAATATCCAGCATGGCATCTTCGCCACCCTTGATCTTGGCTCGCGCCGTTTCAATTCTGCCTGTCAACTCGGCGATCTTGGCCTGAGCCTCGTTCACCTGCGCCTGCGACTCTTTAACCTGCGCGCCCAAATCCGCCATCAATTGTCCTTTTCCGATTCATCAGCTTTCTCGTTCGCCACCATATACGCATTTGTGGCAGGTTTAAGTCTCTTGCATTTCTCTTCCCGGTGACAGCCCGTTTTTTCGCCCCCGTCAGATTGGCGGTGGTGCGCATCGGGCACAGTGCCACAGATGCAGCGGGAAACGGCCACGCAACACGCTCCGATTATTTGATCGCGCGAAAAATCGATTCATGTGATGAATGGCGCATGACATTCGACCAGATCCGGACGTTTCTTTGGGTGGCCCGCCTCGGCGGGTTTCGCAAGGCTGCAGAGCGGTTGTTCCTGTCGCAGCCTGCGGTCTCGACCCGGATCTCCAAACTGGAGCAAGAATTGCGCGTTCAACTGTTTGAGCGCGGTCAGGGAGACCTGGTGCTGACAAAGCACGGGACACTGCTGTTGTCTTATGCCGAACAGATGCTTTTCGTGGAAGAGGAGATCAAGCAGCGCGTCGCGAACCCATCAGAGGCGGAAGGCCTGTTTCGCGTCGGCGCGTCCGAGACCATCGCTCAGGCGTGGTTGCCGGAGTTTCTCGAAGCCTTCAGCGAACATTATCCCCGTGTCAATGTTGACCTGACGGTCGATATCTCGCTGAACCTGCGGGCCGCCCTGTTGGATCGCAGGCTGGACATGGCGTTCCTGATGGGGCCGGTGTCGGAGTTCACGGTCGAAAACCTTGATCTGCCGTCTTTCGACCTGCACTGGTACCGGTCCACGACAAATGAACAAACCGATCTGGGCAAGATCCCGGTTATCTCCTACTCCAGCCAGACCCGCCCTTACCGCGAGTTGATGTCGGAGTTGTCACGGCGGGTCGGCCCGGGCCTGCGTGTCTATGCGTCGGCTTCCCTGTCAGCGAGCCTTAAGATGATCGCCGCAGGAATCGCCGTCGGCCCCTACCCACGTGCCTTGGCCAACGACTTTCTGGAAGCCGGACAAATCGTTGAGTTCGACCCCGGCTTTCGCCCGCGGCCTCTCGCATTTACAGCGTCATACCTGTCGGAACCTCGCAGCTTCCTTGTCGAAAACAGCGCGGTGATTGCACGTGACGTGGCCGTGACATGGGACAGGACACACCCCAAGTGAATTCAAAAAATCTATCGCTATAGATACAAAATGATAATTTGCGTGAAATTGCGGTGGCATGTGATGGTTCTTGGGAATCACGGGGGCTGCCTGAATGACAACGACACGGGTTTCGCATGTCGACCTCGTTGACCAGACCGCCGCGCAAGTGCGCGCAGCGATCCGCAACGGTGACTATGATGGGCATACGGCCGGGCTGGCGGCCGGAAAGCTCCAGTGCAACCTTGCCATTCTGCCTGAGCGTTTTGCCCTGGACTTCCTGCGGTTCTGCCAGCGCAACCCCAAGCCGTGTCCCATCGTCGCGGTGGGAGACAGTGGCGACCCGATGCTACCAACGTTGGGCCATGACATCGACATTCGGACGGACGTCCCGCGATACAGTGTTTTCCGAAACGGTCAGCTGAGCGACGAGGTCACCGACATCTCGCGTGAATGGTCCGATGACCTTGTAACGGTTGCTTTGGGATGCTCCTTCACATTCGAAAACGCGCTGCTGCGTAATGGCGTTCCCGTGCGCCATCTCGAAACAGGCAAGAATGTTCCGATGTATCGGTCCGATATCGCGCTTGTTTCTGCAGGTATGTTCGGGGGCGACATGGTGGTGACGATGCGCCCGATCCCCGAGCATCTCGTCGATCAGGCCAAGGAGATCAGCAGGCGTTATCCACAAGCACATGGTGCCCCGATCGCGATGGGTGACCCGGCGCAGATCGGGATTTCAGACCTCACGAAACCCGACTGGGGCGATGCGGTCGAGATCAAGCCCGGCGAGGTGCCGGTCTATTGGGCCTGCGGCGTGACCCCGCAAAACGTTCTTTTGCAAGCAGCGCTTCCGATCTGCATCACACATGCACCCGGCCACATGCTGATTGCAGATGTCGCCGAGGGTGCCGAAACGACAATTCTGCCAAATCACTGACCAACGAGGAGACCCCCGATGAACAAGACACTCTCACTGCTGATTGCAAGCGCCGCGCTTGCAACACCTGCCATCGCCGAAAACCTTGCTGTGGTGGGCAGTTGGTCCAGCCTGCCGCTGCACAAGCAATACGAGGCCCCGTTCTGGGGCGAAACGCTGCCCGCCGCCTCCGGGGGTACCGTCAGTGTCGAACTTACGACGCACAACCAGATGAGCCTCGGGCTGGGGGACATCTATCCGTTGCTCGGGCAGGGAGTTTATGACGTGGCGATGACGGTGGCAGACTATGCCGTGGCTGATGCCCCCGAACTTGAAGGGCTGGATGTGCCGCTGCTGGCCCTGTCCGCGGACGAAGCCCGTGCCATGGTCGATGCAGCACGTCCCATGGTTGCCGATATCTATCGCGACCGCTTCAACTCTCACGTACTGGCGATTGCGCCCTATCCGCCTCAGGTGGTGTTCTGCAACGCCGAGATTTCCAGCCTTGCCGATATGGAAGGTCTGAAAGTGCGCGCCTCCGGTCGGATGACCGCCAAACTGCTGGAAGCTCTGGGGGCCGAGGGGGTGAACGTGTCCTTCTCCGAAGTGCCCGGTGCGCTGCAGAATGGTGTTGTCGACTGCGCCGTGACCGGCGCCGGGTCTGGCTACAGCGCGGGCTGGTGGGAAGTCTCGACCCATCTGCTGCCGATCCCGCTGGGTGGCTGGGATTCGGTTGTCACCGCTATGAACATGGACAAGTGGAACAGCCTGAACAGCGACACGCAGGCGTTGATCTCGGCTGAAATCGTCAGTGGTTTCGAGGATCCGGCATGGGACAGCGCGCAGAATGCCCTGGTCAATGACATCGCCTGCCTGACCGGAAACGGCGAATGCCCCTCGGGCGAGGCGCGCGCGATGACCCTCGTCGAGGTCAGTGACGCCGACTTCGCCCGCGCGCGTGACATCCTGACCAGCGAAGTGCTGCCAGATTGGGCAGAGCGCGCCGGCGGCGACTGGGCCACACGCTGGAACGAAAGCGTGGGTCAGGTTGTCGGTGTGACCATCAACTGACGCAAAGACCAAGGGACGCTCCGATCATGGAACTGACGATGATAAACCGCCTGCGCACAATCAACAGAGCCGTGGCCCTGACCGTCGGATTTGGCCTGCTGATCTGCGCGGGCTTCGTGTTGATCGACATCATCATGCGCCAGATCGGCTCGTCCCTTGGCGGAACAGAAGAGATCGCGGGCTACGCCATGGCGCTCGCGACGTCGTGGGGTATGTCCTACACGCTGCTCGAGATGGGACATGTGCGCATTGACCTTCTGCGCAGCCGGGCCGGCACCTTCGGGCGGGCAATTTTTGACGTCTTTTCCATGGTCGTGATGTCTGCGGTCATCATCACGATCGCAATCAAGGCCTGGCCGGTCGTGGAACGTTCCCTCGTCAACGGATCAACGGCCAACACGCCGCTTGAGACCCCGCTGATCTGGGTGCAGATGCCGTGGTTCGCGGGTTGGCTCTGGTTTGCTCTGATGTCCGCGCTCACCACCCTTGCGGCCCTCAGCTTGCTGCTCAAGCGACGTCACGAAGAAACCGAAAGCTTTGTCGGAGCCTTTGCAGAACAGGACACTTTGCAATGATCGGATATGTTTCTGTCGGGCTCCTGGGCCTTCTGGCGCTCTCTATCCCGGTTGGCATCGTACTGTTCCTGCTGGGGTTCGGCATTGACACCTTCTTTTCGAGTTTTCCGCTTATCCGCGGTCTTGGAAATATGGTCTGGTCGTCGTCAAATTCGGCCACCCTGATCGCAATCCCGTTTTTCGTCCTGCTGGGCGAAATTCTGGTCCGAAGCGGGGTTGCGACGCGCACTTACGCCGCCCTGGACCGCTGGGTGTCATGGTTGCCCGGCGGGTTGGTGCACGCTAATGTCGCTACCGCGACCATGTTCTCGGCGACGTCAGGATCCTCCGTGGCGACGGCCGCGACCGTCGCCACCGTCGCCATGCCTCAGGCGGAAAAGCTGGGGTACGATCCCAAGCTTTTTTCAGGCGCGATCGCGGCGGGTGGCACCTTGGGCATCATGATTCCGCCCTCAATCAATCTGATCGTCTACGGATTCCTAACGCAGTCTTCCATCCCACAGCTCTTTCTGGCGGGGCTTGTTCCCGGCATCCTTCTTGCCATCGCCTTCATGGCGGTCACAGCGATCATCTGCCTGATCCGGCCGGATCTGGGCGGCACCCGTCGCACCTTCCCCTTCGCACAAATGCTGCGGGCGTTGATCGACCTGATCCCGATACTCATTCTGTTTGGGCTCATCGTCGGCTCCATCTACCTTGGCTGGGCCACCCCGACAGAGGCCGCCGCCGTGGGTGTCGCCGGTGCGTTTTTGATCGCGCTGGCATTTGGCGGAGTGTCCTGGCCGATGCTGACGCAAAGCCTGACCGGGACCGTCAAGATCACCTCCATGATCATGTTGATCGTGATTGGCGCGTCCTTCCTCAACTTCACCCTCGCCTCGGCCGGGCTTGGCCGCGAACTGACCGAGTTCATGACAGGGCTTGGACTGACGCCATTGAAGACAATCCTCGTGGTTGTGGTGCTCTATATTGTGCTGGGCTTTTTTATCGAAACGCTGTCGCTGATGGTTGTGACCATCCCGATCATCGTGCCCTTGGTTGTGGCGCAGGGCTATGATGTGATCTGGTTCGGCATCCTGATGATCGTGCTCATCGAAATGGCCCTGATCACGCCGCCCGTGGGCCTGAACCTCTACGTGGTGCAGGGCGCACGAAAATCCGGCAGTTTGAACGAAGTCATGCTGGGCGCCCTGCCCTATTGCCTGACGATGCTTGCGATGGCATTTCTTCTGATTGCCTTCCCCGGCATCGCGCTCTTTCTACCGAATTTCCTGCAATAGGGGCATTGGGTCAGCTTTCATCATCCTCAACGCGGATCGTCAGAAAAAACCCCGGAGTACAGGTTTTCTCGCGCCAAGGATTTCGGTTTTGATCTCCGCCGCTTGGGAACTCACGGTCTTTCTTGGCAGGCAAGCCTCTTGCGCCTACACCCTAGCCTCAGTGTAACACAACGCTCTCTTTCACAGGGTCTCCCGTTCGGCTCTCCAAATGCGCTGCACCCGATTGTGGTTCACAGGCCAGCCCGCGATGCTGCGCAGGCTCGCCATCATCCGTTAGGGACCTCGCCAGATGACCCGACCCGCTAAAACCCCGACAGGATGATGGAGGCGATATTGGCGCCCGAAGAAGAGCCCAGGCTTTGGGCGCTGCTCGACAGAAGGTAACTCTGCCTCAGGCTTTCAAGCCTTTCAGGGTCTACGAAATCGGCGACTTCGCTGGTGTCATAAAACTGCTCGGCCCGGCTTTTCAGCACCGACAATTGTTGATCAACGTCAATGCTGCCGAAACTGGATGGCAACCGGAAGGCCCCCTCGAAGACCTCGCGCAAAGGTGGTGACGCCATGATGGAGAACCAGCTTGCATCATTGCTTGTCCCGGCGTCGACGACTTGCTTCAGTTCCCGCTCAAGCGCCAGGGCGACGCGCATTGTCGGATCGCTCTCACCCACTTGAATCTCGAACTGCCGGTCGAGATAATTCTGGGTCACTTGCTCGACAAACCCTTCGGGATACACCCTCGCGGTTTCAGGCTCACGGAAATTGAACAGGTTGAAAAGCGCTGTAAATCTTTCATCGGGGTACACGTTCACCAAGGACGTCGCAACCTCCGGGTCGGAGTTCAAGATGCGTTCGACAAGACCGCGCGAAGCGACGGTGTTGGCAATCCCGAAGAGATCCAACGCGGCGTCGCGCAGCGCTGTCGCGTCCAGAAAATCATCCGGGCTGTCAAGTGATCCGCTGCTTGCCGAAGCGGCTTCGACAAGTACCTGCAGACGGCTTTTTTCGACAACCGGGTTGCCGTCGCCATCAAGTGCCGGATCGCCATTCTCGTCCAGAACCGGAGTGTTGAAGCTGAAAGCACCTGCAAAACGCGCAAACCGGTCATCCTCCAGCGAATAGACAAAAGACGCCTCGTCATTCAAATCAGAGTTCAGGACGTTTGTCAGAAAATCCGTTGTGTAGATGTCGTCCAGGTCGAATATCTGCAACGCTTCTTCCAGCAGCACAGGATTATCCAGCAAGTCCGCTGTCGTGGTGATCGTGTCGAAAGAACCCGAAAACGTATCAACGATAGTGTCAAGTTTGCTCTTGCCCTGTTCTTTCCCGAAGAAGTCAAAGGCTTTCGCAAATTCTACCAAACGCGCATCGGGCATCCGGTTTGCAAATGAGTTTTCGTCCGAGAGGTCGGATTCCAGCACTTGCTTGAGGAAATACGTGTTCGAAAGATTTCCTTCCAATCCAAACCTCTCAAGCGAAGCCCGAAGCAGCGAGCGGTCTGCCAACAGGTCATCGGAAGACTGAAGCGCCTGCAGCTTTACCGTCAGCTCATCTGCCGTGCGCTCCTGCAGCAGTCGCGGGCCGTCATCGCTTGCGAAATTGAATGCCTGCGCAAAGGCCAGATATCGTTTGTCGGCAAGGCGGTTCGCCAGTGACTTGTTGTCGCTCAGATCGGAATCCAGAATTCGCTTGATGAATGCGCGATTGTCCAGATCATCGTCCAGACCGAATGCTCCAAGAGCCACCTTGAGCAGGGTTCTGTCCTCCATGAGTTGATCGGAGGTCTGGATATCCTTCAATTTGTCAGAAAACTGCGTCGCTTCGCGCGCAATCAGCGGGTTTTGTTCGAAAAGGTTTTGCTGCACGTCGCGTGTGCGTTTCAGAAACGCGTAGCCGGCAACGCCAGACCCGACAACGGTTGGCACAAACGTCACAACGGCTCTCCCACGGGAAGTGTCAGAACGCTAGTGGCAATACTTGTTACAAAACGACATTGCATGATCGGCGAAACCTCGGTTGTTTGCATTCAGCCTTACACCGGATCGGTAAAGAATTCCCTAGCCGGGCTCTGAACGCATCCGGAAGGTGATCTCACGATCCATTGCTAATTGGCCCGATGCACTTGCGCGACAGGACCACCAGAAACGCACTTAGCGGCTTCAGCGCCCTGATGGCGCGGGCTGTGGCGCCAAGCCGGATGGCACACCGGCGGGCAGGAGATCGCTGCGGTCCAATGCGCTCGGGTCGGTCAAACTGCCCAGAAACGCGACAATATGGGCGATGTCTTCCCGCGACAGCGAGATCGACGCCAGCGTGTTGCGCGACCTGATGCGCCCCCGAAGACCATCGGATTTCTGAACCCACCTGTCCTTTTTCTCAAAGGCGCGTATCTGTGCTGCGGTCAGGGGAACGAAGTGAGTGACAGACCCCCGCCCAGCGGGTCTGATCACTTGATCCAGCCTCGGCAGGCTGATCCGATCACTGTCAAAGGCATCGAGAGAGCTCTCCGGGTCGAGGTGATGCCGCACAACCCCTTCGAGGGTCTTGAACGCCCCGCTGTGACCCCAGGGTCCGGTGATTTCAACATTGCGCAGCGACGGCGTTCGGAATGCAAAGAGATCTGCTTGATCGAAAGTGACGCGATACCTCCCTTCATCTTCGAGCCGACCGGGCAGACCGGTTTCGCGCCAATAGGTGAAGTCCGCGCCATGGCCCTTGCCGGGGCCCGTCTGGGGCATGCCAATGGCGTGAAAGCGGTGATCGGTAAGCAGCGGGCCACTATGACACGACACGCAATTCGCCTTGCCGAAAAACAGCTTCAGACCCTGTTGCGCATCGCGTGACAACATTGACGCATCGCCGGTCCTGAGAAACCTGTCAAAAGGGCTTTGATCCGATCTGAAAGCCTGTGTCTGGAAAGCGGCGAGGGCTTTGGCGGCGTGGGTGAAGGTGATGTCATCCGCCGCGGCGACGTCATCAAAGGCCAGCCGAAACAGATCGACATATTCGGGGATGGCGGCAAGGCGCGCGGCAAGCCTTGCCCAGGCAAGTGGGCGGTTGTCGTCAGCCACGGCATCGGCGACAGGGTTTTCATGGCGTTGACCGGCCATTTCAAGCCCGGAAGTAACCGGGAACAGCGCTTGCGCTGCCAGTGTGCTGGGCAGTCCCGGCGGCAGATCGGACCCGGCGGGATTGGTAAAACCGCTGGTTTCCAACCCGCTTGCGTCCACCTCCAGACGACCGTCATGAAACATCGACCGGTATTGCCGCGCACCGACGTTCCACAAGGATTGCGCATTGCGCGGAATGCGTCCCGGAACCGGGTCGCGGGTGACGCGCTGCGTGCCAACGCCATGGCCACCTTCGCCGATGCCCAGAGCCAGCGCATCACCTGTCCCAAGACCCGGGTCGTGGCACGTTCCGCACGAGATATTGCGGTTACCGGACAAAACCGGATCGAAAAAAAGCAGCCGCCCCAGTTCATAAAGCGCCTTGGGTGGCGCGCCATCATACAGGTAGTCCGCGTCTTCCAGAGGCTTGGGCAGGCGATTTTCGCGATAGCCACCAAGCTGACTTTGCGAACTGACACTGCCCAGAAGCAAAATGAACAGGACGCCTGTAAGGCCGGTGATA
Source organism: Roseobacter insulae (assembly GCF_019375555.1). Lineage (GTDB taxonomy): Bacteria > Pseudomonadota > Alphaproteobacteria > Rhodobacterales > Rhodobacteraceae > Roseobacter > Roseobacter insulae. Next base: position 122,615 of record NZ_JAHXDN010000004.1, read on the forward strand.
CAGATCGGCCATCGTGGTTTTAGATAATTCGAGAGCATTTTCACGATTCTGTTTACCTGCATTGCGATTGGCGGCGCGGCGCACGCCTGCGTTTTCCGGACATTCCGGACGTCCCCCGGTGTCAGACCGGTTTGCGGTAGAGAAGCCATTCCGTGCCGTCGTACGACCAGCCAGACTTGACGATCTCCTCACGTGCCACTTCGACAAAGCCAAGGCTTTCGTAGAGTTTGCGCGCGGGATTCACATCGCCTGTGATCAGGCTGAGAGCCGTGTATCCCGACGTGCGTGCGCGCGTCTCGGCATGCTGCAAAAGCGCCGTCGCCGCCCCCTGTCCACGTGCGTGCTCAAAGGTGGCCAATACATTGATGTACCACGTCCCGACGGCCAGGTTTTCGAGCGCCAGCAAGGGGCGGAAAACTGCCGACGCCTGCGCAATATCGGGCGCGGGCGTCCGCTGCTTCAGCGGATAACTGACCAGCGCGGAGATCACCAAATCCTCGGCGTCTCGCACCACGTCCGATTTCTGCCAGCTGAAGCCGCCGGCATCCCGCTTTGCCCGGCGGCGGCCGACGTCCATCGCGGTCTCGTCCCCTTCGCGCATCTGTTCCCACAAGACAAGCGGCAACCCGTCTCCGGCTATCACGATGAGGTCGGCCAGAGCAGCCGCATCCGAGCGTCGGGCGGCGCAAACCTCGGTCCCGGCTTTTGAAACAATATTCATTTTCGATATCCTTCAGGTACAACCCGCCCCAGTGGAAATGGGCGGGCGCATTGCAAGGTGGGTCAGTCCCCGGTGACGGTGTGATCCTGTCGCATCAGCAGGGCATGATCGTCCTCGCCGCGAATGCGGAACGTCGCGTTGATTGCCATATGCTCATTGAAGCCCAGCAAAGTTTGCACGAGCGGCGCGTCAACCCCGGCAAAATCACCCGTCGCACCGGTGATCGGACGGGCGTTTTCCACCCCTATATCCGCGATCTCCGATCCCTGGGTGACGATCATGTCACCGTCCTTGAAGTCAAACACCTGGCGGCTGATCACCCAAACGCCGGTGGTTGCATTGCCCGCCTCGCCGACGAAGTACCCGTCGCAGGTCCATGTGCCCAGAACCAGGTCCGGAAAGGCCGGGCTGCCATCCGGCAGAACACCCGCCGTGTCGGCATCCAGCGTGCCCTCTGGATAGATATATCCCTGCGAAACGAATGCATTGCCATGTGCGGGCATGCCATTTTCGTGCAGCGGTGTGGCTGCCATGAAAATCCGGGTATGGTCTTCGGCCACATCAAATGCGTCCGGGTTGTCGGCATTGGCCGGGCCGATCAGGGGCAACAGCAGGGCTGTCGAAAGAAGAAGGTTTTTCATTTTTGAAATCCATTTTTGTAGGGTGGGGAGGAGGTTTGAACGGCGGTGCAATCATATTGCTGTACAACGCCGCCCCCATTCCGGTGGCCCGTCTGCGGGGCGCCGGAATGTCTTGGTCAGGTCGCGCCCGGGGCACAACCGGATGTTTCGGGGTCAGGCAGCCCGCGTGGCCTGACAGATTTCGGCGACATGCCGGTGGTCCGTGCCACAGCAGCCGCCCATGACCGTCAGGTTCGGCAGCACATCCGAGAGCCCGGCATAAAGCTGCCCCAGCTCGACCGGGTTACCGTCATCCAGTGTCTCGCAGGCGTCCAGTTCGGCGTGGCTCATCCGCGACGCATTGGCGCGCAAGCCCATAATCCGCGTGGTCCACTCCCCTTCCAACACGTGCGCAAAATGATCCGGATGCGCACAGTTGATCATGAAGTAGGCCGGATAGCTGTCTGTTGCCCGGTCCACCGCCGCAATTGCGTCCCTGAGGGTTTCGCCTGACGGCAGCAGCCCGTCCGTCTCCAGTGTGAACGAGATCGACACCGGTATGTTGATATCTCTGGCTGCGATAACGATACCAATGGCTTCGGCGGAATATGTGAGCGTCGCCGCCGAGACCATGTCAGCGCCAAATTCGGCGAACCATCCGATCTGTTGCTTGTGATACGCGGCGGCCTGAGCGACCGTCAGCAGACGCGAGGGCGCGTAGCCATCGTCCTGCGGACCGAGCACGCCGTTGATCACGAAGGGTGACGCCGGTGTCTCCCGCGCGTCGCGCAATCGGGCCAGGGTCACGATTGCTTCGCGGTGAATTTCCCGCAAATCGTCTTGGGAGAGTCCAAGCTCGGTCGCCCAGCGTGCGCTGGCCCGCCATGTCGGTGTATCCATGACGAAGCCGCGCTGTTCATCTGTCGCCAATCGCGCATAACGCTGCATATAGACATCCATGGCGCGCAGTCCCGCGTCCGTTTCCAGCGCCTTGAACGCTGCAAACAACGGCAGCTCGATGCCTTCGTGAAACACAAGCGTTGTTTCAAGTCCGCCATCCGTGATCATCTGCTTGCCGGCAAGCTGGGGCAATGCGTGTCGATACTTCATCTCTCAATCCTTTGTTGGGGTGCCGGAAAGGCGGCAGGCTGTCGATACGCAAGGACCTACCGGACGGGGCTTGGCCAAGCTTGAGCAAAGGCTGAGAAATTCCTGAGATGTTCTGGAAGCTGTGGTAGTGCAAGCGTAACAGCAACTCAGAATATGCGTGTGACAGATCATGAAGGTTTCAATCGGGGATGCCGAAGTAGATTTTGACCGGATGCTGGTCACCCGCGCCGGGGAGACGCATCGGCTGACCCGTCAGTCCGCCGGAATTTTAAAGTCACTTGTCGACGCCTCGGGCGAAATCGTCACTAAGGACATGTTGATCGCCCGGGTCTGGGACGGGCGGATCATTACCGATGCCACCTTATCCACCGCGATCAAGGAAGCCCGGCGCGCTGTCGGTGACAGTGGCAGTGCTCAGCGGATCATCGAGACGGTGCATGGGGTGGGCTTTCGCCTGAAGGGCCAGGTTGCGCCGGAGCCAGTTGCAAATCAGTCGCCTCGCAATCAACCCTGCATTGCCGTGCTGCCATTTCGAAACATCGGGGGAAACCCCGCAGATCACTTTGTGAGTGATGGCTTGACGGACGAGGTCATCTCAAACCTGTCGCGGTTTCGGGATCTGAAAGTCCTTGCGCGCAACACCTCTGAAGCCATTGCGGCAGGCCGCCTTGATCACGCTCAGATGTTTGACAGGTACGCTGTCGACTATGCCGTCGAAGGAAGCGTGCGGCGCTCTGATCGAAGGTTGCGTGTCACGGTGCAGGTCGCCTCGACCGACACCGGGGCGATCCTCGTGACGGAGCAGTTCAATCGCGAAGCCTCGCTGGATGCGCTTTTCGATGTGCAGGATCAGATAGCATCGCTCTGCGCGGGGCGCCTCGCCGGGCCACATGGCCCCGTCGCACGGCAAGCGGCCATCAGAGCGCGCGCGGCCCCCTATAAAAGCTGGCAGATGTACAGGCTCGTCGCCGCGTTCCGGCAATTCTACCGGACCTATGATCCGGACCTGCATGCACGGTTGCGCGCTGACTTCCCCCCTGCACTCGCCGAGGACCCGGATGCTGCTGACGGCTGGGCTGCCTACGCGGTCATCCTGCTCGAAGAGCATCGCTATCACGTGAACGAACGCATTGGTGTGAATGTCCTGCCCCTCGCACTGGAAGCCGCCGAAAAGGCCGCCGCCGCGGACCCGCAAAACGCCTTTGCCCAGGTGGCGCTGGCCATGTGCCGGCTCTTTGCGCTGGATGTCTCGGGCTTTGACGCGGCGGCGGACAAAGCGCTCGCGCTCAATTCCGGCAATTCGGATGTCTTGTCTGAAATCGGGCATTGCTATGCGTTTTTGGGGCGCGAAGACCTGGCGATCGAACTGCTGGACCGCGCGATGGAGCTGAGCCCGGAGCACCCCGGATGGTATCACTTCGCCAGAGCCTGGCGCTATGTCAGGTTGGCGCGATACGATCAGGCGCTTGCAGAGATCCAATTGGTCCCGATGCCGGGCTTTTATTGGTATCATGCCCATCTGGTCTGGTTTCATGCGGCACTGGACGATGTGGATGCCGCGCGGGCAGAGGCAGAAGTATTGCGGCAGGTATTCCCGGATTTTGAAAACCGGGTCCACGACGAGCTGACACTCTTGCAGGAAAATCAGGATATTATTGAGCTGGCGCTGGAAAACTGGTTCAAGGCGGGGCTGATGGTCAGGATTGATCCGGCGGGTGACGTCTCAGCAAACCGATAATCCCGGAAAGCGCGATCGCAAGGGCGAGACCCACGAACCCCGTACTGCTCAAAAGGCCCGCGCCGACCGCGCCACCGAGGGCAAAACCGAACAGGTAAACCGCCATGCGTTTCGCGGCTGCACCTTCCTTATGCTCCCGACCGGACAGATAAAACGGGAAGTAAAGGAAAAGGAAAAAGCCGTTTGTCAGAACCATAAGCCCCAGAAACACGATGTCCGTTGACAGGTAACTCAACGCGCCGGTCGCCGCAGCACATATGAGTGCACCGCTGGCAAGCCAGTGTCCCTGCCGCTGCACCACCGCAGCGGCGAGTGCCGACCCCAGCGCCCCCGTCAACAAACTGCCCAATAGCCAGAATGACAACGCGCCGGGAAAGGCGATGGACCCTGCAAAAATCTCCAGAAAGGACCAATAAGCCCCCATCATGACGAAAAACGGGAACTGGAATACCGGGAAGCCGGACCAGACCGGCGTGGCAGTCAGCGACGCGTTCCGGCCTTCGGGCAGGTTGCCAGAGCCACCGATCAGCAAAAGCAGCGAAAGGGCTGACAACAGCCATAACGGGTCCACACCGCTCACAGGCAGTAACAGGTAGACGACAAGTGCTGCGATCAAGCCCATCGCGAGGGCTGATGCAATCGCCCGCTGCAGCTTCGCGCCCGCACCGACACCGGACAGAGCGCGAGCCGTCAGAAGACCCAGCGACAGGCCAAGCATGGCACAGGATAAGACGGTGACAATCAGCGGCGCAGCCTTTGCAGTTGCCAACGACACGAGGCCAGCAGGTACCAGCATCGGCGCAAGCCGGTCCATAAAGGGACGCGCGACGTACCGGGCAGCACCACAGGCAAGGCTTGCGGCCAGCAGCACCAGGCTTCCCAGCAGACCCGCGACACTGTCCGACACCCGGTTTTCGTCCGTCAATGCCGCGACCCAGACGGGCATCGTGTTGATCAGAAGAGATCCAAAAGACAGCACCAGCATGTTGTAGCGACTTGCTATGGACCGCACGCGCCCTGCCCCAGATCATTCCGATGGCACCATGCCACCCGGCTATGATCACTAGGCCAAGCGGATGCCCATTGCCAACGACTTTCGGCTCTGCGCAGGTGGCCCCGCGAAAAATCTGGACGCTCCGGCCGGGTCACGCGGCCAATGTTCAGGCCTGCACCCGGTTGAGCCGACGGGCAGCAACCTGATAGGCTCTGTATTCGGGCAATGGTGCCGGCCGGGGTTGCAGACCCGGCGAGCGGCGAAACGGAAAGGGCGGTGCATATGGCGAAATCCGAACGGCAGAAAATGGCGGATGGCGAATGGTACACGTGCCTTGACGATGAACTGGAGGCGCTCAGAGTAACCGCCCGGGACGCCGTGCATCAACACAACACGCTTCCCCCCGCTGAACGAGGCAACATCGCGCCGGCGCTCGCCGCACTTCTGACCGCGCGGGAGGCGATAATCGAAGCGCCCTTCCACTGTGCCTATGGTATCAATATCGAACTCGGCGAACACGTCTTTCTCAACGCGGGTTGCACGATACTGGACTGTGCGAAAGTGGTGATCGAAGACCGGTGCCAGCTTGGTCCAAATGTTCAGATATACTGTGCAGAGCATCACACCGACCCGATCAAACGAAGCATCGAAGGGCTGGAGATTGCGCGCCCTGTGCATATCGGCAAACGCGTCTGGATAGGCGGCGGCGCCATCATCCTGGCGGGCGTGACGATCGGCGAAGGGGCCGTTGTCGGCGCGGGCAGCGTGGTCACCAAGGACGTGGCCGCCGGTCAGATCGTTGTCGGCAACCCGGCACGACCTATCGCCAGAGGGAAGCGGTGAAGCACTATCAGATGGCGCGCCGGCGCAGAGGACCGCAGTCTCGCTGGGCTTACCGGCGTTGCATCCCACTGGCCTGCAGGACAGCGGGACCACATGTCGCGACGCAATGCAACGCGCGGCGCAGCGCATCGTGGATCAACTTGGGGATCCCCACCGGGCGCAAACCTGCTGACTTTCAGTGCATTTTGCTCGGCAAGCGGCCAAACCGCGCCTTGTAATCCCTGGAAAACCGGCCCAAGTGGGAAAATCCGTTCCCAAAGGCGACCGTGGTCACGGTGGGCGGATCCCGACGCGATGTGAGCTGGTAGTGCGCGGCATCCAGCCGGGCATTGCGAACAAACTGCATGGGTGTCACGCCGAACCGCCGCCGGAACCCTTTTTGCAGGGTCCGCACATTCATCTGCGCATGTGTCGCGATCTGTTGGAGCGACAGCGGTTCCGTCAGATTGCCATGGATATACTCGACAGCCAGACGCAGCCCGCGAGGCGTTGCTCCGCCGTCAGATCGGTCAATGATGTGCGAAACATTGTTCGCCTGAAGCGTCAGCAGGGCAAGGGCCAGATCAGTTTCAACCCGCATGTCGCTGGCAGCCGACAGTCCTTGAAAAAGATCACCCGCGTCGATGGCTCTGGCACAGGAAACCACCATGCGTTTCAGCTCGCTACCGTTGGGCGTGGTCAGGTCAACTTCGGTGTCAAACCTGATCGGACCGGGTAGCGGAGCACCGATCAGGCCGGTCGCGACAGCATTCAGATGCTCTCGGCTGACCTGCAACAGAAGCTTCTGACAGTCGCCCCGCCAGTGCATGCGGGTTTCGCGGTCCGGGTTGAGCAGTGTGGCCTTGTCGGAACCGGCTGCAACAACATCTCCGCGGTGGTGGATCAGAGCCTTGCCCGAGAGGGGTATCTGCAACAGGTAAAACGACCCGAGCATGCCGGGATCGATTGTCACATCCGCCCCGTAGTGCAAGTAGTTGACGGAGACGTTCTCACCAGCCACGTGATTGTGCTGAACCGCAAGGGGGGTCTCGCGCCGATCCATCTCAAGCCGGTGGTCACAAAACTTCTGCGCCACGCAGTGGCGTGCTTCATCCAGATCACCCGTGCGAAAGAGCGGGTGGCGGGACAGAAACGCGGCGCGTGCTGGGGCCTCGGCAGTTGTCACATGGTCCTCATAGGTTGGACAGTCAGGTTAGAGAGACCGCGCATTATTTCAAGCCTGAACAATTTCGCACCGAACACCCGTTCGTTTTTTGGATAAACGCTTTGGCGATTCTGGCGCAGTTTCCCTGAAACATCACCAAAACAGTGGTATCCGGGTAATGGAAAAAGGCGTGACAAAAGCCGCTGAGGGCATTGAGGGGTTATCTTGGAACGTTGTCGGGCAGACATATGTCCCCAAACTGCTGAGCAATGATGCGTTTCTATGGCACGCAACCGTGCCGGCAGACACTTTTGTACCACCGCATATACATCCCACGCAGGACGAATGGATCATCGTACTGGACGGCACGCTGGAGATCGAATTTCTCGGCGATGTGCACAACGCAGGCCCGGGCGACACCGTGCGGATGCCCAAGGGCGAGGCGCATGGAATATTCAATCGGTCCGGAACCGAAGCCAAATGCGTGTTCGGCGTAGCACCCGCGCGCAAGCTCTTTGACCTATTTGTCCAGCTGGATGGTGTCACGGACCCCGGGGAACTGGTGCGCCTGTCCGCACTGCACGAAGTCGACTTTCTGCCGCCCCCCGCAGACGCATGAGCTGGGGCGGACAGATGGGAACCAACAAGATGATACCGAAAAAGAAGATTGCCGTGATCGGCGGCGGCGTAAGCGGACTGGCGGCCGCCAAGGCATTCGATGAAAAAGGTCACCGGGTCGTGGGCTTTGAGCGCAGTCACGACTTTGGCGGCGTATGGGAGCCATCGCGGTCATATCCGGATGTTCAGACACAGTCCCCCAAGGATCTTTATTGCTTCACCGATCACCCGATGCCGGAGGCGTATCCCGAATGGCCAAAGGGCCCGCAGGTGCACGCTTATTTGCATTCGTATGCTGCCAAGCACAAGCTTGCCCGATTGTTCCGCCTTAATACAAATATCAAGGCAATGAACCGCCGCGCTGACGGACATCCCGGTTGGACACTGACCATCGATGCCGCAGGCCGGGAATGGACCGAAAATTTCGATTTCGTATCCGTTTGCACGGGGCAGTTCTCTGACAAGAACATCATCACCCACCCCGGGCAGGAGGGGTTTGTTGCGCGCGGCGGTCAGGTCATGCATTCCTCCGAATACACCGATCCTTCGGTCGTCAGGGGCAAGGACGTGGTGGTGCTGGGCGGGTCAAAATCCGCTACCGACATCGCTGTGAACGCCGTCAACAGCGGGGCAAAATCGGTGCGTCTTGTCTATCTCGAAAATGTCTGGCGGGTGCCCTATTTCGTCGGCGGCATCAACTTCAAGCATCTGCTGTACATGCGGGCGCAGGAACAGCAGTTCAATCAATGGGGCAAGAGCCCGTTTCAGCGCGTCATCGCAGCCGCCCTGAAGCCGCTGGTCTGGGTCAATTTCCGCGGGCTGGAGACACTGCTGAAGCTGCAACTGGGCTTAAAAAAACACAACATGGTGCCCAGGACACCCATTGAAAAAGAGGTGTCCTGTTCCGTCCCGATCGTGACGCCCGGTCTGTTCGAATGCCTGAACGAAGGCACAATCAAACCCGTGATCGGCACATTCGACCGCTACACCGAGGAGGGGCTGAAACTCAATACCGGGGATGTGGTTCCCTGTGATATCGCCATTCTGGCCGTGGGTTGGAAACTGGGTGTTCCTTACCTCCCCTTGGAATTTCAGGACAAGCTGATCGAGAGCGATGGACAATATCGGGTCTACCGGCTGTCGGTGAACCCCGATGTGCCGGACATGGGATTCGTCGGGTTCAATTCCAGCTTTTGCACCGTCCTGTCCGCCGAAATGATTGCAAACTGGCTGGTGCGCTACGCGGACGGGCAACTGGCCCGACAACCGACAGACGCCGAGATGAATGCGAACATCGACATGATGCTGAACTGGAAACGGACCGAACGGCCGGCAGCCAAAATCTATGGCGGCTTGTGCTCGGCACCCTTCCATTTCAAGCATTTCGATGAACTCCTCGCGGATATGGGTGCCACCATGACCAAACGCGGCAATCCCTTGGCGGAGCAGTTCTCGTACCCCGATGCCGCCGCTTACGGGCGCTTCCTCGCAACAACGCCGCCCTATCAGGCGTCATGAGGTGTTGCGTGGTCTCAAGGGTGCGCACGGCACACGTAATAGGTAGGGACGCATGAAAAGCCCAGACACAATTGAAGGAGACTTCCGATGGCTCGTGTGAAAATCTGGTCACCCGATGAAACGGATGACCCCGTTATCCAGGACATCTTTGCCTGGGTCACCGAGATGGAAGGGGATGTTCCCAATCATTTCACTGTCGAGATGAATTTCCCCGAGTATCTCAAGGCGAAACTGGGATCGACAAAGGTGTTGTGGCAGATGGGAGAGCTGTCCCTGCCGGAAATCCAGCATGTCGGCATTCTGGTCTCCAGGGCGAATGCGTGCTCTTACTGTACCGCCGCCTTTTGCACGATACTCAACTACGGTCTGGGAACCGAAGAGGATTACGTGGCTGACCTCGCAAGGCAGGGCATCGAGGTGGTCGATGAAGGGCGGTTGCGAACCATTCTTGAGTTTGCCCTGAAAGCCAACGTCGGCGGGGCCGAGATTACTGATCGGGACGTCGATGGCCTGCGCACCATCGGGCTGACGGACAAAGGCATTGTGCAGCTTGTTCATCTGGTCAGCGATTTCAGTTCCTACAATCGGCTTAATCTGGCGTTGCAGACCGACTACGATTACCGTGACAAGTGGCGCGAGGCGGCATTCTCATGGACAAATGACGGATCACAGCCGCCGGGTGACAATACCCGCGGCCTGCCGGCCACATAAGGCAAAGACGAAGGGAGAGAACTATGGAAGACCTCGAAAAAGGCATTACGAAAAACGGTCTGGGCTACAGGGAAACGACCTGGAACATTCTGGGCCAGACTTATTTTCCAAAAGCCGTTTGCGACAGCACCTTTGCGTTCGAAACAAACTCGGAGCCGGGGGATTATGTGCCGGTGCACATCCACCCGACGCAGGATGAATTCATTCTGGTTCAGGAAGGCGAGCTTGACCTGAAGCTGGATGGCGTCTGGACCAAGGCCAAGGAAGGGGATATCGTCCGCATGCCGCGCGGCATCCCGCACGGATATTTCAACAAGTCCGACAAACCCTGTCGCGCCCTGTTCTGGGTGTCACCGATGGGCAAACTGAAAGACCTGTTCGAAGCGCTGCACGATCTCACGGACGTCGAAAAAGTGGTGAAAATCTCGGCAGATCACGACGTGGATTTCCTGCCACCGGAGGCCAATGACTAACGGCCCCACGAGCTGAGCACGAAAGACGGCTGCCTCATGACGCGGTGCACCTGATGTGCAGCTGGCGAAGGCTGCATCCGCGGATGACTGACCACCACACGGGCATCACGGCGCCGCCTGATGCGTGACCGGGAACAGCCTTTTCTTGCGGTAGGTGGACGCTGGCATGCCGACATAACGGCGAAACGCGTTCCGAAAACTCGATGTCTCGGTATACCCGACCTCGGCCGCGATATCTTCGATCGGCATGTCCGTTGCCTCAAGCATTTGCTTGGCTTCTTCGATTCGGAGTGTCTGGATGTATTCGACCGGCGTTTGTCCCGTCGCTTTGCGAAAACGCCGCAGCAGGCTGCGCTCTCGCAATCCAAACCGGGCGGCCATCGCGGCAACCGGTGTCGGCACGGCATAGTGATCAGCGGCCCAGATCTGGGCCTCCGCAATCAAGCCATCCTCGTGCTGCGCCCCCGCCACCAGCGACGCGTAGTGCAATTGCCCTTCGCTATGGGGCTGCAACAGATAGACTTTGGCCAGCCGTCGCGCTTCCTCGTGACTGGCCAAACGTCCGACAAGATACAACACCAGATCCCCCCAGGAGGAGGCCCCACCTGCAGTGACAATCCTGTGGCCTTCTCCGGCGGGAACAAGAATTCTCTCACGCCGCATTCGCACCTCGGGAAACCGTTGGGAAATGACGTCGCAAAAGGCCCAGTGGCTGGTGGCATCCAGACCGTTCAGCAGACCAGCCGCCGCCAACAGGATTGCACCGGAACACACGGATGTAACCAGAGCGCCATTTTCGTAGGCTTCCACGATCCATGGCACCAGTTCCGCAAACTCTTTCGGCTCAGCTGCCCAGGGATCGAGATGCAGGTCCGGCACGATGACAACATCCGGGCGCGTGCAGTCGGTCAGGCCCCCGTCAGGCGTGACCCGCCGACCGTTGATATCGTTATATGCCTGACCATCGACGGACAACATGACCGCATCGAACACCTGCGGTTTGGGCTGCGCGCCATGCAGCATTTCCCAGTCGCGCCCGGCGGAGGCCAGCGCGTCCAGAATGCAGAACGCCGTCGACGTGCCCACGCAGGGCATGGTCACCACAACCGTGCGATATCCGTTCTCCAGAGGTTTCATGAGTGAGTCCGATTTTCACCGATTTGATCATTTTCAAGCATATCATCTGACGGCAGACTGCGGCAATACCGGAGTCGCACTGGCGTATTTTATCAGCAAATTGGAGACACAACATGAACACCCCATCCGCAGTCGCATTTGACGAGACCAGAGCCGAAGCCTTTGCCAACCGACTTGTCGGCACCTTGAACGAGGCCGCCCTTGCGCTGATGACCTCGCTTGGTCATCGCACCGCCCTCTTCGATGTGCTCTCTGCAGCAGGAGACGTGACCTCCAAGGAGCTGGCCGACAGGGCCGGACTGTCAGAGCGGTACGTACGCGAATGGCTGGGCGTCATGGTGACGGCTGGCGTCGCGGAGTATGCAGCGGCCCCCAAAACCTACAGGTTGCCGGCTGAACACGCGGCTTTCCTGACGCGCGCGGCATCTCCGAACAATATCGCGGTAACAAGCCAGTTCATCGGCGTGTCGGCCGCGGTCGAAGAAGAGATGCTCGCGCGTTTCAAGGACGGCGCTGGCACTCACTACCACAATTACTGCCGGTTTCATGCGGTTATGGCAGAAGACAGCGCCCAAACGGTTGTTGCCGCCCTCACCGACCAGATATTGCCGCTTGTACCGGGACTGGCTGCGCGGCTGGAAAATGGCATCAACGTTGCGGATGTGGGCTGCGGTGGCGGGCGTGCGATGCTGGCGCTGGCCCGGGAATTTCCGGCCAGCACCTTCACGGGTTTCGATCTGTGCGGCGATGCCTTTGCAGAGACCGAAGCCACGGCACGAAGACTGAACCTGTCTAACCTGACCTTTCGCCAACAGGACCTCAGCCAAGTAACATCGCTTGGCACATTTGATCTCGTCACCGCATTTGACGCGGTTCACGACCAGAAAGACCCACAGGGTCTGCTCCATCTGGTGTCGAATTCGATGGCCGAGGGCGGTGTCTTCCTGATGCAGGATATCGGCGGCTCGCGCGATCTGGAGACAAACAAGAACAACCCGTTTGCGCCCCTGCTCTACACCATCTCGCTGATGCACTGCACGCCGATCTCCATCGGCCAGGGAGGTCCGGGGCTTGGCACGATGTGGGGTGTCGAGACTGCGCATGAGTACCTTGAAATCGCCGGATTTGGTCAGGTTGAAACCCACCGCCTGCCGCATGATCCGATCAATGCTTACTTCGTCGCCCGTCACTGACCGGCGGCACCCAAGGAGTTCAACATGACACCTGACACAACAAACAACACCATTGTTATCGGCGCTGGCCTCTCGGGCCTCGCCGCCGCACAGCAGCTGCGCGCAAGGGATATTCCTGTCACCATTCTGGAAGCATCAGACCGGGTTGCAGCACCCTGGCATGCGCGTCACCCGCAGTTGCGTCTGAACATCCACCGTCGCTTTGCCCGGCTTCCCGGCCACCTGAAGGTTCGCGACACGGACACCTATCTGCGCAAGGCATCGGTCATCGAATATCTGACCGATTATGCGCGTAAGCTGGACGCGCCCATCCACTTTGAAACAGAGGTTCAGGCCATAGAGCGCAAGAACGACATGTGGCACGTCGACACCAACAAGGGAAGCTATTGCGCCGCTCACCTTATTGTTGCAACCGGCCGGGAGCGGGAAAGATCCATGCCGGTCTGGCCTGGCATGGAGGATTTCGGCGGTCAGGTCATCCACGCCGCAGACTTCGCCGATCCGCAGGACTACACCGACAAGAAGGTTCTTGTCATCGGCGCCGGAAATTCCGGCACCGACGTTCTGAACCATTTGTCGCGCGCCCGCCCGGGCAAGGTCTGGGTCTCTGTCAGGCATGGGCCTGCCATCCTGCCCACCCGTGTTTTCGGTTTTCCCCTGCACCGTCTGGCGAACCTGTTCGCACGGTTGCCAAAACGGTCGCTTGATCCGATTTTCGCAATCATGCAATGGCTCTTTTTCGGCAATCTGCGTCGGCACGGGTTGCGGCGCCATGTCGTGGGGGGTGGTACGCGCATGCTCACGGACGGAGTGACATTTGCCCTTGATGACGGGTTCGTGGCGGCGTTGAAATCGGGACGGGTCGAAGCGGTTGCAGAAACCGTGGGCTTCGCGCCCACCGCGGTCGAATTGTCCGACGGGCGCAAGATATGCCCGGATGTTGTGATCTGCGCTACCGGGTATCACGCCGGTCTTCAGGAGGTATTTGGTCATCTGGGCGTCCTGGATGCGAAGGGATATCCTACCCATCCGATGGGCCAGAGCGACCCTGCAAATCCGGACCTGTGGTTCACCGGCTACGGCGTCATTTTCCAAGGCTTCTTTTATGCTGCGGGGATCAGTGGCAAGCGCATTGCAAACGCCATTGGTTCACGAAACCCGACGGCGGTGCGCAGGCAATCACTCACCAGCCCACCCGGAAAGCAGCCGCTCGCGCTGGATGGCGCAGAGGGCTGACCCCACAAACCAAAGTAGGGCGCGGACCATCGTCTGCGCCCGCCATCAGGGCGTTACAGCGCAAGGCCACAATGGCGAACACAATCCGCATGCCAGCCGCTGCCCCAGGCCTGGATGCGCCGCGACAGGATACGCCGCTTGTCGATCTTTCCCCTCAGGGCGTGCTTTGCTGGCACCACCGCCAGGCATCAATGATTTCGGCAACCACACGGTCCGCATCTTCATCCTGCATCGCATAGCCGATGACCGATATCCGAATGATCTGTTGACCGTCCCATTCGCCATGCGTGGGGTAGACATTGCCGCGCTCCTGAACACGTTTCAGGACACGTAATGTCTGCGTGTCTTTCTGGTTGCCTTGGCCACATGCGACAATAACCTGATTACTGTGGATGGTGTTGAGCACTTGCACCCCCGGCTCTTCCGCCAAGGCGTCGGCGATGCGTTGTGCCAGCTCGCAATGGCGTTTGACCATGTCGCGCAGACCGGACCGGCCGAGATGCCGCAGGATCGCATAGGATGGCACACCGCGCGCCCGGCGCGATAACTCCGGGGTCGAATCCGACGGCTCCCAATGCGCTGTCAGCCCCGGCAGGTAGGAGCCTCTTGCCGACATCGATGCCACGAGGGGCGCGCGGTCCCGCGCAATGACCATCCCGGCGTCGAACGGGGCGTTCAGCCATTTGTGCAGATCAACCGCCCAGCTATCCGCCTGTTCGACCCCTGCCAACCGATGGGCAAGCTCCGGCACCGCCGCAACCCACAAGCCAAAAGCGCCGTCCACGTGCACCCAGCCTCCGCGCGCGCGCACAAGGGGTATCAGGTCGGCAAAGGGGTCGAAGGCGCCCGTGTTGATCTGGCCTGCCTGCAGGATGACCAGCGGTGGTGCCGTGCAGGCTGCCAAGGCCTTTTCGAACGCCTCGGCATCAATTCGACCTTCACCATCGGTTGCCACCCTGACTGCCCGCCCGGCACCGAAGCCAGCATAGCGAAGCCCCGCGAAAGGGGCAGAATGCGCATCGGCACCGATCAGAACCGGCACGTCCGGCGCACCGAACAATCCCTGCTCTTCCACATCCCAATCCTGCGCAGCAAGCAGGGCGTGACGCGCCGCCATGATGCCGGCCATATTGGCAACGCTGCCGCCTGTGACAATGCCCGCGCCGCTGTCGGCTGGCAGCGACAACAGGTCGATCACCCAGTCGCGTACTGCCCTTTCCATCCCGGTGATGGCCGGGGTTTCAAAGGACGACCCCGCGTTTTGCCCCCAGGCCGACACCAGAAAATCCGCCGCGACACCAACGGGATGCGACCCCCCGAGCACATAGCCGAAGAATGTCGGAGCAGACATTTTATGCAACCCGCCATCCGCAGCCGTCACAAGGTTCTCTATCACTTCCTCTTCGGGCAATCCCGCCTCTGCAAGAGGGGCCGAAAACCTGGCGACCGCGGCGTCGATGTCCAGTACCGGGCGCGCTGGCGCTTGTGGCAGGGTCTCCCTGTAAGCCCGCGCCGCCTTGTAGGCGAGGTCGAGAGCTCCTGACTGGCCCTCTGTCAATCCGCTGGTCTTCGCGGGACTATCCGCCATATGCGCCTCCGGCTCATGATACTTTCAAAAACAGTGTGAAAGGATCTCCGAAACGTAGGCTAGCACATGCGAATTTAAGTCAAAGCAGTTTTCTCATCCGGTGTTTTGCCCGCGGCATGCTGGCAGACAGCCCTGTCATCGGGGCATCCGCAGACGGGCTCTGCACCAAAAGCACTGCGGGTGCGGGCGGATCGTGACATCCGCAACGCATCCCGCCGAAGTGGCAATCAACCCGCCGGGGCCACATCGTCTGGCCAACGGAACTTGGCATGCTACCATCTGGCAAGAGGGAAACTGACAATGCCAAGACGCTACGAGGAAATCTATCCGTCGCTGCCGTTGCTTAACAGCGATACCCTGGAGCATCCCCCCGCCGCTGCGCTGATGTCCGTGCGCTATTTTCAGGCGGAACCAGACAGCATGCCCGACGAGGTGTTTGCCGAACATCACGTTCTTCTCAACCTCAAGGAAGAACCGCACCGGGTTCAGAACCGGCGCGACGGTAAAATGCGGGACTTCACATTGTACAAGAACGATATCATCGTGACCCCGGCGGGCATGCGCTCCGGCTGGCGGTGGTTCGCAACATCCGATGTGATCATCGTAACACTTGACCCCGAAAAGGTGGCGCGGTTCGCCCAGACCGAATTGGGGATGCTTCTGGACGTACAGCAATTCCGGGACTTGCCGCAATTCTCAGACGCGGATCTGTGCGCGGCCGGGGTTATGCTGCGCGATGCGCTGGAAAACGACGACATCTCTTCGGGTGTGATGTTCGAGGCGATGAGCCGGGTGCTGCTTGTCAAACTGCTGCAGCGTTACGGCAGAAGGCGGCCTGAAGATGTCGCCCTTACTGCACGCTTCACATCTGCGCATTACAACCGGGTTCTGGCAGTCATCCGGGCGCGGCTGGACCGCTCGATCTCGGTCGATGATCTGGCTCGCGAAGCCGGTATGAGCCTGTCTCACTTCAGCCGTGTCTTCAAGGAAACGCTTGGCGTAACACCGATGCAATACGTCATGGCCTACCGGATCGAACAGGCCATCAAGCGCATGGCGAACCCTGCGCTGTCCCTGGGTGAGGTCGCCCATGCCTGCGGTTTCGCGGATCAGGCGCATTTCTCACGCAGCTTCAAACAGGTCACAGGGCAAACACCGCGGCAATATCGCGCCGAACAGGCCGCCTGAGCAACGATATTCAAAAAAGCAGAACGCTTCAAAAACCGGGTTGGCGGGTTCAATTAATCCGCGTTCCGGCAGCGTATCTCTCATGTCAGCGGGCGAAACGCCCACGAGATAACACGACAGGAGATCAAAGCCCGACCCGCCTTGCGCCGTCGCCTTGCAGCTCCCGCAATCCACCGAAAGGAAATCGCTATGAAAAACCTGCTTCTCCCCATCCTGTTTCTCCTGCCTGTGTCAGCCATAGCAGATGGCGAAGGCATGATCCGTCAAACCATCGAGGGGATCGCCGTTGCGGCAGACGCGCAGGACTGGGATCGGCTGGACGTCAAATTTGCCGATCATGTCATCCTGAATCAACTGTCGCTCGCGACCAGGGAGGGCGCGCGGCTCGATGAGCAATCCGTCGTGGACACATGGGCGGATCTGCTGCCGCGTTTCGACAGCACACATCACGATATCTCGGGCATTGAGGTGCTTGGCGTCACGTCGGTCATTGCCAAGGCGACAGCGACATACAACGCCACCTACAAGCTTGACGGTCAGGTGTGGCAACAGCGCGGTCGGCTCGACTACATCCTGAAGAACACCGATCAGGGCTGGCGCGTCACAGCGTTGAACACGACGCCTGAGTGGGAAAACCGCCCGCTGTCCGAGCTGCTGTCGCCGCAGGTCCACTAGTCGCCCGGCTGCACGCCCTGCTTACCCGACACCACATCGCCAGATGACCAGGAGTTAGAGTCATGAAACACGCAACTTTCGCCCTTGCAATCCTCGCCACCTCCGCCAATGCGGGTCAAACTGGCGATCCGGTCACCCCGGACACCGTGATCGACAGGCTGGAGTTGATCCGCATAGCGGACGCGATTGATACCGCTGTCGATGCCAAGGACTGGGACGCCGCCCGCGCATTCTTCACAAAGGAGATCACTGTGGATTTCACTTCTCTCGTCGGGGGCGCGCCCGCAACGATTCCGGCAGATGGGCTGATCACCGGCTGGGCGACGAACCTCGCGGGTGAAAAGGAGAGTTTCCATCTGCGCGGCAATCACCAAATCGCCTTCGAGACCCCTGACAGAGCGATCATGCACAGCCACGGCTATGCCTGGAACCGGATGGACAGCGGCGCATTGGTCGATAACGGTGGCAATGCAATGTGGGAAGTGTGGGGCACCTACATGCACGGGTTCGAACGCACCGAAAATGGCTGGCGCGTGAACGCCATGACGTTCAGCGCCACTGCCGAACGCGGCAATACATATGTGCGCGACACCCCCGGCGGCTGACCCGAAAGCTCGCCCCAGCACCCACGTCCACCAATCAACCAGGGTATCATCGGGACAGCCCTTGGTCATTACTGGCACATCCCGGGGCCGTGCGGCCCGCCCGGGTTACGGACACACCCATCCCGAATGCGGTGACCATAACCTCGAAGGCCGTTTTACACTCTGGCCCGCTACGATCCGTACAATGAGGCCGCGTGATCTTGCGGAGTGGTGCGCAACTGCGTCGCCGCAATGACACTTCGGGATGATCTGGTGAAGACTGTGCACATTCTCTGCTGCTGCCGAGCCGTCAGAAAGAAACAGCTGATCAGCTATCATTGCTGACGTCACGCTCGAAACACCGTCAACACGACACCTTGGAGGCTTCGAGACACCGCAATCACCAATTTGCGAGTCATTCGCAATTATGTTGACAGTTGCGAGTGATTTGCATTTACAGGAAATCACAGCCACAGTTTCCAAAGGAGATTCGAATGCTGACCAATGTGATGAAATCCGCGGTGCTCTCGCTCGTTCTGTCTGCTCTTGCGTCCGGCGCATTGGCGGCTGAGAAGATGAAGGTCGTGACAACCTTCACGGTGCTCGCGGACATGGCGGCAAATGTTGCAGGTGACGCGGCAGAGGTTGTCTCTGTTACCAAGCCGGGCGCCGAAATACATGGCTATGAGCCGACCCCGCAAGACATCGTACGGGCCTATGATGCCGATCTGATCCTGTGGAACGGAATGAACCTTGAGCTGTGGTTCGAACAGTTCCTTGCCAACCTCAAGGATGTCCCTTCCGCGACCCTGACGGACGGTATCAATCCGATCCCCATCGCATCGGGCAACTACGAGGGAAAACCCAACCCACATGCATGGATGGGTTTGGATAACGCGCTGATATATGTCGATAATATTGCCACGGTATTCTCGGAACATGAC
Source organism: Roseobacter insulae (assembly GCF_019375555.1). GTDB lineage: Bacteria > Pseudomonadota > Alphaproteobacteria > Rhodobacterales > Rhodobacteraceae > Roseobacter > Roseobacter insulae. The sequence goes on from NZ_JAHXDN010000004.1 coordinate 141,650, forward strand.
CCTGAAAACGCGGCCGTCTATGCGGAAAATGCCACTGCCTACAAGGAAGAGCTGCGCGCGACGATCGCCCCGTTGCGCGACGCCATTGCCGCGATCCCGGAAAGCAAACGCTGGCTGGTGACCTGCGAAGGGGCCTTCAGCTATCTGGCACGCGATTTCGGCATGAAGGAACTCTACCTCTGGCCGATGAACGCAGATCAGGTCGGCACCCCGCAACAGGTCCGGGCCGTCATCGATGGCGTCAGAACCCATGACATTACTGTGGTTTTCTGTGAAAGCACGGTAAATACGGCACCGGCAAAACAAGTTGCCCGTGAAACCGGTGCCGCTTATGGCGGGGTTCTCTATGTCGACTCGCTAAGTGACGCGGGCGGCAAGGTTCCGACGTACCTTGACCTCTTGAAAGTGACATCCACAACCATCGCAGAGGGGCTGACATCTGCTACGAATTAGCGGGTACACGACCGGATCAAGCGCTGATGCTCGCCAGGATACCGGTACGATAAATGGTGAAACCCGGTGTCTTCCGGCGTAAGGAAACTGAATGCGAGACGACCACACGCCCCCGAAAGAAAAAACGCCCGCGCAGGAGACCGGCAGCGGCCTGATGGCGCGGGACGTCACGGTGACCTATCGCAATGGGCACACCGCACTTTGGAACGCCAGCTTCGAAATTCCGCGCGGCACGGTCACGGCGCTGGTGGGCGTGAACGGCGCAGGCAAATCGACGCTCTTCAAGGCGATCATGGGGTTTGTTCCCGCGTCCAGGGGCGACATCTCGATCCTGGGCATGAGCGTGCGCGAGGCACTGAGCCGAAACCTTGTTGCCTACGTCCCGCAATCGGAAGAGGTGGACTGGGCCTTTCCCGTTCTTGTCGAGGACGTGGTGATGATGGGGCGCTATGGTCACATGGGCTTTCTGCGCCGTCCCAAACAGGTGGATCACGCGGCAGTGGATCAGGCTCTTGCTCGTGTGAACATGCAGGAATTCCGGTATCGACAGATTGGCGAGTTGTCCGGTGGCCAGCGCAAACGCGTGTTCCTTGCCCGCGCCCTGGCACAGGACGGTCAGGTCATTCTGCTGGATGAGCCGTTCACCGGTGTCGACGTCAAGACCGAGGAGCAGATCGTGGCGCTGCTGCGAGAGCTCCGGGCCGAAGGGCGCGTGATGCTCGTGTCCACCCATAACCTCGGTTCGGTTCCTGAATTCTGCGACCGGACCGTTCTGGTGAAGGGCACGGTGCTGAGTTACGGCCCGACGGAAACCACCTTTACCCGCGAGAATCTCGAAGCGGCCTTTGGCGGCGTATTGCGGCACTTCACCCTTGGCGGCGACACCCTTCACGACGACGAAGACGCCCGCGAAGTCACCATCTTCACCGACGACGAACGTCCCTTCGTGCAATACGGAGAAAAGACCCAGCGGACGGATCAGACGTCATGATCGACACGCTGATGGAACCCTTCACCTATGGCTATATGACAAACGCCATGTGGGTCTCCGCTCTGGTCGGTGGCGTTTGTGCGTTTCTGTCCGCGTATCTGATGCTGAAAGGCTGGTCGCTGATCGGCGATGCGCTGTCCCATTCGGTAGTTCCGGGCGTGGCGGGCGCCTACATCCTCGGCCTGCCTTTCGCACTGGGTGCATTTATCGCCGGTGCTCTGGCAGCAGGTGCCATGCTGTTCCTGTCGGAACGGTCGGGCCTGAAGGTCGACGTGATCATCGGACTGATCTTCACCTCGTTTTTCGGGCTGGGGCTTTTTATCGTGTCGGTCAATCCGATGTCCGTGTCCATCCAGACCATCACCATGGGCAATATTCTGGCCATCAAACCGGAAGACACGTTGCAACTCGCCATTATCGGGGTCGTGTCTCTCGCTGTCCTTCTGGCCAAATGGAAGGATCTGATGGTGACCTTCTTTGACGAAAGCCATGCGCGCACAATCGGGTTGCGCCCCGATCTTCTCAAGGCCGTGTTTTTCATCCTGTTGTCGGCTTCGGTCGTGGCCGCAATGCAAACTGTGGGTGCGTTTCTGGTCATTGCAATGGTCGTCACTCCCGGCGCCACCGCCTATCTGCTGTGTGACCGTTTTCCCCGCCTGATACTGACCTCGGTTGTGATCGGCTCTGCAACCAGCTTTTTCGGGGCCTACGCCAGCTACTTCCTCGATGGCGCGACAGGCGGTATCATCGTGACGCTGCAAACACTCATTTTCCTGACCGCTTTCGTCTTTGCCCCGAAACACGGATTGCTCGCCGCACGGCGCAAGGCCGAGGCAGCCCTGCTCCGCGGCCCGGACGTACCGTCGCAGGAGGTGACCTGATGGACCTAGCGACCCTGCTGTTGCCCTTTCGTTTCGAGTTCATGCAGAATGCCTTTCTGATCTCGATGATTGTCTCCGTTCCGACGGCTTTGTTGTCATGCTTTCTGGTGATGAAGGGATGGGCACTGATGGGCGATGCGGTCAGCCACGCGGTTCTGCCCGGCATCGTGCTTGCCTATATCCTTGGTCTGCCGCTCATCGTCGGGGCATTTGCGGCTGGCATGACCTGCGCCATTGCCACCGGCTATCTGTCCAACAACAGCCGCGTGAAGCAGGACACCGTCATGGGCGTCGTGTTCTCCGGCATGTTCGGCCTCGGGATCGTCCTCTACGTCTCGGTCGAAACGAACGCACATCTTGATCACATCCTGTTCGGGAACATGCTGGGTGTCGAGGCCAACGAGCTCTGGACCGCCGGGATCATTTCCGCCGGTGTCGGCCTGATGCTCGCCCTCAAGTGGAAGGACTGGTTGTTGCATAGTTTCGACCCCGCGCAGGCACAGGCATCGGGCCTGTGGGTCACCTGGTTGCATTACGCGCTGCTGGCCGCCTTGTCGCTGACCATCGTCGCCACCCTATCCGCCGCCGGGCTGATCCTTGCCATCGGGTTGCTGATTGCACCCGGCGCCATTGCCTTCCTGATCGTGCGCCAGTTTTCCACCATGCTGTGGGTGTCGGTATTGGTGTGCATGGGGGCCATGCTGCTGGGAACCTATGCGAGCTTTTTCCTCGACAGCGCACCCGCCCCCACGATCGTCCTGATCCTCACGGCGCTCTTCGTATTGGCCTTTACCCGGCGCCAGATGCTGACCCGCCGAAACTCCGCGCGGACGGCCGCGAAGACGCTGCAATCGTGACGCGGGCGCGCGCCGCCCGATAAGGCAAACACCTACTGGAAAGTGCCTCGTTTGCGCGCTAGCCTGCCGTTGGGAGGCGCCATCATGAAAGATCAAAACCACCCAAGCAGCGGGTTCTATTCAGCTGACACCTGCGATCTGGGGGCCTTCATCGCCATCCTTGAACGCGAGACACAAGAAACGGACGTCCCGTCCGCGGCGGACATCCAAAAGAACGTGCCGGTCTACGACGCATCATGCATAGAAACCGTATTGGAAGACGAACCCCGTCGCCGCGACCTTATGACCGAATGGGCACAGGTCCTGATGTCCGGGGCCGGGATCGTGGCGATCAGGGGCGCCTATTCGGATACGCAGGTTCTGGACGATGCCACGCAGGTCTACCGCCGGATCATTGCACAGGAAAAAGACGCGGACGGCGGCGGCGGGGACCATTTCGCAGCCTCCGGCGCCAATGACCGTATCTGGAACGCGCTGCAGAAGCTTTGCGAACACGCACCTGATGTGTTTCTGCGATACTTTGCCAACCCGGCCATTGCGGCCATCTGCGAGGCCTGGCTGGGGCCGAATTACCAGATGACGGCGCAGGTCAATCTTGTGCACCCAGGCGGGGCGGCGCAACAGGCGCACCGCGACTATCATCTCGGCTTTCAAACCGCGGAATTGAGCGCCAGGTACCCCGCGCATGTGCACAGTCTTTCCCCGGTGCTGACGCTGCAGGGAGCCGTTGCGCATTGCGACATGCCGATAGACAGCGGACCGACCAAGCTGCTGCCCTTTTCGCAAAGCTATGTGTCCGGTTACGCGGCATGGCGCCGCGACGATTTCCAGGAAGTTTTTGAGGCACGCTGCATTCAGCTGCCGCTTCAAAAAGGCGACGCCGTGTTCTTCAATCCGGCACTGTTTCACGCAGCGGGTGCCAATACAAGCAGCGACATCCACCGCATGGCCAATCTGCTGCAGGTCTCTTCCGCCTTCGGACGGGCGATGGAAACGGTGGACCGCAGGAAAATGTGCAAAATGCTGTACCCCCACGCCGCGCAGGCTCTGGGTACCGGAACGCTCAGCCGGGCGGAGCTTTCAGCCGCCATCGCGGCCACCGCCGAAGGCTATTCCTTCCCAACCAATCTGGACCGCGATCCGCCAAAGGGCGGGCTTGCGCCGGAAACGCAACAAGCGTTTTTCCTGCGGGCGCTGGACGATGGCATCGGATCGGAGGCCTTTGGCGATCATCTGGATGCGATGGCGGCCAGCCGGTCAGGCTGACGCCATCGCGGGCAGAACGGCTACACCGTTCCGCCGAGACTGCCTTCGAGCGTCGCCATTTCCTGACCACCCGCCATCATGTCCTGCAACTCTTCGGGCGTGATCGCGCCGCGTTCTGCGGTGCCGAGGGTCTGCCCTCTGTTCAGCACGGTGAAGCGGTCGCCGACCGCCATGGCGTGGCGCACATTATGCGTGATGAAAACAACCGCGATACCCTGCTTGCGCACCTTGTCAATGGTCGCCAGAACATTGGCCGTTTGCCGCACGCCGAGGGCTGATGTCGGCTCATCAAGGATCAGCACTTTCGCGCCGAAGTGAACCGCCCGCGCAATCGCCACCGTCTGGCGCTCGCCCCCCGAGAGCGTTCCCACCGCCTGATCAGGCCCGCGCAGGTTGATGCCCATCTTGCGCATTTCCTCCATGGTCACGCGGTTGGCGTAATCATGATCAAAGAAATTGAAGCCCGCGATCCTTTTCTGAGGCTCATTACCCATGAAAAAGTTCCGGCTGACAGACATCAGCGGGATCATCGCGAGGTGCTGGTGCACGGTCGCGATACCCGCGGCAATCGCATCCCTGGGATCGGCGAAATGCATCGGCGTGCGCTCGAAAAGGATCTCGCCATGCGTGGGTTTGTGCACACCGGACATCGTCTTGATGAAGGTTGATTTCCCCGCGCCGTTGTCGCCCAGCAGGCAGTGACACTCGCCGGGGAAGACGTCCACCGACACACCCGCCAGCGCAATGACACTGCCAAAGTGCTTTTCAATGTCTTTCATCTGGATAATCGGATCGGTCATATCAACGTTCCCCCGTGATGATGCGACGGATGTAGGTGTTCAGGATCACCGCAAAGAGCAGGATCACACCCAGAAAAACCCTAAAGAGCGAACTTTCCACGCCGGCGAAGAACAGGCCCTGTTGAACCACGCCGAAGATCAACGCGCCCAAGGCCGCACCGATGACCGACCCGTAGCCCCCTGTCAGAAGCGCGCCGCCGATCACCACCGCGATGATCGCCTCGAACTCCTTAAGTAGCCCGCGATCCGCCCCGGCTGATCCAAACTCCATCACCTGACAGACGGCAAAAACCGTGGCGCAAAAGGCGGTGAACATGAACATCAGGATTTTGACCTTGTTCACCGGCACCCCGGAGTTGCGCGCGGCCTCAGCATCGCCGCCGGCGGCAAAAATCCAGTTGCCGAACCGTGTGCGCGTCAGCAGGATATGGCCAAAGACAATCAGAACAATCGCCCAGACAATCAGCATTGGGATGCCATCGACCACGGGCTGTCCGGCCCGTGTCCCGCGTTCAAAAACGCCGATGATGCCCATGTCGCCCAACCACTGGAACAGCGGTTGCCCGATCTTTCCACCGAAGAAGGGCGCCAGCCAGTCGCCTTCGGCTGCGTCCCTGATACCGCCGATGATGGTTTTCCGCTCAACGGTCTGCGGGATGTAAATGGTGAAGCCGCGCAGAATGAACAAAAACGCCAGCGTCACGATAAAACTTGGCAATCCGGTGCGCACCACGATCCAGCCGTTGAGTGCACCGAGCGCACTACAGATCGCAAAAGTGATGAGGATCGCGATCCACATCGGCCAGCCCAGAACAACGCCAAAAACGGCAATCATCATGCCGGCAAATCCAATCATCGACCCGACGCTGAGATCAAATTCGCCGGAGATCATCAACAGGCAGGCACCGACCGCGATGATCATGAACTGCGCCGATACAATCGTCCAGTTCAGCACGCCCTGGCTGTTGAACATGCCACTGTCGAATGCGAAAAGTGCAAAAAGCGTGAAAACCGCGAATGTGCCCACGATACCCCCGAGTTCCGGGCGGATCAGGGCGCGGCGTAACGGAGATATCTCTTTAATTCGTTCGTCTGTCTGCGTGGCGTCTGCCATAGCGTGTCCCTCGGCTTGCAGAAAGGAAAAAAAAGGGCGGCCTTCTCCTTGCGAGGGCCGCCCTGTTCAGATGCTCGGATCAGCGATATTCGCCGGCGAACTCTTCAACCTTGGCCAGTGCGTCCTTGGTCACGAAACCGGGCCCGGAGTTGATGTTGTTGCCCGGCAGCACACCGTAGCGGTCCCAGTTGGCCAGGATCACGACAGGCATATAGGCCTGCAGGAAGGGCTGCTGGTCGATGCCCCAGTTGATGGTGCCATCCTTGATGCCCTTAACGATTTCCTCGCCGAGGTCAAAAGTGCCGAAATGGATATCACCGGCCATGCCATTTTCCTTCAACGCGGAAATCGTCGGATCAGCAGAGACCGGGCCAAGCGTCAGGATACCGTCCACGTCTGGGTTCGCAGAGAGATAGGCCAGAACCTTGTTCTTGATTTCCGACGGGTCGGTGCCGCTGTCCATCATCGCATTGCCAAGGTCGATGCCCAGACCATCGGCATAACCGCGGCATCGTTCGCCCACCGTGGGCTGCTGGATCGCGTGGTTCACGCAGAGAAAATTGGTCACGCCTTCACCCTTGGCGCGCTGACCGGCCGCAAACCCCGCGTCATACTCCGGCTGGCCCACATACATCAGAGCGCCGATCTCACGGGCCTGATCCGGCGTGCCTGTATTCATGATGATGACGTCGATGCCCTGATCCACCGCAGCGCTGATCGGCCCTTTAAGCACATCGTAGTCCGCAAGGGTCGTGATGATCCCGTCAGGCTGGCTGGCTGCCGCCTGTTCGATGATCCGCGCCATATCCGCGATGTCACCAGTGGGCGGGTTGCGGTATTCCACTTCGGCGCCAACCTGTTCACCGGCCAGCGCAATGCCGTTCTTGATCGTGTTCCACCAGCTGTCGCTATCGGGTGCGTGGCTGACCAGAATGTATTTTTCACCTTCCGCCGCGGCGGTCTGCGCGGTCATAAAGGGGGCTGCCACGATCGCCGTGGCCAGCACCAGTTTCTTCATCAATGACGTCATAATTTCCTCCCAAGGATTCACCGTTCTCATGGCAAAAGAGTGGCTTTTGCCACCTCTCCGACTCAACTTAAGCACAAGCGGCCAAACTTTGCAACCGGTTGCAAAATGCGTTGCCATTTTTCATACTGCAAGCAAGGAGCGGCTGCGATAAAAGATCGAAAGTCACTTAAAACCGGACGAAGCTCATATGGCCATCACATTGAAAGAGGTTGCGGAACGCGCTGGGGTCTCCCGCTCGGCGGTCTCGCGCACCTTTACCGATGGGGCGTCCGTTTCCGAGAAAATGCGGCGCAAGGTCGAAAAGGCAGCGCGGGATCTGGGGTACAGCCCAAATGCCCTCGCCTCGTCATTGACCACAGGGCGCACCAAGCTGATCGGGCTGGTGTCCAACAACTTCCACAACCCGATCTTCCTGCAGGTCTTCGATCTGTTCACCCGCGGATTGCAGGATCGCGGGTTGCGCCCCCTGCTTGTCAATCTGTCGGACGAAACTGACCCCGAAGCCTCCGTCCGTATGCTGCGCCAGTATTCCGTGGACGGCGTTGTTGTTGCGTCATCGACGCTGTCACCTGATTTCGCAAAAGCCTTTCGCGATGCCGGTGTCCCTGTCGTGCACAGCTTCGGGCGCTCCACCAGCGCACCCCAGGTTCATGTTGTCGGGATCGATAACGTTGAATGCGGCCGCATGGCGGCACGAACGCTTCTGTCTCGCGGTTATCGGAGCATTGCCTTTTTGGGCGGGCCCGAAACCGCGACATCGACACAGGATCGTTACGCCGGGTTCTTTCAGGAACTCAACGGCGTCAAGGGTCTGAAGCTTTCGCATTCCTTCGCCGAGGAATACTCCTTTGACGCCGGGCGCTGCGAAATGCTGCGGTTGCTGCAATCGGAACCGGCTGAGGCATATTTTTGCGGCGATGATGTTCTGTCAATCGGCGTGCTTTCCGCCATTACCGACAGCGGCCTGAGCGTTCCGGACGACATTGGCATCATCGGGCTGAACGACATGGAAATGGCGCGCTGGCAAAACATCAACCTGACAACAATCCACCAGCCCATTCGGCAGATCGTCACCTCGTCAATCGAATTGATGGTTGCCATGCTGGACGAACCGGACCGCTATCCTGAAGGACGGGTTTTCCCTTGTTCAGTGGTGGAACGGGGCACATTGCGCCCCGCCCCGTGACATCATCGGTACATCGGCGGGCGGGCATCAACCCACACGCCCTCGGCCTTGCCGCTCTCGGCCACGGCGAAGACCGCCGCCATGGACCGCAAGCCGTCACTGGCCCGCGGGTAAAGGTCGGCGGCCGGATCCATCATGCGGCCCTCTTTCCCGGCGCGGATCGCCTCGGCGAGGTCCGCATAGATGTTCGCGAAGGCCAGCGGCATCCCTTCGGCATGGCCCACCGTGACCCGACTGGTGCGATCTGCCTCGGGGCTGAGCCCGCCGGCACCCCTTTCGATCACTTCAAGCCGACCGTTCAGCGGCATCCAGTAAAGCTGGTTCGGATGCTCCTGCGCCCAGCGCAATCCGCCCTTTTCACCAAAGACCTGCAGGGTCAGCCCGTGCTGGCGCCCCAGGGCCACAGAAGAGGTCCACAGGCGCCCCACGGCACCTCCGTCAAACCGCAGATTGACCATCGCATCGTCTTCCAGCTGGCGGCTGGAAATGCAGCTGACCGTATCGGCGGACAAGCGCGTTGCCTCCTGTCCGATCACAAAACTCGCCATGTGCAGCGCGTGAATGCCGCAATCGGCAAACTGCGCGGACACCCCGGCCTGCGCCGGATCGTAACGCCAGCGCACGCGCGGGTTGTCGGCATCCGCCGCATCGGCGTGATGGCCATGAGCGAACTCTGCTTTGACCAGACGGATATCCCCCAGGTCACCCCGTGCTACCATCGCCTTCATGTGGCGCACGAGGCTGTAGCCTGAGTAGCCATAGTTGACCGCGCAGATACGACCCGTCGTTTCGGAAAGGCGCACGATCTCCTCCCCCTCTTCAACCGTCATGGTCATGGGCTTTTCACACAGCACATGAAACCCGGCCTCCAGAAAGGCCTTGGTGATCTCAAAATGCGTGGCGTTTGGCGTCGCAACCGTCACAAGATCCACCCGGTCGTCCCGCGCCGTCTCGCCCGCCAGCATCTCCCGCCAATCGCCATATGCCCGATCGGTTGCAAGCCCCAGACGCTGACCGTAGGCGCGACCGGCGTCTGCCCGGTGGTCCAAGGCGCCCGCGGTAAACTCGAACGCCCCGTCCAGTCCGGCACCAAGGCGGTGCGCCGGGCCGATCTGGCTGCCCTCACCGCCACCGATCATGCCCCATTTCAATTTAGCCATGACGTCAGCCCTTCAGTTAAAACCAATAGATTCGAGATATTCGCTGTTTGACCGCGCGTCGCCAACCGGATCGGGGTCGAGCGTGGGATCACAATCCTGCTCCACCGTGCACCAGCCTTCGAATCCAGCGTCCAGCAAGACCTGTCTCACTGCGGGAAAATCAACGTCACCCTGCCCCAGATTGCAGAATATCCCCTGGCCGCAGGCATCGTAGAACCCGGTGCGTCTGGCAATGACGTCGGCCTTCACAACCGGATCAATGTCTTTGAAATGCATGTAAGAAATACGACCGATATGCCGCTTCATGAAGGCAACCGGGTCGAAACCCGCATAGGAATGGTGGCCTGTGTCAAAGCAGATTTTGAGGATGTTCTCATCCACCTCGCCCAGCAACCGCTCCAACTCGGGCTCAAAATCCATGAAGCCCGCCGCATGGGCATGTATGCCCACCGTCAGCCCGTAGTCTTCGGCACCTATCCTGGCGATGGTCGCAATGCGGTCGCGATACGCAGCCCATTCTGCGGCGCCCATCTGCTCGGCCTCGCTTGCACGACCTGCCGTCGGGGCGCGCCGCTCGGAAATGGAATCGATCAGGACAAGATGCTGCGCCCCGTGCGCAGTCAGCGCTTTGCAGGTCCGCACGGCGCCGTCCAGAACGTCTTCCCATGCGTCCGGGTCATGGAACGGGCGGAACACGACGCCACCGATCAGTTCCAGATCATGTTGTGCCAACGCCTCTCCGAGCAGCACAGGATCTTCCGGCATGAAGCCAACCGGCCCAAGCTCGATCCCCTTGTAACCGGCCTCTGCACAGTCCTTCAAAACCGACCGCCATGCCGGGTTGCGAGGGTCTTCTGCGAACTCCACGCCCCAGGAACAGGGCGCGTTACCAATACGAATAGTCATCAGGCCATTGCCTTTCCCAAGCTCAGAATTCGGAAACATGCTTCCAGGATTTGTCACGCGAGGATGCCATGGCCGCAGCGATGACACGGTTTACTTCCATGCCGTCATGGAATGTTGGCCAGACATCCTGACCGGTTTCGATGGCGCGCAGGAAATCACGGGCCTCGATGATGATTTGATCCTGATACCCCGTGCCATGCCCGGGCCCCTGACAGAAGGGTTCGTAGTCGGGATGCGACGGGCCGGTCAGGATCTTGGTGAAACCGCGCGACGCTTCGGGTCCATCCATCCTGTAGAGCCACAGCGCATTCTGATCTTCCTGATCGAACCGAATGCTCCCTCTGGTACCGGAGATTTCATAGGCGTAGCCCATTTTTCGACCCGTGGCGATCCGGCTGAAATACATTTGTCCCATTGCGCCGCCGGCGAACCGGCACATCATCTGGCCGTGGTCGTCATTGGTCACCGCGCCTCCAGGGCGCGCATCGTGAACGGTCTCGACCTCGGCGATCAACCGGTCGATCGGTCCCAAAAGCGCCATGGCCCCGTTGATCATATGAGGGGCCAGATCACCCATCGTGCCGTTAGCCTCCCCTGCCGTGCGCCAGGAGGCAGGCGTTTTCGGATCCGCGTAGAAATCCTCGGTATGTTCACCGCGAAACCATGTAACGTCACCGATTTCCCCATCCGCGATCAACTGGCGAGCATATTGGCTGGCGGGCGTTCGGATGTAGTTGAAACCCACCATGTTCGGCTGCTTTGACTGCTCGGCAGCCGCCACCATCGCCCGGCTGTCCGCCAGCGATGCTCCCAGAGGTTTCTCGCAGAACACCGCCTTGCCCCGCGCAAAGGCGGCTTCGGCGATATCACGATGCATGTTTTGCGGTGTCGCGATGACAATCGCCTCAACCGCCGGGTCATCCACGAGGATGCGCCAGTCATCGGTTGCACGCGCAAACCCGAAAGCGGCCCGGTACCGCTCTGCGTTCTGCGGCGTGCTGGCGCAGATCATTTCCAGCCGGGGACGCAGCTTTGTATTGAAGACGGCGCCCACGGCAGACATCGCGACCGCATGCGCTTTGCCCATGTACCCGCCACCCAGAATGCCTATGCCGATCTCAGCCACGTCTTGCTACCTTTGCGAATTTCCGTTTGCAACCGGTTGCAAAATTTGTATCGTGGGATTCTGAACTGCGCAAGACGCGAAATGGGCTGCTGCTTTAAAATCGCAAAAGGACCGCTGCACAAATGACCCATACACTCACAACGGCACAGGCCATCATCAAGTGGCTGGAGAACCAGTACATCATCGTGGACGGGGAAGAGCTGCGCGTATGCGGCGGTGGTTTCGGCATCTTTGGGCACGGCAATGTCACCTGTCTTGGCGAGGCGCTATATGGCGTGCGCGACACCCTGCCCCTCTACCGCGGTCAGAACGAGCAAAGCATGGGGTTCGCGGCGGCCGGATACGCAAAACAGTGGCTGCGTCAACGCTTCATGTTCTGCACGGCCTCGGCCGGTCCGGGAACGTCCAACCTCGTCACATCGGCGGCCCTGGCACACGCAAACCGGCTGCCCATGCTGCTGCTGTGCGGTGATACCTATGCGACACGCCTGCCCGACCCGGTTCTGCAGCAGATGGAACACTTCAATGATCCGACACTCGGGGTCAATGATGCGTTCAAACCGGTCAGCCGCTACTGGGACCGCATCATGCATCCGGCTCAGATCATCCAATCGCTGCCAGCGGCGCTAGCCACGATGCTGGACCCGGGCGATTGCGGGCCCGCCTTCATCGGTCTGCCGCAGGATGTGCAGGGCTGGACCTATGACTACCCGGCGGCGTTTTTCGAAAAGCGGGTTCATCGCATCCGACGCCAGACACCCGATGCAGCGGAAATCGCCGAGGCCGCACAGCTGTTGTCACGCGCCAAGCGTCCGATGATCATTGCAGGGGGTGGTGTGCAGTATTCGCGCGCCACGGACGCCCTCACCACATTCGCCGAGACCCACCAGATCCCGGTGGTCGAGACGATCGCGGGCCGCGCCAACCTTCTGGCCGATCATCCGCTGAACATTGGTCCCATCGGGGTGACCGGATCCGACAGCGCCAATGCCATCGCGCAGGATGCCGACGTGATACTGGCCGTCGGCACGCGCCTGCAGGATTTCACCACCGGCTCCTGGACGGCCTTTGCAAAGGACGCGGCATTCATTTCGCTCAACGCGGCCCGGCATGACGCCGGAAAACACCGGTCGCTGCCGATTGTCGGGGACGCCAAGATGGGTCTGGTAGCGCTGGATGCCGCGGTAGCGGCCTATCGCGGGCCTGAAACCTGGCTGGGCAAGGCGCGCGATGAGCGCGCAAAATGGGATGCCTATGTGGCCGAGAACGTGTCCTACAGGGACAACCGGCCAAACTCCTACGCGCAGGCGATCGGCGTAGTAAACGGCCTCTGCCACAAACGCGACCGTGTGGTTGCCGCAGCCGGCGGATTGCCCGCGGAGGTCACAGCCAACTGGCGCACGCTCGATCTGGGCACCGTCGATGTGGAGTTCGGTTTTTCCTGCATGGGGTATGAAATCTCCGGCGCGTGGGGCGCCCGGATTGCGCAATCCGAGCGTGAGCCGGACCGCGATACGATTGTCTTTATCGGTGACGGCTCTTACCTGATGATGAATTCGGACGTCTATTCGTCTGTGCTGACGGGCAAGAAACTGATCATCCTTGTCCTCGATAACGGCGGCTTTGCTGTTATCAACAAGCTGCAGAACAACACCGGCAACGAAAGCTTCAACAACCTGATCTCGGATTGCCCCACCGTGCCGGACGCCTTTGCGGTGGATTTCGAAGCCCATGCCGCCGCGATGGGTGCGCAGGCCGAAACCGTCGCCAATCCGGCAGAGCTCGGTGAGGCTTTCAAAAGGGCGCAATCGGCTGACAAAACATGCGTGATCGTCATGAAAGTCGATGCCTATGAAGGCTGGACCACCGAAGGGCACACATGGTGGGAATGCGGCACGCCGCATATCTCGACGTCAGAAAAGGTCAGCGCCGCCCATGTGCAGTGGGAAAACGGTCGTGCACGGCAGAGAAAGGGCGTGTGATGCTGCAGGCTGCACTCGCCAAAAGGAATTTCGTCGTGGTCGGCCGCGTCGGCATGGATTTCTTTCCCGACCCTCCCGGCACGCGCACGCCCGATGCTCAGGTGATGACCGTTGGCATGGGCGGCTCCTCGGCCAATATTGCGGCGGGTCTGTCGAAATTCGGGTGCAAGGCCGCTTTGGTGACCGCTGTCTCTGATGATGCTGTCGGCTGGTACTGCGAGGGCCAGCTGGATCACTATGGCGTTGATCGCAGCCATGTGAAACGTGTCACCGGCGAATACCGCACCTCCCTTGCCGTCTACGAGACGCGGATCGAGGACCACCAATCGGTCATCTACCGCAACAACGCCGCGGATTTTCAAATGACCGTCGCAGACGTGGAGGCCGTCGACTATTCCAGCTATGGCGCATTGATCACCGCTGGCACGGTGTTTGCGGCAGAGCCATCGCGGGCCGCGGCCTTCCGCGCGTTTGAAATGGCACGCGCCGCCGGGCTGCCGATAATCTTCGACATTGACTACCGCCCCTACAGCTGGCCCTCCGCCGATGTTGCCGAAGAGGTTCTGAGCCGCGCCGGTGACATGGCCGATATCATCGTCGGCAACGACGAGGAGTTCGGCTTCATGGCCGGTGATATCGACAAGGGGCTTGCAAAGGCGCGCGCGCTTGCTGCCGCAACTGCGGACATCGTTGTGTATAAAAAGGGACCGGAAGGCGCGGTCACCTTTGCGCAGGGGGCGGAAATCACGACCGGCATTTTCCCTGTCGATGCGGTCAAGCCAACGGGGGCCGGCGACAGTTTCATGGCTGGATTTCTCGCAGCCCTCTCCGAAGACCGCCCGTTGAAAGAGGCGGTTCTGCGGGGCTCCGCCTGCGCCTCCATTGTTGTGGCAAAACCGGGCTGCGCCCCCGCCATGCCCGACACCCAGGAACTCGAAACATTTCTTGCCACCCATCCCGGCCCGTCCGAGGCCTAAGAAGGACCGCTCCACATGCATATCGCTCCTCACAACAACCACAACAAACCGATCGTTGACGCGGATGACCCGACGGTGCCGTTGAACTACTTCAACATCGTCAAGCTCACCGCCGGTCAGAGCTTCGAGTATCAGGTGCCGGGGTATGAAACCTGCGTCGTGCCAGCGACGGGTACCGTCGATGTCGATGTTGAAGGCGTGGGCTTCGCCGCCCTTGGCAACCGCGGTGTGGATGTCTGGGACGGTGAACCCGAGGGCGTATATGTCCCCGTCGGCGCCAGGGTGCGCATAGCATGCGTCACCGACACGACCGAAGTCTTCATCGCGGGTGCAAAATATGACAAGGTGCTGGCGCCCTTCGATGTGCGGGTGGCAGAGCTGGACAAGGTTCAATACGGCTCTGATGACACCAAAACCCATCGCAAGATCAAGCACATCCTTGGTCAGAAACAACATGACAAGGTGGGTCGCCTGCTGGTCTCTGAGCTTTTCACTGTCGGCCAGGGGGGATGGTCAGGTTTTCCCGCACACAAGCATGACACAGACAACCTGCCCCACGAAACCCGCCATGATGAGACCTATAATTTCCGCTTTCGGCCCAATCACGGCTCGGGTGTTCAGATCCTGCAGCGTGAAGAGGGCAAGCCGGGAGACGCGTATCAACTCATGGACGGCTCCACGATCTGTATCGACAAGGGCTATCACCCCTGCGCCGTCATGCCCGGGTACGAGATGTACTACTTCACCATCCTCGGTGGTCTCTCTCAGCGCAGCCTCGTGCAGTATTTCCAGCCCACGCATGCCTATCAGGTCGAAACCATCCCCGGCATCAAGGACATGGTGGCCAAGTTCAAATGACCCTCGTGACACTTGCCGAGGTCCTGCAACCCGCCTTGCGGGAGGGCCATGCCGTTGCCGGGCTGGTGACGCTTGGGTGGGAAGACATGCGCGCCTACGTCGCCGCCGCCGAGGCGGAGGGCGTGCCGGTTATTCTGCAGGCCGGTCCCTCGTGCCGCGCGCACACGCCGTTGCCCATTCTGGGCAAGATGTTTCGACATCTGGCACAGGAGGCCTCGGTGCCTGTCGTTGCGCATCTGGACCACGGCTATACGGAACAGGAATGCCGTGAAGCGCTGGACAGCGGGTTCACATCACTGATGTTCGACGGCTCCCGCCTGCCTTTGTCGGACAACATCGCCCAGACCGCGGCAATTGCCCGCATGGCCCACGCCGCCGGCATTTCCTGCGAAGGCGAAATCGGCTTTGTCGGGTATTCCGGCGGCGAGACCTCTGCCGGGACCGATCCACAGGAAGCCGCGCGCTTTGCAGAGGAAACCGGCGTCGATGCGATGGCGATCTCGGTTGGCAACGTGCATTTGCAGGAAAACAAGGAAGGCGGTCTGGACGAGGCTCGCATCCGCGCGATCGAGGCCGTGACAGAGGTGCCGCTGGTCATCCATGGTGGATCCGGCGTGCCGCTGTCCCAGCGCACAGCATTGGCACGTGGCTCCGGCATCTGTAAATTCAATATCGGCACCGAATTGCGCATGGCCTTTGGTGCGGCGTTGCGCGCGGCTGTAAATGATGACCCTGCCCGGTTTGATCGTGTGGCGATCCTGAAGGACACCCACGACCCGCTGGTGGAGGCGACACGCCGCGTTCTGCGCGGGTTCAGGGGAGAGAGCCAATGTTGAACATCGGGCTGTTGGGATGTGGCCGCATTGGCGCGGTACACGCAGCGTCGATCAGGCGTCAGGCGCAGGCGCGGGTCGCAGCGGTGGCCGACGCGGTGCCCGCCGCTGCAGAGGCTTTGGCCGAGAGCGCTGGCGCAACCGTGATGGACAGCGATGCGCTGATCAACAGCCCGGATGTCGACGCCGTCGTCATCGGGACACCCACCGACACGCATTTCGATCTTATCCACGGGGCGGCGGCCGCGGGCAAGGCGATCTTCTGTGAAAAGCCCATCGACATGTCCGCCGACCGCATCCGCGACTGCAGTCGCGCCGTTCAAGCAGCGCGCGTGCCGTTCATGACCGCGTTCAACCGCCGCTTCGACCCCAGCTTCGCCAACCTTCAGGCCCGCCTTGCCGCGGGTGAGATCGGGCAGACCGAGATTGTCACGATCCTGTCGCGTGATCCCTCCCCGCCGCCGCTCCAGTACATCAAAAGTTCAGGGGGCATTTTTCGCGACATGATGATCCATGACCTCGACATGGCGCGGTTTTTGTTGGGGGAAGAGCCCATTCAGGTTTTCGCTGTCGGCAGCGCATTGGTTGATGCGGATATCGGGGCGGCGGGTGATGTCGATACGGCGGCTGTCACGCTCACCACGGCGTCAGGCAAAATCTGTCAGATCAGTAACTCGCGCCGCGCAACCTACGGCTACGATCAACGCATCGAAGTGCACGGGTCGGGGGGCATGCTGCGCGCCGCCAACGTGCACGAGAACACCGTTGAAGCGGCCACCGGATCGGGGTTTCAAACGGCACCCGCCAAGCATTTCTTTCTGGAGCGCTACGAGCGCGCCTATGCCCGGGAGATGGCACATTTCATCGACGCGGTCAGCCATGGCACACAGCCCAGTCCCGGCATCGAAGATGGCCTGAGGGCGCAGGTATTGGCAGACGCCGCGACCCTGTCCTGGCAGGAGGGCGTCCCGGTGCAGGTGACGTGAGCCGCGCTGCGGAGTGCCCCGAACGCCGCCAAATCCAGGATACCTGTCCCCGCGTCTTGTCAAAATCGATCGCCTGGTGCTAGCCTGGGAGAACCTAACCGGGCAGCGGGGTGTCTTCCGGACCCGCCCGACGTCACAACGACGCGTGAAATCCCCGCGGAACCGACCTTTCGCACCGAAAGGTTTTTTTCGAACGCGCCGCTTGGGCGCTGAAAGGGAGAGACACAGATGAAATCCGTGGGTATTATCGGCATCGGCGACATGGGCAGCGGTATCGCCAAGAACCTCATTGCAAATGGCTTCACCGTCACCGGGCTGGACCTCGATCCGGACCGGATGAAGGCGTTCACGGCGATGGGAGGAACCGCCGCAACCTCGCCTGCGGATGTGGCGCGTGCATCACAGGCCGTCTTTGTCATGGTGATGACGGGAGATCAGGCCAAATCCGTTCTCTTTGGCGGGGAGGGCCTTGTGGAACACCTGCCGCAGGGCGCGGCGGTGATCCTGAGCGCGACCATCAAGCCGCGTGAAGCCCGCGAGATCGGGAAAGCGATGGCCGGATCGGGCATTCACCTCATCGATACGCCGGTGTCGGGTGGATTTCCCGGCGCGCAAGGCGGGACCCTCACGATGATGGCCGCCGCACCAGATGTTGTGCTGGACCGTTTTGCCCCTGTCCTGCAAGCGGTATCTGCCAACATTCACCGGGTGGGCACGCAACCGGGCGAGGGTCAGACCGTCAAAGCCTGTCTGCAGTCGCTGATCGGCGCGCAGTTCTCCGCCACCTTTGAGGCTGCGGCGCTGGCGGCCAAGGCCGGCGTCCCGGGTCAGGTCCTGCTGGATGTCTTCTCGACATCCTCGGCGGGATGCGGCGTTGTGAACAACGCGCTGGAAAAGATTATCGACCGTCAGTTCGAGGGCACGGGCAGCCACATCAACACGATGCACAAGGACCTGACGATCTCCATGAGCCTGGGCGAGGAACTGGGCGTGCCGCTGCACACGGCTGCATCCGCGATGCAGGTTTTTCACGCCGGTCGTACAAGGTATCCCAACGGGGACAACTGGGTCTGCACCCGCGTGATCGAAGAGATTGTCGGCGCGGAACTGCACCGCGATCCGAAGTCATGAAACTGGGGGTCATTTGCGACGGTATCAGCCGCGATCTGCGTCATGCGGTTGATGTGATGGATGAGTTCGATCTGGACTATGCCGAATTGCAGTTTGTCGGTGATACCGAGGTTGGCGATCATTCTACCGCTGAAATCCGAGAAATCGACAAGCTGCTACGGGATCGCGGAAAACCCGTGTCCTGTCTGTCCCGACACATCTTTGCCGGTATGAGCACCCAGAACCGGCCCGGTGACGCGCTGCATACACAACACATGGATGCGCTCAAACGGGTGATCGAAATGGCGCATATCGTCGGCTCTCCGCTGGTCCGCATCATGACTCAGAAGAAGGAGCAGATCCTCTGGGGCATGAACGGCGCGGAGAAATGGAACGTCGCCCATGGCGCGTGGGACAGCATGGCCCCGATGATCGCGCCCGCCGTGGAGATGGCGCGCGCAGAAGGGGTGACACTGGTGGTCGAGACCGGCAATGGCACCATGGTGAATTCCAACTACACTGCGCGGCGGCTGATTGACGAGCTGCAGGCGAAGGACGTGCTGCAGGTTTTATGGGACCCGGGCAATAATTGCTGGTGCCACGAACGCGCTTACCCGGAAGGCTATGACGAGGTGAAGGGCGGCTATCTGGGCCATGTCCACATCAAGGACGTCTGGGTCGATACGCCCCGCGCGACGCTCGAACTGCGTAAAATGGGTGACGGCCAGTTGGGGCCTCTGTTTCCCGACATCGCCGCTGCGCTCAGAAACGACGGCTATGATGGCGTCATCTCCTTCGAAAGCGTGTACCACCCCGGCAATGGCGATTTCGAAGCGGGTTTCAGGCAGTGTATTGCCCAGTTCAAAACCCTGTTTTCCTGACCGCGCTGCGTGGTGCAAACAGATTTCCTGCCTGCCATGCGCTACGCTAGGTAGACGCACCGGGCACGCGGCGCCTGCCTGACGGGCGCTGTGAAATCCAGGTAACATGCCCGGGCCTGCAGCAGGATATTGGTCTGCGCGCATACTCAGCGGGTAAAGAACCTGTAGATTGGCATCAGCTCGGAAAACTCGGCAATGGTGCGCGCCGCCAGGTCAGGGCGCACCACAAAATCCGTGTCTGCGATGTCCTTCCAGCCGGAAAACCCCTTGTGGCGCAACGCCTCCGCATGCGGGTGATCCTTGTCGAAACCGGCGGGCACCCGTTTGAGGGCAGGGTCCGGAACCCTGATGGCCTTGGCGCGCAGCCGTGCCGCCAACGCCATCAGCGTCGCGCCTCTCGGTCCCGCCATCTCACTGCGGAATAACTCCAACCCGGGTTTGTCGAACTGGAAAATGCCGCATCCGAGTGTCAACCGCTCGCTGTCCAGACCGAAAAACCACATCGGCGCCTTCGCTGGTGCGCCGCTGGAGGCGAAAGACAAGTGGATATGCGCATTGTAAGGCGTCTTGTCCTTGGAAAACCGGACGTCCCGGTAGATGCGGTAAAGCTTGTGGTCGTGCGCTGTGCCCGTCAGGGTTTCAAGTGCGCGCGACATCACCTTGCCAAAGTGACCGGCTGGTTTCTTCACCGTCTCCTCGTAATAGGATTTATATGCGGTGAACCACTCCCTGTTATTATTTTGCCTAAGATCAGACAGGAATGCCACGGCCTCGGGCGAAAAGTGATCGAAGTCTCTCATGAAGTTCCTTTCACGACTTTGGCGGCATGGCGGCGGCGTGCTCAAGGCATATCGACAGCCATTTCTTCAGGGTTTCGGTGTCGCAATCGTCGTTCGCGACCAAGATGAACCCGCCCAGCTTGCGGGTGCCGTGGATCACCGGTTGCGCATGCGGGTCGGACAGCGCCTGCGCTTCATGGTCCTTGCCGACGCGGAACATGAAACGCCTGACGCCATGCTTGTCCCGGCGCGCGCCCGAAATCATGTTACCGTTGAGGAAAAAGCAATTTCCGCCCATCATGCGCTTTTCCGAAATGCCGACATGCGCCTCAAGGGCGCGGCGCATGCGAGTGGTCAGCTCTTCGTCGTAGGGCATCAGACCATGCCCGCCAGTTGCGCCAGAATTGTCGCGGCCAGGACGGTCATCACCAGTGACGTCATCGCCGCTCCGACAAGCCGCCCCCCGCTGGTCGCGGAGCGGCGCAGCGCCGCGTAGTGGATGAGGCGGGCCAACAACAGGACACCGCCGCAGACCATGACAAACCAACCCGGTGCACCGGTGATCTCGGCACCTGCGAGCGCAAGCAGGGCCAACGGCACATATTCGGTGAAGTTCCCATGCGCGCGCATGCGTTTCAGCAGGTCTTC
The DNA here is from genome assembly GCF_019375555.1 of Roseobacter insulae. Lineage (GTDB taxonomy): Bacteria > Pseudomonadota > Alphaproteobacteria > Rhodobacterales > Rhodobacteraceae > Roseobacter > Roseobacter insulae. The sequence continues at coordinate 162,474 of NZ_JAHXDN010000004.1, forward strand.
GTCATCACCGTGTAACAGCATGATCCCGGTCTTGGCGCGCCTCAAACCGACCATGATCGACATTGGCACGCTTACCAGCACGAAAATTGCTGTAAAAAACAGCGTTATCTGTGGCGCTTCCAACATTGGACACCTCTCCTTCGTTCGCGGTTCAAGATGTCATGCTCTCGTATGTGATCAGCGCAAAGCGCGCGCCCTGTGGATCGGTCAGCGTCGCCATGCGGCCCACGCCCGGCATCTCCATTGCCGGTGTCACCACCGTGGCGCCCTTTTCCTGCGCCGTGGCGACACTCGCATCCACATCGGCAACCGTGAAATAGATCGTCCAACTGCCCTGATCTTCCGGCATGGGGGAAAACCCTCCGATCGGCGTTTCGCCCACCACTGCAGCGCCGTAGCTCGACCCATCCTGCATCGGCATGTCCCGGATCGTCCACGCGAGAACGTCCTGGTAAAAGGATTTGGCCGCAGTCTGGTCCGGGCCCGAATGACCGATCCATCCGGAATTGCCCACGGCTGTCATTTCGAGAATGCTCATGTCTTGTCTCCTGTGATTTTCAGCCCCGGTCGATTGACGGGGACAAACCAAGGACGCACGAAGCGACGGCACCCCTACAAAGGGGTAAACATTTTTTTGCAGGTGGATATTTGGTCTTTTATGACAACGCGCTCCGGTTCCGTCGGGCCAAGTGTCAGGGCCTTCTCAAAGGCAGCGACCGCCCGGCGCGGCAGGCCGGATTGCAAAAACAGGCCACCCTGCATCGTATGGTACCACCGGTAATCCGACAGATCACAGGCCAGCGTTTCCATTTCCTTCAAGGCATGTTCTGCGCCGCGGGTCTTGGCCATCGCCGCAATATGGTTCAATCGCACCACCGGTGTGGGCTGAATGACGTAAAGGGCCGCATAATGCGCCTCGATCTTCTGCCAGTCCGTTGCTTGGGCAGATGGCGCCAGTGCATGTTCCGCGGCAATGGCTGCCTGCACGCGGTAAGGTCCGGAATGTCCAAGGCGCTCTGATTTCTGAAGAAGCGCAACAGCCTCCGCAATGGCCGTTTTGTCCCACAGGCGGCGATCCTGATCTTCCAGAGAAACCAGTCTTCCATCTGAATCGATACGCGCCGCGCGCCGGGCATGTTGAAACAGGAGCAGGGACAACAGGGCGATCTGGTCGCCCATGCCCGCAAACAGATCCGCCAGTAGCCGCGCCAGCCGAATTGCTTCCTCGCACAGCGTCACGCGCATTTGTGCGGCGCTGTTGGACGTCGACCATCCTTCGTTGAACATCAGGTACACCATCAGTGAGACCTCGCCCAGCCGTCTGCCCCGCTCCTGCGGGCTTGGCGTTTCAAAGGCAATCCGGTTGGTGGCGATCTTCTTTTTTGCGCGGGTCACGCGCTGCTCCATCGTTTTCGTGGCCACCAGAAATCCTCGTGCGATTTCCGCCACGCTCAGTCCGGCCACGATGCGCAACGCCAGCGCGATCTGATCCTGCCGGGACAAGGCCGGGTGACAACAGATAAACAGCAGCCGCAACACGTCGTCTCGCACGTCGTCGGGGTCCGGCAAGGGGTCTTCATCTGCCATCAGCACGGATGGTTCCACTTGCAGAAGCACGCGGTGACGCTGCGTCTTTCGCACCCGGTCCAATCCGGCATTCCGAGCGGTCGTCAGCAACCAGGCCAGTGGATCACGCGGCGCCCCCTTGCCTTCCCACGCCGTCACGGCCTTCAGGCAGGCATCCGAAAAAGCCTCCTCGGCAAGGTCCATGTCCCGGAAGTAACGGGTCAAGGCAGCCAGGGCGCGCGGCCTGTTGTTGGAAAAAGTGGCTTCGAGCCATTCGGACATGTTCTTAACCTGTCGACAACACCCCGCCGGCCCATGCCACCGGTCGCACTTCGAGGCGGGCAATGGGCGAGGAGATCATCTCGGCGAATTTCAGCGCCTCTTGCAGGTCATTGAAGTCAGCCGCGTAAAATCCCAGGAATCCTTCCTTCGTTTCAGCGAAGGGTCCGTCAACGATCAGGGGGGCCTGCGCGCGACCCGGCGCCGGATCAACGGTCACCGCCGTCGCGGGCGGCATCAGCTTGATGGAAAGGTAGTCTCCTCGTTCTCCCAGCGCCTCCTGCAACGCATAATGCCCGGTAAGCACCTGCTTTTGCTTTTCATCCGGCAGGTTTTCGAACACCCCCGGTTCACCGTAAATCGTGATCGCATACATCATGAAGCGGCCTCCTTCCGACCAAATGATGTTGCGAGGACGCGCGACAAAAAGCAAATCCGACACCCGCGACACATAAAACCGGAGAAATACCGGTCTGTAGGCCCGCCACACCGGGGAAATCCCAGAACCTCACGACGCCCGGCGCTTGACATTGCGCGCGGTTGCGACGCAACTGCCTTTCAGTTGGTGCTTGTGAGAGCAAGTGAAAAGGGAATGTGCAGTCGGAAGGATTCGGCGAAGCACAGCCGCCCCCGCGACCGTGAACGGAAAGGTCTGCCAATGCCACTGGAGGGAACTCCGGGAAGGCGGCGCAGACCGAAGGCAGCCCTGCTGCCGGGATCCGTGAGCCGGGAGACCTGCCAGCGACACGTGAAGAAACCGGACGGGGTGTTCCGGTGTCGGGACAAGACCTGATCCCTCAGGCCCATCTCGTCATCTGACCCACGTCCCATGACATATGGGACACAGCATCATGACGACTGACGCAGCGGCGCGAAACGGTCAGACAACGGAACTGCTCGTCTGCGTGAAATGCAGGCGCGGCCTCGAAATCCCCGACGACGACCGCCGCCCGGGCCAGCGGCTCTACGACACTCTGGCCCAGCAACAGATGCCGCCGGGCATTCGGCTCAGGGCGGTCGAATGTCTGCAAAACTGCGATTATGGTTGCACCGTCGCGCTGCGGGGGGGCGATCGCTGGACCTATGTCTACGGAAACATCGACGAAGTGTCGCATCCTGACCTGCTGATTGATGGTGCGGCGCGTTATAACGCCACGCAGGACGGGCTGATCCCTTGGCGCGAGCGCCCTGAACATTTTAAACGCAACTGTATCGCGCGCATTCCGCCGCTGGAGACTGACCATGACTGATTTTTCGAAACTGCCTGTCACCGTGATCACCGGGTTTCTGGGGTCAGGCAAAACCACGCTGATCCGTGAACTGATGCAGAACCCCGGCGGCAAACGCCTGGCGGTTGTGGTGAATGAATTCGGCGACGTGGGTGTCGATGGTGACATCCTCAAAAGCTGCGCGATCCCGGATTGCCCTGCGGAAAACATCATGGAGCTTGCCAACGGCTGCATCTGCTGCACGGTGGCGGACGATTTCATTCCGACTATCGAAGCGCTGATGGCTCTGGAGCCGCGTCCCGATCACATCCTGATCGAGACCTCCGGTCTCGCGCTGCCGAAACCGCTGCTCAAGGCCTTCGACTGGCCCGATATCCGCTCGAAGATCACGGTGGACGGCGTGATCGCACTGGCCGATGCCGAGGCTGTCGCAGCGGGCCGTTTCGCACCGAACGTGGCGGCGGTGGACGCGCAGCGCGAAGCCGATGACAGCATCGACCATGAAACGCCGCTTTCCGAAGTTTTCGAGGACCAGATTTCCTGTGCGGACATCATCCTCTTGACCAAACCTGACCTGGCCGGTGCCGAGGGCGTGGCAAAGGCCCGGGCCGTTATCGCTGCCGAAGCACCGCGCCCCTTGCCGGTGGTCGAAGTGGCCGAAGGCATCGTTGACCCGCGCATCATCCTTGGGCTGGAAGCCGCTGCCGAAGACGATATGGACGCCCGGCCCAGCCATCACGATGATCATGACGACCACGAACATGACGATTTCGACAGCATCGTTGTCGATATCCCCGAACAGGCCGACCCGGCGGATCTGGTGCGCGCAGTCGAAGCGCTGGCCAAGGATCACAACATTCTGCGCGTCAAGGGATACGCTGCCGTGACCGGGAAACCGATGCGTCTGCTGGTGCAGGCCGTGGGGCCACGGGTGCGTCACCAGTACGACCGTCCGTGGCAAACAGACGAAGCGCGCCGGGGGCGTCTGGTGGTGATTGCCGAACATGATGACATCAATGCCGACACGATAAAGGCGGTTCTGGGTGTCAAGGCCGCCGAGGCAGCCGAGTAACCTGCCATGCATGTCGTTTTCCGCGAAAGCCATGGGTTGGAAGAGACCGAGACACCGACGGATCTGGGGCAATCCCCGGCCGATCTGGTGGTGCTGTCGTTTTCCGACAGTGATCTTGGCGCTTTCGCGGAAGCATGGCGGCGCGGTGGCGGGCCGGAGGGCCAGTTGCCAACGCTGCGCCTCGCCAATCTCGTGGCGCTCAAACACCCGCTGTCCGTCGATACCTATGTCGAGCGAACGCTGGCGGGCGCCAGGGGCATCCTGATCCGTCTGATCGGAGGCGTGCCGTATTGGCCCTACGGGTTGCAACAGCTGCGCGCCCTCGCTGACAGCAAGGGGATTGCTCTGGCGGTGCTTCCGGCAGATGGTCGGATTGACACGCGTCTGGACGAGGTCAGCACGTTGCCGGTCTCCACGCTCAGGCGTCTCAGCCATCTGTGCGACACCGGTGGTGTCGTGGCAGCACAGGCAGCGCTGGCCCAGCTGTCACTGGCCGCCGGTCTTTACGCTGGTCCTGTGCGCGGGTCGAAGCTGCTGCCATCAGTCGGCGCATGGACGCCCGAACACGGGGTGACCTGTCCGGTGTTCGCGCAATCGCCGCAGGTGAAACCGCGCGTTGTCGTGACATTCTACCGGTCCTATCTCGTCGCTGCGGATCTCGCACCGATCTCGGCGCTGTTCGAGGCGTTCCGCACACGCGGGTATGACGTCGTCGGACTTTTTGCGCCATCGCTCAAGACCCCGCATGCCGCCGGTTGGTTGCGCCGACAGATCAGCCACCTCGCGCCCGCAGCCATCGTGAACGCAACTGCGTTCAGCGGTAAGGGCGATGATGGATCCTCACCTCTGGATGCCGGGAATGTCCCGGTGTTTCAGGTGGCACTGGCAACCTCGACGCATAAGGCGTGGAAAGAAGCGGAGCGCGGCCTTTCCCCCGCAGATCTTGCCATGCATGTGGTGTTGCCGGAGGTTGACGGGCGGATCATGGGGGGGGTTGCCTCCTTCAAGGAACCCGGCGTGCGCGACCCCGATCTGGAATACTCCCGCTTTGCACATGCCCCCGCATCCGACCGGGTCGCGGCCATTGCCGGTCGGGTGGATGGCTGGCTGACACTGGCGCGAACGGGCGTGGCGGACAGGCGCGTGGCGCTGCTCCTGTCGACGTATCCGGGGAAAAACTGGAACATGGGCCACGCGGTCGGCCTTGATGCACCAGCCTCTGCCGAAGCCATCCTGCAAGACCTCAAGCGTGGCGGGTATGACACCGGCCAAGGGCGTTTGAACCTGACGGACGCACTCATGGGACGTTCCGAAAAATGGCCGCTGTCCAGATACAAGGACGCCCTCAGGCGACTGCCCGCTGCCCTGAAGGACGATCTTTTTGCCGCCTGGGGTGACCCTGAAACTGATGCCGATGTTCAGGACGGTGCCTTCAGGTTTGCGGTGACCCGGTGCGGCAAAACATTTGTGGCACTTCAGCCGGAACGCGGGACACCCAGCACCCGCGATGACGACTACCATGACCTGTCGCGTGTCCCGCGCCACGCCTATGTCGCCTTCTACCTCTGGCTTCAGCGGCAAGCGGATGCACTGGTCCACATCGGCGCGCACGGCACGCTGGAATGGCTGCCCGGCAAATCCGTGGCGCTGTCCGGCACCTGCTGGCCGGAGGCCCTGACGGGTGCCCTGCCGATCATCTATCCGTTTATCGTGAATGACCCGGGTGAAGCTGCACAGGCAAAACGCCGCATCGGGGCGATCACGCTTGGACACGTTCCCCCACCGCTGCGGGCAAGCGGCACCCCCGAGGGGTTGATCCGGCTGGAGGCCTTGCTGGATGAATTCTCGAATGCCGACGGGCTGGATCCAAGTCGCCGGGACCGTTTGCAGGATGATATCCGTTCCGAGGCGCGGGCGCTGGGTGTCGAGGATGATCTGGGGTTGGCGCAGGCAACCTGCAGCGCCGAGGCGATCACCCGCATTGACCGTTTTGTCTGCGATATCAAGGAAAGCCAGTTCGGCGAAGGGCTGCATATCTGGGGCCGCGCACCGCAGTCCGAAACGTCGTTTAACGCCGACATCTCGGCACAGGCCGAACGGCGGTCGTTGCTCGACGCGCTTGGGGGGCGGCGCATCGCGGCCGGTCCCTCCGGATCGCCCTATCGCGGGCGCACGGACGTGCTGCCGACGGGCCGCAATCTCTACACCACCGATCCGCGCTCGGTGCCCACGCGCGCGGCTTATGCGCAAGGTGTCAAACTGGCGGATGAACTGGTGCGGCGGCACCTGCAGGACACCGGCGACTGGCCGCGTGGTCTGATCGTCGATCTGTGGGGCTCGGCGACCATGCGCACCGCGGGCGAGGAATTTGCCATGGCGCTGCATTTACTGGGCACCCGCCCGATTTGGGATGCAGGATCAGAGAGGGTTTCGGGCATCGAAGTGCTTCCGATTACCGAGCTCGACCGCCCGCGCATTGACGTGACGTTACGCGTATCGGGGCTGTTCCGCGATGTGTTTCCAACCCTGTCGTCGCTTTTCGGCCAGGCGGTGCGGGCCTTGGCGGACCGCGACGAGGCACCCGACTGGAACCCATACCGGCGTGACACTGATCTGGCGCGGGTTTTCGGCCCGGCACCCGGCAGTTTCGGGGTCGGCATGACCGATGCCGCCGAAACATTCACGCAAGATGGCAGGCGCGCCGCCGGCGAAGCCTGGCTGAAGGCCAGCGCATGGGCGCTGGACGGTGATCGGGCCGAACAGCGCGAACACAGCATCCGGAACCGCGTGGCCCAGGCGGATAGTTTTGTGCATGCTCAGGATCTGCCCGAGACCGACCTGTTGCTGGCGGCCGATTACGCGGCCCACGAGGCTGGCTTTGCCGCCGCGCAGGCGGTCACCGGGGGGCGATCGGCGATCTATCACCTTGATAACACCTCTCCCGACACACCGCGCGCCCGCGCACTACCCGAGGAGATAGCCCGCGTGGTGCAAGCGCGCGCGGCCAACCCGGCGTGGATACAAGGCATGCGGGCGCATGGTTTCAGAGGTGCTGCGGAAATCGCGGCGACGCTCGATCACATGGCTGCCTTTGCGCATCTGGCAGGCGCTGTGTCGTCCCATCTCTTCGATTTGTACCATGATGCCACCCTTGGCCATGCCGATACGGATCAGTTCCTGCGTGATGCCAACCCCGAAGCCCGAGAGGCCATGTTGCATCGCTTTGCCGAACTGCATGCGGCAGGCCTGTGGAAGACACGGCGGAACTCCATTCTCGCCGGGCTTGAGGCCGCGCAATGACCCGCCGCCCCACAGCAAAAGGCTGGTGCCCCGGTGCTTACAACCCAATGATGTCGGGCGACGGTCTGATCGTGCGCGTAAGGCCGTTCTATGCGCGCCTGAGCGCGGCACAGGTTTTCGGATTATGCGATCTGGCGCAGCGCCATGGGAACGGGTTTCTGGACCTCACCAACCGTGCCAACATACAGATCCGGGGTGTTTTGGACCGAGATCTGGACACGCTGATTTCGGCGCTCGCGAACCTGGACCTGTTGGACAGCACACCGGAGACGGAACGCCGCCGGAACATAATGGTTTTCCCCTTCTGGACGGGCGATGACGATACGCAACAGGTGACGCGGGCATTGCTGAACGCCCTGACACAGTTGCCCGACCTGCCAGCGAAATTCGGGTTTGCCATCGATACCGGTTATGCGCCGGTGCTCACCGGATGCTCTGCAGACATTCGTGTTGAGCGCGCCAAGGACGGGTTCATCGTGCGTGGCGATGGCATGCACCTGGGGCGAGATGTTAAGAAAGACGCTGTGATCCCGGCGATACTGGAAATGGCGAGATGGTTCTCGGACCGGCGCACAGGTACCGACAGGCGCATGTCGCACGTCCTCGAACACGCCCAGCTGCCCGCGGCATGGAGGGCGGCAAAACCGCTGGAAACCGCGCCATGCCCGGTACCGGGCCCAAATCCTTCGGGATATGTGCTGGGGGCACCATTCGGGCAAATTGATGCCCGCGCGCTGGCCCGATTGTTGTTGCAAACCGGCGCACCAGCCCTGCGCGTGACCCCATGGCGGTTGTTCGTGCTGGAGGACGTCACAACCGTCATGCCTTCCGACTTCGTCACGGCCGCCGAAGACCGCTTGCTACGGGTCGACGCCTGCCCCGGTGCGCCGTTTTGCGACAGCGCCACGGTTGAGACCCGAACCCTGGCACGCCGTCTGGCACCCATTGCCGACGGCAGCCTACATATCTCCGGTTGCGCCAAGGGCTGCGCGCGCAAAGGGTCGGCAGCCACAACGATTGTTGGAAATAACGGGCTTTTTGATCTTGTCGAGAACGGACATGCGTGGGATGCCCCGAAAACCACCGGCCTCAGGCCCGAAGATATCTTTGCGGAAGCGACAGACCCCCTATGACCTATACCTATGAGACGAACGGCGCCGCGATCTATAAGCAGTCTTTCGCGACCATAAGATCGGAGGCGAAGCTGGAGGGCTTCACCAGGGATGAAGAGCAGATCGCCGTGCGCATGATCCATGCTGCGGGATTGGTGGGGCTTGAGGAACATATCCGCTTTTCTCCCGGTTTTGCAGACACCGCCCGCGCGGCGCTGGCGGCAGGTGCCCCGATCCTATGTGACGCCCGGATGGTCAGCGAGGGTGTCACCCGGGCCCGCCTGCCCGCCCGTAACGAGGTCATCTGCACGTTGCACGACGAGGGCGTGCGTGAATTGGCAGCTGACATGCAAAATACACGCTCCGCCGCCGCGCTGGAGCTATGGCGGCCCCATCTGGACGGTGCCCTGGTGGCAATCGGCAACGCGCCCACGGCACTTTTTCACCTTCTGAACATGCTTGAAGATCCCACATGCCCGAAACCTTCGGCAATCATCGGCTGCCCGGTCGGTTTCGTCGGCGCGGTTGAAAGCAAGGATGCGCTGTGGGCTGATCAGCCCGTTCCCTGCTGCATCGTGCAGGGCCGTCTGGGCGGCAGCGCCATTACCGTCGCCGCGATCAACGCGATCGCGAGCCGGGCGGAATGAGCGTCGGGACCGTTCATGGTGTCGGGCTGGGGCCGGGTGATCCGGATCTCATGAGCGTTCGCGCGGACAGGTTGCTGCGCAATGCGCGCCACGTGGCGTTTTTCCGCAAGGCGGGACGCTCGGGCCAGGCCCGGCGTATCGTTGAAGGCCTGCTGCGGGACGATGTGATTGAATTCCCGATGGAATATCCGGTCACCACAGAAATACCGGTGACCGATCCGGGGTATAATGCGGCTCTCTCGGGGTTTTATGCAGACTGCACAGACCATCTGCGCGGGCTTGTGCAGGGCGGTGAAGACGTCGTGGTGCTCTGCGAGGGCGATCCGTTCTTCTTTGGATCCTTCATGCATCTCTACACCCGCCTCAAGGATGACGCGCCGGTGCAGGTGGTGCCCGCGATCACCGGCATGTCCGGTGCGTGGACGGCAACAGGCCAGCCCATTACATGGGGAGACGACATTCTGACCGTGCTGATGGGCACGCTGCCCCGGGACATGCTGGCCGACCGCATGTCACATAGCGATGCGGTTGTTGTCATGAAGATCGGCAGGCACTTTGACAAAGTGAAGTCAGCCCTCAAGGACGCTGGAAAATTCGACGACGCGTGGCTGGTGGAATATGCCAGCATGCCCAATCAGACGGTGCAGAAACTGGCGGATGCCGGCGACAGGATAACCCCCTATTTCGCAATCATCGTCGTACACGGACAGGGCCGCAGACCATGAGCGGCTGGCTGGTCATTGCCGGATTAGGGCCAGGCGACGAAGACCTCGTCACACCCGACGTCAGACACGCGCTGGGTCAGGCCACCGATGTCGTTGGCTATATCCCCTATGTTGCGCGGGTGCCGGAACGGGCGGGCCTGCAACGCCATCCAAGCGATAACCGGGTGGAGATTGACCGCTCGCGCCACGCGCTGGAGATGGCGGCAGCAGGCCGGCGCGTTGTGGTTGTCTCTTCCGGTGATCCCGGTGTGTTTGCCATGGCCGCCGCGGTGTTCGAAGCGGTGGAAGCCGGGCCGGCCGGCTGGCGCAATCTGGATATCCGCGTCGCACCGGGCATCACGGCGATGCTGGCCGCAGCAGCCCGCGCCGGCGCGCCGCTTGGCCATGATTTCTGTGCGATCAACCTCAGCGACAACCTCAAACCATGGGCGTTGATTGAAAAGCGGCTGCGGCTGGCGGCAGAAGCTGATTTCGCCATGGCATTCTACAATCCGCGGTCAAAATCGCGACCCGAAGGGTTCGTCAGGACGCTGGAAATCCTCAACGACGCGTGTCAGGACAAGCGCCTCGTGATCTTCGCCCGCGCCGTGTCGACGCCTGAGGAGGACATCCGTGTCGTTCCCCTGCCCGACGCGCGTGCAGAGATGGCAGATATGCGCACGATGGTGATCGTTGGTTCATCGACAACGCGGCTGATTGATCGCGACGGGCCGCCGATTGTCTATACGCCAAGGTCGGTGGGCGCATGACGTACCCAGTTCACAACTTCACTGACCGAATGCAATTCACTGCGTGCCGGAATCTCTGGCCGATCAATCATGATCACCTGCAAACCGAGCCGCCTCGCAGCAAGAATTTTAGCGTAAGCCCCCGCGCCACCGGCGTTTTTCGAGACAACCAACGAGATCTCGTGATCGACCATCAAATTCAGGTCGTCCGCTTCGCTGAAGGGTCCGCGATCCACGACAACATCGTGATCCGGAAACGGCGGCGGTGTTTCGGGCGGGTCCACCAGCCGCAACAGGTAGAAGTGTTGCCGGTTCGGCGTGAAATCCGCCAGATGCATGCGCCCGATGGCCAGCATGACGCGTTCTCGGGGTCTGTCGAGTGCGGCAACGGCATCGGCTATCCCGCGAACACATGTCCAGTTGTCCCCGTGCTCGGCCACCCAGGGCGCGCGCGTAAGGGCGGTCAGGGGCACATCCGTTTGTGCGCAGGCCGCAAGGGCATTCCGGCTCATTTGCGCGGCAAAAGGATGCGTTGCATCGACCACATGGGTGATCCGTTCGCCCCGCAGATACGCCGCCAACCCATCGACACCGCCGAACCCGCCGACGCGCTGCGGCAAGGGTTGGCGCACCGGGCGCGCCACCCGTCCGGCAAAGGAAACGGTGCCCTTCACGCCAACCTCCGCCAAGGCACGGCACAGCGCGGTTGCTTCGGTCGTACCGCCAAGAACAAGCAGGTTCGGCTCCATGTCTGAGGCTCCGTGGTTGACCATTGTCGGGTTGGGCGAAGATGGCCTTAAAGGGTTGGGGCCTGCAAGCCGTTCGGCGCTTGAAAGTGCAGAAATCGTGATGGGACCGCCCCGGCATCTCGCGCTGCTGGGGGACATCGGTTGCAACACCATCACGTGGCCTGTGCCTTTCGCGGAAGGCATCGACCGACTGCTGGACCTGCGTGGACGCAGGGTCGTGGTTCTGGCCTCGGGCGATCCGTTCTGGTACGGCGCAGGGGCAACGCTGGCGCGGCATTTGAAGCGTACCGAATGGGTCAGCCACCCCGCAGCTTCGACGTTTTCAAGGGCGGCCAGTCTATTGGGGTGGCCACTGGAAACCACGCGCTGCATTGGTTTACATGCCGCCCCGTTTACCCGTCTGCGCCCCGAGTTAGCCCAGAGCGCCCGGATGATTATTCTGGTGCGCGACGGATCCGCGGTACGCGATCTGGCAACCTATCTGACAGATGCAGGCTATGGCGCGTCGCTCTGTGCCGTGTTGGAGGCCCTTGGCGGCCCCGGGCAACGCGTAACACATGCACAGGCTGACACGATGCCGGACAGCGCGTTTCAGCACCCTGTCTGTGTCGCGGTTGAGATCGCCGGCGATGGCCCGGGCCTGCCACTGGCCAGCGGTCGGCCGGATCACTGGTTTGACAACGATGGACAGATCACCAAACGCCCCGTCCGGGCCATGACGCTGTCCGCGCTCGCCCCCCGCCCCTTCGAGCATCTTTGGGATATCGGCGGTGGGTCCGGATCCATCGGTATCGAGTGGTTGTTAACCCACCCCTCGCTGAGCGCCACAACGGTCGAACCGCGGCCGGATCGTGCACAGCGTGTTCGGGACAATGCCTCGCGGCTCGGCGTGGACCGGTTGAACGTCGTGACCGGATACGCGCCCGATGCGCTGCACAGCCTGCCTGCCCCAAACGTCGTCTTCGTTGGCGGTGGCTTGTCTGCCGGGATGCTGGACTGGCTGGAATCGCATCTGGCAACCGGCACCCGCGTTGTTGCCAATGCGGTGACACTGGAGACAGAAGCCCTGTTGATCACCACACAGGCGCGATTGGGCGGTGATTTGCTGCGGCTGGAGCTCTCGCGGCCGGAACCGCTTGGTCCGCGGCAAGGATGGAAGGCGGGCTACCCGATTGTGCAATGGAGCGTCACACTATGATCGTCGCCGGCTTTGGTTTCAGAAAGAGCGCATCTGTGGGCAGCCTGAGAAACGCTTATGACAGGGCGCGTGCCGATGCCCATCCCGATCTGCTGGCAGCACCCGATGACAAGATTACGGTAAAGGCGTTTCGCCTTTTTGCGGATGAGGTTGGCCGCCCCGTCCGGGGGGTGCCCGCCGATGTTCTCGAACAGCAATCCACAGTGACGCAGTCACTTGCCTCCCTCGTTGAACGCAACATCGGATCGGTGGCAGAGGCAGCGGCCCTCGCGGCGGCCGGTCCGGGCGCAAAACTGTTGACCGAAAGACATATTTCCGCAGACAAACTGGCGACCTGCGCGCTCGCCATGAGAGAGACAACATGACCGTTCATTTCATCGGCGCCGGACCCGGCGCACCGGATCTGCTCACACTGCGCGGGCGCGATATTATCGCCGCCTGCCCGGTATGTCTCTATGCCGGGTCGCTGGTGCCCGAGGCCATTCTGGCGCATTGCCCGCCAGGCGCGGAGATCGTGAACACCGCGTCCATGAGCCTGGATGACATCCTTGACAAAATCAGCCTCGCCCACGCCGATGGCAAAGATGTGGCGCGGCTGCATTCCGGCGATCTGTCGGTCTGGTCGGCGATGGGCGAACAACTGCGCAGGCTGCGCGCGGCCGGCATCCCGGTGTCCGTCACGCCCGGCGTACCATCCTTTAGTGCAGCCGCCGCTGCCCTGGGGGCGGAACTGACGCTGCCGGGGCTGGCACAATCGGTTGTCCTGACCCGCACGCCGGGGCGCGCATCCTCGATGCCGAAGGGTGAAACACTGGTCAACTTTGCGGCTACCGGCGCGACGCTGGCAATTCACCTGTCCATTCAGAATCTCGATCGCGTCGTGGCAGATCTGACACCGCATTACGGAGCGGAGTGCCCGGTGGCGGTGGTATACCGTGCCAGCTGGCCCGACGAGCGGCTTATCCGGGGCACCTTGTCCGATATCGGCGACAAGCTTGATGACGGCATCTCGCGCACAGCCTTGATTCTGGTTGGCCCCGCACTGGCTGGCGAAGGGTTCGATGAAAGCTGCCTTTACGCGGCCGATTACGACCGGCGATACCGCCCGCAAAGCGCCGACAGTCCCTGGGCGAGTTGGAGCAACGGCGATGACTGAGATGCCTGGGATCATGATTTCGGCACCTTCCTCCGGAACCGGCAAGACGACGGTCATGCTGGGCTTGTTGCGGGCGCTGGCGGACGATGGCGTGCGGGTACAGCCCTTTAAATCCGGACCCGACTATATCGACCCGGCATTTCATCACGCAGCCAGCGGGCGCGCCTCCTTTAACTTTGACACCTGGGCGATGGGGCCGGAATTGCTGGCCGCCATATCGGCGCGGGCGCAGGATGCCGAAATCTGCGTGGCTGAAGGGTCCATGGGTTTGTACGACGGGGTCGCCACACGCGGGCAAAGCGGCTTTGGCAGCAGCGCGGAAACGGCACAGGCGATGGGCTGGCCGGTTGTTTTGATCGTTGACGTCAGCGGACAGGCGCAATCTGCAGCCGCCACGGCGCTGGGGTTCCAGGCCTATAATCCGCAGGTACCCTTCGCAGGCGTGATCCTGAACCGCTGCGCCTCCCCACGCCATGAACGCCTTGCCCGGCTGGGCATGGAAAATGCCGGTATCAAGGTTCTGGGCGTTTTGCCGCGGCGGGGCGACCTGACACTTCCCGAACGGCACTTGGGGCTCATTCAGGCCGTCGAGCACCCGGACCTCGACGCCGCCATCACCGGATATGCGCAGTTTCTGCGGGAGCACGTGGATATCAATGCGATCCGGCAAGCGGCCAAGGGACACCTGCCAACCCGCGCCGGTGCCCATCTGCCACAACCGCCCGCACAGCGGATCGCACTGGCGCGAGATGCCGCATTCTCGTTCACCTACCCGCATCTGCTTGAGGGATGGCAGTCGGCTGGGGCAGAAATCCTGCCGTTCTCGCCCCTGGCCGACCAGGCACCGGACGAGACCGCTGATATCGTCTGGCTGCCCGGCGGGTATCCTGAATTGCACGGAGGCACGCTGGCAGCCGCCGATAAGTTCAAGGCCGGCCTGCGCAGACATGCAAAAGACCGTCCCGTGCACGGGGAATGCGGCGGCTATATGGCCCTCGGCAGCGCATTGATTGACAAGGACGGCACGCGCCACCAGATGGCCGGGCTGCTTGGTCTTGTGACCAGCTATGAAAAGCGGAAGTTCCATCTGGGCTATCGCCGCGCCGTGCTTGACGCACCCCTGCCCGGTCATGCGCCGGGTGCGGTGCTGCGTGGTCACGAGTTCCACTACTCCACGATCCTCGAACAACCGGATGCGGCGCTGGCCAGGGTTGCCGATGCCGACGGCAACCCGGTGCCGGAGACCGGATCGCATTGCGGCAATGTGTCGGGCACGTTCTTTCACCTGATTACCGCAGAGGAAACCGCATGACGGGTTTCGTAAGCTTCGTGGGGTCCGGTCCCGGCGATCCGGAGCTGCTGACACTCAAGGCGGTTGACCGGCTTAAACGCGCGGACGCCGTGCTGTTCGACGATCTGTCCTCCGGTCCCATCCTGTCTCATGCCCGGTCCGGCGCAGATCTGGTCGGGGTGGGAAAACGCGCCGGGCGGCCCTCGCCCAAGCAGCATCACGTCAGCCGGTTGCTGGTTGATTACGCGCAGCTGGACCAGCGGGTGGTGCGGTTGAAATCGGGTGACAGCGGGATGTTCGGACGCCTCGAAGAAGAACTGGTCGCGCTGCGTGCGGCGGGCATCCCCTACGAGATCATTCCCGGCATCCCATCGGCCTGTGCCGCCGCCGCAGCTGCCGGCATCCCGCTGACGCGCCGCCTGACCGCCCGGCGGGTCCAGTTCGTCACCGGCCACGATGTCAGCGGCCAGCTTCCCGATGACCTCGATCTCAAGGCGCTGGCCGACCCCACCGCATCTACCGTGGTGTTCATGGGCAAACGCACCTTTCCCCGGCTGCTCGAAGCGCTGACGGCACGGGGCTTGCCCGCGGACACACCCGCGATTCTCGCGGAAAGCGTCAGCACACCCGATCAGAACATCACGCGTACGACGATTGCGAAACTGGCCGAACAACTTCTCAGCGAAATCGGGGATAAACCGGCGTTGATCCTCTATGGGCCGTTTGCAGAGAGTTGAAAGTCGCTTTTTGCTTGTTCGCGCGCAAGCTTCGAGGATAGGACTAAAGGACGGTGCCACATTCAGTGGCTGAAAAGGGAACCGGGTGAAAATCCCGGACTGCCCCCGCAACTGTAAGCGGTGAGCGCAACGGAAGACCCACTGGCTTTGCGGCCGGGAAGGACCCGCGCGCAGTGACCCGCAAGTCAGGAGACCTGCCGTTTAGACGTTCACCCCCGTGCTTGCACGGATCAGATACTGCCGGAGGGGCAGCACAGAAAGGAAGACACATGCATATCGAACCAGGCGTCGTTGACGGAGCCAAAATGGCCCTTGCCTACACGACCGCGGCAGGCGCCGCCGGATACACGGCCAAACTCGCGATGAGCGACCTCGCCAAGAGCAACATCGGCTCCTTCGCGCTGCGCACCGCGATGGCGACCATCGGCACATTCGTCTTCTTTGAAGTCCTGCCGCACTTCCCCGTCGGCGTATCGGAGGTGCATTTCATTCTGGGCACCACGCTCTTCTTGCTCATGGGTGCCGCGCCCGCGGCACTTGGTCTGGCCCTTGGCCTGCTTGTTCAGGGAACGTTCTTTGCACCAAGCGACATGCCGATGTTCTTCGTGAATGTCACAACCCTTCTGGTGCCGCTTTTTGCCATGCATGCCGTTGCGAGCAGGTTCATTCCGCAAGACAAAGCCTATGTCGACCTCGCGTATTCCGACGTTCTGAAGCTCTCCGCGCTCTATCAGGGGGGCGTTGTCGCCTGGGTCGCCTTCTGGGCCTTCTATGGTCAGGGCGTCGGTGCGGAAACCTTCCAGTCGGTCTGGACCTTTGGCCTCGCGTACATGCTGGTGATCGTGGTTGAGCCTGTTGCTGATCTGGCGGTGCTGGCCGCGGCGAAAACCCTGCGGTCCAAATCCGTCTCGGGACTGTTCGCCGAGCGCCTGTACACTGCGGCGTAAACACAACGTAAATTGACGTCCCGGACCCTCCGCAGGGTCCGGGATTTTTTGTGGGACATCCGACGTGATCCAGACCCTTTGGCTTATCGGGATCGGTACCGGTGCGCCCTCGCATGTCACCGGCGAGGGCATGGCGGCCCTCCGGGATGCCGCGATTATCCTCGTGCCCCATAAGGGAGACGGCAAAGATGACCTTGCCGAGTTACGGCACCGGATCATCAGGGCCAGCGGCTCTGACGCGCGCATACTGCCCTTTGACTATCCCGAACGCGACCCGGGCGTACCCTATCTGGAACGGGTTGAAAAATGGCACGACGAGATCGCCCGGCGCTGGCAGAAAACGGTCGGCACGATCCACCCCGACGGGCCCGTTGCGTTGCTCGTCTGGGGCGACCCCTCGCTCTACGACAGCACAATCCGCATTGCGCAACGGCTTGAGCCACAGCCTGATATCCGCATCGTGCCCGGGATCACGGCCATTCAGGCCCTGACGGCCGCGCATGCCATCCCGTTGAATGCCGTGAATGGTCCCGTCCATATCACAACCGGCCGGCGCCTGCGGGACAGCGGGTGGCCTGACGGCGTGCAACGTGTTGTCGTGATGCTCGACGGTGACGCCAGCTTTCAGACGCTGCCTGCCGCCAACCTGACCATATGGTGGGGGGCCTATCTTGGCATGCCGGAACAGGTGCTTGATCATGGACCTGTGGCGGCTATCCGCGACCGAATTATTGCCACACGCGCGGCAGCCCGGCAGCGCCATGGCTGGATCATGGATACCTATTTACTGAGCAAGGAAACATAGCGCGATCAACGGTCCAGCGCCCGCATCGTACAGGGGGGCCCCGGACCTTCGCTGTGCCTGTAGTCCACCGCATTTTCAAGGGTGCCCGCGCGCGACACCGGATCGCCGGTGCCCGACAAAACAATTAGACTTTTAAGTGATAACCCGACCTTAAACACCCCGCCATATCACCCCTTTCAGGTCTACCCGAAGGGTTGTGATGCACCACAAACGAAACATCAGTCTGGGGTTTTCGATAGATCCGCTGTTTGACGCTTTGGCCATCCCCGCGTTTTTTGCGGGGTTGGACTATTGCGTTGTCAGCGCGAACAGCCTGTCCAGGTCTCTTTTGTGTGCCGATGATCCCGATACTCTGATCGGCAGGGATATTCGTACACTGACCAACGCCGACTCCGCGGCCCGCCTGATCGAGAAACTGGGGCAGATTTCCTCCGATGACATGGATGCCCTGCCGGTTGAGGCAGGGATTACCTGTCATTCCGGCCGCCACACTTTCACCGCAACCGTCGTCAAGGACCACAACGCCTCTGTCCTTGGGTATCTCTTTCAGAGTGCCGATCAGGCGGTCACCGATCAGAAAACCCTTGATTTCGAGGATGGCGAGGCCATCTGGAAGATCGCTTTGCTCTGCGCCAAACAGGGGGTGTGGGACCATGATTTCGAACGCGGTCGCCATCGTCTGTCACGAGAGTGGCGCAGGCTTCGGGGGATGTCAGATGACTGCGTTGTCCCGGAAACGACGGAGGACTGGCTGGAAACCATTCACCCGCAAGACCTCGATCACATCAGAGAGGAGCTGCGGCGGCTGGACACCGGCGAGACGGATGTGATCAACTACAAATTCCGCCAGCGGCATGCGGCGGGCCACTGGATCTGCATCCTGAGCTGCGGCCGGGTGGTCCGGCGCGATGCGCAAGGCCAACCGGTCCGGATCATCGGTACCGACACCGATATCACCGACATCAAGACCGTGCAGCTGGAATGGCTCAGGATGGCGGAACGGCTGGCCGTGGCGATGGAAGCCGCCGAGATGGGCCGCTGGGAATTTGACGTAAACTCGAACGAGGCGTTTTGGGATGATCGCCTTCTCAAGATGTTCGGCATTACCGATGGCAATAACAAGCGGAGCGGATCTGACTGGGGCAGCCGCATTCATCCGGATGACCGCGAGGCGATGATCGCCTATACGGAGAAATGCCTGGCACTGGAAAAGGATGTCGCCTGCGATTACCGGTTTTTGACGCCTGACGGGTCCATTCGCTACATCCGAACACGCGGAAAGTTCGTCAACGACGCGGAGACGGGCGCGCGGTACTACGGTGTGAACTTTGATGTCACCAACGACCATGAACGGGCGCGGGAGCTGGAACAGGCGCGGGCAAGACTGGAATATGAAAGCCGCCACGACGCGCTGACCGGACTTGCGAACCGCCGGTATCTGGACGACGTCTATACCTCTCACTGCAAGAAAGCGCGCCAGACGCCTTTGCAGCTGGCCGTTCTTCACTTCGATATCGATCATTTCAAGCAGATCAACGACACGCTGGGACATGATGCCGGTGATGCCACGCTGAAACACGCGGCGGAAATTCTGCAGAAGAGCACCCCAGACACTGCACTAGTGTCGCGTGTTGGAGGGGACGAGTTCGTCGCCCTGTTCCTTGAGGCGCCTTCACATGACGAGCTGACCGAAATCGCCGAGCGGATCATTCATGATATGGCCACGCCGTTCTACTACGGGGCGCAGCAGTGCAACATCGGCACCAGTATCGGGATCGCCGTTTCCTCCGATTTCGGGGCGGCTGAAAACACGAACCTGTTCATTGATGCAGACCTCGCGTTGTACGAGGCCAAAAAGGCCGGACGCGGTCGCTATCGTTTTTATAATGCATCGATGAAGGAAAAAGCCCGCCGCCGGAAAAACTCCTTCGACGCGCTGCTGGCAGGTTTTGATCAGGGCGAAATCACCTGCCACTACCAGCCGCAATTCGATGCAAAAACGCTTGAGCTGACCGGGTTGGAGGCACTGGTGCGCTGGGAAAGCACCGAATTCGGCTTGATCATGCCATCGGAATTCCTTCAAACGGCGGAGGATATGGGGCTGCTCGCGCAGTTTGATGAACTGGTGCTAGATCGGGCCTTGCGGGATATGGAAACCTGGCACTGCAAGGGGCTCGATGTGCCGCGCGTGTCTGTCAACGTGTCATCCCACCGATTGAATGATCCGAACCTCGGCGACCGCCTGAAAAAGCTCGACCTGCCCGCCGGGCGACTATCCTTCGAGTTGCTCGAATCCGCGTTTCTGGATGCGAGGAACGATGTGATTGACAGGAACCTGTCGTTGATCAACGAAATGGGCATCGATGTCGAGATCGACGACTTCGGCAGTGGCCACGCGTCTATCGCGAGCTTGCTGCAAATCGCCCCGACACGCCTGAAAATCGACCGCAGCCTGATCGAGCCTATCGTGGCCTCAAAGCGCCAGCGTGATCTTGTCAAAACCATCATCGAGATCGGAAAAATGCTGGACATTCGCGTTGTCGCGGAAGGTGTTGAAACGGCGGAACATGTCTCGATCCTGCAGGAAATAGATTGCTGCTACCTGCAAGGTTTTGGATTGGCCCACCCGATGTGCGCGGCAACCGCTGCGGACTTCATGACAGATCTGCAAAACGCCGACGGCCGGGTCCAAATCGCTCATTCCGGATAGGGTGAAGCAGCTAAATGTCTGATCCCGTCAAAACACGCGGAAAGTGACCTTCGCCCCCAGGGATCTGCACAAAACCTCTGGAGATCTGAACAATCAAGTTTTTGACAAGCGCCGCGGGAAATTATCCGCAGTTCAACCCAGTGCATGACGGTATCGGTGCACCGCAGGCGCCGGTGGATCAGTCACGTGCTGCGATCTACAGGGGCCAAAATCACCCGCAGTAAAGCAATGCACCTTGCACAGACAGCTCCGCTGACCTTGTCTCTGATTATCTCGGTAACACATCTGATATGGCATCACCGCAGAGCTTGAAACCTGCGGAGTGTCGGGACGCGTCCCTTCAGAACCGCGCGATGGCAGGCGGGTGGCTACCCCCATCAGCCCAAACGTCTTTGCAGCCGCAGGCCATCGCAGAAAATTCATCGTGCCAGCAGGTCATACATCTGGTTAACCTTGATCACGCAAATGGCTCCCCGAAAGGACACCTCATGACCGGTGACACACGCACGACAGGGCGCAAGACAAACGTACTTTTCATCATGTACGACCAACTGCGGTTTGATTACCTGTCATGTGCCGGGCATCCGCACCTCTCCACACCCAACTTTGACCGCGTTGCACAAATGGGTGTCAGATTCACCAATGCCTACGTGCAATCACCGATCTGCGGCTCTTCCCGGATGAGTTTTTACACCGGTCGCTATCCATCCTCTCACGGCGCACAGTCGAACGGCTATCCGTTGCGCGTCGGGGAACAGACACTGGGCGACCATCTGCGCCGCGAAGGGATGGAGTGCGTCCTGATCGGCAAAACGCATATGAAGGCCGACGTGGAAGGCATGGCGCGCCTCGGCATCGACGCAGATGGCATTATCGGCGTCCGGCAAGCTGAATGCGGGTTTGACGCCTGGGTGCGCGACGATGGGCTATGGGCGGAAGGCCCGGACGGTTTCTATGACGAGAAAAGATCTCCCTACAATGAGTATCTGAAGTCGAAAGGATACCCGACCGAGAACCCCTGGGCGCATTTCGCGAATGCGGCGGTGACCCCCGAGGGCGACATCGCATCGGGATGGATGTTCGCCAATGCCGACCAACCCGCGAACATTCGCGAGGAGGACAGCGAAACCCCGTGGCTTACACGGGAGGCGATGGGTTTCATCAAACAAGCCGAACCGGGGTGGTGCGCGCACGTCAGCTATATCAAACCGCATTGGCCATACATTGTGCCTGCCCCCTACCACGCGATGTTCGGGCCGGAGCACGTGCCAGAGGCCAGACGGCATGCCAGTGAGCGGATTGATCCTCATCCTGTCTATGGTGCTTACATGCGCGGCAAGGTTGCGCAGGCGTTCCAAAGGGACGACGTGCGCAAGAAGGTGATCCCCGCCTACATGGGGTTGATCAAGCAATGTGATGATCAATTAGGATTCCTGCTGGATTTTCTGCAGGACACGGGCCGGATGCAGGATACGGTGATCGTCCTGACCTCGGACCATGGCGATTATCTGGGCGATCATTGGATGGGGGAGAAAGACCTTTTCCATGACCAGAGCGCGAAAATACCGCTGATCATCTACGATCCGCGGCCCGGAGCGGATGCGACACGCGGCACAACCTGCAACACGCTGGTGGAGAGCATCGATCTTGCACCGACATTCGTGGAAATCGCGGGCGGCAAGGTGCCGGATCACATTCTGGAAGGTCGGTCTTTGCTCCCGTGGTTGCGCGGCGAGACACCGGCATGGCGTGACTACGCCATAAGCGAATACGATTACTCTCCCACAGCCGTCTGCGCCCAGCTGGGGGTGGAGCCGCGCGACGCCCGGTTGTTCATGGTTTTCGACGGACGATACAAGATGATACATGCCGAGGGCGGCTTCCGCCCCATGCTCTTTGATCTGCAAAACGACCCAGACGAGTTTCATGATCTTGCCAAGAGTGATGACCATGGCGCAGAAATTGATATGCTATATCAGCATCTTGCGCATTGGGGCCGCAGACTGGCGCAGCGGGTGACCATGTCTGAAGAAAAAATCAAAGCCGGGCGTGGGGCATCTGCGCGCCGCGGCATCCTGCCCTTTCTCACTGACGGGTCGGAGGTGCCGCCAGACTTGACGGCCAAGTATCAGGGCCGCGCGGCCAAAAGATTTGTCGAAGACTGAACCCGGCTGACGCCGTGCCCCCTCAATAGGGCAAACCCACGTAGTTTTGCGCCAGTACAGCCTGTGCCTGCTTATTGCCGTGCAGAAAGGCGACTTCCGCCTGCTGCATTTTCAGATCAAAAGGGCTCTGGTTTGGAAACCGGTGCAAAAGACCGGTCATCCACCAGCTGAAGCGTTCTGCCTTCCACACCCGTTCCAGCGCCTTGGCGGAATACTGGTCGATGCCTTTTGTCTCGCCCGTGTCGTAATACTGGATCAACCCCTGGGACAGGTAGTGAACGTCGCTTGCTGCCGTGTTCAGCCCCTTGGCGCCGGTGGGTGGCACGATATGTGCCGCATCTCCGCACAGAAACAACCGGCCCCACCGCATCGGCTCGCTGACGAATGACCTCAGGGGCACGATGGATTTTTCGATGGAGGGTCCCGTGACCAGATTGTCCGCATGCGCTTCGGGAATGCGTCGCCTGAGCGCATCCCAAAACGCATCATCCGACCAGTTGTCGACGCTGTCCGACAGATCGCACTGAATGTAATAGCGGCTCAGATGGTCGTTGCGCATCGAGCACAAGGCAAAGCCGATATCCGAACGTGCATAGATCAACTCGCCGTGCACGGGTGGCGTTTCGGACAAGACACCCAGCCATCCGAAGGGGTAAACCTTCTCATACTCGGTGCGTATGGCGTCGGGGATTGTCGACCGGCTGACCCCGTGGAAGCCGTCACATCCGGCGACGTAGTCACACATCAGCTTTTGTGCGGCACCCTCTGTACGAAAGGTCACGTAGGGCGCATCCGTATCGGCCCCGTTGATTTGCACATCCTCAACGTTAAAGATGATCTGACCGCCCATTGCCTCCCGCGCCGCGTATAGGTCGCGTGTCACCTCGGTCTGACCGTAGACCATGACCGTCTTGTCGGTGTGCGCGTCGAAATTGATGCGGATATGTGCATCACCATAGGAAATTACGGTACCATGATGAATCATCCCTTCGCGGTCCATCCGGGTGGCGGCACCGGCCGCGCGCAGTTGGTCCACCAAGCCCGATTCCAGCACGCCTGCGCGTATCCGGCCAAGGACATATGCCTTCGATTTCCGTTCGAGGATGACCGTGTCGATCCCCTGAAGATGTAGCAGCTGGCTGAGAAGAAGGCCGGATGGCCCTCCGCCGACAATGGCAACTTGTGTCCGCATGTAGTGCCTCCCACCACAGCTTGATATACCGATATTGATAAGTAAAATGAGTTATTGGTCGAGTTAGTTTCAAAAACTGGAAAGATAGTAATGGATCGGCGGATCAAGTTTCGTCACATTGAATGCTTCGTTGAAATCGCGCGCGAACAAAGCTTCAAAGCCGCGGCAGGCAAGCTGTTTCTGACCCAACCCGCCATTTCGAAAACGTTGAAGGAACTGGAGGAAATCCTCGGCGTGTCGTTGATGACGCGCAGCCGTTCCGGCGTGTGCCTGACAAAGCAGGGAGAGGTGTTCTTGCACTTCGCGCAAATGTCACTTGCCAGCCTGCAGCAGGGTCTTGACGGGATCGAACGCGAAGGTGAATTGGCCCAGGAGACGCTGTCAATCGGTCTGTGGCCGAGTGTCGCCGCCTGGTTCATGCCTGCCGTCGCAACCGAGTTTGCAAGCCTTGCGCCGCACGCTGTTCTGCGCATTATCGACGCGCCGCACAACTTCCTGATCGACCGTCTGCGCCTTGGCGAGCTTGATCTCGTGATCGGGCACCTGGGCCAGCCCGATACGATGCAGGGCATCTCTTTCACTCAACTATACAACGAGCATGTCACGGTTGTCGTGCGTGCACGTCACCCGATATTGCAAAACCCCGACCTCGCCCAGATTGCAGACTGGCCGGTAATCTACCCCCCCAAGGGCGCAGCCATTCGGCCCCTTGTCGAACGGCTGATGATCGCGCAGGGCCTCGGGCATATTCCCAATCGGCTGGAAGCGGTCTCGGGCGCATTTGGTCTCGCCTATACGCTGCAAACCGATGCCGTATGGATCATTTCCCATGGTGTGGTTGCAAATGAAATCGCCGACGGCAGGTTGGTGGAATTGCCATTTGAGACCAGTGTTACGCAAGGCCCTGTCGGTTTGATGTCTCGTCCCGAGGCGACAACCACGCCGGTCCGGCAGGTGTTTAACATTGCGGTGCAGAACGTCCTCTCCCGCGAAAAGCGTCCTTCGGCCTAACCGCATTTCGACGCGTTCTGAAGCGCGGCGATCAGGGCCTCCGCCTCGGGCGAGGCTGCTTCATCAGCACGTCGGCTGATACCCACCGGGCCCGCGAGCATCGGTGCATCCAAATCAAGCGCACGCAGCAACCCATTGTGCAACTCTTCGCGAATGACTCCCTTGGAAATGAACCAGATCGCATCGGATTCCAGTAAGATATGACGTGAAAAGGCCAAGGACACGCTTTCAAAAATCGGGCGCGCGTCGCTGGCGCCAACACTGACGAGATAGGATCTCACCAGCTGGTGAATGACCGCCCCGGATGGTGGCAGGATAAGGGGATAGGACAGAAAAGCCTCACTGTCCGGCCGACACGTCAGGGGATGATCGTGGCGCACCACGGCTACCACGTTCTCCGCGTGAAGCTGCTGAAACGTCAGGCCCGTCATGCTGTCGGGGTCGGCCATACGGCCCACGACGATGTCCAGCGCGCCTGCCCGCAGTTGTGACAGCAAGAACCAGTTGGGTCCTGTCGACACGCGCAAAACACAGGATGGCATCAGCCTTTGCAGGTCCAGGGCCGCAGTAGGCACGAGCGTCGTTGCCGTTGTCGGCAAGGCCCCGACGCTCAGCTTCGATATGTTCCGATGCGCCGCACGGGCAGACGTCTGCGCCCGGTCGAGCTCGTTTAGTGCGGCAGCGCCCAGGCGTTGGAAAATCACCCCTGAAGCATTCAGAAACAACCGGCGGTTCCGGCGATCGAACAGGGGCACACCGACAATGCTTTCCAGTTCCTTCAGTGTCTTGGAAACCGCGGGCTGTGTCACGCCCAACTCTGCCGAAGCGCTGACCACCGATCCGGTACGGGCGACTTCGAGAAATGTGGACAAGTGTCGAAGGCGCAATCTTGGGTCTATTTTCATAACTCTGAGGTTAATGAAAATACCGAAACTCTCAATATTAATTCATATCGCGATTTGCTTTAATCCCGAGCAGACAGGGAGACCAGCGTTATGGGAAAGAAATCTGACACCGGCATGTCCGTGCGTCGACGGGTTTTGGGGGATGCGCATGTGGATCAGGCGGAAGCCGCCAAGACATCTTTTGATGCGCCCTTCCAGACCCTGATCACCGAAGGTGCCTGGGGTACGGTCTGGGCATCCGACGCCATTTCCCTGCGGGAACGTTCCATGATCACACTCGCCTTGTTGGCAGCCACCGGAAACTTCGAGGAGATCCCCATGCATATCCGCGCTACCGCGAACACCGGCGCCAGCCGGCAGGACGTGCAAGAGGCTTTTCAGCATGTCGCGATATATGCCGGGGTGCCGCGCGCCAACCACGCATTGAAGCTGGCAAAGGCAACCTACGCCGAGATGGACAAGACAAAGCGACCAAGCGGTCAGACAAGCCCGTCGGAAGGAGAAGGCTGAATGAAAACCGATGGCCCGTTCTACCAAAGAGACCGCACATGGCATCCCCCGGCCCTGTCCCGCGACTACAAGACATCTGTTTCGCGGTCGCCGAAATACCCGTTGATCAGCCTTGAAACCACGGTCTCCGAAACCACCGGGCCGGTTTTCGGCCATGGAGATATTGCCGCTTCCGACAATGACCTGCTGACGAATTACGCCGCATCCGGTGAAAGCCCCATTGGCGAGCGGATCATTCTGCATGGTCAGGTTCTGGATGAAAACAGACGGCCGGTTCCCGATACGCTCCTTGAACTGTGGCAGGCAAATGCGGGTGGCAGGTACCGGCACAAGAAAGATACCTATCTGGCCCCGGTTGACCCCAATTTCGGGGGCTGCGGCCGCACCCTTACCGATGCCAACGGCTACTATTGTTTCCGCACGGTCAAACCGGGCGCATATCCATGGCGCAATTGGATCAATAGCTGGCGCCCCGCCCATATCCATCTATCGATCTTTGGCACGGCTTTCGCACAACGCCTGATCACGCAGCTGTATTTTGAGGGTGATCCGCTGATCGACAAATGCCCTATTGTCCAGACGATCCCGGACGAGAAGGCGCGTGCACAGCTTGTCGCGCGTCTGGATTTAAACGCAACCATCCCGCTCGACGCCATCGCCTATCGTTTTGACATTGTCCTGCGCGGTCGGCGGTCAACTCTGTTTGAAAACCGGCAGGAGGGAAACTGACCGATGACACAGGAGCTTGATTACCTCAGGGAGACACCGTCGCAGACGGCCGGGCCTTATGTTCATATCGGCCTGTCGCCGGGCGCAGCCGGGTTCGATATCTACGACCACCAGCTGGGCGGTGATATTGCGGGGCCTCATGCCAAGGGCGAGCGCATTCGCGTCGAAGGCATGGTCATCGACGGGACCGGCAGCCCGATCAAGGATGTTCTTCTGGAAGCGTGGCAGGCGAATGCCGATGGCTTTTACGCCCATCCCGAGCAGGCGGGCTCTGTGGAGGAAGGCTTCCGCGGATGGGGGCGTGTGATCAGCGATTTCGACACCGGCAACTGGGGGTTTGACACGATCAAGCCCGGGCTTGTCGACACCGGCACGGGTCAGAATATGGCGCCGCATCTCAATTTCTGGATCGTCGCGCGAGGGATCAATCTGGGCCTGAATACCCGAATGTACTTTTCCGACGAGGCTGAGGCCAATGCGGTCGATCCCGTGCTTAACCTGATCGAATGGGAACGGCGCAGAGACACGCTGATCGCAACACGCAGCGAACGAAACGGCAAGCCCGTCTACAGGTTCGACATCCGGCTGCAGGGCGATGACGAAACGGTGTTTTTCGACATCTGACCGCAGTGATGATCGCCGCTCTCCCTTTGGCGGCGAACCGTCACATCAGCAGCATGACGATGGTCTCTGCCGCCCGTATCGACGCCCATTCTTTCAGCCCGCGCGACACCACCGGTGCCGCGCCTCCGAACGATGGCGGTCCGTTATCATGCTTCGCGGAATGCGCGGTTCAGGTAGTCCATCAGTGGCTTGACCAGAAAGCTGAGCGGTGTCCTTTCTTCGGACTTGATGAACAGCTGTACCGGCATCCCGGGCAGAAGCTCCTGCCCCTGCAACTTGGCCAGTTCATGCATGTTCGGCTTGATGCGGGCCCGGTAATAGCTGTTGCCCGTGGTTTCGTCTGAAAAAACATCTGCGGACAGATTTGACACCTCTCCCGATATGGCGGGCGTCGTGCGCTGACTGAACGAGGTGAACCGCAGGGACGTCTCCTGCCCGACAAACACCTGGTCGATGTTGCTGGACGGAATGCGCGCCGAAACGACCAGTGGCTGATCCTGCGGCACCACATACATGATCGGCGCAGCGGGCTGGATCACGGATTGCAGGGCGAAAACGGTGTTGCCATAAACGATGCCGCTGACCGGCGTCCGGATATCAAGGCGCGACAGGGTCTCGCGCAGGGACAAGGCGCGTTCCGTCAACTCGACCTCTTGCGGTTGCAGGTCCCGCAATGCCGAAATCGCCTCTTCGCGCCGCGTTGTCTTCAGCCGAAGCTTTTCGATATTCAACGCAGCGATCTGGCCATTCAACTGCGCCTTGCGCGCGGCAAGACGCCCCAATTCGCCGGTGATGCCCGCAGCATCGCGGCGCAGGGTTGTCACGCGCGATGCCTGCATCAGGCCCTTGCTCAGCAGTTCTTCGGCGCTGTTTTTCTCGTCGGTGACCAGCTGTTGTTGTTCTTCCAGTGCCGCCAGTTGGGCCTCGGTACCCAGAATTTCATTCCCGATCTGATCGACCTGCTCTGCAAGCTGCGCCATTTCTTTTTCGAGAGAGACGGCACGTGCGCGGAAGAGGTTCATTTGCCCTTGGATCAAGTCGGCCACGTCCGGGAACGCCTGTGCCAGAGCGGCCAGATCCGTGCCGATCTCGATTTGCGGCAGGTCGTCTCTTTCAGCCTGCAGACGAGCTTTGCGCACCAGAAGTTCGTGCAACTGAGCCTGCACAACCGTCAGTTCGGATCGCAGAAGTCGCCCATCCAGCCGGATCAACACGTCACCTGCTGCCACGTGGTCGTCGTTCTTGACCAGAATTTCGCCAACAACACCGCCCTCCGGATGCTGAATGATCTGCCTGTTGGATTCCACTTCAACCATGCCTTCGGCGACAACGGCGGCCGCGATCTCGGTTTGGGTGCTCCATATCCCGACGACACCGACCAGCAGCAGC
Source organism: Roseobacter insulae (assembly GCF_019375555.1). Classification (GTDB taxonomy): domain Bacteria; phylum Pseudomonadota; class Alphaproteobacteria; order Rhodobacterales; family Rhodobacteraceae; genus Roseobacter; species Roseobacter insulae. The sequence goes on from NZ_JAHXDN010000004.1 coordinate 191,250, forward strand.
AAGGCGGCGAATCCGATTGCCAGGGGTTTTTGGGCGCTCCACGTGGTTTTCACATCCTGTTCGTTCATTTCGACACCGTCATGGACACAACTTGTGCCCCTTCTTTCGTTCTGCTCAACATGCTCTTGATGACCTCATCGCGGGGCCCCGAAGCCTTGATGCGCCCTTCGTCGAGAATGATCAGCCGGTCACATTCCGACAGCGCCGCCGTGCGATGGGTCATGATGATCACTGCCTTGTCGGTATCGCGGAAATCGCGGATGGTCTGGTTCAATGCCGCCGACCCGTCCGCATCGAGCGCCGAATTGGGCTCGTCTAGAACAAGAAGCAGCGGGTCGTTGTAAAGTGCACGCGCCAGTGCAACCCGCTGCTTCTGGCCGCCCGATAACTGGATGTCATTCTCCGCGACCCTTGTGTCGTAGCCGTTTGGCAGCGAGAGGATAAACTGATGCGCGTTGGCACGCTTGGCAGCCTCGACGATCTTGTCGTCATCGGGGTCGCTGGACATCCGGGCGATGTTCTGCGCGATGCTCCCCTCAAAGAGCGTAACGTCCTGCGGCAGGTACCCAACATAGCTGCCGAAACTGTCCGGGTCATAGTGACTGATTTCGGCACCTCCCAGACGGACGTCGCCTGCAGTTGGCGGTATCAACCCGAGAAGTGTCTCGGCAACCGTCGATTTCCCTGCGCCGCTGCGGCCAATCACGCCCAGAACCTGCCCCGGGCCCACGGAGAAGGAGACATTCTGCAGGATAGGCTGCCGTGTGACCGTGGCCATCACCGTGACCTTGGACACGGTGACATCGGCGGTCGGGCGGGGCAATCGCAACATCTTCGGGTCGGGCGGGACTTTCACCAACAGGCGCGACAAGGATCGCCAAGCGGCGCGCGCGCGCTGCAGCAGGTACCATTGGGAAAGCAGCTTTTCGATGGGTGCCAACGCCCGCCCCAGAAGGATCGAGCTTGCGATCATAGCCCCCCCGGTCAGGTCACCGCGCAGCGTCAGAAAAGCGCCGACCGCCAGAATGGCGGATTGTAGAAACAAACGAAAGCTTTTGGTGGCGGCAGTCGTCAGGCCGGAATGATCGGCATTTCGAATGCTCTGCTCCAGCGCTGTGTTGCGCATTTTTTGCCACTGGCTGACCGTCGCTTCACGCATGCCCAACGCGCGCACCAGATCGCTGTGCTCGCAGGATTTATCTGCAAAATGCTGGGCCGCAAACCCGGAAGAATGGGCATTTGCGGATCTGTCCCGCGTCAGGAAGTTATGCGCAAGAGTGATCGCAACAAGAACAGCAGCGCCGCCGACAGCGACCCACCCCAACACGGGATGAAACACGAAGATCACCGCAATGAAAAGCGGCGACCACGGCACGTCGAACAGGGCCAGCATCACCGGCGACGACAGGACGCTCTGAACCTGCGACAGGTCGCGCAGCCCGGATTTTGCTACTTTTCCCGGCGGCGCGGATTGCGACAGTTTGAGGACCGCCCGAAAAACGCGGGCATCCAACACTGTCTGAAAACGGGCCGAAAAGCGGGTCAACAAGCGCCCGCGGGCAAACTCCAGCACCCCGAAGAACAGATACAGCACCGCAACAAGCGAGAAGAGCGCCACAAGTGTTTCCTGGGAACCCGATGCGAGGACACGGTCATAGACCTGCAGCATGAATAGCGGACCGGTCAGCATAAGCAGGTTGACAAAAACGCTGAACAGAAATGTGGCAGCCAATAACCGCGATCCGGTCTGACGGGCGATGCGCAGTTCGCACGGGCCATGATTTGAGTGTGTCACGATGTATCTCGATAAATAAGTGTTAGTGAAATTGATTTTCGGTGTCGGAGACTGGGAGGGGGCGCATCCCCCCTCCCAAGGAAAACATCAGGCCATCTCGGAGCAGTGACAGCAATCAGGTTGCCAATCGATCTGCGTCAACATCTCGCTGACCTGAGCGAGAAAGGCATCAACATCAAAGCTCAGCTCTGGCGCGTCAGCAGCTGCCTCATCCTCATCTCTGTCATCAGACGCCGCCACCATCGTGAGGCCCTCGGCCTCATCGTTCTCGCCTTCGATGCCATAGAAGTTGAAGTCTATGGTAACGTCGCGGAAGTTCACGAAGATGACGCCGTCTCCCTCAAGTCCGCAGGCTGCCATGTCTTCTTCGGCGGGATCGTCTGCGTCCTCGTCGGCAGGGGTATCCTCGCCGCCGGCGGTGTCTACCGGGCCTTCTTCGGTGTCGTCGTCCTGCATGTCATCTGCCGCCGGGTCTTCTGTGTCCGCCGTTTCAACGGGCACTTCTTCGGGGGTCTCCGCCGTCTCGTCGCCGTCAACCGAATCGACGGGTTCACCCGCACCGTCTGCATCCGGCGTATCATCGGTTTCCGCCGTATCAACGGGGGGCTCTTCGCCGTCGTCCGGCATGTTCACGGTATCCACTGGCGAGTCGTCGTCGGTAACCTCGGGCACCTCCGCCGGTTCCGCTGTATTAACTGGGTTCGCAACGGCGTCGTCAGGAACGGAGTCGTCCATATCGGACGTGACAACCGGCGTTTCCGTGGCATCCACGGGCGCCGGGTCGTCCGCATCTGTTGTTGCAAAATTCTGGGTGACCATAACGGAATCGAAGGTGCTTCCGGACGTGAAATCTCCCTGTTCGATGCCAATGCCGATTTCATCGAAATTCGGGTTCAGGATATTGGCCCTGTGACCGGGGCTGCGCATCAGGCTATCGTGGATTTGTTCCACGTCGTCTTCGAGGCCCGGATCGCCTCGTTCGCTTTGCCATCCGATGTTTTCGCCAGATCGCCAGGCACCCTCGAATTCGAAACCCGCACGCTCCATGCGATCCGTCGGGCTGGAACCGCCAACGCCTGTATGGGAAAACTGGTTTGAACCGAGCATCCATGAACTATGATCCTCTGATGCGTCGTTCAGCCTGTCATCGAATGTGAGAGGTTGCACGCCAACGGCCGCTCGCTCTTCATTGATCAGGTTAAGCATGAGTTGCTCGAGTGCATTTGCTTGAGACATGATTTCTTCCTTGTTCTGGTGATCTGGCGCCCCTGCCAGAGGGAAACCGGTTTATTGTCCTGCTGCCCCGGTTGGCGCACCATTCTGCGGGCGCATCCCAACTGGATCCGGGCACATGCTGTACCCGGAGAAACGCGCCAGCGACCGGAGTGGGACGCTGACGATTGATGCTGCATAAAGAGGAAAATACAGCGCGAGCGATCATGGTGATACTTCCCTGACCGTCGCGGCGACGCTAATTTGCGAGGTCATTTGCGGTCAAGCAGAGGCCGGGGCCAACCAGATTTCCAGCTTCATTCTGCCGGATACGACCGGGCGTCGGCGTAATCTCGCGACGTGGGGTCTGGCGCAGCAGGAACGCGCCACATCTCTGCGAGGGTTTCGGTAGGAAACTGCTGGCAATACAGGTGTATTCTCGACTGACGGACGTCACAGGAAATTATAATCCATGACGCCGGTGCCTGCGTGCCAATGCTAAACGACGTCACCCCGGGCTTGTTGCCTTCCCGAGAGCTGTAATCGCTCCGGGAAGGCACAGTCGTTTCATTCCGCCGGTTCTGGCGCATTGTCGGGGTTGGTGGTTTGCACCCCAGCACGCTCCCTTTGGCTGTCACGCCAAATGGCTTTCACCAGCGCGATACATTGCAGCACCATCACGATTGAGAAGGGGAAGGCCCCGATCACCATCGCTGTTTGAATGGCCTTGTGACCCCCTGCAATCAGCAACGCTGCGACCACGGCCCCAAGCGCTATGCCCCAGAAATAGATGTGAGGACGTGCCTTGGGGCCTTCATCTCCCGCAGCGTTGATCGTGTTCACGATCAGAACGGCCGAATCCGCTGTGGTCACAAGATAGGTCATCAGCAGAATCACGATGATGACGGACATGATCCAGCCCATCGAAGCGCTTAACATGTGCTGAACCATCGCAAAGATCTTATCGCCGTCAGGGGCGCCGACGATAACCCCATCCGCCGACCCGTTCAGTTCCAGATCAATCGCCGTGCCGCCTGCCCATGTGAACCAGACAAAGCACATCAGGGACGGGACGATCATCGCGCCCAGAACGAATTCGCGGATTGTCCGGCCCTTGGAGATACGCGCCAGGAACAGGCCCACGAACGGCGCGAATGCCACCCACCATGCCCAGTAGAAAACGGACCATCCACCCTGCCAGCCCTCAAGGCTGGTTGCGATCGATCCTTCGACACCATCGCTGCGCCAAACGCGGAACATCATGTCCGGCATCGCAATGAGATAGTCCCACACCCCGAGGATCAACGCCTGAAGCCCAAACCACGTGGACCCGAAGATGAGGAAGAATGCCAAGAGGAAAATGGACAGGCCCATGTTGAGGTTGGACAGCCACTTGATCCCTTTACCAACACCGGACAGCGCTGACATGGTGGATGCACCCATGATCACGAGGATCGCCACGACAATACCCATTGTGTTGGCCGTGCCCGCCTCGTTGGTCAGGCCACCGATGCCGATGCGCGTCAGGCCGGCGACAAACTGTTCGACGCCGAAACCAAGCGTCTGCGCCACGCCGAGAATGGTCGCCACAACCGCCACGATGTCGATCAGGTGACCCAGACCACCCGAGAGCGATTTGCCAAAAAGCGGTGTCAGCGAGGATCGCATCGTCAGTGGCAGGCCACGCCGGTAACAGAAAAACCCCAGCGACAGGCCTGCAATCGCGTAGCACGCCCAGGCGCCTAACCCCCAGTGTAGGAAGGACCACTTGTAGGCATTGCGCACGTTCTCGGCGCTTGATCCCTCAACCAGCCCCTTGATCACTTCCGGGTTGTTGCCCCAGTGATAAACAGGTTCGGCAACCGCCCATGTCAACATGCCAACGCCGATCCCGGCGCCGAACATCATGGAAAACCAGGAGAAATTGGAAAAATCGGGCCTGTCATCCTCGACCCCCAACCGTAGTTTACCCGCCGATGGCCAGAGCGCCAGCCCGATGCAAAGCAGGACGAAAAGCGCGACAATCCAGATGTACCAATAGGCCGTGTTCGACAGGATGAAGCTGTTGATCGTGTCGAGAATTTTGCCGGCCTGTTCGGGGAACACGACCGCCCAAATGACCAGCACGGCGACAATGATTTTCGATATCACCGCGACATGCTTGCTGAATCCTGCATAAAAACCACTTTCAGCGGTTGCGATGGGCAGGTCCATCAGTGGTGGTTTGATTGACATATTTCCCTCACCTGGTTGTTTTGTCCCCGTTTTGCGTCGACGTCTGCGTGCCTACCGAATTCACCGGGGTCGGCCGGCATGAAGTGAGCTTTTGGCACGGGCGCCTCTGCACGACACCCCAAGTCTACGGATCAAAAATCGTTTGATAACCGGCAACATGTACCTGTATGGTTTCCAAAATTGGAAACCTTGGTTTGGCAAAACGCGCGCTCATCTCTGCCCTCGGCGACGTCGATATCCGCCTTCTGCGGATCTTCGTGACCGTCACCGAATGCGGCGGGTTTGCAGCGTCGGAACTGGAGCTGAACATCGGCCGCTCCACCATTTCCAAGCACATCGCCGATCTGGAACTGCGCATTGGTCTCAAGCTGTGCAACCGCGGGCCATCAGGGTTTTCGCTGACATCCGAGGGCGAGCAAGTGCTGCTGGCAACGCGTCATCTGTTGTCAAAGATTGACGACTTCCAGTCCGAAATCGACGACATTCACGCGAATTTGGCAGGTACTCTGCGGGTCGGCATCTTCGATCAATCCAGCACCAATCCGCGTGCCCACATTCATGAAGCCATCCGGCACTTCGACGACGCAGCACCCGACGTCTCGCTGGAAATTGTTCTGGACACGCCGAGTGCATTGGAATCGCGGGTGACGGATGGCGCGCTCGAGCTTGCAATCGTGCCTGTTTACCGGCAGTCGTCATCGCTCAGATATCAGGTGCTCTATGACGAATACATGACCCTGTATTGTGGCGAAAAGCATGAGCTATATGACACCCCGGTCACGGGAAGCCTGAAAGATCTGGATCTCACTCAGTATAAATACGCAGGCTACAGCTTTAACTCTCCGAACATGATGGCAGGGCGCAATCTGGGGTTTGTCAGGGCCGCGCGGGCCAAGGAAGAGGAGGCGCTGGCGCTTCTCATACAGTCGGGCCGTTACATCGGGTATCTGGCAGACCATGTTGCGGAGACCTTCTTCGACAAGGGCAAGGTGCGAAAGATCTGCCCGGATGAAACAAGCTACATGACCAGATTTGGCGCGATCACGCGGCGCAAACCGGAACCCGACAGGAAAACCCAGCGGTTTCTGGAGTGTCTGACGGCTGCGCACCAAAAATCCTGACCGGATCAGACCGACGATGCGGCCTGCAATCACCGTCTCGCAGAGCCGCTCAGGTAATCGGGCAGATGATGTCCGGCACGATGCCGGACCGGTTGATGTAGGGCGTGACATCGCATCCCGCGAACAATCCGAAACTGGTGATCAGGACTGACTTCAACCCGGCGGCGCGCGCGCCCAGGATATCCGTGTGCAGGGTATCACCGACCATCGCAATCCGGTCCGGAGCGATCCCTGACAGTTTCTTTTTGACGTCGTCGAAGGCATTGCCGAACGGCTTGCCGAAGAAATGCGGGGCAATGCCGGCTTCATCAGCCAACTGATGTGCAAAGAACCCCGGCTCGCAGCTCAGCCCGGTTTCGCGCGGGGCCACGATATCGGGGTTGGCAACCAGCAGCGGGCGCGCCTGATCGGTGAGCGCGTATCGGAGAGCGGTGTAGGTTGCCGTGTCCATCGCCGCACTGGACAGAATCAGGAACCCATCCACCTGCGGCTGCGTCTGCGCCGTCCACCGCACCACATCAGCATCAAAATCTGCAAATGTGTCGATCTCGGTGCTGATTGCGCCCCATCGCCCGGTAGTGAGGTGAGTGTCCAATCGGGCGGCACAAACATCTCTGCTGGCGACCACTTCGTCTGCCGAAAAGTCAAACCCCAGGCGGTGGTACTTGCGCAAAGCCGCTGCCCGGGTGTCGCTGGCCGCATTCGTCAGCACCACCAGTTTTTTGCCCATCGCGCGCAGCTGCGCCATGCGTTCAACCGCACCGGGGATCGGCGTCTGCCCAACGTTCAGGACACCAAAGGCATCCAGCACGAATGCATCGACCCGATCCGCCACCTCGGCGAGTGATTTCAGATGATCAGACCTCGCGGGAAATGCCGTTTCCGGCAGGCGACCCCGTACCGCCTCGTAGCGCGCAAACGCCGCATCGGTCGTGAGCGTGGACAGGTACGACATCCGCTCAAATCAGCCGATATTGCCGCGCTTTGTTGCGCAGGAAGGGTAAACCGATGTCCATGACCTCGCGGTGGTCTTCCGCAACCGGGCGCCAGACGGACAAACCATGGGCGATCTCGGGCGGCATATTGACGAAACTTTCCATGGCCAACCCTCCGTCGAACCCGATCGCCGCAAGGGTGGCGAAGATCTCGTCCCAGTCGCATGTTCCCATGCCCGGTGTCCCCCGGTCACTCTCGGAAAGATGGATGTAGCGCAGGTGATCGCGGCCGTCCAGAATGCCATTTCCCGCGCCTTTTTCCTCGATGTTCATATGGTAGGTATCAAGGTGCAGGAACATGTTTTCAGCGCCGACCTTTTCAATCATGGCGACACCCTGCGCAGCCGTGTTGATAAGATGCGTCTCGTAGCGGTTCACAGGTTCAATGCCAAACAGAATACCCGCATCTTGCGCATGGCGCGCCGCTGCACCCAGCGCACGGGCCACGTTGTCGATTTCCTGCTCGGTTGGTGGCAGACCGGAGCGTTCTCCGATACCGCCATAGGTAACTCCGCTCAATGCCAGCGCTCCCATAGCCGCGGTTTTCTCAATGGCGGCTTTCAGGAACTTGACCGCACCATCCGGGTTGTGTGACGCCCAGACGGTCTCTGGCAACCCAAGCGAGCAAACGGCCTTGAGACCTGCCTTTTCCAACAGGTCACGGCTGTGCTCTGCATCGGCAGAGGGCGGATCCAGCAATGCGATCTCTATGAAGTCCATACCGTCGGCAACACCGGCTGCCACCGCGTGCTCGGCTCCGGTCCGGTCCCAACGCATCGTCCACATGCTTGTGTGTACGCCAAATCCCTTCATCAGACGCTTGAATAGCCTCCCTCGATCATCATCAGCGCACCGTTCACCAGATCAGAGGCGGGCGATGCGAGATAAAGCGCCATATCCGCGATTTCGGTCGGTTCGCCAAACCGTCCCAAAGGGGTGGCTGCCAGAAATGGCTCCGATTTTTCAGCGGGGCTCCAGAGCTTCCGCCCCATATCCGTCATCACAACCGTCGGGCAAATGGCATTCACCTGAATGTTGTGCGGTGCAAGCTCGGTCATCAATGCCTTGGTCAGAGCATTCAACCCGCCTTTGGATGCTGCGTAGGCCGCATGATCCGGCAGGGCGATGACGCCTGTTTGCGATGAGATGTTTATGATTTTCCCACGCTTTTGCGCCATCATCCGGGGGGCCAGTTGTCTGGACAGAAGGAAGGGTGCGCGCAGGTTAAGCGCCATCGTCAAATCCCAGTCTTCGACCGCGAAACCGGTTGCCGGGCCGACGATGGCGATGCCCGCGGAATTGATCAGGATATCGATCGTTCCTGTAAGCGCCAACGCCTGTGAGGCCACGCTTTGAACCCCGTCAACCGTCGCCAGATCGGCGGATATCGTGCTGCAGGTTCCACCCGCTTTTTCTATTTCCGATTTGAGTGTTTGGAGCTTGTCTGCGTTGCGACCGGTCGCAATGATCCGCGCGCCGGCCTCGGCAAACACCTTGCAGATCTCCTCGCCGATGCCGGATGACGCGCCGGTTACCAGGGCGGTCTGTCGGCGAATGGAAAAACGTTCCTGCCACCTCTCCATGCCTTACTCCATATTCGTATGGTTGGCGCGCATGTCATCTGCGGACATGCCCGTCACAGCCCGCAGATGCAGGATCAGAATTTCGAAAAACATGAACATGACTGCTTCAAAGAGCGAGCCCATGGGCAATACCGAACCGGACACATCCCGATCATTCGCCATGGTCTGTGCCGGCAAATGCACCACGTAATCTGCGGATCGCGGCACCGCGCCCCCGGGTTCGGCCGTCACGCAAAGGACCTTGGCCCCGGCGCTTCTGGCCTCTTCAACCAGCCCGGCAACGGTTGAAAAACTTCCCGGCCCCGCGCTGACAATCAGCAGATCGCCCGTTGCGATGCGCGGCGTTGTCATATCGCCGACCATATGCGCGTCCAGCCCCATGTGGAACAACCGCATCGCCAAGGCCTTGATCATCAACCCTTCGCGCCCCACGCCATAGAGCGCGATGCGCCGGGCGTTCAGAATGGGCGCTGACATGGCCTCGGCCTGATCGGGAAGCGCCTGGCCGAGCACCGCCGCGACCTCAGCTGTTGCACGACTACCCAGCTCCGATAGTGTCATTCTGCGGCTCCTTTCACTGACCCACCCTTTAACCGCGCCAGGACTGCCGATAAGGCGTCTTCGAACAGACCGGCCTCCTTGAGAAAATCAAGGATCGTGTAGCGGCTGCGAATGTAGGCCGCGGCGCGGATGGTTCTTTCGAGGTGATCTGAGGACACGCCGATGTCGGCCGCGGTGCTGGGCGCGCCAGCGGCCATCAGCATGGATTGCATCTCCTGCGCGCGGAAAAGGTGTTGCTGCATCAAATCCCGTGTCTTGGGCCAGTGGGCACGCACCCTTGCTAACCGGTCCTTATGTGTGGGCAAGTCTGGCCATTTGGCCCGTGTTTCTGCGACCGCTCTGTCAGCGATGCGCGGGTCCGGAATAACACGCGCCAGTTCGGCCAGAGATGTGTCAATATCCGGAGCAGGGGCGGTGATCCGGGACAAATCCTGCGCCAGCAGCCAGTCATAAAGCGCCAGGGATACCATGCATCCAACCGCGACCGCTGCGCCATGGCTGACTTTTATGCCATTGATGCTGTGGCCTTCCATTTCCCACATATGCGCAATTTGATGGTCCGCCCCGGAGGCTGGACGCGATGTGCCATGAAACTCCATCGCGAAACCAACGGCGGTCAGGCCGATGAACAAGCGCGCGCAGGCATCGAAATCACCTGTTGCCAGCGCCTCCGGGCCCGACAGCCAGTCGCGCAGATGGTCCTGCACCAGCGGCCATGCGGTATCGTCGCGGGCCTCGGCGCCAACAAGCTCTGCCAAAAGCCAGTCGCCGCCCGCCGGTGATTTACCCGCCAGATCTCCGTAACCCCAGCCGGTCATCTCCGCGGGCGCATTCGCGATCACGTCGAGGTCGGCCACCAGGGCAACCGGCGCGCGCGTCGGGATGGTGACCTTGAACCCGTCGCGCGCCAGAGGCGCCCCTGCGCTTGTGTATCCGTCCATGGATGCAGCGGTTGCCACGCTGACATACCGCCGGTCCGTCTCAAAGGCTGCGAATTTCACAAGGTCGTTGATCACCCCCGATCCGACAGACACCGGAAAGAGGAACGCGTCAGCCTTCAGCCTGCTCAGGAACGGCGCGGCCTCGTCGACGGATGCCTTGGGCAGCGGGTCATTGGTCAGCACCAGCTGATCGACGGCGAACCCGGATGCGCGCAGACTGTCGCAGACCGCGCTGCCCGCAGCATCGAAACCTGCCTGATCGGCGAACACGATTGCTTTTCGGGTGTCGGTCAGGGCGGCGGTTGCCGGCCCGACATGCGCAATGGCTCCGCGGTCGATGATCAACCGTTCGGTGACGGCGGATTTCGCAACCGCCGGGGCGATCAGCGCGTCGAACTGCACCTTCCAAGCACTCATAAGCGCGCCTCCGCAGGCTGGTTTGAGAGGGTTCTGCCGCTGCCGTCGAACTGGTGAATCCGGTGGGGCGGAAAGTTAACGCTGACGGTCTGACCGGCTTTCGTGACGTCTTCGCCGTCTGTCTTGACGACAAGACGTTCGCCATCGCCGCCTTGCAGGTAAAGATAGCTTTCACCGCCCAACTGCTCCTTGACGGACACTTTGAGATCAAGGTCGCCAGCGCCGGGCGCACCCAGGGCAATGTGTTCCGGTCTGATGCCAAGGCGCCGCGCGCCGTCCAACCGGGAAAGGGCCGCGCCAAACGCCGATCCGGCATCAAAGATGTTCATTGCGGGGGACCCGATGAACCCTGCCACGAACTCCGATGAGGGTCGGTGATACAGGTCCATCGGGCTGCCGACCTGCTCGATCCGGCCCGCATTCAAGACAACGATCTGGTCAGCCATTGTCATCGCCTCAACCTGATCGTGGGTCACGTAGATCATTGTGGCATTCAGCTGATCGTGCAGCGCTTCCAGCTCAACGCGCATCTGCACCCGCAGCTTGGCGTCCAGGTTGGAGAGCGGTTCATCGAAGAGAAACACCTTTGGCTTTTTCACGATGGACCGACCAATCGCCACCCTCTGGCGTTGGCCACCGGAAAGCTGCCCGGGCTTGCGTTCCAGCAATTCGCTCAGTTGCAGGATTTTGGCAGCTTCTTCAACGCGGGTGTGCCGCTCCTGCGCGCCGACCCCACCGACCTTCATGCCAAATTCCATGTTCGCCCGCACCGTCATATGCGGATAAAGCGCGTAGGATTGGAAGACCATCGACACGTCGCGATCCACCGGCTCAAGCTGCGTGACGTCCTTTTCCCCGATCCGGATGGTCCCGCCATCAACTGATTCTAGCCCGGCGATGGTTCTGAGCAGCGTTGACTTGCCACAACCGGATGGCCCGACAAAAACGACAAACTCCCCGTCCGGCACGGTCAGCGACACATTGAAAAGAGCCTGCATTGCCCCGTAAAACTTGTTTATTCCGCTCAATTCAACCGTGGCCAAAGCTTTGTCTCCCTTTGGGTCAAACTACATCTTTATCGGTGACCCATCGACATTTTCATGTTGACTTCTGTGCCATTCATTACATTTGTATGTGATCCGATACAAATGGATGTCAACAGTTTCCGATGGGAGGAACACATGAAATTCAAAAAAATGTTGGGCACCACTGCACTGGCGGCAAGCCTGTGCTTTGGCGCATCGAATGTGATGGCCGACGGCCACGCGTGGAGCCTTGAGAAAGCCGCTGCACCCTATGCTGGCACGACCGTTGATGTCGTGTTTCTGCTGCGCCCCGGGTATGAGGCGATTGAAGCCATGCTGCCGGAGTTCGAAGAAGCGACTGGCATAAAGGTCAACATCATCAAGCACCCCTACGAAAACGCTCTGGGCGAACAAGTCCGCGACTTCGTGGCGGGTGGCGATCTTGACGTGGCGCTGATCGACTTGGTCTGGATCGGCAATTTTGCCGAGAATGACTGGATCGTGCCCCTGGATAAATTCACCTCAAATCCCGAGTTGGCCGATCCTGATCTCGATATGGACGACTTCTTTCCGCTGGTGCTCAATGCCTTTGGCGGATGGAACGGAACTGTCTACGGGTTGCCGGTCGACAATTATTCGGGCCTCTTGTTCTACAATCGCTGTATGTTGGAAGAGGCAGGGTTTGATGGGCCACCTGAAACATGGGAGGAGCTGAAGAACGTCTATGGCCCCGCGCTGACCAAGGACGGCAAATACGCCTACGCGCTGCAATCCAAGCGCAACGAGACACAGTCCGCCGACAGTTTTGCGCGGATGCTGTGGCCGTTCGGCGGCTCATTCCTGAACGACGAATTCAAGTCCAACCTGATGTCGGAGGAAAGCCTCGCCGGTTTGCAGTTCCGTCAGGACCTGATGCAATACATGCCCGATGGAATCGTCGCCTACGATCACGCGGAAACCGTGAACGCCTTTAGCCAGGGCGACGTGGCGATGATCACCGAATGGTCGGCCTTCTATTCCACCGTCGTCAGTCCGGAAACGTCCAAGATCGCGGATTGCGTGGAAATTGCGCCTGAGCCGATGGGACCAGCAGGGCGCAAACCCGCCTTGGGTGGCTTCTCGATGGCCGTGGCCGCACAGGCTGACGATGCGGAGCAAGCTGCGGCTTATCTCTTCATTCAGTGGGCGACGTCGAAGGCAAACGCGGGTGAATACCTGGAACGCGGCGGTGTGCCCGCGCGCAAATCGGCATATGCCGATCCCGCTCTGGCAGAAACCTACAAGTTCATTCCTGCGCTTGTTGAAAGCTGGCAGGACGGTGTGCCTGAGTTCCGTCCGCGGTTTGCTGAATGGCCCGAGATCACCGAGATCGTGCAGGAATGGGGCACCAAGATCATGCTGGAAGAAGTCTCCATCGAGGAGGGTGTGACAGAACTGGGCGCACGCATGGAGGAAGTGCTTGAAGACGCCGGATATTACAGCGGCGACAAACCTCTCGCGCAATAAAGTCAGCGCAACTAGACTGATCGGCGGGGGCGTTCCGGCGCCCCCGTCACTGACAGAAGGTCCGTTCAATGCCCGGCAAAGTCCCCAGAAAGACGATTTTTTCATTCATCGGCCCCTCCGTCATCGCCCTGGCCGTGATCGGCATCGTGCCTCTGCTCTACGCCGCGTGGACCAGTCTGCATTTCTACAATCTGACCAAGCTCAAGAGAGTGAAGTTCATTGGCTTTGAGAATTATTGGGATGTGTTGACCGATTCTGTCTTCTGGGAGGCGATGGGGCGCACCTTCACCCTGCTCGGCATCGCGCTGCCCCTGCAACTGGGCCTCGGGCTGGGAATTGCCCTGATCCTGCACAAACCCGGGCTTACACTCCTGAAAACGCTTGCGCGACTGTCGCTGGTGCTCCCGATGGCGACGACCTACGCCGTTGTCGGTTTGCTGGGTCAGGTGATGTTCAATCAAAAATTCGGGGTGGTGAACCAGTTCCTGTCCCCCTTTGGTGGCGGCAACATCAACTGGATCGGCGATCCGACAAACGCCTTCGCCATGATCATTTTCTGGGACGTCTGGCAGTGGACGCCCTTCGTGGCGCTTGTATTGCTGGCTGGCCTCACCATGGTTCCGGACGAAATCGAGGAAGCGGCGCGGCTGGAAACCAAAAGCTGGTGGACCGTTCTGCGCTACGTTCAACTGCCCTTTCTGATGCCTGGCCTTGTGGCCGTGCTGATCCTGCGCACCGCTGACACGTTGAAATTGTTCGACATGGTCTTCACGCTGACACGTGGAGGACCGGGGTCATCGACGGAACTGATTTCCCTGATGATCCAGCGGGTCGGGTTTCGGGCCTTTGATCAGGGGTTGGCCTCGGCCCAGGCCATCATCCTGCTGATCATCACCATTATCCTGAGCCAGATCTACATCCGCGTCTTCTACAAGGAAGTCTGACCCATGACCACGTCGCGTTCTCTCTGGATCCAAGGCCTTCTGCTGCTGGTTATCCTGCTGGTCTGCGTTTTTCCGTTCTACTGGATGGTGACCACGTCGCTGAAAACACAAGTGGTTGCGCTTGAGAGCCCGCCCGTCTGGCTGTTCGAGCCGACGCTGGCAAACTACCGCGAAGCACTGTTTGACGACGGTGTCCTGCGCACCCTGATCAATTCGCTGATCATCGCGATCAGCACCACGGCCCTTGCGATCGTGCTGGGCGTACCAGCGGCCTTCGCTCTGGCCCGGTTCGAGTTTCGCGGCAAGAAGGATCTGTGGTTCTGGTTCATCACCAATCGCATGGTGTCGCCCATTGTTCTGGCGCTGCCGTTTTTCCTGATCGTGCGCAACCTGGGGATGCTCGACAAACATATTACCCTCATCCTCATCTACCTCACTTTCAACCTGCCCATCGTGATCTGGATCTGCACCGACCAGTTCCGTGGCATCCCTTACGACCTGTACGAGGCCGCGCGGATCGAAGGAGCGTCACAATGGACCATCCTTCGGAAGATCTGCCTGCCGCTGGCGATGCCCGGGGTGGCCGTTTCCGGGATTTTTTCCTTCATCTTCTCGTGGAATGAACTGATGTTTGGCCTCGTGCTCACACGGACCACCGCGAAGACGGCCCCGGCAATGGCGGTGTCATTCATGGAAGGCTACAATCTGCCCTATGGAAAGATCATGGCCACATCCACCCTGATCGTGATCCCGGTGTTGATCTTTGCACTGCTTGCCTCCAAGCAATTGGTGCGCGGCCTGACCATGGGCGCCGTGAAATAGGGAGAGGACAGTTTCATGCCCCGCGCGCCAAAGACCAACACAGTAGACGCCGAGGAGCAGCTTTTGGTGCGATTGGCATGGGCGTGCGAAATGGAAGGCATGACCCAGGCGGCAGCAGCCGACAAGTTCGGCATCACACGGCTGCGGGTCAACAAATCCCTGCGCGAGGCGCGGGCCCGCGGGATCGTGCGCGTGGCGGTGAATTCGGTATACGCGCCCTGCGCCGAGCTTGAGTGGCAACTCTGTGACGCGTTCAATCTCAACACCGCCTCCGTTGCGCCCATCGCTGGCGAGCAGTTTGATCTGCACACGATGATCGGATCATCCCTGGGTCAATATCTTGCCAGCTACCTCAGTCAGAAAACCGTCAGGCTTTTCGGCATGTCATGGGGCAACACGCTCAACATGGCGACGCGTTTCATGCAGCCGATCAACCGGCCTGATCTCGAAATCATCTCCGTCATGGGTGGGCTGTCCAAGGGATCGGACCTCAACAGCTTTGAAATCACCACGCGTCTGGCGGATCTGTGCAATGCGGAACACAGCTATTTCACAGCGCCGATTTACGCCGGTTCACGGGAAAGCCGCGATATCCTTGTAGCCCAGGATGTGTTCCAATCCACGATCGAGAAAATTCGCATGGCCGACGGCATTGCACTTGCCGCAGGCGATATGCAGAAATCGCTTCTGATCAAGGATGGCATGCCCCCGGACATCGACCTGGAAAGCATCCGCTCCAGCGGTGCGGTCGGGGACATCATGGGATATTTTCTGAGCGCAAACGGCGATCTGGTGGATCACCCGATCAACGAACGCGTGCTCGGGTTGGAACTTGACGATCTGGATCAGATTTCCAACGTCATTCTGGCGGCAGGCGGCCCTAACAAGGTGCCGATCATTCGCGCTCTTCTCGCCCGCGGCTGCGTCGACACGTTGGTGACGGATGAACACACGGCACAGGCGGTTCTGGACCCGGCGGCATGAGCATATTCGCGGGAGTCGATCTTGGCACCTCCGGCATCAAGGTCGCGCTGATCGATGCGGAAGGCACCTGCCGCGCCCAGGCATCCCGCCCCTGCGAGGTTGACCGTCCGCACCCCGGCTGGTCGCAACAAGACCCTGATCTGTGGTGGCAGCTGACCGCAGCAATTTTCGATGAACTGTCGCAATCGCATACCGGGCTCATGTCAGAGGTGGCGGGAATATCCCTGTCGGGCCAGATGCTGGGATCGGTCCTGCTGGATGACAGCGACAATCCCGTGGCTCCCTGTCTTTTATGGAACGATCAGCGGTCGTTGGCCGAGTGCAGGACCCTGCTGGAAAGGGTCCCGGATATCGGCTGGCGAACAAATGGTCAGCCTGATCCCGGCCTGACGGCACCCAAGCTGTTGTGGATGGCGAAACACTGGCCGGACGCCTTTGACAAGGCAGATATCCTGATGCTGCCAAAGGACTACGTTCGCCTCAGGATGACCGGAGCGCGGGCCAGCGATTTTTCCGATGCCTCGGGCACGATGATGTTGGACTGCGCCACCTCGCAGTGGGACAACGCCCTGATCGAGGCAGCCGACTGGCATGCCAGTAAGTTGCCGGAACTCTTGCCCTCTTTCGCCGACGCCGGGCACCTACAGAGCGCGCTGTGCACACGCTGGAACATGCCGGGCACGGTGGTGGTCGCCACTGGATGCGGTGATAATTATGCGGGGGCACTCGGCGTGGGAGCTGCCCTGCCGGGGGACGCGGCATTGAGCATTGGCACCTCGGGCGTGTTGTCCGCTGTTGACGACCGGTTCCGCCCCAACCCTGATCACGCTGTCCTGACCACCCCCCATGCCGCGCCCGATACCTATCTGTCCATGGGTGTGGTGATGAGCGCGACCCAGTCGCTTGATTGGCTTGCGAGCCTGACGGCAACTCCGGCGGCAGAGCTTGCGGCAAAGGCGGCCGAACGGGTGGCAGTGCACGGGCCGGGCAATTGCCCCGTGGCCCGTCCCAGCCTGACTGGCGTACGCACGCCCGACAATCGACCGGACGCTCTGGCCGCTTTATCGGGCATCTCTGCCGTGTCGGACAAGGTTGATCTGGCGTATGCGATCATGGAAGGGGTCGCCTTCCAGTTCTACGACGCCTATCTGGCGCAAACCCGGTCCGGTGTACCGGTCGAGCGTATGACAGCGGTTGGCGGCGGCGCGAAATCGACACTCTGGGTGCAACTGATCGCAACCTTAATGGAGACCGATATCGTGATCCCCGCGCACGGAGATATCTCCGCCTGTATCGGGGCGGCCAAACTGGCGCAATCTGCGGTCATGCCAGATCAGACGACCACGATCCTGCGGCGCAAACAACCGGTTGCCAAAACCGTGCGGCCGAACCCTGACTGGCACGACGCGCTGCGCGAGCGGCACCAAAGGTACCGCGACCTGCCCTTTCACGGGTAACCGGCGCAGCCCGCCCCCGCCGCCCCGGGCGCACACACGACCAAACACATTCGCGATACCTGCCGCGGTCTCACGATCTCTTTAATTGCAGTTGTTCGCGCCGGGCTTCAGCCTGACGACAGCTAAGGAGATTTCGCAATGGATATTTCACGGCGTCATTTTACCGCGCTGGCGCTTGCGTCAGGAGTTGTTCCCGGCACTCTGGCAGCGCAGGATACAACCTTACAGGAAGCGCTGGATGCACAGGTCTTTGGCACCACCTCCGAGTACAAGGCAGGCCTGAAGCTGATTGCGGAACGCGGCAACCCTGACATGGCAGCCGGGCTTATTCGTGCATTGAGATTCACGGACGGCCGCCGCAAAGCCATTGGCAATGTGCTGGAAGAGATCACAGGCGAACGCCATGGCACCAGCTGGTTTGACTGGATGCTCTGGCAGGAAAAAAACCCGCAGATTATCCCGCACCCCTCGCACATCCGGTTCACTCGTCGGCTGTTGCTACAGGTCGACCCGAATTTTGCTGATTTTTTGCGCCCAGAATACCTCGCCCGGGACAGGATGCGGATCAGGTTGGAGGAGATTGCCTGGGGTGGCGTGCAAAAGGACGGCATCCCGTCGCTCGACCGCCCAGACCTTATCGCAGCGCAGGAAGCCACTTACCTGCGCGGGTCCGATCTGGTCTTCGGCGTCGCGATAAACGGCGACGTCCGCGCCTATCCCCTGCGGATCATGGGATGGCACGAAATGTTCAACGAGGTGATCGGCGGCGTGCCCGTCGCCCTCGCCTACTGCACGCTCTGCGGATCGGGCATCCTGTTTGAAACGCGCCTCGCGGGCCGGTCGAAACCACTGGTCTTTGGTTCCTCCGGCTTCCTTTACCGCTCCAACAAGCTGATGTTTGATCGTGAGAGCCATTCGCTCTGGAACCAGTTTACCGGCAAACCCGTCGTTGGGCCGCTCGCGGCATCGGGCATCGAACTCAGGCAGCGACCGGTGGTCATCACGACATGGGATAACTGGACAACCTCTCACCCGACCTCGAAGGTTCTCTCCCTGAACACCGGGCACCGGCGCAACTATGGTTCCGGAGTTGTTTATGCCAATTACTTTGCCTCCCCCGACCTGATGTTTCCGGCCCAGGTGGATCAGAGTGAACATCGCCAAAAGGATTACGTATTCACGATCCGTCAGTTCGGCGCGGCGCGGGCATGGCCCCTCGCTGCCTTCAAGAAAAAACCTGTGATCCACGATGCAATCGGCAGTACTAACCTGCTGTTGCTTGGCAGCGAGGAGACACGAAGCGTGCGTGCCTACGAGCGTGGCGAGATGTCATTCGTGCTGTCAGATGGGGCTCTGAAAGCCACCGACGGATCGACATGGATCATCACCGAAGATGCCGTTATCGGTCCGGACGGGTCCCGCCTGCCCCGTGTCGCCGGGCACATTGCCTATTGGTTCGCATGGGACAACTACCTCGGCGGCGTGGCGACGGTCTACAAAGGCTGAAGCACGGCCCTGAACCCTGTGCTGTCCGGGCGTTTCGAAATTGCATTGCATGGGCGCGGCGGGATGGGAGCGCGATGGCTGATCCTGATCACAACGTCCCTGACCGTCGCGCAGTTGTGACCGGAACCCGTTGCTGACCCGTGTCGGTCAGGACTGAAGCCTGCCGAATGAGACGCCGGTGATCAGCTGCCGCAGCCCAAAGGCCGCGCCGGCGAAGATGGACGCAAAAACCAACGGGGCGTTCAACGTCAGGAGCGAAAACGCGGAAATGCCCTGTCCGATGGTGCAGCCCATGGCGAGTATTGCGCCAAATCCCATGAAGACCGCGCCAAGAACCTGCCGCTTCAGCTCACGTGGGTCTTCGCATGCCTCCCACCGGAAGTGACCTTTGACGAGGCTGCCGATGAACGCGCCGGTCAAAACGCCAAATACGGAGCCAACACCGAACGTGAGCCCGCCGCCGCTGGAGGTCATCAGAAACAACAGCGTTTCACCCAAGGGGGAGGTAAAGCTGTGACTGTTGACTGCGGATGCGCTGAACCCGGTGCTGGCCACCCATTGCGTGCCCGCCCAGCCGCTGACCACGGCAGCGCCCACAAGGCTTCCCCACAGGAGGGCCTTGGGACTGCGCAGAAAGTCGCGTGACCACAGCGCCACCACGGTGATGAGGGCGCTGATTGCCAGCCCCAGGCCCGCCACGGGTGCACCGGTCAGCATGCTGAGGCCCTCTGGGTAGCTTCGGATTTCCACAGGTATTTCCGTCAGATCAAGGCCGATCAGACGCAGGTGCGCCAAGGGGCCCGACAGCATGATGTAGGCGCTGATGCCCATCACCAGCACGATCACGAAGGACCGCAGATCGCCCCCACCGAAACGCGCCAATGCCCCGAACCCGCAATTGCCGGCCAGCGACATGCCATAGCCAAACATCAGCCCGCCGACGATCGCCAGGGCGGGTGACCATGGGGCCAGATGATAGATGCTTTGTGCCGGGTCCAGCGCGCCGGCGGCAACAAGTGTGAAGGCGCCGAAGCCCGCAACACCGATTGCCAGCAACCACATGCGCAGGCGAATATCACTGCCCTGATAGAGGAAATCCTCGATCGCGCCCAATGTGCAAAACCGGCCCAGACGTGCGGCAAGCCCCAGAACGACCCCACCTCCAAACCCGATCAGGGCCAACAGGCCCGC
Source organism: Roseobacter insulae (assembly GCF_019375555.1). Lineage (GTDB taxonomy): Bacteria > Pseudomonadota > Alphaproteobacteria > Rhodobacterales > Rhodobacteraceae > Roseobacter > Roseobacter insulae. The sequence continues at coordinate 211,545 of NZ_JAHXDN010000004.1, forward strand.
ATCTGAAATACTGTTCAGCATAGATCATCTCCTGCAGGTCCACGGGCGTAACTAAACGCTTTACCCGTTCTTGCAGAAAAGGTCGTAGACCACGTCAAGTATCTGAATGGCGCGCTCATCTGTCAAACTGTAATAAATCGCCTTGCCCTCACGGCGCGGCGTGACAAGCCCTTCTGTGCGCAACCGCGACAGTTGCTGAGAGACGGCGGCCTGGCGCGCGGAGAGCAATTCCTCCAGTTCGGTGACGGATTTCTCCCCGGTCGCCAAATGGCACAGAATCATCAGCCTGCCTTCGTGGCTGATGGCCTTCAGGAAGTTGGATGCGTTGCACGCACTTTCCATCATGCGCTCCATGTCGGCCTCGGACATGTCTTTAGTGATCACGGGAAGTGACATTTTAGGTCGGGTATCCAGCATTTCTCTGATCCTCTTACCTTTTCAGCGACCAGATGGCAATTTGAAGACGGCGCGGCGCATTGGGGTTCAGTGCATGTCGCCTAAGATTTGATCTTTGTTTCAGCCGCGTGGGCATCCAGCAACTTTCCAAGCAGGAACCAGAAAAACTCGTCACCGGCGTAACCCTCGATACGCCCAAGCTCTTTGCCATCCTCCACCAGCACAAATGTCGGCGTAAAAACCGGTCGCGATACAAAGGTGATGTCATCGGGCAAATCATGCAGATCAACCCGGCGCAGGGGCGCCCGCCGACCTTCATCGGTCTTGGGATAGATATGCGCGATGTCCTCGTTCCACCGGGCGCACCAATGGCACCCGTGCTGCTCCACCATGACGAGGTCGGCTGCCATCAGGGGCCAAGGCGTAAAGCTCAGTATCAGGGTTGCCAGCAGGCTTTTCATCCCGGTTCCAATTGACGAACTGTTCAAACATATAATATCTTGAATATGTAATCTGCACAAGCACCAGGACAAGCCGAGATGTTTGACGTCACATTATTTGGGGCTTTTCTGGGCGGGCTTATCGTATTTTTTTCACCCTGCGTTCTGCCGATTGTGCCGTTCTACCTGAGCTATATGGCGGGCGCATCGATGTCGCAGATCAGCGCCGAGGGTACGCTCGCACCGGGCCTGCGCAAGCGGGCGTTTCTGGCGTCGATCATGTTTTCGCTGGGCATCATAACCGTCTTCGTTCTGCTGGGGGCCGCGGCCTATGGGCTCAGTCAAAGCTTTCGCGAAGCCCAGACGGAATTCAGGCTTTTCGCCGCGCTGGTCGTGTTGGTTATGGGGCTGCATTTTCTGGGCGTGCTGCGGATCGGCATCCTCAACCGCGCCTTCCACATGGACGCAGGTGACACCAAGAACATGTCCGTCCTCGGGGCTTATGTCGTTGGTTTTGCCTTCGCCGCAGGGTGGACGCCCTGTGTCGGAGGCGTGCTGACCGCGGTTGTGTTTACCGCCAGCACAGAGGCGACCGCGCTGCGCGGGCTCGTCCTGCTGCTGGTCTTTGGAGTGGCGATGACCACCCCCTTCGTGATCGCCTCGCTTTTCATCGGGCCGTTTCTGAGGTTCGCTGCCCGGTTCCGCCGCCATTTGCCGAAGGTCGAAAAGGCCATGGGGCTGCTACTGATCCTGTTCGCCGCGCTGATCGCCACCGACAGTGTCAACTATATTGCCCAGTGGTTGCTGCAAACCTTTCCTGCCTTTCAGAACATTTAGGGAGACTGCCACATGAGACGCCTGATACTTCTTCTGTCGATGATCGCTTTGCCTGCCTTTGCCGCGGAACTTGGTGATGACGGGCTGCACAAGACCGACTGGATGCGCGACACTTTCAAAGACCTCACTGAAGATCTCGCCGAGGCCAATGACGAAGGAAAGCGGTTCGTGATCATGGTCGAGCAACGCGGTTGCGTCTACTGTACCAAGATGCACGAGGAAGTTTTCCCGCGTGAGGATATCGCCAGCTACATCCGCGAGAATTTTTTTGTTGTACAGTTGAACCTGCACGGGGACACCGAGGTCACTGACTTTGACGGCGACGTCCTGTCCGAAAAACAGGCCGCCCGTAAATGGGGCATTCTGTTCACCCCCTCGATTCTGTTCCTGCCCGAAGAAGTCGGCGATGACGCCACCGCGCAATCGGCGGCTGTGGCCCTGATGCCCGGGGCGTTTGGCGCCGGCACGACACTGGATATGTTCACATGGGTCAATGAAAAACGATATGCGCTTGATTCAGAGGAAGATTTCCAACGCTACCACGCACGCCGCATTCAGGAGCGGGCCGATGGATCTACGGATTGACAGCCGAACAAATTCACAAACCGGAATTTGACCTTGATCAATCGCGTTTTTGTGTCCTATGGTATGCGAAATATTGAATGTGTTTGGGAGGACGCATGGAACGCACTTTTTTAGCAACTTTGGCCCTGACCTTATCGACCCTTGGTTTGAGTGCCGGAGAAATTGCGCCAACGGCGGTGACTTTCGTGGATGGCAGCGTTGAGGCGTCTCTCACCGGTGTGGCCGGTGATCCGACAAGGGGCCGCGAAATCGTCGGCAACAAGTCGATGGGTAACTGCGTGGCCTGCCACGAGGTCAGTGACCTGTCCGATGTGCCCTTTCACGGTGAAATCGGACCCATGCTCGACGGAGCAGGAGAGCGCTGGAGCGAGGCGGAGCTTCGCGGGATCGTGGCCAATGCCAAGATGATGTTCGAGGACAGCTTGATGCCCTCGTTCTACAAGACAGAAGGGTTCATCCGGCCGGGCAAAGCCTATACCGGAGAAGCAGCGGACGATACATTCGGTCCGCTCCTGACAGCCCAGCAAATCGAAGACGTGGTGGCCTATTTATCCACGTTGAAAGAATAACGCCCCCTGAACGGGATCAAAGGAGGTTCTCGCATGGAACTGACAAGACGAAATGCAATTCTCATGGGGTCAGGCGCCATTTTGGCCGCCGGTTTGCCCCTGCGCGCCTGGGCGGTCGGTGAAGAAGCCATCGCAGCCTTCACCGGTGGCGCCCCGGTCGGTGAGGGCGACATCACCCTGACCGCACCGGAGATCGCGGAGAACGGAAACACCGTTCCGATCGAAGTCTCGTCGGGCTCTGCTTCCGAGATCATGGTGCTGGCCCTCGGCAACCCTACGCCAAGCGTCGCGACGTTCAAATTCGGCAAGCTGGCAGGATCGCGTGCCGCGTCGACCCGGATCCGTCTGGCGGGCACGCAGGACGTGGTTGCGATTGCCAAGCTGGAGGACGGCTCTTTCGTTCAGGCCAAGGCGACGGTGAAAGTCACAATCGGCGGCTGCGGCGGCTAATCAGGAGAGAATGACATGGCAAAAGGTGTAAAACCCCGCGTTAAAGTGCCCAAGACCGCCGCTGCAGGCGACATCATCACGATCAAGACACTGATCAGCCACAAGATGGAGTCCGGCCAGCGCAAGGATGATGATGGCAACGTGATCCCGCGCTCGATCATCAACCGTTTCACCTGCGATTTTAATGGTGAGAACGTGGTTGACGTGACGCTGGAGCCGGCGATTTCGACAAATCCTTACCTGGAATTCGAGGCGCTGGTGCCGGAAGCCGGTGAATTCACGTTCACATGGTACGACGACGATGGCTCGGTCTACGATACGTCGAAAAAAATCGCGATCGAGTGATCTGTTTTTGTCTTGGGAGGGACATTTATGAATAAGCTGACCGTAGCCTTGCTGGCAACGACGCTGGCCGCAGCAGCCCCGGTTATGGCGGGTCCTGTGGAAGACACGCTGGTGCTCAACGAGGACATCACGCTGGTCACCCGCACCGCGGCGCCCGAACATATTTCGGATGTGCTGGACGAGGTCATCTCCGGCTGGCACTTTCGCGGCACCGAAACTCGCGCGATGCAGGCCGATGATTTCGACAATCCGGGCATGATCTTCGTGGAACAGGCAGAGGAAGTCTGGAACACGGCGGACGGTTCCGAAGGCAAGTCCTGTGCCAGTTGCCATGGCGAGGCAGAGGACATGGCCGGTGTGCGCCCTGTCTATCCCAAGTATAACGAGGCGGCGGGCGAAGTACGTACCCTTGAGATGCAGATCAACGATTGCCGCGAGAACCGGATGGGTGCCGAGAAGTGGAAATATACCGGCGGCGACATGGTCAACATGACCGCGCTTCTGGCTTCCGTTTCCCGTGGTCTGCCGGTGAACGTCGCGATCGACGGACCGGCGCAATCCACGTGGGAGGCAGGCAAGGAGCTCTACTACACCCGCACCGGACAACTGGAAATGGCCTGCGCGTCATGTCACGAAGACAACTACGGCAACATGATCCGTGCCGACCACCTCAGCCAGGGCCAGATCAACGGGTTTCCGACGTATCGGCTGAAAAACACCAAGCTGAACGCGGTTCACGCAAGGTTCAAAGGCTGCGTCAGGGACACCCGGGCCGAGACCTTCAAGCCGGGCAGTCCCGAATTCGTCGCACTTGAGCTTTACGTCGCATCGCGCGGCAACGGGCTGCATGTGGAAGGCCCGTCGGTCCGCAACTAAACATCGATGACCCCGCACCGATGCCGTGCGGGGTTTTCTCGCCCTAATATATTCAGGAAAACGCATATGATATCCCGGCGTGACTTTCTTCAGACCAGCATGGCCGCCACCGCGCTACTGGGTGCGTCCGGTTTCGGGAAGTGGGGCCGGATCGCCGCGCAACAGGCGCTGACGCAAGATCAGTTGCTGCAATTCGACAGCTTCGGGAATGTCTGCCTGATGCATATCACGGACATTCACGCGCAGCTCAAGCCAATCTATTTCCGTGAGCCTTCCATTAATATCGGAGTGGGTGCGAACAAGGGCGCCGTGCCGCATATCACCGGGGCTGAGTTCCGTAAAATGTACGGCATCGACGATGGTTCTTACGCCCACTATGCCTTGTCGTCGGGCGATTTCGAAGCTCTGGCGCGGGGCTATGGCCGCGTGGGCGGGCTGGACCGCGTGGCAACGGTCATCAACCAGATCCGGTCGGAACGTCCGGACGCGCTGCTTCTGGATGGCGGCGACACCTGGCATGGCAGCTACACCTGCTACCATACGCAGGGTCAGGACATGGTCGATGTAATGAACACGTTAAAGCCCGATGCCATGACCTTCCATTGGGAGTTCACGCTGGGTTCGGATCGCGTCAACGAGATTGTCGAGGGGCTGCCTTTTGCCGCCCTTGGTCAAAACATTTTCGACGCGGAGTGGGACGAACCCGCGGAGCTTTTCCCCCCCTACAAGTTTTTCGAGCGCGGCGGTGTGAAAATCGCTGTGATCGGTCAGGCTTTCCCCTACATGCCGATTGCCAATCCCGGTTGGATGTTCCCGGAGTATGCCTTCGGCATCCGCGATGAACACATGCAGGAAATCGTCGATCAGGTGCGTGCTAAAGGGGCGGAACTGGTGGTCTGCCTAAGCCACAATGGCTTTGACGTGGACAAGAAAATGGCCGGGATCGTCTCGGGGATTGACGTGATCCTGTCCGGCCACACCCACGACGCCCTGCCGGAACCGGTGCTTGTGGGCGATACGATCATCGTGGCGTCCGGGTCCAACGGAAAATTTGTCAGCCGTGTCGATCTGGATGTCCGAGACGGCCGGATGATGGGCTTCCGCCACAAGCTGATCCCGGTCCTGTCAGACGTGATTGCGCCGGACCCGGATGTCGCAGCGGTGATTGACAGCGTCCGTGCGCCCTATGAGGAAACGCTCGCCGAGGTCATCGGGCAGACAGACTCATTGCTGTACCGCCGGGGTAATTTCAACGGCACATGGGACGATCTGATCTGTGACGCGCTGATATCGGAACGTGACGCCGACATCGCGCTGAGCCCCGGGGTGCGCTGGGGCCCTTCCCTGCTGCCGGGCCAGGACATCACGCGCGAAGACATATGGAATGTCACCTCCATGTCCTATGGCGCGGCGTACCGCACCGAGATGACAGGAGAATTCCTGCATGTGGTGCTGGAGGACGTGGCTGACAACCTGTTCAACCCCGACCCCTACTACCAGCAGGGCGGCGACATGGTGCGCACTGGCGGGCTTGGCTACCGCATCGATATCACCCAACCGCAAGGCAGCCGCATCACCGACATGGTATTACTGAAGACCGGCGAAAAGATCGACCCGGCCAGAATCTATCAGGTTGCCGGCTGGGCCTCGGTGAACGAAGGCACGCAAGGCCCCCCGATCTGGGATGTGGTCGAGAGCCATATTCGCAAGCAAGGACGCGTCTCTGTCGCCCCCAACACCAGCGTGGAGGTTGTTGGCGCATGAGCAAGAAAACGGAGGAAATGATGTCCAAAGGACCTTCCCGGCGCAGTTTTCTGCGCGGGGCCGCTGCTGGCACGGCATTTGTGGCAGGTGCGGCCAAGGCCGGCACGCCCGATCCACTGATCACCGAAGTGCAACCCTGGGCCTCTGGTCTGGGCGATGGGGTGGATGCCACGCCCTATGGGCTGCCGATCGAATATGAGGCCGACGTGATCCGGCGCAACGTGGAGTGGCTGACCGCAGATACGATCAGTTCGATCAACTTCACACCGATCCATGCGCTCGACGGGACGATCACGCCGCAGGGATGCGCCTTCGAGCGCCACCACTCCGGGGCCATCGACCTGCGCAAGGAGGACTACCGGCTGATGATCAACGGGCTGGTGGACCGTCCGCTGGTCTTTACATATGCCGATCTGGAAAGGTTCCCGCGCGAAAATCACGTCTACTTCTGCGAATGCGCGGCCAATACCGGCATGGAATGGGCAGGCGCGCAGCTCAATGGCGCGCAGTTCACCCACGGGATGATCCACAACATGGAATACACCGGCGTGCCGCTGCGCACGATCCTTCAGGAGGCGGGGCTCGCCGCCGCGGGCGATCTGTCGGATAAATGGGTTTTCGTGGAAGGCGCGGACGCCTCCTCCAACGGGCGTTCGATCCCGATGGAAAAAGCGCTTGATGATGTTCTTGTGGCATTCAAGGCCAACGGCGAAGCGCTGCGCAAGGAACACGGTTATCCGGTCCGCCTCGTGGTTCCCGGCTGGGAAGGCAACATGTGGGTCAAATGGATCAGGCGGATCGAGGTCATGGACGGCCCCGTCGAGAGCCGTGAAGAGACATCGAAGTACACCGATACGCTGGCCGATGGCACCAGCCGCAAATGGACGTGGGAGATGGACGCGAAATCTGTTGTGACATCGCCCAGCCCACAGGCCCCGATCACCCATGGCAAGGGGCCTTTGGTCATCACGGGGCTGGCGTGGTCCGGGCGCGGCGCGATCACCCGGGTCGATGTCTCTACGGACGGTGGCAAGAACTGGCAGACCGCGCGGCTCGCCAAGCCGGGAGAGAAGATGGCCCTCACGCGCTTTTATCTCGACATCGACTGGGGTGGCGAAGAAATGTTCCTGCAAAGCCGCGCGATGGACGAGACCGGCTACGTGCAACCGACCAAGGCCCAGCTGCGCGAGGTCCGGGGTCTGAACTCGATTTATCACAACAACTGCATTCAAACCTGGTGGGTGCGCCCGAGCGGAGAGGCGGAAAATGTTGAAGTTTCTTAAAGTTACGACGACGCTTGCCTTGCTCGGCACGCCTGCGGTTGCGGAAAACCTGGGCCTTGGGCGGGTGGCGCTCCCAGAAGAAATCGCAGCCTGGGACAAGGATGTGAGCCCCGATGGGACCGGCCTGCCGCCCGGGTCGGGTGACGTGCTGACCGGCGAAGAAGTGTTCGCGGACAAATGCGCGTCATGTCATGGCGACTTTGCCGAAGGCGTTGACAACTGGCCGAAACTCGCAGGCGGCTGGGACACTCTGGCCGATGATGACCCGCTGAAGACGGTGGGCAGCTACTGGCCGCACCTGTCGACTGCCTGGGATTATGTGAACCGTTCAATGCCCTTTGGCGACGCGCAATCGCTGGAACCTGACGAGGTCTACGCCATCGTGGCTTACATCCTCTACTCCAACGATTTGGTGGATGACGAATTCGTCCTTTCGGACGAGACACTGGCGGAATTTGAACTGCCGAATGCGGATGGCTTCATTGTGGACGACCGTCTCGAAACGGAGCATTCCAAGTGGGTCGGGGAGCCCTGCATGACGGACTGTAAGGATGCGGTCGAGGTGACCATGCGAGCCATGGTGCTCGACGTCACGCCCCAGGAAGAAGGCGCACCCGAAGAAGCCCAGGCCGCCCCGGCAGAACAGGAAGCCGCCCTTGACCCTGCCCTGGTGGAGGCGGGTGAAAAGGTCTTCAAGAAGTGCAAGGCGTGCCACCAGATCGGCGATGGTGCCAAGAACCGCTCTGGTCCGGTCCTGACGGGCATCGTCGGAAGCCCGGCGGGGCGCGTGGAAGGGTTCAAATACTCCAAGGCGCTCACGGAGATGGCGGAAAACGGTCTGGTGTGGGATGCCGACAATCTGCATGCGTTTCTTGCCAAGCCCAAAACGTTTATGAAAGGCACAAAGATGAGCTTTTCAGGCCTCAAGAAAGAGGATGATCTTGCTGCCATCACTGCATATCTCAAAAGCGTTGCGAACTGATGTGCTTTTTGCGGGGTCTCCCGGCTGCTCTGGCTGCGATCTTCGTGGCCGGGGCCGTTGCGGCAGATCAGATCGGTGACAGAGACGCCGGCGAAAAGGTCTTTTCCAAGTGCAAGGGCTGCCACGAGGTCGGGCAAGGCGCCCGCGACCGAATAGGCCCGCATCTCAATGGCATTTTCGGGCGCGCGGCGGCTGCACATGCGGACTACGCCTATTCGAAATCCATGACCCGTGCCGGGCAGGACGGACTGGTCTGGACGATTGAGACACTGGACGCCTACATCGAGAACCCGCGCGCTCTGGTGTCGAAAACCCGGATGAGCTTTCGCGGTGTGAAGGACCCGAAGGACAGGGCGGACGTCCTGGCCTATCTGCGCGGGTTTTCCGACAACCCGTCCGACGTGCCCGAAGCGGAACCCACCGCCCGCGCGACAGATCATGATCTGGACCCGGCAATCCTGGCCCTGAAGGGCGACGCCGAATACGGCGAATATCTCTCCAGCGAATGCCTGACATGCCACCAGTCTGACGGCAGCGCCGACGGCATCCCCTCGATCACCCGCTGGCCAACCGATGACTTCGTCGTCGCCATGCATGCTTACAAGCGCAAGCTGCGTCCGCACCCCGTGATGCAGATGATGGCCGAGCGCCTGAGTGATGAAGAAATTGCCGCTTTGGCCGCATATTTTAAGGACCTTGAATAACCGGGTCGCCATTTGGGAGGAAAGAGAAATGACACTGAACAGACGTGTATTTTTAGGTACAGGAGCCGCAACTGTTGCGAGCCTGAGCGCCCCGGCGGTGCTGGCCGATGGCCATGGCAGGCCACGTGTGATCGTGATCGGCGGCGGTGCGGGCGGTGCGACGGCGGCCCGCTACATCGCCAAGGACAGCAAGGGCGCCATTGACGTGGTGTTGATCGAGCCCTCGCGCACGTATTTCACCTGCTTTTTCTCCAATCTCTACCTTGGCGGCTTCAAGGAGATGGACGACCTTGGCCATAACTACGGCACGCTCGCGGCGAAATACGGGGTCAACGTGGTGCATGACTGGGCCATTGACGTGGATCGGGACGCCAAGACGGTCAGCCTCGCCGGTGGCGCAACGTTGCCCTACGACAAGCTGATCCTCAGCCCCGGCATCGATTTTGTCGATGGCGCCGTCGAAGGCTGGTCACTGGCCTCGCAAAACGCGATGCCCCACGCCTATAAAGGCGGTTCTCAAACCGAGTTGCTCAAGGCGCAAGTGGCGGCAATGCCCGAGGGTGGGACATTTGCAATGGTGGCTCCGCCCAATCCGTATCGCTGCCCGCCGGGCCCTTACGAGCGCGTGTCGATGATTGCGCATACGCTCAGAGCCACCAACCCGACGGCCAAGATCATTGTGGCGGACCCCAAGCCGAAATTCTCGAAAATGGCGCTGTTTCAGGAAGGGTGGGCAAACCATTACCAAGGCATGGTAGACTGGATCGGCGAGGATTTCGGCGGCGGAGAAGTCTCTGTCGATCCCGCAGCGATGACCGTCACCATTGACGGCGAAGCCACCCAAGTGGACGTCTGCAATGTCATTCCGGCCATGAAAGCGGCACGTATCGCGGAACTTGCCGGTGTGACGGACGGCAACTGGGCCCCGGTCAACGCCGCTGATATGAGCACAAAGGCGGACGCCGATGTTTACGTATTGGGCGATGCCAGCCAGCAGGGCGATATGCCGAAATCGGGATTTTCAGCAAACAGCCAGGCTAAGGTCTGCGCCAACGCGGTGCGGGGGGCCCTGACCGGTACCAAGATCTTCCCGGCGAGGTTCTCCAACACCTGCTGGTCGCTGATCGACGCTGACAACGGGGTCAAGGTTGGCGCAACCTACGAAGCCACAGACGAGAAAATTGCGAAGGTCGATGGCTTCATTTCCGCGACCGGCGAAAACGCGGCAGTGCGCAAAGCCACCTACGAGGAATCCGAAGGCTGGTATGCGGGGATCACGGCAGACATGTTCAGCTGATGGCACGGCTTGGGCATGACGTGGATCAATGCCCAAGCCCCCCATCCGTGATTGGGTGGAAAGGGAGAACCATGGGAGAGACCAAATGAGACTGCTCAGTGTTGCCGCAGCTTTCGCCCTGACGGCCATGCCGGCCTACGCCGCCGATCAGGCCGTTACCTATCCGTTCGACGGCAGTTTTGAAGACGCTGCTTTTGCCGTTGAAAGCGCTATCGTCGGTCGGGGGCTGGTCATTGATTACGTCAGCCACACCGGTGAAATGCTCAATCGGACAGCCGCCGATGTCGGCTCTGATGTGAAGCTCTTCGAGGAAGCCGACATCTTTCTGTTTTGCTCGGCGCAATTGTCACGCAAGGTCATGGAAGCAGACCCGATGAACATCGCACATTGCCCCTATGGCATTTTCGTCGCTGAAACGGCGGGCGATGTGATTGTCGGCTATCGGACGTATCCGGACGGCGAGATGCAGGAGATCCAGGGCTTTCTGGACGAGATCGTGCGCGAGGCACTGGAATAAGCGGACACCGGCGCGCGTCTCCACTAAAGTGCAGCAAGTGACCACTTGGTCAGACCGGACGCTCCGGTGGCGCAGCCTGTCTGATTAATCCGCGCAGGCGCGTCTTTACGCGATGGCCATGTCACCTCCTCCCCCGATGATTTGACCCACATCAAGGCTGTTTCAGTGATGGGTTGGTAGCGTACACGCCAGCGGAAAGGTCGGACGATGTTGGAAGCCTTGATTGATCGTTTTGGGGACGGGCCTGTTTTGATGATGGCAGGTGCTCTGGTCGGCGTGATCTTTGGCCTTGCCGCACAGCATTCGCGCTTCTGCCTGCGCGCCGCAACCGTCGAGGTGTCGGGAGGCCGGTTAGGCCCGCGCCTGTCCATATGGCTTGTCGCGTTCACTTCTGCCGTGTTTGCGGTGCAATGCGCTATTCTCGCCGGTGTGCTCGACGTCACGGAAGCGCGCCAGCTGGCGCGCACCGGCAGCCTGTCCGGGGCGGCGGTCGGCGGGCTGATGTTCGGCGCAGGCATGATCCTTGCGCGCGGATGCGCCAGCCGGTTGCTGATCCTGTCGGCGACGGGCAATCTGCGCGCCATCCTGACGGGTCTGGTGCTGACACTTGTGGCACAGGCGTCCCTGCGCGGTGTCCTCGCACCCGCGCGTGAGACCCTGGCCGGTTTGTGGCTGGTAGACGGAGGGGCCGCCCGCAGCCTGCTGGCACAGACGGGTCTGTCATCCGGAACCGCCGCATGGGCCGCCGGTGGCGCGCTTGTTGCCGCGATTGCGCTTTCGCGTCACAGGCGCATGCAGGCCTCACGCATTATCGCCGCAATCTGCGTCGGCGGATCTGTGGCGCTTGGCTGGTTGCTGACCTATGTCATCGCGCAGACTTCTTTCGACGTTGTCACGATCTCCTCCATCACGTTCACCGGCCCCTCGACAGACACGTTGATGGGTCTTGTGAATTCTCCCAACCTGCCGATGGGTTTCGGCGTCGGCCTCGTGCCGGGTGTCTTTGTCGGCGCGGCGGTGATGGCGCTTGTGACACGCGAGGCCAAGATCGAAAGGTTCGGCCCTGACACACCGATGGAGCGTTACCTGATCGGCGCGGTCCTGATGGGCTTTGGCAGCATGCTTGCGGGCGGCTGCGCGGTGGGGGCCGGCATGTCCGGCGGATCGGTCTTTGCCACGACTGCATGGCTGGCCGTATTCTGCATGTGGCTGGGCGCGATGGCCACCCATCGGCTGATGCAGACCGAGCACGCGCCCAAAACCGCCTGATCACCCCACGATCAGGCAAGTGCGGCGCGGGTACCGATCCGCGCGGTCAACGCTCTATTCAAACTCCATCTGTTCAAAGACGCGGCCTGCGTTTTTCGTTGCCAGTTCTTCGAATGTGTCCAGATGCGCATAGGGCGACTGGTCTACGTAATACGCCTCCGCCAACCCGCCGCCAGCTTCCAGATGCGCTCCGATTTGCGCGCGCAGGTATTCAAGATAGCCTTTGGTGTAACGGCGCACCTGATCCATGTTGGTCGGATGACCGTGACCGGGAATGACATAGGTCGCTCCCAGGGCTTCGAATTCCGCATCCCATGTCTCCAGCCAATCTGCGGTGTAGGTATGCTCAAATATCGGTAACATCCGCTCGTGAAAGGCCATGTCGCCCGAGATCACAAGGCTTTGCCGGGGCAACCAGATCACGATATCCCCCGGCGAATGTGCCGGGCCCAGATACCGCGCTTCTATCCGGAATGCGCCCATCTCGACGATGTATTCTTCCTCGAAAGTCTCTGTCGGGCCTTGCAAAACCGTGCCGTCGGCCTGTGACCCATTATAGCGCTTCATCGCCTCCAAAATACTGCCACCATAGTCGGCAACCTCTGCGGCGGCATCCACATGCGCAACAATCGGCACTCCCTGTTCCGCCCAATAGTTGTTGCCCAAGACCGCATGGCCCTGACCATTCTCGTTGAAGACCAGTCTTACCGGCTGATCCGTAACCGCCCGGATCTCCTCGTGAAGCGCCTTTGCAAGCCCGTAGGCCGCGCCACCGTTGATCACGACAACCCCCTCACCTGTCACGATAAAGCTGAGATTGTTGTTGTGGCCTGCGTTTTCAAACGTCGGAGGCGCGGTTGCGCCAATCGCAGAATACACGCCGGGGATCACCTCCACCGGTTTGTCATAAAGCAGGGATGCCGGGTACTTGTCGGCGATGTCTTCGCTGGCATGCGACACAGTACCAACGATCAGGGCAGGAACAAGCCAGCGTTTCATGCGCCCCACTCCACGAAACGGTAGGCATCACCCAACCGCTCGACCCGGCCAAGCCCGCCTCCCGGCAGATGAAAGCCCATCAGTGGAAGACGCTCCGTCGCCAGTTGGTCCAGCAAACGCACCCGGGTTTTCGCACCAAGGTCCTGATCCTGATCCGTACCGCTTGGCCATTCCGGGCGCGCGAAGGCCACATGATGGTTCCCGATGGCATCGCCGCCGACCATCACGACATCTGATCCATCGCGTATTTCGAACGACATATGCCCCGGGGTGTGGCCCGGGGTGCCGTGCGCCATCACACCCGGCAAGATCTCGTCTCCTCCGTTGAACAGGCTCACCTGATCCCTGATGGCGTCCAGACGGCGTGCCGCGCCGACGGCAAAGGACGCGCGGGCCTCGCCAATGGTGTCCACGGTCGCGGGGTCGGTCCAATACGCCCATTCCTGCTCTCCGATCATGACCTCGGCGTTGGGAAACACCAGATCGTCAAAATCATCCAGTATGCCCCACAGGTGGTCGGGGTGTGCGTGCGTGATGATCACATGCGTGATGTCTTCGGGCGCAAGGCCCTGCGTTTCCAGACTGGCGAGCATGGACCCCGCGCTTGGCATGAAGCCCGCACCGGATCCTGCATCAAACAGCACGACCCTGTCGGGCTCCTGCATGAGGGTCAAATTGCACGGCGGCCTGAGCTCCTCGAAGGACACACCATGGTCGGACAGAATCCGGTTCAGCTCCGCCCGAGGCAAATGGTCGAAGAACATGGCGCCGGGGAGGACGAGATGCCCGTCGCTGATGCTCGTCACCTGCCGTTGGCCGATGCGAAGCTCGGTCTGTGCGAAGGACGCAAAGGGCATCTGACCAAGAGCAAGGCCGCTTAAGCCCGCAAGAACCTGCCGTCTATCCAAAGTGCCATCCTCCATCAAATTCCATTTAATGAATATGACATTATCGGGATGCCAAACGCAAGGCTTGGATCAGCCAAACGCCTTCGACATCACCTGAAGAGATGCGTGCCCGGCAGTCGCAGGACAGGCGCAAATGGATTCACCGGGGGGTTCGCCCGCTGCCCCCTACTCTTCTGCAAAGACGCCGCGCGCGGCACCTTACTTCATGCAAATCCGCGGGGAGCATTGTCCGGGCTCATCCAAGGATCATGCGCACGGCCCTTGCCGTGGCCGCAACAACCGTATCGGCCTCCTGACGGCTCAAGCAAAAAGGTGGTGCAAACCCAAGAATGTCGCCCTGTGGCATGGCCCGTGCAATCACCTTGTCCTGCTCCAGAAGGCTGGCCGCAACCCGCGCGCCAATTTTGTCCGCAGGATCGAAGAAGGTGCGGCTATCCCTGTCCTTTACGAATTCGACCGCGCACAGCATGCCTTCGCCACGCACGTCGCCCACATGCGGATGATCGGCCAAAGCGTCGGCCATCGCGCGGTTCAGATAGGCGCCGGTTTCGCCGGCGTTGGCAACAAGACCGAGCGCATCCAGAAGCCTGAGGTTCGCCACCCCGGCAGCAGCACCGATGGGATGTGCCGAATAGGTCCACCCGTGCCCGATGGGTCCATTCTCGTCAGTGCCCTTTTCAAGCACCTCCCACATCTTTTCAGACACGATGGACCCCGACAGGGGCGCATAGGCCGACGTCAGCCCCTTGGCGATGGTGATGAGGTCAGGCTCAATGCCATAGTGATCAGATCCAAACATGCTGCCCAGACGGCCAAAGCCGGTAACCACCTCGTCGGCGATCAGCAGGATATCGTGTTTTTTCAGGACAGCCTGTATCGCGCGCCAATAGCCTTCCGGTGGCGGCACGATACCTCCGGTGCCCAGAACCGGCTCACCGATAAAGGCAGCAATTGTGTCGGCGCCCTCGCGCGCGATCAATGCCTCAAGGTCTTCCGCGCAATGGGCAGCGAACTCCGCCTCCGACTGCTCAAGGTCATTGCGCCGGTAGAAATACGGTGCCGTGGTGTGCACCACCTGTTCCAGCGGCAGGTCAAACTTCTTGTGAAACAGCTCCAACCCGGTCAGCGACCCGGTCATCAGACCGGACCCGTGATACCCGCGCCAACGCGAGATCACTTTCTTCTTCTCTGGCCGGCCCAGAATGTTGTTGTAATACCAGACCAGCTTGATGTTGGTTTCATTCGCGTCCGAGCCGCCCAAGCCAAAGTAGACTTTGGACATATGCCCTGGTGCGCGATCGAGGATCATCCTTGCAAGCGTGATCGAGGCCTCGGTCCCGTGACCGACATAGGAATGATAGTAGGCAAGTTCCCGGGCCTGAGCGCTGATCGCATCAGCGATTTCCTGACGGCCATACCCGGCGTTGACACAATAGAGCCCTGCGAAGGCGTCCAGAAGCCTGTTTCCGTCGCGGTCCTCTATGTAAACGCCCTGCGCCCTTTCGACGATCCGGGTGGGGCTTTCCCCCCGCGCGTGCTGCGCCAAATGGGTGGACGGGTGAAAAAACGCATCGCGATCCCAAGCGTCGAGTTGGTCGTTCTTTAACATGTGCTTCACAAGCCCCCGATCTGGAAATTAGAATCTGTACACAACAAAGAAGATATCATTCGTATTGCCAGTCAAAATCTGTTGATTCAAGAATAAATTGGCGTAATGTGTGACCAGTTGTACACATCTTTGCATGCTCACGATAAAAGCACGCTCACGATAAAAGAAAGACGATGCCCCAAAGCAACGCGCCATTCCATCAGCACGAATACGACCGCCGGATCGCCAAGACACGGAGCGCGATGCAGGCGGCTGGCATTGAGGTCCTCTTCGTAACAGATCCCTCCAACCAGGCCTGGCTGACAGGTTACGATGGCTGGTCGTTTTACGTTCACCAGGGCGTTCTGCTGACCATGGAGGGTGAGCCGATCTGGTGGGGGCGTCATATGGACAGCCTTGGCGCCAAACGCACCTGCTGGCTCAGCGAGGCTGCAATCCACGGCTACGCGGACAATTACGTGCAGTCGACCGAACGCCACCCGATGCAGCATCTTGCGCAGCTTATTCTGGGTCTTGGGATGGGCACCGCGCGCATCGGTGTGGAGATGGAGAATTACTATTACTCGGCCAAGGCCCATGAGGTTTTGACCCGCGCACTGCCATCAGCGCATGTCACCGATGCCACCGCCTTGGTGAACTGGCAGCGCCTTGTGAAATCCGACGCGGAAATCGATTTCATTCGCAAGGCCGCGCGCATCTCTGAAAAGGTGGTTCAAACGGCAATCGAAAAAGCAGCGCCCGGCGTACGCAAGAACGACCTTGTCGCCGAGATCTTCCACGCCGGGATCACGGGGGTGGACGACATCTGGGGCGATTATCCGGCAATTGTCCCGCTGACCCCATCCGGGGTCGATGCGACCGCTGCGCATTTGACATGGAATGGCGCTGAAATGCGTGAAAACGAAGCAACCTTCTTTGAACTGTCGGGATGTTACCGACGATACCATGCTCCCTTGTGCAGAACCGTGTACCTGGGTACCCCGCCGAAAGAGATGGTTGAAGCCGAACAAGCGCAACTGGAGGGGATCTCTGCCGGGCTGGAGGCCGCGCGGGCGGGAAACCGGACCTGTGACATCGCCAATGCCTTCACCGATGTGCTCAGAAAGCACGGCATTCACCGCGAAGGGCGCTGTGGGTATCCCATCGGGTTGAGCTACCCGCCGGATTGGGGCGAGCGCACTGCGTCACTCCGGCGGGAGGATGACACCGTGCTGGAACCGGGCATGGCGTTCCACTTCATGCCCGCCTTGTGGATGGACACCTGGGGGTTGGAAACAACCGAGACAATTCTCATCACCGAAACCGGTCCCGCCGAAGCGTTATGCAACGTCGACCGCAAGTTGTTTGTAAAAAGGTGAGCGATGGACAAGCTTGATCGTACCCGGGAACTTTTACAACAGCTTGTCGCGTTCCCAACGGTGTCCGCAGACAGCAACCTCGATCTGATAGCCTTCGCTGCCGCACGACTTCGCGCGCTCAACGCGGATATTGACATCATGGCCTCCCCCTGCGGGACCAAGGCAAATCTTTTCGCCACCTTCGGGCCTCTTCGCGATGGCGGCATCCTGCTATCCGGGCACAGCGATGTCGTGCCCACAACCGATCAGGACTGGCGCTCGGATCCATTCGTAATGACCGAACGGGAGGGCAGGCTCTACGGCCGCGGAACCTGCGATATGAAAGGGTTCATAGCGGCCGTGCTAGCTGTGGCGCCGGACGTCGCGGCGCGGGTCAAAGACCGTCCCGTGCACATCGCGCTGACCTACGACGAGGAGACCGGCTGCCTTGGTGCGCAACATCTGGCCCGGATACTTCAGGAAAAAGACCTGACACCCGACATTGCGGTGATTGGCGAGCCAACCGAGATGCGCGTCATCGAAGGTCACAAGGGCTGTTACGAATACACGACTCATTTTCGCGGATTGGAAGGCCACGGGTCAGCGCCTGACCTTGGCGTGAACGCGGTGGAATTTGCGGTGCGCTACGTCAGTCGTCTGTTGGAGCTTAAGGACCAGCTGCGCGGCATGGCCCCCGTGGACAGCCGGTTCCACCCCCCTTGGACAACGGTGAACGTGGGGGCGCTGAGGGGCGGCATCGCCCATAATGTCATCGCCTCGAAAGCGCAGATCGACTGGGAGATGCGGCCCGTGACCCCATCGGATGCCGACTTTGTGAAGTCCGCGCTCCGGGACTATTGCACGGCGGAGCTGCTGCCCCGAATGCGCGCCGGTCACCCTGACGCCGCGATCGAGCTTGAAGTCATCGGGGAGGTGGCCGGGCTGATCCCCACCGACACCAACGAAGCGCGCCGGATCATCAGCGAACTTACCGGGGCAAACGGCGCGGATCTCGTTGCTTTCGGCACCGAAGCCGGCATCTTTCAGGCACTTGGCACGGATGTTGTTGTCTGCGGCCCGGGCTCCATCGAACAGGCGCATAAGGCGGATGAGTTCGTATCACTGGATCAGCTTTCGAAATGCCTGAAAATGCTGACAGGGCTGGTGGATAAACTCGATGCGTAATCGGTCGCCCGAAAGGTCGCCCGCGGACGGGCCGCTCTCGGTCAGGGATCGGCACGCGGCCATCCACCATCAGATCCGCCAACGCATCTGTCTGCTCAGCTACCCTCCGGGCACAAGGCTGTCCGAAACCAGTCTTGCGTCGGAATTCGGCACCAGCCGCACACCTGTGCGTCGGGTTCTGGCCCGGCTGGAAGACGAGGGCCTTGTGCAATCCGTGCATGGTGTCGGTACAATTGTCACCGATGCAGATATTGGCGCGCTCGAACAGGTGTATCACCTGCGCGTCGAACTTACCGGGTTGATGGGGCGACTTGACCCGGTCGTGCCGGACGTCGCTTTTGTCGAGCGCTTTGAACGATTGGTGACACGCGGTCGCGAGATCATCGACACTGGCACCCCCCACGAATTCACCCGGTTTGACATGGACGTTTTCCAAACCCTGTTGCAGTTGACCGCAAATATCCCGCTGCGCGCGGTGCTTGAGCGGCTATACTACCAGACCAAGCGGATCTGGCTGCAGGCAGCGATCGAAGCGCATCTTGACCTGAAGGAAGAATTTCGCATTTTCCATCATGAGCTCGAAGCGCTGCTTCAGGCGCTGCGGTCAAACGACATCGAAGCGGCCGCGCATATTCAGCGCGCACATATCTCCATGAGCTTCAAGCGCTTGCAGCAAAACAGCTGAAAGCCCGCGGATCTTGCCGACCCAAGAGCACGCGGCTGCGAAAATGCACGATCTGCAGCGGCCTGTTCGCCCCCGAGCAGGTTCATCAACTTCTCAACAGAGTGATTGCGGTGGCCTTTGCCTCTGCCGCGGACGCTTCGGCATGGGACATGGCTGCAACCACGATTGCGCCTTCCTTCAGGATCAGAAGCTGTCTGGCAACGCGATGCGGGTCTGACAGCCCGGCGTCGCGTGCAAGCTTCTCGAAGTGATCGACCAGCAATCGCTTGTGTTCATATGCCTGCACGTTGATGGCATGTTCGCGTTCCTGGAACTCCGCACTCGCCTTGATGAACATACAGCCCTTGAAACCGTCCTCGACAAACCATTCACCGAGTGCGTCGAACATCGCCAGCAGCTGGTCGCCCGGCGTCTCCGCCAACTCCTCCATCCGCCTGTAGAGCCAATTGCGAAAGTTCTCGTCCCGCAAACGAAGCACGGCCAGAACCAGCTCTTCCTTGGTCCTGAAGTGTTTGTAGATTGATGTCTTGGACACCCCCGTTTCCTTGGCCACCAAGTCCATCCCGGTGGCGTGAAATCCGTTTCGATAAAACAGAAGCAGTGCTTTTCGAATCAATTCGGCGCGCTTGTTTTGGCTCATGAGGCTTCTCCGGTTAACTGATCAGTAAATATTTTTCATGCACAAAGAAGTCAAGCAACACACTATACATGAATGGTTTTTATTCAAAATCACTGCAACGCAGGTGTACCCTCGCACGCCACTTAGCTAAAATTCCCTTGATTTCATTAACAGATCGGTCCACATTCATCTCACGACATTAACCGACCTGTTAACCTCGGGAGCCTCGCCATGAAAAAACTCCATATTGCCTTGCCCGCTGTCTTGGCCTGCGCCGCGTTTGGCGTGGCCGCAGCCATTGGCTCGATGGAGACTGACGGGCTTGAAGGCTCCGGTGCCGACTGGCTGGCCCAATACAAGCCGTACATCGAGGATGGCGAAACCATGGTCACCGGTCCCCACAAGGTGTTTGGCCCCGAAACCAACGATCTGGTTCCGCAGCTGCGAAAGCGTGGCATTGACAAGGTCGTCCTTGCCGGAATGTCGGCCAACCTGTGCACCGAGAGCCACATGCGCGAACTTCAGGAACAGGGGTTCGAGGTCATGGTCGTGACCGATGCCACGGCGGCAGCACAACTACCCGATCTTGATGGCTATGCCGCCGCACTCACCAACTTCCGCATGATCGCAAGCCATTTCGCCGACACGGACACCGTTGTCTCCGCCCTGCGAAACGCCCACTGATCCCCCCGGGGTTCGCCCCGTTCCCAACCGGCTGATCCTCTGCCTCCCTCGTCGCCGGTTGGGAAAAAACCGACAGGAAAACAATATGCCAGATCGCCCCCCCTTGCCGCCCTTCACACACCAGTCCGCCCTGAAAAAGGTGCGCGCCGCCGAAGACGCCTGGAACAGCCGCAACCCCGATATTGTCACGCCCGCCTATTCCGACGACAGCCGCTGGCGAAACCGGGCTGAATTTCTCTCCGGCCACGACCAGATTCACGCGTTCTTGACCCGCAAATGGTCGCGTGAACTGGACTACCGCCTCATCAAAGGATTGTGGACATTTGCGGACAATCGCATCGCGGTGCGCTTCGCCTATGAATGGCACGATGATAGGGGCCAATGGTTTCGGTCGTTTGGCAACGAAAACTGGGAGTTCGCACCCGATGGCCGGATGCGCCGCCGGGTCGCGTCAATAAACGACCTGTCGATCCGCGCACAGGACCGCCTGTTTGACTGGCCTCTCGGGCCGCGACCCGAAGACCATCCCGGCCTTGAGCAACTCGACCTTTAGGAGGTGTCACATGGCTGTATCCTTTGCAAAACTCGCCTTCACACCGGACGTACGCGACCAGCAGGACCGCCTCGGGTCGGGCCACTACGCCAAGTTTCTGTCGCCGGATCGGGTCGGCGGCTCCTGCCTTGGCGCTGACGAGACGGCGTTCATTCAGGCGCGTGACGGTTTTTACCAGGCCACAGTATCCGCAACCGGCTGGCCCTATGTGCAGTTTCGTGGCGGCGCTGCAGGCTTCCTGCGGGTGCTCGACGACAAAACGATCGCCTATGCCGACCTGCGCGGCAATCGCCAGTACATCAGCCTGGGCAATCTGTCCGGCAACGACCGCATTTCACTGATCCTGATGGACTATCCGAACGCCCGGCGGCTCAAGATCTGGGGGCGTGCAAAGATGCTTGAACCGATCCCGGCGGACTGGGCGGACCAGAGCGCTGAAGGGATCGCCGCCAAGGCAGAGCGGCTTGTGGTGATCCATGTAGAGGCCTTTGACTGGAACTGCCCGCAGCATATTCCCCGCCGTTTCACGGATTCTGAGGCTCTCCGAAAAGTCGAGGAACTTGAGGCCGAGGCAGCCGAGCTCCGCGCCGCGCTGATGTTGGCGCATGTTACGCCGACGCGCCCCACCTAACCCTTCAACCGCGGGCCGCCTGTTTTAGAACAGGGCTGCAAAACAGCTGCTCCATCAGGGCGTCAGGTCACCATACCGGAGGCCGGGGGCGCACTTGTTTCGGTCGCGGAAAGCGCCCGCGGCACTGCCTGATCAACCTGCGAAATGCGATGTTTGCCCGTGCCGGGACATAGCTGCTGGCCGCTATCTTTCGGCGGGCAGCGTGCCAGCTCCTGAATGGTCGGCTGTCATGGCCCCAAGATCACAGAGACCGGTCTGAGCCATAGCGATGCTCATCTCTTCGCTCAACACATCCCACAATTGCGCCAACCCGGCCTCTCCGCCCGCGGCCATTGCAAATTGCAGGATTCGACCGAAGAAAGTGAAATCCGCGCCGGCGGCCATTGCTTTCAAGGCATCCTCTCCGGACCGAAGCCCGCTGTCAAAGAACAGCGGGTAGTCCGGGCCAAGCGCTGCGCGCATCGCAGGCAGCATGGCAAAGGGCGACGGGGCGCTTTCCAATTGGCGGGCACCGTGACTTGAGACCTGAATACCATCAACGCCTGCGGCTTTCAGGGCCACGGCGTCTTCGACATCCAACACCCCCTTCACAACCAGATTGCCTGACCAGGTATCCCGCAACCGGTTCAGCGTGTCCCACGTTGCGCGGGCCCGGCTTTCGGTGCGGTCGAATTCAAATCCGTCCATCTCGAAATTCGCCATTTGTGGCTTGCCGTGCAGCAGCGCGGAAACGGACCAGCGGGGATGCAGCGCAAAGTCGATGAACTGGCGCGGGCCGATTTTAAACGGCATCTTGAAGCCATGCCGTAGTTCGCGCGGGCGGCGCCCTACCTCGGGGACATCCACGGTCAGGACAAGCGTGTCGTAGCCAGCGTTCTTGGCCCGATCGACCAGCTTGAAGGTTCCCACGCCGTCGCCGCTGAAATAAAGCTGGAACCACGCATTTCCCTGAGCCACCTCGATGATCTTTTCCATCGGTGTCGAGGCCACGGTGGAAACACCGTGAGGCACTTGATATCTGGCCGCAAGCCGCGCCAGCATCAGGTCAGCACCGGGGGCAGAGAGGTTGCACATGCCCATCGGCGCAATCCCGAACGGGCGCTTGGTCAGCTTGCCAAACACGGATATGCCAAGCGCCCGCGCGCTCACATCCCGCAGGATGCGGGGCCGCAGGGTTGCCTGATCGAGGGCGGCACGATTGCGTGCCGCACCAGTTTCCTGCCCCGCGGCCCCGTCGATGTAATCGAACACCATCCACGGCAGACGACGGCGTGCCAGCCGGCGGGCGTCCTCGGCGGAGTGGATGGCGTCGGCGCTCATCAGGCCTGAACGGCCTTCATGAAGCGATCCCTTATCACGACCGGGTCCATGGTGATCACCGGCAGCTTGATATTGCCGCTGTCACACTTGCAGACGATGATCGTCATCTCGTCACTGTCGATGGCGCTTTGCAGAACGGGCCCAAGGTCCTTGTCCTGCACCTCGATCACGTTATCGCAGCCGCAGGCTTTGGCCACGGATGTCAGCGATGTCTTGCGCCCCGCATAGGTCGGCTGGTCGCCGGTGGACCCATATGATCCGTTATCGATGATCAGCAGGGTGTAGTTGCCCGTCGCGTTATTGGCGATGGTTGGCAGGGTGCCCAGATTGGTCAGAACCGAGCCGTCCCCATCGATGGAAATGACAGGTTTGTCCTGTGCAAGGGCCAGACCGAACCCGATTGAGGATGACAGCCCCATCGTGCCCAGCATGTAAAAGTTGGTTGGCTGGTCGTCGATCATATGCAATTCCTGGCTGGGCAGGCCGATATTGCAGACGACAAGGTGATCACGGATGATCGGCGCAATTTCTTTAAGAATTTCAGAACGGATCATTGGTCGCCATAGCCTCCCCAGAAGTTGGCATCCGTCAGGATCGCCACGGGTTTGTTGCACATGAAGGTGTATTTCAGGATCATGTCGAACTCTTCGACATCCGACTGCTTGTGGAAATGGTACGTCGGGATATTCATCTGGGCGAGCAGCGCCTTGGTGTGCACTGCCATTTCCACCTGACAGGCCACCGGCTCACGCAGTTCCCCCCGGTATGAGATCAGCATCGGCAGCGGCATCCGGTAATACTGGATCAACGTGGCGAGCGTGTTGATTGTCACCCCGATGGCCGTGTTCTGCATGATGATCGCCGGCCGTTTGCCGCCCATCCATGCACCCGCGCAAAGCCCCATACCCTCGTCTTCCTTGTTGGAAGGGATGTGGAAGATATCGTCACGTTGATCGATCTCCTCGATCACACCGGCCAGCTGTTTGCATGGCACTGTGGTGATGAAAGAGACATCATTCGCAACAAGATCGCCCGCGATCTTCTTGTCGATATTCATAGTGAGGTTGCCTTTCTGATAAGACGCCAAAAGCGCCTGTTTGGGAATTAAGAGGTTCGGTGCACGTGCACAGCGCAGGGCGCGTGGCGAACGACACGTGATGCGGTCGAGCCCAGAAAGTAGTCGCTGAGCCCGGGCTTGTGAGATCCGATAACGATACAGTCAAATCCATTGGCTGCCGCGTAATCGATAATGGTGCGGGCTGTATGACCGGTCACAAGTTCACCGGAGACACCGCTGACGTCTTTCAGTTTTTCGTTAAGCTGGGCGCGGGCCCGTTTTAGGCCCTCCTCGATGGCATTCTCGTCTAGATAGGCTTTCACCGATCCTTGCGGCGCCTCGTGGACGTGAAGGGCCGCGATCTCGCCGCCCTCGGCGCAAAGCGCTTCCGCGATTTTCAGTGTCTGGGGCGAAATGCCGTGATCGAGCGCCATCGGAACCAGAATTTTCTTGTACATCGTCGGTCTCCCGTTAGTGGATTTACTTCAGCCCCAAGGGGTCAGGATGATTTTCGGAGCAGCCACCTGACCTGCGCGCAGGTCCCTGAAAGCGGTGAACCCGTCGGACAGGGCGCGGGTTTCGAACCAGTTCAGGGGTCCCAGCCGACCGTCGAAGATGGCCTGTGCCGTATCGCGAAAATCCTGCGCGGTGTAGGTATAGGTGCCAATAAAGGTGATTTCCTGCAATGTCATTCGGCGAATATCCAGTCCTCCCAAATCCTCGCCCAACCCAACATGTGCGATCACCCCGCCCGGCGCTGCCAAGGCCGAGGCCACCTCGCGCGTTGCGGCATAGCCAACCGCGTCGATGATCAGATCATAGGCGCCATCCGCTTTTGCCACCGCTTTCTGGCCGCAGTTTTCGGCAAGGAAGGCCCGTCGAGCGTCGTTCGGTTCCGCAATCGTGATGTCCGTGACCCCCATGGCCCGCAGCGCCAGCGCCGCCGCCAGTCCGATGGCACCCCCGCCGATCACCAGCGCCGGCACATCCGGCGCGGTGACCAGCGCACCCAGGGCAAGGCGCGCGGCATGCCAGCTCACGGCAAGGGGTTCCGCCAGGGCCGCTTTTGACAAGGGCACATCGTCCGGGACCGTCACAAGATTGCTGTCCGGCATCGCGATGTATTGCGCAAACGCCCCTTCGCGGGGCGGCATGGAGATGATCTGCCGGTCGGCACACAGGTTTTCACGCCCCGATCTACAGGCCCGGCATGTACCACAATTGACCAAAGGGTTGACCGTGACACGCGCGCCGTCGCGCGGCCCGCCCGCAATCACACCAGCGGCTTCGTGACCAAGAATAAGCGGTGCCGGACGCCGTGCATCATGCCCCAGATAGGCATGCATATCCGAGCCACAGACGCCAACGGCCTCGACCTTGATCAGGTGTTCGCCATCACGCACCAGGGCATCGGGCACATCGCGGAATGCCAACTGCTCCACACCCTCGTAAACCAGAGCTTTCATTTTGCCGTAAACCCCCCATCAACCATCAGGATTTGCCCGGTCACATAGCTGGATGCATCGGAACATAACAACAGCAAGGGTCCATCGATATCTTCCAACCGGCCATTACGCCCGACGCAGGTCTGGCTGGCATTGCGCGCCGCCCGCTCTGGGTCTTCGAAAACAGCCTGTGTCAGTTCGGTAGGAAAGAACCCGGGCCCGATGGCATTGACCGTGATGCCATGCGGGGACCACGCTTCGGCCATAGCGCGCGTCAGTTGCCCGATCCCGGCTTTGGTTGCCCCGTAAGCAATGCCGCCGGGAAAGGCCCGCGTGGTCTGAAGCGAAGCGAAATTTACGATCCGGCCCCACCCCTTGTCTTTCATTGTGGGCACCATGGCCTGACTGATGAAAAATGGTGCCGACAAATTGAGCGCGAGTGTCTGGTCCCATCCCTCGTCCGTCACCTCATCGGCGGCCTGGCGTGTGTTGATGCCCGCGGCATGGACCACGATGTCCGGCGGACCGAAGGGCGCCGACACTGCATCGCGCAGGGCACCAACCGCTGCACGGTCCGCGACATCCGCGGTTACCGTCGCCGCGCGCGCTCCGATTTCTTCGGCCAGGCTGTCCAACGGGTCCTGTCGCCTTGCGACACCGACAACACGCGCACCGGCACCGGCAAGTGCCAGGGCGGCACGCCGTCCCAACCCGGAACTTGCCCCGGTGATGCAAGCCACCCGACCTGTGAGGTCGAAAAGCGAGCGTGGATCAGCCATCTGCGGACAGATCGAAGTTTTCGCCCGGGAAGTATTTCGCCAGCCGAACGTCGGCCGCGCGAGCGTGACCTTCCATACCCTCAAGGCGGGAGATACGGGCCGTCGCTTCCGCCACCGCCTTGGACCCGTCGCGCGTGGCCTGCTGCCACGTGACGATTTTCATGTACTTGTGAACGCTGAGGCCCCCGGTGTAGCTGGCGGCCCCGGACGTCGGCAGAACGTGGTTGGTGCCGGTTGCCTTGTCGCCGTAAGACACGGTGGTCTCTTCCCCAAGAAAGAGCGAGCCATAGCACGTCAGCCGGTCGAGCCACCAAGGAAGATCCCCGGCCTGCACCGTCAGGTGCTCAGGTGCGTATTCATCCGAACAGGCCGCCATGTCTTCCCGGTCCGCGCAGACAATCACTTCGGCATAGTCACGCCACGCGGCAAAGGCGTTGTCGCGGTTCACTTGTGGCAGATCGTCGATCAGGCCCGGCACAAGTTCCATCACCTTTTCGGCCAGCCCGCGATCATCGGTAACCAGCCAGACAGGCGAGTTGTAGCCGTGCTCGGCCTGGCTGACGAGGTCCGTCGCGACAACATGCGCATCCGCCGAGGCATCAGCCAGAACGAGGCTGTCGGTGGGCCCAGCGATCATGTCGATACCAACGCGGCCAAACAGAATGCGCTTGGCCTCGGCCACGAACTGATTGCCCGGCCCAACCAGAATATTCGCCTTCGGCAGGCCGAAAAGGCCGAAAGACATGGCCGCCACGCCTTGCACGCCACCCAGCGCGAGGATCTTGTCCGCGCCGCAGATATGCGCTGCATAAACGATGGCCGGTGCAACGCCGGTATCGGGCCGCGGCGGCGAACAGGCGGTGATATGGCCACAGCCCGCCACCTTGGCGGTGGTCACGGTCATGATTGCACTGGCAATGTGGCTGTAACGGCCTCCCGGCACGTAGCAGCCTGCGGCATCCACGGGGATCACCTTCTGCCCGGCGGTGAAACCCGGAACGATTTCCATCTCGACATCCGATACGGTCGACTTCTGGATTTCGGCGAAGCGGCGCACGTTGTCGTGGGCAAAGCGGATGTCCGCCTTGAGTTTTTCCGGAACAAGCGCGCAGGCCGCCTCGATCTCCTCTGCGGTCAGCATGACATTGCCGTCGTATTTGTCGAACTTGGCCGCGTATTCCATCGCCTTCGCATCACCACCCGCTTCAATGTCGTCGAGGATGGATTTCACCGTCTCATGCACCTGGGTTGCATCCGATTTGGCGGTGAGGGTCGCTTTTTTCAGGTAGTCGCGTGTCATTGTAAGGGGCTTCCTACTTATAAATATCGGGCAGTAGTGTTGTCGAGATGGCCGGGACATAGGCGATCAGAAGGACGACAACAAACATGCACAAGACGAAGGGCACGGCTCGGGCCGCGATTTTCAGGATACTTTCACCGGTAATACCGGACACCACAAAGAGATTCAGCCCCAGAGGCGGCGTGATGAAACCCACGCCCAGAGCTGTAATCATCATAATGCAGAATTGGATCTCATTCATACCGATATTATCGGCAAGTGGTTTCAGGATCGGTGCGAGGATGACGATGTTCGGGGTTGTCTCCATTACACAGCCGGCAGCGATCAGGATACCGATCATCAGCAGGATCAGGAGCCACGGCTCGTCCGTCAGCGAGGTGACGGATGTAACAAAGCCCTGCGGCACGCCCATGATTGCCAGCGCTTCGGCCAAGGGCGCCGAGAAGGCGATGATTGGCAGGATCACGCCATTCACCTTGGCAGAGCTGACCAGCATGGCCGGGAAATCCGCCAGCGACAGGGTACGCAGGATGAACCCCATCGCGATGGTCACAACAACGGCGGTCGCACCCGCTTCTGTCGGCGTCAGGCGCCCAGAGAAGATGCCGTAGAAGATGATGCCGGGCACGATGAAGGCATACCAGCCCGATTTCAGGGACCGGCCCAGATTGGCGAACCATTCGCCCGCCGTCATCATGCCGCCGCCTTCATAGTTGTAGATGCGGTTCACGATCAGGTTGGTGATCAGGATCGAAAGCAAGATGGCAAGACCCGGGATCAGCGCGGCAAGAAACAGGGTCGAGGCCGATATGCCCAACACCAGACCAATGATGATATAGGCGATCGACGGAGGGATAAGGATGCCGGTGCAGGCACCCGCCGCAACCAGCGCGCAGGCGTAGGGTCGCGGGTACCCGCTTTCGACCAGGCGGTCGATTGTCATGCGACCGACGGCTGCGGCCCCTGCCGCGTCAGACCCGGAGATTGCCGCGAACATGCCGCAGACCAATACCGTGGCCGAACCAAATCCGCCCTTGGCGAAACAGGTGAGCGCTTCGGCCACATCCAGAAATTTTCGCGACAACCCGGTGCGCACCAGCACGTCACCCGTCAGGATAAAGAGCGGTACAGCAGTCAGCGCGAAAGCATCAATGCCCGCAAAGAGGCTTTCGCCTACAAGGCTGAGAGGCAGATCGCCCGACATGAAGAGCATTGTGATGGCGGCAACACCGATGGCAGCCCACACGGGCACCGCCAGTGCGATGAGAGCCACGAACAATATGACGGGCAGATAGAAATCCCACCCCAGTTCAACTGTTTGATTAACTGTATTCCAAAGCATTTCAGGTATCCTTAATCAAACAGCTTGTCGCCCTCAAAAACGGGCTTGCCGTCGATGAGGGATCTTAAATCGCGCCGGAAAGACTGCAGCAGCCGCCAGATCATCAGCGCAAAGCCAGCAGGGACGGCCATCAGGAACCAGACCTTGGAAACACGCAGCCCGTCGGTGACGGAGCCAAATTTGGCGGAGACATGCACCGCTTCGTAGGACCAGTAGAGTGCGATGACGGCGACAAAGAACATCACCATGTCGCCAAAGATGTAAAGCAGCGCCTTGGGGCGCGGTCCGAGGTAGTGCATCAGAACATCGATGCGGATGTGGGCGCGCTCCTTTACGGCTGCGGCAGCGCCGATCCATGCCAGATAGATGAAGGAATACCGAACGATCTCTTCGCCCCAGATCGACGAGTAGGCAAACAGCTCTCGTCGCAGCACTTCGATCGCCATCGTGATGACCAACATCACGTAGAAGACCAACAGCAGCCAGCGCTCGGCGTCGCGGTCAATTGTTTTCAGTATTCCCATCTCTTTCGCTCCGGAACCCGGCATCATGATACCGCCCGGCCGAAACCGGCCGGTGGCGTGTGATGCAATTTGAGGAAAGGCCGGACGTCGACAACCGACGTCCGGCAGATCAGATTATGCGTCGTGTACGTAGTATTTGCCTTGCGTGCTCGCAGCTTCCTCGAGTTTGGCGAAGGCATCCATCGACCCGGCGAGGTCTTTCTTGAACTCGTCCCACTCGGGCCGCTGGTAACCGCCCGCGGCCTGCCACTCGCCCAGCTGGTCGTCGCTGAGGCTGTGGAATTCAACACCGGCCTTGGCCAGCTCCGCCATGGCGTAGGCCCGGGCTGACGGCACCTTGGACAGGTTCTGGTGCGCGGTCATCTCCGCCCCCCACATGATGCCTTCCTGCACGTCGGCCGGCATCGAGTTGAACCATTCGAGGTTGCACGAATAAACCTGGCTGTCGGGGACCGCCTGTGTGAAGGTCACATGGCTCAGGATATCCTTGAAACCGAAGACAAAGAGCGCACCCACGGATGGATCGAGCGCATCCGCTACCCCTTGCTTGATGGCAGAGGGCGTTTCACCCCAGGCGACCGGTGTCGGGTTCGCGCCGACCATGCGATAGTACTGCTGCAACATCTTGGAACCGGGTACGCGGAATTTGATTCCAGAGAGGTCCGACGGGCTGAGAACAGCACCGGCGCCACCCTTGCGCACAGCGACAACACGGGGATCGATATTCACGTAGAACAGGGCCTTGAAACCCGCGGCCTCGATCTTGGGATGGACTTCGCTGTTCCAGTGGTCGGAGTTGACAAGGTTCGTGAAACGCTGGTTGGAGCCACACAGGTAGGGCATGTTGATCAGGTCAACGGTCGATGCGAACGGAGCGAAGTTGGACAGCGAGTGCTGCGCCGCCTGAATCGTCCCACCCTGCACTTTCTGCACAAGCGAGCCACCTGCGCCCAACTGGCCACCCGGTGCCAGCTTGACATAGACTTTGCCACTCGTGGCGTTCTGAATGTTTTCCTTGAGATCCAGCTGCATGATCGGGTAGCTGCGTGACGCACCCAGCACGTAGGCCGTGGCAATCGTCATCACGTGGTCTGCGGCCTTTTCGCGCTCGCGCTCTTCATTCGCGGTCTGCGCGGCAGCTTCAGACGACCAAAGAACGCCGCCTGCACCCGCGACAACAGCCGCCGTAAATGCGCCGCTGGCACTCAGCTTAAGGAAGTTGCGGCGCTCGGCAGAGGCAAGCTCGCGTTTCTCATTATCCATTCAGTAATCCTCCCGGTGGGTAAATTTAGCTGCCGTTCTTGTTGTCGCGGTCAGCTTCTCTTTTCAGAATCGCAACAACGAACAGGATCGCGGCCACGAACAGAACCAACATTTCACCTACGTCACCCAGAAATGCGCTGCCTGCAAATGCGCCCAGAACAACGTTTGCAAAGTAGATCACAAAGACGACGATGGAAGCTGCAAGAAACATGGCCGGGTCCTCCCGAGGCGGTCGATTCTGACCTTAGTGTAAACGCTTACATTTTAAATGCAAGCGTTTACACTTGATGTGCCGCCGTTATCCTTTAGTTTCAGCGGCAAGCCCTTTACTAAGCAACTGAGCACAAATCGAAATATAGGTTCGGAATGACAGACACCGCCGCCCCTCCCACATTGGACGACGTTGCACGCCTTGCTCGTGTTTCGACGGCAACGGTGTCACGGTGCATCAACAGCCCTGACCGGGTCGCCGCTTCAACCCGCGCCCGCGTGGAAACCGCAATAAAAACATTGGGCTACACGCCAAATTTCGCCGCGCGTTTCATGGCCGCCAAGAGGACGTTCACGATCGGCGCGATCATACCCACCATGGAAAACGCGATCTTCGCCCGCGGTCTGCAGGCTTTTCAGGAAGAGCTGCACCAGCGTGGGTACACCCTGCTGGTTTCTAGTTCTGCATATAAGGCGGAAGCTGAAGAAGAGCAGATCCGAACCCTTGTCGCACGTGGGGCAGATGGGCTCTTGCTGATCGGACATGACCGTGATCCGCAGATTTACGATTATCTGGCGCAACAGCACGTACCGGTCCTGGTGGCATGGTCTTACAGTGAAACAGCGCGTGTCCCCTCGATCGGCTTTGACAACCGCGCGGCCATGCGCAGTCTGGCCGAACGCATGATCGCCCTTGGGCACAAACGGATCGCCATGATCTCGGGGATCAGCGAGCAGAATGACAGGGCCCGATTGCGTATTGAGGGCGTCAAGGATGCCATGGCGGCGCATGGGCTTGATCCGGAACGGCTGGCCCCGGTGGAGCTGCCGTATGATGTACACAGCGGGGCGGCTGCATTTGTGGACCTCATGTCGCATAGTCCGCGCCCCAGCCTCGTCCTGTGCGGAAACGACGTCCTGGCAGTCGGCGCGCTGCGCGGGGCACACCAGCTGGGACTCAAGGTCCCAGAAGACGTTTCCATCACCGGCTTCGACGACATCGAATTGGCCCAGGTTGTCACACCTGAACTGACAACGGTGCATGTCCCCCATCGCGAGATGGGACGAAAGGCAGCTCAGGAACTTGTCGGCATGGTGGAGGAAAAACGCCAGGGTGTGTCCGAGAAACTGGAAACAACCATCATGGAGCGTTCTTCGGTGAGCATCCTTCGGGATCAATCCGAGTAATATGCTCCGGCAGTAAGTCATCACGCTTGCTGACAGAACCGCCGGGCACCGGGACATAAGCGGGTGGTATGCGTGTCATTCAATCTTTGTCCATCGGCGCAAAGCTCGGTCACGGAGCGCCGGGCCCAGACCCCGGGCTGCGCGACACGCACTTTCCGCTGGGCCGTTATCATCATTTAAAGGGCTCTTCATAAAGCGATAGACGTCTGGCCAACAACGGACGGCAGATAGTCTGGTTCCTCGAAAGCCTACTTGCAAGCAGGGTCGAAAATGCGGGCTGATATCACCGCGTATCATGACGCTCTCGCCCGGCTGCTTTCGGATCGCTCACATCATGCCATCTTGGGGTATTGGCGCGACCTGTGGACATCGCGATGCCCTTCAATGATGGAAATATCGTTGGGTGGACACCATCGAGAGGCTCAACTTGGCGAGTTGGCCTTGCCCCCCATAGTGGATTGTATGACAGGGGAAACTCGCGCACAAACGCAGGTTGAAACGTTGGGGAGTTTATTCCCGTCCCAGTCTGTGATTTACGAAGATGGAAAACTTGAGGACCACGAAGATGAAGTTCGATCTTAAAACCATGTCGCGAAAGCAACTCGAAAAGCTCCGCTCCGACGTCGATGCCGCCCTTGAAAAAACGATCGAAAGAGAACGAAAAGCAGCGCGCATTGCCGTCGAGAAAGCGGCAAAGGCACACGGCTTCACCCTCGCGGAAATCGCAGCAGATGCAAAACCCGCCAAGACAAAGCGTAAGGTTTCAACGAAAGCCAAGGCGACGTCCCCTGCGAAATATGCGAACCCCGAGGACAAGTCTCAGACCTGGAGCGGCAAGGGACGCCAGCCGGTTTGGTTCAAGACGGCACTCGCATCCGGAAAAAAAGCCGAGCAACTGTTGATCTGAGGATCGGCGGCCCAAGCGGCCCTCCGCGACTCTATTCTTCGCAGTTCCGCAGCGTTCGCATTGCTGCTAATCGTGCATCGCCGATCGGCGAGTGCGAGTCTTTATTGGGTGAGAGTGCGGCTTTCCACATCTGCGGCTGCGTGTGAAGTTGTCGATGGAAATGACGTGCCGACGGCGGGCCGTGACGGTCTTGCACGCGAACCGGCGCATTAAAACCGGTGAAGTCGCTGCTGCTGCTTGGGCAAGTCGCGGTTATTGGACCTGCGCGACCTGAAGCAGTTTCCGGGCACGCCACAGGCTCATTCAATAGCCCATCGGCGACCGCCCCAGCAGACGCAAAGCCATGTTTCGCCCGGCGCGGAGCACCGGATACAGCAGGCGGGACCGAGCCTCGTTTCGGAAAACGGCATATGTAAAACGGTTAAAGAGACCGGACCGGGAACTCATCAGGGCCAGACGGTGCAGGCTATCCGCGCCATGAAAAAAAGCGCCATCCATGTGCAGGACGAACCCTTCGTCCAACTGGTAACCGAGGTCCCGCACATGCGCCACCTCCGGGCCGCCGTCCCGGGCATTGATAAGGCGAAGCTCACCCATCACCGCCCGCAGACGGGCCATGCGAACGTATTGTGTGCAAAACGGACACTCGCCATCATAGATCAGATATGCGTCGCTCACTGCGGGCTCCCATACGGGCAAGGGGCAAAACACGCGGCCCCGGGTTCGCACTCAAGATAGGTCACCGAAGGCCTCAGGTGAAGGGACCGGAGGCCGGGCGGTGACTTTACCACCGGCAAACTGTCCTCTGTCCGCATGCTGCGCGTTGGCGAGACAGATAAAACCCTGCTAACGTTCCAACTGTCTGCGGTTGCAATGCGTCACCGTTGTGCGGGGAGATTAAATGCGGATGTTTCGTATTCGGGCGGCGAGCGAGATTGAGCCAAGCCACTGTTTTCTGGTGTTCTATACGGTTGCGCTGCTGGCGGACGTCGATGACATCATCCTGCGCGCTTCGGGCCTGATCATCGCGGCTTTGTGCCTGTGGGTAGTCCTCTGCCTGAACAGGATCAGCTTTCTCGTCTTGCTCTTGGCCACGACTGCCCAATTCGTGATTTTCGAACTTCCCGATACCGAAAACCACACGAATCTGCTGATTTTTACCAATATCAGCATGATCCTGTGCATCCTGTACTCATACACGCGGGCGGATCGGGGCAACATGGATGTATTCGCGGCGGCAGCGCTTCCGATTGCGCGGTTGTCGATTATCGCCGCGTTGTTTTCCGCCGGGCTTCACAAATTCAACTATGACTTCATCAACCCCGCTGTGTCCTGCATCCGGCAGTTCGGGGGCGACATATTCCAGGTCTTCACAAGCGATTTTTCCGGGTTCGGACCCGCGCCCCTGACCGTGCTTCTGGGAATGCTGCTGGTTGTTGCGGTACTGCTCTGGCTGCAACGTCCGCATCTCGCCATGCCACCTGTGGACTGGCCGGGCTTGCTGCCGCCACTGGCGATCATCCTGCTTGGCATGGTGGGCCTTGCCTTCCTCTCGGGCGGGCTCGGCACCAGCGCGTATGACTATCTCATTTTCGTGATCGCGGTGGCCGTTCTCAGTTGGCAACTGGTCGAGGCCCCGCTCTTGCTTTTGCCAAAATTCCAATGGTTTGCCTTGTGTTTTTCCTTGCTGGTCCACCTGCAACTCGCCGTGCTCAGGATCGTCGATTTTCAGGCGATTGCGATCGCGCTTATCATTGCCTTTGTGCCCGCAACGGTCTGGGATGCATGGAAACGCCAGGCACTGGCGCGGATCGGTCCGTTTCAGGTTCATCGCCTGCGTCTGTTCTTTGCGATGAACCTTGCAGGCACGGCGATCATGTTCGCGCAGGGTCTCGACCTTATCGACTGGCCGCGACCACTGACCGCGTGGGGGCTCCTGTTCATTGGCGGGCTGCTGGTCATGCTCTGGCCGGTGATCAGTGACCTCTTTTCGCCGGCGCGCGGTTGGAGATGGGAGGGTGTGCCGGTTCTCCAGGGACAGGTGCCGACATGGCTTTATGTGATGCCGGTGCTTGTTTTGATGTTTGGCCTGACATCACATATGGGCCTGCGGACGGCGGGCAACCTGTCGATGTACAGCAATCTGCGGACCGAGCTTGGGCAGAACAACCACATCATTCTTGGTGCCAGCCCGTTGAAATGGGCGGGCTATCAGGAGGACGTGGTTCATATCATCGATATCGGTGACACCGCGACCATCAGTGGCGTGCTTGACCGCTGGGGTCCGCTTGAAGGCAACTACCTGCCTGTCGTTGAGTTTCACAAGCTAATGTGGCGATGGCGCGAACGCGGTGAAACCGTCCCGATGACCGTCGAATATGCGGGGGTCACCACGACCTCGGACAATCTGCCGCTCGACCCGGCGTGGCGGGTGGACAACTGGGATTGGGAGATGCGCGTGATGGATTTTCGCGTCATCGAAAGCGGAGACGGCCCGAACCACTGCCGCTGGTAGATGCGACGAGACGCTCAGTCGTTTGGCGTGACATCAAAGCGTTCGCGGATCGCGCGCCCCATTATCTGACCAAAGTCTTTGGTGACCTGCACAAGTTCTTCCTCAACCGCATCACCCAGTCGCTCGAACCGCAGAGCGGTGGCCCGCTTCAGAACAAATGCGTCATGTTTGCCCAGAAGGCCGTTCTCAAGGGTTTCCGGGAGTTCCTGCCCGGCAATCAGCCCATGGGCGGAGAGAAACCGGTTGCCCAGCGGCGAGACAAAACCGTGAAGACGGATGGAGCGAAGCCGTCCCTCGACGATCTCCGCCGGGGCGAAACCCTGATAGTTCACCCGACGCTTTCCATCGAACAACCCCAAAAGCCAGTTCCCGGCGACATCCCGGAACACGTCGGGTACCGCCTCCCCGCTGTCGGGGAGGCCAAGCGCCGCGCGCGCTTCGGCTTCTGTATCGAAGCGGCCGATGACCACCGCGCGGCCCTTGTCGATCTCGGCGAGTTTGACAACAAGGTTGGGCCAGCGATCCCCGCGATGTGGTGGGATGAACAGCGACCGGCCCCATTCCACCGTGGCAAGCCGGGTGTCGATGCTGTCCACCAGCCGGGAATACCAGACCTGCACCAGCTCCTTGTCGTGCACCCAATGCATCATCGGGGTCATGAATACCGGGCGGTAGATCACATGCAGGCTGTCTCTCGGCAAGGGATCGGGCATCCGTGACACAAGACGAACACCGGGGATGGGCGGTAGTGTTCCATAGCTTTGAACCGGCTCGATCTGGACGCCCAGTTCTACCGACGCCAGGCGCACTTCCTCTAACTGTGCCTCTGACCAGCGCCGCGCATAGAGAGTGATTGTACGAAATCCGTGCTCGTCGGCAACTTCGGCCAGACCAGAGAGCACCGGGTCAATCGGCTCCGGATAGATGGCGCGCCGCATTTCGCGCATCGCCGGTCCGATGTTGTTTTCGATCAGGTAATAGCGCCCGTCGAACCGGTTGAGATCGATGCCGAGATGGAGGCCGATCAGAGCATTGCGTTCAGGGTCATGCCAGTAGTTCCGGTAAACGGGCTTTTCGCGGAACCTCAGGTCGGTCTGCAGCGCCGCAAGATGGGCGCGTCCGGGATGTTGGGGCCAGTGTCCGGCGCCGGCGCCTTGCAGAAGGTCATTCAGGAAATTGCCCGCGCGAAATAGATGTTTTCCCCACCCCCCTCGCGTCAGCCCGAACCGCATGAGCGGAACGTCGAGCCGTTCGCGCCAGGCCTGCGCCAGGTCCACGCGACGTGCAATGGAGCGGCTGATCCGCGGGGGCAAAGGTCGCTGATCTGAAAACTCGAATGGCACAGGTATTGCTCGGCACTCCGCTTGCAGGGGCAGGCTATCACGCCGCCGGGTGAATTGCGCGCGAAAATTTGTCTGGTCAGATGTCGCCGCTCTGCGCCGCTGTCGATTTGTGGCGCAAGGACCGCCATGCAGCGCGGATTTCACGAACCGTTGCAGGCGCAGCAATGGGCAGCGCCACCCCAAACGCGGCCGCGCCAATCACCACAGAGGCAATCAGCCGCCAGAGCGGCAGAACGTCTGCGAGGATCGTGTACTGCGCCAGCAGGACCGTCGCTGCCATGACCAGCGCCGCAAGCAGGTTCGGCAGGACGCTCCGGCCCGCCGCCTGAAGGGTGAAACCCGTGGTTCGCCGTAACTGACGCAGATGCAGGGGCAGCATGACGTAGGATCGGCACAGGAGAATCGCAACGGCCCCGGCAGCCGTTGTCACAGGCAGAACCACCAGAAGCGTGCCAAGCAGCGCGGTCGACGTCAGTGCGAGGCGTGCGACGGTGCCCGCCTTGCCGAAGGCATACTGTGCGCCCATGTTGACCCGCATTATGGCCATGGCAGGGATCGCGAGGGCCATCATCTGAACGAGCGGGATGGCGGGCATCCACTGCGCGCCCAGAGCGAGAGGCACGAGATCGCCGGCCACAAGGCAGAAACCGATGGCGGCCGGACAGGCAACGCTTGTCAGCAGGGTAAGACCAATCCCAAGCGCATTGCGTAACCGCGGCAGATCGCCCCGGAGTTCGCGCACGGATGGCAGTACAGCCTGACCGGCGGGATTGATCAGCAGGCTGCGCAGCAGGCCGCGAAGATCGACCGACAATGTATAATGCCCCACCGCTTCAGCGCCGGCGCGGCTGCCAATGAACACGCGGATCATGTAGAAATCGGCGAATTTGCTCAATTGCGCAAGGAGCGCATTGGGAACGAAGTCGCGAAGGCCTGACAGTCCTGCCCGCGACACCTGAAAGCCCGGCCGCCAGCCAGCGTGCCACACAAGACCGGCGGTCATGAAGAGCCGTGAGACAAGCTGGTTGGCGACCAGCGCCCAAACCCCGGCGCCCCCAAAGGCAAGCGCTATGCCCGCCATACCTCCGGCTATGGCCCCGGCATTGGAGGATAACGCGATCGCGCGAAAGTCAAAGCGCCGGATCAGGATCGCGCGCGGCACCGTTCGCAGGGCGGCAAGGGGATAAAGCGCCAGCAGCCAGAGCGCCAGTTGGGCGATCTGGGGCGTGTCGAACAAGGCCGCGTGATAACGCGCACCAATCGCCATGCCGCCCGCCACGAGAACCGACACCGAGAGCACGAGCCAGAATACGCTGTCGTAATGCGTCTGGGCGACCGTATCGCGCCGAACAAGCGCCTGTGTCCAACCGCCCTCGACAATCAGGAAGTCAGCGAGGATCGTCAGGGTCAGGGCAAGCGCGACAAGGCCGAAATCCGCCGGGCCCAGAAGACGCGCGAGCACTATGAAAACCGCGATCCTGACGCCCTGATTGACAAGCGTCTTCGAGACGCCCCAGAACGCGCCGCGCATCGCAAGTTGCAGTGAAAAAACAGGATCTTGTGGCATCGGTCACGGTGTTCAGTTCAGGCATTGTACCTGTCCGGCCCATGTCAGACCAGCCTCAAGCCCGCAAAAAAGTCGAAATCAGCCAGTCACTGTGCCCTTATGGCCGGTATGTCGATAACGAGGATCGGCATGACACAACCGGGCACAGCGGTCAGGTGGCCGCGGTCGATCCGACTTTTCACAGCCTTGCCGACCGGATGCGCGCGCTTTTTCCGGACGCGCAGAATCCCTATGGGTCTCGGCAGACCGAGGGGGTCGACGGCGGCGTGTTGCCCTGCAAGCTCGTTTGTTTTGTTTTCCGGTTGTTCGGCAGAGAGCGTCCGGGACATCCCACACGCAGCGCTTTGATGCCTGCACCTGATACTCCCGCGCGGCCGTTTTCTGGGTGCCCCACACGCCACCGCCTGCCGTCATCCATCGTTCCGGCCTTATCCGGGCCACACCGCCCAAGAGTGGGGCGCGCAATGTGTCCGGGGCAAGCGCGACCATGTATCAGCTCTCATTCTGCCGGCCCGGGTGGCAGACAGTCCAGCTATCTTCGGCGCAGGCATACTACTGCCGACTCTGTGACCCGGCGATCACTGCGCCCCGGTGTCAGGGCGGCAACGGCCCGAACATTATGCTTGCGCCACTGCCGCGATGCCCAAAGGTTTCTTTTTTGGAACCAGAACGTTGACATGGTCACCCGCACTCCCCACCATTGGCCCGGAGGGGAAGCCCGGGGGATTGCTAAGCTGCGGTATCGACTGCGAACCGCATGCCGTTCCAACCCGGGATCGTTTTTGTGTGAGGGTGGTCGCATCGACACGACAATTGCACATTGCCGCGATCGGCCGGATGACTGAGCGTCGCCCGGCCATTGTCATCGGCGCTCATGCAAACGGCACGGGCGTTATCCGGTCGCTTGGCCGGTGTCGCATCCCTGTCTATGCGGTTCAGACGCTGCGTTCGGATATGGGCCACTATTCGAAATACGTAAAGCAAAGCTTCTCGCTTCTGGAAATTGCGTCCGACCCGGATGTTTTGGTGGATTTTCTGGAGAGCCATCTGGACCTTTGGAAAGGAGCTGTGCTGATCCCCACCAATGACCACGCGTTAACCGGAATGGCGAAAAACCATGCCCGGCTGTCAGAGAATTTCCGGCTGACATGTCCGCCCTGGGAGATCGTCGAGCGCGTGATCGACAAATCGCAAACCGTCGCCTCGGCGCGGGAGGTGGGTATTGCGGTGCCCGAGGTTTACGGAAAGGCAACCGCCGATTTTCAAGGCGCGTCCGAACTGGACTATCCGGTTCTTGTGAAACCCATCCAAGGGCATCAGTTTGCCCATGTCTTCAACAAAAAACTGTTCCAGGTCGAGAATGCAGAAGAACTCGCCGGGGTTATCGCAATGGTGGAAGCGGAAGGTTTTGACTGCGAGATCGTGGAATTCGTCGTCGGGCCGGAAACCGCGATTCAGCACTTTCAGGTGTTCATCGATGCGA
Source organism: Roseobacter insulae (assembly GCF_019375555.1). Taxonomy (GTDB): domain Bacteria; phylum Pseudomonadota; class Alphaproteobacteria; order Rhodobacterales; family Rhodobacteraceae; genus Roseobacter; species Roseobacter insulae. Next base: position 251,312 of record NZ_JAHXDN010000004.1, read on the forward strand.
ATGGTGCGCCGCGGGGGGCTTTCACCTATCGCAAGCTGCGGCAGGAACCCCCTGTTTTCGGGGTCGCGCGGGCCTGCGAAACCTACGACGCGCCCGAGCTTCATGACCTCACGCTCGCGCTGCTGGAGCGGATCGAATGGCGGGGCATTGCCAGCGTTGCCTTCAAGCAGGACATCCGCAATGGCCGTCACTACCTGATGGAAATCAACGGACGCAGTCCGCTCAGCCACGGTCTGGCGCTCAAGGCGGGTCACAACTATGCGCTTATGGCCTATTGCGAGGCGGCGGGCCAAGAGATGGAAGGCGACAATCCGAACGGCTGGCAGGGTGTCTGGATCCACCTGCATGCTGATTTTTTCTCGACCGTCAAAAGCCTGAGACGCGACGATTTCAGTTTCCGGGAGCTTTTGGCAAGTTACAGGCGCCCCAAGACATTTGCCGTCTGGTCACGTGACGATCCAAAACCGTTTGTTCAGCAATGGTGGTGGTCCCTGAAGAAAACCCCCAGATGGCTGGTCACCCAGGCCAGCAAAATCGGCGCTTTCGCGCGCGATGAACGCGGGAGCTTTCCCGGTCGTCTGCTGGAGCAGACAGGCGCGGATTGCGCGCAAGGGGATGCCGCGCTGAGTGCGTCACTTGCACGGCGCACGCGCTTCGCAGATTCCTGCCGGCTGGGGATTGACCGGATCAGGATGAAGCTGCGCCTCCCCCGCCGTATGGCGGAAATCCAATGGGGGTATTACGGCGCCGTGACGGCCTTCGACATCATCGAAGCGCTGCGCACCCTTGGCCCGGTGCCCAGTCCCGGACGGCCGCACGCGGCCGCGCTGGCGTCATCCGCACGGCTTGATCAGACGCCCGAGTACCGGGCCTATTGGTACGACCGTGATAAACATGCGTTGGTCGGCACCCTGGTTGGTCTTGATCTGCATCGCTTCAACGGGCGGTACTATGCGCTTGAGTGCAATCTCACCGCGGGCCTGATGCCCGAGCGACGGGTGTTGTATTCCGAAGACATCGATCCCTTCATCGTGGGCCTGGCCGAAATGGCCAAGCGCCAGAAGTTCAAAAAAATCGTCCTTCACCGCCGGTCGTGGCGGACTGAGCACTTGCGCGAATTCGAAGCGGCGGCCAAAGCCTATGATATCGAGATCATGCCCTGCTCAGCGATGCACGAGACCGGCGACCCCCTTGTCAATCCCATGATAGGCTTGCCGCGCGATCTGGAGCGGGACACGCTTTACGTTGTCTCAACCGCGTTGAGTGAAAGCGCGACCTTCCAGTTTTTGCATCAGAAAAGCCAGTTTGACCGCTGGTTGCCCGAGGCCCTGGACCGGCGCGTGGCCAAGGGCGGCAGGTTGGCACCTGTTCCGGGCGGTCGCGGGCCGGAGGTACCGGTTTTAACAGACGATCCGCGCTGGCCAAACCTCGTCGTCAAACTCGCGAATTCCGACGAGGGCCGCGATATTCTGTTTGGCCGCTTCACATCCCCGGTGGCCGCGCGGCGCGCACTTGGGCTAAGCGCCGACGGGGCCGGGGTTCCGCGCCAGTTCCTGCGGGGCCCGGTCCGGAACATCGCGCAACGGGTTTTCCCCCACGCGCTCTCCGCCGTTTTTCAATCCTTCGTGCCGCCGGAAGATGAAGACGGCTATCCCAAGATGATGCGCATGGAAGCCTTCATTTCGCCTTTGGAGGATCTGTTCCTGTCAGCGCATGGCACGGTCGGGGGGGAGTTGATACCCACATCCATGCCGGTGGATCAGCCCGTGATGAAATCGCCGCTCAACGTCAGTGTGCCGCCCGGCAGGTTCGTCAGGCTTGATCCTGGTACAGAGGCGGAACTGGCAGATGTCGCCCAGGAATTCGGTGGCTGTGCACGCGCGGCGATCTCCGGCAGATTTCATATCGTTCCGGACGACTGAGCCATGCCCATGCCGCCGACGGCGATTATTCTCGGTGCCCGGTTCCCTGCGCTCGGCATTATCTCGTCTCTCTCGGCAGAGGGCATCCCCTGCGTTGTCTGCGAAACCCGGCGGCTGCAGGCGGCTTGGTCGCGGCGGGCGTCGTTCCGGCGAATGCCGGATCCAAGGTCCGATCCGGAAGGTGCCGCGGCACGGGTCGCCGACATTGCCCGGGAAGTCGGGCGCGATGGGCAGGTGCCTGTCCTGATCCCGACCGACGACCATTTTGCTCAGCTTCTTGCCACATTTTCAGAACAGCTCGCCCCGGTTGCGACCATCTGTGGCGCTGCATCGGACGCGGTTGCGCTGATCACCGATCAATTGCGCTTTGCATCCTGGGCTTTGGAGCGCGGTCTCGATGTACCGCGCTCCGTGATGGCCAGCGCTTTCGAGTGCCAGCTACCCTTCCCAATCATCGTGAAACCGCTGAATTTCTCGTGTTTTCTTGCGCTGGACGCAGAACTGCCGACGGGCGTGCGGCATTCGGATTTGCGCTTCCGCAAGATCGAAAGCGCCGAAGACTGGGCAGACTTCAGAGCGCGACACGCCGGGATACTCGAGCATTTCGTGGTTCAGGAGTTTGTGCCCGGCAGCAGCGAGGACATGTACTCGATCGGCATCTATGCAGACCGGACCGCCGCGGTACGGGGAATTTTCGTAGGCCGAAAACTGCATGGGTTTCCCGCCGCTTACGGGAATACGATCCTTGGGCAAAACGATGAGGTACCCGACACGCTTCTCGACGAGGTAAGATGGATCGTGTCACAGCTTGGCTATAACGGGATTGCCGAGTTCGAGTATCGGCGAGAGCCAGGTTCGGACCGGTTTCGGTTGATAGAAGTGAACCCGCGCGCATGGAGCTGGATTGCCGCCACCAAAGCGTCACAGGCTGACATCCCGCTAATGGCCTATCAGGATCTGACGGGAGCGCGGATCGTGGATGCCGTGGATAATTCTGATCCCGGACGCATCAAGGCGGTGCGCGCCTTTCCGGATCTGATCAACGTCCTGTGGCGTTACCGTGCGGATGCGCCGGATTGGGTTATGTCGCCTCTCGCCTGGAGAAGAAAACTCAAGGCACGAAATCTGGTCGTTATGGAGTTTAATGGCTTCGACCCCCTGGTGTCGCTCTATTGCGCGGCTCTGGCAATTCGGGACCTCATTAAGAATGAGCGCTAGGGGCCGCCCTTTCCGACCATCGTGTCCGCAGCGGCCCCGGGAAATCGACGCGTGGGTAACCGGTTTATACTGTCACGAAATTGCGCCAACCTGAGAATAGATCCGCCTCGCCGCGCGTAATGCAAGTGTAAGCGGCGTATCTGGCGCGGCTCAAGCATTCGCAAAGGATTCCAATATGAAGTTAATTACCGTGCATCTCTTGCCGATGGCGACCGCAGCCTGACACTGCCCGGATCCGGATGCAAGCACGGCAATTGAGGCACAGACGAGAATTGCCACAGATCGCTGAGCGGTTCGTGTCAGAGCCGTCACGCGGTGGGAGCCCGACCCTTTCACCAACCCGCATCAGCAATTGCCCGCCGAAAATGCCAGCAAAGGAATATCCATCTACTGTTACCGCGATCATCATGATTTGACCGCATCAGATTTTAGCGACAGACATTTTCATAGTGGAGCCCGGCTTCGGAAGCGCAATGACATTCGACCAGTTCAAGACCGAGATGATAGGCCTTTTGCCCCGGTTGCGCCGGTTCGCCCGCAGCTTGACGCGGTCCGGCCCGGATGCCGACGACCTGCTGCAGGACGCATGCACAACCGCGCTGCAAAGGTGGCAGCAATACGACCCGGCCCAACCGCTTGATCGTTGGATGTTCAGGGTTGTGCGGAATTTGTGGATCAGCGAAATCCGCAAGCGAAAGGTGCGCCATGGCGAGGGTCAGGTGCCTGCCGAGGAAGCTACCGAGTTGCGCGCCGAAGATACCGTGAACGAAAGAATCGCCGCTCAACAGGTGCGCGGGAAGGTAGAGGACCTGCCCCAAGATCTGTCGCAACCTTTGATGCTGGTCTGCGCGGAGGGCTACAGCTACCGCGAAGTATCGGAATTGCTGGGTATCCCGATAGGCACGGTAATGAGCCGCATCCATCGCGCGCGCAAGTTGCTTGTCTCCAGCCTGTCGGCGCCGGGGTGTGTTGCGAAATGACAGACATATCATTGAAACTCAGCGCTTATCTGGATGGTGAACTGGATGTTGCCGAAGCCGCAGCCATTGAAACCCGCCTTGCAGCGGACCCCGAGGCACAGGCCGAACTGGATGCGCTGATCAGCGCCCATGCAGCCGCGCAGGAGCAATACGACGCTGAACTCAGCCACCCGGTGCCGCTGACACTGGCTAAAAAGATTAAGGCGGCCCGGCCAACTTCAGGTCCGCGGCCCTCTCGCCCGATCTGGGGAACACTGGCGGCAAGCCTTGTTGTGTTCATGATCGGCGGCGTCGGCGGATATCTCCTCAAGGATCAGACAGCGCCGCCCCGGACGACCGGATGGCTCAGCGATATCGCGGATTACCATGGTGTTTACGCCAGCCAGACGCGTCACCTTGTCGAAGTCGGGGCAAATGAGGCCCAGCACATCGAGACATGGCTGGGAAAAACGGTTGGCGTGAGCTTCACGATTCCTGACTTGTCCGGGTTCGACCTGACGTTTGAAGGGGCGCGTCTGCTGGTTGCAAATGGAAAACCCGTCGCCCAGCTGATGTATCGCCAAGGGGATGGCACGGTGATTGCATTGTGTTTGCAGCGCAGCGGCGCGCCAACGGCTGGGGCACCGACATTCACGGATCGCACCATCAACAACTTTGATTTCGTGACGTGGAGCGCAGGCAATGCCGATTACGTCGTGATCGGACCAAGGGGGCTGCCCGGGCTGAAAGCAATGGCAAGTGAGGCATCCTTGGCGCTCTGAATATTTTTTATTTATTTTCAAATGACTAAACATTTTTTTACATTTCAGAAACACCCGCCTGGACGCCAGGAACTCTCTCAAACGATGCGGGGGCAATGGCGCGACGCGACCAAACGCGCGTCTCGGGTGGCTGCCGGTCGCTGGCGGAGCGTGCAGGTGCTGTTGACCAAGAGTGCATTGAAAGAAGGAAATTGATACGTATGAGCCATCTGCTTTTCTCCAATCCGGCGCAGATGCGCGGTCCAGCCACCTCCAAACAGATCGCATCCCTGGACCCGGAGCAGGACTACGAAGAAATCGCACGTTTTCTCTATGCATATGAGTTTTCATGGGACATCGAACGCGCCCTCGAATTCGCGTTGTTCCGAACCTACGGCATACCTGCCATCTCCGGGTTACTGGCAAAAACCGGAGAATTCGAAACCCGGCCGCGCAAACGCTATGACGACACCGAACTGATCCTCGCCGAAACCATTGAAAACGGGCTCGACAGTAGGCGGGGCAAGCGGGCAATCGCTCGGATGAACGCCATGCACAATAGGTTCAGGATCGACAATTCTGACATGCTCTATGTGTTGTCGACTTTCATCTGCGAGCCGATCCGCTGGCTCGACCGTTATGGCCGACGGCCCATGACCCCGCGGGAGCAACGCGCATGGTTTCTGTATTACCGGGGTCTCGGGGAGCGCATGGGAATCAAGGGTATCCCCATGGAGCTCGAGACCATCATGTATTGGAACGAAGCATACGAGGTCACCAACTTTCGATTTGCCGAGACGAACCGACGGATTTCGGAGGCGACCATAAGGCTGTTGTTGGGCTTTTACCTGCCCCGGTGGCTCTTTTGGGCGGGCAGGCCCGCTGTCCGCGCGCTTCTGGATCCGGCCTTGCTCGACGCCATGGGGTTGCGCCCCGTGCCAAGGTGGTTCAGTCGGGTGACGGTCGCAGCCCTGCGCATGCGCGCGGGTATTCTGCGGCTGTTGCCGCCCCGGCGGAAGCCGCGATTGCTGACGCAACGCCCTCGACCGACCTATCCGGAAGGCTACCGGATTGAAGATCTGGGCACGTTCAGGGTTATGGAGGCCGCCTCCCAAAAGTCCTGCGCCCATGATCCGCACTAAGTACGCGGGAAGGCGTGCCACGCCTTGCACCCGAAGCCTGCCCCTTGTTCTCTCAGCCAAATCGCGGTCACCGCGGTGGGCCGGGCGTCCACACACTCCAAACGGTCACCCTGCACCGAATTGGCCCGCGCATCGTCAAGACCCTTTATGACAAGGTTGCCGATGCGTGGCGATCACGACCGGTCGCTACCCGTCCCACGGCCCTCTTTGCCCGCTGCAACCTCCCGGCCACGGCTCACGGCGTGATGGCAATTTTCAGGACGCCGTCTGATTGCTCGGCGAAGAGTTCATATGCTTTTTCAATGTCATCCAGCCGGTAGCGGTGCGTCACCAGCCGTGTTGTGTCCAACCGGTTGGATGCGACGATGTTCATCAGGCGGCGCATCCGCTCCTTGCCGCCGGGGCATAGTGTTGTGCGGATCGTGTGATCGCCAAGACCCGCCGCGAAAGCATCAAGCGGTATCTGAAGATCACCGGAATAAACGCCAAGGGAGGACAAAACGCCACCGGGCCGCAACACGCGCAACGCCGCTTCGAATGTCTGTTGCAGACCCAGAGCCTCGATAGCGACATCCACACCGCGACCGTTGGTGATGCGCCGGATGGCCTCAACCGCGTCCTCCTTGTGAAAATCGACAACAACGTCCGCACCCATTTCCTGTGCGGCTTGCATCCTTTCGGGAACGGTTTCGACCGCAATGATCTGCGATGCCCCCATCAGTCGCGCGCCTCCCGTGGCGCAAAGCCCGATGGGCCCCTGTGCAAACACAGCAACGGTATCGCCGATCCGTATGTTACCTGATTCTGCGCCCGAAAACCCGGTGGACATAATGTCGGGACACATCAGCACCTGCTCATCGCTCAGATCATCCGGGATGGGCGCAAGGTTCGCCATGGCGTCCGGCACATGCAGGAACTCCGCCTGGCATCCATCAATCGTATTGCCAAAGCGCCAACCGCCGATGGCCTCATAACCATGCGGCGCCGCCCTGCCGCACTGTGCATGGTGTCCGCTCAGGCTTGCGTTGGACCAGCCGCACGGCGTTATCGCACCGACAATAACGCGCTGACCCTCCTGATATCCCGTTACTGCCGATCCCAGCTTGTCAATCACGCCGACCGGTTCGTGCCCGATAATAAGACCGGGTGCGACCGGGTATTCGCCTTTCATTATGTGGATGTCGGTACCGCAGATCGTCGTGGTGGTAATCCGGATCAGCGCATCGAGAGGCCCGATGTCCGGAATGGGCCGATCGTCAAGCGCAATGCGTCCGGGTTCCACGAATATCGTTGCTTTCATCATCTTGGACATGCGTTCACTCCTTTGGGATGGGGTCCTGCAGAAAGGACCACGAAAGAACCCGGCGGGCTTGACATCGGTCAATGTCTCCAAGGTGTTTTCCGCAGGCTTCAGCAGATGCCTGCCGCGTCGTTTGGGGGTCTTTGGCCGGGCCGCGCGGGAGTGCTCTGCACGTCCCCGCAATCACAGACCCGGTCGGCGCGCCTCGGACAGACATGGGGCGACGGCACGTGGTCGAAATGAAATTGTTGGCGTGTGGGGCAGAGTATCGTACTCTGTTTGCATTCAATTTTCGCATCGTCCCGAAGCAGATTTCTTGATGAGACCGACCGATGTATTTGACCAAGACAGAGCTTTCCGAACTGATTGCGCAACCCGACGAAGACGACGAAGCTGTGTTCGACGCCCTCGTCTCAACGATCCTCGAGAGGTCGGAGCAACCCTTCAGCGACAGCGCAAAAAAGCAGATCAGGGCGGCTCTGCTCAACCCGGAATTCGGCTACGTGGAAGACTTCAGAAATGCCCGGTTGATGGGTACCATCCTGCAGACCGCCGCAACACAGGCAGGTCGGACAAAAAAATCGACAAACGTCCTGCTTCAGCAACTCGCTCACGGCCCGATGACCGATGCTGCGGCGGATATGGGTTTAGACCTTGATCATGTGCTCAGCATCCAAGGGTCTGCATCCCGGATGATGCAGGGCGTCTCGAAGGCGGCGATGGCCAATCAGGTAGATGCCGTGACGATGGTGATCAACGCGTTTTCATCCTGGATTTCACCGCTCAGTCCCCTGGTAACCTTCACCCTGACCCTGCAAAGCGGCACCAGCGACACGCTCGTCGATCACGCCTTTCCCAACAATCGCAGTTGGAAGCGCGGCGGGAAATCCAACGCCAAGGGCGTTGCCAAGATGAAACTGAAGCCGCAGACCTATATTTTCCGCGGGATCTACAAAGGCGCGCCCAAGCCGGTGCTCGATCACACGAAAATTCCGGTATCGCACAGTAATAACAGCAACTCAGTCGCATTTTAGGCCGCGGATATGACCACCGATCCTGCCATTCTGATCGAACAACTGGGGCCGCTGCAAGGCACGTGGCTGATGATGTTGGCGATCCTCAGCCTTGCCGCTTTGCTCTTGATGACATTCGACTTTCTCGCCCCGCTTCTCGACAGGGGGGCGTCACGGTTGCTGGGGATTTTCACCGCCGTATTTTCAGCTTTGGCAATCGCCTATCTGTACTGGCAGGTTCACGAGAACCCGTTTTGGCTGGACTTGAACAGATGGGTGCTCTGGCTGTCGGGCGCGGCGATAATCGGGTTGCTGGCATACTTCATCATCGCCGGAGTGTTGAGCGTCGAAGATGCGACCGGGCGGAAAACCAATCGTGGGTTTCGGCTGGAGCCCGATTCCCGGGCGGTTCTCAACGGCACCTATACTGGTCAGGACGCGCGGCGCATATTGGAAGTGCCGCCCGCAAATGAACGCGAGTACTTTCGCTATTCCGGCAATGATGAGCGGTTTGTGTGGACGCGGGGGTCTCGTCTGGCATCCTCTTTTCTGGTGGGCGCTGCTTACGTTTTCGCAACGGGTGCGCTTATCCTTGCGATTGGCGTACAGGCCATCGCCATGTCCCGTGGGCCGGTCAAGATCACCATTGGTGACGTCGTTCAGTTTGACACCGGTGAGGCGCGTGTGACGGACACAGGCAAAGCTGTGTTGCAAACCGTCGCAGACGATATTCGCCGGTTCCGGGCCAGCCGCGTCATGATCACCGGTTACGCGGATTCGCGCGGTGACGCGGCTTCCAACCAAAGCCTGTCCGAGGCCCGTGCCAGAGCCGTTGCAGCCTTTCTGCGCGCGGCCGACACGGGTGCAACATACATCACGCGAGGCAAGGGAGAGGACACGGCAGCAGGCGCGGAGGAAGGCCTGAAAGGCGAAGCCCGTGCGTTGGCACAGGCCTGGAACCGCCGGGTTGAATTCGAAGTCCGTCCCTGACGGCCCCGCAGGCAGGCATCGCGAAACGATGGTGTGGCGTTCGTCGTCAACCGTGGTGCACCGATCAGTGAAAGGGGCGCGGTGATGTCAGTGCAGGCGCATATGCCCTGCGTGACCCCGCCGCCGAAAGCCCGCCGCTTTCACTCAACCCATACCCGACTTCGCTGCAAACCGACGCTCCAGGATCTTTCCGAACGCGCGGGCTGCATCATTGGCCGTGCTGCGCATCGGCACAAAGTAACCGAACTCGATCTTGAGGTCCTGCTCCCATGGCACCAAGGCAATCCCGTCCGACAACTCAGGATCAAGCGAAACCGGATCGGCAAAGGTAAAGCCGAGCCCGCGATGAACCAGACGGTAGGCCGCCGCCCCGACAGAGACCTCATGCGTTATGCTCAACGGTGTGTTGAGACGCTCCATTTCGCGGTCGATCAGCCGCCGTAAAACCGTCGTCTCGTCGAGTGCGATGTAGGGAACTCCCTGAAGGTCCCTGATGCCCAAAACCTCGCGGGTGGCAAGCGGATGATCGCGGGCCAGGGCAACGCAGAGCCGCGTCGCCCCCAACCTCTCGGGATCAAGATTTTCCACCGGCAATGGCAGCGCCGAGACGCACAGATCGAAACGGTGGTTCATGATGCGCCGCGCCAGATCGCGTCGCAAATGGATTTCCAGCTTGACCGGCTGTGCGGGCAGAAGCGCGGCGAACTCTCCCAAGGCAGGCAAAACCAACCCATTGGCGATGCGTGTCTGAGAAACGATGCGCAGCGGCTCGCGCAGGTCCGAGGCCATCTGATCGAAGAAGGTCGGCAACTCATCGATTTGCGCCAATATGCGCAGCGCTTCAGGGTAGAAACGTTCTGCATATGGCGTGGGGATCAGGCGTTTCTGGTCGCGCCGGAAAAGGGTGATGTCGAATTCCTGTTCCAGCAGACTCAGCTGGCGACTTGCCGCGGACTGGCTCAGATGCATCCGGTCGGCCGCACGGGCCAGGGTTCCCTCTTCCATCACATAGGCAAATATCTTAAGGGCGCGCAGGTTCATTGTTCTGATTATTCGATTTATACATCTGATAATTGCGTTTTTTCTACGACGAAATCGGAGATAGGGTCCAGAGAGTTTAGTCTCGACGCGCCAAGAGACGCGCTCAAGTCTGTGGGAGGACACCATGAAACGACGCGACTTTATCAACTCCGGGCTGTCAGCGACGGCGGTGCTCGCCGCCGCTCCGGCTTGGGCGGAATGGACACCACGGCGACCGATCAACGCCATCCTGCCATATTCCGCAGGTGGTGGCACCGATGCGCTGGCACGGGCAGCGGCCGCCGCCGCCGACGGCATTCTGCCGGTACCCCTTGTGATCGTGAACAAGCCGGGGTCATCGGGGATCACCGGGGCAACCGAGGCAGCCGCTGCCCGCCCCGATGGCAGCACCGTCATGGTCACCTCGGCGGGTTCTTTCCTGCTGACGTCCATGCTGCGCGGCACCGACGTAACCCCTTTCGACAGCTTCGAGATCATTGCACAGATCGGCAACCTGACGCCCGCCGTTATCGTGCCCGCAAACAGCCCGTTCCAATCCGTCCAGGATCTGGTTGAGGCCGCAACGGCGACCCCGGGACGCCTGAGATGGGCGCACAACGGGCGCGGCGGGTTCCACCAGGTGGCGGGTCAGAGCTTTCTCAATCGCAACGGGCTTGAGGCACAGGACGTTCCGTTCAAGGGCGGCGGGCCAACCCGCGCTGCGGTGATCGGCGAACAGGTCGATTTTGCCTTTGTCGGTATTCAGCAGGCGGCTGGGTTCGAGAATGAGTTGCGTGTTCTGGCGCTTGTCGCACCGGAGCGCGACGCAATCCGCGGTGACGTGCCAACCCTTGCGGAACTGGGCTTTGACTATGTCGCCGTATCGTCGCCCATCGTATTCTTTGCGCCGAAGGGAACAGACCCAGAGATCATCGCGGGGATGGAGGCCGCATTGAAGGCAATCACGGAGACCCAGCAATTTGCCGACCTGATGCGCGAACGCGGCAATGTGCCCGCGTTCCTCAACGGTGCGGATACCGCAGCACGCCTGCGGCAGATGCAGATCGACACACAGCCCGTGATTGACGCGCTGAAGTCGCAGGGCTGAGGCGGTGACGCCCGGGGGCTCCCCTGCGCCGCGGGCTGTGGGCATCGCGCTGATCCTGCTTGGGGTCGGCGCGGCGGCCACCAGCATGGGGATTTCGCTGGATCAATATGGTCGCTGGGGTGCGCGGGTCTTCCCCCTCGCCGGGTCACTTTCACTGATCGCAGTGGGCGCTGCCGAGCTTTGGGGGGCCCGCAAGGCAGCGCCGCTTGATCACCGCCACGTCCCCGCGATCTTCGCCCTTCTGCTGGTGTCGTTTGTCTATGTCTGGACCCTGTCGGCCTTCGGCTACCTGATCAGCACAGCGCTTGCGGCACCCGTGGTGTTGTGGATCTTCGGCGTGCGCCATCCCATGGGCCTTGGTGCGGCCGCAGTCCTGTGCCCCCTCGCCTATCACGCGATCTTCTTTGAGCTTCTGGGCGTGTTCCCGCCGCTGGGCCGCTGGTTCGACCTGCTTGACGTGCTGGGGGGGTACTGACGCGGTGGATATTTTCGCTGGCCTTGCAACCGTTCTGAGCGACCCGATCCTGCTGGGGTGGGTTTTCCTGGCCGCCGTCGTCGGGATGATCGTCGGCGCCATTCCCGGACTGACAGCATCGGCAGCCATTGCAATGCTGCTGCCCCTGACCTTCTACATGGAACCGCTGCCGGCCCTTGCCTTCCTCTATGTCATCGGCAAATCAGGGCGTTACGGTGGATCGATCGCAGCCATCCTGTTTAACACGCCCGGCACCGCAGCGTCGGCGGCCACCCAGATCGATGGCTACCCGCTGGCCCGGCAGGGTAAGGCCGGCAAGGCGATGAAAACCGCCACGCTCTCCTCTGTCATCGGAGATTTCACCGGAGAAATCCTGCTGATCTTGGGTGTGGCATGGATCGCCGCACTCGCGCTCAAGCTTGGACCACCCGAACTGTTTGCGGTTTTCTTCGCTGCCTTCATCGTGATCGGCTCGGTGATCGGCAAGTCGGTCACACGGGGGCTTGCCTCCGCCGCGCTGGGGGTGCTGGTCAATATGATTGGCCTCGACCCCATCAGCTCCACCGAGCGCTTTACCTTCGGCAGTTTCGATCTGACAAACGGGATCAGCCTTGTGCCGCTGATGATCGGGATCTTCGTGTTGGGCGAGGTCTTTGCCCAGATCGAGGCGCGCGGCACTAAGACCGCGTTGGTTCCCGATGGCGATGATGCCGCGCGCAACAGCCTCAGCTGGTCAGAATACAAACCCTGCCTGCCGCATGTGATCCGCTCGTCCTTTATCGGCGCATTCATCGGGATGCTGCCGGGCCTGGGGTCGGCCATAGCGGCCTTCGTGGCCTACGGTGAAGGCAAGCGTCGCGCTACAAATTCCAGCGATTGGGGCAAGGGCGCGCTGGAAGGCGTCGCCGCCCCGGAGGCCGCGAACAACGCGGTCAGCGGACCATCCATGGCGCCCCTGCTGACCCTTGGTATCCCCGGATCAACCATCGGCGCCATCCTCATCGGGGTCTTTCTGATCCACGGCATCCAGATCGGTCCAACTCTCTTCCTCACAAGCCGTGACCTGATCTATGCGCTCTTTGCCTGCGGGCTGATCGGAATCCTGATGTATGGGCTGATCGGTTACTATGGCGCGGCGCTGGTCGGTCGCTTCATCACGCGCATCCCGACACAAGTGCTGTATCCGATCATTTTTTTGACATCCTTTGTCGCCGCCTATACCTCGCGGGGAAATCTCTTTGATGTCTATGTCATGGTGACGGCGGGCTTTGCCGGGTGGGCCATGCGCAAGCTTGATTTCAATCCGGCCGCCTTTGTCATTTCATTCGTTCTGGCCGGCGGCGCGGAGGAGACATTTCGGCAGGCCCTGCTGCTCAGTGACAATGGCATGATGATCTTTGTCACACGTCCCATCGCCCTGCTCTTTCTGGTGATCGGCATCGCTGCGCTTGTCCTGCGCGTGCGCGGTCGGAGACGGCAGGCGCGCGATCATGCGCTGGAGGACGCCTGATGCCAGCCCCGCTTACCGGCATCCGCGTCATCGATTGGACCCATGTTCTGGCGGGACCGGCCTGCGCCTATTACCTCGGGTTGCTCGGGGCGGAGGTCATCAAGCTGGAGCGGCCCGGTCGCGGGGACGCGATGCGCCACCGTGGTGGCTCTGACCGGGATCGCGCGGGCAATGGCAGGAGTACAGCCTTCCTGACGCAGGGTGCCGGCAAAAGATCCCTGGCGCTTGACCTGTCGACAGCAGCCGGGCGTGACGTCTTTGGGCGGCTTCTGAAATCAGCTGATGTTCTTGTCGAAAACCACCGTCCGGCCACGTTGGAACGGCTGGAGGCGACCGAGGCCCGGACGCGCACCCTCAACCCCCGGCTGATCCACTGCGCCATGACCGGGTATGGCCGCAATAACGAGATGGCCAACGCCCCTGCCTATGACGTGAACATTCAGGCCATCAGCGGCCTGATGTCGCTTACCGGAACGGGTGAGACGGGGCCGACGCGCACCGGTGCCCCCGTTGTTGATTATGCCACGGCTCTGGCGGGCGCGCTGGGTGTGCTGGCCGCACTCCTGGCCCGACGCACCAGTGGCAAAGGTGCCTTTGTCGACGTCTCGATGCTGGAGACGGCCTTTGCGCTGATGGGGTCCACCGTCGCGGATTACCGCTTGACGGGTACCCGGCCAAAGCCGCGGGGCAACGCCGCCAACAGCCGCTCACCCTCCTCCGGCACCTTTGCGTGCAAAGAGGGCCACATCAGCCTTGGCGTGAATGAAGAGGCGCAGTTCCGCGCGCTTGCCGGGGCCCTGAACAAGGAAGACTGGCTGTCCGATCCGCGCTTCGCCCACGGGACTGCACGAGATCGTCACCGCGCGGCACTGGAGGCGGAACTGACCGCGATCCTGCGCAGCAAGACGGCGGCGGATTGGGAGGCCAGACTGATGACCGCGGGCGTGCCCTGTGCCCGGCTGCGCACCTTGCCTCAGGCCCTTGAGCTGCCACCCGCAGCACAGCGACACTACGCGGAGCGCGGTGCAGCGGGGTTTGCGGGATTGCCCTTTCTGCTCGATGGCGATGCCGGCAGCGCTCGAAACACTGAGCCCGGGCGCGTCGGGGCTGACACATACGACATTCTCAGTGCACTGGGATATGACGACGGCGAGATAGACGCGCTGATTGCGGCAGGCGTTGCCGAATGCCCGGGGTCACCGCACAAATGATCCACATGGGCTTGTGTTCGGTGCGTTACAAACCATTCGGAGCTGATGACTTAAACCATTTTTCACCGAAGGCACGCGGACAAGGCGGGGGCCAGACCGCGCCCGGTGTGCGCGCCGGATCATGGCACCCGGTCACGGACCGGACATATGTCTGCCAATGCGAGTGAGCACTGAAACACGTTGATGTCTTGGCCATCTGTCGCGGAAGGGGCTGCTTGCGAGGTGCCCTCTCCCCGCGAAGCAGGCTGCTGACATGAAAGCATTCTTATTCTAGGGTTGACCAGACTGATCACTTAACGGAGGCGGCGCACACCCTTGCGCACTGGGACATACTTGCCAAAAGACGCCAAAACGCCTTTTGAGAAATGGTACGATGATCTGCATTCTGTGTGTGGTCATTACGATGGGGTTCCCCACAGGCGCCAGCAGGATGTGAACGGGCGCGTCGATCTTCATCGTTTCGGTCTTCTGGATGTTGCCGATGTGTCCGGGGATGTCGCGATGATTTCGCGGGACCGGGCCGGTATTCGGCGCGACGAAAGCGAGTATATTTTCTTTGTGCTCGACGTCGCGGGCATTATGAACGTCGATCACAGGGACCGGCAAAGCGCCCTGCGACCGGGCGACAGCATCCTGCTCGACAGCACCCGGGAAGCCTCTCTGCATCTGGCGCAGTCGTCAAGTCGGCTGCTGTCGGTACATCTGCCGCGCCAGAGCTTTCTGTGCCGGCGTCGGGGCGGTCTGGAACTGGGCAAACGCCTGCCGCGGGATCATCCGCTTGCGAGCGCTCTGATCCGCCGCATAAGGCCGCTGGCAGCCGGCACTAGCGACGAGACACGCCTCATCAGCCCATCGCTGCTTTACGATACGATTCATGCCGCATTTTCAGGTGCGGGACGCGCGATCTCGGACATCGACCTGACGCATGACGCGGACAGGTTCGAGCTGATCACCGACCTGGTCGACTGTCATCTGGCTGACGAATGCCTCACGCTGGACTGGCTTGCGGCACAAGTCGGGTTATCTGCCCGACAGCTTCAACGCGTGCTGCGGGATCATGATACCAGTTTCACCACCATGGTGCGTGAAAAGCGGTACCGCTACGTGACCGAGCATCTGCAGCAGCACGCTGATCCTCATGGCCGGATAGCAGAGATCGCCTTTTGTGCGGGATTTCGGGATCTGTCGAATTTCAACCGCGGTTTCAAAGCCTTCTTCGGCATGTCCCCCCGGTCGTATCACCGCACGCGGCAAGAGGCCGCCCGGCGCATGGCGTGAAATACAAAGAACGCCTGAGTGGTTTCTGCTATCCTGACGTGTAGCCGTGATCTGCATGGAACCAGGAGGAGAACGAGGCTTGGCGGACAGATCGTTACCGCATCCGCTGCCACCCGCACGGTGGGGGGCGCACAGCAAGGTATCCGGCAATGCCAGCCAGCCATGACCACGGCACACCAGATTTTAGATCTTACGGGAGGAACATCATGAAGCACATGTACTTGGCCTTAAGCACACTCTTGATCGCGGGCGGCGTTTCCGCGCAGACGATCACAGAGGATGACATACGTCAGGCAACCAGGGGGATCGATACGCAGGCCATCATTGCCAACGCGGGCGAGACGCGGAACTGGCTCAACTACGGGCTGGATTACGCCGAAACCCGCCATTCGAAACTGGACAGCATCGACACGAGCAACGTGTCAGAGCTGGGACTGGCATGGTCGCACGACATGCAGTCGCGGCGCGGGGTAGAGGCGACGCCCATTGTCGTGGACGGTATCATGTATGTGACCGCCTCGTGGTCGGTTGTGCACGCGTTGGATGCGGTCACCGGCGAAGAGCTGTGGGTCTACGACCCGGAGGTGCCGCGCGAATACGCTCACAAGGGGTGCTGCGACGTGGTGAACCGCGGCGTGGCGCTCTATGAAGGGGCGGTGTTCGTTGGCGCCTATGACGGGATGCTGCACGCAATTGACGCGGCGACTGGCGAACGCCTGTGGGTGACCGACACGATAGAAAACCGCGAGATGTCCTATACCATTACCGGTGCTCCACGGGTGATCGATGGTCGCGTCATCATCGGCAACGGCGGTGCGGAATTCGGCGTACGCGGCTATGTCAGCGCCTATGATGCGACGTCCGGAGAGATGGACTGGCGCTGGTACGTGGTGCCCGGCGACCCTGCCAAACCCTATGAGGATGCGTCGATGGAAGCGGCCGCCGAGACGTGGGATCCATCGGCGGAATA
Source organism: Roseobacter insulae (assembly GCF_019375555.1). GTDB lineage: Bacteria > Pseudomonadota > Alphaproteobacteria > Rhodobacterales > Rhodobacteraceae > Roseobacter > Roseobacter insulae. The sequence continues at coordinate 268,189 of NZ_JAHXDN010000004.1, forward strand.
CTGGAAGGCCGGCGGCGGCGGCACGATCTGGGACGCGATGGCCTACGACCCGGACCTGAACCTGCTCTATGTCGGCACCGGCAACGGCTCGCCGTGGAACCGGCATTTGCGGTCGCCGGGCGGGGGAGATAACCTTTATCTTGCCTCGATCGTGGCGCTCGACCCGGCAACCGGAGAGTACCAGTGGCACTATCAGAATACGCCCGGTGATACGTGGGATTACACTTCGACGCAGCACATCATCCTTGCCGACCTGACCATCGACGGCGCAGAACGCAAGGTGCTGATGCAGGCGCCCAAGAACGGGTTTTTCTACGTCATCGACCGCACTAACGGCGCGTTTATCTCTGCCGAGCCCTTTGTCGAGGTGACATGGGCCACCGGGTATGACGAGAACGGCCGCCCGATCGAAGCTGAAGGCGCACGGTCCAAGACAGAACCATGGGAGACGATCCCTTCCGCCTACGGCGCGCACAACTGGCACCCGATGAGCTTCAACCCCGAAACCGGGCTGGTCTATATCCCGGCGCAGGGCGTGCCGCTGGTGCAGTCGACGGACCCCGCGTGGGAATTGAACAGCCACAAGCCGATGTCGACGATGTCAGGCGTCGGCTGGAACCTTGGCTACCTGTTCAACGCGGTGGCACCAGAGGCAACGCCTTTTGGTCATTTGTTGGCATGGGACCCCGTGGCGCAGAAGGAGGTCTGGCGGGCGGAATATGTCTCCCCCTGGAACGGTGGTACACTTACGACAGCGGGCGGGCTGGTCTTTCAGGGTACCGCCGATGGACGGTTTATGGCCTATGACGCGGCCACGGGCGAGGTGCTGTGGCAAACTCCCGTCGGATCGGGCGTTGTAGCCGCACCTGCAACCTGGGAGCACGAGGGCGAACAATATGTCACCATCGCGGTGGGCTGGGGCGGCGTCTACGGCATGATGCAGCGCGCCACGGACAAGGTGGGCCCGGGCCGGGTCTATACCTTCAAGGTGGGTGGCAAGAGCGCGCCGCCCGACACGGTGTCGACGGAGCGGCTGGAGCTGGTATCCGGTGTGCCCTATGACCCGGACCATGTGGGCGACGGGCTTGCGATATACGTGTCGAACTGCTTGTTTTGTCACGGTGTACCGGGCGTCAACAACGGTGGTGCCGTACCCAATCTGGGATATTCCGCGCCCGAAGTCCTGACAAACGCGAAAGACATCGTGCTTGACGGCGCGATGGTTCAGGGCGGCATGCCCGCTTTCGCGGATAAACTGAGCGAGGATGATCTTCAAAAGGTCATCGCCTTTGTACAGGGGACGGCTGACGCGATCCGTCCCAAGTAAGCAATGTCAGTGTCCGCACAGCCCGCACCCCGGTCAAACCCGACCTGGGGTGCGGGCTTACGTTTCTTTTGAAGATACACCTGAAGTCCCGCAAGACACCGGGCGGTCCATGAGGCTGCTGCGCGATGGTCGCGCCGACAGGATGGTACGCACACCCGCGCACATGCAGGCATCACGCCCCACCCCGTGCCCTCATCGACGAGAATCGCCGGAATAGGTATCCGGGTGCCCTTGCCGGCAAGCCGGGCCACGCCAAAGGCCATTGCGCCCCGATCTGTTTGCAACCGGCAAGTAGTACCCCATGAACGCCAAAGGATTTTGGGGCGGCGCACCGCCAAAAGTGCCTGTACCTGCCGCTTGCCCGATATTAAAGCTTGCAATAATTCCAAAATATCTCATCATTCGAGAAAGTGTCTCACTAAATGAGAGATTTCCAATAGGATGCATCTCGAACGTCTGATAGGTCTTCTGGAAGTCGTTGCCGTGGCGGGGCGACCCGTTTCCGTTACAGAAGTGCAAAAAGCGACACGCCTGCCCAAGCCGACATGCTACCGGCTGATCCAGTCACTGGCGGAGCAGAAGCTTCTTGACCAGCCGTCCGACGACGGCAAATTCGTCATCGGCGAACGCCTGATCCGGGTCGCGCTTCTGGGGAAATCCGACGTCGATGTGCGGCGCTGCGCGGCGCCGCTTTTGAAGGCGGCGGCCATCAGCTTCAACGAGACCGTTTTTCTGGCCCGCCTGCGCGACAGCGTGGTCGAGATTATCCATGTGGAGACCCCCGATGATCCGGCGCGGGCGTTCATTCATCCCGGTCTGGGGGTGCGTCCGATGCATGCCTGTTCCTGTTCCAAGGCAATCGCCGCGTTTGCAGAACCCGCGTTTCAGGATGCCATTCTGTCAAGCGGTATGAAACAATACACGGAACACACGAAGGTCACGACGGACGACCTGCGGGCCGAATTCGCGTCAATCGTGGCGCGCGGGTATGCGGACTGCGATCAGGAAATCGACCTTGGCATTGCCAGCGTGGCGGCACCGATTGCGATCGGAAACATCGGTGCCACGTTCAGTGTCGGCGCTGTCGGGCCCATACGCCGGTTCACCAAGGAAAACCGCGGGCGGATCGGTCAGAAGCTGACTGGCCTGTCCACCAAAATCAGCGGTGCCATTCAGCTTTGCAACGTAGCGGAGGTGTAACTGAACTGCTGAAATCCATGACCCTCAAACGGGTCAATCACGCAAGACCAAAACGGGCATTCATTTCAATTTGGGAGGAAAGACATGAACCTGAGACCTGATCCAACTTTTCACGCTTCGCCAAAGCTCGCGATGCAGGCACCAGTGGAGAACTATGCGTTTACGGTGATGCTCAGTCCGGACGGCTCACAATCGGACGGTATTGCCGTCGTCGATCTCAAACCGGACTCGGACACCTACGGACAGATCGTGCATCAGGTCATCGTCCCCAACAAGGGCGATGAGTTTCACCACTTTGGCTGGAACGCCTGTTCCTCATCGCTGTCGCCCCTGTCCGGCCACGCGTTTCTGGAGCGCCGGTACCTGATCGTGCCCGGCATCAGATCGTCGCGCATTTACATCATCGACGCCAAGGAACCGCTCGAAGCAAAGATCCACAAGATCATCGAGCCCGAAGAGGTGTTTGCCAAGACCGGGTATTCACGCCCGCACACCATCCATTGCGGCCCCGAGGGCATTTACGTCTCCACCTTGGGAGGTGGCGGCGAAGATGGCACAGATGGCCCGCCGGGCATCTTCATCATGGATTGCGAAACCTTCGAGATCATCGGCCGCTATGAAATGGACCGGGGCAAACAGGATAAGCACTACGATTTCTGGTGGAACCTGCCGCAGGACTACATGGTCTCTTCTGAATGGGGGCTGCCGCCACAGTTCGAAAAGGGCGTGGTACCGGAGGACTTGCTTTCCAACAAGTACGGCCACTCGATCCACTTCTGGGATCTGCGCGCGCGCAAGAACATCCAGACCATGGATTTTGGCGAGAACTACCAGATGGCGCTGGAAATCCGGCCTGCCCACGATCCGACCAAATCCTACGGGTTCTGCGGGGTCGTGGTGGATACAACCAACCTTCAGGGCGCGATCTTCACATGGTGGCGCGATGATGACGGCACGTGGAAATCCAAGAAAACGATTACAATTGATCCGCGTCCGGAAGACCCCGAAAACCTGCCTCCGCTGCTTCAGGGCTTTGGTGCGGTGCCGCCGCTGGTCACTGATATCGACCTCAGCCTCGATGACAAATATCTTTACGTTGCCTGCTGGGGACTGGGCGAAATGCACCAGTATGACGTGAGCGACCCGATGAACCCCGTGCTTGCGGGCAAGGTGGAACTGGGCGGCATTGCGCGTGGCACCAAACACGTCAATGGCAAGGATTTTGCCTATGGCCCGCAAATGGTTGAAATCAGCCGCGACGGCAAGCGGGTCTACTGGACGAATTCGCTGTATTCCACTTGGGATGACCAGTTCTATCCGGACAATGAGGGCGGCCAGATGGTGATGGCAAACGTCGGCGAAGATGGCGGTCTGACCCTGGATAAAGACTTCTACATCGATTTCCCAAAAGGTCTGCGTGCGCATCAGATCAGGCTGGAAGGCGGCGATTGCTCGACCGACAGCTTCTGCTACCCGTCGGTCTGAATGGCGCCCGACGTGACATCTTTGACGGCCCTGTGGTGGGCCGTCATTTTTTCTGGCTTCTACCACGGCATCAACCCCGGCATGGGCTGGCCTTTGGCGGTTTCCGCCGCGTTGATGGAGCGTCAGCACTCCGGGCTGCCCAAGGCCCTTGCCTTGCTTGCACTTGGGCATTTCCTCGCCATGATCGGGATCCTTCTGCCCTTCTCGCTCATGATCTTGCTCGTTGCATGGGAAGTCGAGATCCGCATCGGAGCCGGGCTTCTGGTGATTGCGATGGGGGTCTATCTGGTGATCAACCGCAGGCACCCCAAGATCTTGGCGCGTATCCACCCCGCCCGCCTCGCACTCTGGTCGTTTCTTGCCGCCATGGCACATGGGGCGGGTCTGATGCTGGTTCCAATCTACCTGGGGCTTTGTGCAATTGGCGCCGACGAAAGCGGCCATCTGGCCGCGCAGGCGCTGATGGGCAACAATATCATCACGGCATTCAGCGTCGCGCTGGTCCACACCCTGTCCATGACCGTTGCCGGTGGTGTTATTGCCTATGCGATCTATGTCTGGCTCGGCCTGAAGTTCCTGTCGCGGACATGGTTCAACCTTGACCTGGTCTGGGCCTTCAGCCTGATCGTCGTCGGTGTCTTCGGCATCTATTTTGCCTATTCCGGTCACTAGGATGGCATATGTCGGCGGCATGGCGGCAGCGCGCCGGCGCCAGATCAGCAATCGATCCACCTCCTGTGATGAAAACCCGTATCGCGCCATCATCTCGCGGTGCCTTGGGCTGCCGATGTGGGCGTCGAGTATCCGGTTGACGTCGCGCAGCAGGTCGTGATCGGACTTATTGACCGCGAAAGCCCCAAACGCCGGTGGTTTTTCATCGTCATGGATCATCACGACATCGAGCGGCAAGGAGCCGTTTCGCTGCATAAACCCGACATGCGCATGCGCCACGCTTGCATAGGCATCAACCCGCCCTTCGACGACTGCCGCTGCTGCATCGCGATAGGCATCGAAGACATGGATACGATCACCGGACACGCCGGACGCGGTCGCCGAAGAGCGCTGAAACTGGTCGCGGATCACAGCAAGACGCGCATGGGGGGTTTCGGCGACAGACCGATACCCTGCCAGTCCCAGCGGGTTACCCCGCGCCACCAAAAGCCCGTCCGGCAGCGCCCAGATCGCGCGGCTGAACAGCACCGATTTCCGGCGCTCCGCCGTGACGAAGAGCCCGGTGCACATCCGCCACTTTCGCGAAGTCAGGCCGGGGACAAGCTCGGCAAATTCGGTTTCGATCGGCTCGAACGGTAACATGCCGAGTTCTTTGCACACATGCAAAGCCAGTTCGACGTCGCACCCCACGACCGCCCCGGTGGGATCTACATCATTGAAAGGTGGTTCTATCAGATAGGCAAATCTCATTGTTTCTCGCACTTCCGCTTCCGCGCTGACAAGCTGCCTGCAATGACAGCAAAGCCACCTCACCGGCTCACTGAACCGAGATGACTTTGCCGGTACCGGCCCCTTCGACACTTCGTGCATAGGCCAGACCGACGCGATGTGAGGACACGGGTTCGTGGCCGGGAAACCAGTCGCCATATCGTGCCACGGACACGTCCAGCAAGCCCGGAGACACCACGTTGATCCTGATCCCACGGGGCATTTCCACTGCCGCGCTGACGACAAACCCGCCCAGTGCACCATTGGCCAGTGCGGCACCGGAGCCCATCCGGATCGGGTCGCGGTCCAACACACCACTTGTCAGGGTGAAGGACCCGTTATCGCTGAGGCGCGTCAGGCCAGCCAGCACCACGTTAACCTGCCCCATGGCCTTGTGGGCAAGGCCCTCCATGTAGTGTGCCGGCGTAAATTCCATCAGCGCGCCGAAATGAACATCCCCTGCCGTCACAACGACCGCGTCCAGCGGTGCGGTTCTTGCGTACATCGCGTCAATCGATGCGGGGTCGGTCATGTCAGCGATGATATCGCCAGAGCTGCGACCGACCTTGATCAGCCGGTGGCGTCGCGACAGTTCACAGCAGGCCGCTTTGCCGATATCCCCTTCGGCCCCGATAACCGCGATCTTCATGGCGTGCCCTTTTCAAATTCTTCATAGATCGCAAGCTTATGCGCGAGGACTACCTCGCACCGGTCAAGCTCTTCGCGCCGCTTGGCCAATTGTTCGGCATGGGCCATAAGCACCGCTTTGCGGGCTGGCACGGTTTGGCCGCCCTGCGCATAAAGCGTGGCGAAACGGCGCATGGTTTTCAAAGGCATGCCGGTTTGCCGCAGCCAATAGAGCAGCGTCAGCCAGTCGATGTTCTCAGGGGTGAACCGCCGCTGGCCGTCCGACCCGCGATCAATGCAGGGGACGATCCCCGACTTCTCGTAATAGCGGATCGTGTCAATGCCCAGCCCGCTGATCGCCGCAGCTTCGGAAATGCGCATGTGCCCCTCCCGGATGACTATGTGATGACCCGAGGCCTACCAACCTGAAGCTACATCAGGTCAAGATGTTTTTAGTGCAAGGCCATCAATCGGAAGGAGGCGTCAGTGCCTGTCGTGACCAAAACACGACCGCACGGGATGGCGTGCACAACAGGATTTACGCCCCGTGATGTTCCGGCGCCCCGCATTCCCGGCGCAGCCCGGAAAGGCGGGGATACGCGCAAAGACCGCAGTATTCATGCAGGATGGTGACGGGATGCCTGAACCGTCAGCTTTAGCGGTATTTGGGTGAGGTGATTACTCCATTGACTGCGATTGCGCACCCGTCGGGCCCGCGCAAATCGGGGCAAACTGCACAAGGCCCGCCCCAAAGACCTCGTCAGGTCCTTCCTCTCCCAGATCCAAAGCCGTGGCGCGCAGGAAATCCTTGACCTCGGCCACCGTCAAATCGGGCCGCTCTGACATCAGCATCGCCGCCGCCGCCGTCGCAAAGGGAGTGGCAAAAGAGGTTCCGGTTTTGGTTCGGACCCCGCGAACCGACGCGGCGGTCCAGACATCAACGCCCGGGGCTGCCAGATCCAGATGCGGGCCGCGGCCCGCGCGGCGATATACCCTGCCGGAGGCATCTACTGCCGTGACGGTCAACACCGGCCCGTATGCGCCCGGAAACACCGGTGCTGCACGCGCGCCCCCATTGCCGGCGGCTGATACGATCAGGATCTGGTCGCTGTACAGGCGCATGACCATGCGCTCCAGCAAACTGTTATGAGGACCGGCAAGGCTCATGTTGATGACATTGACACTGGCAGCGGCCAGGCGATCCATTGCCTGCACGAGGCTGAAGACATCGCTGCGTTCATCGCGCCCGTCGGCATGAAAAGCATCAACCGCGACGAGCTGGGCGTCCGGCAGCAACCCATGTGTCCGACCGCCGCGCGACGCGATCAGGATGGCCGCAACCGCAGTGCCATGCTGCGCACCCGAGGCTGCCTTGTCCCCGCGCTTGACGTCGAGCACGGACAACCGGCTGTCGGCAAACGCCTCGTGATCCGGGTTGACGCCAGTGTCGATCAATCCGATTCGCGCCGTTGGTTGCCCGCAAGACGCCAAGGCAGGGATCGGCGGTGCCCAGGCAACCTGCTCGAAAGAGGTGCAGTGTAAACCTTCACAGGATGGGGTGATGCCCTCGCTGGTCCGGTAGAAGTGATTGAAATCAGCAGCCTGACCCGATGCCAACTGGCGAACCTCTTCAAGCGCCGCTTCCGGGGTGGTACCCGATGGGATCTCCAAACGCCTGATCGTGGTGCCGAGCGTCGCCACCTCCGCCGCACCGCGTTCCTCGAAACCGCGCGCAATCAGAGCCTGCAGATCGCCTTGCGACAGATCGAGGACCACGATTTCATCCTCGGCACGGGTGGCCAAAGGTCCGGCGGCTGGCGGCTGCGCCCCGCGCGGGCGCGGCGTGCGACCCAGAAGCAGATCCAATAGGCTCCCGCCTGGTCGGGTTCGATCGCGGGTGCCGTTGCCGTCTGAATTTCCGCTACGGTCCGGTTTGTCGTCGTCATCCCTGTCATCATCTCCATCATCCCCATTGTCGCCATCGTCATCCGCCATGGCCACCGACAAGAACGGCCCCTTAACCGAGACAAGCGGCAATGTCGCGATGACCAATAGCGCCAGCGCAAGCCGAAACAGAAACCTTGCCATCTTCAACCTCTCCATGTGGGCCACAATCGGCGCATTTCGGCACTCGGGTGTGGTACCTGATTGCACCACGGCTCCGGGATACCGTAAGGATAACGATGCGGACGGCATAATATTCCACACCTTGAAGCAAGAGCACAGACAGACGATGTCAGACAAGTTTGCAGATGACATCATCGCGTTTCTGCCCAACCTCAGGCGCTTCGCGCTGTCGTTGTGCCGCGCCCCGGACACGGCGGATGATCTGGTTCAGGTCACGGTTGAGCGAGCCTTTGCTGCCCGGCATCAGTTTGACCCGACCACCCGGCTCGATGCATGGTTGTTTCGGATTCTGCGCAACGCATGGATCGATATGACGCGCCGGGCCAGAACACGCGGAACCCAGATCGACATAGAAGACGCGCCGGACGCCAGCACGGTTGACGGCACCCGGATCACTGAAACAGCATTGATGTTGCGCTCGGCCAAGGCGGCAATCGAAACCCTGCCGGACAACCAGCGTGACGTCATCATGCTGATCTGCGTCGAAGAGATGAGCTACAAGGAAGCAGCGGAGATCCTGGCATTGCCGGTCGGCACCGTCATGAGCCGCCTGGCAAGGGCGCGGCTGGCAATTGCCAATAAATTGGGAATAAAAACCGGCGAGCCGCGTTCTTCTGGCAGTCAAGGAGACAGCTGAGATGCAAAAGCCTGAATTCACGGATGAAGAACTTATGGCCTATGCCGACGGTGAACTGCCCGAGGACCGCGCCGCGGCGCTGGATCTGGCCTTGATGAACAGCACCGACCTGACTGACCGCCTTGCCCTCTTCATGGACACCAAGGCCGCCGCAAAAGAAGCGATGGAACCCCTGCTGCGTCAGCCTGTGCCCGACCATCTTGTGGAGACGGTGCGCGCGCTGTCAGCCGCGGATCAGCAGGCGCGCATGTCATCGGACGACACGGTTGTTGCGTTTCCTCAAGACACCGCTGCCCCGGCGCAGAGCCCTGTCTGGAAATTGCCGCTGGCGGCGGGTCTCGCACTTGCGGTCGGTCTGGGCGCCGGGCTGATGCTGTCTCCGGACAGTTCGACCGGGCTGGGCAGCATCGAAATCGCCGCCCTTGCCGATACCCGGATCATCGCGGCATTGGACACCCTTCCCTCGGGCGAGGATGTCGTGCTGCCCGATGGCGCCCGTATCGCGCCGATCGCTACTTTCTTCGATGGCGCCCGAACCCTGTGCCGGGAGTTCGAATTTGACCGCGCCGACGGCACGACTGTTGTGTCTGTCGCCTGCCAGAGAAATGGACAATGGGATGTGCAGATGGCGATTGCGGCCGCCGCCGCATCAGACACCGGGTATGCCCCGGCGTCGTCGCTGGATACTCTGGATGCATATCTCTCCGCCAATGATGCCGGGCCACCCCTTGATCCTGATGCCGAAGCTGCAGCCCTGTCCACCCTGCGCTGACACAGCCAGAAAACCCCGCCACCAATGAAAGCCCGCGTTCTGAACGCGGTTTTTAATAATTACAAACAATACGTTAAACGTTCATCTTCCGTTCATGACCATTTATCGTATGGTTCATTCCCCCAACAGGATACAGACAGTCTCCCCCCTTAGATTGATCCTCGGAACACAAACCCATGAGGATGATGACCATGACAATCCATAACTATGATTTCGATCTGACGATGCTGCACCTTAATGCGAAATGGGCATTCACGACCCGGCGCGTCAATCACGACGATGTCGCGGGTCTTGATCCTGCCGTGGCGCTCGGCGTGGCCGGCGATCTGGTCCTGTGCGAGATCACTGAAATCAACCAGCACCAGAAAATCCAGCTGTCGAGCGGTCGCGCCGCCACCAGTTATCTGGGCGACAGGGTCGTCTTGTGTATCGGGGATCGTTATGCGCCGGATCAGTTTGAAGGTGCCGCCCGGATCACGGCCAGAGGGGCCGACCTGCTGGCAGGTGGCGGTGTCGTCGGCACAATGGAAAACGCGCATGCGCGGATGGAGGAACCAACAAAGCTGCGGCCTGTTGGACTTCTGACCGACCGCAGCGGCGAGGTGATCAACATCGCACGCTACGGGTTGCCGACCAAGGAGATTCCGGATGATGTCACGGTCATCGGCGTATTCGGCGCCTCGATGAATGCGGGCAAGACCACGGCTGCCGTCAGTCTGGCACACGGTCTGTCGCAGGCGGGTTTCAGCGTCGCAGGGGTCAAGGCAACCGGCACCGGCGCATTCAGCGATTTCAACGCTTTTGAAGACGCGGGCGTCAGTGCGATGGACTTCACAGATGCCGGGATGCCCACGACGTACCGGATGCCCATGGACAGGATCGAACAGGGGTTCGAAACACTGGTCGGCACCGCCGCAGCGAACGGTGCCGAAGTCGTTGTGGTCGAAATCGCGGATGGCGTGTTTCAACAGGAAACCCAGGAGATCCTCGCCGGTTCCGTGATCTGCGACAGGTTGGATGCCATTCTCTTTGCCACGCCTGACGCGCTGGGGGCCGTTGGCGGCGCCAGGGTTCTGGCCGATCATGGGCTGCGGCCCTTTGCCATGTCGGGCAAGCTTACGCAATCGCCCCTTGCAATGATGGAAGCGAGGATCGCGACGGGCATACCGCAACTGTCACGCGAAGATCTCTGCACGCCATCGGCGGTGATGGCTGTCGCGCGCGGTATCTTGCGCACGGCTAAACTGCTGCAAACAGAAGACACCGCGAAGGTTGAAGAGATGACCGCTGCGTGAACCAGCCCCCCAGCTTAGTCATGACGGGCCGCATGTTCCATGCGGCCCTCATTGCGCGTAACATGGTGCTGTCGATTTGTGTGAAAGTCGCTGAAGATGTCAAAGACCGCCGTGCCATCATCGACGCATCGGACCACATGAACCCGGCGTTCAGGAGATCGGACCATGAGTATCGCTAATTTGCTGCGCGCCCTTGCTGCGCTCATGTTGATGGTCGCCCTGAGCGGCGCCGCGCTGGCCTACTGGTCGGCAAAGCGAGCGGCGTTCTTCAACGAGCGGATCAATCTGGCGCACCAGTCCTACGAGATGCATCTTCAACTCAGCGGCAACACCTACCAGCTTTTCAAACAGTACGGCGATGCGATGCTGATCGGGGATCGTGATCAGGGCATGGGCGAGGCCGAACTGATCCGGCTTATTCGCGAAAATATCCGCACCATAAGGGGACTGATCGGTCAGGAAATTGAGCTGGTTGGCGATGAAGAAATCGAGGAACTTGAACTGCTGTCACAGATCGAACGGAAAATCGAGGATCTCATTGCGCGCTTCGAGGTTGTGCGGAAGGACACCGCTGTCGAGCAATTCGGCCGCAACTGGACCGGCCTGTCCGTCATGCTCGACGATGAGATTGATCGCGATTTTCACTCGATGATCCAGATGGCCCTCGAGGAAGAACTGGAAGAAGTGGAGGAAACCAGAACCGCTGCCGCGCATTACCTGCAGATGGCCAACACGGTGGCCGTCTTTCTGGTCGTTCTGGCATTGGGTGTCGTGGCGGGCGCGCTGTGGATTTACACCCGTGCCATCCTGCGCCCCATGCGGCGACTGATGCAGGGTGTCAGCGCGCTGGCGGATGGCAAATTCGCCCAGCGCATGAATTTCGAGGGCCGTAACGAGATCGCTGAAATCGGCGGCGTCATGGATGGTATGGCCGCAATGGTCGAGGCGCGCACGCAATCGCTGACGACCCAGAACACCGAACTGGAAGAAGCCGTACGGGTCCGTACGGCAGAACTTGAGGAACTGCTGGAGAAATCCCGTGTGGCCGAAGAGGCACGCAGGCAGATGCTGGCCGATGTCAGTCACGAATTGCGCACTCCGCTCACGATCATACAGGGCGAAAGCGATGTGGCCCTGCGCGGCGCCGACAAAACGATCGACGAATATCGCGAGGCCCTGCGGCGCACACGAGAAACGGCGAAACACACTAATCTCCTGGTCAACGACCTTCTGTTCATCTCGCGCGAGGAAGCCGGGCAGACCCGTCTCAAACGCGAACGCGTCGATCTCAAAAAACTTCTGCAGGAGGCCATTGCGGTTTTCGACCCCGATATCCCCGTGATCACCGATCTAGACAGCGCCGAGATGTCGCTGGACATCTCTCGAATCCGGCAATGCCTCGCCGCGATGATCCAGAACGCCCGGCGCTACGGCGGGCCGGATATCTCGGTACGCTTGCTTCGGACCCCGGCGGGGTACCGGGTGTCTGTGGAAGACAACGGTCCCGGCCTGCCCGACGCAGAAAAGGAAAAAGCGTTCGAACGCTTTTTCCGGGGGTCGAATGCGGCGGGCCAATACGAAGATGGTGCCGGGCTTGGTCTGCCCGTTGTACGCGCCATTGCGCAGGCACACGGCGGAAACGCGCTGCTTCAGGATCGCGACGGCGGCGGGCTTTCGAGCATCATGGAACTGCCCCTGTCATCACCCTTGCGGGTCGTTTCGGAATCGTGACATCTGGTCTCAACAAAAAGCAGGCAAAGAGAAATAATTGGGAATAACCGAAGGTCCGGCCCGTTTGTCTATTAGTGGGGCGGCAGCAAAGCGCCCCGATGACAACGAGAAGGCGCAAAGACTATGAACATCCTGCTGATAGAAGACGAGGCCCGCGTGGCCGATTTTATTCGTCGGGGCCTGAAAGCTGAAGGCTGGGTTGTCGAGCACGCAGGTGACGGTGAAACCGGGCTTGAGATCATGCAGGACCGGACCTTCGATGTGATCATCCTCGACCTGATGTTGCCGGGGATCAGCGGTCAGAAGGTGTGCCAGAAAATGCGTGCCCGGTCGAACACAACACCCGTACTGATGCTGACGGCCCTCGACAGCACCGATGAGCGCGTCGCAGGGCTTCGCCTTGGTGCCGACGACTACCTGCCCAAACCATTTGATTTCGACGAGCTGATCGCGCGCGTTCAGGCTTTGCACCGCCGTGCCACTGGCTACAACAGCGATGCGGACGACGGCAAGCTGCAACATCGGGGTCTTGTGTATGACAGCGCCGCGATGGTGCTGACGGTGGATGGCGTTACGGTGGAGTTATCCGCCAAGGAACGTGACCTGATCGCGATATTAATGACGAGCAAGAACAAGGCATTGAGCCGTGAACGGATCCTGAATTCCGTTTGGGGCACACATGAAGACCCCATGACCAATGTCGTTGATGTGTACATTGGTCGCTTGCGCAAGAAGCTTGGGCCCTACGGACAGCTCATTACCACAGTCCGCGGGGCGGGCTATCGCTTCGGCTGAGCGTCCCCGGGGGTCTGCCTCTTTCATGGCACTCAGGAAGCGACCCCAATGCCAGGGCACTGCGGGTAACAACTGTACAATCGCCCAAGTGGTAAGAGCAAATCGCCCGACTTGAACATCCGCACGCCCGCCAACCTGCATCGACGACAGCCCAAGACCGGACGAAGACGGCAGGTCGCGCGCCTTGAGGTCGGGAGCATCCCTCAAAGCGCGCTGGCGCCAGACCTCAGCCGTTGATGTTGAGATTTAGCAACACGGCGTCGGGCGTTCCGGTCTGAACGATTCGGCCATCTTCGATCACCCAGAGTTCATCCATCATCTTGGCAATTTGCATGTTGTGCGTGATCAGGATCGTTGTCGCGTCACAACTCTGCACCAGAGCGCGAACCAGTCCGGGGCCCTCGTGATCCAGTGCATCATCGGGCTCATCCAGCAGCATAAGACTGGGCCTGGACAGGGCTGCGCGGGTCAGCAGAACCCTGCGGATCTCGCCCGCCGACAGGTTGCGCCCACCTTCTGACACCGTACCGTCCAATCCGCCGAGGCGGGTCATGACCGAACCCAGCCCGAACACCTTGGCTTGACGCTGAATTTCAGCATCCTCAGGTCGCCCCTGTACCCCCATCGTCAGGGCCCGACGCAACGACCCTTTCAGGATCGGAGAGCGTGTTCCGATGAAGGCGATCATCTGCCGCCTTTCCCGAGTGGTCAGCGCCATGGGTGAGATATCTCCCAGCATCACACTGCCGCACCGCGGCGGCTCAAGACCAGCGGCGAGGCTCAACAGGGTCGATTTGCCTGCTCCGTTTGCACCAATCACACCGACTTTCTGCCCTGGCAACACCGCTGCGTTGATGTCCGTCAGCGCACCGGCGGATATATCCGAAAACATCAGCGGCGGTGGCCCCTCTGGCACCACCGCATCCTTCGACCGGTCTGTGGCAAGTTTCGGCAAGGCGAGAAGGTCGAGACACTTTTGGCGGGCATTTTGCCACGCGCGGTGGCGGTCCCAAACACCGGCAAGATCACGCATCGGCTGGATCATGAGACCGACGGCAGCCAGCGATCCGGCGGCTTCGGCAGCGGGCAACCCACGATGCAGGGCAACGCCAAAGACGCTTGCCGCGGCGATGCCGGAAATCACGTCCGGTATCGCCCGCAGCAGCGCCACTCCCCGGGCGCGCGCAAGGGCCGCATCCACCAGTCTGTCCGTCTTGGCCCTGATCCTGCGGGTTTCAATCTCGACCCGCCCCATAAGACGCAATTCCGGCGCATGCGGAATTCGCTCACTCATGTCCGCCGCCACCCGGGCGCGACGGGCACGCAGACGCCTGTGCGCCGGCCCCAGCCGCGGCCCGAGCATGACCGACACCAGCAAGCCCGCCGCAATCGGCAGCGTCGCCGCCAGTCCGATTTCAAAGTTCATGTAAAACAGGGCGCAGGTTGCAACAGGCAGCACGATCAGCGCCGAGATGAGCCGCGCCAGCCCTATGCTGACCCATGCCCTCACCGCTGTCAGGTCTCCCACGAACCGTAGCGCAAGCGACCCGTTGCGCCGCGCCGCGATATCACGTGCGGATACCCGTGCCATATGTTTGAACAACCTGATCCGCAGCGCCGCTGCAAATCGCTGGCCCGCTTTTTCAGCCACCGAGCGTTCGAAATACCTCAAACCGCCGATGGCAGAACCGGTTGCCGCCAGAACGATCAAGGCTGAGATCGGCAGCCCGGGCGCGGTCTCGCGAAAGGCGGCAAATACATCCCGGGTTGCAAACGCGGCCAGTCCGGTTGCGGCGGCCTGACCCAGCGCCATGCCGACCAGCAGGCCGATACTGCGCCCGCGTCCGCCCCCCGTAATCTTCGGAAAGGTACTCATCTTTCCCCCTCCACGACATGGGCCGGCCCAGTGCTGCGCGTCACGCGGTCAAGACGGTTCACGCCCTGTTGCGCATCTATCGCCGGACCGGTGCGGGTGTTTCTATCCCGGTCGCAATCGTTCTGACCAACGCTGACGGTCATCGGCAAGATCAGAAACCGATCAAGGTTCGAGATCATGCCATGGCTCCATTCATCGCAGTGTTCCCGTTGTGGCCACAGACCATACGGATAGGTGGCGTTGTCCGGGAAAGTGTACCACCCCGGCGAGGCGATATTCAGCCGCGACACCCGTTCCGGGTGCAGCATGGCAAAGCGATGAGCAAACTGCGCGCCACCCGAAAAACCAAAAAGATCGAGCTTTTCCGACTGTACGATTCCCGCCGACCTAAGCCCGAGGATCAGATCCAGCAACGCAAGATCAGCCCGCCCGCATAAGACCACCCGCTGATAGCCGAGCCAATTCGCCCGATCAAAGACCGGTGCAATTACGGGCCGTCCCGACGCAGTCGCCTTGTCGGCAAACAGCGCCGCCTGCAACTTTGCATCCCGCCGTACACCGCGAACCGCCACCAGTGGCGGCACATTGGGCGTGATCGGCGAAGGGCACGCCAGCCAGCAGTCCAGTCCACCGCGGGCGGAAGCGGGTCGAAATGTCAAACGGTACGGCTGCGCGCCGGCACCGGGATCGTCAGGTAGGATGCACATTGCGATGCTCCTTTCGTTCAAAGGTTCAGGCCGCAGCGCCCGGAACTTCCTCTGCAGGATGGCCGGTCTGCATATCGAAAAGCATGTGGATGCGGTTCTGATCGCCATCGTCATTCGCCCCGTACATCTGGTCATTGTCGCACCACCACAACTCGCCCTGCCGCATACGCACCTCTTCGTCTCCGGCCTTCATTCTCGACCCGTGCGCCGCGGTCAGAAGCAAGTGGTATCGGTTGCGCACGCGGTAATAACGGCCGCGATCAATGTGCGGACAGACACGCTTGCCCGCGGGCAGGCAGACGATTTTCGCGCGCCCAAGAATGCCGTCCTGCCGCTGCGCGACGTGCTTAAGAAAGGCCCGCGCCGCAGGGCAGTTCTGCGAAACGGTCGTCCATCTGCTCTCATGGACATCGTACCGTTTTCGCCCACCAATGGCCGAGTTGCGCAGACCACGCCGCGAAATGCCTTTCGCTTCACGTTGGTCCGGGATCTTGTCTTGCCGGCCGGTTGACGTATCCCAAGCATGAGCGACACCGCTGATCTCTTCGAGAAATGGTTCGGGATCGTGATCTGATTTGAGGCGTTTGGAATACGTCACTCCGGTCTCCTGCTTCTGGACGTGTCGGACTTGCACTGACCGCCCCCATGCCTTGCCAGGATGACCGTCAGGCCGCTATCCTTCAAACCTGGCCCAGTTCCTCGCTATTATCAATCAACATATTGTTTTTTAACATAAAAATTAGAAGCCCTTAACCGCGAATTCATCAAACATTCATCTGCTGTTCAAGACAGGCACCGACGACGCTCGACCCCGCGGAAATACGCCCCGCCCTCGGATCACAAAGGCCCGTGACCGTCGGCGGTTTCGGGGGTCAGGATGGTGCGATATAGTGGCTTTGCACCGAAATGTTGCGGGCGCGGCGTCGCGAAAGAAATTGAGGCGGGGGTTAAGTGTGACTTGATGGATGCGCAACATCCGCTCATTCTACCGCCATTACCACCCAGTGTCAGAATGCATACTACCGGACCCCCATGGCTTTTCTAATAACCCTTTCACGCAATTTCCGGGACGGCATCAACAGTATCGCGATCGCGGCGTGTTGCCCGTTTCTGGTGATGCTCTTCGCCTTTATCGGCCAGCCGGTTCACGCGCAGATTACCGCGCAGAACGGGCAGAGCGTGATCCTGCTGGGCGATACACCTTTCGAAGAATGGCCCGGGACGCGGATCTGGGGCGAGGATGCCAGCGCTTCCATGGGCATATCCCATATGCTGGACCTGTTTGACATCAACGAATGCGCCGCAAAATGCGTCGGAAGCGGCTGGTGCGAGGCCTTCAGCTTCGGAGGACCGCCGCCTCTGTGTCGCTTCTTCAAAAACGTCTCGAAGGGGCTTTACACCGACGGATATTACGCGGCCATTCGCACCGACAACTCCCTGATCGCGGGTCGTGAACAGATCGAAGAGCAAAAGCTTACCGATCTTCAGCGCACGGCCCTGAAAATCGTATTGCAACGCGGGATTGGCCAGACCGCCACGCGCACCCCTGACTTCGATGCGATCACACGACAGGCCATCGTCGCCTATCAGGCGCGCATAGGAGCGAAGACAACCGGCTACCTGTCGCGGAAACAGATCGGCGCGTTGGTGTACGCGGTCGGTTCCTCAGAGGTGTTTCAAGCCGTTTATGACAGTCTGAACCGCCTTCCTGACAATCCATGGCTCGCGCCGCAAAACTGCACGGGCGCGGTTGACGCCTTGAACGGCCTGACGCAGCGCACGGCCTTTGTTGACGACCAGCTGGTCCGGTCCGGATCGACGCGCGCGGGGGAGGCATTTTCCCTGCGCGCGACCCTGCCTGCCGCGCCGGACAGGTTCCCGGCCTATCTGGTGATTGGCTTTTCGCAACCGGTCCGGGTGGCAAGTGACTTTGGGTATGTCTTGCAACCCAAGGCGCGCTTTGCTTTTGACCTCAATGTCATGCCGGAGCGGACGCGGCTGGTCATTCCGCTTTTCACCTCTGATCGTCCTGACCAACTGCGGCTCGCAATCACGCCGCTGCGCGTGGGGGAGATGAGTGTTAAGGCGATGCTGGTCGCCCCTTCCGCCTGCGGCATGGTCAGCGCCTCGTCCCTTCAATTCTCCACCCATGTAAAACCGGGCGCACCGCGGATCGTTCTGAGCAACCCTGTGGGGCGCGGTGTCGCCGACAAGGTCCTGATCAATGCCACTCAGGATCGCCTTGCCGAGATTCACAAGAGTTCCTTCAGGCTTGTGACCTTGCAGGGGCAGGTCGTGTTGGAAAGCGAAGGCACCAATGTGGCGTTCTCGCCGACGGGGAGATTTGTCGCTGCCTTCGTCAACAAAGAGGTCACAATATGGGACGTTATAGATGGCGCGCGTCTTGGCGGCGGCTTTTCGTTTTCGCTCGGATGGCAGAACGAAGACAGCTTTGCTCATGTTGTGAGCGGCGGCCTGGGGAGGACTTCAGTCTTCAGCACCGGGATCGACCGCGTCCGCATGATCGACACTGAAATCGGGTCGGCCTGCCGATCATGTATCGCGCATCAATTTCCCACCCATTTCAGCCTCGAGAACGACTACTTTTCCGGCTACGGCCTGTCATCGGGCAAGGACCTGACATCACGCGACGGATTGGCCGACGCGTTGCGCCGCCATGCCAGTATTCTGCCCGTGACAGAGGCAGATGCGGTGATCTACGAGGATCTTTTGACATTTACGCACAATGGCGGCGTTTTGAACCAAAGGGAAATCCCGCCCGATTACGCGGGGCAATTCTCCGCACGCGCCACGGCCCAAATCGCCATGAACGATTTTGTCTCGAAGGGCGCGGCCACCGGCGCGGGTCAGCCAGACGGCCTCGATATCCCCCGCGCCCTGACACGGCTCAACGAGGAGTTTGGCCTTACCGTGCTGCCGTCCGTGCATCTCCGTGTGCTGGATAAACCAGTCAGGGAGCCGGGTTCCTTTGACGAACCGATCGAGGAACTCATGTCGGTGGTCGACCCCACGCTTTCAGTCACCAGAGAGGAGAGTTGCTATCCGGACAGTGTGGGCCGGTTAAACAAGCACCAGACTGGGCTCTGCGCCAAATCGCTTACGGTTTGGCAGGCCAGATCCCAAGGCGTTGTGCACTCGCTGATCGGCGGCGGTGGACACGGTGGAAGTGCTGGGATCAGGTATGCAATTTTCGGGGCGCACCGAAGCGACAGGCCCGGACATATCAATTACCATCCCGGGTCCGTGCCTTTTTGGGGAACCGAAGGAAATGTCTGTAGCCTGGGATGCGATACTGGCGTTACCCTGATCGGCGGATCTCATATCGCCAGCTTTTCGGATGGCGCCACCGGCTTCGATGTCTACAACATCACAACCGGTCAGCTGCGCAACTTCGCCGCCTATCGCGGCAATCTGACTCAATCCGTTCACATGCTCGCAGACCGCCGTCACATCCTGCAACTGAACTCTGACGGAATCTTCGCCGTGCACCGCCTTGACGCGGGCGCGGCGATGCGCTCGGACGAGATTGGGAACCCGGAGACTGTGGACACCCCGCAATCTCCCGTGTTGTACGGCAGCTACCGCGACGACGAGGTCATTATCTGGACGGATGAGTTCAACTTCGACGCGTCTTTCGAGGGCGCGCATCTGGTCAATGTCAACTTTGCCGGGACCCATGATCTGCATACCTTCGAACAATATGCCCCGCTGCTGCGGCAGGCAGGGCTGCTGGAATATGTCCTGCAGGGCAAGCCCGCGCGTATCGCGCCGCCGCTGGTGTCCCCGCCCAAGATCGAAGCCGTCTTGACCACCGCATCCGATGGCGCACTTTCCCTGACCATCGGACACGCGCCGGGAACCCTGTCTGACAAGGTGTGGATATATCAGGATGGGCAGTTATCCGGTTCTGTCACGACCGCCGGCACACCGGCCTTTCAGCTCACTGTACCGCGCCTGCCCGGTGCCCGGAGCGTCACGGTCGTCCCACAGGACAAGATCGGTATGGTCGGGCAGCCCCAGACATTCCCCCTGACGCCAGATGGCACCCAGTCGACCATCCGCGCGGTTCTGCTGGGGGTCAACGGCTTTCAGGATCACAGGCTGACTGATCTGCAGGCCCCGGCCATAGACGTGTTCCGCTTCGGTCAGAGCCTTACCTCATTTGCACAGGAAAATGCGCAGCTGACCGTCGGGACACTGGCGGAAATAGGTGACGCCTCCGCCACTCCGGCACGTATTCTGTCGGAGCTCACAGCCGCCGTCGATGCCGCCTCGGCAAATGATACGACCCTGTTGTTCGTGTCCTCACACGGCGTCCGCGACACGGACGGGGAACTCTATATCGCGGTGCCCGGGTCCGATCTTTCGCTGCTGCCGGAAACGGCCGTGAACTGGAGAGATGTCAGCGACATCGTGGCTTCTGCCAAGGGCCGGGTGATGATCTTCCTCGACACCTGTCACAGCGGCCAGGAAAACTCGCCCTATTTTGCGACAACCGATGCGATTGTCGGGTCCGCGCTGACGCAAATTGCATCGAACGTGCTGATCATTTCCGCTGCGAAGGGACGGGAGGTGGCCTTTGAAGGTGTCGCCGGGACGGTTGGAAGCGTGTTCACGGATTCCGTTATTGACGTGCTCTTTGAAGAACGCGACACTTACGATCGTGACGAAAGCGGTCTGATCGAAGTCAGTGAACTTTACAGCGGTCTCAAGGGCCTCGTTCTCAACCGAACGAACAATCGCCAGACGCCTTGGATCACGCGTAACAGGATGATCGGCGATTTTCCGGTTTTTTGAGATGAACTAGACACTATGAAGAAGATCGCCCTCACATGCACACTGGCCACGGCACTGGGCTGGCCGTTGCCGGGCCTTGCCTGTGAAATCTGCGCACGTGAGATCGTTGTTGATCAAAACACCCTCGCCTGCCTGACAGACAGATTGCACGACGCATTGAAAAATCAGCCCGGCCCCCGCAAGATCGTGGAACTCTGCGCACCTGCCGACGAAGTTTCAAAAGGTGTCATTCCCACCCTGGATTCTGGTGCACAGGCACGGGCGAAACTAAAGGTCACCCGCGCCTTTGTCATCGAAACGGCGCGTGTCGACTGCCTGATTGATCTCGCGACTGACATGAGGACTAAGGCCGATGGCCCGTTTCCCATCGCGGTCTCTTTCGGGGACGACGTCTGCCCGGCATCTCCATGAACACCCAGCCCGCAGAAGAAGATGTACCCGACGAGAAGCCGGAGGAGTTCAAACCGTCGTTTGTCTGGGGTCGGCTGGACTTTTTCGTCAAGTTCGTTGCATTCACCTTTTCCACTATCGCGGGCACAACCGCCGTGATGTCTTTTCTGAACAGTCAGGATGCCAAGCTGACCGACCGCTCCTTTGACATTGTCGGGCTGTGGGAAGAACCGGTGACTCAGAGAGCTAACGCAGAACTGCGCGCGCGGGTTGATGTTGCCCGAGACGAGCTGGGTTTCGCCCCCGCCGACGAACAGATCGGCGCGCTGATTATCGCGCGGATGATCAGTGGCGAAGACCCTGATCTTCTGGCACCGTTCGAGCGTGTCTGGTATGTGCTGCGCCGGGTATCGCACTGCCATGAGAGTGGTCAGTGTGACAACGAGGTGCTGCGGGAGTTTTTCTGCGATTACGCCCAGTCGTTCTGGAGTTATTTCGGCAAGCAAATCACCGAAGTCGACCAATGGGACACAGGGGCATTCCAGGCATTCCTGGATGGCGGCGCGGCCCAAAAACAGTCTTGCGCAACCGAATGACCGGCGGGCGCTACACAAGCCATTCAAAGCTGTATCCCGCCGCGAGCGACCCCAAAACCGCGAGCGTGAGATAGAGCATGAATGGCTTCAGCTTGAGAATAGGCGCGATGGCCATGGCCCCCCAGATGCTGACAACACCTCCCGAGACGAGGAAGGCCATGGCAGCCCCGCTGGACATGCCGTTGTCGATCAGGCCCCGGGTCAGCGGCAGTGCCGCGTAGCCATCGATGTAGGCTGGCGCCCCCACGAAAACCGCCGCCGGGATCGCCCACCATTGATCTTCTCCGACATAGGCGGCCAGCGACCCGGGCGTGAGTGCTGCGTTCAGCGCGTATTCGGCGGCAAAGGCCGGGATCAGGCATATCAGGATGAGCCGGGCGGTGGCGCGGAACTGCCTTGCGAAGGCCCCGCGGCGGGCCTTGGTCTTCCACACCCGGGGATCGAAGGGCTGGCTTGCACCACAGCGCTTTGCGCTCAAACGTTGCGCCAGCCCGTTGTCACGCAACGCGTGCAACGCCCAGGGCCGCCTTGAGAAAATAGCCGTTACAGCGCCACCCGAGACACCAAGTGCAAACGCAGCGGTTGTCTTACCGACAGCGAAGGTCAAACCCAGCGTCGCCGCCGTGGTGGCCAGCATGGCCGGGTCCGTAATGGGCGACGACAACCAGAATGCCATGATCGGCGCCAGCGGCACTCTGGCCGCGAGCAGCCCGGCCATCAGCGGCAACACCGTGACACCGCAGACAGGTGTGATCGCCCCAATCGCCGACGCCGCGATGACCGCGCGCAATGTCCTGCCCTCGAACGCCCGCGCGATATGGGTGTCTGCGCCGCTCGCAATGATCCACGCGGCCAGGACGATCCCCGGCACCACGATTGGTGCGACCGCCACCAGACCCCACAGAACAAACCCGGTGACAGAGAGCGCGTGACCCGGCCAGACGACAGTGGCCAGAGCAAGAACCGCTGCCCCGCAAACCTTCAGCAAAAGCGCCCTGTTCGATCGATTTTCTACTGCTGTGTCATAGGCCATCGCGCTCTCCCTTGGCTTGCAAGTTAGCGAGGCGAATGTCATATATAAAACGAATAGTTTAAATTTCTGATATTGAGTATACAAATGGAAAACCTGGACAGCGATCTGTTGCGAACCTTTGTTGCCGTTGCCGAGGCGGGCAGCGTCACGGATGGCGCGGCGCGCATCCACAGATCGCAATCAGCAACCAGCCTGCAGATCAAGCGACTGGAAAATATCTTGGGCCATCCGGTTTTCGAACGACATGGTCGGGGCGTTGTCCTGACAGAAACGGGCCGTCGCCTGTTGCCCGTTGCCAATGAGGTCACAGACCGATTGGACAGCGCACTGCGCGACATCTCCCAAAGCGTCATCCAGGGTAAGCTGAGGCTTGGAATTCCCGATGACCATGGCAAGGCAAGACTGGCCGAGATTGTCGCGCGTTTCACCCGCTTGCATCCGCAGGTCGAATTGGAGGTGACATGCGCGCTGAGCACCGGCTTTCCAAAAGCACTGGAAAGAGGTCAAATGGATCTTGCGGTATACGAAGTCGAGCATCCGTCGCCGGGCGAAGAGGTCCTTTTCGAAGACCCGACGCGTTGGGTCTCCTCCGCCACCCGGGATTTTTCGGATGCAGACACCCTGCCCGTGGCACTTTTTGATCACGCCTGCTGGTGGCGGGACGCTGCGATCAGGTCACTAAAAGCCCGCGGCAGACCCTACCGCGTTATCTATTCCAGCCAGAGCGTTTCAGGCGTGACCGCCGCGGTCAAAGCCGGTGTGGCGGTCGGGCTGCTGGGAAAAGCCTCTCTTGAACGCGGCCTGTCGGTGATGGCGGCCAGCCATGGCTTTGGTCCCACACCGCCCTCCAAGCTTGTGCTTGCCCATGGTTCCGGGTCCGGCAGGGCGCCGCTTGCCGCAATGGCAGATGTTATTCGCGCCGCGTTCATGGCGTCAGCGGACAGAACCGACAGCCAAAGCAATTAGGCCGCAATCAGCGCATCAAGATG
The DNA here is from genome assembly GCF_019375555.1 of Roseobacter insulae. Taxonomy (GTDB): domain Bacteria; phylum Pseudomonadota; class Alphaproteobacteria; order Rhodobacterales; family Rhodobacteraceae; genus Roseobacter; species Roseobacter insulae. Next base: position 292,034 of record NZ_JAHXDN010000004.1, read on the forward strand.
GGGTGCCGCGATCCTTCTTGCACCGCAATAGCCCGAACTATGGCCCGGTACGATTTCATACGCAGGCGGAGGCGTTGACGTCGTCCCGCGCCATAATCACACTTCAGGCCGGCAAGACCGTCTGTCGACGTTCAGCACGATCCGAACCCCTCAACAAGAGGCATCGGCATGCCAGGAGGCAACGCAATGCCCGCAGGCAGATGCGCGAGAGCAGCCGCGTCACCGGAAGTGGGATACTTCTGTGCATGCCCCCTCTTCCGCTCAACCAAGGCGCGCCGAGGCAATTGCCAGCCCATCGGTAACGGCGGTGAAGACGTCCGAAAACACGTGCCGGGCAACAGGAAATTCTACCCGCATGGTGTTTGAGACCATCGACATCAGGCTGGAACCGCCAACGTAGACGACCCGCGTGACCTGCCGGGGGTCAATGCCAGCCATCTGCAGCGTCGCCCGTGCGCCGTCGCGCAACATGCCGGCATGCGGCAGCAGTATCTGATCGACGGCTTTGGCAGGCAGCGCAACCGACAGGTTTCGCTCAACCTGGTCAAGCGCAATGACCGACTGATCGTCACCGGCGTTCGCTGCGATCTTGCCCCGCTCGACGGCAAAGGCAAGCTCGTGCCCCAGTTCGTCCCGCAGGACAGATGCAAGACGTTGCAGCTTGGTCGGTTCATAGGCCAGACGGGTCATCTCCTGAACCATGCGCCGGTTTTGAGCGGTGTAGAGGAACGGGATCTTTTCCCATGTGGCCAGATCGTTGAAAAGGGCGTTGGGCACGGGTGAGGCACCCGGTCCGATCACCTTGCGCAGGTCGGTACCCTTGCCCAGCAGCGGCATCACCCGCGCGATGTTGATGGCGCGGTCAAAGTCCGTTCCTCCGATCCGAACCCCATGATTGGCAAGGATCTCCACGCCGGACCCGCGGCTCCGAAACAGCGAAAAATCCGATGTCCCGCCGCCGATATCCACGATCAGCCCGATCTCGCCCGCCTGTTCCGACGCGCCGCTGGCGATGGCCGCGGCCTCGGGCTCCGGCATGAAAGACACTTCCGTGAAGCCTGCGGCCAGATAGCAGGCGCGCAGGTCGGCCTCGGCCTGTTCCTCACGCGGGTCACCAACCCCATGGAACACCACCGGGCGACCTGAAAGCGCCCGATCAAAGACCATGCCGGTCTTCGCTTCGGCGCGGGCTTTGATCTCCTTCAGAAAACGGCCAATGATTTCGACGAATGTTACGCGCTCGTTCAGAATTTGACGCTTCTCGTGCATCAGCGATGTGCCAAGCACACGTTTGAGGGCGCGCATGAACCGCCCCTCGGCACCCTCCAGCAGCGCCTTGTTAGCCGGTTCACCAATCAGGGTGTTCCGCGTTTCGAAGTCAAAAAAGAAGGTGCTGGGCAAGGTACTCTGGCCGGTCGCCATTTCGATCAGCCGCGGTTTGCCGGCGCACAGGTACCCGGCTGCGGAGTTGGAGGTGCCAAAGTCGATACCCAGTACCTGACCCAGCTGCGCCATGGCTGATCCCTCCTGCTGCCGAAAAAGAAAGCTGCGGGTCTAAGGCTCAGGTGCTCCAAGGTCAAGCCATGTCGGAAGGGGCTCAGCGACCTTCGGTATCGCAGCGCCGGGGCGATCACCCTTTGGCAGGCGGCAGCCCCTGCCGTTTGCTGCTTGATCGAAAGCCCATGCCGTTGCAGAGTCATCAAAAAATACGGGGCGCGACACAGGCATGACTTTGAACCGGGTTCTTTTTGCGGTGGCGCTTGGGCTGCTCGCGCATTGCCTGATTGGATATGAGGCATTCCCGGTCGGCGATGACTTTGCCTATGCCCCGCTGACGGAGCACCGCGCCAACCCGGCGCTGTTTCCACGCGATGATCAGTTGCGTCTGTTTGAAAACCACGCTCGCGTTTATGAATGGGTTTACCTGCTTGGCGACGCAGGCCCGGGGGTGGCGCCGGTGTTTCGCCTTGCCATCTGGGTACAGGCGGCCGCGACGGCAGTGGCCATTCTTGCAATCCTTCACTGCCTTGGCGCGCCAATGGCGGCCCTGCCGCTGGTCTTGGGGCTGGGCGTGGTGGTTCGCCTTGATGGGTTGGGGCGGGGCGACTACGGCGGCCTCATTTCAACCTTCTTCCACCATCACAACGTCGCGCTGGTTCTGGTGCTCGGTGCCGTGGCCGCCGGGTTGATGCGCAAAAGCTGGCTGGCAGGGGTACTGCTGGGCATGGCCGCGTATGGCCAACCGATGACCGCGTTTCACGGGGCCGCCATTGCAGGGCTTGGCGCGATGGCGCGCGATCCGGCCGAAGCGATGAAGATGGCTGTTGCGGCCCTCATCGTGGCGGTTCCCGCAGCGCTTCCGATCCTTGGCGCCCTTGCCGGAACACCGGACAGCAGCGCCACCCTTGACCTCGTGCGGGAGGCCTACAGGTTCCGTGCGCCGCTGCATTACGACCCCTCGTGGTCAGATATCGGGGTGACCACGCTCTATCTCATCGCAGGCTGTGCCGGCGTTGCGCTGCTGGCCCGAACAGACCCGCGCGTTGCCCGTTTCTGCGCCGGAATGATGCTGGCCTTCGTGGCGCTGCACCTTGTGACGGTTGTGGTTTACAAATTCGGGCTGTTCGAATGGGTCGGCTTCTTCATTCTCGATGCCAACCGCTCGACACCCGCCGTGTTCGTCATTGGCCCGGCGCTGGCGCTTGCAGGGATGTGGCGCGCGCCCCGCAGTCCGATGACATGGGCCGCAGGGATCTTCCTTCTCTGCATCGTCACGATCAACACGGAACCGGCAGGGTTCAGCTTGCTGGCGCTCGGTCTCATCATGGTCCGGTTCCACGATGTTGCGCGCTTGAAGCCGGTAGTGCTCATCGGTCTTGCAACAGCGCTGGTTGTTCTGTTTCCGCCTGCGCCGTACTCGCCGAAAATCGCAGCGGCGACCCGCGTGGCGCTGGAGCGTATTCGCGCCGAAACGCCACCCGATGCGCTGTTCGTGATCCCGGTCAGTTTGTCGATTTTCCGCCACTACGCTCAGCGCAGCGCCTATGTGGATTTCAAGCTGTTTTCCGTTGCGCAGCCGGATCAGGCAGCGCTGACCCGCGCAAGGATCGAGCAGGTCGCGCGCCCGGCGCCCGAGCATCGCGACAAGCAGGGATGGCCTGCGGCGCGCATCTGGGACACCGATCAACGCCGCGCTGCCACATGCAGCAGAATGGCGGAAACGCTGGCGGAGACTGGCGCCGATTATTACCTGCGCCGCGTTGTTCCTGACGAGGTCCCTCCCACGTGCAGTGATTTGCCGCGCACGATCACAACCGGGACGCTGGCGCTTTACGGCCCTTCCAGGTGAGGGGGCGAGAACACCCAGAACCTGCACAGCAGGAAGGTTGCAGCAGGCACCGCCACGGCGACCACGCCCATTGCAACCACGAAGGGCGCTTCGAGATGCACGGCGATGATCTGGGTAAGCCCGCTTGAGACCGCAAGACCGGCACCGGACACCACCAGAAACCGCGGCGCGTGAAATCGGTGCTCAAGACGCGCGTTGAAGGTGACCTTGCCGTGCCCGAGGTATGACAGCAGGACCGCAACAGCAAAACCGCAGAGATTGGCCCCCTGTGGCGAAAGCCCGAAGCCCATCGACGCCGTGAGCGCCACGAGGACATGCACGATGGTTGCAACCACGCCGACGCCGGCAAAACGGGACAGCTGCGCAATCACGTCGCGTCTTTTTCAGCGACAAGTACCGCGCAAAGTGACAGTCCGACAGGCATGGCCATCCGCCCGACGAGGTGTCTTTCCGCGCCAAAGACGGTGCGCAGCACCGCATTGACAGGACGGGCCGGCAACGTGTCATCTGCCCGGTTCACCCCAAGCAAGGCCTTGATCGCCCGCGCCAGGACAGCCACGGGAAAGAGCGCGGTGTTGAAGTAGAACCCATGTTCCATGCGCAGCCCCGCTGCCGCGGTGACCTGCGCGAGATGCGCGCGGGTATAGCGACGGAAATGGTGATGTCTCTCATCATGGCGCGACCACAGCCATGGGAATGCAGGTACCGTCATGACGATGCGCCCGCCGGGTGCCAGCCGCGCTGCGAGAGCGGCCAGCGCCCCGGCATCGTCCTCTACATGCTCAAGCACGTCAAACAGCGCCACAAGGTCAAATTGCTCGGCGGTGAAAGGCACCGCATCCGGCAACGCTCCTTCTGTCACAGCAACGCCGCTTTTGGCCTCGGCCGTGCGCCGCGCCACGGTGTCCAGTTCGAACGCCCGGACCTGACCGAATTGTGACAGCATGCCTAGGTTGCCACCTGTGCCGCAACCTGCTTCAAGAATTCGCGCGTTCCGGGGCAATGTCAGAAGACGCGAAATCACCGTCGCCAGTATCTTGCGACGCGCCGCAAACCACCAATGCTCTTCTTCCTGTTCCGCCATACGGTCAAAGACTGCACGATCCATCAGGTTTTCTCCCACCCTTTGTGAACCGACCGCAAAACATACAGCGGTCGCTCGCGCACCTCTGAATAGATGCGGCCGATGTATTCGCCAAGAATGCCAATGGCGAACAGGTTAAGCCCGCCGAACAGCAGGATCAAAATCAGCGTCGAGGCATAGCCCGGCACGTCCACACCGATGATCAGCGTGCGCAACAGGATGGCCGAGGCGTAGAGAAACGACATCAACGCAAGCAGGCCACCGGCATAGGTCCAGACGCGAAGCGGCGCTGTCGTGGACGAGAATATCCCGTCCAGTGCAAAGTTCCAGAGCCGCCAGTACGACCAGGTGCTTGAACCGTTTTCACGTTCCGGCCGCGTGAAGGTCACCTCGGCGGTTTCAAATCCAACCCAGCTGAACAGGGCCTTGTTGAAGCGCACTCGCTCGCCCATGTCGCAGACCACCTCGACAACCTGTTTGTCGAGCAAGCGGTAGTCACCCACGTCGCGGGGGATCTGATGATCCGCCATTGCGTTGAAAAGACTATAAAACCCGCTGGCAGTTGTCCGCTTGATCCAGCTGTCTCTGGCGCGGCAGATGCGCTTGGCGTTGACCACAAGCGCGCCCTGCTCCCAGTGTTTCAGCATATCGGGAATGAGTTCCGGCGGGTCCTGCAGATCCACGTCAATCGGAATGCAGGCGTCTCCCCGTATGTGGTCAAGACCCGCCGACAGCGCGGCTTCCTTGCCGAAGTTGCGCGACAGGTTCACCAGACCAAGGCGCGGGTCTGACTGCATCCGGCTGCGGATCGCGAACTCAGTCGCATCACGGCTGCCGTCATTTACGAAGATGATCTCGTATGAATAGGTCGGTGCCAGCGGCGCAAAGACCGCCTCGATCCGGTCGAGGAAGGGGCCGATTGACTGCTGTTCGTTGAAGACGGGCACAACAAGTGACACAAGCGACCGTCGCCCCTGCGAAGGATCATACGGTCGCGTCTTTGCGATCTGCACAATTTGCCCTTTGTTTTTCATATGCGATCCCGTCGAATACCGGACTTGCGGCGTACCGGTACCAATATCGGAACAATCAGGCCAAAATTTGACGATTTGGAGTAACGCGGGAGAGAGTACGGTAATGGCGGCTGCGCGGTGCCAAACCCGGCAAACCATATGAAAACGACAGTATTGAGTTGCGGTTCGCATCATCTGGCGTTCAAGTGGAGCCACCATGAGCACGGCAACAGTTTCAGTCGAAAACATTGATGGCGGACCGGTTTTGCGTCTTGGCGGCGATCTCGTGACCGAGGCGCTTGGCGCGGTCGAGCAGAGTTTCGCGCGCTTCACGACCAAGGCCCCCCGGCTCACGATAGACCTTTCCAACCTGACATCGCTGGATACCGGTGGCGCCTGGATGATCGCCGATCTGCAAGCCAGATTGCACGACGCGGGCGTGGCATCGGAGCTTGTCGGCGGTTCCGCCGAGCGCACTGCCCTGATTGAAACCGTATCCCGCGCCCGCCCGCACGAACGCGGTGTCGAAGCCCCGCCAAGCGGTTTTCTGCCCTGGCTCGCCGGGCTTGGCGCGAACACCGTCGATCTCTTCAAGGCCATTGTGTCTTTACTGAATTTTGTCGGTCTTGTACTGCACCGGCTGGCCGGAACCCTTGTCAGACCATGGCGGCTACGCGCGATTTCGCTGGTCAGCCAGATGCAGGAAATCGGTCTGAACGCTGTTCCTATCGTTGCGTTGATGGGTTTTCTCATCGGCATCGTGCTGGCCTTTCAGGGGGCAGTGCAATTGCGACAGTTCGGGGCTGAGGTTTTTGTCGTCGATCTGATCGCCGTTTCGGTCCTGCGGGAACTGGGGATCTTGCTGACCGCCATCATCGTGGCCGGTCGCTCTGGCTCGGCTTTCACTGCCTCCATCGGCTCCATGAAGGTCCGCGAGGAGATTGACGCCATGCGAACGCTTGGGCTTGATCCGATCGAAGTGCTTGTTTTACCGCGGGTTCTGGCCCTGATTGTCATGCTGCCCATCCTCGGGCTCATCGCCAATATCTGCGCGCTGATCGGCGGGGGCTTGATGAGCTGGGCCGAGCTTGGGATCAGCCCGGGCATGTTCCTGACGCGTTTTGTGGACAACACCGATGTCTGGCATCTTGGTGTCGGAATGATCAAGGCGCCGTTTTTTGCTTTCATCATCAGTATCGTGGGCTGCTGGCAGGCGCTTCAGGTGGGGGGATCTTCCGAAAGCGTTGGGCAAAGAACGACCCAATCGGTTGTCCAGTCGATCTTTCTGGTGATCGTTGTCGATGCCGGCTTTTCGATATTCTTCGCGGAGGTTGGCGTGTGAAGGGCAACCCTGGGTCCCCCGACGCCGCCAAGGTCACGCCCGCGCGAGAGGCCATCATCCGCGTGCGGGGGCTGCACACCGCCTTTGGCCCGCAGGTCGTACATGACAATCTCAACCTTGATGTCTGGAAGGGCGAGGTTCTGGGCATTGTTGGCGGATCGGGTACCGGCAAATCCGTCCTGCTGCGGACAATTGTCGGGCTGATCCGGCCCGTCAGAGGCGAGATCCAAGTATTGGGCACAGACGTGATCAACGGTCCCGAGTCTGACCGCCGCGCAGTTGAAAAACAGTGGGGTGTGGCCTTTCAGGACGGGGCGCTCTTTTCCTCGCTGACCGTGCTGCAGAATGTGATGGCGCCGATGCGTGAGCACCTGCGGCTGTCGCATGGGCTGATGAAAGCGCTGGGTGAGCTCAAGATCAGCCTTGTCGGGCTGCCGCCGCTGAGTTGTGGCAAGTTCCCATCGGAGCTTTCAGGCGGCATGCGCAAACGGGCGGCACTGGCCCGGGCGCTGGCGCTCGACCCCAAAATCGTTTTTCTCGACGAGCCCACCGCCGGGCTCGATCCCATCGGCGCTGCCGCCTATGACGATCTGATTGGCGAATTGCAGCGCTCGTTGGGTTTGACGGTCTTCATGGTCACGCATGACCTCGACAGCCTCTATGCGATCTGCGACCGTGTGGCAGTGCTTGCCGAAAAGCGGGTGCTGGTAGAGGGCCCGGTGGATATGATGGCTACGGTCGATCACCCCTGGGTTCAGGAGTATTTCACGGGTCCGCGCGCGCGGGCGGCGACGGCGGCTGACTGAAGGGACGATCATCGATGGAAACCAAGGCCAACTATATTCTGATAGGCGCTTTCACGCTTTTCGGAATTCTGGTGGGTTTCGGCTTCCTGCTGTGGCTGGCCAAGGTCGAAGTCGACCGCCAATACGCCTACTACGATGTCCTGTTCGACAACGTGTCCGGTCTCAGCGAAGCCGGCGACGTCCGGTACAACGGTCTTCCCGTCGGCCAGGTGGTTGATCTGGCGCTGGACGCGGATGATCCGTCGCAAGTGCGTGTCAGGCTAGAGGTCGATGCCGACACGCCGGTCAAGACGGATACGGTCGCCACGTTGCAGTCACTGGGTGTGACCGGCGTCAGCTTCGTGGGATTGTCAGGTGGCAGCCCGGGTGCTGACACCATGCCGGAGGAAGGTGTTATCCGATCGCAGACCAGCGCGCTGCAATCCGTCCTGCAAGGCGCACCGGAACTGTTGCAAAAGGCGGTGCTGCTGCTTGAAGATATCAATGACGTGGTCAATGTGGACAACCGGCAGGCCGTGGATACGATCCTGATGAACCTCTCTTCCGCTTCGGGCCGATTGGACCGCACACTGGCAGATGTTGAAACGCTGTCGGATGACATCGGCCTTGCGGCGCGTGAAGTGGCCGGTTTTGCCGGACGGCTCGACGCCCTGTCCGACACCGCCCAGACCACGCTCGAGACCGCCACGGACACGCTGGCCGCTGCAAAAGGCGCGGTCGAACGATCCGATGCCATGATCGAGACCGCCAATGCGACTTTGTCCACGATGGATCGCACATTTGCCGCCGCGAATACCCTTATCGACGGGGACCTGACCGATTTCGTGCGGCAGGGCACGGCAACCGCTGCAAGCATAGAAACGACGCTCGATGCGCTTGAACCCACGATGACCGACACACTGCAAGCGGCCCGCGGCGCCCTGACGGAGGCGGAACAGACCTTCATCACGACCAACCGCGTTCTGGACGAGGATATCGACGCCATCCTGACAGACGCAAGGAGCGCGGTGAACGCCTTCAAAACCACGGTGGAAAATGCGTCGGGCGACATCGGATCAATCTCAGACGAGGTACTGCAGGCATCGCAATCAGCGTCTCGGTTCATGGCCACGCTGGAAACCGTCGTTACACAAAACCGGCGCCAGCTTTCGAATTTCCTGAGGGTCGGGTTGCCCGAGTTTCTGCGCCTGACCGAGGAAGCGCGCATTCTTGTCAGCGACCTTGATCGCTTTGTCGAACAGGCGCAGCGGGATCCGGCGCGGTTCCTGCTGGGCACCCAGGGGTCGGAGTTTCGCAGATGACCCGGTTCCCGTCGACACTGGCGATCTCTCTTGTGGTGACCGGGCTTCTGACCGGATGCACGGGCCTCAGTACGCTGACCTCGGCCACGGCCCCCACGGATCTCTACACGCTGACACCCAAGAGCACTTTTGACCCGTCACTTCCAAGGTTGAAAAACCAGATTGTCATTGGCGAGCCGACGGCCACGGCAGCCGTCAGCAATGATCGGATCGCGGTGCAGCCGTCTCCGCTTCAGGTGGAGTATCTGCCGGGCGCACGTTGGGTGGATCGCGCCCCTGTGATCGTGCAGGCGCTGTTGCTCGAAAGCTTTGAAAACAGTGGCAAGGTCGATGCTGTTGGCCGCTCCGCGGTCAGCCTGCGCGCAGACTACCTCGTGGTCACCGATATCCGCGAGTTCCAGGCACGCGTGCCCCCCGAGGCCTTGGAAAACGATCGCCTTCAGGTGCAGGTGCGGCTGAATATCAAGGTGGTCAATGCCGATCTTGACCGGATCATCGCTTCGCGCTCCTTCGAAGAAATCGTGGAGGCGCAAAGCGACGCCGCCCCGGACATCGCCGAGGCCTTCGACGAAGCTCTCGGTGACGTGATGCGCGACGCGGTGGAATGGAGCATTCGCAGCATGCACGCCGACGCACGCAAAAGACCGGCCACCTCAGACTACTGACAGCGCAATATTAACAGAGCTTGGTAAATCGCGACCAGGTGCCGCACAGGATGATCCAGCAATGTGCACCGTGCAACGATCCCTCGCCCCGTCGACAAAGGTCGCGTCCCTGAGTTGGAGGTCCGCTCCCACGAAACCACCCTCGACAGATCTTCTGTTCTGCTGGGAATGCTTGCAGGTCGCACAGCGGATGTCTTTGACAACCTTCTCACCGTGGTTCCGCTTGGTTCCGGGTTTCTGAATCATCTCCACTCCTTGGTGGTTACGATGTGCCAGAAACCCTCTCTTATCAAATCGACCTAATCTGTCCCATTGGCGCTGACGTTAGACACATCGGAGAGGCGCAAGCGCAATCGAAATTGCGGAACATCGTTATCGAGGCGCGCGGACTTCGGGACGACAACGGCAATCCATTGGCCGACACCGTAGCGAAACACCAGAAGGGCTCGGTGGTGCCTATCCTGCTGGACTTACGAAACAGGCTAGACGGTCAAGTGATCGCACCCGAAAGAGCTCTGAACGAGATAGCATCAATGCACCGGTCTGTTTTGCAGAACAAGGAGGATGGAGACAGGGCTGATCTCACGACGATCTATGGCGGGCTGACATCGGTACCCTACACATTCCTGACGGGTGTATTGCTCGACGATGAAGGAAGCATCATCACGTATGACTGGGACCGCGCTCAGGAAAAGTGGCGCAAGATCGAGGGCCCAGGCGATGGCGCACAATTTCATGTGGACGGGGTCGAAGCGATCGGGGGTGTGCCAGAAGTCGTGTTTGCAACGGCATTCTCATACCCGATCCAAGATGACGATTTGGCGACCACGTTTGATCTCCCGAGTGTCAGACTAACCCTCGATGGCATGTCATCGGACGCACGTTGGTCGCAACAAAAGCAGAACCGCCTGGCGCAGGAATTTCTGGAGGTCGTGAAGAATCTTGCCGGGAAAGGCGTAATGCGGTTGCATCTGGTGTTGGCCGCACCGAACAGCGTGGTTTTCACATTTGGTAGGCGTTACGATACGCGGAACCTGCCGGAGATCGTAGTATATCACTATCAGCGCGGCGCGCCTGTCGCCTATCCGTGGGGTGTATCCATGCCCATCGCTGGTCTTAACGATGCCAAAGTAGTGCGGGACGCAGAGCCGGTTGCAAGAGCTGATGAGTAGGACAGAAATCGTTGCGGTTGCAGCGAACGGCCGGTCTTACTTTCTACGAGCGCTAAATGGATTCTGACGGCTAAAGTCCGGTTTTGGCCGTCAGAGAAAACGGTTCTTAGGTTTAGGCAGTTGCGAAGCAAGTTTAGCGAATGCTAACGATGTGCGATTGGCTTCCGTGAAGTAGGCTGCCAATTTTTCAACTTCGAAGCTATCGGGGTCTGGCGCGGATGCATTAAACTGTTCCAGATTGGCCCTCGCTGCCATCTCAAGCTGTCGTATCTCTTTTTGCTCTTCTGAGGAGTGTAAAGGAGAACGAAGTTGTGGCCCATTTCGCCATTCGTGGTCGCGCCAGGCGCTTCGAGAGGCGTGGCACTGCAATTGAAATGCGCCGAAGCTCCGCTCAACGCTTGCTTCAGTCTTTTGTCTTTCCAATCGCAAGGCGTTGATCTCGGCGCTTTTTGTTGCTTTGAGTGCCAGCTTGATTGATCTACGATCTAGCATCCAGAATGCGACACCAAGCGTCGCGACGATGGCTGTGTAGAACTCCAGCGGATTTGTCAGCATCAAGTATTGAGCATAATCAATCATCAGCGCTCCCCCTATATCGTTCAGCAAAAAAGCGTGTCCACAACATGTGGCTGTTAGATGGCGTCCATTCAACTGTTGGGGCCGACCGCACCCCGACGCGGAAATCATTTTCCATACGAATGGCTGCTTTGACCGGCAGCGCCGCAGCATCGGAAAACCGTACCTAATGGCAGGAATGGGCAGTTGCCGAACACTGGCCGTCTACGGCGGTCACACCAAGGAATTGAGGAGAAGCATAGGGTTGATGGTGCTGCTGGAGAGAATCGAACTCTCGACCTCTCCCTTACCAAGGGAGTGCTCTACCTCTGAGCTACAGCAGCGCCGACGTGGCGGGTGATTAGACGCTAATGCGGATCGGTGCAAGCCTAATCTGGACCCCCCGCGCGGCCTGCGTTAGACAGGCGGCATGGCTCAGAAAGACCAGTCCCCAAAGCCCGGAAAACCGGGTACTTCCCGTGATGACCGGCTGAAAGCCGCGCTGAAGGCAAATCTTGCCCGACGCAAAGCACAAAGCCGCGCGCGTGCGAAGGATCAGGGACCCGATACAGGCACACCGGCGCTGGCCGGTAAAAACAAGGACGCATAAGCGCATGGACTCCATTCTTGTCAGAGGTGGCGGCCCGCTCGCCGGGCAAATTCCGATTGCGGGGGCAAAGAATGCCTGCCTGACCTTGATGCCGGCAACTCTGCTGTCCGAGGAGCCGCTGACCCTGATCAACGCGCCCCGCCTCAGCGACATTCGCACGATGACCCAGTTGTTGCAGTCCTTGGGGGCGGAAGTGACATCGCTGCAGGACGGGCAGGTTATCGCGCTCTCAAGCCACGATATCAGCAATCACACAGCGCATTACGACATCGTTCGGAAAATGCGGGCCTCCATACTGGTACTGGGCCCGATGCTGGCGCGCGAAGGCCATGCGGTTGTATCTTTGCCCGGAGGGTGCGCCATCGGGGCGCGCCCCGTCGACCTGCACCTGAAGGCATTGGAAGCGATGGGGGCAGAGCTGGAACTGAAAGACGGCTATGTGCACGCGAAAGCGCCCGGCGGCCTGAAGGGCGGCAACGTCGATTTCGACTTCGCCTCCGTCGGAGCGACGGAGAACGCCTTGATGGCGGCCACGCTTGCGAAAGGAACGACCGTGCTGAACAACGCGGCGCGCGAACCCGAGATCGTTGATCTCGCACAGTGCCTTCGGGCCATGGGCGCGCATATCGAGGGTGAGGGGACTTCGGTCATCACGGTCGAAGGGGTTGATCGGCTCGGCGGGGCGACCCATACCGTTGTGACGGATCGTATCGAACTGGGCACATACATGCTGGCGCCCGCAATCTGCGGCGGCGAAGTGGAACTGCTCGGGGGCCAGATGACCCTCGTTGAGGCCTTTTGCGAAAAACTGGACGCGGCCGGCGTCGATGTATCGGAAACTGCCGGTGGGCTATCCGTCAAGCGCCGGACCGCAGATATTCGTGCGATCAATGTGACGACAGAGCCCTTCCCCGGTTTTCCGACTGATCTGCAGGCGCAGATGATGGCGCTGCTCTGCACGGCTCAGGGCACGTCGGTGCTGGAGGAAAAGATATTCGAAAACCGCTTTATGCACGCGCCTGAACTGATGCGCATGGGGGCCGACATCGACGTTCAGGGCGGCACGGCGACCGTCACCGGTGTGCCTAAACTCAAGGGGGCGCCGGTCATGGCCACCGATTTGCGCGCGTCGGTGTCGCTAATCCTTGCCGGGCTTGCGGCAGAGGGTGAGACTCGTGTCGGCCGGGTGTATCACCTCGACCGCGGGTATGAGCACGTCGTGGCCAAACTGTCCGGCGTTGGGGCCGACATCGAACGGATTTCAGAGTCATGACGGATGCACGGTTTGAAGACAGCCGCGAGGCCCCGCTGAACCTGGGGGCCATGGACGCCGATGACCTCGCGGTGATCTCGGCACTGGTGCAGGATGCCGTGTTCCCTGCGTCAGAAATGCGCTGGGACCGGACAGCCCACCGCTTTGCCCTGCTCCTGAACCGGTTTCGCTGGGAAGAAGGCCCCGCACGCGCGGCCTCACCCGAGCGGGTCCAGTCTGTGCTTGTTTTCGAGGGGGTGTCCGGCGTTGCCAGCAACGGTATTGACCGCAAGGACAAGGACACCGTTCTATCCATCCTGTCGGTCACCTTCGACGCCACGGACGCGCCGGCGGGCCATGTTCTTCTGACCCTAGCGGGCGATGGCGCAATCCGTCTGACGACCGAGGCGCTGGAAGCCACTTTGAAAGATGTGACCAAGCCTTATGTAGCCCCGTCAAAGAAGACACCCGACCACCCTGATTGAGTGCTCTTTCTGCTTCTGAACACCCCGCCGGAGCAATACGCGCCTCCGGTGACCCGCTAAAGGTTCCATCATGCCCGTCTTTCTGAATGCCGCCGACACCGACTTTGAAGCCGCTTTCGAAACCCTTTTGTCCGCAAAGCGCGAGGACAGCCCGGATGTGGACGAAGCCGTGGCCGCGATCATTGCCGATGTGCGCCATCGGGGCGATGCCGCCCTGATCGACCTGACTCAGCGATTCGACCGGGTCACACTGACGTCCGGGACGCTGCGGATTTCAGGGGACGAGATTGACGATGCCGCCGCGCGTGTTCCCGAAGACCAGCGCGCCGCGCTGGCGCTGGCGGCGGACCGCATACGGGCTTATCACGAACGGCAGCGACCCGAAGATGCGCAATGGACCGACGACACCGGTGCCTCGCTGGGCTGGCGCTGGACAGCTGTTGCTGCAGCCGGGCTTTATGTGCCCGGGGGTCTGGCATCCTATCCGTCCTCCGTACTGATGAACGCGATCCCGGCCAAGGTTGCGGGCGTGCCGCGCCTTGCAATGGTGGTCCCCGCACCCGATGGCGCGCTGAACCCGCTGGTGCTTGCCGCCGCCAAGCTGGCGGGTGTGGACGAGGTCTACCGCATCGGCGGCGCACAGGCGATCGCCGCGCTGGCCTACGGCACCAAGACCATCGCGCCCGTCGACAAGATCACCGGTCCCGGAAACGCGTTCGTGGCGGCCGCCAAGCGGCGGGTGTTCGGCAAGGTCGGCATCGACATGATCGCGGGGCCCTCGGAAATCCTCGTGATCGCGGATGCGGCGAATGACCCCGACTGGATTGCGCTCGACCTGCTCAGCCAGGCCGAGCACGATGAAAGCGCGCAATCCATCCTGATCACCACCGACGCAGGGTTTGGTCAGGCCGTCGGCGACGCCGTGGACAGACGCCTGCAAACCCTCGAACGCCGGGCCATCGCCGGGGCCAGCTGGCGCGATTTCGGGGCCATCATCACGGTGCCTGATCTGACCACCGCCGCGGTGCTTTCCGACCGGATCGCCCCGGAACACCTGGAGCTCTGCGTTGCCGACCCTGACGCCCTGAGCGCGCAGATCACGCATGCCGGTGCGATGTTTCTGGGCCAGTGGACGCCGGAAGCCATCGGCGATTACATCGGCGGGCCGAACCATGTGTTGCCGACAGCACGTTCTGCGCGTTTTTCCTCCGGGCTGTCGGTGCTTGATTTCATGAAGCGCACAACCCTCGCCCGCATGACGCCCGCCGCCCTGCGCACGGTTGGCCCCTCCGCCGAAACGCTCGCACAGGCGGAGAGCCTCGAAGCACATGGGCTGTCTGTCACAGCCCGGTTGCGCAAGCTGAATGATCCCGGTTAACGGGGTCTTGGTCATTGCCCTTCGGCGCGGACCTGCGTTAAGCAATGTCAGTTCGCTATCCGAGTAAAGAATCCATCAATGTCCCGCATTTCCCAGATCATCATTGACGACTCCGGCCTGCCGCCGCCCACACCCGAGATCGAACAGGAGCGCCGTGTCGCCATGTTCGACCTGCTTGAGGACAACACTTTCGTGTTGCCTGAACGCGACGGACGCGACGTCCCGCAAGGTCCCTATCACGTGGGGCTCGCGATCCGGGAAAAACGCCTTGTTTTCGATGTGAGCACCGAGACGGACGAAAAAGCGGCCGAATTCCATCTGTCGCTCGGTCCGTTTCGGCAGGTCGTCAAAGACTATTTCCAGATATGCGAAAGCTACTTCGAAGCGGTCAAGAAGCTGCCGCCAAGCCAGATTGAAACGATCGATATGGCGCGTCGCGGTATTCACAACGAAGGGTCTCGCGTCCTGCAGGAACGTCTGGAGGGCAAGGCAGAAGTGGATACCGACACCGCGCGCCGCCTGTTCACACTGATCTGCGTCCTGCATTTTGGAGGCTGAATGAGCCAGGAAATGCCAGGGTCCGTTCTGTTTTGCTGTGACCACAACGCGGTGCGGTCGCCCATGGCCGAGGGCATCATGAAAAAGCTGTATGGCACCGGCACCTATGTCCAGTCGGCCGGTGTGATCAACGATATGGAGATCGACGGATTTTCCATCGCGGTCTGTCAGGAAATCAATGTCGAACTGTCGCGCCACCGCAGCCGCAGCTTCGACGAGATGGAAAACTGGGGCGATGATCTGGGCTCGTTCGATCTGGTGATCGCGCTCAGCCCGGCATCGCAGCGCCGGGCACTGGACCTGACACGGTTTTATCATCTGGAAGTCGAATACTGGCCCATTCTGGACCCCACGGGGCTGGGGGAAGGACGCGATGCAAAACTGGCCAGCTACAGGCAGGCGCGGGATCAGATCAGGGAAAGACTGCTGGCGCGTTTCGGTCCCCCGACGGAGATGATGTAACTGAAGGCCCGAGCGCCTCAGACACCATCAAGCGTCCCCAGGAATTTCTTCAGCAAACCGTCCAGCGCCTGTCGTTCCGCAACTGTCAGGCCCGAGACGATTTTTGCTTGCGTGGCGACGTGGGCAGCGACCCCCCGGTCTATGACCTGAAAACCCTTGTCGGTCAGTGATATCAGAAATCCGCGACCGTCATCGGGGTTCGGCACGCGCTCGACGAATCCGGCCCTGACCAGTTGATCGATGCGGTTCGTCATTGTTCCCGACGTCACCATCGTCGATGCGATCAGATCGCTGGGTGACAAACGGTAAGGCGCACCCGACCGGCGCAGGGTCGCCAGAACGTCAAAGCCGGGAGCATTCAGGCCAAACGCCAACCACGTCTTTTCCATTTCCCGCGTTGCACTGACAGCAGCCCTTTTGAGCCGCCCCAGCAAGGCCATCGGTGCCACATCGAGGTCGGGACGTTCCTTGCCCCATTGCACAGTGATTTTGTCAACATGATCCATATTTCCATAATTACAGTTTTTATCTTGACGTCAAGGCAATTATATATATCTTGATATCAAGACACTATGGAGTCGATCATGCCACGTACAACAGACATCCTGCTGACCGGGATCGCCCCGGCAATCTGGGGCAGCACCTATATCGTGACAACCGAATTTCTGCCGCAGGGGTATCCGCTCACGGCAGCCATGCTGCGCGCCTTGCCTGCCGGTCTTTTGTTGCTCATCATCGTGCGGCGCCTGCCAGAGCCTGCGCTATGGGCCAGGATTCTCGTACTCGGCGCCCTGAATTTCTCTGTGTTCTGGTCGCTTCTCTTCCTTGCGGCCTACCGTTTACCCGGCGGTGTTGCGGCAACCCTGGGCGCGCTGCAGCCGCTCATGGTCATATTCCTTGCACGCGCGGCACTGAACAGGCCGATCTTGCCGGTTTCCGTGATCGCAGCGGTTGCGGGCGTCGGCGGGGTTTCTTTGCTGGTCCTGACCTCCAAGGCGGCATTGGAGCCCTGGGGCATGGTCGCGGCTCTTGCAGGCGCTCTGTCCATGGCCGCTGGCACGGTTCTGAGCCGAAAGTGGCAGCCGCCGGTCTCCGCGCTGACCTTCACGGCATGGCAACTGACAGCCGGGGGCGCCCTTCTGTTGCCGGTTGCTTTCTGGGCGGAACCCGCGCTCCCAAAACTGAGCACAGAAAACCTGCTGGGCTTTGTCTACCTGGGCGCCATCGGTGCCGCGCTGACCTACGTGTTGTGGTTCCGGGGCGTCCGCAATCTGGAACCTGCCGCCCTCTCGACACTGGGATTTCTCAGCCCGGTGTCAGCGGTTCTGCTTGGGTGGATATTTCTCGACCAGAACCTGAGCGTCCTGCAATTGATCGGATTCGGCGTCGTCCTGGCAAGTATCTGGCTCAGCCAGAGGCCACATGTGCCGTTTTGGAAAGGCCCCCCGCTCCCCGCCCGGTGACATGCGAAATGCAGGTCGAAGGGCAACTGCCAACCTGCTCGCTGACAAAGGGCGACACGGCGCTTGGAAATCTTCGCCGCGCATGTTCTTTCGCGATAAAGCTTGGGGATGAATACCCACCGCGTCACATTACCGAAACAAACGTCTCTTACCAAAGCGTAGTCAAAAACCCGAGGATATCCCATGAACAGATTACTACCCATGACGGCGCTTACGGCACTGATGTCCACCACAGCTGGCGCTCAGAACGTCT
Organism: Roseobacter insulae; assembly: GCF_019375555.1. Lineage (GTDB taxonomy): Bacteria > Pseudomonadota > Alphaproteobacteria > Rhodobacterales > Rhodobacteraceae > Roseobacter > Roseobacter insulae. The sequence continues at coordinate 309,782 of NZ_JAHXDN010000004.1, forward strand.
CGCAAGCCGATAACGAATGGTTCAGAGCGGGACAAGCCGCCATTGCACAAAAAACGGCGGTCCAGCCGATCACATCGCAAGCTAAAAACGTCATCATCCTGATCGCGGATGGCAATGGTGTCGGCACCAATTATGCAACGCGCCTCTGGCACGGTCAGCAGAACGGGAACATGGGTGACGAAAACGTTCTGCCGTACGAAACATTCCCGCATCTTGCGCTGGCGAAAACCTACAACGTGAACGCCCAAACACCTGACAGCGCCGGCACGGGCACCGCGATGCACTCGGGCATCAAGACGAAAGCAGGGGTTGTCGGCGTGGACGAAACGCTGAACCGCGGCGATTGCGCGCAAACAGAAGCGGCGTCTGTCACCAACATGTCTGAAATCATGACTGCGACAGGCCGGTCCGTCGGAGTGATCTCCACCGCGCGGATCACGCATGCCACCCCGGCCTCGGTTTATGCGCATTCCGCCGACCGGAACTACGAATCCAACGACGGGTTGCCGGAAGGCTGCGCGCAGCCGGACATCGCCTCACAGTTGATCGAGGCCATGAAGGCAGGTCATGTCGATGTCGCGATGGGCGGTGGACGCCGCCACTTCATCGGCAAGGATGTCACGGACGAAGAGGGCAAAACCGGCAAGCGCACCGACGGGCGCAACCTGCTGGAAGAGGCCAGAAGCATGGGTGCCCAGTATGCATGGAACGACGAGACCGCCAGCGCATTGGCGCTGGATGGCTCCTCTCCGATCCTCGCCTTGTTCGAATCCAGCCACATGAAATACGAATATGACCGGACAGGTGAGCCCTCGCTGGCCGAGATGACAAGCACCGCGATCAGGGCACTGCAAGGCAATGAAGGCGGGTTTTTTCTCTCCATCGAAGCCGGACGCGTGGATCACGCCAACCATGACGGCAACCTCCACCGCGTTGTAACCGATGGGGTCGCCTTCGCGGAGGCCGTCGCGATTGCCGACGAGCTGACCAGCGACGAAGACACTCTGATCGTGGTCACCGCCGATCACGAGCATGCAATTGCCTTCAACGGGTATTGCGGGCGCGGCACACCCATCACCGGCCTGTGCTACGGCATCGACGGCAATGGCGTGATGCACAACGGAGAGCCGCAAACCGGTGCTGACGGCAAACCCTATACGGTTGTCGGATATCTCAACGGTGCCGGTACTGTCCTGCGGGAAGACGTCAACTGGGTCGGGGCGCGTGGCGATATCACCCAGGATGAGGCCACCGATCCGGACTACCTGCAGCAGGCGCTTATCCCACGCTCTTCGGAAACCCATTCGGGTGAGGACGTCGCGATTTATGCGAAAGGTCCCTGGGCGCACCTGTTGAACGGTACGGTTGAGCAGAACTTCATATTCCACGTGATGCATCACGCCGCCACGGTGGAGTAACACCATCATTTGACGTAATCTGGTGTCCCGGTCCGCCGGGACACTCCCGTATCTTCCAAGGGGCCCCCGATGTTGAAAAGGCGAAACCTTCTGATAGCTGCGATGGCTTGGACACTGCCTTTTCCGGCCTTCGCGACCCCGTCTGCCATCAGGATGCGCGACCTCTACAACAAGGATACCAGCTTTTCAGAACTCGCCCTGTCCCTGCAAGACCAGAGGATCGATGTCGAAGGGTTCATGGCGCCGCCCCTCAAGGCCGATGCCACCTTCTTCGTGCTGACAAAGAAGCCAATGGCCGTCTGCCCGTTTTGTGAAACCGACGCAGACTGGCCGGATGATATCCTCGCCGTCCACACAAAGCGACGGATCAAGGTAAAACCGTTCACGTTGCGTCTTCGGGTGTCAGGCGTTCTCGAACTGGGGTCTCTGCGCGATGCCGAGACAGGCTTTGTCAGCAGGGTGCGGCTGACAGATGCGACGTATCGCTGACCCATGTCCCTGGCTCTCGAAGTGACTGACCTGAGCGTCCGAACGGCGCGCCACAAAGCCCTGCTTGAGGTCGGAAATCTGAAGATTGACGCGGGCGCTGCGGTCGGCATTCGCGGTCCGTCCGGCGCTGGCAAGTCGACCCTGCTGTCCGCGCTGGCCGGGTTGACCGATCGCACATCCGGGACAATCCGTTGGGGCGACACCGACATTTTGTCCCTGTCCCGTGCCGGCCGGTCCGATTTCAGGGCCAGCACCATCGGCTTTGTCTTTCAGGACCACCGGTTGTTTGAAGAATTGTCGCCTTTGCAGAACGCCAGCCTGTCACTGATGTATGCGCCGAAGTCCGAACGCCGCCCGGTACTGGCGCGCGCCGGGGCCCTTCTGAGCACCTTTGGCGTGCCCTCCGATCATGCAACGGTTGCACCTATGTCCGGCGGGGAGCGGCAACGCATTGCCGTGGCGCGCGCCCTGACGCAGGATCCGCAGATCATTCTGGCGGATGAACCGACAGCCAACCTTGATCGCGTCACAGCGCAGACCCTTGGCAACGATCTGCTTGGCAGCGTGCGCAACGCCGGCAAGACCCTCGTGCTGGTCAGCCATGACGATGCGCTTCTGGCGCGGATGGACACGATCCTTACCCTGGAACACGGCAGGCTGCTATGATGGCGCTCTGGAACAATCTGCCGGGCGGCCTGCAGGATACAGTGTTTGTTCTGGCCCTTCTGGTGCCTGCTGTGGCGCTATGTGCGGGGCTTTGGCGCGGCTTTGCCCCCGGTCCGCTGATCCGCGCCCTGCTCTGGCGGTACCGCTGGACCAATCTGGGCTACGTGATCCTGATTGCCATATCCATCGGTCTGAGCATTGCGATCGTTATGGCGGAACGGGGCCTGCGCGAAGGGTCTGCGACAGCGGCGGACAAGTTTGACCTGATCGTCACAGCGCCCGGCAATGAGACCACGATGATGCTGGCAACCGTGTATCTGAGACCCACGGCAATGCCACTTCTGTCGGGCGACGTGTACAATGACATCGCCAGCGCCGAAAACGTGGCCATGGCCGCGCCACTGTCATTCGGCGACAGCGTGAACGGCATGCCGATTGTCGGTACGATTGCGGACTTTGTCTCCCATCTTGGTGACGGGCAGATCCAGGGCCGGATGTGGCAGGATGAAGCAGAAGCCGTGGCGGGAGCCTTAAGCGGCCTGCACATCGGGGACGAGGTCGCACCGGCCCATGGTATCGGCGATGATGCCGACAATGACGCCCACGGGGATTTTCACATTGAAATCGTCGGGAAACTGCCCCCCACGGGCAGCCCGTGGGATCGCGCGGTCATCGTTCCCATCGAATCCGTGTGGCACACTCACGGGCTGGCCTCCGGTCATCCTCCGGACCGCGCCAACCAGATCGGCCCCCCGTTCGACCCGGCGTATTTTCCGGGCACACCGGCCATTGTGGTGCGCGCCGATGCGCTTTTTGCCAATTACGCCCTGCGATCCGCTTTTTCGCAAAGCGAGCAGACGATGGCATTCTTCCCGGGCACCGTTCTGGCCAGACTTCACAGCATTCTGGGCGATATACGCCGCGTTATGTCGTGGCTGACCATCGTGACACAATGCCTTGTCGGAATGAGCGTCCTGCTCGGCCTCTTTATTCTGTCGCGCCTGTTCAGCCGTCAGATTTCATTGCTCCGGACGCTTGGTGCGCCGTCGCGGTTCGTTGTCTGCGTCGTCTGGAGCTATAATCTGACCCTTGTCGCGGCGGGGACGGTTCTGGGCATTCTGGTAGCATGGGCGGCCACGGCGGGCATCGCATACCGGGTGTCAAACCTTATGGGGTTCACGATCACGACCCGGTTTGAAAGCATGGATTTCGCCTTCATCGCGGCATTTCTGTCCGGTGTCACGATATGCGCCCTGCTGCCGATCCTTGTGTCACTGAACGCCACGCCCGTGCAAAACCTGAACGATTGAAAGCGCGAGGTCTGCAACCCGTCACCCGCTAGTGCACCGTCGGCACCAGGTCAGTGGCCCCGGCGAGCGCCCGCGGCTCCGCCAGATGCATCCGCTTCAAGGCAAGGCCGAAGTCGCACGCCAGTGACGTGATCATCGGCGCAATGTCGGCACGGACCAGCAAGGTTGCGATCAACAAGGCATCCTCCCGATCGCCATCGGTCGCGGCAGCAACGAAATTCGCAAAACACGCCTCATCCGCGCCGATGCATTTGCAGTCTATGGCATGGCGCATCAGCGGGCGCCGCCCATGTCGGGCGCAAAGCCCGACAAGCTGTTCGAAAGACTTCATCGCGGCGCGCCCCCGGGCAGGCCCCAGCGCCTGTGTCAAATCCGCCCAGACATCGGCCTGGCGGCCGGGCCCGTCGCCCCACAACCTCAGGTACAGGACGCTTGTGGCCTCTGCCCCGGTCAGTTCCGTCAGATATCCCACGGGGGCACCACCCCGCTTGCCCGCAGCGTCGATCATTTCGTGAGGATCAACTTGCCTGCGCGGGTGATACGCAGCACGTAGATCTTGTCTTGATATACGATTTGAGCGAGCCCACCGCCCTTGGTCAAGTCGCTGGCATCATATGCAGGCACCGTTTGAACGGGCGTATGCGTGCTCTCTTTTGCGGCATGATAAGACATCACGAACGCACCTCATGTTGATCGAACCGGTCTATGATCCATGCCACATCGAACACAGCCAGATCCTCTGACTGATGCAGCAGCTCGATAAGCATCGACCTGTCGCGCGGTGCCGCATTTTTCGTGGTGTGACCGTCTTTCAGATTTCGGGTCGCGTGCTGCATGTCGGAAGTCCTTTCATCGCTACAATGTCGGGCTTCCCCTCCTGAAATCGCGGGGTGGCTGGAACTTCCCTATTCCTGATTGATTTAATCAGGTATGTCAATCAGGCATTTTTATTTGCAGGGGCAACGACGTTTTTTCGCGGAAAGCCCGCCCATGACAATCGAGCTGCCCTGAACGGCATGCCGACGGCTGTCACCCGGTTGCAAAGCGGTTGGGGCTGTAAATATCGAGGTCCAGGTTGGATGCGCGGCCAGTCAGCATCTCTGCCACCAGACGACCGGTCTTCGGCCCGCCGGTCAACCCTATGTGGTGATGTCCGAATGCGGTTAAAACGCCGGTCCGCGCCACCTCACCGATCAGCGGCAGACTATCCGCCGGTGCCGGGCGGTGGCCCAACCACTCCTGCTGGCCGGAATAGATCAGGCCAGGATAGGCTTCACTGACCTTGCGGCGCAACAGCTCTAGCGGTGCCCGGGACGGCCCGGCCTCAAGACCGCCGAATTCGACAACCCCGGCGCATCGCATGCCCGCTGCCATCGGTGTGGCGACAAATTTCCCGCTGGCCACCATTGTCGGCGCCCGTGGGCCCTTCTCGGCACCCTCGAAAACGATGTGATATCCACGCTCGCTTTCCTGCGGCACCGAAATCCCCAGCTTCTTCATCAGCGGTTTCGACCACACACCCGTGGCCAGAATGGCCGCGTCACATCGCAATGCGCCCTCCGTTGTGATCACCGCATTGACACGACCCTGTGACAGATCAAAATCGACAACCTCGCCGGTCCGGATCACGCCGCCACCCTTCTGAAAGATATCGGCAAGGGCCGCGACATAGCTCCCCGGATCACGAATGAAGCCGTGATCTTTCATCGTCGCCAGACACCCGATGGCCGGTGACAGGTTGGGCTCCACCTCCTGTACCGCGGCCCCGATATGGACTTCGGGCGCGAACCCGGCGTCGCGGCGCAAAGACCACGAATAGCTGTCCGCCTCGAAGGCCCCGCGATCGGCATAGGCGAAATGGTAGTCGCTGTCGGTAACCCAATGCGCGGCATCCGTACCCTTGGTCAGCGCCTTGTGCTGGTCGACCGCATCCCCGACAATCGGGGTCAGGCCCTTTGCAATCCGGCGGGTGTCGGCATCATTTGCATGGCGAAGATACCGCATCAGCCAAGGCGCCAGCCTGGGCAGGTACCCCCATTTGAGGAACAGCGGAAAGTCACGGTTCATCAGCATGCCCGGACCCTTGCGCACCAGTCCGGGCGCGGTGACCGGCACCATCGAACAGGCCGCAAGGACGCCGGCGTTCCCGTATGATGTGCCCTGCCCCGGGGCTGCGCGGTCGATAAGGGTTACATCCGCCCCGAAACGTCGCAACCAGATGCCGGTGGACACCCCGACAATTCCGGCCCCGATGACAATGATCTTTTGCGTCACACCACACCCCGATGACCCGTGCAGCGATCTGAGATGATCGCTGGCTTGCAGGTACTGTCGCTACATTGCGGCCAATGGGGGGCGGGTCAAATGGTTTCTGACGCGCTGGCTGTCACCCCATCCATCGTCGCACCGGCGCGTTGCTTTCCTCCAGCGGTTGGGTCAGCACATCCACCAGCGTCGGTCCGTCATGTGCGATCGCTCTGCGCAAGACGGTTTCCAGCTCGTCCGGTGCCGCCACCTTCCACGACAGAACGCCATAAGCTGCCGCAACCGCCGCCTGATCCACGCGGTTGAAATCCACGTTGTGATACCGCGCGCCCTTATCGTCCTTCTGGCTTGCCTTGATCCATCCGAAACTGCTGTTCGAAAAGACGATGTAGGTGATATCCGCGCCGGCCCGGCAAACGGTTTCCAGCTCGCCGCAGGTAAAGCCAAAGGATCCGTCACCCATCATTGCGACGACCTTGCTGCCGGGGCGTCCGAACCAGGCGCCCAATGCTGCCGACATCGCGTATCCCAAAGCGCCGTGCGCCCGGTTGGTAATGAAATGGCGACCGGCTTTGGGCAGTTGGTAATAGGCCGAGAAATACGGGCAGCTGGTGCCGGGATCAGACAGGATTGTCGCTGCCTCCGGCAGCACGCGTTGCAGCGTGGCAATAACCCGCTCCGGACGGATAGGGGTGGCGTCGCTTGATGCCAGTTGGTGGAACTGGGTGAACTTGCGGCGTTTGATCTCTTCGACCGCGGCGGCGCCTCCAAAGGTCGCATGCCCCTGCCCCCGCTTGTCGAGCAGGGCGTTGACCTCACTCAGTGCCAGTTTGAGATCGGCAACAACGCCCACTTCGGCCTCGTAGTTCGCGCCGATCACCATGGGGTCACAGTCGAAGTGGACAACGCGGCTGCCCGGTTTCGGGGCCTCCCACCGCGCTGTGGTCGTGGAGCCGGCACGGCATCCCATGAACACCACCAGATCCGCCTCCGCCATCGCCTCCCAGGTGTCATCGGTGCCGCCGTTCGATCCGACGACGCCGACGGCACAGGCATGTGTCTCTGCCAGCGACCCCTGCCCCGAGATCGAGGTGGCCACGGGGATATCCAGCCGTGTCGCCAACCTGTCGAGCTCTTCCATCGCGCCCGCAATCACCACGCCGCCTCCGCAGACGATAACCGGTGATTTTGCCGACAGGATCGCATCGGTCGCCGCCTCAACCGCACCCGGCGCAGGGGCCGCCCGGTAGGCCGGGTAACTTTGATGGTTGGGGTCCGCCCAGACATCGCCGGGATCAACCGGATCGTACTGTATGTCGTAGGGCAATCCCAGATGGGCCGCACCGGGGCGCCCCGTTGTCATCGCCCGAAAGGCCGCGCGCATCATCCTTGGTATATGTGCCGACTGCTTGATGACCGTGTTCCACTTGGTGACCGGGCGCATCAGCGCCTCCTGGTCCACCTCGGTCAAAGGATACTTGCCGTATGTCCCAACCGAGATATCGGTCGTAATGCCCAACACGGCGTAAGAGCTTTCGCTCGCCTCGATCAACCCCGGCAGAATATATGTGGCACCACCGCCTGATGGCCCTTCGCAGACACCGGGCCGCCCCGTCACACGCGAATAGCCATCCGCCATATAGGTTGCCGAGCGCTCGTCCCGCGTCAGCACATGGTGAATCCCGTGCTCCATGCCGCGCATCGCATCATAAAGCGGTAAGCTGGTGTCGCCGCACAAGCCGAACACGTGCCGGACCTTATGCGCGTCCAGCATGCGGATCACTGCCTCGGCGCCAGTAAGGGTGTTCGACATGGGCATTCTCCCGACACTACGCTGAACCCAGACTGTACCCACAAATCGATGCCGTGTACGAGGCAAAGATTTCTCCCCCTGTTGGTGATGCCCGTGCCATGCTAATCGACATGCAGTGACGCGGCGGAAAGGGTCAGAAATGGGCGTGCAAACAGGGGGCAAAACCGTCTTTGGCGCGACGGTCGGCATATTGATGCTGGAAACGAAATTCCCCCGCATCCCCGGCGACATCGGCAATGCGACGACGTGGCCGTTTCCCGTGCACTACCGCATCGTCGAGGGGGCCACGCCGGATCTGATCGTGCGCCACGATGCGCGCGAGATGCGACAGGCGTTCATTGCAGAGGCGCAGGCGTTGGTGCGCATGGGCTGCGACGGCATCGTGACCAACTGCGGGTTCCTGTCGATCCTTCAGGACGACCTGAAGGCAGCCCTGGGCGTGCCTGTGGCGAGTTCGTCGTTGATGCAAGTTCCCATGATCGCGCAGACCCTGCCACCCGGCCAACGGGTTGGCGTGCTGACCATTTCCAAGGACAGCCTGACGCCCGACCACCTCAAGGGTGCAGGCGTTCCGCTCGACACGCCCATCATGGGCACCGATGGCGGGCGCTGTTTCTCTCAGGCAATCCTGTCAGACCGGGCGGAGATTGATTTCGATGCCTGCCGGCTTGATCTGCTGGACGCCGCAAGGGTCCTGACATCGGCGCATGACACTATCGGTGCCATCGTTCTGGAGTGCACGAACATGGTGCCCTATGCGCGGGACATCAGAGTGGCAACCGGGCTGCCCGTCTACTCCATTTACACCCTGGTGACATGGTTTCAGGCCGCGCTGTCGCCGCGTCGTTTTCCTGCAGAACTGGACGATCCGCGCTAACCTGCATCAGAACGCACCATGCTCCGCATAGGCAGATCCCGTTCGCGTTGCAAGAAATGCCGCGAGAGGCACCTCTTCCTGCTTGAGGAACCCTGCGCCCGGCAAGGTCCCGTTGCGCACCATCTCGATAATGCCGACGACGGATGACGCGGTTGTCCAGGCGATCGCCGTGCGTTGCCGGCCCGCCAATATGATCGGTTTATAGCCGCGAACAAACTCGCGCCGCGCCAGCCTGCCCTCCACAATGCCCTCGGCCGATACGTGAACATAGACGATATCGTCGTTCACGGGTGGTTTCGCATTGACGAGGATTTCACCGGCTTCCGCGCGCCGGTCGCGCATGAGCAATTCATGAAAGAAGAAATTCATCAGGGTCACATGACCGGGGTACCGCATTGTCTTGTAATCCATGTTGGGCACGCGACCCAGGTAGGTTTCACACATCGTGCCTAGCCCGCCGGAGGTCGTAAAGGCCTCCAATTCGGTTCCGTCGATGTAAAGCTTTTCGATCCACTCCATCGGCGAGACGGATTTAATCTCACCTTCCTCCAGCACTTCGCAGTCATTGAGGTATTCGTTGACAACGCCCTCCGGTGACCAGTTGAAGGAATACCCCATCAGCCCGGTCGGATGCTGCGGCAACGCGCCCACCCGCATCTTGCACGCCCGGCATTCCGCAAACTGGCCGATCAGATCGGCGCCAACGATACCGACAAACCCGGGCGCGAGACCGCATTGCGGTGCCATCAGGCCCCGTGCGGTTTTTGACAGCTCCATAATGGCCTTGGTGGTGGGCACATCCTCCGTCAGGTCAAAGTAGTGAATACCGGCAGCGTGCGCGATCTGCGCCACGCCGATGTTCAGATGGTATGGCAGGCACGACAGGACGGCATCTGCGGACTGAAGTTCAGACGCGACCTGCGCCGGTTCGGAGAGGTCAAGCGTCCTGGTTTCATAGGGCAGTTCCACGGACTTTTTACGCACGTCAATGCCGGTGACTGTAAACCCAGCGGCATGCAAAAGCTCTCCGGCCAGTGTGCCGACCTTTCCCAAGCCCAAGACCACGATGCGTTCCATGCTGCTCCCCCGCTAATGTCCGTGTCGCGCAAAACCGATGCGCCCATGCAAATCCGGTTCGACGCCGGATGGCAATCGCGAAATAGCCGCGGCGGGCAGGTATCTCGCCTTGGGGTACGCTGGCTGCGGCACGGCGATGCGCGCGGCCTCTGTCGCCCGGTCGCGCGGCGCCACCGCACCCGCCGCCTCGCAGCTCTGCCGGGCGTGGACCAACTGCACGTGACGGGCAGGCGCGATACGTCGCGGTGTCCCGACAGTGCCAGCATCTGCCTGTGAAACTCTTCTACTGGCTGGCCAGACCTTCGACCGGGACGTCATGCCTCCAACCTGGGTAAGTGTCGTCAAGAAAACCCCTTGCGGCCCGCGTGACGGGGCCCGAAGCTGGTGATGTTGTCAGAAAATGGCCGTAAAAAACCCCGCCCGGGACGAACTGCCACAATCCCCCCGGCTGAAAGACGAATGAGCGCGACCTATGCCCGACGTCTCGCCAGCTCCATGTCGTCGATGTGCGCGCCGGGCTTGAAGGCGAGCGCAATCGCCAAGTCGCGGACCGATTGGCAGGCTCGGTCGACACAGGATGTCGCGATTGTCGTGCCCGCAGGTTTGCGTGAATGCTGGCGCAGAAAACCCGTCTCTGAGTCCCCGCATTCGCATCCTCCCGGCCATGCCACGAATTTTCAGGTATGGTTGCGTTTCACAAAGCCCATCGATGGACGTCAGGCCACGGCTGGCAGGTTTTTGAACTCCTTGACCAGCCAGTCGAACACAAGCCTGACGCGTCGGCTGGTGTTGACCTCCCGGTGCGCCACAAGCCAGGTCTCGAACTCGAACGCGGGCAACCACGGCGTGGCCCGGCATACCAAAGGGTCGGCATCGCCGATACGGGACACCATGACCCCGATCCCGAGACCCTGGCGCACCATCTGCCACTGTACCAGATGCGCGCTGGTCCGCACCGGAAACTGGTGCTCAAAGACCGTCAGACCCTGGGCGTTCAGACCTTCCAGGAACTGATCGTTTTCTTCAAAGCCCACGAATTGCGCCTGCGCCAGCGCGCCCGGTGTCTCGAAAGGACCATGCACGGCCAGATAGCCCTTGCTTGCATAAAGACATGCTGTCTCTTGGCTGAGCTTGCGCGCGATCAGCTGTGGGTCCGTCGGTCGCACTCCGCGAATGGCGATATCGGCTTCCCGCCGACGCAGGTCGCGCAGGTTGTTTGTCGCCACCAGTTCTATCTCGATCCCCGGGTGCGCCGCACGCAATCCGGCAATCATCGCTGGCAGCACATAGGCGGATGCCACTTCTGTCGCGGTGATCCGCACCGTCCCCTCGATTGTTGTCGACTGGCCCGACGCGGTCATGGAGACGTGGCTGGCTGCTTCTCCCATCGCCCGCACATGATCCACCAGCTTCAACCCGTTCGCTGTCAGGGTCAGGCCGCGACCAACGCGGTCGAAAAGTAGCACACCCAGTTCCTCTTCCAATGCAGCGACCTGCCTGCCCAGTGTCGGTTGCGTCATCCCGAGGGCACTCGCCGCGGCAGACAGCGACCCCTCTTCCGCCGTTACCAGAAACGCGCGTGCGCGATTCCAATCGAATTTCATCGAGCGCCAATCCATACAAAAATGCATACCAGTAAGGAATATTTCGTCAATTCCCTTCCCATACGCGCAGAGATATGCAGGCGCGAGAAAAACGCATTCAGAGGCAACCCGATGACAGATGTCCCCACCAAAATAGCAGAACCGGCCCGCGATGCCCGCTTCTGGAACCGCATGGCCGCGGGCTACGCCAAGCGCCCGGTCGCCGATCAGGCCAGCTACGACCGCAAGCTGGAGATCACCCGGACGTATCTTAAACCGGAAATGGAAGTCCTGGAGTTCGGGTGTGGCACCGGCTCCACCGCTTTGGTGCACGCCCCCTTCGTCAAGCACATCCTGGCGTTCGATTTCTCCTCTCAGATGATCGACATCGCCCGCGAGAAAGCCGATGCGCAGGGGATCGGGAATGTCACCTTCAAGATCGATCGGATCGAGGATTTTGCATCACCTTCAAATCACTATGACGTTGTGCTTGGGCTAAGCATATTGCACCTGCTGCAGGATCAGCGCGCTGCCATCACCAAGACATACGATATGCTGAAACCGGGTGGCCTGTTCATTTCAAGCACCGCCTGCTTGCGGGGCGAGATGTCGTGGTTCAAACCCATTCTGGCTGTGGGTTCGGCAGTCGGCCTCCTGCCGAGAGTTGCGTTTTTCACGGTGAACCATCTGGAGACACTGCTTCGCGAAGCCGGGTTCAGACTTGAATCCTCCTGGAAACCCGGACCGCGCAAAGGGGTGTTCATCGTTGCGCGCAAACCTGAATGAGCGGAGCGCTGAATCAAATTCTTGACGGGTGACCCGCTTTGCTCTTAGCGTCCGGACAGCAATGTACAGTACTGTCCAGTACTCGCGCTCGGGGCATCGGGAGGAACCGTCATGAAATCGCATTACCGTGTTGTCGTCATCGGGGGCGGCGTTGTCGGCGCCTCGGTGCTGTACCATCTGGCAAAACTGGGGTGGCGCGATGTCTGCCTGCTAGAACGGTCGGTTCTGACCGCAGGGTCCAGCTGGCACGCAGCGGGCGGCATCCACGCCTTGAACGCGGATCCCAATATCGCGCAGTTGCAGGCCTATACCATCGATCTGCTGAGCGAGATTGAAGAGGAAAGCGGCCAGAACATCGGGCTGCACATGACCGGCGGCCTGACGATGGCAGGCACGCCCGACCGGTGGGAATGGCTGCAATCTGCCTATCGCACTTTCCAGTCGATCGGCATTCACGATTGCCGCCTAGTTTCCGTCGAAGAAGCGGTCGACCTGAACCCCATCATGTCGGGCGAGGGGTTGCTGGGCGGCATGTGGGCCGACCGCGAAGGCTACATCGACACCACCGGCACGGTGCATGCCTATGCCGGGGCCGCCAAAAAGCGTGGTGCCGAGGTGATCGAACACAACCGCGTGCTGGAACTGAACCAGACCCTGCAGGGCTGGGAGGTTGTCACCGAAAAAGGCACGGTCAGCTGCGAACATGTGGTCAATGCAGCGGGCCTTTGGGCCAAGCAGGTGGGGCGCATGGCCGGGATCGAACTGCCCGTGTCGCCGCTGAACCACCACTACCTGATTTCCGACACGATCCCGGCGCTTGAAGAACTGGACTTCGAAGTCCCGATGACCGTGGACCTCGAAGGCTTCACCTATCTGCGGCAGGACCAGAAGGGCGTGCTGCTGGGCATCTATGAAATCGACCACCAGCACTGGATGATGGATGGCGCGCCCTGGGAATACGGGTTCGAGTTGCAGCAGGAAGACCCGGACCGCATCGAACATGAACTGACGCTGGGGTTTGAACGCTACCCCTGCCTGCAGGAGGTCGGCGTGAAGACATGGGTCAACGGCGCTTTCACCTTCTCGCCCGACGGCAACCCGCTGGTGGGTCCGGTGCCGGGCAAGCGCGGCTACTGGTCCGCCTGCGCGGTCATGGCCGGTTTCCTGCAGGGCGGAGGCGTCGGCAAATCGCTGGCGGAATGGATAATCCACGGCGCGCCGGAAGCGGACGTCTACGGCATGGACGTCGCGCGCTACGGCACCTGGGCCGAGAACAAGCAGTACATCAAGGAAACCACCGGCCAGTTCTACACCCGCCGCTTCGTGATGACCTACCCGAACGAACAGCTGCCCGCAGGCCGCCCGCTGAAAACCGCCGGGGCTTACGCGGATATGACCGCCGCAGGCTGCCAGTGGGGCCAAAGCTGGGATCTGGAGGTGCCGCTCTATTTCGCCGGACCCGGGTTTGAAGAAACACCCTCGCTGAAACGTTCGAACGCGCATGACATCGTCGCCGAAGAATGCAAGGTCGTGCGCGAAAGGGTTGGCCTGCTCGACATCACCGGGTTCTCCCGTTTCGAGGTTACGGGGCCAAATGCGGAAGGGTGGCTCAACCGGATCATGGCCTCGACGCTGCCCGAGCCCGGGCGTGCCCGGCTGGCCCCGATGCTGGCCGAAGATGGCCGGCTCAAGGGTGATCTGACCATCTTCAACTGGGGTGACGGGACCTGGTGGATCATGGGCAGCTACTACCTGCGCGCCTGGCATATGCGCTGGTTCAACGACCATATGGAAGACGGCGTGACCCTCCGCGACCTTGGGGAGGATACCGCCGGGTTCTCCCTCGCCGGCCCGGCCGCGCGGCGGGTGATCGAAAAGCTGACCGACGGGCGGGTGGGTGATCTGCCTTTCATGGGCTGCGGGGCCTTTGATATCGGGCTTCTGCGCTGCAAGGTCGGGCGGCTCTCGGTCGCCGGTGAGCTGGGCTACGAGATCCACTGCCGCGCGGGAGATCACGCCACCCTGCGGCGCAGTCTGCTGGAGGCGGGCGCCGGGGACGGCATTCGTGAATATGGCTTCAACGCGCTCCTGAGCCTGCGACTGGAAAAGAGTTTCGGCATCTGGAACGCGGAATTCACCCAAGGCTACACGCCCGGCATGACCGGGATGGACCGCTGGATCGACTGGGATAAATCCTTCATCGGCAAGGCGGCTGCGCTGGCCGAACGGGACGGCAATGGCCCCGCACAGGTGCAGGTTACCCTGGAAATTGACGCAGAGGGGGCCGACGCCAGCGGGTATGAGCCGATTTGGTCTGAGGGGCAGCAAGTGGGTTTTGTCACCTCGGGCGGATATGGTCATACCATCGGGAAATCCCTCGCAATGGCATTGATCAATGTGGACAAGGCGGCAGCGGGAACGGATGTGTCCGTTCATGTCGTGGGTGTTGAACGCAGCGCGCGTGTCATTCCAGCCTCTCCTTACGACCCCGGGGGCAAGGTGATGCGGGCATGACCTTGAGAGAAAACGCAGGCCGCAGACGTACACGTCGCGGCAATGCAGCCTCTGCACATGAAAAACGCAAGGTCGACTACCGCCGCCTGCGCAACCCCTTCCCGCCCATGAATGTCTTCAGCGAGGACCGGATCGAAGCGATCCATGACGCGGCCCTCAACGTTCTGGAGACGCTCGGCATCAAGGTGCTTTTGCCTGACGCCCGCCGGTTCCTGCGCAGCGGGGGCGCACGCGTCGATGAGGCGACGGAGATGGTCTACATCGGGCGCGATATGGTGGTTGCAGCGCTCGAAACGGCCCCCGCGTCCATTCCCGTCACAGCCGGTGCCCGGCACCGGGACATCACGCTTGAGCTTGGCAACCTTGTCTTTCAGCCCGGCGCCGGGGCACCGCATGCAACCGACCTTACGCGCGGCCGCAGACCGGGAACCGACAGCGACTTTCGTGAGCTCATCCGGCTGACCCAGCACTTCGATGTGCTGCACATGGTTCCGCCCCTGATCGAGCCGCAGGATGTGCCGACGCACCTGCGGCACTACGCGACGATGGATGCGCAGCTATCCTTGTCGGACAAGGTGCCATTCATCTTTTCGAGGGGCACGCCACAGGTCGAGCAAAGCTTTGAAATACTGCGTGACTTCAGGGGATTGTCGGACAGTGCTTTCCAAGCCGGCGCGCATTGCTACACGATTATCAACACCAATTCTCCACGTACGCTCGACATTCCGATGGCGCAGGGCCTGATTGATTTTGCAAAAGCCAATCAAGTCAGCATCGTGACCCCTTTCACGTTGATGGGCGCGATGGCCCCCATTACGGTCGCCGGGGCCATGACGCTCAGCCATGCCGAGGCATTGGCGGCAATCACGCTGACGCAACTGGTGCGACCGGGTGCTCCGGTCTGCTACGGCACTTTCACCTCCAACGTGGACATGAGATCGGGCGCCCCCGCCTTTGGCACGCCGGAGCATTTCAAAGCCAGCCTTGCCGCCGGGCAGCTTGCGCGCAGACTAGGGTTGCCGTGGCGTTGCGCCAGCGGGTCAGCGGCCAATCTGAACGATGTTCAGGCCGCCAATGAAACGCAGTTCGGCACCTGGGGCTGCCTGATGGCCGGGGCCACGGTGATCATCCACGCCGCCGGGTGGCTCGAAGGCGGGCTGACGGTCTCTTACGAAAAGCTCATCACGGATCTGGAAGTGCTGCAGATGGTGGCGGAACTCTGCGCCGAGACACCGGCTCAGGAAGCCGAGATCGGACTGGATGCCGTGGCGGAGGTGCAGCCCGGAGGCCACTTCTTCGGGGCGGCACATACGATGGAGCGCTACCAGACCGCATTCTACGAACCGATCATCGGTGATTTGTCGAATTTCGGCACGTGGGAGGAACGCGGCGCGAAAGATACCACCACGCGGGCCTGCGAGATGTGGCAGCGCATTTTGGCGGATGCGCCGGGCCCGAAAATGGACGATACTGCGGTGGCACGGATGCGCGACTACATACGCGCGAAATCGGAAGCCGGCGGCGCGCCGCCAGAAAGCTGACAGGTGGATCAGACAGACATCACGCCCGGTGACGACCCGGAAGCACCGCCCCTTGTTGGCAATATCAAGGTCACGCGCCAGGACTGGCTGGACGCCGCCCGCGAAGCGCTGATCGAGCATGGCGTCGAAGGTGTGAAGGTTCAGCTTCTGGGAGAACAGCTGAATGTCTCCCGCTCCAGTTTCTACTGGTACTTCAAATCCCGGCAGGATCTGCTGAACGCGCTGCTGGATCACTGGCAGCAAACCAACACGGCCGCCCTGATCGCAAAGGTAGAGGCCCCCGCAACCACGATCACCGAGGCGGTCGGTAATATTTTCCGGTGCTTCGTGAACCCGGAGTTATTCAACACCCGGCTTGATTTCGCCATCCGCGACTGGGCGCGCCGGTCGGAGGATGTAAAGCGTGTTTTGCGGGCCTCCGAAGCCGAGCGGCTGGAAGCCCTGCGGGCGATGTTCGTCCGGTTTGGCTATCCCGACCTTGAGGCCATCGCCCGTGCACGCATCCTTTATTACATGCAGATCGGCTATGACGACGCCCAACTTGACGAGCCGATGGAGGCACGCAGCAAGTTGAATGCAAGCTATATTCTCGGCTTCACGGGGCAGGAACCCTCATCTGACGAGGTGGCGGCCATGGCAGCTTACACACGAGAGATTGAAGTCCGGAAGCTGTCGAAAACTGGTAAATAGCACATCGCGGCGGCACTTTACTGGGGGTGAGTGCCGACTTAAGTGCTATATGAACACTCATAAATTTTGCTACCCTGCGACTCGGTCCAATCAGTTTGCTGTTTAAAAAGGTTCCGCATGACTGCCCAGTCCACTTTCCTGCCTGTATTGAGATTGCTCAGCGCCGGTCTGCTGGCGGTGGCCGCCGGCATGGCGCTGGCACAGGGCGGTCCCGCGTCGGTCGGCGTTGAAACCGTCGAGACCCAGAGCATCGCCGAGACGGTGCCGCTTTTCGCCGAGGTCGTGACATCGCGTGAAGGCACAGTGGCCAGCCGCATTGCGGGCACCGTCGAATTTGTCCACGTGCTGGAAGGCGACGCTGTGACCGAAGGGCAGGTTCTGGCGGAACTTGACACGGAGTTGCTGCAAATCCTGTCGCGGCAGGCCGAGGCCCGGTTGGCCGAGGCGCGTGCGGGTATAGAAACCGCCAGATCCCGCGTCGACAGATCGACCAAGGCCCTGGCGCGTGTCGAGGGGCTGCGCGGGACGACGTCTTTCTCCACCAGTCGTTTTGACGAGGCACAAAGCGACTTCTTCGAAGCACGCGGACAACTGGCCGAAGCGGAAGCCCGCGAGCAGACCGCGCAGGCCAATGCCGCGGAAACCCGCTACCAACTCGAACGCGCCAGCATTCGCGCGCCTTTTTCGGGCATCGTGCTGGAAGTGGATACGAACCCCGGTGAATACATCAGCTCCGGCGCATCCGTCGTGTCCCTGCTGGACACGCAATCCTTCGAAATCGAAGCCAGTGTGCCCTCCAAATACATTCGGGTTCTGGAACCGGGGCTTGAGGTGTCCGGCGTGACAGAGGCGGGCGAAGAGATGGCCCTGACGGTACGGGTATTGCTGCCCGTCGAAAACACGTCGACCCGGACGCGCCCCGTGCGTTTTGCGGCGCCGCTGCTGACAGAAATGCGCACGGTTGCCATTGGGCAATCAATCACCGTGTCGATCCCGATCAGTGCGCCCCGTGATGTGCTGGCCGTGCCCAAGGATGCTCTGGTTCAGGCGCGCGGCGGATGGATGGTTTTTGTGGCCAAGGATGGCGAGGCCCAGCCGCGCCCTGTCGAGATCGGCGTGGCTCTCGGCGACCGTTTCGAAGTGCTGAGCGGATTGAAGGAAGGCGACGTGGTTGTGACCCGCGGGAACGAGCGCTTGCGCCCCGGGCAAGCCATCGCCCCCATGACGGCAGGAAACTGAGGAGGACGTATGGACGTAATCCGTTTCGCGATTGATCGCCCCGTTGCCGTCATGGCCGCGGTCGTCATGGCCGTTCTATTCGGCATCATTGCCGTTACCCGCATCCCGATCCAACTGGCCCCGGATGTCCGCAAGCCCATCGTTGTGATCAGCACCAGTTGGCCCGGAGCGGCGCCATCGGAAATCGAACGTGAAATCATCAACCCGCAAGAAGAGGCGCTGCGCGGCCTTGAAGGGCTGGATATCATGACCTCCCGTGCGCGGTCGGGTGAAGCCGAGGTGACGCTGGAATTCGGAATTGGCACGGACATGAGCCAGTCCCTGCTCCTGGTGTCGAACCGGCTCGACCGGGTGGGCGATTATCCGGATGAAGCGGGGGAGCCGTCGCTGGACACGTCCGGGGCGGATGACAGCCCGATCGCCTGGGTCCTGCTGACGGCCGAGGCCGGTAACACGCGCGCCATGCCGACCTACGGTGATTTCGTGGAGGACATCATCAAGGACCGGCTTGAACGGGTCGAGGGCGTCTCTGCGGTCAATGTCTTTGGCGGGGTAACACGAGAATTGCAGGTGGTCGTCGATCCGCGGCAACTGGCGCGCTTCGGCCTGACCGTTCCGGATGTTGTCCGCATCCTGCGCAGCGAGAACATATCGGTCTCTGCCGGTGACGTGGAAGAAGGCAAACGCCGCTACGTCGTCCGGGCCGAGGGCAACCTCAACACGGTAGCCGCCATAGAAGAAGTGGTTTTGCGCTCCGAACGCAGCGCCGGCGGTTCAGGCCGGGTGCGGGTTGGCGATGTGGCCGACGTCGGGTTCTCCTATCGCGACCCCACCGCGCGGCTGCGGTTTCGGGGGGAGCCCGGATTGGCCTTCAACATCGTGCGGGAACCCGGCGCGAACGTCATTGAGACGATGGACGCGGTGCGTGAGGTTCTTACCGAGCTCAATGATGGCCCTGTCGCAGGCGCGGGCCTGAAAATGCGTCAGGTCTACGACGAGACCGTCTACATCAACGGGGCGATCGAACTGGTGACGCAAAACATCTGGATCGGCGGTATTCTGGCCGCCACGATCCTGCTGGCGTTCCTGCGCAGCCCACGGGCGACGATTGTGGTCTCCCTCGCAATCCCGGTCAGCATTGTTGCAACCTTCGTGGCCATGGCGGCAACCGGGCGTACACTGAACGTGATCTCGCTGGCGGGTATCGCCTTTGCGGTGGGCATGATCGTGGACGCCGCCATCGTCGTTCTGGAAAACATCTATCGCCTGCGCGAACAGGGCAAATCACGTCGTGAAGCTGCCTATCTCGGGGCCAGGCAGGTGTGGGGGGCCATCCTCGTATCCGCGCTGACCACCGTTCTGGTCTTCATCCCGATCCTGATCATGCAGTTGGAAGCCGGACAGCTATTCCGGGACATCGCGGTGGCCATTTCGGTGTCTGTTCTGCTGTCGCTGGTGGTGGCCGTCACGGTCATTCCAGCCCTTGCCAGTCGCCTGCTGCAGAAGGGCAAGCAGACCACGATGAAGATCTGGGGCCTCGACCATCTGGCGCGGGGCTTTCACTCCCTTGTCATGTCCTACGTGCGGATGACCGTGCGGTTGCGCCTCGTCGGGCTGATAATGGTTGCCGCGATTGCCGGCGGCGCGGCGGCGGCCACGTTTTTCTTCCTGCCGCGGCTGGAATATCTGCCGGAAGGCAACCGCAACCTCGTTTTCGGCCTGATCATTCCGCCACCGGGGTACAACCTTGATACCACGCAGACCATTGCGCAGCGCATCGAAGCTGTTGCCCGGCCGCTGTGGGAAGCGGCCCCGGCGACGCAGATGGCAGACGGCACCCCCACCATCGAGAACTTTTTCTTCGTGGCCACGCCCGGGAACAGCTTCGTTGGTGCCGCAGCGGTGGACGGCACCCGTGCAAGAGATCTTATCCCGGTCCTCTCCGGGCCGATTTTCGCAGAACCGGGGACCTTCGGGTTCATGACCCAGCCCTCCCTGTTTGGCCGCGGTGTCGGTGGCGGGCGCACGATCGAACTCAATATCTCCGGTCAGGATCTGGATGACATCCTTGCGGTCGCCGGTCAGGCGGCGGGAACGATCGCCGGCCTGCTGCCGCGTGCCGAGGGCCACCAGTTTCGTCCGATCCCCGGCCTTGAGCTTGGCGCGCCCGAGGTCCGGCTGGTACCGGACCGCCTCAGGCTGGCCGATGCCGGGCTGACGGCCTCCGATCTGGCGCTGACGGTCGACGCTTTCAACGACGGTTTGCGCGTGGCGGAGATCACCGTTGGGGCGGAACGGCTCAACCTGATGCTCAAGGGCGATGCCGGGCTGCAACTGGCGCAACGCACACAGGATATCGGCAATTACCCGGTGGTCACGCCGTCCGGCCAGATTGTCCCGGTCACGGCGCTGGCCGATGTGATCGTGACAGCGGGTCCCACGGAAATCAGGCATCGCGACCGGCTGCGCACGGTAACGCTCGAAGTGCGCCCGTCAGATGCTCTGCCCCTCGAAGCAGCGGTGGAACTGCTGCAGAACGAGGTCGTGTCTGTCCTGCAGGAACGTGGCCTGCCGAACGGCATCCGCATGAGCGTCTCGGGCACCGCCGACCAGCTCAGCCAGACCTGGGATGCGATCCAGATCAATCTCGCCGTGGCCCTTATCATTGTTTTTCTGGTCATGGCCATTCTGTTTGAAAGTTTCGTGCTGCCGCTGGTGATCCTGATCTCAGTGCCCGTGGCGGCAGCTGGGGGTGTTGGCGGGCTCGCGCTCCTGAACGTTTTGGCAGATCTCGAATTTGGGGGCGTTTTCGAGTTTCTCAATGAATTCGAAAAACAGCCCCTCGATATGCTGACGCTTCTGGGGTTCATCATTCTGGTTGGCATCGTGGTGAACAACGCGATCCTGATCGTGCACCAGACACTCTATCACCTGCGGGACGAGGGTATGGCGCCGATTGACGCCATTGAAGAAGCAACCAGCAACCGCATCCGGCCGATCTTCATGTCCACGCTCACCAGCGTGTTCGGCATGTTGCCACTGGTCGTTTTCCCCGGAGAAGGGTCCGAGCTTTACCGTGGGCTGGGCGCTGTGGTCGTGGGCGGGTTGTCGATGTCGGCCTTCCTGACATTGCTGACCGTGCCGCCATTGCTCAGTTTGTGTGTCTGGGCGCCAAAACCGCAGGAAGACATGCCGGGAGCGCCCGCGCAGTAGCTTATTTGCGCCAGTGAAACGGCACGATGATCAGCGCGCCGATGGACGACACGATCGCATTGAGACCCGGGCTGCCAAAGCCAAAGCCGAACATCAGCCGGACGAAATAGAACAGAAAAGCGCCGCCGATACAGATGATGATGCTTTGCAGGATACCGTTGTGGGTAAAACCGGATTTTTCGCACAGGTAGCCAACCAGCCCTGCAATCACCACTGTGCCAATCAGTGTCGGAAACATCGCGCGTTCTCCTTCAAAACTGCTTTCCGACAGGCATCGGCCAGCCGCGCAGGAACTCCGTCGCATCCTGAACAGCTTTGCCCGCACGCTGCAAGCGGATCAGCTCCACCGCGCCCTCCCCGCAGACCACCCGCAAGGGATCGTGCAGCACGCAACCGGGTGCCCCGCGCCCGCCTGTCGCCACACGCGAGGCCAGCAGCTTGATGCGTGTCTCTCCGTCCATCGTCCACGCCCCCGGGAAGGGCGACAGCCCGCGGATAAGTCGGTCGATGTCCGGCGCGGGGCGTGTCCAGTCCACCCGCGCCTCCGACTTGTCGATCTTGTCGGCGTAGGTGATGCCGTCCTCGGGCTGAGGTTCCGGCACCAGGTCTCCCAGTTGCGCAAGCGCCTTGACGATCAGGTCGGCCCCCAGCGCGCTCAACCGGTCATGAAGCGATTGCGCGGTGTCATCGGGCTCGATGGTCACCGCCTCGCGCATCAACACCGGTCCTGTATCCAGTCCGGCCTCCATCTGCATGATGCACACGCCGGTTCTGGTATCGCCCGCCATGATCGCCCGCTGGATGGGGGCCGCACCCCGCCATCTGGGCAAGAGACTGGCATGAATGTTCAGACACCCGCGTTCCGGCGCGTCCAGAACAGGCTGCGGCAGGATCAACCCGTAGGCGACGACAACCGCCAGATCCGCCTGCAACGCGGCGAATTCAGAATGCGCCGTCTCGGTTTTCAGCGACACCGGTGTTCTCACGGGCAGCCCCAGGGCCGCCGCGCGCCGGTGCACCGGGCTGGGACGATCTTTTTTGCCCCGTCCCGCAGGACGCGGCGGCTGGCTGTATACACAGGGAATTTCATGCCCCGCGTTGACAAGTGCGTCGAGTACCGGGACAGAAAATTCCGGTGTGCCCATGAAAATGATACGCATCAGTATTCTCCCGGCGGGTCATTGTCCCACTGTGGCCCTGCCGCCAGCGATGGCATGCGGGCCAGTTTCGGCAAGGTGGTGTTCAGGTCGCCGTCAGTTCTTTCCCTTGCGTGCCTTGCGCAGCAACATGTCCCGTTTGACCTTGCTCAGGTGGTCAAAATACATCTTGCCGTTCAGGTGATCGATCTGGTGCTGAACGCTCGTCGCCTCCAGCCCGACAAAATCCCGGCGCACATAGACACCGTTTTCGTCCATGAACCGAACCGCCACGCCCCGTGGCCGGGACACTTTTGCGAACACGCCCGGCAGGTTCGGGCTGGCTTCTTCGTGATCGTTCAGGATGGCCGACGCATCGATCACCGTCGGGTTGGCCATGCGGATACGGCGGTCGCGCTTGTCAGACGCATCCACAACCGCCAGCCGCAGCATGACCCCGATTTGCGGCGCCGCGAGGCCAACACCGGGCATCGCGTCCATCGTGTCGATCATGTCTTCCCACAGTGCCCGCACATCTTCAGTGATCTCCGCCACTTCGGTCGCGGCGGTGCGCAGGCGCTTGTCCGGCCAGAGCAGGCATTTGCGAACCGTCATGGCAGCGCTCCCGCACAGGCCTCTTCGGCCTTTTGTCTTTGATCTGCGGGAAGGTGATCAAGCGTCACGACGCCGTTAAGATGGTCCAGTTCATGCTGGACGCAGGCCGCCGCAAAGCCGGAAAAGCTGCGCGATTGCTCTGTGCCATCCAGAGCGGTCCATGTCATCGTCACCGTGGAGGGGCGCCGCACGTCGACACTCACGCCCGGAATGGACAGGCATCCTTCGGCCTGCACCGTTGTCTCTTCGCTGGCGCCGGTGATCCTGGGGTTGATGAAAATGATCGGGCTGGCCGTTCCGTCCTTCCACGTTGTATCCGTCACGAACACCCGCTGAAGCACGCCGATCTGCGGCGCGGCAAGGCCACGCCCGGGCGCGGCGTACATCGTGTCCAGCAGGTCACGCGCCAGGGCGGCCACTTCCGGTCCCGTGACCGCCACCGGATCGCAGACCGCGCGCAGATGCGGATCAGGCCAGCGAACAATCTGCCGCACCGTCATGCGCGGGCAAGCTCGCGCTTGAATTTCACCATTTTCCGGGTGATCATCTGCCGCTTGAGCGGTTTCAGGTAGTCGATGAACAGCTTGCCATCCAGATGGTCGATCTCGTGTTGCGCGCAGGTCGCCCACAAACCGGTGAACACCTCGGTCTGTTCCTTGCCGTCGCGATCCGTCCAACGCACTTCGACTTCCGACGGCCGGGTAACATCGGCGAACTGCTCGGGGATCGACAGACAGCCCTCTTCGTAGACGCTGGTTTCGTCGGAGGCAGACACAATTTCCGGGTTGAACATGATCAGCGGGCGCGCCGGTTCGGTATCCCCCTTCACGCAATCCAGCACGATGAGGCGTTGCAAGACACCCACCTGTGGCGCTGCAAGGCCGACCCCCGGCGCGTGGTACATCGTCTCCAGCATGTCGTCGGCCAGAGCGCGCAACTCGTCTGTCAGGTCCGTCACGGGCGCACAGAGCTTTTTCAGCCGCGGATCAGGATGAAGCAATATGTTTCGTTTCATGCGCTTCATGTATGACAGGAACCGCCTGCCTGCAATAACCGGGGCTTGCAGCCGACCAGAATCTCGCTAGCTATATGGCAGCACTCAGGAGACCCAAATGAGCTTAGACACCAGCCCCGACGCCCGTTTCCATACTGTCATTGATCGTCGCGGCACCCAGTCAAGCAAATGGGACTACATGGAAAAATACTACGGTGTTTCGGCCGATGACGGTCTGGCGATGTGGACGGCCGACAGTGATTATCCGACACCGGCCTGCGTGACCGACGCGCTGAGGCGCGCGGTGGATCACGGTATCTTCGGCTACTACCCGGTGAACGACGAATACCTCGCCGCAATCCAGTGGTGGATGGAAAACCGTCATGACTGGAAGATCGATAGAAAATGGATTCTCACCGTTCAGGGCCTTGGCAACGCCATCGCGCTTGCCCTTGATGTCTGGAGTGACCCCGGCGATCACGTCGTCATCTTCAGCCCGGTCTATCACGAGTTCCGCATCAAGGTCGGCAAGGCCGGGCGGAACGTGACCGAGTGTCCGTTGCGCCGCGACGGCGACACCTACATGCTTGATCTGGAGGATGCCCAGAACCGTCTGACCGGGCGCGAAAAGCTTCTGCTGTGGTGCTCCCCTCAAAACCCGTCCGGGCGCGTCTGGTCACCGGATGAATTGCGCAGCGTTGCCGAGTTTGCGGCGCGCAACGATCTTGTTCTTGTGTCGGACGAGGTGCATCACGATCTTGTCTTTCCCGGCAGCACTTTCGTGCCGATGCATGTCGCCGCGCCGGAGCATGAAAACAGGATGGTTATCCTGACCTCGGCCTCCAAGACATTCAACATCGCCGGGCAACGCACGGGAAACATGATCATCCCCGATGCCGCATTGCGCCGGGACATGCAAAACCGCCTCAACGCGCTTGACTACAAACCGGCGGGCCTGAGCCTGCTGATGATCACGGCAGCCTATTCGCCGGCGGGGGCGGAGTGGGTTGATGCTCAGGTTGCATATCTGGAAGGCAATTGCGCGCTGTTTGACGCGGCGATGGCGGCAATCCCCGGCGTTCATTCCCTGCCCCTGAAATCCACGTATCTTGCCTGGGTTGATTTCGCCGGCACGGGCATGAGCTATGAAGAGATATCGCGGCGTGTTCTGAAAGACGCGCGGATCGCCCCCAGCGCGGGCCCGGAATTCGGCGCAGGCGGCGAGACATTCCTGCGATTCAACCTGGCGGCACCGCGCGCGCGCATTCAGGACGCCTGCGACCGTCTGGCCGCGGCTTTCAGCGATCTGCAGTAAGAGCCGGGCGTCAGCGCGCGTCTTCGATCAACCCGACAGGCGCATCGTCTTCGATTTCGAAATCAACCGCGGGTTTCTGCGAGACCGCAGTGGCGCGTTTGAATTCGTAGCGACGCTCGCCCTCTTCATCGTCGCTTGTCACGATCAGGCATTGAAACAGATGCACACTGCCATCGTAAAGGTCGATGAAACCGCGCAGCGCGGGCGTGTCCGCCTCCATCGCGAAGCCGGTTTTCCACATCCGTAGCACCGGGAAAATCTGACCATCCACATCGACGCGCAACCGCGACGAACGTTTCAGGCTTTCCAAGCGCGCCTGATCCAGACCAGCTTGAATCTCTTTGGAAAAAATCGTTTCCATATCGTTACTCCCGTACAAACCCCTGCACCAGAAGATGCACGGATCATCCAAAAATCAAGTTAAGTTTTTGTGTCGCTTCACCGGTTGTGTGCGCCTGCGCAGAGACCGTGCGCGAGGGCTTGCCTGTGAAAACCGCCGTGTCCGACCTAGGTTAGGTCCAATGCACAAAGGAGAATGGGCATGGGCTTGCTGGTTGACGGCGTGTGGCACGACAAATGGTATGATACCAAATCCACGGGGGGTAAATTCAAGCGTTCCGACGCGAAATTCCGTAACTGGATCACCGCGGATGGCAGCCCGGGCCCCTCCGGCACGGGCGGTTTCAAGGCCGATTCGGGGCGGTATCACCTCTATGTCAGCTATGCCTGCCCCTGGGCGCACCGCACCCTGATCTTCCGGAAACTCAAAAATCTCGAGGACTATATCAGCCTGTCGGTGGTGCACCCGGACATGCTGGGCGACGGATGGACATTCGCGACAGACGACAAGGGCGCAACCGGCGACACGCTCTACGGCCTCCCGTTTGCACGGGACATCTACCTCAAGGCGGACCCGCGGTTTTCAGGGCGCGTGACGGTGCCGATCCTCTGGGACAAGGACCGTGAGACCATCGTGTCGAATGAAAGCTCGGAGATCATCCGCATGTTCAACTCCGCCTTCGATACGCTCACCGGCAATACCGAAGACTACTGGCCGGAAGAGCTGCACGACCCGATTGCACCGGTGAATGACCGTATCTACGACACGCTCAACAACGGCGTCTACAAATCCGGATTCGCCACGACCCAAGCCGCTTACGACGCGGCGGTCGTGCCGCTTTTCGACACCCTCGAATGGCTGGAGGAGCGACTTGAAAGCAACCGGTATCTGATGGGCGACACGCTGACCGAAGCGGACTGGCGCCTGTTCACCACGCTGGTACGCTTCGACCCGGTGTACCACTTGCACTTCAAGTGTAACCTAAAGAGATTAATAGATTTTCCAAACCTCTGGGCGTATACCCGCGCGCTCTACCAGATGCCCGGTATCGCAGAGACCGTCAATTTTGACCATATCATCCGGCACTATCATTACAGCCACGACAGCATCAATCCGCACCGCATTATCCCGGTCGGGCCGGCACTGGACTTCACCGCGCCGCATGGGCGCGGATAGGTTACGCCGCTCCGCTCTGCTCCGACCCTGCCCCATAGTGTTCGACCATCGCGGCAAGATCTTCGGGCGGTGTCGCACTTTGCACGAAGGCGCAGGCGTTGGGGGCATGTGAAAAAATTGAGCCGTCCGAGAAAAACGACGTATTGGTGACAAAGATCACCTGCGCTTTGGGCTGGCGATAGCTTGCGTAATCGGCGACCGCCAGTGCAGACCCCTCGCCAAGTACAAGGTCCATAATGATGATATCTGTGTGATGGGTGCTCAGATGGCGGATGGCACCAGCCTGACCCGCGCAGCGCGCAACGTTCATACCCATGCGTTCGAGGTGATTTTGCCAAATTCTAGCCAGATCGCTTTGGCTCTCAACAATTAGAACCCTCATCTGTCCTCCATTCCGAAAAATACCGGAATTGTTTCACACTGTAATACTGTCGTCTGCTTCAAAGGTTAACAAACGATTAAGCGACTCACGACAACTTTATCATTTGGGATCAGACTTGATTAACCGGCTACTTTCCGCTTTTAGCAAATGGCAAAGGCGCGGAATTGCGCCACGATCATGCTCAGATGGACAGATTGTTGACGAACATTGAACGCGATCATGGGGGGGGACTCGATGCGGCAATTCTCCGGTATGGCGGGTCTCGAATCGGCTGGTGCGACCTCTCGACCGGTATCAATCCACACCCCTATCCGGTGGGCACCCTGCCGCAGGATGTCTGGACGGCGCTGCCGGACAAGGCCGCACAGGCACGCCTGATCAACACGGCGCGGCAGCTCTGGGCAGTGCCGGAGAGCGCCGGGGTAATCGCGGCATCGGGGGCGTCAGCCCTGATCGCGCAAATCCCCCGGCTCCGTCCGGCCCAACGGGTCTGCATCCCGGGTCCCACCTATAATGAACACGCCGCCGCCTTCGGCACCGCGGGCTGGTCGATCACGGACACAGCGCCCGCGACCGCCCAGGTGGTTGTGCACCCTAACAACCCCGACGGTCGCCTGTGGACAGCACCGGACCTGCCGCTGGAACAGCCGGGACTGACGGTTATCGATGAAAGCTTCTGCGATGTCGCGCCCGGCCGCTCCCTGATCGACCTGACCCGCACGCCCGGCGTTCTGGTGCTCAAGAGCTTCGGGAAGTTCTGGGGGCTGGCGGGCCTGAGGCTGGGCTTCGTGATCGGCGATCCTGACGTGCTGAACCAGATGACGGAGGCCATCGGTCCCTGGGCCGTGTCCGGGCCCGCGCAACACATCGGTGCGGTCGCGCTTGCAGATCATGGCTGGGCCCGCCGGACGCGCGAACGCCTGGCCGAAGACAGTGCCCGGCTGGATGCCCTGATGCAGATTGCAGGAGCTAAGGTTCTGGGCGGCACAACGCTCTTTCGTCTGTACGATGTGGATGACGCGGCCACATGGCAGGACAGGCTTGCCCGCCACAAAATCTGGACGCGCCGGTTCCCGTATAACGCCAGATGGCTACGCCTTGGCCTGCCGCATGCGCTGCACTGGCCCCGTATCGAGGCGGCCCTGAAATGAGCGCGGCAGCCCTCCTGATAGTCGCGATGCTGCTCGACGCGGTCGTTGGAGAGCCGCGGTGGCTGTGGCGCCGCATACCCCACCCGGCCGTTCTGATGGGCAGGCTGGTGCACCTGCTTGACGCCCGCCTGAACGATGGCGACAACCGGCACGCCAGGGGCGTCGCGGCCGTGCTCGTTCTGGTGATCGTCGGCGCGGTCCTGGGGTCGGTGTTGAGCGGGCTGGGCAGCGTCATCGAATGTGGTGTCGCGGCCATTCTTTTGGCGCAACGGTCGCTGGTGCAGCATGTCAACGCCGTGGGCGACGGCCTGCGCATGTCCATCCAGGAAGGGCGGCGCATGGTCTCACGGATTGTCAGCCGGGACGTCGCGCAGATGGACGGGACCCAGGTCGCGCGCTCGGCCATCGAAAGTGCGGCGGAAAACCTGTCCGACGGTGTCATCGCCCCTGCGTTCTGGTTTTTGGTCGCCGGTCTGCCGGGGCTGATGGTCTACAAGCTTGTAAACACCGCCGACAGCATGATCGGCTACCGTACGGAGACATATGCGGCCTTCGGATGGGCGGCGGCGCGGCTGGATGATCTGCTCAATCTGGTGCCGGCGCGGCTGACCGCCGCGCTGATCGCCCTGCCTGCGCGTTGCTTTGACTGGCAGGGCATCTACGCCGATGCACGGCTGCACAGATCCCCCAACGCCGGATGGCCCGAGGCGGCGATGTCCCGCGCGCTGGGGATCGCCCTTGCCGGACCACGTGCCTATGACGGCCAGATGCGCGAGTTTCCCTTCGTCAATGCCGAAGGACGGCGCGATCTGACACCGGTGGACATCGACGCCAGTATCGCGATGCTGTGGAAAGCATGGGCCGGGTTTCTGGCCCTCTGCGTCCTGATTGTTGTTCTGTAACTCAGCCCTGGAGAAGTTAATGCGTCTGACCGCCCCCCTGTTGGCCCTCTGCCTGTCCGTATTGCCCGCCATGTCATCGGCCTGTGGGGGCTCCTTTTCAAGCTTCGTTGATGGATTGAAGGCGGAAGCGCGGGCAAAGGGCCACGGGGCGGCAGTGGTCGACCAGTTCTTTGCCCCTGTCCGGCAGGATCCCAGGGTTCTGAAAGCCGACCGGTCACAGGGTGTTTTCCAGCGCCCGTTCCTGGATTTCTCGCAACGTCTGATTTCTGCGGATCGCGTCAAGCGCGGCCAGAGCAACGCCAGGAAATACGATGCCGTCTTCAACCGGATCGAACAGCAGTATGGCGTGGATCGCGGTGTGCTGCTGGCCTTCTGGGCATTCGAGACCGACTACGGCGGCTTCCAGGGGGACTTCAACACCGCCAACGCCCTTGTGACGCTGGCGCACGACTGTCGCCGTCCGGAGCTTTTCCGCCCGCAGGTCTTTGCAGCCCTTGAGCTTTTTGAACAGGGCGACTTCGATCCGCGCACCACAACCGGCGCCTGGGCCGGCGAGATCGGCATGGTACAGATGTTGCCGCGTGACATCATCGAAAACGGGGTGGACGGGGACGGGGATGGTAAGGTTTCATTAAAAACCTCGGCCACCGACGCGCTGATGTCCGGCGGCGCCATGTTGCAAAGCCTGGGCTGGCGTGCGGGCGAGCCCTGGATACAGGAGGTCAGCGTGCCGCAGCGGTTCGACTGGTCGCAAAGCGGGCTCACCGTTGTCAAACCGACGTCGGAATGGGCCGCCCTGGGGGTAAAGCCGCGCAACGGCCCCCTGCAAAACCAGCTCCCTGCCGCGTTGATCCTGCCGCAGGGTCATAAGGGGCCGGCCTTTCTGGCCTACCCCAACTTCAATGTCTATTTTGAGTGGAATCAAAGCTTTACCTATGTTCTGACAGCGGCGTATTTTGCCACGCGACTTCAGGGCGCACCCGTCTACAACGCGGGCAACCCCGATGCGGGTCTCTCCGGCGCGCAAACCAAAGAGCTGCAGCGCAAGTTGCAGGCCCGGGGTCATGACGTCGGCAAAGTGGATGGTATTCTGGGTGCCAAAACCCGCGCTGCGGTTCAGACAGAGCAGAAGCGACTGGGGCTGCCCGCCGACGCATGGCCGACACCTGCCTTGCTGGCGAGGCTTTGACGTCCTCGCCGTTAACCATTCTTTACCGGCAAAAATGTAGTTTTATGGGCGAAACATACATTCAGGTTTGTTTTCTACCTAGTTTGACCCTGCGCGCCGAGGCTGCGCAGGGTCTTTTTTCGCCCCCTGCGGGTCGCGCAGCGGAAACCGCTCGCCCTTTTGCGTCAGCATGACAATACGCGCCCCGTTCTGAACATAGCGATCACATCGCCCAAAACCGTTGCGAAACGCGATACAGACCGTGCCATCAGGCGCGATCCGGTAGCGCCCGAATGCAGATCGCCCACCCGGGTAGGTGTAGGAATAGGCCCCGCCGACAGAGAACTTCGACTGACCACCGTCAAAAAAGGTGAGCGTCTGCCCGTCGACCAGCAACCCGGTCTCTTCGGACGTCATCAGGCGGTCGGCTTCCCAGACCGCCCAGCCCTGTGTCTCCTGGGCCGATGCAGCCTGCGCCGACATCACAATGAAAAGCAGTGTCACCCTCATCATCGGGTCAGTATAGTCTGAAAAACACCGGGCACCGCGCACGATCCGGTGAAGAGGCCGCGAGCCTCAAGCTACAAGCGTTTCTGCTTTCTTCAGATCGACCGACACCAGTTGGCTGACGCCCTGCTCGGCCATCGTGACCCCGAACAGACGGTCCATGCGGGACATTGTCACCGCGTGGTGCGTGATGATCAGGAACCGCGTTTCCGTCTGGCGGCACATCTCGTCCAACAGATCGCAAAAGCGCGTCACATTTGCGTCGTCCAGCGGCGCGTCAACCTCGTCGAGCACACAGATCGGCGCCGGGTTGGCCAAAAACACTGCGAAAATCAATGCCATCGCGGTCAGGGTCTGCTCGCCGCCGGACAGCAGGCTGAGGGTGGAGAGCTTCTTGCCCGGGGGCTGGCACATGATCTCCAGCCCGGCCTCCAGCGGATCATCGCTTTCGACCATCACGAGGTTGGCCTCGCCACCGCCAAAAAGATGCGTGAACAGCATGGAGAAGTTGGCATTGACCTGCTCGAAGGCGGTCAGAAGCCGCTCCCGGCCTTCGCGGTTCAGGCTGGCGATACCGCCCCGCAGCGTCTTGATCGCTTCTTCGAGATCCGCCTTTTCGCTGGTCAGCGTGTCGTGTTCCGTCTGCACTTCGCGGGCGTCTTCCTCGGCACGCAGGTTCACGGCACCAAGGGCATCCCGTTGCCGTTTCAGCCGGTTGACATCCGCTTCCAGCGTGTCGGCACCGGGCATGTGATCGGGTGTTGCGTCCAGCTGCGCCAGCAACTGGCTTGGTGTCACCTGGTTTTCATCCGCGATGCGCTCCGCCGCCGCCGCCACTGTTTCACGCGCCGCATCGCTGCGCGCCTCGGCCCGGGCGCGGGTCTCGCGGGCTTCCGAGGCCAGCCGCTCCGCGTCCCGCTCCGCCGATGTCGCCTCGCGCAGCGCCCCTTCGGCAGTCGACAATGCGTCGGCGCTTTGCGCCTTGCGGGCTTGGGCCACCGTGATCGCGTCGCCCATTTCCGCACGCTTGGCCGCAATCTCCCCCGGCGCGGCGCTGGCGTTTTCCAGCTCGCGCTCCGCTGCGGTCTTGCGGTCCACCAGCTCGGCACTGCGTTTCTCGGCGGTCTCCAACCGGTGCCGCCAGCCGCTGACCTCCTTGGTGACCTCCTGCACACGCCGTGTGCGCGCCTCGCCTTCCCGGCGCAGCTCGTCGTGCCCGGACCGGCGCGACATCATGGTGATCCGCGCCGCTTCCACCGCCATGCGCACCGCTTCGACCATGTCCCGGGCCTCCGTGAGGTCACCCAGGTCTGCGAGGGCGCGCTCGGCTTCCTTCAACTGGGTGCGCGCATTCATCGCTTCTTCCTCGTGACGCGCCACCGCCAACCCGAGGGATTCCAGCTTGCCCTGCGCAAGATTGCGATCCGCCTCGGCGCGGCTCAGGCGGCGGCCTGCTTCCGCCACCAGCCGGTCCGCGGCCCGGCGGGCTTCGCGCGCCATGGCATCGGCCTTGGTCAGTTCAGCAAGCTGCGCGCCCAGAAGATCATGCGCCGCCTTCGCCCCCTCGGCGCGCTGTGTCGCGGCTTCGAGGCTTTGTTTCAACTCTTCCAGACGGTTCAGCTGCTGCAACCGCAGGGCGGCCGCCGACGGCGCGTCCTCGGCCCAGGCGCGGAAACCGTCCCATCGCCACAGGTCGCCTTCGGGCGATACCAGACGTTGTCCGGGCCTGAGGGCCGCCTGCAGGCGCGGGCCGTCATCCGGGTCCACCAGCCCGATCTGCCCCATGCGACGCGTCAGCACGCCGGGCACATCGACGAACAGCGACAGCGGTTTGACCCCCTCGGGCAAGGCCTGATGCTGGTCATAGGCGGGCAAAACGGCCCAGCCGGACGGCCCGTCCGCCGCAACTTCCGGCGCCCGCAGATCATCCGCCAACGCGGCACCCAGCGCCTTTTCGTACCCGGGCTTGACATGCAACTGGTCAAGGATTTGCCCGCCTTCCGCGGTATCGCGCGCCACCAGCTTGGACAGCGCCCCCGCCTCCGCACGCAGCGCATTCATCTCGCCCTCGGCCTCGGACCGCTGCGCCCGCGCCTCCGCCTCGCGCGCTTGCGTCTCAGCGCGGGCCTCATCGGCTTCAAGCAGCGCGGCTTCCGCTTTCTCTGCCGTGGCAACGGCCTCCGCCTCCGCCCCTTCGGCCTCGGCAAAATCCTGTCCCGCACGCGTCAGGGCGGCTTGGCTGACGGTGACGGCTTCCCGCGCCCGGATCGCCTCGGCCTCCGCCTTGGACAGGGTCTTGCGACTGTCCTCCAGCAAGCGTTGCGCAGAGCCGTGACGGGCCGAAAGCCGTGCCATATCCTCGGTCTGCTGCGACATCTCCCCCTCGCGGGTTTGCAGAACGGCAGCCGCCTCCCGGGCGGCCTCTGCCGCCTCCGCCAGCCTGTCCTCGTGACCCTCGGCGGCCTTGGCGAGTTCCGCCGCTTCCCATTCCAACCGCTCGATGGTCTCACCGGCATCCCGGTTCAGCCCCCCCTCGCGGTCGATGTCGTGACCCAGTTGCGCAATCCGGCCGCTCAGGGTTTCGATCAGCGCCTGCGCGCGCGCCTCCTGATCGGTCAGGGCGTCGCGCTCCACCGTAAGGCGCTGAAGCACGGCTGCGGCAATCGCCTCTTCCTCGCGCAAGGGCGGCAGTGCTGTTTCCGCGTCTTCCCGCGTTTTGGCGGCTTGCCGGACCAGCGTTTCCGCCTGTGCCGCGGCGGTCACCTGAGCGCGCAGGTTTTCCTCTGCCGCCGCGCGGGCATCATCCGCCTCCCGCCACCGACGATAGAGCAACATGCCCTCGGTCCGGCGTAATTCGTTACCGATCTCGCGGTAGCGTGCGGCCTGGCGTGCCTGACGCGCGAGTTGCGCCAGCTGGTTGGCCAATTGCTCGATCACGTCATCGACACGCGCCAGATTGGTTTCAGCACCTTTGAGCTTCAGTTCCGCCTCGTGACGCCGCTGATACAGCCCGCTGATACCCGCCGCCTCTTCGAGGATACGGCGCCGGTTCTTGGGTTTGGCGTTGATCAGCTCCGCGATCTGACCCTGACGCACCAAGGCCGGGCTGTGCGCCCCGGTAGAGGCATCGGCAAACAGCATCTGAACGTCGCGCGCCCGCACATCCTTGGCGCCTACCTTGTACGCGCTGCCCACGTCGCGCGTGATGCGGCGCACGATCTCCAGCTGATCGTGATCATTGAACCCGGCGGGCGCCAGCCGCTCCGAATTATCCAGATGCAGCGCCACTTCGGCGAAATTCCGTGCCGGGCGGGTGGCAGCCCCGGCAAAGATGACGTCTTCCATCCCGCCGCCACGCATGGCCGTGGGCCGGTTTTCGCCCATCACCCAGCGCAGCGCTTCGAGCAGATTTGACTTGCCACAGCCGTTTGGCCCCACAACGCCCGTCAAACCATCCGCGATGATCAGATCAGTGGGGTCAACGAAGCTTTTGAAGCCTGTCAGTCTGAGTTTGGAAAAGCGCAAGATGGGGCTTTCGATGATTCCTTTGGTTCAGCAGCGTGAAGGGCAGAGGGGGCGAAAGTCAACCAAAACACCCAACAACGTGGGGCCTCCAGGCAGTTATCCACAAGATATTGACGATGCAACAGGGTGATCGGCACGGGATGGACCGCTCGGCATAAAGCTGCCCGGGCCCTGCTCAATAAAGAGTTTACCCGCCCGGGCGAGTGGTCATATAATTTGACCAATGAGGTGAAGCGATGCCCTTCCGACCGGTACAATCCGAGAAACTGTCGACAGCCGTCGTGCGCCAGATCGAACAATTGATCCTGCGCGGCATTCTGCGTCCGGGCGAGCGTCTGCCAGCGGAGAGGGAGCTGGCGGAACGGCTCAACGTCTCGCGCCCAAGCCTGAGAGACGCGATCGGCACCTTGCAGGATCAGGGGTTGCTGACGGCACGGGCGGGCGCGGGCGTTTACGTGGCAGATGTCCTCGGGTCGGCTTTTTCACCTGCCCTCGTGCAGCTCTTCGCGCGCCATGATGAGGCGGTGTTTGACTACCTGTCATTCCGCCGCGACATGGAAGGCCTGGCGGCGGAGCGCGCCGCACGGCTTGCCTCTGAGACGGATCTGCGCGTCGTTCAGGCCGTGTTCGACAAGATGGAAGCCGCCCATACAAAGCGAAACCCCGACGATGAGGCCCGGCTTGATGCGCAGTTCCACATGGCGATCATCGAGGCGAGCCATAACGTCGTGATGCTGCATATGATGCGCTCGATGTATCAGTTGCTGCGCGAGGGCGTGTTCTACAATCGGCAGGTCATGTTCAGGCAGCGCGCGACGCGGGGGCTGCTGCTCGACCAGCACCGCGCGATCAACGACAGCCTGCAACAGCGGAATCCAAAAGCGGCCCGCCAGGCCGTCGAAGCGCATTTGAGCTACGTGGAGACCTGCCTGAACGATCAGATCACCGCCGAGCGGAACGAGGAGGTCGCGCAGCAACGGCTGGATCACGAGGTCGCCAAGGGCTGACCTCCGACGTTCACTGCGCGCAGCCCGCAGCCGGGCGGCGGTGATCAGCGGCACGCCGGGCGCACGCCGCAACACAGGCGCGCTGGCGTTTGTCTGTCCCGATCCAACAAAGGCTAATGGTCGTACTGCCGCTCTGCCCCGCGGGCTTCGGTCCATGGCAACGCGGCAGGGCCTCTGATGGGCGATCACGCAGCAAAAAACCCCGGTGGTGATCCGGGGTTTTCAAAAAGCGCTTTTGTCGCGGTTCTTCAGTGAAGCTTGGCATCCACCTCGGCAATGGCCCCGTCGATCAGGCTGTTGCCTTGCGCGGCGGTCATTTGCTTGGCGATCACGTCACGGGCGACCGCCACGGCCACGGCCACCGACTGATCGCGCACTTCCTTCACCGCAGCGCCCTGAGCATTTGCGATCTGCTCTTCGGCAGCGGCGATGCGGCGCTCCAGCGACGATGCAAGATCGGCCTGCGCCAGCTCAGCTGCAGTGCGGGCTTCTTCCTTGGCCGCTTCGACAATGCGGTCCGCCTGATCCTGCACTTCGCGCTGTTTGCGTTCGTAGCTGGCCAGCAATGTCTGGGCCTCTTCGCGCAGGGCACGGGCCTCTTCCAGTTCCGACTTGATGCCGTCAGCGCGCTTGTCCAGCATGCCGCCCAGCAGGCCGGGCACCTTGAAATAGACCAGCACCGCGATGAACAGCAAGAACGCCAGCAGGACCACGAAATCGGTATTGCCCAGCGAAAAGAACGGTCCTTTCGCAGCCCAGGCCGGGCTGGCGGCGCCGACGGCAAAGGCCACGGTCAGAAGGGGGGTGAAATTGCGCATGTCGCTTATCCTTTCAACCGGGCGCCAACGGCGGACGAGATCGCCTTGGCGTCGGCTTTACCGCCCATCGCCGAAACGATTTCCTTGGCGGTATCGGCGGCCACTTCTTTCACCGCATCCAGAGCTCCGGCGCGGATTTCCGCAATGGCTTTCTCGGATTCAGCGGCCTTGGCCGCGATCTCGGCATCGGCTTTTGCAATCGCCGCGTCCAGATCGGATTGAATTTCTGCTTTTGCTTCACCGACGATGCGGTGTGCCTCGGCGCGGGCATCGACCAGCGCCTTGTCGTAGGCGGCCTCGGCTTCCTGCGCCTTGACCTTGAGGTCTTCGGCCGCCGCCAGATCGCTTGTGATGGTGCCCTGACGCTCCGCCAGAATGGCAGCGATGCGGGGCAGCGCCATGCGCGACAACACGAAGTAGATCGCGATCAATGCGATGACCAGCCAGAAAATCTGGTTGCCCCAAGTCGAAAAATCGAGCTGCGGCATGCCCGGTGCGGAAGCTGCTTCAGCGCTGTTTGTTTCGGTTGCCATGTCGGTCTCCTTTGAGGCGGCCCGTTACATCGGGCAGCGATGTGATCACCGCCGCCCGACCGTAAGGAATGTCGTCTCTAGGGGTCTTAGACGGCGAACATCAGCAGCAGGGCGACGAGGAAGGCGAAGATGCCCAGAGCCTCGGCGAACGCGATGCCGATGAAGAGTGTAGCGGTTTGGCTTGCCGCGGCAGATGGGTTGCGCAGCGCGCCTGCCAGGTAGTTGCCTGCAACGTTACCAACCCCGATAGCCGCGGCACCAGAACCGATAGCTGCCAGACCTGCGCCGATGTGTGCGAGTTCGCCTTCCATGTGAATTCTCCTTACGATTGGAAGTTGAGTATTTGGACGGGTGTGAAAATCGCCCGAATTAGTGATGCGGATGAAGCGCGTCCTTGAGGTACACGCATGTCAGAATGGTGAAGACGTATGCCTGGATAAAGGACACAAGGACCTCCAGGCCATACATCGCGGTGATCGCCACGACCGACACCGGGCTCACCAGCGTGATGACCGCGAAGCCTGCAAAAACCTTGATCACCGCGTGACCGGCCATGACGTTGCCAGCCAGACGAATGGAGTGGCTGACGGGGCGCACGAAGTAGGAGATCAGCTCGATGATCGCAAGGATCGGCCGCAGTGCCAAAGGGGCCGAGGACACCCAGAAAAGGCTCAGGAACCCGGCACCGTTCTTGACGAAACCAAGGATCGTCACGGTCAGGAAGACCGCCATCGCCAGCACCACCGTCACTGCAAAGTGCGATGTGGGCGTGAAAGCCGTGGGGATCAGGCCAAGGAAGTTCGCGCAGACGATGAACATGAACAGCGTCATGATGTAGGGGAAGTATTTCACCCCTTCCTTGCCGCAGATGTCTTCCACCATCTTGTAGATGAACCCGTAGGCAAGCTCGGCGACCGACTGGCTGCGCGACGGGATGATGGACCGCTTGGAGCTGCCCAGAAGCATCAGCACGATCACGGCGATGACCGCAAAACCCATCCAGAGCGCCGCGTTCGTCGGCGTGTACCACGTGATGGCGCCGTCACCGAAAAGCGGCTTGATGATGAACTGGTCCATCGGGTGGAACACCAGTCCTGCTTCTTCGCCTTTTGCTTCTGTCGCCATTCTCAGGCTCCCTCGTCTCGCGTTTCGGCCTCTTCGGCCAGCTTCTTTTTCTGGATTTCCTGTGCGGAGCGGAGCATCGTTTTTACCCCCGCCGCCAGACCCAGCATCACAAACAGCACCATGAAGATGGGCAAGGTTCCGAACAGAACATCCAACCCGTATCCGATGCCGAAACCGATCCCGAGACCGGCCACCAGTTCGATCACCATCCGCCAGGCAAGCTGCGCCTGAGAGTAGTGCTCATCCACCCGGGGCTTCGGCGCCTGCGCCTGTTTCGCGGCGTCGATCTTGGCCTCCAGCTGCGCCATTCGCTGCTTTTGGTCGGGATCAGTCACACGCTCAACTCCCTTGTGGAAGGTTGCCCCTGTGCTATTGCGCGGCAAGGTGTGAGTCAACAGGCGCCGACCCGCCCTCGGAATCCGAGCAGATTGTTGTTTTTATTGTATTTTAATGGCAAGTCGTGACAGTGGTGTCATCCTGACGCAGCCACGATAGTGGCAAAATCCGCACGCGCCCTCATTCAACCAATCGGTTGAACTTACCCCGGCGCGCCGGAACCGCGAAAGGGTTTGGTCTCCTCCAGCAGCCAGTTGCGGAATTGTCGCAGCGCCCTTCGACGAACACCGCGGCTGCCATATACCAGGTGGTACGCACCCGACCGGATACCGACGTCCGAGCATCGTATCAGGCGGCCCATGCGGCACTCCATATCGACACATTCCGCCGATCCCAGGTAAACGCCATGGCCATGGATCACCGCCTCGATCGCCAGGGTGGAGCGCATGCGCCAGCGCGGTTCGGTGATGGCCTCCCCGCCAAGCCCTGCGGCCTCGAACCATTGCTGCCAGACATTGCGGCCACGATCCTTGAGCAGCCGGAACTGCAAAAGGTCTTCGGGGGCAATCTCACCCCGCGGGATAAGCGTCGGGGCGGCATAGGGGTAGAGCAGTGCATCGGTCAGCAGGTCAGAGGGTGCATCAACCCCGCCAGAGATCAGAAATCGCACGGCGATGTCAGCCTCATAACGCTCGATATCAGCCAGGGACTGCGAGGCGTCCAGCCGTACTTCGATCTCCGGACAGGCCTTGTAGAACTCAGGGAGCCGGGGGATCAGGAACCGCTGTGCAAAGAGCGTTTCACTGCTGACGGTGATCTGGCCCGCCGGGGCAGCCTCCAGCTCTTCAGTCGCCTCGCTGATCACGTCAAGCGCTGGCATGATCCGCGCCAGATAGGCCTTCCCGTCCGCCGTCAGTTGAACGCCCCGGGGCAGATCACGGAACAGCTGCGCTCCCAGCCGGTGCTCCAACCCGCGGACATGGCGGCTGATCGCGGAATGGCTGACGCCCAGCTCTTCGGCGGCGCGGGTAAAGCTTTCATGACGCCCCGCCGCCTCAAAGGCGCGCAGGGCATTCAGCGGAGGCAGTTTACGCGACATGGGTTACTTGTGCTTTTTTTGCACATGTCTCGTCAAGCAATTGTCTTTGAAGCATCCCGCCACATGGCCCATATTCATATCAACAGACCCGTAAAGTAAGGTGATTGCCATGGCGTATGATGCCAGTAGCGCAGATTTCTGCGGCCAGGAAAGCTGTGTGGAAAACACACGTACAAAACCGTCACGGGGCTGGTTGAGGCGTCTTTTCGCCTGGATGAAACCGGCACCGAGACACACGCATATCAAGCATATCAGCCCCCATCTGGCCCGCGACATCGGCTTGCCCGACCATTATCTCGATCAGCAGAAACATGTCTGGCCATCGGAATCCGTGGACAGGTCACGGCTCTGATGGCCTTCCCACCGCGTCGGATCGCCGCTATGCCTGTGGTCTATGACACGCGATCTCGATCAGGCTTTCGCAGCCCTTGCTGACCCGACGCGACGGGCGATTCTGACGATGTTGTTGGAAGACGATATGGCCGTGACCGATGTGGCGGAACCATTCGACATGTCACTGGCGGCCATATCCAAGCACCTCGGTGTACTCACGGCCGCGGGGCTGATCTCTCAGGAAAAAAGGGGGCGCGTCAAATGGTGCAAGCTGGAGCCGGACGCCATGCGCGCCGCCTCGGTCTGGATGCAGGGTTTCGGGCAGTTCGAGCCGGTGAACCTCGACGCATTTGAAAGGTTCCTCGCCGTCGAACTGCCCGAAGAGGGCGAGTGATCACCCGCGCCGCAGTCAGGTGGCCAGATTGATCACAGCCATCACAACCACGACAAGACCGACAAGATAAATAATACTGCGCATTTTGCTTCTCCTTACGTTGCTCGGAAAATCAACGTACGCGATGCAGGTTTTGTT
The DNA here is from genome assembly GCF_019375555.1 of Roseobacter insulae. Classification (GTDB taxonomy): domain Bacteria; phylum Pseudomonadota; class Alphaproteobacteria; order Rhodobacterales; family Rhodobacteraceae; genus Roseobacter; species Roseobacter insulae. The sequence continues at coordinate 350,257 of NZ_JAHXDN010000004.1, forward strand.
CCGCCGTCTTTTCCCGGGTGATCGCCGCGGTCTCATCGCGCAGCAGCAACAGCAGCGCCACGATGGTGATGGCCACGCCCCCGAACACCACCGGCCCCGGCACGCTGTTGCCCAGGGCAAGCTCCCACAGGATGACCCAGCTGGGCGTCAGGTATGTGTAGGCCATGACCTTCGCGCTTGGCAGGCGCAGGGTGGCTGTTTGCAGCAGCACGAATGTGGCCGCCGAGGCGAAGAGCGCGATGTAGATCAGCGTGACCCAGACAATCGGGGCGAGGGTCGCCCATGGCGTCGCCACGATTTCCGGCCAGGCATAGATCAGCAGAACCACGGCACCGGCGACCAGCATGCCGAAGGTGAAGGCAAACGCCGGCTCACCCCGGTTCAGTTTGCGCACCAGCGGGGTATAGACGGCATGGGCGATGCACCCGGCAAAGTAGACGGCCTCCCCGCGGCCGACCTCGAACGCGCGCAGGGCCGAAAGATCGGCGCGAAAGATCACCCACAGGGCGCCCACGGCGCCGATCGCCAGCGCCAGCGCCATGCGCGGGGTCGTGATCTGGCGCAGCAGCACCCAGCCGAAGACCGCCGCCATCACCGGCGTCAGGGTAAAGACCGCCGCCGCACTGACAGGGGGCGCGGTTTTCAACCCCTCGAACATCAGCACGAAGTAGACCGCGAAGGTGGTGCCCAGCAAAAGATAGCGCCAGGGGGCGCGGAACGCCGACCTTGGCAGGCCCGTCGTCATCAGCGCGGCAAGGCCGATCACCCCCGCGGCGATCACGAAACGCACCGCGTTCAGGGCGGCGGGATCGATCTGGTTGGCGGCCTGCGCCCCGAGCGAGAATGACCCCGCGACCAGCGCCGAAAACGCCAGCATCGCGGCATGGCCCTGCTGTGCAGGTGTCATACGTCCCAGTCTTTCGACTTCTCCTTGAGGAAGCTCAGAAAGGCCTGCACCTTGGTCGTGCGGTGCAGATCCACATGGGTGACCAGCCACAGCGGGGCGGACCAGTCGTCCTGCCGCTCGAATACCTCCACCAGATCCGGGTTCTGGCGGGCTTCCATAACCGACATGAAGCCGATCCCCGCACCGGCTTGCACCGCCACCTCAAGCGCATGCGTGTCGGTGGAGCGGAACGTCAGCGATGCGGCGGGGATTTTGGCGCGCAACCACCGGTTAAACGGCGCGCGGCTGCTGTCGCTGTCATGGCCGACAAAGCGGTGACCGGCAAAATCGTCGATGGTTTTCGGCGTGCCGTTGGCCGCGAGATACCCGCGCGTCGCATAAAGCCCCATATGCTGGTGGTGGAAAGGCTGCACGACGTTGTCAGGCTGTTCCGGGGCCGTGCCGGCACGGATCGCCACATGCGCCTCTCCATACTCCAGCCGGAACAACCGTTCCCCCGTCAGGTACCGCACGACGACGTCGGGGTAATGGGCCTGAAAATCGGACAACAGCGGCACCATGCGCGGTGCCAGGCTGATCAGTGAGGTGATCACCAGATCGCCCGACACTTCGTTGCCACGCCCCTTGATCCGCCCGGCAAGCTGGCTGAACTGATCGTCCGTCGCCTGGGCCACCTGCAGCAGATCCTGCCCGGCCTCGGTGGCCGTGTACCCGCGCGCATGACGCTGGAACAGTTTCACGCCCAGCCGCCCCTCCAGCGCGTCGATATGACGGATGACGGTGGCGTGATGCACGCCCAGCACATCCGCCGCGCCGCTGACCGTTCCCATCCGGGCGACCTGATAGGCGGTTTTGATCTCGTCCCAGTTTTCCATGCCGTCTTAACCGTTTTATCAAATGTGCGGATGTGCACAGTTTCTGTTTAAAATCCATTATTGAGTTCGAAAATGCAATACCCCATTTGTGAATGACCGAAGCACCCCGCTTCACTTCATTCAAAGGACTTCTGACATGACACAGACTATCCTGCACATTGATGCCTCCGCCCGCCATACCGGATCGACAACCCGCAGCCTGTCGGCCAAGACAGTCGCCAAGCTGAGCGGTGACGTGATCTACCGCGACCTTACAGATGCGCTGCCGCAAATCAATGAAACTTGGGTGAACGCGAATTTCACCCCCGCTGGTGACCGCACGCCGGCGCAAAAAAAGGCTTTGACGCTCTCGGACGATCTGATTGGCGAAATCATGGCGGCCGATGTGCTGGTCATCGGGGTGCCGGTCTATAACTTCGGCGTCCCCGCCGCTCTCAAGGCCTGGATCGACCTGATCGCCCGCGCCGGGGTGACCTTTGCCTACACCGAAAACGGGCCCAAGGGTCTGCTGACAGGCAAGCGCGCGGTGATCGTGCTGGCCACCGGCGGAACCGAGGTCGGCTCCGAGATCGATTTCGCATCGGGCTATCTGCGCCACATCATGGGCTTCATCGGCATCACAGACGTTGAAATCATCGCCGCTGACAGAACCATGGCGGATGCCGAAGAGGCGCTGGCCAAGGCCAACGCGCAGATCGACGCGCTTGCGGCCTGAAGCCACGACCCGCGACGCCCACAGTCGTCACACGGAGTTGGACTGCCGAGACACGCCCCAGCCGAGCTGTGCGGCCGTCCTGCCGTGTGGGCATCAGACCCCGGGCATCGCGGCTGCCACAGCAGAACGCGACAGTGCGTTCCCTGTGAAATGAAGGTCAAATGCGGGGTCCTAAGGCCCACCTCACGGCTTATCCCGATCCAGCCTTCATGGTCATTCGTTCCTCGCGTGCCATCGCTGCAAGCCGGGCAAGGCATCTTGAAAAGCCCGCGTGCCGCGAAAATGGCGGAACGTCCCGGTCACCGGGGTGCTGCCCGACACGCAAGCGGTTGCAGAATGGGTATGCGCTTCTTGCCACGTGTTTCCGGGACGACCTCCCCTCCGCGAAACCTGCGCAACAGGCTTGCTGACACGGGCGGTCGTCCCTGAAAAGACGCAACAGCCACTCCCATCATGGGATCCGGAGGTTGAGTATTGCGAGGTGACTGCCTCGCCTGACGTCAGGATTTAGTGTTTCCCGGTGTCCGGGCGGCGTTTGCGCAGGCGAGATCCACGGCTGTAAGCGGCACAAGCCCCGGCCCGGCGCCTTGGCGGTTTCCCTTTACGGCGGCAACCCCCCTGCACAAGCTTCTCAGGCATCGGATGTTACACAACACCGGCACGGCGCAATCCCCTCTGGTGATAAGCTTTCGACGCGCGCGATCACGTCACTGTTCCACCATGGGAACGCTGTAGTTCAGCACCCGGCGGCCACCGTCCGGACAGATCGTTTCACCCGTGATGGAAGACGCATCGTCGCTTGTCGGAAAGGACACAACGGAGGCGATTTCAGATGGCGCCCCGTAAGGGCCAAGCGGTGCGCGCGACAGGATCGCCTTATTGCCCGCGTCCGAGATGAACGCCCCTTTGACCATCTCGGTCCTGATGGTGCCGGAACCAACGCCAACACCGGGGCGCCATGCGGTGCGACGGCGGCGGTCGACGTCACCTGGTTCATGCCGCCCTGCGAGATGGCGTCAGTGGCGATCACCCCGTGTGCCATCCGCGATCAGCCGTTTGGCTGTCGCGCATCCAATATGCTGCGCGGCCCCTGTGGCCACCGCGGTTTTCGCTGCGAATCTCATATCGTCCTGTCTCAGATCACGACGGTTTCAACCATCGGACGGGTTTCGTGACGGTGCTCCCATTCCAGCGGGCCAGGATGCACGCGGAAACGCGTCTTGATGCAGGTGGCATCCTGCGGCGGCAGCGAGCGCGGCAGGTTCTTTGCCTCGACTGTCAACACGAAGAGGCGCGCCCCGGTGCCAGCTTACGCAATTCCTTGCACAGCATATCGCCGCCAGCACAAGCCAGGGCGCCCGGGTCTGGATGGGCAGCGACGGCATGTTGATGCAGTTGCCGGCGCCGGGGAACTGCATCAGGTCCGCGTGCCGCCCGGCCAGCTTCCGGTCGCAATCGCGATGCCTTCTTTCTTGGTGGTCAGCACATTGGTGATCACGTCCGGGTCCGCGTTCGGCAGGCGGATCAGCGTGGTGTGGCTGCACTATGAAGACACGGGCCAAGTGACCCGCCGGTTTGGCCCGCCCGGTGGCGGATGTGACGGTTCGGCTCACATCAGCCCGTATCGCCTTTGGCCGCTATTCCGATGTGTCTGACCTTGCGACGAATCCCGCGCCGCGCCACGCGGGCCGGTCCAAAGACGTCGCCGCGAAACCCGTTCCGGAACCGGGCACACATACCAATGCGACCTGACACAATGTGCCAAATGACACCCTCCGCGCCCGACCCTTCGGCATGGTCCGGCTTGGTGGATGTGCCGCCCGCCGATATCGTGACGCCACGGCTGTTCTCAGGCTATGCAGCCACATTCGGCGGCCTTCTTGCCGATGTTGGTCAGACAGTCACCGGCCTGCGCTGCTGCCTGTTTCCCCCGATGGTATCCAAGGACGGCCTTGGAATGGATGGGCACCCGGTCAATGGTGGCTTTGTGCCGCCGATCCTCCTGCCCCGCCGCATGTGGGCGGGGGAAGAGGGCGCGTTCCTGCGCGCCTTGACGCCGGGGGCGACCCTCCGAAAAACATCCACGATCAAGGATGCGACGGAAAAGACCGGACCGTCCGGCGCAGTGTGTTTCCTGTTCGTCCTGCACAAGTACGAAACGCGTGGCAGGATTGCGCTCCGCGACTTGCAGACCATTGCGTTTCGCGAGATGGCGACACGGATGGCTGCGCCCAGGGCAGCACCGGCAAACCTGCCGCGCTCCGAATTTCATCAACCGTTTGCCGGGACCCCGATCCCCTTGTTTCGATACTCTGCGTTGACATCCACCACGACCTGCAGCGCGCGCGAGGTCGCGTTTTCTCCCGGCCTGGTGATCCATGGCCCGTTGCAGGCATCAGCGCTGGTCATCTTTGCCAGCAAAGTGCCGGGCGCGGTGATGGCTCGTCACGCCCTGTCAGGGGAAATGTCCGGCCAACAGGCGGGCTGAAACGCCAAGGGACGCTGGCACAGGGTGCAGAGACTGAACACTTTGTCCCGCCCGGCGGAGACTTGCGCGACATCAGACAGGGCGACACCACGCCTGAGCATCCGCGCAATGCTTGACTCGCCCGCACGCGCGTTTTAAACGCTGGTCAACATCCGGAAGCATAAGCCTTCCGGTCCCGAGCCTTTCGGGATCGCCCCCCACCAGCGAGTTTCGCCCGTGGGGGCATTTGTGCATTTTCCGCGTGGTGCCTACATCAGGGTCATCCCGCAACCGAACCGAAAGGGGCTATGGCCCATGTTTGAAAATCTCTCCGAACGCCTGTCCGGCGTCTTTGACCGTCTGACCAAACAGGGCGCGCTCTCGGATGAGGACGTCGCAACCGCCCTGCGCGAGGTGCGCGTGGCCCTGCTGGAGGCGGACGTCTCCCTGCCCGTCGCGCGCGATTTCGTGAAAGCGGTGCAGGAGAAAGCCACCGGGCAGGCGGTCACCAAGTCGATCACCCCCGGCCAGCAGGTCGTCAAGATCGTGCATGACGCGCTGATCGACGTGCTGAAAGGCGAAGGCGAGCCGGGTGCGCTGAAGATCGACAACCCGCCAGCACCCATCCTGATGGTCGGCCTGCAGGGCTCGGGCAAAACCACGACCACCGCGAAACTGGCCAAGCGCCTGAAAGACCGCGACGGCAAGCGCGTGCTGATGGCCTCGCTCGACGTGAACCGCCCTGCGGCGATGGAGCAACTCGCCATCCTCGGGATGCAGATCGGCGTCGACACGCTGCCCATCGTCAAGGGCGAAGACCCGGTCGCCATCGCCAAGCGCGCGAAAACGCAAGCCGGTCTTGGCGGCTACGACGTTTACATGCTGGACACCGCGGGCCGCTTGCACATCGACGCCGACCTCATCGCCCAGGCCGCCGCTGTCCGTGACGTGGCCAACCCGCGCGAGACCCTGCTTGTGGTCGACGGTCTCACCGGTCAGGACGCGGTCAACGTCGCCACCGAATTCGACGACAAGATCGGTGTCTCGGGCGTCGTGCTGACGCGGATGGACGGCGACGGGCGCGGCGGGGCGGCGCTATCGATGCGCGCGGTCACCGGCAAGCCGATCAAATTCGTGGGCCTCGGCGAGAAGATGGACGCCATCGAGACCTTCGAGCCCGAACGCATCGCCGGCCGCATCCTCGGCATGGGCGACATAGTGGCGCTGGTCGAAAAGGCGCAGGAAACGCTGGAACTGGAACAGTCCGAGCGGATGATGAAGCGCATGGTCAAGGGTCAGTTCAACATGAACGACCTTAAGATGCAGCTCGAACAGATGCTCAAGATGGGCGGGATGGAAGGCATGATGGGCATGATGCCCGGCATGGGCAAGATGGCCAAGCAGGTGCAGAACGCCGGCATCGACGACACCATCCTCAAACGCCAGATCGCGCTCATTCAGTCGATGACGAAAAAGGAACGCGCCAACCCCCAGATCCTGCAGGCCTCCCGCAAGAAGCGCATCGCAAAGGGCGCAGGTCTGGAAGTGTCAGAGCTCAACAAGCTGCTGAAAATGCAGCGCCAGATGGGCGACATGATGAAGAAAATGGGCAAGATGGGCAAAGGCGGCATGCTGAAACAGGCGATGAAAGGCATGTTCGGCAAGGGCGGCATGGACCCGTCCCAGATGGACCCCAAACAGCTTGAGGCAGCGGCCAAGGCGATGGGCGGCAAGCTGCCCGGCGGCATGGGCGGTATGGGTGGCGGCATGCCGCTGCCTCCCGGTCTCTCGGGGTTCGGCAAGAAAAAATGACGTTGGTCGAGGATCATACCCTCATCCGCATTCCGACCCTGCGGACGGAACGGTTTGTCATGCGCGCCCCGAAACCCTCTGATTTCGAGGCCTATGCGGCGTTCCGTGGCTCTGACCGGGCGGCAGGTGTCGGCGGGCCCTACACCCGCGAACAGGCGCACGACAGCCTCTGCGGGCTGGTCGGTCACTGGCAGATCGAAGGCTACGGCCGCTGGATGGTCACCGGGGCTGATGACACCCCTCTCGGCGTGGTCGGGCTGATGAACACCCCCGCATGGCCCGAGCCGGAGATCGCCTGGTCGGTCTTCGCCGCCGCCGAGGGCAAGGGCGTGGCCTTCGAGGCCGCGATGGCCGCGCGCGCCTATGCCTACACCGTGCTGGGCTGGTCCACTGCCATCAGCTGCGTGCTCCGGGACAATACCCGCAGCCACGCGCTGGCAGAACGCATGGGGGCCACGCGCGACGGCAGCTTCACCGCACCTGACCTCGGCGAGCTTCTGATCTACCGCCACCAACCCGCGAGGAACGTCGCATGATCACCTGCACCGTCCGCTATGAAATCGACCCCGGCAAGCTGGAGGCCTTCGAGCGCTATGCGCGGTTCTGGATCTACAAGATCCCGCAGATGGGTGGCACCCACCACGGCTATCACCTGCCGCATGAGGGCCCGAACGACATCGCCTACTGCCACTTCTCCTTCCCGTCGCTGGCGGCCTATGAGGCGTACCGCACCCGCATGTGGGAGGATGACGAGTGCAAGGCCGCCTACGCCCTTGCCACCGAAACCCAATGCATCCGTCGCTACGACCGCTCCTTCACCCGCCCGGTGCTGGACGGCGCCAGCCCCGCAGATCTCGGCCTGATGTAACGTGACAACCGCGCCCGTCATACCCTCGGACCACCTGCGTCTGCGCCTCCATGTCATCCAAGTCATGCAGGCCCTCCGGGCGTTCTGCCAGATGCCGCGCTTTGATGGCGTGCAGCAGCGGAAGAACCGCACGCATTGCTGGTACGGCTCCGCCGCCAACGTCGCCTATCGCTACGGGGTGGCCGCATGACAGCCTATCCCTGCGAAACACCCGCCATCGGCCCTGCCGCGACACTGGCCGCCCAGTTCCAGTCGCTCGTGCCGGTGCTGGAGACCCGACGCCTGCGCCTGCGCGCGCCGCATATCGGCGATTTCGAACATTATGCCGAGATCACCGTCGGCGCCCGCGGCAAACATATTCTCGAGGACCCGACGCGCGAGGCGGCCTGGTACGACTTCACCCAAATGGTGGCAGGCTGGACCCTGCGTGGCCACGGGCTCTGGACGGTCGAGCTCAGGTCGGGCGGTACGGTGGCGGGGTTTGTCCTGCTCGGCTTCGAACCCGGCGACCCCGAACCCGAACTCGGGTTCATGATGCGGGCAAGCGCCGAAGGCCGGGGCTATGCCCGCGAGGCCGCACTGGCGGCGCGCGATTATGGCTACGCGGTGCTCGAACTGCCCTCGCTCGTCAGCACCATCGCGCCGGCAAACACCCGATCGCGCCTGCTGGCCGAAAGGCTCGGCGCAGCGCGCGACCCGCAGCTCGAAGCCGCCCTGCAGGACGATATCCTCGTCTATCGCCATCCGGCACCGGGGACAGAGATATGAAGCTCGACACCCCGACACTGCAAACCGACCGCCTGATCCTGCGCGGCCCGAAACCATCGGATGTCGATACCTTCATGGCGTTCTACGCCACAGAACGGTCGCAGTTCACCGGCGGGCCGATGACACCCCGGCAGGCCTGGAATTTCTTCGGCACCGAAATCGGCCATTGGGTGATACACGGCTTTGGCATGTTCGTGGTGACCCGCAGGGGCTCTGATGCGCCGCTGGGGATCGTCGGCCACTGGTATCCCCACGGATGGCCCGAAAAAGAAGTGGGCTGGGTGCTGTTTGACGCCGCTTCCGAAGGCCAGGGCATCGCGCGCGAGGCGGCAGAGGCCTGCATCGACCACGCGTGGCACGTGCTGGGATGGGACACGATCGTCAGCTATATCGCGGTTGACAATCATGCCTCCGTGGCGCTGGCCGAACGGCTCGGGGCCACGCTCGACCCGGAGGCGGTGCAGCCCAAGCCGGAAACGCCGGGACTGGTCTACCGCCACCCCCGCCCGAAGGGGGCCACAGAATGACCCCGACCCGCCTTTCTCTGGTTCAAAAATATCCCCGCCGGAGGCTCCCGCAGCCTGCCTCGGGCACCAACGGGAGCGTGGCGCGATGACCGATGCACTGATCCCGACGCTGGAAACCACCCGTCTGTCCCTGCGCGGCCCGGAACCCGAGGATTACCCGGATTTCAAGGCGACCTTCACCAGCTACCGCGCCCGCTTCATGGGCGGGCCGCTGAACGCCTATGAGGCGTGGATGCTCTATGCCGCCGAAATCGGCCATTGGCAGATCCGCGGTTTCGGCATGTGGATGGTGCATGACAAGACAACAGACGAAACCCTTGGCATGGCCGGTGGCTGGAAACCCGCCAAATGGCCCGAAGCGGAGATCGCCTGGGTGATCTGGCCGGACAGGGCAGGCAAGGGTTACGCGCTGGAGGCGACCCATGCGGTGCGGCATTATCTTTACAACCAGAAGGGCTGGGAGACAGCCGTCAGCTACATCGACCCCAAGAACCTCGACAGCATTCGGCTGGCCGAGCGGCTGGGGGCGCGCAAGGATGCCGATGCCGCGACCATCGACGGCAGCGATGCGGTCTATCGCCACCCGTCACCGGCAGCGCTCGATGGCACGCAGCTGGCGCATGGCATCGACATGGAGATCAGCCACTACGCCGATCCGCTCTTCAAACCGAAAGGATGGGCCATTGACTGACCTGACCCTGACACAACACTCGTCGCGGCACCCCGGCGGTGCACAGGCGGTGCACATCCTGTGCACGCCGGTCATACCCGCTGTTTACAGGCAGGGAGGCCCGTCATGACCGATGCCGTCACCCGCGCCGCAGAGGTGCTCAGGGATCATCGCGCCTCCATCGACCGGCTCGATGCGATCCTCGTCTATACGCTGGGCGAGCGCTTCAAGCACACCCAGGCCGTGGGGAAACTCAAGGCTGAACACGACCTTCCCCCGTCCGATCCCGCCCGTGAAGCGGCGCAGATCGAACGGCTCGAAGATTTGGCGAACCGGGCCGATCTGGACCCCGAATTCGCCAAGAAGTTTCTCAACTTCATCATCGCTGAAGTCATTCAGCATCACCATCAACATCAAAAATAACGGTGGCCGAAAAACCACCTGACCTACTGAACACAAAAGGAAATACACAATGTCTATGAAAATTCGTCTCGCCCGCGGCGGCTCCAAGAAGCGCCCGTTTTACCGTATCGTCGCCGCGGACAGCCGCATGCCGCGCGATGGCCGCTTCATCGAGAAGCTGGGCACCTACAACCCGCTGCTGCCAAAAGACAGCGAAGACCGCGTGAAAATGGATGTGGAACGCGTGCAGCACTGGCTGGGTCAGGGCGCGCAGCCAACCGACCGCGTGGCCCGCATGCTGGAAGCCGCTGGCCTGAAAGAAAAAGCCGAGCGCAACAACCCCAACAAGGGCACGCCCGGCAAGAAAGCACAGGAACGCGCCGAGGAAAAAGCCGCCAAAGCGGCCGCCCCTGCGGAGGAAGCCCCTGCCGAGGACACCCCGGCGGAAGAAACCGCTGGGTAAGGTCACAGCTTGCGCTGGCTCACCGAGCGGGCCACATAGGGCGCTGCACCGGACCCTGGTGCGGCGCCTTCTTCATGACGGGACTGACACATGCTGTTTCGACCCATCCGCACGTTGATCGTGATCGTGATTGCTTTCATGGCCGGATTGCTTTTTGAACGCAGCCGGATATCAGATAGCTGCGCGACCGCCGGTGGCACCATGCTGGCCGGGCTTTGCAGGGGGGCACAATGAGCGAAGACAGAATATGCGTGGGTGCGATCGGCGGGGCCTACGGGGTGCGCGGTGAAGTGCGTATCAAGAGTTTCTGCGCGGTGCCGGAAGACATTGAAACCTACAGCCCGCTGACCGACGAAAGCGGCGCGCGCAATTTTCATCTCGCAATCATCCGCAGCATCAAGAACGGGTTCGCTGCCCGTATCGCCGAGGTTGCCAGCAAGGAAGACGCCGACGCCCTGAAGGGTGTGCAGTTGTTTGCAGGCCGCGATCAGTTGCCCTCGCTGCCCGATGACGAATACTACCACGCTGACCTCGTCGGATTGCAGGTCATTGACACGGGTGGCGTCGTGCTGGGGACGGTGAAACAGGTTCTGGATCACGGCGCGGGTGATCTGCTCGAAGTGCAGCGTCCCGGGTCATCCGAAACGGTGCTGCTGCCATTCACTCTGACTGCGGTGCCAACGGTTGATCTGGCCACCGCGCGCGTCATCGCCGACCCGCCGGAAGGGTTGTTCTGAGCGCATGTCCGACACTCCCAGATCCCATGGCCGCAAATCCATCCGACCGACATCAAAGCCACATTCGCTGATGAGCGATGACGAAACGCTCGCGGATGCATGGCAGGTGCGGGTGGTGACCCTTTTCCCGGAGGCGTTTCCGGGCGTGCTGGGGTTGTCCCTGACGGGCAAAGCCCTGAAGGAGGGCGCGTGGCAATTGCATACGCATGATCTGCGCAGTTTCGGCATCGGCAAACACCGCAACGTGGATGATACGCCCGCAGGCGGGGGTGCGGGCATGGTGATGCGCGCCGATGTCGTCGGTCCCGCAATCGCCGCCGCCCAGGAACATGCGCGCGGGCAGTGGCCAATCCTCTACATGTCCCCGCGCGGCCGTCGGTTCGATCAGGCGATGGCGCGCGATCTGGCGCGCTGCGATGGTGTGACAATCCTGTGCGGACGATTTGAGGGCGTGGATGAGCGGGTGCTCGACCACTACGGGATCATGGAAATCTCTATGGGTGATTTCGTCATGACCGGTGGCGAATTGGCCGCCCAGGCGATGATTGACGCCACGGTCCGGCTGCTGCCGGGGGTGCTTGGCAACGCCGACAGCATGGTTGAAGAGAGCCATTCGAACGGGCTGCTGGAGCATCCGCAATATACCCGTCCGGCCATGTGGGAGGGCCGCGGCATTCCAGATGTCTTGATGTCCGGCAATCACCAGGAAATTGCGAAATGGCGCCGCACAGAATCAGAAGAGCTGACCAAGAAGCGACGCCCGGATCTGTGGGAGAAGATGCGGGCGGACGACTGACACCGCGACAGGTGACATGCACGTCAACGGCAATTGGCCCAGGAATTGCCGCAAATCGTGATCAATTTGACTAAGTTTCGTCAAAATTGCCAACGACACTACCCGAGGTGGAAATCTGGGGAGATGTCACATGTTGAGACTGTTCAACACACTAAACGCGTCAAAACACACGAACGGCGTATCACCAACGGTCAAAAAATTCACGCGGTTTGAACCCCGCCATGTGCGCGAGGCCGCGCCGCAAACCACATGCATCGCGCAGCCTGAACACCGCGCGCCGACGCCTGTCGCGGCCTACCGCCCGGCGTCCCATGCGCCCAGGAAAATCGAACCGGTTTTTGATGATGCCGCGCATCTGCATTCAGAGGCGCGAGTTTCCATTGCCGTTCTGAGACGGGCCCTGCCGCAGCGCTTCGCGCAGATGACCTAGGGTGTTTCCTGGTCGGACCGGAAGTGACGCGACGCCTGAGGCACCGCATCGATCTCACGCATGCCAAGGATATAGGACTTCGGTCGCTTGCGCGTCCGCGTGTCAAAGGACGGCGGTTCGCCAAACTGCTGCAATTCTCCCCTTGGGTTGGTGAACGCCCAGCGGGCCACAACAAGCTGATATGAACGGGTCTCGTTACCCTCATCGTCCCGCCTGAAATCATGGCGCCAACAGCCTTTGATCTGCACCTGCAGCCGGATCATGTCGGCGGCGGGAACGGGCCTGCGCGCTGCAACAGCGGCGTGTCTGGCCTGATTGTCGAGCCACTGCAGCTGCGCCTCCAAAGGGCCTGTCTCGCGGGCGCGCCGTCCGGAAAATACCGCCGTAATCTCTGTATTATTGTCGAAAAAACCGCGTATCAGAAGCGTGTCAGCCCGTACCCGGTTCATGCGCGGAACCAGTTCGATGGCGATCGGCCCCCCATATGTCTTGAACAAGGCACGGTCTTCCTGTTCTGCGGTGATATCAGCCGTGTGGTTTTTTGCGTCTGGCATGCTCTGGGACCGATTGTAATACAGGACCCGGTTATGAGACTGCGGGCCGGATTGCTGGGGCGCGTTAAGATTAGGGTTATGCGCGTTAAGAAAGTATTGACGTCCGAACGCCCTTGATCCGCCTGCCTTTCCCGCCTATACCGCGCGGGTTCGGAATCGTTTTTGCGGTACCGGACCTGTCATGCATTGGAACCGGCGCTTGTTCTGTCATCGCCAATCGTCCGAAGTGGCAGCAAAATAGGAATGACGTTTGAACCCTCCCGGCGGGCGCGACATGCGGACCCGACGACAGGCCGGAAGCTCTGAGACGCGGCAAAACTTCGTGGGGCAAACCACGAGCATCATAGGAGACGATCAGATGGATCTGATTGCAGAGATTGAAGCGGAGCAAATCGCCGCTCTGGGGAAAGACATTCCCGATTTCCGCGCCGGCGATACTGTCCGCGTTGGATTTAAAGTGACCGAAGGCACACGCACGCGTGTGCAGAACTACGAAGGCGTGTGCATCGCGCGCAATAACGGCAAAGGCATCGCCGGCTCCTTCACGGTTCGCAAGATTTCCTTTGGCGAAGGGGTGGAACGGGTGTTCCCGCTGCATTCGACAAACATCGACAGCATCACCGTCGTGCGTCGTGGCCGTGTGCGTCGCGCCAAACTCTATTATCTGCGCAGCCGTCGCGGTAAATCCGCCCGGATCGCCGAAAACACCCATTACAAGCCCAAATCGGGCGCGAGCGCGTAAGGACCTGATCGATGAAAGCCGATACACATCCCGAATATCACATCATCGACGTCAAGATGACCGATGGTACCATCGTGCAGATGAAATCCACATGGGGCAAGGAGGGCGACCAGCTGTCGCTCGACATCGACCCCTCTGTGCACCCTGCATGGACAGGTGGTTCGTCCCGCCTGATGGACACCGGTGGCCGCGTGTCCAAGTTCAAGAACAAATATGCAGGTCTGGGTTTCTAAACCTGCCATCCATGCCACGTAAAAGGGCCGCGCCGCCGGGTGCGGCCTTTTTTATTGCCGGGTCACCGTGCGGGCGGCGCCATCGATCCCCTTGCAACCAGTTCACCCTCTCTCAGCGCATCCGTCAGGTTCTATTCAGCATCGCACAGAATTTGCAACACTGAAGCGCCTGTGTAAGCTAAGCAAGCGCTGTCAGGCACGGCACAACCAGCGATGCCAGCGTGATGTCATCATATCCGGCAACAGAATGCTGCCCAGGCACCGAAGTATTCATATCGCGCGCAATTTGTTCACCGCCTTTGTCGTCCGAATGGCCTTCTCCTGTCCCCAGGAACAAGAACGGGTCGGTCGCCCTGTGGGCATCGAATTGCGCCGTGAAACCCTGCAACCGCTGACGGCCCACTTCGGTGTTTTGCGGGCCGCAATGATAGGTAAGCCGAAGATGGCCAAGGCCGATCAGATGCATTGCGACTTTCGCGGCGCCAGCGACATGATCCGTGCTGACCGGCCGACAGCCATGAAAGCGCCTGTCCACGGCCAGCGCGATGGCGTCTTGCACCCGAGTGCCGCGCACCATGCAAGATGCACAGGCGCCGTTGAAACACTCACCCGCCGCGACGGTATCGATGGACACCACCGCAGGTGCCCCGATATGTCCGCTTAAGCCGCCGATGTTCCAGGCCACACCCAAGGCCCCCATGGTCACGATGCCGGTGATCATCTGCCGCCTGAAATCGCTCAGTCCAATGAGGGTGAGCGCATTGTCCAGCACGCCGATTACGAAAGCATCCGACAACAGGCCGATCACCGACCCGCGCCCGCCGCCCAGGCTGGTGCCGCCAATGATCACCGCTGCAGTGGGCTCAAATTCAAACCCGATATAAGCAATCGGAGAGGCAATGATCAGCCCGGCCATGTAGATGATGGCGACGGTACCCGCGGTGAACCCACAGATGGAAAACGTCACGACCTTGTACCAGAAGACCGGCTGCCCGCCGAGGCGCGCGGCCTCCTCGGTTTTGCCGATGCCATAGATCAGCCAGCAAATTCAGTGCGGTGCAGGACGAACCACGCCAAAACCATTAGTGCAAGCGCCAGCCCGATGCCCGCATTGGTGACAATCGACCGGATGGACAAGGCTTTTCCCTCCGGTGCCCGCGGTAGGTCTTCGGCCGTGCTCATGCCGTTTTCCCTTCCGAATTCTTTCCTCAGAGTAGCAGTGATCCGCCATAACAAACATGCGGTCCGTCAGGGTGATGAGTTCAGGCAGTTCAGACGAGACAACGATCATCGATACGCCCTGCGTGGAGAGACAGCGTAAAGTGCCGTAGATTTCGGCCTTCGCCCCCACATCGACCCCGCGGGTCGGTTCATCAAGCACAGGGACATTCGGGCCGCGGACCAGCCACTTGGCGAGGACAACTTTCCTTTGATTATCGCCCGACAGGCTGGCCGCCGGATCCGACAGTTTCCCGTGTTTCAACTTGAGCCGTGCACCACCCTGCCTCGTCATGGCCGCTCTTATGAAAAGTTCAGCAACCTGCGCCGGGAAACGGATGCGATGTTAATCTGCGACGTATTCGCGGTGATCGGCGTATCCAGGATAAGGCCTTCGTCCTTGCGATCCTCGGTGACAAATCCGATCCCTGCGGCAATGGCATCGCCGGGGCGTCGGGTTTTCAGGGACTTGCCGTGCTTCAGGATCTTGCCAGTTACCATCGGGTCAGTGCCTAAAACTGCTCTCAGAACCTCGGCCTGACCGGCCCCGACAGGCCCGGCAATTCCGAGTCTCTCACCCCTTCTCACCTCGAAACGGATGCTACGGGATGACATGTTTGCCGTTTTGCACAGTTGATCGACAGAAGCCAGAAGCCGACCATCGGCAGCACGGCCGGCATGGCGTCAAATCCGACCCCCTTGATATCGGCGCGACTGACCGCTTCCAAGGCCTTTACAACACCGATGGCCATCAGGTCGTTTGCAGTCATGGCGCCCTGGGTATCCAGCTTCGCGGTGAGCATCGCGGAAAGCACCTGATTTGCCTCTTCCGTCTCCCGATGCGCCGTTCGACCGTCAAGATGCTCAAGCTCTTGTTCCACAACAGAATCTTCGAAACCCATGCGGCGCTGGTTGGCATTGTCGGCACCGGGGTTGCCTTCGATGATGTCAACCTTGAGACCTGCCCCAGCGCGTCGCCCGCCAGCTTCGCGCCGCCGCGGTTATCCGGCCCGACAAATGCCAGCTCCACACCCTGTTGTTTCCTGGCAGCCTCATCGAGAACTACGTCAAAATTGACCACGAAGATCCCCGCTTCTATTGCGCGCTTTAACGGGCGCACCAAGGTCTTGCAATCGGCTGGCGCCACGACGATTGCATCAATGCACTGCGTAAAGACGTATTCCACTGCGTTGATCTGGGATTCGAAATCAGTCTCGTTTTGCATGACCACCGCGCGCCCTTCACAGTCTCCGCGTTTCACAGCAGGCGCTTCCACACCTTCCAGTATGTTTTGAAAACCCGTTGGCGAGTGACTTCATGATCAGACCGACAAGGGGCTTCCGGTCGCTGCCGCAGCAGCGAGTTTAATGAGCTTCGTAGGAGCCCCCTAAGGGTTTGTTGGCCGCGAAAACGCAGCGCGGACGCGGCGCATCAACCTGTTTACAGGAAGTCAGCAATTGCGATTCGTGTCGTTATTAGACGTGTCGTTTTTGATACCCCAGGTTGCACGAACTCACACCGCGGCATGTACATCGTCTTTAGCAATCTTATAACTCGATGCCTTTTCCAAGAATGAAGTGGGCGATCTGGTCCAGTCGCCATCAGGCGGCACGTGCTCCCTGACCTTGGTGATGGCAAATGGACCGGACAGATAGGCTATGACACGCCCGCCCTCTGCGGCCTGTTGCTCACGCCTTACGATGACAGAATTCGCGTCACCCCTTGTCCTTCGCGCCTTCCCAAATCACAGAACACCACATATAGTGTCGCGCAACAGAAAGCTGCACTAAGCAGCTGGGGCAAAGGATCGGGCACATGGCGCATATTATCGTCGTCGGAAACGAAAAGGGCGGCGCGGGGAAATCGACGGTGTCGATGCATGTCGCGACGGCGCTCGCGCGCATGGGCCATAAGGTCAGCGCGCTCGATCTGGACCTGCGCCAACGCACCTTTGGGCGCTACACCGAGAACCGCAAAGCCTTTCTGGCCAAGGCGGGCTTGTCCCTTGCAAGCCCGAACACGCATGAATTGCCGGAAATTTCGTCAGACGCCCTGAAGCCCGGCGAGAATATCTACGATCACCGGCTTTCCGCCGCCGTGGCCTCGCTGGAGCCGGACAATGACTTCATCCTGATCGACTGCCCGGGCTCGCACACCCGCCTGAGCCAGGTCGCGCATTCTCTTGCCGACACGCTGATTACACCGCTGAACGACAGCTTTGTCGACTTTGACCTGCTGGCGCGGACGGATTCTTCGGGAGACGAAATACTGGGCCCTTCCGTGTACTCCGAAATGGTCTGGAATGCCCGGCAACTGCGCGCCCAGGCCGGCCTGACACCGATTGACTGGATTGTCGTGCGCAACCGGATGGGCGCTCAACGCATGGTCAACAAGGAAAAGATGGAGCGCGCGGTGAAAAACCTCAGCAAACGCATCGGGTTCCGCATTGCCCCCGGATTTTCCGAGCGCGTTGTCTTTCGGGAATTGTTCCCGCGTGGGCTGACATTGCTTGACCTGAAAGACATCGGCGTCAAGCAACTGAATATCTCGAACGTTGCCGCGCGTCAGGAATTGCGCGACCTGATGAAAGCGCTCGACCTGCCGGGCGTCACACCTGATTTCTGACTGTTCGACCCCGCAGCACAACCATGTTGGATACGAAGAGCGCACCTACGACAAAGGCCCCGCCGACAAGTGCATATGAACCCGGATGTTCATGGATGACAATCCAGGCCAGAAGGGGCGCCAAAACCGATTCCAGCAAAACCAGCAAGGCAATCTCGGCCGACGTGATATAGCGTGGCCCCAGCGCCAGCAGTACCGAACTGAACAAAATTGTACCGCCGTGCGCCAACACCAGCGGCACCTGAGACACGTCAACCGAAAATGGCGCGGCGAAGGGCAGGACACAGGCCGCAGCCCCGAGGTAGCCAAGGGCCACGCCCGGCACCATCGAGACGTGTTTGACCCGGCGCGCAGCCGTGAGCGCCCCGGCGAACATCGCCGATACGCAAAGTGCCAGAAGATCGCCCGCGAGGCTCGCATTCTCCGTCTCACGAGATCCGATGGCAATAATCGTCAACCCGACCATGACGGCGCATATGGTCAGGATCATTCTCAACCGGATCGGTTCAGACAGGAATATACGACTGAAGATCGCCGCGAAGACCGGCAGCGACGCGATGATGAAAACCACGTTGGCGACCGACGTCAAACTGACGGCCACCACAAACAGCAGCCCGCTGCCACCGACACCCGCCATGTAGATTGCGCCATATCTGCCGGTCGACAGAAGCGCACGGAATGGCGCGGTTCCCTGAAGCATCAGCAGCCCCAGCGCCGAAAGCCCCCCTGCGAGAAACAGGCGCCAAAACGCGATAGTCAGTGCATTTGCGTCGATCAGCCTCACGAACAGCGAGTCCGGGACAACAAACAGCACCCCCAGCACGGTGATCACCAGGCCTTTGACTTGATCCGACATAGCTTCAGCCGTGCCGGTTTTAACCTCTCAAGTAAAGGGTTTTGACCCGGTCTGCGCCAGCTTGATCAGCGCACGCCGCAACACGGCCAGTTCCTGGCTGCTCAACTGTTCGGACAACATGGCATCGTATCGCTCTGCGACACGGCGCAGGTCATTGTACGCGTTCCGGCCAAGCTGCGTCAGCTCCAGATGCTCAACACGTCTGTCGCTGTCGTCGCGGTGGCGTACCAGAAAACGCCGCTCGGCCAGTCGTTGCACCGCGCGGCTGATCTTTGTTTTGTGGGTTTTCGCCGCTTGTACGATCTCCCCCGCAGTCATGCGGCCATAAAGGCCCAAATGGAAGAGCACCCGCCACTCGGTCCGCAGCATCCCATATCTGTCCTTATATACCTGATGAAACTCCAGACTGCTCTGTTCCGCCGCCTGGTTCAGCAGATAGGGCAGGAATTCTTCAAGGTTGAAGTCCTCATTTTTCGACATCGGGATCGGTCGGCCTTGTTAGTTACAAAATCAACTAATACAACAGCGTCATTTATTGGCAAGGGAGGTTCGGACACCGGGCAGGCTCGGGGCGTTCCGGCAATCCCAAAGCTTGCAGTGACGGATGAGGAAGTTGGACATAGAATGCATGTGCACGCGCTGTGCCCCCGACAGCGGGAACTGTTTGAACCTTCTCATACTGACCCTTCACAAAAGTAGCCCTCATTGATGAACACTGCCCTTGTTGACCTTCTCTTCTGGATCGGCGCCTTCGTTGCGCTGTTCTTTCTGTTCCGCTGGCTGCAAGCCCGCAAAAAACGCAATCAATCATCCAAGGACGACTAGATGCCGTTGATGAAAAGCTGGGTGACCAGCGCCAATGATCCGACCTGTGATTTTCCGCTGAACAATCTGCCGTACGGGGTCTTTTCCAATGGCGACCACGAAGCCCGGTGCGGCGTGGCCATCGGCGATCAGGTCGTCGACATGGCCGCTCTCGAAGCCGCTGACATGATCACGCTCTCCGACGAGCCTGTCTTCGACCTGCCATTCTGGAACGATGTGATGGAGTTGGGACCGGCGGCGTGGACAACGCTGCGCGAGCGATTGATCGCTCTGTTGAAAGATGGCGCAGCGGAGCAGGCGCAGGTCGCGCCACATCTGGTGCCTCTCGCGGAGGTGCAGTTACACATGCCGCTGGTGGTCTCCGAATACACAGATTTCTACGCAGGCCGTCACCACGCAACAAACGTGGGGACGATGTTCCGCGGCGCTGAAAATGCCCTGCCCCCCAACTGGCTTCACATTCCCATCGGCTACAACGGTCGGGCCAGCACCGTGGTGGTGAGCGGCACGGATATCCGGCGCCCTGTCGGCCAAACCAAGGCGCCCGATGCCGAAATGCCAAGCTTTGGTCCTTGCAGACGCCTCGATATCGAACTTGAAATGGGCGCGATTGTGGGCAGTTCCACTCAGATGGGCCAACCGATAACCGTTGCCGAAGCGGATCGGATGATCTTTGGCTACGTGCTGCTCAACGACTGGTCGGCGCGCGACATTCAGGCTTGGGAATACCAGCCTCTGGGGCCGTTCCAGGCCAAGGCTTTCGCGACCTCCATCAGCCCGTGGATCGTGACAACGGCTGCTCTGGATCCGTTTCGCACATCAACCCCGACCCGCGAGCAACCGCTTCTGCCCTACTTGCAGGAACCATCGCCAATGCTGTTTGACATCGAACTTGCCGTCCTGATCGAACCCGAGGGCGGAGAAAGCGAAGTAATTGCACGCACCAACTACAAGGAGATGTACTATTCTGCAGCCCAGCAGCTTACGCATCATGCGTCGTCGGGATGCGCTATGAACGCAGGCGATCTTTTGGGCTCGGGCACGATTTCTGGCCCTGAAAAAGACCAGCGCGGTTCTTTGCTGGAACTGTCGTGGGGCGGGAAGACCCCCCTGACACTGAAAGGCGGTCAGGAGCGCAGCTTCATAGAAGACGGAGATACCCTGACCCTGACAGGACATGCCGAGGGCGATGGCTACCGTGTGGGGTTCGGCACATGCAGCGGCAAAATTCTCCCGGCGGTCAGCTTTCCCTAGGCATGGCAGGCCCCTTTCGAAACCCGTCGCGGTGACATAGGCTTGGCGCATGCAGTGCATGGCAGCCAGATGAGCAAGTATGGCCCCAGTAAATCGGAACTGAAATTCCGATTCTGGATTTCCATTGCCGGGCTATTGTTTCTGGCGTTCGCCATTGCCCTGCGCGGGATTCCCAAGGGGCCTGCGATGTTCGAAGTCATTGGCATCGCCGGCGCCTTTTTCGGCGGCACATTACTCTGGACGTTGAAGAAAATTCTCAATCGGGAATATCCGGACAACGACTAGCGCCGCGCTCGCTCTATGGTATGCTTCCCGGCCTGTGGTGCCGTCGCAAAGCCCGAACGGGCTTTGCCGAAGAATGGCGTGGCGCGTCAGCGCCTCATTTGGATCAAGGCGCGGCGGCCCATACCTCGACCTCGACAACGAACTCCGGTCGCGTAAACCCTGAGACGATCACCAGCGTTGAGGATGGCAGAACCGTCACGTCGGACAGGAACGCGTCTCTCGCCAGCATGTACCCCGGCATATGCGCCCGGTCCGTCACAAACGCGCTGACATGGAAGACATGTTCGGCAGCCATATGCGCGGCACCGAGAATGGCGAGGATGTTGTCAAAACAAATGTCTGCCTGCGCTTGCGCCCCCTCAGGCACGCGCCCGTCAAGCGACTGCCCCAGTTGTCCGGACGTACGGACGAGGCGTGCACCCGCAGGCAGTTCAATGCCATGAGAATACCGGGCGAAAGGCGGCGCGATGCTGCCGGGTGCAAGCGATTTCATGTGGTGTTCTCCACTTGATGTCATGGCAGGCGATCCCTCGCCTGACCCTTGTCCTTTCTGGCGTCCGCCTGCATGGAAGCGCGTCGCAGAACGCCAAGCCAACCATGCCTGTGATGGCCAAAGAAACGGGCCTGATCATCACAGTCTAGATCAACCAACGCCCTGACGATACATAGCCCGTTACGAGAACCGGCAGGAAGGCGGTATCCATGCACATCCTCTGCCTGGCGACGCGCCGCATCCTTTCCATTAGCGACAGATTCGCCCCTCATCCGATCCGGATTGACACTAAAAATACACGCATGGCACGAACAATCTCGCTTTTCCTTCGCCCAGGCAATTTTTTTCAAAGCGCTTTTGTAGCTTGTTTCCGGCAGTTTTTTATTGCTGACCCGCCTGCCAGCCGCTAGCCCAAAATTCCGCCTGCTATCAAGGTTCAGGAGCGACACTGAGTGTTCAAAATGCGCCACATGCAAAGAAATGTGATATGCTTCGCATTCATCAAGTCGATTTCGCGACAGCAGGTTCTGGCCGCGCAGGTTGGATCGAAAGGCCTGCACCCCGGTTTGCTGCTGATGCCACAGGCGATATCACCCCTTTTGCTCTGAAATCGCATCGGCGGTTGGGGTTGACGGCAAGACATAAAATTTTGACACTCCCGCCGTCCCCAAACGGGCATCAAGAAAGCAGGTCAACTGCATCACCGCGTCGGCGCAATCAACCGGCATAGCGCGACGGGACGTCGCGCACTAACAGAGAGGAAGAAAATGACATTTTTCACACGTACCGGCAAACCTTTGCCGAAGTCCGTCGTGGACTCCGCAGCCAAGGTCGGTTCCGATCCTGTCAATCGTCGCGAGTTCCTGGCAATGGCCAGCGCGTTCGGCGCAACCGCTGCGACCGCGTACTCGATGATCGGCATGGCCGCGCCGGCGCGCGCCGATGGCCACAAGGAAGGTGGCACTGTGCGCATGCAGCAGGAAGTTCGCGCGCTGAAAGATCCGCGCACCTATGACTGGTCGCAGATCGCCAACTTCAGCCGCGGCTGGCTGGAATACCTCGTGATCTACGAAAACGACGGCACGTTCACCCCCGCCCTGCTGGAAAGCTGGGAGATCAACGACAACGCGACGGAATACACCCTGAACGTCCGCAAAGGCGTGAAGTGGAACAACGGCGACGACTTCACGGCCGACGACGTTGCACGCAACATCTCCGGCTGGTGTGACAAGGGCCTTGAAGGCAACTCCATGGCGGGTCGTTTTGGTGTCCTGATTGACGAGGCGACAGGTCAGGCGATTGACGGCGCCATCTCGGTTGTCGATAGCCACACGGTGAAGCTGGCCTTGCCACGTCCGGACATCTCGCTGATCCCCGGCATGGCGGATTACCCTGCCGCGATCACCCCGGCTGGCTTTAACCCGGAAACGATGCTCGACAATCCGATCGGCACCGGCCCGTACCTGCCTGAATCGCTGGAAGTCGGCGTGAAAAGCGTGATGGTCAAGAACCCGGACCATACCTGGTGGGGCACGGAAGTCTTTGGCGGACCCTACATTGACCGTCTGGAATACATCGACTACGGCACCGACCCCTCTGCCTTTGTCGCCGCGGCCGAAGCGGAAGAAATCGATGCGCTCTACTCCATTGAGGGCGACTTCATCGACATCTTCGCGACATTGGACGGCTGGGTGGAGAACTCCATCGCCACCGCCGCAACCATCGTTATCCGCCCCAACCAACTGGCAGAAGTCGATGGCATGAAACCCTATGCTGACAAGCGTGTCCGTCAGGCTCTGGCCATGGCGGTCGACAACTCGGTCCTGTTGGAGCTGGGGTATGGCGGTCGCGGAATAGAGGCTGAAAACCACCATGTTGGACCGATGCACCCCGACTATGCGGAATTGCCTCCGCGCAAGGTGGACCCGGCAGCGGCCAAGGCCCTGATGGACGAAGCCGGGATGGGCGATTTTGAGCATGAGCTCTACTCCATCGACGATGCGTGGCGCAAGGACACCACCGATGCCGTCGCTGCGCAGCTGCGTGACGCGGGCATCAAGGTGAAGCGGACAATCCTGCCCGGCTCGACCTTCTGGAACGACTGGGTGAAATATCCGTTCTCCTCGACCAACTGGAACCACCGTCCCCTGGGTGTCCAGATCTGGGCGCTGGCATATCGGTCGGGGGAGGCGTGGAACGAGTTCGGCTGGTCCAATGCGGAGTTCGACAAGATGCTCGACGTCGCGCTTGCCACGGCGGATGTCGAGGAACGGCGCAAGCTGATGAAGGACATGGAGGCGCTGATCCAGGATGAAGGTGTGACGATCCAGCCCTATTGGCGGTCGCTCTACAACTTCACCAAGGAAGGCCTTATCGGTGCGGGTCACCACATCGCCTTCGAGTATCATCCGGCGCGTATGGCCTGGACCTGATCCACAGGAAATCAAAAGAGGGTCGCGCCTGGCGCGGCCCTTTTTTCTTGACGGGGTTTCCACTTACCAAAAGGGCGTGCACATGGAAATCGCGGTTTTAGTGGCGCAATCCGTGGCAACCGGCCTGATCGCATGCTGGTTGACACTCGGCCTGCGTGATAACCTGCTTTACCCTTCGGTGAACGAGACATACACCGCCCAGGTGCTCGCAATGACCCGTTTGCGGGCGGAATACCCGGACGAATTTGCCGCCGTGGCCCACCGTGCCATCACTGATCGGAAGATCCAGTTATTGGCATTCCGCAGCGTGCTGATCGCCGAATTTCTGACCTGTGTGCTGCTGTGGCTGGGCGCCCTTGGCCTGCTGCTGGCTACCGCCGGGTTTGTGGCGCCAGACTCTGGTCGCATTCTTGCGATGCTTGGCGCAGTTGGTTTCACCACGGTCTGGGCAGGCTTTTTGATTGTTGGAAACCACTTCTGCTACTGGTTCTGCCACGAAGCTGCACAGAACACGCACTATCAGATGACGTTGTGGGGATTGGCCACAGTAATCCTTATCTGCCAGACTTGACCGCTTAGGGTGGCTCGAACATCTGGCCGATGTGGGGGCTTGGATGCAGGTGCGCGCCGTCAGATCGGGACAGCCGCGCCATGGCCGCCAGCAGGTTGTCCTGTCCGCGTGTGCGCGCATGGGTCACAATGCCCCCGGTGACGGCCGGAAAACCGATACCGTCAATGCTCGCGCGATCCAGACGGAGCTGTCCATCTCGCCCGAGCCTCGGCAAAAGATCCGCCGCAGCGTTTATGACGCTCAGCACCAGCCGCTCGATCAGGTCTTCATCGGACAGCGTGCGGCGCGCCACACCGGCAAACCGGGCTTCTTCGCGCAGTAAATCCTCGACCAGCGGATCAATCACCAACCCGCCACCGCCGGGGTAGCGATACCAGCCGACACCCACCTTTCGGCCCAGGCGGCCTTCGGCGACCATGCGGGGCACAATCGGGAGGTCATGGCCCGCCGCATTCATCGCACGATCTTCCGGGGTCATATCGAGACCATCCGCATCATGCGCTTCGCACACGCCCGTCGAGAACCCGAAGCGGGTCATTGCCTCGTCCAGCTCCCACGGGTTGGTAGCATCCATCAGCAGCCGCTCAGAGGCCGCGCGCAGGGCACTTTTCAACGCCCGGGCAGCGGCCTGATCGGTCATGCCGCAGGCACGTCCAGAAACCGTTTGGAAGCGATCACTTTCATCAGATCGTTCAACGACGCGGGAACTGTCCGGTTGGAGGTATCGACCTGCGCCTCCGCGCGCTCGTAAAGTGGCGTCCGCGTGCGCAAGAGCGCCTTGAGCTGCTCCATCGCCTCGGGGTTGCCCTTCATCGGGCGCAGGTCACCCTGCGCGCGCACCCGCAACATGTGCTCCGCTGGCGAGGTGCGCAGCCACACCGTATGGAACCGCTCCAGAACCTGAGCATAGGTGCGCTCTTCGGCGACAAGACCACCTGCAACAGCAAGGATCATCCGGTCATGCCGCTCCACGATGCGCGCCACCGCTTCCGCCTCAAGCCCGCGGTATCCGTCCTGACCGTAAAACGCCATGACCTCGGACAGCGGCATGCCGGTGTGGGATTCGATCTCGTTATTCAACTCGACAAATGGCAACCGCAGGGCTTCGCCCGCCAGCTTGCCCAGCGTGCTTTTACCCGCCCCTCGCAGACCGATCAGGCAAATCCGCCCGGCGCGCAGTACCGCGGGGTTTTGCGGGGCCAGCAGCGCACGCACCTGCTGCTGGACATCCTGCGGCGCGTGACGGTACAGCATTGCCACCCGCTGCACTTCCATGTCCCACGGCGCGCTTTCTGACAGCAAGTGCTCGATCTTGACGTCGAGTGCATCGGACACGCGTTGCAGCAGAGCAATCGAAATATTACCCTCACCAGCTTCGAGTTGCGCGAGGTAGCGCGGCGAGACGCCTGAGCGTTCGGACAGGGCCCGCCGGGGCAATCCCTGAGCCTTGCGCGCCTCGCGCACACGTGTCGCCAGCCGCGAGATGACCGTCGCCGCCGGTTCTGACCGGGTGATCACGTCAGGCATGGAAGCCTCGGCATTTTCGTACAATAATGCATATCATTCTGAGGAAACTAGGGCACGCGCCACGGATTTCAGGTCAGAATGGCAACATGTCGCATCTTTTTTGCGATGCGCTAATAGGTTTCGACGTGATACCGGCCCGCATTCCGCATCTGGTCGCGCAGATCGGACCATTGCACACCGACACCGCGGGCAATGTCACTCATGGCCTCTTCGACACCCTGCTCCATCGCCTTCAGGCCGCAGATGTAGACATGTGTGTTTTCATCGGTGATCAGCGCGGCAATCATCTCCGCCTGCTGGCGCAGCTTGTCCTGCACATATTGCTTTGGGCCGTCTTTCTGACGGCTGAAGGCAAATTCCTTGCGCATGAAACTGTCCGGCACTTTCTTGAGTGGCCCGAAATAAGGCAAATCGCGCGGACTGCGCGCGCCGAACACCAGCGTCAGGCTGTCCTTTGCCGATGACATTTCACGCTGACGCCGCATGGTGAAACCGCGGAATGGTGCTGACCCGGTGCCGGTGCAGATCATCAGGAGATGTGCCTTCGGATCGGACGGCATCAGGAAAGTGGACCCGAAAGGGCCGGTAATCTGAACCTCGGCACCTTTTTCAAGATCACATACGTAGTTGGAACATATCCCTTTTTCTTCGCGCTTTACGGTCAAGGAGACGTTGTTGAAACCGGGGCGCTCGCCGTCGCGGGGGCTTGAGACCGAATAGAGACGCGGCAAATGTGGGTCGCCATTGGCATCTGTTCCGGGCGCGATGATGCCGATGCTCTGACCTTCGAGAACCGGGAACGGCAGGCTGGCCAAGTCCAGAATGATGTGGCGGACGTCGCCGTCGCTGTCGGCTTCGGTTAGCCGGTAGTTGCCCTGCACCTTCGCGGTGGCAGGCGCGCCGAGAGTATAGAGGTTTATTGTCGGTTTCGAGGCCGAGGCAGGCGCTTTGACCTTCCCTCCGGCACCCTTGTGCGCCTCCGCCAGCAAAGCCGCGATCGCGTCATCATGCGCCTCTATACCGTCGTCAGATGCGTCCGGTTCGAGCGCGATATCTTCCTGCTCGGGAAGTTCATCGAAGCCGTATTGCTGGGCCAGACTGTAAGGCGTGTCGACCACACGCCATTCATCAATCGAACCAGTGGGGCAAACGGGAATGCAATCCATGCAGAAATTGCAGGTATCGGGGTCGACAACGACGTTATTGTCGTCATGCTGGATCGCCCCGATGGGGCATGTCATCTCGCAGGTGTAGCAGCGGATGCAGATTTCAGGGTCAATGAGATGTTGTTTTACAGGTTGATTCATGGGCTGGCGGCAGACCTGTGCAGCACCGTTTCCGGCAAGAACGCAAGATCAACGATTTCGCGGCACAGCCCCTGGCAATCGGTGCATCCAATGCAGTTCGGGCGCGGGGTCTGCGGGGTCTTGGCGGTTGGGGTCTTCATTGGTCCGGTCTCCTTTTCATGCAAAGGTCACTGGCTGTGACGCGGTCCAGTCTGAGTGGCCCGCGTTGCGATTACGTTGATGTGGATCAAGCCATGTGCAGTTTCACATATTCAAAATCGCCCGGCTTGTTGTCGATCCCAACCTTCGGTGGCGCGATCCACGAGGCATATTCGCCGGGTTCGTAACAGGGCACCATCAAGGATTGTATGAAATCGCCATCCGCCTTGGTGGGCAACCACTCGTCGCGGCGGCTGTTCCACTCCTCAGACGACATGATCGTGCCCTCGGGGTCGACTGCAACGGTCGAAAACACGCCGATCTGCCGGTGGAAGCCTTCGTGCGGCAGCTTCAGTTCAAATTCGACACCTGCCCTGGCAATCGCCTTGTTCCAGCGCCCGACACCCCCTGCGGCATCGCGCACGTAGTCGTCCCTCAACCGCATGTTGATCGCGGTAAGAGCAGGAACATCCTCGGTAACGATTTTGCCATCCTTGATCGATGTCACCGCGTAGGTGTCATTCTGAAGTTTGTGGTCATCGTCGATCCGCAGTTCCATGTAGCGGCCCTTGATGCCGGCATTGAACGCATTTGCGGCGTTGGTGGAGACTTCCTGACCAAACAGATCGAGGCTGAGCGTATAGTGCAGGTTCAGCTTCTTCTGGATCGTTGGCAGATCAATCACACCCAGATCGCGGATCTTGTTGATATCGTAGGGGTCCGTGATGCCATGTCTGGTCATCGCTTCCAGGGTGGCCTGAATGGTGCGGCCCACCCCGGTTTCGCCTACGAACATGTGGTGTGCCTCTTCGGTCAGCATGAACCTGCATGTGCGGGACAGCGGGTCGAATCCCGATTGCGCAAGGCTTTCCAGCTGCATCTTGCCGTCGCGGTCCGTAAAATATGTGAACATGAAAAACGACAGCCAATCGGGCGTTTCCTCATTGAAGGCCCCCAGCATTCGGGGTGCCTCTTCACTCCCTGACGAGCGTACAAGAAGGTCGTTTGCCTCTTCTCGCCCGTCACGACCAAAGTATTTTTGCAGCAGGTAGACCATCGCCCAAAGGTGTCGGCCCTCTTCGACGTTGACCTGGAAGAGATTGCGCATGTCATAAAGGGATGGCGCGGTCAGGCCCAGAAACCTTTGCTGTTCCACCGACCCCGGCTCCGTATCACCCTGAATGACGATCAGCCGCTTGAGCATGTTTCGGTATTCACCGGGCACCTCCTGCCATGCCGGATCGCCAAAATGCTCTCCCATCGGGATCCTCCGGCCTTCGACAGCTGGCGCGAGCAAAACACCCCAGCGATATTCCGGCATTTTCACATAGTCGAATTTGGCCCAGCCCTTGGGATCCACGCTCACGGCGGTGCGCAGGTAAACCATGCTCTCCTGAAAATTCTGCGGAATCAGATCGTTCCACCAGTTGATGTAGCCGGGGTGCCACTTCTCCAGCGCCTTGAGCACCTTCTTATCGGAACTCAGCCCAACATTGTTTGGGATCTGGCTGTCATAGCTGACGTTGATGAGATCGAGCATTCATTCCTCCTGTCGGTCGGTGGCCTGAAGCCCACCTTGGAATTTCGGCACCCGTCAACCGGGCGAATAGGGCGGGCTTCAGGCCACCTATGCTGTTATACGCGTTGCATGTTGTACTCGGCACGCACCCCGGACCCGTAGCGCTGCAGCGCGCCTTCGGGACCCACGGCGTTGGGACGCTGAAAAATCCAGTTCTGCCAGGCAGTGAGGCGCCCGAATATGCGGGTCTCCATCGTTTCGGGGCCAGCAAATCGCAAGTTTGCCTCCAGACCCGTCATCGCATCGGGGGAGAAGCTGGCGCGTTCTTCGCGAAACAGGCGGACCTCATCCTCCCAATCGATATCGTCATAGGCATATGTGACCAGGCCGAGATCCTCGGCCTCTTCGGCGTCGAGATGTTTCCCGATCTGGTCGCGCAGGGATTCCATATGTTCGCGCTGGCCATAGAACCGGGTTTCCAACCTGCTTAGTCCATTGCCCATCGGATATTGACCAAAATTCGATGGCGTCATCGCAACCGTTGCCAAGTGCCGGTCATCGTCGTCGAATTCCTCAAGCATCATGTAGCTGCGATCAACGGCCCACAGCAGTTCGGCCAGAACCCCGGCAAAACATGACCCATGTTCAATCAGCGCGACGAGGCTGCGAGACGTCATATCGACACGTTTGAGAACACGCTTCCAAAGGCCCAGAACCTCATTCGCCAGCCAATGACCTTGATGGTCGAGCAACAGCGCTTCGTGCGCGATGACCCGATCCGGAGCACCTCTGGTCTGGAATTCGATGAGCCCCAGTTCGTCTTCATTGGTGCGCAGATGCAGGATCGCATCGTCCAGTTCGCGGGCGCAGCGCAACATCCAGGCGTCAGAGCCTTGAGCGGTGAACGCATCCATGTCTGCCGGTGCGGCTTCCTCCGGCCCGGTGATGGTCACGACGGCGCGCCGACCGGGGCGATCCAGGTCAACCTCTACGGTCGAATAACGCACTCCGTTGTCGTGGAATTCCCGGGTCAGGGGCTTCAGGTCAATGCCCTGCGCAACATCCGGCTTTTCCGAAGCGGCAGCGAATTCTCGGGCCCGGTCAGCCACGGCATCGTCAAACTTCGAGTTTGCAACAACCTCATCAACCAGACGCCATTTCAGCGCCCGTTTGCCTTTGACCCCCTCCTCGACCGAACAGAAGACATCGGCCAGATCGCGACGGACCTTGCGTTTGTCGGTCACACGCGTCAGGCCGCCGGTTCCGGGCAGGACCGCAAGCAGCGGCACTTCGGGTAAAGCGACAGAGGAGGTGCTGTCGTCGGTCAGCATGATGTGATTGCACGCCAGCGCCAATTCGTAACCGCCGCCCGCGCAGGCCCCGCGAATAGCGCAGATGTAATTCTGCCCGCTGTCCGCCAGCGCGGCCTCGAATGTATTGCGGGTCTCGTTGGTGAACTTGCAGAAATTCACCTTATGCGCATGGGCCGCGCCCCCCAGCATTCGGATGTTGGCCCCGGCACAGAAAACTTTATCCTTGGCAGACCGCATCACGACCACTTTCACCTCGGGGTGTTCGAAACGCATCCGCTGAACAACGTCCGCAAGCTCGATATCAACCCCCAGATCGTAGGAGTTGAGTTTGAGCTCATAACCCTCGAACAGTCCCGCCTTTTCATCGACATCCATGTAGAGATTGGCCACCGCGCCGTCGTAGGCAACGCGCCAATGCTTCATCTGCTTGGGGTCAACCTGGAAGTCTATGTGTTTGGTCACTGTGGTCTCCCGGGGCAGCGCGTCGCCTTCATTTTAGTGTAATATGAAATATAGTTCATAAGAAGTGCAGGTAAAGGGATGATTTGAGCAATTTTTATGAATTTTCAGTCAATTATATGCATTATAATGCATCTATAACATCGTTTCGTAATTTCCCGGCGCGCGATCGAATGTCCTCTGGTGCAACCCCAAGGACGAGTCGCCCCGCCGGACACCGCTGGAGATGCGCATCGACCATATCGCACAGCCGTAGCGATGCGCGGGGACGTCCCATCAGGACCTTGAGTTGAGCATTGGCAAGCTGGATCAAAGCCTGAACCATATCGCGCTCCGGGGAAGGGTCCTGTGTGCGCATCCAGACCGCCTCCAGAACCTCGTGGCATTCCCAGAAGAACCCGGCATCCAGATACGCGATCCCTGCCCTGAAGGCCTGTGTCTCGTGCAGGTCCCGCACCGGCGTCGCAGACGAAACGCTCGCCTTTATGTCATCAAACCAGTCTTCAGGATGACGGCGGGTTTTGCCGGGCACATACAGATGCGGTGGGACGGGGACACCGTCCGGCCACTCAGGTGAGCGCGACATTTTCCTGCTCCAGCCGCACCAGGCGCGCACAGAACTCCGCAATGGCATCACGGGTCGATTCCGGTTGTTCGAAGTGTGGCGCATGACCGCAGTTATCAAGGATCACCGACTCGAACGGCGCATAAATGCGTGTGTCGATCTCCTCGAGCTGCGCCAACGTGCCATAGGGATCATCGCGCCCCTGAATGGCGAGCACCGGGACGCGAAGATGGTCGATGGCATCTGCAACATTCCAGCTTTCAAACGCCGGGTCGGTCCACGCGTCGTGCCAGCCACGAAACGCCGCATCCACGTTCTTATGGTGGCGCGCAAGCCGGTGTCTCATATCGCCGCTTGCGAATGCCTGTCCCGCAGCGCGGATCGCGGCAAGCCCCGTCGGTTCAGTGAAAAAATGCGGCGCTATGAGGATCAGCCCGCGGACCCGCATGTCGCTGACCGATCCGGCATAGATACTGGCGATCGTGGCCCCGTCAGAGTGACCCAACAGGATGACGTCGCGCATTCCTGCCGCGTTCAAGACAGCCCCCAGCACATCTTCCGCCTCGCGCGTCATATAGTCGAGCGGGCGTGGCAACCCGATGCTGTCGGACTGGCCGTACCCTTGACGTGAGTAGACGAAAACGCCCAGTCCGGTTGCGGCGGCCAGTTGTTGCGGCACATCGCGCCACAAGGCCACGCAGCCCAATCCTTCGTGCAGCATCACGAGCGTTGGCAACGTGCCGGGCGGTTGCCCAAAACAGGCATATTCCAGCGCCACGCCGTCAACCTCAAGCATCTGGCCGGGCTTGGCGGTCCACGCCAGCGTCATGCCGTCCCCTCCCTCAGTTTGAAGCGCTGGATTTTGCCGGTGGCGGTCTTGGGCAGATCGTCGACAATCTCGATCCAACGCGGATATTTCCACTTGCCGATCCGGCTTTTCACATGGTCGATCAGCGCCGCCTCGACATTATCGGGCGCAGCACCGGACAGCACGATGAAGGCCTTGGGCTTTTCCAGACCATCCGCGTCCTTTGCCGCGACCACGGCGGCCTCCAGCACCGATGGATGACTGGCGAGAGCCTGCTCCACTTCAAAGGGCGACACCCAGATGCCAGAGACCTTGAACATATCATCCGTGCGCCCGCAGTAGACAAAACGTCCGTCGGGGCGCCGTGCGTATTTGTCCCCCGTGCGGGTCCAGATGCCCTCGAACGTCGCGCGCGACTTGCTTCTCTGGTTCCAGTAAGCGCCCGCGGCAGAAGCACCGTTGACAAGCAACTCGCCGATCTCATTGTCCGGCACCTCGTCTCCGGCTTCATCCACGAGCCGTACGTCATAGCCGGGGACCGGCGTGCCCGAGGTGCCATACTCCACATCATCCGCGCGATTGCTGAGGAAGATGTGCAGCATCTCGGTTGAGCCGACCCCATCCAGAATCGCGACGTCGGTATGCGCCTCCCACCGCATACCGACGTCCTCGGGCAACGCCTCCCCCGCAGAAATACATCTGCGCAACGGGGCATCGGGCGCGCCTGAAGTGTCCATTTCGGCGACCATCGCCGCATACAGCGTGGGAACCCCGCAAAACACCGTGGCTTGTGTGTCGTTCAGGGTTGCGATCATATCAGCGGGTGTCGGCCTGCCTGCAAAAAGCACCGTTGTCGCACCCACCGCCAACGGAAAGGTCATGGCGTTTCCCAGCCCGTAAGCGAAAAAGAGTTTGGCAGCCGAGAGCACGATATCACCTTCCGACAGAGCCAGAACACCCGCGCCATATGTATCCGCTGTGGCCTTCAGACTGGAATGCACGTGTTGCACACCTTTTGGCAGACCCGTCGACCCGGAAGAATACAGCCAGAAGGCGACTTCGTCCGCCGATACCGGCCGGGTCTCCACCGGGGTCGCCCCGGCGATGAATTGATCATAGCTGTGGACGTCGCCTGCGGGTGGCCCGCCGATCACGATCACCGCACGCAAATACGGATTGCCCGCCAGAACCGGCTTTACCGCCTCGTAGAGCGGCGCTGACACAAACAGAATCGACGCGCGGCTGTCGCGCAGAATGCTGTCGTAAACCGGAGGCGCCAACAACGTGTTGATCGGGACCGGGACAACGCCACACTTCAGCGCGCCGAAAAAGACCTGCGGGAACTCCACGGTATCCAGCATCAGCATCGCGGCACGTTCTTCCTGCCGAAACCCGGCCTGCGTCAGAGCGCCCGCAACTCTCTCCGATCCGTCGACGAGCGCCTGATAGGTCAGACTGCGGAGTGTTCCCGCTTCGCGGTAGGCGATCTTGTCGCCCCGTCCTTCCGGAATATGTCTGTCAACGAAATAACTGGCCGCGTTGTCGCTCACGCTGGTCACAGGCCTCTCCCAAGATTCCACGGCAGGTTTGGGCATATACTGCACGCACCATGAGGCATCGCAAGACAACAGGCCGTGTATATGCATTTTAATGCATAATTGACCACTCCACGGTACTCCTGATTCAAGCGCGGCACAGCTATCCCGGAATGAGGAACAGCGTAATGGCGGGGAACAGGACGAGGATTATGACACGCAGGATGTCCGAGCCCACAAAGAACATGACGGCCTTGTAGGTTTCCGTCATCGGCGTTTCACGGTCCATCGCGTTAATGATGAACAGGTTCATGCCCACCGGCGGCGTGATCAGGCCAACCTCGACCACGATCAGCACCAGAATACCGAACCAGATCGCCACATGTTCCGGCGACATCCCGAAATCCATCGCGGAGATGACGGGAAAGAAGATCGGGACGGTCAAGAGGATCATCGACAGGCTGTCCATCAAGCACCCGAACACAAGGTAGAAGATCAGAATGATGGACAATACAAGCCACGGGCTGAAACCCTGGGTCAACACCCAGTCCGCCATGAATTGCGGAACGCCGGAAAGCGCCAGGAAGCTGTTGTAAAAACTTGCGCCCAACACGATGAAGAAAATCATGGCCGTGGTTTTCGCGGTGCCGAGAAGGCTGTCGCGAAAAACGGACCAATTCAGACTGCCCGAGAGCAAGGCCACCAGTCCGGTGCCCGCGGCACCGATGGCTGATCCTTCGGTTGGCGTGAACCAGCCGAGGTATATGCCGCCCACAACGAGCCCGAAGATCACCAGAACCGGCCATGTTTCCGCTAGTGCGGCCCAGCGTTCCGACATCGGTTGTGGGGGCCTCGTGCCTGCGGACTTTGGATTCAACCGGACATAGAACGAAATCGTCAGCATATATCCGATCGCGGCCATGATGCCCGGAATGAACGCAGCAAGGAACAGTTTCGCGATGTTCTGCTCGGTCAAAATGGCATAAATTACGAGAATCACGGAGGGCGGGATCAGAATGCCCAGCGTGCCGCCCGCCGCCAGCGTTGCCGTCGAAAAGCCGCCCGAGTACCCGTAGCGCCGCAGTTCGGGCAATGCGACCTTGGACATGGTCGCGGCGGTCGCCAGAGACGATCCACAGATCGCGCCAAACCCGGCGCAAGCGCCGACGGCGGCCATGGCTACGCCGCCGCGCCGGTGCCCGAGGAAGCTTTCGGCGGCTTTGAAAAGTGAACTGGACATGCCCGACAGGGTGGCGAACTGACCCATCAGCAGAAACATCGGGATGATCGACAGCGAGTAGCTGGAAAACTGCGTATAGGTTTCGGATTTCAGCTTGTTCAGCAGCACGTTGGGATTGCCGCCCATCGCGAAGTACCAACCGGCGAAACCACACAGCAGCATCGCCAGACCAATGGGCGCGCGCAAAAACACCATGATCAACAGGATCGGGAACGACATGAAACCAAGTTCGAGGTTGCTCACGGTCTGATCCCTATGCGGTCGGCAGGAGGATGCGGCCCGACAGGCTTTCGCCCACGCGCATCACCGCACAATAGACCGCAACCACACATGTAACGGTCGAGGCTGCAAAGCTGGCAGCATAGGCCCACCACACCGGGAACTGCAAAAAGAGCGTCGTCTCACCGTTGCCGATGTAGCGCTGCATCCCCTCGTAAAGCCGCCAGCTGATGAGGATCAGAACTGCGGCCAGAACAACCTCCCAGAAAGCCACGATGGCGCGATGCACCCGGGCCGGCAGTCTGGAGGTGAAGATATCCACCGTCGCATGCCCGCCATAAAGCTGGCAGACCGGAAAGAACGAGAAGATCGCAAAGGCAACACCTGCCTCAAGTAGTTCGTAGCTGCCGTTCACTTCGCCGATACCGAGGTCTAGAAGGGTCTGTGCGAACCCGCCCATCAGGCTTTCGGCGCGGTCGGAATGCAGCATCTTGTTCAGCGACCGGCCGATGATCGACAGCGTTGTCAGCACGATCAGTCCGACCAGGACAAGACCGCCAATCACGGCCGTTCCTCGTGCGAGCAGTTTCATCGCATTGTGCATGTACTCGGTCTCCGCCCGGGGTAAAAAAGACCCGCCGCAAGTCTGGCTTGCCGCGGGTCTCAATCGTTATCCCGGTCTATTCGGTGTACTTGTCGATGAGCATACGGGCTTCGTCGATCAGCGCCTGACCATCGATGCCTTTTTCGTTCATTTCAGCGACCCATTCCGCATAGATCGGCTCGGCGACGGCCTTCCACTCCGCTGTCTCTTCGGCATTCAGGGTCACGATGTTGTTGCCGCGGTCCGCCGCAGCCTGACGCGCCGGGCCATCGCTGTCCGCTTGCGTCCCACCGGCAAAGATCGAGAATTCGAGACCGGAGTTATCGTCGATCACCTTTTGCAGATCGGCTGGCAGGCTGTCGTAGCGGTCCTTGTTCATCGCCAGAACAAAAGTCAGGACGTAAAGCGCGTTACCGGTGAACTCTGTATGGTTTCCTACCAGTTCCGGGATCTTCAGGGCGGCAGTGACTTCCCAGGGGATCGTGGTACCGTCGATCACGCCCTTGGACAGCCCCTCCGGCACGGCGGGCACGGGCATCCCGACCGGCGTTGCGCCGACTTTCTCCAACAGGGCGTTGGCCAGACGGGACCCGCCGCGAATTTTCAGACCTTCCATGTCAGAAGGTTTGCGCACTTCCTTGTTGGCGTGGATGAGACCCGGGCCATGCACCCAAGTGCCCAGAATATGCACGTCCTTGAATTCGGTGTCTTTCATGTGTTTTTCGAACATTTCCCAATACGCGCGGGAGGCGGCGCGGGCGTTCGTCATCATGAAGGGTAGTTCGAAAACTTCCGTCGACGGGTACCGCCCGGGAGTATACCCGACCACTGTCCAGACGATATCGGCAACGCCATCGATGGCCTGATCCATCAGCTCCGGTGGCTTGCCACCGAGCTGCATGGAGGGGTAACGCTCAACCTTGATGCGGCCGCCGCTGTCTTCCTCCACGCTATCCGCCCAGACATCTAGCACCAGTTTGGGCACATTGGCCTGCGGTGGCAGAAACTGGTGCAGGCGCAGCGTGACTTCCTGGGCCAGCGCCGGGGCGGCTCCGAAGCCGAATGCGAGCGCGGCTGCAGCCGCCACATTCAGAAATGATTTCCGTGAGATGGTCATTGTATTCCTCCCTATAATTCTTGGCAGGCCTTGTCTGAAGCGGCCTCTCGGTATTCTTCCCAGTCAAATTGCTATTGCAGATCAGACAGGTTGTCACCTGTGTTTGTAACTATCTGCCACCCGTCATTCTGTCTGCGTCCGGTCCTGTTGCGTTTCGAATGAGACCGCACCGTCAAGCCCGGTCGATCCATAAAGCCAGGCCATCTGATCAAACCATTGATCGGGTCCGCGGGCGGCCATCACCTCGTTGCGCAGGGCCGCGTGGGCACCGGAGGCATGATACACATGGGTGCCGATCTCGCGGGACTGCAACTGCACCCGGGCTGTCCGCAGACGCCGCCTGTCCTGATACCGGATCAATGCCGTCGGCAGGTCATCGTCGGCGGAAAGTTCGTCCGCAAGGCAGACCGCATCTTCCAGCGCCATGCAGGCGCCCTGAGCCATGTACTGCATCATCGGATGCGCGGCGTCCCCCAGCAAGGCCACGCGCCCGTCCGTCCAGCGCAGGACCGGCTCCCGATCGCATAACACCCAGAGTTTCCAATCCGCGCCCTTGTCGATGATCTGACGCGCGCGCGGATGTATGTGCTCAAACCCCTTGCGCACTTCGTCATGGCCTACGGGCAGGCCAGCCACCGGCTCCGGCGCGTCGTTGTGATAGGTCGCGACCAGATTGAACAAATCACCACCCGACAACGGATAGTGCACGATGTGACATTTCGGGCCGGCCCAAAGTGTCGCATCGTTCCATCTGAGGTCTTCGGGCATCTCCGCTGCCGGGATGACGGAACGGTAGGTGGTATGCCCTGACACCAATGGCGGCCCGTCGCCGACAAGCTGAGCCCGCATCCTTGACCACAATCCATCCGCACCGACCAGCGCACGCCCCTGCAGTTGCGCGCCATCGTGCAGAACAGCGGTCACATGGTCAGCGGTCTGGGTGTAGCGATCGACACCAGAGTGGGTTCGCAGGTCGATCAGCGGGTTTTCGACACAGGCGGCCAACATAACGCCGTGCAAATCGCCCCGATGCACGACAGCGTAGGGGTTTCCAAATCTGGCGCGAAACCCTTCGCCCAGGGGAATGTGGGTGATCTGCTCTCCGCTCACCGCGTCCATCAGGCGCAGGTTGTCGACATAGACAGCCAGCCTGCGTGCCTGATCTCCGATGCCCAGAGCATCAAATGCATGAAAGGCATTTGGCCCCAACTGGATACCGGCACCGATTTCACCGAGGTGTCGCGCCTTTTCCAGCACAACGGACCCAAGGCCCTTCTGCGCCAGACCCAGCGCCGCCGCCAGCCCGCCGATGCCACCACCCGCAATCAAGACGCTATCTGCTTCTGCCATGACCCTATCTCCCACGGGGCATAACCTTGCGCGCGCGGGCAGCATGGTCAATCTGAATGATCAGAAAGGGGAGTGGTGGCGTTAGGTGGACTTGAACCACCGACCTAACGATTATGAGTCGTTCGCTCTAACCAACTGAGCTATAACGCCATCGGGGCGTGGACTATGCCAGCCCCGCAGCGCCGTCAAGGCAGAAAGCGCGATTAATGCCCGCGGACGGCGTCAATCATGCGTTGTACATTATCCGGATCGGCATCGGGCGTGATCCCATGGCCAAGGTTGAAGATGTGCGGCCCGTTGGACAGCGCCTCTACAATGGCCCGCGCGTCATCGACCAAACCCTGCCCTCCGGTTACCATATGGCTGCTGGCGAGGTTCCCCTGCACGCAGCCATCGACCTGAACATGCTCCGCGGCCCACTGCGCACTGACCGAGTTGTCAAGCGCCACACAATCCACACCTGTTGCCCGGGCAAAACCGATGTAGTTATAGCCCGCTTCGCGCGGGAACCCGATGACCGGCGTATCGGGATGTTTTTTCTTAAGGGCGGATGTGATCTCGCGTGCGGGTTCTAAGGCATATTTCTGGAACGCGTCGCCTTTCAACGATCCGGCCCAGCTGTCGAAAATCTTGACCACTTCGGCACCGGCTTCGATTTGAGCGTAGAGGTAGTCGATTGTGCCGGCGGTGATCCGCGCCAGCAACGCCTCGAAAAGCGGCGTATTCTCCTGCATCAGGGCATGTGCCAGTGCCTGATCAGGGGTACCACGCCCGGCAATCATATAGGTGGCGACGGTCCATGGCGCGCCTGCAAAGCCGATCAGGGTGGTTTCCGCAGGCAGCTCACCGCGCAAAATCCGCACGGTTTCATAGATCGGGTTCAACGTTTCGTGAATATCCTCAACCGGGCCAAGTTTGTCGAAATCCGCCTGTGTCTGCACGGTGGACAGCCGCGGCCCCTCGCCCGTGACGAACCACAAATCCGCACCAAGCGCCTGCGGCAACAACAGGATGTCGGCAAACAGGATCGCCGCGTCGAACCCATAGCGACGAATAGGTTGCAGCGTGACCTCCGCAGCGAGTTCCGGATTGTAGCACAAGGACAGAAAATCCCCGGCCTGCGCGCGGGTTGCCCGGTATTCGGGCAGGTACCGTCCCGCCTGCCGCATCATCCAGATCGGCGGGGTCGGCAGCGTCTCACCGGCAAGAGCGCGCAGGATGGTTTTGGTCGGGGCCATAGTGTCCTCATTTTCAATTTCCCTTTTGGTCAAGGTCAGCGCCGCCGATGTCAAGGGACTGACGGGTTGTCAGGATAAATTGACGCGCCTATTGATTGTCGCATGACAGTAACCCTCCCCACCCCCGACCGCCCGTTGAAGATTGGCACACGCGGCTCTCCGCTGGCGCTGGCGCAGGCCTACGAGACCCGTGAAAGACTGTCTCGGGCCTTTGATCTGCCCGAGAACTGCTTTGCGATTATCGTGATCAAGGTCACGGGGGATGCCATTCAGGATCGCCCCCTGAAGGAGATTGGGGGCAAGGGGCTTTTCACCCGCGAGATCGAAGAAGACCTGCTGTCAGGCAAAATTGATATCGCCGTTCACTCGATGAAGGACATGCCGACGGTGCAACCGGATGGGCTGATCCTCGATACCTACCTGCCGCGGGAAGATGTTCGCGATGCTTTCGTCTCACCCTCGCTGACGGGCATTGCCGGTCTGGCTTCGGGCGCGGTTGTGGGCACATCCAGCCTGCGTCGCAAAGCGCAGTTGCTGAACCGCAGGCCCGATCTGAAAGTGGTCGAGTTTCGCGGCAACGTGCAGACCCGGTTGAAGAAATTGAGCGATGGCGTTGCCGATTGCACGTTTCTGGCCGCAGCCGGGCTGAACCGGCTTGCCATGGCGGACGTGCCCGCGACGCCGATTGATCCGGATGACATGCTGCCCGCCATAGCCCAGGGCGCGATTGGCATCGAGCGCCGGATAGCCGATGGCAACACGGCGGAGCTGCTCAGCAGAATACATCACACCGAAACCGGTCAGCGTCTCGCTGCGGAACGCGCGTTCCTGCTGACCCTTGACGGATCGTGCGAAACCCCAATTGCCGGGCTGGCGGAACTCGACGCGGACAAGCTGAGGCTGCGGGGTGAAGTGCTGCGCCCCGATGGATCACAGGCCATCGCCGGGGAACGTGTAGGTGTCATCTCCGATGGGGCCGCCATGGGCAAGGATCTGGCGGAGGAACTGTTGTCACGGGCCGGTACGGGCTTCTTCGACTGGCACGGCGCCTAAGCGCGATATCCCGCCTCAGACCCATTTCGCCAGGGGCGGCAAACTCATCAGCACGGCATTGGCATCATGCCCGGTTTCAAGACCGAACTTGGTGCCTCTGTCATAGACCAGATTGTACTCGGCATAGAGGCCCCTATGCACCAGTTGTGCGTCTTTGTCGGCTTCTGACCACTCCTGAACCCGGCGTTTCCGGACCAGCGGCAGATAGGCCGGAAGAAACGCCCGACCGATATCCTGGGTCAGCGCGAAATCGGCGTCCCAATCGCCGGAACAGTGATCATCCATGAAGATGCCGCCAACCCCACGGGCCCGGTTACGGTGCGGGATGAAGAAATACTCATCCGCCCAATCCTTCAGCCTGGGATAGAAGTCTGCACCATGCGGGTCGAGGTGTTCTTGTTGTGTGGCATGAAAATGCGCGGTGTCCTCGCTGTATTCGATACAGGGATTCAGGTCCGAACCGCCACCGAACCACCATGCATGGGGTGTCCAGAACATGCGGGTATTCATGTGCACCGCCGGCGCGTGCGGGTTCTGCATATGCGCCACCAGCGATATGCCAGATGCCCAGAAGCGCGG
The DNA here is from genome assembly GCF_019375555.1 of Roseobacter insulae. Taxonomy (GTDB): domain Bacteria; phylum Pseudomonadota; class Alphaproteobacteria; order Rhodobacterales; family Rhodobacteraceae; genus Roseobacter; species Roseobacter insulae. The sequence continues at coordinate 391,353 of NZ_JAHXDN010000004.1, forward strand.
ATCATCTTTCATCCCCGGGATGCCTTTACGGGCGGCCATCGCCATTTGTGCCCGCTCGCCCAGCGTTCCGTAAACGGTCGAGATATTCACGCCGACTTTCTCGAACACCCGGCCGCCGCGCAGGACGCTCATCAATCCACCGCCGGCATCGGTGCCATCGTCACTGCTTCGCCTGGTTTCGGTGACGTCGAAATGCCCCGGCTCGGCATCGGACATCGGGCCTGACCTGTGATCCTGCTCCAGCGCCTCGAAAGCAGCGACGATCTGGTCGCGCAAGTCCCTGAACCAGGCAGAGGCCCGGTTCTTTTCGCTGTCAAAACTATCAGTCATCGGGCGTCCAGTTGGTCACGGTTTCATGCCACCATGTGTAAACCTGAATGCGCCGGAACGAAAAGCGGGAAATCTAATGTGCCGGGGCCGACACCGCATCCAGAAGGCTGCGCCCACCGTCCACCGTGATCACCTCACCCGTCATGAACCCCGACCCTTCGGCGGCCAGAAACTGAACCGCATCCGCCAACTCGGACGGGCCTGCGATGCGACCCAAAGGCGTGTGACTGCGTATGTCATCTCGCCACTCGCTGTTTTCAACCACGGATGATTTCAGCGAAGCGCTCATCACCGACCCGAAGGCCACGGCATTGACCCGGATGCGTTCAGGGGCCAGCGCCAATGCCATGGAGCGCGTCATCTGCTCCAATGCGGCGGACGCAATCGAATACCCCATCAGTTCCGGCCGCGTATTGCGCGCCGCGATAGAGCTGAGGTTGATGATCGAGCCTACCTGACCCTCGGGTTGCTCCGTCCCCTGTTTGATCATGCGTCGCGCAACCTGCTGAGTGAGGTGGAGCGATGTCATCAGATTCTGCTCCAACAGGATCGAGACGGACTTGTCCTCCACATCAAGCGCGTCGGTCGCCATAACCTGACGGGAGGCATTCACCAGGATATCGACACGCTCAAAGGCGTCGATTGTCGCTGACACGAGGTTTGCAATGGTCAGACGCTGGCGCAGGTCACCTGCAAAGTAGCGCAGGTTGCCGTCGTCCGTCTGATCACCCCATTCGGAGGCGAGTTTCTTCTCATCCATATCGGCACACATCACGTTCGCGCCGCGATCCGCGAACTGGCGGGCAATCGCCAGACCAATGCCATTGGCGGCGCCTGTGACAATGGCGGTTTTACCGTTGATCGAAAATGACATGGGAGCCCTCTCTGGCGGTGTTCAGTCTTGCGCCTTCACGCCCTCTTGCGAAGCGGACGGCTGGCGCGGAACAGCTTGAAGCGTGTATCCGCCCCGGCTTCTGTAACGTGGGCAAAGGTTGCCCGCAAAGTGGACTCATACGGCAGGTGTCGGTTTGCTACCATCCACAATTGACCCTGTGGATGCAACACTCTCGCAGCCGATTGCATAAAGGCGCGCCCCAGGTCCGGGTCAGCCGCGCGGCCCGTGTGAAAAGGGGGGTTCATCACAACCGTGTCAATCGGTTCCGGCGGCGACCAACTCGTGGCGTCCGCCCAATGGAAGCGGGCGCGGCCATCCGCGACGTTGCGACGGGCGCATTCGAGTGCCATGTGGTTCGCCTCGACCAGATGCACGGCGTCGATGTCGGACCGTGTCAAAACATGCGCCGACAGGTACCCCCACCCGGCACCAAGGTCGGCGATGCGCTTGCCCAGTTTTTCCGGCAGAGCAGATGCCAATAGCGCCGAGGCCGGATCGACTGCATCCGCAGAGAATACACCCGGCGCGGTCCAGAAGCCACCTTGCGTCAAGGCGGGCCCGACGTCCCAGTCCCGGAACGCTTCCGGGTCCCGGTTTTCAAACCAGAACAGTTTGCCGTGGGCTTTCGATACCGGACCATGCACCTGAACGCGTTTGCGGACGTCCTTCAGAACACTATCAACACCATCCGTTTTCTGCCCGTCGATCACGACAATACCGCTTGCATGCGCGACGCTGCTGGCCAGCAAAGCGCGCGCTTCGGTCTTGGCACGCGGCAAGCAGACGATCGCCGCTGCATAGGTCTTGTCGATGCCAACCGTGCAATCGTAGCCGCGCGCCTGCCACGCATCGTGGGTTGGTTTGAATCCGTGGATGATTTGCGCTCGGTCCCTGGGCACACCGGGCAAGCTGGCTTCGGCGTTCGGCTGGATTATGGCAATGGGCCCGTGTTCCGGCCACACCAGACCACCCCCGTCAAGGGCCAGCGGCAAGCGTGCGTCGATCACCTGACTATTCTTCTTTTTCCATTGTGCACTGCAGCGGGTGCTGGTGCCGGCGAGCGAAATCCATCACCTGCGCCACCTTTGTTTCGGCAATCTCGTGACTGAAAACGCCGACAACGGCAACGCCTTTCTTGTGCACCGTCAACATGATCTCGAAGGCCTGCGCATGGTTGAGGCCGAAAAAGCGCTCAAGCACGTGCACGACGAACTCCATGGGCGTGAAGTCATCGTTCAGCAACAAGACCTTGTACAGCGGCGGACGCTTGGTCTTGGGCTTGGTTGCGGTCAGAACCGAGGTATCACCCTCGTCATCCGACCGGTCCGTCATCATGAATGCGTCGCGGTGCATTTCTGCTCCTGATCGTCTTTTGGCCATGGTGAGTCGTTGAGCGCTCTATATAAACTGTCTGAGCATTTAGAAAAGGGGGCGTACATCATGGTTAAAGGCTTGACCACGGTGGCTTTCGATGCCGATGACACATTGTGGCACAATGAGCGCTTCTTTCAAATGACCCAGGCGCATTTTGCCGACCTTCTGTCGGAGTTCACCGATCGTGCTGACCTGATGTCGCGTTTATTGGCGGCAGAGAAACGTAACCTCGGGCATTACGGGTTCGGGGTGAAGGGTTTTACCCTATCGATGATCGAAACGGCGATCGAGGTCACGAACGGCAACGTCGCAGCCTCCGTCATTGCCGAGATCATGGAGGCTGGCCGCGAGATGCTCCGCCATCCCGTGGATTTGCTGCCCCATGCGCAGGAAGCGGTGGAAGCGGCGGGCCGGACGCATCGTCTTTTATTGATTACCAAAGGTGACTTGCTGGATCAGGAACGCAAACTCGCGCAGTCCGGCCTGGGTGACCACTTCGACGCCGTGGAAATTGTCTCTGACAAGAAGCCGCAGGTTTACCGGGATATCTTCGAGCGGCACGGTGATGGCCCGGATCGGGGCGTGATGGTCGGAAACTCCATGAAATCTGACGTGTTGCCAATGATCGACGCGGGTGGCTGGGGTGTTTTCGTGCCCCACGGACATGAGTGGGACCTCGAAAAAGCATTACCGCCGCAGGATAATCCACGCTACCGCGCCCTGCCGGATTTGGCGGGACTCACACAGTTGATCGACCAAATCGAAAACCGCTGAACGGCCCCACGGGCGAGATTTGCATCCGCCCTTTGTCGCCGTCACGCGTCGCCACAATGCTGCCACAATAGCTCAATTGGGTCCCGTTTCGCAAAGGGCCGCTAGATATGGATCGTGCTTCATCGAAAGTTAACGCAAATACCTTAAAACAAAGACTTTATTGAAAACGGAAGCTGTGGTAGCCTCTCCCACATAAAACGGCCAGTCGAAAAATCGGCGGCATGAGGCAGAAAAAGGCAGGTTATCATGAAGGTTCGGCGTGTAGTGCCGGCCCGTTACGGGCTATTTATTCTCGCAGCTTTGTGGATGCTGGTGGTTCTGCCACTGAGTGCGGCTGCCGCTCCCTACGCAGCATTTGTCATGGATGCGCGAACCGGGAAAGTGCTCCACTCCCGAAACGCCGACACACGACTGCACCCGGCATCGTTGACAAAGATGATGACACTCTACATCGCCTTCGAGGCGGTGGAACGTGGTGAAATCTCGCTCGATACCAAGGTCAGGATTTCCCGGAACGCGGCCTCTGAACCACCCTCCAAGCTGGGCCTCAAGTCAGGGCAGCGCATTGCCTTTCGCTACTTGATCCGCGCCGCCGCCGTGAAATCCGCCAATGATGCCGCAACCGCCATTGGCGAAGCGCTCGAAGGGTCGGAGGCGGCATTTGCCCGCCGTATGAACCGCACGGCCAAAGCGCTCGGCATGACGCGCACGACATTCAAGAACGCTCACGGGCTGACTGAATCGGGCCATATGTCGACAGCGCGCGACATGTCGCTGCTCGGTCGGCACGTGCTTTATGATTATCCGGAGTATTACAACCTCTTCTCGCGCCGTTCGACCAACGCTGGCGTGCGCGAGGTCGCCAACACAAACCGCCGCCTGCTGGGGGCCTATCGCGGCGCGGATGGCATCAAAACAGGGTACACGCGCGCGGCCGGCTTCAATCTGGTTGCCTCTGCAGAGCGTGGCAGCGAACGGATCATTGCAACTGTTTTTGGCGGCACATCCACAAGTGCCCGCAATGCGCGCGTCGCCGAACTGCTGGACATGGGGTTCAAACGGGCACCCACCCGCGCCGCTTTGAGAAAGCCATCGCGCCCGGTTTACCGCGGGGGTGGTGCAGGTAAAACCATCCGTGTCAGCGGTATCACGAAGACCAGCAAACGCCCCCGTCTCAGACCCGTTGCCGAGGTCACTGTTCCGGAGGCGCTGCTGGCCGCTATCGAGGCCCCTGCCGCCGCGCAGGCCAGCACCAGCGGTGTTCTGTCGGCGGATATTACATCGGCGTTGATTGAAGCCCAGCAGACAGCGACAGAAACGGAACCTTCCCCGACGCCGGTTCAGAACAGCAGCCTTGCCGCCATATCGACCCGCCCGGTCATGCGCCCCTCGGCACAGATCGACGCCAGCCAGACCGCCGCAGTGGAAGAAAACGAGGTTGTCACCCGGATGTCGACATCCGGCGGGCATCAATGGGGCGTGAACGTGGGGCGTTATCCCAGCCGTTACAAGGCGGAACGCGCGCTGGTCACCACTGCCCTTGCGGAGATGACCACGCTGGACGGGACCTTGCGCAAGGTCGTCAAGAAGCCCACCGGGTTTGATGCCAATTTCCTCGGGATGACGCGCGACAGCGCGGACCTTGCCTGCCGCCGCCTCACCGCGCGGAACATCAGTTGCTTCATGGTCGGGCCGTCCTGAAGCCCGTCGCTACTCTTTCGGGTGATCGTCCCAGGTGTCGTTGAGGATGCGGCGGCTGTCGCCTTCGGGATCGTCATACTGTCGCGACCGCAAGGTGTAGATAAACCCGATCAATCCGATCCCTCCCAGAAGCAGGGAAATTGGTATCAGGTAGGTCAGAACATTCATCCGCGCCCCCGAACCCGCAATGCGTTCAAAGAGACTGAGATCGAAGACGTCGACATTGCCAGCGCCGCTATCAACGGTGTGGCCAGACCGGCCACCGCGAGCGGAACCGCAACGATATTATACAACGTTGCAATTCTGAAGTTTTCGCGGATGCGCCGTGTTGCCATGCGGGCAACTGACACAGCCTCCGAGATCGGCGACAAGTCGCGCCCCAGAAGCACCATGTCAGACGCCGCCCGCGCTGCATCCAGCGCCTGCGCCGGGCTGATCGACACATGTGCCGCAGCCAGGGCCGCGGTGTCGTTCAACCCGTCGCCGACCATCAGCACCCGGCGCCCGTCGGACTTCAGCCGCTGCAGGAAGCGCGCCTTCTCCTCCGGCAACATCTCGGCATGCCAGTCTGCGATTCTCACGGTTTGCGCAAAGCGGTCGACCGCCGAGGTCCTGTCACCGGAGAGCAGGATGACGTCGATACCCAGATCCTGAAGCCCACTAACGGTTTCAACCGCGCCCGGGCGGTGTTTATCCTCGAACCGCAAGACTACCGCGTTGCCGGTGCCGCTATCCAAACCCGCGCAAAGCCCATCATGATCCGTCTCGATGCCAACCCATTCGGGGCGACCGAGCCGGACGTTCGTTCTCTCGACTGTGGCCATGGTGCCGTACCCCGGCCGTTCAATCACCTCGTCCAGTGGCGTCGGCTCGATGCCATCAGCCTGCGCCGCCTCCGCAATAGCGCGCGACAACGGATGTGCGGACGCTTTCGCCAGAGCGTAGGCCAGCCGCTGTTGCGATGCGTTCAGCGCCGACCAGTTGGTGAGACTGGGATGGCCTGTTGTCAGCGTTCCGGTCTTGTCAAAAACGACGGTGTCGACTTCGGCCAGACGCTCCAGCGCGGTGGCATTCTTGATCAACAGCCCCCGACCGAACAGCCTGCCGGATGCTGCGGTTGTCACCGCCGGCACAGCGAGGCCCAGGGCACAGGGGCAGGTGATGATCAACACCGCAGCGGCAATATTGAGAGAGACCCGCATATCCCCTGACCAGATGAGCCACCCCAGGAACGCAAGTGCCGACAGGATATGGACCCCCGGCGCATAGAGCTTGGCCGCACGATCTGCGAGCGACGTGTAGCGCGACCGCCCGCTCTCCGCAATTGCAACCAGTGCTGCCATACGCTGCAGTGACGTGTCCTGCCCCACGGCCGTTGCCCGCAGAGTCAAAGGCCCGGTGAGGTTGACCTCGCCCGCGCTCATTGCATCACCCGACCGCCGAACTTCCGGCAGCGTTTCCCCGGTCAGCATCGAGCGGTCCACCTCTGAACGTCCCTCGGTGACAATGCCATCGACAGGTGCCCGGGCACCAGGATGCACAAGGATATGGTCCCCGACCTGTAACGCAGCGACGGATACTTCGACGGGGGTTGCGTTTTCGATCCGCCAGGCGCGCGGCACCTCAAGCGCCGTCAACTCTTCGGCGGCAGAGCGCGCCGCAGAGCGGGCGCGGGCATCAAGCCACCGCCCGGCAAGCAAGAAGAACGTCAGCGTCAAGGCGGCATCGAAATAGGCGTGATGTCCCGACAGCCAGGTTTCCCACAAAGATGTCACCAGCGCCAAAAGGATGGCCAGGCTGATGGGCACATCCATGTTCAGGCGCCCCGCACGAAGCGCACTCCAGGCATTGCGGAAAAACGGCTGGGCGGAGAACGCGATCGCTGGCAGAGTGATCGCAGCCGAAATCCAGTGGAAGAGGTCTCGGGTTGTATCCGTTGCACCTGACCACACGGCGACCGACAACAGCATAACGTTCATGGAGGCAAAGCCCGCCACGGCGAGACGCATGAGAAGATCGCGCGCGGCGGTGCGTGTGGCCGTTTCATTTATCGCCGCAGGATCAAGTTCGTACGCCTCGAAACCGGTGACCTCCAACCGTCGGATCAACTCCGCCGCCGTGACCTCCGGCGCGGCGTCGATCAGCGCGCGTTTCAGCGTCAGGTTGACCCGGGCCGAATGAACGCCCGGGTGCGCCGCCAGCGTTTTTTCGACGCTGGCGATGCAGTTCTGGCAATGGATTGTGGGCAGGGACAGCATCAGCCGGGCATCCGCCACCGGCGTGCCGGTATCCTGCGTCGGCATGGCAACGCAGCCCGGGCAGGCGACAGGGGTATTTGTCACCGCGCTTGTCACTTCCGCTCTCTTGGCACGTTCAGCAAAACGCGTTGCCGAAAGGCCGTTCCGTCCTTGGCCTGTGCGATCATGCGCAGGTTCCAGTTACCTTCGGCAAGGGTGGTCGAGGCGACGTAGTTCCGACCATCGAATACAAACTCCGGGCTCTGGTCATCGCGAACATGTGTTGCGCGCCCCAACGTCGCCTCCAGCGAGGCGACATCGACCGGGTCGCCGTTTTTATCCGTGATCGACAGGATTACCTCGCCACCGCGCGCCTGCGCGGAAACCGACCAGCCTAAACCGGTCTGGGCTTCGCGATCCCGGTCGAAGTGCTGGCTGGCGACATAGGAGTTCTTCACCTCCAGCCCGGGGAACGTTTTCACGGCGCTGTAGGCCAGCAGCAGATTGACCCCGATGATGACCGTGAAGGCCGAGACAAACATGATGGCGACATGCCGACCTGTAAGTTGTCGTGCTGGGGTCATTGGGCATCTCCTTTTCCGGTAAAGCTGCTGTCACGGTAGGCGCGATCCCCGGTCGTCAGGTCCTCGACCCAGAAACGAACCTGCGTGCGCGCCGCATCGGCAGGGTCCGAGCCCGGAGGAGCAATGACATAGACCCGTTGCAGGTGTGACGTATCGGCCTCCACAGGCACCGAAGCGTAGGGTGTGCCCTCCAGCTGGATGCGCAGCGCCGGATCACCCTTGGCAAAAATCCGGAACAGGCGTTCGTCGTTATTCTTGTTGCGCAGGCGAATATCATAGGTATTGCGGATCGACCCGTCCGAGAGGGTTACGAAGGTCGGATTGCGAACCGGTGCCACCGTCATTTCGATGTCCGCCCGGATGAACAAGGCGACGATCAGCGCGACCCCAACCCCGCCCCACAGGGCGGTATAGAGCAAGGTGCGCGGGCGAAACACATGCCGCCATGTCGGGCGGGGCGGATTGCCGTCGCGCTCCAGCGATTCATCCGAAAGCGCGATGTAGTCAATCAGCCCACGCGGTTTGCCGATCCGCTCCATCACATCGTCACAGGCATCAATGCACAGCGCACAGGTAATGCATTCCATCTGCTGACCGTCGCGGATGTCGATGCCCATCGGGCATACGTTGACGCAGGCCATGCAGTCGATGCAGTCGCCCATCGGTTGGGTTTTGGCCTCCTGGCTGTGTTTGCGCGGCTCGCCGCGCCAGTCTCGATACGCCACAGTCAGGGTGTCTTCGTCCATCATGGCGGCCTGGATGCGCGGCCACGGGCAGGCGTAAATGCAGATCTGCTCGCGCATGAAGCCGCCGAAAACGAATGTCGTCGCGGTCAGGATAGCGACCGTGATATAGGCCACCGCATGCGCCTGACCTGTAAAGAGATCGACCATCAGTGTCGGGGCATCCGCAAAGTAGAACACCCAGGCACCGCCGGTGGCCACGGCAATAAGCAACCACAATACCCATTTCGTCAGCCGCAAACGCAGCTTGCGCGCGTCCATTTTCTGCTGACGGTGCAACCGCAGACGGGCGTTGCGATCACCTTCCACCCAGCGTTCAACCAGAATGAACAGGTCCGTCCAGACGGTTTGAGGACAGGCATACCCACACCAGACACGGCCAAGCGCAGAGGTAAACAGGAAAAGACCCAGACCCGCCATGATCAGCAGACCGGCCACGAAATAGAACTCGTGGCTCCAGATCTCGATCCAGAAGAAGTAGAAGCGCCGGTTGGCCAGGTCGAGCAACACAGCCTGGTCCGGCAGGTTCGGCCCCCTGTCCCATCTGATCCATGGGATCAGGTAGTAAATACCCAGTGTGACCGCGAGGATCACCCATTTCAGGTTGCGAAACGGGCCGGTGACGCGGCGCGGGAAAATTGGTTCGCGGGCAGCGTAGAGGCTGGGTGGCGGAGCTTGATCGGTCACGGCGGTCCTTGCGGTTTGGGTCTGGTGCTGTCGTGTCCATTCCGACGACAGCACCCTACCACACATGATGGAGCCAGCGGAGTTACTCGCCTCCGCCCAACTGGTGCACATAGAGCGCTACTGCCCTGATCTGTGCCTCCGACAATCGCTGTGTCCAAGGTGGCATAACGCCAAAGCGACTATAGGTCACAGTTTCGGTCAGCGCTTCGACGTCACCGCCATAAAGCCAGATCGCATCCGCAAGGTTCGGGGCACCCTGCTCGCGATCACCCATGCCGTTTTCACCGTGGCACGCAGAACAATTATCGGCGAAAACCTCCGCACCCGGTCCGGCCAGCGCGGGGTCGGCCTCGCTTCCGGACAGTTCGAGAACGTAGTTCACAACCTGCTCAATTTCCTCGTTTTCCAAAATCTCGCCAAAGGCGGGCATTTCGGAATAGCGCGCGTCATCGTCTTCTTCATTGCGGATACCGTGGGAAATCGTGGCATGTATTGCTTCGATATCCCCACCCCAGAGCCAGTCGTCATCCAGCAGGTTCGGATAGCCGGGAAAACCAGCCGCACCAGACCCGTGGCACTGCGCGCACCATGTGCGGAAAACCGCCGCCCCGGCTGAGACCGCGTAGCCGTTCAACTCGGCATTGGCGGAAATCTCGGTCAGTTCGGCAGAGGCCAGCTGCGCGTTGATGCCCGCGTTGGCCTCCTCGGCAGCGGCGATCTCCTCGGCAACCTCGGCACGGGTGGAGTAGCCCAGCAAGCCCGCCGTCGCGGAGGACACAAGCGGCCATGCAGGGTAGGCGATAGTGTAGGCGACCCCCCAGACGATGGTCGCGTAGAATGTCCACAACCACCAGCGTGGCATCGGGTTGTCAAATTCTTCGATCCCGTCCCAGCTGTGGCCGGTGGTGTTTGGATCGCCCTCTTGCTTCGGGGGTATCTTGCTCATTTCGGTGCCTCCTGATCTGGGGCTGGTCTGTCTTCGTGTCGGAAAGGAATATTGGCCGTATCGCTATGGATCTTGCGGCTGCCGGGGCGAAAGACCCAGATCATCATGCCGATAAAGATGAGGAACAGCACCAACAGCATCCAGCTATCCGCGAATTCGCGCAGGAGAGAATATGTTTCCATCGTCGCCTCCTCTAACGGTTTGCATCTGGGGTGAAGGTCGAGAAATCAACCAATGTGCCCAGCATTTGCAGGTAGGCGATCAGCGCATCCGCCTCTGATGTGCCGGGCTGACCGTCAAAGTTGCGCACCTGCGCCCCGGGATAACGCTCAAGCATGTCGTCGTAATCGCTGTCGGGATCGGCCTGCGCCCGGAAATCCGCAGAGGCCGCCTGGATCATCTCGTCGGTGTAGGGAACACCAACCAGCGCGTGCGTTTTCAGCAGGTCGGCCACATGGTCGCTGTCCACAAGCTTGCGCTCCAGAAACCCGTATTTCGGCATGATCGATTCCGGCACAACCGACTGTGGATCGCGCAAATGGTCGAGGTGCCAGTCATCGGAATACCGCCCGCCGACCCGCGCCAGATCCGGCCCGGTCCGCTTGGACCCCCATTGGAACGGGTGATCATACATGGATTCCGCGGCCAGAGAGTAGTGACCGTAGCGTTCCACCTCGTCACGCATCGGGCGGATCATCTGGCTGTGGCACACGTAACAGCCTTCGCGGATGTAGATGTCCCTACCCGTGAGCTCCAGGGGTGAGTATGGGCGCATGCCTTCCACCTTCTCGATCGTGTTCTCGAGATAGAAGAGCGGCACGATCTGCACCAGCCCGCCAATCGAGACAACCAGAAAGCTGAGGATCAACAGCAGAGAGGCATTGGTTTCGATGAACTTGTGTTTCTTGAGGATCGACATCGCGGGCCCCCTTATTCAGCGGGGACGGCTGTGCCGAGGGACGCCTTGGCAGGCGCCGCACGGACAGTCATCCACAGGTTGTAGCACATGATGGCGGCACCAGCGAGGAACATGACCCCGCCCAGACCCCGGACCACATACATCGGGAACTTCGCGCTGACGGTGTCGGCAAAGCTGTTCACGAGGAAACCATTGGCGTCGACTTCACGCCACATCAGGCCCTCCATGATACCAGTCACCCACATCGAGGCGGCGTAAAGCACGATACCAATGGTGGCGAGCCAGAAGTGCCAGCTGACGAGGCTCAGGCTGTAGAGCCGCTCGCGTTTCCACAGCACCGGCACGAGGTAGTAGAGCGCGCCGAAGGTCACCAGACCGTTCCAGCCAAGAGCACCGGAGTGCACGTGCCCGATTGTCCAGTCAGTATAATGCGACAGGGAGTTGACCGCGCGGATGGACATCATCGGCCCCTCGAAGGTGGACATGCCGTAGAATGCCAGCGACGTGACCATCATCCGCAACACCGGGTCGGTGCGCAGCTTGTCCCAGGCGCCTTGCAGCGTCATCAGGCCGTTGATCATACCGCCCCAGCTGGGCATCCACAGGATGATCGAGAAGACCATGCCGAGCGTCGATGCCCAGTCGGGGAGAGCGGTGTAATGCAGGTGGTGCGGACCGGCCCAGATATAGAGGAAGATCAGGGCCCAGAAGTGAATGATGCTGAGCTTGTAGCTGAACACGGGGCGTTCGGCCTGCTTCGGCACGAAGTAATACATCATGCCCAGAAAACCCGCTGTCAGGAAGAAGCCCACGGCATTGTGGCCATACCACCATTGTACCATCGCATCCTGCACGCCGGAAAAGACCTGAACCGATTTGCTGCCCCAGATGGACACCGGTATCGAGATGTTATTGACGATATGCAGCATCGCCACGGTCACGATGAAGGCAAGGTAGAACCAGTTGGCCACGTAGATATGCGGCTCTTTACGCTTCACGATCGTGCCCAGGAAGACGGCCAGGTAAGCGACCCAGACAATGGTCAGCCAGATGTCGACATACCATTCGGGCTCCGCGTATTCCTTGGACTGGGTGCCGCCCAGCAAATAGCCGGTCGCGGCAAGCACGATAAAGAGCTGATAGCCCCAGAACACGAACCACCCAAGATTGCCCCCCCAGAGCCGTGCCGCTGATGTACGCTGCACGACATAGAAGGAGGTAGCGATCAAGGCATTGCCACCGAAGGCAAAAATCACCGCTGACGTATGCAGCGGCCGCAACCTGCCGAAGTTGGCGTAGCCCTCGGCCCATTCGAAGTTAAGAACGGGAAAGGCCAGCTGGAACGCGATGACCACGCCCACGAGAAAACCGACAACGCCCCAGAACGCAGTGGCGATGACGCCCGCGCGCACGACGCTGTCAAAATACTCGTTGCTCGGTGTCGGCACAGTTGGCTCATCTATTGCGCGCAGGGTTGTCAGAAACAACCCCGCCGCCACGATCATGAAGATGACCATATGGACCTGGTACGCAACGTCGCGCGCATAGCTTGCGGCGATCATTGCCATCAATGTCGCAAGCGCCAGGACCACCAGCTTTACGTAATTTAGTGTTCCGGTATTCATCACTCCGGTTTCCCTTCCGGTTGTCCGCACGCGAGGCGCACGGATGTTCGTGGTATTGCCGGGTTTTGCCCTGCAACACAGCACCGCGCTTTGATCTGCATCAAGCAACGCGGGCAATTTGGCTGACACCGATCAAAGCCGGTGCACGCAGGGCGAGTATGATACCGAACAGACTGATTTGGAAAGGATTAGGATCATGCCCTACAAAACGATTTTCACCGCCATGACCTCCTTCGCCTCCAATAAAGCCGCTCTCGAACAGGCGGCCTCTCTCGCTGAAGTGCACGACGCGCATCTTGAAGTGATGTGTCTGGGTATCGACCGGTCCCGGAGCAACTATTACGAAGTGGGTGCCAATGCGGTCATCATGCAGGCCGCCATCGAAGAAGCGTACACCAAGGCCGAGGTCGTCAAAGACGATGTTTCGTCATGGCTGGAGAGTTCAAAACTGCGCTGGAACGCCTCGAATGCCGTGGCAACACTTGCAGACGTGGGGCGCCCGCTGGCCCGGGGTGCACGATTCGCCGACCTATGCGTTGTTGCGCTGCCCTACCGCGATGAAAGCTGCGCAGAAGACACCATGATTCTGGAAACTATGCTGTTTGATGCGGCCTGCCCGACGGTGGTTGTGCCGGATGCGGCCGTGCAGGCACGGCCCGAAAGCGTGGTGATCGGCTGGAACGAAAGCGCCGAAGCCCTGCGGGCCGTGCGCGCGGCGATGCCCATTCTCGCTGCCGCGACAGAGGTGCATATCGCCATCATCGATCCACCCGAGCATGCAGCAGATCGTTCCGACCCCGGAGGGGCGCTTGCGGTCATGCTGTCCCGTCACGGGGTGCATTGTGACATTCAGGTCATGTCCCGTGGCGGAGCAAAGATCAGCGAAAGGCTGCAGCGCCACGTCACCGAAACCAATTCGCAGATGCTGGTAATGGGGGGATATGGTCATTCCCGGTTCCGCGAGGCGGTCCTGGGTGGTGCCACCCGGGAAATGCTGGAACATTCAAAAGTTCCGGTGTTCATGGCCCACTGAAGGGCCGTGGCGGGCGATGGCGGATCAGGGGACTTCCCGTTAAGTCAGGAAGCCGCCATCGCTATCGTCACCTGCTTCGAACAGCAGTTTGTCCATGTCCGGCACGCTAATGCGCCGTTTCCCCGACAGGGCAATCACGCCATCGCGCTTGAGCGCTGACATCTGGCGACTGACCGTTTCCAGCGTCAGGCCCAGATAGTCGGCCATTGCCTCGCGTGTCAGCGGCAGTTCGAAGGTCAGCGCTTTTCCGGGGTTGGATGTGCTAAAGGCAGCGTCCCGACGCGCGATGATAGAGAGCAGGCTGGCAATTTTCTCGCGTGCCGTTTTGCGCCCCAGTACCAGCATCCATTCCCGCGCCGCATCGAGTTCGTCCAATGTCATTTCCAACAGCCGCTGCGCCACGTGCGGCGTGGTGTCCATCATCTGCTCAAAGGGCTTTCGCCGAAAACAGCACATCATCAGGTCCGACGTCGCGGTAACCGTGTAGGTGGCAACGCTGCGGCCCGGGCGACCCACGAAGTCGGACGGCAGCAACAGTCCGACCATCTGGGTACGGCCGTCTTCCATGGTCTGCGTAAGTGACGCAACACCGGACACGACAGAGGCCACAAAGTCCATGTGATCTCCTGCCCACAACACGGGCTGACCGGCACTGAAGCTCCTGTAATACTTGATGTCCTCCAGCAACGCCAATTCGTCACTGTCGCACTTGGCGCAAACCGCACGATGCCGGATCGGGCAGTCCGAACAGTTTTTGAAGGCTGGCGATGCCATGTGCTGCATAGATGCGGTCCTCTTTTTTGATCTGTGTCAAAGCGGTCTGTCTGCCCGCTCTTTATGCCAACACTATGCCTATAACATCCAGATTAGCAAAGCTGGGGCTATTTGACGCGATGGTCCCGCGATATACAAGCTACCCGACCGCCCCTCAGTTCAGTGCTGACGTCGGTTCCGGACAGATGCAGGAATGGATCGGCGCCGTTCCACCGGGCAGCCAGGTATCGCTTTATCTGCATATCCCGTTTTGCAGACGCCTGTGCTGGTTTTGCGCTTGTCGCACACAAGGCACTAAAACCCTCTCACCGGTCCGCGGTTATCTGGACAGGCTTAAAACCGAAGTCGCGATGCTCGGCCGCGCCCTGCCATCCGATGTCACACTGAGCCGGATACACTGGGGCGGCGGGACACCCACGCTTCTGTCTCCTGAAATGATGGCGGAGCTGGCGGAGGCTGTGCGCGTTGTCGCGCCCCTGGCAGACGGTGCCGAGTTTTCGGTTGAGATCGATCCCAATGAGATTGACGCGGCCCGCCTCGACGCGCTCGCCGCGGCAGGGATGACCCGCGCCTCAATTGGCGTGCAGGATTTCGACCCCGAGGTGCAAACCACGATCGGCCGGATTCAGAGTTTCGAAGTCACCCGGGACGCCGTTGAAATGCTGAGACAGGTCGGGGTTACCTCCCTGAACGCGGATATCCTGTTTGGCCTGCCCCATCAGGACGAGACGCGTATTTCAGATTCCGTCCAGAAGCTGCTGACGCTGAACCCTGACCGTGTGGCGCTTTACGGCTATGCGCATGTGCCCTGGATGGCGCGCCGGCAATCCCTGATACCCAGCGATGCGCTGCCCGCGCCGGAAAAGCGTTTGCGGCTGTTCGAAACCGCCCGCCAGCTGTTTGAGTGGGATGGATACCGGCAAATCGGAATCGACCACTTTGCAACGCCCGAAGACCGTCTGGCCATCGCCGCCGAGACCGGCAGGTTACGGCGCAATTTCCAGGGCTATACGGATGACCCTGCGGAGGTGCTGATTGGTTTGGGAGCCTCCGCGATCTCGCGGTTTCCGCAGGGGTACACCCAGAACGCGCCCGCGACCTCCGCCTATGCGAAGGCTATCGGAGAGGGCAGGTTTGCCACGGCCCGCGGGCATGTATTTGCCGGTCAGGACATTCTGCGGGCCCGGATCATCGAAGCCATCATGTGCGATTTCGAAGTGCGCGCGACCGATCTTGCCGATCGGTTCCCGGGCTGCGAACATCAGGTGGCGCAGATGATGGAAACCGCGGCCGACCGTTTTGGCGACATTGTCCAGCTTACAGATGCGGGTCTGCGCATCCGTCCCGAAGGCCATACCCTCGCCCGGATCATCGCGCGCCATTTCGACGCCTACGATATGTCAGGCGCCGGGCATGCGTCGGCAATCTAACCCGTGGGGTCAGGTTGCGGCCTGCAGCAGCGTGCGTGTGTAGTCGTGTGATGGGGCGTCAAAGATCGTGTCAACGTCGCCCAGTTCAACAACGTCTCCGCGTTTCATGACGATCACCTGGTGCGACATCGCCCGCACCACGTTCAGATCGTGACTGATGAAGATATAGGCCAGCCCGTATTTTTCCTGAAGATTTCGCAACAGGTCCACGATCTGAACCTGCACCGTCATGTCCAGCGCCGAGGTCGGTTCATCCAGCACCAGCAGCCTTGGTCGCAACACCATGGCGCGCGCGATGGCGATCCGCTGGCGTTGGCCGCCGGAGAATTCGTGCGGATAACGGTCCATTGTCGCCGGATCAAGGCCGACCTCGACCATCACCTCCCGCACCAGATCGCGCGGATCCCGGTCTGCATCAACCTTGTGAATGCCCAAACCCTCGGAGATGATCTGGGCACAGGTCATGCGCGGGCTGAGGCTGCCAAACGGATCCTGAAACACGATCTGCATGTCTTTGCGCAAACCGCGCAGCTGTCGCGTTGACCATTTGCGGACGTCCTGCCCCATGAACACGATCTGACCTTCCGAAGAGATCAGCCGCATCAGCGCCAGCGCCAGGGTCGTTTTGCCGGAACCGCTTTCCCCCACGATGCCGATCGTTTCACCGGCCCGCACCGAGAAGCTGGCATCGTTCACAGCCTTCACATGCCCCACCGTGCGACGCAGCAAACCGGCCTGGATCGGGAACCAGATCTTGAGGTTATCCGCTTGTGCGATCACCTCGGCCTTATCCGGTACCGGTGCCGGCGCGCCAGACGGTTCCGCACTCAAGAGCTTGACGGTATAGGGGTGTTTCGGGGCGTCGAAGATTTGCCGCGTCGGCCCGGTTTCGACAATTATCCCATGCTGCATCACGCAGACCCGATCCGCGATGCGGCGGACGATCCCAAGATCGTGCGTGATGAACAACAAACCCATGCCCATACGGTCCTTGAGTTCTTTCAGCAGGTCGAGAATTTGCGCCTGAATGGTCACGTCGAGCGCGGTTGTCGGCTCGTCCGCGATCAGCACGTCGGGTTTGTTGGCCAGCGCCATGGCGATCATGACGCGCTGCCGCTGCCCCCCCGACAACTGATGCGGATAGCTGGAAATGCGGCTTTCCGCGTCCTGAATGCCTACGTGTTCCAGCAGTTCCAGAATACGCGCCCGGGCTTCTGCACCGGCAAGGCCCTGGTGCAGGGCGAGACTTTCACCCAGTTGCTTTTCAATGGTGTGAAGCGGATTGAGCGAGGTCATCGGCTCCTGGAAAATGAAGCTGATGTCATTGCCGCGCACCTTGCGCAGCAGCGCCTCGCTGGCACCGATCATTTGCTGTCCGTCGTAGGTCACGGATCCGGACACCTCCGCGCTGTCGCCCAGCAACGACACAGTGGACAAGGCCGAGACAGATTTGCCGGAGCCGGATTCGCCCACCAGTGCCACCGTCTCGCCGCGTTCGACCGCAAAACTGACCCCCTTGACAGCTTCCGTTACCGCACCGTCTTGGCGGAAACTGACACGCAGGTCCTTGACGTCCAAAAGTGCAGTCATGTGAAAGTCTTCCGCGGGTCGAAGGCGTCGCGGATACCTTCGAAGATGAAGACAAGCAGCGACAGCATGATGGCAAAGGTGAAAAAAGCGGTGAAGGCGAGCCAAGGCGCTTGCAGATTCTGCTTGGCCTGCAGGGTCAGCTCCCCGAGCGAGGGGGCGGATGAGGGAAGACCAAACCCAAGGAAGTCCAGAATCGCCAGCGTGGAAATCGTACCGGTGATGATAAACGGCAACATCGTCAGCATGGCCACCATCGCGTTCGGCAACATATGGCGGAACATGATCGTGACGTTGCTGACCCCGAGCGCGCGTGCGGCGCGTACATATTCCAGGTTTCGGGCCCGCAGGAACTCCGCACGGACCACACCGACAAGCGACGTCCAGCTAAAGAGTACCAGCAAGAAGACCAGCAGCCAGAAACTGCGCCCCAGAATGGCGAACATGATAATGATTACATAAAGCGACGGCGTTGATGCCCAGATCTCGATCACCCGCTGGAAGATCAGGTCGGTCTTGCCACCGAAAAAGCCCTGCACGGCCCCGGCGATGATGCCGATGAGGCTGGAGGCGCCGGTGACCAGTAACGTGAAGAAAATCGACAGTCGAAACCCATGGATCACGCGTGCCAGCACGTCGCGTTTGGTGCCATCGGTGCCCAGCAGGTTCTCGCCGTTGGGCGGCAGCGGCGCCGCGCCCGGGCGATCCACCGCGGTGTCGAAGGAATAGGGGATCAGCGGCCAGATCGCCCAGCCTTTTTCAATCGACTCCCCTTCGACAATACCGTCTTCTGCATCTTCGATATAACCTTCAGGATCGTCGAAACACAAATCAAGCCCACCCGTGGCGATCAGGCATTTGACCTCCGGGTCGCGATAGACAGCTTCTGTCTGGAAATCGCCGCCGAATTCCGTCTCCGGATAGAAATTCCAGATCGGCGTGTAATAGCTGCCGCGGTATTGCACCAGAATGGGTTTGTCGTAAGCAATGAACTCGGCAATCAGCGACAGGCCGAAGAGCACCGCGAAAATCCACAGCGACCAATAGGCCCGCTTGTTACGCTTGAAGTTTCGCCAGCGCCTCTGGTTGAGCGGGGAGAGTGCCATCAGCCTTCCCTCCGTTCAAAGTCGATGCGCGGGTCAACGAACACATACATCAGGTCCGAGATGATACCGACCACCAGCCCGATCAGGCCGAAGATGAACAGCGTGCCAAAGACGATCGGATAATCCCTTGCGACGGCGGCCTCAAAGCCCAGACGCCCGAGACCGTCGAGGCTGAAAATCGTCTCGATAATCAGGGAGCCGCCGAAGAACACGCCGATGAAAACCGCCGGGAATCCGGCGATCACGATCAGCATCGCATTCCGGAACACGTGGCCGTAAAGCACCCGGCGTTCCGACAGACCCTTGGCACGGGCGGTGATCACATATTGCTTTTTGATTTCGTCGAGAAAGCTGTTTTTGGTCAGCAGGGTCAGCGTCGCGAAGGCCGAGATCGTTGAGGCCAGCACCGGCAGGGCGATGTGCCAGAAATAGTCGGCCACCTTTCCCAATGGGCTCAGTTGATCGAAGTTGTCCGATGTCAGGCCGCGCAGCGGGAAAATCTGCCAGTACGACCCGCCGGCAAACAGCACCAGCAACAGAATCGCAAAGAGAAAGCCGGGGATGGCGTAGGCCGCAATGATGGCCCCCGAGGTCCATGTATCGAAGCTGGTGCCATCCTTCACCGCCTTGCGAATGCCCAGCGGGATCGACACCAGATAGGCGATCAGCGTGGACCAGAGGCCCAGCGTGATCGACACGGGGAGTTTTTCTTTGATCAGTTCAATGACGGAGATCGAGCGGAAATAGCTCTCGCCGAAATCAAACCGCATGTAGTTCCAGATCATGGTCAGGAAGCGTTCCACCGGCGGTTTGTCAAAACCGAATTCCCGTTCCAGCTCCGCGATGAATTCGGGTGGCAGTCCACGTGCGCCCACGTATTGGCTATCGTTGGTGGGCAGTTCCGCATTACCCGCATCATTGCCCGCGCCTGCGAAGCCGCCAAAGACATCACCCTCCCCCTGGGCGCGCGCGATGGCCTGCTCAACCGGGCCGCCGGGCACGAATTGCACCAGTGCAAAGTTGATCAGCATGATCCCCAGAAGCGTCGGGATGATCAGCAATAGCCTTCTGACAATATAGGCGCCCATAGTCGGCTGCTACCTCAGTGCACCGGCAGCGCGCAAGGCGTCCGCCTTGTCCTGATTGTACCACCAGAAATCCAGCTGACCCAACGCGAACGGCGGGATTTCCTCGGGGTGTTCATACTGATCGTAATAGGCCACCCAGAAGCTGTCGTTATACCACGTCGGCACCATAAAGAATTCATACCGCAGCGCGCGGTCCAGCGCCATCAGGGTCACATCCGTGTCTTCCTTGGTCTCCATGCGCTGGGATGCCTCGATGATTTCATCAACCAAGGGGCTGGCCAGACCGGCGGGGTTGAAAACGGAATAGGCGGCGGCTTCAGAGCCGAAGAACTGCTGCAAACCACCCCCGGTGCTGAGGAAGGGGATGTATTGATCGTAGACCAGATCATAATCCCGGTCGCGCTCGCGGTTGGTGTATTGCGCGGCATCCACCGCCTCCAGCACGGTTTCGATGCCCATCGCCTCGACATTGGACAGGAAGTTTTCGACCACGGCGCGTAGGGTCGAAGAGCCTGCGGAGTTGAGCAGGAAGGTAACCTTCAAAGGTGCGCCCGCGGCATTCCTGCGCTTGCCATCGGCACCCACGGACCATCCGGCGTCATCCAGAAGCTTCATCGCGCGGCGCAGGTTGCGGCGATCCAGCAGCCTGTTCGCGCCCGACGTATGCGGCATACGCGCCTCGGAGGTCAGCATGTCCTCTGGCACCAGATCACCCAGAGACTGCAGGAATGCAAGCTCCTCGCCCTCCGGCGCACCAACCGCCATCAGATCCGTATCCTGGTTGAAAGACGCGCGCGGTTTGAAGAGCCCGAACTGCAGGGACTCGTTTGTCCATTCGAAATTGAACCCAAGCGCAATCGCCTCGCGGACGCGCCGGTCCTGCAAAACCTCCCGCCCAAGATTGAAAACGAAACCGGTTGGCGTCGGCGGGGAGCCATCGGGCAATTCCTTCTTGACGATCTGGCCATCGTTCACCTTGGGAAAGTCATAAGCCGTGGCCCATTGCCGCGAATTGCCCTCGGTGCGGAAGGTATACTCACCGGCTTTGAACGCCTCGAAGGCCGCGTTCTCGTCGCCAAAATATTCCACGCGAATCGTGTCAAAGTTGTTCCGGCCCACATTGAAGGGCAGATCATTACCCCAGTAATCGGGATTCCTCTTGTAGATGATCCGGCGATTCACATCGATTGTATCGACCATATACGGACCCGAGCCGGGCGAGATATCGAGACGGCTTTCGTCAAGCCGCGCACCGGTTTTCTCGTACCATGCCTTGGACCAGATCGACATGCCGCCGACCACCTCGACGAGGCTGCGGCGTGAAATGCCGGGGGTGAAGGAATACTTGATCGTGTGGTCGTCAATGACCTCGATGTCGGTGATGCGTTTGCTGACTGCATCCGCATAGGATTTCAGCCCCTGCTCCAGAATGAGTTGCTGGCTGAACGCGACATCATGGGCGGTAAGGGGGGTGCCATCGGAAAAGCGCGCCTCGGGCCGCATATAGAAAATAACCCAGTTCTTCCCTTCATCGTATTCCAGCCGCTCGGCCACAAGGCCGTAATATTCGGCGAAGACATCTGCGGGCGCGGTCGTGCCGCCTGTTCCCTCCCCCAGCAGGCTTTCGTACATGATGGTGCTAAGCGCACCGCCACGGCCCTTGCGCGTATAGGGGTTCATCGAGTCGAAAGTGCCGAGGGCGGAAAAGGAGATTTCACCCCCCTTGGGCGCGTCCGGATTCACATAATTGAAATGCGTGTAGTCTTCCGGATAGGAGAGATTGCCGTAGAACGAGTATCCATGGCTCACAATCGTCTTTTCTTCTGCCCGTGCTGTGTCGGACCAGATCATTGCCAGCAAAAGCATCAGAAGACACAAACTCAGCTTGAGCGCATGGATGACGGGGTTTCGCATCGTCGTGGTCGCCTGTCGGGCTGTCATCTGGCATATCCTCCGGTCCTGCGCCGTATGCTCGGGCGTCTTGGTCGTTAACCATGTAAGCTAACGGGACGCAGCGCCAAGTTACAAGTTGCGAAAATGTGATCCGAGGTGCAATTTGCGCCTGCAGATACAAAAAAGCCGCTCGCATCCCAGCAAGCGGCTTTTTTGGTTAATGTCGGGTTAAGATCAGTTGGTGAGGCTGTCGAGATAGGCGATCACGTTGGCGCGGTCCTCGACCTTCTTCAGACCGGAGAAGCTCATCGACGTGCCCGCGGCATATGACGACGGCTTTTCGAGGAACCCGCTCAGGTTTTCAGGTGTCCAGTCGCCTTCCATCGACGCCAGCGTATCCGAGTAGTTGAACCCGGAGACGGACCCCTTGTCGCGGCCGACAATGCCGTAGAGATGCGGCCCGGTGCCGTTCTCGCCGTCAACCAGCTTGTGGCAGGCCGAACACTTGCGGAACACATTGGCCCCTTTTTCCACATCGGCGGAGGCCAGAACGGTTGCGAAATCGACTTCTTCCACCTCGGCGACTTCTTCGCCGCCTTCCACTTCGATCACGTAGGCCGCTTCACCATGGCTTTCCATGTGGTACAGCTCTTCAGCTGCCCACTTACCCAGAAGGAACACCAGCAGGGCGCCGCAGATACCGCCGGCCGCTTTCGTAAAGGTCATTGTGTCGAACATGCTTGTCAGTCCATTGCTATGGGTTTGGGGCTATCTATTGCTTCACCTTGGCTGTGGCAAGGTGTACTTACCGCGACCAATCGACCCCTACTAGTAGAAAAAACCCAAGGACCGCTTAATGACAACCTTATCCTCTGCCAGTATCGCGTTTCAGGGCGAACTTGGCGCCTACAGCCATGAAGCCTGTCGCGTGGCGCGCCCGGATATGACGCCGGTCCCCTGCGCGACCTTCGAGGACGCGATCGAGGCGGTGCGGTCCAGTCGTGCGGAACTGGCGATGCTGCCGGTGGAGAATTCGACCTACGGGCGGGTCGCGGACATTCATTCGCTGCTGCCGAAATCGGGCCTGCACATCATCGAGGAAGCATTTGTGCGGGTGCACATCAACCTGCTGGCGCTGCCGGGCACCCAGCTGAAGGAAGTCAAATCCGCAATGAGCCATACGGTTCTGCTGGGGCAGTGCAAGGATTTTCTGGCACAGCACGGCATCTCGCGGGTTACCGGCGCAGATACGGCCGGTTCGGCCAAGGACGTCGCTGCGGGCGGGGATCCGACGATGGCGGCGTTGGCCAGTGAACTGGCGGGCGAGATTTACGGGTTGGATCTGCTGGCAAGACACATCGAGGATGAGGGCAATAACACGACCCGGTTCCTGCTGATGTCACCTGATGCCGACCGGTCGCGGCGCGGCGACCATGGCATGATCACCAGCTTCGTCTTCGAAGTCCGCAATATCCCCGCAGCCCTGTACAAGGCCATGGGCGGATTCGCCACGAACGGGATCAACATGACGAAACTGGAAAGCTACATGGTCGGAGGATCGTTTACCGCAACGCAATTTTATGCGGATATCGAAGGCCATCCGGAAGACCCGGGCGTCAGGCGCGCATTGGAGGAGCTTGATTACTTTACCAACATGGTCGAAATTCTGGGCGTGTATCCGGCTGATCCGGGCCGCCACTGATCCGGCCCCCGGTCTTCAGCTCAACGCGTGGACCTCGCGTCGCAACTTGCCCAGCAGTGTCAGGTCTCTCGTGCCGTTCAGCACCGCACGGGCCGAAGCGCTGACCTGTGCCCCGAGATTGTCAAACCACATCAGCAAGGCTTCTCCAACCGCGAGCTTTTCGTTGATTTCCCTGATGTCCACACGGGTGCCCTGCGTGCCGAGGTCAGTAAGCGAGATCACGCAGGAACCCCGGTTGAACATTCTGTTGCGGTCGCTTGTTTCGGTGTGGAACCGGTATGCATAGCGCTTGTTCGGAATCCGTTCCGTCACATCGATTTGCAGTTCCAGAACCGCGCTGCCTCCCAATCCGAGCTTTTGGATGTACCGTCCCGGGATCTCCGGGACCGGGTGGTATGCTCTTAACGTTTTCGAATAATATGCTCCGGGATCATGCTCGTTCGGCACCAGTTGCGCCCATGTTTCGGCAGGAGTGAGCTTGGTGTCGAAGCGCGAATGCAAACGCACTGACAAGCCCAGCCCGGATTTCTGCCACCAGGTGCCGTAAACAACCTGATGCATGATTGCAAACATGATAAAAAATGCGCAGGAGGCCAGCCATTCCGGCAGGTGGTCGGCGTTATGCGCCAAACCGCTGTGTTGAAACACGGCCGAGGCAAAGAAAACCAAGCCACCAAGCTCCATGACGATGCGGAAACTGGGAAAAGCGGCAACACCGACAAACCCGAGCACCGCGATGATCATCATGAAAACAAGCGTGGTCACCAGGTTGATCAGCAAGGAGGCGTCGTTTGGCGGGCCGGAGAACATCAGGAAAGCGGCCAGACCGTAGAATAGTGCGCCGATCATGACACGGCGATAATGCAATTGGAGCAAGGTTTTCATGCACACCTGAAAGCATCCGAAAATGGTGACCGCACGACGTTAGTCGGGCGAATTCATGTCCGCCGGCAATGACGCCTCAGGTCTGCGCGCTCGCCTGATACCGTTCTTCCATTTCTTTGACGTATTCACCGATCCGCGCTTTGTATTGCTTGGTGAGAACGGATTTAGTGAGCTTGAGCGATTGCAGCATCAAACGGGCGGGCAGCGTTTGCGGGCGTAATTCGACACTGATCATTATGCGGGTACGGCTGCGCGACAAGGCCATCAGTTCAAACCGCGTCTCGCCTTTTACTCCTTGCGACAACACGTCCAGAACCATTTCGTTCGGAGGTTCGTAAGATGCCATTGTCAGATCAACCTCGCGGGCCCGGCCGCGCATGTTGAATCGCGTCGCCCAGGTCATCCCCACACCCGGGGCTTTCAGGACATCTGTGCGCTGGACTTCCGCACCGCGGCGCATCGCCGCGCGTTCATAGTACTCAAAGGACGACAACATATCGAATACCGAGGAGATCGGCGCTTCAATGTCCTCATTCGTCGAGAATTTCATTCAGCAGCTCACGTTAACCTTTATGAACACTGTCGGGTCAATCCAGCCGGTCCGCAAGCCAATTCTCCAGCAAAAAATGTGCAATTGCCCCTTTGCGCGCAGGCAACATGGTCGGGTGATCTCCCGAGAAAGCCAGCATCATCTCTTCACGGCTGATCCACAATGCATCTTCGATCTCGACCGGGTCGATGATGATTTCTTCACTCAGGGCTTGCCCCGAACACCCGAACATCAGGGAGGCCGGAAAGGGCCATGGCTGGCTGGCAAGATAGCCGACCGCGCCGACCTGCACACCCGCCTCTTCGAGAACCTCGCGCCGAACCGCGGCCTCAAGGGTCTCGCCGGGCTCGACAAATCCGGCGAGCAGCGAATACATCCCCTCCGGCCATCCCGGAGACCGCCCCATCAGAACCCTGTTACCGTGGGTAATCAGCATGATGACAACAGGATCGGTGCGTGGGAAATGCGATGCGCCGCAATCGGGACACCGGCGCTGCCATCCTGCCTGGCTGATCTGTGACTTAGCGCCGCACTTGGAGCAGAACTTATGTGTTTCATGCCAGCCGAATACTGCCTTGCCGGTTGCTGCAAGTTCGGCATCCCGGGGTGACAGCCACGTCATTACCCGTCGCAATTCCGCAAAGACCATCGTAGCCGGCAGGGCCGGATGGCTTTGTTCGGAAGGATCCAGAAAACCGCCCAGCATCTCGGTATCCAGATCGGGTGGCTCCCACGCAGACAGATCCACGGCAAATCGCGCGGCACCGTCTTCGCGACCCAGAAAAATCTGCTCCGGCGTGACTTCCGCAAGGATGGCGTGATCCATGGGCAGACGCACCAGTTCCGCCGTGTCGCCCGATGTGATCAAGGGCTTGCCACGCCAAAATACGATTGCCCGGGTATCAGCCGATGTCCGGGCCGCCTCGATCGAGGCGCTGTCATCTCGCAGTTCACCTGCCCGGTCGAGACCAGACCCCCCGAAGGTGACTGTTTCCGCGTGCCTCATACCCTGCCTCTTTTGCACTATTTTTGACGACTGGCACGCGCACCGGCTGCTTGCAAGATCAAAGGATGGGTTCTGACATCACAGGTCTTGCCAACTTCTGCGCGATCTGGTCGATACTGTTTCTTGTGTAAGTTGATAAACCTTCGATTTTTTTCGGGAGATTTCAAAGATTCCCCCAGATCCCACATCTGACGTAACACGCCGGGACATCCGTGTTCGATTGCTGGCGACAAGCGATCTGCACATGCAGCTGATCGCCTATGATTACGTGCAGGATCATCCCACGAAAAACGGCAGCCTTGCCAAATTGGCGACGTTGATCCGTACCGCGCGGCAGGAGGCGGAAGACACCGGCGCGACCTGTGTCTTGCTGGACAACGGCGACACCCTTCAGGGCACGCCGGTCAGTGATTTTCTGGCGCAGCACAAGGATGTGGATGCACATCCGATGGTCGAGGCCATGAACAGCCTGGGCTTTGACGCGATCGGTCTGGGCAACCACGATCTCGACTACGGCGTCGCGCAACTGACGAGATGGCTGAACCAGTTCGCTGTCCCGGTGCTGTCGAGCAACCTGCGTTGCGCAGCGCTGAACGGGCTGGTCTCGCACACCGTCTTGCACCGCGCTGGCGTGACAGACGACGGACAGACCAGATCGTTGCGCATCGGCGTCGTTTCCGCGATGCCGCAACAGACCGCGGCCTGGAACCGGCACCAGCTGGATGGCGAGGCTGACGTCTCCGCCCCTGCGCCCGCGTTGGAAACCGCAATTTCACAGGCATGCTCGGCCGGGGCGGATGTCGTGGTGGCGTTGGCCCATATGGGCATCGCGACGATTGACGAAGGCGAAGACGCGCAAAATCAGGTCATCGACATCGCGCATATGGCGGGCGTTCACGCCGTCGTTGGTGGTCACACACACCTGCGGTTCCCGGGGCCGGATCACCGGGGTGTTGCCGGTATCGATTGCCGTGCCGGGTTGATTGGCGGGGTGCCCGTTGTCATGCCGGGCAGCAGCGGTTCCGATCTTGGTGTCATTGACCTGCGGCTGAGCCCTTCCGACCAAGGGAGTGCCTGGAACGTGACCGCGTGCACATCCGAACTGCGCAGCGCATGTGGTGAGATACCCGAAGACCCCGGCATCGTCAGCATCGGTGCCGCGGCGCATGAGAAAACACGCGCATATCTTGCGCAGCCCGTTGCCCGGCTGGCGGCCCCGATGCACAGCTTTTTCGCGCTGGCCCAGCCAAGCCATGTGCCGTCGCTGATGGCCGCCGCGAAACGCCATGCCATAGCAAGAGCCATTGCGGGCACCGATCTGAGTTCTTTGCCCCTGCTCGCCGCTGCGGCCACACCGGCAACCGGCGGCTTTGACGGGCCTGATAACTTTGTCTTCCTGCCGGAGGGAGAGTTGAAACGGCGGCATGTTGCAGGGTTGCTTCCCTACGCCAATCAGGTTTGGGCCGTGCGGGCAAATGGGGCGCGCATCGCCGGGTGGCTGGAGCGCTCGGCTTTATTGTACAACGTCCTTCACCCCGGAAACGACGCGCAAATGCTGGTCGATCCGCAAGTGCCGGGGTTCAGGTATGACGCGCTCTACGGGTTGAGCTATGCCATCGACCCGACCCGTGCACCCCGCTTTGACGCTGCGGGGCGCGCCGTCTCGGATGAACATGGCCGTGTGTCTGATATCAGATGGCAGGGCAAGCTGATTGAGCCGGACCAGGAGTTCCTGGTTGCGGTGACAGATCACCGCGCGGGTGGCGGCGGTGTTTTCCGCCCCTTCAGCGATGACGAGATCGTGGTCAGAGAAGCTGCGCCGCTTGACGAGGCGCTGATGGATTATCTTGAAAAACCCGATTGCCAGGCGGTCCGCTCTGCTGCGCCCTGGCGTTTTGTGCCGCACCTGGGTGTACGCGCCATTTTGCACACGGCACCTGAAGCCCTTGAGCATCTGTCGGATATTGCCAGCCTGAACCCAAAACCATGCGGCGTCACGGCAGAAGGGTTTTTGCGCCTCCGCCTGCAGCTTTGAGCACAGGGTTGCGTCCGTGCCCCGCCTTGCCTATATGACGCATTGAGAGGTTGGCGCGGGCGAGCGCCTCGCCAACCCGGTCAGGTCCGGAAGGAAGCAGCCGTAACGAGCCCCGCTTGGGTCGTTGTCCAGCCTCTCACCTTTCCATTCAGGCAACGAAGCGACAGACCGGTCAAAGCTGGCGTGCGCCAAAGGTGTCGCAGGCATTGACCTGCCCACTGTCATACCCGCGCTCGAACCAGCGCGCGCGCTGTGCTGATGTACCATGGGTGAATGTATGCGGTTGAGGCACCCGTCCGGCCTGCCGTTGCAGATGGTCGTCCCCGATCCTGCGCGCGGCATTGAGGGCTTCGTCCAGATCGCCGCGCTCCATCAGACCCTGCACCGATCTTGCCCAAACCCCGGAAAGACAATCCGCCTGCAATTCAAGACGAACGGTCAGCGCATTCGCATCCGCCTGGCTTGACTGTCGCCGCAATGCGTCAACCTCTGGCAGAATTCCCAGTTGGTTCTGCACATGATGCGCCACTTCATGTGCGATGACATATGCCGCCGCGAAATCACCACCCGCCCCCAACTGACGCTCAAGCTGCACGAAAAACCGGGTGTCCAGATAGGCGCTCTGATCCGCCGGGCAGTAAAACGGGCCGGTGGCACCGGAGGCACCGCCACAGGCACTCTGGGTGACGCCTGAAAAAATGATCAGTTGCGGTGGCCGGTAGCTGCGATCCAGCTGCGTGGCAAACACGCGGGACCATACCTCTTCGGTCGTGGTCAGCACCCTTGCGGAAAACTGGACCGCGGCCTCTTCCTCGGCGGTTGCCGGTCGGGAGTGTTCGGTCGGTGCGCCGGTGCCCTGCAACAGTGGCGACACATCGATGCCTGTAAAATACCCGATCGCAAGCACCGCAAGTACGCCAAACAACCCCAGACCGCCGACACGCCCCCGGCGCCCACCGCCGCGTCGGACGGTCACGTTTCGGCTCGACCTAATTCCTCTGAGACGCATGAAAACCCTCCCGAAACCCAAACGCATCTTGCAACCAAACGCCGCAGCCCCACAATAGGTTCATGGCAAGCAGCAACGAAATGGCCGAGGATCGTACCGATTGGGCCGAAGACCGCACCGTTCTGGCGAATGAACGCACCTTTGCAGGCTGGATGCGTACCGGCATGGCTTGCGTGGCGCTGGCCATCGGTCTGAAAGCCGTGTTCGCCCCGTTCGAGCCCACGTGGATTCCCAAATCGGTTGCCTCCCTCTTTATCCTGTCTGCCGTGTTCATTTTCTGGGCTGCGCGCAGACAAGCCTGCGCCACGCTCGCGCGGCTCAACCAGAATACCGCACAGGCACAACCCGTTCGTTACATCACCGCCCTCACCATTGGCCTCAGCATCGCGTCGCTGACGACCGGCGCTATTCTTTGGTGGCTCTAGTTTACGTCCCCCGCCACTGCGCCTACCCTAGGGGCTGAGTTGCGAATCTCTATCCAACAAGGCGCTTCATGACCGAGACTGCGAAATCCGAATACCAGGTGCTGGCGCGCAAATACCGACCGGAAACATTTGCCGATCTGGTGGGGCAGGACGCCATGGTCCGCACCCTCAAGAATGCCTTTGACGCCGACAGGATCGCGCAGGCCTTCGTGATGACCGGTATCCGCGGGACCGGCAAGACCACGACCGCGCGGATCATCGCCAAAGGCATGAATTGCATCGGCACAGACGGCACCGGCGGACCCACCACCGAGCCCTGCGGCACCTGCGAACACTGCACGGCAATCATGGAAGGTCGCCACGTCGATGTGATGGAAATGGACGCGGCCTCGAACACCGGCGTCGCCAATATTCGCGAAATCATCGATTCGGTGCATTACCGTGCCGCCTCCGCCCGGTACAAGGTCTACATCATCGACGAGGTGCACATGCTGTCGACCGGCGCTTTCAACGCACTGCTCAAGACGCTCGAAGAACCACCGGCGCATGTGAAATTCATTTTCGCGACAACGGAAATCCGCAAGGTACCGGTGACGGTCCTGTCGCGCTGCCAGCGTTTTGACCTGCGTCGGATCGAACCAGAGGTGATGATAGCTCTGATGCGCCGGATCGCGGCAGCGGAAGGTGCTGAAATCGAGGAGGACGCGCTGGCGCTGATTGCAAGAGCCGCCGAAGGCTCCGCGCGGGATGCAACGTCGCTGCTGGACCAGGCGATCAGCCATGGGGCCGGTGAAACCACCGCCCTGCAGGTGCGCGCGATGCTGGGTTTGGCCGATCGCGGTCGGGTGCTCGATCTGTTCGACATGGTCCTCAAGGGTGATGCCGCTGGTGCACTGACGGAATTGTCGGCGCAATATGCCGAAGGCGCGGACCCCATGGCCGTCTTGCGCGATCTGGCGGAGATCACGCATTGGGTGTCGGTCGTCAAGATTACGCCGGAAGCGGCAGAAGACCCGACGGTATCGCCGGATGAACGCAGCCGGGGTCTTGCCATGGCAGACGCGCTGCCCATGCGCGTTCTCACCCGTTTATGGCAAATGCTGCTGAAGGCGCTGGACGAAGTCGCAAATGCACCGAATGCCATGATGGCGGCGGAAATGGCCATTATCCGGCTGACCCATGTCGCCGATTTGCCGAGCCCCGAGGAGTTGCTGCGCAAGCTGCAGGGGGCCACACCGCCCCCGGCACCTGCGCCAAGTGACGGCCGGGGCCCTGCGCAGGGCGCAGGTACGCGTGCCGCGGGCGGGGGGGCCTCGGCTATCGCCTCGGCCCGCACAAGCTCCGGCACAGGCGCAGGGCCGGCAACGGCGCAGGCTGTGGATCTTGACGCGGCATTGGCCCGGTTTCCCACCTTTGACCATGTCGTGCAACTGATCCGCGCCAATCGGGACGGCAAGCTGCTGGCTGATGTGGAAACGGACCTGAGGCTCGCGTCCTACCAGCCCGGGCGCATCGAGTTTGAACCGACCGACCGCGCACCCCGCGATCTGGCGCAACGTCTGGGCCAGCGCCTGCAGATGTGGACCGGCAACCGCTGGGCTGTGACCGTTGTGAATGACGGCGGCGGCAAAACCATCGACGAGGCGCGCAATGCCAAGAAATACGCCCTTGAGGCTGAGGCGAAGAAACACCCTTTGATGCAGGCCGTTTTCGCGCAGTTCCCGGGAGCAAAGATCAAGGATATCCGCACACCGGACCAGATCGCAGCGGAAGCGGTTCAGGAAGCGCTTCCGGAGGTCGAGGACGAGTGGGACCCCTTCGAGGACAGCTGAGCCTGCAGGGCGCCACCGGTTGGGCGTGCAGCGGGATGCTCGCAAAATCAGACTTGGTCGGGACCATCTTCGCCTGCCTCCCCTTGCCCCGGTGCGCTGCAACCCGCATATATCGTGCAACGAACCCTCATGAAGGACGACACAATGTTCAAAGGACTAGGTGGTCTCGGCGATATGGCCGGGATGATGAAGAAAGCGCAGGAAATGCAGGGCAAGATGGCCCAGTTGCAGGACGAAATGCACAGTATCATGGTCGAAGGCTCTTCTGGTGCCGGCCTTGTCAAGGCGACATGTTCGGCCAAGGGTGAGCTCAAGACGCTGGATATCGACCCCTCCATTTTCAATGGCGACGACAAGGAAGTTGTCGAAGACCTGATCCTGGCCGCCATCAAGGATGCGCAGTCCAAGGCCAGCGACCGCGCCCAGGAGGAAATGGCGAAACTGACCGAAGGGCTTGGCCTGCCCGCGGACATGAAACTGCCGTTCTGAGGCCCGTGGCGCGCAGAAATCCAGGCTGCTGTCATCGACAGTTGTTGCGCAAGCGATGGCCGGCCGTGGCAGAGCATCCAGAATGAGCAGCACCAAGGACATCGACGCGCTGATCGAGCTGATGGCGAAGCTGCCGGGCCTCGGTCCACGCTCCGCACGGCGCGCCGTGCTGCATTTGATCCGCAAGCGCAGCCTGTTGCTGACGCCGCTGGCTGACGTGATGCAAACGGTCGCAGCCACTGCGCGGGAGTGTCTGAACTGCGGGAATGTCGGGACGCTGGACATTTGTGACATCTGCACATCGGAAAAACGTGCCAACGGCGAACTCTGCGTGGTTGAAGATGTGGCCGATCTCTGGGCTATGGAACGCTCGGGCGTTTTCAAGGGGCGCTATCATGTGCTGGGCGGCACCCTGTCGGCCCTCGACGCGGTTGGCCCCGAAGAGCTGCGCATCCCCCGGCTGCTAGACAGGATTCCATCTGAAAATGTCACGGAGGTCATTCTGGCCCTGAACGCCACCATAGATGGCCAAACCACCGCGCACTACATCGCCGACCAGTTGGAAGGCGAGGTGCGCCTGACGTCACTGGCGCAGGGCGTACCGATTGGCGGAGAACTGGACTACCTCGACGACGGGACAATCACCGCTGCGATGCGCGCGCGCAAGACGCTCTAGCGGAGCTTACTCGTAAGCCGCATCCACGATGATCTCGACTTTCAACTCGGGGCGCGCCAGTTTTGCTTCGCCGCACGCCCGCGCCGGTGCATGACCCTCCGGGACCCAGACGTTCCAAACTTCGTTGAGCCCGGCAAAATCGCTCATGTCGGCAAGCCAGATCGTTGCGCGCAGCATCTGCTTGCGCGACGATCCCGCCTGAACGAGCAGGCCATCCAGCCGACGCAGACATTCTTCGGTTTGCGCCTGAATTGTCTCACCTTCGCCCACCTGTCCGGTGATATAGGCCACCCCGTTATGTTTGACGATTTTCGAAGATCTGACCCCGGTATCGATACGTTCGATCATGTTGCGCCCCTTTGTTCAGCAATAGCGTGTTGCGCCTTGCATGACGCCATTGTGATCGCACTGCAAGGAGGCAATCGACCGCCGGTGACGGGATCGGAAACTGAAAAGCCGCCCACCCCTCCCAGGTGGACGGCTTGCTCCCGCAGCGACGTGCGCCGTTCCTACAGAACGACGACATCCAGCGGCGGAAATCCATTAAACCCGACAGATGCGTAACTGGACGTGTAGGCCCCGCAGTTGCGGATGACGATCCGGTCACCGTCCCGCAGGGCCAGTGGCAATTGCACCGGGCGTTTTTCATACAGGATGTCAGCGCTGTCGCACGACGGGCCGGCCAGAACGCACGGGCCGGTGTCGCCGCCATCGTGGCGGGTGACGAACTGGTAGCGGATCGCCTCCCCTTCCGTCTCTGCCAGACCGGAAAACCGGCCGATATCCAGATACACCCATCGATGCAGATCATCCTGTGACTTCTTCGACACAAGCATGACTTCTGCAACGATATGTCCGGCTTCGGCAACCATGCCGCGACCGGGCTCAGCCATCACGTTTGCCACGTCACCGAAACGGGCTTTGACCGCTGACATGACAGCAGCGGCATAGGCGCGGGGTGCCTGAACCGTTTGCCCGTAGAACGCCGGGAAGCCGCCGCCGATGTTCAGTAGCTGCAGGTCATGACCGGCAGCGCGTGCCGCGTGCCAGAGCGGGGCGACCTGATCCAGCACCGGTGTCCAGAATGCAGCATCGCGCGTTTGCGATCCGACGTGAAACGACAGGCCATAGGGCGTCAGGCCCAAAGCCGCCGCCTGATCAAGAAGGTCCGGCAGTTGCGACGGCGCACAGCCAAATTTGCGGCTCAGGGGCCAGTCGGCCAGGGAGTTTTCAACGATGAGGCGCAGATAGACACGCGCGCCCGGAGCATGTGCGGCGATCTTGTTCAGTTCAGCTTCACTATCGGCCGCGAAGAGCGTCACACCGGCACTATGCGCAAAAGCGATATCCGAGGCGCGTTTGATGGTGTTTCCGAAGGAAATGTTCTGCGGGCGCGCTCCCTGGCTCAGACACAGCTCAATTTCCTGGCGCGACGCGGCGTCGAAACCGGACCCTTTCTTGACCAGCATACGGATCAGTTCAGGTGCCGGGTTGGCCTTGACCGCATAGTGGATATGCGCGGGGCCCAAACCGGCCTTCAGCGCGTCATACTGCGTGGCAACCCGGTCCCTGCTGATCACCAGCGTCGGTTTGTCAAACGTATTCGCCGCGATGAACGCAGCCGCGGCATCCACAATAACAGGAGAGGCGGCGCGCAATGCGCCGGGGGCTGTAGCATTCATGGTCATCTCCAAAGAGCAGGTGGGGGAGATCCCCCAAGAGTCGTTTCAAGAGACGTTACCGTCGCTACATAAACGCGGGTCAGTCAGGCCCGAACTTGGGAAACCGACCGGCCAGAGGCGCGTGCGTTGGCGTCTGATGGCAGCCATTTACGCTCATTGTGGATTCGCGCAAGATAAAAAATGCAACGATGGTAAAAGTGTCTTCCCAAGGGCCTCGATGTGCTTTCAGAGATACAGCGCGGCAGGGCCGCGGCGCTCAGTCTTTCTCCCAATCCTCACCAATCGGCATCCGGTCACGGTTCTGCTCCGACCGGATCATGTCCCTGGCATCGGCTTTCTCTTCCACCGTCGCGGGGTCAAGTTGCTCCGCACCGCGCGGTTTCGGCGCCAAAGCCAGCCGGAAGAAAATCGGAAAATGGTCCGATCCGATGTGCGGAACACGCTCCAAGGTAATCAGGCGAAAGCGCGCGTCGTGAAACAAGTGATCCAGCGGCCAGCGGAAAGCGGCGAAATCTGCGTGGAATGTGTTGTAGAGGCCCCGCCCCACCCGGGGGTCGAGAAGCTGGGAAAGCCGCTGAAACTTCCGCGTCGTCGTGGACCACGCGACATCGTTCAGATCCCCTGCGACAATCACCGGCAAGTTCGCGCTTTGCGCTTCCAGTCCCACGAGGGCGATTTCGCTGTCGCGCCCCTTGGTATCGTGGTCGATGACCGGAGGCTCCGGGTGCAGCAGGTTCAGCTGAATGGCGTCTCCCGATTGCAGCGCAATCTCCGTCCGGATCGACGGGACGTTGCGCGTGACAAGCGTTCGGACTTCGCTGTTTGCAAGGCTCAGTCGCGAGATAAGGCAGAGACCGTAGCCGTTGTCCTGTGGCACCGTGACCCAATGTGCATAACGCGCCTTCAAGGCTTTTTGCAGGGCCGCGACCCAGGCATCGTCGACTTCGATCGCCATGATGACATCGGGATCATAGGCCGTGATTTGCGTCAGCAACCGGTCATAGGCCCGGTTGGACATTTTGACATTTGCCGACATCAGGGCGATCTGCCGGTCGGTGTCCCGTCTCAGGTCTGCCTCGGCCCCGTGCGATTGCTTCGGCCAGACCGGCGTGAACTTGACGATATAGCCTGCCTGCACCCCGGCAACAACGAGCAGAACAAGCGTTACCCAGCCAGAGGTGACCAGCGGCAGCACGACACTCAGCAGCGCGAGCAGCACGGCAAGGCAAGCAATTTGCAGACGTGGAAAAGCGAGACCACGAACGGCGCCAAGAGGCGATTTTGTCAGCGGCAGCACCGTTGCAAGGACAAGCGCCGCAGCCAGCACCCAAAAAAGGCCATTCGCAAGACTGTCGAGCATTCGTTGTCACATCCTTCCTGGGGTCAACAGACACGAGCAGCGTTGGTTCCGACCCGGAGTTCTGAAAAACAAAACCCCCGATGGCGGTGCGCCCCGGGGGTTTTCCTTTTGGTGTCATCCGCGCCTCACTTGCGCGGATCGCTGTCCTCCGCCTCGTCGTCCGAGGCCTCCTCAGGCAAGTTGAAGAAGCTATCGGCGTCAGAGAAGTCGCCTGCTTCTTCTTCCTTGGTCTCTTCCTCTGCATCACCCGACAGCGTGAATGTTTCCAACCCTTCGATGGCCGTTGGGATCTTGGGTTCCGCGTCCATTCCGAGACTTTGCTCGGTGCTGACCAGCTTGCGGCGTTCGTCGTCGCTCATCACCGGCGCGTCGGCCGCTTTCTTGGCTGCTGCTTTTTGCACCGCGGCATCCAACTCGGACTGCTTGCACAGCCCCAAAGCGACCGGATCGATGGGTTGGATATTCGAGATATTCCAATGCGTCCGCTCGCGGATCGCCTGAATGGTGGGTTTGGTGGTCCCGACCAGCTTGCTGATCTGGCCGTCGCTCAGCTCAGGATGGAACTTGACCAGCCACAGGATCGACGCCGGGCGGTCCTGACGCTTGGACAAGGGTGTATAACGTGGGCCACGGCGCTTTTCTTCACCTTGGGCCGCTGCATTGAATTTCAATTGCAGCTTATGCTGCGGGTTTTCCTGCGCGGCATCGATTTCGTCCTGGGTCAGCTGGTTATTGGCAATCGGATCAAATCCTTTGACACCCTGCGCCACGTCGCCATCTGCAATGCCCTGAACTTCCAGTTCATGCATGCCGACGAAATCGGCGATCTGTTTGAAACTGATTGTCGTGTTGTCTACCAGCCAGACCGCGGTGGCTTTCGCCATGATCGGTTTTGCCATTTTTATACTCCTGTCTACATCTCGGAACCCACAACTCTCCCGTCGCCTGAAAGGGCTGTCCCGGAGGGTCGGAACGGTTTCCATTGTGGGGGAACTTGTGGCTTATATAAGCAGACAAACCGAATAAGGAAAGACCCAATGCGCTGGCTGCTCGCCTGGATGTTTTTCGCGATACCTGTCGCGGCGCAGGAAGATGTTGCCGGCAATTTCGATTATTATGTCCTCTCTCTCAGTTGGTCACCCAACTGGTGCGCCATCGAAGGCGATGCGCGACAGTCGCCGCAATGCGATGCTGGCAGGAACCACGGGTGGATACTGCATGGGCTTTGGCCACAATATGATCGTGGCTACCCGTCATACTGCAACTCGTCGCACCGAAACCCTTCCCGCCGCATGACATCTGAGATGTCCGACATCATGGGCACCTCGGGTCTCGCGTGGCACCAGTGGAAAAAACACGGGCGTTGCACCGGGCTGGATGCGCCGGACTACTACGCCCTGTCCCGCGAGGCATACGGGCGCATCACCCGTCCGCAGGTTTTTCGCAAGCTGGAGGAAACAGTCCGCCTGCCCGCTGCAGTGGTCGAGGAAGCATTTTTGCAGGAAAATCCGGCATTGTCGGCGGATATGATCACCATCACCTGCAAGAACGGGCATGTTCAGGAGGCACGCATCTGCCTTGACCGCGGCCTCGCACCGCGCCGCTGCGCCCCGGATGTATTGCACGACTGCACCGCGACCGACGCCCTCTTCGCCCCCCTGCGGTAGCTGCAATCACAGGGTCAGTATCGTACTTCCAGTCGTTTTCCGGGCTTCCAGCGCTTCATGCGCCGCACGGACGTCGCTCAGGGCAAAACGCTGATCAATTCGGATTTTCACCTCGCCAGCCACTACTTTTTCAAACAGGTGCCGCGCCATCTCCTGACAGGTTTCGCGATCGCCCGTATGTGCAAAAAGCGTCGGGCGGGTGATTTTCAATGACCCTTTCTGTGCCAGAACCGCAAGGTTGAAAGGTGGCACAGGGCCCGAGGCATTGCCGAACGAGATCATCATGCCCAACGGTTTCAGGCTGTCCAGCGATCCTTCGAACGTATCAGCGCCAACTGAATCCATCACCACGTCAACGCCGGCGCGGTTTGTCAGCTCCTGCACCCGCGCTGGCCAATCCTCTGTCCGGTAGTTGATGCAATGCGCAGCACCGTGCTCAAGGGCCAGAGCACACTTCTCATCCGTTCCGGCCGTCCCGATCAGCGTGATGCCTTCGGACCGCGCCCATTGGCAGGCGATCAATCCAACGCCACCCGCCGCTGCATGAAAGAGCACTGTGTCGCCACGCGCCACCGGATGAGTACGGTGAAACAGATACTCGACAGTCATGCCCTTCAGCATCATGGCAGCGGCTTCGTCGAGAGAGATACCCTCCGGTAAGGGGCACACCTGGGCCGCCGGCATCACCCGCGCTTCGGCATAGGCCCCCGCGGGGGTTGCGGCATATGCGGCGCGATCTCCGACCTTCAGGTGCGTCACACCATCACCCACCGCTTCGATGATCCCCGCAGCCTCCATTCCCAGCGCGTGAGGCAAGTCCAGCGGGTACAGTCCCGAGCGCTGGTAAACGTCGATGAAATTCAGGCCACACGCCGCATGAGCAATGCGCACCTCGCCCGGCCCGGGTGAACCGACCTCCCGGTCAACCAGTGTCATGACCTCGGGCCCACCGGTGCGCTCTATGATAACGGTCTGTGCCATCTTGCCCTCCTTCGCCTGTAGCTGGCCAGGGTCCGACGCTTCCCACCGCGCATCGGGCTGCCGCAGCTCAGCTGACTTTCAAAACAATTTTACCAATATGGCCGGAGCTTTCCATCCGTGCATGCGCCTCACCTGCCTTTTCCAGGTCGAACTGCTGGTCCATGATCGGCGCCACCTGCCGTGAGGCCAGCAACGGCCAGACCGCTTCGCGCAGATCCTGTGCAATCCGGGCTTTCGCCAAGTCGCTTTGCGGTCGCAGGGTGCTGCCTGTCATGGTCAGACGCCGCGTCATCAGCGGTGTGAAATTGACTTCAACCTTGGGCCCGCTGAGAAAGGCGATCTGCACGAGGCGTCCATCGTCCGCCAATGTCTTAAGGTTGCGCGGAATGTAGTCGCCGCCAACCATGTCAAGGATCAGATCGGCCCCACCCTCGGCCCTCACGACCTCG
This sequence comes from Roseobacter insulae, assembly GCF_019375555.1. Taxonomy (GTDB): domain Bacteria; phylum Pseudomonadota; class Alphaproteobacteria; order Rhodobacterales; family Rhodobacteraceae; genus Roseobacter; species Roseobacter insulae. The sequence continues at coordinate 429,827 of NZ_JAHXDN010000004.1, forward strand.
ACAAAATCCTGCTCGCGGTAGTTGATAGCGATCTCCGCACCCAGTTCGTTGCAAGCGTCGCATTTGTCTGCTGACCCGGCCGTGGTGAACACGCGCGCACCGAAGGCGCGCGCCAGCTGGATGGCAGTTGTCCCGATGCCGGATGATCCGCCATGGACCAAAAACCGCTCTCCGGCCTGCAAACCACCCCGGGTGAAGACATTTGACCAGACCGTGAAATAAGTCTCCGGCAGGCAGGCGGCTTCTTTCAGCCCCATGTCTTCGGGAACCGGCAGGCAATGCGCGGCAGGCGTCGCGACATAGTCGGCGTACCCTCCTCCAGGCAACAAAGCGCAGACCTGATCCCCCACCTGGAGGGACGTCACGCCATCCCCCAGGGCCACGACCTCTCCAGAGGCCTCCAAGCCCGGCAGATCGCTGGCAGTGGGCGGCGGCGCATAGAGACCTGCCCGTTGCAGGGCGTCGGGCCTGTTCACGCCCGCCCAGGCGACCTTGATCACAACCTGCCCATGCGCTGGTTCGGGCACTGGCCGCTCCGTCAGTTTCAGAACATCCGGCCCGCCGGGTTCGGTTATTTCGACAGCGCGCATCATCTTGGTCATGATCTTGGTCCTTTCTGCTGGCCCCTGCCTAGCAGCACCGTTCGGAATGGCCAACCAAAGTCACTCACCCGCGGGTCACTCGCGCGGTGCCGTCCAGCTGCCCGGCAATTCCATGTTTGGCATGCGCGTAGGTGCTTTGATATGGCTCATCAGCCAATTGGGCCCGGTCATCAGACGGCTGAGCGTTGGGCTTTGGCGCACCCGCGCCTTCAGTTTCTCGATCTGCATCACATCTTCAATGCGACGATCCAGAAACTCCCACGTGGACATATGATCGGGGCTGTCATCGCCCAGCCAGTAAAGGACAGTGGCCGAATACACCCCCCCCAGTGTTGCGCGCTTAGTGTACCAATTTACATCGTCCGACGTATCGCCGAGGGCATCCCATATCCGATCCGCCGTGCCCCAGATCAGCTTGGCGCCATCTGCCGCGTGCATCGGCAAGGCAAAGAGCGTCGTGCCGCGTCTCACCGCTTCCTTGTCCGTGACAGCTTCGAGCCGGAACCGCACGGCTGCTGCAATTTTGTCCCGGAATTTCAGATCCGCCATGTTTTCCGTCTTGAGGCGTGCGACCATCGCATCATCCCCACGGTGGTGAAAGGCGATCGCCAGATCAACGGCGCCACGCGGACAGACCGCCCGCGCCACGGCTGGCGCAATATCCGCATCGCGGATGGCCGCCTTGAACGTTGCCGGGGACCACCCGTCAAAGGCGACGTGGGTGAGCGCCGCGTCCAAAAGCAGTGATTTTGTGGTCTCATAAGGGACGGTCATGGCATTTCTCCGGGTTCAGACGGTCGATACACTGGACAAGATAGTGTGTCCTTGCTATATGCCCACTTCCTGCAATTCCTTGCAACTCAACTTAGAAAGGTGGTGAAAACCACATGCAGGTTAGTGTTCGCGACAACAACGTCGATCAGGCGCTTCGTGCCCTGAAGAAAAAGCTACAGCGTGAAGGTGTCTTCCGTGAAATGAAGCTCAAGCAGCATTTCGAGAAGCCGTCCGAGAAAAAAGCACGCGAGAAAGCTGAAGCGATCCGCCGCGCCCGTAAACTGGCGCGCAAAAAGGCCCAACGCGAAGGGATGCTCTGAGCAAACCCGGCCGCGAGGCTTTCGAAAAAGCACCCTTGTACGTGAAAACGTGCAAGGGTTTTTTGTTCCGCCCGACCGCGATGTATCCAAAATCGTTAAACTGCTGGTAAAAATGACGGTTTTTTGCGCGCTCAGACCCACCGGTTGTTAAGGCACCTGCGGCACAACAGGTTCAGTGTCGAATGACGGAGCCGGATTGTGGACAGCAAACCCTTGGTCACCAAGCGTGAAAAAGGCTTGGCCATGCGCAAATGTGCGATCTCGCTGGCCGTTCTGGCAACCTTCACCGGTCTGATCACCCTCGGTGTCCATCTGCTAGTTGATTGGGCCATTACGGAGACGATCAAGAAACACGCTGAAATGTCCGCGGTAAAATGGGCGGAGGAATTCAATGAAAATCTTCCGGCATCGGGTGATCTTCTGGCAGGCCAGTCCCTGACGGCTGGTCAACAATCCGTCATTGAATCGGCGATGAACTACGGCCACGTCTACGCCTTCATCGTGTATAATACGGATGGTCGTGCCGTTTATTCATCCGACTACGGAGTGTCTTCGTCAGTGGCCGACCAGCCGGTGAACAAGACAGCGCTTGCCGTTGTTGCCTCGAAAAACTCGAGCATTGACGTGGTTCAGAAAGTCAGCCCGACGGGCAGTCAGAGCGTGTTTGTCGACGCCCTTGTGCCCGCGAAAGACGAAACCGGCACTGTGATTGGCGCGGTACAGCTGTATCTGGACGAGTCGGAACCTGCAGCGTTTTATACCAGTTTCCTGGATTGGATCGCCCTTCTGCTGCCGATCCTATGCGCCATTATCTACATCGTGCCGGCATTTGCCTTCATCCTGAAGCGCGAACAAGCATTTGCACGCACAAAGTGGGTCCATCATCTGTCGCGTTTCGATACGCTCACCGGCGCCCTGAACCGGCACACCATGAGTACCGAGTGCAAGGAAAGGTTCGCGGACCGTGCCACCAACAGGAAAATCGGTGTGTTCTTCATGGACGTCGATAAATTCAAGACCATCAACGATACGAACGGCCACGAGTTTGGTGACGCATATCTGAAACACATCGCGTCCATCCTGATCAGCAGCGTCCGGGACATCGACCTTGTGGGTCGTATGGGCGGGGATGAGTTTGTCATTGCCTTCCCCGACGCCACGCATGAGCTTTTGGACACTGTGGGGGAACGCATTCTTCAGGAGGCGCGCAAACCCTTCGAATACAAGGGAAAGACGATCCAGGGCAGCATCAGTATCGGATCGCACCTCGCCGACCTTGACGAAGATGGCCCCGGCGCGCTCCATGCTGCGGATCTTGCGCTCTATCATGCCAAGACGCAGGGGCGGAACACGTTGCAGTGGTATTTCCGCGAGCTCGATACCGCGATGATCCGGCGATGCGCCGTGGAAGCTCGCATACGCGATGCGTTGCGGGACGACGCGTTCGAGACGCATTTTCAGCCTCTGACAGATGCCGCGAATGGATCCATTGTCGGATTTGAGGCGTTGCTGCGTCTCAACGACGCCGATGGTCACCCGATATCGCCCGCAGAATTCGTTCCGATTGCCGAAGAGACCTGCATGATCCAGGAAATTGGCATGAAGGCGCTGCGGCAGGCCATCGAGGCCGCCAAATCGTGGCCGGAGCACATCTTCCTGTCGGTCAATTTGTCTCCCGCGCAATTCGCTTCCGGGGATCTTGTAGACGACGTTCAGGCCCTTCTCGACGCGCTTGATTTTCCCGCCGGCCGGCTTGAGCTTGAGGTCACTGAAAGCCTTCTGATGGCTGATGAAGACCGCGTCTCGGCCCAGTTGCATGGGCTGAAACGCATGGGGATTGCCATCGCCATGGATGACTTCGGTACCGGCTACTCCAGCCTTGGCTACTTGTGGAAATACGACTTCGACAAGCTGAAAATCGACCGGGTGTTCCTGGAAGGGTTTGACTTCGATCCCGTACGGTATCGCGAGATCATCGAAACCATTGTTACCCTGGGCCACAAGATGGGCATGCAAGTCACCATCGAAGGTGTGGAGACCGAACTGCAGACGGACATGCTCAAGGACTTTGCCTGCGACCAGTATCAGGGGTTTCTGTTTGGCAAACCAATGCCAGCCGATCAGGCGCTGGCTGCGGTTTCTGTCAACTCACTGGGCGATACGTCGGCCGCCTAGCAGCTGACCCCCTTGCATGCGGCCTGAAACATGCACCCGGTACCATCGGGCCCGCCCGTCCAATCGGATACACCGCCGCCAGATGCGCGACCTCCGCGATCATACGGGCAGAGCAGTTGTCTTGAAAACCGTGCGAAGCGCAAAACTCGACTGCATCTGGCCCACGCCCGGCAGTCGCGCAAGATGCTGCCGGTGAATGCGGGCGAAATCCTCTGTGTTTTCTGCAACGACCTTGAGCAGGTAGTCAGCGGTGCCCGCCATCAGATGACACTCCAGCACATCGGGAATGCGGCTTACCGCTTTTTCAAAGGCCTCCAGCACCTCATCAGCCTGCCCCTGCAACGTGATTTCCACGAAAACCGTGGTCGGCACCCCCATTTTGCGGGCGTCCAGAAGCGCCACATAGTCGCGGATATAGCCGTCCTTCTCCAGACGCTGCACCCGCCTGTGACACGCGGAGGGCGACAGGTTCACCGCTTCGCTCAGCTCAGCATTGGGCATGCGCCCCTTTTGCTGCAACGATTTGAGAATCCGTCGATCTGTTGCATCCAGGTTCATTTGCGCAAGGTTCTCCCAAAATCTCTGTCTGTTGTGCAACTATATCCGAAGAACACCGCGAATGACGAGGTGAAATCGGTGCGACATTGCACGTGGATTGCCCTAGTCTCCGCGCAAACACTTTGGTGGAGGAGACACCTATGATCATCGGCTGCCCGACAGAAATCAAACCTCAGGAGTTTCGCGTGGGTGTCACCCCCAATGCGGCACAGGAAGCGGTGAACCACGGTCACGAGGTTCTGATACAAGCCGGAGCCGGTGCCGGAGCAGGCTTCGAAGACGAAGCTTATGTTGCTGCGGGCGCGCGGATCATCGAGACTGCAACGGAAATCTTCGGCACTGCCGACATGATCGTCAAGGTCAAGGAACCGCAGGCGGGTGAACGAAAGATGCTGCGCGACGGCCAGTTGCTGTTTACCTATCTTCACCTTGCGCCCGACCCTGACCAGACACATGATCTTCTGGCTTCAGGCGCCACCTGTATTGCATATGAAACCGTGACCGACGATCGCGGCGGCCTGCCACTTCTTGCGCCGATGTCGGAGGTGGCCGGACGTCTCGCCCCGCAGGTTGGTGCATGGACATTGCAGAAAGCCAACGGCGGTCGCGGTGTGCTGATGGGCGGCGTGCCCGGTGTCGGCCCCGCGCGCGTCGTGGTGATCGGGGGCGGTGTGGTTGGCACCCATGCTGCCAAGATCGCCGCTGGCATGGGCGCGGACGTGACCGTGCTCGACCGGTCGCTGACACGCCTGCGCTATCTCGACGACGTCTTTGGCGGTACATTCAAGACCAGCTATTCTTCGGCAGGCAACACCCTCGACCTTGCGCGCGAGGCCGACATGATCATCGGGGCGGTGCTGATCCCCGGTGCGGCGGCGCCCAAACTGATAAGCCGCGCACAGTTGGGCGAGCTCAAGCCCGGCGCGGCCCTCGTTGATGTCGCGATTGACCAGGGCGGCTGCTTTGAGACATCCAAAGCAACGACGCATCAGGACCCGGTGTACGAGGTAGACGGGATCATGCACTACTGTGTCGCCAATATGCCCGGTGCCGTGGCCCGCACCTCCACCATCGCGTTGGGCAATGCGACAATGCCCTTCATGTTGGCGTTGGCCGACAAGGGCTGGCGCAAGGCCTGCACCGACGACCCGCACCTGATGAATGGCCTGAATGTGCACGCTGGTCAGCTGACCTATTACGCGGTTGGCAAAGCGCTCGGGATCGATGTGATTTCACCAAGCGTTGCCGTCAAAGGCTAAGCGCCAGTGACGGATTGCGCCCCTCAAAGAGCGGGCGCAACCCGTTGATCCGAGTGGCTGCGAACTCCGTGAAAGTCGTCACCTTGCGCGTGTTGCGCAGATCGGCATGGGTCAATACCCAGATGGGCCGGTAAGGCAGCAGTGGAACCCGCGCCAGCCGTTCCATATCCGGCTCACTGTCACCCAGGAAACACGGGATTCGGGTGGCGCCCATATTGGCCCGCACCGCGGCCAGGGCTGCGTACATATCATCGACAGTCAGGGTGATTCGCCGATCGGGCCAGGCTTCTTTCAGCACTTCCGGCGGCCCCGGCCAATGCGCAAAGCGAATCCAATCCAGCGGCAGCTTTGGGTCGGCGCGCAGCCGCGCCGCCTGCTCCTTGCCCACATAGACACCGGCGGATTGTTCTGTCACGCGTCGACCCACCAGCGTGTCGCCCGGTGTGTCAGAAATCCGAAAGGCGACGTCCGCTTCATGCGCGGCGAGATTGAGTTGACGGTTCGCCGCGATCATCTTGAGCTCTATCGCCGGGTACTGCTGCTTGAAGTCGCGCAGAATGGGCGCCAAAACCCGCTCCACGATCAATTGCGGCGCAGTGATCGTCAGCGCGCCGCTTAGTTGCTGGTCTCTCGCGCTCAGGCTCCGGCTCAGATCGTGACTGACCGATTCCATGCGCTCGGCCGCGCGCGCCGCCTCGAGGCCAGCATCTGTGGGCCTGTACCCGCCGGGCGCACGGTCGAACAGCCGTGCCCCCATGGCTCTTTCGGCTGCCGCGATGCGCCGGGAAACAGTTGCATGGTTCACCTTCAATGCCCGTGCTGCGCCGCTCAGGCCAGCGTGCCGCACCGTCTCCAGCACGTACCTCAAGTCGTCCCAATCCGCCATGCCGATCATTATCGCACATCATATCTGCAAAGTTGAAGTATTTTCGCACAGCACAGCGCAATTTACTTTTCGGAACATCCACCAAGCAAAGGACAGATCATGACCGCTCATGCCGTAGCAACGTTGAAGATGAAAAACCCGGAAGCCCTTGCCGCGTATCGCGAGAAGGCGAGTGCGGCGCTGGCACGACATGGCGGTGCCGTTCTGCAGGCGTCCACGGAACTCACCAGACTTGAAGGGGATCAGCCCTTGCCCGACGGGGTTGCCATTCTGACGTTTCCGGATCGTCAGGCGGCACAGGCATGGATAGATGACCCGTCGCTGGCCGATACGCACGCGCTGCGCACGAAAGGCGCCGAGACCCTGATAGCCCTCCTGTAATACAAAAAAGCCCGCATTCTGAGGATGCGGGCTTTCCAAAGCTGCAAGCTGAAGCGGCTCAGCCCTTTTTCAGCGAATCGCGGATTTCCAGGAGAACATCCAGTTCCGACGGGCCCTTGGGCTCTTCCGGTGCGGCCTCTTGCTCTTTTTCCGCGCTCTCCTTGATCCGGTTGACCATCTTGACCAGCAGGAAGACGACAAATGCGATAATCAGAAAGTTGATGATCGCCATCACGAACTTGCCCACGGCGAATACCGGCACCCCGGCTTCAGTCGCGGCTTCGATCGAGGGGAAGCTTTCGTCACCCATCACATAGAACCAGCCGGAAAAGTCGATACCGCCCGTAAAGAGCGCGATGATCGGGTTGATCAGGTCCCCTACCAGCGATGTAACAATCGCGGTGAATGCCGCCCCGATGATGATACCAACGGCCATGTCCATGACATTGCCCTTGGCGATAAAGTCCTTGAATTCGTTGATCATTGTTGTCCCTCACACTGTCCATTTCGGGCTTTTTTCTACACCGTTTTGCCCGATGTGCGTTTGTTAACACATTGCTGCGCGCAGACGAGCCTGTTTTTACGGGGAATTCCGCCTATGTGTTTCCCCTAACCCAGCAAAGGAGATGCCTGATGGCCGACCTGTCAACCTTCAAGATCAACGACAAATGGCCTGCGAAGGATCCAAGTGTTCTGCAATTGTATTCCTTCCCGACACCGAACGGGGTGAAAGTCTCCATCGCACTGGAAGAAATGGGAATCCCCTACGAGGCGCATACGGTCACCCTCGCGGACGCCGACGTGAAGAGCCCCGAGTTTCTGTCGGTGAACCCGAACAACAAGATCCCTGCGATCATTGATCCAAACGGGCCGGACGGTGCGCCACTTGCCCTGTTTGAAAGCGGGGCGATCCTGATGTATCTGGCTGAAAAATCAGGCAAGCTCATTGGAACCACGGCAGCCGACAAGGCGCAGATCCTGCAATGGCTGATGTTTCAGATGGGCGGGCTTGGTCCGATGTTCGGACAATTGGGGTTCTTTTACAAATTTGCAGGCTCGCAGTGGGAAGACAAGCGGCCCCAGCAGCGCTACATCGACGAGGCGAAACGCCTGCTGAATGTGCTGAACGGCGCGTTGGATGGAAAAACCTGGATCGCGGGCGACTTCTCGGTCGCGGATATCGCGATCGGCCCCTGGCTGCGTGGATTGGATTTTTACGGCGCGAAAGAGGCGGTTGGCTTTGCCGATCACACAAATGTCGCGGCTTATCTGGACCGTTTCCTCGACCGTCCTGCGGTCATCAAGGGGTTGCAGATCCCCCCGCGCGAACCTGCATAAGCAATGCTGCCGGGCCGTTCAGGCCCGGCGCTGATTTCAGCTGTCATCCACTGGCCGCCCATGCACGCAAGTGACGGGCTGTGTCACTGACGGATCGCGAGGCCAATAGCAGTTGGTTGGTGAAGAAAGTGATTTGCTTGCCCGCCGTGGGAGGCTATCTGCTTCAGTCAGATGCAAAACGAAGCGAGGTATCCACGTGGCATTGAACGTATACTTATCCGGTGAAATCCACACCAACTGGCGCGAAGAGATCATTGCCGGATGCGATGCTCTTGGCCTCGACGTTGCATTTGCATCTGCGGTTACCGATCACGCGGCCTCGGATGATTGCGGCGTTGCAATCCTCGGCAGCGAGGAAAGTAAGTTCTGGCATGATCACAAAGGCGCTAAACTGAACGCGATCCGGACACGCAAGGGTCTGCAGGAGGCAGATGTCGTGGTTGTCCGCTTCGGCGAGCAGTACAAGCAATGGAACGCCGCCTTCGATGCGGGCATGGCCGCGGCATTGGGCAAGTCACTGATTGTCATGCATGGGGACGATCACCAGCATGCACTCAAGGAAGTTGATGCCGCTGCCCTGGCCGTGACGCAAACACCGCAACAGGTCGTCGAAATCCTGCGTTACGTGGAAACCGGGAAGCTTCCGGACCAGTAGCGGGCGTCACCGGCCACACGCCGGGTTGCACAGTTACCGCAGCCTGTCGAGCAGGTGCGATGACGCGGTGTGAGCCCTGCGCTTGCCCGGAGGTTGAACGAGGCGGCGCTCTTGACGACCATTTTCGGCGGACCTGTACACCAGGTGTAGCATGGCGAGAGGGTCGCACGTTGGCACAGCGCTTAAGAGCGCCCCGGCATCTTCCGAAAACGCCGGAGCGTGGGCAACACGGGCCGAACGCCTTATCCGCGCAAGACACCGCCGGTTGCTTTTGTGACCTTCTCGACGACTTTCGCGCTGACCGCCTCGATATCCTTGTCTTTCAGGGTCTCAGTCACCGGTTGCATCCGCACTGTCAGGGCAAGCGATTTCTTCCCCTCGCCAAGGCTGCCGCCAATGAATTCATCAAAGACGTGCACGTCTTCGATCAGCGCTTTATCGGCACCCATTGCCGCGTTCACAAGTGTCAGCGCATCAACGTCGGCGTCCACGACAAAAGCAAAGTCGCGTTCAACGGCTTGCAGGTCACTGATATGCAGCGCACCGCGGCTGGCACCGGTTTTGCGCGGCATGGGCACTTCGGCTGGCCACAGGGTAAACGCCATGGCCGGGCCTTTCACGTCCATAGCCGCCAGAACCCGCGGGTGTACCTCGCCGAAGATACCGAGCACTTTCTTTGGGCCAAGACAGATCATGCCATGACGCCCGGGATGCCACCACTCCGCCGCACCGCGCAATATCTGCACCTTGGCAGGGGCACCGATCGCGGCCAGAACGGCCTCGGCATCCGCCTTCACATCGTAGACATCGACGGCGCGTGACGCACCGTGCACGTCCTTCGGGCCGGTGCGTCCGACCAGCAGGCCGCTGACCAGCAGGTGCTGCTCACCGGGTTCCCCGCCATGGAAGGCCGGACCCACTTCGAAAAGCGCGATGTCCAGAAAACCCCGCGCCTGATTGCGCGCCGCCGCTTGTAGCAATCCCGGCAAGAGAGCGGGCCGCATATGGCTCATGTCACTGCTGATCGGATTCTCAAGCCGGGTTGTGTCATCCCCGCCGCCGAACAGCTGAGCCGAGGCCTGGTCAATGAAACTATAGCTGACGCATTCGTTGTAACCCAAAGCAGCGCAGGTCCGACGGGCGAGCGCCTCACGGCGTTGCAAGGGCGACAGGATTGGCTTGGGCACGCCGTCGGTCAGCCGCGGCAACGGTTTGCCCTTGAGCTTCGTCAGCGAGGCGATGCGCGCCACTTCCTCTACCAGATCCGCTTCGCCCTGAACGTCCGGCCGCCAGCTTGGTACTCGCGCCATGTTGCCCTCAAGGATGAAGCCGAGCGAGGTCAGCGTCTGGCGCTGTTCGCTTTCGGGAATATCCATGCCCACGAGCGAGCGTACCCGCGCCGCATCCAGCTTATAGGCGCGGTCGGTATCCGGGATCTTGCCCGCCACGATCACCTCCGACGCTTCGCCCCCCGCGTGGTCAAGGATCATGCGGGTCGCATGTTCGATGCCGTAGGGTGTCCATGCCGGGTCAATGCCCCGCTCGAAGCGGTAGCGCGCGTCCGAGTTGATCTTGAGCGCGCGGCCGGTATAGGCGGTGCGGATCGGGTCGAAATACGCCGCCTCGAGGAATACATTCGTGGTCTGCGCCGTGCAGCCCGACCCGAGCCCGCCCATCACACCACCGATGCTTTCCACACCCTCTGCGTCCGAAATCAGGGTCATGCCCTCCTCGAAGGTATATTCCTTTTCGTCCAGACCCATCAGGGTTTCACCGCCCGAGGCGCGGTGTACGCGCAGGCTGTCTCCGGCAATCTTGTCGGCGTCGAAAACATGCAGCGGGCGGTTACGGTCGTAGGTGAAGAAGTTGGTCACATCCACCAGAAAGGAGATCGGGCGCAAGCCGATGGCCCGCAGACGGTCCTGCAACCATGCCGGAGACGGCCCGTTCGTCACGCCGCGGATCACCCGGCCATAAAACACCGGGCACTGGTCCAGCGTGTCGCCCTCGATGGTGACGGTGACCGGGCAGGGAAAGGCGCCTTCCACCGCGTCCACATCGCGTTTCTTCAGCTTGCCAAGGCCGCGCGCCGCCAGATCACGGGCAATGCCCCGCACCCCCAGCGCATCGGGCCGGTTCGGCGTGATCGCGATTTCGATCACCGGATCGACCTTTGCGGGGTCGTTCTGCGCCAGCCAGTCGACAAAGGATTGCCCGACCTCACCAGAGGGCAGTTCGATGATCCCGTCATGTTCTTCGCTGAGTTCCATCTCGCGCTCCGACGCCATCATGCCCAAGCTTTCGATGCCACGGATCTTGCCCACCCCGATTGTCGTATCGATGCCCGGCACGTAGACACCCGGCTTTGCCACCACCACGGTGATGCCCTCGCGCGCGTTAGGTGCGCCACAGATGATCTGTTTCACCCCCTCGTCTGTCTCCACCTGGCACACGCGCAAACGGTCGGCATCGGGGTGTTTCTCGGCGGATTTCACATAGCCGATGGTAAAATCGCGCAGTTTCGCACCCCGATCCTCCACGCCTTCGACCTCGAGCCCAAGGTCGGTCAGCGAATAGAGGATCTCGTCCAGAGTTGCGGTCGTGTCCAGATGGTCTTTCAACCAGGAGAGCGTGAATTTCATGGGATATCACCGGCGTCAATTCTATGTCGCGCCCTGATAGCCCAAAGCGATCAGAGGGGGAAGCCACCTCTGCGCTCAGGGGTAAGAGTTCGGCAGGTCCAAGAGTTCATCAAGCTGGCGCGCGATCCAGCCATGCGGGATGAAATGCCCGCCGGGATGGATATCGAGGCTGACGCGCCCGCTGTCGCAGCTGTCCCAGACGACGCGCTGAAATGTCAGAAAGTCGCGCGCATTCCACGGCCCCTGCGCCACACCCGCGTCACAGCCGAATTTCTTGCGCCAGAGGTACACGGGGTAGTCGTCTTCACCATTTGGGCCATAAGGATAGCCCAGCACCTGATCGTTCAGCCCGTAGACTTGCCGCACCTCGCGTGGTGCCGTTGCGCAGTCCTCGGTCTGGCGCAGGGTGCCGGAGATCGCCAGCAGCGCCGCGATATCGGCCCCGTCCTCGCAGACGAAGCGCCAGGCCATGTTACTGCCCCAGGAATAACCAGAAACGAAAACCTGATCGTCGCTGACCGGGTAGTGCTTCTTGACGTCCTCCAGAACGGCGCGGGCGAAATCCACATCCTGCGTACCCGCCTGCCAGAAATCCCAGCTGCGCCCCAACCCGTTTGGCGCCACCAGCAAGACACCCCGGCGGCGCGTCGCGCCAGAAATCCGCTGGTGCTGTACGATCAGGGTGCCCTGCCGCTGCCAGCCGTGAAAATGCAGCATGACGGGCAGCGGCGAGGTTCCGTCCCACCCATCCGGCGGCCTGACGTGATAACTGCGATCCCCCAGAACGCAGGGGGTCTGGCCAATGCAATCTTGCTTCCAGGGACCCATCGCCTGGGCAGCGTGAGAGAAAAGGAGCAGGCAAGCGGTTAGAAACAGGCGACAAATCATGACCGCACTTTACGCACGCCGCGCCTGCTGTCACATCACATCCGCGTAAGCGCCGGGCGCTGTCAGCGGCTGAGCCCGCCATGCAGCGTCGGCTGATCCAAAGCGGCGAACCCGTAATGGCGCAGCCAGCGCAGATCGGAATCAAAGAAGGCCCGCAGGTCAGGCACGCCGTATTTCAGCATCGCGATCCGGTCGATCCCCATGCCGAAGGCAAAACCCTGCCAGGCCTCGGGGTCGATCCCCCCGGCCTTCAGCACGTTGGGATGCACCATGCCGGAGCCGAGAATTTCCAGCCAGTCGTCGCCTTCACCCACCTTGAGCGTGCCGCCTTCCCAGGAACAGCGGATATCGACCTCGGCTGAGGGTTCGGTGAAGGGGAAATGCGAGGCGCGGAAGCGCAGGTCGACGCCATCCACCTCGAAATAGGCTTTGACGAATTCCTCCAGCACCCATTTCAGGTGCGCCATGGAGATATCCTTGTCGATCGCCAGCCCCTCGACCTGATGGAACATCGGCGTGTGGGTCTGGTCGTAATCAGCGCGGTAGACGCCGCCGGGGCAGATGATGCGCAGCGGCGCGCCCATCGTTTCCATCGACCGGATCTGGACCGGGCTGGTGTGCGTGCGCAACACATGCGGCGGACGGTTATCTCCCTCCGCCCGGTGCATGTAGAAGGTGTCCATCTCCGCCCGCGCCGGATGGTGGCCGGGAATGTTCAGCGCATCGAAGTTGTACCAGTCGGTGTCGATCCGCGGCCCTTCCGCCACGGAGAAGCCCATCTCCGCGAAAATGGCCGTGACCTCTTCGCTGACCTGCGACACCGGGTGGATGGTGCCTTGCGACCGGCTGCGGGCAGGCAATGTCACATCCAGCCATTCGTCGCGCAACCGCGCATCCAGCGCGGCATCGGCCAGCCCCGCCTTTTTCGCGGACAGCGCCGAGTTGATCTCGTCTTTCAGAGCATTCAGCGCCGGGCCTGCGACTTGCCGCTCTTCCGGTGTCATCTTGCCGAGTTCGCGCATTTTCAGCGCCACTTCGCCCTTTTTGCCAACCGCTGCCACGCGGATGGTTTCCAGGGCCGCTTCATCCGCCGCATTCGCGATCTGACCCAGATACTTTTGCTTGAGATCGTCCATCTCTGCCTCGCATAATCGTCTTGCGCCGGTGCTAGCAGAAAGCCCGCCGATTGCAAGCAAGAGCCGGCCAGCCGGTCATGCTCCTCTGCGTTATGACGCCCGGTCTGACTGACGCCGCTGCATGATCAACCCCGGCTGCCATCAGTCCAGAAGACTGCGCAGCGCCTTGGACAAATTCATCAGACTGTAGGGTTTTCGCAGTATCATGTGTTTCTGGTCGCTGCCGTTACCATTTCCGGTTTCAACGCCTTTCGCATAGCCTGTGGCCAGAAGTATCTTGAGGCCCGGATTGACGGAAAGGGCCTGATCGGCCACGTCGAAACCGGTCATGCCGCCGGGCATGACGATGTCAGACAGCACCAGGTCGATCTTGTCATTCTCCTTCAACGTCCTGATCGCCTCCGGCCCGTCGGAAGCTGTAAGCACCTTATAGCCCAACTGGTCGAGACGGGTCGCCGTCAGCCGGCGCACCATGGGCTCATCTTCGACAACAAGGATCGTTTCCTCCTTTGCAGCAAGGAGCTCTTCCTGCCGGGCATTCTGTGCGCCGTCCGGGCTTTGCCGCACAGATGGCAGGAACAAATTGACCGTCGTGCCACGCCCGACCTCGCTGTATATCGCTACGTGGCCACCGGACTGCTTGGCAAAACCATAGATCATGCTCAGACCCAGACCCGACCCGCGGCCCGGCTCCTTTGTCGAAAAGAAGGGCTCGAAAACCTTGTCGAGAACCTCTGCGTCCATGCCGTTTCCAGTGTCTGTCACGGACAGGGCAACATAAGGGCCGGACGTCACATCGATCTGCGTTGCGGCGTAATCCTCATCCAGAAAGATATTGCGGGTTTCGAGTGACAGTGTGCCGCCGTCGGGCATCGCATCGCGGGCATTGATCGCCATGTTCAGGATCGCGCTTTCCACCTGCCCGGGGTCCGCCAGCGTCTGGTCCAGATCCTTACTCAGCCGTGTTTGGATGGCGATGTTCTCGCTCAACGTCAGCTTCAGAAGCGGGCGCATGGTGTCGACCAGCGTGTTCAGGGCGACGGACTCGGGGGCAAGCGACTGGCTTTTGGCGAAGCTGAGAAGCTTGCCGGTCAGGGACGCACCCAGGCTCGACGCCTCAAGCGCCTCGTTCAGCAACTGCTTGTGGTCCTCATCCTTGATCCGCATGTCCAGCAGTTCGAGATTGCCAATCACCACGGTCAGAAGATTGTTGAAATCGTGGGCCAGACCACCGGTCAACTGGCCGACCGCTTCCATCTTTTGCGCCCGCTGCAGCTGGTCGCGGTGTTTCTTGTCGTCCGTCAGGTCATGCAGGATGCCGAGAAAATGCCGCTCCCCCTCAAGACGCAGCTCTGACACCAGCAACCGGATCGGCACGATGGTCCCGTCTTTGCGCAGCGCATTCATTTCCCTGCCCTTGCCAATAATCCGTTTCTCGCCGGTCTTGAGGTAGCGGGTCATATAGCTGTCATGGTTGCTGCGGTCCGGTTCGGGCATCAGCACATTGACGTTCTGACCAATGATTTCCGCGGCAGGGTAGCCAAAGATCGTTTCGGCGGCGGGACTGAAACTGCCGATAGTCCCTTGTTCATCAATGGTTATGATCGCTTCGGGGGCGGCCTCCAGAATGGCTCTCAGGCGCGCTTCGCGGTCGACCACCTCCTGCGCGGCCTTCGTGACGTCGCTGATGTCTTCAATCGCCAGCAGGATCAGGTTGTCGCCATCCGTATCCCCTTCGACCTTGCGCGCATTCAGCACCATGTGTCGCGGTCCGGCCTCCTCATGATCGGCGGTGACTTCAAAGGCCTCGACGGTCGTCTGGTCCGGCAGAATACGTTCAAGCAACTGGCGCAGATCGGGAATGTTCCAGCGCCCGTCCTGCACTCTGAACAGGTTTTCACCGACAACCCCCGCATCAGATGTTCCAAAGATCCGGTGAAATGATTTGCTTACCGAGACGACGCGCAGGCCGGAATCGAGAACCAGCAAGGGTTCACGCACCGTATTGACCACACGTTCCGCAAACCGCCGTGCCATCTGAATTGCATGCTGCAGGGTCTTGAGATCGGAGACGTCGGAGAAGGTGATCACGACACCGTCGATCTTGCCGTCCTGGGTTCGGTAAGGCAGGATCCGCCGCAGGAACCAGCTACCGGCTTCGCCCTGCACTTCTGTCTCTCCGGGCTTGAGCGTATCCAGCACGGATCGTGCATCGCTCAGCAGGTCCGGGTCGTCTACCTTGCCGGTGATGTCGCCAAAGTGTCGCCCCACATCGTTGCTGATGACATTGAACAGCTCGCGCGTTGCGGGTGTGAAGCGCATGATCTTGAGCTCGCGGTCCAGAAACAGCGTCGCCACACCTGAACTGGACAGCAGGTTGTTCAGGTCATCCGCCATCCGGCGTTCGTCGTCGACTTTTTGCTGCAATTGGGTATTCAACGTCGTCAGCTCTTCGTTCAGCGACTGAAGTTCCTCTTTCGAGGTTTCGAGCTCCTCGTTTGTCGACTGGAATTCCTCGTTCATCGACATGGCTTCTTCGTTGGCCGCCTTCAGTTCTTCGGTCGAGCGTTCGAAATCCCGGATCGTGTTCTGAAGATCGAGGCGCGTGGCTTCCAGTTCCTGTTCGATCTGCTTGCGGGCCGATGCCGAAGTGTTGGTTTCCTCCTTGGCTGTCTCCGGTGTCACTGGCGTCTGGTCGGCAAAGGTCACCAAAAGCAGGTTCGCGTCATCCTCGGGGGCCGGGTGAGCCGTGATCGTCACCGGCGTGCGCCGTCCGTCGCGCGTCACATTGCCCGCCGCTGTGGTGTCCTTGCCGGTCTGCTGCGCTGTTCGGATGGTCGCGGCCAGCTTGGCCCGCAGACCCTGACGCGCCATGGCCAGCACGCTTTGGCTGGCTTCTCCCGGCGGGACCTTAAGAAACTGATCCGCCGGTCCCTCTACGTAGAGCACTTCGAACTTTGCGTTTATCAGAACGGCGGCCGGCGCATATCGCTGAACCAGCATCCGCTGGCTCAGATCGGCCAACCGGGTCGTCTCTGCCACGGTGCCCGTCCGGGGGCGCGCCGTCCCGGCCCCCGCCGACCTCTGGGCAGCAATTGGAAAGTCGATGGGGCGGTGACGGCCCTTGCCCAGCCTGCTGTAAACATGGTGACGCCGCGACAGCGGCTGGAACAGCGCGTCATGGCCACCCACCGTTTCCGATGAGCCGAGAAGCAGGAACCCGCCATCGTTCAGCGCGAAGTGGAACATTGAAATGACCCGGTCCTGCGCGTCGGGCGTCAGGTAAATCAGCAGGTTCCGGCACGAGATCAGATCGAGCCGGGAGAAGGGCGCATCCGCGAGAATATTCTGGTTCGCGAAAACCACGCAGTCGCGCAGCTCGGACGTGACACGGTAGCTGTGATCTTCCTTGACAAAGAACCGGTCCAGCCGCGCCGCCGTAACATCGGCCTCGATCGTTTCGGAGTAGACACCGGCGCGCGCGACCGACAATGAACGCTCGTCCACATCCGAGGCGAAGACCTGCAGTTTCACGTTTTTGCGCAGGGCTGAAATGTGCTCGACCGTTGCCATTGCCAGCGAATAGGCTTCTTCCCCGGTTGCACAGGCAGGCACCCAGATGCGCAGGGGCTGGCTTGCATCGTGGGCACGCACAAGGTCATAAAGGACGGTCTTAGCGAGGTATTTGAACGCCTCCGGATCCCTGAAAAACCGGGTCACGTTGATCAGCAGATCATTGCAGAGCTTCTCGGCCTCTTCGGGCGAATCCTTCAGGAGGGCAAGGTAATCGACGGCATTGACCATGTGGCGCAAGACCATCCGCCGTTCGATCCGGCGCAACAAAGTGCCTTCCTTGTAGAGTGTAAAATCGATCGGGGAATGCGCTTTCAGGACACTGATGATGTCAGGCAGCGATCCGCCTGCCCGATCCCCAAGGGTGTCGGCGGCCGGGTCTTGCTGGACGTAGGGGTGCCGGCGGTAATTCAGCAGAAAGCTCGGCATCTCAGCCACCGGCAGAATATGGTCAACCGCATCCGCGGCAATCGCGCCGCGTGGCATTCCGTCTTGCATCGCGTCTTTTGGATCCTGCATGAGAACAATGCCGCCCTTTTCCTTGATCTCGGCCAGCGCAGCCGCGCCGTCGCTTCCGGTGCCGGACAAAATGATCGCCACGGCACTTTGCCCATGGCTTTGCGCCAGCGTCCTCAGAAAATGACTGATGGGCAGGCGCAGACCCCGCGGCGCCATCGGCTCTGACAGGCGCAGGGTGCCATCGTCGATGCCGAGAAACCGATTTGGCGGGATGATATAGACGTGATTTGGCGCGACCTGCGCACCATCAACGGCCAGCGCCACGGGCATGTCGGTGTGTTTCGCCAGCAGCTCCGCCATCAGGCTTTCGTGGTCGGGGTCCACGTGATGGATCAGGACGAACGCCATGCCGCTGTCACCTGGCATGGCGGCAAAGAAGTCGGAATATGCCTCTAGGCCACCCGCCGACGCCCCCAGTCCGACAATAGGGAAGGGCTGGGACCCAACAGCCCCGGCAGCGGAATTATCCGTAACCGTTTTCCGCGAAGCTTTAGTGCGGGCCGGGCCTGACCCCTTTTGCTTTTTTGCCATCAGTATTCCCCCCGGGCGCGGTTCGAAGTGAGCAGGCAGATCCCAGAAAGGAACCGGAACGTCGATCGGATCATAGCGGGTCCAAAAAAAGCGTTTCCGTCTCGATTGGTAAAGAGTGCCACCCACGGAACTCAGGAAAGTCAGCTACGAGGCCAATGCAGGCGACACCCGGTGCACAGGATGCAATGCGGCCGGATGACATCGATTGACATCCATCAACCCCGGTACCCGAGCTTTGCCGAAGGCAGGAAGCGGCGTTCCGGGGGCTGATCCGGCGTCACGTAAACGCCACAAGCCGCCGGTGAGCGCCCTGCCGCGGGCCTTGGGCCAACCTCGTTCGCAGGTCTAGCGCAGCACTGTCCGCAGAAAAGCCTGCGTTCGCGCCACCTTGGGGTCAGAGAAAATCTGCCCGGGAGGACCTTCTTCGACGATCACACCGCCGTCCATGAAACACACGCGGTCCGCAAGCTCCCGGGCGAAGCCCATTTCATGCGTTGCCAGCAACATGGTCATCCCCTCCGCACGCAGCTGGCGCAAGACGTTGAGAACTTCACCCACCAGTTCCGGGTCCAGTGCGGCGGTAATTTCATCAAACAGCATGATCTCTGGCCGCATCGCAAGCGCCCGGATCACCGCGACGCGCTGTTGCTGTCCGCCCGACAGCTGGTCGGGGTACTTTCGCATATGCTGCGCAAGGCCAAACCTGTCAAACAGCGCTTCCGCCCTGGCATTCAGTGCATCACCGTCCTCCTGCAGCACACGGCGCGGTGCCAACACCACGTTTTCGAGCGCCGACATGTGCGGAAAAAGATTGTAGGACTGGAAAACAATCCCGATGCGGCGGCGCACCGGGCCAAGGTCCAGTCCGGGTTCCGAAATATCCTGACCGTCCAGCCACACGGACCCGTCATCAATCGGTTCAAGCTGGTTGATACAGCGCAGCAACGTGGATTTACCTGATCCGGATGCGCCGATCAAACAAATCATTTCACCGGTTGCCACGTCCATATCGATCCCGCGCAGCACGTGATTGCCGCCAAAGGACTTGTGAACAGAGCGCAGGGAAAGCTTAGCTTCTGGCATCGCGATCCCGGTTCAGAAGATGATCGGCATAACGGGTGGCGGGCACCGTCACGATCAGGAAAATCACCGCTGCAACGACATAGGGGGTGAAGTTTGCCAGCAGGCTCTTGTAGATGCCCGCTTGACGCAGAATTTCCACGGGGCCGATGAAACTGAGCAAGGCCACATCCTTTTGCAAGGCCACCAGCATGTTCATGTTTGCCGGAACCACCCGGCGCACCGCCTGCGGCAGGATCACATAACGCATGGTGTCACGCTCGCTGAGCCCCAGGCAGATGGCGGCATTGCGCTGGCTGGCGTGGATGCTTTCAATACCGGACCGCAGAACCTCGGCGATGTAGGCGGAATAGGTCAGCACCAATGCAACCGTCCCCCAGATGTAGGGAGAGTTCCACGGGCGCGGCAAGCCCAGCCCGGGCACGCCAAAGCCGATCAGATAGATCGTCAGAACAACCGGGACGCCACGAAAGACATCAACATAGACCGCACCGAATATCCGCAAGGGAAAGAGCGCCGGCGCGCGCGCGCCCCGGGCCAGCGCAATCGCCAGCCCGAGGGTGAGGATCAGCGGAACAGACCATGCGAAGATCATCACGTCGATCAGAAACGCTCTGAGCAGCGTCGGAAAAGTTTGCGCGAAGACGCCGCCGTCAAAGAAACTCGCCCTCACCTGTGGCCAGCCCGGTGTCAACGGGACCAGAAGGATGATCGCCGCCAGAACCGCCGCCGTGCTGATGCCCGCAACGGTCAGCGACCGCCGTCGCTGGGCCGTCTCATATGCCTGCCTGCGGTTCACGGCGCGCTTATTTGATCAGCGGCACGCCCGTGGCTTCCTGCAACCATTTCGCTTCGATCCCGGCCAGCACGCCGTTTTCCTTGAGCGTGGCAAGGGCGGCATCGACACATGTCTTCAACGGGTTGCCTTCTGTCATCAACATGCCGAAATGATCGGGGTCAGCGGTAGCATCCGGCGCAAACTGTCCCAGGACCTGCCCGCCCTCCAGGACGACAGCAGACAGGTAAAGCGCGGTCGGCAGGTCAAAAAGCGCGGCATCCACTTGCCCGGCCTTCATCGCTTCGACGACGTTCGCATTGTCGTCATAGACCAGCGGGCTGGAGGAGGGCACAATCGTGTTCATCACCACCGGCAGGGCGGTGGTGGATGCCACGACACCCCATTTCATCTCTTTCATCGCGTCGAGCGTGGGCGCCAATCCATCGCCAGCCCTCACCAACACCGCCATCGGCGCCGTGTAGTATGGTTCAGAGAAATCGACGACCTTGTCGCGGTCGGCGGTGATGGAAAACTGCTGCATGTTGATGTCGAAGTCTTTCGCCCCGGGCTGAATTGCCTGGTCAAAGGAGGTGCGCGTCCAGACGACATCCTCCTTTGCAAAACCCATGGCGTCTGCCAGCGCATAGGCGACAGCCGCCTCATACCCCTGCCCGCTTTCAGGCGCGTCATCTATCACCCACGGGTAATAGGCCGGGTTGCCTGTGGCGATGGTCAGTTTGCCATCGACCAGTGTCTTGCCGTCCGAACAGCTTTGGGCCAACGCAGCCCCGCTCATCAGAGCAGTGCTCAACACGGCGGTTGTCAGGTACTTCCACATGGTGATCTCTCCCCGAAATCTTGGTTTGCTGGGTATGGTTATCCCCGCAGACAGGCGGGTGTGCAAGCCTTCTGAGCGATCGGGAAAAGGCGTTATTG
This sequence comes from Roseobacter insulae, assembly GCF_019375555.1. Lineage (GTDB taxonomy): Bacteria > Pseudomonadota > Alphaproteobacteria > Rhodobacterales > Rhodobacteraceae > Roseobacter > Roseobacter insulae. Next base: position 450,858 of record NZ_JAHXDN010000004.1, read on the forward strand.
CGCCTTCCAGCGCCGATGCACCCACAGCCATTGGCTCATATTCGCGCGCACCTGCGCTTCGAGGCTGTCGTTGAGAGCCTGCGTCATCTCTTCCGGCGTGGTGTGCGGGATAGGGGGTTCGACGATCATCTCGAAGCTCATGCCGTCGGGCTGGCGTATCGCGTAGCAGGGCACCAGCAAGGCGTCGTATCGCAAGGCCAACTCGGCAGCCGACAACGCCGTATAGGCGGTGTGGCCGAAGAATTTCAACGGTGCCCCTGCCGACATATGCTGGTCAATCAGCAGGGCGATCGCATTCCCCGCCTTGAGGAACTTGACCATCTCCCCCATCCCGCGACGTCCCCGCAGAAACAGCGGTGTGCCGACCTGCGAAATCCGCGACACGTAGAAATCGTTGAAGCCCTTGTAATTCATGCTGCGGTAAAGTCCGCCAACCTTGTGCCCGCGCTGGATCAGTTTGGATCGGGCGATATCGTAATTGCCGATATGGCCCGACACCAGAATAAGCGGCCGACCCGCGTCTCGCGCCGCATCCACCGCCGCGATACCCTTGCCCGTGATGGGCGTATTGCGCGCCGTCTCAACAAGGTTCTTGGGGGAAAACAACTCGCACAGCGTGCGGCCGATCTGATCCGGTACATCGCGCGCCATCTGCTCTACTTGATCTTCCGGCATGTCCGGGAAAATGAAATGCATGTTGTCGCGGATACGGCCACGATAGCCGATAAGAGGGGCGACGAGACGCGAAATCACCCACCCGCCCACCGGCACGCGAACCCTGTAGGGCAAGAGCGTCAGCGACCGTATGATCCCGATGATGACCGCACTGACGATCCGATCTCGCAGATCGACCTCTTCATCACTGTTCTCGATTGGGGTAACGGGCTTTGCCATTGAAACTTCGCGTTTGTTACGGTGCCGCGGTTGTAGCATTTAACAGCGTATGCTCAAGGGCACAGTCGGCGCAGTTGCCGGGGCCAAAACGATATGCCTGACAACCAGCCGGCATCGGGATCCTGTTGCAGGAGTTCGACGACCAATATCGGCGCCAAGACCAGCACCACAGGTTCCGCCGATACCGCCCGAAACATGGCGTTCAGGGTCCCGCGACGCCTTCCACTTGCCTTGAATAAAAGCCGCGATCGGGCAGATCGTGCACTTGCATCGCGCTGTCGGTGTTTTTGCGCCTGCAGACAAAGAAAAACCGCCCCGTTTCCGGAGCGGCCTTGGTCATTCCGGGCAGTCTGCCGGCTTAAGCGGCCAGCGCGTCCTGCGCCTGTTTGACGATGGCACCAAACGCATCCGGTTCATGCACGGCCAGATCGGCCAGCACCTTGCGATCCACTTCGATCCCGGCAAGGTTGAGACCATTGATGAAGCGGCTGTACGTCAGCGCTTCGTCGTGGCTGCGTACGGCAGCGTTGATCCGCTGAATCCACAGCGCGCGGAAATTGCGCTTGCGGTTCTTGCGGTCGCGGGTTGCGTATTGGTTGGCCTTATCGACGGCCTGGCGGGCAACCTTGAAGGTGCTCTTGCGGCGTCCGTAATAGCCTTTTGCGGCCTTGATGACCTTCTTGTGACGGGCGTGGGTGACTGTTCCACCTTTGACTCGGGACATATCAGCTCTCCTTCAGGCTTAGCGGTCGTAGGGCATGAAGCCCTTGACGATTTTGGCGTCTGGTGCGGACAACTCGGTTGTTCCACGCGCGTTACGGATGAATTTGCGCGAACGCTTGATCATGCCGTGACGTTTGCCAGCCTGACCGCCGATGACCTTCCCGGTCGCGGTCACTTTGAAGCGCTTTTTTGCGCTCGATTTCGTCTTCATCTTGGGCATTTCCGTCTCCTGTCTTTCAGATCGGTGTCAAGCGCGACTCGGCATGCCACATGGGCCGGTCCCGCGGTAAGAAGCTGCGCTATAAGCGGTTGCGCCCAGCATGGCAAGTCCAGAATGACCACTGCGCCGTCAGGGCAGATATTTCACGAACACCTGGACAAACGTCTTGGGCAGCGATGCTGCCGTGTAGCCGACGGGCGTCGTTTTGGCCGCGTAAAAAATCAGGCCTGTCGCCAACAGGATGGTCAGAGCAGACGCCCGCGGCGCGCGGCGATCGACCAGCGCAGAAAAAATCGAAATGATCGAAAACCCACCGATAATGACACCCAGCACCAGTGCCGTGTCCGGATCCATGGCCTCACCCTTCCCGTTGCCTCGGGCCCGAGTTTACTCTGGATCGGTGTTGAAAATCAAACGCTCGTCGCAGGGTGCAACCCGCAGGATATTGGTGCTCCCGGGGACGTTGAAAGGTACCCCGGCAGTGACCACGATCTGATCGTTCTCCTTGGCGTAGCCCTGCCGCAAGGCCGCCCGCGCCGAGGCCACAACCGCAAGTTTAAAGCGGTCGAGCTTGTCGGTGATAACGCAGTTAGTGCCCCAGGTAAGCGTCAGCCGCCGGGCTGTCCGCACCAGCGGGGTCATCGCCAGGATCGGCACCCGTGGCCGCTCCCGCGCGACAAGCAACGCCGTGGTTCCGCTTTGGCTGAAACAACAGATCGCCTGGATGTCCGTGGTCTCCGCGATCTCGCGCGCCGCCGACACGATGCCATCGGCGATGGTCGCGCCCTTGCTTTCCCGCGAGGCTTCGATGATTTGTGTGTAGGTCGGGTCCTGTTCGACCTCGGTGGCAACGTTGTTCATCGTTGTGACCGCCTCGACAGGATAAGCGCCCGCTGCCGATTCCGCCGACAGCATGACGGCATCCGCGCCCTCGTAGATCGCCGTGGCCACGTCAGAAACCTCAGCGCGGGTCGGCATCGGGCTTTCGATCATGCTTTCCATCATCTGGGTTGCCACGATCACCGGTTTTGCCGCCCGGCGGCACTGCCGCACGAGCCGCTTCTGAATGGGGGGCACGTTCTGCACCGGCAGTTCGACGCCCAGATCGCCCCGCGCCACCATGATTCCGTCGCTCACTTTCAGGATGTCATCGAAATTCTGTACCGCAGCGGGTTTTTCGATCTTCGACAGAATGGCCGCGCGGCCGTTTGCCAGATCAGAGGCTTCCAACACGTCCTCCGGACGTTGCACAAAGCTCAGCGCCAGCCAGTCCACGCCCAGTTCACACACGAATTCCAGATCCTTGCGGTCCTTGTCCGACAGCGCGGCCAGTGGCAGAACCACATCCGGCACATTCACGCCCTTGCGATTAGAGATCACCCCGCCGGCAACCACGGTGCAATTGGCAAAGTCCGGGCCGCAGTCGTCGACCTTGAGACGGATTTTCCCATCATTGACCAACAGGCTCGCACCCGGCTCAAGTGCCGCGAAAATCTCAGGGTGCGGCAGGCAGACACGTGTCGCATCCCCCTCTGCCTTGTCCAGGTCCATGCGGAACTTGGCACCTTCCTCCAGCATTTCGCCGTCTTCATTTGCAAACACACCCACGCGCAGTTTGGGCCCCTGCAAATCGGCCAGAATGCAGATGCTTCCGCCGGTGTCTTCTTCGAGCTGGCGGATGATCCGGTGCTTTTCGCGAATTTCGTCATGGCTGCCATGGCTCATATTCAATCGAAACACATCCGCACCCGCGATATGCAGATCGCGGATCATCTCATAGGTGTCGGAGGCCGGGCCCAACGTGGCCACGATTTTGACGTTGCGCGTGCGTCTCATCTTCGATGTCGTCCTTCTTTAGCTTGTTACCGCTAACGGTTCGCGCATCTTATGTCGCATGATGGACCGCAGAGCAACTCCTGACACTTACCGTTTGCTCATTAAACAATTGATGACACGTACCGGCAGCAGGGTGCAAGCATGCAAAGCCCGGTTGACAGCAGCGTGTACCGACCCAATCTGACAGAGACAGCACGAAGGATAACCAGATGCCGACCCAAGAAGAAATCGAACTCCAGGCCGCAGCCTTTCGACGGCTGCAGAAGCACCTGATGGAAGACCGCACGGACGTTCAGAATATCGACATGATGAACCTTGCCGGATTTTGCCGGAACTGCCTGAGCCGCTGGTACGCCGAGGCCGCCGCCGAAAAGGGCATCGAGATCGGCAAGGAGGAAGCGCGAGAGCTGTTTTACGGCATGACCATGGCGGAGTGGAAAGCCAAATATCAGACCGATGCCAGCGGCGCACAGCAGGAGGCCTTTGCCAAGGCCTTCGAAGAAAACGTCGGCAAGGACTGATGACGGATCCCGGGTTGCAGCGCTGAGGCGGGCCCCGTCGAAAGGCAACGGTCAGTGCAGGGATCGGAACCTGTCCGCGAGATCGGACATCGATTGCACATAGGGGCCGGGGCCGAAACTTGCACGTGACACGCCCACCTCCGCAACACTTGCAACCGTTTCGAGGGCGCCGCGCATCATGACGTTCACCGGCAGCGCCACCGACTCCACGATGTCTGCAATAAGCGGAAGCTGTGTCAGCCCCGGAATGAAGAAGCCATCCGCCCCGGCGTCGGCATAGGCCTGCGCCCGGGTCAGCGCATCCGCGACCAGCATGCCGTGCTTGTCTGAATCCGAGGCAAGAAACAGATCCGTTCTTGCATTGATGAACAACGGAACACCCTCGCGATCTGCCGCCGCTCTTGCCGCTTTGATACGGTCCACCTGCGCCGGAATGGCATAGAGGCCCTGGCCACGCACCACCCGGTCCTCCAGATTGATCCCGATAGCGCCAGCCTTGATCACCTTTTGCACATTCTCGGTGATGCCGGCGGGCTGCTCAGCATAGCCCCCTTCGAAATCAACGGTCAGCGGGAGGTCGACCGTGCCCGCAATGCGTTCCACGATCTGAAGCGCAAACCCGAGCGGGATGGCTTCGCCGTCGTCAAACCCATGTGCGGCGGCAACCGACCAACTGCCCGTGGCGTTCGCCTTGGCACCGGCATCGGCCAAGGCTCTGGCACCCCCCGCGTCCCAGATGTTGTACAGCACGAGAGGATCGCCCTTCTTGTGCAGTGATTTGAAAAGATTTGCTTTTTCGACCTGATTCATCATTTCGTACTTTCCACGGCTGTCATTCTGTAGTGTCGTTCGATTTCAAGAAGCTTCTGCTTTCGCCACAATCCACCGCCATAACCGGTCAGTGACCCGTCGGCCCCGAGCACGCGGTGACAGGGGACAATCAAAGCAATCTGATTTGCGCCATTCGCCCGCGCAACGGCGCGGGTGGATGCGGGTCGACCGATGCGTTTTGCCACCTCAGAGTAGCTGCGCGTGACACCCGGCGGAATGCGCCTGAGTTCAGACCAGACGTCCTTGGCAAACTCCGAGCCAAGGAAGGCAAGCGGCGTTGCAAAATGCGCGTTGCGGCCCTCGAAAAACCGGTCCAGCTCTTCCCTGACCTGCTGGCCTGGGTCGGTCCTGCCAACCCCCAGCCTTCCCTTAGCATGCCGGGCCAGTCTGCCGACCTCGGACCTCAGAGCGATGCGGTCGACGAATTCCAGCAGGTGAAGGTGCGTCCGGCTGCTGATTGAGATCATGTCGCCCAGCGGCGTCGCGATCCAATCCGCGAAAAGCACCGGGTCGGAGGCAAGCTTGCCGGGCGCCCGACCGATCAACTGTGCAAATGACGCCCGGAACGCGCTGGCGGACTCGAAGCGGGCGTCCACCTGAGCCTCGATGACCCTCCCGCCACCCGCAATCGTGACGAACCCGTCACGCAGCCGTCTTTGGCGCGCCATCTCAAGGAAAGTCATACCAAACTGGCGTTTGAAACTTCTGCGCACCGTCGACAGATCGAACCCCATCCGCAGGATGTCCTCTTCCGACCAGCGGTAGGCGGGCCGTGCCTCAAGTGCGGCCAGAAGTGCGGCAATCGCCGGGTCAGCGGCAGCCATGGGCGCAAGCGGGTGGCAGCGCTTGCAGGCACGGTACCCGGCCCCGATACATTCCCCGACGGAGCCGTAAAACGTGCAGTTTTCCGACTTCGGTTTGCGCGCGGGACAGGTGAGCCGACAAAAGACACCCGTGGTGGCCACCGCAACATAGGCCTGTCCGTCATACCCGGCATCGCGGTTGAGCAGCGCCGCATAAAGCGTGTCGTGATTGGGCAGGTCAAAGATCATGGTCCGAGGGTAGCACGCCATTTCACGGATGCCGCCGGAAATCAGGCGTGTCTTCAATTTTCCGGGGGACGCTTGCGCGCAACATCTTCGTGCATGTGATTTTCTGGCACTGAAACCGGCCGGAATGGTCGAAACCCTCCGCCCCGCCGTGCCCAAGTGTCTCCACCAACGCCCCTTTATCGCCCGTTGCTCCAAGTCGCGGCATGACGGTCTGCTGCAAAACCAGCCGGGCAGATCAGTTATCATCACCTCGACAGCCAACTACCCCCGGAACCCACCCAACCGGAGCGCAGATTACTTCTGGCCACAACAATCAGCGTTGGAACCGGTGCTCTCTGCGGTGTTTACAGAAGGCCCTTGCCGGCGCTCACCAAGACCGAAATGTCCGGCGCGTGGGGTATGTTGGCACTCACCGTCGCCGGGGTTGTTCTGCTCGTGTCACGCGGGACTGTCAGGGCATACCGGTGCTTTGCGCAGGCGTCTGGAGGTCTGGCCAATCCGCAACGGCAAAGCCCGGGCAGGCTGTGCATTCGCCTGGCACCTCGCTGATTCCGGCGGTTCAAAAGAGATACAGCACCCGCCAGTCCGCGATCAGCGCCGGTTTCTCCTTTCCCCTGATCTCCACCTCGACGTCGTATCGCAGTATCACTGACCCGTCCGGTCGCCGCGTCGCTTCCGCCAATTGAAAATGCGCCCTGATGTCCGAGCCGGAGCGCACCGGCGCCACGAACCGGACCTTGTCAAAACCATAGTTCACCGAAGCGCTTTGCCCCGCCAAGCGCGGCAGCGCGTTGTAGGCCATCGATGACAGCATCGAAAGGGTCAGAAATCCATGCGCGACGGTCCCGCCAAAGCCGGTTTCGGCGGCGGCCCCGGCGTCCAGGTGAATGAACTGGCGGTCGTCGGTCGCCTCGGCAAAGGCGTCGATCCGCGCCTGGGTAACCGACACCCAGTCAGAGCATCCGATATCGGTTCCGACCAGCGCGGGCAGAGTCTCGGGGTTTATCGACGCGACCGGGGCCACGGGGCACCGTCAGATCGCAGCCTTGCGGCTTTCCTCAAGATAGATTTCGCGCAGCCGCGGCGCGACCCGTCCCGGAACGCCCTCACCCAGGGACACGCCGTCGATTTCGACAACCGGCATCACGAAGGTGCTGGCTGAAGTGACAAATGCCTCATCCGCGTCCTTGGCTTCTTCGATGGTGAAATTGCGCTCTTCCACTTCCATCTGAGCCTCCTGCGCGAACCGCAACACCGCCGCACGGGTGATCCCATGCAGAATGTCATTGCTCAGCCCGCGCGTGATGATCCTGTTGCCCTTGACGATATAGGCATTGTTGCTGGTGCCTTCGGTGACGAAACCGTCCTCGGTCATCCAAGCATCATCAGCTCCGGCCTTCTTGGCCATCATCTTGCCCATCGACGGGTAGAGCAGTTGCACGGTCTTGATGTCGCGCCGTCCCCAGCGAATATCCTCGATGCTGATGACCTTCATGCCCTTCAGCGCCGCGGGGTTGTCGGCCAGGCCCGGTTTTGACTGCGTGAACAGCACAATTGTCGGCGTGGTCGTTTCGGGGTCGGGGAAGACGAAATCGCGGTCGCCGGGCGCGCCGCGGGTGATCTGCAAATAGATCATGCCCTCGTCGATCTCATTCACCCGCACCAACTCGCGGTGGACCTCCAACAGGTCTTCCTTGCTGATCGGGCTGCGCATGTCCAGCTCATCCAGCGATCTCTGCAACCGAACCGCATGGCCGTCAAAATCGATCAGCTTGCCGCCCAGAACCGAGGTAACTTCATACACGCCGTCGGCCATCAGGAACCCGCGATCAAAGATCGAAACGGAAGCCTCGTTTTCGGGCAGGTATTCGCCGTTCAGATATACAGTGCGCATGTGGTCATCCCCATAATCCAGCAACAGGCGGGTGAACGCCTTTTTCGTCGAAAACCAAAGCGCTGTCACGGTCTTCGGCCAGCAATAGCGGCCCATCCAGATCGGTGATCAGCGCGCCCTGCGCCAGCAATGTCGCCGGTGCCATGGCGAGGCTCGACCCGACCATGCATCCCACCATCACATCGTAGCCCAATGCCAGACCTTCGCTACGCAAGGCCAGCGCTTCGGTCAAGCCGCCGGTTTTATCGAGCTTCACATTAATCACGTCGTATTTGCCCTTGAGCTTGGGCAGACTGGCGCGATCATGGCAGCTTTCATCCGCGCACACCGGCACCGGGCGGTCGATGCCGATCAGGGCGTCATCGTCTGCCGCAGGCAGGGGCTGCTCCACCAGTTGCACACCAAGCCGAACCAGATGCGGGGCCAGATCCGCGTAAACCTCGGCGCTCCAACCTTCGTTTGCATCGACGATGATCCTGGCATCGGGTGCACCGGCCCGGACAGCTTCGAGCCGTGGCATATCGTCGGGCGTGCCCAGCTTGATCTTTAACAGCGGGCGATGTGCATTTTCGGCAGCCTGCGCCTGCATCTTTTCCGGTGTATCCAGCGACAGCGTATAGGCTGTGATCTCAGGCCCCGGCACGGGCAGACCGGCAAGGTCCCAGACACGCTTGCCCGCGCGCTTCGCCTCCAGATCCCACAAGGCGCAGTCCACCGCGTTGCGGGCCGCACCTGCGGGCAGTAAATCGTAAAGCCCCGCGCGGGTGATATCGGGCGGCAGGCCCTCGATCTGCGCGGTCACGCTCTCCAATGTCTCGTCGTAGCGGGCATAGGGTACGCATTCCCCCCATCCGCTGTGGCCACCGTCCTTGAGACGCACGGTCAGCACATTGGCTTCGGTGCGCGATCCCCGGCTGATGGTAAAAACCTGCGCGAGACGGAAAACATCGTGACTGACGGTAATGTCCATCCTCACCCTTTCATTTGGCCAAAAACAGCCCCGCCGGACGCGCCGACGGGGATGCCGGGAAAACCCTAGATGTTTTCAAGCGCCTCTGCCAGACGGTCGGCCCCATGGCGGAACGGATCAATCGTCGGCAGCCCAAGGCGTGCCTCGACCTCGGCGCAATAGGCGGTGGCCTCTGCATCGGAAAGGTGCTGGGTATTGATCGAGACGCCCGCAACCTGGCAGGCCGGGTTAGCCACCCGCGCAAATTGCAGGGAGGTGTCGCGCACCGCCTCAATGCTTGGCAGCTTGTATCCCGGCAGGCCCCGCATGTGCTGCCGCGTTGGCTCATGGCAGATGATCAGCGCGTCCGGTTGCCCGCCGTGGATCAACGCCAGCGTGACGCCGGAGTAGGACACGTGGAACAGGCTGCCCTGCCCCTCGATGATGTCCCAGTGATCCGCCGCGTTGTCGGGCGTCAGGTATTCCACCGCGCCCGCCATGAAATCCGCGATCACCGCATCCAGCGGCACGCCGTGCCCGGTGATCAGAATACCGGTCTGACCCGTGGCCCGGAAGGTGCTCTTCATGCCACGTTCGCGCATCGACGCATCCAGCGCCAGGGCCGTGTACATCTTGCCCGCAGAACAGTCGGTGCCGACGGCCAGAACGCGTTTGCCGGTCCGCTTCACCCCGTTTGCAATCGGATAGGCGTCGGTGGGCACACGCACGTCATGCAGCGTGCCCCCATGCACCTGCGCCGCGGCCATCAGCTCGGATTCGTCGCGCAGCAGGTTATGCAGGCCGCTGGCCAGATCAAACCCGGCCTCAAGCGCTTCGACAAGAACCTTGCGCCATTCCTTGCTGATATAGCCGCCCCGGTTGGCGACCCCGATCACCAGCGTTCTGGCCCCGGCGGCTTTGGCCTCCTGAAGGGTCATGTCCTGCAAGCCGACATCCGCCTTGCAGCCTGCCATGCGGAACTGCCCAACTGCGTTTTCGGGACGCCAGTCCTTGATGCCCTGCGCCACCTTGGCCGCCAGTTGGTCAGGCGCATCGCCTAAAAACAGAAGATAGGGTGTTTCGATCATGGTTTTGGCTCCCGGTCGCGGTTTCGCGTCAATTTCACCTATGTCCGGCGCAAACACATCTTGGAATTGGCCGACCTGGCCAAAATATTGCACGAAAATTCTATCGATGTGTTCATTTGCACAAGATCGAAGCGCTGAGTAGCACGATTCGTGCAATCTGAAATGCTGCACCTGCAAAATCCCCCTTGCGGGCCGATGCGCAATTTAATACCAGCTTGAGCAACCCGATCGCAATTATATTACCCAGAGGTCCCCATGAGTTTTCGTATCCAGCCCGCCGCCCCCGCGCGACCAAACCGCTGCCAGCTCTTTGGTCCGGGCTCCCGCCCGGCGATTTTCGAGAAAATGGCAGCCTCGGCCTCGGATGTGATCAACCTCGACCTTGAGGACAGCGTGGCACCCTCTGACAAGGACAGCGCCCGGGCGAACATCATCGCCGCAATCGCAGATGTCGACTGGGGAAACAAAACGCTGTCCGTGCGGATCAATGGTCTGGACACGCCTTATTGGTACCGTGACGTGGTCGATCTTCTGGAGCAGGCAGGCGACCGGTTGGATCAGATCATGATCCCCAAGGTGGGCTGCGCAGGCGACATCTATGCCGTGGACGCGCTGGTCACCGCTGTCGAGGCTGCGAAGGGGCGCCGCAAGAAAATCAGTTTCGAGGTGATCATCGAATCCGCCGCGGGCATCGCCCATGTGGAGGAAATCGCTGCCAGTTCGCCACGTCTGCAGGCAATGAGCCTTGGGGCTGCGGATTTCGCCGCGTCGATGGGCATGCAAACCACCGGGATCGGCGGCACCCAGGAAAACTACTACATGCACCGGGAGGGGCAGAAATACTGGTCCGATCCATGGCATTGGGCACAAGCGGCGATCGTTGCCGCCTGCCGCACACACGGTGTCCTGCCGGTTGATGGTCCCTTTGGCGATTTTTCCGACGATGAGGGGTTCCGCGCGCAGGCCCGCCGCTCTGCAACACTGGGGATGGTCGGCAAATGGGCCATTCACCCCAAGCAGGTGGCCATCGCCAACGACGTCTTCACCCCCTCTGAGGAGGCCGTTTCCGAGGCGCGCGAGATACTTGCGGCCATGGAAGAGGCCAAGGCAAAGGGCGAAGGCGCGACCGTTTACAAGGGGCGGCTCGTCGATATCGCCTCGATCAAACAGGCCGAGGTCATTGTGCGCCAATCCGAAATGATCAACGGTTAACGTAACTTTGATTTGGCATTTCGGCGCCCGCGTGGCTCTCTCAAGGGCGATATGTCCCGGGAGAACACGATGCCTCGCCTGATTGCCGCGGTTCTGGCCGCCCTGCTCGCCACCGCGAGCCATGCTCAATCCATCGCGCCCCGCGAGGGCTGGGTCGTGATTGCGACCGAAAAAACCCACGCCGACCTGTTGGGTGATCTCAAGAAGGCGATCAAGGCGCATAAAATGGGCGTGGTCACGCAGGCAGGGCCAACGGGCGCGGCGCGCAATCGCGGCATCACGATCCCGGAGAACCGGGTTGTCGGTGTTTTCAACAACGATTTCGCGGTCAAGGTACTGGCCACATCAACAGCAGCGATGATCGAAGCGCCCATCCGGTTTTACGTGACCGAGGAAACCGACGGGACAGCGACCCTGTCTTACAAAACGCCGGGCTATGTCTTTGCGCCCTACTATGGCGAAGGGGGCGAAACACTGGAAACCCTTGCCGGGCAACTGGACGAACGCTTCAGCGCCATCGCGACGGCGGCGACAGAGTAGCAGGCCCTACGCCCGCGCGTCCTTGGGCGACCCCATGACGACGTAAGAGGTGATGGACGTCACCTGCGGCAGCGCCCCCAGCATGTCGGTATGAAACCGTTTGTAGCTCGGCAGGTCGGCGCATTCGACACGCAGCATATATTCGATCGTGCCCGTGATGTTGTGACATTCCACCACCTCCGGCGCGCCAGAGATCGCGCGTTCGAATGCTTCCTGCGACGCTTTGGAATGATCCCCCAGTCCCACCCCGATGTAAGCCACGAACCCGATGCCCATCGCCGCGGGGTCGAGCACCGCCCTGTAGCCTTTTATCACGCCTGACCGCTCCAACTCCTGAACGCGCCGCAGCGATGCGGAGGGCGACAGTCCCACCCGGTCCGCCAGCTCAAGATTGCTGATCCGCCCGTGTCGGGACAGTTCGCGCAATATCTGCTCTGATTTTGCGTCAAGGGTACTCATAAGTTGCGAAAATATATCCATTTACGCGCAGAACGCAATTTCATACGGAGAGTTCCGCGCAATCCTTGCATCATGACTCTAGAACTCCTGTCCGCCCTGACCGTCTTTGCCTTTGTCGGCTCTGCGACGCCGGGGCCCAACAACCTGATGCTCATGGCATCCGGCGCGAATTACGGCTTCACCCGCTCCATTCCCCACATGCTCGGAATATCCATCGGGTTCTCGGTCATGATCATCCTGGTGGGCGCGGGCCTTGCGCGCATTTTTGACGCCTATCCCGCCAGCTACATCGTGCTGAAAGTCGTATCGGTCCTCTACCTGACCTTCCTGGCGTGGAAGATTGCAACGGCAGCGCCCATTCGAAAAGCGGGTGAGAACGGCAAACCGATGACATTCCTGCAGGCGGCGGCGTTTCAATGGGTGAACCCGAAGGCCTGGGCGATGGCGCTCACTGCCCTCTCGGTCTACGCACCGGGTCAGACGCTGATGGCCTTTGCCGTGGTCGCGGCGGTATTCGGCATCGTGAACCTTCCCTCCATCACTCTGTGGACGGTTTTGGGCCAGCAGATGGCGCGGGTGCTGACGAACCCAAAGCGCCTGCACATCTTCAACTGGACCATGGCGACTTTGCTGATGGCCTCCCTCTATCCGGTCCTTGCGCCTGCCTGAGAGCCGTTGCATTGCCTGTAAATGCCCGCCATATAAAGCAGAGCAATTACTTAAAGGTCCGTCATGACCCACTATATGGATTTCGAAAAACCGCTGGCCGAGATTGAAGGCAAGGCGGAGGAGCTGCGCGCACTGGCCCGCTCGAATGAAGACATGGACGTGACCGAGGAAGCTGCCGCGCTGGACGTCAAAGCCGGCGCGATGCTCAAAGAATTGTACAAGTCGCTGACCCCCTGGCGCAAATGCCAGGTTGCACGCCATCCGGAGCGGCCGCATTGCCAAGCCTATATCGACGCGCTGTTTTCGGATTACACGCCTCTTGCGGGTGATCGGAACTTTGCAGACGATCACGCGGTCATGGGCGGGCTGGCGCGGTTAAACGACAAGCCGGTGATGGTGATCGGCCACGAGAAGGGCGATGACACGAAATCCCGCATTGAACGCAATTTCGGCATGGCGCGCCCGGAAGGGTACCGCAAGGCCATCCGGCTGATGGACATCGCGCATCGCTTCGGCTTGCCGGTCATCACCCTGGTGGACACGCCCGGCGCTTACCCCGGCAAGGGCGCAGAGGAGCGCGGCCAGTCGGAGGCCATCGCGCGCGCAACCGAGAAATGCCTGCAGATCGGCGTCCCTCTTGTGTCGGTGGTGATCGGCGAAGGCGGCTCTGGCGGTGCGGTTGCCTTTGCAACTGCCAACCGTGTGGCGATGCTGGAGCATTCGGTTTATTCGGTGATCAGCCCGGAAGGTTGTGCCTCGATCCTCTGGAAGGACGCCGAAAAGATGCGCGAAGCCGCAGAAGCGCTGCGCCTGACCGCGCAGGACCTCAAGCAGCTTGGCGTGATCGACCGCATCATCCCGGAGCCTACCGGCGGCGCGCACCGCGACGCGAATGCAGCCATTGCCGCCGTGGGGCGTGCCCTCGAAGGGATGCTTTCCGATCTGGAAGGCAAGGTGCCCGCGGCGCTGGTTCAGGACCGCCGGTCCAAATTCCTCAACATCGGGTCGAAAGGACTCGCAGCCTAGCCTGCCGTGGTGTCCAGCGCGATGCGGAACCGCGGGCCGGGAGGATCCAGCCTGTCGAACCCCATGGCCGGGTAAATGTCATGCACAAGGGTGTTTTCCGGGTGTGTGCCAACGGACAGATAGGTGCATCCTTCCGCACGCGCCTGTTTCTGGCTGGCCCGGATCAGGGCTTTGCCCGCCCCCATGCGCCGGGCGCGGGCTTCGACGAAAAGATGCTGCAGATCCATTCCCCGCGCCCCGAATTGCATCTGGGCCACGGGGCATAAAGCCGCATAGCCTACGACATCGCCCTGCTGTTCGGCGATCAGAATGCGCACCCATGGGTTTGCTCCCAGCACATCGCGCGCCAGTTCCTCGACGGTCACGGTCGCAATGTCGCCGTGATGTTCAGCCAGTTTTTCGACCATTTCCTGCACACGGGGCAGGTCCTCTTCGGTCACGGGGCGGACCACACCTGGAAAAAAATTACTATTTGAAGTCATTTCAATATCTTACAAAACTTATGACACCCCCGCTCCCCAGATTAGGTGCCTCTATCAAAGCCGGAAACTATGGCTCTGCCGGGGCCGAACTTTGTTAAAATTCTACAAATAGTAGAATTTTTCAAGTCCACACGTTACGTAAATTGATTAGCTCGCCAACATCCGCAAACCCTGCGTGACATCAGACCGCACAGCCAGCCGCAGCCCCGGCTCGTCCCCGGCCCGCAGCGCGGCGATGATCAGGCGGTGGAACTGCGGCGGTTCGGTTTTGCGCAGCCGACCGTAGAGCGCGCGCATTGTCGGCCCCATCTGCAACCAGACGGTCTCGGCCATGGCGAGCATCGCGGGGGCCTGCGCCCTGAGGTAGAGGGTCCGGTGGAACTCCAGATTGGTTCGGATGTAGCTAACAGCATCGCGATGGGCGACAGCTTCCGCCACGGCGGTGTTGATGGTCTGCAAGCGTTCTATCAGCGCCATGTGGGCGCGCGGCAGCGCCCGGCTGGCAAGCTCCACTTCGATCAGGGCGCGCAGGGCCGCCAGTTCCTCGATCCGCTCGTTGCTGAGTTCGGGGGTGGAGACCCGCCCCGACGACGACATCGTCAGCGCGCCCTCGGCGACCAGCCGGCGCACGGCTTCCCGCGCGGGCGTCATCGACACATCGTAATCCCGCCCGATGCCGCGCAACGTCATCGCAGCCCCGGGGGGCAAATCCCCCTGCATGATGCGGCTGCGCAGCGCGCGATAAACCCGGTCGTGGGCGACCGGCGTGGCATCCAGGGGGCGTGGGTTCAGGATCATACGGATTTTGTGATCACAAAACGCGCGCAGGTCAAGGCCAAGGCGGTCTCAGGCCTCAAATCTGTACCGGTGCAAATCGCCGCCTTCGCGCCTCAGCCAGGCGCGCGGCTCCTCATAGTCGCCATGGATGCGCTGCACCTGCTGCCAGAAAGCCTGCGAATGGTTCATCTCGGCCAGATGGGCCACCTCATGCGCGGCGACGTAGTCAAGCACGTCGGGCGGCGCGAGAATCAGCCGCCATGAATACATCAGCCGCCCTTCCGCCGTGCAGGAACCCCAGCGGGACCGCGTGTCGCGCAGCGTAATCGCCGAATAGGGTTTGCCGAGCTTCGCGGCATAGTGATCAGACGCTTCTGCCAGACGCGCCCGGGCCAGTGTCTTGAGATGCCCGGCAAGGCGTCGGGCAACCCTCTCGGGGGCGCCGGGCACGGCCACATGGCCATCATCGAACGCAATCTGTCGGCCGGTCCCCGGCACAACCTCGTGCATCAGCCCCCCGACCGGCAGGAAAGCCCCGACAGCGATGTCGATATCTGCGCCGCGCGCTGCAAGATGTTTGCGAATCCACCCCTCCTTTTCCCGCGCGAACTCCATCGCCTCATGCGCGGCGACGCGTTTGGGCAATGTCAGCGTCACCCGCCCGTCCAACTGTGAAATACGCAGGGAAATGCGGCGCGCCCGCGCCGAACGACGCAAGATCAGAGGAATAGGCGGCTTACCGGGTAATATCGTGTCGGACATATCGGTCTCTCAAAGGTCGCCTTGCGCGCGGCAGGTCTTTACAGCCCTCGCCTCATATGGCACTTGGCCGGAATCATCTACACCTGAACCGCAATTGCAAAGGGGGTTTTTCATGCCCAAGGAAGAATGGGGAACGAAGCGCCTCTGCCCCACGACCGGCAAACGTTTCTACGATCTGAACAAGAACCCGATCGTCAGCCCGTATACCGGCGAAGTGGTCGAGATCGACCTCAGCAAGTCACGCATGATCGCTGCTGACGCCGAGGACGCCGCATCGGCAAAAGCCAAGGCCAACACGGACGACGACGAAGTTGTATTGGAAGATGACGACAGCGATGTCGATGTTGATCTGGGCGATGACATCCTTGATGACGACGAAGACGACAGCGATAACGTCCCGCTGGAAGAAATCGCGGACGTGGCCGCCAACGACGACGACAACTGATTTCATCAATTCGCGTGGCGGGTGTCCTTTTTTGACTTGATCCCGCCCCGCGTTGCGCCTATTCAGCGGCGCGACCCGGATTTAACGATCCATCCCTTCGGACCAGGATGGTCCGGATATGGGGCCTTAGCTCAGCTGGGAGAGCGCCTGCATGGCATGCAGGAGGTCAGCGGTTCGATCCCGCTAGGCTCCACCATTCCGCCCCGGGCGGTGCACCCCTCGAAAACCTGCGGCAAACTGCTCTGCGTGGCCAGTCAGGCTCTGCTTTCGCCGCGTGATGCACCGTGATGCGTCAGCGGTGTCGTGATCGCTGCGCGCCTGTCCGGTCTGCGCACGATGGCGGATGTTTTCCCCCGCGCCACAGTCGGGGCAACGTCAATACGTGATCGGCGACAGGCAAATCATCAAGGATCAGCAGCGCGCGCCAGATTGGATCGCGGGCTGTCCAGCCGCCCTCGGTGTCAGAAAGGGCAATTGCCCGCTGCGAGAGCAAGAGCCCCGGCGCGCCGCGGCGTCGGACACCAACGCGCCGACACAGCCAGCGCGGTTACGCCAGGCGCAGGCTTGACCGATTGCGCTTTAAATACGTCATCAGCTGTTCCAGACACAGGGGTTTGGAGAAGTAGTAACCCTGCAGCCGCTGTGCCCCGAGATCCGCAAGAATGCGGGCCTGTTCTGCCGTTTCAACGCCCTCGGCGGTCACCCCGATGTCCAGGGCATGGCCGATGTCGATAATGGATTGCACCAGCCGCGCGGCATTGTTGCCTGTCTCAATCGGCGTGATCAGGCGCCTGTCAATCTTGAGCTGGTCAGGCGCAATCCGCTGCAAGGCGACGACGGAAGCGCGACCGCTGCCAAAATCATCCACTTCCAGCGAGATTCCAAGCTCCCGCAGGTGATCGAGCTGCATGAGAAATGCATCACTTTCCTCCTCCAGGAAAATCGTCTCCAACAGCTCGAATGCCACGTCGCCGGAATAGCCCGCGGCAATCTGGCCAATTTTCTCGATCTCCTCGAACTGGATGCGATTGGCGCTGACATTGAACGACAGGCTCGGCAAGCTGTCCAACCCCTTGAACGACGCCTCGCATTCGATAATCGCCTTTTCGAAAATCATCCGGTCGATATCCGCGACCACGTTCAGATCCCCGGCGACGGACAAAAACCTCTCCGGGGCCAGAACGCCCTCGACCGGGTGGTGCCACCTGGCCAGAGCCTCGATACCAACCACGAGGCCGGTCCGCGCATCAACCTGGGGCTGGTAGTGGGGCAGAAACTCGCGATCTTCAAGCCCGCGCAGGATGTCGTCCGCCAGTTGTTTGGTCTGGCGCATTTCATCGATATCGGTGCGGTCGAATATAGCCACCTGGCCACGCCCGGCGCGTTTTGCCTTGTAAAGCGCCACATCGGAGTTTGTCAGCAGGTCGCCCTCTTCCGCCAGCGGCGTGCGGGCGACCCCGATGGAGGCCCCGAAACGGCACTCTCGCCCCTCGAAACAGGAAGGCTTGGAGAGATCGCGCAACAGCGCACCCGCCAGCGCCTCGGGCCGCGACGTGCCCTCCGGCACCCAAAGCAGGATGACGAATTCGTCACCGCCAATCCGCGCGATCACATCGCCGTCACGCACATTGGACCGGATGCGGTTGGCCACGTCGATCAGCACGTGATCGCCCGCGGCGTGGCCAATCGTATCGTTGATCTGTTTGAAACGGTCGAGGTCGATGTGCAGGGCGGCCAGTTCACCGCCTTCGGTCTGCCGACGCGCAGACAGCTGCTGGAACTTCTCGGACAGGTACCGGCGGTTGCCCAAACCGGTCAGCTGATCGTGCAGCGCCTTATGCGTGATCTCGTGGTTCGCCGCTTCCAGCCGGTTTGCATATTGCTCCAACGCGCGGCGCTGTCGCACGGCCTCTGTGATGTTCAATCTCAGAACCAGCAGTTCGCCGTTTTCCGCCCGAGACCGCATGATGCGATAATGATTGTCGTTATCGAATTCGAATTCCTCGACCCCGTCAATGGCCAGATGCGGCGTCGTGTATTCCCGCAGCCAGTCCTCCTCCCGCCCCCTCGCGGCGGGGACGTGGCCGTTGTAGACCGCAAGCCGCAACACCTCCGTGACATGCATGCCTCTGCAGATATCGTCAGGGTTATCGGTCAGCGACGCAACGAAGGCCGGGTTCCAAGTCATAAGGTTCAGGTCTTTGTCATATATCGCGAAGGGGTCGGGGAAGGCGTTGATCGCGGATATCAGGCGCTCCTGCGACTGCTGAAGCGCACGGCGTTGGCGGACCAGCTCGGTGGTATCGAGGCGCAGGATGACCAGATCGCCATTGGTCGACCGCGACCGCATGACCCGGTGATGGATATCCCCCGCCAGTTCGATATCCTCGACCGGGGTGGCCATTTCGTTGGAGGTCTGGATTTCTTTCAGCCACTCCTCCTCGCGCCCGATGGCCGCGGCATAGCGCCGGTTGCGTACACCAACCTGCAAGGCCGCCTGCAACGACATGCCGCGATATATTTCCGCCGGGTCATCCGTCAGGAACTCCGCGTAGCTCTGGTTCCATGCCACCAGTTCCGAATTGCCGTCGTAAATGCAAAAGGGGGCCGGGTATGCCCCGATGGCGGCCAGCAGCCGCGCCTGCAACTCCTCGGCGTTGCGGCGTTGTCGCACCAGTTCGGTGATGTCCAGCCGGATGATCACCCAGTCGCCATTCTCCGCCTTGCTGCGCAGCATCCGGTGGTGAATATCATCCGCCAGTTCAACGTCTTCGGATTTCTTGGCAACGCGCGATGCGCTCAGCAGGTCGTCGAGGAATGCCTCACGCCCTTGCTCGGGCACCGGGATGAGCCCGCAATCGATTGCTTCGATCAATACGTCGCGAATATGCATGCCCGGGGTGATCACCTCCGGAGTCGTTGACATCGACTTCTGGTAGGCCGTGTTACTCAGCACCAACCGCATGTCCTTGTCATATATGACAAAAGGGTCCGGGTAGGCGTTCATCGCCGACAGCATGCGTTTCTGGGTCGAAAGCAGCTCCCGATACATGCGGTCCTGTTCAGCCAGCACCCTGTCGCGGTCTTCAAGGGCTTTCGCGGCTTCGGCTTCCCGCTTTTTCAGGCCGGAGATATCGCGAAAAGTGGCGCAGGTGTAAAACCCGCCAGACCCCGTATCCTCGATCAGGAAAACGAGGATGCTGGCCCAGAACCTCGTGCCATCGGCCCGGACACATCGCAGTTCGGTGTTGACCTGTTTTTCGCCCGACCGGAATTTGGCAATCACGTTGGCGTTGTAATCGCGCCACGAGTCCTTTCCATGCGCTATGCTCGCCGGTCCGCCGACAACGTCGTCGGCCGCGTAACCGAACAGGCGGGTATAGGATTCGTTGATGTACATCAGCGTCGCCTCGGGCGAGTCAGCCCCGCGGTATGCGACGGCAATCGCATCCTGTGTCAGCGACACATAATCCTTCAGAAAATCCGCCAGTTGCATGCACGCGCCTTCGACTCGATACCGCGAACATAGGCAGGATTGGTTACCTGAACTGTAACCTTAGACTTTTAACTATCGGCCCACACGGGCAGCGCTGCGATGCTGTGCCGTGACCCTGAACGGGCTTTTTCAGACAGGCTGACGGGGATCATGCTGCGGGCTGGTCGCACCGCCGCCCCTCAGCGTCAAACAGCATCTGCTCGGATGCATCCCAGGTTAACCCCGCAGATGTGCCCTCTGCCGGCAGCGGTTCCGTCGCCCCCTGCCGCACGGTGACAAGGCTCGCGTCCGGCAACCTCAGATGCACCAGCGTCTCGGCCCCCAGCGCTTCGGAATAAAGAACCGTGCCGGCAACCGGGCTTGGCTCGGAGGTCAACAGCAGATGTTCCGGACGGATGCCCAGGGTGACCGCGCCGGGGATTGTCACCTCTGCCGATTGCGCCTTGAGGAAATTCGTCGGCGGAGAGCCGATGAACCCCGCCACGAACTCGGTAGCCGGATTGGCATAGACCTCCAGCGGCGCGCCGATCTGATCCGCAATCCCGCCGTTCATGACGATCATGCGATCCGCCAGCGTCATTGCCTCCACCTGATCATGGGTCACGTAAAGCGAGGTGACGCCGAGGCGCCGTTGCAGCTGCTTGATCTCCAGCCGCATCTGCACGCGCAGCTTCGCGTCCAGATTTGACAGCGGTTCGTCGAACAGGAAAACAGAAGGTTTGCGCACGATCGCCCGCCCCATCGCCACCCGCTGTCGCTGCCCGCCGGAAAGTTCGCGCGGACGGCGTTTGAGATAGTCCTCCAGTTGCAACAGCCGCGCGGCACTGTCGACACGCTCCACGATTTCATCCTTGGCGGTACCGGCGATTTTCAGACCGTAGGCCATGTTGTCGAAAACCGTCATATGCGGGTAGAGCGCGTAATTCTGGAACACCATCGCGATGTCGCGGTCCATCGGTTCGAGGTCATTGACCCGGTTGCCGCCGATGCACACCTCTCCCGACGTCACCGTTTCCAGGCCCGCCACCATACGCAGCAGGGTGGATTTGCCACAGCCCGACGGGCCAACGATCACGATGAACTCGCCATCCTCGATGTCGATGTCCACACCGTGGATCACATCCGTGGACCCGAAGGATTTCCTGATTGCCTCTAGGCTGACTGTCGCCATGTCTTATTTCTCGCTGTCTACTAGTCCGCGGATGAAAAGGCGTTGCATGCCGACAACCACGATCACCGGCGGGATCATCGCCAGGATGGAGGTCGCCATGATCACCGGCCAGTCCGCGATGTCATCGCCTGACGGGAACATCTGCTTGATCCCCATGACGATGGTGTTCATCGACGGATCCGTGGTGATCAGCAGCGGCCAGAGGTATTGGTTCCAGCCGTAGATGAAGAGGATCACGAAAAGCGCCGCGATATTCGTGCGGCTCATCGGCAGCAGGATGTCCCAGAAAAACCGCATCGGTCGCGCGCCGTCCACGCGGGCGGCCTCGGCCAGTTCGTCCGGCACGGTCATGAAGAACTGCCGAAAGAGAAACGTCGCCGTGGCACTGGCGATCAGCGGAAAGATCAGGCCGGAATAGCTGTTGAGCATCCCGAAGTTCGCAACCACCTCGTAGGTCGGCACGATGCGCACCTCGACCGGCAGCATCAGCGTCAGGAAAATCAGCCAGAAGAAGGTCTTGCGCCCCGGAAAGCGGAAATAGACGATGGCAAAGGCCGAGAGCAGCGAGATGATGATCTTGCCGATCGCGATGCCCAGCGCCATGAAGAGGGAATTCAGCATCATCCAGGCCACGGGCGCGTTGATGCCGGACACCAGCGCCTTGCGGTAGTTCTCGAAAAACTGGTCCCCCGGCAGCAGCGGCATCGGCGGCTGCACGATCTCGGGCTGCGACACGGTCGAGGCGACGAAGGCCAGCCAGATCGGGAAAAAGATGAACAGCAGCCCGATGATCAGCCCCAGATGGGTCAGCCACAGCCCGGCGCCGCGTTTTTCAACCATGCCCGTCCGGTCCGCCATCAGTAATGCACCCGTCGTTCGATGTATTTGAACTGCACGATGGTCAGCAACCCGACGATCACCAGCAGGATGACCGACTGCGCGGCGGAAGAGCCAAGATCCTGCCCCACGAAACCATCCGAAAAGACCTTGTAGACGAGGATCGTCGTGGATTGCTGCGGCCCGCCGGAGGTGATGGTGTGAATGACCCCGAAGGTCTCAAAGAAGGCGTAAACGATGTTGACCACCAGCAGGAAGAACGTCGTCGGCGACAACAGCGGGAAGACGATGGTGCGGAACCGTGTCCAGAAATGTGCGCCATCGATCGCGGCCGCCTCGATCACCGATTTCGGGATCGACTGCAACCCGGCGAGAAAGAACAGGAAGTTGTAGCTGATACGCCCCCAGGCCGAGGCGACAACCACCAGCCCCATCGCCTCGCCGCCGTTCAGCACGTGGTTCCAGTCATAGCCCAGCACGCCCAGATACCACGTCACCACGCCGACGCGGGTGTTGAACATGAACAGCCACAGCACCCCGGCCACGGCGGGGGCCACCGCATAGGGCCAGATCAACAGCGTCCGGTAGACCCCCGAGCCCTTGATCAGCCGGTCCGCCAGAACCGCAAGGTAAAGGGCAATGCCCATCGACACCACGGTCACGAGGATCGAAAACACCGCCGTCGTCACGAAAGACGCGCGGTAATAGGAGTTCCCCAGAAGGTACTCGAAATTCCCCAGCCCCACGTATTGCATCGACAGACCAAAGGGGTCCGGAATGAACAGCGACTGCCAGATTGCCTGCCCTGCGGGGTAGAAGAAGAAAACGGCCGTGATCACGATCTGCGGCAGGACCAGCAGAAGCGGCAACCAGAGCCCTTTGAAGGTGACACGCTTTTCCATCAGTGAATCGCGCGCCCCGGAACCGGCCCGGGGCGCGCGGGTCTCTTAGCGGTTGGCTTGCTCGAAACGGCGCAGCAGCTCGTCGCCGCGTGCGGCGGCACTGTCGAGCGCGGATTGCGCGTCCTTGTCGCCGGACCAGACGGCCTCCAGCTCTTCGTCGATGATGCCGCGGATCTGGTCAAACGAGCCCAGACGCAGCCCTTTGGAATTCGACGTCGGCGCCTTTGCCGTCATCTGGATCACCGCCACGTCGGTGCCGGGGTTCGCATCGTAGAAACCCTGCTCCTTGGTCAGCTCAGCCGCCGCCGTGGTGATCGGCAGATAGCCGGTGTCCTGATGCCACTTGGCCTGGATTTCAGGCGAGCTGAGGAAGTTCAGGAAGGCCGCGACGCCCTTGTATTCCTCATCCGTCTGACCCTCCATCACCCAGAGCGACGCGCCCCCGATGATGGTGTTCTGCGGCTCATCGGCGAGGGCTTCCCAATAAGGCAGCGGGCGCACTTCGAAATCGAAGGTGGCTTCGGCCTTGATCCCCGCATAGCCCGCCGAGCTTTCGGTAAAGAGCGCGCATTCGCCCGCGCGGAAATTGGCGCCACCCTCGTTGCGGCGACCGGCATAGATGAACTTGCCATCCTGTGCCCATTCACCCATCGCCGACACATGCGCCACCTGCGCGGGGCTGTTCAGCGCCAGCTTGGTGTCCACGCCCTCGAACCCGTTTGCCTTGGTCGCAAAAGGCGTGTCGTGATAGGCGGAGAAATTCTCCAGATGAATCCAGCTTTGCCAGGCCGTTGTCATCGGGCAGTCGTGACCCGCAGCCTTGAGCTGGTCGAGCACCTCGCCCACCTGCTCCCATGTCGACATATCCACATTCGGGTCGATGCCCGCCCCGCTCAGCGCGTCGCGGTTGACCCAGAGCACCGGCGTCGAAGAGTTGAAGGGCAGCGACAACATCTGCCCGTCGTTTGAGGTGTAATAGCCTTTGACCGACCCGATATAGGCCTCGGAGTTGAAATCGGCACCGGCGTCCGCCATCACTTCGTAAACCGGCTTGATAGCACCCTTGGCGGCCATCATCGTTGCGGTGCCCACTTCGAACACCATCAGGATGTCTGGCTGTTCACCGGCGCGGAAGGCCGCGATCCCGGCGTTCAGTGTTTCGGAGTAATTGCCCTTGTGTGTCGCGCTCACCACGTAGTCCGATTGCGAGGCGTTGAAGGTCTCTACCTGTTCTGCAACCAGTTCGCCCAGCCGACCTGTGAACGCATGCCAGAATTCGATTTCTGTTTGCGCCATTGCAGGGACTGCCATGACCATCGACAGCGCCGATGCCGACAACATATATTTCATTTTCATTTGTACGATCTCCCAGTTCTGACTCAGACACCAACTGTGCAATTGAATCCATCAATTAGCAATCGCCACGATTGCACCTGGCCGCTTTGTTCACGCAGATCGTGTAAGTTCTGTGACAAGGTCTTTATCTTTAAGAATTTTTTGACAGCTCTGCGCGGGGCGACGACCAGCGTTGCGCATATTTCCATCGACTCTCGACGCTCAAGCGCATAACGACCGCCCAACCCCGGTCGCTGCTGCGACCTTGCAGCCTGCGCTGTTCCCAAAAAACAGGACCCATCCCGTGATCCAGACCCTCTCCGACGCCTTGGCCCAACAAGGCTATGACACACTTACCCCGGTACAGGAGGCCGTGACCGACCCGGCGCTGTCCGGGGCGGACCTGCTGGTTTCCGCACAGACCGGGTCGGGCAAAACCGTGGGCTTCGGCCTTGCCATCGCGCCGACACTGCTGGGCGAGGCTGCGCATTTCGGCCCGGCGGGCGCGCCGCTGGGTCTGATCATCGCGCCGACGCGCGAGCTGGCGATGCAGGTCAGCCGTGAAGTGTCGTGGCTTTACGGACAGGCGGGCGCTGTCGTGACTTCCTGCGTCGGCGGCATGGACAGCCGCACGGAACGACGCGCGCTGGAGCGCGGGGCCCATGTGGTGGTGGCCACGCCCGGCCGGCTCTGCGACCACATCAAGCGCGGCAACATCGACCTTTCGGCGATCCGTGCCGTGGTGCTGGACGAGGCCGACGAGATGCTGGACCTTGGGTTTCGCGAGGAGCTGGAATTCATCCTCTCCGAAGCGCCCGAGGACCGCCGCACGCTGCTGTTTTCCGCCACCGTTCCGGCGGCCATCGCCAAGCTGGCGCAAAGCTACCAGAAAGACGCGCAGCGGATCTCCACCGCCGGCGAGGCGCGCCAGCACGCGGATATCGAATACCGGGCGCTGAACACCCACCCGCGCGACATCGACAACGCCATCATCAACGTGCTGCGGTTCTACGAGGCGAAAAATGCCATCGTCTTCTGCAACACACGGGCGGCGGTGGCGCGGATGACCTCGCGGCTGACGAACCGCAATTTCTCGGTTGTGGCGCTGTCGGGCGAGTTGACGCAATCCGAACGCACCAATGCCTTGCAGGCCCTGCGCGACGGGCGGGCGCGGGTCTGCGTGGCCACGGATGTGGCAGCGCGCGGCATCGACCTGCCCAATCTCGAACTGGTGATCCATGCCGATCTGCCGTCCAATTCCGACACGCTGCTGCACCGCTCCGGCCGGAC
Source organism: Roseobacter insulae (assembly GCF_019375555.1). GTDB lineage: Bacteria > Pseudomonadota > Alphaproteobacteria > Rhodobacterales > Rhodobacteraceae > Roseobacter > Roseobacter insulae. Next base: position 476,269 of record NZ_JAHXDN010000004.1, read on the forward strand.
CGGCCGCGCCGGGCGCAAAGGCGTATCCGCCCTGATCGTCCCTCCGAAACTGCGCTCCAAGGCCAATCGCCTGATCGGCTGGGCCAAGCTGAAAGTGGAATGGGCCGAGCCGCCCTCCGCCGCTGATGTCATGGCCGAAGACGAGGCCCGTCTCTTTGCCGATCCGTCTTGGACCGATCCGGTCCCCGAGGACGCGCAGGCGCTTGTCGCACGTCTGGTGTCGGCGTTTTCCGCCGAGCAGCTGGCCGCTGCTTACGTCAACATCGCGCGCGCGCGCCGGTCGGCCCCGGAAGAGCTGTCCGACCCGGCGGCGAAAGACGACCGCCCGCGCAAAAGCTTCGGCCCCTCGGTGTGGTTCTCGGTCTCGATGGGGCAGAAGGACGGCGCGGAACCGCGTGTCTTGCTGCCGATGGTCTGCAAACGCGGCAACCTGACCAAGGACGATGTGGGCGCGATCCGCGTGCAGCAAAGCCATAGCTTCGTCGAAATCCTTGCCAGCAGCGCGGATGCCTTCGTCGCGGCGGTGGGGGCCGACATGGTGCTGGAGGATGGCGCGAAACTGACCCGTCTCGACAGCGCCCCCGATCTCGACCGGGGCCCGCGACCGGAGCGCAAACCGCGCGGCCCGAAACCGGAGTTCAGCAAGCCACGCCGCGACAAGCCTGCCTTCGATCCGCTCGACGCGGACCCCAGGCCCAAATCCCGCACGCCCCGCGAAACGCCCCGGACGGAATCGGCACCGAAGCCTCACAAACCGGCGGCGGCCCCCAAGGGCAAGAAACCCCCCAAATCACACAAGACCGACCGGTCGCCGATGAAGCCGGGCGCCAAACCCAAGGCAAAATCCGGGGCGGGCGCGGATGCGCCGCGCGCGGCGCGGGCCAAACCCGTCTGGACACAGGAAAACCGGCAGGTGGCCAAGGCCGAACGCGCCGCGCGCAACACGGAAAACGCGCGCCACGGGGCGGCGCGCGATGCCGAGACGACTGGCGGGAAGCGCGACAACAGCGCCTCGAAGAAACGTGCGGCTGACACCTCCAAGCGGTTCGTGCCGCCGCACAAACGCGGCAAGCCCACGGCCAAGGGGCCGAACGCACGGCCGCGGCGCAAGCCCTAGGGCTGATATCCCATCATGAACACCGTCAGCGGGATCGGGGCCACGGCAATCATCAGGGTGACGACAAAGCCCAGGGGGCTGAACAGGCGGCTCATCCCCGCGATCAGGGCCAACCCACCACCGCCGCCCAGAACGGTGTTGCCGGGCACATTGATCGCAACCGCCAGCGCGATGTGACGGTAGCTCAGCAGCGCCAGCAGAAAGCGGTTGTCGATCAGATCGCGCACCCGCGCTTCGCAGGCGGCGGGCGACAGGGTGGCGGTGTCCTCCACCAGTCCCGCGGCCTTGTGAAACTTCAGGTACCGGAACATCCGCGACAACCACGCCGCGGGCACAAGCCGCCCCGCGATGAACGACAGGCTGAGCGCGCAGATCATGCAGACGTAGACCAGCAGGGCCACGCGCGCGCCAAACACCGCGATCAGGGCCAGGCCAATCTCCGCCCCCGGCACGAAGGGAATAGCCGAGGCAAGCATATACACCATGCACACCAGCGCCATCACCCAGATCATGCCGGATGCGCTGTCGCCGGGTGCCTTCATGTCGATGGCGTCCGAGATCAGGCCGCTGATACCCCAGCCGATGGCCATCAGCGCCCCGTAAAAGAACAGCAACAGGATCCAGCGCCTGCTCACCGCGCGCCCCCGGTCCCGCGCGACAGCCACCCGGAAGGAGCAGGCAGGCACGCGGTCGGGCAAGTGTGAAAGAACATGGCGGGGACCCGTGGCTCTTGGGTCTCAGGCCCAATGGCAAAACTGTTAGCGCGCTTTCGGATTCGAATCCACTCTGCGCAGATTACGATACGTTTACCGCCGCGTGAGGATCAGATGGTGCCGTAAGCGGCCCGCATCTGACGGAAGGACAGCAGGCGGCGCTGCTTTTCATCCCACAGATGCAGGCGCGCGCAGGCGAGGCTCTCGCCGATGCTGAGCCGTTGTGCCTGCGCAAGCTCCGCATGATCGCGCAGCACCTCTGTCAAGCGGTAGAACGGAATGCGGCTATAGAGGTGATGCACGTGGTGAATGCCGATATTGGCGGTAAACCATTGCAGCACCCGCGGCATCACGTAATGCGAGGAGCCGTGCAGGGCCGCCTCGTGCAGGGCCCAGTCTTCGGGCTGGTCCCAATGGGTCTCCTCGAACTGGTGCTGCACGTAGAACAGCCAGACCCCGAGCGACGCCGCAATCAGGGTTGTCGGCACAAACACCAGAAGCAGCGGCATCAGCCCGCCGAAATACACGATCAGCCCGATGCTGACCGCCACACCGACATTCGTGCCGATGGAACTGACCCAGATGCGCCAGCCATCTCCCATCAGGCCGAACGGCAGGCGGTTCTCAAGATAAAACAGGTAGGCCGGTCCAAGCACGAACAGAACCAGCGGGTGGCGATAGGCCCGGTACCGCAGGCGGCCCAGCCAGTTGCGCGCACGGTACTCCGCCACGGTCAGCGTCACGACATCACCCATGCCGCGCTTTTCAAGGTTGCCCGCGCCGGCGTGGTGAATCGAATGCGACCGGCGCCAGACATCATAGGGCGTCAGCGTCAGGACACCAAGCGCGCGCCCGGTCCAGTCGCTGACCCTGCGGTTCGAGAAAAATGCGCCATGGCCGCAATCGTGCTGGATGCAGAAGATCCGGACGAGGAACAGCCCGTTGACGCAGGCCAGCACAAAGGCCGCGATATAGCTGACGGACAAGAGCCACCATGCCACCGCCCAGATCGCCAGAAAGGGGATCAGGCTGACCGCGATTTCGAAAAGCGAGCGCGCGGCATTTGGCTCGCGGTACTGCGACAGCACCTTTACCCAGCTTGCAGCAGGCCTTGACGCGGGATCCACCGGGAGCGCGCCCTCGAACGGGGTTTCGGATGTCATGAAGGCCTGCCTTTTTGTACGCTCGTTTCCTCAGGAATACTCGTGATCGACAATTACACAAGCTTATTGAGCAATCCTGAACGATTTTTGGGAATTCTGACGCAGTTGTGTGTCAGCCGTGATGGGTGCGCCCGGGGTGATCCGTCAGAAAACGGGAAAGGCCCCACGCGGGGCCCTTCCACGAGGTCTGGCGCCCGGCGGGGTCAGCCCTTGCCTTTCCACGGGACAAGAATGCGCTCGGCCCACCGCATCAGCATGTCGATACCAAAGCCGATCACGCCGATCAGGATGATGCCCATGATCACGATATCGGTGTTCTGGAACTTCGACGCGGTCATGATCATCATGCCAGCCCCCTGCTCCGCCGCGACAAGTTCCGCCGCAACCACGGTGCCCCAGCAGACCCCCATCGCCACCCGCGCGCCGGTGAAGATTTCCGGCAGGCTGTTGGGGATGATCACGTGGCGCATGATCTGCCACTTGCTGGCGCCCAGCGAATAGGCCGCATGCACCTTGGAGATCTTCACGCCCGACACGCCCGAGCGCGCCGCGATCGCCATGATCCACAAGGCGGCGAGGAACAGCAGGATGATCTTGCCCGCCTCGCCGATGCCCGCCCAGATGATCACCAGCGGGATGAGCGCCAGCGGCGGCACCGGCCGCATGAATTCGACAATCGGGTCGAACCAGCCGCGGAACCAGTCGCTCAGCCCCATCGCATAGCCCAGCGGGATGCCGACCAGAGCCCCCAGCAGGAAGCCCAGCACAACCCGGAAGAGCGAGTAGCCCAGGTGCTCCAGCAGGGTGAAGTTGCGAAAGCCGCTGCTCACGATTTCAAGCGACCGGGTCCACACCGCTTCGGGGGCGGGAAGATACAGTGGCTCCATCTGCCAGCCCTTGGTCGGTTCGAAATTGGGCGTGCCCTTATCCGACAGGGTCACGGTGCCGCCATCGACCTTCACGGTCTCCCCCGGGGCGATCTTCTGCCCGTTAATCGCGATGACCTGCGCGCCGTCCTTCTTGGTGATATCGTCGTTGCGGCTCACGTTGATCAGCCCGGTCCGCCACTGCGCAATCGCCGCGGAATCGTTCTTGGCAAACCCATCGCCCGGATCGACCTGCGGTGCCTCGGTGGCTTGCTCGCGCGGATGCACCACCACGGTGACGGTCGCATCATCGGGTGACTGGCCATCGGCCTGCGCCGTGTAGGTGAAGGTTGTCGTGCCCTCAAACGGCCCCGGCGCGTGCAAAAAGCCCGGCAACAGGCTGGAGCCGGTGAAAATCCCCCACATCAGGAAGATGGTCAGGATCGAGATGATGCCCGCCGCCCGGTTTGGCCGCACCGCACTTTCATCCCCGAAGGTCACCGTTTTCAGCGAGGTGTAATCGTGCAGACCAGCGCCCTGCACCACCTTGGTCACGATAAAGAACGCGGCCACGAAGATGACGATATACATCAGCAGAGGGATCATGCCGCGTCCTCCTTACCGCCCATAATTTCTTCTTCCATATCCCAGATCATATTCAGGATTTCCTCGCGGCGCGGCCCGAACTCGGGGTGTTTCTTCACTTCCCGCAGGTCCGCATCAACGCCCAGATCGGCAAAGGGCAGCCGGTATTCCTTGTGAATCCGCCCCGGACGCGGCGCCATCACGATCAGCCGCTCGCCCAGCAGCAGGGCTTCCTCCACCGAGTGGGTGATCAGGATGATCGTCTTGCCGGTCTCTTTCCAGAGCTTCAGCACAAGGCTCTGCATCTTCTCGCGGGTCAGCGCATCCAGCGCGCCCAGCGGTTCATCCATCAGGATCACATCCGGGTCATTCGCCAGACAACGCGCCAGCGCCACGCGCTGCTGCATGCCGCCCGACAGCTCGTAAACCGCCTTTTCCTTGAAATCCTGCAACCCCACCACATCCAGCAGGTGATTGACCGTCTCGTCCTTGTCGCGCTTGGGCGTGCCCTTCATCGACGGGCCGAAACCCACGTTTTCCCGCACCGACATCCACTCAAAGAGCGCGCCCTGCTGGAACACCATGCCGCGCTCCGCATCCGGCCCGGTGACCTTGTGACCGTTCAGGATCAACTCGCCCGCCGTGGGCGCCAGAAATCCCGCGACAATGTTCAGCAGCGTGGTCTTGCCACAGCCCGAGGGTCCCAGAACGCTCAGCAACTCGCCTGCCTTCAAATCAAGCGACACATCCTGCAAAGCCTGCACATGGTCGCCGTTCGGCAATTCGAAACGCATGGATAGATTTTTTATAGATAGTCCGGTCATGAGGTCCCCACCTGTTGCCCCGGGTCGGGGCGGCTTGCCGGGGCAGGGTTGGCCCCGCCTCTGGTCCTTAAAGAGCGGCGGCGCGAGGCATACCCCGCGCCGCCGCATGTCGTCTTACATGCCCTTGGCGGCTGTCAGCGGGCCGGTGTTGACCGCATCCTCGTAGCTTTCAAGCGCGCTGTCGATGGACCCCGCTTCCACGAAGACATCCGCCACGCCCTTCATGAATTCCGCAGCATTGCCACCCAGCCATGCTTCGGACAGCTGCTCCTCCACAGAGGGGAACTCGAAGGTCGCCATCGAGCTGCGCGCCGCCTCGACATCCATACCGGACTGTTCGGCGATCACGGCCAGCATGTCATCGCTCTGGTTGGCTTTCCACTCAGCGTTTGCCGCCGCGGTGACAGCTGCAAACTTCGCAACGACATCGCCGTTCTCAGCAACATAGGACGCGGGCGCAGAGGTGACGTCGAACACCAGAATGCCCAGTTCCTGCTTTTCCGCGCCGGTCAGCAACACGTTGCCATATTCCTTCATGCGCGCAAGGCCACCGCCCCACCCGCAGGCAAAGTCAACCGCGCCCTGGCTCAGGGCAGCAGCCCCTTCCGGCGGTGCCATGTCGACAACCTGCAAAGAGGCGACGTCAACACCGAAGTGATCCATCTGGCGCAGGAAGCCGTAATGCGCAGCCGTGCCCAGCGGTACCGCCACTTTCTTGCCGGCCAGCTCGCTGGCGCTGTCCTTGTCGATCTCCAGAGCTTCGGCAACCACGCAGTTGTCGTTCTCCGAATAGGACACGGCGACGTCGATCGTCTGAATGTCCTGGCCGCCGGATGTCGCAACCACGAAAGGTGGCACACCCTGAGATACGGAAATCTGCACGTCGCCCGATGCCATCGCGGCACTCATCGCCGTCCCGGTTTCGAACGACACCCAGTTCACCTTCATGCCCAGCGCTTCGTCATAGGCACCGGAGGCTTTGGCCGCGAGGAAGGGCATTGGCCATTCAAGGAAATATCCTACCGTGATTTCACCGTGGCCGTCTGCCAGGGCAGCCTGACCGGTCATCGCCATTACCGCGCCCGCTACAAAGGCGCATGTCGTCTTCTTGATCATTGTGTTCTCCCGTTGATCACATCCCGTTCCGTTGGTGGTTCGGGTTTGGTTTCGTCTTTGCGGGGTATCCCGCCTGTTGGTTGACAAGATGATAGGCACGAAAATAGCCAGATATCTCTTGATTTTTGCTCCGTCACACTGGCTCGTTCAAAGTCATTGCGCAATCACTAAGGTCACTAATGTGATCCGCTGCGTTGTCCGGGGCTTTCAAAATGCTGGATTTCGCGCCTGTCTTGCCAAATTTTAGTGCTGCATACTGAGGGTCGGGCGGAGCTTGAGCAAACGTCCACTTTTACCCCCTGCATGAGTCCAGTTTGGCCTTACGTGTCGCTTTTCCCTTCTGACTGGTCGCGCCAGCGCCGCACCGCCGGAACCAACCCCGGTGTCCGGCATCTTTCGCGTCTGGCATCTGGCAGAGGGGGGGGGCGTGACCGGCGAAAGGCGCCTCCGGCAGGATTGCACCCGGCGCAGGCCGCCGCAGCCACCAGCCGGTCGCGACGCCACCCGGGCCATTGCATACACCGGCGCGTGAAAAACAGCCTGCCCGGCCCCGTCATCGCCCGATGCGCCTGCGCCCGGATCAGGGCATCACGGGGGCACCCCGTCGCGCCGCTATGGCATTTGGCAGGGTAAGCGCTTTCACCCATCCGCAAATACATCGATGCCCGGTAATTGCCTGTCAGCAGGGCCGCGCAGGGACACAGCCCTGCCTCACCTGATTTCCCCGGAAATTCAGGCAAATAGCCCAGAATTTACTTGAGGTAACGCCCTGTCTGGTCATACCTTTGGGGATCATCTGGCCCTACTGCCAGCCTCGGAAAAACAGTCTGGTCGGCTAAATCCGGAACGCTATGCCCTCCGATTTCACCCGATTCTTCCAGCCTCATGAAAGGTTTGACCCAATGGACGGCAATTTCAATGAAAACGACCTCAGCCGCGTTGTCGAAGCCGACCGCGCAAATGTCTGGCACCATCTGATCCAGCACCAGCCCTTCTTTACCGGCGCTGATCCCAAGATCATCATCGAAGGCAAGGGCCTGCGGGTTTGGGATCAGAAGGGCGTTGAGCATATCGACGCCGTGTCCGGCGGTGTCTGGACAGTCAACGTGGGCTATGGCCGCGAAACCATGGGCGATGCGGTGCGCGATGCCATCGTGAAGATGAACTTTTTCGGCGGCACCGTGGGGTCCGTGCCCGGCGCGCTTTTTGCCGAGAAGCTGCTCACCAAGATGCCCGGGCTTGACCGCATCTACTATGCCAACTCCGGCTCCGAGGCGAATGAGAAAGCCTTCAAGATGGTCCGCCAGATCGCGCACAAGCGCTATGGCGGCAAGAAGCACAAGATCCTCTACCGCGACCGCGACTACCACGGCACCACCATCGCCTGCCTCTCGGCGGGCGGTCAGGATGAGCGCAACGCGCAATATGGCCCCTATACCCCCGGGTTCGTGCGCGTGCCGCACTGCCTGGAATACCGCAAGCACGAGCAGGAAGGCGCGCCCGATCAGAACTACGGTGAATGGGCCGCCAACCAGATCGAGGAGATCATCCTGCGCGAAGGCCCCGACACCGTGGGCGCGCTCTGCCTTGAACCCGTGACCGCGGGTGGCGGCGTGATCGAAGCGCCCGACGGTTACTGGCCGCGCGTTGCCGAGATCTGCAAAAAATACGACATCCTGCTGCACATCGACGAGGTGGTCTGCGGTGTCGGCCGCACCGGCACGTGGTTCGGCTACCAGCACTACGGCATCCAGCCCGACATGGTGACGATGGCGAAAGGCGTGGCCTCCGGTTACGCGGCGATCTCCTGTCTGGCCACCACCAACGCCGTCTTCGACATGTTCAAGGACGACGCCTCCGATCACATGAACTACTTCCGGGACATCTCCACCTTCGGAGGCTGCACGGCCGGCCCCGCGGCGGCGCTGGAAAACATGCGCATCATCGAGGATGAGAACCTGCTCGAAAACACCGTGGCGATGGGCGACTATATGCTCGACCAACTCGCGGCGCTGAAAGACAGGCACGCGGTGATCGGCGATGTACGCGGCAAAGGCCTCTTCCTCGGCGCGGAGCTGGTGTCTGACCGCGACACCCGCGAACCGGCGGCAGAAAAGATGGTGCAGGCCGTGGTGGGCGATTGCATGAAACAGGCGGTGATCATCGGGGCCACCAACCGCTCCCTGCCCGGCAAGAACAACACGCTCTGCTTCTCGCCCGCGCTGATCGCCACCAAGGACGACATCGACCACATCTGCGCAGCGGTTGACGGGGCGCTCACCCGCGTCTTCGGCTGATCACACCCCGCAGCGTCCGCAACACAAGGCCCCGGGCAGCACCGGGGCTTTGTGGCCTCACCCGGCGGCGCACACTACAACAGGGATTGCTCCGCGTCCGAGACGGAAATGCCCAGCAACTCCAGCCCGGTCTCCAGATGGTCGGCAAAATGCGGCGTGCCGATCAGGTAATCCGCGGTGGGCGTGACCGCCTCGCGCCGCGCGGTCTCCAGAGCCTCGGCATATTCATCCGGGCCGAAGCTGTCCCGTCCGACCCACATGATCGCGATCAGACTATAGCATTCTTCCTCGTTCAGCGTCTCAAGGAACCCGCGCAGTTCCCGCTCGGCCCGATCAATCTCATGCCCGTATAAAATGATCTGAGCCACCTTCGTCACGGCAATATCTATTGTCATCGGCCGATCCTCTCTTTGGAAATTGCTCCACATGCATCTCAGGTTCACCGCCACGCGTATATGATCTAGATCAACGCCGCGCGCCCTCCCGGACCCCGCCACCGACCGCCCCGTGCCACCGCAGGCCGGTTGCGTCACGACTGACCGATCAGCTCGCCCAGCCAGACACCCAGTTCCCGGGCCGCAAGGATCTGCCGGGGATGATCGGCATTGATCACCATGCGCGGCATGCTCTGAAACGACGCCGTCTCCGGATCCTGCACAATCGTCTGACCGCCCATGTCGTAGATGATCTGCGCACCCCGCATGCCGTCGTTCATGGTGCCAGACAGAACCACGCCCACGGCCTTGTCCCCGTATTCGGAGGCCAGCGTCATGAACAACGCGTCGATGGAGGGGCGAAAACCTGAATCCTCCACCAGTTCCGACAGTCTGATCTGCTTGTCCTTGAACAGCGCATGGGTGGCCCCCGGCACCACGTAAATCCAGCCCGGTTGCAGCGTTTCGCCATCCGTGACCTTGCGAACCGGCAGCGGGCAGAGGGCCTGCAGAATTTCCGACAGCTGAGACGTGGAATCGCCGTGAATGGCCACCACGATCGGGGCGTCGAGGTCGCGCGGCAGCCCGTCGATCAACTCCCGTACCGCGTCAAGCGCGCCGGCCGAGCCGCCAATCGCCACCACGTATCCAGATTCACCCTGACGGGGCATGGCGTACTCCTGTCCAGCCGGAACAAAAGGGGTAGACCATTTCCCGCGCTGACGCAACCAATGGTGGTAGGCGCGCGGTGCCGGGCGCACCACCGCGACGCCCCCGGCAGCCGTTCCCGCCCCTGCCGTCACATCCGGCCGCGGTCAGCCGCGATTTCTTCCTGCACCCGCCGCGCCTCGGCCAGAAGGCGCGGCACGGTGTTGTCTTCCGGATACCCCTTGATGTGACCCGACAGCAGCGCCATCCAGTAGATCCGCAGCACCCGGTTGATCCGCGCCTGATAGCCCGGCCCCAGCTTGCGGAACCAGCGGACCATGTCGCTGTCCAGCCGCAGGGTGATGCGGGTCTTCGGGCGGCCAACCGGCGCATCCCATTCCAGCCCGGTCCAGTCGCGCGGCAGGCTTTGATCCAGCCATGCGGCGGATAAATCCTGCTGCAGCCGTTCCAGCTCGTGCATCATTTCAGTCTCGGCGGCGCGCTGTCCTTTTGTACTCACATCCGGTCTCCTGTTCCTGTGTGACGGGGCGCAGAGTGCTCCGGGCCGGGTAAACAGGCGTTAAGGCGGACGTACGGTGCACAGGCTGTGTACGTGTGTCATACGATCTGTGACAGGGATATGCCGGAATACCTTGCCAATTGTGACGATTAATGATACCAGAAGTTTCAATAATACGATATTTGGTCAAATCTGACTGCATGCATGGGGGGATAAATCGGGCTTTTGGGGCGCGATTAATACCAGATTGAAGGCAGTCTATATCCAGTATAGGCTCCCTGCATGGCGCTGCCCGTCGAAACCTTCTTTCTGCATCCCGATGCTCAGGGAACTCTGCAGTCGCAGATACAGCAGATGATTGCGCAGGGCATATTGTCGGGCCGGTTTCAGCGGGGGGAAAAGCTGCCATCGACCCGCAAGCTGGCGCTGCATCTGGGCGTGAGCCGCATCACCGTGACAATCGCCTATACCGAACTTCTGGCCAACGACTACCTGACGTCGAAGGGTCGCTCGGGCTATTACGTTTCCGACAACGCCCCCGTGCCGCCCGCCTTCACCCCCAGCCAGGTCGGCCCCGACGCCGTCGACTGGACGCGGGCCATCGGCCAGCGGTTTTCTGGCGGTGACATGCCGCGCAAGCCCGCTGACTGGGGTGGATACCGGTATCCGTTCATCTATGGGCAGGCGGATCCGGAGCTTTTCGATCATGCCAACTGGCGGCTGTGCGCCCTCAAGGCGCTGGGTCAGAAGGATTTCACCGCGCTGACCACCGATTACTACGATCAGGACGACCCGCAACTGATCGAATTCATCGCCCGTCACACGCTGTCACGCCGCGGGATAACGGCCCGGCCGGAGCAGATCCTGATCACGCTGGGCGCGCAGAACGCGCTCTGGCTGACGACGCAGGTCCTGCTGACGCAAAGGCGCCGTGCCGCGCTGGAAGACCCTTGTTATCATGCACTTCGTGACATTCTGTCCCAAAGCCGCTGCCACGTGACGCCGGTCCGGGTGGATGCCGATGGCATGCCGCCGGACGCCATTCCGCCAAATACGGACGTGATCTTTACCACGCCCAGTCATCAGTGCCCGACGACGAACACGATGCCGATGCACCGGCGCCACGAGTTGCTGGAGCGCGCCGCCGAAATGGACGCGCTGATCGTGGAAGATGACTATGAATTCGAGATGTCCTTTCTCAAAAGCCCGTCTCCGGCGCTCAAAAGCCTCGATACCGACGGGCGGGTGATCTATGTCGGCAGCTTCTCCAAGTCGCTGTTTCCCGGGTTGCGTCTGGGCTATCTGGTGGGCTCAGAACCCTTCATCCGCGAAGCGCGCGCGTTGCGGGCCTCGGTGCTGCGGCATCCGCCCGGGCACGTGCAGCGCACGGCGGCCTATTTTCTGTCCCTTGGGCACCACGATGCGCTGATACGCCGGATGGGCAGCGCCCTGCACGACCGCCGCGAGGTCATGAGCGCTGCCATCGCCGCACACGGCCTGCAGATCGCGGGTCAGGGTGCTTACGGCGGCTCGTCGTTCTGGATGCGCGCGGCGGATGGGGTGGACACGCAGGAACTGGCGCGCAGATTGCAGGCGCGCGGCGTCCTGATCGAGCCCGGGCACGCGTTTTTTTCCGGCCCGTCACGCTCCCGCAACTACTACAGACTGGCCTATTCCTCGATCCCGGCAGGGCGGATCGCAGACGGCGTCGCCCTGATCGCCGAAGAAATGCGCGCCTTGAGTGATCTGGGATTAAACGCAGTAGGCAACTGGCCCTAACCCCAACCCGTCGAACACCCTAATTTCCCCGCAACCGAGATTCGCAACTCTTTATCCAAGGACACCCGCCATGAAAATGACCACCGAAGAAGCCTTTGTAAAAACACTCCAGATGCATGGTATCGACAATGCGTTTGGGATCATCGGCTCGGCTATGATGCCCATCTCCGACATCTTCCCGGATGCGGGCATCAAATTCTGGGACTGCGCCCATGAAACATCCGGCGGCATGATGGCGGACGGCTTCACCCGCGCCACCGGCAAGATGTGCATGATGATTGCGCAGAACGGCCCCGGTATCACCAACTTCGTGACGGCTGTGAAAACCGCCTACTGGAACCACACGCCGGTTCTGCTGGTCACACCGCAGGCGGCCAACAAGACCATCGGTCAGGGCGGCTTCCAGGAAATGGAACAGATGAACCTTTTCGCCGATTGTGTGGCCTATCAGGAAGAAGTGCGTGACCCGTCGCGCATCGCGGAAACCCTTAACCGCGTGATCATGCAGGCCAAGCGCGCTTCCGCGCCCGCGCAGATCAACATCCCGCGTGACTTCTGGACGCAGGTGGTCGATATCGAACTGCCGGCAATCGTGGACTTCGAATTGCCACAGGGCGGCGATGCCGCTGTTGCAAGTGCGGCCGAGCTGCTGAGCAACGCGAAGTTCCCCGTCATCCTGAACGGGGCAGGCGCTGTGCTGTCCAAGGGCGGGATCGAGGCCTCCAAAGTACTGGCTGAGCGTCTCGACGCACCGGTCTGCGTCGGTTACCAGCACAACGACGCCTTCCCCGGCAATCACCCGCTTTTTGCAGGCCCGCTGGGATACAACGGCTCCAAGGCCGGGATGCAGCTGATCTCCAAGGCAGACGTGGTTCTTTGCCTCGGTACCCGCCTCAACCCTTTCTCCACCCTGCCGGGCTACGGCATCGATTACTGGCCGACGGATGCCAAGATCATCCAGGTGGACATCAACCCCGACCGCATCGGCCTGACCAAGAAAGTGACCGTGGGCATCGTGGGCGATGCGGCAAAGGTGGCCAAGGGCATCACCGCACAGCTCTCCGACGACGCGGGCGATACCAACCGCGACGAGCGCAAGAACACCATCGCCAAGACCAAATCGGCATGGGCGCAGGAACTGACCTCCCTGAACGAAGAGCAGGACGACCCCGGCACCGACTGGAACGTGCGGGCACGTGCCGCCAAGCCGGACTGGATGAGCCCGCGCATGGCATGGCGCGCCATCCAGGCCGCCCTGCCGGTCGAGGCGATCATCTCGTCTGACATCGGCAACAACTGCGCGATCGGCAACGCCTATCCGTCGTTCAACGAGAGCCGCAAGTATCTCGCCCCCGGCCTCTTTGGCCCCTGCGGCTACGGCCTGCCCTCCATCGTCGGTGCCAAAATCGGCCAGCCGAACACGCCGGTTGTGGGTTTCGCCGGTGATGGCGCCTTCGGGATCTCCGTCAATGAACTGACAGCGATCGGCCGCGGCGACTGGCCGGCGATCACCCAGATCGTTTTCCGCAACTACCAGTGGGGCGCTGAAAAGCGGAATTCGACCCTTTGGTTCGACGACAACTTCGTCGGCACCGAGCTGGACGAGGATGTCTCTTACGCCGGTATCGCGACTGCCTGCGGCCTCAAGGGTGTCGTTGCCCGCACGCAGGAAGAGCTGACTGCCGCGCTCGATCAGGCGATCAAGGATCAGATGGAAAACGGAGTGACCACCCTGATCGAGGCGATGATCAACCAGGAACTCGGCGATCCGTTCCGCCGCGATGCGATGAAGAAACCGGTTCAGGTTGCAGGCATCAGCAAGGACGACATGCGCGCGCAAGTCGTATAACAGGGGGTGCACAACCGCATCTTCATAAACCAAGGGATCAGGCCATGAGCGTATTGCGCGAACTCTCGAAACGCGCCAGCGCCCGGCCTGCTCACATCGTAATGAGCGAAGGCGGCGATCCCCGGATCGTCGCCGGCGCCCTTGCCGCCGTGACCGCAGGTACCGCCCGCATCACGCTGGTTGGCGCACAAGACGATGTCGCGGCGGCGCTTGTGGCGGCGGGCACATCCAGCCATCCCAACATTGACATTCAGGACCCGGCGACATCGCCGCTGACGGCGGAATTTGCCGAGGCTTACGTCGCGCTGCGCAAGCACAAGGGCGTCACGCATGAGATCGCCGAAACACAGGCGCGCGACCCCCTGGTCTTTGCCGCGATGATGGTGCGTCTGGGCCACGCCGATGGTACTGTTGGCGGCGCTGTGCATACCACCTCCGACACAGTGCGTGCCGCCTTGCAGATTATCGGTAAGGCCAAGGATGCGCCGCTGGTTTCCAGTTTCTTCCTGATGGCGCTGCCGGAAGGCCATCCCTCCGGTCGCGACGCGATGATCTTTGGGGACTGCGGTCTGGTTATTGAGCCGACCGCCGAGGAACTCGCCGCCATCGCCGTGGCCTCCGCCGCCTCCTGCAAGCAACTGCTGGGCGTGGAGCCGAAGGTTGCGCTGCTGTCCTTCTCCACCATGGGATCGGCCAGGCATGCCGCTGTGACCAAGGTGACCGAGGCGGCCGCTCTGCTGAAAGCCAACCACCCGGACCTCAAAGCGGATGGAGAGCTTCAGTTCGACGCCGCCTTCGTGCCCGAGGTTGCCGCGTCCAAGGCCAGGGGTTCAGCCGTTGCGGGTCATGCCAACGTGATGATCTTCCCCAACCTCGACGCTGGCAACATCGGCTACAAGATCGCTCAGCGTATCGGTGGCGCGGATGCCATTGGCCCGACCCTTCAGGGTCTTGCCAAACCTGCCAACGACCTGTCTCGTGGCTGCACCGCGCAGGACGTGACAAACATGATCGCCGTGACCACCCTTCAGGTCGCCCGCTAACTTCAGGAGCTTTTGCATGAACCAGCCCGTTATCGATCTGAGCCCGAAAGTCTCCGACGAGGTTCGCAAAACAACCTGTTACATGTGCGCCTGCCGATGCGGCATCAATGTGCATATGAAAGAAGGCAAGGTCGCCTACATAGAAGGCAACAAGGATCACCCGGTCAATCAGGGCGTTCTCTGCGCCAAGGGCTCGGCGGGCATCATGCAGGTCAACGCCCCTTCACGGCTGCGCGCACCACTGAAACGTGTGGGCCCGCGCGGGTCGGGTGAGTTCGAAGAGATCAGCTGGGACGAAGCGCTGCAGATTGCTACTGACTGGCTGGAACCTGTGCGCCGCGACAATCCCGAAAAGCTCGCGTTTTTCACCGGGCGCGACCAGTCGCAGAGCTTTACGAGCTTCTGGGCGCAAGGGTTCGGCACCCCGAACTACGCGGCACACGGCGGCTTTTGTTCCGTCAACATGGCGGCGGCAGGCATTTACACGATGGGCGGCGCGTTCTGGGAATTCGGCCAGCCCGACTGGGACCACACCAAGCTTTTCATGCTCTTTGGCGTGGCCGAAGATCACGACAGCAACCCGATCAAGATGGGGATCGGCAAGATCAAGGCGCGTGGCGCCCGCGTGATCGGCGTCAACCCGATCCGCACCGGCTACAACGCGGTGGCCGACGATTGGGTCGGCATCACGCCGGGCACCGACGGGTTGTTCATTCTGGCAATGGTCCACTGCCTGATGAAAGCCGGCAAGATCGACCTGCATTACCTCGCGCAATACACCAACGCGCCGGTGCTGGTGATCAACAACCCCGGTCAGGCGGACCACGGGCTGCTGATGCGCGATGAGCACGGCAAGGAACTTGTCGTCGACCGCGCCACCGGCAAGCTCACCCGCTTCGACCAGCCCGGCGTAAAGCCGGATCTCGCTGCCACCTACGAAAAAGACGGCCGGACCCATCGTCCCGTTTTTCACCAGATGGCCGAGATGTATCTGGACGATCAGTATACCCCCGAAGCCGTTGCCGAGCGCTGCGGCATTCCAGCCAAGCGCATTCGCGCGATTGCCGCTGAACTTGCCCGCGTCGCCTTCGAGGAAGCCTTCGAACTCGACCAGAGTTGGACGGATTTCCGGGGCGAAAAACATGATAAGATGATCGGACGCCCGGTCTCCTTCCATTCCATGCGCGGGATCTCGGCCCATGCCAACGGGTTCCAGACATGCCGGGCCCTGCACATGCTGCAGATCATCCTCGGCACGGTGGAGGTGCCGGGCGGCTTCCGCTTCAAACCGCCCTACCCGAAGCCCGCCACGGCACATCCCAAGCCGCATGTTGGCGTCACTCCCGGCGCAGCGCTGAACGGCCCGCACCTGGGTTTCGTACAGGGGCCGGACGATCTGGCCCTGAAGGACGACGGGACGCCTGCACGTATCGACAAGGCGTTTACCTGGGAAAATCCGATGTCCAGCCACGGGCTGATGCATATGGTCATTTCCAATGCCTATGCGGGCGATCCCTACAAGATCGATGTTCTGTTCATGTATATGGCCAACATGTCGTGGAACTCGTCCATGAACACCCGCGGCGTGATCGACATGCTCACCGACAAGGACGACAGCGGAAACTACGTGATCCCCAAGATCATCTATTCGGATGCATACAGTTCCGAGATGGTCGCCTATGCCGACCTGATCCTGCCGGATACCACCTATCTGGAGCGGCACGATTGCATTTCCCTGCTCGATCGTCCGATCTGCGAGGCAGATGCTGCGGCAGATGCCATCCGCTGGCCGGTCATCGAACCTGACCGCGATGTCAAAGGGTTCCAGTCCGCGCTCTGCGATCTCGGTGCAAAACTCAACCTGCCCGGGTTTGTGAACGAGGACGGCAGCCAGAAATACGCCGATTACGGCGATTATATCGTCAATCACGAACGCCGCCCGGGCATTGGGCCGCTTGCGGGTTGGCGGGGGGGCGACGGCACGTCCGTAGGACGTGGCGAGGTCAACCCCAACCAGCTCGAAAAATACATCGAGAACGGCGGGTTCTTTGTCGAACACATCCCCGCCGGGTCAAACTACTATAAACCGTGGAATGCAGCCTATCAGGACTGGGCGGTGGGTATGGGCCTCTATGACAAACCGATGCCCTATCTCTTCTCGCTCTATGTCGAGCCGATGCGGAGATTCCAGCTGGCGGCAGAGGGTCACGGCGACCGGCAACCACCTGACCACCTGCGCGCGCGGATCAGTGAGAAAATGTCGCCCCTGCCGATCTGGTACTCGTCGGAAGAAGAGAACAAGGCGGAAGAGTTTCCCATCACAGCCCTGACGCAACGTCCGATGGCAATGTACCATTCATGGGGATCGCAAAACGCATGGCTGCGGCAACTGCACGGGCACAACCCGCTCTATCTCCCCACCAGACTGATGCGCGAAAATGGCCTTTCGGATGGCGATTGGGCGCGCGTCACCTCACCGCACGGAGAGATCACGGTGCCGGTGCTGGAAATGGCGGCGCTCAATGAAAACACGATCTGGACCTGGAACGCCATCGGCAAGCGCAAAGGCGCCTGGGCGCTGGAGGAAAACGCGCCGGAGGCTACGCGCGGCTTCTTGCTGAACCATCTGATACATGAATTGCTGCCGCCCAAGGGCGACGGCCTCCGCTGGGCCAACTCCGACCCGATCACCGGGCAGGCAGCATGGTTCGACCTCAAGGTCAGAATTGAAAAGGCCGCCCCGGCGACGGAATCGCAACCGGGGTTCGCGCCCATCAAGTCGCCGGTCGGTCACGGCCCCAAAGATCTGACATGGAAGGTCGGCAAATGACAACGCTCCCGGCACAGACCGAAAAGAAACTCGGCCTCGTAATTGATCTCGATACCTGTGTGGGATGCCACGCCTGCGTGATCTCCTGCAAAGGCTGGAACACTGAAAACTACGGCGCACCGCTGTCTGATCAGAACGCCTATGGTGCCGACAATTCCGGCACCTTCCTGAACCGGGTGCACAGCTTCGAGGTGCAGCCGGATGACGGGGCAGCACAGCTTATTCACTTCCCCAAATCCTGCCTGCACTGCGAGGACGCCCCCTGCGTGACCGTCTGCCCCACCGGGGCCAGTTACAAGAGGGTGGAGGATGGCATTGTTCTGGTCAACGAATCCAATTGCATCGGCTGCGGTCTCTGCGCCTGGGCCTGTCCCTACGGCGCACGTGAACTCGATCAGGCCGAAGGCGTGATGAAGAAATGCACGCTCTGTGTTGATCGCATTTACAACGAAAACCTGCCGGAGGAAGACCGCCAGCCCGCCTGCGTGCGTACCTGCCCCGCCGGTGCCCGCCATTTCGGCGATCTTGGCGACGCGACCAGCGACGTCAGCAAGCTTGTCGCCGAACGCGGCGGCATGGACCTGATGCCAGAACAGGGCACCAAGCCCGTGAACCAGTACCTGCCGCCCCGGCCCAAGGACGATATGCCAGAATTCGATGTTCTGGCCCCTTTCCTCGCACCCGTCGCAGAAGAGCCGAAGGGCTTCCTCAGCTGGCTTGACAAGACCCTGGAGAAACTCTGATGCACCCGGCACCTTCCGTTATTTTCTTCACCACCTTCAGCGGCCTGGGCTTCGGGCTCCTGTTCTTTCTGGGCCTTGGATTTCCCGCCGTGACCGGGTGGATGGCATTTGCCTTCTTCGCCATCGCCTACGCCATGGCCGTCGGTGGCCTGCTGGCGTCAACCTTTCACCTCGGGCGCCCCGAACGTGCAATCAAGGCGTTTACGCAATGGCGGTCCAGCTGGCTGAGCCGTGAGGCATGGTGTGCCGTGGGCGCACTTGTCCTCATGGGTCTTTACGCCGCCGGTCTGGTGTTCTTTCAGACCCGGATCGCGTTTCTGGGCGTCTTGGGTGCGGTACTGTCGCTGGCCACGGTCTTCACCACCTCGATGATCTATACCCAGCTCAAGACCATTCCGCGGTGGCACATGACCATCACGCCGGTAAAATTTCTCTCGCTGTCGCTGGCGGGGGGCGCGTTGTTTGCCGGTCAGGTCTCTGTCGCGCTGGTGTTACTGGTTGTCGCGGGTCTGGTGCAGATCTTCACTTGGGTCGAGGGCGACAAGGCGCTTGCGAATTCCGGCACCGATATGGCGACCGCTACGGGACTGGGAACCATCGGCAGCGTGCGGGCCTTTGAACCCCCGCACACGGGAACGAACTATCTCCTGCGTGAATTCGTACATGAGATCGGGCGCAAGCACAGCCAGAAGCTGCGCGCGATTTCATTGCTCCTGATGGTGGTGGTGCCGTTCGTGCTTCTGGTTCTGCCATTTTCACATATCCTGGTTTTGCTGGCGGTAGTCAGCCATGTAGCCGGGGTTTTGACCGCCCGCTGGCTGTTCTTCGCGGAAGCCGAGCACGTGGTTGGCATCTATTACGGCAAACGCTAAAGCGGCAGACGCCTTTCAACGATACGCGCCATGATGGATGCGCCGATCGGCAGGATTTCCTCGCCCAGCACGAAACGCGGGTTATGCAGCGGCACTGTGCCGCTGTGCCCGAGGTCGCAATAAGCGCCCGGCACGACCTTCAACATGTCTGCGAAGTCCTCCGATCCGGTCTCGGGTGAATTTGCCGTCGACGTATTGCCCTTGCCCACGATGTCCGCTGCCGCTTCCATATAGGCCTCCGACAGGTCCGCATCATTGACCAGAACGTCGAACACGTTCCGCAGGTCCAGTTCGACCTGCACCTCATGTGCCTGTGCAAACCCCGCGCAGATGTCCCGCATGCGCGCCGCGGCGATTGCATAGATATCCTCCTTGAAGTAGCGGATGGTGCCTGCAAGATGCGCCTTTTCCGGCACCACGTTATAGGCATTCCCGGCGTGGATCTGGGTCACCGACAGAACACAGGTTTCCAGTGGATCGATATTGCGGCTGAGGATCGTGTTCAACTGATTGGCAAGCGTCGTTGCGACCATCAGGGCATCACGCCCCTCGTGCGGCATGGCCGCATGGCTGCCAAGACCCTGAATGTGAATATCGAAAAACGCGGCACCCGCCAAAGCCGGGCCTTTGCAAATACCCACGGTGCCCGGGCGACCGGTCGGGTAGTTGTGCATGCCGTAGATTTCATCGCAGGGGAAGCGCTCGAACAGGCCGTCCGCGATCATCCTTCTGGCACCGCCGAGACCTTCTTCGGCGGGCTGAAAGATCAAAGCCGCCGTTCCGTCGAAATCGCGCGTGGCCGCCAGATGTTTGGCCGCGCCCAGCAACATCGTTGTGTGTCCATCGTGCCCGCAGGCGTGCATCACGCCGACGTTTTGGGATCGGTGGTCCAAGCCGCTGTTCTCAACGATGGGCAGCGCATCCATATCCGCGCGCAGGCCGACGCGGCGGTTGCCCTGCCCCCTGCCACGGATCAGCGCCACGACACCGGTTTCGGCGAGGCCCGAATGAAGCTCATCCACGCCATACCGTGCCAGCAATTCGGCCACGATACGGCTCGTCCGCTGTTCTTGAAATCCGATCTCGGGATGCGCATGAAAGTCACGAAAGATCGATTCCAGCTCGCCGGTGCTGTCTGCAATGATCGGTAGAATGTTCATAATCGCTCCCTTACAACGCAAAACCGTGTCTGCGGCCATGGGCTGTCATGACGTCCTCGCGTGCAATTGAAAGGGCGGGCGGAGATCCCCTCCGCCCGATCCGGTCAATTTGTCAGGCCGGCATGGCGCAGGCCATCATCGACAAGGCCACGTGTCGCATCGGAGAGGCTGGTCAGCGGCAGCCGCACTTCATCCGAGCACAGATCGAGGCGCGACATCGCGTATTTCACGCCGACCAAACCCGGTTCGGTAAAGATCGCCTTGTGCAGGGGCATCAGACGGTCCTGAATGCTCAGTGCCTTGGCGTAATCACCAGCAAGGCAGGCGGCCTGCATCTCGCTCAGCAGTTTCGGGGCCACGTTGGCGGTCACCGAAATACAGCCGACACCACCTTGCGCATTGAACCCATGGGCCGTCGCGTCCTCGCCCGAGAGCTGAACGAAATCGGGCCCGCAAGTCAGCCGCTGGTCACTCACCCGCGCCAAATCGCCCGTGGCATCCTTGACACCGACAATCCGCGGCAGTTTCGCCAGTTCGCCCATCGTCGCCGGTGACATGTCCACGACAGACCTGCCGGGAATATTGTAGATGATGATGGGAAGCGCACAGCAGTCATGCAAAGCGGTGAAATGCGCGATCAATCCGGTTTGCGTTGGCTTATTGTAATAGGGCGTTACAACAAGTACGGCGTCGGCACCCACCTTCTCCGCGTGGCGGGCAAGGCGCATGGCTTCGATCGTGTTGTTGGAACCCGCGCCCGCGATTACAGGCAGTCGCCCGGCTGCAGCCTTGACAACCTCTTCCACCACCGTTTCGTGTTCCCGGTGGGTCAGTGTCGGGCTTTCCCCGGTGGTACCGACCGGTACCAGACCGTTGCTCCCTTCGCCGATATGCCACTCGACCAGCTTCTTAAGTGTCTCAAGATCCAGCTCGCCGTTCCTGAACGGCGTGACGAGGGCAGGCATTGAGCCTTTGAACATGTGCACGCTCCTTTTTCCATTTTGGCCGGCAAATGGCCTGAGATTAACCACATTTCAGCAGGATCGTGATTTGATACGCGACCATGAAGCTGTATGTAACAGAGGCTCTAGCCCTCAAACGCTGGGAATTGCAAGTGATCAGACGCTGGCTGACGATACTGATTGTGATTTTTGGGACCGCCACGCCAGCACTGGCAGAGCGACCCCGCCCGCTCGCATGGGCGATGGATGCCATGCGCGATGGCGATTGGCAAACGGCGGCCAAGATTGCCGCGCGTGATGGTGATGTCGCCGCCGATGTGATCGAATGGTCCCGCCTGCGCGCCGGGAAGGGGTCGTACGAGGAAGTCATCTCTTTCCTGCAACGGCGCCCGGACTGGCCCGGCGAACGGTATCTGCGCAAGCAGTCCGAACGGGTGGTGATCGCTCAAAACGATTCCGCCGTGCTGGCGTTTTTCGCCGATACACCCGCGCAGACACCCGAAGGCGTCTTGCGGCATGCCGTGGCGCTCTCCCGCAGCGGCGCGGAGGATCGGGCCGAAGCAACCGTACTTGCTGCGTGGAAATCAATGCCGATGGGCGCAACCGCCCAGGCCTTGTTTCTGGCAAATCACCAAGAGCTGCTGAAAGACCATCATGCCGAACGTCTGGACGCGATGCTGTGGGCGGGGGCCTTTGAGAATGCGCGTCGCCTCTATGATCTCGTGCCTGCCGCGGATGTGGCCGTGGCCAAGGCGCGCATTGCTCTGCGGGGCCGCGCGAAAGGTGTCGACACACTGATCGCCCTCGTGCCCAAAAGCCATGCGAACGCGCCCGGCCTGCAATACGAAAGGTTCGTCTGGCGCGCGCGCAAAGGCCGCGCGGAGGATGCGATGAGCTTGCTGCAGGCAACCTCGACGAGTGCGGCGGCGCTGGGTAATCCCGAAGCCTGGGCAAACCGCCGCCGTGCCATCGCCCGCCAGGAGATGCGCGAGGGCAACGCCGAACGCGCTTACGAAATCGCGTCACGGCATTTTCTGACGTCGGGGTCGAACTATGCAGATCTTGAGTGGCTGTCGGGGTATATAGCGCTTCGCAAGCTGAAAGAGCCCGAAACCGCCCTTCAGCACTTCCGGAACCATGGTGCGGCGGTGCGGTCTCCCATATCCAAAGGGCGTTCCGGTTACTGGCAGGGGCGCGCCCTGGAAGCGATGGGCGATGTCGCGGCAGCCGATCAGGCCTATGCAGACGCCGCTCAATATCCAACGTCCTTTTACGGGCTTCTGGCCGCAGACCGTGCAGACCTGCCGTTTGATGAGGCCCAGATCACCCGCTCCGTCGACGTGGATTGGCGGGACGCTCCCTTGTCCAAAAAACCGGTTTTCGTCGCAGGCCTGCTCTTGCAAGCATCAGGCGAGCTGGATCTGGCTGAACGCTTCTGGACCCATCTCGCAGAGAGCTTGGATTACGAGGAGGCGGCCCTTCTGGCCGAGGCGGCCCTTGATACCGATCAGCCGCATTTGGCCGTCATGATCGGGAAACGCACGGCCAGGCGTGCCGTAGTGGTTCCGCGCGGTTACTATGCGCTGCATCCGGTTGCTGAGCAAAACCTGCCCATGGCGGCTGAAATGGTTCTGGCCATCGCG
This sequence comes from Roseobacter insulae, assembly GCF_019375555.1. Classification (GTDB taxonomy): domain Bacteria; phylum Pseudomonadota; class Alphaproteobacteria; order Rhodobacterales; family Rhodobacteraceae; genus Roseobacter; species Roseobacter insulae. The sequence goes on from NZ_JAHXDN010000004.1 coordinate 499,433, forward strand.
CGCCGTGAAAGCGAATTCGACCCGGGTGTACAAAGCGGCGTCGGCGCGCGCGGTCTGATGCAGATCATGCCGGCAACTGGGCGGGAGGTCGCGGCGCTTCTCGGGCGGAAGGGTGAACACAGTACGGAGCGTCTCATTTCCGATCCCGAATACAATGCGCAACTGGGCGCGGCCTATCTGTCGAGACTGGCCTCGCGCTTTCGCGGTAACGTCGTGATGATGTCTGCAGGCTATAACGCGGGGCCAAGCCGCCCTGATCGGTGGATGCTGAAATACGGTGACCCGCGCAAAGGCGAAGTGGACATGGTCGACTGGATCGAACACATTCCGTTCCGCGAAACGCGCAACTACGTGATGCGCGTTGCCGAAAGCCTGCCCGTCTACCGCGCCAGATTGGGTAAACCGGCCATGCCGGTGCCATTTATCGACGAGCTGACGGGGTCAACCTTGCTGGCGTTCGCGCCAAAGGGTGAATAGGCCCGCCGCCACGATAATCGCCACGCCAAGGGCCACATTCGGCCGGATCGTCTCTCCGAAAAGCGCGATGCCGATCGCTGCCGCGAACACCAGTTGAAAATATGCGAAGGGCTGCACTGCGCTGGCTTCGGCGGCCTCGTAACAGCGGATCAGCAACCAGTGGCCGGTGACCCCGGTCACACAAAGCGTTGCCATCCACATCCAATCCACGCCGGTCATCGGTTCCCAGTACCAAATGCCGATCACGGTCATCATGATGGCACCGGCAACACCGGTCCAGAAAAAGCTGGTTGCGGTATTGTCCTGGCGCGCAACGTAGCGTGTGAGCAAGGCATAGAGCGCGAACATCATGGCAGCGATCAAGGGCACAGTGGCGAAAGGATCGAAGACTGACATGCCGGGCTGCAGGATGATGATAACCCCAACCAACCCGACCGCAATCGCGGCCCACCTGCGCCACCCCACGCTCTCGCCCAGAACCGGCCCTGAAAGCGCTGCCACCAGCAGCGGATAACAGGCGAAGACAGCATGGCTTTCAACCAGTCCCAATAGCGTGAACCCCGTCACCATCACGCAGACTTCAAGTGCCAGCAACACACCCCGAAACGCCTGCAGCACGGGTTGTCTCGTATGTGCGGCAGCACGGATGCTGCCCGCATTGCGCTGCGCGATGACGATGACAAATGCAGCAAAAAACCAATAACGCACCATCACAACCAGATAGACATTGTACTCCGCCGCCAGATGCCGCGAGATGCCATCCTGCAGCGCAAAGACAATAGTCGTCAGCAACATCAGGATGACGCCCAGACGCACATTATTCGATTGTGTCATCCTTGCAGAACTCCAACCGACATATGCCTCTTGCGGCCGAAACCCTTGACCCGCTCGACGCTGAATCCGGCGTCCGACAGGCTGCGCCGCACGAACCCCGCGGCGGTATATGTTGCGAACGTCCCGCATTCGACGGTGTGAATCGCTACCTCGCGCATCAGATCGGCGGACCAAAGCTCGGGGTTTTTGGCGGGCGAAAAGCCGTCAAGGTACCAGGCGTCGGCGCGGCCAGCCCAGTCAGGCAAGGTAACACGGGCATCGCCTGTTATGACCTCGAGCACAACGTCATCAGACAGCTCGAAACGACCCCCACCCGGCCGCCAGAGACGCGTCAGTGTGGCGGCACCATCAGCCAGCTGTTCAAAAGGCGCCAGCGCCCTGCCGATCTCCGCCGCCGACATCGGGTAGGCCTCGAAGCTGGTGAACCGGAACCGACCCGGCACATCTGCATCCCTCCACGCGCTCCAGGTCGCCAGAAAGTTCAGCCCGGTGCCGAACCCGAGCTCTGCCACATGAAAGCCGTCGCGGAACCGGTCAGGCAGGTTGTTGCCCTGCAAGAATACGTGACGCGTTTCATCCAGACCGTTCTCAAGGCTGAAATAGGGATCATCAAAACGATCAGAAACCGGGACGCCGTTCTTGCCCCACGTCACGTCTGCCATCTGGTTCTGCACGGCCTGGCCTTGTAAGGGTAGCTGGAATTCATCGCGACACTGGTGGACAGCACGAGGATTGGCAATGGCAGATGTGACCGTTCGCGGTGCAGGAATTTTCGGGCTGTCCATTGCCTGGGTTTGCGTACAGCGCGGTGCGCGGGTGCAGCTGATTGACCCTTGTGGCCCCGCTGCAGGCAGCAGCGGTGGCATCGTCGGCGCTTTGGCCCCACATGTTCCCGAAAACTGGAATGCAAAAAAGGCTTTTCAACTGGACAGCCTTTTGATGGCGGGCGCTTTTTGGCGGGATGTCGAAGCAGCAGGTGGCAAACGCACCGGTTATACGCGGTCTGGCAGACTACAGCCCATAGCGGATGAACCGGCCCTTTCGCTGGCGCACCGCCGGGCGGAGACGGCCACCGAACTGTGGCAAGACAAGGCAAGCTGGGTGGTGGAGCCGGTCTCCGGTCATTCCTGGGTGCCGCATTCACCCACCGGCTGGATCGTGCGCGACACGCTGAGCGCGCATCTGCACCCACGAAACGCCTGCATGGCCCTCGTGGCCGCATTGGACGCCCATGGCGTCACGGTCCAGTCACATGGCGAAAGCCGTGGGCCCGTTGTATGGGCAACAGGCGTGTCCGGTCTGACCGATTTGAATGCGGTGCGCAGCCGCAGCGTCGGCACTGGGGTCAAAGGACAGGCAGCATTGCTGCAATATGACGCGCGGCACGCTCCGCAATTGTTCGCAGATACAGTGCATGTGATCCCGCATCTGGACGGCACCGTGGCCATAGGGTCAACTTCCGAACGGGAGTATGACAGCCCGCATGAAACGGACACACAGCTGGACATCATCATCGCGAAAGCACGGGACGCTGTCCCCGTGTTGCGCGATGCGAAGGTCGTGCAGCGGTGGGCCGGGGTGCGCCCACGCGCACGCAGCCGCGCCCCGATGTTAGGCGCATGGCCGGACCGCCCGGGACATTTCATTGCCAACGGCGGGTTTAAGATTGGCTTTGGCATGGCGCCGAAAGTCGCGGAAGTCATGGCCGACCTGCTCTTGGAAGGTCGCAATCACATTCCGGCCGGATTTGACGTCGAAGCATCGCTCTAAAGCGGCGTCGCGGTCGCGGTCATACACTGTCGCCCGTCAGGCGCACGGACCCACAGCGCGTGCCCTCGCTGACACAACTCTGCGGTCTCCCAGTGCATCAGGGGTGCCGTCGCACGGAATTCGAACGCCTTGAGCCTGCCAAGCAGGCGTTGCGCCATCAACATCAGATATTGCGCGAGCAACGGGCCATGAACCACCAGCCCTGAATACCCCTCGACGTTTCGGGCATAGTCCTCGTCGTAATGGATCCGGTGACCATTGAAGGTAAGCGCCGAATAGCGAAACAGCAGCGTTGTATCAAAGGCGGTTTTCTGCAGGTTATCCTCGTCGGTGCGCGCGATGGCAGGCTGAGGTGCCGGCGCGTTGGGATCAGAGTCTTCACGGTAAATGAGGTCCTGAAATTCGGTCAGACAAAGCGTTGCATCCTGATAGATATCGTGGCGCAGCGTCACCAAACCCAGAGCACCGGAGCGCCCCGATTTTTCCTCCGACGCGGTGCAAACGGACCGCCTATCCGCGCTGAAACCCAGGCGCAACGGCTGATGAAACAGCATGCGCCCGCCTGCCCACATGCGCCGTGGCAAACCCATATCAGGGATCAATCCCCCGGTTTTCGGATGGCCATCACGGCCCAGATGATCGGGAGGATGCGGGGTCCAGAAATAGAGCTGATGAAAAAACGGCGGCAACTCATCGCCCACTGCCAAATCGGCAGATGCGCCCAATGTTGCCTGCAAGGCCTGCGCGCGGGCGGGATCCAACGGATCGCTTTGACTAAATGGCGTGGGCATTGCATCTTTCATCATTGAAAAGCTAGCAAGGAAAAACGACGTGCACCAATCGGAAATTCAATGCCGCGTGCGCGCCCTGGATCATTTGGTCCTGACGGTTGCAAGCATCCCCGAAACGGTTCGCTTTTACACGCAGGTTCTGGGCATGCGTGGTGAGCAGTTCGAGGCGACTGACGGCACGCGCAGGTGGTCGCTGCTTTTCGGCCAAAGCAAGATCAACCTGCATCAGAAGGGACGGGAATTTGATCCGAAAGCCGCCCACGCTCATCCCGGCACCGCAGATATCTGCCTGCTGACCGACGCGCCTCTGGAGGCGTGGATTGTGCATCTCACAACCCACCAGGTGGAGATCGAGGAGGGCCCGGTACAGCGGACCGGCGCCAGGGGGCCGATTACATCACTATACCTGCGGGATCCGGACAAGAACCTGATCGAAGTCTCCGTACCGGCCTACTGACGCTCAATTTCCGTGCGCAGCGCCTGCATAAGCGCCGCGAGCTCACGCAGGTAGACCTCGCCGGTCAAGTGCCCGGCATCGTCAAACTGATTGTTGCAATCGGCAAGGTGGATTTCCGGGCCCTGCAGGACGCGCGGTCGGAAGGGCACCATGAAACCGCGCAGCACCATTTGCGCTCGCTCGCCACCTGCACGGCCTGCAGCAGCGGACATTACGGCCACGGGCTTGCCGTTCCACGGATTGTTTTTCACGCGGCTGACCCAGTCGAGGGCGTTTTTCAGGACCCCGGACGGCCCCTTGTTGTATTCGGGTGTCGATATCATCACGGCATCTGCGGTTTCGATCATCTCTGCTAGTGTCTGAACCACATCGGGCACGCCGGTTTCCGCCTCGTCATCACCATCGTAAAGGGGCAGGTTCAGATCACCGAGATCAAAGTCACAGTCTCCGAACAACCGCGCAGCTTCGCGCAACAGCTGCATGTTTGCAGACGCTCGGCGCAGGGACCCGGACAAACCGAGGAGTGTGTAGTTAGCCATTATTCCAGTTCTTTCCTAGCTGTGTCCGCATTTATCCTGATGCTGCCGCGCCAAAAAACAAGAGCCCCGGAAAGTTTCCGGGGCTTTGCGATCGATCAACCGATGTACTGCGATCACGCGTTGGGCAGGATGACGATTTCAACGCGCCGGTTCTGGGCCTTGCCCTGAGCGCTCAGGTTGCTGGCCACCGGCTGGTTTTCACCGCGGCCAAAGGTACGGATGCGGGCGCTTGAAACACCGGCGTTACGCAGGACGTTGCCAACGGCGTTGGCACGGCGTTCAGACAATTGCTGGTTATACGCTGCATCGCCATCGCTGTCGGTGTGACCCACAACCTGAATCGTGGACTCGGGGTATTGCTGCAGGTTGCCCGCCACCGTGTAGAGGTCGTTTTGCAAGTCCGGGCGCACGGCAAAGCTGTCGGTGGCGAACAGGATGTCCTGCGGCAGGCTGACGATCAGGCGATCGCCGGTATTGGTTATCGTGACGTCATCGTTGCCGAGCTGGTTGCGCAGGTCCGCTTCCTGCCGGTCCAGCGAATAGCCGATGCCCGCACCAATGGCGCTGCCGACAAGTGCGCCGACAATGGCCCCGTCGCCCCGGTTGCCGTCGCCCTTGGACAACGCGCCGAGGGCCGCACCGGCACCAGCGCCGATCAAAGCGCCCCGTTGTGCTTTGGGATTGCTTGAATTTGCGCCGATTTGGCTTGGGTCGGTGCAGGCCGAAAGAACCAGCGCGCCCGACAGCGCGAGAATAATCGGAGTTTTAACGAATGTCATAGTGTACTGCCTTCGATGGTTACGGCCCCGTTCGGGCGAGGCGTCTTTGTGTGAACGCGTTATATATGGCGTGCGTTCCACCACAAACCAAGGGGAAATATCCATCGGCGACAACCTGCCGGCCACACAATATGATCAACTTTCCGCGCGCACGGCCTCATAGGCAAGCATCGCACGTTTCATTGGCAGGCCCCAATGGTACCCTCCCAAACCGCCCGACTTGCGCAGGGCACGGTGACAGGGGATGAGCCAACTGATCGGATTGCGGCCCACCGCGGTGCCCACCGCACGCACCGCGCGCGGCGCTCCAATGGCCTGCGCGATCTCGGAATAGGTAGTGACCTGACCGGAGGGAATGCTCAACAGGGCCTCCCAGACCTTGATCTGGAAGGGCGCGCCGATCAGGAACAGCGGGGCTTTGTCCAGCGACCCGTCGCCCGCACCGAATGCCTGCAAGACCCAAGGCCGCAACATCATCGGATCCTCGACAAATTCAGCATCGGGCCAGCGGCTCAGAAGATCCTGCAGAGTGGCCTCTTCGCCCATTTCCGCGGCGAAGCCGATGCCGCAAATCCCCTTGTCCGTGCCCATGACGACCGCCGGACCGAAGGGGCTTTCGAACCAGCCCCAAAAAATCTTGAGGCCCTTGCCACCGCGGGCGAACTCACCGGGGCTCATGGCTTCCCACCGCACAAAGAGATCATGTAAACGGCCACTTCCCGACAGACCCAGAGCATGCGACGCCTCCAAGGTCGTGAATCTGTCCCGCAGCAGGGTTTTAGCGTGACCAAGTGTCAGATACTGCTGATACCGTTTCGGCGAGACACCGACCCAGCGCGAAAAAACCCGCTGGAAATGCGCGGTACTCATGCCCATTTCCGCGGCGATATGGTCGAGCGACAAAGGATCTTGCGCCTCGTCAATGAGATCGATCGCGCGGCGCACCACGCGGTAGTGATACGCGGTTTCAGTGTCATCGGGGAGGGTCTGATGCTGTGTCATGCCGACAATTTAGGAAATCATCAGGCATAGTGCGACCCGGAACCTGCGGATTAGGCGTGACGTCTGGTCTTAAGGTAGGCGACGGGTAAGGATCTCTTGCGGATGGGTTCGATCAGCAGACCGGCCTCCTTTCGTGATACGCACTGGCGCGCGGTTCGCATGCCGGAGAAGGTCTCGCCCAGGGCGTCCTGCAGGCGGGTCGCATCTTCGGCGCTCAACCGGCGCAGACATTCGCGTCCGGGAAACAGGGTCTCGACCCATGCCCCCTGCGCGAGAATGATCTGATGCTGCGCGCAGGCGATGTGGGTCACGGAATAAACAGATGCAGGATCGATCTGTCGGGCATGACCTGAATCCAACCAGGCCTTCGCCGGCGCCAGCACCTCGTTTGAGAAAAACAGCGCCTCCGCCTTGGCCGAGGCAATCAGCACGCGGTGATCGCCGGTCACATGCAGGTCATGCGCGGGGCCTTTTGCGCCCAGCGACCCCGCCGGGATGCATAGCGGTCGGGCATCCGGGTTTTGTCTGAAATACCCCGGGGGCAGCTTCGTGCGGCCGATCCACCGGATCGGTTGGTACCCGTGATCCCGGGTCAACACCATATCCGATGTCTCCAGCCATTCGACGGGCATTTCGCCGTTCTCGGTCTGAATCATGGTGCCCGGACCAAAACACGGCACGCTGTTTGCTTCGTACTGGCTGTAGGACAGACGCGTATCGTCACCGTCGGGTCCCCCCAGCGCATTATCGATGTCGCGCCCGCCAGCATAGCTGTAGGTGACGCCGGGCTGCAACGGTTCAGAGGGAACGTAGCCGACGTTCTGACCACCGATTTCTATGCGGTCGATCGTGACGTACGATCCGTCGGGCGCCCGCAAAATGGCAAATTGCTCACCATAGATCAAACCGGACGAAATTGGCGCGCCATCAGGGGCGGTTACAACGCCCGTTTGATTGGAGTCTTCACCGACTTCATTGTTTTTCTCGTCACCATCCAGAAAGTTATCGTCATCGGTCACTTCAAAGCGCACCCTGTCGGTCCCGAAATTGTAGTCCGGGTCCAGCATGAAAGTGCCTGTGCCGGGGTCATACACAAGGGCGTTCGGCGAATAGCCGTAAAACACGCTCGTCGGCATTGAAGTCTCCTCACGTCATAAAACGCGCTCTTGCTCTCATAAAGATGTGAAGATTCACCTTAAAAACCCGATGAATTACCACCCAGTTCTCGATGATTGCCCCGGCAGGCTCTTGCCCCCTGACGGGAATTCTCCCATACCGGGGAGATGGCAAAACAGCTCGGTTATCACACGATCCGCGAGATCTTCACGCGCTTTCACGAAGCAGATCCCGAACCCAAGGGGGAGCTTGAGCACGTGAATGCCTATACGCTTGTCGTCGCGGTTGCGCTGAGTGCGCAGGCAACGGACGCAGGCGTCAACAAGGCAACCCGCAAGCTGTTCCAAATCGCCGATACGCCGCAGAAAATGCTCGATCTGGGTATCGACAGCCTGACAGAGCACATCAAGACAATCGGGCTGTTTCGCCAGAAGGGCAAAAACGTCATCAAGCTGAGCGAAATTCTGGTTCGGGACTATGCTGGCGAAGTGCCCAACAGTCGCGCCGCTTTGCAGGGCCTGCCCGGCGTGGGCCGCAAAACGGCAAATGTTGTGCTGAACATGTGGTGGCGGCATCCGGCACAGGCCGTGGACACGCATATTTTCCGCCTCGGCAACCGCACCGGCATCGCGCCGGGAAAAACTGTGGACGCCGTCGAGCGCGCCATTGAAGACAATGTACCGGCTGATTTTCAGCTGCATGCGCATCACTGGATGATCCTGCACGGACGCTATCATTGCAAAGCCCGCAAGCCGATGTGTCCGACCTGTATCATCCGGGATCTCTGCCCATTTGAGGACAAAACTGTATGAACACCTACGAAGTTGTTGGCATCGGAAACGCCGTTGTCGATGTGATCACCCATGCCGATGACAGCTTTCTGGGTCACATGGGCATTGAGAAAGGCATCATGCAACTCGTGGATCAGGATCGGTCCGAGGTGCTGTTTGCCTCAATGAACGACAGGCTTCAGACGCCGGGAGGCGCCGTGGCCAATACCGTTGCTGGCGTGGGGTCGCTGGGTTTGCAAACGGCGTTCATTGGCCGCGTGCGCGATGACGCCCTGGGCCAGTTCTACGCAAGCGCAATGACCGACAATGGCATTGATTTTGTAAACCCCCCGGTGGTTGACGGCGATGTCCCGACGTCGCGCTGTATGATCTTCGTGACACCGGACGGCGAGCGCTCGCTCAATACCTACCTGGGCATTTCAACAGGCCTGACATCGGATGACGTCCCCCAGGAAGTGTCCGGTAACGCCAAAATCATGTTTCTCGAAGGGTATCTCTTTGACCATGATGCCGGCAAAACCGCCTTTCGCGAAGCGGCGCGTGCGACCAAGGCAGGCAACGGCATCGCGGGTATCGCCATTTCCGACCCGTTCTGCGTGGAACGGCACCGGGCGGACTTCCTGTCGCTGATTGAACATGATCTGGACTATGTCATTGGCAACCAGCACGAAATCGAATCCCTGTTTGAAACGGACCTCGAAACCTCTCTGGCCAAAACGGCTGAGATTTGCGGGCTTGTGGTCTGCACCCGCTCCGGCGACGGGGTGACCGTGATCTCGGATGGCAAACGCATCGATGTGCCGGTTCACAAGGTCACGCCGGTCGATGCAACCGGTGCGGGCGACCAGTTTGCCGCCGGGTTCCTTTACGGTCTTGCCACAGGGCGCGATCTGGAAGCCTGCGCTCGCATGGGCAACTTATGTGCCGCCGAGGTCATCAGTCACGTCGGCCCGCGCCCGCAGATCGACATGATGGAGGTATTCCGCGAGCAGGGCCTCGTCTGACGATGCTCAGCAACGGGTTCCACGACATTCCTCCCGGCAAGGTCGCGATGATCGTGACCTATCTGGAAATGACATCCAAAGCGGTAACAATGGACATCACCTTGCCGGACGGCGTGTCTTTCAGGCGCGTGACGCCTGACCTCGCTTGGTATCGCAACATCTTCACCCGCGTCGGGGCGCTCGACTGGCTCTGGTACGGGCGGTTGATGCTGAACGACGTCGAACTGGGGAGCATCCTGAACGACCCAAAGGTGGAAGTATTCACGCTGAGCCGCGATGGCCAGGACGAAGCCCTGCTGGAACTGGATTTTCGCTCAGAAGGCAGTTGTGAGCTGGCCTACTTCGGCGTGACCGGCAGCCTGATCGGCACGGGCTCAGGGCGTTACCTGATGAACGAAGCCATTACCCGGGCCTGGGCGCAGCCAATCTCGCGCTTTCATGTGCACACCTGCACCATCGACAGCCCGCAAGCACTGAACTTTTATCGGCGCAGCGGTTTCACCCCGGTCAGGCAGGCGGTCGAGATTGACGAGGATCCAAGGGTCATCGACATTCTGCCGGAACACGCCGGGCCGAATGTGCCTATTCTGCGGCCCTAAATTAGGTCACCGAATTCACGCATCACAGCGGCATAGACCGCTCGTTTGAACGGAACGATGTGCTCGACCAGCTGCACGGCCGGCAACCAGCGCCATTCAGAGAATTCCGGGTGATCCGTCGCGATATTGACTTGGCTGTCGTCGCCATGGAACCGCATCAGGAACCACTTTTGCTTTTGACCGCGGTACCGCCCCTTCCAGAGCTTCGGGACGAGATCATGCGGCAGCTCATACGGCAGCCACTGATTGCTTTCCGCCAGAATGGTAACGAGGTCCGCCGTAACGCCCGTCTCTTCCCACAGCTCTCTCAACGCGGCGCTCTCGGCGGTCTCCCCCTTGTCGATCCCCCCCTGCGGCATCTGCCATGCCGCCAGGTTGTTGTCGCGCCTTTGCCCAACGAAAACACATCCGCTTGCATTGACCAGCATGACACCCACGCAGGGACGGTAGGGCAGTTGTGCAATCTCTTCGGGCGTCATGTCAGGATTTTCTCCATTTTTGCGCGGGTCAGTTTCTGGCCGTCGCGCTCGACCGTCTCGTGATGGATAACCAAAAAGCCCTTTGCCCGAAAGGCCGGTTGCGCCATGAGGCTGGCATGGGTCCATAAACGAGGTTCGCTGTGATTTCTGGCCCAGCTTTCAATCTTCTGGAAGATCTGCCCGAACAGGCCGGTGCCCTGATGCTCCGGCCTGATGAAGGCAAGGTCGATATAGCCCCCGGCCTCGACGGAGATGAAACCGGCAATGACCCCGTCGCGTTCGGCAACCGCAACATGTTTGGCCTCCAGACGCTCTGCCCATGCGCGGCCACCCGGGGATGCGGGCAGCCAGGCTTTCCGTTGTGCGTCGGAATAGGGGCTGGCCCCTTCGCGCACCGCTGCAAAAAAGACCTGCGCCAGTTCAGGCGTGTCCCCCGGCGAGGCCCATCTCAGCATCTTGGCATCCTTTGTGACGGTCGGCTGAATTTGTGACGCCGCGTTCGACGTGACAGCAGTTACGTGAAAATGTGATCTCGTGACAACCAAAACCGGGGAGGGTTTCACATGGCCGACTATCCACATCTTCTGGCGCCGCTCGATCTGGGCTTCACGACGTTGAAAAACCGCGTTCTGATGGGTTCGATGCACACGGGACTGGAAGAGACGAAGGACTGGAACCGCGTCGCAGAATTTTACGCGGCGCGCGCCCGGGGGCAGGTTGGATTGATGGTCACCGGCGGCATCGGACCGAACCTTGAAGGGTCGGTTTTGCCCGGTGCCGCGATGATGGTTAGTCAGCAGGATGTGGACAATCACAGTATCATCACAAAACGCGTCCATGACGCGGGCGGCAAGATCGCCATGCAGATTCTGCATGCGGGTCGCTATGCCTACGGACCGAAATGCGTCGCTCCCTCCGCCGTGAAGTCTCCGATCTCGCCCTTTCCACCTGCGGCGCTTGACGCGGAGGGGATCGAAAAACAGATTGGCGATATCGTGGCATGCGCGGAACACGCGCAACAGGCCGGATACGATGGCGTGGAGATTATGGGGTCGGAAGGCTATTTTCTCAATCAGTTCCTTGTGACTCATACCAACAAGCGCGACGATGAATGGGGCGGTTCCTACGAAAATCGCATGCGTTTGCCGATCAGTGTCGTACGCCGTGTTCGCGAGGCGGTCGGCACGGATTTCATCATCATTTATCGTCTGTCGATGATCGATCTTGTGCCTAATGGCTCCACCCATGACGAGGTGGTTCAGCTTGCGCAGGAGATTGAGAAGGCAGGCGCGACGATTATCAATACCGGCATCGGCTGGCACGAGGCCCGCATCCCCACCATTGCCACCTCTGTGCCCCGGGCGGCTTTTGCCTGGGTGACCAGGAAACTGATGGGCAAGGTGACTATTCCGGTGATCACGTCGAACCGGATCAACACGCCGGACGTGGCCGAAAACGTCTTGGCCACCGGATGCGCAGATATGGTGTCCATGGCGCGACCCATGTTGGCAGATGCCGACTTCGTTGCAAAGGCAATGGCCGGCAAGGCAGATCAGATCGCCCCCTGCATCGCCTGCAATCAGGCCTGTCTGGACCACACGTTCAACGGGAAGATATCAAGCTGTCTCGTCAACCCCCGCGCCTGCTATGAAACCGAGCTGCAGATCATCCCCACCGACGTCTCCAGGTCGATTGCCGTTGTGGGCGCTGGCCCGGCCGGCCTGTCCGTTGCGATCACGGCCGCGGAACGGGGGCATTCGGTCACGCTGTTTGACCGCGCGGCGGAGATCGGAGGCCAGTTGAACATGGCCAAACAGGTGCCGGGCAAGGAGGAGTTCTGGGGGCTGGTGGAATGGTATCGGACGATGGTGGCCGATCTGAAAGTCACGCTTGCGCTGGGGCGCGATGTCGGCGCCACGGACCTGCAAGCCTTCGACGAGGTGATCATCGCTACGGGTGTGGTTCCGCGCGACCCCGAAATTCCCGGACAGGACGCGCCCCATGTCGTCAGCTACATCGACGTGCTGCGCGGCAAGGCCAGCGTCGGCAAGCGCGTGGCGATCGTGGGTGCGGGTGGCATCGGTTTCGACGTTGCCGAGTACCTTGTGCACGAAGGGGTGAGCCCGACCGAAAGCCTTCCCGACTGGATGCGCGAGTGGGGGGTCGCCGACCCTGAGGAGCATCGTTCGGGTCTTGCACCGGAAGGTCCGCAGCCCGACGCACCGGCACGCCATGTGACCCTTCTGCAGCGCAAGGCCGAAAAGCCCGGCAAGCGGCTTGGCAAAACCACGGGGTGGATACACCGGGCCGCGCTCGCCATGAAAGATGTCAAGATGATCGGCGGCGTCAACTACGAGCGCATCGAGGCCGAAGGTCTTTGGGTGTCTCACGGCGAAGCGCGTGACAATCCGACCCTGATAGAGGCCGACACGATCGTTTTATGCGCCGGCCAATTGTCAGACCGCAGCCTCGCGGATGCACTCCAAGCCCAAGGCACCGCCTGCCATGTGATCGGGGGCGCGGACGTCGCCGCCGAACTGGATGCCAAACGTGCAATCAATCAGGGAACGCGCCTGGCAGCCATGCTGTAATTTTTTTGCCGAACATCCCGGCAAGTTGCGCAGAATGTGCGCAGACTCCGGCTTGGGCTTGCCTACTCTGAGCAGAATTGAGCGCGTTCATGCTCAACCATAGAGGGTTGAGACAGCTGTCTCTGATCGCGCCTATGGTGTGTCCGCTGTGACATCACTATCATGGCGGGAAAGGCAGTTCAGCGTTTCCATGCCCAGAACGATCCATGCAAAAACCGCGATACTGTCTCACCCGCGCCGCGTTCCTGCCCGATTTGATCTGCATACACGTCCTTGGAACTGACAGAATAAAAGGGGAAGGCAATGGACCGCCTCACAGAAATGGAAGCATTCGCCACGGTTGTCGACCAAGGCGGCTTCACCGATGCGGCCAAGAAGATGGGGATTTCCAAATCCGCTGTTTCAAAACACGTGTCTTCGCTTGAAGCGCGCCTCGGCGCGCGCCTTCTCAACCGGACAACCCGCCGGGTAAGCCCCACCGAGATCGGTCTGGCCTATTACGACCGCGCCCGCCGCGTTCTGAATGACGCAGGCGAGGCCGATGCACTTGTCACATCAATGCAAAGCGCGCCCTCGGGCCTGCTGCGGATTTCCGTCGCAACGGATTTCGGTGTGAACCACCTGTCCCCCGTGCTCAGTGAATTCCTGTCCGATTTTCCCGACATCACGGTCAACATGGTACTGAACAATCGCTATGTGGAGCTGATTTCCGAAGGGTTCGACATGGCCGTTCGCATCGGCGAACTGGAAGACAGCACCCTGCGCGCCCGCAAGCTGACGGAGACGACAAAACGCATGATCGCCAGCCCTGAGTATTTCGAGAAATACGGCCGACCCGAGAAAATCGACGATCTGAACAATCACAAACTGCTGCATTATTCCAACCAGTCCTCCGGCAATGTCTGGAAGCTGACTGCGCCTTCCGGCGAGAAACGTCAGGTGCGTACGGCCGGATGGCTCAGCGTGAACGACGGACAATCCCTGCTGAACGCGGCCATTTCCGGCCTTGGTATCGCCTACCTGCCGAGCTTCCTGTACGCGGACGCAATGGACAAAGGTTTGATCGAAGACGCTATTCCGGACCTGCCCCTGGAAACCCAAGGCATTTACGCGGTCTACCCCCCCGGGCGCTTCACGCAGCCCAAAGTTCGCGCCTTCATCGACTTCCTTGTTCACGCCTTTGCTGAAAAGGGCCCTTCGGACTGGTAACTCACAGAACACCCCCTCGGTGACCTTGCCCTCGGTATGTGTACATGCCGGGGGTTTTTTCTGCCCGGGGCAACCGGTCTTACTCGCTGTTCAGCACAATGGCTTCGACGCGCCTGTTCTCGTTGCGCCCTTCCGCCGTCTGGTTCGACGCAACCGGGGACAGGTATCCCATGCCTTCCGCATCAAGGCGCGCCGGGTCGACCCCATAGTCGTCGATCAGGCGCGTCCGCACGGCCTGCGCCCTTTGGCGCGACAAGGCAATGTTCGGGTCCAGGGCCCCGACGGTATCCGTATGACCAACGAGGGCCACGCGCAGGTCGAGATTGCTGGCCAGAACCTCGGCCAGACGATCCAGCGATGGGTAGGGTCCAGCGCCCAGTTCCGATGTGCCGGATCTGAAGTCAAGATCGCGCAAAATCACGAAACCGTCTTCAAGCAAACGAAAGGTTCCTGGTACCGGCGTGCCCCCCGGCCTCTCGACCGGGTCAGGCACCGCAGCTTCCGGAGTATCCGGCACGGCGCTCAACAGGCCTGTGACAGCCTCGATGACTTGTACGTAAGCGGAATCCGAAGTGACGCTCGCCAACACGGTAATCGCCTCGGTCGGATTGTCCTCGGGTCCCCTGAAAGCCGTCAAATAGCGATAAGACCCAATGTTTACGTACATGTTCGGGCCTGGCAGGACCTCTATTCCAAACCTAAAATCAAAGCCGCCACAGGCAGTTGCGGCACATTCGAAAGCAATGGTGAATCCCTGTGCCTCGATTTGCTCACGTAGCGGCGCCATGACTTGCAATACCGTCAGTCCAGCCGTACCGATCCGCCACGCGCGCCGGTTCACGGCCCCTTCCAGAACGCGGAACGGCACGCCCTCGCCCGAAAAGGCACCAATCGGCGCATCAAAGCTGTCAACCGGGGTTGCCCGCTCTACTGTCAGACGCGCGCCTGCGGGCATGGCGAGATCCAGCGCGACAACATTGCCGGCGCTGAGCAACAGAGATGTGGTTAAAGCAATGCTCTGCCGTTTCATCTGGCCTGCGCGTGATAGTCATCATTTGGCATCATGGCCGTTGCGCTTGCGACGCGGTTCGTCATGTTAAAAAACCCGGCCACATTCGCGATATCCCAGATGTCGTGATCCGTGAACCCGACCTCGCGAAGGGCGGCCCGGTGCGTTTCCTCTATCGTGGCACTGGCGGTCGTCATATGTGCGGCAAAATCCAGCATCGCCCGTTGACGCGCGTCTATGTCGGCAACCCGGTAGTTCATGACCAGCGCCTCGCCCAGTTTCGGGTCACCGGACATCGCCCGCACCGCCGCGCCATGTGCAACGAGACAGTAAAAGCACTTGTTGATCGAGGAAACGACGACCGCGATCATTTCTCTTTCCAGCTTGCTCAACCCGGAGGGCGCCAGCATCAGGTTGTTGTATATCCCGGTGAAGGCATCCAGCTTTTCAATGTCGAACGCATAGGCGCGCAGCACATTGGGGATAATGCCCAGCTTGTCCTGGCACACGTCGAAATACTTCTGCGTTGCTTCCGGCAACGGATCGACCATGGGTAGGTTCAGGGCTGTGGGAAGGGCTTTGTCAGCCACGGGTCAGGGCTCCTTACATGACTTTCTGACGGTAATGGTAATCCGCCACCACCTCAAAGCCCAGAGAGGAATAAAGCTCATTTGCCGCGGTATTCGCCTTGGTGCACAAAACGGCAATATCGGTGGCCCCCTGCTCCCGGCCCCAGAAGGCGGCAGCCCGCATAACCCATTGCGCCACCCCCTGCCTGCGCTGTTCGGGCAGTACTTCCAGCGCATGTACCATACAGATGCCGCCATGCACCGCCGCAAAGGCCACGCCTGCTGGTTTTTCATTCCAGCGTGCCAGAATACCGGTCTTGATATCGGCCCGTGCCATGACCGCGATACGTTCCGGGCCGATCCCACCCTGCGCCCAGATCTCTTCCATGATCGCCAATGGTTCCCAGATGCAGAATGCAGTCACCCGCGGCATCGGCTTGTCCGTCAGGTGTTCAAGCGCAATGCTGTAGATATTGACAGGGTCAACCACCTCGTAGTCCCTGGCTGCCAAAACGCGATCAAGATCAGTATCTTCCGGCCGGATCATGAACAAGGGCGTTTGACCCGCGTTTGTCATCGCGTCTTCTGCAACTTCTATGTCGGCGTCTGTCACGTCTTGCACCGCCGTTGCGGCAGACACGCGTTTTCCACCCCCCTGCCCGTCGCGCAGTATCCATGCCCCCAGATGAACACGCTTCGCCGCAGGCCAGGTGACATCCACTGCGTCAAAGAGCGGGCCGGTATTCATTTCTGGAAGCTTGCCGCGAGTTCCTGAACGACCTTGTGCACAAGGGCCGCATCGGAACCGCGTATGACGACGTTGGACCCGTATTTGCCGCTTTTCTTCTGAAACGGATAGGATCCCATGCTCAACATCGGATACTCGGCAGCCAATGCGCCCAACGGACCGGCGATGTCACCTTCGCCACGATCAATGCGCAGCGTTTCAGAGACAAGCGGCGCGCCGCCGGTCAGCGTGGGCAACAAGCTCTCCACCATCGCTTTGAAGACCGACGGAACCCCGGCCATCACGTGCACATTCTCCAGCGTGAACCCAGGTGCCGATGATACAGGATTGTCGATCAGAACCGCGTCATCGGGAATGCGCGCCATCCGCAACCGGGCGGCGTTGAGCGCCGTTCCGGTCGCGGCATAATGTCGTTCAAGGATTTGCCGGGCATCATCGCGCACGTCGATCTCTTTGCTGAATGCGGCTGCGATACAATCGGCCGTGATGTCGTCATGGGTTGGCCCGATACCACCGCTTGTGAAGACGTGATCATACGCGGCGGAAACCGCCTGCACCGCGGCAATGATCGCACCACGGTCATCGCTGACCACCCGGACCTCCCGCAGATCGATGCCGGCTTGTGTCAACTCGCCCGCCAGGTAGTACATGTTGGCGTCGCGTGTCCGGCCGGACAGAATTTCATCGCCTATCACGATCATTGCGGCTGTTGGGTTCGGCATGTCCGGGCTCTCCTTGCGTCTGACCTCAGGCGAGGTATAGACCTGCGCCCATGCGCTTTCAAACCGATCTTGTCCCCGCACGGCTGACCCGCCGCTACAAACGATTTCTGGCCGATTGCGTGTTGGAAGACACCGGCACTGAAATCACCGCGCATTGCGCTAATCCCGGATCGATGATGGGTTTGGCAGACCCGGGGACGCGGGTCTGGCTGGAACCCAACGATGACCCGAAAAAGAAGCTGAAATACGGCTGGCGGCTGGTTGATCATCAGAACGGGCATTTTACGGGCGTAGACACATCCCTGCCAAACAGAGCTTTGAAGGCGGCGCTGCAGTCTCGCGCAGTGGCGCCCTTTGCCGCCTATGATACGGTGCGGCCCGAAGTAAAATATGGTCAGAACAGCCGGATTGATTTCCTGCTGTCAGCCGCCGGGCAACCCGACCTCTACCTCGAAGTCAAAAGTGTCACGCTGTCCCGTCAGACCGCCCTTGCCGAGTTTCCCGACAGTGTCACGGCGCGGGGCGCGAAACATCTGGCGGAACTGGCGCAAATGGTGGGCGACGGGCATCGCGCGGCGATGCTGTATCTCGTCCAGCGCTCGGATTGCACCCGGTTCACGCTCGCCGAGGACATCGACCCTACCTATGCGGACGCGTATCGTGCAGCACGTACTGCAGGTGTTGAAACTTTCTGTTATGGTACCAATATCTCGCCCGTTGGCGTCACGCTTGCGGACGCGTTGGAGATTTCGATCTGAGGGCCCTCTGGCACTTGGCCAAGTTGCGCGCTACAAGCGCGCCAGACAACCACGATGGAGCACTGCGTGAACGAAGACCTTCGGGGCCGTCACACCAAAGACGGCATACGCATCTATGAACAGGCCGATTTCGCGGGCATGCGTGCCGCAGGCGATCTGGCTGCGCGTATCCTGGACGATATTGCGACGCATGTGTTTGTCGGGCAGTCCACCGGGGCCATCGACAAGGCGATCACCGACATGGTCGAAGAGGCCGGGGCGACCTCGGCCACGATCGGGTACAAGGGCTACAAGCACGCCAGTTGCATCTCTGTGAACCACGTGGTCTGCCACGGTATCCCGGGGGAAAAGACGCTGAAGAACGGCGACATCCTCAATATTGATGTAACAGTCATCGTTGATGGTTGGTTCGGCGACACCAGCCGCATGTATGTGGCAGGCAAGCTGTCGCGCAAGGCGGAGCGTCTGATCCAGGTTACCCATGATGCATTGATGCTGGGGATCGAGGCCGTCAAGCCGGGTCATACGTTCGGCGACATCGGTCACGCCATTCAGGCTTATGTGGAAAGCCACCGGATGTCGGTTGTGCGCGATTTCTGCGGCCATGGGCTTGGCCGTGTGTTCCACGCACCCCCGAATGTCCTGCACTATGGACGTCCGGGAACCGGTGCTGTTCTGGAAGAAGGCATGTTTTTCACCATCGAACCCATGGTCAATCTGGGGCGTCCCGAAACAAAAACGCTGTCAGATGACTGGACCGCAGTGACCCGCGATAAATCCCTGTCTGCGCAATTTGAGCATTCGGTTGGAGTGACGGCAGACGGTGCCGAGATCTTTACCCTGTCACCCGGTGGATTGTTTCATCCAACATATGCAAGGGCCTAATCGTCCGTTTTCCGGTCACGACGCAGAAGGCTCAACAACATCGTGTCACGACCCCAGGGCTGAACGGCGTCCGCGATGAAGATCGGAGATGGGCGCGGCTGAGGCGGTTTTTCGACGGTGCTTTCGCGCGCATCCACCAGCCGAAAGAAAGATAAGCTCGATGCCAACATGATCGGAGCCTAGCATATCAGGCGCCGGATTTCGACAACAAGGTCACGTGCGTCTCGCCGTATCTGCGCTGGTCCACCAGCTCGAACCCGTCGGGCGCGGGCATCGGCCGGGCTTCTTCCCAGACGATGATGGCATCTTCCCTCAACCAGCCTTTTGTCAATGCGGCCTCCAGCGCCTTTTCGCCCAGATGCTTGCCATAGGGCGGGTCCAGAAAAACGAGATCAAACGGATCGGTCGTGCAGGGCGGCAGCCGCGCAGCGTCGCGTTGTATCAACTGTGTCTGCGCTGCCACACGCAGTTTGGTGATGTTCTGGCGGATCAGCTTTTGCGCAACGCGCCCATCATCGACAAAGCTGACATGTGCCGCGCCGCGCGAGAGCGCCTCGAACCCCAGGGCACCGGTACCCGCAAACAGGTCCAGAACCCGCGCATTCGCGATCACGTCGTGATGGGTCAGGACGCTGAAAAGGCTTTCGCGCACCCGGTCAGTCGTCGGACGCAGATGCGCCGCCTTGTCACCTTTCCCGACGCTCGCCAGCGCCGTACCGCGGAACTGGCCTGCGATGATCCTCACGCCTGCAAGAGCGGCTTCAGATCCGCAGAAGGATCCCCGACAAGTGCAGGGTCGGCTGATTTTCCGGCCTCGATCAGGCGTTTGCCGATCATATAGGCGCGCGGATCGTTCATCGCGTCAACGGCCAGAAGTGCTTCCCCCCGATAATACCAGAACGAAGCGGTTTGACCCTCTCCGACACGGCTGACCACATCCGTGTACCCGGCATTCAGACCGGCGATCTGAAGCTTTACATCGTACTGATCAGACCAGAACCACGGCTTGGCGATATAGTCCTTCGTCGCCCCCATGATGTTTTCCGCAACGACCTCGGCCTGGTCGATTGCATTTGGCACGCTTTCCAGCCGGATACGTCCGCCACGATACGGGAATGACGTGCAATCTCCGGCTGCCCAGATATGGGGGGCGGACGTGCGCCCGAGCGCGTCGACCCTGAACCCGTTGTCGATGGCCAGCCCGGCGGCTTTGGCAAGGGCCGTCGCCGGTGCAATACCAACGCCGGCAATCACGAAGTCGACCTCTATCCCGGTACCGTCGCTCAGAACCGCGCCGTCGACGGAGGTCTGGCCGGTCAGCCTGTCAAGGCCCGTGCCTTCGATGATCGTCACGCCATGCGCCCGATGAAGATCACGGAAGTAATCGCTCGTCTGCGGCGCAGCGACCCGCTGCAATATGCGCTCCGCCATTTCAACCAGCGTGACCTGCAGACCCAGCTTGGCGGCCACGGACGCAGCTTCCAGCCCGATGTATCCGCCGCCAACGATCAGGACTTTTTTACCCTTCTGGAACTGCGGTGTCATTGCATCTACGTCTGCAAGATCACGCACCACGTATACCCCGGTGAGAGTGCCCCCGATGCTTGCGGGCAGACGGCGTGGTACGGAGCCCGTGGTCAAGACCAGATCATCATAGTGCAGGTTTTCATCGCCAAGCGTGATGGTTTTTTTTGCAGGATCTATCGCCGTGACCTCGGTATCCGTGCGCAACGCGATCCGGTTCTCGGAATAAAATGTTTCCGGGCGCAGGTAGAGGCGTTCCAGGGCCATGTCACCCATCAGGTAGGCCTTGGACAAAGGCGGGCGTTGATAGGGCGGCACCGGTTCTGCGCCGACAAGGGTTATGTCGCCGTCGAAACCACCATTGCGCAGCTTGGCCACGCAGGACGAGCCGGCCTGTCCCGCTCCAATCACGATCACATGACGCATGCTAGCTACCTCTTGTTACGGGTTTCATTATGTTTCAACTGGTCCTACCCGAGACCGGAACCTATATCGTCCGTCAGGACGAATGCAATTATCTGAAAGGCCTAACACATGACGATTTCGCAAGGCGATCAAATTCCCGACGCAAGTTTGGTTGAAATGGGCGCAGACGGGCCAGCGCCCGTGTCGATCGCTGAAAAAACCAAGGGCCGCAAAGTCGTTATTTTCGCGGTCCCCGGTGCGTATACTCCCACGTGCCACTCTGCCCATGTGCCCAGTTTCGTGCGCACCAAGGATCAGTTCGATGCAAAAGGCGTGGACGAAATCATTTGCGTGTCGGTCAACGACCCTTTCGTGATGAAGGCCTGGGGCGAGGCCACCGGTGCCACCGCCGCCGGGATCACCATGCTGGCGGACGCCGATAGTTCCTTCACCAAGTCAATCGGCATGGAGTTCGATGCACCACCCGCCGGGCTGCTGGCCCGCTCCAAGCGGTATGCGATGCTTGTTGAGGACGGCAAGGTGACGCTGTTCCAACCGGAAGAAAGCCCGGGCGTCTGCGAAGTCTCCGCCGGCGAAGCACTGCTGGACAATATGTAGAACGCACATGGCCCGGCGCACAAACGCCGGGCCTTTTTCTCATCCTATCCCGTGATCATGACGCCTGAACGATTGTCGTCGTCGGGAAAGGAATGTCGATGTCGCCGGCATCCAGCGCCTCTTTTACAGCACGCTTCATATCCGCCTGATAGGTGAAGTAGTCGGATGCATCGACCCACACGCGCACCAGAAAATCGACCGAGCTTGCACCCAGGTTATTCACCTGAATAAACGGTTCGGGATCGGATTTGGAGCGCGCATCCGCCATGATGGTTTCACGAATGATACGCTCTGCATCCGCCAGATTGACGCCGTAACCGACGCCAAATGTCCACTCGGCACGGCGCGTCGGGTTGCTGGAGTAATTGGTGATCACGTTGCCCCAGACCTGCGAGTTCGGAATAATGACCTGCACGTTGCTGATATCAGCCAGTTCGGTAAAGTTCAGGGTGATCGCCTTGACCGTGCCCATGGTGCCGCCAACGTCGACGAAATCACCAAGCCGGATCGGTCGGAACAGGATCAGCATCACGCCAGCCGCGATGTTTGACAATGTCCCCTGCAACGCCAGACCGATGGCAAGACCCGCCGCACCGATGATGGCCACGACCGAGGTGGTCTGTACGCCAAAGGTGTTGAGCACGAAAAGGAATGTGAAGCCAAGCACCACATAGCGCACGATCGACGACAGGAAGTCAAAGAGCATGTCATCGAGATGCGCATGCTTCAGCCCCAAGGCCTTCACGCGACGCTGTAGCCATGCGGAGAGTATCCAGCCGACGATCAGAATGGCGACGGCGGCCAGTACGGAGCCTGCCGTGCTCAACAGGAAATCCAGGGTCAGAAGGTCCGCCACGGTTTTTCCCTGCCAGACCTCAGTTTGCAGCAAGTTTTCCATCAATTACTCCGAAAGACTGTCCATTTTACGCGCAAGTTTTGCGTCAAGCGCGCTGATGCCGTCAACGTCGTGGGTCGTCAACACCACGTCGACGGTTTTGTACACGTTGTGCCATTCGGGATGGTGATCCCACTTCTCCGCCCAGATGGCAACGCGGGTCATCCAGCCGAAAGCTTCGATGAAATTCGTGAACACAAAGGTTTTCTGGATAGCATCACGTCCATCCACCATGTGCCACCCGGCCGCGAAAAGCGGCTTCAGAAGCGTCCCGCGTGTCTCCTCGCTCAGTTTCTCAGTCATTCCTGTTCCTCCACCTGCGCCCTCTTGAAGGGTCCATATTCCGTCAGCACCTCGATCTCCTCGTCCACCGCGTTCCGCTCCGCTTCCAGGTAGCTGCCAATGGCATCGGCAAACCCCGGATCATTGATCCAGTGCAGCGACCAGGTTGGCGTGGGCAGGTATCCGCGCGCCAGTTTGTGCTCCCCCTGCGCACCCGCCTCGACCCGCGCCAGACCTTTTGAAATCGCGATATCGATAGCCTGATAGTAGCAAAGCTCGAAATGCAAGCAGGGGTGATGCTCGGAACACCCCCAGTATCTGCCGTACAACGTCCGGGCCCCGACAAAGTTCAACGCGCCCGCAACCCAGCGTCCGTTGCGTTCGGCAAGAACCAGAATGACATCATCGCGCAGCGTTTCATGGGCAATTTCAAAAAACCGCCGCGTCAGGTAGGGCGTGCCCCATTTCCGGGCGCCGGTGTCCTGATAAAAGCGCCAGAATGCCTCCCAGTGCTCGGGCTCCAGCGCGTCGCCGGTGAAGGTTCTGATGGTACCTCCGAAGTTCTGTGCCACAGCCCGCTCCTTGCGCATGTTCTTGCGCTTGCGCGAGCTGAGAGACCCGAGGAATGCATCAAAATCCGCGTAATCCGCATTGCGCCAGTGGAACTGCTGGGTCTTGCGCACCATCAGGCCCATGTCTTTCCCGCGCAAGGCTTCTTCTTCGGTGCAGAATGTCAGATGCAGGGAAGACAACTGATTGTTCTCAGCCAGTTGTACAGCACCTGTGAGCAAGGCCGCAGTGCCGGTTTCCTCAAACCCCGGGCGAACCAGAAGGCGTCGGCCCGTTGCGGGCGTATGCGGCACCGCGATCTGAAGCTTGGGATAGTAGCGCCCGCCTGCCCGCTCGTAGGCATGCGCCCAGTTGTGGTCAAAGATGTATTCACCCTGGCTGTGCGATTTCGCGTACATGGGTGCGACACCGATAAGGAGGCCCTCGGCAAAGGCCGTCAGGTATTGCGGTTGCCAGCCAGTGCCCCGCCCGACGGAACCGCTCTCCTCCAGCGCGCTGAGGAACCGATGGGTGGTAAAAGGATCGTTTGGCGGCGCGCCGCCGGTGGCTTCGGGACAAGCGCAGGCATCCCAGTCACTGGCGTCGATGTCGCGCAGTGACGGTAGTATCCTGATCTCAATCTCTTGCTGCTGCATCAAATCTTCTCGTCCCGCCCTGCGTTACTTGTGGCCGCACTGTCCGGGTTCAAGCGCCCAGCGGGGGGAGATACTGCTCAAAGGTAATATTGTGCGCGATCCTGCGCGCCTGCGCCTCTTCTTCGGGCGATTTAATCGTCCAGCACAAAATCGCCGCGCCACGGGATTTGAGCTCCGCCACGCGGGGGCGCGCAAGATCGCGGTGATTGTGACTGATAAAACTGCAGTGAGCCGGATCATAATCGGGGATGTCACGCAGGCGGTCGCGGGTGTCTGCGGGCAAGGACCAGTCATTTGCCTGATAGGGATCGGTCACCAATCCTCTGGCGATCTTCGGACAAAGCTCGGCCATCAACCGGGTTGAGTTCGGATTGAAGGACATCACGGCCACGGGGCCGGCGTAGGCATTGAGCGCCACCGCGACAACCTTTTCCAGATCCCCCACATTCGCGCCCATGTCGCCGTCCTGATCCTTGATCTCGACCAGCAGCGGTACCTGCCCGGCCACGATGTCCAGAACTTCCGGCAACGTCGGAATGCCTTCGTCGCCGCCGCGCAGCGGAATTTGCGACAGCCTATCGGCAGTCAGCGCCCGCACCGGGCCCGACTGCTCCGCCAACCTGTCCAGTGTGTAGTCGTGAAAAACCATCGCCTGCGCATCTGCCGTCAGTTGCACGTCGATCTCGATTCCATAGCCCGCTGAAATGGCGGCCCGGATCGCCGCCCGGCTGTTTTCCGGTCGTCCGTCGGTCACATCATGCAAAGCACGGTGCGCCAGGGGGGCGGTCAGGAAGGCGTCCGGCAGGGGTATCCTCATTTGATCTCGAAAATGCCTTCGATCTCGACAGCGACACCCAGGGGAAGCGCTGCGGCAGAAACGGCGGAACGGGCATGCCGCCCCGCGTCCCCCAACGCGTCGACAAGAAAATCGGATGCCCCGTTTATGACCTTTGGCTGGTCCGTGAAGTCAGCGGTGGAATTCACAAAGCCGGTCAGCTTGACCACGCGCACAAGACGCTCAATGTCGCCATCACAGGCCGCCTGCACCTGCGCCAGAAGGCTGATGGCGCACAAGCGCGCCGCAGCCGCCCCCTCGGCGACCTCCATGTCGGCGCCGAGTTTGCCGGTGACCAGCCCGTCCGGCCCATTTGAAATCTGACCGGAGACATAGAGTGTCGATCCGACCTGAACGAAGGGGACGTAGTTCGCGGCGGGCGCGGGCGCATCCGGCAAGGTGACACCCAGTTCTGCAAGACGGGAGACAATACTCATTTCAGGATCCTCTGCTTGGTACATGGCACGGGCCAGTTTCAGCGCCAGCATTTGCGGAACCGAAGCGTAATGTAAACAGCAACTCTGCCCTTCAGCACCCGGCAACCGAAATACGCGCAATCTGCATGTGATGACCCCTTGGTGTGCAATTTTCCGCAAATAATCCCTAGATCAACGCTTTTCCGCCCAGACATTTTATGCAACGGGTGTGGCAGGTGGACGTTGCTGTGGATTTCCCGCTATTGTTGCGCTGTCGCTCAACTGCCACATCACGATAATTCCACATGTTTGCCCTCTGGGCTTCGCGACAAAAAGACTTACTTACGGCACAACCATTTTACAGGATGCTTCCATTGCCCGGTTTTTCACAAAATAAGGTTCTTACGCTGCCTTCGCTGGCGCTGATTTCGGCGCTGTTTCTGAGCGCCTGCGCGACCACGCAGGATGTCGCGACGCGCACCGATGGCATCAATGATCCTTACGAGACGCAAAACCGCAAGGTCCATGCCTTCAACAAGGGGTTGGACAAGAACCTGATTCGCCCCGTGGCGCAGGGATACGGCGTTGTGCCGGTGGAAATCCGAAACACGGTCAATAACTTCTCGGACAACCTGTCGATGCCGGGTGTGGCGGTAAACAGCCTGCTACAGGGGGATCTGAAGGGCACAGGCCTTGCGACGCTGCGGTTCGTGGTGAACACCACGGTTGGACTGGGCGGCCTCTTCGATGCGGCTTCGGAGTTCAGAATTCCCGACCATGAAACAGACTTCGGAGAGACGCTGGCCGTATGGGGTGTGGGAGAAGGCGCTTACATCGAGCTGCCGCTGTTCGGGCCGTCAACGCAGCGCGCAACCGCCGGTCTTGTTGTCGACTTCTTCACCAATCCGCTGACCTACAGCACGATCGACGGTGACGACAGAATTATCCCGCCCACCGCGGCCGGTGTTGCGGCGCTCAACGATCGCGAGCGCTTTGGCGACAGCATTGATGCGGTGCTTTACGACAGCGCCGACAGCTATGCTCAGTCGCGCCAGACCTATCTTCAGAATCGTCGTTTTGAGCTCGGTGGCAACGCGGGCGAAGGCGTCGACCCCTATTCCGCTGACCCCTACGAGGATCCATATGCTCAATAACCTCAATCGCCGTGAGTTTTTTGTGGGCACCATCGCTGCATCGCTGATGCTGTCCCGCCCCGCTGCCGCCTTGACCGAAGCGGGTGCAAAGCAGCTTGTCGATTCCGTTGTGTCCGAAGTTGAACGTGTGGTCACCTCGGGCAAATCCGACTCCGCCGTTCTGCGGGAACTGGAAAAACTCTTCGTGCGATACGCGGACGTGAACATCATGGCGCAATATGCGCTTGGCGTGGATGGCCGCTCGGCGTCGGCGGCGCAGAAACGCGCGTTTTCCGATGCCTTTACCGGCTATATTGCACGCAAGTATGGCAAACAGTTCCGCGATTTCATCGGGGGCCGCGTCGAAGTGCAATCCACGCGCCAGATCAAAGCGGGTTACGAGGTGAAAACCCTCGCGTACCTGCAAGGTGACGGGCCTTTCGATGTTACATTCCATGTCTCGGACAAATCGGGGCGCGATAAGTTCTTCAATATATACATCGAGGGCGTGAACCTGCTGCTGACCGAACGCACCGAGATTGGCGCGATGCTGGACAAGCGCGGCGGCGATATCAACGCGATGATCGCCGACCTGAAAAGCGCGGGGTGAGGCAACCGCCGGTTACCGGTCACTGCCACTGACGTTCGGGCGCGGCTGATTTGCACCCGTGTTGCCGCCACCGCCCAGAATGTCCCGCAACAGGCTATCTAGAAAGCCACCAACGCCGCCGCCACCGGAGACCCCGCCCGTGGTCTGTTCGCGCGTCTCTCCCGCTTGCGACGGCGACATCATCGGCAGAGGTTTCGCTGGCACACCCTCATGCACGCGCGCCATTGTTTCGCGCCAGATTTCAGCGGGCAGACCGCTGCCTGTCACCCCCGTCAGGGGAGTGTTGTCATCATAGCCCATCCAGACACCGGCCACGTAATCCGCCGAAAACCCGACGAACCATGCGTCTCTTGCGGCTTGTGTGGTGCCGGTCTTTCCTGCCAGTTGCCTGCCGCCGAACTGCGCCCGCTGTCCCGTCCCCTCAGAAACGACCTTTTCCATCATGTAGATCAACTGGCGCGCCGCATCTTCCTGCACCACGCGCTCTCCGATACCGCCGCCGGTGCCCATGAGCGGTTCCTGATCGCCCAGCAGGCGCAGCTCGACCAGCCCGTATGGGATCACGGAAGAGCCGCCGTTGAGAATACCGGCGTACGCCCCCGTCATCTCGATCAGCGTGCTTTCCGACGCCCCCAGCGCCAGCGCCGGACCTGCGGCCAGATCGCTTTGCAAGCCAAAGTCACTGGCCACCTGCCGCACGAGATCGCGGCCCACGAACTCCGACACCTTGACAGCAGGAATGTTCAGACTGTCCCTGAGCGCACGCGTGAGGGAGACCTTGCCATAGTGTTTCTTGGTGTAGTTTTCCGGGCACCACTGGCCGGAGCCGGGAATGGTCTGGCAATAGGGCTCGTCCACGACCGTGTCATTGGGCGAATAGCCCAGATCCAGCGCCGCCGCGTAGACGAAGGGTTTAAAGGCCGATCCGGTTTGACGCTTGGCCTGTACCGCGCGGTTGAAGGCACCGGCCACCTTAGTCTTGCGGCCACCCACCATCGCACGCACCGCGCCGTCGGCGGACATGACAACGATCGCAGCCTGTGCCTTGCTGCCTTCGCGGATCTTGTTTTCAAAAACCCAGGCCATCGCGTTATCTGCCGCGCGCTGGATTCGTTGATCCATGGTGGTTTTGATGATCACGTCTTCGGTTGTTTTCCGGGTAAAAAATTCCGGACCTGACGACATGACCCAATCCGCAAAATATCCGCCTGCCCGTGCCTCCGCAGCCGGTGACAGCTGTGCCGGATTGTCCTGTGCGGCACGCGCCTCGGTATCGGTAAGGTAGCCCTGTTCATTCATCAGCCGCACAATCGTTGCCGCACGCCCCTGCGAACGGGTCAGATCATTTGTCGGGGCGAAGCGTGTCGGCGCCACCAGAAGACCGGCGAGCATTGCGGCCTCGGCCGGGTTCACATTCGCGGCCGACTTGCCGAAATACCGCTGGCTTGCAGCCTCGAAACCCCGTGCGCCCGCACCCAGAAAGGCCCTGTTCATGTAGATTGTGAGGATTTCGTTCTTTGAATACTTTGCCTCCATCGCCAACGCATAAAGCGCTTCGGATGCTTTGCGCTTGATCGTACCGCGCCGGCATTCCGTCTCGTATTCCGCCTCCGTCTGCGTTTCGGGGTCATAAGGTACACCAAGGCAAAGAAGCTTGGCCACCTGCTGGGTGATCGTGGAGCCACCGTGCCCGGACAGGGGACCGCGCCCCTCGCTAAGGTTGATGCGCACCGCGCTGGCAATACCGCGCGGGCTGAGGCCGAAATGGCGATAGAAGCGTTTGTCTTCGGTCGCGACAATCGCATTGCGCAGATGCGGCGAGACGGTTTTAGCGGTGACAACACCCCCGAACTGGTCGCCTCGCCAGGCAAAGACCTGTCCTTCGCTGTCAAGCATCGTCACCGACCCGCGCGCGCGGCCATCCAGCAGTTCGGTCACGTTGGGTAATGTCGTGTAATAGTATCCGACGGCCAGTGCCAGCAACAGCACGGCCACAGCACACACACGCCAGACCACGCGCCAGATCAGTCGCAAGATCCACGAAATCAGCCGCTGGAGCAGCCCGATGATGCCCCCGCGACGCCTGACCGGGGCTGCCTTGCGGCGACTGACCTTGCGCGGTTTCGCCTTTGGTTTGGCCGTAGCCTTGCGCCCCTTGGGGGGCGATGCGCCATAGCGCTTATCGGCGACCAAAGGTCGTTTGCCTTTGCGTGAATCACTCATGAAGAACCTGCCCGGCCCATTGTTGTTTTCGGCAGTCTACCCCGCCGAAGGAGGAATGTTGAGATCGTCTGTACAAATAATAGGAATGAAATATTTGCACAAAAAATCGGCATTAACCTTCAGGTGCACAATAATTGAGCGCATCCCTGTGAATCCGCGACCCAAATCCGGCCAAAACCTTCCCTCTCCGCAAGCGCATGGCGTTTTCTGCCCTCGCAAACAATGCAGAGCGTTCTGCCAAGCAAAGGGGACACGAGGTGAAACTCATCATTGCAACAATCAAGCCTTTCAAGCTGGAGGAGGTCCGTGAAGCGCTGACCGAAGCCGGAGTGCGCGGCATGATGGTTACCGAGATCAAAGGCTTCGGCTCTCAGTCTGGCCACACGGAAATCTATCGCGGCGCGGAATACGCCGTGAATTTCGTACCCAAAGTCAAAATCGAGATCGTCGTTGCAGAAAACGCCGTGGATGACGTGGTCGAGACAATCACAAAAACGGCGCACACCGGAAAAATCGGCGACGGAAAGATCTTTGTTCTGACCGTCGATCAGGCCGTCCGCGTGCGCACAGGCGAAACCAACGAAGACGCGCTCTAAAGCAGCGATTCAATCAGGGATATGATTACCATGAAGCTTCTCAAAACTCTCGCTCCTGCCGCCGCGCTCG
Source organism: Roseobacter insulae (assembly GCF_019375555.1). Taxonomy (GTDB): domain Bacteria; phylum Pseudomonadota; class Alphaproteobacteria; order Rhodobacterales; family Rhodobacteraceae; genus Roseobacter; species Roseobacter insulae. Next base: position 529,374 of record NZ_JAHXDN010000004.1, read on the forward strand.
CCGCGTTGCCCAGTCTGGGACTGGCTCAGGACGGCCCGACACCCGGCATCAATGCCTCCACCGATTCTGTCTTTATCTTTAACTCCCTGCTATTCCTGATCGGCGGCTTTCTCGTCTTCTGGATGGCGGCCGGGTTTGCAATGCTTGAGGCGGGGTTGGTGCGGTCCAAGAACGTGACCATGCAGCTGACCAAGAATATGGCGCTCTTTTCGCTTGCCGCGATCTTTTACTACCTGATCGGGTACAACCTGATGTATCCGCTCGGTACATGGATGGTCGACGGCGTGCTGTCCGGCGTCTGGGGCCCCGGCGTTCTGGAAGCCGTCGGCGTGACCTCTGACGCGGCTGACGACTATGGCTATGCCTCTACCGGATCGGATTTCTTCTTTCAGCTGATGTTCTGTGCGGCGACCGCCTCGATCGTTTCGGGGGCTCTGGCCGAACGGATCAAACTCTGGCCCTTCCTGACTTTCGTTATCGTGCTGACCGCAGTGATCTACCCGATCCAGGCCAGCTGGAAGTGGGGCGGCGGGTTCCTCGACGCGATGGGCTTTCTTGACTTCGCCGGCTCGACTGTTGTGCACTCGGTTGGTGGCTGGGCAGCACTTGCCGGCGCCCTGATCCTTGGGCCGCGTATCGGCAAGTACAGAGAAGGTCGTACCGTGCCGATGCCAGGATCCAACCTTGCGCTGGCAACGCTCGGCACGTTTATCCTGTGGATGGGATGGTTCGGCTTCAATGGCGGGTCACAACTTGCGATGGGTACCGTGGGCGATGTTGCAGACATCAGCCGTATCTTTGCCAATACAAATGCCGCGGCTGCGGGCGGTGCTGTCACCGCCCTGATCCTGACGCAGGTTCTCTACAAGAAGCCCGACCTGACGATGATCCTCAACGGCGCGCTGGCCGGGCTCGTGTCCATCACCGCCGAACCCCTGACCCCGACCCTTGGCGCCGCAACGCTGATCGGTGCGGTGGGCGGCGTGATCGTGGTCTTCGCGGTGCCCTTCCTGGATAAGCTGAAGATTGATGACGTGGTTGGTGCGATCCCGGTGCACCTGTTTGCCGGTATCTGGGGTACGATCGCCGTTGTGTTCACCAATTCGGATGCGTCCTTTGGCGTGCAGCTTTATTCCATCCTCGTGGTGGGTGTGTTCACCTTCGTGGCCTCGGCCCTGTTGTGGTTCATTCTCAAATCCGTCATGGGCATCCGCGTCAGCGAAGAGGCGGAGATCAACGGTCTCGACACCTCGGAGCTGGGTATGGAAGCCTATCCTGACTTCTCGAAAGGCTGATCAGGCCAGACACGGAAAAAAGAAACCCGGGCGGAAGCGCCCGGGTTTTTTCTGCATCAAATGGCCGGGTGCGACTCAGATGCCCGAATCAATGATTGCCTTGGCCAGTATCGGCACCGTTTCCGCGTTCAGTCCCGCAATGTTCATACGGCTGTCGGAAACCATGTAAATACCGTGTTTGGACCGCATCTCCTCGACCTTCTCGGACGTCGCGCCCAGACGCGAGAACATGCCACGGTGCTGCGCGAGAAAACCAAAACGGTCCGATCCCGAAAGGCGCTGCAGCTCGGACGCCAGTTGGCTGCGCAGTTCCAGCATACTGCTGCGCACTTCCTCCAGTTCGGCCATCCAGTCGGCCCGCAGCGCATCATCGTTCAGGATCATCGTCACCAACCGCGCGCCGTGATCCGGCGGGAAGGAATAATTCTGACGGTTCAGGAAGGCCAGCGTATCCTGATTGAGCTTGCGCGCATCTGCATCCTGACTGACCGCCATCAGCAGACCGGTGCGTTCGCGGTAGATGCCAAAGTTCTTTGAGCAGCTTGCCGCGATCAGGCACTCAGGCACCGATGACGCAACCAACCGCGTCGCCCGCGCGTCTTCTTCCAGCCCGTCTCCAAAGCCCTGGTAGGCGATGTCAATCATCGGAACGGCGCCGGTTTCAAGCAATACGTCCACGACCGACTGCCAGTCGGTCAAATTGAGGTTCGCGCCGGTAGGGTTGTGGCAGCAGCCGTGCAACAGAACGACATCCCCCGCCTTGGCCTGCCCGATGTCTTCGATCATACCGTCGAAATCGACGCCACGGGTCTCGTTGTCAAAGTAACGATAAGGGACCACCTCGATACCGAGGTAGTTCAGAATCGACACGTGGTTGGGCCAGGTGGGATTGGACACGAAGACACGGGCTTCCGGTCGCGCCATCTGAATAAGCTCGAACGCCTGACGCACCGCGCCGGTGCCACCCGGCGTGGCTACGGCTGCAACAGTTTCACGGGCAACCGCCTCGCCGAGAACCAGTTTGATCATGGCATCGGCAAAGGCCGGGTCTCCGGCAAGGCCGGTGTAGACCTTGGTGTCCTGCTCTTCCCACAGTTGGTGTTCAGCGGATTTGATCGCCCGCATGATCGGCGTCAGACCAGTTGCATCCTTATAGACACCAACACCGAGGTCGATCTTGGTCTGGCGCGGGTCCTCCTTGTACATTTGCACCAAGGCCAGAATGCTGTCGGCGGGGCGGGATTTCAGGGTTTCGAACATCAGGCGTCTCCAGTTGCGACGGGAACCGTCGGGAACATCCCCCACTCGGCCCAGGAGCCATCATAGAGGGACCAGTGCGAATGCCCCAAGCGTTCCAATGCCAGCGCCAGAATGGCGGCCGTGACACCTGATCCGCAGGAGGTGATGACCGGTTTGGACAAATCGACTCCGGCCGCTTCAAAAATAATACGACAGGCATCGGGGTCCTTCATCGTCTTGTCTTCGTTCAGCAGATCCGAGTAGGGAACATTCCGCGACCCCGGAATGTGACCCGAGCGCAAGCCTTCGCGGGGTTCCGGCGCATCGCCCCGGAAACGAGACGCTGCGCGCGCATCGACAATCACGTGATCCTTCAGTTTTGACGCGGCCGAAACCTGCGTGACATCCCGGACAAGGTGGTTTTGCAGGCGCACGGTCATGTGCCGGTCACGGATGACAGGCGGCATATCCTCGACCGGGTGGCCCTCTGCCTGCCACTTGGGAAACCCGCCATCGAGCACGGCGACGTTCTCCTGCCCCATCAAGCGGAACAGCCACCAGACGCGCGCAGCGGAAAACAGACCGGCGCCATCGTAGACCACCACCTGATGTCCATCACCCACCCCCATCGCGCGCAGGCGTGACATAAATTTTTCCACCGGTGGTACCATGTGAGGAAGATCGGAGCGATGATCCGATATATCATCGATGTCGAAGAACCGGGCGCCGGGGATATGGGCAGCGTCATATTCTTCCCGGGCGTTTCGGCCCGCTTCGGGCAGGTACCAAGAGGCGTCCAGAATGCGCAGGTCAGGATCCTTGAGATGTTGGGCCAACCACGTGGTGGAAACCAGCGTTTTCGGATCATCGGACATGAGATTCCCCCTGCGATAAGAAACGCCTCTGGGTAACGCTCGCAGAACATGGTGGCAAGCCCGCTCAGCCGCCCGGTGGCGCATGGCCCATGTTTCCGGCCAGCCCGGCTTACCCGTGGTCCTTCATCAGCCGGGACTTTTGGCGCGACCAGTCGCGTTTTGCCGCGGTCTCACGCTTGTCGTGCAGCTTTTTGCCCTTCGCCACACCGATCTTGATCTTTGCCATGCCGCGATGGTTGAAATACAGAACCAGCGGCACCAACGTCATGCCCTTGCGCTGCGTTGCATTCCACAAATCCGCCAGCTGTTTGCGCGACACCAGAAGTTTCCGGCGCCGGCGCTCTTCGTGCTGAAACGTCTTGGCTTGTTTGTAGGGCGCGACATAGCTGTTCACCAGCCACAACTCCCCATCCTCGACCGCCGCGTAGCTCTCGGCGATATTCGCGCCCCCCATCCGCAGGGATTTCACTTCGGAGCCTTCCAGAATGATACCACACTCCAGGTCTTCCTCGATCGCGTAATCGAAACGCGCGCGCCGGTTTTCAGCGACGACCTTGTAATTGGGATCGGATTTGGATGCGGATTTCACTTGGGCCATGTGCGCAGATGTAGGGCCAGACGATGAGCGACGCAAGACACGCTCGCGGCGCGCACCGCTTCCAATTCACCCCTGAATAGTCTGAGACACAAAATTGGTGTATAAAGGAGGTCGCGGCTTACGAATTGGAGTTTCTATGTTCAACCCGACCGCCACGTTGGCGTCGTCCTTCGGCGACCATCTGTCGGATACGTTTTTGCAGTATTTCTCCGGCCGTGACCCTGAATATGCCGCCTATATCAACGGCTGCGCGAAGATGGTTCTTGAACGACTGGCCAATTCGGATGCGCTCTACCACAATGCCGAACATACGATCATGGTCACGCTGGTCGGGCAACAAATCATGCGGGGGCGGCTCGTGACCGAGGCCATTCAACCGCGGGACTGGCTGCATTACATCGTGTCGCTGCTGGTGCACGATATCGGGTACCTGCGCGACATCTGCGAAGGAGACCACGATTCAGAAGTGGTGATCGATCCATCCGGCAAAACCATCACACCACCCCGCGGCGCGTCGGACGCTTACCTCGCACCTTACCACGTGGAACGGGGGATGATGTATGCACGGCGCCGATTTGCGGCCTCCGCCCTGATAGACGAGGAACGCATTGCCCGGGCCATTGATTACACACGCTTTCCGGTACCGGATGAGGAGTACTACCATTCCACCGCCAGCGAGCCGGCCCTTGTCCGGGCGGCTGACCTGATCGGGCAAATGGCCGACCCGTTCTACCATCGCAAAATCGGCGCGCTCTATCTGGAGTTCGAAGAAACCGGCATGGCAAAACAGCTCGGCTACAAAAGCGCCGTCGACCTGATGGAAAAATTCCCTGACTTCTTCTGGTCGCAGGTGCAGCCCCTTATCGGACCGGCCCTGAGCCATCTGGAACAGACAATGGAAGGTAAGCAGTGGGTGGCACAGCTCTACAACCACATTTTCCAGGTGGATCACCGCACCAGCATGCTGGGCCCGTTTGACGGAACCTAGTCACCCAGTTTCGCGTGAACTTCGTCGAGGTCGATCTCATCCACAGGCATCTTGTTGCCGGGATTGGCGAAGTCATACTTGAACAGCTGAAAATCGCGTTTGTATATTTCGTACACCAGATGCATTGACAGATCGTCGAAGTAATCCTCCACCGGATGCGCGCGTTTTGGACCGTGGCCCTCGCTTTCGTTGAACCGTGGAACATCTTTCAACTGGATGGCATGGGGCGTGTCGATTGCCGCCAGAACATCCTGCATGCCGTCGTCAAAGCTCTCCGTCCAGACGATCTTGTCATAAATCCCGCCGTTGACGATGAACGTGCTGACATGGCCTGACATCGCTGACCAGTGGATATCAGGGTCCATGGGCTTGCGAAATTTTATCGTGTCCCGGGCAAAGAGCAGGAACCGCCGGAAAGCGGCGATCTGGTCAAATTCGCCCTGACCGTCCTCCCCTCCGACATTGATCCCGTATTTCTGTGTCAGCAAGGGCACCAGATTTCCACGATATCTTTTCCCGTTGCGCTGAATGCCGCAGATCTTGTCGAAAAACGAGCTCAGGATCCGCGTGTAGGGGTTGCGGACGCAGGTAAAGGCATAGGATTTGTGTTGCTGCACGTTCCGGGTGATGGGTTCCTGGCTGCCCTCGAGCGCCCATTTGTGCAGGCCTTCTTTCGCATCGTGAATATCGCCGTCGAAATACGACCCATGGTCCGAAAAATACATGATCTGCCCGATGGTCGAGCAGGCACATTTGGGCACCACGCGGTACACCATACTTTCACTCGTGGTCATCCAGGTTCCCGGGAAACCCATACCAGTTAACTCCTGCCCGCTGCGCCGTTATGCAGCCATAAATCCTGCTGGTTTTGAAAAAAGCAAATAAATGCGGTTTATTCAATGAGCCTTCACGCTTATCAACGTATAGAGTGGCAGAAATAAGAGCAGATCAGATCAACCGTGGCCAAGATCGCCTTCATCCTGTTGTGCCATAAGGATCCCGATGCCATCATCCGGCAGGCGGAACGTCTGACTGCGGCCGGCGACTACATGGCGATCCATTTCGACGCACGCGCCAACCCTGAGCACTACGACAAAATCCGCAAAGCGCTGAACTGCAACGCTAATGTCACCTTTGCCAAGCGGCGGGTCAAATGCGGCTGGGGAGAATGGTCGCTGGTGCAGGCGACCCTGAACGCCGTCCAGGCCGCCGTGGATGCGTACCCGCGCGCCACCCATTTCTATATGCTGTCGGGCGACTGCATGGCGATCAAATCAGCAGAATACACCCATCAGTTCCTGGACGACAACGACGCCGATTTCATCGAAAGTTTCGACTATTTCGAAAGTGACTGGATCAAGACCGGCATGAAGGAAGAGCGGCTGATCTATCGCCACTTCTTCAATGAACGCAAATACAAACGGATCTTCTACGCCTCAATGGACATACAGCGTCGCCTCAATTTGGCGCGCGCATTGCCCGAAGACATCCAGATCAGGATCGGCAGCCAGTGGTGGTGCCTGCGGCGCGAGACGATCGAAAAAGTCCTGGCCTTCGTGCAGCAGCGGCGCGACGTGATGCGGTTTTTCGCCACAACCTGGATTCCGGACGAGACGTTCTTTCAAACCATCGTGCCGCATGTCGTACCGGAGCCGGAAATTCGCAGTCGGACGCTGACCTTCCTGATGTTCACCGACTATGGCATGCCGGTGACCTTCTACAATGATCACTACGATATGCTTATCAGTCAGGATTACCTTTTCGCGCGCAAAATCAGCCCCGACGCGCGTGATCTGAAACGCAGGCTTGGGCTGCTCTATGCGGCAACCGGGGTCAATTTCCAGATTTCCGGCGAAGGGCCAAGCCTGTTCAAGTTCCTTACCGGGCGCGGGCGGATCGGGCGGCGTTTCGCCACGCGTTTCTGGGAAACGGAATCCACCCTCGGGCGTGAACGCGAATTGCTCATCGTGGTGTGCAAGAAATGGCATGTGGCCAAACGCGTTCTGGAACGCATCAGGCAGACCACGAATGTGCCGGCGGTCGAATATCTGTTCAACGAAGACGACACGCCTTTGCCCGACCTTGGTGGCATTCAGACCTCGTTGGAAAAACGCACCCGCCACCGCAGGGCGTTAATGCGCATGTTGTTTGACTATTATGAAACCGACAAGATGATCGTCTGCATGGACCCTACAAATATCGAACTGCTTCAGGATTTCGCCGCCGACCGGTCGGTCACGCGCCTGCTGGAAATCGAATGCAGCTTTACCGAGGACTACCTGATCGGGCACGCCATGCGAGTGGGTCTGGCGGGCGAACAGACCTCCGAAGAAACCCTTGAACGCTTGCTGCCCACCATTCGCAATGACATGATTTTCGAAAGCGACCGTATCCGCGATGCGGAATTCAAGAACTACGGCAGAATACGCGAAGCGGGCGATCTGGAAGATAACACCCAGGCCCTTGCCGAATTTCTGTCGATCCCGACGGATGCCGCCCGCGACATCGCCAGCAGCCCTCATCTCTTCGCCGACTAAGGAACCCGCGCATGAGCTATGCCTATGACGACCAGAATGTATTTGCCAAGATCCTGCGCGGCGAAATCCCGAACGATACCGTGCTCGAAACAGACCATGCTCTGGCATTCAGGGATCTGCACCCGCAGGCTCCGACCCATGTTCTGGTGATCCCCAAGGGCGCGTATGTCAGCTTTGATCACTTCGCATCAGAGGCGTCGGAGGCGGAAGTCGTCGATTACACCCGCGCGATCGCCCAAGTTTGCCGCATGGAAGGCGTTTCGCTGACCGCGGGCGAGGGGTTTCGTATGATCTCCAACGCCGGTCATCACGGCGTGCAGGAAGTGCCGCATTTGCATGTGCACATCCTTGGCGGCCGCCCCATGGGGCGCATGTTGGCAAGGGTGGCTGACCCTCAGTAGCCGCGCCTCTTGGCCGCCCACCACTTGCGCAGGCGGCTGCGTTTTTCGGCCATGTTATCTTCGGCGGCTTCCCAGCTGTCCTGAATCTCTTCCAGCTTGGGGTCAATCCGTTTCTGTCGGAAACGTCTCCAGCGCACCCAGATCGCGTAGACGATTGCTGCAAAAAACGCGAGGATCAGAGTGTTCAGCCACGGCAGAGGTTTGCTGGCATCCGGCCCGGCAACCGGCCACACCGAAATTGCATTCGGAAAGATCGAGAAAAACTCGTTGCGCCAGCCATAGTGGCGGATCGCGACATATTGCGGATCAGCCGCAGTGGATTTGACGTCTGCTGCCTCGGCCTGCAGGTTTGACGTGTCGAATTTGAAGTAGGGTGGCCATCCCCAGCCGGTATCTTCGTTGCGATACACCATGACGCTGTTGTCCACGCGGCGTGTCTGGATGAAAAATACATCCCGGCTGCTGATCGTTGGATCGGAGCCCGCATCGGCCTGGGCCCAGAACAGGCGGTTTTCGCCCGGATCTATGCGTTTCTCATAGGTGTCCGTCACCCGCACGATGTCGACCTGCGGCAGCGTGTAGTGAAAGACAGAGGCAATCAGGGTCCAGAAGGCAATGATGAAACCCCATTTGATGTAAAACATAACCGGCCCCTTCTCAGGCGAAATTCGTAAAGTAGATGATCAGGCCCATGGCGATGGTCGGGATGATATACACCCCCAGAATCAGCTTGCGGCGCAATGAGCCATCGTATTCGGACAATCCGGTCTGCACGAAGGTATCGCGATCTCCCGGACCATGCGCTTCATCCCATTCCGCCTCCAGTTTAGCGCGCCGGACAGCCCGCGAATAGAGCGACAGAGACACGTAGATCACGGTCAGGACGACAAACCCGATCAGTAGTAGCCGCGCCAGTGCAAACATTCCCGTATTCCTTTTGGCGGATCTTCGGTTTCTATATAGGCAATGTAAAGAACTGTTACATCACCTCAGGGCACAAGTTTCGGTCATCCCATGGCAAATGCAATCGGTGTTTGAAAGCACAATATCACCCATCGGCTGTCAGCATGGCGGCGGTCAGGTCGCGCAAATTCCTTTGCAACGCGATAAGATCGTCTGAACTCATGCCCGTGGCTCGAAGTATGCAAAGCGGCACGTGATCCGCACGTGCCTTCAAGGTGCGACCCGTCTCGGTAAGCGCCACGACCACACGCCGCTCGTCCTTCGGATCGCGCGTGCGGGTCACCAAACCGGCCTCCTGCAACCGTTTGATCAGCGGTGTCAGCGTGTTGCTCTCAAGGCTGACCCGATGTCCGATCTCACCGACGCTGAGCGGGCTGTCAGCCCAGAGGTTCAGCATCACCAGGTATTGCGGATAGGTCAGCCCCAACGGCGCGAGCAAGGGTTTGTACACACGCGTGAAGGCCTGAGATGCGGCATAGAGGTCAAAACAGATCATCTGCTCCATCGGATCGATCTGCTGGGCTGGAGAGGTGTCAATGGTCATGATCGTTATTTATGTCGTGGACGATATTATCGCAAGCTTGACATAATCGACAGAGTAATTTAAATCGTACACGATATTAACGTACCCGATATAAAAGGAGAAAATCATGCCAACCAAAGTTCTGTACAGCACAACCGCCACCGCGACAGGTGGCGGTCGTGAAGGATCATCCAGCCTGGATGACGGCACGTTCACCGCGCAACTGGTCACACCGAAAGAGCTGGGCGGTGCCGGTGGCGACGGCGTGAACCCCGAACAGCTGTTTGCGACGGGTTATGCCGCCTGTTTTCTCGGCGCACTGCGCTTCTACGCCGGTCAGAAGAAGATAGACGTGCCCGATGACGCCACCGTCACAACAACTGTCGGCATTGGGCCGCGCGAAGATCTTGGTTTTGGTCTCGACGTCAAAATCAAGGTGTCCCTACCCGGTGTCGACAAGGCCGTCGCGGAGGACCTGATTGCAGGTGGCCACAAGGTATGCCCTTACAGCCACGCCACAAAAGGGACCCTGACAATCACGCCAGAGCTGGCCTGATCCGGCGACCGCGCCGCGGCACAGCAGGTGCGCCGCAGCGGGTTTCGTCACCCTACGACGTTGTGCTGGGGCCCATAGGGATAGCCGGTGATGTTCTCGTTACCGTCCTCGGTGATCACCAGGATATCGTGTTCGCGATAGCCACCGGCGCCGGGCTGACCTGCGGCAATGGTCAGCATCGGCTCCATCGATATCACCATGCCCGGCTCCAGCACCGTATCTATGTCCTCGCGCAGTTCGAGACCCGCTTCGCGCCCGTAGTAATGGCTCAACACCCCGAATGAGTGACCGTAACCGAAGGTGCGGTATTGAAGCAGGTCGCGTTCGGCCAGGAATTCGTTGATCTTTTGGGTGACGCTGGCGCAGGTCGCCCCGGGTTTCAGCAGCGTCATGCCGTATTCGTGCGCCGCCACGTTGGCTTCCCAGACTTTCAGGCTCGCCGGATCGACGTCCTGAACAAAAAGCGTGCGTTCAAGCGCAGTATAATACCCGGAGATCATCGGAAATGTGTTGAGTGACAGGATGTCGCCCCGCTCCAGCACACGGCCCGTCACCGGATTATGCGCCCCATCGGTGTTCAGCCCCGATTGGAACCACACCCATGTGTCACGGTATTCCGCATCCGGGAACCTTTCGGCGATCTCAAGCTCCATCGCGTCCCGTCCGGCCATCGCCACGTCGATCTCCCGGACCCCGGGTCTGATTGCGTCGCGAATGGCGTATCCGCCGACATCCGCCACCTGTGCGCCATGACGGATCAGCGCGATTTCAGCTTCGGATTTGTGCATCCGCTGGCGCATCGTGGTCTCAAACAGGTCGACCATGGTGAGCGGGTTCAGGAAATCCTCCATCTTGTCGCGCTGCATCAGGGTCAGGTGGTCGCCTTCGTACCCAATGATGGCGTTCCTGCCTGCGACCGAAGCGACGGCCCGCCAGAAGTTGTCCCGCTGCCAGTCGGTATAGGTGATGTTATCGGCAAAACTGCGTCGCCATGGCTGCCCCGCATCAATCCCGGCGCTGATCGTCACGGCGTCTTTATCGGTCACCACCAGCCCGTAGGGACGCCCGAAAGCGCAGTAGAGAAAACCGGAATAATAGGCGATGTTATGCATCGACGTGAATACCGCCGCTGAGACGCCGGCTGCTTCCATACGCTCGCGCAGTTCGGCAAGCCGCGCCTCGTATTCTGCAGCCTCAAAGGGCAGCGGCGACTTTTCACCGTTGTGATAGCGGTACATTTCCGGGCGGTCAGAGAATTCTTGGGCGGTCATGTCAGACCCTCCTTATTCAGAAAGGTCCCGGCGTTCAGGACAGATCGGGGCAATATCCCGGGCGACGCCATCGCCCGAAGCCTGCGCCAAGCCATGGCCGATTCCACACTGTCGATCAAGCGTTATTGCCCGGTGAGAAAACTCACCAGATCACTGGCCGGATCCTTCAGGGCATCAATGACGTCGAAATGGTGCTTGCCGGGCACAATGACCTGCCGGGCGCCCCATGCCCTCGCCTGCGCCTCAGCCTGTTCCAGGAACACCGGGCGCTCGTCCGCCCCAACCCAGATCTTCACTTCCGCCTCCTGAGGCGGTGCCATTCGTGTAAGGCTTTCCGCAGCGGCCTCTTCAGGATCCAGCTGCAATATCTCGTTCATGGACGTCTCCAACAGGGGCGTGAGGTCCGCAACCGGTGATATCGGCGCAATCCTTTCGATGCGCCGCCGGATCGTTTCCGGCAATATCAACGGATCCATCATGCGCGACACAAGATGACCGCCCGCAGAGTGCCCCGCCAGAGCAATCGGTTCAAAGGTTCGGTCCGCGATCCTCGTCACGGCAGTGGCGATCTGCCGGGTGATCTGCGAAATTCGGACATCCGGGCACAGGTCGTAGCCGGGCATTGCAACGGACCACCCAGCCGCCAGCGCACCGGTGGCGAAATGCGACCATGTGCTGTGGTCGAACGCTTTCCAATAGCCGCCGTGAACAAAGACCAAAGTGCCGCGTGAAAGCCCCTCGGTGTTAAAGAAATCAAACACCTGTCGTGCACTCTCGCCATAAGGAAGTCCGATCTCTGCGCGCGGGCCCATGGCGTCGCGGAACGCGGCTGCTTCGCGGTTCCACCGCGGCGGAAACTCCTCAGCTCCCGGTATGTAGGCGGCATTTGCATACGCATCGTCCAACGGCATCATTTGTTACACCCTTCTTTTCGGAACTGGACAATCATAGCCAGAGTTGATTTGAGAACTACAGCCATTTTCGTGGAGGACCCGAAATGAAAGATATTCTAAACACCGATCTGAAATCCCTGCTCAAAGATCCGAGCCTTCTGGAAACCCGCGCCTATGTGGGTGGTCAATGGGTCGACGGGGATGACGGCACCTTCGACGTGACCAACCCGGCGCGCGGCGATGTCATCGCCTCGGTTGCGAACCTCAGCCGTGCCCAGGTTGCCGAGGCCATCGCCCAGGCGGAAGACGCTCAGAAAGAGTGGGCGGCATGGACCGGCAAGGAACGCGCGGCGGTCATGCGAAAGTGGTTTGACCTGATGATGGAGAACGCCGACGATCTCGCGACGATCCTGACCGCCGAACAGGGCAAACCGCACGCGGAAGCCAAGGGCGAGATCGCCTACGGTGCGAGCTTCATCGAGTTCATGGGCGAGCAGGCCAAACGCGTCTACGGCGAAACCATTCCCGGCCACCAGCGCGACAAGCGCATCACGGTCCTGAAACAACCCATCGGGGTTGCTGCCTCGATCACGCCATGGAACTTCCCCAATGCGATGATCACCCGCAAGGCGGCACCGGCGCTGGCGGTCGGGTGTTCTTTCGTGGCGCGCCCTGCTGCGGAAACGCCGCTCAGCGCCATCGTCATGGGCGTACTGGCGGAGCGCGCGGGCATTCCGGCGGGTGTGTTCAACGTGGTGCCGTCGTCATCGTCTTCGGCGGTGGGTCAGGAGTTCTGCGAAAACCCCGCCGTGCGCAAACTGACCTTCACCGGCTCCACCGAGGTGGGTCGTATCCTGCTGAAGCAGGCGGCGGATCAGGTGATGAAATGCTCGATGGAACTGGGCGGCAACGCGCCCTTCATCGTCTTTGACGACGCCGACCTTGATGCCGCTGTCGAAGGCGCGATGCTGTGCAAGTTCCGCAACAACGGTCAGACCTGCGTCTGTGCCAACCGCATCTATGTACAGGCGGGCGTCTATGACGCATTCGCGGCCAAGCTGAAGACCGCCGTTGAAAACCTCAAAGTCGGCGATGGCCTCGAAGAGGGCGTCACGACAGGCCCGCTGATCAATCAGGACGCCGTTGAGAAGGTGAAGGAACATATGGAGGATGTCGTCAGCAACGGCGGCGCGATCCTGACCGGCGGCAAGACACATGAAAAGGGTGGTACGTTTTTCGAACCAACCATCGTGACCGGCGTCACGCAGGATATGAAAGTCGCCACCGAAGAAACCTTCGGTCCTCTGGCCCCCCTCTTCAAATTCGAAGACGAGGATGAAGTGATCGCGATGGCCAATGACACAATCTTCGGCCTTGCGTCCTACTTTTATGCCAAGGACCTCAGCCGGGTCTACAAAGTGGCAGAAGCGCTGGAATACGGGATTGTCGGCGTGAACACCGGGATCATTTCAACCGAACTGGGGCCTTTTGGCGGGGTGAAACAGTCCGGTCTCGGGCGCGAAGGCTCGCACCACGGAATCGAAGACTACCTGGAGATGAAGTACATCTGCATGTCGGTCTGATGTTCACTAGGCCGGAACTGGAAGCGGCGGTGCAGCTTGTGCACCGCCACATGCCCGCGACACCGCAACATGTCTGGCCATTGCTGAATGGCACCACCGGCGCCGAAGTCTGGGTCAAACACGAAAATCACACTCCCACCGGTGCGTTCAAAATTCGCGGGGCGTTCACGTTCATGGATTGGCTGGTGCGGACCAAGCCGAACGTGCGCGGCATCTGTACAGCCACGCGGGGCAACCACGGTCAGGGACAGGCGCGCGCCGCCACCAGCGCAGGTCTGATTGCCAAGGTCTATGTTCCGCACGGCAACTCGGTGGAAAAGAACGCAGCCATGCAGGCCTTCGGGGCCGAGCTTGTCGAGCACGGTGATGATTTCGACACCGCGAGGCTCGAAGCCTTCCGCGTGGCTGAGGTGGAGGGTTTGCACATCGTGCCACCCTTCCACAAGGAACTGGTACGGGGCGTTGCGACTTATGCCTACGAGCTGTTCACTGCGGCACCTGACCTCGACACCGTTTACGTGCCGATCGGCTGCGGGTCGGGCATCTGCGGTACGATCATCGCACGCGATGCCCTGGGACTGAGTACAAAGGTTGTCGGCGTTGTGTCGGATCGTGCCGCAACTGCGAAACTGTCGGTGGAGGCAGGGAGGCTGGTCGAAACGGAAACCGCCAATACCTTTGCGGACGGCATGGCCGTCAGGGTGCCGGTGCAGGCGGCGTTCGACATTTATTCCAAGGGCGCAGAGCGAATCATCACTGTGACCGATGATGAAGTTGCCGAGGCCATTCGGCTGTATTTCAGCCATACGCATAACGTTGCCGAAGGCGCAGGAGCCGCGCCGCTTGCGGCATTGATGCAGGAACGCCGCCAGATGGCAGGCAAAAAGGTGGGTGTCATCCTGTGCGGCAGTAACATCGACACCGCGTGGTTCGCACAGGTTTTGGCGGGGCAGACACCACAAGTCTGACATCTGATCTCACTGCGGCCAGCACCGGTTTGATACTGGCCACGGTGCCGGCTCAGGCAGCATTCGCCGTGTCGGCAGACCACGTGTTTGACACAAATGCGGCGTCCAATTCCGTTTGCGCGATATGGTTCGTGTAATTGGACAGGACCTTGAGGGCCGTACCCAACACGACCTCCAGAACGGTCTGCTTGCTGTAACCTGCATCAATAAGGGCGTGCACATCTGCCTCCGAGGGCCACCCCCGGCTTTCATTCACGACGATCGAGAACTGGCGCAAGGCTTCCAGCCTGGTGTCGGCAATCGGAGTGTTGTTGCGCAACGCCTCAATGACGTCTTGCGCAACACCTGCGCCTTGCATGATCGTCGTGTGAGCGGCCATACAGTAGTTACATCCGTTCAGGCGGTTATTTGTCATCAGAATAACCTGACGCTCGGTTTCGGTCAGATCGGTTTTACCGAAGATTCCCGAAATCGACATGTAGCCCTCCACCAGGGTCGGGGCTTCTGCCATGGTCGCCAGCAGATTGGGCACAAAGCCCAGCTTGTTTTTCGCGGCTTCAAGAACGGGCCTTGCGTTGGCGGGAGCTGTTTCGATCGTATGGGTTGCAAAATCGGGCATTGGGGTCTCCGTTTCGAAATGAGGTGACTATTTATACCGTTCGGTACAAACCGCAGCTATGCAGTCTGTACCGATCAGTCAATACCCGGCTGCCATTTTCTTGAACGCTCGGTATAAATTCCTATATTTAAGGCAGGAAACCAAAGACAGGACAGGCTCCAATGCCTTGGGAAAAGACATTCGATCTCGATGAAGCGACCGACAAGGCCATTCAGGTCTTTTGGAAAAAGGGCTATGAAGGCACGTCAATGGCCGATCTGATTGATGGTATGCAAATCAATAAAGGCAGCCTTTACAACGCCTTCGGATCAAAACAAGAACTCTTTGACCGCGCATTGCTGCGCTATGATCAGAAAACCCGTGCGACGTTTGTTGCCGATCTCAGCCAATGGGAGGATCCCGTTGCGGCAATCAACGCATTTTTCGAACGGTTGCTCGATGAGGCGCAGTCCGGTCCCGAGAGCCTGGGATGTTTTATCATCAATACGGCCCAGGATCTGCCGAACCAGACACCCGAAGTGGTCAATATCGTCCGCGCCTCCTTATCGGAGCTCGAAGAGTTTTTCGAAACAATGATCGCGCGTGGCCACGACAGCGGCCGGATCTCCGCCGATGTGCAGGCCCGGCCGACGGCTCAGGCATTGTTGTCAATGGTGGTCGGGCTGCGCTTGTTGTCACGCGGCGCGGTCGATCCATCCACCCTGACAAGTATCAAAGACAGCGCCATGCGCCTCGTCACATCCTCCTGATACGAAAAAGGGCGCAGCCCGCTGGCTGCGCCCTCAGGATGATGGGAGATGTCGGTTAATTGACGGCTTTGCTGTCAACAACGTCCTTTTCGATCTGCTTGGTCGAGGCGATCGAAATCTGACGCGGTTTCAGCGCTTCCGGTACTTCCCGCACAAGATCGATGTTCAGCATTCCGTCCGCGTGGGTCGCGCCGGTAACCTGCACGTGATCCGCCAGATGGAACCGGCGCTCGAACGCGCGTGTCGCGATACCGCGATGCAGGAAGCTGCGGCCCTCGTCTTCGTCCACTTTCTTGGCGGAAACGATCAGCGCGTTCTCGCGCACTTCGACCGAGAGATCGGCTTCGGAGAACCCGGCAACCGCGATAGAGATGCGGTAGGCGTCGCCGTCCAGCTTTTCGATGTTGTAGGGGGGGTATGAAGGTTGTGCGCCTTCGTTTGTCAGCACCCGGTCCATCAGATCCGCGATCTGATCAAACCCGACGGTGGCACGGTAGAGCGGTGCAAAATCATATGTACGCATTGTGTTATCCTCTTTTGAGCGATGACGCGCTGGCTGCTCCCGGGGGACGCACACCAGCAGGTGTATCCGCCGGAGCCCTCATCAGGCACTCCGGACGTCATCAATGTGGGGATGGGTTTCAGGCTTTCAAGACCCTCCGGGGCGCACGAATTTCGCGCCACCATCGGTTGATGTTCGACGTGCACTGCCGTTAACGGTGATCCGCTTGGCATCCGCCAACGGGCGCGACGCATTGGCCCGCATCTGCCGTTTCAGGTCAGCTACAAGATTGGGCAGCACCATCCCAAACGACGTTTTCCGGCCATCGTAATACCCCACGCTGGAGATAACTGAAATGATCTGGCCGCGTCCATTCCTGTGACTAAAAACCGGGGCGCCCGAAGATCCGAATGTGACGTCACAATCCATCAGGACAACTCCTTTGTACTGATCGAACATTCGGCACACGGCCTGTCGTGACGGTAGCTCCGCCCGCCCGCGCCCATAGGATACGACGCTCACCGGGCCCTTGGCGAAACGCCCCTGATAAAGCACGAAAGGGTCCAGCACGTGCGTCGGAATCGGGGACGCCAGTTTTAACAAAGCGACATCATGGCGGATGTTCTGCGCCTCGACCCCGCGGGCCGGATCATAGCCCGGATGGGCCTCGATCTGGGATACCTTGCGCTCGGCCGCAGAGGTCCCGTGGCGCAGACCCGCACGGAAGGTCAGATCATCGGCCTCCAGAAGGTTGCCGGTTCGGGACGAATACACGCAGTGTGCCGCTGTCAGCACCAGTTCCGGCGCGATCAGGGTGGCGGTGCAGAAACCGACGTCATCGGCGTCCAGGCGCCCCACAGCCTGCCAGACCAACGCCTCGTTCGCCCCGTCCAGCCCGTCCAGCGCGGTATTGCGCGCCTGCGCGGAGGCGATACACGGAGCCAGAAGCAGAAGGACAAAGACAAGCTGGCGCATGGATCAGTTCAACGGTTTTATGAATTTTGCGCCGGAAGAGTGGCGCCCGCCGCCAACACCGACGCGGGCAGCAATTGGCGCGCTTTCCTGATAGACCCCTTTGCCGGCCAGAATCTCGGACCGCAGGAACTCCAGAGGTGCGCCAAGCGCGGTCCCCAAGGAGACGTCCTCGCCGTTCATCTCTGCCTTGGCTGACACCACAGAGACGATTTGCGCCTTGCCGTCCGCAAAGGTGAAAATCGGCGCGCCCGAAGATCCGAAGTCCACCGAGCATGAGGTCACCAGAACGCCCTGCTGACGGGCGAGAACGGTGCACACTTCTTGAAGCGACGGTGCTTCGGAGCGGTCTCGTGCATAGCTCACCACACCCACCCGGTCGCCCTTGCGTGGCCGCGGCGCGGTCTCGAACGGCTCAATTGTCGTGTTACGGATAGGCCGCGCCAATTCCAGCAGGGCGATGTCATTTCGAACACGTTCCGAAGACACGTCTTCGTCGTACGTATAGTCGGGGTGCACAACAGCACGGCGCACCTGACGGTATGCAGAGGCACGCCCATTGCGCCACCCCGCAAGGAATTGCACGGTTTCATGGTTGATGCGCTTTCCGGAGGTCTTGTCGTAAAGGCAATGCGCCGCCGTCAGCACCAGATCGGGGCTGACCAAAGCACCCGTGCAAAAACCGTTTCCGCCAATGTCCAAACGCCCCACGGCTTCCCATGGGCTGGCATCGTTACCATCTTCGAGCGACTTCAGGCGCGCATCTTCGGCGATGGCACCTGTCGTTGTAAGCACCGCCAATCCAATTAAAAACAACCACTTTTGCACTTAAATTTCCTTCGATCCGATGCAGATCAAGCTACGCATCAGATACGGCAGAAATAGGGCATTATGCGCCTGATTGGCGGCCTTTTGGTTAACGGACCGTCGCCAAATAGTTAACGAAGTATGGGGATACGGGCCGCACCTGTGTGTTCGTCGCTCAAGGCGGGCGGTTTTGGCCCCCCGGTCGCCCAATCCAGCAATTCGACGGTGTGAACAATTGGCAGTGCCGTGCCGGAGCCGATCTGCATCATGCAGCCAATGTTGCCAGCCGCGATCACGTCGGGTTTTTTCGCCTCCAGCGTCCGTACTTTGCGGTCTTTCAGTTTGCGGGATATTTCCGGCTGCATGAGGTTGTATGTTCCCGCCGACCCGCAACACAAATGCGGATCAGAAGGTTCTACAACGCTAAATCCGGCGCGTTTCAGCAGGTCTTTCGGAAAGGTCTTGATCTGCTGACCATGTTGCAGCGAACAGGCCGCGTGATAGGCGACGACCATTTCCCTGTCCCCGCCCTCCGGCACGTCCAGCTTCATCAGCACCTCGGACACATCCATTGCAATGGCCGAAACGCGCGCCGCATCCTCTGCCAGCGCTTCATTGCGGAACATGTGCCCGTAGTCCTTGACGGTCGTGCCGCATCCGCTAGTGTTGATAACGATTGCGTCCAGCCCGCCGCCATCCATTTCCCCCGCCCAGGCGCGGATATTGCGGGCCGCTGTCTCACGACTTTCGGTTGTCTTGCCCATGTGGTGGGTCAGCGCGCCGCAGCAGCCTGCCCCTTCGGCCACCACGACTTCGCATCCCAGGCGGGTCAGCAGCCGAATGGTGGCGTCGTTGATGTCGGTGTTCAGCGCCCGCTGCGCACACCCCGTCATCAGGGCCACCCGCATTTTGTGCGACGTCTGAGGCGCAAACGTCTGAGGATCATCGTTTCGGCTGACAGGCGGGATCTTCCTTGGCGCCATTTCCAACATCGCGCGCAACCGCGCATCCGGCATCAATCGCGCAAACGGGCGTCCCATTTTCGCACCGACCAGCGCCAGCCGAAACCGCATTGGGTAGGGTAGGATGCGCGCCAGGATCCACCGCAGTGCGCGGTCACTGAAAGGGCGCTTGTAACGTTGTTCGATGTAGTCGCGGGCATGATCGACAAGATGCATGTAATGCACGCCGGAGGGACAGGTGCTCATGCAAGCCAGACAGCTCAGGCAACGATCTATGTGCTTGACCGTCTTTTCATCCGGGTCGCGATCGTTCTCCAGCATGTCCTTGATCAGGTAGATGCGGCCGCGCGGGCTGTCCAGTTCGTCACCCAGCACCTGATAGGTCGGGCATGTTGCCGTGCAAAACCCGCAGTGCACGCAAGATCGCAGAATCTCGTTGCTGCGTTTGATGGCCGGATCGGCGAGCTGTTGGTCGGTGAATGTCGTCTGCATCAGGCGACCTCTCTGGTCATCGGGCTCATCAAACCGGGGTTGAGAATGCCGCGCGGATCAAACCGTGCCCGCAGCCCTTCAGAAATACGCGCCACACCCGGCGCTTCTGGCTCGAACTGCGGCACGGTATCGGACCCGCCCCGCACTCGGGTAGCATGGCCGTCGTACCGGCCCAGCCGCGCCCGCAGATCCGTGCCGTGTGGCATCAGGAACCAGATCAGCCCGCCGCCCCAATCATAGTAACATTCCTCTGCGCCGCTGGCGGCTACAAGGTCCGGGCCCGCCGTCGGTTTGCAGGAGACGCGCCAGACGTCACCTTCCGCCGTCGAGAACTTGCCAGCATCGCGCACGCCCTCCCAGAACCACAACGACATTTCGTCACTTGCGATCAGCATATCGGCGCCTTCATCCGCGAACAGCGCCTTGAGCTGCTCCAGCCGGTAGGCGACCGACGCCTCGAAACCTTCCACCCGCAGCGCGGTCACCGGGTCGTCGTCAAGTATCTTGGCGCAATGGGCAGCCCCCGTGATTTCGTAAGGCGAGCCCATTGCCTTTGCCATAGCCGCGACCGCCGCACGATCCTCAAGACCCCGCAACATCAGCGTGCCTTGTGTCTCCGGCACCGGCAGCACCTTGAGCGCCACCTCCGTCATCACACCAAGCGTGCCAAAAGATCCGCACATCAGTTTCACCAGATCATACCCGGTGACGTTCTTCATGACGCGCCCGCCATTTTTCACAATGTTTCCGGCACCATCGACGTATCGCACGCCCAATGCGTAGTCCCGCGCCGCGCCGCCTTGTATCCGGCGCGGGCCGCTCACATTTGCCGCAATGACACCCCCCAGCGTCGGCTCGCCCTCGGTCCCGAGCAATACCCGATGGTCCATCGGCTCAAACGCAAGCCGCTGGTTTTCTGCCGCCAGCGCGCTCTCGATCTCCGACACCGGGGTGCCGGCCTGTGCGACAATCGTCAGGGCACCCGGTTCATAGAGCGAGATGCCCGACAGACCGGAGGTTGACAGGACATCGCCCATCGGTCGAAGCCCGCGCGTGCCGCCGCCCTGAATTGCCAGGGGACCCCGGGCCGATTTGATCGCATCGGCAAGCGCCTGTTCTGTGTCAGGTATCATACATGTCTCGTGTGGGTGAATGTGGTGTTTTGCCCGTCAGCGGCACGGGGGCTCATTCGGCGGCCATGGCAACCGACCGGCGCTGTTCCGAAACCGCAAGCGGGAAAACTTTCGCGGGATTAAGCAGCCATTGCGGGTCAAAGACATCCTTGACGGCCATCTGCGCCTCAAGATCCTCCGGCGCGTATTGGAAGGTCATCAGGTCGCGCTTCTCGATCCCTACGCCGTGCTCGCCGGTCAGGCATCCACCTGCCTCCACGCAAAGCTTCAGCACCTCCGCCCCGAATTCCTCACAGAGTTCGAGATCGCCAGGCTTGTTGGCGTCAAAAAGGATCAGCGGATGCATGTTGCCATCTCCCGCATGGAAAACGTTACCGACCCGCAGACCGTACTCCTTGGACATCTCGCCAATGCGGCGCAGCACGAAAGGCAGGGAGCTGACAGGGATCGTGCCGTCCAGACACATGTAATCATTGATCTGCCCGATGGCGCCGAATGCAGACTTGCGGCCCAGCCAGATCAGCGCACTTTCCTCGGCGGATTTGCTTTCCCGCAATTCAACCGGGTTGTGACGCCGTGCGATCTCCATGATCAAGGAGAGCTGATGATCGATTTCGGCCTCCGACCCCTCCACCTCGACGATCAGCAACGCCTCGCACATCGGATAGCCGGCGTGGGCGAAATTCTCGCAAGTCTCGATGCAAAGTCGGTCCATAAACTCGATCGCCACCGGCAGAACGCCAGCCTTGATGATGTCACTGACGCAGGCACCGGCGACCTCGTTGTCGTCAAAACCCATCAGAACCGGGCGCGCACCTTCGGGTTTTGGCAAGATGCGCAGCGTGGCCTCGGTCACCACGCCCAACTGCCCTTCGGACCCGCAGATCAGACCCAGCAGGTCCAGTCCGCCGCTGTCCATATGGCCCCCGCCGACCTCGACGACCTCCCCGTCCATCATGACCATTGTCACGCCCATCAGGTTATTGGTCGTCACACCGTATTTCAGGCAATGCGCGCCACCCGAGTTCATCGCGATGTTCCCCGCAATGGCACAGGCCAGCTGGCTGGAAGGGTCGGGAGCGTAAAAAAAGCCGTTTTCCTCAACGGCGCCGGTAACGCTCAGGTTCGTGCGTCCGGTCTGCACTTTGATGGTCCGGTTTTCGTAATCCGTCTCCAGCACATCGTTCATGCGGGCGACGCCCAGAATGACGCAATCCGCGGTCGGTAGTGCGCCCCCGGCGAGCGACGTTCCGGAACCGCGCGGGACAACCGGCACGCCTTCTTCATGACAAATGCGCAGAACGTCGGAAACCTCTTGCGTGGTTGTCGGCAGAACCGCCACCATCGGGGGACACTTGTAGGCCGTCAACGCATCGCATTCATAGGCACGCGTCTCCGCCTGATCGTGAATGACGGCATCTGCAGGCAGAGCGCCTTGCAGGCGCGCAACCACCCGGTCCTTGCGCGCCAGGACGCCTGCGTCGGGAATCGGCATTTCCATAGGGAACCCTCCATTTGGTAAAATAATATTACCAATTTCACCCATTGGCAAGTTTTATCGGACCTGCCATGCGTTTGGCATGACATTCATGGACCGCATAGCGCTGTTTCAGCCCGTCGATTTTGCCGCCGTCGGGCTGCTGTTTTTCCTTTGGATCGCTATCGGGTACCGGGTTGAACACCCGTCCGCCAAGCACCTGTCGACCTCCATGATCATGGCGGGCTACCGCAAGGAGTGGATGCGCCAGATGGTGACGCGGGAGCCCCGGATATTCGATGCCCAGATATTGGGCACGCTGCGACAGGGCACCGCCTTTTTTGCCTCAACCTGTGTCATCGGCATCGGCGGCTGCCTGGCATTGATCGGCAATGCAGAACGGCTTGCAGGTGTGGCCGCGGATATTACCCTGATGAACCATCCGGAAATCGTGTGGGAACTCAAGATCATCGTCATGACGATTTTCCTGACCAATGCCTTCCTGAAGTTCGTCTGGGCCAACAGGCTGTTCGGATATTGCTCGGTGCTCATGGCCGCGGTGCCGAATGACCCCGACCACGCCGAGGCCTACAAACGGGCTGAACAGGCCGCGCATATCAACATCACGGCGGCCAAGGGGTTCAACCGCGGATTGCGGTCGATCTACTTTGCGCTCGCCTCTGCCGCGTGGCTTGCAGGGCCGATTCCCCTCATGCTCGCATCTGTGATCACGGTCACTGTTATTTGGCGCAGAGAATTCGCATCATACTCTCGCAAAATTCTGTTGAACCCTTAGATTACGCGGAAAGTTGCCGAAACGGGTCGATTGGTAGTGTCACATGAAGTATCTCAGTCTTGTTTTTATAATCCTCGCCTTGCCCGCCTGGGCAGAACCACCGCAAATTGAGAACGTAAAGGCCACCCGCACGGGTAGCGGCTGGCGGTTTGATGTCACGATCTCTCATCCCGACACCGGATGGGATCACTACGCCGACGCGTGGCGCGTTCTGGACATGCAGGGAAACCAGCTGGCGATCCGTGAACTGGCGCATCCCCACGTGGAGGAACAGCCCTTCACCCGCTCGCTTTCCGGCATTCAAATCCCGGAAGGCACAACGCAGGTTCTGGTTCAGGCGCGTGACCTGCCGGGCGGCTGGAACCCCAAGGCGACCATTGTCACCCTGCCGTAACGCGGCAAAATGACCAGTCGGCAAGCACCGCGATCATTCGCGGTGATAGGGCGCGCCGGACAAGATGGACGCCGCCCGGTAAAGCTGTTCAGCGAGCATGACCCGCACCAGCATATGCGGCCAGACCATTTTGCCGAAAGACAGCAGGATATCCGCCTCGGCGCGCAGTTCTGGTGCTATGCCATCCGCGCCGCCGATCAGAAAAGCCACGTCAGAACGACCGGTATCCCGCCAGTCTGCCAGCCGCTTTGCGAAATCTGGTGATGTCATGGCACGCCCGCGTTCATCCAGCGCCACCACCACGCACCCCTTGGGCAGGGCACGCCTGAGCAATCCGGCCTCGCCAGCCATTCCGGACGCTTTTCGGTCATCGACTTCGACGACGCGCGCGGGGCCGAAACCGAGGGTACGACCGGTGCGGCCGAACCGCATCAGGTAATCGTCAATGAGATCTTTTTGCGGCCCGGCACGCAGTCGGCCCACCGCAATGATATGCACACGCATCAGCTCACAACCAACTGCGCCTGATCAGTTGGCCGCAGACTCCGGCCCGTCCATGGGCTGCCACATCTTTTCAAGCTGATAGAACTCGCGCACTTCCGGACGGAAGACATGCACGATCACATCACCGGTGTCGATGAGCACCCAATCTCCGGTTTCCTTGCCTTCCATCTTGGCCGTGAAGCCGAATTCATCTTTGACCGTCTGCGCAAGCTTTTCGGAAATCGACGCCACCTGACGCGTCGAACGCCCGGAGCAGATTACCATATAGTCGCCGATCTCTGTCTTGCCGCGCAGGTCAATCTGCACGATCTCTTCGGCCTTAACGTCTTGAAGGGATGAAAGGATTGTCGCCAGGAGCTTTTCGCTTGTGGCTGTGTTGGTTGCGGCGGTCATTACCGCAGACCCGGTTTGAGCAGCATTTGCTGCGTCAGCGTGGATAGACAGGACATCGTCCTCCTTTGAACGCGCCGCCAGACCCCCGGCGCTGGGGTGCTTCAAGGGTAACAATACGGCTGCGACATTTCAATGACAGGCTTGTGGATAAGTTAACCTTACGTCCCGTGACGGGCGAAAATCTACGTATCTTCCAGCATGCGGACTTCCCGCTGCGGGAAGGGAATCGAGATGTCGTTTTCCTTGAAAACATCCCAAAGCGCCAGATACACGTTGCCGCGGATATTCGTCAGCCCCCCCGTCGGGTCGCGAATCCAGAAGCGCAGGATGTAGTCGACCGAACTGTCCCCGAAGCCCACGATGTGACAGACGGGCAGCTTGGGATGTGACAGCACCCGGTCCACATCGGCCGCCGCCTCGATCGCCAGTTTGCGCACAAGGTGCGGGTCGCAGCCATAAGAAGTGCCAAAGAAGATATCCAGCCGCACGTATTCGTTCGAATGGGACCAGTTGACCACCTGCCCGGTGATCAGGTCCTCGTTCGGGATCAGGTATTCCTTGCCGTCCCGCGTGACCACCGAGACATAGCGCGCACCCAGCGCATTGATCCAGCCAAAGGTCTCTCCCAGAGAGATCACGTCCCCCGGTTTGATCGACTTGTCCAGCAGGATGATCACACCGGAGACAAGGTTCGACACAACCTTTTGCAACCCGAAACCAAGGCCGACGCCGATGGCACCTGAGAGCACCGCGAGACCTGTCAGGTCGATCCCGACCGCCTTGACCCCCATGAAGAACGCAAAGCCATAAAGCGTGATCTGTACCGCCTTTACGGCCAGCACCTGCATCGAGGGGCTGATATCTTCATTCTTGCGGATACTGGACGCGGTGGTGGAACTGATCAGCCGGGCAACGGTAAAAAACACGCCGATAACAACTGCCGCGCTGATCAATGTCAGCAACGACAGATGAAAATCGCCCACGTCCAGCGCAATGTCGTCGAGAAATTCGGAAACCTCGTCCGACACGCCCACGAAATATAGCGTGGCGTATATCCACAGGCCCCAAGTCACCAGCCGTCGCAGGAACCGGTTGCGCACGAAACGCGCAGCGTAGGCGATACAGGTCCAGACCACCGCCAGCGTGGCCGCCAGCCCGATGAAATAAGACCGCGACGGCCATGTGACCTGCTGCATGACGAGGTAAAGACCGCCCGACAGAACGGCAAACCAGATCAACCCCATGCGCCGCTTGATCTGCACGATCATGCGCAGTTGCCATTTCGACCAGCCTTCGCGCGCGCGCACCTGGTTTTCGATCACGCGGCCAGACAGGATGTGCAGGAAGTAACAAGCCACCGCGAGGCCCAGAACGATCAATATCTGATTCTGGCGCCATCCCGGGGTCAGGACGCTCTGGATAAAGCTGGTGAAAAGGAACCAGATTTCGTCGACGGACATCAATGCCGCGGCAAAGGGTTCTTCTTCAGCCTCCATTTCTGCTCCTTTTCTTCGAAATTGGCACAGTCGGGCGCATCCCACAACCCGCCAACCCTTGCGGCACTGCCTTGCGCACTGTATCTGAAGCGCATGACACGCATCGTTGATATGGATGACCGCGCGCGCCTGCGTGAACGCTTCTTCGGAGCGACCCATACCGTGCTGGCGCGACTATAAGCGCGCGCTTCACCCATCTGACCTGTTTCACATCACGGGAGAGGACCAATGTCCCCCAAAACGCTCTATGATAAAATCTGGGATGCCCATGTCGCGCATGAAGCCGACGATGGCACCTGCCTGCTCTATATCGACCGCCACCTCGTGCACGAGGTCACATCCCCGCAGGCCTTTGAAGGGCTGCGCCTGTCCGGCCGCAAGGTGCGCGCACCGGAAAAGACCATCGCGGTGCCGGACCATAACGTGCCCACGACAGCCGGGCGCGAAGATCCTTCGAACATGACAGAAGACAGTGCCGTTCAGGTGGCGGCGCTCGACACCAATGCCAAGGACTTCGGCATTCATTACTACCCGGTGTCTGACGTCCGCCAGGGCATTGTGCACATTGTGGGCCCGGAGCAGGGCTGGACCCTGCCCGGCATGACCGTGGTCTGCGGCGACAGCCACACCGCAACCCATGGGGCCTTTGGTGCACTGGCGCATGGCATCGGCACCTCCGAGGTGGAACATGTACTGGCCACCCAGACGCTGATCCAGAAGAAATCGAAGAATATGAAGGTGGAGATCACCGGCAAATTGCGCCCCGGCGTGACCGCCAAGGACATCACCCTTTCCGTGATCGGCGCGACCGGTACCGCGGGTGGCACCGGCTACGTGATCGAATATTGCGGCGAAGCGATCCGCGATCTGTCGATGGAAGGGCGGATGACCGTCTGCAACATGGCCATCGAGGGCGGCGCCCGTGCCGGTCTGATCGCGCCGGATGAAAAGACCTTCGCATACTGCAAGGGCCGTCCGCATGCGCCGAAGGGCGCACAGTGGGAAGCGGCAATGGACTGGTGGAAGACGCTCTATTCCGATGATGACGCGGCATGGGACAAAGTGGTCACGCTGAAAGGCGAAGATATCGCGCCGGTGGTGACATGGGGTACGTCCCCTGAAGATGTGCTGCCGATCACGGCTGTCGTACCTGCACCGGACGAATTCGAGGGGGGCAAGGTGGACGCCGCACGGCGGTCGCTCGATTACATGGGTCTCACGCCCGGCACGCGCCTGAGCGATATCGAAATCGATACCGTCTTTATCGGTTCCTGCACAAACGGCCGGATTGAGGACCTGCGCGCTGCCGCGGAAATTCTCAAAGGCAAGAAGATCAAGGAAGGTCTGCGCGCCATGGTCGTGCCGGGATCGGGCCTTGTAAGGGCCCAGGCCGAGGAAGAAGGTCTTGCGGAAATCTTCAAGGACGCCGGGTTCGAATGGCGGCTTGCTGGGTGCTCGATGTGTCTGGCGATGAATCCTGACCAATTGAGCGAAGGCGAGCGCTGTGCCTCGACTTCCAATCGCAACTTCGAGGGGCGTCAGGGTTACAAGGGCCGCACGCACCTGGTGTCGCCGGGCATGGCCGCAGCGGCAGCGATCACAGGCAAACTCACAGACGTGCGGGAGATGATGTAATGGACAAGTTCAACACCCTCACCGGGATCGCGGCCCCGATGCCGCTGGTGAACATCGACACCGACATGATCATCCCCAAGCAGTTCCTCAAGACCATCAAGCGGTCGGGTCTTGGTGCGAACCTTTTCGACGAGATGCGGTTTGACCGCAAGGGCAACGAGATCCCCGATTTCGTGCTGAACAAGCCACAGTACCGCGACACCGAGATCCTTGTGGCGGGAGAGAACTTCGGATGCGGGTCCTCACGCGAGCACGCGCCATGGGCGATCAAGGATTTCGGGATAAGATGCGTGATCGCACCCTCCTATGCCGATATTTTTTATAACAACTGTTTCAAGAACGGCATCCTGCCAATCGCGCTGCCACAAGAGCAGGTGGACGTTTTGATGAAAGACGCGGAAAAAGGCGCAAATGCGCGAATGACCGTTGATCTTGACGCTCAGACGATCACAACATCCGATGGCGAGATTTTCACCTTCGACGTCGATCCGTTCAAAAAGCACTGTTTGATGAACGGGTTAGACGACATTGGCCTGACGATGGAGAAAGCTGGCGCCATTGACACCTACGAGGCACACGCGTCGCAGGCCCGTCCCTGGGTTTGATCCGCAAAAAGCGGCAGGTTGCCGTTTCAGCGACAATGACAAACAATTAACACCTTTGTAGTAGGCGCCCCAGCGGCGCCCACTACATGTTGGGTCATGCCTGTTTTCTGCCACAGTATTGATGCAAGAAGGCACCACCCATTCCCTCAAAACGCCAAATGGATTGCGTCTTGTTAACCACGAGACTTGCGAAACTATGACGAATGATGTCACAAATGGGGCAAGAATGAGGCAGCAGACCACCGCCCCGGTGGCATCAAGTTGGGACAAGGACGCGGCAACGCATCGCGCCTGGCCAGTTTGAAGGGAAGAACGAATGATCGTACGTATGTCAGGCGCTTTGATGCGCGGGCTGTTGGTTGCACTTCTGATTGCAACGCCGGCATTGCTCTTGCCGGACGTGGCCTCAGATCAGTCGCAGATCGTGGTGCTCGCTGCCCTGCTGGCCGCCTTCCTTACCTTCGTGGAATACAATTCAAACGCCCCGAGCATCGTGGAGTTCCGGGACGCCGCCCCGTTTAACAGGATGCGGTTCGTCGCCCTGTTCCTGACGGTCTTCCTGTTGACCGCCATCGCTTCCGGCAAGGCGGAACCGACATCACTGAGCCACGCGATCACCTCGGTTGGAACGATCATCGGCAATGCAATCGATTTCCCCTACTCCCCGGTGCGGTTGATCGTCCTGATGCTGCCATATGATTCATCGGCTGACACCATCAGCCGCGTGCGGTCAGCGGCTGGCATTTCCTACCTGATTTCCCTGATGGCGATGATCGCCTTCGTCGCCTCGGTCAGGCTTTGGGGCTGGCCGGTACGCAAGGGCGCCTTTAACGTGTGGGTCAATCTACCGCGTTTCGACCCCACCACCGGCGGTGACGTGCTGGACCGTTTGCAACGCGATGCCCGTTTCAACATCGCCCTGGGATTTCTGTTGCCCTTTGTCATACCGGCGGTGGTCAAAGCAACGTCCGATCTGGTAGACCCGATCTCGTTGCAAGATCCGCAAACGCTTATCTGGACGATGACAGCATGGGCTTTCCTTCCCGCCAGCATGATCATGCGCGGCATTGCCTTGAGCCGGATCGCGAGCATGATCCACGAAAAGCGCCGCCGCGCCTACAAGAATGCGGCCAAAGACATCGAATTTCAAACCGCCTGATCGCGGCAGCGCTGGCGCTTGCCGGTTCCTCGGTTGCAGCGGGTGACCTGCGGGTCGCGACCTATAACACCGAGCTTCAGCGCAAGGGGCCGGGGTTGCTGTTGCGCGATATCCTGCGGGGTGAAGACGACCAGGTCGCCGCAACGCTGCGGGTCATCGCCGAGGTGGATGCCGACATTCTGGTCCTACAGGGTTTCGACTACGATCTGACAGGCGCGGCACTCTCCGCTTACGTGAAAGCGCTCGCAGAGGCCGGTGCCCACTACCCCCACCAATTCGCAGGGCGCCCCAACACCGGTATGGCCACCGGGCTGGATATGGACGGCAACGGCAAGCTGGGCGAACCCCGCGACGCGCAGGGCTATGGGCAATTCTCCGGGCAGGGAGGCATGGCGATACTGTCCCGCTATCCGATCATGACGGGCGAGGTGCAGGACTTCAGCTCCCTGCTGTGGCGGGACGTACCGGACGCACTGTTGCCAATCACCGACAACGGGCCATTTCCGTCCGAAGAGGTTCAGGCGATACAGCGGCTGTCGACCACCGCGCATTGGGTTGTCCCTGTCGATGTGCCGGATACCGGACGTGTATCGCTGATGACCTTTCACGCCAGCCCGCCGGTTTTTGACGGGCCGGAGGATCGCAACGGCAGGCGCAATCATGACGAGATCATGTTCTGGCAGCATTATCTGGCCGGTGCATTTGGGCCTGCCCCCGGCGAGGCCTTCATCCTTCTGGGGGATTTCAATCAGGATCGCCGTGGCGGCGAAGGATTGAAAGCGGCCATTGCCACGATTCTGGATGATCCGAGGCTGCAGGACCCGCGACCCGCCAGCCGGGGCAGCGAAATCGTCTCCGGCGACGCTCTGGATACCGTTGACTGGGATGATCCCGTGCCGGGAAACCTGCGCGTGGACTACGTCCTTCCGTCTGTCGACTGGCGTGTCACGGGCGCGGGGGTGGTATGGCCCGATCCGGCCACGCCGATGGGTCTGGTCGCGGCACAAGCCAGCCGTCATCGGCTCGTCTGGGTCGATCTGGCGCGATAGGTCTGCACGCGCGAACGCGCCATCCACACTTCCAGTACAATCAGATATGGGAGGTAGAACGCCACATTTTGCACGATATCGAAGGCGCCGTCGAAAGTGGCGGTGGATGCCACACCCCCCGTCACCGCGTACCACAGGCCATAGTGCACCCGGTAAAGCCATGATCCCAGGCTCAGCACGAAAAGGCGCAACGCCCATTGACGATGAGTGGCGAAACGACCGGCGCGCGCATGCCGCACCGCCTGGATGGCGCAGAGGGTCAGCAACGCACCGTAAACACCGAACCCGGCATCCATCCAGAGGCCGCCGATCGTGCCACGCAACACGATAAAGACGAGCCCGCCTAGGCCGGTCAGGCAGGCGGCACCCACCAGAACCCGGCCGCTCCAGCGATGCAGCACGGGCCATTTCTGCCGCATCCCTGTCAAGAGTTGCAGGGGCGCACATGCCGTCAGAACCCCGCCCAGCACCATATGTCCGAAGATAGCAGCATTGCTGAAACCCCGGCCCGCTTCATAAAATCGGCTGTCGATGTCGGGCGACGCGGACAGCCCTTCGACGCCCGCCCGCAGCGCATGCAGCACGAAAGGTAGCATCAGCAGAACCAGCCCGCACATGCCGACACTTACCAGGTAATGGCGCGTTCGGCTTTTTGGCATCGGTCTCTCCCGTTCGGGTGGTAACCCACGACATGACAAAGCAATTGCGCCCGGCCGCGTAGTTGGCTTGCAAATCACGCCAAACCATTAACAATTTGCGCCATTCTATTCGGCCCGCGTGGCAGACTGTACTAGGACATACCACATGGAGTTTTTCCAGCCATCTTCAGGATGCCTCTTATGAGCCGACACCCCGTTTTTCCTGCCGCACAGCAAACCCGGTTGATGTGCAAGCTGCTCGGCGTGTCCGAGGCGCGGGTTTTGCGGCGCGCCGGTGTCCGGTCGGACTATCTGGAGGGGGAAGACACCGGCATCGATGGCCGGGGATATTTCGCCTTGTGGGAGGCGACCATCCGGGAAAGCGGCCACGACGATATGCTGATACATCTTGCGAAAACCGCGGCCATCAGGCCCTGCAACTCGCCGATGATCGCATTCACCAGCAGCCCCATTGTGCGCGAGGGGTTGGAAAGACTGGCCTTGTTCAAGCCGCTCGTGGCGCCCATCAGGCTGACCATCCGTGACACCCCGCATGGCCTGTCAGTTGTTTTTGAGACGTCCAGCCCCACCCTGAAGATGACCGACAGCTTCCGGTTGTTCGAACTGATCTACTTCGTCGAAATCGTCCGGGTGTATACCGGGGAGAACGTTGTTCCGGCGTCGGTCACGGGACCCCCGGCAGGCAAGCTGCACGACCGGCTGAGCGAATACTTTGGCCGCGTGCCGAAAGTCTCTCCGCGCACCGAACTGGTTTTTGACAGGGACCATGCGGCACTGCCCCTGATCTCGGCCAGTGACGCGCTCTGGCAGGACTTTGAACCGACCTTGCAACGCCTGCTGGCCCGCACCGTCACACCAAAAACAACGGCAGAGCGTGTGGAGGTCGCCCTCAGAGACCTGCTGCCAGCCGGGAAAGCCACGGCCGATGACGTCTGTGCACAGCTGCATATGAGCCGCCGCAGCCTGCAACGACGGTTGCAACAGGAAGGCAAAAGCTACCGTGCCGTTCTCGATGCGACCCGCGTGGATATGGCCAAAGCCTATCTGGCGGAGGGTGACATCAGCGTCGAGGAAATCTCTTATCTTCTCGCATACCGGGATCCCAATTCATTTTATCGCGCGTTCCAGAACTGGACAGGCATGACGCCGATGCAGGCACGCGTAAAACAGTTGAGCTGACAGACTGCGCGTATTCTCCCGCGCCGCTTCTTGACCCTGACCGGGTCGCGCGGTAGGCCGCTGGCACCATCTTGATGCAGGAGACATGCCATGGCCAACCCAACCCTTCTTATCCTCGCTGGCGACGGAATCGGCCCGGAAGTCATGGGACAGGTCAAACGCGTCATTGACTGGTTTGGCACAAAGCGCAACCTTGCTTTCGATGTCAGCGAAGATCTGGTGGGCGGTGCCGCCTATGACGCGCACGGCACGCCCCTGCACGATGACACGATGGCCAAGGCGCTGGCGGCGGACGCGGTGCTTCTTGGTGCGGTGGGTGGCCCCAAGTACGACGCGTTGGATTTCAGCGTGAAGCCCGAACGCGGCCTGCTGCGCCTGCGCAAGGAGATGGATCTGTTCTCCAACCTGCGCCCGGCCCAGTGCTTTGATGCGCTGGCGGATTTCTCTTCGCTGAAAAAGGACGTGGTCGCAGGTCTCGACATCATGATCGTGCGTGAGTTGACATCCGGCGTCTACTTCGGGGAGCCTCGCGGCATTTTCGAGGAGGGCAATGAGCGCGTCGGCATCAATACCCAGCGCTATACCGAGGGTGAAATCGACCGGGTCGCCCGCTCTGCGTTCGAGCTGGCCCGCCGCCGTAACAAGAAAGTCTGCTCGATGGAAAAAGCCAACGTGATGGAAAGCGGTATCCTGTGGCGTGAAGTGGTGCAAAAGGTGCGGGACGCGGATTATCCCGACATCGAGCTGTCACACATGTACGCGGACAATGGCGCGATGCAGCTGGTCCGCGCCCCCAAGCAGTTCGATGTGATCCTGACAGACAACCTCTTTGGCGACATCCTGTCGGATTGTGCCGCGATGCTGACCGGGTCATTGGGCATGCTGCCGTCGGCCAGCCTTGGCGCCCCGACGGATACCGGCCGGCCCCGCGCGCTTTACGAGCCCGTGCACGGGTCGGCACCCGACATCGCCGGACAGGGCAAGGCAAACCCGATCGCCTGCATTCTCAGTTTTGCGATGGCGCTGCGCTATTCGTTCGACCGGGGCGACGAGGCGGCCCGTCTGGAAGCGGCCATCGAAACAGTACTGGCCGACGGTGCCCGCACCGCCGACCTGATGGGCGAAGAAGGCGGGACCCCGATCAGCACAACCGAAATGGGCGATGCAATTCTGAGTGCCCTAGACGCAAGTTTGTGACGGTAACGGTCCGGCTGTTTTGCGAAGCGGATGCCGATGCATTCCTTGCGGTGCACCGGGCCTGTTTGGTGCACTACGGTATTGAACCCGCGACCAACGCGCAGGAGGCGCGGCTCCTTTCGCTTCTGGTTGCCGAACGGCACATGGCGTGCCACCTTGCCTTCGACGACGCCCTGCCCGTCGGATTTGCCACGTGGGGGTTGAATTTTCCGGCAGGTGCCGGTGTTTCATTGGTGATGAAAGAACTCTTTGTCCGCTCCGGCGCCCGGAAAAAAGGCGTCGGTAGGGCCTTGCTTTCCGCGCTGATTGATGTTGCACGTGACGAGGGATGCACGCGGTTTGACTGGGCGACGGATGGCTCCAACGACGGGTCACAGCAGTTCTACGCTTCTCTGGCAGCCCCCAAGATGACAAAGCAGAACTACCGGGTCCCACGGACCGAATTTGATGCGTTTCAGGCGCGTATTGACCAAAAATAGACACCGATAAGAAGACCGAGAGAGATCGCAATGACACCGAACACCAAGGGCGCCCTCCTTGCACTCACTGCCTTCGGTATTTTCGCCAGCCACGATGTGATCATCAAGGTGCTCGGCGGGGCCTACTCCCCGGTGCTCATCGTTTTCTTCAGCGTTCTGTTCAGCTTTCCGCTGGCGATGCTGTATCTGCTTCGGGATGCAACGCCGGGCACGCTGATCCCCAAGCATCCATGGTGGATGGCGGCAAGGACCGTCGCGGCCGTCATCACGGGCTTTTGCGCGTTTTACGCCTTCTCGGTGCTGCCGCTTGCCCAGGTCTATGCCATTCTCTTTGCCTCCCCCCTGCTGATCACCATCCTCGCAATCCCGATCTTGGGAGAACCGGTGAAGCTGCGGCGCTGGATCGCCGTGGCTGTTGGCCTGACCGGCGTTCTTGTCGTGCTCAGACCCGGCAGTGCCGAGCTTGGACTGGGGCATCTGGCGGCGATGATATCGGCGATTTGCGGGTCGTTTGCGTCGATCATCGTGCGCAAGATCGGGCGCGAGGAACGCACGGTGGTGATCATGCTTTACCCGATGATGGCCAACTTCGTCGTGATGGCCGCGCTGCTGCCGTTTGTGTATGAACCGCTGCCGCTGGCAGACCTCGGCAAACTCGGTGTCATTGCGCTTCTGGCGTGGACAGCGGGTCGTTTCCTGATCGCCGCCTACAACGTCGGCGAGGCGGTTGTTGTCGCCCCGATGCAATACTCGCAAATCATCTGGGCATCGTTCTACGGGTTGCTGTTCTTTGACGAGACGCCCGACAATCCGACGATCATCGGGTCCGCGATCATTATCGCCAGTGGCCTGTTCATTGTTCTGCGCGAAAGCAAGGCGCCAGGTTCGGAACAACCCGTCCTGCGCACGCGCTCACGGCCGGAAACGGGGACAACGCCGCGTGTATCCCCCTTCCTGCGCATGGACAGGCGCGGCAAGTAGTCGATCCTGACCATCTTGCCAAATTCAGTTGGGAACGCTACTGCCAACATATCGGTCGGGCTGTAGCGCAGCCTGGTAGCGCACCTGCTTCGGGAGCAGGGGGTCGGAGGTTCGAATCCTCTCAGCCCGACCAATCTCCTTCTCTCTCATGCATGACGAGGCTACGGGACTGCCGCGCGGCGGCCTCTCCCAGGTCAGCGTTTTTCGTAGATCGACATGACGACACCGTTGCCCGAGGTCTCACATTTCTTCGGTTTCAGCGACCGTTGCGCGGTGCCCCCTTCGAACACCCGTTTGCCCGCGCCAACGACGACCGGAAAGATCCAGAGGCGAAATTTGTCAATAAGATCATCCGCAAGGAGTGTTTGAACAAGGGTCGCGCCGCCGTGCACCTGGAACGAAGGACCTACTTGCGCCTTTAATGCCGCGATCCCGGCCTGGACATCACCAGTGACAAGATGCGGGTTGCGCCACCTCAATTCCGGCGCGCCGTCCGAAACAACGTTTTTCCGCGCGGCGTTCATACGGGCCGTGACCAAGCTCTCATCCACCTTGAACCAGTGCGCCGCGAAACTCTCGTAAGCTCTTCTGCAGAAGAGAAAATCACAAGGTGTCGCCATCGCTTCACGCTGCACCGTTGCCATGACGTCCTGATAGTAGGGCGCTGCCCAGCCGCCCTTGTCAAACCCGTCCGACCGATCTCGCCGGCGCTTGTCTAACGTCAGCGCCAATGGGACAGATTAGGTCGATTTGATGAGGGAGGG
>NZ_JAHXDN010000005.1 GCF_019375555.1 Roseobacter insulae
ACCAAAACCTGAACAGAGCTAACCTAAATTAGCGGACTCATCGGGGAGCAGGTCAACCGGTATC
Source organism: Roseobacter insulae (assembly GCF_019375555.1). GTDB lineage: Bacteria > Pseudomonadota > Alphaproteobacteria > Rhodobacterales > Rhodobacteraceae > Roseobacter > Roseobacter insulae. Next base: position 65 of record NZ_JAHXDN010000005.1, read on the forward strand.
GACTCAGCTCGTCCTTTCAAAATCAAATCGTGCGACTTCGACATCTTGACGCGACCGCGGCTTGCCTGTCGGGGAAACTGACTGAGCCCTGAAGCGAACCGGATCGATTTGACGCTTCAGTCTCTGAGAACGGCCATGTCCTTACTGTCCCAGCCCATCCAGATAGGGTCTGCTCCGAAAGTGCCACCGGCCTCGGCATCCACAAAGGCACGCAGAATTGCGCCTTCGGTCTGATCGACCGCCAAATCCACTGCCATGCGGCTTCCCAGAAATGTCTTGCCAACGATCTTGCCCTTCACAGCATTTTCAGCGAAGGGACGCTCGGCAGACAGCCCGAGTTTTTCCAGGCGAACCGACGCAGTGATGTTACCCCCCACCGCCGACGTGAAACCCGGCGCGAGGCCCGTCAGGTTCTGACCAAACCAATCCATCACAATCTTGTCGCCATCCTGGCCCCGCAATGTACCGGACAAAAGGTTGGTGTCACCGACAAACTCGGCCACGAAGCGAGAGGCCGGGTGAAAATACAACTCTTCCGGCGTGCCGTCTTGTTCGACCCGGCCCTTGTTCATCACGACGATCCGGTCGGACATAGTCAGCGCCTCCTCCTGATCGTGGGTCACGAAAAAGAAGGTCTTTTGGGTGCGGCGCTGGATGGATTTCAGCTCCAACTGGACTTGCCCGCGCAGTTTGGCATCCAGCGCCCCTAAAGGTTCATCCAGCAGCAAAAGCGCTGGATCCGGTGCCAGGGCGCGCGCAAGAGCGACGCGCTGACGCTGACCGCCTGACAGTTGCCCGGGGTAGCGGTCGACATAGCTTTCAAGTTCGAGAAAGGCCATGATCTCGTCGGAGCGTTTTCGGATCGCAGCCTTGTCCATCCCTTTCAGTTCCAGACCGAAGGAAATGTTCTGGCGGACGGTCATATGCGGAAACAGCGCATAGTCCTGAAACACCATGTTCACATGACGTTTCTCGGGCGGTTGAAGGGTCACGTCTTCACCATCCAGAATGACCCGGCCCGAGGTCGGGCGCTCGAAGCCCCCCAGAATGCGCAGCGTGGTGGATTTGCCACACCCCGACGGCCCAAGGAAGGTCACGAACTCACCGCGCGCAATGTCCAATGTCAGATCGTCAAGGGCCACCGTATCACCGAAGTGTTTGGAAACGCCTTCAATACGAACAAGCGAGGCAGGGGCGGTCATGAGTTTGTATCCTTGTTGGTACGGCGGGTGAAACGTTCGGCCCAGATGCCGATGGCAGCTGTCAGCACCAGCGCCACGGTCGCAATGGCATTGATTTCGGGGGACATGCCTGATCGCAGCTTTGCGAAGATCAGGACAGGCAGCGTCGGTTCGTAACCGCCAAGGAAGAACGAGCGGACAAAATCGTCAAAGCTGAGCAGCAGACAAAAGATGCTGGCACCCAGGATGGCAGGGATCAGGTACGGAAATGTGATCCTGAGAAAGGCGATGATTGGGTCAGCGCCCAAGTCCCGTGCCGCTTCGATCTGACTTTTGGGAAGGGTGGATAGCCGGGCCATGACGACAAGGGCGACGAAGGGGACGTTGTGGACCGCGTGCGCCCAGATGATGGCACCCATGCCCGGCTCTATCCCCAAAAGGCGGGCGTAGATGCGAAAGGCGATGGCCGAGATGATACCGGGCACCAGTGCCGGCAGAATGGTCAGCCCGAAGATGGCCGCCCGTCCCAGAAACCTGCGCCCCTCAAGCAGCACCGCGATCCATGTGCCGACCACCACCGATATCAGTGTCGAGAGCACCGCGATGGCGATGGAATAGGTCAGGGTCGACACGACTTCGGCGTCGGCAAAAACGCCCAGATACCAATCCAGGGTCCAGGATTTGATCGGAAACCCGATGAATTTGCTGTCCTTGAACCCCATCAGGATCATCAGCATCAGCGGCACGAAGACATAAAGCACAAAGGCCCAGTAGATGCAGGACAGAAGGATGCGATTGCCGCGGGTCATTTCGTATCCCCTTTTCGAAGGGCGTACATCAGTTTCTGGAATATGCCCGTCAGCAGCATCGCTGTGACAAACATGATTGTGGCAAAGGCCGCACCGGTGGGCCATTCATCCCCCGCCACGTGAAAGAACCCGGCGATGGTTTCGGAAAATACCGTGGTGGAGGGCCCACCCAGGAGGACCGGTGTGGCGTAAAACCCGGTGGAGATCAGGAAGACCAGCGTGCAGCCCGAAGAAATCCCCTCAAGCGTCAGCGGCAGGGTAACGCGGCGGAACCGGGTCCATGCCCCTGCGCCAAGATCAGCGGCGGCCTCGCCATAGCTTTTGGGTAGTTTCTCGAGCGCGGAATAGAGCGGCAGCAGCATGTAGAGGGCGGTCAGGTAGACGATTCCTATGCCCATTGAAAAGCTGGTGTACATGAACGGAATCGGTCGGTCGATCAGGCCGAACCATTTCAGCACAAGGTTCACAGCGCCGGTGTTCCCGAGAAGGATCATGATGGCATAGGTGCGGACGATCTCGCCGACCCAGAACGGGATCAGCAGCAACAAAAGCATCAGCAACTGGTTCCTGCGGCTGACATGGCGGGCCAGAAAGTAGGCCACCGGGAACGTCAGGATCAGGGTGCAGAAGGTAAGCGTTCCGGCAAAGATCAGTGTCCGGAAAAATGGTTGCCAGAAGATGCGCTCGCCAAAGAACCGCGCATAGTTGTCGAGCGTGAAGTGCTGTTCGACGCCCGGAGCCACGGGGTAGGCATCGGTCAGGCTGACCCTCAACATTTGCAGCATGGGACCAAGATGCTGGGTCAGGACCCAAAGAATGGGAAAGGCAGCAAGGATGACGAACTGCCGCCGCGGCGATGCCGTGACCAGCTTCATCAGCGCAGTATAGGGCGTCCAGACGGACAGCCACCCCCAAAAGGTGCGGTCTGACTTCTCCGGGGCGACGCCAGCGCTTTTGGTGCGCGTCGTTGTATCATTGCTCATGCAGGACTTCCTGGGTCAACCGGGCCTTGTCCTTGCCCGTTCGTCGGACGGGCAAGGACGGGTTCAGATGCAGCCGGTCATCAGGCGGCTTTGACCGCTTCGACGGCCGGGTCAACAAGGCTGTATTTCATCTCGTTTGCCTCGGCGCGGAAGAACTGCAGATTTGCCAGTTGTTCTTCCGGGAAGGACGTCGATGCCTTTTCAAGGTCGGTCAGATAGTTCGACGCATCCTTGTAGGTCGAGATGAAGCCCGATGCCTTGGTCATCGATGCACCGATCTCGGGTGACGCCAGGATTGCATCAAGGAAGGTATAGGCGTTGTCGACGTTCGGCGCGTTGTTGGCAATGTTATAGGTGTAGACAAAGCCATATGAGCCTTCTTTCGGGATCGACATGGCAAGCGGGAAGCCATCGTTGATCAGCGCCGCCGCCGGTCCGTTCCAGCTGTGACCAAGCGCAATATCCTGGTTGACGAACATCTGCTGCACTTCCGCGCCGCTGTCATAGTACTTGCGCACCAGAGGCTTCTTGGAGATCAGGAATTGCTTGGCCTCCTCAACAATGGCCGCAGCCTTTTCCGGATCGTCCATATAGGCGACCATATTGCCATCGTAACCCAGCTTCAGCATGACAATCGACATCATGTCCTGAATGATATAGGCGGTCTGGCCCTTGTATTTCTCCGAGAACAGAACATCCCAGCTTTCGGCCTCTTCGGCGCTGACAATATCAGTGTTGTAGGACAGAACCTCCATACCCGACAGGATGGGAGCGCCCCACTTGTTGCCATTGATCGTGGACCAGTCGCTTTCCGAGAAGGTCGGGTTGATGTTGCCCCAGTTGCTCAGGCGGCCCGTGTCCAGCGGCGCCAGAAGGTCGCTGTCGATGAACTGCAAAAAGCGGTGACCAGCCACGGTCATGATGTCCACGGTCGGGTTCGGCGCTTCGGCGGCCAGCAAGTTGAACTGCTTGCCTTGATCATCGACGAGCCGCACGTTGACCTTGATCCCGGTATCGGCCTCGAATTGTTCTTTGAAGGCCTTGGGGACAAAGTCGTTGTAGGTCCAGATATTTACCTCTCCGCCAGCGGCTTTCGCGTGACGCAGGTACACCGGGCTGGCCAGCGCCGCGCCAGTCATGGCGGCGGTGCCGAGGAAGCGGCGTCGGTTGAATGATAGTTTGGTCATATCGGGCGTCTCCTTGTTGGTTCAGATTTTGTCCGTATCATTTTTAGTCACGACACCATTCAGGGCGTCGGCTGCAGCAACCCGGTACGGGCGGCCTGTTGCAGGTCGTCAAGGCTGAAGCGGTCAAGCTCCAGCGCGTTCAGGATTTCATTTTCGGCCGGGAAGTCGCGACCGTACATGGCCGAGAATATCTTGATCCCGGCTTCGTGCAACGTCGCAGGCTGGCCAGTCAGCCGGCCCAGAACAGCGGTCAGTTGCAACCCATAGGGCACGTCTTCGGTGACATAGCGGCTGTTGGCCGTCGCGGGGCCGGTGCCGCCGTTGCCTTGCGCGTGCATTTGCTGGTTCATCTCGGAAATCGAGGCCACGGGGACGTGGAAGCTAAGGTGGAAGTGTTCGAAAATCGTCTTCACGTCGAGGCCAAGCGCCTTGGCAATGGCCAGCCGTTCGAGATCAAGCTGTTCCAGCAATCGTCCGATTTTCGGCGTCACGTTCTGGCCCTGGCTCCAGGTCTCGCCCCGTTCCATGCGCGTGATGTTACCCAGGGCGATGCCGAGATGGTTCTGCGGGTTCAGATTTGACAGCGAAATCGCCAGCAGCCCGTCGCGCGTCTGAAAGCGGTCTCCGAACAATTTGCGGCAGAGGTTCAGAGCAGCATCGGTGTCTGCTTTGGGAACCGAACACATGTCGACACGGGCGCGGACGGTGTTGATCTGCACCGCAGCTCCGTCCTGCCGCCGCCCGGTGACAACGGTTGTTCCCCAGGCGGTGATCGGGGCACGGACGCCCCGCGCGGCCAGCAGCTGCGTCAGATAGACCGCCCCAAGCGAGGCGTGGGACGAGATGATGACCTGTTGACCCTCCCGAATATGCGGGGCCAGCGCGTCCATCACGGTCTTGTGCCCGTAGGCTGGCAAAGCAATCACCAGCGCGTCGGTGTCTTCGGCAAGTTGTTTTGCGGAGTTGGCGATGGCCGGCGTAAATTCCGCCTCAATAGCGCCCGAGGCGGAAAGGGGTGCAGTCTCCAGGGCCGCGGTTCCCGCCCCCGACGGCGACCACAGCATCGGGTCATGACCTTGCTCGTGCAAAAGCGCTGCCGTGCCGAAGGCGATCGAGCCTGCGCCTGCGATCCCTATGCGCATCGGCGCGCTCATGCGCCGGTCTCCTTGCGGACAGGGTCGCCCAGAACATGCATCAACCGATTGGCCCAGCCGAACAAGGCAGAGGACAGGATCAGGTCAAGGATTTCCGCGTCTGACAGCCCCGCATTTCGCAGCGCATACATGTCGGTGGGCCCGGCAGCGGGCGGCGCTTCGGCGGACTTCCGTGCGAAGTCGAAAATTGCACGGTCCCTTGCGGTCAGATCGGCGTTCTCGCCCCTGGCGAAAAGCTCATCAGTAATGGTTGTGTCTTTTTCAAGCTGGGCATGGCGACTGGCATGGACAGCGGCGCAATAGATGCAGCGGTTGACCATTGAGGCCGCAAGCGCCCCAAGCTCGCGTTCCGCGCGCGACATGCCGCCCGGGTCGTACATGATCGCGTTGAACAGAGGCGAGCGGACCGCAAGGCTTTCGACATCATGGGCCAGCGTCAGGACATAGTCCGACACCTTTGTGTTCGAGGGAGTGACCTGAAGCGCTTCAAGCTGTTCGGGCGTCGCCTCGTCCAGTTTCACAGGTGTCACCCGAGGCTGCCAGTCGGGCACGTTGCGGGTGAATTTGTGGAGGACGCGGTTCATCCGGCAGTGCCTTGCATCAAGCGCAGGCCCGCGATCACGCGGGTCTGATAGGCCAGGAAGGCGACAAGTTCGCACAGACGAACGACATCGGCATCCGAAACGCCCGCAGCCTGCAGACCGGAAATGTCTTCAGCCGCGACGTCGCGGGTCTGGTTGGCGACTTTGTCGACGAAGGTCAGGATATGGCCCTGATCCGCATCACTTACTCCCGGATCAGCAAGCCCTGCCTTGTCCCCGGCAGCTGATGCATAGTGGTCTGCCAGTGCATCCTCTCCGGCCTGACGCGCAACGCGTGCTGCCAAGGCTGCCCGCAGATCGTGGCCGAAGGCACCGCAATCTTCCGGACGCAAAACCGCTTGTTCCGCGGCCTGACTCATATTGAAAATGTTCGCCCTGCTTGAGGCGGCACTTGCCAAACCACTGTCCGGTGTTAACCCGGATTTTTTCAGAATCGTCGTCTCAAATAGTGTCATGCTACCTGACCTTCCCGCGTTTTTGTGCCGGTCTCAAGGTCTGTTGCCTCCCATTCGTCGCCCAAAAGCTCGGGCTTGTCGTAGTCCTGCATGCCCTGCCAGTGCTTTTCGATGTCCTCGGAGTAAAGCGTGGCGGCAATCGCACGCGACAGCCATGCAGCCCCGTCGCTTATGCCGGGAATGTCGCCGCTGACTTTACCAAGGCTGGCCGAGGCACCGTAGTTGAAGCAATATACATTGCTCAGCCAGGGGGCCTGTCCCGGCGATTTTTCACGGAACGTGAAGTCGGAATTCAGATAGGGAAAACGCCCCAGATCGCCGGATTCTTCACCCTCGGGCGGGGTATAGACGTCCCGCCACAGCAGGATTTCCCCCGCCGTGTCGCCAAATTCGGTGCGGGCCATGGGGTCAATGACGAAACCCGTGCCAAGGATCACGAAATCGGCGTCGTAGGAGGTACCATCCGCGAAATGAACGGTTGCGCCGTTACCCTTGGGGTCGATGCGCATGGTGGCCTTTCCGAAATGAAAATAGGCATTGGCGTGACGGCTGACCCGCATGGTCGAACCGCGCGGCGAAGGTGTTTGTGTCGCAAAGCTGTACTGCATGAAACGCCACCGCCATTCGTCGCTCATCCCGGCGAAACCGGCGGTGAAGCCGAAGCTGCCAATCCCCATCATCTTGTTGACGGTCGGCATTTCCTTGCGCCGGATCAGATGACGTACTTCAGCGGCACCGTGTTCAAGCGCTTCGGCCGAATTATCGACCGCCGACGCGCCCACACCGATGACAGCGACGCGCTTGCCCCTGAGGCTGGCAAAGTCGATCTCGTCGGCACTATGCGCCCACAGATGACCGGGTAAGTCCTTGATGAACCCGGGAATATTGGGGCCTCCCGTCCCATCGCGGCCGGTGGCAAAGACGAGCTTGCGGGTCAGAACGGTTTCACTCGTTGCGCCCGAAACCGTCAGCCGCAAGAGATCACCTTCGGGGTCGACGTGATCAACCGAGACGCCGTTTTCCACAGGAACATCCAGGACATCGCGATACCAGCAAAGATAGTCCATCCACATGGTGCGCGGTATCTTGTCGAGTTCGTCCCATGCCCTCGTGCCGAACTGGGCGCGATACCACGCCTGAAACGTCAGGGAACCGTGCCCGAAGGCCGGACCTGTCAGGGTTTTGGGGGAGCGCAGGGTCTCCATCCGCGCATAGTCAAGCCAGGGTCCTTCGCGGCCCCTGTCGGCCCGATCCAGCACGCGGACATTCCGCATGCCGCCGGTGGCCAGCGCAAACCACGCGAGCGTACCGCACATGCCGCCACCGATGATCACCACGTCCGACACGCCATCGCGCGGTGGCACCCAGTCTTTTCCGGGATAGCAGAGAAACTCCAGATCCTCCTTCAGCCGCGCCTCAAGCGCAGACAGGCCCCTGGCGTCGATGGGCGACAGATCGTCGTTACTCATGGTCGTGATCCTTTGAACGCACTGTTTCGGGGTGACATCAGATTGTCCCTTGCCTCCACGTCGAATGCAACTCGTCAATGTGGAAGTCATGGACGTGGCTATGATGCGGTCCGCTGGCGGGGACCCGTTTCAGGTGCGGATGATCGGCAGGAAGGTCGGGATGGGAGTGATCGCGCTTCAGGGGATCATGGGCGGGCCAGACGGACATGCCGGCTGTTGCGACGACCGCGCCGACGACCGACAGGATCAACAGCGACGTTTCAAGCGAGACCATGCCCCCCAACCATCCCGCCAGGGGATAGGCTACCAGCCAGCCTGCGTGGCTGAGCGAAAACTGCGCCGCAAACACTGCGGCGCGATCCTCGCTGACGGCAGATCGTGTAATGACCAGCCCACCGGGTGTCAGAACCAGCGAAGAAGCGACCCCGAATGTGGCCCAGATCACGGGCAACGCCGGAAACGGTATGGGCGGCAACAGCGCGAAGATCGCGCCGGTAAGGGCAAAGCCATAGGCCCCCGCCAGCATGACCGGACGTTCGGTCGTCTGTCTCAGCAGCCGTGGGACAACGAACGCCCCGATACCCGCACCAAGCCCGTAAAAAGCCATGAGCATCGGGAAAAAGCGTTCGGCGTCGCCCAGTCTTGCACCCGCGTAGATGACCGAGTTCACAAGCACCCAGGCCATCGCCAGCGACAACGCCAGGTTTAACAGGAACAGGCCGCGCAGGCGCGGCGTCCGTGCATAGATCCGCAAACCCAGGCTGGCCCGTGTCAGGAAAGACCCCTTGCGGTCGGTAGTTTTCCGGGCCGGGAATCCGGTGATGAGCAAAGCCACGACTGACCCCAGGAAGGACAGGGCCGCCGCAAGAAAAAGCGTCTCGCCGCTGGCAACGTTCAGAAGGGCCGCCGCGATGAGGGGGCTCAGCACGGCCTCCAGCGTATAGGCGATGCGCGACCAGGCCAGCGCCTTGGTATAGGCTGCTTCCTCGGGCAGGACGTCCGGGATGATGGATTGAAACAACGGTGTAAACCCTGCCGCCAAAGCAAAAAACGCGAACGCAAGTGCTGCGATGGCCCAGGTCTCGGTGACAAAAGCCATGGGCACGAGCAGCAGCATCCGCCCCAGATCCAGCAAGACCATTGCACGTTTCCGCGGAACGCCGGCCAGAAAGGTCTCGGCCAGAGGTGCCAACACGACATAAGCGACCATTTTCAGCGCCAGAAGCATCCCCAGCACCTGTCCGCCCGTTACGGGTCCGCCGATCCGGTAAGCTGCAAGCGACAAGGCAACAGTCAGCAGGCCCACCCCCAGAAGCGAACAAATCTGGGCCGCAAACAGTCGGCGGAACGACCTATTCGCCAGTGGGCTGGTCACGACACAAGACTTTCTTCGGGTTCTGGCATTGGGGAAAAGCGCGCAGTCGCGGGATCCGCCCCATAACAACTCTGGTATCTTGCAGCGTCCGACGCCAGATTGTCCACCGCCGCGATAATCACGTCTGCTTTCTCATCTGTCAGCAGCGCCGAAAAGTTCAGCCGGACCCAGCCGGGTTTCTCTAGTTCTTCGCCGCGCGCAATGGCCGCGCGGATCGCCTCGGAACTGTCCCTGTCCAACCCGAGCAACCTGTGGGCATAGGGGCCGGCACAGGCGCAGCCACCACGCGCCTGAACGCCGTGAATGTCGCTGAGCAGTCGCGTAAAGAACTGGTGATGCACATGGCCGCCCGCGCCATCCCCTATCCGCAGGGAAAAAATCGGCAGGGCGGGGGCATCCTGCGCACCCAGTATCTCGATACGTGAGTTCCTTTTCCAGACGTCAAGTGCGCGTTTGCGCAATGTCCCGTGCCTCTGGTCCATCCAGTTTTGCCCCAGAGCTTCCTTCACAAGCATGCACAATGCCACCCGGATGTCTCCGGTGACGTTCGGGGTTCCGCCTTCCTCTCTTTCACAAAGCTGTGCCGCATAGATATGCCCCCAGGGCGAGACGAAACTCACGGTGCCTCCGCCGGGCACGGTTGGCACTTTCCGGCGTACGATGGCGTCACGCAGGACCATGATCCCGGAAGACCCCGGCCCGCCAGGAAACTTGTGTGGAGAAAACACGATCGCGTCCCTTGTGGCATCGCTGTCCGCGCGCATGTCCATTTCCAGATAAGGCGCAGCGCAGCCATAGTCCCATATGGCCAGCGCGCGATGCTGTTTGAGCAGCCGTGTCACCCCGTCAACATCCGTCACGATGCCCGTGACATTAGACGCGGCCGAGAAAGCTCCGACAACCAGATTGGCATCCTCAACACTTTGCAGCACGCGCCGAAGCGCCTCTAAATCCGGACCACCATTCGGACCTTCAGGGGCTTCGATCACCTCGGCACCGCTTTCGCGCCAGGGCAGGATGTTCGAGTGATGCTCGTAGGGTCCGATGATGACGACTGCGCGGCCGGTCTCTGCGACAGTCCGAACATCAAGCAACCCGACCAGCCGGTTGATCCCGGAAGTCGACCCCGACCCGGTGAAGACAACGCTCATCCCATCCACGGCACCGACCATCCGGGCGATTTCGGCCCGTGCTGCTTCCCGCAGCCGGGTGGTGAATGCTCCGCAGTAGGAGGCTTGCGTATGGCTGTTGGCGTAATAGGGCAGCACCTGATCGCGGATGAAATCCTCCACCTGTGTCAATGCCCGGCCCGACGCGACATAGTCGGCATAAAGAAGCGTTCGGGGGCCGAACGGCCCTTGGATTTCGATCCCGTCGCCAATCACCCCTGTCCTGATGTGGTCAGCAACGTCAGGGCGCGCCAGTGATGCCTTGAAGTCGTCCAGATGTGACATGAAACGCGATCCTGTTGGCCTGCTTATGTCTACTTTGACACAGGTAGTCCGAAAAAAATCACTCGTTTCCGGGTGTATGACTGCAATATTTCCTGTAATGATCGAAAAATGGCAGTGAAATTAGATCAAATTGACCTTCGCCTTCTGGAAGAGTTGCAGCGGGATTCTGGGCAATCGCAACGGGCGCTAAGCGATCGGGTCGGACTTTCGCAGAATGCGTGCTGGAGGCGGCTGAAGGCTCTGGAAGCCAGCGGTGTGCTTTGCAAGCGCACCGTCGTTCTGGATCGTGCCCAACTGGGCATGGGTCTGGTCGTCTTCGTGATGGTGAAAACGCGCCACCATTCCGCAAGCTGGCTAAAGCAGTTCCGCAAGCATGTCTCGACGATCCCCGAGGTTATCGACTTCTTTCGCATCGGCGGTGAATACGACTATCTGCTGAAGATCGTGACGCGGGACATGCTTGGATACGATGACGTGTACAAACGCCTGATTGACGCGGTCGAACTGGAAACCGTGACCTCATATTTCGCGATGGAAGCGATAGAGGAACAGCGCCCAATCCCTTTGACCTGATGTGGCGCGGCACCTGATGCACAGTTGCATTTCCGGCGCAACATGTCCCCATCGCCTGGACCCGCAAGACAATCAGTTGTTCAAATGAACGAGCACTGGATCGGAACCGCCCTGCTGCTGAGGGCGGCAGCTTTGTGTACCTTGCAGCACTCTGTGCAATCTGCTGCATTCGCCGCTCAGATCGCGAATGGCCGGTTCAGGTAACGGCGGCGTTCGCTGCGTGATCCGCGAACTAGCGAGACGCGGGGCAAAGTGAGCTTTCGCTGCAAACACGCAGATGTCCGGATTTTTTGTGATTCAGGCAATCGGATCGTTCGTTACGTAAATTGAACGAACCCGACCCTTCGGACCAAGCCTTATCTTCATCTGATGATTTCGAAACTAACTCAAATTTGATCGCCTTTAACTTCGGTACAACCGGTTGGTGGAGGGACGTGGTTCCATCATCGCGGCGCCGGGCACCGTCAGGTCGATAGCGATCGAAGCGGCAAGCAACGATCGGCGGCGCGGCTGAGGTCGCGGTGTCCGATGCGGCGGACGATCACATCGCGCCGGTTGCATATGCCTTCTGGGCCGGGGTGACATGATGAATACTATTGATTTGATCGACCATTGCTGTCGAAAACTGCCAGCTGACCAAGCGCCAATGCTTATGATCTTCTCAAAACTCGGGCATGCTGGCATGGAAAAACGTCAAGAATTTCTTTTTTGGCAAAGCCACAAAAATGGAACCTGCTAAAGATCGATGGTCAGCCTGAGACCCGGGCCGCAGCCGTCCTGATCTTGTGAAGCATGCGGCACTGAGCAGCATAAGAGAACCTGATCGTTGGCACGAGCGGCCGCAGGATCGCGAATATATGCAACCTCGCCACAAAGGGCGCGCACGGCGCATGTTCCGCAAACCCCGGATCGACACGCATATTCCGGAGTGAGACCGGCGGCCAATGCGAGATCGAGCAGCGTGCCGCTCTCCGGCGTCCATGTGACGTCCACGCCGGTTTTTGAAAAGCGGACACCGACTGGCCCCGAGGCCAAATTTTTGCCGATCGTGGCCGGATCGCCGATCACAGTTGCGGGACCGAAAGCTTCATAGCGGATGCTTTTCGGGTCAACTCCAAGTGCCCGGAGGGACACATATGTATCGCGCATGAACTGCGTCGGTCCACAAAGATAATAATCGGCCTCATCCCGTGGTAGAAACTCCGCGAGCAAGACCTGATCTATCCGCCCCTCGCTATGTGGCAGGCTGACCCCGCGTTCACTGTCACTGCCCTGACTGAACCGAATATGCGAGCGCATGGTGACCAGTTCGCCACTGAGAGCTTCCAGCCTGGAAAGAAATGCGGCCTGGTGTGGGCTTTTGGCTCCGTGCAGGAAAACAACTGGGCGCGACCGCTGCGTCAACGCGATGTGCTCCACCATTGCGATCATCGGCGTTATTCCGATGCCCGCCGAGATGAACACAGCGGGCCGGTCGCTCTCTTGGTCCAGAACGAAAGATCCGCGCGGGGGCCTCGCACCAATCTCTAGCCCAGGGTTTGCAAATGCGTGCAGATAGGGGCTGACCAGCGCACCTTCGCCTTCGTCCTTGATCGAAAGCCTGTAGCTGTTGCCGCCCGGCGGATTCGAAATCGTGTAGGTTCGATCAAGCGGCAACTTTTGGTTGGGAAGCTTTATTTGGATTGGAAGAAACTGACCTGGCTCATGTGCCGGTAAGGGTCTTTGATCCGCACGCATCAACCAAAGGGACAGCACTTTGTCGCTTTCTCGTTCTACTTCGGTCACGCGCAACGGCATGATTTTGTCAAGGCCTTGCTTCACCGACATCTTTTGATCGGCCTCGTCCCAGGTACCGGTTCGGTTCAGGTCGCCGGAATAGCTGTCGAACCGGAACCGATAGGGCAACGCGCCTTCGATGCACACCACGTCCTCCGGCCTGAACCGGATCAACCGCTGGGCGCCGGTGAAGGCATCGACCAATGCACCGTCCCAGACAATCTCTGCAACGCCGGTCGCGTGCAGAATATGGCCGTTGTCGAAATCCGGCACCAAAAGGCCCATCTTTGGGTTCACGACAAGATTTCCAACCGTGTTGAAGTGATTATTGCCGGAATAGTCGGGGACCAGGATCGTATTGCTGTCTTCCATCCGGACAAACCCGGGTTTGCCGCCACGGTGCGAGACATCGGCGCCCCGCGACGCCGAGCCTTTGAATCCCAGGTAAGCGGAGGCAATAAAGATTGTGTCTGCCTTCGAAAATATTGCCCTGTGCGATGCGTTGAAGCGCGACGTCCGCAACGATTTCCGATTGTCTGAAGGTCGCGCCGCACCGACAATGCTGCGCGCCTGGATGTATTGGGGGCAGTTGCCGAATGTTTGCCGTATCCCAACCGCGAACCCCTTTGCGTCTACCGCAGATATGGTTCCCGTCAGCCGGTTGCGCCGCCGCGCGGCAAGGTCAATCCCGAGGATACCGATCTCGGTCCCCTCAGCGAGGGTGCGATGAAACGGGTCCCCGGGCGCAGGCAGTGCGTCGATGCGAAGTGTCCGTGGGTCCGGGCTGGACATGAAACCCGACGGACCGGCAAGTATGGTCGCCCAGGGTCTATCCAACCCGTTGACGCATCCAATGATGACCATTTCCAGATTCTCATAAAACGCAATGTGCTGATCTGGCATATGATCCCGGACAACTTGTCGGGCAAAGGCCTCAATATCTTCGCGGACGCCATATCGCGTCTGAACTTCACGTTCGCCATGATGGAAGGGAGAGAGATGGTCTGTAGTATCTGACATAATTCTATGTCCTCGTATTGACGTGTGACGCCTGGACAGTCGGCAGTTCGGTATCGCGCTACAAGAAACGCAGAATGGCGTGCCTCTGGATTTGGGTGGCCCCGGCCGGAAGGGAGAGAGTCAACCCTTGGGGGGAGACCAGCCGGAGCCGATCAGGGACACTCAGGCTATATCCCGTGACCATTTCTGATTTTGGCAACGGTGGCGTCTTTATCCGCAACGTGGCTTGCTATCACGCTTGGGCCCACCACACACCAGGCGACACCATTAGGGCTGAGAAAATCGATCTGAGGATCGGTGATCACCAGCGCAGCATTGCCGGGTGTGACATCAAATCCGGGGTCAGGCAGTCCAGACCCCCCGGCCGAAGCGGACATCAGGTTTAGTAGGCCAGCGACGATCCCACAGGCTGCTGCGAGGTTTAAAAAAGCGCGTGCGGCGGGTGCTGTGCCCTCCGATGTGTTGGGGCTATCGCCAAGAAAGCGGGGGGAACTTAGGGGCATCATGGTTCTGACCTATCTCGGCTTTGGGAACGTGTGGCGCGAATTTACGCGCCACACCGCAACATCAAAGCTCAGTGGCTGGAACGCTGCGGATATCGGGCCAGTTCGCGGCAGCGTCGGCGATGACGCCGGCTTGCTCCTTCTGAAACAGGCGCATGACCGCTTCGTTCAGAAAGACGTAGAGTTTGCCGTCGACGATCGCGGCGAATTTGGGATCGCCGTCGAACTTCTTACCCTTGGACACGCCAAAGGTGCAAAATCCACCGTTCTGCGGCAGGAAGGCGCTCGGGTCGGCCTCGAATGCATTCCGGTTTGCGGCTGATGCGAAGTAATACGCCACCCCATCATGGTCGGCGGCGAAACTGGCCGCGCCATCAAAGCGGTTTCCAAGGCTCAGGAACGCGACCGGGTCAATGCCGTGGAGACCAAGTGGGGCGCCGGAAGCCGTCAGGCCTGACGATACATTGTACTCGTCCGCCGCGAAGGCCGGAGCAGTAAGGGCGAGCGCGCAAACACATGCAGTCTGAAGCGTTTTGGCAAGAGATTTCATTGGTATGCCTTTCTGATTTGGGGGGAGTAGAGAGGGTCAAGGGTTCGATTGTCGCTAAGTCTCGCGAAGGTTCGCGTAGACTTGAGGAACATGAGGCTGGTGGGGGGTCACGCACCTGCCGCGATGAATTCGACCCGGATGCCGCCAGGGATGGCGCACATCAAGTGCCTGGTCGGTCCGCCCATCAGGGGTTCCGGCGCGAATTCGATCTCAACGCCGTCGTGGGACGCAAGCTCCTTGTGCAGGGCGGTCAGCGCGTCGTCGTCGGCGACTTTGATGGCAAGGTGGTGCAGACCGATGACGTTCTTGCGGTCGAAGGGGACAGCGTTATAGGGGTCCACAGCCTGCCAGAGAGTAATCATCGTCGCGCCATCCGACAGGAAACACGCGGGATAGTCGGGAATTTCCCCAATGACTTCATAGTTCAGGGTGTCGGTAAAGAAGGCACGGGTTTCAGCCAGATCCGGAATTGTTAGTCCGATGTGGTGAGCACCCTGGGTGGTAGGTTGTTTTGTCATTTCGATTTCCTTTTTCGATTCGAGGCGTCGATGTGCCACGCTGTTGTGGAGACGAAGATGACCGTTTCGTCTGCAGGCGCCTTTCAGAATTACCCGTTTCAAATTCCGAACGATTGCCACGGCGTTTCGAATTCTCGTTCAAATCCGTTATGCTGATGCGAGAATTTCTGGGGACGAGCGTTGAAACAGTTACTCGATCTTGTTGGCCCACCGCGCGCCGAGCTGCCGCTCTGGGGCAAGCGTGTGGCGTTCGACGACTTCTTTGTAGAGCTGGTGCCCGCGGGGAGGCGCGACTTTAATGTCCGTCTGACAGACGCGTTTGCGAGTATCAGTTTCGCCGGGGACGAAGGGCGGAGTTCACTGGCCGGAGACCGGTTGCGCAAATACGACCGGCGCCCCTACGAATACATCGTGGCGCCTGCAGGGTTTCCCCTAAAGGGCCACTCATCCAACGCGCCCGAGGTCCTCGTGATCGTGTTTCCGTTTGACACCCTGCGCGAAGATCTCTCCGCGGCCCTTCAGCTCAAGAGCGACCTGCTGGAACCCCGGGTCATCATCGGCGGCCCGATGCCATTTCCGACGGAGCTGGCGAAACGCATTCGAAGGCACATCCTCGCCGATGATGTCTCCGGCGACTATCTCAGGTCGCTATGTTTCGTTCTGCTGGTGGAGATGCTGGCCCTGCCGCTGGATCAGCGGGCCAGCGGCAGGGCGAAGCTTCTTGACAAGAAAATCCTCGATGCATCGCTCAAATACATCGACGCGAACCTCGATGCTGACCTTTCGGTATCCGTTCTGGCGCGACTGTGTGGTGTGGAGGATCACCAGTTTTCCCGGGCGTTCAAACAGATCGTGGGAGAGACGCCACACAGGTTCGTTCTGGCGCGCCGCATCGACACCGCGCGCGGGCTGCTGGCGAAGTCCGATGCGCCGATTGCCCAAATTGCCTATGCGACCGGATTCTCCTCGCAAAGCCACATGACCACGATGTTTCGCCGCCATCTCGGCCTCACCCCTGCCGTGGTACGCAGGGGCGGCATGGCTGCTTCGGTTGCGTCCGAAACCTGAAACGCAGAATTCTGAAAGGCGCGGCAAGGCCCGCGTGACATGTTTGCGCCGGACCGCAACAGTTCGGAGCCATCGCAAATGACAATCTCACACATATTCTGCAAGCGCCGCTGTGTTTCCCGCAGCAAATCGCTGCTCTGGCCGCTGCTGCTGGTTGCATCCGAGGGCATTGCCCTGCCGCTGCCGGACAGGGCAGTCGCCGACACTAACGCCACAGCCACTACTGAACTTTTCGAGGAACCTCTCATGCAAGTCACCACGATAGCCCCCCAAGCCCATCTCGCCCATGGGCTGGAATCCGCAGTAGATGCGGATGAAACATTTGATGGCACCTGGCCGTTCGAGGCACATTACATCGGCATCAAAGACGCGCAGATGCACTATGTCGACGAGGGCGCGGGCGATGAAACCCTGCTCCTGCTGCATGGTGAACCGACCTGGGGCTACCTTTTTCGCCACCAGATAGCCGAATGGTCCCGAGAAGCGCGGGTGATCGCGCCCGATCATCTTGGCTTCGGCAAGAGCGCGGTACCTGTGGATCGGACCTATTGGGTCCAGGATCACATCGACAACCTCGAAACTTTTGTGCTCGAGCTGGATCTGAAGGGTCTGACTTTGGTCATGCATGATTTTGGCGGACCCGTGGGAATGGGTCTGGCCGCCCGGCATCCCGACAGGATCAGAAGGATTGTTTCACTGAATGGCCCTACGCCCTTTGGCCAGCCGGATCTGGCAGACCGTTTGACTGCAAATGCCAAGGTGTCGCCGTGGTTTCGCTGGATCATCGAGGCCGACAACGATGGCACGCTGGAAACGGTGTTGGGCAATCTCGACTACAACATCCTCTCGACACTGAACCTGAACGGGTTCGAGCGGACAAGCATCATCAATGACACCTGGATTTCCGCCTATGGAGCCCCCTTTCCGTCGCCGCTGCACGCCCTGGGGCCAATCGGCTGGGCGAAAGGCGTGGCGACTGGAACCCATCAGTTCGAAGTTCCTGATGAGGACGCGCGGAAAAGAATTACGCGCCTGCCCGCCCTGGCCATCTGGGGACAGGAGGATCGGACACTGCACGCGACCCACCTGCTGCCGCTCTTCACGGACCTGTTTCCGGACGCGGAGGCGCATGTCCTCGCGGGTGTCGGGCACTACAGCCCGGAGGATGCATCGGAGGACATCACGCGCCTGGTTCGCGATTTTATTTTCGGCCCCTGATCTTCAGCGACAGTGGCCGGAGCCTCAACCTTGGTGCGCGCGACACTTCGAACGCTCGTTCAACTGGCAAGATGCCAAAGCTGGCCACGCGCCAGCGGTCAAACGGGTTGTGATCCACGTATCCATTCCTGGCACTGAGAGCGGGCGTCAAAGTTCAGGCTACAAGTTACTGGAGACGCAATATGACCGACTACAGATCAAAATCCGTCTCGATGGAAGCCGATCTTCTCAATGGTGCGGCTCGTCGCGCCAACCGCTATCTTGCTGACATCGCTGAGATGGATGTCTTTCCGAAAGAACCGGCGCTCCCGTCCTTGTCTCGCTTTGATGAAACCCTGCAGGACAATGGCTTTGACGCTTGCGAAACACTTGCTTTGCTGGATGATGTTGGATCACCGGGCACTGTGGCCTCGAACGCTCCTCGCTATTTTGGATTTGTCATTGGAGCGACAATCCCCATTGCTGCAGCGGCCCAGAGAATGATGCTCCGCTGGGATCAGTGCGCTTCGACCTATACCAACTCTCGGTCGGCTGATGTTATTGAAATGGTTGCTGCGCGCTGGATACCGGGCATTCTGGACCTTCCGCGTGACAGCGGAGTTGCCTTCGGCACACCCGCAACTTCCTCCACGGTTGTTTGCCTCGCGACGGCGCGTCGCGCTTGGCTATTGCGGAAGAATTGGAACCTGGATGTTTTTGGGCCAAAGCACGCGCCTGAAATCCGGGTTGTTCGAGACGATCCGTCAACTACTCGGTACCGACACGTCCGCGCAAGCCGAGCCGACCGACGCCGATGCGGTCCCGCCGCTCACCCTCAGGGAGCGGTGTCCGGATTGTGGTGGAGGGATGCGGATCGTCGAGACCTGCCGGCTTGGCGAGCGTCCTCTGACCCGAGCTCCGCCCAGAAAGTCCGCCGCATGATGACAAGGCCGTCCCCTTCGCCGACCCCGATCAGAACCGACCCCTCGTTCTGGAAACCAAGGCTTCGTGCTTCCGACAATCTCCGGACCCGAAACCATATCGCAGTGCGGGCCTCGCGGACCGTTCGTCGGCCAAGGCTGCCTCATAGTAGCCGCAGCAAAGACGTATGTTGCGGCCCACCGATCCAGCGCTCCGACAGTGCCGTCCGCAACGCCGTCCCGCTTTCCCCACGGGCTGCGACCAGACCCCCGCGGCTTCCTCCCTCAGAGATTTTCCAACGCTGGCCGCGGTCGGTCCAATCATCAAGTTCGCACTCCGGTCCACATCGGAAAATCTTCATAGTCACTGCACTTCACTCGAATGTCAGCTTCGGGAATTTCAGGCAAGTTATCCACCATATTGCAAAGATCACGCCCGGTGTCGCTTGCCTGTTCACTCAATCATATTCGCTGATACCAAAATGGAATTCCCTGTTTATAAACTAAAGGAAATCGTATCTAACCCACTGAATTCTTTGAAGCAATCTAGGCAATGCGCTCGAACATCAGCAAAATCGGCAGTTTTTCCCTGTATTTTCCCTGTTAACAGGGAATTTCACGACAGACTGGATAGCTCGGGACGGCCTGCACAGCCAACCACCTCTCTAAAATCGGACGGTACGATTGTTGCCCGAGGTAGAGGTGCGTTTTCCGTAAGGTACCGGCATCTCCACTTCCGGCAGTCTGCCTATGCTCGGCAAGTGAGCTGAGATCTGTTTCTTCCTCCGTTTTGAGGCAGAGTCTGTCCCAATGAAGGAGATAGACAGAGTGAAGATACCACGGTTCTGCGAAGAACAGATCATCGCGATCCTGAAGCCGCCAGTAACAAGTCTATCGCCGCCAGGCCCGCTTCGATCTCGTCTACTATGACCTGTTCCATCGCGGGATCATCGGATGAAAAGTTTGCAGACCACTCGATCAACGGCTTGCCCAGGGGTTCGACCGACAGGGTCGCGGTGTGGTTCTCAACCGGCGAAGACGACCTGACGGTCTTGTAGGTGTAAGACAACCCGGCCTCCTGAGCGATGCGTTTTTGAGTGACTTCGTCCCCACCTTCCAGGGTCAACACGCGGACCAGTGATCCATCCATGACCTTCAGGGAACAGCCGCTCACTTTCGGGTGCCAGTCGTCGATGTCGCAGAAATCGCCGATAGTATGCCACGCCCTTGTCGGCGACGACTGAAGCTCGAGCGAACGCTTGACCTTGTAGTCCGCGGCCCACGCGGTTGTCGCACTGAGCAGGCTGATGGCGGTGGCGGAGACTTTCGCGATGATTGTCATGGTCTTTCCTTTCATGTTTGCTTGCACCCGGGAGAATTATCTTGCCTCACGGTGCAACTCTTCGCAGGTTCAGTGGGGCATGGAGGCGTCTGAAATGTCCGGAGAAAAATCTGAAAAATCCTTGAATTCGTCCACAACTGTTCCCCTGGGCAGCTTCGAGTTTTCACTGGAGTCAAAGGAATTGCTCGACGCCTCGGGGAAACCGATCCATCTGCGCCGTCAGAGTGCTGAGGTTCTCGCCTATCTGGTTGATCGACGTGGCGAGACCGTTTCCAAGGACGAGTTATTCGAAAATGTCTGGGCAAAGACGATAGTCACCGATGACAGCCTGTCGCAATGCATCGCTGATATCAGGCGCGCGCTGAGCGATGCGGATCACAGATTAGTCCAAACCCGCCCCAAGAAAGGCTATCGTCTGGCGCCGACGTCCCGTCTCAAGACACCTGGACCACAATCAGCAGTACCAAGGATCGAGCGTCGCAAAATGCCAAGACTGGCACTGGCAGGACTAACCGTAGTTCTGGCTCTGGGATTTGGCACCTTTTGGATTCTGGGAAACGGACAAAACCCATCAGCGACTGACCTGATGCTACCGACCAAACCCTCAATTGCAGTCCTGGCTTTTGATGATCACAGCGTTGGTGCCGACGCGAATTACCTGAGTGACGCAATCGCCGAGGGCGTCATTGCCGATCTCTCCCGATTTCCCGAACTATTTGTGATCGCCCGTAATTCGAGCTTTAGCTTCCGCGACGCGCCAACCGAGGTGTCGAAAATCTCCAAGGCGCTTGGGGTGCGATACCTGCTGGAAGGGAGCCAGCAAAAGAGCGGTGACCGGTTGCGCGTGACAATTCAACTTATCGATGCTGTCGAGGGGCAAAATCTCTGGTCGCAGGTTTACAACAGCGATCTGAGTGATGTTTTCGCAGTCCAGGATGAGATCGTCCGAAAGACCGTCGCTACGGTGGCGCAAAAGATCATCAACTCCGAAGGGCAGAAGGCGACTGAGACCGACGAAGCGAAACTGACCGCCCTGCTTCTGAACCTGAAAGCACGTCAGCATCTTTTTGATTTCACACCGGAGGGGAACGAAAAGGCGCGGCTGGCCAATCTCGCTGCAGTGGCAGCTGATCCCACGCAGCCTTTCGGTTATGTCGGGCTGACCTTTGTTCACATCAACAAGTATCGCTGGGGGTGGACGGATCAGGACCCCATCGTGGAATTGAACGCAGCGCGAGATTACGCGCGTAAAGCCATAGAACTTGCGCCGGACTACTATGACGGTCATTCGGCGATGGCGTACCTGCATATTCAGGAGGGAAAACTCGACAAGGCGATTGCCCGTTACCGGCAAGCGCTGGAGCTGAATCCGAATGATACAGGGGCAATGGCCTCGCTGGCCGAGGCGCTGACCTACAGCGGTCAGGCCGAAGCGGCGGAAGACCTGATGCTGAAAGTCATTCGCCTCGACCCGCGTCACCAGGATTGGATCAAGTGGAACCTTGCATGGGTTCAATGGCACACGAAAAACTGCAACGAGGCGCTGCAAACCATGAACGCCATGTCCGAGATACCGCCAATGGCATATCGCGTCCTGGCGATCATTCAGATTTGCCGAGGCGATACAATCGAAGCCAACCAAGCGGTCGACCATTTGCTTGAGTTCGATCCGGAATATTCACTTGCAGACGTTCGCCACAACTACGATGGAAAGTATGCGAATGTCTCGGACCTGGAACGTGTGCTGAACAACCTCCGCCAGGCAGGTTTGCCGGAATAGTTCATGTTTCAGGATTGAAGATACATGGCGTCGCCCGAGAGGCTACCGAATGCGACTGCCAGCTGGTATCAGTTTTGAGCCTCCGCAGATTGACGCTGATAATGACGATCGTCGGCCAAGGCAGCACCCCCTGCGCGCGTTACAACCACGCCTATCTCGAAGCGCACCGGTATCACCGATGGATCATGCCTCAGACTTCGTCCAAGGCATCGAAACCACGGCTGGAGAGACAACTCCCTGCACTGCAGCGCAGATTACGGGAATGTGATCCGCACGCACAACGTCATCGATGAATGCAGCCGAAAATGTTTGACCATTCGCGTGGATCGCAAGCTTAACTCAGGCAGCACCGTTCGACGCCTTGAGCGATCTGTTCATGATGCGCGGTGTTCCGTCGATTATTCGATCCGGCAACGGACCCGCGTCCGTGGCCCGGGCCGTGCAGGACCGGATAAAGGCGCATAGTGCAAGGACGGCTACTTCGAACCGGGCTGCCCGTGGCAGAATGGATACTACGAGAGCTTCAATGCTCGGGTCGGGCATGAGTTCCTAAAAGGCACGATTCTCTACGGCCTGCACGCAGCAAAAATCCTGATCGAAGACTGGCGGAAACACTACCATAGAAAACGTTCCCGCAGTGCTCTGGGCCATCGCCCGCCAGCTCCGGCAACCATCGCCCCATGGTTCCAAAGGCCGGTCATGCACTGACACTCAGTTTGGACCATTCACATGGGGCTGGGCCGCAGTCATCGCGCAAAACATTCCCTCACCTTAAGCTGTCTAAGATTAGCTTCTGGAAGCTTTGAACGTGCAGACAACTTGCCACGCCGGACAGATTGTTCAAAAAACTGCGCAACCCGAAGATCCAATGTGACAGTCGATGTACCGTCGTCTAGCCTGTTCACAGGCGTGAAAGGTCCGCATGATGAACCACAAGACCATGGCTCTTGATACAGCGCTTCTTTTGGTCGCCGCTTGGATCGCGATTGGCGGCACGGTCGCGATGCTGGTTGGAAACGTTGTCGGGAGCATCG
This sequence comes from Roseobacter insulae, assembly GCF_019375555.1. Classification (GTDB taxonomy): domain Bacteria; phylum Pseudomonadota; class Alphaproteobacteria; order Rhodobacterales; family Rhodobacteraceae; genus Roseobacter; species Roseobacter insulae. The sequence continues at coordinate 23,015 of NZ_JAHXDN010000005.1, forward strand.
TTGTGCCGGATCACGACTGGGTGGCCGACACCGTTAGCGACCTGGCTGCCGGTCGATACGAGATCATCCAGGACGTCGCACTCTATGGTTTTGCCGGGTCGCTGATTGCCTGCGCCATCGCAGCCGCGCATCTTCATTTAGATGGGACGCGCTGGAATATCGGTGTGGCCTGCCTTGCGCTACTTGCCATGTGCGTGGTGGTTATTGGCGCGCGCAATGAATATGGCGACAATGATACCGAGGGCGTCGTGATCCACATCTACGTCGTTTATGTACTTGGCCTTCTGTTTGCTGCCCTGTTTCTGACCATGGGCCGTGGTCTATCCCACATTGCGCGGCGGTATGGTGTTATCAGCTACTGCTGCGCGGCGCTCTGGATCATCGGCGCACCTGTCTTTTTCTTCATGCCGACCGGATATGACGGCGCTTTCGAGCGGGGTCTGGGCGTGATTGCCGTGGTCTGGGTCCTGTCTTTCAGCTGGATGCTCATCTCGGTTGCTCGGGGCGCAGAGCAGATCAGAGAAAGAACATGAGGATAGGGTTATGATTTTTGATCACGCTTTGGCAGATGCGATCGCCAGGGGCCTTGTTTTAAGCGCACTCGGTCTCGGCTGGATTCTCCTGCTCGTCCGCATTGTGGGACTTCGGTCGTTCTCAAAAATGACGAACTTCGACTTTGTCATGACCGTGGCTATGGGGTCGTTACTGGCAGGTGCGGCGCAGACCGGCAGATGGGTGGACCTCGTTCAAACCTTGACGGCAATGGCCGCACTCTTCGCGATCCAGTTCAGCGTCGCGCATATCCGACAACGATCAGATCGCTTGGACGCCGCACTGCAAAACGCTCCCGTTTTGCTGATGCGTGATGGTGAGATCCTTCACGCGGCATTGCGTCGGACGCGTGTTACCGAAAGCGACCTGATGGCGAAACTGCGCGAAGCCAATGCGCTCCAGATGTCGTCCGTGCGGGCCGTTGTTCTGGAAACGACCGGAGACGTGTCGGTGTTGCACGGCGACAACGTGGATCAGACACTGCTGAGGGGCGTCGAACGCGACAGGCGGTAGCTGTCCGCATCGACCCGCAAAAATGCCGCCAAACTTGTCAGGGATTAGTGTCTGAGCCCAACCCATCCCGGTACGGACTGTTACCTTGGAAAGAGCTTCAAGGACTGGCAACTCTGCCCGTTCAGGCACTCGGAGGATGAGACGGACACGTGTCAAAACGCTGCCTTTCAAATGCTCTGCAAATCAACTTTTGGCCGAGATTGCACATCTCGAGCGCACGCCTCTGGACGGTGCTCGGTCTTGGTCATGTGAAGGAACCGCTATGAACCCTATACTGAAAACTCTGCTTGGCACCGCCGCCATCGGTGCGTTCGCCGCAACGGGCGCTCTTGCCCAGTCGACCACCGACAGCAATGAGACCGTCGTTCCGACCGAAGGCGGCCAGGTCGTTGTTGAGCAGGAAGATGCAACCGTCAACGTGACCGTTCCCGACCCGAACGTCGAAGTGACCCAGGGCCAGCCCGTGGTGACGGTTGAGCAGCCACAGCCCGAAATCACCGTGGTGGTGCCGGAACCGACCGTGAAGGTCCGCCAGCAAGCGCCCATCATCACCGTAGAGCAGGCCCAGCCACAGATCACGGTCGTGATCCCCGAGCCGATTGTCACCGTGATGGTGCCCAAGCCCGAAGTGGACGTGGAAACGGGCGAGCCGATCATCGACCTTGATCAGCCTGAACCCGTCGTGCGCTTTATCCGCCCGGAACCGAAGATCACCATTCAGGAAGCGCAACCGCGTGTGGAATTCCAGCAGGGCGAGGCGCAGGTGAACATCTCCGATGCGGTGGATGCTCAGATCGACGTCACGCAGGAAGAAGCGCAAGTGAACGTGGAACAGGGCGACAGCGCCAATGTGTCCGTCACCAGTGAAGAGCCTGAGGTCAACGTCGTTGATGCGGGCGAAGCGAATGTCAAAGTCGAACAGATGCAGGCCCGTGTCGTGATGGAAGACTTCAAAGCAGACGAAGCCGGCAACATGGCTGACGAAGACCGCGCCCGCTACCAGGAGACGGTCAAGGTCCTGCCGATCTTCGACCGCAAGGCCGAAGACCTGATCGGTCGCAGCGTTGCCACTGAAACCGGTGAAGACGTGGGTGAGGTCGATTTCATCGGCATACGTGGCCAAACACTTGTCGCCATCATCGGCGTTGGTGGTTTCCTCGGCATGGGTGAGAACGAAGTCGCGGTGCCGGTTGAAAAACTGATCTTGCGCGAAGACGAGCTGATCCTGCCGGAGTTCACGCAAACTCAGCTGGAGAACATGCCGGAGTACAACGAGAACGAAGTGCGCGTGCTTGACCCGGGTCTGCGTCTGGCCGAACAGCTCGGTCTGGACTGAGTTGCAGTTTGGTGCGGCCAACCGTCCGCATCTCGCTGAAGTAGGTAACGAGTTCGCTGCCGCTGGTGTCCCCCGGCGGCAGCTCTTTAATGTCAAGGTGGTGGGCGCGAGACACTTGTGCAGGGCAATGCTTCCCGCAAACCACTTTCCCCCCAGAACTGAAAAGGACTAACACAATGACCGGAATAGGATGGATTGGCTCACTGATCATCGGCGCGCTAGCCGGCTGGATCGCAGAGAAGATCATGAAATCGGATCAGAGCCTGCTGATGAACATCGTGCTCGGCATCGTCGGTGCGCTTGTCTTGAACTGGCTGCTTATCGCAATCATCGGCACAACGCTTGGCGGGTGGATCGGCCAGTTGATCGTTGCCGCCGCCGGAGCATGTCTGCTGATTTTCATCGGCCGCTTGATCCGCCGAAAGACATAACCCGATATCAGCTGGCGGTGCGGGCCGCCGTTGGCTGATTATGCCTTCGCATCGGCCGCTGATGCATCATCATTCAAATCTCCCAGAAACCGCGCCAGTGTCTGCAGCGACTTGGTCTCATCACAGGCAATCTTGAGCACGATCAAGATGGGCAATGCCACGATCATGCCGATGATCGACCAGATCCAGGCAAAGAATGCGACGAACAGGAAAACGACCGGGGTGTTCAGTCGCATCCTCCGCGAGATGACGAGCGGTGTGATGAACTGACCCTCTATGGATGTGAGGATAATGTAGGTGACAAATACCCCTGCCGCCGCCCATGTGCCTTCGAGGCTCACGAATGCGACCGCTGCCGCAATGGTCGCCCCCATGAGACCGCCCAGGAATGGCACGAAGTTGAGGCCAAAGGCCATGAAACCGAAGATGACCACGCTCGGCAGGCCCCAGAAGTGCATCGCGATTGCGACGGCGATGCCAAGGCCCGCGTTGATAATCGCAATGCCGCCCAGATAGTAACCCAGACGATCCTCAATCGAATGCACCACTGCCACGGCGCGCCGCTTGTCACCGAACCGCTCGAAGCTTTGCACGGTCTTGGTCAGAAACATGTCGCCCGAGGCGATCAGGAAGAACAACAGGATCAGGGCAAATAGAATCCGGCCAAGAAAGCCGGGCGCCATGCTGAAAAGAGTTGCAGCGACCCCGGTGTTGGACACCACCTCAACTTCCACGGTCTCGGCGTTCTGATCTTCGATGATTTCCTCCGCGGCCACTGTTGCGTCATTGATGGCTTCCAGCGTTCCGCCCGCGGCGGAGAGCTTTTGCTTGATCTCGTCCATCAGCGACGGAAGGTCCTCGATGAACTGCGCCGCGGGTGCGCTGAGTTGCACAAGCAAAAGCACGATCAGTGCAGTGAGAATGGTGGTGAACAATGCGGCAGAAACGACCGGCGCAATGCCGACTTTGGACAGCAGGCGGCGCGGTCTGTTCAGGACAAAATACCCAAGACAGGCCGCTGTGACCGGGATCAGGAAGTCGCTGGCCCAGACCAACGCCTGTAAGAGCAACAGGCAGAAAATACCGATGATCGGGATTTCCAGACCTTTCCAAGACGTATCTGGCGTACGCTCTACCCGCTCTGGATCAGGCGGCTTTTGTAAATTATTCTCCATTGCCAGCCTGTGCTTCCTGAGAAAGGAAAACAGTGGCAGCAATCGGGAAATGATCCGATCCGAATTTTTCAAGCCTGCGGAACGAGACCAGCCCCACATCTTTGGTGATGAACAGCTGATCAATGGGCAGACGTATGAACGGGTAATCTGCGTGGAAGCTTGCGATCATTCCTCGTCCAATACGCGGTTCCAGAAGATTGCCGTACCGTTTGAAACGGCGTGTGGTCCAGGACCATGCAACATCGTTGAAATCCCCCATCACGATAGTCGGCCGTTCCGACGACTGGGTCATCAACGCGGCGTCCTTGATCTGCTTGTCGCGCACCGCCGTGGTGTTGCCTGGGACGGGGGGCCGCGGATGCAACCCGATGAAATTGAGCGCGGTACCGCCCGGTGACGCCATCACAGCCCGGACGGCGGGCGTGTCATCGGCAACTGGCCACAGCAATTCGACGCGGGATGTCTCCAGCCGCGTTGCAAAGATCAGCCCGTAATGGTCGTCTGCAATGTGTGATTTGACGGTTGGATATCGGCCCAGCACCTCTGACAGAGCAGCGTTCCAGGTTTCGTCGGTCTCCATCAAAAGCAAAACATCCGGGTCTTCGCGCTCAAGAATGGCGATTAATTCATGGTGTCGGGCGTTTTCCATCAGCACGTTCACTGACAGCAATGAAACTTCTTCCGAGGGTGATGGTGCGCTTGCTATTTCGATTTCTGTACGCGCCAGCGGTGTGTAGGGGAAAATCTGCACCCCCTGGTAGACCATCACCGCGACCAAAACTGTGGCAAGTAGAGGCTTCAGGGAAATCTTGGAAGGCAAACACGCCGACAGAGCCAGCAGCGCAACACCGGCGATGTGCACGCGCGGGAAATCCCACATGCGGACCCACCAGGTCACGCTGTTGGTCAGCGGCAGGAGCGTGATGATTGCGAGGACGAGGGCTACACCCCAGAAAACCCAGTTCAGCATTTGGAAGAGTTCGGTATCATGATTTCGCAGCCTCGCCCAAAGTGTCGGCCTTTACAGCATCTCGCGACCCCATGGGCGCGTCGGGGCCTATCGTCGTATCCTGTCGCGTTTGCGCTTCCATCTCGGCGTTCAGCTCGGCCCCAAGCAGAATGATAAAGGCGGAGATCCAGAACCACATCAGTAGCACAATAACCCCGGCCAGCGTCCCGAAGCTTTCGTTGTAGGACCCGAAGTTGCCGACGTAAAACGCAAATCCGGCCGAGGCGATGACCCAGATGAGGCATGCAATGATCGCCCCGGGTGACGCCCACTTCCATCCCGGCGCGTCGCGAGACGGCGCATATCGATACAAAACGGAAAGCCCGAAGACGGTCAGGCCAAAGAGCCCGATCCAGAGGCCCGCGGTCATGAGGACCTCGAACACCGGACCAAATTCCAGAAGTGCCAGAACCGCGGGCAATCCAAGGGTTGCCATCAAAGCAACCAGAAGGCCGATCATCAGAAAGAGCGTCAGGGCAAGCGTGACAAGTTTGAGTTTTATGAAGCCGCGCTCTTCGTTCTCGTCGTAGGCGACATTGATCCCTTCGATGAGGCTCGCCATGCCCTTTGAGGCCGAATAGAGCGCGATCAGCACCCCGGCAAAGGCTGCAAGACCAAGTCCCCCCTCGCGGGATCCCGCCACTTCGGTCGCCTGGCGTGTCACGATTTGGATCACTTCCTCCGGCATGAGACCCGACAGTCTTTCCAACTGATCGACGATCTGGCTCGGTTCGATCAGCAACCCGCTGATCGCGACAAGAGCGGTGATGGCAGGAAAGAGGGCCAGCAGTCCGTAAAAGGCGACACCGGCAGCGATCAGCCCTACCCGGTCGGCGGCGATTTCGTCCTTCACACGAAAGGCGATGTCCTTCCAGCCCGTGGCTGGAAGCTCGGTCGGGGTTTCGGCGGAGCGGCCGCGTGCCATGTCAGAACCTCAGAATTGGAAGATTGGAGAGCGGGAAAGGGCCGTACGGCCCTTCCCCAAGTTCGTCAGGTCCGCGGCTTGCCAAGGTTCTTGTCCTGCGCTTCGGACTTTGCCTTATCCGCAACCCGCTCTGCCGCGTTCTTCGCCTTGTCGCCAATCGCTTCGGCTGCAGACTTCTCACCCGGTGCACCGCTGTCAAGGTCGGCTTTGGCTTCGGCTGCGATGTCCTTGACTTCATCCTTCACCGCGTCAGCGACAGACAGGGCTTTTGCTTTTTCTTCTTGGAAGATGCGTTCGGCCTCATCGAACAGGCTGTCACTCTGCGTGCCCATCAGATCGTTTTCGGCCTTTGTGCGCGGTAAAGCCCCGCCCAACGCGGCCCCGACTGCGAGTGCGAGCGCGCCAACGACCAACGGCTGTTGATCATAAAAGTCAGCCGCCGCATCCGTCCCCTGGTGCATCGACCGCGCGGCAGAGCGGCGCATCTCGACGGCCTTCTGGCGTGCGGCGATCACACGCTTGCGACCTTCTTCACTCAGGGTCTCGGTGCCCTCTGCGATACGGTTTCTCGCCGTGGCCAGGCCCTGCTTCGCGGATTGCGTCGCAGTCCCCACCGTCGATTTTGCGGAAGACGCGGCATCGCCGAGCGCGGAGGCAGCGCTCGCAAGACCGCCCTTCACCGATTGCGCGCCGTCCGCCGCCTTGTTCTTGACGGCTTCGGCACCGCTCGACAGACGATCACCGACCGAGGGGCTATCGCCATAATCGTGATCCCGCGCCCAGGCGGGTACTGATGCGGATCGCGTGCCATGGGTAGCAGGCGGCGTATCCGGCATCCCGCGCTCGACACCACTGTGGCGGACATCACGCTCCGCCGGGCTGTAGCGGTCATCGTCGAAGTCATCGGCAGCGCGGTGACGTAACTGCGGCTGCTGCGACCCTCCGAACATCAGCCAGGCCAGACCGATGCCGGTCAGCGCCAGCGGGATCGGGTTGGCCTTGACCTGATTGGAGATCGAGCGGCCCATATCGCCGCCGTGCTCACGAAACTGATCGCCGATCTGGCGCACAAGCGTGTCGATTGAAAACTTGTCCTGCAGGTCCTCCAGATTGGAGGTCAGGTCGGACCGCTGTTCTTCAATTTCGCGTTCGATTTCCTGCGGGCTTCTGGTCTCATTTGTCATCGTAGGCTTCCTTCACGGCTGCGGCATCGCGCTGGACGTTCTTCACGGTCCGCGTCGGCGCCAGGCTTGAGAGTTTGAGGTCGTTGACGCCCTTGTTGATCAAAACGAAGGCGATGATGCCAAGTGCCGCGCCGACGATCAGCGCCGACCAGCCGGCGTCCAGCCCTGCTTCGGTCAGCGCGGCGACAAGGGCTGCGGCAAGAACATTCAGCGCGACAAGGGCGATAAGTGCGGCACCGGCAATCAGACCGATGGCGACACCGGCCTTGGTGACGTTCTCGCTGATTTCCGCGCGAGCCAGATCGACCTCGTTGCGCACCAGTCCACTGACGTTGCTCATGGCGTCGGTCAGCAGATTTCCCGCGCTCTTGTTTGTCGTGTTGTCGCTCATGAGACCTCTCCATGCGCTGTCGTGCCGGGTGCAATACGAGTGGTCTCAACCTCACGCCCACCCGATGCTTTTGCAAACCGCGTCGCCGCAAAGCCGATCAGGGCAGCGCCGCCCAGAAACACCAGCGGGTTATTCCGAGCGAAGGCGCTGACGTCCTGCACCATTTCACTCAGATCCTTGTTGCGCATGGCTTCAGACGCATCTGCCAGCCCTTCGGCAATCTGGCCGAATGTGCGTTCCTGCGGTGAACCGCTGCGCATTTGCTCGGCCGCGGTGCGCAAGGCCGAGGCAACACCGGACATCTCGTCGGCGACAGATGACTTAGCAGTTTCGGCCTGGTCTTTTGCGGCGGAGGCGGCATCTTGCGCAACGTCACGGACAGCGGTTTTCGCGTGCTCCGTCAGTTCGCCAGCCTTCTGCTTCGCTTGCGATGTGGGGGATTGGGCCGACGTGTGGCCGGGCGTATCTTGTGTCGACATGTATCTCTCCAATTCAGATTCAGAACAGAAAACTGATGACGGCCAAAACGACGACGATCAGTCCGATGAGGTAAAAGACGTTATGCATTGGGGGCTCCTCTGAAGGGGCGTGACTGTGGTCAGCCCACTATGAGCAGCTTAGGCGGTTGAAAATTGTCGTGCGGGGCGCAGACGCTAATCTGGTTTAGTATTTGCCCAATCGGGGGCCTTTCCAGTCAGATCGTCTCTGTTGCGGTGGTCGATTCCCGTTAGCGTGAAAGCTCACCTCGAAAGGATCGAACATGAGCATCGACACTCTGGAAGACCTCTATCTTGAACAACTCAAGGACATCTACAGCGCCAACAAGCAGGCATTGACTGTTACCAAAGAGATGGCAACGGCAGCGAGCAACAAAGGCCTTGCCGATGCGCTCACGGCGGGAGCGGACGGCATTCAGGACGGCATCGACGCCATTGAGATGATTTCCAAACGCCACGATGAAAGCCCAAGTGGCGAGCATTGCAAGGGGATGGAAGGCCTTGTGAAAGAAGCACGGGCCCACGCGATCGAAGAGACATTTGGCGAGGACGCGACCAAAGACGCGATGATCATCACGCAATACCAGCGGCTGGTCCACTACGCCATTGCGGGTTACGGCTGTCTTGCCGCCTTCGCTGACCGGCTGGAGCTGGATGATGATGTGGCAGTGCTCAATAAGTGCCTTGATGCATCCTATGACGGTGATCGCACCATGACCGAGCTTGCGACAGCCGGGATCAACAAAGACGCAGTTGCCTGACCCTAGACCGGCTTGGCAAGATCTGCCGAGCTGGTCGCCTTCGCCCCAATCGCGGGTGGAAACCAGGATGTGTCCATGTCAACGAACGCGTTGACGAACTCGCAGTCCTTTTCCCATTCGTCCCGCTTGAGCAGTCGAACATAGGGGCGCTCGATCTCGATGTCACCGTTCTCGACAAAACGACGCAGCAGTTTGTTGACGTAAATCGACGTCAGCCCGACCGCCTGCCCGATCTCGACCTGGCTGAAGGGCACCTGAAACCGGTTGCCAAGACCGACATTTGCCACCTCCAGCCGCGACCGGAGCTGCAGCAACCAGAACCTGAGCTTGCCAGACGCATCCATCGACCCAAGACTGCTGGCGTGATGACGCAGCGCGATCTGATCAAGACTGCCGACGGCGGTGAGCAGCGCGCCGAGGCGCGGGTACTCGCTGTAAAGCGGCGCCAATCCGCCACGGGGAAATGGGCAGATCACACCGTCTGTCTGCATCATGATGCGATGGCTGGCGCGTGACGATCCGATTTCGGCAAGTCCCATGACCTCGCCCGGCAGATAAACGCGCAGGATCTGACTGCGCCCGTCCGAGCTGTCCGCTTTCACAACGGCCCAGCCGGTCTTGAGGACCATAATCCCTTCGGTTCGATCCCCGACACTGACAACCGGCCGACCCTTGTTGCGCGGGTGTTCATCCTTCTCCATCTGGGCAATGAAGGCACGTTCGTGATCGGTGAGGGTCACGAAACGGGATAGTCGACTGACAAGGCAGCTTTGATATTCTTCTGACATACCGGAAGTTAACACAGATTAAGACGCATGACCTCGCCTATCTCAGTGCAACCTGCCATACCTCGGGGAGTTTCCCACGAACATCGCAAGAAAGAGCGCTCATGGACCTCATCCGTATCATCCTTTCCGTCATCATACCGCCGCTTGGCGTGTTCTTGCAGGTCGGTTTGGGAAAGCACTTCTGGCTGAACATCCTGCTGACCTTGCTGGGCTACATCCCCGGGCTTGTGCACGCAGTCTACATTGTCGCGCGCAAGTAGCCACCATGTCCCGCGCCGAGATTAAGAAACTCGATCACCTCTCCTCGCTGCTGGACAGCCGGTTCCGGATACCCGGCACGCCCATCCGGTTCGGGTGGGATTCGATTCTGGGTCTCATTCCCGGTGTCGGTGATCTCGCATTGCTCGGACCGTCTGCATATCTCATCTACCAAGGCTACAGGCTTGGCGTTCGCAAGCGCACAATTGCGCGTATGGTGGCAAATACAGGGCTGGATTTTTTCATAGGCGCGGTGCCAGTCCTCGGCGACGTGTTTGACCTTGCCTTCAAGGCGAACAACCGCAACGTCGCGCTGCTGCGGAAGGATTTGGGGGACACGTCCTAATCCCCAAAGGACGTGCCGTTATTGCCGACATTGACGTTCAGCTTGCTTGTGAAGTCACCCAAAGGCAGGGTGTCTGCCGTGACGGTGCATATGGGCGTAACACACCCGCACGCGCACCAGACATTCCAGTACGATTTGCAAGCGTCTGCGCCGCACATACGGCACATCGGAATTTTCGCGCGGTCGCTCAGGTATACCTCGATGGCACCTCGCATCTGATCGACCCGATGGGGATGGCCGGGGAGTCTCAGATCGTGCGGATCAGGGCCGGTATGGCTGTGGCAGAGGTCGTACATCTGTCCAGCTTTCGGCCCAATATGGCTGACAGAAACGACTGTATCGGCAGCGATCCCTGAGCTGCGGACATCTCGTCTTACGCAACGGTTCGGGATGCCGACGAGGCCGATGACAGGTACGCGCTCACCTCCCGACCGCGGCCCGCCGCGTAATCAAGCGCCATCTGCCTCCAGTCGATCATCGCCGCCTGCGACCACACTGTCGCGTCAATGGCTACCACGCGGTTCGCCGACCCTCCCTCGCTATGAGCACTCGAATAGTCAGCAACATGGCGCCCCTCCTCAAAAGCGTCTATCGTCTGATCCCATTCCTTGCCATCCATCGAGAGTTTAAGAGACCGTGCCTTCGGATCATATTCCGCCGTGAACAGCGTGCCAAAGCCCTGGGCAAACCGATCTTGACGCAACGGTGCCTTGCGAAAGTGACGTCCAAGACGGAGCGGGGTGGCCCGTAAGGTTTGCAGATATGCATGCCGCTCGACGGTCTGAGTAAAGACGGGCCGATCGGCGACTTTGCCCGTGCTTTGGTGATTTGTCGCAATCGCCTCAGGCATGACCGTTAGCCCACCGCCCGGGGCCAGTTCCACGCTTGCGGTTCGGCCTGTCGCATCGGCAAGAACCACATTGTAGGCCATGTGGGATGGCAGGCGCCGCAGTGTTGACAGGGCTGCTTCCACGTCCTCGCAGGTCTCCAGCACGTAGCGCAGGATCGTTGTTATGCCGAACCCCTTGGCGATGTCGGACCTGCCGCCATAGGCCAGCGCGACGCTGAGACCCGCATCGTTGATCCCATCCGACACCCCCCAGAGGAATTCAACCATGCCCATTACCGCACGACCCGTCCATTCCGTGCGCAGCAACAGCCCCTCGTTCAGGTCCGGCGCCAGGTCGTAGTTGCGCGCCAGCCGCACATCATCCCCATCTGAAACCGCAGCGAGCGAACAGCCGCCAAGATAGGGCGGCGGGCACCAGGTGGAGAGGAAGCGCGCGGCGCGATCAGACCCGCCCGAAAGTGCCACCAGCCTGTCATAGGTGCCGATAAGTTCAGGCATGTGGCCTTTCAATGCCGCGCGGCAGGCAGTGCGTGACGGCCCGGCATCGCCACCGCGTTCGATGAACCATTCTTCATATGCAGGCCAGGACCGCGCCCAGCGCGCCGCCCATTTCGGGCCAGGAACAGCTTCATCCACCGCGTCGAAGGTCAGTCTCATAGGTGTCATTTCAGATGTCCTTGATCTGAGTTTGGAAGAAAAAGTGGATCATCTTCGCGCTGGCATTTGGCCCGTTGGGATCGGTGTAGGATCCACCCGGATGGCCTCCCGACCATGCATGACCCTGCCCCTCGATACTCCAGTGTTCGACCACGACTGTGCCGCGCGCGTCACTTGAGATTTCGCGGCAGTAAGTGCGGCCTGCCGCCTTGCCCGACGAGGTCGTTTCGATGCTCTGAGGAACATGCATTAAGCGAGCCCGCCGCGCGATCGCATCACCGTTCGACGGATGAACTGTGCTGTCGGCGGTCCCGTGAAACAGGATCGTCCGCACCCGCTCATCGCCGGGGTCCGGGACGGGACCTTCCAACGCGCTGCCTGCCATCGCCGCAAAGGCAGATGGCACGTCCTTTGCCGACCCAAGCGGCAATCCGGAATGTGCGCCAACAGCGGCGAAGACATCCGGATAGGCTTCCCCTAGGATCACCGCCATAGCCGCGCCTGCCGAGAGGCCTGCGACGAAGGTATCGTCGCGACGAACATCATGTTCGGCACAGACCTGCTGCGCCAATTCAGCCAGAATCGCAGGCTCGCCTCGACCGCGACGTTGATCGCCGCGACTGAACCAGTTCCAGCAGGATTGCGCATTTTCACCACGCGACTGGGCAGGGTAGACGACGACAAACCCATGCCTTTCGGCGAGAGCGTTCATGCCGGTTCCGGCTGCAAAATCCTCAGGCGTCTGGGTGCAGCCGTGCAACATCATCACCACGCCGCTGACACCTCCCGAGGCGGTGGCCGGGATGTAGGTACGAAAGCGGCGGCTGCCTGACGAACCGGTGAAGGTATCATCCTTAAAAATCGCGCCTTCGGGAATTTTGAGTTCCGGCTTTCCTGTCTGGATGCGCGGACCGGGGACCCTCGTCAGCAATTCGTTAAGTGATGAGAGGTTCGGAAAATCTGTCTGTGTGCCCTGACCGGACGACGGTGTAAGGCCGTGTTGCGCAAGCGTGCGCTGCACGAGATCATTGGCAGCCGACAGCCGTGGGGCATCGGTCGCCGGGCGCGTCGCGCCGACGTTGAAGAGTTTCATGGTGCTTCCTTTGTTAAATCTAATGCGGCCTACTTGATACGGTCGCCAAGAGCCTTCTTGATCTCTGCGGTGGCCTGTAGGGCACCGAGCACGGTGATTGACCCAATGGTTTGAAGAGCCAGCTCGGGCGTGACGTCCGCATCGATCCGCGCCAGTCCGACGACTTTGACGTGGAGCATCTCATCCGCGTCCCGCAGCGCTTCGAGGTCAGCGACGGTATAGTCCCGCAGCCCCAATTCCATGGTGTGCCGCTCCAGCGATTTGCTGACGACCTCACCGTGGCTTTCCAGCTGATTGCGAATCGCGGTGCGGATAAGATCACTTCGGTTGGAGTAAAAGCCCTCCTGAACGAGCAGGTCGATGCGGCCGAGGTCGACAAAGCCCAGGTTAATCGTGATCTTTTCGTTCTCCGGTCGCCTGTCGCGGAGCTGTGTGATATTTTCCATATATAGTCCCTCCATCTGCATGGATGTTATATGGATGTCTTGCAGATGTATTCAAGGTAAAAGTACCGCGCCCTTACGGAAGGGCCGCCTCGGTTGCATGTGCCATTGGCTCCCAACGACATCCATGTATGAGAATACGGGGGCCGCAGCGCTTATGGCCGTGGCAACGGCCAAGTGTCCCAGCCTGCGGAGGCGGCGAGAGAGACCTTCACGTCAGATTTCGAATTCGCTCAGATGCTCGGGATTGAATTCAGACATTTCAATCAGAGCTTTGACATTGTTCAGACGCACATGGTCCTTCTCAACCGAGATGAGATCGATATCGCGAAGGGATTTCAACGAGCGGTTGGTATGCACAAGGCTCATCCCAAGCGTATCCGCCAGGTCCTGTTGGGTCATGGGTATCTCGAGCCAGTCTCCGTTATTGTCCCCGATCAAGGCAAACCGATGCCAGAGTTCAAGGAAGAGATGAGCGAGCCTCTGCCGCGCCGACAACCTACCCAGCCTTACCGCTTGATCACCAAGAATTGCGAACTCGCGCGCCGTACACCAACTCAACCCTGCAGCAATGATGGGGAACTTTTGGGAAATCTCTATGACGCGACGGGGATCGACGACGGAAAGCTTCAGGGGTGTCAGTGCCGATGCACTATACGTCGCTGTCGCCCGGAAATTCACATGCAACCCCAGAATGTCACCGGGTAGCGCATAGCTGAGGATCTGGCGGCGACCATTCGACAGCACGCTGTACCGTATCGCCCAGCCTTCGATCACGATAAACGTCGTCCTCAGGTCTTTGCCTTCCACAATGAAGTCGCGACCTCGGTCCGCATTCAGGGTGTTGTTCTGCAGCCCTTCAAGAAACTCAATCTCCTCCTCGGAGAGCAGGCAAAGCGCACCAAGTTTACGAACAAGCGGGCTTGCGGACATTGCCGGCTTCAGATCTGTCGCTATTCCGCCCTGCACCTGACGTGTTCCCTCAATGTTCACAGACAGAGTGCCTGAAGTATAACCTATGTTACATCATCGGCGGTATCGGCGCCGCAAAATTCGGCTAAGGCAGGGTCAGGAACGATAAATCGCCGCGAGCAGACAGTCGCTTGCGATGCAAAAAAACACCTGGTCTCGCTAGGTCAGAATGGCGGAGGAAGCGCATGTTTGTGGCATGTTCGTTGAAGCCACCGCAAGTCGCATCGCGTGGCGTGTGGCTTTCGCCGAAGACACCGGCGGGAGAGCCGTCAGACTGATCAGAAAGGCACTATACGATCTGCCGACAGAGCATAGGCGATGTCAGCCAACTGTGTGGATGTCGAAGCAGTACCAAACATGCCTATGACGTTCACCGGCTCGAAAAGGCCGGAGCTTTCGTAAGGCACTGCGGTGGTGACAAAGACCAGCTGGTTTGCAGGCGGCGGCGGCACATGTACGCATGCACCCACGAACGGCACCAGTATGAAGGCAGTGACACCAGTGCCGGAATAGTCAACCGGGACGATAAATCCCGGCAACCGCACGATCTGGCCATTCCAATCCGTGCGCACGCCCTGTGATGGCGGTTGTTGACTGGAAAGGCTTGGACCGTCGTGTTGTATCAGGCCCTGAATGACCGGGGGGATCGCCGGTTGGCCTTCCGGCACCAGATCGGTCCACTCCAGATCAATGAAATCCTCTGCGAACGCACTGTCTGACGCGGCCGCGAACGCGACGAGTGCTGCCAGCATTGTCCGCCGGTCCAGGTGATTTGCTACCATTCGTAGGCCTCGATGAGATCGGCGGTGAGCCCGTAACCGATGTCTGCAATCGTTGTGGATTGCAGTTCGTGCCGCATCCGGCCCGTAACCCAAACCGGATCCCAGAGTTGGTCACTTGGCCACGGCTTCTTGCTGTCCACGAAGACAAGCTGGTTTGCGGGAGGCGGCGGCGTGTGGATACAGGCCCCGACGTAAGGCACCATGATAAAGCTGGTCACGCCGGCCGTCGACATGTCGATAGGCAGCACGTAGCCGGGCATCTTGATGTAGGCACCGTGCAGGTCCTTGTTCAGCTTGGTTGCGTTCTCGTCGAACTCGGGCAGCCATGTGTCATTTATCGCGTCAATTTCACCCTGACCAATGATTTCGGCATAAGGCACACCGGGAGGGATGAGGTCATCCCAACCGATCACCCGAGGTGTCGTGGCAAAGCCGGCGCGCGGTAGGGCGGCGCAAGCCGCAGCAGCGGCAATGAGATGGCGGCGGGACAGTGTCATTGTGTCAAACCCCTCTGCTAAATTCGTATCATCATACCATCAGCGAGCGACATGCGGTAGGCTCGGAACGCGGGCAACATGCTCACAATCGCGCCAGCTGCCACAACGCCTGACAGGACCCAAAGCTCTCGAAGCGACGGTGCCTCGATCGGGAGCCAAAGGCCAAAGGCGGCGTCCACAAGCGGCTGTGCCACGACAAGCCCCGCATAGAGCAGAACCAGTCCAATAACCGCACCGATGGCGGCCATCAGGGCAGCTTCAAGCACGAGAAGGCTGAGGATCACACGGGGTCGGGCGCCCATCGCGCGGAAGATCGCCATTTCGCGGCGGCGTTCGTTCAGGCTGGAAAAGATCGTCGCCATCATGCCGATGAGCGCGGTAACTACAACCATGCCCGATACGGCGACCAAAGCCGTCTCCGCGATCCCAACGATCTGCCAAAGCTCCTGCAAGGCAACACCGGGCAGGATCGCCAGCAACGGCTCAGATGGGTATTCGTTGATCGCGCGCTGCAGGCCAAACACCTGAAGGCGGCTTTTGACGCCCACGAGTGCCGCCGTAACGGCCTTCGGCTCAAGCTCCATCTGGCGGATTACGTCAGCGGGTGTCGATTGACCTGGAATCCTGGCACCACTCCGCCAATCCACATGTATTGCCTCGATCGCCTGCAAGCTTACGATGACGGTGCGGTCAACGGGAGTGCCGGTCTTTTCCAGTATGCCTGACACGCGAAAAGGTTGATCTTCATGCTCGACAAAGGACGCAAGACCATGAGCTACGACGATAGGGTCTCCGACATCATAATTCAGCGTCGCCGCCACGTCCGCACCGATGACTGTATCGAAAAGGTCATCCATAATAGCGCCCTGATTTACGACAAGCGATTTGCCGGCGCGGTATTTATAGCGCTCAAAGAACGCCTTGGATGTTCCCATGACCCGGAACTGTCGATGGCTGTCGCCAAGTGAGATGGGCACGATCCAGTCCACCTCTGGACGGGAAGCAATGTCCTGATAGCTTTCCCAAGTCAGATTGTTTGTCGCGTTACCAATGCGGAATACCGAATAGAGCAGTAACTGTACCGAGCCCGAGCGGGCCCCGACAATTAAATCAGTGCCAGAGATCGTATCCGCAAAGCTGGCTTTCGCACCGGTGCGGACCTTTTCCACACCCAGGAACAACGCGACCGAAAGAGCAATGGCAAGGATGGTCATGCCAACGGTCAAAGCGCGCGCCATCAGGGACCCAAGGGCAAGGCGTAGTATCATGCGGTGAGCCGTGCGGGTTCACTGACATCCGACATTTGAATGACCCGGTCGAAATGCTCTGCCAGACGCGCATCATGGCTTACCATCAGAAGCGTACTGCCAGCCTCGTCAGCCTGCGCGAACAGAAGAGAGAGGAATGTGGCCTGTGTCGCCGCATCCAGTGCTGACGTCGGCTCGTCAGCTATGATGAGCGGCGGCGCACCAATCAGGGCGCGGGCAGCCGCGACGCGCTGCTGTTGTCCGACGCTGAGGGTTCCGGCCTGTGCCGAAACTGCATTTTTGGGCAACCCCAAGTTCATGCAGAGGGCTTTAGCTGTTTCCCGCGGCGCAGGAACGCGCGCGCGGCGCAGGCGGGTAAAGCGTAAGGGGAGTATGATATTGTCCAACACGCTCGCATAAGGCAGCAAGTTGAATTGCTGAAAGATCAAGCCGATCTGTTCCGCGCGAAACCTGTCCCGTTGGCCCGCTGAAAGAGACGCGATGTCTGTGCCAGCAACTGTGATGACCCCGGACTTCACCGTGATCGTGCCGCAGATCAAAGACAGGAGAGTTGACTTGCCAGAGCCACTTTCGCCCAGAAGCAAGACACGCTCCGCCGGAGCGACCGAGAAGTCGGGAACTTCAAGCCCAAAAGACGCCCGGCCCGGCCATTGATATCGGACATCCTTCAGGGAGAGTATCGGAGCAATTGAACCCATCTCCGGATCAGGGCTCAGAACATGTCGCGCAGATCGAGCGTCGGTGCAGCACGCTGGACCTCGAAGGCAGCAGCACCCTGGTCAGAAATCACCTGCACCTCCAGTTCCAGCGCGTTTGGGAATGCGTCAAAATAGGCAAAGGTGATCAGGTTGGCCTGCGCCGGGTCAGCGCAGTTCAACAGATACTCAGCATGAAACTCCGTATGGCTCGCAGCTGCTACGTCGTCTGCATGGTCGTGGTCTTCGTCTTCGTGTGCAGCGTGTTCTTCGCCTTCATGACCGTCGTCCTCGTGCTCTGCATGATCTTCATGTCCATGATCATCATGCGCCTCTTCACTCTCCAAGGACGCGCTTGCCTGCACAACGCTGCACCCAGCGACAGCAGGCAGGGCAAACAGATCAAGAGGCCGGGCCAGGGTTGCCACCGCCGCATCCACCTTCGCGCGATCTTCAGCGCTTTCGGCAGCGTATTCGAATCCGACGATATCCGCCCCGGGCGCGTGCAGTTCCATCGCGATCTGGCTGCCGTCAATGGCGATGTCCAGCTGGCCCACACCGTGTTCATGAGCGTCCAACTGACGGGGTTCTTCGGCGGCAACAGCACTTGCAGTGACAATGAAAAAAGCGGCAGGGGCGAGTCTGGTCATGGCTTTGATCCTATTTGGAGGTCTGGAAGTTTTATGTCGCGCAGGCTTGGCAGCGACCGTGAATTTCGACGATGTGGCGCGTGGCCTGAAATGCCGATTGCGCAGAAAGGGCTTTGAGTTTCGGCAAGAGCGGCGAGCCATCGTGTTCCTCGACGGTGCCGCATTCCTCGCAGACGGCGAGCACAGGAACCGATGCCGCGTGATCACAGCGGCACGGTACAAATGCCTTCAAGGATTCCAACTTGTGAGCCCGACCCTGTTCCGTCAGCGCAGCGAGAGTGCGGTAGATCGTCGGCGCTGCAAGAGCAGGTTCGGCAAGTTTCATTTTGTCCAAAATGGCATAAGCAGTCATGGGTTTGTCGTGCTTTTTCAGCACTTTCAAAACATCTGATTGTCGTGTTGCCGCCTGCTTACGCATTAAGCGCCCCCTAGTAAATAACGCGATTCATTTGTTATTTTATAATATAATTTTCTTACTCTTGGCAATTCAGTAATGCTCTGCCGATGCGTTTAGGACACTGACATATTTTCTCCTTTCTGGGTATCACTCCGGCCGCACAAATCTACGATAAGGTGAGGTTCTGACCGGGCAAGGTATGCCACGTCTTGATGTGACCCGGCAGATCGGTGTGACGGAGCAAACCTGTTACCATTTCAGGAAGAATCACGGTGGAGCGGGCACAGATCAAATCAAAGAACTGAAGCGCCTGCTGAATGAGAGAACGCGTGCGCAAGGCAGTCTCCGATCTGACGCATGACAAGCTGATCCTGGCGGAAGCTGCGAAGGGAAACGTCTGAGCGCCGCCGGACGTCGCGTCTGCATTGGTCGAGTTCGAATTGACCTGACTGTCTCAGCGGAGCGGGCTCGCCGGGTTCCAAGGCATCGTTCGACGCAGCGCAAAGTCTCGGTGGGCCGTGCTGATGACGAAATCCTGGTGTCTGACATGATCGAACCGACCCGGCAATTTGGTCGATATGGGTATCGCAGATAGAACAGCTATTCATGCATGCTGCAATAATACAAGTCAGGTAGAAAACGGCTGTCTGAGCGAAGACAGGCTTTCACGAACCACCGGTCAAATCCGCTCAGGCGCTGACCAGTCTTTCGGGCGTTGCGACCGTCGAAGGCATAACGGATGACAGCTCCAGCACACGTATCATCTTCTCTCCGATGATCGTCAAAGCCCGCACACATGGATCATCATTGCCTTTGGCCGCTTCTGGTGGTTGCTGCATCTCTTCTTGTGACGGCGCGATTATGTCGGACACGGCATCAACCAATAATCCAACTGTTCTATTGTCTACTTCGGTCACTATGATGACACTTCTTTCGTTGACCTCCGGCGTCTTCAATCCAAGCCGGGCTGCCAGATCCAGCAATGGTAGAACATCCCCACGCAAGTTGATCACGCCGAGAATATGCGCAGGGGTATCGGGTAATTCCGACGGTGTTGTCCAGCCTCGGATTTCCCGGGTTGAAGCAACATCGATTGCATAATCCTGACCTCCCACTCTAAAGGAGAGCAACTCGATGATCGTTGGTTTCTGGCTTGCGTCTACATCCGACATGGGCGGACCTCTCATATATTGGCCTGTACGGGGCGTACAGACAAACCCCACGCACCTGGTCTGATCAGAATTCTTCCCAATCGTCGTCCAAGACGGGCTGACCACCTGCTACAGCAGCGACCTTTTGCGAATGCTGGGTTGGTACACGTGGTTCGTCTACGAATACTTCAGCCTGGAGGCTGTCCGCCGACGGGCTCCCTTTCGATACACCGTGGAACTGCTGCAAGGCTTTCGCCAGCGTGGTGGCCTCGCCGCTCATCGACACACTGGCTGCATTCATCTCTTCTAGGGAGGCCGCATTCGTCTGCGCTGATTTGTCAATGGAACTTACGGCGGTATTAACCTCCTCGATACCCAAGGACTGTTGTTCTACCGCCAGAGCAATCTCAGAGATTTGGCCAGAAGCAACCTCAACTTCAGAAATGATGCTTTCCAGAGCCTTGCGCGACTGGGCCACCTTCTCGACCCCAACTTCAACGCTGTGATTGTTCTGGTCGATGACCTGACTGATTTCCTGTACTGCTTCTTGCGAACGTTGCGCCAGCGCCCGGACTTCGGAGGCCACCACGGAGAATCCGCGTCCGGCTTCGCCGGCACGGGCCGCTTCGACGCCTGCATTCAGGGCCAGCAGGTTAATCTGGAAGGCGATATCTTCGATCACTTTGACGACGCGATTGATCTGCTCCGACGCTTCGGTCATCGCGTTGATCGATTCCCCGGTTTCGTTGGACACCTCGCGAGCCTTATCTGCGCTTTCACGCACTTTCTTCGTCGCGTCATTGGCAGATTTCGCGTTTTCGACAACCTGGCGAATGCTTGCAGTGATCTGTTCGACCGCAGCAGAGGTTTCTTCCACCGCTGCCGCCTGATCTTCTGCACGCTTGGCCATGTCATTGGACGATTTCTCAAGATGAGACGCGTTTCCAGACACGCTCTGCCCGCTTTCCATGATGTCCGCCATCGTCGCCGAAAGCGCCGTCAGGGCCATGTTGAAGTCATCCTTCATCCTGAGGAATGCGCCCTTGCGATCCCCGTCGATCCGGATGCCGAGGTTGCCTTGTGACAACTCCCCGATGCTTCTGACGATGTCATCGATGTTGGTCTCGGTCTGCTCCAGCAACTGGTTGATCACCTCTGCCAGCCCGACAAGCCCCTGATCATCAAGATCCTTTGACATGCGGCTGGAGAAGTTGCCGTCGGCGGCCTCGCCCAGCACACGTTCCATGTCGTTCTGGAAATTCTGCAGTCTCTGCATCCGCGCGCGTTCCGCCTCGCGTTCCTGCTCTTCTGCTGCGCGTTTCTCTTTTTCAAGCTCAGCTTCACGCGCCCGCTCGGCTTTCTCGCGCTCGCGCTCGGCTTTTTCTTTCTCCTTGACTTCCATGTTCACGTCGCGTGCCTTGCGAGCGTTTTCGAGGAAAACAACCATGGCATTGGTCATCATGCCAATCTCATGTTTGTCCTCGCTCTTCTCGATCTCGACATCGAGGTTACCATCGGCCAGTTCCGTCATGCCTTTGGTGATGGTGAAGAGGCGGGTGGAGATACTTCTTGAGCTGAAAAAGGCTAGCAGCCCGCCAACCACAACACCGACGACAACCATTGCAATCACAATAACAAATGACTGTTTTGCGATTTTCAAACCGGTGTCACCGAGTTGCTTTTGGTGGTGCGATATCGCTTCTACGGCATTGTGGATCAACATCAGAGCCGCAGGGCCAAGTTCGTCCATCTTGCTGTATTGTTCGTTTTGAGCAAGTATGACGCTGGTCACTTCCTCAAGAGCATTGTCAAAACGGTCCATGTCAGCAAGCGTGGCTTCGGCCAGCTCCAGTCTGTGCGGGTCCTGCAACTCGGACAGCAGCTTCACCATGTCGCCTCGGGCAATTTCAATCTTCTCATGCGACTTCGCTGTGTCGACGGGATCATTCGTCACCAGAAAATGCTCCAGATGCAGGCGGCTTAGCAGTAGATCTCGCATCGCCAGGCCAGCAACTGAACTTGCCAGAGGATCATTGTCGCGTAGCGCGGATTCCATAATTTCAGACAGTTGCTCTCGCGCCTTAGAACCGATGGCGACGATATTCTCGACCAAAGCGACAGTTTCATTTTGAAGCGTCACTGCCCGCAGCATCGAAGCCTCGTATTCAGCCAGCAACGGGGGGATATCTTCAAGGCCCTCCTGTTCAGGAAAGCCCTCCAGCAACTCAAACATCTCTTTTTCAATGGCCGTGATTTTGGCCAGGTTCTCAGAAACCTTGGCCACATGCTCTTCATTTTGGTCAAACCGATAGTGGAGCGCTGCGGTTCGAGCCAGATCAAGGTCTTCCATCATTTTGCCCGCCATGACGCCGCCGCTGGCCACCGCGCGGTATTCAGTGAAGGTTAGGGCCAGCCCCCTCGTCTCAAATGATGCGAAGCCTCCTACCATAATGATGATAGCGACTAAGGCGCCCATGCTAGAAAAAATTAGTCTTGAGATGGACACTTGGCAGCTCCGATAATCTGGTTACATCATGATCGACACAGACCGCTAGCAGCAAAACCTTAACAATAAGATACCTTTAGAATCCCCGTTTCCCTGCATGAAGGCCCCAGCCCGCAACAGCAAAAGTATTCAAATTTGCAAACTCACATGAAGCTGAGAGATTCCTTTCACGCCTGCTTTTTTGAAGGGCCCCTTCGAAAAATGCAGGGGATCACCATCAAACCGATCATTCGCCATGATGTAGATAGACGTCGATGACAACTGCACTGTGGCGCTTTCGATGGTGATGGAGCAGGAGCATCCGCTTTACGGTCGCGGCAAGTGACGTATAGCTGGAACACGTCGTGACCCTCAGTCAGTGGCTGGCGGGCGCCGATTACCCGTCCTTCTTCACCCGCGAAGTCTAAGAACGGCGAGGATGTCCATAGCTATGTTGTGGAAGCCGTTCCAATAGAAGACTTCCAGCGATTTTTACCAATTCATCGCGTTTGGTTTGTCACATGATTCGCGGCTATATTTACCGATCGGTTCACCCAGATAGCTACATTAGGTCTTTTTACGCTTCACTAACTAATTGAAAAACAATGGATAACGATTCCGCGTTTTCGGTTTCAGATATTTTTGACAGCCAGATTATTGACAAGGTTAACAGATCGGTACATTTTGTAGAAAGTTAACAGATCGGTTAACCCAGCAATACCAAAAGGAGCACCCCCGGATGCCACATACCAATTCACTGCCAGCGACCTCCCCTGCGCACGGCGTGGACACGGATTATGCGCATCGCCCTCCATTTGCTCTCATAGTGTTGTCATTGCAGCGCCCAGCTCCGGTTTCCGCCTTCCAAACGGAGCCGGGCGCTCACGGCTCATCTGATGGATACACCATGCAAAGACCGCCACTTTCACCGTTCCCAGAAAAAAAACTGCAGAAAAAGTCCGTAAGGGCGAAGACGCCTGGCGTGCAAAAAACTCCGGAAAAGTTTCTCCCGCCAATTCGCCCGAAAGCGTCTGGAGAAACCGGGCCAACATTGTTCAGGGACGCGAGGCCATCGTCCAATTTTTGAAGGAAAAGTGGGCTCGCGCTCTTGAGTACCGTCTGATCAAGGACTTCTGGGCCTTTGCAGGCAGCAGGATCGCGATGCGCTGTGCGTATGGGTGGCGTAGCGACAGCAACCAGTGGTTGCGACCTTACGGGAATGAAAATTGGGAGTTCAACAATAATGGGCTTATTCCGCGGCGCATCGCCTCAATCCACGACCTGCCAATCCCTGAAAATGAACTGTTGTTTCACAGGGCGGGAAACACCCGAGCAAGTGACCAAAGAGGGCTGAGCGAACTCGGCCTTTAAGAGGACAAGAGATTTCGGCGCTTCCGAGAGATCGTCGACCTCAAAAGGAAAGCGGAACCAACTCACTGGTAACGCGGCCAAAATGGCCGCGAACGGTCAGGCTTTGGCAAATCCGCGGCCCTGCCCCCTGGCGCATATTCTGCGTCGTTCAATTGAGACCAAAGGAGACTGAAAATGACACAACATCATAACCACGATCACACTTGCGAATGTGGACATACCGAAGAAAGCGTCGATCTTGCGCGCCGCCGTGTACTGGCTGGCGTTGCCGCTGCCGGTGCGGCTGGCGCCGCAACAGTAGCGGGAACCTCTCTGCAAGCGGCCACCGACGAAGCGAAGGCTGCCTACGCCGATCCGGAAAACCCCGGTTTGCCACAGGTGGACATGGACATCTCGCCTGGCCGCACGGCCTTGGTGGTTACAGATCCCCAGATCGACTTTCTGTCTGAAGATGGCGTCACATGGGGTGTTGTCGGCGAAAGCGTGACCGAACAAGGTACAGTGGACAACATTGAACGCCTGTTCATCGCCGCCAAAGCCGCTGGCATGCCGGTGTTTATCTCACCGCACTACTACTATCCGCACGATCACAAGTGGCAATTCGAAGGCACGCTGGAAAAGACGATGCATGCCATCGGCATGTTCGACCGGCTTGGACCGCTCAATCTCGACAATTTCGAAGGGTCAGGCGCGGACTGGATGCCACAATATAAAAAATATATCGAAGATGGCGAAACCATCGTTTGCTCGCCCCATAAAGTTTACAGCCCAGCCCAGAACGATTTGAACCTGCAGCTGCGCAAACGCGGTATCGACAAGGTGATCCTCGCGGGAATGTCCGCCAACCTCTGCACCCAGGCTCATCTCTACGAGATGTTGGAACTCGGATACGAAGTGGCGGTCGTTCGAGATGCGACCGCAGGTGCCAAAGTACCCGAAGGCGATGGCTACCTCGCGGCGATCATCAACTTCCGCATGGTCGCAAACGGCGTTTGGTGGACGGATGATGCGGTCAAGCGCATCAGCAATTCCGCCTAAGCAAATCGCTCAAATATTTCTCCCCAACCCACCAAAAAAGAAAGACTTATCTCATGAAACCCTCCCTGTTTTTTCAAGCATTATCTGTTGCGGTCGCCATTTCCACGGCTGCCTTCGCTGCCGACGAATACAACGTTGGAAACGGTTTGACACTGAATGGCAATCCATTGGGCATGCACGGCGTTGACCCGATTTCGATGTTCGACAGCAATGCCCCGTCACAGGGTGATGCTGTCTACACGTCGACCCATGACGGTGTGGACTACTATTTTGCTTCAGTTGAAGCACAACAAACGTTTGAGGTCGATCCGCAGAAGTACCTGCCCCAGTTCGGCGGATTCTGCGCCTTTGGCGTCTATGTCGGCAAAAAACTCGACGGAGACGTACGATACGCGGACATCGTCGAGGGGAAGCTCTACCTCTTCGTCAACGCCGCGATCCTAGAGAAATACCGCGAAGACCCCCAGGCGGTTATCGCGGGCGCCAACGCAAAATGGCCGGAGATCATGAACAGCTCTGTTGGTGCTCTCTGAAACCAAACACGTTCCTTCGCGGCGGCGAGGACGCCGGTCTAAGCCGTCGCATTCACCTCATCTCAATCATAGGTTTGCTGCCTCCTGTCCCGACAATGCGATGCATGGCAGCTCCCAACTACAGGACACAGACATGACTGACTTTACACTACATACAATTGACGGCGCACCCGCGGCCGCAAAGCCAATCCTGCAAGGTTCGCAAAAAGCACTGGGCTTTGTTCCAAATCTATATGCTACAATGGCGGAGGCTCCGACCATCCTCGAAGGCTACACTGCTTTGTCCAATATATTCGCCAAAACAGATCTTTCGGAAACCGAGCGGCAGATCATCTTGATGACGAACAATCGGCTGAACGGCTGCGAATACTGCATGGCAGCCCACACGACCCTTTCCCAGATGGGTGGCGTTTCTGAAGATGTCATCGAGGCGTTGCGCAATGGCACACCAATCGCAGACAGAAAGCTAGAAGCCTTGCGCCAGTTCGCCGTCGTGATCAACGAAAGCCGCGGCTGGCCAAGCGATGCTCAGATCGCCGCGCTTCTGGACGCAGGTTACGCGCGCCAAACTGTGCTGGAGGTTATTTTGGGCACTGCGCTGAAAACGCTATCGAACTATACCAACCATGTTGCAGAAACTGAGCTAGATCCGGCTTTCGTTGCCAATTCCTGGGCTGGACCGGTCGCCACAGCTGCGGAGTGATTGTGTTTTAGGTCACTACCTGTGAAACCAGCCAAGCAGTGCGGCGGCATGATCGATTTTTGCGAGATCATGCCGCCGAAAGCACGTTACGGTTCCAATTACCCGGGAGGGGCGCCAGTGAATTTGGATACACATAAGACCGCCTTTGATCTCTTGAGCCTCGCGACACAGATCCTTGACCCCGCTGGTTGCAGCCGCACGGGGCGGTATATCCCGTCAGACCTGTCTTCCCAGCTTCGAGGAACTTCCTTCGACCAACTGTAATAAGGGCTCTGAGCAATCCCCTCTCGGCGGCACAGCGCGGCAATGCCGTCCTCGCCGTTGAGGCCGCCCAGCACAATCCTGATCTTCACTTCGGCTGTGGTTCGTGACGCATGAATTTCGAGGGGCTTCGCTGCATGATGCGGTTCAGCAGGCCGTGGGCCGTAATGCGCCGATCTTTGAACAGAAGAAACTCAACAATGTCACGCAAAAGTTTGATTTTGCTGCCCGCGCTCGCCTTGGTAGCGCATTGATTGTTGGCGAAGGGGACATCAGCTTTGCGTTGGCCTTGGCGCGCCTGAAAGGTGTGACCCCATCATGTCTTCTCGCCACTGCCTACGAGAATGAGGTTGATCTGGGCAACACGGCATATGACAATGCTGCGAAGTTGCTGAAACTTGGCGCGCAGGTCAAAACTGGGGTCGATGCAACGTGTTTGTCAAAGCCAATCGGGCAGCGTCGGTTTCGCACCATCATCTTCCAGTTTCCAAATGTCACATCACGCGAGGCGCTCTACGGTCAAAATCCCAATCATGTTCTTGTGACACGCTTTCTGAAAAGCAGCCGCGCCCACCTGAAATCCGGTGGCCTTGTCGTCATCTCAACAGTGGATAACCCTTTCTGCGAAGGCGCGTTCAAGATGGATGACGCAGCCAAGAAGGCTGGCTTTGAAGCTCCAGACATCTATACTTTCAATCCCAAAGACTATCCGGCCTATTCTCATCAGAACACGGCTGATGAGGAGTCAGCGATAAATGAGCACACAGCTTTCGCAACTATCGGTTTTTCAACCTGATCTGCCCCCGGGCTTAGAATACTTGCCCGATTTCATTTCAGCCGGAGAAGCCGATTATCTGGTGCACAATATTGATGCGCAAGCTTGGCGCAGCGATCTGAAACGGCGCGTGCAGCACTACGGCTATCGCTACGACTACAAGGCAAGGCAGGCCAGCGAAGAAGACTATATCGGTCGGCTTCCCCCGTTTTTGCGAGGCTTGGCAGAGCGACTAGCTTATGCTGGTAATTTCGGCTCCGTCCCAGATCAGGTCATAGTGAACGAATACATGCCGGGTCAGGGCATATCGGCGCATGTGGATTGCAGGCCCTGTTTTGGTGCTGTGATCGCGTCTTTGAGCCTAATGTCGCCTTGCGTGATGCGTCTGGAGAATATCAAAGTCAGTCAACAAACTGACTTGGTCCTTGAGCCGGGTAGCTTGCTCATTCTCTCCGGTGAAGCGCGTCATGTTTGGACTCATGCCATTCCTGCGCGTAAAAGTGATATGGTGAAAGGCGAGAAGCAACTCCGATCCCGGCGATTATCACTCACATTCCGTGAGATGCGTTTCGACTGAATTCGCGCAGGCCCGTTCAGGGGGTTTCCTGCCAATGCGCCCTTTCAAGTTGTACCCTGACACGCGGATTCTGGGTATCTTACGATATCTGTATGAAACAAATGCTGACCACCAAATCACTCGACGCGATGCTCCCGGCGACAACAAAAAGGTACGAGGTGCGTGTCCAAAAGGTAAACGGCCTGCATGTGCGTGTATCGACCACAGGTGCCAAGGTTTTCTACACGTTAGTCCGCCCGAATGGCTCGCGCAGGCGCATCAAAACCGGCCCTTACCCTGTGGTCTCCCTAGCTAACGCCAGACGCAACGCGATGGAAATAGCGCGCGATGTCGAGTTGGGCGAGTTCGAGAATGCCCCGGAGATTTCAGAGGCATCGGCCCCGACGTTGGGCGAGATATTCCCCAAGTTCATCAAGCTACACGCCAAGCCTGTCCGTCGTCAGGGATTTTGGGACAGATGGCGACCTGAGCTAAGTGAGGGTCTGGCTCATCTGGTTCATGTGATTATGCGGCGGCTTTGCGGTGAAGCCAGCGTCGCGTTTCGATGGTCTTCCGTTTGATCCTTTCCATTGACCGGCAGTTGATTGCGCAGCAATCAATGAGAGGGACGTTGTTTCAGAATGGTTTCGCTCCGTCCGAAGTAGACATCGGCTGGGGTGAGGTTCTGCAGGCTCTCGTGGTAGCGCCGGTGGTTGTCATGATCGACGAAGGCGTCGATCTGTCGGCTGAGCTCGCCGGGCAGGTAGTCGTTTTCCAGCAGGGTAAGGAGGATCAGGAAAGGCCCCAGTGGGGCGTTTCCCCGACGCACGTTCTTCAAGGTCTTGTGCCAACGTTCCACTGCCCGGCAGTTGATTGCGCAGCAATCAATGAGAGGGATCTTCCCCTGAGTTTGCGGGTGATACGGGGCACCTCGGACATGATCAATCTGCCGATCTTCCAGCCAATCGGCCAGTTCGCCCGAGATGTAGCTTGATCCGTTATCGCTGAGCAGCCGTGGCTTGTGCAGAACCGTCGCCTGATCACAGCCTGAAGCCTGCAGAGCCAAGTCCAGCGTGTCGGTCACGTCACCGGCCTTCATTGTGGTGCAGAGCTTCCAGCTGATGATGTAGCGGCTGTAATCATCCAGGATCGTCGACAGATAGAACCAGCCCCAGCCGATGACCTTCAGGTAAGTGAAGTCGGTCTGCCAGAGTTGGTTCGGCCGAGTGGTCTTGTCGTGGAACTCGTCTGCGGCTGACAGAACCACATAGGCGGGGCTGGTGATCAGATCATAGGATTTGAGGATGCGATAGACCGAAGCCTCTGACACAAAGTACTTTTCCGTGTCTGTGAAGCGTACAGCCAACTCGCGCGGCGACAAATCGCTTTCCTTCAGGGCCAGGTCCTTGATCTTCTCTCGAACCGGCTCGGGAATGCGGTTCCAGACCCGTGAAGGCTTGGGACTACGATCCTCAAGCGCCTCGAGGCCATCGGACAGATATCGGTCATACCAGCGATAGAAGGTGGTCCTGGGAATGCCCAGCTTGTCCAAAGTGCGCTTGGTCGGCTGGTGAGACCCCTCGACGAGGCGGATGATCTCCAGCTTCTCAGATGCTGGATACCTCATTCGTCGTCGCCCCCATCCCCGAGCATGCTTTTTTTGAGAAGGCGTAGTTCCAGGGCCTGCTCGGCCACGACCTCCTTCAGGTCCCGTGACTCACGGCGAAGACTTTTGACCTCATTGGACGTCGCCTCACGGGCCGTGTCCCCGGCAAGGCGCTTCTTCCCGGCTTCGAGGAACTCCTTCGACCAGCTGTAATACAGGCTCTGAGCGATGCCCTCCCGCCGACACAGCTCGGCATTCGACCATTGTCCTCGGACCAATGGCGGACAAGGTCTCATTGTCCTCGCCCTTCAGGCCGTCCAGCACGATCCTGATCTTCTCTTCCGCTGAATACTGCTTGCGCGTGGCTCGGCGGATGTCTTTGACGACCTTCTCACCGTGGTTCCGCTTGGTTCCGGGTTTCTTTCTCATCTCCACTCCTTGGTGGTTACGATGTGCCAGAAACCCTCTCTTATCAAATCGACCTAATCTGTCCCATTGGCGCTGACGTTAGACAAGCAGTTCGTTTCATTCCCACGCCAAATTGACCAATCGAGTGTTTGGTGAAGTGAATTTCTTCGGCCTTCCAAATCGAAAGGCGTATTCTCTAGCGGTATGTCGGAAAAACCCGCCGCAATTGTCGACAATAGTAAATCCATCTTTGGAAAAATCTATTCTAACCTGCAGATCGGAGAAGTCGCCGTTCTCTCGAGTTCGTTTCGCGCCATCGACACAGTTATCTATGAGGTCATGAACTGCCTGTTGAAGTGGGATGTCCCTTATCAACATGTCAACAAAGAAGCCTTTTTCGGCGACGCTGAAATCGGTTTGGATTGCTCTTCAGCCATAGAAATCACTCTTCGCCCCATACATTGACTTTCGGCTTCATACAGCCACCCACTGCCGACTCTGTCAACAAATGGCTGTCTAGATTTGCCTTGTGGGTTTTCTGCGCTTGAACACTACCGAAGGGATTGAGCTTCCATGAGTCCTAAGCACGATCAAGCACGGCCTCGAAACCGCCAGCCAGCATGATGTCCAATTGGAGAACCTTGTGATGTCCGAAAAGACCTGGCCAAACCTGTGACGCAAGCCGCCAACTGAAATGCTACCCGAATGATACCTAGAGCAAGCAAACCCGCGCAAATCCGTCGCGATTAACCCAGCAAATCCTTGAAACTATTTGATTTAAGTGGTGCCCGGGGGCGGCATGGCATTCCAGTCCCAGCAAGCCCCACGCAACACCATAGTCCACTGTAATAAAGGTGTTTTCCTGATCCAATGATCTCAGGGAAACTTGCGCCGTCGCAGCAAATCCTATATCCATTGGGGGATAATCTGGGGGATAAAGCTTTGGGGAACCTAACAGCCCTCTTCATCAAATCCGCGCCACCCGGCAAGCATGAAGATGGCAATGGCCTGCGCCTGATCAAGCGCGAGGGCGGCGGCGGTCAATGGGTTTTCCGCTACACGCTTTATGGACGTCGTCGGGAGATGGGTCTTGGAGGCTTGAAGGCGCTCTCCCTGAAGGACGCCCGTGACCTCGCGTCCGAGTATCGGACTTTGGTCGCCAAAGGCAAAGACCCCATTGAACATCGGCGAAAGCAACGCCGAGACGCCATGCGCAACCTCCATCTCCTCAAGGACATCGCCATGGACGCCTTCGAGAGCCGCAAGGCCGATCTTAAGGGGGATGGCGCTGCGGGACGATGGTACAGTCCACTAGAGCACCATGTGCTGCCCAAACTTGGGCGCATGCCTGTCGCCGAGATCACCCAAAGCGATATACGGGACGCCCTGATGCCGATCTGGCATTCAAAGGCCGCGACCGCCACGAAGGCCGCCAATCGCCTCAAGATCGTGTTGGACCATGCAGCCGCTCTGGGCCTCGATGTTGATCTGCAGGCGGTCGCCAAAGCGAAGCAACTCCTGGGTCGGCAGCGGCATCAGGTCACGTCGATCCCAAGTATGCCATGGGCGGATGTTCCAGACTTCTATGCCTCGTTGGACGAGCCGACGATTACAAATCTGGCGCTGCGGCTTCTCATCCTTACAGGGCTGCGCTCCCGGCCCGTGCGATTTACTCGACTGGAAGAAATCGACGGGAATATCTGGATCGTACCCGCCGGGAACATGAAGGCACGCCTCGGCGCTGCGGAAGATTTCCGCGTTCCTCTCAGCGAGGAAGCGCAACGGATCATCGACCTCGCCCGCCCCTACGAGCGCGATGGGTATCTGTTTCCGTCGGTTCGCAAGGGAGTCATCAGTGATGCGACGATGGCGCGGCTGATGGAGCGCAGGAGGCTTGAAGCCCGTCCGCATGGCTTCAGATCCAGTCTGCGGACATGGCTTGCCGAAGAGACAGACGCCCCGCATGAGGTGGCAGAAATGGTCTTGGCGCACCTATCCGACAGTAAGGTGGTCCGGACCTATCGCCAGACCGATTTTCTCGATCAGCGGCGGCCTTTGATGGACCGCTGGGCAAAGTTTTGCACGGGGCAATGCCCCTGACACGTCGCTGGCCGCCAACCTCTGGACCATTACCGGCCCAAGGGTCCGTCTCCTTTCTGATCTTCCTCAAACGCCCTCTTCCCCTTTTCGGCCCAGACTTCACGCGCATGATCGCCCTGGTCGCTTTGCAGTTTGTCGGCCATCCAGAGCAGTGCGCCGTAGATCAGGGCGCGGTCGTCACCGGTGAGCTCCACGACGCGCGACTTGACGAGAAGGCCTCCAAGTTCGATCAGATGCCGTGTGCGCTTGCGGCGTTCGACCTGCCAATTGCGCATATCACGCCGCGCCTTTGTCGCCTGATGCCGGTTGCGTGCCGCTCGGTTGCGCCGGAGTGCTTTTCGCGTTGCGGTCAGCCGTTTTCTGAGATCGCCGCGACCGGCGCTGAAAGAACGCGGCCCCGCGTTTTGCCCATGCCTCCCTTTTGCCGGTGTCCGTGGTCTCGGCCAGCACGATCAGTGCGCCCGCCAGTTCGTCGGCGCTGAACGCATCGGCGCCTGTAGCGATCACCAACTCGCCAAGCTGTTGCACCTTGCGGGTCTTGAGCTCTTTCGCCTTCGCTTCCAGTCCTTTCAATTCCGCATCATAATCCCGTGGTTTACGCATTCCGGCCTCCATAACCTGTTGATGCCGTCAGGATAGCGGGGCGTCTTGTAGAAGGCAGCAGAGTTGCCAGGACGGATGGGGACGCGCCGGTCCTTCCCGAGATTTTATTGAGGGAGGGCGCGCTTATACGTCGTTCCGACGTGGGGGTTCTTGTGTAGATGATTGCCCCATCATGGCAATCTATCATCTCCACGTGAAGGTTATCGGGCGCGCGGCTGGTTCCAGCGCGGTGGCCTCTGCCGCCTACCGCGCGGCGTCGCGGTTGCGTGACGACCGGATCGAACGGAGCCATGACTTCACCGCCAAGCGCGGTGTCGTGCATTCCGAGATCATGTTGCCAGAGAACGCGCCTGAAGAATGGAGGGACCGCGAGAGCCTTTGGAACGCGGTCGAGGCGGTCGAAGTTCGGAAAGACGCGCAATTGGCACGCGAGGTGGAGTTCGCGATTCCGCGGGAGATGAATGAGGCAGAAGGCATCGCGCTCGCCCGCGACTTTGTGCAGTCGGAGTTCGTGGATCAAGGCATGATCGCCGATCTCAATGTGCATTGGGACAGGGGTGCGGATGGCCTGCCCAAACCCCATGCCCATGTCATGCTGACGATGCGGTCCGTCGATAAAGATGGATTTGGCAAAAAGGTTCGGGAGTGGAACCGCACCGGGATGGTCGAGCGTTGGCGCGAACGCTGGGCCGAGCTCGCCAACGAACGGTTGGCGGAGCTCGACATTGACGCGCGGATCGACCACAGGAGTCTGGAAGACCAAGGTATCGCGCTGGAACCACAGAGCCAGATTGGTTCGCCCGCGCAGCGGATCACGAACGAGGGAAGTCCTGCCGACCGGGCCGAGCTGCACCGCGAGATCGCATGCGACAACGGCGCGAGGATCATCGCCAATCCATCTCTCGCATTGGAGGCCATCACCCATCAGCAATCGACGTTCACGGACCGCGACATGGCACGGTTCGCGCATCGGCACAGCGATGGGATCGATCAGTTCAACGTGGTGCGCAGTGCGATGCGAAACGCGCCCGATCTGGTGCCGCTCGGGATTGACGAGCGCAGCGAGGACCGCTTCACCACGCGCGCGATGATCGAAGCCGAACAGCGCCTGCACCGTGCGGCAGAACGTATGGCTGAGAAAAGGCATCACGAGGTCCGGGAAAATCATCTCGACGCGGCATTGGCGCGCGCAGCCGAGCGCGGCCTGATCCTCTCGGGGGAGCAAGCAGACGTTTTGAAGCAGATTACCGATGGGCGTGATCTCGGTATCGTCGTCGGCCATGCCGGGACGGGAAAGAGTGCGATGCTGGGCGTGGCGCGCGACGCCTGGGAGGCGGATGGCTTTGAGGTCCGGGGCGTCGCGCTCTCCGGCATCGCGGCGGACGGACTTGAGAACGGATCAGGGATATCTTCGCGCACCATCGCCAGCTTGGAACACGGCTGGGCAAATGACCGCAACCATCTCACCGCGCGCGATGTTCTCGTGATCGACGAAGCAGGCATGGTCGGCACACGCCAATTGGAACGGGTGCTGTCCCATGCAGCAGAGGCCGGAGCCAAGGTCGTGCTGGTCGGCGATCCGCAGCAGCTGCAATCCATCGAAGCAGGGGCCGCGTTCCGGTCGCTCCATGAGCGTCACGGTGGAGCGCGGATTGAAGAGGTCCGCCGCCAGCGCGCGGACTGGCAGCGGGAAGCCACGCGCGATCTGGCGACGGGCCAGACCGGGGCGGCGATCGAAGCCTATCGGACGCAAGGCATGGTGCATGCGGCGGCTACCCGCAAAGAGGCGCGTACTAATCTGATCGAAAGCTGGGACCGTGACCGTCAGGCAGTACCAGACCATAGCCGGATCATCCTCACTCATACGAATGCCGAGGTACGCCTCCTCAATGAACTGGCGCGGGCGCGCGCGGCGAGCGATCTGGGCGAGGACGTCTCCGTAAAAGTGGAGCGCGGTGAGCGCCGTTTTGCGCAGGGCGACCGGGTGATGTTCCTGCAGAATGACCGCGGCCTGAGTGTGAAGAACGGCACACTTGGGACAATCCGTGACGCCAGCGCGCAGTCCATGTCCGTACGGACCGACGACGGGCATGACATTGTCTTCGATCTCAAGAATTACAATCGCTTCGACCACGGCTATGCCGCGACCATCCACAAGGCGCAGGGGATGACGGTGGATCGCACCCATGTGCTGGCAACGCCGGGATTGGATGCACACGGCAGCTATGTCGCCCTGTCGCGCCACCGGGACGGCATGGACCTGCATTACGGTCGCGACGACTTCGCCTCGCAGGATCGCCTGATCCGGAACCTGTCGCGCGACCGGGCCAAGGATATGGCGATCGACTATGCGGAGGCCGATCCGGTGCAGGCCTATGCAGAACGGCGCGGAATCACATTCCGGGAACGTGTCATCGAGGTCCTGCGCAAGATCGTGCCGGAGAGACTCCGCGATAGGATTGGTGGGTCGCGCCCTGCCAGAGACGGCGCGCTTGGCACGGATGTCGCGCAGGGGCCGGGAAGGGAAGAGGCAAGGACGGATGTCTGTCCCAGCGCGGATGCGCCGCAAAAAGCCGTGGCGGTCAACCCGGAAGCAGCATTACGAAAAGCCCGGACCGAAGCCCTCAAGCGCCATGCCCGCGCG
Organism: Roseobacter insulae; assembly: GCF_019375555.1. Classification (GTDB taxonomy): domain Bacteria; phylum Pseudomonadota; class Alphaproteobacteria; order Rhodobacterales; family Rhodobacteraceae; genus Roseobacter; species Roseobacter insulae. The sequence continues at coordinate 57,719 of NZ_JAHXDN010000005.1, forward strand.
GTGGATGCGATCTTCACGGCTCAGGAGAGGGGGAGCTCGGGCACGCCTGACCAGTTGCGCGACCTCTCCGAGGCGCGCGCGTCCTTCGAGGAGGTCCGGCCCGATGGATGGCGCGATGCCGAAGCGGCCTATGCCAAAGGCCCGACCCTTGCCCGCGAGGCCGGATCGGGTCAGGTAAATCGGACCATCCGGGCGCTGCAACTCGAAACGCAACTGCGCACCGCCCCGGAGCGCAGGGCCGCACAGTTCGTGGAGCGCTGGCAAAAGCTTCATCGCACCAGCCTGACGCACTACCAGTCGGGCACGATGTCCGATTACAGGGCGACGCGCGCGGAGATGGGCGAGATGGCCAAGAGCCTGCAGCGTGATCCGCAGCTGGAATCCCTCCTCGCCAACCGCAAGACCGAACTTGGCATCCGGATGGAATCGGGCCGCCGACTCGGTGCGGAGCTCGCCTTTTGCCACGGCATCGACATCACCAGGGGACGTGGTCTCGGTCTCTGAGGCCCGTCCGATCTGCCGCCCATTGCACGCCCCGCTGCGACGATAGGCCGGGCGCCCTTGCGCGGCGGCAACACCTTGCTCTGTTTGGTTCAGCAGACTTCAGAACCCATCAGCAGGAGCCAGAAAAAACCATGTCCCATCAGGACCGTATCATCCGCCTGACCACCGTCCTTGACCGAACCGGCCTGTCCCGGTCCACCATTTACCGAAAGATCGCCGAGGGTACATTCCCGGCACAACTTAAGATCAGCGTGCATGGTGCAGGTTGGCGGGAGTCAGAGATCAGTCGATGGGTTGAGAACCCCGTCGGATGGCGATTGGAGCGAGACGAACGCTGACTGCCACAAGAGCTTTACAGTGTCGTGGGGTCGCCTCACGCATCATTCAAGCAATGTTAGCTGAAGGACAGGCTGCAAGACGAAACCATGCCTGATGGCATCCGCGCTTTCGTGCTTTGCTTAGCAAAATGAGTAGGTCGAAGGACGCATTCTGCGGTCCGAAGCCATTGCTTTGCGCAGTACCCGCAACTGGCGCAAATGGCCCAAGCCGTAATATGAACAGTTGGACCCCTCCTGCATCGCGGCAATAATCTTCACGATCAAAAGAGACAGCGCTTCCTATGAGTGCTAAACTCGGCGAGAACGCGGCAAAATCGTCGCACAGACAATGCGTTAGAAGAGTTTCCGTGAAGGCAGTCAGTCTATTTTCAGGGTGTGGTGGCACCGACCTGGGTTTCGAGAGCGCGGGAATCCCAATATCGCAGGCTTTCGACACAGACCCTGTCGCTGTCGCATCCTATAATCTAAACGTCAAAGACTGTGCTATCGTTCAGGATGTGTGCACGATTGATCAGTTTCCGGCGAACATCGACGTCATCGTTGCCACACCTCCTTGCCAAGGCTTTTCAACAGCGGGTGGCTATCGCCACGATGACCCGCGAAATGACCTGTTTATGACAAGCTGCAACGCCATTGCAGTTGCTAGGCCAAAAGTTGCCATGATAGAAAATGTCGCGGCAATTACCAATAGGCGTAATAAACCTTTGCTCGAGCGCGGCGTCGCTGTTTTGCAAGATGCAGGCTACTATGTCGAGACTGTACTATTGGCGTGTGATAAGTATGGCGTCCCACAACGGAGACAAAGGGCATTTATCATTGCTAGAAGCGATGGACGTTCATTCAATACCGATAGCCTTTCTGAAAAGACTACGAAAACAACGTTGAGAAATGCTCTTCACGGCTTGGCCATTGGAACGAACGCACACGAGCCAACGGTGTTACTTGAAGGTAGCAAGCATGCAAGGATCGCTCGCGCCATCAGTTCAGGGCAGAAGTTATGCAATGTGCGAGCTGGAGAAAAATCAGTGGCTACTTGGCAGATACCTGATGTATTTGGCAAAACTACTCGAAAGGAGCGTGAGCTCCTTGTTGCTGTTCGATCGCTTCGAAGAAGGAACAGAAAGCGCGATTTTGGAGATGCAGACCCAGTCGCGATTGAAGAGCTAGAAGCGCATTTGAAAACTAGTGTTGAACAACTGATATCTTCGTTGTTCGACAAGGGTTATCTTCGAAAGGTTGGTTGTAAATTTGATCTGAAAAATACATTCAATGGTAAATATAGGAGACTAGATTTTGAAGATAGCTCTCCGACGGTCGACACTCGTTTTGGGGACTATCAACTGTTCCTGCACCCTGTCGAGAGCCGAGGTATGTCAGTCCGAGAAGCTGCGAGGATACAAGGCTTTCCAGATTCGTTTCTTTTTGATGGGTCTTCCAGGGATTCCTTTCGCTTGATTGGCAACGCCGTTCCGCCGCCAGTTGCAGCGCGTGTCGCAGAAATTGCAAAGGGCTTGATATGACCGCGCTTACCGAATTACCTGTTCATTGGGACTACGCCGCCGAGGGTGAGGAGCTAGAGCCAGGCTCTGTATCCTTCATCAAATTCCTCGGCAGAAAACTCTTTCAAGAGTACGAACCCAATCAATTTCAAGTTTTTGAGGATCGCCTGCTAGACTGGCTAAACAACCTTGAGAATGAAGGTGATCAAAAGCTGCTCTTGGCCCTCCTAATTGAATTATTCTTTATGGGTCGGAAGGAATTTGAAGCACTATACCGATCAGTATATGGTGGAATCCTCAGTCGTTGGATTATTGACCAAAACAAACTGAACCCCTTCGACCCCAAGATCGACGACCAAGTGCGCAAGGGGCTCAATGATTGCTGGCTTTGCCCTATAACTGATAGCTTAAGGATCAATTCATTCCTCAAGGTCAACGGGCTGAAATCTATGGAGCACCGACCAGATTGGAAATCTTTGGTGAAGTTCGGCGATGCCGAAAAAATCAAATCATATATGAAGAAAAACAAGATTTCTCAAATAGTATTGCTAGAAGATTTTGTTGGGTCAGGTACGCAGGTTCAGGAAGCTATCGACTTTGTTGAGGAACAATTCAGTGACTTGGGAGTGCTAATCTGTCCGCTGGTTGTTTGTCCCAAAGGCGAAAAGAGAATACGGGAACGCATCAAATCTATGCCGAATGTCGAGTATGAACCTGGACTGGTGATCCCCGAAGCCGCGATGTTCCAACGCGGCGAACAGAGCTCCAACCCCATGCTAAACGAAAAAGTTTGGGCTCTGTTTATCCGACTCCAAGGGCGGTTCAAAGTAAACAAACCCGAAGCATTTCTTGGCTTTAAGAAAACGGGGGCTCAAGTTGTGATGTACTCAAACTGCCCAAACAACACACTTGCATTGTTCCATCGTGAAACAGTCGATTGGAAGCCACTTTTCCCAAGGGTGAACAGAGTCTGATGAAGTCGAATCCATTCTTTGAGCTGTACGTCGGTGATCGCTTTACTTCACGCGAGTTCGTCACGATCTTCAGCGACTATCTAGTCCCACATGCACTACCAATCTTCATTCCAGGAAATGTAGTAGTTACCGGAATTCAGGGTAGCGGAAAGAGTATGCTTCTCGGTCTGCTTCAACCAAGAGTAAGGCTCGAGTATGATGCTGTTGGACAGGACTTCCCCGTACCTGAGGAACGTCGGAAATTCCTTAGTGCTGGCGTCAACATCGCCCATCAGAGTGCCATTGATTTTGGTCTTCGCAAGCACATTGATGACGACCCTGAGGAAGTCGAGTTTCTATTCGCAGACTTCTTAAACTACCTAATGGTCGAAGATTTTTTGGACAGTCTCCGTTGTATGGCAGATGGTCCAGCTAACGTCAGAAGCGAGGTGGGTCTAAACGCTGGTGGAAACGCCTTGAACGAAATCGGCCCGCTACTGAGCGATCTTCCAATATGGGAGGGATGGATCGGGAAGTGTAATTCTTTTGAGGAGCTTACAGTTCGGATAAAGGACAGGGTTCATCGCTACAGACGCTACCTACATCGAAAGGATCGCGATCTTGATCCAGCTATCAAAGACACAAGAACTCACATTGGCCATCCTATTAGAGATTGCATAATCGCTTTAAAATCGGCAGGCGTCGTCGATCAAGATACAAACCTTTTTATTGACATCGACCAGTACGAGGAACTTGGAAATATTTCGACACGAAACACTGTCGGCAAATCGGTTGACTATCGTTCTGTGATCAACCGTGCGCTTGCAGCAAGAGATGGCGCTGTATCTTACAGAATTGGCGCTCGTGGCCATGCTTGGCGCCGGCACGGAAAAATTCAAGGCACCGAAGCTAGACTAGAAGAGGAAAGGGACTACAAATACGTCGACCTTGATCTCCTTCTCAAACGAAAGGAGGATCAAACAATAGATATTTTTCCGGACTTTGCAAATGACGTCTTTGTGCGTCGATTGCGATTTTCTGGCTTTCGAGAAGATCTACTCGCTGGAAAAAATCAAATCGAACAAGTTTACGGGCCACAGCTTTCCGCGACAGAGCGAGTTCGTAAACTCAATATCAGAGAGCCAGCGCGTATTCTAAAATTACAAACCGAATGGAGGACTGAGACGAAGGACGCACTGAAGGAGCTTGCTGGAAAAGACTTGTTGTCTGCGAAGCTTGGCGAAATATGGATAAGGCAGAAGGGTGATGTTTTCGACTTGGATGTTCCTAGAGGTAAACTTCCTTGGGAAGCTAAGTCGTACTGGAAAAAGGAACGGCGTGAAGCGGCAGCTCTACAGATTGCCTCTCAGGCACATCAGCGACCTTACTGGTGCGGAGCCGAAGAGATTATAGGTCTTTCCGGCGGAAATATTTTGGTCTTTCTAAGTCTGAACCAGTTCATCTGGGATACATGGATTCAGTATGCTGGCGACGATTCTGAGGTTCGCTCCAAACTTCCTAAGATAACGGAGATTGTTCAGTCAATTGGAATACTGAAAGCAAGCAATTTCTGGATCGAGAAGATGGCTCAAGAGACCGGTCGCAGCGCAGAGCGTCTACAGTTCGTCAACTTGGTCGCTGAAAAGCTGGCTGCAAAACTGTTCGCGGACGATAGGCTGAGCAACCCAGGCCACACTGGGTTTTCCCTCATTGAGCAAGACATGAAACAGTTCCCGGAGATTCGTCGTTTTTTAGAGGAACTTGCGGACTATGGAAATATGCTCATGTTGGATCACACAACAAAGAATCGAGATCGAAAGCATAGGAAAAAGTTCTATTTCCATCCGGTGTTTTGCCCACACTTCAGAATTCCATACATCAGAACTAAAGAGCCGTATTATGCGAAGGCAAGTGAAGTTGCATCGTGGATCTACGAATCTGGATTCAAACTGTCCCTTTCGGATAATGAACCGAGCAGACAACGGTCGTTGTTTGAAGAATGAGAAATTTTAACTTTCGCGCATGGGGCGATGCCAATTGGCTGTTGCCTCAGTTTCAATGCAACAATGACTGGGCGGTCCTTGCCTGTGTAGGGACTGAGCAACGAAGTGTAGAATCTGCACTCGAGCTATCAAGATACGCTAAACGGCTTTTTCTCGCACAGATTGACGATCCGTATCCCCAAGACCCGGTCGCGACTCACTTGGAGGTCGCGAAAGCATGGAAGAAAATTGAGGAACACATACCGGGTCAGTACATTAAATTCGTTGGTGAGCTAAAGTCATCCTTGGACGAGGTTGCTGATTATGCCGAAGCAGCGGTTGGTGCTTCCAGAAACATTGTTTTGGATATTACATCATTTCCGAAACGGTGGTTCTTTCCAATGGTGCAGTTACTTTTAAACGACCAGCGTGTCGAGAACCTGGTCGTTGTTTACACTCAAGGCACCAAGTACGCTAAAGTGATTTCAAGAAATCCAGAGGCCCTCAGACCCATTCAAGGCTTTCCCTCAGTGAGCGGACGTAGCGAACACGATTTTGCTTTCGTTGGTGTGGGGTTTCATCTGCTGAACTTCTCAAGAATGTTTGGCGAAGACAGACCGCGCGCCCTCAAGATGTTGTTTCCTTTCCCGCCCGGCCCGCCTGGCTTGAAAAGAAACTGGAAGTTTGTTGAAAGCATGGAAAGGATTGTTGGGCGCGAGAATGATGGATTGCGCAAGATCGACCCAATTGACTTCATTCAGCTCTCTGCGTTGGACGTCTCACAAGCCTTTGATGCTATGCGAAAAGTTACAAAAGATGGTGAACGCACCTCCTATATGCTTCCCTTTGGTCCGAAGCCAGTTTCGTTGGCGATGTGCTTATTCTCGGTAGCGGCAGACCAGGCAGAAAAATCTGAAGTACCTATCTACTACGCGCAACCGAGCCAGTACGCCTTGCACTACACAAAAGAGCCTTTGTTGAAGAACGGCCGCCTGTCGTGCTTGAGCTATGCTTTGAAGCATGCAGGCAGGCTACTTTATTCTGTTTGAACGCCAAGGGAGAGCCAGAACTGGCTCTCCCTAGCTTTTCGTTTCCTACTCAAGACATCAGGTAAACGTGATGCCTACAACTGCGCCCTGCTCTGAGCACGCTCGCTTTGGCCTTCGCGATTTCGGAAGTAATGTCGGATAGCTGTAAGGTCAGATGTTGTCAAGCCCGCGTAGCAGACATTTCTTACTGATGCTTGGTTACCAGGAGGTGAAAGAGCCGACCAAAAAAACCTTCTGATCAAAAGAGACCTTGACCTCACCGAATGCTTAGAGCCCTGACCGCTGACTATGAAGACTGCAACCGGATCAGCAGCGGAAGTCGCAACCAACTCACTTGTGGCTCAACTGACAGATCGTACAAGAGTAAACTGGATTTGCTTGGGGGATGCGTTGGGGGATTAAACTGCGCACAAACAGCATAACACCCTGTAATATATCAAGTATTACTGTTCTAATGGTGCCCGGGGGCGGATACAAACCGCAACATTTTGTAACACAAACCTTCTTTAAAATCAGTGTGTTACAAAAATCCCGTTTTTTAATGTTGCGGGATTTGTTGCGGGATTAATTCCAACCTGATCTTGGATTTTAGGTCCGCTATTCCCCCTGAATTGTCAATCAGCACATCGGCACATTCCGGGCCTAACGCTTCCGACGCATGGCTGATAGAGGTCCCGGGCGCGTCGCGGCGTTCAATGTATACGATCAGACCGCCAAGACGGCGGATCGCTTCGATCTCATTCGGAAAACGGACGTCCTCAACAACAGCAGAGGACCCGGCGGTGAGGATCGAGCGGGCGCGCGCTTCCCAGATCGAAACCCAAAGCCCGGGCGTGATCAGGTCGCGGCCCCATTCGGTGCCAAGGGTAATCATCGCTTGCCGGGGTGACTTCCCGCCAAGGATAGCGTCGGGGGTCTCTTTTAGATCGCCTTCGATCCGCCGGGTGATCTCGGCCGAACAAAGCCCGGCCGAGGCGTAGAGCGCCGTCAACATGGATTTGAGACCGGCGGCAAAGCGGGTCCGGGTGAAACCCTCGGCGGCGATGATCTCGGCCGCGGTTGACTTCCCTGCCCCCGCACGACCGACAAGACCGATCAAGCGCGGGGCCATCACTGCAAAACCTCCCCATTAACGACACCGACGATCTTCCGACCGATCTCACCGCGGGTTTCGTTGAACTCGATCGCGATCATGGACCGGCCCGAGCCGGAATGCCCCGCGCCAACATGCCAAGCGTCACCCGGGATAATGGTTTGCAGGCACTCGATCGGGACGCCCATTTCCTCGCCAATCATCGCATTGTGCAAATGACCGTGATAGAAGCGGTGGACCTTTGCGGCCGCGTAATCTTGCGGGCGGCGCTGGATCATCACTCCGGGCATTTTGGCGGGCTTACAGGTGTGTCCGTGCGTCGCGCCGATCTGGACGATCCCACGGCGATAGAACCACCAAAGCCCGGGGTCTAGATCAAACTCGACGCGATCCTCGGCGTCAAAGAGAAGCGCCAACGCCTCGGCGAGGGCGACGGCCGTTTCTTCGTCATGGTTGCCGGGCAGTAGCCGGACGGTGACCTTCGGGAAACGCGCCAAGAGCAGGCGGATTGCCCATGCAAGGACCCGGATCACGGTTCGCCGGACCTTGGCGAACCGACCGTCCACGTCGAGACGGTTCCCGCTGCGCTTCGTCGTCCCCGACTCGTCGTCCGAGTGCAGGAGATCGCCGAGGCCGAGCAAAATCGCTTCGTCGGCGTCAGGCGTTTGAGCAACCAAACGCGAAAAGGTGTCCATAACCAGACGCTCGGCGATTTTGAGGTCGAAAGACTCGCCGGTTTCCTCGGCCCAAGACAGCATCCCAAAGTGCAGGTCAGGCCACGGGAACAAGTGAAAGGACCCCTTGCCGTCGGCCGAGGTCTCAGGCGCAGGGACGGGCGGGATCGAGCCGACCAGGTCCTCGGCCACATCGCGGATCACTTGGGCGAAATCCTCGGGGGTAAATCCTTCCTCGCGAGTCTTTGTCCAAATGGCCCGCCGTTCCATTTCACCCGTGACCGGGTTCAACGTGTGCAGGGTAGAGACGCCTTTGACAACCTGACCGGCCGGGATTGCGGCGGGTGTTGAGCCGTCAAATCCGCGTTGTGCGATCCGGGCAAGGCGTCGGTAAAGTGCCGAGGTCGAGATCCCGAGCGCGCGCGCCGCGCCGGGGGTGTCGCCCGGGTGCGCTGCGACGACGTTTGCCGTGGTCTTCAATTCATCATCGGTCAACGGTGCGGCCATAAGTCAGGACCCTTTCGTGAGGTAGTAAACAGCGACGCCCGAGATAATCGGGGTCGCCAGAGTTGCGGCGAACCAGAAAACCCGCTCAGCGACGCGGATTGACGTCTTGTTGCTTTGCGTGGTGGCCTCAAGCGCCGTGAGCCGGGCCGTCAGATTGACAACGGCCGAGGTGTTCGAGGACTGGTCGCGAAAGAGCGTCGCGGTCCGTTCCTCGACCCGAGCCAGCCGCACAACCGCCTCGGAGATCGCGTCCAGCTTACGCTCGACGCGGCCGCGCCATTCGCTATCGTCAACGGGTTTCATTCGTGCGACCCCCGGACAAAGCGGCGACGATCCGTTCCCACGCGGTCGAGGGGCGGCGGTGAGGGGCCACGGGGGCGACCGTCACGGTGCCGTGCGGGATGACGTCCTCGATCGCCGATTCCTTCATCGTCGCGGCCTCACCGCCAGCGACCAGCGCAAAGTCCATCGTCCGGCGTGTCCAGCCCCGACCGAAGGTGACAAAGATCGCAAGCGACGTGTAGTGCAACAGTTGCCACGTCAGAAACTCACGCATGATCGCGAGAGGGTCAGCGTTCCACTTGTCCGAAACGGCGGCAAGCGTGCGAGGACCGATTGCACCGTCACGCTTTACGCCCGCGGCGCGTTGCAGAAATTTCGCGGCGCGGCCGGGGCCTTGGTTCACGGTCGAGTTAAAGACCAGCATCGCGAGAGGCCCGGGCAAGAGATCACCCGAGATCGCGTCCCAGAAATGGACGCGGTACAGACGGCGGGCCTCGGACTTGGTCAGGTCGTGCAGGTCCCGGGCGTCAACGCGGCCGTCCATATTGACGTCGATCGCCTTCGCGACCAGCGTTTTCAAGGTCCAACCCCAACGGGTCAGGCCGCCGGGATCGTCCTTGTGGTCAGACCAGCCACCCTCCCAAATTGCGACGGTGTCCATTGCGGACTCGAAGTAATCCATATGCGTTTTCCTTTTGAGTTGAGGCGATCAGGCCAAGCCGAAGCGGGCGAGGATCGAAGGTGTTTCCGTGGGGCTTTCCAGCCATTGCGCAGCGAAAAGGCACTCGATCCGGGCGAAGCGTTCGGCCTCAGTCTGGATTTCGGTTTCGTTGTCGGACGGGTCGAGCGATCCCGTCAGATTTGCGAGGACGGAGTCGGCGAGGATCACGGCGCGAATATGATCGGCGAGATCAGCCAGATCGAGGCGGTCGGTTTCCGGTGCCTTGACCCAAAGAACCGCCCGGATCGTCCCGGAAATCAAGCGGGCCGTTGTGTTGAGGCCCGCCGGTTCTGCGTTTTCATGCTCGACCCGGATCGCGAAAGCCGGGACGGTCTCATTCGGGACCGGGCGCGGGTCGTAAGAGCGACCCACGACGAGCGGGAATGCCGCGACGATCGCGGCGCGGGCGGCGTCCTCAAGTGCCGCTTGTGTTGTCGGTTGCCATCCCATCAGATCGGAACCCCCGGAATGATCGCCGAGACGGCAAGACCGACACGTCCGCCGGTAAAGTCGGCCCCGTCCGACGTCACAATGACGTCGGCGAGCGAGTAGGTCGCGAAAGGACCCACAACGCCGATATTCGAGGAATTGACCGCAACGCCGAGCGAACCGCCGAACTTGTTGACCTCACCAGTAATCCCGACCGAATAGGACGGCGCGCCGGTTACAGTCTGGATCGTCCAAGACGACACGCCGAGGATGATCGCGCGCGTCGGCAAGAGATCAGGGGCGGACGTCGATGCCCCCAACAGGTCCAGCGTCGCCTCGGCGACCACCAGACCAAGCGACGCGCCCAATGGACCGGCGACCGATCCGCGCCGCCAGCCCGCGGCGGTGAAGATGATAGACGCGCCCTCATCCAAGATTTGCCACGTCCAGCCGATTGCGGGGGTGATTTTGTGCCATGCGCCCGCCCAACGGATTGCAATATCACCCGGGGCGGGGTCGCTATCATCAGCCGAGGTCCAGCCCGTCGCGCCCGTTGGCAAGATGTAGGCGTCACCCTCGACCGGCGATCCGGGCGGGGTCGCGGTTGTCGCGGACAGGGCGAGGCGGCCGCGGGCGAGGTCTGCGATCGATGTCGCGTTGTTCGCCGTCACATGCGGTTGCGCCTGCCCTTCCGCAATCAGCGGCGCGCGCAGATACGGGGTCGCCATTACTTGACCCCTGATGCACGGGGCGAGAGCGTCGAGATCGGCCCGGCCCCCGGATCGGCCCCCATCAGCGTAAAGGAGGACACGACGTCAATGCTCACGTTATTGCCATGAACAAAGACCCGCGGGCGGTAGGTCGAAAACAAGATGTTGACCCGCTCACCGGGCGCGAGCCTGTAAACGTCCCACGTCGGCGCGGCCGGTGTCTGCGGTGGCTCATCAGCAAAAACCAGAGTGACCGCAGCGATCGAGTCGAGGTTTTTCAGATTGCGGTAATTCTCATCGGGCGGGAAGATGATTTCGAGCCAGTCGGAGTCGAGGGTTTCAAGTGCCATGTCAGGAACCTTTCAGGTTGAGGGCCGCGGCAGGACCGGGGCCGAAGGTGTCGGAGATTTGGGAAACCCTGACCGCAACCGGCAGGGTGATGCCGTCGGCCGACTGGTCGGCCGCGGTGTAGGTGAAGGTCGGCGCGGAAACCGTCTCGACCCGCAGCGGCGCGCCGATCGGGCCGATCTCGACCCGGTAGCTTTCCGAGACCTCGCCGACGGGGGGTTCCTGACCCGAGGCCGGGAACGTCCCGTCAAGCGTCCGGGTGCGGCGCGTCCAGTTGAGAACAGCATCACCACCAGACCAAGCCGCTTTGAGGTGGACCGGCGAAAAGGGCCGGCGACCCAAACCTGAGAACGTGTAACGGGATTTCAGGTGTTCATCGGTCGAGACGTCCGAGGGGCCGTAGCGATACCAGAAAGGCAAACCGACGTCGGCCGAGGAAACGCCCGCAGGAGCGATTGCGTCGTCCAAGAGGACCACACGGGCAAATGCGGGAAGCGACGCCCTAGAGAGGCTTTCCGTCCCTCTTTGCCCCCTCAGAAGGCCCGAGAGGCGGTAGGTCCCGCCGTCGATCAATTCGGCATTGCGGAATTGAACAACCTCCCATCCGTCGGCGTGCAGCACGGCAAGAGAGTTTGCCCCGCCGAGGATTTCAGGTTCGGAGCGTGAGACCAGCGACCCCGAAAACACCCGAACGTCCAGCGGCCCCTCGGTGTAGGTCCAAGGGGTGCCGGGATCGAGATCGGCCACCGTCTCGCCGATCGTCGCCGGGATCGCCAGAGACGCCGAGACGGCAAAGCCGATGTTTTCGTCATAGGATCGTGCAACCACCACAAGGCCGGGCCAAGGCTCGGCATGGGCGGCGATAAAGCCGTCGGCCTCATCAGCCCCCGCCGTAATCAGGGGCAAGTCCATAAGCGCCAAAATCGAGGTTTGAGACCCGAAAACCCGCTTGTTTTGCGCGGGCAGGTAGATGCTCGCCCCGGGCGCATGTGTTCCGCGATCATAGGACTGCGCCTCGATTGCGAGCGCTTCCCCCTCGATAACCTTTTTGATCTCGAACGCCCGAGGCGGTTCGTCGCCGAACGCGATCGGAACGATCATCCCCGGGCGAACCCGTCGGGCCGATCGCGGCAGTGAAAAGGACAGGGTTTCCCGGGCGGCCGAGGCCGCGCGAAGTATCCTCGCGACCGCAGACGCGCCGCGATCAAAGTCGAGAATGAGCGGCGTTTCAGCCTCGGCCGTTCCATCCTCGGGGCCGTCCTCGATCTGGTCACGAACCGCCGCGGCCTGATAGTCGCGAACGCCGTCACGAAAGCGGAGAATTGCTGTCCCCGCCGTGTCCTCGATCGCAGATCGCAGCGCCGAAAAGGGCGCGGCACCGGCGGTGCCGGACTGCGCCATGTCGTCAACCGTGATCCCCTCGACCTCGCGGGCGTAGGCCGGATTTGAGAAGATCAGGCGGCCGTCGTCCTCGCGGACGGTCAGACCTAAAGAGACCTCGAAAGGCTGGATATACTCGCGAAAGCTGATTGGCGCGCCCGAGGCGTAGCCGTCCCCCTGCCCGTAGGCTTCGGAGAAATCGAAATCCGCGTCGACCAGGTCGTGACGCTCGATCAAGCGGCGGCGCATCGCCTCGGCCGCCGGGGCGGTTCCGGCGCGGCCGTTCAACCAGTGTCCGAGACGCCAGTCCGGGCCGTCGGACCAAGTATCGGTATTATTCGGAAACTCAGGCCATGGCCGGGCGTCCCAACACCAGATTTGCACGTCGGCGACGTCCAGAACACCGGCCCCATTATCGCGCCACCATTCGAGGGAAGCCCGGATAAACTGGCGCTGCATGAAGTCGTCACGAATGCCGGTCGAGAAGTAGGGCAAGCCGCCCTCGCTCGAAATCCGAGAGTTGAAGACATTCGGCTGATTGCCGCCAAACTCGACGGCCGGGCAACCGATCTCGGTAAACCAAATCGGCTTGGACCCCGGCACCCAAGCGGTCGGCGTCGCGGCGCGGATGCCGCTTGCGTCACGCTCGTAATGTGCGTTCTGTTGCCAGTCCCGAATTGCCTTCTGGCGGTAGACCCAAGGCTCGCCATAAGCGAGGTCTTGGATCGGACTGCGATCCTGCGCGGCGCGTGCTGCGCTGTCCGCATAGAACCAGTCCCAATATTCGCCGCCCTCGATGTTCCCCTTGAGGTAATCCAGATTGTAAGGCGTCGTGATCCCGTTGGTCGCGTCAAAGTCGGCATGTGAAGACCCGCCGCGCCAGTCGGACAAGGGCAGGTAGTTGTCAATTCCGACAAAGTCGATTGCGGGGTCAGCCCAAAGCGGGTCAAGGTGAAACCGGATTTCACTACCCGGCCGGTCCGAGTGATATTCTGACCAGTCGGCGGCATAGCTGATCTTCGCGCCGGGCAGGATCGCGGAGACCTCGGCGGCGAGAGTGCGGAGGGCGTCAACAAAGGGATATGAGCCGTCCGAATGGCGGGCCATGGAAAGCCCGCGCATTTCTGTGCCGACAAGGAAAGCGTCAACGCCACCCGCGGCCTTTGCGACATGCGCAAGGTGCAGAATGAAGCGCCGGAAACCAAAGGCCGCCGGGCCGGAATAGTTGACCGTCTCGCCCGAAATCGAGAAATTCGCAGGCGATGCCGTTCCCATGAACGCGGCGACCTCGGCCGCGACCGATTGACCGGCCCGAGGCTCGATCCGACCGCGCCAAGGATAGGCCCCTTGAACGCCAGCCCCCGAAGGATCAGGCAAGGCTTGGGCGTCCGTTATGTCCATCATGATAAACGGATAAAGCACGGTGCGTTTGCCGCGAGCGCGCAGGTTCTTGATCGCGCGCACAAGCGAAATATCGGCCGGGCTGGACCCGTAGGCCGGGCGGCCTTCGTCGGTTGTCGAGGTCACATTTGCCGTTGCGCGGGTCAGGCCACCAGCCCGCCAACGGGTCTTGGTCTCTTTGCCTTTCAATTCGACCCGCGGCTCAACGCTGCAAAGACCGGCGCGAAGATCGGTGCCAAACCAAGCCGCGATAAGGGAGACGGTCGAGGCGTTCGGCAGGTTCGCCGACAGCATATCCATAGACAGGGACCAGTCGGAAATACCCGCATGGCGGTTCGCATTCTCGACGTCCTCTTGAAATATGTTGCCCTGACCGTCTCGGCGGACCCGCGGGTTCGGGGTCGGCATGTAACCCCATTCGGTCGCGCCCGGGATCACGTTCACGCCCTCGATCAAGTCTTCCATTTCGCCGGAGCGACCGAACACCTCAACCCGGACTTGCGGAATGCGGTTGCCGAATTGCCCAAGGGGAAGGTCCTCGAAAACGACGTATGCCGTCCCGCGGTATGCCGGGGCGTGACCTTCGATCGCCTCGATCAGGTAGTCGGGGCTTTGGGTCTCACTCCCGTTGTAGAACCGGACGCGGCCGCTGTTGATCATGGTCGAGAGATCGACAACCTGACTGTCAATCCATATCCGCCCCATGTGCGACAACGGCCCCTCGCCGAGCGAGACGGCGAAAGATGCAGAATAGGAATAACTGGTTGTCGAGACGGTCTGGCGTGACTTGCCGGACCCCGAGGATTGCGACGTGCGGTTTGCCGTCTCTTTCAACCGGGCCGCCCAAATCACCTCACCAGAGACGGCCGTCCGCCCCGCTATGTCCGCCAAAGGTGCGCCCTCTTGCGAGGTCATGACGTCGAGACTATCGAGCCGCGGACCCTCTTGCGTGATCGTGCCGGTTCCACCCATCAGCTTAGAGTCGACCACCCGGCCGAGGGTCGCGCCGATAGCTTGCCCGATCGCCGCGGCCGAGACCCCGAGAACAGACCCGCCGATAGCGCCGCCGATTGCAGAACCGGCCGCAGCGAAAAGAAGCGTTGCCATGTGTTAGACCCTTTCGACGTGAGCGATCGCCGGGGGGATCGCGTCGAGCGCGGCCCCGGGCGTCGGGTAGTGACGGGATCGGGACAAGGGCGTCCCATCCATCATGTCTTGAACGGTGTAGAAAGCGCCCTCGGCGTCCTCTTGGACGATCGCCAGAAGGTCGGACGATTTCAGGTTTGGCTTGCCGGTCTCGCACCCTTCGGCGAGCGGGAAGCGCCAGCGCCCGGCAAGGTGCCACGGCGCGCGGGACTCCACAGTGCCGCGGCGCTCGCAGACGTGAACCACACGAGCGGGGCCGGTCTCGATAAGATCATCCCGGGCGACAAGGACGCCCACATGGGCGACAGGTCCACCACCAATTCGGAAGGCGACGACGTCGCCAGCCGCGGGGGCGTCCAGTAGATAACCCGGAACAAGATGGCGATTTCCGGCGGCGAGGATCGGCGAGGTGTCAGCCTCGGCCCAATCCTCGACAAAGGGCGGCGGGGTCACCATGACGCCCGAGGTTTCGGCGAGAATGCCACGGATCAGGCCGACACAGTCAGCGCCTACGCCACGAACGGCCGCGCGGCGATGCCACGGCGTCCCGATCCAAGCGGCGGCATGAACGGCGATCACGGCAGGGTTGACGGCGGCGATCATGAACGTGACCCCCCATCCTGAGAGGGGTCCCCGGTCCTAGCGTACTCCGCGGCGAAGGTCTCGCCGGGCATGTCGGGAAAGCCGCGGAAGTTGTCGAGATTTCCGAACCGCAAGCGGCATGTCTCGGCCGTCTTGTTGCAACCAACGGTAAGCGTCGCGGTGTCGCCGATCTCGATCCCCGAGGACGGGTCACGCCAGAGCGAAACCCGAAGGCGGCCGCCTGCGACGCGAGCGACCCGAATGTCCGAGGACGTCCCGGCCTTTGGACCGCTAGTCCAGTTGACGCGGCCGCGATCGAAGGCGTCGGCCGAGAAGTTTCCGAGGTCTGAGACGACGAAATGAAGCGCGTCGAGGGAGTCGACAGTCGCGGCCGCACTAAAGGCGGGACTGGACAGGTTGAGACCGCACCGGGCGTCGCCGATACGGGCGTCACACAGAACGGAATGAATGCGGCCAGTTTTGCGGGTCAGGCCAGCCGAGAGGGATCGCAATTCGGTGCGAAAGGCCACCGACCCGCGTTCCACCTGCCCGATCGTGTAGCGACCTAAGAGGCGGCGAACTGAGGTGTCGGACCAATCCACGTCAAAGACTTGGACAGCCGCGCCGTCAAACAGCCCTGCGGCGAGATCGCTTTCGGTGATCGCATCAGCTGAAAGAGCGCCGGACGCTTCCATTTCGTCGGCTGCCATGCCGAGAGCCGAGGCCGCGTCCGACGCGGTCAGGGCCGCCGATGCAAGGAAAGTGACACCGTCAAAGGACAAATCCCGGTCGTGGTCAGTGAAACCCATCACGACACCGTCAAGGCGCGTCAGAAGAAAGCAGCGGCAAAGGCTGGTGTTGCCGGTGCCGAGGGCGTCGTCATATGCGGTCATGGAATTGCACCTCCAAAAGTAAAAACCGGCGACACACTAGCGTCGCCGGTCAGGTGTTGCGGGATTTTGGAAATCTAACCTACAACCGTGCGGTGAGGTTAATCGCCCAGAATGACCTCGATCAGAGAGACGTCCGGGGCCGAGGTGACCCCGTCGCCGTCGGGGCGAAAATAGGTCCACTCAGCAAGGATCGAGTCGGCTTCGAACCGCACAGGAACGTCAAACAGAAACCCGACTGTGACGGTCAAGGCGGGGTCAGGCGGAACGTCAAAGGTAACGACACCGCCAGACGCCGAGAGGGTCCAGCCGGTCAGGACTTCGACCCCGTTGACAGCAACCCGAAGCGAGGAAGCCCGGGGGAGATAGATCGGCCGGACGTATGGCAGGCCAACCCCGTAGGTCTTAGACACTTGGAAATCGGTTTGAGACCCGTTGCCGATCCCGACAACCTGGTCGGTCGGCGACGGGGTTTCCGAGGGCCGACAGGATTTGTAATCAAGCCAGTCTTGAAAGCGGAACGAATGCCGCCGCCCTTGGGCTTCCTCCCAAAGATCGAGGACGTCGGACATATCGTCGGCCGATCGGATCGCGAGACCCGCCAACCATGACCGCCGAGCGTGTTTCCAGCGCTGATTGATTTCCTCGCGGCCGCTCGCGAGCGTGACAATTTCGTCGCGCCTTTGGGCGATCGCTTGGCAACCTTGAGCCACGTTGCGGGGGAAGTCTCGGTCTAAAAGTGCCATTACATACCCCGCTGTCCAGCCGCGACAGCGCGGCCGATTTGCTGGCCTACCTGCGCCCGGGACGCATTGAAGGAATTGACGTCTTGCGCATAGATATTGACCGTCACAGGCGCGCCGGACGCGTCCCGCCCATTCGCCCGTGTGACCTTCACCTTTTCGCCCTGAGACAGGCGGACAGAGGCAAAGTTACGGTCAACACCAGCCCGGCCGCCGACGGTCAATGATCCGCCTTGGTCGAGGCCCGGGATCAGGCTAGAGAACGCCGACCCGAGGCCCGAAAAGAGGCTCGACCCGAAGCTGTTCAAGAATGATCCACCCGCGCCGGACCCGGTCAGCCCAGACATGGATTGCGTGAGGCCGTCGCCAATCCTGCCGAACACGTCCGACACGATCCGGTCGGCGTAGCTTTTGCCGACGTCCAGCAATGACCCCATGAAGCCTTTCCATGTCAGGGTGCCGGACGATGCAAGGTTGCCGATCTTGGACCCGACGTCGTTCATTAGGCCCTCAAACGAGCCGTTGACCTTCGACGTCGCATCGTCGGTCGGTTTGACCATATTGCCTTGCAGATAGCCGAAGTGTTTCCCGATTTCCTCGATCATGTCAGGAACCCATGAGTTGCCGACGACCTGATCGTAGAGCCAGAAAAACTTACGCTCGACCCATTCGACCCTCTGCCCAAGGCTTTCAAGGATCGCGTTAAACTTGCCGTTGATCCATTCACCAACCTTATCGACCACCTCGCCGACAATCTGGGGGATCGCCCCGAAGGCGTCGCGAAAGACGTCGTGGATCATCTGCACTTTAGCGGCCCCGACAGTCATTGCCGCTGCAAGGCCGTTCACGATAGCCGCGTCCAGAGCGCGGGACTGATCCTCCATAAACGACATGGCGTCAGACGCCCATTGCAGAGCGGCGGCGAATTTCTCGCCGACCCATTCGGTCGCGGCCTTGATCTCAGGCCAGAAGGCGACGACGGCCGAAGTCAGGCCCACGATCCCGGCGACAGTGAGGGCGACGGGTGCAGAAATCGCAGCGACAGCGCCCGCCAGAAGTCCAAGAGCAAGCGTCACGGGAGGGACAGCCACGGCAAGCGCACCCATAACGATAATCGTTTTCTGTGTGCCCGGCTCAAGGTCGCGGAAAGCGCCAGTGATCCGTTCGAGGACGGCGATCACAGGCGGCAGCATTTCCAGAAGGTTTTTGCCGACAACCTCCTTGACGTCCCCCCAAGTGTTCGACCAAGCGTCGAGAATACCAGCGCCAGCGGTCCGGGCGGCCGTAGCCTGCCCGCCATAGGCCGAAGCGATTTCATCAAGGATTAGTTTTTGCGCCTCGGCAATGTTCCCGGTTTCAGCAAGGGCCTTGATAACCTCTTGCTGGTCCTTCGTGAACGTCACGCCAGCGCGAGACATGGCAGATAGGCCCACGGCTGGGTCGTTCAATGCCTTTCCGAGCATGATCGAGGCCGATTGAAGATCGCCGTCGAGGACGGTCGCCAGATCGAGCGCAGCGACTTGCGCGCGGGTAAAGCTATCCCCTGCAATGTCCTTGAATGTGAGCAATTGCGAGGTGACTTCATTCAAAATGCGCTCATCGCCGAACCGGGTTGCCTGTTGCAGGGCTTGCGCCTGTTTTGCCAATTCAGCGGCGGTAAATCCGGCGGCCCCGCCGGTTGCCCGGATCGCTTGGGCGACTTTCGCCTCAGCGCGGGCTTGTTCGTCATAAAGGCCGATGGAGTCGCGAAAGAGGGCGACGATCCCGGCCGAGGCGACGGAACCAGCGGCCCCGGCGCGCCGCATGGCGGCCCCGGTGCGGTCGATCCTTTCGGACGCGGTCGCGGCGTGACCGCCGGTCTCGCGCAGCTTTTTGTTGACCGACGAAAAGGCCGCCCCGGTCTTGTCGCGGGCGGTGATTGAGAAAAACAGATCGCGCAAACCCATAGGTCAACCCCTTTCTTGTGGTTCCGTTTCGAGGAAGGCGGCCCAACCGTCCAATTCGGCGAGGGGGAAATCCATAACCTCGCGGACCGAACGCCCGAGGCGGGCTGCGAGGCGGTAATAAAACCGAACCTCGCGCCCCTCGGGTGAGGCCATCAGTTTCCCAGATCAGCCCCGCGGCCAGTGATACCAAGGATGGCTTGACCGATCCGGGCGATCACTTCCGGGAGGACGTCATTCTCGAACGCCTTCAAGGTCGGCGCATCATCGGTAAAGATCGGTTTCCCGGCCTTATCCTTGGAATACAGGATTACCGCGAGAGCCGTCGCCCGAGCGTCGTTCCCCTTGGCCCGCTTCACAATGCTTTGCGACTGCGCGGCCGTGATCGGGTCATAGTAAATAACCAGCGGAGCGCCTTCGGACCCCCATTCGGGGACCTCGATTGTCTGACCACGCAGGCGGTCATAGTGGGCTGTTGCGGCGGCGAGGGCGGCGGTTGCTACAATTTCGGTCATGTTACGCCACCGTCGTTTTGGTGAGGGCACCGCGGCCCGTGAAGTTGATCGTCAGCATGGGGATGCCATCCTTCGACGCGGAGCGCGCAAGGGACAGGATTTCCGCCGTGCCAGAGAAGTAAGTTTTGCCGCTCGACTCGCCGCCGGGGTAAAACTCGACCGCGATTTCGTCGCGAATTGCCAGACCGTCGGACTCGTCCGATCCGTCCAGATAGACCTCGACCGACCCCGACCAGCGGGCGATTGTGGCAAAGCCGGTATCGTAATCCTCGCCCATGCCCCAACCGCGAACCTCGTCGGCGGTTTCGTCCACGTTCCACGACTGGACATGCCCAAGGGCCGCCGCAGGCGTCCCCACTTTCACGACGCCATCGCGCCCTTTTTCAAATGCCATTGTCAGGCCCTTTCAAGAATGAGACGGATCAGGCCCGATCCGTCGGGTTGCGGGTCGTTGACGACGAAATCGCCCTTACCCGAGATTGTGAGGCGGTCGTCCTGCGTGGGCGTCCGCGGTTGCGTGGTCGCGTCGATCGTGTAGATCGGCGCGGTTGAGGCGACACCCGGGCCGCTTTGGGCGAGGGCGTAGGCTTCGGAATAAATGCCGTCGATCGGCCATGATCCGCCCTCGACTGGAAAGAAGGTCGCGGGGGTTCCAAACACGGCCGGGTCGAAGAAAATCGAAGCCGATCCGGCGTCGATCGTCATTGTCCAAACTTCCCCTTGCGGGGCGCAGCGTTGACCGCCGGGCCGGATTGCGTGTCCCGGGCGACCCGATCGCCGCCGGTTTGATCCTCGACCAACTCAGCGCGACCCACTGCGACCAGCCCGAGACCACGAACCCGAGGCGCGGTGATCTCTTTGCCCGCGGGTTCGAGTTTGCCGAGGATTTTCGAGGGATGAATAAGGCGGATTCGGACGGTCATTCGTCGCCCTCCCCTACGCGCGGCGGGAGATCGGCAACCGAAATCAATCCGCGGTCGTGGATGCTATGCGCCCCGAGACGCACAAGCCGGGAAGGCCCCTTGAATTTCGGGTCGGTAACGTAGACCGCCAATTCGCCAGAGGCGCGGCCGTGAGCCGAGAGGATCGCCGCGGCGACCGCATCGACGTTATGACCGGCAACCCGGTTCGGCACGACATAACAGGCGATAAGCGCGAGGGTCGAGGACAGCGCGACGAACGCCTCGGGCGGCAAATCACGCAAAGCCGGGACAAACAGCCCGGCAATCGACACGATCCCGGCGAACAGGACCGCAATCGCTTTCTGATAGCGTTCAAACAAGGGATAAGCCCTCCAATGCAATAGAAACGGAACGGCCGCCCCGAAGGGCGGCCGCGGTGACAGGTCTTGCGCTGGTCTTAGGCGGCCTTGCCGAGCGTGAAGCCCTCAAGGTTGCGAACCGCAACGTCGAGGTCTTGGAATGCCCGCAGAACCACGCCGTCGGACTTCGCGAGGGTCGATCGATCCGTCCGCATGTCGAGACCGCCCCACATGCCAATGACCAGGTTGTTCCATGCGCCGAAAAACGCCTCGGCGTCAGCAACCTGATTTGAGCGGGTGCGGCTGTATCCGTTGACCTCGCGGCCGCGTTCGATCGGGCGACCTTCGGACGCAAACTCTTGCGTCGTTTTCAGGTGGCCGGACATTTTCGCGCCGTAGATATAGGACATTGCCGACTCGTCAGCGTTGGCCGCGTTCACGTTGGTCTCAAGCTGAACCATTTCCTTGAAGTCCGGCAGGTTGCCGGTCGTGTCGGCCCACGTCACAACCCGGTCGCCGCCCGCGGCGATCAGTTTCGCGCGAAGCGCCTCGGGGGAGTCGGGTGATGCAAAGCCGGTCAGCGCCGCCTGATCGACGGACAGGGCCGCTTGTTCGATCAGGTCCATGCGGACAAGTGCCTCGGCCGAGGGGTCGGCTTGTTTCAGCAAGCGACGTGTGATCGGAACGGCGATCGCCATCGTGTGCGGAGACATGGACACAACACCGACGGTAATGTCGGAATCGGTGCCGTCGTCGCCCTCGCCAACCCAATAGGTGGTCGACCCGCCGGTTTGCTTGGGAATGTCCACATTGCCTTGCAGGCCGGACAGCATACGAACGCCGAGGCCAGCAAGCGCCAGACGGTTACGCAGCAGACCGATGAAGGACCCGGACAAGTGATCCGTTGCCACCAAATGGCCACCAGCAGTTGCCGGGGTTGTCGCGGCCCGGGCAAAGTTGGCGTCCATCATCACGTCCGCAGGTACGAAAAGACCCTCGGGGTCCTTACCGGCCGCTTGTGCGGCGGCGCGGGATGCCTCAATCTCGAACGCCGCACGCTCGCGGTTGCGATCCGTCGGATTGTCGAGATAGCGGACAACATTCAGAAGCGAGAACGCGCGGATTTCATTGTCGGTCATGCCAATCTTGGCGGCCCCGGCGCGCGTTGCTTCGGCTTCGGAATTGTCGATCGTGTCCATGACCAGCTTGCGGAACTGGTCGGCTGTGGTGCCATTGTCTTTCGCCTTGCGGACAGCTTCGGCGGGCATGTCAAAACGCTCGCCAATCGCCTCGATCTCCGCGGTCCGGGTGCGCTCATCGGTCAGCGCGCGGGCAATCTCGGCCGCGGGATCGGCTGCGGGTGTGGCCGGTGCGGCGGGGGCCGGTGCGGGGGCTGCGCGCTGTTCATCAGTCACGGGCGCGGGCGTGTTGTTCGGTTTGGTCATGTCTTTGCTTTCTGTGATTGAGAGGGTTTCAACGTCGGATTGATCGGCCCGGCCGTAGCCAACGGACGGGTCCGCGGGGATCGCGACGAAAGAGATTTCCCGGGGGGTCCAGTTGACCGCCCGAACGATCGGGCGGCCGTCCTCGGCCATCCCGTCTTTTTCGGCCTGCGTGATGCCGTAGCCAACGGACACGCAAGTCACGTCCCCCACCCGGACACGGGCGAGAACGTCATCAGCCGCCGCATTGGTCGAGAACCGGACGACAGCCCGGCCCCGCCCTTCGGCGGTCCATGCCCGAACAACGACCCCGATCTGGGAGTCAATTCGGGCTTCGTGGTCTTTGAGAAGCGGCGCGGCCCCGGTATTGAGCCGCGACAGATCGACCTCGCCGGGGGCGTGGCCTAAGACTTCGTGGTAGTGCCGGATTTCCCCGGCGTCCTCATCCCAGAACGCCCGCAGGATGGGGGCCTCGGATGAAAAAGAGATTTCGACCTCACGGCTATCTTCGGCCGGGGCAGAAACAATTTCGCCCGCTCGGGTGGAGCGGGCGGCAATCTTGAAGGTCATGGGTCGGCGTCCTCCTTATCAGGATCAGGACCGGGGGGTTTCGGCGGCGAGGACCCGAAGTCGAGTTTCAATCGCTCGGCGCGTTGCTTGTCCTCGGCGATTTCCTTATCGACTTCCTCAATGTCCCGACCGCGCTCGGCGGCGATCTCGCGGCGGGATCGAAGCCCGAGCGCAAGGTCTTTCTCTGCCGCGGTGGCGTCGTCTTTGGGGTTGACCGAAGGCCAGCCCCGCGGCCGCCACTCCGCAGCGTCGAATTTCTCGATTTTGGCGAGAGGCAGTCGGACCGCTTGGGTTAGCAAAGCCATGTTGAGCCATTGGCTAAAAACGACGCCGTGAAAGGACTCGAACATGGCCCGTTGCAACATGCGCCATTCGTCCCTTTCCTCACCCTTGCCAGCCCGAAGACTGGAAAAGTTAGCGCCGGTCAGGTCGCCGGTCAGCGTCTCGCGAGAGACGCCGAGGCCCGAAGCCGTCGAAGCGTTCATATTACGCATGAACGGCTCAACGGCCGCGTCCGGGTAGTGCGGCACATGCGGGACAGGCTCGACACCCGGGGGCAGATCAAGGATCGTCCCGGCTTCGATTGTGTCGATCGGCGGCCCGCCGTCGTCGGCGGTGTCGTCCGTTTGGCTCAAGGTTGAGGTTTCCGCCTCCCGCTTGAAAAAGAGCATCGCCGCCGCGCCGAAGTGAGCGGCCTCCATGCCCGCTTTCTGGAAAGCGTCAGCCATATTCATCAACCGCAACGCGGTAGAGGACCGCGGGACGTTAAGGGCCTGACCGATTTCCTCCGGGACAAGGACGTGAACCATATCCCTAGCCGGAACACGTACCCGGCGGCGGATACCCATATGGGCGACGTCCTCGGGTGCGGTCCAGATGTGGAACGCAAGGGGGCGGCCGTCGGCGTCAAACTCAATCCCGGACTCGATGTATCCACCGCCCGGTATTGGCTGCGTGTGGTCGAGGTCCAAGAGGTCAAACGGGATCGGCTCGATACGAAGGCCGAAAGGCCCACCCTTACGGCCGCGGTGAAGCCGGACAAAGGCCCCGCCCTCCCGGGCGATCGCAGTCGCTATCTGGCACTCGATGCCCCAGAACGACAGCCGACCACAAATCGAGGGCGACCCCTTTCGGCCCCATTTTTTCCAAGCGGTCTCAATGACGGTGTTTGCCCGCAGATCGCGGCGGCCGTCGTCCTCGACCACATTCATTTGCAGGCGAATGCCGGAAGGCCCGACCACATGCCGACGAATGAGCATTTCGTAAGCCCGGGCGTGATCGAAGTTTTGGGACGCGTGCCGGGCATGACTGACCAGACCGCGAATTTCGCGGCGGGTTTCCTCGCGGGGTGAAACGGAACCAAACACATTAAATCCGCCCGCAAGGCGGTGCGAGTGAGCGGCCCGAAAGGACCGCTTTGCGACGACAGGCTCGACGCGGGCCGAGATCTCGGCCTCGGCCGCCGGGCGGCGACGTAGGAAAGGGAATTTCAATGCGTGACCCTCCGAACCTTAAAGGGTGCCGATCGGCCGCGCTCGGCGTCCACAAGGGCGGAATAGATGTTCTTGAGACGGATCAGATCAGCGATCGGCGTCCGGGTGATCGACCGGCCCTCAATCGTCCAAGCGTCGGCGTCCTTGGTGGCGCGGCCCTCGATGGTCGCTTCGATCGCGTCCAGAATGCGGGCGTTGTTCGACCGGGTGTCGCCGGTCGCGGTCGCCGGGTCCGGGTCAACCGTGAGGGTTCCCCGGCAGATCGTCGTCCGGTTGCCCGTGCCGCCCTCGGTCGCCAGCACGGCCCAAGCATAAACGCCCGGGGTGAGGGTCGAGGTCACGGCAGAATCGACAGTGAAGCGCCAAGCGGTCGCATCGGCCGCCGCGTTCAAGGTCGTGACCGGCCCCCCGGTTTGCAGAGACAGCGTCAAGGCAAGCGCGTAGTAAGGGGACGGATAGGCGGAAAGAGTCTCGGGCATACCCCAAGACCAAGCATCGCCCGCGGTCAGGCGGGCCGGGGGGAAAGAAGTCATGGTGGGACTCACATTGTTTGAACAACAGGAGAAAGCACCTTTGCCATGTACCCACCTAGAAACCCGAATCACTTAAGTTTCTCGGCGAATCAGATAGTTAAGCTTGCAAAGATGACATCGTCAGTTTTTCAAGGGTTTACGCTGCTGTGGAGATTCGGCACTCTGTTCTTAGAAAAGTCCCCACAATTACATTAGCCTCTAAGGTGAAACGAGATGGAACTTAACGACTTCCATATACTCCTTCTGTGCCTAGTCGCACTGTCATTAGTTGCCTTGAACGTCGTCAAAATCCTTCAGATTTGGAAGGACTGGAAAAAACGTGACGACTAGGACAAGGACATTGTTGTGAAAGTCGCAAAACGCCACTGAAAATCCCTGCCAAGCTACTCTGGTCTTTATTCGAATGAGAGGCGCGCATTGGTGTTTGCTGTGCTTTCGCAGGACGTTCATCTGCCAAGTTGGCGCGAGCTGCAATTGGATTGACTTTGAGTCTTACAAACAGTAAGAATAACTTGAATTACAGGAGTCGCGACGTGATACCCAGACTTTCAAAGATCGAATATCAGGTGCTGGATTTGCTCAGATCAGGGGTAGAGATGTACGGCCTCGAATTGGTCAAAGCATCTAACGGCGCACTGAAACGAGGGACAATTTACGTCACTCTCAACCGCATGGTCGAGAAGGGCTACCTCACGAGCCGCGCTGAGGATGAACCCTCAGAACCCGGTTTACCTCGCCGCAGATACCGCGTGAGTGGTCACGGAGCACGGGTATTGAGTGCGACCGATACGGCCTCGGCGGCTTTCGAGGGAGGCTCCTATGCCTAAGAGGAACATAACCAAAGAGCGGTTCATCGAATTGTTTTACATTTCAAGTTTGGCTTTCTCGAAGGACACCGAAAACACACACGACGTTCTTGGGAGAGCTTGGCAGAAGCTGGAAGATTCGAAGTACCCCACGGTTCCTAGTAGTGTTTTCCTTAGCCACGATGATAAGGACCATTGGGATCTGGACTTCCTAGTGGAGCGGCTTGTTGCCAGAAATGAGGAACTTCGCGATAGCATTTTGAAGGACTACAGCGACCGCGTCACGGTCGACCCCGATACAGACCAACTTGTTCTTCGGGAAGATTTCTTGGGCAGTAGCAAACGCTCTAGAATTCACAAGCCCGCTGGCCATTTCGCAAACAACTTGCTGTCCTCCTTACTTCCAAAGAAGGTGTTTGAGACCCATTTCGCACAACACATTGCCGACATGAGGTTTGAGGCGAACGAGTTAGACGCCGAGGGGCGGCTGTGGAAACGGCGCTGGCTTGTGGTTTGGTATCACTGCTCGATAGCTTATAGCGCCGTCATGGTACCAATGCTTGCCGCTTTTAAGCGGATCGTCGGGATCTGGGGGTCACTCTAGAAGGGAATTTCGTCGTCCGGATCACGCGACGGTGGCGGGGTGTCTGACCCATTCGATCCACCAGGCGCGGCCGATCCCTCGCGACGATCAAGAGAAATCAAAACACCCTCATAGGGTGCGAGGACGACTTCGGTCGAATAGCGATCCTGCCCCGACTGGTCTTGCCACTTACGGGTCTCAAGGCGGCCAGAAAGAAACACCTTCGACCCCTTGCGCAAGAAATCCTCGGCGACCTTTACAAGATGGTCAGCCGTCACATTGATCCGGTGCCATTCGGTTCTTTCCGTGACCTCGCCCGTGTTTCGGTTTTTCCAGCGGCGCGAGGTCGCAACGGAGAAATTCGCGACGCGGCCACCGTTTTCAAACGAACGGATTTGCGGGGCCTCCCCCACATTGCCGAGGATTTTGACTTCGTTGACGCTTAGGCTCATTTGGGAGTGTCCCTATTCATTGAGGCCCGGCGGCCGCGTCGATCGAAGCGATCAGATCGCGGCCAGTCCGGCGCATTTCGTTGACGTCCTCGCCCGCGAGGGCGGCGGCGTGGGGTGTGGCGAGGTCTTGCAGCCTATCGAGGGCGGCCCGCGCGTTCAGCGGTGCCTCGGTTGCGCAGCCAATCAAGATCAGCGGCAGGATTGCCGCGGCTAGTGTCCGCATCGTTCATCCTTTCCAGAGTTTCGATCGCGGCCGTCGCGTCCCGGGCGGTTTCCTCGGAACGCTCAACCGCAGCGCCCGAAAGGACGCCGATTTGATAGAGCGCGAAAGCCGCCAGAACGGCGGCCAGAGCGAGCCATGCCCGAAGCGGAATAAACTTCACCACTTGCTACCCCCTCGCCGGACACCCCATCCCCGGCGCGCCTTGGCTTTAGGTTGTGGCGCGGGAACGTCCGGGCCTTCCGGGTCCTCGACCAGGTTGTCAGGATCGCCGAGCGGGACCGCCCGGGGATTGTCCGGGCCAATCGTCAGAACGGCAGGCGGTTTTTCCCAATCGACGGCCTCGATTTCGAGGACGATCGCGAGGGCCAGCGCATAAACCGACAGGTCCAACGCCTCGTTTCGCTTAACGCCCGGGCGCGGTTCCCAACCCTTCGGGCCGCGGCGCTCGGCCGCAAATTCGTCAAATACCTCTGCGGGAGCATGGGCAGAAATGTGCAGCTTGCGCGGACCGGGTTCGGTCCGCAGAAGTGACGCCGCAATCTCATCTTTGAGGCGGTCGGTCCCGGTGTTGATCGCCGGAACGTCCCGGGCCACATGATCTTTGCCCTTATGCGCCGTCTCCGGGTACAAAAGGGCTGCACGCTTGACGTTGTCGCCACCCCGGCCCCGTTGCAGGAAGAACCGGCCGCGGTGTTTCGACTTCATGTCACGCCAGAAGGTCCGCGCGTTTGGGGTGACCCCTGCCTCGCCCTGCATGTCGATCACGACGGCGAGAGGGCGCAGGCCGTGAGCCGCGCCCGTCACAGGATAAACCTTGTTGGCGAGCGGTTCCAAAACCAGCCAGTCCTCGGCGTATTTCGCCGGATCGAGGCGGCGACCGTCGTCACCACCCACGGGCGTAAACAGATCGAAACGGTCGATAACGACGCGCTCCATATCCTGACCCCAAGCCTCGACTTGAACGACAAACCGGCCCGACTGGACGTCAACCGCAACCGTGACAAACCGCGTCTCGGGCGGACATTCCTGCCAAGGGTGAAGCGACGCCAGATCGCGCAGAGCGTCGGCGGTCAGACCTTCCGCCGCGCCGCGGGCGCGGGACAGATAAGGCAAGCCCAACTCGACATTGTATGCCGCGCGCAACGCCGTTTCGCCGCCAGTCTCGGAATAGGTTTCCTCGGCCTCAAGGACGCGAGAAACGATCCGCGACCACGGCGCGAGTGCGGCGGCCGGACCGGGCAACCAGAAAGAGGCGGTCGCCACGTTCCGTTTCAGGTCATGGATCGGGACGATCTCGCCCCCCTCGCATTCGTGCAGCCATTGCGCGAGCGCATTCAATTCGGCTTTCTGCCGAGCCTCGATTACGCCGCCGCAGTGCGGGCAGACCATGTAAGCCCCCGCCCCCCGGTCGGCGGGTGAGCCTTCGTCGGGATAGGCCAAGCGATCATAGGTCGGCTGAAAAAGCCCGCTGCAATCTGGACAGGTCCAGTATAGCCGCCCGCGCGAGCCGCGGTTGTATATCCCGACGATGCCCTCGCAAGGCGGGGCTTCATGCGGGGTCTTGGCTGTCCAGTTTTCATTTAGGATCGGCTTTCGCGGAGACGATTCAACCGCTGTCATGCCGCGTGATCCCGCGGCCTCAGTCCGCTTTCGCATCAATGGGAAAGCCTCGCCGTCGCCGCCAATATCATCAGGAAAGGCGTCGTAGTCAGTGCCGACCACAAGCGAGATTGACCGCTGCGCCAGCTTTTGCTTAACCGGCCAATCAATCGTCAAACGGCAACCGCCGCGGAATTTCTTCCCGAAGACGTTGTCGCCACCCTTGCCGGACAGCAAGCGCTCGCGCAATTCCGGGCTATTGGCGATCAGTGAGTCCAGCGCCCCGACCGACCACTCTTGCGCCGCGTCTTTGGTCGGAGAGAAGACGGAGACGACCCGCGGCTGCGCTAGGATCGCATGGGTCAAAGGGTTGATAACAAGGCCCTCTGACTTAGAGGACCGCGCCGGGCCGACAAAGGCCACGGAGTCGAACCGGCGCGACGTGATGAGGTCGCCCGGCTCATTCATGTACGGTGCGACGTCGGGACGCCACTTGACCCACTGCCCCCCGGCTTCGATCGAGCGAAGTGGGGCGGTCTCGGAAACCGAAACACGCGCAAGCGGTCTCAGGTTCGGCAGCGCCTCGGCGATTGCCTTATCAACGGTCACCCAAGGGGGCAGCGGGTCAGCCTGATACGGTGCCTTTTTCATTTTCCAGATCAACCTCACCAATGATTGCCGTCACCTTCCGGGCGGCCTCTGCGAGGACGTCGTCGCAAGCCGTTTCGATCCGTTCCAGATCGCGACCCTCGACCCCGATCTCCCGGGCAAGGCGGTCGGGAAGTGCGTCGAGAGCATCCCGGATAGCAGCGAAAACAACCTCGAAACCCTCGACAACCTCGGGCCGCCGGATCAACTCGCCCCGGTCTCGGGCGGCGACAGCGTGAACGTGTTCCAATTCCAAAATCTGCCGTTGCTCAGCAAGCGAGAGTCCGGCATTCGCGCCCAACCCGCCGTCGCCTAACAGCGCCAGCGCAAGTTGCTGCGCGGCGGCCTCGGCCTCGGCGTCCCGCGCCCGGTCCTCGGCTTGCCGGGCGGCATTCCATGCGAATGCTACCGAAAGCCGGAATTGCCACGCCCGGCCGTTCGTCCCCTCTTGCTCACACGGCAGACCTTTGCGAATCCACGCCGCAAGCGTGACGCCGGAAACGCCTAGGGCAGTTTCCAACTGCGTCTTATTCACGAGCGCGTCCGAAACCCCATCGGGCAACGGATACCGCGAGACCAGATCGGCCTCGGCGGCGGTGAGAGATCGAAAGTCGGACTTGATTTCGTCGGACATGGGCGGGGTCTCCAAGGGCAAGGGAACAACAACAGAAACCCAAACCCGAAGTCGCGGCGAAGAATAAAAACCCCCACAAAACGGGGCGCGAATTACCCGTGTGCGCTAGACGCCAGAGAGGACCCGAAGACCCTCTATCTCGACGCTTTCAGCGCCACGGCTAAAGCCCGCTCGATTTGGACTGAAAAACGGGCGTCGGCAGTCTTGGTCGCGGTCTCGACAAATCGAAGCCGGTCCGAGTAGCGCGCCCGGGAGACGTAAGCGACCATGAGTTTCAGGCCGCGCTTGGTTCTTTTGTAGATACCGCCTCGACCAGGTCGTCCGCCCGGCGATCCCGAGAACGTATCGGACCGACCCAAGAGACGGCCGATCGAACGGCGCGGCATGTTGCCATATTTATTGACACGCTGACCAATCGGCACGACGATCGCCTGCCCTTTTGGGGTTCGCGTCCCGCCTTCCTCGGCCCACTTGAGATATGCGGCCTGTATCGGCTGCGCCTTGACCGATCCGGTCAGGCGACGCTTTGTCGATCGAAAGACCCGAAAGGCTCGCATGGTGAATGGGGTCGGATTGTCGAGGACGCGCAACATGCGCTTATCCGTGTTTCGCTTGACGTCCTCTAGGGTCTTATTGATCCCGAGGGAAACGGCGAAAGGGATTTGACGGCGGGCGGTATTGTTCAAGCCGCGCTCAAGGTCTTTGATATTGTGCTGGATCGGCATTGCATCCCCCGGAAACAAAACCGCCCGGCGATCCTCGGGGTGCGGTCGAGGCTCAAGCCGGGCGGTGTATCGAGAAAGGGGCAGGATCGGGAGAGCAAGAGAACCGATCCGCCGCGCAATTCCTCGACTATGGCAAGGGATATAGCACGGCCGAGCGGGTGTTGCGGGATTTCGTCAATCCAACCGAATGTCCGATCGGTGTCCGAGGGCGGCCGCAACAATCGCCGAGGCGATCGGAATTGCACCTTTCACGGCGGCGAAGGCGGGGCGGGACGGGCGTTCCTTTGGTTTCAGGTCCAGCTTTCGGGCGATCACGGTCGGGCTGACTTCATCCACGGCAAGCAACTCGATCAAGCGACGGAATGAGAGCGCGCGGCCCCGTGGGTGCGCCTGTATCTCCCGCCCCTTCAAGGCGTCATGGACACGGCCGAGCGCTTGGGCGGCCTCGATCCGGGACAGGCTCGGCCCGGTCGGCGTGGGCCTCGATCCCCCGCCGCCGCTTGTAGGGTCGCTTGCGCCAGAGGACGCGCCTACATGGGAGACGAAAAAGGCATATTCTGCCAGCGCCTCGCGGTCGGTCTCGGGTAAACTGGCCACCGCGCCCGAGATTTTGCCGCGCCAGACCGGCACCCGCTCGCGCTCGACCGTTTCGCCATTCTCGGCGAGGGTCCGAACCTCGATCGCCGTCAACTCCACAGCTTTTCGGGCCAAAGGCGCACGGATCGGGCGTCCCTTCGCGTCCTTTGTGCCGGTATCGCCGTCAGTATTCCACGCGAAGGGCGGCAATGTGACGGGTTTGGTTTTGCGTTTCGCCATGTGTTAGCCTCTTTTTTCATGCCGAGGGGACTTAGGGGAAGAAGGGGAGCGAACTAGCCCCATCCATCCTATTTTTTCTGTAGCAATTCTTTCTCATGTGATTAGCGGCCTCCCCTTTCTCCCCTTTCTCCCCTTTTTGTTATTTCTCAATAGATTAGATGATATTTCAAAGGGGATAGTTGGGGGAATTAGGGGAGGTATTGCGGTCGATTTATTCGTTTTTTCCATTTTGCGCTTTCCGCCTTCATGTCCTCGCCGCCGAATAGGCGGCCTGCAATTTCGCCCCCGCCCCCGTCAGGGGTGCGGCGGGGGCCGTATTCCCCTTGCGATCCCCCGGATCGCTCCGCTTTCCTCCCCCCGCCCCGATAGGGGGAAAAGGGGGGAGTCCCCTTAATATCCCCAAGGGGGCGCGGGGGTCAGAAAGGGGGCCTTTCGGGCGGGAGGGGAGCGCGGGGCATTGCGTCAGCCCCGAGGACGTCACTAACGATCGGGGCCGCATCTGCCGCCCATGTGAGGCCCTTCCAGCAGTGATACCCTTGATATTTCGTCTTATCGAAGCCCTTTTCGACCATGATCTCGCGGACCGTTTTTGACTGGTAAAGCGTGTGCCCGGCTTCGTCACACCAGCGTTCATAGACCTTGTAAAAGTCTGTGACATTGATCCGTGAGCCGGTGTCAATCGCGACCATGTCGTCCAGAAAGACCCCCACCGGGTCAGCAGATTGCATGAGCGAGGCTTTCAATTCCTGCATGGCCTCGGGCATATCAATGCCCTTGTGCATAAACTCTGCGAAGCCGTCCAAAAGCCAGTTTAGAATGCCCGAGCCTTCGGCCTGCAATTCCGCTTCCACTTCGGCTTGCGGCCGTTGTTCCTCGACCGGGAGAGCGCGCAGATTGACGTCAAAGGGGACAAATACCAGACGGCGGCGGGTCCCTTCGTCCTCATCCTTGATCTTGGGCGTCCGGTTGCAAGACAGGATAGGAACGCCGCGGGGGGTCCAGAAGAAGAAATCCTTATTCAGACCGCGCGACATGCGCTTGTCACCCCCGGTCAGGCCCTTGATCTTTTTCGCCGACAGAATGTCCCGCGCGCCCGGTTCGGTCGCGATATAGGCGCGTGCGCCCGGGAGGTTGATTTCCTCGGGCGTTGGCCCGCCGCTCGATCCGTTGCCAGTTTCCAGAAACATTTCGATTTTGCAGGGGGCCGCATAACCGTCCTTCGTGCCGAGGACGGCTTGGAGGCCGTTCAAGAGCGTGGATTTGCCGTTGCCGCCGGGGCCGCGCAGTATGATGCAGACTTGCGCGCGGTTTTCGCCGAGCAAGGTCGCCCCGAGGATACGCTGGACGCAATCGCGGACCTCGGGATCAGGCAAGATCAACTCAATGAAGTCGATCCAGCCGGGAGCGGCGGCGAGGGGATCGAAGGCGACGCCCCCGCATTTGGACGGCAGACTGCCCCGATCCGTCGGACGCAACCAGTCGGCTTTTGCGGCCTGCGCCTCGCGCTCATCAGAGAAGCCCGCAGGGTCCCAAGCGGCTGCCTTGCGCAGATCGACTTGGCCGTTTGTCACGACAAATGCAAAGGGATCATTGTCGAGATCGTCAACCTCAGCGCGGCGGCGGTGTTCGGCCGACTCCAGCGCTTTCTTGATCTTGTCGAGATTACCGCATTTTGTGGCGTGGTTTTTCAGTTTGACCACGGCCTCTTGAACCAATTCCGCCCGGGCGGCGTCCGGCTGAACAAGGATCGGCTTTGTGCGGCGGGAGCGGCTTTCCTCTAGGCGCGCCATGATTTGCCATTCTGGAAATTCGAGCAATTCGCGGGCGGCCTCGGCTTCCTCTTGGATGATCTCGCGCAGTCGGTGTCCGATCTCGATCGCGGCAAGGTTGCCGGACCGAAAGGAGTAACGAGACCCATCCCATACCGCCCAACCCTTGCCGTCCACAAAGACCAGGTCCTCGCCATAAACGGCCAACAGCCGGGCGGCGTTGTCGGCGTCGTTCAATTCGAGGTTTAGCCGTTCGGACATGGTCAGGGAGGCCGGGCGTGGGCCACCCGGCAGATTTGGGGTTTTGGACATAAATCAGCCTTCGTTCTAAGGGCAGATAGGCAGGGGCGCGGGGATCAATAGTCGATCTCATCGGGGCCGCAGTCGGGGCAATCCCAGACGCATCCAGCCGCATCTTCGACCGTGCCTTCATCGCAATTTGGACATGCCGCCGGGCGGACTGGCGTTCGGATATGCTCGATCCGTTTTGTCGGGTCGGCCGTGCGCCAGTCTGGCCAATCCCGGGCGTCATTCTTGGACATTTTGGCCAGCCACGTTCCGGCGATCGCTTCGGCGTTGTGCCCATGCCGGGCCGCGCCTTGGATCGCCAGTAAGATCAGGTCGACCCATTCCTCGCAATCGTGCGGATCGGCCTTGATCTCGACCAGCTCGTCCTCGATGTGATCGAGGGTCCCCGCGAGGCGTTCCCCCGGCCCGAACGTCTTGAACGAAAAGCCGATATGGTGGTCGATCACGGTAAGCAGATCGAGGCGCGGCGTCACTTGCGCAAGCGCCGCCTCGGCCGCCCAATAATCAAAGGGCGCGTGCCCCCCTTCTTTATCGACCTTGCAGCCGTGGCGAACCTGAAAGATCGCGTCGGCCGCGGCCTCGATTGCGGACCCGTCCACCGCAGGCGGGTTAATCCAAGCCATGCCAGACAGCGCCGACCGAATGCGGGCTTTCGACCAGGGTGTGAGGTTTGCGGCGTCAATCTCGGATTTGATCGCGGTGAAGTCTGCGGGCGTTTTTGGGGCGTCGGTCATTTCAGGAGTCCTTTCTGGGCGAGATCGGCAAAATCCTCGCCGTGGTCCCATCGGTCGAGGGGGATCGCGAGGCTTGCGGCATGGGTGCAGCGCGGGGAGATTTTGGCGCGGGCGCGCTCGGCGTTGAGGCGGGCAGTCTCAGGGCATTTTGTCGAGGGATCGGTGAGGATCATGCAGAAGTGAACCGGCTCGGCCGGAAGCCATCCGGGGCGGTCGGTGTCGAACAAGGGGCGCGGGGACGGAAGCGCCTTGCCGGTTGCAGACGACACACCCTCGGCCGGAGCGTCCGGGTCGGCGGGGCCGGTCATAGCGCCGAGGTTCAAGGCACACTCGGCCGCGACCTTGTCGCCCATATCACGACGGAAGCGGACTAGGCCCGCCAGTGTGGTTTCGATCCCCTCCCCGACAATCATATCCCCGCCCGGCGCAGGCGGTGTCAGGCGCACAGGTTGACCGTAGATCGAGCCGGTCCGGCCAAGGGACGCTTTGGGGACTTTGGTTCCATCAGGAAGGCGGGCGCGGGTGGGGCCGTCGATCCATGTCCGATGGACGCCGACCAGACGGCCGCGGCCGATCGCGGCGACCATGGCCGGGCCGCGATAGATGATCTGGCCGGACTCGGATCGGGCGGGCAAATTTGGGTGATAACGCAGGGTCGGAGGCACGCCCCCGAGCGCGTCGAGGTCGATCCCCCGGCCGATCAGATAATCCGCGACCGGCCCGATATGGTTCGGCGCGCAGTCTTTCCAAAGGCGCAAAGCAGACGCGTGCCTTTGTTCGGCCTCTGCCTCGGCCTCCGCTTCGGCGGCGGCCTGACGCGCGGCCGCTTCGTCACGGACGCGCTTTTGCTGCGCGGGATCTACAACTCGGCCGACGCCGCCGCTATCAGCGAGACGCTTGACCGCCTCGCCAAATGAGACGCCGTCAAGAGCCATGACAAAGTCGATCACAGACCCCTTTGCGAAACACCCGAAACAATAGAATTGGCCGGGTGTGCCGGGCTTTTCCGTCACATGGAAAGAGGGCGTCGCCTCGCCATGGAAGGGGCACGGCGACCAGTAGTCGCCCCGCTTTGGGGAGGATTTGCGGGTGTCCCATGTGACAACCCGCTCGGCCTCGTCCACAAGCGAAACCTGCTTTTTCACGTCGTCAGACAAAGCCATCAGAGCACCAGTGCTTGAAGGGTCCCGACAAGCGCACCGCCAAGCGCGCTCACCAGAA
Organism: Roseobacter insulae; assembly: GCF_019375555.1. GTDB lineage: Bacteria > Pseudomonadota > Alphaproteobacteria > Rhodobacterales > Rhodobacteraceae > Roseobacter > Roseobacter insulae. The sequence continues at coordinate 93,226 of NZ_JAHXDN010000005.1, forward strand.
CCATTGCGAGGATCAAGAGGGGACCGGGCACGTCAGCCCCGGAACCAAGGGACCGCCGCGAGCGCTGCAAAGGCGACCCCCGCGATCTCGTTTCCCGTGTAGAACTGAGGGACGGCCGCCATGGCGCAGAGGCCCGAGAAGATAAACCCGGGCATCAGCGCAGCCCCAGACTGTCAGCGACCCGCAGAAAATAGGCGGCTGGTTTCGTGGTGCGGCAAATGCCGTCCGGGTGACCGTCGGACATGCCGGGCCATGCGGGCATTTTCGGCAAGAAGACCCGGGCCTCAGTATCGCAGGCGAGGCGATCCACTTCCCGGACTTCGTCGCATTCCAGAATGAAGGCAGGCAGGCCGAAACGGGTCTCGACAGCCCGAGACATAAACCCATCGATGTCACGGTAGGCCGGGCATTGGCGCTTGATCGGGGAAAGCATGTCGCCAATCAGGTATTCGGGGGCGTCATGCAGAAGCGCCGCGCGCTCCAAATTGAGGCGGGTTTGAGGGTCCCAACCTTCGTCAATCCCGATCGACCGCATGATACGGAATGCGCCGACCGAATGCTCGGCAACCGTGTAATCGTCCTCCATGGCAGGGCCGAAGCGGTATTGACGCGCAAGGCCGCGGGCGACCTCTTGAAGGTTGATCGCCAGCGGATCAGGGTCGAGGACGTCCAGATAGCCCTTGCCTGTCCAGACCGCGCTTTCGGTCCAGCCTTCGGGGACGTCCATAAACGGGGCCTCTTTGTCCTTGCTCGCTTTCGCGATCAGGGCGGCCGGGTCTTCGCAATTGGTTTCAAGTTTGCCGACCGTTAGCTTTGTGTCGGCTGGCATTTTGAACTCGGCGGGGGTGGTCGGTGGCGCGGCGGGGGCCGGTGGCTTAGCGGTTGCGTCTGTCACCGCCTCGGGCTTCGGCTCGACCGGACCGACAGTTTGCGAGGCCGTTTTCGGGGGTTCGCCTTCATGTTCGGGCGCGGCTTCGGGGTGGACTGATCCCGAGAGGCTTGGAGCCGATTTCTTGAGTGTGGTGGTCGGCTTTTTCTTGGTCATAACAGGAGTCCTTGTTTGTCGTTTTCTGGGGGTTGAGGTTTCGGCGTTGAGGGGGCGCGGGGGCGTGGCGGGGGTTCCCCGGTGATCTCGGCGACACGGTCGCGGACGTCTTTCGAGTAGAAGGTCGAGGGCCAAGGGAACGGGGTTCGGGCCGCCTTCTGCATCCGGGCGATACCTTGCGCGTTGCACTCGACCGACCCGCAGTGCCGGAAGATGCCAGCGTCGCGGATCGAGGCCGGTCGCGCGTCCTTGAAGCCGGGCCAGCGTAACCCGTAGGGCGCAGGCTCGACGCCGCAGACCATGCAGGGAAACGGGCGCGGGGCGAGAGGTTCAACCTTTGCCACGGGTCAGGCCGCATATCCGCGGTCGCGGGCCAGATCGAGCGCGATCAGGAAGATCATTTTGCAGGACCGCGCGGGCCAGCCGAGCGCCTTTTCGATCGCCTCGAACCCCAGACCGTCCACAATCAGAGCCTTGAAAATCGCGGTCAGCGTCTCCCCGATGTTGAGGTCGGCGATCGCGTCCAGAAAGCGGGCAGGATCGGTCTGGGCTGTCTCGATCATGGACCAGACAAGCGCGATATGCTCGGCCTCAAATCTGGCGGCCGACATGCGGCTGGCCCGTTCCATCTGGGCAATCAGCGCCGAACCTAACGCCGGGCCGTACCTCTTTCGACCCTCGGAGGCGATCCGATGGACGGCGGGCCGGACAGGCGGGGGCGTCTTGATCTCGCCGAGGGCGTCGGGGGCGACGCCGGTCAATTCCAGCCGGGCAACCCGGACGGTCCCCTGCCCCGGCTTGCAGCGCGCCACGCCGGACAAGACCAGACCAAGAGCAGCAGGGCGGGAGATCGTCGCGACTTGGTCGCCATTTTGCAGGACGGGCGATCGGGCGGTCTCGATCCCGACCAAAATCGAGACCGTAGACTTCCGGCCGATCGAGGCGGTCGCGAGCGCGGCCGAAACTTCGTAAGCAGACGTTCCGAGGTAGTAGAGCAGCGACTCAAGGTCGAAGCCGCGGGGGGCGTCGGTCTTGGGGGCGGCATACTCGCGGGAAATGTCGTCCCAGATCTGAGACCAAATCGGGCAATCCCGCGCATCCTCGATTGAGCGGATACGGCGCAAGACGGTTGAGGCGTGAACACTTTCGGCGCGAGCGATCTCGCGGATCGGCTCAGCCCCTACGGTGTGGCGAAGATATGCGGCGGCTTGGTCGGGAGTGATCGCGGGCATGGCGAAAGGTCCTTACTTATCGGCGGTGAGGGGAGAACGGGGTGCGAGATTTCGGGCGGTTTCGTCCGCATTGATCGAGGCGATCAGGTCGGCGACCGCTTGGACGTGGGCCGCCCAAGTGTGGAAAACTGCGCCCCGGTGCGGATTGTGCCGGGCCGCTTCCAGTGCGGCCTCATCTGCAAGAGCGACAGTCAGCGGCTTGACCTTCGCGCCCCCGTTGGAAACGACGATCGAGGCGGCCGCGACCAGAAGCCGAGGGCGGCGGGGATAGGGGGACAGCATGGATCAGGACCCCCGATCAGCTTTGGCAAGCAGTGCGGCAAAAGGGGCGAACTCGCCCGCAGCCCATTTGCACCCGGCCCGGGTCACGCGGTCGGTGCCGTGATCCAGAAAACCGCGTTCAATTGCCGCCGCGCGAAAAAGCATTAGGTTTGCGCCATCCAGACCCGCCACACGGGCCAGCGGGCGGTCGCTGACTTCGGCAGTCGCGGCGGCGGCAAGAAAGTGCAGCAGCTTCGGGTTAGCGAAAGAGGTCAATGCCTCGGCGCGGGTCGGGTTTAGGTGAAATGCAGCGTTCATTTTGTGACGTCTCCAAAGAGAGAGGGTTGCTTATCGGTCGCGCTTTCGGCGGCCGACTTGGCTCGGGCCGCGGCGGCCTCGGCAATTCGGGTCGGATCAAATTCAGGAAGGCGTGACCGGATATGCGCGGCATATTCGGCGTCGCGCTCGATCAGGTGGCAGCGGCGACCCTCAGTCGCGGCCGCCCAAGCGGTCGAGCCGGACCCGCCGAACGGGTCGAGGACAAGGCCGCCGCGCGCCGTCGTCATGCGAACAAGCCAGCGCATCAGGCTTTGAGGTTTGACGGTCGGGTGCTTTGCCCCGGCACGGTCGGCCTTGCTGGCCTTGGATGAATAGAAGAACCGACCGAAAGAGCCGGTTTCGTCAAAGGGGAACCGCTTCAAAACTTCGGTCGAACCGTCATGCGTCACGTTCGCAGGCCAGCGATCGCCGTCCGGTATCCGGGCGGCGTCGATATTCAATCCGCCGGTCCCGGTCGCAATCGTCTGGCGGGCGACAGACCCGGCGGCAAGCGGCTTACGGGCGAGAACGATCGGCTCAATCGCGGGCTTAAGGCAGGTCCCCCACCCTTCCCATTGCAATGCCGCCTCGGTTGCGCGGGTTATCTTGCGGGTGCGATCACCGCCCTTAAACATGCCGCTTTCGACATGCTCGGCCCATGATCCGTTATCAGTCCGGGAATAGGTTTCCTCGCCGACGACCTCGCGCCGACCCCACGCGTCGCCGGGCTTCCCTTTGCGATCATTTAGGCGATCGACCAGGTCCTCGATTTCGGCGGGGACCGACATAGCAAAAAGACTATTGAGCCGGTTCCATTGGTCAGGCTTCGGGATAGCGGCTTGCGCACCTCTTGTCGTCCAGTGACCGGCCATGCCGTTCGTCCCGAACACCTCGTCAATCTTAGCATTCGTCAGACCGGCACGATCGCGAGCCTCGGCGATCCATGCAGTGACCTTGATGATTTCGGCGTGATCGTCGCGCAGCATGTCGATACCGGCCGCAACGTCGTGAGATTTTGGAAAGCCAGTCCCGTAAAGCCATCCCATCAGCGGGCCGTCAGCCCCGGCGAGGGCGCGGTGCAAGCCTTTGGCTTGATCGGCGGTGAGGGTATCGAGGAAGTCGGACCAAGCGTCGGCCGTGTCGTAGAGATCAAAGATCGAGTCTCGGATTTCCCAACCGGCCGCCTCGATCGCGGTCGCCATGTGGTGAAAGGTGCGGGAGTGGTTGAAGGCGACCAGATGTGCGCCGGGCTTCGCGACCCGCAGCATTGCGGCCCACGTCTCAGGACGAAAGGCAATATCGCCGCCGTCCCATTCCTTGCCCATGAAGCCCTTAGAGGATCGCTGAAAGAGACCGTCGGTCCCCTCTTTCGCCTCGGCCGCATTCGGACCGCCGAACCGCTTTACGATCGACGCTAGATGATAAGGCGGATCGGTTACGATCGCGTCGAATGAGTTTTCGGGAAGGGCAGCGAGAACGGCGAGGCAATCGCCTTCGGATAACGTGACGTTTTCGCCTTTGGGTTGATCTGCGTCATGGTCAGACATGGAAAAGCACCTCTAATCGGATGCCTTAACTTGTGGACCAATATGTTGCGGGATTACAGTTTCAAACCGTGCCTGATTTGGATGTGTTCTTCCAGAATGACGATCTGATCGGCTTTAAGAAAGGAAAAGGTGGGACAAAACGGCTAAAATTATCCCTTACAGCCAACTCTTTCCGGTTTTCGGCCCTGGTTTCCCAAAGGTTCGATTACTTTTATGTTGCGGGATTTTCGCCTTAGAGTAGAGTGTACAAAATCACCCGGTGATTTGCGATTACCCATTTTTAGCGAGGTGCGTCCCATGGCGGAGACTGAGAGCAGCCAACCCACGGTTGAGGCAAAAACGATGAAGATCGACATGGCAGGCCGGACACTTGCAGACGTGATAAAATCCGTCGAGGCAAACTATCTCGGCCACGTCCTGACCGAAGCCGGGGGCAACAAGCGCAAGGCGGCCGATCTCGCCGGTCTCGCGCCGGACACGTTCCGCAAGAAACTGTCCCTCTACTCGATCCGGGCGGTCTTCAGTGTCGGTTGACAAAGAGCAGCTAGAAAAGGCGCTCACGGTGGCCGCTGCACTGGTGTCAGAGTACGGCGACGCCTACCTGCCCGCATTTTTGCGGATTGAGGCAGAACTGGAAAAACGCCAAGCCCAAACTTGCGCGATTGACCGGGCGAGAGTGATCGCCCGGCGCATGGGCTAGAGCAACACGCGCCGACCACTCACCCCTATCAGATGATTTGCAGCGCGCCAGCCTCTAGCGGTCGTTGAAGTGTCAAAGCCTCATCCATCGGCGCGGACAACCACAAGTCGACCTCGGCCTGCGTCGTCAGGATCACCGGCATAGCTTTTTTATGAACCGCGGCAACGGTGGCGTTAGGTTCGGTGGTCAGGAAGGCAAAAAGCGTGTCGTCCGTCGGCCCATCCCTGACTTTCCGAATTGACGTCCATTCCGTCCATATACCCGCGAAGAAGGCGAGCGGGAGGCTTTCGTCCAGAGCAAACCAAACCTTTGCTTTCGTGCGATCGTCGTTTTCGCAAAAGCTGGTGAACGGCACCACGCAACGATTGTCCGGGCCTAACCAGCGCCGCCAGTGGCCGGACTTTGTATTCCGAACAATTGCCAAGCCCGGGTCCCGACCGCTCGCCGGTAGCTTAGACTTGGGTGACGGCATTCCCCAACGCATCATCGAGAGAACGCGGCCGTCCGGCCCCTCCCGAACGGTCGGAGCCATTTTGTCCCGATAGATTTCGGGCAGCGCTTGCAGGTTGCCGGTTCGATCCTCCCAAACCTTGGCGACCTCGCGAATGGCGTCCTGAGATTTGGTCATTGAATAGAGATTGCACATATCACCCCCCTAGACTGGCATTGAATGTTCTTTATATGTTCACGCCATGCCACTCAATCCCGTCTCTCTAGGCTTCAAGTTTCAAATCCGGGTGGAAGACCTTACCCCGCGCGACATGCTCATGGTGACGTGCCCGGGGTGTTCTGCGTCGTACAAGGTGGCAACCTATCAGCTATACATGCGCTTTGAGCCCTTCATGCCACTGATCGAAGCCGAGAAACACATGAAATGCAGGCGTTGCCCCTACAAGGGAGAAATGAGGTGGGCCGTTTTTCGAGCGTCACCGACGGTTGGGCTAGTCCGCGCAACGACGCGGCTGTGATCCGACACAAGTGTCCACATGCAGCCCAAACTGGACGTTCATCAGGCGGCCTCACAAGAACATCACCCAAGGGATTATGCGGCGGTGTCGAGGATAAGCACCAGAGCAATAGCTGTAATAAGCAACAGCAGGCCAAAAATCACCTTAATGACTGTCCAGAGCCGTCGAAGCCCGCCGCGCTCTACCCAGTCGAATGCTTCCTCGACGACCTCTTCAGTAAAAGCGTCAGCCGCCTTCTTTCTGTTTAGAGCAACGTCCCGCACTCGCCTGTCGGAACGTTGCTTCCTTGCCCGTTCGCTATCGCGCTCCTGCTTCAATTTCACCTGACAGTCCCTTCCTGACAGAAACTAATGCGCAGACACGACCGTAATGGATTCGAGTTGCTGAACCAACCGGGCCAGCCCGAACCGGACGTTGAACTTGAAGGCTGGTAGGCGGTGCTGTTGGACAAAACACAACATTGCCGCAATTGCGCTCTGTCGGCTATCGTTAAGTTTTCGACAACTACAAAGAACTTAAGACCGAACTGGACCGAACCAAAGCATTTTGCGCGACAAACTGCATCAACTCGGTATACGCCCACATATCTTCTTCTGCAGTCGAAAATGGTAGAATCATCTCCGATTGAGGGCCTTCAAAGCCGTTCTTAGTATGAACAATGCGGCAGCGGATATCATAGAGAAGCTCCGCAATATCAGATCGATGATCGTGGTCTCTTCGAACAACGTTTACGGTTTTATCTGTGATGCCCTTTCGTTTTTTGCCAATTATTTCTGAGATCTCTTCGTTGTCGTCAAAAAACTGCCTAACATCGTCCAATGTTAGCACTTCCAACACAGTCACTTTCATCTGCTCGCGCTCACTGGCGCCCACTCTTCCACTACCGGATATCGTTGCAACCAATTTGGTAAGGTCAGATTCCCGATCCACTCTAAAACTGGGGTTTTTGAGAATCTTTCGAGCTCCCCTAACGGCATCGAGCCTAGCAAAATTTGGGAAATAGTATTCAACCACCTGATAATAGGCTAGAAACTGCAAGAGTGGCATTCCCCGAGCACTTCTTGCATACCAATACAGAGAGATTGGTGCTTCGTCGTACTCGAACGCAGGAAACCGAATACTTGCCGGTTCATCAGTGGTTGAACTTCGGGACCGAACTGGTTGGCCTCTACGAAGCGTCTTTCGAAGAGCCAAGGCCACGCCTCTCTCCATGTCCAACTGAAAAAAGAGCGAGTTGGAGATCGTTTCCAGTGCCTTCAGCGCTGAAGCGTACTTTCGCTCACCGCCAAGAGAAATCTTTAGACTGATTGGTCGGCGAGCAGCGGGCCGCAAAGCTAGGGCTGCAAAGTCTTCTGTACATTTCGATATCTCCACCCAGATACCGTCGGGCCGCTCAGCCCGCAAGGCGAAATCTGCTACTTCGTCATTGCCTTCTACTTCATCACTTCCTGAAACCTGAGCGAGACCTAACCGTCTTTCCATTAGTGCAAAATTAAATGGATCCCTTGGCGAAATGGCAGCTTCAATTCGCCCGCTTTTCAAGTCCACAATCGCATCGTAGCTGCCCAAGAAGGAGAATCGCTCAAATTCAACTGCTAGTAGTAGTTCGGCTCTTTCTTGGCTGGACACGCCAAATCGCCGCTTTTCTTTACCTTGAGGAAAAAGGACGTAATAGTGATTTGTAACGTTCCCGCGAAATTCAGATACTACGCAATCAGTTTCAAGGCCCGCTTCTTCTGCCCGTTTGATCACCGAAGCGGTTTCGTCCGAGATATGCATTAAACCTTCCATTGAAACAGGCCTCTCGATGTCGAATAGAGCGCCAACCTGCTATGCGGCTCCTCTAGTCTTGTATTCTCAGAACTGGCAAGTAGCAAAGAAATATCGTGGCTTGTAACGCCGCAAGCTACTGTTCGAGAGAGTTGCAGCTTTGGGACTTTGGGTTCGAAGTAGACACCAAGGTCCCAACTTTGCAAAGTCGGCTTTCTGCGCACTGTGTTCATCAGAGTCAGCTTTTGCACCAGTCTTTACGCTCACCTGCCCATGGGACGGCTAACCCTTCCTCGACCAGGACGTGGCCAACACGCCGACCGTCGGGCAACCGAAGGTGGATCAAGGGTCGGTTGAAGTTGTCAAACCGACCCAAAAACTCGATTTCGACACCCGCCGAGACCAGTTCTTCCATGCGGCGCTTTGATTGCACCCCAAGCAGTTTTTCCGGCAGGCACTCTGCACGCCAATCCGGCGCGGGGGCGTCGATCCCCTCGATCCTCATGCGACCGCGCTCGCGGTTCTTGACCGTGTCGCCATCAACCACAACGAGGGGGTCCGAGACGTCAAAGAGCGCCACCAGAAGGAGCGCCGGGATCAAGTTTCGGCGTCCTCGGGTCGGGCAGGATAGGCGACCTTCTCCAAGACCTCCAAACGAGCAGGAAGTGCGCCGCCGTCCCCGTACTTCGGCCGCGCGTACTTGTGGCCCAAGATGTCAGCCCGAATGCGGTCGTCAGCGCCGACACGCTGCAAAGCATCTTCCATCGCGTGGCGCAGACTGTAAGGGGTGTGTTTGTCAGTCTCACGAAGACCATGGACCCGAAGGTGCTTTGTCACGGCCGCCGACCAGCCGTTTGCCTTGTGGGCATATCGTCCGATGCCACCGCGGGCGACGATCCGGCGGGCGGCGGCGAGAGATACGCCGAGCAAGGGAATTTCGCGTTCGGTGTGGGAGACTTTCAATTCGCGGCCGTGGGCGGCGACCCGAAAAAACGGTATCGGCGCGTCGGTTTCGAAATCAGTCAGCGGCGCGTCCGTGATCTCGGAAGGTCGCAAGCCGGTGTTGATCATCATCAGGAAAACGTCCGCCGCTTCATCATTGAGCGCGTCAAAAGCGCCCGGAGCGAGTAGCTTGCCGCTGATCCACTCGGGAGAAAAGGGCGGGATTCGACCTTCCTTTCCGGGGGCAAGGCGTAGACCCTTGAACGGGTTCGCAAGAGGGACGTCGGTCAGCTTGGACCACGTCTCAAGGATCGTCGCGAGGATGCCGATATGCTTGTTTGCCGCGCCTGCGGTGACCTCGCCCGCCTCAACCCGCTTTGCCCAATGCTCGCGATAGGCAAGCGCATGAGCGCGGGTGATAGAACCAACCGGCAAAGGGTCCTCTGAAAACCTCGGGTCCTCAAAAATGACCTTGTTGAAGACCTCAACCGCATGACGGCGCAGGCTTTCCCACCGCTTCGCTTGCGCCTCGGATTTCTCGCGGCGATCGACGGACGTCAAGGATTTGTATTCCTCGAAGACCTCCATAAGCGTTGGCGTTGCCGCGGGAACCGTCCCCATGATCGCCGAGGCGATTTCAGGCGGCGCGACGGTTTCCCCCTCGCCGAGGGCCAGAAGACGACGGACCAGGTCCTGCAAGTCACCCGCGGCGACGTCGTCAATCGGCTTATAGGTGAAGCCATAGGTCGAGGCGATCTTGCGGGCATTCTGATAGTGTTTGTGGGCCGACGCGCCATCCCCCGCCGCGAGCGCTTCCCATTGCGCCAGATAGGCCGCCTCGACTTGTTTCGCCTTGGCGCGGGCTTCGTCTCTACTATCGGTAAAGAGGGCTTGGCGGACTTGTGAGACGGGCTTTCCATCCTTTCCGCAAACGATACCCTTAAACCTCTTAGGAACCCGCATCACGAAATAGTAGCGGCCCCGATCATTGGTGATCCCCACAGATCAGCCTCCCGAGCAATCGCCTGCCCAGACCTTTGAGCCGGTCGGAGCGATTGTGAGGCGACAAGAGAACGCAGGGGCAGCCGTCTCGACAGCATCAGACGCCGCAAGGAAAGAGGCCGGGGCGGCAGTGAGGGAAAGACGGGCGGCCTCGGCGTCGGCCGGGGCGTAAAGGTAGGCGGCCGTCAATTGTCCCTCAGTCCAAGGGGCACGGTCCAAAATCGCGCGGGCGTCGCCGGGATCATCCGGAATCGGCGCAGTGTAGATCAACAGGCGGTTGCGTTCCGGCGTCTTGAAGTAGGCGACCCGGTCGGCCGTGTTGCGGGTTAGCGTCAACCCTGCCACAATCAAAAAAATCAAGAAGAAAGAAACAGAAAACATGAAAATCAATACCTTGCGCATACAGTAGCCCCCGCGGCGACAAAAGATTTCCCTGTCTACGTTGCGGGTTTTTAAAAATCAACTCGCGAGATCAGGGGATAAGTAGTTTGGCAAGAACCCACCAGTTTAACGCGAATAGTGCATAACCGATCAGCGCAGGCAAATAGGTGTCCCAAATCGGGCGAGATTTGTGGGGTCGGCGATCCTTTACGAGTCGATCGCAAGCGGCAAGGCTGGCGTCAAAGTCTGGCGGGGGTGCGTCGCTTACGCACCTAAACAAAATCCGGTCGCAAACCTTTGAGACCGCGGCGTCGGTCGCCTCTTTAGTGATGTTTTCGAAGGATAGTCGAGTCATTTCAGCTTACCCGGTTTTCAATTTTGTTGCGGGATTTGTTGCGGGATCACGCAACATTTGTCAACATGAAAAACCCGAAAAACAAGGGAAATCCCTGTCTTTCGGGTACTTAGGCTAATTTTTTCTGGTAATTTATGGTGCCCGGGGGCGGAATCGAACCACCGACACGAGGATTTTCAATCCACTGCTCTACCCCTGAGCTACCCGGGCAGGGTTGCCAAATGAATGACTGGGTGCGCGGTTTCTATGAGGTTGCATAGATACTGTCCAGTGCCTTTTTCGCCCGAGTCACATTTGCTGGGCGCATTGGTAAAACATCCACGTCATCCGAGAGGTTGGCACTGTTCCTGCTCGCATCCCACGCTGTTTCATATCGCAATGCTCACGCTCCATGGCAGCCAGTTTGCGGCGGTTCATCGCTCCTCGGGCGGATGCAAGGTCAGGGGTCTTCCAGTTTCAATGGGGTTTGCATGTCGGATCGTCGCTCAGCGTCGCCTCGTCCAGAGCTTTGTCCAGCTCCTCCAGATCTTCTGGGTCATTGGATGGCACCGCATAGCTTCCGTTGAACCAGCGGGCCAGATCAAGATCGGCACAGCGCTTGGAACAAAAGGGGCGCAGGCTTTGCGAGACTTTCTTTCCACAGATCGGACAGCTCACCGCAATACCTCTTCAAGCGGAAGCCTTGCGCGCTTGCGCTGCAGCTCGTAATGGCCCAACGGCGTCCAACCCACGAGCGCTGTTTCCACGTCATCCGCGCGGAAACTCTGGCGCAGGGCAGTCTCGAATGCGCGGCGATCTTTCTTGGGCATGGGCGCTAAGTCCACCACAATCTGCCCACCCAAGCCCCTCAGACGGAGCTCGCGGGGCAGCGCCCTGGCACAGGCGAGATTTGCCTTGATCCCGGCAGCCAGAGACGTGTCTTTGCCGGTGTTCACGTCGACCGCGACCAGCGCGCGTGTCGGTTCGACAAAAAGACTGGCGCCGTCTGCCAGCGCCACGTCTGCACGACGCAGGTTGTCGAGCATATCATACACCCCAAGCGCGTTGAGCCCGCCGGGTTCCGTGATGATGTCAGCCGGATCGACCCAATCGCGCCAGGCCAGCACATGGGGTCCGTCACCCTCGGCGAGGGTTTCCATGCCCTGACCGTCATCCAGGGTGACACGCCGGGCCAGATCGGCCATGTTGGCAACGTCCTCGGCTATCTCGTCAGCATCTGCCGAAACGCAGGAGGACCGCAGGATCAGCCCGGTTTGCTGGCCATCCAGAACATCATGGGCAATTTCCAGCAGCCGGTCCCGTTCGGCCTCGTCCTTGATCGCGCGGCTGATGTTCACACCCGGCGCGCCCGGCGTGACGATGGCATAGCGGCTCTTGAAGAGAAGCTTTTGCGTCACGGGCAGCGCCTTGCCGGGCTCGGCATATCCGGTGACCTGCACAAGCAGAGGCTGACCGGGGGCCAGGCCCTTGACCTTTCGCAGAAATGCGGGGCCATCGGGTGTTTTCAGAAACATGCCGCCCTGCCCTTTTACGGGACGATCCGCCACCGCGCGATACACGGTGCCCGGACGCGGGGCATCAGCGTCTATCAGCAGGTCCTGTAACTGACCATCGACAACCAGGGCGGCCGTTTCGCGATCGTTCACATGGTCCAGAATGATGCTGCGCCCTTTCATGAAACCCGACCTTTCAGGGACACGCCTGCTGCGCGCAAAAGATTTGCGGTCTCTGCCAGAGGCAGGCCGACAATGCCGGTGAAAGATCCGCTGATCCACGGAATCAGAGCACCGGCAGGACCCTGTATGCCATAGCCACCTGCTTTGCCGCGCCAATCCCCGGTATCAAGATAGGCGCATAGTTCTTCTTGCGAGAGGGACTTCATTCGCACCGTGCTCACCACATCTTTTTTCCAGAGATCCGTGCCACGCTTCACCGCAACGGCGGTAATGACACGATGCCGCCTGCCTGAAAGACGCGACAGGAACTCCGCGGCCTCAGCCCGATCTGCCGGTTTTCCCAGAATGCGCCGCCCCATGGCAACGGTAGTGTCGGCGCAGAGCACGACATCCGACGCATCCGCCTCGATGGCCAGCACCTTTTGATGAGCGATGCGCACGCAATACGGGCGCGGTAATTCGCCCTTCATGGGGTCCTCATCAACGTCAGGTGCCCTGATCGCATCTGGTACAACGCCGATTTGCGCCAGCAATTCCTTGCGGCGCGGACTCCCAGACCCCAGTATAAACAAGGGCTTACTTGAAGCGGTAGTTGATCCGACCCTTGGTCAGATCATAGGGGGTCATCTCGACCTGCACCTTGTCGCCAGCCAGAACGCGGATGCGGTTCTTACGCATCTTGCCTGCCGTATGTGCGATAATCTCATGGCCGTTTTCAAGCTCGACCCGAAATGTCGCGTTCGGCAGGAGTTCCTTCACGACACCGGGAAATTCGAGCGTATCTTCCTTGGCCATGGTTTCTCCTTGTTTGCACGCCCACCAAGTTGCGGACGACGCTTAAATGCGCGCATTCGCTGGCATTTTCAAGGGGGATTCAGCGCATGGACACAAATGGCGCAGCGTTTTCCCGCCCTTTCTGCTCCGTCCAGTGGCGGCGTCCAAGTACACGGCCGTCGGCGCGCACATTGGCGATGGTGTCCAGCTCTATCTCCGCACAGGTCCAACCCGGGGCATTCATATCACCCACCGCGATGACGCCGGTCTGCGGAAAGCCGACATCGGGAGGCCCGAATACGCCTCCGGCACCGGTTGTCACATCGACCGCTGGCGACCAGGACGCCTCCCCTACCAGTGCGGACATGATCACGACACACTGGGTCTCCAGCGCGCGCGCCATTGCGCCAATGCGCACCCGCCAGTAGCCTGAAAGGGCCTCGGTGCACGAAGGAACGAGGATAAAATCGCATTCCGACAGAGCGCGGCCCAAAAGCGGGAATTCGCAATCATAACAGATCAGGATGCCGCACCTACCCAGAGCGGTGTCAAACACCTGCAATGGTTCTCCCCCCACGACACGCCAGACGTCACGCTCGAACCGGGTCATGATCTGTTTATCCTGAACACCCATCTGTCCGCCCGGTGCAAACAAGCGCGCACGGTTGACAGGTCTCGTTCCGGTGGCCGCGGGACCAGATGCCGCCAGAATGTGCATCCCGTAGGACGCGGCGAGGCTCTTGTGCACTGCGTTGGCATCCTCCAAGCGCTCGGACACGGCGAAAAGAGATTTTTCCAGATCCCCCGCGACGTCGCGACCGGCCAGCGTGGCCAGTTCCATTGCGCCATACTCGGGGAACACGGCAAGGTCGGCCCCCGCTTGCGACGCCTCTGCGACCCAGGTTTCGAGCTTGTCCTCATATTGCGCCCAGGAGGACAGGAAATCGAGTGGATAGGCGGCGGTTGCGATTTTCATGGGGCGGTTCCTCAACACTTTTGCCCCATCGTCACGGATTGCACCAGCGGGTGCAAGGCACCCTCATCATGGCAGGCAGTTTTACATTATCTTCATCTGACATGCGCCAGATCCATGTTTTCATACGCTCCTGATCGTTTAAGCTTACAAAATCGAAAACTGCGCGGAGGCGATGCAATGATGAAAGGGATTACCTTGCGCGGACTGGAGGTCTTTGAGGCGCTTGCCAGCTCCGGATCGGTGGCACAGGCGGCCAGCCTGACCGGGCTTAGTCAGCCCGCCGTCAGCCAGCAGCTGCGCAATCTGGAGGCAGCACTTGACACCGCACTTGTCGATCATGGGCGCCGACCGATGCGCTTGACGCCCGCTGGCACGCTGTTTCTGGCACGGGCCGAGGTGGCGCTGGCTGAGATCAGGCTGGCGCAGAGCGAGTTGACGGTCATGGACCTTGCCCACCTCAAGGCGTTGAGTATCGGCATCATTGACGATTTCGATGACAAGCTGACCCCGCGCCTGGCCACCATTCTCGCGGATAGTCTGACGGGATGTCAGCTCAAGATGATCACCGCATCCAGCAACGAGCTGACGGATGCCATTGCCGGAAAGCGTTTGCATCTGGCGATATCGGCGAACGCCGGGCGACCGGTCGACAGTGTAGTGGAATACCCGCTGGCGCGCGATCCGTTTATCCTGGTGGCGCCGCGTGGTGTTCACCTGGCCAACGGCGCCTTGCCGCCCCCCGATGGCTTGCCCTTTCTTCGCTACGATGCGGATCAGCTGATCCGCCACCAGATCGATGAAGCCTTGGCGAAACACACTGGAAATCACCCCAACCGGTTTGAAATCGGCAGCCATCTCGCCTTGATGGCAATGGTCGCGCGCGGGATCGGCTGGGCGGTTACGACCCCCTTGGGATACATGCGCGCGCAGCGGTTTCACGATCAGCTGGTTGCCCACCCGCTGCCTTTCAGGCCATTTGCGCGCCGGATTTCGCTGTTTGCAAGCGACGATTGGGCCGACGATGTGCCGCGCAACATCGCCGAGACGATGCGCCGCCTGATACAAACCCAGGTGATTGATCCCGCCTTGACGGAGTTACCGTTTCTGGCCGGTGAGCTGCGTGTTTTAGCAGGCTGACCGCAATCCGCTTTGACACCGTCGCACCAGCACGGCATGAAAGCAGTCGCGAAAAGGACTTCCGAACATGAATAAGATCGTAATCCTCACAGGTGCAGGCATATCCGCTGAAAGCGGCCTTGGGACGTTCAGAGCCGAAGGCGGGTTGTGGGCACAGCACAAGATCGAAGACGTGGCCACGCCCGAAGGCTTTGCCCGCGACCCCAGGCTGGTTGTCGATTTTTACAACGCCCGCCGCGCGCAGGCGGCTGAGGCGTCGCCCAATGCAGGCCATCTTGCACTGGCAAAGCTGGAAGCGGCGTTCCCCGGCGAAGTCGTTTTGATCACCCAAAACGTGGATGACCTGCACGAGAGAGCGGGCATGTCGCGTGTCATGCACATGCATGGGGCTCTGAGCGGCGCGCTGTGTGCGGCTTGCGATCATCGCTGGCCTGCGCCCATGGTCATGGCGGCGGGGGACAGTTGCCCCAACTGCCAACGGCCCAGCGCGCGACCGGATATCGTGTGGTTCGGGGAGATGCCATACGACATGGACGAGATCTTCGAGCACCTGTCAGGTGCAGATATGTTTGCCAGTATCGGAACATCCGGCAATGTCTACCCTGCTGCGGGATTTGTCGCCGAGGCCAGGCGTTTCGGCGCCCGGACGGTTGAATTCAATCTGGAACCGTCGCTGGTAGGCAGCCAGTTCGATGACATTCGCATCGGGCCGGCAACGCAAACGCTGCCTGTCTGGGTGGACGAAATTCTCGCAAGTTAGGCCCGTAAACAAAAAACCCCCGCCCGATGCCGGGCAGGGTTAATTCCGGGAAGTGTTCAGTGCGCCTTAGCTCAGCGCTTCGGCTGTGTCAGACGACTTCGCAATTGCCTTTTTCACTTTCAGCGCATTGGCCGACAGGTCGCTGTCCTTGGCTTTCGCCAGGAACTTGTCCAGGCCACCCCGATGATCGACGGTGCGCAGTGCAGCCGCGGAAATGCGGAATTTGAACGCGCGGCCCAACGCTTCGGATTGCAGGGACACGTCGTTCAGGTTCGGCAGGAACCGGCGGCGGGTTTTATTGTTGGCATGGCTGACGTTGTTGCCAGTCATCGGGCCTTTTCCGGTCAATTCGCAAACGCGCGACATGGGTTCATCCTTTTTTTCTCAGGTCGTCCCGGCGGTTCGGTCAACGACAAAAGGGGGCAGCCACAGGCCACACCCCGGAAATTCGTTCGCTGGCTTTAGTGGGAATCGCAGGGCTGGTCAACCCGAACGGCACCGGATTTCATGACTTTGATGCGTTGCTATTCTTCAGATCGGTCAGAAACCGCTCCGCCGCGACCGAAGGCGTCATGTCGCCCGAAGCAACCTGTGCGCCCAATATGGCCAGCATGTGCCGCGCGGCCGTACTCTCCAGTTGCGACAAGAGCGTATTTCTGACCTCCTGCTCGAACCAGTATCTTGCCTGCTCCGATCTTGTCGCGTCCCAGAACCCGTTGGTCTTGCGCCATTCCGTCAGCGCTGAAAGCTCTGCCCAGACGTCATTCAAACCGGCCTCCTGCAGCGCTGAAACCATCATCGCCTTGGGATACCCCGGCGGATCCTGCGGCCGTTTCCGCAACAGGCGCAGCGCGCCGGTATAATCCGCGCAGGTTCGCGTGGCCGCCGCCCTGAGGTCACCATCTGCCTTGTTGATCAATATGATGTCCGCAATCTCCATGATGCCGCGTTTCACGCCCTGTAACTCGTCACCGCCCGCCGGCGCCAGAAGCAGCAGAAAGATGTCGGCCATCTGCGCCACCACGGTCTCCGATTGCCCGACACCAACGGTTTCGATCAGAATGACGTCGAATCCAGCGCCTTCGCAAAGGGCCACCGCCTCCCGGGACCGACGTGCGACGCCTCCAAGGTGAGTCTGGCTGGGAGACGGGCGAATGAACGCTCCCTTGGCCCGCGACAGGCGGTCCATCCGGGTTTTATCGCCCAGAATAGACCCGCCAGAGCGTGTGGACGACGGATCGACGGCCAGAACCGCAACCTTGAGCCCCTGCGCCACCAGCATCATGCCAAAGCTTTCAATAAAGGTGGATTTGCCGACGCCCGGAGTGCCCGACAAGCCGATACGCAAGGCCTGCCGGTCCTTTGGCAGGGAATCCAGCAGGGCGGCTGCGTGATCCCTGTGATCCGGCCGCGCGCTTTCCACCAGGGTGATCGCCCGCGCCAAAGCCCGGCGTTCCCCCTGTGCCACCCGCTCTGCCAGATCGCCAATGTCCATCCAGATCATCCCCTTTGCCTCCGCAGGTTTTCAGCCAGGTGCATGGATTTGTCCAGTGCTTGGCGCGGGCGGGGACATTCGATAAGCAAAGGCATGAGCGCCACTCTTCCCATTGATGCCATTCTTCCACAGGTGGTCGACACCCTGCGCGCAGCCGGCAGGCTGGTTCTGCAGGCGCCCCCCGGCGCAGGTAAAACCACGCGTGTGCCGCTCGCCCTGCTGGACGGACAGGTCACCGATGGCCGCATCATCATGCTGGAGCCACGCCGCCTTGCTGCCCGCGCGGCCGCGCAGCGCATGGCGGACACGTTGGGCGAACCCGTGGGCGGAACAGTGGGTTACCGCATCCGGGGCAGCGCCAAGATATCCAAAGTGACAAGGATCGAGGTCGTCACCGAAGGCATTCTTACCCGGATGATCCAGTCGCAACCCGATCTGGCCGGTGTTGGCGTTGTGATTTTCGACGAATTTCACGAGCGCTCTCTGAACGCTGATCTGGGGCTGGCGCTCTGTCTCGATATTGCCGGGGCATTGCGCGATGACCTCTTGCTTGTGGCCATGTCGGCAACCCTTGAGGCCGAACCGGTAGCTGCCCTGATGCAAGCACCCGTGCTGACCTCCGAAGGCCGCGCCTTCGAGGTGACGTCGCATTGGCTGGCCCGACCGCTGGCAAAAACACACAGACTTGAACAGGCGGTTGCTGATCTGACGCTCAGGGCGCTGTCTGAAAATGCCGGCAGCGCATTGGTCTTTCTGCCGGGTGAAGGAGAAATCCGCCGGACCGAGGCCGCCTTGCGCCCGCATTTGCCGCCGAATACCCAGCTGCGTCCGTTGTTTGGCGCGATGCCGTTCAAAGATCAGCGTGCCGCGATCGCGCCCGCCGCCGCCGGTCGCAAGGTCGTGCTTGCCACCGCGATCGCGGAAACATCGCTGACCATTGAAGACATCCGCATCGTCGTGGATGCAGGGCGTGCCCGCAGGGCGGAGTTCGACCCGTCCTCCGGCATGTCCCGCCTGATCACGACGCGGGTCACCCGTGCGGAGGCAGCGCAACGCGCCGGGCGGGCCGGGCGCGTTGCACCGGGCGTGTGCTACAAGCTCTGGACGAAGGGGGAGGACGGCGCGCTGACGGCCCATCCCCCGGCAGAGATCGACGTCGGCGATCTGACCGGGTTGGCGTTGGAACTGGCGATATGGGGCAGCACCGCTGCGCAGATGCAATTTGTAACACCGCCGCACGCGGGGCGTCTGGAAGAGGCGCAAGCGGTCTTACGGATGCTGGGCGCCCTGACCTCTGAAGGACGGATCACCCCGCACGGGCAAACCCTTGCAACACTGCCCCTGCACCCCCGGCTTGCGCATATGGTCGCCACCGGCGGCCCCGATGCGCCGCTGTTGGCCGCAGTGCTGTCGGAACGTGACATCCTGCGCGGAGCCCCGGTTGATCTGTCGTTGAGACTGGCGGCGGCAAAAGACCCCGCGGATTTTCAGAAAATTCACGGGTGGGAACCAAACAGGCAGGCCGTTGCCCGCATGCGCGATGACGCTAAACGGTTGGCGGCACGCGTGTGCGGCGAAGGCCCCAACGGCACCGCTGTGCTGGCCGCGCTGGCCTATCCTGACCGCATTGGTCAACGCCGCCCCGGGGACGCGCCGCGTTACATCCTGTCGGGCGGCAAGGGAGCGGTGATGCCAGAGGGCGATCCCCTGTCCAACGCGCCGTTTCTGGTGGCCACCGATCTGGATGGCGACCCGCGGGAAGCCCGCATACGTCAGGCCGTTGCCCTGACGCAATCCGAACTCCGTGCGACATTCCCCGACCAGATTGCCTGGCACACCCTGTGTGACTGGTCACGCCGCCACGGGCGCGTCTTAACACGTCGGCAAGAACGCTTCGGCGCGCTGGTCCTGGAAGACCGTGTCTGGCCCGATGCTCCCGCCGAGGACATCGCGATCGCCATGCTGGAGGGCGTGCGCCAACTGGGCCTGCATCCGAACGCGCAGTCAAAACGTCTGCTGGCGCGGGCACGGCTGATGCAACAGGAAACAGCCGATTTCCCCGATTTCTCGGAGCCATACCTGATGACCACGCTGGAGGCATGGTTATTGCCACATCTGACCGGCGTGCGATCCACCGAAGACTGGAAACGATTTGATTTCACGCCGGCGCTGCTGGCGCGCCTGACATGGGATCAGTCGCAGGCGCTGCAGCAGGCGGCGCCCGCGCATTTCACTACGCCCCTCGGGCGCAAGGTGCCAATCGACTATGAGGACGGTCGGCCTCGTATCGCGGTACGGTTGCAAGAGGTTTTTGGCGTCACCCGCCACCCGATGATTGCCGGAACACCTTTGCAGGTGACCTTGCTGTCACCTGCACAGCGTCCAGTACAGGTGACCGAAGACCTCCCTGGGTTCTGGGCATCTTCCTATGCGGAGGTGCGCAAGGACATGCGCGGCCGTTACCCCAAACACCCCTGGCCGGAAGACCCCACCCAGGCAGATCCCACGGTGCGCGCAAAGCCAAGGAAATAACCACATCCAGGATCACTGCGGCGGCAGACCGGGTTGTAGCTGCGTCATGTCCATGGACGCCGGCAAATTCTCCACCATTAAAAAATTCTTTGCGCGAAGCCGTTTACAGAAAATTTTAACTTTCCTGCGAAAGTATTGTGAAACGAGGGGCGGAAACCTTCTGAAATGGCAACAATTTGAAATAAATAAACAAATCTGGTAGGGTTTAAAAAAATGAGCAGAAAATAAGATGAGCATGCAAAAGAGACTCCCCAAAACTGCGTCCTGCGCAGAAGCTGAGCCAAAACGACAGCGTCAGGTGGCGGCTGTTTGCTACCGGAACACGCGCGCAGGTAAAAAGGTCTTGTTGGTCACAAGCCGGGACACCGGCAGGTGGATTGTCCCCAAAGGCTGGCCGATCGACGGGCTTGATGATCCGGACGCCGCCCTGCAGGAAGCCTGGGAAGAAGCCGGCGTCAAATCGGCCGATGTGCAGACCGATCCCGTGGGCCACTTTGACTATGACAAACGGTTGGCGGACGGCGATGTGACGCCGGTGCAGGCTCAGGTCTACATGGCCGAGGTCGAAGGGTTGGCCGACACGTACCCCGAAGACCACCAGCGTGACCGCGAGTGGTTCTCTCAGGAGGAAGCCGCCGCGCGCGTGGATGAACCCGAGCTTAAGGCGATCTTGCGCAAACTGTGAGCGGGCTCAGACCTGCAGGCACCACCTTAAAATCGCCTTTTGTGCGTGCAGACGGTTTTCCGCTTCATCGAAGATTACCGAATGCGGGCCATCCATCACGTCCGATGTCGCCTCGTCGTCGCGATGCGCGGGCAAACAGTGCATGAACAAGGCGTCTGGCTTGGCTTTTGACATCAGTGCGGCGTCCACGCGGTAGGGCCGCAGCTGATTGTGCCGCCGCTCCCGGGCGGATTGCGCGTCATGCATGGACACCCAGGTATCCGTGACCACCAGATCGGCGCCTTCGACGGCTTTCGCCGGGTCCCGCTCGATCTTGACTGTCGACCCCTTCGCCCGTGCCAGACTGACGAACTCCTCCTCTGGGTCCAGGGTCGGAGGACCGGTGAACGTCAGATCGAAACCGAACTGGCCTGCCGCATGCAGGAAGGATGCGCAGACGTTGTTGCCATCTCCGGACCAGACGACTTTCTTGCCCCGGATGGGTCCCCTGTGTTCCTCGAAGGTCATCACATCCGCCATGATCTGGCAGGGATGGGTCCGGTCGGTGAGACCGTTCACCACCGGCACCGACGCGAATTCAGCCATTTCAGTCAGAACCGCCTCGTCAAAAGTGCGGATCATGATCAGATCGACGTAGCGGCTCAGAACGCGCGCGGTGTCGGCAATGGTTTCGCCATGGCCCAACTGCATGTCCGACCCCGACAATACCATGGTTTGCCCACCCATCTGGCGCACGCCCACATCAAAGGACACGCGTGTCCTTGTAGAGGGCTTTTCGAAAATCAGCGCCACCATACGACCTTCAAGGGGCTTGTCATCATCCAGCGCCCCGCGGGGACGGCCCGACCGCGCGGATTTCATTTGCGCAGCGTTATCAATGATGAGCCGCAGGTCTGCCGGATCGGTTAGGTGGATATCGAGAAAGTGGTTCATGTCAGTTCGCCTTTTAGGACGCGGAGGTGGCGCGATACGCTCATTTCCTTCACAGGTGTGGGGATCAGGTTGGTGGTCAGGCTGCCGACAGGGATGCCGCGGCGGCCTCAAGACGGTCGACGGCCTGCGCGATTTCTGCATCCTCGATCGTCAGAGGTGGCAACAGCCGGACAACGTTGTCCGCGGCAGGCACCGTCAGCACCAGAGCGTCGTAACCGGCTTGCACCACATCGGTATTCGCCGCCTTGCACTTGATCCCCAGCATCAGGCCTGACCCCCGCACCTCTTCGAATACGTCCGGATGCGCCGCCACAAGCCCTTCGAGCTTTTGGCGGAACAGCCCTGCCTTGCGGTTGACGTCATCCAGAAAGGCCGGGTCGGTCACGTGATCCATCACGGCGCAGCCGACGGCGCACCCCAGCGGATTGCCCCCGTAGGTCGACCCATGGGTGCCCAGCGTCATGCCGCTGGCGGCCGCTTCGGTGGCCAGCACGGCGCCGATGGGAAAGCCGCCCCCGATCCCCTTTGCCACCATCATGATGTCCGGCGTGATCCCCGACCATTCATGGGCAAAAAGTTTGCCGGTCCGCGCGACGCCACATTGCACCTCGTCGAAAATCAATAAAATGCCGTGCTCGTCGCAGAGATCCCGCAGCCCCTTGAGGCATTGGTCCGGCACCGGACGGATACCCCCTTCACCCTGCACCGGCTCAATAATGATGGCGCCCGTGGTCTCGGTAATCGCCGCCGTCAGCGCGTCATGATCGCCGAATTCCAGATGGACGAAACCCGGCAGCAGCGGCCCAAATCCCTTTGTCATCTTTTCCGATCCCGCGGCCGCGATCCCTGCGGAGGACCGTCCATGGAACGACCCGGTGAAGGCAATGATATCCGCCTTTTCGGGATGGCCCTTCTCCGTCCAGTACTTGCGTGCCATTTTCACGGCCAGTTCGCAGGCCTCCGTGCCGGAATTGGTGAAAAACACCGTGTCGGCGAAAGTGTGTTCCGTCAGTCTGTCGGCCAGAGCCTGCTGTTGCGGAATCTGGTAGAGGTTGGATGTGTGCCACAGCGCATTTGCCTGATCGGTCAATGCCTTGACCAATGCGGGATGTGCATGTCCCAGCGCGGTGACCGCAATGCCCGCCGCGAGGTCCAGAAAACGTCGGCCATCCGCCTCGATCAGCCAAGCGCCTTCGCCTTTGACAAAGCTGAGCGGTGCACGGGCATAAGTGGGCAGAAGGGTCGGGATCATCGGATCGTCCTTGTAAAAGGTCTGCGGCAAGAGCACGGAACGTGCATGAGGCGGACAGACAGGTCAATATGTTTTGGAAGGGAGGGATGCGCACCGGGGGCGGGATCACGGCAGCGGGATTAAGCGCCTGCGCGTCGTCGGACAGAAATATGTGCCATCGTGATCATAGAAGCCGGATAGCCTAAGCGCATGCATTTTGCAAAGGTGTTTTTGCGCTCTTGATAGCCGTCCGCATAAGGGTCATAGCGGGCCACATGTTTCAACCGAAAGCGCACAATCCCCGCCTCGCCGTTCTGCTGATGGTGACGGCCACCGCTTTCATTGCCGGCACCACGCTCTTCGCAAAAGCGCTTGGCAGCGAAGCTCTCGGCCCCGCGCTGCACCCCCTGCAGGTCAGCCACGGGCGGTTCGTCTTTGCGTTCATGGCGATTTCGGGTGCTGTTGCGATCATGCGTCCTGCATTGACGCGCCCGAACTGGGGCCTGCACTGTGCCCGGACTTTCTTTGGATGGGGCGGGGTGACGCTGATGTTCGCCTCGGTCGCATTCATTCCGCTGGCGGATGCCACGGCGATCGTGTTTCTGAACCCCGTCTTCGGAATGATCCTCGCCATTCCCCTTCTGGGAGAAAAAGTCGGACCTGTCCGCTGGACGGCGGCAACAATCGCCTTTGCAGGCGCGATGATCCTGCTGCGCCCGACACCCGACAGCTTTCAGATCGCCAGCCTTCTGGCGCTGGCCGCCGCCGTGATCATGGGGGTGGAAGTGATCTTCATCAAAAAGCTGTCGGGACGCGAGTTGCCGGTGCAGGTCTTGCTGATCAACAACTTCCTGGGCGTGATCATCGCCTCGGCGGCTGTCCTTGCCGTCTGGCAAATGCCCACCCCCGCTCAATGGGCCGTACTGGTCGCCCTGGGGGTATGTATGGCCTTGGCGCAGGCCTGTTTTGTCAACGCGATGGCCCGCGCGGACGCCAGTTTCGTTGCCCCGTTCAGCTACGGCACACTGATCTTCGCAACCCTCTACGACATGGCGTTCTTTGCACAAATTCCGGATATCGTGACGCTCGTCGGAACGGGCACGATCCTGTCCGGCGGAACTTTTTTGGCCTGGCGCGAGGCCCGGCTGCGCCAGCGTGCGCGAAACACTGCGTCATGATTGCACGTTCACCGCTTGTAACTCCGCCCTCAGTGATTAAAATAGGGCGCTGACGAGAATGATCGGACGGTCCTCACACTGCAGGGCCGTTTTTAATTTTGGGGAATGCCTGATGTCGTGGACTGACGATCGCGTGGAACTGCTCAAGAAAATGTGGGGCGAAGGGCAATCCGCCAGCCAGATCGCCAAGGAACTGGGTGGTGTGACGCGCAATGCGGTCATCGGCAAAGTGCATCGGCTGGGCCTCTCCAACCGGGCGACGGCCTCTGCCACCGCCAAGCCGGAGCCTAAGGCAAAGGCTACGCCCAAGACCGAGGCAAAGCCCAAGCCCGCGCCGAAGGCCGCGGAACCGGCTGCGAAGGCCCCGGCTGATGCAGCCCCGAAACCACTGCCCGCGCGCAAGCAGATCATTCCTGCCGGTCAGCCTTTGCCGCCGCAGCCGTCGGCCAATGAAATCAGCCCCGAAGCGCTGGCCAAGGTCTCCGAGATCGAGAAGAAGGCCAAGAAGCTCTCCTTGATGGAATTGACCGAGCGCACCTGCAAATGGCCGGTCGGCGACCCCGCAACCGAGGATTTCTGGTTCTGCGGATTGCCGGTTCAACAGGGTAAACCCTACTGCGAGGCTCACGTGGGCGTGGCTTTCCAGCCCATGTCATCGCGCCGTGACCGTCGCCGCTGACACAGCTTGTTAACGCAGAACAGTCGACTTAAGCCCGACCCCGGCAGGTTCGGGCTTTTTTTCCCGTTGAAACAGTTCGAACGCAATGGTGAATTGCGCTGCGCTCTGCTTCGTTTATGACCGAGCGGAGAGTTTTTGGCGGGAGGGGGCACAGGTGTCCACATCATCAACGATCCGGGCGGCAGATGCGCTGGCCAGACGCCTTTATGCAGAGGGTTGTCGTTACGCCTTCGGGATGCCGGGCGGCGAGGTCCTGACCCTTGTCGATGCTTTGGAGGACGCGGGCATCCGGTTCGTCCTGGCCAAGCATGAGAACGCCGCCGCCTTCATGGCCGAAGGAGCCTACCACCGCACCGGTGCGCCCGGCATCCTTGTGGCAACTGTTGGTCCCGGCGCCTTGAACGGTGTGAATGCTGTCGCCAACGCGCACCAGGACCGTGTGCCGATGATCGTTCTGGCAGGGGCGGTGGACGCGGATGAAGCGCAAACCTATACACATCAGGTGCTCGACCAGCAGGCAGTCTTCAGACCGATCACCAAAGCGACGTTTTCGCTGGTGCCGGGTGCGGCCCATGTGATCGCGGATAAGGCCGTCGCCATCGCCACCGAAGGCAGGCCCGGACCCGTGCATATTGATGTGCCTATTTCCGTCGCCGATGCCTCGGTGCCCGCTGTCGCACCGCCGACCCGGCCGAAGGCCTCGCCGACGGCACCCTCCGGGGCGGATCTGGCGACCGCGCGCAGGTGGCTGTCGGAGGCAAAGCGCCCGATAATGGTTGTGGGGCTCGATGCCATGGTTGAAGGTGCAGGGGCCGAAATCACTGCCTTCGCAGAGAAGTACAACGTCCCCGTTGTCACCACCTACAAGGCGAAAGGGCTGCTTGCCGAGGATCACGCGCTCTCTCTGGGCGGGGCGGGGTTATCACCGTTGGCGGATAGCCACCTGTTGCCCCTGATCGAAAAGGCGGACCTGGTCCTCTGTGTCGGCTACGATCCGATAGAAATGCGCGTCGGCTGGCGCGATGTCTGGGATCCGGCCCGACAGCGGGTGATCGACATCACCGCCGTGCCGAACCACCACTACATGCATCAGTCCGGTCTGAATTTTGTCGCCGGATGCGCAGCCAGTCTGGCCGCGATCGCCGAAGGTGTCGCCCCCTCTGACACATGGCCAGAGGGCGAGGTTGCCGCCACGAAATCAAGCCTCGCAGAGGCCTTTCCAAAGCAGGAAGCCTGGGGGCCCGCAGCCATCATGGACACCTGCCGTCAGGTGCTGCCCCGGAATGCCCTGGCCACTGTCGACAGCGGCGCACACCGCATCCTGCTCAGCCAGATGTGGGAGTGCTACGAGCCGCGGGGGCTGACGCAGTCGACCGCGCTGTGCACGATGGGCTGTGCCATCCCGCTGGCGATGGGGACCAAGCTTGCCGATCCGGGCCGCACAGTGATCGGCTTTTGCGGCGATGCCGGCTTCCTGATGGTGGCGGGCGAGCTCTCCACCGCGGCGGAGCTGGCGGTAACGCCGATCATCCTTGTATTCGTGGATGCATCCCTGTCGCTGATTGAGCTCAAGCAGCGGTCGCGCCAGATGAAGAACCGCGGGGTGGATTTCGCGCGGCATGACTTCGCAGCCATGGGCGCGGCTTTCGGGGGCGCGGGTCACACGGTGACAACGCGTGACGAGCTGACAGACGCACTGAACGCGGCGATGTCGGCAGATACCTTCACGGTGATAGCCGCCGTCATTGACCGGGGGGCGTATGATGGTCGCCTCTGACAGTCCGATGGCGCTGGACGGTCTTGTTGTGCTTGATCTCAGCCGCATTCTGGCAGGACCCACGGCAACCCAGCTGCTGGGTGATCTCGGCGCGACGGTGATCAAGGTGGAAAATCCCAGAACCAAGGGCGATGACACCCGTGGCTGGGGGCCGAACTATGTGCGTGACAGCGATGGCGCGCGCACGGATTTGTCGGCCTATTTCATGGCGGCAAACCGCAACAAGCTGTCGATCTCCGTCGATCTGGCATCGGACGACGGGCAGGAAACCATCCGTCACCTTGCCGCCCGCGCGGATGTGATCGTTGAGAACTACAAGCCGGGCGGGCTGGAAAAATACGGGCTGGACCACGCAACCCTTCTGGCCGCGCATCCGCAGCTGGTTTACTGCTCGATCTCCGGTTTTGGTCAGACAGGACCGAACCGGGACCAGCCGGGTTATGATCTGATGGCGCAGGGATACGGCGGGATCATGTCTCTGACCGGTGCCCCCGACGGGCCGCCCATGAAAGTCGGCGTTGGCATCGCCGATGTGATGTGTGGCATGTATGCCACCGTGGGCGTTCTGGCCGCTTTGCGTCACCGCGACGCCACCGGCGAAGGCCAGCACATTGATCTGGCCCTTGTCGATGCGCAAATGGCGTGGTTGATCAACGAGGGTACCAATTTCCTGACCTCGGGCAAACTGCCCGAACGGCGCGGCAACGCGCATCCGAATATCGTGCCCTATGACGCTTTCCCCTGCGCAGAAGGTCACTTCTTGCTTGCTGTGGGCAATGATGCACAGTTCGCCCGGTTCTGCGACGCCTTTGGCCTCGCCTCGCTGGCGGATGATCCGGCCTATCAGACGAATTTGTCCCGGATCGAAAACCGCGTGAGCCTTACCGAAATCCTGTCGCGCACGCTGGCCGACCTGCCGCGAGACGAGATCCTCAGGAGGTGTCACGCCGTCAAAGTCCCGGCAGGTCCGATCCACACGGTCGAGGAAGCGCTGCAGTCCGATCAGGCCATCGCGCGCGACACGGTGGTTGCGGTGGACACGCCGGGCGCCGCCACTGGATCTGTCGCGCTTCTGGGCAATCCCCTGAAGTTTTCGCGCACGCCGGTTCAGTACAGACGCCCGCCGCCAAGGTTCGGGCAAAACACAAACACCGTTCTTGAAATGTTTGGAATCGCGCCCAAAGCGGATTGAAACAAGGCTGCCCGATCGGCCCGAATCCGCCTGTTTTCAGACCGAATTTCTGAAACATAGGCAGAATCTTAACACGTCGCTTCACGTTGGCGTGTAACGACGCCTCTGATCCTTCGCGCCTTCCGATATTGCGTTAAACAAAATGCAGATCAATGAACGAAGGCGCGATCCCGATGATGTATGATATCTGTTACAGCCCTGTTACGCTCTCCACGCCTGAGGCACTGGCCGACTGGAACGGCATGATCCATGCCTTTCTGGCGCATGGAACCGCTACCCCGACGCATCTGGGCGCGGTTTTGACCAGCCACCCGAATTTCGCGATGGGCCACGCCGCCCGGGGATTGTTTTCCCTGATGATGGGCCGGGCGGAGCTGGTGCAAACGGCGCATGACGCATTGAGGGATGCGCGGACGGCACAAGACGCCTGCCCCCTGTCCGATCGCGAAAGGCTGTGGGTGGAGGCTCTGGATCACTGGCTGGACGGCAAACCATCCGGCGCCATTGCCGCCATGGAACAGATTTTGACGACGCATCCGGCCGATACGCTGTCTGCCAAAGTCAGCCATGCCATTCGCTTCATTCTCGGCGATGCAAATGGGATGCGCACCTCGATCGAGCGGGTGTTGGGTGCACATGGGCAAGACCACGCCTGCCGCGGGTTCGCCCTTGGGTGCCATGCGTTTTCTCTGGAAGAAACCGGCGACTATGACCGCGCCGAAGCCGCCGGGCGCGAAGGTCTCTTGCTTGCGCCTGACGATTCCTGGGGGCTTCACGCCATTACCCATGTCTACGACATGACAGCGCGGCCCGACCTCGGGATCAACCTGATCGAAAGCCATGCGAGCGCCTGGGATCATTGCAACAACTTCCGCTACCACGTCTGGTGGCACAAGGCGCTGCTGCATATGGACAAGGGGGAGCTGGATGTAGCTCTCGGCCTCTATGACGCCCAGATCCGAGCCGACAAGACCGACGACTATCGCGACATCTCCAACGCGACATCGCTGCTGGTGCGGCTGGAGCTTGAGGGTATGGATGTCGGACCCCGCTGGGAAGAACTGGCGGACCTCGCGCAGAACCGTACGGATGATGGCTGCGTGGTATTTGCTGACCTGCATTACATGCTGGCCCTGACCGGCGCGGACCGCCCGGACGCCAGGGACGCCATGGCCCGGCGTTTCGCCAAGGATGCCGCAAAATCCGGCGAGATGCCGCAACGCTACGCCGATCCGGGTGTGGCCGCCCTGTCGGGCCTGAACGCCTTCGCCGAAGGGCGGTATGACGCCGCCTTTGCCGATCTGGTTGTCGCGCGGCCCGCCATGCAGACCATCGGTGGCAGCCATGCGCAACGCGACGTGTTCGAACGCATCACCATCGATGCGGGGTTGCGGGCCGGCCGCTATGATCAAACCGAAGCCGTGATCCAGGATCGCCTCGCGCGGCGGGCCGGTCGCAAGGATCGTTTCACACTTACCCGCCTCGCCACGATCGAGCAGGCCCGGCGGATCCCCGCACAGTAAAGCGTTGCCCCTGATGACAAATGTAATCTCACAGCATAAAGACCGGCCATGACACTTGCCGATCCTACTCATCTGGTGCGCAGCGCCACTGGTCATGCCGTGAACGCCGCGGCAGGTGTGAAGCAGCGCGACCTCCGTCTGGATTTCTTCCGCGGCATCGCGATGTTCATCATCCTGTTCGCGCACACGCCCGGTAACTTCTTTACCTCATGGATACCCGCGCGATGGGGGTTTTCCGACGCCACGGAAATCTTTGTCTTCTGCTCGGGCATGGCCTCTGCCATCGCCTTCGGTCGCGCCTATGACACTGCGGGCTGGAGACTGGGCACCGCCCGGGTCAGTTTTCGCGTCTGGCAGGTCTACTGGGCCCATCTCGGGCTATTCTTCGCGGTGGCAACCCTGCTGGCTGGCATCGACATGACCGGCGCCTATGACAAGGTCTACATCGGCTCCCTGAACCTGTGGAAATTCTTTGCCGAGCCCGGCCCGCAACTTGTCGGGCTTATGACCCTCACCTACGTGCCGAACTATTTCGACATTCTGCCCATGTATATGGTGGTACTGGCAATGATGCCGCTGATCATGGCCCTGTCCCGGGTGCATCTGGGTCTGGTTGCGCTCTTTGTGGGCGGTATGTGGCTTTTTGCCCAGAGGCGCGTACTGGCAGAGGCGGGGCTGGAGGCGTATCACTTTGGCCTGCCGGCAGAGCCTTGGTCCGACCGCAAATGGTTCTTTAACCCGTTTGGCTGGCAGCTGATCTTCTTCACTGGATTTGCCTTCATGCGCGGCTGGTTGCCAAAACCGCCCGTGACACCCCTGCTGATCGGGCTGGCGACTGTCGTGGTGCTGTTGAACATCCCGCTGTCCAATATCGGCGTGCGCGAGTTTGGCTTTGACTGGGCGCGCGACTGGCGCATCGCCAATCGCATCTGGATCACCAAGTCCGATTTTGGTCTTCTGCGCTATGTGCATTTCCTTGCACTGGCCTATCTGTGCTGGGTGGCCGCGGGGGACAAGGGCGCGCGGCTGCTGGCGCAGGGTGAAGGGATGCTGGCAAAGCTATGGCAGAATATTCTGGCGATCATACTCAAGGTCGGGCAGCAGTCGCTGGCCGTGTTCATCGTCAGCATGTTCACGGCGCGTGTCAGCGGGTTTGTAATGGATAACATCGGGCGTGACACCCTTACCGTGGTCGCCGTGAACTTTGCCGGCATGGGCGTTCTGGTTCTGACAGCCTATGGCGCGGGGTGGTACAAGTCACAGCCCTGGCGCAAGAAGGCAGACACCTGATGCTGCGCCGCGACCTTCTGAAATCTCTGGCGGCTCTGGCCGCTACCCCTTCGGTCAGTTTCGCGGGGGAACCCGGGCTGCAACTGGGCGATGCCAAGCCATTTGACGGCGAAACCGTGCGGACCCGCGCAAAAGCGCTTGCGGCTCAGGATTACGTCCCCCGTCCGCTGATCCCTGAAAGCTGGCGCAATCTCACCTATGACCAGTACCGCAAGATCTGGTTTGACGGCCGGAATGCGCTTTGGGAAGGGTCGGACAAGCCGCAACGCGTCGATGTCTTTCCGCCCGGGCTGTATTTCCCGCAGGCCGTCGAAGTGAACGTCGTCGAGAACGGTGCCGCCCGGCCGCTGGCGTTCGACATGGGCGTTTTCGACACCACCGACAAATTCCCGGAAGTGGAAATAGATGCGACCCTTGGCTATTCGGGGTTGCGGCTACGAGCCGAACTGGAACAGGCCGATATCTTTCAGGAATACGCCGTTTTTCAGGGCGCGAGCTATTTCCGCGGGATCGGTACCGGCGAGACATACGGTCTGTCAGCGCGCGGGCTCGCCCTGAAAACCGGCGATCCGATGGGCGAGGAATTTCCCGACTTCACGGCCTTCTGGCTGGAAACGCCGCACCCCGGTTCCGGCACGGTTGTGCTGCATGCCCTGCTCGACAGTGTGAGCTGTACCGGTGCCTACCGTTTCGACATCTCGCATGGCGACACGCTGCGCATGTCTGTCTCCGCCGAGATCTTTGCCCGTGCCGAAATGCGTCACGTCGGTATCGCGCCACTGACATCCATGTTCCTGTTTGACGAGACCATGCGCCAGCGGTTCGATGATTTCCGCCCGGCGGTACACGACAGCGATGGATTGCTGATCCACAATGGCGCCGGAGAGGTGATCTGGCGGCCGCTGGCGAACCCCCTGACACTGCAGATCAGTGCGTTTGCCGACAACAATCCGCGCGGCTTTGGCCTGATGCAGCGTCCGCGGAATTTCCGCGACTACGCGGATCTCGAAGCGCTTTACCACTCGCGTCCCTCAGTCTGGATCACTCCGCAGGAAGACTGGGGGCAAGGCTCCGTCACCCTTGTCGAGATTCCCGCTGATCTGGAAATCTACGACAACATCGTCGCTTACTGGCGCCCCTCGGAACCGATTGCCGCAGGCGCCAGCCACAAAATGAGCTACCTGCTGGATTGGGGAGAGGACCCGGCGCCACAGGCGGAAATGCCGCTGCGCGTCGTCAACACGGCAATCGGCGGGCGGCCTGAAGGCGGCAATATCGTCGCGATTGATTTTGAAGACGGTGCACTTGTTCCCGACGATCTGTCACGCGTGGATATCATACTGCGCGGCAGCGCGGGAACGGTGACGCCCGGACTGGTGCAAAGAAATCCTGAAACCAATGGGCCGCGACTGGCGTTTACCTTTCAACCAGAAGAGGCCCGCTACATCGAATTCCGGGCACAGTTGCGCCTGGATGGCGCGCCGCTCAGCGAGGTGTGGCTTTACCGTTGGACAACCGGATGAAAGACCTGACTGCGGATATCGGCACAACCGACACGCGGGCAATGCCGCCGCGGGCACCTCTGAGCATGCGCGCGCAGGATTTTTCCGCGCCGCCCGACGCCGCCGTTGCCTTGGGCGATCAGACACCCCGGCGTACACTGGGGTGGCGGCTGGCGGTTTTTGTCCCGGCGCTTGTCGGAACGGCGCTGCTGGTATCGGGAATTTATGGCTGGCTGGCGGAAACCGGCATGACTGGTCTGGAATGGGCGTTGCTGATGATGATCGGCGTGACGTTCATCTGGGTCACCCTGTCGGTCAGCACCGTTGGTGTGGCCATCGCCGGTCTTCTGGCCCGCGAGGAGGCACAGACGCGGCCTCGCGGGGATGTGCACCCCCTGAATGTCGCGCTGCTCGTCCCGGTCTACAACGAGGTTCCCAGCGATGTTTTCGGGAATGCCGCCGCAATGCTCGAGGACCTCGCGCGGCGTGACACCAGACATCGCTACGCGATCTTTGTTCTTTCCGACACCCGCGATGCCGCCATTGCGCTTGAAGAAGAACAGGCCTTCGAGGTCCTGCGCACCTCCGCACCCGCTGGGATCGCCGTGCACTATCGTCGCCGCGCGACGAATACCGACAAGAAGGTCGGCAACCTCGTTGATTGGATCACCGGGTGGGGGGCTGCCCACGATGCGATGGTGGTGCTTGACGCGGACAGCCTGATGACCGGCCGCGCAATCGATCGGCTGGCCGATGAACTCAGCGTCGACCCGCACGCGGGATTGATCCAGACCTTCCCCATGCTGATCGGGGCAGAAACGCTTTTCGCGCGGCTGCAACAGTTTTCTAACATCGCTTACGGATGGCTGCTCGCCGAAGGGTTGGCAAAGTGGGCACGCAGCGAAGGGAACTACTGGGGGCACAACGCGATTATCCGGACCCGCGCGTTCGCGGCTTCTGCAGGGTTGCCCTACCTTCGCGGCCGTAAGGGCCGGTCTGAACTGATCCTCAGCCACGATTTTGTCGAAGCGGGCCTGTTGCGGCGCGCCGGCTGGCGTGTCCGGTTCCTGCCCCGGGTCACCGGCAGCTTCGAGGAAACACCCGGCACACTGATAGACTATGTCCTGCGGGATCAGCGCTGGTGTCGCGGGAACCTGCAACACCTGCGTCTGCTGCGTACAGCCGGACTGCACCCCGTGTCACGGTTTCACCTGTTGCACGGTGCCGTGAGCTACCTGTTATCGCCTGCCTGGTTCGTCCTGCTGGTGATCTGGGCGCTGCTGGGCAAGGATTCCGAAACCAACGTGGTGCGCTATTTTAACGAGACCAATCCCCTGTTTCCCGACTGGCCCCCCGAGATGAGCCACATCGATTCAGCGGTGTTTCTCGTCATCATGTACGCGATGTTGCTCAGCCCCAAGCTTGTGGGTGCGGCCATTATCTCGCTGCACCCCAAGGCCACACGGGTCTACGGCGGCCGTATCGCCTTTTTGATGGCATTTGCGGTGGAGATCATTCTCTCCATTGCTTACGCGCCGGTTCTGATGATCCAGCAAACGCGGGCCGTATTACGGGCGATGTTTGGCAAGTCAGACGCCTGGGCGGCGCAGTCGCGGCATGCGAACGCCTATCCGCTGACAACGCTGATCCGGTTCCATTGGGTGGAAACGGTTCTGGGCCTGCTGCTTCTGGTGGGTCTGGCAGCGGGCCTTGTATCATTCTGGCTTATCCCCATCGCGGCCAGCCTGAGCCTTGCGGTGCCGCTGTCGGCACTCAGCGCCTGGCCCCTGCCCCGCTCCCTGCCCGGCGGCCTGCGTATGCAAAGCCCCAATACGCTGCGCGAACCCGCGATCGTCGGACGCGCGCGGAATGCGCGCTCCCGGATGCGCATGGTTCTGAATGCAAACCGGTTTCCGGCTGAGTGATTTTTCCCATGTTTGTTGGCGTTGGAGCCTTCTGAATACCTTGCGGGCCAGCCGGGTCGCCGCACAACCGATCAGCTTCTCAGGGCTCCACCGTTAATCTCGTTGTCGCGACAGATGGCAGCCGCATTTGAACTGACGTGACGCCGATCCGCGCAGGCCACGAAGTCGTAGCCTACAGACCTTCGTACCAGTCGATCATCATCTCTGCCCATCCATCCGGCACAACATGACCACCGGGAAACAAGGCGAACTCCAACGCGGACCCTTCAGCACAGCGATCCCATGCCCGCCGCATGAACGATCCCCTGGTCACAAAGCGATCCGCGCGCAACTGGTTGCAGGCATTGACCTCGCGCCACATGCGCAGGGTGTAAAAGATGTCACCCTGCATCAATGCGCCGGGATCGGTGGCATCCGCGCCGCGCAATACCCGCCCTTCCAAAGGCACCGTACCATCGGTCCACCCATGGGTATGCAACAGCCTGACCGGCCCTTTGCACGCGGTCGGGTGCGGCCGCCAGAAACCACCGGCAACCGGCGCATAGGCCGCAAAGGCTCCGGGTTCCTGGCATGCCATGTAAGACGTCATCGACCCGCCGATGGAGAACCCGCTCAGCAGCACGCGGCTCGCGTCAAATCCGAAGCGCGCCGCCGCGTCATCCCGCACCGCGGCCAGAAATGCCGGTTCATCGCGCAGCTTCTGACGCCCCGGTATGAAGGACCATCCGCGTCCGCGTCCCTCCGCGTAGGGGATACCGTCCGGGGCAATCAGCACATAGCCGCGGTCAAGCGCGGTATTGACCCAATCCTTTGGGCGCAAGGCGCCGGCACCCGACCCGCCGTAGCCGTGGATATAGAGGATCGCGCCCTTGATTGGCCCCTCTGGCAAGCGGACATGGTATTCACCCATGTCGATCGCGCAGGGGTCAGCGGTGTCGCCGCAGCCGGCTGCGGCCATCCCGGACCATCCAAGCCACGTCAGGGCCAGCGCCGCCAATAGCCGTGTCATCCGTTCAGCTCTCCCTGCGCACCGGCAAACCGCGTTTGATCCAACCCGGGCCCGCGCCAGAGCCAAGCATGCCCTCTGGCACGTCGATAATTCTGGTAAAGCCTGCATCGACCAGTTTCGCGCTCTGATGCCGCGATCGCACGCCCCGCGCGCAGATCAGCGCAACCGGGCGGGAAGCGTCATTGCCGACTTCGACCATCAGGGCAGTGATAAAATCCTTGCGCCGCATGTCCAGCGGGATCGCCCCCTCACCGACGCCGGTCAGTGCCCATTCATCGGGACGCCGGATATCAATCAGGAGAATGTCACCGCTGAGTGCCGCAGCATGCGCATCGGGCGCGCTTAGAGCATTGTCCCCGGTCTCCGCCCAGATATTGAACCAGCGCGCGGCAAATGCACTGCCGGTCACAATGCCGATGGCACCCAAGGCCAAGAACCCCCGGCGCGTATGTCGCGCCGAAGGCTTGGCAGGGGGAGAAGACGGGGTGTTCTCAGACATGATCAGTTGACAGGGGCCGAGCTTTGAAATTGCGGGATCGGACGGTCGGAGGCGGCGTCAGCTTCGATGTCGACCCAGTTCGCTTCGGACAGCTGCAGATTTCCAGGGATGTCTTCTTCCCAGAAGCCCACCACGTTGCGGGTGATATTGAGGTAGAGTTTTCCATCAAGAATGCGCCACAGGTTAGGGTTGCCCGGAACCTTGCCGCCCTGCGCCACGCCGTAGGCGCAATGCCCGTCATATTGGGGTACGTATTTTTCCGGGTCGTTCAAAAAAGTTGTTCTGTTTTCCTCGGTCGAAAATGCGAAGGTGGCACCATTGTAGGTCGCGGTTATGTCTTTGTCACCCGGGATGGCCTTTGGTTGATCCGCGCCGATGGGCGCCTGCTCCAGATCAAAATAGGAAACCACGTCGTAGCCGGATACGGCGTAGCCTGTGGGATCGACGTATTGGTCGCCAGCCCAGGCCGAAGACGCAAGGGTCAGGGCAGTAGCGGCGCCAGCAATCAAGAGAGAGAAACGGGTCATTGGATGCTCCAGTTCAAGGGTACAGGTATCGAAGTGACCAAGGCCACGCCCTTCCATCTAGAAGCAGGGTAACCCGTTTTGCACCCCCCGCGCCCGCTGCCTCGCAGCGTTGTGATGAATCGCCGCTGCGATGTGATCCCATCGTGAAAGAGAGGATGGGTGCCCTGTGCCTAGCGCAGCCTTGGCGGCTTGTCGGGATCAAGGCCGGGAGCGGTTACCGCAACAGGGGCAGCCTCCTGCACCTGCGGCAAATCAAAGCGCAGGCCCACACGTTCCATACGAGCAGTCATCGGATCGGACGCCCGGAAAAAACCGACATCCATCGCCCCGGCTTCGACGGTCGAAAACGTCAAGGCTTCGGCTGCGGCGCGCGCCAATGCCGCCTCGGCCTCGGGCACGGCGCCGACAAAGCCCAGCATATGCCCCTGCGCGCCTGTCTCCTGTGTTGTCGCAACAAGGTAGGCGCATTTGGCAAGGCCCATCGCCGTCGCCAGTTTGCTGTCAATCGCGGTGATCAGTTCCTCGGGAAGGCCTTTAGGGGCGTGCACCTGCGCGATCCGCGCCTCCACCTCATCCGGTTGGTTGCCGAGGGTCCGGTGCAGCCATTCCACAGCACTATCCGGCAGCAGGATCGCAGAGGGCGCGACATCGAGGTTCACACCCAGACCAATCCTTTGACCGGCGAGCATGCCTGACAAGACCCGTCCGGAAAGCGCGACATAGGGCATAGTCTGGCCCGCGAAACCGGCGAGACGCTCTTCGCGATCAAACACCAGGACGTAGCGCGCCTCAGCCACCTCAAAGATCTCCGGTGATATCTGGTCCCCTCCGCCGGCATCTTCTGCCAGCATGAGAAACAATTCAGAGGCCGCCAGCCGCTCGTAGAACCGCAAGCGTGCCGCATCATCCGTCGGGGCCGCTTGCATGGCTGCATGGGCGTGGTCCAGCGGAGTCAGATCGCTCATGCCAGCACCTCGGCAACGCGCGCACGCAGACGCGGCAGGACGTCGCCCTCGAACCACGGGTTCTTCCTGATCCACCCGGTGTTGCGCCAACTCGGATGCGGCAGGACAAACATGTTTTCCCCGTAGTTCCGCCAATCCTGAACGGCCTGTGTGACGGATGCCACTTTGCCGATGTGATATTTCATCGCATAGCTGCCGATCACCAGTGTGAGTTTGACATCCGGCAGCATCGCCATCGCCTTGTCGCGCCAGGTTCGCGCGCAGACCGGCGGCGGCGGCAAATCTGAGCCCTTGGCATTGTAACCGGGAAAGCAAAACGCCATGGGCAGGATGGCGATCCGGCTTTTGTCGTAGAAGGTATCCTCATCCACTGACAGCCAATCGCGCAGGCGATCGCCCGACGGGTCGGTGAAAGGACGTCCTGATTTGTGCACTTTCATCCCCGGGGCCTGCCCGGCGATCAGAATACGCGCGCCCGGTGCGAACCAGACAACCGGGCGAGGTGCATGCGCGGTAACGGTTTGGGCAAATCGATCCCTGCACAGGGTGCAGGCGGCAAGGTCATCTCTCATATCCATCATGCGTGTCACCTAAACCATTGGGCCGCGCTTGCAATGGGGGGCAAGAAATGGTGATCAACCTTATTTCGATAAACATCGAAATAAATCTTGCGGTTTCGTCAAGCTTTCGATATTTCGAGAAATATGAAAATTAATACACCGGAAAACCTCGACCTCACAATTGCTGCGGCACGTTTCGCAGCCCTTGGATCGGAACAACGCCTGGCGGTATTACGCAGTCTCGTCCGAGCCGGCCCGGAGGGGCTGAGCATTGGCAACCTGGGCGCCCGCACCGGTGTCACCGGATCGACCCTGACCCATCATATGAAAATTCTCGCCTCTGCCGGGCTGGTCACACAGGCCAGGCAGGGGCGCAGCATCATCTGTGCCGCCGTCGCCTTCGATGAAGTGCAGAGCCTGTCGGAATTTTTGCTGAACGAATGCTGCGCCGATACGGCCAACCCCGGTGGAGACCATGACCATGGCTGATACAACGCACACCCAGAGCGGCAACCGCCGCCTGCCCCGCATAGGTGCGTGGGGTGTCACCGCCACGCTTCTGCTACTGATCTTCATTTTTGACACACCCCGGTTCGCCCCCTCCCTTGTGTTTCTGGCCGAAGCACTCGCCGGGACAGCGCCGTTTATCCTGTTCGCAGTGCTTGCGGTTGCCTATCTGAAGGCCACAGGTTCGGAAACCTTGCTGGCCAAA
Organism: Roseobacter insulae; assembly: GCF_019375555.1. GTDB lineage: Bacteria > Pseudomonadota > Alphaproteobacteria > Rhodobacterales > Rhodobacteraceae > Roseobacter > Roseobacter insulae. The sequence continues at coordinate 131,284 of NZ_JAHXDN010000005.1, forward strand.
GCATTTTCAGGGCATCAGGCGCGCATGATCGTGATGGCCGCGCTTTTGGGCGGGCTATCGCCCTTTTGCAGCTGCGAAGTGATCCCCTTCATCGCCGCACTTCTGGCCGTGGGCGCGCCATTGGGGGCGGTTATGGCCTTCTGGCTGGCCTCCCCGCTGATGGATCCGGCGATGTTCGCCATTACCTCCGGCACCCTTGGCTGGGAGTTTGCGACAGCCAAGGCCATGTCCGCCATCGGGCTGGGAATGCTCGGCGGTTTCGGAACGATGCTGTTTGCACGCACCCCGGTTTTCACTAACCCGTTGCGCGAACGCCCGGCTGTCGGCGGATGCTGCAGCGTGAAAAAACCGTTCAGCGGCACACCCCTGTGGCGCTTCTGGCAGGAAACCGACCGCCGCGAAACGTTCCGGCACACAGCGCAGGAAAACGCCCTGTTCCTGCTTAAGTGGCTGACACTGGCCTATGTGATCGAAGCAATGATGTTGGCCTATGTGCCGGCCGAGCTCATCGCAGGTTTGCTGGGCGGCACCGGTGTATGGCCAATCGTCATGGGCGCCTTGGTCGGCGCACCTGCCTATCTGAACGGATATGCCGCGGTGCCGCTTGTCGACGCTTTGCTGGCGCAGGGAATGGCGCCGGGGGCGGCGATGTCCTTCGTGATCGCCGGTGGGGTAAGCTGTATCCCGGCGGCAATTGCAGTCTGGGCGCTGGTCAAGCCAAAGGTCTTTGTCGCCTACCTCGTCTATGCGCTCATCGGTTCCGTCATTGCCGGGCTGGCCTGGCAGATGATCGCATAAAAGCCACCGCCGCGCGCCGGACGCACCCCATGCCGCCAAGCGGCTCCCCGTTGATCACCGCCATGGCATCGCGTAGCAAGGTGAGACGACAATCGGGAGCCGTCGATGCATCGCGTCTGGAACTTTCTGACCAACTATTCGCTCTTGCTGATTATCGGCGCCCTGATCGCCCTCGTCTGGGCAAACATCGATTACGACAGCTACCACCATTTCGTTGAATTCAAGATCTGGGATCACGCGCCCATCGGCCACTTGCACGACGGCCATCGCACCCTGACACTACACTATCTGGTCAACGATATCCTGATGGCACTGTTTTTCGCGATTGCGGCCAAGGAAGTCTGGGAAGCGGTTATCCTCAAGAACGGATCACTGCGCGGCAAAAAAGCTGCAACCCCCTTGGTTGCAACGCTTGGCGGCATGGTCGGACCGATCTCCATCTACCTCGGTCTCGCCCTGTTGTTCGGATCGGACACCTACAACGCGGTCGCCAATGGCTGGGCCATCCCGACGGCAACGGACATTGCATTCTCCTATCTTGTCGGGCGCATCGTTTTTGGTGCGGGGCATCCGGCCGTGCGGTTCCTGCTGCTGCTGGCCATCGCGGATGACGCAGCCGGTCTGATCATTCTGGCGGTGTTCTATCCTTCTGGCGATCTGGCACCCGTATGGTTACTGTTTTCTGCCGGGGCGGCGATTGCGGTGTTTATTCTGGCCAACTGGCTGCCGAGGTTTCTCGATCGCGGCAACCAGGCGCGACCGAACTCGACCTGGGTGCGGACCCGGCTGCATTACCTCCCCTATCTGATCGCGGCCTGCCTGTCGTGGTATGGCTTTATGCGTTCGGGTCTGCACCCTGCCCTCGGCCTCTTACCCATTGTTCCGACAATTCCGCACGCGGACCGGGCATTCGGCATATTCGCCGAGGCCGAAAAATATCTGACGGACCTGCTCAACCAGATCGAGCACGCGCTGAAAGGACCGGTCGAAATCGTGTTGTTCTTCTTCGGATTGCTGAACGCCGGCGTGCAGTTCTCTTCCATCGGCGATGCGACCTGGCTGGTGCTTGCCGGCCTTATCGTTGGCAAGCCGGTGGGCATTTTGCTGTTTGGCTGGGTTGCTGCCGGTCCCCTGCGGCTGGGGCTGCCTCAGGGTATGCGCACCGTCGACCTTGTTGTCATCGGCTGCGTCGCGGCGATCGGCTTTACTGTATCGCTTTTTGTCGCATCCGTGGCCTTTGCCCCGGGCGATATACAGGATGCGGCAAAAATGGGCGCGCTCTTCAGCTTCGTGGCTGCATTCATCAGCATTATCGCCGGCGTTGTGTTTCGGGTGGAAAAGCAACCGGGCTGAGACGCGGGCCCGAAACAGCTCACCTGAAAGGCGAAAACCCGCCGTTTCTGGAAGATCGCGCCATCTGTATGCGTTGTACATTTGTTTCGAATTAAGACATAATATTGCCCAACACGGTAGATAATCCGTAAATAACCTCTGCTAACAGAGGGCAGGCAGGCCCGTGTCCGGGTCTACGCGCAACCGGAGCAGGTCATGCTGGCGTTCGAAAATGTATCGAAGTCCTTTTGGACGGGATCCCAGCACAAGGTGATCCTGGACCGCGTGTCGTTCAAGGTTGAGCTTGGCAACTCTCTGGGCATCCTTGCCCCGAACGGTACCGGCAAGACCACGCTGATCAACATGATGGCCGGTCTGGAAAAACCGGACGAAGGCGAGATCAGGCGTGGCTGTAATATCTCCTTCCCCCTTGGGTTCATGGGCGGCGTGGTGACCAAGGTCTCCGCGATGGAGAATGCGCGCTACATTGCCCGCCTGTATGGGCTTGATCCCGACTATGTTGAGAGTTTTTGCCGCTGGTTATGCGGATTAGGCGAGTATTTCGACCAGCCTCTCGGCACCTATTCGGCCGGGATGCGGGCGCGGTTTTCATTCTCCCTCATGCTGGCGCTCGATTTCGACATGTACCTGATCGACGAGGGCATGCCCGGCACCACGGACGTGGAATTCAACCGAAAGGCAGGCGAAATCCTGCAAGAGCGGTTGCGCACCACGACAATCATCATCGTGTCTCATCAGGCGAAAACGCTTGAGAAATTTGCCCGCTCGGCTGCCGTGCTGATGAATGGGCAATTTCACATGTTCGACACATTGGAAGAAGCGAAACGTCTTTATGACTACCAAACCGACAGCTAGAAAGTTCCGCATCAAGCGTGCATCGCCCGGTCTGAGTGCGGAAAACGCCAACCCCTCCGAGCGCCCGCTTGCAAAGGATGAGGAGGTTGCCGAGCAAAAGGCGGCTGAAAAAGACGCGGCGCCCAAAAAGGACGACGCAACCGCAACCGGCAATGTGGCTGTCGAGCTTGATGCCATCCGACGCGAGGGGCTGACAGGTCGCCAGCTGCGCATGGCACGGCGGGTTGCCCACAAGAACGGTCTCGCGCCGACGTCGGATTTCGACGCGGTCCGCCTGCTGCGCAAGCGTGGTATCGATCCCTTCCAACGGTCCAACATGCTGGAGCTCGTTGTTCCGCAAAATCAAAACGATCCTTTGCAGGACGGAAAGACTGGTGCGGAGGGCGAGACGGCGAAAGGGTCTGACCGGGGCCGTGTTCAGCTGCCCCAGACCCTGCCAATGGGCCGGGAAACCCTGCCCTCCACTGACCTGAACCCGGCCGATCTGCGCAACCGGCAGATTTCCGAGATTCAGCGCGACATCACGGCTCGGCGCCGCCGCAAGATGGGCATGCTGCTTGTCCGGCTGGCCTTTTTCGTGTTTTTGCCCACTGTGCTTGCGGGATGGTATTTCTATGCTGTCGCCACACCCATGTACTCCACCAAGTCTGAATTCCTGATCCTGCAGGCCGACAATCAGGGCGGCAGCGGGATCGGCGGGTTGTTGTCCGGCACCCAGTTTGCCACCTCGCAGGACAGCATTGCCGTCCAGTCCTATCTGCAATCCAAGGACGCGATGTTGCGCCTGGATGCTGATGTCGGCTTCAAATCGCATTTCTCGCAACAAGACATCGACCCCATTCAACGGCTTGCAACCGATCCGTCGAACGAACAGGCCTACAAAACTTACAAGAAGAATATCAAGGTTGGCTATGATCCGACCGAAGGGGTGCTGCGCATGGAAGTGATTGCCGCCGATCCCCAGGTCAGCGCAGCTTTCAGTCAGGCCCTGATCAACTATGCCGAAGACCGTGTGAACGCCCTCAGTCAGCAAAAGCGCGGCGATCAGATGGCAGAAGCCCAGGCAAGCTTTGAGAAATCCGACAAGGAGCGCCGCGCCGCGCAGGAAGCCCTCGTCAACCTTCAGATACAGGGGGCAACGCTTGACCCCGAGGCGGTCATCGCCGGACTCCGGGCGCAGATCAACCAGGTTGAACTGCAGTTGCTTGAAAAAGAACTGCAACTCGCGGCCCTGCTGGACAACGCACGCCCCAACCAGTCCCGGGTGGATGGTGCACGCGGGGACGTGCGGCGTCTGAACGATCAACTGGCCGATTTGAATGCGCGGATGACCGACGCCAGCCAGGGCGAAAACTCGCTGGCACAACTGAGCGTCCGTATCCAGATGGCCCAGGCAGATCTCGCGACGCGGGACATGCTGCTGCAATCGGCCCTGCAGCAAATGGAACAGACCCGGATGGAAGCAAATCGTCAGGTCCGGTATCTGACAACCAGCGTTGAACCGGTTCCGTCGGAGGAGCCCAGCTACCCGCGTAAGTTCGAAAATACGATCGTGGCCTTCTTGATCTTTGCCGGTATCTACCTGATGATCTCGCTCACGGCATCCATCCTCCGTGAACAGGTGACTTCCTGATATGACGCATGTTTCCGTCGGCGATCTGACGATCGGCAATGACCTTCCGCTGACCGTGATCGCCGGTCCGTGCCAGCTTGAAAGCGCGGATCACGCGCAGATGATCGCCGGCAGGATGAAAGAGGCCTGCGCGGCAGCCGGGGCGCAATATGTTTTCAAGGCCTCCTACGACAAGGCCAACCGTACATCGCTTGACGGCGCGCGCGGCATGGGGATCGACGAGGGGCTCAAGGTCCTGCAATCCGTCGGCAAGGCCAACGGCGTTCCGGTCATCACCGATGTGCATTCCGAGGCGCAATGCGCCATCGCAGCCGAGGCCGTCGATATCATCCAGATCCCCGCGTTTCTCTGCCGTCAGACCGACATGCTGCTGGCCGCTGGCAACACCGGTGCCGCGATCAACGTGAAAAAGGGTCAGTTCCTCGCCCCCTGGGAGATGGAGAACATCGTCACCAAGATCGAATCCACCGGCAACCGGCGGATTCTGCTTACCGAGCGAGGCACGACCTTTGGCTACAACACTCTGGTTGTGGATATGCGTTCGCTGCCGCAGATGGCGCAGACCGGCTACCCGGTCGTGATGGACGCTACTCATTCGGTACAGCAGCCGGGCGGGCGTGGCGGCTCCTCCGGCGGGCAGCGTGAATTTGCCCCGGTGATGGCGCGGGCGGCCGTGGCGGTTGGCGTGGGGGCCGTGTTCATGGAAACGCATCAGGATCCGGACAACGCGCCCTGCGACGGTCCGAACATGATCTACCTCGATCAGATGCCCAAACTCATCGAGACGCTGATGAGCTTTGACCGGCTGGCCAAGGCATCACCCCTCACCTTCTGAAACCGCTTAGTCGAAGAGCTTTTTCAGAAGCTTCTCCTTGACCTTGTCCTTGACCGCATCCTCGGTCGATTGTCCGGGCTGCGAGGTGACACCCAGCTTTTCGTTGATCTTCTCCTTGGCCTTGTTCTCCAGCTCATCCTTCTTGGCGTCGATCTCCGCGTCAAAGGCAGCTTCCAGATCAGGCCGGATGGAGATATCGGACCACGGCCCGACGAACCGCACCGGAATGGAGATACCCTGCCCGCTGTTGGCGCGCAGGGCGATCGGCGTGACGGTGTAATCCATATTTTGCGCGCCCAACCCGATGTTACCCGTGCCCGACGCGCGATAATTCTTGAGCTGCAACAGCAGATCCCTGTTTTTCAATACACCCGACGCAATGGTCCAGGTGCCGGTGAGACTGTCAAACACGGTCGTGCCGCTGCCAACGTCGCCGGACCGCATAAGCCGGTCGAGGTCGATCCCCTGAATGGTGCCTTTTCCGATGGCAAGGGATCCGTCGCCGGACAGCGACCGCATGATCGCATCCACCGTGTTGCCCGCGCCCAGAAAGGACAGCTGCGCGTTGCCTTGTCCGGTCAGCCTGTTCAATCCAGCAGCGTCACTCAGCAAGGGTTGGATCTGAATGGCCTTGGCGCCGATGCTGCCTCCGACAGACAGGCCACTGCGATTGTTGATCACGAATTCGCCGCTCACATTTCCGCCGTAGGCCTGCACGTCGCGCAGCTCGAAAACCATGCGCGACCGGTCGTTGCGCAGCAGCGTGCGCGTGGGGCCAAGTTTGAATTGTCCAAGGTCGATGCTTTGGGCGGTCAGGGCGATTTCACCGTTGAAGGCAGCCAGGCCGCTGGCATCGATCGGCGTCTTTGGCCATCCGTCGGTACCGGCATTTGCAGAACCACCGCCGCCACTGCCACTGCCGGTGCCCGCGCCGGAGGCAGCCTCCTGTCTCAGATCCAACGGACCTGCATCCAGTTGCGCATTGATCTGTGGCACCCCGTTGAGTTCGATATCCGCAGCGCCTGACAGGCGGTTGCCGCCCAGATCGACCGCAAGATCGCGCAGCGACAGCCTGCGGTCAGGTGTCAGCGTCACATCCGTCGTCATGTCGATCCTGCGGCCAAGGTTATGAGGCAGGTCGGCCCCGGGCAGGCCGAGCGCTTTCAGAAACGCGTCGGTGGTATCGGTTTTCAGTGTGAGTGCGCCGGCAACAGCGCCTGCCGTGTTGGCACGCCCGTCAAACGATAGCGTTCCGGCTGCCGTGTCGATTGACGCCTTGAGGGTCTGGGTTTCACCGGTGATGAACCCGGCAAAACCATCAATCACAGCCTCCACCGTGACGGCCTGTGCGGTTGGGCGCAACACGGCGCGAATGTCCGCAGGGCCAAGTCGTTCCGGCCAGTCGAGTGTCAAATCAACGCCTTCATACGACACCAGATCGCTGCCTTCCGCGTCATACACCAAACGCGCATCCGTAATTTTCAGACGCTCGATGCTGATGGTACGCGCGGGGCGGGTCGGCGCGGTCTCCGTTGAAATCTGGGCCTCGCCGGTGGCATCGGTGAATTGCCAGCTCGCGCGGCCATCCTTGCGTTGCTCCAGCCGGATGGTCGGGCTTTCGGCTTCGATGTTGGTGATCCGGATATCGCCCCGCAACAGCGCCATCGCATCGACACCAATCGCCGCATTGGCGGCCTGCAGCATCGGCCCTTGCTCTGACCAGGTGGCATTGCCCACTTCCAGAGCACCGGCGCGCACGCCGAGCACCGGCCAGAATGACAAGGCGACATCGCCGGTAATGGACACCTCGCGTCCCGTTGCATTGCGCAGTTGCTCCGCCGCGATGCGGGCTACGCGATCCGCGGGCAGAAAGAGCAGTGACACGATGGCAACCACCACAAGGACGACCAAAAATCCGACCAGCCGAAAAATCCATTTCATCCGCGTACCCTCACCTCAGCCTGCAAGCCCTTTTCGGGGGCCCTCACTTCCACTATAGCGCAAGTCATGAGCACAAACCCACCCAATCTGCGCCCCGATCTGGCGCCCACCCCCCGGCTCGACACCCCCGTGCGACCCGGGCAGCCGACCATCGGCATGGTGAGCCTGGGATGCCCCAAAGCGCTTGTCGACAGTGAGCGTATTCTGACCCGCCTGCGGGCAGAAGGCTACGGTATTTCACCTGACTATGCAGGGGCGCATGCCGTTATTGTGAACACCTGCGGATTTCTGGACAGCGCCAAAGCCGAAAGCCTCTCCGCCATCGGAGAAGCGCTGAACGAAAACGGCCGGGTGATCGTGACCGGGTGCCTTGGAGCGGAGCCGGAATACATCACCGGCGCGCATCCAAGCGTGCTTGCGGTAACCGGCCCGCATCAATACGAACAGGTGCTGGATGCGGTGCACAAGGCGGTTCCCCCCAGCCCGGACCCGTTTGTCGATCTGCTCCCGGCCACGGGTGTGAGCCTCACACCCCGCCACTTCAGCTATCTGAAAATCTCCGAAGGCTGCAATCACAAGTGCCGGTTCTGCATCATCCCGGACATGCGCGGCAAGCTCCAATCGCGCCCGGCACATGCGGTGATGCGGGAAGCCGAAAAGCTGGTAGAAAACGGCGTCAAAGAGCTGCTTGTGATCAGTCAGGACACGTCCGCATACGGCGTGGATATCAAACATGCCGAAGACCGTGGGCACCGCGCGCATATGACGGACCTCGCGCGTGATCTCGGCAGTCTAGGCGCATGGGTCCGGCTGCACTACGTCTACCCTTACCCGCATGTGCGGCAGCTGATCCCGCTGATGGCCGATGGTCTGGTACTGCCCTATCTGGACATCCCGTTCCAGCATGCACACCCTGCCGTGCTCAGGCGCATGGCGCGGCCCGCCGCGGCGGCAAAAACCCTGGATGAGATCGCGGCATGGCGCGACATATGCCCAGATCTGACCCTGCGCTCGACGTTCATCGTTGGATATCCCGGCGAAACCGACGCTGAATTCCAGACGCTGCTGGACTGGATGGACGAGGCCCAGCTGGATCGGGTTGGGTGCTTCCAGTACGAAAACGTTGATGGTGCGCGTTCCAATAACCTGCCGGATCATGTGCCCGACGACATAAAGCAGGACCGTTGGGACCGTTTCATGGCCAAGGCTCAAACCATCTCCGAGGCGAAGCTTGCAGCGAAGGTGGGCCAGCGGCTTGATGTGATCGTGGACGAGGTGGATGCTGACGCCGCCACCTGCCGCACGAAATCCGACGCGCCGGAGATCGACGGCAACCTGTTCATTGACGAGAACTTCGATCATTTGTCCGCAGGCGATATTGTCACCGTCGATGTCGACGAAGCGGGGGAATACGATCTGTGGGGACGCCTGCCTGCCTAGGGCCGCGGGCGCGGTGACAGGTTTCTTCGACAGTGCGCCACCTGAAATGCTATCGTCACGAGACCCACCTGTTCGACAGCCAACCCATCTGTGACGGAGCCATCATGACCAATACCCCAAGAATCGCCCAGAAATCCCCCTATCGCGTCGATGTTTCGGCGGGCAAAACCTACTTCTGGTGCAGCTGTGGCCAATCTTCCAGGCAACCATTTTGCGACGGATCGCACAAGGACACGCCCTTCACGCCAGTCAAGTTCGAGGCGGAGGCCGACAAGACCCTGTTTTTCTGTGGATGCAAGGCCACCGGCAACGCGCCTCTTTGCGACGGAAGTCACTCTGATCTTTGAATAATCGGTTACGTTTCTTGGCATGTCTTGAAAATGTTCCCTTTATGTTCTAAATTCAAAGAGAACGACTCAGGGGGTGCGTCATGTCATTTGAACCTCAGTTTCCGGATCTTTTTGCGCCCGAGCAAGGCGCCTTGCCGATCGAACAGCCTCAGCCCGCAACGGAAAAACAGGTGCGTTACGCGCAGGCTATCGCGCTGAAGACGGGCGCAACCATCCCGCACCGTGCGCGGGCCACCCGAGCGGCGCTATCGCAATGGATCGAGGCGCATAAACCCAAAGCTCCAACCGGAAAATTTGCAAACTACCCCTCGTCGAAACAAGTGGCTTTTGCAGAGCGGATCGCGCGGATCAAGCACCGGGAAATCCCGCATGAGTGCTTTCGCGACAAGGTGATGATGTCGAAATGGATTGACGGAAACAAGCCGCGGTAAGATTGGCGCAGGGTGCGCCCGGCCCTACGATGGTTGCCGTCGTTGCACAACCAAGTCGGTCTCCTGACCGAGCCCGCATCACCACGCCCTGCACCGATCCCTACAGGCTTGCGGCCGTCCTTCGAACCGTTTCCAGACGTTGGCGGTTGGGCGGGTGCGTTCCAAGGAACCTGTCACCGGGATCGGGAATGCGGGCAAAGAATTCCGCCCCGCGCAACGGGTCGAATCCCGCACGCGCGGTGATGATCGTTCCCAGCGCATCCGCTTCCAGTTCGAAATCCTTGGAGTAGGTGCGCGCGCCGACCTGAGCCCCGGTGCGCTGCGCGGATTCGACGGCTTCGCCGGAGCCTCCGAGCAGAACGGCAAGGCTGCCTGCGATCACGGCACCTGCCACCGCATTTTGCTGCTGGCGCGCAATATGTCCGGCAATATGGTGGGCCGCTTCATGGCCCATGACGAATGCCAGTTCGTCAGCATTTCGCGCGTCGCGGATCAGGCCCACGGTGAAGGCGATAATCGGGCGCCCCGATTTGTCGAGGGTCTGATACGCGTTGGCAGGCTGGTTCGGTCGATCGTCCACGATGATTTTGAAATCGCAATTGACGCGTTGCGTCCGGGCGCGGCATTCACGCTCGGCAATCGGCTCAACCGTTCGGACAACACTGGCAAAGGTGCGCGTCGTCATGCCCGCGCCACCAGCATTGCCGGTCGCCTGCGGCGCGGGCTGGCCCGACGGCGACGAAACTGTTGTCACCTCGCAACCGGCCAGAGCCAGCGTGGCGACAACGGCAACAAGGGATTTAAATCGCATTCATCCACTTCCTTCAGGAACTGTAGTTTTCGCCCTACACATTAGCACCTTGATCGACAGCGACCACCCCGTTCACGCAGCTTTGTGCCCCTTGCAATGCCGATCTCATGGCGTACTGTGCCCACATGTTTACAATCGAGCATGAATTCGACGCCACGGTGGTGACCCTTGTGGATGACGGCCAAGCCCCACTGAATGAGGACGTGACCGTTCACGCCACGGAAAGCGCGATTCTGCTCAATCAATACGACCCGCGCACGGATCGTACGGTTTCTATTACACTGTCGCCGGAACAATGGCGTGACCTGACGGCTGCGTTGAATCTTCCGGAAGGTGTATACCGCGCGCCTTAAGGAAAGCTGACCGCACAATGATCCGGCGCGCCCAAGGCGTGCCCGACGTTTGGAGACCCGCAGATGAGCATTGGTTCAAATATCACCACATATTTCAACGGCACATGGCACCGCGGCGACGTGCCGATCATGACTGCCGCGGATCACGGCGCGTGGCTGGGCACAACTGTTTTCGACGGGGCGCGGTTTTTCAACGGGCTGGCACCTGATCTGGCGCCCCATTGCGCACGCGTCAACAAATCGGCGCAGGCGCTGATGCTGACACCGACCGTGTCAACCGAGGACATGGTCGACATCGTGCGCGAGGGCCTGAAGCATTACGGTCCGGAGGATTCCGTCTACATCCGCCCGATGTACTGGGGCATTCACGGCGATGAGACAGCCATTGTGCCGCGCGGCGAAGACACCGGCTTTGCCATCAGCCTCGAACAGATCCCGATGGCTCCCGCCGATGCCTCTGCAACTTTGGGGCGCACCCGTTTCCGGCGGCCGGTGATGGAGGACAGCGTCGTCAACGCCAAGGCCGGGTGCCTCTATCCCAACAACGCGCGCATGTTGGCAGAAGTCCGCGCCCGCGGGTTCAGCAATGCGCTGGTTGCCGACGCGATGGGCAATGTCGCGGAAACCGCAACCGCCAACATCTTCATGGTCAGGGACGGGGAAGTCTTCACGCCTGTTGCAAATGGCACGTTCCTGGCAGGAATTACCCGCGCGCGGCATATGGAAAACATGGCAGCGGACGGTATAGCGGTACACGAAACGGTACTGACTTTCGAAGATTTCCAGAACGCCGACGAGGTTTTCATGACCGGAAACATGTCAAAGATCACGCCCGTGAAAACCTTCGAAGACACTCAATACCAAGTTGGCCCCGTGGCGCGACGCCTGCGCGACATGTACTGGGACTGGGCAGCGTCACAGCCGCTATGAGTCCTCTGCCTGAGCCGACCTGACGAAAATAGCGCGGATATCCATGACAGATGCGCTGGCCAGGGCACCGAGATGAATTTCCAGCGGCGACCACATCCAGGAAACTGCCGGGTCGTGTTTCATGGACCAGCTTGGGAACAGCCTGTCCTGCACCGGTTCTGTGACAAGCGGGGTCACTTCGACATGCCGGTCATCCGCGCGTATCCGCTCAAACGTGGCCTCCACCTGCGCCCTGGGACCTTCGAGAAGCTGCAGGAAGATATCTGACCGGCAAATCAGCGCCCCGGTGATATTGCTCCGCGCGTTCCGGGCACGGGACGTGGCAAGAATATTGACCAACATGTTCAGATCGTAGCCAAATGGTCTGGATGCGTAGATCAGTTGCAGCATGGGCATCGGTCATGGCCCCCTGTATACATTTGACAAGCATCGCGCCTGAACGCACGTCTGTCCAGAGGATCAGCGAGGTAGATTGAGATTGCGCCGCCTGCAATCTGAGGTCATGATCTGCCCAAAAGGGGGACATCGAAAGATGCGCAAGTTTCTCGTCGTGCTCGACGACAGCCGTGAATGCCTCAACGCGATGCGTTTTGCAGCGATGCGGGCGGCTCACACGGGCGGTGGGGTGGAAATCCTCTCGGTGATCCCGCCGGATGAATTCAATCACTGGATTGGCGTGGGCGAAGTCATGCGGGAAGAAGCCCGCGAGCGGATCGAAGTGCATTTCGAGGTATTCGCCAAGTGGATGCGCGACCGGCAGGGGATTGACCCTGAACTGGTGGTCCGCGAGGGCCATGCGGTAGAGGAAATCCTTGCCCAGATCCATGAAGACCCCGAGATCGGAGTCCTCGTTCTGGGCGCTGGCACGGACAAGAAGGGACCGGGCCCGCTTGTCACACAGCTCACGAAAAGCGCAGGTGCCCTGCCGATCCCGATAACGATTGTTCCCGGCGATCTGAGCAAGGAAAAGCTGGAAGCGATCACCTGATCGATGCGCAGCGAACCGGGGGCCCCTGACGGCAGATTAGAATCGTTCCAAACCTTGACTTAGCCCGTGCCGATCCGCATATCTGGAACAGCTTCAGGAGACGTTCCATGTTCATCCAAACAGAATCGACACCCAACCCGGCCACTCTGAAATTTCTGCCCGGTCAGACCGTGCTTGAAATGGGAACGGCGGATTTCCCGACCGCGGACACGGCGGACAAGTCGCCGCTGGCCACACGGATTTTTAGCGTTGACGGCGTGACCGGCGTGTTCTTCGGCACCGATTTCGTCACCGTCACCAAGGCGGACGCGGTGGAGTGGGATCATATCAAACCCGCCTTGCTGGGCGCGATCATGGAGCATTTCCAATCGGGTCAGCCGGTGATGGCGGGCGATCATACGCCTGCATCCGGCCACGCCGAACACACCGGCGAAGACGGCGCGATCGTGGGCCAGATCAAGGAACTGCTCGACAGCCGGGTACGCCCGGCCGTGGCGCAGGATGGCGGTGACATCACATTTCATGGCTTTGACCGCGGTGTTGTCTACCTGCACATGCAGGGTGCCTGTGCGGGCTGCCCTTCCTCCACGCTGACCTTGAAAATGGGCATCGAAAACCTGTTGCGGCATTACATCCCGGAAGTCACGGAAGTGCGGCCCGTCGCCCCCTGACGCCCGCGTGGCACATGACATGACAGACCAGACCGGCGTAACCGGCAGATGCTATTGCGGCGCGAAGTCCCTTCGGTCTTCGGCTGCACCCCATGTCGTCGCCTATTGCCATTGCACTGATTGCAAACGCGTGACCGGCGCACCGGTGGCAGCATTCGCCGCTTTTTGCGAGGCTGATCTGATCATCACACCGGACCCCGGACCACCGGTGTCGCACCACCCCGGTGTCGTCCGGTGGTTCTGCACCGCCTGTGGCTCACCGCTTGCCGCGCAGTATGACTATCTGCCGGGCCAGGTCTATGTGCCCATCGGCCTGCTGGATCAGGCCGCAGACCTGGAACCGTCGCTCCACAGCCATGCAGAAAACAGGGTGCCCTGGCTCCATATCGACGATGACCTGCCCCGGCAGACCGGCAGCGGCAGAGACATCTTGTTGTCGCCACCCGACATCGAATGACCGGTTCTCATGACAAACGCCCGGTGATTCTGGCCTTCGACACCTCAGCTGCCTGCTGCTCAGCGGCGGTGTTGCAGGGCGACCGGATCATCGCTCAGGCAGAAGAACAGATGTCCAAGGGACAGGCCGAGCGGCTTATGGACCTGTGCAAGGAATTGCTGAACGCATCTGCCCTTCACTTCAGGGACTTAGCGGCAATCGGCGTGGGCGTTGGCCCCGGCAACTTCACCGGCATTCGGATCTCTGTCGCGGCAGCACGTGGATTGGCTTTGGGCCTTGGCGTTCCCGCCGTTGGCGTCACCGGGTTCGAAGCATTGCGGCACGGTTTTTCCGGGGCCTGCGCCTGTGCGATCCCCGCGCGCCGGGGTCAGGTCTATCTTCAGGTATTTGACGGTATTACCACACAATCGCCGGTACTGGTGCCCGGCGATGCGCTGCCTGCTTTCGAAGGACCACTGATTGGCGCGAGCGGACAGGAAGCGGCGCATCCCGTTGCTGTATCCATTGCCCACCTGGCGGCGCGGCGCTTTCGTGACGCGCCTGCCAGACCCGCACCGCTGTACCTGCGCCCGGCAGACGCCGCGCCAGCGCGCGATGCGCCTCCCGCGATTCTCCCATGACACTCGCCGAACTGGCCCGGATACATGCGGCGGCATTCGCTGCTGATCGCGCCTGGTCCGCGGAGGAACTGGGCAGTTTGCTGGATGGAAAACATGTGCAGCTGCACACGCATCAGCAAGGATTCGCCCTTGTTTCCACCGTGGCGGGACAATCTGAGCTTCTGACCCTTGCGGTCGACCCCGCGCATCAGCGGCAGGGGATTGCAGGCATTCTCATGGCCGAATGGATGGCGACAGCGGATGCAGAGACCGCGTTTCTTGAAGTGGCGGCAGATAATCTGCCCGCGCAAGCCCTTTATCTCAAACATGGATTCGCGGAGCACGCGCGCCGCAGGCGATATTACAAACGGGCCAATGGCGCGGCTGTGGATGCGGTGATCATGCAGGCTGCGTTGACCCGCGGTCAGTAACGCAAATCCCCCCGCGATCTTTGAAAAACCGGTTGACCCTGCCGATCAGCTAGGCCCTAATTTGCGCAGGATCAGATAACATCTGCTCATACTGGGCGGCGGCAGAGCTCGATCGGTGACGCTCCCGCCCCAAAATCACAACTGGGAGACCCCTGAATGACTCTTATGCAAAAATTCCTCGGTGCCACGGCTGCGCTTGCGCTGTCGGCCGGTGCTGCCATCGCCGATCCGGCGCTGATCTTCGATCTGGGTGGCAAGTTTGACAAATCCTTCAACGAGTCCGCCTACAACGGCGCACAGCGGTGGGCCGATGAAACCGGTGGCAAATATCTTGAGATCGAACTGCAATCCGAAGCGCAGCGCGAACAGGCGCTGCGCCGCTTTGCCGAGGCCGGTGCAAACCCGGTGATCACCACTGGTTTTGCGATGAGCGATCCCATCGCCCAGGTTGCGCCCGATTATCCGGACACCATTTTTGTTACGATCGACGGCTGGGTGCCCGATCAGGAAAACGTGCTGACCATTGGTTTTGCCGAGCATGAAGGCTCCTACCTCGTGGGCATGATGGCCGCCATGGCGTCGAAATCCGGCACCGTTGGCTTCATCGGCGGCATGGATGTGCCCTTGATCCGCAAATTTGCCTGCGGCTATGCACAGGGCGTGAAAGCGGTGAACCCGGACGCGACGGTGATCTCCAACATGACGGGTACAACCCCCGCCGCTTGGAACGACCCCGTGAAAGGATCTGAACTGACCAAGGCCCAGATCAGCCAGGGCGCTGATGTTGTCTTTGCCGCGGCTGGCGGCACCGGTGTCGGTGTGCTGCAAACCGCTGCTGACGAAGGCATCCTGTCCGTCGGTGTGGACAGCAACCAGAACCCGCTGCACCCTGGCAAGGTTCTGACCTCCATGCTTAAACGTGTGGATGTCGCGGTCTATGACATCATGAAGGCCGGCGATGATGTGAAACCGGGTTTCCGCGCGATGTCCCTTGCGGATGAAGGTGTTGACTATGCGTTGGACGAGAACAATGCGGCCCTGGTTTCCGACGACATGAAAGCGAAAGTCGATGCCGCCAAGGCGAGCATTGTCGACGGCTCCACCGCCGTGCACGATTATACATCAGATGACAGCTGCCCCGCTCTGAGCTTCTGAGCATGACAGCTGACGACACGTCGGGGCGGCAGGAAACTGCCGCCCCCGCCATTGAACTCAAGGGTATTTCAAAAGCCTTTGGGCCGGTTCAGGCCAATAAAGACATTTCCATCCGCGTCATGCCCGGCACGATCCACGGGATCATCGGCGAAAACGGCGCGGGCAAGTCGACCCTGATGTCGATCCTCTATGGCTTTTACAAGGCCGATAAGGGCGAGATTTTCATCAGCGGTCAGAAAACTGAAATTCCCGACAGTCAGGCAGCCATCGCTGCCGGGATCGGGATGGTGTTCCAGCATTTCAAACTGGTTGAGAATTTCACGGTGCTTGAGAATATTATTCTGGGTGCCGAAGATGGCGGATTGCTGAAACCGTCGCTGTCCAAAGCCCGCAAGACGCTGCTTGAACTGGAACATGAATACGGGCTCAACGTCGATCCCGACGCGGTCATCGAGGATCTGGGTGTCGGTATGCAACAACGGGTAGAGATCCTCAAAGCGCTCTACCGCCAGGCAGACATTCTGATCCTCGACGAGCCTACCGGCGTCTTGACACCTGCCGAAGCGGATCAGTTGTTCCGCATTCTGGACAGGCTGCGCGCAGAGGGCAAAACCATCATCCTGATCACGCATAAACTGCGTGAGATCATGGAAGCCACGGATACGGTCAGCGTGATGCGGCGGGGCGAAATGACAGCAACGGTCAAAACTGCCGACACATCGCCAGCCGAACTGGCCGAACTCATGGTCGGGCGCAAGGTGCTGCTGCGCGTGGACAAGACCCCGGCAACCCCCGGGGATGTGATTTTGGACATCAAGGGCCTGCGGGTCGTTGATGACGCAGGTGTCGAGAGGGTCAAGGGCATTGATCTGCAAGTGCGTGCGGGGGAAATCGTTGGCATCGCGGGGGTTGCGGGCAACGGGCAGTCCGAACTGCTCGAAGTCCTGGGCGGCTATGCCGATGGCACCGGAGAGATCCGGGTAAGCGGTCAGCCACTGGATCTGGCAGGCAAGCGCGCAGATGGGCGATCCCGTCGGGCGCGGGGCATCGCGCATGTTCCTGAAGACCGGCAGCGCGAAGGCCTGATCATGGATTTCTCGGCCTGGGAAAACACAGCCTTCGGCTATCATCGGGACCCATCATATCAATCCGGCGTGCTGTTGAACAACGCGGCCATCCGGTCTGACACCGAAGCCAAGATGCAACGCTTTGACGTGCGCCCGCCCAACCCAGCGCTGGCGGCCAAGAATTTCTCCGGCGGGAACCAGCAGAAGATCGTGCTGGCCCGCGAGATCGAGCGAAATCCCGACCTGCTGTTGATCGGCCAGCCGACACGCGGTGTGGACATCGGGGCCATTGAGTTCATTCACCAGCAAATCGTCGCCCTGCGCGACAAGGGCAAGGCGATCCTGCTGGTCTCGGTGGAACTGGAGGAGATCCTGGCACTGGCGGACCGGGTTGCGGTGATGTTTGACGGTCACATCATGGGTGAGCGTCAGTCCGCAGAGACCGACGAAAAGGAACTGGGGCTTCTGATGGCCGGTGTGGGGAGCTAACGCATGGAAGTGATGCCAAAATGGGCCGAGGTGATCCTCGTGCCACTCATCTCGCTGCTTCTTGCGGCGATCCTGTCGGCACTGGTCATCATGGCGATCGGCGAAGACCCGATCGCGGCTGTCCAGCTCATGGTCACAGGCGCTTTGGGCAGCACCTACGGATGGGGCTACACGCTCTACTACGCGACCAATTTCCTTTTCACGGGTCTGGCGGTATCGGTTGCCTTCCATGCCGGGCTGTTCAACATCGGTGGCGAAGGTCAGGCCATGCTCGGCGGGTTGGGCGTTGCCCTCATGTGCCTGCTGATCCCTTGGCCCCACTGGACCCTTGCGTTGATTGGCGCCAGCGCGGGTGCTGCGCTCTTCGGGGCTGCATGGGCTGCCATTCCGGCATATCTGCAAGCCAAACGTGGCAGCCACATCGTTATCACAACGATCATGTTCAATTTCATTGCCGCGGCATTGCTGAACTATCTTCTGGTGAATGTCATGCGCCCCCAGGGCAGCATGGACCCGGCCTCGGCGCGGTTTCCAGAGGCCGTGCATCTGCCAACCCTGCACGACTTGCTTGCCCCCATTGGCATCAGTTTTTCCAAGGCCGCCCCGGCAAACGTCACCTTTCTGATTGCGGTTCTGGCCTGTGTGCTGGTCTGGTTCCTTCTGTGGCGCACATGGCTTGGCTATGAAATCCGCAGCTACGGCAAATCCGAACCCGCGGCGAAATACGCCGGTATCTCTCCCACCGCCATCACGATGATCGCGATGCTGATCTCCGGTGGGCTGGCGGGGATGATGGCCATCAACAACGTGATGGGCGAAGCGGAAAGGCTGGTGCTGAACGCCGTGGAAGGCGCGGGCTTCATCGGGATTGCCGTGGCGCTGATGGGGCGCAGCCACCCCTTTGGCGTGTTTCTGGCCGCCGTGCTCTTTGGCTTTCTCTATCAGGGCGGCGCGGAACTGGCGCTCTGGACGAATATACCGCGTGAACTCATCGTGGTGATTCAGGCATTGGTGATCCTTTTCACGGGGGCGCTGGACAACATGGTCCGTATGCCGCTGGAGCGGTTGTTCCTCATGACACGTCGGGGGAGCGGCTGATGGATTTCCTGACCCTCATCCAACTGCTGGACAGCACAGTGCGTCTGGCAACACCCTTGCTGCTTGCGTGCCTTGCGGGCCTCTTTTCTGAACGCGCGGGCATTTTCGACATCGGACTGGAAGGCAAGATGCTTGCCGCGGCGTTCTTCTCTGCCGCCATTGCCGCCCTGACGGGGTCGGTCTGGCTGGGCCTGCTTGCCGGCATCGCGGCCTCCATGGGGTTCAGCCTGCTGCATGGGCTCGCCTCGATTACCTTCCGTGGCAATCAGCTGATCTCTGGTGTGGCCATCAACTTTCTGGCGGCCGGTCTGACCGTTCTGATCGCACAGGACTGGTTCAGCCAGGGCGGGCGCACCCCGTCGCTGATGGGCGGCGCACGGTTCGAACCGATCACCCTGCCCTTCGCGGAAAACCTTGGCACCGTGCCGTTTCTCGGCCCGATCTACGCAGAGCTGATCTCCGGCCATTCCATTCTGGTCTACATCGCCTTTCTGACCGTGCCGCTGACATGGTGGATTCTGTTTCGCACGCGTTTCGGCCTGCGCCTGCGCGCGGTTGGCGAGAACCCCGCGGCGGTGGACACAGCGGGTGTTTCGGTTGTCGGGCTGCGCTACGCCGCCGTGATGATATGCGGCATGTTGTGTGGCATTGCCGGGGCTTATCTGTCCACGGCGCTTCAGGCGGGCTTCGTCAAGGACATGTCCGCGGGGCGAGGCTTTATCGCACTGGCGGCACTGATCTTTGCCAAATGGCGGCCCTGGCACGCGCTTTACGCCACCTTGCTCTTCGGTCTCTTCGGCGCCTTGGAAACGCGGCCCGATGTAATTCAGGCGATTTTTGGCATCAAGGTGCAAGGCGCTTTGCTCGGGGCGCTGCCGTACGTGATGACCGTGATCATTCTGGCAGGTTTTGTCGGCAAAGCCGTCCCGCCGCGGGCGGGCGGCGAACCCTACGTGAAAGAACGCTGACCGCATAAGGCCAGATTTGCCAATTATGTCAGTCCTCTTTTCTGCAGAGCAGCAAGGGGCATTGATTTTATGTCCCGCTGTGCTCTAACAGAGGACATGCAAATCTACCTCCCCATCGCCGAAGTATCGGTCAATGCCTTCCTGCTGCTGGGGCTGGGTGGGATCGTGGGCATTCTTTCGGGGATGTTCGGGGTTGGCGGCGGTTTTTTGATGACACCGCTGCTGTTCTTCATCGGCATCCCGCCGGCGGTTGCGGTCGCCACCGAGGCCAACCAGATCGTAGCCTCATCCTTTTCCGGCGTTCTGGCCCACCTCAGGCGGAAAACCGTGGATCTCAGGATGGGCACGGTGCTCCTGATCGGCGGTCTGGTCGGGGCAGCGATGGGGGTTGTGGTTTTCAACTACCTCAAGGCCCAGGGTCAGGTCGACCTGTTGGTCAAGCTCTGCTACGTCGTTTTCCTTGGCGTCATCGGCAGCCTGATGTTCATCGAGAGCCTCAACGCCATTCGCAAGACAAAATCGGGCAAGGCGCCCGCGCGCAAGAAACACAACTGGGTTCACGGTCTGCCCTTCAAAATGCGCTTTCGCGTCTCGGGGCTGTATATCTCGGTGATACCGCCCGTTCTGGTTGGGGTTTCCGTGGGCATTCTGGCCGCCATCATGGGTGTCGGCGGTGGCTTTATCATGGTTCCGGCGATGATCTATCTGCTCGGCATGCCAACAAAGGTCGTGGTTGGGACCTCGCTGTTTCAGATCATTTTTGTGACTGCATTTACCACGCTGCTGCATGCCACCACGAACTTCACCGTCGACATCGTGCTTGCCGTTCTGTTGTTGGTCGGGGGCGTCATCGGCGCGCAAATCGGCACCCGGATCGGCGTCAAGATGAAAGCCGAGCAACTGCGCATTCTGCTGGCCCTGATGGTTCTGGTTGTCTGCGGAAAGCTGGCCCTCGATCTCCTCCTGATGCCGTCGGAGCTCTACTCCATCGGCGCGGCGACAGGTCACTGATGATGGGGCGCCGCATCATATCCACCCTCCTGGCGCTGGTCTTTGGCCTTGTCGCCACGGCACAGGCTGAAGAAGTCGTGCTTGGTCTGAGCAAGGACAAGATTTCGATCACCACCAATTTCGCCGGATCGGAAATCCTGATCTTCGGCGCAATCAAGCGCGAAGAGGTCATTCCCGAGGGCCCGCCGCTCGAAGTCATCGTCGCGGTGGCGGGCCCTTCGGCACCTTTGACCGTAAGACGCAAAGAGAAGCGCCTTGGCATATGGGTGAACACCGATGCCGTGGAAGTGGATCGCGCGCCCAGTTTTTACGCCGTGCACACCAGCGGCCCGCTGCGTGATGTGCTCAAGGACGTGGAGGATCTGCGGCACAAGATCTCCGTTCCGCGCGCCATCCGCTCCGTTGGGGCACCGCCGGACATTCAGGACGCCAGCAGCTTTACCGATGCGCTGATCCGCATCCGGGGGCGATCCAACCTTTACCAGCTGCGCGAAGCTTCCGTCACGGTGACCGACCAGACGCTGTTCCGCACAGCGGTACAATTGCCCGCCGCTTTGACCGAGGGCGACTACGCCACGCGCATCTTTCTCACCCGTGACGGCGCAGTGATCTCCAGCTACGAAACCACGATCGATGTGCAAAAAGTGGGAATGGAGCGCTGGTTGTTCGAACTGTCGCGCGGGCAGCCTCTGATATATGGCATCATGTCGCTGGCCATTGCCATCGCCGCGGGCTGGACCGCATCCGCCGTATTCCGCATCTTCCGCGCCTGAGGCACCGGGCGACCGGCAATGTGGCCGCGATGCCCGCTCTGGCGTTCTGCCGCGGCGAGGTTACCCACGCCCGATGTAAGGCATCGTCGTCGCCATCACGGTCATGAACTGCACATTTGCCTCCGGCGGCATTTCCGCCATGTGAAGCACCGACGTCGCTGCGTTTTTCACGTTCATCGTCTCGGTACCGGGTTGCGACGTCTTGAGTTTTTC
Organism: Roseobacter insulae; assembly: GCF_019375555.1. Classification (GTDB taxonomy): domain Bacteria; phylum Pseudomonadota; class Alphaproteobacteria; order Rhodobacterales; family Rhodobacteraceae; genus Roseobacter; species Roseobacter insulae. The sequence continues at coordinate 152,934 of NZ_JAHXDN010000005.1, forward strand.
GAGCAGTTCCGTCTCTGCATTCCCGATGTCGATCTGGCCGCAGGCGATCCCAAACGCCCTGCCGTCCAGCGACAGGGTCTTGGTCAACCCGGTCACCGCATGTTTTGTCGTCGTGTAGCAGACCGAATTGGGACGTGGCACATAGGCGGAGAGCGATCCGTTGTTGATGATGCGCCCGCCCTGCGGGTCTTGCCGGCGCATCTGCCGGAAGGCCAGTTGCGCGGCAATGAACATGCCACCGATGTTCACCTGCATCACTTCCGCCCAGTCCCCCAGATGTATCTCGTCAATGGTGCCTGCGGGTCCAAAAAGTCCGGCATTGTTGAAAAGCACATCAAGATGTCCAAAAGCCTCGAAAGCGCTGTTCATGCCGTCGGGGTCGGTAACATCCGCAGGCAGCGGCACAGCACTTTCGTAGCGGTCCGCCAGCGCTTCCAGACGGTCGGCGCGGCGGGCGATCAGGCCCACGCGCCACCCGGCCTCCAGAAAGACCTCTGCGGTGGCGTGGCCGATGCCGGAACTGGCCCCTGTGATCATTATGGACTTCATCGCATATCCTCCACTTCTGGTTCGGTCAGAGACAGCGCCGGGGCCGCGATACTGCGCAAATCGTCCACCATCAGCGGCCCGGTGGGCATCGACAACCGGTTGCGCACAACCCAGATGAGGCGCTCCTGCGCGCGGGTAATCGCGACATAGGCCAGCCGTTTCCACAGCGGCTGTCCGGCCTCGGTGCGCCCCATACGCGCCGCCGCATAGAGGTCGGGCGCAAAGACCTGAACCGTGTCCCACTGGCTGCCTTGCGCCTTGTGGATGGTCACCGCGGCCCCATGCAGGAAGGTGGCACCCATCCGGGCGGCAAAGGGAATGAACGGCTCTTCTTCATCCGGTTTTTCGATCTTCACGATCGATGCGGCGGATACCTGCGGGTCTTCCGCCCCCATCACGTGCAACCGGCTGAAACCAGGTTTGCGGCCTTCTCCCAGATAGATGACCTGCGCCCCCTTGATCAGGCCGCGTGCTTCCAGATCCAGTCGTTTTTTCCGGTGCTTCAGGGGCAATTCAAGACCGTCACAAATCAGGGGTTCACCTTCCAGCAACGCATCTTCGGGCGCGCCGTGCACCTGACGAAAGGCGTTGATCAGCCGGATGCGTGTCGCGTTGCGCCACACCAGAACAGGGCTGCGCGCCATCAGGTCAACTTCGACCCGCTGCCCCCAGACAACACGATCATCCCGCGCGGCGGCCTGCTCGACCATCCGCTCAAACTGCTCGAAGCCAAGCGCAGGGTCACCCAGCGCATGCGCGAGGTCCAGAATGGGGTTGTCCGCCTCCTGCCGGTGAATACGGTTCAGGGTCAGAATACGCTTTTCCGGCAGCTTCTCAAAAACCATGGTGCCCGACTGGTTTACCGGCGCAAGCTGCGCCGGGTCACCAAAAAGCAGAAGAGTTGGAAAGATCTCCTTCAGGTCCTCGAACTGCTTGTCATCCAGCATCGACGATTCATCGACAAACCCGATGTCCAGCGGCTCCTCGCGGCGTTTCCATCCGGTAATGAAATCAGAGCCGCGCAAACCGGCCGCTGCGAGGGCCCCCGGGATCGATTTGTTGGAGGCATAAAAGGCCGCAGCCCGGTCAAGTGCTACGTCTGTCAGGCCTTCGACCTCGGGGCGTTCTTCTCCCCCCGTGGCCAGCCATTCCGCGATCCTTTCGTACTCGGGATCATAGACCGGCGTATAGAGAATTCGGTGAATTGTTGTGGCCGGAACGCCGCGTAACCGCAGCACGCTGGCGGCCTTGTTGGTCGGGGCGAGGATCGCAAGCGTGCGTTTGTCGCGCCGCTTCCGGGATTCGTAATCTCCCGACACGATTTCCACGCCGGCGTTTTCCAGTGCCTTGTAAAGCTCTGCGAGCAAAAGGGTTTTTCCGGAACCTGCCTTGCCGGTCACGGCCATAACGGAGGTGGCGGAGCTTTTAGGTGGCGTCAAAAGCTGATCATCGAGATCAATGCCCGCGCCGCGCAGGACATCCGTCACGCTGTCGAAAGCGGTGGCCTGATCGTCAGAGAATTCGAGCGCGGGAATGGTCATGGCGCGACCCTACAGGGGGCGCGCGCCGGGGGCCAGACGTGACCTGCGCTGTTTCAGCCGGCCCGGGCCAGCTGGCGGTTTTCAACACGCCCGAATGCGCGGTCAAACCACAGCCGCGACAGTTCCAGCGACACACCGGCCCGCGCTGCAATCTTTGCCTGCGCCTGCGGTGTGAATTCCCACAGACCAACGCTGATTTGATCGCGGCCCGTGCCCTCGCTGCCCAGAACTTCCGGAGAGGAGCCGATCATGCGGTAGATCCGCACCATGCGGGCGTCGAACACACCAACAAAGTGTTTCACGCCAAATCCGTTCATGATCTCGCCACCCGCCAGCATCAGAGCGGCGGCGACACGGCTGGGGGCCTCACGATTGAGGCAAAAGCGGGTGCATTCCCAGATCAGCGGCGAGGTGACGGTGCCGCCGCCCATCAACTGGGTGAAATGATCGTTCACCATGGTGCGTTCGGTTGTTGGCAGAAACCGCATGGAGCCGCCATGCGTGCCGTCCGGCATTTCCCAGATGACATAGAGAGGGTTCATCGCATCGTATTCATCGCGCTCGAAGCCGGTATCGTCCACGGTCACTTCCCATCCCAGCCGTGTCTTGAACTGATCCGCCCGATCCTTGAACATTGAAGCCGCGAGTTTGGGGTGGCGATCAAGCTGGTCTGCGTAAATATAGCGAAGCATGGCATTTCCTTTGGTCAGTGCGAGGCGTGATCAAAGGATGGCTTGAGGATGTTTAACACCGTCCAACCCGCGCGCGCGGGTTGGTAACCTTTCGGGGCTGACCGGGGGTGAAATTCACACGACAATAAGCCCGCGGCTGAGGGCGCGGGCAACCGCGTGGGTGGTGTTGGACGCGCCCAGTTTAAAGCGCGCGCTTTCGATATAGACGCGCAGCGTATGCTCGGAAATCGAAAGAGTTTCAGCCACTTGCGCCCGGCTGTAACCGATCGCAAGCAGGGTCATCGCATCGATTTCGCGCGGGGACAGTGGTTGAGATTGTTCCGGTGCGCGGTTGGGTTCGAACTCCAGCGCCTTTTGGTTAAAATAATGGGCGATCAGGATCAGCTCACGGCGGTTCGTTTCCGTGAATTCCTCCCATGTATCGTCGTCACAGGTGTGATTCACGGTAAAGAGGGCGAACTGCCCGTTAGGCCCGCGAATCGGAATGGAGTAACCCTGATTTCCGATCCCATACGCGATTGCTTCGGTCTGAAACGCGCGTACAGCCTTGCTCGACCAATCCAGCTTCTTCCAGTCTACCGGGTGGAACCGCTTGTAACAGCCGGCAATGACCGGATCGATCCTGATGTAGTTCTGCTCCTGGTATCGCGCGGCCCAGTCCAGAGGATACGTGCCGTAGCCATATTGTTCACCCGCGCTGTCCACCCAATGGTAGACCATGTTATCGACGTTGAAGTGCTCCCTCAGCTTCAGGATGGCATCCTGGATGGATTCAAGCGTGTCCGCCTGCTCCAGCGCCGCCAAAACCTCCTCCACCGTCGTGTTCGCTACCACCATGTACCGTGCCCTGCGTCCTCTCGTGAAGGGCGGCGATCTCGGCCAGGGCAACAATTGCGGTATCGTCCAACTGCTCGGCCAGCACCGGTAAGTCGTTGGCAGTCGCAAAAGTTTTCAAGTCCGTAAGAACGTCCAAAATCCAGTCACTTCTCATATCAGACTCGCCTCTTAAAGGTTAATGAAAGATTAACACAACTCTAACATGTACTAACGAGGGTTGAAAATTCGCCTTTATTTACTCCCCAGAAATAGCGATGCCAGATTTTGTAAGTGGTTGATACTAAAGTGCGTCACACGTATAACGGGAAACGCCCGCGTCACATGCACGTGATTCGCGGGCGTTAGTCAGTGTAAAACTGCATCATTCAGGTGTTAACGATGCGCCTCCAGCGCGTCCTCGAAAGTGCGCAGACCGGTCGTTGGTGCCTGTACCAGAACCGACATGTTGCCCGGCTTATGCGCGTTGCGCAGCATTTTCATATGCGCATCCGGCAGGTCCGCCCAGGTGAAGACCTCCGACATACAGGGATCAAGACGCCGCTCAAGCATCAGCTTGTTGGCCGAAGACGCCTGTTTGAGATGCGCGAAATGGCTGCCCTGCAAGCGCTTCTGGTGCATCCACATGTAGCGCACGTCAAATGTCAGGTTGAACCCGGATGTGCCGGCACAGATCACCACCATACCGCCTTTTTTCACCACGAAGGTGGACACGGGAAAGGTCGCCTCGCCAGGATGTTCGAACACCATGTCGACATTGACGCCCTTGCCGGTGATGTCCCAGATCGCCTTGCCGAATTTGCGCGCCTCGGTGAACCATGCGGCATATTCCGGCGTGTTGACCGTGGGCAGCTGGCCCCAGCAGTTGAAATCCTTGCGGTTCAGAACGCCCTTTGCCCCCAGATCCATCACGAACTGGCGTTTGCTTTCGTCGGAGATGACGCCGATGGCATTGGCCCCGGCGGTATTTATCAACTGGATCGCATAGGACCCCAGACCGCCCGACGCCCCCCAAACCAGCACGTTCTGGCCCGGTTTGAGATCATGCGGCTCGTGACCAAACAGCATCCGGTAGGCAGTGGCGAGCGTCAGCGTGTAGCAGGCGCTCTCTTCCCACGTCAGGTGCTTGGGGCGCGGCATCAGCTGTTGGCTCTGCACATTGGTGAACTGCGCAAAGGATCCGTCCGGCGTCTCGTAGCCCCAGATCCGCTGGCTGGAGGAATACATCGGGTCACCGCCATTGCACTCCTCGTCGTCGCCATCGTCCTGATTGCAGTGAATCACCACCTCGTCGCCGACTTTCCAGCGCTTCACCTTATCACCCACCGCCCAGACGATGCCGGAGGCATCGGAACCGGCGATATGATAGGGCTGCCCGTGTCCGTCAAACGGGCTGATGGGTTGTCCGAGCGACGCCCAGACACCGTTGTAGTTCACACCTGCCGCCATCACCAGTACGAGGACGTCCTGACTGTCCAGCTCAGGTACATCGACGACTTCCTGCTGCATTGCCTTATCCGGCTCGCCATGCCGCTCCCGCCGGATCGCCCAGGCGTACATCTGTTTGGGCACATAGCCCATCGGAGGCATCTCCCCCATCTCATAGAGGTCTTTCTCGGGCGCGTCATATTGCGCGATGGTTGTGTCCAGTGCCATGCCAGCCTCCAGCTTTTCCTATCAGTCACTCTCAAACATGCCGCATTGCAGAATCGCTGCGGTATTGAGATTGGATATGCACTGTTGCGCAACATTGCAACACCAGAGCATCTCTTTTTGTAACTTTATGACCGAGCAACCGCAGCAATTATTCTGCAGATGCATCCAATCTCACTTGGTTTTCAACCGAGTTTGCATAGTAGGACAGCACGTCCCGTTGCTCGGTGATCGCCTGCCAGCCGTCGGCAACCTCCTCGACAATGCCGTGTTTGCGCATTTGCCGGAGCGCCTGATGCACGGCCTCCGCAAGAGTGTCATAGGTTGTCTGGGGCATACACGCGCGCAACGGGCGCGCAATCTGCTGCACGGTCGCAACCAGAGCCTCTTCGGATGCCGGGGCCGATTGCTGCAGGATGGCCTGTGATACCAGCGGTACCGCCAGCACCGGCATTGCGTCGCGAATGCGCGCCATCAGGCATGCCGCCAACTCCTCAACCGGTTTGTCAGCGCCGAAATCACGCAAGGAAAGCGGCTCTCCGAAAACCACGGCGGCCGTTCCAAATCGGGTCACACGTCCGCGCAGGCCCTGCCAGAATTTACTGAGAATAAAGCGTACCACGACCGAAATCCGGGCCCCGAACCGCCGATCCCCGCGCGCCGCAGCGGCAATCAACACCCGGTCTTCGAGCACCCTGTCGTAGTTGATCGCCACCGGCACGAAAACCACGTTGCGACCGTCAGGCTCATATCCTTCGAGAACATAAGCCAGAAGCCCGAGTTTGGGGGGCATCAACTGCCCGTTAAGGCTTAGCCCGCCTTCGGGAAAGATACCCTGCGCCACGCCACCCGCGGTCGCCATCTGCACATAGCGCGCCAGCACTTTCCGGTAGAGCGCCCCACGAGACCGGCGTCGGATAAAATACGCCCCCATCATCCGGATCAGGCGGCTGAGCGGCCAGACCCGTGCCCATTCCCCCACAGCATAAGACAGGGTGGAGGTCTGGGCCGCAAGGTATGTGACCAGCACGTAATCCATGTTGGAGCGGTGGTTCATGATGAACACAACCGTGGCATCCTGCGGAATACCCTTGATGATCTCCTCGTTTCTGGGGCCGGTCCAGACCGTGTAGATCGAATTCACCAGCAACCGCGCCAGACGGATACCGACGCTGAAATAGGCTACGGCACTGAAGCTCGGCACGATTTCACGCGCATAAGACCGGGCGCGCTCAAAGGCGACGTTTTCGGGGACATCATGCTCATTCGCGTGATTGACGATCTCCCGGGTGACCTCCGGGTCATAAATCAGTCGCTGGATCATGTCGTGGCGCCGCGCGAGCTTGAAGGGTTCGATGGGCCGCGTCAGACGTTCGTTCAGCTGGGTGACCGCCTTTTCCAACCGACGCCGGAAAAACCACCGCACCGACGGAAAGAGGAAATGGGAGGCAAAGGTGACGGCCGCAAAGAGCACGATCAGCACAAAGAGCCAGAGCGGAAGTTGAACGACCTGCGTCATGGCAAGACCCTTGCAGGCCGGACGCCCGAGAACAATATGAAATGAATGGAATTCTGCATAACCACCGGATTTGACGCTGACGAACGGGATACGGTCGCGGCCCTTTATTGGCAAGCGTTCGGGTACAAGCTGGGCCGGGTACTGGGCCCCGACGCCAAGGCTCTGCAATTTCTCAGACGCGTGATCGACCCTGACTATGCGCTCGTGGCGCGGGGGTCTGACGGTCAAATCCTCGGTATCGCAGGCTACAAAACATCCTCCGGCGCTCTGGTGGGCGGCGACTACGGGGACTTGCAAAGGGTCTACGGGGCCTGGGGCGCGTTATGGCGCGGCCTCGTCCTGTCGGTGATCGAGCGTGATCTGGATCCTGATATCCTGCTGATGGACGGTATCTGCGTGCACGCCGATGCGCGCGGTCTCGGATTGGGCACCGCGCTGCTCTCGGCAATCAAGGCAAAAGCACTTGAACTGGAAAAATCCGGCGTGCGACTGGATGTCATCAACACCAATCCACGGGCCAGGGCACTTTATGCGAGGCAGGGATTCACGCCGCAAAAAGAGGAAAGCACAGGCCCTTTCCGTTATGTGTTCCGGTTTGACACGGCAATCGAGATGGTTTGGCGGGCACAGGCCAACTAAGGCTTGATGCCGCAATGCAGCGAATTGACAAAGGTATAATATTCCAAGTATCCATCCCATGACGAAATAAAGTTACGCAAGTGATTCACGAGGTTCGCATGTCAGACGCCAAAAAAGACCGCCCCTGGCTGATCCGCACGTACGCTGGCCACTCGACCGCGACAGCGTCGAATGCGCTCTACCGTTCCAATCTGGCAAAGGGACAGACCGGGCTTTCCGTCGCCTTCGACCTGCCCACGCAGACAGGCTACGACAGTGATCATGTTCTGAGCCGGGGCGAGGTTGGCAAGGTGGGTGTGCCGGTGAGCCATCTGGGCGACATGCGCGCGCTGTTCGACCAGATCCCGCTGGAAAAGATGAATACCTCGATGACCATCAATGCGACGGCGCCCTGGCTGCTGGCGCTCTACATCGCGGTGGCCGAGGAACAGGGCGCGGATGTCGCCTCGCTGCAGGGCACCGTGCAGAACGATCTGATCAAGGAATACCTCAGCCGCGGCACCTACATCTGCCCCCCCGCGCCCAGCCTGAAGATGATCGCCGATGTGGCGGAGTACTGTTATACCAATGTGCCCAAATGGAACCCGATGAACGTCTGTTCCTACCACCTGCAGGAAGCGGGCGCGACGCCGGAGCAGGAACTGGCCTTCGCACTGGCAACGGCCACCGCCGTTCTGGATGCGCTGAAGCCGCGCGTGCCAGCGGAAGATTTCCCCGCACTCGTCGGGCGAATTTCCTTCTTCGTCAACGCGGGCATCCGTTTTGTCACCGAGATGTGCAAGATGCGCGCCTTTGTCGATCTTTGGGATGAGATTTGCCGGGACAGGTATGGCGTCGAAGATCCGAAATTCCGCCGCTTCCGCTATGGTGTGCAGGTGAACTCGCTGGGCCTGACCGAACAGCAACCTGAAAACAACGTCTACCGCATTCTCATCGAAATGCTGGCGGTAACCCTGTCCAAGAAAGCCCGTGCCCGCGCCGTGCAACTGCCCGCATGGAACGAAGCGCTTGGGTTGCCCCGCCCCTGGGATCAGCAATGGTCGATGCGGATGCAGCAGATCATGGCCTATGAGACAGACCTTCTGGAGTTCGACGATCTTTTCGATGGGAACCCGGCAGTTGACGCCAAGGTCGCGACGCTGAAGGAAGGTGCACGGCATGAGCTGGAGACCCTCGACGGCATGGGCGGCGCCATCGAGGCGATCGACTATATGAAAGCCCGGCTGGTCGACAGCAACGCCGCGCGTCTGGGGCGCATCGAGGCCGGTGAAACGGTTGTCGTCGGCGTCAACAAGTGGACGCAGGGCGAACCCTCGCCGCTGATGACCGGCGATGGCGGCATCATGGTGGTGGACCCGGCGGTCGAGGCGGAACAGATCGCGCGCCTTGAAGCATGGCGCGCGGATCGCGACGCAGGGGCGGTAAAGGCGGCACTGGCGGACCTGCGCGCGGCCGCAGCCGAGGGTCGCAACGTTGTGCCGCCCTCCATCGCGGCGGCGAAGGCCGGGGTGACCACTGGCGAGTGGGCCGCGCAGATGCGCAGCGTGCATGGCGAATACCGGGGCCCCACGGGTGTCTCCGGTGCGCGCTCGAACAAGACGGAAGGACTGGACGACTTGCGCGATGCGGTCGACGCGGTCAGTGACAGGCTCGGGCGCCGGTTGAAATTCCTCGTGGGCAAGCCGGGGCTGGACGGTCATTCCAACGGCGCGGAACAGATCGCCGTGCGTGCCCGCGACTGCGGCATGGACATCGCTTATGAGGGCATCCGCCTGACCCCGGCCGAGATTGTCGCCGCAGCACAGGAAGATCAGGCCCATGTGGTGGGCCTGTCGATCCTGTCGGGCAGCCATATCCCACTGGTCGAAGACCTGATGAAACAGATGCGGGAGGCCGGTCTTGGGCATGTGCCGGTCATTGTCGGCGGGATCATTCCGGACGACGATGCGGCGCATTTGCGCAAGATGGGCGTGGCGCGTGTCTACACGCCGAAAGACTTCGAACTGAACACGATCATGATGGATATCGTCACACTGGCTGACCCGCAGGCCGTCGCCGCGGAATAGGCACGGACGGCTCCCGCCGCGCTCTTTTCTCTTGTTCCCGCGCCGCTCCACAGGCAGATTGCGCGCGACCAAACAGGGGAAACACCATCATGACTGTCCATATCGGGGCAAAGCCCGGAGACATTGCCGAAACCGTGTTGATGCCGGGCGACCCTTACCGCGCCCGCTGGGCGGCGGAGACGTTCCTGCAGGACGCAAAGCTGGTGAACGAAGTGCGCGGCATGTTGGGCTTTACCGGCACCTACAAGGGCAATCGGGTCACGATACAGGGCTCCGGCATGGGCATGCCCTCGCTGTCGATCTACGCCAATGAGCTGATGACGGAATACGGGGCGCAGACGCTGATCCGCATCGGATCCTGCGGCGGTATGCAACCGCATGTTGCCGTACGGGATGTCATTATCGCGATGTCCGCGACGACAATTACCTCGCCGTCATCGGGTATCTTCAAGGAAATCAACTTTGCCCCGACGGCAGACTATGCGCTGTTGGCCGCAGCGGTTGCGGTTGCCAAGGGCAAAAACACAACCACCCATGTCGGCGGTATCTATTCGTCGGATGTATTCTATTCAGAACGCCCGGATCTGGATGAGCAGATGGTGCGTCACGGCATTCTCGGTGTCGAAATGGAAGCCGCCGAACTCTACACACTGGCCGCCCGTCACGGACGGCGCGCGCTGGCCATCCTGACCGTGAGCGACCATCTGCAAACCGGTGAAGCGCTGCCCTCGGAAGACAGGGAAAAGACTTTCGGCGACATGGTGGAAATCGCGCTCGACGCCGCTTTCACCTGAGCCTTACGCACCATGTGACCCATCATAGCTGTTGACCGGGGGCGACGACCAGCCACTCAGCACCCCCGCCCGGGGCGCAAAGACCTCCACAAGCAAGGGATAGCAGGCTGCGGTATCGCTGGAATGTTCGGACGAGCAATCGCCGCCCGGGCAGGCGCTGAGATTGCCCAACAGATCAATCTCCGCAAAGAACTCCAGATAATCGCCGGGGCGCACGGGTGAGGCTTTCATGAAATACTGGCCGGTGTCTCGGGTAAACCCGGTGCACATGAAGACATTCAGCACGTCATGCACCAAGGGTTCGGCCTCGGCAGCCGGTACATTCAGATGCGCGGCCAGCGACCGGGTCAGGTTGGAGTGGCAGCAATGGTGGTACTGCCCGCCATCCGATAGCAGCGCATGGGTGTAGGGGTCGCAGCGGGTGCCGATGACGTCATGCACCGAGCCGCCGAAAGCATCGATGCCATACCAGCTCAGCGTGTCATGGGTGAGTGTCGCAATCGGGCGCAGGTGCGGAAAGGACGACCACATGCGCTCGCCCGCTGTAATGTGGGTGCCGTGCAGCGCGCGGGTCTTGCCGGAGTAGAACCGCTCGGAGAGATCCCGTGCATTATGCAGGTTCAGGTCGCCCACTTGCGGGCCATCCACACTGCGGATCCGGAAAAACTGCCCGGCAGGGACCGAAAACACCCGTGCCTCGCGGGGCGGCACAAGCACCTCGTCCACCTTGGTCAGGTGCTGCCGGGCCGTGGTGTAAAGTGCCATGTCCGGCGCGGGCAGCGTCTCCACCGGATAGCAGATAACCGGTTTGACAGCGCGGCGCGCGTCGGCGTCAGCAGGGGCTTGGGCCATGGGGTGATGTCCTTTCAGATTGTTCCGGCACGGTCAGCTCTTGGGCAGATGAGACTTACATGTCTGCGGCGGGCCTTTCTGAGAGGTAAAGGCCTCGGCCCCGCAGGCGGCGCATTTGTATTTCCGCAGGCTGCCCCGGTTGCCCGCCCGGTCCTCACGCCAGCGGCAGCCGCGGGTGTTCCGGTTGCGCCGCGCGAAGATGGCCACGACGATAAAGGCAATGATCAGACCGAGGACGATGTGCATGGTTTACGTGAATTGCTTGCCGAAGGCGCCGTAGGAATGTGCATGAGCGTCGGGCGTACTGCCGTTTGCGGGGTGCCTTTCCGGGTCGTCCGCGTAGTCGAAATTGATGCCCGCGCCTTCGACGATCCGGTTCATCATGTTGAAAAGAGCGTTCACCTGCACCGCTTCAAAAAGCGCTACCTCGTCCCATCCCGCGTCGTACACCGCCCGGGCGTCGGCCTCGGTCAACCGGCTGGGCAGTGTGTTGAGCTTGCGCACATAGGCCAGCAGCGGCCGCAGCTTGTCCCCGATCGGGGCGCTGTCGAAATCCGCGATCATGGCGTCCATCAGATCAGCGTCAAACCCGAAAAGCACGGCATAGGCTTTGTGGCTACCGTGACAGAAGGTGCAGGCGTTCAGTCCCGAGGTATAGGTTGCGATCATTTCCCGCTCGGCCACGCTGAGCGCGCCCGCTCCCCGCAGAACGCCATTCGTATAGTTCATCAGCGGTGCGACGTTCTCCGGAAACCGATGGAACAGATCCGCCAGATGTGCCGTTTCAGGCAGGCTTGTCAGAAAGGGCAACGCTCTTCTCCTCACGCTTGGGCGCAAAGGATGGCACGGGGCGCCGCCGGGCTGCAAGCCCGGCTCCGCAGTGTCGTGGCGCGTCCCTGCGGGACGCGCCTCCGCTGGATCACAGGTGTCAGACCCGGCGTTCGACCATCATCTTCTTGATGTTGGCAATCGCCTCGGCAGGGTTCAGGCCCTTGGGGCAGGTCTTGGCGCAATTCATGATGGTGTGGCAGCGGTAGAGCTTGAACGGGTCTTCCAGATCGTCGAGCCGTTCGCCCGTCGCCTCATCCCGGCTGTCGATGATCCATCGGTAGGCGTGCAGCAAAGCGGCGGGCCCGAGGTATCGGTCGCCATTCCACCAATAGCTGGGGCAGGAGGTGGAGCAGGAGGCGCACATGACGCATTCATAAAGCCCATCGAGCTTCTTGCGGTCCTCGATGGATTGCTTCCATTCCTTCGCCGGGCGGTTTGTCTTGGTCTCCAGCCAGGGCATGATACTGGCGTGCTGCGCATAGAAATGCGTGAGGTCGGGAATAAGGTCCTTGACCACCGGCATATGCGGCAGCGGGTAGATTTTCACGTCGCCCTTGATCTCGTCCATGCCGTAGATACAGGCCAGCGTGTTGATGCCATCGATGTTCATCGCACAAGAGCCGCAGATGCCCTCGCGGCAGGACCGGCGGAAGGTCAGTGTCGGGTCGATCTCGTTCTTGATCTTGATCAGCGCGTCCAGAATCATCGGCCCGCAGGCATCCAGATCGACGAAATAAGTGTCCACGCTCGGGTTTTCGCCATCATCCGGGTTCCAGCGGTAAATCTGGAACTTGCGGAGATTGGTCGCCCCGTCCGGTTTCGGCCAGGTCTTGCCCTTGGTCATGCGGGAGTTCTTGGGAAGCGTCAGTTGAACCATGGTCCGGGTCTCCTGTCAGGTCTAAAGGGTCTGCAATGCAGCGGGCGCGGCCGCAGTCAGACATTGTTGCGTTCCGGGGCGTGAAAGCACCGCCCGAATGGTGGCTGCGGTCCCCTCGTCCACGCCGGTGATCGCGTCGGCGGCAAGAGACTGGACTTCGCTCGCATCGGCATTATCCACGATGCAGTTGGTGAAGGGCTGGAAAAGTTGCTTGGGCACCTGCGGGAAATAGACCGCCAAAGCCTCCGGCAGGATGGATTTCGCGGCGTTGCGCCCGGCTGTGTCCGTTGCCCGTTGCACATCCGCGCAGGCGGCCAGCAACAGGAGTGCAGGAAGAAGTAAACGGATCATGATAGCCACCTTGTAAATAAGACATCCATGTAGCGCGGGCGCGCGCGTTTACCGGCGCCAGAGCCGACCTTGAGCACGTCCCGCCACTCCAGCCCGGCCGCCGCCAGAATGGCAACCGCTTCGGATGGCGCGCCAACACCGGCAAAGCGGTGGGTCAGCGACAGCTCAAGGATCACGAAGTCGCAGCGTTTCAGAGTATCATGCGCGCCTTTGAGAATTTCCAGTTCGGACCCCTCGGTATCGACTTTCAACCCCGCCCGCCCCGGGTAGGCCACCGCGATGTCATCCAGTCGCCTGACCGGAACATAATGCTTGTCGGTTTTGGTAAAGCTCTTGGCCAGGGGATCGGTGCGCCGCAACAGGCTGGCCATCGCCGTTTCTTCGCCTTTTGCGGAATGCGGCACCATCAAGGTCGCCTTGCCCTCCTGCGCACCAAGCGCGGCGGCGTGAAAATGGAATTCCTTCAGATGGCCCTTGGCGCGCACGCGTTCGGCGCTATCCTGTTGCGGATCGATCAGGACGAACTGCGCCTGCGGAAAGCTGCGATACAGCCAGGGCGTTCCGCTGTCGACACCAACGTCGAACACAACCCCGGGGTCAAAGCCATATCCCCGGAGATACGGCGCACGCGTCTTGATGGGATGGGCCACCATCCCTTCCGATTTCAGCGTGCGTCGCAGGTCTTGCAGCATCTGGGTCAGAACGTCCGCTTCTTGGGCGCGATCTTCTTGGGATCGATGCCGCCGTCGTTATGGCTGGTGAGCGGCTGCTCGTGAACGCCGCGATAGCCGAGTGACGCCTTGTTGCCCTTGAACCAGATCAGCGAGTGCTTGCGCCAGTTCTTGTCGTCCCGCTCCGGATGGTCCTCATGCGCATGGGCACCCCGGCTCTCCTTGCGCGCCTCGGCCCCGGTGATCGTGGCCACCGCGTTGGGGATGAGATTGGCCAGTTCCAGCGTCTCCATCAGGTCGGAGTTCCACACGAGGCTTCGGTCGGTCACACCGACATCCGCCCATTTGCCGGCCACTTCTTCCATCGCCTTCTTACCGTCGGCCAGCGTGTCATTGGCACGGAAGACGGCAGCGTCTTTCTGCATCGTTTGCTGCATTTCGAGGCGCAGCTCTGCGGTGGGCATCGCCCCCTTGGCATATCGGGTGTTGTCAAAACGATCGAGCGTGGCCTGAACAGATGCCGGGTTGGGCGTCGGCACGGCGCTGTCGGGGTCCACGATCTTGCCCGCGCGGATGGCGGCTGCCCGGCCAAAGACCACGAGGTCGATGAGCGAGTTGGACCCAAGGCGGTTCGCGCCGTGCACGCTTGCACAACCCGCCTCACCCACGGCCATCAGGCCGGGGGAGACGCGGTCGGGGTCGTCCTTGGTCGGCGCCAGCACTTCACCCCAGTAATTCGTCGGAATACCGCCCATGTTATAGTGCACGGTTGGCAGCACCGGGATCGGCTCCTTGTTGAGGTTCACGCCCGCGAAGATGCGCGCAGATTCAGAGATGCCCGGCAGGCGGAGCTTGAGCGTCTCGGGCGGCAGGTGGTTGAGGTTCAGGTGGATGTGATCGCCATCCTTGCCGACCCCCCGGCCCTCGCGGATCTCCATCGTCATGCAGCGGCTGACGTAATCCCGCGGCGCGAGATCCTTGTACTGCGGGGCATAGCGCTCCATGAAGCGCTCGCCCTCGGAATTGGTCAGATACCCGCCCTCGCCGCGCGCGCCTTCGGTGATGAGGCACCCGGCACCGTAAATACCCGTCGGGTGGAACTGCACGAACTCCATATCCTGCAAAGGCAGCCCGGCCCGCGCGGTCATGCCGCCGCCGTCGCCCGTGCAGGTATGCGCGGAGGTGGCGGAGAAATAGGCGCGGCCATAGCCACCCGTGGCAAGCACCACCATCTTGGAGGCAAAGAGGTGCAGCGTGCCGTCATCCAGCTTCCAGCAGAGCACGCCCTGGCAGACGCCGTCCTCGGACATGATCAGGTCGATGGCGAAATACTCGATGTAGAACTCCGCGTTGTTCTTGAGCGACTGACCATACAGCGTATGCAGGATCGCGTGGCCCGTCCGGTCGGCAGCGGCGCAGGTGCGCTGCACCGCAGGACCCTCACCAAATTCGGTGGTGTGGCCACCAAAGGGCCGCTGGTAAATCTTGCCCTCTTCGGTGCGGCTGAACGGCACCCCGTAGTGCTCCAACTCATAGACCGCCTTGGGCGCTTCGCGGGCAAGGTATTCCATCGCATCCGTATCGCCCAGCCAGTCGGACCCTTTCACGGTGTCATACATGTGCCACTGCCAGTTGTCGGGCCCCATATTCGACAGCGAGGCCGCGATACCGCCCTGCGCGGCCACGGTGTGGGAACGCGTCGGAAAGACCTTGGTCACACAGGCGGTACGCAGCCCCTGCTCCGCCATGCCGAGCGTCGCGCGCAGGCCAGCGCCGCCAGCCCCCACCACAACCACGTCGTATTCATGTGTTTCGTATTCATAAGCAGCCATGGATGTCTCTCCTGGTCTCAGGTAGGGGGCGCGCGCCGAGCCCGCGCAGCATGTGTTCAGAGTGCAAGACGCACAATCGCGTAGAGGCCGACAGCCATCGCGGCATAGCTGACACATGTCATCGCCACGATCGCCACCTTCTGGGCCAACCCATGCACATAGTCTTCAATCAGCGCCTGAACACCGCCCGCGAAATGTTTGAACGTCACGATGATGGTCAGGCCTGCCACAACCGCCGGGAACGGGCGGTTGAAGGTGGCGGTGACCTCCTCGTAGCTCGCGCCCAGCATCGGGCCGAAGGTGAAGACAAAAAGCGGGATCAGGATCAGCAGCGCACCGGAACTCACGGTCATCGACCAGTGATGTTCGGTGCCGGTTTTCGCGGACCCCATTCCGGTGGCGCGTTTGCGGTCAGTCAGATAGCTCATCTCAGCCCCCTCAAATCACGGCAATGGTCAAAAGGGTCAGCAGCACCGAGCCGCCGATCACAGCGTAGCCGAGTTTATAGGCGGTATCGAGGTCAAGGCCGATGCCCTGATCCCAGATCAGGTGCCGCAGGCCCGCCAGCGCATGATACCACAACCCCCAGAGCGACAGGGTCATCACCAGATCGCCGAACCAGCTGGTCAGCACACCGTCGGCATAGGCGAAATATTCCGGCGAGGTGGCCGCCGCCAGAAACCACCAGACCACCAGTAAGGACGAGATCAGCAGGGCGTTGCCGGTGATCCGCGTCAGGATCGATGTCATCGAGGTGAGCTGGGGGCGATAAATCGTCAGATGCGGCGACAGGGGGCGGTTCCCCCGATTTACATCGGCCATGATAGATTCCTTTTGTTCCCTGCGTTTCTTTTTACTTCTTATTACGGCAATGTCACGCACCTGAACCTTCTCCAGCCGCGGTTATTTGGCACGCTTTAAACAAAATTTGTTTAACGCCACCGATTTGTGATCACGCGCGATCTGGGTGTGATCACATTACCGCGCGCCGCTGAGTTGCCGGGTGGTCTCGCGCTGCAATTTGCGCCTGATTTGCGCCGGGTAATCCTCGAACCCATTGGCGGTGATGACAAACGCGCCCTCTCCCCTGATCAGGTTTTCATAAAACCACCCGGTCAGATCATCGTCATCCGTTTCGATTGCCAGCGCATTGACCGTGATATCCCCTGCCGCCAGCGCCGGATGGCGGTCGCGCGGAAGGATGCCTTCGTTCGAGACGCCATCGCCTGAAACGTCGATCACCCGCCTTTTGCAATGCGGTACCAGGGCCAGGGCGTCTTCGGCGGCGATCAGCGCCTCGCCGATCGCGGTGGAGTAATTGCGCCAGACCCGGCGGTTCGTCGCCACGGCCTCTGCAAGCCGTGCAACATCGTCGTCGGACATGATCGCTGTCCATGGAATGGTCTGGCGCTGGCGGGACGATCCTGTCCACTGGATCAGCGTCACATGCGCTTCCTGTTCGATCAGCGCGTCTATCACGATGCCATCGCGCAAGGCGGCGGCCAGCCCCTGCATCTGGATCTGGTATTCACGCTCGTCAACCGACCCGGAGACATCCACGGCAAGCACAAGAGCCAGCTGGCAGGCCAGCGCGGCCGGGGCGCCGAGGACCAGCGCGAGGAATGTCGAGGCGACGTGTTTCATCCTGCCAGACTACGCAGCCTGCGCCGCAAGCCCATGCTTTTTTTCGTCGGGTGATCAAAAATCGGCCAAGGCGCGCAAATGACCGTCGAGTTCTTCGCACAGGATGATTTCCTGCGTTTCCGGATCGTAGAACCCATTTGGCTCATCGCAGCTTTGCGCCGACAGGCGTAGCGTGTCCGGCAACACGAAATCCCGGTTGAGCGCATCCACCTCCTCCGCCAGAATCTGACCGACGTATGAGTTGCTGTCGCCCGTAAAGACCAATGACCGGCCCGGTGTCTCGGTAGCGATGTCATCCAGCACCGCGCCCCAGCTCGCATCCGCCAGATCGAATTCCTCAACACAGGTATCAAGCCGTTCCTGCGGCAACTCCAGTTCCAGCGCCAGATCCTCGCGCGCGTCAGGATTGGCCCCGTAAAACAGACAGATCATCGTGTAGTAGCGCTGAAGGTCAGGCCCGTGCACATCCCACAAGGCCAGCGCGTTCTCTTCCGATTCCCGCAGGAAACCGAAAGCCGCGTCATACATGATCTCCACCGCGTCATCTTCCTCGAAAAACGCGTCGATCAACAGCACGCTCAGAACGTCCGCCGCATCTTCTTCCTGCCCGAACACCGGCAATTGCAGGACATCGATCAGCGCGTGGCCCATCTCATGGTAGAGAATGGCCAGGACGTTGGCAGAGACGAATGCATCGTCCCGATCCTGCGCCCCGGCCGCGCCGGACACAAGCATCCCGCATAGCAGAAGCATGGTTTTGAGCCTTACGAACATGCGCTTTGTCCTTCAGTTGCAGCGGGCGACGGCACGCCATGGTCACAACGGCACAAGCGCCCAGTAATCCAGATCAAGCAAGACATCGGGCAAATACTTACCATCCGCGCCCTTCAGCGAGAAGGGGGCACCGCCCTTGGTCGCCACCAGCCGCAGTCGCAGCGCGCCGACCCCCGGCGCGCCGGTTTCGGCCTTGTCCAGAACCTCGGACCATGCGCGCACGGTATCGCCTGCAAGGCAGGGGTTGGCATGGGCGCCGCCGTTCAGGCCGACAACCATCTGCGCATTGGCCAGCCCGTTGAAGCTGAGCGCCCGCGCCATGGAGATCACATGCCCGCCGTAGATCAGCCGCGACCCGTCCGGGCGGGCGGTTGTGTCGAAATGCACCTTCGCCGTGTTCTGCCACAGGCGGGTGGCCATCATATGTTCTGCTTCTTCGACGGTCACACCGTCTACGTGGTCGATCTGCTCGCCCACCTCATAGTCGCCCCAGCGGTGCGGTTCGCCCGCGAGGGTGAAATCGTAAGCGGTGAAATCGAGGCCCTTCGGGATCACCAGCTGCTCGGCGGGAATCACCTGTGACAGCTCCGGGACTACCGTTTCGGGCGCGTCGCTTGCGGCGTCCCGCTTGCGCACCATCACCCAGCGCACGTATTCCAGAACAACCGCGCCGTGCTGGTTGACGCCCTTGGTCCGCACCCAGACAACACCGGTTTTGCCATTGGAGTTCTCTTTCACACCAATGACTTCAGATACCGACCGCAGCGTGTCACCCGGCCAGACGGGCGACAGCCACCGCCCTTCCGCATACCCCAGGTTGGCCACGGCATTCAGCGAGATATCGGGCACGGTTTTGCCAAAAACCACGTGGAAGGCGATCATATCGTCCAGCGGGCTGGCCGGCAGGCCGCAGGCCTGCGCAAACAGGTCCGAGGAATAGAGCGCATGGCGCGCGGGATAGAGCATATGGTACAGCGCCCGCTCACCGGTCTGCACCGTGCGCGGCACCGCGTGGTCTATCACCTGCCCGACGGCGTAGTCTTCGAAAAAACGGCCGGGGTTGGTTTTGGCCGCCATTACTGCGCGCCCAGCTTGATGTCGGGCGTATAGGTGCCGTCCACCTCCTTGATCACCGCCTGCCCGCACCGCATGACGCCGCTGGCATGATCGAAAGTCTGGGTCGGATCACCATATAATTCCCATCCCTTGTTCAACGCCTCCGTCACCTTGTGGCAGAACGCGGATGTATCCGCTTCGGACAGGAACCGGTATAGTCGCATTGAGGTCTCCTCGTTTCAGGCAGGGAAAGGCCAGACGCCCAGCCAGACATGCACCCACGCAACCAGCGCAAACAGGACAAGGCTGATCACCGCAAGCCGCACATATGTCGCGGTACCGGCAGGTTCGGGTGGCGTCCACTCCGGCTCTGCCCGGTTGATCATGATCACAGACCCGACGGCCCATGCCAGCAATCCGCCAAAGAGCAGCACGGAGGCCAGATCACCATTTGCAAGCAAATGCGCGATGGCCCAGATTTTGAAACCGGTCAGTTGCGGATGCCGTATCTTGGTGGCAGGCCAGGCTTTCGCCCCCTTGGCCGCGCTTGACCCGAAAACCCAGAACGCCAGCAGCATAAGCGTGTTGTTCACATGCACCATGAAGGCGGGCGGCTGCCAGACGGGGATGAACTCCGCCGCGCGATACCCCAGGATCATCAGAATCAAACCGGCCAGGATGCCGGCCGTCACCAGCAGCTTGCCCGGCTCACCCATCGAGGCCCGGCGCGCCGGCGCCATCCGTTTGAAATAATGTGCAAGGGTCCACAGGACCAAACCGACGATCAGATAAACCATGATGCTACTCCGCTGCTAAGGCCTGAATTGCATCCATCTTTGCCAGTGTTTCGCGGGCGGTGGCAACATGAAGATTTTCAACGATGCGCCCGTCAACGACAGCCACCGCCTGCCCTTCGGCGACCGCGGCCTCGTAGGCTTCGATCTGACGGGTGGCAAGTTCAAGGTCCGCATCCGTCGGCGAGAACGCCGCATTCGCGATCTCCAGCTGCGCGGGATGGATCAGGGTCTTTCCGTCGAATCCCATGTCACGCCCCTGCGCGCATTCCACCGACAGACCGTCATCATCCTTGAAGGCGTTGTAGACCCCGTCGACGATGGCAATGCCATGCGCCTTCGCGGCCAGCAGGCACAGGCCGAGGCCCGGCAGCATTGGCAGGCGGTCCGCACGGGATCTGGCGTTCATGTCCTTGGCCAGATCATTGGTGCCCATCACCATCCCCTGGCACAGAGGATGGCCCGCAATGGCCGCGGCATGGAGCATCCCCATCGGTGTCTCCATCATCGCCCAAAGCGGCACGTCGCCGGTGATTGCGGCGAGCGCATCCAGATCATCAGGTCCATCAACCTTGGGCAGCAGGATCGCATCAGCCCCCATGGATTTGGCGGCTGCGGCATCGTCGGTGCCCCAAGGTGTGGACAGCGCGTTGATGCGGACGATGATCATGCGCGGCCCGTACCCGCCGGTCGCGAGGGCCTCGGCAAGCAGATCCCGGGCAGCGGTCTTTTCGTCCGGCGCCACCGCGTCCTCAAGATCGAAGATGATGGCATCCGTCGGCAGGCTTCTGGCTTTTTCCAAAGCGCGGGCTTTGGAGCCCGGAATATAGAGGACGGATCGCAAAGGGCGTAGGTTGGCGGGCATCGGAGCGGTTCCACTCAAACTGCAAGGTTACAAAGTTGCGCAGAACTGCGCATTTTTTTACGGAAAGTTCAAGAGATTTTGTGCCGCGGCGCAGCAAAGATCAAATGCAATCTTTTTCCGTTCGGTCGATTAACCATTATTTCAACCCTGAAGCGGATGCTGCCTGCGTCGGATATCTCGGCGAACGGATGTATCAGCAAGGCCGCTGACCTTTCAAATGAATGGGATATCGCAGGCATTAATCTTGAACCGGGGCCGCCCGGTCATCACCGGGAATCCGGTTGGGCCAGATGACAGCGGGTGCAGCCTTTCGAACGAAGGCAGACACATTATGACACGCATGAAAAAAATGCTGCATCTGGGCGCTCTGAGCGCGGCAGCCGCAATTTATATTACGTCCACAACCGACGCTCTTGCGCAGAACGCGCGGAACTGCGCACCGCGCGAGGCCGTCGTTGACCGGCTTGCCGAAGGATACGGCGAAACCCGCCAGTCCATGGGGCTTGGTGCCAACAACGCGGTGATCGAGGTTTTCGCCTCGGATGAGACCGGCACATGGACCATTACGGTGACAACGCCGAATGGCCTGACATGTCTTGTCGCGTCCGGGCAGTCTTTCGAGACACTTGCCGAAGCGCTGCCGGCAAAAGGCAACGACGCCTAAACCACCCGGCGGGCATCATCTGCCGGCGAATGTGCACACGGTTCTGGGATGGCCTGCCGTCAGGTGAGACCGTCCCACACCAGCTTGATCCCGGTGAGGGTCAACAGAATATAGGTCAGCGCAAAAAAGACCCGTTCGGGGACCATATCATGCGCGCGAACCCCCAGCCAGGCGCCCAGCAGGGCGAAGGGCGCCAGTACCAGATTGGCCTTTACGGTCTCTAGCGTGAACATCCCCAGAAACGCATAGGGAATGAATTTCGCGATATTCACCAGCCAGAACACCAGTACCGTGGTCGCCTGATACTGGGTTTTTGTCACTTTCTTGGACAGCAGGTAGACGGCCGCTGGCGGCCCGCCGGCATGGCTGACGAAACTGGTGAACCCCGCCACCGATCCTGCTGCAACTCCGGCCCAGGCGGGCAGGCTGCGCTTGGACAACGTCACCAGACCACGGCCCACGGCGACGTGCCACGCCACAAACCCGATCGAAATGGCGCCGATCAGCACCCGGAAGACATCCGGCTCGGCGACCCGGTACAAGGCCGCGCCCAGCGCCACCCCCGGCAGCCCCCCCAGAACCAGGAGACGTGCCGCGGCACCGTCCCACTTGCGCCAGTAGGGTCGCAGGGTCGACAGGTCGATCAGCATCAGCAGGGGCAACATCACGCCCAGCGCCTGCCCCGGTTCGATGACCAGTGCCAGCACACTGGCCGCAGCGAACGCCGCCCCGGAACCGAACCCACCCTTGGAGATGCCCGCGAACACCACCGCCGGCCCGGCAACGGCAAAAAACATCCAATCCAAAACCAGCATCTGACACCTCTGTTCCATGCGGATCTTGGCGCTCTTCCGAAGAACGCCGCCGACTCACCTGACCGGAGATCACGATACCGCGCCGGGGAACACAACCGCGCAAGTCAACTTGCGCAACCACGCGCTATTGGATAGCACAGGCGCAATCTCAACCGAACGCGGAGCACACACTCATGGCCAGACCCAAAATCGCGCTGATCGGCGCCGGTCAGATCGGCGGCACGCTTGCCCATCTGGCAGCGCTCAAGGAACTGGGCGATGTCGTCCTGTTCGACATTGCAGAAGGCATCCCTGAGGGAAAAGCACTCGATATCGCCGAAAGCGGACCGTCTGCCAAGTTTGACGCGGCAATGTCCGGCACGCAGTCTTACGAGGACATCGCGGGCGCCGATGTCTGTATTGTCACCGCAGGTGTGGCCCGCAAACCCGGCATGAGCCGCGATGATCTTCTCGGCATCAACCTCAAGGTGATGAAATCCGTGGGCGAAGGCATTGCAGCCCATGCACCGGATGCCTTTGTCATCTGCATCACCAACCCGCTTGACGCGATGGTCTGGGCCTTGCGCGAATTCTCCGGTCTGCCGCATGAGAAAGTATGCGGCATGGCGGGCGTGCTCGATTCCGCCCGCTTCCGTCACTTCCTGGCCTCTGAATTCGACGTTTCCATGAAGGACGTGACCGCTTTCGTTCTGGGCGGGCATGGCGACACGATGGTGCCGCTGGTGCGCTATTCCACCGTCGCCGGCATCCCCCTGCCCGATCTGGTCAAGATGGGCTGGACCACGCAGGAAAAGCTCGACGCGATTGTGCAACGGACCCGTGACGGCGGCGCTGAAATCGTTGGCCTGCTGAAAACCGGGTCGGCATTCTACGCCCCCGCGACCTCGGCCATCGAAATGGCCGAAAGCTACCTGAAGGATCAAAAGCGCGTTCTGCCCTGTGCCGCCTATGTCGATGGCGCTTACGGATTGAACGGCTTTTACGTCGGCGTGCCAACGGTGATCGGCGCGGCAGGCATCGAACGCGTTGTCGAGATTTCCATGGACAAGGACGAGCAGGCCATGTTCGACAACTCGGTCAAGGCGGTCAAGGGGCTGGTCGAAGCCTGCAAGGGGATCGACAACAGCCTGGCCTGATCATCGACACCAGAAGACCAAGGGGAGCCTGATCCGTCAGGCTCCCTTTTTTGTTGCCAGCTGCATAGAGGGTGCGAGGATTGACATTGCCCTGGCGAGGTGTTCCTTGACGCCATGTCAAAAAGGCAACTGCCCACCCGCGACCGCATCGTGAAAGCGGCCCTCACCCTGCTGAGCAGCAAGGGAAACAGTGCTGTGCGCCTGTCGGATGTGGCCAGACAGGCGGGTGTCAGCCGACAGGCCATCTACCTGCATTTTTCGTCTCGCGCAGACCTTTTCATCGCCGCCACGCAGGCGCTCGACGCTGAACTCGACCTGGCGGCGATGCTTCACGCCAGCCGCACTGCGGCATCGGGCCGGGATCGTCTGACCGCCTTCGTCTCCGCGTGGTGCAGCTATGTGCCGCAGATCTACTGCGTGGCACGTCCGCTGATGGATATGGCCCCGCGCGATGCCGAGGCCCATGCCGCTTGGAGCAAGCGCATGAACGACCTGCGCGAAGGCTGCGAGGCTGCGATCACAGCGCTGCGCGACGACGATGACCTGCCCCGCAACATGGACCCGGAAACCGCGACGGACACGCTTTGGTCCCTGCTGACCGTACCCAACTGGGAAAACCTGGTGGTGACACGCGGCTGGCCACAGGCCAAGTACGAACAAGAGATGGTAAAGACCGCGCAAAGCCTGTTTGTCGCCCCCCGGTGATCCGCAGCGCGCGAATCCCTGCAATTCAACGAAAATTAAGGCAGGCGCGTATTTGTGATCACAGCATTTCTGCGTGTGATCACAAAATGGGGAATTTGGCCAACTGATGCCCTCCGTTAGGGAAAACAGGTTCCATACCCTCGCGTTTAGCGCTTTAAATCCTCCAAGAACCGATCCAAACAGCACGGGACCAAACTCCATGAACATCCATGAATATCAGGCGAAAGCATTGTTGCGCAGCTACGGGGCACCGGTCTCGGACGGTCGTGTGGTGCTCAGGGCGGAGGAAGCCAAGACAGCCGCGGGCGCGCTGGACGGGCCGATGTGGGTGGTCAAGGCGCAGATCCACGCAGGTGGTCGCGGCAAGGGCAAATTCAAGGAAGCGGATGCGGGGGACAAGGGCGGCGTACGGCTGACCAAATCCGTCGAGGAAGCCGCCGAGGAAGCGAAAAAGATGCTGGGCCGCACGCTGGTCACGCATCAGACCGGCCCGACCGGCAAACAGGTCAACCGCATCTATATCGAAGACGGCTCCGGCATCGAAACCGAACTCTACCTCGCGCTGCTGGTGGATCGCCAGACCAGCCGGGTCAGTTTTGTCTGCTCCACCGAGGGCGGCATGGACATTGAAGAGGTCGCGGCGGCAACGCCCGAGAAAATCTTGTCATTCTCGGTCGATCCTGCCTCCGGGTACCAGGCGTTTCACGGGCGCCGCATCGCGTTTTCGCTGGGGCTCCAGGGCAAGCAGGTCAAGCAATGCGTCGGCCTGATGGGGCTCTTGTACAAGGCCTTCATGGAAAAGGACATGGAGATGCTGGAGATCAACCCGCTGATCGTGACCGACGGCGGCGATCTGAAGGTGCTCGACGCCAAGGTCAGCTTTGACGGCAATGCGATCTACCGCCACGCCGATATCGCCGAACTGCGCGACGTGACGGAGGAGGACAGCAAGGAGCTGGAGGCTTCGAAATACGATCTCAACTACATCGCGCTTGATGGCGAGATCGGCTGCATGGTGAATGGCGCGGGCCTTGCGATGGCGACGATGGACATCATCAAGCTCTACGGGGCGGAGCCTGCCAACTTCCTCGACGTCGGCGGCGGGGCGACCAAGGAGAAGGTCACCGAAGCCTTCAAGATCATCACCTCCGATCCGAATGTCAAAGGCATCCTGGTGAATATCTTCGGCGGCATCATGCGCTGCGATGTCATCGCCGAGGGGGTTGTCGCGGCGGTGAAAGAGGTGGGCCTGAAGGTTCCGCTGGTCGTGCGGCTCGAAGGCACCAACGTGCAGCAGGGCAAGGACATCATCAACAACTCCGACGTGGATGTGATCGCCGCGGACGACCTGAAAGACGGCGCGCAAAAGATCGTGAAGGCCGTGAAGGGGTGAGCGGCGGTCCGGGCATACGCCCGGCGAACGCTCCGGTGGAGCGTTCGAGCCGCGAACGGGCAGAGCCCCGGCAACGCGTGCGCAGAAATGCTGAGAGCGACCCTTGCGGGTCTGAATTGACAAAGACCTTAAGGCATCCGCGCAATCCCTGGGAAACGCCGCGAGACGGCACGACCGTCCACGCAAGACACATCAGATGACCAACACATCAAAAACAATCGAAATTCGGAAATCGCGAGCGGCATATCTGGGCTTGGCACTGATTTGCGTCGTGCTGATCGGACTCGCTCATTCGGTGGCAAACGGTGGTATGCTCGACGACCCCAGGGGGGGCGCATGGACAATACCATACGGCTGGTTTGGCGTGGTTTTTTTTGGTTCATGCCTCCTTACCGTTCTGAATGACCTTCTTTTCCGGCCGGCAACGATTCTCAGCCTCTCTCCTTCCGGTCTGCGAGACCTGCGATTCAGCCGCGATGAACTCCCTTGGGCAAGCGTTACAGGTGTCAGGGAATACAAGCTACTTGGAAGTCGCTGCGTGATTATTAACATCGATCCGGCCGATTTGACGGGCATGAAACTGAGTTGGCGATTTCGGTTTTGGCACAAACCAAATGCCTTGATAGGCGTGGATGGGGTCTGGGTCACGGCGGTTGGACTCAAGACAAATTTCAATGATTTGTTCTATGATATTTTGGCATATGCCCGAGCCCTCAGCCCCCACATGCAAATCCCGGGTGCTGAATCAGAATATCCGCCGTCGAGCTCTGCACCGAAAGCCGACCTCCCTGACCGCGAGATTTCTTAATGCGTTGCGTGACATATCCCCGGTCGGCGGCTGGCATGAAAGGTTTGGCGCTATTGGCCTTCTTTCTCCTCACCGCCTGCTCCGCCGAAGGGGTCTCCCCCGATACGGCGGAGCTGCGCAACATGTGGCGGGCCAATCTGGTGCCGAAAAGCTCCCCCGCGGTGATGGTCAGCGCCTTTGACCGTTTCTGCGCCATAGGCCCGCGGGATGATGCCACGCTGCGCGCCGCTGGCTACGTGCCCCTGCCACAGGAGGTGCCCGGCGCACGCGCCTACGTGATCGACGACCGTCGCCCGGCGGTCGCGGTATCCGACAGCATGTGCGTGGTGCAGGCGGAATCGCGCACCGGCCAGACCGCCCGGTTCCGGAATTACATCGCCGCCACCTACCCGGATGCACGGCCCGTCGACCCCGAACCGCTGGGCCGCAACATCGAACAGGCCTGGTCCGTGGCCTCCGATCCGCCGACGCTGATCGCCACCGAGCGTACCGAAAGCTTCGGCTGGTACCGCTATGCGCTGATCCTGTTCCAGCCGGGGGCCTCATGATCCGAGCGGCTGTCATATGCATAGCGTTCGCCAGCACGGCGGCGGCAGGCTCAGTTGCCGACAGCGCGATAGCGAGCTTCAACGCAATCTGCTTCAAGGCCGGCCAGACGGCAGCCGAAGCCCGGGCGCGCCTGCAGGGCCGCGACGGAAGCCCACTGCCCTATGCCCTGACCTTCTGGGACATCACGCTGGAGCCCGCCCCGGACGCCCCGCCGCAGATCGAGCGCCGCTGCGAAGTGGCCTTTGATGGCGACCACACCGACGCCGCGATTGCCGCGCTGCGCGCCCAGATGGCGACGCCGCCGGTCTTCGGCTTTGCCATCGCCTTGCCCGCAACCCACGAACCGCTGCCCGGCACCGCGCTGATCGAAGGACGCGAACTGCTGCGGGGACGGGTCGCGGTGGTGCATGTGGGCCTGCGCGACGGCCGGACCTTCATGGCGGTCGACCGGCTGCCCGCCGGATGGGAGGACGGCTGAGATGCTGGATACCGCGCCCCGCCCCTGCCCCTGCTGCTCGGCCACCGATGCGCAGCCCTGGGATCAGTATTCGCCTGACGACTGGCAGGTGGTTCACTGTGCCGGCTGCAACATGACCTACCTACGCAACCCCGTGGCCTACGAAGCGCTGGAGGAGGATTTTGCCTGGGAAAAGACCTACGAGGAGAAAAAGGAAACCTCCAGGGGATCCACCGCCCTCAGCCCCGGCATCCGGTCGCTGCGCAAGAAACTGGGCCTGACCCATCGCGACAAGCACGACAAGTACCGCGCATGGTTCAGCGATGGCCATGTTCTGGACATCGGCTGCGGTCTGGGCTCCCGCGTGCGCCCGCCGATGACCCCCTACGGCATCGAGCTGTCAAAGGGCATGCACGCCCAGGCCGATGCCTACATGCGGTCGCATGGCGGGTACTGCGCCCATGGTGCGGGGGCCGAGGCGATCTGGGACTTCGACGCGGGCCAGTTCGACGGCATCATCATGAATTCCTACCTGGAACATGAGACCGAGGCGATGACCGTGCTGAAAGGCGCGCACCGGGCGCTCAAGGACACGGGCGCGGTCTATATTCGCGTGCCCAACTTCGGCTCGATCAACAGGCGGGTCATCGGTGCCAGCTGGTGCGGGTTTCGCTACCCCGACCACGTCAACTATTTCACGCTGGGCACGCTGACCGAAACCTGCCGTCGCGCCGGGTTCGCCACCACGCTGGTCAACAGGATCGCCTTGCCCCTGGACGACAACATCACCGTGCTTTTGCACAAGGCGGGAGCATCATGATGCTGCTTCCTCCCCTCCTTATCCGGACCTTGAAATACCAAAAAGGGAACCAAAATGGCCGTACTTATTGACGAAAACACCCGCGTGATCTGCCAGGGCCTCACCGGCTCTCAGGGCACGTTCCACACTGAACAGGCCATTGCGTACGGCACCAAGATGGTGGGCGGCGTGACGCCGGGCAAGGGCGGGCAGACACATCTGGAGCTGCCGGTCTTCAACTCGGTGCATGAGGCCAAGGCGAAAACGCAGGCCAATGCGAGCGTGATCTACGTGCCGCCGCCCTTCGCCGCCGATTCCATACTGGAGGCCATCGATGCGGAGATGGAGCTCATCGTCTGCATCACCGAAGGCATCCCGGTCCTGGACATGATGACAGTGCAGCGCGCGCTGGAAGGGTCCAAATCCCGACTGGTCGGGCCGAATTGCCCCGGGGTGATCACACCGGATGCGTGTAAAATCGGCATTATGCCCGGACATATCCACAAGCGCGGCTCCTGCGGCGTGGTCTCGCGTTCAGGGACTTTGACCTACGAGGCGGTGAAGCAGACCACCGATCTGGGCTACGGCCAGTCATCGGCGGTGGGCATCGGCGGTGACCCGATCAAGGGCACCGAGCATATTGACGTTTTGGAAATGTTTCTGGCCGATGACGAGACGCAAAGCATTATCATGATTGGCGAAATCGGTGGCAGCGCCGAAGAGGATGCAGCGCAGTTCTTGGCGGACGAGAAGAAAAAGGGCCGCTGGAAGCCCACCGCAGGCTTTATCGCCGGCCGCACAGCCCCTCCCGGCCGCCGCATGGGCCACGCGGGCGCCATCGTCGCCGGCGGCAAAGGCGGTGCCGAAGACAAGATCGACGCCATGCGCGCAGCTGGCATCGTTGTGGCCGACAGCCCCGCGACGCTGGGCGAAGCTGTGAAAGAGGCGATTGAACGGGGGTGAGCCGCGAACCGAGCATAAGCGAGGCGAAAGCGCCAGTGGCGCTTTTGAGCGGCGAACGGGCGGAGCCCCGGCGCAAGACCGATCCGAGCATACGCGAGGCAAAGGTGCCAGTGGCACCTTTGAGGTCCGAACGGGCGGAGCCCCGGTCTTCGATCAATCGTTGGGCATACGCGTTGAGGGCAGCCCCCGGCCACAGGCACGGGGCGATTAGCCCCCGCCCGTCAAACCGTAGGTGTGCCCTTGGTAAGACGAGGAAGCCGTACGCTCCCCGACGGTGCCGCCGAGTGGGAGATATCTAATGACACGAATGCGGTACTTCGCCTTAGTCGCAGCATCAATGTTGGTTGTTTTTGTCTCCACACTACTAATTCCAATGGTGTTGGAGTTCGCGGTTGCAAAAGGGTACCAAGGACCTCTTGTCCCGGGATTGATGCTGTTTCTTTTTGCCTCCGTCGTATTCACCGTATTCATTCGGGTTGGCCGCGCGGGGGTGGAGCGTCGCGAAAACAGTAGGGTCGACACCAAGCAGACTTTGCTCGACCTGAAGCTCCCATTCTTTCTTCCGCTATCTGCCGCAAGTGCTTTTAGCGTTTTCGCCACCATTATTTTCCCAATGTCCTTAGCGATGGGCATTCACCACGACGGCTTCCAAGGCGTTTGGCGTAGTGCCCCGTGGCTGATCCTATTCATACCAATGCTTGCTAAAGAGCAGTCCGAAAATCTGAACGCCATGAGGTAACCCCATGACCGAACACTCCCCCAACGACCAGTTCCATGCCTCCTCCTTCATGCAGGGGCACAATGCCGCGTACCTCGAACAGATGTACGCGCGCTATGCATCCGACCCCAATGCGGTCGATGACGCCTGGCGGGCCTTCTTCAAGGCGATGGGCGATGATGAGGTCTCGGTCAAGCGTGAGGCGCAAGGCCCCTCCTGGGCGCGCAGCGACTGGCCGCCGCAGCCGGGCGATGAGATGACCCAGGCGCTCACCGGCGAGTGGGCACCCGAGGCAGAACTCAAGGGCGCAGACAAAAAGATCCGGGCGAAGGCCGCCGAACAGGGCGTCGCCGTCACCGACGACCAGATCAAACGCGCCGTGCTCGACAGTATCCGCGCACTGATGATCATCCGCGCCTACCGCATCCGGGGCCATCTGGTGGCCGATCTCGACCCGCTGGGCATGCGCGAAAACACGCCGCACCCGGAGCTTGACCCGAAATCCTACGGCTTCACCGAGGCCGATATGGACCGGCCCATCTTCATCGACAACGTGCTGGGGCTGGAAACCGCCTCGATGCGCGAAATCCTCTCCATCGTGAACCGCACCTACTGCGGCACCTTCGCGCTGCAATACATGCATATCTCCAACCCCGAAGAGGCGGGCTGGCTGAAAGAGCGCATCGAGGGGTTCGGCAAGGAGGTCTCCTTCACCCGCGAGGGGCGCCGCGCGATCCTCAGCAAGCTGGTGGAGGCCGAGGGTTTCGAGAAATTCCTGCACGTCAAATACATGGGTACCAAGCGCTTTGGCCTCGATGGCGGCGAAAGCCTCGTGCCCGCGATGGAGCAGATCATCAAGCGCGGCGGCGCGCTGGGGGTCAAGGACATCGTGATCGGGATGCCCCACCGCGGGCGGCTCTCGGTGCTCGCGAACGTGATGGCCAAGCCCTACAAGGCGATTTTCAACGAATTCCAGGGCGGCAGCTTCAAACCCGAAGACGTGGATGGCTCGGGCGATGTGAAATACCACCTCGGGGCCTCGTCTGACCGCGAATTCGACGGCAACACCGTGCACCTCAGCCTCACCGCCAACCCCTCGCATCTGGAGGCCGTGAACCCGGTGGTGCTGGGCAAGGCGCGCGCCAAGCAGGACCAGAACAACGACGATGCGCGCACCTCCGTGATGCCGATCCTGCTGCATGGGGATGCCGCCTTTGCCGGGCAGGGCGTGGTGGCGGAATGTTTCGCGCTGAGCGGATTGCGCGGCCACAAGGCGGGCGGCACGATGCATATCGTGGTCAACAACCAGATCGGTTTCACCACCGCGCCGCATTTCTCGCGCTCCTCTCCCTATCCCACCGACAACGCGCTGGTGGTCGAAGCGCCGATCTTCCACGTCAACGGCGACGACCCCGAAGCGGTGGTGCACGCGGCGAAAGTGGCGACCGAGTTCCGCCAGAAGTTCCGCAAGGACGTGGTGATCGACATTTTCTGCTACCGCCGCTTCGGCCATAACGAAGGCGACGAGCCGATGTTCACCAACCCGGTGATGTACAAGAAGATCAAAGGGCAAAAGACCACGCTCAGCCTCTATACCGAACGCCTGGTGCGCGACGGGCTGATCCCCGAGGGCGAGATCGAGGACATGAAAGCCGCGTTCCAGGCCTATATGAACGAGGAGTTCGAGGCCGGAAAGGAATATCGCCCCAACAAGGCGGACTGGCTCGACGGCAAATGGTCCCATCTGGACAAGCAGAAAAACCAGTACCAGCGGGGCAAGACCGCGATTGCCAAGGCGACTTTCAAGGAGGTCGGCACGGCCCTGTCCAAGGCACCGGATGGCTTTCCTTTGCACAAGACCGTCGGACGCCTGCTGGAGACCAAGAAGACGATGTTCGACAGCGGCGAAGGCATCGACTGGGCCACGGCGGAGGCGCTGGCCTTCGGCTCGCTGCTGACCGAAGGCTACCGCGTGCGGCTTGCCGGTCAGGACAGCACCCGCGGCACCTTCAGTCAGCGCCATTCAGGTCTGGTCAATCAGGAAACCGAAGAACGCTACTATCCGCTGAACAACATCAAGTCCGGTCAGGCGCATTACGAAGTGATCGACTCGATGCTCAGCGAATATGCGGTGCTGGGTTTCGAGTACGGCTACTCGCTGGCCGAACCCAATGCGCTGACGCTCTGGGAGGCGCAGTTCGGCGATTTCGCCAATGGCGCGCAGATCATGTTCGACCAGTTCATCAGCTCCGGCGAAAGCAAATGGCTGCGCATGTCGGGTCTCGTCTGCCTGTTGCCGCATGGCTTCGAGGGGCAAGGGCCGGAGCACTCCTCCGCCCGGCTGGAACGGTTTTTGCAGATGTGCGGACAGGACAACTGGATCGTGGCCAATTGCACCACGCCCGCGAATTACTTCCACATCCTGCGGCGGCAGATCCACCGGTCTTTCCGCAAACCGCTGATCCTGATGACGCCGAAGTCGCTACTGCGCCACAAGCTCGCGGTCAGCAAGACGCAGGAATTCACCACCGGGTCGAGCTTCCACCGGCTGATGTGGGACGATGCCCAGCAGGGCAATTCCGACACAAAGCTGGTGGCGGACAGCAAGATCAAGCGCGTGGTCATGTGTTCCGGCAAGGTTTATTACGACCTGCTGGAAGAACGCGACGCACGCGGCATCGACGACATCTACCTGTTGCGCGTCGAGCAGTTCTACCCCTTCCCGGCGCAATCGGCGGTGAAGGAACTGGAACGCTTCAAACAGGCCGAGGTCGTCTGGTGTCAGGAAGAACCGAAAAACCAGGGGGGCTGGACCTTCATCGAGCCCAACATCGAATGGGTTCTGGGCCGCATCAAGGCCAAGCACAAACGGCCGGTCTACGTGGGTCGCGCGACCTCGGCTTCCCCGGCCACCGGTCTGGCCAGCCAGCACAAAGCACAACAAGCGGCGCTCGTGAATGACGCGCTGACACTTCAGAAATAACTGGGCGAAGGAAGAAACACATGACCACCGAAGTTCGCGTCCCCACGCTGGGCGAATCCGTCACCGAAGCCACGGTCGCCACATGGTTCAAAAAGCCCGGTGACACGGTTGCCGTCGATGAAATGCTCTGCGAGCTGGAAACCGACAAGGTGACGGTCGAGGTGCCCAGCCCGGTTGCCGGTACACTCGACGAAATCGTCGCCGCCGAAGGCGATACGGTGGGCGTTGATGCCCTGCTCGCCAATATCTCCGAGGGCGATGCAGGCTCCAAGGCCGCTCCCAAGGGGAAGGAAGCCGCCAAGGAGGCAGAGGCACCCTCCTCGGCCGCGCGCACCGCGTCGGGCGATGGCGGCGGCGGGTCCGTTGACGTGATGGTGCCGACGCTGGGCGAAAGCGTAACGGAGGCGACCGTCAGCACGTGGTTCAAGAAGGTCGGCGACAGCGTTGCCGCGGATGAGATGCTCTGCGAGCTGGAAACCGACAAGGTCAGCGTCGAGGTGCCTGCCCCCGCCGCCGGCACGCTCACCGAGATCCTCGCCCCCGAAGGCACAACCATCGAAGCAGGCGGCAAGCTTGCGGTCATGAGCCAGAGAGAGGGGGCGGCCGCCGCACCCGCCAAGCCGTCCGAGGCCCCTGCCGCGGCCCCGGCGGGCTCGGGCAGCGGCGCGGATGTCGAGGACGCACCCTCTGCCAAGAAAGCGATGGCCGAGGCCGGGGTCAGCCGCGATCAGGTCACCGGCTCGGGCCGCGATGGCCGCGTGATGAAGGAAGACGTGAATGCCGCCATTGCAGCCGCCAGCGCCGCCCCCGCACCTGCGGCGGCGGCACCGCGCGCGCCCGTGGCTGCGGATGATGCGGCCCGCGAGGAGCGGGTCAAGATGACCCGCCTGCGTCAGACCATCGCCAAGCGTCTGAAGGACAGCCAGAACACCGCCGCGATGCTCACCACCTATAACGAGGTGGACATGACCGAGGTCATGGCGCTGCGCACTGAATACAAGGACCTGTTCCTGAAAAAGCATGGCGTCAAGCTGGGCTTCATGTCCTTCTTCACCAAGGCCTGCTGCCACGCGCTGAAAGAGGTGCCGGAAGTCAATGCCGAGATCGACGGCACGGATATCGTCTACAAGAACTTCGTGCATATGGGCATCGCGGCGGGCACGCCGACGGGTCTCGTGGTGCCGGTCATTCGCGACGCCGATGCGATGAGCTTTGCCGCCATCGAGAAGGCGATTGCCGAGAAAGGCGCCCGCGCCCGCGATGGCAAACTATCGATGGCTGAAATGCAGGGCGGCACCTTCACCATCTCCAACGGCGGGGTCTACGG
The DNA here is from genome assembly GCF_019375555.1 of Roseobacter insulae. GTDB lineage: Bacteria > Pseudomonadota > Alphaproteobacteria > Rhodobacterales > Rhodobacteraceae > Roseobacter > Roseobacter insulae. Next base: position 187,085 of record NZ_JAHXDN010000005.1, read on the forward strand.
CTCGCTGATGTCCTCGCCGATCCTGAACCCGCCGCAATCCGGGATCCTCGGCATGCACAAGATCCAGGACCGCCCGATGGCGATTGGCGGCGAAGTGGTGATCCGCCCGATGATGTATCTTGCCTTGAGCTACGACCACCGCATCGTCGACGGCAAGGGCGCTGTGACGTTCCTGGTGCGGGTGAAAGAGGCGCTGGAAGATCCGCGCCGGCTGCTGATGGATTTGTAAACTGGCACGCCAATCGACCAGAGGGCCGCGCCCGACCTCGGGCCGAAGGCCGTCTTGCAAAGGCTCCGGGGGAGCCTTTGAGGCCGCAGGGGGCGTCAGCCCGGGGTGCACGTATGTGCGCCCTCCCCGTGGGGGAGGTCGGGCGCGGCCCGAGGCGGGGCCTCGGGCTATTTCCTGGTAAGTTACTGGTGGGGCAAAAATGGACCTAAAAGAATTCATAATGGAGACGATCAGCGGCATTGTTGAAGCAACTGCCGAGCTTCAAAATCAGTACCAGGGACTCGGGGTAATCGTTAATCCGCCAGTCTCAGTCCAAGAACGAGACCTGTATGAGGAAAACAATGCCGGACACACGTATCGCCGTGTTGAAACCGTTCATTTCGACGTGGCCGTTTCCGCGACCTCGGAAAGTGGTGGAGGCGGCAAAGCCGGCTTGAAAATTCTTTCTGTCGAAGCCGGGCTTGATGGCAAACATGCTCGACGCAGCGAAGAGGCAAGTCGCGTCAAGTTCTCTATCCCGATGACACTCCCACCAAGTGCTGCAGAAACCAAAAATAAGCAGATCCTAGACCAAGACACTGCCGCCAGCTCTGGATCATATGATTTTGATGCGCGCGACGATTTATAATGCTGAGGCCGGTGCGCGACCGCCGGGCGGAAGCGAAGTGCCCGCCCGTCAAACCAAAGGTTTGCCTTCGGCAAAACGGGGGCGGTCGGGCGCTGGCCGGGCCGCAAGCGTCCCGGCTTGGGCGAAAGTAACGACCGAATAGAGCAATTCAGGAGACCCACATGACCGAAATCACCATCCTCGCCCTCTACGGCCTTCTCGTGATCCTGACGCTGATCCTGCAGGCCACAGGCACCATGACCCAGCTCGGCATGGGGTATTTGCTCTCCAGCCGCGATGAGGAACGCAGCGTCTCCGGCATCGCCGCCCGGCTGGACCGGGCGCTGAACAACTCCGTCACCGCCATGGTGCTCTTTGCCCCCGCCGTCCTGCTGCTGGTGGTCACCGACAGCACCTCGAACGCCAGCCTGCTGGCCGCGCAGGTCTTCCTCATCGCCCGGCTGGTTTACCTGCCCGCCTACGCGCTGCGCATCACCGGCGTCCGCAGCCTCGCCTGGACGGTGGGCATCGTCGCCACCATCGCGCTTTATCTGCTGGCCCTATGACGCCGGAACTGACGGCGCTCGCGCTGGCGGCGCTTCTGCAGGTGGTGCAATTCGTGCTGATGGCGGTGCCCGCCAATCTGGAACTGAAGCCGGGGCAGACGGCCTCGCCGCGTGACCGCGACCGGCTGGGCGGCGATCTGGCGGATCTGCTGTCGAAACGGACAGCGCGGCTCTACCGGGCGATGAACAACCATTTCGAAGCGCTGATCCTCTTTACCATCGCGGTGCTGATCGTGACACTGGGGGACCAGTCCAGCCCGCTGACCCGAAGCTGCGCCTGGATCTATCTCGCGGCCCGCGTCGCCTATGTGCCCGCCTATGCCTTCGGCTGGGTGCCGTGGCGCTCGGCCATCTGGTTTGTGGGCTTCGGCGCGACCTGCGTAATGTTGCTTGCAGCGCTGATCTGAGCAGGTGAGTATGCATGCAGACAAGAGCAAAAACCACTTGATGGTGTACGGCCTGTGTACGATCGGTGCACAAACGGTGCATCGCCCGAAGACCGCGAATTACGCCCAAGGAGAGACCCATGGCAAGTTATGACGTTATCATCATCGGCTCCGGCCCCGGCGGCTATGTCTGCGCGATACGCTGCGCGCAGCTGGGGCTGAAAGTGGCCTGCGTCGAGGGGCGTGACACGCTGGGCGGCACCTGCCTGAACGTCGGCTGTATCCCCTCCAAGGCCCTGCTGCACGCAAGCCATATGCTGCATGAAGCAGAGCACAATTTTGCCACCATGGGGCTGAAGGGCAAAAGCCCGTCGGTCGACTGGAAACAGATGCTGACCTACAAGCAGGACACGGTGACCACCAACACCAAGGGCATCGAATTTCTGTTCAAAAAGAACAAGGTAGACTGGCTGAAAGGCTGGGGGTCAATCCCGGAAGTGGGCAAGGTCAAGGTCGGGGATGACGTTCATGAGGCCAAGAACATCATTGTCGCCTCAGGCTCCGAACCCGCGTCTTTGCCAGGTGTGGAGGTTGACGAGAAAGTCGTCGTGACCTCCACTGGCGCGCTGGAACTCGGCAAGGTGCCCAAGAGGCTGGTGGTGATTGGCGCCGGGGTGATCGGGCTGGAACTCGGGTCCGTCTACGCGCGGCTCGGCAGCGAGGTCACCGTGGTGGAGTTTCTGGATGCCATTACCCCCGGCATGGACGCGGAAATTCAAAAAACTTTCCAGAGAACGCTTAAAAAGCAAGGGCTTACCTTTGTCATGGGGGCCGCTGTTCAGAAGACCGATGCGACAAAGACCAAGGCGAAAGTGACCTACAAGCTGCGCAAGGACGACAGCGAACACGTGATCGATGCAGACGTCGTTCTGCTCGCAACCGGGCGCAAACCCTACACAGATGGGCTGGGGCTGGAGGCGCTGGGTGTCGAGATGACCAAGCACGGCCAGATCAACGTGAACGAGACATGGCAAACGAACGTGCCGGGCATCTATGCCATTGGCGATGTGATCGAAGGCCCCATGCTCGCCCATAAGGCGGAAGACGAAGGCATGGCGGCAGCAGAGCAGGTGGCCGGCAAGCATGGCCATGTCAACTACGGGGTCATCCCGGGTGTCATCTACACCCACCCGGAGGTCGCTAATGTCGGCGCAACCGAAGAAATGCTGAAAGAACAAGGGCGTGCCTATAAGGTCGGCAAGTTCAGCTTTATGGGGAACGCGCGCGCGAAGGCGAATTTCGCCGGGGACGGTTTCGTGAAAATTCTGGCGGATAAAGAGACGGACCGCATTCTCGGCGCGCATATTCTCGGCCCGGCCGCGGGGGACCTCATTCACGAAGTCTGCGTTGCGATGGAATTCGGGGCGTCAGCCGAAGATCTGGCGATGACCTGCCACGCGCATCCGACCTATTCCGAAGCGGTGCGTGAAGCCGCTCTCGCCTGCGGGGACGGACCCATTCACATGTAAACCGACCGGCGTCCTACCACATGGTCTTGGCCGCACGGGCGCCCCATGCATCGTCATAGGGCGTCCCACCTTCTTCACCGTCGGTCATTTCCGCAAGGATCTGACCGACGCTGGGCAGTTGGTCGCTGTCATCCTCGCCAGACCACACAGCAGCACGCATGAAAGCCCGCGCACACTGCGTATAAATCTCCGCGATCTCGATGATGATCACGGTCGCGGGCAACCGGTTTTTCCTGGCGAACCGCTCCCGGATTTCCTGATCAGCCGTCAACCATGCATGACCGTTGACCCGAACGACATTGTTTGACCCCGGGACCAAGAACATCAGGGAAACACGGCCATCCTCGACGATATTACGCAGTGAATCCAAGCGGTTGTTGCCACGCCAGTCCGGCATCGCCAACGTGCCGGGATCAAGCTCCAGAACAACGGGGCCGTCGTCTCCCCGTGGGCTGCCGTCAGTGCCATCCGCGCCTACCGTGCTCAGAACACAGAGTTTCGAGGCCATGATCCACTTGCGGTAAAGCGGCGTCATTCGGCGCGCGACCTTGCGCAAGGACGGGGCGCCCGGCGCGCCATAAAGCGCCAGCAATGCGTCGATGGACTGAATTTTTTCAGGACTGCTTGTCATGCGTGAACCCCGCTTCGGCCATCAGCGCATCCGACCGATCTTCGACAGATGTCTCCAACTCGGCCATAAAGGCCTCGCGTGTCATACCCGGAGCGATCTGCGGCAGAAATTCAACAACCGCAACGCCGGGCTTTCGCAGCATGCCGCGCTTGGGCCAGAGCACGCCGACATTGGTCGCCACGGGCACGCAGGGTTGAGCCAGCTGTTCGTACAGGACTGCTGTGCCCACCTTGTAAGGCCTCTTCGCGCCCGGAGCGACCCGGGTGCCTTGCGAGTAAATGATCAACTGGCCGGGTTCGGCACGGCCCGCATTCACATCCGACACCATCTTGTCGATGGCGGCGCCACGCTTTCCGCGGTCCACCGCAACACATCCCAGCCGCCGCGCGTATTGGCCAATGATCGGGGTCATCAATATCTCTTTTTTCATGATGAACTTGGCAGCCGGCAAAGCGGTGAAAATCATCATGATGTCCAGGAAACTCTGGTGTTTGGCCGCGATCAGGGCTTCGCCATCCGGGACCGTACCGCGCACTTCGCATCGCATGCCGACCATCCAGCGCGCCGTCCAGAACACGTAGCGGGAATATGTTTTACACGCCGCGTAAGCGCCCCGCCGACTGAACATCGCCCAGGGCGCGAACCCCAGGCCCACGATGGGCATCGCGATGTACATCTGCGTGATGAAAATGACAGACCGGATATATTGTACCATCACGCCAACCTTTTGAGGGCACGCCCTGCAGCAGCACCTGTCGCTAAAAACGCAACGGCACCGGCAAGCACCGGGATGGTGAAGGGCAAAAACCAATGCCACCCCTGAAACCCGAGGCCGGTGAGAAAGCCGCCAGTATCAGATGCTGCAGGCAGCAACAGAACGGCGGTCATCGCCAGAACAGAGCCGACGACGGCACCACCGAATGCCCTGAGCGTGAAGCGGCGTATGAAGGCCTGGGCGATGTATCGATCCGTGGCGCCGACCAGCCGCAAAACAGCAATGACCTGCGCGTTTGCCGCAAGCGCCGCATTGGCCGCCAGCGTGATCATGGCGGCGATCGTCAGTCCAAGGAGACCGGCAGACAGCCAGCCGAGCAGTTTCAGCCGATTTGCCGCCTGCACCAGCGGTGCGCGCCAGCGGCTGTGGTCATCCAGCACCGCCCCCGGCACTTCCGCCGCAAGACGCAGCCGCAGGCCCGCCGCATCAAAGCCGCTGTCTTCCTCGATGACTTCGATCAATCTGGGCACCGGCAAGGTCTGCAGATCGAGATCCGCGCCGAACCACGGGGCCAGCAAATCCTGCTGTTCCTCGTCGCTCAGCGCGCGCGCGAAAGCAACGCCCGCGGTGGTCTCCAGAATGCGCAGCGCGGCTTCTGTCTGCGCGGCGCGCTGGTCCAGTGGTGCAACGATCCGAATGGTAGAAGAGCGCGCAAGCTCGTCGCCCCACCGCGCAGCCAGCCGGCCGGACGCAAGGGACAGCGCCATTGCAAAAACCGCCAGAAAGGCCATTGCACCTGCTGCAAAAAGGGTCAGTTGCGCGGTGAATCCCGTCGGCGGAACAACGCGGTCAGCCTGCCGGTCGCCCAGAACAATGCGGCGCAGGTCCTTGCGGGTGATGCTCATAGGTCCGCCCCCGCAAGCTGCACGCGCTGGTTTGCAATCCGCAGAACGCGCGCCTGCACCTGGCTCTTGGCAGCGCGGATCAGGCTCAGGTCATGAGTCGCAACCAAGACGGTCTTGCCCATCTTGTTCAGCTCCACAAGTAGCCGCAGCAGCCGCTGGGACATCTCCCAGTCCACATTGCCCGTCGGCTCATCTGCGAGAATGACGTCGGGCGACATGATCACCGCGCGGGCCAGCGCGGCCCTCTGCCGTTCCCCGCCCGACAGCTCCGGCGGCAGTGCGTCGGCCCTGTGCGTCAAGCCCACCCAGGCCATCAGTTCTGTCAGATCGTCACCGGCGGCCTCGGCATGGCGCCCGGACACGCGAAGCGGCAGCGCAATGTTCTCGGTGACAGACAGGTGGTTGAGGAACTGGCAGTCCTGATGCACGACCCCCATCCGCCGCCTCAGCATCGCGATATCGTCGCGTTCCAGGCCGCGCAGATCGTCGGCGAAGAGGGTGACATCCCCTGACGTCGGCAGGAGTGCGCCGTAACACAGCTTGAGCAGCGTGGTCTTGCCCGCGCCGGACGGGCCCGTCAGGAAATGAAAGGAGCCCGGTGCCAGTTTGAGCGAAATATCCGATAGTAACGCGCCGCCCCCGTAGCTGTAGGCGACATTTTCGAGCTCAATCACACGGCCCCCTGAACAATTCTTGCGTTGTTGTGCCTCAGCACCGGTCTGGTTTCAATGCATCACTTGCAAGCTTTGTTCGCAGTTAACACTTTTCGCACGACGTTGATGGCAATATGGTGCAGAAAAATAATAACAGACATGGGGTCACGATGCAGCAGGATGTAACATGCGCTTGATTTGTCCCAATTGCGACGCGCAATACGAAGTTCCCGATGATGTCATGCCGCATGACGGGCGTGACGTACAATGCTCCAACTGCGGGCAGACATGGTTTCAGGAACATCCCGACACCGTGGCCGAAGCGGAAGCCGCAAAGAAGGCCGAAGCCGCCCCGGACGAGGAAGTCGTGCGCCCCGATGACGAAGGTGTTGCCGACGACGCAGAAGCGCCCAAGGCGGAAGGTGAGGCTGCCGAAGCGACACCGGAACCAGAGCCTGAACCAGAACCGGATGACGAAGGCGCGGTTGAACCGCCATTGGAAGAGACCCCGCCCCCGCAGCCTGCGCGCCGAAGCCTTGACCCGGACATCGCAAACGTTCTGCGCGAGGAAGCGGAGCTCGAAACGCAGGCGCGGCAAAACGAAGTCTCTGGCACGGTCGAGAGCCAGCCTGATCTGGGGCTGAACGAGGCCGAAGGCAGTGACGAAGCGCGCAAACGGGCCCGCGAAGCCCGTGACCGCATGGCACGGATGCGCGGCGAGGATCCTGCGGATGTGCCGCTGGAAACGGCCGCCGCCATCGGATCACGCCGCGATCTGCTACCCGACATCGAAGAGATCAATTCGACCCTTCGGTCCAACAGCGACCGCTCGCCCGGTGAAGATCCGGGTCAGACCGCGCAGATCGAAGTGCGTGAGAAACGCAGTTTTGGCCGCGGGTTCATGTTGATGGTGATCCTCGCGCTCATTCTGGCCGTGCTTTATGTCTACGCACCCAAACTGGCCGATACCGTTCCACAGGCTGATCCATGGATCAGCGCCTATGTCGGGGCAGTTGATCAGGGGCGCATGTGGCTGGACGCACAGGTCGAAGGTGTGCTGAACTGGCTGGATGCGGCGGCCGATTCCAGCAGCAGGTAGCGCTTCGCCGCTTGGATCGATCAGAAACGGTCAAGCAGTCTTTTCAGATAGTTACGTTCGACCTCCGGGCGATCCACCTGACCGGAGCGGCGGCGGATTTCATCCAGAAGTTCACGTGCGCGGCCGTAGGCATCGTTATTGAGCGCCAAGGGTCCGTTGTCACCTTCCGCACCCGCATTGCCGGATTCGCGCCCCAGCGGATCACGGTTGTCGGCGCGCCGATCTGACTGTTGCGCGCCCTGCCCCGGCTGGCGGTTCTGATCCTGCTGCGCCATCATCTCGCCCAGTGACCGCATACCCTCGCGCAGGGCCTCCATGGCCTGCCCCTGATTGTTGATCGCTTCGGCAAGATCGTTTTCCCGCAGGGCTTCTTCCGCCCCATCCATGGCCCGGCCGGCGCGGTCCAGTGCCTCGCGCGCCGCATCTCCCTCCGGTGTGCCGGCACCGGGCAAATTGTCCTGCTGGCGGCGCAGTTCATCGCGTAGCGCCCGCTGGCGATCGGCAATCGAGCCCTCGGCGTCTCCACCCGGCTGCCCCTGTGACGGGCTGCCTTGCTGAGCACCGCTCTGGTCATCACCGCCCTCGCCTTGGCCCTGTTGTCCTTCGTGGCTCTGACCACGGCCCTGACCGCCGTTACGACCTTCATTGCCCTGGTTTTCGCCGGCCTGCGCACCGGGGTTGAATTGCTCCTGCAGGTCGCGGAATGCCTGATCTGACAGACCCTGCTGTTCGCGCAACGTCTCGGACAGGCCTTCCATGGCCTGTTCGCCGGGGCTTTGCCCGCCCTGACCCTGCTGGCCCTGCGTCACGCGCATGTTTTCCATCAGTTCCTGAAGTTCCTGCAACGCTTGCTGAGCCTCGGCCATGCGGCCCTGCTCCATCAGTTCCTGAATGCGGTCCATCATCCGCTGCAGATCATCCTGCGTCATCTGCATGGAATTCTGCGGGTTGCCTTGCCCGTTTTCGTCGTTTTCTTCCTGCTGCCGCTGCGCCTGACGTGAAAGCTGCTGCAGATAGTCTTCCGTCGCGCGGCGCAGCTCACGCATCAGTTCGGCAATCTCTTCGTTCGAGGCACCGTTCTTGATAGCTTCGTTCAGGCGCTCCTGGGCCCGGCGCATACGCTCGGCCGCGTCAGCCAAATCACCCTCTTCCATGATCAGGGCAAGGTCCCACATTTCCCGCGCCAGATTTTCCTGCATCTCGTCACTCAGGCCATATTTGGCAAAGGTTTCGAGCTGCCTGATCACCTTGCGCAAACGCATCGCGTCGGTCTGATTGCGAAACAGATCTTCGGGCAGATAGGATGTCGCCCGCAAAATCTGACTGATCCTTTTGTTGTTGACCCGGGCCCACAGCAGGTCGCGGCGCTGTTCGATCACGGCGGCGGCAACGGGGTCAAAGAAACGGCGCCCGGGCAACACCATGGCACGCGGGTCGGTCTCAAAACGCTGTTCGGCGCCATCCAGCGCCGAAAGTCGGACGAGAACCGGCAAATTGGCCCAAGGATGCTGCGAGAAATCTTCGATCAGGTTTTCCTCGAACTCCCGTCTGTTGCCTGCAATCGGCGTCGGCAGGGGCACCACGAGATCGGGCCGGGCCTCGGGATCGATTACCAGGCCATACCGCCTATCGACCGAGACCAGATCGAGGGTAAACCGCGCCTCTCCGGCTTCCACGCCGTAGTCGTCGCGCGCTTCAAAGGGCAGCGTCATCTCTCCCATCGCCGATGCTTCCGGATCGTCCAGAACCGCGATCTGGGGCGGCGCGTCCGGGATGATTTCAACCTGCCAGTTGCGCCCGCCCGGACCATTGATCGCAATCGTGCCGTCCTGAACCACCGTGAAATCCTGTGCCGGGTCGGACGCAGGCGGCACTTCGGTCCGCCCCGATACCGTTTCTGACAGGGTCAATGCCCCCACTTCACCGTAAAGCCGCAAAGTGATCAGGCTGCCCACCGGCACCCGCAGGGATCCTTCGGGAATATCATTGAGGTATATCGTCGGGCGTCCGGTGTAGCGGGGGCTTTCGGCCCATCCTTCCCAGACCGGCCCGGAAGCCAGATCCGCCCCGCCTGGGGCCATTTGCGTGACCGAGCCCACACGCCAGATGGACCCGAAAAGCAACGCGATCCCGAAAACCAGAATGGCGAGATACCGCAATGCATAAGGATCTCTCGAAGAGATCCGCAAATCCGCCGGTACGGGTTCTGCCTGAGCCGCCCGCGCCGCCATGCGCGCCTGATGCGCCCGCCAGACGGCAGTTGATGCCGCATCCGCCGCGCCAATCGTCTGGGTGTCGGACAATGCCTGCAAGGGGCGTCCGGGCAGACTGGCGTCCAGCCGCGCTATCGCCTGTGCCTGCGACGGCACGCGGAATTTCACAAAGGCATAACCCAGAGCGGCCAGACCGCCCAGGCCTGCAACCACGGCAATAGCCCAGACAACCTCGACCGCGATGCTGTCCTGCAGGCCCAGCATCAGCGCCGCCAGCACGAGCAGACAGACCGTCAGCAGCGGCCAGAGGCTCTGCACGAGGGATTCCGCCAGCATCCCAAGGCGTGTCAGCCGCAAGGGCCAGCGCACAGCCTTCAGGCTGCGTTTCGCATCGTGCCGGGAAAATGATGCCATCGCTTCGTCTCCGCTTGTCCCCGACTGCGGGGATACGCAATCAGAGCCATTCTGGAATGGTATCCCGATTTATCATTTCGTCAAAGGTCGGACGTCGGCGAATAACCGCAAATTGATCCTTATTCACCAGAACTTCGGGGATCAGGGGGCGCGAATTGTATTCGCTGCTCATAACCGCGCCATAAGCGCCGGCAGAACGGAAGGCCACAAGCTCTCCCGCGGTGACAGGAGACATGAACCGCCCCTTGGCGAAGGTATCCCCGGATTCGCAAACCGGGCCAACGATATCGAACTTGACCTGATCGACCCCCGGCGCGGGTTCGATCACCGGAATGATGTCATGGTAGGCTTCGTACATGGCCGGGCGGATCAGATCGTTCATCGCACCGTCGATGATGAGGAAATCACGGTCCTCGCCGGATTTCACGTAGATCACCTCTGACACCATCAGCCCGGCGTTTCCGGCAATCAGCCGTCCCGGTTCGATCTCGATCTCACACCCAAGATGACCCAGGGTGCGCTTGACCAACGCGCCGTAGTCCACCGGTAGGGGCGGTGCCTGATTGTCGCGTGCATAAGGAATGCCAAGCCCGCCGCCCAGATCCAGCCGACGGATGTTATGGCCGTCGGCACGCAGTGTTTCGGTCAGTTCGGCAACTTTTTGATACGCAGCTTCAAACGGAGCAAGATCGGTGAGTTGGCTGCCGATATGAACGTCGATGCCAATCACTTCCAGCCCGTCCATCGATGCGGCCAGCGCATAAACCTCGCGCGCTCGCGATATTGGAATGCCGAACTTGTTCTCGGATTTGCCGGTTGCAATTTTCGCATGGGTTTTGGCGTCGACATCCGGATTGACGCGAATGGTGATCGGGGCCATCTGCCCCATGGCCAGCGCCGTTGCGTTCAGCACTTCCATCTCCGGCTCGGATTCGACGTTGAACTGGCGAATGCCACCTTCCAATGCCAGCCGAATTTCCGCAGCCGTTTTGCCGACACCGGAGAACACGATCCGATCCCCGGGTACTCCGGCTGCTTTGGCCCGCCGGTATTCGCCGCCCGACACCACGTCCATGCCAGCGCCTGCCTGTGCCAGGGTTTTCAGGATCGCCTGATTGCTCGCCGCCTTCATTGCGTAGCACACGAGGTGGTCGAGACCGTCCAGCGCATCGTCAAACAGGTGGAAGTGGCGCAGGAGTGTCGCCGTCGAATAGACGTAAAATGGCGTGCCTACCGCCGCCGCGATCTCCGCGACAGGCACGTCTTCGGCATGCAGGGCGCCGTTTTTATAGATGAAGTGATCCATGATGAGCGCTTACGCAAATCCGCGCCGGATATCAATTGATCGACGTGCCCCGCTCAAAAAAAGGGCGGCTTGCGCCGCCCCGGTGGATATGTGATCCGTATGAACCAACATTATACGGGTTTGTTTTTACGATGGCGCGCAGCGAGGCCGAACGCGCCCATTCCGACCAGCATCAAGGGCAACGCCGCGGGAACAGGCACCGGCATCGGTGTTTCGAACACCAGCGCATCGATGCCGCCGGAGCCGCTGTAGCGGAAACGCAGCCAATCCCCTTGCGAGATCAGCCCGGAGCGGAAGGTCGTGCTGCCGGTTTCGTTCTCGCCCAGCGTGATCGACCCGATATTGCTTGTACCGCCATCAAATGCACTTGTCCGGAAGGTGAAGGTCCCGTCATCAACGGCTGAGGCACCGACCCAGTAAAAAGGTGTGTCGCTCAAAAGGGTGAACAGAATGAACCCGGATGTCGCCGCATCGTCTGGCACGGTAGCACCGGCTTCCTGACGGATCAGCACGTTGCCCGCGACCCCGTTGTCACCCTGAGTGTAGCCGGGCGATCCGGCGGAGGTAAGATCGCTGTCGCCACCGCAGTTCTGGTTTTCCGGGGCCGCGACGCATGTGGTGTCGAAAAGTGTTGCGCCGGTAACGCCCTGATTGAAATTGCCGGAGACGGCAAAACGAAAGCCATCTTCGGCATATTCGGTCATCGGCGTTGCCGAGGTGGCACCTGTTCCGAAATCGATCACATATGTTGCGGCGGATACAGCGACTGGCGCCAGTGACAATGCGGCAGCAACAGCCGCGGGCTTCAGAAATCTTTGCATGAGATACCTTCACTCATTAAGAACGGTGCCGCGCAATACACGGCCGATAACGAAAATTCATCATCATTTTGACACAATTTGGCGCTTCACGCTTTACAAATAGTTGAAAAATACTGTTTCCCGAAGGGCCGAAATCCACCTACCATAGGTTGAAAATTGACCTTATGGGACCTTTTGCAAGCGCAAGAACAGGTAAAGAGGCAACCCGCAGCTTACCCCGATGCAAAACGTTGCCGGGATGGCGAGTAATCCAACCCACCGTCGCGAGCGGATCGTCTCGGCGATGATCCACACGGTGAGCGTGACCGCGGCTATCGTGAGGTCCCAGACCAGCCCGCTGGTGGCGGCGTTCGCATGCCACGCATCGACCATTGCCATCAGGTCGTAGCCATTTTCGGAGAACCACCCGATGAAGTAGCTCATCGGATGAACCGCCCCCCAAACGGCGAGCGCCAGGAAAACGATGCGCAGCCCCGTCACAGGTCAGAGGCCCAGCCACAGCGAAAGCCGTCCCTTGGACAGGCCGACGCTCGCACTGGGATGAATGCCATTTTGATTGATCGTCACACCACCGTTGACGCTCGGCGCGATGGGTTCACCGTCCGCACCGCAGGCGGCAAGAGCCAGGCACATCAACAAAGCGCTCAAACGGATCATGCGATCATTTCCTTCCAACGGTCGACTTGTGCCCGCACCTGCGATGGCGCGGTTCCCCCATAGGATGTACGACTATTAACCGAGTTTTCCACGCCAAGCACGTCGAAAACCTGCGCGGTGATATCGGGATGCGCCGATTTCATGTCATCGAGGCTCAATTCCGGCAGATCGCAGCCCTTGCTTTCAGCCAATGCCACGAGGATTCCCGTCACGTGATGAGCATCCCGGAACGGTAGGCCCAGAACGCGCACCAGCCAGTCCGCGAGATCGGTGGCCGTGGAAAAACCGGACCCTGCCGCCGCTGCAAGACTGTCACGGTTCGCGGTCATGTCCGAGACCATCCCGGTCATCGCGGCCAGTGCCAGCATCAGGTTGTCGGCAGCGTCAAACACCTGCTCCTTATCTTCCTGCATGTCCTTGGAATAGGTCAGCGGCAGCCCCTTCATCACCATCATCAAAGCGGTATTTGCGCCAAAAATGCGGCCGACTTTCGCGCGGATCAGTTCGGCCGCATCTGGGTTCTTTTTCTGAGGCATGATCGACGACCCGGTGGAAAACCGGTCACTCAGGGTGACAAAGCGGAACTGCGCCGACGACCAGATGACGAGCTCTTCGGCGAACCTGCTCAGATGCATGGCACAAATGCTGGCCACGCCCAGAAACTCCAGCGCGAAATCGCGATCGCTCACCGCATCCAGCGAATTGGCCGCCGGCGCATCAAACCCCAGCGCTTTTGCGGTCATGTGCCGGTCGATGGGAAAGGACGTGCCCGCCAGCGCCGCGGCCCCCAAGGGCGAGGTGTTCATCCGCGCCCGCGCGTCCCGCACCCGGCCCAAATCCCGCCCGAACATTTCAACATAGGCCATCATGTGGTGGCCCCATGTGACCGGCTGTGCGGTCTGAAGATGCGTGAAACCGGGCATTACCCAATCGGCACCGGCCTCTGCCTGCCCCAAAAGCGCCCGCATCAGGGCGATCAGGCCGCTTTCAGAGGCATCCAGCTGGTCCCGCACCCACAGCTTGAAATCGGTCGCCACCTGATCGTTGCGACTGCGCCCGGTGTGCAGCCGGCCCGCGGGTTCCCCAATAATTTCCTTCAGCCGCGCTTCCACATTCATGTGGATGTCTTCGAGTGCGGTTGAAAACTGAAAAGCGCCTTCGTTTATTTCTGACAAGACCGTGAGGAGACCTTCCCGAATGGCCTCGACGTCGCTAGGTTCCAGAATGCCCGTCGCCCCCAACATGGCGGCGTGCGCCCGCGATCCTGCAATGTCCTGCGCCGCCATCCGTTTGTCGAAGCCGATCGAGGCGTTGATTGCCTCCATGATTGCATCCGGACCGGCGGCAAAGCGACCGCCCCACATCTGGTTGGAGGCATTGGAGGATTTGGCGGCGGGCGTGTCTGTCATTTGGAAGAACCCTTCGGAGGGGATATGAAAAGAATACTTGCTGCGCTCGTTTATACGGCCCTTGGCGCGGGCGCAATCTTGGCTCCGGAGAGCGCGCAGGCTGATCTGACAAAGGCCGCTCTGTTACGCGACGGGGACATGCGGAAACTGATATTCCACGAAGTGCCAGAGGCCACGTCGACAGCCTCTTATGACCTTGCGGATGGCGCGGGCGAGCAGACGCTGGAAGCCTATCGCGGCAAGTATATTTTGCTCAACTTCTGGGCCACCTGGTGCGCCCCGTGCCGCAAGGAGATGCCGCAGCTTTCCGAATTGCAGGCGGAGTTCGGCGGCGATGCCTTCGAGGTCGTGACCATTGCCACGGGCCGGAATTCGCCTGAGGGGATCAAGAAATTCTTCGAAGAAACCGGCATCGACAATCTGCCCCGGCATCAAGACCCACAACAATCGCTGGCCAGCCAGATGGGTATTTTCGGACTGCCGATCACCGTGTTGATCGACCCTGAAGGGCGTGAAGTGGCCCGGTTGCGCGGCGATGCAGACTGGGCAAGCGACAGCGCCAAGGCCATCGTCGAAGCGCTCATCACGCAATAACGGCCTGGTGTGTCAATGCGATCGATCGAAAACCCTCAGGCCGCGTGCATGAGGATTGCCGCCTCTGACGCCGACAGGTTGCGACGCGCGTAGCCGCCATACGTGTGCGGATCATATGCAAGATCTGGATACTGCCTGAGCAATCTCGCGCGATCCGTGCTTTCCAGGGTCGCCAGCGCGGTGCTGGCCGGATGAAAACTCTCGGTTGCCACCCCGTTTGCCCAGAGAATGTTATGTCCGGGCAGCAGCAGATGAATGTAGGTGACCTCGCGCACGTGCACATCGACGGCGATGTGTTGCGCGTCGATCAGATCCTTGGCCGCCACAAGCACTTCGGGGGTGTTGAACAGATCATCCGCGACCGGTCCGGACACCAGTATCCGATGCGCCGGCGACACCAGCAATTCCTGATCCGGACGCCCGGCGTTCAATGCCCCTGCGCGAATCCGTACCGGGCGGAGATGCGGCAGGGCAAAGAGACGCGCGCCAGTCATGCGCCGGCTGCCAATCCACTCAATGGGTTGAGCGCCGTTGTCCTTGGTTTGCACAAGGTCACCCACAGCCAGGTCCTGCACCAGCCTGATGCCGTCCGGGGTCGCAATACGCGTGTCGGGTGTGAAACAGATGACCCCTCCGCTGTCCGGCTGGTTCGACAGTGAGGGTTTGGCGCCCAGTGTATGGTGCACGATCCACAAATCCGACCCGCGGGGTGGTAATTCATCTAGGAACATCAAGAGCGGTTGGGCACCGCCCCCCACGTTGATCAGCGTGACCGTGTAACTTTGCGCGCCATCCGTCACAACGAAACTGCTGTCCGCCAGCCTGCTCTGGACCGTGTCGCCATCGGGCAACGCCATTGTGTTGATGTCCAGGGCGGCTCCGACCAGCCGATGCACCATTTTCGCCGCGCGCTTGCGCAACGTGTCTGACCCGTCTGCCCGATCCAACCGCAAAACGCCGGATGGTCCGTCTACCTGTACCGCATCCCCGCGCCAGGACCACGCCGCACCCACTGTCAGGGATTGCACTGGCGCGGCCTCAAGGCCGTCTACTTCCGTTTGCGACCAGGAGATGACGAACGTGCCACGAAAGCCCGTTTTCATTGCCTGTTTGCCTGCCTCTGTTTTTTATTAAAATTTGGTTAACAATACAGATGCACTCTGTGAACCCTTTTTTTTAAAGGATTCCAGAGTGTTGCAATTCGACCCTGATGTCACTTAGTCCGATCCATCCTTTTACTCGCAATTCGACCCATGAATGCGCCAACTGTTTTGGGGCATCAGATCAGGATCTCCGCATCGCTATAACGTCTTTCTGGTATGACAGAAACCAGTGATATCTGTGCTGCCTTGGCAAATTATCAGTGCGTTCTCTGTTGGGGCGGCGTGGACGGATCGCGCGGTGTGAGCCGATCCGTCGCGCAGGATCAGGCGCCTCATTATCCTACCGTTGCCGCCCTGACCACTGAATGGATTTCCGACGGACTTGCAGGAGGTATCTTCCGTTTCTCACTCAGGCTTGGGAACCGCCTGGCAGGGCATCTCATCCATCAGGGTGCCATCTTTCAGGCTGCAGAGATATGGCCCTGCTGTCCACTCATCCGGTCTGGCTCATCTACAGCTCTTAGTTCTGTTTGACAGCGCCATGCAATACACGTTGCAGCAATAAAATCCGCCTCGATCCGCTTTGTCGCCATCGCGTGCAGCTCGGCAGACAGCCCGACCCGGCAGTTGCGTCAACTGCGTTTCTGGAAGGCAATCATAACAAGGGCCAGGCAGGACGAGCCAACCATGAGCAACAACGACACCGCATTCAAAAGCGGGGTCGAGCCCTCTTTCAAACGATCAAACATCGCAATGGTAAGCGGTGCGTCCGAGCCCACCAGCATCAGGGTAGTGTTGAAGTTTTCAAAGCTCATCAGGAAAGACACGACAAATGCGCCGATCATTGCGGGCGCAAGATAAGGCATCGTGATGGTTCGGATGGCCGTCAAACGCCCTGCCCCAAGGTTCAGAGCGGCCTCTTCCAGGCTGCGGTCAAACTTCTGAAGGCGCGCGCCGATAACCAGTGTTGCAATGGTGGTGATGAAGGAAAACTGGCCCAGCACCACCAGCCATAGCCCGGGCCGAAGTATCTCCAGATCGATCTGGAACCCGTCCCACACCCCATTGGCCACGCGGCTGGAAAACACCAGAATGGAAATCCCCAGAACGATGCCGGGAATGACAAGCGGCAGCAACATCAGCACGTATAGTGCACCCTGCCCACGGAATCTGTAACGGTTGAACAAAAACGCGTTGGTCGTTCCTACGCAGACTGACAGCGCAGACACAACGACGGCGACAAACACAGACGTTCCAATGGCTTTCAGGATGGCGCGTTCGTGAAACACCCCAATCATCGGGCGTTCCGAGCCGAAGAACCAATTCCACGTGAAGCCTTCCCACGGCAACGACGGGAACTGGCTGTCATTGAAGGCAAACACGGCAACCACCACAAGCGGCAAGGCCAGAAAGATAAAAAACAGGGTCACATAGGCCGCATAGGCAGCGGTCAGAACCCGCGGTTGAGGGATTGAGGGGATCATGTCTTCGCCATCCTCATCCCATTGTCTTTTCCAGGGATTGCCCGGTCAGTTTCAGCATGCCCCAAACAATCGCCGACGACAGGATCAGCAACATGAACCCGAAGGCCGCGCCAAGCTCCCAGTTAAAACGAACGATGAATTGCGAATAGATCAGTTCCGTGAACCACAGGCTTTCCTTGCCACCGAGCATTGTCGGCGTCAGGTAGTTGCCGAGGCTCAGCATGAAGACCACGATGCAGCCGGATACGATGCCGGGCATCGCGTGAGGCACAATGATTTCGCGCAACACGCTCAGGCCGTTGCCACCCAGATCATAGCCCGCTTCCACCACTTCGTCGGGCAGGCTCTCAAGCGTGGTGACCAGTGGCACAACCATGAAAAGCATCGAGGTATAGACCAGCCCCAGCATGATGGCTCCATCGTTGTACAGCATCTCGACCGGGCCGCTGGACAGGCCGGTAAATTGCAACAGGCTGGAGAACACACCGGTTTCCCGCAGCAAGATCATCCACCCGAACGTCCGCACCAGTTCCGACACCCAGAACGGCACGAGGCAAAGCAGGAACAACGCCGATTGCACGCGACCCTTCACCATTTTCGCGATGTAATAAGACACCGGGAAGGCAATCAGCAACGTGATGACCGTGGCCAGAACCGACATCACCGCCGTGCGCAGAAACGTCCACAGGTAAAGGGGTTCGTTGAAAAACGTCAGGTAGTTGGCGAGACTGGTCTCATATGTCCCGACCCCGACCCGCTCACGCAGGGAAACGAGGAACACATCCACATGCGGGATGAAAATCAACAGCGACAGCCACAGGAGCAAAGGCGTCAGTAGCAGTGCCAGGCCCAGCTTCGCCTCGTTGCGCATCTACGTGGCTCCCGCGGCAAAGCAGTTACCCTGATCGCCTGCCCACCCGATGTGCACCGCAGCGCCCTTTTTTAACGCGGCAAACTCACCGGATTGCGGCAGGTTGACTTCAATTTCGTCGCCCTCTTCCGCACCGCAAACCAGCACTCTGCTGGCCGCACCGTTAAAAAGCATGGACGTCACGTGCCCGGAAATCAGGTTGTCGAAATGTGCCAACTCATCTTTGGAATGGGCAATGCGGATCGCTTCGGGTCGCACGAAAATATCGGCGTGATCCCCTGCATGAAGGGCACGGCCATGGGTGGCACCGCGCAAGATCATGCCGCTTTCGGTGCGCAATTGAATGCTCTTGCCCTGTTCTTTTTCAACACGGCCGCGCCAGCGGTTGGTGTCACCCACAAACCCGGCAACAAAAGCGGTGTCGGGACGGTAATAAAGATCGCGGCCCGTCCCCATCTGCTCAAACCGGCCCTGGTTCATCACCGCGATGTTGTCCGACATTACAAGCGCTTCTGACTGATCATGCGTGATGTAGACGAATGTCGTGTCGAACGCGGCTTGCAGCGCCTTCAGTTCGACCTTCATTCTTTCGCGCAGCTTCAGGTCCAGCGCGCCGAGCGGTTCGTCCAGCAACAGGACATCGGGTTCCAGAACCATGCACCGTGCAATGGCCACACGCTGCTTTTGACCGCCCGACAGCTCATCGACCTTGCGAGAGCCAATCCCGGGCAAGCCGATCCGCTCAAGCGCCTCGCCGGTTTTTCGATCAATCTCGGATTTGGCCAAGCCAGCCCGGCGCAGGCCGTAGCCGATGTTGTCGGCAATATTCATCATCGGGAAGAGGGCCAGATGCTGGAACACCATGTTCACCGGGCGCTTGTTCGGCGGAACATCCAGAACCGATCTGCCCTTGATGCGAATATCTCCCTCGGAGGGGTCCAGAAACCCGGCGATCATCCGCATGATCGTGGTCTTCCCACAACCGGACGGGCCAAGGATGGAGAAGAACGACCCCGGCGGTACCGCGAAGGACACGTTTTCGACGGCCGTTGTTTGGCCAAACCGCTTGGTCAGGCCCGTGCACTCAAGATCTGGGGTCATTCGGGATCACTAAAATGGAGGTGACGCCCGCGCAACGGCGGGCGCCAGAGTTGGGTCACGACGGATCAGTTGGCCGCTTTCACACGGTCCAGAACACCACCCTCGATCGCTTCAAGACCGGCAGGAACCGGCGGATACCACTTGATGTTGTCGATGGCTTCCGGCGGGAAGCTCGCCTGGTACCGCGCTTTCAGATCGTCGGCGGCGTAGGCATCGGCCCCCTGCGCTGCGGTGAAGTTCCCCGCTGCTGCAGTGATCATGGCGGCCACTTCCGGCTGCATTACGAAGTTGATCCATGCATAGGCCGCTTCGTCAGCTTTTCCCTTGGCCGGCAGAACGAAGGTATCAACCCAGCCAAGCGCGCCCGATGCGGGGGCCACGAAAGTGATATCGGGGTTGTCCGCGTTCAGCTTCCATCCGCCGGTGTCCCAGGCCATGGAGGCAACAACTTCGCCCGAACGCATCAGGCCCATCAATTCGTCGCCACCGCCCCAGTAGGTTTTCACCCCTGCCTTGCATTCGATCAGCTTGGCTTCGACCTGGGACATGATGTCGGAATAGGCAGCCTCATCGCCGTATGCGGCGAACGGGTCCAGCCCCATCGCATAGGCGAAACCAATCAGCGTGGGACGTTTCAGGCGATAGGACACCTTGCCGGCAACGTCGGCGTCACACAAATCGGTGTAGTCCTGCACGGATGCGGCGCTTTTGGTGTCGACGACCAGCCCGCTGGTTCCCCACACATGGGGCACGCCGTACACCGCGCCATCAACGGTGGTGTTGATTTTCGTGGCTTCCAGCATCGACGGGATGAACTGAGCGGCATCAATCTTTGTCAGGTCAATCGGCTTGTAGATACCAAATTCCTGCTGAGGACCGGCAATGCGGTCCTGGCTCGGCTGCGCCAGATCAAAGCCACCGCCCCCGGTCGCGCGCAGCTTCGCGATCATTTCCTCGTTGTTAGATTTGGTCACTTCGACGGTGTGGCCTGTTTCCGCTTCGAACTTGGCCACGACCTCTTCAGGGGCATATCCACCCCATGTCAAAAGCCGAAGCGTGTCAGCCGATGCGGTGGTTGCGGCGCCCATGAAGGCAAACGCGACGGCAGTGGATAGCGTAATGGATTGATTTTTCATGTTTCCTGTCCCAGTTGACGAGTCAATGATTGGCTACTCCGACACTGTGCTGATTTTTGATCAGCCGGTCAAACCGAAACCCCGTTCTGCCGGCATTCGATGCGGGTGCGGATGTTGCAGGCAGGCTGGGATCGCGGCGACACGGCACAGGCATGAAACTGATGACGACTGATGGCCAGTTGCGGCGCCCTGCCGAAACCGAACCCGACTGGCGATAACAAAGCCAATGTGTCCGTGATAACGGCCGCCTACACGAGGCCAGCGGCCTGTCAGGCACGGGAGTGTCCGGCGGCCCTGAAACGTTTGGGCCTGAGAAGTTTGCCAATCACCACTTCGGCGATCAACATATTGACCGCCCAGGAACCAACCATGAGACCATCACGGAGTGACCCCGCAGGTTCCGTTCCAGCAATCACCATCCAGCCTATTCCAAAAAGGGCCTGCGTCGATGCGCCTTGGCCAATCGCATAGGCTCTGACCATTGACGCGCTGTGCCGGAAGATGTTGCCTGACCGGCTGGCCAAGATTGCCCAAATGATCAGGCAAAGCATCAGGACACCAAGGTTGATCCGAACGAAAAACAATATGGTTCCCTGAAGCGCGGCCGGGAAGTCAAACGCCACTGTCATCCACAACCCGCTGGCCGCAGAAACACACCCTGCCACCGCGACCACACAGCCAATGCCGCGGTGCATCGCCGGACGATAATGTCTGATGCCTGGCAGGAACTGCAGCGCACCCGCGATGCAGAATAGGAAACTGCCGACGATATGCAGAATGATCGGCACAGGATCCGCCAAAGCGCGTGGATTTTCAGGCACAATTGATGGACCACCCGCCAGTTCGAGCACCCGAAACAACCCGCCAAAGGTCGGGATGAGCGAGTAGACAACAATGGCCAGAAATAGGCCCCACTCACGCCTGCTAAGTATCATCACGTGACATCCTTTTCTTCCGGGCGCGGGGTTCGCTGCCACGCCGCAGTGTTGCCCGTTCGACATATCGGTTCCGCGTTGACTGAGACGGTGTCACGATAGCCTGCGCCCCCAGACCGCGATACTTGCCCGACCCGCACATGACCCCAGATCGAGTGGTCGCAGCCCGATGTCTGACATCTGGCAATCCCGCAGCCATCCGGCGGCCTGTGCCTCGGTCACCGCCCATGTCCGCCAGCGGAATTGAATAAGCGCGCCAAACACCGACCGACGGGTCATGCAGCAAAACAGCAGACCACCCGGTTTCAACACGCGCATCATTTCGCGGAGCGCCTGCCGCGGTTCCGGCAGGTGTTCCAGCACATGCGCTGCCATCACGACATCAAAGAACCGATCCGCATAGGGGATTTCGCGGACATCGGCCTTTTTGAGCAAGGGTGCCAACCCGGCCTGTCGCATTGTACTGTTGGCCGCTGTCAGCATCTCGCCAGATACATCGATCCCGTAAAAACTCGCATCGCCCGACAGAAGCCCGTTCAACGCCAGCGAGAGGCTCCCGCTGCCGATGCCGCAATCCAGCACCTGCATGTCGCGCCGTGCATCCGCAACACCACTCGCGGCCAATGCCCGCCGATAAGCTTCCTCAAGCCGGTACCGATCCGCCGTCCGAGCCCAGTTTTTGGCTGCCGCATCATACTGGCGTGTCAGTTCGCCGGGCGTGCGCGTACGCCTGCTGATCGCTACATGCCAGGATCCAACCTCGCGAGAGAGAACGGGAATCCTTCCCTTTTCCGAACATCCGATTGGTGAGCCGTTCATGTCGCTGTCGCACCCGTTGTGAGCTGTGAAATCATGTGTCGCGGACCATGTAAATCCGACGTGTCACATACGAAATTGCGCAAATTCGTAGTTCTGGTATGCACAAATAATGGAGTGGAAAAGAACAGCATTCGATTGGAACCAGGCGCGGGCGTTTCTGGTCACGGCCGAAGAAGGTTCCCTGTCTGCTGCGGCCCGGGCGCTTGGGTTGACACAGCCCACGCTCAGCAGACAGGTCGCGGGCCTTGAAGAGGCGCTCGGGGTGACGCTTTTTGAACGAACGCCCCGTGCGCTTTTATTGACCCAGGCGGGCGTAGAGCTGCTGGACCACTTTCGCAGCATGGGGCATGCGGCAACCCGCATTTCCATCGCCGCCACTGGCCAGTCACAGACCATTACCGGGCACGTGGCGATTGCCGCCACGAACCTGATGGCGACCCATTTCCTGCCGCCAATTCTTTACGCGTTACAGGCGAAGGCGCCGGAACTGCAGATCGAGATCATCACGTCCAACCGGTTGAGTGATCTGAAGAGACGCGAGGCCGACATTGCGATCCGGCACGGGCGTCCCACGGATGAAAATCTGTTTGCCAAGCGCCTGCGCAACGCGACAGCGCATCTCTGCGCGGCATCCAGCTACCTCGACAAGGTCGGACGCCCGGCGCGGGCCGAAGACCTGTCCGATATGCACTTCGTGGGTGCGGAGTATCCTGAGCAACTGCTTGGGCCGTTGGCATCACGCGGCGTGAACCTTACGAAGGCGAATTTCAACTATGTGACCGCCAGCGGCACGCTGTCACTTGCACTTGTCCGGCAAGGCCTTGGGATCGGCATCCTTCCGGCGGAGATTGTAGACGCCTATCCTGAGCTCGAAAACGCGTGGCCGGATTTCGAACCGATCGAGATTGAAACCTGGCTGGTGGCCCATCGTGAACTGCGCACAAACCCGCGAATTCGGCTGGTATTCGACCATTTGTCTGACGCAATCGGATAGCGGGGGCGACCGTCCCGTTGTTGCACGCGGCAGGGCGTGATGCGCTGGAAACAAGTCACTGCTCGCACACTTCTGCAACTGATCGAACGTCCGACAACCTGCGTAACCCGCCGGCTAAACCCACAATTGCCTGTCCGGTCGTGAAGTCGGGTTTTTTTCTGGGCTAGGCGGTACATTGCCTCCGACGCGATCTACGGCCGCATTGAGCCCACTCTGGCCCGACCCGGTCAGAGGCGCGGCAGTACTGCGTGCGTTTCGGTACGCGGGGCGCTGTGGAAAGCTCCACGCGCGTAGGCTCAAACGGCATTCAATGCCTGTCTCGCGGACAGGAAATTGCGGCGAATATCGTCGATCGACTGTGGCTTACCGTAATAGTATCCCTGCGCTTCCGTGCAGCGTTCCGCAAGCAAAAGCTGCGCGTGCTCCTCTGTCTCAACACCCTCGCAAAGCAGCTCGATGCTCATCCCCTCACACAGCTTCACGACGGAGCGAACGATGGTCAGCGCGTGCGCATCTTCCCCCAATGCCTGGGTAAAGCACTTGTCCAGTTTCAGCTTGCGCAACGGCAAGGTCGAGAGATACGCAAGCGATGAATACCCGGTGCCAAAGTCGTCCAGCGCCCAGGAAACACCCAGCATTTCCAAATCGCGCATGGTTTCCACAACGCAATGTGATGGCGTCATAAACACGGACTCGGTCAATTCCAGACACAGACGGTCAGCGGACAACCCGCTTTCCCGAAGCGATGCCTGCACATCGCCAATCAGATCCGCATCCAACATCTGCAACGCGGATACATTGACCGCCATCTCCACATCCGACGGCAGATGCAGCGCATCGCGCGTGGCCTTTTTTAGAACCCACCGGCCGATTTCCTGGATAAAGCCATTCGATTCGGCGATCTCGATGAACTGGTCCGGAAACACCTTGCCGATGGTCGGGCTTGTCCAGCGCAGCAACGCCTCGACACCAATAAGCCTTCCATCGATCATGCTGACCTGGGGCTGATAAACGAGGTTGAATTCCTCCTGCTCGATGGCGGTCCACATCGCCCGCTCGATGGCGCGCGCTCTGATCTTGCGCGAGACCTGTTCAGGTTCATGGCATTGGATGCGGGTACCGCCCAGCTGTTGCGCCTCGTCGAGCGCTTCCTCCGCCTGATCCAACAGCTCGCTGGCGGACGCGCGTGTTGGATCAGCCTGGCTTACAAACCCGATCCGCGCCCCGATCTGCGCCTGGGCGTCGCCAAGAACATAGGGAGCGGCGATCATCTCCTTGATTCTTTCGGCGATCTGCACCGGCGCGGTCTCATCAGCGTCATCGACGGAAAACACTGCGAAGCGGTCTCCACTTACGCGAACGACCGGTGAAAGTCGATTTTCCGACGCAGTCAGACGCGCGACGACCTCATTCAGGACAAGATCGCCGACATCCCGCCCGAAGGTGATGTTGATTGTCTTGAAACGATGGAGGTTCAAGGCAATGACGGTGACGCTCCGCCCCGCATCAAGTTGATCTTGCAGACAGCGTAGAAAAGCGGGGCGACGTAACGCCCCTGTCCGCTCGTCATGATTTGATAGGTAAGTCAGCTGCTCTTCTTTCTGACGCAGGACGGTCACATCCCGGGCAGACACGGTTGCGATGCTCTTGTGAATGGTTCCCTGACCGCGCGCCTTGCTGGCGACCTCAAGAAACGACGGGGTGACCACGTATTGCAGAACACGGTCCTCGACGCGCGCTTCCTGAAACCCTTGTGCGCTCCAGCGGCCGTCGTGATGCGCCGCAATCGCCTGCATGGCGGCGCCTTCAAAAGCCTCCGGCAGTCGGCGCTGTCCATCCGGGCGTCCCCTGATCAGAAAATCCGCGCTCCTGCTGCTGTTGAGCACGGCACCCTTGTGATCAATCACCACGATCATATCCGAACTGTCCTTGAATACCTGCTCCATGACACGTTTTGTATTCACGACTTCAGCTCGCGACTTTCGGATCAGCCACTGGCTGAGATCCAATGCCTGGCCCAGCCGCCACAGGCTGTACAGCAGGAACCCGGGATAAAGCGCACCTGTCGTCAGCTGAATTGTCTGCATGCGGAACAGGACCAGCCCCGCGACCTCGGTCGTGGCGATCACCAAGACTGTCTGGCAGATCAGCATCCAGGGGCTGAAGTCGCGCCCCTTGGTTTGGAAAATGACGACCGTTGCCAGGAGCAGCACAATGCTGGCAAGGCCGGTCAGATGGCGCGGAACCAGTTGCATGGCGAGAGTTTCGGTCGCCAGCGCATGAACCATCGCGCCGGGAATGATACCATGAACCGGCACCGCAAAGTTGTCTCTGAGCTCAAGCGCAAAGGCTCCGATCACCACGGATTTACCTTTGAGCGCCGCATCGGGCACCGTGCCTTGGAGCACGTCAATTGCCGAATACACCGGGATGGTCTCGGGGCTCAGTGAATAGTTGATTGTAAATTGCTCACCCGGAGGGCCAAAGACACCGGACAGCATCGAGGCTGCGGAAGGCAAATCCTCCCCGTTTACGGGAGCGCTGAACAAATAGTGTCGCACAAGCCCGTCCGGATCGGAGGGCACGTTCACCAGAACCGGCCAGCTCAGTGCGTAGAAGGGCGCGTATGGAAGGTTATAGCTGAGTTCAAAAGGCGCGTTCGAGGCCGCTGTCTGTGCTTGTGAAAAGGCGGACAGGTAGGTGCTGCCGCCCGCCTGCTCCAAGGCATCAATAAAGCGCTGGTCGTCGGCAGGATCGCCAGCAAATGCGAAATCTACATCGAAGAAGACGTCTCTTGCGCCTGCCTCGGTCAGTCGGTTCAGAAGTCTTGCGTGCGTATCTCTGAGCCAGGGCCATTGGCCGATTTCCTTGAGGCTCTTGTCATCGATCGCGACCATTACGACGTCTTCGCTGACCGCTTTCGGCGACAACAGCATGCGCAGATCGCCAATTCTCGTATCGACCAGCCGCAAAACGCCCATCAGATACGTAGCGATGATCAAGACACCGATCACGAGGACCGGAGCCAGCCTTATCGCGACGCGGATGGAGTTTTTGGGCTGCATTTCCAAGACCGAATCGCTTTCAGTTCAACTCCGCTGCGCGCATGGACATGTGCGTTTATTTCGCCCGCGGCGACATCTGAGGCGAGTCCAACATTCTGCGGGAGACCAAGCGCTGGCTGGTATCACTCAATTACTCATTGCCGCCGCTATTGCCGTTGCCATTACCGCCGCTATTACCGCCGCTGTTACCGTTACCGTAACCGCCGCTATTGCCGTTGCCATTACCGCCGCCGTTACCGTTGCCATTACCGCCGCCGTTACCGTTGCCATCGCCGCCGCTGTTGCCGTTGCCATTGCCACCGCTGTTGCCGTTGCCGATGCCGTTGTTGCCAGCTGCTGCGGACCGCTGTGACCTGTTTGATACAGACGAACTTGCAGCGGCAGGAAGGTTCTTGCTCACCGCGTCGATGGTCTTTTTTGTCGGACGCGCAGCTCTGACCCGCACGCTTGTATTGACCGATGGCGCGACCGTCGCTTTCTGGCCGGAGGTCACGCTGGTTTCCTGGGACGATCCCTCTCTTTGCACATTGACTTGACCGCGATCAACGCGCACCGACGATGCGCGACGGTTCACCGTCACTTCGAAGACCGTACCCTTAACCACCGCTGCAAGATGTGGCGTGTTGACCTTGGCGTGCCGACGGTTTCTGGTTTCAAGATCCAGAAGCACAGACCCTTTGTGCTGCACGACCTTCGTGTTCAGTCCGTTTTGTCGCCAGGTCGCAATTGCGGCCAACGATCCGGGCCGTATCAATATGCGCTCGGAATTGCGGCGCAACACGACGCGACCGTCCCGTCCTGTATGGATCCAACTTGCGTTTGGAACTTCCTGACCCAATTCAATTGGCGCCCATGTTTTTCCATCCGGCGCAAAGGTCACCTTGCCGCCCAGCCTGTCGACAGTCCAACCCGAAGACGCATGGACCGCACCACTGAAAAACAGGAGTAGAAAGAAAACTGTCTGAACCAGAAATCGCATGTCGTTACCTCCAAAAATGATAGGCGACGTTTCGCGCACTCCGGATAATATCGCGTAAACTTGTCATGCTGCGCTGCCTGTTTTTCCCTGCTGGCGCAGAAGTATTTGATTGCAATTCTAAGTAATCGGCGCGGCAGATGGCATTTCTGACACGACATAACACGCATCGCCGGACGCTGAGCGGGATGACCTGCTTGAACCGGCACGGTGCGCTATATTGATCCCGAATGCTGGCACTACCGGTTCATTCCTGATCCCGCCAAGGAGTGTTCAACTGTCACGGTCATGACGCGGCCGATTATCGGCAGGCGCTTCCCTTGGCCGCCGAGTAACTGGATAAATCTGTGAAACGGTTCTGAGCACGCGGACGGCATTCAATCCCGCCATGATGACCTGTGGGTGGACGATAACCGGGACGCGCTTGTTCAAAAATGCATCGCGACAACACACGAAAGGCGGCAGTTTCCGGTCGCGTGCGCCGCCACCCGGTGCCCTCCGTCACGGCGTTGTCTTTGGGCGCCCGCCTCTCATGTGCCTGGGTAACTGGCGCCGCGCGACCCTTCCACGAATCGATCTGGCGGTGAGTGACCGCTCACTTGCAGATCACGTTCATCCGTCGCGCGGAGGCCAGCGCGCTGTCCCATAGCCGATCAGAAACCAGTGCTCATAAGCGGCCACAGGATGGGCTTGCCGCACTAGATTGGCAATTCCAGCGTTGTCTTTTCGGTAGAAACCACGATCGATGTCCTGAACTTGCGCACGTTCTTGTCAGCAAAAAAGAACCGATGAGTGAATGCTTCGTAATCCGCGATATCTCTGGCCATAACGATCATGATGAAGTCCGCGTCGCCCGCTATGCAGTAGAAGTGGGTCACCTGCCGATCCTCCCGCGCCTTCCGCTTAAAGGCGTCGATCTGATCCAGACGGTCTCTTTCAAGCTCGACCGCAACGATTGCCGTCACCCCGAGGCCGAGTTGCTGTGGGTCGAGCACGGCGACTTCCTTCCGGATAACACCATCGGCCCGCATTGCTTTCAGTTTGCGCTGAACCGATGCCGTCGATGTCCCGGCCCGATCCGCCAGTTCTTGAATGGACGTCTTTGCATTCTGTTGTAACACGCGGAGAAGTTTCCGGTCTATCTCGTCCATGATTGTATCCCCTCAATTATTGCGCATTTTTGATTTAATGATGTCGTTCAGTAACCTTTACTGAGGTACAGTATCTCATCCAATTCAAGTATTTCAACCTTATGAAACACGGTGCGTTTGCGATACTTCCCCTGGCTTCCGGAGCAGCCCTTTACGGGTTCGCATTCGGGCTACTGGCTGCACAGGTCGGATTCCCATGGTGGGGCGTGGGCCTGATGAGCGCTGCCGTTCATGCTGGCTCATCTCAAATCGTGGCAGTTGAGCAATTTGCAAATACCTCGGCGGTTTTAGGCGCAGCCCTCGCCGGGGCCGCGCTCAACCTGCGCTATATTGGCATTGTTGCGTCCTTGTCAGAGGTACTTGATGGGCTGTCGTGGCGGATCAAGCTCCTGGCGATACACATCACAGGCGACGAGAACTGGGCGCTCACCATGTCAGAGCGTGCCAGGTCCCGGGATATTGGGCCTTCTTTTCTTATCGGGTCCGGACTTGTCATGATCAGTGTGTGGACGGTTTCGACAACTGCCGGAGCATTTGCGGGTGCTGTCCTGCCCGATCTGGAAAGATTTGGCCTTGGATTCGCATTCACAGCCGCTTTCATCGCCATGGCCAGAGGGCTGTGGCGCGGACGTTCCAGCGCCCTGCCCTGGATCGTAGCCTTCGGCGTTGCGATAGTTGTCGTGCAACTGGGCGCACCCAAGGCCTATGCCGTTGTCGGTGGCGCGCTCAGCGGTCTGCTCGCCTCTCATACCATCCGGCGCACGGGGAAGGTGGCAGCATGACCAGTGACCATTGGATACTTATCGCGATTCTGGCCATTGCGGCCTTTTCCATCAGGGTCGTCGGATTGCTTGCAGGCGACAAGATCAGGGCGTCCCGTCACGCCTGGATGCTGGACGAAATTCCGGGGCTGATTGTCGTCAGCCTCATCGCGGCCTCCTTGGCAGGACAGCCTCTGACGACGTGGGTTGCCGCCGCGATTGCACTATGTGTCGCGCATCTGAGCCACCACGTGATTGCCACGATGGTGGTCGGTGTCTTCGCCTATGCCTCCCTGTCATGGCTGGCACTGTGACGCGCAGCAGACACGTCAATCGGGAATCCCTGACATGACGGGAAACATTCTTGAGAGCGGTACCGTTCAGGGCCGCCGCGAGCCATCACGCCTCCTCTGGCAAGCTGCTGCCTGGCAGCGGATATTTCACCCGGAGGCCGCAGGTCACCTCGACCCGGCTGGCCACAGGAACCCGGCACCGGGATGTCATGACTTGCACGGCTGTCCAACCGGCAGGCGCAGTTCGACCCTTAGTCCGCGCGGGCGGGGTACCAGTTCCAATGCACCATCATGCCCGCGGGCGACCGCCTCGACGATCGACACACCAAGACCGCTGCCGGATGTCGCGCTGACGGTCCGAAATCGTTCACGCGCCGCTGCGATCTCGCCGCTCGTCAAACCGCGACCGTCATCGGTGACCGCAAAGAGCACATCGCCCCCGGCCTGCGTCGCCTCAACGTCGATATACGTGGTCTGCGGGCCGCCATGTCGCAGGGCGTTGTCAACGAGATTGCGCAGCGCTTCACGGATCATCGTTTCGTCGCCCGTCATCGCGCCCAGATGACCGTCAGACACGAACCTGATGACCGGATGATCGGTTTTCGTCTGAGTGAACTCATCGGCCCATGCCTGAAAGGCCATGTCGAGGTCAAATGCTTCCTTGGCGGAATTCGGGCTGATTGATTTCGCACGCTCAAGCAGCAGGAGCTGCTGGCTGAGATTGGCCGTCTCGCGCGCCGCATCCAGCAGATCCCGGGATCGTTTGCGCGATTCCTCCATGGTCGGAGCCGCATCGACCGCTTCCGCAAGCGACAAGACGCCCGCGATGGGATTGCGCAATTGATGTGCCGCATTCGAAATGAATTCGGACTGGGCCGCCATGCTGCGGGTGACCTGGCCAAAAAGGCGGTTCAGCGTGGCCACGATACCGCCTACCTCGGTTGGGACGGCACGCTGTATTGGGGTCAGCTCGTCACTGTTGCGGCTGGCAATGGCCGCTTCGAGATCCGTCAGCGGTCTCAGGCCGATGCGCACGCCGAACCAGACGATCAGGCCGAGAGCTGCGATCAGACCGGTTATGGCAAGCAGCGACCGCAATAACAGATCGCGAACAAAGGCTGCACGCACCGAAGCGTCCTGCCAGACAGTTGTCGTGAACACCCCTGCAAAGCCGTCGATCTGTGTCCGATTCTGCAACCTCACACCGTGGACCTGGCTGCCCAGATAGCTTGCGTCGAAATAATTGGGAGCCGAGGCCTCTTCGCTCGGGATCGGGATGCCGACGGGCGGCGTGGCGTAGCCCGCCACAATCACCCCGTCCGGTGCGTAGACATGGTAGAAAACCGGGCCGCCCGAGGTATCCGAAAGGATATCTCGCGTGCGCCCGGACAGCGCGTCTCCCCCCGAAATGGTCACATCATTTGCCACGGCAAGCGCCGCTGCCAGAAGGCTTTTGTTGAAAACATCCGTCGCGGTCTGACGCGCGTTGTAGAGCTGCCACAACCCGACAAGGACCGCGACCAGCATCAGCGGTGGCAGAATGACTGCGGTCAATCGACCTCTCAGCGACCATACCCCCCGCATCAGGAAGACGCGATCAGAGCGTAACCGATGCCACGGTGCACGCGGATTGAGACATCATATCTCGCCAGCCGTTTCCTGAGACGCGAGACATAGACCTCGACCACCTTGTCATCGGTGCCGCTGCCGACGCCATACACCTTGTCGAGCAATGTTTCCTTCGCAACGGGCGTGCCGCCCGCCTGTGCCAGTGCGACGAGCAGAGAGAGCTCGCGTCGCGGAACCTCCACCGCTTCGCCCCGGTGCAACAACTGCGGTGCTTCGACGTCCAGCGTGAGCTGGCCCAGATCGACCGTTCGACGCGGCGCCACGTCCTTGCGCCGCGCAAGGGCACGTACACGCGCGGCCAACTCGTCCATCTCGAAGGGTTTGACGAGGTAGTCGTCGGCCCCCGCATCCAGCCCGGCTACCCGTTCCTGTGTCGTGGAGCGCGCAGTCAACAAAATAACCGGGCGTGGATCGCTCCTGCGGCGCATATCGGCCAGAACTTCCAGCCCGTCCCGACCCGGCAGGTTGATGTCGAGAATAACCAGATCGCAGTCTTCCTGCTTGAGAAACTGGTCGGCGTCATCACCGTTATCAAGCGCATCGACCGCATGACCATCGTCTGTCAGGCGATAGGTAATGCCCTTTCTCAGGCTTTGATTGTCTTCAACAAGTACGATGCGCATGCCCAAGTTTTCTGCGCAATGAAGGGTTGGTGCAAGCTTCGTCAGGCAAAAAAGAGGTACCGAGACGGGGAATCACCCCGCTTACAATTGGTTTCCGACGCGTGACGCGCGCCGGAATTGGGAGGAAAACATGACTGAAACGAACACCACACGCCGTGTGGCGATGAGCCTTGTGGCCGCTGCTGCCGCAACCTTTGCAACAAATGTGTCCGCGGGTGGGCACGGCATAGACCTCGAAGGAAAGACCGTCGAATGGGTGATCCCGTTCTCGGAAACCGGCGGATCCGCCAAATGGGCCAACTTTTATGCTCCGCTGCTCTCCGAAGCGCTGCCGGGCAACCCGACCGTTGTGGTCAAATTCATGCCGGGTGCCGGTTCGACCAAAGGGGCCAACTGGTTCCAGGAGCAGGAGTACGATGACGGCACGCTGATCTTCGGCTCGTCGGGCTCCACACAATTTCCCTACCTGCTGGGTGATCCGCGCGTGCGCTACGAGTACAGCGACTGGAACGTCGTTCTGGCATCCGGTACCGGCGGCGTTGCCTATCTGCCGCCCGATCTGGCCCAGAAGATGGACGGGCTCGACGCCTCGGCGCTCCGGGACACTGACTTCATCTACGGCAGCCAGGGGGCCACGCGCCTCGACCTTGTGCCGCTGCTGGCGTGGGAGATGCTGGGCCTGAACGTGGAACCGGTCTTTGGCATCAAGGGCCGTGGCGACGGGCGCCTGATGTTTGAGCGCGGCGAGGCCAACATCGATTATCAGACCTCGTCGTCCTTCCTCAAGGGCGTGACACCGCTGGTCGAGGCGGGAACTGCCGTGCCCATGATGTCCTGGGGTGCTCTGGATGCCGATGGCAACATCGTGCGCGATCCGACTTTCCCGGACATGCCGACCTTCAAGGAAATCTGCGAGGCGACCGAGGGTTGCGAAACCAGCGGTGAACAATGGGATGCATGGAAAGCCTTCTTCGTGGCGGGCTTCCCGGCACAGAAAATGGTCTTTTTGCCAGCCGGTGCGTCCAATGATGCAATGGTAACCTATACCAAGGCATTCGAAGACATCAAAGCGCGGGATGATTTCGCCGATATTTCTGCCGGGCGTCTTGGGAAGTATCCGCAGATGACCGGCGCCAAGGCCGATGGCGCCCTGAAAAGCGCCACACAGGTGCCGGATGCCGCGAAAGAGTTCGTCGTGAACTGGCTGAGCGAACGCTACGGTGTGACGCTCAACTAAGCGCCTTACAGACCCCGGCCCGCATTGCGCGGCCGGGGTTTCTCCTGTTCGCAAAGGGTCGACAGATGGATTTCGTCTCAGTCGCGCTCCCCGCACTCGGGGATGCTGCCAGTCTTATTCTGCAACCGATCGTACTGGGCTATCTCGTGCTCGGTGTCGTTATGGGTCTGTGTATCGGGGTATTCCCGGGCCTTGGCGGCATCGCCGGCCTGTCGCTCTTGCTGCCGTTCATGTTCGGGATGGACCCGGTTCTGGGCCTTGCCCTGATGATCGGCATGGTTGCGGTGGTACCGACGTCCGACACCTTCGCCAGCGTGTTGATGGGCATTCCGGGATCATCCGCGTCGCAGGCCACAGTGCTTGACGGCTTTCCCATGGCCAAGAAGGGCGAGGCTGCCCGCGCCCTCTCCGCCGCCTTTGCCTCTTCCCTTTTCGGTGGCCTCGTCGGGGCGGCGTTCCTGACCGTCTTCATCCTTGTTGCGCGTCCCATCGTACTGGAGTTCCGCACGCCGGAGCTTCTTATGATCACGATCTTCGGCCTGTCGATGGTCGGCATCCTCGCTGGCCGCGTGGCCCTCAAAGGCATCGCTGCCGCGGGTCTGGGCATGATGATCGGCACCATCGGCGAGGGCGACAGCGCGGGAGAATTGCGCATGGCGACCTACGACATGCCCTACCTTGTTGACGGTTTGAAGCTGGTGATCGTGGGGCTGGGCATCTTCGCGATCCCCGAAATCGTCGCGCTGCTCCGGCAGGACCGTGCAATCGCTGACCGCAAACCCCTGGGCGGTGGCTGGCTGAGCGGGGTACGCGACTGGTTTGCCAATATCTGGCTGTCGGTGCGCTGTTCGATCATCGGCGTGGTCGTCGGTGTGATCCCGGGCCTCGGCGGCTCAGTTGTCGACTGGATCGCCTACGGGCATTCGGTCCAGACAACGAAGGACAAATCAAAATTCGGGTCTGGTGAAATTCGCGGCGTGATCGGGCCTGAAAGCTCCAACAACGCCAAGGAGGGCGGAGGGCTGGTCCCAACGCTGCTGTTCGGCATTCCCGGATCGGGGTCGATGGCGATCTTCATCGGCGCAATTGCATTGTTGGGGTCCGGCAACATCGAGGTTGGCCCTTCGATGCTGAAGAACAACCTCGACATCACCTACGCCATCGTCTGGCTGCTGGCGCTGGCCAATGTGGTTGGCACGCTGATCTGCATCGCCGCCTCGGGTGGCATCGCGCGGCTGACCACTATTCCCTTCGCATTGCTCGCACCCTTCCTGTTCATGATCATCAGC
The DNA here is from genome assembly GCF_019375555.1 of Roseobacter insulae. GTDB lineage: Bacteria > Pseudomonadota > Alphaproteobacteria > Rhodobacterales > Rhodobacteraceae > Roseobacter > Roseobacter insulae. Next base: position 221,286 of record NZ_JAHXDN010000005.1, read on the forward strand.
TTTGCGGCGTTCCAGTCTGGGCAGGACATCATGGACCTCGTGGCGCTGTTCGCCATCGGGTTTCTGGGTATCATGATGCGCCGGTTCGACTGGTCGCGCCCCGCCTTTCTGATTGGCTTTGTCTTGTCGAACCCGGCGGAAACCTATGCCAACCAGGCAGTGCAGATCGCCCAGTCGCGGTTCCGCAAGGGGTTTGACGAAGGTATCGACTACATCTTTTCGCCCATTGTCATCATCCTTGTCATCATCACTCTGATCTCGGTTGTCGTGGGTCTGAGGCAGGCAAAGACCATCATGGCAGAAGGTGCCGTCGAGAGCGGATCCAAACGCGCGCCCCTCATCTTTCTGCTGGTGATCCTTGGCTATCTGGGCATCGCCTTCACCAACGCCGCTATGATCCCCGACTATGCCGCTGCCGACCGCGTTTTCCCACGTTTCGTCGCCGGAGTGGCAATCGTCGCCTGCGTGATCCTGCTGGTGCAAATGATGCTGCGGGCCGAAACCCACGCGCTTTTTGCCGATCGCGAATCCAGCGAGGCGGAGATGAACGCGCACGGCCTGTGGACCACGCTCGCATGGTTTGCGGCGTTGCTGCTCCTGACCTTCCTGCTTGGATTTATCCTTGCCCTGGCGCTCTTTCTCTTCGCCTTCATCAAGTTCCGTGCCGGGCGCAGCTACGGATTTTCGGCGCTCTACACCGCTGCGGGCATCGCCTTCATGTGCTTCATGGCGGGCCTTCTGAACCGTGATTTCCCGCCCGGTCTTCTGCAATCCTATGCCGATTTGCCCTGGCCCCTGTCATGACGCAGACCGCGATCCCCTTTCTGTTCATGCGCGGCGGGTCTTCGCGCGGACCCTATATGCGGCGCGACGACCTGCCCGACGATCCCGAGACGCTGGCACGGGTTCTGGTCGCGATAATCGGTTCCGGCCATCCGCTGAACATTGACGGCATCGGAGGCGGGGCCGCCGTGACCACGAAGGTCGCCATGCTCTCCGCGTCAGAGGATGACTGGGCGGATGTCGACTACCTCTTTGCGCAGGTGAGCGTTGAAGACGGCTTGGTCGATTTCAAGCCGACATGTGGCAATATCCTTGTCGGTGTCGGCCCCGCCGCCATAGAGATGGGGTTGGTCAACCCTAAGACAGACGTGACCGACGTGCGCATCCGCGCGGTGAACACCGGCGCGCGCGTCTTATCCGGCGTACAAACAAGAAATGATGCTGTGCAGTATGATGGCGAGGCACAGATCGACGGCGTGCCGGGGACAGCTGCCCCCGTCAGCCTGATGTTCCGCGAGGTGGTCGGCGGCACAACCGGCGCGATGTTCCCGACCGGCAAGCGGATTGAAGTTATCGACGGTATCGAAGTCACCTGCATGGACGTCGCAATGCCGATGGTCATCGCGCGCGCTGCCGATTTTGGCCTGACCGGGCACGAGAGCGCATCAGGTCTGGATGACAACCGGGCGTTTTTTGCCCGCATGGAAGCCATCCGGCAAGAGGCTGGCGCTTTGATGGGTATGGGTGATGTCTCGTCTTCCGTCGCGCCCAAGTTCGGCCTGCTCGCACCCGCAAGAGGCGGGGGCACCGCGGCGGTGCGATACTTCATGCCCTGGAGTACGCATCCCACGCTTGCGGTCACAGGATCGCAATGCCTGAGCGCCTGCCTGCTGTGTCCCGGCACTGTCGGCGACGGGATTGCCACGGGGCTTTCCTCTGCGCCCGCCCATTTGACGCTGGAACATCCGATGGGCGTGATTGAGGTGGTTCTCGACTATAGGATCGCAGACAACAGCTTCGACGTAATCTCTGCGGGGCTCGTGCGGACAGCGCGAAAACTTGCGTCCGGAGACGTATTTGTGCCCCAGGAGATTTGGGCGCGAGATTGACTCGACTGGCAAATTGTATACCTTGGTATACAGTCAGAAAGGAAATTCATCATGACGTCTGAAGATTGCCTGATAGTTGCCAAAGCCGAACTCAGAATGGCCCGCCAGTTGATCCTCGACGAAATTCGAGACTACCCGACGCCGATCTCGGGCTGTGATGCGCAATATAACCACCTCATCGGGTTGCGCGGCTCCGTCTCCGACGCGCTGTCCGCCCTCGAGGCACCCCGCTTTGTCGCGACCCCACGCACGCCCGACCCGACCGCCGGCGTCGAAAGCCGGTGAAGGTTCACATCCTCGACGACTGGTTTGACACACTGCGCAATCTGCCGTGCTTTGACCTGCTGGACAACCACAGCGTCACTGTCTGGACGGATCACGAACCCGACCCTCTCCTTCTTGCAGAGCGGGTCAAGGACGCCGAAGCACTGGTACTTTTCCGCGAACGCACGACGATCGGAGCCGGTCTGCTGTCCCGGCTTCCACATCTGCGGCTCATTTCCCAGCGCAGCGTTTATCCGCACGTCGACGTCGCGGCCTGCACCGAAAACCGCGTGCTGCTCTGCTCCAACATGCACTCAGGGTCGCCCTCCTATGCGGCGGCGGAACACACGCTTGCCCTGATCCTTGCCAGCTATCGGCAGATCCCCGAACAGGTGGCGTCCATCCGTGCCGGGCGGTGGCAGTCCGGCGTGGGACGTACGCTGCGGGGGCGCACCCTTGGCCTCTATGGCTACGGACGCATCGGACAAGCGGTCGCCGGATACGCCAAGGCGATCGGTATGAAGGTGCAATGGTGGGCGTCAGATGAGGGTCGCAGACGCGCGCGCGCAGATGGAGAGCGCGTGGCCGACAGTCGGGACGCGTTCTTCGCGACCTCTGATATCGTCAGCCTGCATGTGCGCCTCAAGCCCGAGACGCGTGGCCTTGTCACCGCCACCGATCTGGCGCTGATGAAAGACCGTGCGCTTTTTGTGAATACGTCGCGCTCCGGTCTCGTCACTCCCGGTGCGCTGGAAGCCGAGATTCCGCTCGGACGGATATGCGCGGCTGTGGATGTGTTCGACACAGAGCCCCTGCGCGACACTGCGCACCCGCTCCTGACGCATCCCAACGTGCTGCCGACACCGCATATCGGCTTTGTCACCGAGGATGAGTTCGACCTTCAGTTCAAAGACATCTTCGAGCAGGTAAACGCTTTTGCGGCGGGGGCGCCGATCCACATGATCAATCCCGAGGTCTGGGCGAAATCAACCTGACGGCAATCGGCGCGCCAAGGATCACGACAAAGATCCGCAAGACGTGGTGCGCGACCACAAAGGCCACATCCGCCCCGACGATCAGTGCAAGAACAGTCAGTTCCGCCTGACCGCCGGGCGCAAAGGCTAAAAGCGCCTCCATCCCCGGTGCGAGGTCGAGGATCACAACGGCCTCGACAACCAGCACGGTCAGCACGATGAGGATCACGCAGAAGCCGACGCTTGCCACCAGATCACGGCTCACCTCGACCATGGTGATCCCTGAATACTTTGCGCCGATTGTCATACCGATAAAGAATTGCGCGGCCCAGATAGCCTCGGCCGGCGGCCGAAATTGCAAAAGCCCGGTGAGAGTGACGACGGCCGTCAGGATCAGCGGCCCGAGGATCGAGGCGCCGAAAAGCCCGATGCGCAGCGCAATCCACCACCCCAGCACCGCACATATCACCATGAGGGCCTGCTGGGGCAGCGGTACAGCCCTCATGGGCACGCCGGGCGGGTTGCTCAGATCCGCCTCCCAGATGCCATTGAGCAGGAACGGAAGGGCCGCGACGATGATCATCACCCGCGTGGCATGGATCAGGGACAGGGTGCGTACATTGCCGCCCGCTTCCTCTCCGAAGGCCAGCATGTCCTGCAAACCACCCGGCATTGTCGCATAATAGGCGGTGGGGAAATCATATTTCCAGACCCGCAGGAAGTAAGGGATACCAACAAGGCCAATGCAGATCACGGTGACCGGGATCAAGAGGAGCGTGGGCCACATCGCAGGAAACGTGGCCAGAACCGGTGGTGTAAGCGTTGCCCCCACCGCAACCCCGAGGATCGTTCGCATCCCGTCATTCAGTTGCTTGATCCCCCTCAGGCGCACGCCCGCCAATGCCGCGACGAGGCACGCCGCGATGGGGCCGAGCAGCCACGGCAGGGGTATATCGGCCACGTGAAACGCCCCCACGCCGAAAAGCGCAATCACAACTGTCACAGCAAACGGCATCACGGGGTCAACGCCCTCAGACGCTGGCGTAGCGAAGTTTGCAGATGTGCTTCGGCGGCCGCACCCGCCCCCTCGATGTCACCCGCGCGGAGGGCATCGAGGATCATCTGATGTTGGCGGACCACCGTATCGACCCGCTCTTCATCGGTGAATGTCGTCGGGCCCAGCAGCATGAGAGAGTTGTTTAAGGCGCGGGCGGCCTCAAGAAGAAACCGGTTACGGCAGGCCAGGTAGAGCCCCCTGTGAAACTCCTGGTTGATTGCCGCCGCTCGCGCGGGATTGCCGCGTTCGGTTGCAATCTCCTGGTTGAGGTCGTCAAGCGTGTCGAATTCCGCATCCGTGCCATGACGCGCCGCCAGTTCCGCCGCCGTTCGCTCCAACACAACCCGCATCTCATAGAGCTCAACGATCTCCGCGTGATCCAGTTGGCGCACAATCGCCCCGATGCGCGGACGATGCTCCACGATCCCGTCTGCCTCCAGCCGCCTGAGCGCCTCGCGGACCGGCGTGCGCGACAGCTTCAACCTTTCGCCCACATCTTCTTCGCGCAGGCGGTGTCCGGGCGCGTAGACGCCGGTTTGTATCGCTGCGATCAGGGCTTCATATGCTGCTTCACCGCTGGATTTCTGGATCATTGCACAGCCTCCCGCAGACTCCTGTTGCAAATTGTATCCAATGGGATACAAAACGTCCAGCCGAAAGGAGATCATGATGCCCGGAAAACAGGTGATTGTTGTTGGATCAGGTAACGCGGCCATGTCCGCGGGGATCGCTGCGCTCGAAGCAGGCGCCGACGTTCTCATGCTTGAGAAAGCCGGTCCGGACCTCGCAGGCGGCAACACCAAGTATACGGCAGGTGCCATGCGGATCGCCTACGAGACGTCGGACGCCCTGTTGCCCCTGCTTGCCAACCGCAACGACCCCCGCCTTCCGCATACGGATTTCGGCACCTACCCGGCACAGAAATTCGCCGACGATCTTCTGGGTTTTAACGAGGGCCGCCCCCTGTCCCCCGAGCAACGGGTTCTGGTCAGCGCGTCCTACGAAGCCGTAAGGTGGCTGGCAGGTCATGGTGTCACTTACGAACCGATCTATTCCCGGCAGAGCTTCGAGAAGGACGGCAGGCATATTTTCTGGGGTGGTCTGACGCTGGCCGCTGAAAACGAAGGTGTCGGCCTGTTTGATATGGAGCGTAGCGCTTTCGAACACCTTGGCGGGCGCATCCGCTACAGTGCAGGGGTAACCGGACTGTTGACCAAGGGTGACAAGGTCACCGGCGTACGCGTCGGAGACGAGGCAATTTCAGCCGACGCCATCATCCTCGCCTGTGGGGGGTTTGAAGCAAGCGAGGCCATGCGCGTGGCAAGGATGGGCCCGGCCTGGGCCGCCGCGAAAGTGCGCGGCACGCCCCACAACACCGGTGACGGGCTGCACATGGCTTTTGAACTGGGTGCCGCCCAATATGGCAGTTTCAAAGGATGCCACGCCACCCCGATGGATCTGCATATGAGGGATTTCGGCAATCTCGATCTGCCTCCGAAAGAGCGCAAGAACTATCGCAAGATCTGTTACTTTCTCGGTGTGATGCTGAACGCCCGCGGTGAGCGTTTCGTCGATGAAGGCATCAACTTCCGAAACTACACCTACGCTCAATTCGGTCGCGCGGTTCTGGAACAACCCGGACACATCGCATGGCAGGTCTTCGACGCCAAGGTCACCGATCTGCTCTATGCCGAATACAGCTTTCGCGATGCCAGCTTCGTAGAGGCCGACACGCTCGAAGATCTGGCACGCAAACTCGATGGCGTAGATACGGCAGCGGCTCTCTCGACCTTGCAAGACTTCAACGCCGCCGTTGATGACGCGCCGCCCTTCGACCCCACGGTTCTCGACGGAAAGCGCACACACGGCCTTGCGCTCGACAAGACGAACTGGGCCCAGCGGCTGGACACGCCACCTTTCCGCGCTTTTCCGGTGACCGGCGGCATCACCTTCACATACGGCGGTTTGAAGGTCGATGAGGCGGGCGGTGTTATCAAAGAAGACGGTACCCCGATTGCGGGCCTTTTTGCCTGCGGCGAACTTGTCGGTGGTGTGTTCTTCGGCGGGTATCCGGGCGGATCGGGACTAACCTCCGGAACCGTATTCGGGCGTCGCGCAGGGCAAGGTGCAGCGTCTTAGTGCACGGCCAAAGCGCGGTCTCGACGATTGCCTCGGCTTCTTTGCAACCGGACTTCTGGCCCTTGGTGTAAGGCTTTACACAAGCAGCCGGTACACCCCATTGGCGGTCGCTCAACCGTGGTCCTCGACACTGCGGCGTGACCGGTGCGAAAAGCGGTCGCTGCCTGAGCACAGTCTCGACCCGCGCGAAATCACGCTGTTCGGGACATAACCGACCTTGCGAAATGATGATCGAATGTCAGCTTCAGGATTGAAATTGCGCATTCGCCTTGCGATCATTTAGTCGTCCGGCCTGACCCTGTGTCGGCAATTAGGGGTCTATGTGACAGCTCATCACGTGATCGGGCGACCCAAGTTCTTTCAGCCTGGGCGGCACGGTCTTGCAGATATCGCCAATGACACTCTGGCATCTGGGATGAAAGGGGCAGCCGGTTGGCGGATTCACGGGGGACGGCACATCGCCGCGCAGGATGATGGCCTCGTGCGGGGTATCGACCCTCAGTGGCAGGGCTGCGGATAAGAGCGCCTGTGTATAGGGATGCTGGGGCGCGTCGAACATCTGGTCGGTCGGACCGATCTCCACCAGTTTGCCCAGATACATCACTGCGATCCTGTCCGCCATGAAGCGCGTTGTGCCCAGATCATGCGCGACCACGACATAACTGCAGCCGACATCCTGCTGAAGATCCTTGAAGAGGTTCATGATCTGCGACCGGATCGAGACATCGAGCGCCGACACCGGTTCGTCCAGAATGATCAGCTTGGGTTTGGCGATGATCGCACTGGCAATGGCGATCCGCTGGCGCTGCCCACCGGAAAACTCATGCGGATAGTATTTTGCCTGCTCAGGCCGCAGGCCCACGGCAATTAATGCCTCGTCCACCCGGCGTGTAAGTTCCCCCTTGGTCAGATTGTCGTTTATGACAAGGGTTTCGGCCACGATGTCAAAGACCCGCATGCGCGGGCTCAGCGACGCCCATGGGTCCTGAAAGACCGCCTGAACGTTAGTGCGGAACCTGCGCATCTCGGCCTTGGACATCGTTGCGATATCCTTGCCTTCGATCTCTACCGAGCCGGATGTCGGCTCCAGCAGGCGCAGCAGCATCCGGGCCAACGTGGTCTTGCCGCAGCCGGATTCACCGACCAGCGCCAGGGTTTGCCCATGCGCCAGACTGAAACTCACATCATCGACGGCACGCACGATGTGTTCCTGCCGCCCCAGCAGCCCGTGCGGTATCGGAAAATGCTTGGTCAGCCCGGATACATTTAAAATCGATGGAGGGCTCATCTGTCTCGCCCCATGTTCCAGCAGGCGGCCAGATGGGTGTCGGCCCCGCTCAGCCCGGCGTCGTGTTGTGGCACCTGGTGCGTGCAGATGTCCCGCACATAGGGGCAGCGTGGCGCAAAGCTGCAGCCTTTGCGATCCACGGACAATGCCGGAGGTTGCCCATCGATGGCATAGAGGCGGTCCACCTTTTGATCGACACTGGGCACGGATTTCAGCAAGGCCTCGGTATAGGGATGGGAGGGCGCGCGGAACACATCCGCAACCGTACCGGATTCCACGATCTTGCCGCCATACATGACCACCAGCTTGTGGCAGAGCTTGGCGACAATCCCCAGATCATGGGTGATGAAGATGATGGCGGTGCCGGTCTCTTCCTGAATGTCGCGCAGCAGCTCCAGATATTGCAGCTGGATGGTGACATCCAGCGCCGTGGTGGGTTCATCCGCGATGATGACCTTGGGCGCGCCCGCGATCGCAATCGCACCGACCACGCGCTGCTTCATACCCCCGCTCATCTGGTGCGGATATGCGTGAACGCGGCGCTCGGCATCGGCAACGTTGACCTGTCTGAGCAAATCGACCACGCGGCCCAGCAGCGATTTGCGCGGGGTGCCGGGATTATTGATCTGCAACGCCTCGATCACCTGATTTCCAATCGTGAAGACCGGGTTGAGCGAGGTATGGGGATCCTGCAGAATCATGCCGATGTCGCGCCCGCGGACCTTGGCGATCTCCTCCTCCGGCAGGCCGACGAGATCGGTTTGGTCCAGCAGGATCTCACCGCTTTCGATCCGTCCGATGGGTTGCGGCAGGACCTGCATGATCGACAGCGCCGTCATTGACTTGCCGCTGCCGGATTCGCCCACGATGCCCAGAGTTTCGCCAGCGCCCACATCGAAGCTGACGTCATCGACAACCGGCACAGACCCGGTTGCCAGATCCAGAACAGTGCGAAGATTTTTGACTTGGAGAACGGACGCACCCATGGATCACACCTGCCGCAGTTTCGGGTCGAGCCAGTCGCGTAGGCTGTCGCCCAGCATATTGACTGACAGCACCGTAAGCAGAATGGCCATGCCCGGAAAGAACGAGATCCACCAGCTCGAGACGATCAACTGGCGGCCATCCGCCACCAGCAGCCCCCAGGCCGGGATCGGGCGCGGAATGCCGATGCCGAGAAAGCTGAGCGTCGCCTCAAGCACAATCACGACCCCGATCTGAAGCGTCGCCAGCACGACGATGGTGTTGATGATATTGGGCAGGATGTATTTGCGCAGAATGCGGATGTCCGAGGCCCCGGCTACGCGGGCGCGCGCGACGAAATCGCGCTCTCTCAAGATCAGGGTTTCGGCCCGTACCTGACGGGCGAAGAACCCCCAGATGACGAAAACGACAACGAGGATGACGAGCTGGAAACTCGGCCCCGAAACGGAGGCCAGCGCCAGGGCCAGCAGGATGCTGGGCAGCGCGAAGGTGATATCGACCACCCGCATGATAAGCGCATCGACCACGCCGCGCACATATCCGGCAATCAGGCCCAGTACCGTACCGACAATGGCCCCCAGGATGATCCCCACAAGCGAGATCACCAGCGCATAGCGGGCGCCGTGCATGATGCGGCTGAGGATGTCCCGGCCAAGCCGGTCGGTGCCCAGAATGAATTCGGCGGTCCCGCCGAAAAACAGTGGCGGTTGCAGGCGATTGCGCAGATAGGCCTTGAACGGGTCATGCGGTGCGATAACATCCGCCAGCAGCGCCGGCATGACAAGCACGAGCATCAGGACAGCGATGGGCAGTATCGGCAGCCGACCCAGAAATCTTGGTGTATTTGCCATTTGCGCAGCCCCCGTCAACTGAAGCGGATGCGGGGATCGACCACCGCGTAAAGGACATCGACAAGGAAATTTGCCAGAAGGTAGAAGACCGCGAAGAACATCACCACGGACTGCACAACCGGGAAGTCGCGCCCGCGGATGGCGTCGATCGCCAGAAGGCCGGTCCCCGGCCAGGCAAAGACCGTTTCCACCACCACCGACCCGGTCAGCAGCGATCCCGCCAGAACGCCGAAATAGGTCACCGGCACGATGGCTGCATTGCGAAAGGCATGCTTCCAGATCACAGAGCGTTCATTGACGCCCTTGACCCGCGCCAGCTTGACGTATTCGGTATCCAGAACCTCCAGCATGGCCGAGCGGGTCAGCCGGGTCAGGGCCGCGATCTGGAACCAGGCCATCGCGATGGCAGGCAGGATCATGTAAGATAGCCCGCCGTAGCCGGATGTCGGAAACCAGCCCAGCATCACGGCAAAGATCCACATCAGGATGATGCCCAGCCAGAAGGCGGGAAAGGACTGCCCCAGAAGCGCGATGACACCAGCCATGCGATCAAAGACCGAGCCGCGCCAGACCGCGCTGAGCACACCCAGCGGGATCGCCACGACCACGCTGATCAGAACGGCGAGCCCGCCCAGCTTCAGCGTGGCGGGCAGACGCTCCAGCACAACTGCGGCGGCCGTGTTGCCCTTCCACTTGGTCGAGTCGCCGAAATCTCCGACAGCCGCGTTTTGCAGGAAGGTCAGATACTGCACGTAATAGGGCCGATCCAGCCCCAGATGTTCGGTCAGGGAATCGATCTGCTGTTGCGTCGCATCATCCGGCAAAAGCGCATCGATCGGGCTGCCCGTCAGATGGCTGAGGCTGAACACAATAACGGTAATCACAAAGAGAGCGATCAGCATGTGCGACAGTCTTGTGAAAATGAAACGAAGCATTCAGCGGGTCCGGGCTCTGGTTCGGTTCTAAATGATCCGGACCGGTAGTCGGGTCCGGATCAGGGGCTGCAAGCGGCTCAGTTTGCCGGAACGATGGATCCGAAATGGCTGACGCCAACCGACGTCGTGCCGGGGAAGGTCCAGGCGCTGACGGTCTCGGGGTTCACGATGACCTCAGCCGAGATGCTGGCCAGAGGCGCCACGGCGTATTGCTCGAACACGCGGGTGAAGATCGCACCGGCCAGTTCGTTCCGCTCGTCAACGTCGATGGAAACCATGTATTTCTCCATCAACCCTTCGATGACTTCATCCTCGTAGTTGTTCCGGGGTCCGCCGGTCGCGGAGTAATAGTTCCGGATGCCCACAGCGCTGGGTTTGACCGGAAGATTGCGCATCGGGTGGAACATCTTGGCTTCACGCGCGCTGCGCAATCCACCAAGGCTCGCCCAATCCATCTCGACGATTTCGGTCTGAAAGCCCGCCTCATCAAGGAACACCTGCATCAGTTCCGCCATGGCCGGGAATTCCGGATTGCCCGCCAATGTCGATGACAGGATCGGGATTACCGGGTTCGAGAAACTCTCGGGGTAGCCTGCTTCGGCCATCAGCGCCTGGGCCTTTTCCAGATCATAGCCATAGGCTGCCTCAAACCGCTCCGCCAGCTCGGGCACATAGCCCTCATGGCGCGGATCCATTCCGAAGACGGGAAGGATCTCGGCCCGCCCATCATAGAGCACATCGATCACCGCCTGCCGGTCGATAGAGCGGTTGATGGCCTCGCGGATACGAATATCCAGCCAGGGCAGCGTTTCATCGAGACCGTCGTATCCGGGCAGAAGGAAAGTGCCGTTAAAAAGCATCGTGGTCTGGTTGGACGCATTGGTAGAGGGGATGGCCTTGAACCCTGCGCCAAGCGCGTCCCCCTGCAACTCCCGCGGCAGGATGACGATATCGGCCTCCTTGGACAGCAGTTGCGCCAGTGTCGTTGCGGGCTCGGCCACAAAGTTCAGTTCCAGCCGGTCATACTGCGCGTCCTGCCCCGACCAGTGGTTCTCGACCTTTTCAAACGTCAGCCCCTGACCAATGTTACGCTCCACATATTGCAGATTGGCGGTGCCAGCGGGTTTCGCATCATAGCCCTCCAGCCCTTCCTTATCGAACTGCGCCTTGGAATAAATGACCAGTGATCCGCGTCCGCCGTGCACGAACAGGAAATCAACCTGTGGCGCGGGCAGGGTGAATGTCACGGTATGGTCGTCAATCGCTTCGGCCACGGCACCTTCAAGCTGGCTGATGCCGTTCAAGGTCGTATCAGGCCCAGTGTGCAGCGCAAGACTATGCACCACGTCGGCGGCGGTCACGGCCCCCCAGCCAAAGTGGAACTCAGCCTCGGGCTTCAGTTTGAAGGTCCACACGGTGAAATCATCGTTGTGGCTCCAGCTTTCTGCAAGGCCACTGTTGTCATAGGCACCGGTTACGGGGTCATGACCGACAAGACCCTGCATCGACGGGCCAAGCGCAAAGTCCCCCGGCGTGTTCCAATAGCGGTTGGTTTCGACGGCCGGCGGGCTCATCACCATTTCGATTGTCTGCGCCTGCACCGGCACAGTCCCGACCGCTGCAATCAGAAACGAACCAAGCACGGCCGGTGTTATCAGCTTAAGTGTAAACATAGCATCCTCCCAGATGGTCTTGTCGATATTCCATTCATGCCGCTTGACGCTCGAACCTGAATTGCCAGAGTTCGAAAAAGCGGCATTTTTTGTGGTCTTTTGGTTAGGTTATCGATAACTTTTCCTAGATTAGGGAAAGGACCGCTTATGTCAACACACTTGTCAGAAACGACCCTCGTGTCAGTGGAATCGGACCGATCATGCGCATTCTAGTGCTTGGGGCCGGGGCGGTCGGCGGGTTTCTTGCCGGTGGTTTTCACGAAAACGGCCACGCGGTCAGCGTCCTGGCGCGAGGAACGCATCTTGCCGCCATCAAGGCGCACGGCCTGCGCGTGCGGCACGCAGACGGGCGAGAGATCTGCTGCAATGTGACGGCAACGGACGATCCCCGCGAACTGGGCGATCAGGACCTGATCGTGACCACGGTCAAGGCCCCTGCCCTTGCGGGCGTGCTTGCTGCCTGCGAACCGCTGCTGCGGCGGGGTATGCCGGTCGTCACCGCCATGAACGGCGTGTTCTGGTGGTACGGGACCGGCTTTGCGGGGGCCGGCCAGCCGCCGGACTGCGCGCGGCTCGATCCCGATGGGACGCTGGCACGGCTGGTGCCTGCGGATCAGGCGGTGGGCATGGTGATCCACTCGACCAATCAGGTCGTGGAGCCCGGCCTGATCCAGAACAGATCGGCGCGCAATCGCTTCGTGATCGGCGCCGCCACCCGCGCCGGGGCGGATCGGATAGAGGCGATGCTGCCGTCCCTGCAGGGTCCGGGCACCCGGTTCGAGTTTGAGCGGGATCTGCGGCGCACCATGTGGCACAAGCTGTTGCGAAACCTGTCCTCCGCCCCCGCATCGGTACTAACCGGCGGCATGGCCTATCAGGTGCTGAATGATCCTGACGCGCAACCGGTGGCGCGTGCGCTGTTTCTGGAGGGGGCCGCGGTGGCGCGCGCCCACGGGTTCGACGGCCTGGGCGACGATGTGGCCAGGGTCTTTGCGCCCGGCGCAGGGGCGCATCAGAAGCCCTCGATGAGCCAGGATGTCGATCTGGGCCGTCCGATGGAGATCGACACGATGCTGCGGATCGTTCAGGATTTCGGCCGCCAGACCGGGGTTCCCACGCCGACGCTGGACGTGGTGATCGGCCTTGTGATCCTGCGCGCGCGCCTTGCCGGAGGGTATCCGCCGGCCGGAGGCGCAGACCCCTAGCCCGTCCCTTTCGCCGCAAGCGTACCTGCAAAGGCCACGAGGTCATCGACAAACCGTTGCGGATGTTCCGCATGCAGCGAATGCCCGCCGTCCGGATAGACAACGGTTTGCACATCCGGGATAAGGGCCAGAATGTCGTCCACATCGTTCTGGATTCGAAACAGCCGGTCATGCAGACCGGTCAGGACCAGCGTCGGAATGCTCAGCCTGGCCCATGGCACGCCCCAGTCGGCCATGTGGACGCCTTCGGCCAGACGACGGCGCGGGTGCTCGGGTGGCCAGGGCGTATAGCCCTCCGCCGGCAGATGCGACGGGCGCAGTATTTCCAGTTGATCACATCCCGACAGAACCGGGCGCAGGACATCCAGCACCAGCGGCATGCCCCCCATGGCGATCAGCCGCGCCTCCAGCGCATTGATCCAGTCCACCTGCGCCCCGGGTTTGCGCAGGGTGTTTACCAGCACCATGGCGTCGGCCGCAGCCCCGTTCAGCCAGGATCGCACCGCAAAGAGACCACCGATGGACAGGCCTACGAGGATCGGATTTACCGGCTGCACGCGCGTCAGCGTGAAACCGATATCCGAGATGATCTCGTCGGGGTCAAGCCTGGCCGCCGCGCCATATCGCGACCGGCCCTGACCGCGATAGTCGAACGACAGCGTCCCGAAACCCTTGGTGCGCAGAAGGGGCGCGATCCGGTCTTCCCAGACGGCGGTCGACGCGCCCATCGAATTGAGAAACACAAAGGTCGCCCTGCCGTCTCTCGGGGAGGTATGGATAACATGGATGGCATTTTCGCCGTCAATTTCGATAAAGCTCGGGTCACCTTGTTTCATTCTGAACGTCTCTTCCGGTGTTGATCTGGCTGTCGTGGCGGTCACAGGATCTCGGCCCAGCCCGGCTCTGCCCCCGTGGGCAGGTCCATGACGTGTCGGGGGGCGGCCAATGCCTCCGACACATCGAAAAGCGCGATGCGGCAGCCCTTGAGCGCGCTCAGGACAACGAAACGGCCGGTCGGTGTCACGTCGAAGCAGTGCGGGTTCCCGGGCGTCGGGACGGTATGGCGGTCGGACATACGCCCGCTGACCGGGTCGATTTTCCAGGCGGCCAACGTGTCGCTGCGCCGTTCGGAGGCGAGGTGACGGCACCCGCCCCGGCTTGCAGAGTGATCTCGGGCGGTGAACTCGGGGTGAAACCGCCCGGTTTTTTCATCGAAGAGCAGGCTGGCCAGCACGTCCGAGCTGAGGCTTGGCACATAGGCGCAGCGGTTGGTGGGGTCGGTCAGGATCTGATGCGCACCGGGCAGCGGCACCGCCGATGCGCTTGCGCGGGGCTGGACATGGCCGCGCGCACCGATCGGATAGGCGACCACGAGACCAGAGGGCTCGGACGCGCCGGTGAGGAACCTTCCGGTCTGATCGACCGGGATGTGCGGCAGCTGAGCCATGACGGGCGTGCTGGACATATGCGTCAGAAGGCCCGTGACAGGGTCGATGGCATAGGCGTCCACAAGGTCTTTCCGGGGGCCGCTCTGATCGCCGTAGACTGCGGCGTAAAGCCGTTGTCGGTCCGGCGACTGCGCAAGTGGCAAACCCCGCCGGACCAGACACTCGCCCCGCCTGGAAAGCCTGATCGTCTGGACCGGTTCCAATGCGCCGGTCACGTCATCGCCCGAAAAGACATTGATCTCGGTGCCCGACAGGCAGGAGACACAAGCGGTATAGCTGCGCGCGTCGGTCACGCGCGGCCCTGTCCCGGACCATGCAAAGGGTGAACGCAGCACATCATTCTGACGTGGGTCCTCGGCAACCGGATACGGCCTCTGCGCGATCCGGGGGCGGACCACCTGCCCCACCCCGGGATCCCAAGGATCATGGCGGCGCTATTTCTGCGCGCTCTTGATCAGATGCCAATGGCTGACGCTGTTGGTCGTCACACCTGGGAAGGTCCAGTCAGCCACCACGGTCGGGTCGACCGCAACCTCGGCATGCACCGTTGCAAGCGGCATGTCGGCATATTGCTCGAACAGATAGGTGAAGCCCTCGGCCGCTATCGCGTGACGCTTGTCGGGATCGATGGTCGCTTCCAGCGTGTTGGCAAGGCCCTCGATCTTGTCATCCTCAAAGCCGCCATAGGGCGTGCCGCGCTCGGTATGAAAATTGACCAGCGCCGCCTCGGTCGGCCGCAAAGGGGCGTTGCGTACCGGGCTGATCATGTAGCTTTCCCGGGCCCGGCCCATGGACCCCAGCGTGGGCCAGTCCATCTCGACGATCCTGGTTTGCAGGCCAACCGCATCGAAATAGACCTGAAGCAATTCGGACATTACCGGGAATTCCGGGTTGCCGTTCAGGGTCGAAGAGACGATGGGGATGACCGGATCCGGGAAGGCGTCCGGATAACCGGCTTCTTCCAGCAGCGCCCGGGCCTTTTCCGGATCGTAGCCGTACATGTCCTCGAAACGGTCGAAGAGTTCGGGCACGAAGCCTTCGTTGCGCGAATCCATCAGCCAGCTGACGGCCGGCTCGGCGCGACCATCATACAGCACATCAATCATCTCCTGGCGGTTGAGCGCCCGGTTCATCGCCTCGCGCACCAGCACATTGGACCACGGCAGATCGGGGTTGAATGCAGGATCACCCGATTTGCCATACATGCCGTTGAAGATCGCTCCCGTGGCCATCGCCGGATTTTTCGACGAAATCACCTTCTTGCCCGCGTCCAGAGCCTGCCCCTGAAGCTCACGCGGGATGCTGGCGATGCTTGCTTCGCCCGACAGCAAGAGGGCGAGGATCGTTGCCTGCTCCTGCACATAGCGCAATTCCAGTACCTCAAAGTCAGGCTGTACCCCCTGCCAGTGATCGGGGACCCGCTCGAATGTCACGCCGACACCGGGCTTGCGTTCGACATATTGGTAAGGAGCGGTCCCCGCAGGGCGGGTATTGTAGCCCTCAAGCCCCTCGGCCTCGTATTGCGCCTTGCTGTAGATCACCAGCGATCCGCGACCGGCATGTTGAAACGCGTAGTCGGTGCGTGGCGTATCGAATGTGAAGATGATGGTGTGATCATCGATAACTTCGACGGATTTAGCCCGCAGCAGTTCCAGCGAGTTGATGGTGCTGTCAGGGCCGGTCGTCATCTCGTAGCTGTGCAGGACATCCGCTGCCGTGACCTTGCCCCACCCGTAGTGGAACTCGGCATCTTTCTTCAGCTTGAAGGTCCATTCGGTGAATGTCTCATCTGCAGACCATTCCTTGGCGAGCTCGGAGTTATCGTATTTGCCAGTGATCGGATCATGCCCGACGAGCGCCTGGAATGAAGGCAGTCTCTCCCCGGTGCCACCCCAGAACAGATTGGATTCGTTTTGCGGCACGGTTGTCGCGAAAACAACACGGTCTTGGGCAAAGGCTGACGTTGATATGCACAACGTCACAACCGCGCCGACCAAGGCCGATTTCAGCGGCGCTCCCCTGCT
The DNA here is from genome assembly GCF_019375555.1 of Roseobacter insulae. GTDB lineage: Bacteria > Pseudomonadota > Alphaproteobacteria > Rhodobacterales > Rhodobacteraceae > Roseobacter > Roseobacter insulae. Next base: position 238,020 of record NZ_JAHXDN010000005.1, read on the forward strand.
TTCAAGAAGTCTCATTTGTATTTCCTCCCAGTGTTTTTGCATGGCTGCGTCTTTGGGTCGGGTTTGCTGCAGCTTCTTTCCCCGACGTGTTCGCAAAATCTCTTTTGCGCGTTTGCCGAAATTGCTATCCCGGAACGAATGGTCGCGATCACAGTTGCCACCACCAGGACCAGCGCGTCGATCGTTTGCACGCCGGAAACGCTGCAAGATCCGCGCCTTTTTCTCCAATCAGGATTATCGATAACCTAACGTTGAGTCAACTATCCCACCTTTGCATGGCGATGTGTTGTCCGGGGCGGGATTTGAGACTACGCTCCGCGCATGAACGGACCGGCAATGCACAAAAAGAGAATAACACTGGCTGATGTCGCGGCGCGCGCAGGCGTCAGTCAGATGACCGCGTCAAAGGTGTTGCGCGGCACCGGGAGCATCTCTGAAGAAACGCGAAAACGGGTCAAACTGGCGGCAAGCGATCTGGGGTATGTCCCCAACCTTTTCGCCGGTTCCTTGAGTTCGAGATCAAGCAACATCGTCGCTGTCGTTTTGCCATCAATCAACGACGCGGTGTTTGGTGAGGTCGTGGCCGGTATCAACGATGTGCTGCGCCCGGAAGGATATGTGACATTTATCGGAGAGTCGCATTTGAACCCGCAAACCGAAGAGACGATCATTCAAACCGTCCTCTCGATGCAGCCGGCTGGAATCATCCTGACCGGCGGGATACACAGAACGGCCAAGGCCGACCAGTTGCTGGAAAGCTGGGCATGTCCGATCATTCAGATCTGGGATGAGGAAGACGAACACTATGATGGTTGCGTCGCACCCGATCACGCCAATGCCGGGCGTCTGACGGCGCAGCATTTCATCGACCGGGGCGTCAAACAGCCTGCATATATTGGAGCCGAATTGGGAAAGGACATATGCGCCGCCCGTCGGTTCGAAACGTTCAGACAGACCATCATCGAGGCGGGGCTGGATCTGGTCGAAGTGATTGCTGAGGACTTGCCGCGGCAGCCGGGTACAGGCCGGACGCTGGTTGCCGACCTGATGCAAACACATCCGCACACGGACGCCATATATTTCCTGAACGACGCAATGGCGACCGGCGGGCTCTCCTGGCTTCACGAGACCTCGTACCACGTGCCCGAACAGGTGGCCGTTGCGGCATTCAACGGAACATCATTGGCACATGCCGTCCGGACACGCTTGACGACCGTACATGTTGAACGCTTGAAACTTGGCGAGGTCGCGGCAAGGGCCTTGCTTCAGTCTATCGACACCCGATCGGCGGAAAAAATACGTGAGATCTTCTATCTGGAACTGTCGAGAGGCAATACGTCGTAGCCGCGCATCCTGAGGGACAGGCGGTTGTTGCGCGGGCTGTATGTCACGGTCTCAAGGGTGATCTGCCGGTCCGCATCGACCGGATTGAGCAATCCCGATCGCCCGGGATGTACCGCAGCCAGAGCGCCCCAACCTCAGCCAGCCCAGGCGACGACACGCGCCGGGGCGCCATCGCTGGTGGGCAGCTTCAGAGGCAGGGCCGCGAATTGGACGGTCTCTTCGGATAGTTGCATCGTGCCGGTCAGGTATTCGATCAGCGTGATCCCGTTGCGCAACAAAATGTCGTGAGAGACGTGCTCTTCAATCGGTGGCATCTCGCCGGCGAGCACCCTGCGGATCGTGTGGTCCTGCGGGAAGTCAAAGGCGACAGAGGTCGGGTTGCGCTCTCGCAGCCAGTGGCAGGCTTCGGCGGACAGATAAGGCGCGTCGCGCCAATACTCCGACCTGCGCCAATCCCGTTGGGTGTCCCAGCAGGTGCGGAAAAGGGCAATCTGACCTGGACGCAGATGCGCCGCTGCCCGGTCCAGATGCCGGGCGGTGATTTCCTCGTTCGGCGCAATGTCCGACAGGTTGATCACCGCTGCCTGTCCCATCACGTTCGACAGCTCCAGCGCGTCGGTCGTCAACCCACCCGGAACCATATGGCAGGGCGCATCGAGATGGGTGAACGCATGGCATGAGACACCGAAGGAAGTGACTTCGAAGACGTCACCCACCGCAAAATCACCATTCCTCTTGCGCTCAAGCGGCCAGCGAAAATGGCCGGTTTCCATGGGCATGGTCAGGTCATAAATCACAGTCATCCTCCCGAATAGAACTGCGGCAAGGTCAGGACGAGCGCAGGAAAGCACAGGCACAGGACCAGGGCCGCAAAGAGTGCGCCGAGAAACGGCAGACTTTCCCGGATCACCACCTCTGGTTTTTCGTTTGCAATATAGGCAGACAGATAGATCAGATAGCCCACCGGCGGCGTGGTCAGTCCGATCATCAGGTTCAGCACGATCAGGACGCCAAAATGAATAGGATCAACGCCGATGTCCTGCATGATCGGCAACAGAACCGGCACCGTCACCACAAGACCTGCGAGCGGGTCCATGAAAAGGCCGATCAAAAGGACGAAGATCATGGCCATGACGAGCACCCAGAACGGATCATCGCTGATGGAAAAGATCAGGTTTGCCGCCGTAGTGGAAACCTTCAGATCTGCGACGATCCACGCAAAGACTGACGAGGCGCCGACGATAACCAGGACCGTCGCGCTGCCTTTTGCGGCGACCACCAACGCCTCGCCGCACCCCGCCCAGGTCAGTTCGCGGAACCAGAATTTGCCGACCGCAAAGGCGTAGGCCACGGCGACGGCACCTGCCTCGGTCGCGGTCATGACGCCGCCCAGAATGCCGCCGACGATAATCACGGGCGTCGCCAGCGCCACCAGCGCAGACGCCCCCGCGCGCAGGATGGCCCCAAAGCCCTGCCAGTGCCCTGCCGGATACCCGCGCCTGAGCGCGACGACATAGACCATCACCATCAGGCAAAGCGCCACCAGAAGTCCGGGAAGAATGCCCGCCAGAAACATCTTGCCCACCGATTGCTGGGCCAGCACCGCATAGACAATCATCGGGATCGAGGGCGGAATGATCGGGCCAATGACGCTTGAGCATTGCGTTACCGCCGCCGCGAAGCCCCGCGAAAACCCGGCCTTTTCCATGGCGGGCACCATCACCGATCCGATGGCCGCGGTATCGGCCACGGCCGAGCCGGAGATGCCGGAGAAAAACACAGACGAGGCCACGTTGACATGGCCAAGCCCGCCTCTGATATGACCGACGCAGGCCTCGGCGAAAGCGACGATCCGGCGTGTCACGCCGCCGCGGTTCATTAGTTCTCCGGCCAGAAAGAAGAAGCCGACCGCCAGAAGCAGAAAATTGTCGATCCCCGACAGAAACAGCTGCGCAATGATCTCAAGCGGCACGTAATCACGATAGATGAGAAGCGCCAGCGTCGAGGACAGCAGGATCGCAAAGACCAGATGCACACCCAGAAGCGACAGCCCGATCATCGCACCAAGCAAAACCAGAAGCGTCATACTCCGGGCTCCTCGCGCGGGGGAGTAAGGCTGCGCCAGACGAGGACGACCGCCCAGAATGATCCACCCAGGATCGCGGCCCAGAAGTACCACGACTTTGAGATGCCAAGTGTCAAATATCGGTCAGAGCCAAAGACCGCATGCATCGTCCACCCGCCCCAGACGACCAGCCCCAGAGCAGCAACCCCCGCAATCACGCCAAGCCGTGCCAGCGCGGGCCGCAGGCGGGGTTTGTCCGCAATCAGCCCGATGCGCATGTGATCCGCCCCGGCAGCGGCCAGAAGGATCACCCAGACATAAAGCAGCCGATTCGCCTCTTCGGCCCAGATGATCGAACTGTTCAGGACATAGCGGGCAAAGACCTGACTGACGGTCAAAACGACCACCGCCAACATCAACCCGCCCACGATGATGCGCCACAGGCGCACCACCAGAGTTACAAGACCCGTCATTTATCTGGCCAACGCATCGACTTTTTGCAGCAACGCGTCGCCGAACTTCTCGACATAGGCCACGCGTGTTTGCTCTGCGACCGCGTCACGGAAAGCGGCCACGTCGGGCACCCTAACGACCTCGACACCGGCGTCGATCATCGCCTGCAGGCTGCCCTCTTCCTTCGCCGCGTTCAGCGCGCGCTCATAGGACGCAGAGAGTTTGGCCGCGACACGCAGCGCTTGCTGATACTCGGGGTTGAGCTTGGCAAACCGGCCATAGTTCATCACCAAGGGCGCTGCCGTATAGGCATGCGCCGTCAGCGACAGATGCTTTTGCACCTCATGCAGTTTGGAGGCGTAGATATGATTAACGGGATTTTCCTGACCGTCGATCGTGCCGGTCTGCAGCGCTGAATAGACTTCGGAAAACGGCATCGGTGCAGGGTTTGCGCCGAGGATCTGGAACGCCTCCAAATGAGCCGGATTGGGCGTGGTGCGCAATTTCAGACCGGCAAGATCCGCAGGCGTCGCGACGGGCCGCGTGTTGTTGGTCAGATTGCGAAAGCCGATCTCCCAGAAGGCAAGCCCTTGCAGGTTCGACTGGTTGATCGATGACATCAGCGCCTCGCCCACCTCACCATCCATCACCGCGTAGGCGTGTTCAGCCGACTGAAACAGGAACGGCAGATCAAGCAGGTTCACCTGCGGGGCAAAGGCGGTGAAATAGGGGTTGCCGACCAACACAAGGTCGATCGAACCCAGCCGCGCCCCTTCCAGCATGGTCGGCGAATTACCAAGCTCGCCTGCCGGGTGCAGTGACACCTCGACGTTCCCGCCGGTCATGTTCTCGACCGTGAATTTAAAGTGTTCCGCCGCCAGATAGGCCGTGTCGCCGGGTTTGGCATAATGGCCAAACCGCAGCGTGACTTCCTGTGCGAAAGCCGTGCCGGCAAGGGTCAGCCCAGCCAGGGCCAGCCCCAGTGTTTTCAGTGTGCTGCGTCGTTTCATGTATTCCTCCTTCTGTTGTCGTTTGGCATCATGCCGATGCCGTAAATGCGTGCCGCAGTGCCGAAAAAAAGCGCGTCACGCGCGGGTTCGCCGTAATCCTGGGTGGCGATGTCGAAGCCTGAGAAGATTGTGTCGAAAGACCCGCAGAGCCCGTCCACCGGAAAATTCGAGGCGAACATGGCGCGGTCAGGGCCAAAGATATCAATGGTCCGGCGGATGATTTCGCGGTTGTCTTCCAGACACCACGGACGATCCGGCAGGCCAAGGCCCGAGATTTTGACAACCACCTGCGGCAGCCTTGCAATCGCCTCCATCGCGGCGCGCCAGCCCGCCAGCCCTTCTGCTGAGCGGTCTGATGGCAGGCCGGTATGGTTGAGGATGATCGGCACCTCCGGGGCCAGATCGGCCAGCGCGGGCACCTCGCTCAGGTGCCACCAGGGCGCTTGCAGGTCAAACATCAGTCCCGCTTTGGCAAGCTTTTTGAAGCCCCGGCGATAGGCCGCATCGTTCATCCCGCCGGGTGCTCCCCCGGGGGCGGCATTGGCGCGGGGTTTGTGGCGGACGGATTTCACGATGGGCAGCGGCGCGATCGCGTCCAGCACGGCACTCAGGTCATCGCGATCCAGCCAGGCCTGGGCCACATGCGCTGCGGGGCGTCCCGTGGCATCCGCGACACCCTGCATCCACAGCGCCTCTCCGGTCGGGTCGGCCGGGTCCCACTCCCCCTCCATCGTGACGCTCGCCACGACATCCCAGCCGCCCGCGGCCGCGTCGTACTCCGCAGCCATGAAACGGCCCCGGATCGCCGAATAGTCCCCATAGCGGAAGGGGATCATCGGCGCGTCGCGCAACCACGGGTGATAGTTTCGGTCCGGGTCCCAGAAGTGGTGATGGGCGTCGATCAGTCTCATGTGCGGATCCGCACGAGTTTAACAAGGGGCCAGATCCAGACGGCCAGCACTGTCAGCCCCAAGGCCGTGGCAATCGGGCGCGAGACGAAGATCAGCAGATCACCATCCGATTTCAGCATCGAGGTGACGAAATTGAACTCAAGCATGCCACCCAAAACGATACCAAGAATGGCGGGAGCCACGGGGATGCCGTTTTCCTCGAACAGCCACCCGATCAGCCCGAAGAGCAGCATGACGACAACGCCGAAGGCGGTGTTGTTGATCGCAAAGCTGCCGACGATGCAGCAGGCGAACACCACTGGCAGGTAGTAGGCCGCTTTGATTGTCAGCAGATGGCGCGATGCCCGGATAATGAGCCAGCCAAAAGGGATGAGCAGCAGGTTGGCCAGAAAGAATGCGATGAAGATCGCATAGACCAGTTCAGGCGTCTTGGTGAAGATGATCGGGCCGGGCTCCAACCCCTTGAGATAGAGCACACCGATCACGATGGCCGTGATGCTATCGCCTGGGATGCCGAAAACCAGCGTTGGCACCCAGGCGCTGGAGAGCGCGCCATTGTTGGCAGCCCCTGCTTCGATGATGCCCTCATCATGGCCCTCGCCGAATTTTTCGGGCGTCTTCGAACGGCGCTTGGCCACCGCATAGGCCACCCAGGCCGCGATATCCGCCCCGGCCCCCGGCAAGGCACCGATCATGGACCCCGTGAGGCTGCCGCGCAGCAGGTTGGTCCTGCGTCGCGCAAGCGTCGTCCCGAGACCCCGAAACACCGGCCCCATGGTGGGCGGTGTGATCTTGGTCTGGGTTTGCGTGATGTTGCGCAGGATCTCCGGGATCGCGAACATGCCGATCATCGCCGGGATGAAGCTGACCCCGCCCATCAGTTCGGTCGACCCGAAGGTGAAGCGCGGCTGGCCCGCCACCTCGTCGATGCCGATGGACGCCACCCAGAGACCGAAGAGCAGCGACAGCACGCCTTTCAGCGGCGCCCCTGTCGAGACGATGGCGGCGCAGCTCAGCCCAAGCAGGGCCAGCCAGAAATACTCCACGGATGAGAAGTTGGTTGCGAATTTCGCCAGCAAGGGTGCCGCGACCATCAAAAGGATCACGCCGATCACGCCGCCAACGCAGGCCGCCGCCATGGACAGTCCAAGGGCGCGCTCCGGCTGGCCCTGTTTCGCCATCGCGTGGGCGTCCTGCACATAGGCCGCCGACGCCGGGGTGCCCGGAATGCGCAGCAGCGCGCCGGGAATATCACCCGCAAAGATCGCCATGGCTGCCAGTGCCGCAATGGCCGAAATCGCAGGCACAGGGTCCATGAAGAAGGTGATCGGGATCAAAAGCGCAACCCCCATCACAGCCGTGAGCCCCGGAATGGCACCAATGGTCAGCCCAAGAAGGCTCGCGAGGATCACCGTGATCAGCACATCGGCTTGCAAGACCAGCGCCAGAGCCTCTGTCAGAATGCTCATGAGAACCACCCTTCCACCAGCCCAAAGGGGAGCGGGATTCGCAGCAGGACGCTAAAAATCACGTGCAACAGAAGGCTCAACCCAACCGCCACACCAAGCCCGGCCAGCAGCCGACCGCCGGTCACGAGCACAAGAGCGAGGATCAGCAAACCCGTGGCCAGTATGAAGCCCAAATATGGTGCAAGCAGGACCCACGTGATCCCTCCGAGCGGCAAGGCTGCCGCCCGCAGAGCGCGGTGCGACCGCATCCAGTCCGGCAGGGTGATCCACGGTCCGCTGGGGCTGCCGCAGGCCATTGCAACACCGACCAGTGCCAGACACCCTGCGGTAATGCGCGGGAAAAACGCCGAGCCAAACTGTTGGCCCGGTATCGCTCGAAACCCGAAGGTGCCATAGACGATGGCAATTGCGCCGATAACAGCGACAATGCCAATGAAGCGGTTTGAAAACTGCATGGCGGCGCGCCTTTGGGCGGGTGTGAACCGTCCCAAAGGCCCTGACTTACTTGGCGATGCCGAGATCGGTCAGCAGCTCTTTGGCTGCGCCGGAAAACTCGGCAGCAAAGACCGAGAATGCCTCGGATCCGTCAAAGAGCGGTGTGATCCCGCGTTGCGCCAAGGCCTCCTGCACAGCCTCCGAGCCATGCGCAGCTTTGGCTGCTGTCTCCACCTTTGCCTTCACGTCTTCCGGCAACCCGGACGGCGCGCAGAGGGAGAACCAGTTGGTCAGCGACCAGTCCACACCGCTTTCCTTTAGTGTCGGCACGTCCGGGAAGGCGGGCGAGCGTTCATCGGCCATGATGCCCAGGATCTTCACCTCGCCCGCATCCGCAAGCGCGCGCGCCTCGATGGGCGATCCGGTGAACATGCTGATGCCACCAGACACAAGGTCCTGCAGCGCCGGTGCTCCGCCCTTGGAGGGGATGAACTTGACCGTGTCGGCAGCACCTCCGGCGGATTTCATCATGCCTGCGACGGCCATGTGCCATGGTCCGCCAAGACCTGATCCCGAGGAGGTCAGCTCACCTGACCTGGCCGCTTCGATCACCTCTTCAACCGAACCGAATGGGCCGTCTGCCGCGACGGTCACACCAGCCGGGATCGTTGCAAGCCGCGAGATCAGATCGTAGCTGGCAGGAGTGATGTCCGCCAGTCCAACCGTCTCGAAATAGGTGATCTCAGACGTGCAGGCACCCAGCGTGTAGCCATCGGGCGTGCCATTGGCGATGGCCGAATGCCCCACCACGCCAGAGCCGCCGGTGCGGTTGATGACATTGATGGGCTGGCCCATCTCTTTCTCAAACCCCACCGCAAAGATACGGATGATGGTATCCGTGCCACCGCCCGCGCCCCAAGGCACGATGATCGTGACAGGGCGCTCAGGGTATTCAGCCATTGCCGGTGCGGCGACAAGGGTTGCCAGTGCCGTCAGTCCGGCGGCGAATGTGAACTTGAATGATGTCATTTTATCCTCCCATGCCACGGTTCGTAGAGAAACCGCACCCGGCGTGGCGACCGGGTGCTGTCACGATCAGAAGGCTTCCGGCAAAAGCGCGTCCGGCAGGTTCTGGTAGCAAATGGGTCTGAGAAAGCGGCGGATCGACAGGGTGCCCACGGAGGTGGCGCCGAAGTTTGTCGAAGCCGGGTATGGGCCGCCGTGCACCATCGCATCGCAGACCTCCACACCCGTGGGAAAGCCGTTGACCAGGATGCGGCCCGCCTTGCGCTCGATCAGCGGCAGCAGGGTGTGCGCCGCCCGGATGTCGCCGTCATCCATATGCAGCGTACAGGTCAACTGGCCCTGGATCGCACGGGCAATGCCGGCCATTTGATCCAGGCTTTCGGCTTCAACGATGATGCCCAACGGTCCGAAGACCTCTTCCTGAAGGTCATGGGTGGCCAGCCAGTCCTTGGCCGAGATCTTGTAAAGATACGGTTTGGCCTCGCGCCCCTCACAGGCCGTGCCCAACAGCTCTGTCGCGCCATCAGCAACGCGCGCCACACCCAGCCGGTATGCATCGGCGATGCCGTCGGTCAGCATGGTCTGCGCACCTGCGTCTGTCAAAGCGGCCTCGGCAGCGGCGATGAACGCATCGGCGCCCGGCAAGACCACCGCGACGCCGGGGTTGGTGCAAAACTGCCCCGCCCCCATGGTCAGAGAGCCCGCCCAGCCGGTGCCGATCTCTGCGCCGCGGGTACTGGCAGCCTCGGGCAGCAGGAACATCGGGTTGACGGAGCCAAGCTCGCCAAAAAACGGGATCGGCTCGGGGCGGGCGGCGCAGAGGTCAAACAGGGCACGGCCCCCGGCAAGCGAGCCGGTAAAGCCCACGGCGCGGATCAGGGGGTGCTGCACCAGTGCCGTGCCCACGTCGCGGTTGCCGCCCTGGATGAGGCTGAAGGCACCAGCGGGCATGCCGGATGTCCGGATCGCGGCGTGAATGGCTTCAGCCACGATCTCGCCGGTGCCGGGATGCGCCGAATGGCCCTTGACCACAACCGGGCATCCCGCCGCAAGGGCTGCGGCCGTGTCCCCGCCCGCCGTCGAAAAGGCCAACGGGAAGTTTGACGCACCAAAGACCGCAACGGGGCCGATCGGCCGCTGGATCATCTTGAGATCCGGGCGCGGCATTGGCGCGCGGTCGGGCAAGGCGGCATCATGGCGGCGATCCAGGTAGTCGCCTTGCAGAATATGCTCGGCAAAGAGACGCAATTGTCCCGTGGTCCGCCCCCGTTCGCCCTGAAGCCGCGCGGCTGGCAAACCGGTCTCCTGCGTACCGATCTCGGTGATGGCGTCACCACAGGCCTCAATCTCATCCGCGATGGCGTTCAGAAACGCCGCGCGGGTCTCGCGCGTGCTGGTGCCGTAGGTCCCGAACGCTTCTTCGGCGGCCTTGCACGCCCGGTCGACCAGATCGGTTGTTCCGATGCAGAAGGCGTGGGCCGCGCCATGGGCAGGCTCAGAGGGAAAGGTCTCATCGGTTGCGACCCATTCTCCGGCAATCAGATGTTTTCCGTGCGGTGTATAGCTCATCTTGGGGTATCCCGTTGTGCAGTGTTTGGTCTTGGCGATGTCAAGCCGCGGCGTTCTTTGCGTTCTGGGCCATACGCACGAGCAGTTTGAATGCCTGCCGGGTCGCGCCCACATTGGCGACGCCCTGACCCGCGATATCGAAAGCTGTGCCATGCGCAGGGGTGGCCACGGGGATCGGCAGACCGGCCGCCACCGTTACCCCGCGCTCGAACCCCATCAGCTTGATCGCGATCTGGCCCTGGTCGTGATACATGGTCACCACGGCATCGACCTCGCCGCGCATGGCCTTGAGAAAAACCGTGTCCGAGGGCCAGGGACCCGTTACATTCATCTGCCTTTCCTGGCAGATCCTGACCGCCGGTTCGATCACGTCGATTTCCTCGCGCCCGAACTTGCCATTGTCGCCCGCATGGGGGTTCAGGGCTGCAACGGCCACATGAGGCCGCGTCTTGCCGGCGCGCACCAGCGTGTCATGGGCCAGTTCAACGGCGCGCAGAATACCCGGGCCGTCGATGTTCGCCGCCACGTCTTTCAGGCCAATATGGCTGGTGACCCGCGTTGTCATCAGATCGTCAAGCACGTTGATTTCGGAATGATACCCCTCAAAGCCCAGATAGCGCGCCATGTAGCGGTGCTCATCCTCGGCGTTGAGTCCGGCGGAGGTCATTGCCGCCTTGTTGAACGGCGCAAAGAGAACGCCGTCCACATGGCCCGCCTGCGCCAGATCGAGCGCTTTGTCCAGACAGCGCAGCGAGGTGGTGCCGCCTGCTACGGTGACTTCGGCGACTCTCACAGCGCCGGGTTGGATGGTCGAAAGGTCAAGATGCGCCAGCCCTTCAAACGCGCCAACATCAGCCTCGCCGACCGTGTTCAGCGGCACCTCGACCCCGGCCTGTTCCGCACCGCGCAGCCACAGATGTGCGTCACCGACCAGCAGGATATGGGCGGCCTCGCGCACGCCCCCGACATGCAGAAGCTTCGCAATCAGTTCCGGCCCGATACCGGAGGGGTCGCCGGGGACGATGGCAAGTCTCGGGCGCATCAATCGGCCTCCCTGGCGGTTTCAATCTCGGCGATTGCGGCGGCGATGTTGATTTCAGCCGTGCGCAGGTGGTTCTTCAGCGCCTTGCGCGCGGCGGTGGCATCGCGCGCCTTGAGGGCCTCGACAATCACCAGATGTTCGTTTCGCGTAGCCTCGCGGCTGGCCACCCGTTGCGATGACAAAAACCGCACCCGCCAGAGCCGCGCGTTGTAGGTCGCGTGGGTTTCGGCCAGAGCCTCATTCCCGGAGGCCGCCACAATCGCCTCGTGGAACCGCATGTCCATGCGAAACGCCTCCAGTTGCCCGTTTGTGTCCCGTGCCTCTTTGATTGAGGTATTGATGTCTTCGATCTTTGCCAGCTGCGCGTCGGTCGCCTGTGCGCAAGTCAGCTCTCCCGCCAGAGCCTCCAGAGCACCCTGCACCCGCAGCCAATCGTTGATTTCATCCAGCGACGGATCCGCCACGCGCGGGCGGCGGGTGGGGCCGTAAACGATCAACCCTTCAGCCTCAAGAATGCGCAGAGCCTCTTTTAAGGGCGTACGGCTGATCCCAAAGGCCTCGGCCAGATCCCGTTCTCGCACCGGCATCCCCGGCGCCAGCCTGCCCAGCAGGATGAATTCGCGTAGGTTGTCGGCCGCCTCCATCGCCAGGGACTGCCGCGGTTTCAGTTCTACGAATGCGCGTAGTTCATTTGTCCAGGCGCTCTCACTCATCTTACTTCCCCCATCTTAGGACCAGCGGTTCCAGAGGCCGCAGCAGATCAATCAACCGAGCACGGATCGCCGGATGCAGCGGTGGGATCGGATGACGGCAGAACTCGGACTTAATGACGCCACCTTCGACCATGGCGGCCTTGCAGGATTGCCAGCCGCATTGCCGGTTCTCATGGTTGATCGCCATGGCCACACGCCCATAGGCCTCTGTCGCGCCGGAGATATCACCTGCATGATGTTTCGTGATGACCGGCTTGATCTGATCGACAATCATGCCGCTGGTCATGGAGCCCGTGGCCCCTGCGTCGAGATCGGCCAAAAGGGTAATCGCCTCTTCACCGTCGAATGGGGCTTCGATGGCATCCCCACCCTGCTCGATCAGCAACCGGATTTTATTCGCCGCGCGCGGGCATTCGATCTTGAAGAGTTTCACCGCCTCAATCTCCCGCGCCATGCGCACCAAAAGCGGCACCGGCAGGTCAACACCGGAAAGCGGCGCATCCTGCACCATGATTGGAATGCCCACCTCGCCCACGGCGGCGAATTGCTCGAAGCTCTGTTCAGGCGTGCCTTTCAGCAGCGCGCCGTGATAGGGCGGCATCATCATCACGATATCCGCACCCAGATCCTTGGCAAATTGCGCACGCTCCACGGCGATCTGGGTTGCGTAATGGCTGATGGTCACGATCACCGGCACACGGCCCGCGACATGTTCCACGCTCAGCCGCGCCAGCACCTCGCGTTCGGCATCAGAGATCAGGAATTGCTCGGAGAAATTTGCCAGCACGCAGATCCCATCCGCGCCCTGATCGATCAGGCAATCAAGCACCCGTTTCATGCCCTCAAGGTCAACCGTGCCATCGTCGTTGAAGGGCGTCGGGGCGACGGGCCATATGCCGGTGTAGCTGGTCATTCTGTGATCTCGAAATGGTCCAGGTGTTTGTCGGTGATCGAGATGCCCAGACCCGGCGTGTCGTCATCCAGTTGCAGATATCCGCCCGCCGCCTCGGCATCGCCCTCGAAGATATAGTAAAATAACTCGTTCCCGACCTCGACATCGAAAACCGGGAAATACTCGCTGATCGGGCAGTTCGTGTTGGCCATTGTCAGGTGATAGTTGTGCATCTGACCGGCATGCGGAATGACCGGGATTTGAGCCGCCTCTGCAATCGCATTGATCTTCTGCGCGGCCGTGATGCCGCCCACACGGTTGGTATCATATTGCAGAATGCTGACCGCCTTGCGGTTGATAAGCTCGGCACAGCCGATCACGCTGAACTCGTGCTCGCCGCCGGAAATGGGTACGATTCCCATGGCGTTCAGTTCGGCATATCCGGCCACATCATCGGCGATTACCGGTTCTTCCAGCCAACGCGGTTCGAACGGCGCCAGCTTGGGCAGCATGCGCTTCGTGTAGTCAAGGGTCCAGCCCATGTAGCATTCGAGCATCAGGTCCACGTCATAGCCCAGCACCTCGCGCAGCGCTTCGACCCGCTTCAGATTTTCGCGCATGCCCGCCATGCCATCCTTGGGGCCGAAACCAAAGCGCGACTTGAACGCCTGATAGCCATGGCTGGCCGCTTCTTCGGCTTCGCGCTGCATCGCTTCAATGCTGTCGGCGTAGAGCTTGGAGTAATAGACCGGGATCTTCTCTTTCGTGCGCCCGCCCAGAAGCTTGAACACGGGTTTGTTCACCAGCTTGCCCATCAGGTCCCAGATCGCGATGTCGATGGCGGAAATCGCCGTCATTCCGATGCCCTTGCGCCCCCAGGCATGGGTACGGCGATACATCTTCTCCCAGATATAGGCGTAATCGAAGGGGTCCTCGCCGATCACCAGCGGTGCATACCAGTCGTCAATCGCCTTCTTGACCACGGTCGGCGCAAGGGCGGCATTGCCGATCCCGATCGTGCCGTCTTCTGTTTCCACCTCGCAGGTCAGCCATTGGTGGAACCGGAAGGAGGCCATGGCATCCCCCATGATCCAAAGCGCGTCGGATGCATTGGTACAGAAATTACCCTGCGGCGGAACTGTCGGGCCAGTCCAGTTCCAGACACGTGTACGGACAGATTTGATCTTCGTCATGACTTACTCTCCGGTAGAAACCAAGGGGTCGCGTTGCTTGAACAGGCGCCAGAAATATGGCCCGAAGAGCGCGAGGATTGTGAGCACAAAAAACAGCAGGCTGAGCGGACGGGTGAACATCAGCCACCACTGGTCATCCAGCATGATCAGGGACTGGCCCAGCCGTTTCTCAAGCATACCACCCAGAATGAGCCCGATGGCCAAAGGCACCACCGAATATCCAAAGCGGCGCATGAAATAGCCGATGACGCCCGAGGCCAGCGCGATGTAGACGTCGAGCATCGACTGGTCCAGAGCATAGGCCCCCACGACCGAGAAGGTGAAGACGATGGGCCAGAGGATCTGCACCGGGACGAAAGTGACCCGCGCGAACAGCTTGGCGCCGAACAGTCCCACGAAGATGAAGGTCACGTTCACCAGAAGCATGGCCCAGAAGATCGCATAGGCGAACACAGCCTGCTCGGTGAACATGGTCGGGCCCGGCTGCAGGCCATGAATCATCAGCCCCGCAAGGATCACCGCGGCAGTCGGGCTGCCGGGGATGCCAAGCGCGAGGGTCGGGACCATCGCACCGCCGGTGGCCGAGTTATTGGCCGCCTCGGACCCGGCGATGCCCTCAATGGCGCCTTTGCCAAATTCCTCTGGCGTCTTCGACCAGCGCCGGGCTTCGTTGTAGCCGATCATCGAGGCGACCGTGGCCCCTTCGGCTGGCAGGATGCCAATGAATGTGCCGATGCCGGAACTGCGCAGGATCGTCTTCCACACACGGGCGTAATCCTCGCGCGACGGAAGCTTGATCGCCTTCATGAAGACTTGTTTGCGTTCCACGTTCAGCCGCTCGGCCTGCACCAGAAGTTCGGAGATGCCAAAAATGCCGATCATCACGGGCACGAAACCGATCCCTTCGGACAGCTCGTTGAACCCGAAGGTGAAGCGCTCCACAGTGGTCAGCAGGTCCTTGCCAACCGTGGCGAGCAGGATACCGAATGCGCCCGCGATGATGTTCTTGAGGGGAGTGCCGTCGCCAATTGTGGCCAGCATGGAGATGCCGAATACGGTCAGCGCGAAGTATTCCGGCGGCGCGAAGTTATAGGCCATGCGCGCCATCAGCGGCGCAGCCAGCATCAGGCAGATCACCGAGATGATCCCGCCGATGGTCGAAGAAACCGTCGCCATCCCAAGCGCGCGGCCGGCTTCCCCCCTCTGCGCCAGCGGATAGCCATCGAGGCAGGTCGTTGCACTGGCTGACGTGCCGGGCGTGTTGATCAGGATTGCCGTGATCGCGCCCGCAAAGGTCGCCGCGCAGTAGATCGTGGTCAGGATCGCGATGGCCGGAATCGGGTCCATCGTGATGGTGAAGGGGAGCAGAAGGGCCGCGCCTGTCGTGGCGTTTAGCCCCGGCAGCGCACCGATGACGACCCCACCCAGCGTCGCGGCGAAAAGCAGCGCAAGCAGCTGCGGGTCCAGAAGTACAATCAGTCCGGCAAGGAGCGGTTCCATCAGATCACCCGTACCAAAGGTTCGTCAGAAGCCCGCGCGGGAAGCGGATACGGAACACCATGTCGAACAACAGGAAGATCAGGGTCGGGCTGACAATGGCCACAAGACCAGCGCCCAATATCCGGCGCTCGCCCCAGGCGAAGGCCAGCGCGCCGGCAAACACCCCGAGACCGAGAAACATGTCGACCTGCGCGAGCAATGCGAAGACGACAAACAGGCCCAAACTGGTCCAGACATTGACCCCCATGGGTTCATGCTGAATTGGCTTATCAAAGATCATGACAAGCACCGACAGGGCCATGATCAACAGCAGGACCATTTGCGGGAAATCCGCAGGTTGCATCCCCCTCAGCAGGATGGGTGGCACCCGGTCAAACTGCGTGCTGAGCCAGTAGGCCACCAGGCAAAAGACCACTATTCCGCACGGAACCGCAAAACGCGTCATCTTGTCGTTCCCAATATAGGCTTGAGACAAAGGCTGGGTGGGGCCGACCCGATCGACGGGTCGGCCCCGGGGAGATGGGCTCTATTCAATAAAGCCCAATTCACGCAGCGCGGCATCCATATCCGACTGCATCGAGGTCAGCTGATTGCCCCAGACGTCCGATCCCGCGACAGAGCTTGCATCCAGGCCTACCGAGGTCAGGAACCCCTGATAGACGGTGTGACCCATTGCGTTCAGCAGCGCCTCTTCGATCTTGGCGGCCACGTCATCGGGTGTGCCTGCATGCACCACGAAGCCACGCACCGTCGAGAAGTTTGCGTCAATGCCAAGCTCCTGCGCGGTCGAGACATCAGGCAATCCGCTCATCCGCTCTGGTGCGAGAACCACGATCGGGCAGATATCGCCGGCCTCGATCTGCGATCCCGCTTCGGCCAGGTTCAGGACAGCCACATCGACAGCACCCGCAACAAGCTGCGTCGCAAGCTCACCACCGCCCTCGAAGGGGACAATCTTGGGCGTTGCCAGCTCGCCGCGCCGGGCAAACATGAAGGCCGACACATCATCGATGCCACCGAGATGAGTGGTGCCATAGGTCAGCGGTTCAGCCTTTTGCGCCTCCACAAAGGCCTGCGCCGACTCGTAAACGCCGCACCGCGTCATCAGGATCTGCGGATCATCCGTGCCGCGCGCGATGGGGCGTACATCATCCAGTTTCATATCGGTCTTGCCCAAGGCAACCGTGGCCGAGTGTCCGATGGTGAAGGTCAAAATGCTGTGCCCGTCAGCCTCTTGGGTCAGGTAGTAATCCATTGCCGAAGCGCCGCCGCCGCCACGCTTGTTGACCACGACCATATCGGTTCCCAATTCGCGACGCGCCCGGATCATCATCATGCGCGTGGTCACATCTGTCCCGCCGCCGTTACCGGCATGGGTGATCACTTCGATGGTCTTTGACGGGTATTCCTCGGCGGCCAAACTGCCGCCTATGACGGCAGCCGCCGCGGCGATGGCGAACATTTTTTTCATTGGTTTTCCTCCCTTGGACAGTGCGTAAAGTCTGCACCTGCGATCACAATAGATGATTTCTGGAATTTTGGAATACCAAATATTGAAATTTAGGAATTACCAGCGATCCTGCAGCGGATATCGCGAGCTGAGCATGGGTAGTTTGCGGAGGTTGGGCACCAAACTCGGTAGCAAAGCACTGCCGGACTTGGCTTGACTGGACATGTTGGTGAGTGGGGCAAGCTTTAGACTGTCATGAGCGCGGCGCGGGCCGCACCAACCTCGTCGGTTTGTGCTATCTCGCCTCCCTCCGTGTTCGCCAAGTGGCAAATTTGTAGGAACAGGCGCCTACCAAGTCTGACCTTCAAATCGCCCCGATTTTCCGGCTGGCAAGCGGGAATAATGAAACAAGAGGGCTTACGGATGGGAAGCGACGGACACCAAATATGGAAGAGTTCGTCGCAAGAGGCAAAACAATATGTCGCCTCACAAATTGCAAGTGGCGGACCGAGGATCTCTCAATAAAACAAATAAGTGTATGTAAGTTATAGGTTTTTATTCTTTTGGGAAAATCTACACCACATAAAGTACCACTTAACGATTGAGAAATTTTGGCTGGGATTATTTTGAGTCAAGAATTTTGGCGCCTTCTTCAAAACCATTTACACTATTGGTGGGACATCCTCGCCGTTTTTCGCAGCTTAGGAACAGTGAGGCGGCGAAACAAATCGGCATGGGCCTATTTCGTTGAAAAACTCGTCCTTGATCGAGGCGTAAGTTGCTGATTCAATTCGTCCTGTAGGGAGGTATTTGCGATGATGGGACCGAAGCAGGAAGCGCAAGCGGCGCTGTTCTACGAGTTCTCGCTAGAGGATCACGTACCCCAAGACCATTTGTTGCGGTCGATTGATCGCTTCGTCGATCTGACCAGCATCCGAGCGCATCTCGCAGAGTTCTATAGCCACACTGGCCGTCCGTCAGTGGATCCTGAATTGCTGATCCGGATACTGCTGGTCGGCTACTGCTTCGGCATCCGATCTGAACGGCGGCTGTGTGAAGAGGTGCATTTGAACCTCGCATATCGATGGTTCTGCCGCCTCGATCTGAACGACCGCGTTCCTGACCACTCTACCTTTTCGAAGAACCGGCATGGGCGTTTCCGCGACAGCGAACTGCTCCGCCATCTGTTCGAGTCGACGTTGGCGTGGTGCATCGCCGAAGGCCTCGTCAGCGGCCAGCGTATGGCCATCGACGCTAGCCTGATCGAAGCGGATGCGAACAAGCAGAACTCTACGCCCAAGGAAGAATGGAACGCAGCGCGGATCGACCCGGCCGACGCGCCGCGCGCCGTACGCGAGTATCTCGACACGCTGGACGAGGCGGCCTTTGGCGCCGCGTCCCCAGTGCAGCCCAAGTTCACGTCCCATTCTGACCCCGCCAGCCAGTGGACCGCGGCACGCAAAGGGCCTGCGTTCTTTAGCTATTCCGACAACTACCTGATCGATACGGATCATGGCATCATCGTTGATGTCGAGGCGACGCGCTCCATTCGGCAGGCGGAGGTTGGATCGACAAAGACGATTTTGAAGCGGGTGACGGCCAGGTTCGATCTGCATCCCGAACGGCTGATTGCCGACACGGCCTACGGTTCAGGACCGATGCTGGGATGGCTCGTGGATCGCGGGATCGTGCCGCATATCCCGATCTTCGACAAGTCCGGACGCACCGACGGAACCTGGACCCGCGCCGACTTCGAATGGGATGCAGAGAACGACCAATGCATCTGCCCCGAAGGTCACGCGCTCAAGCAGTTCCGCCGCAACTACTCAGACCCGAACCGAGGGCCGACGGGCAAAGGCACGGCTCGCTACCGGGCTTTGAAAGAGGTCTGCCAGGCTTGTCCATCCAAAGCCAAATGCTGCCCGAACGCCGATGCGCGCAAGATCACCCGGTAGGAACATGAAGATGCCCGCCAGGTCGCACGCGATATCGCCAAGACCCGCCAGTACGACATCTCGATGAAACTTCGAAAGAAGGTCGAGATGCTCTTCGCCCACCTCAAACGCATCTTGGGTCTCGGACGGCTCCGATTACGCGGCCCATGTGGCGCCAACGACGAATTCCTGCTCGCCGCCACCGACCAAAACCTCAGAAAACTGGCGAAGATCTTTCCTACACCGCAGAAATCGCAAAAAGCCTGATCAGAAAGGCACTCGCGCGTCGTTCAACGACCCACTTTCTGCGCCCGCAACACGTTGCTTTTCCACAGAATGGGCGGAAAGCGGAACTTTGCCGCGCAGTGCATCAATGTCCGCAGTGCGGACAAAGCGGCCCGACAGGTCTCGGCGACCAATGACCGCTTTGCCCACATTCGACTTATGCTCTGGGCTGGTGACTATTCCGACGCAGGTGGAATTGATACTGCCATATGCAACGTTTCAGCACTATTTCATAGTGGCTGACATCATCCAGAACTCCTTTTCGCACCATTCGAGAATGTCGGACAGAATCCCGACCGTGCCATCATCCCGGACATCAGCAAGAACCTGAATTGCATTGCGGAGAACATCAATTAAGCCCTGAAAATCGGCGCAATGGTTTGCCAGCATTTCATCTGTCGTCTGGGCGGTCGAATCCTGGGTCGCCTTGGATAAGGCAAGCAGCTCATCCAATGATGCAGGCGCTTTGACACCCAGCACACGCAGCCGCTCTGCGATCGCATCGATGAACCCGTTGAGCGTCTGGTATTGGGTCTCAAACATGGCGTGCAAGCTGCGGAAGTTTGGACCTTCCACATTCCAATGATAACAGTGGCTTTGGACGTAAAGGCGGAAAACCGCGCCCAAAACCGCTCTTATTGTGTCTTCCTTGACTGAGTTTGATTTCATTCTTTGTCCTTTGATTTTTGTCTCCTCGCGCCAACAAGGCTATGACCGTACCCGCCATCGGAGACATCGATAGAGGGCACGGCATAACCCTGACCTGGATCAGAGCACCTCGGGGAAGGGTGCGTTTAGAGAACAGCCGCCTTGATTTGCGCGACTGCTTCTTCAGTGCTCCAGACCGCGTTAGCGATGAAGCGGAAGTTGATCAGGGCAGCAAGGTATCCATCCCCCTCGGGCAATTGCGCCGCAGCGGTTGCATCCCGCACCACGGCCACTTCGAAACCGTTCTCGATCAATTCGCGCATATGCGATTCCGTGCAGAGGTTGGCCGACATACCCGCCAGAATAACCTGATCCACGCCTTGCTTGCGCAGTTGCAGCGTCAGGTCGTTGGTGTCGTTGCCGTACATCTTGTGAGGCGAGGTCACGATGGTCTTGCCGTCGTTGATGTAGGGTTTGTACCGCTCAAGCCAATCCGCGCCAGAGCCTTCGAAACCATCGACGTTCAGAGGACCTTTGCGGTCAAACATGCCGATCTTGTGCATCAGCTTTTCCAAAGCGCCTTCGAACTTCCAACCGTGGTCAGTTGGAAAGTAATAATGCGGCGACACGGCGGTGGTGATGTTGTGTTCCTTGGCCGTACGGAACAGGGTTTCGATGTTCTCGACCGTGTTGTGTTCGGTGACCGACGCACCAATCACACCCCAGGTCACGCCATCGGGGCTGAGGAAATCGTTCTGCGGGTCGGTCACCACCAGGGCCGCGCGGCTCAGGTCGAGTTTCATGTCTGAGGGCGGCAATGCAGGCGCGGCCGGTTCTGCATAGGGGTTGGCCGTCTGTTGCGCTTCAGCGGTCCCTGCCAGCGCAGTGGCTGCAGCCGCCGCAGTCCCGGCCAGACCGGTGGTCAGCGCCGCGCGACGTGACAGTTTCTTGCCACCGTGATCATGGTCATCGCAATTGCACATAAGGTCATTCCTTCTTTGGATGTATCGAGAAGCCTTATGTGTGACAGTTGGTGTGCCTTTTCGTCTTGATTTGGACCAGATCCGAAAATTTTCGTGACGTCAAAGAAGTTTAAGGCCAAATTCACCTGATGAGCTACGACCACATTTTCGATCAACTCGATATCCGTACGGAGCCGTTTGCGATCTGTGAGATTCACGGAACCTGTCATGTTGCCCTCAAGCCGGATGCGGCGGTGACACTGCACTATATACTGTGCGGTGAGGGGCAAATCACGATGCGGGGGCAGGCCCCGATCAGGATAACAAAGGGCAGTTTGGTTTTGATCCCATCGCTGAACAGCCACGAGGTCTTGAATGATGGTGCGACGCTCGTGCCCGGACCGTCGTGCAAACCAGCGGCACTGAATCTGGCGCGGGTCCTCAAATCGGTTCCAGATGAAAGTGCCGGCAGCGTCAGCCGCCTGATCGCACTTTGTGCTCATGTCAGTATTGGGCTCATGGGGGCCACGGATGTGGTCAACTTGATCCGTGAACCGCTGGTGACGCGTGCCGAACCCGGCGGCGATCTGATGGTATTAGTCGACACATTAATGCACGAAGTGTGTGAGCCCAGCGTCGGCAGCCGCGCCCTGATCCGGGTTTTGTTGATGCAGGCTGTGATTGTCATGATGCGCAAACGAATGAACGAGCCGGACGGGCCGTTGGATTGGATGGCTGCGCTGCGTGATCCGATGCTGTGGAAAGCGCTGAATGCGATGCTGAACGACCCGGGCAAACCGTATTCTGTCGAAACCCTCGCGGACATTGCTGGCATGAGCCGGGCCGCGTTTGCGAAGCGCTTTTCCGATGCATACGGCGCAGGACCGATGGAGCTGCTGCGCAATCTGCGGGTCCGCAAGGCGGGTGACCTGCTGCGCAATACAGACTTACCAATGAAGCGCGTCGCTGAATCCGTCGGGTTTTCAAGCCGCAGTGCCTTTAGCCGCGCATTCGAATCGACATCCGGCCAAAGCCCCAGTGCATTCCGCAAAGCGGTCAGAATGCTGTGATTTTGGTTATCGCTTTCGCCAAGTTTGGCGTTCATTCGTGCATCAAGCAAAACAAACCGGCTAAAGCGGACCTTCGTTGGAACCGCAGCACGCAGCACTAAGGGCTCTTTGCGGTCATCCGACAGATCTGGTCAGGTTGAGAAGGGCAAACCCACCACCCAAAGTCTCTGACGCGGGACGAAGTTGACATCCGTGTCTTATGGTCGCTGACGTAGCCTCGCAAAGATGGGTGCAAACGGAGCCGACGCATAATGACTTATGATGAGTGTCTACGCACCACCTCTCTTGACTGGGAGAGCTGGCTAATCCTCGTTGTGGCACTGGCGATCCCTTTCGTTTTGATGAGATACGGCAAAACCGCATTTGCGATTGCGTTCGGCTGCCTCGGCCTGCTCTTTGCTGTTTTGTGGGCATATTTATCCTACGAGTTAAACTGCGTAGAGCTCATAGGTTTCTAGGAGGTTTGGGCTCCGAGCAGGCATTGATCCGCAGCTATCCGCTACCGCCCGCCGATGCACCTTCCTGCCATAACCCCACGCGATCTTGGTGCTGCAGTACCTCGCGCTCAGCTGCTGAATGCGGTTCCCCAGCGGGTGAGCAGCTGTCTTTGCAGGCGTCGGGCCCGGTTAGCCCAGGGCCGCGCGCCTTTTGGGCGTTCGCGGTTGGCCCGGGTGATCGTGGCGCGGATGCTTTCGTCGGCGCAGAAGATGGCGAAAACCATCTCGCGCCCGTCCGGCGCGGTGATGTATCCCGCAAGGCCCGAGACGAAGTTCAGCGTGCCGGTCTTGGCCACGACCTTGACGGGATGTGCCTTGTCCGGGCGGCCCTTGGCGTCGCGCAGCGTGACCGGCTTCAGGATCGGGCGCAATATGGCGTCGTCATGCACCGCCGCAAGCGCGCGCACCATGTCCCCGGCGCTGACACGGCTGGCACCGCCCAGACCGGAATGGTCGACAAATGCCGGATTCTGCATGCCCAGCATGCCCATCGCCCAGAGGTTCATCTGGCGTGCAGATGCCGCCAGCGTATGTGCCCGCCCCGCGCGCACGCGCGTGCTTGCTAGACCCACCATCTCTGCCGTGAGGTTGTTGGAGTATTTCAGCATACCCTGCAGGATTTCACGCAGCGGCGGGCTTTGCACATCCGAGAGAACCGTGCCCTCCGGCAGGTCGGTGACCAGTCCCGGGGCTTTCAGCACAATGCCGTTGGACCGTGCCAGAGTGGCAAAGACATCCCCCGCATAAAGCCCCGGACGGCGCACCGGCAGCCAGCGCGCGCCCTCTTTGCCCAAGGCCTTCCTTGCAACGGTCCACTGATCGTATTCACCGGCATCGCGGTAGCTGAACACGGGCGCGGATCGCTCCACGATTTCCATCCGCGCAATTGTGACATCGGGCCGGTAGGGCGCGGCGCGCGCGTCCATGGTTACCGTGTAGTCACCCGATGCGCGCTTCCATTCGAAGTGAACCCGGTTGTAGTTGAGCGCGATGCCCGACACCGCCGGGCTGTAGCCCAGATGATCGGGCTGATCGGGGTCGATGGAGGGCAGCGGGCGCAGCGCGTTCTCGTACACCAGAAAGCGCCCCCGGACTTCGCGCACCCCTGCCTCCTTCAGGCCGGAAGCCAAGGCCGCGAGTGCCTTGGTATCGAGGGTGGGATCGCACCCGCCCACCAGAACCAGATCACCGTCCAGCACCCCGTCGGCCACCGGACCTGCCGCCATTACCTGCGTGGTAAAGCGATGTGACGGACCCAGAACATCAAGCGCGTAGAGCGCGGTTATCGATTTGGCGACGCTCGCCGGTGCGGTGCCCAGCGTTTCATTGCGCGCTTCCAGCACATTCCCTGTCTTCGCATCGGCCACGGCGAAGACAATATCCCCGGTGACGCGCGATTCGCGTAATAAGGCGGCAACTTCGGAAACCTGTGCGGTGCCCGCGTTGCGCATACGCGGGCGCAGCGACACCTTCGGCACCTCTGCGATGGAGGGTGCCGCCGCGCTGGCCAGCAACCCGGCCAGAAATGCGCGCCGCGAGAAGGGAGACTGTGATTTGCCCGTCATGCAGTAGAAATAACCTCAGCACACAGCAGGAGACAACAACAAGGCATACCCCGGCCGTTGAAATTGATGTGACGTGTCATCAGGGTGCCAGCCAGCCGCCTGCAGCCCGAATGGCGCTTGAGGACTGTGCTACCATTGGAACATTAACAAAACACCACGCCGGCGCCTCGGCACGGCCAAGCAGCGCGGAGGCGCGCCCGACAATGCGGGCCGAGGCGTAGATCCGCGCCGCCGGGCTCATCCGGGCGGAAATACGGTCCCCGGGGCGTGCCAGCACACCCACCGGAACCGTTTGCATGATCTGCCGCCAATCCTGCCACAGGTGTAACTGTGCGAGGTTATCCGCGCCCATCAGCCAGACGAAGCGAACGCCCGGATAAATTCCGCGCAGGGCCGCCAGAGTCTTCGCGGTGTAGCGGGTACCCAGATGCGCCTCGATGTCGGTAACCTGCACCCGGGGGTCCTGCATCAGAGCCTGTGCCCGCGCCATACGCTGGGCCAGCGGGGCAGGCCCGCGCGCCTTGATCGGATTGCCGGGACTGACCAGCCACCAGACACGCGACAGGCCAAACCGTTTCAATGCCTCGTGCGTGATATGCACATGACCGGCATGCGCGGGGTCAAATGACCCTCCCAAAAGGCCGATGACCTGACCCGGGCGCGCCATGGGAAAGCCCTGTCTCACGATGGATGTACCTGCCGAAAATGTCATCGCGTCTTTGAAGGGGTGTTATCCTGCGTTGTCAATGGTGTGCCTTGCAGAGGCGCGACCACGCTGCCCAGCGCTATCCGGCCCGGCACAACCACGCGCGCGCACCATCCACCATGTCCGCGCACGGCGGAATAACCGCCATGGCCCAGGATTTCCTCCATCCGGCTGCACGGGGCGCAAATCCCGGTGATCTCCAGAACCACATCGCCCAGGCGCAGCTGTCGCCCCTTCAGTGCCAACAGGTTCAGCCCCTCAATCACGAGGTTGCGCCGCAGGTCCTGTGGGAGCACAGGACCCCGCCCCAACATCGATCCGATCGTGGTCAGGTGCTCTTGCTGGATCAGGGTGACCGCGCGCTTTTCCGAGCCTGCGTGGTCTCCGGCAAGCCCTGCCCCGAGAATTTCGGCGCTCTGAACGGACCGCATCGGCACCCGCCGCGCCGGGCGCAGGCCGATCCAGAGCAGAGTGCCATCCTGCGCGTGTCGCGCGATCAAGTCTTTCAAGTTGAGCATCGCTCTCCCTCAGCGATCACTGCCATCAACGATCAGGTCCGGCAACCGGTCCAGCGGGTAGTTTGGATGCAACCGCCAGAAACCGTCTTCGCCCTCGTCCAGCGGGCGCAGGGTCCCGCCCGGAAAGGCGCGGGTCCGGAGCGCCAGAACAATGTCCGACAAAACCGCCGGGTTATCGCGGAAATAGGAGTGTCCGCGTCCCTTGACGTCTTCCACCCGGATGAAATGCACCAATCCCTGTTTGCGCAATTGCAGGACTTCGTCAAGCATCAGGCTTTCCGATGTTGCGGACCCCAGACGCGGCGCATTCGTCAGCAAAGAAGACGCGCGCAGCGCGCCATCATTGGGGTTAATATAGACATTTATCTGCTCGAAAGCTTCCGAAAACCGTTCGGCCTGCAACCGCTGGCGGACAACCCCGGTATCCAGATCCGCGGCTGCCAGGATCAACGTCCCCGTCTTCATCGCGATCTTGGGCCGCACGCCACGACCCCGGTGATAGATAACCAGTTCCCGCAACGCCTTGGTCATGACATCCGTCCCGCGGGAGTGCGCCACGATGTCGATGTCCTCCACGTCGGGAATTTCCGCCAGCAGGCGCAGCAGTTCCTTCGCATGAAAGACGCTGAAATCCCCGGCTTCACGATCTCTGAAGTATCCCAGCGGCCCGCCGTTGCCAGCAGGCCACGTGAAAGCGATCGGAATGCTGTTGCGCCCGGCAAAGTGCCAAAGATTGGCCAGCGTGCTGAGCGCCCGGTCAAAGTCGTTCCTGACGCCGTGGGTGAAAATCAGGATGCGACCGTTGCCGGTGCGGGCGATTTCCGCGCGGATCGCCTGCTGGAAGGCCCGCGCGTTCAGATCGTAACCAGCCTGCGCTTCCGGCTCAAAGATCAGCTCGCCGCCTTCGCGGCGCGTGGGCAATGGCACATCGGCAAAGCGCACAACCTCGGAGACATCTTCCACATCGAGCCGGGAAATCCGCCGCCCCCCGTCCATCGAGGTGCGCGCCACGAGGTCATCCCAGTCCCGTGCGCCAAAGCGCACCCGCGCAGCCCCGAACGCCATTGAGTTGGACCGTTCTGAGTTATACGCCGTCACCCCGTTTGCAGTCACCGACAGCGCCCTGTCCGTGACGAAATACAGCCGGGGCGACACGTTACGCAGCACCGGGGATACCGCGTCGGCAGGGTAGTTTGAGCCTTCAAGATAAAGGTTGGGCGGCGGCGCCAGTGAAACGTCCGGCACCCCACAGCTGACAAGCATCGTCAGTGCAATCGCCAAAAACGTGCTGATCCTCGCCATACTGCTCCCGCTGACACTCCGGCCCCTTCCAGCGCTACCATGGGCTTACCAAAAATCAAATCACACCTCCGGCGACAGGCAGATAATGCGCCACTATAGCAAAAGCGCCACGCCCGGCTTCGCATCCCATTGAGGGAACGACGGGCAATGGCGGCCCGTTAATTCCGGTTGTCTGGTACAGGCGCTGACAGCATCTGACGTTTCAGCACGTTGAGCATAATCGCCACCTCACCCGGCTCCAGCCGGCCATGGTTCGCGAGAAACCGCGCAATTTCCCGCCCTGTGTAGCGGCCGTAAAGTTTATCATCGTGCAGCACGAGGCCGTGTCGCGCCAGTTCCTTGGCGTTGCTGTGACAAATTCTGCACTTTTTGAGAAACAACCGACCCGATTGCCTGATGTCCGACAGGAATTTCACCATCACCTCGATCTCGGCAGGTGACAGATGACCATGCCCTGCCTCCAGGAAGACCGATAAGGGTCGACCGGATGTCTTGCCGACAAGCGTGTTGCCGAGCAGCTCAAGCCCGTCGAAGGCGAAGTCACCCGCGTGCGGCGCATGGCACTCCGCGCAACCCTCCTCGTAAAGGGCATGCGGGTCAATTGGCTGTGCGGCGGCGGCGCCACCCCAGCAGATCAGAACCAAAACCCCTGCACAGAAGCTGGGTCGCCACATTGCGCATCCTTTCAACTCGTTGAAGTCTCGGCGTCCCGGTCAGCTCCGGACCCGTCTGATCGCCGTGGTATCATCAAGTAGTAAGCGGGTCTGTGGCCCTGCGCCTTGACGATGATCAACCCGAACCGGCCCTTTATCGCGCTTGAAGGGTCCGCTTCAGTGCCCTGTGCGACATAAACCTTTGGCCTAGGCCTCGCGCAATCCTCCGGAAGTCCAATTTCACGAAGCGCCGCGTTCGACCAAATCGAGGGCACCGCACCTTTGCGGCAACAGACATCCTCGAAAGGAAATCGACATGATGAAATATGGAAAAGTGACCCTTCTGGCAGGTCTTATCGTCCCGGGTGCCGTCTTCGCCCAGATTGGTGTGGGCGACGCCTTGGGCGCGTCCGAGGCCGACGTGCGCGCCGCCCTTAAAGCGCAGGGCTACGTCATCACGGAAGTGGAACTGGAAGACGGCGAGATCGAAGTCGAAGCCACCCGCGACGGCAAGGCCTACGAAATTGAGGTCTCTGCCGAAACCGGTATTGTCCTTGAAATCGAGCTGGATGATGAGGACGATTCCAACGACAGCTGAAAAATGGCCCTGTGCTCTGGCCCCTGCCGGGGCACACCGGCTCACAAATACAAGGATGAACCATGTCCCGCATCGCCGTTCTTTGGTCATTATTCGCATTGCAGGCGATCTGCTGTGCATATTTCCTCGTGGACATCGTGTGGGATGTATTCTGGCCCACGTCACTCAACAGGTTTGCAGACAGCGATCTGATCGAGGGACTGGTGACATTCGCGCTGTTTTTCGGCCTTGTTTTCACCGGCAACGAGCTGCGCCAGATCCAGAGCCGTCAGGACAAGCTGGAAGAACAAATCAAGGTGGCTTCCGGTGCCTTTACCGAAGTGCTGGAGGGACGTTTCCAGACATGGTCTCTCACCAGCGCGGAGCGCGAAGTGGCCATATTGGCGATCAAGGGCTTTTCGATTGCCGAAATGGCGGATCTCCGGGACACCAAACAGGGAACGATCAAGGCGCAATGCGCCTCCGTTTATCGCAAAGCGGACGTGGCAGGCCGCTTGCAGCTGCTGAGCGTTTTCCTGGACGATCTTATGGCAGACGATCTTGTAAAACCCGCCACACCTGCCACAGACTGAGGACCCTCCATGAACCCGTTTGGACTGTTTCTGATCGCCGCGACGGCGCTTTTTCCGGCGTACCAGCTGTTCGCGCTGCCGGACATCGCGGATAAAGTAGCACTGTTTTCGCAATATCTCGGGTTGGCCGCTTTGATCCTCATGGCCTGGGGGCAGATACTGGCCACCCGTCTTCGCGGAATCGAAACCGTCTTCGGCGGGCTGGACCGCGTTTACGTATTGCACAAATGGGCGGGCATTGTCGCCATGGCGGCAGTCCTGATGCACGATACCATCGACGCAGAGATGCGCGGGCTCGGGCGCGAGACGGCTCTCAATGAGCTTGCGGAAACCTTGGGGGAAGTCAGTCTTTACGGCCTGCTGGTTCTTGTCGTGATTTCGGTGGCGACCTTTATCCCCTATCACTTGTGGAAGTGGACTCACAAAGCAATGGGTGCCTTGTTCGTGGCCGCGACCTTCCACTTCTTCTTCATTATGAAGCCTTTTGCGATGACGGACCCTGCGGGCATATACACCGGGTTTTTCTGTCTGGCAGGAATTGCCGCCTACCTCTGGACCATGGTGCCGGAGCGGCTGCGCCCGTCCCATGCCTACCGGATCGCGATGCCTGAACAGACAGGAGGCGCGCTCGCACTCACCATGACGCCCGAGGGTGCGGGCCTGCGGCGGCCTCTGCCCGGTCAGTTTGGCATCCTGAGCTTTTCCGGCGCCGGTACAGGCGAACCGCATCCGTTCACCTTTTCCGGGATCGCACCTGATGGCACCCTGCGGGTCACCATAAAGGCGCTTGGCGATTTCACGACCAGCCTTCGCGGTTCACTGGAAGTCGGGCAAGCCCTGCATATTCAGGGTCCGTTTGGCCGGTTCCGCCTGTCAGGCAAAGGCCGCGAGGTCTGGATCGCCGGCGGCATCGGGATCACGCCATTTCTCGCCTGGGCTGAAGCGCTCGGGGACAACGCCGGGACGGTCGACCTGTTTTACTGCGTGTCCTCCCGCAACGCTGCGCCGCATCTGGCGGAGATCACCGAACTCGCGAAGGCAAAACAGAACCTGAGGCTGCACGTGATCGCATCAGCACAGGGCGCGCGCCTGACCGCGGAAGGTGTCGCCGACGTGGTGGGAGGAGACCTGAGCAAAGCCAGGGTGTCCTTCTGTGGTCCGCTCGCCCTGCGCGCCGCGCTGCAAACCGGCCTGCGCCGATACGGGGTCACTCCACGTCGTTTCCACTACGAGGAGTTCGAATTCCGTACCGGCGTCGGGCTGAAGCAGCTTGCGCAATGGATCGTGAACAGAACCTGGCGTGAAACGCAGCCCAGCAAGAGCTATCAGGGCTGAGCTGATCCGGCCCGGATCATGCGGCGCCCGAAGGGGGCGGTTGCGCCGGGGCAGGCTTCCTTGCGCCGTGATGGTCCGGCAGGGGCCAGCCCGCGGCAATTCAGGCTTTCGCCACGTATTGTGACGTGCTTTTCCGCAGGTTCGCTGCCGCTTCGCGCATTGCCCCTGCACCGCGCCTTCGCTATCACTCCGCGCAGCAACTGCCACAGCAATATCCGGAGCATCCCCATGGCCGCTTATCAATACGTTTATCACATGTCTGGCGTGTCCAAGACTTATCCGGGTGGCAAGAAGTGCTTTGAGAACATCAACCTGAACTTCCTGCCCGGCGTGAAGATCGGTGTCGTGGGCGTGAACGGTGCCGGTAAATCCACGCTGATGAAGATCATGGCAGGTCTCGACACTGATTTTCAGGGCGAGGCATGGCATGCAGAAGGGGCGACCGTCGGCTATCTGCCGCAGGAACCCAAGCTGGATGAAACCCTGACCGCGCGCGAGAACGTCATGCTCGCCGTGGCCGACAAGAAGGCGATCCTCGACCGCTACAACGAACTGGCGATGAACTATTCCGACGAGACCGCCGACGAGATGGCGCAGTTGCAGGACCAGATCGACGCCGACAACCTCTGGGATCTCGACAGCCAGATCGACGTCTCCATGGAAGCCCTGCGCTGCCCGCCCGATGACGCCGACATCAAGACCCTGTCGGGCGGGGAGGCGCGCCGCGTGGCGCTCTGCAAACTTCTGCTCGAAGCGCCCGACATGCTGCTGCTGGACGAGCCCACCAACCACCTCGACGCGGAAACCATCGCCTGGCTGCAACAGCACCTGATCGACTACAAGGGCACCATCCTGATCGTCACCCACGACCGCTATTTCCTTGATGACATCACCGGCTGGATTCTGGAACTCGACCGCGGCAAGGGTATCCCTTACGAGGGCAACTACTCCGCCTGGCTGGAACAGAAGGCCAAGCGGCTGGCGCAGGAAGCGCGCGAGGACAAGTCCCGTCAGAAAACGCTGGAACGGGAGCTGGAATGGATGCGGCAGGGGGCCAAAGCGCGGCAGGCCAAATCCAAGGCAAGGATCAATGCCTATAACGAGATGGCCGAGGTTTCGGAGCGCGAGAAACTCTCCCGCGCGCAGATCGTCATCCCCAACGGGCAGCGTCTGGGCAGCAAGGTGATCGACGTCACCGGCCTCGCCAAACACATGGGCGACAAGCAGCTGGTCGAAGGGTTGGATTTCTCCCTGCCCCCCGGCGGCATCGTCGGGGTGATCGGCCCCAACGGTGCGGGTAAATCAACGCTCTTTAAAATGCTCACCGGGCAGTTGGAGCCCGACGCGGGCACCATCGAATACGGCGACACGGTGGATCTGAGCTACGTCGACCAGTCGCGCGACGACCTGAATGCCGACGACACCGTCTGGGAGGCGATCACCGGCGGGGCCGAACTGATCCAACTGGGCGATGCGGAGGTCAACTCCCGCGCTTACTGCTCGTCCTTCAACTTCAAGGGCGGCGACCAGCAGAAGAAAGTCGGGCTGCTCTCCGGCGGCGAGCGCAACCGCGTGCACATGGCGCGGCTGCTGAAATCCGGCGGCAACGTGCTGCTCCTGGACGAGCCCACCAACGACCTCGACGTCGAAACCCTGCGCGCTTTGGAAGACGCCCTCGTCGACTTCGCCGGCTGCGCCGTGGTCATCAGCCACGACCGGTTTTTCCTAGACCGCATCTGCACGCATATCCTGGCGTTTGAGGGCGAAGCGCATGTGGAATGGTTCGAAGGCGGGTTCACGGGTTATGAAGAGGACAAAAAGCGGCGGCTGGGCGCGGATGCGCTGGAGCCGAAGCGGTTGAAACATAAGAAGTTTGTCCGCTGACGTTGAGTTTTACAGAGGAAAACTCAACGTCAGCGGCCGTCGCTTTTCGAAACAAAAACAGCGAGAGCTTTAGCCGGTCGCATCGTAATGGATGAGCTACGCTGCGTTCCCAAAAACTATGTGCTTTCGGATGCCTTTGCTCCAAATCGCCGCGCGAAATTCATTTAGGACAGTCTCAATTTTCATGAACCGGGAAATGCGCTTAACCTCATCTAGCTGCTCGCCGCAATCCGATGCCAAATACTTGGTTTCAGTTCCCTTCAGAAATTCAGTCCATGGCACCAAAAACAAAGTGGCGAAGCACTCTGCTTCCACTTCTTCGATGTTATCAACAACCTGTTCAATTTGATTGTCCGATGTAAAACTCTTCGCTGTATTTTTCGCGAGCTCCTGTGGTGGCAACCAAAGTGCTTTGTCTGACCTAAGTTTATCAGGATGAAGGAAATGGTGGCCCAGCTCATGAGCTATTACGTGGCGCGCAAAGTAAACGCCATTCAGCGCACTATGGTAACGTTCCTGCTCAACGAACAGTGTATGGCCTTCTGCATGACCTACGATTACCGCGAAAGCGCCTTCAAAAGCGGGAGGAAGATACTCGCACACCTCGCAATCGAACCGTTGATCCAAATGGATCAACTTCTCGACAACGTGTCCAACGTCAACTCGGCGGACATTGCCGCAGAGTTTCTGACGTGCACTTTCCGCCGCAAGAGCGATCTCGACGAACCTAGATGGATGAAGGCTAGGCCGCTTTGGGCGCCTACGAGGCGTTTTCTGACCCTTTGCGCACTGGTTTGAAGAGAAAAGAAGAGCATTCATTTCCTCGCCAGTCTCTCGCTCCAATATTTTCCGTATCGCTTCCCTGCCGTTGGGCGAAAGCCTGTCTCCAAATTCTGCAAGCATGACCTGCAACGGGGTGTTCGGCGATTTCGGATCAGGGCTCTTTCGTAGGCCATTGGAGAATGAAGCCTTCTTCTGCAATTCGTTAGCTTCTGCCTCACTACAGTTCAGAACGCTAATGTAGGTTTCCAGAACTTCTTTGCTGAGATTGGCGCGAGAGTGCTCCAAATTACTTACATGAGACAAACTCATGCCGGATAGTTCAGAGAACTCCTTTTGCGAGATCGACTTATTCAACCTTAGCTCCGTCGCGAAACGCCCGAATGATGATCGCATAGCTCTAGCCTCGTGTTCTTACTTTAGCAACAATCACTAAACTAAACCACATATTGTGTCAACGGGCTCCATTGCCCCTGCATAAGGTATAAGGACCGCGGGTCAGAGGCCGTCTCGCAATCGCTCCAGTGGAGCGATTGAGGCCGGAGAGGGCGACAGCCCCGGGGGAGACGCAGTCGCCTCCGCCGTCGCACCAAAGGTGCGCCGATCAAAAAGTCGGCACGCCTTTGGCGTGACGGGGCGGTCGGGGGCGGCGAAAACGCGGGGCGTTTCCGCGGGGCGCAACTCAACCGGTCGGAATAGGGGCGCCTCTCATTCATTTCTGCGCAATGAACTCTCGGCTCCGCGATTGCGGGGAAATGGTTCTGGTCGGGGGCAGCTCATGCGCGGGCGTATGATTGGTAAAAACTCAGGTGTTTGCGCAAAGTGAATTGAGGCAAAAACCCAGGCCATGCCCCTGCATCGAGACCGCCAACGCGATCAGCGTAGCGCTGACCGAATAGCACCTTGTCGCCTCTTCCAACCACTTTCCCCCAAACTGCGGGACCGACTTTCCACCGCTGATTGATTTTTGTCAGTCGCCCGCGAAAACGCAGGCGTATCCTTTCGGCGAGGTAAGTGGTTCTCCGTCTTTTCCGCCCCGGCAATGCGCTGCCCGGGCGACCGCATTGATACTGGCGTACCCGGCACCGCGCTTCCACGCGGGCTCCTGCCCGACGGTGCCGTGTCGCTTCATTTCGAAGGAGTTTACCCGATGAGAATTTTCCCGAAATCACTGCTCTTCACGGTTTTCGTATCCCTGACAGCGGCCCCGGCCATAGCCGCGACAGTGCCAGCCATCACAGCCTCGCCGACGATGAAACAGCACACCAACCGCGCCATTGGCGACAGCGTCGGGGACTCTGAGGGCAAGTATCGGACCGATGCAAGTCTCTTCATTCAGTCCGAGCATGCCGTGAAGACACACCCCTATGAAAACCCCGATGACGGCTTTCACCACCACGTCCCCGAGCCGACACCGTTCCTGTTCACGCAGAACTACTTTGTCGATACCGCGGCAGACGGCTCCGCCATTGTCGCAGGTCTGCCGGACTTTCAGACAACCGATCCATACGGCAACAAGTACAATCTGAATTTCGACGTGGAAGGAAACACGCGGTTCGTTCTGGACAAAAACCATTCGTGGTCCGGAAGCTATCAGGTGCCCAAGGTCGGGGGCGGCGGCATCAACAGCTTTGGCTTTGGCCTCACGATTCTCGGCACCGGGGGTCAATTCAGCATTGGCTGGGACAACGATGTCAGCCCCGATTTCACAATGAGTTTCGCGGGTGATCCGAACAATCCGGTGTTCCAGTTCATTTATCCCGACGGCTTTTCGATGGCCAAGGGGACGCTTCAGATTCAGGGGTTTGTCAGGAACGTGACCTCGCCCGAATGGGGCAGGGTCAAAACCAACGCCTTCGCAACGGTTGTCGAGGACACCTCGATCTTCACCAGTGGTCCGGAGTTCCAGTATCTTCTGCGTCCCGGCGTTTACGATGTCACGCACCACGTTGTGCCGCTTCCCGCAGGGTTTCCCATACTGCTGACAGGTCTGGGCGTATTGCTTGGTGTCGGGCGCATTCGGTCAAGCCGCGTACAATAACCGGCGGGTGGGGGATACCCCGTGTCTCGGTCGCTTGTGGGGCGCGACAGGTTTCGCTTGGATTGATTGAATACGGACGAGCGCCTACCCTTGCCCCATGCATATCATCGACATTCTCGTGAACTGCCCCTCCGCCGACACAGCAGACGCCATCAGTGCCGCGCTGATTGAGCAGCGCCTCGTCGCCTGCACAAATCGCTACGCGCCGGTGCAGAGCGCCTACTTCTGGAAAGGCAGGATCGAGCAGGAAGAAGAACATCCGCTCCTGCTCAAAACACGGGCCGAACTGGCGCAAACCGTTGAAGACGCCCTCCGCAAGCTGCATCCCTATGAGGTGCCGCCGATCATCCGCATCAACCTGGACGGCGCCAATGCGGACTACATTCAGTGGGTCTATGCAGAGACGCGTCTTCCCTGAGGCACGCGCGCGGATTTACGCCTTTACCCCGCCTCGGATTCCATCATTGATGTGAGTATGGCCCGACCGGCCCGATTGCAGCACATTCAAGGATTTCCGGATGACAAGATATTTAGTTCCTGCCGCACTGCTGATGACCGCATGCGCCCCGATGCCTGCGCCCGACCCTGACGGCACCTGGGAGATCGTTGCGGTCTGCCCCGCCACAAGCCCGCTGGGTCCTACCACCATTAATGCCGTTGCCAAGGTCGCCGAAACCAGCCCCGGCGTATTCGTTGGCGAATTGCGTAACAGCCGGGGGCAACGTGGCCGCATCAATGCAAAGCTGACCGCAGATATGCTGGATGTTGACCTCAACTGGGGTACCGGATTCTCCGAGGCGACACTGGTGCAGCAGGGCGATGCCGACGTGTTCATGGGCACCGACACATACAGCTGCGCGATCACCGCGCGGAAGTAGCCTGCTCCCGGCAGTGTACCCAAGGGCGAGCTACCGTTTCAGCGGTCACAGTTCCGCGACGACCTGGCCTTTCATCTCCCCGGTCATACGGGCAAAATCCTCGCTGTGCACCTTGTCGCGGACCTCCTCGATCGCCTTTTCGGCGGCGTCACGTGTCGCACTGTCCGGCCATTCCGTGATCGCTGCGCTCGTGCGGTCGCTGGTGCGCACGACCGTAACGCGACTGGCCCCCAAGGCCTTCAATGCGGGCAGACGCTTTTCAGAGATCGCGCGCAGCGAAACGTCATAATCCGTGCCGTCCGCGATCTCCCATGTGGTGATGGTGACATAGCGCATGGTTCACCTCCATTCTCATGTCAGCAGGGGTGAGCATAGCATTTTTGCCCGGAGAAAGACAGGTACAGAGCGGAGCGCCTACAGCAGTGCGCCCAGCCAGAGCCCAAGGCCAAAGACCGAATGTGCCGCCAGACCCATCGCGCGCGCCTTCCAGGGGTCAGGCGTTTTCGACGCCGCCCACCCAAGCCCGAGCCCCGGGTGCAGCACGAACCAGCCGAAACCGATGGTCAACAGCGCAAAAATCCATGCGGGCATGAAACTGGGCGCCGCCAGCCATGCCGCCCCCATGATCCCCGCGAGCGCCACACCGTAGGCAATGCCCACCGCGTAGTGAAACATCCAGCCGATCGCGGTCTCGCCCACAACGGGCGTCGCGGTCCCGATGTCGTCGTGACAGAGCGTGCCCTTCGGAATATGTGCCACCCAGCGCCCGACCAGACCCCAGTTCGGCGCCGGCTGGCTTGCCGCCTGTTTCAGAAACTGCGCCCACAGGTCCATCGCCACGGTTGCGATCACCCCCATCACCAGCCCGCCCATCAAAATGCTGTCCATCACAGAACTATTCCGTCTTTGCCCGCGTCACCGCGGTTCTGACAGTTCCGCCCGCCAATATCCAGCCCGGTCGGCGGAACCACCTTCTTGCTGTGCCGCCTGTCGCGACAAAAAAATGGGCCGGTTCAAGACCGGCCCAAGAGGGGAAGAAGACGCCGCAGGGGGAGAAACTGCGGCGTCTGGACTAAACGGCAGCCCAGTCGGTGAAACGCCATTTTGTGGGGCATTTCGGACCGGGACGACGGCTGACCGGGCTGCCACCCGTTGCACGCCAGGAAGAGGTGCGCGGAACCGGGGAGATATCCGGGGTAATATCCCCGGGTTCGTCATAAAATTCTGTCACTCGTGTCATAATCGTTACTCCACTTCCGAGGAGGTAAATATCACCCCGGCTCACAACTCCATTCAACACCAAGTGAGTGCCGTGGTATGTGAAGCGGATCACACAACAGTGTTTTTTTTGGAAATTTTCCCCTTTTCTCCGTACACCGCCCGATGCTTTGCCCCGACGGGAAGCGCCCATCGTCCTGACGCTTGATTATGGCGCGGAACTCTTCCACTGTGATGACATGCTGACCCGTCGCGTTTTATTGAAATGCCTTGTTGCGGTGCCCCTGGCCGCCTGCGCTGTGCGTGGAATTCCGTCTTCCGCGCGGACAACGGTTATCATGGTCAGGCACGCGGACCGTGCAGGCGATGATCTCAACAGCATCGGGCTGGCCCGCGCAGCAAATCTGCCCGAAGCGCTGGCGCCCTATCAGCTTGACGCGATCTACAGCCCGGATATTGCCCGCAACCTTCAGACGGCGGCGCCGCTGTCTCAGGCGACCGGCTTGCCGGTGACCGTGATCCACAAGGAATACGCCGGCAGCACGATGACACATGCGCATCCCGATGGCACCGTGATCTGGATTGGCAACAAGGGCAACCTGCGCACGATCTGGAGCGAATTGTCAGCGCCGGGTGAGGCCCCACAGGAGTATGGCGAGATCGGCATCGTGGAGCTTCAGAATGGTGGCGTCAGACAGGTGACGCGCCTGACGGTCTCTCCCTGATCATCTACCGGTGAGGTGGTTCATGAAAACCGGCAAGTACTAAGGCGCACTTTGGCAGGCTGGTGGCCGAACAGATCGCGGTTGCCAGCGACGCTCACCTTGTGATGGCGTAAGAAATTAGCCTTCCAACCCCGATCGCGCCTACCCAAAGCCGGGCAAAACAATGGCTATGGGCCGTGGTGGCTGGCGTCGGAAGGTTGAGATGCGCAGGCCCCGAAGCCCCCTACATGTAGATGAGCCGAGCAATGAACCATCCATATTTGCCTTTGCTTGCCCTACCTGCAGTGCCATTTTAGAGGATCTTGTGATAAATCGTCGCCTTTGCGCACAGAATAATCATGGGTTCGCCGCATTTTCGCCGCCCGCTTAACCTTTGCTTAGGAGATAGTTTGGTAAATTGTCTGCGGAGGAACCGAAATGGCTATCATTTCTACCCTGATCGGAGGCGTTGGCGGCTTTTTCACTTTTGCAAGCGCCATGCTGGTCTTCAAGACGTCCTTTCTGACCGCCCTGTCCCTGTACTTCCTGGTCGGTCTGAGCATTGCTGCCACAATCATGGCGCTGGCATTCGCATGTCGCGGCGTTCTCCGGCTCACGTCCCGTCCCGCTTCCCTGATCGCTCAACCCGCGCATGCGCCTTCAGCACGCCGCAGTTTGCACCACTGAACTATCGGGCGACACCAGTCTTTCAGACGATTTACACCTTTTTGTCGGCACAGACCCGCTCAGCTTTTTCTTGCCAGACGCGAATCCATCTGTCATACGCCGCCTCGCATACGTTTTTCTTTTTCGACCTGCTGTCTCTTGAAGGCGGTCAGTCTTCGATCCAGACCGACCACGCCAGGCTATCGCAAAAACGCGGATAGCAAGATTACAGGAGACCACGGATATGGCCACAGGCACCGTGAAATGGTTCAATACAACTAAAGGCTTCGGCTTCATCGCACCCGACGGCGGCAGCAAGGACGTTTTCGTTCACATCTCTGCCGTAGAACGCGCAGGCCTGACAGGTCTCGCGGACAACCAGAAAGTGACCTTCGACATCGAAGCCGGCCGCGACGGCCGCGAAAGCGCGACAAACATCGCGCTCGCATAAGCGACGCTTCAGAACCTAAAGTAAAAGAAGCCGGCCCCTCGGGGCCGGTTTTTTCGTCAGAACCCTGAACCTGTCAGCGCCCGCGCGTAACGCGATGGCTGTGCCTGAAGGTTCAATAGATCTGCTTACTTGAGCAACACCTGCCAGACCAGAAGGCTGGGAATCAACATCGCGATTCCAATGCAAAAGAGTTTGGCAAAGTGAGCGATCTTGCCAAATGAACCATCCCCGAGTGCACTTTCCCCATAGCCCAGCGCCCCGGACATAACCGCATAGCCGCGTGCTTCGCGTTTACGCCTTTCCGCCGTGATTTCATTCAATGCACGTGCGTTCACACGCGCCTGGCGTTCTTTTTCGGACAACTGATGTTCAAGGTTTTCCATATTGCTCATGTCACCATCTACTCCCTTGGTTGCTTCGCAAAATGGGGCGAAGGATGGCAAAGTCCAGTTTTGATCCCACGAAAAAAGGGCCGACACGACATCGGCCCTTTCAGGTACTTGTCCTTGGCTCAGTTCAGCGCTTTGTCCGTGATCGCATGTGTCCAGGCGCCCTCAGGTGCCTTGGTGATGACCGGGTCGGACCCCCCGGCCAGCAAGGATGCCACCGTGCGCTCATAGTCGGCTGGATCAAGAGCCCCGTTGCTGCCCGCGGTCAGCTTCGCGATTTCGCCCATCATGCGCTTTTGATGCTTTTCGGTCTGTGCACCACTGGCATCATTGTCCAGAACGATTTCCGCAGCTTCGTCGGGATTTTCCTCGGCGTATTTCCAGCCTTTCATGGACGCGCGCACAAACCGCACCATCTTGTCCTCGAATGCAGGATCGGCGAGTTTCTCCTCCAGCACATACAGGCCGTCTTCGAGGGTCGCGACGCCCTGATCCTCATATTTGAACACGGTCAGATCGTCTGGCGTCAGCCCGGCGTCAATCACCTGCCAGTATTCATTGTAAGTCATTGTGGATACGCAAGCAGCCTGGCTCTGTAACAGCGGATCAACATTGAACCCCTGTTTGAGCACGGTCACCCCGTTGTCCGACCCATCCGTCGGAATATCCAGCTTGCTCATCCAGCTGAGAAAGGGGAATTCGTTGCCGAAGAACCATACGCCCAGTGTCTTGCCCGCAAAATCAGCGGTGCTGGTCACACCGGCATCCTTGCGGCAGGTCAGCATCATCCCGGATGATTTGAACGGCTGCGCGATGTTGACCATGTTCAGCCCTTTTTCGCGTGCCGCCAGCGCTGCCGGCATCCATTCAACCGTCACATCTGCGCCGCCGCCTGCCAACACCTGGGTGGGCGCGATATCAGGCCCGCCCGGTTTGATCGTCACGTTCAGATCTTCTTCGCTGTAAAACCCTTTGTCGAGGGCCACGTAGTATCCGGCGAACTGTGCCTGCGTCACCCATTTCAGTTGCAGCGTCACGTCATCGGCGGCCTGAAGGGCAGCGCCCCATAGCCCCAATGCGGCACCAGCCGCCAGTGTTGTTATCTTTTGCATCATACTCTCCTTTGTTGGTCGTCTTCTTCTTAATTCTAATGGCGTTGAGACGGGTGCCAGAATGTCACCGCGCGCTCGATCAAGGCAACCCCTCCATAAAAGGCCGAGCCGACGATCGCGGCAACGACGATCTCGGCCCAGACCAGATCAAGGGCAAGCTGGCCCACGGACGTGGATATCCGAAAGCCCATCCCCCGAATGGGTGATCCAAAGAATTCCGCAACGATCGCACCGATCAGCGCCAGGGTGCTGGCGATTTTCAACCCGTTGAAAACAAATGGCATTGCCGCCGGCAGCCGCAGCTTGAGCAGGGTTGTCCAATATCCGGCGGCATAGGTGCGCATCAGGTCGCGCTGCATGGCCGAGGACGACTGCAGGCCCTGCACCGTATTCACCAGCATCGGGAAAAACACCATGACGACAACCACGGCCGCTTTGGATTGCCAGTCGAACCCGAACCACATCACCAGGATCGGCGCCATGCCAATCACCGGCAGAGCCGCCACAAAATTCCCGACGGGCAACAGACCGCGGCGCAGGAAATCGAACCGGTCAACGAGAATGGCCACGGCAAAAGCCGATCCACACCCCAGAATATACCCGCTCAGGGCGCCCTTGATCACGGTTTGCACGAAGTCTTCCC
This sequence comes from Roseobacter insulae, assembly GCF_019375555.1. Taxonomy (GTDB): domain Bacteria; phylum Pseudomonadota; class Alphaproteobacteria; order Rhodobacterales; family Rhodobacteraceae; genus Roseobacter; species Roseobacter insulae. The sequence goes on from NZ_JAHXDN010000005.1 coordinate 278,503, forward strand.
ATAAGATGTCCGTGGAGGCGGCAAAGCGCAGGGCAATCATCGATGGCGCGGGCAACAAGACCGGACTGATCTCAAGCCCGCGCACCATTCCTTCCCAGATCGCGATCAGCGTCATTCCGAAAATGACCGGAATGGCAAGCCCGGTGATGCGCGTTCCGGGCCCGGCGGCAAGACGTGCATTAACCCGCCAGCCCACAGCCCAGACGGCAAGGGCAAAGACAATCCACATCATGTCATACCCATCCGCTTCAGCGTTACGCGCTGCACGAGCCCTATGATCCCGACCAGCGCCGCGGCCAGGGCCGCCGCCATGATAAGCGCGGACCAGATCTGGATGGTCTGCCCATAATAGCTTCCCGCGAGCAAACGCGCGCCCAGACCGGCCACTGCCCCGGTCGGCAATTCGCCCACGATTGCCCCCACCAGGGATGCCGCCATCGCGATCTTCAGAGAGGTGAACAGATACGGCATGGACGATGGCAACCGTAACCGCCAGAATGTCTGGCTCGGGCTGGCGTTCCATGTGCGCATCTGATCCAGCTGCATTGCATCCGGGCTGCGCAAGCCTTTCACCATCCCGACGACGACGGGAAAAAACGACAGGTACATGGAGATCATCGCCTTGGGCAGCAGCCCAGAAACGCCCACCGCGTTCAGCACCACGATGATCATGGGCGCAATCGCCAGGATCGGAATGGTCTGGCTGGCGATGACCCACGGCATCACCGACATGTCCATCGTCCGGTTGTAAACAATACCAACCGCCAGCGCGATACCAAGCCCGGTGCCAAGGGCGAACCCGAGCATCGTGGCGCTCAGCGTGACCCAACTGTGAAAAATCAACGACCGTTTGGATGTGATTTTCTTCTCAACCGTGGTCTTCCAGATTTCCGCACCAACCTGATGAGGCGCTGGCAGTTTGGGTTTCTCCTGTGACCATGTGTCAGCGACCAGCGTCTGCGCCGAGAGGGTTTCGCCTGTGCGCGTCGCCTTGTCATACGCCCAGGGCGCATTCAGCCAGACAGCCGCCGCATACCAGATCAGAAAGATCGCGGAGACAACTGTCAGAACAGGCAACACCGTAAGTCTCATGCGCAAGCCCTCGGTTTCTCTGGTTCAGAAATATCCCCCCCGGAGGGCCGGGGTACAAACTGCCAGCGATCAGTCATCAATGTGCCCCGCCCGCAACCCTTCGCGCACCCGATGCGCCACCTCCAGAAACTCCGGCGTATCGCGAATATCCAGCGGACGGTCTCGCGGCAATGGGCTCTCAATGACATCCGTGATCCGCCCGGGTCTCGGTGACATGACCACAATCTTGGTACTCAGGTACACCGCCTCGGGGATCGAATGGGTCACGAAAGCAATGGTTTTCTCGGTGCGCGCCCACAGGTTCAACAGTTGCTCGTTAAGGTGGTCCCGAACGATTTCGTCAAGCGCCCCAAAAGGCTCATCCATCAGCAGAATATCTGCGTCAAACGCCAATGCCCGCGCTATCGACGCCCGTTGCTGCATGCCACCCGACAACTGCCAGGGGTATTTACGCTCAAAGCCCGAAAGCTCAACCAGATCAAGAACCCGGTCAACCCGCGCATCCATGTCTGGCTTCTCATAACCCATGATTTCCAGGGGCAAGCGTACATTCCCGCCAATCGTCCGCCAGGGGTAAAGCCCCGCAGCCTGAAAAACATACCCGTAGGCACGCATCCTGCGCGCTTCCTCAGCGCTCACCCCATTGACCGTGATCTCACCACTGGTCGGGTGTTCCAGATCCGCCATGCAGCGCAGAAACGTCGTCTTGCCACATCCTGAAGGTCCGATAAAGCTGACGAATTCCCCCTTGTCGATATCAAGACTGACATCTTTCAGCGCGTGTACGGGGCCGTCATTGGTTTCAAACGTCAGCGATAATCTGTTTGCGCTGATCACTGTTGCATTGGTCAAGTTATATGCTCCGCTGACCGTCAGGTGTCTGGAGGGCGCGCCACCGGGCACGCCACGATCATTTATATCCTAAATCCCTGCGGGAATGTTCAGCGGGTCGCGTTCGATCATCTTCGGCGCGGTCAGCGCTTTCCACTTGCTCAGAGCCTCAGACGCGGAAGAGAACGCAGGCCTTGGAATGAACCGGCCCCGGCCCGGGTTGGGCTGGCTGTTCTGGCCCCAGGCCCAGATGACTTCCCCCCGGTTCAGGGTGTACCGGCTCTGCGCTTTCACTTCGAACCCTTCAAACACATTATAGTCGAGCACCGAATGGTGGTTGGATGGCGAAATCGTCTTGGTGATCTTCGGATCCCATACCACGATATCCGCATCCGCGCCTTCGACAATGGCGCCCTTGCGCGGGTAGATGTTTAAAATCTTCGCCACATTGGTCGAGGTGGCGGCGACAAATTCATTGGGCGTCAGCCGACCCGTCTCCACCCCTTCAGTCCACAGAACGGCCAGGCGCTCCTCCAAGCCATTCGACCCGTTTGGAATAATCCGGAAATCATCGCGGCCCGCGCGCTTTTGCTCGGTGTTGAACGCGGCATGATCCGTGGCCACCACCTGCAGAGACCCCGCCTGCAGGCCCGCCCAGAGACTGTCCTGGTGATCCTTTGACCGGAACGGCGGCGACATCACCCGGCGCGCCGCATGGTCCCAGTCTTTGTTAAAATACTCGCTCTCATCCAGCGTCAGGAATTGAATAAGCGGCTCGCCGTAAACCCGCATCCCCTTCTGGCGCGCCCGGCGGATCGCCTCATGCGCCTGTTCGCAGGACACATGCACGATGTACAATGGTACGCCCGCCGCATCGGCGATGGTGATCGCCCTGTTGGCCGCTTCACCCTCGACCTCGGGTGGCCGCGAATAGGCATGCCCCTCGGGCCCGGTGATGCCTTCGTTGAAATACTTCTCCTGCAGGGCCGCAACCAGATCGCCGTTCTCCGCATGCACCATCGGCAGCGCGCCCAGCTCCGCACAGCGCTGGAAGGAGGCGAACATCTCGTCATCCTCCACCATCAACGCGCCCTTGTAAGCCATGAAATGCTTGAAGGAATTCACGCCCATCTCCACGGCGTCCTTCATCTCGTTGAAGACATTCTCATTCCAGCCCGTGATCGCCATGTGATAACCCACATCCGAACAGATCTGCGGCGCGGATTTGCGATGCCACTCGTTGATCGCGTTCTTGATCGAGCCGTCTTCACCGGGCAGGCAGAAATCGACAACCATGGTCGTACCGCCCGCCGCCGCCGCCCAGGTCCCGGACTCAAATGTTTCCGCCGCCGTGGTCCCCATGAACGGCATCTCCAGATGCGTATGCGGATCGATCCCGCCGGGGATCACATAGGCCCCTTCGGCGTCGATGTACTCGTCACCTGTCAGGTCCTCGCCGATCTCCTTGATGGTCTCGCCTTCGATCCGCACGTCTGCTTTCCATGTCCGGTCCGCCGTGCAGACCATGCCGCCCTTGATCACCTTGCTCATCTCATCTCTCCCATTCTGCCGACCAGCGGCTTCTTTGGTTCAAAAATATCCCGGGGGCGGCCGAAGGCCGGGGGCAGAGCCCCCTCAAACCGATCCAAAGCACCCCAGCGCCGATCCGTGCACCCCGATATCCAAAGGTCCGAAATCACTTTCCACACAGAGCGAGAAATACCCCGCAACCGGCATAAAAGTCACCCGGTAGTCACCATCGCCCCGCGTCACGCTCCAGCAATCCTGGGTCAGGCCGCCGGAAAAGTTCACCTGCACCGGCCGCGGCGGGCACAGCACTTCGCGCATCGCCTCCGCCGTCTTGCGCAGCATCGGGTCGGATCCGTTCAGGGCTTCCGCGAGCTCGGCTTTCACCAGCGCCGAAACGCGCTCTGCTATGGTCAGCTCGGGCGCAATCACCCGACGATCTCCGCCGTCTCCACAACCGCATGCAACAGCACATCCGCGCCCGCTGCGGCCCATTCCCTGGAGATTTCTTCCGCCTCGTTATGGCTGAGCCCATCCACGCAGGGGCACATGACCATCGCCGTCGGCGCCACGCGGTTGATCCAGCAGGCATCGTGCCCGGCGCCGGAAATCAGATCGCGATGCGAATACCCCAGCCGCTCCGCCGCGGACCGTACCGCTGTCACGCAGCCCTCGTCGAAGGCCACCGGATCGAACCCGCCGACCTTTTCAAAGGAAATCTCCAGCCCCATGTCATCTGCAATCCGTTGGCCCTCGCTGCGCAACCGCGCCTCCATATCCTCGATCACGCCCAGATCTGGTGAGCGGAAATCAACAGTGAAGACCACCTTGCCCGGGATCACGTTACGCGAGTTCGGATAGACATCGATATGGCCGGCCGCGCCGACCGCATGGGGTTTATGGCTCCACGCGATCTCGTCCACTTTCTCCAGCACCCGGGCCATCCCGAGGCCTGCGTTTTTGCGCATCGGCATCGGTGTTGATCCGGTGTGGCTGTCCTTGCCGAGGATCGTCACTTCGGTCCAGCTCAGCCCCTGCCCGTGGGTGACAACCCCGATATCCTTGCCTTCCGCCTCCAGAATGGGGCCCTGTTCGATGTGCAACTCGAAAAACGCATGCATCTTGCGCACGCCCACTTCTTCGTCCCCGCGCCAGCCAATCCGTTTCAACTCATCGCCGAATTTCTTACCTTCCGCATCCACCCGGTCGTACGCCCAATCCTGTGTATGGATACCTGCGAACACACCCGAAGACAGCATCGCGGGCGCGTACCGCGTCCCTTCTTCGTTGGTGAAATTCGTCACCACGATAGGATGTCTGGTCTTCACGCCCAGATCATTCAGCGTACGGATGATCTCAAGACCGCCAAGCACCCCCAGAACACCATCGTATTTTCCGCCCGTGGGCTGGGTATCCAGGTGTGAGCCCACGTATACCGGCAGAGCATCCGGGTCCGCGCCGTCACGATGCGCGAACATGTTGCCCATCTGGTCCAGCCCCATCGTACACCCGGCAGCCTCGCACCAGCTTTGAAAAAGGGCCCGGCCCTCCCCGTCTTCATCCGTTACGGTCTGCCGGTTGTTTCCGCCCGCGACGCCCGGGCCGATCTTCGCCATCTCCATGAGACTGTCCCACAGCCGGTCTGGATTGATCTTCAGGTTCTGTCCGGGCGCGGGCATGGCTAGGGTCCTTCCTGGCGGCAATTTTATTTTGACCAGTGGCAATTTTTACCATTTGGTAAAGACACGATTGCGATTAGGCTTGTTCAAGTCAAGACCTCCTTTCACCACCGTGTGACAGGATTCCGGACACCGCCTTGCCGGCGCTCAAAATTGCAGCGTCCTTCAACGAATTGGAAATGCCCTTGCCAGACGGTACCGACAAGAAGCCAAGCCGTATTCAACAACGCAACCGGAGCCGTATTCTGGAGGCCGCGCTGGAGGTGTTTTCCCAGCACGGATATCGCGGCGCAACGCTGGACCAGATCGCGGAGACGGCAGGCCTGAGCAAACCAAACATCCTCTATTACTTTGACGGAAAGGCAGAAATTCACGTCACATTGCTCAATCAACTGATGGAGACATGGCTCGATCCACTGGTTACCCTTGATCCTGAGGGTGATCCGCTGCAGGAGATCCTGGGCTATGTGCAGCGCAAGCTGGACATGGCCCGGGATCTGCCGCGCGAGAGTCGGCTGTTCGCCGGAGAGATCCTGCAGGGCGCCCCCCGCATGGCGCCGCACCTCGAAGCCGGATTGCAACCGCTGTTTGAAGAGAAATGCGCGGTGATTCAAAACTGGATGAATCTGGGTCATCTTGCGCAAGTCGACCCGCGCCATCTCATCTTTTCGATCTGGGCCACCACGCAGCATTATGCCGATTTTGCCGCACAGGTGCAGGTTCTGTTGCGTGACGAGCCCGACAGCCACGAAGGCGCGGCGGACTACCTGACGACGCTTTTTACACGGCTGCTCTCGCCTTAACGGCCCGTTAACCCAGTTTCCGATTTCTGCCGACGCTTAACCCCTCGTTAACATTTACTTTGCCTTAATGGTAGCGGGTGGCGGCTCTCAGATTGACGTTAATGATCGGAGCTTACCATGAGTGCAATATCGTTTATCGCCCCATACGCGCCGCAACCGGTCGCACCCTCACAAGGTGATCCGCAGGTCGCAGGGCTTCAGGCCAGTCAACCTCTTGCAAATACATCCTCCGGCAGTAACGCCGGGTCGACTTCTGACCATTCCGGTCAAGGTGCCGGAGATGGCACCGGAACCGGTGGTGCCCAACTGGCCACGTTGCTAAAGCGCGGTCGCGTCGCCATGTTGCCTGTCGAAGCATCCTCAAAATCCGTCATAGATGCGCAGACCCGGCCAACGATCGACTACCTGGCGCAGCAAGCGCAACTGCGCGCGGAATCCGCTGCGATCCAGGAAGCCCGTGCGGCCGCGCGCGCGCAGGAACGGGCGGAAGCAATGGCGCAGGCCGCTGCTGACGCGGCCAAACCTGAATACGACCTGCCGAACCCGCTGCCGACAGCGCCTATTCTGGAACGCGATGACGCCTGACGTTACTCGGCCGCTTTGGCGGCCGGGTTATTGGGATGAGTTGTCCAGTTCGCGTACTCAGGCTCCACCACCTTGCCGGTACGCGGGTCGACCATGCCGGGCGTCATCGCCTCCATAGTGATACAGTCTTCCACCGGGCAGACGTTGACGCAGAGGTTACACGCGACGCATTCATCATCGATCACGGTAAAGGCGCGGTCCTCTGACATGGCAATCGCCTGATGCGACGTGTCTTCGCAGGCGGCAAAACAGCGCCCGCAGGAAATGCACAGGTCCTGGTTAATCTTGGCCTTGGCCACGTAGTTCAGGTTGAGGTGCTGCCAGTCGGTCACGTTCGGCACAGCGCGTCCGACGATCTGATCGACCGAGGTCAGCCCCTTGCTGTCCATGTAGTCGCTCAGGCCGGAAATCATCTCCTGCACGATCTTGAACCCGTAGGTCATCGCAGCGGTGCAGACCTGAACGTTACCCGCGCCCAGTGCCATGAACTCTGCCGCATCCCGCCATGTGGTGATGCCACCAATGCCGGAGATCGGGATTTGTCCCAGATCGGGGGTGCGGGCGATCTCCGCCACCATGTTCAGAGCGATCGGTTTTACGGCAGGGCCACAATACCCCCCGTGCGCACCCTTGCCATCGATGGTCGGTTCCGGCGCGAAGAGGTCGAGATCGACAGAGGTGATCGAGTTGATCGTGTTGATCAGCGACACCGCATCGGCGCCGCCTTTCAGCGCCGCTTCGGCGGGTTTGCGGATGTCCGTGATGTTCGGTGTCAGCTTCACGATCACCGGCATGCGCGTATTAGCTTTCACCCAGCGTGTGACCATTTCAATGTATTCCGGCACCTGGCCCACGGCCGATCCCATACCGCGCTCAGACATTCCGTGTGGGCAGCCGAAATTCAGTTCAACCCCATCCGCACCCGTCTCTTCGACCTTGGGCAGGATGAACTTCCACGGCTCCTCCTCGCAGGGCACCATCAGCGAGACGATCATCGCCCGGTCCGGATAGTCGCGCTTGACCACCTTGATCTCGTCCAGGTTTGTCTGAAGCGGACGGTCGGTGATCAATTCGATGTTGTTCAGCCCCAGCAACCGCCGGTCAGCGCCGTAGATTGCCCCGTAACGGGGGCCATTTACGTTGACCACATGCGGGTCCAGCCCGAGTGTTTTCCAGACCACGCCGCCCCAGCCTGCATCAAAGGCGCGGCGTACGTTGTATTCCTTGTCCGTCGGTGGCGCCGAGGCCAGCCAGAACGGGTTCGGGCTTTTGATGCCCACGAAATCGCTTGTCAAATCAGCCATTGGGTTCCTCCGTCGGATAGGCTCAGGCCGTGGCGCCTGTCAGCGCCTGATGAATATCCATCGCAGCATCGCGCCCCTCTGCCACTGCCGTGACCGTCAGATCGTCGCCGCCTGAGGCACAATCGCCCCCGGCCCAGACATGCTCCAGCGATGTGCGTCCGGCACCCGAGACCTTTATCTTGCGACCGTCCAGCGCAGGCAGTTCCTCGCCGACAAGCGTTTGTCCAATCGCCTTGAAAACCTGATCAGCCGCAAGACGCAGCGTATCACCTGTGGGCGTCATGTCATCCCTGACGTAATCGAATTCGATCTCGCGCACCGCGCCATTGCCGATCACTGCGCTGGGCACCGCATGGGTGACGATCCGGACCCCCCTGGACGCCGCCAGATCCTGTTCGAAGACGCTTGCGTTCATGCGGTCCCGACCACGGCGGTAGACCAGCGTAACGTTCAGAGCGCCCAGCAACTTTGCCTGGACTGCCGCGTCTATCGCCGTCATGCCGCCGCCGATCACAACGACATCACGGCCGACGGGAACTTGCGCAACATCGCTGGCCTGCCGCAAGTCGGCAATGAAGTCGACGGCATCCAGCACACCGGACTTGTCCGCGCCCGAGACATCCATCGCGTTCACGCCGCCAAGCCCGATGCCCAGAAACACCGCGTCATGGTCCTTGCGCAACTGGGCCAGCGAAACCCCCGAACCAAGCGCCACGTCTGTCCTGATCTCGATCCCGCCGATTTGCAGCAGCCAGTCGACTTCGGATTGCGCATACCCATCGACGGTCTTGTACGTGGCAATCCCGTATTCGTTCAGCCCGCCCGCTTTCGGCCGCGCGTCATAGACGACAACGTCGTGGCCCAACATCGCAAGGCGGTGTGCGCAGCTCAGGCCCGCAGGTCCCGCCCCCACCACGGCCACAGTTTTACCCGTGGCCGCAGCTCGGGAGAAAGGATGTATCCCCTGTTCCTGCAGATGATCTGTCGCGTAGCGTTGCAATTGCCCGATGAGCACCGGTTTGCCTTCTGCCGCTTCCCTGACGCAGGCCTCTTCACAAAGCTGCTCGGTCGGGCAGACACGGGCGCACATACCACCCATGATATTCTGGCTGAGAATCGTCTTTGCGGCCGCATCCGGTGTCCCGGTTGCGATCTGACGAATGAAGAGCGGGATGTCGATGTCCGTCGGGCAGGCGGTGATGCAAGGCGCATCGTGACAAAAGTAGCACCGGTCCGCCGCCACCAAAGCCTCGTGGGCATCCAGGCGCGGATGCAGATCGGAAAACTGCGCGGCGTAGTCGTCACCGTCCAATCGTGCAGGCACGACACCGGGAGTAAATGCATTGCTGGACATGGTTTTCCCCATTCTGGCTCGCTCACATTAAAAAGGCTCTCACGGATTCATTTTTTTATCAACTGGTAAAATTTACATCTGCACGAAGAAGTTTTCATGTGCTCAATATCGATAAAATACACGGCTGGCGGGAATTTGCCGATGTGAGCGATCCCGCGCGCGTCATCAGAAATTCACTTGCTTTTCAACGGGACCCGCTCATTATCAGGGCCGCGACGCGACGAACTATCGACCACTGCTCCTTACGGCCAGTCACTCGATCTGCTTTCGACCGAGCCAAGCTGCCGCATTCCGCGGGCAGCATTTTATAGGAGACACGGGAATGGCCACAGGCACCGTGAAATGGTTTAACACAACCAAAGGCTACGGCTTTATCGCCCCTGATGGCGGCGGCAAGGACATCTTTGTACATATCTCTGCGGTGGAACGCGCGGGCCTGACAGGGCTGGCGGACAACCAGAAAGTCACATTCGATGTAGAGGCCGGCCGGGATGGTCGCGAGAGCGCGGGGAACCTCGCTCTGGCCTGATCATCCGGTCATGACGCTTTGCAAACGGGCGCTCTGGTGCCCGTTTTTTGTGACCTCAGGGTCCGTTCCAATCCACGTCGACAGCTTTTTCGACCTGCAACCGACCAGCGGGCCATGATCTGAGCAGCGGCGTTACCGCTTGCTGCACGCCACTGAGCCACAGCCCGATATCATCCTTCTCCAGAATCACGCCCATCCGGTGATGGATGTCCACAACATCTGCCGATGGCGCGCAGGTCAGAGTTGCTATCTGGTCCACCTCGATACCGCCGGGTCCGCGCCAGCAGTCCGTTATGGCCGCGAATAACAGCAAGCCGCCCGACTTCGGCGTGATCGCCCAGGCCGTCTTGCGGCGTTTCTCCCCCGTCCACTCGTACCAGCCGTTCACAGGAACCACCGCCCGACCGGTGCCCCGGAAGACAGACTTGTCAAAAACCGTTTCGCTGCGGGCATTGATCAGGGTCTTCATAACCGGGCGTCCCCGCGCATCGACCCGGCCCACGGGAATGATACCCCAGCGCATCCTGCACAATCCGGTATCCGTCAGCACGACAAGCTCCTGACCGGGCGCGATGTTCCGGCGCGCAGGTTCATCCGCAACGGGGCCCACGCCCTGATCCAATGCGCGCGCCACATCAACAATCGGAGAGGTCAGGAAGAATCGCCCCGGCATTCCATTCTACTCCTCTGCCCGCTCGATCAGCGCCAGAACCTCCGGACCCAGCGCCGCTACAATCTTGGCCACCCCGCCCGCATTCGGATGGATACCATCTGGCTGCATGTCGGCACGGACAGATGCAGGATCGCCTCCGTCCGCGTCCAGCCCGGCGAAGAAACTCGGTGCAAAGAGTGTACCATACTCCCAGGCGAGATCCGGATACATCGCGTCAAAGGCCTCCTTGTATTCAGGTCCGTAGTTGCCCGGGGCCTGCATCCCGACCAGTAAAACGTCAACCTGCGCAGCATCGGCGGCTTTCAAAATACCATCGAGGTTGGCGCGGCTCACCGACGGGTCGATCCCGCGCAGCAGGTCGTTCCCCCCAAGCGCAACGATCAAGGCATCCACCTCTGGCGTCAGCGTCCATGCCACGCGGCTCAACCCGCCTGCCGTTGTATCTCCGGAGACGCCCGCATTGATCACCTGCACTTCTGCACCGCGGCTGTCCAGCCATGCCTGTAACTGCGGCACGAACCCCTGTTCAGCAACCAGCCCGAAGCCTTGTGTCAGACTGTCGCCAAGCGCCGCGATCACCACCTCGTCGGCCTGCAGCATCGCAGGCCAGAGAAAGGGAATTCCCATCAGAACCTTGTGCATCTTGATCCAGCCTCCATATGCCCACGTATACCGCAAAAGGTGTTTCGCGCATGACCAGCCCAGTGTTCTCTCTTAATGATGCGGCTTTGTCACTGGATGGCAATGCCGGACGTGTGGATATCCTGCACGGCATCTCGCTTGAGGTTCACAAGGGCGAGAGCCTCGGTCTCGTTGGCCCGTCCGGCTCGGGCAAATCATCCTTGCTGATGCTCATGGGCGGGTTGGAGCGCGCGACCGGCGGCACGGTGATGGCGCTTGGCCACGACCTGACCCATATGTCCGAGGATGCGCTGGCCCGGTTCAGGCGCGCGCATATGGGCGTGGTTTTTCAATCGTTTCACCTCATCCCCACGATGACCGCGCTTGAAAACGTCGCTACCCCGCTGGAACTGGCCGGGGACCGCGATGCCTTTGGCAAGGCCGAGGCCGAGCTTGCAGAGGTCGGGTTGGCGCACCGCAAGGATCACTATCCCTCGCAGATGTCAGGTGGCGAGCAGCAGCGCGTGGCCTTGGCGCGGGCCTCAGCCCCACGCCCAGATATCCTGCTGGCCGATGAACCGACAGGTAATCTGGACGGGGCCAATGGTGCCGCGATCATCGATCTGCTTTTCGGTCTGCGCGATCGCCACGGCGCCACGCTGGTGCTGGTCACCCATTCGCAATCACTTGCCGCGCGCTGCGACCGCGTGGTCCGGCTTGCCGATGGCCGCGTTGCGCCCGAACAGCGGGCCGCGGAATGAGCCTGAAGCTCGCGGCCACCTTTGCACGCCGCGAATTGCGTGGTGGCCTGCGCGGGTTTCGCATCTTCCTTGCCTGCCTCGCACTTGGAGTCGCCGCCATCGCCGCCGTTGGGTCCGTTCGATCAAGCATCGAAGCCGGGCTGGCGCGTGAAGGGGCGGCACTGCTGGGTGGCGACGCGGAAATGGATTTCACCTATCGCTTCGCAACCAAGCAAGAGAAGGCATGGATGGAAAGCACCGCCACGGCGGTTTCCGAAATCGTCGATTTCCGGTCAATGGCGGTGGTTGGCTCCGGCGATCAGGTCGAGCGCGGCCTGACTCAGATCAAGGCGATTGACGACGCATACCCGCTGGTCGGGCGCGTCGAACTGATCCCCGATATCCCGCTTGCGCAGGCGCTGGCAGATCGTGGCGGCGTGCCGGGTGCGGTTATGGAACGCGTGCTGATGGACCGTCTTGGTCTTTCAGTGGGAGATATCTTTCGCCTTGGCACCCAGGAATTTCGCTTGGCTGCCATTCTCGCGCAAGAACCTGACAGCGCCGCGGGCGGCTTCGCGCTTGGGCCGCGCACCCTCGTGCGCACCCCGAGCCTTGAGAACTCCGCACTGCTGGCGCCGGGCACGTTGTTCTCCACCAAGTACCGCATGATTTTCCCCGCAAATGCCGATCTGGCCGGGTTGGAGGCCGCCGCCCGTGTACGCTTTGAAAACGCCGGCCTGCGCTGGACCGATGCGCGCAACGGGGCGCCAGGCGTCTCTGAATTCGTGGATCGCCTCGGGGCATTCCTGGTGCTTGTCGGATTATCGGGCCTTGCGGTAGGCGGTGTAGGCGTCTCGTCAGCCGTGCGCGCCTATCTCACAGGTAAAACCAGCGTCATCGCGACACTGCGCACCCTCGGGGCGGATCGCGCGACGATCTTTCAAACCTACTTCCTGCAAATTGGCGTCCTGTCGCTCTTCGGGGTCGGTCTCGGCGTCGCGTTGGCTGGGCTCCTGCCCCTGCTTTTCGCACCCATCATCGAAACCCGGCTGCCCATACCGGCGGTCTTTGCACTTTATCCCATCCCCCTCCTCGAGGCCGCGATATACGGGATACTCACCGCCTTTCTCTTCACCCTCTGGCCCCTCGCCAGGGCCGAGGAAATCCGGGCAGCCACACTTTTTCGGGACGCGCTGACCAAGGGGCGCACCCTGCCCGCGCCGCGCTATCTGGTCGTCACCTTGGCCACCCTGACCCTGCTGTTGGCGCTGGCCGGATGGTTTTCCGGCACATGGTGGCTCACCCTCTGGACGGCGGGCGGCATCACCGGTGCCTTGGTTCTGCTGAGTGGCGCGGCAGTCTGCATCAAGGCCATTTCCCGGCGTGGCATGGGCCTTGCGCGCGGTCACCCGAAGCTGAGATGGGCCTTGGCCGCAATCTCTGGTCCGCGTGAAGGTGCCATTTCCGTCGTGTTGTCATTGGGGCTGGGGCTCTCCGTTCTCGCCGCCGTCGGGCAAATCGACGGGAACCTGCGGAACGCCATTACCGGCAACCTGCCTGACGTTGCCCCGTCGTATTTCTTCGTGGACATCCAGAAGGACCAGATCGACGGTTATACGGCCCGTCTGAACAACGACCCTGCGGTGAAACGCGTCCAGTCCGCGCCGATGCTCCGCGGAATCATCACCCGGATCAACGACCAACCCGCGCGCGACATCGCGGGCGATCACTGGGTGCTACAGGGCGACCGAGGCATCACCTACGCCGCCGCGATGCCAAAAGATACCCGCCTGATCGCAGGCGACTGGTGGGGTGAGGACTACAGTGGCCCGCCTCTTATCAGTTTTGCAGCAGAAGAGGCCGAAGAAATGGGCCTGAAGATCGGTGACAGCCTGACGGTCAACGTTCTGGGCCGGGATATCACGGGGACCATCGCTAATTTTCGCGAAGTGGACTTCTCCACAGCCGGCATCGGTTTCATCCTGTCAATGAACCCATCAGCACTTGCAGGCGCCCCGCACTCCTTCATCTCTACCGTCCACGCAGACGCATCCGCCGAAGCTGCCATCCTGCGCGATCTGGCAGACAAATATCCAAACATCACCGCTGTCCGTGTGCGCGACGCGATTGATCGCGTGGCGGGTATCCTGAGCGGCCTTGCGGCAGCGACATCCTATGGCGCAGCGGCAACGTTGCTCACAGGTTTCCTGGTGCTGATCGGCGCCGCCGCTGCCGGAACTGACGCGCGCGTATATGAAGCGGCGGTACTCAAAACCCTTGGCGCCTCCCGCCGCAGTATCCTGATCAGCTTCGCACTGCGCTCAGCACTTCTGGGGCTGTGTGCTGGTATTGTCGCGCTGGCGGCAGGAATTGCCGGAGGCTGGGCGGTCAGCGCGTTTATCATGGATACCGATTATACCGTAGTCTGGCCTTCCGCCTTACTGATCGTTGTCGGGGGAACCGTAACCACGCTTCTGGCGGGCCTCGCGTTCGCGTGGACACCGATCAACACCCAGCCCGCACGCATTCTTCGGTCGCGAGAATAGAGTTTTACGCCTCCGGCGGGGATATTTGGAAACCAGAGAAAGGAAGAGCCGCACGTGGCGGCCCTTCATGAAAAAGCGATTTGCTTCTCCGGTTACGGTCATCGGCGTCCCCGCCTGTACCGCGCTTCCACCTTCGCCTGCGACAGGTTAACAAATCGTTGCCTCTCTGGTTCAAAAGTATCCCGGGGGAGTCCCGAAGGGACGGGGGCAGAGCCCCCTATTCCGCGGCCTCAGCATAGTCTTCCATGGGCGGGCAGGTGCACACCAAATGCCGGTCACCATAAACATTGTCGACACGATTTACCGGAGGCCAATACTTGTCCACCCGAAAAGCGCCGGGCGGAAAGCATCCCTGTTCCCGACTATAAGGCCGTTGCCAGTCGCTCACCAAGTCTTCAACCGTGTGCGGCGCGTTCTTGAGCGGATTGTTTTCGGCGTCGATATCACCAGCTTCGATCTGGGCGATTTCCGCACGAATGGCCAGCATCGCATCGCAAAACCGGTCCAGTTCCGCCTTGGTCTCGCTTTCGGTCGGTTCCACCATTAGTGTCCCTGCCACAGGCCAGCTCATTGTCGGCGCATGAAAACCGCAATCAATCAGCCGCTTGGCAATATCTTCAACTGAAATTTTCGCTGTCTCGTCAAATGGTCGCACATCGATGATGCACTCATGCGCAACCCGCCCGGTCGGACCCTTGTACAGAACATCAAAAGCACCTTCGAGCCTTTTGGCAATGTAGTTGGCGTTCAATATCGCCACCCGCGTTGCCTGGGTCAGGCCATTTCCCCCCATCATCAGGCAGTAGGCCCAACTGATCGGCAGCAGCGACGGCGACCCGAATGGCGCGGCGGAGACAGCGCCATCACCGCCATTGGGTGCACCGGGTAGATAGGGCGCAAGATGGGCTTTTACCCCGATCGGGCCCATTCCCGGTCCACCACCGCCGTGCGGGATACAGAACGTCTTGTGCAGGTTCAGGTGACTGACATCTCCGCCCAGATCCCCCGGCCGGCTCAATCCGACCATCGCGTTCATATTGGCGCCATCGATATAGACCTGTCCGCCATGGGTGTGGGTGATCTTTGTCACCTCGGTCGCCGTTTCCTCGAAAACACCATGGGTAGAAGGGTATGTGATCATACAGGCAGCGAGGTGATCGCCCGCAGCCTCTGCCTTGCCCCTGAAATCCTCAAGATCAATGTCGCCATTAACTGCAGACTTCACCGCAACGACCTTCCACCCGACCATTTGAGCTGATGCCGGGTTGGTCCCGTGCGCACTCATCGGAATAAGGCAGATATTACGATGCCCCTGATTGTTCGCACGATGATATCCGGCAATTGTCAAAAGCCCGGCATATTCCCCCTGCGCGCCAGAATTTGGCTGCATCGAGATCGCATCATATCCGGTAATGTCGCAGAGCTTTGCGCTCAGATCGTCGATCATATCCCGGTAGCCCAAGGCCTGATCGGCAGGGGCGTAAGGGTGGATCAGGGAAAACTCCCGCCAACTCACCGGCATCATCTCGGCGGCCGAATTCAGCTTCATCGTGCACGACCCAAGCGGGATCATCGCACGATCCAACGCGAGGTCACGGTCCGCAAGGCGCCGCATGTAGCGCATCATCTCGGTTTCCGCCCGGTTCATGTGAAAAATCGGGTGCGTCAGATAGTCGGACGTGCGCAGCATCTCTTCCGGAAAGCGATAGTCGGGTTTGAAATCCTTATCCTCGCGGACGATACCGAAAGCCCGCCAAACCGCCTCCAGCGTTGCCGGTTTGCAGCGTTCGTCCAGCGTGATCCCCACGCGGGCCTCTCCAACCCGGCGCAGGTTTATGCCCTCGTCAACTGCGGATTTCAGCACCGCGGATTGCAGCGGCCCGACATCGACGGTGATGGTGTCGAAACACGCCCTTGGATCCACCTTGAAGCCTGCCGCTTCCAACCCCTTGGCCAACCGCACCGTCTTGCGGTGAATACGTTGCGCGATCGCTTTGAGACCTTCCGGCCCATGAAACACAGCATACATGGACGCCATGACCGCCAGCAGCGCCTGCGCGGTACAAACATTCGAGGTCGCTTTTTCGCGCCGGATATGCTGCTCCCGGGTTTGCAGGCTCAACCGGTAGGCACGATTGCCGTGACTGTCGACGGAAACGCCGACAATCCGGCCGGGCATGGCGCGTTTATAGGCATTCTTGCAGGACATGTAAGCCGCATGCGGGCCGCCGTAGCCTTCAGGCACGCCGAAGCGTTGCGTGGACCCCACCGCAATGTCCGCGCCCATCGCGCCGGGTTCTTTCAGCAAGGTCAGCGCCAATGGATCCGCCGAGATAACACCGATCGCCCCGTGCTCATGCAGAGCCGTGATATGGTCTGTGAAATCATGCACATGGCCATAGGTACCGGGGTACTGGAAAATCGCCCCAAACACGGCGCTCGCCTCCATTTTCGCAGGATTTCCAACGATGATTTCGATCCCAAGAGGCGCGGCCCGCGTTTTCATCACCGCGATGTTCTGCGGGTGGCAATCACGGTCGACAAAAAAGGCTTTCGCCTTGGATTTCGCCACCCTCTGCGCCATCGTCATCGCTTCTGCACAGGCCGTGGCTTCGTCCAGCAAGGATGCATTTGCGATCTCAAGCCCGGTCAGGTCACTGACCATCGTCTGAAAATTCAGCAGCGCCTCCAGCCGCCCTTGCGATATCTCGGGCTGGTAGGGGGTGTAGGCGGTATACCACGCAGGGTTCTCCAGGATATTCCGCTGGATGGCCGGCGGCGTGACCGTGCCGTGGTATCCCTGCCCGATCAAAGAAGTCAGAACCCTGTTTTTGGCACCGGTCTTGCGCATGTGTTCCAGCACTTCCCGCTCGGACATCGCGCGCCCGAAATCAAGCGGTTCCTTCTGGCGAATGGCACGCGGCAGCGTATCGTCGATCAGCACCTCCAGACTTTCCGCTCCCACGACTTTGAGCATCTCAGCCATCTCCGAAGGTGATGGGCCTATGTGACGCCGATTGGCGAAATCATACGGCAAATACTCTGTCGGCTTGTACACCATGGTCTGCTTCCTCTCCCGGAACCCGGTTTCTCTGGTTCAAAAATATCCCCGCCGGAGGCTCCGACGGGTGCCGCCGGGCGTCAGGCGATAAACTTCTGGTACCCGGCTTCATCCATGAATTCGTCCATTTGGCTTGTGTCGCTGACGGTCATCTTGAAAAACCACGCCTCGCCCTGCGGGTCATCGTTCACCATGCCGGGATTGTCCGTCAGCGCGCTGTTCACTTCGACGATCTCGCCATCGACAGGCGCCAGAATGTCGCTTGCGGCTTTTACGGATTCGATGACAACCACCTCATCATCCTTGCTCACGGTTGTGCCTTCTTCGGGCAGTTCCACAAATACCACGTCCCCCAGTTGCTCCGCGGCATGGGTGGTGATGCCCACCACCATCGTGCCATCTTCTTCGCGCAACCACTCGTGCTCTTCAGTGAATTTCATTGTGTCTTCTCCTGTTGGTTATCTCTTGAATTTTGCGGGCACGAACGGCAGCCTTACCACCTCGACCGGCATCCGCTTGCCACGCAGGTCTCCGTAAAGCTGCGTGCCCTGCTCGGCATGGCGCGCGGCGACGTAACCCATGGCAACCGGCCCCCCTACCGTGGGTCCGAAGCCGCCGGAGGTTACCGCGCCGATCAGGGCACCTCCCTCAGCGGCATCGTGAATGGTCACCCCTGCACGCATGGGCGCGCGGCCCTCCGGTTTCAGTCCGACGCGCCGCTGGCCCGGCCCTTCCGAGAGCGCTTCCAGAACGGCCGCAGCGCCGGGGAACCCGCCTTCACGTTCTCCGCCGCTGCGCCGCACTTTCTGGATCGCCCAGTTGAGACCGGCGGCCACCGGGTTGGTCGTGGCATCGATATCATTTCCATAGAGGCAAAGGCCCGCCTCCAACCGCAGCGAATCCCGTGCGCCCAGCCCGATGGGGGCGACACCGTCCTGCGCCAGCAATATCCGCGCCAAGGCCTCTGCCTCATCTGCCGGCACCGAAATCTCGTAGCCGTCCTCGCCGGTATAGCCGGAGCGGGACGCCCAAACTGGGTGACCATCAAGGACGAGGTCGGCCACGTCCATGAAGCGCATTTCCGCGGCTCGCACATCCAGTGCGGCAAGCGCGTTCTCGGCAGCCGGACCCTGCACGGCGATCAGCGCCCGATCGGTGATTTCCGTTACAGTCAGCTCCTTGGGCAGCTTGGCCTGCATCCGGGCGATGTCTGTCTTTTTACAGGCCGCATTCACAACAACAAAGAGCGCGTCGCCGCGGCGGGCGAACATCAGGTCGTCCTCGATCCCACCGGCATCGTTGGTGAACAACCCGTACCGTTGCCGTCCATCCTGCAACCCCAGCACATCCATCGGCACAAGGCTCTCAAAACCGAGGGCCACGGCGTCCCATGACGGGCCGGACAGGATCACCTGCCCCATGTGGCTGACGTCAAACAATCCCGCGTGGGATCGCGTGTGCAAATGTTCCTTCAGCACCCCCATCGGGTATTGAACCGGCATGGCATAACCCGCAAAGGGCACCATTTTCGCGCCCAGTTCCTCATGCAATGCAAAAAGCGGTGTTTTCAGCAAATCACTCATCCGGCCTCTCCCCTGCGCCGGTCATCGTGTGACTAACCACCGGCATCTGACACGTGCAAATGCACGCCCTGATGCCCCCTCTGTCTTTTCGCCTGAGATCGTTATCCCTTCGGCGGATGCATCTTGCATCTCTCTCCAGAGTTCTTTCCTCCCGCACGGTCCGGTGGCCTGAGAGTTTCCGGGGCGGTTGCTCCTTCGGCACCGGCATTTCAGCCGGTTCTCCCGGGCGGGAAGTGAGCAGACGGTATTCCTTAGTATGCGGATTGGTCAAGGTCTCTTGTGCACCATTCTGCATAATGATTGACTGCGCCATGTTCTGCATGAGGCGATGATGAGCGATCCCTATTTCTTTGGCTATGGCAGCCTCGTAAACACCAAGAGCCACGCCTATCCCGACCCGCGCCCGGCGACGTTGAACGGCTGGCGCAGGGCGTGGGTGGCGACACCGCGATTCGGTGTCGTTCTGCTGACCGGCGTACAGGCGCCCGGTCACAGCATAAAGGGGTTGATTGCGGCCGTGCCGGGCGCCGACTGGGCCGCACTGGATGCGCGCGAAAGCGGGTATTCGCGGGTGGCAGCCAGTCACGCCGTGGACCATGATCACCCGCAGCGCCCTGATATAGCCGTCTATTCCGTCGCACCGGAAAATCGGCTTGAGCGCGACAGCCACATGATCCTGCTCAGCTATCTCGATGTCGTGGTGCAGGGCTTTCATGAAGTTTTTGGCGAGGCTGGTGTCCAGGGCTTCTTCGACACCACGGATGGCTGGGAAACACCGATCCTGGATGATCGGGCGGATCCGGTCTACCCGCGCCACCAGCAACTGACGTCAGATCAGACCGCGTTGGTGGATGGACATCTGGACCGCTTATCGGCGCAGGTAAAGCAGCGACATGAGGCGCCCCTGCCGCCCGAATTCTGATCTCACCACTGGCTCGGGATGCGCCATCGCCTGCGCGATCACCCGCCGCGCGAGGATCCACGCAATCGCGCCAAATATCACCCCGGCCAGGGCCTGACCGATCAAGACCCCCGCCGGGCCCAGCACCCCGGCCCCGATCAGCACCAACGGCACCATCCCCACCGTGTTGCGCCCCCAGTTGAGGAAGGTGGAAAAGAACGGGCGGCCCATGTTGTTGAAGGCCGCATTGCCGACAAACAGGACACCGTTGAAGAAAAACAGCAGCGACAACGGCCCGCAAAACAGAAACACCAGGTCGCGCGTCACGCCTGTGGCGTCGAACAGACCGGCGATTTCCGCTCGAAGCGCAAAGAGGATCGCCGAAACCAGGACAATAACGATGCCGGTGAACACGACCGCGTTGTCGAAGCCTCGCCGCACCCGCTCGTGATCCTTGGCACCGAAATTCTGCCCCAGTATCGGTCCTACTGCGCCTGACAGGGCGAAAATCACGCCAAAGGACAAGGGCGTGAGCCGCCCGACGATGGCCATCCCAGCCACGGCGGCCTCGCCAAACTGGGCCATTGTGCGCGTGACGATGGCCTGACCCACGGGCGTGGCGAGCTGCGTCAGAATGGCGGGAAAGGCAATGGCCAGGATGGGCACAAGATCGCGCGCCATGCCTGCGGGTTTCGGTCGCCCGACACCGCCGTAGTGTTGGATGATCGGAACAAGCGCCATGGTCGCAATCACCATATGGGCCGCCACCGATGCGAGGGCGGCACCGATCAGTTCCAGCCCCAGTCCGAAAATCAGCACAGGATCCAGCACCGCGTTCACCAAACCGCCCCAGATCGTCGCCATCATCGCCCGGCGGGCGTCACCGTGCGCGCGCAGGATCGCGCCACCCATCATTCCAACCATCAGGAACGGCAGCCCGGGCACGGTGATCCGCAGGTAGGAAAGCGCCAGTGCCGCGGTTTCGCCCTCCGCCCCGATCAGCGCCACGAGCGCGGGAAGGTTCAGCCAGACCGACGCAGCGAAAACCAGGCCGAAAAGCGCGCCATAGATCAGCGCATGGGTCTTGCGCTCTTCGGCCAGTTCCGGGTTTGCAGCGCCAAGGGCGCGGGCGACCAGCGCGCCGGCCGCGATCGCCATGCCGATGCCAAAAGACGTGTTGAAAAACAGGATCGCAGCGGCATATCCGACGGCGGCGGCCAGTTCCGCCTTGCCCAGCATCGCGATGAAAATCATGTCGATGAAATCAACCGCGAAAATCGCCATCAAGCCGATGGAGGAGGTCATCGCCATCACCGTGATGTGGCGAAAGAGATTGCCCGTCAGGAACTTGGCCTGCGTCTCAGCCACCGCCCGCCACCTGTCGCGCGGGCCGCCCGCTCATCCGCGCGCCTTGACCACTTGCAGCAGCGGCATCAGCGAAGACATGTCGGGTCCATGCGGCTGGCCTGTCAGTGCTTTGCGCAGGGGCATGAAAAGGCCACGCCCCTTGCGACCGGTGGCTTCCTTGACTGCCGCCGTCCAGCTGCCCCAGGTCTGGTCATCAAACGGCGCTTCGGGCAGCAGTTTCATCGCCTCTGCCACGAAAGCGGCATCCTCTGCATCGATCTGCGGATCGGCCCCGTCGCGCATGATCGTCCACCATGGCGCGATGTCCTTAAGCGTGGTGATATTCTCGCGCGTGACCTCCCAGAATTGGGCCTGCTTGTCGGCGGGCACGCCAGCATCCGTCAGCGTGTCCTGCACCGCGTCGAACGGCAAACTCGCCAGGTAACGGGCAGTGAGCGGGAACAGGTCATCGACATCGAATTTCGTTGGCGCCGACCCGAACCGGCCGATGTCGAAGCCCTCGATCAGCTCAGCCATATCGGTGCGCAGCTCTACCGGATCACTGGACCCAAGGCGCGCCATGAGGCTCAGCAGTGCCATCGGCTGAATGCCTTGAGCGCGCAAATCGCGCAGGGCCAGCGTGCCAAGGCGTTTTGAAAGCGCCTCGCCCTGCGGTCCGGTCAGAAGTGAGTGATGCGCGAAGGTCGGCACGGTGCCGCCCAGGGCTTCGATGATCTGAATCTGCGTTGCCGTGTTGGTCACATGGTCCGATCCGCGCACCACATTCGTTACGCCCATTTCTGTGTCATCGACCACGGACGCCAGCGTGTAGAGCACCTGCCCGTCGCCACGGATGAGTACCGGATCAGAAACCGAGGCAGCATCGATCGAGATATCGCCAAGGATACCGTCGTGCCATTCGATTCTTTCGTGATCGAGCTTGAAACGCCAGACGCCGTTGCCCCGTTCCGCACGCAGGGCCTCCTGCTCGCTCTCAGTCAAGGCAAGCGACGCGCGATCATAGACCGGGGGTTTGCCCATGTTCAGCTGCTTTTTCCGCTTCAGGTCCAGCTCCGTCGGGGTCTCGAAGGCTTCGTAAAACCGCGCCTTTTCGCGCAGATCATCCGCCGCCGCGTGATAGCGATCCAGCCGCTCGGATTGGCGCTCCACCCGGTCCCAATGCAGGCCCAGCCACTCCAGGTCGCGCTTGATACCATCGACGTATTCTTCCTTGGACCTTTCGGGGTCCGTGTCATCGATGCGCAGGATGAATGTGCCACCCGCCTTGCGCGCGATCAGGTAATTCATCAGCGCCGTGCGCAGGTTGCCGATGTGGATGTAGCCTGTCGGCGACGGGGCAAAACGGGTGGTGGTCATCTGGTATCTCCTGTTGAGGCGCGTCGTGTCACAGGGGCGACGAATTGTCCAGCAACGCCATCATGTCGGATGGACCGGCCAACGCGTCGCAAGATCGTCCAGACCGGCACGGACAAGCCTGCCCAACACATCCATGTCAACATCTTCCAGCTTGTTGATATAGAGACAGGACTTGCCGATTGAGTGCTTGCCGAGATCTGCAAGGATGTGCCCGAAATCGGTGTAGCCCGGCATGATGTAAACCGACAGCTTCGCCTTGCGCGGAGAAAAGCCGGTGGCCAGATGCGTGCCGCTGCGGCCTGACGCGTAGGTATAGTCATAGCTGCCGTAGCCCAGAATGCCGCTGCGCCACAATCTGGGGCGCCACCCCGTCACTTGCCGGAACATCCTGTCCAACTGCGCCGCTTCGCGGTGCCGGCGTTCCGGTGCGACGGAATCCAGGAACGCGGTGACCTCCTCGGTGGTGTCCATTGGCCCCTCTCCTCGCAGAAAAATGATCACTTCCCGGTCGATTTACGTTGGCGTCAGCCTGCAACACACTACCTTTGCGCGTGTCCAACACAAAAGGAAAATGATCATGTCACATCAGATCACCCTGTCCCGGCGTGCCGCCCTGACCGGTGCCGCAGCACTTCCCCTTGCCGCCGCCACCGCGACCGTGGGCCGTGCCGGTGCCGCGATGCAAGGCGTCGCGATGAGCCCGTTCAACCGTGTGAAAGTCGGTGCCTTCGAAGTCACCACTTTGCTGGCCGGAACCCGCGCGGTCGAAGGACCGCACAACATTTTCGGTCTCAACGTGGACGCCGACGAATTCGCGGCGGTGTCTGCGCAAGCCAATTTGCCGACGGATGTCTCCCAGTTCTTTTTCACGCCGACGGTGGTCAACACCGGGTCTGAACTGGTGCTTTTTGACACCGGCCTGTCCGCCGCGGGCACGACCTCGGCGCTTGAGGCGGCCGGTTATGCCGCGGATCAGGTCGATGCCGTTGTCATCACGCACATGCACGGCGACCATATCGGCGGCATGACGACTGAGGACGGATCGGCCACCTACGCGAATGCCCGCCTTGTGACGGGTCGCGCGGAATTCGATGCCTGGGCGAAAGCGGACAACGACAATTTCAAAGCCAAGATCGCGCCTTTCGCCGACCAGTTCACCTTTCTGGAGGATGGAGGCGACGTCGCCTCCGGTCTGACGGCCATGGCTGCTTTCGGACACACGCCCGGACATATGACCTACATGGTTGAATCAGATGGCACGCAGCTGATTTTGGGGGCGGATTTCGCCAACCATTATGTCTGGTCGCTGGCGCATCCGGACTGGGAGGTGAAATTCGACATGGACAAGGCCGCCGCCGCGGCCACGCGTCGCCGCATGCTGGATATGATGGCGACCGATAAGACCGCCTTTGTCGGCTATCACATGCCGTGGCCCGGAATTGGCTATGTCGACAAGCGCGATGGCGGCTTTGCCTACGTGCCGCACAGCTATCAGCTGATGCTCTGACCGCATGCGGGGCGGCACCCCTGCGCGATGCTAAAGCCGCCCCGCCTGCCGGAACTTCTCAAATGCGAACCGCACGTATTCGGTGCGGAAGGAATGGCCGCCTTCGAACAGGCAGAAGTCCAGAATATCGCCTGTTTTGTTGCGCCTTTCTTCACATCGCAGCCCACTGTGTCGGGCAGGCCGCGGCGGGCCAAACCCACCATATCGGACATACATATCAAGGGCTTCCCGCACCTCGCCCTGCTTTGTCTCCAGGATCCTGCGACCGCTGAGCGGTACGGTGCTGTCGCTGTCACCGTGAATATGGATCAGATTGGCGACTGGTCCGGCACAGGACGCCGGAGGTCTGAGCCAGAAGGTCCCAGAGATCGGCGCAAAGGCGGCAAATCGGTCGCTTCGGGAACAGGCGAGATTCCAGACCATCATGCCGCCCGCGCTGAACCCGGTGGCCATGATGCGGCTCTCATCTATTGCAAAGCGGCGGGATGCATCGTCCAGCACCGCGTCGAAATAGCGAAACTCTTCCGCGCCGTCGCTGTCCATATGGCGCGGCGCATTCGGGATCACCCAGTCGTCGTCCTTCGACTTCACCGCAATCAACGCAGCACCCAGATCAGACACCATACGCCGCAATGACCCGTTTCGCATCACCCCCTGCGCCGATCCCCGGTAGCCATGCGAAAAGACAATGGCCGGCACCGCGGTGGCTCCATCATGACCCGCGGGCATCGCGATACGGTAGTGCCGGTCCCCCAGCACGCAGTCCGTATCCGGACCGCAGGCAAGGGCAGGCGAAGCGCCAAGAAGCAGGGCCACAATCGGCAAAAAACGCATAAGCTGTCCTCTCAGTGTCCGGGCGGACTGTGGCGCGTGGCCTGCGCGCACTCAAGTCACAACATCGTAAACTGCGCGGGCGCCACGTCGGGGAACCAGCCCTTGGCCGGCATCCGCTTACGAAGGGTCGCGCCAGCGGTTCACGATGGGATAGCGCCGGTCCAGCCAGAACGCGCCTTTTGTCAGGCGGACACCCGGTGCCGATTGAAACCGTTTATACTCCGAGATGTAGATCAGATGTTCGACCTTCTTGGCGACGTCGCGGTCAAACCCGGCGGCAACGCAGTCTTCGATTGACCCGGCGCGATCCACGAGGATTTCCAGCATAGCGTCAAGATCGGGGTAATCGGGCAAGCTGTCGCTGTCCTTCTGATCTTGGCGAAGCTCGGCGGACGGGGGCTTTTCGATCACCCGGACGGGGATAACCTCGCCGCCCGGCCCCTTCATCCAGTCGCGATGGTTGGCATTGCGCCAGCGGCAGGTTTCGAACACCCGGGTTTTATAGAGATCCTTGATCGGGTTATATCCACCTGCCATGTCGCCGTAGATCGTGGCATAGCCCACGGCGACTTCTGATTTGTTGCCCGTGGTCAGCAGCATCTCGCCAAACTTGTTGGACATCGCCATCAGCAGCAGACCCCGCAACCGCGATTGGATGTTCTCTTCGGCAAGACCGGGCGCGAAGCCTTCGAATACCGGGGCCAGTGTTTTGGTAATCGCCGCCCGCCCCTCGGCAATCGACACATAGTCATAGCGGCAGCCGAGCGCCCTGGCGACAGCCTCGGCATCTTCGAGCGACGTGGTGGAGGTGTATTCCGATGGCAGCATGACACAGCGCACATTCTCCGCCCCCAGCGCATCCACGGCGATGGTCGCCACAATGGCGGAATCGACTCCGCCCGACAGGCCCAGCAACGCCTTGCTGAACCCGGTCTTGCGCATGTAATCGCGCACCGACTGGACCATGACACGGTAGTCCTGCTCCCATGCGTCCGGGTGCGCAGCCTTCTCACCCTCGACGATCCGCCAGCCATCCGGGCTCCGCTCCAGATCGACATGGGCGATTGTTTCCGCCAGCACCGGCAGTTGCATGGCAAGGTGGCTCCCGGGGTTCAGGGCAAAGGACGCGCCGTCAAAAACCTGATCGTCCTGCCCGCCCACCATATTGAGATAAATAAGCGGCAGCTCCGTTTCCACCACGCGGGCGACCATGTGGTTGAGGCGCGTCTCGAATTTGTCACGGTAGTAAGGCGATCCATTTGGTACGAGCAGGAATTCCGCACCGGTCTCGGCGAGCGTTTCCGTCACATCCTCATGCCATGCGTCCTCGCAGATCGGGCTGCCAACGCGGGAATTTCCTATCGAGTAAGGCCCGCCCATGGGCCCGGCATCGAAGATGCGCACCTCGTCGAACACCGTTTCATTCGGCAGGTGGTGCTTGAGCACCTGACTGGCAATTCGCCCACCCTTCAGGATCAGGTAGGCGTTGTAAAGCTTGGTACCCTCGACCCAAGGCGCGCCGATCGCAAGCGCCGGTCCCTCGGCGCAGTCACGCGCAAGTTGTTCAATATGCGCCGCAACATCGAGCTGAAACGCACGGCGCATCACCAGATCCTGTGCATTGTACCCGGTAACGAACATCTCCGGCAGGGCCACAAGATCGGCACCCGCATCGCGCCCCACTTCCCACGCGTTGCGCGCGAGAGCGGCGTTGCCTTTGAGGTCACCAACCGTCGGGTTCAATTGCCCCAAAGTGATACGAAAACGATCCGCCATGCGCGCCGGCCTTTTTGCTCATTTTGTCGTCATTTAGCAGATTGCGCCCGCGTGAAAAGCCCATCACACCCCAAAGCACAAAAGAACATTGCTCCCTGCGCGGCCTTTGCATAAGTTCTGGTCTAGGTCGTTCGGGGGTTCGGCCGGGCTTCACGTCTGAAAAACAGGTGCAAGGTTTGTTATGTTTGTTCGTCGATTGATCTTTTGCCTCGCGTTAGTGCCAGCACCGCTGTTTGCGCAGGACGGGCAGGTGCTGACCAAACAATATGACGACGGCGGTGTGTATGAAGGCACCTTCCGAGGTGGCGTGCAGCACGGCACTGGCACCTACAAGCTCCCGAACGGGTACGAATACACCGGCCAGTGGATCGATGGAGAGATCAAGGGCGAGGGCATTGCCCGCTTTCCAAACGGATCAGTCTATGAAGGGCTGTTCGCCAAGGGCAAGCCCGATGGGTTCGGCAAGATCATTTTTGCAGACGGCGGCACCTACGAGGGCGAATGGCAGGGCGGCGCGATCATGGGCACCGGCATTGCGCTTTATGCCAACGGCGTGCGCTACGAGGGAGAATTCCGCAACGCCAAACATCACGGCAAGGGCACGATGCAAAGCCCCGGCGGCTATGAATACAAAGGCGATTGGGTTGACGGTGCCAAGGAAGGCACCGGCACGATCACCTATCCGGACGGCGCTGTGTATGAGGGCGAAATTCGCGCTGGCAAACGCGCCGGGAAAGGTACCCTGACCATGCCCGACGGGTTGGTTTACGTCGGGCTGTGGCGCGATGGGCAGATCGATGGCACCGGAAAGCTGACGCAGGCCAACGGCGACGTCTACGAGGGCCAGTTGGCCAGTGGCCGCCGGGAAGGTCTGGGAAAGGTGATTTACGCCAATGGCGATACCTACGAGGGCGCTTTTGCAAATGATCTGCGCGACGGCCAGGGCACCTTTACCGCGCAGGACGGCTACACCTACACCGGCTCCTGGGTGGCCGGAGAGATCGAAGGCAAGGGCCGCGTGACCTACCCCGATGGATCGGTCTATGTCGGTGATTTTTCCGACGGGCTGGCGGATGGCATTGGCCTGATCACCTACCCTGATGGCTCCACCTACAACGGCGAGTGGAAGACCGGCGTGATCGATGGACAGGGAAAGGCGACCTACACCAACGGTGTGGTCTACGAAGGCGGCTTCAAGAATGCCCGCAACCACGGTCAGGGCGTCATGACCTACGCGGATGGGTACAAATACGACGGTAACTGGGTTGACGGGCAGCGTCAGGGTCAGGGCACCGCCACCTACCCCGATGGCACAGTCTATACCGGCAGCTTCGAAGCGGGCCAGCGCCACGGGACGGGCAAAATCACGATGCCGAACGGGTTTGTCTACGAAGGATCATGGGTCGAAGGTGAGATCGAGGGCGAAGGTGTTGCGACCTATGCCAACGGCGACGTCTACGAGGGCACGTTCAAGGCGGGCAAGCGTCAGGGCAATGGCACGATGCGCTATGCCACGGGTGAAGAAGCCAGCGGGGATTGGAACAACGGCGCCTTAACTGACGGCGGCTAGGTCCGGCGCACAGCCTTTCGTGAATCCGATATCACTTTCAAGGCTCGATGTTTCGGCCCGCCTGAACGATGGAACAGACCAGCGCGCCATCGGACCGGCGTGGGATCTTGCGATATTTGCTCACATCAGATGGTCACATCTTCGACAGATGCCGCAGCACCTCTGAAATCCATGGATCAGGGTCGCGAAAACTGGCCCACAAATGCATGACATCGGCTTGCGTCTGCGGCGTTGCAATCGGAACGCTGGCCAGTGGTTTGCCCTCGTAGCTGGCGTTGCGAGGGCCACGAATAGCAGATCCCGACCCCGGCCCCTTGCGCGGCAAGCGAACGCATCATCTCCAGCGACGTCACAGCCTGCCTCACGTGCGGCGACAGGCGCATTTCCTGAAACAGCTTTTGGATGAAAACGGCTGACAGCCCTTCGTAGAACAGGATCAGCGGATTCTCGACAACGTCTTCCAACTGGACAGGTTTCCTGACCGCCAGCCGGTTCAGGGCGGGCGCCAGGCACCACGGGGCATAATCCTCAAAACACTCTATCACGAAGGGCGCGTCGATATCTGGCCCCGCCTCGATTTTCCTGGCCTGCAAAAGCAGGTTCCGCGCCTGCGCAATTACGCCATGCCCGCATGGTGTGACATCGATCGCCGCCCCTATGCGGCGCACAAAAACAGCATGCCCCAAAAGCTGCTCCACCCGCGTGATCGCGACTGATAGCGCGGGTTGCGAAACATACTGATGGGCCGCTGCATGCGTCAGGCTGTGACATCGGCACCCAAGAAGTTTTGCGGCAAAGGGCCTAGCCAAACCGAGACTGGCGAGATAATCGGATGCGCGCTCGCCATAGCTGATCCCGTTTCCCGAAAGAACCTTTGGAAAGCGCTTGGACCTTGCCCAATGTGCGCCCAGCCTGTGGTCGTTAGCAGGTGAGGCCGCCCTAAGGTTACTGCCGCGTCGCCAGCAGACGTCGGATGTGCATCGTCTCATTAAGGGCTTGCTGATTGACGGAAATTACGGAACTACGACAGCAAGGAACTGCGAACTGTCGGAGTTTGTCTGTGGCACCTGACCCAGCCCCCTGATCCGGGCCGTTCAGAGGCGGAATCCGTTCTTGTTTCTTTCTGTTGATGGGTTTGTGGTCAAGGCCTGCAGAGGGGAGCCTTTGCGGAGCTCAAGCGAGGCAGGCCGGGTGGCACGGTTGAGGGTAGCGAAGACGGCTGGGGCCGGCCCGCCAAGCGATGTGTGTGGTCGTTCTGTGTTGTAGTCGGTCCTCCAGTTTTCGATGATCTTCCGGGCTTCAGCGAGATTGCCGAAGATGTGTTCTTTGAGGCACTCGTCGCGAAGACGACCATTGAACGACTCCACAAAGGCATTCTGCATGGGCTTTCCGGGAGCGATGTAGTGCCAGCCAATACCAGTATCTTGACACCATCTGAGGACAGCTTGTGATGTCAATTCCGCCCCATTGTCGCTGACAATCATATCGGGCTGTCCCCGCCTGCAGATCAGATCATCCAGCTCGCGGGTCATCCGCGCACCAGACAGTGAACGATCCGCGACGGTGGCCGAAGCTTCGCGGGTACAATCATCCACGATGCACAGCACCCGGAACCGTTGGCCATCGGCAAAGGCGTCAGACACGAAGTCCAGTGACCAGCGCTGGTTGGCCCGATCCGGCACCGGAATAGGCCTGCATGTGCCAAATGCGCGCTTGCGAGAACGCCTGCGCCGCACGGCCAGGCCTTCCTCGCGGTAGAGCCGAAACAGTTTCTTGTGCCCTCTCATCGCTGCAAGCAGCGACTGCCGGGTGAGAGTTCACTCAATGCCCACTCTGGCCAGTAGAATGCCCAAACGGCGATACCCAAACCGACGACGCTCATTGGCCAGCTCACGCAGCCGTTTCCGCAGCGCTTCGTCACCGCCATCCTGTTTCTCATACTGGAAGACAGACCTGTGCAGGCCTGCCAGGTCACACGCCCGACGCTCACTCAAGCCGTGCCGATCCATCACGTCCGACACGGCCCGTCTTTTGACATCGGGCGGTAATAGTTTTTTGTTACCAGATCCTTCAGCGCAGCGTTGTCCAACGTGGCATCCGCCAGCATCCGCTTCAGCCGGTTGTTCTCGTCTTCAAGCGCGCGCAGCTTCTCAGCGTCCGATACATTCATGGCGCCAAACTTGGCTTTGTATTTATAGAACGTGGCATCGCCCCCTCTCGGTCATTGCTCCGCAATAACCTGCCGGTCAAAAGATCACGTACTTCCGGCACAGCTCCTGCGCCTTCACGCCAGCTTCGTATTCCTTGATCATCCCAATGATCTGTTCATCTGAAAATCTGCGTTTCATAGTCCATCCTTTGCTTGGACGAATTACTAACACCCCAGTGGCCTGATTTCAGGCGGCTGGGTCACGGCCGAGTGCGGTATAGCGAACGGTTGCGCACTCCGAAAGCTGCCATTTGTGCGACTTGCAGCATCAGTCAGTAATGGGACGTACCGGCTGCTTCACCCAGCAGGCTAGGCTTGGCCAATTTCTGCAACATGGAGACGTAGCATGGCAAAGAACGATTTTGATGAACTGATGTCGGTCAGCATCGACATTGGCAAAGATGTCTTTCACTTGGTTGGCTTTGATCTTGATGGCCAGCTTGTACGGCGCAAGAAGTTCAAACGGCTGGCGCTGGTGGCGTCATTTGAACAGTTGCCGCGTTGAATTGTCGATATGAAAGCCTGCTTGAGCAGCCATTTTGTGAGCCGGACGTTGCGTGGGTTGGCAGTTGAGCCCCGGATCATTCCTGCGATGTATGTAAAGCCTTTCAACAAAGGGCAAAGTGAAGCGGATAAGAAAACGATCCAGTGAATCGTTTTCCCGCTGAACGACTACAATGATGCCGAAGCCATTGCGGAGGCTGCTCTGCGTCCCAACCTTAAGACGGTTTCTGAGAAGACGCAGGAGCGACTCGATCTGCAGGCGTCGCACCGTGTTCGATCACGGCTTGTGTCGCGTCGAACGGCAGTCATGAACCAGATCCGTGCCTTTCTGACCGAACACGGCATCACTGTCAGACGCAGTGTCGCCGCGCTGCGCAATTCTCTTGAGGCCAGTCTGGACAATCGTAGTGGCGAGATGTCCCTGCGTATGCGGAGATTGATCCTGGGACTTCAACAGGAGTGGATTTGGCTGGAAAAACGGATCGAGATGACCACGTCAGAGATCAAAGAGATCAGCGAAACTGAGCCGGGTTGCCAGCGCCTCATGACCATTCCAGGCATCGGCCCATTGATCTCAACTGCCATAGTCGCCGCTATCGGCAAGGGCGAAGCCTATGATCGTGGGCGCGACTTTGCAGCTTGGCTCGGGCTGGTGCCCCGACAAAGCAGCACGGGTGGGCGCACGATATTGGGAAACATCACAAAACCTGGCAGTCGGTATCTTCGCATGCTCTTTGTCCAGGCCGCACAGATTATCATGATGAGGCCGAAGAACTGGCACAAGTTCAGCTTTGGCGAATGGTTGGAAGCGGCAGCGACATGCATGCAACACAACAAGTTTGGAGTCGCACTGGCCAACAAATTGGCCCGGATTGCATGGAACGTCCTGAACTCCGGCAAGGACTTTGATTGGAAAGGAAAAGAGATAGCGGCTGCGATCTGATCGGATCGAGGCCGCCACCGATGTTCGTAAACCTCAACTGCATGGAAAGGAACTAGACGCACCCAAAGTCTGAGAACCCAAATGGGCTTCGATGATCTGGTAAGTAATGAGACAGCGGCGCGTGCGCACTCCCAACAGGGCCACGGCAATCAACACGCCGATCAAAAAGCCAGATACATCTGAGCGACTTCCAGACGATATGCAGAAGAGAACTTGCGAACGGCAGCCGGTGCATACATGGACTCATTCCGGACCTCAGATGCAGCGCGGCATCCTGTGATATGCTTCCCCGTCAACGTCGGGTTGTCGTTGTGGGAGGGCATGGCGGATCGGAGGATCAGTCATGGAAACACCAAACTTGCCTGCTATTCGCGCACTTCGTCCTGCTTGGAACAAGGGCCGCATCGTTGGCCAGAAGCGACCCCTAAAACCGAAGCATGTCTGGGCGATCCGAGTTAGACTTGAATTGGCAGAAAACCATCGCGACCTCGCTTTGTTCAACATGGCGATCGACAGCAAACTGCGCGGCTGTGACCTGGTGAAGATGAAAGTCGTCGATGTAATGGCATCGGGTCAGATCAAGGAGCGCGCCTCTGTCCTGCAAAGTAAAACACAGAAACCCGTGCGATTTGAGATATCCGAAGGCACACGCGCTTCAGTCGAGAAGTGGATGGAAGACGAGCTCATGGTCGGCTCGGAATATCTATGGCCCGGCCGCTTTCATGAGCGCCTACATAACTCGACACGCCAGTATGCGCGGATCGTCCGCGATTGGGTCACATCAATCGGTCTAGAGGCGAGCGCATATGGCACGCATTCGATGAGGCGAACAAAGGTGACCCAGATCTACAAGAAGACCGGCAACTTGCGGGCGGTTCAGCTTCTGCTTGGACACACCAAAATGGACAGTACGGTTCGATATCTGGGCGTCGAACTTGAGGACGCGCTAGCAATCGCCGAGGCCATTGAAATCTAGTAAATTCGGGTCGCCTTCAACGGCGGCCCAAAGCCGACCTTGGGCATCCCATCAGAATGCTGTGGTCGCAGCCCGCTTAATGGTCATTCGCCGCACGCGCGAAGTTTTATTAAGTTAAGATTGGCAGTTCGCCGCACTTCGCCTACCTGCGCCAGCGCAACTCTATTGACCACTACCGCTACCTCTTCGCTTAAGTCACTTTGGAAGACCCGTTTCGATCAAACGCTCGCGCAACGTTCGCATTTTTTTCGGGTCTTTCAGGGGCACACGATCCAAATCTGCAACGCAAATACCCGGTAGCGCATCCAGAGCGGCCTTTACCGCTAGAGCCGCATCTTTTTCCCGGCCAAGCGCGACGTGGCTGGCCGCAAGAACAAAATGAGCAAAGTACCAGCTTGGCCTGCGGTGTATGGCGCGCTCGGCCCATTCGATTGCGGTCTCGAACCGATCCGCCAAGTAGTGGGCCAGGGCCAGGCCCGAGAAGCGGAAGAAAATGCTTGGGTCAAGCGGGTTGGAGCGGATAGCGATGTGCTGATGGGCAATCGCCTCCTCTGACCGTCCCAAAATCCCAAGCAGCGTCCCAAGGCTGCCATAGGCCAGAGAGCAATTCGGGTTCAGCGCCACCGCGCGCTCCAAGGCTGCCAGAGACTCATCGTATTTGAGTAAACCCCAACAGCTGATCCCCAAGGCCCAATGGGCATATTCGTTGCGGTCGTCCAACTGCGTTGCGCGTCGGGCCAGCGCGTAGGCCGCTTCCATGGCCGGTCGGGTGTCCGCGACAAAGCCCATGATCGCGATGTGGTGATTAATCAGCGACAGCACCATGTTCGCCTCGGCGCCTTCGGGGTCAATCGCCAACGCGCGTTCCAGCAGCGTCTTGGCGTGGGCATAGCTTTCGGGCGTGAAATCATAGAGCAGATGCCAGGAGCGCATCGTCAGCTCCCAAACCGTCAGGTCGGGGCGGGAGGTGCGTTCAACCGGCTCAGGGATCGTGTTTAGATCGACTGTGGTCTGGATCGAGGCCACCACATTGCGGGTGATCTGATCTTGCAGGTCGAAGACATCCTCTAACTGGCCGTCGTACCGCTAGACCACAGATGTCCACCGGTCGTGCCGTCGATCAATTGCGCCGTGACCCGCACCCGGTCGCCAGAACGGCGGACGCTGCCTTCCAGCACAAAGCGGACGCCAAGCTCCTTCGCCACCCGCCGGACATCCACGCTCGATCCCTTGTAGGTAAAGGTCGTGTTGCGCGCGATGATGAACAGCCATGGGGATCGCGAGAGCGCCGTGATGATATCGTCGCTGATCCCATCCGAAAAATACTCCTGTTCCGGATCGCCTGACATGTTCTCAAAGGCCAGAACCGCGATGGAGGGCCGCGCAGGAACCGCGGGGTCAGCTTCCGGCCCGGGGACACTTGGGCTCTCCAACGCATCGCGCAGGTCCAGCTTCGAGGACACGCCCGGTTTGCGGTAAATTGTGGCCAGATGCGTCCGTACAGTGGACGGCGCAAGGCACAAATTGTCGGCAATCTGCTGATAGCTTTCGCCCCGGGCATAGTCTTGCGCGATTTGCCTTTCGCGATGGGTGAGCGGGTGCATATCCGCGGGCGCTTTCGTCACGGCACGGCCCCTTGCATAGCTTTGATCATGCGCGCGTTTTCCAGCGCGATCACGCTTTGGGCGGCGAACATCTGCGCCAGCCGCGTGGTGTCGTCGGAAAACGGCCGGACGGTTTGCCGGTAGAGCACGAAGGCCCCCACAAGCGTGTCTGCCGCAAGCATCGGGATCGCCACAAACGACCGCGCCCCGCCAAGATCGGCGGTCGCGATGCGCAAGGGATCATCGCTTAGGTAAATGTCCTCGGATTTGACGTCGAATATATTGACGATCTCGCGCTGCGCATCCATGCGGCCGAGACCTGTTTGAGGACTGACGGCGAACCACCCCTGCGCGTCAAACCAGGCTTCGAAGTCGGGGGGTATACCGAGGGCAAAGGTGGCGTGAAATTTGTGGGTATTTCCATATTCAAACATGACACCGAACTCTGCGTCGCACAGATCCAGCGCATAGGCCAAAATCTCCTGCATCACGGCCTTCAGGTCGCCCCGCGCCGCGCTGATGATCCGCAAGACCTCGCTCATTGCTCTTTCGCGGCTGATGGCCTCTTCCAGGCTTAGCGCCAATTCTGAGACGACCATGGCCAACTCGGCGGCATTTCGGGGTGCGGATGCCTCCCCCTTCAGGCGCGTGGCCAGCTCCACTTTCGATGAGACATCCAGTTTGCGGTATATGGTGGCCAAATGCGTGCGCACCGTACTGGGCGCGATACACAAGCTATTGGCGATGGCCTGATAGGTCTGGCCACCGGCATAGGCCTGCGCGATTTGCACTTCCCTTTGGCTAAGGTTTGCCCGTTCCGACACCTGGTCACGCTCCACAAGATAAGGACTTGGGCGGAGTGTGCGGACAGCACCGCAAACAAGCAATCCTGCAAATGCTGTAGTTTGAATACTGCACGCCTCCGCCCAATTTACCGCATCTGCACTATACCCGGCTGCCCCGGCGTGGGCCTAGGATGAGCGCATCACATCAACACCGAAGGATAGACAGATGACTCAGATCGAGACTGCGACCGCGTTCTTTGAAGCTTGCGAAACCGGTCACGGATGGGACGCCTGCCAAGCCTTCTGCCTTGAGGGCGCAAGTTTCTCCTGCCAGGCCGATGCGCTGGCCGAGACGACGACGGTTGCCGCCTATGCGGAATGGATGAAGGGCCTTCTGACGCCGGTGCCCCATGGCCGTTACGTCCTGACAGCCTTTGCAGCGGATGAGGCGCGTGGCACCGTTGTGGCAACGGCGGAATTTCATGGCACGCAGACGGGCGAGGGTGGCCCGGTGCCGCCCATGGGCCAGAGCGTCACCTCGGACTACGCCTACGTCATGCAGTTTAACGGCGACAAGATCCGCCACATGACCAAGGTCTGGAACGACGTGCACGCCCTGCGCGGGCTTGGTTGGGCGTGATGCGATGGCACATCCTTGGCCTGCTGTTTCTGGCCCGTGTCGGGTTGGGGTTTCAGTTCCAAACCGTGGCTTCCGTGGGCGATGACCTGATCGTTGCCTTCGGGCTCGACTATGTTGGCATTGGCTTGCTGATTGGGCTGTTCATGGCCCCCGGTTTAGCACTGGCTATCCCCGCAGGTCTTTGGGGGCGCTATGTGTCGGACCGCATCATGGTGGTCATTGGATTGGGCGCCTTGGCGTTGGGCGGGCTCGTGTCGTCTTTGGCCAGCGAAAGCTGGGGCCTCGGTATGGGACGCATTTTTGCCGGGGCCGGGTTCCTGTTCTCGACGCTCTACATGACGAAAATGGTCGCCGACTGGTTCGAGGGCCGTGAAATCGCAACCGCCATGAGCGTCCTTGTCATGTCCTGGCCCTTCGGCATCGCCATGGGACAGATTGGCCACGCCTGGCTGGCTCAAACCTTTGGCTGGCAAGTGCCGTTTCAGGTGGCCTCGGGCTATTGTTTGATCGCGGCCCTTGGGGTGTTGGCCGTCTACCGCCCACCTCACGATCTGCCGCAAGCTGTGGGCGGCCCACGAATCAAAATGACCGAAGAGGAATGGCGTCTCGTCCTCTGCGCGGCCACGGCTTGGGGCGTCTTCAACGCCGCCTATGTCACCTATTTGTCCTTTGGACCCAAGGTCCTCGAAGGCTTGGGCCAATCCGCTATCGCAGCCGCGGGGATCATCAGCATCGGAAGCTGGATTATGATCGCTTCCGGCGCGGTTTGCGGGCAGATCGTGGACCGTTTCGGTGGGCGTAACGTCGTTCTTGCAGTCTGCATGGGGGGCGCCATTGTGGCGCTCCTGCTGTTGAGCGTGCCCGGGGCAGGCATTGGGGCCAGCATACTGTTCGGCTTGATCGGCATGGCGCCGGCGGGGGTCATTATGGCAATGGCCGGCCAAGCCATGCGGCCTCAAGTCCGCGCCTTTGGCATGGGGATCTTCTTTACCGTGTACTACGCGATCATGTTGATCACGCCACCTGCGGCGGGCGCTCTGCTTGAGGCGGCCGGCAATCCGCAGGCCCCCATGTGGCTCGCCATCATCCTGTTTGCCGCCGTGCTCCCCCTTGGCCTGGCGTTCCAAACCATCAAAGATGCACCTCGCGCGAGCCTTACGAAGGAGGCCTGACCATGGACGTTCGCAAGACGATATTCACCAAGGAAATCATCACCGCGGATGAGATGGGGCAGACGTGCGCGCCGATCACCCGTGTTGCGGCGATGGCCGTTTTCAGAAACCCGTTCGCCGGGATCGCGCAAACGGACTTATCAGGGCTGTTCGACACAAGCGCGCAGCTCGGCCAATCTTTGACCGAGGAGCTTCTTACCCTGCTGGATCGACCGCCCCTGTGTTACGGAAAGGCTGCCCTTGTCGGAGCTTCCGGTGCGATGGAACATGGCGCTGCCGTGCTACATCCGGCTCTTGGAAAACCCGTCCGTGCGGCTATCGGCGGTGGAGCGTCTCTGATGCCCTCCAACCACAAAGTCGGCGCCGTGGGGGCCAGCATCGATCTACCCTTGGGGCACAAAGATGAGGCGTGGTCGTTTGATCACATCGACACCATGACGCTCTGCGTCCCCGATGCCCCGCGCGCCGACGAGATATTGCTTTGTATCGGATTGTCAGACGGGCCGCGCGCGCACCCGCGTGTCGGAAGAGGGCCGAGCCGCGCCTGATGCGGCATCTGTGAAAAGGGCTCGAAGCTGACCAGAGCGGCGGCGGCGCGTCCCGCATGTCAGGTGCGTGACGCCGTTCCCTACGGCCCAGAGCCGACCTTGAGCGCATTCTTCGAATGCTGCGGTTGCAGCCCGCATTGCTGCCATTCGCTGCATGAGCAAATCCAACCAACACTTGAAGGTCAGTTGAGCTGGAGGAAGCGGACGTTCATCCCGTCGGAACCAAGGTCTGGTTTGTTAGGTTGAGCCAGGCTTTTCGCACAGCAAAGCGATAGGCCAATGCGGCGACCACGACGCTGGCTCCGAGCAAGCCGAGCTGTCGGACGGCAACACGGGATACTGGGCTTGTTCAGAATTGAGACTTGAACTTCTGACGAGGCAGAAGCCTTCGCGATGATCCGGTCAAAGTGCACCACGCTTGTCGATACAGACTTCGGACAGCTCGAAAGGAGGACAATCCAGGCGGCTTAGCTGTCGCTCCGAAGGCCTTGCAGCGTATGCTGGTAATGTCCCATAAGCGCAGCCGTCGCGGCATCCATGTCGCGGGCGATCGCGGCCTCAAAAACAGCTTTGTGCTCGCCACGAACGTCCCGCTTGTCATCAGAGATTGCGCGCGACAGGTTCCTGTATCGAACAGCCTGATCGTAAAGCTCTTCTATATACCTCAACAGCAATATTGATCCGGCTTCGCTCAGAAGCTCTACATGAAAAGTGCGGTGTAACTCCTCCCAATCCGGCGCACCCACCGGTACGCGGTCTAACCGGAAGAAGGCGACGGTCAGGCGGTCTTCCCAATCGCGCGCGCCATTGCGAATAGACTTTTGCAGCGCGTCCGCTTCCAACAGACATCGAAGCTCAAACACCTCCCGATACTGCGCTTCACTGATGGATGCGACGCGAAAGCCGCGGTTCTCCGTCTTGTCGGTAAGGTTTTCTGAACTCAGTCGGCTCAGTGCTTCGCGAAGCGGCGACGCACCGACATCGTAGCGTCGGCACAGATCGGCGACCTTGAGCTTTTCACCGGGGAAGAGCGCACCACTCAGAATATCCGCACGCAACCGCGCATACACATCTTCCGTAATGGTGACGGGCGCGCAGGTCGCCTTAGAGCTTAGACGTTCGTTCATGGTTATCCGTCGATGATTGCCTCTTCGCTATAGCAATATCGACGAATGCTTGACAGGATTATTTTTATCGATAAAAAGTACTCACGAAAAACTTTATCGATAGGATGATCAGATGCGACTTTGCTCCTTCGAACGGCATTCCAGGCTCAGCTACGGTGTAGACACAGACGACGGCGTGCTCGACCTTGGCGCAAAATCGGATGCTTTTCCGCCAAGTCTGATGGGGTTCATCGCCAACGCGGCAGTGAACTTGTCCCGTGCGCAGGCTGAAATCGATCGAGCGGCAGAAACTGACTTCATTGATGCCGCAACTCTCGACCTTGCGCCGGTTCTTGGCAATCCAGGCAAGTTCATCTGCCTGGGCTTAAACTTCAAAGATCATGCGGCAGAGGGTGGTTTTGACATCCCGGACTATCCTGCCCTTTTCATGAGGGCGGACAGTTCTCTGATCGGCAGCGGCAGTCCACTTGTCAGACCGGTGGTGTCTGAGACCTTCGATTATGAGGCAGAGTTAGCCGTGGTTATCGGCGAAACAGCGCGCCATGTTTCGGAGGAGACGGCGCTTTCTCATGTCTTCGGTTACTCAATCTTCAATGATGCGTCCGTGCGAGAGTACCAGCGGAAGACCGCGCAATGGACGGCCGGAAAGAATTTTGATGGTACGGGTGCGTTTGGTCCCGCCATCGTAACGGCCGACGACCTGCCACCGGGCATGGCGGAGATGCGTATCCAATCCCGTTTGAACGGGAAGGTCCTGCAAGACTCGTCGCTGTCGGACATGATTTTTCCTGTCGCCGAGACGGTATCGATCCTCAGCCAAATCATGACGCTTTATCCAGGCGATGTCATTGCAATGGGAACGCCAGCTGGCGTTGGTCACGCGCGCCGACCGCAGCTTTGGATGAAGCCGGGCGACACCTGCGAGGTGGAGATCGAGGGGCTTGGCGTCTTGCGCAATCCCGTCATCGACGAGAGCGCCGTCGCGGCCTCATCGCAGGCGGCGGAATAGGGGCGGCCCGATGAACGCGCCAACGCCGAAACCGAGATTTAAGCCGACCTTGAACATGACGATACCTGCTGTTTGCGTGACCAAGGATCGGACGGACGTGGCGTTTCGTGACAAGCTTCTGGTCATCGACGAACCACAGGAACGGGGCGGCACAAATCTAGGGATGTCGCCCGTCGAGGTGGCAACCGCCTCACTGATCGGATGCACCAACGTCATCGCAAACAAGGTGGCTAAACTTCACGGCGCCCAACTCTCCGATATGACGGTCGAAGCGGAAGTCATCTTCGACCGCCGGGGCGCGATGCTGCTTGAAGAAGTCGATGTGCCTTGGACGAGCGTAATCCTGCACATCAACGCCACCACCGATGCGCTACCGGAGCAAATCGAAGCGATCAAACGAGACCTGCCCCGTTTTTGCCCGGTCTCAAAGCTGTTCAAGCAATCCGGAACCAACGTTGAGGAGCGTTGGACACTAAATCAACTCACCACTTAGGGAGGAACCAATGAAACATCAAAACCGCAGAGTCTTCGGGATTGCGGCAGTTGCCGGAGCACTTGCCTTCACCGCGAGCGCTGCATCGGCAGACCGCTTCAACTTCCGCATCGGCGCCGGCCATCCAGCCACGCTGCCATATGTGAGCGAGCTCGAGAGTTTTTTTGTTCCGGAAGTCGTCCGTCGCATTGAGGCCGAAACCGATCACACGGCGAATTTTGTTGAGGCCTATGGTGGCTCGGTGGCGGCGCTGCCAGAGATTTTTGAGGCGACCGAAAGCGGACTGCTCGACTTTGGCGCCATGGCAACAACCTTTGAGCCGAGTGCGCTTTATCTGAACAATTACGGCTTCCAGACTCCGTTTGGCATCGGCGATCCGGTGCGGGCCGGGGCGATTGCGCGGGAGCTATACGATACCTTCCCTGCGTTGCCCGGGCAGGTCGAAGCCCATGGCCAGGTACCGTTGGCGGTCATGGCGTCGAGCAATTACAACATCATCACCACAGAGCCTTGGGCCACGCTGGAGGACCTGGAGGGACGGCGCATCATGGCTGGTGGGCCTAACCTCGCGTGGCTCGACGCAACGGACGCAACGCCGGTCCAGGGATCGTTGGGCGACGCCTACAACGGCATGCAAACCGGTGTCTTCGACGGTATGCTGATCCACTACCAAGGGATGGCCGGGTTCAATCTTCACGAAGTCGCGCCCTACATCGCGCGGATCGACTTTGGCTCGATGCCGATCAACTTGCTCAATGTGAATGCGGACCGTTGGGAGAGCTTGCCGGAAGAGGTGCGCACGATCGTCACCGAGGTCGCGCTAGAATACGAGGCTCGCGTCAACGAAGCCAACGCAGCGCGCGATGAGACTGCCGTACAAACGATGGTCGATGCAGGTGCCACGCTGCTGGAGATCGCGTCGGACGTGCGTGCAGCCTGGGCTGCGGGAGCTGTGGACATTCCACGGAACGCCGCTGCCGAAGGCGCCGAGCGAGGTCTACCCTCGGCCGAGGTGATTGGTGCTTACATCGAAGCCCTGATTTCCGAGGGCTCGGAGGTCGCAGGGACCTACGCGCTGAACTGAGGCTTTGACGGCGCGTTGCGGCCAGCAACAGCGATGCTGCCAACAAACTGGTCCCTGCCGAAACGGATGCCTCGGCGGGGACCCTTGGGAGGAAACGGCATCATGTCATTCATCGAAAAGATAAACCGCGGTTTAATGTCAGTCTCGGCCATTTGGGCCTTTCTGTTGGCTGTCATCATTACACTGGACGTGACGGGGCGCGGGCTCTTCGATGCGCCTCTGACCGGCACTTTGGAAATCATCGTAAACTCCATCGTGGTGATCGCATTTCTACAGATCGCTTTTGCTGTCCGGTCGAAATCGATGCTGCGCGCCGACTTCGTAGTGCATCTGCTTCCCAAGCCCGTGCAAAAGGCGTTGGAAGTCTTCGGGCATCTCTGCGGTGCCGCGATCTTTGCATTGCTTTGCTATGCGGTTCTGGAGCCGATGGCGGATGCCTTCACCTCGGGCGAGTACGAAGGGGAAGGCGCGCTGCGCGTCCCCACCTGGCCGATCTATGCCGTAATCGCTGGTGGTGCCGCGCTCGCAGCCATCAACTACCTCTATATGCTCGTCGAAACCCTTCAAGATCGGGGTGGTGAAGATGTTTGACATTGGCATCACGATCCCCGTCCTTGGCCTTCTAATCGTGCTCGTATTTGCGGGCGTTCACATTGCCGTCTCGCTCGCTATCACAAGCCTTCTTGGGCTCTTCCTGATCACCGGCAGCCTCGACATCACCATCGCAACCTTTGCAAGTACCGCATTCCAAGGGCTTCGTGGTTACGTGTTCGCAGCGCTTCCGCTTTTCATGTTGATGGGAGAATTCATCAGCCGATCCGGTGCAGCGCAGGACCTCTACGTCGGCATTAACCGCTCCATTCGGGCCATCCCCGGACGACTCGCGCTGGCCACAGTTTTGGGCAACGCGGTTTTTGCCTTCCTGACAGGTGTCAGTATTGCGGCGGCCGCAGCCTTTACGCGGATCGCCTATCCGCAAATGCTCAAGCTCGGCTATGACCGTGGCGTTGCGCTTGGCGTCATCGCCGGATCGAGTTGCCTCGGCATGCTGATCCCGCCGAGCAACCTGATGATCCTCTGGGCCATCTTGGTCGAGGAATCCATCGGCCGGTTGTTCCTGGCTGGCATCCTGCCGGG
Source organism: Roseobacter insulae (assembly GCF_019375555.1). Lineage (GTDB taxonomy): Bacteria > Pseudomonadota > Alphaproteobacteria > Rhodobacterales > Rhodobacteraceae > Roseobacter > Roseobacter insulae. The sequence goes on from NZ_JAHXDN010000005.1 coordinate 320,974, forward strand.
GCTGATGCTCGCCGGTCTTTTCCTGATCTATGTCCTCCTCAATGCATGGTTCCGGCCTCATCTCTATGGCGAGGGGCCGACGGCCTCCGTCGCGGAGGGAGAGCCGCAGCCCCGGTCGCTGAGCGCCGCGGCCTCGGGCGACGACTTACAGCCATCGCCGCTCGATACCGTGACATCGCGGGATGTGTTCATTAGCGGCATTTGCATGGGCGGTCTGATCGCGGCCGTTCTGGGCGGCATTTGGTTCGGGGCGTTCACGGCAACGGAGGCGGCCGGGGTCGGCGCTCTGTTGGCGCTTATCTTCGCGATTGCCGTGAAGCGGCTGGGCCGCAAGGACATCTTCGAAGGCATTCTTCAGGTCGGGAAAACCGCAGCGCCCTTGATGATCATGATCCTCATGGCGCTGCTCTATTCTCGCACCTTGGCTCTAACGGGGATCGGTGGGTCCATCGAAGACTTCTTCGGGTCGGGGGTGATCCCCCCTTGGGCGGTCTTGGTGTTCATGGTTTGCATCTGGTTCATCCTGGGGATGCTGATCGATTCAAAGTCGATCATGCTTCTGACGGTTCCGATTTTCGCGCCCTTGGGTGAATTGATCGGCTACGATCCGATTGCCTTTGCGATCATCGGGATTTTGGCCATCGAAGCGGGTATCCTGACACCGCCCTTTGGTCTGATCGTTTATACTGTCAAAGCGGCCGCGAATGACGACAAGGTCAGCACCTTGCGCATCTTCGGCGCGGCGACCCCGTATTGGATTTGCCTACTGATCGTGCTGGTGGCTGTGGCGATCTGGCCTGAACTGGCCACCGGTCTCGGTGACATGGTGTTTGGGTAGGGTCGGCATGCGTATCGTAGACATCCGCGAAAGGGTCGTTCCGCTGCATATCGAGATGCGCAACGCAGCCTTTTCCTTCCAGGATATGACCACGTCGATTGTCGCAGTTATCACGGACGTGGTGCAGGAGGGGAAACCGGTTGTTGGGTACGGCTTCAACTCCACGGGGCGTTATGCCTGTGGGGGGCAGATGCGCGACCGGGTGATCCCGCGTCTGTTGCGCGCCGATCCGGATAGCTTGCTGGATGAGGCGTCAGGCGGTTTCGATATCGACGCGATCCATGCCGTGATGATCGCGGGCGAGAAACCGGGCGGCGATCTGGAGCGCTCTATGGCGATCGGCACCGTGGAAACTGCTATTTGGGATGCGATGGCCAAGATCGAAGGTGTTCCGCTACACGTTCTTCTTGCCCGTCGATACGGCGACGGCACGGCGCCGGAGCGGATGTTCTGCTATGTCGGTGGCGGATGGTACATGCCCGAGGAAACCCGCGAAAGCCTGCAGGCCGAAATGCAAGGCTACCTGGATGCGGGTTATACTCTTTTGAAAACCAAGATCGGCGGCCTGCCCATCGAAGAAGATCGCCGGCGGATTGAGTCCATCCTGGCGATTTTGGAGGGGCCGCATCAGCTCGCCGTGGATGCAAATTGCGGGATGAGCCCGGAACGCGCCCTGGACTATGCCGCGGCGTTCAAGGACCTAGGTCTCGCCTGGTTCGAAGAACCGGCGCATCCGGTGGATTTCGAAGCAAACCGCGCATTCGTGGAGGCTTATGGACCGCCGGTGGCGACGGGCGAGAACCTGTTCTCTCTCCCCGATCTGCAAAATCTGTTGCGCTACGGGGGTATGCGCCCGGGCAAAGACATCCTGCAGATCGATGTGCAGCAGAACTATGGCTACGCGGCCTGCGCCAGAAGCATGACCTTGCTGGGCGCCCACGGCTGGAACACGCAGGATGTCCTGCCCCATGGCGGCAACCAGATGGCGTTAGCCGCCGCGCTCGGGTTTGGGATGCAGATGTGCGAGGCGTATCCAAACGTCTTTGGCGTCTTCTCCGGTTATGCAGACGATGCAGATATCGTGGATGGCTCTCTGCCAGCTCCCACACGACCCGGTATCGGCTTCGAAGGCCAAGCCGACCTCTACGCCCTTTTCAGAACCTTGATCGATTGACCTTGGAGGCCCGACATGTCTGCCACCCTAATTCCCGGAAAACCAATGCCATCCGTGCAAGTGCCGCTGGTCGACGGTGGTGTGCTCGATTTAGGGGAACTCAACGACTGGACCATCGTTGTCGTCTACCGCGGGCGCCACTGCGCCCGTTGCAAGCCGTACCTCTCTAAACTCAATACGATGCTAGCCGACCTTTCCGCGATCGGCGTCGCCGGTCTGGCCATTTCCGCCGACCCGCAGGATCGTGCGGAGGCGGATGTCGCTGAGTTCAAATGGCAGTTCCCTGTTGGCTATGACCTTTCCTTCGGACAGATGCGCCAACTTGGGCTCTTCGTATCGGACAGCATAAAGCCTGCGGAAACGGGCAGGCCATTCGCAGAGCCTGGTCTTTTCGTGATCAATGGGGACGGTTTGGTTCAGATCGTCGAGATGTCGAATTCAGCCTCGGTCAGACCCGATCTCGATCTACTTCTGGATGGTATCCGATCGATCAAGGAAAAGGGAATTCCGATCCGGGGCCTCGCAGCATGAGTGTGATCCCCGATACGGGCAGTTTCTGACCGACATTGCATCCCGTTTCATTCCGCGCGTTGGTCTGCCCGGCAGGCAAGATGCCGACCCGATTGCCTTGTGCCGTGAGCTACTTGGAAGATCGGGAGAGGTCAGTTCCTTAATCCGGGCACGACGGCTGTTGGATGCGCTCGAAGGCATGGATGAGACCGCATTGTCGGACACGTTTCGAACTATCGCGGCTGAATTCGGGCCTGATCAAGCGGGGCTCGAAACTGCAATCCATGCGTTCGATGCCGCTGATCCGGCATCGGCCCGCGCCCTGCACCGCGCGAGTGAGCCGCGCACACAAGAGCTATTGCGCCGCCTGAACCAGGCTCCGGGCGGGACGCGATCTCTGGTACGGTTGCGCGCTCGTCTTCTGAAGATCGCCAAGTCTGACCCGGTGCTCCGCGCGTTGGATGGCGACTTCCATCACTTGTTTTCATCCTGGTTCAACCGCGGCTTTCTGGATCTGCGCCGGATCGAATGGAGCACCTCCGCAGAAGTTCTTGAACGTATCATCGACTACGAAGCCGTGCATGCGATCCAGGATTGGCATGACTTGAAAAGTCGCGTGTCGTCAGATGACCGACGGCTCTATGCTTTCTTCCATCCAGCGCTTCAGGACGATCCTTTGATCTTCGTTGAGGTGGCGCTCTCCGGGGAGATCCCCACGTCCATTGACAGCATTCTAAGCCCCGACCGCGTTGTTACCCGGTCAAAGGATGCGACAACGGCCGTCTTCTACTCCATTTCCAACTGTCAACCGGGCCTCAAAGGCGTCTCTTTCGGTAACTTCCTGATCAAGCAGGTCGTCGAGGATTTGAGCCGTGAACTACCAGACATTGCCACCTTTGTGACTTTGTCGCCGGTGCCGAGGCTTCGGGCTTGGGTGAGGCATCAACGCATAAACCCGAGTGATGAAGAAATGCCGAGGCAGGTTGCGGAGACGCTGCAAAAACTCGATCCAGACCAAGCCAAACCGACGGATGATGATGCCTTAATGTTGGCCGCGCACTATCTGGTTCACGCCAAGACCCAGAAAGGCCAGCCGCTCGATCCGGTCGCACGCTTCCATCTTGGCAATGGCGCGCGTCTTCAGGCGATCCACGCAAACGCCGATCAAAGCCTGCGTGGCCAGGAAAATGCATGGGGCGTGATGGTCAACTACCTCTATGACCGCCGGGATATCGCGCGCAATCAAGAGGATTTCGCGACCACTGGTGAGGTGAAATTCGGCCCGTCCGTGCGTCGATTGCTGCGCTGAAGAGGAGCCAGAAATGTACGAGATCAATCACTTGGCTGCGGCCCTTGCCGCAGGTGCGGAAAACCGCCCTGAGACAACTTTTGCGATCCGAGAAGACGGCTCTCGCCTGACGCACGGAGAGCTGTTTGGCGGTGCTGAGGCAATCGCCTCGGGTCTTTTACGTATGGGGCTTCAACCGGATGATCGGGTCACCGTGCAGGTCGAAAAATCACTCGACGCGTTGCAGCTATATCTGGGTACGGTATTGGCCGGTGGCGTCTTTCAACCGCTAAACACCGCGTATACTGGTGCGGAGCTCGCTTATTTCATTGAGGACGCCGCTCCTTTTCTTGTGGTGTGCGACCCAAACGCTGAGGAGCGGACGAAAGACATCGCCGCCAGCACGCCGGCGCGACCGCGTGTTGAAACGCTTGCCGCCGATGGAACCGGCAGCCTTTGGGATCATGCCGTGTCCATCGACGCGTTTGAACCAGTGGCGCGCGCGGCCGATGATCTTGCGGCGATCCTTTATACCTCAGGCACGACCGGGCGTTCCAAGGGCGCGATGCTGACGCATGGCAATTTGGCGTCAAATGCGGTGGCCCTGAAGGAAACCTGGCACTATTCGGAGAGCGATGTGCTGATCCACGCCCTTCCGATTTTCCACACCCACGGGCTGTTCGTTGCGACGAACGTGACGTTGGTTTCCGGCGCTTCGATGCTGTTCCACACACGTTTCGATGCGAAAGCAATTATGGACGACATGGCCCGCGCCACTGTTTTGATGGGCGTCCCGACCTTTTACACACGCCTGTTGGAACAGCCCGGCTTGGCCGTTGCGGCCAAAGCGATGCGGCTGTTCATCTCGGGCAGTGCCCCGCTTTTGGCTGAGACGCACAAAGCGTGGACCGATGTCACGGGGCACGCAATTCTTGAGCGGTACGGTATGAGCGAAACCAATATGAACAGCTCAAATCCGTATAGCGGAGCGCGGCGTCCCGGTTCTGTCGGATTGCCGCTGCCCGGCGTCGACATCCGGGTCGCAGACCCGGAGACGGGCCGCGCCTTACCACCCGGCGAGATTGGATCGATCGAGATCCGAGGACCGAATGTCTTCAAAGGCTACTGGAATATGCCTGAGAAGACCGCCGCAGAACATCGAAGCGATGGCTACTTCATCACGGGTGATTTGGGTGTGTTCTCAGAAGACGGGTATCTTTCTATCGTGGGGCGCGCCAAAGACCTGATCATTTCTGGCGGGTACAACGTCTATCCGAAAGAGGTTGAAACCGTGCTGGACCAGATCGACGGCGTTCGGGAGAGCGCGGTTTTTAGCGTCCCGCATCCCGACCTTGGAGAGGCTGTGATCGCGGCGCTTGTGATGAAACAGAACGCCGCTCTGGACGACGCAAAGGTTGAGACCATCTGCCGCGAAGAACTGGCGCGGTTTAAACACCCCAAGCGCCTGCTCACGTTGGATGCGCTGCCCCGGAACACGATGGGCAAAGTGGAGAAGAACAAGCTGCAAAGCCAGTACGCGGAGCTTTTCAAGCTCGAAGCTCAGACCTGATGGATTTGGCCGCAGACCGACGGACAGTACCAGTTACGCTCTTCACGCTTATGTCCGCCCAGACCTTGGTTGTTGCCGGAACACTCAGCATCCCAATTCTGGCTCAGGATTATCGCGTAGATGGCAATCCGTCGAGCAGCTGGATCGGGATATATGGCTCGGTGCTGTTTTTCATAGCAGCGGTTGCCACTCAGGTTTCTGCAAGGCTCGTCCGACGATTTGGCGGGTTCCGGGTCAGTCAGATGACACTTGCCTTCGCGGCCACAGGTTTGTTGGCCGTTGCGGTCGACCAACAAATTGGTCTCTATATCGCCGCGGCATTGTTCGGATGTGCCTACGGCCAAAGCAACACAGCCAGCGGCTCAATCCTTTCCATCTTGGACCTCCGCATCCACCGTAACCTTGTGTTCTCTGCAAAACAGAGCGCCGTTCCTCTAGGGGGCCTCATCGCGGCATTCTACCTGCCGCTTGTCTCAAATGCCTTTGGTTATCCAGTGGCCCTTATAGGATTGGCTGTGATCTGTTTGCTGATCTGGGTCGCGTCAGAAATAAGCGGTCGCCTTGTCGGCCTCCATGTCCTGCGGCCAAAACCCATGCCCGTCGCCACAGGGCGCACCCCCCACCATCGCGCGGTCTCCAGCCTCGTATTGGTGTTCTTCGTCCTTGCGTCGGTTCAACTGGGCTTCAGCGTCACATATGTGGGTATTCTCGCCCCTTGGTTAGACATACGGCCCGACATGGCGGCCACGATATTCGGCACCGCCATGTTTGTTTCCATTCTCTTACGTCTGGTTTTGGGAATGGTGGCAGACCATATTGGCTCCGCGCCAGTCATTCAGATCATCATCTTCATCATCGTTTTAAGCCTATCACTCCTTTTAACCTCAACCGGCGGCGGGGCCGCCGCTGCATCCGTGATCTGCATCGCCTTCGCATTTGCCTGGAACGGCGTCCTGTTGTCAGAGGTGGCGCGGTCCGGTGCGCCTCCGGAACAGGCTACGTCCCAGGCGATGACAGCGTTTTTTCTGGCAGGCGCATGCACCCCTTTGATCATTGGCTGGTCCACAGGTTTCGAGCTTGGATTAACGTGGGTTATCGCAAGCCTTGCGATAGCGGCGAGCCTCGCCCTTTTACGAGGACTACTGCCTGGTGGCTTTCAAAGACGCGCCAACTGATCTCTTTCTCTGTCTGCCGCCGCTATCATGGGGCAGTCGCCCGGCCCGAAAGCTGTGCGATGACAGTTTCAGCAATCCTTTCGACTGCGTCGGTGTCGCCCGTTACTTTGTGAAGCGCAGCCATGCCCCGTGTGATCGCGAACCACAGATCCGCTTGGGCCTTTGGGTCAGTGGTCGCAGGCAAAAGACCAGAATTAACCGCCGCGGACGCAAACTTCGCAAGCCGCGCCCGGGTTTGTTCGACAACCTCCCGAACCGCGTTTTTCGCTCGCGGGGGAAGCTCACCAAACTCGCTACACGCCGCTGACGTCAAACACCCAGGCGGCGTGTGTGCTTCGGTCATTCGACTTGTAACCGCGCGAAAAAACGCCGGTACTGCGACCAACGGGTCCGCGTCGTCAGCTTTATCGGCCATGCGATTAGAAAAATCTTTGGCGTATCGCTCGATCGCGATGACGAACAGGTCTTCTTTGTTGCCGAAGGCGTTGTGAAGAGATCCTTTGCGCACACCAGTCGCGGTCGCCAAATCGTCGATGGAAGTTGCGCGGTAACCATGCGTCCAGAAGACCTGCATGACCGCGTCGGCAACAGCCTCATCACTGAATCCACGTTTGGGGGCCACGTGCCACCTCTCTGGTCACGAACATGTTAGCACCCCAATATTGAATATTTTGGACGAATGTCCAAGTTGGACATCTGTCCAAAATTAAGCTACCAAACCGCAGGATGTCGAAATGCTCCATCTTCCGTCAAAGTTCAGCGCTGCCTTAGTCATAACGGCGTCTTTCGCATCGCCCGCGTTGGCCGACTTGCAGGTTCACACCTACAGCTCTCCTGACCCGGACTCCGTCAACACTTATGCCATTGAAACATCGGACGGATTGGTGGTCGTTAGTACGCAACGAACCTTCTCCGAAGCCGCAAACGCTGTCACACGGATCGAGCGTATCGGCTTACCGGTTGCAGCTATTGTCATTCCCGTTCCGCATACGGACCATTTTGGTGGGCTGAGCGTGTTTCGAGACGCGTTTCCTGAGGCTGAGGTATTTGCATCCACGGCAACGATCCGCAGTCTCAGAACCGACGGGGAGGGCTACATCGCAAGCCGAAAGGCCGCGCTCGGGGATGACTTCCCTTCACAGGAGCAGGTGATTGAGACGCTCCCGGAAAACGTGCTCGAAAACGGTGATACTCTCGAATTTGGGGACGTGAGCTTTGAAGTCATCGAGGTGCCGAACGCCAACGCCCCGTCAAATACGATGCTCTACAGTGAGGAAGAGAGCACTTTGTTCGCGGTAGAAGTCGTGGAAGACGGCGTCACCGCTTTCCTGAGGGACGCTGATCTGGACGCATGGATTGCAACCGTTGAGAGCCTTTCGGAGCGTCTGCCTGGTCTCGAAACGATTTACGGGGCGCACAACGCACCAGCACCGGCGGCCTACGCAATTGCGCAGCAACGCGAGCATCTTGAAGCCTATCGTTCGGCGCTCGATGCGGCTTTGTCGGATGGCGTCATGACCGACATTGAACGCGATCAGGCCGTCGCTGACCTAATGGCACATTTTCCTGACCACGCTCAGGTCGCACGGATCGAGCAATCGGAATTGGTGTCTCTGAATTTCCAGTGGCAAGCGGAACGGCGGTTAGTGTCCGAATAGCGGCTGATCCGCTTTCACCTCCGCTTCAACGCAACACGGAATTGAACCCCGCGAGATTGATTTGAGTACGATGATACATCCAACCAAGCGAAACATCCGGTCTTCAGACAATTTATGGAGACTTACAAAGGGACAACATGCCTCTAACATACCACCAGAAATGGCTTGCCCCAAACGATGCGGTACACGAGTGCTTTCTGATCGCACGCATGGTTTGCAGAGATACGGCAAGTTTGGGTCGCTAAATGATCTGACAGCGCAAACGAAAGGCGATCACAAGGTAGCGCGCGATGGAAGCGAACCGCGCGCCAGTGTTTTTGCCGCCATCTTGCGTCTCATCGGAACCCGAATTGCCAACGGGGATGCGGCTTCTAGATCTGTCGCAGCCTGATGGTAGCTGTGTCATCCCTCTTCAAGAGTCTCGGAAGCACTCTTCTCTTGGCTCCGTTGCCGCTTTTTGTGTCACTCGGAAGTGCAGTGGCTTGCCCCGGTCTAGATGGCCCGTGTCAGACGGACGAAGGCATCTATTGGATGCGCACGCCCGATGCAGGACCGCCCACAGCATTGGTCCTGTTTCTTGGTGGCAGCGGCGCGAATGCTGAGCGGATCGCGACGCAAAGCAGCGTGGTGGCGACGTTCTTGGCCAATCAAGCCGCCGTTGCAATTCCCCAAGGCCTACCACCTTTTGGTGAAGGAGCCCCGAATTGGGCCGTGCGCGACGGCCGGCAGATGCCTCGGGACGACGTTGCATTCATTCTGGATGTTATCGCAGATGCTCGCATGCGGCTGGATCTGAACACGCTGCCCGTTCTGCTTACCGGCTTCTCCCGCGGCGGCTCGATGATATGGGACATCGCTTGTCAGGTGCCCGAGGCGGCTGATGCGTATGCTCCGATTGCCGGTGCCTTTTGGATACCGGAGCCGCAAACCTGTAACGGGCCGGTACATCTGTTCCACACGCACGGGTTCACCGACCCGGTTGTCCCGCTCGAGGGACGCCCGGTGCGGGATGGCACACGTCAGCAGGGGGATGTGTTTACCGGCCTGCGCTTGTGGCGTGCTGTGAACGCATGCGGCTCGCGCGCGGATGATCATGACGTTGGTGAAGATCGTTGGATCAAACGCTGGACGACTTGCGAGGATGGCTCTGTTACTTTGATGCTACATGAGGGCGGTCACGCAGTGCCAAGCGGATGGGCCGACACCACATTCGCATGGTTCGAAGCGTCGGTGAGTACTGAGTGATGTACTAGTCTCCTCCCGCAATCGAGTTCGTCATGCTTCGCGCTTATAGCCGATTTTGTTGAAAAACTCGAAAATCCGACGGCTGCATTTTTCTGCCAGAATCCGTTGCGGTGGCCAAATTGAAACCGAGTGCCCAGTGGAGCCTCTGAGAGGCTCGGACATCGCCAAAGCTGGTCTTAGGCCGACCCCCTCGACGAGTATTTGGGGAGGCTTTCTATGGGCAAGTTTCTCACCCGTTTACGTAAAAATTGGAGTTTTTCAACAGTATCAGCCCGAAGCGGCAGTTCATGCACGGCGCAGCATCGGTCGAGGTGGGCTCTCTTCCGCCCTTGGAGCACTCTCAGCAGGTACACCGTTGTATTTCCAGGCCTCGCCGAGGACCGGCCCATAGGAGACCTTGAGCGCTGAGTTCGATTGCTGCATTTGCAGCCCGCTTTGCGGTCATTCGCTGCAACTGCAAATTCGAGCCACCGGCGAACTGGTAAATTGCGGACAATCCAGTCTTTCGCTGCAAGCTCCAGAAGGTCAGCTTTCACAAATGAAACGCGGCCACCAAAAGGCAGCCGCGTTTCGGTTTGGGGCGTTTACTCGGCTGGTACCGCGACCGATGGTCGGCTCCGCATCGTCAATGCGATAAATGCCGCGACCACCAAGCCGGCGATGCCGATCATCGCGTTGGCGGGGCCGAGGGCTGGAAGACCAGCGGTGTCGATCACCCGACCACCGATGAGCGCGCCGAGACCGATCCCAACCTGTGCGATGGTCACACTAAGAGCTGAGGCGAACTCCTGCGCTTCCGGGGCCTGCTTCATGACGCGAAGCTGATTGGCAATGAAGCCGGCCGACTGTGCCGCACCCCAAATCGCCAAGGGGATCAAGAATAGGATGCCTTGGCCCGTCATTGCGACCGTCGCAAACGAAGCGGCAGAGAGAGCGGCAAGGGAAACAACGGTCACGCCCATTGGGTTCCGGTCCACGTATTGCCCGGCGAGCCAGTTGCCGAACAAACCAACGATGCCAAAGCCCATCAGAACCCAGGCCACTTGTGCGGATGGCACGTTGGCCAGCGTCTGAAGAATGTCGGCCAGGTAGGTGTAGGCGACGAACATCGAGGTGAAGGCAAAGGCCGTCAGCACAAGATGCGCAAGGAACGACCCGCGTTTCAGGATCGACGCTTGGGTCAGCAGCGACGGCGCGGCTTCAGGCTTCGTCGTGGGGAAGAAGGCCAGCAATGCGAGCGACATCACCGCCGCTAGCGCACCGATCGCGCCGAACATGACGCGCCAGCCCATCAGGTCAGCCAGGAGCGTGCCGAGCGGGATACCGATGACCGTACCTGCCGAGATACTGGCGTAGAGGATGGCCACTGATTTGCCACCGCCTTCAGGGCCACCGAGCCCAGCGGCGGCCGCCGTGCCAACCGCCCAGAAGACAGGTAAGGCCAGTGCGCCGATGATCCGTGCAGCGGCGAGCGTTTCAAAGGTCGGGGCAAATGCAGTCAACACGTTGGACACAGCGATCATCGCCAGCAGTCCCGCGAACAGTTTCTTGCGTTCAACTTTGGCCACGAGGGCCGTCAGGAATGGCGCGGCGATGGCCACCGTAAAAGCGAAGATGGTTGCCAGAAGTCCGGCCTGAGCGATGCTGACGCCAAGATCGGCGGCGAGCTGTGGTAGGACGCCGATGATCACGAACTCTGTCGTAACCACCGCGAACCCGGCAGCCGCCAATGTGAGGATAGGAAGTCTCATGTCTATGTCTCCGATCTGACAGGGCTTACGCCTGCATGTTTTCTTCAAGGTGTTGGATGGAGGTCGTTCCGGGGATGACGACCGTATTTGGCGAGCGATCCAGAAGCGCCCTTAGTGCGGTCTGCGCGCCCGTACGCTGTCCCGACCCAGCCTGCGCTGCGAGAGGCGATCCTTTCCGCATGGGGTGAGCACCGAGCGGGCCATAGGGGATGAAGGCGATGCCTTCTCGCGCGGTGAGGTCGATCATGTCGTCCTGATCGCGTTCGAGGATGTTGTAGCGGTTCTGCACCGACGCGATGGGAGCGACCGATTGCGCTGAGCGAAGCTGTTCAACGGAGACGTTCGACACACCGATATGCGCGATCTTCCCAGCCTCCCGCGCCTTTGCGAGCGCCTCGATAGAGACCTCAATCGGCGTCTTGGGATCGACCCAATGAAGTTGAAACAGACCGATCTGCTCGACCCGCAAGTTTTTCAGCGCATCATCGATTTGCGCGGTCAGCACCTCGGGGCTTGCGTCCTTGACCATCTCGATGGGTGACAGTTTGTCGATCCCTCCCTTCGTCGCAAAGACGATGTTCGGTAGTCCTTCGAGGGCTTCACCGAGCAGCTTTTCGTTCCATTGCGGGCCGTAGGCGCGCGCTGTGTCGAAAAAGTTGACGCCGAGTTCGGCGGCCAGACGCAGAAGACGTTTGCCCTGTTCCCAATCGGGATAGGGACCAAAGTTCGCGGGCTGGTCGGTCAGGCGCATGGCACCATAGCCCAAGCGGTTTACGATCAGATCGCCACCAAGGGCAAAGCTGTCGGGGGTGATGTTGTTTTGGGCATTCATGGTTTTTCTCCAGTTCAGATTGTGTGGCGATCCAAAAAGCGCCGGACGACCGGTGCGATGAAGGTCACGCTTGGGAAGGCGAGGGAGAACGCGAGGGCATAGGCGTGCAGCCAACGGGTCAGATATCCATCCGAGAACCCGGTGTTCACCGCTGTGATGATCGCGGACATGACGCCACCGAGAGTGGCTGACATGATGAAAGCGAACAGAACTGCCGCGAACCGTGCTGGGATCTTCAGAGGTTTGGCTGCAAGTTGCATCGTCGTCTCCTGGTTGGTGAGAGCAAGATGCGGGGTCAGCCAGCGATTTAGAATACGGCTAGTATTGACATCACTTGTTAGTCCGGCTGAGTAATAGGCGATGATCGACCTGCGCCTTATCGAGACCTTCATCCAAGCTGCTCGCCGCGAGAGCTTTTCCGCGGCTGCCAAAGCACTGCGTGTCAGCCCGGGTGCCGTCAGCCAGAACATCAAATCGTTGGAAGAGCAGCTTCAGACGCGGCTCTTTACGCGCACCACACGGCAAGTGAAGCTGACACCTGAAGGCCAACGGTTCCTGCAACGCTGTGCGCCAGCGGTTGAGGCACTGGAAACAGCCGCGACAGAAATCCAGCAGGAACGCGAAGCCTTTCGGGGTCGGTTACGGATCACGTCGACAACCGCATTCGGTCGCGATGAAATCCTACCGCTCATCGCGTCGTTCCAAGCCGAACACCCGGAACTTGAGATCGAATTGTCGCTCTCTAATGGGTTTGTGGATCTCGTGGCCGAAGAGTTCGATCTCGCGATCCGGGGCGGCATCCTTCCCGACAGCGATTACATCGCCCGCCTTCTCGTTCCAGTGACGCCGCTGGTCTGTGGGTCCCCCGATTACCTCGACCGCCACGGGACGCCGCAGTCCATAGAGGACCTGAACGGTCACCGTCTGATTGGAATGCGGTCGAACCCCTCGCAACGGGTGTTTGCGTGGGAGTTCACAGGCTCGAAACCTGGCGAGACGCAAAGGGTTGAGATTGCACCAACCGCGATCATGAATGACCCGGCAAGCGCGGGCCGTGCCGCTGCACTTGGCATGGGCATCACCCAGGTTGGCAGCAACGTAGCACTGCCCCTGATCAACGCCGGGAAGCTGATTGTCCTCTTTCCCGAGACCGCGATTCAATCTCGCGGTCTCTATGCCGTCTATCCATCCAAACGCTTCGCGCCGAAGAAGCTGACCGCGTTCGTGGATCATTTGGTTGAGGCATTCGCGCATCGGGCAGACTTGGTTTTTTCCTGAAAGCAGCCGATCGTGCGTCGTGCAGCATCGGTCAACATGGGCTCGTTGCCGCCATCGGAGCGACCGCAGCATTCTGTGCCCGAGGTCGGATCGCGTCTGTGAGAATCGGCCCATAGCTGCCGTTTGCCCGACAACTTGATCGCTGCAATGCGGCCCGCCAAAGCGGACATTGCATAGAGGGTGCCGCGAACGACACCTATGAGCCGATTTTGTTGAAAAACTCGAAAATCCGACGGCTGCATTTTTCTGCCAGAATCCGTTGCGGTGGCCAAATTGAAACCGAGTGCCCAGTGGAGCCTCTGAGAGGCTCGGACATCGCCAAAGCTGGTCTTAGGCCGACCCCCTCGACGAGTATTTGGGGAGGCTTTCTATGGGCAAGTTTTTCACCCGTTTACGTAAAAATTGGAGTTTTTCAACAGTATCAGACCAAATTGACCTGTGTTGAAATGAGCGCGAATGTCTACTCAAAACCCGGAGCAACAAGCGGCCCAACTCACAGGGCATAGCGGACTTGCGAAATGCTACCAAAGATCGTGCAAGAAGGTGCGCGTGATGTGGGTCTGATACCGGGCAACTTCGTTCTAAGAACCTACGCATGTGCATACTCTCCTAGTGGAAGAGCGACAGTGGGCCTATAACTCTGAATGCTGGACTTTCCAGTGGAGCGGGTCAGTTGGTTTGCGCCAGCCGAAGCAGTTTCAAAACGAATGGTAGACGATAGCGGAAACATTTTTTCGACGGTGAACGCTTGCAAAACTACAATGAACCCCTGAGCTGTTTACATCATGCCACCCATTCCGCCCATGTCGGGCATGGCGCCGCTAGGTCCGCCAGCGCCTTCCCTGGCAGGCTTGTCGGCAACCATTGCTTCTGTGGTGATCAAGAGACCCGCGATGGAGGCTGCATCTTCCAGAGCTGTACGAACAACCTTGGCAGGGTCGATGACACCGTAAGCGAACATGTCACCATACTCCTCGGTCTGTGCGTTGAAGCCAAAGGATGCATCGTCGCTCTCGCGGACTTTGCCCGCCACAACGGACCCGTCGACACCGGCATTCTCAGCGATCTGACGCAGAGGCGCCTCCAGCGCTTTGCGGACGATTGCGATACCGTTGTTCTGGTCGCTGTTGGCACCTTTCAACCCGTCGAGGGTTTTGGCCGCCTGAACCAACGCAACACCACCGCCCACAACTATGCCTTCCTGAACGGCGGCGCGCGTCGCGTTCAGCGCGTCATCAACGCGGTCCTTACGCTCTTTCACTTCCGCTTCTGTCATGCCACCGACGCGGATCACGGCAACACCGCCGGCCAGCTTGGCAACACGTTCTTGCAGCTTTTCGCGGTCGTAGTCAGATTTTGTACCCCCAACGTACTGTTCCGTTTTACGGGTGATAGTCCGCTTCTCGGCTTCCTTTTCTAAGTAATCGATTTGCTGCAGGCGAAAGCCAGAAAGGAAATTCTGTATTTCAATCAATTCATCTCGCTCAAATCCGTAAGTCTTTCCTTTGACAAAGAAACCACTAGGAATTATTTGCACCCTTGAATGATTTACAAAATTAAGAAGTTGCAAAAAGTATTCGTATCTTTCCTTGGTATCCAGTCCAAATCGTTTTTGGAACTCTTCAGTTACTACCAGTTTTGACTGGTCTAGTATCTCAACCATCACTTCCTCTGTAGGTGGAATAGAAGAAGTTCTAGTAACCTTTTCGCCTTTGATCTGACGACGCAGCTGAGAAACACGCTCCGTAATCGCGATTCTGTCGCCCATTCCATCGATTATCGTCGTGTCATCCTTTGTAATATGAACGCGCTTGGCTTCACCGAGCATTTCCTTCGTTACTCTCTCAAGCTTCATGCCCAGCTCTTCGGAGATCACCTGACCACCTGTCAGGATCGCGATGTCCTGCAGCATGGCCTTACGACGGTCACCGAAGCCCGGTGCCTTGACCGCTGCGATCTTCAGGCCGCCTCGTAACTTGTTAACAACCAGAGTGGCCAGTGCTTCTCCGTCAATGTCTTCGGCGATAACTAAAAGTGGCTTCTGACTTTGTATCACCGATTCAAGGAGCGGAACCATTGGCTGCAGCGAGGAAAGCTTCTTCTCGTGCAGCAGGACCATGCAGTCTTCGAGCTCTGTCGTCATCTTGTCCGGGTTCGTCACGAAATAAGGGCTGAGGTAACCGCGGTCGAACTGCATGCCTTCAACAACGTCCGTCTCGGTCTCTAGGCCCTTGTTCTCTTCCACGGTGATCACGCCGTCATTGCCAACCTTCTGCATCGCGTCTGCGATTTGCTGGCCGATTTCGGCTTCGCCGTTGGCGGATATGGTGCCAACTTGGGATACCTCATCGGAATCCTTCACCTCGCGGGAGGCCGCTTTGATGGCTTCCACCACGGCGGTCGTCGCCATGTCGATGCCGCGCTTGAGGTCCATGGGGTTCATGCCCGCAGCAACCGACTTCATGCCTTCCTTGACGATGGCCTGGGCCAGAACCGTCGCGGTCGTCGTGCCGTCGCCGGCTTCATCATTGGTGCGAGAAGCGACTTCCTTCACCATCTGCGCACCCATGTTCTCGAACTTGTCTTCCAGTTCGATTTCCTTGGCAACGGAAACACCATCCTTGGTGATGCGCGGTGCGCCGAAGCTCTTGTCCAGCACGACGTTGCGGCCTTTTGGGCCTAGCGTGACCTTCACAGCGTTAGCCAGGATGTTGACACCCTTGAGCAACTTGTCACGGGCGGTCGTGTCAAACTTTACGTCCTTTGCGCTCATCGTTGAAAAATGCCCAAATTGGTCAGACGTTCACTGATGGAGAGTTCCAATCGATATGTTTTCAGCATCCATTCGAGCTCGGTCTGATCGGCGGCGACTTGAGGCCTTACCTTTTTTTCCTCGTCTCCACTAAGTGACGCCTCGATCATCGCAAGGACCGCACCTTGCGCTTTGAGTGTCGTCTGCTCTGCAAGTACTGCGAACAACACTCCACAATCGGATGCAAACTCACTTTCCTTTAATGCTTTTTTGCTTGCGTTAATGGCATTCATAAAATCCCGTGTTCTTGCATTTTCGCCTTCAAAGAGAACGCGCTTTTCATGGATGAAGCCCAGGACCCATTTCATTTTGGTCTGCAGAAGCTGTTCGATTGGCCGAGGTTCTACGTATACCTTGACATCTTCAGTCTCGAACAGCTCGGCAACACGATCGTTGGCGTCTTCAACTGTTGCTAGGAAAGTCGATGACGCTTCTTCCCTGCTAGTAACCAGAAAATAGAGATCGAATTTAGGCAATGGTACGCCCCTCGAAAACTTCTCTCAAACGGGCAACAGGCGCAGTTCCTGGAGCTTCCATTGCGCAAACAATTTGCGAAATAGTTGAGGTCTTACCCGCAACATCGACCGCCTTCTTTATGCGTTCTGGTTCCGTCTCAAGTTCCTTCAAAAGACGGGTGACTTCATGACAAATGGAACTCACCTGATCAAAGTCCTCTTCTTTTGGTTCGGGTTTTTGTAGGACGACCTCAATTGTTGATTTGAGTTTGAGAAGTTGGTTCCTCAGAGGTGCCACGTCTGGTTTGCATGCAAACCAAGTTTGAACTGTAAGCATAAGAGTAGCCAAGCTGCCCAAAGATGCCACGGACTTAGCCACAAATGTAGCCCCCTGCATAAGGCCCGTAACGGACAATAGCAAAAAACCGAAGACCGAAAAGGCCGCGGAAATTAGGATCGAAGCCAAGAATGCAGAGCCATGATTTAAGTAGCACCCACGTATTTTTCGAAACACCAAAAGTACTAAGCACGTGAACATGGCCAGAATCCACCATGCACTCAGTTCACCTGCTTGTTTCAAAGCTACCGAGTAAGATGGGAAGCGGGAGAAACCGGCATAACCAACAACCGCAAAAACCACTAAAAGCAGTAGGTCTAGCTTCGAGAAAGAAGGCCCAAAGTGAAAGGGGAAGATATCTGTTTGTTTCAAATCTAGGGACACAAAATCACTGAATCCAGTTGTCTAGTTACGGCACCAACGGTCTGAGCATCCATATCTTTGTCTTGAACGTTCCTGACGCCACTTAGCATGTGCATGAAAGTATGATATTGCGTTGATAGCAAGAGTTGTCGTCGCCTTGATCGTCTAAAGCTAGTAGTGCTCGTTGTTTAGATGGATAGAGCTGTGTCCTTCTTTCTGACTGACGATCGTGTTGCCTATGAACACAAATACGTTTTGAGCAGGCAACTTAGAGCAACAAATCATAGTGACGCAGGGGTGTCCAAAAGGACGCGCGGTTGGGACAAACGACTTACGCAAAACCGTTAACATACGGCCCACAACCGACTTTGGACGTGTCGTTCAGTTTCTGCGGTCGCAGCCCTCTTTCCTGCCATTCGCTGCAATGCCGAATTTATTGATAAATGAACTCACCAAAAGCGGACAAACTTGTCGTTCACCTGAATCGCTCAACGATCACTCAAGCAGACCTTCGTCAGGAACGAACAGCCGATACGACGACAGACGGAGCTGGAACAAGAAAACCCGGTGCCCCCATGGTCCCTGCTGCTTGAGTCCGCTTCGCCAGATCTTTCCGGATGGCAGTCCGTGTCGCAGCGGGTTGTCGACGGAGCAGCGACGCGGCGCGCACTGCACCAGCGTCAAAGACATCGAAAAGCGCGTCGGGGCTGGGAACAGTCAGTTCAGAGGCAACCTCAATGAGCGTGACGTTGGCAAAGCCCGCGTCCTCAACCAATGGCCTCGCGACAGAGATGTCAGCCAGCACATGCGCATCCGGCCCTTCCGGCAGCGTAATCGACGGATCGGCGAGCCGACCGACAGCATCGAATAGCCAGCCGAATGAACCGTCCGAGCCTTTGCCGTGCCAAATAGAGAACGCGATTGCTCCACCCGGTTTCAGAACTCTGGCTGCCTCTTTCAGGCCGCGGACAGGGTCGGGAAAATGGGGCACCCCGAAGCCGATTGTCACGGCGCCGAAGCTAGCGTCGGGAAAACCTATGTCCATGGCGTTGCCTTGAAGGAACCGCGCCCCGCGAACAGCATCGCGGGCGAGCGAGATCATGGCTTCCGAGAAATCCAGCCCGGTTACCGTCGCACCTCTCTCGACGAGCTCTGCTGCAACCACACCGTGGCCAGTGCATACATCGAGAACCTCAGTATTCGGTCCTGCGTTTATAGCATCCGCCAGCTTTCGGGCGACAAGTCGAGTGGCCATGTCGAAACCATCGGCATAGTTCCTTGCAATTGATGGTGTGCCCCATCCATCGCGCTCCATCTTCTCGAAATCACGCGTGTCGACCATCTATCGCTCCCTCCACGCCTCGACGATACACTCGACACCGTCTGGCGCAAAGACGCATGTAAACCGGATTGGGCTCTTAGCAGAACTGCGTCTGAGCAGCGGGAGCAGCACGGCCCATGGTGGTGGGACGCCTTTCAGAACACACTTTTCCAGAAGCGTAGTTCTAGAAATCATCAGTTTCCGGGACATTCCCGAGCCTGACAAGGAAGCTCGGTGATCCGACTTCGCCGCTGTTTGGGTCTTCACTAATCATATAGGCATCGGCATCGGCGCAATCCTCGGACTGGGCTTCCCGTTCCGCTCTATTCTGAGCTTCTGCTGCCGTGGAATACTGAAATTGCTTGCCAATCTTCAGGCTCGCTTGCCCGTCACGCCCGGGCTTCTGTTCCACATATGTCTGACAGATATAGTGAATTTATATTGTGCTCTTGTCGGCGTCCGTCATGGGAAATTCCTTCAGGTGTGTGCGGTCGTTCCTGCGGATTGAAAGACGTGGACGAAACGTGGGTTGTCGCGATGCGGCCGCCTTGGTTGAACCCGTCCTATGCCCTAGCGCGACGGCTTTGTCGGAGTGTTGGCTTCTCGCTCGAGGCGGGCCTTGCGGAGACGGTCGTTCTTGGCTTGTCGCTGCTCTGCCTCTTCTTCGACCATCTTTCGAACGACGCGGGTTGTCTTGTCCAACGGTGTTTCGGCATTGGGAGATTGAGCCTTGAACACGCTTGTTTTTGTTGGTTTTGCCAAAAGATAATTTCCTCTTTGGTTTCTCTTTGTTGGGTCCCAGCGCTGTCGGTCAAACCAATGCCAGGTGTTTCTTTGGGCCATGGGCATCGTTTGCCTGTGACCCAGGCCGGTCATTGTGTAGACTCGTTTGAATGTCAGGCGCGGCCATGGCGCGCATCAATGCGCTATAGTTCATCTGAAACCGCATTTCCGATCCAACGCGGAGCTTCTGCTCTGTCGTGCCAATGACGAGATGATCGCTTGTCGCGCCGATAAGTGTACTGCCTGCAGGCATGGAGAGCCCCTCCACATCCACGTCTTGGTTTCCGAGGGCAAGAATGATCCTTGTCGTTTCTGAGGTGGCAGGAACGAGCCGAACTATTGCCGGTGCGTGATGTACGGTGCTTATACTTGGGCTCATTGTCTTGGCGTCGGTTTCGATCACTTCGGCGACAAGCGAGAAGGTGTCTCGAAACAAACCACCAATCTGCTCCTGGGTGATCGGATCGACGCCAAGCAGTATGGCTTCGCCAATGCGCAGATCGTTAATCCGGCCGGTCGCGCGCGAGCCGAACACCCAAGTCAGGTTGGCAGAGTTGCCGCCAGATACCGTCTCAAGGAATGGGCCACACTGCCCCTCGACTTTATTGGCAAGCGAAGTCAGGGCCTGCATTTTTGTCGCGCTAGGGGCCATGCCGCTCAGACAGGCGAAGTTGGCACCGATGCCTTTCAGCGCCACACCGGGCATGTCCACGACTTGCTGTCCTATATATCCAATGTCTTGCGGCATGATCCCTTCGCGCAGGTCACCCATTTCGGCCATCAAGATGACGCCGTGAACCTTGTTTTGTCGGAGTGCAGCAGCCGCCAATGCTGCGATCACAGATATCTCCGTGTTGTAGCTCGCCTCACAGACTTGCATGATGTCATCGACCTGGCTCAACATTGGTGTTCTGATCAAGGTGATCGGACAAGTCATGCCAGCCTGGCGCAACCGCTTCACATTGCTCAAACGCGCCTCAGCCAAGCCCTCGGCGCCCCCGTCAAGCATGGCCTGTGCAATGGCTGGATGCCCACACACCGCTTTGGTCACCGCAGTCACGCGAATACCACGCCCTTTTAATCGCTCGACAACGGTTCGTGTGTTGTGGCGCAATTTGCGCAGATCAACTTCTATCCGAGGGCAGCTCACATCGCGGCCTTGGGCGTTCCTTGCTGCAGGCCGGGATAGGCAGCAACAATCATGGCCAGCAAGTGTGCGGCTGGTCGGCTCAGCGCGTCTGTCACAGGCAGGCCAAGTTTGTCGGATTGTGCAACAATCGTGTTGGTGATCTCGGCTTCCGACATCCCCTCGTGGTTGAGCGTGATGCCGATGACCTTGGTGTCAGAAAAGGCCTCGATCAAAGCAATCTCGCTTGCTGGGGTGGGCATTGGCATATTGGGAAAATCGCAGCGATGGGCGCGTTTCGGTGCGTGCTGAAGTATGACGGCGTCCGGTTGGCTGCCACGCAGAATGAAGGCCGATGTACAGAACGCCGGATGGCTGAGCGCACCCTGGCCCTCGATCAAAATGACATCGGGTTGCTCCGCCACTGAGGCCGCGACAATCGCACCCTCAAGTTCGCCGCAGCAGAATTGGGGCGGGACGGCATCCATGGCCACGCCATATTTTGCGCCTTGCATCAGGCCCGTCTGACCCGTGCCAACCAGTACAGTCTTGATGCCCTTTGTGTTGAGGGCGCGTGCCAAGACCGTCGCAGTGGTCCGTTTTCCTATGGCGCAGTCGGTCCCCAGAACAGCGATGCGTAGCGCATGGACGTTCGAGACACTGCCATCGAACAAGCGCATGTCTTTGCTGGGTTTGGGTTTGCGTATGTCTCGGATGGTGACCTGTTCGTTTGAAGCCGCTCGCGCGATTTCGGTATCATCGCTCAGATATTCATGCAGACCACTGACAATGTTCATACCGCGCGCGATCGCATCAAGCACGACGCCACGATCGACAGTCGAAAGCCGCCCCGTTGAGGGGGCCATGCCGTAGATGAAAGTATCAGGTACGGAGGATTCGCGGGCGATAGCGATGTTCAGGCTCTCGAGGATTGGTATATCGTTGATCACGTCATCAAGAACCCGCCCGGCGTTCTCGCCGCTATGGGTGCTGTCGATGACCGATACAATCCTGTAGGCCTCTGAGTGACGTACAAGGCCGTTGGCCGTCTTGCCGTCAATCTGAGCGAAGTTGCCTTCGCAGTAGACAACCGCTGTTGGGATTTGAGTGAGCGAAGATGGTTGTGTTGGTGTGTCACTGGTCAAGGGCGGAGCTTGCGCTCTTCTCACTGGATGACGAATGGTGTTCGCCGTTTGAAGTTCGGATTTCATATTTTTTCCTTTTGAGGGCAGCAAGCCTTCGCCAGAGACTCTGGAGGTCGAGACATTATGTGGTGGGCCTAGTTCTTGAGAACGCAAAGCCCCTTGGACTTCTGGAAATTCTGGTTGCATTCCCAACGATTTCCCGACCTGTCGAGATGGGCGTTTGCAGGTATATCGATGACATCACAGCCAGAATTGGAGACTTCATATCCCCTCTGGCACTTCCAACCCTCGCCGTAGGCTGCATCGTCAAAATACGCAAACTCTGGGATAACTACCGCCTCGCAGCGATCGTCCTTTGCAAAGAAACCACGTTCACATGTCCAAGGTCGACCATATCCCGCCGTGTTCAAATAGCCGTTGATAGGCACCGCAATGGCAGTGCAAAGGTCATCCACCTTCTCAAATCCACGGTTACACTTCCACCCGGAGCCATAGGTCGCGTCCACCAGATAGGCGTTTTCCGGCACGACGATCTCTTGGCAAGTATCATCCACTTTCAAAAATCCGCGCAGGCAGTGCCAGCGTTCGCCAGAAGGGTCGAGAAACCCACCATCGGGGACAACCACGGCAACGCAATCGGTTTGATCAACCTTGCGATAGCCATGATGGCACTCCCACCCGGAACCATAGGTGCGGTTCGTTTCAAATGCATTTTCCGGTGTCACAACGGTTGCGCAAATACCGCCGGCAAGCCGATACCCGACGTTGCATTGCCAACCTTCACCGTAGCTCCTTGCGCTGGCATTTTCCGGCATGGTTTGGGCAAAGGCGGGCATTGCAAAAAGAAACAATGCTAAAATGGGCCCCATGAAAACGACCCAAAGAATTCGGGCGTCCGCCGACATAGGTGTCCCGCAAACTGCTTGAGCCAATTGTGGCGATGCTTTTGATTTATGATCCATCCAACTCAAGCCCCGCGAGGCAAGCGTCTGCAAGGTCACGGTCTGGCGTATCTGAACCAGGGTGGGTCGCCCAACCGGTTTCCATCATCGCATTACGACGGCCAAAGCCAGAGAGTTCCTGGAGGTTTGCAAGTTTCTCTGCGCGTGTTGGATCAGCCGCTGACATGTTAAGGCACACCGGAACCATCGCCAAAGTCACTTCTTCATTTGCCATGTTCTGTGCCATGGTTTCGGCGCTGCTGCTTGTTGTCCAGCCACCCCATGTGAAGCCGATGATGGAAACCGCAATCGCGCCGCCCAAAGCACCGTACATGCCGGGTTTCGTCCAGTCAGGAAAAGTCATGTTGGTTCCTTTGACGGAGAAAGTGCCGCCTCACGTTTTGTTGCGCTGACAAGACATTTTGTCAGAGCCGTGTCGAAGTCGTTAGATCGACAGTGCGTTGTCCATGCCCGGCCGCACATCGCGGGAGCTCCTGCGACCAAAGCGAACGGTGCTGACACGTGGGCGTTACGGTTGTGATCAACAACCGTCCCAAACTGCAGATCCCTGTTACGGCATCTGACAATCGAATTTTAATGATAGTGACTGCAGCTGGCTCTGGCAGAGCGATGCGCTTTTGCCGAAGAATACCACAACTTTGTTTTATGTATGTAACCGCTTGGCACCTTGATTGCAATGCTGGCTGACCTGACCATGCTCTCAACACCGCAGATGGTTCTGTCACTTTGGCCGGTTGGAGCCGCCTTCAGCGAAACGGAGGGCCATGCGCCCAGACGGTCAATGAACGCCGAATGCCTCGCTTGATCGGCGTTACTTGGTGCAGTGCAAAGCTCGGAAACACGCTCACCGATCCCTGCGCCCGATTGGCCAGGAGGATGTGAGCACTTGGCATGATTTCCAAGTCACCTCCGTCGTAGGTGTCCGGATTGCTCAATTGAAGCACAAGTGTGAGCTTTCTTTTGCCAGCAGCGGGACCGTTGCCAATGTCAGAGTGCCAGGCAAAATGGCCCCCTTTGGCCGCATCATAGCTGGCAATTTGCGGGCTCTCCGCAAATTCGCGCACATCGAAATCAAACTGTTGGTTGTTAGAATGACTAACTACCTCGATCAATCGGGTCATCACCCAGCTCAGGTCTCCGACATCGTCCATCCAAACGAGTTCCGCATTACGCAAATTGTGATCCCGATTGCGACCCACAAGCAGTGCTTCATCGGTAGGCATTTTGGCGATTGCCGCAACAATGCGATCACATTCCCACGTGGTAAACGCATCGGGCACTGAATGCACCGCCATCATTCCGCCCACCATTTACAAATCCTGGTTCGCATATGTGTCGATGCGAGAAGGGGTTGCATTAATGCACAGCCGGTTTCCCGGATCGATCCGATAGGTCGTTGAATACTTTTATGATTTCTGCTGGCTCCACGCGATCAAGCGCCGCGTCTGCGATTTCTTGTTCCGTCCAAATCCAAGTCTTTGCAGGATCATGAAGCATCGCCCAATTTGCAAACAATCGACTTTGTATCTTGCGATTCAGGAGTTCTCTAACCCCGGCATGCCGATCATCTTGACGAATGCGTGCGTAAGCTGCGCGCACTGCAGCTTCCGGACCTTCCAGTAGTTGAAGATAGATGTCCTGTCGACAAACCAACGCGCCGGTCACGTCATCCCGCTTATTACAGCGTCTGGCATCGAGCAAAATTCCTGCGAGTGTCGGCTCATCGAACCCAAACGGCTGTGACACATAAACGAGCTGAATGAGGTTTGTGATGGTTTGGCTCCCTGCGGGATTAAGCGAACCATGAACATGCTTTGATAGACACACGATCACATCGCTTCAGATGGCGACCGTAAGACTTCGGCGACGCAGAGTCTCGACTAAAGTAAACTAACTGCCAATTTGGAGAATACCGTCTCAACATAGCGGCTCTTGCGCCATGACCGCGCAGGTTCCCTGTTTGAGTAAATACGGCAAGGAAACAAGGCAGTTTTGTCTGGAGCGTGTGAGTCCGCCGCAAGGCAGCACCAATAATCAAAAGCTTGCCGCATTTTTCGCGCTAAGAACGCAGGCCGCGAGAAACTTGAACTCGCAGGATGGGTTCGATCCGGACATAGGGTGCAGCGCAGTAAGACCGTGATACGGTGCCTTGTTAACGTCGGGTTGACGTTGTGGAGGGCGTGGCGGATCGGAGGATCAGTCATGGAGACACCAAACCTACCAGCCATTCGCGTACTTCGCCCAGCTTGGAACAAGGGTCGCATCGTTGGCCAGAAACGACCGCTGAAGCCCAAACACGTTTGGGCGATCCGAGTTCGACTGGAACTGGCCGAGAACCATCGCGACCTCGCGTTGTTTAACATGGCAATCGACAGCAAGCTTCGCGGGTGTGATCTCGTGAAGATGAAGGTCGTTGACGTCATGGCATCCGGCCAAATCAAGGAACGGGCGTCGGTGCTACAGAGCAAGACACAGAAACCTGTACGGTTTGAGATATCGGAAGGGACTAGAGCGTCAGTTGAGAAATGGATGGAAGACGAATTGATGGTCGGGTCAGAATATCTTTGGCCAGGGCGTTTTCACGAACGACTGCACATTTCTACCCGTCAGTACGCGCGGATTGTGCGCGACTGGGTCACTTCGATTGGCCTTGAAGCGACGACCTATGGCACCCATTCAATGCGTCGCACCAAGGTTACGCAGATCTATAAAAAGACGGGAAATCTACGAGCCGTGCAGTTACTGCTTGGTCACACCAAGATGGATAGCACGGTCCGGTATCTCGGCGTCGAGCTTGAAGACGCATTGGCTATCGCGGAAGCCATTGAAATCTAAATTTTTGGGCCGCCTGCAGGGGCGACCCATTGCCGACATTGGTGGTCGTTCAGCGGGCTACAGTGCTGCTTCCCCAAACTGGCCATTGGTCGAGTGCGAATGACCCTTGTGATTTGGACGATCGGCTAGCGAACTGCGCTCGTTCAAGCACCATCCCAGCGTTTCAACATCCAGTACCACTGTTCTGGGTTCGCCATGATCCGCGTAGACAAACTGTCGTTGAAAGCACGCGTCATTTCGATGTTGTTGGTATGGGGGATTGGGGCTTCGAACTCGACGCGGAATGTATTTCCATCACCAATGCGAGTGCCAAATGCAGGGATCATGGGCAGATCGTATTTCAATGCGAGCTGAGCCGCCGAGAGTGATGTGAGCGCGTCATGACCAAGAAATGGTATCGCGACACCTTCTGAATATTTTTCATCCAGCAAGATTGAAATAATGCCGCCATTCCGTAAATGACGCACAAGGGCTCTTGTTCCGACGCGGCCGGTCGCCAAAATAGGCTTCCCGCCTGCCTCGATCCCGGCACGAATGCGACGCTCGTAGTGGCGGTTCTTGTTCGGTCGATACACCGCGCCGCTTTCGAGCCCATGCATTTTGATTACGGCGCGAACAGCTTCCCATTGTCCGAAATGGCCAGAAACAACAATGGCTCCCTTGCCAAGCCTTTGAGCCTCTATCAGGGCAACAAGACCCGGACCGGAGGCACTGAACTTGTGGTGTTGGGTCTGAAATTCAGCATCGTGATAGATCTCGAACAGCGTTCTCCCCATATGCCAGCCCATATCTTGGCCGAGTTTGGCGCGGGTGAAGGGCTTCATATCGGGAAAAACCCGTTTGGCTTCGCGATCAAATCGGCCCCTGGCCGGAGGGAACCAACGCATGACGGCTCTGAACGTTGTACCCAATCCACCGGAACGAGAGTCAAAGGAGCGCCATCGCACAGCGGTCAGAGCCGACCACAGTGGGAGGTATCTTGCGTGCTGTAAGACTGATTTCAACGATGCAGAGAGCATTGCTCTCTATGGCCGGTCCCAGCGGCAATACCAACCGAAATCGGTAGTGCGCGTCACACCGGTCCGTTCAAGTTGCAGTTTAGCTGGACGAGTTCTTACTCGTCACTTGTCGAGGCAGCGCAACCCAAACATCGCTTCCAGCGCCTCCAATCTCTCCCCGGCCCACTGCTGCCATTGGCCAACTATTCAAGATGCTGCGATCGCAGTCCGCATAGCCGCCATTCGCTGCACCTGCGCGATTTTAAACCTGTCTGAGGTCTCAAGAGCGTGACAAAACCGACCTAGGATTCTCGACCTTCGCTGGCGCAGCATCGCTTTGCAAATACGGAGGGCTTCTCGCTGCGTTGCAGCCCATGTCGCGGAAACGGTCATTGCTGGCTGGTTTAGAAAGGCTGGCACAAACCACGCTTTCGTTGATGTCAAAACTGCTGGTTTCGAATTCAATCCTCTGCTCCGACCAGCTTCGATAATGTAAACTTTGAAGCTGTATAGGCAGTACCGAGAGCGTTGGGGTGCCTCGAGCTGCTGCGTCACACCGATATCATGCCCTCACAACTGTGTGTATTTGACCGCAACGGCCTATTCATATGATATTCGATCGGCATAGGACTGTTGCACAAATTCTTGGGCGCAGGTGGTGTGGTATGGTTTTGGTATTGGACGGATGGCGGATTGACGTGCCTTCGCGGCGAGCAGAGCGCGGCACCCGGAGTGTGGTTCTCTCGCCCCGGGCCATCAGGCTGGTGCAGGTTTTCGCCGAAGCGCCGGGCGAGACCTTCAGCCGTGACACACTTCTGGACCGGGTCTGGCTTGACGTCACGGTCAGTGATGAAAGCCTCTCGCAGGTGGTTTCGGAGCTGCGACGCAAGCTGGACAACAGGCAGTTGATCGCAACGATTCCGCGGGGCGGCTACCGGATGGCCGCGCCGCTGCTGCGCGAGGCCGGAGCGTCCGGCACGACGACACGTGCCGAAGGATCAGTTCCATCAATTGAAGCATATGCGCTCTGTCTGGAGGCGCGAAGCTGTCTTGGGCGCGCCTATGAGGGCGCGTTGCGGGATTTCACCGCCCTAGCCTCACAGGCTGTGGCGCTCGCGCCGGACGATGGCGAAACCCGGGCGCTTTACGCCATGGCGCTGCTCAAGCGTCACATCTACTGGTCCGAGGGGGCCGGTCTGATCGACAGTGTCTTGATCGAGGCGGAGGCGGCGATCCGGCGCGCGCCTGACCATGCTGAAGGCTACTTGGCGACCGGTGCGGCACAGATCGCAGTGGGGCGGATAGCCGCCGGACAGCGCGAGATCGCCAAGGCACTATCGCTGGCGCGGGGCGACGCACAGTTGCATTTGGAAGCGGCGATCCACGTCATGGCCGCGGGCAACCATCGCAGTGCCGCAGCTCTGGCGGTGCGGGCCGCCGATCTCGACCCCGCCGGCTCCACCGGCGATCTTCTGGCCGCACGCTATCTGGAGCGTCAGGACACCGCTCGCGCCCGCATCCATGCAGAGCGGGCGCTGCGCAAGATCCGCTCGGAGCTGGAGATCGACCCTACGGCCCTGCGCGCCCTCTACGGTCTCGGCCCGCTGCTGGCCCAGCTTGGCGACGCGCAGGGCGCTGGCGCCGTGCTGGACAGCCTGCCGCATCAAAACAGCCCGCTGGAGTATTACCGCGCCCTCGGCTTTGCGCGGCTCGGCGATGTCTCTTCGGCGCTGGAGCGGATCGACTTTCTGCTGTCGCGCGGCTGGCGCGGCTTTTTCAGCATCGACGCCGACGAAGGCTTCCGCCCGGTCCGGCAGAGCGCGCGCTTCCGGCGCCTGCAGCGCGAACTGATGTCCGCCTGAACGGTTTCAGAACTTTTTCACAAGACATTCAGGATCGCCCGCATGGCGCTGCGTAAATCTTTCCTATGCCGGGGTTCCCGGCACGTACGGAAACTTTAACGATAGGATTTGACATGCCATTGGCGATCAACAGCACCGCGCCCAATTTCACCGCGCACACCACAGAAGGCATGATCTGGTTTCACAATTGGATCGGCGATGCCTGGTGCGTTCTCTTTTCTCATCCAAAGGATTTTACCCCCGTCTGCACGACCGAAGCAGGCGTCATGGCCCGCATGAAGCCCGAGTTCGAACGCCGCGGTGTCAAGATCATCGGGCTGTCGCTCGACAAGGTCGAAGACCACAGCCGCTGGTCCGATGACATCCGAACGGCCACGGGACATGCGCCCAATTACCCACTGATCGGTGATGTCGATCTGAAGGTGGCAAAGCTTTATGACATGCTGCCCGCGGAGGCAGACGAAACGGTGGCGCGCACCGCGATGGACAACGCGACCGCGCGCACGCTTTTTGTGATCGGGCCGGATAAGCAGATCAAGCTGACGCTGTCCTATCCGATGACGACGGGGCGTGATTTCAACGAGATCCTGCGCGCCATTGACAGCCTGCAGCTGACCGCCCGTCAGCAACTGGCGACACCAGCCAACTGGCAGCAGGGCGACAAGGTGGCGATCGCCTCGTCGGTCTCCGACACCGAGGCGCGCGCCCGCTTTCCGGGCGGCTGGGAGGCCCCGGTCCCCTATCTGCGGCTCGTCGAGATGCCAGCGTGAACGAAAGGATTGATCAGATGACCACCACTCTCTCACGCCGTTCCATCCTGATGCTCGCGCTGGGTGTCTCGGCGACCTGCATTCCCAGTGTCAGCCTTGCCCTGGCGGACGGATACCCGAATCCGCGATTCCTGAAAGAACCACAAAGCTTGCTGTCGGACATGACGATGAAGGCTATGGGGGCGGTTGTGTACGGCAGCACCGTGATCGACCTGCGTCCCAAGAAAGATTTCGACGCCGGACATATCCCAGGTGCGCGGCATCTGCCTGCCGACGCTGTCGCCGCCGAATTCGGTGCGGTGGCGGGTGCCTTGCGGCCGGTGCCGAAGATCGAGGCGATGCTAGGCGCGCTCGGCATCGCCCAGGACCAGCGTATCGTTTTCTACGACGACCGGGGCGGGTTCCATGCCGCGCGGATGTTCTGGTTGCTGGAGTATTTCGGCCACCGCGAGGTCTCGGTTCTGAACGGCGGATGGACAGGTTGGCTGAACGCAGGAGGTACTGTCACGCGCGATCAGGGCGGGGGCAAACCGGCTCGCTTCGAGGTCACGCTCACGCCCCGCCGCCACGCCACCGCGCAGGATGTGCTCGCCCACAAGGATCAGCCCGGCGCGGTTCTGATCGACGTGCGTCCGCCCAGGCTCTTCGCCGAAGGACACATTCCCTGGGCGATCAATGTGCCATGGTCGCAGAACCTCGACGAGGATGGCCGCTTTCTAACAGCAGATGCGTTGGCTGCGCATTTCGAAGGGTATGGCATTACCCAGAACAGTGACGTCATCATGCATTGCCAGAACGGGCTTGCCTCGTCGCACAGCTATCTCGCGTTGCGCTTGCTCGATGTACCGCGTCTGCGCGTCTATCACCGCTCCTGGGCGGAATGGGGATCGGCAGGCGATCTACCAGTGACAACGGGCTGAAGCAGAAACACAGCTGCGCGGGCGGGGGATTGCAGCCCTGTGCGCGCGATCGCCGCGCCTCGCATCGGCATCTGCGACCGGTCGTTGGCGGATTGGGCTTCGACGGACGATCACCCTGTGGCGACCGGTTCGGAAGGCTGACACTTAATGCCCCGCCTGATACCGGCGGGGCCTCCATCCCACAAGGATCTTCTTCATGACACTACTCGGCAATCCCAGGCGTTCAAGGGTCGCCGCAACCTACGAGTCCGCCGCCGACCACTTCGACCTGGCCCCGCTCAGTTTCTGGGACCGACACGGGCGCCGGGCCGTTCACCATGCTAGTTTGCGACCGGGCGAGAGCGTTCTAGATGTCGGCTGCGGGACCGGCGCATCGGCTCTGCCCGCTGCCTCGACCGTTGGTCCGACCGGCTCGGTGATCGGGATCGACATTGCGGAGGCAATGCTCACGCGCGCCCGCATGAAAGCTAAAGCTCAAAGGTTGTCGAACATTCGCTTCGAGCGGATGGACATGACTTCGCTGAGATTCCCGTCAGAGACCTTTGACGCTGTCATCTCGGTCTTCTCGGTCTTTTTCGTCGAGGACGTTCAGGCGCAAATCACGGAGCTCTGGCGCGTCCTGCAGCCCGGCGGCCGACTGGTCATGACATTCTGGGGCAAGGACGCTTTCCAGCCTGGCGCCGCGATCTTTACGGAGGAACTCGGCACTCTGCGTCCGGACATCCCCGAGCCACTGCGCGCCTGGGAACGCCTCACGAGCAGGAACGCGATCGAAGATCTGATCGCTTCCGCCACAAATGTCTCGCCGGAAGTTCACCCTGCACCCGACCGACAGCCTCTTGCGACACCTCGGGACTGGTGGACCATCGCGATGGGATCCGGTTATCGCTGGGAGATCGACCAACTGACGTCGGACGAACGCCAGCGCTTGGAACAGCGCTGCTCAGCCAGGATCCGGGCCGAAGTTATCAAGGCGATCTCGGTGCCCGCGTTCCATGCCGTCGCCGGGAAACCGATCTGACGCAGCGCGTTGCGCCTTAGGCGCGAAGACACCAGAACACCCGGCGATCACGGAAAGGCATTTGAGATGAATGAATTGACGCAAACAGCGCGCACATGCGCGCTTCAAACGAGGCCAAGAGGCTCTCGCCGGTCGTGGCGCTGCATTGCTCTGGCGCGGACGGATTGCAATGATCCAGCCTGGGCTCGGTTTTCAAGGGCAAGGTCACCCTAATCGCGCCCGACTTTCTGGGAACGAGAATCCGTGGGCATGTCGACGCATCGAAAGCCTTTCGCCTCAAGCACGAAGCCGCGCATGTCATCGAGCTGATCGAAGAAGTCGCCGAACCGGGTCATGTCGTCGGACATTCCTATGGCGGCGCGGTCGCGCTGCATGTCGCCTGTGCGGTTCCGCAACTCGTGCAGTCGCTTTGCCTATACGAGCCGACACTTTTCAGCCTCCTGTCGGCAGGAACGGCAGCAGACAGGACGCTCCATGCGGAAATTGTCAGGCTGGCTGCTTCCCTCCAAGCCAGTATCGAAGAAGATTTCGCGCGTTCAGCGCCGAAGTCTTCACGGATTTCTGGGGCGGATACGGCGCCTGGCTTGCCCTAAGCCGAATGCGTCAGGATGCCCTGATCGACTGGATTCCAAAGGTCATCAAGGATTTCGAGGCGCTGCTGCACGAAGATAACGTGGGCCGCATCGCGACCATCTATCAGCCGATCACGGTTCTGGTCGGCGCGCAGACCCATCCGCACACGATGGCTATTGCGGACTGCCTTGAAAGGCTCAACCCGCGCGTGGTGCGCCGAGTCGTGGCAGGCGCCGGTCACTTGGGCCCTTTCACGATGCGCGACCGCGTCAATTCCGAAATCCTGGATCATGTGTTTGCTGTCGAAACCGAACACTGGGTAGAGAACGCCCAGGCCGCTCGATGTTAGACAAGCCTGTCTGCTCAGGCGATCATCGGGGCAATCTCGACTTCTAGCAGAGTCGTGCCTCGCCAGGTATCGCATAATGATTTCGCGCAAGCAGGCCTCTTCATGGGCCGACCGCGAAGACTGCCGGCCGCAATGCGGATTTGCGGGGTTGGTGCGCATGGGCACTGCCCCGTAAACCGCCAGGCTGGCGAGAGAGGTCTCAGAACTTGTTGATCGAGTTTCCGCCGTCAGCGATGAGCGCCGCTCTTGTCACGAAGGAAGACGCATCGGACACGAGGAAGAGCGCCGCCATCTGTCATAAAATCCCTGACGACGGACACTGAAGGTCCGAGCGTTTGTTGACTTCCTCACAGAACGGCTGGAAGCTCACTAGAAAGACAGCTCACAAGATGAAGCTCTGCTTTGTCCACGTTGTGTTGATAATGGCTTCAGAATTGCTGCATGCTGCCTAGATGGCCGCGTTCCCCTCTGCGATGCAGCAGGCTGTCGTGCTGCGTGGGCTCGCAGCGGAATTTGGGCACTTCCGCATTCAGGCTTATTCCGGACCTCAGATGCAGCGCGGCATCCTGTGATATGCTTCCCCGTCAACGTCGGGTTGTCGTTGTGGGAGGGCATGGCGGATCGGAGGATCAGTCATGGAAACACCAAACTTGCCTGCTATTCGCGCACTTCGTCCTGCTTGGAACAAGGGCCGCATCGTTGGCCAGAAGCGACCCCTAAAACCGAAGCATGTCTGGGCGATCCGAGTTAGACTTGAATTGGCAGATAACCATCGCGACCTCGCTTTGTTCAACATGGCGATCGACAGCAAACTGCGCGGCTGTGACCTGGTGAAGATGAAAGTCGTCGATGTAATGGCATCGGGTCAGATCAAGGAGCGCGCCTCTGTCCTGCAAAGTAAAACACAGAAACCCGTGCGATTTGAGATATCCGAAGGGACCCGCGCTTCTGTCGAGAAGTGGATGGAAGACGAACTCATGGTCGGCTCCGAATACCTTTGGCCCGGCCGCTTCCATGAGCGCCTACACATCTCGACCCGTCAATATGCGCGGATCGTCCGGGATTGGGTGACTTCGATCGGTCTCGAGGCGAGCGCGTATGGCACTCATTCAATGCGGAGAACAAAGGTTACGCAGATCTACAAGAAGACAGGCAACCTCAGAGCTGTTCAACTCCTCCTCGGCCACACCAAGATGGACAGCACGGTTCGATACCTTGGTGTGGAACTTGAGGATGCCTTGGCCATTGCCGAAGCTATTGAAATCTAGACTGAAGGGCCGTTCGTGAGGACGGCCCTTTGCGGTCACTCAACCATAGGTCCCAATGCTGATGTGCGACCCGTCATACCTGCCGTTCGCTGCGGCCGCAAAATCGGAAGTAGGACGAACTCACAATTCGCGAGACATTGCCGACCTTGCCTGAACTGGTTCCAATGACAACTATCCCACCGATCGTGAGCGTAGAGGAGAACTCGTCCTGCGCTTGTCCGGAACGGCTATTGAAATGCGCTTGCACTCGACCTTGAGCGCCCTATGACAGTTGTTTGAGTGATCGCCGGGGGAAGTTGCTATGAACATGTTTGGAACATTCATCAAACCAATGCACCCCGAAGGCACCAAGTTCGTCGCGATTTTTGCCACTGTCACGCTTGGCCTGTTCCTACTTTCACCCATTTTGGGATGGATGGGTGTGGGCCTGACGATCTGGTGTTACTATTTCTTTCGCGATCCGAAACGTGTGAGTCCAACCAGGCCCGGGCTCATCGTTAGCCCCGCGGATGGTGTCGTATCGTTGATCGAGCCAGCGGTTCCGCCGTCCGAACTGGGTATGGCAGATGCGCCCCTGACTCGTGTCAGCGTGTTCATGAATGTGTTCAATTGCCATGTGAACCGTAGCCCGATCGCAGGTGAGATCACTTCGGTGGCTTATCGTCCGGGCAAGTTCTTTAATGCCTCTCTGGACAAGGCCAGCGCTGACAATGAGCGCAACAGCCTGTGTCTGCGCTTGCCAGACGGGCGGGAGATGGCCGTTGTGCAAATTGCGGGCCTGGTTGCGCGACGGATCGTCTGTTTTGTGAAGGCCGGCGCACAGATGCAAACCGGTGAACGGTTCGGCCTGATCCGGTTCGGCTCACGTCTTGATGTGTATCTGCCCCGCGATGTTGAGCCGCTGGTCAGCATCGGTCAGACGATGGTGGCGGGCGAAACCGTACTTGCCGCTCTGACCGACAATGATCCCGTTTGGGGGCCTGAGACAACGAATGGCTGATAAGTCCGACAAGTCGATTACTGATTTCGCTGTGATCCAGCTGATCCCAAACATGCTGACCATTGCGGCGATCTGCGCGGGGTTGTCCGCAATCCGGTTCGGCGTCCAGGGCAATTATGTATTGGCGGTTCAACTGATAGTGGCCGCATGCGTTCTTGATGGTCTGGACGGGAGGATTGCGCGGTTGCTGAACAGCGACAGCAAAATGGGTGCGGAACTGGATTCATTGGCGGATTTCGTCAATTTCGGCATTGCACCGGCCTTGGTCATCTATTTCTGGGCCTTGCAGGACATGCGCAGTGCTGCATGGATATCAGTCCTGATCTACGCAATTTGCTGCGTACTGCGGTTGGCGCGTTTCAACGTCGGAAGCAAGGCTGAATGCCATGATGAACAAGTCGCATCCGATGAGTGCTTTGTCGGTGTCCCGTCACCTGCGGGAGCATTGCTGGTACTGTTGCCAATGTCCGCATCATTTGCCTTTGCCAAAGCACCGCTCTTACCGGATGTGCTGATCTGCGTTCACATGGTTGCCGTAGGCTTGGCAATGATCAGCCGTATCCCGACATGGTCGTTCAAAAGCGTCAGGATATCGCGTGGGAACGTAAAGTTCTTTTTGCTTGGGTTCGCGTTTGTCGGGGCGGCTATGATGACTTTTGCCTGGGTCACACTTTTGGCAATCTGTTTTGGATACATTGGAATGGTTATCTGGCGTCTCGTCGCGGAGACGCCCGCCATGTTCAAAAAGGAGAAGTAGAATGGAAATCGAAGCCGTTCAGACCTCTTATGCCCGCTGGGCTCCGATTTATGACAAGACCTTTGGGGCAGTGACCAATTTCGGCAGGCGCCGGGCCGTCGAATATATGAATGGTTTGGAAGGCACCGTGCTTGAGGTTGGCGTTGGAACTGGACTTTCTCTGCAACATTACAAATCTGACCTACAGGTCACGGGGATTGATTTCAGCACAGACATGCTGGCAAAGGCGAAACACAAAGTAGAGCACCTGAATCTGAAACAGGTGGTCGCGTTGCGCCAGATGGATGCCCGGACGCTGGGTTTCCCCGACTGCAGCTTTGACACGATCGCCGCGATGCATGTGCTTTCCGTTGTGCCCGAGCCAGAGAAGGTGATGGCAGAGATCGCAAGAGTGTTGAAACCTGGTGGGCGGGTGGTGATCACGAACCACTTTGTACGCAAGAAAGGGTTGTTGGCTTTCCTCGAACGTCTTTCGGCACCCTTCGCGAATATCATCGGCTGGCACTCAGATTTCGAACTGGAGACGGTATTGCAAGAACCGTCCCTAGAGGTCGAAGAGCAAAGGTCTCTCCCACCGCTTGGCATGATGACATTTCTGGTTCTACGAAAAGCGGGAACGCCCTGAATACACCTGAGTAGATCCAGATAAGCTCACAGCGGCTGCCATTACATTCTTAGACCTGCCGTGAGATGCAGCAAAGTCGGCTCCCAACGCTTCACTTAATTTGATGCGCCTCGCAGCATCCGTGCCTCTACGCTCAAATTGCGGACCTCGGATGCTGCGCAGCAACTGGGATCGCGGGCCGAGCAAAACCCGGGTTCCGCGGCCCACAGCTGCCACTCACAGTATGGCCAATGCTGCGATGCAGCTTCCCCAAAGCGGACGTCCTGGAATGCTGACAACGCCAACTTTAGGAAAGCAGGATAAACTGGTCTCTGAGCTTCCCGATTCCCGTTTTCCCGTTGTGCTGGAGGTTAAGTACAGGGAGGCTAGGACAACCAGTGCACCGGCATCTGGCTTCGCACGTCTTGTGTATGACTCTGCCGGTACTCGATCCGTCCGAGATAGGCCCTTTAATTTTTGAGTAAACTCAATGATCCTTTACAAGACGATCGCTCTAAAGTTCGGTCACCATCTCAAAAACGAGAAGCCAGTGGACATGCTTGGTCCTGATGGACAATTGGTCTTGTCCGAGGAAATCTGTCAGTACTGGCAAGGAGTTCTCGGCGACCTCTCCTCGGCAAGGATCTATTTGCTGGACCACAACGCAGCGAATTATCTCGACTCGTTGAGAATGGATGTCCAAGGCATGCCATGGGAGGATCGTCCTGAGTCCGACATTCAAGACTATGTGCGCGATATCGAACTTCCGCGTGACCTCATTTGGATCGAGTACGACGACCGCAAACTCTGGGAAGATCGTTGTGCTCGAAGAATAACGACCCTGGATGAAGAAGAGCTGAGCAACCGGCATCAGCGAGGGTTTCTCTTTGATAATCGTTCTTCCGACAAACTGAGCGTGCGTCTTTTCTCAGCAATGACGGACACCATCTTCTTTGATGCGCCCTTTGTGCTGGAGATATCGAAATCGCAAGATGGTCGACCTGACTTTAATAGCGCCAGCTGGCAACTTCAGCGGACAGTACTTGCGGGGCTTATGAGAGCAGGGCTATTGCCTAGTGAAGCTTCATTGAGAGAACATTTCGAGGAACATAAAGGTCACCTCACATACGAGATGGTAATCGGGTTTATGCTCTTCGCTGCACTTGCTGCGCGTGAGGACGATTTAATGTCGCAAGAGGTTGCAAGCCTCTCGGCATCTCAGGCCAAGACAGCGCGGAAGTTTGGCAAGGCTTGGATGACCGAAGTTCTCAAGTCTCACGTCACCATTCGAATTGGACCGGCAGGTGAGCGACATTTGATTGAACAAAAGGCGAGGCTTCGCTTTGAGCAAGCACAATCAGCAAGCCGAGCTGCGCCAACTGAGCATTGGGTGGCCGAACATGAAAGACGGTATGCCGACGGGAAAGTAGTACGGGTCCGGGCGCACAAGCGAGGACAACCCGCAAGCAGGGATTTGCCGACGCGTGTCGTGGGTCCGAGAATGAAGGGGTGAGATTCTGACAATCGCGCAAAAGGGGCAAGCAAGCTGCGCTGTCCAATTGGGACGGTCCAAACTTGCAGTTCGCTAACTCAAGCAGGCGTTGCGGTGCGGCCCACCAGAACCGAAGTTCGCCGCAAGCGCAAAAGGCCGCTTTAGATGGCGGGGCTGATTGGTTCGGATAGCCTCCAACAGAAAGTGGCTTAACTTCCGTTCAGTTCATCAAGCTGATGCTGAATGTCGCGTGCGAGCAACTCAGACAACCGAACCATGCTGTTTAGGCGCTCGAGGCGCTCTCGAAGCTTTTCTCTTTCCTCCTCGACACTCCGCTCACTGCTGGCGCGCTGATCTTCGAGTTGATGAATCACTCTTACGATTGGTAGGTCGTGTGCCCCAGCATCAGAAGCGAGTTCGATCCACTCTTTTAGTTTTCCAGAAGTCTCATTAGCCACGCGATCGAAGCACATCTGGATTAGAAGCCGGGCACTGTAGTCAATTCCCCTCGATAGCTTCAGCCATTCCTTTGCTGATTGAGGCAAACCCGAACTATCTGCAACTTCCTG
Source organism: Roseobacter insulae (assembly GCF_019375555.1). Classification (GTDB taxonomy): domain Bacteria; phylum Pseudomonadota; class Alphaproteobacteria; order Rhodobacterales; family Rhodobacteraceae; genus Roseobacter; species Roseobacter insulae. Next base: position 358,615 of record NZ_JAHXDN010000005.1, read on the forward strand.
AGCTCGCGTCTGATAGAAGTAAACGCGCTCGTCAGGATCCAAGGCTCTAATGGTCTCAACGATAGGCTCCAGGTCGCGAAACGGTCTGGTCGCAGTTGGAGCAGAGAGTATGTGCTCCCATAGCTCAAAGATAGCTGTCCTACATTCCTGTTGTGCCGCGCTCGCGTCGTCCTCAGTTTCTTGCTCAGCTTCGGCAATTAGCTGGGCCAAATGATGGGCCATCCAGCGCCCTAGCGTATCGCAGCTCTGATCGAGCTCCAGTTCTTGGACGATCCTTTTCCCAAGTTCGATTATGTTCTTATTTTGTTCGGAATGTTCCATCGGAGCCCATGGTTAGAATGAGTGTGTATGGTTGCATGTAAGTCCCTATCGATCTTTCGCGGTTTCGATAGGAGTCTCTCCTGAACTCCCGTTCAACCTGAACTTCAAAAACAAGTTCTCGATCTAGCCGCTCTAAACACGTCAAGAGCGCTTCACGTTGTATCTCGAGACGAGAGCCCGTCTCTGCGGTCCGGAATTCCCGTTCTCGTTCCTTTCTACCCCATGTGAGCGATCTGAACTGAACTCCATCTGGATCAGAACGATTGTGCCAGACACGACATTCGCTGTCTGAAGACAGATCGAACTCATCGCAAAGCCAACTCGCCGGACGAATACTTGGAAAATGGACGACCCCAGCCCACGAGTCATACTCGTCAATTCCTTCACTACTTGAATTCGTCGCGACCCAGCCTTGGAGCCGGAACGCCCCCGCATTGATCTCCAGTTCATCGCCCGCTGGCGGAATGCGATAATCCATTGGATTAGTGGCAGTCTGCAACGCTCGAACCAGCGATCCTGACCGCTCTGGTGAGACAAGTGCGGAAGATATACGGACGAACTGCTCTCTGTCTCCGGAGACTTCCCTCCAGCTGCCCCAAATCGGAATGAAGTCTTGATGCTCTATTTGACTTAGCAAAACGTCCTTCGATACCGAAGTTGGCCAATCATCTGTTTCTTCGGTGTCTTTCCAATTAGGCCAAGAGGGAGGCTTTGGATCGCGACGATCAGCCAACCATTTGCCGTCGGAACGGGTGATCCAATGTCGTTGGAGCCAGTCTTCAAGTCGATCATCATAGTCTGGGTTTTCCAGTACTGGAAGTTCATTGATCAGAGCACCAGCGACCTCCATCATCGCGTGATATGCGTGATAGAAGCTTAGGCTCTCAACTCGCGGATAACTTCCGTGGGAGTGATGAGTTTTCATGTCTCGATAATAGCCCCGTTTACCTCGCGGGTCTTCAACCCAAGCCCCGGTCGCTGCTGATTTCCATTTGTTTCGAATAACATTCAGAATGCGACGTTCGATTTCCTTCTGCGAAATTCCAAAAACCCGCCCCAAGGGACTGAACCAATATTGAGGCAAGTCAAGGCCGAAGTAATATCGGTCATCTTCATTTAGTGGCTTGCTTTGGTTCGTTAGTTCAGTACCCGTGTCCTGCTTTGAGACTGGGGCAAAATTGGACGTATTGATTCCCTGCAACCTAGCAACCTCTTTCTCATCAAGCGTCGCAATACCGTTCTTGTTCAACAACAACGCGCATTGAGCGGCGAACCCGCGTATGATTGCATGGGTCACCGCTGGCGAGCAGGAGCCTAGGATGAACTCTACCAATTCTTGGGGGATACTGTGGCCGGCATTGAGCGCTCGCCGAAGTGCGATCAATACCCACTGCTCAGCGGCATGTTGGTAGAACGGCAACGAGAGATCATAGAAAACGTTGGGTTGTTCGGCATTCGCCAGCCTTCCGAGAGCTCCTAAAACCTTGGTTTCACCGAAGCTGGCCAATAGACATACGACGTGCGCCGCTCGCCATCGGGTTGTTGCTTCAGGACTAGCCAAACTGGACCACAAGTAACCAGCCAAACCAGTTTTTGCGTCAGAAGGTGGGAACAGTTCCGGTCTCCATGCCCCATCTCCATCACTTTCATTCATTTCCTTCTCAAAGAGAGTCAAACCGTAGCTCAAGGTATCTTGTGCTTCTTGCGGTGAGATCTGAATTGCTATCAGCCCCACAAGGGTCAACAAGCGCTGCGAACCGAAAAGCTCCGGATGCTTCGCACTTTCGTCCACAACAAAGGCAAAAACCTCTGATGTCGATATTCCCGTCACTTCGGCAATGAATTCAAAGGGCAAAGGTTGGTAATATCTACTCTTTGCTATCTCATAAAAATGGGTGCGGCACACCTCTTCTATGATTTCTCTTAGCGCTCGTCTGGCGCTTTGAAGCTTTTTCCAATCCTCAGGAAGCGCCTCCAATATACCTTTCACGTCATATAGGCTGATGTCTTTCATCAAGAACAGAGATTTCAGTGCGACGGCCTCTTCCCCGATACTGATGCGTTCGAAAAACTGAGCAGAAAATGTCGACAAATAGTATGGGGGTTCGGAATCCCTAAATCGCTGATAACATATTGTGACGGTATCCGGATCATCGAACTGCAATCCGAAGAAGATACGGTTCCAGTCCTTTTCTCCGCTTCTCTCGCCTGCTTCCGCGAAAACACTATTATTGTCGGATTTTGCTTCCCTACGCTTTGTCACGGACAAATGTGCGCACAACTGTTCGACCGGCCAGCCATTTGACTGGCCAATTTTGACAAAGCTGCTGAGATGTGAAGATGAAACGCCCGAGACTAGGGCATACTTGACTGTCTCATCAAAGATTCTTCGTAGGAGATGTTCACCCTCGCAAGATGCTAGCGCCGTCTCAAGCAGCTCGGGTGTTCGAGAGTGAATATCAAATCCGATTGTGGATAGTTGCCCTAGATGGCTGATTTCCCCCATGTCAACCAGCTTCGACAACGCGATCGGTAGAACTCGCTCCTGCCACCCAAAATCTCGATCTCTCCAGCGGCTAAGTATTGCGAGCGACGATGCAGGACAGAGCACAGTGATTGCCTCTACGGTACCTTCCCAGTCAAAGTACTTGTCGCGAGCGACGTACTCATAGGCGACTTCGGCACCGCGAGAGACACGATATGCGAGTTCGGATTGGGGTGAATCTACCGTCGCTGATTGCTCTGACAGCTCTAAGATTGCTTTCCAATAGTCTAGGTGCTCTTGTCCTATCCTACCTGCGACTTCGACTGCTTGGTCAAAATAGCAATTCGCTTCTCTGGGATTTAGATCAAAGACAGAGCGGGCTATTTCGCAGAAGCCCTCAACTTTCTGCTCAGCCTCCATACGCTCGTTCTGGAGGATCTCGGCGGCTTCCACCGCAAAGTCTATCGCATAGCCTTTGAGCGGGTTCGAACTCGAACAGACACGTGCGAGCAGACACAGGTCGGGCGTGAACAACTGACGCTTTAAGCCGTTTTTCCACTCGATGAACCGAGACATGCAGGGAGCTGGGTCATCGATCCGAGAAAGGACCTGCACCCAGAGTCTCGATACTTCACCGGCAATATGGCGTCGATCACGATCTCGGTATTCTAGGTTCTTGTTATAGTCTTCGATACAGAGGCCTATTTGGTCGTCGAGTTGGTGTGTGTTTGCTTCACCAAGCTGGATGCTGGCCCAAAGCATATGCCACCGAAACACTGGTCCAACTTCGTCAAGAAACTCTCGCGCCTCTCTACTATGTACTTGCCGGTCCTTAGCCAGTTCTTCTCGAATTTCTGATTTTGCCAAGTCTTCCAACTTGATGTTGTCGCCAGCTAGTTTGGCTCTGAGGCACTGAGCAGAAATTATGGTCGACTTCGGCTCGGATGAAAAATTGCTGAAGTAAGTTTTGGACGGATCAGGAATGTACTTCGTGAGCATGGTTGCAATAGCTGCACGGGAGGCGACGCCGTGATGGGCAGCAGCAAGTGCTACATCTCGTACGATTGATAGGAGCGGCTGCCTGTAGTCATGCTGATTCTCAAATTTTTTCAAACGTTTCGGCGAAGCAACTACACCGTTGAAGGCCCGCAGAACGGCGTCCTTCGGCGGGAACCGCTGTACCTTCGACTGAGCTCGGGTTATTGCCAGCAGTATACAAAGGTTATCTTTTGCCGCCTTACTAATCTCGTCGAGGAGTTCGTAGCAGCCAAGATCAATTAGCTTCTCGGCAACAATAAGTCCCGCACGATAAGCCACGCTTTTTGGAGTCCAACCCTCAAGCTCCGCAACGAAGGCGGCGGCTCCGGCGACCTTCAATGAAGCGAGTGCTAGTGCGGCAATGTCACCATCCGACATCTCCTCCTTTTCACGTGCCTTTGGGTCGAGACCAGCCCATGCTTTCAGCCATCTCTTCGCAACGCGAAGAGTGTTTCTCGCTTCCGAGATTGTGCCTTCATTGCTTGCAAGTAGGGCTGCCTCGTAGGCGCGCTGGCCTCCATGCCAAGAAGTGGAGAATCCGTTGTTTGCGGCTATTTCGCGTACTTGATCGTCCGACAGAAAATGCGCCACCAGATCAACATTGTCTTGAAACAATTGCTGCTGACGATCGTCCCCTGCCGTCTCAATGCCAGCTTTCAATGACAACTTCGCTGCATCAGCCAAACGCTTGTCTCGGAGCGCCGCCTTGAGAGCAAACTGAAGTCTGCTGAGTGACGCCTGCCGCATTTCTGCTGGGGTGCCTTGAGGAAGCGCGGCCTCTGATAAGACCATGTCCACTAGGTCGTTGTATCGACCGGCTTCAAGCAGGAGTTGCGGTAGGGCTGATGCTACGTAGCTACTGCTCGTCGCAAGTGGCATGACCTTGTCGACAAAATCTGACATTTCCCGGCGGCTCGGTTTGTAGGTCTCCCGAAACCACGTCTCGGAAGGTTCATCTATGAACTGAACAGCATCAGACCGGATCTGTAGAGGGCGACCGATGTCCACGACGAAGCTCTTGATTGCGTCTTCTGGCAGGCCCGAAGCGAGCGATAGAACTTTGATTGGAACAAACGGTCTGAGCGCTGCCAACGCCTCGCAAAACAACTGAATCTGAGCTGACTCTGCGTTGGGCGATTGATCTCTCAGTGTTGCAATCGATCGAGCGAACAACTGGCGGATAGTATCTTCAACCGTAGTTGCTGTGGGACCCAATGCCTCCAGGGCTTCACTCAGAGACGAAGTTGTTTCAAGTGCCGTTGCTTGAACCCTTGGATTTTGGGAAGTCAGCCTGTGAAATTCTAGCAAATCATGCCCGGACGCTTTCGGGTAGGTCTTGTTGAGAAACTGTTTTGTCTCCGCCTGTGAGAACGGCGCTAGTTCCAGCGTTTTGCAGTCTAGAGGCGGGGCGAGATATTCGGCGACACGGTGCGATCGGCTCAAACATACCAAAACAACGCCCTTGGGTAGGCTCTGCCTCAATAGATCACGAGGAAAACTCGTTCGTTCATCACACTCTTGCGCTGCCATCTGAGCATTGTCTGCAGCGTCGATCATTATGACGATTTTGGCGTGTGCGTTATCGACGGCAAGTACATCCATTGCCTGAGTCAGGCGGCGACTGAAAGCCCTCAAGTAATCCGCCGCATTTGCGAGGTTTGATGGGATAAGTGGGTGACACAAACCTCTTGCGGCCAATTCGTTGGCTATCTGACAGCATGCAACTTCGTGCCGATGTCTGGGGCTGATTGTGCTTCGGTATCCGCCGTTTCCGAAGCAATCGTACAGCACGACTTCACATTCGTCTTGCAGCCGGTTCGATACCCTGCGGGCAATCGCAGTTTTTCCGACGCCGCCACCAGCGTGAATTATGATTGGATCATGGGGCTCACTCAGAATAGCATCGACGAACTCATCCTCTTGCTCTCGAGGAAGCAGTTCATCTGCCTCTTCGATAAGACATGGCGCAGGGAAGAGTTGCTCTTCGTCGGTCTTCAGAGCACGAAGGACATCTTCTTTTCTAATGGAGGGATTTCTAGCGCTTTCGGGCAACGCCTTCTTCGTTACCAACAGCAGAAGTTGGTCTGCCGAGTCTTGATCTGGACCAGGAAGATAACCCGTCAATTCTTGGTGCAGAATGCTTCGCTGTTCCCAATACCCATCCGTCGTATCGGCAATACTGAAATGCCCAAGGAAGTCGTATGCCGCTTCATCGTCAGCCGAAAGGTACCGTTTAATCTGCTGCCATTTTTTGGTGTCGCTCGGCAGAAGTTTTCTTGATTTGACCCTCTCCAACAAGGTGTGAACCCATTTAGCAACCGGGCGGTTTGTGAGAAACACAAACTCCACTAGCTGCTTTTCTTGATCCTCGATGCCCGAAAGGAACGCGTGGTATCTTTTGTAAAAGCCCACCAAAGTCTTCTTGAGATCCCCTAGAACCCAAGGCTTTCCTGTATTCAGGGTAGAATGTTTGAGTTGGAGATATGTGACTTTGTTGCATTTGGAGAGCTCTTCGCTTCCAAAGTACTCAGCCACATCGATAACTTCCTCGCCGCTTGCGTCGTTTAGCTCATTGGTTTCAGAGTCTGAAACACCTTCTATCGCGATTGCGACCAAATCCGATGCAGGCATCAGAAGGCGCAGACTACGTCTGGCGGCCCAGAGGTAGTGAAATTGGTCTCCGGCTCTACTGGGACGGACGGGATCAAGTCGCATATTGAATTTTTCTAAATGCTGGAGGTTGCTGTTGCCTCGGCACTATATATTGAGAACGGCATTCAACAACATGGATTCATTCGTGAGAATTTTTCGCCCCTATTGTTCAACGTCAGCTTTCGCTAGGCTTTGAACTCGATATCGCTCGAGCAGCGAAGGTCGGCTTTCCGCCGATTCTGTGGAAAAACAACGTGTTGCTGGCGCAGAAAGTGGGGTTCTAAACGAGGCGCGAGCGCCTTTCTGATCAGGCTTTGCGCGTTTGCTGCGGTGCAGGAAAGATCTTGGCCAGTTTCCGGAGGTTCTGGGCGGTGGCGGCGAGGAGGAATTCGTCGTTTGCGCCGCATGGGCCGCGTAATCGGAGCCGTCCCAAGCCGAGGATGCGTTTGAGGTGGGCGAAGAGCATCTCGACCTTCTTCCTGAGCTTCATCGAGATTTCGTATTGTTTGGTTTTGGCAATATTGCGGGCGACTTGTAGGGCATCTTCGTGTTCTTCACGGGTGATCTTGCGGCAGTCGGCCTTGGGGCAGCATTTGGGTTTGGACGGGCACGCCTGGCAGATATGTTTGAGGGCTTGATATTTGGCGACGCCTTTTCCGGTCGGACCGCGATAGGGATCGGAGTAATTCCGTCGGAACTGCTTCAGGGCTTCGCCCTCAGGACAGATATACTGATTGTTCTCGGCATCCCACTCGAAGTCAGCACGGGACCAAGTCCCATCAGTGCGGCCAGCCTTATCGATGACTGGAATGTGTGGCGCGATCTTACGGTCCACCAACCAACCGAGCATCGGGCCCGAGCCATAAGCTGTGTCAGCGATCAGTCGCTCAGGATGCAAATCGAACCTGGCCTTCACCCTTTCCAGCATCGTCTTGGTAGATCCCACTTCGGCCTGCCGGATCGACCGTGTCGCCTCGACATCAAGGATGACACCGTGATCCGTGTCGATGAGATAATTCTCAGAATAGGCAAAGAATGCTGGACCCTTACGCGCTGCTGTCCACTGGCTTGCGGGGTCAGAGAATGATGTGAACTTGGGCTTTACATCACTGGCTGCGCCGAAGGCGGCCTCATCAAGCGTGTCGAGATACTCCTTCACAGCGCGTGGTGCAACTTCGACATCGATGCGCCCGGTGTCCCATTCGTCCTTGGATGCTGAGAATTGTTTGTTCGCGTCAGCCTCGATCAGGCTGGCATCGACAGCCATGCGCTGGCCGCTGGCTAGACCTTCAGCGATGCATTGCGCCACGGTCGTCTCGAACAAGTGGCGTAGCAACTCGCTCTCACGGAAACGGCCATGGCGGTTCTTTGAAAACGTCGAATGGTCAGGAACCCGGTCGTTCAGATCAAGACGGCAGAACCACCGATACGCCAGGTTCAGATGCACCTCTTCGCAGAGCCGACGTTCGGAACGGATGCCAAAGCAGTAGCCCACCAGCAGCATACGGATCAGCAGTTCCGGGTCGATGGAAGGACGACCCGTGTGGCTGTAGAACTCCCCTAGATGGGTCCGAATACTGCTCAGATCGACGAAGCGATCAATCGAACGCAAAAGATGATCTTGAGGGACGTGATCTTCCAGCGAGAACTCATAGAACAGCGCTGCCTGTGCTTCCTGTCTCGGTCCCATCATCGCCAATCCCTCCCTACAGGACGAATTGAATCAGCGACTTACCTCCCGATCAAGCTCGAGTTTTTCAACAGAATACGCCCTAACACATACTACGTTGCTCGCCTGCATAGCCTGGTCGCGCTGCTTTGCTCGTTATGCGAACACGTTATCCACTATCGCATCAAACAACTTTGCCTTTTCAGCGTCGGACAGCGTTGTAAATTCGATTGCTTTGTTCGCCAGGATTTCTTCAAAAAGTTGCATGCGACGATCCTCGGATAGCTTCCCGTAATGGCTTTGTGTAATTTGCTCGGTCTCATGTCCCATGTTTTCCGACCAAGCTTTTCGCTGCTCTTGTGTCAGAGAACGTTTGTCGCGTTCAGCGGCAATCGTGTGCTTTGCCGAATGCGGCGAGTATTTTTCCGACTTGGTACGGCTCGCTATCGCAAATGCTTCTGTGACCGCCTGAGCAGTGGACATGGGCAGTATTATATCGCGGCCCATTGCCTTAGGATCTTTCGACCCAGTTAGCCAAGCGGCATCGGGGAACAATGGATCCTTGTCCTTGAAGCCTTCGCTTCTCAAAAGCGCTACCCACTCGGTTACCACTTCGACAAAGCTCTCTGGGACCGGAAACCAACATATGTTGAGGCTTTTGCCGTTCTTTGCGCGCAGGACAGAGGCGTCCTGAATAATCCGCCGAGCAGATATGTCGACGTGCTCGATCCTCAAGGAGACCAGCGTATCCGCCCTAAGCGCTCCAATAAATGCCAAGGCAAATATGGCGCGTGCACGCCGATCCATGTGTGATCTAGACGGCATGCCCATCATCAAAGCCTCGGCCTCCTTTAGCGAGGGGTAAGCCTTACTCCTCCGGGGAAGCGATTTGGCATAAGCTGATTTTGGAAGCTTGAAGTATTCCGAAATATCTTGTGGCAAGCGTTTGAAGCCGTCCTGTTTTCGGAGCCACTTAAAAAAGGCCACCAGTTGTGACGCCGTATGCGCCACCGTTGACTTTGATTTCCTATTGTAGTCTTGCGCTTGAAGCGACTGCTTCAGCGTTTCGCGTATTCTGGCAGCATCCGCTGTGGTGAACTGGCCAAACGGTTTCCCGTGCGTCGTTTCTTTACAAAAACGGATGGCAGCCAAATGCTGGTCTATCGTCCGCTCTTCAAAACGCCCTGCATAAGTCTGCCACTTGTAAACAACACGGTCGTTTTCGGAGCCAGTCACCAGGACATTCTTTTTCGCATCAATCCCAATACCACCGGGAGCTGGCGTAATTTCTTCGTGTTGCCAATCCACGGTCGTTTTTGGATTGCGATGTTGCGCCAGCAACGCAAGATCACGTTGGCTTGGGATCTTTACAGGACGACTTGGGCATTCTGGACACTCAGCGAAAAGCATCACTTTACCGTTTTCTAGTTTGCGTTCGAAAACGGTATCAAGGTCCGGAAAAACGGCGAGCTTGCATCCCCCGCATTTGAACTCGCCTGCCCTAAGGTTTTTCCTCGACCTCGCGCGGCGTTCTTTGTGAAAGTTTGTCACAACCGCGCCCAAGAACACGTAGGGTTTGCTCGTGTCAGACGGCCTTAGACCCGCCCTCACCCAGTTTGAAACTGTGTTTGCAGAGACCTTGTAAAGCCGCATCAAGTCCTCGACCGAATACACGCGGTTTTTCTTGGCCCGTATGCCCTTATACGAACGGCTCACCACTAAAAAATCCTTAGGACCAAGTCATGGGGTTGCCCAAGTGAGGGCTGGCCCATGAGATCTATGTGACCCACGCCGCACTAGGACTTACCAGCTTTACTCGGATCTGTTTTATGCGCTTCAGCCCAAGCGTTCAGATCAGCACCCAAGTAAACGATTTTCCGGCCAAGTTTGTAGTAAGGCGGGCCCATACTCTTGTGCCGCCACTGAGCTAGTTTTTCGCGATCTCCGATCAGATCAAGTTCAGTGTCGCCGAGCACATAGGTTCGGTTTTGTTCAAAAAGGTTTGCCATGCTTCAATGCCTTTCAGCGCTTCAAGATGGCATTCCCCAAGCATCAGTTTTTGGAGGACGGGAGGGGGTAAAAAGGTCAACAATAGGCTGAGGGGATTTTGACCGAGTTTTTGACCTTATTATTTTGCCTGTAAACAGATAAACTGGCCGATCAAAGCTGCCGCTTCTGGCTTTTAGTTTGTTCTGCTAGCTTTGCCGCTGCTTTCAAGGTGGCTTTGCCGAACTCCATGCCCAGGTGTTCCTCGAGCAAGGTGTGTTTCGCTTTCCAGGACAAGTCACTCCCAATTAAGCCCTGCTCGGCATAAGCCTTCGCGACGGCTGTAACCTTTTTGGGACGTCCCGATTTGGGAGTGCTATCGGTCTCCTCGACGTTACTACCCCCATCCATCAACCGAACAAAAAGGGTTTCCAAATATTCGCTAGTCACCCTGCGGCGCCATTTGCCTGCATCGACATTTGACAAACATATTGAGCTTCCGAGTAAAGGGCCGGACAAGGCTCGAGCAAACGAGGTCTCAATCATATCCACCGTCCAGGGCGGTAGCTTTTTGGGAACAAGATATGTGCCACGCTCAAAGCAATAGGGCAGCGTATAAAACGGCATCACGCCCCCGTTGCCACCTTCATCGTCACAACGAGCATCCGAGCAGAACCTATCACCACAACTGGAAAAACTAGCTTCCATATGTGCCCAATACTGGAACCGGGTAGAACCCATTTGATACAACCATTCATTATCCGGACCAGCTTCATCAGGATCATGCACAATCGCCATGCTCTCAAATACGGTAGCTTTCGTGAATATGCTGGCATTTGAATTGGGGAGCTTTGAAGGTGTCTCGAACACATCTCCGGAGGAGGCCAGCAGCGCCAGCTCAAAATTTGCGATCGAGCTCAAGAAAAGGTCTTCGCATAAATCCAGCGGAGATCCAAAGACGTCAAAATCGGTAAAGCCATCCGACCGATAAAATGCGCAGGCCCGGCGTTGGCACCATTCCAGGTTCTTTTGCTCAAATTCGCTCCAGAGCGCTGCGAGAGGTATACAATCCTTTTTTGGAGAACATCAGTGCGCACCATTGTTGTGTTTGGCACACCGCCGACGAACGATGACCACCGGTCCATCAACACCCGTCTTTTGTCCAACAGATCAGACCGCGCATAAGCGCGTTCCACATCTGACCCGACTTGGTGCGCAAGGCTCTTTTCAGCGACCTCACGCGGCACGTTGGCAACCTCGGAAGCCCAATCCCTGAACGTCGAGCGGAAACCATGGACCGTCATGCCCTCTACTTTCATGCGGCGCAAGAGCATCAGCATCGACATGTTGGACAGCGGCTGGTGCCGTTTCTGGCCTTCAAACACGTATTTCGACTGTATCGCTTGCAGCGGCTCAATGATCGACAGCATTTCATCTGTGAGCGGGACCCGGTGCTCCTCGCCCGTTTTCATGCGGTCCGCCGGACAGGTCCAGATGCGCTTTTCCAAATCAACCTCGTCCCATTGTATGCCCAGGACTTCGCCCGTGCGTGATCCGGTCAGGCACGTGAACCTGAGCGCGTTTGCCGCCATCCCATTTTGGGTCTTCAAATCGGCATAGAAGGCAGGCACATCGCGCCAGTGCATCGCTTTGTGGTGCTTGACCTTCTTCTTCACCTTGGGCAGAGCGCCAGCGTCCTTGATCGCCGTGACCGGGTTCTCGCCATCGCGGAACCCTTTCGACCGTGCCACATCCAGCACCGTTTTGATCCGCTGCGCCAGACGCTTTGCAGTTTCGTGCTTGTCGGTCCAGATCGGGGCCACGCACATCACCACTTCTGGCTGGTCGATGCTATCAATTGGCATGCGGCCAATCTTGGGAAAGGCATAATCGCGCAGCGTGTTAATCCACTGCTGACCGTGCTTGGCGTTCTTCCACGTGGGCATTCGGTCGATATGGACCTGTTTGGCAAATTCTTCGAAGGTTGGGATTTCTCGTTTGGCATTGAAGCGCGGGTTCAGGCCCTGCTTTGCCATGCGCCGATATTCCAGCGCCCGTTCCCGCGCTTGGTTTATTGTGACGATATCAGCGCCACCCAAGCCAAAGTCCGTGCGCAACGGTGCGCCCTTTTTATTCTTCTGGCCTTTGACCACCACGCGCACAATCCAGCGCCGCGCACCGGACGGATCGACCACCAGATGAAGCCCGTTGCCATCCCCATGCCGCCCAGCGCCTAGATTCTCGACCAGTTTCTTTGTCAGTTTGCCGGATAGCGCCATTTCAAAAATACCACATTATCTGCCACTCAAAGAACGAATATTGACACAACCAAAAGAAACTCAAGGCAATGCAAAAAGCGACTTAAATCTTACCATACAACGAAAAAAAGTCGCTCAAAGCGACAAGTTCAAAATCAATAATATGGGGTAGTGGCGGACCGAGGAGGATTCGAACCCCCGACCCCTTGATTCGTAGTCAAGTACTCTATCCAGCTGAGCTATCGGTCCACTGACGCCGGGGTTTAGTGCCGCGCGCGCTGTTATGCAAGCACATTCGGCGGAAAATTTTCGACGCCGGTGCGAAGGCGCAAAACCGCGTTGGCATGCAGGCGGTGCCTGATCCATCGGCCGTCTCAGGTCACGGATCGGCCGCCTGAATTGGCTGCACCGAAGCAATGCCCGCGCGCATGGTGCCGTCACCTTTTGGCAGGCAGATACTGAACCGCGTGCCCTCCGGCCCCGTATGCGCCAGCTCCAATGTGCCGCCGTGACCCTTGACCAATTCCGCGGAAATCGCCAGACCCAGCCCCGATCCACCCTTGCGGGCGCCGCCTTGGAAGGGCGTGAATAGATGCTCCTGCGCCTTGGCGGGAAGCCCCGGGCCGGTATCGGTGACATGGATCCACCACGCTTCCTCATCCTCGTGGGCATCCACGCAGATTTCGCCCGGCTGACCCACCGCCACAAGCGCCTGGCGCGCATTGCGAATGAGATTTGCGAGCACCCTGTACAACTGCTCCGGATCGGCGCGGACAACCATCCCGATGGCCACGTCACACGAAAAACTGATATCGGCGTCCGCGACGGCAAGACGCTCGCTGTCGATGACCTCGTCGATCAGATCGGACAATGGCAGCATTGTAAGGGTGGGGCTCGGCTCTTCCGCTTTGCCGAAGGCGAGCGTGCTTTCGCACAAGTGCACGGCGCGGGTGATCGATCCGACAAGCTTTGGCGCCATGCGTTTGACCGTCGGATCCTCGCTCATCTCGATACGGTCGGTGAAAAGCTGCGCCGAGGTCAGAATGTTGCGCAAATCATGGCTGATCTTGCTGACAGCACTCCCAAGCTGCGCAAGGCGTTCTTTCTGGCGCAGCGCCTGCGTCAGATCGGTCTCCAGTTTCTGCAAGGCGTCCTCAGCCTCGCGCAGCTCCGTGACACCGGCGGACGGCGTGATGATGCGGCGCGCGTCCTCGGGGGCGGCGGCGTAATTCTGCATATGCCCGACAACCCGCTTGATCGGCTTCAACAGCAGCGCGCGCATTGCTATAAACAACAGGAATGCCGTGAAGATGGAGATGACCGCCGACAGGATCAGGATGCGAATGCCGTAGTCTATCATCGCCTCGCGCAGCGGCGTCGTTTCCATCGTGATCTCGATCAGCAACCCGGCCTCGCGGACCGGCGCACCGATCACGCGGATCACTTCGTTCTCCGGCGAGACAAATCGCGTCAGCGCATCCCGGATCAGGATGGCAGCACTGTTGTCGCGCATGTCGTATGTCTTCGAAATCGGCTGCGGCAGCTCGGAGGCCAGCATCAGCTGCCGCACCTGATCGCGCCGTAACACCACGTTGAAAACACCTGCGTTTTCGAGCAATTCCGCCTCAAGCTCCCGGTCGATCATATCATCTGCCAATAAGGCGAGAGAGGCGATCTGCGCGCGTTCCAGCCGGTTCATCAGATAGTCTTCGCGGAAACGGGCAATGGAGGGAACAAATATCAGAACTTCCGCCAGCATCACGAAGATGGTGGTCAAAACAAGCAGGCGTCCTGAAAGCGAATTAATCATGTCACCTGCAGGTTTTCACGGCACGAAGCGTTGGACAAGCCCCACGATCCGCTTGACCACCGGACTTTCGAAAAGCCGCGGGCTGAAGTATGCCCCCGCGGCGCGCTTGTTGACCTCGCCAATTGTCGGATAGGGTGCGACCATCGCGGCGATCTGGCTCATTTTCATCTTGTTGGCCAGGGCAAGCGCCCAAAGGTTGATCAGTTCACCCGCCTGATACCCGACAATGGAGACACCCACGGGCCGGGCCCTGACCACCATGACCTTTATGAACCCCTTTGTCTGCCGCTCGGCAATGGCGCGGTCGTTATGCGCGTAAGGGAAGCGGACCACTTCCAGTTTGTCCCCATGTTCTTTCCTCGCCTGCGCCTCGGTCAGACCAACCTGGGCCAGTTCCGGATCGGTATATGTCACCCAGGGAATATGCGCGGTCTTGGCTTTCGAGGGCAGGGCAAACAGCAGCGCTCGGATGATCACACCCGCATGATACCCCGCCACATGCGTAAACTGGAGACCGCCGGCGGCATCGCCAATGGCGTAGACGCGCCGATTGGTCGTGCGCAGGGCGTCATCAACCTTGATACCTTTGTCGGTCGCTCTGATGCCTGCCGCGTCGAGGTTGAGGCTGTCCGTATTGGTCTTGCGCCCGACAGCCATCAGCAGATGCGAACCGCTGATCGACCGCCCATCCTCGGTGGTCACGTCGATAGCACCCGGCTTGCCCCCGATCTGGCAGGCCACGGCGTTCTCTTCGATCACCACACCTTCCTCGCGCAGACTGTCCAGCACCACTTTTGCCAGTTCCGGGTCGTCCTTTCCCAGCGCCTTTGCGCCTTCGATGACGGTCACCTTGCTGCCAAGACGCCGATGCGCCTGCGCCATTTCAACGCCAATCGGCCCACCGCCGATGATCAGCAGGTGTTCCGGTTTTTCCCGCAGATCAAAAAGCGTCTCATTGGTCACGAACGGCACCTTGTCCAACCCGGGGATAGGGGGCACCAGCGGCGATGATCCGGTTGCAATCACGATCCGGCGCGCGGTGATCACAGTATCGCCGGCCTTCACTTGGTTTGGCGAAATGAAATGGCCGAATTCCCGGATCACATTGACCCCCAACCCTTCAAACCGTTCCTCGCTGTCCACTGGCGCGATTTGGGCGATGACATCCGCAACATGATCCTTGGCGGCCGCATAGTCGGCCGTGCCGGCCGCGTCAGCGACACCAAAAGCCGCGGCATGCCTTTGGCGGTGTGCGGTCTTGCCGCTGGCGATCAGCGCCTTGGATGGAACACAGCCGTAGTTGAGGCAATCGCCGCCCATCTTGTGCCCTTCAAGCAACACGACATCCGCGCCCATCTGCACAGCACCCGCCGCAACCGACAAGCCGCCGGAACCCGCGCCAATTATCAGGATATCGGTCTTCAGGTGCGTCACTTCATCAGGTCTTTCTTGCCGGTCACGGCTTTGAGGATAACGGGCAACAGCGCGAGCGCGCTCAGCCCGAGGATCGGCAGCAGGATGTGCGGCTCAAATATCAGCCCGACGTTGGGTGTGTCTCCGCGCGCGAAAACTTCCCCCAGACCCGCTCCTACCGAGGAATACACCAGAGAGCCCGGAATGATCCCCAGAAATGTTGAAATGACAAAACGGTACAGCGGCACGGCCAGGAATGCAGGGATCAGATTGGCAACGAAAAAGGGCACCACGGGGACGAGGCGGATGAAAAAGAGCATCGACCACTGATTGTTGTCCAGCCCGCGTTTGATTTTGTTGATGCTGCCCTCCGAGGCATCCATCCGCGCCTTCAGCCGATCCCCCAAACCATGACGCGCGGCCAGAAAGATGATCACCGCCCCAAGCGTTGCCCCCGTCACGCTGAAAAGTGACCCGGCAAGAGTACCAAACAGGAAACCGCCCGTCAGGGTCGCGATCAGCGCGCCCGGCAAAGAGAACCCGACAATGACAACATACGCCAGCACGAATCCCAGCACGGTGAGCAGAAAGTTATTGTTCCGAAAGGCAATCAACGCCTCGCGATTGTCCCGCAAGGCGTCAAAACTGATGTAATCGCGCAAGGTGATGGCCCCCACGGCGGCAACTGCCAGTATGAGCAGCAACGGCAGATTGCGCATCAGGCCGGTTTTCGGGTCTTCAGTCATATCTGACATTACTGTTGCCTTTCAGGCTACGGGTTTCAATTCAAATGCTAGATGACCGTTTGCGGCGGGCAGCGATAGGGTTATCACGGGCGCTTGATCAGGCGTGACGGTTTCGGCATCCGCGGTATGGAATTGCGCGGGTAAATGAAACATGTTGACGAAGTACCAGCGGATTGCCCGGAAAATATTGCAAACTGTCGTAATATTGCACGCGCGGGGTTTGACTTGCCGCGCGGGGGGTATTAGAGCACGGGCTTCGAATGATACCGGACGAGCAGCGATTCCGCGCCTCCGGACAGTAAAATTGGAGACGGAGCGATGAAACGCACCTATCAACCTTCTAACCTCGTGCGCAAGCGGCGCCATGGGTTCCGTGCGCGCATGGCCACAAAGGCCGGTCGCAAGATAATCAATGCGCGCCGCGCCCAGGGCCGGAAGTCGCTGAGCGCGTAAATGCGCCCCTGACAGGTCCGTACACCATGACACCGCCGCAAGCTTCTCCTTCAGGCACCTCTGCCAGGGGAGATACGCTTCCGGCGGTTTCTTTGCGTCTGCACGTCATCAGGAAGCGGGCCGATTTCCAGCGGGCGTCGCGCGCCCTGCGGGTGGCCATGCCCGGTTTCATCCTGCAAATGCGCAAGCGAAAATCAGACGAGGCGGAGGGGATCCGCGTCGGGTTCACCTGTTCCAAGAAGGTCGGCAATGCGGTCGCTCGCAACCGCGCCAAGCGCCGCTTGCGCGCGGCGGCACGTCAGGTTTTGCCCCAACAGGGGAAGGACGGCATGGACTATGTGCTCATCGGTCGACGCGAAGCAACAGCCGCCCTGCCCTTCGATCAACTCTGTGCCGATCTGTCGAGCGCCGTTGCGAAACTGCAGGGCAAAGTGACATGACACCGCTCGCCCGGATTTTGGCATGGCCGATCCGCGGTTACCGGTTGCTGTTCAGCCCGTGGGTCGGCCACAACTGCCGCTATCAGCCCACGTGCAGTGCGTATGCGCTGGAAGCGCTTCACCGCCATGGCGCGGTCAAGGGAGGATGGCTTGCGTTTCGACGCATATGTCGCTGCCACCCCTGGGGTCACAGCGGCTATGATCCGGTCCCCGACCCGGACAAGCACGGGGAATAGCGCCCCATCGCTAGCGCTTTTCAAAAATGATGATCACTTCGCCGATATCGACACCATATTTCGTCATATACGCGCGGTTGAGAACCCGCGTGTCGCTCAGCTTCCACATCCAGTCGTCGAACCGAACGCGCAGGGTACCTTCCGGAACCGGCAAATCAATGAGATAACGCCAATTGAAGGTATCTCCTTTTTCTTCACCCAGCGCGTCGCCGATCACACCGGGCGCGGTGCCGCGCCAGCTGTCCGGCCCTGTTTTCTGAAGGGTCCAGACACGCCGTTCCGTGCTCTTGTCCTCGTAAACGAAATCTTCCACCAGCGTCAGGACCTGCCCGTCCCATGTCCCGTTGATTTCCACGTCAAATCGGCGCCGCACAGTGCCAAAGACATCCTGAAACTGGCCAGATGCGACCACGCGCCCGTCAAAGAACTCGTCGAGGTTCAGTGCCTCCGAGGACAGGCTTGCATCCTCCAGCGAAGGCTTTCCGACACACCCTGCGAGAAAACCCACAAATGCCAGTAAGATCAGCGACCGGATCATATTTTGTTTCCTTCTTTGAAAAGGCTACGCGCGGCAATGGCTTTTGGTTCACCATCAAGGGCGGTATAGAAGCGGAAAGTCAGATCAGGACGTCATCATGCTGGACCAACAGGACATTCATCCGCTTTTTGCCGGGGCGCCGGATTCCACCGAATTCAAGAAGCTGCGCAAACGGATCGTTCGCAATGTGCGTGAAGCGGTCGAGCAATATGGGATGATCGAACAAGGCGCCCGCTGGCTGGTCTGCTTGTCCGGCGGCAAGGACAGCTACACCTTGCTGGCCGTGCTTTACGAGCTCAAGTGGCGCGGTTTGCTGCCCGTGGACATTCTTGCCTGCAATCTCGATCAGGGTCAGCCCGGGTTTCCGGCGACCGTTCTGCCGGATTTTCTGGAACGCATGGGTGTGCCCCACCGGATCGAATATCAGGACACTTATTCCATCGTCATGGACAAGATCCCCCAGGGGCGCACGTTTTGCGCGCTGTGCTCGCGTCTGCGGCGGGGGCATCTCTACCGGCTGGCACGGGAGGAAGGCTGCAGCGCCGTTGTCCTCGGCCATCACCGCGACGACATCCTCGAAACCTTCTTCATGAACCTGTTTCACGGCGGTCGTCTGGCGAGCATGCCGCCGAAACTGGTCAACGAGGAAGGCGACCTGTTCCTCTACCGGCCCCTCGCCCACGTGGCCGAGGAGGATTGTGAGAAATTCGCCCGCGCCATGCGCTACCCGATCATCCCCTGTGATCTCTGCGGCAGTCAGGACGGGCTGCAGCGCCAGCAGGTCAAGGCACTTCTTGACGGCTGGGAAAAGAACAGCCCCGGGCGCAGACAGGTCATGTTCCGCGCCCTGATGAACGCAAGACCGTCCCATCTGCTGGACCCGAAACTCTTCGATTTCCGGGGCCTGAGTCTGAAGTAGATAAAGTTTTAGATAAACCTGCACACTCTTGGTTGTGACTGTTAACTTAAGCATCACTGCTATCTGATTATTTTGCGTCCAAACGTATCTCACGTGCCGATGTGAAGAAGGAATCGATATGGCAGGGGCTTTCGCGAAGAACTGGGACCGCCTCCGCGCGTCAGCGGCGCGCGTACTGTCGCGCCCTCCCGCTCTGGCGTGTTTACCCGCAGCCTGTCTCGGCATCTACTGGCTGGGCGGTGATCTGGCCCTCGTCGGTATCGCGGTCCTCATGCCGCTGGTCTACGTGCTGATCGGCGGCGGGACCGGTGTGCGCGCATTTGCCGTGAATGAACGCGACGCCTCCGGCCTCATCAACCGCCATGCCTTTGACATCTTTGTCGAAAAAACCTTTGAAAAAGCGCGAGATGACGCCTACAAGTCGGCAGTTTTCAAGGTTGAAATTGACGATTTCACCGATCTGGCGGACCGCTTCGGCCAAGCCGCAGCAGACAGCGTCGTCGCACGGACCGGCGAACGACTTGTCGCTGCGATGCGTGATGATGACGCAGTGTCGCGGACCGGTGATTACAGGTTTTCCGTATGCCTCGCCCCGGTTCGGCAGCTGGATCTGGAATTGTGCATCCAAATGGCGGGCAGAATACAGACAGCCCTGGAAGAACCCGTCTCCATCGACGGCACTTCTGTGTACATCACCACGTCCGTCGGCTTTTGCCAACATACACAAGTCATTGCAAAAACGCCCAAAGCCTGGGGGGAAGCGGCGGAAACGGCCCTGCGCGAGGCGCACAATCACGGGCCAAACGCAATTCGCGCCTATTCTGACGAGATGAAACGGAAGACGGAGATCCGCGCGGAGCTTCGCGAGGAAGTGTCGACAGCGCTGGAAAAAGGTCACATTCGCCCCTGGTTCCAGCCACAGATTTCAACGGATACCGGTCGCGTGACCGGTTTCGAAGCCCTGGCAAGATGGCAGCATCCCGAACGAGGGACAATCTCTCCCGCTGATTTCCTGCCCGCGATCGAACAGGCAGACATGCTGGAACGGCTGGCCGAGGTCATGATGTATCACGCGCTGACGGCGGTGAAGGAATGGGATGCCGCGGGTATCGACGTGCCGCAGGTTGGCGTCAATTTCGCGGGTCCGGAGCTGAAGAACCCAAGGCTTGTCGAAAAAGTGCAATGGGAACTCGACCGGTTCGAACTGAAACCCGAGAGGCTGGCCGTGGAAGTGCTTGAAACCGTTGTCGCCAGCGCGCCCGATGACGTGATCAGCCGCAATATCAACGGGCTGGGCAAACTCGGGTGCCGGGTGGATCTGGACGATTTCGGCACAGGCCATGCGTCCATTTCTTCAATCCGTCGCTTTTCCGTCAGCCGTATCAAGATCGACCGGTCCTTCGTTATGAAAGCCGATCGCGACCCGGAACAGCAACGGATGATCAGCGCCATTCTCACAATGGCCGAACGGCTGGGCGTGGAAACGCTGGCGGAAGGTGTGGAGAGCGCCGGTGAACACGCGCTGCTCGCCCAATTGGGCTGCGATCATGTTCAGGGTTTCGGGATCGGCAAACCGATGCCGTTCGATGAAACCATTAAATGGGTCAATGCTCATAATGCCAAGTTGCAGGACGTCCCCCGCATTTTCGGAAATCGCGCCCGCTAGACCCGGCCGACATCGACATCAGCTGCGCTGGCTTTCCCGTGGCGGAGGGCATTTTGATAGTGTGAAAAAGGCCAATTTCCCCGAATCCGCTTGACCTTTTGGCCTGCACTCTGTTGAACCCACGCTGATATCAAACAGATCAGGTGGCTGTCCCTATGGACGATCAGAACAAGAACCTCATTCTTGCAACAGCGCTCAGTTTCCTCGTGATCCTTGTGTGGTTTGTTCTTTTTCCGCCCCCTGAACCGGACGTGGCTTTGGAGACCCCACCAGCCCAGCAATCGACAGATGGACAAAGCGCCGTCATCCCCGCAGCTCCGGAAAACGCCGCATCCGCACCACTCAGCACAGAGCCGGTTGCATCGGATGCAGCCATGGAAGAAGCGCCGCGCGTCGCCATTGAGACACCCCGTCTGACGGGATCGATTTCGCTGGTCGGCGGCCGCATCGACGACCTGAAACTCAAGGACTACCGCACAACTCTGGACGCCGGCGCGCCAATTGTGACCATGTTGTCACCGCAGGGCAGCAATGATGCCTACTATGCCCTACAGGGCTGGGCCGCGGGCGCGGGGATCGATCCTTCGGCGGTTCCGGGGCCCGATACCGACTGGACACTGGCCGAAGGCGATACGCTTTCGGTGAACCAGCCGATCACGCTGACCTGGGACAATGGTGCGGGACAAGTCTTTTCGCGGGTCATCGCGGTAGATCAGAACTACATGTTTTCGCTCACCCAGTCCGTGACAAACAACGGCAGCGGGCCTGTCAGCATGGCGCCCTACGGCATGATCGTGCAGCATACGACACCTGATGATCTGGAAAACTTCTTCATTCTGCATGAAGGCGCCGTCGCCATGGCGGACGAAGAGCTGGCGGAAACCGACTGGGATGAGATTTCAGAAGCCGAGCTGGACCCCAAGTGGGGCCGCCAGGCGATCGTCAAGGAAGACGTCGCCGCGGGGTGGATCGGGTTCACCGACCACTTCTGGCAGGCCATTCTCATTCCGCTGGGCGGACAGCCTTTTGATCAGGCCCTGACATATGACGCCCGCACCGACGTCTACCGCGCGGTCACCCGGATGCCGACCCAAACGGTTGCGGCGGGGGCATCCGTCGAGATCACGACGCAAGTGTTCGCAGGCGCCAAGGAATGGGCGATGTTACGTCAATACGAATCCGCCGGCGTGCCCAAATTCATCGACAGCATCGACTGGGGCTGGTTCTTCTTCCTGACCAAACCGATCTTCTGGTTGCTGCACGAACTGAACAAGCTGATCGGCAACATGGGGTGGGCGATCATCGGCCTGACACTGATCATCAAGGCTATTCTCTTCCCGCTGGCGTATAAATCCTATGTCTCCATGGCGAAGATGAAAGAGCTTCAGCCGCAGATGGAAAAGCTCAAGGAGCAGGCAGGCGACGACCGTCAGAAAATGCAACAGGGCATGATGGAGCTCTACAAGAAGGAAAAGGTGAACCCGGCGGCGGGCTGCCTGCCGATCTTGCTGCAAATCCCGATTTTCTTTTCGCTCTACAAGGTGATTTTCGTCACCATCGAGCTGAGACATGCCCCGTTCTTCGGCCCGTTCCAGGACCTCAGCGCCCCCGATCCGACATCGCTCCTGAATATCTTTGGCCTGCTGCCGTTTCAGGGTCCTGAAGCCGGCTCCATCATGGCGCTTATCTTTATCGGTATCCTGCCGCTGCTGCTGGGCATCTCGATGTGGTTGCAGCAGAAACTGAACCCCGCTCCCACCGATCCGACGCAACAGATGATCTTTGCATGGATGCCCTGGGTCTTCATGTTCATGCTGGGCAGTTTTGCCAGCGGTCTGGTCGTTTACTGGATTGCCAATAACACCATCACGTTCACGCAGCAGTACCTGATCATGCGCAGCCAGGGCTATACACCGGATGTGTTCGGCAACATCAAGAGCAGCTTCAGCAAGAAATCCAAAACGGACACAGACGGATGAACATCGTTCACATCCTGCGCCATCCGCTGAAGAGCCATGGCCGGGAAGCGCTCTCCGCCGTTGCGCTGCGCACGGGCGAAGCGATGCCGTGGGACAGGGTGTGGGCAGTGGCGCATGACGCCTCCAAGGCGGATGGCAGTGCCTGGGCGCAATGCGCCAATTTCAGCCGGGGGTCAAAGGCACCGCAACTGCTCGCGATTTCCTCCACGCTGGATGAAGCCACCGAAACTCTGAGCCTGAAACACCCCGACCGGCCTGACCTGACCTTCCACCCCGACACCGAAGGCGACAGGCTGATCGCCTGGGTGAGCCCGCTGGTGCCGCAGGACCGGGCGTTGCCGGATCGGATCCTCCGTCTGGACGGTCGCGGATTTACCGACAGCGACTTTCCGTCCATCACCCTGTGCAACCTCGCGTCTCACCGCGCGGTGGAACAGCATCTGGGCCGGGAACTGTCTATACACCGCTGGCGCGGAAACCTCTGGTTCGACGGCAACCTGCCCTGGATCGAGTTCGACTGGATGGGGCGCGACATTCGGATCGGCGACAGCGTGCTGCGGGTCCGTGAACGCACCGACCGCTGCCTCGCCACCACGGCCAACCCCGACACCGGCGAACGCGACGCGGACATTCTGGGCACGCTGAAACACTGGAATCATCAGGATTTCAGCGTCCGGGCAGAAGTGATCCAGGGCGGGTCAATCGCGCTTGGCGATCCGGTGACGGTCCTGTAATGCAGCTTCCCTTCCCACTTGCCGAAGAGCCTGACCCGCAAACACTTGAGGCCGGACGCCTGCTGTTTGCGGGCCAGACAGAGTTCGTCAAGGGCGTCGTCGCGATGTCCGGGCTGCCCGCCCCAGACCGGCTGGAGGTGTGTTTTGCCGGCAGGTCGAATGTGGGCAAATCCTCCCTGATCAACGCGCTGACCGGGCGCAGGGGCTTGGCGCGCGCCTCAAACACACCGGGGCGCACCCAGGAAATCAACTTTTTCACCGCCGGAGACGCGCATTACCTGGTCGATCTGCCCGGCTATGGCTTCGCAAACGCACCGGTTCCGGTGGTCGAGAAATGGCAACGCCTGCTGAAGCAATACCTGTCAGGGCGTCAGACCCTGCGGCGCGCCTTTGTGCTGATCGATGCCCGCCATGGCGTCAAGAAGGTCGATGACGAAATCCTCAGCCTGCTAGACAGCGCCGCCGTGACGTTTCAGGTGGTTCTTACGAAGGCCGATAAGGTCAAGGACGCCGACCGCGCCAAAGTTCTGGAGCAGGTGCGAAAGGCCCTCTCGCAACACCCTGCCGCTTTCCCTGAAATCGTGGTGACCTCCAGCGAGAAGGGCTGGGGCATCCCGACGTTGCGTGCCATCATCGCAACACTGGAATAACGGCACGTCTTGCACCAAAGTATCCGCGCGCTCATAACCACGGGAACGAACGCCCAAAAATGAAGAAACAAGACATGAACCGTGACTGGATTGCGACCGCAAGTACTCTGAATAACGCCCTGCCCTACTTGCAGCGTTACGCTGATGCGACCGTGGTGATCAAACTGGGCGGTCATGCCATGGGCAGCGACGAGGCGATGGATGAATTTGCGCGCGACGTCGTGCTGATGCGGCAGGTCGGCGTCAATCCGGTGATCGTGCACGGCGGCGGCCCGATGATCAACGGGATGCTCGACAAGCTGCAGATCAAGTCCGAGTTCGTGAATGGCAAGCGCGTCACCGATGCTGCCACGATGGATGTTGTGGAAATGGTGCTGAGCGGACTCGTCAACAAGCGGATCGTTCAGGCGATCAATGGACAGGGCGGGCGGGCCGTCGGGTTGTCCGGTAAAGATGCCCGCCTGATCACCTGCACGCAGACAGACGCGGCTCTGGGTTTTGTCGGAACACCGGAAAAGGTCAATCCGCAACTCCTGCGCGATCTCACCGAAAAAGAATACATCCCCGTCATCGCCCCCTTGGGTTCGGGCAGCAATGGCGAGACATTCAACATCAACGGCGATACGGCGGCCGGCGCAGTGGCCGCAGCTTTGAAAGCCGACCGGCTTTTGCTGTTGACCGATGTTACGGGCGTCAAGAACGCTGCCGGCGATGTCGTGACCGAACTCAGCGCAACTCAAATCCGGGACATGACGGCGTCCGGCACAATTGCCGGCGGCATGATCCCCAAGACAGAGACCGCGCTTGCCGCGATCGACGGCGGGGTGCGCGCGGCTGTCATTCTGGACGGGCGCGCCCCAAATGCCTGCCTGCTGGAACTTTTCACCGAACACGGGGCGGGGTCGATCATTCGTGCAGATTGACGCAGATGTGTCACGCTGCCGCTTGGAGCGGTGGCCCGACTGCACTAAGTGTGAACCATGGAAAACGAAGCCATCATACGCCTGACCGTGTTTCTGGGTCTTTTCGCCATTCTGGCAACTTTGGAGGCCCTTGCACCGCGCCGGGCTCGCAGCCAGCCAAGAAGCCGCCGCTGGCTGACCAATTGGGGCATAACGATCTTGAACGCGGTCACGCTGCGCGCCTTGGCTATCGCTATGCCCTTTCTCGCCGTGGGTGCCGCCATTGATGCGCAGGTGCAGGGATGGGGCCTGTTCAACGCGCTGAACGGCCCGGCATGGCTCGAAATCATGGTTGCCATGCTGATCCTCGATTTCGCGATCTGGCTACAGCATCTGATCACCCACAAGGTACCGCTGCTCTGGCGCCTGCACCGCGTGCATCACGCGGACGTGGACATGGACGTAACCACGGCCATTCGGTTTCATCCGGTTGAAATCGCCTTGTCGATGCTTCTCAAAATTGGCCTTGTCTACCTGCTCGGGCCCGCGGCCATCGCCGTCATCCTGTTCGAAATCGTGTTGAATGGTACGGCGATGTTCAACCATGCCAATTTACGTTTGCCGCTATGGCTGGATGCCACGCTGCGGCGGATACTGGTGACCCCCGACATGCACCGCGTGCACCATTCGGTGCATCGTGAAGAACACGACAGCAATTACGGCTTTGCCCTGTCCATCTGGGACCAGATGTTCGGAACCTATATCGCCCAGCCCCGCGCCGGACATGACGATATGCAGGTGGGTCTTGAGTGGCAGGATGACCGCCCAAGCCGCCTCGGCTGGTCGATTGCCCTGCCCTTCGCAAAAAAATGATATTTTCGCTGATTGAGAAACTCGCCGCCCCATCGGGGCTTTTCGTGATGGGCGCTTTTCATCCCAGGCGCGTGTACCAGGCGGACGATGCCACCGGCACCCTGGTGCTGCTGGGCGCAGACAAGACCTGCTGGCCCAAATTCACGGCCTCGACCGAATATCGCGATGGCGCGCCGGATCCGCTGGACCGATGGTCCAAACGGATGATCGGATGGATTGCAAACGAGATCGGCGCAAAGGACGTCTACCCGTCCGATGGCCCGCCCTACGCTCCCTTCATCGGATGGGCACTCAACACCAACCGGTTTTTTAAAAGCCCCACCGGCATGATGGTGCATGATACCGCCGGATTGATGATCTCGATCCGCGGCGCGTTGCGGTTTGACGCTGAAATCGAGCTCCCCGCCGCGACCGCGGTAAGCCCCTGCCTGAGCTGTGCCGACCAACCCTGCGTCACCGCCTGTCCGGTGAATGCACTTTCGGCGGATCATGCCTATGATGTTCCCGCGTGCAAAGCCTACCTCGATACAGCCGCCGGTCAGGATTGCATGACCCGGGGCTGCAAGGTGCGGCGCGCGTGCCCCGTCTCGCAGGCATTCGACCGCGACCCGGCGCAGTCCGCCTTCCACATGGTCTCTTTCAAAGGATGACAACATGCTCCGACTGATCCTCATGCGCCACGCGAAATCCGACTGGAGCCATCAGGGCCTCTCCGACCACCAGCGCCCGCTCAACAAGCGTGGGACGGCCTCTGCCAGGGCTCTGGGCGGGTGGCTGCGTGCTGGTTCCTATCTGCCCGGGCAGGTCCTCAGTTCCTCTTCCGAGCGGACAGGGCAAACATGTACGGGACTGGACCTGCCGCAATCCGTTGCCATCACCTTCACGCGGGCGCTCTACCTCGCCGACGCCGAGAAGATGATGGAGGTGTTGCGCGGCGCCACGGCGCCATGCGTTCTGATGCTGGGTCATAATCCCGGCATTGCGGATATGGCGCACCGGCTGGTGACAGCCCCGGTCGATCACGAAAGGTTCATGGATTACCCTACCGGTGCCACGCTGGTTGTCGACTTCGATGCCGCGGGCTGGAACGACATCGGCTGGCACGAAGGCCAGCCGATTGATTTCATTATCCCGCGCGACCTGTCGTAAGCCGGGCGCGTCCCTGCCGCGTCAGTGACCGAGGATCTGGCTCAGGAACAGCTGGGTACGCGGGCTCTGCGGATTGTTGAAGAACTCTTCGGGTTCGTTCTGCTCCACGATCTGACCAGCATCCATGAAGATCACGCGGTTCGCCACCTGGCGGGCAAAACCCATCTCGTGCGTCACGCACAGCATCGTCATACCTTCTTCGGCGAGCTCGATCATGGTGTCGAGCACCTCCTTGATCATCTCCGGGTCCAGCGCGGACGTCGGTTCGTCGAAAAGCATGATGCGCGGGCGCATGCACAAGCTGCGCGCAATCGCCACCCGCTGCTGCTGCCCCCCCGAGAGCTGCCCGGGATACTTCATCGCCTGATCGGGGATCTTCACCTTCTCAAGGAAATGCATCGCGGTTTCTTCGGCTTCCTTCTTGGGTGTCTTGCGTACCCAGATCGGCGCCAGTGTGCAGTTTTCCAGAATCGTCAGATGCGGGAACAGGTTGAAGTGCTGAAAGCACATGCCGACCTCTGACCGGATCTTGTCGATGTTCTTGAGGTCCGATGACAGCAAGGTGCCGTCCACCTCGATCGTGCCCTGCTGGTGCTCTTCGAGCGCGTTGATGCAGCGGATCAGCGTGGACTTGCCGGAGCCGGAGGGCCCGCAGATCACGATCCGTTCGCCCCGGTTCACCGTCAGGTCAATGTCGCGCAGCACGTGGAACGTGCCGTACCACTTGTTCATCTTGTTGATGGTGATGGCGATCTCGTCCGAGACCTGCATTTGAGTTGCGTGTTCAGCCATTATTCAGGCCTCCTTATCGGTGGTCGGTCGCGAGGCGACGTTCCAGCCATTGTGAGTATTGCGAAATGCCGTAGCAGACGATGAAAAAGAGGAGGGCCGCAAAGCCGAAAAGCTCCCAGTAAACGCCATTCCATTCGGTCGATGCAAGGATCGGCCCGCGGATCATGCCAACAAGGTCGAACATCGAAATGACCGAGACCAGCGTGGTATCCTTGAAAAGACCCACAGCCACGTTCACGATCCCCGGGATGGAGATCTTGAGCGCTTGTGGCAGGATGATCAGCCGCATCGCCTGCGGGTAATCAAGGCCAAGGCTGTCCGCGGCTTCGTACTGCCCCTTCGGCAGGGCCGCGAGGCCGCCCCGGATCACCTCGGCGATATAGGCGGCCGAGAACATGGTGATCATGATCACCACGCGCAGGAACAGGTCCACACCGGACCCGGGCGGGAAGAAATACGCCAGCATGACGTTCGCTACGAAAAGCAGGGTAATTAGCGGCACACCCCGGATGAACTCGATGAAGATCACGCAGATCCACTTGATCAGCGGCATGCTGGACTGACGCCCCAGCGCCAGCGCAATGCCAATCGGTACGGACAGCGACACGCAGGTCACCCCCAGCATCATGTTGAGCATAAAGCCCCCCATGTACCGGCTGGGCACCGCCGGAAGCATGGCGTTGGCCGATGCATCGTCCGGGATCAGCCAGCCGCCGATGATCCAGATGACGAAGGCCGCCGCAATACCGCCGAAGAACCCGGCGGCAAAGCTGCCAGCAACCAGTCGCTGGTACACCATGAACCCGCCTGCAACGCCTACCAACGCAAGGATCGGCACGAAGATCGTGCCCCCCCAGAGCAGATAATAGGCGACAAACGGGTAAATCGCCGTGAACGCCAGCAGCTTACGCGGCAGATCGAAAAACAGCACGGGTGCGGCGGCGATGAACAGCAGGATGAAGGCCAGTCCCGGGCGCCAGTACTGGTCATCGGGGTATTGGAAGCCAAAAAGCAGCTGGTTCCAGCGTTCGGACAGAACCGCAAAACAGGCCGCCGAAGCGCCGTCGAGGATATCGCGACAGGCCGCGAGGCTGGGAGCATTCCAGATACCGCCCAATATCCACGGCAGGGCCGACGACAGGATGGCATAGATAAAGTAGAGCGCCACCAGCGTCAGCAATCCGTTCAGCGGTGTCGCGAAAAGATTATCCTTCACCCATTTGGCCGGTCCCGCCGCATTGCTGGGCGGAGGGGCCATCGGGACGTCTTGTGTCCGCACGAAGGCAACGGAGTGTGCATGAGTATCCGACATGGCTCAGCGCTCCTTCAGGGCTACGGATTTGTTGTAGACGTTCATCACCGCCGAGATCAGCAACGAGATCGTCAGGTAAAACAGCATCATCAGCACCACGCATTCGATGGCGCGTCCGGTCTGGTTCAGCGTGATGCCCCCCAGTGTCGCGGTGACATCGGCATAGCCCACCAGAATCGCGAGGGAAGAGTTCTTGGTGATGTTGAGATATTGCGAGATCAACGGCGGGATGATGACCCGCAGCGCCTGTGGCAGCACCACGAGGCTCATCACGCGACCGGACCGCAGGCCAAGCGCGGAGGCCGCCTCGGTCTGGCCCCGCGATACCGCCTGTATGCCGGCACGCACGTTTTCTGCGATGAAGGCACCGGTATAGATCGACAGGGCAAACCAGATCGCGATCAGGGGCGCACCGATCTGAATGCCGCCCTTGAGGTTGAATCGGTTGGCGAGCGGATCCGGCAGGTCAAGCCCGATGGGCTGGCCCATCAGAAAGAAGATGACGATCGTGGGCACGAAGAAAATCACCAGCGATGGCCATCCCATCGGCAGCAGCTTGCCTGTCTTGTAGAGCAGGTTGGTCGCGTAGCGCCGGTAGGCAACAGTTCCGATGATGGACAGGATGAAGACCGCCACCACGACCATTGACCCCTCGCCCCAGATCGGCGCGGGGGAATAAACGCCACGGTTGGTGAAGGCAAACATGCCAAACAACATCTCGCGGTCCGGGTTTTCGCCCAGAAACGGGCGCGCGCCCGGCATCGAAACAGTCATGATGCCGTAGATGATCAGGATCCAGATCAGGACCGGAATATTGCGGAAAATCTCAACGTAAAAGGCCATGATCTTGGACACGAGCCAGTTCTTCGACAG
The DNA here is from genome assembly GCF_019375555.1 of Roseobacter insulae. GTDB lineage: Bacteria > Pseudomonadota > Alphaproteobacteria > Rhodobacterales > Rhodobacteraceae > Roseobacter > Roseobacter insulae. Next base: position 388,509 of record NZ_JAHXDN010000005.1, read on the forward strand.
GCGCAGCACGCCGGCAAAGACACCGAAGACAGTCGCCATCACACAGGCCAGAAAGGCGACAAGCAGCGTGTTCAGAATACCGACGATGGCGGCGCGGGCGTTTGTCGATTGGCTGGTATATTCGATCAGACGCTGGTTGATGTCATATCCCGCTGGCGCGCCAAGAAACGAGAAGTCAATTCTCAGCCCCTGGGCCTGAAGATTTGCGGCGAGATTGCTGTAGAGATAACCAACCGAAAGCGACAGAAGAATAAATGCCATCACCTGAAAGGTCATCGACCTGTACCGCGTGTCATTGATTAACATAGACAGGCGGAAGGACTCCCGTGGCGGGTCCGTCAGTGTCGTCATTGAAATTTTCCCCGTGGTTCCGACCTTTGTTTTAACGGACACTTATGCGCCTCGGTGGTCGGGTTATGGTTTTGTGGGTCGTTAAATGCGAAGGGCGCAGGATGTCCCGCGCCCTTGGCCGTTTGGTTCTTAGCGGAACGGAGGCGAGTAGATCAGACCACCGTTTGTCCACTGCGCGTTGAGGCCGCGCGCCAGACCGATCGGGGTTTCTTCGCCGATGTTCTTGGCAAAGATTTCACCGTAGTTGCCACCCGCTGCAATCGCACGCTTGGACCATTCAGCATCAAGACCGAGCATTTCGCCCAATGTGCCTTCGGTGCCCAGCAGACGCGCCACTTCGGGGTTGTTGGTGTTGGCGGCCATCTCGTTGATGTTGGTCGATGTCACGCCCAGCTCTTCAGCTGTGATCAGCGCGTTCAGCGTCCAGCGCACAACGTCACCCCATTCATCGTCGCCGTGGCGCACGAGCGGGCCCAGAGGCTCCTTGGAGATGATCTCAGGCAGCAGAACGTGGTCGCCCGGGTTCTCGAAGGTGGCACGTGTCGCGGCCAGACCAGAGGCGTCTGTCGTATACGTGTCGCAGGCACCCGCAAGATACTGCTGCTGGCCTTCCGCATTTGTCTCGATCGGCACAGGCTCGTAGCTGATGTTGTTCGCGCGGAAGAAATCCGCGAGGTTCAGCTCGGTTGTCGTCCCGGTCTGGATGCAGACGGTCGCCCCGTCAAGATCCTTTGCCGAAGACACGCCCAGCGCTTTCGGCACCATGAAGCCCTGACCGTCATAGTAATTCACACCGACAAATGTGAACTTGAGGTCCACGTCACGGCTGAAGGTCCATGTGGTGTTACGTGCCAGCATGTCAATCTCGCCCGACGCCAGCGCCGTAAAGCGTGTCTTGCCGGTTGTTGGCACGAATTCAACAGCTGTCGGGTCATTCAGAACGGCGGCGGCAACGGCACGACATACAGCGACGTCAAAGCCCTTCCATTCACCGTTCGCGTCGGGAGCCGCAAAGCCCACCAGACCGGTAGTGACGCCACAGTTGAGTTTGCCGCGTGCTTTGACGTCGTCCAACGTACCAGCAGCCGCAGCACCAGCCGAAAGGCCGGCGACGGTCAGCGCGCCAAGGATTACAGATTTTCTCATTTTTACCTCTTCCTGATTTTCCGCCGATTTCGACGGGTCGACCGGCCCTTTTTTGGCCGGAGGCGATATTGGAAGTTATTGCCTTCCAAGTGGGCGTCATACTGCTCGGATTCAGGCGAAAACGTCAAGGGCAGGCACATGAAAATCGCGCGCTCACGAGCGCAAGTTGACGCGCAGGTTACTGTTACCGCTAAAATTGAGGCTTGGAGAGGTCAAAAACCACTTTTGCGTGTTCAAAAGCGATTTGTTTGAGGGCGGCGGCGGCTTCGGCCTCGTCATCCTGCCCCCATTGCTCTGCCTGCCACAGTTCGTCGAGACGGGATATGTCCCAAATCGCACGCGATGTTTCCACATCTTGCGCAGCGGCAAAGCCAAGAATCAGCGATCCGGACAGGCTGACGAGGTCATGAAAGGCCGCAAGTTCGAAGTCTGAAAGCGCATGCACCCGATCCCGCAGGCGCGCCAGAGCCGCTCGATCCTGCGGCACATGCATCACGCCCGAACGCGCCTGCAAGGACGCACCCAATGCCGTGCGGGCCCATGCCAGCATCGGATCCCACTGCGCCGCCTGACGCGCCACGAGTTCCCTGGGCTGTTCTGCGCGATAACACAGCAGGTCGCTGTCGCCGTAATCGGCAAGCATGTCGGCAACTTCCGCACGTTGCAGTGCCACCTTGTCGAGAGCCGCGTTCGCGGTGCGCGTGAAGGGCATCATGCGCGGGTCGATCTGGTCTTCCTGCGCCTCCCACTCCGCAGCGATGGCCTCGGCAAATCCCCGGCTGGGCACCACCAGCGCGCGTTTGCCCGGCGTTTTGACCGGGCGGGAATCCAGTGTGACGGTAAACCCCTGCTCCGCCGCGATCACCTCGCTGGCTTTCCAGAAGCGCTTGGCCTTCCATTCGCTCATCGCGACGCCCTCCAGTAATCCGCAAGCGCCGCTTCCAGCGCATCAAAGCTCGCCACGATGCGCTGCGCGGCACTCAACGCCGTGACCGGGTGATACCCCCAACTGACCCCCAGACCGTGAACCCCCGCGGCATTCGCCATTTCCATATCAAAGCTCGTATCCCCGATCATCACGGTATTGACCGGTGCGACACCCGCGTCGGCCATCGCCTGCAATATCATCGACGGATGCGGTTTCGAGGGGTGGAAATCCGCAACCTGCCGGGTGACGAACAGCCCCTCCAAGGCATGCGCTTCGACCAGCTTGTCGAGCCCGCGTTTGGATTTGCCGGTTGCCACCCCCAACAGCACATCGGGCTGCGCGTTCAGCCGCGACAAGGTCTCCAGCGCGCCGGGATAAAGCGGCGAGGACCGCGCCGCCCCGGTTCTCGCCCGTAACGTGATATAGGCATCCTTGTACGCCTCCACCATGCGCGCATGATCCGCGTCGGGCGCCAGACGCGCCATCGCGACATCCAGCGACAGACCGACGATACCAAGGATCGCGCCACGCTCCGGTGCCGGCAGATCCACCGCCTCGAAGGCACAGGTCATCGCCGCCAGTATGTCGCCCTGACTGTCCACCAGAGTGCCATCAACATCAAAGATAACCAGCCGCGGATCAGCGCTCATTCAAGCGCCTCGAAGGGATCTTCCGCCGCCAGGTCCTCGGTCCAGCCGAATGTGTCCCAGCTGTGCACCATATGGTCCGGCATCGGCGCTGTTACGGTCACGATCTCGCGTGTCTCGGGATGCTCAAACCGCATCATCCGCGCATGAAGATGCAGCTTTTTTGAAATGATCCCGCCCAGTTGCGCGCCCCAGCCGTCGCCCATGTTCTCCTGCCCCGATCCGCCGTATTTGCCATCGCCGATAATCGGGTGACCGATCTCGGCCATATGCGCGCGCAACTGGTGGGTCCGGCCGGTGACAGGCTCCATCGCGACCCAAGCGGCACGCGAGGCCACCCGGTAAAGCGTGGCGTAACGCGTATGCGCACGTTTCGCGCCGGGCGTGTCATCGACTTCGCGCGGGTGGACCGCGATCATCTTTTCACCCTCGCCGCCCTTGCCATGACCGGGGGCCTTGACCAGCCCATAGCGGATTTCACCAAGGTAAGGCGTGGGAACACCGGCCACCAGCGCCCAGTAGATCTTGCGCGTGTCGCGGTGGCGCATCGCGGCGGTCAGCGCCCGGGCCGCAAGGCGTGTCCGTGCCAGCAACAAAACGCCCGAGGTGTCTTTGTCGAGGCGGTGAACCAGACGTGGTTTTTCGTCGAAACCGAACTTCAACGCCTCCGCCAAACCGTCGACATGGCGGGTCTGCTTTGATCCGCCCTGGGTAGGCAACCCCGCCGGTTTGTTCAGGGCAATCACATGATCGTCGCGGTAGATGACGCAGGATTGGATCAGCCTGGCGTCGGCATCCGATACGCGGCGCGTTTCCACCGGCGGCGCGGCCTGATCCGGCAGCGGCGGCACCCGCACCTGCTGCCCGGCCGCCAGCCGGGTCGCCGCCTTGACCCGCCCGCCATCGACACGGATTTCACCCTTGCGGCACAGCTTTTCGATCCGGCCTTGACTGATTTGCGGAAACTTCCCGCGAAACCACCGGTCCAGTCGCTGGTCCGCGTCGTCATCGGCGACAGTAAGCACCTGAACCCGGCTCACGGCAACATCCCCCGCATCATCCATAACCCCAGCATCAGGCCGGCGACCGAGAGGCCGACCGACAGCGCAATGTAAAGACCTGCGCCGCCGATATTGCCACGCTCGATCAGGGTCACCGTTTCCAGCGAAAATGCCGAAAACGTTGTGAAGCCGCCCAGCAGCCCGGTCATCACGAAGGGGCTCAGGTGCGTAAGGCCACGCTGGGCCGCCAACACCACGAAGGCGCCCATCAGGAACGACCCGACGATATTGGCCACCATGATCGCAACAGGGAAGTCGCCTGGTCCTGCCAGACGCAAGACAGACACCCCCCAGAGGAAGCGTAACGACGCGCCTATCGACCCACCAAGGGCCACCATGATCAGTGTGTTCATCATGCGCGGTCTGTCACGCACGCTTGCACAATTGTCAAGTTTCGCGCTTGGCGCGCAGCTTTGCAAAATAGTCCATGCGCTTTTTCAACTCGCGCTCGAACCCCCGCTCGACGGGAGCATAGAGCGTGGGCCGGTCCATCTTTTCGGGAAAATAGTTCTGGCCGGAAAACCCGTCTTCCGCATCGTGATCGTAGGCGTACCCCGCCCCGTAGCCCTGATCCTTCATCAGGGAGGTCGGCGCGTTCAGGATATGTTTCGGCGGCGGCTCCGACCCGGTCTGCTTTGCGGCAGCCCGCGCGCCCTTATAGGCGACATAGGCGGCGTTTGATTTCGGGGCAAGCGCGAGATAGGCCAGCGCCTGCGCCAGTGCCAGCTCCCCCTCCGGCGACCCGAGCCTTTCGTAGGTTTCCCACGATTGCAAGCAAATCGCCTGTGCCTGCGGGTCGGCCAGCCCGATATCCTCCACCGCCATGCGGGTGATCCGCCTGGCCAGGTAGCGCGGGTCCTCGCCCCCCTCCAGCATCCGCGCAAACCAGTAGAGGGCTGCGTCCGGATCTGACCCGCGCACCGATTTATGCAGCGCGGAGATCAGGTTGTAATGCGCATCCCCACCCTTGTCATATTGCGCCGCCCGCCGCATCAACCGCGCCGACAGGGCCGCCGTGTCCAGCTTGCCCTCGATCTTCCACGCCGCCACCTGTTCAATCAGGTTCAGCAGGGCGCGCCCGTCGCCGTCCGCCATCTCCAGCAGCGTCTCGCGCGCAGCCCCGTCCAGCGGCAGCGCCTGGCCTAATTCCCGCTCTGCCCGCTGGGCCAGCCGCTCCAGATCGCTCAGGGGCAGGCGTTCCAGCACCAGCACCTGCGCCCGGCTCAACACCGCCGCATTCAGCTCAAAGGAAGGGTTTTCCGTGGTCGCCCCCACCAGCAGGATCGTGCCATCCTCCATATGCGGCAGAAATCCGTCCTGCTGGGCCTTGTTGAAACGGTGGATTTCATCGACGAACAGCAAGGTGCCCTGGCCATTCTGGCGCCGGATCTTGGCCGCTTCAAACACCTTTCGCAGGTCAGGCACGCCGGTGAAAATGGCGCTGATCTGCACGAAATGCAGCTCCGTTTCATGCGCGAGCAACCGCGCAATGGTGGTTTTCCCGACCCCCGGAGGCCCCCAGAAAATCAGCGATCCCAACGCGCCGGAGGCCAGCATCACCGTCAGCGGCGCCTCGGGGCCCAATATCAGCGACTGGCCAATGACCTCCGACAGGCTCTGCGGCCGCAACCGGTCTGCCAGCGGGCGGTGCCCGGAGACCGGCGGCGCGGCGTCGCTGGAAAACAGATCAGCCAAGGATTATACCCCGAACCGCAAAACGAAGCGCCGCGCGCCCCGGGTCACGGTCAGCGCATACCCGCGGGCGCGGGTTTCCAGGGCGGCGGCAACCTCGCGCGGTCTGGTAACCGCCCGGTCGTTCACCGCTGCGATCACATCTCCTGTCTGCAACCCCACACGCCGCCCCAGACGTCCCGCCTCCGTCACTACGACACCGGCACTTTCCAACGGCAGATTATACTCCGCAATCACCGCCGGGTTGATCCGTGCCAGCGCCAGCCCCTCAAGCAACTGGCCCGCGGTCAAGGTCAGCGCCGCGCGGTCCGGTGTGTCGGGGGCCTGTAACAGGAACACGTCCGCTTCGGCCCGCTGCCCGTTTCGCATGTATGAAATCCGCGCCACTTCACCCAGCCCGGTCACGCTCATCCGGTAAACCATTTCGGAAGGCGTGTTCACCGGCTGCCCGTTGACCGCGACGATCACGTCACCGGTGCCGATACCCGCCTGGGCAAAGGGGCTGATAGGATGCAGCGCCGAGACGATGATCCCCCCGGGGCGATCCAGGCCAAAGGCCTCGGCAATTTCAGCGTCAACCGGCTGGCCGTTCATCCCCGCCCAGGGTTTCTCAAAGACAGTCTTGCCCTGCTTGGCCTGCGTCATGAAGGCCGCGACCAGATCAGACGGGATCGCAAATCCAATACCGTTTGACCCGCCAGACCGGGTCAGGATCGAGGTGTTGATCCCGATCAACTGGCCCGACATGTCGATCAGTGCGCCGCCGGAATTGCCCGGATTGATCGGGGCATCGGTCTGGATGAAATAGCCGCGTCCGCTGCCCGTCGCGGCACCAGACCGCGCCAGCCCCGACACGATGCCGCTGCTCACGGTTTGCCCCACCCCGAACGGGTTGCCGATGGCCAGCGCCAGCTCTCCGACCTCGACAGTGTCCGATCTGCGCAGCGGTAAAAAGGGCAAACCGCCGGCATCCTCCAGCTGAAGAATGGCCAGATCGCTTTCCGCGTCCGCCAGCAGGACACGCGCGGAAAACTCCCGCCGGTCGGCCAGCACAACCCGAATCTCCGTGGCCATGCCAACGACATGGAAGTTCGACACGACAATCCCGTCATCCGACAGGATCACCCCCGACCCCAGAGAGTTCTGCACCCGCGGCTGCACCGGCCCGAAATCCCGGAAAAACCGCTCGAAAAACGGATCGCTCTGCAACGGGGTGCGCCGCGGCGCCGTCATGATCCTGGCGTAAATATTCACCACTGCGGGCGTCGCCTGCTTGACCAGCGGAACAAAGCTCAGCTGCATCTGCGCGGTACTCTGCGGCACCTGCTGCGCGGCAAGGGGCGCCGCAAGAAACAGCGCGAAAATGACAAGGAGTATTCTCATATCCCAGATATGCGCCTTGCTGCCGACCATCGCAACGCCCCCGCTTCTCTGGTTTCTAAATATCCCCGCCGGAGGCATAAAAAAAGCCCTTGTCCATCGGGACAAGGGCCTCGGCCAGACGCAGTTTGCGCGGACCCTATTCTTCTGCGGCTTCTTCCGCGGCCAGACGCGCCTTGTCGCCTGCGCCCTTGGCATCCCGGTCACGATCGACAAACTCGATGATCGCCATCGGTGCCATGTCGCCGTAACGGAACCCCGCTTTCAGCACGCGCACATATCCGCCCTGGCGGTCCTTGTACCGGGGGCCCAGCACGTCGAAAAGCTTGCTGACATACTGGTCCTGCTTCAGCTTTGCAGCCGCCTGACGGCGGGCATGCAGATCGCCCCGTTTGGCCAGCGTGATCATCTTCTCGATGATCGGACGCAGTTCCTTGGCCTTGGGCAGCGTTGTCTTGATCTGCTCATGCTCGATGAGCGAGCCGGCCATATTCGCCCAAAGCGCCTTGCGGTGCTCATGTGTGCGGTTCAGGCGGCGGTATCCACGTGCGTGACGCATTTATCTTCTCCTAATCGTGCCCTCTACGGGCGGTTTTGCTTTGTCTGACCGGGTGATGCGTGTCACCCGGTTCTCCTTGGGGTCTTGCGACCCAGGTATTCCCCGCCAGCGCGGGCATTGTCCCGCCAGAGGCGGGCGTCTTGGTGAAGACCCCTTCTAGAAGGAATCTTCGAATTTCTTGGCCAGATCCTCGATGTTGTCTGGCGGCCAGTCCTCGACGTCCATGCCGAGGTGCAGGCCCATGCCCGACAGCACTTCCTTGATCTCGTTCAGCGACTTGCGCCCAAAGTTCGGTGTGCGCAGCATTTCCGCTTCGGTCTTCTGGATCAGGTCGCCGATGTAGACGATGTTGTCGTTCTTCAGACAGTTCGCAGAGCGCACCGACAGTTCCAGCTCGTCCACCTTCTTCAGCAGCAGCGGGTTGAACTCAAGACCATCATCCTCATCCGCGCGGGAGGCGGATTCAGGCTCTTCGAAATTCACGAAGATGCCCAGCTGATCCTGAAGGATGCGCGCCGCAAAGGCCACCGCGTCATCCGGCGTGATCGACCCGTCGGTTTCCACTTTCATGGTCAGCTTGTCGTAATCCAGCACCTGGCCCTCGCGGGTCGGCTGCACGTCATAGCTCACCTTCTTGACCGGCGAATAGATCGCGTCGATCGGGATCAGGCCGATGGGCGCGTCTTCCGGCTTGTTCTTCTCGGCGGAAACGTACCCCTTGCCCTGGTTGACGGTCAGTTCCATGTAGAGGTCCGCGCCATCGTCAAGGTGGCAGATCACATGCTCGCGGTTCAGCACTTCGATCCCTGCGGAATCGGAAATGTCACCCGCCGTTACGACACCCGGCCCCTTGGCAGAGATCGACAGGCGCTTCGGCCCTTCGACTTCCATGCGCAGGCTGACGCCCTTGAGGTTCAGGATGATGTCGGTCACATCTTCACGCACACCGGCGACAGAGGAAAACTCGTGCAGCACGTTGTCGATCTGTACGGAGGTGATCGCCGCGCCCTGCAGCGAACTCATCAGCACACGGCGCAGCGCGTTGCCCATTGTCAGGCCGAAACCGCGCTCCAGCGGCTCGGCCATGACGACGGCCTGACGTGCCGGATCATTGCCCGGTTTGACGTCCAGTTGTTGTGGCTTGATCAGTTCAGCCCAATTCTTGTGGATCATGCGTCCCTCCATTCTTGTCTGCGCCCCATGTCCGAAAGGTGCAGACGCTCGAGGTTTCTAAAAAGCGGATGGGGGCCGCGTGCACACCACGTGGCCCCACAAAGTTTTGAGTGCTTATACGCGGCGGCGCTTTGGCGGGCGGCAGCCGTTGTGCGCCATCGGCGTCACATCACGGATCGAGGTGATGTTGAACCCGGCAGCGGCCAATGCGCGCAGGGCGCTTTCACGACCCGAACCCGGGCCCTGCACTTCGACTTCCAGCGTCTTCACGCCATGTTCCTGTGCCTTACGGCCCGCATCCTCTGCCGCCATCTGGGCCGCATAGGGTGTGGATTTCCGTGAGCCCTTGAAGCCCATGGTGCCCGCAGACGACCAGGAGATCGCATTGCCCTGCACATCCGAGATCAGGATCTTGGTGTTGTTGAAGGAGCTGTTCACATGCGCCACACCTGCGGCAATGTTCTTGCTGGCCTTTTTCTTAACGCGTACTTTATCACGTGCCATCGGTCAGACCCTCCCTTATTTCTTCTTACCGGCAATGGCCTTCGCGGGGCCTTTGCGGGTACGAGCGTTGGTATGGGTGCGCTGACCACGAACCGGCAGGTTACGGCGGTGGCGCAGGCCACGGTAGCAACCAAGGTCCATCAGGCGCTTGATGTTCATCTGCGTGTCGCGGCGCAAATCGCCTTCGACGGTGTAATTGGCATCGATGTGCTCGCGCACGGCCAGTACTTCCGCGTCAGACAGTTCGTTGACCCGGCGGGCCGCGTCGATACCGACAGCTTCGCAAATCGCTTTCGCGGAGGCGTTGCCGATACCGGTGATATATGTGAGGGCGATGGGAACCCGCTTTGCAGTCGGGATGTTTACGCCGGCAATACGTGCCACGTGTCTATTTCCTTTTCGTTGCGGGTCCGTAATTCCAGACCCTTTTTTCACAACGTAAGCCCGAGGCGTTTCCTGCCATCGGGCGTCAGCTGATCAGGTGATCTCGCGCCACAGGAGCGACCTGCCTTGCGATTTGATTCTCTGTCGAGATAGCGCGTGTTATGGGCTTTTTAGGATGGCGTCAACCCGTCTGGCCGGTCAGATGCCGCGCGAGCGAAAGACCGGCAGCACCGCCAGGACACTGGACGGCAATTACCACCTCAGGTAGCATGATCCGAAGCGCTCCAGAACTTGGAATATCCGGCATGAAAACCGCCCGCCCCCGCAAGCCTGCCGCCGTTGCGACCGCGTCACCGAAGCCCGCCACCGCGCCCCGCCGCACCGCGGGAACTGACCCATTGGCGGCCCTGCGGCAAAGCGCCGACAAAAGCCCCGCCGTCAGCCAGTTGCAAACCCTGCAACGGCGCGCCACGGCGGTGGTTCAGCGCGAGGTTGACACCAGTTCCAGCCCGTTCCTGCCCGATTATGACGCAGACGAAACCCCCGCCTGGGACGACAGCGACAAGGGGCTCGATCCCTGGACCATCACCGAATACCTCGGCACCGAGGTCGCGGTGATGTGCAGCATCGCCGACAAAAAGATCGGCAGCGTCTATTTCACCGACGGGCGCGCGCGCTCAACCCATCCCTCCGGTGCGAAATCCTCCCCCCACGATCCCGCCTCCAGCCGGCAATTCCATGTCGACTGGACCGCCGCTGTCACGCAGTTCAAGAGCGAACATCCCGGGCACCTGAAAAAGGTCGGCAAAAAACAGTACGTCCATGACCTGCGGCGTTGGGTGGCCGCTCAGGTCACCGGCGCCGACATCGATCCGAAACCCACCTGGTTCCTGTCCGAAATCACCGGGCCCGAAGATGCCTACACCTCCCCCGAAGACGCGCCGCAGCCCGGTGCCAAGCTGTTTGAGGTATTCTTCGACGATAAGAACGCGGTCTCCAACACGCATCCGTCGCGCGGCGTTGCGGTGAAATACAACCTGACGCGCGAGGAGATCATGCACATCCGGGCCGCCGCGAAGGTCGCCGATGCGGCGAAAGGTGCGCGCCGCAAGAACGCGGCCTTTTATGCCTATGTTATCCAGCATGTGCCGCGGTTGGCGGGAGACATCCGCAAACCATCGGACATCAAGTACCGTTAGCTGTCCAGCACGGCCTTGATCTCGCCCTGAACAGCGCCGATCGCGCCCAGCCCGTCAACGCGGGACAGCATGCCCTTGGCATAGTAATAGCCGATCAGCGGCGAGGTCTGCTTGTAGTATTCCATCAGGCGGGTCTTGAGGCTTTCCTCATTGTCATCCGCCCGGCGTTTGAATTCGGTGCCGCCGCAGTTGGTGCATTTGCCATCCGCCGGGATCGGCTTGGTGTTGTCGTTATAGACCTCACCGCACATGCCGCAGGTCGACCGCGCCACGATCCGCGCGACAAGCGCCGCATCATCGACCCGCATTTCGATCACCGCATCCAGCGTTTCGCCTTCGGCCTCCAGCAACTCGCCCAACGCGTCGGCCTGTGCCAGCGTCCGGGGAAAGCCGTCGAAGATGAAGCCGTTGGCCTTCACCGTCTCCAGCTTCTCGCGGATCAGGCCGATCACGATCTCGTCGGTGACAAGCGCGCCGCGCGCCATCACGTCCGCCACCACTTTGCCCATTTCCGTGCCGGAGTCCTTGGCCTCGCGCAGCATGTCACCGGTGCTCAGCTGCACCATGCCGCGTGTCTCTACAAGGTGGCGCGCCTGCGTCCCCTTACCGGCCCCGGGAGGCCCCAGCAGTATTATATTCATCGGCGGACGGGGCTCCGTTTCTTGCGAGGTTTGCCGCCGGTCTTGCCGCGCAGTTGCGACTTCTCAAGCAGGCCTTCGTATTGGTGTGCCAGAAGGTGGCTTTGCACCTGTTGAATGGTGTCCATTGTCACCGAGACCACGATCAGCACCGAGGTGCCGCCGAAATAGAACGGGATCGCGAATTGCCCGCGCAGGATTTCCGGCAGAAGGCAGACCGCCGCAAGATACCCCGAGCCGAGCACCAGCACCCGGTTGACCACGTATTCGAGGTATTCGGAGGTCTTCTTGCCGGGCCGGATGCCGGGGACAAAGCCGTTCTGGTTCTTTAGGTTATCCGCCACATCGTCAGGTTTGAAGCTCACGTTGAACGTGTAGAAATAGGCAAAGAAGATGATCATGGCGACGAAGAACAGCAGATACATCGGCTGACCCGGGCCAAAATTCGCCAGCAGCCAGGACATCACCGGATTGGTGGAATTGCCCGAGAAGGTCGAGATCGTGACCGGCAGCAACAGCAGGGACGAGGCAAAGATCGCCGGGATCACGCCCGCCGGGTTGACCTTGACCGGCAAGTGGCTGGACCCGCCGTCATAGACCTTCATGCCCACCTGGCGGCGGGGATACTGGATATGGATCTTGCGCAACGCACGTTCCATGAAGACCACGAACATGATTGTCCCGATCACCATGATCAGCACGCCGATGATCACCGCCGGGCTGATTGCACCGGAACGTCCCTGGCTGAAGAACTGCGCGATGGCGGCGGGCACTTCGGCAATGATGCCGACAAAGATGATCAGCGAGATGCCGTTGCCGATGCCGCGCGCGGTGATCTGCTCGCCCAGCCACATCAGGAACATGGTGCCGCCGACCAGCGTGATCAGGCAGGACATGCGGAAAAAGAGGCCCGGATCGGTGACGATATCGCCCGCTTCAAGCGAGACCGCCAGCCCGTAGGCCTGCAATGTTGCCAGTGCCACGGTGCCGAAGCGCGTGTACTGGTTGATTTTCTTGCGGCCCTGCTCGCCTTCTTTCTTCAGCTGTTCCAGCGACGGCACCATCGAGGTCAGCAGCTGCACGATGATCGAGGCCGAGATATAGGGCATGATGCCAAGGGCAAAGATGCCCATCCGCCCCAGCGCGCCGCCGGTGAACATGCTGACCATGCCGCCGATGCCCTGGCCTGCCTGCTCCATGAACTCGCGCAGGGCGACACCGTCGATGCCCGGCACCGGGATGAAGGTGCCCAGACGGTAGACGATCAGCAGACCAAGGGTGAAGAGGATGCGGTTGCGCAGGTCCGTCGCCTTGCCCAGCGCGGACCAGCTGGTGTTGGCGGCCATGTTCTCAACGGCAGATACCATGAAGGGCTCTCTTTCGATACGGACACGCCGCCCGGGCCGTTTTCCGGCGGGCGGCGTGAAGGAAAACTCAGAAGTCTATGTAAGCGGCGATGTCGCCGCCCACAAGTCCAATCCTGGTGCTCAAGCTTCCGCTTCAGCCGCCGCCGGTGCTGCCACGGTCAGCGCACCGCCCGCTTTGGCCACCGCGTCGATGGCGGATTTGGACGCGCCCGTGACCTCGATGGTCAGTTTGCCGGTCACCTCACCCTTTGCCAGAACGCGGATACCGTCCAGTTTGCGGCGCACGAGGCCGCTTTCGATCAGCACATCCTCGGTGATCGCTTTCTTGGCGTCGATCTTCTTTGCGTCCACGAATTTCTGGATCAGGCCGAGGTTCACAACTGCGTATGATTTGCGGTTTGGCTTGTTGAAGCCACGCTTCGGCAGACGTTGGTAGAGCGGCATCTGCCCGCCTTCATACCCGTTGATCGCCACGCCCGAGCGGGATTTCTGACCTTTGATCCCGCGGCCACCCATTTTACCGGTGCCAGAACCCGGGCCACGGCCCACGCGCTTGCGTTTCTTGGTTGCGCCTGCGTTGTCAGACAGTTCATTCAGTTTCATTGTCGCTTCTCCTTTGGCCGGATGTACCCCCCAGCGACGGGAGCGGGCAAACACGGCGTTTCGATTCAATGATCACCGTTGGAGTGATCGTGGGCGTATAGACTTGGTTTGTGATAGGATCAAGGGTCAGTTTGATCTCTGAGGCAGCTTGAAGAACTTCAATTGTGTTTCTAGCAGCAATGTCAGTTGTGCGGGACAAACCACCATTTCGCTGCACTTGCGCCAATGTCTGGTTCAGAAGGTTTTGCGAACCTTCAGGTTGGTTTGCACATGATTTGCACACTTTCACTGCCAACGATCATGACTTAGCGGGATAGTCAGTCCATTCCTACATCGGTGATGATGTGGATGGAGGCTTATACCGCATCCCGGCAATCAATGCTGACGTCGATTTTCATTGACTGACCGGCGAATGGCGTCCGAACTTCGCAGAGTCTGTCTAGTGGTGACAATGGTTGATACATCAATCCGTTGGCGATCAAGGTGTGTTTTACAATCCTACTTAACCCCAACCAAATCGGAGTATGAACGCTCGCCCCGCGTGATTTGTCGTTTGAGTACGTCCTTGGCTGGTTTCACCTTACCTTCGTGCAGAAGGGTCGTAATGGCTTCATGCTCCTTGAATGATTTTGCTGTCCGCTCGGAACGCCTGGACAGATACGTTCGCATGGTGCGGACGATGTCGCCGACTTTTTGATATCCATCCCGCAAGTAGTTGTTTCCACAATGCCGGAAAAAGGCATCGTGAAATTCAGCGTCAAACTTCAGATATTGCTCGAAGGAGTTGGCAGCGCGGGCGTCAGACATCTTTGAGACAATATCGTCAAGCTCTGCCAGCAGAGCGTCGCGGTCCGCAGCGAGCGCTTGGTCCAATGCGGCGGTTTCGAGGATCAGCCTGTACCGGCAGAGTTGAACCACATCGTCCTGCGACAAAGAGAAAACAAAGGCGCCCCGGTGCGGAATGACCTGGACAAGACCCTGAAGGTTGAGCGCGGCCAACGCCTCACGAATCGGAGTTTTGCTGATACCCATGAGCTCCGAAAGCTTCGCCTCTTGCAGTGACTCACCCAATCGAAATGTGCCGGTGACAATAGCTTGCCGAATGTGGTCTTCGGCAATTTTACTCAACGATTCAGGACGCTTGATCTGCAATGGGTCTGCCATACTCACCTCTTTTTTCTTGGGCCACCTTAGCACGATCTCAAAAGCTGTCTTGATTTATATATTGTATCTGATATATCAGATCGAAAATTAACAAATCAAACCATCGCTCAACCCCCGGGAGGACATTATGTTCAAAAGACCTACAATCGCACTCAGCCTTGCCCTGGCAGCCGGACTTGCATTTGCAGCATCCGCTGAGACCGTCATCAAGGTCGGTCATGGCGCCGCCGAAGCGTTCCACATGCATCGTGCGCTCCTGAAATTCGAAGAACTTGTCGAAGCCGGGTCAAACGGTGAAATCGACGTGCAAATCTTCCCGTCCTCCCAAATGGGCCCCGACCGAGAGATGATCGAAGGCGTTCAAACCGGTGTTCTGGAAATGGCGATCCCGCCTTCCTCCTTCTTTGCAGGCTGGGATCCGGCTTTTGCGGTGATTGAACTTCCTTACATGTACGCCTCCAAGGACATTGCCTTTGACGTGCTGGACGGCGCTGCCGGTGATCAGATGCTGGAACGGGTCGAAAGCCAGGGCCTCGTGGGTCTTGGCTGGCTGGAACTGGGGGTCCGCAACGTTACCAACAACGTCCGCCCCGTCGCGACACCCGAAGATCTTGAAGGCGTAAAGCTGCGTACGATGAAAGTACCGGCGCATGTTGCCACATTCGAGACGCTCGGGGCCAACCCAACGCCGATGAACTTTGGCGAGGTTTACTCCGCCCTCCAGCAGGGCGTGATTGACGGGCAGGAAAACCCGCTGGCGATCATTACCTCCCAGCGGTTCTATGAGGTGCAGAAGTATCTTTCGACAACCGGTCACGTGTTCGCGGTCTATATGCCTGTCATGTCACAGTTCTTCTATGACAGCCTGTCCGCTGAACACCAACAGCTGGTCAAAGACTCGATGGCAGCCGCTCGCGTGTATCAAGCAGAGTTGGTCGCCGCCGAAGATGCCGCACAGCTGGAACAGATCCGCGCCGCTGGTGTCGAGGTTCTGGAACTGACAGCCGAGCAACGTCAGGCATTTGCAGATAAGACCGAAAGCGTGCGCCTGCAGTATCGCGAAGAGGTCGGGACGGAAGCCTACGACGCGTGGGTGGCAGCTGTGGCAGACGCGAGCGGAAGCTGATTTTCGGACAATTCAGGGCATCCGCGCCACACAAAGCGCGGGTCCCTCTTCGTTTAAGGGGAGGTAAACGATGTCACTTGTCAAATGGATCGATCTGAATATTGAAAAAGTTATGGCCAGCACGCTGCTGGCGGCCATTGTTGTGCTGATCTTCGGCAATGTCTTCATGCGCTACGTCATGAATGCCTCGCTGTCGTGGGGCGAGGAGCTGACGCTCTGGCTGTTTGTCTGGTTTGTGTGGCTTGGTGTCAGTTACGCGTTCCATACCGGTGACCATGTACGGATAACAGTCCTGCGCGACATTCTGAGCGACCGGGCACGACTTGTTGCAGATGTCGTGATCGCGCTTCTCGTCCTCGGGTTTCTTGTCATGCTGACAATCGAGTGCATCAAGCTGATCATGTTGCCGTTTGTGGCAAGCCAGACATCCGTCGTTCTCGGGCTGCCGATCCCGATCCTCTATGCCTCTGCCCCGGTCGGCGCAGCCCTTTCCGCGATCCGTGTCATCCAACATTTGATCAGAACGCTGCGACTGATCGCACAAACCAAAGCGTGAGGGTTTTCCAATGCTGGCTACAGCTCTCTTCCTGACCCTCCTTGCCCTCCTGCTCTTCAGCGTACCCATCGGCATTTGCCTTGGCCTTGCAACCATGATCGTGATGATCTTCGTCGATGGCACGCCGCCTATGGTGCTTCTGGCACGGTCAGTCGTAACAGGCGCGGATTCCTTTCCATTGATCGCTGTGCCGCTTTTCATTCTGGCTGGCGATTTGATGCAGCACGGAGGCATGTCGCGGCGTCTGGTGGGTTTTGCCAACGCTCTGATCGGCCACATCCGAGGCGGGTTGGCCTATGTGAACGTGCTGGCATGCGTCTTCTTTGCGGCCATCTCCGGCTCGTCCCCGGCAACTGTGGCCGCCATCGGGTCGAACATGATCCCCGAGATGGAAAAGGTCGGATACACGCGCAGGTTCAGTGGTGCGCTGACCGCATCTTCCGGCATGATCGGGGTTATGATCCCGCCAAGTATTCCGTTTATCATCTATGGCGTGACCGCCGAGGTTTCGATCGGAAAACTGTTCCTTGCGGGCGTCATTCCGGGTGTTCTCTTTGCGCTGATGTTCATGCTGGTTGCCCGCTTTTTGTTGCGCAACGATGAGGTTGTTCAGCAATCCACCACCACATTCTCCGGTCCAGGCGTCTGGCAAAGCTTCAAGACATCGATCTGGGCGCTTCTCGTACCGGTGATCATTCTTGGCGGCATCTACAGCGGCATCTTCACCCCAACCGAGGCAGGCGCCGTCGCGGTGGTTTATGCTGCCATCATCGGTATTTTTGTCTACGGCGATATCACCGCCAAGGACCTGCCCGAAATTCTCGCAGGGTCGGCAAAGACCAGCGGCACTATTCTTGTCCTGGTGATCATGGCCACTGCCTTTGGCAGGCTGATCACTCTGGCGCGGATACCCACTGAACTGGCGACGACAATTACCAGCCTCTCTGACAATCCGATCATCATCCTTTTGTTGATCAACCTGTTGCTGTTGGTGATCGGCATGTTCATGGAGACGATTTCATCAATCATCATCATGACACCAATCCTGTTGCCGGTGGCAACCGCCCTGGGTGTCGATCCAATTGCCTTCGGCGTTATCCTGACGGTCAATCTGGCGATCGGATTTTGCACACCGCCGCTGGGTGTGAACCTCTTTGTGGCGAGCAGCATCTCGAAAGTGTCCATTGAGAAACTCAGTCAGGCGATCTTGCCCTTTTTTGTCGGCATGCTGATCCTGCTGATGCTTATCACCTATGTTCCGGCGATTTCCTTGGCTTTGCCGTCCCTTTGGTGATCGGTCCGGGGCCTGCGGGCGCAATGACACAAGGTTGGAGATATTAGATGGATCTGGATCTGTCACACCCGTCGATTGAAGATCTGCGGATCGCCGCGCGCAGGCGCATCCCAAAATTCGCTTTCGAGTATCTCGACAGCGCAACGGGGCGGGAATTGGGGTTGAAGGTGAACCGCGATGCGCTTGATGCGATTGGGTTCATGCCAAGTGTTCTGTGCGGTCGCACAAAGGCTGACCTTCGGACAAGCCTGCTGGGCCAGTCATATGATCTGCCGTTTGGGATTGCACCCGTGGGCATGTCTGGTTTGATGTGGGCCGGGGCCGAGAGGCTGCTGGCCAAGGCGGCGGTGGCGCACAACATTCCATTTTCGTTGTCCAGCGTGGCGGTAGCATCGCCTGAAGACGTAGCGCCGCACATTGGCATCAATGGCTGGTTCCAGCACTACCCCGTCAACTCCGGCGATTTGCGCCGCAAGATGATGCCCCGGATCAAGGCCGCGGGCTTTCACACGCTGATCATCACCGTGGATGTTCCCGAAGAAAGCCGACGCGAACGACAAAGGCGCGCCAACCTGACCGTTCCGCCCAAGGCTGACCTGCGCACGCTTGTCGAAATGGCGTTGCGGCCTGCATGGTGTCTTGCCCATCTGCGCGAAGGGATCATGCCGCGCATGCGGTTCTTTGACGACTACGTGCCTCAGCGCGGAAGGGAGAGCTTTACCCATGCCGGTGCCCTGATCCGGGGGATTCCGGACTGGCAATACCTGAGCGAATTGCGGGAAGAATGGGATGGGCAGTTGATCGTCAAGGGGGTTCTGCGGCCCGAAGATGCCAAACGAATGGTCAATGAAGGCGTGGATTGCATTTGGGTGTCGAACCACTCCGGGCGCCAATTTGAAGCGGGACCGGCGGTGATTGATCAGTTGCCGAAAATCCGCGAAACGGTCGGACCAGATATCCCGCTTATCTACGATTCTGGCGTGGCATGGGGGCTCGACGTCATGCGTGCTTTGTCCAAGGGCGCGGATTTCGTGATGGTGGGCCGCGCGTTTCAGTATGCGGTTGCCGCCTTTGGCGCCAAGGGTATCGACCACCTGATTCACATTCTGAAAGCGGATATCAAGGCGAACATGAGCCAGCTCGGCGTTGAAAGGCTTGATCAATTGGCCGACTATTTTCTGACGGACAATTAGTCAGACCGCCCGTGCGGCATCGATGTCTTTGCCAAGAAGACCGTTCAAAATAAGATCGGCCGTCGATCGGGAACATGCCATCGGCAAGTCATAGACCGTCGCCAAACGGGTCAAGGCCTTAACGTCGACGTCATGTGGCATGGGTGACAGCGGATCGACAAAAAAGATCAGCGCATCCAGCCTGTCTTCGCATATCATCGCCCCAATCTGTTGGTCCCCGCCAAGAGGGCCGCTTTTCAGGCATGTCACATCAAGGTCCGGAAACGCCTCTTTGATCCGGCTACCTGTGGTTCCGGTCGAAAAGACGCGCACATCCGACAGGCGAGCCTTGTGAAGGCCCACCCACGCAACGATTTCGCCTTTGCGGGCATCATGCGCGACAAAGGCAAATCGCAGTCCATCACCGGATGAATTGGTCAACGTAGTCTTCCCCTAGGCCAACCTCTTGAAAATGTTTGCGGCACAAATCAATCTTGGTGAAGACATCTTCGTACCCTTGCACCTCACCCCAAGGGTCGACGTAGCACATGACGCCGTTGACCTGGAAATAGGTGATCATCTCTTCGACGTCGTCTGGTACGACAAGTGTATGTGTCTCTCCTGGTGGCTCATAAACATAGCCGCCTTCTTCGGCGACCCAGTCATGTTCAAGATAATGCCAGCGCCCTTTCAGGACAAAGCCGTGGACAGGCTGGGGGTGGCGGTGCCGCGACAGGACACCGGCTTTGCGCACCTTCAACAGGTTCATCCAATACCCCTGTGAGCGGTTCAGGCAAAGCGGCCGGAACCACACGTTTTCAGCCTGTGGAACCCAGAGCCTTTCGTCTTCGCTGACCGCATTCGGGATCACGATTTCTTCCTGCGCATCCTTTGGGAAGGGCAGTTGATAAGGCATTCGGGCGGTGTCTTCGTCTTTCATTTGTCACTCCTCACATTGCGAGATAGCCGCCATCGACCGGATAAATCGACCCGGTGACAAAGCTGGCATGATCACTCAAGAGCCAGCGCACAAGCGCGCCGACCTCTTCGGGTTTTCCCCATCGTTTCATTGGCGTGCGTGCCATGATCCCTTCGGTCCGCGCAGGATCATCGCGCAAGCCTTGGGTCATTTCAGTCTCAATCCAACCCGGCGCGATTGCGTTCACACGGATCCCCTCTTCGGCCCAGTGACCCGCCAAGGCTTTGGTCAACTGCGCCACGCCTCCCTTTGAGGCAGAATAGGCAGGTACCAATGGACCGCCAAAGGTACTCAGCATTGAGGCCGTGTTCACAATTGCGCCGCCACCCTTGGCCAACAACGGTTGCGCCGCAAGGCAACACCGCATGGTCCCGGTCAGGTTCACATCCAGAACCTTGGCAAAGACGTCGATGTCATACTCATCCCCGCGCAGCAAAATGCCCGCGCAGTTCACCAGCGCATCAAGCTGCATCAGACCGCCAATTACCTCATCGACCGAAGATTGGTTGGTGACGTCCAACAGTTGCGTCGTGATCCCGTCCTGTGGCTCAAAAGCATCCAGTTCCGTCTGTGACACGGATGCCGCGACGACCGACCAGCCCGCTTGGGCAAGCGACCGCGCCACCCCTGCCCCAATCCCGCGCGTCCCTCCGGTGACAACAGCCTGTTTCATGTCAAGTCTTCCCAAGCCTTCTTAAACCCACGAGCGTGCTTGCCGATATCATCCAGTGAGTAGCCTGGCTTGAAAAGGGCAGACCCCAGCCCAAACCCGTTTACGCCTGCAACATGATAAGGCGCCATCGTGTCGGGGGTAATCCCGCCGACCGCTGCGACGACAGAATCGGACGGCAAAACGGCCCGCATGGCAGCAATGGCATTTGGGGGCACCATTTCAGCGGGGAAAAACTTGAGCACAGACGCGCCAAGATCCAGCGCGGAAAAAGCCTCGGATGGGGTCATGACGCCGGGACACCAGTGCAGCCCCTGCGCAACCGCTGCGCGCCCCACTTCCGGGTTCATGTTCGGAGAAACGATGATCCTTCCGCCCGCCTCTGCGACCGCCTCAACCTGTTCGACGTTGAGTACTGTTCCGGCCCCGATAATGGACTGCGCGCCGTGCTGTGCCGCAATCCGCTGGATAGACATCAGTGGGTCAGGAGAGTTGAGCGGGACTTCGATGATGCGGAAACCTGCGTCCACAAGGACGTCCGATACAGGACGCGCGTTTTCCGGCTCCAACCCTCGCAGGATTGCAATCAGGGGGTTTTCGGCAAGTGCCGTGGCCAAGTCGATCATCCGAGCAACCCCGCAGCGCGCGCAATCAGGAAGTGGCCCTGTGCGACGATATCGTCCGGTGCACGACGGCTATTGAATCCCGCCATACCAAGCGCTGTTTCATACCGGTCCGACAGGTCATTGCGACCGACAACGGTGATGGGTCCGATGTCTTCTGCATCTTGCGTCGCCGCCGCAACTTCAGTCCCAATAAGAAGGCCCGACATATAGTCTGCGGTGGCGACCTTGGGTATTTTTCCCATCAGCGGCAGGGTCCGCACATGGAACAGATTGTTCAGCAGGTTCGTCCGCCCATCAAGGCCTGCTCTCGCGCCCATCTCGAATGCCTCTTCGTTGAAGCCGTCGGCTTCCATCAACGTGCCAAGGATGGTGTGCTCTTTCAGTGCGGCAAATATTTCGCCGGTCATATAGGTCGAGAAGTCGACGATCTGCCCCTCTGCGACTTGGACCCATTTGCTGTGGGTGCCGGGCATCACGAACATGCCGTCTTTCAACCCCTGAGCGGATGCGCCGATGATCTGCGTCTCTTCACCGCGCATCACGTCGGGGCCACCTTTGTGTTCGATAGAAGCCCCCGTCACAAAGTGGACCAGAGCGCCGTTCGCGATTTCGTGCGGCACCAACGCGCCCGCAAGACCGCAAGCACCAAGCGGCATTTCAGCGTATGGTGTCTCGATCCATCCGTTTCGGCTGGTGATCATCCCGGATGCCAGGATTGGCAGGTTTGTCTGCGCCACCCAGGGTCCGATGAGGCGATCAAGGATCGCCTCGAAGGATTGCCCCGAGACCTGCATGATCCCTTCCGGTGAAGTGACCCCGTCAATGACCTCCCCGCTCGCGCCAATCAAAAAGGCACGGAGCGATGAGGTGCCCCAATCGACACCGATCAAGGCCGGGTCAGATGCGACCGAATTCATTCAACAGATCCTCAACAGTTTTGCCCTTCGCAACCCATTTGCGGGTCTCTTCTTCGCGGTCGGCCTGTTCCTGCGCGAGACGCACCGTTTCTTCAGCGATTTCCTGTGGGACCACGACGACCCCCATCAAATCGGCCACGATGAAATCACCAGGGTTCACGACGACGCCCCCGCAAGCGATGGGCACGTTGATCGAAAGCTCTTCCTTGCGTTCAGAGAACATTGTGTGCGTCCCACGTGGCGTGATCGCCCGTGTCCAGATCGGCCAGTTGATGTCTTCCAACTCGTCAGTGTCACGTCCCGTGCCATCAACAATCATGCCGCGGATGCCGCGGTTCAGGGCCAATCCGCCCATCAGGCCGCCGCAAACCGACGTTTGCAGATCACCGCCGGCATCAACGACGATCACATCGCCGGGCTGACCCATTTCAAGTGCCCGGAGGGGATCAACCAGATCACCCTTGGAAAGCTGGACCGTGACGGCCTGCCCTGTCACCTTGGAACGGAAGGCAGGTTTGATGGCGCTATCCATCACACCCGTGCGGTATTGCACATCGGCAAAGATGGCGGCAGCAGAATACGCCGCCAGTACCTTGTCGAAGTTCTTCAGTAAGTCCGGGTTGCGGTCAAAGTCGTTGAAAACCCGTAGGTCGGTGCTCACGTCTGGCATGTTTGTCTCCTGTTATGCGGTTAGTGCGGCCAAAGCATCCGCATTGACGGTGTAGTCTGGTTTCTGGCCCGTCAGGACCTTGGCCACTTGGGTGGCTGCGGTGACACGCGCGGCGAGGATCGACTCTTCCGAGTAATAGGCCGCATGGGGTGTCACGAGCACGTTGGGCAATGTGAAAATTGGATTGTCATCCGGCGACCAATTGGCCCGCTTGGCCGGTTCTTCTTCGGGGTCGTCCAATCCTGCTGAGGCAAGATGGCCCTCGGTCAAAGCACGATAAAGCGCCTCGTTATCCACGGTTGGACCGCGACCTGTGTTGATCAGGATTGCACCGGGTTTCATCGCCGCAAACTCTGAATCTGATAGAAAGTGCCGCGTCTCGGGCGTCATCGGGGCCTGCATCAGAATGTAGTCTGATCGCGCAAGAAGGTCCGCCTTGGATACCAGCTCTGCGCCGTGCCGGGCTGCGACCTCTGCCGGCAGGAAGGGGTCAAAGGCAATGACATTAACGCCAAAGGCATGGGCGCGTGCTGCAATCGCCTGTCCAATCTTGCCAAAGGACACGACACCCATGGTGCGCCCCCGTAGCCGATTGATCGGCTGGCCACTTTGCCACTTCCAGATGCCCTTATGCGTCGCCCGGTCGTAGTCCGGCAGCTTGCGCGCCAGCGTCATCCAAAGGGCAATCGCGTGATCTGCAACTTCTTCCGTGCAGTAGTCCTGCACATTCGTCACAAGAATCCTGCGTTCTGTCGCCGTCGCAACATCCACAATGTCGACCCCGACACCGTAGCGCGCGATGACCTCGCATTCTTGCATGCGCGAGATCGTGTCCTTACCAATCCGCGCGTATTGGTTGATCATAGCCGCGCAATCCGGTGCCACATCAAACAGGTCTTCTTCGTGCTTGGCCTGAAGTGCAATCACCTCTGCGCCGGCTGCTTCGAGAATACCCTTTTCGACGCTGACATCGCCAAAGTCGTAATCGGTGATCACGACCTTCGGCTTGTCCGTTCTTGGGGTGAATGTGAGCTGATCAGTCATAGGCACCTGCCGAATACGTCAACTCGTAGGAATGGCTATAAAGCTCGAAAATGTTGCCGAACGGGTCTTCCATGTAGACCATCCGATAGGGCTTCTCGCCCGGATAATACTTGCGCACCTGTTGCATGCGCTGCTTGCCACCAAGGCTCTCGATGATCTTGATACGGCCTTCCAGATCCTCGTCCTGAACGCAGAAGTGGAACAAGCCGCGCCGCCAGTATTCAAAGGGACGTTCTTCTTCGACGGTTTTGGGGAACTCGAACAACTCGATGCCGATCCCGTCCCCCATCGACAGATGCGCAATGCGGAACTTGCCCCAGCCCTCGCCAAAGACGTCATCGCACATCTGCCCGATGGCGCTTTCGTCGTGCAGGATTTCAGTGGGCTCCATCAACACGTAAAGCCCGAACGCCTTGGAATAAAAGTCCACGGCCTTCTCCAGGTCCGGAACCGTGATGCCAATGTGAGAGAATGTAAGTGCGGCCATGGGAGGCTCCTTTGCATGAGAGTTACAGAATGTTGCGAACGATGCCGCCTTCGATCCGGTGAGCGGCACCATTTGACGCGGTGCTTGATGAGATCGTGACGATCATGCGCGCGACCTCGTCCGGCTGGACGAAGCGCTGGATCAGGGATGTGGGTTCATCCGACTTGAAGTAGTTGTCGACGATTGCATCAAGCGGTTCGCCTTCTTGTTCGGCAAGCCCGTCGAAATAGGCCTCAACCCCTTCGGTCCAGGTTGGCCCCGGCAGGATCGAATTGACCCGCACACCCGTGCCTTTGGTAAGCTCAGCCATCCCGCGGGTGAGACCCAGCATCGCGGTCTTCGTCACGGAGTAGTGCACCATCTGGGGCAGAGGTTTGACAGCTGCCTCGCTGGCCATGTTGATGATGGACCCGGTCCCGCGCTCTAGCATTGCGGGCAGAAAAATCCGGCTCATCCGAACGGCAGAAAGCACGTTGATGTTGAAATAGTGGATCCAGTCTTCGTCTGTCAGATCTTCGAACGGTTTGACTGAAAAGATGCCGACGTTATTGACCAGGACATCCACGTCCCCCTGGGCCTGCGCAAACTCTGCCAAGGCCGTAGCATCCGCGAGGTTGGACAGATCAGCGGCCATGCCTTTGACATCGCCCAGTGCGGAAAGGTCATTCACACAGGTGGCGACTTCCACCTGGGTCAGGCCGTGCACAATAAGCCGAGCACCTTCCTGCAAATAAACCCGCGCAGTCGCTTTGCCGATGCCTGAACCGGACCCGGTCACAAGGACAAGCTTGTCTTTCAATCCCAAGTCCATGTCAGACCCCCTTTTTGACTTTTTGTGCCGAACCCGATGATGAGCGCCCAAAGATGCGGCCCATCAGCGCCGAAATCTCAGCGCGCCACATATCGATGCCAACGGCGAGCAGAATAATGAGACCCAGCACGATGTTCTGGACCGAAGATGGCGCCGCATTCAGGTTCAATCCGTTCTGAACGATCACGATTGTCATCGCCCCCATAAGCGTGGCCAGAATGTTGCCGCGCCCGCCAGCGAGGCTGGCCCCACCGACCACAGCCGCCGCGATCGCTTGCAGCTCAAGGGTTTGACCATAGTTGGGCGAGCCCGAGTTCAGCCGCGCAGACATCAGGATGGCACCGACGGCGGTCATGAAGCCTGCGATCACGAAGGTTGTTGTTTGAACCTTGCGCACGTTGATGCCGGTCAGAACAGCAGCGGCGGGGTTCCCACCCACGGCATAAATCTCGCGGCCCAGCTTGGTGAAATTCATTACGAAGGCGGCAAGCCCGTAGAAAAAGACCAGATAAAAGAAGGGCAGCGGGATACCCGCCAGTTTGCCGTAGAAAATTGGCTCGAGTGCGGGATCAAGCGAGAAGATCGGCGATCCGTTGTTGAACGTCAGCGCAAGACCGCGAAACGCGATCAGAGCAGCCAGCGTGGTGATAAAAGACGGAATGCGCCCATAGGCCGTTATCAATCCGATAAAGAGGCCGAGCAGCCCGCCAACAATCAGGATCATCGGCAACGCCAGCATTAGGGGGATGCCCATGAATTTGAGCATCTGCGCAAGGATCATGGTCAGCAGCGCGACCATGGAACCGGAACTCAGATCGATTCCAGCGGTGAAAATGACCATGGTCGACCCAATGGCAATAAGTGCGACGATGCTGACCTGCAAAGACAGGTTCGAGAGGTTGCCAGGATTAAGGAAGCGCTCGGTTGTAAGGGCGACGATGAGCGCCACGATGACCATTGCCGCGAACGGTCCAATGAGTTGCGTATCGAAGATCCGCTTCATGCGAACACCTCCTCGAGATTGGTTTCGGTGGTATCGGCAGACGCGCGCACCAGATCGTCATGGGTCAGGTCGGATGCCTCAACGGTGCGCGTGATCGCGCCATGCTGAACGATTGCGATCCGGTCGCTCATTGCCAGCAGTTCGTCATGATCCGAGCTGATCAGGATGATGGATTTGCCCGCGCGCGTCAGCTTGTTGATCAGCTTGTAGACTGCGATTTTGGCTCCGATATCGATGCCTTGCGTCGGCTCATCAAGGATCAGAATGTCCGAATCCGAGAACAGCCAGCGCGCGATCACGATCTTCTGCTGGTTGCCCCCGGACAGGAAGTTGACGGTCTTTTCCTCGGCCTGTGTCGAGATCTCAAGATCCCGGATCAGGTCATGTGTCGCCTGCTCTTCGGCTTTCAGATTCAGCACACCAAGGCGAGATAGCCCGCCCAGCGAGGCCGCAGTGATATTGCCGCTTGCACGGAAATTGAAAAACAATCCGTCGTATTTGCGGTTCTCCGGCACCAGCGCCAGCCCGGCACGGATCGCATCCATTTCCCGGCGGAAGCGAACTGGCTTTCCGTTCAGGATCAGCTGCCCGGCGGAGAGTTCATCTGTTCCGAACAGGGCGCGGGCAATTTCGGTACGGCCACTTCCCAGCACACCACCCAGGCCCAGAACCTCGCCCCGGTGAAGGGCGAACGACGCATCCGTCACGCCAGAAGCTGTCGCGAGCCCGTGCGCTTCCATGACAACTTCGGCCGTCGCATTTTGCTCCTTGGGGTAGTGTTCTCCGATGTCCTCCCCCACCATGGCGCTAACAATCTCGGATACGTTGATTTCTGTCTCGCCGCTCGCGCGCACGACCTTGCCACCGCGCAGGATGGTTACCTCATCAACGATCCGTTCGACCTCATCCAACCGGTGCGAGACATAGAGGATGCTGGTGCCGCGGCCACGCATATTGCGCAAAAGCTGGTGGAGGCGTTCGATCTCGTCTTCGCCCAAGGCGGCTGTCGGTTCATCAAGGATGATCATCCGGGCGTCCATGGCCACGGCCTTGGCAATCTCGACCAGCTGTTGTTCACCAACCGACAACGTGCCGGTGATGGCATCGGGTGAGACGTCGACGTCCATTTCCGCAAGAACGCGGGCTGCTTCGCTGTGGACCTTAGCCCAGTCGATGACGCCAAACCGAGACCGGGGCATGTTGCCCAGAAAGATGTTTTCACCAACCGACAGCGTTGGCACGATAGAGAATTCCTGAAACACTGTCGCAATGCCATGATCGCGCGCAACCTGAGGATCGCTGATGGTTACGGGTTGTCCATTGTGAAGGATCTGACCGCTGTCAGGTTGTTGCACGCCGGACAGTGTCTTGATCATCGTGGACTTGCCGCAGCCGTTTTCGCCCAGCAGCCCGTGGATCGATCCGGGTAACAGTTTGATCCGGACCTTGTCGTTCGCCAGAACGCCGGGATAGGCCTTGCTGATGTCGACAAATTCCCAAAGGGGCGTGGCGGTGGTCATCGCGATTGCCTCGATTAGTAGGTGAATTTCGATTGGATTGCGCCCCCGGCAGCACACAAAGGTGCCACCGGGAAGCAGGGAGAACCCTCAGTACTCTTTGGATGGCTGCGGGAAGAGCTTTTCAGGCTCTTGCAGGACGCTGATGGCACCGTCCTTGTCTTCGATCGAGGTCGGCGTTTCGATCCAACCGCCGGGGTAGGACCCGTTGAGGGCATCAATCGTCGCATGCATCGCGGCCTTGCCCATCAGGAAGGGAGAGGTGTTGACCGTTGCGGTGATATTGCCCGCTGCAATCTCTTCCAAGCCGGAGGTGTCCCCGTCATTGCCAAGCAGCACGATATCGCGACGGCCCAAGGCTTTGGCGGCAAATGACGCGCCAATGATCATGTAGTCATTCGCCGCAAAGATCATGTCGAGATCAGGGTGCGATTGCAGGATATCCATCCCCGCCGTGTTGCCGCCTTCGACGTTCCATTTGCCGTCTATCGATACGACAACCTCAAAATTCTCGTTGCCTTCGATCCCGTCCAAGAACCCGCCCACACGCTCGGTTGAGTGATAACCCGGCTGGCCTTCGATGATGCCCACCTTCAACGGATTGTCACCATAGGTTTCGATAGCCCAGTCCGCGATATTGTGGGTGCCGTTGCGCTGCGAGTACCCCACCACACCATGGATCGGTGTCGGGAAGTTTGGGATGTCAGAGTTGATCATCAACACCGCCATACCCTTGTCGACGGCCTGCTTCAGCAGTGGTGCTGCGGCAAATTCATCATGCGTGCCAAAGATGATCGCATCGACGTCCTGGGTCAGAACATCTTGAATCATGCCCATCTGGCCATTGATATCCGCACCCGATTGCGGGGCCAGCATGAAGACCTCTACGCCCTCTTCTGCGGCGACGGCTTTAATGCCTTCGCCAATGGCAATGTAGTAGTTGAACTCCGTTGCCGGCGGCATGTAGGCGATCCGTAACGTCTCGTTTGTGGGTGTGATCGCGTCAATTGGAGCTTGCGCGCCGTCTTGCAGTGGAACAGGTGCCGGGTAGTTTTCGGCTTGCGCGGTGCAGGCAATCACGGCAAAGCCGGCAGCAAGCGTCGTATTCATCAGCTGTTTCAACATGGTCTTCTCCTCCAGAATTGGGTTGGTTATCCTTTGAACGGCGTGTCGATCACGCCGCGAATGCCGGGTTTGACAGCGAACAGGCCGCCGGATTCCGGTTCTTTTGTGAGAGCATCCTCATCACTCAGCAGGCGCGAGGTTGTGATGAAAAGGGTGTCCAAGTCTGGACCGCCAAAAGTGCAACACGTGGGCTTCCAGACCGGGACATCAATCACGCGATCAATCTCGCCGTTCGGAGCCACGCGAATGATGCGGTGACCTTCCCATTCGGCGTTCCAGATACCGCCCTCAGCGTCGACACAGGATCCGTCCGGCAGGCCCGGTTCGTCTTTGAAAGACGCATGAACGCGCCGGTTGGAAACCGTTCCACTGGCCGCATCATAGTCAAACGCCACGATTTCGCGGTCCGGCGTGTCTGCGAAGAACATTGTGCCACCGTCTGGCGAAAAACATGTCGAGTTGGCGCAAGCGACATTATCGATGACGGTCTTCACGGAGAGGTCAGTGTCGATGCAAATTACGGAAGAATCAGCAGTGCCGGACGCTTCGTTCATGCCGCCAACAATCAGACGACCCTGTCTGTCAGTACGTCCGTCATTGAGCCGGGTCTCAGAATTGTCGGGTTCGAACTCTGTTACCAGCGTTTCCGCTTTCGTAACCGGATCGAACAAAACAACACGACCGGCATAAGCAACGATCAGACCGCCCGAGGCACGCGGCGCAAAGCAGCAAACACGTTCGGGCATTTGGTATGAAGCTGTTTCAGACGTGGTCGGATCAAAGGACCAAAGCGCGCAGCCTTCGATGTCGGTCCACCACACAAGCCCGTCGGCAGGGTTCCAGAAAACCCCCTCTCCGTGCTCATTCTTGCAGTCAACAATCAGCTCTGCGCGCATTTTGGTGACCTCCCATCGCCAAATACTGATATCTGATATTCCAGCTTGTTAAATCTGGTGTATCAGATATCCTCGCCCTTGCAACACATTTTTTGGAGGCACCACCAGATGGCGCTGGAACGACCCAAATCTCTTCGAGAACTCGCCCTGGAGCATTTGAGGGACCGCATTATCGATGGCTCACTGAAGATGGGTCAGATTCTGTCGGAGCGGAAAATCTCGGAAGAACTGGGCGTTTCAAAGTCGCCCGTGCGCGAAGCGCTCGCCCAACTGCGCGATGAAGGTCTGGTCAGCATCGAGCCGCAAAAGGGGGCCCGAGTGTTTTCCCTGTCCGAGGCAGAAGTGACGCAGATCTGTGATTTCCGGCAGGCAATTGAGACTGCCGCTTTTGAACTGGCGTTGTCGCGGGACCCGGTTGGTTTGTCCAACGACATGACAAAGGTCGTGAAGAAAATGGAGCAGGAACGCGGACGGGGAAATGACAAGGAGTATCTGGCTTTGGATACGTCTTTCCACCATCTGATTTTTGAACATGCAGGAAACGACTATCTGACAGCAAGTTACACGCGTTATGTCGGCAAGATTGCAGCCTTGCGCACACATTTGGCGAAACTACCACATCACACCGATCTGTCATTTGAAGAGCACAAGAAGATTGCCAGCGCGGTGAGCCAGGGTGACCTCGCCGAGATAAAATCGCTTCTGATTGAGCATATTGATCGGACGCGCCAGACCTACAAAAGTGCTTCGATCGTGCTGGACGGAATAACTGCCGCCTGACTCAGGCTCAGGACCCCCTAATCTAAAGTCCATTTCTGAAGGCGGCCCCAGAACTGGCCGCCTTCGCTGCGTTAAGTAGACGACCTCTTAATGCAATTGACATCTGAGATATCAGATGCCAACCTGAAGAAGGGAGGACGAGATATGAACGCGACATCGATTCGAGATGGTGAGGCCGCTCCGCCGCTCATTCAGCTGGATGCTGTCGCGAAGAGCTTTGGCTCCAACCTTGTCCTTGATGGTGTCGATTTCGAGCTTCGCCCCGGAGAGGTTCACGCACTGTGCGGCGAAAACGGCGCGGGGAAGTCCACCTGCCTGGACCTGCTCTACGGTCTGCACCAGCCCTCAGATGGCAAGATACTGTGCAACGGCAAGGAACAGCGGATCGAGAATCCTTCGCACGCGCAATCTCTCGGCATCAGTTGCGTCTTTCAGGAACTTAGCCTCGCAGGCGCACTGTCCGTTGCGGAAAACATCTATGCTGGGCGCGCCCCTGCTCGCATGGGCGTTGTTGACTGGCCAGAACTGCGCCGCCGTGCCGAGGCGCTTTTGGCTGAGTTTGGGCTGGAGATTGATGTCTCAATGCCCGTGGACAGCTTGCCCATCAGTTCGCGACAAATCGTTGAGATCGCCAAGGCGCTTTCCCTGAATTCACGCGTTTTGTTGTTGGATGAGCCAACGTCGGCCCTTGCACCGGACGAGGTTGACGCATTGTTCGACGTTCTGCGCGGCCTAACCCGCAAAGGCATCGGCATCGTCTATGTCAGTCATCACATGGCGGAGATTTTTCGCATTTCCGACCGCGTGACCGTTCTGCGCGATGGCCGTCACATCAGCACGTTGCCCGCGACACAAACCTCGCAAGAGCAAGTCGTCGCGGAAATGATCGGCGGCGCCCACCCCGGCGACGTCAGCGGCTCCAGAACTGTCAATGGTGACAAGGTTGTTGCCGTGACCGGGCTGTCCCATCCCGGTGAATTCGAAGATATTTCCTTTTCCATAAATGCCGGCGAAATCGTTGGGATGGCCGGCCTGATGGGTGCGCGTCGCAGCGAGATTGTTCGGTCGATTGTTGGGCTTGTGCAGGGCGCGACCGGCAATGTTGAATTGCATGACCAACCTGTCAAGTTCACATCCATCAGGCAGGCGATGCGGGCCGGGATCGGGTTCGTTCCAGAAGAACGCAAAACCGAAGGCCTGTTCCTCGAACAGTCTCTCAGCGACAATTTGATTGCCGCCAGCCTGGCAGAGCACACATCGATGGGTCTGATGCGCAATGGTTCTATTCGGGCCGCCAGCAGAGCCGCGATCGATGCGTTCAGCGTCAAGGCAAGCGGGTTGGCCGAGGAAGTTGGCGCGCTGTCTGGAGGCAACCAGCAAAAGATCATGCTGGCCAAGTGGCTCAAGCGCGTGCCTGATCTCCTGATTGTTGAGGAGCCGACGAAAGGCGTCGATGTCGGAGCCAAGTTTCAAATCCACACAGAACTACAGCGCCGCGCTGCCGAAGGCATGGCGATCCTCGTTGTGTCCTCGGATTTTCCCGAATTGGTGTCACTTTGCTCGCGGATACTTGTTGTCCACGAAGGCCGGCTGATGGGGGACATCCCCGCCGAACAGGCCAGCGAAAGCGTGCTCCTCCAAATGGCTGCCGGAACAACACTCCGCTCAGCAGCATCCGCAACCCCAGATTCAGGAGCGACGTTGTGACTATGACCGTTCAATCAGACTATTCGGAGAAACGGCCCCCTCTGCTCCGTATCCTTCAAGCTTTCGTGGATATCCGCGAATTGATGCTGATTGTTCTGATCGCGGCCATCATCATCGTGATGTCCAACCTGAACCCCTATTTCTTCAGTTTTTCCAACTTTCGTGCCGTGGCCGTCGGCATGGCCCCGACAGCAATCATTGTGATTGGCATGGCAATCCTTCTGGCCTCTGGCGGGTTTGATCTATCGGTCGGGTCGGTCATGGCGTTGTCCTCAACTGTGGTCGCGATGTTGCTTTTGACAGGCATGCCCATTCCGCTTGCTGTCATTCTGGGCCTGATCCTTGGCGGTGTGGTGGGCGTTGTGAACGGCGTGCTTGTCACCGGGCTGGGGATTAATCCGCTGATTGCGACGCTCGGCACAATGTCGATTGCGCGCGGCATTGCGCTGGTCCTGACGGAAGGGTTTTCCGTCTCCAGCCTGCCCGTCTCCTTTGCCTGGATCGGCAAGGCTGACATCGGCGGTTTTCCGGTGATCGTGTTGCTGACGATCTTGCTGGTGATCGCTTTTGATCTGGCGGTCCGTCATACCCGGTTCTTCCGGCAGGTCTACTTCATCGGTGCCAATGAGAAGGCGGCGATGCTGTCTGGCATCCATGTCACCCGCGTCCGCATCATCCTTTATGCACTGACCGGCGTTCTTGCGGCCCTGGCCGGGGTTCTTCTGGCGTCCCGCCTGATGAGCGGCACACCCACGGCTGGCAATGGCATTGAGCTTCAGGTTCTGGCAGCGGCCGTCATTGGTGGCGCGTCGCTTCGCGGCGGCGAAGGCACGATCCTCGGTGCATTCCTTGGCGTGGTCTTTGTCGCGCTGATCAACAACACGATGACCATGCAAGCCGTATCGATCTACTGGCAGATGATCGTCATCGGCGGGGTCCTGGTTTCCGCCGTGGCACTGGACATGCTGATCCGAAGCAAACGGGGCTGACCCCTGTTTTCAAGACAATCCAACATCCAACGATCCGAACAAGGGAGATCACCATGACTGAAATGAACGTAAACCGGCGCAAGCTGCTGACCGCAGGCACCACCGCGGGACTCGCCGCCGCCTTTGGCTTGCCCATACTGTCGAAAGAAGCAATGGCACAGGCGGCTGGCAAGGAATATGTCTTCCTGTCGATTGTCACTCAGGTGCCGTTCTGGGTGGACTACCGCAACGCAATGAAAGACCTCGAAGAGCTGATGGGCATCAAGGCCACTTTCACAGGCCCGCTCGATTTCGACACTGCCGCGCAGGCGCGGCAACTTGACGAACTCATTGCACGCCGCCCCGCTGGCATTCTGATCTTCCCCGGTGACCCGGCCACGCTGGCGCCGGGCGTCGAACGCGCGGTTGAGGCTGGTATCCCGGTGACGTGCTGTATCGGTGACATCCCCGATAGCCCCCGGTCAACCTTCCTGGGCATCAACGGCGTGCAGGCCGGCCGTGTTGGTGGCGAAATGCTGGCGCAGGCGATCGGTGGCAAAGGCAAGGTCATCCTTGGCACCTTCCCTGCCCCCTCCACGCTGGAACGGGTTGAGGGTTACAAACAGATCTTTGCCGAGAACTACCCAGACATCGAAGTCGTCGATGTGGTCAACGACAAGGCTGATCCATCCTACGCACCGACGGCCTATCTTCAGGCGATTCAAGCCAACCCGGATATCGTCGGCATTGGCGGTACAGACGGGGACAGCGGCAAAGGGGCTGCAATTGCCGTCAATGAAGCGGGGCGCAAGGATATCAAGATCGTCGCGATGGACCGCAACGACGACATGCTTCCCTACATCGAAGACGGCACAATTTACGGCGCTGTGGCACAAAAATCCTATCTTGAGATCTTCCTCGCCTTCCACATGATGCATTGGCAAAACACCGATGCCCTGAAGGTCCTGCCGGATTGGAAAGCCGCCGGGATCAACCCATTGCCCGAACGTGTCGAAACAGGCGTCATGCCGATCACGGCCGAAAACGTCGCGCAGTTCAAACACGTCTAAACATCGCACCCGGCGCGGCTCCTTCGCGCCGGGTGTCTGCTTGCGGAGCAACACCTCTTGTCTGATCGCTGGGCCGTCATAAAGCTGCAAAATCACGATCTGGATCTCACGATCCTGCCTGGGATCGGTGGCCGCCTCTGGGACGTGACAGTCGAGGGCCGCTCCTTGCTGTTTCAAAACCCCGACCTTGTCGGGTTGCCCTTCGACACATCCGATCTTGCGGGTCTGCCAACAAAGTCACCGCAATTTGGCTTTCCGCTATGGGGTGGTGAAAAGACCTGGATCGCGCCGGACACGGACTGGGTGAACGGAGCGCCCTACCGCGTTCTGGACAGTGGTGCCTATCGGATCACAGCAAAGCAGAGCGATTTGGTCGAATTGACCAGTGAGGTCTGTCCCTTGACGAGCCTCTCCGTGCGACGCCGTATCGCGCTGACCTCTGCAACGACATGGACCATCGATCACTTGGTGACCAACAATGGCGCTTCACCGCGCAGGACGGGGATATGGTCCGTCATGATGATCAACACGCCCGCCAAGATCGGGGTGGCGATGGACAATCCGGAATTCCATCCCGTCTTTGGTCAGGCCAGGCCTCTGGTTGAAACCCACAACAGCGGCGTCGTGGCAAGTTGTGCGAGGCGGCAGGAATTCAAAGTCGGTTTGCCAAACCGCCAGGGAAAGACACTCATCAAATTCAACGAGGCCGGGCCGTTTCTGATGTGTTCGGTCCCAAAGCCATCACCAAAAGACAGGTTTGCGCATCAGCACCCCGTGGAGATCTTCAATTCAGGCGATTATCCCTACTGCGAGGCGGAGTGGCATTCACCAATGACTGAACTCATGCCCAGCGAAACGCTGGGTTTTCAACAGCACTTTCGCTTTTGGTCAACCGAAACAACGGTGCCCGCAGACCAGACAATCTCAGAATACGAGGAACTCCTGTCATGCATGTCATGATAACCGGTGCCGGTGGGCATTTGGGCCGCAAACTGTTTGACGCGCTTGAGGGTGACCCGGATCGCACTGTCAGCGGGATCGACATTCGGCCAGTGGATCACCCGAACATTCACATCGCGGACCTGTCTGACGACGCCAGTTGGGTTTCGCTTCTTGAGGGGGTGGACGTCATCGTGCACCTTGCGGGCGACCGGGAGCCTGGGGCCTCTTGGGCGTCCGCCATCAAACACAACATGGACGCGACCCTGACCCTCTACCACCATGCTGCAAAAATGGGTGTTGGCCGGGTTGTCCTCGCCAGTTCGAATTGGATCCACGGCGACAAACGGTTCACAGATGACAGATTGGATTCAACCACGCCCCCTGGCCCGATCAATGCATACGGGATGTCAAAACTGTTCTGCGAGCGGACGGGGGCATACTTTGCAGAGCACCACGGGCTTTCCGTCATTTGCCTGCGTATTGGCTGGACCCAATGGACCCATGACAACCAGCCGGGGCCGCATATGGCTATGGGCCGCTGGGGTCAGGAAATGTGGTTGAGTGACAGGGATTTTCTGAATGGAATGCGCGCTGCGATCAATGCAGAAGGCGTTCAATTCGCCGCTTTGAACTTAATGTCCGATAATCCGGGTATGCGGTGGGACATCTCCGAAACTAAGCGTGTCATCGACTACCAGCCGCAAGATGGCAGCCCCGCTAAGACACCCCCCCTAATTGTATTCAAATCCGCAATCAAAGGCATACTATCTTTCCACGCCATCAGATTTGCCGAGGGTTTTTTCCCAGACTGGTAGGAAAGGCCTTATAATGGTCGACAGAGTTGCGCTGCTCAGATTTCTACATACTCAGATTTCTACATATCGGAGCAAATTGGCTGAACACGACCGGGCCAAGAACCTCCAAGGACGGCCGCAGTTTGCTCGGGGACCGGACAGACCGCTCAGATTGGCAGAGAATAGAAAGCAAATAGGCGGGCTTACGCGCCTTGAATGCCAGCTTCCTCACTGGCATAAGCCCAAGCCGACCCAAATCCTGCCGTAAATTCTGTCACTACATGTCCGGAAAAAACGTGATCGCCCTTTTAGGAGGTCGCAAGGAGAATGTGATTTTGCTCGCTCAAACGAGCCGCAATGGGACCAAACTACCTTAACCGCAGAATACCCGACATTGCACGCCGGAAGGCAATTCCAAGTTGCACAAATGGTGCACAGAGTGCCACTTATCTTATTGAATATTATTATAAAAATGCCCAATCCATCACAGGACAATGCAATGACCGCCCTCCAATGACTGCTTCGAAACGGTTTTCAAACCCTGGTGCATATTGCAGCATCTGCCACTTTGCGCTCAGAGCGGACACTCCACCCATAAAAAACGCCCCGCAGTTTCCTGCGAGGCTTGTTCAATCTCAATTCTCAAAAAAGGCTTAGCCCTTCTCCTCCACGATCTCCACCATATGCGGGATGGAGTTGATCATGCCGCGCACGCTGGCTGTGTCTTCCAACTCGCGGGTCTTGTGCATCTTGTTCAGGCCCAGGCCGATCAGCGTGGCGCGCTGTTTGGCGGGGCGGCGGATCGGGGAGCCGATCTGCTTAATCACAATCGTCTTGGCCATGCTCATGCCTCCTCAGCCACTTGCGCGGATGTGTCCACGGCGTCTTCACGCTTGGGCAGAATGTCGGCCACCTTCTTTCCGCGACGTTGCGCGACCGAGCGGGGGCTCGATTCCTTTTTCAACCCGTCCATGGTGGCGCGGATCATGTTGTAGGGGTTCTGCGAGCCGATGGACTTGGAAACCACGTCCTTCACGCCCAGCATCTCGAACACAGCACGCATCGGACCACCGGCGATGATCCCGGTTCCTTCCGGCGCGGTGCGCATGACCACTTTACCGGCGCCGTGACGGCCTTCCATGTCGTGGTGCAGCGTCCGACCTTCGCGCAGTTGTACGCGGATCATCTGGCGCTTGGCCTGTTCGGTGGCCTTGCGAATGGCCTCGGGGACCTCCTTCGCCTTGCCCTTGCCGAAGCCGACACGGCCCTTCTGGTCACCCACAACCACGAGGGCTGCGAAGCCAAAGCGCTTACCACCTTTTACGGTTTTCGACACACGGTTGATCGCGACCAGACGGTCGGCGAATTCCGGTGCTTCGTCACGATCGCGGCGCGGGCCGCGACGGTTTTCACGTTCTGCCATTGAGAACATCCTTTGATATCTGGGCAAGCGCCCGGTTCATTCAATCCAAGTGAGCCAACGGCCCCCGGATCATCGAGGCCGCCCGCGCGGGGCGACCTTCAGCTCTTAGATTTTCAGACCGCCTTCACGGGCGGCGTCGGCCACGGCCTTGACCTTTCCGTGAAAGAGGAAACCACCCCGATCGAAATAGGCTTCTTCAACGCCAGCCTTCTTCGCGCGTTTCGCGATCTCGGCACCGACCTTGGTGGCGGCTTCGACGTTGTTCTTGCCCACAACACCGAGCGCCTTTTCGAGCGTCGAGGCAGCGGCGAGTGTTTTGCCAGCCACATCGTCGATCAACTGCGCGCTGATGTTCTTGTTCGAGCGGTGAACCGAAAGGCGCACGCGACCCGCGTTTACCTTGCGGAGTTTGTTCCGAACGCGCAGGCGGCGCTTGAGGAACAGTTGTCTCTTGCTGTTTGCCATTATCTTGCGTCCTTACTTCTTCTTGCCTTCTTTGCGGAAGATGAACTCGCCCTTGTAGCGGATGCCTTTGCCCTTGTAGGGCTCGGGCTTGCGCCACGCGCGGATGTTCGCGGCAACCTGACCAACAAGCTGTTCGTCAATGCCTTCCACCACAACTTCGGTTTGTTTCGGCGCGGTCACGGTCACACCCTCGGGCGCTGTGTAATCCACGTCGTGGCTAAGGCCGAGGTTCAGCCGCAGGGTGTTGCCCTGCATCTGCGCCCGGTAACCCACACCCTGGATCTCCAGCTCCTTCTTGAAGCCCTCTGTCACGCCGGTGACAAGGTTTGCCACCATCGTGCGGGACATGCCCCACTGCTGACGCGCGCGCTTGGATTTGCCGCGCGGCTCGATGGAAACAACATTGTCTTCGACCTTCAGAGACACGTCATCCGTGGCCTTAAAGGAGCGCGTGCCCTTGGGGCCCTTCACTTCGATGGTCTGACCGCTCACGGAGGCGGAAACACCGCTGGGCAGGTCGACCGGTTTTTTACCAATACGAGACATGAGCCCCTCCTTAGAAGACGGTGCAGAGCACTTCGCCGCCGACGTTGGCGCTGCGTGCTGCTTGGTCCGACATCACACCCTTGGGGGTGGAGACAATCGACACGCCCAGGCCCTGACGGACAACGGGGATGTCATTGACGCCCATGTAGACGCGGCGCCCGGGTTTGGAGACCCGCTTGAGCTCGCGAATGACAGGTTCGCCTTCGTAGTATTTCAGGCTGATCTCGATGGCCGGGTGGCCGTCGGCACCGGTGGTTTTTTCATAGCCACGGATATAGCCCTCGTCCGCCAGCACATCCAGCACCCAGGCACGCAGCTTGGAAGCAGGTGTGTGGACTGTGGATTTGCCGCGCATCGAAGAGTTCCGGATGCGTGTCAGCATATCTGCGATAGGATCGTTCATGTGATGCGCTCCTTACCAGCTCGACTTGACCATGCCGGGGATCTGGCCGTTCGAGCCAAGGTCCCGCAGCGCGATCCGCGAAATTTTCA
Source organism: Roseobacter insulae (assembly GCF_019375555.1). Classification (GTDB taxonomy): domain Bacteria; phylum Pseudomonadota; class Alphaproteobacteria; order Rhodobacterales; family Rhodobacteraceae; genus Roseobacter; species Roseobacter insulae. The sequence continues at coordinate 427,385 of NZ_JAHXDN010000005.1, forward strand.
GTTTGCGATAGTAGGCGTGTGGACGACCGGTCAACTGGCAACGGTTGTGCAGACGCACGGCCGAAGAGTTGCGCGGCAGTTTCGCCAGCTTCAGGGAGGCGCGGAAACGCTCTTCCATCGGCTTTTCCTGGTCATTCACGATTGCTTTGAGTTCAGCGCGCTTGGCGGCGTATTTCTTCACCAGAGCTTCGCGCTTCTTCTCGCGTTCGATCATAGATTTTTTAGCCATGTCTAATCCTTCCCGCGCTTATGAATTGAAAGGCATGTTGAAAGCTTTCAACAGGCTCTTTGCTTCAGCGTCGGTTTGCGCCGTTGTGGCGATCACGATGTCCATTCCCCAGTTCTCATCGATCTTGTCGAAGTTGATCTCCGGGAACACGAGGTGCTCTTTGAGGCCCATGGCATAGTTGCCACGCCCATCGAAAGACTTGCCCGATACGCCGCGGAAGTCGCGGACGCGGGGCATTGCAATCGTGATCAGACGGTCGAGGAATTCATACATGCGATCGCCGCGCAGGGTCACTTTCGCGCCCATCGGCATGTCTTCCCGCACGCGGAAACCCGCGATGGATTTCTTGGCCACAGTGGTCAGCGCCTTCTGGCCGGCAATCAGCGTCAGATCTTCCACCGCCGATTTGGCTTTCTTGCTGTCACGCACGGCTTCGGCACCGCAGCCGATGTTCAGGACGATCTTGTCCAGACGCGGGATCTGCATGTCGTTCTTGTAGCCGAATTCCTCTTTCATCGCGGCACGGATCGTGTCGTTATAAACGGCCTTCAGGCGGGGTGTGTAGGTTGCACTATCAAGCATCGATCACGTCCCCCGTGGTTTTGGCAAAGCGCACTTTCTTGTCACCGTCGATCTTGAACCCGACGCGTGTGGGTTTGCCGTTGGCATCCACGATGGCGAGGTTGCTCAGATCAAGCGGCATCGCCTTGGGGATACGGCCCCCCTGGCTTTCCTGCGACTGGCGCGTGGCGCGGATGGAGATGTTGATCCCCTCGACGACGGCCTTGCCGGATTTCGGGTCCACGGACGAAATCGTGCCCGTCTTGCCCTTGTCCTTGCCCGCCAGCACGATGACCTTGTCACCTTTTTTCAACTTGGCAGCCATGATTACAGCACCTCCGGCGCGAGCGAGATGATTTTCATGAAGTTCTTGGCGCGCAGTTCCCGCACAACCGGGCCAAAGATACGGGTACCGATGGGCTCGTTGTTGTTGTTGAGGATGACGGCGGCGTTGCGATCAAAGCGGATCGCGGTGCCGTCTTCGCGGCGGACTTCCTTGGCGGTGCGCACGACGACGGCTTTACGCACGTCACCCTTTTTCACACGGCCGCGGGGGATGGCTTCCTTGACCGACACGACGATGATGTCGCCGACGGACGCGTATTTACGCTTGGAACCACCCAGGACCTTGATGCACTGAACACGGCGTGCGCCGCTGTTGTCAGCAACATCCAGGTTGGTCTGCATCTGGATCATTTGGTTTCTCCCGACCTTTGGGGGGCCGATGCGTGGCCATATCCCCAGGGTTTCGAATTAAGGGCGGTGCCTCAGGCCTCGGCGGCCTCCAGCACTTCCCAACGTTTGGTTTTCGACTTCGGTGCGCATTCGATGATGCGGACGGTATCGCCCACCTTGAACGCGTTCTTCTCATCGTGCGCCCGGTATTTCTTGGACTTACGGATGGTCTTTTTCAGAACCGGATGCGTGAAGCGGCGCTCGACGTTCACGGTCACGGTCTGGGCGTTGGCATCAGAAGTGACGACACCCTGCAGGATACGCTTTGGCATGAGGGCTCTCCTTATTCAGATGCTGCAGCTTGGGCTGCTTTTTGGTTCAGCACAGTTTTTACCCGGGCCGCGTCACGACGCGCCTTGCGGATCTGTGCGGGGTTCTCCAACTGGCCTGTCGCTTGCTGGAAGCGCAGGTTGAAGGAGGCTTTCTTCAGGTTGGCCAGCTCTTCACGCAGCTGGTCTGGCGTCTTGTCGTGCAATTCCTTGGCGTCCATCGCCCTATTCCTTTCAACATCACGAGTAGGCCGCATCAGATGCGTCACCCTGATTCCCGTGGAGTCCATGATGAAGGGGCCGTATAGGAGGCTTGTGAGGCTAAGGCAACCCCTTATTCTCTTGAGAAAACGCCTTGATCACAAAGCCGCGCCCGACCCGAGGGGCAGGAACCGAAGCGCCCGCGCGACGGGGCGGTGCGCGCACTGCCAAAACCTTGCGCATCGGACCCGTTCGGTGGGTTCCCTCGCATATCCGAAAAATGCTGCGAATGGCAGCGCGCAGCCCATCCTGTGATTTGGATATTCTCGCTGCGTGCGCTCGCAGCACCAAGTTTTCTGCGCAAGCGTAAATTTCCACGATGCGGTGCAGCGTCGTTTCCGGCCATTCGTCCTCAGCGCGGCAATTTTAAAGCAGCAGGTTCACAGGTTGCGGGACAAATCTGCCGTTAAAACGCAGCATAGCAAAGTCCGCCTTCGAACCTGGAGTTCGAATACGGGGATGTTGATTCAAGAGATTGGTTTAAACTGTCTGCCAATCCGAAATGAAGGTTTACAACTACATTCGCTGCCGTTTCGTATCTTTGGCGACTTGAACCACTCAAGTAAGGGCGCGGGACACAACCAGCTGCCTCACACACCTTGAGCTGTGACCAGTTGGAAATGCAGAACCCGTTCATTTCATCAGGTTCTACTTTCCATAAACTGGCTAACGGTCAGGCAAGCTCACGCGCAATGTGGCGTGCCTGGGCCTGAGCTGAGGCGACCGAGGCTACGTGACGCTCATCAGCGAATTCCTGATACTCGGCCGCAGCTTCGAACATGCGTTCTGCGCCCAGGTACTTGCGCAATGTGCTGATATGCGCAGAAAGGTGACCCGAGTCATTGCGAATCCCACCGTCCTCAAAGCCGAATTCGCCAGCCGATGTCAGCAGCACCAGGGTTTTGCCGGACATGATCGGTTCCAGGGGGAAGTCGCCGCGCGCCAAGTCAAACGTAAATGTCTTGTTGATCCGGATGATCTGATCAAACCAAGCCTTCAGGGCTGCGGGCATGCCGTAGTTGTACATGGGCGTCGAAATCAGCAGGATGTCGGAGCGGTCGAGTTCGTCAATCAGCGTATCAGACAAGCTGACCAAAGCGCTCTGTTCGGGGGTGCGTTCCTCTTCTGCTGTAAAGACGGACGCGATCCAATCGTTGGAAATGAAATCCGGCGGTGTCATTCCGACGTCACGCAGAATAATTTCGACGTCCGGATCAACCGTTTTCCATTCTTCTACGAAACTGTCCGCCAAAGCGCGGGAAATGGAGTTATAGGCCGCAACAGGGTTGTCGGTGCGGCGCACGCTGGCGTCAATTCTCAGGATTGTGGTCATCTTGTCACCTAGTCAGTTTGCAATGAACCATTCAAAAGTGAAGCCAGTGACGCGCAGGTACAAATGAAGAGAATTCTGAATAGAGTGAACTGACCTCACCCATCTCCAATCGCTGAAAAAATCTTCTCCAGATGAGACGCCGTCGCAAGTACATCCGCATCCCTGTTTGCGCCGCCGCTCAAGGATAGGCTGCCCCCCGGTCTCCGTTCTCCAACCGGAATGGAAATTGTTGGGGCATTGAGGAAGGCGGCTTTCATCGATACCGACAGGATAAGGGCGTTCTCCCGTGCAAAGACCCCTTTATCGCGGGTCACGGCCTGAACGGACGGCGGGTACGAGGGCAATGTCGGGTAAAGCAGCATCTTCCCTGCCAGCTCCCTGCCAAAGTCCGGGATGAGGGCCCGCCGGATTTCCAGCAATGCCTGCAGATCTGTGCCAAGGATTGAAGCTGCCTGAGCAAGGCGATCCTGCACATTTGGGTCCAGTCTGGCCTGCTGGTCTCCGACCAGATTTGGCAGAAGACGAAAGGCTTCGGCACTCACCAGCGTTCCATAGGCTTGGAAGATCTCCGTGACACGAGTGAAGCTTTGGACGTCAACTCTTTCCAATTCGATGCCATGCTCGGACAAATGCTGCAGGGCCTGTCCGTACATAGCCTTGATTTCCGGGGTAAATCCCACCAGGGCATCTTCCCTCAGGCACAGAATTTGACGGCAGGCGTGCCCGGTTTCTTTGCAATCCGACAAAACGCGATCCACAGCGCAAATCTGACTGACATATAAAGCGAGTGAGCCTGGCGTATCCAGAGAAGGCGCCAGAGGTAAAATCCCGGCGCTTTCATAGCGGTCCATAGTTGGGCGGAACCCCACCAGGCCCTGACAGGCAGCCGGAATGCGCACGGAGCCGGAGGTATCTGTGCCCAAGGCGATGTCGGCCAAGCCCAGGGCAACGGCTGACGCCGATCCGCTCGAGGACCCTCCAGGCACCATTGTGCTATCCAACGCATTCAGAGGGGTGCCGAAATGCGGATTGACTCCGAGCCCGGAGAAGGCGAATTCCGACATGTTCACATGGCCCAGAATGATCGCGCCCGCGGAACGGAGCCTTGCCACGATCGGGGCGTCATTGTCTGCTGGCTGAGGGTCGATGGCCAAAGATCCCGCATGGCTTCGGAGCGCTTGCACGTCGATATTGGCCTTCACCGCAAGAAACCGGCCGTCCAACGGGCCAAGCAGCTTCCCTGCGGCCTGCCGCGCGGCGGCGGATCGGGCATCCTGCAACAGTCTATCTGGCGCAACGCCGAGGAATACCTCGCGCTGCGCGTCGAGCGAAGCCAGGAAGTCGCGCGCCCGTTGAAGGATATTCATGTCGTCAGGACCGGGGCCTGATAATAGGGCAGTTCTTCAACCCGCACGCTTTGCCGGTCTGCCTCATATTGCGCGCGCACGTGCTGCGCGATCTCTCCGAGAGTGGCGAACCAGACGTCACCCCTGTTCAAGATAGTTTCCATCCAGTCTTCCACCTGCCGCCACCGCGCCAAGCGCCCGGTCAGGAAGGGATGCCAGATGCCAATCCAGAAGCCGCCTTCTTCGTATTGGGCTTCGAATTCCTCCCAAAATGGGGTCAGCCCGGCGCGTGGCCCGGCGACGGGCATCATGTAGCCAATCTCCTCAAAATGGGCGAATTGCGGCCAGTCGTCGGTCCCCCAATGCGATGGAAGTTCGACCAAAGTCCGCCCGCCGGATCGCATGAGATAGGGTACATCATCCGCCATCAGCGAACTGTCATAGTCGAATTCATGCTTGTTCAGCAGGTCGATGACGGCTTGCGTCACATTGTAAACCGGCGCGCGATAGCCTTTTGGCACATTGCCCAGAACCCGCTTATGCGCTTCCAGCGCGCGTTCAAACCAATAGGCTTGTTCAGACGCGCTGTGGTTTGTCGGGTCTTCGTGCAAATAGCCGTGATGGCCGATTTCATGACCATCTTTCAGGATGGCTTGCATAGCATCTGGATATTGCTCCACGACCCATCCGGGGGCGAAGAAGGACTGTTTCAGCCCGAGACGTTTGTAGGTTTCGAGAATCCGTGGGATGGCAACCGTCGGCCCGTAGCGCCCCATGGAGATCGGATAGAGGCGATCATGCCCGTCGACCGGCTTTGCGATATGGATCAGGCTGTCCGCATCGATATCAAAGGTGATCGCACAGGCGCATCGCGCGCCGTTCGGCCAGATAATTTTCTTCTGCATGGTCTTGCTCCTCTGTCACTATTGCGGGGCGTTTTTCGTTAGCCAACCGTCATACCAGCGCTGCAATGCGGATTTGACGGCGGCATATTCACTGGCGCTCAGCCTTTGATCCGCGGCGCGCTGCATACCGTCGGTGATGTTTTGAAGAATTCTCTTTTCGTCGCACTTTTTGGCTTCGCCGTGCGAAACGGCCAGTTGTCCGCCGGTGAAGACGCTCTGGATATCCGCGGATTTTGCCGAGCTGACCAACAGCTCAACCGGATCAATGCCAGGGTCCAACCAGGGCCCTTCAAGACGGTCCAGGCGCAGGATCACAAAGTCGGCGCGTTTGCCGACGGACAGGCTTCCGATGCTGTGATCCATCCCCATCAAACGCGCGCCACCCATAGTGGCCATGTCGAAAACATCCTTCGCGGTCAGGCTAGGGTTCACCCGATCACTTGACCAATAAAGGCTTTGCGCCAAACGCATTTCGGCGAACATATCGTCATCGCCTGCCAGGCTGGTCCCATCCATCCCCAGTGCGAGGTTAATGCCCATCCGCTTCATTAATGGCGCGGGAGCAATGCCGGACCGCAGCCGCAAATTGGAGCTGGGATTGCACACGACATGCGCGCGCGCCTCGGCCACGCGCGCCAGATCTTTTTCGCCCGCCCAGACCATATGCGCCAAGGATAAGCCGTCAGAGAGCAGGCCAGCTTTGCCCAATTCTGCGATGGCACCCTGAAAACTCCAGGCTGTAGCCGACAGGTGTTGCAGCCGAGACTCCTCGGCATGGGTGTGAATGCGCTGGCCGCTTTTGCTAACCTCCCTGGCGATGTCGCGCAGGGTCTCTCGGCCCGTCCAATGCGGTGCCGTGGGGCCGAACCACACATCAGCGCATTCAAAAGCCCTGTATTCGCCATGCATCCGGGACAGAAACCGCACAAAGCTTTGCGGATCAATACGTGTGCGCGCAACGTGCTTGCGCTGCAGTTTGCATCGCAGAACCTCGGGCAAGGTGGTCAGAAACGACTGGCTTTGCCCGTGTGGATGCACAAGCTGGTTGTGCCATCTCTCGCCCGGCGCGATGGCACAGGACAGGCCAAGCCCATTATATACGGCGATTTTGTCCCTTATCTTCGCTTCGACAAAGGCCGCTGTGTGACCCGCGGTGCAGGCATCCACAACAGCCGTTACCCCATTCTTCAGCAAGCGCATTGCCGCGTATTCGGTGGCGAGGCGCGGCGCAACGTCGGCTGCGCCAGCGGAGGCGAAAATCCAAGGCTCTAACAGGTCATCCCGTATACCTTGGTTGATCAGGTTCACCCCATAGCAATGGTGATGTGCATTCACAAACCCGGGCAGGATCGCCGCGTTTGTGTCCGAGTGCACCCTTGCGCTGGGATAACGTGACTTTAATTCGGCCAGAAGCGCCAAGCCAGCTATTCTGCCGTCTAGAACATAAAGCGCGTAGTCGTTGTGACTGTGAAAGGCATCTTCGATGATCCAGCGGGCGGAAAATATGTCGCCGCCATCAGCCGTCATGAACAACAAATTCCAGCGCGCTCGGCTTACCTTCGTCCCCGTTGACTGGAGTGATATCCTGCGGGCAGGCCGACATCACGGCGTAGACTGGCATCTCGGCTTTGAAGGTCATGCTGTCCCCCGGCTTTGACACTGGCGCAGCCCAGGCAAGGCTGCCATCAGGGTGAACTGGGACGTTCATCCAAAGATTGAAGGGCGCCGGCACATGCGGTGCTTTTGTCCCGATAGCAAGCAAGGCCTGCCTCAAGTTGTCGGCGCAATTGTCGTGGTAATCAGTGACACCCAATTGCTTGTACCGGTTGGCATCGCAAGCGGCGATCGTTGTGTCATGAACACCCGGCGATGTGTCTTGGGTCAGCGTCAAAAGAGGATTGCGCAGATTGCTGACCAACCTGTCGCCGACCTTTGGGAAAACAGACAGAAGATCCGTGTGAACATGCGGCATAGACAAATATTCATGCAGCTCTGCCGCATTGAACGCCCAGAAATCGCAGACTTGCCAGCCGGTCGGATTGGTGATGGTCAAAGTCCGCCCAGCTGTCAAACGCACCGCGACACCGCAACGCGCTGGCACTGTATACCGTTCTGCAATGACCGGGATGCCGTCGGCAGAGACCGTGCTGTCCAGTGTTTGATTGAAACCATCGGGCTGGGAAGGGTCAAAACTTTGCATGCGCAAGAACTCCTGATTTGGGGTTCAGAAACGCATGCTTCTCGGCAATTTAGAAATGACAAAAATTCAAGCGACGGATTAGATCGTTGCGGTCGCGCTATTCTTCAAAAAACCTTTGACCTACGGCGCTGTCGCGAAACTCATCTGCTTGGTCCAATAGCCATTCCCGGAACACACGAACGCGTGCACGATTGGCGTAAGTTTCCGGGCAGACGAGAAAATAGCTCTTGTTTTTCAATGCCGTGTCAAAGGGGGCGACCAGCATATTGCGTTCCAGAAAACGCGCGGCGGCTAAAAGGCTGACCAGGGCCACACCATGACCATCGCTTGCCGTCAGCAAGCAGATGTGTTCCTCGGAATAGGTGACATAGGGCTCGACATCACCAGTCTGCAAGCCAGCCGCGTCCATCCAGCGCTCCCAACTCGGATCCGCATCGGAAAACCCGCTCCATTGATATTCGATCAGACGAGACTTCAGAAGATCTTCGGGGGAACTCAGTGACTTCGCCTTTTCCACGCTGCAGACAGGGGCCACCCAGTCATTCAAGACCCAAGCCACATTGCTGTCAGGATAATCGCCATAGCCATACCGAATGGCCACATCCACATCGCTGGATTTGAAACCCACCAGCTGATCGCTAGACAGAACCCTTACCGAAATCTCCGGGTATTTCTCGTAAAAGCCTCGCAGCCGCGGGCTCAGCCAATTGGCGGCAAAAGACCCGGTTGTTGAGATCGTCAATGTGCCCGCAAGGTCGTCTTCCTCCAGCGCGAGAGAGGCGGCTTCGATGTTCTTGAAGGCCTCAATGATGTGGGGCGCGTAATTGGCCCCATCCTCCGTCAGTTTCAAGGCGCGGGTCAGCCGGTGGAACAGGGGCACCCCAAGTTGATCCTCCAGCGATTTGATCTGATGGGAAATGGCAGTCGGAGTGACGCATAATTCATCGGCGGCATCCTTGAAACTCAGATGCCGGCAGGCCGCTTCGAAGGCCTGAATGCTTTTCAACGACGGTATCTTCGCCATGACGCGCGGCTTTGCTCTCCTGATGCGATGCTATTTCGTCGCTCTACTCTAACCCGATTGCCAGTTCACATGTGGGCGAAATTCTCAGCTGTGAGGTGAAAACATCTAATTTGAGAAGATTGGGCATTCTCTCTTGAATTTGCGTGAAAGTTGGGAGGTTGTCTTGGATTCATTTTTGAAAGTCACCGGCATCGACAAGTCGTTTGGCGCCGTTCGTGCATTGCACAACGTCAATCTGCTGGCCTCGAAGGGCGAGTGCATTGCGATTTTGGGCGAGAACGGCGCGGGGAAAACCACGCTCGCGAGTGTTCTGATCGGTCTGTATCAGCCCGATAGCGGTGAAATCAAACTGGGCGGAACACCTGTTTCGGTGACCAGCCCAGCGAAAGCTATTGAGCATGGGATCGGCATGATCCACCAGCATTTCAGCCTGGTCGGCGCAATGACCGCCGAAGAGAACATCCTGATCGGCTTGCCCAGCACAAAGAGGGGTGCCGAAGCGCGGGCGCGCATTCGGCAGCTTTGCAGCGACTTTGACTTTAACGTCGATTTCGACATCCGCGTCACGGAAATGCCTGTGGGCATGAAGCAAAGGGTGGAAATCCTTAAAGCGCTGTTTCGCGATGTATCGATCCTGATCCTGGATGAACCCACCAGCGTTCTTGCCCCGACCGAAGTCGCGCCGTTTCTCAAAGGGGTGCGCAAGCTGGTCGCCAACGGCTGCCTTGTCTTTTTCATCAGCCACAAGCTCGATGAAATCCGCGAGATTGCCGATCGCGTCATGATAATGCGCCATGGGCGTGTTGAGGGAGTTCTTCCGGTTGCGACCACGCCCATGGCCCAGATGTCAGCGCTTATGATGGGAGACAAGCCGACCGGCGAAACGGTCGAGACGCCCAAGGCCAAAAAGGCGCGCAACGACACCAGCTCAGCAGCGGACGCTCTGGTTGTCTCTGATGTCTGCCTGATGGATCCAGGCGGCGCGGAAATCCTGCAGGATCTGACCCTCTCCGTGAAGGCTGGCGAAATCCTTGGCATCGCCGGGATCGACGGCAATGGCCAGACGGAGTTGAGCGAGGTGATCACCGGCCTCAAGAGGCAAACCAGCGGCGCCATCCACCTTAATGGCACGGAGATATCAAGCGCCTCCATCGCTGCGCGCATTGCAGATGGCATAGGCTTCGTTCCCGAGGACCGCCATGCCGAAGGCTTGGTCCTGTCGCTCACTGTCGAAGAAAATATGGCCTTTCGATCCATTGGCGAAGACAGGTTCATGTCTGGCGGTCTGATTTCCCGGCGCGCGATGCACGAGATCGCAAGCGACGTGGTCGCGGCCTTTGACATTAGGCCCCCAGACCCGAAATTGAACGCCTCGGCTTTATCCGGCGGCAATCAACAAAAAATCGTTCTGGCCCGTGAAGTGGCCCGGGCGCGCAATCTCTTGGTCGTCGTACAGCCGACGAAAGGGCTTGATGTCGGCGCGACGGAATTTGTTCAGAACCAGATCCGTGCCGTCGCCCACAGCGGCGTGGGGGTGCTCTATATCTCCACTGAACTTGAACATGTGCTCGACATCTCTGACCGCGTCGCCGTGATGGCCTTTGGCCGGATCACGGGTGTTGTCGATCCAGAAAACACAACTCTTCAAGACATCGGGCTCTTGATGACCGCAGCGCCGGAGGAGGTACTATGAACAGATTTACCATGCAACGCCGGATTGCGATTGCTTTGCTTTCAGCGCTGAGCGTTGGCGGCGTGCTGATCCTGCTGGACGGGCACAACCCGTTTGAGGCCTATAAGGTTCTGTTTCTGGAATCTTTCCTGAATTACTGGGGCTTCTCCAATACTTTGGTCAAAGCCTCGCCGATGCTTCTGGCCGGGCTGGCCGTGATCATTCCGATGCGCGCCGGTGTGTTCAACATCGGTGGCGAGGGGCAGATCTATATTGGTGGGTTGTTCGGCGCCGTCTTCGCTTTGGCGATCCCCGATCTGCCCGGTCTATTCGGTGTGCCGCTGATATTTATCGCCGCCGCCGCCGGCGGGGCGTTCTGGGCGGCAATTCCTGCGTATCTCAAAGCCTATCGGGGCACGAATGAGGTCATTGTCACGCTGCTGATGAACTTCATTGCAATCCACATCGTCAGCTACGCCGTGGCCGGGCCGCTATTGGCCGAAGGCGCGCCATATCCTTATTCCGAGGAAGTCTCAGAAGCCTATCGACTGCCTATTCTGATGCCGCGATCTGATACCCATGTGGGCTTTGTATTCGGGCTGGCCATGACGGTCATCTTGTATTTCTGGCTGCGTTTCACGCCATCGGGTTTCCACCTGGACCTTGTGGGGCGCAATGCGCGGGCTGCGGCCTATGCGGGTGTGGACCAGAAAAAGACCGTCATACGCGCCATGTTGATTGGCGGCAGCCTTGCAGGCATGGCCGGCGCAATCGAGGTGATCGGGTTGAAGTACCGCCTGTTCCACCTGTTTAGCGATGGCTACGGCTATGACGGAATTGTCGTCGCCTTCCTTGCGGCTCTTAACCCAATTGTCGCGCCTTTGACCGCGCTGTTCCTTGCCGGGCTCTCTGCCGGCGCGGGAACGATGCAGCGTGCTGTCGGGGTCGATAGTTCCGTCATCGAAGTGGTCGAGGGGCTCGTCGTGGTTCTTGTCGCCGCCGCCCTCGTGACACCGCGAACCAGGCCAATATCCATTCTGAAACCCCTGGCAAGAAACCTGCGGCTGCGCCGCCAAACACAACGCCAAAAGAAAGAGGCATAGACTATGATTGATCTTGTTTTGCTGGGCGACGTCCTTGCCGGAACCGCCCGATTGGGTACGCCAATTGCTTTTGCCGCCCTTGGCGGGGTGATCGCGGAACGTGGCGGGCTGTACAACATCGGCCTCGAAGGTCAGATCCTCGCCGGAGCGCTAGGCGCTGCTGCTGGTTCTTTCGCAACGGGCTCCGCCGTGATCGGGCTCGGATGCGGGATCATTTGCGGCCTGATCTCTGGCCTGCTGCTTGGGTATATGTCGATCCGGCTGCGCATCAACCAGCTGGTTGGCGGTATCGCGCTCAACCTGCTGCTGGCCGGACTCACAGCTTTTCTGTCCCGTCAGATATTCGGGGCTCAGGCCGGAGGGGCGCGGGTAAACGGGTTCTCACAGATCAATATTCCCTTCTTGTCAGATCTTCCCGTCGTTGGCCCGTCCCTGTTTTCCCAGGATCCGCTGTTCTACCTATTGATCGGAGTGGCAATAGCAGCCTGGTTCTGGCTGATGAAATCCCACAAGGGTCTGGACCTGCGCGCCGTTGGCGAAAACCCGAAGGCCGCGGACCTGGCCGGGGTTCCTGTCTTTCGCATGCAATATCTCGCAATTGCAGTCAGCGGTGCTTTCGCGGCGCTGGCCGGGGTGCATCTGGTCTTATCGCAAGTCTATGTGTTTGCGGAAGGCATGAGCGCGGGCAAAGGCTTCATTGCGCTTGCGGCAATCATCTTGGGACGTTGGTCGCCCATCGGCGCGATCTGCGCGGCGCTTTTCTTCGGCTTCTGTGATGCGGTGCAGTTCAAACTGCAATTCACCTCGCCAGATATTCCCTATCAGCTCTTCCTGATCTTGCCATACCTCGCATCGCTCATCGCACTTGTGGTCCTCGGCGCCAAGGCCAGCGCACCTGCAAGCGTCGGACTGCCCTACGACCGGGAACATCGGTAAATCTCAGCCGTGACGTGAGAAACCATCGTTTTTCACGTCGCGATCCTCCCGTCACCCTGACAACACATATCCAATATGGGAGAACAACAATGCAATTGAAGTCCAAACTATTGGCGGGGCTTGCGGCACTGATGTTGGCCGGGCCTGCGGCCGCTGACGGGATCGAGCGCGCCGCGATCGTTATGCCCGGATCGATTTCTGATAATGGCTGGAACCAGGCCGGATTCGAAGGTCTCACCAAGGCAGGTGAAGCGCTCGGCTTTGAAGCCGCCTTTTCCGAAAGCGTGCATCAGCCGGAACAAATCGAAGTCCTGAGCGACTACGCACGCCGGGGATATGACCTTGTGATCGGTCACGGCGGAGAATTCCAGGACGCAGTGGAACGTGTCGCAGCACGCTTCCCGGAAACCATGTTCATGGTGAACAACGGACTGGGCACAAAAGACAACATCGCCAACGCGGATTTCTATTTCAGCCAAATCGCTTATCTGATGGGCTACGTGGCGGGCTCCATGTCAGACACAGGCACCATCGGCATCATCGCCGCGCAGCAGTTCAAATTCACGACCGACACGGTCGCCGGCTACGAAGCGGGGGCCAAAGCGGCCAATCCGGACGTCAGAGTTCTGGTTACCTGGACCGGCGACTGGGATGACATCGCCAAGGGCAAAGAAGCTGCCTTGAACCAAATTTCCCAAGACGCCGATGTCATCTGGCCGACAATGGACAGTGCGACGCTGGGCGCCATGCAGGCCGTTCAGGAAAAAGGCGTCTATGGCATCGGCATCTATCGTGATGCGATCAACGAATGGCCGGAAATCCTGCAATCCGCTATTCTGGATGTCCGAGGCAACATGCGGTCCTACCTGGAACTGGCAACTGCTGGAAAACTGGAAGGTGCGCTCTACCGGGCGGATATGGGCAATGAACTGGCCATGCGGATCGGGTCGTTCCACCCAGATATCCCGGTGGACGTTGTGGATGAAGTCAACAAACTGATCGACGCCATGAAGTCCGGCACTTTGGTTGTAAATCCACAATAAGACCTCACTAATAATCGCTCCTCTTCTAACTCTCGCCCCCAAGTCTGGGGGCTTTTTCTTAGTTAGAGAAATCAATGATTGAAGCCTTTCGCTGGTACCGCGTGGGACTGCGTTACCCCCGGTTTCGCCGGAGTCGCTAGGCTTTCTATTGCTGGTTTTCAGTTCGGCAATACCCGCCAATGAACAAATCCAGGACTGCCTAAGGTCCAACCATGCAAACCCTCAATCAACACCATCCTTGCAAAATTTGTGACCAGACATCCATGCACATCGCAGCATCGGTCAAACTGGGCTCTCTGCTGCACAATGCGTCTGCGGCGTTCCCCGAAGAGACAGCAAGCTGACAACGGCCATTCCAACCACCAGTAAACTGAGGCGTCAGCGCTGTGCTGATGTCTGGGTTTGGCGGGAGGATTGGAGGGCGCACAATGCCAAGAGTCCAACTTCCCGCTGTCATCCCGTAACGAAGAGCTTGGAACAAGGGCCGGATCATCGGCCAGAAACGACCGCTGTTGCCGAAACAGGTCTGGGCAATCCGCGCGCGGCTCGAACTGGCGGGCAACCTGCGCGACCTTGCGCTGTTCAACGTGGCAATTGATAGCAAGCTTCGCGGATGCAATCTGGTGAAACTGGCCGTCGCCGACCTGGTGAGGGATGATCGCGGTCGCGAACGCGTGTCTGTGATCCAGAGCAAAACCAAGCGGCCTGTTCAGTTCGAACTCTCTGAAAACACGCGGTATACCATTGTCGCATGGATCAAGTCACCGGAGATGCCCGGCTGCCGTTTCATGTTTCCCAGCAGATTTCATGACAGTCCGCATATCTCAATACGCCAATATGGCCGGCTTGTAAGGGATTGGGTGGCCGCAATTGGGCTGAAGCCCAGCAGATACCGCACCCATTCGCTGCGCCGGACCAAAGCAGCGGAAATCTACCGCAAAACCGGGTATCTCCGGGCAGTTCAACTCCTGCTCGGAAACACAAAGGTAGACAGCACTGTCAGATACCTTGGCGTCGAACTTGAAGATGCGCTGAGCATGGCCGAGCAAATCGACATTTGAACCACGCTGGCGGACGGCTCGCGCCGTTCGCCAATCCTGAGCAGACCTGCGTGCGAGTCGCAGCGGTGGGTCGGACCGAACCCAAACTCACTGATGCTGCAAGCCGCGCAAATGGCCGCTATTCAATCTCGGCGGTAAGCCGTTTGGCCAGGATGCAGATCAGGATCACGGCAATGACGAGAAACACAGCGCCGACCATCCACGCCGTCGGTGTGGAGTAGACCTCAGCGATGGCTCCCGCCAAAACCAGACCCAAAGCTGCTCCAAGTTGCTGTATCAGCGACCTCAGAGATAGCATTGTGGATCGCTGGCGGTCTTCTACGCACCTATGAAGAATACTGCTGGCCGGCGTCTCAGAAACACCAAGAACAACGGAATAGAAAATGAAAACCGTCACAAAGCCGACGATGCTGCCCTGCAAAGCCAATGCGATCTGAACCCCCGCCATGCAGGCGAAAGCCGCCGCAAGTGTAATCGCGTGCCGTCTCTTGAAAATGCGACTGATGCGCGGTGACAGCCAGGCACCGAATGCGATTGAGAAGAAGTAGGTCGCGGTCAGGACACCGATAATTGTATTTGCATGGCCTTCCTCCAACATGGGCTTTGCATGGACCGGCCAGATCACCTCTACCGGGTTGGTTGCCATTAGGAAAAACGCCAGAGCGGCCAACAGTACCGATAACGCCGGATGTCTCAGTGCGAGAAGACCTGCGTCTTTGACCACCAACGGTACAGCTGCGAACCCCTGTTTCAGAGCATGGGGGTTCAGCGGGCGCGGTTTTTCCACAATGAAAAAAAGGGTATAGACGAACACCCCAAGCATCACTGCTAAGCTCGCCGCGTAAGACACATCATAGACACTGACACCCAGTCTCTCTGCCACCGAGCCAAAGAGATCGGGCAAAAGGCCTCCCAAAACGGCCCCCACCGCCAAGCCCATGGCATTAGCCCATTGCGCTTTTGCGAGAGCGGGTTGCGCATCCACATTTGGCGCAGCGGCGTTAAAGGTTTCAACGAACCAAGCGTCGAGCGTGCCCGACCGTAGTGCACGTCCAAACCCGATGAAGGCAAATGAAAGTGCGAGAACATAGAAATCGCTTGTCGAGAGAAAGAGTGCGAGGGAGATCAAGCTGGCGACGACCGCTGCCAGAAAGACCGGCTTGCGTCCTATGTTGTCGGCCAATCCGCCGAACGGGAGTTCCATCGCCATGGTCGTAAGTGAGTAGACCCCAAAAAGTAGCGAAATCTGGAAGAGGTTCATGCCTCGATCGGTCAACGCCAGGGCAACAACGGCAACTGTCAAACCCATCGCAAAACGATCAAGAAACTGGTGGGCCTGAAACACCCGGATGTGCCGTCTAGCTGGAACGGTCAGCGCAGCGAAGGAGAATTCAAATTCCGTTGCCATGGTCGCACCTTCGGCTTTGCGGGCAACTTGCGCAATACCTCCGCAGAGCCGATGTCTATCCCGCGTGCACTAAAGCGGTCGTTCGAACAAGCCCGGCGAAATCCCCGTTTGTCCGCTTCACTGGCTTTGACCCTCATCAACCTGTCGCACGGCTCACTGGCTGATCCAGAGCATTCCCCGACACAGGTCCGCGCGCGCCGATGACACCAACATCGACTGTGCCACTCCCTTCGCAGATTGACCAAGGTATCTGCCTGGGGCCCCACGTCGGCAGCGCCTGCGCGTGGCAACGGACAGTTAACTTTTGTACACCGCACGCCCGCTTAACCCCGCCCGCCGCGCACAGTCGGTGCACAGCCTGTGCACGACCTGTGCACGGATGGAACACCGCGCAAAACCCCCGCTTTTCAGGCGGTAACCCGGGTTTCCGAACCCGAGTCCCACAGCAGCGATTTGGCGCTCGACGGGGTGTTGCGCGGTCGCCCCGTTAACCCCTCTCGCCAGCGCCGTGTCGCTCAGCTAAGACAGGCCCATGTCCACCATCGAATCCCTCTTCGTGACCCGCCTCTACCGCGCCGCTCTCTCGGAGCACGGCAAACCCATCAATACGGCCGAGTTGGAAGCCTCCTGCTGGTCCATCGCCGAAGATGACGAGGCAGGCCAGAACTGGTGCGAGGAAAACGGCTACCCTGGCTACACCAGCTATGCCTCGCTGACCGACCTGCCTTACCGTTTCCCGATCTTCAAGGATCTGGTCAAGGTGCTGAATAAGCACGTGAAGGCCTTCGCCAAAGAGCTCGCCCTTGACCTCGGCGACAAGCCTCTGAAGCTGGAGGATATCTGGATCAACATCCTGCCTCCCGGCGGCATCCACACCTCCCACATCCACCCGCATTCGGTGGTGTCCGGGACCACCTATGTGGCCGTCCCCGCGGGGGCAAGCGCGCTGAAACTCGAAGATCCGCGCCTCGGACTGATGATGGCCGCGCCGCCGCGCCGCAAGGACGCACCTGCGGAGTTGCAGACCTTCAGCTACGTTGCCCCCGAGCCGGGCGAGGTGTTGCTCTGGGAAAGCTGGCTCCGCCACGAGGTGCCGCTGAACATGGCCGAGGAAGAGAGAATTTCGGTGAGCTTCAATTACAGCTGGGGTTAGAGGTCGGCTGTGCGGACAAACCTGCCGTTTGACTGTTGGACGATAACGGCTGCAGGCAACCCCAA
>NZ_JAHXDN010000006.1 GCF_019375555.1 Roseobacter insulae
TCCATGCAACTCTCTGTATTCGTAAAGAATTTGCACTTCGTTTGTGAATCCATCCATATGCTTCATCAACGTCGATAACACCTGTTATGATCATCCCCACCGCACCGGTCAGCAGGCATAGCGACAGCCGCAGATCCGTGAACAGGATCAGGCAGAGCGAGATGATGAAGAACACCAGAGCCCATCCCACCTTGGCGGGGCGCAACTCTTCGTGGGGGAAATCCGTTGTCACGACGACGAAATCGCGGTCCCGTGTCAGCCGTGTGAGCGCATCCCAGGTGCTGTGAATGACCAGCGTGTCGCCGGCGTGAAACGGCACCTCGCCAACTGCCGTGGGTTCATGGTCATCCGTGGCCACATAGCTCAGCGTTTCTTCATCCCGGTGGATCGCCAGCAGGCTGGCCCCGTAGGTTTTGCGAAACACAAGGTCATGAGCACATTTGCCAATGACGCTGGAGCCGGGCGGAATGACCATCTCTGCCACGCCTGATGTGGTGGCCGCGTAATCCTCGGCAAAGACATCCAGTTCGTCGTGCAGGATATAACCGCCTTCCTCGACCATCTGCTCGATGACTTTCCGGCGTCCCAGCACAGCGAGGCGACAGGGGGCGGAAATCTCCGTCTGAATGACCGGCGCAAACCAGCGTTTTCCCTGATAGGCGCTGCCGATGATGTAGACATGGTAGCGCTGCATCACGTCGTCGAACGTCTCGCCGACACAGGAATGACCCTCCGGCACCGAAATCTCGAAGATGTCGGTTTTCAAACCGTAGATGTTCTTGAGATAGTTCTTGAGGGATTGGCCGCTTGTCGCATCGCCGGATTTCTGACCTTTCGGCAGCACCCAGCGTCCAAACAGCGTGAAGTAAAGTATACCCGTCGCAACCAGGCTCAAACCAATAGGCGTGACCGAAAACAGGCCAAAGGGCGCCATCTGTTGATCAGCGGGCAGGGTTTCGTTGGCGTTCAACAGCAAGTCGTTCAGCAGAATGAGCGGAGAGGAGCCGACCATCGTCATGGTCCCGCCGAGGATCGCGCAGAACCCCATAGGCATCAGCAAGCGGCTGAGTGGCAGTTCCGTGCGGACCGAAATACGGCTGACGACAGGCAGAAAAAGCGCCGCCGCGCCCACGTTTTGCATGAAAGAGGATATCACGCCGACCGTGCCGGAAATGATCGGAATGATCCGCGCTTCGGTCTTGCCGCCGTGTTTCAGAATGGTGGCGGCGACCTTGCTCATCAATCCGGTTTTGTCCAGACCCGCGCCAATGATCATCACCGCGATGATTGAAACAACGGCGTTGGAGGCCAGACCGTCAAACAGTTGACTGACATCCGCCAGTTCATCCAGGGCAGGGATCTGGCTGAGCAGGCCAAGCAGGACCATCACAGAAATGGCGGCGAGATCGATGCGGACGATTTCTGAAACGAACAGGAAGACGGTGAACGCCAGCAGGCCAAGGACAACCGACATTTGCAGCGTCAGGGTAATTGTTTCCATATTCACTCCTTGGCGACATTGTTGCGGCAATTTGTCCTACGCGCAATGTTTTGATCCTTCAGGAGAATTCGCGGCGCGTGACCGTGGCAATCATGCCGGGCTGGTCGACGCCAATATCGCAGCGGTCGGCCCGGCGGTCAGGGCGCCCGTGACACGCGCGGTCGCGGCGATACCGGGAGCTCCTTCAGCGGGTCTCACGGCGTGCAGCGATTCGCTGATGCGGAAGGGACACCCGGCAGTTTTCGAGCGGTGCGCCCGACTGGCGCGTGCGAAAGGAACTGTCTGAACGCGGGTTCAGTGTCAAAATTCCTTTGAAATTCACCAGTGGCAAAAATATTCTGACAAAAATACTCAGGAAGGTTGATTTCCGCGTGAAATGAGTATCTGAGTGTTTTTGTAAATCAATTCTAATGGGGGCATGCATGTCGCGCACCACTCACCTTCTGACCGCAACTCTGACAACGGCGACGGTCGCATTCGGCCCGGTTGCCGCCGCCGCGAACGGGGAGCTCAATCTCTACTCGTCGCGCCACTACGATACAGACGAACGCCTGTATTCAGACTTCACCGAAGCCACCGGCATCACCATCAACCGTATCGAGGGCAAAGCGGACGAACTGATCGCGCGCATGCAGGCAGAAGGCGCCAACAGCCCTGCGGATATCCTGCTGACGGTCGATACCTCCCGTCTGGAGCGGGCCAAGAACGCCGGTGTCCTGCAATCCATTGACAGCGATACGCTGGAGGCACGGGTGCCGGGCAAGCTGCAGGACGACGACAATCAGTGGTTTGGATTTTCACAACGCGCCCGGATCGTCTTTTATGACAAGAACGACGTGGCGGACCCGCCGCGGTCTTACGTCGATCTGGCCGATCCGACATACAAGGGCCAGGTCTGCCATCGGTCGTCGACAAACGTCTATTCTCAGACGCTGCTTGCAGCAATCATTGAAAACCACGGCGCGGATGCAGCACGGAACTGGGCGCAGGGTGTGGTTGACAACTTCGCCAGAGACCCGCAGGGCGGCGATACGGATCAGCTGCGCGGGCTGGTGTCGGGCGAATGCGATATCTCGATCTCCAACACGTATTACTTTGCGCGCGCGCTTCGCAAGGACGTCAGCGACCTGTCTGCCGATATTGACATGATCGGCTGGGTGTTTCCGGCACAGGAAGCGGAAGGCGCGCATATGAACCTGTCGGGGGGTGGTGTTGCCAAACACGCGCCGAACCGCGAAAACGCCATCCTCTTCATGGAGTATCTGGCGAGTGATCAGGCGCAGCAGTATTTCTCCGCAGGGAATGATGAGTATCCGGCGGTGCCGGGAGTGGCGCTGAGCCCTTCCGTCGCGCAGCTTGGTCTCTTCAAGGCGGATGACGTGGATCTGTCGAAGGTGGCCAAGAACGTGCCGGAGGCGCAGAAAATCTTCAATGATGTGGGTTGGAAGTAACGAAGCCCGCAAAGCAGCAGGCGCCCCGCGCGCCTGCTGATCATGCCTCAGGTCACAGCAAAATGGCTGAAACGACCTGTGCAGAAACCTTCCCAGCCATTCCCATGGAACAGCCCGGATCAATGCGCACGCAAGGGATGTGACACCCGAAACGGGGTCATCGCCTGCGCGGGCCAATGTCTGCCCTTGCGATCAGCGCAAGCGGAGATATCCACACGCCGGACAAGGCGATGCATGCCCGATGTGGCGCCATCGCATCCCACCAGGGGCCGGAAGTTTTTTGAACAGATATAAGCTCTTTCACAGAGAGGACCGCATATCATGACAGCCAAATTCTCACTCCTTTTGGGCACAGCGGCGCTCGTCGCGTCCCCGGCGTTCGCGGATAAGGCCGCAGTTCTGGACACCTACGCGACCATCGCGCTTGCCGCCTACGGGGACAGCCTGACATCGGCTGAAACACTGCAATCGGCGGTGACTGCCCTGGTTGACGCCCCGTCTCCCGACACGTTCGCTGCGGCCAAGCGGGCATGGGTGCAGGCGCGCGTGCCGTATCAGCAGACCGAGGTTTTCCGGTTCGGCAATCCCATCGTGGATGATTGGGAAGGCAAGGTGAATGCGTGGCCGCTGGACGAAGGTCTGATCGACTATGTGGATGCGACATACGGAGGGGCGACGGACGAAAATGCCTATGCCGTGCTCAACGTGATCGCCTCCCCGCAGTTCACCCTGTCCGGTGAAACGGTCGATGCGACGGAGATCACACCGGCCCTGCTCGAAAGCCGGCTGCACGAGGCCGATGAGGTGGAAAGCAACGTGGCCACCGGGTATCACGCCATCGAGTTCCTGCTGTGGGGGCAGGATCTGAACGGTCACGATGCGGGTGCGGGCGCCCGGCCCTGGACCGATTACGCCATGGGCGCGGCGTGCACCGGCGGGAACTGCGACCGCCGCGGGGAGTATCTGAAAGCCGCCACCGATCTGTTGGTATCTGATCTGGCATGGATGGTTGCCCAGTGGCAGGATGGCGGTGATGCGCGCGCCCATCTTCTTACTGATGAAACAGCCGGCATCTCCGCGATCCTGACCGGGATGGGGTCTCTGAGCTACGGGGAACTGGCGGGAGAGCGCATGAAGCTCGGGGTCATGCTGAACGACCCCGAGGAGGAGCATGACTGTTTCTCCGACAACACCCATAACAGTCACTTTTACGACGTGCTCGGCATCCGAAATGTGTATCTGGGCAGCTACACGGCCATCGATGGCACCGTTATATCGGGTGCGTCGCTGTCGTCGCTGGTGGCACAGGCCGACAGCACCGTGGACGCCGAGCTGCGCGCCAAACTGGACGCGACGCTGCTGGAGATGGCCGAAATGAAGGCAGCGGCCGAGGCGGGTTTTGCCTATGACATGATGTTGCAGCGCGGAAATGCGGGGGGCGAGGCGCTGATCATGGGCGCAGTGAACGCGCTGGTGGATCAGACGCGTGCCATCGAGCGGGTAGTCGCAGCGCTGCGCGTCGACGATATCGCCTTTGAGGGATCGGACAGTCTTGATGATCCGGATGCCGTGTTCCAGTAACGACATGCGCATGAGGATGTCGGCCCCCTCCGGGCTGATGCCCTCATGCGCGCGAAGGCCGCGACGCGGTCCGGTGGAGAGATCGATGAAGCATGTTCAGGCCAGGTTCGCGTCGTGCCTTGCGGCGGCGGTGTTCTGCACCGCACCACTTTGGGCCGCGGATCTCGAAGATCTTCACTTGCCGGTTACGCCACGCACCGAGGCTGAAACGGCACGCGTCGCCGCGATCGTCGCGCCAACAACCGATTTCACCGCCGCCGAAACATTCGAGACCAACGCCGCGGGGGCGGCCACTGTGCCCGTTTCCGCGACATCGGACGCATTCAGCCGGCCATCCGGGAATATCACCTTCGAACGGGAGCTGGATTTCAAGGTCGGCAACGGGCTTTTCCGCAAACTGTGGGTATCGGCACCGTCGTCAACGCTGGCCTCTGACGGGTTGGGCCCCCTTTACAACGCGCGGTCATGCCAACGCTGCCACCTGAAAGACGGCAGGGGTCATCCGCCCGAAGGACCGGATGACAACGCGATATCGATGCTGGTGCGCCTGTCGATCCCGGGCCACGCAGAGGCGATGGCAGAGATTCAAGACTATATTTCCACCGCCCCCGAGCCGACATATGGCAGCCAGGTTCAGGACCTGGCCATTGCGGGGCACCCGGCAGAGGCGCGGTTCACCGTCGCCTACACAGAAGTCCCGGTCGCGCTGTCGGAGGGGCAGACTGCCTCGCTGCGCGTGCCGCAATACCGGCTGACCGATCTGGGATATGGCCCCTTGCATCCGCAGGTCATGACCAGCCCGCGGGTCGCCCCGCAGATGATTGGCCTTGGATTGCTGGATGCCATTCCCGCGCAGGATATCCTGGCTCTGGCCGATCCCGAGGATCGGGATGGTGACGGGGTGTCGGGACGCGCGAACATCGTACCATCCGCCGTCTACGGCAAGCCGATGCTGGGGCGGTTCGGACTGAAGGCCGGACAACCCAGCGTGTGGGAACAGTCGGCTGCCGCGTTTCACGGCGATATCGGCATATCGACGCCGCTGCACCCGGAAGGCTACGGCGATTGCACCGGCGCGCAGACAAGATGCCGAACGGTGCCCGACGGCAACACGCCGGCGCATGACAATGCGGAGATTTCCAGCGTCGGTCTTGAGCTGGTGGCGTTTTATGCATCGAACCTCGGTGTTCCGGCGCGCCGTGATGTGGATGACCCGGAGGTGCTGCAGGGCAAGCGCGTGTTCTACGAGACCGGCTGCACAGCCTGCCACAGGCCCAAGCATGTTACCCACCGGTTGCAAGGACAACCGGAACAGAGCTTTCAGCTGATCTGGCCCTACACGGACATGTTGCTACACGATATGGGCCCCGCGTTGGCGGATAACCGGCCCGAGGCGCGGGCCACCGGCCGGGAATGGCGCACGCCGCCGCTCTGGGGCATCGGATTGACGCAACAGGTGTCCGGTCACACGTATTTCCTGCATGACGGGCGGGCGCGCAGCTTGCTGGAGGCCATCCTGTGGCACGGTGGCGAAGCCGAGGCTGCGAAAAATCGCGTGGTTGAAATGCCACGGGCTGACCGCGCCGCCCTCCTTCGTTTTCTGGAAAGCCTGTGATGCTGCGTCTGATTGCACTGTGTTGTGGCCTTCTGGGCGGCGGCCCGGCAGTCGCCGACCTCATGGCCGTGCGCGACCAGCATATCCTGCCCGGCTACGCGGCATTTGCAGCGGCGTCGAAGGCGCTTGAAAAAACCGCCCGGGACGATTGCAGCCCGCGGTCCGTCTTGCCGGTATTCCATGTGGCTTTCGACGCGTGGGTCAGCATCAGCCATGTTCAATTCGGTCCGGTCGAGACCCGCGGGGCATCTTTGTCACTCGCCTTCTGGCCGGACCCGAAGGATCGCGTGGGCAAGGCGCTGGCCCGGTTGAGCCATGATCAGGACGCAGCGGTTCAGACACCGGATGCCTTCGCGCAGGTCTCAGTGGCGGTACAGGGGTTCACCGCGCTCGAAAGGCTGCTGACTGAACCGCAAGGCGATCCTGCCTACGCCTGTCGGCTCACCCATGCCATCACACGCAATATCCGACGCATTGCGGATGCGTTGACGCGGGACTGGAACTCGGCTTTCGGCACAGCATTTGTGACCGCAGGTGCCGCGTCCAATCCCACTTTCCCTGACAGCAAAGATGCAGAACGGGCCGTTTTCACCTCTCTTTCGACCGCATTGGAATTCCTGCATGATCAGCGCCTGGGTCGTCCGCTGGGCACCTTTGAGAGGCCGCGTCCCAAGCGGGCCGAGGCGCGGCGCTCCGACCGAAGTGCGCGGCACGTTATCTTGAGCCTGACGGTATTGAAGGACCTGACGAATGTCTTCGCGCACACCCCCTTGGGGCAGGTGAATGCGGCGTTTGATGCAGCGCTTGCGCGCGTGGCTGCCCTGGATGATCCGGCATTTGCGGGCGTGTCCGATCCGGTCAGGCGGCTCAGGATCGAGGCGCTGCAACACAAGGTCAGAGAGTTGCAGATCGTCGTCGCACGGGATGTTGGTGTCGCGTTGGGCATCAACACCGGCTTCAATTCGCTGGACGGGGATTGAAATGCCGTCGCGCCGCCGGATGATCACCACGGCTTTGGCTGCGACCGTCCTGCCTGCGCCGACCTGGGCGGCGGCAGGTGCGCCGACACATCTGGCCGCCGCGCGGCGACCCGGCGGGGCGCATGACCTGTGCGGGTTGCGCGCTGACGGTACGCTGGCATTTGCACTGCCGTTGCCTGCCCGGGGGCATGCCGCCGCAGCACATCCTGACCGCGCCGAGGCTGTTGCCTTTGCCCGGAGGCCAGGCACCTTCGCCATCCTGTTGGATTGCGCGACGGGCAGAATAGTGCGCCGGATGCAGGCACCGGAAGGCCGGCATTTCTACGGTCACGGCGTGTTTTCGCGCGATGGCCGAACCCTGTTCACGACCGAGAATGATATTACGTCCGGGGATGGTCGAATCGGCATCTGGGATGCTGCTGCGGGATACCGCCGGGTGGGTGAGATACCGTCAAACGGGATTGGCCCGCACGAGATCATTCGGCTGCCCGAAACGGACACCCTTGTGATTGCGAATGGCGGCATCCACACTCACCCTGACAGTGGCCGTGACAAACTCAATCTCGAGACGATGCGACCAAACCTGACGGTCCTCGATGTTCACGGTGGCGTGCAGGACACGGCCGAATTACCCGCTGCGCTGCACATGAACTCCCTGCGTCACATCGCAGCTTTTCACGACGGGCGGGTTGCCTGCGCGTTTCAATGGCAGGGGGATCCGTACGACAGCCCGTCGATTGCGGGTCTGTATACGCCCGGTGCAGGGATCGCATTGTTGGACATGCCGGAAGTCACGTTGCGCGGATCGCGGGGTTATGCCGGCAGCGTTGCCGTGCTGGGGACGCATCACATGGGTATCACCTTCCCCCGGGGTGGTCGGCTGCTTGTCGCCGATCTCGCGTCGCATGCGGTCAAGACGCTGCGCCGCGCCGATGCCTGCGGAATCGCCCGCGCGGGTCAGGGCGGATTGGCCACCGACGGTCTCGGCGGCGTGCACCGGATCGACCGGCATGGGTTCAGCCTGCTGGCGCGGCATCGCCGTTCCTTTGACAACCACCTCATCGCGATCCGCTAGTCGCCCGGGCACCCTCCGGCCCGTCGCTTACTTGCCGGATCGTGGTGCAAAACACCGGCAAGACGGCACAGGCAAGGAACCTGTGGCGGCGGGAAAACCTGCGTAAATCCGATGTCGGCGAAGTTGCATGCGACTGACAATGCGCAAGGGCGCACGGCTCAGGGGACTGTCGCGGCATGTCCTTCCAGAGGGATCTTCGGTGGCGATGTGACATCTCGGCGCTCACACCGAGAGGCAGTGGTAACAACCCGTTAGATAACTTCGGTGAGGTCGCGCTGGTCTGCACCTGGCCACCCGTGGTTATCCGGCCCGAGAGGCTCGCCACCCCGCGTCCCGCCGGTTGCGTCGGCCATTTTTCGCCAATCGGGGGCCAGCAGGCTCGGTGCGACTCGGATTTTCCAGTATAACGGGAGGACTTTTCTTAGGAATTTATCATGGTACGTCGCCCAATTCGTGGCGGCTCTGTCGGGGGTTTGCCACGATTCCGTCGTCGTGTTTTTACGGGTGCGGATGTCTCGATAGATCGCAATTTTCCTGATCGCGGCGTTTTGGTGCCGCGCCCGATCGACTACATTGGCAACCTTTTTGAAACCAGACGCCGCGGAACACCTGTCGTTCGCCCAACGGATTTACTTGCGCTCAGAATTGAACTGCGCAACCTGCGCATCAAGGCCGGCGCACCGCCGGTACTGCGCAAGTCCGGCACGGGTGCTGCCTACCTGATCCTGCATTTTCCGCCACAGGCCATCACCGAAGAAACCTTTTTCGAGGAGAGCCCGGAAGGAATGGAGGAAACGGTCGAGGATCCGACACTCGCCCAGAAGCCTGAAATCGACCCACCCGGCAGCGAAAGTGCCGCCGTGCCGCCACCTTTCGGACGTACGATCAATGCACGTATCGCCGATGAGTCCAGATTGGTGTTTCGCGTCCCCGATGACGCTGTCATCCCGTATACTTTGGAGGGCATTCTGAACGCTGTTCAGTCGCTCGAACTCAGGGTGGCTGCAAATGCGCGTGCGCGGCAGATCCGGCGGCGCTTTGCTTGGACGGATACGCTTATTCAGACGTCCGCCCTCGCATCCCTTGGTCCCGCGCGCCGGGGTGCCTTGACCAGTTTCGCGGCAGCCAGTTTGCGTATTGCGGCAACGGATCCCGGCAATGCAACGCTGCTGCGTCGCCAGATCGGCGGCGGTGCGGGGATCACCGATGTTTCCCGACTGCCGTCGGAGTTCCGCATCCCGGGCATCCTGCAGCGGCCACCGAAGCCGTCCAAACCGAATGCCACCACGACCGCCATCGAAATCCCGTGGCGGTTGATCCTGTCGCCGCACAAGGACACGCGCTGGCGCCATGCCGCAGTGCCCGTAACGTCCAAGGCGACTAATCACACCGAACTCTGGCACTCGCGGCTCGTGGCCCCGGACGAGGGCGGCAACGTGATTGAGCCGCCGCACCGCGACCGGGCGCGCACCCTGCGGGCGATCTGGGCCAAGACCGGGGAGGGCTCCACGGTGGAAATGACCCCCAACGCCACCGAAATCCCGTCTTTGCAACCCAGCCTCGCGCCATTCCGCATGCCGATGGACGACTTCGACCGGATTCAGATTGCCCATGAGTCCTCGAACTTCTCGCTCGGCACGCCGAACCCGATTGACACGAACCTGATGATGATGACGGCACTGGGCGGCTGGCTCGACAGCCGCGGGGCGTGGGACCCACCGGGCGGCTTCTCCGTCCAGGAATGGGTTCACCGCGCCAGCATGGCGCGTGATCACTACGTCAAGGTTGTCTACAACGGTTGTTTGTTCCCCCTGAATTTCTTTGCGACGCTGGTCAAGATCAGCGAACGAAAATTCCATAATGGCTCTCGGAATGATGATGAAGAGCCGCAGATTGAGCAGGTCGAAGGCAACACCGCATATCTGCGGCAACGCATGTTCATCGTCCCGCGCGAGAAGGTCCGGGAGTATGGCGGTGCCAATTTGCGCAGCAACGATGGCAAAACCAACCTGCCGCTGCAGTTTCCGTTCTCCAAAATCGAGTTGCTGACAGAGCGCACCCCCAACCTTGATGATCCGCAGAAGTCGGATATCGACGGCAGGCTGCAACAGTTTTTCTGGCCCTCGGTGCTGGACGAACCTTTCAAGTTCCAATGTGTCGGTACCGATCTGGACGGTCGTCGCGTGGCCTTCGAGATACCGATGATCTTCATGGACAACACCTTTGCCACCCCCTTCAAACTCATGCCGAACGGCGCTCGCGGGCCTGATTACGATCTGGCCGAAGTCCACGCCATGCGCGCCGTCGAGGAATTCGGAACGCGCGACACTCGCAAGACTGTCCCGATCAAACGCCAGCGTGTCGCGCTCGCCAGCAGTCTGAAGTCGGGAGACACCTCGGTAGAAGTGGAGGAGATGGACTTTGAAGGTTTTGCCGAGAACGGTAATGCTGATCTGCGCAATGCGTCAGGCGGCCTTGAACGCGCGCCCTTCGTGCCCGTGGTCTCGGGCATGGATGTACGGATCGGCGCGCTCTCGCATCTGACGGGTGCCACGGCGGCGAACCGGCTGCTTTACCACCCGCATTACTTGGAACACGGGTTCGAACAGAAGGGCGAGGTCTTTGCCAGGATCGAGAAGACGTCAGGCATGGCAAAGCTTGATTTCTCGGCGCAGGGTGATCGGTCGGGTGGTTTTGTTCAGCCCAATCTGGAACCGCAGGCGTTGTCGCGGCTGGCTGGTCCCGTCATGGGTGATATCCAGAAATTCGCGCGGGACGGGCTGGTCCCGCCCGGCGGCGGCTTTCCCGATACCCTGACCGACCTGCCGCTGCCGCTGATCTTTGGCTGCATTCCGCTGGCTGAAATCATCGAGCAGGTCGCCGACCTGACGGATACCCCCGAACAGATTCCCAAATTCGGGACCGAGGCCTCGACCCAGGTCGAGAGTTTCATCAACGGGCTGGTGCGGTTGATTTCCTTCGCAGCCGAGATCGTGTCGCAACCGGCCAATATCGCCACTGCGGCATTGACGGGTTATCTGAGCACGCTGACGGATCACATTCAGCAGACAATCGGGCTTAGCGCAGCCCAGGCCGCGCAGGTGGCCGCGGCCCTATCGGAGCTGGAAACGCGGCTGCAGGCCGTCGCGGCGCAGATCGCCGGGCTGGTCGATCAGACGCTGCAGGCCGGGCAACCGTTACCCGATTTCGGTGCCCTGCCTGGCACGATCACCCAGGCGCGTGCTGCAATCGTTGCGCTGCAAACGGCGGCGCAGGCACAAGTGGGCGGGGCATCCTTGCCCGCCGGCTTCCGCCAGCAGCTGCTGTCAACCGCACAAACGGCGGATAACTTCCTCGCGGATCTGGAAAAACTGCCTGCGCTTGCGGCGGCCGGCAAAGGTCTCTTCGATGCGCTTGACACCATTGTCGGACAACCCGAAGCCTTGGGGGCGCTGTTTGAGGACCCGGGTGAACTGGCCGCGCGCGTGGGCGCGGTTGAAACGGCAATCGGTGCGTTCAGACCAGCCCTTTCAGACATCGACCTGCTGAATGGTGCGCCCAAAACCGCAATTCTTGATGCGCTGCAACTTGTCGAAGAATCATTCGGGGTCGCAAGTGACCTGCTCGAACTGATCGACATGCTGACCGGTGACGAGCTGACAATCCGGTTTGACTGGAACCCGAAGATCGGCAGCTTCCCGTCGGGTGATCCGATTTTCCGCGCCAACGATCCCAAGGGGTTTTCCGTCGCGGTCGAGGCGAAGGTCAAGAAAAACGGCAGCGCATCGCCAAAGATTTCTGTCGTCTGCGGGCTAAAGCACTTTGACCTTGTGCTGATTGCCCCGGCAAGCTTCATCGAACTGATTTTCGAGAAGATCGAATTCCGCATCGACAGCGCCGCCAAGATGGACGTCGACGTTCAGTTTACGGACATCAAGTTTGTCGGTGTTCTGAGCTTTGTTGAAACGCTGCGCGATCTTATCCCGCTGGATGGCTTCAGCGACCCGCCGTTTCTCGACATTACGCCGCAGGGCATTGATGCGGGCTTCTCCATTGCGCTGCCGGGGATCACCTGCGGTATCCTGAACATCAACAACCTCAGCCTTGGCGCCGGATTCACGGTTCCGTTCATCGGGCAACCGCTGTCAGTGCGCTTCAACTTCTGCACGCGGGAACAGCCCTTCCTGCTGACGGTCTATATGTTCGGCGGTGGCGGGTTCTTCGGGATCACCATCGACCCCAATGGCGTGCAGATACTGGAAGCGTCTTTCGAATTTGGGGCGTCCATCTCGATTGACCTTGGCGTCGCCTCGGGCGGGGTGTCGGTGATGGCGGGCATCTATTTCCGCATGGAACAGGACGAGGCCTCCCTGACGGGATATTTCCGGCTCGCGGGGCATGTTGACGTGCTGGGGCTGATCACCGCCTCGCTGGAGCTGTACCTGGAGCTTCGATACGAATTCCAGACCGGCAAATGCGTGGGCAAGGCGTCGCTGACCATCGAGATTTCGGTGTTCATCTTTTCCGGCAGCGTCACGGTATCGTGCGAACGCAAATTCGCAGGCTCCAACGGTGACCCCAATCTTCGTCAAATGCTGGGGTTCAGGCCCGAGCTGAGCCTTGCAGAGGAACTGGCCGCGATTACAGGCGATGACGTCGAATACGCGTGGCGCGACCACGTTGAGGCATTTGCCTGATCAGGAGGGAGTGAGACATGGCGAAAAGAACGCTCCTTTGGACAGTCACGCCGAACGGCCGCGTGGCATCGGGCGGCGAACACGAAGGTAAGCTGCGCGTCTCGGCCATTCTCAGCCCGCGCCTGACACCTGAAACGGCGGCCGAACAAAGCCTTGCGGCCTTCCCGCTATTTCTGGACTGGCCCAAGGAGCTTGAGCAGGCACGGTTTGGCCTGCGGATTGCCACGGCTACCCTGAAACTGCACCGGTTGACCATGCCGCGCAGTGACCTGTGGCAGACGCTGTTCAGCGATGTCACGCCCGTTGCAGGTTTCGAATTCAGGGATATGAGCGATGTGAACTTGCGGTCCTTCCCGGTGCGCAACATGCTTGGATACCTGCGTAGGCACTACACGCGACTGGCTGTGCAGGCGGCTTCAAATCATCCGACACTTTTGCCGTGGAAAGACGCGCATCCGGATCTGAAAGGCATGTTGACAGATGCCGGTACCCGGACGCGCACGATCACGTTTTCGGACCGTACGGTGGAAGTGCCGCTGCCTGGGTTTTCACGGTTCTTCGGCGGGGCGGAGAATCAGACCGAAGAACGCCTGACCAGTCAGGTTTTTGGCAAAGGCAGCGTTTACACCCTGAATGTGCCGCAGATCGGCGCGGAGGAGGGGCAGTTGCCCGGCACCGGCAGTTCAAGCGCGCAGCGCGCGTTGCCGCCGGACTGGTACAATCCGCGACCCTCCGGCCCCACCGGGCCCTTGATCGCGCAACCGGACGCCGCCTTGATGGATCAATTCAGCAGCCAGGCCGAATACGCCATGTATCAGGCGAACCGTTTTTACCGCCGGGAAACCGTGCCTGAGCAAGAGTGCGGACTGCGCTATCCGAAATTCGAGAATGTCGCACCGCCGCCGGAGGTGCCGGCGTATGATTTTCACCGGATTCTTGCCTCCTATGGAAGCTACCCGCAATTGCAGCGTGTCCTTGGTGTCGTACTCGATTTTGCCGTGGATGATCCCGACGGGCTGCTCGTTGCGGGTGCGGCACCGACCGTGGGTAACATGGCTCTCGCGGTCAAATGGGCCGATGATCGTGACGACAGTGACGACGGGTTCCCGCGCACCGCCTATTACCTCGATGAGGACCGCTTTGTGGCGCGCCCGCGCGGGAACGATCTGGTCCGCGGATTGTTGCGGCTGGAATATAGTAATGACGGCTGGGGTGTGGTGGACAAGGAACACGAAGGGCTGTTCGACATCTATCAGGTTGATCCGGATGGGGCGGCGCTCAAGACGGTCGACTTCACGCTTTCCACGCAGAACCTTGTCGCCAAGCATCTCGATTTCAACCAGCCGGATGGATTGGTCACCTATACCACAGGCGATCGGCAGCCGGTGGCGGCCCTGCGGTCCGGCGGGCTGGGCGTTTCCCAGCACGGGCGGGCGGAGAAGGTTGCACTTGATGCGGCTGCGGCGGCGCAGAAAAACCAGGCCGTCGAGGCGGGCAATGCGCCCGACATCGTGTTTTTTGCCGAAGATCTGATGCGTGGCTACCGGGTCGATGTGGCACCGGTGCCCAAGGAGGACGCGGCCGGACCCTGGCACAGTCTGAACGCCCGGATCGGAACATACGAGGTAATCTCAACCGGCCAGACCTTTGAACTGGGATCGGACGAAGGCCATGTGTCGGGCGCGTCGACCACACAGTCTGAATCGGACACGGCCAATCGAGATGACCATTACCTGCATGAATCGCTCTTTCGCTGGACCGGTTGGAGCCTGTCAGCGCCGCGCCCGGGCCGCACCATTCGGGCGGGAACGGTCGAGGGCACCCAGTTGCAATCGGAGACCCCGGCAGTGGTGACCGACAAGGCCGAAAAGGGCAACGATCTGGCCGTCACCTACCGGGTGCAAAAGGGGACGTTACCCAAGTTGCGATTTGGCCAGCTCTACCGGATGCGCGCGCGTTACGTCGATGTCGCGGGCAACAGCCTTCATCTGGACGACCCGACGCTGGACCCGCTGGAGCAGGCGAGCGATGCGGTCGGATACTGGCGGTTCGAGCCGATTGACCCGCCCGCCATCATGGGCCGGGCGCGGCTGAGCGAGGGGGAATCCCTTGAGCGTCTGGTGATCCGTTCGAATTACGACGCAACCCCGCAGGAGTACCTCTCCACGCCTGATTTCAGCACGTCGATAGCGACCCCGGCCTCGCAGGACTTTGAATATACCGCCCGGAACGAGCGTCACGTTGTGCCGCCAAAATCCTCGCAACAGCAATGCGAGACCCACGGTCTGTTTGATCCCTATTTCGGAGCATGGAACGACATCAAGAAGGGATACGAGATTGCCGCGCGGGAGGAGGGTACGCTCTATGATGGCGGGCCGGGCGCGAGCGTGGAATTGATCACGCCGACAAAACTGGCCGATATTGCGCAGACCAAGGATGTTCCCCCCGCCTTGCCAACCCCGGAAAACCCGGTTGGTGACAGGATGGCGCCTGGACAATACGTGATCCACCGCGAAGCCCAGATCGTGCCGCCCTATTTGCCCGATGGGGCGGCAGCCGGAGTTGCGCTGCGTGGTCTG
This sequence comes from Roseobacter insulae, assembly GCF_019375555.1. Taxonomy (GTDB): domain Bacteria; phylum Pseudomonadota; class Alphaproteobacteria; order Rhodobacterales; family Rhodobacteraceae; genus Roseobacter; species Roseobacter insulae. The sequence goes on from NZ_JAHXDN010000006.1 coordinate 15,480, forward strand.
CCCGGGGCCGATATCCCCGGCGTCACGGCGCCCGGCGTGATCGGTCCCAGCTGTGCCGTTGTGAAAGCACCCAACGGCGAGCTGGTCATGCTGATCACCCATGCAAAGGACTGGCCGGACAGTCTTGGTTTCAGGATCGTACTGGCTGAACGCCCGGCAGAGGTGACAGACTTGCCATGCGACGAAGTTTTTGCCGATGATGGTGCGCCGCAATGGGATGACGACAAACGGGTTCTCACACTGTTTTTGCCGAAAGGCCGGATTGCGCGGCTCAGATACTCCAGTTTTGCGCATCTCGACCACGTGGATACATTCGGTATCATCGACTGGGCACGTGACAGTCAGGACCCCGCCTTTGTGCGGGACATGGGATTGCTGGGCTGTCACTGGATGCTGACGCCCTTCCGGACGCTGACACTTGTGCACGCCACGCAGCAACCGGTCTGCCTGCCGGAGATGATCAAGCTTTCGATCCAGCGCGAGGTTGGTGCGCAATCCGCGCGGATCATCTGCCGCCAGATACGCCTGCACGGGCCCTCGACGGGCAAATTCGAAATTCGGGCGGAATGGCACGAATGGACCGATGATCTGAACCGGCCAGCGCCGGAGCGCGTTGCGCGCAAAGGGCAGCTCTCGGAAATCCAGCTGGCGGAAAACCATCCGAACACGTTTCACCTCGCCTCCGTGGTAGCGGCGCAGAATGTTGATCCGCAGCGCCCCCGTGCGCGCGGAGACGTGCAGGAATTCGGTGACACCAGGTTCCGGCTGGTATCCTACCGGCTGCAGGCCACCACGCGGTTTCGCGAATATTTGCCGCCCGCACTCTATGCCAAACCGGAACTGGTGACGCGGCTGGGACCGGTGCCCGAAGGTGACGCGGTAGCCATCGGCGCGGATGACGACCCAGGTGCACCCGTGTTGCGCGAGTTGTCCGCGGAACGAACACATAAGATCGTCCTCGCGAGTGAGGCACCCAACGACCCCCGCGTCCTCTATGTGGTGCCAACATTCCGCTGGCGGCGGCAGGACACTGCGAAGGGTGCGGATATCACACGATTGGGCAACGGCCTGCGCGTCTGGCTGGACCGCCCGTGGTTCTCATCAGGTGATGGCGAGCTGCTGGGCGTTGTGCTGCACGCGGAAAGCGGGCCCTTCACGGATATCCCCGACAAGATGCAGACCCATGTGACGCAATGGGGGCTGGACCCTTTGTGGGAAACCACGCTCCCCAAATCGCGCACCCGCAGCAGTGATTTCGATGCGCGGGTGCACAGTGAGCAGGTCCGGCTGCAGGAGTTTCCAGACGATCCTTCGGTCATGATCGTGGGGCACCGGGTACATTGGGATAGCGGGCGCGGACTGTGGTATTGCGACATCGAACTGGACGCCGGTGCGACCTACATGCCGTTCGTGCGGCTGGCGCTGGTGCGCTTCCAGCCAAACGCGTTGCCGGGGCAGAAGGTCTCCAACGTGGTCTCGGCAGAATTTGCACAGGTATTGCCGCGCCGGCGGGCCGTTTTCAGCCGCGATGGCGTCACCGTGGCCGTCAGGGTACACGGCGCCGCGCCGGTCGGTGGCCCGATGAAATTCAACGTTGAATCCCCGCTGGTCGGTATGTCGCCCGCCGACGGGCCGTTTGACACCGGGCGCAACCGGTTCGAGCTGGTGTTGCAAACCCGCGATCCGGAGATTGACAGCGACATGGCATGGCAGGATGAAACCACGCTGGACAGCGCTGTTGTGAGCGGCGCCACCGGCGGGTTCACCGTAACACCCGGCCTGAACCCGGACGGCATCTTCGGCAGAACGGCGGTCGCGGCACGGCCATCGCGCACCATTGCAACGCGGGCCAGCGGTGCCGTCACGCTCAGCGCGGAAATGGCGCGCGCCATTGGGGGGCTCGGGACGGTGACGGATCTGCTTGATCCGCCGATCTGGAGCCCGGAGGCGAGTATTCCCGACACGGGACGCCAACCAGCGCGGCTGATGTTGCGAGAGTTCGAACGGTACTATACCGACCACACTGTCGGTGAGCGGGGAGGCATCCGCGTGGGCCAACGCCGCATTGTTGAAGAGCGACTGGTTTACGCAACCATCTTTGATCTGCCGCAGTGAACCTTCGACGCGTCCACAAGGCTGACCACTCCAAATAACGGACAGGCGTCGGGCGATGTGCGATGGGTCTGACACGGTGACATCAGACGCTTACCGTTGATGCGTCGTTGCGCGACCCGGGGCAGGGTCTACTCGTCCAGCAGGAAATCAATATGCACGTGGTTTCCGTCAGGATCCCAGACATTGAATTGCACGATGTTGATCGCGGCAATTTCGTTGCGCTTGTACTGTTGGCCGTGGGATTGAAGCCGCGCTTCGAACTCTGCCGCCCCGGTTGCGGAGAAGGCAAAATGCTCCAGTTTCAGGTCGCGTTCCGCGCCGACGCGATCTTCGCTTTCGACGCTCACCAGATGGACGGCGGCAGTATCATCCGCATACATCCACGCGCCGGGAAAAGCGAAATCCGGCCGTGCACCCTGCGTAAGCCCCAGAATATCCCTGTACCATGCAATCATGGCGTCCAACTGATCCGTGCGCAGGTTGACGTGATCCAGCTTTCCGATCTTCATGGTGATACTCCCGCACCTCGCGTGTCAGATGAATGAATATAGTTTCATTCAGATGAGGAGAATTCAAGCGTCGTGGTCCACACATGCGGCGTGAGCGCTGATCAAATCAGGAAAGTAATCATAATATCAATGTGTTGCGAGTCGATCTTTGCCTAATTCAGCAAGAGCACTTGTCACACGTTACGAAGGTATGTCCGGCGCTGCGGGCAAAGGCAGGCATCCGGGCAAGCCGGCTGGCAGCACCAGCAGGGCACCGCTGTTGTACAAGGCGCGCGCAAATCCCGCCTGCTCGGACACCAGCGTTATGCTGATTATCGATCGCCCGATGATCCCGACATCGGGCGGCAGGTTTTGCAGCAGGTCATCAGTGGGGAAAACCACGACGGATGCCGGTGCCGCATCGGTAAAAAGCCCGACGACAACCAACACCGAAAGCCAGCCGGCAAAAAGCGCGGGGATGGCCATAAGCAGGCCCCTAATAGTCATGGATATGTTCCAGTTGCAGGCCCGCGCCGGGCAACGTCCGCAGGATATCAGCCAGTTCTGTCACTTTCACAAGGATGAGATGGCGATGGTCATCGTAGCCTTGCCGGGCAAAGCTGTGAATGGCGTCCGCATGGGTCGGAGTGTCACTGAGCGCGGTGAAGAGAATGTCGTCATTTCCCGCGATTTCAATAAAATCAACGCCTTCCGCGGCGAGGTTATCCAGAAGCTGCGTGAGCTTGCGGTAGCGGGGAACCTCTATTTCCACCCCGCCCGGGCGGACGGCGACGATGGTGATGTCATCTGACGTGACGGTCATCAGGTCATCAACGAGCATTCGCAAACGCAACGCATCCGCGCCTGTCGCGGCGACGGCTGCGGCGATCACCCGGGCATAAGCGGCCTTTGCACCGTATTCCAACCCCAGTGCAAAGCGTCGTTCGCGGTCTCGCAGAACGCCCGTTGCCTGATCTTGCAACGCCTGGGCATCGCGCTGAAAATCCCATTTGTACCAGGGCGTTTGCTGCAGGAAGCGCGCGTAATCAGCGGCCTGCCGGGCGGAAAGGTCATCAAGCGGCGCGCGTGGTGAGCCTCTGACCATCGCGATGACACGGCCCGCGGTCTCCTCATACGCGGCCTTCAGCAGCAGTTCCGCGGAGAAGCTCACGCCGATCACGTAGACCAGTTGCCTGGTTTCGCCATCGACCCCGCCATGTCGTGCCGACGCTTCGGTAAGCGCGCAGAGCGACTGCCAGAAACCCGCAATGCTGCGCAGGAAACCGAAATCATGCGGGTCACCGGCGCTGATGACTTTCGCATAATCATCGTAGGCATGCACGATGTGCCATTCCGGATAGGTCATGAGCGTGCGGGCCTCAGCGCGGTGCACTTCAGGCGGCAGCACAGCGGCATAAGGCTCGGACACCCCATCGCCCCGGCACGCGGTTTCGACGTAGATCACCGGCGACACCAGCAAAACGACGCATATGATCCCGGCCAGCAGCAGCCGCGTGATCCAGCGCCAAAGCCGTCTCACGTGCTGCGCTCGACCGTCAGGCCGGACCAGAGCCCAAAGCCGCCCAAAGCGAGATGGGGCAGATTGGCCAAGACCCGACCCATTGAAAAATCCATCCCCAGCGACGCATTGGTGAATATGCCAAGATCAAGAAACCCGTATCCCGTGAAGAAACCAAAGACCCCGTCGCCAAGATACGCCGCCCCGAACAGGATCAGGAAGCTGCGCGCGGCTTTCTGCGACACCAGTCCCGAGACAAGCGCCCAGAGCGCTGATGCCACGTGCAGGGCATCGTCATAAAGGTCGAGCGCGAATATGCCAAAGGCCAGACCGTTTTCATCGGTCAACCCCGGAATGTAATTGATCGACGCGGCGATCATCAGCGCCACGAAATAGCCAAGGGCAATTTTCTGTAAGAGGGTCATAGGGCGTCCAGATATGTATCCCAGAAGTTGTTCCGCAATGTCAGTTTGGGATCAAGTTCTCGTTTCATGGCGGCAAAGGCCGGGGCGTTCGGGTACGTTGCGACCAGCTGGTCGACCGTCGGGTGCGGTCGGTAGGGCAGGTAATATGCACCACCCATGCCGGTTACGCGATCTATCAGCGCCCGCGTCATGCGTTGCATGTCGGCTTCGGCCCGTGCGGTCAACTCCTGACTGAAAGACATCACGGCGGCAATGCGCGGCACAGTTGCGTATGACAGTGTGCTCTGCGCGTCCGTATTCACAAACCTCAGCGTGACATTCAGGAATTCCTGATACGATGCGGGAATGACCTCCTGACAGGCGGTCAGGAAATCGTTGAAGCGGTCGAACCCGATGAAATATTCATGGAGAATATCGGTTCTGTCGGGGTTGCGATCGTCCAGCGTGACAACCGGTTCGTTGATCAGGCTGTTGCGCGTCACAGGGCCGTCGCCGATGGCTGTGAAGGCGACGGTCTCGCTCCACCAGCGGAAAGCCTTCATCCGTTCGTTGCCCAGCTGACCACGATAGACCCGGCTGGCTAGGTGAGACATAGCACCTGATCCTGAGGCTGCGGGCAGGTCGGACTGGTCCTCTGTCTCGCGGTAGGTGATCAACAGGGCTTCCGAGAAGAAAGAGGAGCGGTCCACGTTCAGCCGCCCATAGGCCATCGTCACGGCGGGGTCGTTCACCGCCGCATCGAAACGGGCGGCAAAGGCCGTGGCGGGCATGACCTCGAAAGAGGGAACCAACCGCGAGTTGCGGGCCATTTCGACCTCCAGGTCAACGATTGCGCCGGTCAATCCGTAGCCGCCCATCGCGTGTCCGAAAAGCGCAGTGTTCTGGGTGGGGGAGCAGGTGACAAGCTCACCGGAGGGCAGGATCATCCGGCACGACCGCACCGTTGCGCCCATAGGGCCGAACGGGACCGGCCAGCCATGCGCGTTCACGCAAAAGGTCGAGGCGACACCGAAATCATTGTTGGATTGCATCACCTTTGGCGAAAACCCCAGAGGGTCCAGCGCTGCGATGACCTGTGACCAGCGCGCGCCGGCGTGCACCTTGTAGATGCCGCTGGCGCTGTCCGGCTCGATGCTGCCGTTGTCGAAGGTGATCGCGTGCCCGTCCCGCGGGATCGCATGCCCGCCCATGGAATGGCGCGCCGCACCGATGTTGAAGGGCCGGCCATCGGCCTCTGCGGCTTTCATCTCGGCCCGCACCGCGTCGACCAGCGCCGCGCCGGGGTCTTCCTTGATGATGATGTGCTTGTGGATCGGGGTTGCGGATAATTCGCTTGCATCGTTCAGCACGATTTCTGCTGTACTCTCCGGCGCAATCGATCTTGTGCCGTCATAGACAGGCAGATGCGACCGGAAGGCAGCGGTTGCCGACCACCCCGCAAGGCCACCTGCGCCGATCAACAGGGTTCTTCGTGTCAGGTTGTTCATGCGAACCCTCTCAGCCCGTTCTCACTATCTTCTAACATGCTCAAGCGCGACCAAAAGAGCGTTCTGGAACTCCGGCTGCGCTTCTAGTTGTGGAATGTGGCCTACGCCTGGCAGCATCAGCAACTGAGATCCAGTGACCAGCGCATGAAGGGTTTCCGCCTGCGCAGGAGGTGTCACGGTATCCCTGTCACCCCAGATGAATGCCGTTGGCACGGTGAGGGCTCGCCAGTTGTCCGGGCGGGTGCTGGCCGCATCGCGCGGCGGCACGAGAAGTTCGGGCACCCATGCGGCCACGGCGTCAGTATACCCGCGCCGTGTCATCGGGCGTTGCAGCACGTCCACGATGTCAGGCGTTGCCGCGCCCTTTACATGCATGAAGTCCTGCAAAAACCGTTTCGTCAGCAGAGGGTTGGCCGCAGTTGCCGCGACAAGGGCGGCGCGCAGCCCCCGGTTGCGCAGCACAAACGGCAGGCTCTTCGGGGTCTCATGCGCATTCAACCCTATGGCGCCGTCAACGACGATAAACCCGGAGACAAGGTCCGGTCGCATCATGATCGCTTCGGCCGCGGGGCCGGCCCCGACGGAATGGGCAACAAAGATCGGTTTTGTGCCCAGGGTCTCCAGCAATGCGATCAGGCGCAGGGCCTGGCGCTGTCTGGCATAGTTCGTATCACCTGCATGTTCGGAATATCCGAAGGGCGGCATGTCGAAGGCGACGGCGTGGTATCCTGCGGCGGCCACGGCCTCCAGTGTCGGCTCCCACAACCCCGACCAGGCGGCGGTTCCATGGGCAAAAAGCACCTGTGGCCGGGCCGATTGTCCTTTGGCCCGGGTAAAGAAAACACCATCGCCGGTCGTCACCATCTGTCCGGAAGGCGGCAAATCCTCGCCAAGCCCGGCCGTTTCACGCAGGGCTGCGGCCAGATGGAAAATTGCCAGGGCGGTAACCGCCAAAAGCGCGGCGAAGAAAACGATGCGGAGTGCAAGACTGGCGATACGGCTACCCATGGTTTTGGTTTATCGCCCCGCGCACCGTTTTGAAATGAGCGATCTTCACCCGCGGCGCATTTGGTGTGGCGGGCAAGTGCCGCTCAGACCGTGCGAGGCACCCTGCCGCGCGAAGATAGACGCACGTCGCCGCAAGACGTACGAAAGTTGACAGAATTCGCCTAATTCCCGTAGCCTGAAGCCGTGTCACCGGCACATTTATCAAATTATTGGGAAGTGGGATATGACATTGAAGAATTCCAAGGTGGAAACTGAAGCGCAGGCAACACCGGCCAAGAAGGCGGTCTTGACGCATCTGGGCAGCGCCAGTGAATTGACACGTGGCGGGTTTTATCACGACGAAGATAACGACGGCGTGCGCAAAACCAAGTAACCGGCCCGTCCTCAGCCTGCGCGCCATTGGCGCAGCCAGATTTCATAGCATACCGCCGCGGCGAACTGGCTGAAATTGTCAGCACGTCCTGCGGCGGCGGCATGCAGTTCTGCCGTCCAAGCCTGTTGGTCGACACATCCTTCGGCGACCAGCAAGCTGTCTTGTGCCAGTGACGTCACCACATCCGGGTTGGCCGCCAGCGCCTTGAGATATCGCCCCCCGCCACCACCTTTGCCCCGCCTGTCCATGATACCGGCGGGCGCCGTGCGGTGCATGGCGGCCCTGTGCAGATGCCTGTCGGGCCAGGCGCCCGTGACCACATCAGCCGGAGTGCTGAGCATAAAGCGCACGAGGGGCAGGTGCAGCAGCGGGTGCCGCACCGAAACGCCGTAATGCGGATAAAATGAATGCCGTGTCACGGCGGAGACAACGGCCTGTATACGCTCTGACATCGCGGTTTGGGCAATGCCCGGCAACCTGGCGACCGGGCTCCGAAGCCGCGCGGATGCGACATCCGTTTCCGCAATCAGATCAGCGGTTATCCAGGCGGGCAGGGGCGCGTCGTGCAAGTACCCTTCAACCCGCTGCCCCCGGCGATGCCAGCGGATCGGGCGGATCGCGTAATGGGTCAGCCAGTGGCGTGCGGGCCGCTGATGCGCGGGCGTGGATTGCAACTGCCTGATCCCGCGGATGAGTTTGGCAAAACGCAATCCCGTCAGATCATCCGCCAGATAATGCGGGCCGGGGGTATCCCCCCAAAACACCGCGTCGCCGCCTTGCCCGGTCAGCAGCACATCGGTGCCGAACCGGGTGATCCTGTCGCGATACGCCATGCTCATCGCGGCATTCATGGCCCAGTCTCCGGGTTCCGCCAGCCTTACGTCCAATCGGGTTGAAAAGGGCGGATGAAGATCGCCATCGACCACTGCATAATCAAGGCCCAGGCCACCAACGATTTTCTTTGCCCAGGCAATATCAGGGTTGTTCCGGGCGGTCAGAATACGGGTGAAGGCCCGGGGTCGCGCGCCAGAGGCCGACAGGCTGGCGACGGATGCGGAATCGAGGCCACCGGACACTTCGCACCCAAGACACTTGGCGCCTCGTGCATAGGCCTGAACCGATGCCTGCATCAACGCGTGCAGGTGTGCCGCCTGGTCGCGCGGGTCTGCACGGGCAGGTCCGGCGACGGCCAGGGGCCGCAACTCGTGATACCGCAGGCGCTCAGGACCTGGCCCGAGGGTCGCCGCGTGCCCGGCCTGCAGACGCACAATGCCTTTGAAGGGGGTGCGCGGCCCGTCAACAATCCCGTTCGCGAGGTAAAGCGCGGTATAGCCATGGTCCAGATCAGCGTCCGCCGTGGCGATCTCGGCAAGATCGGTGCTGATATCGCACCTGTCGTCTTCCAGCCGGATGTTGAGCGGGTGCAGCCCCAGGTAGTCCTGAAAACATGTGATGGTGCCGGTCTTGCGCTCCATGATCGCGCCGGCAAATTGCCCCTCGACATGTTCCGCAAGCGCCGGACCCCAGCGCGTCCACGCCGTGGCCAGCAGCCCTGACCGACTTACCGAAGCGGAAAGACCCAACCGAGTACACAGTTCGGACGCATTGACGATGAACCCCGCCCAAGCCACGTCCAGCGGGCCAACCGTCTCCGATGTCCCGCGCAAGACTTCCCACGACGCCCAACCCGCCTGCATGCCTATGGTGACGTGCCGCTCAGCCAACGAGAATGCGGGTGTAGGGGGCGATGTCTTCGGCATCATTGAGCAACGGTTGGTCCGCGTATTCGACCCAGGCATGCGCGTTGAAGGGATAGATTTTGACACCGATCACGTGCCGGCTGTCATATCCTGCCTGCCGTAGGTAGCGTTGCAGCGAGAGTGACCGCAGAAGGCAATCGTCCGTACTTCTGCCAAAATCGAAAAGGTTTTCGGCACGCAGGAAGGCATTGACCGCATGGTCGATTCCACCGGTGGCCCGCAATTTTGTCGCGGGTGCGCGGTTACTTTGTGCCCAGCAGGCCAGGATGCCGTCTTTTCGATGGCAGCGGGTTGTCTGCCGCATTGTGGTCAGGGCGGAAAACACGCTGGCGCGCCGTGCGGGCGCGGGGTGCGATTGGGGCTGCGGCTGCGGGCGTGTCCTCGACAGCAGGCGTTGTGCCAGACAGGCCGCGGATACGTCGTTTTCCGTGGCTTCCGCGCGGAGCGCCTGCACAAAGGCCGCGCAATTGCGCGGGTCCAGGAAGTGATAGGCATCCTGCCGCATGTCGAGCAGGACACCGCAGTCTTCCACTTCGGCAAAATGGACGTTCTCAGCAAGATAAAGCACGAATGAATTGAACGTTTGAAATCAGCTGCGGACAAGGTAGCCCGCGTCCCGTTTCATGGCCAGCACTTCCTGACGGCAAGGTCGACGCCGATCAAGGGGGGAAACCCTATCGCATTACGAAGGGGTTCGTCATCGGCGCGTCGGAGGTGTTGATCCATGTTGTCTTCACCCGGGTGTAGTCCAGAATGGCCTCCTGTCCGGCCTCGCGGCCATAGCCGGACTGGTTGAACCCCCCGAAAGGCGCGATCGGTGAAATGGCCCGGTAGGTGTTGACCCAGGTGATGCCCGACCGGATACGGTTCGAGACCCGATGCGCCCGCGCAAGGCTTTGGGTGAAAATGCCGGACCCCAGGCCAAAATCGCTGGCATTGGCCAGGGCGATCGCTTGTTCCTCGGTGTCGAACGGCAGCAGCGACATGACGGGGCCGAACATCTCGATCTTGAGCGTCTCGATATCCGGCGTCTCGCAAAGCACAAGCGTCGGGTCGAAGTAATGCGGGCTGGCATGCTCACCCCTGCTGCCACCGAAGGCGATTTTTGCCCCCTGCGCGACCGCTTTGCCCAACGTCTCTTCGATGCACGAGACCTGCGCCGTGGTGCAGAGCGGCCCAAGATGCGTTGCCGGGTCATGCGGGTCGCCGACAATCAGGCTGCGGGATTTCTCGGTGATCAAGCGGACCAGCGCCTCGAAGACGGGCCGGTGCACCAGCCCGCGTGTTCCGGCGACGCAGGACTGACCGGACGCACCGAAGTTACCGGCGATCAACCCGTTTGCCGCGGAATCGAGGTCAGCATCCTCAAACACGAGGATCGGAGACTTCCCGCCCAGTTCCAGCGTGGTCATGGCAAAGTTTTCTGCCGAGTTGCGCACCACGTGCCGGGCTGTTTCCGGCCCTCCGGTAAACGCAATCCTGTCAACGTCCTTGTGTCGCGTCAGCGGGATGGCACAATTCCCGGCATCGCCGGTGATGACGGAGACAACCCCGGGCGGAAAGCCTGCCTGATCAATCAGTTTCGCAAATTCGATCATTGGTGCCGGCGCGATTTCGGAGGCCTTGAGAACCACGGTGCAGCCCGCCGCCAGCGCGGGTGCAAGCTTGGTTGCCGCCAGAAACATCTGCGCGTTCCAGGGCACGATCCCGGCCACAACGCCAATGGGCATGCGCTGGGTGTAGACATGCATGCCGGGCTTGTCGATTGGCAGAACTGCGCCTTCGATCTTGTCGGCTAACCCCGCGTAGTAGCGGTAGTAGTCGGCAACATACCCCGTCTGCGCCATCGTCTCCGCCGCAAGTTTGCCGCTGTCTGTTGTCTCGATCCGGCCCAGATGCTCTGCGTGCTCGGCGACAAGATCGGCGAGCCGATACAGCAGTTTGCCACGCGCGGTTTGCGTCATGTCGCGCCAGGCGGGTGCATCAAGTGCCCGTTTTGCCGCCGTAACGGCCTTGTCCACGTCATCTGCGGACGCGCAGTCAAACGTCGCCCAGGCATTGCCATCCGCCGGATTGACGGATTGCATCACCTGCCCACCGGACCCGGATTGCCAGTCACCAGCGATGTAGAGTTGATAATGGGGTTTGGTATTCATGATGGTGATCCAGTTCTCAGGCAAAGGCAGGCATGACGTCATCGATGAAACGGGCAAGCGACGCGCGTTTGCGCTCAGAGGTCATCCCGCTGTCGATCCAGAACGAGAATTCATCGTACCCCATATCTTCGTATCTTTTGATCCGGTCAATGACCTGTTGCGCCGTCCCGATGGTCAGATCGCGTTGCATGTTCTCGGGTGCCATCATGGCGTTGGCTGCGATTTCCGCATCCGAGAGCGCTTCGATCAGCCCTTGCCGGACCGGGCGTTTGTTCTGAAACCACGCGCCGAAGTAATTGTAGAACCGGCTCAGTTCTCGTGCGGCGCGCTGCGTGTCATCGGCATCAGACGCGACATAGGTGTGATGCAGCAGCATGATCTTCGGGCGGGCGCCTTCATATGAGGCACAGGCGTCGTTGAAGCGGCCCATCAGCGAGGCGATTTCGGCGTCTCCCTGCCAGAGCGGTGTGACCTGCACGTTGAACCCGTTGTGGACCGCGAAGGCATGGCTGTTGGGGTCACGGGCGGCCACCCAGATGGGCGGGCCGTTCTTCTGCACCGGTTTGGGGGCCGCCGTGGTTGCGGGGAAACTGTAGAACGCGCCATCATGCGCGCAGTCTCCGGACCACAATTGCGGCAGCAGGGGCAGGGTTTCGCGCATCCTTTGACCGGCGTCCCATGCGTCAAGGCCCGGCATCAGGCGCTCGTATTCGTAAGAATACGCCCCGCGCGCCGCGCCGATTTCCAACCGCCCCCCGGTGATCAGATCCGTCATGGCAGCTTCGCCCGCCAGTTTAATCGGATGCCAGAACGGTACCACCACGGTGCCGGTGCCAAGGCGCACGTTCGTGGTATGGTGCGACAGGTCGACGATGGTGGTAAACGGATTGGGCGCAATGGTGAATTCCATGCCATGATGTTCGCCGGTCCAGATCGCGCGCATCCCGCCGGTATCGGCCATTTTGCACAGCTCGATGAACTCTTCATACAGCTTATCGTGTGGCTGCTCGGCATTCAGCCGCTCCATATGGGCAAAAAGGGAGAACTCCATACGATTACCTCTCTGTGACGGGGAAAACATCGCCCGAGTGTTCGTTGCCGATGTAAAAGCCGAAGCTCTGGCGCCTGTGTTCGTTCTCAAAGCGGCGCAACAAGGATTTCAACGCCTGATCGGGGATCGTCGCCTGTGCGATGCCGTCAATGGGCGTGGCGTGAAGCGCCGGGTGACCGTTCCGGCTATGCCCCCGGAAGACGATGCGCCGGCCATTGGCTCCTTCGTCATAGGCGGCGTAGACAACGCTCAGCTCCGCCGCGATGCCGGCCGCTTTCAGCCCGTTGGTCAACGCCTGCAAGGGGCTTTCATCCGTCGGCACACAGATGGTGAAAAGATCTGCGTCTTCTGTCAGGTACAGGTGGTCGCCATCCTCCAGCAACACGCTGGCGCGGGTGTGAGGCACAGGCAGCGCTTCCGCCTTGCGCTCGTTTTCCAACGTGAAATATCCGTCAGGCCCATAGCCAAGACCGGCATGATCGGAACTGTCGAAATAGATCACGCGCCCGATCAGCACAAGGTGGTCGCCAGCGGGAATAACCTGAAACCGCTCGCAAACGAAACCGGCCGCGCGTCCCGTGATCAGCGGGATACCCTGTGCCGGGGCCTCCCAGTCGCAAAGACCGAAGCGGTCCGCCTTGCCGGAGGCGAATGTATTGGAAATATCTTCCTGACCTTCCGACAGGATGCTGACACCAAACCGCCGCGCATCCGAGAAAGCGGCGAAACTGGACAGATGGTTGCCCGGACACACCAGCAACAGCGGCGGGTTCAGGGAGACGGAGGTAAAGGAATTCGCGGTGAAACCGACAAGATTTCCTTCATCGGTGCGTGTGGTTACGACCGCGACACCGGTCATGAAGCGCCCGAAGGCGTGGCGCAGGGCGTTGGGATCAGCCGGCACGCGAGACCTCCTTGCCGGAAAACTGACCAATCAGGGCCGCGTTGACGTCACCGGGGTGCGTCATCGGCATCATATGGGCGGCGCGGTCATGGATAATCGCCACTCCCTGCGGCGACCGGGCCGCCATGTTGTGGGACATCGCAGGCGTGGAGTTGGGGTCCTGCGCACCGGTCATGAACAGAGCCGGCATCTTCAGGGCTGCCAGCGTCCGGTCGTCAGGGCCGTCAGTCGTGGCGAAGACCTGGTAAGCACGGGCGTACCCCTGCCGGTCGGCGGTCTTGAGCCACGCCGCGCAGGCTTCGGCGGCATCGTGCAAGGCACCTTCCGGCGTGTCGCCGAACCAACGTTGCAAGGTTGGCGTCGGGTCCGCAGGCCCCGCATGGCTCAGGGCATCGGCGCGGGCCCGCACCGCGCGCGTCGCCGCGTCGCTGCGGTTGAAAACGCCGTTCAGCGCCGCGACCCCCTTGATGCGATCGCCCCTTGCCGCCGCGACGTCCAGGGCGATCATCGCCCCCATCGAGTGCCCTGCGATATAGCAGGGCGTATCCAGATCATCTACAAAGGCCGTCACGCGGGACACATAGTCGTGCAGTTGGCTTGCCTTGCTGAGCGGCGAGCTGCCATGCCCGGGCATATCGACTGCGCAGACTTTGAAATGCTCTGACAGCATCGGCATCATGCCTGCCCAGGCTTCGGCGCGCAGGCCGACGCCGTGCACCAAGACCAAAGGCGTGCCGACGCCTGAGCAGATGTAGCTCAGATCGCCTGCGCCGTCAGATCGCGGCCGGGTTGTCCATGTCATGGCCAAGGTCCTTCAGGTCCTGATAGCGGTCGCCGATGCGGTGATGTGGTCTGCCACCTGTCGCGGCCCCAAGCGCAATGACGACCTCGTCAGCGCGCGGCGCATCCACAATGGAGAACTGGATGGTCAGGTAGTGTGACCGGCGACCAGCATCGTTCTTGTCCATCAAGGGGATTTGAATGGCGGTATTTGCGGCACCGCGAATATTGGTGAAGGCCAGATACGACGTGGCACCGACCGCCTGCCGGAAATGATTGCCGAAACGCAGCGTGTGGATCAGGCCCGAGGCGTGCTCGATCTCCCCGTCCAGACCGACTATCCCGGCCTTGCCGAAGGCTTCGATTTTGTCACCGCCACCGGACATGTCGGTGATCTTACCGGTGAGCAATGCGCCGAGTTCCGGACCGAACGCGTGGATGACGGGCTTGAGGTCCTCCACGTATTTGCCTGCCCATGGGTTCGTGATCACGGCGGCAACTGCATAAAGCGTCCATGGTGTGGCGGCAGCCTTGAAGCCTTCGATCAAGACCTCCTCGCGGTAACTCACGATCTTGCGGATTTCTGGTGTCATCGTTCACTCCGGTTTTCTGGACAATATCCAGCCCGTTTTCGCGTGACAAATGATAGAAAAAGATATGAATTCATTAGAAACTCTAATGTGAAGGATATGCTTGTCATGTCATTGCCTCCGCTTACCTGGTTCCGGGCCTTTGACGCCGCTGCGCGTCATCTCAGTTTTACGCTGGCGGCGGAGGAACTTGGCTTTACCCAATCCGCGATCAGCCAGCATGTGCGGTCCTTGGAGGATCGTCTGGGCACCCAGCTGTTTGTGCGGCGTCACCGCGCGTTGATGCTCACGGATGCAGGCAGGCTTCTGGTGCCCGACGTGGCGGCGGCCATGGGCAGGCTGACCCAGGCAACAGAGCGTTTCCAGCCCACCTTGACGAAACCGAAGCTCACGATTGCCACCAGCGCCAGCGTCGCGCAGTGGATCATCGCCCCGAGACTGGCGAGCTTCCACAAGCGGTATCCGGATAGTGCCCTGCAGATCGTGACAACGGTCTGGCCGGACGATTTTTCTGCCACGAATGCGGATATCGAAATCCGGTTCGGGTCAAAGGATGTGGTGGGGCAGGGGGCGGAACTGCTGACGCCTTCCCGGCTGCACGTGGTGGCGTCACCGTCCCTTGCGGAACGCCTTGGTGATCCGGTGGACTGGTCCGCCCTGCAGAGTATGCCGCTCATCCAGCCGATCGGCCTCTCGACCGGTTGGGCGGATGTTGCACGGCGGGCACCCGGCGGACAGCCGCCCTTGGAGGCATCGATCCTTGTCGACACGCATGGGCTTGCCGTTGATCTTGCCGTTTCAGGCGCGGGAGTTGCGCTGACCCACACCCTGATCAGCCAGACGGCCCTGTGCGAGAACCGGCTGCACTGCGTGCCCCTTGACCCCTGCACCGCTGAAGAAGGCTACTACCTTGCGCGCAAGGCCACATCTTTCCCGCGTGAACAGGATGCCTTTGTCGCATGGTTCCACGATAGTCTTGCCTTGCTTCAGGCGGCGTAGGTCAGATGCCATTCCTGCGGGACGGCGCTGCCCTTGAAGTCGGGGCCGCTGCCGAAATCAAGATCACTGCGCCGCAGGATCTGCCTTACGATCTCTGGCAGCATGACACCTGCTATATGCCGCCCGAGGCAGGTATGCATCCCATGGCCGAACGTGTAGGTGTCACTGAAATCGCGCGCCGGGTCAAACTTCTCCGGGTCCGGGAACGCCGTGGGATCAAACATGGCGCTGTGGGTCACGGCGAGCACGGTTGTGCCTTTCCGAACGGTTTCAGCTTGCGGTGTGCCGCCTGACAGTTCGGTGTCGCGATGACAGACCCGAAAGAAATAGGGGAATGCCGGGTTAAAGCGCAGCGCCTCGAACACGTAACCGTCAAAATCCTCTGGCCGACCGCCCAAGGCAACGTCGCGCGCTTCTTTGAGCAGCGCGGGATCGGAAGTCAGATGGCTGAGCGCGTTGCAGACACCGTGCGAGGTCGTCTCGACCGCACCTATCAGCAGCCCTCCGACGTTGAAAACCACGTCGCGCAGGTTGAAATCCACGCCATCACTGAACGACAGCCGCAGCAACCGGGATACCGGGTCATCCCGACGGCTGCCCAGCTTGACAGCAGCACTGCGTCGCAACACAAGCCGTCCGATATAGATGGCCATCATGACCCCGGCGCGTTCGCGGTTCTTAATGATGCCTTCCTGATCCAGCCCGTCGACCACGCTGTCGAATGGCTGGTTCCAGAACGCGTCCTGCTGGTTCCAATACGACCAGTCGATCAGTTTTTCCGGGTTGGACCGGGTAAAGCCGAACCAGTCCTGCACGAGTTTGACCGGCACCCCCCGGGTCACATGCCGCACAAGGTCCACCGAACCCCGCGCGCTGTCGAGCGCCTGATCGGTCGTGTTCCGCACAAAATCACGGATTTTCGGCAGATCCTCCACATCCAGAATGGATTTCATGATCGATTTTTCGCGCCAGTGCTGGGCGGTGTCATCCTGGGCCATGAAATAGCTGCCCTGCTTGGGCTTGTAGAGGTCAACACCAAAGGTCAGCGGGCGCCGCAGGATCAGGTTGCAATCCGCAAATCGCGTGGCCAGTGTGACCTCCTCCATGGCATAGATCGGGCGTTTGTCGCGCAGTTCCGCATGGAACGGCAAGGGCTCATCAAAGAGGAATCCGCGCGCGATTTTCCAGCGATCAGCCGGGGCCGCGGCATCGAGTTGTTGCAGGTAGGTGGTCATTCCGGCCCCTCACAATGTCTTCATGAATTCGACCAGCGCGCGGCGATCTTCTTCTGAGAAGTCGGCCGCACCGTAATCGTGGCCGGCGTTTGAATCGGCCTCGACCACGCGGTTGCCCTGCCGTGTCACAAGTTCGAAGTCGCCGCCGGTGGTCACATACCCAACATTCACCGGGTCATATTCGTGATTGCCGACGGTGAAGCTGGTGGATCTCTGTTCCGCGGGCAAAAGCAGTTCATAAAGGTTCGGAACCGACCCGTTGTGCAAATATGGCGCGGTGGCCCAGATGCCGTCCAGCGGGCGCGCCTTGTAGCCCAGAACCAGCACGTCCTTCTCTGTCAGACAGGTCGTGCGCTCACCGGCGCGCGGATCGAAGGGGCCGGGCGCCAGATCGACATCCGGGCGCAGCCGAATGCCGAAGAAGGTTGGTATCGCTTCCTTGACAAGATCCCCCTTGGACCCCAGCAACGCCCCTTTGACCGTGGCCCCCAGCATGTTTGCGACCGGGGCCGTTTCGCCCATCACGTTGCCATTGTTGTCCTTGGTGCCGTTCAGCGGACCCGTCGGTCCCTTGTAGACGAACGCATTGCAGGCCATCCAGATATCTGTGAGGTTTTTCCTCGAAGTCTTCTCGAAGGGGATCATCCGCTCGGTTGGCTTGCCTTCCTCCTGCATGTCGGGCAGCAGGTGACAACTGGCGCATTTCTCGCGGTAGAGTGTTTCGCCTTTCGCGGCGAGTTCGGTATCGATCGCCGGGAAAACCTCCGGCCACTTGGGTGCCTCAAGCACTTGCAGGATCTGCTCCAGCCGCATCAGGTTGTTGACTTTGACCGAGGAGGTGTATCCCTTGATGGTGTCGACCGCCCCCTGGTTGGGCGTGATCAGCACTTCGCCGAACACCCCCATCACCTCGCCGGTGTTGCGCCCCAGCGCGCCGTATTCCAGCGTGTCGCCGGGCAGGTTCAGGCGGCTGTTGGCAGCCACACCGTTCCATTGCACCCGCTCCTGCCGCCAGATGTCCCAGACAAACGGATAGCTGACCGGCGCATTGGCCGGATTGCCGTCACGTGCTTCTGCGCCGGTGAACATCAGGATCTTGTTCAGGATGTGGCCCACGGCATCCAGCCGCCCGTAGCCATAGCGCACGGGGGTCTCGTTCATCTTGTCGGTCAGCCGCTGCCACGCCAGGAACTGGTCGAAGGCCTGCTCCAGCATCGCGCGGTTGGCGGGGGTGTCCTTGCCCTCCAGAACGGCGGCGTTGAAGCGCGCCCACTTGTCGGCATCGCTGCGGGTTTCTTCCAGCGCCGCATCAAGCCCTTCGATGAACGACTGGAAATCCAGCAGGCTCGGCCCCCCGTCGACAATCATCTCGGTGCCCTGGTAACTGATCTTGGCAGTGTGGCAGGCCGAGCAGTTCAGGCCAATCCATGTCTCTGCAGTTTTGTCGCCGCCCTTCTGGCCTTCGTACCAGCGCAAGCCGGAATTCTTGAATTCCGTATCTGCCTGCGTGTCCTTGGCAAATCCGATGGGACGGGTCACGCCGGTGCTTTGTGGCGGTGCGATGAACCCGTATGACGTCAGGTGATCCATGTCGCTGAACGGCGCCGTGCCGCCTGCCTGTTCAAGGGCTGCAAACCACGTCTCGGGGATCAGGCGCGAGCCCTGCGTCGCCCAGTACCAGTCGGACCGGTTTTCCTTGGTCCATCCTTGCGAGACATTGGCGCTGCCCGGATCGTCGTGTCTGCAGCCGGAAGCGATCAGCGGAACCGAGAGGGCAATTGCCATGAGGGCGGGGCGGCTAAAGGGAGTTTTCATGAGCTGTCCTGATAATGAGTGCTTTGGTTAATCTGTTTCTGCTCGGCTATCGCAGTGCCTTTTTCAGGGTTTCCACGGTCTGTTTGATGTCGCGCTCGGCGTCCAGCTGGACACCGAATTTGCGCTCCGCAAGATCCACCGCGCGCAAGGTGTTCGCGCCGATGATTCCGTCAATCGACCCCACGGGCAGCCCGGCTTCCGTCAGGATGCGCTGCAACTGGCGCACGTCCGCATCGCCGATGATCCGCGTGGCGCCGCCGCCGTTCGATTGTGTCCCAAAACGCATGATGGCGCGGTTTTCAGCAGAGACCGCGAGGGCAAAGTCACCCGCATCGGAGACATCAATGTCGACAGGGCGACCGGGCAGCCTGATCGTGCCGACGCGTTCCAGCGAGGACAGGAACTTGTTGCGGGCGAACTGGGCGACCTCGTAACTCGTCCTGCTGCCCAGAAAAATCACCGCCTGATCGCAGGACGCTGAAATCACGCCTGCCTGTTGACGGGTGTTCGTGCCTGGCAATGTCTCTGTTCTGGCGCGGGTCGGCGCGAGGTTGAATTCGACAAAAGACTGGGTGTCCAGGCTCTGGAATGGCGCGTTGTAGTCGACCAGTGCCAGCACTTCCCGGCTCATGTCAGCGATCAGGAAGCTGGTGGCGCCACCCGCACGGCAGTCCTCGGTGCTCATGCGGGCCGTGACCGCATAGGGGTCACTCAGCTCTCCGCTGGCGGTCTGCACGCCGAACTCGCTCATCACGTAGGATTTGCCCGTTGCGATGGCAAAGAGCCGGGCGTCCCAGGCGGCGTTCATAAACAGGGCACCTGCATCGGCATCGAACCACCCGCCGGACGCCCCGCGGCGTGCTTCACCGGAGTAAATGTCGCGCCGGGTCTGAGGTTCGGCGGGATTACGCACATCCACCGCACCGACAAACCCGTCCGAGAAATCCGTGCGGATGCCGGATATGATCAGCAGGCCTTCGGACGTGGCCGAGAGGGTCGGATACCCCAATCGGGACTTGATCGACAGACCGGCCATGCGGTTGAGTTTCGGGTCCAGCACCTTCAGTTGAGTTGATGACCCATCGTTGCCCAGCACGTAGAGCGCCTTGCCACGCGTATCAACGAGAATGTCGTCAACCTGAATGTCCATCGGGGCGCTGGTGATTGCCTCCAGCGTTTCCGCATCACGCAATTCTATGACATCGACGCCTGCGGAATTTGTGCCCAGCACATAAGCAAGACGCCCGTGCAGCGCGATTTTTTCCGGAACAATTGACAGTGCTGCACGGTCTTGCTGAACAAAGGTCTGAACCGGTGAAAAATCATCAGCCGCCGAAAGGGGAACAGGGGCCAGCAGGATCAGTGCAAGGGCCGCGGCGACCAGATTATCTCGTGTCCCAAAGGTCATTTTCTCACTTCCATTCAAAGGTTGGAACGACAGTCAGCTTCTTGGTGTCGAGCGTTTTCTCACCGACGGTCGGAATGATCGTCACTTCGAGGTCCCGGTAGGGTTCATCCTGCGAGACATTGCCCAGAACATCCTTCAGGGTGACCAGCTTCGTCTCCACGTTCGGGATCAGAAACTCTCCGACGCGTTCTTCTTCATCGAGCTCCTTGCGGTCGAAAAAACCACTGCCGTTTTCGGTCAGCTTGAGGGGTTTGATCGGTTGCGTGGATGTCCCGCCGTTGTCTTCCAGAAAGCGCATGTACGGTCGCACGTTGATGCGGATCCCGTCGACCTGCGCGCCTCCACCGATCAGCTTTTCATAGCGGATCCGAAGCGTGCCGTCGGGTGCGGTAAAGGCCGACCACGTAAAGCGGTTGCTCAATTCGGTCAGATTATCCTCGATCCCCTTGAGCCTCAGATGCAGGGGCGGATCGTCCCGCGTCAACTCCCCGATCACGTCCATCAGCAGTTCCACACGTTCGTTGAGCCGGTCAATCTCGAGGTGACCGATCAACGGCATCGCGTAGTCGATGGGGATCATCAGCGTCAGCTCGTCATCTTCGCTGGCGGTGGCTTTGACAATGCCCAGAACGCTGCCATCGGCGTCATAGACGGGGCTGCCGCTTTGACCGCTGTTTGTCTTGACGTTCACCGTCCAAGCATAGGGAAAATCAGCACTTTCGGAGGCGTTGAATTCCACCTCCTTGCGGCGGTAGGTTTCGCCATGAAACCCGGACGTAAAGAGCGCGGTCGGACTGGCGCGGTTGTATTTGCTCGTTCGTCCTATCCGCAAAGGGTTCGGAGGCGGCTTGTCGAATGGCATATTGGCTTTCAGCAGCAGCAGGTCCACGCGATCCAGTTCCGAGGCGATCTGAACCGGGATATCATCAGAACTGGCACCCCCGATGGAGGCGGTGATGGAGACCTGGCGCGCCTCGGCTTTTTCCAGCGGGTCCAGAAAGTGCCTGGTTGTCAGGATGAACCCATCTTTGCCGACGAAAAAGCCGGTTCCCTGGCTGATCACACCGCCCTTCACGCCGCGCTTGGGATGACCTTCCTTGCCCGCCGTACCGGAGGCTTGCAGGTAAATCAGGCCGGTTTTCACAATATCATGCGGTGTCTCCTGCGCCATGAGCGGTGCAGCCAACAAACCCCAGAAGATCACGAAAAAAACTCTGATCACGTTATCCCTTTCCGTAAATATACTGAACGGCGGCGACGTCGAGCGCGCTCAACACACCGTCGTTTCCGTAAATCGCGTTGCAGTAGTTCATCACCGAATGGGGATCCCATGTCGTGATGCTGGTATTGTCGCCGACCGTGCCCTGGGCCTTGTCGCATTCCTCCGGCGTATCGGGGCGGTTCTGTTCATGGGCAAATCCGATGGCATGGCCAAATTCGTGCACGGCAATGATGTGGTTGCAATAATCCTGCATTGCCTGGCAGCCGGGGCTCCAGAAGTCATAGATGAAGTTCAGCACCATGCCTTCGTCCATGCCATCGACGAACTGGCCCAGTTGCTTCACGTGCGGTGCCGTATCGCGCACGGCGATGTGAATGCCACCGGCACCGTCCACGCATTGGTCCCATCCGAAAAACTCCAGGCCCGAGGCTGCCTGCCAGGTATCCGTCACCGCTTTTTGAACCAATGAGCGTTGCGCTTCGAACGCGGGATCGAGGTCTTCCCAGCATACGAATATCTCGCTGAACTCCCAGATCGCGGCTTCCAGCGGGAAGGCCCGATCGGTGATGTTCTTTTCCTGCTCGGCCGTCAGGCGGTCAATGAACGAGCCGTCGTCAACCTGCGGTCTTTCTGCCGCCGGCGTCGATGTGCCTTCGGGTTTGCGTATTTCAATGAAACTGCCGACGCTGGACACGTCTTCTGTCGTGTCATCCTCATCAACAACTGTGTCTTGTGCCCATGCCCCGCAGGCTAGGGTCAAGGTAACGACAGAAATGATTGCCACAGAACGCGTAAAAAGTTGCACCATCACACCCCGCAGAGGCAGGCAAAACGCCTCAGGTCTTTGGTAAAAAAAATAAATCTATGAAAAAGTGATATCACCATCACCTTCAACCACAAAGAGAATTTTTCTCCAGGTGGGCGGGAAGTTGGGCGTTCAAATCAAAAATACATTGAAATTGCAAAGAGATGCCCAAGACCCTTGCCTGCAAGTGATGGCCGGAACATCGGCATATTTCTGCCCGACAATCGGGCGGTTCAGCGCTGGTGGCAACCCGCCGCATTCCGTCGATTTTCGCGAGTCAAAGGCGGATCTTTTGCAGCTTTTCGAGCAGGTCGAGAAGCTGATTCATGTCCTCCCGGCCAAACTTGCGTTCCAGTTCAGCGAAAAGATCATTGCTTTTCGCGATGTGTCTTTGAATGAGCATGCGCCCCTTGTCTGAAATGCTGACAAAGGATTTGCGCCGGTCTTCGGTGCCGGTTTGCCGAAGCAGCAGACCGTCCGTTTCCATTGCGCGCAGGATTCGGGTCAGGCTGGGGAGCAGCAGGCATGCGCGTTCGGCGATCATCGTTTGCTCGATCGGGCCATCCTCTTCGACCACGCGCAGGACCCGCCACTTCTGTTCGCTGATCTGACTGTCTGACAGCATCTCGCGCAGCGGTTCCATGAGCGTTTCGCGCGCGCGCAGCAGGGCAATCGGCAGGGACCTGTGCGTGCTGCGCAGGGTGCCGCCCGGACGTTCCTGATGCTGTTTCCCGGTCATCATGTTCCTGCTGTTCGAGAGAGGAATTTAACAAGCGGCAAGGTGCTTGACAAGTTAACTATAGTGATTAACAAGGCAATCAAATGCAGGGGCGGGACGTTCATGCCGTACCATCGGATCGACTGCTCGTGAGGGTTGGAAATCGGGCGCCATGGGCTGAAATCATATTTTGCTGCGAGATGCGGCCCGGCCTGCGGTGGTTTGTCCAGTCGCCCGATCGGGGCGTGCGGCTACCGCTTCACGGCCTGCATCCGCGGCGCAACAATTCGTGCAGATACATATGAACATGGGATTTCACGTGAGAGAGCATAGAGCGAACCGAAATTCGGCAGGCAAAACCGGCGCATGCAAGTATCGCCGGGACAGCTTCCACCCCGTTGCATTCAATGAGACTGTGGCGGTGCAGCAAGGTCGCTTTGCCGCAAATGCCACAGGTGCGTCATGAACTGGGACGATTTTGCGCAGTGGGGTGCCCGGATCAGCGATTGGGCGGCGGAGTACCATAAGACCATCCGGGACCGTCCGGTGCGCGCGCAAACCCAACCCGGCGACATCGCGTCGCTTTTACCGGATATGCCGCCAGAAAGCGCCGAGGAGATGGAGGCCATCATGGCCGACTTCGAACGCGTCGTGATGCCGGGGATCACCCATTGGCAACATCCCCGGTTCTTTGCCTACTTCCCGGCAAACGCAGCCCCCCCGTCGATGCTGGCCGAGATGCTGGTCAATGCCATCGCAGCGCAATGCATGCTGTGGCAGACATCGCCCGCCGCAACGGAGATGGAAACCGTGATGCTGGACTGGCTGCGTCAGGCAATTGGCCTGCCAGCAGGGTTTACCGGCGTGATACAGGACAGCGCGTCATCAGCGACCCTTGCCGCGGTGCTGACCATGCGGGAAAGGGCCCTCGGCTGGCAGGGCAATCAAAAAGGTCTGTCCGGTCAGCCACGGCTGCGGGTCTATTGTTCAGCCGAAGTGCACACCTCCATCGACCGGGCGATCTGGGTTGCCGGGATCGGCGAGGAAAATCTGGTGCGCGTGCCGACCCAGGGGCCTTTGCGCAGCATGGACCCGGAGGCTCTGAAATCTGCGATCGGGCAGGATATCGACAGCGGCTACCGGCCTGCGGGTGTGATCGTCTGCACAGGTGGGACCAGCACGGGGGCCTGCGACGACATTGCGGCTGCGCTGGAGGTCGCCCGGGCGTTTGATCTTTATACCCATGTGGACGCGGCCTGGGCCGGCGCGGCAATGATCTGCCCGGAGTTCCGCCACCTGTGGCGCGGGGTGGAACAGGCGGATTCCATTGTTTTCAATCCGCACAAGTGGCTTGGCGCGCAGTTTGACTGCTCCGCGCATTTTCTGAAAGACCCGGCCACCCTTGTGCAGACGCTGGCAATCCAGCCCGAGTTCCTGAAAACGCGCGGGCATGACGGCCTCGTGAACTACTCGGAATGGTCCGTGCCGCTGGGGCGGCGTTTCCGGGCGCTGAAGCTGTGGTTCCTGATACGGTCTTACGGGCTGGAGGGCCTGCGCACCCGCATTCGCAACCATGTCGCCTGGTCCGAAAGCCTGTGTGCGGACCTGCGGGGCCATCCGCGGTTTGACATCGTCACCGACCCGGTGCTGTCGCTCTTCACCTTCCGACTGGCGGGCGAGGATAACGAGGCCCAGATCGATTATGTGAACCGTCTTAACGACGATGGCCGCATTTACGTGACACAAACCAACATCGGGGGCGATATCGCCGTGCGCTTCCAGGTGGGGCAATTCGATGCCACGCAGGAAGATGTGGATGTGGCGCGGCAGGTTTTGATAGAACTGGCAAACGATCCGGCCTGATATTTTCGTACCCGGCGCGGTCGTTGTAAGCAATGCTGTCAGCAATTGTTTAACCGCGCGATGTCGACCTCTGGAAAGCTCACCTGAGACCGGCGCGGAATGGGGCCGATGGCCGCAGGCCGACACGCAGGTGTTCGCACCTGTATTACGCAGCATATCCGTGGTCTACTATGTGCGCCGTGCCAATAAATGCCTTGTTAGTTACAAAAGCAACCAATACATCAGCATCATCACCGTTTAGGGGAGGCCATTATGAACGATCAGACGCAATCGCAGGGCATGATACAGGCCCCGTCGCTGCCCGGACCCCATGAAGGATATATGCCCGGTTTCGGGAATGACTTTGAAACCGAAGCCCTGCCCGGGGCCTTGCCGCAAGGCATGAACAGCCCGCAAAAAGTGAACTACGGCCTTTATGGCGAGCAACTGTCGGGCACCGCGTTTACGGCCCCCAGCCACCAGAACGAACGCACCTGGTGCTACCGCATCCGGCCGTCCGTGAAACACTCGCACCGCTATGAGAAAGTCGATCTGCCTTATTGGAAATCCGCGCCGCATGTTGATCCCGACGTGATCAGTCTCGGTCAGTACCGCTGGGATCCGGTACCCCATGACAAACAGTCGCTGACCTGGCTGACTGGTATGCGCACCATGACCACGGCAGGGGATGTGAACACCCAGGTCGGCATGGCCAGCCACATCTACCTCGTGACCCGGTCCATGCAGGATGCCTATTTCTATTCTGCCGACAGCGAGCTGCTGGTGGTCCCCCAGGAGGGGCGTCTGAGGTTCTGTACTGAGCTTGGGATCATTGATCTGGAGCCAAAGGAGATTGCCATCCTGCCGCGCGGGTTGCTTTACCGGGTGGAGGTTCTGGAAGGCCCCGCACGAGGATTTGTCTGCGAAAACTACGGGCAGAAGTTTGACCTTCCGGGCCGTGGCCCGATTGGCGCGAACTGCATGGCCAACCGCCGTGATTTCAAAACGCCCGTGGCGGCTTATGAAGACCGCGACGCACCTTCGACCGTGACCATAAAATGGGCAGGCCAGTTCCACGAGACGAAAATCGGGCATTCACCGCTGGACGTGGTAGCCTGGCATGGGAACTACGCGCCGGTGAAATACGACATGCGGACCTATTGCCCGGTGGGCGCGATCCTCTTCGACCATCCCGACCCGTCGATTTTCACGGTTTTGACAGCGCCAAGCGGCGTCGAAGGCACCGCGAACATCGACTTCGTGCTCTTCCGCGAGCGCTGGATGGTGGCCGAGGATACGTTCCGCCCACCCTGGTACCACAAGAACATCATGTCCGAGCTGATGGGAAATATCTACGGCCAGTACGACGCCAAACCGCAAGGCTTCGTGCCCGGCGGGATGAGCCTGCACAACATGATGCTGCCGCATGGGCCGGACAAAAATGCCTTTGAAGGGGCCAGCAATGCGGATTTGCAGGCGGAAAAACTCGACAACACGATGTCCTTCATGTTCGAGACCCGCTTTCCCCAGCACCTCACGCGTTTTGCCGCCGAGGAAGCGCCGTTGCAGGATGACTACATCGATTGCTGGGAAAGCCTGGAGAAGAAATTCGACGGCACGCCGGGCAAGAAATGAAGCTATACTCTTACTGGCGATCCACCACGTCCTACCGCGTCCGGGCAGCGCTGAACCTCAAGGAGATCCCTTTCGAGACGGTGCCCGTCAACCTTGTCGAAGGCGAGCAGAACGCACCCGGTTACAAGGCGATCAACCCGGCCCAGGGTGTGCCGACGCTGATCCTCGATGACGGCACTGTGCTGACGCAGTCCATGGCGATCCTGGAGTATCTGGAAGCGGTATATCCGGACCCGCCACTTCTTCCGGCGGATCCGGTTCAGGCGGCAAGGGTGCGCGCTGCAGCGATGGGGATCGCCTGCGATGTCCATCCGGTCAACAATCTCAAGGTCGGCCAGCGCCTGAAATCCATGGGCCACAGCCAGCAAGAGGTGGTCGCGTGGATGAAGGACTGGATGGCCCGGGGCTTCGCGGCATTTGAACAGCAGTTGGACGGCGCCGGACCTTTTGCATTTGGTGATCAGCCGGGTCTGGCGGACCTCTGCCTGATCCCGCAACTCTACAACGCCCATCGCTGGGGGCTGGACGTGACAGCCTATCCCGGGCTCGCCCGTATCGAGACCAACGCGCTGAAGGTGCCGGCGATAGCGGCGGCACACCCGGACCGTCAGCCTGACGCGCAGCCGGCATGACAGAAAGAAACCCCGTGGCGGCTGCACCTGCGCATCCGCACCGAACGCATCCCCGGCAAGACAAGGCCGGACCAAGGGAGAACGATTGATGAGCAAGGCATTCGCATCGGCAGGCGATCTGGCGGAAAAAACCATTTCCTTCACGGAAGTGGGCGAAGGGTTATGGGCGTTTACCGCCGAAGGTGACCCCAACTCGGGCGTGATCATCGGTGACGACAGCGTGATGATCGTCGAGGCGCAGGCCACGCCGCGGCTTGCGGGCAAAGTGATCGAAAAACTGCGGGAAGTGACGGACAAACCGATCAGCCATGTGGTTCTGACGCATTATCACGCGGTGCGCGTGCTGGGGGCTTCCGCTTACGGGGCGGATCAGATCATAATGTCGGACATGGCCCGGGCGATGGTGGTGGAACGCGGGCAGGAGGACTGGGACAGTGAGTTCCAGCGGTTTCCGCGGCTCTTTGAAGGTCATGAAAGCATCCCCGGCCTGACTTATCCGACCACGACATTTTCGGACAGCATGACCGTCTATCTTGGCAAGCGACGGGTGGATATCAGACATCTGGGGCGGGCGCATACGGCGGGCGACGCGGTCATTCACGTGCCCGACCAGAACGTGATGTTTACCGGCGACATCGTGGAGTATCACTCGGCCTGTTACTGCGGTGACGGGCATTTCGCGGACTGGGGCAGCACGCTTGATGCCATCAGGGCCTACGACGTGGATGCGATCGCGCCCGGTCGCGGCGATGCGCTTGTCGGCAAGGAACTGGTCAATGCCGCCATTGAGAACACCCGGGATTTCGTCGACAGCACGTACCGCCCGGCGGCCCGTGTCGCGGCCTCGGGCGGGTCCCTGAAAGAGGCGTGGGACGCGGTGCGCGCCGCCTGTGACCCGAAGTTTCAGGATTATGCGATCTACGAGCATTGCCTGCCGTTCAACGTGGCCCGCGCCTATGACGAGGCCCGAGGCATCGACACACCACGCATCTGGACGGACAAGCGTGATCTGGAGATGTGGGCGGAGCTTCAGGGTTAAAGGTGCCACGCCGACGTCGCGTCGGCGCGATTGCCGGAGGAGTGGAATGGTAGACGTCAGGTATGATATCGCCTTCAGGCTTTATCCATACGAAAGGGTTCAGACGCAGGGGGCGGCGCGGCAGCGCGTGCCCGTGGTGATCGTTGGTGGCGGTCCCATCGGCATGGCGGCAGCGCTGGATCTTGGCCGCAAGGGCACGCCGGTTCTGGTACTGGATGACCACGAAGGGGTGGGGCAGGGCAGTCGGGCGATCTGCTTTGCCAAACGCACGCTGGAGATTGCGGACCGTCTGGGCGCGGCGCGCGCAATGGTGGACAAGGGGGTCGTCTGGAACGTCGGCAAGGTGTTTCACGGCGCGGATCAGGTCTTTGAGTTTAATCTTCAACCGGAGCCCGGGCACGAGATGCCGGCGTTCATCAACTTGCAGCAGCCCTACTTCGAAAAATTCCTGGTGGATGAGATCCGGGTTGCCCAGAAGGAGGGCGCGCCCATCGACATCCGCGGTCGGAACGCGGTCACCGGCATCACCCGCCACGCCGATCACGTGGTGCTTGATGTCGGCACGCCGGACGGGCCCTACCAGATTGCCGCCGACTGGGTGATCGCCTGTGATGGCGCGCGCTCTCCCATCCGGGACATGATGGGGCTGAGTTTCGATGGCCGCGTGTTCGAGGACAATTTTCTGATTGCCGACGTAAAGATGACAGCCGAGTTTCCGACCGAGCGGTGGTTCTGGTTCGAGCCACCCTTCAAGAACAGCGGGCAATCAGCGCTTCTGCACAAGCAGCCGGACGACATCTGGCGGATCGACTTTCAACTGGGCTGGGATATTGATCGCAAGGCGGAGCTCGACCCCGCGAGGGTCCGCGAGCGCGTCGACGCCATGCTGGGCGCGGGGGCGGACTACGAACTGGAATGGACCTCGATCTACACTTTCCAATGCCGACGGATGAAAAAATTCCGCCATGGCCGGGTGCTGTTTGCGGGTGACAGCGCGCATCAGGTCTCCCCTTTCGGGGCGCGCGGTGCCAACTCCGGTGTGCAGGATGCCGACAACCTTGCCTGGAAACTCGATCTGGTGATCAAGGGACTGGCCCCCGACACCCTGCTGGACAGTTATTCGGCCGAGCGCGTGCACGGCGCGGATGAGAATATTCTCAATTCGACCCGCGCCACGGATTTCCTGACGCCGAAATCGGAAACCAGCATGACCTTCAGGAATGCCGTTCTGGATCTGGCGCGCCGGCATGCGTTTGCCCGACCGATGGTGAATTCGGGGCGCCTGTCGGTGCCCTGCGTTTATGACGGGATGCCGCTGAACGGGCCGGATGCGCTTGGCGGTCCGGCGGCAACGCGCGTCGGTGCGCCATGCTTGGATGCGCCGCTGGATCGCGGGTTTCTGCTGAACCGCCTGACCGGTCACTTCACCGTTCTGTCGATCAACGCCTCGGCACCGGACATCGCGGAGGTTGACGGTGTGCCTGTTGCCCATGTCACGCTGACGACCGACAGGAATGACCCGACGGGCGCGCTCGCGCAACGATATCTGGGAACGCAGCCGCAGGCGGTTTACCTGATCAGGCCGGATCAGCACGTCACCGCCCGCTGGCCAGGCTGTGACACCCGCGCGGTGACCGAGGCGGTGAGACAGGCGATAGGAAAGGCGGCGTGACCATGACCCTCAATTTATCTCCCAACATCGCCGACCCTGACGGGTTCTACGACGAGCTTCTGGCCGCGCACGAGGGTCTCGACAAGGCCGCGAGCGATGCGCTGAATGCCCGTCTCATCCTGATACTGTGCAACCACATCGGTGATCGCGAGGTTTTGCGCGACGCACTCGCCGCCGCCAGCAAGACCTAAACGGTCTCAGGCCGCTGGTTTCTGCGGAATGCCGGCCACGTAGGTCTGGGCGATGGCGCGGTCATCCCCCATGATCTGCAGAACAAACAGCTCTTCGTCCAGCGTCTCGGCACGGTCCATGCGCAACTGCATCGCGGGTGTTGCCCAGGCGTCCAGAACAACGATGTCGGCCTCGGTGCCTGCATCCAGCGTCCCGATTTTGTCCGACAGACCAAGGACGTCGGCATTCCCCCTGGTGATCCAGTCAAAGGCGCGCAGGGCGTGCAGTTTCTGGTTTTGTACTTGCAGGATCTTGTAGCCTTCGTTCAGCGTCTGCAGCATGGAATAGCTGGTGCCCGCGCCGATATCCGTGGCAATGGCATTGGTCACGCCGGCGCCGCGCAGGCGCGCGTCGTTGAAAAACCCGGAGCCCAGAAACAGGTTGGAGGTCGGGCAGAACACCGGGTGTGCGCCGGTCTCGGCAAGTGAGGCGACTTCTCTGTCAGACAGGTGAATGGCGTGGCCCAGCAGCATCTTGTCGCTTAGCAGCCCGTAGGTATCATAGATGTGCAGATAGTCTCCGGCGTCTGGATAAAGCGACGTGGCAAAGGCGATTTCCTCCCGGTTTTCCGACAGATGCGTCTGAACGTGGCAGCCTGGGTTTTCGGCGGCGAGCGCCCCGGCCATCTCCATCTGTTCGGGCGTCGATGTGATGGCAAAACGCGGCGAGACGGCGTAGCCTGCACGCCCCTGCCCATGCCATTTCCTGATCAGCGCGGTCGTCTCGTCGTAGCTGGATTGCGGCGTGTCACAGACGATGTCCGGGGCATTGCGGTCCATCATGACCTTGCCGCCGATCATGCGCATGTTGCGGCGTGCCGCCTCGGAGAAGTAGGCATCGGCCGATGCGGCGTGTACCGAGCAATACGCCACCGCCGTGGTTGTCCCATGTTGCAGCAGCACGTCGAAAAAGCGGGTGGCAATTGCCGTGGCATGTGCAGGATCGCCGAACCGGGCCTCCTCCGGGAAGACGTAACCGTTCAGCCAGTCCAGCAGCTGGCTGCCCCAGGAGGCAACGATTTGTGCCTGCGGAAAATGCAGATGCGTGTCGATAAAGCCTGCCATCAGCAGGTGCGGGCGATGATCCGTCACGCGCGCTCCGGTCGCCTGAGGTGCTATGGTGTCAAACGCCCCCGACGCGGCGATCATCCCGTTGCGCAGCAGCAGGGCACCGTCTTCGATGTAGCTGTAGGCGCTGTTGTCGGCGCTGTTCTCGGGTGCGCGATGAAAGGTCAGGATACGTCCGCGCAGCAATGTGTCGGTCATGGGGGCAAGCCTCGCTTGGTGAAGTGGGGGGAGGGCAGCGGACAGGATGCCCTCCCATGCGTCTCAGGCCCGTTTGCCCGGCGCATCCGTGCTCATGAAATCGGGCTCATCGGGGACAATGACCCGATGTTCCAGATATTCCTTCGGTGCCAGTGTGGGATAGACCAGCAGGAAGGCACCGACGATCACGTAGCCGATGGTGATCCCGTCGAGCTGCGGCAGTTGCAGGCTGGCGGCATGGATGATACCGATGGAGGACATGATCGCGGCGGCCACGGCGAACCCGCCGGCATTCCTGAATTTTCCGTCAATGATCGAGGCCACGATGGCGCCCCACACAAGCCCGGTGATGATAGCACCCTGCGACAAGGCCAGATGACCTTCGTAGTGCGCGCCTTCCATCAAAAGAGCTGCGGTCAGATCCGCATCGCCAAGGCCGGGCAAGCCCTCGACACCAGTGTTGCGCAGTGCGTTCATGAGCGACCCCCATTTGATCATCAGGAAGCTGGAGATATGCGGCAGGATCGCGAAGGATACCGCTGCCATATGTTCCGTTCTGACCGAAAACGCCGTGTTGGTGATCAGGCTGACGGAAACGAACACAAGAACGGGGGCGGCGGCTGCAATCGGGATCAGGCCGTTAAGGAAGGCGAGAAATCCGAAGACGGCGGCGAACGCGATGACGCCCCCCACACCAATCACGTAGCCTGCGTGGGCCTCCATGCGTTTATACGCGGGGTGACCGATGTACACCGTGGTCGGGAACGGCGATCCGAAGATCGCGCCGACCATCGTGCCCATGCCATCGGTGACCTGGCAGGCCGCGACGGGATAGTGATCACCCGCCGCTTCGGCGCTTTCCACGTTGTTCATCGTTTCGATGAAATTGTAGATCTGCACCGGCACCAGCACGAGGAACAATTCAGGGTTGGCAAAGAGGTATTGCACGCCGACGATCAGGTCACCGACGTAGGGCAGCGGCGGGTAGAAGCCGACACCATCGATGTTGAAGCTGGACTGGCCGAGGATAATGGCAATTACCGTGCCCACGCCGATGGCGATCAGGCCTGCGGGAATACCCAAGGGCAGGCGAAACCGGCCAATCAGGCCCCAGAGAATGAACACGAGCGACGCAAACCCGACAATGGGATTTTCAAACACCTGCGTCAGGGGAACCGAGCCGATGAAGACAATGGCGATGCCGCACAGGGTGCCCAGCATGCCCGCGCGCGGCGTGATGCGTTTCAGGATGGGGCCGACAATCGCACCAAGGGCGGCCACGATACCTCCCATAAAACCCGCGCCGATCCCTACCTGCCAGGCCAGAACCGCATCCTGCGTCGACCAGTAGATCGGGCCGATAACACCAAAGAGATAGACGAACATCACCGGTGTCGAAATGCCGTAGGGCAGGGCGGTCACATCCTTGCCGGTCTTTTCCGCAACCCGCTTGGCCATCAGGACGTAGACCAGGACGCCCGCCAGAATGGCGATCGCAGCCCCCGGAACAATACGGCCGTAGACGATCTCGGCCGGCATTTGAAACACGAACTGGCAGACCGCTGACAGCACCATCAGATTAACGAGGTTGTCGGTGAACAGCGCCCAGAAAGCGCTGTAGTCGCTGCGCGCGAAGAGTTTGTAGCTATAGCTGGCTTGTGCCATTTTCAGTGTCCTCCCTAAGACATCTCTTTTGCGCGCACCTGTCCTCCCGACGTGCGTGCGTCGCAAAATTTTCAAACCGCTTTCAGGCGGTGATTTCGGTATGCAGTTTCGGCTCAGTGAGCCGGGCCATAACCTCGGCCACAACAAATGACGCGATCACTTCAGGTCGCTTGTCGGTACTTCGTGTCGCTCCGATGGGGCAGACCAGCGCCGCGGGGGAGAGGCCCGCGGCGTTTTGCCTGCAGTACGACAGGTATTTCGCCCGTTTCGTGGCGGAGCCGATGAGCCCGACATACGCGGCATCACCCCGTGCCAGCGCCTCTGTCGTCAGCAGGAAATCCAGCGCATGATCATGGGTCAGAACAATAAAAGCGCTGCCCTTTGGGGCCTGTCTGATTTCCGCCTCCGGCAGGGCGGACAGGCGCTTTTCCACCGTGGCATCGGCTCTTGCCAGTTCCGCCTCGCGGCTGTCGATGAGAATACAGCGCACCGGCAAATGCTGAAAGAGCACTGCAAGGGCCCGCCCCACATGTCCTGCGCCCAGCACGTAGATATGCGGATGGGCGTCACGGCGTGCATGTTCCGCGGCCTGCGCGGCTGCCTTGTCTTCCGGACGCATCAGGTCGAGCGCCAGATCGACATACCCGCCGCAGCATTGCCCGATCTCCGGACCAAGCGGGACACTCATGCGCGTCGATGTCTCGCCCCGGCGCAGCATGGCGCGCGCCTTATCGATGGCCATATATTCCAACTGACCGCCACCGATTGTGCCATGGAACCCGGAGGCGGAGACAAATATCTCTGCACCGTTTTCGCGCGGCGCGGAGCCTCGCACCGCGACCTGACGAACGTGCATGACCGCCGTGTGGTGGACCAGGAAATCATCCAGAGACATCTGCCCGCCCCTCTCGTAACCGCTCCACCGCCATCAGCACGCATTCCGGTGTCGCAGGCGCATCCAGACGCGGGCAGGTTTTGTAGTCCGCCACGCTGGCCACGGCCATCGACAGCGCCTCGAAAACCGAAATGCCCAGCATGAAGGGCGGCTCGCCCACGGCCTTGGACCGCTTGATGGTGTTTTCGCGGTTTTCCGACCACTCGGGCAGGGCCACGTTGAACACGCGTGGACGGTCCGAGGCCAGCGGGATCTTGTAGGTGGACGGCGCATGGGTGCGCAATTGCCCTTCGTCGTCCCACCACAGTTCCTCGGTGGTCAGCCAGCCCATCCCCTGAATGAAGGCACCCTCGATCTGGCCGATGTCCAGTTGCGGGTTCAGGGACCGGCCCACATCGTGCAGGATGTCGGTACGGTCGAGCTGATATTCGCCGGTCAGCGTGTCGATGGTGACTTCGGAGCAGGCGGCGCCATAGGCAAAGTAGTAAAACGGCCGGCCCTTGCCCGAGGCGCGGTCCCAGTGGATTTTCGGCGTCTTGTAGAATCCCGCCGCGGACAGCTGAACCCGGGCCATGTAAGCCTGTTTGATGAAATCGGCGAAGGGCACTGCCTCGGACCCGATGTGCACCTGGTTATCGGCGAAGCGCACCGTGTCCGGCTTGGCTTGCCATTTCTCCGCTGCAAACTCGATCAAACGCGCCTTGATCTGCTCGCAGCCATCCAGCGCCGCCATGCCATTCAGATCAGACCCCGAAGAGGCTGCCGTGGCGGAGGTGTTCGGCACTTTTTCCGTCGTGGTCCGGGTGATCTTGACGCGGGAAAAGTCGACACCGAAGGCGTCCGCCGCGATCTGCGCGACCTTGGTGTTCAGCCCTTGGCCCATCTCGGTTCCGCCGTGGTTCAGCGCGATGGACCCGTCGTTGTAGACATGCACCAGCGAGCCGGCCTGATTGTACCAGGTCGCGGTGAAGGAGATGCCGAATTTCACCGGGGTCAGGGCGATGCCCTTGCGCAGGATGCCTCCACTGGCGTTGTAGGCCAGAACGGCCTCGCGACGCGCCCGGTAGTCCGCATTTGCCTCCAGCTCGTCCACGATCCGCGGCATGATGTTGTCTTCGACGGTCTGGTGGTAGGGCGTGAGATTGCGATCGTCTGTGCCGTAGAAATTAGCGCGACGCACGTCCAGCGTATCCTTGCCAAGGGCATAAGCGATCTCTTCGATCATCCGTTCGGCGGCGATCACGCCCTGCGGTCCGCCAAACCCGCGAAAGGCGGTGTTCGAGACGGAGTTTGTCTTCATCGGATGCGACGTCAGGCGCACATTGGGGTAGTAATACGCGTTATCGGCGTGAAAAAGCGCCCGGTCGGTCACTGGCCCGGAAAGATCGGCGGAGAACCCGCAGCGCGCGGCGAATTGACCCTCGACGGCGGTTATTCGGCCCGCCTCGTCAAAGCCGACGTCATAGTCGATCACGAAGTCGTGGCGTTTGCCGGTTGCGGACATGTCGTCATCCCGGTCAGGGCGGATCTTGACCGCGCAACGCCACTTCTTGGCCGCGATCGCGGCCACGGCGCAAAACAGGTTCATCTGCGTTTCCTTGCCGCCAAAACCGCCCCCCATGCGCCGTACGTTCACGGTCACGGCATGGGAGTTTACGCCCAGAACCTTGGCCACCATATGTTGCGCTTCGGAAGGATGCTGAGTGGAGGAATGCACGATGACATCCTCGTCCTCGCCGGGAATGGCAAAGGCGATGTGACCTTCGAGGTACATGTGATCCTGACCGCCAACGCGCATCTGACCGGACAGCCGATGGGGGGCCGTCCTGAGGGCAGGCGCCACATCTCCGCGTTCAAGCTTCAGGGGCGCCGTCACGTAGGGATAGTCAGCCGCGCGCGCCTCCGCCGCATCCAGAACATGCGGCAGATCTTCGTACGCGATGACGGCCTGTTGCGCGGCCCGACGAGCAGCATCGCGTGTCTCGGCCACAACCGCGAACATCGGCTGGCCCCAGAATTCGACTTTTCCGGTCGCGAAAACCGGTTCGTCATTCAGACCGGTGGGGCTGACATCATTCTCGCCGGGAATGTCTTCCTCCGTCAGCACACCCACCACGCCGGGTGCGGTTTTCACAGCCGCCAGATCAAGCTTTCTGATGCGGGCGTGGGCACGGGTTGACAGGCCAAGATAGGCGTGCAGGGTGCCCGCAGGCTCGGGGATGTCATCGGTGTATTCGGCGCGTCCGGTCACGTGTTTGATCGCGGAATCGTGCCGGGGATCGGATGTCACGGTGTCGTCTTTCATCGTCATGCCCTCCTCAGGCCCGCGCCAGCTTGGCATCGGCGCCAGTGCCCGACTGCTCCAGATAAAAGCGGCGGAACAGGTTCTGGGATACTTTCAACCGGTAGGCTGCAGAGGCCCGCCAGTCCGTCAGCGGGCTGAAGTCCTTGGCCAGCGCGTCGGCGGCAGCGACCAGCGTTTCCTCGCGCCAGGCCTGGCCTGTCAGGGCATCCTCTGCGTGAGACGCACGTTTCGGTGTCGCGGCCATGCCGCCAAAGGCAATGCGCGCTTGCGTGATCTTCTGATCCTTGACGGTGATGTTGAAGGCCGCGCACACGGAGGAAATGTCTTCGTCCCGGCGTTTCGAAATCTTGTAGGCGGCATGCAGCGCGCCGTCGGATGCCCGCGGGATCGTGATCCCTTCGAGAAACTCACCTGCAGCAAGATCCTGTTTGCCGTAATCGATGAAGAAGTCTTCGATCGGCAGCACGCGCCGCGCGTCCCCCCGCCGCAGAGTGATGTCAGCCCCAAGGGCGATCAGAACCGGCGGCGTGTCGCCAATCGGCGAGCCGTTTGCGATGTTTCCGCCGATTGTGCCCATGTTGCGGATTTGCCAGCCGGCTATCCGGTCCCAGAAGCTGCGCAGATGGGGGTATTCGCCACAGAGCACGGCGTCCGCATCCGAATAGCTGACACCCGCGCCCAGATGCAGAGCCTCGTCCTGCACATCAATACGTTTGAGGCCGGACAGATGGCCCAGCAAGACAACAGGTGAAATATCCTTGAGAAACTTGGTGACCCACAGCCCGACGTCGGTCGCGCCCGCCACCATCGTGGCCTCCGGCAGCTCGATCAGAACATGTGCCAGATCATCGACGTCCGCGGGCAGAATGGTGCGGCTGTTGCCCTTGCGCACATCGACCCGCGCCCCGTCCCGCAATGCGGCGAGGCGTTTGGTGACCCGGGCGCGTTCCAGCACCAGGGCGTCCTGCGCGGGCGCGCCGTTCTCGCTGATCGCCTTGGCGGCGCGCATGATCGGTGCGTACCCGGTGCAGCGGCACAAGTTCCCCTGAAGCGCCGTTTCAATCTCTGTCTCCGTCGGGGCGGGTGTCTGCATCCACAGCGCATAGAGCGACATGACAATCCCCGGTGTGCAAAAGCCGCATTGGCTGCCGTGAAACTCCACCATGGCCTTTTGAACCGGGTGCAAGTTGCCGCCGGTGCCAGACAGATGCTCTACCGTTACGACATGACAGCCATCCAGCGACGCCAGCAACCGGATGCAGGCGTTGACGGCTTCGTAGCAGAGCACACCATTTGCCAGCCGGCCCACCAGAACCGTGCAGGCACCGCAGTCCCCTTCGGCACAGCCTTCCTTGGTGCCGGTCAGGCGGCGGTCGATGCGCAGAAAATCCAGCAGCGTATCCGTGGCCGCGACGTCACTGAGGCTGATATCGCGTTCGTTCAGCAGAAAGTTTATCTCGTGACGTGGTTGCATGATCCGGGTGTCCTTAATCTCGCCGCTATGTTCGAGCACTCTTAGCATGCCGTATTCCGTGCTTCGAAAAAACGCCTGTGAATGGTAAGCTTTTTCAACGATTCATTGAAAATCGATGAGAAAAGATGCCGTATCTTGAAAGTCTAAAGGTTTTTGTGCGTGTTGTGGAGCTTGGCAGCATCACCTCCGGCGGCCGTGACTTGCGCCTGACCCCTGCGGTTGCCAGCAACCGGATCAAGGAACTGGAGAGGCGCCTCGATGTGCGCCTGTTCAACCGAACCACCCGCAAGCTGACGCCGACCGAGGCGGGGCGGAGTTTTTACGACCACGCCCGGGTGATTGTGGAAAATCTTGAACATGCCGAAGCGGTGATTGCAGGCTTTGCCGGCAGCCCGCGCGGGGTCATTCAGGCCGCTGCCCCCCTTGGGGTGGGAAAACGCGTGGTGGCTCCGCTGGTGCCGCAGTTCGTGGACAGCTACCCGGACATATCCATCCGCCTGCGCCTGTCGGACCGCAAGGTGGATCTGGTTGACGACCGTCTTGACGTGGCGCTGATGGTCGGCACGCCGCCGGACTCGACCCTGACCCTGCGCAAGATCGCCGATTGTCCGCGGGTGCTATGTGCAACACCGGACTATCTTGCGAAACACGGCGTGCCGGAAACGCCACGTGACCTTGCGGGTGACGGGCACAACTGCCTGTTGCTCCGCTACCCGCGGTCGCCCGAGTATTTCTGGACGTTGCAGACCCGCGATGGACCGGTGAAAATCGAGCCGTCCGGCAGCTACGATTCCGATGATGGCGATGTGCTCACGGCATGGGCGCTTGACCACAGGGGTATCGTGAACAAACCGGTTTTCGACGTCGCAGACGAATTGCGCCGCGGCAGCCTGGTCGAAGTATTGCCACAGACGCCGCCGGTGGATGCGATTTTCGGGTGTCTTTATCCGCACCGCCGCTTGCAGGACCCGAAAATCAGGCTGTTCATCGATTTTATGATCGAGCATTGCCGTTTCAAGGTGCGCGCCCTGCAGGACGGCATTCCGTTGGACCGACCGGCGCGGCGTTAGACGCGCGACAGTCACGGCGGTATTTTCAAATTTTGACGAAAGCTCCTTAAGCGATCTGTGCGCTTGTGGGCAGGTGGGGCCTGCGCAAGTTTCGGGCCGAACCCCAAGCAGGAGCCACAGGATGCCGAAACCATCTCACTATTTCCCCACAGGGGGTCACCCGGGCCAGACCGCGCTTTTGTCCGACCGAGCCATGTTCACGGAGGCATATGCAGTCATTCCCAAGGGCACGATGCGCGATATCGTGACAAGCTGCCTGCCGTTTTGGCACGGGACGCGGTTGTGGGTTCTGTCGCGCCCATTGTCCGGGTTCGCCGAGACATTTTCGCAATACATCATGGAGGTTCAACCGGACGGCGGCAGCGATCGCCCGGAACCGGACCTGGGCGCCCAAGGGGTTTTATTTGTGGTCGATGGTGGATTCTCATTGAAGATCAATGGAATAAGCCACGAGATGGACGCCGGCAGCTACGCCTATGTTCCGGCAGGCAGTGACTGGTCGTTGTGGAACAGAACAGGTGCGGTGACCCGGTTTCACTGGATACGCAAGACATATGAGGCGCTCGAAGGTCTTGACCATCCGGAGCCCGTGGTGTGCCGCGAGCAGGACATCACGCCCGCGGTCATGCCGGAGACCGACGGCAAGTGGGCAACCACGCGGTTCGTGGATCCGTCAGACATGCGCCACGATATGCATGTCACAATTGTGACTTTTCAGCCCGGGGCGGTGATCCCGTTTTGTGAAACCCACGTGATGGAGCATGGTCTTTACGTGCTGGAAGGCAAGGCGGTTTACCGCCTCAATCAGGACTGGGTGGAGGTCGAAGCCGGCGACTACATGTGGCTGCGCGCCTTCTGTCCTCAGGCGTGTTATGCCGGTGGGCCCGGTCCGTTTCGCTACCTGCTCTACAAGGATGTCAACCGGCACATGAAACTGCAAAAGGCTCCAGCGGGCGTCTGAGCGGTGTCCGTTATGTGGTCTTGCCGGGTGGCGGACCGCCGCGTCACCTGATTTCAGGGCAAAAGGTCGGTCAGGCGAAAAGCCGCGATGCGTTCGACCTGACGACAGGCTTCCGCAAATTCGGTGGCCCGATCATTTTCCAGACGTCGCTTGAATGCCGCGAGAATGCTGGCCTTGTCATGATCACGTACAGCGATGATGAACGGAAACCCATGCTTGGTGACATAGGCATCGTTCAGCGCGGTGAAGCTCGCCCGTTCCGCATCGGTCAGGGCATCCATCCCGGCGGCGGCCTGCTCTGCGGTGCTTTCGGTCGTGAGCCGCCGTGCTTGCGCCAGTTTGCCAGCGAGATCGGGATGCGCTGTCAGGACGGCCAGCCGCCGGCCCTCGTCCGCAGCCCGAAACACCCGTGACAACGCGTTGTGCAGGCCGATGGCCGTGTCATGTGCCGGGCCAAGCTCCATCTCGAAGGCGCCTTCGGCAATCCAGGGTGAGTGCTCAAAGACGCCGCCAAAGCGGGCGATGAAATCCGCGCGGCCCATCTGGCTCGGGCGCATGTACCGGTGATGCGGATGGGTTTGGGCCCAGTGCCGGGCGATCTGCGCACGTGTTGCAAACCAGACGCCGTCATGCGCCTTTACATGGTCAACAAAGCGTCTGACCGCCTGTGCCCGGCCGGGTCGCCCGGCCAGACGGCAGTGCAATCCGACGGACATCATTTTGGCGGCCCCGGCAGCGCCCTCGGCGTAAAGCACGTCGAAACTGTCGCGCAGGTAGGCGAAGAACTGATCGCCGGAGTTGAACCCCTGCGCCGTGGCAAACCGCATGTCGTTGCAGTCCAGCGTGTAGGGGATGATCAGCTGGTCCCTCTCTCCGATCTCCATCCAGTAGGGCAGGTCATCTGCGTAGCTGTCGGCGACATAGGTGAACTGGCCGGTCTCGGCGGCGAGCCGGACGGTGTTTTCGCTGCACCGACCGGTATACCACCCGGCAGGCGGCACTCCGGTGACGTCGGTATGCAGTTGAATTGCCGCGGCCATGTCCGCCGCTTCAGCCTCGGGGTCGCTGTCTTTATACTCCACCCATTTCAGCCCGTGGCTGGCGATTTCCCACCCCGCCGCCTGCATCGCCGCCACCTGCTCGGGCGCGCGCGCCAAGGCGCTGGCGACACCGTAAACGGTTACCGGGAGGTCCTGCAGCATGCGGTGTAGACGCCAAAAACCCGCCCGTGCGCCGTATTCGTAGATGGAGTCCATGTTCCAGTGCCGCTGACCGGGCCAGGGGGTCGCACCGACGATCTCCGACAGAAAGGCCTCCGATGCGGCATCCCCGTGCAGGATATGATTTTCACCGCCCTCTTCATAGTTGACCACGATCTGCACCGCGATCCTGGCCTTGCCGGGCCAGCGCGGGTCGGGTGGGGTTGCGCCATAGCCGATCATGTCGCGGGGATAACGGGTCATTGGGTGCTCCTGTGTTCGCTATCTTCATAAATCAGGCAATCGGCGGATTTTATCAAAAAAAACCAGAAACACTCTTGCGA
The DNA here is from genome assembly GCF_019375555.1 of Roseobacter insulae. GTDB lineage: Bacteria > Pseudomonadota > Alphaproteobacteria > Rhodobacterales > Rhodobacteraceae > Roseobacter > Roseobacter insulae. Next base: position 56,567 of record NZ_JAHXDN010000006.1, read on the forward strand.
AATGACGGCTTTTGCTGGCACGCCGGGTGGATCAGACTGCAGATGACAAGCAAAGGAGTCGCAGATGGCGGGTTACTTGACGACGCATGTGCTGGATACCGCCCGGGGTTGTCCGGCCGCAGGGCTGGAAATCGAGCTTTTTCGGATTGAGGCGTCGGAGCGGGTGTCTTTGCGCCGGTTGGTGACCAATGACGATGGGCGCACGGATGTTCAGATTTTGCCCGAAGATGAATTCCGGATCGGCACCTACGAATTGGTGTTTCGCTGCGGGGCGTATTTCGACCGGCTCGGCACCCCTGCGGAAACGCCGCGGTTTCTGGATGAGATCCCGCTGCGCTTTGGCATGTCGGAGCCCGCGCATTACCACGTGCCGCTGCTGCTGTCGCCTTTCGGGTACTCTACCTACCGCGGCAGCTGACCGTCTTATTCGGCCACCGCAGCCGCCATCCGGTCAATCACGAATTCCATGAAAAGCCGGGCCTTGGGGTCCTGATGACGGCGGTGCGTATAAAGGCACGCCATCTGGACAGGCAACGGCGGGGTTGCTTTGACGACCGGCACCAGCGCGCCGCTTTTCAGGTGGTCAGCCACTTCGAAAACCGGTTTCAGGGCGATCCCGGCGCCGGCGAGGGCCCAGTCTGTCAGAACGTCGCCATCGTCGCTTTCAAAGCGTCCCCGGACATCAAATTTGCGCGCGCCATCAGGTGTCTGTAACTCCCATTGAAATTCCCGTGCCCCGGGAAACCGTAAATTCAGGCAGTTGTGCTGACCGCGTTCGATCTCGGCACCCGTGGTCGGGTGGCCATGGGCCGCAATGTAGTCGGGGCTGGCGCAGAGCACGCGGCTACACTCTGCGATCTTGCGGATGCGCAGGCTGGAGTCTTCGGGTCTGCCCAGAAAGAAGGCAACATCCAGACCCTCGGCGGTGAGGTCGAGCTTGCGGTCGCTCAGCCGCAGCCGGACATTGACGAGAGGATAATGTGCCGCAAATTCAGGGAGGTGCGGCGCAATCAACCGCCGACCAACGCCCAGGGGGGCGGCGATGTGCAACGTGCCACGCGGGTTCTCGGTCACATCACCGACCCCCGCTTCGGCCTCTTCGACGGCGGCCAGCACGCTACAGGCGCCTTCGTAAAAAATCCGACCCTGTTCGGTGGGCGTCAGGCTGCGGGTGGTCCGTTGAAACAGACGCACGCCCAGATGCGCCTCCAGCTGCGACATCCGGGCCGAGGCGACCGCGGGCGAGATGCGCTGATCGCGTGCGGCCGCCGACATCGTGCCCAATTCGTAGATGCGCACGAAGGTTCGGAGGTTTTCAAAATAGGACATTGTACGTTTTTTTTTGAGAGAGAATAAAGAATACCAAATATAGCCAACAAATTTGCCTTTGGGTAGAGTGCGGCAAACAACGGAGGGTTTGCCATGTACGATCTGGCCATCATTTGGGATTGGATTGCCTTTGCGGTGCGCTGGCTGCACGTGGTGACGGCCATCGCATGGATCGGATCATCGTTCTACTTCGTCGCGCTGGATCTGGGTCTGAAGAAAGTCCCGCATCTGCCGGTGGGGGCGCATGGCGAAGAATGGCAGGTGCATGGGGGCGGCTTCTACCACATCCAGAAATACCTCGTTGCGCCCGAAAACATGCCGGACCATCTGGTGTGGTTCAAATGGGAAAGCTATGCGACATGGCTTTCCGGCGCGGCGCTTCTGATGGTGGTCTACTGGGTGGGGGCGGAACTGTTCCTGATCGATCCTGCCAAGGCCGATCTGTCCGTCTGGCAGGCGGTGCTGATCTCGGCCGGATCGCTGACAATCGGTTGGATCTGTTACGATTTCCTGTGCAAATCGAGGCTGGGGGAGCATCCGACCTTCCTGATGTTCTTGTTGTTTTCGGTTCTTGTCATCATGTCGTGGGGGTACGATCAGATATTCACCGGGCGCGCCGCGCTGCTGCATCTGGGGGCCTTCACGGCCACGATCATGACGGCCAACGTTTTCTTTATCATCATGCCCAACCAGCGGATCGTGGTGAAGGATCTGCAGGAAGGCCGCATACCGGACCCCAAATACGGCAAGATCGCCAAGCTGCGCAGCACGCATAACAATTACCTCACGCTGCCGGTTGTTTTCCTGATGCTCTCCAACCACTATCCGCTGGCTTTCGCCACCGAGTACAGCTGGATAATCGCCGCCCTGATCTTTCTGACCGGGGTGACCATCCGGCATTATTTCAACACCCTGCACGCGACCGGGACCGGGCCACATTGGACATGGGCGGTGACCGTTCTGATCTTCATTCTGATCGCATGGCTGTCGACGGCCTCGACATGGGACGGAGATTACGACGCCATCGAAAATCAGGCGTTGACCGCATACGAGCAGCGGTATGCGGATGCGGCGGGTTTTGAGGAGGTGCAGGATATCGTCCTGGGGAGGTGTTCGATGTGCCATGCCCGCGAACCGGTCTGGGAGGGCATGCATTGGGCGCCAAAAGGCGTACATCTGGAAACCAGCGCAGATATCGCCCGGGCGGCGCGCGAAATCTATATGCAGTCAGGGGTGAGCCATGCGATGCCACCTGCCAATATCACCGGGCTGCCCGCGGAAGACCGTATCAGGATCGTCCGGTGGTTTCGCAGCGCCGGGCGGGATCAGGCGGCCTTGGCCCGGAATTGAGGGTCGGAATCCGGCCGGTCCGCCGCAACGGCCCCTGCGATGTCAGGAGTGCCGGATCATTTGCCCTTACCTGACCGCCAGTCCACCGCCGTCAAAGAACCGGGCATGCCCGTCGGCAAAGGACAGGCCCACCGGGTCGCCGGGGGAAAGGTCGCTGTCGCCGGTGACGCGCACGGTTACCTGTCCGGCGTCACCGCAATCCATCACAACGAATGTATCCGCGCCCAGGTATTCCAGCACATCGACCGTGCCGCTCACCTGTCCTGCGCCCTTCGCCACGATGCCGATATGCTCGGGCCGGATACCGACATGTTCGGCGGTTGCCGGGGCGCCGGTCACCGTGGTTGTCGCCAGCGGCATCACGTTCATGCGGGGCGATCCGATGAATTGCGCGACAAAAAGGTTTGACGGGCTTTCATAAAGCTCGCGCGGGGAGCCGACCTGGATCACGCGCCCCGCTTCCAGAACCACGATGCGGTCCGCGAGGGTCATCGCTTCGACCTGATCGTGGGTTACGTAGATCATCGTCGTGGCGAGCGTCTGGTGCAGCTTGGCGATTTCATACCGCATCTCGACCCGCAGGGCGGCATCGAGGTTCGACAGCGGTTCGTCAAACAGAAATGCAGTGGGGTCGCGAACAATTGAGCGGCCAATGGCCACCCGCTGACGCTGACCGCCGGACAGGTCCTTGGGCCGCCGGTCGAGGTAGTCTCCCAGCTTCAGTGCCCGCGCAGCCTCGTCAACTTTCTCGGCAATTTCCGCCGCGGGCAGCCCGGCCGATTTCAGCGGGAAGCCGACGTTGTCGCGCACCGACATATGCGGATAAAGCGCGTAGGATTGGAAGACCATCGCCAGGCCGCGCTTGGACGGCGGCTCAGCCGTGGCGTCACGCTCGCCGATCATGATCTGCCCGCGGCTGGTTTCCTCCAGCCCGGCAATCATCCGCAACAGGGTGGATTTTCCGCAGCCCGAAGGGCCGACAAAGATGACGAACTCGCCTTCCTCGATTTCCAGGTCCACGCCCTTGATGACCTGAACTTCACCAAACCATTTCTCGACAGCTTTGAGAGTGATCGAGGGCATCATGCAGCTCCTTTCGCGGCATTTTCCTGCGGCGAATGACTGGCCCAGGTGAGCCAGATGGCCGCTGTCCAGGTGAAGTTCTTGCCGCCGCAGGGGGTTGTATCAACGGGATCGAAATATTCGTAAAACCCATGGGTCCGGATCAGCTCCGCCGTCTCGGCCCTCAGGCGTTCCGCCAGATCCGAGCGCCCGTCAGCATTCAGGCCGATGGCGATCAGGGCATTGACAACCGGCCAGGTGGGGCCGCGCCAGTATTTGCGCGGATTGAACGAGGCGGTTTCTGGATCCGCCGAGGGCACGCCGTAATTGACTGCATCCCAGGCGCGCAGGAGCTGGGTTTCCAGCTGCGGGTTCCCGGCACCGGCGAGATAGGCCAGAAAGGCACCGGACCCGAGAATATTCGCGAACGCGCCGTTGCGCAGGTTGCGGGCATCAAAAGCGTTCAGCGCATCGTTCCAGATCAGCGGCAAAGCGGATCGCAAGGTGGTGGCCCAGCCCTCGATTTCCGACACATCCTCACCCAGCGCACGGCCCAGCACGGCCAGATCGTCGTGGGCGCGCAACAACATGAATGTTATGCCCGGATCGGCCATCAGGAAAGGCCCGTCGCTGACGATCTTTGCATCGTTCCAGCCAACACCACGTCCGAATTCGACGATGGCGATATACCGGTCGTAGTCCTCCTTGGTGGGGCGCATATCGGCATGTACATGGCCCAGATCCCGTCTTTCATAAGGGCCGACACCGGAGCCATCGACGCCGTCCATGCCGATGTCCCAGTCCGGGCAGTTGTCGCGCCCGCTTTCCCAGGGGTGAACAATGGCGGCAGGGCCATGGGTGCAGCGAACCTCGTGCCACCATCGATGCCAGTCTACCAGTCGGGGATAAAGCGCGCGCAGGCGTTCGCGCCCGGCGTCTTCATCCATTTCGAAGATCAGCCGCGCCATGATGGCGGCGATGGGGGGCTGCGAAATGCCCGAGGTTGCCGGGCTTTGCCCGGTTTGCCACACGTCCGGCCCGGGAAAATAGCCCGGGTCCGGCTGATGAAAGATGATGTGAGGGATCATCCCGCTCTCCCACTGGCTGGCCATCAGCGTATCCAGCTCATCCCATGCGCGGGCGTTGTCGAATGTGGCGAACCCCCATGCCGCAAAGGCGCTGTCCCAGTTCCACTGGTAGGGGTAGAGACCGTGGGTTGGCAGCGTGTAGCCGCCCATGTCGTTTTGCCGCAGAATGGCGCGGGCTTGGTCATCGAGGTTTGTCATGTCACTATCCTTTGACGCTGCCGGCGGTGAGGCCCTTGGTCATAAAACGTTCCAGCCCGAGGAAGATGGCCATGATCGGGACTGTCGCGATCACGGAGCCTGCCATCAGGTGCTGGCGCGGAATTTCGGAGGAGTTGAGCGAGGCGATGCCCCGCGTCAGGGTGAATTTCGAGGGATCGTCCAGCAGCATGAAGGCCAGCAGGAATTCGTTCCACGCGATCATGAAGACGTAAAGCGACACCGATGCCATCGCGGGCAGGGACAGGGGCAGCGTGATTTTCCAGATCACCATGAGCCGCGACAGCCCGTCCATCAGGCCGGCTTCCTCGACCTCGGCGGGCAGGCCGCGAAAATATCCCTGCAACATGTAAAGCGCGACGGGGATTGTCGTGACCGGGTAGATCAGGATGATACCCCCCAGCGAATTGCGCAGGCCGGTCATCGAAAAGGCAATGTATATGGGCAGTGCCAGAACGATCATCGGCACCATGTAGATCAACAGGATCGAACGCGAGAAGGCCGCCCGCCCCTTGAACCGCAGGCGCGCCACCGCATAGGCCCCGGGCACTGCAAAGAGCAGCGTGATAAACACGGTGAGTACCGAAATCAGGAACGAATTCAGCAGGTAGACGCCGAAATCGAACTGCATGAAGAGCTCGTTGTAGGAGCGGAAGAGCTCGGTGCCCTTGGACAGATCTATCGAGAAATCGAGCGGGTTCTGGATCAGCTCTGCCTGATTTTTCAGGCTGGTGAGCACCATCACGTAAAAGGGGATCAGCACGATGGCCGTAAAGAAGATATAGCCGAAACCGGTGCAGAACCTGATCACCGCCGCTTCGAACGTGTGGCGGTTGATCGGCCCCATTTCCACCTCGTCCAGCATGATCCGCAGGCCCAGAGCTGCAAAACCTGCGGTTGCCAGCGCCCCGAGCAAAGAGGAGAAGATGGAGACGCCAGTGCCGGTCGCGATGGGGCCGAACCCGGCCATGGTGGCCGCGGCAACCACGAGGGCCGTAACCGCGGCCTTCCAGTTCGGACCGGGCAGGCAGCCAAATCCAAGGGCGATGCCCCAGATCAGTGCGCCTGACCCGATGGGCCGGAATGCGGCTCCCGTCGCAAAGCTCATGGAAATGGCGACGGTGGTGGCAATCACGAAGGTCCACATCACGCCCAGAACGGGCGCGGTAACGTACCCTCTGCGGATAAGATCCATCATCACAAACCCTCCTCCTGGCTGATGTAGCGAAAGAACAGGAAGCTGAAGAGCAGCAGGCAGCCGAAGATGACGACGGCCACAGCGGCGCCCGCGCCGATGTTGGAAATCGCGAAGGCCTGTTCATAGACGTTCACGGTCAGGGTGCGGGTGCCCGCGTTCCCACCCGTCAACAGGAAGATGTCGTCGAACTTGTTGAAGGTCCAGATAAAGCGCAGCAGGAACAGCACCGACAGGATGCCCAGCAATTGCGGTACGCTCAGCGACCAGAACTTCTGAAACGGGGATGCGCCGTCCATGTCTGCGGCTTCGTACATATCGGAGTCGATCGACTGCATCCGTGCCAGAATGAACAGGAAGGACAGCGGGAAGTAGCGCCAGATTTCAAAGACCGTGACCATGATCAATGCCAGGGGGCGTTCGCCGAAGAAGTTGATGGATTGCTGCGTGACGCCCATCTGGATCAGCAAGGCGTTCGCACTGCCGGAAAACGGATCGAAGAGCAGGATCCACGCAAAGGCAACCGCGATGATCGGGGACACATACGGAAAGAGGTAAAGCCCGCGCAGAATGCCCTGACCCCTAAATGACTTGTTGAGCAGGAGGGCCGCAAAAAGCCCGAAAAGCAGGGCGCCGACCGTGCCGAATACCGTGTAGAAGAGCGTTACCCACAGCACCGACCAGAACTCTGACCCATCGAAAACGCGGGCGAAGTTATCCAGCGTGAATGTGGCGTTTGTCAGCACGTTGGAGGCCCTGCCGGTGGTTGTGGCGGGGCTGTCTTTCGGGCGCTCGGCGTTGTCCAGATAGGCTTGTCCGACCGTAACCGGGATCATCAGGTTCTCGCGATACCCGCCTTCCCAGTCGCCCAGATCACAGGACAGGTCGCGCCCCTCCAGCGTGCAGCGCGGGTCAAGCTCGGTCACCGTCAGACCCTCCGGCAGCCTGTCGGTGAAGGTAACGCCGCGGATCGGCTGGTCCTGGGACGAGTTGCGCAACCGGTAGCGGATGTTCGCCTGATCACCGACCGCCTCGTCGTCGCCGCGGATGTCTTCGCGCAGAACAACTTCGGGTGCGCGCAAGTCAGCCAGGGCAACAGGCTTGAAACTGATCCAGAAGATTGCAAGCAAGGGCAGGATAACGACAAGCGCGACGGCAATGATCGTTGGTGCAAGCAGGCCCCATGCCAGTCGCGCCTCGATGCGCGCCAGTGGACCCGTGCCCTTCGGGGGGACGGCTTCGGTCATCGGTCACATGCTCCGATTGATGTGCGAAGGGAACGGGGCGGCGCACCGCCCCGCGTGATTTTGCGCCCTAGTTGACGGCGGCGATAGCCTTGTTCAGTTCTGCCACCGTGGCAGCGGCATCGCGTTCGCCGTCAATGTATTCGCGCACCAGCCGGTTGATAACCTGGCTGTTGATGATCTTGGATGCTGCCGCCAGCTGGCCATCGGAGACACCCCATCTTTGTGCCACGTCCAGACCGCCGACGATCTCGTCGATCATCGCCTGTTCATATAGGTCGCCCAGCGGTGCCTTGCGGTCCACGCCGACATCGAGACCCGCCCAGAGATTGCTGAACTTGGCCGGATCATCTGCGGTGCCCCGGCGCACCGGGAACTTGCCTTCCGGCGCAATGGCCAGGGTCTGTCCGTAGCCTTCGTTCATCGAGAACTGCACAAACTCCATCGCGGCATCGGTCTCGGCATCAGACGTGATCCCGAAGTAGCGGACGTCACCCCATGCCGCCCCGTCAGGATTGGACGGGCCGGAGAAATTGGTCACAACGCCGGTTGCCGCCGCCAGATCGCGTGTTTGCGGGTCATCGTTGATCGTGGGCGGGGCGCTGTCCCGCAGACCTGCCAGTTCGTCCAGAATGAAGGGCGACCAGATGATCATTGCGGCGTTGCCGGAGAAATACAGCGTGCGCGACTGATCCCAGTACAGATCACCGGGCGGAGACGCTTCGGCGATGGCCTTGTAGAAATCGAGTACCTCAACTGTCTTCGCCTCATCCAGGGGCTGGACCCCGTCGGGCCCGACAGGTGAAACGCCGTTCGCCAGAAATACATGCTCCAGCACCTGGCTCATGAAGTTCTCATCGATCTTGGTCGCAGCGACGAAACCATACATGGCGGGGGGGTTGTGCAGTTTTTCGATGGCGGCCAGCACGTTGGCGTAGGTCGATGGTGGCTCAAGCCCCATTTCCGCGAACTTGTCGGCGCGGTACACCAGCATCTGCGTCCAGCCGTCCACCGGCACCGATGCGAAACCGTCACCGGTTGCGGCCATCGCCAGGGCACCGGGTGCAAAAGTGTCCTCGCCGAGGTTTTCGATGACATCGGTTGCCGCGTCCGTATCCAGGATGCCGGCATCGGCCCAGGGCAGCGCGTATTGCAGCGGATGATAGATCACGTCAGGCAGATCCCCGGCGGCAAACGCGGCCGTGGCCCGGGTGCCCAGATCAGTTTCGGTGACTGGGATCACCTCTACCGTATGGCCTGAGGCAGCGGCGAAATCGGCGGCCATTTGTTCCTGACGCGCAAGGCGTTCGGGCTGTTCTTCCGTTGTCCAGAAGCGCAGGTTTTCTGCACTGGCTGTGAGCGTTGACATGATGAGCACGGTTGCGGCGCCCATCAGCATCTCGGCTTTTCTGTTCAGTTTCATGGTTTCCTCCCTTAGAAATTTCAGATCGTTTTGCCTTGGCCTCCGGCAGCAATTTTGCGCATAAGCTCATCGGACGTCAGTCGCGGCGGTCCCGCTGACCCGCGGTCAAGGAACGTTGCCCTGACGGTTTCCCGCAATGCCTCGGGGGCCTCGCCCTTGATGCGCCTGATCAACAGGGCGCTGAGCCGCTGACCCGAGGCCGTGTAGTCGACCGCGTAGGTGGACAGCGGCGGCGTGGCATGCGCGCCTTCCGGGATGCCATCGTAGGATATGACGGAGAGGTCAGAACCGATCTTCAGACCGAATTCCGCCGCGGCGCTGTAAACGCCAAGTGCCGCCTTGTCGACCGCGCAGACGATTGCTGTCGGCGGATGCGGCCTGCGCAGGATGTCCCGTGCGTAGGCCGCACCCATCTTTTCCGTCACCGCGCCTTCGCGCATATGCGCCACGGCGGGCGTCAGCCCGGCCGCTTGCATGGCCTTGAGGTAGCCATCGCGCCGAAGCGGGGCGTAGGTGTACTGCATGCCGCCGTTGATAAAGCCGATGCGCTCATGCCCCAGCTTTGCCAGATGGACCACTGCATCGGCCATGGCGTCTTCGCCCAGAACATCAAACCACGCACAGCCGGTCTGATCCGGGCATCGGCCAAACAGAACGAATGGCACGCCCGCGTTCCGCAAAAGCGAGACGCGGGGATCAACAACCATTGCCCGCGGCAGAATGAACCCGTCTGCCTTGCGGTTGCGGATCATGTCGTTGAAAACCGTCTCCGTGGCACTTGCACTGTCGGAGGCGGCGATGGTCAGTGTCCATCCCTCGGCGCTCGCGCCCTGGCTCAAACCGGCCAGAAACTCCGCCAGAAACGGACGATGCGCATCATGGTCGGCCATCTGTATGATCAGGCCCAACGACTTGGTCAGACCGGTGCGAATGGCCTGCGCATGGCTCAACGGGTGATAGCCCATTTTTTCGGCCATGCGACGGACTTTCAGGCGCGTGCCCTCAGAAATATCCGGGTAGTCGTTCATTGCTCGGGACACCGTGGATTTCGTCAGCCCCAAGGCGTCAGAGACGTCTGATATCGTGACGCGCATCTGCCGGTTTTGATCGACTGTTGATTTGATTTGGACGGTCACCCGAATCCTCCCATACGACTCAGGCTGATCTCCGAAACCGGTTTCGGCAAGAGGTTTCGGCCCCATTCCGCTCGGTATGGGCAAAATCACTGGCGGCAAACCGAAGCCAAAAAACGCCAATGTGCCCGCAATTCATGAGGGAAACGGTCCTCTTCGGCCGTCGCCAATCGGGTTAAAAAATACAAGTTTGCAGCAGGCAAAAGCACCCCGCCTGCTGTAAGGCAGGGGTATCAGGCAGGGCAAAACCGACCCTTGGCCCGCGTCAGCTCTCCAGCGAAATCTCATCGAGTGAGAGCGTTTCCATCCCGTCCTCGGTCCATGTCGCGGTGATCGAGGCGGCACCTGTCAGATCATCGGGCGGGCTGTAGATCACCTGCACGATGCCATTCTCTCCCGACATCGCCTGCGACAGGTTCAGCGATCCCGCGCCTTCCAGTTCGAAGTGGACCCGTGCCCCGGTCTTGAAATGACGGCCACGCGCAAGCTGATACTGCATCACAACGTCCTGACCATTGGCAGCAGAGGGGCTGATCTCGAAAGCGGGTTCATCATGCGCCGTGTTCCAGCCTCCAAGAGACAGCAGCGTGAGGCCGCCCTTGACGACGACCTCGGTTGTTGCGGTCACCAGATTGCTGCCGGCCAGGCCGACGTTGACCGTCAGCACCAGATTATTGAGATCGCCGGTCTGCCATGCCTCGGCCTTGCCGACAAAGGGAGCAAACTCGACCTGTGCGGCGAAGGGCGCATCCGCACGGGTCTGACCGGCGAGAACGGTCTGACCCGCCATCTCGAACGACCGGATTTCCACGTCGAACGTGTGATCGCGTTGTTTGGTGCCATCGGCACGCACAAGGGCAGCGCCGACCGTCAGATCGACCTTGTTTTGCGGAAAGATACCGTCTTGCGGCACATCAACCGGGTCAATCTGAACACTTATGTTCAGGTCGGCGATGCTGAACTCCGGGTCGAGTCCCAGCTGCAGCGCCTCCGCGTAATCCTTTGATAAGGTTTCGAGATCGCTCAGAATGCTTGAGCTGTTCTTGAGCTTCTCATTCGTTTTTTCAAGGTTGCCATCATAGGCTTTGGTCAGGCGTTCGCGCGCAAGGCTGTAGCGCGCGGACAGCGCGTCGGTGGTCTCAAGGCCGAGTTGAGCCACGGCATCGTACCAGGTCACGAACTCCCGCGCGGCATCGTTTGTCCTGGGGCCCGGGTCATCTATTGCCTGCCCGATGCGCAGGCCGACCGCCTCGTCGAACCAGCGCCGCAGCTCCTGTGTGACCTTGTCACGATCATAATCCGCGCCGTTTTCGTCGAGCTCATCGGCGATCAGCTGCAGCGCTTCCCGACCGCGCGCGCTGATGTCACCGGGGGTAAAGACGGGGGGGGTCTCGTCCCCGTCGGGTGAATCGGAATGTGGCCCGTCGGGCGCGCCGGAATCCGGTGACGGGTCAAAGGGTTGAACGGGCGGCGGGGAGGGATCGCCCGACCCGCCGGTCGTCGGTGGCGCGCTGCCGGGTCCGCTGCCGCTGCCCGAGGTGCCGCCTGACCCGCTGCCGCCATCATCCTCCGCTACCGGGATGCCTTCGCCGTCACCGGTAGCCGCCGCTGTCTTCTTGCCGACGCCCTCGTCCTCGTTCTTGCTGCCTTCCTTGATCGCATCTGTGACCGCCTTGGTCGAGGCTGCCTTCTCTGTCGGATTCTTGGGGGGATCGGCCACTTGTCGCATCGACTGGCTGTGCAGTTGCTGCGCCAGCTTGGCCGCCGCCTCGCCGATTTGCACCGACGCTTTGAGGGCTTGTTCTGCCGCGTCCCCTGTCAGTTCCGCGGATGCCTTGCCCATTTCACCCGCAAGCTCGTTCAGGCTGGACATTGTCGACACCAGCTGGTCGGATTTCGACATATCGCGGAACATATTGCCGTCGCGCACGGCGGCAAGGATGTTTTGCAGGCCGGTTGCGGCGGGGAAGCTGGGTGCGCCGGCGGGTTGCAAATGTGGCGCCTGCACGTTGGGGTCGAGGCCGGAGGGTGTCTGGAAACCGCTTTGCAGCGACAGCGGGCTGATCGCAGGGGCCTGATGGGGGATCGGACTGTCCTGCCAGTTCCAATAGCGGTCGGGGACGACATATTCAGCACCGTTCGCGCGGCCCAGAATTGATTCCGCAAAGACGCCGGACGAGGGTAGATACACCAAGCCGGCCTTGCCCGCTTTTTCTTTCGCATCGGCGAATTTCTTGGCAATAACGGCGTGGTGCTTGATCAGCGTGCCCAGCGAGGCGACGGCATCGGCACCGTATTTCGCAACCAGGTCCTTGAAGCCCGTCAGCAAGGCGCTGTCACGCGCCAGATCCTGTTTGAGCCATAACACAATGGCGCCATCGGTGAACCCCAGAGGCCGCGTGTCCGCGATTTCATGCAAGGGCACGGTCGCGCCATCGCCCGCACCCGACCTGATTTGGATGGCATCGAGCAGCCGTGTAATCGCTGGACCGGCCGCCAATGTGAAAATCTGCCGGGTAAAGGCATAGCGGTGCCTGTTCAGGTGATCGACGATTTGATCGCGCCAGTCGTCGCGCATGGCTATGGATGTCTGATAAGCATGGTCCGCCGCGGCATTGTCGGCTTCTATTTGCGCGATGTCGGCGACCTCAGTGTCATAGGCGTGCCACTCCGCGCGCAGCGCCGTCACAGGATCAAAATCAAACAGACCGGTAAATATGTTGTCCTCACGGTCGAGCGGGTGCATGGGCAGTGTTCGGTTGGCATGGGTCTCCAGAAAGCTGGGGCCCGAGACGATCATGTTATCGACCTCGACCTTCGCATTCACGGTGACGCCGGTCTCCAGCCCGGTCAGCTTTTCGAACATATCGCTTGCGGCGTCGGTAAAGGACTCCCTGTGGATCAGGCGCACGAAAATGCCGCGCAAGTCCCCGCTGATCGACGCGCCCGCCGGCAGGCCGAACGACATGGTGACCTGCCGACCGCTCAAAATCAGGTTCTGCGCGATCTGCGCGATATTGCTGACGTCCTTCAATCCGTGTCTCTGGCCGCCCTGGGTTTCGAGCGAGGTTTCGACAAGCGAAAAGAGCGATGCCAGCTGTGTCACATCGTTGATCAGCAGCTCGGCCAGCGTGATCGGGAAATCCAGGGTCACCGTCAGCATCGCGTTGCTGACCTTGAGGTCTGACAGTTTCGGCTCCGGGGCGTCGGGTGTGGCCGGAACAGGGGTCGGCACCGGTTGTTTCAGGGCCGGTGCCAAAAACAGCGCGTCGCCCCATGTCCGCATGTCGCCGTCGAAGCTGACCCGCAATGAGGTCCAGTAGCGGTCTGCCGTGTCGCCATCAAACAGGATCGGCGCGAAGGGCAGCACCAGCAGCGGGCGCATTTCAAACGGGCCGGTGTGCACCAGATACCGCTGCAACACCTCGAAATAGGTGATGTTGAGGGCGTGCATGTGATTGTAGTTTGTGACATTCGACGACATCAGGTTCTGGCTTTCCGATTGTTCGTCTGTGACCACTACGGCGGAGCGAAGCGAGCGCACGAAACTGGCCTGTTGCGCCGTGCTCTGCTGAATGCGCTGGCTGGTTTCGCCCATCACGTCACGCTCTCCGGCGCTTTCGGATTCAATGACACCCAGTGCGGTTGCACCGGAAAACAGCAGGCTGCCGGCCGCCACGCCCGCACCGGCACCAACGGCAGCGCCGATAGCCGTGCCGCCACCGGGTTCCACGGCCGTTCCGATCAGGCCACCCGCAATGCCGCCCACGGCCGCGCCGGCCATCACGAAGGATCCGGCGGTCACCATGGAGCCTGCCATGGCCGATGTTCGGCCAAACTGCTGTTCTTCCGCGACGGCCTGCGCCACCTCATCCAGCGCGCGGTGATGCTGTTCGCGGTTGCGCAGCGTCTCTCCGGCCTCGGTCGCCTCTTTGCGGGCGGCCTGGCTTCGGCGGGTCCAGTCAACAACCGCCACGTTGCGGCTTTCGCCCGGCGCAAGGCTCAGCGTGTGCACGACCTCACCCAGCGCCGTGCCAAGCGCGTGCCACGATTGTTGGTACCCGGCCATGTACCCCAGCCGCAGGACCGGGCAGGGCAGCTTGTCGGACGTGATCAGAGTGGTGGCCAGAGGGCCGGGGCCGATCTGACCCCGTGGCGAGGGCGCAATCAGGTCAGCGGGCAGGCAGTCGATATCGACCTGCAACCCCAGGTCGCGCAGATCGCGATCCACGACCCAGCTGGTAAAGCGCTTGTTGACATGCCCGCCGCCAGCCATTTCCGGCAATAGCTCGGCGGGGGCGGAGGGGGGTTCGGAAAATCCGTTCGCCGGAAAGGCGCTGTCCAGCAGGTCACTCAGCGCGTCCGGCAATCCTGCGAGATCCGCCAATGTCAGAATACCCGCCTCCTTGAGCGTTTCGGCATCCCTGACAGACATGCCGTGCAGAACTTCGATGGGAAAATCCGATGGATGTCGCGCCTTGGCAGCGGCGGCGCGCCGGGCATCTATGAACGGCGCCAGCGCTTCGGCGGAACTGGCGCCCTCGCGTGACAGGCGGACAACGGACCGCGCGGCGATGATCGGCTGGTAATTCATCAAGCCCCGGGCCGAGCGCAATCCAAGACGTTCAAGAAGGGAGGCATAGGGCACCGCAATCGACATAAATAATTCCTGTTCAAAAAATGCTTCAACCAATGATGGAAAAAACCTTACCACAAAAGTCACCGTCGCGCACTTTGGCGGAGTGTGACGCCGCGAGGCGCTTGGCGGCGATCCAGCGGGGACGCGGGTCATTTCAAAACAATCCGGCGCACCGACAGCAGCGCGGGGTGCATTTTGTCGAGATAATTCAGTTTGCTGGCGGAACAGGTTTCGTGCTTGGAAGAAAATATCGATCCTGTCCAAGGATCGCCCGAAGACCTGCGTCTAAAGAGGGATATGCGATTGCAAGTTTCAGATGCTGAGTTGGCGCACCAAGCCGCTGCCGGAGATCGGGCGGCTTTTGGCGCATTGATTCATCGGCACTACGATCTGATTTTCCGCGTCGCCTTCCGGTTTTCGGGCCATCGTCAGGACGCCGAAGACCTTACACAGGAGATCTGCATTGGACTGGCGCGGAAAATAGCGCAGTGGCACGGGCAGGCGCAGCTTAAAACATGGCTCTACCGCGTGATCGTGAATGCCTGTCATGACAAACGGCGGCGCGATGCCACGCAGGCAAAGGCCGCACTGGGGTGGGGCGAGCGGGAACTGGCTCTGCGGCAGGCAGCGTCCGAGGAAGCGGCAGCCCAGGATTGGTTGTGGTCAGCGATGGGCGGCCTGTCGCCGGTTTTGCGCGACACGGCCGCGCTGACCGTGGGTGAGGATCTGACCCATGCGCAGGCGGGTGAAATTCTGGGGGTGTCGGAAGGCACCATCTCATGGCGCATGTCCGAGGTGAAGAAACACCTGCGTGACCTGGCACAGAAAGAGACAGCAGATGGATAATGAGATCAAAACACTCAAGCGTGCCCTTGACCAGGCGACGCCGACGCCATCCGCGACGAAACGTGCGCGAGATCTGGAACTGGCCCTGAAAACCTTTAACGCCGCCCAAGGATCGACGGACCCGGCGCGTCTACCTCAGGACCCTGCGCCCAATGCGCGGGGATTTCTGAGAGGATTTAGGAATATGATCACCCGGTTGAACACCCCCATGGCGCTTGCCGCCACCTCGTCGATTGCCGTTGCATCACTGGCGGCATTTGTTGTGCTGCCCAATCTGGACTTGAGCAATGCCCCGCCCGCGCCCATCCCGGCATCCGAAACGCGCAACCGGGCAGCGGTGGATAACGCAGCCGACCGATCCATTGTCTCAGCACCGCCAGAACCGGTTGTCGAGGCCCCCGTCGTGATAGAGGAACAGGCGGCGACGTTTGATGCGCTGTCAAATCTGAAGCGTGCGCCTCTCGCGTTTGAAAGAGCTCCTGCCTCCATGCGGACCGGGGACGAGATTTCTCGGCTCCAAGGTCCGGTGGCCAGTTCCGAACGGTTTGCCAATGATGTGGCACACGGTGTCACGGTGACGGCGGAAAACAGTGTTTCGACCTTCTCAATCGACGTGGATACCGCGTCATACAGCGTCATCCGGTCGTCGCTGACGCAAGGCAGCTTGCCGCCCGCAGAGGCCGTACGCATTGAGGAAATGATCAATTATTTCCCCTATGATTATGCCGGCCCTGAACGTGACGGCGCGGCATTTGCGCCCTCGGTCTCGGTTTTCGAGACGCCATGGAACAGCGGTACGCAATTGATGCGCATCGGTCTGCAGGGCGAACTGCCGATGCGCGACCGCAGGCCGCCGCTCAATCTCGTCTTTCTGATCGATACTTCGGGCTCGATGAACAGCCCGGACAAGTTACCGCTGCTCATCCAGTCCTTCGGCCTGATGCTGACGTCGCTGGCTCCGGAGGATGAAGTGGCCATCGTGACCTATGCCGGCGCCGCCGGCGAAGTGCTGGCACCAACCCCGGCAAACGACCGCGCAGCCATTCTCGGGGCCTTGCAAGGCTTGTCCGCTGGGGGCTCGACCGCCGGGCAGGCCGGATTGCAGCAGGCCTATTCGATCGCCGAGACCATGACCGAAGAGGGGGAGGTCAGCCGCGTCATCCTCGCCACGGATGGCGATTTCAACATCGGCATTTCTGATCCGGAAGCGCTTAAAAGCTACATCGCGCAGAAACGTGACGCGGGAACGTATCTGTCGGTTCTGGGCTTCGGGCGTGGTAACCTGAAAGACAGCGTCATGCAGGCTCTCGCACAGAACGGGAACGGCAATGCGGCTTACATTGACACGCTGTCCGAAGCGCAAAAGGTGCTGAACGATGAATTGTCCGGTGCGCTGTTCCCGATAGCGAATGACGTGAAGGTACAGGTTGAATTTAATCCCGCACAGGTGTCCGAATATCGCCTGATCGGTTATGAAACCCGTCGCCTTGCACGGACGGATTTCAACAATGATGCGGTCGACGCCGGCGAAATCGGTGCCGGGCACCAGGTGACCGCGCTTTACGAGATCACGCCCGTGGGATCAGCGGCCGCCCTCTCTGAACCGCTGCGGTATGGCGGGGGTCAAATAACAGGCGATCCGGCCTCGGACGAGATTGCTTTTGTCAAACTGCGCTACAAGGCACCCGGCAGTCAATCGAGCCGGTTGCTGGAGCTGCCGGTGACCAAGGACACCGTCACACCTGACACGGACGCGCGGTTTGCCGCCGCGATCGCCGGGTTTGGCCAGTTGTTGCGTGGTGGCGACCACCTGGGACAGTGGGGATACCAGGAAGCGATTGATCTGGCCGCGCGGTCCCGGGGCAGCGATGCCTTTGGGTACCGGGCCGAGGCAGTCACCCTGATGCGCCTGGCGCAAACGCTGTCTGAGAAGTAACCGGCATCGGGCGGCGCAAAGCGCCCGGTCGTCATCTTGCGCATTGCCCGGAAGGTCGGGCGATGGGCGGGGTATCGCACCTGCCACACGGCGCGGCCCAGCACCGGCGATGAGTCCGCCGCAAAAAGGAACCCGCGCCGGTGCCAGTGCCACGGCGCGGGGTTGTGCCCGAAGAGCTTTCAGATCAGGGCTCTGCGCTTTATTCAGGCGGGTTCATGCGCCTTATGCGTGCAGGCACTGCTGATGCAATCGACGTGCCGATGGTCGGTTCCGCAACAACCCCCCACAACGGCGAGACCGGGCAGGATGCTCTGAAGCCGGCGGTAGTCCTGACCCAGTTCGTCCGGCTGACCGGCGTCCAGTTCCTCCGCTTCGTCCAGCTCGGCATGCGACATCCGCGAAGCATTTGCCCGAAGCCCCTTGAGACGGTGCAGCCAATCCCCGCCACGGCGCAGCGTTGGCTCAAAGTGATCGGGGTGGGCGCAGTTGATCATGTAGTAGGCCGGGGCGTTGCCGGTCTCTGCATCGACTTGCTCGATCGCGTCACCCAAGGGCTGCCCTGTCGGCAACTTGCCATCGGTTTCCACGGTGAAGGAGATCACCACGGGCATGCCCTCGGCGACCGCCGCGCGGGTCAGGCCAATTGCTTCCGGCGTGTTGGTCATGGTGATTGCGGTGATCATGTCCGCGCCCGCCTTGGCAAAGGCGCGGGCCTGCAGGCTATGATAGGCCTGTGCCGCATCCGCTGTCATAACGTCGCCGGGGTCATAGCCATCGCCGCGCGGCCCGATACACCCGCTGATGACAATCGGTTGCGTCGCATCGGAGTTCGCGTTGCGCAGGGTCCGCATCAGAAAGATCGCGTCCTCGTTGGCAGCTGACATCTGCGCCTCGTTAAACCCGAGCAGTTTTCCCCAATCGGCACTGGCGCGCCACGTCGGACTTTCGAGGATGAAGCCCATGTCTTTCTGCACGGCAATGTTGAGGTATTTTTGGAAATAGGCCTTCAGCGCGCCGGTCCCCCTGGTGTCGTTCAGCAGCGTGAACGCGGCAAAGTGGGGCAGGTCAAATCCGTCTTCGAAAATCAGGGTGGTTTCGATACCACCATCGGTCAGAAAAAGAGCGCCGTCCAATTGTGGCAAATGGGCACGGTAGCCGGTTGTGTGTGTCACGACATAATCTCCATTTAAAAAACTACGATGATCGCTGCTTACACGCAGGTGCCGGCCAAGAGCTTGGAGATGGGGTGGAGAGTGTGTGGAGGTTCACTGAAGACCGCGTGCAATTACACTAGGTCTTGGTGGAAAAGCACCGAATCAGACTGAGATGACATATCACTTCGACGATTTTTGCGTAGACACGGACCGCCGCGAGATCACCGGCGGCGGGCAGATGCTGCGCGCGGAGCCGCAGGTGTTCGACCTTCTGGTCCTGCTGATCAGCAATCATCACCGCTTCATCACCAAGGACGAATTGCTCGAAAAGATCTGGCGCGGGCGGTTTGTCTCGGAATCCGCCCTGACAAGCCGGATCAAGTCGCTCCGGCAACTCCTTGGCGACAACGGGCAGGCGCAGAAAGTGATCCGTACCTTGCGCGGCAAGGGGTTTCGCTTCGTCGCCGACGTGAAAATGGTGGCGCCGGCGAAAGGCTCCGGTGATGGGGAAATCCTGGACATCGGCGCCGAAAAGGACAAGGGGCAGTCCGCCCCGTCGATTGCCGTGCTGCCCTTTGATCTCATCGGGGACCCGGAAAAAGTGCCCGCAATCGGCGAGGCCATTCCCAGAGAGCTGATCGCCTCCCTTTCCAGTCTTCGGTGGCTCAAGGTCATCGCGCAGGGATCGACATTCCGGTTTCGCGGCAGCGGGACCGACGTTCGGCAACTCGGCGATATCCTGGGCGCACGGTACTGCCTGACCGGCAGTGTCGAAATCCTTGCGCAGGATGTCGTGATCGATGTCGAATTGTCCGACACCCGCACCGCGCATGTCGTTTGGGCGATGCGCAAGCAGGCCCGGCTTGACCGTTTGCAGGAACTGCGGGCAGAGATTGTCGCCCATGTGATTTCCGTCGCCGAGCTGGAAATTCCGCAACACGAAGCGGCCCGCGTTCAATTCTCAGATGCCAGCAATTTGGATGCCTGGTCTGCCATGCACGTGGGCTTGCAAAAGATCTACCAGTTCAGTGGTCAAGGCAACCTGATTGCCAAATCCATGTTCGAACGCGCCATCGCGCTTGAGCCGACGCTTGGTCGCGCCCATGCGGGCCTTGCCTTCGTTCATTTCCAGGCCGGGTTCATGCGGTACGAGGACGATGTGGAAAAGCAGCGGCTGGCGGCGCTGCGGGCGGCGGAGCGTGCAATCGAGTTGCAGCCCAGGGACCCATTCGCAAATTTCATGATGGGGCGGTGTCACTGGCTTGACGGCGATACCGAGGGCGGCAAACCCTGGTTCGAGCGTGCAACCCAGGCCAGTCCCAACTATGCGTTGGGCTATTACGGTGCCAGTTGGGCAAATATCTTTTCAGGTGATTACGACACCGGCATGGCAAACACCGACCGCGCGCTGTCGCTCAGCCCGCTTGATCCGATGCGCCCCGGCATGACCGGCGGAAAGATGTGGGTGAACATCGCAAGGGAGAATCTGCCGGAGGCCGTGAAATGGGCGGAGATTGCGGCGCATTCTCCGGGTGCACATGCCGGGATGGCGGTCTTCGCGGCGATGAGCCACTGGCTCAACGGCGATGCGCCCAATTCCGCCCGATGGCTGACAGAGGCCAAGCGCCGCAATCCGCAGCTTGCGTACCACAGTCTGGAGCGGCTGGTGCCCGCGTCCCATGCGGAGTTTCACGGGTTGGTCAGGCGCTTTTCCGATCGCGTGGGGCTCTGACCTACCGCCGCATCGCCTGAGGCAGCGTCACGCTGAACGTCGCCCCGGGTGTGCCCTTGGGTATCAGTTCAATGGTTCCGCCATGGGCCGACACAACCCGGTGGCAAAACGCCAGCCCGACACCGGTGCCCCTGCCGACCTCTTTCGTGGTGAACAGCGGGTCGAAAATGCGCGTGACGATCTTGTCGTCCACGCCGGGGCCGTTGTCGGCAGTGATCAGCGTGACGCTTCCCGAGCCCGGCGCGGCAAAGCCCGTCACCGTGATCTTATCGCCGATGCCGCTGTCCTGAATGGCATGTACCGCATTGGTCAGCAGGTTGATCATCACCTGTGATATCTGCAGTTCATCCACCATCATGTCCGGCAGGTCGTCGGGCAGGTCAATCAAGACCTCCACAGGATGTTCGCTGACCAGCGTGCCGATTGCATCCTGCGCAGTTCTGAAGATCTCCCCGGCAGAGGTGGGTTTGGGGTGCAGGGGTTCCTGCCGGGCCATGGCCAGAAAGGAGCGAACGATCTTGACACATCGCTCTGCCGCACCGCCCATCTTGTCGATCCGACTTGTATGCGGCGTGCCGTCGAGGTCTTCTTTCAGCATCTCGGTATTGCCAACGATGATCGACAGCGGGTTGTTCAGCTCGTGCGCGACACCTGCAAGCAGTTCTCCCAGCGCGGACATCTTTTCGGCCTGAAAGACCTGCGTTCTTTTCTGCGCAAGCTCCGCCTGCACGGCAAGAATACTGCTGAGGTCCTCCATATTGGACACGATCACGTCTTCGCCACGGTACTCGATCAGCCGCGCGGAAATCCCGGCCGGGAATTCGGACCCATCCGCGCGTATGCCGGTCACGCGCATGTCATCGACCCGGGCATCCGGCAACAGCGCGGTGATGAAATCCGCACGCTCCGCGCGTTTGGCGAAATGTGAGAAGCTGCTCTTGGCCTGTCCCAGCAACGCCGTCGCGGCGGGCGAGCGATAAATGATCTGGCCATCGCCGATCCGCGACATGGTCAGGCAGGCGGGGCAGGCTTCCAGCACCTTGCTGAGCAGGACCTCGACCTCGCTCTCGGCATCCCTTGCTCCCTCATCTTCAAGCCTTTCCGTCTGGGTGAGGATGAATCCGTCGTCCGATCTGGCGGAGAGCCGAATGACAAAGGAATGACCCGGACCCGCGGGGGTAATGACCTGATGACCGTCATCCAATGTGCCCAGCAGGTCCGCCTCGATGATCGTCAGGCGCTTGCACACATCCTTTGGATAAATGCCCCTGATTTCCGCCTCGCGCAGCAGAATGTCCCAGGACGTGCCCTCGTTCAGCAGGTCTTCGAGCTTGGGGTTCATATCGCGGAACGCGCGATTGGCCGTGAGCAGCTGCGCATCCGCGTCAAACAACGCCACGCCGTCATTCAGACCGGCTAGGGTTTCAAGCAGGAGGGGCGTCACCGGGCCGGGCATCGGAGCGCGATCAGCCCGCGGCGGGCGCGGCGCTGCGTTCCGACACGCAGATCGACTTCACGCCGTCGACCGCGGGGCAGTCCTGGAAATCGAAAGTGTCGTCGAGAAATTCGGAGATCGCGGCATCGCCCCGAATGGACATGGGCGCGGCGACCCGGCGAAGCGACAGCGCGCGGGATACTGCCGGGCCGAAAACGTCGTAGATATAGCGCTGGACACCGACAACGGACCCCACAACCTCGCCCGCGGCGAGGCCGACACGTGGCTGCCATCGGATCGGATGGCTGTCATTGCGCTGTTTGAGATACCGCAGAAACCTGACCGCCGCGTTGGCGACCGCCATCGCGTGCTCGGGCTCGGCGTCCGGGACGCCTGAAACCGAGATATAGCTGTCACCGTGGGTGCGGATGCGCTGGCACCCGAACTGCTCGCCGATACGGTCCAGCGCGCTGTAGATATCATTCAGCTCACTGACGATCACGCCGGGTTCGTGCTTGGCGATCAGCGCGTCGAAATCGACAAAATCCAGCGCCAGCACGGACACAGGCTCAAAGACGCGCGGGGCAACGATGCCGAAAGACTTGTATTCTTCGTACGCGGAGCGCGGCATCATATCGAGCAACAGTTTTTCGACCTGATCCTTCTCGCGCTTTATTTCCCGGGTGTTGCGTTCGACCATGACCGAATAGCTGTCGATCATCGATTCCAGCTCTTTGATGCGGGTGATATTCTGGCAGACCAGAACGGCGATCGAGCCGCCCTGCTGTGCGGCGCGGTTGAATTCCATCGCGACGGTCATCGTGCGGCGACGCAGCTTGAAAGACGCCTCGGTGGTGTACCGGCCGGACGTCCTGAGGCTCTTCTGTATCTCGTCCATGTCGATGGCCGGGAAAAGCTCACCCAGTTTCGAGGAATTGTCCTGTGGTCCGAACCATTCCGCGAAGGTATCGTTGCGAAAGCCCAGCGTCATGGTGCTGAGATCGACAAGGGCAACCCCGACACCGATGGCCCGCAGCAATTGTTCATTGATCGCTTCAATTGACATCGTCGGCCCTCACCAGCAGTCCGCGACGTTGCTCGAAGGCGTCAAGGACGGTTTCAATGTCCTGTTTTTCGATATTGAAGTCAGATAGCGTTTCGTTGACCAGGACCTTCAGTTGATCGAACTGTGCGTCGTTGACCGTCAGGTGGCGATGCGCGCGTTCGATATGATCATCTGAGAAAGAGGCAGGCCCCCCCAGAAGCGCCGAGATGAACTTGGTCTGATGATCCACCAGTTTCGGCATGTCGACATCGTCAAAAAACGGGCCAACGGTATCGTCGTCCAGCAGCCGGTCGTAGAGGGACATCACTATTCGGCTGATGGTTGAAAAACCGCCATATTTGTCGAAGAGGGATTGCGCCACAGTGTTCACCTTGGACATCTTGCGCGGCCAGATTCAGGCCGCGCACCTATATTTCTGACATTCGTTACCTGCTTTGGCAAGAAACTCACCAATCATCGGCGTGACGATATCGGCGTGGGTGATCGGCACCATATGGCCAGCACCGGTGATGGTTTCGTGGTGAAAACAGGGAAGCTGTTGTGCCAGCAAGGACGTGATATCCCTGATTTCGACAGGCGACCTGTCGCCTGAAATACACAAAACCGGGCAGCCTGCGCGGGCGGCGTCTGCGGGCGTGAACCGGTCTGACACCAGGGCCACGAAATCGTCGTGGATTTGCGTTGCATGCCGGGTCATCCTGGGGCGCTGGTCCGCGCCGATCCGGTGCCAGAAGCCGCTTCCGTTCCAGAAATCCGTAAAGATCGCCATGGCTTCGGTGGCATTGCCGGCCTTCAAGGCAACCCGGGATTGCCGAACGGTCTGGTTAAAGCGCGCCGTCTTGGGCGTCGATATCCCGCAGCTGTTCCAGATAACGTTGAACGCGGCGGGCTCGATCAGCGTCAGGCTGCGCACCTTGTCGGGGAACATGCTCGCCATCTTCAACGCGACCGCCCCCCCGAACGAATGGCCTACAAGATGGACGGGGTCCGCGTGGACCGCCACGTCCTGCATGATCTTTTTGGCGATTTGCGCCAGGATTTGCGGCCTGCCGGTTGATTGATCGTGGTCATCGCCATATCCGGGCAAGGCGGGTGTCACCACGGTGAGGTCACGCTGCAGCCCGGCTGCGAGGTGACGCCATTGCGATGGCGCGCTGGCAGAGCCATGCAGCGCGACAACCGTTTCCTGCGTTGGCGTGGTCCCTGCGGTTGCGGGAGAGGCGGGTGCAAACACGAAAGTCATTTCCTGATCCTTCTCGTTCTTTGGTTGTCGTTTTTTACCGTCGCTGCATTTCAACCCGATGTCTGAACCGCGCCTCTTGTGTTTCAAGTGTTTCAGGCGCGTCCTGGTGTCCGTGCCCGACCGATGGGGCGTCGCCGCGCCGCGCTTCGGGTTCTAAGGGATATTCGCCAACCGGTGGTATCCGCCGCGACGAAACATACGTTTGCACGGGAAGCGGTCCCGCATGGTCATACCCAACGGGGACCGGGTGTCTGAAGACATACGAGAAACTACCACGATGGGGGGACGGCTCCGATCAGGCAATCTGATGCGATGCCGGAAATCAATGCCGCAGCCGGGGTGGCATCGGCTGCGGCGTAGCGCCTAGCCGGAGGTTGGCCACACACCGAATTCTTCGAGGAATTCCCGCGCCTCGCGCGGCATCTGGCGCGGCCCGGGTGTGGGATATTTCTGCCCGGCATGTTGTGCCATCTGGGCTGCGGCGTGGCGATTGCTGTTGTAAAAGCGGGCCATGGCACGCTCCTTTTCTGCTGGAGTTGAGTAGCGGGGGGGAGGGGCAGGCGCGCCCGCCCGACCCTGGTCAGAGGGCGATACCGGCGGGCATGCTCGCATCGTCTGCCTGCCTGTCCGGCGCCGTGACATCGAAAAGCGCGCCCGGTGTGGACATCGACAACTCTTTTTCGTCATCGGTCATCTCTGCCGGGATGTCTTCGAACAGCGGGGTTGAGAGGTAGCGTTCGCCAGTATCGGGCAACATGGCAAGAATCCTGGCGCCGTCGGGTACGGATTTGGCAAGATCGACGGCGGCTGCAAAGGTTGCACCGCCACTGATGCCACAGAATATCCCTTCCTCACGCGCCAGCGCCCTGGCCATCGCCACCGCCTGTGTGCCAGCGACGGTTTTCAGCTGGTCGATATCGCCTGCCTTCAGGGCGTCATGGGTCAATTTGGAGATGAAGTCGGGCGACCAGCCTTGCATCATATGGGGGTTGAACCCGGGATGGCTGGCCGCAGGGCTGCCATCCGGATTGAAAGGCTGGACCTCGCCGCTCGCCAGCAGATTTGCGTTATCGGGTTCGGCGACAACGATCTTCGTGCCCGGGCTCAGGCGCTTGAGGCCGCGGGCGACGCCATTGATCGTGCCGCCCGTGCCAAATCCCGAGACCCAGTAGTCCAGTCCGATGTCCTGAAAATCACGGGCGATTTCAACGGCCGTGGTCGCCTCGTGATAGGCGGCATTCGCAGGGTTTTCGAACTGGCGAGACTGGAACCAACCATGCATTTCGGCAAGTTCCTTTGCTCTTCTGACCATCCCGGTGCCCTTTTCGGCCGCAGGTGTCAGCACGACCTTCGCACCGAGAAATCGCATCAGCTTGCGCCGTTCAACGCTGAAGCTTTCCGCCATGGTCACCACGAGCGGGTATCCCTTTTGCGCACAGACCATCGCAAGGCCAATGCCGGTATTGCCACTGGTTGCCTCGACAACCGTCTGGCCGGGCTTCAGCGATCCGTCGCGTTCGGCCGCTTCGATGACACCGATTGCTAGCCGGTCCTTAACGGACCCCATGGGATTGAAGGCTTCAAGCTTCACGTAGATCTCGACGTTGTCGGGGCCCAGCTTGTTGATGCGGACTACCGGGGTGTTCCCGATGGTGTCGAGTATCGAATTATGTCTCTTCGTCATGATCTTCTCTTTCTGAAAACGTGTTTCCAATGCGGCAATCATCCGGGCGATGGGGCGGCGGACGGGCACCGTGAACAGCCCCGTGGCCTTACCAGAAGGGGCGGTGGGCGATTGCCTCAAAAGCCTCCCGATCGCTCGGCCGCATGACACATTCCGGGTTGAGACCGATGTCACTCAGCATCCGGTCATCAAGGCGCGTGACGTCATTTGACACGCCGGGCTCGATTGCGATCTGAGCAACTGTTTTGACGACCTTAACCGCGGCAGCAACCGCGTCGGCAGCCGCGTTGAAGGATATGGGTCTTGGCAAAAAACTGGTCACAGTCATGGCACTCACTCCGTTTTGGTGGCGAACCACCGGTCGTATGGTCTGATTTGTTGTGTTGCGATGGGGCTTGTTTTGCCCGTGTGATGTTGCAGTCGGATGTCTGCACCGGCCCGATCGTGTTTCAGTTTCGTTTTTCTGACGGGTGCGCTGTGAGGTTCAAAAGTCACCCCGTTTTCAACCACTTGGTGAGCGTGACGCAGCGGGTCGCGGGGCAGGGGCAGAAACAATTGAAACATTTGAGCGCATGCGGGAAAATCAACTGAAACAATCCGGGGATACTGTGCCATCATGAACAAGGCCGTCAGCTCCAATGATCACGAAGATCCCCGACCGCTGCGTGACGCATTGGAAGCCCTGACGGAAGGTGTCGCGGTTTTTGACCGGAACATGATCCTCGTCGCCTGCAATCAACGCTACGTGGATCAGTTTCCCCGGGCCGCGGATGTGATCGTGCCCGGGGTGCATTGGGACGACATGCTGACCGCCTGCCTTGAGCGGGGCGAATATGACGACCGGTTTGACGACACGCAGGCGTTTCTGAATCGCGCGTCGCATCACAGGGTCAATTTTGACCGCGATGTCATTGCCGAGCACTCCGACGGTCGGGCCTACCAGGTCAGGTTCCAGCCGACGTCCGACGGCGGCCATGTCGTGATGCGCCGCGATGTGACCGAGCATCATGCGGTCGATACCATGGTGCACGACCGCGAAACCCTGCTGGCAACCGTGATGGACACCAGCCCCGTGGCGATCGTGATGTCACATCTGGACGATGGCAAGATCACGTATCGGTCGCAGGAAGCGCGGGCAATCTTCGGGGAAACCAAATTCGCGGTCGAGCACCACCCGAGCAAAGAGGCATATGAGACCTTCATCGAGGCACTGGTGCGGGGTGATGCCACGGGAGCAAGCCATGTTACCTGTCAGCGCAAGGACGGCACCACGTTCGAGGCATCGTTTGCCGGCCGGATCGTGGAGTTTACGGGACGCGATTTCGTGGTGACGGCCCTTACCGACATTACGGAACAGCTGGAGCGGGACGCTCTGATCCGCCAGGTGTTGCAGGCCTGTCCGGCCCCGATCCGGATGATCTATGTCGACACCGGCGAGACGCTGTTCTGCAGCCCCGAAACGCAAGCGCTGTTTGGCGATGCTGTCTCCATCGAAGACTATTATGTCGATCCCGCGGATCGTGATCGCTACCTTCAGGAATTATACGAGAACGGAACCGTCAAGGAGTTCAAGGCCCAGTACTACAATCGGCATCGCAAGCCGTTCTGGTGTGCTGTTTCGGCCCGCCTGATCCGCTATAACGGGCGGGACGCGATTGTGTCCCACTCGCGCGATCTGACAGAGGAATTGAAGATCGAGGCGGAACTCAATTCGCAAAGAGAGAAAATCTACCAGACCGAGAAAATGTCGGCCCTGGGGGAGTTGCTGGCAGGCGTCGCCCACGAGTTGAACAACCCGCTGTCCGTTGTTGTCGGTCATTCGCTGATGCTGCGCGAAGACACTGCCGATCCGGATGTTCTGCGCCAGGTGACCAAGATTGGCAGCGCTGCGGAGCGGTGTGCAAAGATCGTCAAAACATTTCTGTCCATGGCGCGACAACAGCCATCGCGCACCGAAGAAGCGGACATCAATGAAATCATCCAGATTGCCGTTGACGTCGCGAGATACGGCGATCTTGGCAATACGCTGGATATTACCTGCGACTTGTCACCGGATTTGCCGACATGCATGGCGGACGGTGATCAGGTGACGCAGGTGGTAGTGAACCTGCTGCTGAACGCTGCACAAGCCATGCATGGCAGCAATACCGGCGACCGGGTTGTGGTCGCCACGCGGAAAAATGATCAGTCCGGTGATATCGTGATTACCGTTGAGGACAATGGCCCCGGGATCCCGAAGGCGCAACAAAGCCGTGTTTTCGAGCCGTTCTTCACAACCAAGGACGTGGGCAACGGCACCGGGATCGGGTTGACCCTGTGCCACCGTATCGTGCTGTCTCACAACGGAAATATCTGGATCGACAAGAAGTTCACGGACGGCACGCGTTTCGTGATCGAGCTTCCTGCTCACCACGAAAAGCGCAGCGGCGACCAGAAAGAAGCTCAGGTGCCCACACATGCGCCGAAAGCGGCGAAGGTTCTGATCGTTGATGATGAAATCGACGTGGCCGAGCTTAATGCCGAAATCCTGATGCGCGCGGGTTACGAGGTTGACGTGGCCAACAAGGCGAAACGGGGCATCGAGCTTTTGGGAAGCGGCCCCTATGATCTGATCCTGAGCGACCTGAACATGCCGGAAATAGACGGGCGCGGCTTCTTCGAGGCGATCAAAGCTGATTTTCCGCATCTTATCAACAGGATAGGATTCGTCACGGGGGATACGATGGGCACCTCCTCCCAGACCTTTCTCAAGGAAGCGAAAAGCCCGTTTCTGGAAAAACCTGTCTCGCCAAACGAGCTGAGATCATTCGTGGCAGGTATTCTGCAAGCAGCCGGAGGCGACGCATGACCGACAAGATCCCTACAATTCTGGTATGTGACGACGAGCCGGACGTGCGTGAAATGCTGGAAGAATACCTCAAACGCAGGGGCTTTGCCGTGGTTCTGGCGCAAGACAGCGACTCCCTGCGTGCAGGGATCGAAGCGCACCCGGTTGACCTGATCTTGCTCGACATCAACATGCCGGGCGAAGACGGCCTGTCGATCCTGCGCAGCCTGCGGCCGGAAAACGACGTGGCGGTCGTGATGTTGACCGCCGCCGGTGAAGTGATTGACCGAATTCTCGGGCTTGAAATGGGCGCTGATGACTATCTGGCCAAGCCGGTGGATCTGCGCGAACTCGAGGCCCGCATCAAGGCCGTGCTGCGCAGAAAGCAGGCCCCGGCGGCTGCGACCCCCGGGAGCTCGGCAGGCGGACGCACGGTCCGGTTTGGCACGTTCACGCTGGATATTGATGCCGCCAAGCTCTTTTCCGCAGACGGGGACGACATCCCGCTGACCGCGATGGAGTTCAGCTTGCTCAAGGTGTTTTCTGAGAACAAGTCACGTGTATTGAACCGGGATCAATTGTTGGAACAGGCGCATGACCGCTCTTGGGATCCGTTTGATCGCAGCATCGACATCCGGATATCCCGGCTGCGGCGCAAAATCGAAGCCAATCCGCAAAAACCTTCTATTATCAGGACGGTACGCGGTATCGGATACATCTATGATGGATGAATTCAAGCGCCTTTAAGCAGATCGCCGGGCAGGACGTCCGCACCGATAACGCCTGCGCATTGCAGCAGGTGCCAGCCCAGGACAAGGTTGCTGGAGATCACCGGAATCCCTGCGGCCCGTTCCAGATCGGGGACGACGTCCAGCGTGCGCAGGTTCGTACAGGACAAAAAAAGCGCATCCGCCTGTGCATTCTCCAGCGTCTGCAGGGCGGCGGCGTGAATGGATGGGCCGTCTATGCGCGCGACCTTTGCCTCCTCGGCTTCCGCAAAGGTGCCCAAAACAGGCGCGTCGATACCGTTGTCCGCCAGAACCCGGCGCAGGGTATCCGACACGCTCTCGATATAGGGGGATAACAGCGCAATCCGCTTTGCCCCCAGCGCGGCACAGGCGGCAAGAAGCGCTGAAACAGGTTCGGTCACGGCGGCGGTGCGTGTCCCATCCCGCACACAGGTCGCTATGCGCTCCACGCCGATCTGCGCGGTGCCGGACGTGCAGCCATATCCAACGGCGTCAAAAGCCAGATTGCGCGGAAACAGCGCTGCCGCATCGCTCAGATGGTGTTCCATCCGGGCCAGCGTCTCAGAAGTGACTTCGCGGGCGGAAGGCAGGCGGGTGACAAGCAGCCGCACCGAATGGGGGATGAGCCGCCGCATGTCGTCTTCCAGTGTCTCGTCGGATTGCAGGACCACCAAGCCGATCTGCGGCGGAGTGGTCTGTGTCATCGTGTAGGCATGGGCAGGGGTCATTTACATCAGCCTCGGCAGGTCTCTGGGAGCAGGCGCGGAAAGATATTCTGCACCCGTGCCCGAAACAACGATATTCTCTTCATGGACGAGCGTTTGCCCCGGCGCAATCTCGATGCCGGGCTCAAGTGTCAGCACCATCCCGGGTTCCAGCACGGTATCATCCTGCGGGATCAAGGACGGCCATTCGGTCAATTGCATGCCAAGCCCGTGCCCCAACCGCCCTGCGTCAGAGCCACCCTCGCCGCCGCTGACGATCCTGTCCATTGCATGAAAAAGATCGGCCGCCGTGGCGCCGGGCCGGGCGATCTCGAAAGCGGCGTCGGTGGCCTCGATCAGCCGCGCATAGGCATCATCGACGTCCCGAGGTACCGATCCGACCGCGTAGTTGCGATCAAAATCGCAGAAGTAGCCGTCCCAGACGACGCCTGTGTCCAGCATGAGCACGTCGCCCGACGCAAGTTCGCGGGAGACGGCAGGCGTGATGACGTCACCATAGCCGCCCGGGCCTGCGCCGCCGGCGAGGTAGCCGACCCAATCGGCCCCTTCCTCCAGACACAGCATTTGAAAGCGGCGAAAAACTTCGTCAAGCGTGACCCCGGTTCGTGCAATATCGCGGACCCGCGCAAAGCTGCGATCGGCAATCGTGCAGGCGTGACAGATCTTGGAAATTTCCGCATCGGTTTTGACCGATCGCAAGCGGCGCATGATCAGCTTGTCAGCGACGAGACGTTCCGGCCCAAGCGCATCCTGAAGCCGCGCGTAATCCGAAAGCGGCATGCGAAGATGCGATTCCAGCGCGCTGGGCACGCCGATTTTACCGCTGGGTGGGACCAGTTCCTTGAAGGCATCAGTTAAAAGCGAGAGTCCATCGTCACCATAATCGGGTGACCGCCAGGTTCGGATATCGGTGATCCAGCTTTGACCCATCAGATGGGCGCCGATGGAAGGAATAACGGCAACAGGCCTGCCCGCGGCCGGCAGGATCAGAAACCACGGGCGGGTGGGGCTTTCCCAAAACCGCGTGAGAAAGCCGGTGAAATACCGCACTTCGGGCTCGGTCGTCAGCAACAGGGCTGCCAGACCGGCCTCCGCCATGAGCCGTTGGGCCTTACCGACCCTTGCTTCGTACTCGGACGTCGGGAACCCACGCTGCACTGTCATCACCCTTTCTGCGCCTTGCCTGTGATCAGGTCGGTGCGTCTTCGCGCATCAATCCCCTGGCTTTCAGATCGTCCCAGAGTGCGCCGGGAATGTCTGCGGCCGCCGCCTGCAGATTTGCCGTCATTTCACTCACACCCTGGCCACCGGGAACGACCGCCACATGCGCGGGATGCAGCAGCGGGAACTGGAAGGCCGCGTCAACCATGCGCACCCCGTGGTCGGTGCAGACCGCTTCGATGGCATTGACGCGGTCCATGATGTCCTGTGACGCGGGTTCGTAGTTGTAATACGCCCCCGGTTTTGCGCCCGTGGCAAGAATGCCCGAGTTGTAGGGGCCGCCGGTAACGATGCCGATGCCGCGCGCCTCGCAAAGCGGCAGAAAGCTGTCCAGCGCCTTCTGCTCTAGAAGCGTGTAGCGCCCTGCGAGCAAAAACAGGTCAAAATCGCCGCGTTCCGCCAGAGTCTGGCAGACCTCCCATTCATTGATGCCGCCGCCGATGGCCTGAATCATGCCCTGATCGCGCAGCGAGATCATCGCATCATACCCGCGCCCGCCAAAGAACTCTTCGATTCGCATGTCCGAGACCTCCTTGGAACCATGCGAGAAGATACACAGGTCATGCACATAGAGGATGTCGATCCGGTCCACGCCGAGGCGGGAGAATGAATGCTCCACCGACCGCATGACCCCGTCATAGGTGTAATCGTACTGTTCGCGGCGCTGCGGCACCTCGAACCACTTGCCGACCCCGGACCGGTGCTCCGGCGCGCAGTGCTGCATCAGGCGCCCTACCTTGGTCGACAGCACGTAGTCCTCACGCGGCTTGTCGCGTAAAAAGGGGTTCAGCCGGGTTTCCGACAATCCCATCCCGTAAAGCGGCGCAGTATCATAGTAACGCACGCCACCCTCCCAGGCCGCGTCCAGCGTCGCGCGCGCCTCCTCGTCAGATATCGCTTTGTAAAGATTTCCCAGCGGTGCCGTGCCAAAGCCTATTTCCGTGAAGGTGAGCCCACCGTTGCCAATGCGGTCCCAGTGTCGTGTTTTCAAAGCCATGATGTCTCTCCCTCGGTGATCGGGGGATACTTAGCGCAGTTTCCCTTTGCCTGAACAGGGGACAAAACCTACTGTCGTGCAGAAGTGACCGCCAATGTGGTGCCGGTCGTCACGCGCAACGCCTGATCGACCTGTCGCCCCCGACAAGGAACAGACCTGCCCGATGGCACCGCGCACCGTATTATGCTTTGGCGACAGCAATACACATGGCACCTTGGCGATGCGGTCAAACGCGAACCGCCCGCGGCTTGCAGGGGCGGAGCGTTGGCCGTCTGTCATGGCGCAGGCCCTGGGCGCCGATTGGGAGGTGATTGCGGAGGGGCATCCGGGACGCACGGCTGTCTTTGACGACCCCATCGACGGTCTGCACAAAAACGGGCTGCGATCGTTACATGCCATTCTTGAAAGCCACCGGCCCATCGATCTTGTTGTGGTGATGC
The DNA here is from genome assembly GCF_019375555.1 of Roseobacter insulae. Classification (GTDB taxonomy): domain Bacteria; phylum Pseudomonadota; class Alphaproteobacteria; order Rhodobacterales; family Rhodobacteraceae; genus Roseobacter; species Roseobacter insulae. The sequence goes on from NZ_JAHXDN010000006.1 coordinate 89,301, forward strand.
TGGGGACCAATGATCTGAAATCGCATTTTGGCGCGTCGGCCTTTGACATCGCCGCTGGCCTTGGACGGCTGGCAAAGGAAATCCGCAGATGCGACAGCGGACCGGACGGCACGGCACCTGCGGTCCTTCTGGCAGCCCCGGTGCCGGTGCTGGAAACCGGCATTTTCGTCGACAGTTTTGCCGGCGCGGCCGAAAAATCCAGACAGTTGCCGCGCCACCTGCGGAAGGTCGCCAGGGAATTGAGCGTGGGCTGCATCGATCTTGCGCAGGTGGCGCAGGTTGATCCCGTGGATGGCGTTCATCTGGATGCGAAGTCACATCACGATATCGGGCTGGCGATGGCGGATGCTGTCAAAGCTGAATTGAGGGTCTGAGTGCCGCGCAGGCCGCACAGGCTGACGGCCAGCCATTGGGGCGCCGGTGTGGTCGAAACCCACGCTGACCGTATTGTCGCCGTGCACCCGCATCCCGATGACCCGCATCCGTCGCTGATCAACCAGAACATCGCTAGCAGCCTGAACGGTCGCGCGCGGGTATTGCGGCCTGCGGTTCGCAGTGGGTGGCTGGAAAATGGCCCGGGCGGTGGCACCCGCGGCGAGGACAGTTTTGTCGAGGTGAGTTGGGACAGGGCGCTCGACCTTGTTGCAGCAGAGCTGACGCGGGTGCGCGACTTGCATGGCAATGGCGCACTCTTTGCCGGATCCTACGGGTGGTCAAGCGCCGGCCGGGTGCATCACGCGCAAAGCCAGCTGAAACGGTTTCTGAATTGTCAGGGCGGGTTTGTGCGCTCGAAAGGCAACTACAGCTACAACGCGGCGCTGGTCCTGATGCCTTACATCGTGGGGCCGTACCGTGATCATGTGGCGCAAGCCACGCGCTGGTCGGTTATTGCGGAACACAGTGATCTGGTGGTGATGTTCGGCGGCATGGCGGGGCGCAATACCCAGGTGTCGGACGGTGGCGTGGCCCGACACAGGATGCGGGACAACCTCGCGGCCTGTCACACGCAGGGTGTCCGGTTCGTCAATCTCAGCCCTATGAAAAGAGATGCCGACGCCGAGCTTGACGCGGAGTGGCTGCCGCCGCGCCCCGGAACAGATACCGCCGTCATGCTGGGCCTTGCGCATTCCCTGTTGGTGCAGGGTCTGTGTGACCGGGATTTTCTGGATCGCTATACCATCGGTTTCAACCGTGTTGAGCGATACATTCTGGGCAGGGACGACGGAGTGCCAAAAGATGCCCAATGGGCCGGGGATATTAGCGGCATTCCGGCAGAACGCCTCATCGCGCTGGCCCGTGACATGGCGCATTCGCGGACAATAATTACCTGTGCGGCAGGCGTGCAGCGCGCGGATTTCGGCGAGCAACCGTTGTGGATGACCGTGACCCTTGCCGCGATGCTCGGCCAGATCGGTCTGCCCGGCGGTGGCTATACCATCGGCTACGGGGTCAACGCCAATATCGGCAATATCGAACGCCCCTTCCGGTCGGGCACGCTGCCGCAGGGGACCAACGCAGTGGATAAATTCGTTCCGGTGGCGATGATTTCGGACATGTTGCTGAACCCCGGCGCGCGATATGATTATGATGGCGCGCAGCGGCAGTTTCCAGACATCCGGCTTGTCTGGTGGGCCGGTGGCAACCCGTTTCACCACCATCAGGATCTCAACAAGTTGCGCAGGGCGTTCCAGAAACCGGAGACGGTGATCGTGAACGAGCTGAATTGGACGGCAACCGCGCGGCATGCGGATATCGTGCTTCCGGTCGCCGCACCGCAGGAGCGGACGGATTTCGGCGCCGGCAAGTCCGACAATGCGCTTGTGCCCATGCCCGCGCATGTTGCACCACCGGGAGAGGCGCGTATCGAATATGACATCTATGCCGATCTATCGGCGCGGTTGGGCACGGCCGATCACTTCACCGAAGGGCGCGACATCGAGGCCTGGACCCGGGAAATCTGGACAACTACGCAGACCGAGGCGCGCCGCCATGGCGTATCACTTCCCGATTGGGAGGCCTTCTTGGCCGGTGACGTGCTGACATTGCCCGACCCCTCGGCAAATCAGGTGTTTTTGGCGGATTTCCGGGCCGATCCCGTCGCACACCCGCTGCCAACCCCAAGCGGCCGTATCGAGCTGTTCTCGCATGCGATTGCCGGTTTTGCCCTCAACGATTGTCACGGCCACGCAAGCTGGATGCCGCCCCGCGATCAGCCCTCGGCCCTCTATCCCCTCAACCTGCTGTCGGGCCAGCCCGGCACGCGCCTGCACTCGCAACTGGACAATGGCGCGTTCAGTCTCAGCCGGAAAATACGGGGACGTGAACCGGTGATCCTGCACCCCGGCGATGCCGCAGCGCGAGGTATCGTCGATGGCGACGTGGTCGAGATATGGAATGCTCGCGGACGCTGCCTCGCGGGCGCGGTGGTCAGCGACGCCATTCTTCAAGGCTGCGCCTTCTTGTGGACCGGCGCATGGTATGATCCCGATTTCGATGCAGAGCAGCATCGGGACCGCCATGGCAACCCGAACGTTCTGACCCACGATCTGCGCACATCTTCCCTGAGCCAGGGTCCCGCCGCGCATTCCGCAACGGTTCAGGTTGCGCGCTTCGAAGGCGTGGTACCTGATGTTCTGGCGCATGATCCGCCACGTTTTTCGCCCTGAGCGCGCCCCACGGCCGGGCTTCGGCACCGCAGTTAGCGCTATCTTGAGTATTTGCGTGGCTTCTGGCATAGGATGGCTCAGCCAGAACACCCCGGTTTTGCGCCGTTCAGAATCTGCGAAAGAGACTTGAGATGAACCGTTCCGACGTCAATGAAATCCTCAAGGAAGGGGATGCCTTCATTCGCAGTTTCGGTCACATTCTGCCGCCCTTTGCCTATTGGGACCCCGACAGAATGCGCAGCGTCGAGGCCGCACCGCTGCGTGCGCGGGGTCTTGGATGGGACATCACCGATTACGGTGAGGGACGTTTTGACGAGATGGGATTGTTTCTGTTCACAACCCGCAACGGTACGGTCGAAGACCTCGGGCAGGGGCGTGGCATGCTCTACGCCGAGAAGATCATGATCACGCGGGAAAAGCAGTTGTCCCCGATGCATCGGCACAACATCAAGGCCGAGGATATTATCAACCGGGGCGGCGGCGAGTTGATCATCGAACTGTTTGCGCCGGATGCGGCGGGCAATATCGACCGGGCGGCGGATGTGACAGTGCCCTGTGACGGCGTTGAACGAAGGCTGCAGGCGGGGGCTCACCTGCGGTTATTGCCGGGGGAAAGTGTGACGCTGATGCCCGGCGTGTGGCATGCGTTCTGGGCGGAAAAGGGCGATTGTTTGGTGGGAGAAGTCTCCACCGTGAACGACGACCGTACGGACAACGTCTTCGAAATGCCGATCGGACGTTTCTCCGACATTACCGAAAACGAACCACCGCTGCATTTGCTGGTGTCCGATTACTAGCTCAGGTCCGGTTCATCACATCGCCTACCGCGTCTCTGGGCAAGGATACCGCCTTCAGAACGGCAAAGACACTCTGTCCGGGGTGAAGGTTCAGCGCCTCCGCAGACCGGCGCGTTACCCGCGCGAGCAGCACCGAGCGTCCAAAGCTCAGCTGCACGATCACACCCGGCCCGGTGCCGACCCTGAGGTCCCGGATCGTCACATCCAGAATGTTGAGCGCGGAAATCCCGTCGGGCCGGACGATTGCCAGCATGACATCCTGCGCACCGATCCACAGCCGCACATCCGTTCCTTCTGGTTGCGTCACGCGTGGCATCAGCAAATCGCTGCCTTCCGCCCGCAACGTGCTCAGCCCGTCAGCATGATGCGCCGTGACCCGCGCCGTGATCATCGCACCGGCGGCACGCACGCCCAGCGGGGTGACGGCAGGATCGCTGAGCACCTCGGCCGCCGGGCCCTGACCGGTGACCCGCCCCTTGTCCAGCGCAACAACCGATGTCGCGATGCGGGCCACTTCGGTCGCCGCGTGACTGACGTACAGGATCGGCACTTTGGTCTCGTCACGCAGGCGCTCGAAATATGGCAGGATCTCTGCCTTGCGCGCCTCATCGAGAGAGGACAGAGGTTCATCCGCCAGAATGAGGCGGGGGCAGGCCAGAAGCGCGCGGCCAATGGCAACGCGTTGTTTTTCGCCACCCGACAGGGCCGCAGGCCGCCTTGAAAGCAGGTCACCCAGCCCGAGCATGTCCACGATCCGGCTCATATCTTCGCGCGGTGCCGATTTTGGCGCAAACCACTGCCCATAGGCGAGGTTCTGGCGCACGGTCAGATGCGGAAACAGGCGCGCATCCTGAAAAATGTATCCCAACCGGCGTTTATGCGGGGGCACCCAATGGTTGGTGCTGGTGTCAAAAAGCACCCAGTCCTCTGTCGCGACGCGCCCTTCATCCGGTTTAAGAAGCCCGGCTACTGCATTGATGATAGTTGTCTTGCCGGTGCCGGAGCGACCGAACAACACGGTAATCCCCGGCGGCGCGTCAAACGCCACATCCAGTTCGAAACCCTCGAACCGGTGGCGAAGTATGACACCAAGCGTCACGCAGCCACCCGCCGGTTGGCCCGTCTGGCCAGCCACTCTGAGATCAACAGCGCTGACATGGCGATGATGACACTGACGATCACGAGGCGCCATGCCGAGCTTTCACCGCCCGGGACCTGCAGGAACGCATAGATGGCAGAAGGGACGGTCTGGGTCTGACCGGGGATGTTGGAGACGAAAGTGATCGTGGCGCCGAATTCCCCCATTGCCTTGGCAAATGCGAGGATCGCGCCCGCGAGGATGCCCGGCAGGATAAGCGGCAGGGTGACCGTCACGAAAACCCAGGCGCGGGAGGCGCCAAGTGTCGCGGCGGCCTGCTCCAGCTTGGGGTCTACCGCCTCGATGGACAGCCGCATCGCGCGGACCATCAGCGGAAACGCCATCACCGCCGCCGCAAGTGCGGCCCCCGTCCAGCGAAAGGCAAAGACAATTCCGAAAGGTTCCAGCAGGCGACCGACCGGACCCTGGGTGCCGAAGGAGGTCAGGAGCAGGTAGCCCGTGACCACCGGCGGCAGGATCAGGGGCAGATGGACAAGCCCGTTGATCACCTGTTTGCCGGCAAAGTCGCGACGTGCCAGAAGATGCGCCACCCATAGACCAAAAGGCAGGCTGAGACAGGTCGCCCAGAAGGACACCTTCAGGGACAAGGCGACCGCGCGCCACTCATCGGGGCCGAGCCAGTCTGTCATGACGCCCCGTTGACCACGGCAAAGCCCTGTCGCTCAAACATGTCGCGCGATGCCGGAACACGCAGATAGTCAAAAAACGCCCGAGCAGCAGGCGTGTCGCGTCCCTCGATCAACGCTGCGGGATAGGTGATCTGTGGATGGCTCGATGGCGGGAAGGTCGCAATCACGCTGACACGCGGCTCGGCGATGGCGTCAGATTTATAGACCACGCCGAATTTGGCCTCGCCAAGGGCGACCAGCGCAAGGGCTGCCCGCACGTTGTCGGTTTGCACAATCCGCGTTTCAAGCATGTGCCAGACACCGAAATACGACAACGCCGATTTGCCGTAAATCCCGGCAGGTACCGCATCAACAAGCGCCATCGCGATGCGGGCGTCCCCGAGACGCGCCACCAATGCGCTTGGTTTGAGATCGACTGCCTCGTCGGTGCCATGGGCAATCAGCACGAGATCGTTGGTCAGCAGGTCCTGCCTGCTTTGGGGCACAAGGCTGCCGCGCGCCTCTGCCCAGTCCATCCAGTCGGGATTGGCCGAGATGAAGATATCGGCAGGCGCTCCGAGCGCTATGTGACGCGCCAGAACCGGGGTTCCGGCATAAGACACTGTCACCACGTGCCCGGTATCGGCCTCGAATGCGCCTGCAATTGCGTCCAGAGCGGTTTTTAGGCTGGCGGCAGCAAAAACCGTAACGTCATCCGCGCGGGCGCTACCGGGACCCAGAGCGCTCAGACCCGCGCTCAGAAAGAGCGCTGCGCAAAACTGCCACGCAAAGCTGTGCCGCATTCAAACAGGCCCTTCGTTGTTTGCATTTCTCTGTGAACATATCGCCTTGGGGTCCCGGTCTTGCAAGCGTCATCTCCTGCACGGGCCTGCGCGCATCCGGCGCGATCCGCCTGCACAGGTCGGTTTCGGGGGTGCGTTTTATGCACAACCGGCTGTGATGCAATCGCTGTATCGCGCCGGTGCGGCAGCAATTATGGTACCCCCTTGAAAAGAAGGAGGGAACATGCGCAGCTTGGAAGATATTCTTGCCATCAGTGTGGGGCGCAAGGGGTCGGTCGAGGCGATTTTCGAGGGGTTCGCGCCGTCGAAAACACCGGCGGAACTGGCAGCGCAGCCTGATGATCGTTGGCTCTCCGCGATGACCCGCGCGATTTTCAACGCCGGTTTCAACTGGAAAGTCGTGGAGTCAATGTGGCCCGGTTTTGAAGCGGCTTTCGAGGGGTTTGCACCGGGTCGCTGTTCGATGATGGATGATACGTGGTTTGATGCGTTGGTGACCAACAAGGCGATTGTGCGCCACGGCCCCAAGATCCGCGCCGTGCAGGAGAACGCGGTTTTTATCCGCGAGGTGGCGGACAGCCACGGCGGTTTTGGCACGTTTGTCGCTGGTTGGGATGTAACCGAATTCGCGGGGCTGCTCGCCCATCTGAAATCGAACGGCACACGGCTGGGCGGCACCACCGGTCAGTATTTCCTGCGCTCCATGGGGGTGGATGGGTTCATTCTGTCGCGCGACGTCGTGGCCCGGCTGATCGCCGAAGGGGTGATTGACAAACCGCCAACCTCAAAGGGCGCCATGACCGCTGTCCAGACCGCTTTTTCCGAATGGCACCGGACATCGGGCCGATCGCTGAAGGAGATCAGCCGGATATTGGCCACCAGCACAGGTTAGACCGGTTGCGGTGCAAGCGGGCGCAGCCGCGACGCGCCGTAGACGCTTGCCGCCAGCAGCAGCGCGGCGGTTCCCAGGCAAAGCGGCAGGCCTCCGATCTGGTAGCTCAGCCCCGACAGGACGGTCCCGAGCAAGCGCCCGGCGGCGTTCGCCATGTAGTAAAACCCGACATCCATGGTCACCCGGTTGCCGGAACTGAAGGCGAGGATCAGGTAGGAGTGCAGGGCGGAATTTACAGCAAATATACCGCCGAAAATCAGCAGGCCGACGATCAGCGCGGTGGTAAGCCACGTGGTTGGGGTGGGCGTGGCCAAGCTCAGACTCGCCAGAACTGCCGGGACGATGATCAGCAAAGCCCCCCATCGTTGCGCGCTCATGATGATCTGGTCTTCGCTGCGCGTTGCAGCCTTCATCAGCCGGGGAGCCGCTGCCTGAACCGCCCCGTAAAGGATGATCCACAGCGCCATGAAACTGCCGATCGTGAAAAACGCGGTGCGGTTGCCCGCCTCCGTCCCGTCCGACAACACGGCATAGAAATAGATGGGAATGCCGACGACGAACCAGACATCGCGCGCCGCGAAAAGAAACACGCGCGCGAAACTCAGCCAGTTGATGTTGGCATTTCCGGAGAGGACGTCGCGGAATTTTGCATCCTTGCGGCCCACCGGCAGGCCCGAGGGCATCTTCAGAACTACCGCCACCAGGATCACCGCCAGAACGGCTGCCATCCCCAGGACCGCAGCCTTGAGACCCACCACGCCGAGCAGAACAGCGCCGATCAGAAAGCCACATCCCTTGACCGCATTCTTGGAACCCGTCAGCAGCGCAACCCACCGAAAAAGCCCGCCCCGCGCGGTCGGGGCAAGCAGCTTCACGGCGGACTTTGCGCTCATCTTCGCGAGGTCCTTCGCAACACCGGACGCCCCCTGGACAGCCATGACGAACACCACGGAGGCGGTGATCGTCCACGCGGGATCAAGCTGCGCCAGCGCGATCAGCGCGGCCACCTGCAGCGCCAGACCGGCATAGAGTGTGGAGGTCAGGCCAAAGCGCGCGGCAATCCAGCCTGCGCTGAGGTTGGTCACGATCCCGGCGATCTCGTAGAGCACAAAGAGATACGCAAGCTGCACCGGCGAGAACCCGAGCGTGTGGAAATGCAGCAGAACCAGCATCCGCAACGCGCCATCGGTCAGCATGAACGCCCAGTAGGCGGCGGTCACGGCGACATAGGCGGCGCCCGCGCGCGGCATGCTCACAACGACTTGCCTACCATGAAGGCCACATCGACGAGCCGGTTCGCATAGCCCCACTCGTTGTCGTACCAGACATAGACTTTGAGCTGTGTGCCATTGACAACCATTGTCGACGGCCCGTCAACGATGCCCGAGCGGGGGTCGTTCGTGTAATCGGCGCTGACCAGCGGTTTGGTCTCGTAGCCAAGGATGCCCTTGAGTGGTCCCTTTGTCGCGGCCTCAAAGAGGGCGTTGGCCTCTTCCACCGTGGTGGCGCGTTCCAGTTCAAAAACGCAATCCGTGAGCGAGGCGTTCAGCAGGGGCACCCGCACCGCATGCCCGTTCAGACGCCCGGTGAGTTCCGGGTAGATCAGGGTGATCGCCGTGGCGCTTCCGGTCGTTGTGGGGATCAGGGAATTCAGCGCAGACCGCGCCCGCCGCAGGTCCTTGGCGGGACGGTCCACGATCGTCTGGGTATTCGTCACATCGTGAATTGTGGTGATAGATCCGTGTTTTATGCCAATGTTCTCATGGACCACCTTAACCACGGGCGCGAGGCAGTTCGTAGTGCAACTGGCCGCGGTGACAATGCTGTGCCGGGTGGGGTCGTAGACATCGTTGTTTACGCCAAAGACGACATTGGCCGTCGGCCCGTCCTTGACAGGCGCGGAAACCACCACCTTCTTCACACCGGCGGCAAAGTAAGGGGCCAGTGCTGCGTCGGTCTTGAAGGCGCCGGTACAGTCGATGACCACATCGATGCCTTCCAGTGGCAGGCGATCCAGCCTCGTTTCGCCGTGAACCGGCAGCCGCATGCCGTCGATGGTGAGGCTCTCGCTGTCTGCATCAAACGCGGCGGGCCAGCGCCCGTGAACGGTGTCGTATTCCAGCAGATGTGCGTGCATCGCGGGGTCGCCCACCGCATCGTTTATCCAGGCAATTTCTGCGCCCCGTTCGAGCAATGGCCGCAGGGCAAGCTTGCCAATGCGACCCATTCCGTTAAGGGCGTAAACAGTCATTCAGGAGTTCCTTCCAATTCATCCGCGCCGATTCTGTCGACGGCGGCTTGCAGCGATATGCGGTTGTGAGTTTCGATGGGCAGGGCCGCAAAGGCCTTGATGCGGTTACTAAGGGCGCCGTAGGCCTGCTGGAAAGCCAGACGACGTTCCGCGAGACTGCCTTCGGCCTTGACCGGGTCCGGCAGGCCCCAGTGGCCGCTGATCGGTTGTCCTTCCCATGCCGGGCATTCCTCGTTCGCGGCGCGATTACAGACGGTGAACACGAAATCCATCTTCGGGGCATCGGGGGTCTGGAATTCGGAAATATGCTTGGACCGCAATATCGATGTGTCATGGCCTTTCGAGGTCAGCATCTCCATCGCGAGGGGGTTCAGATCGGAACCGGGCCTGGTCCCGGCCGAGTAAGCTGCGAACCTAGATCCTTCCAGATCGCGCAATATCGATTCCGCAAAAATGGATCTTGCGGAGTTGCCCGTGCAGATAAAGAGAACGTTGTAGGGGGTGTCAGTCATCGTCAGCGCTCCTTTTTGGGGGGAAAGTGAGAACGGCGGGCACAGATCCGGCCGTCCACGACAGCAATCGGTGAACAGGTAGTCAATAAGCTCGGCCGCTGCCGCAGTATGGGCGCGGTACCGCAGGGACGTTCCGAGGCGCTGCTGCGTGATCAGTCTCGCGTCGCTCAGAACTGACAGGTAGACAGATGTGGTTGACGCCTTGAGGTCCAGTGCCGCGGCGATTTCGCCTGCGGGCACCGCGTCCGGAAAGCGGCGCATCAGCAACCGGAATACGCTCAGGCGCTGCGGGTGGCTAAGGGCGGACAGGCGGGTAAGGGATTCTATTTCCATAATTCATGAATATTGGAAATATAGGTTGATGCAACCCCTATTCGGCCCCCCAAAAAGAAACAGCGCACCCGGCGTCGGGTGCGCTGTCATTGTCAAAAGCAGGTCGCCCTATCGGACGACATGCACGCTGCAGTTTGAGTGGCGCACGACACGGGCAGCATTGGGCCCGAGTAAATAATCCTTGAAATCGGGTTTATGCGCCCCGATCACAATCAGCCCACAATCGGTTTCCTGCGCGACATGCAGGATTTCCTCGTATGCACTCCCCGTCGCCACGACATGGCGCACCATGGCGTCGGTGTCCGCCCCGAGGCTTGCGGTGATCTCGTCGCTCAGCAGTTGCCGGGCTTCGGCAACGGCCTTCTCGTGGTGATCCGACTCAAAGTAGGTGCTGACGATGCTTTGTCCGAAATCCGGCACCACCGTCACCACGTCCAGCGACGCCCCATCCAGATCGGCGAGTTTCTTGGCCATTTTCAGAACAGCGGCATCGCGGCCTTTGTGACTGACATCAATCGCACAAAGTACAGAACGGCTCATGCGGGGACTCCTTCTTGTTTTTCTTCTTTGCCCGCGCGGCCGCGCTGCAGCAGGATGATCAGCCCGAGGAACAACAGCGCCGGCAGGAACACCAATTCCTTGGGCATCTGATCTGCCGGGGCCTTCACGGCTTTGACGGTCACGAATTCGTCGCCGTAAAAGTCATAGCCCTGGAAGGTCTCCGCATAGGGTGTGCCAAAGAGCGGCTCTTCCAAGGTGATCTCGTCACCCTCTTCGACGGTCAGCAGGCCGTAAGCCTCCATCCGGGTGCCTTCAGCTTCGTCACCGATGGGCACCAGCAGCGTGGTTTCCTTGGTCTCGCCGGTGTCAAAGTCAGGGCCGCTGACGATCACCCGGAATTCACGCCCCACGGGCGCGCTCTCCACCTTTTCGGCAAAGTTGGCCGGGGCGATATCCTCAAACGGAGGCTGCAGGCGGTCCATGAAGAAATCCGGACGGAAGAGCATGAAGGCGATGAACACCAGGGCGACGCTTTCGTAGATGCGGCTGCGGGTCAGGAAGTAGCCCATGGTGCCTGCCGTGAAGACCAGGATCGCGATGGTCGCCGTGATGAAGACCAGTATCCCCTGGGCCCATCCCACATCGATCAGCAGCAAGTCCGTGTTGAAGATGAAGACGAAGGGCAGGGCGACCGTGCGCAGGGAATAGAAGAACGCAATGAAGCCGGTACGGATCGCGTCCCCGCCCGAGACGGCGGCAGCGGCGAAACTGGCAAGCCCCACGGGCGGCGTCACATCCGCCATGATCCCGAAGTAGAAGACGAAGAGGTGCACCGCGATCAGAGGCACGATCAGCCCCGATTGCGCGCCCAGTTCGACAACCACCCCGGCCATCAGCGACGAGACCACGATGTAGTTCGCCGTGGTGGGCAGTCCCATGCCCAAGATGAGGCTCAGGAGCGCCACCATGATCAGCATCAGGATCAGATTGCCGCCCGACAGGAACTCCACCAGGTTGGCCATGACCTGTCCCACGCCGGTCAGCGTCACCGTGCCCACGATCACACCGGCGGTGGCCGTCGCAAGGCCGATGCCGATCATATTGCGCGCACCGTCGATGAGGCCCTGCAGCAGGTCCACGACACCATCACGGAACGCATTCACCATATCGTTTTCACCGCGGAAGATGGACTTGAGCGGTTTCTGCGTGAGCAGGATGAAGAACAGCAGCATGGTGGCCCAGAAGGCTGAGAGGCCGGGGGACTTCTGTTCGATCATCAGGAAGTAGACCAGCACGATGATCGGCAGCAGATAGTAGAGACCCGCCTTGTAGATTTCCCCGATAACCGGCAATTCGACATGTTCGGCGTTCGGATCATCCGGCATGAGGTCTGGCACCTGTGCGGCCAGCGCCAGCAGCAGAATATACACGCCACAGACAATCGCGGTCATGATCAGCCCGGCGGAACTCGGTGCCCAGGCGGTCACAGCCTCGACCGGGAACTGCGAGCCATAGCAAAGCCCGGCAAAGACAAGGAAGAAGGAGAGCATCCCGACAACGGTTTTCACCATGGACACTTCGCGATCGCCCAGGGTCGGCATGTTGTTCTTCACCGCTTCGAGATGCACGATATAGACCAGCGCGATGTAGGAAATCGTCGCGGGCAGGAAGGCGTGGGTGATCACCTCGACATAGGAAATGCCGACGTATTCCACCATAAGGAAGGCCGCAGCCCCCATGACCGGTGGCATGATCTGGCCGTTGACCGAAGAGGCCACCTCGACCGCTCCGCCTTTCTCAGACGAGAAGCCCACGCGTTTCATCAGCGGGATGGTGAAGGTGCCGGTGGTGACCACATTGGCGATGGACGACCCGGAGATGAGGCCGGTCGCAGCAGAGCCGACCACGGCGGCCTTTGCCGGACCACCGCGCAGGTGACCCAGCGCGCCAAAGGCCATCTTGATGAAGTAGTTGCCCGCGCCCGCCTTATCGAGCAGGGCCCCAAAGAGCACGAAGAGAAAGACGAATTTCGTCGAGACCCCGAGCGCGATGCCAAAGACCCCTTCGGAGGTGATCCACATGTGGCTCATCGCCTTTTGCAAGCTCGCGCCTTTCCAGCGGATCACGTCCGGAACCGCCTGTGAGGCGCCAAAGAAGACGTAGAGCAGGAAGATCGTGGCAATGATCGCCATGGCAGGCCCAAGTGCGCGGCGCGCGCCTTCAAAGAGGATGATCAGGCCAACCAGCGCAAACCACTTGTCGGTGTCATCGGCGAGGCCGCCGGAATTCACGATCTTGTCGTAAAAGATATAGCCATAGAGCGCGATGAACGCGCCCCCCAGCGCCAGAAGCCAGTCGTGGACCGGGATGTAATGGCGCGGGCTGGATTTCAGCATCGGGTAGGCCATGAAGGCGAGGAAAATGGCAAAGGCCAGGTGGATCTGGCGCGAGTTGTTGATCACGGAACCCGGCAGCAACTGATTGGACAGCGGCGAGGCCAGCATGACCTGAAACAGCGACCAGACGATTGCGACAATCGCCAGAAAGGTGCCGACGGACCCGGCCGGGTTGCGGGCGCCTGCGTCCGACGAGGAGACGAGGTCCTGAAGTTCTTCTTCGGTCAGCGCACGGCCGCCGCTTGTCTTATCTGCCATTTAACTGTCTCCCTGACGCGCCACGTTATTTTTTATGCGGCTTTATTGTCGTTTGGTGTGCCCGGTGGCGGGCTTCAAGGGGCGGCGGACCGCCCCTTGCACTGGCTAAAGCCGGATTATTCGATCCAGCCTTTTTCCTTGTAATACTTCGCGGCACCGGGGTGCAGCGGCGCGGACAGACCTGCCGTCGCCATTTCTTCCGCTGTCAGGTTGGCGAATGCGGGGTGCAGCTTCTTGAAATCCTCGAAGTTGTCAAAGACCGCCGAGACAACCGCGTAGACCGCATCTTCCGATACAGAAGCAGAGGTCACGAAGGTTGCGCCCACACCGAATGTGGCCACGTCACTATCGGTGCCGCGGTACATGCCACCGGGGATCTTGGCGGAGCGGTAGTAGGAGTTGTCGCCAATCAGCGCGTCGATCTCGGCACCGGACACTTCAACCAGCACGGAATCGCAGGCCGTTGTCGCTTCCTGGATGGAACCCGACGGGTGACCCACGGTGTAGATCATCGCATCGATCTGGTTGTCGCACAGCGCCGCGGACTGCTCTGCCGCCTTCAGCTCGGACGCCAAGGCCAGATCGGATGTGCTCCAGCCCATCTTCTCCATCACCACTTCCATGGTGCCACGCTGACCTGATCCGGGGTTGCCGATGTTCACGCGCTTGCCTTTCAGATCGGCAAAGCTGGTGATACCCGCATCTGCGCGGGCCACCACGGTGAAGGGTTCGGGGTGCACGGAGAACACCGCCCGCAGGTCTTCGAACGGGCCTTGTTCCTCAAAGCGCGAGGTGCCCTTGTAGGCGTGGTACTGCCAGTCGGACTGGGCCACTCCGAACTCCAGCTCGCCCGCGCGGATCGTGTTGATGTTGTAGACCGACCCGCCAGTCGATTCGACCGAGCAGCGGATGCCGTGCTCTTTCCGGCCCTTGTTCACCAGACGGCAGATCGCGCCACCCGTGGGGTAGTAAACCCCGGTCACGCCACCGGTACCGATGGTGATGAATTCCTCGGCCATTGCCACCGGCGCCGTCAACATCGCCAGTGCCGCACCAGCGGCCGTCATTTTTAATCCATTGAACATTGTTGTCTCCCTTTTTGGATTATTGGTGGTAGATTAGCCGTCTAATATTTCTTGTAAACGGCGGTTACTTATTTCCACCTCCGCAATGCGTTTTCGTGATCGTTCGCCGCCGATCTGGGCAAGCATCCCGATCAGCGTTTCCACGAAAAACAAAGTGGCGGTGTAAGACGAAAAGAAATGCGGGCTTCTGGACGGAATTATAAAGCTGGCGGACGCATGTTTGAGCGCGGGGCAGGCGTGCGTGTCAGTAATAACCACCACGAAGGCCCCGTTGTCGCGCGCCAGTTCCGCCGCCCGGACGGGCCGGGGCGAATAGGGGGTTTGCGTGATCAGGATCAGAACATCGGTTTCATCCAGTCCCGCGAGCCCTGCACCCAGCGACGAGCCCATGCGCCCCGCCATGCTCCAGTTATCGAACAACAGGCTGGCCATGTAGTTGAGATGTTCGGCCACACCGGTGGAACTGAGCGTCCCGAACACCAGCACGCTCCGGGCTTTCTGCAGTTTGGCGACCGATTGTTTCAACTGTGTGCCGCTCAGCCCGTCGGCCAATGTGTGGATGTTGTCGGCGCAGGCGCTGACATAGGCCGCGACGAAATCGGCCTTCCCATCCTGTTGCAGGGTGGAGAGCTGACGCGCCCGCTGTGACCCGGCGTTGACGCGACGATCAATGGAGGTGCGAATGTCGCCCCGCAGCGAGCCGAAATCATCATACCCAAGGGCGCGGGCGAGGCGCGAGAATGACGCGGGTGCGATATTGCTTTGCTCGGCAACCGAGCGCAGTGACCGGGTTGCCACGTCAATCTGGTTTTCCACAAGATAATCGGCGGCCTGCTTCAGCTTGCCGCTCAGGTCGTCGTAGCTTGCAGATATCCTGATATCGAGTGGCTCCGCCACACACACGCCCCCAAAATCGTTACGAATCCCTCGGAGATGATTCATTTGTTTCACCGCATTGTCAACGAAAGCGCCATGTGTTTCAAAAGAGGCAGGCCCCAGCGGAGGAATACCGATGTCTCATGTCTTTGCACGACACTCAAAAACACCCATGCGGCGCGCGTCCACCGGCAAGGGAGTTTACCTTTATGACGCCGAGGGGAAGAAATATTTTGATGGCTCGGGCGGGGCGGCGGTGTCCTGTCTGGGACATGGCGACCCGGATGTGATCGCGGCGATTCAGGCGCAGGTGGCGCAACTGGCCTACGCGCATACAAGCTTCTTTACCTCCGATCCGGCAGAGGAACTGGCGGACCGGCTGGTGAATGAAGCACCGGGCGATCTGGACAAGGTCTACTTCGTCTCCGGCGGATCCGAGGCGATCGAAGCGGCGCTGAAACTGGCGCGTCAGTATTTTGTGGAAATCGGCCAGTCGGAGCGGCGGCATTTCATCGCGCGGCGGCAAAGCTATCACGGCAACACCCTTGGCGCTCTGGCGACCGGCGGCAACGTCTGGCGCAAGCAGGCCTTTGCGCCGATCATGGTGGAAACCTCGCTGATATCTCCCTGTTACGCTTATCGCGGACAACAGGAGGGGGAGAGTGCTTTTGACTATGGCCAGCGTGTCGCCAACGAGCTGGAAACCGAAGTGCTGCGCCTTGGGCCGGAGACTGTCATCGGATTTGTCGCCGAACCGGTGGTCGGGGCGACGCTGGGTGCCGTGCCGCCGGTGGAGGGGTATTTCAAACGGGTGCGCGAAATCTGCGACCAATACGGCCTCCTGCTGATCCTGGACGAGGTGATGTGCGGGATGGGGCGCACGGGCAGTCTTTTTGCCCATGAGCAGGAGGGGATCACCGCGGATATCGTGACCATCGCCAAGGGGCTGGGCGCGGGCTACCAACCCATCGGCGCGATGATGTGCACTGCCGGGATCCATCAGGCCATTGCCGACGGTTCGGGGTTTTTCCAGCACGGGCATACCTACATCGGCCACCCGACCGCCTGCGCGGCCGGCAATGCGGTTGTCAAAAAACTGACGGGCGGGCTGGTGGACCGATGCGCCGGTATGGGGCCAAAACTGAAGGGTGCGTTGCAGGCGGAATTCGGACAGCACCCGCATATCGGAGATATTCGCGGTTGCGGCCTGTTTCTGGGGCTGGAGATCGTGGCGGACCGCGGCACGAAGGCACCCTTTGCGGCCGCGGACGGGGTCAACAAGAAGATCAAGCAAACGGCGATGTCCAACGGCTTGGCCTGCTATCCCATGGGGGGCACTGTGGATGGGCAGAGCGGCGATCACGTTCTGCTGGCGCCACCGTTTATCATGGAAGACACGCATGTCGACGAGATCGTATCGAAGCTGAAAAAAACATTTGATGAAGTGCTTTAGAAGCGGTTCCTAATCCAGTTTGAAACCAATGCGGCGTATGAACTCAGCAAAGTCGGTGCGCTGCGGGGCGGCATACATTTTGGCTTTCGCTTCCGACCAGCCGGGCGATTTGTCGTCTTTCAGCCGCCTCGCATCGTAGCCGACGATCTGTTCTGGCCTGGTCTCGTGGAACCGGTTGTGATGCACCGTGGCGTTCAAGGACAAGCGGGGGCTGACGGCGCTCGCCTGCGCCGGATATCCCACCGCAAGCCCCGCAACGGGGAAAACATGGTCCGGCAGTTCCAGCAGTTCCGCAACCTGATCAAGATGGTTGCGAATGGTGCTGATCGGGCAACACCCCAGTCCCGCGCTCTCGGCGGCAGCCATGAAGAAGGCAAGGGCTATCCCGGCATCCAGACTGGCATTGAAGAAGGCATCGAGGTGATCATTGGGGAAGGGTTGCCCATGCAGATCCTGCACTTGTCGTTGCCGCCGGTTATTTGCCAGAAACACGACCATCGCAGGCGCTCCTTCGATCCATGCCTGCGCGCGCAGAAGTGATTTCAGCTGGCGCAGAACCGCGGCATCCGACACGATGACGATATCGCGCTGCTGCAGATCACTCTTGGAGGGCGCGCAGAGCGCTGCGGCGCATAACGTCTCCAGCGTATTGGTATCAGGACCCTGCGGAGCAAAAGCGCGGCACGAACTCCGGCGGGCGATGTTATTCAGAATCCGGTGCTCTCGCAGCGCCTCCGGCACCGTCGGGGCCTGACCAAAGCGATCTGCAAACAGTGTCTTCAAGGAAGGTTCAGCCACCGGGCAAGGTTCCCATTTCGTAAGAGATTCTTACAGAAAGCATAAGAACATATTCCTTCTCGTTAGCATTGCTGGCCGTTATATCATAAATGCAACGCCATCTTCGACAAGTCAGGAACGCCGATTGGACGGTCAAAAAGACACTTTGGAAGTCTCTGTCTGGCGCGGAACGTCTTCGGGTGGCGATTTTGAGCGCTACGAGGTGCCTGCCGAGGAAAACCAGACCATTCTGGATGTCGTCTCCTGGATACAGCACTATGCGGATGCCACGTTGACCTATCGGTTTGCCTGCCGCGTGGGGATGTGCGGATCCTGTGCGATGATGGTGAATGGACGACCGCGATGGACATGTCGAACGCACGTCCGGAAAGTGTTGCAGGGGCGCCGGGTGGAGATTGCGCCATTGCGTAATCTGCCAGTAATCAAAGACTTGGCTGCCGACATGGATGTTTTCTTTGATAAGTGGGTGGCCGCCGGCGGCGCGCATGCTCCCACTGCCGGTCGCAACGATCCGATCCCCCCCGTCGATCCGCAAGACAGCACCCGGGTTACCGCGAGCGCCGGTATCGAATGCATCAACTGCGCGATCTGCTATGCCGCCTGTGACACGGTTACCGGAAACGCCGATTATCTGGGGCCAGCCGCGCTCCAGCGGGCATGGACACTCTTCAACGATTCAAAGCACGACAGGCGGGCCGGTATTCTGGACGCCGTGTCAGGCTCCGGCGGGTGCCATAATTGCCATTCGATGGGCAGTTGCACGGTTTTCTGCCCCAATGATCTCGACCCGATGTCAGCCATCGCCGGGCTGAAACGGGAAACCTCGCGACGCTTCTGGCGCAAGGGCGGATAACCTCATGCTCGACCTGCGCCTTTACATGCTGCAACGGATCTCGGCGCTGGTCATGGCACCGCTGACGCTGGGCCATATCGCGGTGATGATCTATGCGGTACAGGGCGGTCTGAGCGCCGAGGAGATATTGGGGCGCACGCAGGGGTCCGCTTTCTGGTTTCTGTTTTATGGCTCCTTTGTGCTGGCAGTATCCGTGCATGCGGCGATCGGGCTGCGCGTGATCGTGCACGAGACATTCGGTCTGCGCGGCGTCAGACTGACCAGCGTGACATGGGGCATCGGCCTGCTGCTGCTGAGCCTGGGCGCGCAAGCACTTGTTGCGGTGACATGGCCGGGGGCCGTATGAGACCCTCCCGCGCGCATCCGCTCTGGCTGGCCTATGTTCTGCATCGGGTGTCCGGGCTGGGCCTTGCGCTCTTTCTGCCGCTGCACTTCTGGGTGCTTTCCTGGGCGCTGACACAGCCCCAGAAGCTGAACCAATTTCTGAGCTTCGCCGAGCAACCTGTTGTAAAAATTTCAGAGTTCGGATTGGTGTTTCTGTTGGCTGTACATGTCTTTGGCGGTCTGCGGCTGATGGCAATGGAATGGTTGCCGTGGTCCGCGCCACAAAAGACACTGGCGGCCGGCGCGGTGGGTGTGGCCTTCCTTGTGTCAGGCACGTTCTTTCTTCAGGTGGTGTGACGCATGACGAGAGACATTGAATGGCATGACACCGATATCCTGATCCTCGGGACGGGCGGCGCGGGCCTTTTCGCGGCACTGCATGCGCAACAGGCGGCCCCAACCGGCACCCGGATCACCATCGCGGTGAAGGGGCTTATCGGCAAATGCGGCTGCACGCGCATGGTGCAGGGCGGCTACAATGTGGCTCTCGGCACAGGCGACACGGTCGCGCGTCACTTCATGGATACGATCGAAGGCGGCAAATGGCTGCCCAACCAGGAGATGGCCTGGCGGCTTTGCGAGCAGGCTGTGGTACGCATTCGCGAGCTGGAAAACGAGATCGGATGTTTTTTCGACCGGAACCCTGATGGGACGCTGCACCAGAAGGCTTTTGCCGGGCAGACGGCGGACCGAACGGTGCACAAGGGTGACCTGACCGGTATCGAAATCATCAATCGCCTGATGGAGCAGGTGCTGAGCCGGCCGGTTGAAAAGCTGCAGGAGCATCGGGCAATCGGTCTGATCCCGACAAAAGACGGCAGCGCGCTGGCCGGTGTGTTGATGATCGACATGCGCACGGGGCGTTTCCGGTTCGTGCGCGCCAAAACGGTTCTGATGGCAACAGGTGGCGGCCCGACGATGTACAAATACCACACGCCGAGCGGTGACAAGACGATGGATGGGCTGGCAATGGCGCTGAGGGCAGGGCTGCCGCTGCGCGACATGGAAATGGTGCAATTCCACCCCACCGGTCTTCTGGCGGGGGAGCACAGCCGCATGACCGGCACGGTGCTCGAAGAAGGCCTGCGGGGCGCGGGCGGGCAGTTGCTGAACGCTGCCGGGCAACGGTTCATGTTCGATTACGATGACAAGGGGGAGCGCGCCACGCGCGATGTCGTCAGCCGCGGGATCTATGCGGAGATGCGTAAAAGCAACGACCCCGATCAGGTGGGAATGTTCATCTCGATGGCCCATCTTGGCCCTGACACCGTGCGCAAGAAGTTCACGGGTATGGTCAAGCGGTGTGAAGACAGCGGGTTCGATCTGGCGGGTGGCCTCGTCGAAGTCGTGCCCACGGCCCATTACTTCATGGGCGGGGTCATGGTCGATGTTGATACGCGCACGGCTCTGGAAGGGCTTTACGTTGCAGGGGAGGATGCGGGCGGGGCGCATGGCTCGAATCGCCTGGGCGGAAACGGTGTGGCGAATTCGACCGTCTACGGCGGGATTGCCGGTGACACGATGGGCAAAGACATCCGGTCGATGAGGTGCCTGCGCGACCCGGATGACGCGGTGCTGATGGCAGAATACGACAGGGCGGTGCATCCGCTGCGGCAAACGCCCGATCTGGTGCAACCGCTGCGCAATCGTCTGCAGGAAGCGATGTGGGAGGATGTCGGGGTCATGCGGACCGCCGACAGCATGCGCCGTGGCCTTGATCGTATCGCCGGTATCCGGCAGGATCTGATGCAGGTTGGCGTGGCGTCGGACAATCTGGCGTTCAATCTGACGTGGCATGATTGGCTGAACATGGCCAGCCTGTGCGATGTCTCCGACGTGATCGCAAGGGCGGGGCTGGCGCGGGAGAATTCCCGCGGGGCGCATTTCCGCGAGGATTACCCGGCGCCGGGCGATATGAAGGCGTCCTATTTCACGATCGCACAACAGGCCGGCGACAAGGTGAATGTCACACGTGAAGCTGTTGAATTCTCTATCGTTAAACCCGGCGAGACGATCTTGCCGGACGGCGAACCCGAAACTCTGGTGGCGGCGCAATGATCTCACTTGACCTGATACAGAAAACCGCAGAGGCGCTGATGGACAAAGCCGCCATCGAGATCCCGCAGGACTATCTGGATGGGTTGCGGGCGGCCGCGAAAACGGAGGATGGCGACTTATCCTCCTTCGTCTTGCAGGCCATGCTGGACAACTACGAGGCCGCAAAGGAAGACCGTCGCGCCATGTGCGGCGACACCGGCGTGCCGCGGTGGTACGTCAAGATGGGCAACGACGCGCGCATCGAGGGGGGGCCGGTCGCGCTGGAGGCGGCACTGCGCCGCGCCACCGCCAACGCAACCTCGGGCGTGCCGCTCCGGCCCAATCGTGTGCACCCCCTATGGCGGACCGACCATAACAACAACGTCGGGATCGGAGCGCCGGAGATCGAATACGGGTTCGAGCCCGGGGGAGAGTGGGTTGATCTGATCACGGTGCACAAAGGCGGGCTCTTTGGCACGGATTACCGGATGTTGTTTCCCTCCGATGGTATCCAGGGCATCAAGCGGTTCTACCTCGACAGTCTCGTCGCCTTTGGCAAGCGCGGCCTCGCCTGCCAGCCTGCGATTATCGGGATTGGCCTCGGAGGCTCCAAGGACACCTGTATGGTGCTGGGCAAACGCGCCTCGGTGCTGCGCACGGTGGGCAGTCGGAACTCGGACCCGAAAATTGCCGCGATGGAGGAGGAGTTCAAGGAACTGGGCAACTCGATTGGCATGGGGGCCATGGGATTCGTCGGCAAAAACATGGTGATAGATTGTAACATTGAAGTTGGTTACTGCCATACGGGCGGCATGCAGATGTCTGTGCATGCCTTCTGTCTGTCGTCCCGTCGCGCGGTGGCGCGTCTGTTTCCGGATGGGCGGGTCGAGCACCGGACAGACCCGGACTGGTTCACGGATTACCAACGCCGTGACAGTGTTGAGTGGGAAATGGGATTGGAGGTCGCAGAATGAAAATCCGCGAGGTCACGCTTTCCACAACCCCCAGTGCAGAGGCCATCGCTGACCTGCGGCTGGGCGACATCGTCTATCTGGATGGGCTGATCTACACGGCGCGCGAAGGGGTCTACATGCGCGCGCTGGAGGACAAGGCGAACATCCCGATGGAACTGCCATCACAGAGCGCCGCGAATTTTCATTGCTCACCCGCCGCCGTGATCCGCGAGGACGGGTCCTTTGATCTGGGCGCGGTCACGGCCACGGCAAGTTTCCGTTTTGCCAAGTGGCTGCCGGAGTGGATGGCGAAGACCGGCGCGCGCCTGATCATCGGAAAAGGCGGCATGTCTTCAAAGGACTACAAGGAGTACTTTGTGCCAAACGGGGCTGTTTACCTGTCGACGGTCGGCTACGGAACCGGGGCTTTGCTGGGGCGCGGTGTCGAGACCGTCGAGGCCGTGCATTGGCATGAGGAGCTTGGCATCGCGCAGGCCATGTGGGTGATCCGTGCGCGCCGCATGGGGCCGTTTATCGTCGCGTCCGACCTGCAGGGCGCGTGCCTTTTCGAGCGGGAAAACGCCAAGATCGTGCAGAATCTCGACAAGGTCTATGAGGGCACGAAGCCTGCGGTGCTGAAACGGTACGGCGAAACCGATGACCGGTCAGATGAAGTGATCGGCTAGGCGGCGCAGCTTCAGGGCCGATCCGTCGCTGACGCGCCGAAAGGCCCGGCGCTACAGCATTTCCCTGAGCAACAGGACGGTACCCGAGACAAAGCAGATCGCGATCAGCAGACGCCTGAAGGTATCATCGCTCAGTCGGCGGAACACGAAAATTCCCACCTGGGCAGAGATCATCGCGGTTGGTACCGCGATCGCAAGAAAGATGAGCGTGCGGGTCTGATAGGCGCCATTGAACGCCAGCATGATCGCCGTCAGTGCCAGGACGGTGACATTGAAGGGCTGCAGGACAGCGCGTGTTTCGACCTTGGGCCAGGCGCGCATTGCGCACCACATGGTGGGCAAGGCGCCGGACAAGGAAGCCGCTCCCCCCAGGATGCCGGCAAGAAAACCGACGCAGCAGTCCATGATCGGCGTGGGATGGTTGATCTTCGGCAGCGTGCGCCTGAGCGTGAAAAATCCGCCGTAGAGAATGAGAAAGAAGGCAATCAGCAGTTTGAGAACGCTCGCGTCAATCTGCTTGAGGGACGCGATGCCCAGCGGAATACCGACAATGGCGGGCACCAGAAACCGGGCCAGCCTGCGTGGGTTGTTCCGGATCGACCTGCGGACAATCCACAGGCCCTGCAGACCGCTTGCCACGGAGATGACGACGATGATGGCCACAGCCTCCAGGGCGGGCATCACGGTCAGGAAAAAACCAAGTGCGAACAGGGATGTACCGAAAGCAGCTAATCCGTTTATGAAGCCACCTGCAATGGATCCGACAACAAGATAGAGGAGCTGATCCGATGTCATCCGGCGGTGTCCGCTTCGGTCCTTGCGCCGAACGCGCCGATTGCGACGGCCCGCAGGCACACGCTATGCAGTTCGGACAGAACGCGCCCATGCACCGTGTCACGCGGAAAGAGCAAACCCAGTCTGCGGACCGGCGCATCATCACCCAGCGACAGTCTCTTGAGCGGCAGCGGGTGGTAGGGTTGCACCGATCTTTTGGGGGCGATGGCCACGCCCAGATTGGCGAAGACCATGCTGGAAATGGCTTCCAGCCCATCCAACTCCATCGCCTCGTTGACCCGGATGTTTTTGCTTTGCAGCCAGCTTTCGATCATGTGGCCCACAACCGCATCCCGGTTGAATCTGATGAAGGGATGCCGCGCGATGAGCTCGTAGGGGTCATCGCTGTCAGTCTCAAGAGAGGCGATCAGCTGCAACGGCTCCTCGGCAATTTCGAGAAACTCGACGCCTGCCGGCAAGAGTTGCGGACGCGACACCAACACCGCATCCAGCGCCCCCCGTTCCACTTGCGAGATCAGCTGAGTGGTCAGGCCGGGAAACAGACGTACCCGCACTTGCGGGTAGGTATGCACCAACATGGAGATCGCCGAAGGCACCAGCGTCGTCAGCGTTGTCGGCAGCGCGCCCAGGGCCACGTCACCGCTGACGCCGCTTTCCCCCAGCACCGACGGCAGCATCTGATCATAGGCTCTGACGACCTCTTTCGCCTTGACCACCAGCGCGCGGCCAAGCGGGGTCAGCTCCGGGGTTCTTCGCGACCGGTCGAAAAGCTGAATGCCCCAGTTCTCCTCAAGCGTTCGCATCTGCTGGCTGACCGCGGCATGGGTGACACAGACGGCATCCGCCGCTGCGCTGAACGTCTTGTGATCATGCACGGCGATGAGGGTGCGTAGGATGCGGATCGACATCACTCCGTGCCTTTTTTGTTAGCAATACTAACGCAATGTGTAATTTATTATTACTTCTTTAAAGCATGCCTTAACGTTACCAATTGTGCAAGAGCGTGCGCGGCATTGGCCCCACGGCTCAAAAGGATCGATCGAACGGGGAGAAATCAATGTCAATCAAATCAATCAGTGCGGTCTGTGCCGTGAGCCTTGGCCTCGCGGGCGCGGCTTTTGCAGAGTATCCTGAACGGCCCATCAACATGGTCATTCCATACGGTGCCGGAGGGGCCACGGACATCTCTGCCCGTACAATCGCGGAACCGCTGGGCGCTGCCGTCGGCAAACCGCTTGTCATGGCCAATGTGACCGGCGCGGGGGGGGCAACGGGGTCCGTTGCGGTTCAGAATGCAAAGGAAGATGGCTATACGATGCTGTTTGCGCGGGTCGGATCACATTCCGTGAACCCGGCGATGAAGGCAACGCTTCCCTACGGCCTCGATGATTTTCGCTTCGTGACAGTATATGAAATCAACCCGGTCGCCTGTGCTGTCAGCCCGTCATCGGGCATTACATCGATGGATGATCTGGTTGCCAAGGTGAACGAAGGCGGTGTGACCTATTCCTCCTCCGGGGTCGGATCGCTGTTGCATCTGGCGGCGGTCATGGTGCTGAAGGAGTTCGGCGTCGAGGAACCGCTGACCCAGACAACGCATATTCCGCAAAAGGGCGGCGGGGCCGCGGCAACGGCGGTGTTGAATGGCACCGCGACATTCCTGTGCACCAACTCATCGGCCATTTCGAGCTTCGTGGCCAATAAGCAACTGGTGCCCCTGATGGTGACGACGAAGGAACCTGTAGCAGGGTTTGACGTCCCGACCGCCGCAGATCTGGGCAAGCCCGCCCTGCATCAACTGGTCGGCTGGACAGGGATCGCCGGCCCGGACGGGCTGCCCGATGATGTGGCCGACAAATGGGGTACCTGGATGGCCGCGGCCACGCAGGATGCCGAATTCCTCGAAAAGATGACGGCCCGCGGCTCGGTCATTGAACTGATGTCCCCCGAAGACGCCAATGCCTTCATCGAAGGCCAGTACAACACCTTCCGGAAACTTGTTGACGAATTAGGCATGAGGATTGAAGGCTAGGGCGAAGACCGGCCTTGACGCAGACAGCAACGCCGGGCGAGCAACAGCCCGGCGTTTTTCATGAGACCCGGAACGGGCACGAGGGGAGCATATGACGCAGCGACAGGTGCAGATGCGGCTGGGAACAGGCGCCCTTTTGGTTGCCATTTTTCTGATCATCTACGCCATTCCGCAGTGGGTCTCCTCGCCAAGCAATGTGGGGAACATCATCCTTTCGCCGCTCTTCTGGCCCTATGCGCTGGCCGGGTTTACCGGGTTGGCTGGCTTGGGTCTGATATTTTCGGGCGTGAGGATGGCACCTGACGGCCCGCGGGTCGACGCCCCCTGCGACACGCCGGGTCTGGCCTGGCTGCGCCTTGCAGGAATGGCCGCCATTATGGTGGTTACGATGGTCTTGCTGCCGCGTCTGGGCATGGTGCTGACCTGCATGCTGGTGTTCCTCGCCTCCGCCTTTCTGGTCCGCACGCGGCATCCCGTCACCGCCGTGGTCTGTGCGGTGATCATTCCGCTCGTGCTTTATGCCTTTTTTGCCCACATTGCCGGGGTTGCGATCCCGCAGGGCGAGATCCTGAGGTTGCCGTGAGCTTTCTGGACAGTATTGCCGCGGGTCTCGCCCTTGTTGGCAACATCGAATCCTTCCTTGCGCTTTTTGCCGGGGTTGCCATCGGTGTGATCGGCGGCGCGATCCCCGGCATGTCGGCCACGATGGCGGTTGCTCTTACCTTGCCCTTCACCTTCGCCATGCAGCCGATCACCGGCATCCTGTTGCTTCTGGGGGTCTACAAGGGCGGCATCTTCGGTGGTTCCATTCCCGCCATTCTGATCAAAACGCCGGGCACGCCCGCGTCTTCGGCAACCATCCTCGATGGCTATCCGATGGCGGAGAAGGGCGAGGCGGGGCGCGCGCTTGGCATGGCGCTCTGGGCGTCCTGCACGGCGGATGTGATCTCCAACCTGTCGCTGATCCTGTTCGCCGGATGGCTTGCCTCCTTTGCGCTAAGCTTTGGCCCGCCGGAGTTCTTCACGTTGATCCTGTTTTCGCTCACGATCATCGCCGGGGTGTCCGGCGAAAGCCTGCTGCGCGGGGCCTTGTCGGCGCTTCTGGGGCTGTTGCTGGCCACCATCGGGCTTGACCTTGTCTATGGCACAAACCGGTTTACCTTCGGCGATCCGAACATGATGGGCGGGCTGAATTTCATCGCCGTTCTCATCGGTCTCTTCGCGATCCCGGAAATCCTCGCCATGGTCTGGAATCCGACCGCGCATGTGGGCAAGGCGCGCAGTCTGGGCAAGAACTGGGTGAGTTTCGCCGAATACCGGCGCAGCTTCAAATCCATCGTCCGGGGCAGTTTCATCGGCGTCTTTCTGGGCTCGATCCCCGGCATTGGCGCCGCGCCTTCCGCTTTCCTGAGCTATTCCGAAGCGCGCCGCACCTCGAAGAACAAAGAGAACTTCGGCAAGGGCGAGATCGAAGGCGTGGCCGCCGCAGAGGCGGGCAACAACGGCGTTGCCGGGGCCACGCTGATCCCGCTGTTGGCGCTGGGGGTGCCGGGCGACGTGATCACCGCGATCATCATCGGCGCCTTCATGATCCACGGGCTGCAGCCCGGCCCGATGATGTTCATTCTGAACGTCGACATCATCTATGGTCTCTTCATCGGGCTGATCGTCAGCTCGGTGTTTCTGTTCCTCATCGGCTCCGTTGCTATTCGCGGGTTCAAATATGTCGCCGACATCCCCAAACGCATCCTGATCCCCGCTGTGCTGGTACTCTGCATCTATGGGGTCTTCGCGGTGAACAACAACATTTTCGATGTCGGGGTGATGTTCGTGATGGGATGGGTCGGGTACCTGATGGTGCGCTATCACATCCCGGCGGCACCGTTCCTGATCGCCTTCATTCTCGGGCCCCTGCTCGAAGACAATTTCCGCCAGTCGATGCTGATGTCCGGCAGCGATCCGATGATCCTGCTGCGGGGTCCGATCACGTGGTTTTTCTGGACACTTACCGTGCTGACGGTCATCGCCATAGCGCGGGCCGGTGTGCGCGCGGTGCGCGGGGCGGCGGTGCTCTCGGGTGATCTTGACGACTGATTGTTCGGCCTCGCAGAGTGACGCAATAAAACAACAATTTGCGAATATCCGCGCACCGCGCGCGGAATCTGGAAAACGTGATTTGGCGAGATATAACCTGACAATGCACCTTGGCCCGAAGAACGCGGGGTTGCACAGCGTGGCTTTCGCGCAGACCACCGGCGGACGATCACAGGTGAAGGACAAGTTATGACGCCCACTTCCATCGCGACACTCAGTGCTCTGCCCGACCGTGATCCGCAGTATGCGCTTGTGGGGGAGGTGGATCTGGTCGTGGTCCGTTTTGACGATGAGGTGTCGGTGTTTTATGGGCGTTGCCTGCATCGCGGCGCCTTGATGTCGGATGGACACGTGCGCGGCAAGGACCTGATCTGCGGCGTGCACAACTGGGACTACCGGTTGGACAGCGGCGTGTCATCCTATGCCAATGACGAGGCCTTGCCGAAGTTCAGCTCATGGGTCGAAGGCGACGACATCATGGTCGATGCGGATGAAATCATCCGGTGGGGATACGACAACCCGCAGCCGTATGACCGCAACACGTACCTGGGGCTTTATGCGGACCCCAGCCACGGCGACACGGGCGAGCCCTATACCGGGCTGATCCAGCAATACGCCCGCGACGGGCTCAGCAAGACCGGACATCACGGCGTGGTGGATGCGATGGGCGTGTTGCGGGCTGAGGTGCCGGATTGGGACGATATCCAGATTCTGACGGCGCAGCTTGCAAAGGCGCCGCTGCTGGATGATGACCCGGTCGGGACGGAGGTGGTGATCGGTCCAAACGCGCAAAAACCGCTGCGCCTGAAAATCCCGCTGTTTGTGTCGGACATGTCCTTTGGCGCGCTGTCGGAACCCGCCAAGGTTGCGCTCGCCAAGGGGGCCGAAATGGCGGGCACGGGTATCTGTTCCGGCGAAGGCGGCATGCTGCCCGAAGAGCAGGCAGCCAACTCGCGCTATTTCTATGAACTGGCGTCCGCCCGGTTCGGATTCAGCTGGGACAAGCTGGAAAAGGTTCAGGCCTTTCATTTCAAGGGTGGGCAGGGGGCCAAGACCGGTACCGGCGGGCATCTGCCCGGCGCAAAGGTCACGGGCAAGATCGCCGAAGTGCGCAACCTGGACGATGGGCAGGATGCCATCTCGCCACCGCGGTTCCCCGACTGGACGGACCCGTCGCAGATCAAGCAGTTTGCGGATGAGGTGCGCGACCGTACGGGCGGGATTCCCATCGGCTACAAGCTGAGCGCGCAGCACATCGAAAAAGACATCGATGCAGCCCTGCAGGTGGGGGTCGACTATATCATCCTTGATGGTCGCGGCGGCGGTACCGGTGCCGCCCCCGTCATCTTCCGCGACAACATCTCTGTCCCCACGATCCCCGCCCTGGCCCGTGCCCGCGCCCACCTCGACCGGCTGGAGCGGAACGACGTATCGCTGGTGATCACCGGCGGCCTGCGCAAACCGGCCGATTTCATCAAGGCGATGGCCTTGGGTGCCGATGCGATCGCCGTTTCCAACGCGGCCATGCAGGCGATCGGCTGCTTGGCCATGCGGGCCTGCCACACCAACAACTGCCCGGTGGGCATCGCGACGCAAAAGCCACATCTGGTCAGCCGGATCATCGTGGATAAATCCGCGCGACAGCTGGCCAATTTCTTTGAGGCGTCAGTGGAGCTGATGCAGGTCATGGCGCGGGCCTGCGGGCACAGCCACCTGTCGCACTTCACCCAGAGCGACCTGACCACGTGGAAGAAGGATATGGCCGAAATTTCCGGTGTTGCGTTTGGAGGCGCTGCATGAACCAGGCAGAAATGATCCTGATGGGCTTGCGGATCTGGGGAAGCATCGGCGCGTTGGTTGCGGGCGTTTTCCTGACCGTCGGCATGGACCGGATCGATGAAGACGCGCGGGAGGCTTACATATTTCGGCCCCTTCTGATCCCCGGCATTCTGGTGATCTGGCCGCTGGTCCTGTGGCGCTGGTATCTCTACGAGACCGGGCGCGAGGTCTGGGCGCGCCGTTACGATCCCCCCCGCAGGGCGCATTTCGCGGTGGGGTGGATGCTGCCGCTTGGCATCTGTGCGATCATTGTCACGGGCCTGAGCATCCGTCAGCAATGGCCGGCTGACATCGCGCCCGAGCGTCTTTCTGCCCCGGCGGAGGTCAGCCAATGAGCGTCAAATACATCCCCGTCCAGTGGAACTCCAACAAGTACATCTACGATGCCGTGATGCTGCTGGGGGTGGCGTTGTTTCTTTACATCTTCCTTTACGCCGCGCCGGGTCTGCTGAGCCATGAGCGTCCGATCAACCCGCAGGTGCATAACGCGCGGGCCTTCGGGGCCTGCGCCTTTGTCATGCTGACCGTGATCCTGTGTATCGGCCCGCTGGCGCGGCTCGACAAACGGTACCTGCCGCTGCTGTACAACCGGCGCCATTTCGGCGTGATGACGGTCTTTGTTGCCTTGACCCACGCCGGTTACATCCTTGACTGGTATTTTGCCTTCTCAATGTCCGACAAGAACGAGGCGCTGCTCTTTGCCAACACCAGCTATGGCCAGCTTGCCGGGTTCCCGTTCGAAGCCTTCGGCATTTTCAGCCTCTTCACGTTGATCCTGCTCGCCGCCACCAGCCATGATTTCTGGATGAAATTTCTGAGCCCGCCGGTATGGAAACGCATCCATTACCTGATCTACCCGGCCTACCTGTCGGTGGTGGCCCATGTGTCTTTCGGCATCTTGCAGGACCAGCAGAACCACGTCTTTACCGTGATCTTCATCGGCGGAGCGGCGGCGGTGGGCGGTCTGCACCTTTTGGCGGCGCTGCACGAACGGCGGGCTGATCAGGCGCTCAGCGCAGAGGCCGCCGACTGGGTTCCGGTCTGCGATGTCTCTGAGATGACGGAGGGGTTCGCCAAGATCAGGCTGCTGGCGAATGGCGACCGCGTGGCCGTCTATCTGAATGACGGTAAGCTCAGTGCGATCTCGAACGCCTGCGCGCATCAGAACGGCCCCCTGGGCGAAGGCAGGATCATCGACTGTCTGGTTACCTGCCCGTGGCACGGTTTCCAATATGACGTCACCTCCGGCCGTTCGCCGGCGCCGTTCACTGAAAAAGTGCCGACCTATAATCTCAAGATCGAGGGGACCGATGTGCTGGTAGACCCAAAGGCAAACCCGCCCGGCACCTATGTTGAACCTCTGATCGCACCCAAAGCGGGAGGCACAGCATGAGCGACAAGGACACACCCTTTTTCGTCGGCTACCTGCCGGTTCCCAAGGGGCTGCGGGGTCTTTTACTGGCAGTCTGTGTGCTGTTCATTTCCGGGTTGGCGGGCTTTGGTCTGGCGCTCGGGGTGGCGCAGGATGATCCGGGCGAGGGCGCCTTTCGGTTCGATTACGGTCGCCAGACGGTCACCGGCGTGGTCGAACTGACGCCCTATCCCCTGCTGCGCGTGACGGAAGGCAACGAGCGTATCCCGGCGGGTCACACGCTGATGCTGGCGGGGGGCGGCAAGACCAATGTCGAGAGACGCGCGATTCCGCTGGAAGGGCAGTTGGCCAGGGCCTCCGGCGTGCTCCTGCAGCGGGGCGATCTGGACATGATGCAACTGCGCGGCGGGCGCAACGGCCTCGGCCCGGCCGAGGGCGTTGCGCCGGAACTGCCCACCGAACCCTTGGGGCGCTGGAAACTGGCGGGTGAGATCTGCGATGGTAAATGCCTTGCCGGTGCGATGCGCCCCGGGCGCGGGCTGGCGCATAAAGCCTGCGCCAATCTCTGCCTGATCGGGAAAGTGCCACCGGTTTTTGTCTCAAGCCAACCGGTGGACGGGCACGAGTTTCTTCTGATCACCGGGCCGGACGGCGGCCATTTTCCCGAAAGCGCCTATCACTACGTGGCGCAATTCGTCTCGCTGGAAGGCGAAGTTGAACGCCGCGGCGATCTGCTGGTGTTGCGTATCGACCCCGAAACGCTGGAGGTACTGGACTGATGCGCCGCGTGCTGATGCTTGCCATCGTCATCTGCATGGCTGCGGTGATGTTTTACCTCTCGCGCTTCTGGTACCTGTCACTGTGGAGCCGTGACGGCCTTTTGGGACAGGAAGCCCTGCGCCCACAGGGAGACCTGGTCAGCGTCTGGCTGCGGGGCACCGATGCCGCGCCCTTCGAGTTGCTGATCTGGGCGCTTGGCTGCTTCGCGCTGCTGACCGTTGCCCAGAAGCTTTATGACCTATTGACCAAGCCAACCGACGCAGGAGAGCCCGATGACGGATGAAACACGTGACTGGATCAGTGTGGGCCATATCGATGACCTGCCCGAAGGGCGGGTCAAAACCGTCACCGCGCGGACCACGTCGATCTGCCTGGTGCATTTCGATGGCCAATGGGCGGCGATGAACAACCATTGCCCGCATCAGCGCGGGCCGCTGGGCGAGGGATCCATCGAGAAGGGCGTCGATGACAAGTGCTGGATCCGCTGCCCCTGGCACGGGTGGGATTTCGACCCGCTGACCGGCAAGCCGCCGGGCGGGCACGAGGACAGCGGTCAGGATATGTACCCGGTCGAGATCCGCGAAGGCGAGATTTTCGTCGGCATCGCACCCGAGCCCCCGCATGAACGCACGGTGACGGATGTGATGGTTGAAACGCTCAGCAACTGGGGTGTGCAATCGGTTTTCGGCATGGTCGGGCATTCCAACCTCGGTCTGTCGGATGCCATCCGGCTCGCTGTCGGTGACGGCAAGATGACATATTTCGGTATCCGCCACGAAGGGGCCGCCGCCTTTGCGGCCTCCGCCTATGGCAAACTGACGGGCACGCCCGCGGCCTGTCTGACAATTGCAGGTCCCGGTGCGACAAACCTGCTGACCGGTCTGTGGGATGCGAAGGTCGACCGCGCGCCGGTGCTGGCGCTGACGGGGCAGGTGCAGACACAGGTCATGGGGCCGGGGGCCTTTCAGGATATCGACCTGTTGTCGGCCTTTCAGGCCGTGACCAGCTTTTCGCAACCGGTACTGGGCAGTTCCAACCATGCGGAACTGGCGGCGCTCGCCTGCAAAACGGCGATCGTGGAACAAAATGTGGCACATCTGATCTTTCCCGATGATGTGCAGACCAATCCATCCGATCAGCCCGCCAGCGCGCCCGAGGGCCGTGTTACCGCGGCACCCGTGATCCCTGCCCAAAGCGAGATCGACAAGGCCGCGGCAATGATCAAATCGGCCAGGCGCCCGATCATCATCGTGGGCCACGGCGCCTATCCGATGCGCGATGACATCGCGTCGCTGGCCGAGCAAATGGGTATGCCGGTGCTGACGACGTTCAAGGCCAAGGGGCTGCTGCCGGACAGTCACAGATGCGCGGGCGGTGTGCTGGGCCGTTCCGGCACGCCAATTGCCAGCTGGTTCATGAACGAGGCGGACCTGATCATCGCGCTCGGCACCAGCTTTTCCAATCACACCGGGATCGAGCGCAGCAAGGAAATCATTCAGGTCGATCACGAGCGCATGCAATTGGGCAAATTCCATCCTGTCGCGCTGCCCATCTGGGGCGATGTCGGCGCCTTTTGCGAGGCCATCGCGCGGGCGGACTGTCAAAATCCGGGGGCTGACGACCAGATATCGGAACTGGCCGACCGGTGGGACATCTGGCGGCGCGAGAAACAGCAGCGCCTGCAGGAGGACCTTGGCAAGGGCATCCACTCCTTTGCGATCTTCGAGGCCCTGGGCCGCCTTGTGCCGGACAACACCATCTTTGCCGTGGACGTCGGCAACAACACCTACTCCTTCGGCCGCTATCTGGAGACCAAGGGCAGCCAGCGCGTGCTGATGTCGGGTTATCTTGGCTCCATCGGGTTCGGGCTGCCGGCGGCCATGGGGGCGTGGGCAGCAACCCAGGACAAGGCCGCGCTGAAAGGGTGCAAGGTCGTATCGATTTCGGGTGACGGGGGCTTTGGCCAATACCCCATGGAGTTCACCACGGCGGTGAAATACGGCATGAATATTACTCATATCCTGTTGCACAATGGCGAATTGGGTAAAATTTCCAAGGAACAGCGTTCCGGCGAATGGCCGGTCTGGGAGACCGATCTGCAAAACCCCGGCTTTGCGGCGTTTGCACGTCTCTGCGGTGGGCATGGCGTCAAGGTGACCGATCCGGCCGACATCGAGGCGGCGATCCGCGAGGCGCTCGATCACGATGGGCCTGCGCTGGTGGAAATCATGACGGATGCGGATCTGGTCTGATCTGATTGCGCAAAGACCGGGCATGTCTTAGGACGATGCAACCAAAGTCTGAACGCGTTGCACATGAACCGGCCTGAAACATGAATGACATCTACGAAGGGCTGGTTTCCGCGTTCTGGCTGGTGGTGACCCTGGATCAGGACCTGATGCAGATCAGTCTGCGTTCCCTTCAGGTCAGCCTGTCTGCGCTGGTGATTGCCTCGGTGCTGGCGTTGCCGTTGGGCACGTTCCTCGCGATCAGGCGGTTTCGCTACCGGCGGCTGACGATCTCGCTGCTGAACGCGCTGATGGGTCTGCCGCCGGTGGTGGTTGGTCTGATTGTCTACATTCTGTTGTCGCGATCCGGGCCTTTCGGGGTGTTTGGTCTGCTGTTTACGCCGACGGCCATGATCATTGCGCAGGTGATTATCATCACGCCGCTGATTGCCTCCATCACGCATCAGGCGATGCGCGAACTATGGGCGGAATATCATGATCTGCTGATCTCTCTGAACACCTCCAACTGGCAACGCATCAAGACGCTGATCTGGGATGGGCGGCGCAACCTGCTGACCGCCTCGCTGGCGGGGTTCGGGCGCGCGATTGGCGAAGTGGGCGCAATTATGATCGTGGGTGGCAATATCGACAATGCCACGCGGGTGCTGACCACCGCCATCGCGCTGGAGACCGGCAAGGGCGATTTCGCGCTCGCGCTGGCCCTTGGCTTTGTGCTGATCGCGCTGGCCATCGGCATCAACATCTGCATCCACTGGTTGTCGCGCACCGAACGGGAGGGACGGTGGTGAGCACAATTCTGCCTTTGACGCTCAAGGACGTGGCGGTACGCCGGCGCGGCAAACGCCTGCTCGGTCCGGTTGACCTGACCCTGGATCCCGACGGGCTCACGATGATCATCGGCCCGAATGGCAGCGGCAAGACCACACTGCTGCGCGTCATGCACGGGGTTGAGCGGCTCAGCACCGGAACGGCGACATGGGCGGTGCCGGAGGAGGAGGCGCGGCACCGGCAATCCTATGTCTTCCAGACGCCGATCATGTTGCGCCGGACCGTGGCCGACAATCTGGGATATCCGCTGCGGTTGCTCAACGCCCCGCGCGCACAGGTGAATGCGCGTGTCCGCCACTGGGCCGAACGGATCGGACTTGCGGACCGCCTGAGCCTGCAGGCCACCCGGCTGTCGGGGGGCGAAAAACAAAAACTGGCCCTTGCCCGCGCCT
Organism: Roseobacter insulae; assembly: GCF_019375555.1. Taxonomy (GTDB): domain Bacteria; phylum Pseudomonadota; class Alphaproteobacteria; order Rhodobacterales; family Rhodobacteraceae; genus Roseobacter; species Roseobacter insulae. The sequence goes on from NZ_JAHXDN010000006.1 coordinate 123,983, forward strand.
TGATCCGCAAGCCCGATGTGCTGTTTCTGGATGAACCCTGCGCCAACCTCGACGGTGCCTCGACACGCGACATCGAAAGCATTCTGCAAACCGCCCTGTCTGAAAAAACCCGCATAATCATGACAACACATGATCTGGGTCAAGCCAGACGCCTTGCAAGTGATGCAGTCTTCATGCTGCATGGCGTTGTGCATGAAAGGGGTCCGGCTTCGCGCTTCTTCGGCGCGGCGCAAACCGCCGAATTGCAGGCATTTTTCAGAGGAGACATCATCGCATGATCACGCGCGCATTTGCACTTTTGACCGCAGCATTCATGGGTACCGCCGCGCTGGCGGAGGACATCAAGCTGGCGGTCACGACGTCATTTGAGAATTCGGGCCTTGCGGACGTGCTTTTGCCCGCCATCAAGCAGGACCTCGATCTGGACGTGCAGTTGCTCGTCGTGGGCACGGGGCAGGCGCTGCGTCTGGGACAGGCCGGGGACGTTGACGCGATTCTCGTGCACTCGCGCAGTGCCGAGGAAAAATTCGTGGCCGAAGGCTATGGCACCTATCGGCGCGAGATCATGTACAATGATTTCGTCTTCATCGGGCCGCGGGACGACCCGGCCGGTGTGGCCAAATCAGGGTCCGCCGCAGAAGCTTTGAAACGCATTGGCGTGACCAAGCCCGCCTTCGTCAGCCGCGGTGATGACAGCGGCACACATAAGAAGGAAATCGCGCTCTGGCGGGCCGCCGATCTGGCGCCCGAAACATTTGGCGCGTGGTATCGGGCTGTGGGGGCCGGTATGGGCGCGAGCCTCAACACCGCCGCGGGGCTGGACGCCTATATTCTGGCCGACCGCGCCAGCTGGCTGAATTTCGGCAACAAGGCCAGTCTTGCGCTGCTCTACGCCGGGGATGCCGCGCTGTTCAATCAATACGCCTTTCTCGCCGTGAACCCGGAAAAACATGCCCATGTGCGCAACGATCTGGCCGTGCAGCTGGAAAACTGGCTCACCAGCCCGCGTGCAGCGGAGCTGATCAATGCCTACACCATCAACGGCGAGACGCTCTTTATCTTCAACGCCAAACCTGAGTAAGCAGAGCGCCCCGGCTGTCAACGGGACAGCTTGGGCGCACCAAGGGCCTAGAGCCCAAAGTGCACGATTGCTGCAGTCGCTCAGGTGTCGGCGTTTTCCGGCTGCCAGGAACGTGACCAACTCAAAGACAGTTTCGACTAGGAATTGCATCGGAAGGTTTTTCAGTGCTCTTGGTCGGCCAGCTCGGAGTGACATAAACGACCGATATTGGTGAAAAACTCCAGCGTTGACCGAAAATCAGTCTGAGTTCGCAGACAAGAACAGTATCAGCGGTTTTGCGTGCTCATCTTCGGTGAGGTAGGTCAAATCCCCAACGTCGTGGAAGCAGATGCTCATAGAACTTGTATTTGCGTCTACAGGGTAGATGCTCTCACAAAGTTCTGCACGCGCTTGTTCGCCAAAGGACAAGCCGAGAGCGTGAATAGTGGCCCCGTAGCTGTCGGTTAGCCTTTGATCGGTTTGAGCGTCTTCGAACCAACCTCCGCGGGCGTAAAAGTTGGCACGTGCAATCTCAATGAATGCCAATTTGATTTCAGGTTTGGGTTCGAGCACGGTGCCGATGAAGGTTGTTTGGCGGCATGCGTGTCCGGCAGCTTGATGTTGGAAGGCCATCCAATTCCTTGTGATAGGCAACACCGGCACAAGGTTCGTGAACGCCAGCATTGCGACGATGCCGTGATCCACTCGGTCGGACAGCTCTTCGAAGTAGTTCCAAGTGAATACGGTTTTGAGAGCGCCGTCCCGCATTAAGTTTGGTCGCTTCGCTGACTCATGCAATTCGGCTAGAAGTTCCGGATAGTCCGTGTATTTATACCGACCACCGCGTTCTGGCTTCAGTCGGCAGAGACCGTCTTCCCCTCGGAATGCGGTCAGCATTTTTTCTTCGATCAACATGCGAACTGGATAACTCGAATCTGAGACCCTGTCGAACTTGCAATAGCTGTATTGATGTCTTGCCTCCCAACCAAAGCATTGATTCACTTAGCATATTAGCGAGGAGGATTGGGTGATGATGGGGCGGTTAGAGACACAGGAAACCTGTTCTACAAGTTTCGGATTGAGGATCACGTCCCGCAAGATTATTTGCTGCGCCGAATACACTGGCTTTTAGACTTTGAGACAATCAGGCATGAGTTGGCAGCACTCTATAGCCACACAGGCTGCCCGTCAGTCGATCCCGAGCTGATGCTGCGTATGCTGCTGATCGGCTATCGCTACGGCATCCGGTCGGAGCGGCAGCTGGTTGAGGAAGTCCATCTTAACCTGGCATACAGGTGGTTCTGCAAACTGGGTCTAGAAGGCCGCGTGCCGGATCGTTCGACCTTTTCCAAGAACCGTCACGGGCGTTTTGCAGACGGCGATGTGCTGCGCCGCTTGTTCGAGAGCGTGGTGGAGAAGTGCATCGGTTTCGGTATCGTGGGTGGTACGGATGCGGCCATCGACGGCAGCACCATTGAGGTGGATGCGAACAAGGATCGCAAAGATACTTCGGATGTGATCAGGAGAGTCTGGTCACTCAAGGATCAGGTGCAGCGCCCGGTCGCTGACTATCTGGCATATCTGGCCGAGGCCGATGGCAAGGCGCAAACCGGCCCCAAGAAGAAACCGCCCAAGTACCTCTCTGAGACCGATCCAGAAGCAGCTTGGTCGCTCAAAGACGGCCCTGGCCGGTTCAGCTATGAGACCAACTACCTGGTGGACACGGATCACGGCATTATCGTGGACGTTGAGGCCACGCCCGCCCGGCTCGGCCTGGAGATTGTCGCGGCCAAGACGATGCTGGACCGCAGCCGTAACCGCCAAGACTTCCGCCCGGACCGAGTGGCGGCAGATGGATCATACGGTACCGGCTCTTTCCGGGCCTGGCGCCTGAAGCGCAAGGTCACGCCGCATGTGCCGGTGCTGGATCGCGAGCATCAGACCAATCGCAAATACGTCATCAGCCATTTCCAATACGATCCGGAGCGCGACACCTACACCTGCCTTGAAGGCCATGAGATGCCACTGCGCCGGACCAAACAGGCGGACAGGATCAAGAATTATTTTGCCGGGCGGGAAACCTGCGGCACATGCCCAATCAAGAAGGCCTGCACCGACGCGCCATTCCGAACAGTCACCCGACACATGGACGAAGAAGCCCGCCAAACCGTCCGCGATCTGCGTGATACGGCGGCCTATGACGAGAGCAGACGACGACGAAAGAAAGTCGAGATGTTGTTCGCCCATCTGAAACGACATCTCGGACTCAAACACCTCCGGCTCCGGGGCCTCAAGGGAGCCAACGAAGAATTCCTCCTCGCCGCCACTGCCCAGACCCTAAAACGCCTTGCCAAAATGGTCCCGTGTTAGGAGCCAAAACTCCCATAAAGGCCATCGGCCAAAAACACTGCTTTTGACCTCTACTACAGCGGGTTGAGCGGCTGTTCCGCAGCCGAACACAAGATGTAGTAGACCGAGTTTTTCACCTAAATCGACCGTTTTTGACCGGAGGCACGAAAGCGGCTGTTGAAGCGGCTGCAGTGATTTCATCCTTCGTCCCGGGTTGCGTTCAAACTGACAAGTTCGATCCGATCGGCCAGCGCATTTCTCAGCAACGGAGTGCTCTGCCAGTGTTCAAGTGAGATCCAACCGTCTGTGCAGCCCCAGGGGCTGGTCTGGATACAGTTTTCGGAGCACATCATGCATCCCATTATTTATGACGTGGCCGTCTCTCTGGACGGCTTTATTTCCGGCCCGTCCGGAGACGTCTCCAAGTTCGCCCCCGGCGGTCCGGTCGTTGTTGACTACAGAGCCCGACTGGATGGCTACGCCACCGCAATCATGGGGCGAGGCACCTATGAGTTCGGCTATGAATTCGGCCTGGAAGCGGGGAAAAACCCAAATCCCCATATGGATACATTTGTTTTTTCCCGGACACTTGATCAGCCGGTGACCAGTGATGTCGCCGTGTACTCAGGTGAGCTGGTAGAAGGGATTGCTCATGTAAGGGCGCGCGCAAAAGGCCCGGTTTACTTGTGTGGTGGTTGAGCGTTCGCGGATTCGCTTCTCGAAAACCGGCTGATCGATCGCGTGATTCTGAAGCGGGCACCTTTTGTTTTGGGTGGCGGCATTCGCCTGTTCGGTAAGAAGGGCGTCTCCCGCTCCTTTATCCGCGTTGCCTCCCACTGCTACGACAACGGCTATGTCCTTGAGGAGTTTGCCCTGTAGGCGACTGTCAGACGCAAGCGCCCAACCATATTGTGCGCTTGCGGTGGCACAGCGCTCCGCTCGCAAGGCTTTCACATGGGTCGAGGCGCTTTATCCGACTTCGCTGTTGACCGGCGTCATCAGAGCGTGCCCAATGTCTTCGCCTAGTGGTGGTGCGGCTCATCGTCATCCAGGGATCCGTGGATCGCGAATTGTTCGATGCCCGCGTCCTGCGGCTCGATCATCCGGTAGCTTTCCTTGACACCGGCCTCGGTCAGCTCGCGGGTGACGGTCAGCAGCGTGTTGAATTCCTGATCCTCGCAAAGCGCGATCATCTGGCTGATCTCTTCCATCGCCACGCCCATCGCCGCCTCAACGGACGGGGCGCCGTAGATGTCCACGAAATGCCGGGCGAGGGCGGCGGCGATCGCATCGCGTTCGTTTGCCTCAATCTGGGTGACGGCGACAAAACTCGCGCGGCCGAATGTTTCCACCCCCATCCAGCCATTGGTAAACGCCTGCTTGGCCTTGCCGGCCAGATCGCCCTCGGACCAGTTGGAGAACTCGAAGCCGCCGGAAATGCACCACTCCCCCGTGCGGGCGGGGCTGTGGAACACACGGGTGTCGCTGTCGTCGAAATGAATGGCACGGGCCAGTTTCATGGGACCTCCGTCAGGGTTCGGGTGATCGGAATGATCGCCGTCTGGTCATTGCTGCGCAAGAGCATACCGAAATTTTCGTCCACGCCCAGGAAGGTGCCGCTGTCGCAGCCGAAGGCAAGGGTATCACCCTTGCCATGGGCAAGGCCCGTCCATTCGTCATGCACGGGTTTCACACCCTCGTCGTCCCACCGGTTGATCCAGACAAGCGTATGACGGACCCAGGCTTCCAGCAGATCGACCGCGTCAACCTCGTTGCAGCCCTCGTCCATCAGCGTCGTCACGTCTGGCGTGGAGCCACTATCCGTCCCGTCCGACCAGAGCGACAGGGTCAGGCCGATCACCAGCCAATCCGGCTCCTCTTCGGCATCATCCGTCGATGCGGCGATTTCAAGCGCGCCGCAGCTGGCGCCGTTCACGCGGATGCCACCGCCCCATTCCAGATGCACCGACACTTCGGGCGGGGCCAGTGCGCCAAGGGCGTTTTGAAACCCGATACCGCAGATCGGCAGCATGACCAAGGCGGCGCCAAGGGGCACCTCCGGCGCGAAAACGATCGCGGCGCGCAGGGTTTCAAGCGTCACGTCATAGGTCACCAACCCCGCGTCGCATCCTTTCCGGGCTTCACTGCAGGCAACCGCGAACGGTGCCGCGCCGGCTGTCGCCATTCCCTGAAACAATGGTGGAAAACCGGGGCCGCTCATGCCTTCCCATCTGCGATCAGGGCACGTGCTACGGCGCGAAACGCCTCTGCCTGCGGACTGTCGGGTTTGGAGACCACGATGGGCGCGCCGCCATCTGCAGCCATGCGGATATCGAGGTGCAGGGGTATTTCCGCCAGCAGCGGCACATTGAGTTTCGCCGCCTCAGAGGCCACGCCGCCATGACCGAAGACATGTTCCTCGTGGCCGCACTTGGAGCAGATATGGGTCGACATGTTCTCGATCATCCCGAGGATCGGCGTGCCGAGCTGGTTGAACATGTCGATGCCCTTGCGGGCGTCCATCAATGCCACGTCCTGCGGGGTGGACACCACGATTGCCCCATCGACCTGCGCCTTTTGCGCCAGCGTCATCTGTACGTCGCCGGTGCCGGGAGGCAGGTCAACGATCAGGACATCGAGCGCGCCCCATTGCACCTGGTTCATCATCTGCTGCAACGCGCCCATCAGCATCGGACCGCGCCAGACAACGGCCTGGTCATCGTTGGTCATCAGCCCGATGGACATCATCGTGACGCCAAAGTTGCGCATGGGCAGGATGGTCTTGCCATCGGGGGAGGCCGGACGCCCGGAAACCCCCAGCATGCGCGGTTGCGACGGGCCGTAGACATCCGCATCGAGCAGGCCGACCCGCCGCCCCTCTGCCGCCAGCGCGCAGGCGATGTTCGCGGCCACGGTGGATTTGCCAACACCGCCCTTGCCGGAGGCAATCGCCACGATCCGGTCAATACCGGGGATTTTCTGGGGGCCGGTCGGCGCCGATTTCTGGGGTTTCAGATCAGGCGGTGCAGCAGGTGTACTATGCGCCGTCAAGACCACCGATACCGTGCCCACGCCCGCCATCGCCTTGACCGCCGCCTCGGCGGCAGTCTGCACATCAGCGTAAAGCTGCGCCTGCGACGGGGGCACTTCGATCACGAAGCGTACATCCTGCGTGTCGCTGACCGTCAGGGCCTTGACCAGTCCGGCGGCCATGATATCCGTTTCAGTCACCGGGTCGGTGACCGTTTTGAGGACGGTCAATACGTCATCCCGTGTCAGGCTCATTCGGACTTACCCGTCTTCACGGCCAGTGATCTGGCCCGTCACTGTGTGCTCAAGATCAAGGCCATCCACGGTCAGCACAACCTTGGCCGTGTATGATTGGCCAGTGGTGTCGCCTGCGTTGCGCATGGCTTCTTCGATGGCCTGCTGAGAGGTGACGCCGACCTGTTTGAGGAATTTGCGCATGGACATGTTGAAATCATCGCTCATCTTGGGCTCCTTTTGGCTGCTTATGATGCTTGTCTATCTGAAAACTTGACGGTTTGGCGGGGCGGGTTCTAGGCTGAACGTCACGCGGACGGTACTTGGGAGGCGACGTGCGGACGGTCTTGGCGATCTTGCTGGTGATATGTGCCCTGCGGCCGCTCTCGGCGCAAGAAGACTTGCGGCTCGCGGTGCCCGGCGCGCTGGAGAAATCGGGCTTCGCGCAATTCCTTGTCCCGCGTTTCGTGCTGAAGACGGGCGTGCGGATCACTCGGGTCGGCGAGGACGAAGCGGCCCAGATGCGGTTTACCACCGATGGGCGCGCGCTGTTCGAAGGTCTGGGCGAGCGATGGGCGTTGGCGCATGAGGGCGGCGCGGGCGCGGAGCGCTTTGCAGACTGGCTGCGGTCGGACATCGGCTTGCGGACTATCGAAAGCTTTGTCGCGCCGGATGGCAGCCGATTCTCCACGCAGATCAAGGCCGCGGCCATCGCGCCGGTTCTGAACTATGACGGTGACCCGGTCAAAGGCGAACAGCTGTCGTTGCGGATGTGTGGCCGGTGCCACGTGATCAACGAAAAAAACCGGATGAACGGGATGGGTGCCACGCCGTCTTTTGCGGTGTTGCGCACGCTGAGCGATTGGGACGACCGCTTCGCGACGTTCCATCTGCGCAACCCGCATCCCAGCTTTACCCAGATCGAGGACATCACCGACCCCTTCGATCCAAGCCTGCCGTCCCCCATCGTGCCGATGGAGATGACGCAGGCCGATCTCGAAGCGATCGTCGCCTATGTCTCCGGGCTGCCGCCCGCCGATCTTGGAGACCCTTTGCAAACTCAGTGATCCTTGCGCTTGCTCAGGTAGTCGTCCGTGGTGCGCACCCGCGGACGTTCCTTGCTGGCAAACGGATTGTCGCGGGAGTGAAACTGGGCCTGGATTCTGCAATTCTCACACATCTGGATCATGCGGACCGCTTCGGGGTTGCCGAACATGGCATGATTCCCGGCCAGTTTCTCCGTGATCCGTTCGACCGTTGATTTTGCCCCGAAAAGGGTGCCGCATTCCACGCAGGCGAAGGGTTCTTCCTCGTTCAGTACCTTCTGGGTAAAGGCGGCGTCCGTCAGGTCAAGCTGCGGCGCAAGGGTGATGGCATCTTCGGGGCAGATGGTGCTGCACAACCCGCACTGCAGGCAGGCGTCTTCCTGAAACCGCAATTGCGGTTTGTCCGGGTTGTCACCAAGCGCCCCCGAGGGGCACAGCGACACGCAGGACAGGCAGAGCGTGCAAGCATCTTGATCCACGAGAATGGCGCCGTAGGGCGCCGCAGGGGGCAGGGCGATCACCTCGGCCTCCGGCTGCAACGCCTTTGCGGCAAGGCGTGCAACCTGCCGACGGGATCCCAGTGGCAGGATCGGCGTGTCGACGCAGCTTGCGGTTGCCGCATCATAAAGCGCATCGCTCAGGGCGTCGGGGTCGGTTACATCCAGTATCGTGATCGCCCGTCGGCCGGCAATCGCCTCTGCCAGCGCGGCCTCGCCTTCAATGACATCTCTTTCGGTGGTCGGCGCCAGAAGGATCGATACCGAGGCAAATCCGCTGGCCAGCGCCGACAGCATCTCCGCATGGCCGAACCCGGCCAGCGCGGTGACCGAGAGCGGGATCACATCCGCCGGCAGCCCCCGACCATAGCGGGCAGACAGCGAGATCATCTCGGCCCCGAAATCATCGTGCACCATCAGGCGCGGGTCGGCCCCGCCGGCGGTGCGAAACGTGCTGGCAAGGGTGTGAATGCGGGCAAAGAGCGTCGCCACGGGCGGCGCGTCATAGGTGATCGCGCCGGAGGGGCAGAGTGCTGAACAGGCTCCGCACCCGGCGCAGATCATCGGATCAATGGCCACGTGCTCCCCGGCGGAGGAGATGGCGCCCGTCGGACAGATGTCGAGGCATTTGGAACAGGCTGGCTGCTCCGCGCGGGAGTGCGCGCACAGGGGTTCCTCAAGCCGGACGTACAGTGGTTTTTCGAAGGTCCCGATCAGCTGAGATGCCTCCAGAACGGCCTTGGCGACAGCCGGTTGGCTGCCGGGGTCGGCGCGCAGGTAGCCATCGCGTTTTTCATGCGCCGAGAACAGCGGTGTGCCGCCGCGCAGATCGAGGATGACGTCGCATTCCGTCAGTGCGCCGTCGCGGGCAGGGGTCCATTCCGCGTCGCCGCGTCCCCCTGCGATGATCTGTTGAAAGCCGTCGAGGCGCAGATTGAACGCACCAAGGCTACCGCTGGCGCGGCTCAGGCTGCCGCTGACCACGTCGAACGGCAGGCCGGGCGTTGTGTCGAAGGGGGCATCGACCAGCACCGTTACCGCCAGAATATCTGCCAGATCACGTGCGGCGCCTAGCGCAACCTCTTCGGTCCCGAGGATCAGACAGGCGCCGTTCGAGACGATATCAACAGACTTTCCGGCGGGGCGAGGCAGCATCGCCTCGGCCACCAGCGCTGCCATTTTCGGGCTGGCCCGATCGGCGTCGCCGCTCCATCCCGCGCGGTCCCTGAGGTCCACGAAATCCGGCACAGGCGCATCAGTTTCGGCGGCTAAATCCTTGAAGAGGATCGATTCCTGCTGACAGGCAATAACCGCGTCACCATCCGCGATCATGCTGGCGGTCTGCGCCACCTGTTGACCGCAGGCATGCGTCAAAACCTTTGAGCATGACACGCCCGTGGCCTGTTGCAGGGTCTCCGGATCAAGTGTCTGGCTGCCAAGGCAATCGCACAGGATCAGTTTTTTCGTCATATCTCCCCCGGGGCCGTGTCGTGGGCGCGTCATATTCGTTCCGCGCCACGGCATAGCTATTCAGGAATGTAGCCCTTCGTAAACCGGATTCGATCAAAACGCCCGCGCAATTGCGTGAGCCCCCCCTACAGCGTCTCGTTTCCACTGCGTTCGGGATAAATGCAAAAACCTCAAAGATTTGTAATTTCAGGCGCTTGGTCACATGCAATGTCACCCCCGCGCTGGCTGGCACGCAAATGTGTGCAAATGCATTCAATTTTTTCTAGGATAATGGGGATGTTTTGGTAAGGTGATTTTACCAACAGAGCGCACACGGAGATCCCTTGGGAGTCGTCTATCCAAATTCGCAGTCTTTAAGATTGGGCGTCGTGCTGCGCCGGATGCCCGGTGCGACGGCGTGGGCCAAGTGGGTCTGGAAGGCGTCATCAGTGCTGCCGGGCGCGCCGGATGCATCCTGGAAAGTGCTGAGAGAAGAAGGTGATACAACCGAGTATCATGCCAAGACACTTGATCTGTGGCTTTATGTTTCCGATGCGGAGGCCTATGCGCATGAGCTTCAGGCGCGCGCCCCGTCGGTCTACGTGGTGATGCGCGAGCCCGCGGCAGAGGATGAGGGTGACGCGCCGCTCAGCATTCTGCATGTTACGGTATCGCCCTATGAGGCACAGGACTATTCCGACAGCGGGGAAGAAATTATCGAACGGGTGCCAATGTCACCCGCATTGTTGGCCTGGGTGACCTCCTTCGTGGATGCGCATTACGTTGAGGAACCGTTTGTCAAACGCCGCCGCGACAAGATGCGCACGGACCGCGCACAGGATGGTATCGGCGATGCGCGCATCGCCCAGGCATCAGACGTCTACCGGGCGCCAAGAACGCCAAGGGAGGCTGCGGAATGACGGCACAGGCTTCTTTCTGGGCGCGCAGGCGTGCCGGTGCGAAGGCCGAGGCGGAAGCCGAGGCGCGGGCCGAAAGCGCCGCGACAGAGGCCGCGCAGGCGGCTGAACTGGCCGGGAAAGACGACGCGGACGTGCTCACCGAACTTGGGCTGCCCGATCCTGCGACTTTGCAGGCGGGGGATGATTTCGCGGCCTTCATGGCGCGTGACGTGCCCAGGCATTTGCAGAACAAAGCGTTGCGCACGTTGTGGCGCAGCAATCCGGTATTGGCCTGTGTCGACGGGCTGAACGAATATGACGACGATTACCGCGCCGCCATGCTGGCAGGTGGGCCGATAAAGACAGCATATCAGGTCGGCAAAGGCATGTTGTCGCATCTGGAAGAAACCGCCCGGCAGGAAGAAGCCGCGCGGGTCGCTGCCGAGATGGATGATGCCGAGGAGGTCGTGCCGGAACCGGAGGATGGTGTCATCGCCCAGCCCGCCGCAGAGCCTGCAGGCGCGCCGCAGGCCGCCCTGTCGTATAGCGCCGAAGAAGAAACCCCGGCAGAACAGGCCCCGCGCCGCATGCGCTTTCGGTTCGAGGAGGCGTCGGTATGAGTGCCGCGATGGATGTCCTGGATGTAGCCCCCGAAGACCGCCTGCGTGCAGACCTCTACAACTTCCTCGGACTGGCGCTTGCGCGGCCGGCGGATCAGATGCTGCTGGACCAGATGTCGGAGCTTTCGGGGGATGACAGCGCGATGGGTCAGGCGGTGGCCGGTCTGGCGCGGGTTGCCAAAGCCAGCACTCCCAAGGGGGTTGAGCGTGAATTTAACGCATTGTTTATTGGTCTGGGTCGTGGCGAGCTGCTGCCCTATGCCAGCTACTACCTGACCGGCTTCCTGAACGAAAAGCCGCTGGCGCGACTGCGCAAGGATATGGGCGCGCACCAGATTACCCGCGCAGAGAACGTGTTCGAGCCCGAAGACAGCATGGCCTCATTGATGGAGATCATGGGCGGCATGATTGTGGGGCGCTTTGGCCAGCCTGCACCGCTCGACAGGCAGCGCATGTTTTTCAACAACCACATTGCCCCATGGGCGACGCATTTTTACTCGGATCTGGAAGCCGCAAACGCCTCGATCCTCTATGCGTCGATCGGCTCGCTGGGGCGGGAATTCATGTCGATAGAGAAAGAAGCATTCAGATTGACGGCAGTCTGATCTGCCACAAAGGGCGAGACGCCGTCCAGGACAAGACGAAAGGGAGAAGACACATGGCAAAGACTTCAGAGGGCGACACAAATCGCCGGGATTTTCTGAAACTCGCGGGCACCGCCGCGCCGGCGGCGGTAGCTGCGGTCGCGGCGGGCACCGGAACGGCGGAGGCGTCGCCGGTCGATCTCACCTCGGACAAGATGCAGGATACGGCACATACGCGTGCCTATCTGGACAGCACGCGATTCTGAACGCTGTCAGCGCGCGCCGCGCGACAGTGGCGCGTTTTCCAACGGTTCAGGATCATCAATACACCTAGCCACCTTATCGGGGCAGCAAGGGAGGGAAAAATGCTTAGGAAAAAGACCAACGGGGTCACACAGCGTGCAGGACGGACGAACATCCTGACGGACGTGGCCGAGAAATCAGTGGACCGCCGCGCGTTTCTGCGTGGATCAGGTCTCGCGATCGGGGGATTGGCCGCCATCTCCGCCACCGGCGGATCGGTCACGCAGGCCTCTGCCCAGTCCGCGGTAAACGGCGCTGTGCAGACAATCAAATCCGTGTGTACGCACTGCTCGGTGGGCTGCACGGTCATCGCGGAAGTTGCGAACGGCGTGTGGACCGGGCAGGAGCCCGGCTGGGACAGCCCCTTCAACCTCGGCGCCCATTGCGCCAAGGGAGCGGCGGTGCGCGAACATGCCCATGGCGAGCGTCGCCTCAAGTACCCGATGAAGAAAGAGGGCGGGGAGTGGAAACGCATCAGCTGGGAGCAGGCGATCAACGAGATCGGCGACGGCATGATGAAAATCCGCGAGGAAAGCGGCCCGGATTCGGTCTACTGGCTCGGATCGGCCAAGCATAATAACGAACAGGCCTATCTGTTCCGCAAATTTGCCGCCTACTGGGGCACCAACAACGTCGATCACCAGGCGCGGATCTGCCACTCCACCACGGTGGCCGGTGTGGCGAATACATGGGGCTACGGCGCCATGACCAACAGCTACAATGACATCCATAATTCCAAGGCGATCTTCCTGATCGGCGGCAACCCGGCAGAAGCACACCCTGTCTCGCTGCTGCACATCCTGAAAGCGAAGGAGCAGAACAACGCGCCGATGATCGTCTGCGATCCGCGTTTCACACGCACGGCGGCCCATGCGGACGAATACGTCCGCTTCCGTCCCGGGACGGACGTGGCGCTCGTCTGGGGTATCCTCTGGCACATCTTCGACAACGAGTGGGAGGACAAGGAGTTCATCCGCACCCGTGTCTGGGGTATGGACCAGATCAAGGAAGAAGTCGCCCGCTGGACGCCTGAAGAGGTTGAGCGCGTCACCGGCGCGCCCGGCAGCCAGCTCAAGCGCGTGGCGCGGACGCTGGCCAACAACCGTCCCGGCACCGTGATCTGGTGCATGGGTGGCACCCAGCACACCAACGGCAACAACAACACACGCGCCTATTGCGTGCTGCAGCTGGCGCTTGGCAACATGGGTACATCCGGCGGCGGTACCAATATCTTCCGCGGCCATGACAACGTACAGGGCGCCACCGACCTTGGGGTGCTGGCCAACACGCTGCCGGGGTACTACGGGCTTTCCGATGGATCCTGGGCGCATTGGGCGCGGGTCTGGGAAGAAGACCTCGACTGGCTCAAGGGCCGCTTCTCGGATGCCGAGTTCGACGGCAAGAAGATGATGAACCAGACCGGTATCCCGGTGTCGCGCTGGATTGACGGCGTTCTGGAGGATGCCGAAAACATCGATCAGCCGGACAATACCCGCGCCATGGTACTCTGGGGCCATGCGCCGAACTCGCAGACCCGTCAGAAAGAAATGAAGACGGCGATGGAGAAGCTGGATCTGATGGTGGTTGTCGACCCCTATCCGACCGTTTCTGCCGTGTTGCAGGACCGTGATGACGGGGTTTACCTGCTGCCGGCCTGTACCCAATTCGAGACACGCGGCTCTGTCACGGCGTCCAACCGGTCGCTGCAGTGGCGCGACAAGGTGGTGGAGCCGCTGTTTGAATCGCTGCCCGATCACACGATCATCTCGATGTTCGCCAAGAAGTTCGGTTTCCATGACAAGATCTTCCGCAATATCGCGATGGAGGGCGAAGAGCCGGTGATCGAGGACATCACCCGCGAGTTCAATCGCGGCATGTGGACAATCGGTTACACCGGCCAGTCGCCAGAACGTCTGAAGATGCACATGGCGAACCAGCACACCTTCGACCGCACCACGCTGCAGGCCGTTGGCGGCCCCGCGGATGGCGACTATTACGGTCTGCCATGGCCAAGCTGGGGCACGGCGGAGATGAACCACCCCGGAACACCGAACCTGTATGATATGAGCAAACCGGTGGCCGAAGGAGGCTTGACCTTCCGGGCGCGCTTTGGCGTGGAGCGGGATGGCGATAACCTGCTGGCCGAAGGGGTCGCGTCGGCTGGATCGGAAATTCAGGACGGATATCCTGAATTCACGATGCAGATGCTGATGGACCTTGGCTGGGATGGCGATCTGACAGCGGATGAACGTGCCGCTATTGATGCGGTGGCCGGGCCCAAGACCAACTGGAAAACCGACCTGTCGGGCGGTATCCAGCGGGTGGCGATTGCCCATGGCTGTGCGCCCTTCGGTAACGCCAAGGCCCGCGCCGTGGTCTGGACCTTCCCAGACCCGGTACCGGTGCACCGCGAACCGCTCTATACCAACCGCCGCGATCTCGTGGCCGACTATCCGACCTACGAAGACAAGAAGTTCTGGCGCCTGCCGACGATGTACAAGTCGATCCAGGAAAACGACTTCTCGGAGGAGTATCCGCTCATTCTGACATCCGGACGTCTGGTCGAATATGAAGGCGGCGGCGACGAGTCACGCTCGAACCCGTGGCTGGCGGAACTGCAACAGGACATGTTTGTCGAAGTGAACACCCGCGATGCCAACAATCTTGGCATCCGCGATGGCGAACAGGTCTGGGTCGAAGGTCCCGAAGGCGGCAAGGTCAAGGTCATGGCCATGGTCACCGAGCGGGTTGCCTCCGGTGTTGCCTTCATGCCCTTCCACTTCGGCGGGCATCTCGAAGGGGTCGATCTGAGGGACAAGTATCCCGAAGGAGCAGACCCATATGTTCTGGGGGAGGCGTCGAACACGGCGCAGACCTATGGCTATGACAGCGTAACACAGATGCAAGAGACGAAATCGACGCTCTGCAAAATCTGGGCAGCATAAGGGGAGTATGAAAAATGGCCGCTAGAGCAAAATTTCTCGTCGACGCTGAACGCTGCATCGAATGCAACGCCTGCGTCACAGCCTGTAAAAACGAACATGAAGTGCCGTGGGGCATCAACCGCCGGAAGGTCGTCACCATCAACGACGGCTCGCCCGGGGAACGGTCGATTTCCGTGGCCTGCATGCACTGTTCGGACGCGCCCTGCATGGCCGTCTGTCCGGTGGACTGCTTCTACCAGAACGAAGAAGGCGTCGTTCTGCACTCCAAAGACCTCTGCATCGGCTGCGGATACTGCTTTTATGCATGCCCCTTCGGCGCGCCGCAGTTCCCGCAGGCTGGCAACTTCGGGTCCCGTGGCAAGATGGACAAATGTACCTTCTGCGCCGGGGGACCGGAAGAAAACAACTCCACCGCGGAATTCGCCAAATACGGTCGCAACCGCATCGCGGAGGGTAAATTGCCGATCTGCGCGGAGATGTGCGCAACCAAGGCACTGCTGGCGGGTGACGGCGACGTTGTCTCCAGCATCTACCGCGAACGCGTGGTGGCCCGTGGCTTTGGCTCCGGTGCGTGGGGGTGGGGCACTGCCTACGATCAGAAAGGGGGCTGACCGCCGCCCCTAGCCTTACTTGACATTCCTCTGGGGCGGCTCAATCGGGCCGCCCCGGGTGTCTCAGCCAAACAGGATATCCCCATGCTCCGTTTTCTGTGTCTCCTGGTGTTTTCCATGACCTTTTCGGTCTCCGTGCAGGCGCAGGAGGTGGCGCCAGTTGATCGCAGCGCCACGGGCGGTGCGCAAACGCTTGAAGACATCATGAAACGTCAGGAGGGCCTGAAGGTCGATGACAGTTTTCGCAGCGGCGTGACCGGAAACCCGGAGAATGCCGCCCCGATCAGTGGGCAGCTTGGAACGCTCGGAGGGGCATCTGATCCGGATTTGTGGCGCGCTTACCGCTACAACTCCGCCGCCATCACGACGCAGGCGCGCGGGCCGGCGGCGGATGTGCTGATTCAGGATGGCGGCATGTGGTGGCTGGAATTCCGCCAGGGACCACTGCTCAAGTATGGCAGCTGGTTGCTTGGCGGCATGGTGCTGCTGCTGGCGGTTTTTTACCTGATCCGCGGACGTATTCGCATTGATGGGGAAAAGACCGGCCAGACAATTTTGCGGTTCAATTCCGTGGAACGCTTTGCGCATTGGCTATTGGCCGGATCGTTCATCCTGCTGGGGATCACCGGGCTGATCACGCTTGCGGGACGGAAAGTGCTGATCCCGGCCTTCGGTCACGAAGCCTTCGCGACGCTGGCGGTGGCCTCGAAATGGGTCCACAACAACGTGTCCTGGGCTTTCATGCTGGCGCTTGTTCTGGTGTTCGTCTTCTGGGTAATCCACAACCTGCCTGACCGGACCGATATCAACTGGATCCTGAAGGGGGGCGGCATTTTCGGGCACGGCCACCCGCCGGCCAAGAAATTCAACGCCGGGCAAAAGCTGATATTCTGGTCGGTGATTGTGCTCGGGGCATCGATCTCCGCCTCCGGTCTGTCGCTGCTATTCCCGTTCGAGTTGCCGATGTTCGCCGTCACCTTCGAGAAGCTCAATGCCCTGGGGCTGCCGCAATTGCTGGGTCTGGGGGAATTGACGACAACCCTCGCCCCGCATGAGGAGATGCAATATGCGCAGCTCTGGCACGCCATTGTCAGCTTCGTGCTGATGGCGATCATCATCGCGCATATCTACATCGGTTCCGTCGGCATGGAAGGCGCATATGACGCCATGGGCAAGGGCGAGGTCGAATTGCAATGGGCGCGTGAACACCACAGCATCTGGACGGCCGAAGTCGAAGAGAAGAAATCCCAGGCGGGCTCGACATGAGAGAGATCATCTTTGCGGCCATCGCAATGGCGGCCATCGCCGTCGGAGCCAACTACCTGTTGAACGACGCCGGGTTCTCGGCAGCGGATCAAACCTCTGGTCAGGCGGTGCGCTTGGGCGAATAGCTCTACTGCGCGGCAGTACGAAGCTCCGTCATCAGGTGGCGGAACTTTTCACCCTGAATGCCCACGTGTTTGCGCAGCGCCTTGGCAGCGCGATCATCTGCACCCGCCTTGAGGGCTGCGACAATCTCTTCATGCTCCGCCATGGATTGCGCCATGCGCCCCCGCAACCTCAGTTGCAGACGCCGGAAGGGTTTCAGACGGCGGTGCAATCGCAACGCCTGATTGGCCAGATAGCTGTTGCCTGATTGCGCATAGATCGTGTGATGGAATCGCTCGTTTTCGCGGTAATAGCCATCGGTATCATGCGCAGCGACGGCCTCGCGGCACAGCCTGTTTGCCCCCTCAAGCTCCGCCAGGGCTTCATCGGTGATCCGGCGGGCTGCCAATCGACCGCAGACACCTTCGATCTCCGCCATGGTTTCGAACATTTCCATCAGTTCAACCGGGCCGGGCTGGCGCACGAAAACGCCCCGGCGGGGCAATTGCTCCGCAATACCCGACGCGACCAGACGCTGCAGGGCTTCACGGATCGGCGTGCGCGAGACGCCGAACTGCTTGGCCAGCCGGATCTCGTCCAGGCGATCGCCATCGTTGAACTGACCGGTGAAGACCAATTCCTCCAAGGCGTCGGCGATCCTGTCTGCGTGGCGACTTTCCATGGGTGTACTCTAGAGCGGATTTGCGTGCTCAACAATCATATTCTTGTATACAATAATATTGACTTTGAATGCGAGACACTCAATGCTGGAGGTCGAGCCGGGCAGAGAGCGCCCGGCATTCTGGGAGGATACAATGAAAATGAAACTGTTTTCGGCAGCGCTTGCCGCTGCCCTTGGAACATTCGCTGCGTCCGCGCAGGCAACCGAGCTGCGCCTGTCTCACCAATGGTCCAACAAAGACGTGCGGCACCAGGTCGCCCAAATCATCGCTGACGAAGTGGCCGCCGCGGATGTCGATCTGGAGATTAAGATTTTCGGGTCCAAATCGCTGTTCAAACCGCGTGAGCAATATAAACCGCTCAGCCGGGGCCAACTGGATATGACCGTCTTGCCATTGAGCTATGCGGGCGGCCAGCAACCGGCCTATAACCTGACGCTCATGCCCGGGCTGGTAAAGAACCACGACCACGCGGCACGTCTGAGCGACAGTCCGTTCATGGAAGCGCTGGAAGCGAAGATGGCCGATGATGACGTCATGGTGCTCGTGCATGGCTATCTGGCAGGCGGATTTGTCGGCAAGGATAAGTGTATCACCAAGCCGGAGGACGTGGCAGGTCAGCAGACCCGCGCGGCTGGAAAAGCCTTTGAGCAGATGCTGGCAGGGGCAGGGGCATCGATCGCTTCCATGGCATCATCCGAGATTTACAACGCGATGCAAACCGGCGTTCTCACGGCCGCAAACACATCTTCGTCGTCTTTCGTGTCCTACCGGATTTACGAGCAGGTCAAATGCTACACGCCCGCCTCTGACGTGGCGCTGTGGTTCATGTATCAACCTGTCCTGATGAACAAATCCACGTTTGAGGGATTGTCGCAAGCGCAGCAATCGGCCCTGCTGGCGGCATCGGAAAAAGCCGAGGCATTCTACCTCGATGAAGCCAAGAAGCAGGACGCGGCCTCTGTCAAAGTGTTTGAAGACGCAGGGGTTGAGATCGCCCAGATGACAGCCGAAGACTTTGCCGCATGGCAGGCCATCGCCAAGGAGACATCCTACAAAGCCTTTGTTGCAGATGTCCCCGACGGGCAGGCGTTGCTCGACATGGCACTGGCTGTCGAGTGATCCCGAACTGGGCGGTGACACGTCACCGCCCTTTCTTTTTCTTCATGTTTCAGGACGATCCTCATGGCCGGTCAAAATACTGCCGCTGATGCGCGCGTCGGCAACCATCCGTTTCTGCGCGTGGTGGCCGCTCTTTCCACGGTCGCCGGGTGGTGCTCTGCCGGGATGATCGTGCTTGCGGTGGCGATCACCTGCCAGATGATCTTTGTGCGGTTCGTTCTGAACGGCTCGACCGTCTGGCAGACCGAGATGGTTGTTTATCTGGTGGTGGCCGCCACGCTGATCGGTCTGCCTTATGTGCAACGTCTGCGCGGCCATGTGAATGTCGATCTGATTCCCTTGGCGCTGCCACCGCGTGGCCGCCGTGTTCTGGCGGTGGTCACGCTGTCTGTATCAATTGCGATCATCGGCGTGATGCTATGGTACGGCTACGAATACTGGCACTTCGCCTGGGATCGGGGCTGGCGGTCCGACACGGTCTGGGGCGTCCGGCTGTGGATACCGTATCTGGCGCTGCCGATTGGGTTCGGCCTGCTGCTGCTGCAACTGATCGCTGATCTGGTGGGCGTACTGACCGGCACCGAGGCACCCTTCGGGCTGGAGGATAGCTGATGGACCCTTTGCTGCTTGGTGCGCTGGTTGCCCTGTCCACGATATTCGTGCTGTTCTCCGGCGTGTCCGTTGCGGTTGGATTGCTGATCGTTTCCGCGGGCTTCCTGATGATCTTCGACGGGATGCGCAGCCTTGAGCTGATGCCCGAGATTCTTTTCGGCAAGCTCGATAACTTTGCGCTGCTGTCCATTCCGATGTTCATCATCATGGGGTCTTCCATCGCATCGACGCGGGCGGGCGCTGATCTTTACGAAGCGCTGGAGCGTTGGCTGACACGCGTCCCGGGGGGGTTGGTTATCTCCAACCTTGGGGCCTGCGCGCTTTTCGCGGCGATGTCGGGCTCCAGCCCGGCCACCTGTGCGGCAATCGGTAAAATGGGCATCCCCGAGATGCGCAAACGCGGCTATCCGGACGGTGTCGCCGCCGGATCCATCGCGGCCGGGGGGACCCTGGGTATTCTCATTCCGCCGTCGGTGACGATGATCGTTTACGGCATTGCGACCGAGACATCGATTGGCCGTCTTTTCCTTGCCGGCGTGATCCCGGGCCTGCTGCTGGTGGTGCTCTTCATGGCGTGGTCGCTCTATTCCACGTGGAAATCGGGTGATGCGAGCCTGTTGACGGCGGGCAGTTACACCTGGCGCGAGAAACTGGAAATCCTGCCACGGGTCCTACCGTTTCTGGGGATCATCCTCGGCGTGCTCTACGCCATGTATGGCGGTATCGCGACGCCGTCGGAAACCGCAGCGGTTGGTGCGCTGCTCTGCCTGATCATCGCCATGGTGATCTATAAGCTCTGGGCGCCGTCCGCATTGTGGAACGTGCTGCGCGACAGCACCAAGGAAAGCGTGATGATCCTGTTCATCATCGCCGCGGCGGGCGTCTTTTCCTACATGCTGTCCAGCCTGTTCATCACGCAGGCCATCGCGGAATGGATCGGCACGCTTGACGTGAACCGCTGGGTCCTGATGGGCACGGTGAACGTGTTCCTGCTGATCGCAGGTTTCTTTCTGCCACCCGTGGCCGTCATTCTGATGGCGGCCCCGATCTTGCTGCCCATCATCACGACCGCGGGGTTTGACCCGATCTGGTTTGCCGTGGTTTTAACCATTAATATGGAAATCGGCCTGATCAGCCCGCCCGTGGGCCTGAACCTTTACGTGATCAACGGCATTGCGCCGGATATCTCGCTGAAGACAATCCTCATGGGGTCTTTGCCGTTCGTGGCGTGTATGGTCGTGGCCATTGTGCTTTTGTGCCTCTTTCCGGGGCTTGCAACTTGGCTGCCGGATGCAGTGATGGGACCGACGTTTTGAGCTTTCTGGCTGATCTTCTGTCAACAGTTTTCGAGCGCCGCTACCGCAGTGCGCTGGAGCCCGACCTGACCGGCAGGAGTATTGAGGAGCTTTGCCACGATCTGCTGGGCAGTTCCGGCGAAGTCTCAGGCTCGGTGACGGCGCGGCATATACTGGATCGCTACGCGGCGATGGATGAGGATGGCAAACAGGCGTTTTTTTCGTTCCTCGCGCAGGATTTGGGTCTGGATCCTGATGCGGTGCGCGACGCGCTGGATGCGTTTGAGCAGGATCCGTCGAAATCCCATTACCGCGCCTTCACCACCGCGTCAGAGCCGAAGAGGCAAGAGCTTGCGCGCAGGCTGAACCAGATCCCCGGCGCAACCGCGCAGCTTGTGCAGATGCGGGATGACCTGCTGAGATATGCCAAATCCCGGCCCGAACTTGCCCCGGTCGATCAGGATTTTCAGCATCTTTTTGCCTCGTGGTTCAATCGCGGGTTTCTGGTTCTGCGCCCGATCAACTGGGAGAGCCCGGCAGAGGTTCTGGAAAAAATCATCGCCTATGAAGCCGTGCATGCCATCGGCAGCTGGGACGATCTGCGCCGCCGCGTCCAGCCCAGCGACCGGCGGTGTTTTGCCTTTTTTCACCCCGCCATGCCGAACGAACCCTTGATCTTTGTCGAGGTCGCGTTGACCCGCGGCGTGCCCGGATCGGTGCAGGCGCTGTTGTCGGACGCGCGCGAAGAGATTTCCGGGGTGGCGGCGGACACCGCGGTTTTCTATTCGATTTCCAATTGCCAGTCGGGCCTTGCTGGCATCTCCTTTGGCAACTCGCTGATCAAACAGGTGGCGGCCGATCTGTCACGCGATCTGTCAGGGATCGAGACCTTCGTGACGCTGTCTCCGATCCCTGGGCTGAACGACTGGCTGGCCGAAACCGGCCTGTCAGTTGGCGAAGACACACCCGCGCAACGTCGGGCGGCGGCCTATTATCTGCTCGGGGCCAAACGCTCGGACGGCAGTCCTCGCGACCCGGTTGCGCGCTTTCATCTGGGCAACGGGGCTCATGTCCATGATGTACATGCCCGGGCGGATCTGTCCCCCAACGGTATGGCGCAGTCCTCGGGCCTGATGGTGAATTATCTGTACGACCTGACCTCCATCGCACAGAACCACGAAGGATACGCGGCCGAGCGAAAAGTTGCGGCGTCAGCGCAGGTGCAGGCTCTTGCCGCTGAATTTGAGAAAACAACGCAATAGGTACACGCGGATGGCCAACCCCCTTTATGATAAGCTCTTCGGCCGTCACGCAGGCAAAGAGACCGCCTTTTTGCACCTTCTGACGGGCGAGGTTGTGACGCATGCGGAATTTGTGGCCATGGCGGCACGCTTTGCCAACGCCTTTGCCGCGCTCGGCGTCAAGGCAGGGGACAGGCTGGCGGTGCAGGTGGAAAAATCTCCGCAGGCGCTGGCGGCATATGCGGCCTGCGTGCAATCGGGCATCATCTTCTTGCCTTTGAACACCGCGTATACCGCCAGCGAGGTCGCGTATTTCGTCGAGAACAGCGGTGCCGCCTTGCTGATTTGCGATCCTGAAAAACGCGATGGCCTGATGCCCGTCGCGCGGTTCGCAAATGCCCTGCTGGAGACGCTGGGACCGGACGGCGCAGGCAGCCTGGATGAGCGCGCCCGCGAACAGCCCGATCATTTTGACACTGTCCCGAGGGCGGGCGATGATCTTGCCGCCCTTCTCTACACGTCGGGCACGACCGGACGATCCAAGGGGGCGATGCTGACCCAAACCAACCTGCTGTCCAACGCGCAAACGCTGGTCGATGTCTGGCGCTTTGACAAGGATGACGTGCTGCTGCATGCGCTGCCCATTTTCCACACGCATGGGCTGTTCGTCGCGACCAACATCACGCTGCTCGCGGGGGGGGCGATGATCTTCGTTCCGAAATTCGATGTGGATGTCATGATCGATCAGTTGCCGCAGGCCACGTCCATGATGGGCGTGCCGACGTTTTACACGCGGCTTCTGGATGACCCGCGGTTCACCCGGGCGCTGGTGGATCACATGCGCCTCTTCATTTCCGGCAGCGCGCCGCTTCTGGCGGAGACACATGCGCAGTTCGAAACCCGCACCGGACACCGTATTCTGGAACGCTACGGCATGACGGAAACGAACATGAACACCTCCAACCCTTATGACGGTGTGCGCCGCGCGGGCACGGTGGGATTGCCACTGCCGGGGGTCGAGCTGAAGATCACGGAGCCGTCGACGGGCCGGATCCTGCCACGGGGAGAGATCGGACAGATCGAAGTGCGGGGGCCGAATGTCTTCAAGGGCTATTGGCACATGCCGGAAAAGACCAGGGAGGAGTTGCGCGACGACGGGTTCTTCATAACCGGTGACCTCGGGTTGATCGACGACATGGGCTACGTGCAGATCGTGGGACGCAACAAGGATCTGATCATTTCGGGCGGGTACAACATCTATCCCAAGGAGATCGAGGTGCTGTTGGACGATCAGCCCGGTGTGCTGGAAAGCGCGGTGGTTGGCGTGCCACATCCCGACTTTGGGGAAACGGTGGTCGGATTCGTGGTCGCAGAGAAATCCGGCGCTCCCGATCTTGGGCAAATCACGACGGCAGTGGGCGATAAGCTCGCGCGGTTCAAACATCCGCGAAAACTGATTGTGCTGGATGAACTGCCCAGAAACACCATGGGCAAAGTACAGAAGAACTTGTTGCGACAGGACTATGCCGATCTGTTCAGCAGTTAGGCGCTAGAGCTTGTCCTTCGGGGTTTGGCCCGCAAAGAACGCGTCAAGATTGTCGAGCGCCCGGAACCCCATGGCATCCCGCGTCTTGGTTGTCGCCGATCCGATGTGCGGCAGCATGAAGATGTTCTCATGTGCTGAAAACGCGGGGTTTCCACCGGGTTCGGTCTGAAAGCAGTCAAGACCGGCGGCGGCAAGCTGGCCATCCGCCAAGGCATCCAGAAGCGCGGTTTCATCCACCAGCGCGCCGCGCGCCGAATTCACCATGATCGCTCCCTTCGGCAGCAGGGCAAACCGCGCCGCATCCATCAGGTTGGTGGTCTGGGGCGTGGCAGGGCAGTGCAGGGACAGAAAGTCTGCCACCCCCAAAAGGCTTTCGACCGTGTCGTGATACACCGCCCCCATGGCGTGGCTTTCCGGCAAAGGGCTGCGGTTGAAATAATGAATTTCCATGTCAAAACCGCGCGCCTTGGTGGCAAAGGCGCGGCCGACGCGGCCCATCCCGATGATCCCCAGACGCGCACCGGTGACCTGTTTGCCGACCATGAAGGAAGGGGACCAGAAATCCCATGCTCCGGTGCGGACAATCCGGTCTCCTGCGACCGCGTGACGGGCCGCCCCCAGCATCAGTAACATTGCCAGTTCCGCCGTGGCATCCGACAGGACGTCCGGCGTGTTTGTGACCGTGATCCCGCGCGCCGCAAGCGCCGGCAGGTCGCAATGATCCACTCCGACGGAATGATTGGCGATGATCTTGAGACGGGGGTGCAACTGCGCTGCGACATTGGCGCTGAAATGTTCGGAGTGACAGGGAATGATCGCGTCAAACGCGGCGCTGGCGGTGATCAGCTGGTCCGCGGTGCCCGGCGTGTCCTCGTAGTTGACGACGGTGTCGTAGTCTCGTGCGGCACGTTCAAGCGTCGCGTCGGACAGGCGGCGAGTGATCCAGAGGCGTGGCTTGGACATTGGTTACTTCTTCCGGATGCATTCATCCCAGTAATCATAAATCGCCATGCCGCAGACGATGATCGCGATGACCATGAAGGGAAAGCCGCCCCAGAACCCCGCAAAGCCAGAGGAGATACTCTGAGACAGCCCGCCAACGAATGTCACAAGCAGGGCGGTGCCGATCAGGCCCATGATGAGTTTGATGGTATATGACATCGGATATCTCCTCTTTTTCAGGCGGCCGCAGCCGCGATGTGCTGTTGCAGCCAGCGTGCGCTGCGCAGCAGGCGGTCATCTTTATGTGCCGGTCCAATCAACTGTACACCAATAGGCAGGCCGGTTTCACCCACCAGAAGGGGCAGGGTGACGCAAGGAAGCCCCGCCAGCGTCCAGAGGGTGCAGCAGATCGGATCACCGGTGCCGTCACCGAACCGCGGCGCTTCCCCCGCCGCGGCAGGGGCGATGATGGCGTCGAATTCGTGGAAGAAGTCCGCAAAGAAGCCCTGCGCGGATGTCTTCACAGCGAGGGCATCTTCGTATTCGGTTCGGCTGATCTGGCGGGCGCGGGTGATGATCGGTTTGAGGGTGTCGCTGATCGCGTCCCAGTGAGTGTCAAAAACATCCGCCTGATGCTGCGCAATCTCGAATTCGTGGATGCGCGCCTGCACGGCCACCAGTTCCCCCAGCTGGTTGGCCGGATCCATCCGCGTGACCCGTGCCCCAAGGATGTCCATCACCCCGTCCAGTCCCTCCCTTGCCGCCCCGGACAGCCGGTCGTTGAAGGGGAGGTTGAACCACGCGAAATCCGGCTCGACCGGCGCGTCTTCGGTCGCGCCCAGCAGCATGTCAGGGCGGGCATGGGCAAAGCTTTCGGTATCGCGTTGGTCGTATCCGCTGATGGCGTCGGCCAGCAAGGCAGTATCCTGCAACGTGCGGGCGAACGTACCGATCTGGTCCAGCGACTGCGAGGTTTGCAGAACCCCTGTGCGGGGGATTGTCCCGCGCGTCGGCTTGAAGCCGAAAGTACCGCAAAAAGAGGCCGGGCGGATTACCGATCCATTGGTCTGCGTGCCGACGGCCAATGGCACATGTCCGGCAGCGACCGCGGCGGCGGAACCGCTGGAGGAACCGCCGGGCGAATGATGGGTGTTATGCGGGTTGCGGGTCTCGTTGGCGTGCACAAAGGCCAGTTCCGTGGTGACGGTTTTGCCCATGATCACCGCGCCCGCCTCGCGCAGCATTTCGACGATCCGGGCGTCATCATCAGTCTGGCGCCCTGCGAAGATCGGGGTGCCGCGCTGGGTGGGCATGTCGCGGGTATCGATGATGTCTTTCAGGCCCACAGGCAAACCGTGCAGCGGGCCGGTGGCCAGTCCGCTCTGCCTGTGCCTGTCGCAGTCTGCGGCCTGTGCCAGTGCGGCCTCGGCGTCCAGATGCGCCCAGGCGTGAATGGCCCCGTCTGTCTCGGCGATATGGTCAAGACAGGATTGCACCAGCTGGACCGACTTGAGCTGGCCCGAGGCGATGAAAGTCGCCGCCTCGGTCGCGCTGAGCGTATGGGGTTTGATCTTCACGGGATGTAGGTGCCGAAGAGGTAGTCAGGAAACCACAGAGCGATGCCGGGGAACTGGTACATGAGCACCATCGTGAAGATCACAATCCCCAAGTACGGCATGATGCCACGGAAGATGTCCATCAACTCGATCTGCTTCTTGAGCACCCCTTTAAGGTAGTAGGCTGACATGGCCATTGGTGGTGTCAGGAAAGAGGTTTGCAGGTTGAGCGCAACGAGCATCGCAAAGAAGTAGGGGTTCACGCCGAAGACGTCGAGCAGGGGCAGGAAGATCGGCACGAAAATGATCAGGATTTCCGACCATTCGAGCGGCCAGCCCAGCAGGAAGATGATGATCTGGGCCAGCACGAGGAACTGCCATGGCTCCAGATCCATGCCGCCCACCCAATCCGCGATAATGTCGTGGCCGCCGAGATAGGAAAAGACCGAGGCGAAGGTCCATGACCCAACGAAGAGCCAGCAGACCATGGCCGTTGCCTTGGCCGTGAGAAAGACGCTTTCCTTCAGCTTGGTCCACGTCATCGAACGGTACAGCACCGCGAGGACCATGCCTCCCAGCGCGCCCATGGCTGCCGCTTCGGCCGGTGTAGCAAGCCCTCCGAGGATCGAGCCGAGCACGAGCGCGATCAGGACCGTCAGCGGCACGAAGCTCACCAGCAGGTTCAAGTAAATCTCCCGCGGCGGGGGGATGTCGTCCATCTGCGGTTTCGGCGCAAGGGCCGGGTTAAACCAGACCCGGACGATCACGTAGACAATGTAGAACCCCGCCAGCAGAAGCCCCGGGAACACAGCGGCCGCGTAAAGACGCAGCGGCGACAGGTCCGCAATTGCCGAGTAGACGATCAGCATGATGGAAGGAGGGATCAGAATGCCCAAGGTGCCGCCGGCACAGATCACACCCGATGCGAAGCTCTTGTTGTAATTGGCATTCGCCATGGCCGGGAAGGCCAGCAGGCCCATCAGTGTGACAACCGCGCCCACGATGCCCGAGGCTGTGGAAAAGACCGCACAGGTCAGCAAAGCCGCAATGGCAAGCGAGCCGGGCAGGTTGCGCGCCGCCTGGTAGAGCGAGAAGAAGAGCTTGTCGACGATATTGGCGCGCTCGACCACGTACCCCATGAAGAGGAACAGCGGGATGGCGACCAGCGTCGGGTTTTCCATCACGGAATAGGTATTCTGGTTGAGCAGGTAGAAAATGTTGTTGTTGAAGATATCACTGAAACTCTCGATCGGGCCGCCCTGATGATAGGCGTAGTAGCCAAAGGCCACCCCCATCGCGAGAAGCGTAAAGGCGATCGGGAACCCAAGGAGCACCAGCACAATAAATAGGCCCAGCATGAGAAGGGCGACTTCGGGATTTGTCATCTTATGATCTTTCTGCCTGCGGGAGCGTTGTTATTGCTTGCCGGGATGGATGGCTTGAATTTCAGCGATATCTGCTTCCGAAAGCAGGTCTTCGGTCTCTTTTACATCCGCCAGCCTCTCGGGCCATTCGGCGGTGCGCATGGCGATGACGCACCGGATCAGTTCGGCAAAGCCCTGGATCATCAGCAGCACGCCCGCAACCGGAATAAGCGACTTGAAGAAGTAGATCTGGATGCTCGCGGGGCTGTTAAAGCTGACTTCCTTGTAGCGCCAGCTGTCGGAGGCGATCTCGTAGCCGAACCAGACCAGGGCGACGATGCCGGGAAAGAAGAAGAGGAAATACAACACGAAATCAAGCCCTGCCTGCACGCGGATGGGCAGCAGGCGGTAGACGACATCGGCGCGCACATGCGTGTCCTGAGCCAGCGCGTAGGCACCGCACATCAGGAACAAGGCGCCATACATCTGGATCATCATATCGAAGGCCCAGACCGTCGGCGCGTTGAGGACGTAGCGTACGAAGACCTCATACGACACCGAGAGCGTCAGGATCAGGATACACCACCCGAAGGCGCGACCAACCCAGAGGCTAAGCCCTTCAATAGAATGAACAAGTTTCATTGTCTATTTCCCTGTATGACCAATTCCCGGGCCTTCTGTGGACCCGGATTGCATCAAGCGTCCGGGCACTTGGCAAAGCGCCCGGACTGTTTCCAGCGTGTCTGAAATCAACCGAAGTAGTGGTTGTAGGCCAGCTTGTAGTCAGGCTGGTTCAGGTTGAGGTAGTTCATCACGTTCTTGGCGTAAGCCTTTTGCGACTCCATCACCTTGGCAAAGAACGGATCATCGTTCGCGATCCGGTCCGTGACCTTATCCCAGGCAGCCAGTTGCGCCGCCATCACCGAATCCGGCGTGCGGTAAACGTTCACACCGTCGGATTCCTGCAGCTTCAGCAGGTCATCCGAATAGCGCTTGGTGTTGCCCCAGTAGAAGCCCGAGTTCTCGGCCATCGACGCGTTCTTGATGATCGCCTTGTGGTCATCGCTGAGCGCGTTGAACTTGTCCTTGTTGATGGTGACCTCGAAGAACTCCTGGCTCTGGTGGAACGAGGCGAGGTGGTAGTGCTTGGAGACGTCCTGCATCCCGAAGTCACGGTCGGAGGTCGGGTTGTTGAACTCCGCCGCGTCGATCAGGCCGGATTTCATCGCTGGCTGGATTTCACCGCCCGGCAACTGGACAACGGACATGCCCATTTCCAGCAGGACGTCTGCGGCCAGACCCACCGTACGGTATTTCAGGCCGTTCATTTGGCTGGCGTCCTTGATCTCTTCCTTGAACCAGCCAAGGGGCTGTGCAGGCATTGGTGAGTTGAAGAACGAAACAACGTTCAGGCGCAACTCCGCCATCAGCTCGTCAAAAAGCTCCTGACCGCCGCCGGCATAGACCCAGCCCAGCACTTCCTGGCTCGACCAGCCAAAGCAGGGGCCGGTGCCGAAAAGCGACGCGGCCTTCGATTTGCCGTACCAGTAAGCCGGCACGTAATGCGCCGCATCGAGAACCCCGCGGTGTACCGCGTCCTGCATCTGGCTGGTTTTGACAACTGCGTCGACCGACAGCACTTCGATGGTCAGTGATCCGCCGCTCATCTCGTTGACGCGCGCTGCGAATGACTGCGCGTTTTCAAGGAAAATACCGCCGCCCCACGCGGCTTGCATTTTCAGCGTCACACCGTGCCCGTCAGCAATTGCTGGCGTTGCAAGGGCCGCTGCACCTGCAACGGCCGAGCCGCGCAGGAATTTTCTGCGATTAAGATTGTCTGTCATATTTCCTCCCTAGGAATGGACTGTATGTGTCCAAATCATATCCGAGCGAACCGCTCCTGGTCTTCTGAAATTTCAAGAATTGACGACCTTGTGGGTCATTCATTGCAGTATGGCTCCCTCCTCGGACCCTCGTGCAAAAAACCCTCCCCGAATTTCATCCTGTAAGTCTAGCGGAGCATTGGCATCCGGCAAGAAAAACAAACCGAAAAACAACACTTTAGTACAACCAGCGGGTGAAACGGCGCCTTTTCTTGTTGGTTTGGTGTGGTTTCCTCCTCCTGCGTGCGATCAATTGTTGTAGTCAGACGGTCAGTGCCGTCGGTTTCGGGGTGCCCGATGGCGCGCGCCCTCCGATCAGGCCGGTGATTTGTTGTGCCGCCTCTGAGACCATGGCGCCCAGTTCCGGTACCCGCAAAGGGTTGAAGCGGGTGCTGGGGCCTGAGATGGACACGCCGGCAAAAGGTTCCTGGTGCTCATCGAAGATAACGCTGCCGATGCAGGACATTCCCGAGTGGCGTTCTTCCCGGTCAAACGACCACCCGCGCGCGCGGGTCTGTGCCAGATCGTCAAAAAGCGCATCGGGCGTCACAAGTGTGTTTTCAGTAAAGCTGCTGAGCCCGATGGACATCAGGAGCTTTCGAGCACGCTCCTCGGGCAGGGCAGACAGGATCGCCTTGCCAGTGCCGGAGGCATGCATCGATGTGCGGGTTCCCCGGGCGAAGAATGCCCGGATCGGATTGAGCGTCTCGACCTGGCCGACAAACACGACCTCCGGCCCATCAGCGATGGCAAGGTTCGCGGTCTCCCCCGTCTTTTCCATCAGTTGTCGCATGATCGGGCGGCTGACCGCACCAAGGCTAGTGCGGTTCATGAAGGATACGCCGGTGCGGTAGGCTTCGATCCCGATGACCCAGTCCTGACGCTCTTCGTCAAAGGCGACGAAGCCGTGTTTTTGCAGTGTGGTCAGGATGCGATGCGTTGTTGCGGTCGGAACGCCAATTGACAGTGACAGATCCGTCAGCGTGGCTCTCTCCGCGCGGGCAACTGATTTCAGGACGCCGAGCGCACGGTCCAGCGACTGCAGGGTGCCTGCAGAGCTTTCCTTGAATTGAGACTTGGGCCTGCCGCGCTGTCGCTTCTGCGGGGTCACATCGTGCTCCTGAATCGCTTGCTGTATTGTTCACACAAATGAAAAACAATTTCAAATAAAAAATAATTCTGATTATGGAAAATATAAAACTGATATCTATCAGTGTGTTGTGTATTTAATTTTAATAATGAAAATGGTTTTCGAGAAAATTGAATTTCTGGGGCTACCTGTTATCTTGCGGTGGTAGATGAGGAGGATCATGCCATGTCAGACCAAAATCCAGTGTTCATTCCCGGGCCGACAAATATTCCAGACCGGCTAAGAGCGGCAATGCATGTTCAGACGCGCGACCATCGTGCGCCGGATTTTGTCGAAACATTTGCGCCGGTGTTGGAGGATACGAAAAAAGTCTTTGATACCCGCGATGGCACGGTCATCACTTTCCCCGCGAGCGGCACCGGCGGCTGGGAGGCCGCCATCTGCAACACCCTCAGTCCGGGCGACAAAGTGCTCGTCGCCCGGTATGGCATGTTCAGCCATCGATGGATCGACCTGTGTCAGCGTCACCAGCTTGAGGTGCAGATTATCGAATGCTCATGGGGGTCAGGCGCACCAGCCGATAAATTCGAAGCGATTCTGACTACCGACAAGGCCCATGACATCAAGGCCGTGCTCGTCACGCACAATGAAACCGCGACGGGTGTCAAATCCGATATCGCGGCCGTGCGGTCCGCAATGGATGCGGCCAGCCACCCGGCGATGCTGTTTGTGGATTGTGTCAGCTCCTTGGCGTCGATGGAGTTTCACATGGACGCCTGGGGCGTCGACATTGCGGTGTCGGGCTCGCAAAAGGGCTTCATGCTGGCAACCGGTATGGCCATCTTGGGCGTCAGTCCGAAAGCGCTGGCTGCCATGGAGGATGCCAAGCTGTCGCGCACGTTTTTCGATTTCCGTGATATGATGGGCGCGAATGCGTCGGGCGGGTTTCCCTACACCCCTCCGTTGCAGCTGATCTACGGCATGCGCGAAAGCCTGAAGATGCTTTTCGAAGAGGGCCTTGAAAATGTCTATGCACGCCACTTCCGATTGGCCGAAGGGGTGCGCCGCGCCGTGGATGCATGGGGGTTGAAACTGGTTGCCGACACCCCGGATCTGTACTCCGACACCGTGAGCGCCATTTACGTGCCCGAAGGCTTCGACAGCAACGCGTTGACCGATCAGGCCTTCAATGCCTACGGCGTGTCTTTCGGCATCGGGCTGGGAGAGATGAACGGCAAGGCATTCCGCATCGGCCATCTGGGCAGCCTCACCGATGTGATGGTGTTGTCCGGCCTGGCCACCATAGAAATGGCCATGGCGGACCTGGAATACCCGGTTGAACTGGGCAGCGGTGTCGCTGCGGCACAGGATTACTTCCGCAGGCACCGCGCCGCCCTCGTCCGGTCGGCAGCGTAAGGAGGGCTCGATACATGCTGGATGCACTCACAGGACCAGACCTCACGATTGACCACGTGCGGGATGCTCATGCCCGGATCAAACCCTATATTCACCGGACACCGGTGCTGACCTCGACCTACTTCAACGAACTGACCGGCGCTGAACTGTTCTTCAAATGCGAAAACTTTCAGAAGGCAGGTGCGTTCAAGGTCCGTGGCGCGTCGAACGCTGTTTTTGGGTTGAGCGATGAAATGGCGGAGAAGGGCGTGGCAACGCATTCCTCCGGCAATCACGCCTTGTCTCTCAGCTATGCGGCCGGGCGTCGTGGCATTCCCTGCCATGTGGTCATGCCGCGCACCGCGCCCGAGGCCAAGAAAGCCGCCGTGCGGGGCTACGGCGGGATCATCACGGAATGCGAACCCTCAACATCGAGCCGGGAGGCGGTGTTTGCGGAGGTGCAGGCCGCCACCGGTGCGGAATTCGTGCACCCCTACAACGATCCGCGCGTGATCGCGGGGCAGGCGACCTGTTCGCTGGAACTGCTGGAGCAAGCCGAGCGGCTCGACGCGGTGATTGCTCCGATTGGCGGCGGTGGCATGATCTCCGGCACGTGCCTGACGCTGTCCAACCTGGCCCCGCACATGGAGATCTACGCAGCCGAGCCGGATCAGGCGGATGATGCCGCGCGCTCTTTCCGGGCGGGGCACATCATCGCGGACGATGCGCCGGTCACGGTTGCCGACGGGCTCAAGGTGCCGCTGAAAGAGAATACATGGCATTTCGTGTCGCACTTCGTGACCGATATTCTGACGGCCTCCGAGCAGGAGATCATCGACGCGATGAAGCTGACATGGCAGCGAATGAAAATCGTGATGGAGGCGAGCTGCGCGGTGCCGATGGCGACCATTCTGCGCAACCCGGACGTGTTCCGCGGCAAGCGTGTCGGCGTCATCATCACCGGCGGCAACGTCGATTTGGACAAACTGCCCTGGATCAAGGGCTAAGGAGAAACGGATATGAACAAGCAAGTGAATTTCGACGACTATGAAGTCGGTTACGACATCCCGGCCGCGATTGGCATGGATGAAGCTCAGATCGCGACACCCTGTCTGGTTCTGGATCTGGACGCCTTGGAGCGTAACATTATGAAAATGGGCGACTGGGCCAGGGATCACGGCATGCGCCACCGGGTGCACGGCAAAATGCACAAATCGGTCGACGTGGCGCTGCTGCAGGAAAAGCTGGGCGGAAGCTGCGGCGTCTGCTGTCAGAAGGTGTCGGAGGCGGAGGTTTTTGCCCGCGGCGGCATCAAGGATGTACTGGTTTCCAACCAGGTCCGTCAGCCGGAAAAGATTGACCGTCTGGCGCGGCTGCCAAAGCTTGGCGCACGCACGATATGCTGTGTTGACGACGTTGAGAATGTCGCCGACCTGTCGGAGGCGGCAACCCGTCACGGCACGGAAATCGAGTGCCTGGTGGAGATTGACTGCGGCGCCGGGCGCTGCGGTGTCACCACGACGCCCGCGGTTGTTGAAATCGCCAAGGCGATCGATGCCGCGCCGGGCCTGAAATTCGCCGGCATCCAGGCGTATCAGGGTGCAATGCAGCACATGGACAGCTATGACGACCGCAAGGCCAAGATCGACATTGCCGTGGCACAGGTGAAGGACGCGGTGGACACATTGAAAGCTGAAGGGCTTGAGTGCGACATCGTCGGAGGAGGCGGCACCGGCTCTTACTACTTCGAGGGCAATTCCGGCGTTTACAACGAATTGCAATGTGGGTCCTACGCCTTCATGGATGCCGATTACGGCCGTATCCTCGACAAGGACGGCAACCGGATCGATCAGGGAGAGTGGGAGAACGCGCTTTTCATTCTCACATCCGTGATGAGCCATGCCAAGGCGGATAAAGCCATTGTCGATGCGGGCCTCAAGGCGCAATCGGTGGATTCCGGATTGCCGACGATCTTTGGCCGCGATGACGTGGAATACGTCAAATGTTCTGACGAGCATGGCGTTGTCGCGGACCCGGACGGTGTCCTGAAAGTCAACGACAAGCTGAAGCTCGTGCCGGGCCACTGTGACCCCACGTGTAACGTGCATGACTGGTATGTCGGTGTCCGCAATGGCAAGGTTGAAACGCTCTGGCCGGTCTCTGCACGCGGCAAAGCATACTGATCCTCACGGACGAAATTACACGCATCGCGCGTCCGGCTTCTTCGGGCGCGCGTCACTCGCAGGCACTGAATACAGGAAGACCCCCATGGCTGAAGGATTGCTCATTGTAGGAGAAGACGTATGCGCGGAGGTGGTCAGCGACGCTGATGCCTTTTCCGCGGTGGAGGCCGTCTTTGGCGCGATGGCCAGAGGGGATGCCTACAACTTCCCGGTGATCCGGGAGGCGATCGGCTATGCCGACGCGCTCTACGGGTTCAAATCGGGCTTCGACAAGGCGGGCATGACCCTGGGGGTGAAGTCGGGCGGGTACTGGCCCGGCAACATGGACAAGGGGCTGACAAACCACCAGTCCACGATCTTCCTCTTTGATCCGGACACGGGCATGCTGCAGGCGCTGGTGGGGGGCAATTACCTCACGGCGGTGCGCACGGCGGCGTCGTCTTCTGTGTCAATTGCGCATCTGGCACGCAAGGAAGCGAAGGTGCTGGGTATGGTCGGGGCCGGGCATCAATCCACTTTCCAGCTGCGGTCCGCGGCCCGGCAGCGTGATTTTGAGAAAGTGGTGGCGTGGAATCCGCATCCCGAGATGCTACCGCGACTGGGCGGTGTTGCCGAAGAGCTGGGGCTGGCCTTCGAAGCCGTCACACAAGAAGAACTGGGCGCACAGGCGGATGTCATTATCACCATCACGTCGGCGTTTGAGCCGTTGATGATGAACGACTGGATCAAGCCGGGTACGCACATTGCCTGCATGGGTACGGACACCAAGGGCAAACAGGAAGTTGATCCTGCCATTCTGGCCAACGCGACGGTCTTTGCCGATGAAATCGCGCAATCCGTCACACTTGGCGAAGCACAGCACGCCATCGCATCGGGGCTGATATCAGAGGATGACATCACGCCGATCGGGGCTGTGATCAACGGCGATCATCCGGGCCGTAGCAGTGAAGACGAAGTGACCCTGTTTGACGGCACCGGCGTCGGCCTGCAGGATCTGGCTGTTGCCTCGGTTGCCGCGCGCGAGGCGGAAAAACACGGCAAGGCCACCCGGGTCGCCCTGTAAGACGTCTGACCTTTGCCGCAGTCTTTCCCCTGTGATCCTGAGTGATTACAGGGGATCTTGGCGCGTACGCGTATCCCGACGGCACCGAATACCGGCAGAATTCGCTTAAACTTGTCTGTTCATTGCACGGCCGTTCCCTTTGTAAGCCATGTTTTGGACACAGCATTTCGACCATTTTCTGAGCACGCCTGCGTCCGATCCATCGGTGCGGCAGGTTTTGTGATCACCAGTGGACGATAGATAGATAGCGCGATGAGCATTCACGAAGGGATACTAGCGGACGAGGTGAACAGCGAGGCGCTGGCGCCCGGCAGTCAATTGCTCAGCGGCCAGTACGAGATTATCCGCTATCTCAGCAGCGGCGGGTTCGGGATCACCTATCTTGCCAAGGACAGTCTGAACCGGACCGTGGTGATCAAGGAGTGTTTTCCCGAAGCCTTCTGCAGCCGTGTCAATAAGACCGTGCGCGCACGCACGCGCAATTACGTTGATGATTTCCGCTCCATCGTGGCGCTTTTCATTCGGGAAGCGCATGCTTTGTCCCGGCTGAACCATTCCAGCGTCGTCGGCGTGCATCAGGTGTTTGAATACAACGAAACCGCCTACATGGCGCTGGATCTGATTGACGGCAAGGACCTGCTGGAAATCATCGAAAGCGGTGCGCCCAGATTCTCTCCCGCACAGGTGCGCTCACTCACCTTGTCGCTTCTGGAGGCCATCGCTCACGTGCACAGTCAGGACCTGCTGCACCGAGACATCTCTCCCGACAACATTCTTGTGGATACGTCGGGACGCCCGGTGCTGATCGACTTTGGCGCCGCCCGCGAAGAGGCCAGCCGGAAAAGCCGGGTGCTCTCGGCCGTGCTCGTGGTCAAGGACGGATATTCCCCGCAGGAATTCTACGTCGCGGGCAGCCAGCAATACCCCAGCAGTGATCTGTACGCCTTTGCCGCTTCACTGACCCACCTGATCACCGGGAATGCACCGCCGAACAGCCAGGCGCGTCTGGCTGCGCTCGCGGCGAACCAACCCGACCTTTACGAGCCGCTTCTGGGGCGTTTCCCAGAGTATGACGACGCTTTTCTCGCGGCAATCGACACCGCGATGAACATCGTGCCGTCGGAGCGGATTCAGTCTGCCGAAGACTGGATACTGATGATTGATCACAGCAAACGGGTTGAGATCGCGCGCGCCAAGGCGCGGGATGACGAAACCATCAATCTGACAATCAGCAAGCTGATCAAGACCGCCTCGGTTGATTTTGAACCACAGGCGCCCGCCGACGTTCCCAAAACAACGATTGAGGCCAAGCCTGAACCCGCAGTGGTCAAGTCGAAGTCGGTTGATCCGAAGTATGACGAAGCGTTCTTCAGAGACCTCTACGACACCGAAGACGTGGACGGGAGCGATGCGGGCATGTCCGCAGCCGATGATAGTGCCACGGATGCCGGGCCGAGTGATGACCTTCTTGCTCACCGGGACACGGTTGATGTCGTGCCGGACGGGTCAACCGAAACTGAAACCGACCCGGACAGACCCGGCGGACTCGTTCCCGAGAAAGTGTCGATCACGCCCGCCGCCGTGGTAAAAAGTAAAAGCCGCGTCCTGAAGGACAACGCGCGCCGCCCGGCATCTTCACGCTCCAAGCTGGAAACCGTCTCGACGCCCCGCTCCGGAAAGCAATTGCCCGAGGTGCTGTCACAAAAAGACATGGACGCCTTGGTTGCGGCGGAAAAATCGATCGCCCGGTCGTCATACTGGCGCAGGCTGGCGACCATCCCGGTGATCCTTGTCGCCTATTTCCTGCTCGGCCACACGGCCCTGCAGTTCGATAACATTCACGCGGTCACGGTCGGTCAAATCATCACCCTGGGTGAAGACTACGGCTACTGGACCATCAATCAATCTGTTGTGGCGGGGGGCTAACAAGACCGCAGGCCGACAGATCAACAACTACTTCTCACCGTTCCGGGTGTCCCGGGGCTGTTCATTACAGGCGATATTGGAAAGGCATGACATGACACTCTTCCGAAAGGTTTTTCAAAACCAGGCAAGGCCTGCGACTGGCGACGAAGCATTGGACGAAGATGCATTGCGAGACGCGTTTATGTATTCCTCCGACGACAGGGTGTTGCCTTTGGATCCGTTTATCGTCGCCGGGGCTGACCAGGAGCCCCGGGCTGGGGAGGAGGGCGACGCCCCCGTGGCGGAGGCAAGGATCGATGATGTTACGCAAGATGACATGAGCGACCCGGACCCGGCAGATGTCGGCGCGGTTGCGCAGACAGACCCCGAAGCAGCAGAGCCTGTGGCGGTGGCAGAGGAAGGCGAAGAGGAAGAAGCTGAAGAGGAAACCGCATCGGCGGATATCGCGGCGGTTCTGGCGCAGACCCGCATGATGGAAGAGAAACCGACCCCGGAAGCCGCGCAGGACGCCGCCGTGGACGGTGCGCCCGACACGGAGGCCGGGAAGGACATGCTGCCCGATGTCGGTTCGGAACAGGCGGCATCGCCCGCAGGCGACACCGCTGAAAACCCTGCAGATGACGGTGCGGCGGACCTCGTCGCCTTTGCGCAACAGCAGATGACCGCCTTGGGTGGGGGAACGGAACCCGCCGCACGTGAAGCGGCGGAGCCCGCGCCATTGGATCTGTCGAACACCGCCCCCTTGTCCGGTGTGCCGGCACCGGCGGCTGGCCGGTCAGGCCGACGCGCCGGGCGCGTAAAGACGCGGCTTCTTGGGTTCAATCGCTCGGAGGGTGAGGCCAATGATCCGTTCGACGCTTCTGAAAACGCAACTGCAAAGCCGCAGCATGACAAATTCCCCGTCGGTTGGCTGGTTGTCATCGAAGGGCCGGGTGTCGGCCATTCCTTCAGCATTTTCAGCGGCGCCTCGATGATCGGTCGCGGGGAGGATCAGGTTATCAAACTGGATTTCGGCGATAACAGCATCTCGCGTCACAATCATGCGGCGATCGCCTACGACGAAGAAGAGAATAAATTCTACATCGGTCATGGCGGAAAATCGAACATCATACGCCGCAATGCCCGTCCGGTCCTGAGCACGGAGGAATTGCACCACGCGGACCTGCTGCGCATCGGTGAGACCACGTTACGTTTCGTCGCCCTGTGCGGATCGGACTTCAAATGGGACATGACGGATAGCAGCGATGCCTCCGCCGTTTGACTTTGATGCCGCCTCGGCCCTGAGCATGGGGCAGCGCAGCTATCAGGAGGACGCCATTATTGCCGATTTCGCGCGCGGCGCGGAGGTTGGTCTGGCGGTGCTTGCTGATGGCATGGGGGGGCACGCGGCCGGTGATGTCGCCAGCAAGATCGTGGTCACCGAGGTTTTCAGCGAGTTGATGTTTCAACGTGGCGACGTCGCGGCCTTCGAAGCCTCGGTGCGGACCAGTCTGTTTGACGCGGCGATGGCGGCAAACGCCTGCCTGCGCGAACACGTGGATACCTATCCCGAAACCCAGGGAATGGGCGCGACGCTGGTCGCCACCGTGATCATCAACAAACATCTTTACTGGATTTCAATCGGGGACTCGCCGCTGTTTCTGTATCGTGACGGCAAGCTCAGACAGCTCAACGAAGATCACTCCATGGCGCCTCAGATCGATTTCATGGTCAAGTCGGGTTTGCTTGATGATGAAGAGGGCCGCTGCCATCCGGATCGCAACACGCTCACCTCAGTGCTCTTTGGCGAAAACGTGCCGCGCGTTGACTGCCCGTCCGACCCGACAGAGCTGCGCGCCGGGGACATGATGATCGTGGCAAGTGATGGTCTGCAGTTCCTGACCGATGCCGAAATTGAAGGCGTGTTGCGCCACCACGAGAACGACCATAGCGCGAAGATCGCTGACAGTTTGCTGGAACGCCTGAGCCAGCTGAATGATCCCGATCTCGACAACGTCTCATTCTCTGTCGTGAAGCTGAAAGAACCTGCGGGCGATTGCACGGTTGACCGGAACGCCGAACAGGTCGAAGGCATACGCCGTGTCGGATGACGCTGAACTGACAGATGTGATGGCGCGTCTGACCGCG
The DNA here is from genome assembly GCF_019375555.1 of Roseobacter insulae. Lineage (GTDB taxonomy): Bacteria > Pseudomonadota > Alphaproteobacteria > Rhodobacterales > Rhodobacteraceae > Roseobacter > Roseobacter insulae. The sequence goes on from NZ_JAHXDN010000006.1 coordinate 163,003, forward strand.
GTCGCTGCATCCGATGGGGTGACCGAAGCCACGCGGCGACAGGCAAGGAGCCTGTTGGAGCGACTGGGGGCGGGTGTAAATGTCGTGGTGATAGGCCCCAAAGCTGTTGGCAAATCCAGCCTGTGCAGCGTCTTGATGCGTCAGCCCATCCCGGAGGACGCGGATGTCACAACCACATATTGCTTTGGCGACGAGGTGACGGATCTTGGCAATGCGCCGGGTGGGGCGCGCAGGATCTCCCTGCCCAGCGATTTGTTGAAACTCACGACCCTGACAGACGCAGCCGTCCCGCCGGAGGGCGAGGGTTTTTCAGCCGCGGCGAAAGCTGCTGTTTCCAACGCGGATATTGTCCTGTGGTGCACCGCGGAGTTCAGCGCCAGCGAAACAGCGGTCTGGGCGACAGTGTCTGATCATGTGAAAGATCACAGTTTTCTGGTGCTCACCAAGGCAGATATCTGCGCCGACAAGGGCCAGCTGCCCGACACAATTGCCGCCCTGCAAACGATCGCCGCCGAAGAGTTTCACAGCTTTTTCCCAACCTCGACGCTGCAGGCCCAGCGGGTTTTGACGCAGACCGGCACGCTCCCGGAGGATCAGTTCGCCGCGAGCGGCGTCAAGGCGCTGGCCACCACCTTGCTGCATCTGTCAAGGTCCGGCCGCCGTGCGGATTTGGACAGCGCGCTGCTGTTTCTGGAACGCAACGGCACCACTGCGCAGCCGGACACCGGCCACGCAGACCCTGACGGCGCACACCCCAACGGCGCAGCCGCAGCGCCACATGTACGCACCTATCAGAAAGCGCTGGAGCTGTTGCGCAGCCGCACGCCCGAACTGCTCGCAGCGGCTGCGGACACCGCGAATGTTCAGCCCGATCTCGTCCTGGGCTGTTGCGGAACGCTTGCCGAAGAGTTGGCAGAGATCGCCTCCGAACAAACGCAGACCGCCCCGGATTTCGAGGCATGGCGGAACGATCTGTACGAAGCCAGTGACAAGGTCGTGCTGATGAGCCTTGAAAACGACCTGCGCTCGGCGGCCGACGCGGCAACCATCATTTTGCAACTGACCCGCGACCTGCATATCCGCGCCGGTCATTAAAACCTTAATGATACTCAGCAATTGGGCCTGCCAAAGGCCACAATCACTACACATTTGACCGGTATTTTCAGGGCAAGTTTCTCTTGGGGCCAACCAATTATGCCATCATCTGTGACATCAATCGACAGCTCCGATGCGCCCGACGCATGGGCCGTGCAGGACGGTCTGATATGAACGTTCTCAACGCCTCGGCCAGTCAGGAGTTTCAGGAGGCCAAGCAGTCCGACTTGTTGCGCATGGGGCTGGAGCCGCTGCAGGCCTATGCAAAATCCGAAACCGACCTGCGCACCGCGCTGAAGGCGCTGCAGACCCTCGGGGATGAAAGCACCGCCAAACGTGCGGACCGTCTCTTGCGTCAACTGGAGGCTTTTGAGCCGAGCGTGACGATGATCGGACAGATCAAGTCGGGCAAGACCTCGCTTGTGAACGCCATGGTCGGGCAGTCCGATCTGTTGCCTGCGGATGTGAATCCCTGGACATCGGTGGTCACCTCGCTGCATCTGCACCCCGAAACGCCCGGCTTTGAAAGCAGCGCGTCCTTCCAGTTTTTTGACGAAGATGAATGGGACCGGTTGATTTCAGGCGGCGGTCGCATCGGCGAACTGGCCAGCCGCGCCGGGGCCGATGACGAGTTGGAAAAGATTAAGGCGCAAGCTGCTGAGATGCGGGAGAAATCGCGCGTCCGGCTCGGCCAGAAATTCGAAATGCTCTTGGGCCAGCAGCGCGACTACGGCTACCTCGATAAAGACCTGATCGAGCGCTACGTCTGTCTTGGCGAGGAACCGGATGCCGAGGATCCGGATATCTCGGAAGAGCAGGGACGTTTTGCCGATATCACCAAATCGGCGGATCTTTCCTTGCAGCGCATGTCCCTGCCGGTGCGGTTGTGTCTGCGTGATACGCCAGGTGTCAACGACACTTTCATGATGCGTGAACAGATCACGATCCGGTCCATCCGTGACAGCCGCATCTGTGTTGTTGTCTTATCCGCGCATCAGGCGCTTTCCTCTACGGATCTGGCGCTTATCCGGCTGATATCGCATGTAAAATCCAGAGATGTGGTGATATTCGTCAACCGGGTCGACGAGCTTTCGGATCCCGCCAGCCAGATCCCGCAGATTGCACAAAGCATCCAGGAAACACTTGCCCGTCACAAGGGTCCCGAGGACGCTCATGTGGTCTTTGGCAGTGCGCTGTGGGCCTCTTACGCGCTGGACGGGCGGCTCGACGCCTTGCCCCAATCCAGCGCGGACGCGATGCTGAACTGGTCAACCGCCGCCGATCTGAGCGATGTGCTGGAGGATAGCGCAGGGCACGACCCCGTTACTCTTGCCTGGGCACTGTCGGGCGTCCCGTCGCTGCAAAATGCACTGTCGATGCGCATTGCCGAAGGGGTTGGTGCGGCAACGTTGCAGCGTATCGCATCCAGCGGGCTGAACCTCGCAAACACCGTTTTGGCCGCAGACAAGATCAGCGCGGCTGGCACAGAAGGGCTTGCGCCCGAAAAACTCAACCGCGATGACGCCATCGCCCGCATGGCAGAGATTACGCAATCGCACAGGGCGAGGCTGGACGAGGCTTTTGCCGATATTCTGGAGGAGTTTTCCGAACGCATGAACCGTGTGCAGGCCAGTTTCCTGGATCGCGCGACGGCGTCCCTGATCGTGCATCTGGAACAATATGGTGACCATGAACCCTGGACTTATGATCCCGCGGGTCTGCGTATGCTGCTGGGATCGTCACACAAGGTGCTCGCCCGCAAGAGCAAAGCGGCGTTCGAGGCGGCAACACAGGAAGCCGCGTCGGAATTGACGACCCTGTACCATCAGGCTTTTGGATTTGCCCCCGGGCTGATCGACGTGTCATTGCCACGGGCTCCGCAGGTGCCGCCACCGGTTTCACTGGGCCGCACTATCGCGCTCGATCTCAACGGAAGCTGGTGGAAACGCTGGTGGCTGCACCGGCGCGGGTACAAGGCCTATGCTGCGAACTTCTACGAATTGATCAAAACGGAAACGAACCCGTTTGTGGATGAGTTGCGCGACGATCTGGCCCAGGAAGTGCGGCAAACCGCCTGTGACGCGATGGACGTCTTTCTGGCGGAGCAGGCATCCGTATTCGAGGCATTCGATCGCATGGCGCAATCCGACCCGAAGGAACTGCAGGCACAGGCCGCGAAAAATGCGCCGCCGGATCACAAGAAGCTTCTGGCCGACACGCTGAAAACACTGAACGAGTATGCATCATGACCCTTGATAACCCACCCGCGGAAGTCCCTGCGTACGTGCAGAATCTGCCGGGGCCGCGCCGGCCGCGCATCGCGCTGATGGGCGAGTTCAGCGCAGGCAAAAGCACCTTGGCAAATCTGATGATCGGGTCGGACCCTTTGCCGGTGCAGGTGATTGCAACCCAATTGCCTCCGGTCTGGATCAGCTACGGCTCCGCGCCGGCGGTTATCGTGGATCTCGACGGCAATGAAACGCCTTGCGATCTGGAATCCTTGCAGGAAATTCCAACCGAGCAAACCGCGTTCATCCGCATTCAGAGCAAGGAGGAGATACTGCGCATGTGCGACGTGATCGATATGCCCGGCATTTCAGACCCGAACATGGCGGCCTCTGTCTGGGAACGAATCTTGCCACTGGCAGACGGCGTGATCTGGTGCAGCCCCGCGACGCAGGCCTGGCGCCAGAGCGAGGCATCTGTCTGGGAAAAAGTGCCGCCGCACATACAGGAACACTCACTGCTGCTGCTGACACGTGGCGATATGCTTGTGTCCGAGAAAGACCGCAAGAAAGTGCTTAAACGCGTCCGTTCCGAAGCCGAGGATTTGTTTGCCCAATGCCTGATGATGTCCCTGACACAGGCGCGCGACGCCGAGGATGATCCGGATTTATGGGACCAGAGCGGTGCCGAACCTTTCGTCAACGAATTTCTGAACATCATCAGCGTGTTGACGGACCGTATCGCCCGGGATGCACCGACGGAACCGTTTGTCTATCAGGGGTGCGAGGCGACTGAAGCACCTGAAGCGGTACCGTCAGACGAAGCGTCGCCGCAAACGGAGCGTGATGACCGTATCGTACCCCGCAGGCCGGTGGTCAAAGCAACCCGGCCCCGCCCTGCACCACGTCCCGAACCGGAAGAAGAAGAGAGCTTAAGCCCTAAATTCTCCTGAAATCGTTAACCGGAATCACATTTTCTGCCGCTATGCCTGAGGCAATCTGAAAAGGCAGAATGCGTGTGTGCATCGGGTAACGGTGAATGATATGTCGGTGAAGGATCGGCTGGATGGCTTTCGTACCCGGTTCGCCGGTTGCAAAGCCGTGGCGTTCGCCGATTTGTCCACTGGCATGGTTTTGTCGTCCAGCACGCGCGAGAAGACCACGCAGGAACATCTAGATGCTCTGTGTCAGAAAGCAACAGTCAGCCTGAATGGTGACGATGCCACGCGTGTCGCCGCCGCGTTCTCGACCAGCCGGTGCATGCCGCAGACAGCCGTTCTGTTTGACCGTACGCAGCAGTATTGCTTTGTACGCTCGGCACACGACAACAAGGAAGCCCTGTGCATCCTATGTGACAGCGACGCCCCGGTGACGGACATTATGGCGGCGGCGGTGCAGGTGCTCGATGCCATCGGGATGGAGGTTTGATCCATGCCCGATAGCGGACTTGAAGATGCAACCCGGTTGGCAGGCGTATTGGCTGGTTTGGCCACTGTTACAGACGACATATGCGGCCCGGGCAGACGGATCTCGCGCGGCGGAGCGGGGCAGGTGCAAAAGGCCATCCTGCAGGAGATTGACGAAACGGTTCTGCGACGCCAGGTGATGTTTACCAATGATCGGGGCGGTGTGGTGGCGCTGGATGTCGCGGAAAGGCGCGTTCTGCGCGTGTCTGACAGCCAGTCCGCCGGAACGGCCCCCCCTTCGTCACTCGGCAATGCATCTTTTCTGACCGGAGAGGATGCTGACGCCGTTGCCCGAACGCTTGAGGCTTTCAGCGTGTCGGCGACCGACGTGCATGTGCGCACCGCGCTGATCAGCGACCCGATTCCTGCCGGGGTCATCGGTGTGTCATCTCATGATCTGTCGCGGCATCTGTTGGGCGAGACGCCACTGAACGCGCAGACTAAAACGGTTGAAACGGCCATCGCCGAATGCCGCAGCTTTGCATTCGCCCTTTTTGACCGGGACGGCGCGGAAGGGGAACAGATAACAGGGCAGGCCGCGATGGGCAGGGAATTGCAGGCTTTGGATGCTGCTGTCACGGCGGACAACGGGGCAGACAGCCAGGCCGATCACTGCACGGTCTGGGCCGGGCTTGGCCCGGACGCGCCCGTTGTTCTGCTGGTCCGGTGTCAGGGAAGACGGTTATGGGTCGCGTGCGATCCTGAGCAGCTGGAGGCTTGTATTGCCTGTTGGGCCAATGCCTTGGGTTCGCCAGACTAGCGGCCAGAAATTTCCCGCGAGCCGCGCCGCATGAGCGAAAGTGAGCCCCGACGCGCCGTGGCTGTACATAAAATCGTGGAAATTGCACAGCATTTGGGCGAACATGGATTTCCATCGTCAATTCGGCCGCAGCAGGCTTCCCTTTGGTCGGTTTGTTTCGGACGCTTTGGCCATGCACGCAACCCGGAGGCTGCCATGACCTTTTCCAAACTTCCTTTTCTCGCCTGTACGCTGAGCCTATGCGCGTCCACCAGTTATGCCGACGGACATCTGGCCCCCGTTGTCTTCGGGACAAACTGGCTGGCACAAGCCGAACACGGCGGATTTTATCAGTCCGTCGCTGACGGCACCTATGCGGAGTGCGGTCTCGATGTCGAGATCATCACCGGCGGGCCGCAGGTCAATAATCGCGCGCTGATGCTTGCCGGTAAAATCGACTTCCACATGGGCGGCGATATGCTGCAAGCCTTCAACGCGGTTAATGAAGGCATTCCGGTGGTGTCTGTGGCCGCGATTTTCCAGAAACACCCGCAGGTCATTCTGGCCCATCCCGGTCAGGCGGAAAGCTGGGAGGATCTGAAAGACCTGACGCTGTTGATCGGCGACAACGGGTTTACCTCCTTCTATCAATGGATGATCGCCGCCCATGGTTTCACCGTCGAACAGCGCCAGCCCTATACGTACAACCCGGCGCCGTTCATCGCGGACAAGCAAAAAGGCATGCAGGGGTACCTGAGTTCGGAACCCTATGCGGTCAAGAAGGAAGCAGGCATAGAACCGAATGTGTTTCTGATTGCCGATGCGGGGTATTCATCCTACGCCACGACAATCGAAACGATGGCGGGCACGATCGAAAGCGACCCCGGGAAAGTGCAGTGCTTTGTCGACGGGTCGCTTACCGGATGGTACAATTACCTTTATGGAGACAGCAGCGCGGCAGATGCCCTGATCATGGCGGCAAACCCGGACATGACGCAGGACAAAATTGATTTTGCCAAGAAAATGATGCTGGAACAGGGTATCGTCGACAGCGGTGCGGCACTGGACATGGGCATCGGCGCGATGACGGACGAGGTGATCGGCGATTTTTACAGCAAGATGGTCGATGCTGGCGTGCTGGAGGATGGTTTGGATTGGAAGGCGTCATACACCCTTGAGTTTACAAACAAATCTGTCGGAAAAGACATCAAGCCTTGAGGCGTGCGTACACGGCGGCGGTATCGCACCCCCGGTTGAAGGAACGCGTTCGGGGAGCGTATGACTGACTTGGGTGACCACATATCCCCGCGACCGGAACTGCTGCGCATGGACCGGGTGGACAAGATCTTCAACGGCGACGTCACCGCGCTCAAGGGCATGTCGTTGCGGGTTGGCGAAGGCGATTTCATTTCCCTGCTGGGGCCGTCGGGCTGTGGCAAGTCCACGGCACTTCGCCTGATCTCCGACTTGCTGCACCCCACATCCGGTCGGATCATCTGGTCCGGGGGCAGGGAGGTGGACGATCTGGGTGTTGTCTTCCAGGAACCGACGCTCATGCCCTGGGCGACGGTCGCGCAGAACGTCTGGCTGCCCTTCAGGCTGCGCGGAAAACCATATGCTGAGGTCAAGAGCGCTGTTCTCGACGCGCTTGCGCTTGTAGGGCTGGACGGGTTTCAGAACAGCTATCCGCGGGAGCTTTCCGGCGGGATGAAGATGCGCGTGTCCATTGCGCGTGCCATGGTGACCCGCCCGCGCCTGATCCTGATGGACGAACCCTTTGCCGCCCTGGACGAAATCACCCGGTTCAAGCTGAATGACGATCTGCTGAAGTTGAAAGCCGCGATCGGCTGCACGGTCGTGTTTGTCACCCATTCCGTTTTCGAATCCGTTTTCCTGTCGGACCGGATTGTAATCATGGCCGCCCGGCCCGGGCGGGTGATCTCAGAGCTTGGCGTGAATGCGCCATACCCCCGCACAGACGATTTTCGTACCTCTGCCGAATACGCGGGCTATACACGTCAGGCGACCGACGCGCTGCGCACCGCGATGGGGGAGGCGGCATGAGCATTACGGAGCGCGGTGACCCGCCTTTGGCGGTCGATCAGGACGAACTGCTGCGGGTCCGTCAAAAGCGTTTCGAGCAAACCGGCAGATGGATACTGCCAGTGCTGGTACTGGCGGTGATGCTTGTCCTTTGGGATCGGGTGGTCGTCTGGAATGAGATTCCGCATTACATACTTCCCGGTCCCGGCCTCGTCTTCACCACCCTGATCGAAGACTGGCCGATCCTGTTCGACGCCTTGCTCGTAACGGTTCAGATCACGCTCATGGCGCTGGCCGTCGCGGTTATCGGGGGCGTTGGCCTCGCGGTGCTTTTCACCCAGTCGCGGCTGGTGGAAATGAGTTTCTACCCCTACGCGGTCATTCTGCAGGTCACGCCGATCGTTGCCATCGCCCCGTTGATCTTCATCTATGTGGACAGCCGGATCGCGGGGCTTTTGATGTGTGCTTGGCTTGTCGCCTTCTTCCCTGTTCTGAGCAATACGACGCTGGGCCTCAATTCCGCAGACCATAACCTGCGCGACCTGTTTCGTATTTATGGTGCGACGCGCTGGCAAACCCTGCGCTATCTGCAACTCCCATCGGCGCTTCCGTATTTTCTAGGCGGGTTGCGGATCGCGGGCGGGTTGTCGTTGATCGGAGCGGTTGTGGCCGAATACGTCGCCGGTACCGGCGGGCTGAAGTCGGGTCTTGCCTTTCGCATTCTGGAGGCGGGGTACCGGTTGAACATCCCGCGGATGTTCGCGGCCCTGTTGCTGATTGCCGTAACCGGCGTGGTTGTCTTTGCCGGTCTGAGCTTCTTGAGCCACATGTTGCTGCGCAAATGGCACGAAAGCGCGCTCAAGAGGGACGTATGATGGATTTTCTGACGCTGCCAGAAGGTCCGGTGACATTGCGGAACCTGACACTGCCAGCCGGGATCGTGGACGGTCAGACCGCGTCTTGTGCACATACACTGCATATCCGGGAGGGCAAAATCAGCGCCACCCCGGGCCAGCCGGTGGACATGAGGGGCGCGATGGTTGTTCCCGCCTTTGTCGACATGCACACACATTTGGACAAGGGCCACATCTGGCCGCGCGCGGCAAATCCTGATGGCAGTTTTGCCGAGGCCCTGCGCACCGCCGGTGCGGACCGCGAAGCCTTCTGGAGCGCGCAGGACGTGGCTGCCCGCATGGATTTTGCCTTGCGATGTGCCTATGCGCATGGCACCCGCGCCATCCGCACACATCTCGATAGCATTCCACCACAGGATGCGATCTCCTGGCCGGTGTTCGCGGATATGCGCGCGCGCTGGAAGGGCCGTATTGACCTGCAGGCTGCCTGCCTTGTCGGCTGTGACGCGGTGACCGCGGAGGGGCCTTATTCGCGGACCGCAGATCTGGTGGCCCGGACGGGCGGTATTCTGGGCATGGTGGCCTATCCCGTGCCCGATCTGGCAGACCGGATCTCCCTGGTGCTCAAGCTTGCCGCTGACCGGAATCTCGAGGTGGATTTCCATGTTGATGAAACGCTTGATCCCACGTCAGAGGCTCTCCGGCTGGTAGCGCAGACTGTTCTCGACATGGATTTCGACAAGCGCGTGGTGGTCGGGCATTTGTGTTCCCTTGCGGCACAGGATGCGGATCGGGCGGCGCAGACCATGGACATGGTTGCGCGCGCTGGCCTCAACGTGGTGTCGCTGCCCCTGTGCAACCTGTACCTGCAGGACAGGCAGGTAGGAACGCCGCGGCTGCGCGGCATCACGCTGGTGCACGAACTCAAGGCGCGGGGTGTCAACGTCTCCTTTGCTTCTGACAATACACGGGACCCGTTTTATGCCTACGGTGATCTGGACATGATCGAGGTCATGCGCGAAGCCACAAGGATCGGTCACCTTGATCATGCCGACGCGGACTGGCTGCGCGCTTTCACCGTCAACCCGGCAAGGGCCTGCGGGTTCGATGTGCCAGACCTGTCGCCGGGCAGTCCGGCGGATCTGGTGATTTGCCGCGCCCGCGAGTGGACTGAATTTTTCGCCCGCCCGCAAACCGACCGTATCGTGCTGCGGGCAGGCCGCCAGATCGACCGGACGTTGCCGGACTATGCCGAACTGGACCACCTGATGAGGTCAACATGACACCCAATATCGCCGCCGCCAAAGCAGCATTGTCACATCTCGACATCGAAACCAGTGCGGCCGCCGTGAAGGCCAAAAGCCGCGACTTTTTTTGGTATTCACCGGTGTTGAAGGCGCGGCTGGACAACGTGATGGCGGATTTCGTGGTCAGCCCGCGCACCGAGGCGGACATCATTGAAATTCTGAAAACCTGTTACACACACGATGTTCCGGTCACCACGCGCGGTTCGGGCACTGGAAACTATGGCCAGGCGATGCCGCTGGCGGGGGGGTGCATTCTGCATCTGCGCCATATGGCGGAGGTCAAGGAAGTGCATCCCGGGCGCGTTATTGTCGAACCGGGGTGTCTGCTCAAGGATCTGGACGCCGCCTGTCAGGCGCATTCCGGTCAGGAAATCCGCATGTTTTCCTCGACCTGGGCAACGGCGACAATCGGCGGCTTTATCGCAGGCGGGTCCGGGGGCGTCGGTTCCTGTACCTGGGGCAGTCTGCGGGACCTTGGCAACATCATCCGACTGCGCGTCGTCACGATGGAAGCCGAACCGCGCGTGCTGGAACTGCGCGGCGATGATCTGGCCCGCGTCAGCCACGCCTACGGCACCAACGGGATCATAACCGAGCTCGAAATGCCCCTCGCTCCCGCATACGACTGGGTGCAGATGTTTGTCGCAACGGATGATTTTTACGACGCAGCCGCCCTGGCCGAAGATCTGGCAAATGAAGACGGCATCCTGATCAAGCTGGCCACGGTTTTCGAAGCGCCCATTGCCAAGGACTTCTTTCAGCGCGTCGCGCCTTATGTGACGCAAGACACGCATCTTGTTGCCCTGATGGTGGCCCCGCATTCCATGGACGGGTTCGAAACCTTTCTGCGCCGTCGTCCCGCCGCAAAAGTCATCTACCGGAGCGACACTGCGGAGTGGGCGCGCAAACCCGGACTGGTGTTCGAGTATGGCTGGAACCATACCACCCTGCGGGCGCTGAAAGTGGATCCGTCGATCACCTATTTGCAGGTTCGCTACGGGGGGACCGCGCAGATAAAGCTGATCGAGGAGATGCGTGACGCTCTGAGCCCTGAAGTCTTGCAGCATCTTGAGGTGATGAGAGAGGCGGGTAAAGTGGTCTTTGCAGGCCTCAGCCTTGTGAAATTCACCACCGAAGAGCGGTTGGATGAGATTATCCGGATGCACGAGGAAGCCGGGGCCATGGTTTTCAACCCGCATCGCTACACTCTGGAAGAAGGGGGGCGGCAGACCGTGGATGATCGGCAGTTGGCGTTCAAGAAAGAGGCAGATCCGAAGGGTTTGCTGAACCCCGGCAAGATGATTTCATGGGATGTGCCTGACTGGGATTACACGCGCATGTACAGTTACGCAAAGATCCGGGAGGTGGGCCGGTCATGATGCGCGCGCTTGTCATCTATTGTCACCCGAAGGAAACGAGTTTCACCGCCGCCGTAAGGGACCGGGTATTGGACAAGCTGACCAGCGCAGGGGCCGAAGTGCGGGTGAGGGACCTCTACCAAGGTGCATTCGATCCGGTCATGACCCCGCAGGAATTTGATGGCTACGCAACAGCACCGGCCAACCGCCTTCCGGTGGCGGGTGACGTGCGGGATGTTCTGTGGTGCAATACCATGATTTTTGTCTATCCAACGTGGTGGTACGGCATGCCGGCGATGCTCAAAGGATGGCTGGACAGGGTCTTGTTGCCAGAGGTGGCCTTCCTGCTGCCGGATGCGCACAGCGCTGCAATTCGTGCGGGGCTGACGCATGTCACCGCACTCGGCGTATTCACGACATGCGGTGCGAGCTGGGGCATGACGCAGTTGATCGGGGCACCGGGAAAACGGACATTGCTGCGCGGTGTGCGGGCCATCTGCGCGCGCAATTGCAAGACCGTGTACGCGGCGCATTATCGGATGGACAGGTCGACGGAGGCCAGTCGGCAGGCACATCTGGAACGTGTCGCGCGGAAAATGGACCGTTTCATCGGCACGCGTGTCACAGCGCGCAGCGAGGCAAAGGCATGACAACACGGGACTGGGCAGATTTTCGGGCGCCTGACTTCAGGGAAATCGATCCCCTGAAGACCATCGCCGTGCTGCCGACAGCGGCCATCGAACAGCATGGCCCGCATTTGCCGGTGGGAACGGATATGCTGATTGCCCAGGGCATGCTGGAGGAACTGCGCCATGGCCTGCCACGGGACATGGATGTGCGCATACTGCCTGTTCAGGCCGTGGGCAAATCGAATGAGCATCTTTGGGCAGAAGGAACGCTGAGTTTGACGGCAACCACCGCCCTGAGCGTCTGGACCGAGATCGGCTTGTCGGTGGCGCGCGCGGGTGTTCGCAAGATCGCGATCGTGAACTCGCATGGTGGCAATCTGGATCTGGTCTCAATCCTGACGCGGGAGTTGCGGGTGCAGGCGGGTATGCTGGCCGTCAAGTGCCAATGGGGGTCGTTCGGAACGCCCGATGGCACGTATTCTGAAAACGAATTGCAATATGGTATTCACGGCGGTGATCTGGAAACATCGCTGATGCTGCATTTCAGGCCGGACACGGTTGACATGCGGGCGGCAAAGGCGTTTAGGTCAACAGCCCAAGACACGACCCTGCAGCCGGTTGGCCCGGTCTCTTACGGCTGGATCGCAAGCGACCTCAACCCCGAAGGCACGGTGGGCGAGGCGCATCTTGCCACGGCGGAAAAGGGCGCGACGACTGCTCAGCATCAGGTTGCCGGTTTTATCTCTCTGTTGCGGACGATCGAAGAGGCGCCGCTGCCGGCCTCGTGACCCCGGAGGTTCAGCTGACGGGCTTTGCCGGTTTCGCGACCACAACGTCAGTACCCCAGTCGGCGCAGCGCTGCTTCAGATCGCCCGGCAGTTGTCTGTCGGTGAAGACGGTAGAGAGCGCCTGCATGGAGGCGATGCGCGCCGGGGCTGTGCGGCTGAATTTCGAGTGGTCTGCCACCAGAAAGCACTTTCTCGACTGCGCGATGATCGTTTGGCTCACGCCTACCTCGTGGATGTCGAAATCCAGCAGGTCACCGTCTTCATCCATTGCCGAACAGCCGATCACCGCGATGTCGAATTTGAACTGGCGAATGGTATCAATTGTCAGGTTGCCGACCAAACCACCGTCCGCCCGGCGCAGGGCGCCGCCGGTGACAATGATCTGGCAGTCCGGATTGTCCAGGAGGATATTCGCGATGTTCATGTTGTTGGTCACGACCATCAGGTCGCGATGGTGCAGCAATTCCCGCGCCACGGCTTCGGTGCTGGTGCCGATATTGAGAAAAACCGAGCAGCCTTCGGGGATGTTCTGAGCACAGGCCCGCGCCATTGCCAGCTTGGCCGTCTCGTTCAGGTTTCGCCGCTCTTCATACTCGATGTTGGTGGTGCCCGAGGGCAGGATCGCACCGCCATGCACGCGTTCGAGTTTGTTCGCTTCTGCAAGTTCGGTCAGATCTCTGCGAATGGTCTGGAGCGTTACCCCAAAATGCTCGGCCAGGCCTTCGACGGTTACTTTACCCTCGCGTTGTGCGATTTTGAGAATATCTGGATGGCGAAAAGTCTGCGACATGGCTGTCCCCCTGACTTTGCCTAGCGGAAAAACCTTTGAAATTGCAAATTATTTCGTGAGCGTATCTGCTGGCCCTGAGATACCGCGCCTTGTCGGCAGGTTCCGGTGCGGGGTCTGCCGGGCAGCGAAAATGCTTGCGCTTCAGCCGTTTATTGCAGTTTGCAACAGATCCAAGCGAACCTGCGCTATTCGGTTTCGAGTAAAAACGAACGTAAACGAAAAAAATCGCTTGATTGCGTGAACCCTGTGCGCTACCCCTTTGATCGTTGTTCGAACGCGATGATGGGGGGTCTTGTGTCGAAACTGCAATCACAGCAAAAGATCTATGACCTCTTCGTTGTCGGTGGCGGCATCAACGGGTGTGGTATTGCGCGTGATGCAGCCGGGCGGGGCATGAGCGTCGCGCTGGCCGAGATGAACGACCTTGCTTCCGCGACATCGTCAGCATCCACAAAGCTGTTCCACGGCGGTCTGAGGTATCTGGAATACTTCGAGATCAACCTGGTGCGCCATGCGCTGACCGAGCGCGAAGTGCTGTTGCGGGCCATGCCGCACATCAGCTGGCCCATGCGCTTCGTTCTGCCGTATCACAAGGACATGCGCTTTGAGGGGTCGACGCCGACGTCCCGTATTCTCAACACGCTGATGCCGTGGATGAAGGGGCGGCGGCCTGCGTGGCTGATCCGTTTCGGCCTGATGCTCTATGACAATCTTGGCGGCCGGAAGATATTGCCCGCCACCAAGACGCTAAACCTGAAAAACAGCGTGGAAGGCGCGCCGCTCGAAGACCGTTTCGAGAAGGCGTATGAATATTCCGATTGCTGGATCGAAGATTCGAGGCTGGTGGTGTTGAACGCGCGCGACGCTGAAGCGCGTGGCGCGGATATTCTGGTGCGGACCAAGGTGATCAGTGCGGCGCGTGTCGATGACGTCTGGGAAGTGACCGTCGAGGATGTGGCATCGGGCGATCAGCGGGTCCTGAGTGCACGGATGCTGGTGAATGCCGGTGGTCCTTGGGTCGGAGACATCATTCAGCAGAAGGTGCGGATCAACTCCACGGAAGGGGTGCGGCTGGTGCGCGGCAGCCACATCGTGACGCGCCGCCTTTACGACCATGACAAGTGCTACTTTTTCCAGGGAACCGACGGGCGGATCATTTTCGCCATCCCCTATGAGACAGACTTTACGCTGATTGGCACAACAGATGCCGAACACAGCGATCCGGGTACAAAGCCTGAATGCACACCGGAAGAACGGGACTACCTGCTGAATTTCATCAACCAGTATCTGAAGGCCGACATCAGTGCGGAGGATGTAGTCTGGACATATTCCGGAGTGCGGCCGCTTTACGATGATGGCGCCAGCAGCGCCACTGCTGCGACGCGGGACTATACGCTCAAGGTCGACAGTACCGGCGGCGCGCCCATCCTGAACGTATTCGGGGGGAAAATCACAACCTATCGCAAGCTGGCCGAGGACGCGATGGAGAAGATCGTGCCGTTCTTTCCCGGGACGTTGGGCCACTGGACCGCGGGCGTTGCCCTGCCGGGGGGTGATTTTGCGGTTGACGGCTTCGACGCGCTCGTGGCGCGGCTGAATGAAGACTATCCGTTTTTGTCGCCCTTCTGGGCGCGCCGTCTTGTTCGGGCCTACGGTACCGAAAGCTGGAGTGTTCTGGGAGACGCCGCACAGCAAGCGGATCTGGGGCAGACCTTCGGGGCAACCCTGACGGAACGCGAAGTGACATGGCTGATCGATCACGAATATGCGCGTTCGGCAGAAGATATCGTTTGGCGACGCAACAAGTTGGGGCTACGCCTTGAAAAGGAAGAAATTGCTGAGTTGGAGCGCTTTGTGCAGTCGGAGACGGCCGTGAACAACGCACAGGCAGCGGGATAAACTGGGGGACGGACATGACCTTAATCCTTGAAGGGGTGTCTAAAACTGTTGGGGGGGTAACCCACATCTACCCAACAGATATCGAATTGCAGAAGGGCACGATGAACGTGCTTCTTGGCCCAACGTCGTCTGGCAAAACGTCGCTGATGCGTCTGATGGCCGGGCTGGACGTTCCCGCGACGGGCCGGGTGATCTGGAACGGCGAAGACGTAACGGGCATGCGGGTGCAGGACCGCAAGGTTGCGATGGTGTACCAGCAGTTCATCAACTACCCGTCGATGTCCGTTTACGAGAATATCGCCTCACCGATGCGTTTGCTGGGACAATCGCGTGACGAGATCGACAGGCGGGTGCGCGAGACAGCCGATCTGATGAAACTGACCCCGATGCTGGACCGCAAGCCATTGGAGCTTTCAGGCGGTCAGCAAC
This sequence comes from Roseobacter insulae, assembly GCF_019375555.1. Lineage (GTDB taxonomy): Bacteria > Pseudomonadota > Alphaproteobacteria > Rhodobacterales > Rhodobacteraceae > Roseobacter > Roseobacter insulae. The sequence goes on from NZ_JAHXDN010000006.1 coordinate 178,625, forward strand.
AACGCTGCGCCTTGGCGCGGGCACTGGTCAAAAACGCCGGTCTGGTTCTGCTTGATGAACCGCTGGCCAATCTCGATTACAAGCTGCGCGAAGAGTTGCGCGCCGAGATCCCCAAGATCTTCGAAAAGTCCGGCTCCATCTTCGTCTATGCGACGACCGAGCCGGAAGAGGCGTTGCTGCTGGGCGGAAACACGGCGGCCTTGTGGGAGGGTAAAGTCACCCAGTTCGGCCTGACCCCCTCTGTCTACCGCAGACCGGTAAACGCAACCACAGCAAGGGTTTTTTCCGATCCTCCGATGAACTTCCTGAGTATTTCGAAGAAGGGCAGCACGCTGTCGTTCGGGGACGGTCAGACCATTGAGGCCGCCGCAAATGCGGCCAGTCTCGCTGACGGCACCTATACGGCCGGCTTCCGGCCCAATCATCTGGAACTGGCGCCGCATGTTGCGGGAACGATGTCTTTCAAGACAAAGCTGTCGGTCACGGAAATCACCGGGTCGGAAACATTCGTGCATCTTGAGCATCACGGCGAACGTTGGGTGGGCCTTGTGCACGGTGTCCAAAGCCTCGACCCCGGGCAGGATCTGCAAGTCTACCTCGACCCGGCACATGTCTATCTTTTCGGTCAAAACGGTGATCTTGTCGCCGCGGCACCCTATGCGGAGGCTGCATAATGGCCAAGATCACCCTGGATAACCTTGCGCATTCCTATCTGCCCAGTCCGACGTCGGAAGACGATTTCGCGCTCAAGGAACTGAACCACGACTGGGTGGATGGTGAGGCCTATGCTTTGCTCGGCGCATCGGGTTGCGGCAAGTCCACCTTGCTGAACATCATCTCCGGTTTACTGCACCCCAGCCAGGGGCGTATTCTTTTCAACGATCACGATGTGACCCACGCGCCCACAGCAGAGCGCAACATCGCGCAGGTCTTCCAGTTTCCGGTGGTCTACGACACGATGACCGTCCGGGACAATCTGGCGTTCCCGCTGCGCAACCGTGGCGCTGATCCGGCCTATGTCGCGGAGCGGGTCAATCAGATCGCCAAGATGATCGGTATGGAAGAAGAACTGAACCGCAAGGCGCGCGGGCTGACGGCAGATGCCAAGCAGAAAATCTCGCTCGGGCGCGGCATGGTGCGCGAAGACGTGAATGCGCTGCTTTTTGACGAGCCGCTGACCGTGATCGACCCGCATATGAAGTGGGAACTCAGGACGCAGCTGAAGTCGCTGCATCACGAGTTTGGCCACACCATGATCTATGTGACCCACGACCAGACCGAAGCGCTGACCTTTGCCGATAAGGTGGTTGTCATGTATGACGGTCGGGTCGTCCAGATCGGCACACCGCAAGAGCTGTTCGAGCGCCCCGCGCATACGTTTGTGGGATATTTCATCGGTTCGCCGGGCATGAACCTCTTTGATGCGGAAATCGACGGTGCCGTCGCCCGGATCGCCGGTGTCAAGGTGCCCCTGGGAGCCGGGTACGCAGCCACGGGCGGCAAGCTGCAGGTCGGCGTCCGGCCCGAGTTCATCAAACTGAGCTCTGGTGATGCTGGCGTGCCGGCGCGCATCACTCGGGTGGAAGACGTCGGGCGCCACAAGATCGTGCGGCTCGACGTGGGCGGACATGAGATCAGTGCGATCGCTGGCGAAGACGACAATATCGCTGCTGACGCGCAGAAAATCACCTTCGATCCGCAGGGCATAAACGTCTACGCAGACGACTGGCGCCTCTCGCCAGAGGGGGAGGCCGCCTGATGAACAAGACAGTCAATCAAAAAGCATGGTTCCTGGTATTGCCGGTTCTGGTGCTCGTGGCCTTCTCAGCGGTGATCCCGCTGATGACGGTGGTCAATTACTCCGTTCAGGATACGTTCGGAAACAACCAGTTCTTCTGGAACGGCATTGGCTGGTTCAAGGACATGCTGGAAGAGGAGCGCATGTGGAACGCGCTCTGGCGGCAGCTGACCTTCTCGGCGATCATTCTGGCCATTGAAATCCCTTTGGGCATCTATGTGGCGCTGAACATGCCGAAAAAGGGCTTCTGGGCCTCGTTTTGTCTGGTGCTGATGTCCCTGCCGCTGCTGATCCCGTGGAACGTGGTCGGCACGATCTGGCAGATCTTCGGGCGCGTCGATATCGGCCTGCTGGGCTACACACTGGATAAACTCGGGATCTCCTACAACTACACGCAGGATATCGTCGCGGCGTGGGTCACGGTCATCGTCATGGATGTCTGGCACTGGACCTCGCTGGTTGCGCTTCTCGCCTATGCCGGGCTGCAGTCGATCCCCGATGCCTACTATCAGGCGGCCAAGATCGACCAGGCTAGTCGCTGGAAAGTGTTCCGCTACATCGAACTGCCCAAGATGGCGGGGGTGTTGATGATCGCGATCCTGCTGCGCTTCATGGACAGCTTCATGATCTACACCGAGCCTTTCGTGGTCACCGGCGGGGGGCCGGGCAATGCGACGACATTCCTCTCCATCGATCTGGTGAAGATGGCCCTGGGGCAGTTTGACCTCGGCCCGGCGGCGGCATTCTCGATCATGTACTTCCTGGTGATCCTGCTGATTTCATGGGTGTTCTACACCGTGATGACCAACCTCGATAAACGGGACGGCGTATAATGACTGACACAAGCATCCAGGCATCGGCCCCCGGCCAGATGGCGACAAGCGAGTCTAAGGTCGCGCGTCGCAGAACGCCAAAGATCAAAGGATCGGCGGTGGTGATGGGCCTTTACCTGCTGTTCCTGCTGTTGCCGATCTACTGGCTGATCAACATGAGCCTGAAGACGAACACCGAAATCCTCGGCACCTTCTCGCTGTTTCCGAGGGACCTCACGCTGGCCAACTACGTGAAGATCCTGACTGATGAGAGCTGGTACATCGGTTACATCAACTCGCTGATCTATGTGGTGATGAACACGGTGATCAGCCTCGTCGTGGCCTTGCCCGCGGCCTATGCGTTCAGCCGCTATTCTTTCATGGGCGACAAGCACCTGTTCTTCTGGCTGCTGACCAACCGGATGGCGCCGCCCGCGGTTTTCGCGCTGCCGTTCTTCCAGCTTTATTCCTCGGTGGGTCTGTTCGACACCCACATCGCGGTGGCTTTGGCGCATTGCCTCTTCAACGTGCCGCTGGCGGTCTGGATCCTCGAAGGGTTCATGCGCGGCGTGCCCAAGGAGATCGACGAGACGGCCTATCTGGATGGCTACTCCTTCCCGCGTTTCTTCATCCGCATCTTCACACCGCTGATCGCATCCGGCATCGGCGTCGCCGCCTTCTTCTGCTTCATGTTCTCCTGGGTGGAACTGCTGTTGAGCCGGACGCTGACAACGGTCGACGCCAAACCCATCGCCGCGATCATGACCCGGACCCAAGGGGCGGCGGGCATCGACTGGGGTGTGTTGGCCGCCGCCGGCGTGCTCACAATCGTGCCGGGTGCGCTGGTGATCTATTTCGTACGCAACTACATCGCCAAGGGCTTCGCCCTTGGGCGGGTATAAGGGGAGGATTTCACTATGGCCTGGATGGCATGGACCATACCCACCGCAATTTTCTTTGGTGTCATAGCCTTGTTGCTGATCACCTTCACAATTCTCGCCATCAAATACCCGGAGACGCCCCGCGTCGGCATTCTCCGCATCGAAACAACGCGGGGTGATCGTTTGTTCATCACGCTGTTGGGCTCAGCCTTCATCAACCTGATCTGGCTGGGTCTTGAGGTCGCACCGCAGCCCTATGCGCTGCTGGCGTGCCTTGTCTATGCCGTGGCGGTTTTCCGCTGGGTATAGGTCAGGAAGAATGGGTCGCGCGGATGTCGGGCGGCCTGAAAAACAGTTCAATAATGTCTTGGGAGGACTCACATGAACTTTTCACTAAAATCAACCACAGCCGTGGGCGCGATGGTCGCGTGCATGGCCATGCCGGCCTGGGCCGACATGGAAGCTGCAAAGGCGTTTCTCGATAACGAGATCGCCGGGCTTTCCGTGCTCGACCGTGCCGCTCAGGAAGCGGAGATGCAGTTCTTCGTGGACGCGGCCAAGCCGTTTGAGGGCATGGAGATCAAGGTTGTCTCGGAGACCATCACCACGCATGAATACGAAAGCCAGGTGCTGGCGCCTGCCTTCACCGCGATCACCGGCATCAAGGTCACGCACGACCTGATCGGCGAAGGCGACGTGGTTGAAAAGCTGCAAACGCAGATGCAGTCGGGCGAGAACATCTATGACGCCTATGTCAACGACAGCGACCTGATCGGCACGCACTGGCGCTACCAGCAGGTGCGCAACCTGACCGACTGGATGGCGGGAGAGGGTGCCGATGTGACCCTGTCGAGCCTCGACGTCGATGATTTCATCGGCACCTCGTTCACGACAGGTCCTGACGGCAAACTCTACCAGCTGCCCACACAGCAGTTCGCGAACCTCTACTGGTTCCGCTACGACTGGTTCAACGACGAAAAGAACAAGGCCGACTTCAAAGCCGCCTATGGTTATGACCTTGGCGTGCCGGTCAACTGGTCCGCTTATGAGGACATCGCCGAGTTCTTCACCGGTCGTGACCTGAGCCATATGGGCGTCGAAGGCGAAGTCTTCGGCAATATGGACTACGGTAAGAAAGACCCGAGCCTTGGCTGGCGCTACACGGACGCGTGGATGTCCATGGCGGGCATGGGCGACGTCGGTGAGCCGAACGGTCTGCCGGTGGACGAGTGGGGCATTCGTGTGAACGAGAACTCTCAGCCGACCGGGTCTTGCGTGGCCCGTGGTGGCGCGACGAACTCGCCAGCGGCTGTTTACGCCGTGACCAAGGCCATCGAATGGCTGCAAAAGTACTCGCCGCCAGCCGCTGCCGGTATGACCTTCGGCGAAGCGGGTCCGATCCCGGCGCAGGGCAACATCGCCCAGCAGATGTTCTGGTACACCGCCTTCACAGCGGCCACCGTTGTGCCTGATCTGCCGGTGATGAACGAGGACGGTACGCCGAAATGGCGCATGGCCCCCAGCCCGCACGGTGTCTACTGGAAAGAAGGCCAGAAGATCGGCTACCAGGACGCAGGCAGCTGGACACTGATGGAGAGCACACCTGTGGACCGCGCAAAAGCCGCGTGGCTCTATGCACAGTTCGTGGTCTCCAAGACGGTGGATCTGAAGAAGTCGGACGTTGGTCTCACGTTCATCCGCGAGTCGACAATCGACAGCGATCACTTCACCCAGCGCGCGGACAAGCTTGGCGGTCTGGTGGAATTCTACCGCTCGCCCGCGCGTGTGGCATGGTCGCCAACAGGCACCAACGTGCCGGACTATCCGAAGCTGGCGCAGCTGTGGTGGCAGAACATCGGCGATGCGATGTCCGGTGCGAAGACACCTCAGGAAGCTCTGGATGCGCTCTGCGCAGATCAGGAAAAAGTGCTTGAGCGGCTCGAACGGGCCGGTGTCCAGGGTGATCTTGGCCCCGTCCTGAACGAGGAAATGAGCGCGGATCACTGGTTTGCCCAGCCGGGCGCACCCTATGCCAAGCTCGAGAACGAAGACGAAGAGCCACAGACCGTCAGCTACGATGAGCTGATCAAATCCTGGCAGTAAGTCTTTGACATTTGGCCGGGGCGCGCGTGTTGCGCCCCGGCTTTTTCATGGGCAGACTTGCCCAACAGAAATCATTGACAGCCGGGGAGTGCCATGACCCATATTCTTGCAATTGATCAGGGAACCACGTCGTCACGCGCGATCATTTTCGATGGCGAGATGAAGATCAAATCCAGCGCACAGGAAGAGTTTCCGCAGCACTTCCCCGACAGCGGCTGGGTTGAACACGATCCCGGCGATTTGTGGTCGACCACGGCAGGGACATGCCGCGCGGCGATTGAAAAAGCAGGTGTGGGCCCGGATGACATTGCCGCCATCGGCATCACCAACCAGCGCGAAACGGTTGTGGTCTGGGACCGGGCGACAGGCCAGCCCGTTCACAACGCCATTGTTTGGCAGGATCGCCGCACCGCTGACTATTGCCGCGAGCTGCGAGACGCCGGCCATGACAAGATGATCACGGCAAAAACCGGATTGCTTGCGGACCCCTATTTTTCCGGCACGAAACTCAAATGGATACTGGATCATGTGGAGGGCGCACGGGAGCGTGCGAAAGACGGCGACTTGCTGTTTGGTACCGTCGACTGTTTCCTGATCTGGAAACTCACCGGAGGTGCCGCGCATGTGACCGATGCCACCAATGCCGCGCGCACCCTTCTCTACGACATTCACAAGGGGCGATGGAGCACCTCGATCTGTGAGCTTTTTGATATTCCGCAGGAAATGTTGCCCGACGTGAAGGATTGTGCGGCGGATTTCGGCACAACCCGGCCCGATCTCTTTGGCCGTCCAATCCCCATCCTGGGCGTTGCGGGCGACCAGCAGGCGGCAACCATCGGGCAGGCCTGTTTCGACCCCGGCATGCTGAAATCGACTTATGGCACGGGCTGTTTTGCCCTTCTGAACACCGGGGAAACGGCGGTCACCTCCAATAACCGGCTGCTTACGACCATCGCCTATCAGTTTGATGGCAAACCGACCTACGCCCTTGAAGGGTCGATTTTTGTGGCCGGTGCTGTCGTGCAATGGCTGCGTGACGGGCTGAAGATCATTCGCGAAGCCGCCGAGACGCAGCCCCTCGCCGAAAAGGCCGACCCCAACCAGAACGTGGTACTGGTGCCGGCGTTTGTCGGGCTGGGTGCGCCCTATTGGAATGCGGAATGCCGGGGCGCGGTTTTTGGGCTGACCCGGAATTCGGGCCCGGAAGAATACGCGAAGGCGGCACTGGAAAGCGTGGGCTATCAGACCCGCGATCTGCTGGAGGCTATGCGGGCCGATTGGCAGGGCAAGGGGGCAGGGGCGACATTGCGGGTGGATGGCGGAATGTCAGCCTCCGACTGGGCGATGCAGTTTCTGTCGGACATTATCGGCGCGCCGGTGGATCGGCCGGAGGTTCTGGAAACCACCGCGCTCGGGGCGGCATGGCTGGCCGGGCAGCGGGCGGGTCTTTATCCCGACAAGCACGGCTTTGCGCAAAGCTGGGCACTGGAACAGCAGTTCACCCCGCAGATGGACGATGAGGACCGCGATGCAAAATACGCCGCCTGGAAGCGCGCGGTAGATGCGACGATGAGCTTTTGAACCAAGCGGCCTTCCGTTTCCTGACAGCCGGGCGTATCGAGTTCGGTCGCGGCAAGGCGCAACTGGCCTGTGGCGAAATCTGCGCCCGTGGGCGGCACGTCTTGCTGGTAAGGGGGCGGTCGGTGCGCTGGGTTGATCAACTGGTGCGCGATCTGGAAGATCAGGGCGCGCGGGTCACCCCGACCCTCTGCGAGGGGGAACCAACTGTCGAGCAACTGACCCGGGTTTTGAAGGTGGCACGCGACGCCGCCGTAAACGTCGTTGCCTCGGTCGGCGGCGGCTCGGCGATTGATCTGGGCAAGGCGGCGGCGGCGCTTCTGCCCGGCACCGGCGACGTGATGGATCACCTGGAAGGGGTCGGGGGCGGCCAGCCTCTCACGGCACAACGTCTACCTTTTATCGCTGTGCCAACAACCTCCGGTACCGGTGCCGAAGTGACCAAGAACGCGGTGATCGCCGTTGCCGATGCCGGGAGAAAGGTCAGTTTGCGCGATGATCGCATGTTGCCGGACTGCGCCATCGTGGATCCGGCCCTGACCGATGGCGCGCCGCGTGCCCAGTCGCTGGCCTCGGGGCTTGACGCGTTGACACAGGTCATCGAACCCTATCTGTGCACCCGCGCAAACCCGCTGACCGATGCGTTGTGTCGACAGGCAATTCCACTGGGCGCGCGCGCCCTGGTCCGGCTGGCCGCGGGTGAAGACCGGCAGGCCCGAGACGACATGGCATTTGTCAGCCTGTCTGGCGGGCTCGCGCTGGCGAATGCAGGGTTGGGTGCGGTGCATGGTCTTGCGGGTGTGCTGGGCGGTCGGCTGGGTGCCCCACACGGGCTGATCTGCGGCAGGCTATTGGGGCCGGTACTGGCTGCGAATGCACAGCAACTGCTGAAAGAGAATGCAGACATGACCCGGTTTGAGGAAGTAGCTGAATGGCTTTCGAGCGCGTTTGATCTACCTTCGCGTGATACATTCGATCAATTGCCGGATCTTTTGGATCAATGGGAGGTTGCGCGTCTTGGGTCTTGGGTGACCGCGGACACCGACCTTGAGGCGATCGCGACGGAGGCCGCGGGCGCCTCTTCCATGAAGGCCAACCCCTGTACGCTGAGCACGCAGGCCCTGGTCAGCACCATGCAGCTCGCGCTTTGAGCGTCATACGGCGGAGAGGCCGGCATTGGTGTTCAGGAAATACTGCGAAAAAATCGGCCCGCTGGCGGCGCCGATGGCCCGCGCGTTGAACCCGATGGCGCCCTCTTCGATATGCGGGGTCAGCAAACCACGGGTGTCTTGGGTCAGCAGGTAGCGCCGCACCCTTTCGACAAGCTCGGTGCGTACGGTATCTGGGAAGGCCCCGTCGATCAGGATCGCTTCGAAATCAATCACCGAGCAGATGGACAAGGCCGCCTTGGCCAATTCCTGTGCGGTTTCCCCAACCCAGGGGTCGACGTAGCGGCCAAGACTGCTCCAGTCCTGCGGCATTTCCCAAAGTTTTTTAGGGTCTTGACCCACTTCGACCAACCGTCCTTCGAGCAGATGCAGTGAGGCCACGTCAATTAGCTGGCGACTCTCCCCCAGCGGGCCGGTACTGCGCAAAGAACCCAGCGCCCCGGCATTTCCCTGATTACCCTCGAAAACCGTGTGGTTCAGGACCACGCCGCCGCCGATGAAGGATCCGATGTAGAAATAGGCGTAGTCGCGGTAGTTTTTGTCCATACCGTACAGGTGTTCCGCCCGGCAGGCGGCAGTTGAATCATTGCAGACAAAGATCGGCAAAGTGCTGAACTTGGCGACTTCTTCCGCGAAGTGAATATCTTTCCACGAGCTGAAGTCTTCGGCTGCAGGGCCGGAGAGGTCGTGCCATTTCCACAACTCGAACGGCGACGCGACCCCGATGCCGCAAATCCGCGTTTGTTGCGCCGCACTCATTTCTTCCATCAGCTGGTCGATGCCGTCTTCCAGAAATCCAAAGACGGTATCCGGCATCGGGTAGGGATAGGAGAGATGCACTTGCTTGATCACGTCGCCTTTGAAGTTGAGCAGCAAGAGTTCGGCGCTGCGCCGCCCGATTTTCAACCCGAAGGCAAATACGCCCTCCGGTGCGAGGTCCATCGGAATCGAGGGTTTGCCAACCTTGCCGCGTTGCGGTGCGCCGCGCGCCAGCAGTCCGTCGCGTTCGAGTTTTCTGAGAATCACAGACACGGTCTGAGGCGATAATCCGGCCATGCGGGCAAGGTCGCTGCCGGGCATTGGCCCGTGGTGCATGAACATCGAAAGAAGCAGGCGTTCGTTATAGTTGCGCACGCCGCGCTGATTCACACCGCTGCTCAATCCTTTGACCTTGTTGCCATCCATAAGGTCGTCCATGCCTCTATTTTCAGGGCAAATATTGACCAACCGCATTAATAAATCAAGTTTATTTATTTATTGACACACGTTCTGAAATGATGTGTTTTAGCGAAGTCCTGTCGGGGAGGATTCCGCAGGAGAAGGCGCGCTGCCAGCGTCTCGACAAAAGAAATTGTAAATTTCCTTGGGAGGAAAACATGAAAAAACTTCTCGCCAGCACAATTCTTGGTTTGAGCGCTCTGGGCGCGACCAGCGGCGCGGCCTTGGCTGACGGTCACGGCATTACGGCCTGTCTGATCACAAAGACGGACACCAACCCTTTCTTCGTCAAGATGAAAGAGGGTGCCGAGGCCAAGGCGCAAGAGCTTGGCATGACGCTTAAGTCATTCGCAGGCAAGGTGGACGGGGACCACGAGACGCAGGTTCAGGCGATCGAAACCTGCATTCTGGACGGCGCCAAGGGCATTCTGATCACCGCGTCTGACACATCTTCCATCGTCTCCGCCGTCACTCAGGCGCGCGAAGCGGGCGTTCTGGTGATCGCATTGGATACGCCGCTTGATCCGATCGACGCCGCGGATGCGACATTTGCAACGGACAACTACAAGGCCGGTGTTCTGATCGGAGAATGGGCGCGCGCGCAGTTGGGCGATGCTGCCGACAGCGCGAAAATCGCAACGCTCGACCTGAACGTCAGCCAGCCAACGGTGGATGTGCTGCGCAACCAGGGATTCCTGGACGGGTTCGGCATTGATCTGGCCGATCCGAATGTGATCGGCGACGAAACTGACCCGCGCATCGTGGGCAGCGATGTGACCGATGGCAACGAGGAAGGCGGGCGCCGGGCGATGGAAAATCTGCTGGCCAAGGATCCGACCATCAATGTCGTGCACACGATCAACGAGCCCGCAGCCGCGGGTGCCTACGAAGCCCTCAAAGCGATTGGCCGCGAGAACGACGTGCTGATCGTTTCTGTCGATGGGGGCTGCCCCGGGGTGCAGAACGTGGCCGATGGCGTGATCGGCGCGACATCGCAGCAATATCCGCTGCTTATGGCGTCGCTTGGGGTCGAGGCCATCAAGAAATGGGCCGACGAAGGTGTGAAGCCGGAGCCGACACCCGGCAAGGACTTCTTTGACACGGGCGTGGCGCTTGTCACCGATGCCCCAGCCGGTGGCGTGGAGTCGATCTCTGTCGCTGATGGCAAGGATCTTTGCTGGGGCTGACCGCTCAGGGATCAGCGGCGCGCATTTCGGTGCGCGCCGCATCTGACCGAGACATTTGATGTCAGGTCTGGCAAGCTATCAAAAATCGCTGGTGCAAAAATGCCTGCTGACAGGGAGGGGTAACTGTGTCCGATACATCCGGGAAAACCGATGATTTCGAGGTGAAAGCCACCCGGCAACCCGAGGCCGTCGCTGAATTTGAAGATACCCATCGTGGGCTCATCGGCACCGTGCAGCATTTGCTGCATGTCAATCCTTCTTTGGTGCCGCTGATCGTCCTGGTGGCCTCCATCGTCATCTTCGGGCTGCTGCTGGGCACGAAATTCTTCTCACCTTTCGCGCTGACGCTCATCCTGCAGCAGGTGCAGATCGTCGGAATCGTCGCTGCCGCCCAGAGCCTGGTGATCCTGACCGCGGGTATCGACCTGAGCGTGGGTGCGATTATGGTCATGTCATCCGTGGTCATGGGGCAATTTACCTTTCGCTACGGTATCCCGGTGGAGATTTCCGTGGCCTGCGGATTGCTGTGCGGGGCGCTTATCGGGTTTGTCAACGGCTGGCTGGTCGCACGGGTCAAGCTGCCGCCCTTCATTGTGACACTGGGCATGTGGCAGATCGTGCTGGCCACGAACTTTCTCTATTCGGCGAACGAAACAATCCGGTCTCAGGACATTGAGGCGCAGGCACCGCTGCTGCAGTTCTTCGGCAATACCATCCAGTTGGGGGGCGCGCGGCTGACCTTTGGTGTGGTGTTCATGTTGGTGCTGGTCTTTGTGTTGGCCTATGCGCTCAAACACACGGCCTGGGGGCGACATGTCTACGCGGTGGGCGATGACCCGGAAGCGGCTGAGCTGTCCGGTGTGAACGTCAAGCGGACACTCATTTCCGTCTACGCGCTCGCGGGCCTGATCTGTGCCTTTGCCGGTTGGGCCTTGATCGGGCGCATCGGCTCGGTTTCGCCCACGTCCGGGCAACTGGCCAATATCGAAAGCATTACCGCCGTTGTGATCGGTGGCATCTCCCTTTTCGGGGGGCGCGGCTCGATCATGGGCACGCTCTTTGGCGCGCTCATCGTCGGTGTCTTCACTCTGGGGTTGCGTCTCTGGGGCGCGGACGCGCAGTGGACCTATCTGCTGATCGGCGTGCTGATCATCGCGGCTGTCGGCGTGGATCAATGGATCAGAAAGGTATCGGTCTGATGGAACCCATTCTCAAGGGACGCAATCTTGTAAAGCGCTACGGCAGGGTCACGGCACTGGATCATTGTGATTTCGACCTGATGCCGGGGGAAATTCTGGCGGTGATCGGCGACAACGGCGCGGGCAAATCATCCCTGATCAAGGCGGTATCCGGCGCGGTCATCCCGGATGACGGAGAGGTCTGGCTGGAGGGCCGGAAGGTAAATTTCACATCCCCCATCGATGCGCGCAACGAGGGTATCGAAACCGTCTATCAGACGTTGGCAATGTCGCCGGCGCTGTCTATCGCGGACAACATGTTCATGGGGCGCGAAATTCGCAAGCCGGGGTTTCGTGGCAAGTGGATGCGCCAGCTTGATAGGGCGGAGATGGAGCGGTTGGCCCGCGAGAAGCTCACTGAACTCGGACTGATGACCATTCAGAATATCAACCAGGCCGTCGAGACGCTGTCGGGCGGTCAGCGGCAGGGGGTCGCCGTGGCGCGGGCTGCGGCCTTTGGCTCGAAAGTGATCATTCTGGATGAACCGACCGCAGCGCTGGGTGTGAAGGAATCCCGCCGGGTGCTGGAACTGATCATGGACGTAAAATCGCGCGGGATACCGATTATCCTGATCAGCCACAACATGCCTCACGTGTTCGAGGTTGCCGACCGCATTCACGTGCACCGGTTGGGCAAGCGTCTGTGTGTGATCGACCCCAAGGACTATACAATGTCTGACGCAGTGGCTTTCATGACCGGCGCAAAGGAGCCGCCATCGGAAGACGCAGCCGCGTGACGCAGACGCTGGAATCACTGTCGGCGCTGCGCGACGCAGTTTTGATCGCCCCGCGGCAATCCGACCGGCGCCTTGTGGCGCTTGCAGGGGCGCCGGGCAGTGGGAAATCGACCTTGGCCCATCACCTCGCGGAAGCGCTGGATCGGGCGGGCAGCCCGTCGCAGGTTGTCCCGATGGACGGGTTTCACCTCGACAATCGACTGTTGGAACCTCAGGGCTTGCTGGACCGGAAGGGTGCTCCCGAAACCTTCGATGCCAAGGGTCTGTGCAGGCTGGTTGCGGCGCTCGGAGGCCAGTCGCCTGTCTACTATCCCTTGTTTGACCGAACGCGCGACATCGCCATTGCCGGTGCGGGGGTGTTGCAGGATGATTGCGACACCGTGATCGTTGAAGGCAACTACCTGCTGTTCGATGCGCCAGAGTGGCGCGCGCTGTCGCAGTATTGGGATGTGAGCGTCCGTCTGGATGTTCCGCTGCACGTGCTGCGCAGCCGGTTGGTCGACCGGTGGTTGAATGAAGGACTGGACAAAAGCGATGCCATTGCCCGCGCGGAAGGCAATGATCTGAAAAATGCCCAGCGGATCGACGCGAACAGACTGCCGTGTGATCTGCTTTACGCAAACGTCGGGCAGGACGAGTAACGCGCGTAATCCGCTATGACTGGACCAGATGCCTGCCGACGTATCCCCGGCATCCGTCATTCAGTTGCGGCGGCGCGCGGCGAAAAGAGCTATACTTGAGCATGATTGCGCACCTGCGGTGAAATCTACCATTGCAGTTTGCACTCAAATATGTTCGTTAGCGCTAACAAGTCCCGGAATGCGCGAACCTGCGCGGAATGAATGATTTCAGGAGGAAGAATATGTCTCACTCAGTTGCAATTAATGGTTTTGGGCGCATCGGCCGGGGCGTGCTGCGTGCACTGGTCGAAAACAAGGTTTCCGATGTGGAAGTCAGCGCAATCAACGATTTGTCGACGCCTGAAACGCTCGCGCATTTGCTGAAATATGACAGTGTGCACGGTCGGTTTGACGCCGATGTCAGTGTGAAGGGTGACGCGCTTGTGGTTAACGGTCACGCGATCAAGGTCACAGCGATCCGCAATCCCGCAGAATTGCCGTGGGATGGCGTTGACGTCGCAATGGAGTGCACGGGCCTCTTCACCAGCCGTGAAAAGGCGGCACAGCATCTGGACAACGGATCCCGTAGGGTTCTGATCTCGGCACCCGGCGCCGGCGCGGACCGCACCGTTGTCTACGGGGTGAATCACAAGGATATGACCAAGGATGATATCGTCATCTCCAACGCGTCATGCACCACGAACTGCCTGGCGCCCGTCGCCTATGTCCTCGACCGGGAGTTCGGGATCAAGACCGGCTACATGACAACCATCCATGCCTACACCGGCGATCAGCCGTCGCATGATGCTCCGCACAAGGATCTTTATCGCGGGCGCGCGGCGGCGGTCTCCATGGTCCCGACCTCGACCGGGGCGGCCAAGGCGATCTCCCTGGTGCTTCCGCATCTCGAAGGCCGGCTTGAAGGCTCCGCGGTACGGGTGCCAACGCCGAATGTCTCTCTTGTCGATCTGGCCTTTGTTCCGGAAAAACCGGCGACCAAGGAGGCAATCAATGCCGCGATGAAAGCGGCGGCGGAAGGTGAGCTGAAAGGGGTTCTGTCCTATGAGACCGACCCGACCGTATCGATTGACTATAACCACGATCCGCATTCCTCCAGCTTCGCGGCGCCGCAGACAAGCGTGACGCAGGATGGCCTGGTCCGTGTTGTCAGCTGGTACGATAACGAATGGGGTTTCGCGAACCGCATGATCGACACGGGACGGCGGCTGGCCGAATTGTCGAAGACCTGAGCGGCCCATCTGGCACCAAGCACTGAGCATCAGGCTCGGAAGGAACCAAGATGACTTTGAACGACACAATTGCACGCGTCACGGATCGCATCATTGCCCGTAGTGAAGGGCCGCGTGGCGATTACCTGACCCGTATGAGCGCCGCCCGGTCAAAAGGGCCGGCGCGCGCGCATCTGAGCTGCAGTGGTCAGGCGCATGCCTATGCGGGGGCGGGGCCGGACCAGTCCGCGCTGGTCGACGACAGCGCCGCCAATCTTGGCATCGTGACCACCTACAATGACATGTTGTCTGCGCATCAGCCCTTTGAGCGGTATCCTGAGCTGATCCGCGCTGCGGCCCGTGACGTGGGGGCAACCGCACAGGTTGCGGGCGGCGTGCCCGCAATGTGCGATGGTGTCACGCAGGGCGAGCCGGGCATGGAGCTCAGCCTGTTTTCCCGCGACCTCATCGCAATGGCCACGGGCATCGCGATGAGCCACAATACCTTCGACGCGGCGGTCTACCTCGGGGTCTGCGACAAGATCGTGCCCGGGCTGGTCATCGCCGCTCAGACTTTCGGTCATATCCCGACCGTGTTCCTGCCTGCCGGTCCGATGACATCGGGGTTGTCCAACGAAGAAAAATCCATTGTACGCCAGAAATTCGCGGCAGGGGAGGTCGGGCGCGATGCCCTGATGCAGGCAGAGATGGCCGCCTATCACGGCCCCGGCACCTGCACTTTCTACGGCACCGCGAATACCAACCAGATGCTGATGGAGTTCATGGGGCTGCACCTGCCGGGGGCCAGTTTCGTAACCCCCAACACGGACATGCGCGATGCGCTGACCAAGGCGGGCGCACAGCGCGCCCTGTCCCTGTCGGATCTGGGGGACAATTATCTGCCTGTCTGCGACGTGTTGGACGAGAAAGCCTTCGTCAACGGTATTGTCGGGCTGAATGCCACGGGCGGATCGACGAACCTTCTGATCCATCTGGTTGCCATGGCGCGGGCCGGCGGGATCATCCTCGACTGGCAGGATTTCTCGGATATCTCCGAGGTTACGCCCTTGCTTGCTCGGGTCTATCCCAACGGCCTCGCGGATGTGAACCATTTTCATGCCGCAGGCGGGTTGGGATATCTGATCGGCCAGTTGCTGACTGCCGGGCTGCTGCATCCCGATACCCGAACGGTGGGCGGCGGCGGGCTTGACGCCTATACGCAGGAGCCCAAACTGAAGGAGGGCGCGGTTGTCTGGGAACCGGGGACGCAGGAAAGCCTGAACCTCAAGATCGTGCGCCCGGCGTCTGATCCATTTCAGCCGACCGGCGGCCTCAAACGCCTCAGCGGGACGCTGGGCAATGCGGTGATGAAAGTCTCCGCAGTCAAGCCTGAGCACCAGATTGTCGAAGCACCGGTGCGCGTGTTCCACGATCAGGAAGAGGTCAAGGCGGCCTGCAAGGCGCGCGAGATCAACGAAGACACGGTTGTGGTGGTTCGCTTTCAGGGGCCGAAGGCGAACGGCATGCCGGAATTACACAGCTTAACGCCGCTGCTGAAAAACCTGCAGGCGCGGGGGATCAATGTCGCACTGGTCACGGATGGGCGCATGTCCGGGGCCTCGGGATCCGTTCCCGCGGCGATTCACGTCAGCCCGGAGGCGCTGGATGGCGGGGCGATTTCCAAACTGCAGGATGGGGACATCTTGCGCGTGGATGCGGTTGCGGGTGATCTGGAAATCGTCACCCCGGGCGTGCTGGATCGGGAACCCGTGCGCGCCAACCTGGGCGCCAATGAGTTTGGTCTTGGGCGTGAACTCTTTGCCCAGTTCCGGCGGTCGGTCGGCACCGCCGACACCGGCGCCAGCGTATTTTTTTAAGACTGCCGCATTTTTAGGAAAGGACAGCGCATGACCCCCCAGGACGCCAGCAAGCGGGCCAGAGAGATTTGCGGACTGGCCCCGATCGTGCCGGTTCTCGTAGTGAACGATGTCACCCATGCCCGGCCGCTTGCCGAAGCGCTGGTTGCGGGCGGGTTGCCCGCGCTGGAGGTTACGCTGCGCACCCCGGCCGCCCTGGACGTCATCGCGGAAATGGCGCAGGTGTCTGGCGGGGTTGTGGGTGCGGGAACGCTGGTGACCCCTCAGGATGTAAAGAACGCAAAGGCCGCTGGTGCAACCTTCGGCGTTTCACCGGGGGCAACGGACGCCCTGATCGACGCCTGTGAGGCCGAGGAACTGCCGCTGCTAGCCGGGGCAGCAACGGCAACAGAGGCGATGCGTCTTCTTGAGCGCGGCTACGACATGCTGAAATTCTTTCCGGCAGAAGCCTCGGGCGGCGCCCCGGCGCTCAAGGCGATTGGTGCGCCCTTGCCGCAAATCTCCTTCTGCCCGACCGGGGGCGTCAGCCCGCAGAATGCCGCCAGCTACTTGTCGCTGCCAAATGTGCTTTGCGCCGGCGGCAGCTGGGTCGCGCCATCCGCGATGGTCACCGCGGGAGACTGGGCCGGAATCGAAGCCCTGGCGAAAGAGGCTCGCCTGCTGGGAGCATAAGCCCCGCCACCGCGCTTCGTCCTTGGGTATTGAAATTCCGATGTTTTTTGTCAAAGCTGCCCCGGCGGAGAGGGGGCGGCGCGTGCAGCAGGAAACAGACATCAAGATGCTCGAGGCGCCGGACCTGCTGATCCTCGATTGTGATGGCGTGGTGATCGACAGTGAGGTCATCAGCGCAAGCACACTCATCGGACTTCTGGCCAAATGGGGTATCAACATCGATACCGAGTTCGTACGCCAACACTTCCTGGGGCGCTCCTTTCCGACCGTGACCGGCAGCGTCTATGAGTTGTTTTCCGTGCAATTGCCCGAGGATTTCGAAAGCGCGTACCGGCAACGTCTGTTCAAAGCCTTCGAGACCGAACTCACGCTCGTGGACGGAATTGAACGGCTTCTTGACCGTCTTGCCATCCCGCACTGCATTGCCACGTCCAGCAGCCCGGTTCGTGTAAACCGGTCGCTGGAGCTGACCGGCGTGCGCCCGCGCTTTGAAGGGCGCATCTTCACGGCCTCCGAAGTTGCCACGGGCAAACCGGCGCCGGACCTGTTCCTGCACGTCGCCGACAAGATGCAGGTCGCGCCGGACAAATGCATGGTGATCGAAGACAGCGGCGTCGGGCTCGAAGCGGCCCTTTCGGCGGGAATGCAGGCAGTGTGGTTTACAGGCGGGTCACATATGCGCAAAATGGACCGCGCTGAGATCGAGGTTGCCGGTTTTCCACAAGGTCCGCACCTGAGAATCGATAATTTTGAGGCTTTGTTCGAGCACGTGCCGGGCATAATGCGCTGATCGAACGGAGAAGGCTATGGCGGCGAAACCAGGCTCAGAGGAACTGGCGATTGACCTCGCGGCGCGCGCGGGGTGGATGTACTACCTCGGTGGGATGACGCAGGACCACATCGCCCGGGAACTGGGCATTTCGCGTCAGCGCGCCCAGCGTCTGGTGGCCCGGGCCGTCGCGGATGGGCTGATTGGCGTGCGCCTCAACCACCCGATAGCCGCCTGCCTTGAACTGGAGCGCGCATTGAAAGCGCGTTTCGGTCTGTCACTGGCGCGCGTCGCCCCCGCCTTGCCCGAAGGGATGGACCCGGTGAAATCCATTGCGCCGGTGGCTGCCAAGGAGATCGAGCGCGTGCTGAAAAACACCGACGCGCTGGTGATCTCGCTGGGGACGGGGCGGACCCTGCGCCAGGTTGTCGACGAAATGCCTGTGCTCGACCTGCCGAAACACAAGCTCGTGTCCCTGATTGGCAATGCGGCGCGAGACGGTTCTGCGACGGTCTATCAGGTGATCATGCGGCTGGCTGACCGGATCGGCGCCCGCCACTATCCGCTGGCGTTGCCGCTGAATGCAGAGAGCGAAGCCGACCGCGATTTTCACATGGGTTTGCGTCACGTGCAGACCGCGCTGAAACTGGCCCGCGAGTGCGACATGGCTTTCGTGGGGATCGGCGACGTGTCTCATACGGCTCCGATGATCATTGACGGCTTTATCGACAGGGAAGAAATAGATGCGCTTCTGGCCCGCGGGGCCGTTGGAGAGATCGTCGGCTGGGCCTTTGATGGGGACGGCAAATATCTGGAGGGCGGCTCCAACGCGCGGATCAACGGCGTGCGCGCGGATACGGCCGGCACGCCCGTCGTGTGTATCGCTGCCGGCGAGAATAAATACAAAGCGCTGGCCGCTGCGCTGAAAGGTCAGCTGATCACCGGCTTGATCACAGACGAGACCAGCGCCCTGCATCTGCTGGCATAATTCAACCGAAAAGCGGCATGGCATGAAGAATCTGGTTGACTCTCGCACGCGCAATTGTGAATAATTGTCACTGCAATGGGCAAAAGCTCATATGATGTTTTGGGAGGAACTAATGATCTACACAGTAAGCCGCCTTATGGGCGCTTGCGCTATTGCAGCGCTGTCTACAGCCGCGGCGGCAGAAACAATCACAATCGCTACCGTGAACAACGGCGACATGATCCGCATGCAGGGGTACACGGATGATTTCACCGCCAAAACCGGCCATGATGTCGAATGGGTGACGTTGGAAGAAAACGTGCTGCGCCAGCGGGTGACGACGGATATCTCGACCAAGGGCGGTTCGTTCGACATCACGACAATCGGTATGTACGAAGCACCGATCTGGGGCGCTAATGGGTGGCTTGTTCCTCTCGATGGCCTGTCCGAAGACTATGATGTCGATGACATCCTGCCCGCGATGCGCAGCGGTCTGTCGCACGACGGCACGCTCTATGCGGCGCCATTTTACGGCGAAAGCTCTATGGTCATGTATCGCACCGACCTGATGGAAAAAGCCGGTCTGGAAATGCCGGATGCGCCCACCTGGGACTTCATCCGCGAAGCGGCGGCAGCCATGACCGACCGTGACAACGAGATCAACGGGGTCTGCCTGCGTGGCAAGGCTGGTTGGGGTGAAGGCGGGGCCTTCATCACGGTCACGGCCAATTCCTTCGGCGCGCGCTGGTTTGACGAAGACTGGAATGCGCAGTTCGATCAACCCGAATGGGCCAACGCCCTGAACTTCTTTGTCGAGCTGATGTCGGAATCCGGCCCTCCCGGATATGCAACTAACGGGTTCAACGAAAACCTGTCGTTGTTCCAGCAGGGCAAGTGCGGCATGTGGATCGATGCCACGGTGGCGGCGTCGTTCGTGACCAATCCGGACGACTCCACCGTTGCTGACAAAGTCGGATTTGCTTTGGCCCCCGATACCGGCCTTGGCAAACGCGCTAACTGGCTCTGGGCTTGGGCACTCGCAATTCCGGGCGGCACTCAGAAAGAAGAGGCAGCCAAGCAGTTCATCGAGTGGGCGACCTCCAAGGAATACATCGAGCTGGTCGCGGCCAAGGAAGGCTGGGCCAACGTGCCTCCGGGCGCACGGACCTCGCTTTATGAGAACCCCAACTACCAGTCAGTGCCATTCGCAAAGATGACGCTGGACTCGATCAATGCGGCTGACCCGTCAAATCCGACCGTTAAGCCGGTCCCTTATGTCGGCATTCAGTTTGTCGCCATACCCGAGTTCGCAGGCATTGCGACCGAAGTGAGCCAGGAGTTCTCGGCAGTCTATGCCGGCCAGCAAACCGTTGAAGAAGCCTTGGCCAAAGCGCAGGCTCTGACCAACGACGCAATGGAAGCAGCCGGCTACAGGTAAGGCCAGCTGCCTATCCCGGAGGGCGGTGCGCCGCCCTCCGGACGCTTACCACTTGTTCCATTCGACTGATGATGTTCAGACGGCCACCGTGCCCGTCAACAGAGGAGATGTGTTATGGCGACCCAACAATCCCGATCAGCGGCCAGACTGATGATGGCGCCTGCCGTGATCCTGCTCTTGGGTTGGATGCTCGTGCCCCTGACGATGACCCTTTGGTTCTCATTTCGTAAATACCTGCCGCTGCGCGGCGGCGATCTCGGATGGGCCGGTTTCGACAATTACACACGTTTTATCGGTTCGAGCTCCTTCTGGCCAAGCGTGCAGGCCACGCTGGTCATCGTTGGTGGTGTGCTGATCATCACGGTCGTGCTTGGCATCATCCTGGCCTTGTTGCTGGATCAGCCGATGTGGGGTCAGGGCGTCGTCAGGATCCTCGTGATCGCACCATTCTTCGTCATGCCGACGGTTTCGGCGCTGGTCTGGAAGAACATGTTCATGGACCCCGTGAACGGGCTTTTTGCCTATGTCTGGAAGTTTTTTGGCGCAGCCCCGGTGGAATGGCTCAGCCAGGCGTCGATGCAGTCAATCATCATGATCGTGAGCTGGCAGTGGTTGCCCTTTGCAACCCTGATCCTGCTGACCGCCGTTCAATCCCTCGACAGCGAGCAACTGGAAGCCGCAGAGATGGATGGCGCGTCGTTCATGAGCCGTTTCTGGTATCTTATTCTGCCGCATCTGGCGCGCGCGATCACCATCGTGGTGCTGATCCAGACGATCTTCCTGTTGTCGATCTTTGCGGAAATCTTCGTCACCACGGGCGGTGCCTTCGGCACCAAGACACTCTCCTACCTGATCTTTCAACGCGTGCTGGAAAGCCAGAACGTCGGGCTAGGGTCGGCTGGCGGGGTCTATGCCATCATTCTTGCCAATATCGTTGCCATCTTCCTGATGCGCATCGTCGGCAAAAACCTGGACGCGTGAGGAGCTGAACATGGCACGTGCTGTTACAAACAATCGCAAAGCTCTGAACACCGCAATCGCCTGGTCGATCGGCCTGATCATTTTCTTCCCGATCCTGTGGACGATCCTGACCAGCTTCAAGACCGAGGCCCAGGCGATCAGCAACCCGCCGGTGTTCCTGTTCTTCGACTGGACGCTTGAGAACTACTCGGTCGTGCAGGAACGCTCCAACTATATGCGTTTCCTTTGGAACTCGGTCTTCATCGCCGGGGGGTCCACGGTTCTGGGGCTGATCATCGCGGTGCCTGCCGCCTGGTCGATGGCCTTTGTTCCCTCCAGGCGCACCAAGGACATTCTGCTGTGGATGTTATCAACCAAGATGCTGCCGGCGGTGGGCGTTCTTTACCCGATCTACCTGCTCTTCATCAAATTGGGTCTCCTTGATACGCGCATCGGCCTGACAATCGTTCTGATGCTGATCAACCTGCCGATCATCGTCTGGATGCTCTATACATATTTCCGCGAGATTCCCGGTGAAATTCTGGAAGCTGCGCGCATGGATGGTGCCTCGCTCAAGAACGAGATCCTTTACGTGCTGACGCCGATGGCCGTGCCGGGCATCGCATCAACCCTGTTGCTGAATTTCATCCTCGCCTGGAACGAAGCCTTCTGGACGCTCAATCTGACGGCGGCCAAGGCGGCCCCGCTGACCGCGTTCATTGCCAGCTATTCGAGCCCGGAAGGTCTGTTTTACGCGAAACTCTCCGCAGCCTCGACAATGGCGATCGCACCTATCCTCATCATGGGCTGGTTCAGCCAGAAACAACTCGTCCGCGGCCTGACGTTCGGCGCGGTGAAGTAAAGGAATACAACCATGGGAAGCATTACACTCAGCAAAGTCTCGAAAAGCTTCGGTGACGTGGAAGTCATTCCGCCGCTGGATCTGGAGATCAACGACGGTGAATTCGTGGTCTTTGTCGGCCCCTCGGGCTGCGGGAAATCCACGCTGCTGCGGTTGATCGCGGGGTTGGAAGACCTCACGTCCGGTGCAATCAGCATTGATGGGGCCGATGCTACGAACGCCTCACCTGCCAAGCGCGGTCTCGCGATGGTGTTTCAGTCTTATGCGCTTTACCCGCATATGTCGGTGCGCAAGAATATCAATTTCCCCCTGAAAATGGCGGGAATGGATCAGGCCGAAGCGGACAAGCGCATTAATGCCGCTGCCAAGGTCCTGAACCTCACCGACTATCTGGACCGCCGTCCCGGACAGTTGTCCGGCGGGCAGCGCCAGCGGGTCGCGATCGGCCGTGCGATTGTGCGGGAGCCGTCGGCATTTCTGTTCGACGAGCCGCTGTCGAACCTCGACGCGGCCCTGCGCGTCAACATGCGGCTGGAGATCTGCGACCTGCACAAGACGCTGGCGACAACGATGATCTACGTGACCCACGATCAGGTCGAGGCGATGACGATGGCCGATAAGATCGTGGTGCTGCATGACGGCTACATCGAGCAGGTGGGCAGCCCGCTGGAGCTGTATGAGAGCCCGGTGAACAAGTTCGTCGCGGGGTTCATCGGCAGCCCGAAAATGAACTTCGTCACGGGCCCGTCCGCGCAAAAAAGAAACGCGGACAGCATCGGGATCCGACCCGAACACATTGATGTCTCATCGGAAAGTGGCGAGTGGGAAGGGGTTGTCGGCGTGTCCGAACACCTTGGGTCTGACACCTTCCTGCACGTGAAGCTGGCTGATGGCGGCATGATCAACGTGCGTGCCAGCGGTGATCTCAAGGTGAAATACGGCGAGAAAATCTTCATGTCGCCGCAAGAAGAACGTATCCACAGATTTGACCCGCAGGGCCTGACGATTTGAGCAAGCTGGCCGATAAGGTTGCTCTGATCACCGGCGCGGGAAGGGGCATCGGCGCGGCATTCGCCCGGGCCTATGTGGCAGAAGGAGCGATGGTTGCGGTTGCCGACATCGACCTTGCGGCGGCGCAGAAGACGGCAGACAGCCTCGGCGCGCAGGCAATCGCGGTGCATCTCGACGTGACCAAGCAGTCATCCATTGACGCCTGTGTGCAGGACGTGGTCAGGCAACTGGGACGGATCGACATACTGATCAACAATGCCGCCGTGTTCGACATGGCGCCCATCGTGGATATTACCCGCGACAGCTTTGACCGCGTCTTTGCGATCAACGTCTCGGGATGTCTTTTCATGTTACAGGCGGTGGCGGCGCAGATGATCGCTCAGGGTGCCGGTGGCAAGATCATCAACATGGCCAGCCAGGCAGGGCGGCGCGGCGAGCCGCTGGTGGCCGTATATTGCGCCAGCAAAGCGGCGGTGATCAGCCTGACACAATCGGCCGGGCTCAACCTCGTAAAGCACGGCATCAACGTGAACGCGATTGCCCCCGGTGTCGTGGACGGTGCCCATTGGGATGAAGTGGATGCGAAATTCGCGATCTACGAAAACCTGCAACCGGGCGAGAAGAAGCGACAGGTGGCCTCAGAGGTCCCCTTTGGACGTATGGGCACCGCAGAAGATCTGACCGGGATGGCGGTGTTTCTGGCCTCGAAGGATGCGGCATATGTCGTGGCGCAAACCTACAACGTGGATGGCGGGAATTGGATGAGCTGACATGATCAAGCTGAAAGACGCCGCGCTGACATCACTGCAACCGCGGATCGCGGTGCCACGGTATGACCGATCCGTCTTGCGACCGGGTATCCTGCATGTGGGGGTGGGGAACTTTCATCGCGCGCATCAGGCGATTTACCTTGAAGACCTGCACAACGCGGGTGGTGACCCTTCCTGGGGGATTTGCGGGGCCGGGGTGCGGGCGCCCGACGCACGCATGCGTGTGGAGTTGTCCGGGCAGGACTGGCTCTATTCGGTGGTCGAAGTGGACGGTACCGAGCTTGCTGCCAGCGTCGTCGGGTGCATGGTCGATTTTGTGGAAATCGACCCTGCCACGAATGCGCCCTTGCTTGCACAGATGGGGCATCCGGACACGCGCATCGTATCCCTCACGGTCACGGAGGGCGGCTATTTCGTGGACAGTGCGACCGGTCGGTTCGATCTTGCGCACCCCCTGATCGCCGCGGATATCGCCGCGCCGGGGTCTGCGCATACCGTGTTCGGCGCGATCGTGTCGGCGCTGGCGGCGCGTAAATCAACCGGGATGGCGCCTTTTACCGTGATGTCCTGCGACAACCTGCCCGGCAATGGTGATGCCGCGCGCGAAGCGGTTCTGGGGATCGCGCAGGCAATCGACCCGGATCTTGCGGCATGGATCTCTGATAATGTCAGTTTTCCCAATGCGATGGTCGACAGGATCACACCCGCGACGGGTGACCGCGAGCGCGCCCTGCTGGGTCAGCATTTCGGGATCGAAGATAACTTTCCCGTCTTTTGTGAACCCTTCCGTCAATGGGTGCTGGAAGATGATTTCGTGAACGGTCGGCCCGAACTGGAAGCGGTTGGCGTAACCTTCACAAAGGATATCCATGACTTTGAAAAGATGAAGATCCGCATTCTGAACGGCGGGCACGCGATCCTTGCCTACCCGGCGGCTCTGATGGGTGTTGAGTTCGCCCATGACGCGCTTTTGCAGACCGTCATCCGGGCCTTTCTGCGCAAAGTGCTGACGGACGACGTGTTGCATCTGGTCCCTGCGGTTCCGGGATACACGCCTCACGAGTACCTCGATCTGATCTGTACGCGCATTGAGAACCAGGGGGTTGCGGACCAGATTTCCCGGCTCTGTCTTGACGGTTCCAACCGGCAGCCGAAATTCACGATTCCCTCCATCCGCGATAATCTGGCGCAGGGCCATGTACCGGTCGGTCTGGCACTGAGTGCCGCGCTCTGGTGCCGATACTGCGCCGGGCGCACGGACCTGGGTGAAGATATCCCACCCAACGATCCCAACTGGGACAGCCTGCATGCGACGGCCGTGGCGGCGCAATCGACCCCGCAGGTCTGGTTGGAGCAATCCGAGATATACGGCGATGTGGGCAAGCATCCCGGCTTCGCCAGCCTGTTTGCCGTATGCCTGAACTCGCTCCAGACCAATGGTGCAGAGGACACGTTGCGCCAGTATCTCAATGACGACACATTCTGTACCGTTGAAGCTGCGCAGTCACACGGTGGCCACTAGGCCCGCTGCCGCAACAGGACATAGAGATTGACTATGATGGACTGTTAGCGGTAACGCAGATGTGTACCCTGGGTTAGAAGGCCTGCAGCAATCGGGAGTCCCAAGATGATACTGTGTTGTGGAGAAGCGTTGATCGACATGATCCCGGCGGTCTCCGACCAAGGTCAGAACTGTTTTGTGCCGCACTCAGGGGGGGCCGTTTTCAACACGTCCATTGCCTTGGGCCGTCTGGGTGCCGCGACCGGATTCGTCACCGGGTTGTCAACCGACCTGTTCGGCACGCAACTGACACAATCGCTGAGCGACAGCAAAGTCGATTGCAGCCTCGCCGTGTATTCGAACCTGCCAAGCACACTGGCGTTCGTACAGCTGAACAACGGGCAGGCGACATACACGTTTTATGATGAAAACACCGCGGGCCGCAGCCTCACGCCGAACCAGTTACCCGATGTGCCCGACGACGTGTCTGCGCTTTTCTTCGGTGGGATCAGCCTGATCAGCGAACCCTGTGCCGAGTTTTACGCCGCATTGGCCCTGCGCGAGGCGGATGATCGCCTGATCATGCTGGACCCGAACATCCGCGCCGCCTTCGTGCAGGATGAGACACGCTACCGGGAGAGGCTGGAGCGGATGATTGCCGTCGCCAATATCGTCAAGGTGTCCGACGAGGATCTCGACTGGATCGTGCCCGGTGATCAGGACCTTGCGGGCCGGGCACGGGCGCTTTGCGCGAAGGGACCGCACGTGGTGATCGTTACCCGCGGCGGGGAGGGCGCGATGGCCTTTTTATCGGATGGCACCCAGACTGACGTTCCGGCACACCGCGTGGCAATTGTTGATACTGTCGGCGCAGGTGATACGTTCAATGCGGGCGTGTTGGCGAAACTGTCCGAAAGGGGTCTCTTGAACGCATCCGGCGTGCGCCGTATCGGAGCCGCAGACATGAGCGAGGCTTTATCCTTCGGGGCGAGTGTTGCAGCCGTGACTGTCGGGCGCGCCGGTGCTAATCCTCCCTGGGCGCATGAACTGTCATGATCCGGTGCAGATATTGCCCCGGTGGCGGTATGATTGCCCTGAAACGACCTTCCAGACGAGCCTGCCTCGTCGTTAACCTGTAAAGAGATCTGATGTCCGCAATGAGTATCCCTTATGTTTCTCCGCAAGAATTCAGTGCAGAAATCCTGCGCCACCTCAAGCATTCGCTGGGCAAGGACGAAAGCCATGCCTCGGTCTACGACTGGCGGATGTCGCTGTCGCTGGCGCTGCGGGATCACGTGGTCGATCCCTGGTTTGCAAGCACGCGCCGGACGTATGAGGCGCGGGGCAAACGGGTTTATTACCTGTCGATGGAATTCCTGATCGGGCGTCTGATCGAGGATGTCGCGGTCAACCTCGGCTTGGATGCCGTTGCCGAAGAGGCGCTTTCGGCTCTCGGGCAGGACTACGCCGCCGTCGTGGCAAATGAACCCGACGCCGCCTTGGGCAATGGCGGTCTGGGACGTCTGGCCGCCTGTTTCATGGACTCGCTCTCTACGCTGGGCATTCCGGCCTATGGCTACGGTATTCGGTACGAGCACGGGTTGTTCGAGCAGCATTTCGAAGATGGCGCTCAGATGGAAACGGCCGAAACGTGGCTCGCGCAGCGTCATGCGTGGGAGTTCGAGCGCCCCGAAGTCAGCTACCCGATCAACTTCGGCGGGCATGTCGAAGAGCATGAAGGCAAGGCCGTCTGGCGTGCGGGCGAAACGGTCGTGGCCTCCGCTTACGATACGCCGGTTGTCGGCTGGCAGGCGCAATGGGCCAACACGCTGCGCCTGTGGGCGGCCAAATCGACGACAGCCTTCGATCTCGACAGCTTCAACCGCGGCGATTACATGGCCGCAAGCGCGCCCGAGGCATTGGCCCGGACGATCAGCCGGGTGCTCTATCCCGATGATACGACCGACACTGGCAAGGAGCTGCGTCTCAAGCAGGAATACTTCTTTACCTCCGCTTCGATTCAGGATCTGCTGCGCCGCTTTCTCAGCGAGGGCGGCGATCTGCGTGCGTTGCCTGACTTCGTTGCCATCCAGTTGAATGACACCCACCCCGCGATTGCCGGGCCGGAACTGGTGCGTCTGTTGATCGACGAGCACGGGTTCGAAGTGTCGCAGGCAATTACCACTGCGCGGAGTTGCCTGGCCTATACCAATCACACGCTGCTGCCCGAAGCGCTGGAGCGGTGGCCCGAAGACCTGTTCATCAGGGTGTTGCCGCGTCATCACCGGATCATTCAGCTGATCGAAGCGGCTCATATCGCCGCCACGGGCAGTGACATCCGCATACTTGAGCATGGCGAAGTGAAGATGGGGGAGCTCGCCTTCATCATGGCGCATCACGTCAACGGTGTCTCCGCCCTGCATTCCGAGTTGGTGAAGGAGACGGTGTTTGCCGATCTGCACAGTGACTACCCCGGCCGCATCATCAATCAAACCAACGGCATTACACCGCGGCGCTGGCTCTATTCGTGCAACCCGCCGCTGCGCGAGTTGATCAACGAGACAATCGGCACGACTTGGCCGGACGATTTGCAGCAGCTGGACGGGTTGAGCGTACATGCCAAGGACCCGGCGTTTCTGGACAAGTTCCAGGCCGCCAAGGACGCGAACAAGACGCGCCTGTCGAACTGGTTGCAGGCCCGTGATGGCGTGTCCCTGAACCCGGACGCCATGTTCGATGTGCAGATCAAGCGCATCCACGAATACAAGCGGCAGCTGATGAACCTGCTGGAAACCGTGGCGCTCTGGAATGAAATCCGCGAAAACCCGAACGCGGGATGGACGCCGCGCGTCAAGATATTCGGCGGCAAGGCGGCACCGGGATACGTTGTGGCCAAGCAGATCATTCACCTGATCAACGATGCGGCAAAAGTCATCAACGCAGACCCGGCTACGCGAGAGTACCTGCAGATTGTCTACCCCGAGAACTACAATGTCTCGATGGCTGAAATCCTGATCCCGGCGACCGATTTGTCCGAGCAGATTTCAACCGCGGGCAAGGAAGCTTCCGGCACTGGCAACATGAAATTCGCATTGAACGGCGCGCCGACGATTGGCACGCTGGATGGAGCAAACGTCGAAATCCGCGATTGTGTGGGCGCGGAGAATTTCTTTCTCTTCGGTCTGACGGCGGCCGAGGTCACGGCGCGCCGTGCAGTGCCGGAATACGCCCGCCGCGCGGTGGAGGCCAGCCCCCGCCTGGCACGTGTGCTGCAACAGATCGAAGGCGGCGTGTTCTCAAGCGATGACAAGACGCGTTATTCCGGGCTGGTACAGGGCCTGATCAACCACGACTATTTCCTCGTGACCTGCGATTTCGACAGTTATTTCGGCACGCAGCGCGATGTGGACAAGGCATTCGCGGACAAGCAGGCTTGGACCCGCATGGCGGCGCTGAACACGGCGCGCGTCGGCTGGTTCTCGTCGGATCGCACGATCAGCGGCTATGCGCGCGACATCTGGAAGACGCCCAGCCTGATCTCGGCAAGAGGGTCACGTCAGGACGTGGCCTAGAAAGGAGGCCCGCGTGGCACTCGCATTACAAGACGCTCAGGATATCGTTGCAGGCTGCCATGGCGACCCGTTCTCGGTGCTTGGCCTGCACGAGGCGGATGGCAAACTTGTGGTGCGGGCCTTTGTCCCCGGCGCGCAGAGCATTGACGCGATTGATCCGAAAACCGGGCGCACGATTGTCAGGCTTGCACCAGTGCCAGGGGCGGCCGGTCTTTTTGAGGGCGTCGCCGGGCGGCGCAGAAAGCGATTTGCCTATCACCTGAGTGTGACGCGCGACGGGCATCAATGGAGCGCGGATGATCCATATCGGTTTGGCCCGGTCATGGGCGAATGGGACGAATACCTGATCGGCGAAGGCACGCATCGCCAGCTTTGGCATGTGCTGGGCGCGCATGTCCTGAAACATGAGGGTGTCGAGGGCACGCATTTTGCGGTCTGGGCGCCCAATGCGGCGCGGGTTTCCATCGTGGGGGATTTCAACACGTGGGACGGGCGCCGCCACCTGTTGCGCCGCCGCGGTCACACCGGTGTGTGGGAGACGTTTGTACCGGCGGTGGGCGAGGGTGACGTCTATAAGTTCGAGGTCTTGGACAGTCATCGCCACCTGCTGCCGCAAAAGGCCGATCCGGTGGGATTCGGCTCGGAGCATCCGCCACGCACCGGCTCGGTCGTGCGCAACTTGTCCGGACACGAATGGACTGACAATGCCTGGATGACCAAGCGCGCGGCGCTGCAGCGCTTTGACCAGCCGATGTCGATCTACGAGGTGCATTTGGGGTCGTGGCGCCGGGTGCCGGAAGACGGCAACCGCCCGCTGAGTTATCTGGAACACGCTGAGCAACTGGTGTCCTACGCCAAGGACATGGGGTTCACCCATATCGAGCTGATGCCGATTTCCGAGTTTCCGTTTGACGGATCCTGGGGGTACCAGCCCGTTGGCCTCTTTGCGCCAACGATCCGGCATGGCACCCCTGCGGAGTTTCGCGCCTTTATCGAGGCCGCGCATAAGGCCGATATCGGCGTGATCCTCGACTGGGTGCCGGGACATTTTCCGGAAGACGCGCATGGGTTGGCGAAATTCGACGGCACGGCCCTCTACGAGCATGCCGATCCCAAGGAAGGCTTCCATCCCGACTGGAACACGATGGTGTTCAACTATGGGCGCGCGGAAGTGTCTAACTACCTGATTGCGAACGCGCTTTACTGGTTGCAGGAGCATCACGTGGATGGTCTTCGAGTGGATGCCGTGGCCTCGATGCTCTACCGCGATTACAGCCGCAAGGACGGCGAATGGGTTCCCAACAAGGATGGCGGGCGGGAAAACCTCGAGGCAATTGCGTTTTTGCAGAACATGAACACCACCACCTACGGGGAGGTGGACGGCATCATGACGATCGCCGAGGAATCCACCGCCTTTCCGGACGTAAGTGCGCCCACGGATGCGGGCGGGCTCGGATTCGGGTTCAAGTGGAACATGGGGTGGATGAACGACACACTGAGCTACATGGCCGAAGACCCCGTGCACCGGAAATACCACCATTCCAAAATGACCTTCGGGCTGCACTACGCGTTCTCCGAGAACTTCATCCTGCCGCTCAGCCATGACGAGGTGGTTCACGGCAAGGGCTCGATGATCGATAAGATGCCCGGGCAGGGGGCCGATAAATTCGCGAACCTGCGCGCATATTACGGCTTTATGTGGGGCCATCCCGGCAAGAAGCTTCTGTTCATGGGCTGTGAATTCGCACAGGGCGCTGAATGGAACCATGACAGCAGTCTGGACTGGCATCTGCTGGACATTGACGAACACAGCGGCGTGCAGCGGCTGGTGCGTGATCTCAACACCCTCTACCGCGATCATCCTGCCCTTTATGAGCAGGACGCGAAGCCCGAAGGTTTCGAATGGATCGAAGAGAACAACGGTGACGAAAGCGTGCTGGCATGGGTGCGCCGGGGTGGTGACGGGGCCTCACCAATGCTTGTGGTGTGTAATTTCACGCCAGTGGAACGATCCGAGCGCCGCATCGGCGTTCCGGAACACGGACGCTGGGTTGAGCGTTTGAATACGAACTCGGAATTTTACGGAGGTGATGGCCGGGGAAACATGGGTGGTGTCGACAGTGATCAGGTTGCCGCGTCGGGGAGGGCGCAGTCGATCAAGATCACCTTGCCGCCGTTAACAACACTCTTTTTTGAGCTGGAGTGCGACTGACACTGCAGCCGGAGATAAAAAAATTAGGGAGGAAGATCAATGGACAGAGAAACGCAGCGGCTGGCGCAGCAGACCATGGCGTTCGTTTTGGCCGGGGGGCGGGGCAGCAGGCTTTACGATCTGACAGACCGGCGCGCGAAACCGGCGATGTATTTTGGCGGAAAAAGCCGGATCATCGACTTTCCTCTCTCCAACGCGGTGAACTCGGGCATCCGCCGCATCGGCGTGGCGACGCAGTACAAAGCCCACTCCCTGATACGCCACTTGCAGCGTGGGTGGAGTTTCTTTCGCGCGGAACGCAACGAGTCGCTGGATATCCTGCCCGCCTCGCAGCAGCTCGACAACGAGAACTGGTACAAGGGAACCGCCGACGCCGTCGCGCAGAACAAGGATATCATCCAGGGATATGGTCCCAAGTACATCGTGATCCTTGCCGGCGATCACATCTACAAGCAGGACTATGCGCAGATGATCCGCCACCATGTGGAAAGCGGCGCGGATGTGACGGTGGGATGCATCGAAGTGCCCCGGATGGAGGCGTCGGGCTTTGGCGTCATGAAGGTGGACACGGAAGACCGCATTCTCGATTTTGTTGAAAAGCCCGCTGACCCCCCCGCCATGCCCGGCCACCCCGATCACGCGCTGGCGAGTATGGGGATCTATGTCTTTGAAACGGAATATCTTTTCCGCGTCCTTGACGAATGCGCGGCAGGCGCGGATTACAAACACGACTTTGGAGGTGATGTGATCCCGAAAATCGTTCGTGAGGGCAAGGCGATCGCGCATCCGTTCAGCCGGTCCTGCGTCCGCTCCGGTATCGAAGAAAAGGCCTATTGGCGCGATGTGGGAACGGTGGATGCGTTTTGGCAGGCCAATATCGACCTGACGGATTTCAAGCCCGAGCTCGACCTGTATGATAATGAGTGGCCGATCTGGACGTATTCCGAACTCACGGCCCCGGCGAAATTCATCCACAATGAAGAGGGTCGGCGTGGCCACGCGGTGTCGTCCATGGTGTCGGGGGGATGCATCATCTCCGGTTCCAGCCTCGAGCGGTGCCTGTTGTTCACCGGTGTGCGCACCCACTCGTTTTCTCAGCTCAACGGCGTTGTTGCTTTGCCCTACGTAGAGATTAACAGAAATGCGCAGCTGACCAACGTGGTGATTGACAGGGGCGTCGTTATTCCTCAGGGCCTTGTTGTCGGCGAGGACCCGCAGGAAGACGACAGACGGTTCCGCCGCACGCAGAACGGCATTTGCCTCATCACCCAACCGATGATCGACAAACTGGACCCCTGATGTGAAAATTCTCTTTGTTGCCTCTGAATGCGCCCCGTTTATCAAAACGGGCGGTTTGGCTGATGTAATCGGTGCCGTGCCGAAGTCTTTGGCCGCCCTGGATGTCGAGGCGCGTGTCATGCTGCCCGCCTATCCCGCACTCGGACCACTGGCGGCACAGGGGTCAGAGGTCTGGCGCAGCGATGATCTGCAGGGCGGGCCCGCGCGTCTTGTGGCCTGTGATGCGGAAGGGATCAGCCTTTTGCTGCTGGATGCGCCACATCTTTTTGATCGGCCCGGCAACATTTACCTGGGTTCAGACGGTCAGGATTGGCCGGACAACGCCCAGCGTTTTGGCGCCTTGTCCTTTGTCGCGGCAGAGATCGCCGCGCATGGCGTGAAGGGCTGGCACCCCGATCTGGTGCATGTGCACGACTGGCAGGCCGGTCTTGTTCCCGCGTACCTGCGGCAGATGGATCAGGCGACACCACCCTGCGTGCTGACCATCCACAACATCGCCTTTCAAGGGCTGTTTGACCCATCCCTGATGACGTCGCTTGGCTTATCCACGGCGCTTTTTACGCCCGACGGGATGGAGTATTTTGGACGGCTGGGTTTTCTTAAGGCCGGGATTGCCTTTTCCGACCGCATCACAACGGTGAGCCCCACCTATGCACGGGAATTGATGCAGCCAGAATACGGCATGGGGCTGGAGGGCCTGTTGCGCGCGCGCGGCGCTGATTTATCCGGCATCCTGAACGGGATTGATCTGGATATCTGGAACCCGGAAGACGACGGCTGCCTCGTGGCGACCTATTCGTCCCGGACACTGAAGCGCAAAGCTCAAAACCGCGACGAAGTCATGCGGCGTTTCGGTCTGGAGGCAACCAGCGAGGGCCCGCTCTTTTGTGTCATCAGCCGGTTGACCACTCAAAAGGGTCTTGACCTGCTTCTCGAAGCCTTGCCGACGCTTGTCGCACGCGGCGCAACGCTAGCCGTTCTGGGAAGCGGCGACAAAGAGCTGGAGGCCGGGTTTGTAGCCGCAGCCCATGCGCATTCAGGTGCGGTGGGCGTCATCATCGGGTATGATGAATCGCTGTCGCACCTGATGCAGGGCGGGTGCGATGCCATACTGATCCCATCGCGTTTCGAACCCTGTGGGCTGACACAGCTATATGGCCTGCGATACGGAACAGTGCCGGTGGTCGCCCGCACGGGCGGGCTGGCCGACACGGTCATCGATGCAAACGAGGCAGCCCTGACCACCAGATGCGCAACCGGCGTGCAGTTTTCTCCGGTAACGACACCGGCGCTTGAGCAGGCGATCCTGCGGACCTGTGACTTGTACGACCAGCCCGCGGTCTGGTCCGGGATCATGCGCCGCGCCATGCGGCACCCGGTGGGGTGGGATGTGTCCGCGCAGACCTATCTGGATGTCTATTCCAGCCTCGCGGATACCCCGGCATCAGCGGAGTGAGCCGCATGGCCTATGAAATGACGGCTGGCAGCCCGGCGAAATTGGGTGCTCAGGTTGATGATGGCGGCGTGAATTTCGCGGTATTCTCAGCGCATGCCACGGGCATTGACCTGTGTCTGTTTTCGCCCGATGGCCGCCGTGAAACTGCGCGTCTGCCCTTGCCGGAAAGGACAGGGGATATCTGGCACGGCCATCTTGCGGGCCTGTCGCCCGGGGCACTTTATGGCTATCGTGCCCACGGACCATATGCGCCGGAACACGGGCACCGCTTTAACGCGAACAAGCTGCTGATGGACCCCTATACGCGAGAGATCCATGGCAGCTGGACCAACCACCCCGCAACGCTGGGGTACAATGCTGCAGCTGCTGACGCCGACATGTCCTTCGACAGCAGGGATTCCGCGGCCTACGTGCCAAAGTCGCGTGTCTCCGACCCGGCGTTATTTGCCAGCATCACGCAGCAACTGGATCACAAGTGGGAAGATACGCTGATCTACGAGGCGCATGTCAAAGGCCTGACCCAGATGCATCCGGACGTGGGCGAAGCCCTGCGGGGAACCTACGAAGGGGTGGCATCGGACGCGGTGATCGCGCACCTTCACCGCCTGGGGGTCACGGCGGTGGAACTGCTGCCGGTTCATTCCTTTGTGAACGATGGGTTCCTGCTTGAGAAAAACCTCGTAAACTACTGGGGCTACAACACGATTGGATTTTTCGCCCCCGAACTGCGGTACTTTGGCCCGGAAGCGATACTGGGATTTCGCAAGATGGTTCAGCGGTTTCATGCGGCGGGCATCGAAGTCATTCTTGATGTCGTCTACAATCACACGGCAGAAGGCGATCACCGGGGCCCCACCCTGTGCTACCGGGGCCTCGACAATGCCTCCTACTACCGGTTGCTGAGCGGTCAGGCGCGCTACTACGTGAATGATACCGGCACCGGCAACACCGTAAATCTCACCAACCCCTATGTGCTGCGCATGGTAATGGATTCCCTGCGCTTCTGGGTGGAGAGCATGGGTGTCGACGGGTTCCGGTTCGATCTGGCGACAACTCTTGGCCGCGAGGATCACGGGTTTGACCCGCGTGGCGGCTTTTTCGATGCGCTGCGTCAGGACCCGGTCCTCGCTGGCATCAAGCTCATTGCCGAGCCGTGGGATATCGGTCCGGGCGGCTACCGGCTTGGTCAGTTCACGCCTGAGTTTGCGGAATGGAACGATGCATACCGTGATACGGTGCGGCGCTTCTGGAAGGGGGATGCGCACAGCGCGCAGGAACTCGGAGCACGGCTGCTTGGTTCGGCGGGTGAATTTGATCGCGGCGGGCGACGCGCCTGGTCCTCCGTCAATTTTCTGGCGGCACATGATGGTTTCACGCTGGCCGACATCACCCGTTATGCCAAGCGCCACAACGAGGCGAACAAGGAAAACAACCAGGATGGGCATAACGCAAACCATTCCGACAACTTTGGCGTGGAAGGGCCCTCGGACGATGCCAAGATAAACGCCGCCCGGAAGAGACGCCAACGCAACATGTTGGCCACGCTCTTTCTGTCTCAGGGCACGCCGATGCTTCTGGCAGGTGACGAGATCGGCAATTCGCAACAGGGCAACAACAACGCCTATTGTCAGGACAATGAGATCGCCTGGCTTGACTGGAGTGACGCTGATGCAGACATGGCGGCCTTCGTGGCGGCACTGTCAGCCTTTCGAAAGCAGCACCCTGCCTTGAGGCAATCGCGGTTTCTGCATTCCGGCTTGCGCCCGGCTGACGGTCTGCCGGATGTCGAGTGGACCGGGTTTGACGGTCATCCGCTGAACTGGCGGGATCCCGGGCTGTCGAGCCTCTGCCTCACCCTGCGTTGTTCGGCCGAAGCCCCTGTGCAGTCGGACAGCGACGACACGGTCTTTATCATTTTCAACCGGGGCGAGGAACCGGCGCGCGTACGCCTGCCCGATGCGCCGCAGGGTCGCCACTGGAGGATTGGTGTAGACACCAGCGAAGGTGCGGCCGCCGGCACGCCGGTGATGGCAGATCATATCACCGTGGATGGTCCGGCGATTGTCGCGCTTGTTATCGGGGCGGCAAGCTGATGGTGGCGGATACCGCCCTTGCCGAATTGGCGGCACTCGCCGGGGTTTTCCCCGAGTTCAAGACCCTTGACGGTGAGATATGCACAATCACCCCCGACACGCAGCGTGCGTTGTTGCGGGCAAATGGTCTGATGGCTGATACGCCTGCGCAGGTAAACGATACCCTCGCGGCCTTGCGGTCCGAGGCGGCGGATGCAGCGCTGCCGCCGGATGTCGTCGTGCGCGCGGGCCATCCCGTGCAATTGACCTGCGCCACGGACGTTACCTGGGAGCTTGTTCTGGAAGGCGCCAGCGAACCGGAGGCGCAGGGGCGCGGCACAACGACACTTGATCTGCCCGCGTTACCGGCCGGGCTGCACGATCTGGCGCTGACATCCGGGACGAGGCGCCAGCGCGTCACGGTCATCGCTGCCCCGGCCCGCGCCCCTTGCGTGTCTGACGTGGCCGGTCGTGAGCGGACATGGGGCGTTGTGGCCGCGCTTTACGGTCTGAGATCAGAACGAAACGGCGGTATCGGGGATTTCGAGGACCTCGCGGAGTTATCCGGGATATTAGGGGCACAGGGTGCTGATTTTCTGGGGATCAACCCGGTGCACGCGCTGGGGTGGGCAGCAGTGGATACGATCAGCCCATACTCGCCCAGCCACCGCGGGTATCTCAACACATCTCACATCGCGCTCGATCACATTCCCGATGTTCACGATATGGCGTCGGGCCGCCCTTCGCCCGGTGAGCTTATTGACTATGCGCGCCATCCTGAAACCCACCGCACCGCCTTGCGCGATGCCTTCCGACAGTTTCAGCGAACAGCCTCGCCGGACAGTCAAAAAGATCTGGCGGCGTTCATCCGGTCCGGGGGGCAGGCGCTTGCTGATTTCGCGCTTTTCGAAGGACTCAGTGAAACCCATGGCGGCGACTGGCGAAAATGGCCGCAGCCGCTGACGGCCCCCGACACGGCGCGCGGCGCGCTGACAGCCGACGCTCAATCCTTTCACCTGTGGCTGCAGTGGGTCGCGCAGCGGCAGATGTCGGGCGCGCAAGAACGCGCCAGGGACAGCGGCATGGCCCTTGGGCTTTATCTCGATCTGGCGGTTGGCGCGCGGCTGGATGGTGCCGAAGCATGGGCCGCCTCCGGCTCGATCGCCCGGGGTGTTTCGCTTGGTGCCCCGCCCGATCATCTCAGCCCGGCCGGCCAGAACTGGCACCTCGCGGCCTATGCGCCCCGAATGCTCTCACAAAACCGATACGCACCTCTCAGACATGTCCTCGCGCAGGCCATGCGCCATTGCGGCATCCTGCGGATCGATCATGCTTTGGGCCTCAACCGGAGTTTCTGGATCCCTGAAGATGGCAGCCCGGGCGGGTACATTCGGCAGCCCTTACAGGCGCTTATGGCCATCATCGCGATCGAGGCTCAGAAAGCGGGCACCGTCGTGATTGGCGAAGACCTGGGCCTGGTGCCAGATGGGTTTCGTGACACCATGGCCGGGCAGGGTATTTATGGCTACACCGTGATGCAGTATGAACAGACGCCGCAACACGGGTTTCGCAAGGCAAAAGACCTGCGCCCGAAGTCTCTGGCCTGTTTCGGGACCCACGATACCCCCACGCTCCGGGGCTTCTGGGAGGGCCGGGACATTGCGTGGTGGCGTAAACTGGGCTGGATAAATGACGCTGAACAGACAGAGATCACCGGGCGGCGGCAATGCGAGAAGGCGGACCTCATGAATGTCGCCGCGGCGGACACAGACCATCTCGGTGCGGATGTGTTCCGCGACCGGGTCCATGCTGATCTGGCGGCGAGCCCTACCGCACTGATGGCTGTGCAACTGGATGATATCTTCGATGTGCGGGAAGCCCAGAACTTGCCCGGCACGATTGATGCGCACCCGAACTGGCGACGCCGCAGCCCGGTATCCATCGACGAAACCTCCGCACACCCGAATTTACGAAAGACGGCGAAACTGATGGCCAAGGCCGGACGCGGTCGCCCGCCAGCAAAGAGTTGAAAGGAAGTCGCATGAACATTCAGACCGTTTCAAAAGGGCCGTTCGAAGGGCAGAAACCGGGCACATCCGGGCTGCGGAAGAAAACCCGCGTGTTCATGGAACCCGGGTATCTGGAATGTTTTGTGCAGGCGACGTTCAATGCGATTGGCGGGGCACAGGGCAAGGCATTCGTGATGGGCGGGGACGGCCGCTTTTTCAACCGCGACGCGATCCAGACCATGTTGAAAATGGCCGCCGCGAATGGTGCGGCCAAGGTGATCGTGGGACAGGGCGGGCTTGTCTCGACTCCAGCCGTATCGCACCTCATTCGAAAACGCGGCACGCATGGCGGCTTTGTCTTGTCAGCCAGCCATAACCCGGGCGGGATCGATGCCGACTTCGGGATCAAGTACAATGTGAGCAACGGCGGCCCGGCACCGGAAAACATCACGAATTTGATGTTCGAGCAGACGCAGAGCATCACCGGGTACCGGATCACGGATGCTCCCGATATCGACCTGGGGACGGTCGGGATGTGCGCCATCGGCGATATGCAGGTGGAGATCGTCGACCCGGTATCCGACTATCGCGACCTGATGGAAGGTCTGTTCGATTTCGCCAAGATCAGGGCGCTGTTCGATAGCGGTTTCCGCATGCGGTTCGACGCAATGCATGCGGTCACGGGACCCTATGCCAAGGCAATTCTGGAAGGGACCCTCGGTGCTCCGGAAGGCACCGTGATCAACGCTGCGCCGAGCGAAGATTTCGGCGGCGGCCATCCTGATCCGAACCCGGTCTGGGCCAAGACCCTGATGGATGAAATGATGTCAGACAGTGCGCCCGATTTCGGAGCTGCCTCGGATGGCGACGGAGATCGCAACATGATCGTCGGGCGGGGGGCATATGTGACCCCCTCTGACAGCCTTGCGGTTCTGGCAGCCAATGCGCATCTTGCGCCCGGATACAAGGCAGGGCTTGCCGGGGTGGCGCGGTCGATGCCCACAAGTGCCGCGAGCGATAAAGTGGCGGAAAAGCTGGGCATTGCCAGTTTCGAAACCCCAACGGGCTGGAAATTTTTTGGCAATCTGCTGGATGCCGGGAAAGTGACGCTTTGCGGCGAGGAAAGCGCCGGCACGGGGTCGGATCACGTGCGCGAGAAAGACGGGCTGTGGGCGGTGCTGTTATGGCTGAACATATTGGCCGAACGGGGCCAGTCCGTGTCAGAGATCATGGCGGATCACTGGGCGACCTACGGGCGCAACTATTACTCCCGTCACGATTACGAGGCCGTTCCGGCCGAGGCGGCGAATGCCCTGATGCAAGGCGTTCGTGACAGACTGGGCAGCCTCGTGGGGGCAACGCCCGCGGGTCTTGAGGTGACCGCGGCGGATGAGTTTTCATATCACGATCCGGTCGATGGATCGGTCAGTCACAACCAGGGTCTGCGCATCTCCTTTGCCGGTGAAGGGCGCGCGGTGCTGCGGTTGTCGGGCACCGGCACGGAAGGGGCCACGTTGCGTGTGTATCTGGAGCAATATGCACCTTCCAGCCAGGCGCATGATCTCTCGCCGGAGATGGCGTTGGCCCCGGTGCGCGACGCGGTGATCGAGATCACCGACATGCAGTCGCTGATCGGGCGGATTGAGCCGGATGTGAAAACCTGATCCGCAGATGGGGCCCCTTGTAAATTCCGCCCGTCGCGGGTTTGATTTGCATCGGGTCGGCTTCGCGCCTGTCGGGTTCGGGCCAGGCAGATGCGACGGCAGCGTCTTCCGGCGCAACTCTTCGATGGGAACGGGCAAATAACGCGGGTTACACTGATGCGGATAATCGGGCAGATTTTAGCTCTGGGTCTTGCGGGCGGCGTTGCGGCTGGCAGTCCCGACCCTGTCACGGACGCTGACTATGCGCCCTTGGATATGGCGCAGGTGCGTCTTGGGCAGATGTTGTTTTACGACCCCATCCTGTCCGGAAACCGGAATATTTCCTGCGCCACCTGTCACCACCCGAAGTTTGCGACCGCGGATGGTGTTGCGCTGGCCTTGGGGGAAGGCGGCGTGGGTCTCGGCCCCGACCGCCATGCCACCGGAGACAACACGCCCGAGCAGCGGATACCACGGAACGCACCCGCGCTTTTCAACCTCGGGGCGCATGAATTTACCCGCCTTTTTCACGACGGGCGGATCGAGGTTGACCCGTCAAAGCCAGGTGGTTTGCGCACCCCCATGGGCGCGGAGATGACCCAGGGCTTCGCCAGCCTGCTGTCTGCGCAAACCATGTTCCCGGTTCTGAGTGCGGATGAAATGGCCGGTCATTACAGCGAGAACGATGTAAGCCAGGCGGTGCGGCAGGGACGGATCACGGGACCGGATGGCGCCTGGGCAAAGCTCAGCGCGCGGGTTGCGGACACGCCGGGATATGCCCCCCTGATAGAGGCCGCGTTTCCCGGCGCGACAGCTTTGACATTCACCGATATATCCGACGCGATCGCGGCCTTTGTCGCCTTCGAGTGGCGATCCGACACCAGCCCCTATGACAGCTACCTGCGCGGCGAGGCCGTGCTTTCGGCGCAGGCGCAGGCGGGTATGGAGCTGTTTTACGGCGCCGCGCAGTGCAGCAGTTGCCACGCCGGGAAATTCCAGACCGATCACGATTTCCATGCAATGGGCGTGCCGCAGTTCGGGCCGGGCAAGGCGGCGAGATTTGAAACCCACGCGCGCGATGTTGGCCGCATGCGCGTGACGGGGCGCGAAGCGGATGCCTACGCGTTCCGCACACCGTCGCTGCGCAATGTCGTGCATACCGGCCCTTATGGGCATACCGGCAGTCACAACGATCTGACGGCTTTCATCCGCGATCACGCGGCGCCCGCCGACGCGCTGGATCGGTTTGATCCGCACTCGGTCCTCTTGCCGCCTCTGGCGGGTGCGGACGATTGGCGACACATCAATGACGCGCGTGAACAGCAGGCCCTGCGGGCGGCTGTGACGGCAAGGCCAATCTCGCTGAAGGAACCGCAGATCGCGGCCCTTGTCGCTTTCCTCGACGCGCTGAGCGATCCCGTTGCCCTCAAGGGAAGGCTGGGCGTGCCGGAGGCGGTGCCCAGTGGGCTGCCCGTCGACCGTTAGGGAGTGAGCGTGATGATCCGGTCGGTCTGATCCGTCTTGTGTTCCGTCACCACCCCGTCAGGCCATGTGATCCGCAGCTGTGCGGTGTCTGCATCCGCCAGGCCAAAGTGTAGCGGACCGGCTTGCCCACCTGCATGACCGCCGCCGACCGTGACCTCCTGGGTTTGCGTGATGCCACCTGCGGAAAGTTCCACCAGCGCGCCGATGGCGCGGGTGTTTGCGCCGGGCATCCGCAGATCGACGGCCAGCCAGTGGCCGGTGCCTTCGGTGACATTGCGGTAAAGCTCCATGGGCGCGCGTCGGTTCATCACCACCAGATCAAGCCGGCCATCGCCGTCCAGATCAGCCAGCGCCGCCCCGCGCGACCGGTCAAGCGTGGCGACACCCGCCTCCACTGAGCGTTCGGTAAAGGTGCCGTCCGCCTGCTGGATCAACAGCGTGTTGGGGTCTTCCATGGCAAGGCCGGGCATTTGATCCACGTTGCCCTTGGCGATGAAAAGATCGGGGCGCGCGTCATTATTGACGTCGGCAAATTCCGCGTGCCAGCCCGTCGAAGGGCGCCCGTCATCCCCCAGATGCGGGCGTTGCGCGTAGGTGCCCAGCCCGTAGGGTGCGCGCGTGTAGTGCCCGTCCTCGCCCGCAATCTGCATGAGCTGGTCACCCATCGACGTCAGCATAACCTCCGCACGGCCATCCCCGGTGATGTCGCGGCTGGCAATGCCCATGCCCCAGAGCCTGATGGTCTCCCACCCGTCGTCCGGCCCGAGAAACCGCGCCAAGCCCAGATCGTACAACTGCTCGGATCCGGCGTGCACGTAGTAATGGCGGTCGTTGGATATGCGCAGCCGTTTCTGTCCACTCGCATCGCGGGCGAACAGGACGGAGAGGGCGCAATATCCCGGTGACAGGCGTGTGACCGCGAATCCCGCACCGGTCCAGCGATGCAGGGTGTTGTCGTCACAGGCTTCAAACGGCCCTTCCGGGTCTTCGCGGTCCACGTAGTTACCGATGGCCAGCACCGGGCCAGCGGGCTCCCATGTGGCGGAGAAAG
This sequence comes from Roseobacter insulae, assembly GCF_019375555.1. Lineage (GTDB taxonomy): Bacteria > Pseudomonadota > Alphaproteobacteria > Rhodobacterales > Rhodobacteraceae > Roseobacter > Roseobacter insulae. The sequence goes on from NZ_JAHXDN010000006.1 coordinate 220,821, forward strand.
CGGTGGACCACGCCTCGCCTCCGTCAAACCCCAGGGCATCATTCTCAGCGGTGAAGCCGCAGGCGCCATCACCGCGCAAAAGCTGGTTCTCGCCAACCCGAAGCACCATGACATCAAGATGCCCGTCGCCGTCCACGTCCAAAGGGTAAGCCCCTGTCGCCGACGTCATGTTCGGAAGCACGGCGCTGTCAAACTGCATCTCTCCCCTGTTGATCATCAAGGTTGCAGGGCTGTCACCCCCGGCAGCAAATATGTCGGGCAGACTGTCACCGTTGCAATCAAAGACGGCGACCCCGCCGCCCACGAAATGTTCCCATCCGCCGGTGTAACTATGGGCGGGCAGATTGGCGGAGACGTCTTCGAACAGCACACCGGCACTGGCCGTTTGCGCGATCAGACAGAAGGCAAGGGCTCTCATGACCGCCGCTCCGCCATCGCATCGGCGATTTCCGACAAGGCCAGCGCGGCGGCACCGTGGGCCCACATCAGGTCCCCCCAGGCGTGGGTTTCGATCTTCTGAGGTGCAGCATCGCGGTTGAGCGCCAAGGCGTGCATTTCCCGCAGCACATCGTCCGCATATAGGTAATCATATTGCATTCGCTCGCCCGACAGGATGATCAGCGGCGGGTCAAACAGGTTGACGACATTGGCCAGCCCGAGCGCGAGAAACCGTCCGGCCCGCCGAAAGATCACCCGTGCGGCCTCGTTACCGGCTTTCGCCTGCTCGTAAAGCTGTTGCAACATGACATCCGGCGCGGCGGTGTCATAATTTGTGGAATCCAGCGCAGTTGAGGCTTCGCGCACAAGTGCATAGTCGGCGATATAGGCTTCCAGGCAACCGCGTTGCCCACATTGGCACAAGGCGCCATCCATCTGGACCTTGGTGTGCCCCAGTTCCATTCCCAGGGAGCCGGCGCCGCGGTAGAGACGATGATTGATCACCAACCCCATGCCGACACCCTGTTCAATGGTGACAACGGCAAAATCGGCCATGGCCCGGCCCTTGCCAAACCAGAGTTCTGCAAGCGTAACGAGGTTGGTGTCATTATCCACCGCGACCGGCACACCAAAGGCATCCTCGGCCAGCCGTCTGAGCGGCAGATCCACGTCGGTAAGCAGGGGAGACCACACCATTTGCCCGGTGGCATGATCAATCATCCCCGGCATCCCCAGACCGATACAGGCGATGTCGGTACGAGCCAGATTGGCGTCGTCGAGAAGTGCGTCCAGAACCTGCCCGGTTTCCTGCAACATCTGGGCGGCGGTTCGTTTGCGCGGCGTGCAGGCGAGGCTGGCCTGCGCCAGCGGTTGCCCCGCCGCATCCACCAACAGGGCCGTGTGATGAGCCCGAGACAGTTTGATGCCCACCACGTATCCGGCATCGGGTTGCACGGAGAGGGCGACGGGCGGGCGGCCCCGTGTGCTGCTGCGGGTCGTGTCGCTGCTTTCCTGCAGCAGGCCGAGGTCCAGCAGCTCTCCGACCAGCGCCGTGATCGAGGCGGGGCTGACCCTCAGTTTCTTGGCCAGATCGATCCGTGAAATCTGTCCTGCGGAGCGCACGCATTCGAAGACGCGATATCTCAGGCTGGTGCCCGTCGCTTCGGATTCCGGGCGAATCGGCCCACATCCATCGGGGCTTTCTGCGACCTGTGACTGCGTAATTTCGACATTCATTTATTCAGCCCTCAAAAATAAAAGCACGCAAATTGGCTGGAATGAGCGAAATTTATCAAGAAACCCCGTCGATGACCGATATTTTTGCACTTCGAGCATAAATTTATTTTGACAGCTGAATTAAAACAGTCAATCCTTTTACGCATGCCAGATCTGAAACCGGCATCAACAGTCAACAGAACTGTCCCATTGGGAGGATACAATGAAGAAGATCACTTTTCTGGGCGCCGCCATGTCGGCCGCCCTTGCAACAGCTGCATACGCGGACGGCCACGCGCTGAAGGTCGGCGTAAGCTGGTCCAACTTTCAGGAAGAGCGCTGGAAGACCGATGAAGCGGCCATCAAGGCGGCGTTGAACGCGGCGGGCGCAACCTACATGTCCGCTGATGCGCAGGCGTCAGCCGCAAAGCAGCTCACCGACGTTGAAGCGCTGATCGCGCAGGGCGCGGATGCGCTGATCATCCTGTCGGTTGACAAGGATGCCGTGGGTCCGGCCGTCGACAAAGCGGACGCCGAAGGTATTCCGGTGGTGGGCTATGACCGTCTGATCGAAGACCCGCGCGCTTTCTACCTGACGTTCGACAACAAGGGTGTTGGCCGGATCATTGCGGAAACCATCGTTGCAAAGCAGCCCGAGGGCAACTTCGCCATCATCAAGGGTGATAAGGGTGACCCGAACGCCGGTTTCCTGCTCGAAGGCATGATGGAAGTGATCGGCGATGATGTCGCGTCGGGCAAGATCAACATCGTCGGCGAGGCCTTCACCGATGGCTGGAAGCCGGATAATGCTCAGAAAAACATGGAGCAGATCCTGACCGCCAGCGACAACAAGGTGGATGCGGTATTGTCGCAGAACGATGGCATGGCCGGCGGTGCAATTGCGGCACTTGCGGCGCAGGGGCTCAGCGTGCCGGTGGGGGGCCAGGATGGCGACCACGCGGCTCTGAACCGTGTTGCGCGCGGCGAACAAACGGTTTCAGTGTGGAAGAACTCTCGCGAACTGGGTGCGGCTGCGGCCAATATCGCGCTGGCGCTGGCGGACGGCACGGCGCTGGCCGACATCGACGGTGCGGTAAAATGGTCCGGTGGTGAGAAGGGCGTTGAAATGAACGCGATCTTCCTTGATCCGACACCGATCACCAAGGACAACCTGAGCAAGGCGATCGACGCTGGTCACATTGATCAGGCAAAAGCCTGCGCAGGTGCAATGGACGGCGTTGCCGGCTGCTGATCTGCAGTGATCCTGCCGGGCGCGGACAATGACTGCGCCCGGTCTCTTACCACTTCTACACAGCGAAACGGCATGTCCCTGCGCATCTGGGCGCAGCGTGGAGAAGCTGTTTCTGCAAGGGGCGCTGAACCATGACCGACCAAACAACGCAACCATCCAGTTCAACACCGGCGAAAGAAGGCGTTGTGGCCCGTTTCTTTCGCGAGACGGAGCTGGACACCCGCCTGCTGGGCATGCTGGGCGCGCTGGCGCTGATCTGGATCGGGTTTCACTTTTACGGCCAGATGTTCCGTGGCGGCGGATTCTTCCTGACCCCGCGCAACCTGTGGAACCTGTCCGTTCAGACGGCCTCCATCGGGATCATGGCCACGGGCATGGTGCTCGTCATCATTACCCGGCACATTGACCTCTCCGTCGGGTCGGTTCTGGGCTTCTGCGCAATTATCATGGGGGTCGTGCAGGTCAATGTCCTGCCGCAATATCTGGGTCTCGGGCATCCCGTGATCTGGATCATCGCGGTTCTGGTCGGCATTGTCTGCGGCACATTCATCGGCGCCTTTCACGGGGCGCTGATCGCCTATGGCAAGATCCCGGCCTTCATCGTGACGCTGGGCGGGCTGCTGGTCTGGCGCGGCGCCGCCTTCCTTGTGGCGCGCGGCGAGACGATCTCTCCCGTTGATCCCACTTTCGCCCTGCTGGGCGGCGGACCCTACGGAGCCATCGGGTCTACCGGAAGCTGGATTGTCGGACTTCTGGGCTGTGCGGCTGTCCTGGGGCTGGTCGTGCTGGGGCGTCGCAAGCGGCGTATCTTTCATATCACGCAACGCCCGGTCTGGGCGGAAAGCTTTATCGCTGTCGTCGGCTGCGGTGCCGTGATCGGTGCCGTGATGCTGGTCAACGCCTACCCGTGGCCCCGTGGCATCGTGCGCAGGTATGCTGCTGCCAACGAGATAGAAATACCCGCGGAAGGGCTGTTCATCTCGCACGGGTTTGCGATCCCGGTCCTGATCCTTGTGGCGGTTGCGATCTTCATGACGATATTGATGTCCCGCTCCCGCTTCGGACGGTATGTATACGCCATCGGCGGCAACCCCGAGGCCGCGGAACTGGCGGGCATCAACACCCGCTGGATGACGGTCAAGATATTTGCCCTGATGGGCGCATTGGCCGGGCTCTCTGCGGTTGTCGCCTCCGCGCGCCTGGGCTCGGCCACCAACGCGCTTGGCACGCTGGATGAGCTCTACGTCATCGCCGCGGCAGTGATTGGCGGCACATCGCTCGCCGGAGGCGTCGGCACGATTTACGGTGCCATCCTCGGTGCGCTCGTGATGCAATCGCTGCAAACGGGCATGGTGCTCATCGGCTTTGACGCCGCAATGCAACAGATTGTCGTTGGCTCGGTCCTCGTTCTGGCCGTGTACCTCGACATTCTCTATCGCCGCAAATCCAAGTGAGGGGACAGACCATGACAACTCAACGCACAGACACCCCGCTTGTTCAGCTCAAGGATATCTCCATCTCTTTCGGAGGGATTCGCGCGGTCGACCATGTCAGCCTTGACCTCTACCCCGGTGAAGTTGTGGGCCTGCTGGGCCATAACGGGGCGGGAAAATCGACGCTGATCAAGATCCTCGCCGGTGCCTATCAGAAGGACGGGGGCGAGATCCTGATCAATGGCGAACATGCCGAGATCAACAGCCCGCGGGATGCACGCGACTTCAACATCGAGACGATCTACCAGACGCTGGCGCTGGCCGATAACCTTGATGCGGCCTCCAACCTGTTTCTGGGGCGCGAACTGGTCACCGGCTTGGGCTTTGTGGATGACGCGAAGATGGAGAACGAGACGGCAAAGATCATGGCGCGTCTCAATCCCAATTTCAAAAAGCTCAAGGAACCGGTGAGCGCACTTTCCGGCGGGCAACGTCAGTCCGTTGCGATTGCACGAGCGGTCTATTTCAACGCCAAGATCCTGATCATGGACGAACCCACGGCAGCCCTGGGCGTGCATGAAACCCAGATGGTGGCGGAACTGATCCAGGAACTGAAAAAGCAGGGATTGGGTATTTTCCTGATCTCGCACGACACCCGCGAAATGCTGGAGCTCTGTGACCGTGTGTCGGTCATGAAAAACGGCAAGCTGATCGGGACGGAGCGTGTGGAAGATGTGACCGAAGATGATATCCTCAGCATGATCATCATGGGCAAGAAGCCTGACAAGGCGGCATAGCGGAATGTATCTGGGGCTGGATCTTGGCACATCAAGTCTGAAGGGCGTCCTGATCGACGAGGACCAACTCCTTCTTGCCGAGGCAAGCGCGCCTCTCTCGGTGGAGCGCTTGCACAGCGGCTGGTCGGAACAGAACCCGGCCGACTGGCTCGCGGCAACCGAAACGGTGATGACGGCGCTGGCCGCGCAAAATGATCTGAGCGCGGTGCGCGGCATCGGTCTCAGCGGCCATATGCACGGTGCTACGCTGCTGGATGGCGCAGATGAGGTTTTGCGGCCCTGTATGCTCTGGAACGACACGCGCAGCCATGCGGAAGCGGCGGCCTTTGATGCGGACCCGCAGTGGCGTGACATCACCGGGAACATCGTCTTTCCCGGATTCACCGCGCCCAAGGTCGAATGGGTGCGGTTGCACGAGCCCGAGATTTTCGGACGGACGCGCAAGGTGCTGTTGCCCAAGGATTACCTGCGCCTGTGGCTCACCGGGGAAGCGGTGTCGGAGATGTCGGATGCTGCGGGGACAAGCTGGCTGAACACCGGCAGGCGGGACTGGTCCGACCCGCTGCTGGCCGCCTCCGGTCTGACCCGCGACCACATGCCGAGGCTTGTGGAAGGCGCGCAGGTCTCTGGCCACTTGCGAGAGGCTCTGGCGACGCGGTGGGGTCTGCCGACCGGCGTGGTCGTCGCGGGCGGTGCGGGCGACAATGCGGCGGCTGCGGTTGGCATGGGGGTGGTGAAGCCTGGGCAGGCCTTCCTGTCCCTGGGCACTTCCGGCGTTCTTTTCGCGGCAAGCGCGGCCTATCAGCCCGACGCGCCAAGCGCTGTGCATACGTTCTGCCACGCGCTGCCCGACACCTGGCACCAGATGGGGGTGATCCTTGCGTGCACGGATGCCTTGAACTGGTATGCGCGGCTGGTGCAGTCGGAGGCCGGCAGTCTGACGGCTGGTCTGGGCGCGCTGCAGGCGCCCTCTGATACCCTGTTTCTTCCCTATCTGGGCGGCGAACGGACGCCACATAACGACGCGACGGCGCGCGGTGCTTTTTTGGGGCTGGACCATGCGACCGACACCACCGCGGGCGCGCGCGCCGTGCTGGAAGGGGTCAGCTTTGCCTTCAAGGACAGCTACGATGCGCTGAGCAGCACCGGCACCCGGATAGACACGCTGGTAGCCGTCGGCGGGGGCAGCCGGTCCGAGCATTGGCTCAAGATGCTGGCGACGGTGCTGGACACCCCCATCGATGTTCCGACCGCCGGTGATTTTGGCGGCGCATTCGGTGCCGCGCGGTTAGGCCAAATGGCGGCCCTTGGGGGCGGTGTCGAACTTGCCACCGCACCTGCAACAGAACGCACCATCACCCCCCGGACCGAACTGAAAGACGCCTTCGTCGAGCGCCACGCTCGGTATCGCGCAGCATATCACGCCCTCAAGGAGGCCCTATGACCGACTTTTTCGCAGGCATTTCGCCCGTCACATACTCTCCGGATGCGCCCGCGGATCAACTGGCCTACCGTCACTACAACCCGGATGAAGTGGTCGCCGGCAAGCGGTTGGAGGATCACTTGCGTTTTGCGGTGGCATGGTGGCACAGTTTTGCCTGGCCCGGCGGGGATCCCTTTGGCGGGCAGACATTTGAGCGCCCGTGGTTTGGCGACACGATGGCGCTGGCCCGGCTGAAGGCCGATGTGGCCTTCGAGATGTTCGAGATTCTCGGCCAGCCGTATTACTGCTGGCATGACGCCGACATCCGGCCCGAAGGTGCGAGCTTTGCCGAGAGCAATCGCAACTTCGAAGAGATTATCGACTATCTGGGCGAAAAGATGCAGGCGCAGGGAACCAGATTGCTGTGGGGCACGGCCAATCTCTTCTCGCACCGTCGGTTCATGTCCGGTGCCGCAACGAACCCGGACCCGGAGGTTTTTGCATGGTCTGCTGCGACGGTGAAGAATTGCATTGACGCAACGCAAAAGCTGGGGGGTGAAAACTATGTTCTCTGGGGCGGGCGTGAAGGCTACGAGACGCTGCTCAACACCGATCTGAAGCGCGAACGCGCGCAGGCCGGGCGCTTCCTGCAGATGGTTGTCGATTACAAGCACAAGATCGGCTTTGAGGGCGCGATCCTGATCGAACCCAAACCGCAGGAGCCGACGAAACATCAATATGACTACGACGTCGGCACGGTCTATGGATTCCTCAAGGAATTCGGACTGGAGGGCGAGGTTCAGATGAACATCGAGCAGGGCCACGCCATCCTCGCCGGCCACAGTTTCGAGCACGAGCTGGCGATGGCCTCCGCATTGGGCCTCTTCGGATCGATCGATATGAACCGGAACGATTACCAATCCGGCTGGGACACCGATCAGTTTCCCAACAACGTGCCCGAAGTGGCGCTCGCCTATTACGAGGTGCTCAAGGCGGGCGGGTTCACCACGGGCGGGACAAACTTCGATGCCAAGCTCAGGCGCCAGAGCCTTGATCCGGCTGACCTGATTGCCGCCCATGTGGGAGCGATGGACGTCTGCGCACGGGGGCTGAAAGCGGCTGCCCGGATGCTGGAAGACGGTGGTCTGGAAGCGGCGCGGGATGCGCGTTACGCTGGCTGGCAACAGAATGTAGCTCAGGGCTGGCTGCGCAGCGCGACGCTTGAAGACATCGAAGCGGCGGTCGCGGCGGGCGAGATTGATCCTCAGCCGCGTTCGGGCCGGCAGGAAGTACTAGAGAACTACGTGAACCGATTTGTCTGAGGGCGCATACGCATGGCACTAATTCTGGCAGATGTTGGCGGCACTAATGTTCGCTTTGCCTGCGCGCGCGATGGGGCCATCGATACATCACTGACGCGCAGGTACCAAAACGATGACTACGCAGATTTCGACGCGGCCCTGGAGGCTTATCTTGCGCACGCTCACGTGAAAAACCTGCAAGCGCTGACAGTTGCGGTGGCCGGGCCGGTGACCGGACACTCAGCGCGGCTGACCAATCGTGGCTGGGATTTCGATGTGCGCCAGCTAGGTCGTCGGCATGGGGCGGGCCGGGTGGATTTGCTCAACGATCTCAGTGCGCTGGGGTATGCGCTTGACAGTCTTGGCCCCGACGGCACCGACGTGGTTCTGGAGGCGCCTGCCTCCGACAATGATCAGCGCCTCGTGATCGGCGCGGGCACCGGGTTCAACGTCAGCCCGGTTCTGCGCGTCGGTGATCGGACCGTCTGTCTGCGCGCCGAGGCTGGCCTGGGCAGCCTGCCCACCCGCGTCGCAAAGCATATGCTGGAGTATATTGGCAAGCCCGCACCTTGGGTGCGCTGCGCCGAGGATGCGGTGCGCGGGCCGGGTCTGGCCGAATTACACGCCGCGGCCACGGATCAGCCAAAAATCGACGCACGCGATGTTATCGCGGCGGCCAATGCAGGCGACGCATCGGCCACCGCATCGGTGGAAACCTACGCGCGGATGCTGGGCGCGTTCATTCAGGATCTCAGACTGCTTTATATGCCCACCGGGGGCATATATCTGGCCGGTTCTGTGGTGCGCGGTCTTCTGGGCAGCCCGGCGCGCAGGACATTTGTGGATATGCTGCGCGATCAGCCCACGGTGAAGCAGAGGATGTCGCCGCTGCCGGTATCGGTGATCACGCAGGACGAAGCCGCACTGCTCGGTTGCCTTGCCTATGCGCAGGCCGTGACCTAGAGCGGCCACCACGCAACATCGGCGGCGGCTATTTTCCGGCCGTCGATGTCGGTGTCTTCCGGACCGTAGTTGAACGCAAACCGATGCGTTTCGGTATCGCGCAGGCGCAGGCCGTCGGGCAGGGCGCATGTCGTGACGCCCGCGGCCTCGGCCAAATGCACAATGATGCGATCCCACAAGGCGGCATCCGGCCATGCGCCAAGATAATTCAGCTTGTCGTTGCCCATGACCACGGGCGCCCCATCCACCGTTTCGAACAACGTGGGGGCGCCGCCTTCCAGTGTCTCCACCCAGTGATGGACCGATCCGCCCCCGCGCGCCGCCCGCCGGGCAGATGGCGGCAAACTCTCTACCCGCGCAACGGTCACATCCAGCCCGGGCAGATCGGGGCCCATTGGTACCGGTATCGACAACTCGTCGGTTACGAGGTTGCTGCGGGGTCCGACAAGCGCCACGGTCTGTGTCAGCGCGGTTGTCAGGGCCGTGGGCATCTTGGCCAACCCGGGCGCCAGAACAAGTTTGTAGCCGGCGAGGTCGCTCACGCTGGACGGGACGATGTCGATCGACAGCCCGCGCCTGCGCAGAGCCCGGTAAGCATCGAGCATCAAACGGAAATAGCTGAACCCTGCACCCTGTGGCAGGGTGGCCCACGTCCATTCCGACGGGTAGTCGAAGATCAGCGCTATCGGTGCCGTGCCCCGCGACACCTCGGGCATCTCGGCGATCTCGCGTCCTACCTGAGCGGCCTCGGTCAACCCCGGTGCGGCCACGTCATCGGGCCTGAGCAACCCGGCATGCATCTGTTCCTGCGCGAAGGGCGCTTGCCGCCAGCGAAAGTAGCTGACGACTTCGGCACCATGCGCAAAGGCTTCCCAACTCCACAACCGGACCATGCCGGGCAGCGGGGCCGGGTTGTGCGGCGCCCAGTTCACCGGGCCGGGTTGCTGCTCCATCACCCACCAGCGCCCCTCCCTGCCGACCGCCCGGTAGAGGTCGTGATGAAACGCCTGCATGTCGGGGTCGCCCTGGTGCAGGTACCGCGCCTTGTGCTCCTCGCTGGCTTCGAGACGGTCGGAGAGAAACCCGATCGGGTAGCTGTCCCAACTGGCGATATCAATCGACCGGCCGACATCGAAATGATCGAAATCGAGCACGCGCCCCATGTAGTTGTGTATCAGCGGTGCGTCGCTGCGCGCGCGGAGGGCGGCCACCTGTACCTCGTGATAACGCATCACCTGATCGGAACTGAACCGGCGGAACGCAAGCTCATGGGCGGGCGCGGGCTGTGTTACCGTGAGGTTGGGCAGGTCAATGTCCCCGAAATGACGGTATTCCATGGACCAGAAAACCGTGCCCCAGGCCCGGTTCAGCGCGTCGATGTCCTGATACCGCGCGGCCAGCCACGTTCTGAATGCTTCGCGGGCGGCATCGGAAAAAGACAGGATGGTGTCATGACAGCCATATTCATTGTCGATCTGCCAGGCGTGAATCCGTGCATCGCGGCCATAGCGGTCGCCCAGGCGGGCCGCGATTTCACCGCTCGCCGCCCGGTATCCGTCATGGCTGAAGCAGTAGTGGCGACGCGAGCCGAACTTGCGCGGATTGCCCTGTGGATCAACCGCCAGCATGTCGGGGAACCGCTCCAGCATCCACCGCGGCGGCGTGCAGGTCGGCGTTCCGAGAATGATTTTCAACCCGGCATCCGCCAGCGTCGCAATCGCCCTGTCCAGCCACCCGAACTCAAAGACCCCGGGCGCCGGTTCGATCCGGCTCCATGCGAATTCGCCGATCCGGACCCATGAGATACCCGTCTCAACCATGCGTGCGGCATCCTGCGCCCACATCTCTTCGGGCCAGTGTTCGGGATAGTAGCAAACCCCCAATGCGCGTTTCACAATATCACCCTCGGTTCCGGCAGCCCCCGGGCCACCCCTTCAGCCGCAAAGGTCATGCCGTGCGCGTTTTCCTGTTCCAACCGGTTATCGGGAATGCCCTGCCGTGCGGTGGTGATCACGAGTGTCGTCAGGGCCGCCCCCCCGAACGCCGGACAGGTGGCGTGGGCCGCCGGAACCTCGACAGCCTGCTGAAAGACCCCGTCGGGTGTATAGGCCGCCACACGACCGGCCCCCCATTGTGCCATCCAGATGTTGCCCTCTTGATCCACGACGGCGCCATCCGGGTTCAAGCTGTCTTTTGTCAGGTCAATGAAGACCACGGGCGGCCCGGCCGGCCATCCTGAGCGGTCCAGCGGCACGCGCATCACCTTGCCGGTCGAGGTGTCCGCGAAATACGCGTAGCTGCGATCCGGGGCGAAACAGATCGCGTTCGAGATCGTGATATCAGCGAAGAGCTTGCGCAATTGACCCTGGTATAGCCGGTAGATCGCCCCGGCGCCCGGTTCGGCATTGCAACCCATCGTGCCGATCCAGAAACCACCCCAGGGATCCGCCCGCCCGTCATTGGAGCGGGTGACCGGGTTCGTGCCTTCCAGCGGCGTGACAATGGAGCGGCTGCCATCCTGCAGGTTGAAGCGCCACAGCCCGGTGGCGGAGGCGATCAGCAAGGTCATGTCATCGATCCAGCCGGCGGCGGAAACCGCTTCGTCAAACGGCCATTCATCGGCGCCTCGTGCACTGCGCGTCAGCAACTTGCGCCCGATGATGTCAAACCAGAAAAGCTGTTGCCGCGCGGGATGCCAGAGCGGGCCTTCACCCAGCTGGCACTGCCGGGCATCGTAGACATGCGGGGTCACGCCACCGCCTTGCTGTAGGCGTCGACGATATTCTTGGCCCGGGCCGCGACGTCCTGGGCGGTCATGCCGGGTTTGTAAATGGCAGACCCGATGCCGAACCCGTCGGCACTGGCCGCGATCCACTCGCCAAAATTCTCCGGACCCGCGCCGCCGACGGCAAAGACCTTCGTGCCCTTGGGAAGAATAGGCCGCATGGCGGCAAGCCCTGCGACACCGGCCATCGCCCCGGGAAACAGCTTCAGCCCGTCTGCCCCCGCCTTCAGCGCCGCAAAGGCCTCGGTCGGGGTAAATACGCCCGGCCAGCTCTCCATCCCGGCAGCCTTGGTGGCGGCGATCACCTCGCCGTCGCAATTGGGGGAGACGATCAGCTTGCCACCCGCATCCGCAACCGCGCGCACGTCGTCCACGCTCAGGACGGTGCCCGCGCCGATCAGCGCCTGAGCATCAAAGCCGCGCGCCAGGGCGGCAATGCTGTCCAAGGGATCCGGCGAGTTCAGCGGCACTTCGATCCGGGCAATGCCAGCGGCGATCAGAGCTTCGGCGACAGCAGGTGCCTCTGCCGGGGTGATCCCGCGCAGGATCGCAATGATGGGAAGGGTCATGAATATGCCTTTGACTGTCTGTGGGCCGCGGTAAGGCCTGCCAGTGTAGCACTTTCCGTGTCGACCAGCATGGCCGGTACTCCCTGCGTTTCAAGCGCTGCCAGATAAGCGTTTGCCTGACGGCCCATGCCCAGGATCGCAACATTCTGGCCCAGCCAGTATGGCCGGGCCGCGGCCAGTTCCGCCCCGATCAGCAGGCCCGAGAGCGCCGCGCGTGTTGTGGCGGCACCGGTGCCATGCAGGAGGTGCCCGGCGCGCAGTCCAAAAAGCCGGGCGGCAAGCCGTTCGGGCTTCGAGATCGCGTCGTTTACCGCGCCGGAAAAGGCATCGTCCTCCCAGCCCGCCTCCTTCAGGGAGTGTCGCAGAACCGATTTGTCGCTGAGGAGCGCAAAGAGTTCGCCGGACATAAAGGTTTGAAAACTCACGACTTCGCCCGCGCTGAGCTGAGCCCATTTCGTATGGGTGCCCGGCAGACACAACACGCCGTCCCATCCGGGATTCAGCTGCATGAAGCCTGCGATCTGGGTCTCTTCGCCGCGCATCACATCCGACGGGGCGGCCTGGGACAGGCCGGAGATCACCCGCACATCCAGATCGCCGGAGGTCGGTGCGGGGGTCAGCTGATCGGCCAGCGGCGTGCAGGGCACCGGGCGGTAGGGGGCCTCGACCCAGCCTTGCCGCGAGCCGACCATGCCGCAGGCGACTATCGGCACCGTGTCCGCGGTGAGCCAGTCGGCGATCAGCGCGGCGAGGGCAGGCTCGAACTGATCCGCCGACAGCTTGCCCATGCCATCCTCGGACTGGGCGCGCGCCAGAACCGTCGCCCCCTGCATGGCAAAGGCGCGCAGATTGGTGGTGCCCCAATCCACGGCGATCCAGTCCGGTGCGATGTCTTTGCTCATACGCGCGCTATCCTGTCGTCACGACGCCACCGTCCACCACCATACACTGCCCCGTCATCATCTTGCTGGTCCGTGAGGCCAGAAAAAGAACAGCATCTACAATGTCTTGCGGCTCAAGGTGGGTTTTAAGGCACTGCCGTTCCAGATGCGCGGCAAGACCTTCGGGCGTGGCCCATTTTTCCAACTGCTTTTGGGTCAGAACCCAGCCGGGCGCAAGGGCATTCACACGAATACCATCCGGGCCCAGTTCCCGCGCGAGGCTGCGCGTCATCGCCGTGATCCCGCCGTTGGCCGAGGTGTACGCGGGGTAGCCCGCGTTGCCCATCATGTAGCTGATCGAGCTGAAGTTGATGATCGAGCCGGAGCCGCGCCTGATCATGCCCGGGGCCACGGCCTGGGCGGCGAAGAAATAGGCTTTGAGGTTGATAGATAACAGAAAATCCCATTCCTCCGGCGTGACTTCCAGCCAGTTGTGGCGGCGGTCGTTGGCGGCGTTCGACACCAGCGCGTCGATCGGGCCATGGGCTTGCTCTGCGGCGGCGATCGTCTTGCGCAGCCCCTCGGTGTCTGTGATGTCGCCCTGAAAGAACAGCGGCGCGCGGCCGTGTTTCTCGTTCATCTCGGCAACGAATTCGCTGGCATCCGAGCGTCCGATGAAGGCGATATTTGCCCCCTGTGCAAGAAAGCCGTCCGTGAGGTCCGCGCCGATGCCCGACCCGCCACCGGTGATGTAGATCGAGGCCCCCTTGAGATCGTGAAAGGTTGCATTCTGGGTCATGGGTCACGCTCCAAACTGACGTATGATCGGTGTGCACCGATTGTGCACAGCACGTGCACCGCGGCGGCACTGGACTTGCGGGACATCCTCACAGGCGCCTGCCTTCCAGCACCCACATGGATTCAGGAAAGCTCCACGGCAGGGTCAGGCCGTTGTGCATCAGGGCCGCCCCGGTCAGGGTCACGGGTCCGTCTTTCAGCGCGAGCTTTCCCCGCGACAGCATGGAGGCAGAGCCGCGATTGCGCAAGCTGACCTCGTAGCGCGCCGCAGGGTCCAGCCGCGTGAGGCGCAGCGGCCGCGGGGCGATCTGGGGCGAGGTGCCGGATTTGCCGGAAAACACGACGAAGCGACTGCCGTCGCGCGCCTGCTGCTGCTCGGCGATGACCGAAGGGTCAGAGGCATCGAGCCGCAGGATATCGGCGGCATACATCCAGTCACGGTTCGCCTTCCACCACGTGGTGACATCGGTGAGCACGGCGGTCTCATGCTCGGTCAGCTCGCGCGGGTCCATCTCGAACCCCATGTGGCGCTGGGCGGCGACCCAGGCGCGGAATTCGATGTCGAGGGTGCGTCCCGAGGTGTGGCAGCGCCGGGGGCCAACGTGGCTGCCGGTCACCGCCGAGGGGATGAAGAGCGCCGCGTTATGCTGCATGTTCAGCCGTTCCAGCGCATCATTGCTGTCGCTGAGCCAGACCCGCTGGGTACGGCTGAGAATACCGAAGTCGATGCGGCCGCCGCCGGAGGCGCAGCTTTCGATCTCCACATCCGGGAAATCGGCGCGCAACCGGTCGATCAGCGCATAAGAGCCACGGGTCTGGGCCGCGTCCGGCATCGGCAGCACGCGGTTATGGTCCCATTTGATGTAGTCGATGGGATGGGTGGCGAGCAGCGCAGCGATGCGGTCATAGAGAAAATCGCGCACATCCCGAAGACCCATGTTCAGGGCTTTTTGCTGGCGGCCGAGGATCTGGTCTTCGGCCCCCAGCGCCCAGTCGGGATGGGCGCGGTGAATGTTGGAATTGGGGTTGATCATTTCCGGCTCGAACCAGATGCCGAAGCTCATGCCGTGACCATGCACGTAGTCGATCAGCGGGCCCAGCCCGTCGGGATACTTGCGCGGGTCGACCTCCCAGTCGCTGAGGCTTGAGGTGTCATCGTCACGCTGCCCGAACCAGCCGTCATCCAGCACAAAACGTTCCGCCCCGAGCTTGGCGGCGCGTGTCGCGATGTCCTTGAGCACGGGCAGGTCATGGGCGAAATAAACCGCTTCCCAGCAGTTGTAATGCACCGGGCGGGGACGGCCGGGTTTGGTCCAGGTGACGATCCGGTCGCGCATATGACGCTGGAAGGAGACCGCGCAGCCATTAAGCCCGTCGGAAGAATAGACCGCGTAGAGCGGTGCTGTGCGGAATTCGGTGGCGGGGGCGGTTTCCATGCGCGCGGCGTGGCCGAACTGGATCTGCCGCCGACCGTCGGGCAGTTCCTCGGCAATCATGCGGTGTCCGCCCGACCAGCCGTAGTGAAAGGCGAAAGCCTCTCCCGAGGCATTGGTCGCCCCCCGGCAGGGCACCAGCAGGCCGGGGAAATGTTCATGCCCGGTGCGCCCGGTGCGGTTTTCGCGGTAGCGGATGCCCGGTGACCACGCGGTGCGGTTGAGCTGGAATTCGCCGCACCAGCGCCCGGCCAGATCAATCATCTCGTCTGAGTGCTGCGGCGCGGGCAGCACGGGGGCGGCGAGCCAGTGCAGGTGCAGCGGGCGGTCCGCGTGCAGCCGCGCGGCCATCACGATCACATGGGTTTCGGGGTCAAGCTCGAAGGTCGCCTCGTAGGTCAGGCGGTTGTCCGTGTCACGGCAGGTGACGGTGAGGCCGTTGTCGCGCGGCGTGACATCGGCCAGTTTGAACTTGGGCAGAAGCGGCGTGCCGTCCTGATCGCGCACCACGATGCCGGGCTGGCCGGGAAATGTGCGCGAGGCTTCCGGGCAGAGCGACAGGTCGGGGTTTTCATCCAGCATGCCGCCGGTCACATCGAGCGCGCTGGTGCGCGCCAGTTGCACGAGGTCCTCGTCTTCGGGCAGGGGCGCGCCCCAGTAAATCACCTGCGGGCAACGGCCGCCCGAAGAGGCGAGCGCCAGCGTCTGACGCTCGTCATCCAACCGCCAGGCCGTTGTCACTTTACGGCACCAAGTGTCAGGCCGGCGATGAAGTGCTTCTGCATCAGGAAGAACATCAGTACCGGGGGCAGGGCCGCCACGATGGAGCCTGCGCTCATCAGGTGATAGGCGGCGCGGAACTGCGCGTTGAAGCTGGTGATCCCGGCGGTGACGGGCTGGCTTTCGGGGCCTTGTGTCAGCACGACGGCCCAGAAGTAATCGTTCCAGATGAAGGTGAAGATCAGCACCGCCAGCGCCGCGATCGCAGGTTTCATCAGCGGGATGACCACGTACCAGAAGATCTTCCATTCCGCGATGCCTTCGACGCGGGCGGCCTCGACCAGCTCATACGGCAGGGCGCGGATGAAGTTGCGCATGAAGAGGGTGCAGAAACCGGTCTGGAAGGCGACGTGAAACAGCACAAGCCCGGTCTTGGTGTTATAAAGCCCCATGTCGAGGGTGAGGTCGCGCACCGGCACCATGAGGATCTGGAAGGGCACGAAGTTGCCTGCCACGAACATGAAGAAGACCCAGATGTTGGACTTGAACTTGTAGATGCCAAGCGCAAAGCCCGCGAGGCAGCTGAGCGTGACCGCGCCGATGACCGTGGGCACGGTGATCAGCACCGAATTGAGCATGTAGCGGGGCATGTCGGAGTTGAAGAACACCTGCCCGTAGTTGTTGAACATCTCGAAGGACGAGGGCAGGCCCCAGTAGTTGCCCTGGGTGAAATCCACCGCCGGTTTGATCGAAAAGACCGCAACGGCGATCAGCGGCAGCAGCCACATGATCAGGGCGACGGGCAGGAGCGACTGGTAGGTCAGCTGCCAGGAACGGGGGGTTTTCTCAATGGGTGTCGGGAACATGTCAGGCCTCCTCGCGGGCGGGCAGTGCGGCTTGCGCTTTCTTGGTCAGACCGGCGCGCACGATGTCGTAGGATGTGCAGAGCCGGTGCGACAATTCGCTGTCATCGGTGGTGTCCGGCAGGGTGATCCAGCTGCGGTGGAAATAGGGCGCCTTGATGCCGACACCGGCGTCGATCAGCATCGTGGCGGTATCCACATCCGCCGTTTTGACCGACACGCCGGGCAGAGACGCGCCGATGCAGGCAAACATCTTGTCGGCGACTTTCCAGGCGTCGTGGCCGCCACCCCAGGGGTCGGATTTCTCCGCCCCCGGCAGGGGCGCGCAGATCTTGTGCACCCGCTCCCGGAAGGTCATCGGCCTTTCTCCTCTTTCCACATCGACCAGAGGAAATAGGCAATGAAGACCAGCATGATCAGGAACAGCACCACGGCGATGGCCGCGCCATAGCCCATGCGGAACCCGTATTCCGACAGCGCCTTTTCGAACATGTAGAAGGAGAGCACCCGGGTCTGGCCGAAGGGGCCGCCGTTGGTCATGATCGAGATCAGGTCGAAGGAGCGCAGGGCGCCGATGATCGTCACCACGAAGGCGATGAAGGTGGCAGGCTTGAGCTGCGGGATGATGATGAACCACAGCATCCGCCAGCCCTTGGCGCCATCGAGACGCCCGGCCTCGATCTGCTCGGGGTCCACGGCGTTCAACCCGGTGAGATAAAGGATCATGCAATAGGCGGTCTGCGGCCAGAGACCGGCGGCGATGATGCCGTAGGTCGCCATCGTCGGATCGCCCAGCACGTTGACCGGGCCAAGACCCACAAGGCCCAGCACTCCGTTCAGCAGGCCTTCGTTCGGCAGGTAGAACCACGAGAACACGAGACCCACAACAACCTGGCTGAGCACGAAGGGGAAGAAGAACAGCGATTTGTAGATGCGGATACCGGTGACCGTCTGGTTCAGGAAGAGGGCGATGAACAGCCCGCCCGGGATCGCCAGCAGGTAGAACAGCAGCCACTTGAGGTTGTTCCAGAGCGACACCTCGAAAGCGCCATCATCCATCAGCTCAACGTAGTTGTCCATGCCGATGAACCGCGCCTCGCCGAGCCCGTCCCAGTCATAGAAGGAGATGACGATCGACTGATAGATCGGCCAGATCACGTAAAAGGCGAAAAACAGGATGGCGGGAGCCAGAAACAGCCATGGCGTGACCGCGATTTCGTTGCGCTTGTACCAGCCGCGTGGCTGGGCTGTTGTAGTGGGAACGGCTGGGGCGGTTGTCATCGACGCATCTCCTCCTCGGTCGTGCGGGGCACGCGATCACTTACGTGGGCGGCGCACACGGCAGCACGGGCAATCGTGCTGGCGACTGGGCCGGGGATGGGCCGGGCGCGTTGGGAGCACGCCCGACCTGTCATCAGCTTACTTGTAGACGCGTTCCTGAACCTTATCGAGACGCTTGAGGATGTCGTCGAGGTTGTCCGGGAAGACCATGAACTCCTGCAGGCCCTGCATGGCTTCGGCAGCCATTTCCGCCGGGAAGTCACGGTCGAAGAACTGCGCCACGCCACCGGGAGAGTTTTCCGACAGCATGGTGAAGCCTTCGTTGAGGAACTTGTCGTCATCTACAGTGGACCCTGCGTTCACAGGCAGCTGACCAAGGTTTGCACCGTTGTTGATTTCAGACTGGACATTGGCCGAGACCACGAAGCGCAGGAATTCGCGTGCGGCTTCCTTGTTGGAGGCATTGGCCGGGATGTGGAAGGTGTCGGTTGGTGCGTCTTCCGCCAATGCGATCCCCGGCGTGATCTCGGGGAACTGGTAGAAGTCGAGCTTGCCGTCATCCAGACCCGCCTCGCGCAGCGGCGCCACGGCGAAGTTGCCTTTCAGGATCGCGGCAGCCTCGCCGTTCACGATGAAGGGCAGCGATTCCTGCCAGCTGTAGTTCTGGTGGTTGTCAACGAAGGCACCCATGTCAATCAGCTCGCGCCAGTTGGCGAAGGTCTGCTTGACACGGTCATCGGTCCATTTGACGTCGCCGTTAGCCAGTTCCATGTGGAAGTCAAAGCCGTGGGTCCGCATGTTGAGATAGTCGAACCAGCCGCCCGCGGTCCACAGGAACTTGGTGCCGATGGTGTAGCATTTGCGGCCCGAATCGAGGATCGCCTGGCAGTTGGATTTCATCTCCTCGAAGGTGGCAGGCTCGTTCAGGCCCAGCTCTTCGTAGATGTCCTTGCGGTAATAGATGCCCCACTGGTAATATGTGTAAGGCACGCCCCACTGCTTGCCGTCGATGGTCATCGCGCCCTTGGTGGAGGCGAGGTTGTCGGCAATCGCGGGCTCTGCCCAGAGGTCGGAGACGTCCTCGAAAAGGCCGGCCTTTACATAGGGGCTCATCCGGTTGGCCGCATACCATGTGGCCACGTCCGGCGCATCCGCCGTCAGGAAGTTGCGGATCTGTGTTTTATAGGCTTCGCGGTCGATCACCGTGGTTTCGATGTTCAGGCCGGGATGCTCCGCGCCGAAATCCGCGATCATCTTTTCCATTGTTGCGCGCGGCGCCGGGTTGGAAGTGTCGAGGAAGATTTTCAGGTCGCCCGTCAGCTCTGCCGTAGCGGTGCCGGCAAGCATCGTGGAACCCGCCAATGCCATGAGCATTGATTTGGTGGTGAAACGCATGGTGTCCTCCCTAAGGTACGTGCGATATTTTAACGTCTAGGTGGTTCCATTATTTGAAACCAAGTTTTATATATTGAAAACTACACTGCAATCTGCCTAGACTGTCAACCATGTTCTTCGTGTCAACGGAGATCAAGCGATGTTTCAGGAGGGGCGGCGCGCGGGATCCGGGGAGGGTGATCGCGCCATGCAGAAGCACCGCAATGACGCAAGGGAGGCGCTGATAGATGTCCGGCGACGGCACTGTAGGAAAAGCACTAGACGTGTTGGATCAGGTTGCACGCCACCGGCACCCGGTGCGGTTCGGCACGCTGTTGGCGAACAGCGATTTCCCAAAGGCGACGCTGTACCGGTTTCTGCAGACGCTGACGAATCAGGGCATGCTGCAATATGACCCCGACCGGCAGACCTACAGCCTGGGGGTGCGCCTTGTGCGGCTGGCGCATGCGGCCTGGACCCAGAGTTCACTGGCGCCCATCGCGCGGCCGTTTCTTGATCAGCTGAGTTCGGACGTCGGGCACACGGTGCACCTGGCCCAGCTGGACAATGCGCAGGTGCTCTATGTCGACAAGCGTAACGCCGCGCAACCCATTGAAATGTATAGTGATGCTGGCAAGGTGGGGCCAGCCTACTGTACCGGTGTCGGTAAGGCGATGATGGCCTTCCTGCCGGAGGAGGATCTGGCGCGTATCATCAAGCAGCAGTCTTTCCACCGCTTCACCGACCAGACCTATACCAGCGCGGCGGCGTTGCGCGCCGAGCTTCAGGCGATCCGCGAGCGCGGCTACGCCTTTGACCGTGAAGAGCATGAACCCGGCATCATCTGCATCGCGCAGCCCATTCTGTCAGACCGGGGCCGGGTGATGGGCGGGCTGTCGATCACCGGATCGACCCGGACCATCACGCTGACGCAGCTGGAGGCCCTGACGCCCCGGCTGGCGCATACCGCACAATCCATTGCCACCGTGGCGCAAGCCTGGCGGTTCCCCGATTCAAACCTTCAAAAGACAGGGACATAGAAAAATGACAGGTGTCACACTCAATCAGGCCGTCAAGCGCTATGGCGACGTTCAGGTGATCCACGGTGTTGATCTGCAAGTCGAGGACGGCGAGTTCTGCGTCTTCGTTGGCCCGTCCGGCTGCGGCAAGTCGACATTGCTGCGGATGATCGCGGGGCTGGAAGAAACCAGCGACGGCAAGATCCACATCGGCGAGCGGGACGTGACCAGGATGGACCCGTCGGAGCGCGGTGTCGCAATGGTGTTCCAGACCTACGCGCTTTATCCGCATATGACGGTCAAGGAGAACATGGGGTTCGGTCTGAAGATGAACGGTTTTCCCAAATCCGAGATCGACAGCAAGGTCAAGGCGGCCTCGGACGTGCTGAAGCTGGATGTCTATCTCGACCGCAAGCCCGCGGCCCTGTCCGGGGGGCAGCGTCAGCGGGTCGCCATTGGCCGGGCGATCGTGCGCGGGCCGGAGGTGTTCCTGTTTGATGAGCCGCTGTCCAACCTCGATGCCGAGCTGCGGGTCGAGATGCGGGTGGAAATCGCCCGGCTGCACAAGGAAATCGGGGCCACGATGGTTTACGTGACCCACGATCAGGTCGAAGCGATGACGCTGGCCGACAAGATCGTGGTGCTGCGCGCGGGATATATCGAGCAGGTGGGCGCGCCGTTGGAGCTTTACCGCGATCCGGACAACAAGTTCGTCGCCGGGTTTATCGGCTCGCCCGCCATGAATTTCCTCGAAGGCACGGTGACCGAGGGCGGTGTGGAGGTCCCCGGACTGGGCCGCACGGTGCCCGTTGACGTGACGTTGCCCGCCAAGGGAACCGCGGTGATTCTGGGCATCCGGCCCGAACACCTTGACGTGCACATCGGGCAGGGGGCGTTGAAGGCTGAACTGTCCGAGGCGCTGGGTGGCGTGTCGTACCTGCACCTCGACACCCCCACCGGTGAACGCATCATCGTCGAGGAACGGGGCGACGAGCGGGCGAATGAGGGCGATACGGTCGACGTTACCTTCGAAGCGCGCCGTGCCATGCTGTTCGAGAAAGAAAGCGAGCAGCGCATTCGCTGACGTTACCGCCGCCTGCCTCGCAAGCGAATATGTTTTAGGTTTAAAATATTTTCCCTTGAAGCAAATTGCGACTCACCCTAACATTTGGTGAGGGGCGCAGGGCAACTGTGCCTCCCTTTCAGAGGTGTTCGCAGGCTATGGGCGCATTTTTTCACGGGCGATTTCACAAGATACGTCTTGTCCTCCGCAGTTCTGTGCAATGCCGGGAAAACAGGGGTAATTGTTCGAATAGTGATAACAATGCCCGCGATGTCGCGAACAATACCCCTGTATCATCGCTTTTTGTGCATGAAATGACATCCGGTAAGATGATAGGTCGCTGCTTTCGGGGAGCTGATTTCGCGGCGTGGCAGCCCGCGCCAGTCGCCGGGGGCTGCTGATGCTTCCGTCCGCGCATGTCGATACCTTCGCCCGGGACAACCTGCCGCCGGAGAGCGCCTGGCCGGACCTTCTGCTGGAGGGGTTTGCCTACCCGGATCGTCTGAATGCTGCCGTCGAACTGACCGACAGGATGGTGGAACGCGGTTTTGGCGATAACACCGCGCTGATCGGGAACGGTCGCCGACGGACCTATAAGGAATTGAGCGACTGGACCAACCGGCTGGCCCATGCGCTCGTTGACGACCTCGGGCTGAAACCGGGCAATCGCGTGCTGATCCGCTCTGCCAACAACCCGGCGATGGTGGCCTGCTGGCTGGCCGCCACGAAGGCCGGCGCCGTTGTCGTCAACACGATGCCGATGCTGCGCGCGGGCGAATTGACGGCGATTGTCGACAAGGCAGAGGTCAGCCATGCGCTGTGCGACACCCGGCTGATGGATGAAATGACCGCCTGTGCCAAATCCAGCAAGTTCCTAAAATCGGTTGTCGGCTTCGATGGCACCTCTAATCATGACGCGGAACTGGACCGGCTGGCGCTGGAAAAACCGGTGCAGTTCGCGGCGGCGGACACGGCACAGGACGATGTGGCGCTGCTGGGGTTCACCTCCGGCACCACCGGCAGCCCCAAGGCGACGATGCATTTTCACCGCGACCTGCTGATCATCGCCGATGGTTATGCCCGCGATGTGCTGGGCGTGGTGCCGGAGGATGTCTTTGTCGGCTCGCCGCCACTGGCCTTTACCTTCGGTCTTGGAGGGCTTGCGATCTTTCCGCTGCGTTTCGGAGCGGCGGCCACCCTGCTGGAGACAGCCTCGCCGCCCAATATGATCGAGATCATCGAGAAATACCGCGCAACCGTCTGTTTCACCGCGCCCACCGCCTACCGCGCGATGCTGGCGGCGATGGAGGAGGGGGCGGATCTGAGCAGCCTGCGTGCCGCTGTTTCCGCGGGCGAAACACTGCCCGCGCCGGTCTATCATGACTGGCAGGAAAAGACCGGCAAACCGATGCTGGACGGCATCGGGGCGACGGAGATGCTGCATATCTTCATTTCCAATCGGTTCGATGACCACAAGGCGGCCTGCACCGGCAAGCCGGTGCGCGGATACGAGGCCAGGATCGTCGATGACGCAGGCCAGGAGGTGGCCACAGGGACCGTGGGCAGGCTGGCGGTGCGCGGCCCCACCGGGTGCCGGTATCTGGCCGATGACCGGCAGTTAGACTACGTCAGGGATGGCTGGAACATCACCGGCGACAGTTTCACGATGGATGCAGAGGGCTATCTGCATTTCGCGGCCCGCAATGACGATATGATCGTCTCGTCCGGGTATAATATCGCCGGGCCGGAAGTGGAGGCCGCGCTGCTGTCGCACCCTGCGGTGGCGGAATGCGGCGTGGTCGGGGCCCCCGACATCACCCGCGGCAGCATCGTGCAGGCCCATGTCGTGCTCGCCGACGGGTACCGGGGCGACGCGCGGATGGTGAAAGACTTGCAGGATCATGTGAAAGCCACCATTGCACCTTACAAATACCCGCGCGACATACGCTTTATCGGCGCCCTGCCAAAGACGGCGACGGGCAAGATTCAACGTTTCGCCCTGAGAGAGCAGAGATGACCGAGACCCCCTCGCACGGTGCGAAGATGGATTTCGCCCAAGACATGTCCTACGGCGACTACCTGAGCCTTGATCCGATCCTGAACGCGCAGCACCCCAGATCCGATGCGCATGACGAGATGCTCTTTATCGTCCAGCACCAGACCTCGGAGCTGTGGATGCGGCTGGCGATCCACGAACTCAGCGCCGCGCGCAGCTCCATCGCGCGGGGGGAGTTGCGGCCTGCTTTCAAGATGTTGTCGCGGGTGGCGCGAATCTTTGAGCAGCTCAACAACGCCTGGGACGTGCTGCGGACGATGACGCCGAGCGAATACACCGCCTTCCGCCCGTCACTGGGCAATTCATCGGGGTTCCAGTCGCATCAGTACCGTCTGATCGAGTTCATTCTGGGCAACCGAAACGCCGGGTTGATGAAGCTGCACGCGCATAAGGCGGAGGCAACGGCCGCACTGGAAGCGGAACTGGCGCGCCCGAGCCTCTATCAGACCGCCCTGCATCTGCTGGCCGACCGCATGGGGCATGCAGACGTGGCAGGCGCACCCGGACGGACCGCCTGGCAGCCCGATGCGGCGATCCAGGACCTGTGGCAAAAGGTCTACGAGAACCCTGCGGAGTATTGGGAAATCTACGAGCTGGCGGAGAAGCTGGTTGATCTGGAGGATTACTTCCGGCGCTGGCGGTTCAACCATGTCACGACCGTGGAGCGCATCATCGGCTTCAAGCGTGGTACGGGTGGCACGTCAGGTGTTGGCTATTTGCGCAAAATGCTGGAAGTTGAGCTGTTTCCGGAACTCTGGCACGTAAGAGGGGCCCTGTAGGTGTCTGAAATACTTAGAAAAGACGTCTTCTCCTTGCCGGAGGGAGTGATCTACCTCGATGGCAATTCGCTGGGGCCGATGCCGCGGAACATGCCCGAGACGCTCAGCCGAATGGTGTCCAGCGAATGGGGGCAGTTGCTGATCAAGGGCTGGAATGCCGCCGGGTGGATGGACCAGCCCTCGCGCATTGGCGACATGGTGGCCCGTCTGATCGGCGCACCGCAGGGCACCGTGGTGATGGGCGATACCCTGTCGATCAAGGTGTACCAGGCGGTGGCGGCAGGGCTGAAGATGACCCCGGGACGCCGCGTGATCCTGTCGGACACGGGCAATTTTCCAACAGACCTTTATATGGTCGAGGGGCTGATCCGGACGCTGGATCAGGGGTATGAGCTGCGCACCGTGGCCCCGGAGGATGTGGCGGCGGCCATCGGCGATGACATCGCGGTGGTGATGCTGACGCAGGTCGACTACCGCACGGGCCGCCTGCACGATATGGACGCGATCACGCAACGGGCGCATCAGCATGGGGCGGTGATGGTCTGGGATCTGGCGCATTCCGCCGGGGCGATTCCGGTCGACCTTGCCGCCTCCAATGCCGAAATGGCGGTGGGATGCACCTATAAATACCTCAATGGCGGCCCGGGCGCGCCCGCCTTCATCTACGTCCGGTCCGATCTGGCGGAGACGATACAGCCCGCGCTCAGCGGTTGGCTGGGGCATGAGGCGCCCTTTGATTTCGCGATGAATTATCGCCCCGGGCCCGGGATCGAGCGGATGCGCGTGGGCACGCCGCCGGTGATGCAGATGACCGCGCTGGAAGAAGCGATGCGCGTCTGGGACGATGTGGACATGCGGGCGTTGCGCGCCGCCTCCATTGCCCTGCAGGAACAGTTCATCGCGGATGTCGAGGCGCGGGTGCCCGCGCTGACGCTGGCCAGTCCGCGCGATCCGGACGCGCGCGGCAGCCAGGTGTCATTCCGGTTCGAGCATGGCTATGCCGCGATGCAGGCGCTGATCCATATGGATGTGATCGGCGATTTTCGCGCGCCCGACATCATGCGCTTTGGCTTCACGCCGCTTTACATCGATGCCGGTGACGTCACCGAAGCGGTTGATCGCATCGCCAAAGTGATGGACGACAAGCTTTGGGATGATCCAAAGTACAAGACACGCAACAGGGTGACCTGACATTTGAACCACGGCTTTCAGGCCGGGCCATAAGCGGGGTGCGAAGACGCCTCACCAACACGGGAGATACGAGATGAATTTAAGATCATGGGTTCTGGCGGCGGGATTGACCGCCCTTGCCACCGCCGGTCTGGCGGATGGTCATGGCGGCAAGGTCAAGGTCGGCATGATCACCACCCTGTCGGGCGGTGGTGCGGGCCTTGGCATTGATGTGCGCGACGGGTTCATGCTGGCCGCGAAAATGGCGGGCAACGAGAACCTCGAAGTGGTGATCGAGGATGACCAGCGCAAACCGGAAATCGCGGTGCAGCTGGCCGACAAGATGATCCAGTCGGAAAAGGTCGACATCATGACCGGGATCATCTGGTCGAACCTCGCCATGGCCGTGGTGCCTGCCGCGACCGCGCAGGGTAAATTCTATATCTCGCCCAATGCCGGCCCTTCGGCGCTGGCGGGCAAGGGCTGCCATCCGCTTTATTTCAACGTGGCCTGGCAGAACGACAATCTGCACGAGGCGGCAGGCGCTTACGCCAATGACGCAGGGTATAAAAACAGCTTTATCCTCGCGCCGAATTACCCGGCGGGCCAGGATGCCCTGACCGGCTACAAGCGGATGTATGGCGGTGCGCTTGCGGGTGAGGTCTATACCAAGCTGGGCCAGACCGACTATGCCGCCGAGATTGCGCAGATCCGCGCGTCGGGGGCGGATTCGGTCTTCTTCTTCCTGCCCGGCGGCATGGGGATTTCCTTTTTGAAACAATATGCTGGATCGGGCGTGGACCTGCCGGTAGTTGGCCCTGCCTTCAGTTTCGATCAGGGCATTTTGCAGGCCGTGGGCGATGCGGCGCTGGGGGTGAAGAACACCTCGCAGTGGAACAAGGACCTCGACACCCCGGCGAATGCCGCTTTCGTGCAGGCGTTTCAGGCCGAATACGGACGTCTGCCCTCGCTCTATGCGAGCCAGGGCTATGATGCGGCCAATCTGATCCTCAGCGCGATGGCCGAAGCCGATGTCAGCGACGCGGATGCCTTCCGCGCCGCCCTGGCCGCCGCCAAGTTCGATTCGGTGCGCGGCGATTTCAGGTTCGGGCCGAACCAGCATCCCATTCAGGACTATTACGTACGCGAAGTGATCAAGGAAGGGGATGTCTTCACCAACAAGATCATCTCCGCCAGTCTCACCGACCACGCGGATGCCTATGCCGCCGAGTGCAGCTACTGATCCGATGACCGCCCCGGAGACAGTTTCGGGGCGGTATTTCCTCTAACCGTGATCCTTCACAGCGCGGCGCGGGCCGCGATCCCGGAGCGTTTGCCCCATGTCCATGCTCTTGCTCATTGAACAGGTCCTGAACGGTCTGCAGTTCGGCGTGATGCTGTTCCTGATGGCTGCCGGGCTGACGCTGATCTTCGGCGTCATGGGGCTGATCAACCTCGCGCATGGCTCGCTTTACATGGTCGGGGCCTTCGCGGCGGCTGCCGTGGCGGGCGCGACCGGGTCCTTCGTGCTGGCGCTGATCGCCAGCCTGATCGCCGCCGCCGCCGCCGGGGCGCTGGTGGAACTGGTGGTGATCCGCAGGCTTTATGACCGGGATCATCTGGATCAGGTTCTGGCGACCTTCGCGCTGATCCTGATCTTTTCCGAAGGCACCCGCTGGCTGTTCGGCTCCTTCCCGCTGTTTCTGGACATCCCCGCGGCCCTGTCGGGGCCGGTGACCTTGCCCGGCGGCATTCAGTACCCCGCCTACCGGTTGCTGATCATCGCCGTCGGACTGCTGATCGCCTTTGGGCTTTTTCAGCTGATCGCGCGCACCCGCATCGGCATTCAGATCCGGGCCGGGGAAAGCGACCGCGAGATGATCGCGGCGCTCGGCGTCGATATCTCCAGGCTTTACACCATCGTCTTTGCGCTGGGGGCCGCCCTGGCCGGGCTTGCAGGGGCGCTGGTGGGGGCGATCCAGTCGGTGCAGGTCGGCATGGGAGAGCCGGTGCTGATCCTCGCCTTCGTCGTCATCGTCATCGGTGGCATCGGCTCGATCAGGGGCGCGCTGGTGGGGGCCTTGCTGGTGGGGCTGACGGACACGCTGGGCGGGGTGCTGCTGCCGGGGCTATTCGCCACCTTCATGGAGCCTTCGGCCGCCACCGCCGTCGGCTCCTCGCTGGCGTCGATGTCGATTTATATCCTGATGGCCGGGGTGCTGCTCTTCCGGCCCACCGGCCTTTACGGGACCACCTGACATGACCCGCGAAGCGCTCATCAACCTGTTCCTCTTCCTGCTGCTGCCGGTGACCGCCGGGGCGGCGTGGCTGCTGGAGGAACCTTTCATCATCACGCTGACCACCAAGGTCGCGATTCTGGCGCTGGCCGGGGTGGGGCTGAACATCGCGCTGGGGCTGGGCGGATTGGTCAGCCTCGGGCATGCGGCGTTTTTCGGGATCGGTGGCTATGCCATGGGCATCTTGGCGGCGCATGCACAGAGCTTTGACCCGCTGATGGAGGTGACGTTCCTGATTGAGGGCACCAAGTCGATGCCGGTCATCTGGCTGGTCGCGGTGATCGCCGGTGCGCTGGCGGCTTTGGCCATCGGGGCGCTCTCTCTGCGTACTTCGGGGGTCTATTTCATCATGATCACGCTCGCCTTCGGGCAGATGCTGTATTATTTCGCGATCAGCTGGCCCGCCTACGGCGGGGAAGACGGGCTGTCGATCTATGTGCGCAACGGGTTTCCCGGCCTGAATACGCTGGACCCTATCCAGTTTTTCAGCCTCGCCTTCGGGGTGCTGGCCCTGGTGCTGTGGTTTGCCGGGCGCCTGGCGGCGGCGCCCTTCGGGCTGGCGCTGTCTGCCGCACGGCAAAACGCCGAACGGGTCGAGACGGTGGGCATGTCGCCCTATCGGCTGCGGTTGCTGGCTTTCGTGATCTCGGGGGCCATCACCGCGCTGGCCGGGGCGCTTTTTGCCGACCTCAACCGCTTTGTCAGCCCCACGATGCTCAGCTGGCAGATGTCGGGGGAGATCATGATCTTCGTCATTCTGGGCGGCGTGGGGCGTCTTTATGGCCCGGTGGCGGGGGCGGCGCTGTTCATCCTGCTGGAACATATTCTTGGGGGGCTGTCGGATTTCTGGCACGTCTACCTGGGCATTCTGCTGCTGCTGGTGGTGCTTTTCGCCCGCGGCGGCATGATCGGGTCGCTGGCCGGGCGGGCGGTGGCGCATGACTGACGCCCTGTTGCAGATCAAGGGCCTGAACAAGGCCTTCGGCGCATTGGTGGCCACCGACGATGTGTCGCTGACGCTGGAGCCGGGGGAAATTCATGCGCTGATCGGACCCAATGGCGCGGGTAAATCGACACTGATCAAGCAGATCGCGGGCGGGCTGAAGCCCGATGCGGGCGAGATCCGGTTCAACGGGCAGGACATCACCGCCCTGAGCACCGTGGCGCGGGCCCGGGCCGGGTTGGGGCGGACCTTCCAGATCTCCTCGCTGGCGATGGAATACACGGTGCTGCAAAACGCGGTTCTGGGTGCCCTCGGTCACCGCGGCACGGTGTGGCGGTTTTTTGCGCCGGTGATGAAAAACGCCGATCTGCGCGCCGCCGCCCTCACGGCGCTGGAGCGGGTCGGCCTTGCGGATCAGGCGGGCAAACGCACTGCCGACCTCAGCCACGGGCAGCGCCGGTTGCTGGAAGTGGCCGTTGCCCTCACCCTGCACCCGAAGGTCTTTCTGATGGACGAACCGATGGCCGGGCTGGGGGCCAGCGGGTCCAAACGACTGACCGGGTTTCTTGACGGGTTGCGCCGGGAAGCGCCGATCCTTCTGGTGGAGCATGACATGGATGCGGTTTTCGCGCTGGCGGACCGCATTTCGGTGCTGGTCTACGGCAAGATCATCGCGACGGGCACCGCACAGGAGATCAGGGCCCACCCGGAGGTGCGCGAGGCCTACCTGGGCGATGAGGTGCCGGCATGAGCTTTCTTCGCCTTGAAGGTATCGAGGCTTTTTACGGCCCCAGCCAGGCGCTGTTCGGCGTGGATCTGGCGCTGGCCGAGGGAGAGGTCTGTGCCCTGATGGGACGCAACGGCATGGGCAAATCCTCCACCATCAAGGTCATTTGCAGGCTGCTGGCCCATTCCGGTGGCAGGGTCACGTTCGACGGGCAGGATCTGGCGCCCCTGCCGCCCTACAGGGCGGCGCGGGCGGGGCTGGGGCTTGTGCCGGAAGGGCGGCGGTGTTTTCCAAATCTCACGGTGTATGAAAACCTGATCGCGGCGGCGCGGCCCGGGCATTGGGATTTTGGCCGCGTCGCGGATCTTTTCCCGCGCCTGCGGGAGCGCCGGGACCAATCCGCCGCTTCCCTGTCGGGGGGAGAGCAACAGATGCTTGCGGTGGGACGTGCGTTGATGACGAACCCGCGGCTGCTGCTGCTGGACGAGGCGACCGAGGGGCTGGCCCCCGTCGTGCGGCAGGAAATCTGGGCAGCGGTTCAGCGCCTGAAATCCGAGACCGGCATGGCCCTTCTGGTGGTGGACAAATCGCTGGCCGAACTGCGGCAGGTCGCGGACCATGCCGTCATACTGGAGCGCGGCGCAACCGTCTGGTCCGGTCCGATGGCGGGTGTTTCGGCCACGGTTGCGGATCAATTTCTCGGCGTGTGAGAGCGCCGCTTTGGAGAGGACATATCATGGCGCATCAGATCATTCATCCGGCGGGCTGGAAGCCGGCAAAAGGCTATGCGAACGGCATGCTCTGCGATGATGGCACGCTGTATGTGGGCGGGCAGATCGGCTGGACTGCCGATCAGGTGTTCGAGGCGCATGATTTCATCGGCCAGATGCGGCAGGCGCTGAGCAACATCCTTGCCGTGGTCGCGGCGGCGGGCGGGCAGGCGGAGGACATCACCCGGCTGACATGGTACGTGACCGATAAATCGGAATATGTCGCGCATCAGGCCGAGGTCGGCGCCGCCTACCGGGACATCCTGGGACGGAACTTCCCGGCGATGACCATGGTGGTTGTCGCCGGCCTGATCGAAGATGCAGCACGCGTGGAGATCGAGGCGACCGCGGTGATCCGCCGTTAGCCGCGGGCGGCCTGCAGGCTGCGCGTCAGGGCGAATATCGCGGCGGCGACGCTGACGATGGTGGGGCCGGTTGGCGTATCGAGGGCGAATGAGACCAGCAGGCCGCCAAGTGCCGCGGCCGCGCCGATCGCCATGGCGGCGGCGGCCATCGTCTCCGGCCCGCGCGACAGCGGGCGGGCGGCGGCCGCAGGGATGATCAGCAGGGCGGCGATCAGCAGGGCGCCCACGACCTTGATCGCCACGGCAACGGTGATTGCCAGCGCAAGGGTCAGGATGAACTGCTCCCGCTGCGGGTCGACGCCGGCCGCCCGCGCCATGTCGGGGCTGAGGGTCGCGGACAACAGCGCGGACCACCGCCATGACAGCAGCATCAGAACCGCCAGCGCGCCCGTCCAGATGACGACCAGATCGGTGCCGGACACCGCGAGAATATCGCCCACGAGATAGCTCAAGAGGTCCACGCGGACACTGGGCAGGAAGGAGACGGCCACAAGCCCCAGCGCCAGCGCGGTATGCGCCAGAACACCCAGCGCTGCATCTCCGCCCATGCCGCGCCCGGTCAGCGCCGTCAGCAGCAGCGCCATGACCAGCGCGATCACTAGCACGCCGCCGAAGACCGGCAGGTCGAGCGCCAGCGCGAGCGCAACGCCGAGGATGGCCGCATGCGAGGTGGCATCGCCGAAATAGGCCATGCGCCGCCAGACGACAAAACATCCCAGCGGGGCTGCCGCGATCGCCACGCCAAGCCCGGCAAGCGCCGCGCGCACCAGGAAATCATCCAGCATTACTCCGCCGCCTCGTGGCCGTGGTCGTGGTCGCAGTCGGGCCCGTGGCTGTGGGTGTGTTCGTGCCGGTACAGCGCCAGCGCGCCCTGCGTGCCGGTGCCGAACAAAGCGCGGTATTCAGGGGCGCTTGCCACGATCTCGGGGGTGCCTTCGCAACAGATATGGCCGTTCAGGCACAGCACCCGGTCTGACGCCGCCATCACCACGTGCAAATCATGGCTGACCATCAGCACCGCACATCCCTTTTGCCGCCGGACCGCCTCGATCTGCCGGTAGAACTGCGCCGCCCCGGGCTGGTCGAGCCCCTGCGTGGCCTCGTCGAGGATCAGGATGTCCGGCTCGCTCAGCAAGGCGCGGGCCAGCAGGACGCGTTGGAACTGTCCCCCGGACAGCGCGGTCATCTGGTGCTGGGCGAGGTCGGGCACACCCGCCTGGCGCAGCGCCTCGGCCACGCGGCCCGCCCCGATGCGGCGAGGCAGGTTCAGGAACCGCGCCACCGTCAGGGGCAGGGTCGGGTCGATCGCAAGGGACTGTGGCACGTAGCCGATTTTCAGCCCGCGTTTGCGTGTCACATGTCCCTGAGCCGGGGGCAGCGCCCCGATCAGCGCGCGAATGAGGCTGGATTTGCCCGAGCCGTTTGGCCCGACAATCGTGACGATTTCCCCCGGCGCGAGGCTCAGGTTGACGTCCCGCAACACGGTGCGCCCGTGGTAGGCCAGCGTCAGGTCGCGCGTGTCGATCAGGGTTGTCACGCCGCAACGTCCTGACAGGCGGGGCACACCCCCTGCGCCTCGACAACCGTGTGTTCGATCTTGAACCCGACGGCGCGGGCGGTGTCGCCCAACCGGCCCGAGGCCAAGGTCGTATCGGCTTCGGCCACGGCGTTGCATTTGCGACAGATCAGAAAGGCCGGGGTATGGTCCGCGCCTGAATGGGAGCAGGCAATATAGGCGTTCAGTGCTTCGATCTTGTGGGCCAGTCCCGCTTTGACAAGGAAATCCAGTGCCCGGTACGCGACGGGCGGCTGCGAGCCCAGCCCATCCTCGGCCAGTTGCGCAAGCAGGTCGTAGGCGCCCAAGGCCCGGTGTTCGCGCAGCAGAATTTCCAGCGCACGCTGGCGGACAGGGGTGAAATTCAGACCGTCCCGACGACACAGATCGCGGGCATGGGTCATCCTGTCTGCCACGCAGGCGGCATGATCATGAGCGCAAAAGCCAATGGCGGACATCGGGGGCACCTTCGCAGGAGGGGTATTGATATGTTATAACATCCCTGTTAGCAGAGCGTGAATGTCAACACAAGGTGGATAAATGCGCTTCTTTCTCTCACTTCTACTGGCGGCCTGGAGCGTACAGCCCGCCCGGGCGGATGTGCCCAACGTCGTCACCGATATCGCGCCGGTGCACGGTCTGGTCAGCCGCGTCATGCAGGGCATCGGGACACCCGATCTTATTCTGCCGCCCGGTGCGTCGCCGCATGGCTACGCGATGCGCCCGTCTGAGGCGCGCGCCCTCTCTGCGGCGGATGTCGTCTTTTGGGTCGGGCCGGCGTTGTCGCCATGGCTGGCCGAACCTTTGGAGACGCTGGCGCCCGATGCGGAGCATGTGGCCTTCATGGAGGGCGCCGGTGTCGCCCTTCTGCCGTTCCGGGAAGGGGCGTTGTTCGAGGCGCATGCAGAGCATGATCACGGCAATCACGGCCATGACGATCATGACGCGGAAACCGAGGCGCGCGATCCGCATGTCTGGCTCGATCCGCATAACGCGGTCGCCTTTGTGGGCATGGTGGCAACCCATCTCGGCACGGCAGATCCGGCGAACGCGGAAGGCTACAAGACCAATGCAGCGCAGGCCCGCGCAGAAATACTGGAGGCCGAAGCCCGCATTGCCAGCCTGCTGGCGCAGGTCACCGACACGCCCTTCGTCGTCTTTCATGATGCCTACCACTATTTCGAGTCGCATTTCGGGATCGAAGCCTCGGCCGCGATCAGCCTTGCGGATGGCGGGGGTGCCAGCGCGGCGCGTCTGGCGGAGGTGCGAGACAGGATCGCGTCGCTGGGCGTATCCTGTGTGCTGACCGAACCGCAGGCGCAGAACGGGCTGGTGGATGCCGTCATGGAAACGCAGGTCGCGACGATACGCGAGGTTGACCCTCTGGGGCGGGAAATCCCTTTGGGGTCAGATTTCTACACGGCTTTGTTAAACCATGTGGCGGGGGCGTTTCACGACTGCCTTGCCAAGTGAGACGGCATGAAAAAGGCCCTGCGGGGGGCGCAGGGCCTGTTTGCTGCTGAAATGTCTTTAACAATGTCCCTGTCTGCGGTCGCGTTGTCCATTCGCACGGCGCGACCTTGGGAAGTCACGCGTTCACATCAGCCTTGGCATGATCTGAAACCGATCGGCTGACGCGCGAAAATGGCCACCTGAGCACGCCCGTTCTTTGCCTGCCGCGTGTAACATGGGTGTGACAAATTCCCGGTTTCACAGCGATACGATGTGGCAGGGTCAGATTTCAATTCAGGCGCGCAATCAGGTCCGGGATGGCCTTCCTGAAACCAAAAAATCCCGTCGTCGCATGTGGCCAGGCGGCCTGATCGTATGGCCTGCGTAACGGCCGTAGCAGTGGCGCGTCGGGGTGCGTGGCCAACCTGTCCATGAATGCGGCGACGGGACCGACAGGCGGTTCCGTCATGACGATCTGCCCCAGCCTTTCCCGCGCCGCCCAGGACAGGATGTCGTCAAGGCTCCGCGCCTCGGTGACGGTATCGACCCGGTGCTGGTATCGGGCGACGGAATCCCGGGTTGCTGCGGTGCGAAAATCCCCGACGTGGGGGGCGGGCAGCAGCGGGCTGATCCCGTTTTCCACAGCGACGTGGCACAGGCTGACCGGTGCTGCCTGATCGAACACGTAGCCCGGGCTCAAATCATCGTGGTGCAGCAGCAGCCCGGTTTTCAGCCCCCTGTCGACAGGGGGCAATGCGCGCAGAGCTTGGGGCGGCGGCACGGGCTGGCCGCTGCGCGGGGCGGCGGTCTGTGCCAGCTGGCCCCTGGGTCTGAACCGTCCGTTCGTGTATTTGGCGATATTGTCGGCGCGGGCCTGATAGGTCTTGCCAACCGTCTGAAGACCGGCCACCCAGCGCCAGCTCAGCGTGTTGCAGGCCGGGTCGCCATCCAGCAGGTGCCGCAGGAAGAAATCCGCGCCCAGCTGCCATGGCAGCTCCAGCGTGAACACCCAGATCGACGCGAACCACATCCGCGCATGGTTGTGAAGATATCCCATGGAAACAAGCTCTTGCGCCCAGTTATTAAAGCACTCGATATCGGTGTTTCCAAGGCAGGCGCAGGTCCATCGGTCGCGCAGACCGGTTTGCGACTGCACCGCGTCCCAGGCCTGGCGCAGGTCGTGCTGATAGGCCTCCCACACGGTCGGGCGGCGTTCCAGCCAGCCTTTCCAATAGGTGCGCCAGAACACCTCCTGAATGAATTTCTCTGCCGATTTTTCGGAATGCCGCCCCAGAACCGCGGTGAGGATTTCCGCCTCGGTGATCAGGCGGCAGCGCACGTAGGGCGACAGGGTGGAGACATCGCCATGCTGGCCCGGGCCGTGATCGTAATTGCGCCGCGCCGCATAGGCACGGCCCGCTTTCGGCACGAATGCCGACAGCCGTTCAAGCGCTGCGGTTCTGGTGGGCGGGAAGAGGTCCAATGCCGTCATGACCCGCGAACTAGCCCGGCCCCTGTGCAGAGCAACGTCAGCATCGAAGTTTCGGCCGGCCCCCCTTGCAGCCCCCCGGTGGCAATACTAAGCTTTGAGTAACGGTTCAGCGGGTATGGTCCCGTCGAACACCAACGAACAGGCTTCCCACATGAATGATCCAATCGACACTTACATGAATACCCTTGTCCCTATGGTGGTGGAACAAACCAGCCGGGGCGAGCGCGCGTATGATATTTTCTCGCGCCTGCTAAAAGAGCGGATCATCTTTCTGTCCGGGCCGGTTCATGATGGTATGTCCTCGTTGATCGTGGCGCAGTTGCTGCACCTTGAGGCGGATAATCCCTCCAAGGAGATTTCCATGTACATCAACTCGCCGGGTGGTGTTGTGACCTCCGGCCTGTCGATTTACGACACGATGCAATACATCAAGCCCAAGGTGTCCACGCTGGTGATCGGTCAGGCGGCCTCCATGGGGTCGCTGCTGTTGACGGCGGGCGAAGCGGGCATGCGGTTTTCCCTGCCCAACAGCCGCGTGATGGTGCACCAGCCTTCCGGCGGGTACCAGGGGCAGGCGACGGACATCATGATCCACGCACAGGAAACCCAGAAACTGAAGACCCGTTTGAACGAAATCTATGTGAAACACACCGGACAGACCCTCAAAAAGGTGGAAGAAGCCTTGGAACGCGACAATTTCATGTCTCCCGAAGAAGCCAAGAAATGGGGGCTGATCGACGAGATTGTGGAGAGCCGGAGCAAAGACGACAGCGACAGCTAAAGGACACGACAGGCGCACAGTCAGTTTACCATTTTGCGATTGTGGACCTGTCAGCGCTGGCCTAAGCTGGCATAAGCTTAACAGGCGCTCTGATTTGCGGGGCGCACCAGACGACACCCAGGACCTGAAAGGGTTGATATGGCTACGAATTCGACGGGCGACAGTAAGAACACCCTGTATTGCAGCTTCTGCGGCAAGAGCCAGCATGAGGTGCGCAAACTGATCGCCGGGCCAACGGTTTTCATTTGCGATGAGTGTGTTGAGCTGTGCATGGACATCATCCGCGAGGAAACAAAGGCGTCGGGGCTCAAGGCGACGGACGGTGTGCCGACGCCCAAGGATATCTGCGATGTGCTGGATGATTACGTGATCGGTCAGGCGATGGCCAAGCGCGTGTTGTCGGTCGCCGTGCACAACCATTACAAGCGGCTGAATCACGCCCAGAAGGGTGGGGATATCGAACTGGCGAAATCCAACATCCTGCTGATCGGCCCGACGGGCTGCGGCAAGACCTTGCTGGCGCAGACGCTGGCGCGCATCCTTGACGTCCCGTTCACGATGGCGGATGCCACCACGCTGACCGAAGCGGGCTACGTGGGCGAAGATGTGGAAAACATCATTCTCAAGCTGTTGCAGGCGTCGGAGTACAATGTCGAGCGCGCGCAACGCGGCATCGTCTATATCGACGAGGTCGACAAGATTACCCGTAAATCCGAAAACCCCTCGATCACCCGCGATGTGTCGGGCGAGGGGGTGCAGCAGGCGCTGCTGAAGCTGATGGAAGGCACCGTGGCCTCCGTGCCGCCCCAGGGCGGGCGCAAGCATCCGCAGCAGGAATTCCTGCAGGTGGACACCACGAATATCCTCTTTATCTGCGGCGGCGCTTTTGCCGGTCTGGACAAGATCATCGCCGCCCGCGGCAAGGGGTCCGCCATGGGGTTCGGTGCCGATGTGCGTGACAATGACGAGCGTGGCGTGGGCGAGATCTTTACCGATCTGGAACCCGAAGACCTGCTCAAGTTCGGCCTGATCCCGGAATTCGTCGGCCGCCTGCCGGTGCTGGCGACGCTGGAGGATCTGGACGAAGATGCGCTGGTCACCATCCTGACCCAGCCCAAGAATGCGCTGGTCAAACAGTATCAGCGTCTGTTCGAGCTGGAAGACACCTCATTGACCTTCACCGATGATGCGCTGTCGGCCATCGCCAAACGCGCGATCGAACGCAAGACCGGGGCCCGGGGGCTGCGCTCCATTCTCGAAGATATCCTGCTGGACACGATGTTCGACCTTCCGGGGCTTGACAGCGTGACCGAAGTGGTGGTGAACGAAGAGGCCGTTGTCTCTGACGCGGCGCCGCTGATGATCCATGCGGATGCAGAGAAGGAACCGGCCAGCGCGGGTTGATGCGCGGCCGTAATCGTGATGAATGGCGGGTCTTGCACCCGCCTTCTCTTTGCCGGTTCGCGTTTTCTTGATCGCAGACCGGCTGTTCAGAGACCTGACTTTGATGTGCCGCGGCGCGAAGGGGGCTTTTTGACCATCAAACGCATTCATTCAGGCGGCGAATTCGAGCCGAAAGTCGGTTACTGCCGGGCGGTTGTTGCCGGTGGCTGGGTACATGTCGCCGGCACCGTGGGCCATGGCACAACGGCCGTTGAGCAATGCCGGTCCGCGCTTGAGATCATCGGCAAGGCGCTGGCGGACGCCGGCAGCGATTTTGCGCATGTTGTGCGCGTGACCTACATGCTGCCCGACAGATCCGAGTTTGACGCCTGCTGGCCGATGCTGCGCGACGCGTTTGGCGAGAATCCACCCGCGGCGACAATGATCGAATGCGGTCTGATCACGCCTGAGGATCGGATCGAGATCGAGGTGACTGCCCTGGTGCCCGATTAACGCCCCGAAAGGCGCCGCAGGTTGCGCATCCATCTGGACGTTTCTTCCGCAATCCTGCATATGTGGATCAGCAATGCGACCGGAGGCATTTCATGGGAATTCTCACTTCTATTCTGCGCGCAGTCACCTGGTGGAATGGCCAGACGTTGAACACGCAGCTTTGGACGTGGCGCAAGGGTGTCAAGGTCGGCGAAGATAGCCAGGGCAATGTCTTCTACGAAAACAAGGATAAATCACGCCGCTGGGTGATCTATAACGGCGAGGCGGAGGCCAGCCGCGTGGATCCCGACTGGCACGGCTGGCTGCATCACACATGGGATGCGGCACCAACCGACGCCCCGCTGCCGCACAAGGCTTGGGAAAAACCACATCAGGAAAACCTGACAGGTACCGCGCTCGCTTATGCGCCCAAAGGATCGTTGCGCCGCGCCGATCCCGCGCCGCGCAGCGACTACGAGGCCTGGTCGCCGGAGTAACGATTCATATGTCTGAAAACACCACCGAAGTCATCGTCGGCGCGGGCGTGCTAGCCGTTGCCGTGGCCTTTGTTGTCTATGCCGGGCAAGTCTCCGATTTCTCCGGCGGCGGGGCGACCTACCCGTTGGAGGCAAGCTTTCGCAGCCTTGAAGGCGTGGGCGTCGGCACGGACGTCCGTCTGGCCGGGGTCAAGGTTGGCACGGTTGCCGATGTGACGCTGAACCCCGAAACCTACCGCGCGGACACAACGGTGTCGCTGAACCGTGGCATCGAGGTGCCCGATGACAGTGCGATCATCATCTCCTCCGAAGGGCTTCTGGGCGGTAATTTCGTGGAGATCGTGCCCGGCGGTTCCCCCTTCTATTTCGAGGCGGGGGACACCATCACCGATACGCAGGGCGCGGTCAGCCTCGTGTCGTTGTTGCTGAAATTCGTGAGCGGCTCAACCGAATGATCTTCCGTGCGGCTGCGATGCTTGCCGTTCTCGCCTCTGCGGCCGGGGCGCAGCAGGTGAGCGAAGCCCAAGGGGTGATCCTGCGCGGTCTCGATAAGATCAGCGGCCAGGTCTATGATATTGAAATGAAATCCGGGCAGACCGCGACGTTCGAACGGCTGCGGATCACGCTCAATTCATGCCGCTATCCGGTGGGCAACCCGGCGGGCGATGCCTTTGCCGCCCTGGAAGTATCGGATGCAACCGACGGCACGGAACTGTTCTCGGGATGGATGATTGCCTCCGCCCCGGCGCTGTCGGCGATGGACCATGCGCGCTATGACCTTTGGGTCATGCGCTGCACCACTTCCTGAGGTGAGCGCAGCACGGGGGCGGTAAAATCCGCAGGCAGTGCCTTGGCCGCCTGCAACGCCGTGCGGTACGCGGCCCGGCTGATCTCGATACCGCCCAGCGACGCCAGATGATCCGTGAGGAACTGCGTGTCAAAAAGCCTGAACCCGGCGTCGAGCAGCCGGTTGACCAGGCAGGCCAGCGCAATCTTGGATGCATCGGTACGCCGCGAAAACATGCTTTCCCCGAAGAAGGCCGCACCCAGCGTGACCCCGTAGACACCGCCGACCAAAGCCGACCCGTCCCAGACCTCCAGCGAATGGGCCTGACCGCGTTTGTGCAAGGCGATGTAAAGGCTGCGGATTTCAGTGCTGATCCAGGTATCCGCGCGGTCCGCACAGCCGTCAACGACACCTGCGAAATCCTGATTGATGCTCACCTCAAAGCGGGTGTTGCGCATCGCCCGCCGCAGGGAACGCGAGGCGTGGAACCCGGTCAGCGGCATCACGCCGCGACGCTGCGGGTCCACCCAGAAGACCTCCGGATCGTCGCGATGCTCTGCCATCGGAAATATGCCGGTGGCGTAGCCTTGCATCAACACGTCCGGGGTCAGATGCATGACGCCCCGCGGGTCAGCTTTCGCCGAGATTGGTTTCCAGCCAATGCTCCAGCCAGTGGATGTTGTACCCGCCGGACAGAACGTCCTCTTCTTCCAGAAGCGCGTGGAAAAGCGGCACGGTGGTGTCGACGCCATCGACGATCAACTCGCCCAGGGCGCGTTTGAGACGGGCCAGGGCCTCGGGCCGGTCGCGCCCATGCACGATCAGCTTGCCGATCAGGCTGTCGTAATAGGGCGGGATGGAATACCCGTCATAAAGGGCGGAATCCATGCGCACGCCAAGCCCGCCCGGCGCGTGGTACTGCGTGATCCGGCCCGGGCAGGGCGCGAAATTCGGCAGCTTTTCGGCATTGATCCGTACCTCGATCGCATGGCCGGTGATCTTCAGGTCTTCCTGATGGAAGGACAGCTCCATGCCGGAGGCGACGCGAATTTGCTCGCGCACCAGATCGACGTTGAAAATCGCCTCCGTCACCGGGTGTTCGACCTGCAAGCGCGTGTTCATCTCGATGAAATAGAATTCACCGTTCTCGTAGAGGAATTCGATGGTGCCCGCGCCGATGTAGTTGATCCGCGCCACGGCGTCGGCACAGGTCTTGCCGATCGCAGCACGCTCTTCGGCGGAAATCGCGGGGCCGGGGGCTTCTTCGAAAACCTTCTGGTGGCGGCGCTGCAGCGAACAGTCCCGCTCGCCCAGGTGCACCGCGCGGCCCTTGCCGTCGCCAAAGACCTGAATTTCGATGTGGCGCGGGGTGGTGAGGTACTTTTCGATATAGACTTCATCGTTGCCGAAGTTGGATTTGCCTTCGGCGCGCGCCGTGTGGAACGCTTTTTCCATATCCGCCGCGGTCTGTGCCACCTTCATGCCGCGCCCGCCGCCGCCTGCCGTGGCCTTGACGATCACGGGGTAGCCGATCTCTTCACCGATCCGCTTGGCGTCCGCCAGTGTTTCGACACCGCCGTCCGAGCCGGGCACACAGGGCACCCCGAGCTTCTTCATCGTATCCTTGGCGGTAATCTTGTCGCCCATGATGCGAATGTGTTCGGCGGTGGGGCCGATGAAGGTGAGGTCATGATCCTCGACCACCTGTACGAACCCGGCGTTCTCGCTCAGGAAACCATAGCCGGGGTGGATCGCCTCGGCACCCGTGATCTCGCAGGCGGAGATGATGGCGGGCACCGAGAGGTAGCTTTGCGTCCCGGCGGGAGGGCCGATGCAGACGCTTTCATCGGCCATGCGTACATGCATCGCGTCGCTGTCGGCAGTGGAATGCACCGCGACCGTGGCGATGCCCATCTCGCGCGCGGCACGCACCACGCGCAGGGCAATTTCACCGCGGTTGGCGATCAGGATTTTGTTGAACATCGCGCGGGCCTCCTATTCGAGGATCACAAGCGGTGTGCCAAATTCGACGGCAGCGCCATCCTCGACGACGATACGCTTGATTGTACCGGACCGCGGCGCGGGAATGTGGTTCATGGTCTTCATCGCTTCGACGATGAGCAGCGTGTCGCCTTCCGAGACGCTGGCGCCCACGGAAATGAACGGATCGGCGCCGGGTTCGGCCTGCATGTAAACCGTGCCGACCATCGGCGAGGTCACCGCACCCGGGTGTTCCGCCGGATCATCGCTGCCACCGGACGCGGCAGGGGCCGCTGCAGGCGCGGCCGCCGGTGCCGGGCCAGGGGCGGCCGCCGGTGGCGATACCTGCGTGACGACCTGCTGTTGCACGTGCCGGCTGACGCGCACATTCAGGCTGTCATCTGCACCGTAGTCGCGCTTGACCTGCAATTCTGTCAGGTCGTTTTCACGCAGCAATTCCGCCAGGGCCTGAATAAAGGCCACATCAGCGTCATGGTTCTTCTTTGTCATGTAAGTCCTCGACCGTTCGGGGAGCCTTGTTGCGTTCGGCCCTTGTTCCTGCGCGACTGTTATAGGCCAAGGGTTACGCCATGGAAACCCGCCTATTGCGTGGGGGTGTTCTTTGGCTAACATCGCGGCGGAGACGGTTTTTTCAGGAGTGATCATGAATCTTGCGCATTGGCTGGAGCGGCAGGCAGGAACCGCGCCTGAGCGCCCTGCGCTCTTTCTCGGGCGCGACTGCGTGGCCGATTATGGAACCTTCTGGTCTGACGCCTGCGCCATCGGGGGCTGGCTGGCCGCGCAGGGTGTGACCGCCGGTGACCGCGTGGCGATCTTCATGAAGAACTGCCCTGAATACCTGACGGTGTTTTACGGGATCTGGGCGGCCGGCGCGGCCGTTGTGCCGATCAACTCGAAACTGCACGGACGCGAGGCCGCCTTCATCCTTGAAGACAGCGGCGCGCATCACGTCTTTGCCACCGCCGATCTGGCACCGGGCCTGCGCACGGCGGGCGTGGCGGCGCAGATCACAATCGCGCCGGGCGCGGACTTCGAGGCGCTGCGCCGCCATGCGCCGCTGAAAAGCGTGGTGCGTCGGCAGGCGGACGATCTCGCATGGCTCTTTTACACCTCCGGCACGACGGGCAAGCCCAAGGGGGTGATCATGACCCACCGCATGCTGGCCAATATGAGCCTGTGCTACACTATCGATGTCGATACGGTCACGGCAGCCGACAGTACGCTTTATGCCGCACCAATGAGCCATGCCGCGGGCATCTACAACATGCTGCACGTGCGCGCGGGCGCGCGCCATGTCTGTCCGGTGTCAGGGGGCTTCGAGCCCGCCGAGATATTTGACCTTGCCGGTCACTTCGGAAGCATGCAGCTCTTCGCGGCGCCGACGATGGTGCAGCGCATGACACAGGTGGCGAGGCAGAGTGGTGCGCGCGGAAAGGGATTGCGCACGGTGATCTACGCCGGTGGCCCGATGTACAACGCGGACATCATCGAGGCGGTGGATCACTTCGGCCCTGTTTTCGCGCAGATCTATGGGCAGGGAGAATGCCCGATGGGCATTACCGCGCTGTCCCGCGGCGATGTCGCCGACCGTGATCACGAAAACTGGGCCGCGCGTTTGCAATCGGTGGGCCGCGCGCAGTCTGTGGTGGAGGTCGCCATCGGCGATGAAGAGGGTCATCTTGTCCCGCCCGGCACCCATGGCGAGATCATGGTGCGCGGCGATACCGTCATGCCGGGCTACTGGCAAAACCGCGATGCCACCGCAAAGACACTGGTAAACGGCTGGCTGATGACCGGCGATATGGGGTTCATGGATGCGGACGGCTATGTCACGTTGCGTGACCGGTCCAGGGACATGATCATCACCGGTGGCTCCAACGTCTATCCGCGCGAAGTGGAAGAGGTTTTGTTGACCGATCCTGACGTGCAGGAGGTGTCGGTAGTGGGCCGCGCGCATGCTGAATGGGGCGAGGAGGTTGTGGCCTTCATCGTCGGGCAGGCGGATCCGGATCGTCTCGACCGTCTGTGCCTTGAGAATATTGCACGCTTCAAGCGGCCCAAGGAATACATCGCGATCGACGCTCTGCCAAAGAACAACTACGGCAAGGTGTTGAAGACAGAGCTGCGTCGGTTGCTGCAGGACTGAGCCGTCGTTCTGGTGTTCGGGGATTTCGGCGGAGGCGGTGCCGCGCAGCTGCGCGCGAAACGCATCCGCTGTCATGGGTGGTTTCCACGCGCCGGTCCAAAACACGTAACCGACCCCGCCGATCAGAAAGATCAGGCCCGCGATGACAAGGCGGCGGGCGTTTTTCCGTGCCTGCCGGAAAACGGCTGCCGGGCGTCAGAGCCAAAAATAAAACAATCGCGAAAGGCGCGGCAAGGACCAGAACGAGGTGGTCGATGGCCCAGGCCCGGACCATCGGCACGGCGTTTTCAGAGATCACCAGCGGCAGGATGACAAAGCCAGCCGTCACGACGAAGAGCCAGGCGGCGTTGTGCCGCGGGGTTGTCGCGGTCGCCTCTCCCTCTTTCGCGAGAGAGCCGGTCGGCAAATAAAAGATGTAACAGCCCGCAGCGCCGATCAGCGCCATGGTGCTGAGCCCGGCCAGTATCGCAGCGCCGCTCCCCGCCGGTCCGGTAACACGCATCAGTACCAACCCGGCAAGCGCCGCGGTGAGTAGGAAGATCGCGGGACCTGAGGGCGCAAAACGTGTCATGTGCCTGATCATCCGGGCGAAAAGCGGCATTTTCAGGCAAACGGCAGACCCGGCCCGTGCCACGCCCGTCCGAACGTGCGGGTGGTTTCAGGGGCCGCTGGAAACTGTTCGGCGTCAGATGGCGAGGTATTCTTCGCGCAGTTCCTGATTTTCCAGAACTTCGGCCGCGGTGCCGTCAAAGACGATCCCGCCGGTGTCGAGGATCACGGCGCGATCCGCCAGTTGCAGCGCGCGCACGGCGTTCTGTTCCACAAGGATGGTCGTGATCCCCTGTTCCTTGATGATGCGCAGGGTTTTTTCGATCTCGTCGACGAT
Organism: Roseobacter insulae; assembly: GCF_019375555.1. GTDB lineage: Bacteria > Pseudomonadota > Alphaproteobacteria > Rhodobacterales > Rhodobacteraceae > Roseobacter > Roseobacter insulae. The sequence continues at coordinate 265,008 of NZ_JAHXDN010000006.1, forward strand.
CACCGGGGCCAGACCCTCGTAAGGTTCATCCAGCAGCAGCACCTTGATGTCCCGGCAGAGCGCGCGGGCAATGGCCAGCATCTGCTGTTCGCCGCCCGACAGGGTCACGCCTTCCTGCGTGCGCCGTTCGCGCAGACGCGGGAACAGGTCGTACACCCTGTCGAGTGACCAGCCGATAGGCGGCGCGATCTGCGCCAGCTTGAGGTTTTCCTCGACCGTCAGGCCCGCAATGATACGGCGATCTTCGGGGACCAGCCCCAAGCCCACCTGCGCGGCCTGATGGCTGGCCATGTTGTGCAATGGCTGGTGGTCAAGCCAGATTTCGCCCTTGCGCACCTCCGGGTCGCCCAGTCGCGCGATGGCGCGCAGGGTCGATGTCTTGCCCGCGCCGTTGCGGCCGAGCAGTGCGAGGATTTCGCCTTCGTGCACGTTGAAGGTCACGCCCTGCACGATGTAGCTTTCGCCGTAATAGGCGTGCACGTCCCAGACGGACAGGAAGGCGGGCGCCGTGGCCGCCTGGTTGGCATGTTTGGAGAAGTCCGGTTTGACGTTCATGTCGGTGTCCTCGCATCTTGCGGGTGGGGGGCGTCATACCGGCCCCGGAATGAATTTATGCAGCCGTCTGTGTTTCGCCGAGGTAGGCCTCGCGCACTTTCGGATGCCCCTTGATGTTGTCGGGCGTATCTTCCACCAGCGGGGTGCCCTGCGCCAGCACGGTGATGCGCTCCGCGAGCGAGAAGACCACGTGCATGTCATGTTCGATGATGGCGATGGTGATGTCGCGCTCATCGCTGATCTGTTTCAGCAGGTCGATGGTGTTGTTGGTATCCGCCCGGGCCATGCCTGCGGTGGGCTCATCGAGAAGCAACAGGCGCGGCTCCTGACTGAGGCACATGCCGATCTCAAGACGCCGTTTGTCACCCCGTGACAGCGCGGCCGCATGCATATCGCGCTTGTCCGCCATGTTCATGTCTTCCAGCATGTGTTCTGCGCGTTCCACGATGTCGCGTTGCGATGCCACGCTGGCGATTGCATTCATCTCGAACGCGCCGTCCCGTTTCGCAAAACAGGGGATCATCATGTTTTCCATCACCGTCAGATCGCCAAAGATTTCCGGGGTCTGAAAAACACGGCTGATGCCCATCTGGTTGATCTCATGCGGTTTGCGCCCGAGCACGGACTGCCCGTCAAACATCACCGACCCGGTATCCGGGATCAGTTTGCCAACCAGACAGTTGAGCAGCGTGGATTTGCCCGCCCCGTTGGGCCCGATGATCGCGTGCACGGAATTTTCCGCAATGCTGAGGTTCACATCCCCCAGAGCCTGCAGACCGCCAAAGCGCTTGCCGACGTTTTTGACTTCGAGAATACCCATAGCCGTCTCCTTATTCCGCAGGCGTGGTTTTGCCGTCAGCGGCATCGTCGGATGGTTTTTTGCGTTTGAACAGGCGGCCGATGCGCTGCCCGCCTTCGACCAGACCGCCGGGCAGGAAGATCACCACAAGCATGAACAGAATGCCGAGCGTCAGGTGCCAGCCCTTGCCGATGAACGGGTAGACGATGGCGATCAGGAAATCCTCGATACCGTCGGGCATGAAGGCAAACCACTGTTCCAGCACCGACTTGTTGATCTTGGAGACGATGTTTTCCATGTATTTGATGAAACCCGCGCCCAGAACCGGACCGATCAGCGTGCCGGCCCCGCCAAGGATCGTCATCAGGACGACCTCGCCCGAGGCTGTCCAGAACATGCGTTCCGCGCCCACCTGCGTGTCCATCGCCACCAGCAGGCCCCCGGCCAGACCGGCATACATGCCGGAGATGACAAAGGCGGCCAGCGTGTAGGGCTTGGCGTTCAGGCCCGTGTAATTGACCCGTTGCTGGTTTGATTTCACAGCCCTCAGCATCATGCCGAAAGGCGACCGGAAGATACGGATCGACAGGTAGAAGGCCAGGATCATGACAATCGCCGCGATGTAGTAGCCCGCGTTGAAGGTAAAGATCCAGTTGCCCAATTCCAGTTCGTAGCTGGTGCCCATCTCGAGCCCGAAGAAGTTGGCGCGTGGTGTCTGACCGGCGGCAAGGGCGCCGTCGAGGATGCGCGGATCATCGACTTTTGGCTGAAGGCCCGTCTCACCGCCGGTGATCGGGGTCAGCACCGAATAGGCAAGCGAGTAAGACATCTGCGCGAAGGCCAGCGTCAGGATCGAGAAGTAGATGCCGGAGCGGCGCAGCGATATCCACCCCACGAGCAGCGAGAAGAGACCGGCGACGACGACCGAAATGATGATCGCGGGGACAACGTTCATTGTCAGCAGCTTCATCATCCAGATGGCGGCGTAAGACCCGACACCCAGAAAGGCCGCATGACCGAAGCTGAGATAGCCCGTTAGGCCGAAGAGAATGTTGAACCCGATGGCGAAGATGCCGAAGATCACCAGCCGCTGCATCAGGTCCGGGTAGCCCGCGTTGAACTGCGCCATTGCCGAGCCTTCGGGGAAGGGGTTGAGGATGAAGGGCGCGAGGACGGTCAGCAGGATCACGATGATCAGCAGGGTGGAGTCGCGTTTTGTCAATCCGAACATGATCCTATTCCTCCATCACGCCCCGGCGGCCCATCAGGCCACGCGGACGTGTCAGCAAGATAATAATGGCGACCAGATAGATGATGATCTGGTTGATGCCGGGCAGGATCTCGAGCACCACCGCCATCGAGGCGAAGCTTTCCAGAATCCCCAGAAGGAACCCTGCGAGCACAGCGCCGGGCAGAGAGCCCATGCCGCCCACGACGACCACCACGAAGCTCAGCACCAGAAAGTCCATGCCCATGTGGTAATTGGGCGAGTTGATGGGGGTGTACATCACGCCGGCGAGCCCGGCGACGGCGGCGGCGATGCCGAACATGATGGTGAAGCGTTTGTCGATGTTGATGCCCAGCAGCCCCACGGTTTCGCGGTCGGCCATGCCCGCGCGTACCACCATGCCGAAGGTGGTGAATTGCAGAAAGGCAAAGACCGCGCCGATGATCACGGCGGCGAAGGCGAAATACACCAGACGCCAGTAGGGGTAGATGATGGTGTTGGGGTCAAAGCCCAGCATCGCGCCGAAGTCGAACGAGCCGCGAAAGGCATCCGGAGCCGGGGTGGGGATCGGGTTTGCACCGTAGAAATATTTGATGATCTCCTGCAGCACGATGGCGAGACCGAAGGTGACGAGGATCTGATCCGCATGGGGACGCTTGTAGAAATGCTTGATCAGCCCACGCTCCATGATGAAGCCGATACCGATCATCACCGGGATCGCAAAGAGGATCGACAAGGGCACCGCCCAGTCGATGATCGCGTCACCGGTCTGTTGTCCGAAGATGTCGTAGATGTAAGGCACATCCACTTTCAGCGGATTGCCCAGGAAGTCCTTTTGTGTCTCGTCAATGATCGTGTGGCTGAGCGTCAGGATACGGCTGAGGGTGACGGCACAGAATGCGCCGATCATGAACAGGGCACCATGTGCGAAGTTCACAACCCCCAGGGTGCCGAAGATCAGTGTCAGGCCGAGGGCGATCAGCGCATAGGCTGAGCCCTTGTCGAGGCCGTTGAGGATTTGCAGGATGATTGCGTCCATGGTCCCACCTTCATGAAGCGATTGTCGCCCGGGTGCCGGGAGAGGCGCGTGGCAGCATCTGCCACGCGCCGTGTTTGAGGGGTGCGGGTGGCGCGGTCACGCCACCCGACGGGTCGCTTACGCGCCCGGGTTACACGTGCCCAGGTTGCCACCCGAGAACTGCGGGTGATCGGGATCGTAGGTAACCTGCGCAACCGGCGTGACTTCGACGATTTCGAGAAGGTCGAACTCGGACTGCGGGTTCTCTTTCCCTTTCACGACCAGCACGTCCTTGAAGCACTGGTGGTCGGCGCCACGATAGAGCGTCTTGCCATTGCCCATGCCGTCGAACTCGAAATCTTCGAGCGCTTCGACAACCGCGCAGGGGTTGAACGATCCGGCCCGCTCCACCGCATCCGCATAAAGCAGCGTCTGCACGTAGCAGGTATGCGCTGCCTGGCTGGGCGGGAAGCCGTATTTGGTGCCGAAGGACTGCACGAAGGCCTTCGAGCCTTCGTCCTGCAGCGACCAGTGCCAGTTGGTAGAGCCGAAGATGCCTTTCACGTTGGCCCCCGCACCCTTCGCCATCAGGCGCGAGTAAAGCGGCACGACGATCTCGAAGTTCTTGTCGTTGACCAGCTTGTCGCGCAGGCCGAACTGAACCGCGTTGGTCAGCGAGTTCACCATGTTGCCGCCGTAGTGGTTCAGAACCAGCACATCGGCACCGGATTGCAGAACAGGCGCGATGTAAGAGGAGAAATCGGTCTGTGTCAGGGGTGTTTTCACCGCGTTCACAGTTTCCCAGCCCATCGCTTCGGTCGAGGAGCGCACCGCTTCTTCGGTGGTGTAGCCCCAGTTGTAGTCGGCGGTCAGGTGATAGGCTTTGCGGTCCGTTCCGTAATTCGCCGCCAGCACCGGCGCGAGCGCTGCACCGGACATGTAGGAGTTGAAGAAGTGACGGAAGCCGTTGGCTTTCTTGTCCTTGCCTGTTGTGTCATTGGAGTGCGTGAGACCGGCCATGAAGATGATGCCTGCCTCCTGGCAGAGCGCTTGCACGGCAACCGCCACACCCGAAGACGAGCCACCCGTGATCATCACCGCGCCGTCTTTTTCGATCATCGAGCGGGCGGAGGCGCGCGCTGCGTCAGATTTGGTTTGCGTGTCGCCGGTAACGTATTCGACTTTCTTTCCCAGAATGCCGTTGCCCTGCAGCGCCTTGGATGAAAACGTGTTCATCATCCCGCCATCGCCGCCACCGTTCAGGTGTTCGACAGCCAGTTCGTAGGCGCGCAATTCATCTGCGCCCTCGTCGGCGTAGGGTCCGGATTGCGGTACGTTGAAGCCAAGCGTCACCGTGTCGCCTGTCGGGGCGTTGGTAAAGCCCGCGTGCCCGTCAGCACGCAGATACGTCGGCAACGTCAGGCCGGCGGCGCCAGCGACGGCGCCAGTCTTGATCAGACCACGACGCGTAAGTTTCGAATTGGACATGAATATCCTCCCAGTTGTTAAAACGCCGCGCCCGACGATTTCCTCCCCGACGGGTGCGCGCGGCACAAAGGTGCAAAGAACTTATCACCCGGCGACAGAAAATTTCGCAACAAGTGCCTTGAAATGAACAACTATTTTGTAAACAAATGCACAAATGGAAATGGTTATCTGTAAATTAAGTGATATTGCAGTGCAGAAAGCCATTGAAAAGACGGTAGATTGTTTATGGGGGTGACATGGCACGCGAAGGATTGACAGGCAGTCGCATCCGCGAGCGCCGATCCGTGACGGGCATGCGCCAGGCCGATCTTGCGCGCGCGCTGGGAATTTCGGCATCCTACCTGAACCTGATCGAACACAACCGCCGCAGAATCGGCGGCAAGCTGCTGCTCGACATTGCGCGCATTCTAAACGTGGAACCCTCAACGCTCACCGAAGGGGCCGAGGCCGCCTTGATCGCGACGCTGCGCGAAGCGGCGAATGCCGCCAATATGCCGCGCGCCGAAGTGGCTCGTGCGGATGAGCTTGCGGGCCGGTTTCCGGGCTGGGCGGAGGTATTGGCCGCCGGGCATCGGCGCATCGCGAGCCTTGAACGGACGGTTGAAACCCTGTCGGACCGGTTGACCCATGATCCGCATCTGGCGTCCTCCGTGCACGAACTCCTGTCCACCGCGGCGGCGATCCGGTCGACGGCCGCCATTCTCGCGGATGAAACGGATTTGACCGACGAATGGCGTGACCGCTTCCACGCCAATATCAATCAGGACAGCCGCCGCCTTGCGGAAAGCTCCAAGGCGCTGGTTGACTACCTTGATGCCGGGCAGGGCGTCGAAGATGCGGCGACCAGTCCACAGGATGAGCTGGAAGCTTTTCTGACGGAGAATAAATTCTGCTTCGACGCGCTGGAAACCGGCAGCAAATCCGTCGACCAGGTCATTGACGATGCGCCAAGCCTGCGGACGGGCGCGGCGCGTCACATGGCAAAGTCCATCCTCGACCGTGTGGCAGAAGATGCAGGCGCGGTGTCGGCGGAGAGCCTGCGCGGCGCGCTGCAGGATATGGGCCCCGACCCGGTGAAACTGGCGCGCCGCTTCGCTGCGCCCATTGGCAGGATATTGCGGCGTCTTGCCAGCCTGCCGGAACTGGAAGCGGGTCTGGTGGTCTGTGACCGCGCGGGCAGCCTGCTGTTTCGCAAACCAACGCAGGGCTTTGTCATTCCGAGGTTCGGGTCCGCCTGTGCGTTATGGCCACTCTTTGCCGTGCTGGGACAGCCGGGTCAGGTATTGCGGACGCCGCTGGTGCAATTGGGTCGGGGGCGGGCAGCGTTCGACTGCATTGCCGTCGCCGAAGTTGTCGGCGGGCCAACCTACAACCAGGCGCCGCTGGTGCAGGCGAGCATGCTGGTGCTCCCGAGTTCCGCGCGGGACACCACGGATGCAACCGAGGTCGGGGCCACTTGCGGCGTTTGTCCCCGGACCGGTTGCCCGGGCCGCCGCGAGCCATCGATTTTAAGCACCGGATTGTAAGCCTGTTCGGGGCGGATTATGGGACCGGAACCGCCGGTTGAAATGTGCCCCGCGCCCGTTGAGGGTTTTGACACCGCAGGCAAAACCGACAATAGTTCAACCTCACCCCTGAGGGAGACGGACTGCGGGTCCGGCGGGGTGGGCACCTTTGGGAGGAGGGCGCAATGGGCAAGCATGTGCTTTTGGTAGAAGATGAGCTGAACATCATCGAAGCCATTCGATTCCTGCTCAGCCGTGAGGGCTGGCAGGTTGACACGCACTCCAACGGCACGGATGCGGCGCAAATCATCCGGGAAAGAAAACCGGATCTGGTGGTGCTGGACGTCATGTTGCCCGGAAAAAGCGGCTTTGACATACTGGAGGAGTTGCGGGGCCATGAAGAGACGGAGGATTTGCCGGTGTTGATGTTGACCGCCCGCGGCCAGAGCCGGGATCGGGAAATGGCGGAGAAGGCGGGCGTGAGCCGCTTCATGACCAAGCCGTTCTCGAACACCGAAGTGCTGACCGCCGTGCGCGACCTGCTCTACGTTCACGGACAAAGGACCTGAGCCTTGGCCGCGCCCGGCACACCGCTGTTTCTGGAGCGTGACGGGTACCGCCAGCGGCGGATGATGGATGCGGTGCGTCTGCTGGTCATTCTTGGTGCCGGTTTGTGGATGATCCCCTTGCTGTGGCCCTCTGACGGCGCGTCCGAAGCGGAGGCGGTGTCCACATCCAGGGCGCTGCTGTATGTGTTCGGTGTCTGGTGGTTCCTGATTGTCGGGTCGGCGTTTCTGGCTCGGGGCATCCGGCGCATGCCGTCGCGGACGGACGATAGCGGAGCCGCGTGATGGCGTCCCTCAACGCGCTCATCGCTGTTTGTCTCGTTTATGTTTTCCTGCTGTTCTGTGTTGCGTTTCTGGCCGAACGCGCGGGTATGAAGGGCCGGGCCGGATGGCTGTTGCGCTCACCGCTTGTCTACACGCTCTCCCTGTCGATCTACTGCACGGCATGGACATTTTACGGGGCCGTCGGCTACGCGGCGCGGTCCGGTCTGGAGTATGTCACGATCTACCTCGGACCCAGTCTGGTGATCGTCGGGTGGTGGTGGATATTGCGGCGTCTGGTGCGGATCGGCCGTAGTCACAAGGTGACGTCGATCGCGGATCTGATCTCCTCGCGATACGGCAAATCCAATGCGCTGGCGATCGTGGTGACGGTCATGGCCGTGATCGGCGTCACACCTTATATTGCGCTTCAGCTTCAATCAGTTACATCGTCTCTTTCCATCTTTGCCGCAGCCGAGCAAGGGGGCTTCAATCAAGGGACGGAGGCTGCCTCTGCCGCGCTCTGGATCGCCATCGGGCTTGCGCTCTTCACCGTGCTTTTCGGGACCCGCAATCTCAACGTGAATGAACGCCACCATGGTGTGGTGATCGCCGTCGCGGTGGAGGCCGTTGTCAAGCTGATCGCCTTGCTGGCCGTGGGCGTCTTCGTCGTCTGGGGGATCGCCGGCGGTGTGTCGGAGACGCTGGCGCGCATCGACGCCTCGGCGCTCGGGACATGGCAGATCGACGGGAGCCGCTGGGCCGGGCTGACCTTCGTGTCCGCCGCTGCCTTTCTCTGCCTGCCCCGGATGTTTCAGGTCATGGTGGTGGAGAACGACGACGAACGGCACCTGCAAATCGCCAGCTGGGCCTTTCCGCTCTACCTGATGCTGATGAGCCTTTTCGTGGTGCCCATTGCGGTCATCGGTCTGGACCTTCTGCCAAAGGGATCGAACCCGGATTTCTTCGTGCTCAGTCTGCCGCTCAGCCAGGGGCGGGAGGGATTGGCGACGCTGAGCTTTCTGGGCGGATTTTCCTCGGCCACCTCCATGGTGATCGTGGCGACGCTGGCATTGTCGACGATGGTGTCGAACCATGTGGTCATGCCCATCTTCCTGTATCTGCGTCAGGGCGGGGCCACGCAATCCGGTGACGTACGCAATGTCGTATTGTTATCGCGGCGCCTGTCCATTCTGGGCATCATCGGGTTGGGCTACGTCTATTACCAGGCCTCGGGAGGCTCCGGCGCGCTGGCCGCGATTGGTCTGATTTCCTTTGCAGGTGTCGCCCAGTTCCTGCCGGCGATGCTGGGCGGTATCTTCTGGCGTGGCGCCACGCGGATCGGGGCCCTGGCGGGGCTTGGTGTTGGCTTCGCCCTGTGGGTGTTCACGATGCTGCTGCCCAGTTTTGGCCCGGATGTGTTCCTCAGCGCCGCGACCTTTGATAACGGGCTGCTCGGTGTCGGCTGGCTGCGCCCGCAAGCGCTTTTTGGCATTCCGGGCATGGATCCGACCATACATGCCATTTTCTGGAGCCTGCTGCTGAACGCGGTGAGCTTTGCGCTGGTGTCGCTGATGACCTTCCCGCATCCGCTGGAACGGTTGCAGGGTGCCCAGTTCGTCAACGTGTTCGAACACTCCGCACAGACCCGTGGCTGGCAGGCGTCCGTTGCGGAAAGCGAGGATCTGATGATCATGGCGCAGCGGATATTGGGGGCCTCCGAAGCGCAGCGGTTGTTTCAGGCAGAGGCCGCGGGGCAGGGGCGCAGGGGCTATCTGCCCGAACCGACGCCGGATTTCCTGCAACGGCTGGAGCGCGAGCTGGCCGGGTCGGTCGGGGCGGCAACGGCGCATGCCATGATCGGGCAGATTGTCGGAGGGTCCTCGGTCTCGGTGCAGGATCTGCTGGCGGTGGCAGACGAATCCGCGCAGATGCTTGAATACTCAAGCCAGCTTGAAGTGAAGTCGCGCGAATTGAGCCAGACCGCCGCCCAGTTGCGCAACGCCAATGCCAAGCTCACCCAGCTCAGCCACCAGAAAGATGCTTTTCTCAGTCAGATCAGCCACGAGTTGAGAACGCCGATGACCTCGATCCGCGCCTTTTCGGAAATCCTGCGGGACACAGACGGCCTGGGGGCTATCGAAAAGGCGAAATATGCAAACATCATCCATGTTGAAGCCATCCGTCTGACACGCCTCCTGGATGATCTGCTCGATCTCAGCGTGCTGGAAAACGGACAGGTGACGCTGAACATGCAAACCGGCAGCCTCGTCGATCTGCTGGACCGTGCGATCGCCACCGCGCAGGCCAGCGAGGCGCGCAACATCAGGATTGACCGACGACGGCTGGAAGAAACCGTCGAACTGCACACCGATCTGGACCGTCTGGGGCAGGTGTTCATCAACCTGATCACCAATGCCCAGAAGTACTGCGGCGCCGATGATCCGGTCCTGAAAATCGCCGTCTCCCGCCAGGGTGAGGCTGTGGTGGTTGATTTCATGGACAATGGTCCCGGTATCCCGCGTGCATCGCGTGATGTGATGTTCGAAAAGTTCAGTCGCATCGGGGCCGAAGACAGTAATGGCGCGGGGCTGGGACTGGCGATTTGTCGGGAGATCATGACACGTCTGGGTGGCGATGTGACCTATCTGGACGGGACCGGGGGCACGGCGTTTCGCGTGGTGCTGCCCCAGGCGCAGGCCCTTGCTGCACAATAATTTTTTGGCCTGATGGGCCACGCAGTCACAGCCATAAAGGCAATCGTAACCATTGGCCCTTATTCCCTGACTGAACGAAGCCTCGCGCGGCGGGATCAGTGCGGGCTATTTTGACAAGGGCCGAAGATGTCAGTTTTGCAGCGCAAGGCGCAGGCAGGTAAACAGGAACATCAGGCGCGGGCTATGACCGTGCCCAAAGCTTTGCGCGTGGGTGTCGCCAAAATCGCCGACCAGCTGTTTGACATGGCCCTTGTGGTCATCGGGATCACGCAAGAACGCTGCGAAGGCGATACGATTGCTGAAAAACTGGACGAGTCGGCATTGCTTGTGCTTCTGGACGGGCCGACGGAGTGTTCTGGCGGCGCGATGATCGGTCCGGAACTGGTGGGCGCGATGATCCAGCAGCAGACCACCGGCAAAGTGTCCAAGGAGCCGGCGACCGAGCGGCCCCTCACGTCAACCGATGCAGCGCTCTGCGCGCCCTTGCTTGATGCGCTTTTTCAACGGGCGCATGATATGCTCGAAACGGAGAAGGACCGTGACATGTTCCCGGTCTTCAAATTCGGGGCGCGCGTTGAAAACACCCGGCTTTTCGGCCTGGCCCTGGAAGCGACGGAATATCAGGTTTTCAAGCTGACCATTGATGTCTCGGGAGGGGCTTTCCAGTCCAGCCTGACCCTGTTGTTGCCGGTGATTGAAAAACGCGCTGATCTCATGGTGCCGGACCGGCCGGATGAGGCGCCCGCTCCGGTGACGCTCGAAAAAACCGTGATGAGCATTCAGGCTGACCTGACCGCGGTCCTGGGGCGCGTCAAGCTGCCGCTGTCGAAGCTGGGCCAGATGTCCGCGGGAGACGTGCTGACCCTGCGCCCTGATGCGTTTGACGCGGTGGAGGTGATCACACGGCAAGGCCGGGTGGTCAGTCGTGGCTCAATGGGGCAGGTGGATGGGCAGCGCGCTGTCCAGTTACAGTCAAACCCCGCAACGCCGCAAAACCCAAAGCGACGGGCCGCGGATCGCGATGGCCTTGATTTGCCGGAGGTTGCCCCGGTTGAATCGTCGCTGTCCCCCAGAATGTCCGCCGACCCCCTGAACACCATCGATATGCCAACCGATATGCCGACGGATTTGGACGCTGCCGGCGAATTGCCCGATCTGCCCGATCTGCCGGACCTTCCGGACCTTGACGAGGCAGCCACGTTGCCGGACCTGCCCGATCTACCGGAGTTGCCCGATTTGCCGGACCTGGACAACGATGGTGACCTGCCGCCTCTTGACGGGCTGCCGGACATTAAAATTGCCTGACCGCTTTCAGCGGGCCTGCCCGGCAATCGCCGTTAATGTGCCGCGCAGATTTTCCAGATCGTAGCCTCCGGCGCGCGCCGCCTGAATGATCTCCTCGGCGGGGCGGTCACGCGCGGCAGCCAGGGCCCAGGCAATTGTCGAGCGTGTACCGGATGCGCAATAGGCCAGCACAGGGCCATTCGCGTCATCCATCACCCCGCGGTTTGCGGCAATCACCTCGGGTGTCATCGATTGATGGGTGAGGGGACGATACGCAAAATCGAGCCCGGCGGCGGCTGCGGCTTCTTCGATCGCGGCACATTGATGGCTGGGCGGCACTTCGGCATCGGGCCGGTTGCACAGCACAAGCTTGATACCGATGGCGGCAATGTCGGCCATGTCTTCGGCACAAATCTGCGGTGCGGCGTAAAAATCGGGTGTAATCTGGCGGATATCCATGCGTTTAGGCTTAAATTCAGCTGGCGGAACTGTCCAGATGGCTTCGCGGATCAGCGCTCATCGAAAAGGTAATGGTACGCCAGGAAGGCTTTACTACCAGCGACACTATGGTCGGCGCGGTGCCGCCTAACGCGCGGCTCACAGTTTATTGATGGGCAGTTTCAGCATCACATCGCCATCCGCGTCGGGTTCGGGCATGTGGCCCGCGCGCATGTTGACCTGCAAAGAGGGCAGGATCAGTTTCGGCATGCCAAGGGTGGCATCCCGCGCCTCTCGCATCTCGACAAAACTGTCTTCATCCAGACCCTTGCCTATATGAACATTGCGTGCCTTCTGCGCGCCCACAGTTGTCTCCCACGCGAATTCTTCGCGTCCGGGTGCCTTGTAATCATGGCCGACAAAAATGCGGGTCTCGTCGGGCAGGCTGAGAATGCGCTGGATGGAGCGGTAGAGATCATGCGCAGACCCACCCGGGAAATCGCATCGGGCGGTGCCAAAATCCGGCATGAACAGCGTATCGCCTACAAAGGCCGCGTCGCCGACAACATAGGTCATGCACGCGGGTGTGTGACCGGGCGTGTGCATGACATCCGCGCGCATCTGGCCGATGTGAAAACTGTCACCGTCACAAAAGAGCCGGTCAAACTGGCTGCCGTCGCGCTGAAATTCCGTGCCTTCATTGAAGACTTTGCCAAAAGTGTCCTGAACTGTCGTGATCTGATCACCGATGCCGATCTGTCCCCCCAGTTTTTCCTGCAGATAGGGGGCTGCCGACAGGTGATCTGCATGCACATGTGTCTCCAGTATCCATTGGACCTGAAGCTCCTCGGAGTGCACGTGGGCGATGATTTCATCGGCAGATGCGGTGTTGGTGCGCCCTGAGGCGTGATCGAAATCCAGAACCGAATCGACAATCGCACAGGCCGCGCCTTGCGGGTCCTGAACGATATAGCTGACCGTGTTTGTTGCCGTGTCGAAAAAGGCGGTTACATGCGGGGACATTGCGAGGCTCCCTTGAAGTTTTCCAAGTGTAAGCTGGCGCATGAAGCTGTGGCAAGCGTCTTGCTAGGCCAGAAAGATACCCAGAATAACCAGCATCAGCCCGATCACGGACAGGAAAAGGGCCGCGAGGTTCATGGGCAGCGCTTTTTGCAACTTGGCACGCATGGCCTCATCTTCGAGATTGGCGCGCCGCGCGCGCGCAACGTAGACGATACACCAGATCAAGCCGAGAAACCCGGTGAGCGTCAGCAAGGCGCCGCCCCAGATCAGCAGGTCGAATACCGAATATGCCGCAGTGATTTCCATGGTGCCGGGCTATCGAATGAATCCATATCGTGCAAGAGGAAGCCCTTGACCGCCGCGGGGGCAGAGCAGCGTGCCGTTGACTTTTGGACGCGCACGCTGGCCTGTGCCGGTGCCCCCTGCGCAACGCAACAATTGTCGTCAAACCCGCTTGCGGCGCAGGGAACGGGAGGCTAGTCAGGTGCCGACCCGATATCTGCAACCCGCAAGGAGCTTTTCATGAGTGACACCGCAACCGACCCTGCCGTTGTAGAAACCCCCGGCGACGCAACTTACCGCGTGACGGCAAACGAATTGCGACAATTCGTGGAACGGATTGAACGGCTGGACGCGGAAAAGAAAGACCTTGCGGAGCAGCAGAAGGAAGTCATGGCGGAGGCCAAGGCCCGTGGGTATGACACCAAGGTCATGCGCAAGGTCATTGCGCTGCGCAAACGGGACGCGGACGACATCGCAGAAGAAGAAGCGGTGCTTGAGATGTATAAAGAAGCCCTGGGTATGTAAGCCTTTCCGCAGCTTGCCCCGGTCGGGCGGCTGTTTTTGGGTGTGACAGGTCAGGTGGCCGCTGGCGATTGGGCCGGGGTGTCCTGACTGAACACGCCGATCCAGGTATCACCCTCGCGCCGCCAGATGGAGCTGACGAACATCTGTTCGGGTGTTTCCCGCGTTACCCGCTGATATATTGCCAGATAGGATAATAGGGCGAACCCTTGGCCCAAAGCCATCGACCGCGCGTCGGTTATGCTGAACCAGCGGATGGTGGGACCGTTCGCCAGTTGCGCCACATGTTCGTGTTTTGTTGCAAACCCGTCGGGATAGACGCCGAGAAACGTTTCATCCAGCGCCGCCGCATCCTGCGCCGCGTCACCCTTGACCAACGCCTCCCAGACCGCCGTTTCGCAAGGCAAAAGCGTTTGCGTCAAAAGGGTATCGGCCGATGTGTCGCTGGGCATTGGCAGCCTTTCAGATAGTTGGTGGCGGTGGCGTCGGGCCTAGGTACGCGTGGCGTCACACGCCTGGCAAGCCGGGGACACCGATTTTACCGCCGCTCAGTTACCATTGACTCCTACACATTGGATGCCGGGGTGTCAGCGGGGTCATATCGCATTCTCTTTGAGCTTGACATGATGTAAAGTATTTCCTATTTCGCCATCAGAAGCTTTACACTGAGTAAAGTGATTTGATGAAAGGACGCCGAAATGAAAGTCATTGTTATTGGAGCCACCGGCACGGTGGGAAGCCTGGCGGTTGAGCGGATGCTGGAGGACGGCCACGAGGTGACGGCATTTGCACGCAACCCGGATCACCTGCGCGTGACGCACCGCAATCTGAGATCTTTCGCGGGCGATGCAACGGATCTGTCGACTGTTTCCACGGCAGTGGCCGGGCATGATGTTGTCGTCGTGACGTTGGGCGCCGGGATGTCGCGCAAAAACCTGATCCGCTCGACGGGCACGCTGGCCGTTATACAAGCCATGCAGGAGCAGGGGATCGACCGCCTGATTTGTCAATCCACCCTCGGAGCCCATGAAAGCTGGAGCAATCTGAACTTCTTCTGGAAGCGGATCATGTTCGGCGCTCTGCTCAAACCGGTCTTCCGCGACCACGAGTTGCAGGAGGCACTGGTCCGCGCCAGCGGGCTGGATTGGACAATTGTGCGCCCCGGCGCTTTCACGAATGGTCCGGCTGACGGTCAGTTTAAGGAGAACTTCGGCCCGCTGGAGCGGGGTCTTTCGTTGAAAATCACCCGTGCCAATGTGGCCGCATTCCTCGCCCGGCAGGTGTCAGAGATGACCTATCTGCGGGCCGCCGTCGGTATTTCAAACTGATCCGGGGGAGAGCCATGATCGTGTCGATATCTCCTCTGATCGCCGGGCTGGTTGGCATGTCGATGGCCTGCGGTCTGGTGGCGGGCGTGCTCCTCGCCTTCTCAGATTTCGTGATGAAGTCTCTGGTGGCCGCGCACCCCGCGGCCGGGACGCAAGCCATGCAGATCATCAACCGCAAGGTCTACAGATCGCTGTTCATGCTGCTGTTCGTCGGCCTCATTCCGGTGTCACTTGGCCTCGCGCTTGTCGGGGCTTATTTTCTGGACGGTCCCGCTCAATCCAGCCTGGTTGTTGCGGCATCCCTCTATGTTCTGGGCGTATTTGGCGTATCCGCGGTCGGCAACGTCCCGATGAACCAAAAGCTTGCGGCGTGCGCCGATGGCAGTGAGGACGCGCAGGCCTATTGGCCCGCCTACGCGAACGCGTGGGTTTTGTGTAATCACGTGAGGTGGATCGCGGCCCTGGGGGCAACCGGCTGTTACATGCTGGCCGCTCTCCATCTAGCGCAAACGAGTTGATCCGCATGAAGACGTGGGCGTGGCTCAGCCATGCGGAAAGGCGTTTTCCAGTGCGGATTGATAGGCAAAGAGCGACGCCAGACCGCCCGTATGAACGAAAAGGACCCGTGCGCCCGCGGCAATTTCACCGCTTTTGACCATCGCTGGCACGGCGGCGAAAACCTTTGCGGTGTAAACCGGATCCAGAACGATACCTTCGGAGCGTGCCATCATCGCCATCGCCTGTGCCGCTTGCGGCCCGAGGCGTCCGTAACCCGGCGACAGCGCGCCATCCCAGATATCGATGTCATCGTGCGATACCGGTACCGGTGACCCCAACAGGCGGGATAATGCCTCCAGCACCGTCGCGATCCGGTGCCGTTGCTGTTCCGCGTCGCGGCGCACGCAACTGCCGATAACACGTACGGAATGACCAGCGTTCCGCAACCCGGCCAACATACCGGCATGTGTCAGACCGCTGCCGGAGGCGATGACAACCACATCGAAATCAGGGTCCTGATGGATAACTTCTTCTGCCGCGCGCATGTATCCCAGCGCGCCGAGCGGCGGATTGCCCAGTGCAAGCGGTATCACATAGGGCGTTCGGCCCGCGGCTTCCTCGGCCTCAGCTCGGGCGCGCAGGGCCGCATCCGCACCGGCTTCGTCCTCTCCCACCGGGTAATGCATGACCTCCACCCCCAGCAGCCGGGACAATAGAACATTGCCGTTGGACCCATAAAGCGCATCGACATCCGGAACCCGGGCTTCCAGCTGAACGATTGTCTTCATGCCCAGCTTGGCTGCGGAGGCTGCAGCTGTGCGCACGAAATTTGACTGTACCGCACCGGTGATCAGCACGGTCTGCGCATTCTTTTGCTGTGCCGCTCCCAGGTAATACTCCAGCTGACGGGACTTGTTGCCGCCCATCGTGGTCCCGGCGAGATCATCGCGTTTGATGTGCAAGTCTATGCCAAGCAATGCGGACAGGTTCGGCAGAGGCTCAATCGGCGTCGCGGCACTGACAAGGTCGGCACGGGCAAAGGTCATAATAACTCCGGACTGGGTGAAGGCTGCTCGGGACAGCGTGCCCGATGAATGATCGCGGGCGTCAGTGTAACACGACGCAAGGCGGGCGTCGGACATTAAAAGCCATCCCGCACAGATGGCCACGTTCCAACGAAAACACCCGCAACCAACGGCTGCGGGTGTGTTGTGAGGCGCAGGCCGTCATGGCTAGCGCGTGTTGACAATCGGCGGGAAGTCGCACCGCCCGAGGCAATAGGAGACACCGCCGGTGTACCCCTGCAGGTCGGAGGGCGGTGGCCCAAGGAACAGCATGTCGATGCAGGCTTCGGGATCGAGCGCGAAAAACGCCTTGATGCGCTGCGGTGCATTGGTCGGCGGCGCGCCGTTGGACTGGCGCGCGTACTTCTGATTGTTGTCCCAAATCGGGTCACCGTTTGCGTCGGCCTTGGTCGTTTCCCAATAGTTCATGACCCGGATCGCCTCGCCCCATGCATAGAGCTTGTGGGTAAGCGGCGGCGTGAAGCTGTCCGGCAGGGATTGCGGGATTTTCAGCTTGGTCGCCGCGGCTGCCTTGGGGAAGGCATTATCGGCGCTGCCACCCGCGCCATCGTCGACGCCAACGTTTTTCCGCGCTGCCACGTGAAAGTACTGGTAGAGCGTTTCAGGGTCTTTCTGCGCCGTGAAAGCGTTCACACCGGGATGTTCGATCGTTGTTTTCACGATCACGCAGATATGCATTTTTGCGTTCCGGGCGTCATATGCATAGCCACGCTTCTTGCTGTCGTGAAGGCAGTAAGGGGTAATCTGCCCCTTGATCGTGACGTTGGCGCGCCGAAAGCGGCCACCCTCTTTGATCGTGCTTTGCCCGACGCGCAGAAAGGTGCGCCCGGTCAGCCCGGCGACCCCCTGGAAAAGCCCGTTGGCCTTGTCGTTTTCCTCGTTGCGCAGCCTTTGCAGGCAGGTGCCCAGCTTGTCTTCTTCGGAGCACAGCTCGGGGGCCAGGCTGGTCAGCGCCTGACGGAACTCCCGGGCATTTTTGAAGTCATTGACATTGCGCGGACCTTCTTCGCGGTTAGTGGAAAACCCGCCCACTTTCAGGTTCAGCGGATGCGGCCCGTAGACCTCGTCAACCTCCGCATCAACGGTATGTGCTTCTTTGAGTGGACTATAAATTTCATCACAAGAGGCGAGAACGAATGCAAATGGAACTGCAATTGCTAATGTCTTAAAACGTGAAAGCATAATAAACTCCCTACAACCCTTGGTTAGTGTGTGTTCAGGAATGGTTTTGTGTCAAGCCTGCCTTTACTTAGCGTCAGCCAGGGTCAATCTTGCGAAGACGGCTGATCATTCAGCGCGTGGCTGACTTTTTGGGCGATCATTTCCGTCAGGCCCACGTGAAACCGAATGGGCGAGCGCTCAAGCGTGGTTTGCACTTCCCGGATCAGCGCTTCGGCTGTTTCAGGCTGATGCGCTGCCAGATGCGCGTCGGCCAGCAGGGTTTTCGCATAGGTGATAATCTGTGCCGAGCCGGTACTGATGTAGCCCTTCAGCCCTGCCTTGAGCGTCTCTGTCCCAATCGTCGGCTCCCCCGTGCGGGCCAGCGCCCAGCCCAGGATGATACTGCACCAGGCTTCCCAATACTCGAACTTGATCTTCTGGCTGATCGCATATGCTGCCTGGGCGAACTGAAGGGCGCGCTCCGGATCGTCAAGCGTCTGGAATATATTGGCAATAATGCTCAGCGAATAACATCTCGAAAAGTCGCTGGGTTCCGACTGCGCCGTGGCGATCGCCGTATCGATTTCGACCTCCAGCGCCGCTCTGTCGTTCTGGTTGAGCGCTCCCGCCCAGCACCGCATCACCCTGTCGATGGTGGCAGGGTCCGCGGCATAATAGCGGTTGATCTGCGCAATCTCGGCGTGTTGCCGGTAGTCCAGCGCCTTGTCGAAATGCCGGATTGCCTTATCAAATCGCCCCAGGAAAAGCGAGGTGACAGCGGTATTGTGTTCGCGCAGCGTCAGCATGGCGGGCGGGGCGTCCTCGCCCACCAGGTCGTTCATCTGGTCGCAATAATCCTGCGCAAGGTCCGGGCGTCCGCCGATCAGATGGGTGCCGCACAGCCCATGCAACACCAGAAACACGTCGCTGGGCGTCCCGGTTTTCATCTGCAAAATGCGCAGCCGGTCGAGGTTGGTCGCAATTTCCGGCGCGCCCCAGGACCGGATTTCAAGGGCGACACTCAGCATTTCGCGCAGTTCGATCTCTTGTCTTTCGCCTTCCTCGCCAAGATCTGCCGCCGTGTTGGCCTCAATGGCGGCCTCCAGATGCCCCATTGCTTCCTGACCGGCGTAGCTTCTCAGCGCGATTTCGGCGGCTTCGCGCCACTTGTCGCGCGCCTTGTCGAAAACATTCGCGCGCCAATAGTGCTGCGCGACCACCTCCGGGCTGCGTTCGGCAAAGGCCGGAAAGCTCTGCACCAGTGTGTCCGCAATTTGACCATGCAGGTTGCTGGCACGCCGTGGCAGCATCGATTCGTAGGCTGCATCCTGGATCAGGGCGTGCCGAAACGAATGGCTGCGCCCGTCGTCATGGGCTGTCAGAATCTGTGCCTGCACGAGGATATCGAGGTGCCGTTCGGTGGACTCCCGGTCTGTCTTGCAGATGGCGGAAACCACCTCGGTCGAGATCTCCCTGCCCAGGGCCGCACAGACAAAGACGATGTCGCGCGTGCTGGGCAGGTGGTCGATTTTCGCGCGAAGCAGGTCTTTCAGGTTCGACGGCAGCTCCAGCCCGTTGCGAATAAGGTCATCCTGTGCCGTCATGCGTTGCCGACGCTGCACCATGCGCACCATTTCTTCGACAAACAGCGGCACGCCCTCGGCCCGGTCGGCAATCTTCTGCACCAGTTCAGGCGCCATCTGCAGTTCCTGCGACAGCTCGGAGACAAGCGATTTACACTGTCGCGTGTCAAGCCGCGCCAGAGACAGGGTTGTGACATGGGATTGCCCGCCCCAGCGTCTTATGTAGTCCGGGCGGTAGGTGCCGATCAGCAACAGGTTGATCCGGTCCAGCTGGTCGACAAGAAGCCCAAGCAACTCTTCGGTCGAAGGGTCGATCCAGTGCAGATCCTCGAAAAGCACAAGGGCCGGATGGGTGGCGGAAGCCCGTTCGAAATACCTGATCAGCGTCTCGAAAGTCTTCTCTTTTAACTCTTCCGGTGTCATCGCAGCCGTGATGCCGGAGGTGTCTTCCGACAGCAGGTTGGCAAAGATGGCCTGCGTCAGAGGCGCACGCACCGGGTCTGCAATGGTTGCCACGAAAGCGTCGATCTTGGCGTTGCGAGCATCCGTTGCGTCGTCTTCGCGCAGTTTGATGGCATGGTTGAGGTGCGATGTGACCGGGTAGAACGCACTTGTCTGGTGGTAGGGAGAGCATTGAAAACTCATCCGCACCGCCTCCGTGGCGCGCAGTTTGTCATGCAAGGCCTGTGCAAGGCGCGATTTGCCCAGACCGGCTTCGCCAGTCAGGAAAACAGCGTGCCCGCTTCCCTGGCGCGCATTGCTCCATCGCCCCTCAAGCAGACGCAATTCGTCTTCGCGACCGACCAGGCGGGAAAGCTTGCCGTGCTGGCGTTTCTCAAACCTCAATTCCGTGTCGCGGGCAGACTTGGCGATCCAGACACCAACGGGTTCGGAAAACCCTTTCAACTGGTGCTGGCCGATGGATGTGCAGCTGAAATTCGCCCCAAGCCTGATTTTCGTCTGATCGCTGATTGCCACCTGACCGGGTTCCGCGAGTGACTGCAACCGGGCTGCCAGATTGGGAATATCGCCAAGCGCCAGATGATCGGCTGTCTTGTCGTCACGTGGGAGGTCGTCGATCAGCACGTCGCCGGTGGCAATGCCGACACGCGCCTGCAGGCGGGTGTCCAGATCGGGCGCCGCGTCCGCGATCGTGCGCTGAATATCCAACGCCGCCAGAACCGCGCGTTCCGCGTCATCCTCCTCGGCGATGGGATAGCCGAAATAGGCCACCACTCCATCCCCCACGAACTGCGCGAAATAGCCGAAATGATTGCGGATCGCGGTGAGGCAACAGCGCTGAAAGCCGGCCAGCACGTCGTGATACTGTTCTAGATCCAACTGGTTTGACAGCTTGGTGGACCCGACCAGATCGACAAACATCAGCGTCAGCTGGCGCAGCTCCACGGCGTTGGACGGGGGCAAGTTCTTTGTCGGATCGGCCGCCTCGGCGCGGTCGGCCTGCGCATGTGCTGCGGGCATGCCGTCGGGGCGGGCCAGTTTCGCTGTGGCCTGTTTGATCCGTTTGCGATCCCCCAGCGATACCCCGAGGTCCGCCAGATCCTGCTCGGTCAGGTCCGCGATGATGTCGAGATCAACGGAATTGGCCTCGAAAGTCTCAAGATACTTTTCGAGGTTCAGAGACTGCAACCAGGCCTCTAGTGACTTCATGCCCGTGCAACTCGGCAGATCAGCAACCTGCTTCCCCTACATTCCAAAACTCCCCGAACGCAGACTACCACCGGTCGTGTTAATGTCGACAGGAAACACCGGGACGAGGCGGTGAAGCGCCCAGAGCGGCCCCGGCGGGGCCAGCAAGAGCATTTTTGGGGACCGCGCGCTGGCGTGCGGCTAACTTGCATACCGCGTCGCGCCCCGCCGCCGCATGTCCAGCGGATCGGACAAGACCACCGCATGATGCGCGCGCTGGTCGCAGTTCACGCGCGGGCATATCCGGCAGTTGATCCCGATGGGGGTCATGCGCACCGCTGACAGGCTGCGGCCCTCCGCGTATCCGATGGCGCCGATGTGCTCGGTACTGCATCCCATGGCGACGGCCAGCCGGACATCCTGGGCAAAGCGGGACACATTGGGACGATCCACGGTACGGGCAAAGACGAAAAACTGGCTCCCGTCCGGCATTTCGACAAATTGCGGAACGATCCGCCCCGGTGTGCGAAAGGACGTGTGCACATCCAGCCTCGGACAGGCCCCGCCATATTCGGCCAGCTGGAAATCGGTGGAATTGAACCTTTTGGAGACGTTGCCCGCCTTGTCGATCCTGAGAAAGAAGAATGGCACCCCGCGCATCCCCGGACGTTGCAGGGTGGTGGCCCGGTGACAGGCCTGTTCGAAACTGACACCGAACCGCGTGGCAACGTGATCGAAGTCATATTCGCTGGCCAGCGCCTCGTCCAGAAATGGCTCATAGGGCATCAGCACGGCCGCGGCGAAGTAATTTGCCAGTTCGACACGGCATCTTGCTCGGCCGAGTGTGTCGTCAATACCTGACTTGGCCAGCAGATCGTCGAGCACCTGCCGCTGTTCGATCAGGCCTGAGACATGCACCAGCTGAAAGACCCGGTTGGTGTGATCAAGCGCTTCGGACATCACGACTTCGCGGCGTTCTTCGCTGTATTCGCGCAGTGTTTCCGGCAATTCCGATACAGGTACGACACGCACGCGCAGGTCCAGTTTTTCGCGCAACCTGTCTTTCAGCGCCGCGTAGATATCATCCGTGGCCACCTTCCTGCCGCCCCAGAAAGCTTCGGCCGCCAGCTCAAGGCTATCGAAGTAATTATCGTTCTCGCGAAAGAAGTTATGAACCGACGCTTCTGTTGATGTGGGCAGTTTTGTCTGGGCGCCGTCTCCGGCCTGGGCCACGCTCATCAACTGGTCGGTCGCGGCCAGATAGGCGCGGTGCAGGCGCAAAAAGCACGCGGCCAGATCGGGGCTGTGGGTCAACGCGCCGCGCAACTGCGTGAGGTCGGGGCGATCCGATTCAAAAAGCGGGTCCTGCAGCACGCCACGCAAGTCTGCCAGCTTTGCGGTGTCATCGTCTTCCACGAGATCACGCCAGTCGACCCCGTAGACTTCGAGCAGCCGCAACAGGACCGGCACGGATACCGAGCGTTCGTTTTTCTCCAACAGATTGACATAAGACGTGCTGATCCCAAGGGCCTTGCCCATTTGTCCCTGGGTCTGTGCACTGTCGGTACGAAGTCGCCGTAATTTTGGCCCGATGAATGTCTTCATAATTGCACTTTACTGAAAAGTTCACAAATTTACAAAAATTATTGTTTGTAAAATTTTGCATACACAGCAGGACGCGGTTCCGTTTTGCGGATGTGCCCGATGGTTGCATGGTCCGGGAAACCAGCAAGGAGACCTCGCATGCGCACCGGCCACACCCACCTGTTCATTCCCGGCCCGACCAACGTGCCCGAAACCGTTCGACAGGCGATGAATCTGCCCATGCAGGACATGCGCGCGCCGGATTTTGGTGACCTGACGCGGCGCCTTTTCGACGACCTCAAATCGGTTTTCCGCACGCAAAGCGGCACCGTCATGATGTTTCCGGGGTCCGGCACCTCTGCGTGGGAGGCGGCGATCACCAACACCCTCAACCCCGGCGACCGGGTGCTGATGGCGCGTCATGGCCAGTTTTCGACCCTGTGGGTGGAGATGGCGCAGCGCCTTGGGCTCGATGTGCAGGTGGTCGATGTTCCCTGGGGTGCAGGGGCACCGGTGCGTGAATTCAACCGCCTGCTGGCCGCCGACACCAACGATGAGATCAAGGCGGTTTTCGTGACCCACAACGAGACGGCAACAGGTGTCACATCCGATGTCGCGGGGGTGCGCCGCGCGTTGGATGAAAACTTTCATGATGCGCTTTTGTTCGTGGACGGCGTCTCCTCCATCGGATCGCTGGAGTTCCGCATGGACGAATGGGGGGTCGATCTGGCGATCACCGGCAGCCAGAAAGGGCTGATGCTGCCTGCCGGGCTGGGCATTCTGGCCGCCAGCGAAAAGGCGATGCTGATGTCGCGCACATCGACGATGCGCCGCGCCTACCATGACTTTGCCGATATGGTGGCCATGAATGCCGACGGGTACTTTCCCTACACCCCGCCAACGCAGTTGTTGCATGGTCTGCGTCAATCGCTGGACCGGATCGCGACGGAGGGTCTGGATAACGTGATCGCCCGCCACAGGCGCCTCGCGGAAGGTGTCCGGCACGGCGTGGCGGCCTGGGGTCTCGATCTGGTGGCAGAGCATCCGTCGCTTTACTCGAACACCGTGTCGGCCATCCGGACACCGCCCCACGTAGACGCCCGTGAGGTGATCCGCATTGCCTATGAAGACTACAACACGTCGCTGGGCTCCGGCTTGGCGCGTCTTGCGGGCAAGGTTTTTCGCATCGGGCATATTGGCGACCTGAATGAAGGCATGTGCCTCACCGCACTGTCGGTTGCCGAAATGGCCTTGATGCGGGCCGGTACCCGTCTTGACCTGGGGGCCGGCGTTGCGGCCGCGCAAAGCTGGTTCATGTCCGAACACCTCGCGCAGCGCGACTTTCGGGTCGCCGCAGAATAATCACCACCAAACAAAGGAAATTGCCCCGTGTCCCACACGCTTTATCCGCTCAACAAGCAACGTCTGCAACGCTCGGAACTGGCCGTTCCCGCGTCTAACCCGACGATGATCGACAAGGCCGCCGAAAGCGGCGCGGATTACGTCTTTCTCGACCTTGAGGATGCGGTTGCGCCGCCCGAAAAGACACAGGCGCGCCGCAATGCCATTCAGGCGTTGAATGACATCGACTGGGCGGCGAAAGGCAAGACCGTGTCTGTACGGATCAATGGTCTGGACACGCATTACATGTACCGCGACGTGGTGGATGTGATGGAACAGGCCGGGGACCGCGTGCACACGCTTCTGGTGCCGAAAGTGGGTGTGCTGGCGGATCTCTACATGGTTGATGCGATGGTCAACCAGATCGAACAGGGGCGCGGGCTTGCAACGCGTGTCGGTCTCGAAGCGCTTATCGAAACTGCCCTCGGCATGGCAAATGTCGAGGCCGTGGCGCAGTTTGGCGGCCGTCTTGAGGCGCTGCATTTCGGGGTCGCGGACTATGCCGCCTCGATGCGCGCGCGGACGGTTAACATTGGCGGGCTCAACCCGGACTATCCCGGGGATCAGTGGCATGCCTCTATCACGCGCATGGTAATCGCGTGCCGCGCCTACGGGTTGCGCGCGATCGACGGACCGTTTGGCGACTTCTCTGATCCGGAAGGGTACAAGGCGGGCGCGCGCCGGGCCGCCGCTCTTGGCTGCGAGGGCAAATGGGCGATCCACCCCAGTCAGGTTGCAATGGCAAACGAAGTGTTCAGCCCGCCGGAGACCGAAATCTCCAAGGCGGAGCGGATCATCGAAGAGCTCAAGAAGGCCGAAGACGAGGGCCGCGGGGCGGCGTCGCTCGACGGCAAGATGATCGACGCGGCATCCGAGAAGATGGCGCGCAACGTCATCGAGGTGGCGCAGGCGATTGCTGAAAAGGTCTGATTTCAGGAGGACGATATGGACATTCACGAACATCAGGCCAAGGAAATTCTGGCGGGCTTCGGCGTGCCTGTGCCGCGCGGCGGCGTGGCCTATTCGCCGGAGCAGGCCGGGTATCGCGCGCGCGAACTGGGCGGTGCTGCATGGGTTGTCAAAGCGCAGATACACTCCGGGGGCCGCGGCGAGGCGGGCGGCGTGAAATTCTGCCAAACAGAAGAGGAAGTGCGGGACTGTGCCGCCGAGCTGTTCGGCAAGCAACTGGTGACCAAGCAGACCGGCGCGGCGGGCAAGGGCGTCTACCGCCTGTGGGTCGAAGAAGCTTCGGACATCCAGCGGGAGTTGTACCTGGGGTTCGTGCTGGATCGCAAAACCGAGCGGATCATGATCGTGGCGTCCGCGCATGGCGGAATGGAGATCGAGGACCTCGCGGAGAAGGATCCGGACAGCCTGCGGCGCATGGTCGTCGACCCCGCGGTTGGGCTGGCCGAATTCCAGGCCCGCGAACTGGCCTTTTCCCTCGGGCTGACCGGCGGGCAGATTGCGCAGATGGTGAATGTGCTGCGGGCCTGTTATCGCGCGTACCGCGATCTTGACGCGATGATGGTCGAGATCAACCCGCTGGTCATCCGAGGCGGGGGTGATCTGGTGGCGCTGGATGCCAAGATGAGCTTTGATACCAATGCGCTTTATCGCCGTCCTCAGGTGTCGGCCCTGCGTGACCCCAGCCAGGAAGACCCCCGCGAGGCGATGGCGGCTGACCATGGTCTGGCCTACGTGGGGCTGGAGGGCGACATCGGCTGCATCATCAACGGTGCCGGGCTGGCGATGGCCACGATGGATATGATCAAGCTTGCTGGCGGTGAGCCTGCGAATTTTCTTGATATTGGCGGTGGCGCAAGCCCGGATCGTGTGTGCAAGGCCTTCCGGACTGTCTTGTCCGATCCGAATGTCAGTGTGATCCTCGTGAACATCTTCGCTGGTATCAACCGCTGCGACTGGATCGCCGAGGGGGTTGTGCAGGCCTACCGTGACCTTGGGCTCCACCTGCCGGTCGTGGTGCGGCTGGCAGGCACGAATGTGGCAGAGGGTCAGCAGATCCTGCAGGCCTCGGGCCTGCCGATCGTCACACCGGACACATTGGCAGAAGCCGCTGACGCCGCGGTTTCACTGCGGCCCCAACCGGCCGCCGCATAGGGAGAACCATCCATGGCGATTTTGATAGATGAGAGCACCAAAGTGGTGGTGCAGGGCATGTCCGGACGCATTGGCCAATTCCACGCGGAGGAGATGATCGAGAACGGCACCCGCGTTGTGGCCGGTGTGACCCCGGGCAAGGGCGGCACGACCGTTCTGGGGCGCCCGGTATTCAATACAGTGCGCGAGGCGGTCGCCGCCACCGGCGCGGAGGCCAGCCTGATGTTCGTGCCACCGCCCTTTGCCGCCGACGCGATGATGGAGGCGGCAGATGCGGGTATCCGCACCGCTGTTTGCGTGGCTGATGGCATTCCGGCGCAGGACATGATGCGGGTGAAACGGTTTCTCAAACGCTACCCAAGAGAGCGCAAAATGCGTCTGATCGGTCCGAATTGCGCGGGCGTGATCTCTCCGGGAAAAGGGTTTATGGGGATTATGCCGCCGCATATCTACACACCGGGCCGGGTCGGTATCGTGGGGCGCTCCGGCACGCTGGGGTATGAGGCGGCCAGCCAGATGCAGGCCCTGGGGATTGGGGTTTCCACCTCGGTCGGTATTGGTGGCGACCCGATCAACGGATCCTCATTTCGAGACATACTGGCGCTTTTCGAAGCCGATCCGGAGACCGACGCCGTCATGATGATCGGCGAAATCGGCGGGCCGCAGGAAGCGGAGGCGGCTGCTTTCGTGTCCGAGCACATGACGAAACCGGTTATTGCCTATGTGGCTGGCCTTTCCGCGCCCAAGGGCCGTCAGATGGGACATGCGGGGGCGATCATCTCCGCCTTCGGGGAGAGCGCGCAGGAGAAAGTGGAGATGTTGAGCGCTGTCGGGATTACGGTTGCGCCAAACCCATCGGCGATGGGGGCGACGGTTGCGGATGTTCTCGGGTTGCAGAAGGCCGCGTGATCCTCCGCTTTGAGGATGCATATCGGGGCAAGATGCGAAAACCCGCAGCAATCGGATCGCTGCGGGTTTCCTTTAAATGATTAGGTACTCTTAAATTCAAAACCGAGCGTGCAAGCGCGTTGCAACCAGCAATGTGACCCCGGTTGCAACGCTGTTCCGGACTGTCCAAGCAACGTGTACTCGAAACCAATTTCCGGATGCGAAAAAAACTTTTTACGAGTTGCTCACCAAATCGGAACTCGGTCACTCACTAACAGCTTGCACAAAACTGTGCTCACGGTTCCCAACACTCAACACTCACATTGTGCCGGAAGTATGCTGGATGGGGGGAGCCCCGTAAATTCGTGTAACTACGTAGGTAATTTTGCCTATGCCGGATTAGCGTCTTTCGAAAAGCCGTGTGCTGATCGACAGATCGACCAGTTCGGCCACGGAATTCACCCGCATTTTTTCAAGAATACGGGCCCTGTGGTGGTCCACCGTCCGGGGGCTGATGTCGAGGTGACGCGCCACGTCCTTGCTCGATGCGCTGGAAGGGTTGGAGACCAGCAACTCGGCTATTTCCTTTTCCCGGTCGGTCAGGTTGGTGAACCGCTCCTTGGCGTTTCTGGCCCGGTCGCGGCCACGTCGCCCCTTGGCGTCAAGTTCAAGCGCTGCATCAATCTGCTTGATTAACACTTCCTGCCGAAACGGTTTTTCCAGAAAGTCGATTGCCCCCAGCTTCATTGCACGCACCGATTCCGGCACACCACCGTGCCCGGTGATGAAGATGATGGGCAATGAAATCCCCTTGGTGACAAGCAGCTCCTGAAGTTCGAGGCCGGACATGGCCGGCATGCCGTAGTCCAGTATCAGGCACCCGGATTGCTCCGGGTGATAGGCATCCAGAAACGCCTGTGCGGAGGCAAAAGCCTCGGTCGCGTAGCCGCGGGTGCGCAAGGCGCGCGACAGCGAGGCACGGATATCTTCATCGTCGTCGACGATGAAGATGCAGGGCTCAGGCGCTGAGTTCATTCTGGATCTCTGGCACCGATTTCGGGATCAGGGCGGGCAGGGTAAAGCAGAACCGCGAATTGCCGTTTTCGTCCTCCTGATACCAGAGCTTTCCGCCGTGCGATTCCACAATCGTGCGGCAGATCGACAGGCCAAGCCCCATGCCGTCCTCCTTCGTGGTTTCAAACTGTTCGAAGAGGTCGCTTGTCGGGTCAAAGCCCGGCCCGGTGTCGAGGACGTCCACCATCAGCCCATTGTCCGTATTCATGGCCTTCAGTTTCACTAACCGCTCTTCCACATCGCTATCTGCAATCGCCTCAATGGCGTTTCTAAGCAGGTTCACAAGGACCTGCGCAATCTGAACCCGCGATCCGTAAACCGGATCGAGGTCAACCGCGTCGGTGCTGATGTGAATCCCATGCTCCTTCGCTTCAGAACGCACCAGCTGCAGCGTTTGTTCCAACAGCTCCTGAAAATCGAATTCGGCCTTTTCAACCCCATCTTTTTTGACAAAGCCCCGCAGCGCCTTGATGATATCGCCTGCGCGATGGGCCTGACGGTCGGTTTCCTGCAGAATGGTCTTCAGTTCTTCGATGTCGCAGGTGCTTTGCTGCAGGTTGAACAACGCGCTGTCCATGTTTTGCGTGATCGCGAGAAGCGGCTGGTTCAACTCGTGTGCGAGGCTGGTAGCCATTTGGCCCATCACATTGACGCGCGCCGAATGGGACAGGTCCCAGCTGAGTTGCTGTATCTTGCGCTCGGAGGCTTTCCGTTCGGTGATGTCATCCACGGTCACGACGGCATGCAGCGGGTTGCCCGCGTCGTCCCGGATCACGATAACGTTCTCGCTGACCCAGATCACGCTGCGGTCTTTGCGCAAAAGCCGCTTTTCATGCAGATATTCCGACCCGGTGTTCCCGCCGTCCTCGAAGAAGAAAGCGGCAACCGGATCGTCGGGGTGAGAGATGTCATGCGCCGTCAGTTGCAGCACTTCGTCGTTGGTATATCCCAGCATATCCGCGAATTTTGTGTTTACGCGCATCAGCTTTCCGGTTTTGGCCTGAATTTGTGCCATACCCCGCGATGCAAGGTCGAAGGTGCGTCCGAATTCAGCTTCGGATTTCTTGCGCTCGGCGATGGCCTGCACAAGCGTTTCATTCGCGCGTTCAAGTTCGCGGTAGGTTTTCGGCAGGGGTTCGGATGCGGAAACCTCCCCCTGCGAGACAAGCGATGACCGCACGGCAAAAGCGCGCACCGGCTTATGGATGTAGTTGGCCAGCACCAGTCCGAAAATGCCCGAGATCAGGGCGATGGAGGCCGCAATCCAGACATTCTGCGAGCGGTTGGCTTTGATTTCACCGGTGAAATCGGCCTCGGGGGCGTAAACGGCGATGGTCCAGGGCAATTCCTCGCTGATCACCGGCATCAGGGTGGACACGAAGGTCGAGTCGCCAAGGCCGAAGCGCGACGAGACCTCGCGCTCCACGGAGACCTCGGCGGTGCTGTCCAGGTGTCCGAAGGCGGCCCGTGCCACCGGATCGCCGATTTCCGCGATATTGACAAAGCGGAACGTACCATCAGTGTTCTGTGTTCGGATCAGTTCCTGGTTGGGATGCGCAATCACATCACCATTTCGGTTGAGGATCAGCGCCTTACCGCTGTCGCCGACATTCAACCGCGACAAAAACTCGGAAATTGCGTCGATCCCGATGTCCACCCCCACAACGCCCCGAATACCGCCAAAGGGATCAAAAACCGGCGAGGCTGCGGTGATGCCCGGCTTTTGCGACGTGAAGAAGATGTAGGGGTCGGTCCAGATGCTTGTCAGCTTTTCGCTGGCCGTCTGGTACCAGAGCCGTTCGCGCGGGTCGTAGGTGTCGGTCGGGTCCGCGCGTTCTTCGACAATGGCATAGCGATCATCGCGCCAGATCAGGTCGGTTGTCCGCTGGCCGTCTTCCCACATGACGATCTTTGACCGGAAGGGCCCGGGGCCATCGCTGCGCATGACGTAGACGAAGTTGCCCGTCTCATCGCCGTAAAACACGCCGGCGAACTGGGGCGAGATCTGAAGTTGCTGAAACAGCAGTTTTTCCAGCTGTTCGAAGTTGTCGCTGGCAATGACCTCGTTCTCTGCAAGGCGCGTGGCCAGTTCGGCTGCCCCGCGCGCCGGTTTGAGAAACCCCTTGGAGTGTTCGATGGTATTGGTGCCGACATCGCGCAGCAGGTCGCGCGCATGTGCGAGCAGCACTTTTTCAGACGTCAAAAAGGACGAAAAGACAACAAAGGTAACCGCGACAAACTGCAATCCGGCAAGGCAAAGGGCCAGAACCATTCCGAGTGAAATTTTCATGGGAAATACAACTTTTTATACCTGCCGCGTTTTTGCAGGGTGATGGTGCAGGCGAATAGGGTCTCGATCAATAGATTTCCATCGCTGTCGTGCGTCCTGAAAGACAAAGGTCGCGGAAAAGTGCGATTATGTCTCGCAAGTTATTGGCGGCTCTTCTGTCACACTGTGGCATGTTTCGTCAGTTGCTTTGCATGGCACTTTCGATTTGAGCAACAATTCGCTGCATCGGCGTGATGTCGCAGCTGTGAAAGCTTTCGCGACATTGGGACGGTTTTGCCCGTCCACGGGTTCCAAGGCAGGCGGACGCTAGGCTATCTGCCCCGTTGTGGCGGAAAATGCGGTGTGTGGCTTTGTGCTGGCACCATTCGGCAAAAGCGTCTGTTTTGGCTTGAGACACCTGATCAAATTGACGCCGCGGTGGTTCAGGCAGAGACGCGATTATGGATCAAACATAATGCCCGACATTGCCGTGATCTTCCCCGGGACAATCTCCGCCCCCGGCCATCAGAAGCCTGTTTTAAAAGACTACTGTTAAGCCTCAATGCGGGCAGGCTGGACGAAACCGGCGCAGGCAGAGCGCGGCAGGCAAAACGCCATGATCCTGACCTTCCGGAACGCTGACGACCCGTTAAAAACAGCCAGAGCTGTGCCCAGGCGCCGTTGTCTCGCAGTCCTCGCCGGTTCCGCGCGAAAATCGGGGTGCGCCGCGAGGTTCTACCGGGTGGCGCGTGCCGGTATCCGGTGAGCCTCGGGAGCGTCTCCGGCATCGATTGAAAACCCGTTTTCGTTCAGGCGTCGGGTTGTTTCCTCGAAGGCCTCCAGCGGCACGGGCTTGGTGAAGTAATACCCCTGAACCTGTTCACACCCTGAAACCGCAAGCTGTTCGATCTGTTCGGCGGTTTCAACACCTTCCGCAACAGTGGTGACGCCGATCTGAGCCGCCATTGTCAAGATCAGCTGGATGATCGGAATGGTGTCGGGCAGCTGGTCGACGAAGGACTTGTCGATCTTCAGGCAGTTTAGCGGAAAGCGTGTGATGTAGGAGAGGTTTGAATAGCCTGTGCCGAAGTCGTCAATCGCGATGCGAAACCCAAGGTCGGTGATTGCCCGCAGCTTCTGTGCGATCATCTCCAGATCACCGATCAGGGCTGTCTCGGTGATCTCCAACTCGACGTAACCATTGGGGAAATCGGGCCTTTGAGAGAATGCGCGCAGTGTTTCCATCAGTTTATCGCCAGAGAACTGACGGGGAGAGACATTGATGGACAATCCGATGTCCAGACCTCTGCGATGCCACTCAATGGCCTGATTGCAGCCTTCTTCCAGAACGAACTGCCCCAACTCCTCGATGATACCGGTTTCTTCACAAATCGGAATGAACTTGCCCGGCATTACCAGCCCGCGCACCGGATGACGCCACCGCACCAGCGCCTCGGCAGATACAACCTGGTTGCTTCTCAGATCGTAGCGGGGCTGGAAATACAGGACGAATTCACGCTTTTCCAAGGCGCGCATGAGCTCCACTTCCAGCTGATTGCGCTCCGAGGCTTCGGCCCCCATTTCGGAATCAAAGAACAGGAAGCGGTTCCGGCCACGCTGTTTTGAGGCATAAAGAGCGATGTCCGCCCGCTGGATCGCATCCATGACGGTCTGGTCATTGGGTTCGATCAGCGCGACCCCGATGCTGATCGTCACGTTCAGCAGGATCGCATCATACACCATCGGCTTGTTGATCGCGAGCCTCAGCCTTTCGATCTTTTCAATAAGATCAGACTCTTGTGACGCATTCTTGATCAGGATGACGAACTCGTCGCCGCCCATGCGCGCGAGCGTATCATCCTCCGATAACTCGGCGTCGAACCGTGACACCAGCTCTTTCAGGACAGCGTCACCCATCTCGTGACCGAAGCGGTCATTGATTTGTTTGAACCGGTCCACGTCCAGATACAAAAGCGCATAGGTCGTGGAGGTATTCTTGGCTTCGAGCGCTTCGAGCCGGGATTGTACGAAAGAGCGGTTGAAACAGCCGGTCAGCTGGTCGCGCTCGGCAAGGTAATGCGCCTGATCGCGTGCATTTTTAAGCTCACTCACATCAATGGCGGTGACCAGAACCGCGGGACTGCCGGTTACCGCGTCAGAACAGCGTTTGGCGGAGATGTCATACCAATGTGGCTCCGTCGCGGTTTCCACCAGGGCGACGCACCTGTGCTCGCCATGTTGCTCCAGCATTTTTTCCAGAGCCACAAAGTCGGCGTGATCCGTAAAAATCTCAGCAAAGCTGTCCAGGGATCGGGGGGTGGCTTTGCGGGCTGCCGGGTTCATATACAGCGCCGGGCCGTCCAGATCAAAGAGCATGATCATCACATCGGTATGCAACAATGCCTCGGCGCTGCGCAGGTTTTCGGGCAGATCGTCAACGCTTCCGGTGGCCTCGCATCGCATGGCCATCCGCCCGTCGGGCAGGCGAAAACCGGAAAAGACCACCATGGCGGTTTCCGGTTCTCCGTTAGGGTACAAGGTCCAGAGTTCATTGAAGACGGAATTACGTTCTTCAAAGTCGATTTGATACTGTTTGAGACGGGCCGCAACTGTCGACGACATGCCTTCAGACAAATCGCGCGCGCACAGCAGGTCCTCGTTGTCGGCCTGCCACAGTTTGCATGCGGATTCATTCGCGTGGAGAATGCAGGAATTGTCGATGTCAAAAATCCAGACAGCCGTGCGTAATTGCCGGGCTGCCTGGAACGGGTCAAATTCCGGGCCGGAAGGGTCGGGGGCGTTGGACAAAGGTATCAATGACCTTTCACTGCGGGCAGCGGACGTGATTTTGCCTTCTCCCATGGTGCCCACTCCGGACCAGTCTGGTGTTAAGCGGCAGCTGACGCCACCTGTCCAAGCTCGGAAAGAGGACGGAAGTTTTCAGTCTGTGCAACGTCATCGATCCAGCGGGCGATGGCGGGGTAGTCTTCGAGTGTCAGCCCGGCCTCTTCGAGCACATGTGTGTAGCCAAAGAGGGCGATATCGGCGATCGAATATCCGCAGGACAGGATGAATTTGCGCTGCGCAAGGTGCGCTTCGAGGCGCATCAGGCCGTTTAGCGCGTTGTCCTGCCAGACGCGGATGTCGGCTGCGCGCTCTTCGCGTTGCTGCGGCACAATCGTGGTGAAAAACCGGGCTGGCGAAATGAATGGCTCCAGCTTGGATTGTTCAAAAAACATCCACTGCAACGCTTCGGCGCGTTCCGCCAGCGACTGTGGCATGAGGTGGCTGCCGTCGGCAATGTACCAGAGCATCGCGTTGCTTTCGCCGATACCAAAACCGGTTTCTGTTTGCAGATAGGGGACCACACCGAGGGGATTGACCTCTAAGAACGCGGGCGATTTCTGCTCACCGGCCAGAACATCGATAATTTGCAGGTCAAAAGACTGGTTAAGCTGATGGAACGCTAGCCACGGTTTGAAACAATTGCCCGATCCCAGACAGGCATATAGTTTTTGTGTCATATCGATCTCCAAGGTGCAAAGTCGGACATCACATATGAAAAACTATCCCTAAAAATCCTTAAACAAGCGGCAAAACAGAGCGGGATGGTTAATGGCCCCTCAGAGGGATTTCACCATTCGATCCTGTAGGTTTCGGGGTGTGGGGCTGTCGTTTCCCAAATCCGAATTGCACGAAATCACGCCCTTTTGTCCGTCCAAAGAGCAACCAAGCTTGCGT
Organism: Roseobacter insulae; assembly: GCF_019375555.1. GTDB lineage: Bacteria > Pseudomonadota > Alphaproteobacteria > Rhodobacterales > Rhodobacteraceae > Roseobacter > Roseobacter insulae. The sequence continues at coordinate 299,077 of NZ_JAHXDN010000006.1, forward strand.
CGCCGGTGTCATGCCGCCTGTTGCTGCATGACTTTCGCGAAGTTCGCGAAAAACTTCGCCGCCAGCTTCTTGGCCGTGCCCTGGATCAGCCGATTGCCCAGCTGCGCCAGTTTGCCGCCGATCTGTGCCTTTGCATCATACCGCAGAACAGTCTGATCCCCGAGTGTTTCAAGGGTGACATCGGCACCGCCCTTGGCATGTCCCGCCGCCCCGCCGTTGCCCTGACCGGTCAGTGAAAACCGGGTGGGGGCGCCGGATTTATCCAGCGCGACCTCGCCTGAAAACCTTGCCTTCACCGGGCCGACCTTGAGCACGACCTTGGCCTCAAGCTGGGTGTCAGATGTCTGGACAAGTTCCTCGCAGCCGGGAATGCATTGCCTTAAGATCTCTGGATCGTTCAGCGCCGCATAGACATCTTCCATCGGCGCGTTGATGGTGATTTCATCGCTCAGTTCCATGACGGTTCCTTTGTTAACTGTATGGGGTTTTATTCCGGCGGGACGTGCGTCCGGATCGCCATTCATCCGCCTGCGGGGGGTGTGGCAGTGCTGCACAACCCAAGTCTGCAGCGCGCCGGGCAACGGTGGCATCACGCATCGGCGACGGCCCCGTGTCGCGCATGGCGTCTGACCTGCGTGAGTTCAGCGATGATGGAAAGCGCAATTTCCTCGGGCGTGACCGCGCCAATGTCGATGCCGGCGGGGGCACGGACGGCATTGATGCGGTTTTGCGAAATCCCTGATTGCCGGAGTTTTTCTGCCAGGGCGGCATATTTCTTTCGACTGCCGACGAAGGCTACATAATCGACCTCTGTGGCAAGCGCCTTTTCAAGTGCTGTGCGGTCGCCCTGGCCCTGGGTCGCGATCACGATCGCCCGCCTGCGGCCCGGCGCGGTCTGGGCAAAGCTGTCACCCGGCGCCAGAACGGTCACCTCCCAGTCAAACCGGGGGGCAAGCTCGGCAAGCTCCGTGGCAACGGGCGATGCGCCGATGATCACCACCTCGGGGCGGGGCAGGCTGGGGTCGATAAATACGTCCACGGAGCCTTTCGACGGGCACCCGTTGCGGGCGAAATACACGCCCTCGACCTCGTCACCCGCCACCAGTCCCTTGTCCGAAAGAATGTCTTCCGGCGCGACCGAAACAAGCTGTGGTTTGCCCTGGGCTATGGCAACAAGGGCGGCTTTTTGCACCGCGGCCCGCGTGCAGCCGCCACCAAGCCAGCCGTGCAGTATCGTGCCGTCGGACCGGAGCAGCGCCTTGGCGCCGGGCTTGGCCGCTGTCGCCCCGGCCGTGCGGACAATGGTTGCCACGGCGAAGGGCTCGTCACGCAGCCGCAGCGCCTCCAGCGCGTCGGTCATCTGCGGGTCCAGCAACTCTTTGGGCATCATAGGCGCACCAGCTCCGGTTCCAGCCCGGCCAGCTCCTCCAGCGTGTTCGCCGCTTTGAACAGGTCAATGTAGGGCAGGGCGGCGGCCATTCCCTGTGCGGTCGCCTCATAATCCCGCCACCCTTTCAGCGGGTTGAGCCAGATCACCTTGCAGCCGCGTTTCCGAAGACGGCTCAGCGCCGCCGACATCGCGGCGGGCGGGTCGGTATCGAATCCGTCCGACAAGATCAGGACCACGGTGCGCCCGTCGACGAATCTCTTGGCATGGGTGTCGGCGAAACGGCCGATGCTGTGGCTGATCTTGGATCCCCCGGCAAAACCATCGGCCATGAGCGACATGCGCGCCAGTGCCCGCAGCGCATCCCGGTCGCGCAGGGCGTGGGTAATTCGCACAAGACGCGTGTGGAAGAGATAAGCATCCGCCGTCTGATCAGCACGCATCAGCCCGGCCAGAAACGCCAGGAAGACCTGCGCGTAGACCGACATCGATCCCGAGACATCGCAGATCGCGGCAATCTTGCGCAGACGGTCCGGGCGGTGTTTTTTCGGCAGGTCAAACGGTTGGCCGCCGGTGGCAAGGCTTTGCCGGATCACGCGCCGGAAATGCAGCCTGTCGCCCTTGCGCGCGGCCTTGCGTCGCCGCGACCTGCGATCCCGCAACGCCGCGCCAAGGCGCAGCGCCACCCGCTCTGCTGCCAGTATATCCTCGGGTCGCACCAGATCGCGCAGGTCCTTTTTCATCAGGTTTGTGACCTCGGTCGCCATAAGCTTGCCCAGACCATCGCCTTCCGACGCGCCGCTGCCGCCATCCGGCGCGGTGGCCTCCCCGGCGCCGGTTGCCGGCGCGCCTTGCGCCACACGGGACGAGTGGACGTGATCCTTGGCCGTTTCGCCCTTGCTGGGAACAATCTTCTGTTTGACCCGCCCGCCGTTCAGCCAGAAACTGTCGAACAGGTCGTCAAAGCGGTCCGCGTCTTCCCTGCATCCGGTGCAAACCGCCCGCAGCGCCCGTTTGCTCTGCACCGGCACGGCGGCATCGACCTGTGTCAGGGCGGTCAGGGCAAGCTCTGTCTCCGCCACGCCAAGGCGCAGCCCATTTTCGCGCAGATGCGCCAGAAAGCCGCTGACACGCGCGGCGGGGCCGGGGTCTCGTGCCGCAAATCTGGTCACGCGGCTCATGCGGCGCGCCCGGCGATGCGCTGCGCCACTTCCGTCGTGATACTGGCCTGATCGCTCTGGGTTTTGAGCAGGGTGGTCAGCGTCGCTTGCAGCACCGCAGGATCATCGGTCAGATCGGCCACGCCCAGACCCATGAGGGCGGCCGCGAAATCCAGTGTCTCGGCGATGCCGGGGGCTTTCTCAAGCTCTTCTTTGCGCAGTTTCTGAACAAAACCAATGATCTGGCCTGCAAGCTTCATTTCGATCTCGGGGCAACGCGCTGATAGGATCGCCAGTTCCGTGGCGCGGTCAGGGTAGTCCACGTAGGTGTAAAGGCAGCGTCGTCGCAATGCATCGGACAGATCACGTGTCCCATTGGCCGTCAGCACCACGATGGGCCGGGTCACGGCGCGGATCGTGCCCAGCTCGGGGATCGTGATCTGGTAATCCGCAAGGATCTCCAGCAGGTAGGCTTCGAATTCCTCGTCTGCCCGGTCAATTTCGTCGATCAAAAGGACAGGCGGTTTGTCCTGCCTGATGGCGGCGAGCAGCGGCCGCTCCAACAGGAAGTCTTCGGAAAAGATGCGCGCTTCGACGCTGGCGCCGGTTTCACCATCTTCCGCCGCCGCGCGGATCGACAACAACTGGCGCTGGTAGTTCCATTCATAGATTGCCTGTGCCGCATCCAGACCTTCGTAGCATTGCAGCCGCAGCAGTCGGGTGTCCTGAACCGCGGCCAGAACGCGCGCCACTTCGGTCTTGCCCACGCCCGCCGCGCCTTCCAGCAGGATGGGGCGCCCCAGCGACAGCGCAAGGTGCAGCGCCACCGACAGATCGTCGGAAGCGACATACCCATGCCCCGCCATTGCGTCTTGAAGATCGTTCCAGGCCATTATCCGTCTCTTTGCCGTGCGGGCAGGTGCCATGACCCGCCCGGGGTCACTTTAGTCGTGCAGGCCCAGATCATTGGCGATCTGCCAGATGCGCCAGTGATCGTGCGGCATATGCGCTTGGCGCAGCCCAAAGGCCCGGAAGGCATCATGCACCGCATTGGAGAACGCCGGAACCCCGCCCACGTTAGGGCTCTCGCCCACACCCTTGGCCCCGATCGGATGGTGCGGCGAGGGCGTTTCGGTGTGATCGGTGACATAATTCGGCGTTTCCCACGCGGTGGGGATGAAGAAATCCATCAACGTGCCGGTTTTGCAATTGCCCAGATCGTCATAGGCGATCTCCTGTCCCATCGCGATGGCCAGGGCTTCGGTCAGGCCGCCGTGTACCTGCCCCTCGATCACCATCGGGTTGATCCGCGTGCCGCAGTCATCCAGCGCGTAGAACTGGCGGATGTCCGTGGTGCCGGTGTCCACGTCCACGTCCATCACGCAGACATAGGCCCCGAAGGGGTAGGTCATGTTCGGCGGGTCATAATAGCTGACCGCTTCCAGCCCCGGCTCGATCCCCGGAATGGCCTGATTATAGGCGGCATAGGCGATCTCTTTCATCGTCTTGAACCGCTCCGGCGCACCCTTAAGGACAAAACGGTCCACATCGAACTCCACGTCATCGTCGTGCACTTCGAGCAGGTAGGCCGCAATCATCTGTGCCTTGGCGCGGATTTTCCGGCCTGCGAGCGCCGTGGCCGCCCCCGCCACCGGGGTGGAGCGCGACCCGTAGGTGCCCAGCCCGTAGGGCGCGGTGTCGGTATCGCCCTCCTCGATGGTGATCGAATCCGCCGGGATACCGGTTTCCGTCGCCAGAATCTGCGCGAAAGTCGTCGCGTGGCCTTGCCCCTGGCTGATGGTGCCAAGCCGCGCGATTGCCGATCCGGTGGGGTGGATCCTGATCTCGCAGCTGTCGAACATGCCCATGCCGAGGATGTCGCAATTCTTGACGGGGCCCGCGCCCACGATCTCGGTGAAGAAGCTCAGCCCGATGCCCATCAGCTTGCGCGTCTCGCCCCGCTTGAAGGCTTCGACACGTTCCGCCTGTTCACGGCGCAGATCGTCATAACCAACGGAGGTCAGCGCCTTGTCCCATGCGGTGTGGTAATCGCCGGAATCGTATTCCCATCCCAAGGCGGACTGATAGGGAAACTGCTCTTTTCTGATGAAATTGATCCGGCGCAGCTCGGCGGCATCCATGTTCAGCTCCATCGCCAGCACTTCGATCATGCGTTCAATGAAATAGGCAGCCTCGGTCACCCGAAAGGAACAGCGATAGGCAACGCCGCCCGGCGCCTTGTTGGTATAGACCCCATCGACCCCGACGTAAGCCACCGGAATGTCATAAGACCCGGTGCAGATGTGAAAGAAGCCCGCGGGGTACTTTGTAGGGTCCGCGCAGGCGTCAAAGGCACCGTGATCCGCCGTTACATGGCAATGCAGACCGGTGATCTTGCCTTCCTTGGTGGCGCTGATCTTGCCTTGCATCCAGTAATCGCGGGCAAAGGCCGTGGCCATCAGGTTTTCCATCCGGTCCTCGACCCATTTGACCGGCAAACCGGTCACGATGGAGGCAACGATGGAGCAGACATACCCGGGGTAGACGCCTACCTTGTTGCCAAAGCCGCCGCCGATGTCGGGGCTGACCACGCGGATGTTGTGCTCCTCGATGCCCGAGAGCAGCGAGGCGACGGTGCGCACCACGTGAGGCGCCTGAAACGTGCCGTAAAGCGTCAGCTTGCCATTCACCTTGTCCATCGAGGCCACCGCCCCGCAGGTTTCCAGCGGGCAGGGGTGGGTACGGTGATAATAGACCATCTCTTCGACAACCACCTCGGCGCTGTCGATCACCTCCTCGGTCGCCGCCTTGTCGCCTTCCTCCCAGAGGAAAATGTGGTTGTGGTGGCGGCGCGGGCCGTGCGCCCCATCCGCCCCATCCTCAAGGTCTTCACGCAACACAGTGTCCGATTTCATCGCCTCGAAGGGATCGGTCAGAACCGGCAGTTCTTCGTAATCCACCTCCACGAGTTCCACCGCATCGGCGGCCACATAACGGTCGCGTGCAACGACAAAGGCCACTTCCTGCCCCTGGAACAGAACCTTGCCATCCGCGAGCACCATCTGCTTGTCGCCTGCGAGCGTCGGCATCCAGTGCAGCGAGAGGGGCTCCAGATCCTTGGCGGTCAGAACAGCGACCACGCCATCGAGCGCCATGGCGGCATCGATATTGATCGATTTGACGCGCGCGTGCGCATAGGGCGAGCGCACGAAGTCGCCGTGCAGCATGCCGGGCAGTTTGATGTCATCGACGTAATTGCCCTTGCCTTGGGTGAACCGCACGTCTTCGACACGTTTGCGCGCCGATCCCAGGCCCTTGAGGTTGGCGACGCGGTCGTCGCGGCTTTCTACTTCGTCTTTCATTCCGCGGCCTCCTGTGCGCCATTCATCTGTGCCGCAGCGGCAAGAATGGATTTCACGATGTTCTGATAGCCGGTGCAGCGGCACAGGTTACCCGCCATGCCGAACCGCACCTCTTCTTCGGTCGGATTGGGATTTTCCTCCAGCAGCTTGTGCGCCCGGGTGATCATGCCCGGTGTGCAGAATCCGCATTGCAGCCCATGGTGCTCGCGGAAGGTTTCCTGCAGTACGTGCAACGCATCCGGGCTGCCCAGCCCTTCGATTGTCGTGATCTCGGCACCATTGGCCTGACCCACGAACATCGTGCAGGATTTGACGGATTTGCCGTTCACGATCACCGTGCAGGCGCCGCAATGCGAGGTTTCGCAACCCACGTGCGGGCCGGTCAGGTTCAGCCGCTCGCGCAGGGCGTAGATCAGCAGTTCCCGAGGTTCGGCGAGGAACTCCTCATCCTGGCCGTTCACAGTCACTTTGATATGCATTTTATCTGGCATCTTGGGTCCTCTACTATGCGCGCGCCCAGGCGCTCTTGATCGCGCGGGTCAGGATCACGCCGGCCACATGGCGCTTGAACTTGACAGGGCCACGGTTGTCTTCGGTGGGATCGATATCGGCGAGCGCTGCGTCCACGGCTGCTTTGATCGCGCTGTCGTCAACGGGCGTGTCTGCCAAGGCCGCCCCTGCGGCAGGTGACCAGACCGGCACGTCGCTCAGGTTGGTCATGGCGATCGAGGCGGCGGCGCATGTGCTGCCCTCCCTGGTCAGTTGCACGGCGGCGGCAGCGGTCGCGTAATCCCCGATCTTGCGCTTTTGCTTTTCGTAGGCGGCGCCGCCCGGTTGCGCGGTGAAGGACACGCAGGTCAGAACCTCTTCATCCGTGCGCGCCGTCATGTAGGCGGCTTCATAGAAATCGCGCGCCGCGACGGTGCGTTCGCCATCCGGACCCACAAGCGTGAACTGCGCGTCCAGACACTGCATCAGCCCGGGCATGTCGTTGCCGGGATCGCCATTTGCCACATTGCCCCCAACCGTGCCCATGTAGCGCACCTGCGGGTCTGCAATCTGCAGCGCCGCTTCCCGCAGAATGGGCGCGGCCGCCGCGAGGCCCTCGTGGTCGATCAGATCGGCCTGCGTGGTCATCGCACCGATGCGAATTTCGCTGCCGTCAATCGTGATGCCGCCGAGCCCGGCGACATCCTGCAGGTCGATCAGATGTGGTATTTCGGCCATGCGCAGCTTCATCATCGGGATCAGGCTGTGCCCGCCCGCCATCACGCGCGCATCATCACCGTGTTCCTCCAGAAGGGCGATCACGCCCGCGATGTCCGTGGGCCGATAATAGTCGAACGGCGCTGGAATCATTGCTTGTCCTCCCTCGTGAGCAATTCGTCTGGCTGAGATAAAGGCTGCCTCGCCAGGCCGACATGCGCTTGCCTAATTCAACGAAAGGGGCGGAAATTTTCACGAAATGCGGCTGAGAGTGCACGAAATGCGAATGGCTCAGACGCCGAGCGCCTCACGGACCGCCTTGAGGTTGGAGCGGCTCACGGGCACGGGCGGCAGGCCGGTGCCGGCAAACCGGCAAAGCCCGTTGTCCTTCAACCGTTCGAAATTCTCGACCCGGGCGGGGTTGATCAGATAGCTGCGATGAACCTTGAGAAACCCGCGGGGGACAAGCCTTTTCGTGGCTTCGGTGATGGGCCAGACGCAGAAATGCTGGGCGTCATCGGTGTAGACATTCGTGTAATGCCCCTCGGCCCTGACAAAAGCGACCTGCGCGGGATCCACGAAAAGCGTGGTACCGTCTTTTTCACAGGGAATCCGCATTGGCAGTGGTGCAACCGGATCGGTCTGCGTCCGGGCGATGCCCTGCGACGGCGCGGCCTGTCTGCCTGTGTCGGATGGCCCGGTCGGCTGCGGCAACAGAAAGGTCACGCTCATCCACAGGAATGCGCCGAAGATCACGAAGCTGGAGAGTATGACACCCAGGGCCAACACCTCGTTGCTCATTACCGGACCCAGCTCATTGAAGGAGGGCACCTGAACGAACCGCGTTCCGGTAATGGCCACGAAATGCACGGCAAATACGGCGATGCCAAAGCAGAGCGTGCCGAAAAGGATGTTCCTGTTGGTTCGGTGGCCATAGGCGATCCAGAAGGCGGCGATGCACAGGACGAAAGCAGAGACAACCGACAGCGCGATACCGACAGGCGTATAGACGGCGCGACACAGTTGCAGACCGGCCATGCCGAGATAATGCATCGACAGGATCCCAAGCGCCACAAGTCCGCCCGCGAGAGTGACGGTTGTCGGGGAGCGGTCCGCAAAATGCAGGATGCTCAGGGCGGCCCCGACGATCAGGATCGCCAGCAGGGCGGATGCGAGTGTGACAGCGGAATCGTAATAGAACTGGATCGGCATCTGCATCCCGAGCATGGCCACGAAATGCATCGACCAGATGCCGCCACCAAGGGCCACCGCGGCCAGCGCAATGGCGAACTTGCGTTGCCTGATTGTTTTCTGCGAAAGGTCTTTCGTCAGCGTCAGCCCGGTAAATCCCGCAACAAGGGCGACGACAAGGGATGCAGCAATCAAACCGGCATTGTGACTAATGGCCAGATAATCCATGGCCCGAGAATGTCGTCAAAAAACCGGCAATGCAACGCGTGATGCATGCTGTTCCTTAATGTTTGATCATGCTTAAGCGCCCACGACCACCGGAGCGGCAGGCGAGACGCGGTCAGGGCTGGCAAAGGCGACGGCGCTTTGCTGCATCTCAGCCCCTGACACGCAGGTTATCGGGGTCATAAGGACCGGTCGCAATGACCTGGCAGGCGACATTGTCCCCCAGCACATCGACCCAAAGGCTCTGGCCGGCCTCAGACAGCTCCGGGTCGATAAAGGCGAGGGCCAGATTGGCGGCCACACGGTGCCCCCAGTCGCCGGATGTCACGGTGCCCACGACCGCGCCACCTGACAGAACGGACGCGCCGCCATGCGCGGGTGCGTCAGCCGTATCGAGATGCAGGGTGACAAGTTTCTTTGCCGGGCCGAGCGCCTTGCGTGCAAGCAGGGCCGTCTTGCCGATGAAATCCGCTTTGTCCAACGTCACAAAGCGGTGCAATCCGGTCTCGAAGGGGTCGAATTCTGTCAGGATGTCCGATTTCCAGTGCAGATATCCTTTTTCAATCCGCATGGACTCCACCGCGCGGCTGCCAAACAGCGTCAACCCATGCGCCTGACCTGCCTGTCGCAGCGCACGGTATGCGGCATAGAGATGCGCATTCGGCACGTGGAGTTCATAGGCGAGTTCGCCCGAAAAGCTGACCGACATCGCCACGGCAGGTGCGATACCGATAAAGCAGTCGCGCACGGCAAGCCATGGAAAGGCCGCCGCAGACCAGTTCGCGCGGCTGACCGATGTCATGACATCGCGGGCTTTCGGACCGGCGAGCACCAGAATGGTGTGTTCGTTGGTGAGCGATTTTATCTGAACGTCGTCGTCGGGACGCAGATGGCTCAGCAACCAGTCCATGTCATGAAACTCTGCCGCGGCAGCGGAGCCATACCAGACACGGCCGTCGGGCAAATTGGCGATTGTCGCTTCGGACTTTAGCATGCCGTCATGGGTAAGCAGATATCCCAGCCCGACCTTGGCAGGCTTGCGCGGCACGCGGCCACAGATCATCCGGTCCAGAAACTCATGCACGCCGTCTCCGGTCAGTTCAAACCTGTTGAACCCGCTTACTTCCGTCAGGCCGACGGCATTCTGCACGGCGGAAACCTCGGCGGCGACAATGTCGAAGACGTTGTTGAACTTGAAGCTGTAGTCTTCGTGGAATGCCGCCTCCGGTTTGATGTACTCCAGCCGTTCCCAGCCGTTCACGACACCAAAAGCGGCCCCTTCGCCCGCCAGAACGGGCGTCAGCGGCGTGGTTTTCATCGGCCGCCCGGCAGGCCGGTGTTCGTGCGGGAAATGAAAGCGGAATTCGTTCTGATAGTCTTCGACCGCCTTCAGGGCGGTCAGCTCCACGTTGGCATGACTGGTAAACCGGCGCGGGTCGATAACCCATGTGTCATAGCAGGCCTCGCCATGCACGATCTGCTGCGCCAGCAACCAGCCGTGGCCACCGCCTTCGCCCAGCCCGGCGCGCAAGCCGATGATGCAATATGCATTGCGTTTGCCCGGGACAGGTCCGACGAGCGGCGCGCCATCGATCGTATAGGTGATCGGGCCGTTGACCACCGTGTGAATGCCTGTCTCCATCAGGGCCGGCATCCGTGCAAACGCACCCTCCAGCACGTCGGTGACGCGGTCCAGATCATCCGGGCAGAGGGCGTTCACGAAATTCGGGTCGATGCCCTCCATGCCCCATGTCTTGCACTGCTGCTCGTAGAACCCCACGAGCAGGCCGTTTTTTTCCTGACGGCAGTAGTAATCGCTGATCGGGCACCGCAGCAGGGGCATCCGGTGGTCCGCGTCACGGATCGCGGGGATCTCCTCGGTCAGGAAGTACTGGTGCTCCATCGACATGACCGGATGGTGCACACCCATCATCGCGCCCACTTCATTCACGCGGTAGCCGCAGGCGTTGACCACGATCTCGGCGCGGATGTCGCCCTTGTCGGTGTGCACCGTCCAGCTGTCATCGGCGTGCTGGTGCAGCCCGGTCACCGGCGTATTGCGATGTACTTCGGCACCCGCCAGCCGCGCGCGCCGCGCCAGTGCCTGACAGAGCTGAGCCGGGTCAATGTCACCGTCCAGCGGATCCCACAAGCCGCCCAACAGGTTGTCCGTCGAGATCAGCGGGTGTCGGCAGGCGCATTCCGCCGCATCGATGATCTCAAAATGCACATCCATGCCCCGCGCCATCGAGGCGAAATGCCGGTACCCGTCCATTTGTTCCGGCGTGTTGGCCAATCGGATCCCGCCATCGGCATGGTGGTAGTTTATCGGGTAGTCAGGATCCTCTGCCAACGCCTTGTAGAGGGCGATGGAATGGGATTTCAGCCCCACCATCGTCTGGTTCATGCCGAAATTGGTCACCTGGGCGGCGGAGTGCCATGTTGTGCCCGAGGTCAACTCGTTGCGCTCCAGCAGCATCACGTCGCTCCAGCCCTCCTGCGTGAGGTGATAGAGCGTTGAACAGCCCGCGATGCCGCCGCCGATCACAACGACGCGCGTTGACGATTTCATGTGAGTCCCCTTGCCACCGGTGTTCTGTTTCCGGGCCAACACATCCGGTCATAGCCTCGCGGGTCAAGCGCGCGCGCGGCTGTTTGAAAATTTTGAAACTGAGTTTCGATTTTCTCTTCAAGGGGCGCGACGTCCTTGTCAGGTTCCGGTCTGTCGCACCACGGTGGAAACCAGGGGCCTGATGCCCGGGCAGGAGTCGATAGCGGTGACGCAGGAAAACACAGCTTCGCGGCGCGCCGGTCGATCCGCCCGGAGGGCCAGGCGTGCCGCGAAACCGGAGGTGAACCCGGCAGCACCCGGCCGCCGGGGCGGCGCCTACAGGCCGCTCTCCGAGCGCGACATGACGGCGATTTTCGACACCAGCCTGAGGCTGCTGGCAGAGCTTGGGATGGGCGAGGTGCCCGATCGTCTGCGCGGCGATCTGGTGCGCGCCGGTGCGCGGTCGCGGCAGGACGGGCGCGTGGTTTTTTCGCGTGCGCTGGCCGAGGATGCGATTGCCCGCGCCGCAGGAAAATTCGTCCTGCACGGTCGGGACCCCGCGCGTTCCATCGAAGTGGGCGGCGACCGCGTCTTCTTTGGCACTGGCGGGGCCGCGGTGCAGACGCTGGACATCGATACCGCCGAATACCGGCCTTCGACCCTGCGGGACCTTCACGATTTCACCCGGCTTCAGGACGTTCTGACCAATGTCAGCTGGTTCACGCGCTGTTGCATTGCCACCGATGTCGCAGACCCGTTCGATCTGGATGTGAACACGGCCTACGCTCTGCTCCGCAACACGACCAAACCGGTTGCAACAGCCTTCACCCACGCCGATCACGTAGCGCCCATCGTCGGGCTGTTCGATCATATCGCCGGTGGTGCCGGGGCATTTTCCAGACGCCCCTTTGTCAAAGCGCATATCAGCCCGGTGATTTCCCCGATGCGCTATGGCGAGGATGCGGTTGATGTCACCTATGCCTGTCTCGCCCACAACATCCCGGTGTCCTGCATCACCGCTGCGCAGTCCGGGGCAACGGCCCCCGCGACCCTTGCCGGGTTTCTCGCGCAATCGCTTGCAGAGACCCTTGCCTCGCTGATGATGGTGGATGCCGTCAAACCGGGCCACCCGCTGGTGTTTTCCAACTGGCCGCTGGTCATTGACCTTCGGACGGGCGCTTTTGCCGGTGGCGGGGGCGAGATCACGGTCCTGAACGCCGCCTCGGCGCAGCTGAGCAATTGGCTGGGGCTGCCGTCCGGGGTTGCTGCCTCGATGACGGATGCCAAGGCGATCGACGCGCAATACGGCGTTGAAAAAGGCATGACGTCGCTGGCGGCCGCGCTGGCGGGGGGCAACCTGATCTACGAAAGCTCTGGCATGACCGCATCGCTGCTGGGGGCGAGTTTCGAGGCCTTTGTGCTCGACGATGAAATGCATTCCGCCACCTACCGGGCGCTGCGTGGAATAGAGGTGACTGAGGAAAATCTCGGCTTTGACGCAATCTGCGAGGCGGTTCTGGGCGAGGGCCATTTCCTGGGCGGTCAGCACACCTACGGCGCGATGGAACGGGACTATTTTTATCCAACCCTCGCAGACCGGAACCCACCCCGGACTTGGCAGGAAGGCGGTGCGCAGGATGCATGGGCGCGGGCGCGCGACACGGCCCGTCGCATCTTGGAGACGCACCATCCGACCTACATAGATGCGGCGCAGGACGCCGCCATTCGAAACGCGTTCAGGATTCTGAGCTGATCTCGGGCGCGTCCAGAAGCGTGAGCTTGCCGCGCAACCATGGAAGGCCGTGCGTGGCGGGCATCACCATATGCTGGTCGATCAGGGAGCGCATGCTGGTCCAGATGACGCGCGATGTGGCGGGCGCAAAATCGGTGCGCGTGAACACCGATATGTAGCGCGCGAATTCCTTGCCGGGAAAGGGCAGCAGGCGGATCCGGTCCCTGAACCTGCTGGCGCGGATGAAATTTGTCGGCGTGGTAATCGCCCATCCGGTACCTTCCGCGATCATGCCCATCAGGGATTGGTTGCTCTCGAACTGGAACCGCCCCGGCAGATCGATCCGCAACCGGCGCAGATGCGCGGTGATCTGGCCGCCGATGATCTGTTCATCGCTGTAGCGCAGGAACGGCAGGGCGGTCTGCCCGTTGATGTAACTGTCAGGATCCATGCTCGCGCCCATCGGCAGCGCCAGCACGAAAGGATCCCGCAGCAGGGGGTGTGCGCGCAGCCCGTCAGGATCCGTCTGCGGCTGCGTGGCAATGCCGACATCCACAGAACGACCGCTGAGAAGAGACAGGATTTCATGGCTGGGCCGGGTGAGATGCGTGAAGGCGCACGATGGCATGACCTTTGCCAGAAGCGTCGCAAGTTCAGGGGCAATCTGGCTGTCGAAATCTTCGATAAGGGCAAGGCGCAGACTGCGCACGTCCGACAACCGGCCCGACAACGCTTCGGTTTCCGCCTTGTGCAGAAGGGCCAGGGCCTGTTCGATGTAGCCGAGGAAAGCCGTACCCTCCGCCGTCAGAACCATCGGGCGGCGTGTATGGTCAAGCAGACGGACACCAAGGGTACTCTCAAGCTTGCTCAGGTGATGAGACACCGTGCCGATCGACAGCCCGCTGTCCCGCGCCACCGACTGGACGTGGCCCGCCCGCGCGGTTTCGCGAAAGATTTCCAGCGACTTCAGGCTGAGGTTGGAGCGATGCATAGGGCCTCGGAAAACGCGCTGACCAGTGCCACGGTATCAAGACCGCCGCGGATATCAACAAGATTAAAAGTTACTTTTGATAAATCTGCGTGGGCGCGGCCTGTCGCTTGTGGGACGACGGTGCTCCAGGGGAGTGGCAGCAGAGCGTGATGGCACCAAGACACGTACCCTGGTGGAGCGGTGAAGACCGACACCAACCACGCGTGTGCTTTACGGTTGGCAGACCGAATATGCAATGTTATGCAGGTTTCTGCAAGAAAGTGCAGGATTGGCGATGGGCCTGAATATCCCCGACACCCGGCAGCGCAATCTCCAGCAGCGGTTGGCGGCGGGTGCCCATATCGTCGCGGCCGAGATTGCCGAAGAGTTCGGGATCTCGATTGACACCGCGCGCAGGGATCTGATCGCGCTGGAGCGTGCAGGGCAGGCACACCGGGTGCGTGGCGGTGCGGTCCCCATCTTGCACCCGGCTGAGCCGATGCAGGAAAAAATCCTCGCCTGCAAGACACCTCCGCGCGCGATGGTCCATGCCGCGCTGGATGTCGTGGCAGGGTGCAAGACGCTCATTCTGGACGGTGGCTCCACGGTGCTTGCCCTTGCGCGCGCCCTGCAACCTGCCGCTGATTTGCTGGTCGTGACGCCCTCGCCATGGGCGGCCCTCGCCTGTCTGCAGAATGGCGTCGAGGTGCATATGCTTGGCGGGCGGCTCAGCGCGCGTGGCGGCATCAATGTGGGCGCGGAATGTGAAGAGCAACTCGCCGGTATCGCGGCGGAGGTCGCCGTTATCGGAGTCTGCGGGCTTGATGATGAATTCGGCGTCAGTTCGGATGATTGCGGCGAGGCGCGGGTCAAAAAAGCAATGGCGCAGGCGGCGACGCGCAGGCTGGTGCTTGCGGATGCCCAAAAGATCGGAACGCGCGCGCGCCATCGCACTCTGGTGCCGGCGGCGGTCTCTCACCTGATCACCGATGCCATGCCACGGGCCTGCGACGGGTTCCGCGCACAGGGGATCGAAATCACACATGTCTGACATAAGAACCCCCTGGGTTGCGGTGTCCGCGATGTTTGTCCTGAACGGGGCGCTGTTCGGCATCTGGGCGTCACGCGTGCCGGCGGTCGCCGAAAAGATCGGCCTCTCTCACACCGAGCTTGGCATTTTGCTGCTGGCGCTGGCGGCGGGCGCCGTGTGTTCGTTTCCGATTGCAGGCAAGGCCGTCGATCGTGTCGGCGCTGTGAAGGTCACAAAACTGATCGCGGTTGCTTACCCGGTGTCCCTGATCTTGATGTCTCTTGCGCCCACCTATGCGACACTTGGCGCGACCCTCTTTCTGTTCGGTGCCGCGCATGGCGCGATGGACGTGGCCATGAACAGCTGGGGCGCGGAGGTGGAGCGCCGCGTGGGTCGGCGCATGATGTCATCCTTTCATGCGATGTGGAGCCTTGGCGCAGGCCTCGGGGCGCTGAGCGGCTATGTTGCGGTGCAGTTGGGGGCAGGTCTTTTCTCACATTTCCTGATCTCGTCCGCCCTGATCTCGGCGGTTACACTTTATGCGGCGCATATCCCGTGGGTATCGCAATCCATTGTGCAGACCGACGCGCCGGTCTTTGCGTTTCCCTCGGGGATACTGGTGCTGGTGGGCGTGCTGGCCTTCTGCGCCGCCCTCGGCGAGGGGGCCGTGGCTGACTGGGGGGCTGTCTATCTGCGTGACGTGGTTGGCACCAGTGAAAGCACGGCCGCCCTTGGCTATACGGTTTTTTCAGCGGCCATGGTTGTCATCCGTCTTTTGGGCGACAGGATCACGACGCATCTCGGACCGGTGGTTGCGGCGCGGTTCGGGGGGGCATTCGCCCTTGCGGGGGTGGTGTGCGTCATTCTGACCGCCCCCGTCGAGGTGGTGCTTTTCGGCTTTGCGCTCATGGGTATCGGATATGCCGTCATCATGCCGCTCGCCTTCAGCCGGGCCGCAAACGACCCGACGATACCGGCAGGTCAGGCGATTTCGAGTGTTGCGACCCTTGGGTACGGTGGCATGCTGCTGGGTCCACCCGTGATCGGGTTTGTTGCCGGTCTCAGCACTCTGCCCGTCGCCTTCGGGCTTCTGGCCGCGCTTGCCGGCGTGATCATCTTTGTCGCTGGGTCGCTGCGGTGACCCCGCACCCTTCCCAAGCCGTGATGTCGGAAGGCCCGGTGGCAGCGGGCAATGGCGGCCATTGACCCGGCTGCGGCGGCGGTTGCTCCGACCGCTTTCCACGACTTCCGGCGTGGAAACTGTGCACCGCAGGCGCCCGTGGCGATCTGAACGGCCAGCCCGCGCCTTGGATTTTCATGCGGGTGGCCCTGCGAATAGGGCGGATCAAGGACGCAAATTTATGCGCTATATTGCCGGATAAACACCTGTCAACTTGAATTTACACTTGAGAATGTAATTGTAACGTGACACATTGTCGCTTACGGTGCGCGTTCTTTGTAAGGTGGTCGGGCTGGCAAAGTGTCTAGCCACAGTTGCTTACGTCAAAAAGCGGAGGACGAAATATGGCGGACAGTGAGGACAAAGTTTGGCCAACCGGCTTGACTCTCGAAGAGGCAGAAGAGGTACACAGCTATCTCATTGACGGAACGCGCGTTTTTGGCGTGATTGCGTTGCTTGCCCATATATTGGTCGCGGTCGCGACCCCGTGGCTGGGATAGGGGAGGCGCGTCATGAACAATGCAAAGATGTGGCTCGTCGTGAAGCCGACCGTCGGTGTGCCGCTGTTTCTCAGCGCGGTCGCCATTGGATCATTCGCCGTGCATGTTGCGGTGCTCAGCAATACCACGTGGGTTTCGGACTTCCTGTCCGGGAACGAGTTGGGTTCGGGCGCGCAGTCGGCCTCGGCGACAATACTGGCTGACCCCGACACAGCAAAGGCGTCCTACGTTGCGCCAACACCGGATGGCGCACGTGAAGTGACGATCATCATGTCGGATGGAACCCCGGTCAAGGCCATCCTGCAGCCGCCCGAGATACATGCAACCTCGGGTTCAGCTGAAACCTACTCGGTCATAACGCAATAGCAAAAAGGGCCCGCGTCGTTTGCACGGCGGGCCCTTTTTCGAAAACCGCAGAACGTGCGCCGCGCTGCGAGCGGCGCGCGCGGGGATTGGTCAAAGCATGTTTGATTATCGTGCATTCGCCACGCGCAAGTTGGCGGCTCTCGGGCCCAAGTACCTGCCGTTCGCCGATGTGGCCACCGACGAGGTGCCGCTTGCCCGACTGCTGCGATTGTCCCTGTTTCAGATCACCGTGGGCATGGCGCTGGTACTCGTTGTCGGAACGCTCAATCGCGTGATGATCGTGGAACTGGCTGTGCCCGCGACGCTTGTGGCTGTGATGCTCGCGCTGCCGCTGGTCTTTGCACCCTTCCGGACCCTGATAGGCTTCAAATCCGACGTGCATGTGTCGGCGCTCGGCCTGCGCCGGGTGCCCTACATCTGGAAGGGTACGCTCTACCAGTTTGGCGGATTCGCCATCATGCCGTTTTCTTTGCTTGTGCTGTCCGGCTACGGCGACGCAATCGATGCGCCGCGGTGGATCGGATATAGTTCGGCGGCGCTGTCCTTCCTGCTGGTCGGGGCGGGCGTCCATATCGTCCAGACCGTCGGGCTGGCGCTTGCGACCGATCTGGTGGCGGAGGAGGACCAGCCAAAGGTCGTGGGCCTGATGTATGTCATGCTGCTTGTCGGCATGGTGGTCAGCGCGCTTGTCTTCGGCACCCTTTTGGAAAACTATTCGCCGGGCCGGCTGATACAGGTCATTCAGGGCGCGGCGGTTGTTACGGTCGCGTTGAACCTCCTGGCCATGTGGCAGCAGGAAGCGCGGGACAGGACCCGCGCGCGCGCCATGAAGGATATGCGCCCGAGCTCTTTCGGTGATGCCTGGGCTGGTCTCATTCACCGGCCGGGGATGATGCGCCTGCTCATCGTGATCGGTCTGGGGACCTTCGGCTTCGGTATGGCAGATGTGCTGCTCGAACCCTATGGCGGGCAGGTGTTGGGCCTTTCCGTCGCCAGCACGACAAAGCTGACGGCGCTTTTCGCGGCAGGCACGCTTATCGGATTCGCCCTGGCGTCAAAGGGGCTGGGGCAGGGGGGATCGCCCGCGAGATATGCAATTACCGGCGCGCTGGTCGGGATGCCGGCTTTCGGAGCGATCATCCTGTCGTCGCTGGGGGCTGGTATCCCGGTTTTCCTGGCGGGGACCTTTTCAACGGGCCTGGGGGCCGGGCTGTTCGGCCACGCGACCCTGACGGCAACACTCCGTGCGGCGCCCGCTGACCGGATCGGTCTTGCTCTGGGGGCCTGGGGGGCCGTTCAGGCCACCGCCGCAGGCATTGGTATCGCGTTGGCGGGAATTGTACGCGATCTGATCGTGGGATTGCAGCACATCGCTGGAAATGCCCCTCAGACGCCCTATAATTTTGTTTTCGCGATCGAGGTTATTTTCCTCGCGTCGGCAATCGTTATCGCGTGGCCGATCGTGGGGCAGCGATCCGGCAGACCGCAACAACCGCAGGCACATCTGGGTCATATCGACCCCTCTGAGACGCATTCAAACCCGGTGGAGGTACCATGACAACAGTCATCACACGTTTGTTCGAAGACGAAGAAACAGCACGCTACGTGGCCGAAAAGATTGTTTTTCTCGGTGTTCCGGGGCGGGCGGTCTCTGTTATCACCAAGGACAGTGCGGCGGATGCGGATGCGCTGAAGTCTAAAATGACGCGGGCGCAGGTCCACGAAAGCGCGATAGATACGTACGCAAAGCACGTGCAACAGGGTAAGGCGCTGGTGGCGGTCCGGGCCACCTATAAACCGCTGATGGCGGCGACCAAGGTACGCGAGTCGATGGCAAAACGCGACACCGTGGATGTTGGAGATGTGGTGGATGATTATTACATGGCAGACGGTCCGGAACCAACGCCCAGCGTATTGAAGGAACACCCGCATTTCCTGACCGTACGGATCGACAAGACAGGGTACGAAGGCGCGCCGATCTCGCGCGGCCTGGGCATCCGGTTGCTGAGCGCGCGCAAGAAGCGGGACTCGGCGATCCGTGGTGGCGGGTTCAAATCGCGGGTTTTCTGGCCGATGCCGCTGTTGTCCACCAAACCCCGCAAGTCATCGGTGATCAGCGGTGGCCGCTTCGTGTCGCAGTCATTCTGGCCCATGCCCCTGTTGTCGCGAAAGCCCCGGTCCAACTCGGTGATCCGCGGGGGGGATTTGCCCTTGTCGCGTGCTTTGGGGTGGCCGCCTGTAAGCTGACGGACACCCGGAGCACCGCATCCGGTTCATCCTGGTGTCCTTGACCGCGAAAGGTGAACGTTCCGAACCTGACAGGCTTTGCAGATCGGTGCGGAGCCCGGCCCTCAGCTTGTGAAACTGTTGCCGCGCGGGCGGTCTCGTCCAGCCGGGCACCCCTGATGCATTGAAACGCCTCAGGTACGCGCGATGAGGTTCTCTTCACCGAGACGCCGAGAAAACCCGGCGCTGATCTGACCTGAGTGCCGATCTGCCAGCAACGGTGACGAAAAGGCCGCATGTGACACACCTGCGGTGGCCTCCATCCACGCCAGGGGCGGTCTGACATGATGTCGCCGACCTCGACGAATGCCATCTGACTGCCGGAGCAGGGGCTGTGTCTTTAAAGTTCGCACGGCCGTGAGACGGCGGACATCGGGGTCAGGGTGCCAGAATCGCCTCCGCCTCGATCTCGACCCGATATCCATCGATGAGACCTGCAACGACGACCAGCGTATTGGCGGGCTTGATTGTGCCGAAGACGCGCCCGTGCGCCCGGGAGACAGCTTCGACATCGGCCTCGTCGACGATGTAGATGCGTGTGCGCACGACATCTTCGGCGGTGGCTCCCAAAGCGGCCAGCGCGGCCAGTATCTTGTCGATAACAAAGGTCGTTTGCGCGCCTGCATCCTCCCTTGCAACAATCCGGTCTGCACCTGCCGTGGCAGTCGTGCCGGAGACAAGGATGCGGTCGCCAACCCGTTGCGCCCGGGCGTAGCCGGCGATGTCTTCCCACCGTGATCCGCTCAGGACCTGCTGGCCGTCTTTCCGGTGCGGGGATTGTGTCGCAACGTGGGGCAAGGGGAGTGCGTCAAGATGGTGGGTCAGATCGCCCGACGCGGTCAGAAACGGCGGGCGGCGGTATTCATCGCCGCAATCGCCCGGGACCTCTCCGGTACTGCCGAAAGCCTCCGTCAGACGCGCGTGATCCTCTGCATCGAGCGTGAAGGAAAACAGGCGCAGATTGTCTTCAGCATGGCTCCGTTCGCCCAGGCGCGCGCCGACGATCACGCCAGCGACAGCCGGATGATCCAACACCCATCGCGTCGCGATGTTCGGGATGGACACGCCGTGCTTTTGTGCAATCTCCCCAGCCGCAGCCAGGATGCCCTGAAAGCCGCCCCAACCACCGGTCACGTCAATGAAGCGCTTGTACTTCATCTTGGACCAGTCCGCGATGTCCTGTGGTTCGGGTTTGCCCAGCCAGCGTTCGGACAGAAACCCGCCGCACAGCGTTCCATACGCCAGAAGCCTGACGTTGGTACGCGCGCAAAGATCGGACAGTTGGTGGGCGGCGCGGCGGTCCAGCAGCGAAAACGAGACCTGATCGGTCAGCAGCGGCACGCCGTCGGACAGGGCAAGTTGCAAATGCGCGGCATCGAAATTGGTGACGCCCACCTCTGCGATAAGCCCTTCCTCGCGCAAAAGCGCCAGTTCATGCAGGGCGTCAAGCCAGGCGGGATGCTGAAAGCTCCACCAGTGAAATTGCAGCAGATCCACCTGATCGACGCCAAGTCTGCGCAAGCGGTCTTCAACACCCGAACGGACCACATCCGCCGTCATTGGGCCGGGCGCGGGGCACCATTTCGTGAAGGCCAGCGCGCGCGGGGCTTTGCTGCGCGCCAGGAGATTTCCGGCAATGATTTCGGCGCTGCCGTAGTGGTCCGCCATGTCGAAGGTATCAAAACCATGGCGGGCGTAGGCCTCCAGCCAATCGCCCCCGGTGTCAGGGTCGATAGTCGCCCCGTCCTTTTCGATGTCCGCGACTTGCCACAGGCCGGTCAGGACGCGCGATATGTTCAAACTATCCGAAAGCTGAAAACGCTCCGGGGCGCGTGGGTCTGTCATGAAGGCTCCCGTCTTTCGGTGCTGTTCGGCAAATGGCACTTGAGCACCGCGCCATATCCGATAACCTCGTCCAGATAAGACCAAGCGTTGGCGTCAGTCCAGCGGAAAGGACGGGGATGCAAGAGGGTACGGAGAGCCGGGGCTTCTGGCTCTATGATCTGAAGGTGGAGACGGTCCTTGACGGCCGCACCCCTGTCTGTCGCCATATCGAAGGCGAGAGTTTTCTGGTCGAGGGGGAGACATTGGTGTTCGAGCCCGGCACACGTGTGTCGATGTATGCGCTGACTGCTCTGATGCCGCTTTTGCCTGCCAAACAGCGCATGACCGATCCCAATGACTGGATCAGCACCGATGCCGAGGTGGCCTGTCCCGATCCGCATTGCGGCGGGCGGTTCAGGATCACGCGGCTTGACAAGCGCTGGTTTACCCACGCCGCAACAACCGGACAGCCGGAGGCCCGGGGCACACCTTACTGGCAGGAGGACAGCGCGTGACCGTGCACACCGCGGACCTGCGGCCGGGCTACGCCATCTCGCGGGTGATCAAGGGCGGCTGGCAACTGGCTGGCGACCATGGGCCGGTGGACCGGGCGGAGGCTGTGCGCGATATGGAAGCCTTTCTGGATGCGGGCATCACCACCTTCGACTGCGCGGATATCTATGTTGGTGTCGAAGAGATGATCGGCGATTTCATCGGCGATCTGCGTCGTCGCCGTGGCGCTGAGGTTGCTGACCGTGTGAAGGTTCACACGAAACTGGTGCCGGATCTGGGCTTGCTGGAAAACATCAAGCCCGAACAGGTCGAGGCGATCATCGACCGGTCGCTCAAGCGCCTTCAGGTGGCGCAACTGCATCTGGTGCAATTCTACTGGTGGGATTTGACGCTTGGCGACCCGCTGGTCGGGCTGGATGTCCTGAAACGCTGTCAGGAGAAGGGCAAGGTGGCGCATCTGGGCGTGACAAACTGGGACGTGGCAGAGACACAGCCGTTCCTGGCGGCCGGGTTCGATGTGATATCGACCCAGGTGCAGTATTCCCTTCTTGATCGCCGACCCGAGAACGGCCTGACCAGATGGGCCCATGCTCAGGATATGCAGCTTCTGTGTTATGGCACATTGGCGGGCGGCTTTCTGACCGAGCGCTGGCTCGGGGCGGAAGACCCCGGCTTTACCTTCGAGAACCGCAGCCTGATCAAATACCGGCTGATCATCGATGAATTCGGCCCATGGAAGAGGTTTCAGCACCTGCTCGCCGTCTTGAAGTCGGTCGGCGACAAGCATGGCGTGTCGCTCTCATCCGTGGCCACGCGCTGGGTGCTGGAGCGGCCGCAGGTTGGTGCCGCCATCGTCGGCGCGCGCTATGCACGTCACCTTCCACGAACGCTGGAAGTCTTTGGATTCGCGCTGGATGCCGAGGACGAGGCTGCCATTGATGCTGTGCTGCAGAAGGCTCCGGGGCCGCAGGGGGCCGTCTTCGGCCTGGAACGCGACAGGGGCGGCCGGCATGGGCGGATCATGAAATACAACCTCAACACGCGGCCCGACGACAAGGTGCTGGGGCGTGGCTGACCCGATCCTTGCAACCGATGGTCTCGGCCTCAGCTTTGGCACGCTGAAGGCGGTGGATGCCGTATCCCTGAAGGTGCGGCGTGGCGCGATGACCGGGCTCATCGGGCCGAACGGTGCGGGCAAGTCAACGCTGTTCAATCTGCTGACCGGGGCGTTGAAACCCGATGCCGGCACCGTGCGGTTCGACGGGCAGAACATCACCGGCATGCCTTCCGACAGGCTCTTCGCGCTTGGGCTGGGCCGGACTTTTCAGATCCCGCGGCCCTTTGCGCGAATGAGCGTGTTGGAAAACGTCATGCTTGCCCCGAAAGGCCAGATCGGCGAGGCCATCGCCGGGCCCTTCCTGTTCCGGGGACGGATGCAGGCGCAAGAGCGCGATATTCGGAACAAGGCGCTGGAAGTGCTGGATTTTGTCACGCTGGATGCCTTGGCGGATCACCCGGCGGGGCAGATCTCGGGCGGTCAGATGAAACTGCTTGAGCTTGCTCGGGTCCTGATGGGCGATCCGAAACTGATCTTGCTGGACGAACCGGCGGCGGGTGTGAACCCGGTGCTGACAGAGACGCTGATCGGCAAGATCGAGGAACTGAACCGGCAAGGCACGACATTCGTGATCATCGAGCATGATATGGACTTCGTCATGCGTCATTGTGACCCCGTCATCGCGCTTGCGGAGGGCCGGGTGATCTTCGAAGGCACCAGTGACGCGGCCCTGACAAATCCGATGCTGCTGGATGCTTATCTCGGGGCGACAACGGATGAGTGAGGCGATCCTGGAGGCCTATGCTGTCACGGCGGGGTATGTGCCCGACCTGCCGATCCTGAGAGACGTGTCTGTGACCGTGCAGCCTGGGCAAATCACGCTGATCATCGGTCCGAACGGGGCTGGAAAATCAACGCTCATCAAGGCGATCGCCGGGCTGCTGCCGGTCAGCGGAGGTCACATCACTTTTGCCGGCAGGGACATCACCGGCATCCGCACCGATCAACTCTCTGCCCACGGCATCGCCTATGTTCCGCAAACCGATAACATCTTTCGCAGCCTGACGATCCGGCAGAACCTCGACCTTGCGCTACGGCGTGCGGGCAGCGAGGCGGCGGCGAGGATGGGGCTCCTTTTTGACCAGTTTCCGGCGCTCGCCGCCAAGCAGCGGGACAAGGCGGGCACCCTTTCGGGCGGGCAACGCCAGTTTCTCGCGATCGCCATGGCGCTGGCCACCGGCCCCAGGCTGATCCTGATGGACGAACCGTCGGCAGGGTTGTCCCCGAAGGCGGCACAAGAGGTGCTGGAACATGCCCGCGCGCTCACGGCCCGGGGCGTTTCGATCCTGCTGGTCGAACAGAACGTCAATCAGGCGCTGCGCCTGGCCGATCACTGCTTCATTCTTGCGGAAGGACGCAATCAGATAGACGGACCGGCGGAGGATCTGCGGGACAACAAGGTCGTTGGCGAGATCTATCTTGGAAACAGACGGGTCGGGGCCGCATGATCCAGCACCTGATCGACGGTGTCCTGACCGGATCCTACCTCTCGCTCGGTGCAATCGGGCTGACGCTGGTCATGCACATTCTGCGGTTTGCCAATTTTTCACATGCCGAGTTGTTGTCTTTGGGGGCCTATGTTGCTCTGGTTTGCGATGCGCTGGTGTCGGCACTGGCGCCTTTTCTCGCGGTCAAGCTGGCGCCGCTGTCTCTGACCGGGTCGCTGATTTTGGCGATTATCGTCTCCATGATCGTGACCGGCTTATCGGCCCTGCTGATGGACCGGCTGGTTTTTAAACGCGTGCGGGAAAAGGGGCAGGAACTCTCGATGGTTTTCGCGAGTTTCGGCATGGCGCTGATCATCCGCAATGTCATCGGTCTGATCTTCGGACTCAGTCCAGAGCTTTATTCCCGCGACATCGCCTTCGCAACGATCCTCAGCCGTGACCCGCTGATCCTGGTCAAGCCTGATCAGGTATTTGTGCTCATCGCGGCACTGCTGTTGATGTTCATCCTGCACCTGATCCTGTCACGCACGACCTTCGGATATGCGCTGCGGGCCGTGGCCGAAAACGCGACGCTGGCACAGGTCAACGGCGTCAACCTTCAGCGCACGATCATGGCGGTCTGGCTGATCGGCGGCGGGCTGGCGGCGGTCGCGGGGGTGTTCTACGGCATCAGCCACCAGCTGATCCCGGTCATGGGGCGCGATCTGGTCCTGCCAATCTTTGCGGCCACGATTGTGGGCGGCATCGGCAGCGTCTACGGCGCGGTGCTCGGGGGGTTCATCGTCGGCATTGCCGGTAATCTGGCGCTGGTCGTGCTGCCCTCTGGCTACACGCCATCGGTGCCCTTACTGATGATCCTCGCGGTTCTGATGATCCGACCGCACGGGTTGTTCGGAGAAGCACGCATGTGATTGGTGTTATCTCATATCTTGTTTTCTTCGCCACGACGGCGTCGATCCTGGCGATCGCGGTTCTCGGGCTGAACCTGCAATGGGGCAATACGGGCCTCTTCAACGGGGGTGTTGTTGCCTTCTTCGGTGCGGGCGCCTACGGCACGCTGATCCTTGGCGGGACAGCGCAGACCGGCCATCTTGGCGGTTATGGCGTCATTTATCCGCTGGCCCTTCTTGGCGGTATGGCGATGGCCGGTCTGATGGCGTGGATTGTCGGGTTGCTGACGTTGCGGCTGCGCCACGACTACCTTGCCATTGCAACCTTTGGTGTCGCCGTTGCCTTCGAGAACCTGATGCGCAACGCTGAATGGCTGGCGGGCGGCGCAAAGGGCGTGCGTGGGTTCGAGCGGCCGCTGCGCGCCGCGCTTGGCGACGGATTTGTTTACAACCTCTTCTTCTTTGCGGTCGTCCTGCTGGTCCTGATCGCCACATATGTGTTCCTGCAACGTCTTGTCGTCTCGCCCTTTGGCCGCTTGCTCCGGGCCATCCGTGAGGATGAAGAAGCCGCGCAATCACTGGGCAAGAACCCTGCAAGAGTTCGGCTGGTGGCTTTCGTGACAGGGTCGGTCATCCTCGGGTTGGCCGGCGGTCTGTACGGTACGTTCTATGCCTTCGTCAGCCCTCAGGATGTTCTGCCGACACTGACCTTCCAGATCTGGGCGATGCTGATTGTCGGCGGTGCCGGCAACAACCGCGGCGCGATCTTCGGCGCGTTCCTGATCTGGGGCGCGTGGACCGCTTCGGGATGGGCGCTGTCGCGATTTGCGCCGGTGGAGGTACAGCTTTACACTGGCTCGGTTCAATTCATACTGATCGGATCGGTTATCGTCGGAATGCTCATGTGGCGGCCCCAGGGATTTTTGCCAGAGCGTCTTGTCGTATCACACAAGGGGACGACCCAAACAGAGTAACAGGGAGAATTATGACCATGCCTACCACCAGAGTTTCGAGGACATTAAGCTTGCTTGCCCTTGGGTTCAGCGCCCTTTCAGGGGCCGCCCATGCGCAGGATTGCACAACCAAGATCGGAGCTGTGCTGCCGACGTCGGTCGACTGGGGCCGTCCCATTGCCGAAACGGCGCAGTTCGCCGTCGATCAGGTCAATGCCGCCGGCGGGGCGGCGGGCTGCCAGATCGAGATGGTTCTGCGGGATACGCAAGTCGATCCGAAAGTCGGCGTCGATGCTGCCAAGGCCCTGGTGGATCTGGAGGGCGTAAAGGTTCTGCTGGGGGCCGTGTCCTCGGGCGTGTCCATGCCGATCCTGACCTCGGTCACCGTACCCAGCGGTGTCATGCAGATGTCGTGCTGTTCGTCATCGACCGCCTTCACCGGCCTGTCGGAAGAGGGCAAGACGAAAGGGCTGTGGTATCGCACCTTTGCCACCACCGGTGTGCAATCGGCGGTGGGGGCGAAAGTCGCAGCAGACAAGGGCTACAAGACGGTCGCAATACTCTACAAGAACGATGACTGGGGGCAGGATATGGCCCGTCTGATCGCCGCTGATTTCGCAGCCGTCGGCGTTGAAGTGACGGCATCAGTGGCCATCAACGATGCGCAACCCAACTACCGCGCCGAGGTCACGGATGCTTTGTCCGGCCAGCCCGAAGCGCTCTATCTCGCGCTCTATCCCGCGGAAGGCACAGCTGCCGTGCGCGAATGGCTGTCGCTGGGCGGCACGCAGAATATGATCCTTGCCAATTCGCTGAAGTCAGATGAATTCCGTGACAACGTCGGTCTGCAGTATCTCGGCTCAGCGCTTGGCACGGACACCGCCTCGCCTCGGTCGGAGAGTGCCGATGCGTTCCGAGCGGCCTACCAGGAGCGTTTCGGCTCCGAGCCAAACGGGCCCGGCCTTGCCAACAGCTATGATGCGGCAATGCTGGCACTTCTGGCCATGGAAGCCGCTGGCAAGGACGCATCTGGTGCGGACGTGGCTGCGGCCATGTCCCGGGTGACAGACCCGAATGGCACGCCGGTCAGCGCCGACACGTCCGGATTTGCCGCCGCAAAAGAGCTGCTTGCCGGGGGCGGGACGGTGATGTTCCAGGGTGCGACGGGCAATGTCCGCTTTGATGCGAACGGCGATGTCTCTGCACCGGCGGTTGTCTGGTCCTTCTCCGAGGGCGGCACGCAAGAGGTCCAGTACATGTCCCTGAACGACGTCGACGCGTTTATGGCCTCCCTGAATTAGGGCGCGTCACGCCGGATCAGCAGGAGCCGTTTCATCCGAAGGCCGCCCAGGTTGGGCGGCCTTTTCCTTTGGTTGTGTGTAGATGTTGCACCTTAAGGTGGATGTCCGCTGAGCTTTATGGCCGGTTGGTCCGGATGAACGGGGGTGCAAGGATCAAAGGCGCGCCAGCGGGACCAGAGCCACGCGCAAGCTGCAACGTAAGTGAAGCGAGCATGGCGAAGACCCACCCTTTGATCCGCGCTCGGGGCTGTAGCCCCAAGCAGCAATCCAACGGGCTGAACCGTTTGGTCTCCATGAAGTGGTCTGGGGTCTTGGGGGCAGGAACGCCCTCATGTCGATGGGTGCAGGGAGAGTGAAATCTCCTTGCTCGGGTTCAGCGTCGATTACGTTGACGGCATTCAATCCGCGCAGGGTTGGTCTATGGGGTGTTGGGGAGAGATGACATCTCCCCAACGAGGGATCAAACACCGATATGTTTGCATGGTCATGGGAAGGCTCAACGCCGCATCACGGCCATCAGCTTTGGGGGATAAAACGGGGGAGCGCAGCAGCCCCTTTTTAAAGACGTGTGGTACTACCACACACATCTTGCGATTACTCTGAAATCGGAAGGTGCCCGAAGGGTCGCAGCGGAAACGGGTCATCGACCCACATCTCGCGATTACTCTGAAATCGAAAAATGACCTTAAGGCTGCAGCGTTTTAGTGTCACTTACCCCTATCTCATCGAAATACTCAGTTGCTGGGGCTTACCGATGAAGTTGCGGTACAAACGCCTTTTCAATATGCATTCAGCCGTCTGTTTGATATCAATTCTGTTCTGTAGAGCTAGCTAGCGATGAAAGCTCCATTTCCAGTGTTTTGATGTTTGATTGGCATTGTCTAACGTCAGCGCCAATGGGACAGATTAGGTCGATTTGATAAGAGAGGGTT
>NZ_JAHXDN010000007.1 GCF_019375555.1 Roseobacter insulae
CTCTGGCTCTGGCTCTGGCTCTGGCTCTGGCTCTGGCTCTGGCTCTGGCTCTGGCTCTGGCGAAACAGCCACCGGTTCGGGGGGCAGGTCAAGGTCTTTTACCTGCTCCGTCACTGTTTCTTCAGCGGCTGCGGGCGCGTCGGCGACGGGGGCTTCATCCGCTCTTTCATCCAACTGCTCACGCACCGCATCACCCGTCGCAGATGCAAGTGTTTCTTCTACACCGCCATCTTCGACGATTGCCTCCAGCCCTTCGTCAATCTTGGACGAAGACTTGAAGAGACGATCCTTGAGTTTCTTGAAAAATGCCATGCGCGGCCCCGCTTCTCACTGGGTCCCCATCTAAGGGGATTTTGCCAGAAGGGAAAGGCCCGCGGCCGCTTTGTTGACCGCGGTCAGATCTCGTCGGGGAAGTGCTTCATAACCAATCGGATCGGGTTGGGAGCGGCCTGCCCCAGGCCACAGATCGACGCATCGACCATTGCCGTGCTCAGTTCCTCCAGCAAGCCCTGATCCCAGGTGTCTTGCTGCATCAATTTGACGGCTTTTTCACAGCCCACGCGGCAGGGCGTGCACTGGCCACAACTTTCGTCTTCAAAGAAGCGCAGCATGTTCAGGGCCGCGGCCCGTGCCGAATCCTGATCGGACAAAATCACGACCGCGGCTGACCCGATGAAGGACCCCAATGGTTGAAGGGTGTCAAAATCCAACGGCACGTCATTGATGGACGCGGGCAACAATCCGGAGGATGGCCCCCCCGGTTGGTACGCCTTGAAGACATGTCCCTGCGCCATGCCACCCGCTGCATCAATGATATCCGTGATCGTCGATCCGGCGGGCAACAGATAGACGCCGGGCGCGGCGACACGGCCCGAGACCGAATAGCTGCGCAGTCCTGTGCGCCCATTGTGTTCGGTCGATGACAGCACGGCGGGACCCTCCCGGCAGACCCGCGCGACCCAGTGCAATGTCTCCACGTTATGTACCAGCGTGGGGCGGCCAAAGACGCCCACCTGCGCCACGAACGGCGGGCGATGGCGTGGCATGCCGCGTTTGCCCTCGATGCTCTCGATCATCGCGCTTTCTTCGCCACAGATATAGGCCCCGGCACCGCGGCGCAGGTCGATATAGCCCGGCGCGACCATGCCTGCCTCTTCCAGTGCACGAATTTCGCGGCGCAGAATTTCCAGAACAGCCGGGTATTCATCCCGCATATAGATATAGGCGGTTTCCGCTTCGACGGCCCATGCGGCGATCAACATACCTTCGAGGAACAGATGCGGCACCCGTTCGAGGTAGTAGCGGTCCTTGAACGTGCCCGGTTCGCCCTCGTCTCCATTCACCGCCAGATACCGCGGGCCCGGGTTGGCGCGCACGAATCCCCATTTCTTGCCGGAGGGAAAACCCGCGCCGCCAAGACCGCGCAGACCGGATGCAAGGATGCTGTCCTGCACCTCTTCCCAGTTGCCGTTGTCCCGCAGACGTTCCAGCGCCGCGTAGCCACCTTCGGACCGATAGGCGGCGAAATCCTGATACTCCGGGATATGAGCATGGGTATCACCGGCGGCGATGGCCGCGGTGACCTTTTCGGCAGTTGCGTGATCGATATGGGCATGTCCCAGTTCCAGCACAGGGGCGGTATCGCAGCGGCCCATGCACGGTGCCCGAAGCACCCTCACCTCGGACGGATCGAGGCCCTCTTCCAACGCGGTTTTGAGCGCCTGAGCCCCGGCGAGCTCGCACGAAAGAGAATCGCACACCCGGATTGTCAGCGCGGGCGGTGGTGCCTCGCCTTCCCTGACCACATCGAAATGCGCGTAAAACGTAGCAACTTCATAGACCTCCGCCATCGACATCCGCATCTCTTCGGCCAAGGCGCGCAGATGGGCGGCGGAAAGATATCCGTAGTGATCCTGAATCCTGTGCAGATGTTCGATGAGCAAATCGGCGCGGCGCGGCGCATCCCCCAACAGGGATTTGACCTCGGTCCAGGCATCATCCTGTAGCTGACGCCCCTTGGTGTGGTGACGCCCCTTACCCTTGCCTGATTTCCAGACCCCTTTGCGTGGGGATTTATCAGAGGTGTCCAATGCCATTCTTCATTCTCCGTGCCCGCGCCATTGGCCCAAGGCGTAAAGTCACTGTCAGTCTTGCGCGGACTTTATCAGCCCGATTTTGCGCAAGATACAGCCAAACACACTCTCCAACAGGGCCAGAAACGACACTCTGTGTCTGATCCGAAACTTCCGTCATTAACAGCGACATCGCACGTCTCTTGGAGCATCGTCGGGAAAGAGGTAAAGACAACAATCATGAGCCAACGATTTTCCGCCATCACCTTTGCCGCTGCCAGCCTGATCCCGGCAGGCTGCCTGTTGTTGGGGGCGGTGTTTGGGGGGCTGTGGTGCTACGTAGCTGTGCTCAGCATCAGCGTACTGGTTGTTTCCCTGGATCGGAGCAGGCTTCGCGCCGTTGCCTCAGAACGGCAGGCGGACTGGTTGCCACGCGCGGTCACCCTTGCGCATTTTACTGTTTTGCCCGCCAGCATTTGGGCCATCGGCGCGCCGGATCATCTGACATTGGGCGAAGCCGCGGCGCAACTTCTTGGCACGGGCCTGTTTGTCGGGCAAGTCTCCAACGCTTGTGCACATGAACTGATCCATCGTGCGGACCGGCTTAACCGACTGTTGGGCACGGCAATCTACTGTTCGCTTCTCAATGGCCAGCATGTGTCAGCGCATCTTCTGGTGCATCATGTTTTCGCGGGCACGGCAAAAGACCCCAATTCAGCACCAATGGGCCAGAGCTTTTGGCGGTTCTTTCTGCGGGCAAGCGTGCATGAGTTCATAGCCGGTCTGCGCGCCGAAAACCGGCGGCGGCAGCACTTGCCGGTGCGGATGCATCCCTACGTGGTTTACGGTATCGGCGGCCTGATCAGCCTTTCTGCCTCCTTCATTCTGGCGGGGGCCCTTGGTGTTTTTGCACTTCTTCTGCTGGCGGTCCACGCGCAAATGCAATTGCTGCTGTCGGACTATCTGCAGCATTACGGATTGCGGCGGCATATCGCACCGGACGGGAAAGTGGAACGCATGGGACCGCAGCACAGCTGGAACGCGCCGCATGACTTCTCGGCTGCGCTGATGCTCAACGCCCCGCTGCATTCGGACCACCACATGAACCCGGGCCGGACCTTTGACCGCTTGCGTCTGGAAACCGACACCATGCCCACCCTGCCCAGATCAGTACCGGTGATGGGCGCCATCGCTCTTGTACCACCTCTCTGGCGGCAGATCATGGACCCGCGCGTGCGCCATTACGGCGCAGTGGCCGCTCACAGCAACGTCATGCCGCCGCTGACACCGGACACTGGCGGCAGGTCGGCAGTTCTGTCAGAGTGATCCTATGAAACCGATACACGCCCTGACCTGTTTTTTCGCGCTTGCGCTCACGCCCGCGGTATCCCTGGCGGAGACGGCAATGACCGCTCAGGAGTTCGATAACTACACGCGCGGAAAGACCCTTTTTTACGGGCAGAATGGCGCAGCCTACGGGGCGGAGATCTATATGGATAACCGTCGGGTGCGCTGGTCCTTTCTGGACGGCGAATGCAAGGAAGGCGAATGGTACGAAAGCGCCGATCAGATCTGTTTCGTCTACGAAGACAACCCCGACCCCCAGTGCTGGACGTTTCACCGGGACGGCTCCGGGTTGATCGCCCGCTTTGAAAACACACCGGGTGCGACAGAGCTGTATGAAGCCGATGATCTGGGGGCCGAAATGGTGTGCCTTGCGCCCAACACGGGCGTGTGAATACCGCCTAGAAAAGCGATCCCTGTCCTGCTGGTTTTGGCGGGTCTTTGCGCGACGGGCTTTTACCACCAACGGTGACACGACCATCCGCAAACTGAATTTCCAGCGCGGACGCCGATTTGGCGGTTTTGCTATCCGTGACAAGCTTTCCGGCACTGCGCACCACGGCGAAGCCGCGCTCCAGCGTCGCCTCATAGCCCAAGGTCAACCGCAGTCGTTCCAGCCCGTCGATCTGGTCGCGCCACGCGGTCAGGTTTCTTTGTCCGACCTCTGACAGTCGCTTGGCAAGGCGCGCAAACTCCGTCGCCTTTCGCATGTGATCCTGGGCCAGACTGTCGGGCCGCAACCGCCGGGACTGTGACGCCAGTTGCTCCCGTTTTACGGCGATGACGCGCGACAGGACGGGGGCAAGCCGCACTGAAATGTCGTGCAGGCGTCTGCCCTCGACCTGCAAGGACCGGCGCAACGTGGCGGGGCGCAACGTGCCGCTCATATCCGCCAGCTTCACTTTTCGCTTCTGGACCCCGCCAATGAGCGCGGGGCCGAGACGGGCGCTGACCAGATCCAGCCTCTGACGCGGCGTATCAAGCAGGGTATCGGCACGTGGCAGCGCGCGCGCGATGTCTCGCAGGCGCTGACCGCGACGGGTCAGACCACTGCTCAACGCCTGACGCATGCGCGCGTCCTGACCGTTCAGCACGGCAATGAGCTCGTGGCGGACCGGAACCGCCAGTTCCGCGGCCGCGGTTGGCGTCGGCGCCCGTTTGTCGGACACAAAGTCAATCAGCGTGGTGTCGGTCTCGTGCCCGACGGCGGAAATCAGGGGGATCCGCGAGGCCGCAGCCGCGCGCGCGACGCTTTCCTCGTTGAACCCCCAGAGGTCTTCAACCGATCCGCCACCCCGCGCGACGATCAGCAGGTCGGGACGTGGCAACGCACCCCCCGGCGTCATCGCGTTGAACCCTTCGATGGCGCGGGTGACTTCGGGTGCACATTTCTCGCCCTGAACCGCCACCGGCCAGATCAGCACCTTGCGCGGGAAGCGGTCACGCAGCCGATGCAGGATGTCGCGGATGACAGCCCCCGACGGTGAGGTGACAACGCCGATCACCTCGGGCAGATAGGGCAGCGCCTGTTTGTGCTTCGGATCGAAGAGCCCTTCCGCTTCCAGCATCTTCTTGCGCTTTTCCAACAGCGCCATCAGCGCGCCCATGCCCGCTGGTTTGATGTCTTCGATCACGAGCTGGTATTTTGACTGACCGGCAAAGGTCGTCACGCGACCGGTGGCCACAACCTCCATGCCCTCTTCGGGCTGGGTTTGCAGACGCGCCGAGACACCTTTCCAGATAACCCCGGATATCACGGCTCGGTCATCCTTGAGGTCGAGGTATATGTGTCCGGAACGCGGGCGCGACACACGGCCCACCTCGCCCTTGATCCGGACGTGGCCGAACTCGCCCTCGATCACGCGCTTGATCGCGCCAGACAGCTCGGTGACGGTGAATTCAGGGCTGTTGAGGCCCTCGTCAGGGCTGTCGATCAGGTCCATGCGGCCTCTGGTGTTGTATCGCGGCTGGCGCCAGCTTAGAACGCGGCGAACCGAAGGCCAAGCAGATCAGGAGCAGCCGCATGAACATTCTTATCCTTGGCAGCGGCGGGCGCGAACACAGCCTCGCCTGGGCAGTGATGCAAAACCCCAAGTGCGACCGCCTGATCGTCGCGCCCGGCAATGCAGGGATCGCGGAAATTGCCGATTGTGCGGCGCTTAACATCGAAGATGGCGGTGCCGTTACGACATTCGCTGAGGAAAATGCCATCGACTTCGTGATCATTGGCCCGGAAGCGCCGCTGGCGGCGGGCGTGTCAGACCGGCTGCGCGACGCGGGTTTCCTGGTTTTCGGCCCAAGCGGGGCTGCGGCACGTCTCGAAGCCTCCAAGGCCTTCACCAAGCAGCTGTGTGATGCAGCCGGTGCGCCGACAGCCGCCTATGGCCATTTCACAGATGCCGCTGCCGCGCGCGCCTATGTCCGGCAGCAGGGCGCTCCGATCGTCATCAAGGCAGACGGGCTTGCGGCAGGCAAGGGCGTGATCATCGCGGAGACCGAAAGCGATGCTCTTGCCGCCGTGAACGAGATGTTCTCGGGCGCTTTTGGTGAGGCAGGTGCAGAGGTGGTCATCGAGGAATTCATGCAGGGTGAAGAAGCCTCGTTCTTCGTGCTCTGCGACGGTGAAACGGTTCTGCCCATTGGTACCGCGCAGGATCATAAACGTGTAGGTGAAGGCGATACCGGCCCCAACACCGGCGGCATGGGCGCATATTCGCCCGCACCGGTAATGACACAAGCGGTGATCGACGCGGCGCTGTCCGATATCGTGAAACCCACCATGGCCGAGATGGCGCGGCTGGGCACGCCGTATCAGGGAGTATTATTCGTGGGCCTGATGATTCAGGACGGCGCACCACGGCTTGTGGAGTACAATGTGCGGTTTGGCGATCCCGAATGCCAGGTGTTGATGATGCGGCTGGGCGCACAGGTTCTCGACCTGATGCAGGCCTGTGCAGAGCGGCGGCTCGAAGAGATGCAGGTCAATTGGGCGGATGATCACGCGATGACCGTTGTTCTCGCCGCCTCGGGCTATCCGGGATCATATGCAAAGGGTTCGGTCATCGCGGGTCTGGACCGGCTGCCCGAAGACAGCAGCCATATGGTGTTTCATGCGGGCACCGGGCGCGAGGCCGGGCAGTTCACCGCGCAGGGCGGCCGGGTGCTGGCGGTGACAACCCGGGCGGACACATTGGCCGAAGCGCGGCAAGAGACCTATGCCATGGTTGATCAGATAGACTGGCCCGAAGGGTTCTGCCGCAGAGACATCGGCTGGCGGGCGCTCTGAAAGCGCGCGGCGGGGCATCGCCCGGCACCGGATGGCCGGCGCCGGGGGTTACTCAGGCAAACATGCCATGGCCTGTGCAAAGGCCGCGCGGCTGGTATCGGTACCGATGGGCGTCTGCACCCATTCGCCCGCTTTGAAAGACACCGCCACAAGGCTGGCCCAATTGGCAGAGGCGACAATCATTTCGGGATGCCCCCTGCAGGTTCGGATTCCGCCCGCGATGTCCCGCTCGCCAATGCGGTGATTGGTAAGACCACTCAGCATTGCCCACTGTGTCAGCCTGCCGTCTTCGAACCGGTAAACATTCAGTGTTTTGGCCAGATGCGGCCTGTCGACAAACGCAACCTCAACGCGACCGTCACCATCCAGATCCGCAGCCCCCACGGGCGCCAGCCACCGAAACCGGGTGCCGATGTGCGGGGTCGCCGCAATACGCCCGTTCGGTCCGTAGATCGCCAGTCGCGCGCCCGAGGTCTGGCTGCTCTCCACGACGATGACCTCGGCAGCCCCGTCGCCATCCAGATCCGCCAGGCGCGGCGCCGTATCTTCGAACACCAGTTCGTCCGGCAGAACAAATCGCTTCTCTTCGCCTGTTGACAGATCAAGCACAAGAGTGATGTGCTCGATGCTGTCGCCCAACACCCCGTGCGGATAGCGGGTTGTGGGCATGTCGTACCCGGCTGACAGGATTGTCTGCGCTGTGGCCACACCCGGTGGCAACAGGCACAAGGCCAGCAACACGCGGCGGGCAAGGCCGCGCCACGGGCGCGACAGAAGACGCCGCGCCCTGATCTGCATCAGATCTGCTTTTCCGGCATTTGAACGACCAGACCGTCCAGAGCATCCGTCACCTTGATCTGGCAGGTCAGACGAGAGCGGGCGGGGTCAGGCTCATAGGCAAAGTCCAGCATGTCTTCTTCCATGTCTTCTTTTGCAGGCAGTTTGTCGGTCCACGACGGGTCAACATAGACATGGCAGGTGGAGCAGGCACAGGCACCGCCGCAATCGGCCTCGATGCCGGGGATATTGTTATCCCGCGCGCCTTCCATGACAGTGAGACCGTTGGCAACGTCCACCACATGTTGCTTGCCGCCGTGTTCGATATAGGTGATCTTTGCCACGTTTGTCGTTCCCTTGCTGATCTGTTTGAGCCTGTCTACCGGGGCGATATAGAAGGCGCCAGCCTCTTTTGCGAGCCGCAGGCACACAGGGTTGCCGGAAACTCCATTTGTTCTATATTTGTTCTCATGCGTGTCATCTCTCCCCCTGCTCCCGGCACATTGCCCGGAAACAATCCCTGGCCCCGCCCGCCCTGCTGTCTTGTGGCGTCTCGGCTGAACGAGCCGCCCGAAAACGCGCGCATCATGGTGGCGGGGCTGGTGATCCTGCGCCAGCGCCCCGGCACCGCAAAGGGCGTGATCTTCGTCACGCTCGAAGACGAAACCGGTGTGGTGAACGTCATTGTCTGGCGGCACATCTACGAAAAATACCGCCGCGCGGTTATTGCCGGGCGCATGTTGCGGATAACCGGCCGGTTACAGCGCGCACATTCTGTCATGCATGTTCTGGCAGAAGAGATCGAGGATGTTTCGTTCATGCTGGATGCTCTGGTACATCCCGGCCCCTAGGCAGATCACCGCAAAAGCTCTACACAACAGGATAGAGAAAGACCCAAGAGGCATTGGGCCATGACACAGGCACGCCATTTCAGAACCGCCAACATCCTGTGCGTCGCAGCGGGGCTCCTGTACCTCCTGACCGCCTGCACACCTGCAGCGCCTGTGCCCGAGGCCGCCAGTCTCTCGCCACTCTCCAACCGCACAGCACCGGAAACCGCCGAACCGGGCACCTGCTGGGACAAAACCGTGACACCCGCTGTTGTGGAAACCGTGACCGAACGCGTGCTCATTTCACCGGCAGACATCAGCCCCGAGGGGCTTATCCGACAACCGGCCCGGTACCGAAACGAGGAACGGCCCCGCATCGCGCAACCCAGACAGGAACGCTGGTATCAACTGGTCTGCCCCGAAGACCTGACCTCTGAATTTACCGAGAACCTGCAACGCGCGCTTGCCGCCCGCGGATATCATTCCGGCGCCATCACCGGGGAGATCGATACCGAGACGCGTGACGCGATTGCGAAATACCAGACCGCGCAGGCCCTGCCCGGTTTCGACCTCACGACCAAGGCCGCTGAACAGTTGGGGCTGATCCGCGCCACCTTGCCCCAATAAAAAAGGGCGCTGCCGCGAGCGCCCTTTTCACTGAAATCAGCCTGGCTTACTCCGCCAGCGACAGGGCGACAAACCGCGGATCGCCGGCGCGGCGCACCAGAAGCAGCAGAGACTTCCGCCCCGCTTCCTCCGCAGCCTCCACCCGCTTTTCGAGGTCCGCAATGCTGGTCACTTTCTGCTGGCCGGCTTCGGTGATGATGTCACCTGCCCGCAGGCCTTTCTCGAAGGCTTCGGAGGTCTCGTCGACCTCCATCACTGCCAGACCCAGCATTTCCGGATCGGTCCCAAGCTCCTCGCGCAGTTCATCCGTCAGCGCGGTGAGCGTCAGCCCTAGAAGCGACTTGGTCACCGGGTCTTCTTCGCTGTCAGGGCCCGCAGCAACGGCAGGCACGGCGCCCTCTGCCTCTTCGCGGCGGCCCAGGGTCACCTTCAGCGTCATGGAGGTGCCCTCGCGCATGACAACCACGCGCACCGTCTCGCCCACCGGGCTGTTGCCGACGGTGCGCACGAGACTGCGGGTATCGGACACATCCTTGCCGGCAAAGCTGATGATCACGTCGCCAGCCTCCATGCCCGCCTCCTTGGCGGGACCCTCCGGCACATCCGTGACAAGCGCGCCGGATGCAGATGCAAGCCCCATCGCTTCGGCCACGTCTTCGGTCACATCCTGGATACGCACGCCCAGCCAGCCGCGCCGCGTCTCACCAAATTCCTTCAGTTGATCCACAACCCGCGTGACAACGTTAGAAGCCATCGAGAAGCCAATGCCGATGGAGCCGCCATTGGGCGACAGGATCGCGGTATTCACCCCGATGACCTCGCCATCCATGTTGAAGAGCGGCCCGCCGGAGTTGCCGCGGTTAATGGCGGCGTCCGTCTGGATGTAATCATCATATGTCCCGCTCAGTGCCCGGTTGCGCGCGGAGACGATGCCCGCGGACACGGAAAACCCCTGACCCAGCGGGTTCCCCATAGCGACCACCCAGTCGCCGACACGCGCCAGATCGCTATCGGCGAAGGACACAAAGGGCAGCGGCCCGTCCGCTTCTACCTTCAGCAACGCGATATCGGTGTTCGGGTCGGTGCCGATCACTTCGGCCTTGAGTTCCCCGCCATCGAAGAACTCGATCAGAATTTCATCCGCGCCATCGATCACGTGGTTGTTGGTTACAACATAGCCGTCCTCGGAAATCACGAAGCCGGACCCCAGCGCAGATGAGCGGCGCGGGCGATCGCCGTCCCCATTGTTGCGATCCTGGAATTCGCGGAAGAAATCTTCAAAGGGCGAGCCTTCCGGCACGATGCCCTGCGGGCCCGTGCGACCGGCCACCACCGTCGATGTGGTGATATTCACAACCGACGGGCTGATCTTTTCCGCCAGGGGCGCCAGACTGGATTGTTGGGCCAATGCACTCAAAGGCTGAACCAGCATGAACGCCAGTGTCAGCACAGCCACGAGCATCAACCGCATCTGATTGGTGATGAAAAAGTGTTTGGACATGGATACCGCCTTGGGCTGCATTCGTCGTCTCCTGAAGTCTTGTTTTGTTGGCCGACGGCCATTCTGCACAGATTGCTGTGCGATTGCACACAGACTGCATTTAGGGTGGCTGCCGTGCAATAATAAAGATGTGTCGCGTCGGCACAGTTTCAACACTGTGTTACCAAACCGTGAAGGAACGCTCAAATTTAGTAAATTTGTACGCATTCGTCCGGGATCTTACCCGAAGGTGGCACCCATTTGCCACGCCAGCCAGACGAGGATCAGACCACTCACCACGATCAAAAGGCCGACCTGGCGCACTGCACTTTCCGGCATTGCCCGCAACGCTTCCAGCATCCGCTCAATAAGCGAAGGGGCCAGCGCATAGGCCAGCCCCTCGACGATCATCACCAGCCCAAGCGCCAGAAGCAGCGTGCTCACCGGCTCTCGCCCTCTTCCGAGCGCACGCCCTGATCGGAGCGCAGGTAGTTAAAGAATTCGCTGTCCGGCGACAGAACCATTGTCGAATTGCTACCCTTGAGCGCACGTTCGTAAGCGGTCAATGAGCGGTAGAACTCAAAGAATTCCGGGTCCGCTCCAAAGGCCTGCGCGAAAATCGCGTTGCGTTCAGCATCGGCCTGACCCCGGATGATGTCCGCTTCTCGCGTCGCATCCGATGTCACTTCAACAACAGTCCGGTCCGCAAGGGCGCGCACACGCTGCGCCGCTTCCTCACCCCGGGCGATTTCATCCGCTGCTTCCCGCTCACGTTCGGCGCGCATGCGCGCGAACGTCGCATCCAGGTTCTGCTCAGGCAGGTTGGTTTGCTTCAAGCGCACGTCGACGACGTCCAGACCCAGCGGCAGGGCCCGCAGGCGCGCCTGTTCCGTAATTCGCGCCATCAACCCTGCCCGGTCTGCCGATAGAATTGTATTCGAAGTTACGCCGTCAGAGCCCAGAACTGCGCGAATTGTCGGGTTCAGAATGCCTTCGAGCCGGTCTTCAGCCGCCCTCATGCCGCCAACACCAACCGCCTGCCGGAATTGTGTCACATCCGAAATACGGTAGCGTGCAAAGGCGTCCACAACCAAACGACGGTCGTCAGAAGGGGTGACCTCGGTCACCTCGGTATCGAGAGACAGAATGCGGTCGTCGTAGCGCACAACCTCCTGGATCAGCGGGATCTTGAAGGCCAGACCGGGGTTTTCCTTGACCGATTTGATCTGACCAAACTGCAGGACCAGCGCCTTTTCACGCTCGTCGACGATAAACACAGAGCTCAGAACACCAACAACGGCGATGACAACGATGGGTATCAGGAATCCACTAGCACGCATCAGTTATTCCCTCCGGCAGCGCCGCGGCGCAATTCATTCAACGGCAGATATGGCACCACGCCCTGGCCACCTGCGCCGCCCAGATCACTCTCCAGAATGATCTTGTCGACGTCGCCAAAGACACGCTCCATCGTTTCAAGATAGAGCCGCTTGCGGGTCACCTCCGGCGCCTTAGCGTATTCCTCAAGCACCGACGTAAAGCGCGCGGCTTCACCCTGTGCCTCGTTCACCTGCTGGGCGCGGTAGGCTTCGGCCTGTTCCAGCTGGCTGGCGGCTTCACCGCGCGCGCCCGCAGTCACCCGGTTGGCATAGGCGTCGGCCTGCCGTTCCAGCCTGTCCCGTTCCTGCTCGGCGGCCTGCACTTCGCGGAAGCTGTCGATCACCTCGCGCGGCGGGTCGGCCTTGTCGAGGTTGAGACGCACGATATTGACGCCACTGTCATAGGCATCGAGCGTACCCTGAATGAGCTGCTGCGCCTCATCGGCGATGACCTGACGATCCCGGTTCAGGATCGGGGCCAATTCGTTACGCGCGATCACTTCGCGCATCGCGGATTCCGACACCGCGCGAATGGTTTCGCGGGCCTCCGCAAGGTTGA
This sequence comes from Roseobacter insulae, assembly GCF_019375555.1. Taxonomy (GTDB): domain Bacteria; phylum Pseudomonadota; class Alphaproteobacteria; order Rhodobacterales; family Rhodobacteraceae; genus Roseobacter; species Roseobacter insulae. Next base: position 12,355 of record NZ_JAHXDN010000007.1, read on the forward strand.
ACAGGTACTTGGCCGGGTCGTTGATATTCCAGACCACCTGGAAATCGATATCGATGATGTTTTCATCCGTGGTCAGCATCAGGCCGCTGTCCACGCGCGATCCGATGTCTTCGGTCTGTTCGCGGGTCACCGGCAGGACTTCGGCCGTGACCAGAGGCCAGGGCGCAAAGTTCAGACCGGGGTTCCCGGTTGCTGAATACTCGCCAAGGAAAAGCTCCACGGATTGCTCTTCGGGCGCGACAGTGTAAAAACTCGCCATACCCCAGAGAATAATCGCACCCAGAACACCCAGGCCAATTGTGCCGCGGGTCAGTGCAGGGCCACCGCCGCCGCCGCCGTTTCCGCCGGTGCCACCACCGCCGCCCTTGCCGCCCATCAGGACGCGCAACCGTTCCTGACCTTTTTTGACCAGCTCGTCTATTTCCGGGATTTGTGCCCCATCGCCGCGCGGGCCGCGCGGGCCCCCGCCATTACTGCCGCGGTTACCACCGCCGGGCCTGTCATCATCGGAATTTCCGCCGCCGCCCCCCCAGGGGCCGCCATTATTGCCAGCCATTCAGTCTCTTTCCCTCCTAAACCGCTCAGATACGCGATTAATTCCAGTCATAGGTACGTAAGGTTGCGCGGAAATCAAGCCGTCCGCATTGGTACACGCATTGTCACCATTTCTTCGGACATCGTCGGATGCACCGCAACCGTCCGGTCAAAATCCTCCTTGGTCGCGCCCATCTTGATCGCGACCCCGGCCATCTGGATCATTTCACCGGCACCGGGTGCGACGATGTGACAGCCCAGAACCTTGCGGCTCGCCTTGGAAACGACAAGTTTCATCAGAACCCGGTCGGGGCGTCCGGCGAAGGCGGTTTGCATGGGCCTGAACGAGGTACAGTATACCTCCACAGGTTCCTGATCGCGCGCCTCTTCTTCGCTCAGACCCACGGTGCCCATTTCTGGTTGTGTGAAAATCGCAGACGGGATCAGGTCGTGATCCACCGGCGTGGGGTTGCTCTTGAACACGGTTTCGACAAAAGCCATGCCCTCACGGATCGCAACCGGCGTGAGATTAACCCGGTTGGTCACATCCCCGATAGCATAGATCGACGGCACGGAGGTCTGGCTGTAGGCGTCCACCCCGATTTCGCCGCGACGGCCAAGGGTCACGCCGACCTCTTCAAGCCCCATGTCCTTTGTATTCGGGTCGCGCCCGGTGGCAAAGAGCACCACATCGTACTCACCCTCGGACCCGGTCGTGGACTTTACCCACACTGGTTCATTCGCGGTGCCCTCGGCCGCGCGCAGCTGCGCCATTTCCACCCGTTCCTGCGCCGTGCCTCCCATCGCCCCGGTCTCGCCGGCGCTGCGGTCGGCACTGGCAGGCGCCATTTCGAGGATGTTGGTGCCGACGTGCAGCTTGATCCCGCGCTCCCGCATGGATTCAGCGACAAGCCCGCGGGCTTCTTCGTCGAACCCCCGCAGGATCTGGGCCCCACGGTAATACTGCGTCACCTCGACGCCCAGGCCATTCATGATCCCGGCGAACTCGCAGGCAATATAGCCACCGCCGACGATCAACATCGACCTGGGCAGCTTGTCCAGATGAAAGATGTCGTCTGATACGATGCCAAGATGGGCGTTGGGCGTTTGCGGACGCACCGGGTGGCCCCCGGTCGCCACCAGAATATGCTTGGCCGATTTCGTCTCGCCGGTTGACAGGGTCACCTCGTGTGGTCCCGACACCGAAGCGCGTGCGTCAAACGTCTCGACGTTCGAGCCTTTGAGCAGGTTGCGGTAGACTTGCTCCAGACGGTCCAGCTCGTCATTCAGCCGTGTCCGGAATGCGGGCCAGTCGAAAGGACCCTGCTTGAGGGTCCAGCCGTAGGACTGCGCGTCCTCGACCACGTTGGCATACTCACTTGCGAAAACCATCAGCTTCTTGGGCACGCACCCCCGGATCACGCAGGTCCCACCGTAGCGGTCATCTTCGGCCAGCGCCACTCTGGCGCCTGCTTCTCCGGCAGCGACGCGGGCTGCGCGCACACCGCCTGACCCGCCGCCAATCACAAAGAGATCGTAGTCAAAATCGCTCATCGGAGGCGGCCTTTCCAAGTCTTTGATCGTATTGCTTGCTGTATATATGCGCCGGTCATGCTTTTACCACCGCACCTCTTGCATGGTTACAGGCGGGATCAGTCAGAGAGGTCCGCAAAGAGATTATCGCTCTCCACGAAATCCAGTCTTTCCGTGGCGACGGTGCCTTCGTTGATGTCGCGCACTTCAACCCTGCCGTCGCCGTAGCCGATCACGACCGTATCGCAGATATCGATGAACAACCCGTTCTCCACAACACCGGGCATCTGGTTCAGCACCAGCGCCAGCTGCCGGGCATTGCCGATCCGTTTTACGTGCAGATCGATGATATGGTTGCCCTCATCCGTGACGAAGGGCACATCGCCGTTCATGCGCAAGGTGCTTTTCCGGCCCAGAACGTCCATCGATACGAGCGTTTCCTCGACCAGCGCCTGCGTGGTTTGCCAGCCAAACGGAATGACCTCGATGGGCAGTGGAAAGGCGCCCAGTGTCTCTACTTCCTTGCCCACATCCGCGATCACAACCATTTGATCCGACGCGGTTGCCACTATCTTTTCCTGCAAGAGCGCGCCGCCACCACCCTTGATCAGGTTCAGCTGGCCATCAAACTCGTCTGCCCCGTCGATGGTGATGTCCAGCCACTTGGCTTCGTCCAGCGAGACGACCTCGATACCGACCTCGCGCGCCAGTTCGGCCGTCCGGGTGGAGGTGGGCACACCTCTGATCCGCAGGCCATCGTCACGCACCATCTCCCCGAGGCAGCGCACGAGCCATGCCGCGGTGGAGCCTGTGCCGAGGCCAACCCGCATCCCGCTTTCCACAAATTGCGCCGCGCGTTTGGCAGAGACGAATTTCGCTTTGTCGATGGGGGAAAGTTCTGAGGACATCGGTGGCTCCTTGGGCAGCTTTGCCTCGCCTTATAGGAAACCTCGCGGGCAGGCGCGAGGGGTGATTTTGGACGATTGGCCCGACCCTTTCCTGCCAGCGCGGGTCAGCGCGGGCAAATTCCGCTGCAAAACGTCGCATTTCCGTCTGGGCAAGACCGGGAATCACGGTAGCTAAGGTGCCATGACGAGCGCCCCATATACGCTTCACTATGCACCGGATAACGCGTCACTGGTCGTGCGGCTGGCGCTGGAGGAAATCGGCGCGCCCTATCGGACCCTTCTCGTCGACCGCAGCGCCCGGGCACAACGGGCACCGGGCTATCTGGCCCTCAGCCCAAACGGATTGATCCCCGTCCTCGAAACGCCGCAGGGACCGATCTTTGAAACCGCCGCCATCCTGTTGTGGCTGGCGGACCGCCACGGCTGCCTTGCGCCGCACCCTGACGCCCCGGACCGCGCCGCGTTGCTCAAATGGTTGTTCTTTTTGTCAAACACGCTCCACCCCGCGCTCAGGATTTTGTTTTACCCGTCCGTCTATATCGGCGCGCAACGGGAGGATCAGCTGCAGCTGCAATCTGTTGCGCGGCACAACATTCTGGGTCATCTGGGCGTACTTGACGCGCATTGGCGTCAGGTCGAGCCGCCGCTGCTCCTGAATATCTACCTGGGCCCCACGTTAAGGTGGCTCAAACTCTATCCGGCAGATACAGACACCGCGTGGTTTGATCTGACGGCCCTGCCCGCCCTGCACGGTATGGCAAAGCAACTCGAAACACGTGAAAGTGTCGCAAAAGCGCAGTTGGCCGAAGGGCTGGGCGCGCACCCGTTCACCGCGCCGCGTGCGCCCAGCCCGCCCGAAGGAAGTGCTGTCTGATGTTTCTGTCCGTATTCGATATGTTCAAGGTGGGCATCGGCCCCTCGTCCTCGCACACGATGGGCCCGATGGTGGCCGCCGCACGGTTTCTCGACCTGATGCGCGCGTCGCCCTTCGCCTTTCACGGCTTGCGGGCCTCGTTGCACGGATCGCTGGCCTTCACGGGCGTCGGCCACGCCACGGATCGCGCGACCATTCTGGGTCTCGCGGGTTTTGTGCCCGACACCTACGACGCCGAAAAAGCCGAGCACGCGTTGCAAGAGATCAGGACCAGCGGCAAGATTCGCCCCCAAGGATTACCGGAGCTGGCCTTTGATCCCGCGAACGACCTCGTCTTTGACTTTGACACGGTCCTTCCGGGCCATGCCAACGGCATGATGCTGATGGCCACGGATGCGCAGGGCGATGTGACCCTGCGCGAGACCTATTATTCGATTGGCGGCGGCTTTGTCATGACAGAGGCCGAACTGGCAGAAGGCAAGGACACCGAAGAAGGTGCGCCAATTCCCTTTCCTTTCAAAACCGCAGCGCAAATGCTTGAAATGTCCCAGGCTTCAGGACGCACAATTGCGGAAATGAAACGGTCGAACGAGGCTGCGCGCGGTGGTGTGGATAACCTCAAGTCCGGAACGCGACGTCTGTGGCAGGTGATGAACGACTGTATCGAGCGCGGGCTGACAACCGAGGGTGTGCTGCCCGGCGGACTGGCCGTCAAACGCCGTGCGAAAGGTATTTACGACAAGCTGCTCCAAGAGCGCGGTATGAACCTGACGGCCCCGCATACCATCAACGACTGGATGAGCGTCTACGCCATGGCTGTAAACGAGGAAAACGCGGCCGGGGGGCAAGTTGTGACCGCGCCGACGAACGGTGCGGCCGGTGTATTACCTGCGACGCTTCGCTACTATCTCGATCATGTCCCCGGCGCCTCGGAGGCCCATGTGGAGGATTTCCTGCTGACCGCGGCCGCCATTGGTGGCCTCGTCAAGTTCAACGCCTCGATATCGGGTGCGGAGGCCGGATGTCAGGCCGAAGTGGGATCCGCCGCTGCCATGGCGGCCGCTGGCTTATGTGCCGTCATGGGAGGCTCTCCGGCGCAGGTGGAAAACGCCGCCGAGATCGCGCTGGAGCATCACCTTGGCATGACCTGCGACCCGATCAAGGGGCTGGTGCAGGTGCCATGTATCGAACGTAACGGGCTGGGCGCAATCAAGGCCGTGTCCGCCGCGTCACTTGCCTTGCGCGGCGACGGGACACATCTTGTGCCACTGGACGCTTGTATTGAGACAATGCGCCAGACAGGCGCAGACATGTCCGAGAAATACAAAGAGACTTCGCTGGGCGGATTGGCCGTAAATGTGCCAAACTGCTAAAAGTTGAGTCGACGCGCAAGCTGTTCTTGCAATGATTGAATACCGCTCGTAGGTTCTGCCAATGGCACTCGACAGACCTCTTCTTGGCATCATGCTCATGCTTGGATTCTGCATCCTCGCACCCGTTGGTGATGCCGTGGCAAAGATCCTTGGCGAAACAGTACCCGTCGGGCAACTTGTGCTGGTGCGGTTTGCCGTTCAGGCGGTCATCCTGATTCCCCTGGTCTGGATCACCCGGCGCAACTGGCGCATGTCCAACCGGGTTCTGGCGCTGACGCTGCTGCGCACGATCCTCCATATCTTTGGCATTGGCGCAATGGTGACGGCCCTGAAATTCCTGCCACTTGCAGATGCCATCGCAATCGCCTTCGTGATGCCCTTCATCATGCTCTTGCTGGGCAAATACGCTTTGGACGAGGAAGTCGGACCACGCCGGTTGATCGCCTGCCTCGTTGGCTTCATTGGCACGCTGTTTGTGGTCCAGCCCAGCTTCACCGCCGTCGGGTGGCCTGCGTTGCTGCCCTTGGCGGTGGCGGTGAATTTTGCCCTGTTCATGCTGGTCACCCGTCAGATCGCCAAGGAAACCGACCCGATCAGCCTGCAGGCGATCAGTGGCACCATGGCGGTGATCATGATGCTGCCCGTTCTCTACGTTTTTCAGGGGTCGTCCCTGGCACAGCTGCAGGTGATACAGGTCAGCACTGTTGACTGGACCCTCCTCATCGGGATCGGGTTGCTGGGCACTGTGGCGCATCTGCTGATGACATGGTCACTGCGATATGCACCTTCGACCACCCTGGCCCCGATGCAATATCTGGAGATACCCTTCGCAACGGTCATCGGCTTCATCGTCTTCGGTGATCTGCCGAACACCCTGGCCTCTGTCGGTATCGCGATCACGATGGCTGCAGGTCTTTACATCGTTCTGCGCGAGCGGGCCACCGCGCGTGCCGTGGCTGCGCAGCAAGTCTCTGTGCAACCGGCCGAATAAAGCGCCGCGGAAGAAAACACAAAAGCAGGGGTGCCTCCACCACCAGTTTAAGATCGCCGGTTGTGCGATTGGACGTGCCCGATGTGCCGCTTGGGGAAAATGCCAGACCATCTATCGGCCACTGCAAACCCTCGGACCGGCCCTGCACGTCCCCCATCGGGAAAAGGGAGACGCGGGTGCCGACCGGCGTCGGCAGGTCGAAATCCTGCGGGCACAGAAAGATCACGTCTTCATCGCTGAGGATCACGCAAGGCCGGTCGGGGCGCATGACCAGCGTGTGCAGGGCTGCAAGCTGATGATCGACCCGACGCCCCATGAAGCCTACCGCGACCACAAGCGGGGCATCGATGTTGCGCAGGGCCTTGTCGAAATCAGTGCTGATCTGGTCAGGGATCAGATGCACGCGCTCCTCGGGGATTTGCGCGCGCGCCGCCTCTGAGATAGAATCCATATCACCGAATACAGCCGTCAGTTCGACCCGCGCCTGCAAGGCAGCGTCCGCGCCGCTGTCCGCTGCGACACAGGTCGGTGCGATGTCGAGCGCCACCCGAAGATCATCTGGCCCGATGGCGCCACCGCCAATCAAAGTGACTGGCTCGAATTTGTGTATAATTTTATTATTCACCGAAGTTTAATGTCCTTTTTGGAAACAGAACACATTGTTGCCACGAAATGATACCGTAATGAGCACAGATTCGCGCCGCTTTGGACTTTCCCCGTATGGTAAACAGTTTGTTGAAATCACGCAGAGGACGAGCATCCGATGATGAATAACAACAAGATTTTGACAGTCTCTTATGGAACTTTTTCCTGCACTCTGGAAGGGTTTGAAGACTCTTTTGATACAATGAAAGCCATTGCGGAATACTTTCGTGATTTGGCCGCGGATGATCGTTACTTTGGCGCCGAACCGCCACAACCAGATGCAGAAATGCTGGCGCGGATTGCCGAGCGTGAGGTCGCCCGCCGGGTCGAAGCGCGCGAACACGACGGGCGCATTATGCTCAAGGCGCACGACGAAGCCGTCCAGCCGGAGACGCCTGCGGTAGCGGCGGCTGCCCCGCTCGCGGTACCCGCCGCCGCTGCGGTGCCTGACGAGGAGATTGTAGCGCCATCGGAAACAACCGCGCGGGAGGTCGTTGCGGAAGAGCCTGATCCCGAAGAGATGTCCGACGCTGCAACAGAAGTTGAGACGCCCGAGGCAGCCGCCCCCGAAATCGCGGTCGACGATGCTGTCGAAGACGAAAACGAAGAACCTGTTGTCGTTGCCGAGGAGGAAACCGCGGCAGCCCCCCAAGTCACGCCTGAGGAAGACACCGACGCAACCGAAGAAGTCATGGGCGAAGATGCGGTTACTGTTGAAGACGCTGATCAAGACCCGCAAAGCCTTGTGGCGGAAGGACACGAAGAGGGTGCCGAAGACGAGACCACTCTACAGGACGTTTTTGAAGAAGAACTGCAGGATCAGGACGCTGCATTGAGCGCCGAGGCGTTCTTTGCCGACAGCCCGTCCTACGAAGACGTTCAGACCGAAACCGAAGCTGAAGGCGATGTCGTCGAAGAGATGGAAAGCTTCGACATGCCTGCTGATTTTGCAGAACCGGTTGACGCCCCCAAAGTGGCCGCCGAAAGCATTGCCGCCAAACTGCAGCGCATTCGTGACGTTGTTTCCAAGCAGGATGATGACGCCCTGTCGGACGACTACGATGAAGACGCAGCCGAGCTGGAGGCAGAGCCTGCCGTCGATTTCCTTGACATGCCATTTGACGTGGCCACCCGGCAGAAAGATGAGCCGGCGGAGGAAACCAGCCTCGCCGACGCCACCCTGAGCGATGCGGCACAGGAAATCGGGGACGCGCTGGACGCCGACGACCAGATCGCGGCGGAAGCGGAAGCCGAAGTCGAGGAAGAGGAAGATGATCTTTCCAGCATCCTGAGCCGTATTGAGGCCGGCACCCATGATGCCGAAGACGCCCATGACGAGGATCTGCTGGCCGCAGACGATGACGATGCGGCAGAAGACGTCGCGGAGAACCTGTTTGGCGACGATGACGCGGATACTGACCCGGTTCCCGCCCGAGAGAGCATTGACGCGTTGAGCGGGGATGCCGACGTTGCAGAGGACCCCGCCCCGGTTTATGGGCGCGTTCTCAAAGTCAATCGCGCAGACCTTGAGGCAGCGCTCGACTCCGGTGATCTGGAAGAATTCGACGACGAAAACGATGACGCGGCCCTGTCCGCGGAAGAAGAAGCTGATCTGCAACGCGAACTCAATGCCGTGACCAGCGATGATGTCGACGACACAGATGCAAAAGACACGGCACTCGACGGCCTGCCTGCGATTGACGATGGCAATGACAAAGACCTGTCGCGCCTGATGGCCGAAGCCGATCAACAGATGGAAGAACCAGAAGGTGCGACGCGCCGCAGTGCGTTCGCCCATCTGCGCGCTGCCGTGGCTGCACGGTTCGCGGATAAATCCATGGCGCGTGAGGAAAACGAGGAAGAAACCACCAAGGACTACCGGAGCGATCTGGCCGAAGTTGTTCGGCCTCGACGTCCCGTGGCCTCAGGCAACCGCACCGAACGCCCAGCCGACGCGCGCCCGGCCCCGCTGAAACTGGTGGCCGAACAGCGTATCGATGCAGATTCGCTGCGTGACAATGGCCCGGTTATGCCGCGCCGCGTGGCGGCAACGCTCGACGAAGATCTGGATCTTGGTGAAGACACCGGTTTTGCCGCCTTTGCCGAAGAAATGGGCGCAACCAAACTTCCGGATTTGTTGGAGGCGGCCGCGGCTTACCTGTCATTCGTGGAGGGGCAGGAGCAGTTTTCCCGACCGCAGCTGATGACACGTGTCCGTCAGGCCGAATGCGGTGAATTCAGCCGCGAGGACGGTTTGCGCTCTTTCGGACAGCTGCTGCGGTCCGGCAAGATCGAAAAGATCAAGGGGGGTCGCTTCACGGCATCAGAGGCGATCGGCTTCAAGCCGGATGAACGTGCGGCAGGCTGACACCGCCACTTGAATGCGAAGAAACCAGCAGGCTTTCGGGCCTGCTTTTTCTTTTTATGTCAGGGGTCTGTCTTGTCCGGATCAGCCTGACCAATCCCCTTGAAAACGAATTTGAACGGCAGCGCCCAAACGATGCCCAAGACAACGTAGACCAGGAATTCAACCAGGAGCGACGGCCTGTCCAGCCAGTTGACGACAGTCACCGCCGCAATGATATAGGCGGGCAGCCCGACAAGCAGGATCAGAAGGGACAGGCGGCGCCGCGCTTTGTAACTGACAGGCATGATGGCTTTCTCAATCGGCAAACGGGTCCGTCACAAGGATTGTATCCTCGCGTTCAGGTGACGTAGAAAGTAGGGCGACCGGGCAATCGATCAACTCTTCGACGCGCCGCACATATTTAATCGCGTTCGCCGGAAGATCTGCCCAGCTGCGCGCGCCTTCGGTGGATTCGTGCCAACCGGGCATTTCCTCGTAAATGGGAGTGCAGCGCGCCTGATGGTCCGCCGCGGTGGGCAGGTAGTCCACACGCTCGCCATCCAGCTCGTACCCGACGCAGATTTTCAGGGTGTCAAAGCCGTCCAACACATCGAGTTTCGTGAAGGCGATGCCGTTCACGCCTGAGGTGGCGCATGTCTGACGGACGAGTACGGCGTCAAACCAGCCACAGCGCCGTTTTCGCCCCGTAACCGTGCCGAACTCGTGACCCCGCTCGCCCAGACGCTGGCCGTCAGCGTCGTCAAGCTCTGCCGGGAATGGCCCCTCGCCAACGCGGGTGGTGTAGGCCTTGACAATCCCCAGCACGAAATCGATGGAGCCGGGCCCGATGCCGGTGCCCGTAGCGGCCTGCCCGGCAATCACGTTCGACGAGGTCACAAACGGATAGGTACCGAAGTCGATATCCAGCAACGCGCCTTGCGCGCCTTCAAAAAGAATGCGTTTGCCCGCCTTGCGCTTTTCGTTCAGCACTTTCCAGACGGGTGCCGCGTATTCCAGCAAGGTGGGGGCAATGGCCCGCAGCTTGGCGACCAGATCCGCCCGGTCGACAGGTTCCAGCCCTAAGCCGCGCCGCAAAGCATCATGGTGTACCAGCGCGCGATCCACGCGCAATTCCAGGGTCGCGTCATCCGCCAGATCGGCCACGCGCACGGATCGGCGGCCGACTTTATCCTCATAGGCAGGACCAATACCGCGGCCCGTCGTGCCGATCTTGGCGACCGAAATCTGTGCCTCGCGCGCACGATCCAGCTCTCCGTGGATCGGCAGGATAAGCGGCGTGTTCTCCGCGATCATCAGGGTGTCCGGCGTGATCTCCACGCCCTGGCTGCGCAGGCCCTTGATTTCGCTTTCCAGATGCCATGGATCCAGCACAACGCCGTTCCCGATCACGCTGAGCTTGCCGCCGCGCACAATCCCCGACGGCAGCAGGCTGAGCTTGAAGACTTCACCGTCGATCACCAGCGTGTGCCCGGCATTGTGCCCCCCCTGAAACCGCGCGATCACGTCGGCCCGCTCGGAGAGCCAGTCCACGATCTTGCCTTTCCCCTCATCGCCCCACTGGGCGCCGACAACGACAACATTTGCCATGGCTGGTCCTTTTTGGTGTGTTTCAAACCCGCGCTGGTATAGCGGTGACACACGTGGGGCGAAACCAGAAAATAGTCTTTCCACACATTCATGGATCACAGCCCTCCACCATAGACATTCAGTGCCGACGGGGAGATATTTTCCCGCAAAACACTTGGACGATTGGAGCAGGCGACGATGGGATTTCTGACGAGATGGTTTTTTGCGTTTGGGTTGCTGGCACTGACCTTCAATCCGACACAGTACAATTACATCAACTGGGTGCGCGATTACGGGTCCATGAACCTCTCGATTGCGGTGCTTCTCGCCCTGGTGCTGGCCGTGGGATACATCATCTATCTTCGCGCAACGCTACGGTCGATCGGGGCCGGTGGCATGATTTTGGTGATGGCGATCCTGGGGGCATTGCTCTGGGTATTGTATGATCTGGGCGTCCTGCGTCTTGATAATTCGAGCCTGAACGTGTGGCTCGGCTTGCTTTCCCTCTCGCTGGTGCTGGGGATCGGTCTGAGCTGGAGCCATGTGCGGCGCGCGCTTTCGGGTCAATCGGACGTCGACGATGTCGATGAGTGAGTGGAGCATGGTCGCGCCGCGTTCCGTCGGCTATGATCCTTGCGAAAGGACATCACATGCCACGCACGCCAGACCGCCCGGAAGACTTCCAGAAGTTCTACTATGCCAAGGTGGGCCTTGGCGAAGGGTGCGGATGCGCGGAGCGCGTGATCGACATGCATGAATTCAACCGCCTCGCCGGCAAGCCAAAGCTGCGCCTGCCCCGTCTGCCGCAAAAAGGCGCGTGGCGGCGGTTTCTGAACAAGGCAGGCCTGACATCACGCCCCAAAGCCTAATCCTGCAGATTTACCGGCGCCCCGTGTGGCGTTGCCAGATAGGCCTCTTCCCATGCCTGCCTGATCTGCGCGATTTCGGTGATATCCGTCATGCCCATGCTGGCCAGAAAATGCTCCAGCGTTTCAAGCCAGGCCACGAAATAGTCGTCGCCACCGTCCAGTTCCTTTGTCAGACCATGCGCTTTCAGTGTCGCACCAAAACGCGTTGCCCAATCGGGCCAGTCGAAATACCCCGCTTCGTTCAGGTGAACCGTGAGCGCGAAAACCTGTGCATGCCAGGGTTCGGAAAAAACCGGCTGGGGTATGGCTGTCATCCCGCCACCAGATAGCTTTGCCACAAATCGAGCACCACTTCATCCGCCGGGTTTTCCGGGTGCGCCCATAGCTCCGACGCCGGGAATACCACCGCGTAAAGCGGCTCGGCTGCGTCCCCGAGCCCATGTGCCGAACTGTCAGGCAGGACATGCGTCCCGTGATACCGCAATATACAACCCCGCGCGCCCGCCGCATACCGGGGTAGCCGGGTGTGTCCCCCATCTACAAGCGTGTTTTCCGCCAGATGGCGGGTGAGCACGACATCGCCCGGCGCGAAGGCGGGGGCCATATCGCTCGCACGGGTCGCCGGCCCACCCTTCGCCAGTACCGCGGGCACGGCCTCTGCCGTCAACGTCGTTGCAGCACGAGGGCTCATCGTGGGGTTGGCACCCGCCATCTCGTCGGCAGTGACCAATCCTGTCTCGACAAGCAGATCGGCAAGCGCGGCCATCCATTTTTCGTAGTAGGAAAAACGCGCGTAATCCATAGGGGCAAGCCTTTCGCGCGCATGGCGTGACACGTCGATGTTCCAGGCGCCGTGCGCGCCAGCGGCCAGCGTCACGGCGAGGGCGCGCTTGTGCCAGTCTTCGTGGAACACCTGATCTTCCGGTTCCGGAACCACCCGCCCATCGCCGTACCGACCGCCCATATCGTGCACGCGGGTCATGGCGCAACCGCCAGGCCGGTACCGATCATACTGTCGCGGGTCACCAGATCCATCAGGGCGGCCTCATCCATGCCATCGGTGCCCGGCGGCCGTTGCGGAATGACGAGGTAGCGAACCTCTGCGGTCGAATCCCACACGCGCACGGCCACATCCGGCGGTAGAGTCACGCCGAAATCCGACAGCACGGCGCGGGGCTCGCGCACGACACGCGCTCGGTAGGCGTCCGATTTGTACCAGCCGGGCGGAATGCCCAGCAAGGGCCACGGGTAGCAACTGCACAGGGTGCAAACCACGATGTTATGGACCTTGTCGGTGTTTTCCACCGCAACCATGTGTTCACCCTGCCGACCATAGTAGCCCAGATCGGAAACAACCGCCGTTGCATCCTCAAGAAGCGCGGCCTTGAATGCCGGATCACGCCAGGCGCGGGCAACCACATGCGCACCATTTCTGGGACCGATCCTGTTCTCATAAGTATCGATGATCGCATCGAGCGCGGCCGGATCAACCAGCCCCTTTCGGGTCAAAATCGTTTCCAGCGCCTTGATACGCAACGCCGGATCAGGCGGCAGCAGGCTGTGCGGGTGGTCAGGGTGATCATGGGGCATATGCGTATTTCTGGGACGCCCGTCAGCGGTTGTCCAGCGGTTCCTCGCCTGAGTTATCCACAGCCTGGATTTTTGCCACGATTTTTCCCGCCAAACGTGTTATGAATTTTGCATGAAGTGAGTCTTCAGCGCCTCAATTCCAGGATATCCCTCTTAGTCTGCGCGCATGAGAGAGTAACTTCGACAGACCGTCGCCCGGATGACACGCCTCGCGACGGTCTTGACTTGTGCACAGCAATCCAAATCAGGGCGATCCTCCCTTGCGAGTATGAGCAAACTTGCCTAGATACCCTCAAAGTCAAATCAAACCCGCAGGTCCTTAATGGAAAACGTCATCCTGATCGTCCACCTTATTCTGGCGCTGAGCCTGATCGCCGTTGTGCTCATGCAGCGCTCCGAAGGTGGTGGTCTGGGTATGGGTGGCGGTGGCGGTGGCGCCATGTCCGGACGTGCCGCAGCGACTGCGCTGGGAAAACTGACATGGCTTCTGGCCATCGCCTTCATCGGCACCTCGATCACCCTGACCATTTTCGCGGCGGAAAACGCCTCCGGCTCATCGGTTGTGGACCGCCTTGGCGTGACGCCGCCCGCGCTGAACGAGCCCGCGACCCCCGCCGTCCCAGAGAGCGATGCACTGTTGCCGCCTTCGGCCGATGACACCGCGCCGCTTGTTCCTCTGGCGGATTAACCTCTGACTACAACCCCTTGCGGATGTAAGATGTTTTGCAACATCATGTTGCGGTACGTCTTGCCTTTGCACCCCGAATCCTGTTAGGCTTAAGTCCCGTGGAACTGCGAATTTCGCAGCCAATTCGGGCGGCTTTTCAAAACCGCCAAGATGCACGGGAGCATATCAGACCATGGCACGTTATATCTTTATCACCGGTGGTGTGGTGTCCTCCCTTGGCAAAGGTCTCGCTTCAGCCGCGCTGGGATCCCTGTTGCAGGCACGTGGCTTTTCCGTGCGGTTGCGCAAGCTTGATCCCTACCTCAACGTCGACCCGGGGACGATGTCCCCGTTCGAGCATGGCGAGGTTTTTGTCACCGACGACGGCGCTGAGACCGACCTCGACCTCGGTCACTACGAGCGCTTCACGGGTGTCGCGGCGCGCAATACTGATTCCGTATCCTCGGGTCGCGTCTACTCCACCGTGCTCGAAAAAGAGCGGCGGGGGGATTACCTGGGTAAAACGATTCAGGTCATTCCGCATGTCACGAACGAGATTAAAGCCTTCCTCGATATTGGCGGCGACGAGGTGGATTTCATGTTGTGCGAAATCGGCGGCACGGTGGGCGACATCGAGGGGCTGCCCTTCTTCGAGGCCATTCGCCAGTTCGCACATGACAAGCCGCGGGGTCAGTGCATCTTCATGCACCTGACACTGCTGCCTTACCTTGCCGCCTCGGGCGAACTGAAAACCAAGCCGACCCAGCACTCGGTGAAGGAACTGCAGAGCATCGGGATCGCGCCCGATATTCTGGTTTGTCGTTCCGAACAACCCATTCCGGAGAAGGAGCGCGAAAAGATCGCCCTCTTCTGCAACGTCCGCAAGGAAGCAGTGGTTGCGGCCTATGACCTGAAAACCATTTACGACGCGCCGCTGGCCTATCATGAACAGGGTCTGGACCAGGCGGTGTTGGATGCGTTTGACATCTCTCCCGCACCGAAACCGGACCTGACGGTGTGGCGGGATGTGTCTGACCGCGTTCACAACCCAGAAGGCGAAGTCAAGGTCGCTATTGTGGGCAAGTACACCCAGCTTGAAGACGCTTACAAATCCATTGCCGAGGCTTTGACCCACGGCGGCATGGCAAATCGGGTCAAAGTCCGTGTCGAATGGGTTGATGCCGAAGTCTTCGACCAGGCGGACGATGTCGCCCCGCATCTCGAAGGGTTCCACGCGATCCTCGTGCCCGGTGGTTTTGGTGAGCGCGGCACGGAGGGCAAGATCAAGGCTGCCGAATTCGCGCGCACCCGTAAGGTCCCTTACCTGGGCATCTGTCTGGGCATGCAGATGGCGGTGATCGAAGCCGCGCGCAACGTGGCCGACATCAAGACGGCGGGATCTGAGGAATTTGATCACGAGGCGGGCAAGAAGCGATTTGAACCGGTTGTCTATCACCTGAAGGAATGGGTGCAGGGGAATGCGAAGGTTTCGCGCAAGGTCGGGGACGACAAGGGTGGCACCATGCGACTGGGTGCTTACGACGCTGTGCTCAAAGAAGGCACACGGGTTGCAGAAGTATACGGCTCTTTGGCGATAGACGAACGGCACCGTCACCGTTACGAAGTGGACATCAAGTACCGGGATCAACTGGAAAAGGCGGGACTGTGTTTTTCGGGCATGTCGCCCGACGGTAAATTGCCGGAGATCGTCGAATGGCCGGATCACCCCTGGTTTATCGGCGTGCAATTTCACCCCGAGCTCAAATCCAAGCCGTTTGACCCGCACCCGCTGTTCAAAGACTTCGTGCGTGCCGCGAAAGAGATTTCACGCCTCGTGTGACAATCGCGTCCCTTGCATCTGGAAACAATCATCCGGTTTCCAGATGATTTGGCACATTTTTTCCGATCAAATTGCTGCGATGGGCGGTTTCTCGCACCCCTGCATTCACTGACCGCCAAAAAACGTGGTTAACACTTTCAGACTCAAATCCTCCCGCATAACGTGAACTTGTACAGATTTGAGGTTTGGGAGTTACGAATATGACAATGAAGGCCTTCCCTATCGCGGCTTTGCTCGTGTCACTGGGTGCGTCTGTTGACGCCAAGGTCATTGGTTTTTCAGCTGTGTTCACGGGTGACAATCTCTCTGAATTATACACTGCCGATGCCGAGATCTGCGAGGATGTTGACGGCGGCTGTAACATTCCCGGCTTCACGGTGCCCGAGACACTGCGATCCCCCCTCGCTCCTTTCGCCGGCCTGTCCACGGGCACGCGGCTGCCCTTCCGGTTTGACCTCGATGAGTCCAGCGGCGTGGAATGCGCGATCGGCAGCTACTTCGAATGTTCCGGGCTGGAAGGCGTGAATGAAAAGCTCGACAGTACCGGGCAGCTCGTGGGATTCGAGGTCTTTGACTTTTGGGGAGACTATGATGTTCGCGTCGACCTCGCCGGTCAGAGCGTGGATTTCTTCGGTGCCGCGGGCAGCTTTCTACCCGGTGGGTGCACCGCTGAAGAAGGGGCTGAGAAAGGGCTGCCTGAAGGGTTTTGCGACTTTTTCGGTTACGAGGCCAACTTCGAAATCGTGGCTGATGGTGCCGTCGCATTTGCGGCAGACGACGTCGCTGTTGTGCCGCTGAATGCGTCGATCCTCTTTTCACTGTTCGGAGTGACAGCCCTGGCCGCGGCACGGCGCGTGAAAAAGACATAACTGCCACGCGCCGGGTGTGTCAGTAATTCTGTGACCCGATCCACGTTTTCACGTTGCGTGCCAGCTCCGTTGGGCTAAACCCGGCGGCATGCTCAGCTATCAACACAGTTATCATGCCGGAAATCTTGCGGATGTGCACAAGCACAGCCTTTTGGCATGGATACTGGGATATCTGCTGCAAAAAGATAAGCCGTTAACCTATATCGAAACACATGCAGGCCGGGCCCTGTATGATCTGGCCGATGCCGCGTCGCTGAAAACCGGGGAAGCCGCCAAGGGTATCGGACACGTGTCGGATTGGTTCGGGCCGGATCACCCCTATGCCAGAGTCCTAAGGATCACGCGCGATGCGCATGGCCCCGACAGCTACCCGGGTTCGCCGTTGATCGCGGCCACGCTGCTACGCCCAAACGACACGATCCACCTCGCAGAATTACATCCTGCCGAACATGCCGCGCTCGATTTCGCGCTCTCCGCCTATGGGCCCAAATGCTACAACATGGACGGCTTCGAGCTTGCGCATTCCGTGGTGCCACCCACGCCCCGCCGCGGGTTCATACTGATCGACCCAAGTTACGAAATCAAAAGCGATTACAATGACATTCCGAACCACATTGCCCACCTGTCGCGTGCATGGAACGTCGGGATCCTGTGTCTGTGGTATCCGATCCTGACATCGAAATCCCACCTTCCCATGATCACACGCCTGCAAGACACCTATCCGGAAGCCTTGCGGCACGAAGTTCACTTTGCCCCGGCGCGTCCGGGGCATGGCATGGTCGGGTCCGGCCTGTTTGTCATCAACCCGCCCTATGGTTTGGATATCGAAGCCCGGCGCATGGGTGAACGCTTTGCGTCATTGTAGTATCGGGCGGGCTGCTATCTCATTCCCGGCTAGGCAGAATCCGTTTTGCGTGGCAACATGCAGACATGCGTTTGGGACTGACACTCATACTGATGACCCTGGGCCGCGCTGCGCTTGCCTGCGGCACACCGGTGTGTCTGGTCGATCCCGAGGCATTGCAGTTGACGCGGATCATCACCTTCGACGACACACGGTCCAGTCAGGGGCCGGGATATCTTGTGCCAGACCTTCTGGTGCTTGAAGGCGCGATATTCGGCGAGCGGTTTGCCGGCCAGGTCATTGCCCCGGTCGGGGATCACGATCAGGTCGATGGCGCGGCGCTTCCACCCTTGACGGTGATGCCCGGAGATAAGGGCCAGAACCTGTCGGTCGTGTTCATGCAAGGCAACAACGTGTTGAACGGCTACGGCGTGGCGGGATATCCCAAGCGCCATGCGCAGGGCGAAGGCGCAATGGCCTTTCTGTTTGACGATGACCAGTCGGCGCTTTCGTTCCAGCTGCGTGGCGGAGAAGAAGGCACCGCCCGCGCGGTGTTTCTGCGACGAGACGGTCAGGTTATCATGAGCATGGATCTTCCGCCGGCGGGCGAACATGCGTTTGGGTTTATCCGAGCAACCGGCATCGCAGACATCGCGGGTGTCGTGATCACCAACACCGATCCGCAGGGCCTTGCGCTCGACAATGTCCGCTTTGGCAAAAACCCGGAACTCAGTTAAACACTTATGTTTGAAAGACTATTCCCCCGCAGGAAACCCGATCCGAAGCCCTTGCCACAACCTAATGCGCAGCTGGCCCTCGGCGCGCTGCTGGTACGTATCGCGTTTGCGGACAAGTCATATCAGGCCGCGGAAGTCGGGCAGATCGACAAAATTCTGGCCAGCACTTTCGATCTCAAGCCACTGGAGGCCGCAAAGTTACGCGCAACATGCGAAGCGCTGGAGCGGCATGCACCGGGCACCCCGGAGTTCGCCCGGATTCTGCGCGACGAGGTGGATTACGAAGACCGAAAAGCCCTGGCAGATGCGATGTGGTCCGTGGCTCTGGCCGACGGCGAGCGGGATGAAGGCGAAGAACTTCAGTTGCTGGCAATCGAAACGGCGCTTGGCTTGACGGATGCTGACATTGCGGCGGCGCGGCGTACAGCACTTGCACCCAAGTGATATTGGCAGAGCCTGCAATCCCGACTATATCGCCCTCATGTTTGGAGAATTCATAAAACGGTTGACGCAACCGGAACCTGCCGCGCTTCCCGATGAGGACGCCCGGCTCGCTTTGACTGCTCTGCTCGTACGCATCGCGCGGTCTGACAATGATTACAGCGCCCGGGAAAAAGAGCGGATAGACCAGATCAACGCCCGCAGATACAATTTGGGTCCCGGCGCCACAAGTGCCCTGCGCGCGGAAGCCGAAACGCTTGAGGCAGAAGCCCCCGATACCGTCAGGTTCACCCGCGCGATCAAGGATGCTGTGCCCTACGAAGACCGGCTCGCGGTTGTGCAGGCGCTTTGGCAGGTCGTTCTGGCCGATGGTGCCCGGGCGCAGGAAGAGGACGCAATCGTTCGGATGGCAACAAATTTCCTGGGCGTCAGCGACCGCGACTCGGCTCATGCCAGACAGGCCGTGGACCGCGCCGGGTGACAGCCAGCCTGCCGATGTATGACACGACCACAACCCGGGCTGCCAATGACCGGCTGTGGCGGCTGATCCGACAGCAACTGCGCCACGGACCCGTTGATCTGGATCGTCAAAGCGATCCGCACGATACGTGGAATGACCCCGGCCTGGTCCTGTCGCAAACCTGCGGATTGCCCTATCGCAGCGTTCTGCATGACAGTGTTGCGCTGGTGGGCACACCGGATTACCGCGTGCGCGGCTGCCCACAGGGATATTATAAATCCTACGTGGTGGTGCGCAAAGATGACCCGCGCCGCGACATCGGTGATTTCAGGGAAGCTGTTCTGGCACGCAATGACGTGCGGTCTCAATCAGGATGGGCAGCCATCGAAGGATACCTTGCCGAAAACGATGTTGGGTTCAGTTTCGTCGGGCACACGCTCGACACCGGCAGTCATCTGCGCGCCGCTGAGGCGGTGGCAGCGGGGCGTGCCGACATAGCCGCCTTGGACGCTGTGACGTGGACGCTGATCAAACGCGAAAGCGCGGTGGCCGGGCAGTTGCGGGTGCTGTTGTCAACGCGGCCAACCCCGGGTCTGCCTTTCATCACATCCGCGGGCAACGACGTGGACCGCCTGTTTGATGCCATCGCATCCGCCATCCCTGCCCTGTCCGGTCGTGACCGCGGGCGATTGCTTCTCAAGGGAATTGTGCGGATCCCAAAGGAAGCCTACCTCGCAGAACCGCTGCCTCCTGAATGAATCGGGCGTACAAGCCTCAAAAACTCCCAACTTACCCGGCGGATTTCAGAAATCCCCGCATTCTGCGTTGCAAATGACGTCAAATTGACCCCTTATACCGCCTTGAATCAACAAAGAGACAGTTGCCTTGTCCACTCAACCGCCAGTCATCGAGATCAGAAACCTGCACAAGGCCTATGGCGCGCTCGAAGTACTCAAGGGCGTGAGCATTACCGCCCCGAAGGGCCACGTAATCTCGCTCATCGGGTCGTCGGGGTCTGGGAAGTCCACCTTGTTGCGCTGTTGCAATCTGCTGGAGGACAGTCAGCAGGGCGACATCATCTTCAAGGGCGAGCCGGTCAAATGGCAGGGCTCCGGCCATGGGCGCCGCCCGTCGGATGCGGGCCAAGTTTTGCGCATTCGCACGAACCTGTCGATGGTTTTTCAGCAGTTTAACCTCTGGGCACATATGTCGATCCTGCAAAATGTGATGGAAGCACCGCTCACCGTGCTGAAACTCGAACGTGCGCAGGTCGAAGAAGCGGCGCGCCGTTATCTCGACAAGGTCGGCATCGGCGACAAATGTGATGCCTACCCCGCTCAGCTCTCAGGGGGTCAGCAACAGCGCGCCGCCATTGCGCGTGCATTGTGCATGGAACCGGAGGCGCTGTTGTTTGATGAACCGACCTCCGCTCTCGACCCGGAGCTTGAACAGGAAGTTGTCAGGGTTATCAAGGATCTGGCAGCCGAAGGGCGCACGATGATGATCGTGACGCACGATATGAAACTGGCCGCCGATGTGTCGGACCACGTGGTCTTTCTGCATCAGGGCCTGATCGAAGAACAGGGTCCACCGGAAACGCTTTTCGGTGCACCCAAATCGGAACGATTGCGCGGGTTCCTCTCCGCAACCTACGCAGCGTAACCCAAAAATCAAAACCAAACGGGAGACTTAACAATGAAATCGATTATCCTGACCACGGCGGCCGTTGCACTGACCGCCGGAATGGCCATGGCCGACGGCCACGCGAAAACTGTCCGCATGGGCACCGAGGGCGCCTACCCTCCCTACAACTTCATCAACGATGCGGGCGAGTTGGACGGCTTTGAGCGCGAATTGGGCGATGAACTCTGTGTCCGCGCCGAACTGACCTGCGAATGGGTCAAGAACGACTGGGACAGCATCATACCTAACCTCGTCTCGGGCAACTACGACACGATCATGGCCGGTATGAGCATCACCGACGAACGCGACGAAGTCATTGACTTCACCCAGAGCTACATCCCGCCTGAAGCCTCCGGATACGTTGCAGCATCCGAAAACGTCGATATAGAGAGCGGCGTGATCGCGGCTCAAACGGCGACCATCCAGGCAGGCTACATCGCCGAAAGCAGTGCCACACTCGTTGAATTCGCCACGCCCGAAGAGACGGTTGCAGCCGTGCGCAACGGCGAGGCCGATGCGGTCTTCGCACAGAAACAGTATCTCGACTCTCTCGTCGAAGCCTCCGGCGGCCAGCTGATGTACGTGGGCGAAGACGTGCCGCTGGGTGGTGGGGTCGGTATTGGCCTCAGAGAGAGTGATGAAGAATTGCAGGGTAAATTTGACGCAGCCATCGTTTCGATGAAGGAAGACGGCACGCTGAACGCGATGATCTCGAAATGGTTCGGCGACGACGCGACCCTTTACGAATAAAGATAATGACCGGCGCGGCGACGGCCGCGCCGGTCAGATCAAACCCAGATGTTTTCCTATTGCACCGAACCCGACACGCTCGCATCGCTGGCATGGCTCACATGCTATCTGACGACGGGCGCGCACATGTCCCTTTACATGTCGGTTTTCGTGGTGCTTTTGCTCATCGCGATCACCGCTCCTGTAGCACTTCTGTTCGGTTTCGGCGGAGCGAGCGCCGCGCGATCTGCCTTTCCGCCGCTTAGTTGGCTTGGCAAGGGCTACATCGCAATTGTGCGCGGCGTGCCGGATATCGCGTTTTTCCTTTTCTTCGTCATCGCACTGGATCAGGCCATCGAATGGCTGCGCCATCAGGCGCTGTGCCCCGACTGGTCCGAGCCGATCCGGCAAGGCAACGATTTCGTTGTCTGCCAGGCCGCCAAAATGCCTTTGGGCAATGCGCCACAGTGGGTTCATGAAACCTACGGCTTCTCCCTTGCCGTCCTGACCTTCGCCATCGTTTTCGGTGCTTTCGCGGCCAACGTTCTTTTTGGCGCCATGCGTGCGGTCCCGCGCGCACAGCTGGAGACAGCGGAGGCCTATGGCATGACTGAACGGCAGACCTTCTGGCGCGTCCTGGTCCCGCAGATGTGGGTCTACGCCCTGCCGGGTCTTTCCAACCTCTGGATGGTTTTGATCAAAGCCACGCCCCTGCTGTTCCTGCTGGGGGTCGAGGACATCGTGTACTGGGCGCGCGAACTGGGCGGTACAAAAACGCCGCGCTTCACCGATTACCCGCATGGTGACTGGCGGATGTGGTACTTTCTGGCCCTGTTGGTTTTCTACCTGATCTTCACGCGCATCTCCGAGGTTGCGCTTGACAAACTGATGGCGAGGCTTACCCGCGGGCAAGCAACAGCCGCTGGCGAAGCGCAACGAAAGGCTGTCGCATGAGCTGCTGGCAAACCATTCAGGACTATGGGCTGCGGTCCGTCGGTATCGGGGAAAGGTTGCTCCCGCGCGAAGACTTCACCTTGTGCCACCAGTTCACGCTGATCGGGTCGGGCATGATCTGGAACATCTACTTCGGTGTTCTGGCCCTGTGCCTTGGGTTCTTCCTG
The DNA here is from genome assembly GCF_019375555.1 of Roseobacter insulae. Classification (GTDB taxonomy): domain Bacteria; phylum Pseudomonadota; class Alphaproteobacteria; order Rhodobacterales; family Rhodobacteraceae; genus Roseobacter; species Roseobacter insulae. Next base: position 34,997 of record NZ_JAHXDN010000007.1, read on the forward strand.
GCGACCGCGCTGGCGATGGGCAAAGCCTCGTCACGCGCCGTGTTCCGCAAGCCCGCGCAGTGGTTCATCTTCATCTTCCGGGGGTCGCCGCTGTTCATCCAGTTCTTCTTTGGTTACTTCCTGTTTTTGAACCTGAAATCGGTTTATCCGATCTTTGACCCGTTCACGGCTGCGTGGCTTGGCGCGCTGATCGTGTTGTTCCTGAACACGGCCGCCTATTCAGCCGAGATTTTCTACGGAGCCCTTCTATCCATCCCCAAGGGCGATACAGAAGCCGCCGACGCCTACGGCATGTCGGGCTGGTCACGGTTCAAACGGGTTATCTGGCCGACGATGCTCAGGCTCGCGTGGCCTGCCTATACAAACGAGGCGATCTTTCTGTTTCACGCAACGGCACTGGTCTTCTTCTCCGGCTTTCCGGCGTGGCAGCAACGGGGCGATGCTCTCTATTACGCGAATTATTTTGCCGACAAGACATTCAATCCGTTTGTGCCCTATCCCATCCTTGCCGGGTACTTCATCCTGCTGACGCTTGTCATTGTGGGCGTGTTCGGTCTCGTCAATGCCCGTCTCAACCGCCATTTACCGCAGAATATGCGGCGCAAAATGAGGTTGCGCCCGAACCTGATCCGGTAGTATCCATAATTTGATCAAATTATCCGTGGCGCTGGCCATGGGTCAGGCCCATGCGCCTTTTGCCAGCCCACCACCTTGGTGAATTATGAAGAACTGGCTCCGCAAGAACCCCCAAGTCCGCACCATCCGTGTCGCGGCCTCCGATCTCAATGGACAGGCCCGTGGCAAGCGCATCCCTTCGCGATACGCCGACAAGGCTGTCGAAGACGGCACACGGTTCCCGATGTCGGTCCTCAATCTGGACATATGGGGCGAGGATATCGACAACAGCCCGCTGGTCTTTGACAGCGGTGACAAGGATGGCGTCCTGAAACCAACGGAACGGGGGTTCATGCCGATGCCATGGCTGGATGCCCCCACAGCGTTACTGCCGATATGGATGTTTCACGAAGATGGCCGCCCCTATGAAGGGGACCCGCGCCACGCCCTGCGCGCTGTTCTGGAACGGTACACAGCGCGTGGGCTGACCCCGGTTTGCGCCGTCGAGCTGGAGTTCTTTCTGATCGACGATTCCGGGCGGAAACTGCAAGTGCCCCCCTCGCCACGTTCCGGCAAACGCCGGGTTGCAGGCGAAATCCTGTCTTTGCGGGCTCTTGATCAGTTCGATACCTTCTTTACCGATCTCTACGATGCCTGCGAAGAGATGGACATCCCGGCAGATACGGCGATTTCAGAAGCGGGCCTGGGGCAGTTCGAGATCAACCTCATGCATTGCGACGACGCCCTGCGCGCGGCAGATGATGCATGGCTTTTCAAGATGCTGGTGAAAGGCATGGCGCGCAAACATGGGTTTGCCGCCAGTTTCATGGCCAAGCCCTATGAGGATTACTCCGGATCGGGCCTGCACGTGCACTTCTCGGTTCTGGATGATGAAGGCAATAACGTGTTTGACGACGGTGGCCCCGAAGGCACCGACATGCTGCGGCATGCCGTGGCGGGCTGCCTGAGCGCGATGCCCGGCTCTGCTTTGATCTTTGCCCCCCATGCCAACAGTTTTGACCGGATGGTGCCGGGGTCACACGCCCCGACCGGCATCAGCTGGGCCTACGAGAACCGTACATCCGCTATCCGCATTCCCTCTGGCAGCCCGGCGGCACGGCGTATCGAACACCGGGTCGCGGGAGGTGATGTCAATCCGTACCTGATGCTGGCCGCCGTGTTGGGGGCCGCCATCAACGGTATTGAGGATGCTGTCGAGCCCCCAAAACCAATCACCGGAAACGCCTACGCGGCGGAGCTTCCACAGATTCCGGGAGACTGGAAAACCGCGATTGACAGTTTCGAGGCCAGCCCTGAAATCGCGCGGATTTTCGCGCCCGAGATGATCCGTAATCTTGTGCTGACCAAACGGCAGGAACTGCATTACATGCAAGAACTCAGCCCGTCAGAGCAGGTCACCATATATCTGGATACGGTGTGAGCCCCATGAAGATAGGCATTCTGATCACCGGACATCCGCCCGACGCATTGATGGCGAATGGAACCTACGACGCGTATTTCGCCCGCCTGCTTGACGGGCACGGGTTTACCTTTCAGGGGTGGTCTGTTGTTGACGGTATCTTCCCGAAAACTGTGCATGACGCCGATGGCTGGCTGATCACCGGGTCAAAGCACGGAGCCTATGAGGCGCACGGCTGGATATCCCCGCTGGAAGACTTCATCCGCGACGCCTACGCGGCGAAACGCCCGATGATCGGCGTCTGTTTCGGTCATCAGGTCATTGCGCAGGCCATGGGGGGCAGGGTCGAGAAATTCGAAGGCGGCTGGTCCGTCGGGCATACCGAATACCGGATGGACGACAAGACAATTGCCATAAATGCATGGCATCAGGATCAGGTTGTCAAAAAGCCTGACGGTGCCGTTGTTATCGCCAGCAATGCGTTCTGCCAGTATGCGGCGCTGCGCTACGATGACCGGATCTGGACGATCCAGCCCCATCCAGAGTACGAAGCCGATTTCATTGACGGGCTGATCAGAACACGTGGCAAGGGGGTTGTGCCGGAAACCCTGCTGGCGCAGGCCACGGAAAAACTCGGTGCGCCGACAGACCGGGATCTGATTGCCGAAACCATGGCGTCATTTTTCAAGAAAGAGAGGGCCTGATGGCCGATTGGACTCAAGAACTGCCCGCTGCGGCGCAGGTGTATCTGGAAGGGCGCAGGCTGGATGAAGTGGAATGTATCATCTCCGACCTGCCCGGCATTGCGCGCGGGAAAGCCGTGCCAGCGTCGAAATTCGCGCGTCAGGACTATTTTCACCTGCCTGACAGTATCTTTTACCAGACCATCACCGGCGACTGGGGCGAAGCCGCCGGCGAGGAGGGTTTCATCGAAAAAGATATGATCCTCAAACCGGATATGAGCACGGCCTCGGCAGCTCCATGGACAGGCGACTGGACTTTGCAGGTCATCCATGACGCCTATGATCGTGCCGATGTGCCGGTGCCTTTCAGCCCACGCAATGTGCTGAAACGCGTCTGCCAGCTATATCGTGACAAGGGATGGGAACCCGTCGTCGCCCCGGAGATGGAATTCTTCCTGGTCGCCCGAAATCTGGATCCTGCCCATGACATCAAGCCGATGATGGGGCGCTCCGGTCGCCCGGCTGCCGCCCGGCAGGCCTATTCCATGACCGCGGTCGATGAGTTCGGCCCGGTGATCGACGATATCTACGATTTCGCCGAAGCCCAGGGGTTTGAGATTGACGGTATCACGCAGGAAGGCGGCGCCGGCCAGTTGGAGATCAACCTGCGCCATGGCGATCCGGTCAAACTGGCGGACGAGGTGTTCTACTTCAAACGGCTGATCCGCGAAGCGGCGCTGCGACATGATTGTTTCGCAACCTTCATGGCCAAACCCATCGCGGACGAACCGGGCAGCGCCATGCATATCCACCACTCCGTTCTGGATACGAAAACAGGACAGAACATTTTTTCCGACAAGGACGCCGGAGAAACCGATGCCTTCGCGCACTTCATCGCGGGGCTGCAAAATCACATGCCCGCCGCCTTGGCGGTGATCGCGCCCTACGTGAACAGCTACCGCCGCTACGTGAAAGATCACGCTGCCCCCATCAATCTTGAGTGGGGTCGGGATAATCGCACCACCGGCATTCGCATTCCCCTGGCAGGACCGGAAGCACGCCGCGTGGAAAACCGTTTGGCTGGTATGGATTGCAACCCCTACCTTGGCATCGCCGCCAGTCTGGCTTGCGGATACCTTGGGCTGACACAGGGCAAGGCCCCAGCCGCTGAATTCAAGGGCGATGCCTATGACGGTGACGGAGATATCCCGCGTGTGCTTGGGTCAGCGCTGGATTTGTTTGAAGAAGCAACCGATCTGCACGAGGTGCTGGGCACGGAATTTGCGCGCGTCTACTCCATCGTGAAGCGGGCAGAATACGACGAGTTCCTGCAGGTCATCTCCCCGTGGGAACGCGAACACCTGTTGCTGAACGTGTGAGCCGGTGATCGCGCGGGCTGAACTGTTGACTACTCGTGCAAAGGCGCTCTTGCGATGAACCTCCTGTTTGCCAACGATAAAACCGGTGAATACCCGCCCAGTTGGTATGCGGCCAGTACAGATGCCATGCCCCCCTTCGACAGCCTGAAAGGTCAGGTCGACGCCGATGTCTGCATCGTCGGGGCGGGCTACACCGGGCTGTCGGCAGCGCTTCACCTGGCCGAAGCCGGTCGCCGCGTTGTGGTGCTGGACGCTCACCGTGTGGGGTTCGGCGCCTCCGGCCGCAATGGCGGTCAATTGGGCAGTGGGCAGCGGGTCGATCAGGAGGCTCTGGAAAAAATGGCCGGGCGTGAAACTGCCCGGGCCCTGTGGGACCTCGGGGAAGATGCCAAGGCGCTCGTTAAAAACCTGATCGCCAAACATAACATCAACTGCCATCTCAAGCCGGGTGTCGCCTGGACCGGATCGACCGCGTCGGATGTTGCCGGGCTTCACGATTACGCTGCGGTGCTTCAGAACCGCTACGACTATGATCAGATCGAGGCGTTGGACGCTGACGCCTGTCACGCCCTCTGCCCCTCTCCCGACTACAAGGGCGGGCTTCTGGACCGGGGCGCTGCGCATCTGCATCCTCTGGCACTGACTGTGGGCTTGGCGCGGGCCGCAAGCGCCGCGGGTGCCCAAATCTTCGAACGCTCCTGCGTGCATCACCTGGATCACGGAAAACGGGTCACTCTGCGCACAGATGCCGGTCGCGTGGTCGCGGATCACGTGATCCTGGCGTGCAACGGATATCTGTCGTCGCTGGCGCCCGCCGTGTCCGCCCGGGTGATGCCCATCAATAACTTCATCGTCGCAACCGAACCGCTGGAGAACCGGGCGCAAGAGGTGCTGACGCAGGATATCGCGGTGGCCGACAGTCGCTTCGTGGTCAACTACTTCCGCCTGTCTCACGACAAACGCCTGCTGTTTGGCGGTGGCGAAAGCTACGGGTACCGCTTCCCATCCGATATTTCTGCTGTTGTCCGAAAGCCCATGCAGATCGTCTTCCCGCACCTCAAGGATGTCAAAATCGATTTTGCCTGGGGCGGCACGCTCGGCATTACGATGAAACGGTTCCCCTACCTGGCCAGAGTAGCGCCGAACATTCTGTCAGCGTCCGGATATTCCGGTCATGGCGTCGGGACAGCAACCCATGCCGGGCAGCTGATGGCCAAGGCTATTCAGGGCGAGACGGACGGTTTTGACACGATGGCGGCCATTCCGACCCCTGCTTTCCCCGGTGGCGGTGCGCTGCGCACGCCCTTGCTGGTGCTGGCGATGAGTTGGTATGCGCTGCGGGATCGGCTGGGTTTCTGACGTTTCGGCACGTTGCAAAAGATTCACTTGGTTGGGCCGGGTCATTGATTTAGAATTTCCAAAACATCAATTAAGGAAATTCGAATATGAGCCTTCCGGACATGCATGCGGCAGAAGCCATCCCGGACGCAGCGCGCGAAGAAATTGAGCGCCTCCTGCAAACCGGAGACCTGTTCCGCTACACGGCCCCCTCCGATGCGCCTGTTGCGCTGCTGGAAGCCGAATTCGCGAAGCTGATGGGCAGCAAGTTCGCCCTCGCGGTTTCGTCGTGTTCAGCAGCCCTGTTCCTCTCCTTGAAAGCGCTGGATTTACCACGGGATGCGCGTGTCCTTATCCCCGGGTTCACCTTCGCGGCTGTGCCGTCTTCGATCGTTCACGCCGACTGCGTTCCGGTGTTGTGCGAAGTGGGCGATAATTACCGCGTTGATCTCGACGACTTCGCTGATCGGCTGACAGATAATATTTCGGCTGTCATCATCAGCCACATGCGCGGGCATACATCCGATATGGATGCGATTATGGCGCTGTGTGAGGATGCCGGCGTTCCGGTGATCGAGGACGCGGCTCATTCGCTGGGCACACTGTGGCGGGGCCGAAAGATCGGCACCATCGGCAAAGTGGGATGCTTTTCCTTCCAGTCCTACAAGATGGTCAATGCGGGTGAAGGCGGCATTCTTATCACGGACGATGCGGATCTCGTGGCCCGCGCCATCATCATGTCCGGCGCTTACGAGCATAACTGGAAAAAGCACCCGGTCCTGCTGGAGGCGTTCGGGCGGCATCAGAACAAGCTGCCACTCTATAATCTGCGCCTCAACAACCTTTCAGCAGCCCTCGTACGGCCACAGTTGGAAGAATTGCCAAGGCGCGTCCGCGATGGACGCCGCAACCATGACTACGTCGCTGACCGCCTGATGCAATCGGCTTACATCGACGTGCCCGCGCCGCTGGAGGGCGAGGAACGGGCGCCCGACAGCATTCAGTTCAATCTTGTCGGATTGGACGATGCAACCATCGCCGCGTTCTCGCGCCGTGCGGCCGAGGCGGGCGTGACCGTGCAGGTGTTCGGGCAAAGCACGGACAATGCGCGAGCCTTCTGGAACTGGCAGTTTCTGAAAGAATTACCGGAGCTGCCGCAGACCCGGAACATGTTGATGCATGCCTGCGACGTGCGCCTGCCCGTGCGATTGAGGCGACCGGAACTGGATGCGGTTGCAGATGTACTGCTGACCACACTCGACAAGGTCATCCGCGCGCCGAAGTCAGCCGTCGCCTGACATCACTTCAGCTTGGACAGCTTGTCCTGAAGTTCCGCCAACTGCTTTTTGATCGCGTCGAGATCTTCGCCGCCGTCTTCACCTGCGGCGTTGCTGTCCTCTTCCGGTGCACTCCATCCGCTGGCGCCGCCCAGGCCACCTGTCATCGCCTTCATGAAAGCTTTTTGCTGCGCCTGCATCAATTCGAACCCGGGCATTTTCGCCATCGGGTTCATCGCATTCATCTTGTCCATCATCTGGGACTGCCCATCCCGCAACATCTCGAAGGAGGCTTGCAGGAATTGAGGCACGACACTGGCGCCCGGTGTCATGTAGCTGCGCACCAGATCATTCAGGACGTCAACGGGCAGAACACTTTCGCCCCGGCTTTCATGTTCGGCAATGATTTGAAGAAGGTATTGGCGTGTCAGGTCGTCGCCTGACTTCAGATCCACGATCTGAACCTCGCGGCCTTCGCGGATCAGGCTGGCGATATCTTCCAGCGTGACGTAGTCGCTGGTTTCCGTGTTGTAGAGACGCCGACTTGCATATCGCTTGATGAGCAATGGTTTGTCTTTTTCGGCCACAAGAAATCTCCCTCATCCTGCGCTGCACTGCAGCTTAGGACACAGTTTTGTAAAAAGAAAGGGCGGGCTTACGAAGCCCGCCCTTCTAGTTTGCGCCATTCAGGGAGGAGTTAGGCGCTAAACTATAAACCGTATTACTTGGCTGTAGCTGCTTTTTTGACAGCGGCAGTTGCTTCGGTTGTCGCTTTTTTGACAGCGGCCGTTGCATCTTCGCTCATGTCTTTGCCAGCAGCCATCATCAGCTCAACTGTGTCCATTTGCGCTTTTTTCGCAACTTCTGCGAATGCCGCCATGTGCTCAGCAGCTGTTTCGGAGTATGCGGACGCGAAGTCGGTCATTGCTTTTGCGTAGTCAACCGGCTCTTTTTTTGCTTTCGACATCTCTGCCAGCTTGGCGAGTGTTTCCTGGGTCCATTTGCTGGAGATCGCTGTGGATTTCTCAGCAGCTGTCAGGGCCACGCCGGACAGTTTCTCGTTCAGTGTTGCAGATGTTTTGAAGGCATCTTCAAAAGCAGCTGTGTCAACAGGGAATGCGCCCATGACGTCTTTGAATACGGCGGTCAGGTCAGGTGTCTTTGTCATCTCGAAAATCCTTTTGTCGCTTGCGGGAACATCCCGCGCTTCTGCGTCTGCAAAAGGATATACATGCTGCAGCGCGGCATTTCAAGTATTTTTTCTGCACCGCAGCATTATTCTATCTGTCAGGTAAAAGCCCTTGAAATTCAGAGCGTTGCCTTCTTTGCAACATATGTTCCAGGCGCATCGCACAAAACCGGATGCTCCGAATCGCCCGGAATGCGGGCAGGAATTTTCTTGCCAGAGCGCTTTTTCAGCCAGCTTTCCCAGCGAGGCCACCATGAGCCTTCGGTGAAATCCGCATCCTGCAACCAGTCCGCGTGATCGAGGCTCAGATCGGGGTTGGTATAATGCCCGTACTTGTTGCGGGTCGGCGGATTGACAATGCCCGCGATATGCCCCGATTGCGTGACGATAAACGTCTTGTCCTTTGATCCCATTTGCCGAACGCCGCGGTAACTGTCCTTCCAGGCTGCGATGTGATCCGTCTCGCAGGCGATGGCACACAGCGGGACCTCGATGTCCTGAAGACGCAGTTTGTGACCCATCAAGTCAAACCCGCCTTGCGCAAGTTCGTCACGCTGGCACAACCCGCGCAGATATTGCATCGCCATTTTCGCGGGCAGGTTCGCCCCGTCCCCGTTCCAGTAGAGTAGGTCAAAGGCCGGCGGCGTCTCTCCCATCATGTAACTTTTGATTGCAGGGCCGTAGATCAGATCGTTGGACCGCAGGAACGAGAAGGTCCGCGCCATGATCACGGACGGCAGGACACCCTTGTCTTCGACTTCCTTTTCAATCCCGTCGATAAAGTCATTCGTGAGGAAGGGGGCAAATTCGCCCTGGTCGGAGAAATCCGTCAGCGCGGTAAACAGGGTCGCCGATTTCACCGATTTGTCGCCGCGCTGTTTCAGCAACGATAGCGTCAGGGAGAGCGTCGTGCCCGCGATGCAGTATCCGACAGCGTTTACCTGTTTTTCACCGGTGATTTTCTGGATTTCGCTGATCGCAGCGAGATACCCATCCTCGATGTAATCCTCCATCCCGATGTCCCGATAGGTCGGATCAGGATTGACCCAGGATACCATGAAGACCGTGTAACCCTGATCCGCCAGCCACTTAACAAGGCTGTTTTGCGCCTTCAGATCGAGGATATAGAACTTGTTGATCCAGGGTGGAAAGATCACGAGCGGCGTTTTGTAGACTTCTTCGGTTGTCGCCTCGTACTGAATGAGCTCCATCATCCGGTTACGAAACACCACTTTGCCCGGTGATGTCGCGATGTTTCGCCCCAGCTCAAAGGCATTTTCGTCCGCCAACTTGACGACCAGTTCACCCTTGTTGGCTTCCAGATCACTGATCAGGTTTTCCAGTCCCTGAACAAGGCTTTGGCCTTCGGTTTCAATCGCCCGCTCGAGCGCATCGGGATTGGTGGCCAGAAAATTTGTCGGTGACATCATATCGACGATCTGGCGCGCGAAATACGTCAGCCGGTTCTTTTCATGTGGGTCAAGTTCCTCCACGTTCTCCACGGCAGTCTGCAGCGCCTCGGCGTTAATGAGGTACTGCTTTTTGATGTAGTTGAAGTACGGGTGCGAGTCCCAGAGAGGATTTGCAAAGCGCCGGTCCTTCGGCCCCGGATCTGCCGGTGCGGCCAACTGACCCTTCGACAACTCATGCTGCGCCTGCACAAACTGCTTCATCGTGTCGGCCCAATAAGACATCTGGTGTTCGAACACCTTGGCCGGGTTGCTGACAGCTTCGGCCCAGTAAGCCTGCGCTGCCCGGCCGAACAGTTCCTGATTCGGCCCATCTAACGCGGGGTTATGGGTCTGGCGGTTCGTCAAAACCCGTTGCAAACGTCCTGACAGGTCCTCCACTTTTTTCAGATTTTCCGTCATTCTCTCAAGCGTCTCGCCGGAGGGGATCACGTCACTGTCAGAATGTGTTGTCATGTTAACCTTTCCCTCGTATGTTCGCAGTTGCAGCATAACGTCGTTGGCTTCAGGGGGCGAAGCGACTGCATGTACCGGTGCGCCCGGATTGTAACAAGGAGACCCCTATGCGCTATATGGCAACATACGACCTGATGGAGACCATTCGCAACACGAACCAATGGCTCGGCGCAACGGCGCTCGCCATGGGAGCATACCCCGCTTTCTCCATGATTCCAAACCCGGCGTTTGCCTGGATGCAGGCCTGGGGCGAGGTCACGGAGCGGACTTTTCAGCGCATGATCGTAAAGCCGGACTGGAACATTCCGGCTGTGCCATCAAGCGACGGACAAGATCACGTCGTCAGCACCGAGATCGTCATCGAGCGCAATTTCGGCGATCTGCTGCATTTCGTGGTGCCGGGACGCGACGTGCCCAAACGCAAAGTGCTGCTTGTCGCACCGATGTCCGGGCACTATTCGACGCTGCTGCGGTCCACGGTGATCAGCCTTTTGCCGGATGCGGATCTGTATATTACCGACTGGCACAATGCGCGCGACATTCCGGTCAGCGCCGGAAAATTCGATATCGAAGACTACACGCTTTATCTGGTGGATTTCATGCGCGCCCTGGGCCCGGACACCCACGTAATCGCTGTCTGTCAGCCGGCGCCGCTGACGCTGGCGGCGACCGCCTATCTGGCCGAGGAAGATCCAAAAGCCCAGCCACGCAGCCTGACGCTGATTGGCGGTCCGATTGATCCCAACGCAACCCCCACCGACGTGACGGATTTTGGCCACCGCGTCACAATGGGTCAGTTGGAAGAACTGATGATCCAGCGGGTGGGCTTCAAATACCCCGGCGTCGGGCGCATGGTCTATCCCGGACTGCTGCAGCTGTCTTCCTTCATCTCGATGAACGCAGAAACACACGCCAAGGCCTTCGGCGACCAGATCGGCCGGGTCGCGCGCGGTGAGGCCGCGGATCATGACAAACACAACCGGTTTTATGACGAGTATCTTGCCGTCATGGACATGACCGCTGAATTCTACCTCAGCACGGTGGAGCGCATTTTCAAAAACGGCGAGATCGCCAGCAACAGTTTCACCGTGGGCGGCAAGTTGGTTGATATCGGCAAAATCACGACTGTTGCTGTCAAGACGGTCGAAGGGTCAAAGGATGATATCTCCGCCCCCGGCCAGTGTATTGCCGCGCTGGACCTGTGCACTGGCCTGCCCGACAGCAAGAAAGCCAGCCATGTCGAAAGCGGCGCGGGGCACTACGGCATCTTTGCCGGGAAGAGCTGGCGCAGGAACATCCGGCCCCTGGTGCTGGAGTTCATCGATGCAAACAGCAGCAAGCCAGCCGGGAAACAGCGCAAACCCGCAAACAAGAACGCCGCGGCCTAGTCTCACCCTAGCGCAGCACCATCGGAAGCCCCATCCAGTCGCGCAGCGCCTGCGTTGTCTCGCGCGGTTGCTCCAGCGTTGGCAGATGTCCGGACTGCTCCATGACACGCAATGTCGCATAGGGGATGAGTTCAGACATGAATTCGTGGCGTTTGACCGGGCATAGCGCATCATGCGCACCACACAGGACCAGCGCCGGGATTTTGCACTTGCGCAGCGTGCTCTGCTGGTCGCGCCGGCGCTGGAGCGCGCGCGACTGTCGCACAAATACCTCAGGCCCTAAAGCCTCGGCCATGTCCATCACCAGGTCGAGCACGTCCCCTCGATGCGGACCCGGAGCAAGGTAATTCGGCTTCATCTCTTCGCGCATCACCTCCAGCATGCGCCCGGTTCGCGCAGCAACGATTTGGGGTTCACGCGCGGCGGCCACCTGCGGCGTTTCAGCGAGCGGATTTGTGTCCATCAGCGCAATGCGTGAAACCCGGTCCGGCGCGCGGCGCAATATCTCCATCGCCACGATCCCGCCCATGCTCAACCCCGCAAGCGCAAACCGGGCGGGCAATTGGTCAAGCAATGCCGACGCGATCTCCTCGACCCGTTCGCCCTGCGTAATCGGGGCCGCCATGACGGCCATCTCGGCAGACAGTTCCGCGATCTGCGGACCAAACAAGCGCGCGTCACACATCATGCCCGGCAAAAGAACCAAGGGTTCAGGCATCGCGGCGATCTCCGGTGTCCTGACGGAAAAATCTGTCCACTCTCTGCCCCGCTGCAACCATGACCCGCGCAGCATCATTACCCGCAATACGCGTATCCACAAGGTCTGGAACACGTACAGTCGGGCGAAACTCAGCCTTTCAACTGCTCCCAGTAGTACGCAAGATGGCGAGACACGATTTCCGCATAGGCCTCCGATTGTTTCAACCGGGCGAGACCGGCATTGAAACGGTACAGCAACGACGTCGCACGCCAGTGCGTTTTGGAAATGATCACATGCAGCGACTGGGTTGAAACCGGTCTGGGCAACGGGACTACGGCTTCCGTCAGCTGCGCCTTGAACATCTGCTGAACGCCGAGGAATTCATTCACAGTGACCGCGTCCACCTCGCCGGCCATCAGCAGATTAAAACAGGCCTCGGGCGTGTCGGGCTGCACCAGTTTGACCACATCGCGCGTCAGCCACCCGCGGCCGGGTCGGTCCAGATCATGCGTGAAATAGCCAGATGGGCGGCACAGGGTACGCCCCTCGATGTCGGCATCCTGCGTGAAGGGAAACTCGTTATCCGCCCGCACGAACATTAAAATCACCAGCTCGACCACCGGGTCTGAGAAATGGAAGTCGACACAGCGCGCATCGTCCTGCTGATAGGTCGCGCAATCTGGCCGGTACCACGGAAAACCCATGTCGTAGGATTTGTCCCTGATCGCGTCCAGATGCGTCGCCCAGTCATCACGCCATCTAATCCGGTAGCGCTCGGGTTCCGGGCTTTCCGCCATCGCCGCCGCCACCAGTTCCGTGACCATCCCCTGTTGCGGCCAGTCGATCTGTGTGAAAGGGGGATAATTCGAACCGGTGAGCATGCTTACGTCGGCGCGCGCGCTCCCTGCTGACCCAGCCAAAAGCGCGCAAAGCGCAATGATGCCGCTCCTGTTCATCGGTTTCATAACCCGGACCAGACTTTTTTCAGATGCCGATCAACAATCTGCTGATAGTCACCGGACCGGCGAATTGCCCGAAGACCGCGATTGACCGCCGCTATTGCACTGTCGGCGTTCGGGTTTTGTCTGGAGGCTATGGCATGCAGCGTCACGATACCGAGAGGCGCGTTCGCCAGACCCTCAACCTGATCTGAGAGGCCCATCCGTTCAACAGCAAGGCGACCAGTAAATTCATTCATCACAACCGCGTCCACACCACCACCTGCAAGAAGATCGAAACAGCTCTCAACCGTCGGCGCACGCACCAGGTCCACCGTGCCATCGCGCACCCAGTTCCTGTCACCCTCGTCCAGCATGAAAACCATACGCCCGGCAGGACGACATACGCGCCGGTCAATCATGTCGGCAGCACCGGTGAAGGGCACCGGGGCCGAAACCTGAACGAACATCAGCATGAGCATTTCGAACATCGGGTCAGAGAACAGAATGTCTTCGCACGCTATATGAACAGACAAGTCAGTACAGGGCGGACGGGGCCATGGAAACGACACATCCATAAGCCCATCGTTCAACAAGGGGTCAAAATGCGACCCCCAATCGTTGATCCGAAACGTCTCAAACCCGCTGACATCCGCACTTTCCCTCAATGCGGCGGCCATGACCTCGGTCAACATGCCGCCACCGGTCAGGCTGTGATCTGAAAACGGTTCTTGTCCATCGCCCGTGACAAGCCTGATCGGTGGTGGCGTGGCCGGGGTCGCCGGCTTGGTGGGCGTTTCTCCGTCCGCAATGACTGCTTCCTGCGCGACCGCCACCTCTTCCACCACGGCGGCTTCTGTTGTGGCAGGCTCTCTTTGCGGTGTTGCGGGGGGCGAGATTTCCGAGATCGCGTCGGTGCGTGGCAAACCGTCGATGCAACTTAATCGCAGATCCGTGCCGACCAGGATCGTATCCGGATCGTCCCCGATAACGGCCCTGTTCCACGCGTGAAGGGCGGTCCAGTGTCCGGCGTCCTTGTAGATCCGCAAGGCAATCAGCGACAGGCTGTCACCCGGCGCGACCCGGTAGCTACCGCCGCATGACTTTGCAAATACGCTGCCGCCGCTCATGCAGAATGCAAATATAAAAAATACGATCAATCGGCCCATCAATCATCCCCCAAGATGACGCTATCGGACACCATGACCAAGTCTTCTCGATGGTCAACGGTCAATCAACATATTGTGTGTAACTTTCCATTTATCCACAATGTGCTCTAGTTTTACGGGAAATTGATGCCCCGAAACGGTGGAAAATCCGCGTAACGCGCCTGCCGAGCCCCCAGCGGCTCTGAAGGCTCGGTACCGCGCCGCAACAACATGCCCCGCGGAGCAATGTAGCTGGAGATCGTTCGCTGGGCGACGGGTCGCCACACCAGGTTGAAGGCCGCCAGCTTGGGGAAAAACCACAGGTCGGAATAGGGAAGGTGATCGTGAATCCACCACGCCAGATCCCGCCAGTCGCGCCCGTTTTCGTATCTGTCCGTGAACCAGGGTATCGCAAGGGATGTACCTGCAATCGCCGCGTCCCCGTCATCACGATCCCAGATGTGACATTCGATCGGATTATCGTTCGATGCGCAGTTCAGCCTGTTGACGTTGCCATAGCCATTGAGCGTCGGGGAACGGTATCCTGACCGGATTGCGAGGCGGCCGAAGGTTTCCTCCAACGGGTCCAGAAGTTTTGTACAGAGCATCCGACCGTTTCTGATGGCAAGATCGGGATCCGGCGGCACGTTCGGGATGCCGTGGATATTGCTGATCTCGGAGTAGAGAAAATCCCGCATGTAAAAGTGTCTGGACAGGCGTACCCGGCCCAGAGTTTCCAGACTCCACATGCTTTTGGGACTGCGCATCAGCCCTCTCCATAACCGGTCCAGCGAAACGCACCATCCGCGCGCAGCGGTGAAAACGGATTGTAAGCAATTTCCCAGATATGGCCTTCGGGATCGGCAAAATACGCATGATGCCCTCCCCAGAACACATCCTGCGCCGGTTTGAGAATTTTGGCGCCGGCCGCTTCCGCCTTTGCCACCAGCGGTGCGACCTCTTCCTTGGTGCGCAGGTTGTGCGCGAACGTGCACGCACCGTAGCCAAGGGACGACAGGGGCACACCGATATCCTCCGCCAGCTTGTCCAGCGGGTAAAGCCCAAGTGTCTGACAGATCAGATCATAGGCAATCACCGCGTCCGGCGTGTCGATACGCTGCCACCCAAGAGCATCATAGAAACCGGCCAAAGCGTCCATGTCCTTTGCACCCAAAGTGATCAGACTTACCCGTTGTTCCATGTTCTTCTCCTATTCAACCAATGCCAGAACCTCACTGACAGCGTCTTCGATGATACCCAGGCAGGGACCATCCGAAAAACGATGATCCGCGTCTTTGACGAGCATCAGGCGCATATCAGGACAGCTGGCATGGTGTAAAAGCTGCAAGGCGGTCTCAGTACTGACCGCAGTATCTGCGGTCCCCTGCAGGCACCGGACCGGAAAAGCCAGATCCAGTTGTGACTGCAAGACGAGCTGGTTACGCCCGTCTTCGATCATCCGCCACGTGATGATGTACGGGTCCATGTAGTCCGAGGGAAGGGCGATACGCCCCTCCGATTGCAGCTTCAATTTCTGTTCGTCGGAGAAGCTGTTCCAATAGCCGTTTTCGGTAAAATCCGGGGCCGCGGCGATTGTAACCATGCCGATGATGCGTTCTGGCCGTCGCTTGGCAAGAAGTAATGCCTGCCATCCGCCCATGGAGGACCCGACCGGCAGCACAGGTCCCTCGGTCAGCGCGTCGATGATCGCCACGGTGTCCTGTGACCAATCCCCAATTGACCCGTCCTCGAATCGTTCCGACGACTGGCCGTGGCCTGAATAGTCGAACCGAAGGAAGGCACGGCCCTCGGCCCGCGCCCACGCCTCCAGATGCAGGGCTTTCGTGCCTTCCATGTCTGATTTCAACCCGCCCAGGAAAACGATCCAGGGGCCGCGACCGGGCGTCAGGTGATAGGCCAGCCGACGCCCGTCCGGGCCATCGTGAAAACGCGGTGTGGTCATGGGTGCTCCCTTATTTGCGGGATCATGCGCGCAAGCCGATCTGCGCTGCAATCCCCACATCGAAATTTTTATAGGTTACCATATTGTCACGTGACTATTTAATCACCTATAAGGATTTCATGGATTCGATTTTCAAAGCTCTTGCTGACCCGGCCCGCCGCACGCTTCTTGACAGCCTGCGTGCGAAACCAGGCCAGAGCCTGCAGGACCTGCAGGGCCAGCTGGATATGACGCGCTTTGGTGTCATGAAGCATCTGGGCGTTCTGGAAGAGGCGAAGCTGATCGTGACCCACAAGAAAGGCCGGTTCAAGTACCACTACCTCAACGCGCTTCCGCTTCAGGAAGCGATAGATCGCTGGGTGGAGCCGTTGCTTCAACAACCGGCGGCACGAGCGGTGCTTAATCTGAAAT
The DNA here is from genome assembly GCF_019375555.1 of Roseobacter insulae. Taxonomy (GTDB): domain Bacteria; phylum Pseudomonadota; class Alphaproteobacteria; order Rhodobacterales; family Rhodobacteraceae; genus Roseobacter; species Roseobacter insulae. The sequence goes on from NZ_JAHXDN010000007.1 coordinate 51,371, forward strand.
CACAACTTGAAGGAACACCGAAGATGACCAAACCAGATTTCATGATGCAGACCTTTATTCACTGCACGCAGGATGCGCTGTGGCATGCGTTGACGGACCCGGAGGCAAACGCCGCCTACAACTTCGTCTCAAGCACATGCACGCGGGAAGGCAACGCGCTGATCTTCAGAACGCCTGATGACAACCTGATGCTGATCTGCACCGAAACGAAACTGACACCGAAAACGCGCATTGAAAGCACGTTCGAACCGCATTGGGCGGGGCCGGATGTGCCGCTCGAAACATCGCGTTTCGTCTATATTATCGACCCGCAGGGCGACAACTGCCTGCTGACCCTGGAACACTACGACGTGCCCGCCGGACAGGAAGGCGTGGCCGACGGATGGCACCGGACGCTGGCAGGGCTGAAGACATGGCTGGAAACCGGTCAGGCCGTCAAGTTCGCGCCGCTAGAGGCGGAGGCTTGAGCGATGGAGGCCGGAACTCTTTCAACCGAGCTGGGCATTGTCATCATGCTGTCCGTTCTCGCGGCATCGCTGTGGATTCCGTACATCGTGGGTGTGAACATTCACCCCCAGGAAGGCGTTGATGATTTTGCGCGCCCGCCCCCGCTCACGGGATTTCCCGACTGGGTGCACCGCGCGCACCGTGCGCACCTCAACCTGCTCGAACAGTTACTGCCATTCGCGCTGCTCGTGCTGGTCGTGGATCGCCTTGGCGGCTACTCGGCACTCACCTTCTGGACCGCCATCGCATTCTTCTGGCTCCGCGTTGCCCATGCGCTCGGCATGATCTCAGGCGTCGCAAGGTTCCCGCTGCGCCCGATGATCTTTGTCGGTGGCTGGCTGTGTTGCCTGATCATGGCGTACGCGGCTTATGCGGCGTAGGCCGATGTAACCCGTCCCGGTGGGGTCAGCCGCTCACGTAGGGTGAAGCCCCGGGACGATAGAAAATCTTCTGATTGTGCAAACGACCGAGCAATTCCTCGTTTTCACGCTGGTCAGCTTCGATCACCGTCACCGATTGCAGATCGGCCGGGTTTTCATCCGACAAGGCACGCCGCATCTTGCACAATTCACGTCCGCGCGCGCGCAGTGCTTCTTCGATCAGATCGACATCATGAATACTCAACTCGAACGTCTTGTTATAACGCGGCATGTATTTCCCCCGGTGAGCAAAAATCTGGCTTGGCTTATGTCGGATTTAACACGTGAAATGTCGCAGTCAACGTATTCTTCGGTATACATCTTGCACGGCAAGCTTGACTGTCGCGAGGGCAGCCTTCATTAGATCGCGCATCAACCCGCAACCGGGCGTCTCGTAGGCGCCAAACCGACGAGGAGCGCCCAGGATGGCCCCAAAAGACAATGTGATCTCTCTCACTTTTCCCGATGGTAACGCGCGCGAATACGAGGCTGGTGTAACCGCTGGCGATGTCGCGGCAAGCATATCGACCTCGCTGCGCAAGAAGGCAATCAGTGCAACCGTGAACGGCATGCACTTTGATCTCGCCTGGCCGATTGATGCGGATGCCAGCATTGCCATTCACACCATGCAGGATGAAGAACAGGCCAACGAACTGGTGCGGCACGATCTGGCCCACATCATGGCCCGTGCGGTGCAGGAAATCTGGCCGGATACGCAGGTCACCATCGGCCCGGTGATCAAGGACGGCTGGTATTATGACTTCGACCGCGAAGATCCTTTCACCCCGGAAGACCTCGGCCTGATCGAAAAGAAGATGAAAGAGATCATCAACAAGCGCGACCCGGTCCGGACAGAGGTCTGGGATCGCGCGCGCGCGATCAAGCACTACACGGACAACAACGAGCCCTACAAGGTCGAGCTGATCGACGCCATTCCCGGCGACGAGCCGCTGCGCATGTACTGGCACGGCGACTGGCAGGACCTTTGCCGGGGGCCGCACCTGCAGCACACAGGGCAGGTGCCCGGCGATGCGTTCAAACTGATGTCGATTGCGGGGGCCTACTGGCGCGGCGACAGCGACCGCGCGATGCTGCAACGCATCTACGGCGTGGCCTTCACCGGCAAGGAAAAGCTGCGCGCGCATCTCAACATGCTGGAGGAAGCCGCCAAGCGCGATCATCGCAAGTTGGGCCGCGAGATGGATCTCTTCCACATGCAGGAGGAAGCGCCCGGCCAGGTTTTCTGGCATGCGAACGGCTGGTCGATCTACACCACCTTGCAGGATTACATGCGCCGCAAACAGCGCGCCGCGGGCTATCAGGAGGTGAACACCCCGCAGGTCGTGGACCGCAAGCTGTGGGAAGCCTCGGGCCATTGGGACAAGTACCAGGAGCATATGTTCATCGTCGAAGTGGACGAAGAGCACGCCCGTGAAAAGGCGATCAACGCGCTGAAACCAATGAACTGCCCCTGCCATGTCCAGATTTTCAACCAGGGTCTGAAATCCTACCGCGACCTGCCGCTTCGAATGGCTGAATTCGGATCTTGCAACCGGTACGAACCCTCCGGCGCGTTGCACGGCATCATGCGGGTGCGCGGTTTTACCCAGGACGATGGGCATATTTTCTGCCGCGAGGACCAGATCGAGGCGGAATGCGCGGCCTTCATCACCTACCTGTCCTCCGTCTACAAGGACCTCGGGTTCGACAGTTTCGAAATCATGTTCGCGACCCGGCCCGAAAAGCGTGTGGGATCCGAGGAAAGCTGGGATCACGTCGAAGCCGCGCTCGAAAACGCTATCAAGGCAACTGGCCATCCCTATACGCTGGACGCGGGCGAAGGCGCATTCTACGGCCCCAAACTCGACTTCAAACTGACCGACGCCATTGGCCGGGAATGGCAATGTGGCACCTTTCAGGTCGATCCCAACCTGCCGGAACGATTGGACGCTACCTTCATTGGCGAGGATGGCGCAAAGCACCGTCCCTATATGCTGCATCGGGCCTGCCTGGGATCGTTCGAGCGGTTTATCGGTATCCTGATCGAAAACTCGGCCGGCAAACTGCCATTCTGGCTCGCCCCGCGACAGGTCGTGGTCGCGTCGATCATTTCCGACGCGGACGACTACGTGCACGAGGTCGTCGACAAACTACGTGCTGCGGGCGTGCGAGCGGAGGCCGATGTGCGAAACGAAAAGATCAACTACAAGGTCCGGGAGCACTCAGTAGGCAAGGTGCCGGTCATCCTTGCGGTTGGCGCGCGGGAAGTCGACGAACGCACCGTCACCGTGCGGCGGCTTGGCGAAAAGCAGACGAGCGTTCAGCCGCTTGATGCCATAACAACTGCGTTAGGCACCGAAGCCACACCGCCGGATCTGTTGTAATATAATGTTGGTTCGCGCGCCGGTTTGTGGGTGCGGACCGCCATTTGTGTTACAGTCCGGCGCAAATGGACACGATTTTTGCGCTTGGACACAACAAGCTCTAACAGCTATGTGACACACAGGCTCGTGAGTGGCATGTTAGATGTGCAAAAGATAATTTTGCCCTATATCTGGCCGCAATGGTCCGTAACAAGGGAATGAAATCATGTCGAATACAATGAAGACTGTCGCCATCGCAGGAGCCGTCGCCGCGGCCATGGCGTCGCAAGTCACCACCGCTCAGGGCGCAGCCAAGGAAAAATGCTATGGCGTGTCCGTGGCAGGGGCAAATGATTGCGCAGCAGGTCCTGGCACAACATGCGCTGGCACCTCGGTTGTTGACTACCAGGGCAACGCGTGGACACTGGTCGACGCAGGCACGTGCACGGACATCGAACTGCCGAACATGGCAGATGGCACACCGCGCCAGGGTTCGCTGGAAGAGCTGGACCGCGATCTGCCGGCCTGATCCGGAAACGCTGCCGTCAGGCGTGTCGCGTGTGCCTGACCTCTCAAAGCAGGTCCACACTGGCGTTGACTAAGACTGGAGGGTTTGAATGCTAGATAATTCCCGACGCATCGACCGCCTGCCGAACAACGCCGGAGTGGGCTACAAACCTCAGCATTTTGACGATCTGCGCGCCGATCCGGGCCCGGTGAAGTGGATCGAGATTCATGCCGAGAACTACATGGGCGCAGGCGGCCGACCGCTTGCCCAGATGCGGGTTCTGTCCGAACGGTTTGCCGTATCCGTGCATGGTGTCGGGCTCAGCATCGGGGGTGAAACGCCGCTTGATCCGGATCATCTGGCGCGACTGAAGCACCTCGTCGAATGGCTCAACCCGGCCAGCTTTTCGGAGCATCTGGCATGGTCTACCCACGACGGGCAGTTCCTGAATGACCTGCTGCCCCTCCCCTACACCAACGAGACGCTTGCACAGGTTGCCAACCATATCGATCAGGTGCAAACGACCCTCAACCGCCAGATGTTGCTGGAAAACCCGTCAAGTTATCTGTCCTTTGCCCAAAGCACCTGGTCGGAAACCGGCTTTCTCAACGAACTGGTGAGGCGCACCGGCTGCGGGCTGCTGCTGGACGTGAACAACGTTTTCGTTTCGGCCACGAACCTTGGCCTGTCGGCTGACGGCTACATCGACGCCTTTCCGCTTCATGCGGTCGGCGAAATCCATGTGGGCGGACATGACGAGGATACCGACGATCACGGCGCCCCCTTGCTGATCGACAGCCATGGCAAACCGGTGGACGATCCGGTGTGGGCCTTGCTCGACAAGACATTGGCCAAAACCGGGCTCAGACCTGTCTTGGTCGAGTGGGACAATGACGTCCCCGACTGGACAACCTTGCGCAGCGAGGCTGATCGTGCGGCGCAGGCGCTCGCACTAGTGGCATGAACCCCGTGCAACGCAGATTTCGCGAGGCCCTGCTTGATGCGGAGCGCGCGGTACCGCCAGATCTTCAGGATGGCGCGGGCGCGCCTGCGGGCCGCCGCTTTTCAGTCTATCGCAACAATGTCGTTGTCTCCCTGACACAGGCCCTGCATGATGCGTTTCCCCTGACCCGCAAGCTGATCGGGGCGCAAAGCTTCGATGCGCTTGCCGCGCACTTCGTGCGCAAACATCCTCCGACGTCACCTTTGATGATGTATTACGGCGATGCCCTGCCCGAATTCCTCGGCAGCTTCGAGCCGCTGACGCATATCGGCTATCTGCCTGACTGCGCGCGCCTCGATATCGCGATGCGCCGCTCCTACCATGCGGCGGATACGCCAGCTGTCGACCCGTCCGCGTTTCAATGCGCACCGGAAACGCTTATTGCCCTGCGCCTCGCGTTGACACCTGCCGCCATCATTCTGCGGTCTGCGTGGCCGGTGTTTGACATCTGGCGCATGAACTCCGCGGAGGGCGGAGCAAAACCCCGCGTGATGGCGCAAGACGTTCTGATCGCTCGGCCGGACTTCGACCCGGCGCCCTACCTGCTCCCTCCCGGGGCGGCGGATTGGCTGGAAGCACTTGATGCGGGCCGCTCATTTCGCGACGCTCATGATCACGCCCTGCAAACCACTCCGAAATTCGATCTTGCACAGGCCCTGACCATCGCGTTGCAATCGGGTGCCCTGACAGACTCCAAAACAAAGGACAGATAAATGAGTTCATTCTTTTCTGCGGTATCAGATCGTTTATCTCGCGCGGACTGGCTGGTACCGACCCTCGCGCGCCTCGTTTTCGCGGGCACGTTGCTCACCTATTTTTGGGTGTCCGGTCTGACGAAACTGGGCGAGGGTTTCGCGGGCCTTTTCCAACCCTCTGTCGGGGCATATGCTCAGATTTTCCCCAAGGCGATGGAAGCCGTGACCTATGACACGTCGCAGCTGTCACAATGGCACTGGGCTGTTGCGGTGGCCGGGACCTGGGCCGAATTCATCCTGCCGGCCCTGATCGTCATCGGGCTGTTTACCCGGTTTGCCGCACTTGGCATGGTCGGCTTCATCGTGGTTCAATCGCTGACCGATCTCTACGGCCACGGCGGGTTGGAGCACAAGGAAACATTCGGCGCATGGTTCGACCGCTTTTCAGATAGCCTGATCATGGATCAACGCAGTTTCTGGGTGTTCGTGCTGCTGGTTCTGGTGATCAAGGGCGCGGGCCCGATCTCGCTGGACGCAGCGCTGCGCCGCAACACGCCCGCTGTCCAATCAAACCACGCCTAAGGCTTCCTGCACGGGCTTTGTCCATCCCAGATGCATGTCCCGGTCACTGACGATCAAGGGGCGTTTCATCAGGGTTGGATGCGCCTTCAGCAGCACGATGGGATCTTGCGCACGCGTCGCGTCGTCCAGACCGCGCCAGGTTGTCGACCGGGTGTTGACCAGCGCATCGCCAAATGCCCCAAGGGCTTTTTTCAGCACGTCCTCCGGCACCCCTTCGGATCGCACATCGACCAGCTTAGCCTCCGGCAGCGCCTTGAGGGCCTTGCGGCAGGTGTCGCAGTTCTTGAGTCCAAATAATTGCATATTTTGCCTGCTTTTATGCCAATAAACGCCGAATTGACCGAGATTTTCGCCGTTTAGCTTGATTTTTACATCGAATGATCAATCTCTTAAAGTGTGATTGGTCATTTTATTGCGTTTCCGATCGCAAGAACAAGCTGTCCCGGAATCGCTGGGGCGGTAAGTAGTACAAAAGGAGGCACGGGACTAATGCCAAATGGCACCGTGAAATGGTTCAATACCACCAAAGGCTATGGCTTCATCGCCCCGGAGGGCGGTGGCTCTGATGTGTTCGTTCACATTTCGGCGGTCGAAAGATCTGGCCTGACGGGTCTGGCTGATGATCAGAAAGTCAGCTTTGAGTTATCAGAAGGACGTGATGGCCGGCAGATGGCCAGCGATCTGAAGTTGCTCTGACATATCCCACTGACAATGAATGATTTGCGGGCGGTCTCTGATCGGCCGTATTGCGCTGTCAGTTAACGCTATTTTTCAGATGTTGCGGTAGGTTTCTTCGCTGAAGCGAGGACCCATGCCCGAATTTCTCACCGTGCTGGCGCTCTATTATGCGTGCGCCACGACAGCGACCACCCTGCCCATGAGCCATGCAGACGTCATGGCCTGCATGGATCACTACGAGGCTGTCAAAACGCACTTCGCGCCAGAGGGTGAACCTACGGGGCCGCAAAGATCCCGGACAGCCTATCTCAATTTCAAAGACTGGGAGCAGGCCAATCAGGACCTTGTCGACAGCCTGCGACCCCTCCGCCGTAACTAGGCTGGATCATCGGGGTCGAACTCGGTCCAATGCTCCCCCATGGCCACGATGCACGATGTCCCGGACGCGTAGCGCACAACCATGGTCCAGTCCCCCTGCGGATCGGTCCAGACTTCCATCACCTGCTCGCGGCCGCGCAGTCCGCTGGCCTGCATCTCGCTGCCATACTGTCGTTCCATCCGTGTCTGCATATCCGCAGAGGGGCTACACACCACCTCCCCAATCGGAGAAGCGGCCCACGCCGGGGATGCCAGACAGGCGCATGCGATTAAGAAACGGCGGCTCATCCTTTATTGTAACAGTTTCATGACGCCCTGTGGATAAAATTCGTCGCCCACAAGGAACTTTATGAGGTCAGCCGGGCGGTGAGCGCGGCGTATCCCCTGAAGCGGATACGCCCTCCCAGTTGCCGATCTGTGATGTCGTAGTTTGGATACCGGGCAAGAAAGCGTTGCAGCGCAATCCGCCCCTCCATACGGGCAAGCGTCAGGCCGACACAGACATGTGGACCGCCGGCAAATGCAAGATGTCGGTTTGGGTGGCGGGTGATATCAAACACTGTCGGATGGTCAAACACGTCCGGATCACGGTTCGCGGCCCCGATGCACAGATGCAGGTTTGTCCCCGCGGGGATACGGTACCCGCCCAGCACCGTGTCCCGGGCCGTTTCACGGTTGCCAAACTGGTTGGGAGAGCGAAAGCGCAGGACCTCCTCAACCGCGCTGTCGATGAGCGCAGCGTCTCCCCGCAAAAGCGCCTTCTGATCCGGGTGATCGTGCAGCAGCGCAAGCCCGTTTCCGATCAGGTTGGTCGTCGTCTCATGCCCCGCGTTCAGGATGAAGATACAGTTATGAATAAGCTCGGTTTCCGACAGGTTCCCCCGGTCGTCCCCCTGGATCAGACGGGTCAGGACATCGGTTTCAGGGTCACCGGGACACCGCCGACGTTGCGCAATAAGGCCCTGTAAGTATTGTCTGAATTCCGTTACGGCCTGATGCCCGCGGGCCAGTTGCGTATCGGTCAGCGTGGGTTCCAGCGCGCCCAGTATGGCCAGCGACCAGTCCCGCAGCGGGCCACGCTCCGCCATCGGGACATCAAGCAGGTTGCCGATGACCTGAATGGGAATGGTCGCGGCGAAATCCTCAATGAGGTCCGGTGCCCGCGACATCCCTGCCAACAGCTCATCCACGGTTGCCACCAGCCCCGGTTCCATCCGCTTCAGCGCCTTCGGTGTCAGTGCCGAGGTCATGATCCGCCGCACCCGCGTGTGCAGCGGCGGATCGTTGAAAACGAGGCTGGTGGTGTGATGCTCAAAAAGCGGAGACCCCGCCCCGAACTTCGGCGCAAAGGCCGCTTTCTTGTCTGATTTATAGAGGCTTACGTCCCGGTAGATCGCACTTAGGTCCGCATGACGCGCCAACAGATATGACCCGTCCGGCTGCGGGCAGACCGGCGCTTTGCGCACCAAGTCATCATAGTGGGGAAACGGGTTTTCAACAAAGTCGGCAGGTGGATTGGCAAGGTCAAACATGCGCGCAGTGTGCGGTTGGCTTTGTAACTGTCAAACCCTTTACGAAGCGTACGCGCAACGGGGCGGCGGCAGAATCCGTACCGGCCCATGACGGGCCGAAGAAGTCGGGAAAGACCGGCAGATCCGGCCGGTGATAGGCGTGCACAGCCTGTGCACCGCCCGTGCACCGGACGTGCACCGGACGTGCGGCAGAAGGCGGCCCAATCCCGCGCGCGGCGGACTTTGTTACTGAAACCTTGCGGCATCATCCGCCGCGCGTGCACTCAAGGCAGCGGGCGATGGCGGGGTCAGCGGCGAGCCGTGCCGGCGCGATCTCCTCCCCACAATCGGTGCAATAACCGTAGTCGCCCGCGTCCAGCCGTACGAGGGCCGCGGCAATCTTCTGCCGCTCCACCTGCCGTCGCCGCGCCTGCGCCTGCGCCATGGCCTGGTTCTGCAGGGCATCCATGCGCGACAGCCGCCCTACTGCCTGCTGATCGAGTGTGACGGTTTTCTGGCCATCGAGGCCAGCGGCATCTTCGGCATCAAGGGATTTCAGACGATCGTTCAGGGCGGTGCGCGGGTCGGTCATTGTGCGAGCTTAGCCTGATTGGGCGGCGGCTCAAGACCCGCGTCCCGCAACTGTGTGGCGTGACGATTGGTTCCGTTGATACGGTGGAGGGTGCGTTGCAGGGGCAACCGGAGCGCCGCAGGCGCAGATAAAGGAGAGTAGGCTGGGCGGCAGCCCGGCATTCCTTGGGATTACTTTTATTTGAAGAGGTCACGGTGGCGATGGGCGGAGCCCCGGCACAGGCGCTTTTGAAACCAGCGATGCGGTTTGTGCTACGCGGCGCCCGAACCGAGGGGCGGGATTGAGCAAAGCGCCCGCCCCGTGGGGGCGGTTCGGGCGCTGCCCACGCTTTGCGTGGGCATGTTTAACTTGCTACCATCTAGCTTTCTGCTAGTGGATCAAAGACCTCAGAAGCCTCTCCGAATGAGATGCAATCTGGGTCGAGTTGGCCACACCAAATAGATTCACTTTTCGGAGATGATCTCGTGGTTCAGGCGCGATAATTGGAATTTTTTTGTAAGGATCTTGCAGAAGGACCAGCGCCCGCTTTGGTGAAATTGGGATCCAAATCTCCATGTTTGGGTTAGACAAGCCACTCGGGCCTCCGTTTCCGATCCTGTAGGCTCCCATGCTGGGAAGAATGAAGGAGTGTTTTCCGTAGCTTTCGGCGAAGCGCAAATCCAAGAGCTTCAACGCTTGCATGACTTTTTTAGTTGGAGAGGCTTGCCCTTTTACCCGAATGGTCCTGCCCACTTTTCGGACATGTCCTTCATCATTTAACTCCGCTTCAACGGTTGCGATTTCCGCAGCTGATAGTTTGGCGGATTTGGCATCCGCAAGAGTCCCTTCCAGCAGTTCTTTCCCAATTTCGTAGTCGTCATACTTCTTCGCGAACTCGGGCGTTCTAACAAGAAGATGATAGGCAACTTTCTGTATGCTGCCCAAAGCATCACCGCTCACCAGAGGCATCTTCTTTTTATCAAGGGTAGAGTGGATTTCTTCCAGAAACTTACCTAGGAAATCATCGATTACAGCGTAGAACTCTCTCTCAATCCGGTCTGAAAGCTTGCCATCTTCAAAGACGGTATAGTAGTCGCGTTCCTTAAAAGTGGAGGATGTATTTCGTAACTCTGGAGCGCTGAAAACTCCATTCGGCTGGCGTTCAGAATACCAAATCTGACCCGCCTCATTCAGAAAGTACTTTTGAAGCGCCATGGGAAGAAAGTGATGTATTTTGGCTCGCTTCTGCCCCAATTGCTTACTCCATGGTGTCGGGCCACGCCCCCCGGCGTGGCCGTTTTTCACTTGAAACGCTTACGCGGGGTCGTTCAAAATGCCCTGAAACTCCCGCCATTCGCCTTTACTCATCCCGGAGGTCTCCTGCGTGACCTCCTCTCCGGCGAGCATCTTCTTGATGCACTCCAGCGCGCGGCCGGACATCGTCGCCCCGCCCAGGCGGTAGTCCTCGAAGGCGCCGTAGGCGGCGGGCACCCAGTCGGCGACCATGGCGCAGATGGCCTCGGCATAGACGCGGATTTCATATTGGGCGTGGGCATCGGCGCGCAGGCGCAGGAAGTGGAAAAGGTTGTGCAAATCCACCTTCCAGTACCATTGGGTGTAGACATTGGCGGGCAGGTTCATGCGGGCAAGCTCGCGCGCCAGACCGTCCTGACCGTCCTGGCTGATCATCGCCTCGTAATTGTCATAGCAGCGGCTGCTGTCGGCTTTCAGGATGTCGAGCACGCGGGCGGCCTCACCGCCTTCCAGCACGCCGCCGCGGCCCTGGTTGTTGACCACGGATTGCGCGTTGATGTGTTCGGGCGCGGGGATGTAGAATTCGCGGTCCAGAATGGAGTAGCGGGCGGAGTATTCGTTGACGTTGGCGGTGCGGTGCCTGATCCACTGGCGGGCGACGAAGACGGGCAGTTTCACGTGCAGCTTGATCTCGCACATCTCGAAGGGGGTGGAGTGCCAGTGGCGCATGAGGTAGCGGATCAGCCCTTCATCGTTCTGCACGGATTTGGTACCGCGGCCGTAAGAGACGCGGGCGGCCTGACAGATGGCGGCATCATCGCCCATATAGTCGATGACGCGGACAAAGCCGTGGTCGAGCACGGGCGCTGCCTTGTAGAGGTGCTGTTCCATGCCGGGGGCGACGCTGCGCAGGGTCGGCGTCGGGGTGCTGCGTTGTTCGTCGATTTCGGCCTGTTGTTCAGCGCTCAGCGGCATGGGCGTGGTCCTTTTCGGGTGTGAGTCGGCTTAGACTATATCTGGCAGCGCGTGTTGGCGGAACAGCTATATACTGTATTGCGGAAATGTTCCGACGCCGCATCACAAGTGTCTGATCGTGCTGGCATCTGGGGCGGAGCATGTTAGATTTAGCGGTAACGAAACACGGAAAACTGGAGGGTCGAGATGAGCCTGAAATACCTGCACACGATGGTCCGGGTGAAAGACCTTGATGCGTCGATCGCGTTTTACAAGCTGCTGGGCCTGGAAGAGACCCGGCGGATGGACAGCGAGGGGGGCCGGTTCACACTGGTGTTCCTCGCACCGCCCGGGCAGGAGGAATGCCCGGTGGAGCTGACCTACAATTGGGACGGGGACGACGGGTTGCCGAGCGACAGCCGCCATTTCGGACATCTGGCCTACCGGGTCGGGAACATCTACGAGGTCTGCCAACACCTGATGGACAACGGCGTGACCATCAACCGCCCGCCGCGCGACGGGCATATGGCCTTCGTCCGCTCGCCAGACAATATCTCCATCGAGCTGCTGCAGGAGGGCGACAACCTGGCACCGGCAGAACCCTGGGCCAGCATGGCAAACACGGGCCACTGGTGATCCTGCATTGGTGATCCGCGCAGGCATCCTCGGGCTCACGCTGTGTGCGGGCGCCGCAGAGGCGGCGGACTGTCGGCTCGCCCTGTTGCTGGCGCTGGATGTGTCAAGCTCGGTCGATGCGGCGGAGGACAGGTTGCAACGGGGCGGCCTGGTGGCTGCCCTGACGGCGCCCGAGGTCCGCGCGGCGTTTTTTGCCGTCGAGCAGCCGGTGGCGCTGGCAGTATTCGAATGGTCGGGCCGGTACAATCAGGAGGTGCTGCTGGACTGGACCCTGATCGACGGACCCGAGGCCTTGCTTCTGGCCGCAGAAACCCTTGCCGCCAGCCGCCGCAGCCACAATGATTTCCCGACGGCCATGGGCTACGCGCTGGGGTATGGCGCGGGGATGCTGAAAAACGGCCCGCCCTGCCTGTACAAAACCCTCGACATGGCAGGGGACGGCCAGAACAACGAAGGGTTTGGACCGCTCGCCGCATATGCCGAATTTCCGTTTGCCGGCGTCACCGTCAACGGGTTGGTCATCAACGGTGCGGATTACGAGGCGGAAACCGGCCTGATCGCCTTTTACAAAAGCCAGGTGCTGCATGGCCCCGGCGCTTTTATCGAAATCGCGCAGGGGTTCGAGGATTACGAGCGGGCGATGCGGCGCAAACTGGAGCGGGAGCTGACGCCGCCGGTGATCGGGCTGGGCCAGGAGACTTCCCGGCCCCCGAAAGGGTGATGTGATGCGGGCCGCGTTGATCAGCATGACCGTCTGGAGTGTTCTCGCTCAGCCCGCGGATGCCGCCTGCCGGCAGGCGCTGGCGCTGGCGCTGGATGTCTCCGGCTCGGTCGATCTGCGCGAATACCGTCTGCAACTCGATGGGCTTGTCACGGCGCTCAATCACCCCGATGTGGTGAACGCCCTGCTGGCCACGCCCACCGCGCCCGTGACCCTGATGGTCTATGAATGGAGCGGGCCTGCCGACCAGATGATCCTGATCCCGTGGACCGCGGTGACCGGCCCGCAGGTTCTGGACGATATCAGCGCCACGCTTGCGGGGACGCAGCGGCGCAATGCCACGCCCGGCACGGCGCTGGGTGTCGCCATGAGCCTCGGGGCGCGCTATCTCGATCAGCAGCAAGGCTGCTGGAAACGGACACTCGACATATCGGGGGACGGGCAATCGAACCTCGGCCCACGGCCCCGCGATGTAAAGGAAAGCATTGCCAGGAAGGGGATCACGATCAACGGCCTTGTCATCGGGTCGGATGCCCCCGACATCGGGGACCGCAGGCAATCTGAAATCGGGGAGTTGTCGTCCTATTTTCGGGCCGAAGTCATTACCGGGCCCGATGCCTTCGTGCAAACGGCCATCGGTTTCGAGGCCTATGCAGAGGCCATGACCGCCAAGCTGAAAAGAGAGCTCGACGGTCTGGCGATCAGTGTGCTTCAGTAGATGTAGCGGATCTGGTCGGACCAGTACCGCTCCATCCGTTTGAGAGATCGGGTGATGTCATCGATCCCGTCCGGACCCAGTACACCCTTGTCTTCCAGACCGTCCGCGTGACGCGAGAACAACTCCGACACGACCGCGCGGATTTTCTGCCCCTTGTCGGTCAGCTTCACCCGCACCGAGCGGCGGTCAATCTCGCAGCGCTGGTGGTGCATGTAGCCCATATCCACCAGTTTCTTGAGATTGTAGCTGACATTGCTGCCCTGATAGTAGCCGCGGCTTTTCAACTCGCCCGCGGTGACCTCGTTGTCGCCGATGTTGAAGAGCAAGAGCGCCTGCACGGCATTGATCTCCAGGACCCCGACCCGCTCGAACTCGTCCTTGATCACGTCGAGAAGCAACCGGTGCAAACGTTCCACCAGCGACAGCGCTTCGAGGTAGTTCGTCATGAATGCCTGCGTCCGGCTGGCCTGCGGCAGGTTTGTGGGGATTTGATCTTGTATGCTCATCTACGCGCTCCGACTCATTCTAATTTGGTCAGAATTTGCGCGGGAAAAGCCAATAATTCGTTAAAAGTACCGAAACAATGCGCACGGTGCCCGGTCAGGCATGCGCTTCGGGCAACTGCGCGATGATCCGGCCCATCAGGTCGACGTAGACGTCGGGCACCTCTGTTTGACCGCTCACCCACTGGTAGAGATCGTGATCATTCTCGCTCAGCATGGCGTCGTAGAGGTCCAGCCCGGCGTCATCCATCGCGTCGAGATTGGCCTCGGCGAAACGTTGCAGGATCAGGTCCATTTCCTTGATCCCGCGCCGCATCGACCGCATTTTCAATCGCTTGATGCGATGGTCACGCGGCTCGTTCATGGTTTTCGTCTTTCAGGGCGGTGCGCAACTTCTTCTCCAGCCGGCCGAGTTGTTCGACCCGGGCGATCATGTCGGTGCGCAGGTCGCGCAGCTCGTTCAGGATGTCGGTTGCCGAGGCAGGCAGGCTGGCCTCTTCCATCGGCGCATCGAGGCCTTCGCCCTGCCCGTTGATCAGCCACATCATCGACACGTTCAACAACCCGGCCATGATCGACAGACGGTTGGCGCGCGGCTCGCTCAGATCGTCTTCCCACGCCCTGAGGGTGGCCACGCGCACGCCGAGGCGCCGCGCCAGTTCGGGCTGGGTCATATCCGCCATTTCGCGCGCGGCGGCAACGCGGTCGCCGAAAGTTGCTGTCTCCGGGCCGTACCAGTTATTGATGTCGTGCATGCGGTGATCTCCTTTGCGATGATCGCGCTTGAATGGTGGCGAACTGCCCCCTATGAGTCGGCCTTAGTCCTATCAAACAGAGGCCAGAATGGAATTCCTGTCTACGACACTTGCCCGCGTCAAACCGTCCCCCACCATCGCCGTGACGACAAAGGCGGCCGAACTGAAGGCCGCGGGACGCGACGTGATTGGTCTCGGCGCCGGTGAGCCGGATTTCGACACCCCGCAGAACATCAAGGATGCCGCGGTTGCAGCCATTGCCTCCGGTAAGACTAAATACACTGCCGTGGACGGAATTCCAGAGCTGAAACAGGCTATTTGCGATAAGTTCGAACGGGACAACGGGCTGCGTTACACCCCGTCGCAGGTCAGTGTGGGCACAGGTGGTAAACAAATCCTTTACAACGCCCTGATGGCGACACTGAACGAGGGCGACGAAGTGGTGATCCCCGCGCCTTACTGGGTGAGCTATCCCGACATGGTGCTGCTGGCCGGTGGTACGCCGGTTGTGGCCGAAGCGTCTTTGCAGACCGGGTTCAAGCTGACAGCCGACCAGCTGGAAGCGGCGATTACCGACAAAACCAAGTGGCTGATCTTCAATTCGCCGTCGAATCCGACCGGCGCGGGCTACACCCGGGATGAGCTGAAACAGCTGACCGACGTGCTGATGCGGCACCCCCATGTGTGGGTCATGACCGACGATATGTATGAGCATCTGGTTTATGATGATTTCACATTCTGCACGCCCGCGCAGGTGGAGCCCGGGCTCTATGACCGGACGCTGACGGTGAACGGCGTCAGCAAGGCCTATGCGATGACCGGCTGGCGCATCGGCTACGCGGCGGGACCGGAAGAGCTGATCAAGGCAATGCGCAAGGTACAGTCGCAAAGCACATCCAACCCCTGCAGTGTCAGCCAGTGGGCCGCTGTCGAGGCGCTCAATGGCACGCAGGACTTCATCGCGCCCAACAACGAGATGTTCAGCCGCCGCCGCGATCTGGTGGTGGAGATGCTGAACGCGGCAGAGGGCGTTCGCTGCCCGGTGCCCGACGGGGCCTTCTACGTCTACCCGTCGATCGCGGGCTGCATCGGCAAGACATCGACAGGCGGCACGCTGATCGAGGATGATGAAGCCTTTGCCACGGCCCTGCTGGAGGAAACCGGCGTGGCCGTGGTTTTCGGGGCGGCCTTCGGGCTTTCGCCGAACTTCCGGGTCAGCTACGCTACCTCGGATGAGGCCCTGAAAGAGGCCTGTACCCGTATCCAGACATTCTGTGCGGGGTTGACCTGAGCGAGGGGCGTTGGGATGGCGGCAGACCTGCCCGAGTATTACTTCCGGGTGCGCGAGAACGGCGCGGCGGTGTTCCGTGTGGACACCGAGAACCGGCAGCGGCGCATCGAAATGGACCAGATCGCGGTGCTGAACATCCGCAACGGCGACATCAAACCCCAGGGCGACCGGCAGCTGTCAGAGGAGGATCTGGAGGTGATCCGCCGCTGGATGGCGCAGCGCAGGGACCTGCTGGCCGCGCGCGACATGGATGACATCCACCGCGCGATCGACCACATGAACCTGACGACGCAATGGGCACAATCCCGCGCGACGGACACCCAGCTGGAAGACGTGACGGACGACCTGTTGCTGGCCATGCATGATCTGCGGTCAGTGCTTGTGCGCAAGAAAGCAGACCGTCTGACCCAGGGCGACAACTGACTGCCGTTTCACGCCCCGCCGGCGGACGCTTCGACCGAAGCCTGTAAATTTTTTCCGATCCCCTTGCCGCGCACGCGATGTCGGAAATCTGCCGCAGGGTTGCGGGATGATTTCAAAAAAACAATTTATTTTCAATCGGATAACTCAAAATCTGCACAGAGGCGCCTGCGCCGAAATCCCGACTTTAGGTTAAATTTGACAGGTTTCAACGTCGTGTTCAGGCAAGCGACCCTGCCCGCGTTAAGCGGTTGTTGAGTTCTCGGCGTCTTATTGTCGCAGAGTGTCAACAGACTTCAGGAATCCCGATATGTTTCAACTTACCCGCATTGCAGCCCTTGCCGCGATGACCCTGACGGCTGCGCCGCTGGCCGCCGAGCAGGGCGTGACCAGCGACAGCATTCAACTGGCGCAGGTCGCCGCGCTGGAGGGTCCGGCCTCCGCCCTGGGGACCGGCATGCGCCAGGGTCTCATGGCTGCCTTTGAAGAGGCCAATCGCGCGGGCGGCATCAACGGCCGCATGATCAGCCTGACCAGCATGGACGATGGCTATGAGCCTGACCGGTCGGTGACGGAGGTGCGCGCCGCGATTGATGGCGACAACTACCTCGCGCTGGTCGGTCCGGTAGGTACGCCGACAACCAAGGCCACACAACCCATTGCAACCGAGGCGGGCATGCCGATGATCGCCCCGTTCACGGGCGCCGGTTTCCTGCGCGATCCGGCGCTGAAGAATGTGGTCAACCTGCGTGCAACCTATGACGCGGAAACCCAGGCGTGGATCGACTATCTGGTGGACGATCTGGGGCTGACCGAAATCGCCATTCTCTACCAGGATGACGGTTTTGGCCGCGTTGGCCTGTCCGGCGTCGAGAAAGCGCTGGAGGCGCGCGGCATGTCGCTGGTGGCCCAGGGCAGCTATACCCGCAACACGGTGGCGGTGAAATCCGCGCTATTGGACATCCGCAAGGCCAAGCCGCAGGCCATTGTCATGGTGGGTGCCTATAAACCGCTGGCGGAGTTCGTGAAGCTGTCGCGCAAGATGAAGATGGATCCGACCTTTGTCACGATTTCCTTTGTCGGCTCCAAGGCGCTGGCGGCGGAACTGGGGGCGGATGGCGATGGTGTCATCGTCAGCCAGGTGGTGCCGCAGCCCTGGGATAGCAGCCTGCCAATCGTTGCGGAATATCAGGCGGCGCTGACGGCTCTGGAGCCGGGTGCCGAGCCGGGCTTTGTGTCTCTGGAGGGCTATATTGCCGGCCGGCTGACCATCGAAGGGCTGCGCAAGGCAGGTCCGAACCTCACGCGCAAGACCTTCATGGCGGCGATGAACACCCTTGGCACAGTGGATATGGGTGGCATGACGCTGAGCTTCGGGCCGGGCGACAACCAGGGCTCTGACGATGTGTTCCTGACGCGCATCACCGCCGATGGATCCTTCGAGGCCATGCGCCCCGGCAGCTGACAGGACACCTCAATCCCGGCCCGGTGGCCGGGATTGAATTTCCGCGATGGCGACACCGCGGAGCTCACGGCACAGAATGAATAGGAAGGGCACCGGCATGGGCTCAGTTGTTTCAAATCTCTTTGGGTCAGTCCTGATGCGGCTCGCTGTGATTTTCGGCGCATTGGCGGCGATGACGGCAGCAGCGATTGTGATTGGCTGGGTCGTTTTCCAGTCCATCGCGACGGATATGAGTGTTTTGTCGGACCAGCGCCTTCCCGAACTTCGCAACAGTGCCCGGGTGGTCGCGACCTCGGAACGTATCCGCAGCGTTCTGAGCAGTATCCTGGTGGCTGACGATGCCGCAGCGCTCGACGCGCTCAGCGGAAAAACACGGATGACCATCGCCGATATGACGCAGTCGACGGAGGCGCTGGGCGAGGCGCGCGCGCAAGACCTGACGCCGCTCATTTCCAAGGTCGAGGCGGCGCTGGCAGCCCTCAACACCGCCCGGCTGGACGCGTTCCGAAGTGCCGACCAGGTGGCAAATGAGGTGGAGAACGCGCAACGGCTGGCCACCCAGGCCAGCGCGCTGCTGGACCAGGCTTCGGATGACGCTTACTTCGATCTCGTGCTTGGCGGGGACGGCACAATCGACAGCATCGATGAAACACTGACGCAGCTGATCGAAACCGACTTTGCCCTCTACCAGGCGACGCTGGAACTGCGCGCCGAAGTCAACCTGATCTCCGGTCTTGCGCTGAGTGTCTGGCAGACACGCGATCCCGCAATGCTGTCTATTCTGGGTGATCTGGCAAGTGCGGCGCAGGACCGCCTCGATGCCCTGCTGCCCATCGTGTCCGGCGCAGAGGCAACGGCAGATCTGGCCGCGCTTGTTACCGCCGCGCAACCCGGGTACCAGCAGATTTTTGCGCTGGAGGGCAGCCGTCTGCGTCCGGAAGAAATACTTTCCGTGCGGCAGGAGATCGATGCCGCCCTGTCGTCCGCGCTGGACGACATATACTTCCAGCTCGTCATCAACAGTGACGACGCGAAGGTGGCGAACGAAGAGTCCATTCGCGGGCTGATGGATGACCAGGTCTTGCGCATCCGCAGGCAGGCAGCGCTGGATTCCGCCACCAAGACCTTCTTTGCATCGGCCATGCAGACCGCCCTCGCCCGGGATCAGGGAGAGCTGTCAATGCTGCAGGATGACCTTCTCGTCAAGGCCGCGAAGCTGCGCGATGCGCTGGCCGGCGCCACCGAGGAGGTGACCGCGAAGCTGTCAGAAATTCTGACAATCGCTGATCCGGAAACCGGCATCGCGGCCACGCGGGCCGCGGCATTCATTGCCAATGACGCGGCCGCGGCCGCAGCCCGCAGCGCCACGGTCGCCGTTCAGGAAATCAGCGCCGAAATCGGCGCTTTTGCCGCACGGGCGCAGGATGAGATCGATGGCACGGCGGACAGTCTGAACGCCGAAGTCGCGCTGGCGCGGATGCGCATGCAACAGGTCGGATGGGCCAGCGTCGCGCTGGTCCTGCTGGCCCCTTTGCTGATCTGGGGCACCGTGACCCGCCCGTTGAACCGGGTGACGGCGGTGACCGAGAGGCTGGCGCAGGGCGATCTGTCGGAGATTACCGGTATCGGTGGCCAAAAGGGCGAGATCGGCCGGATGGCCCGCGCCCTGACGGTCTTTCGCGACGGCGCGCTGGAGCGTATACAGCTGCAGGAAGATGACAAGGCGCGTCAGGCAGAAATGCTGGAGAAAGAGCGCGCCGCCGAGCAGGAAAAACGCGCCGAAGAGATACGCCAGCGCGAAGCGGAAGAGGAGCGGGCACGGGCCGAACGGGCGCGCGAAGCCGAGGAACAGGCGCGCAACGAGGAACTGCGCGCAGCCGCGGATGCGGAACGCAAGGCACGCGCCGACGAGCAGGCCGCGGTTGTCGATGCGCTGGCGCAAAGCCTGCGGCGCCTGTCCACCGGCGATCTCAGCCACCGCATTGAAACCGAATTCCCCGGGACCTACGAGGCGCTCCGTCAGGACTATAACGCCGCACTGGAGACTCTGGCAGACCTGATCCGGCGGATCGGCGAAAGCTCCGGCATGATCGATGCGAGCAGTTCGGAAATAGCGGCCTCTTCGCTCGATCTGTCGCGCCGCACGGAAAACGCCGCCGCGACATTGGAGGAAACCGCCGCAGCGCTCAGCGAACTGACCAGCAGCGTCACGTCGGCGGCACGTGGCGCAACAGAGGCCTCCGCAACGGTCGACACCGTCAAGAAGGATACTGAAACCAGCCGCGAGGTCATGCACCAGGCGGTCGCGGCGATGGGCGAGATTGAGGATTCCTCGACAAAAATTGCCAAGATCGTCGAGGTCATCGACTCCATTGCGTTCCAGACCAACCTGCTGGCCCTGAACGCTGGCGTCGAAGCCGCGCGGGCCGGAGATGCCGGACGTGGCTTCGCCGTGGTCGCCTCCGAAGTGCGCATACTGGCGCACCGCTGTTCAGAGGCCGCCACGCAGATCAACACGTTGATTTCCGAATCCACCGACCATGTTGAAAAGGGCGTGTCGCTGATCGACCGCACCAGTGAAGCCTTGGAAACGATCCTGCAGGGCGTCACCAATGTCTCGCAAAACGTGTCGGAAATTGCCGTGTCCGCCAGCGAGCAATCAGGCGGCATTGCCGAGATCAACACCGCCGTGGAGCAACTGGATCGCTCGACACAACAAAACGCCGCGATGTTTGAGGAAACGACCGCGGCAAGCCAGTCACTGACCAACGAGGCCAGCACGCTCGCCAAGCTGGTGGCCGGTTTTGTCGTGACCCGGCCGGCTGACCGGGCAGACGACGGCTCCGACATCGAGCAACGCGCGTGAGAGCCTGCGGGGCTTTGAACTGCTGCGCGGCCAAAGTGGACGCACCGACCCAGGGTGGCCGATTTCGCAGCTGGTGCGCCCGTGGATCGCGGAGAATACCATGGGGTGACCGGGCCGCGCATCACCGCGCCGGTTGGCAAAGACCCGGTGGACCTCTGCGCGCTCACAGGTGACAGACACTGATGGTTCGCAAGGGGAGCGCGGCGGCCATCCCGCGCCGGGGTTGTATCATGGCACCTGGTGTGCCGGGGGCAGAACGCGGCGCGCCCGCGCATCCGCGATAGGGCAGTCCTGAGCGCTGCGTGACAGCACCATAACCGACGCGTGACTTATGTGTTGAAGAGGAAGTGCAGGACGTCACCGTCCCTGACGGTATAGGATTTCCCCTCGGCGCGCATCTTGCCAGCTTCTTTCGCGGCGTTCTCACCGCCGAGGGTCACAAAGTCATCGTATGAAATGGTTTCCGCGCGGATGAACCCCTTTTCGAAATCCCCGTGGATCACACCCGCGGCCCTGGGCGCGGTGGTGCCTTCGCGAATGGTCCAGGCGCGGGCTTCCTTGGGCCCGACGGTGAAGTAGGTTTCGAGGTGAAGCAATGCGTAGCCTGCCTTGATGAGACGATCGAGGCCCGGTTCCGACAAGCCCATTTCCTCCAGAAACATTGCCGCTTCCCCGGGGTCAAGCTGGCTGATTTCCTCTTCGATCTGGGCCGAGATGATCACATGGGCATTCCCCTGCTCTGCCGCCATCTCGGCAACCTTCTGCGCATGGGCATTGCCGGATGCGGCCTCCGTCTCGCCGACATTGCAGACGTAGAGCACCGGCTTTGTCGTCAAAAGCTGCAACAGCTTCCACGCACGCGCATCTTCGGCGTCAACCTCGACGACACGTGCGGGTTTGCCCTGTTCCAATGCGTCCAGCGCGGCGCGCATCAGCCGTTCCTGCTGCACCGCTTCCTTGTCGCCGCCGCGCACCTTGCGCACGATATTCTGCAGTCGTTTCTCGATACTTTCGATATCCGCCAGCATCAGCTCCGTTTCAATCGTCTCGGCGTCGGCGACCGGATCGACGCGGCCCTCGACATGGGTCACGTCGCCATCCTCAAAACATCGCAACACATGTGCAATCGCGTCCACCTCGCGGATGTTGGCGAGAAACTGGTTGCCAAGCCCTTCCCCTTTCGAGGCACCTTTCACAAGGCCCGCGATGTCCACGAAGGTCATGCGTGTCGGGATGATCTGCTTGGAGCCGGCAATCGCTGCCAGCTTGTCGAGCCG
The DNA here is from genome assembly GCF_019375555.1 of Roseobacter insulae. Lineage (GTDB taxonomy): Bacteria > Pseudomonadota > Alphaproteobacteria > Rhodobacterales > Rhodobacteraceae > Roseobacter > Roseobacter insulae. The sequence goes on from NZ_JAHXDN010000007.1 coordinate 73,446, forward strand.
GTCATCGGGCACCGCGACCTCGCCCACGTTCGGTTCGATCGTGCAGAATGGGAAATTCGCCGCCTGTGCCGCCGCTGTCCGGGTCAGCGCGTTGAAAAGGGTGGATTTGCCCACGTTCGGCAGACCCACGATACCCATTTTGAAACCCATGTCAGCGTCCTTGTTTTGCTGGCGCTGTCCTAGGGGGTCTTGTGCATCAAGACAAGTCCTTGCGGATCCGCCGGTCCTCGCGCGCATGAAAGATCAGGAACCACGCAAGCAGGATGAACATCGGGTGGGTCAATCCGCCCGAGAAGATCAGCGCGGGGATCCAGATCAGAAAGACCAGGATCGCAATGACGGGCCGCCCGGTGAGAAGGATCGACAGCGGCGGCAGCAGAATGGCGAGCAGATAATTCATACCGGTAAGGTAAGGATTTTGACGCGCCGCAAAAGGGGGAATTCCAATTTCTTTGACACCGGGCCAACCGGCGGCATGCCCGAGGCTGCGGTGGTTTTGATGCATTGATTTCCGTGCAAGTTTTGGGCATTGCGGGGCAAGACTCAGAAAGGCCCATCCAGATGACCCGTATCGACGCAAAATTCGCAGAGCTTTCCAAGGCCGGACAGAAGGCCTTTGTCTCTTATATCATGGCTGGCGACCCGGATTTTGACACCTCGCTGGAGATCGTGCGCGGCCTGCCCGGCGCCGGTGTCGACGTGATCGAACTGGGCCTGCCCTTTACCGACCCGATGGCCGATGGCCCAACCATCCAGCTGGCCGGGCAACGGGCGCTCGAAGCCGGGATGACCCTGCAACGGACGCTGGATCTGGCCCGCGCCTTCCGCGAGACGGACGACACGACCCCTATCGTTCTGATGGGCTATTACAATCCGATCTACAGCCGCGGAGTGGATGCGTTTCTGAGGGACGCCAAGGCGGCCGGGATCGACGGGCTGATTGTCGTTGACCTGCCACCCGAGGAGGACAGCGAGCTGTGCCTGCCAGCGCAGGCCGCGGGGCTGAACTTCATCCGGCTGGCAACACCGACCACCGATGACAAGCGCCTGCCGCGGGTTTTGCAGAACACTTCCGGCTTTGTCTATTACGTCTCGATCACCGGGATCACGGGCGCCGCCGAAGCGCAGGCGGACGACGTGGCCCCCGAGGTCGCCCGGATCCAATCGGCCGGCGGTCTGCCGGTCATCGTCGGCTTTGGTGTCAACACACCGGAGAAATCGCGCGCCATAGCCCAGGTGGCGGACGGCGTTGTCGTAGGCTCCGCCATTGTCAGCAAGATCGCGGCAGGCGACAGCGTTGCCGACACCCTCGCTTTCGTGAAATCACTGGCGGACGGGGCTCACTCCGCCTGAAGCACGGTCTTGTCGTGCGGCCCGTTGCGATCCTCGTCCAGGAAAGCGCGCAGGTCTTTCAACACCGGCAGGATGTCCTGCAGGCGATCGACTTTGAACCCTGCGGCCAGCCTTTCGAAATCCGGGTACAGATCGGCAATGGCCTTTGCCCGCAAGGCGCGGCCCGCGCTTGTCAGCCACACCAGTTTCGACCGCCCGTCCCTGGGATTCGGACGCACGGCCACAAGGCCGTTGGTTTCAAGGCATTTGATCGTATGCGTCATCGTGGTTTTTGGCACCTGGAAGGCGCGCGCAATGTCGATAAGCGCCCGCCCGTCGCCCAGCCGGATCAGGTGATTGAGCACCGCGAAATGCGGCGCGATCAGCCCGTGTGGCAAGCGGGCTTCCAGCAAGGTGCGGCTGAGTTGCTCAATGATCCCGATCTCATTGAAGACTTCGAAGTAGATCGCGTTTTTGGTATCAGGCATTCATCAACTTTGCTTCTAGCGGCCACCGGGGACTGACAGGCACCTCGGGCCCATACCCCAAGCGGCACCACATTTGCACAGTTCCGCCGTCAGGGGCCAGTGTCTCGTGCAGTGTCGCATAAATCCGGGCCATTTCGGGGAACTCCTGCAACCCCTGCGACAGCGGTTGCAACCCGACACCCTCGGCGGTGGCAGCAAGGTTGATGCGGACCCAGTCCTGACCGGTGCGGATCTGGTCTTGGCGGGTATTGGTGGCCGTCACCTGCCACAGATGCGCCATGCCGGACATCACGTTGGCGACCACCAGATCCTCGGCGGATTTGTAACTGAAGTCCTCCGGGTCCATCGCCTTTTCACGGCTGAACAATCCTGTCAGGCGCAGCATTTCGAACATCGGGCCGGAAAAATCGATGCCATCGGGGTTGGCGTTGACCTCCCTGTGCCCGATGCGAAAGAGATCGACGCTTTCCTTCAGCGTGCGTTTGGTGCGGAACTCGATCAGGAACGCCTCTGCGGAGAGGTCCCGCAGTGCGGCGACCTGCGCGGCGTCATCGGTCACCCCGACATCTGTCCCGTGACGGGCGGCCCTGCGGATGCGCGCCAGGACATCCTGGGGCACCGGTCGGCTGGTATCGTAGATTTCCTTAAGTGTCCGGCGGTGCGGAACCTGCGCAAACAGCGGATCGGGCGGCGCGGTGGTTGGCGTAAAGGTGCACAGGGCGACGGGCCGTGCATCCAGCGCCTCAGGGTCGGAACCGTCCGGAAAGAGGTCGACATCCACGGCCAGCCCGTCTTCCAGCGCGGCAAGGCGCATCACCTCCAGAAAACACCCAAGGCCGATGGTAATCTGACGGTTAAACGGATCGGTGTGCGGCAACAGTCTGTCGGTATCGACATAGAGCACGGCGCGATCCGATTGCGACAAATCCACCTTCCAGGGCTGCCGGTTATGCGGGTTCGGCGCCAGAATGGCATAGCTCAGCGCCCGCATTCTCGGGTCGTCATATGACCCGGCCCGGGCCCATGGCGCCAGCGCGGCATCTGGCTTCCGCGTCACTTCGTACGCTGTTCCGCCGCCAGCGGCCAGTACGACACCGCCGCCGATAAGAGCCATCGATTTACGTCGTGATAGTGTCATTGCATACTCCTTTGGTACGATTTCGTACTATATAATTAGTGCAAGTTCGTACTATTTATCCGACAGGTCAAGATATTTTCGGCGATTGATCTTTTCGCGGCAGATTGGTAATTAAAATTGACCAAAATGAGGGGTTCACAATGCCACCCATCACGACAATTCAGGATTTGAAGCGTCTGCACGAGCGCCGGGTGCCCCGGATGTTCTACGATTACGCCGAATCGGGCAGCTGGACGGAGCAGACGTTCCGCGAGAACACGACGGATTTCGAAAAAATCCGCCTGCGCCAGCGCGTGGCGGTCGACATGACGGGGCGCAGCACAGCCAGCCAGATGATCGGTGAGGACGTGGCCATGCCCGTCGCACTGGCCCCTGTCGGCATCACTGGCATGCAGCACGCGGACGGCGAGATGAAGGCGGCACGCGCGGCGGAGAAATTCGGGGTTCCCTTCACGCTGAGCACCATGTCGATCAACTCGATCGAAGAGGTCGCGGGGTTCACCACCAAACCGTTCTGGTTTCAGCTTTATGTCATGCGCGACACCGATTACATCAGCCGCCTGATACAGCGCGCCAAGGATGCCAAATGCTCTGCCCTCGTCATTACGCTGGATCTGCAAATCCTCGGACAGCGCCACAAGGATATCAAGAACGGCCTGTCAGCACCGCCAAAACCGACGCTGAAAACGCTGGCCAATCTGGCGACCAAATGGGCGTGGGGCATCGAAATGCTCAGCGCCAAACGGCGCGACTTCGGTAATATCATCGGACATGTCGAGGGCATTTCCGATCCGAAATCGCTCAGCACATGGGCGGCGGAATCTTTTGATCCCAGTCTCGACTGGAACAAGGTTGCCAGACTGAAGGAACAATGGGGCGGCAAGGTCATTCTCAAGGGCATTCTTGACGCGGAAGACGCGAAGATGGCGCTGAAGGTCGGCGCGGATGCGATCATCGTCTCGAACCACGGCGGCCGGCAGCTGGATGGTGCCCTGTCTTCGATCCGCGCACTGCCATCCATTCTGGACGCGGTGGGGGATCAGGTCGAAGTCCATCTGGACAGCGGCATCCGCTCCGGTCAGGACGTTCTGAAGGCCCTCGCGATGGGGGCCCGGGGCACCTACATCGGGCGCGCGTTCATCCACGGGCTGGGCGCCATGGGCCAGAAGGGTGTGACCACGGCGCTCGAAGTGATCCATAAGGAACTGGACACAACCATGGCGCTGTGCGGCGAGACCCGTGTCGGCGATCTGGGGCGACACAATCTTTTGGTGCCCGAAGACTTCGAAGGGCGTTGGCAGGCGTAAATCGGCACGCTAGGCTGCCGGGGTGCTGATCTTTCTGGACAAACAACTGGTCTATCTGGCCACCCCGAAAACAGGGACAACCGCCGTTGAAACGGCATTGCGACCGCGTGCGGAAATCCTGTTTGCGAAAGGGCGCAAGCATATCAACGCCCAGCGGTACAGAAAGAAGATCGCCCCGTTTATTGAGGATACTTTCAACTGTCGCCCGCAGACCGTCGCGTCGATGCGCGAGCCTGTTGAGCAGATCCGCAGCTGGTATCGCTATCGCGCCCGACCGCAACAGGACGGCAACCCCAAATCGACGAAGGGCATGTCGTTTGATGACTTCGTGATGGAAGTCGCCTCTGGCGCGCCGCGCGAATTTGCCCGGATCGGCAGCCAATATGCGTTTTTGAGTGATTCCAACGGCAATCTGCTTGTCGATCATCTGTTTGCCTACGAACGTCAGCCGCGGTTCCGCAACTTCCTGTCCAACCGTCTGGAGGTGCCGGTCGAGTTGCCGCAAAAGAACGTCTCCCCCACGGTGGACGCCCCGTTGTCGGACGAGGTCTATCGCTACTTGCGCGACGTGCGCGCCGCCGAATTTGAGCTTTACGACCAACTGCTTGCCGCGGATGGCTACCTGAAATCAGACCTGTTGGGCTAGCCGTCGGGCGCATCTTTTGCCCGGCGTGCGCGCTTGTTTGAAAAGTGCCGCGATTGCCGCGGTCAGGCACCTGCGCAGCGGCGCTCTTTGCAGCGGCAAAAAGGTCTTTCCCTGCGGGCAAATCCGGTCTATACGCGCGGCTTCACGCGGGTCTACAGCCTTGGAGGAGGCCCGCCCTTAACATATTGGAGATTAAAGATGGCTGGAGCAATTCCGGATCTTGAAGCTCAGGAACGGACGGGGACAGGCAAGGGCGCCGCTCGTCAGGCACGCCGCAATGGCATGGTTCCTGGGATTGTTTTCGGGGGCGACGTCGACCCGCTGCCGATCAACATTCCGTTCAACGTGCTGATCAAGAAACTGCGCGCGGGCCGGTTCAAGTCGACCCTGTTCAACATGAAGGTGGAAGGCCACGACGACGTGCGTGTGATCTGCCGCGACGTGCAGCGTCACGTGGTCAAGGACCTGCCGACCCACATCGATTTCATGCGCCTGCGCCGCACCACCAAGATCAACCTCTTCATCGCGGTTGAAGTGGAAGGCGAAGACGTGGCGCCCGGCCTGAAGAAAGGCGGTGTGCTGACGCTGGTGCGTCCCGAGGTGGAGCTGATTGTGACCGCGGGCGATATTCCCGATCACATTACCATCGACGTGTCCGAGATGGAGATCGGCGACAACCTGACGATCTCTTCGGTGACCCTGCCTGAGGGCGCAACACCAACGATCGACCGTGACTTTGTGATCGCCCAGCTTTCGGCACCTGCCGGCCTTGCCTCGTCGGAAGACGAAGACGGCGAAGATGCCGTGGACGGCGAAGAAGCGTCAGAAGCGGATGCAGAGGCGGAAGCCACTGAAGAATAAACCCTTTCCATCGCTGGAAGGTAGTATACGGGGCCCGCTGCGGCCCCGTATTTCGTTTCAGAACAGGCTTTGCTATGCTGCAGCGCATCATAAGGAGCACAGCCATGAAACTGATTGTCGGTCTGGGCAATCCCGGCGCGAAATACGCCCACCACAGGCATAATATCGGGTTCATGGCGGTGGACCGGATCGCGCAGGATCATGGGTTTGGTCCGTGGAAAGGCAAGCATCAGGGCAGCATTGCGGAAGGCCGCTTTGGTTCTGATCGGGTCGTCTTGCTGAAACCCGAGACATATATGAACAACTCCGGGCAATCGGTGCAGGCGGCCATGCGCTTTTACAAGCTGGAGCCATCGGATGTGGTGGTGCTGCATGACGAGATTGACCTCGCGCCCGGCAAGGTAAAGCACAAGCTGGGCGGCGGTCATGCCGGGCACAATGGGCTGCGGTCCCTGCATGCGCATATCGGGCCGGATTATGCCCGGGTGCGCATCGGCGTCGGCCATCCCGGCCGCAAGGAGCTGGTGCCGTCTTACGTGCTGCACGACTTTGCCAAGGCGGATGACGCATGGCTGAACGACGTGATGCGGGGCATCAGCGACGGGGCCGCATGGCTGGCTGCCGGTGATCCGGCGAAGTTCATGAACGCCGTGGCGCTGCGGATCGCACCACCCCGGTCCGGCACCGGAAACAAGCCTGCCAAGCCTGCGGCGGCACATCCACGTCAGGATCCCGCGCCCGTGCCGGACCCGCAGCCCGACACCCGGTCTCCCCTGCAGAAACTGATGGAACGCTTTCGGTGAGTTTGCGGGGCGCGTTTCGCCAGCAGGCTGCCAGTTGTACCAAGCTCGGGTCGCCCTTCATGGGGCAACTGCTGCGCCTTCTCGCGGATAACTGGCAGGAAGACAGTGCATTGGGACAGCGGTTGGCCCGGTTCACCGGCGACATCGGGCCCGTGGGCGCCTCTCTACCGCTGCGTATGGCAGGTGGCCTGCACGCCTTGGTGCTGAGCGGGCGCGCGCCCGATCTGGCCACCCTTTATCCGCCTGCAACGGTGCCCGATGATACGCTCTGGGCCGGTGTGGCCGCCGCCCTGAAAGCCCATGAGCCCTTTCTGCTTGAGTGGGTTGAAAGCCCGCCCCAGACCAATGAAGTCCGGCGGTCGGCAGCGCTGATCGCCGGGGCTGCGGTGGTCGCCACGCGGTTCGATCTGCCCTTTGTGCTGTCTGAACTGGGGGCCAGCGCCGGCCTGAACCTGATGTGGGATCACTACGGCCTGTCCTTGCCGGGCCTGACGATCGCACCATCGCACCCCGCGCTGACGCTCACGCCCGAGTGGCAGGGCCCCCTGCCCCCCAGGGCCCGCCCCACCATTGCCGCCCGTGCCGGTGTTGACCTCAACCCGATGGCCCCTGGCGAGGACACCGATATGCTCCGCCTCAGCGCGTATCTCTGGCCGGACCAGCCGCACCGGCTGGCACTGACCCGCTCCGCGGCGGCCGTCATGGACGCGCCGCTGACCCGGGGCGACGCCATCGACTGGCTGGAAACACGGCTGGGCGCGATACCGCAGGGCCATGTCCACCTGATCCAGCACACCGTGGCGTGGCAGTATTTCCCGAAAGACGCCCAGATGCGCGGGCAGGCGCTGATCGAAGCGGCCGGGGCAAAAGCAACGCCGGATCGCCCGCTGGCCTGGCTGGCGATGGAAAACGACGGCGACACGACCGGCGCCGTCGGTGCGGCCTTGACACTGCGATTGTGGCCGGGGGATGAAACCCTGACGCTGGGGCGCGCCGATTTTCATGGCCGTTGGGTCCACTGGCGTGGTGAGCAGCAGTAAGGGAAGACGTGAACATGCGGGCAGTCAGGAAATGGATCTGGCGACTTCTGGCGGCGTTCGTAGTGGCGCTAATCGTCGTGGGCGTCTGGAAGCGCGAAGAAATCAGCCGCCTGATCGCGGTCAACCGGCTGTTTGAACCTGAGCGTATCGTTGAGAATTTCAGCAACATGGATCAGGCGTTCCTGAATGTGCAGATCGGTGACGGCGCATCCCCCGTCGTGCCCCTGCCGCAGGGTCCACGGGCGATCCTGCCCGCGTCGGTCGCAGACTTCATCGAGGCGCGCAGCGTCACCTCCCTTGTGGTCCTGAAGGACGGGGCGCTGGTTCACGAAAGCTATCATCTGGGCACCGGACCGGATGACCGGCGGATCAGCTGGTCGATGGCCAAAAGCTACCTGTCCGCCCTGACCGGGATCGTTCTGGCCGAGGGAGATATCGGCTCCCTTGATGACCGGGTGATCGACTATGTGCCGCAACTGCGCGGCGGTGCGTACCAGCGCGCCACCATCCGGCATGTTCTGACCATGACGACGGGCGTGGTCTTCGACGAAGACTATTTCGACAAGCATTCCGACGTCAATCGCATGGGGCGCGTGCTGGCGCTGGGGGGCGAGATGGATGCATTTACCGCGGAGTTGCAGGAAACCTTTGCCCCGCCCGGGGACATATGGCGGTATGTGTCGGTCGACACGCATGTGCTGGGCATGGTGGTGCGCGGCGCTACCGGGCGCAGCATCACTGCACTGATGCAGGAAAAAATCATCGGCCCGATGGGATTGGAGCAGGCGCCCTATTACCTCACCGATGGGGCGGGGGTCGCTTTTGTTCTCAGCGGTTTCAATGGCACGTCACGCGACTACGCGCGCTTTGGCCAGATGTTCCTGCAGCAAGGCGACTGGAATGGTCAGCAGATCGTGCCGCAGGACTGGGTTATCGCCTCCACAACGCCAAGCGCGCCGACCGGGGCGGCTGAATACGGCTTTGGTTACCAGTGGTGGATGCCCCGCGACGCAAGGCCGCGCGAATACATGGCGCGTGGCATTTACGGCCAATACCTCTACATCAATGAACCACAGGGGGTGGTGATTGTCGTGACCGCCGCCGACCGGCAGTTTCGCGACGATGCCGTGCAACAGGCCAACATTGCCGTGCTGCGCGAGATTGCCGACAGTCTTTAGGGAGATGGCAATGGAAATGGACAAGAGCATCAACGTTCTGGGCGAGGATCTGGCCGTCTGCGGAACCGACCCGAAAACCGGCTTTTTCCGGGACGGGCACTGCAACACCTGCGCCGCCGATCAGGGCAGCCACACCGTCTGCGCGGTCATGACGGACGAGTTTCTGGCCTATTCGAAATACGTGGGCAACGATCTCAGCACACCGCGCCCAGAGTTTGGTTTCGCGGGGTTGAAAGCCGGTGACCCGTGGTGCCTGTGTGCGTCGCGCTTTCTGCAAGCGCATGACGAAGGGTGTGCGCCCAGGGTCAATCTCGCCGCAACGCACAAGCGCGCCCTCGAAATCGTGCCCTTGGGCGTATTGAGCGAACACGCCTTGCCCGCTTAATGCCGGACAGAACGTTCTGGGATACCCGTCGCTGACAGAGATTGGATGCGGGCGCATCCGCTGGTATAGCTGCACCATGGATTTGACCTCTGCACTTCTTCTTGCCGGGGCGACCGCTGCGCTGGTCGCGATTCCCGGGCCCAATGTCGCCCTCTTCGTGGCCAACACGCTGGCCTATGGCGCGCGGTACGGATGCGCCACGGTTTTGGGCACGACCCTTGGTGTTGCGCTGCAACTGGCGGTGGTGGTGCTGGGCCTGAGCGCGGTGATCCAGGTGGCCGCAAATGCCATGTTCTGGCTCAAGTGGGCGGGCGTCGCCTATCTGATCTACCTGGGGCTCCGGGCCTGGCGCCAGGGTGCAGAAGAATTCGATCAGGCAAGGGCGCCGGGTGGCTCGATGCGGAGCCTCTTCTGGCAGGGGTTGTTCCTTGCCATGGCTAATCCAAAGACATTGATCTTTATTGCTGCCTTCCTGCCGCAGTTTACCGGAACCGCGCCGACCACCGACCGCCTCGTCCTTGTCGCGGTGATCTATATCTTTGTGGTTTTCGCGGGTGATCTGCTTTGGGTCGCGACGGCCCGCATCGCCAGCCCGCTTGTCGCGCGCCTTGGTCGGTTGCGCCACCGCCTGACCGGGGTGTTGTTCCTGGGGTCAGGTATCGGGCTTGCCATGGCGCGTGTCGACCGCTGACAACCCGTCGACACGCGATGCGCAAAGCCCGCGTCAGGCGAACTCACCCATCTCGAAACCTAGCGCCTTGGCCACGGTGAAGATATCCTTGTCGCCCCGTCCGCACATGTTCATGCAGATGAGGTGATCGGCAGGCAGATCGGGCGCGATCTTCATCACATGGGCCAGCGCATGGCTTGGCTCCAATGCCGGGATGATCCCCTCCAGCTCGCAGGACAGCTGGAAAGCCTCCAGCGCCTCGGCGTCGGTGATCGAGACATATTGCGCCCGCCCGATATCGTGCAGCCACGCATGTTCCGGCCCGATCCCGGGATAATCGAGGCCCGCAGAGATCGAGAAACCTTCGAGGATTTGCCCGTCGTCATCCTGCAACAGGTAGGTGCGGTTGCCGTGTAGAACGCCGGGGCGCCCGCCGGTGAGCGACGCGCAATGCTCCATCTTGGCGTTGACGCCCTTGCCGCCCGCTTCGACGCCGATGATGTTCACCTCCTTGTCGTCCAGAAACGGAAAGAACAGGCCCATGGCGTTCGATCCGCCGCCGATTGCGGCAATCACCGTGTCGGGGAAACGGCCCTCGGCAGCGGTCATCTGTTCGCGGACCTCCTTGCCGATGATGGCCTGAAAATCACGCACCATCGCGGGGTACGGATGCGGCCCTGCAACGGTTCCGATGCAATAGAAGGTGTCGCGCACGTTGGTCACCCAGTCGCGCAGCGCGTCGTTCATCGCGTCCTTGAGCGTGCCGCGCCCGGAGGTCACAGGCACCACTTCGGCGCCCAGCAGGCGCATGCGGAAGACGTTTGGGGCCTGGCGCTCCACGTCATGCGCACCCATGTAGACCACGCATTTCAGACCGAACTTGGCACAGACCGTGGCCGTGGCCACACCGTGCTGGCCTGCCCCCGTCTCCGCGATAATCCGCGTTTTACCCATGCGGCGGGCGAGGATGATCTGGCCCAGTACGTTGTTGATCTTATGCGCGCCGGTGTGGTTCAGCTCGTCGCGCTTCATGTATATCTTGGCGCCGCCGAGGTGGTCAGTCAGGCGTTCGGCAAAATAGAGCGGCGAAGGGCGGCCCACGTAGTGGGTCCAGAGATCGTTCATCTCCGCCCAGAATGTCTCGTCGGTTTTGGCCGTCTCGTATTGCTCTTCCAGCTCCAGGATCAGCGGCATCAGCGTTTCGGAGACAAAGCGCCCGCCGAAATCGCCAAACCGCCCGTTTTCATCCGGGCCGGTCATGAAAGAGTTGAATAGATCGTTCGCCATCCCGCGCACTCCTGTTACGTGAGGTTGCGTTTATACCCGATGTGCGAGGGCGTAAAGCCAAGGTCGCCGTAGAAACGGGCGCTATCGGTGCGACTTTTGTTCATGGTCAGCTGAACGAGGCTACAGCCCGCCGCGCGCGCCCGGACCACGGCGTCCTCGATCATCAGGTGACCGACGCCCTGCCCCCGCAGCGTGCTGGAAACACGAACGCTTTCGATCTGGGCGCGGCGGGCGGCCCGCAGGCTGAGGCCGGAAATGAAGGTCAGCTGATAGGTCGCCACCACCCTTCCGTCCACCTCACCGACGATCAGATGGTTACTGCCCTCCTGCGCCATTGCGTCAAAGGCCGCAAGATAGGTTTCGGGATCGCTGCCCTCGCGCGCAGCACCCAGCATATCGTCCTGCAGCAACGCGACGACAGCAGCGACATCGCTGCGGTCGGCGAGGCGGAAGACGACGCTCATGCGTGAACCGCCTGCATAAAGGCACGGATCAGGTCGGGATCCTTGACCCCGGGCGCGGATTCCACTGCCGAGGCCAGATCCACCTGATTGGCACCGGTCATGGCAATTGCCTGCGCCACATTCTGCGCTGTCAGGCCACCGGCCAGCATCCACGGGATCGGCCACCGCCGCCCGGCAATCAGGCGCCAGTCGAACGGTAGCCCGTTGCCACCGGGCAGCACGCTGTTTTTGGGTGGTTTGGCATCAACCAGTATTTGATCCGCCACTGTCAGATAGGGCTCCATCGTGACAAGATCGCTGGCATCCGCGACGCCCACGGCCTTCATCACCGGCAACCCATAGCGCGCCTTGACTGCGACAACACGGGCGGGCGTTTCCCTGCCGTGAAGCTGCAGCATATCCAGGGGCACCTTGGCCACCAGATCGTCCAGAAACGCATCATCCGCGTCAACGGTCAGCGCCACCTTTGCAAGGCCTGGTGGTGCCTCAAGTGCCAACCCGCGCGCGTCATCCAAAGACACCGAACGTGGAGATCTGGCAAAAAAGTTGAACCCGCAATAGGCGGCGCCGGAAGCGGCCGTTACCGCGACATCCTCTGCGGTTCGCAGACCGCAAATCTTGACTGAGACAGTTTTGGACATGGCGGCGTTTGATCATGCAATCGGCACAGGATCAAGAGAGGGCGTTCAGCTGGCTTCGTCCAGCAGCGCGAGAACCTCATCCTTGCCTTCGTGCTTTTCGCCCTTCAGCTTGGCGACTTCACGTTCAAGCCGACGCATCTCGCGCGCCTGCCGCGCGGCCTCGGCGCGCTGGTTATGCTCGCGGACCCATTCCCAGACAAACCCGACCAGCAGGCCGGCAATGATACTCCCGAAGATGACGAGGAACAGGGGCAGCTCGATGCCGGGGTTGACCTGAAACCAGCCCGCCACTTCCGACGGGATCAGTTGCAAGGACACCATTTGCCGATTGGCCACAGCCACGGATATCAATGCCACTGCGAAGGTGGCGATACAGGCGTAGCGGATATAGCGCATCAGGATTTTCCGTTCAGACGATCACGCAGGAGCTTGCCGGTCTTGAAAAACGGCACGTGCTTTTCCTCCACATGAACCGTCTCGCCGGTCCGCGGGTTACGCCCGACGCGCGCGTCTCGTTTCTTGACAGAAAATGCGCCGAAACCCCGCAGTTCCACCCGATCGCCACGCGCCATCGCACCTGTCACTTCCTCAAAGATCGTGTTGACGATACGTTCAACGTCTCTTTGGTACAGATGTGGATTTTCGTCGGCGATCTTTTGGATCAGCTCTGACCGGATCATTGAGACACCCCCTGTTGGTTGTCGGGCAATTTTGGCATGCCCATTGCGTAAACTATAGAAAGAATCCCAGCTTACGAAAAGTCGGCGCTTGCCCGCCAATCGGTTTTTTTGCCGCCGAACACCCTGTATTTTCGTGATTTTTCCTAAGATGTGAAATTTGCCGCCGCCAGCGCCGGGGAAGTTGCAAATGCCGCACCGCAGCGTTCCATCGTGATTCGGCCTCGCGATAACGTTCCGTGCCGCGGCGCGGGTGCGCTGTGACGCGGGGCAGAGGCGCTCCGCCACAGAGGTTGTTAAGGCAGGCACGCGGGCGGTTGGAAATGTGATCCGGCAGGCTGCATTTTCCGCTTTGGCATCAGGGACTTGGCGCCCTTGCTTGCAGCGGGCGATTTTCGGACGCGCCGGTGGCCGTAAATTCGCGCGCGGTTGCTGGCCGGTCTCTCCCGGACAGCGGGACTAACCAGTCATTAGGAAAATCGCTTTACACAGCGTCGGAACATTCAAGGAACCCTATGTCTGTGTTCGCCCATGTCTCGTCACTGATCGTGGCCGCCGTCGCCGGGCCTGTGCTGGCCCTGCTGTCTTCCCCGCCAACACCGGGAGACGTGGCGCTGGTCATTGCGCCACCCTGGGCGGAGCGGGAGCAGATCGTGACCCGTGCCGGCGGGCGCGTCGTCGGACCGGCAACCGCGATCTTCGGAACCCTCGCCATCTCAGCCGACCCTGACTTCAAATCCGCGCTGCTATCCGAAGGCGCATGGGTGATCGTCGATGGAAGATCAGTCGCCTACCTTTGTGGAGTAACCTCATGAAACACACCGCCGAAACGGAGACCACAGGTCTGGATGCGGTTCGAAACCGGTCCGCGATGCATCTGGCAATCGGATGCTGCGCCATGGTGCCCCTGTCGGTGCTTGCTGCGTGGCTTGCAGGCAATTCCCTGATTGTCGCGGGCGGTTCGGCCAGCCTGTTTGCGATACTTTGCGTGGTCGGCGCAAAACTCAGATCGCTTCAAGGCCGCGTTCTCGTGGCTCTCGGCCTCGTGGGTCAGGCCATTTGCATCACCGCGGCGCTATCCGGCCATGCCTGGCAACTCGACAGCCACATGCTGTTTTTCGCCATCCTCGCGGCATGCATGGTGCTTTCGGAGCCTGTCGTCATCATTTCCGCAGCCGCGATGATCGCCGTCCACCACCTCAGCCTGTCCATCGCCATGCCTGCGTTGGTCTACCCGTCGTCCAGCCTCTTTGACAATCTGCAACGAACGGCAATTCATGGGGTCATCGTGGTGGTCGAGGCCGCGATTCTGTGGTCTGCGATCCGGAACCGTAACATCGCACATGAAAAAAGTGTTGCCGACACCCTGAAAATCTCCGCCGCCGCGCAGGAAGCGAAACTGGCTGTGGAGCGTATCGAAGCGGAACAGAGTAAAACAGAAACGGCGCTGCTCGCCGCCAAGGAGGCGCAGCAGCAAGCGCTGGAGGCAACCCGGTCGGCCGAAGCCGAAACGGAAAAGGCGATTGAAGCGGACAAGAAGGCGAGAGAGTTGGAAGAGCAGGAAAGACGCAACCGCTCCGCCACCGAAGCGGAACAGAACAAGGTTGTATCGGCGCTGCGCGAGGCGCTGGCGAAACTTTCCCAAGGCGATTTGTCTGAAAAAATCGACGACCCGTTTCCCCAGAACTACGAAGAGCTGCGGAGCGCCTTCAACACGGCAGTGTCGGAGTTGCAGGACGCGATGTCACTGGTGGGTGACAATGCGGATACCATTGGAATGGATGTTTCCTCGATTGAGCAGGCGGCGGATAATCTTGCCAAACGGACCGAAGCGCAAGCCGCCACTGTCGAGGAGACGTCGGCCGCGATATCGCAGATCGCCGGCAACTCCAAAAGCGCGGCCGAGAGTGCGCGGGAGGCGACGCAGGCTGTCGATGCGGCCCAGGCCAAAACGAATGAGTCCGAAACGATCGTGACCAAGGCGGTATCGGCCATGTCCGAAATAGAGAACTCGTCGGGGCAAATCGCCAAGATAGTCCAGTTGATTGAAGATATCGCATTCCAGACCAACCTGCTGGCACTGAATGCAGGGGTCGAGGCCGCTCGGGCCGGCGATGCCGGCCGTGGATTTTCTGTCGTCGCATCCGAAGTGCGCGAACTGGCCCGCCGGTCGTCGGAGGCCGCCAAGGAAATCGGCGAGTTGATTGACGCAAGCGGCAAGCAGGTTTCCTGCGGCGTTGGGCTTGTGCGCGAGACAGGGGCGGCGCTGCAAAGCATCTCCGTGGCGGTCGAAGACATCTCGACGCATGTCTCGGTTATCGCAAGCTCTGCCGAAGAACAGTCCGTCAGCATTTCGGAGACCAATGACGCTATTCGGCAGCTCGATACCGTCACGCAACAGAACGCTGCGATGTTTGAAGAAACAAACGCGGTCACTCAATCGCTTGCGCAGCAGGCCAAGCAGCTGAAATCGGCCATTGCAAGGTTCAAGATGAACGCCCGGTCCGCTGATACACCCATCGCCTTTGAAAACCGGAAGCCTGCGCCGCACTCCCCTTCCCGAAACCTGTCCGACAGGCCCTCTGCCTACAGTGTCGACGGGAATGCCGCGCTGGACATCTCAACCGACGCACCGGCGGATCCAGCTGAGGGTTGGGAAGAGTTCTGATAGGTGTTCCGGATACGAGGCGACGCGAATACGAGGCGACGCGAAACGGGCGCCCGGATGGAAGCGCTCGATACTGAACGTAAAGCATCAGCAAGGCTGGTATCGGGTAGTTCTCTTGGCCGCTCACCCAAAGCTCCGACGTGAATGGGTCGGCGCGGCCTGTTGAATCCATTCAGGGCTCCGGGCGTCCCGGGCCCAAAATTTTGATGGGTTGAGGGCGCAGGTTGGCTGGATGTGAAGCTTGTTTCGGCAGGGGTAACCTCACTTCACATCGTGAGAGCCAGATCATCACCGCATCAGTCCTGTCGCAGTCCGGTCGCAGTTTACACAAACGCCAACCTGACAACGTTGCGAAAGTCGGGCGTGATTGCAGAGTCGAAACATGTACGCATGATGAAAGATAACAAGCCAAGCTGACCATCGTGCTTCCGCAGTGCGATCAACTATCTGGCGGTACGGGTGTATCGCTTCATGGCGCCCTTTCAGGTACCGCATGCCGAGACATTCCGCTATCCGGACGGACTGGCGCGAACAGATTTAGATGAGGCTTCTATGCCCCTGCAATAGCGCTGGGACTCTGCGGGCTCTTACGAGCGGTCGCCAGATTTCGGACATTAAGGCTGATATCCCACGCCTAGACCTTGGCATATCGTCGGATCGATGCAGTATTCAACGCCCGGCAGATCAACAGAAGCACTGACTTCACAATTGATGCGCCGCAAGGCACCAGCGTTTGTGATCGGCGGTATGCCAGGGCACCACGTACCGCCGGATTTAGGAGAGTTGCACCGGCCAGTTGCAGGACCCGCCGGGGCTGAAAAAGCAGCCTCGCGATACCGAAGCCCCGCGCAACCACCCGTCTGGAAAACCTTTTGTCAGGGGCCCGGCTCGCACCACACCCTATGCGCCCCAGGCGCGGTATCTTGAAGGGACGGGGCGGCAGAGTTCCGGGCGGCAAACATCAGTCGCCGCAAATTCGGGTCACGGCGGGCCGGAACCGTAAAAGCAAGGCTGCAGCGCACCGACACACCGACAGAGACATCAAGACAGTGATCTGCAAACCGTCTGAAAAGGCGGGCGGCGGGTTCCACAAGGGCCGTGTCCAGCTCCGCTGAAACGGGTTGAAAGAAACCGTGCTCGGCGCGATCCACCAAAAGAAAAAGCCCCCCAGATTGCTCTGCGGGGCTTTTCCGAATTGTGTCAGGTCAACGAGTTTTATTCGTCGCCCTTGAGTGCGGCACCAAGAATGTCGCCCAGCGATGCGCCGGAGTCCGAGGAGCCATACTGCTCAACGGCTTCCTTCTCTTCAGCAATCTCGCGCGCCTTGATCGAGACGCCAAGACGACGGCTCTTGTTGTCTACGTTCGTGATGCGCACATCCACCTTGTCACCGACCGAGAAACGCTCGGGGCGTTGCTCTGCACGGTCACGGGAGAGATCGGAGCGGCGGATGAAGGACTTCATGCCTTCGTATTCCACCTCGATGCCGCCGTCTTCGATGGCTGTGACGGTCACGGTCACGATAGAGCCGCGTTTCACGCCGCCGACCGCTTCTGCGAACTTGTCCCCACCGACGGCCTTGATCGAGAGGCTGATGCGCTCTTTCTCAACATCCACCTCGGAAACAACGGCCTGAACCATGTCGCCCTTGCGGTAGTTCTGGATCGCATCCTCGCCCCGCTCGTCCCAGCTGAGATCGGAGAGGTGCACCATGCCGTCGATGTCGCCGTCGAGGCCAACGAACAGACCGAATTCGGTGATGTTCTTGACTTCGCCTTCGACTTCCGTGCCCTCGGGGTGTGTTTCCGCGAACACTTCCCATGGGTTGCGCATCGTCTGCTTGAGGCCCAGAGATACGCGGCGCTTGGCACCATCGATTTCCAGAACCATGACTTCGACTTCTTGCGACGTCGACACGATTTTACCGGGGTGGACGTTCTTTTTGGTCCAGGACATCTCGGAGACGTGCACGAGCCCTTCGACACCGGCTTCGAGCTCAACAAAGGCACCGTAATCGGTGATGTTTGTCACGCGGCCCGTGTGGACAGATTCCAACGGGTATTTCGCGGCCACCAGATCCCACGGATCTTCCTGCAGCTGTTTCATGCCAAGGCTGATGCGGTGTGTTTCCTTGTTGATCTTGATGACTTGCACCTTGATCGTTTCACCGATTGTCAGGATCTCGGAAGGATGGTTCACGCGGCGCCACGCCATGTCGGTCACGTGCAGCAGGCCGTCTACACCGCCAAGATCAACGAAGGCACCGTATTCGGTGATGTTCTTGACCACGCCGTCCACGGTCTGACCCTCTGTGAGGTTACCGATGACTTCGGCACGCTGTTCGGCGCGGGATTCTTCGAGGATCGCACGGCGCGAAACCACGATATTGCCGCGGCGACGGTCCATTTTCAGAATCTGGAACGGCTGCTTGAGACCCATCAACGGTCCGGCATCACGCACCGGGCGCACGTCAACCTGAGAGCCGGGCAGGAAGGCCACGGCACCGCCGAGGTCAACCGTAAAGCCGCCTTTGACACGCCCGAAGATGGCGCCTTCGACGCGCTCTTCATCGGCGTAAGCTTTTTCCAGACGATCCCATGCTTCTTCGCGGCGCGCCATTTCGCGGGAAATGACCGCTTCGCCACGAGAGCTTTCAACCTGGCGGAGGAAGACTTCAACCTCGTCGCCGACTTCGATCTTGGGAGCTTCCCCCGGATCTGCGAATTCCTTGAGTTCAACGCGGCCTTCCATTTTGTAGCCGACGTCGATGATGGCCTGGCCCGCTTCGATTGCGATGACCTTGCCTTTGACGACAGACCCTTCTTCGGGTGTGTCCATTTCGAAGCTTTCTTCCAAAAGGGCTTCGAAGTCTTCCATAGTTGCGTTTTGCGCCATGTAGCGTGTTTTCCTTTGTACGATGTTTCCGGCCGCGCGGTTGTCTCCGCCGGTCTTTGAGATTGATCTGCCGATATGCAGGATGCTTTGCACCGAACAAATGAAGGGTCGGCTTGCACCGACCCTGCTCATTTGCTCTGCCGCAAAGGCTGTTCCCGCCTTGTCAACGCTCGCGCGTATAGAGCTGTTTTGATCCGGGATCAACCCATTCAAGCGTTTGCCGCGCGGGATTGATCGCGCGAAAGCACACCGCTTGCCGCGACAATAGGCTTACCGCGCGGAAAAGATGATCAGTTTGGAGCGGGTCGTCGCGGAGGGGTTTGCAAGCACAACTTCCTTGGTGACGTCGCCCAAAGCGATGCTGTCACCGGCCGAATAGGCCGCCGGCATCGCTCCGTCGGTTCTGACCTCCACGACTCCTTCCGCAACATAGGCCACGAGCAACGCGCCTGCGTCCGGAATGACAAGGTCATCGGCGGCAATGGTGATCTCGGCAACGTGCACGGACGAAACGGTTTTCACGAACCCTGCCGCCGTCTCGAACGCCCGTCTGTCGATGTGTTCCGCTGGAGATTGTTCAAAGTCGATAAAGGGTTCGCCCGCCTGCTGAAAGTTGAAGTCGACGAAAATGGCTTCATGGGTGGCGGAGGCGTTGTCGAAACGCAGGATACGATGGTCAGTTGGTTCGTAAAACGCCTCTCCCTCGGACAGGATCACCGGTTGGCCGCCTTCCACCTGATAAAGGATATGGCCTTTCGCGACATACCCGACGGCCGGGGCGTGGTGACGGTGGACAGGCGCCACCTGCCCGGGCGCAAAATGGAAGTCTCCGCCCTCGATCTTGACAACCTCGCGGGGGTCGAATTGTGCGGTCAAAAGCGTGACGGTTTCGGTGCGGATGTTTTGCATTGCGTCCAGGCTCGTCGCCGTTCCGATGGCGGCGGTGCCAACGGCAAGCGAGAGCATGACGATTTTGGCTATGTCGGCGGATCTCATGTCGTGTCCTTTCAAGACGAGGTTTCGAAAACGGGTCGCATTGCCCTTCAAATCCAGGGGCGTAATTTGCTTGCATTTTGCAAGTTATTTTCAGATAGCTTTCCGAATTGCAATTTGCAAGTTAATTTTTTAAGATCGGACTATGGATACTGAGCCCAAAAAACGCGTGTCCGGCTGCCCGGTTGCTTATGGATTGGACAGCTTCGGCGATCGGTGGAGCCTGCTGATCATCCGGGACCTCATGGTCCACGGCAAGAAGACGTACAGCGAATTTCTCGGTTCGGACGAAGGCATTGCAACAAATATTCTGATCAACCGGCTGAAAACTCTGGAAGCTGACGGGATCCTGTCCAAATCACGGGATCCGGACAACCGCCGCAGCTTTACCTATGCGTTGACGCCCAAGGGGAAAGACCTCGCGCCCATCGTTATCGAAATCATCCGGTGGAGCGGAAAACATGATGACCGGCCGAGCGCATTGAAACCTGCCGTGCGCGCGGTGGAAGAGGATCCCGACGGGTTTGAAAAGAGGCTGCGCGGGGCCTGCGACTGATCATGGGCCGCCGGGGTGCTCCGCTCTACAGCTCCTGCCCTTTGCGCAGTTCGTCCAGCAATTCCTGATAGATGCCATTGCTGTCGCCACCACCAAAGACCTCCGCGCCGCCTGAGTAGGTCTGGCCATAGGTACGCGCGACATTGACGGTTTGTGCCAGCGCCGACAGGAACTGATCCTGTTCCAGGGGTGACAGCGGGTGGATGAAAACACCCCAGAGCCGCCCCTGCGCCACGGCGTAGCGGGCATCAAGGGCGGTGTCGAAATTGGCTTGCATCAGGCGCATCAGTTCCGCGGCCTCCAATCCTTCGGCAGACCGGATGGGCACCATCGCCCGCATCCGGTTGGCGCGCGGATCGGCAACGACAATCACCGGGATATCCTGCACCGTGAATTCGATGGCCGCCCCGCGCAGTTGCGCCTCCGCGTCGATGGTCAGGATGATGTTTGCCAGGCGCTGGAGGGTCATCGGCGGTTCCGGCGGTGGTGCGGCCTCGGGCGTTTCGTCCTGCTGAGCGATCGCCACGCTGCCAATGATCACCATTGCGATGGCCAATAAAATCCGTGCCATAGGTTTGCCTCTCGGGTCTGTGTCCCGTCAGGCTAGCCGCGTCGGCCTTCAAAGGCCAACCACCCTTTGGTGAACACCCTGCAACATCTGTGGGTCGGTGTGGCGGACGCCTCCCCGGCTGGCATCGTTCGGGTGCGGTCGCTGAGTTGATGGCATTCCCGGCGCGTGGCGCGGCGGCCTATTGCGCGCGCCGGTGTTCAATCGCGCGGATGGCCGTAGCGATTGCGGCCTCGATGCTCATGTCGGATGTATCGATTTCCACCGCATCCGCTGCCGGTTTCAACGGCGCTGCTGCGCGTTGACGGTCGCGGGCGTCCCGCTCCATGACATCGGCAAGCACCTGTTCCCGGCTGATGGCTGCACCGGACGCCGCCAGTTCGGCGAAACGACGGTCCGCGCGCACTTCGGCGCTTGCGGTGACGAACAGTTTGGCATCCGCGTTAGGGCATATCACCGTGCCAATGTCGCGCCCGTCCAGAACAGCGCCGCCTGATCTGCGCGCGAAACTGCGCTGGAAATCCAGCAAGGCCGCGCGCACCTCCGGGATTACCGCGACTTTGCTGGCGGCCTGCGCCACTTCGGGACCGCGCAGATCGTTTGCCTGCAGGTCGTCGCTTGTCAGCGTGCGCGCTGCCTCTGCCGGGTCCATGCCCAGCAGCGATTTGGCGCCGACGGCGCGGTACAACAGGCCGGTGTCGAGATGCGCAAAGCCGAAATGGGCCGCAACCGCCTTGGAGATTGTGCCCTTTCCTGCAGCCGCAGGACCGTCAATGGCAATTGTGAACGGGTCTTTTGATGTCATGCCGCGCATCTCACTTCCTGCATCCGCCCGTCCATTATCCGGAATTGACCCGGTCGGAACAAGAAGATCGTGGCCAATGGCCATGCCGCCTGCTCCACGCTTGCAGATCCCTTTAGGCTTCAGACCGCTCCAGTGCCGCGCCAAGCCCGGTCATGAGCGGCTCGAAAATCGGGAAGGATGTTGCGATGGGCCCGCCGTCATCGATGCTGACCGCTGATTGCGCCGCCATTCCAAGTACGAGGAAGGACATCGCAATCCGGTGATCGAGGTGGCTGGCGCAGGTCGCGCCCCCCGGCACCTTGCCGTGACCCCGCCCCGTGACTGTCCACCAGTCCGGACCCTCGTCGACGGTAATGCCATTTGCGCGCAAACCAACCGCCATGGCGTCGATGCGGTCGCTTTCCTTGACGCGCAATTCCTTGACACCGCGCATCACCGTTTGACCCTCGGCGAATGCGGCGACAACGGACAGGACCGGGTATTCGTCGATCATGCTCGCGGCGCGCGCCGAGGGGACCTCTATCCCCTTCAGGTTCGGTGAAAAGCGCGCCCGGAGATCGGCAACCGGTTCGCCCCCCTCCGTACGCTCGTTTTCATATGTCAGATCAGCGCCCATGTCGCGCAGCGTGGTGAAAAGCCCCGCGCGCGTCGGATTGAGGCCGATCCCCGGCACCAGAACGTCCGACCCCGGAACAATCAAGGCAGCACAGACGGGAAAGGCTGCCGAAGACGGATCCCGCGGCACATCGATTTTCTGGGGTTTGAGCTCGGGTTGACCGGTCAATGTGATCACCCGGCCGGCATCCGTTTCCTCTACGGTCAGGCTTGCGCCAAAGCCCGCCAGCATGCGTTCGGTGTGATCCCTTGTGGCCTCCGCCTCGATCACGACCGTCTGTCCCGGAGCATTAAGACCCGCAAGCAAGACCGCCGATTTCACCTGCGCGGAAGGCATCGGCACCTTGTATTCCACGGGCACGGGGTTCTTGGCACCGACAAGCGTCATCGGCAAACGCCCCCCGTCGCGCCCGTAAGACCTCGTCCCGAAGAGCGCGAGCGGATCGGTCACGCGGGCCATCGGTCTGCCGTTGAGAGAGGCATCCCCCGAAAACGTCGCGGTGATCGGCGAGGTCGCCATGGCCCCCATGATAAGCCGTACACCGGTGCCGGAGTTGCCGCAGTCAATCACCTGTTCTGGTTCGGCAAATCCACCGACGCCCACGCCATGCACGCTCCAGTTGCCCCCGCCATGATCCGTGACCTCGGCCCCGAATGCCCGCATCGCCGCGGCCGTATCCAGAACATCCTGACCTTCCAGCAGACCGGAAATCTCTGTCTTTCCAACACTCAAGGCGCCCAGGATCAGAGAGCGGTGCGAAATGGATTTGTCACCGGGCACGGCAGCCTGTCCAGATAAGGGGCCGCAGGGGCGGGAGGTCATGGGGATCGGAGCGCCGTGGCTGGACATAGAATATCTCGAAGTAGCTGTGATGATGGCAGAGGCTTAGCCGCTGCTTGGGTCAGGGTCCAGTCCCTAACCCGTTATCGCTATCAAGTCCTGCGAAACGTCAGATAATGCGGCGTACGCCCCTCGCGCAATGCCTTTTGTTCATAGCGCGTGGATATCCAGTCATCCCATGGCGCGCGCCAGTCCTGAGGCCCTTCGGCAAGCCATTCGAAACCATGGCGCGGCACTTCTTCCAGGGTTTGGCGCACGTAATCCTCGATATCGGTCGCCACCCGGAAAAGGGCGCCTTTTTTCATCACCCTTGCTAGCGGTGCCAGATGTTCCGGGGTGACAAAGCGACGGCGATGATGGCGGGTTTTGGGCCAGGGGTCGGGATAGAGCAGAAATGCGCGCGCGATTGAGTGGTCGGGCAAAACATCAAACAGGTCGCGCACGTCGCCGGGATGCACGGCGATGTTATCCGCGCCCGCCCGTCTGATTTTCCCCAGGAGCATGGCGACGCCGTTGATATAGGGCTCTGCCCCGATCAGGCCCACCTGCGGGTTTTGTCGCGCCTGATGCACCATGTGCTCGCCACCGCCAAAGCCGATTTCCAGCCAGACGGGCTTGCCGTCAAACACCGCTCCAAGGTCCAGTGGTCTGCGCTCGGGGTTCTCCTCCCAGGTCACCGGACCGGGCGAGAGGGCGGACAGATCCTCCTGCAGGTATCCCTTTTGCGATTGCTTGAGGGATTTGCCTTTCAGGCGGCCATAAAAGTTGCGACGCGGGCGGGAGTGTTCAGACATGGGCGGCCCTTAGCCCGGTCGCAGCGCCCATGCAATGGCTGCAAGGCAATTGTCGCCACGGCTTTACCGGGAATTAAGACGAAAGAACTAGAGGTGTGCAGTGCCGCAGAGGCCCAAAAGGGGAGGCTTAAGCTTGAGCCAGATTGGAAAAATTCACGCAAAGATCCGTCCGGACGCGACGGTGCTTCCAGATTTTGCCAGTATTCTGGTGGTTGATGACCAGCGATTTGACCGTGCGCGTCTCATTCGCCTGATCGGTGGGCTGGAATTCGACACTCATGTGGCCGAAGCCGATAGCCTCGAAACCATGGGGTCGATGCTGCAAAAAGACAAATTCGACCTGATCTTGCTGGATTACAATCTGCCCGATGGCACGGGTCTGCAAGGGCTGGAAGCCGTACGGCTTGATCCCAAGAACCGTCAGGCCGCAACGATCATGATCACCGGCGACGATCAGAACGAAATTGCGATCGAGGCGCTGAAACGCGGCTGCAGCGATTACATCACCAAGGATGACCTGTCGCCTGCCGCCTTCCGCCGGGCCTCCATCAACGCGCTGCAAAAATCGCATCTGTCCATCGGCATCGAAAACCAGGACTCCAAGCGCCAGAAAATGGAGGCCGTGCTCGAGCGCTTCTCCACCGAATGCGCCAGTGAAATCAAACCGGTCGTCAGCCGCATGATGCGTCAGATGCGCGATCTGCGTGAAGCGCCCTCGCTGAGCAAAGAGCAGGCGACTGAGCGAATCTGCAGGATCGAGAAATCCTGCATGCGCCTGTGGGAGTTTCTCGACGACCTGGAAAGATATAAAGGTACGGATCTGTCGCATCAGGCGTTTTCGGAACAATCCGCCGCCGCCGCCTTGGGCGTGGGTGAAAGCCACGTGTCCCAACAGGTGCCCCCTGTCGCCCCACCGCCGTCAGATGCACCGGTAGCAAAACCCAGACGCCTCACACTGTCCAAGAACAGCAGCGGCAAAGCGCTTGCCGCAAAACGCAAATCCGCACGGCCGAGCGTTTTCGGAAAACCGCGACAGGAGTGAACGGCACGTGTCACGAAGCCGCCTTGCCGTGGCGCCCCCGTGGTGCACCGAGTGTCTTTGGACGTGGCGGACGCCGGCTACTTGATGGCTGCCTTCAGCGCATCGACCAGATCGGTTTTTTCCCAGCTGAAACCACCGTCCCCATCCGGTTCGCGCCCGAAGTGCCCGTAGGCGGCGGTGCGCGCGTAGATCGGCCGGTTGAGTTGCAGGTGCTCACGAATACCCCGTGGCGTCAGATCCATGATCTGTCCAACGGCCTGCTCAATCTCGCCGTCGTTCACGTCACCCGTGCCGAAAGTGTCACAATAGATCGACAGAGGCTTGCTGACACCGATGGCATAGCTCAGCTGGATGGTGCATTTATCGGCCATGCCCGACGCCACGACGTTCTTCGCAAGATACCGCGCCGCATAGGCCGCGGAACGGTCAACCTTGGTCGGATCCTTGCCCGAAAAAGCACCGCCGCCATGAGGCGCCGCCCCACCGTAAGTATCGACGATGATCTTGCGCCCGGTCAGCCCCGCGTCTCCATCCGGCCCACCGATCACGAATGTGCCTGTCGGGTTCACCCACCATTCAGTTGCCTCGGTAATCCAGCCTTCGGGCAATACCTCCCGAATGTAGGGCTCCACGATGGCGCGAATATCCTCGGATGACTGGCTTTCATCCGAATGCTGCGTGGACAGAACGATCGAGCTCACGCCCACCGGCCTGCCCTCCTCGTAGCGCACCGAAAGCTGGCTTTTCGCATCCGGGCGCAGGGTCGGCTCCGTCCCGTCCTTGCGCACTTCGGCCAGACGTCGCAACACCGCGTGCGCATAGTGGATGGGCGCGGGCATCAGCTCCGGCGTTTCCGTTGTTGCGAAACCGAACATGATGCCCTGATCTCCGGCACCTTCATCCTTGTTACCGCTGGCATCGACGCCCTGCGCGATATGGGCGGATTGTTCATGCAGCAGGTTGGTTATTTCACAGGTTGCATGGTGAAACTTGTCCTGCTCGTACCCGATATCCTTGATACAGGCGCGGGCGATATCCTCGATGCGTCCCATATAGTCTTTGAGGGCGTCGCGATCCGACAGCCCGACTTCACCGCCGATCACCACACGGTTGGTCGTTGCAAAGGTTTCCGCCGCGACGCGTGCTTCCGGCTCGGCGGCCAGAAACGCATCCAGAACGGCATCCGAAATTCGATCGCACACCTTGTCGGGATGTCCTTCGGAAACCGATTCAGACGTGAAGACGAAATTTTTACGGGACATGGGTCGCTCCAATAGAAAAAAATGCGCGCCACGTCAGGAAGCCGTTGTAGCGCGTCCGGTCGTCCTTACGTGCCCTGTCGGGTATCGTCAATCTCAATTTAAACGGGAGCTTGACCGTCCGCTGTGCAGTTTCGCCCCGAGCAGTCCCACGATCAGGAAAATCACCAGGGGGGTGTCGCCGATGCGGCTGTAAAGCGTTGCGGGCAAGGGCGCTGGCAAGGGCGCATCGGCATATCCGGCAACCCCCATCGGTAAGCTGGCAATCACCCGGCCGCGCGGATCGATCATCGCTGAGATGCCGGTATTTGCCGCGCGCATCAAGGGCAGGCCTTGCTCGATCGCGCGCATGCGCGCCTGCGCCAGATGCTGTTGCGGGCCGACACTGTGTCCAAACCAGGCATCGTTGGTGACCTGCACCAGAAAATCCGGGCGTTGGTCACTGCCATTCACGTCATGGGCAAAAACCGCCTCATAACAGATCAGGGGTAAGCCGAGCCCAAGTGCCCCAAAATCCAGCACTCTTGGACCCGCACCGCTGGCAAAGCCGATGCCCGACGTGTCCGCCAAGCCACTCAGCCCGAGCCTCTCCGCAAGGTGCCCGAAGGGAATGTATTCACCAAATGGCACAAGGTGGTGCTTGTCATAGACCTGCCTGGCCTGTCCGGCGCCGTCCAAAACGGCGAGACTGTTGTAAACCGCCCTGTCGGAACGGCGCAGCAACCCCAGTGCAACGGGCCGGCCGGCCGCTGCTTGTGAAATCTGCTCAAGGGCAGGGCCCGCTGTTTCCAGCGTCCAGGGTATTGCGGTTTCGGACCAGACGATCAGATCAGGTTCCGGCTGACCCACGGGCGGTGGTGCCGCGGTAAAAGCCAACTGAGCATCGAAAAACCTCTGTGTGTTCTCAGGCCGCCACTTCAGGTGCTGCGCGGCATTTGGCTGCACCAGCCGAACCCAATGTGCGGTGACAGGTGATACCGGCGCCGACGGTGGCAGGTAGAACAGGGCGATGGCGCTGCACAGCAACGCCCCCTGCCCCAACCGCATGATGATGCGCCCCCGGTAGACCGCCGGAAACGACAGTGCCCAGGCCGAGGACATCAGCCAGAGGTTGACCCCATGTGGCCCGACCCAGGCAAGGCTTTGCCCCGCTGCGCCATTGACCAGGGCCTGTGCCGGGCTGGCCCATGGAAATCCGGTAAACAGATAGGCGCGCAGCACCTCCGCAGCGGTCCATGTCAGAACCAGGGGCCATGTGCGTCTGGACAGCAGGCGCGCCAACCCGAACGCCCCCCCCCAGAAGAGGGCCAGTCCGATGCTCATGAAAACAAGGGCGAAGGGTGCCATCCACGCATGACGGTCCGGGTCCACCTGAAAGGGCTGCACTATCCAGATCAGCGCGATACTGAAATAGCCAACCCCAAAAGCCCAGCCGATCATGGCGGCATCACCCGGTCGTTTTTGTCGTCGCATCAGCAGGAAGGCGAGCGATATGACCAGCAACATCACCAGCGGCTGGTCATAAGGCGCCTGCCCCAGCGGGGCGAGCGCACCCAGAAACGCGGCAATGGCGACACGTCCCAGGCGCGGAAGTCCTGAATACCACGCCCAAGGCTTATCTGACCGGGGCGCCGCCTTACCCATTACGAAGCGGGTGCGGAGGTGCGCACACGCAGGCGCTTGATACGCCGGGGATCGGCATCAATGACCTCGAATTCAGGCCCATCGGGATGCACGACGACTTCGCCGCGTGCCGGCACACGACCCGAGAGCATGACAACGAGCCCTCCGAGCGTGTCGATCTCCTCCTCATCCACTTCGTCATGGTCGGTCAGCGATTGCCCGATCTCCGCCTCGAAGTCATCCAGCGGGGTTTTGGCAAGCGCCAGATAACACCCCGGTTTTTCTTCGGTCCAGTAAAGGCCTTCATCGACGTCGTGTTCATCCTCGATCTCGCCGATGACCTGCTCGATCAGGTCTTCGATGGTCACCAATCCATCCACCCCGCCATATTCGTCGATCACCAGGGCCATATGGCGGCGCTCAGCCTGCATCTTGGTCAGCAATACGCCGATTGTCATCGACGGCGGCACGAAGAGAAGCGGCCGCAGCATGGCGCGCATGTCAAACTCGTGAGCATCCCCGTTGAAACCATGGATCAGCGCGAGGTCTTTCAGGTGCAAAAGGCCAATGGGCGTGTCCAGCGTGCCATCATAGACAGGCAGCCGGGTGAGGCCGCTTTCCTTGAAGATCGACACTACTTCTTCGAGCGAGGAGGTTGCTGGAATAGCGGTAATATCCGCCTTCGGGATGGAAACATCTTCCACCCGCATACGGCGCAGGTTGATCATGCCGTGGGTTTGCGGGCGTTCCGGCGTCACGGGAGATGCCGGCAAGTCGGCATCGCCCTCGGCGGGACTAAGCGCCTCGATCACGCGGCTGAAAAAGCCGCCTTGCCTTGAAGGCTCCGGTTCGGGGGGGGTGTCAGTGTCGACATGCGCGCGCTGCGCTGCGTCAGACTGTCCGTCGTTGTCGCCCATTGGGTCCTGTTCTAGAATGGCTCGGCTCAGCGGCCGATCAGTTCCTATATGGGTCATCCAACCCCATTTTGCCAAGTATTTCGGTTTCCATTGCCTGCATGAGCGTGGCATCAGGGTCACGGATGTGATCATAGCCTAAAAGATGTAACAGCCCGTGAACGATCAGATGCGTGGCGTGATCGTCGAGCGGCTTACCCAGTTCGGCAGCCTCGCGCGCGCATGTTTCAAAGGCGATCGCGATGTCCCCCAGTTCAAGTGATCCATCGAAGTTGGGGGTGGGTGCGGCGGGCATTTCCCCGGCCGTATCTGCAGCCAGATCAACCGCGGGCCAGCTCAACACATTGGTCGCACCCTCCTTGCCGCGGAATTCCGCGTTCAGTTCGGCGATACGTGCGTCATCGCAGGCCAGCAGGGACAGCTCTGCCCGCTCGACCGGCAGCGCCAGATGTTCGAGTGTCGTGGCAATCGCACGCATCGCCAGAGCGTCGAGCGCGATTTCCTGCCATTCCGGAATGTCGATCAGGACGTCCAACATGGCTCAACCGGTAATCCGGGCGCGACTGTTCACCACCGTCACGCTGACGGCGTTTCGGCTTCATAGGCTTCGATGATCGCCGCCACCAGCGGATGACGCACCACATCCTTGGAGGTGAAGTAATTGAAGCTGATCTTCGGGATCGACTTGAGCAAACGTTCCGCGTCGGCCAACCCCGATGTCGTTCCGCGCGGCAAATCAATTTGCGTTCTGTCGCCGGTGATCACCATGCGCGATCCTTCGCCCAATCGCGTCAGGAACATCTTCATCTGCATGGACGTCGCGTTTTGCGCTTCATCCAGAACGACAAAGGCGTTTGACAGGGTACGCCCCCGCATGAAGGCCAAAGGTGCAATCTCGATCTGTTTTTCTTCGATGAGCCGGGCCAGTTGCTTGCCGGGCAGGAAATCGCCCAGCGCATCGTAAAGTGGCTGCATGTAGGGATCGACCTTGTCCTTCATATCGCCGGGCAGAAAACCAAGGCGTTCACCGGCCTCCACCGCCGGGCGTGACAGAATGATCTTGTCGACCTGCCCTGCCAGAAACATCGACACACCGACGGCGACGGCCAGATATGTCTTGCCTGTGCCTGCAGGCCCGATGCCAAAGGCCAGTTCGTTGTCGAACAGGGACTGAACGTATGCTTTTTGCGCGTCGGTGCGGGGCTCGACCCGTTTCTTGCGGGTCTGGATTTCAACGCGGCTGCCGATGGGCATTTCCATCTGGTCGCCATCCTGCACGCCGGTGGCTTCCTCAAAGGGTCCCATGCGCAGTTCCCGATCGACGTCGCCCGCCTCGACGGCACGGCCGCTTTCGAGCCGCGCGTAAAGTGCATGCAGCACGCGCATCGCGTCTGTTTGCGCATCAGCGTCCCCCTGGACCGCCAGTTGATTGCCACGCCGCACGATCTGAACCCCCAGCGCCTTTTCGATCTGCGCGAGGTTGGCGTCGTAGGCACCGCACAAATCAATCAGCAATCTGTTGTCAGGAAATTCAACTGTGCCTCCGGGGACGGCGGTCAGTGTATCTGTCGGGCTTTGGTCGCTGGGGGCCAATCGCTGCTCCTCAAGCATGGGGTTGGATGTGACGGTGCCAATTACACGCGGGCAACGCAAGCGCAACTATGCCAAATTCACAAGTTTGAAACATAACAGGCAGGAAAAGGGGCGTGTTGCCTTTGGCCACACTCCCCTCTCGCGCAAGATTCAGAGACTTCAGAAAATATCGCCAATTATCGTTGTGGCGCCACCTTTGAAATCACCCGTTGTCTGGGTTGGCGCGGCAACGCCGGAGCACACGGGTTTGCCTGTGTCCCGATCCAGACGTGCGGACAGGTAGCCTTCGAGACCATCGTCAATGATCCAATGGTCACACCCGTTGGGATCGACCCAGATACCGGCCTGCAGATCCAGGAGATCCTTGGAATCGATGCCCCTGTCAGAGGCCTTGTTCGCACCAAGTTCGGCGCATCCGGCAACGGCGAATGCACTCAGGGCAAGCATTAAGACGGTGTTACGTGTCATCGGCGCGCCCTCCTCAGCGAATGCAGGTGATTTCAACGCGGCGGTTCTGTGCCCGGCCGGCTGCGGTATCATTGGTCGCTGCGGGCTGGCGCTCGCCGTAGCCGCGGATGTCGGACACAACCGCGCCCTGCGCTTTCGCAATGCCAGCCACCGTGTTCGCCCGGTCCAGCGACAACCGCATATTGAAGGCATCAGATGCCCGGCTGTCGGTGTGTCCGGTGATCACGAATGCGCTGGCCTGAGCACTTGTAAAGAACTCTTCGAGGCTGGCGCGCCCCTGTGCACTGACCCGTGCACTGCCGCTGGCAAAGAACTGATCGGACTTCATGATGGCGCATACATCGCGCTCGCGACACACCGGAATGCCGTCCGGTGTGACATGCGGGGTCATGAACCCCTCCGCACCGTCGTCCAGCACCCAGTGTTCGCACCCGTCAGGGTCTACCCAGATGCTTGGAATATACTGACCTTTGTCGAGGCCGCTTTGTGATGGAGTTTGCGCGACGCTGATGCTGCCATGCGCGGCGATCACGCCGCTGATACACAAACTGGCGAGACCGCGTCTCACGTTGGAAAAGTCAAAACCCAAAGCATGTTCCTCGCTTTCATACTCGAACCACTCCCGGCACATCTGTCCAACGTGCGGAAAACCAAAATATCAGCGAGTTATCTAAAATCCAAAGAATTTTCGTGCAAGCTGCGCACCTTATTGTCTCCACGCGGGCATCACTGAAGGCCGTGCCGGCAGATTTCCGCCATATTGTGCAAAGTTAACCCTTATTTTCGCCGCAATGCCGCGAGGGAGTTTCGCTTCGCCTCCGTGATTCTCACCGGCACGATGTCACCGACGCGGGCGTCGGAATTGTCGATATGCACCGCATGCAGGTATTCTGATTTCCCGACCATCTGCCCCGGATTGCGACCGCTCTTTTCCACGAGGACATGCAAATTCCGTCCCACCATGTCGCGTTGAATTTCCTGCTGCTGGCGGGTGATCAGCGCTTGTATCCGCTGCAGGCGGTCATCCGCCACGTCCGGGTCCACCTGGGCGCGCTCCGCGGCGGGTGTGCCGGGGCGGGTCGAGTATTTGAACGAATAGGCATACCCGTATTTCACCGCTTCGATCAGGTCGAGCGTCGCCTGAAAGTCTTCTTCTGTCTCTTCCGGGAAACCGACGATGAAATCACCCGACATCAGGATATCCGGACGCGCGGCACGAATACGGTCGATCACCTGCAGATAGCTTTCTGCCGTATGGCTGCGGTTCATCCGTTTGAGGATGCGGTCAGACCCGGACTGAACCGGCAAATGCAGATAGGGCATGAGCTTGTCGCATGCGCCATGCGCTTCGATCAGATCATCTGTCATGTCGTTGGGGTGCGATGTGGTGAAGCGAATGCGCGCCAGCCCGTCAATGTCGTTCAGTGCCCAAATGAGCTCTGCAAGGCTCTTGTCTGACCCATCGGCGCCCATGCCATGGTAAGCATTCACGTTTTGGCCCAAGAGCGTGATTTCGCGCACACCCCGATCCACGAGGTCACGAGCCTCCTCAAGAATACGGGCGACCGGTCGGCTGGATTCTGCCCCACGTGTATAAGGAACAACACAGAAAGCGCAGAATTTGTCGCAGCCTTCCTGAACGGTCAGAAAGGCGGAGGGTGCCCGCGCCGCCTTGGGGCGGCTTTCGAGGGCGGCAAATTTGTCTTCCTCGGGGAAGTCGGTATTCAGAGATTTCTCGCCGGACCGGACGCGCGCCTCCATATCCGGCAGCCGATGATAGGATTGCGGCCCCACCACAAGATCCACCGCCGGCTGGCGGCGCATGATCTCTTCGCCTTCGGCTTGGGCCACGCATCCCGCCACGCCGATCTTCAGATCCGGCTTCTCGGCCTTGAGCGCCTTCAGTCGGCCAAGTTCGGAATACACTTTCTCGGCGGCCTTTTCGCGGATGTGGCAGGTGTTAAGCAGGATCATATCCGCATCTGCGGCGTTTTCCGTCGCTACGTAGCCCTGCTCGCCAAGGGATTCCGCCATTCGTTCGCTGTCATAAACGTTCATCTGACAGCCGTAGGTCTTGATGAATAGCTTCTTGGGCGCAGTCATGGGGCGGATCCGGATCAAAAGGGGTTGGCGCGGTGCCTATCAGCCCCTGCAATGGCTTGCAATGCACGTCGATTTAACTGATTCTGCGTCATGTCCCCCCGTGGAGCCATCGATGCAGTATAAAAACCTCAAAGACTTCCAGAAACGCGGGGCCGATGCCCTGAAACAAGGGCCAATCGCGCTTGTTTTCGTCGAGGATGATGTTGAGGTTGCAACAACGCTGCGGCACCATCAGCAAACAGGTTTCGCCTGCGTCATCGCCCTGATGCCCGCTGTATTCGATCTGCCCGGCGATCTGGTCGGCCAAGTCCACCGCATCGATTATGACGCCACGGCGGAGGGCGCGGTCGAACAGGCCGTCAGCCAGCTGGCCGCGATGGCCCCCAACACGTGGATGTTCTACTGCTACAACGCCGAGTACCTGTTTTTCCCGTTTTGCGAAACACGCAGCATCGGCGAAATGCTGGCGTTCCATACCGAAGAACGGCGCGATGCGATGCTGACCTATGTGGTGGACCTTTATTCCGACGATCTGGGGCAACACCCGGACGCGGTATCGCTGGACCGCGCGCATCTGGACCGCTCCGGATACTATGCGCTGGCCCGCAAGGACGCGACACGCAATTACGACCCCAAGGAGCGACAGCTTGATTTCTTTGGCGGGTTGCGGTGGCGTTTCGAAGAACACATCCCCTACGCCCGGCGCAAGATTGACCGCATAGCGCTTTTCCGGGCGAAACCGGGCCTGGTCTTGCGCGACGACCACACGTTTTCAGACGAGGAATACAACACCTATGCCTGTCCCTGGCATCACAACATCACGGCGGCGATTTGTTCTTTCCGCACCGCCAAGGCGCTCAAAAGCAACCCCGGGAGCACCCATGATATCCATACGTTCAAGTGGCACAATTCCGCGCCCTTCGAATGGCATTCCCGGCAACTGTTGGACCTGGGGCTGATGGAACCGGGACAGTGGTTCTGAGCGCCACGCTGACGCCGAAACACTGACGGTCCCTGTCACCTCAGACTTAACAATCCGGCACCCGGCTGTCGAATGCCGCGCAGCGCCTATGCCTGCACCTTATGCGCAATGAAGGTGCGTCATGCCCGCAACTCTTGCGGATCATACGCGGCTGAGGGGAGGCGTTCGCAGCAGAAGCCCGCCAATACATGTGGGCGTGTCTCGTCATTTACTGAGGGGATCAGGCGTCACGCACGACACTTGTCAGCCGGCATCGCCCCGGCCTTGATTCAGGATTTCCGCCGCAGGCGAATGACCACATCGACGGAGGCAATCTCCGCCCCGTCCGGCGCATCTGGCAATTGCGCGATGACCAGATCTTCCGAGGGCGCATCGGTAAGCTTCGCGTCCTCTTCCCAGTAAAAATGCGGATGATCATGGGTGTTCGTGTCAAAGTAGCTTTTTGAGCCGTCCACCGTGACCTCCTGTACAAGGCCAACATCGCAAAAGGCGCGCAGGGTGTTGTAGACGGTCGCCAAGGACACGGCTTCACCCTGGCTTTTGGCAGCTTCAAAAAGGCTTTCAGCGGTCACGTGACGATGCTGCCCGTCGCCGATCAGCAGCGCGGCCAGTGTCACCCTCTGACGCGTGGGTCGCAGCCCCGCCTTCGCGAGCCATGAAGTCCCTACGTTATGTTGCGCACTTGTCATCGCACCCTCTTGTGACCTTACCGTAGGTATATAAGGGGTATCATGCGGTGTTTTCAATTGGATTCCAGTGATTTCGCGGCATGACCATCCGCAGTTTTGCCCCTGATGACAGAATACCGGACACGGCGTGACGCTCTTGCAGAGCTTGCGAAGCGGGTGCTAGAGGGGTTTAACCAACAAGACTTGCCGAGCAGGAGACGCGCCAGTATGGCCCAATACCCCACAAGCTTTGACAAAGATGACCTGCTGAAATGCGCCCGCGGGGAGTTGTTCGGGCCCGGCAACGCCCAGTTGCCCGAACCGCCGATGCTGATGATGGACCGGATTACCGACATCTCGGGGGACGGTGGCGAACATGGCAAAGGCCATGTGGTCGCTGAATTCGATGTCCAGCCTGACTTGTGGTTCTTCGAATGCCACTTTCCCGGCAACCCGATCATGCCCGGCTGTCTGGGCCTCGACGGGCTGTGGCAGTTGACGGGTTTTAACCTCGGCTGGCGCGGCTGGCAGGGGCGCGGTTATGCGCTTGGGGTCGGCGAGGTCAAGTTGACAGGCATGGTGCGTCCGGATCGCAAAATGTTGACCTATTACGTTGATTTTACAAAAGCCATCCAGACCCGGCGCTTGACAATGGGTGTTGCCAATGGCCGTGTGGAGGCAGATGGAGAAACCATCTATCAGGTCACAGATATGAAGGTTGCGCTGTCAGAAAACTGACACCACATAACGGTCTGGAAGAATGAAGGAGAGCGCCATGCGCCGCGTCGTCGTGACAGGATTGGGCATCGTCTCATCCATCGGAAACAACGCCGAAGAGGTGCTGGCCTCGCTCAAGGCCGGCAAGAGTGGCATCGTCGCCAGCCCCGAGATGGTCGAACACGGGTTCCGCAGTCAGGTTGCCGGCACGCTCAAGATCGACGTGTCTGAACATATCGACAAACGGACGCTGCGGTTCATGGGACCCGGCGCCGCCTACGCCTATATCGCCATGGGTCAGGCAATTGTGGATTCAGGCTTGGGAGACGATGTGGTGTCGCATCCGCGCACGGGTCTGGTGGCAGGCTCCGGTGGCCCGTCCACAAGCGCCATGCTGACCGCCCACACCGTGGTCAGGGAAACGGGGGCCACCAAACGGATCGGCCCCTTTGCCGTGCCCAAGTGCATGTCATCGACCGTCAGCGCGAACCTCAGCACAGCCTATAAGATCAAGGGCATCAACTATTCGATCACCTCCGCCTGTTCGACCTCGCTGCATTGCATAGGCAACGCCGCAGAACAGATCATGCTGGGCAAGCAGGACGTGATGTTCGCGGGCGGCGGCGAGGAGCTGGACTGGACGCTTTCCTGCCTTTTCGACGCGATGGGTGCCATGAGCAGCAAGTTCAACGACGCGCCCGAGACCGCGAGCCGTGCTTTCGATGCCAACCGCGATGGGTTTGTCATCTCCGGCGGGGGCGGGATCTTGGTGCTGGAAGATCTTGATCACGCGCTGGCCCGCGGCGCAAAAATCTACGCGGAGATCACCGGCTATGCTGCCACATCGGATGGTCACGACATGGTGGCCCCGTCCGGCGAAGGCGGCGGGCGCGCGATGCAGATCGCCCTTCAGACACTGCCGGAAGGGCGAAAAGTAAGCTATATCAATGCGCATGGCACCTCGACCCCGGCGGGTGACCAGCCCGAGATCGAGGCGGTGCGCCGTGCTTTCGAAGGCCTGCAACAACCGCCGGTCAGCTCCACCAAGTCGATGACCGGGCACAGTCAGGGGGCCGCGGGCGCGCAGGAGGCGATCTACTGCCTGCTGATGCTCAAAGAGGACTTCATTGCGCCCTCCATCAACGTCGATGCGCTCGACCCGGCCTTCAAACCTGCAGAGATCGCGACGGAGCTGGTCGAAAATGCCGGGCTTGATTCCGTTATGACCAATTCCTTCGGGTTTGGTGGCACCAACGGCTCAATGATCATGTCGAACTATCGCGGGTGAGGTAATTTATGTCGGGTCTGCTGAACGGAAAACGAGGCCTCGTCATGGGCGTGGCCAACGAACGCTCCATCGCGTGGGGCATCGCCAGGGCAATGTCCGAAGCCGGTGCCGAGTTGGCCTTCACCTATCAGGGCGAAGCGTTCGGATCCCGCCTCGCGCCTCTGGCAGCCTCGGTCGGGTCCGATTTCATGGTTGATGTGGATGTCACCGACGATGCCTCGCTCGACACTGCATTCGAGCAGCTGAGCGCCCGGTGGCCAACCATTGATTTCGTGGTGCACGCCATTGCCTTCTCTGACAAGAACGAGCTGACAGGCAGATTTCTCGACACCAGCCGCGCCAATTTCAAGCAAACCATGGACATCAGCGCATATTCATTCATCGAGGTGGCACGGCGTGCGCACCCGCTGATGGTCGAACAAGGCGGCACGCTGATGACACTGACCTACCAGGGCAGTAACAGCGTAGTGCCGAATTACAATGTCATGGGGATCGCCAAGGCCGCACTGGAAAGCGCGACGCGCTATCTTGCCAACGATCTGGGGCCTGACGGGATCCGGGTCAATGCCATTTCCCCCGGCCCGATGAAAACCCTTGCCGGCGCGGCCATCGGCGGTGCGCGCAAAACCTATAAGTTCACCGATCAGAACGCGCCCCTGCGTTCGAATGCGACGCTGGAAGCTGTCGGTGGTACGGCGGTCTACCTCGCCTCTGACGCCGGGGCCTGCACGACGGGAGAGATCATTCGGGTTGACGGCGGATACCATGTGCTTGGGATGCCGCAGGGCGAAAACCTGTAACCCACCAGCGAAGTGATCGCCGCGCTGCCCAAGTGACGCCCAACTGAGGCCATATTCAATCTGCAGTATGAGGGCATGTATCATAATGCTGATTCCCGAACCCTGCGACAGGCCCGGTGCATCCGGCGCGCCGGTCGCGCGCGTCTTTACGCGTGGTTGCTGATGCCGGTCACGGCAGCGACATTCTCGGCGGCCATGTGGTCAGACCCGGTTTTGAAACCGAAACTGCTGAGCGGCCTGGAAGACGCAAAACCGATTATCGAGGCATTGATGAACGGTGAATTCCCAACTGAGGAAGCGCGATTGCTTCAGGACGCCGCTGCCGAGAAGGCCGCGGAACTCAATGCAAAGATCGCGGGCCTCCCGGTGTCGCGGACACCGATCAACCGGCCTGAAGACGACGGCTAAGCGCCATCGTCAGGTGATTGACATCAACTCGATATCGAATTTCAGGTCCTTCCCCGCCAGCGGATGGTTCGCATCCAGCGTGACGGTTGCTTCGTCAACTTCCACCACCATCACCGGCATTGCCTGACCGTCCGGGGTCTGCATTTGTAGCTGGGTCCCGACTTCCAGGGGAATATCTGCCGGAATGCCCTCGCGCGGGACAGCCTGCCGCATTTCGGGATTCAGGGGTCCGTATGCTTCGGCACAGGGGATCTCGACCGTCTTCTTGTCCCCCACGACCATGCCGGGCATTGCCACGTCCAACCCCGGAATGATCTGACCGGACCCCACAACAAACTCCAATGGATCCCGCCCGTCTGAACTGTCGAAGGTCGTGCCATCAAGCAGGGTTCCTGTGTAATGGATGGCAACAGTGTCGCCCGATTTAACCTGGGTCATCAGTAGTCCGATCATGATCTGGAAAGAATGGGGGAGGCCGCGTGTCTGCGCAGGTTCTCCTTGAGATGACCGTAGCCTGCCCCTGTTGACGGCGCGAGTAAACCCGAAATTCTCCGCATTTGGGCCTTTTCGGCCACGCGGAGCCATGACACTCTGAAGCCGAAACAGCCCGAAGGGATGGTATCATGCCGATCACGACCTGCATCTTTGATGCTTATGGCACGTTGTTCGATGTTGCGGCTGCGGCGCGTCAGGCCGCGTCCGAACCCGATTTCGCGCAACTCTCCGATACATGGCCGGCCCTGGCAGAGCATTGGCGCAACAAACAGCTGCAGTATACGTGGTTGCGGGCTGTGGTGGGCGCGCATGATGACTTCTGGAACGTCACGCAGCAGGGATTGGACTGGGCGCTGGAAAAAACCGGCCTGGACGGTGATCCGGCGTTGCGCGAACGGCTGCTGGCGCTTTATTGGCAGCTTGAAGCCTATCCGGAGGTTCCCGGGATGTTACACAGGTTAAAAGCCGGCGGCATGCAGACGGCGATCCTGTCGAACGGCTCGCCCGACATGTTGCAGGGTGCCGTCGCCTCGGCCGGGATTGCGGATGTGTTGGACGATACCTTATCCGTCGAGACGGTGGGCGTATTTAAACCAGACGAAAAAGTCTACGATCTGGTGGGCAGGCGCTTTGGCTGTGACAAGACGGAAGTCCTGTTCGTGTCGTCAAACGGGTGGGACGCGGGTTGCGCGACGGGATATGGGTTTGTAACCGCATGGGTCAATCGTGCGAACGATCCGGTAGACAGGTTGCCATGGGTGCCGCAGCACGTTCTGAGCGATCTGACCGGCATCCCGGGTTTGGCAGGGTTGTAATGGCATATTTCACGACATCAGACGGCCTATCGCTGTATTATACGGACGAAGGCAAGGGGCCGCCGGTACTTTGCCTTGCGGGTTTGACGCGGACGACGGCAGATTTCGACTATGTCACGCCGCATCTTCAAAATGTCCGGCTGATCAAGATGGACTACCGCGGGCGCGGCAAGTCTGATTGGGACGAGACATGGCAGAATTATGCGCTGCCCGTCGAATGCCGCGACGCACTTGAGCTTCTCGATCACCTCGGTCTCGACAAGGTCGCGATCATCGGCACCTCGCGCGGAGGGCTGAACGCGATGGGCCTCGCGATGGGCGCAAAGGAGCGGCTGTCAGGTGTCGCCCTGAACGACATCGGACCGGTGATCGAACAGGAAGGGTTGAAGTTCATCTCCGGCTATCTGGGGCGCAATCCGGCCGCAAAGACCCATGCGGACGCCGCGCATGTCATGGCGCAGATGTACAGCGGGTTCACGGATGTTCCGCAAAACCGGTGGCTGGAGGAGGCCTACAAGCATTTTCGCGAAACCGCGGATGGTCTGGAAATCACCTATGATCCGCGGTTGCGCGATGCCATCGAAGCTATGGGCGCGCAGGCGGCACCGGACCTGTGGCCTTACTTCGACGCGTTGGAGGGTCTGCCCCTGGCCTGCATAAGGGGCGAAAACTCCGACTTGCTGAGCGTCGAAACCCTGACCGAGATGGAACGCCGCCGCCCCGATATGATAAGTGTTACCGTGTCCGGACGCGGGCACATCCCGTTTCTGGACGAACCGGAATCGGTCGCGGCATTGCAAACATGGACAAATGCGCTGACATGAATATCGAGATGATCCGAGCCGCCGCCACACGTCTGGCAGGCCACGCGCGCCGCACGCCGCTGTTGTCATCACCATTTCTGGATGACATCGCCGGACGCCGGGTGTGGATCAAACCAGAGTGTCTGCAGCATACCGGCAGCTTCAAATTCCGCGGTGCA
This sequence comes from Roseobacter insulae, assembly GCF_019375555.1. Taxonomy (GTDB): domain Bacteria; phylum Pseudomonadota; class Alphaproteobacteria; order Rhodobacterales; family Rhodobacteraceae; genus Roseobacter; species Roseobacter insulae. The sequence goes on from NZ_JAHXDN010000007.1 coordinate 113,255, forward strand.
TGGTCTGCCGTTTCCGCCCTTTCGGAGGCGGCGCGAGCACGTGGGGTCATTGCGTTTTCCAGCGGCAACCATGCGCAGGGCGTGGCGCTGGCGGCGCGGTCGCATGGCACGCAGGCGGTGATCATCATGCCGCAGGATGCGCCACGGGTGAAAATCGAGAATACGAAGGCGCTGGGGGCGGAGGTTGTTCTCTATGATCGCGCAAACGGGGAAGATCGCGATGCCATTGGCGACGAATTGTCGGCAGCACGTGGCCTGACACTGATTAAACCCTACGACGACCCGGAGGTGATTGCCGGACAAGGCACTACCGGGCTGGAGATTGCGCAACAAGCTGCCGAAAAGGGGATATCTAAGGCAGATGTCATCGTCTGCTGCGGTGGCGGGGGGTTCTCTTCCGGCATCGCGCTGGCGCTGGAAGCAGACGCCCCGCAGTTGCGGGTCCGTCCCGCCGAGCCGCAGGGGTACGACGATGTCGCCCGCTCCCTCGCCTCGGGTCGGATCGAGCGAAACAAGTCGCTGGCTGGCAGCCTGTGCGACGCCATTGTGACGCCGCAGCCCGGTGTGCTGACCTTCCCAATTCTGAAGCGGCTTGCCGGTCCCGGCCTCGTTGTCTCAGAAAAAGACGCGATGCGCGCCATGGCGCTTGCGTTCAACCGGCTCAAGATCGTGGCCGAACCCGGGGGGGCCGTGGCGCTGGCTGCGGCGCTGTTTCACGGCGCTGAGATCGGGGGAGAGGACGTAATTGTCACCATTTCCGGTGGCAATGTGGACAGGGATGTCTTTCAGCGCGCGCTGGACATGGAACATGAAGATTTTCGACAAGATAGGGGTGATGCTGCATGAAAATGCTCGATCTAGGCGACGTGCGGTTGCACTACCGCGTGGATGGTCCGGATACCGGAGCACCCGTGGTTTTCGCAAATTCGCTGGGAACCGATTTGCGCTTGTGGGATCTGGTCCTGCCCTTCCTGCCCGACGGTCTCAGGATCATACGGTATGACAAGCGTGGGCACGGGCTGTCATCCTGTCCGCAAAGCCCCTACGCGATGGGAGCCCTCGTCACCGATGCCGAAAAACTGCTGGATCATCTGGAAGTGCGCGATTGCGTTTTTGTCGGCCTGTCGATCGGCGGCATGATAGCCCAGGGCCTTGCGGTCAAACGTCTCGATATGATCAGGGCCATGGTCCTGTCGAACACGGCGGCCAAAATCGGCACGCCGGACCTGTGGGCAGATCGCATTGACAGCGTGCGCGCGGGGGGGATCGAAAGCCTCGCGGATGCGGTGATGGACAGATGGTTTTCGAAAGACTTCCGCGCGTTGCCGGAACTGGAACTCTGGCGCAACATGCTGACGCAGCAAAATGACGAAGGGTACATGGGCTGTTCCGCCGCCATTTCAGGCACGGATTTCTTCACGACAACCGCGGGTTTGCGGCTGCCCACCCTGGGCATTGCGGGTGCTGAAGATGGCTCCACACCCCCCGATATGGTGCGCGAAACCGTGGATCTGATCCCCGGCAGCCAGTTTCATATTATCCGCAAGGCCGGCCATCTGCCCTGTGTCGAACAACCCGAGGAATACGGGGCGATCCTGACACGGTTCCTGAAGGAGGTTGGCCATGTGTGACGCACCGCCTTCCCCGCAAAGGCGTCGCTGAGCGATGGCTGCATGCGTTTTCGACAGCCCGCTTTATGCGCAGCTGTTTCCCACGGGTGAGACCGGACGATTGTTCAGTGACAGCGCCAGCATACGCGCGATGCTGCTGGTCGAAGGCGCTTTGGCCAAGGCGCAGGGACAGCTGGGCGTAATCCCCGAAACCAGCGCGGCCGCCATTCACCGCGCGACGCTGGAAATCCAGATCGATCCCGGCGCACTGGCCGAGGCCACGGGTGAAAACGGCGTGAGTGTGCCGGGCATGCTGGCCGCCTTCCGGGCGGAAATGAACGCGCCCGAACACGCACAATATCTGCACTGGGGCGCGACCTCTCAGGACATTATCGATACCGGGCTGATGCTGCGGTTGCGTCAGGCGCTGGTTCTCGCCGAAACTGACATTCGGCAAATTCTCACACGCCTGTCAGAACAGGCGGACAAGCACGCGGAACTGCCGATGCCCGCACGCACCTACAGCCAGCAGGCGACGCCAACAAGCTGGGGCGCGGTGCTGGCGGGCTGGGGCGCGCCATTGCTGGACGCGCTTGACGCCCTGCCCGCGCTGCGCGCGCAAAACCTGTGGGTCTCTCTGTCCGGGGCAGCGGGCACAGCCTCTGCCCTCGGGGCCGATGTTCCCGCGTTGCGCGCGGCTTTCGCCGAAGGCCTCGGGCTGCGGGATCCTGCCCGGTCGTGGCACACCGACCGCGGTCCGGTCTTGCGCATCGCGGGCTGGATGTCCGGGATTGCCGCGACCCTTGGTGGCATGGGCAGCACTCTGACCGGCATGGCCGCCACTGAAGTTCACGAAGTCTCACTGGGGCGCGCGGGTGCGTCATCGACGATGCCGCAAAAGCAAAACCCAATCAGGCCGTCGGCGCTCATCGCTCTTTCGCATCAGATGGCCGGGTTAACAGCCACCTTGCAGGCTGCGGGCAGTCATCAATACCAGCGCGACGGCGCCGCGTGGTTCACCGAATGGATGGTCGTGCCGCAAATCGCCCTGACATGTGCTGCATCCTTGCAGCACGCGGTGGCGTTGTCTCGCTCCCTGCGTCCCGACGCCGCCTGGATGGCGCGCACGCTGGACCAGGGTCTGGGGTTGATTTACGCCGAAGCGTTGAGTTTCGCGCTTGCCGAACGGATGCCCCGCCCGGAAGCGCAACAGACCACCAAGGCACTGTGCGGCGACGCGGTATCGACCGGGCGACCCTTGCCCGAGATCGCGAGGGAGCGTTATCCGGATTTACCGCCCTCCCTCTTCCGGTCTGCGGCTCAACTTGGTCAGGCACCGCAGGACGCGCGGCGGTTCGCAGCCCGCGTTCGGGCCCTCTGACGCATGCGGCCAGCGGTCCTGTTCATCCTTGTAACCGTAACGCTGGATTCGATGGGCATTGGCCTGATCATTCCGGTCATGCCCGATCTGATACAGGAGGTTCAGGGCACGGGATTGAGCAAGGCGGCGCTGTGGGGTGGCGTTCTGTCCACCAGCTTTGCGGTCATGCAGTTCCTCTTCGGTCCGATCATCGGCGGGCTGTCAGACCGGTATGGGCGACGGCCTGTATTGCTGGTGTCCCTCGTGGTCATGGCACTGGATTACCTGGTGATGGCGGTTGCAGGCAGCATTTTCTTGTTGCTTGCCGGTCGCATCGTCGGCGGGATCACGGCCGCCACCCAATCCACCGCGAACGCCTACATGGCGGATATCTCCGGCCCCGAGGATCGCGCTGCAAATTTTGGCCTGATCGGTGCGGCCTTCGGGATCGGTTTCGTTCTGGGCCCCCTGCTTGGCGGCCTGCTGGCAGAATATGGCACGCGCGCGCCCTTCTATGCCGCGGCCGTTCTGGCGGCGCTCAATGCCGTTTTCGGCTACTTTGTGCTGCGCGAGACCGTCACCGATGCTATTCGCCGCCCCTTCCGCTGGTCGCGCGCCAACCCGCTGGGCAGCGTGCGCCAGCTCAGCAGCCTGCCGGGCGTCGGGCCCTTGCTGGCTGTCTATTTCCTCTATCAGGTCGCCTTCATGGTCTATCCGGCTGTCTGGTCGTTCTTCGGCAAGGAGCGGTTTGGATGGGACCCCGCCACCATCGGTCTCAGCCTTGCGCTGTTCGGCGTCATGATGGCAATCGTCCAGGGCGGCCTGATCCGTTGGGTTTTGCGACTTCTTGGGGAGCGCGGTACCGTTCTTTATGGGCACGTCTTTGATATCGCAGCCTTTCTGGCACTGGCGTTCGTCACCAGCGGCACCGTCGCATTGATCCTTACCCCGCTGGCCGCACTGGCCGCCGTGATCACGCCTGCGCTGCAGGGCATTATGTCAAAGGCGGTCGGTCAGGATGCACAGGGCGAGTTGCAGGGCGCGCTGACCTCTGCCACTGCCCTGGCGATGATCCTGTCGCCGATGATGATGACAAGCGTATTCGCGAGCTTCACCGCGGATGCGGCGCCACTGTACCTGCCAGGTGCCCCCTTCATCCTGTCAGCGGTCCTGATGGCCCTGGGACTGATTGTATTTCTCGGTTTCAAACCGGCGGCGGATACCGTGGAAAAAGCGGGATAACTGCGACATTACATGTCGCGTTGATACTTGCACCGGGTCTCGCTTGAAGGCACCCTCCCCCGGATGATCACCCGCGCCCCGGCGCCTGAGAAAGACGGCAGACCGATGCAAACCATTAAAGCCGCCGTGTGCCATGCCTTTGGCGCACCATTGCAAATCGAACAAATTCAACTGAGGGGCCCGCACCAGGGCGAAGTCGAGGTGACCTTGGGTGCGGTGGCAATATGCCATTCCGACATCTCCTATGCCGAGGGCGCATGGGGCGGGTCGTTGCCGGCCGTATACGGACACGAGGCCGCCGGTGTGGTCAGCAAGGTTGGCGACGCGGTCCGCGGCCTTGCCGAAGGGGACAGTGTGGTTGTCACCCTGATCCGCGCCTGTGGAACCTGCGGCAACTGTGCGGGCGGCAAACCAACGTTGTGCGAAACACCCTATGACGGCGATCACGGACCCATCAAAACCAGCGATGGCGGCAAGCTGCATCAGGCGATGGCCACGGGCGGCTTCGCTGAAAAAGTGGTTGTCGATCAAAATCAGGTGGTCCGGATCAGCCCGGACATCCCGAAAGACGCAGCCTCCCTGATCGCTTGCGGTGTGATCACCGGGGTCGGGGCCGTGGTCAACGCCGCCCGGTTGCGGGCGGGTCAGGACGTTGTTGTCATCGGTGCCGGTGGCGTCGGCCTGAATGCCATTCAGGGTGCGCGGATCGCGGGCGCGCGCCGGATCGTCGCGGTGGACATGAGCACGGAGAAACTGGAAACCGCCAAGGAATTCGGCGCAACGGATGGTGTGCTGGCAACCGGTGACAAGCCGTGGAAAGCTGCTATCGCCGCCATGGGTGGGCGGGGTGCTGACGCGGTGATCGTCACCGTCGGGGCAATTCCCGCCTATGATCGGGCGCCCCGGTATCTCGGGTATGGCGGCAGGGTTGTCATGGTCGGCATGCCGCATTCCGGCGCCGAATCGACGTATGAGCCGGTCATTCTCGCCGCCGTCGGTCAGGGCATGGTCGGTTCAAAAATGGGTGACGTGGTGATCCAGCGCGACATTCCGTGGATGGTAGACCTTTACACGCAGGGCCGTCTGAAACTCGACGAGCTGATTTCCGGCCGCTGGAGTCTGGATGAGATCAACGAGGCTATTGCCGACACCAAATCCGGGGCGGCCCGGCGCAACGTCATCGTTTTCGACCGGTAGCGAGAAGGACCCTCAGTGGGGAGAGCACACCCCCAAAGGCTGAAAGGACATAGCGATGAAGCTCGCGGATTTGGATATCGTGGTCACCGCACCGCCTGCACCCGGGTGGGGCGGCCGCTACTGGATTCTCGTCAAGCTCACGACCGATGACGGTATCACCGGATGGGGAGAATGCTATGCGTCCTCCATCGGACCCGAGGCCATGCGCGCGGTGATCGAAGACGTGTTTTCCCGACACATGGCGGGTGAGAACCCCGAAAACATCGAAAAGATGTTCCGCCGCACCTATTCATCCGGCTTCACGCAGCGGCCGGATCTGACGGTTATGGGCGCGTTTTCCGGGCTTGAGATCGCCTGCTGGGACATTCTTGGCAAAGCCCGAAACCGCCCGGTGTGGGCCTTGCTTGGCGGGCGTATGAATGAGCGTATCCGGGCCTACACCTACCTCTATCCCCTGCCCCGGCATGACATGACGGCCTTCTGGACTTCACCGGATCTCGCCGCGGAAAGCGCCTCTGCGATGGTGGCAAAGGGGTACACAGCCGTCAAGTTTGACCCCGCCGGTCCCTACACCCTGCGCGGTGGCCATATGCCCGCGATGAGCGATATTTCCCAATCCGTCGCCTTCTGCAAAGCCATTCGCGCCGCGGTGGGTGACAGGGCCGACCTGCTGTTCGGCACCCACGGGCAATTCACCACCGCGGGTGCAATTCGGCTGGGACAGGCGTTGGAACCCTATTCACCCCTGTGGTTCGAAGAACCCATACCGCCGGATTCAATCGAGGAGATGGCCAAGGTCGCGCGCAGCGTGCGCATTCCCGTCGCAACCGGCGAGCGGCTGACCACGAAGGCTGAATTCGCACCGGTGCTGCGGGCCGGGGCCGCAACGATCCTGCAACCCGCCCTGGGGCGCGCGGGCGGCATCTGGGAGATGAAGAAGGTGGCAGCCATGGCGGAAGTCTACAATGCGCAGATGGCCCCGCATCTCTACGCGGGCCCGGTAGAGTGGGCCGCGAATGTGCACCTTGCCGCCTCGATCCCCAACCTGTTGATGGCAGAGACGATTGAGACGCCCTTCCACGACGCGCTGATCAAAGGCAGCATTCGCGTCGAAGACGGGTTCATCATTCCACCGGAGGCGCCCGGCCTCGGAATCGACGTGGATGAAACACTGGCGCGCGCGCATCCCTACCATGGCGACAATCTGCATCTCGAAATGCAGGAAGCGCCATGTGACTACGTTAACGGCAATGCCTTTGAGGGCGGCGCGCCTGCGCCGAAGGACTGATGCGCCGGTCAGGTGCGGGCGGCTTCAAACGCCGCCCACGCCGCTTCGAACTGCTCAAAATCGATGCGTTTGTCTTTGACAGCGTCAAACACGATCTTTTCTGATCGGACAAGCTGGGCGATGGCGTCGGCCAGCCGCGGAACGACATCCTCCGGGATGACCACCCCACCGTGCCTGTCCGCATGCACCAAGGCACCCGGTGCGACGGGCAGGCCGCAGATATCCACGGGCAGGCCGTAGTCGATAACATGCACAAAACTATGGCTGGGGCCGACCGACCCGGCCACGACCGGGAAGCCCTCCGGCAGATCCCCAAGATCGCGCATCACGCCATCGGTCAGCGCACCAGACAGGCCAAACGCCTTGTGGATGTTGGTATTGACTTCGCCCCAATACGCCCCGATGGCATTGGGCGCATCCATGTCCTGCACAACGGCCACGGCAGGCCGCGGCCCTTCGGACATGTACTTGTAATAGGCCATGCGGCGCGCCCTCACGACTTCTGGCGAGTCGCTGGGCGGATGCACGGCCTGAATGCGGGCGGTGCGCGCATACCCGACGATTGCCGGGGACTGCGGTGCAGAGCACAGCATCGTACCGCGCGTGAAATCATCAAATCCCCGTTTGCCCTGCGCCACTTCGATTGCGTTGCAGACGGTGGGCGTGTCCACACTGCGCAACAGTGCCAAAAGATCGCTGTCCATCACCGCGCCCCCGCCAGCCTGGCGCCTTCGGCGAGGGCTTCGAGCTTGGCAAAGGCGATCTCGGGATCCACCGCGCCAAAGCCCGCGAAGGTGCCGAAACCACAATCCGAGCCTGCAATCACCCGGTCCGCGCCAACAATCCCGGCAAAGCGGTCAATCCGCTGGGCCACGAGTTCCGGGTGCTCGACAAAGTTGGTTGTCGTATCAACCACACCCGGCACCAGAACCTTGGTGTCGGGAATACCAGCCTTGCGGTCGCGGAACACCGTCCATTCATGCGCATGGCGCGGGTTGGACGTTTCAAACAGAACATACCGGGCCTTGGCCGACATCAAGGTATCGAACACCTTGTCCATGCCGATGTCGCAGATATGCGGCCCTTCATAATTGCCCCAGCAGATGTGAATGCGCACCCGGTCCTCGGGCACGTCTTGCAGGGCATGGTTGAGCGCTTCCACATGAGCGCCCGCCACGTTCAGGAACTCCGCATCACTGAGATCGTTGAACAGCATGTGCCGTGACAACGCGAGATCAGGGCAATCAAGCTGTACATCAAGCCCTGCCGCGACGATGGTCTGATATTCCTCCCGCATCGCATCGGCCAGGGCGGCCAGGTAAGCTTCCCGCGTCTTGTAGAAATCGTTCTGCAGGAACAACGAGATCACACCCGGGCTTGCGGCATTCATGAACCCCCGTTCCGCGCCGTGCTGCGCCATCGCGGCTTTCAGATTGTCGATATCCTGCTGCAGCTCGCCCTGCCCCTTGGATGTCACCTCTCCGGTACACATGGGCCGTGCGTATTTTGGCGTCCCGCCATCCTCGGCCAACCGCTTGAGAAAGCTGGGAAACTTCCTGAGGTCCGCCGGCGCATTGCGCGGGCTGTCGCCGGAGAACCCGGTGTAGCGGTCCTTGACATATGTGGCGTAGGAAATCTTGGAGGTCTCGCCGTCGCTGACAATGCCGATACCAGCGGCGACCTGCCTCGCCACCGTATCCGACACCGCTTCGGACATCGCCGTGTCAAAGGCCGCCTTGTCGTAGGGTTCTTCCCGTTCACGCGCGAAAATAAAATCAACGACTTTCTGGCTCCGCGGCAGGCTGCCGACATGTGTGGTGTCGATACTCATGTGCCGCTCCATGTTGCGCCTGCAGGATCACCCGTCGCCACGATATGGAACAACGAAGCTTCACCGGTCATGGCGGGCACGGCTGTATGCATCAGCCCGGCAGGCACAGAGGCCGTGTCACCGGGGTTCAAAGTCGCTTCTCCGCCGTCCCATTTCAGTTTCCAATGGCCTTTCATCGGCATCAGAACCGACGGCCGGTCATGCTGGTGCATATCCGCCGATGACGAGTCGCGCGTCAGAAAACCGACCTCGAACCCCGGTTTGTCGCGAATAATGCCCTTTTCACCGATCACAAGGCAGGGCGTTTTCTGGGCCATGGCGACCATGTCGTAATACCGCCGTACGCCGAACCCCACCACCTGCATCGGGGACAGTTCCGGATAGGCCTTCAGCTCCTCCTCCGTAAGCAGCGGCATCGGGCCTATACCCTCCGGCAAGCTTTCACCCTTCTTGCTGTCATAGAGTTTCCCGTTCGCCCCGAGGATCAACCCATGGTCCTTGGCATCCCCGATCACTTGCGGCGCCCAGATGACACCGCCCCCTGCATCGTCGCCGCCAAGGATCGCCATGATCATCCCGTAGTCTGTCCCGATGTTCTCGAAGCCACGGAAAATGCCCGTGGGGATGTTGATGATGTCGCCCTCTTCCAGGATAACTTCACCGGCGGTTCCCCATCGGCCCCAGAAAAACCGCCAGCGCCCCTTGAGAACAAAAAACACTTCGGCCGTACGGTGGCTGTGCAGCGAATTTCGGCACTTTGGCGGCTGGCCCGCCGCGCCGATGTTAAAGCCGTGCGGAAGGTTGATGTGGACATGCTGATCAGGGCTTTCTGAAACCCCGCCCCCGATGATGGTAAAGTTCTCCTTCTGATCGCTCCCGGGCGTGTGCGCATCGATGAAGGCCGTTTTACACGGTTTCAGATCACCGTATCGGACAATGCGGGTTTCCATTTCGGCTGGGATCATTGGTCTGTCTCCTTTTGGTCAGCCTCTGGATTTTGCGCAATGTCGAGCAGTGCATCGGCCAATACGATCATATCAGCCGGGTCCATCCGCTGATATTGTACGGACGCCCATCCGGAGCTTATTCGAAGATAGAAACGCTTGTCGTCACCATCACCACGCTGCTGCACTTTGATGTTACCACCTGTCACAGGCACAAGTCGTTCCCGCACCGGAGAGGAGAAGCTATCGAAGAAACCTCTTGAGGTGGAGTAGTTAAACTGAATATGCATTTTGTACTCTCCAGAATTTTAAAGGCCATCTCTCAGATTGAGGGTAGTCCCAATCATCGACCTATCCTGTTTGCAGCAGGATCTGTTTCCAGATCGTGGTCTCATCAAAGATGACATATTCGCGGCGCAGCCCCCAAGGACCGAATTCAGCGTGGCTGATCCCCAAAAGGTAAACCTCCGCGCCCGTCGGCGCCCCGAACCGCCCCCATCCGGAGTGTTTGCCATGCAGCGACCAGCGCAGCGCGGCCCGCGGTGGCATCATCGGATCGTCGCGCCCGATCTGGTGGTCGATCTGGAAGGTCGCATCCGGGAAAGACGCCCGCAGGCCCATCCAGAACTGGTCGACATCGCCGTGGCTGTGGCCGGTCACGCCGCCGGGGTACTCCACGTGGCAGGCACGGTCATATTCCACGGGGATTGCCGCCATATCCGCCCCCATGACCCGGGTGAGGATATCGGCATATCTGGCGCCCCATTCATTATCATTGCCCCGACCTTTGTAGGGACCGGGCTGATCCGTCGCCGGGCTGAGCGGTTTGGTGCAGACCTCTGGCCCGCCTTCGCGCACGATCAGATCGGCGGCGTAGTCTTTCGGATCCACGCCCAGCTGGCGCACAATGGCCCCCTGATCCCGGATCAGCCATTCATCATTGATCTGGTTGTTGATGGCGTGGCAATCGGCGAGGATCCGGTAGGTCAGTTTCTTGCCCGTGGCCGCGCCGTAAACCCCATCATACATATGAGTCGCCGTACTGAGCAAACGGTGTGAAGACAGCATCCCCTCCTCCGGTGTGCCCGACCAGATCACATCCTCCCCCAAAAGCGTCCTGTCTGGGAATTCCGCCAGCGTGGCCATGGTGGCCCCGATCACGTTCTGATTGCCGATCACTACAGAGGCGGGCGAGCGAACCACGATGTCTTCGGAATAATACTGATGCAGGGTCGCGATACCGCGATCTTCCCAGATCTCCCTTGTGATGCCGATGATGTAATCGGGGAAATCCTTGAACTTGGGATCGAAGCCTTTCATGGCGGGTTATTCCTCAGGTTTGCGGGCCGAGCCGCGGATAATCAAAGGGCCGTCAAGGGTGATACTGCGCGGTGCTTCATCTTCCTGCGTGAGGCGTGCAAGCAAAGCATCAACCGTGGCGGCAACCATGCGGTTGGCGGGTTGGCGGACCGTCGTAAGATTGTAGCTTGGCCAGTGAGACAGCGTCACATCATCGTATCCCACGACCGAGACGTCGTCGGGCACCCGCAGACCCAGTTCGTACCGCAGCACGTCCATCACGGCGAAAGCCATGTGGTCGTTGGCCACGAAAACGGCATCAGGGTGGTCGCTTCCACTGAACATTTCGCGGGCCGCTGCCTGGGCGGTTTCAAAGTTGAAGTTGCCGACGCCGCGCGCAAACAACGACAGCCCCGCAGCCTCCAGCCCGGCCCTGAAACCGGCTTCGCGATCAATCTGGGTCGAGGCGTCCTCCCATCCGGCGATATGCGCGATCCGCCTGTGCCCACCGGCAATCAGGAAGTCAGCCAGTTTGCGCCCCCCCGCGACATTGTCCGAGGTCACGCTGGTCAGGCGCGCATCGTATTGATGACGGTTAAAAAGCACGATCGGAATGCCCAGGTCCTCGCATCTTTTTGTCAGATCGTTGGACAGGCCGACAGAGGCCGCAATAATCGCGTCCACCTGATAATCCAGCAGTTCATCTATCACGGATTGCGTGGCGTCGTGATCGTTGGAAGCCATGAAAACCAATACATGGTACCCCTGAACCTGCAGCGCATTGGACAATCGTTCGATCGCTTCGGGGTAGAATTGGTTTTCCAGGTAGGCCACCACCAGACCGATGATGCGGCTGCGCCCGGTGATCAGGGAGCGCGCCAGCACATTGGGACGATAGCCCAGGGCGGCAGCGGCCTTGCGGACCTTCTCCGCCGTGCCTTTACTCACCGACGCGCCGGGCGTGAACACACGGCTGACCGCCGACCGGCTGACACCCGCCTTTTCGGCCACTTCGAGAGATGTCACTTTGCCCATCAGCCCGCAGTCCACCCGCCATCGATCATCATCGAGGTTCCGGTGATCATGGCCGAGGCATCGGAGGCAAGAAACAAGGCGGCGCCCATGATGTCCTCGACCTCGCCCACGCGCGGCAGCTTGATCTTTTCCATGATCCACGCAAGCCGTTCTGGGTTGTCAAAAGTCACCGCCGACAGGGGTGTACGGATGAACGTCGGGCAAATCGTGTTGATCCGAATACCGGATTTGCCCCATTCGATCGCCATGGATTTCACCATGCCTTCAAGCGCATGTTTGGACGCACAATAAACCGCCCGATCAATGCCCCCGACATGTCCCATCTGGCTGGAGATATGAATGATCGAGCCGGGCAAACCCGCCGCCATCAGCGCCCTGGCCGCCTGTGCGGACAGAAAATAGGCACCCCGCAGATTCAGGTTCATCACCGCGTCGAAATCAGCGGGCGTTGTCTCGACCGCCGGGGAATGCCGTGCGAGCCCTGCCGAATTGATCACGATGTCGAAGGGCGCGTCAAACACATCCGGCAGCGCATCTGGATTGCTCTGATCCAGCGGCATCGCCTCGGCGGACCAGCCTTCTGCTGCCATGGCGTTCACCGACGCCTGCAGCACGTCCACGCGACGGGCGGCGCAAACCACATGCGCGCCAGCCTCTGCCAGCGCCACCGCGCATCCAAGGCCAATACCGGAAGACGCCCCCGTCACGAGGGCGCGTTTGCCAGACAGGTCGAAGCTCGGCGTTCTTGGCAGTTGCACTACAAGGCTACTCCTGTTTCCGGGTCAAACCCCGCGCGGGCCTTGTTGAATTCCCGCAAGCGGGCAAAAACATCCACCCCGATCTGATCATACATGTGCAGCAAGTCGACCAACACCCAGTTTTCCCGGATCAGCCCGTTTTCCACCCGCCAGAAATCGAGACTGCGCATGTCAATTCTCTTGCCCGTCGGCGCGATGCCCAGCCATCCCCCCCGACTGATCGACTGGATCATGTCCGGCCAGCCGGTCACCGCCGCATAGTTACGGTCGCCAAAGAAATGGTATTCGACCTCATCCAGGTATTGCCCGCGATCCGGCATCGCATTGAGAAACGGGATCTGGTGCCATTTCCGAAACCCATCGATCCCGCGCCCTGTACCAATCCCGCTGGGGCCATACCATGTCATACGCGGATGCCAGAAGCGCGCCATCTCCATCACTTCCGGACCACCCTGCGACGGATGCCTCTTAAGATGTTCCAGCATCTCCACGATGTGCTGGCAGGTCGCCGCCCCCTGCGCCAGATCGTAAGGTGCCGCAACATGACCATCACATGTCGCCGGGCCCGGAGTATGCCACTCCCGCCCCAGGCTTGGACTCATCGGCCAGGCCTGCGCCTGCATCATCACTTCAGGCACATCCCAAAGCGCCTGCAATTCGACAATCCTGCCGTTGTCGAAACGGTAAAACTCGTGGAACCGCATATGCGCCAAGTGACCCGTGGGGGGAATGTCCAACCAGGGTTTGCGGAATGTTCCAAGATAGTAACCGCCACAACCGACCCAATCCGCACCTTCTCTGGTCGGGCCTGCCATGACAATATGATCTCGCCGTTCCATATCCGGCCACGCAAGCGCCAGTGATGCGTAGACCTGATCGACGAAAGCATCAACGCCGTGAATGGTCTCAAACGGGAACGCGAGGCGGAATACGACATCAGGTGCGCAGATCTCATGCAGGACCCCGCGCAGGCGTGCAAGATCGCCATCATAAAGCGCCGCGCGCAGCGGTGCGATGCATTCTTTATGTCGGGAAGGTGCGTCCATGTCTTCTCTGGTTTAAAAATATCCCGGGGGAGGCGCCGCGCGCCGGGGGCAGCGCCCCCGTTACTCCGCCGCCTCCACCACCGGTGCGCCTTCACCGTAGGGCACATTCACCCCACCGTATCGCCGGACCCGAAGATTGCATTGCTCGGCGTGACCGACGAACCCTTCCAGCATGCAGAGCCGCGAGCCATAGGCCCCGATATCCGCCGCGGCCGCGTCCGTCGTGACCTTCTGATAGCTGTGGGTTTTCAGAAACTTGCCCACCCACAATCCACCGGTATATCGGCCCGCTTTCCTGGTGGGTAACGTATGGTTGGTCCCGATGACCTTGTCCCCGTTGGCAACATTCGTCCGCGGACCAAGAAACAGCGCACCATAGCAGGTCATGTTCTCCAGAAACCAGTCATCCCTGTCGGTCATCACCTGGACATGCTCGGAGGCGATGTCATCGGCAACACTCAGCATCTCGTCATAAGTGTCGCAGAGGATCACCTCGCCATAGTCCTCCCAACTCACCCTTGCAGTGTCTGCGGTGGGCAGGATTTCGAGTATCCGGTCGATCTCCCCCAGCGTCTCAGCGGCCAGTTTCCGCGAGTTGGTGAGCAGGACAGCGGGCGAATTATACCCGTGTTCGGCCTGCCCGAGAAGATCGGTGGCACACATCTCCGCATCTACCGTGTCATCGGCGATCACCATCGTTTCGGTCGGGCCTGCAAAAAGATCAATGCCGACACGACCGAAGAGCTGGCGTTTGGCTTCGGCAACAAAGGCATTGCCGGGACCCACGATCATATGCACGGGATCAATCGTATCGGTGCCCAATGCCATGGCACCCACTGCCTGGATACCGCCCATGACGTAGATTTCATCCGCCCCCCCCAGATGCATCGCAGCAATCACCGCCGGGTTGGGTTTCCCCTTGAACGGGGGAGTGCATGCGATGATGCGCGGGACCTGCGCTACCGACGCCGTGGCCACTGACATATGCGCCGAGGCGACCATCGGAAATTTCCCGCCCGGCACATAGCAACCCACCGATTGCACGGGGATATTCTTGTGCCCCAGGATCACCCCCGGCATTGTCTCGACCTCGATGTCCAGCATGCTGTCGCGCTGCGCCTGAGCAAAGGTGCGGACCTGCTCCTGCGCGAACCTGATGTCTTGCAGTTCGCGCGGCGACAACCGGGCAATCAGATCGTCGATTTCCGCGGCGCTTAATCTGAAGCTATCAGGCGAATAGTCATCGAACTTTTCGGACAGTTCCCGCACGGCCACATCGCCCCGCGCCTCGATATCGGCAAGGGTTGCTTCGACAGCCGCGCGGGTTTTCGCGTCGTCATCCGCCCGCTCTGCCGCTGGTTTGCCGGTTTTGAGATACTCGATTGCCATCAGGCTTACTCCTCAGTGATCAGGTCGTGGCGGCGTTTTTTCGCCCCGGTCGAAGGCTTCCCAGCCTTCACCCTGAAAAACATCCCTGCCCAGCTGGGCCAACACATGCGGGAAGTCGACCATCACCCAATTGTCGGTGATGCGCCCCTCCTCGACTTTCCAGAAATCCATATACCGGATCTCGATCCGCTTGCCCGTGGCTGCCAGCCCCATGAAGTCACCGGAATGGGTCGCCTCCTGCCGGCCAAAAGCCGCTGCCCACTCACCCATGAAAAGCCGGGCTTCATCCACGCAGACCTTGTTCGAAAACGCGGCCTGGAACGGGCGCTGCCAATTGTCCTGAAACTCCCGCAGCCCGTTTTTCGTGCCACAGCCCCGATTGCCCATCCAGCGAAAGCTTTCGGCAAAGAAAACACCGATGTCATCGATTCGGTGATCGTTCAGCCCGTCGACCATGCCCTCTATCACAGCCCGGGTCGCTTCGGTCTTGCTCATATCCGTGTCTCTGCTCAGCACGGCCTGTTCCGGTCTTGACCCCTTCATCGGGCATTCCTTTCTTCCTGAACCTGAAATCGCGCGGTCATTCCGGCACGGTTCAAGGTGACGTCCCGGGGCATCCGGTTCAGCCCGGGATGGCGCTGCATCCGTCCGGATCTGGGGGTCTTGCTCATCAGCCTTTCACAGCTCCCGCGGTCAGCCCCGATACGATCTGGCGTTGGAAGACCATGACCAGCAGGAACAAGGGCGCCGTGATCGACACCGCCGCTGCAACCGCTTCGACCTGATCTGTCGTTGTCGTCTCGCGGTTAAAGTAGCCTGCAATCGCCGGAACCATCGTCTGGTTCTGCGCATCAAGCAGCAGCGATGTCACCAGAAAGTCGTTGTACCCCAGTAGGAAACTGAAAAGGCCCGTCGTGATCACCCCCGGCCACATCACCGGCATGATGACTCGGCGGAAGGCCTGGAAGTGGCTGCAGCCATCGACGCGGGCGGCCTCGTCAAGCTCGGCGGGGATGTTCTGGAAGAAGCTGCGCAGCATCCAGATGGTGAAGGGCTGATTGATCGAAACCAACACCGCGATCACCGCCCAGGGCTGGCCATAAAGTGTCGGCGCGCCGTCGCCAAAAACAGGTCGCAGGATTTCCGAGGAATTGATGAAGACCGGCAGGTAGCCCGCAACGAGCACGGAATGCGGCAGTGCGCGGAACACAAGCGCGAGGATCAGCAGCCAGAAGGCCAGGTCGGACCCGGAGCGCGCAAGGCCGTAACCGGCCAATGTGCCAACCGTCAGGGAGATCGTGACGACCCCCGCAGTGACCAGCATGGAGTTCAGAAAATTGCGATAAAACTCATTTTCCGCCCAGACGGCTACGTAGTGATCGGTTGTCAGGCCCAGAACAGGTGCCCCAAGCGGGCCGAGAAGACCGTTCAATGCGCCCAGAACCAGTGGCAGAACACCGAAGAAAACCAGCACGAAGGCGAGCCCGTAGAGCACTGCGCCGAAAATCCACCCCAGCACCATCAGACCCGGCGGGCAGTATTGCCGCACCAATCCGGGAAGACGTGTGAAGGCCCAGCGGATCGCGAAGAAAAGAACAACGAGGCCGATGATGATATCCAGCACCGACAACCCGTCGCCGTTGGCCCGCGTGGCCGGGCCTAGGATTACGTCCCACGGGCTGTCCGCGAATGCATCCACCGGGGATTTGAAGCTCATCACAGCAATCCAGAAAATCGGGAAAGCTGCAAGCACGCACCAGAAGGCAAGGAAAGTACCCGATGATAGGCGCAGCGCAAAGGACTGCTGCATGGCCTTGGATGTAGACATCAGTGGGCACTCCCCTTGTGATCACGCCAGGTACGGCGCAGTGGCAGGATCAGCAGGAACACGATCCCGATCATCGTCAGCATGGCCGAGGCCGAGGCGCGGGAGATCGCACGGTTGCCCGCATCGTCCGGCGTCATGAAATCGTAGGTCAGCCATTGCAGCGAGATCACATGCGCCTGGCTGCGGAACCCGACAATCTCCTCGAACACGCGGTAACAATCCATCAGATGTATGAGCGCGATGAAGATGATGAGCGGCATCAGGTGCGGCACGATCACGTGACGCAGGCGTTCCCAGCGGCTGGCACCATCGATCACCGCACTTTCCAGCGTATCCATGTTCACCGTCTGAAGGCCCGCGTAGAAGATCACGAAGGCAAAGGGCGCCACGTGCCAGACCCTGTAGAAATACATCAGCAGCTCGATGGTCCAGGCTTGGGCGAACATCGAGATATTGGTGCCTGTCCAGCGTTCGAGCATGGCGGTCAGAATGCCGTCCCCGACGAACAGCCAGTAGATCGACAGCGATCCGATCACCGGCGTGATGATAAAGGGCAGCAGCGAGATGAAGATCACCGGGCCGCGGATCGACCGCGTGGCGTTGTTGACGGCCAGCGCGATGGCCAGCCCCACGCCAATAACCAGCGGCAATGTCAGCAAGGTGAAAGACAGCGTGAAACGCAGGGCCTTCCAGAAATCGATCTGCATGATGTCATTCCAGCTGCCGTTTCCCACCGCGGCCCAGAACTTATCCATTTGCAAAACGTTCCGATAACTTTGCAAACCAACCCACCGGGTTTCTGTCACGGTTTTACCATTGTCATCCAGTACGGGCACTGTCTTGATCTCTGTCGTACAGGTTTGAGTCAGAAATCCCGGGGTACAGGTTTCAACCTCAACCTGTTCGAGAATGGGCTGCGTCACCTGAAAGCTCTGAATAAAGACACTGACCAGAGGCGCGGCAATGAACAACAGCATCATAAAGACTGACGGGCCGACAAAGGCTGCAAATGTCTTGAATTTCATGGGCTTGCCCTCGCGACAGTCAAATTTGCAAAGTGCTGGGTGAATTTTGCAAAACGCACCGCATGCTGCGTTTGGCAAAGTCTCCCGATTGGGAAGGCGCCGGTCGGGATGTGCCCGACCGGCGCGGGTGTCACTTCAGGACGCCCGCTTCTTTTGCAGAAGTCGTATAGGCTTCGGTAATCGCCTCCAACGTGGCCTCGGCACTGCGTTCCCCGGTGAAGAAGGCAGGCAGCTCATTGCCCAGAGCAGAATGGAGCAGACCCATCTGTGTCGTCGACGGATAGGCTGGTGGCGCCGGGTTGGCCGTTGCCGTTTCGATCGCGCCCTTGGCGATTTCCGTTGGGGCGTAGCCTTCTACCAACCAGATCGCCGCATCATTTGCGCCTTTGACCATCTCGCTGTCGAGGCCTTCCATCGCCAGACGGAAGGCCGCATCCGCTTCCTCGTCAGAGATGTTTTTGGCAATCACGATGCCGTCCCACCACAGCGTCGTGGCAGGCACGCCGCCGTCCATGGCGCGGGGTGCCGCTGACATTGCAACCTTGCCCACGACCTGGCTTTCAGCTTCATCGTTCATGGCGCCCGCACGGCTGGCCCAGAGGTTGGCCAATGCGATCTTGCCCTGCTGGAACTGCTGTTGCACGTAGGTGGAATCCGACACCAGTACCTCGGGGTCCGTGTATTCGGTCATCGCTTTCATCATTTCCAGCGACTTGATCCCGGCCTCCGAATTCACGGCTGCCGTGTTGTCGTCATTGAAGAATTTGCCGCCAAAGCCCGCGTACATGTTGTTGAAATCCTGCGCCAGATTCCAGCCCGATTTGAGGGTGGCGCCCAGTGGATATTCCATCACGCCCGCCTCTTTGATCTTCGCAGATGCGGCAAGCACTTCGTCCCACGTGGTTGGCGTGTCGATACCGAGATCAGCCAGCACGTCGGAGCGGTACATCAGGTGCTGCGTGTTCACCATCATCGCCACGGCCATGATCTTGCCATTGATGCGGATCAGCTGGTTCGGCGACAGGTTCTGCCCGTATTTGGCCACCAGATCATCCAGCGGACGGATCGTTCCCGCATTCAACAGCGGGGTGATAGTGCCGTTGGAGACGCCGCCGATCTGGTACAGGGATGGGTTGGCTTCAAACGCGGCTGGTTGCTTGGTGCGGAATTCCTGATCCAGTTCCGCCTGGAAATTGCCGCACTCCGCCATTGCATCGGTGACCGCTTTCCATGCTTCAAATCCCGCGCTCAGCGATTTTATCGGTGTTGTGTTCTCATAGGAGCAGGCGGCAAAACCCGCGCTGCCCATGAGCGAGACAGCCCCCGCCAATGCGATTTTCTTCAAAAACATATGCAAACTCCCTGTTGCAGTTGGCTTGGGTGCATCTTGCAAGGCTGCACCCTTTGGTTGGCCCCGGATTGGGGCATTATTCCTCAGGACGCGCCGATCCGCGTCCCGCTATCCGTGTTGAACAAATGACAGATTGCGACCGGAACGGAGAAGGAGACCATGTCGCCGATCTCTGCCCGGAATTCCTTGTGCGCCTTGACGGAGACCAGCTGACCGCCCGCGCGCACCGTCAGCATGGTGGCATCACCCAACAGCTCGATCGTGTAGATCGGCGCCGTGATCTGACCGCTCTCTCCCTCGGCGAGCGTCGCATCTTCGGCCCTGAACCCCAGGGTTACGGGGCCATCGGGGCCGGTCAGCCCGGCGATCGAAACATTCGTGCCGGAGAACGTGCCGCCGGTCATGTCACCGTCCATCAGGTTCATCGCAGGACTGCCGATGAAACTTGCCACGAAGGTGTTGGCCGGGTGATCGTAAATGTCCGTCGGCGTGCCCACCTGCTGAACCTTGCCCTGCTTCATCACCACGACACGGTCCGCGAGCGTCATCGCCTCGATCTGGTCATGGGTCACATAGACAGTGGTGACTTTCAGCTCGTGGCTGAGGTTCTTGATCTGCGCCCGTGTCGAGACGCGCAGCTTGGCGTCAAGGTTGGACAGGGGTTCGTCCATCAAAAAGACATTCGGCTCGCGCACGATCGCCCGCGCCAGGGCCACCCGCTGACGTTGCCCGCCGGACAGTTCCGCGGGTTTGCGGTGCAGGAAATCATCCAGCTCAACCATTGCCGACGCGCGTCGCACCCGTTCGTCGTGCTCGCCGTCCGGCACTTTGCGCACCTTTAACGGAAAGCGGATATTTTCGTAGACGTTCATGTTCGGGTAGAGGCCGTAGGACTGAAAAACCATCGCCACGTCACGGTCTTTCGGGTCAAGATCGTTCACCACGCGCCCGTCGATGACGATCTCGCCCTCCGTTGCGTCTTCAAGACCCGCGATCATTCGCATCGTGGTGGTTTTGCCGCAGCCTGACGGCCCCAGCAACACGAGGAATTCCTGATCGGCAATCGTGAGGTCAAAGTTATCGACACCGACGAAGCTGCCCCACCGCTTGTTGATATTGCGCAGTTGAATTTCGGCCATGATGTCCCCGTTGTCGGATGCGCCAGTTTTCAGGCTTGATTTCACGCTAGACATTCACACAGCCGCTTGGCAAGAATTTTTTGCACACGTTTGCAAAAATCACTCTCCTCCCTGTCTGGAAGCACATGATGTCTGCCTCGAAAGTCCAAATTCACAATTTTTTAAACAAGGTCATTCGCGCTGACGACGCGGCGCTGCGCGGGTTGTGCGACCGGTTCATCCACCCTGGGTGCGTCTATGAAATCTCCCATCCCTTAGGGCGGTTTGAGGGGCGCCGAGCAATTCTGAACGGCTTTTTCAAACCGCTTCAAACCGCGCTGCGGCAGGTGCGGCGGCGTGATGAAATATTCATCAGCGGGGTGAACAGGCGGGCGGAGGGCGGCGACTGGATTGCAGCCGTAACGCATTATTTGGGGTCGTTTGATGATGACTTTTGCGGCATCAGATCGTCCGGAAAACTGGCATTTTTGCGCGCGGGAGAGTTCTACCGGGTGGAAAATGGCCAGATTACCACGGCTCGAATCATCCTGGACCTGCCCGATTTGATGCGTCAGGCCGGGCGCAATCCGTTTGATACCGGCCTGGGACTTGAGACGCTGTTCCCCGGCCCCGCGACGCATGATGGTGTCTTGCCCACCGGCGCGCACGGGGCAAAAACCCTTGATCTGGTGGAGGCGATGCTCGGCGATCTGCATGTCTATGATCCCGAAACAGCCGGATCACATGGGCAGACCGGTGAAACGGGGTACTGGGCCGACGACATGCTGTGGTATGGCCCGTGCGGCATCGGGTCAAACTATCGCTGGGACGGCTTTGTCAACGATCACCGAAGACCATTTCTTGCGGCATTTCCCGACCGCAAGGGCGGCAATCACTATTGCCGGATCGGCGACGCCGATTATGCCGCCGTGTCCGGCTGGCCATCGATGACGATGACCCATCAGGGCTCCTATCTGGGCATTCCACCCACGGGCCAGGCACTTACGCTGCGCGTGATGGATTTCTACAGATGCGCCGACGGGAAGATCGCGGAAAACTGGGTGCTTCTGGACTATATGGATCTCATGCATCAGATGGGTGTCGACCTGATCGCAAGGTCCAATGCGCGTTCAGCCCAGGAGGGCTTTCGCCGCCGCAACGATCCCATCCCGTGACGGCAGCGTCGCCGCATAGGCCGGACCCGTAGCGATAAAGCTGTCTTCCGCCGTGAGGCGCGCATAGCTGCCGACAGCATTTTCTGCCATGAGCGCCATCAAGGCTTCGGCCTGTCCGCCCGTGCGCCTGCATTCGTCGACAATAAGAACATGCGCACAGCCATTAACCGCCTCCAGCAGCGCCTTCTCCGGCAGAGGAGCCAGCCAGCGCAGATCAATCACGCGGACGCTGATGCCATCGTCTTCCAGCACCTTTTGCGCCTGCCGGGACAGGTAATGCCCGTTCCCGTAACTCACGATCGCCAGATCCTCGCCGTCGCCGTGCCGACCGACCGTATCCATTGCGATGCGCGTGCCGGCCGGGGGATACGTGGTCATCCATTCACCATCCCCCTCGGCATGCAGATCGCGCATCGGGTAAAGAGCGATGGGTTCCACGAAGACACACACCCTTTGCTCCTCGCGCGCCAGTCGGTGACATTCGCGCAGCATCTGCGCAGCCTCTGAGCCGGACGAGGGGCAGGCGATGATCACCCCGGGAATGTCGCGCAGCACCGCCAGCGAGTTGTCATTGTGGAAGTGCCCGCCAAATCCTTTCTGGTAGCCCAACCCGGCGATCCGCAGGACCATCGGGTTGGTCCATTGGCCGACGGAAAAGAACGGCAGGGTCGCAGCCTCACCCCGCAACTGGTCCTCGGCGTTATGCAGATACGCAAGAAACTGGATTTCCGGCATGGGCACAAACCCATTGTGCGCCATCCCGATGGCAAGCCCGAGGATGGATTGTTCATCAAGCAACGTGTCGATCACCCGGTCGCGTCCAAACCGTGCCTGAAGCTTCTGGGTAACCCCGTAGACGCCGCCCTTGCGTCCGACATCCTCGCCCATGATGAGGGTTTCGGCGTGTTCCAGCATCAGATCGTGAAGCGCCCAGTTGATGATCCGTGACATGGGCTGAGGCGCCTGCATCTGCGCTGCATCCGCGCCAAAGAGCGTGTCGCGGTCTGTTTGATCCGGTCCATTGGTGGGCAGACAGTCCCGTCGGGGCGGGATCAGGCTGGACATCACGTCCTCGGCTGTTTTCAGATGCGGTCTTTTTGCGACTTTGGCAGCTTCAGCCGCAACATCGGCCAGCGTGTCCTGATAGATCTGCAACAGGGTGTCGGCGGAGGCGACGGCGGCGTCTGTCAACAGGCGGGCGGAGTGCAGCAACGGATCATTGGCCTCATCTGCTTCGACGTCGGCGCGCGGCAGGTAGCTGGTGGCGACATCTGCCCCCGCATGCCCATATAGGCGCACCATACGCAGATGTAGAAACGCCGGTTTACGCTGGGTTCGGACGTATCGGGCCGCGTCCCGTGCCGCGGCAAATGTTGCATAGATGTCCAGCCCGTCCGCTTCGAAATAGCGTAGGCCCGGCCGATGCTGCAGCGATGCCTTGATCCAGCCAGCGGGTGTTCTTGTCGAAATCCCGATTCCATTGTCTTCGCACACCATCAGCAAGGGCAAGGGTACGCCCTGAACTGAAGTCCAGCCTGCGGCGTTGATGGCCCCTTGCGCGGTAGAGTGATTGGCAGAGGCATCGCCGAAGGACACCATGGCCAAGCCGTCCTTGGCAAGGCACCGATGTTCGGGCGCGTGCCGGCGGGCAAGACCAATGCTGTAGGCCGCCCCCAATGCCTTGGGCAAGTGGCTGGCAATTGTCGACGTCTGCGGCGGGATCATCAGGGGACGACTGCCCAGCACCTTGTGTCGGCCGCCGCTCGTCGGATCCTCTGCCGCACAGGCAAAGCTCAGCAGCATGTCCCGCAGCATGCTGTCATGGCCGGACTGTTGCGCCCGCGCGATCTGAAAGGCCGCATCACGGTAGTGCAGAAAGGCAATGTCATCGGGGCGCAGCGCCGCTGCCACCGCCGCCATCCCTTCGTGGCCGGAGGAGCCGATGGTGTAAAACCCCTGCCCGGCCTTCTGCATCGCGCGGCTTTGAATATCCAGGGCGCGGCTCAATACCTGAGCGCGAAAGAGGTCCAGCGCCCTGTCAGGTGCCAGACCGTCCTGCCGCCGCTTGCCGGGTGGAAAATCCCCTGCCGCGAGACGCGAGAGGAAGTTGTCATGCACGATCTGGACGCGGTCCATTGGTCAGTCACTCATTCGTTCGGGAGGTCGTTGTACCCTTCTGCACCAAAAACCCGGCGCAGGGGAACGCCCCCGCGCCGTCATTGGTCAGAAGAATGCCTGAATGCCCGTCTGTGCACGTCCCAGGATAAGGGCATGCACGTCATGCGTTCCCTCATAGGTGTTCACGGTTTCAAGGTTCATCATGTGGCGGATCACCTGAAATTCGCCGCTGATGCCATTCCCGCCGTGCATGTCCCGCGCCATGCGTGCAATATCCAGCGCCTTGCCGCAGTTGTTGCGTTTAACGATGCTCACCATCTCCGGGGCCGCCTTGGCCTGATCCATCAGCCGTCCGACCTGCAGCGATCCCTGCAGACCAAGCGAAATCTCGGTCATCATGTCAGCCAGTTTTTTCTGAAACAGCTGCGTGCCTGCCAAGGGTTTCCCGAACTGGTGGCGATCCAGCCCGTACTGGCGCGCCGCATGCCAGCAGAACTCGGCAGCCCCCATGGCACCCCAGCTGATGCCATACCGCGCGCGGTTGAGGCACCCGAACGGTCCCTTGAGACCCTGCACGTTGGGCAACAGCGCCTCGTCGCTTACCTCGACGCCATCCATCACGATCTCGCCGGTAATCGAAGCGCGCAATGACAGCTTGTTGCCCACCTTCGGCGCGCTCAGGCCCTTCATGCCCTTTTCCAGAACGAAACCGCGGATTTTGCCGCCATGATCGTCTGACTTGGCCCAGACAACGAAGACATCGGCGATAGGCGCGTTGGATATCCACATTTTCGAGCCGGTCAGCTTGTAGCCTGTTGCCGTCTTTTCGGCGCGTGTTTTCATGCCAGCAGGATCAGAGCCCGCGTCAGGTTCGGTCAGACCGAAACAGCCGATCCATTCGCCCGAACAGAGCTTCGGCAGATACTTTGTCCGCTGGGCTTCGGATCCGTATGCATAGATCGGATAGATCACGAGGCTGGACTGCACGGACATCATCGACCGATAGCCTGAATCCACACGCTCCACCTCGCGCGCGACGAGGCCGTAAGACACGTATGATCCTCCGAGCCCGCCATATTCCTCAGGGCAGGTCACCCCCAACAGGCCCATGTCTCCCATTTCGCGGAAAATGTCCGGGTCAGTGGTTTCGTTGGCGAAAGCATCTATGATCCGCGGTTGCAGTTTTTCCTGCGCATAAGCGTGGGCGGATTCCTGCACCATGCGTTCATCTTCTTCCAGCTGATCCGCAAGGCGAAAGGGGTCAGACCAGTCAAAAGCACCCAGGTCAGGCGCGTCCTTGGCTTTCAAAATCGGGCTTTCGGCGTTCATCGGAGGTCCTCTCATCACAACTGGGGCCCTGACGGCCCTTGCCGTATTATTGCAAACACGGCGGCAAAAGACTAACGATGCTTTGTCCTGCCTATCATGAGAAAAACTCATATGTCCGTGCCGCGCCGGTATCTCCCGTCGATCTCCGCCCTGCTTGCCTTCGAGGCGGTCGCCCGCTTGGGCAGCGCCACGCAGGCCGCCGCAGAATTGTCACTGACCCAAAGCGCGATCAGCCGACAGCTGAAAGCGCTCGAAGATCAGATGGGCGTGCCGCTGTTGCTGCGCGAGGGACGCGGATTTGTCCTGACCCCAAAGGGCCATGAGTATGTGCGCGACGTGCGGGACGTGTTGCAGCGGCTGGGTCAGGCAACGGTGTCGGCGCGCACAAATGCTGAAGGCGGCATTCTCAACCTCGCGATCCTGCCCGCCTTCGGCATGCATTGGCTGGCGCCGAGACTGCAGGATTTCGCGCGCAAACACCCCGAGGTGACGGTCAACCTGTCAACGCGCCTTGCCCCTTTCGACTTTCGCACCTCGAATTTCAGCGCGGCCATCCATTTCGGGCGCGAGGACTGGCCGGGCGTCCGCTACCTGCCGCTGCTGCCCGAAACCGTTGTGCCGGTATGTGCGCCCGGATTGATTTCCGCCCCGCTGGCGACCCCGGCGGACCTGCTGCACCACGATCTGCTGCATCTCGATACGCGGCCGCGCGGTTGGGCGAGATGGATGCGCGCGTTGGGGCACAGGGACGATTTGCCGCCCGGCATGATCTTTGATCAGTTCTCCACGATGGCGCAGGCGGCGATCCACGGCATGGGCATTGCGCTGCTGCCGACCTTCTTTGCCGACCCATATCTGACCAGCGGACAGCTGGTTCTGGCATCCGAGCGCACATCGGAGAGCATCGGCAGCTATTATCTCGTCTGGCCGGAAGACCGCGAGGAAGCATCCGCGCTCAGGTCTTTCCGTAAGTGGCTGAAAAGTCAGGCGTCCGGGATGTAGCGCAACGCACACCTCATGCACGAACTTCGCCATATGCGAGAAAATCCATATCTTTCAATGCATTGTGCCGAAATGCGAAACACTCTGTGCGAGGGTCACTTGCCGCATTTGCGCCACAATTTGGGCCAATTCCAGTCTTAATTCGATTTTAGGGCAAGGTTATCTGCCGATTGGGTGGGACCGATCTAAGGAAATTTGTTTTGTTGTTTAAGCCTGCGTATCTCGTTTTCTTGGTGTTCTTTGGATCGGTCTCACTCACGGCCGACGCTTCTGCTGAAGAGCATATCGTTATTATTCTGGAATCCGCCTACTTCCCGGAACGCATTGACGTTCAGGTGGGTGATACCGTCCGTTTCGTCAATGAAAGCGGGCGCGCGCATGCGGTCAGCAGCTCCGAGGGGCTTTGGACCACCGATATCATTGCGGCGAGGGCGGAAACCACGGTGAACTTTGCACCGGAAATGGCGGGCCGGTTTCATGGCTGGGCCGACCGGTTGATCGAAGGCCGTTTGGACTTGACCCGCGCGCCTTTGACCAACTGATCTGCGGGCGGGAGGGGTGAGACCGGTTGGTATCATGTGCCCTGTCATAGACTTGTCCCCAAGACGCGGAAGCAATCACTGCCTCTCACCCCTGCGGCGTGCCGCGCTGCCTTTCGGCGGCATCGGTTACCGCAGTGGGAGACCCATGGCACCGAGGTCACAAAAAACGCGCCCGGAATTTTCCGGACGCACCATTTGGTATGGTCTCAGAGCGGGTTACTTGGCCGTAATACGCCCATCCGTATAGGGCTTATAGGGCCCCTTTTCCGCCAGGAATTCAGCGGTCACATCCGCCAGATCGGGGCCAAAATCATAAGCGTTTGCGGCGTTCTTGAACATGTCGTAGCCATCGCCACCGTTTCGGACGTAGTTGTTCGACACGACGGAATAAACCTTTGCGGGGTCGATCGGCGCACCGCCCACCATCACGTCGCTGATGCGGCTGCCCGCTGGTTTCGAGACATCAAAGGCGTAGCTCATGCCAGCCACTTGCGGGAAACGACCCGCCCCCTCTTCATGTTGGCTCACGCCGTTTTCCAAGGCCGCGATAATGGTTTCACCCGTTACCTGGAAGGTGCTCAGGGTGTTCTGGAACGGCAGAACCGTCAGGACTTCGCCCATGGTCACCTCGCCGGCATCGATGCTGGCCCGAATACCACCGCCGTTCTGAATGGCGATCTCAACTCCCTGATCCTTGACCCGCGCCAGCATGGCGTCGGCGATCAGGTTGCCCATCGCGCATTCCTTGGCGCGGCAGTCTTCACGCACGCCCACGATTTCGGCCGCCGTTTCGGCCACGACCTTGTTGCGGATCTCTTCCAGCGGCTTGGCGGCCTCGGCGATGCGGGCTTCGGTGGCTGCGTCCTTGGCCACATTGCCGTCGATCAGAACCGGCTCTCCCTTCGCCTCGGTGATCTTGCCCGCGTCATCGAAGGTGACGTTCAATTCCCCCAGAAACTTGCCGTAGGCATACGCCTGAACGATCGCGGTGTCTCCGACCATCGTCGGATACGGCCCGACAGCGCGGTCGCTGGTGTTGGACAGCAGCGAATTGGAGTGTCCGCCCACGATCACGTCAACGCCGGTCGTCTCGGCGGCCACGCGCTGATCGGTGCTGTACCCTGAGTGGCTGAGAACGATGATCTTGTTCACGCCGTCAGCAGTCAGCTTGTCCACCTCGCCCTGAACGGCGGCAACCGGATCAGAGAAGGTGATGTTATCGCCGGGTGACGCCAGCTCATCCGTATCTTCCGGTGTGAGACCGATCAGGCCCAGCTTTTCACCGCCACGCTCAATCACCGTGGACTTGGCCAGCGTGTCCGCCAGCAGCGGCTCGGCAGAGACATCGGCGTTCGACATCAGAACCGGGAAATTCACCGCGTCCATGAAGCCGCGCAGCACTTCCGGGCCATCGTCGAACTCGTGATTACCAACGGTCATTGCATCATAGCCGAGCTTGTTCATCATCTCGGCCGCCAGGGCACCTTTGTAGTAGGTGTAGAAAAGCGTGCCCTGAAACTGGTCGCCGCCATCCACGAGAATGGCGTTGTTGGAACGTGCGCGGGCCTGTTCGATGGCCGTTACAAGACGCGCAGACCCTCCGAAGCATTTGCCCTCCGCATCATCCTCGGCAGAACAGCCACTATCATATTTGCTGATGGGCTCGAACCGCGCGTGAAAGTCATTGGTGTGCAGAATTGTCAGGTTGTACTCAGCCGACGCCATGCCGCTTGTCAGGGCAAGGGCGGCTGTCGCTGTCAGGAATCGTTTCATGATTTTCCCCTCGGTTGGACTATGCGCATCATCGTGGCCGCTGCCGAAAGGACTGTCAAAGGCTCTGTGCGAATTGCGGCCACACTTGACCTGCCGTCAGGCATGCCCGCACCGTAACGTCCCGATGCCCTCTGCCTGCCCTTGACGCCCAACCGGCCAAAGGGCATCAGGCCTCTATGATGATCTACAAAATCTTCCGGGCCGACGAATGGGCCCATCTGCGGGCAAACGGTGAAACCGCCGGGGCGCCGATTGACATTGCAGACGGGTATGTTC
This sequence comes from Roseobacter insulae, assembly GCF_019375555.1. Taxonomy (GTDB): domain Bacteria; phylum Pseudomonadota; class Alphaproteobacteria; order Rhodobacterales; family Rhodobacteraceae; genus Roseobacter; species Roseobacter insulae. The sequence goes on from NZ_JAHXDN010000007.1 coordinate 141,791, forward strand.
ACTTCTCCACGGCCACCCAGGCTGCCGAGACCGCGGCCAAGCACTTCGCGGGCGAAGACGGCTTGATGCTGCTGGCAATTGATACGGACCGGCTGAGCGATGATCTCAAATGGGAAGTTTCGCGCGGGGATCAGCTCTTTCCTCATTTGTACCGTCCTCTGAAAATGGCTGACGTGGTTTGGGCTCAGCCGCTGCCGCTTCACGGTGGGGCACATCAGTTTCCAGCCGGGCTGGAAGAGGCCAGCGCGTGAGCGGCATAAAACGATGAAGCGGATCATCGAACAGGTCGGTCTGCGTGCGCTGCGCCAGATCGATCCCGAAAAGGCCCATGGCCTCGCGCTAACAGCGTTGCAATCCGGGCTGGCGCCCGCCCCGGGGCCGGTTACTTCTGAGCGCCTGGCGACAACGGTTGCGGGCATCGCGATGCCGAACCCCGTGGGCCTTGCGGCAGGCTTCGACAAGAACGCGCAAGCCATTGCGCCGCTGTCTCGCTGTGGTTTCGGGTTCCTGGAGGTTGGTGCCGCCACGCCGCTTGCCCAGCCTGGCAATCCAAAGCCGCGCCTCTTTCGGCTAACCGAAGATGCGGCGGCGATCAATCGCTTCGGTTTTAACAATGACGGCATGGAGATCATCGGCGCGCGTCTGCAGGCGGCATCGGCATCGGTACCGGTCGGCATCAATCTGGGTGCCAACAAGACCAGCGCAGACCGGGCCGCGGATTTCGCGAAGGTTATGGCGCATCTTGGCGCTTACGTGGATTTCGCCACCGTTAACGTATCGTCTCCCAATACCGAGAAGCTGCGTGATCTTCAGGGGCCAGCGGCGCTTGCCGCCCTGCTGGAGGGTGTGATGCAGGCACGCGGGACAACCCCGGTGTTTCTGAAAATCGCCCCTGACCTGACCGCGCAGGAAATTGCCGATATCGCGACCGTCGCACGGGATGCGCGCGTGGATGCGATTATTGCGACCAATACAACGCTGTCGCGCGACGGTTTGCGCAGCGCGCAGGCCGGAGAGGCGGGCGGGCTGTCCGGCCAGCCGCTCTTTGACCGGTCAACACGGGTGCTGGCACAGCTGTCCGCTCAGACGGATATCCCGCTGATCGGTGTCGGGGGCATTGCCACTGCCGAACAGGCCTACGCGAAGATCTGCGCGGGAGCCTCTGCCGTTCAGCTCTATACCGCGCTGGTTTACGGCGGGCTGTCGCTGGTGAGCGACATTGTCGAGGGGCTTGACCGCCTGCTCGCACGTGACCGCTTTACCAGCGTGGCCGAAGCCACCGGCAGCCGCCGCGCCGACTGGACCTGACCCTTGGGCTTTTCAGACAGATGCTTCCAGTGCCGGGTATCTCAGTGCCAGTGTGACGCCCCGAGCGATGAATGAAATCAGCAGCGCCAGCCACAAACCGTGGTTGCCCAATAGTGGCAACAGCACGAAAATAGCCCCCCAGTAAATGGCAAAACTCAACGCCATCATGTTGCGCATGTCGCGGCTGCGGGTCGCGCCAATGAATATGCCGTCCATCATCCAGGCCAGGCAGCCGATGATCGGCGCGACCACCATGTAGGGCAGGAAAGTGCGGGCGGTCTGCTGCACCGCGACATCCTTGGCCATCACATCGATGATCCATCCGCCGAAAAACGCGAACGCAAGAGCCGTGGTCACGCAGACCACCAGCCCCCACCCCGTCGTGATCAGGGCGCTCCGCCGCACGTAGGCCCGGTCACCGCGCCCGATTGCACGGGCGATGAGGGTTTCCGCGGCAAAGGCAAAACCGTCCATCGCATAGGCGATGATATACATGAATTGCACAAGAATTTCGTTGGCGGCCAGCGTCACGTCCCCGAACTTCGCCCCGATGAAAACGAAAGAGGAAAAGATAATCATCAACATGGCCGACCGCAGCAGAATATCGGTGTTCAGCAAGGCCATTCGGATCAGTTTCGCCCTGTCGAAAATGCGCGACCAATCGCGCCAGTCGGGCCTGCGAAAAGCGCTGCGGCAGAACCAGAGGCCCAGTCCCGCCCCGGTCAGTTCCGCGATGACCGTCGCGATGGCAACCCCGCTGACGCCCCAGTCGAAAACCAGCACAAACAGCAAATCCAACAGAATATTGACGCCGTTCATGACCAGCTGAACCCAGAAAACCCCCGACGTCCGCTCCATCGCCACCAGCCAGCCGGTCAGCGCGTAGACAGCGATGGCGGCGGGCGCGGTCCAGATCCGGATGCCCAGATAGGCGCGTGCGAGGCTTTCGACTTCCGCGCTGGCCGGCGCCAGTCGCAGCGCGCCCCAGAAGATCAGCGGTTGCAGGATGATCAGCACAAACCCGCCCGCTATGGCGACCAGCAAGGCGCGGGTCAGCCAGGCGGAGACTTCGGCCGTGTCCCCCGCCCCTTCCGCCTGACCGACAAGACCCACCGTTCCCATCCGCAGGAATCCGAAGATCCAGTAGACGGTGGACAGGATGATCGCACCAAGGGCCACCGCACCGATGGGGGCGGCCTCTCCGATCTGACCGACAACACCAACGTCGACCGCACCAAGAATTGGCACCGTCGCGTTCGACAGGACGATCGGCAAAGCGATGTTCAGAACCCGGCGGTGGGAAACCGCCGCGTGAGCATCGCCTGCCGCGTCAGTCACGGAGCGGTGGCATCAGGAAATGCCCGGTCGCCTGGGCAAACAACCTGCTGCGGTTGTCCTGCCAGGCTTCCACGTGAACAGAGGCATAGCGCCGCCCGGAGCGGTTGATACGCGCCCGCGCATAGGCATCCCGGGGCAAGCCCGAGCGCAGATAGTCCGTTGAGATATCGATTGTTTTCGGCAGTCTTGGCAGGCCGCCCGCCTCAAGGGCGTCGGTGTCGATGACGCCCGATTCAACGTCTTCCCACAGGTAGGACCAACTCAGCGTGATGATCGCGGTAACTTCCAGAAAGGCCGCCGTTACACCACCGTGGATCGCGGGCAGCATCGGGTTCCCGATCAGCTTCTGATCGAAAGGCAGAACCCCCGTCAGCTCGTCGCCTTTCCTTTCGAACTGCATGCCAAGGTACTGGATGTAGGGCACACGTTCGACAAGCGCGCGCAGCGTCGCGTCCCGTCTCTGTTTGACAACCTGCACCGGTTCGGGCGGTCTGCGCGGCGCTTTCATCGCGTGCCCTCCACGGTGAAGGCCCCGGTGGCCGCGGCAACCGGGTTTTCGCTGTCGTCATCTGTGGCGGTCGCCCGCACGAAGGCCACGGTACGCGTCACGTGATAACAGGTCGCCTGCGCCCGGATTGCCTGGCCGGGCGTCGCGGCGCGCATGTAATCGATGCGCAGATCGATCGTCGCCGTCCCGCCGGGGTTTGCCGGATGGCTCATCACCGCCGCGCCGCAGCAGGTGTCCATCAGGGCAGATACCGCACCGCCGTGAATCACTCCGGTATCCGGGTCGCCGACAAGCTTGCCATCGTAAGGCATTTCAATCGTGGCAACACCGTCCCCCATGTCGGTCAATTGCATGCCCAAGGCTTTGCTGTGGGGAATCGCTTCGATGAATTGACGCGCGATATCGACTTTTTTGTTCATATTGTTCCGATCAGATGGGGTGAACCAGAAGTGTCTGCGTCCCTTTATCATCGCAGAGCAGTCACAAGGGCAAGAGCGACGGTTGCGCTCTTTGAATTCGCGTCTTAGCCTGACGATAAGGGAGAGCCGACACATGCCAGATGAGCGTCTGACATTCAAAGAAATGTGCGCCAAGTTCGACGTCACACCCAGAACGCTGCGGTACTATGAATACATCGAGCTGCTTGAACCCGACCGCGAGGGGCGCGCGCGTTTTTATGGCGCCCGGGAATGCGCAAGGATGAAACTGATCTTGCGGGGGCGCAAGTTCGGGTTTCAGCTGGAAGACATTCGTCAATGGTTGCTGATTTATGAACACGAAGGCACGGCGGCGCAGATGGAAGCATGGATCGACCTTGCGGATGGCCAGCTCAAAGAACTTGCCGATCAGCGCGCGCAACTTGATGAGGCCATGCAAGAACTTCAGGATCTGCGCGATTCCGTCGCGCGGGAAATTAACAAAGGCTGATTGCCCCGGCCGAGACGTTGGCAGGAACCGATTCCCATTTAGCAAGATGATATTTGCTGAACTGACCGGCACAGATCGGCAGCTTTTGCGCGTGACGCCGCGTGTTTTTCCGTTGCCGCAATGGCAAGCTGTAAAGTGACGTAACGTTCAGGTTACGTAAACGTCATGCTGTATTGTAGCTCACCCGGCAGATCATACCTGTGCCGCGTTCCGATGCTGAAAAGAGTAAAACCGATGACCGACGAGATCATGACCATTCGCGAGATGTGCGACACCTTCGATGTCACACCCCGCACGCTGAGATTTTACGAATCCAAAGAATTGCTGTTTCCGATCCGGGAAGGACAAAAGCGCCTGTTCACTCGCCGTGACCGCGCCCGCCTCAAGCTTATTCTGCGCGGCAAGCGCTTCGGTGTGAGCCTCGAAGAACTGCGCCAGCTTCTCGATCTTTACGACATGGGCGATCAGCAGCAAACGCAGCTTCGGGCTTCCTACGACGTGGGGCTGAAGCGTCTGTCCGAAATGGAAAATCAGCGCGATGCGCTGACCGAGGCCATTGATGATCTGAAAGAACAACTGAAATGGGGTGCCGAAATGCTGGCCTCCATGGAAAAACACAAGGACGCGGCCGAGTAAGGACGCACCCGCAACGCACGACCTTAGGGAGAGAGACCAGATGCCCAGATACACCGCCCCCACAAAAGACATGCAATTCGTTCTGCACGATGTACTGAAGGTGACCGAACAGAGCATCCCCGGCTATGACGAGCTGGAGGCCGACTTCACCTCGGCCATTCTGGAAGAGGCCGGCAAGCTTACCTCCGAGGTGCTGGCCCCCCTCAATGTGGTGGGCGACACGGAAGGCTGCGTGCTGGAAAACGGCGTGGTGCGCACGCCTGCCGGCTTCAAGGCCGCCTTCGAGCAGGTCAAGGAAGGCGGCTGGCCCGGTCTCGACATGCCCGAGGAATACGGCGGGCAGAATATGCCCTACGTGATGGGCACCGCAGTGGGCGAGATGTTTTCTTCCGCCAACATGGCCTTCACCATGTATCAGGGCCTGACCCATGGGGCGGCTTCTGCGATCCTTGCGCATGGCACGGACGCACAGAAAGACACGTATCTGCCCAAGATGGTCGCCTGCGACTGGACCGGCACGATGAACCTCACCGAGCCGCATTGCGGAACCGATCTTGGCCTGATGCGCACCAAGGCGGAGCCGCAGGACGATGGCAGCTACAAGATCAGTGGGCAGAAGATCTTCATCTCCGCCGGTGAACATGACATGTCCGACAACATCATCCACCTTGTGCTGGCGAAAATCACCGGCGCGCCGGACGGCATCAAGGGCGTGTCGCTTTTCATCGTGCCGAAATTCATGGTCAACGAAGACGGTTCCCTGGGAGAGCGGAACGCGGTTGCCGTGGGTAAGATCGAGGAAAAGATGGGTATCCACGGCAACTCCACCTGCGTGATGAACTACGACGGCGCAACCGGGTACCTGCTGGGCGAGGCGCACAAGGGCATGCGCGCAATGTTCACCATGATGAACGAGGCGCGTCTGGGTGTGGGCATGCAGGGTATGTCCCAGGCCGAGGTCGCCTATCAGAACGCGCTGGATTACGCCAAGGACCGGCTGCAGGGCCGCGACGTGACGGGCGTGAAGAACCCCGAAGGACCGGCTGATCCGCTGATCGTGCACCCGGATATCCGCCGGTCTCTGATGGACCAGAAAAGCTTTGCCGAGGGCGCGCGGGCCTTCATCCTCTGGGGCTCAACACTGATCGACGCCGCCCACCGCGGGCAGGACAAGGATGCTGACGGGCTGGTTTCGCTGCTGACCCCGGTTATCAAGGGCTTCCTGACGGATCAGGGCTACGACATGACCATCAAGGCGCAACAGGTATACGGCGGGCATGGCTACATCGAGGAATGGGGCATGTCGCAATACACCCGCGATGCGCGGATCGCGATGATCTACGAAGGGGCGAATGGGGTTCAGGCGCTGGATCTCGTGGGCCGCAAGCTGGCGCAGGACGGTGGCAAACATGTGATGGCGTTCTTTGATCTGGTCAAAAGCTTTATCAAGGAAAACGCCGGACAGGATGCCGACTTCGATGCGCAATTCCTCGAGCCGCTGAAGGCGGCGAGCAAGGACCTGCAGGCGGCCGGCATGTACTTCATGCAAAACGGCATGAAGAGCCCCAACAACGCGCTCTCCGGCTCCTATGATTTCATGCATATGTTCGGCCATGTTTGCCTGGGCCTGATGTGGGCAAAAATGGGCAAGGCCGCGCGGACAGCCCTGAACGACGGGGCGTCTGACGTTGCGTTCTACGAGACAAAGCTGAACACCGGTCGCTACTATATGGCGCGGCAATTGCCGGCGACGGCCTTGCACCTGAGCCGGATCCAGACCGGTGCCGACACGGTTATGGCGCTGGAGGTAGCAAACTTTTAAGAAGGAACGGCGCGCCGATGAGCGCGCCATTCTACGCTGCAAAGGAATCGCCCATGCCGAAACGTTTTCGTCTGACCCGCCGCTTCCCGGTTGCCATGACAGAAGACGGTTACCGCAGGCTGAAACGTTTTGCAGCGGACGCCGGGTTGGATGAAGGCGAAGCGCTGTCGTTTCTCTTCGAGAATTTCGACAGCGTGATCAATGAAGAGACGTTCAGCCACCGGCTGAGACTTTTCAACGCGGAGCTCGATGCGCGTAAGAAGTAGCACATCTGGGGAGGGTGCGGCATGAAAGACGGATCAAACGACACCTCCGGTTGGATGACCGACGAACACGGCATGATTGCCGATATGACGGCGCAGTTCATCACGACGGAATGGGCCCCGAAATTCGAGACATGGCGCAAGCAGGGCCAGATGGATCGCGTGATCTGGGCCGAGGCGGGCGCATTGGGGTTGCTCTGCCCGTCGGTACCAGAGGAATACGGCGGACCGGGCGGCGATTTCGGCCACGAGGCAGCGATCCTGATCGAGGCCTCGCGCGCCAATCTTGCAAGCTGGGGGCATGGCATCCATTCGGGCATCGTGGCGCATTATGTGCTGGCCTATGGCACCGAGGACCAGAAAAAACGCTGGTTGCCCAAGATGGTCTCGGGTGATCTGGTCGGCGCGCTTGCGATGACCGAACCCTCTACCGGGTCGGACGTACAAAGTATCAGGACAAAAGCCGTGCGCGACGGCAACGTCTTTCGATTGTCCGGACAAAAAACATTCATCACCAACGGTCAGCATGCCAACCTGATCATCGTGGCGGCCAAGACCGACCCCGCGGAAGGTTCCAAGGGGGTGTCCCTCGTCGTGCTAGAAACTGATGGGGCGCAGGGGTTTACCCGGGGGCGCAACCTCGAAAAGGTTGGTTTGCACGCGGCGGATACATCCGAGTTGTTCTTCGACGACATCGCCATCCCGCCGGAGAACATACTGGGCGGCGACGAAGGTCAGGGTTTCTACCAGATGATGCAGCAGCTTCCGCAGGAACGGCTGATCATCGGTTGCGGCGCTGTCGGCGCGATGGAAGGCGCAGTGGAACGCACGATTGCCTATTGCAAGGAACGTGAAGCCTTTGGCGGACCGCTTACCCAATTTCAGAACACGCGGTTCAAACTGGCCGAGTGCAAGACACGCACCGCCGTGGCGCGGGCCTTTCTGGACCAGTGCATCGCCGAGCACCTGCGCGGCGAACTGACCGTGGAACGCGCGGCCATGTGCAAATACTGGCTGACCGACACCCAATGCGACGTGCTGGACGACTGTGTGCAGCTGCACGGCGGCTACGGTTTCATGCAGGAATACGCGGTGGCCGAAATGTGGGCCGACGCGCGTGTGCAACGCATCTACGGCGGTACGAACGAGATCATGAAAGAACTGATTGCGAGGACCCTATGACCATTCAACTCTATTGCTTTGGCGAGAGCGGGAACGCCTATAAGGCAGCCCTTGCATTGGAACTCTCGGGCCTCGACTGGGAGCCGGTGAAGGTGGATTTCTTTGCCGGCGCGGCACGCACACCGGAATATCGCACGCAGGTCAACAAAATGGGCGAAGTGCCGGTGATGGTTGATGGCGATATCCGCCTGACCCAATCAGGCGTCATTCAGGATTACGTATCCGAGAAATCCGGGAAATTCGGCGGCAAGGATGCAGGCGAACGTCGCGAAATTCTGCGCTGGGTGCTCTGGGACAATCACAAGCTCAGTTCCACCGCAGGCGTGACGCGTTTCCTGATGCATTTTCTTTCGAAAGATAAACGACCCCAAGAGGTTATCGCGTTTAATCAAGGACGTCTGAAGGCGGCCTATACCATTTTGAATGATCATCTTGCAGACCGCAGCTGGATCGTCGGTGACAGTATCACCAACGCTGATATCTCCTGCTGCGGCTATCTTTATTACCCCGAGAGCTTTGGATTTGACCGGGCCGATTGGCCGAACATCGACGCCTGGCTCACACGGATTTCCGACACACCGGGGTGGCAGCACCCCTACGATCTGATGCCCGGCAGCCCCGCTGACCGCGCTTGACCAGAAATACCGCGCGGGACCGCGCTTGACCAAAAATACCGCGCGGGATCGCGCGAGAAGGAGAACATCATGACCGAAGCCTACATCTACGATGCCCTGCGCACGCCGCGCGGCAAGGGTCGCAAAGACGGCAGCCTGCACGAGGTCACGTCGCTGCGCCTCTCTGCGCAGACGCTGAATGCCGTCAAGCAGCGCAACAACCTCGAAGGCCATGCCGTGGAGGATGTGATCTGGGGCAATGTCACGCAGGTGATGGAACAGGGCGGCTGCCTTGCCCGCTCCGCCGTGCTGGCCTCCGACCTGGATGAACGCATTCCGGGCCTTGCGATCAACCGTTTCTGTGCCAGCGGCATGGAGGCAGTGAACCTCGCGGCAAATCAGGTGAAGGGCGGTGCGGGCGAGGCCTATATCGCGGGGGGCGTGGAGATGATGGGCCGCGTCGCAATGGGCTCTGACGGGGCGGCGATCGCGGTCGACCCGACGCTGGCGATGGAGAAATACTTCGTCCCTCAAGGGATCAGCGCCGACATTATCGCGACGGAATACGGATTCACCCGCGACGACGCGGACCAGCTGGCCGTGGAATCCCAGCGCCGGGCGAAAAAGGCGTGGGACGAGAAACGCTTCGCCAAATCGGTGATCGAAATCCGCGACCAGAATGGCCTGCCGATCCTCGACCATGACGAATACATGCGTCCGCAAACGGACATGCAATCGCTTGGTGGTCTGAACCCGGCGTTTCAGGCCATGGGCGAAGTCATGCCCGGCTTCGACAAGATCGCCCTGATGAAATACCCGCACCTTGAGAAGATCAATCACATCCACCATGCCGGTAACTCCAGCGGAATCGTGGATGGGGCTGCGGCGGTTCTGATCGGCTCGAAAGAGTTCGGTGAGAAACACGGGCTGAAACCCCGTGCGCGCATTCGGGCCACTGCAAAGATTGGCACCGATCCGACCATCATGCTGACAGGTCCTGTGCCGGTGACCGAGAAGATCCTTGCCGACAACGGCATGAATATCAAGGATATCGACCTTTTCGAGGTCAACGAGGCCTTTGCGGCCGTCGTTCTGCGCTTCATGCAGGCCTTCGATGTGGACAGCGAAAAGGTGAACGTCAACGGCGGCTCCATCGCGATGGGCCACCCGCTGGGGGCAACCGGCGCGATGATCATCGGCACGCTGCTGGATGAGATGGAACGTGCCGACAAGGAGGTCGGTCTTGCGACGCTCTGCATCGCCTCGGGCATGGGTGCCGCGACGATCATCGAGCGCGTTTAACCCGCATGACCAGCGCCGAGGCCCTCGCGATCTATCAGGAAACATTGGACGCCTTGTCCGATGCCCTGATGGCAGGCGACACGGACACGGCGCTGGCCCGGATCAAACTGCCGTACCTGCGGCGCACATTGAACAGCGAAGTCGTTATCGAAACACCGGAAGACCTGGTCAGCGGCTTCCTGATCTACGGCGAGGCGGTGCGCGGTCTTGGCGCGACGAACTGGGTGCGTCTGGCCACCGAAGCCGCGTTTCTCAACGACAAATACATCACCGGGCATCACGTCACACACACTTTGCGTGACGCCACCCCGGTGATGGAAAGCTATGCAAGCCGCATGGTGCTGATTTTGGAAAAGGGCGTTTGGAAGATGTTGGAAATCCACAGCATGCTCAGCAATCCACATTGGCCAATCTACATTCCGCGGGTGGAGCACAGCGCCCGAAGCCAGACCTATGTCAGCTCGCCACAAAGTGATGCGCGCAAACTGGCTGTCGCCCCCCTGACGCTTTACCAGGAGTTTCTTGACGGCTTGTCGGCGGCGCATAACGCGGATGACTTCGAGGCTTATTGCAGCTACCTGCTGTTCCCCTACACGTGGCACACCGAAAGCACCGATACCATCATCTCGTCGCCCGACGATGTGCGCCCGTTTTTTGACGAAGTCCGCGAAAGCATCGCGGCCCGAAACGGTGACCGTCTCGTGCGGTATGCCGAAGAAGCTGAATTCATCTCCGGCGACCTGCTGTGCGGATATCATGCAACAGAGTTCTGTTCTGGCGCGCGCCGCGTGTTCGGCCCGGTCAAATCCCGGATGATTCTCAAGCGCAAAGGGACAAGCTGGTATCTGAAGTCGGTTACCAATTCCCTCGAAAACACCAAGTTTCCCTACATCGTCCCCAAGCCCGCAAAGGCGTTGGTGACCCTTCGAACAATCCAAGAAAGGACCCGGACATGACCGAGTTTACCATGACCACAGACGCCGATGGCGTCGCTACAATCATCTGGGACGTCCCCGGCAAATCCATGAACGTGATGTCCTACGAGGGGCTCGCGCAGGTGGATAAACTGATGGACGAGGCCCTTGCCGATGACGCGGTCAAAGGCATTATCCTGACCTCTGGCAAGGAGGGTTCTTTCGCAGGCGGCATGGACCTCAACCTCATCGCCAAGATGAAGGCGGATGCGGGCGACAACCCGGCCAAGGGCCTCTTTGACGGGGTGATGGACATGCACCGCCTGCTGCGCAAGATCGAGCTGGCGGGCATGGACCCAAAGACGCAGAAGGGCGGCAAGCCAATTGCCTGTGTGCTGCCGGGCACGGCGCTTGGCATCGGGCTGGAGCTGCCGCTGTCGTGCCACCGCATCTTTGCAGCCACCAACTCCAAGGCCAAGATCGGCCTGCCTGAGATCATGGTGGGGATCTTCCCCGGTGCCGGCGGCACCACGCGACTGGTGCGCAAGATGGGCGCGATGGCCGCCTCCCCCTTCCTGCTGGAAGGCAAGCTGGTCGACCCGGCAAAGGCCAAGGCGGCCGGGCTGATCGACGAGGTGACGGATGATCCCATGGCCGCGGCCCGCGACTGGGTGCTGAACGCCAAGGACGCCGATCTGGTCAAGCCATGGGACGCCAAGGGCTACAAGATGCCCGGTGGCGCGCCCTACCATCCGGCGGGCTTCATGACCTTCGTGGGCGCCTCCGCCATGGTCAACGGCAAGACGCAAGGGGTCTATCCTGCCGCCAAGGCACTGCTCTCGGCGGTCTACGAAGGCGCGCTCGTGCCCTTCGACACGGCCCTGAAGATCGAGGCGCGCTGGTTCACCTCCGTGCTGATGAACCCCTCCTCCGAGGCGATGATCCGTTCGCTTTTCATCAACAAGGAAGCGCTGGAAAAAGGCGCTGTGCGCCCCGCTGACGTAGCTGATCAGCGGGTCAAGAAGCTCGGTGTTCTGGGGGCCGGTATGATGGGTGCGGGCATCAGCCTCGTCTCCGCGCAGGCGGGCATCGAGGTGGTGCTGATCGACCAAACACAGGAAGCCGCAGACCGCGGCAAATCCTACACGTCGGATTTCGCCGACAAGGGCATCGCTCGCAAGAAGACCACGCCGGAGAAGAAAGAGCAGCTGCTCTCCCTCATCACCGCCACAACCGATCTGGGCGCTCTGAAAGGCTGCGATCTGATCATCGAGGCGGTCTTCGAGGACCCGAAGGTCAAGGCCGAGATGACGCAAAAGGTCGAAGCGGTGATCCCCGAGGATTGCATCTTTGCCTCCAACACCTCCACTCTGCCGATCACCGAGCTGGCCAAGGCCAGCGCGCGGCCTGAGCAATTCATCGGCATCCACTTCTTCTCGCCGGTCGAAAAGATGCTGCTGGTGGAGATCATCAAGGGCAAGGGCACCGGCGACCGCGCCGTGGCCAAGGCGCTCGACTACGTGCGCCAGATCCGCAAGACACCGATCGTGGTGAACGACGCGCGGTTCTTCTATGCCAATCGCTGCATCATCCCCTACATCAACGAAGGCATCCGCATGGTGGCTGAAGGTGTCGAGCCCGCGCTCATCGAGAATGCCGCAAAACTGGTGGGTATGCCGCTGGGCCCGCTGCAACTGGTTGACGAGACCTCCATCGACCTCGGCGCCAAGATCGCACGCGCGACCAAGGCCGCGATGGGCGATGCCTACCCGGATGCCGCGGTGGATGACGTAATTTTCTGGATGGAAAACCTCGGTCGCCTGGGCCGGAAGACCAAGGCCGGTTTTTACAGCTACGACGAAAAAGGCAAGCGCGAGGGGCTTTGGGATGGGCTGGGGGGGTCCTACGCCATCGCGGAGGAGCAGCCCGAACTGACGGATGTCCAGCACCGCCTGCTCTTTGCCCAGTCGCTGGAGGCTGTGCGCGCGCTGGAAGAAGGCGTTCTGATGGACATCCGCGAAGGCGACGTCGGCGCGATCCTCGGCTGGGGTTTTGCACCCTGGTCGGGTGGGCCGCTCAGCTGGCTCGACATGATCGGCGCGCCTTACGCGGCAGAACGCTGCGACCAATTGACCGCCAAATATGGCGACCGCTTCACCTGCCCCGACCTGCTGCGTGACATGGCCGCCAAAGGCCAGAGCTTCTACGGGCGTTTTGGCGAGACCGCCGCGGCCGCCTGATCTGTCTTCTGAAACGATGAAAGGGGGGTCTGCCGGCCCCCCTTTTTTGCTGCACCTGCGTCTGCTCGACGTCTTGCATTATCCTGTCAGGCAACAAGCACCATTTCCGTGGCGCCAAACACATATCCACCACTTTGCACCAGCGCCTGGCGCGCAACCTCGCTGTCGCGCAAAATGTCCCGGGCGTGCTCTGCCGACATCACATCGTAAAGCACTTCTGACGGCGCCATCATGTCCTGCAGCAACACGACGCCGCGCGGACAGTGGATCAACAATCCGCCGTCAATGTAGATCACCTCGTCCCGCGCGAAGTAGAAGGTGATGAGTTCAACGGGATGGAGCGGCGGGCTGCGGTGGATGCCGCACAGTCCCTCCAAAGCCTGTGCAGGCACCACCGCAAAAGGATCCCCCAAAGGATCCGAGGCCGCATCGCTTTCCAGCATCACGCCCTGATCGGGCAGAAGCGTGACGTCCTGCGCATTGCCAAGCGCCCCCGCGGGAATGACAACCGGCCAGAACCCCGGCGCAACTTCCGTGCCCTCTGTCCAGATCGTCGTGCGCTGGATGTCCACGATGGGCTGAACGCCATTGTCGAAAGTCAGCACCTTGTCCCCGACTGTCAGCGCCTCTGCCGCGCGCCACCCGAAATTGGACGCGACCCGGGTTCCGGCAATCAGGCCATGGCTGACCGGCATCGCTGTTTTGGGCGTCCTGACCCGCCGATCAGGTTTGGCCGAGACGTTCACACTCCATCCGTACATCTTCATTTACATCCCCAGTCAGTCGTGCGCCCGAACGGTGGCAGTGGCGCTGTTTTCGCACCATCAGACGACGACCAAAGCGTGTCCGCTCTTGGCCACGAATGCGGCGCATCTGGGGCATTGTTTCCATCATAACGTGTAATAAATCTATGACGGGAGAGATTAGGAGGCTAAATGAAACAATTATTCGCCGATTGTGCCAAAATCTTGCTCATTGGTTAACCAATACCCTCTTTCCGAGAATCAGCCCTTCGGATCGTACCGGTACCCGAAGCGGGCGATATCCTCGGCGCAGACGTCCGCCACAAGGTCGCGCGTCGGCCCGTCGTAGTAGCGCTTGTAGTCGGTGTTTCGGTCGGATCGGTTGAGATGAGGCATGCTCAGCGAGAAGCCAAGATGATCTTCCACGGGGGCGATGTCCTGACGAAAGGCCTCAAGACGGATAAAGCAGGTGCATCGCGCAACGCCCGTCGCATCGCGCAGGTAGCTGCTGGCAGGCGACCGCCGCAGGCTCATCTGCACGTCCCGGTCGCGCAAGAAGTCTTTGAAACACACTGCCTTTGCCGTCACGACACTGGGGTGATGAAATGCCTGATCCTTCAGCCAGTGGTAATAGCTGACCATGCGGTCCCATGGGTTGCGCACCAGAGTGAACACGAGCATTCCGCTCAAGGCGTCAGATGATACGACACCTTCGATATCGGCCAGCGTCGAATGCTTCCACAGCCGCCCCCTGGACTGCACCCCGATGAGGCGACGCCTGCGCCGGCGGGCCTTGGGGGTATCGCCGATCAGCAGGTCGTCTTTCATCGCGCGCTCTTCCAGCGCCATTGCCAGCGATGTGCCACCGGTCTTCGGAATGTGCACGAAAATATACCGCCTGCCCGGCGAAATGATCATCTGTTGCACCTGTGTGATCCGGGCGAAAGCACAAGGGTCCTCCAATTGTATGACAATTCGCTTTTCAAATGCCGCAAAAACAATATCGTAAGAGCCGCGTTGCGCTTAACTTACATAATGCGACCGGGGAGGGAAATCACATGGGCTGGATGACTGACGAGACAGGATTGGAAAAATGTGCCGCCAACTATGTGCCGCTGACGCCTCTGTCACACCTTCGCCGCGCCGCACATGTCTTTGCCAGCCGCACGGCTGTGGTTGATGGCGCACACCGTGTCAGCTACTCGGAATACTACGAACGCTGCAGCAGGCTTGCCTCCGCTCTGTCGCAGCTGGGGGTCAGCCGCGGCGATGTCGTTGCCACCCTGATCCCGAATGTCACGGCGCAGGTCGAAGCTCATTTTGGCGTGCCTGCCTGCGGTGCCGTTCTCAACACGATCAACACACGGCTGGATGTCGATACCGTCAGTTACATCTTCGACCATGGTCAGGCGCGGGTCGTTCTGGTCGACACGCAGTTTCTTGATCTGGCGGAGGCTGCCTGTGCGCAGATGAAGGGCACAGCGCCGATTCTGGTCGAAGTCCCGGACCCGGCGGGAGGCTATCCCGCGTCCGGAAGGCACCGGATCTACGAAAAGCTGCTTGAGCAGGCCGATCCGGGATTTGACTGGATCATGCCAGAGGATGAGTGGGAAAGTCTGGCGCTCAACTACACCTCCGGCACCACGGGCCGTCCCAAGGGCGTCGTCTATCATCACCGGGGCGCATACCTGATGACGATGGGAACGGTGGTCAGCTGGCGGATGGTCCTGCATCCGATTTACCTGACGATCGTGCCGCTCTTTCATTGCAACGGCTGGAACCACACCTGGATGATGCCACTGATCGGCGGCACGATTGTGTGTTGCCGCGATATTACGGCCCCGGCCATCTTCGGGGCAATCGCCGACGAAGGGGTCACGCATCTGGGCGGCGCACCCATTGTTTTGAACATGCTGGTGAACGCGCCGGAAGAAGAGCGCCGACCTTTCGATCACGTGGTCGAAGTCTTTACCGCGGGCGCGCCACCGGCTCCGGCCACGCTGAGCAAGATCGAGGCGCTGGGTTTCAATGTCACACAAGTCTATGGCCTGACCGAGACCTATGGTCATGTCACGGAATGCCTGTGGCGCGCCGAGGACTGGGACGCGTTCGACAAACCGGAACGTGCTGCCATCAAGGCACGGCAGGGCATCGCCTTCCCGATGATGGAAGACATCACGGTCATGGACACGGACATGCAACAGGTACCCATGGACGGCAGCGCGCAGGGCGAGATCATGATCCGCGGGAACTCGGTCATGAAGGGGTACTACAAGAACCCCGCCGCGACGCGGGAAGCCTTTGACGGAGGCTACTTCCACTCCGGCGACATCGCGGTGCAGCATCCCGACGGCTACATGCAAATCGCCGACCGGGCCAAGGACATTATCATCTCGGGCGGAGAAAACATTTCTTCGGTCGAAGTTGAGGGCGTCCTGATGGGACACGAAGATGTGCTGCTGGCGGCGGTTGTCGCCAAGCCGGACGAAAAATGGGGTGAAGTGCCCTGCGCCTTTGTGGAGTTGAAACCCGGCGCGACAGGAGACGCGGCAGCGCTTATTGTTTTCGCACGGCGGACGCTGGCGGGGTTCAAGGCTCCCAAGCATGTGGTCTTTGACGAGCTTCCCAAAACCTCAACCGGCAAGATCCAAAAATTCGAACTGCGCAAACGCGCGCAAGATCTCGACTGATCGCCTGCGTTGAAAGCGCTCTTGCCTTCGGCACCCCATTGCCCAGACGCGCCCAGATGGTAAGCTGCCCGCAACCAAGAAAACCGAGCAGCAGCACACCGCGATGACGGCCCTCAAGAAATACGCCCGCCTCGAAGCAAGCGGTCTATGGCGCGCCTCGCCCGGCGATCAGCGCCGCGAGGTCGTTGTGTCGATCGGTGATGCGACCCTGATCATCTCTGACATGCAGGACAGGGCCATCACGCATTGGTCGCTTGCTGCGGTGCAACGGGCGAACCCGGGCAAACGACCGGCCGTTTTCTTCCCCGAGGGCGATCCCGGTGAAACGCTGGAACTCGCGGCAGCCGAGACTCAGATGATCGACGCGATCGAAAAACTGCGGCGTGCGGTCGAACGGACCCGCCCCAAGCCCGGCAGGCTCCGGTGGCTGGGCATGACGCTGTCGATTGCCGCTGTTGTCGCGGTCGGGTTGTTCTGGGTCCCGCAGGCATTGGTCAATCACACCCTGGCGGTGGTGCCGCAGGTCAAGCGGGTGGAAATTGGCGCCGCTCTGCTTGCCCGCATCGAACGAATGACCGGGTCTGCCTGCGCTGATCCCGCGGGGCTGCGCGCCCTCACCACCCTGCGGGCGCGTTTGGGGTCTGACAAGCTCATCATGCTGCCCGGAACCGTTCTGACCAGCCTGCATCTTCCCGGCGGCCACGTCCTGCTGAACCGTGCGCTCGTCGAAGACTTCGAGGAGCCGGATGTCGTGGCCGGCTACGCGATGGTTGAACAAAGCCTGTCACGCGCGCAGGATCCCCTGCGCGACCTGCTGGAGACAAGCGGCACATGGGCCAGCTTCCAGTTGCTGACAACGGGCAAGCTGAAAAGCGAAATACTGGACAGCTACGCCGAACACCTGCTGACCAAGAACCGGACACCCCCGGCACCGGAAGGCTTGCTGCCTGTGTTTGCGCAGGCTGAATTGCGCAGCACGCCCTACGCATATGCACGTGACATCACAGGTGAGACGGTACTGCCCCTCATCGAAGCAGACCCGATGGCCGGCGCCGCCTCAAGGGCTCTGCTGAGCGACGCGGATTGGCTACGCCTTCAGAATATCTGCGGTGGCTAATCGACCAGGCGGCGTGGCGTGGTGCTTGTCCAGATCTGCTTCATGTCAGCGTGCCCCTGAAGGGTTTGCTCGGCACGGCGGGGATTGAGCCGATCATCCTTCCAGACGGTGCGGTACCCCTTGGGCACAGAGACGTTCAGCGTCTGTTTCCGCTTGCGATACACATGACGGGGCATCACCCGCATGGTCGGCGTGACACCTTTGGAAGCCGCGTTTGCGGGGGTCACAACAGTGCCGACCAGGTTCGGCTCCGCCCGGCGCAACGGCACCGGACCCGGCGAACTGGCTTTCTTTGCGGCAGCCGGGACAACGGCCGCCTGCGCAGGTTTCGGCGTGATCACCACGGCCTCCTGCGGGGCCTGAGGCGTTGCGGAACGGACGGTAAAAGTTGGCTTGAGTCCGCAGATCAGCTTACGGTCGCGCGTGACGCGGGGCACCCATTGCACCGCGTCATCAATCCCGGCGCGGATAAAGGCGCACCCCGTGCTGTCGACATATTGCCTGCCCGTGTAGTTGACGGGCGGGAATTCCCGCGGCGTCACGGTGGCGCTTTGCGCCAGAGCCTGGATGCCCGCGGTCATTACAGATGCTGCAATCGTAAAGATCGCTATAATTCTGGTAAATTTCATCATTGCCCCCACAAGATATGGGGTCACGATGCCTGAATATCCTTTGTATGGCAAGACAAAGCACGGGTTCTACCGGCTCAAATCCGCTCAGTTATTTTGTGCCGAACATCCGGTCGCCGGCGTCCCCCAGTCCGGGAACGATATAGCCGATTTCATTGAGTTTTTCGTCAATAGCCGCGGTCACGATCGGCACATCCGGATGGGCCGCATGCATGCGTTCAATACCTTCGGGTGCCGCCAGCAGACACAGGAACCGAATATTCGTAGCACCCGCTTGCTTGAGCAGGTCAATTGCCGCGACGGAAGAATTCCCGGTTGCCAGCATCGGATCAACCGCAATTACCAGCCGGTCATCCAACCCTTCGGGCACCTTGAAGTAGTATTGCACCGGTTGGAGCGTCTCTTCGTCGCGGTACAGCCCGACAAACCCGACGCGGGCCGAGGGGATCAACTCCAGAACCCCGTCCAACAACCCGTTCCCTGCACGGAGAATGGAAATCAGCGCAAGCTTCTTGCCGGACAGCGTCGGGGCATCCATCGCCTGCATCGGCGTTTCGATACGTTTGGTGGTCATGGGCATGCCACGCGTGACCTCGTAAGCGAGAAGCTGGCTGATCTCGCGCAGCAATTGCCGAAAGACGGCCGTCGGAGTCTCCTTGTCCCGCATGATTGTGAGCTTGTGCTGGACCAGCGGATGGTCAACGACGGTTACGTGATTGCTCATGAGGGTACCTTTCTTCAATGCAAGCCCGGTGTAGACCCGAAGGCCGACCCGCTGCAACCCGGGCGGTGACCGGCGGGGCCGGACACCCGGCGCGGCGGGTCAATCGGTCGTGCTGTGGGGCTTCACGCCAAGATGACGCGCGACGATAGCCGCGACATCGGTGAAGCCGATGTGACCAAGCGCCTGCACCCCGACCCCCGCGATCAGCACGGGAACCCGTTCACGCGTATGATCGGTTCCGACCCACGTAGGGTCGTTGCCATGATCCGCTGTCAGGACCATGATGTCGCCGGGGCGCAGATGTTCCATGACCTTGCCGATTTCGTGATCGAACCATTCCAGTGCGCGGGCATAACCGGAAACATCACGGCGATGGCCATAAAGGCTGTCGAATTCGACAAAATTCGCGAAGGTCAGGCTGCCCTCTTCTGCCGTGAAGACAAGGTCGTTGAGGTGCTGCATCAGTGCCGCGTCGGATCCCTTGCGCACTTCGTCTATGCCCTGCATCGAAAAGATGTCGCCGATTTTTCCGACCGCATAGACCCTGTGCCCCGCATCCTGCACCCAATTGGTCAGGACGGGCTTGGGGGGCATGATCGCGTAATCGCGCCGATTGACGGTCCGGTAGTAGCCGTCTTCCGCATTGCCCAGGAAGGGTCGGGCAATCACGCGGCCAACCTTCATTTCGTGCAGATGCGGGGCCAGTTCCGCGCATAGTCCGAGCAATTTTTCCAGACCGAAGGTTTCTTCATGCGCGGCGATCTGGAACACCGAATCCGCAGAAGTGTAGCAAATCGGCCAACCGGAGCGCATATGCTCGGCGCCAAGCGCGCGAATAATCGTGGTGCCGGAGGCGTGGCAATTGCCCAAAATCCCCTCCGTTCCAGCCAGTTCGCAGGTTTTTGCAACCAGCTCCGCGGGGAAGGCCTCTTCTTCATTGGGGAAATAGTGCCACTCCCATGGCACCGGCACGCCTGCCAGTTCCCAATGGCCGGAGGGTGTGTCCTTGCCGCGTGATACCTCTGTCGCAACCCCCCATCCGCCAAGGGGTTCCTGCCCCAGGCCAAGCGCAAGGTTGCCGCTGGCCAGTTGGGCGGCACGGCCCAGACCAAGCCGGTCGAGGTTCGGCATCACCAGCGGACCCACGCGCGCCTCGGCGGCCGAGCCTTGCGCGCAGGCACGTGCGATGTTGCACAGCGTGTTCGCGCCCTCGTCGGAGACCTCGCCATTGAAATACGTGTGCGCATCGGGCGCGCCACCTATCCCGACAGAATCCATAACCACGAGAAACGCACGCGCCATCAGCCCACCCTTTCCCGGATCAGGTCCGGCAGCGAGGCAGGCTGTGACGGCGTGACCTGGATCGCGGCGCGGACATCTGCAACCGCCTTTTCGGCGGCATCCGGTCTGGCAGCATGCACCACCGCAAGCGGCTGACCCTTTGAAATCCTGTCGCCGAGCCGTGCAACCTGCCCGATCCCAACGGCCGGATCAACGCTGTCGCTTTCCACGGCACGCCCGCCCCCCAAAGCAACCACCGCCATGCCCAGTGCCTCACCGTCAATTTCACTGACATAACCCGCCGCGCGGGCCGGGACTTCGCGGATCACCGTTGCCTCGGGCAGGAACCGCGGCCAGTTTTCAACGAAGTGCACAGGCCCGCCCATGGCGGCGATCATCTTGCCAAATCGCTCAGCTGCGCGCCCGTCCTGCAACGCCTGCATGATCGCATCCGCACCGGCCTGAACATCCGCCGCAAGACCAGCATTGGCCAACAGCACCCCACCCAGCGCTGCGGATGTTTCCACCAGTGGCCCGCGTGCCTGCCCGGTCAGGATGCGCATAACTTCCGCGACCTCCAATGCGTTGCCGAGACTGGGCGCCAGCGGCTGGCTCATATCGCTGATGACGGCCGTGGTTTTGCACCCTGCGGCATTCGCCGTGTCCACCAGCGAGCGCGCCAGTCCCCGCGCCGCCCCGATATCCTTCATAAAGGCGCCACTGCCCACCTTGACATCCAGCACCAGCCCTTCAAGGCCGCCGGCCAGTTTCTTGGACAGGATCGACGCGGTGA
The DNA here is from genome assembly GCF_019375555.1 of Roseobacter insulae. GTDB lineage: Bacteria > Pseudomonadota > Alphaproteobacteria > Rhodobacterales > Rhodobacteraceae > Roseobacter > Roseobacter insulae. The sequence goes on from NZ_JAHXDN010000007.1 coordinate 162,822, forward strand.
TCAAATCGAGGCTGTCGACGGTCGACGTCACATCGCGCACGGCGTAAAGCCTTTTGTCCGCCGGGGCGATATCACCGCTTGCGCCGACAATGGCGCATCCGGCCTGCGCAACGACCTCGCGAAATCGCGCCTCCTCCAGCTGCGTGGCAACGCCCGGGATTGCCTCAAGCTTGTCCAGCGTGCCGCCGGTATGCCCCAAACCACGGCCAGAAATCATCGGCACATAGGCACCGCAGGCCGCCAGCGCAGGCGCAAGGAGCAGTGATACACAGTCCCCCACGCCACCGGTGGAATGCTTGTCGAGAACCGGGCCATCCAGATCCCAGCGCAGAACCTTCCCACTGTCACGCATGGCGAGCGTCAAGGCCACCCGTGCCTCCTCGTCAAGGCCCCGGATACAGATGCCCATGGCAAAAGCACCGGCCTGGGCATCGCTGATCACGCCATCCGCAAGCCCTCCCGCCAGCCATTGCAGGTCTGTCGCCGGCAGTGGCTCGCCATGCCGCAAACGGGCCAGCAGTGCGCGGGCGGTGGTCTGGGTCATGAATTCATGTGATCCGCAGTGAACACGCCCGGCAGCAGCTCGGCGACCGTGGTCTTCTGTTCGGTGCCGCCGGTGGTTGCCATGGTGACCGGCACATCCCCATGCGCAAACTCCGCCAGTTTCTGGCGGCACCCGCCACAAGGTGTGACGGGCATTGGTGACCCGGCAATGACATAGGCTTCCGTCAACGCCGTCTCGCCCGCCGCCACCATGGCGGCAATTGCGCCCGCCTCGGCACAGGTGCCTTCGGGAAAGGCGACATTCTCCACATTGCAGCCTGCGTAAATCGTGCCGGAGGCGCCCCGGATTGCCGCCCCGACCTTGAAACCGGAATAAGGAGCGTGCGCATTCTCGCGCACAGCTGTTGCTGCCTCTTTGAGCGACATGGATCGGCCTTTCAACATCGTCAATCACCCTGCAGGGTGTCTGTTGATGCCCACCAATGCAAGAGCGCAAACAGGATAACCCGAATTACCCCACTGTCGTCTCGAAAACGCCCGGCAAAGAGACTTCCAGCAATTCGACATCCGCTGAAGGCTCCGCGTAGCGCACGCGCATGCCGGGCGGAATCACGAAGGCGTCTCCCGGCGTCAGCCTGTGCGGATCACGGCCTTCGCCTTCAAGCACCATGCTGCCCGCCATCACGAAGGTGAACAGGATATCGCTGTCGTGACTGTACCATGCGCTGTCCTGCGCATCACGGCGCACCACGTGCACCCCTGCAACGTTGCCGGTGTGTTCCGCAATCGTGGTGTCAAGGCTTTGAAAACCGGGAATACGAAACGGACCCCACACCGCGCTCTCCGCCTTGTGATGCACAAATCGCTGCCCATCGAAAACACGATCGGGATTGGCGGGACCATTCGGCAACTCCATCTCGTGATCGATCGTCGTGACATGTTCGGCGGGCACGCCGATTTCGATAACCTCGATATTATCGGAGGCAAACAGCACGCGGTGCCTGATCTGTGGCGGCTGGATCACGCAATTGCCCGCCTGCAACCGGAACGGCTCTCCCTGATCCTCGTAGACGAGGTCAACCCATCCCTTGTAGCAGAAGATCAGCTGAAATCCGACGGTGTGATAATGCACCATGTCCGGAACGGGACCACCGTCGGGGATACGAATGTGGCTTGCGATGATCGACCCGCCCAGCCTGTCGGGGATCAGGTCGCGGTAATGCATGCCCGCGCGCCCAATCACCCAGGGCGCCTGGTCTGCAAGCCGCCGCACCACAAAACTGTGCACTGTTTCCGGCATCACCATTGGTGTCTGCAAGGGCAAGATCTCGATCCGTGTGCCGTTAGGTGCCCGCAGGTGTGTCTCGCCGTTGGCAAATGTCTCGGGTGTCTCGCTCAGAATACGCAATCTGCCCGGCGGCGTATCCGCCCCCTTCTCGATCCGCACCCGCACCCCATGCCCTGAAAAAACCGCAACCGTCGGATCATCCGCAGGAAAAATCATATCCATCCGCATGCCCAACACCTTGGTGAAAAAGGGAATATCGTCACGCAGCTCCTGCGTGGGCAACAATACCTCGGCCTGGATCTCGCTCATCAGTCTTCTCCGAAAACGCCTGCCAACACTGCGTCAGCCTCACCGGAATGACAACCGCTTGGCTTTCTCTGGTTTACAAGTATCCCGGGGAGTTTGAGGGGCAGCGCCCCTCATCAAAACAGCACCTTGGCGCGCCCCCGGGACTGGTTTAATGCTAAACTATCTCTGGAGGAGGCACCCGTTACATGACCGACAATAGTAATCTTCGGCAAGCCGCGCTTGATTACCATGAATTCCCCAAGCCGGGAAAACTGGAAATTCGCGCCACAAAGCCCCTGGCCAACGGTCGCGATCTGGCCCGCGCCTACTCTCCGGGGGTTGCCGAGGCATGCCTCGAGATCAAGGCAGACGGGGCCACGGCCTCGCGCTACACGGCGCGTGGCAATCTTGTTGGCGTTGTTACCAATGGCACTGCCGTTCTGGGGCTTGGAAACATCGGCGCTCTCGCCTCGAAACCGGTGATGGAGGGCAAGGCGGTTCTGTTCAAGAAATTCGCGGGCATTGACTGCTTCGATATCGAGGTGGAGGAATCCGATCCCGAAAAACTGGCGGAGATCGTATGCGCACTGGGACCGACCTTCGGCGCCATCAACCTCGAAGACATCAAGGCGCCGGACTGCTTCACGGTTGAGCGTATTTGCCGCGAACGCATGAACATCCCGGTGTTTCACGATGATCAGCATGGCACCGCCATCGTCGTTGGGGCCGCCGCGAAAAACGCGCTGCAAGTGGCAGGTAAAAAATTCGAAGACATCAAGATCGTCTCAACGGGCGGCGGCGCGGCTGGTATCGCCTGTCTCAACATGCTGCTCAAGCTCGGCGTCCAGCGCAAAAACGTCTGGCTCTGTGACATTCATGGCCTTGTCTATGAAGGTCGCGAGGTCGACATGAACCCGATCAAGTCCGAATATGCGCAACGGTCAGAGCTGCGGACCCTGGATGACGTGATCCCCGGTGCGGACCTGTTTCTGGGTCTCTCCGGTCCGCGGGTGCTGGATCCTGAAATGGTGGCGAAAATGGCGGATCGTCCGATTATTTTCGCGCTTGCCAACCCGACACCCGAGATTCTTCCCGACCTTGCGCGCGAGGTTGCTCCCGATGCGATCATCGCGACGGGGCGGTCGGATTTTCCAAACCAGGTCAATAACGTCCTGTGCTTTCCGTTCATCTTTCGGGGCGCCCTGGACGTCGGCGCCACCACCATCAATGACGCGATGCAACTGGCCTGCATTGACGGCATCGCCGCCCTAGCGCGTGCCACGACCTCGGCAGAGGCCGCCGCCGCCTACCAGGGCGAAGAGTTGACGTTTGGCGCTGACTACCTGATCCCGAAACCCTTCGACCCGCGCCTCGTCGGGGTTGTCTCTTCCGCCGTGGCAGAGGCGGCGATGGAAACCGGTGTCGCAACCCGTCCGATCGAAGATCTTGATGCCTACCGGGACAAGCTCGACGGCTCGGTGTTCAAATCCGCCCTGCTGATGCGGCCCGTGTTTCAGGCGGCGCGCACGTCGCCGCGTCGTATCGTGTTTGCCGAAGGAGAAGACGAGCGCGTGCTGCGTGCCAGCCAGGCCATGCTGGAAGAGACCGTCGAGCGCCCCATTCTCATCGGCCGGCCCGAAGTGATCGAGCGGCGCATCGAAAAAGCAGGCCTGACCATTCGCCTGGGCAAGGATGTCGATCTGGTCAACCCGGAGAACGATCCGCGTTACCGCGACTACTGGGAAAGCTACCATGAATTGATGGCGCGGCGCGGTGTGACGCCCGATCTTGCACGGGCGATCATGCGCACCAACACAACCGCCATCGGCGCGGTCATGGTGCACCGCGAAGAAGCCGACAGCATGATCTGCGGCACTTTCGGAGAGTTCAGGTGGCACATGAATTACGTGCAGCAAATTCTCGGAAATAAATCACTTAATCCCGTTGGTGCCCTGTCGATGATGATCCTCGAAGACGGTCCTCTGTTTGTGGCGGATACGCAGGTTCACCTGCACCCGGACCCGCGGCAGATCGCCGATATCGCCATCGGTGCCGCGCGTCACGTGCGCCGTTTCGGAATCGAGCCGAAGATCGCCTTTTGCTCGCAATCGCAATTCGGCAATCAGGGCGAAGGCACCGGCGGGCGCCTGCGCGGTGCGATTAGACTGCTGGACGAAGCAGGCCATGATTTCTGTTACGAAGGCGAGATGAACATTGATACGGCCCTCGATCCCGATCTGCGCACCCGCATCTTGCCCGGCAACCGGATGGAGGGTGCTGCAAACGTTCTGGTGTTTGCCCATGCCGATGCCGCCTCGGGGGTGCGCAACATTCTCAAGATGAAGGGCGGCGGGCTGGAAGTCGGGCCCATCCTGATGGGCATGGGCAACCGGGCGCATATCGTGTCACCGTCGATTACAGCACGCGGCCTGCTGAACATGTCTGCCATCGCCGGCACACCCGTCGCGCACTACGGATGACGGGGCCCCGCGCCGGCACGCCCAGACAAGATGCCGACAGCCTGGGCAGTTGTGCGCGGTGGTTATCGCGCAACCATGGCTGCCGTCAATTAGCGGTTGTTGCCGGGCGTCACCGGGCTGTAAACTGATGTCATGATCTGCCAGTGACAAGAAGGATCCGACGCGATGACGATAACCCGAAACCTGCTGGCCAGCGCTCTTCTTGTCAGCGCCTGTGCCACCGTAACCGATCAGACTGTGAGCAGCGTGGTCGTGAATGGTGACTCATATGAAGTCCGGACCCGCATGATTGAGGGCCCCGGCGGCAGCTACGAGACGTCAAGCGCGCGGGTGAACAACCAGTACTTCCTTTGCCGAAGAAACAGCCCCGGCGATTGCGAAGCCGCCGTGCGCCGCGGTTTGGAACGCCTCCCATTCGAGTGATCGACCCCGCCACCGTCACCGGGATTCATTCACAGTTGCTCACTTGCGGTCGAGAAGCCGTCAGTTCCCGGGTTTGAAGACCGTCACGCGCCTACATCGGGTTTCAGATGGCGGCAATACCGGACCGTTCCCGTCCTGATCTCCGCCACCAGATCAGAGAAAAGGAAATTTCATGACCCAGATAAGCGCACCCTCCCTGACCCTCAGTGCCGTACTCGTCCTCTCCGCATCAGCCGGGTTTGCTGCCACGAAATCAGGCAGCATCACTGTCTACGGACAGGAGTACAAAACCATCACGCGGGAGTTTCAACACCGCGGCGAAACAGTTCTGACGGGTGAAGTCCGCGTCTACAATCGCAGTTGGGGCTGCGATACAACACGCCCCGGCGATTGCGAAGAAGTGGCAAAGCGCGTGCTGAATTCCAGCGGCGCCCGCACCGTGGAAGGCGCTGCGGCCAGCGCGATCCGCGAGATTATCCGCACCCCGGGCTGACCCGCCTCTTGCTCTCCCCCTCGCCTTGGGCGTAACCATGGTCAAAAGGCAAGTGGGGGAGACAACGCCATGACTTACCGTGATGTTTACCAATCCAGTCTGGCGGATCCGGAGAAATTCTGGATGTCGGCGGCGGAGGCAATCGATTGGACAACACCCCCCAGCAGGGCGCTGTTTGACCGTGGCGACAACCTTTACGAATGGTTTGCGGATGGCCTCCTGAACGGATGCTACAATGCGGTGGACCGTCACGTCGAAGCCGGACGCGGCGCGCAGGCCGCAATCATCCACGACAGCCCGATGACCGGCACCAAAACCACTGTCACCTACGCTGACCTGCAGCAGCGGGTTGCCGCGCTTGCCGGGACGCTGGTGGCGCAGGGGGTGGGCAAAGGGGATCGCGTCATCATCTACATGCCGATGGTGCCCGAGGCGCTGGAAGCAATGCTGGCCTGCGCGCGGATCGGGGCGATCCATTCAGTTGTCTTTGGCGGTTTTGCGGCCAACGAACTGGCGGTGCGGATCGACGATTGCGCACCCAAGGCCATTCTGGCGGCCTCCTGCGGGTTGGAACCCGGGCGGGTGGTCAAATACAAACCCCTTCTGGATGGCGCGATAGAGCTTGCAGACCACAAGCCGGACGTCTGCCTGATCCTGCAACGCGATGAGGAGCGCGCCGAGCTGATCCCCGGGCGCGATCTGGACTGGCACGCCGCGCAGGAAGGGGTCACGCCTGCCGACTGTGTTCCTGTCGAGGGCAATCATCCTGCTTACATCCTTTATACCTCTGGAACGACCGGCGCGCCGAAGGGCGTGGTGCGCCCAACCGCCGGCCATCTGGTCGCGCTGAACTGGACGATGAAGAACATCTACAATGTCGATCCGGGCGATGTGTTCTGGGCCGCCTCCGACGTGGGGTGGGTCGTCGGTCACAGCTACATTTGCTACGCGCCCCTCGTGCATGGCAACACTACCGTGGTATTTGAGGGCAAGCCGGTCGGCACGCCCGATGCAGGCACCTTCTGGCGCGTGATCGCGGAGCATAACGTGCGCAGCTTCTTCACGGCACCCACGGCCATTCGGGCGGTCAAACGCGAAGACCCCAAGGGGCTGGAGCGCCGGAAATTCGATCTGTCGGGGTTGCGTGCGCTCTACCTCGCGGGCGAAAGGGCCGACCCGGACACCATCGAATGGGCGCAGGACATTCTGGGCACCCCGGTGTATGACCACTGGTGGCAGACCGAAACCGGCTGGACCATCGCCGGCAACCCCGCCGGGCTGGAGGCGCTGCCGGTCAAGATCGGCTCGCCCACGGTGGCGATGCCGGGATATGACGTGCAAATCCTCGACGAGGCAGGCCACCCGATGCCACCCGGCGAACTGGGCGCGATCGCGGTCAAACTGCCGCTGCCGCCGGGCACCCTGCCGACCCTGTGGAACGCGACGGAGCGGTTCCGCAAAAGCTACCTGAATGCCTTCCCCGGCTATTACGAGACGGGTGACGCGGGTATGATCGACGCCGACGGATATCTCTATATCATGGCGCGCACCGATGACGTGATCAACGTTGCGGGTCACCGTCTCAGCACCGGAGCGATGGAGGAAGTGCTGGCCTCTCACCCCGATGTCGCCGAATGCGCCGTTGTGGGTGTCTCCGATCAGCTCAAGGGCCAGTCGCCGCTGGGGCTCGTATGTCTGACCACGGGCGTCAACCGCCCTCATTCGGAGATCACTGCCGAATGCGTCAAACTGGTGCGGGAAAAGATCGGACCCGTGGCCGCCTTCAAAAACGCGCTTGTTGTCGACCGCCTGCCCAAGACACGGTCCGGCAAAATCCTGCGGGCCACCGTGGTCAAGATCGCCGATGGGGTTGATTTCAAGATGCCGGCGACCATCGACGATCCTGTCATCCTCGATGAGATCAAGACGGCACTGCAGACCATCGGCTATGCACAAGGCTGAAATCAGGCACCCAAAGCGCGCCCATACCAGAGCCAATGCAATTGGCTGCTTTGAGCCCTTAGTTACCGATGCTGCGCCTCGCACGAACGTACAAAAAAGGGTGGTT
>NZ_JAHXDN010000008.1 GCF_019375555.1 Roseobacter insulae
GAACCGATTGGAGTAAAAGGACACATCAGAAACTGCACTTCAGCGTGAGCTCACAATGACGCAGTCAGCTGGAGCACAATTTTCCTGCTCGCCAGCCTGATCCCGCTGGGACAAGCCGTGCAGACCACCGGCACGGCGGAGTGGATTGCACAGCAGATCCTGACGCTGCTGGATGGTTGGCCCCTCTGGGGCTTGCAGGCGGGTCTGGCGGTGCTTGCCACGGTGTTTACACTGATCATGTCGAATGTCGGGGCTACGGTCTTGCTTGTGCCCCTCGCCGTGTCGATTGCCGTGGCCGCAGGCGGAGATCCGGCGATTTTCGCGCTGACGGTGGCGATCTCAACCTCCAATTCCTTCCTGATCCCGACCCATCAGGTGAATGCCCTGATCATGGGACCGGCCGGCTACAAGGTGACCGACTTCATGAAGAGCGGCGGTATCATGACGCTCCTGTTCCTGATTGTCTCACTGCTGATCATGAATGTTGTCTTCTGAACAGCAAAAGCGGCGCAGGGAAGCGCCGCCTTTTTTGGTGTTGAATTGACCTCAGAGGTTCTGAGCCGAGAGCTCCCGCGCGAGGTGGTCAGCCTGCCGGATGGCAAGCGCCACGATCGTGAGCGTCGGGTTTTCCGCCGCACCGGTCGTGAACTGCGACCCGTCAGAGATGAACAGGTTCTTGATGTCATGGGTCTGCCCCCATTTGTTCACCACCCCGTCGCGCGCAGTCTCCGACATCCGGTTGGTACCGAGGTTATGCGTTGACGGGTAAGGCGGCGTCGGGAAGGTTCGGGTGGCCCCTACCGCGTCATAAACCGCCGCACCCTGCTTGTACGCGTGGTTGCGCATGGCGATATCATTGGGGTGATCGTCAAAGTGGACGTTCACCACCGGCATCCCGAACTGGTCTTGCACATCGTGGTTCAGGGTTACGCGGTTGGTTTCCTGTGGCATGTCCTCGCCCACGATCCACATGCCGGCCATGTTCTCGTACATGTCCAGGGCTGTGGTAAACTCGCGCCCCCAGCCGCCCGGATCGAGGAAGGCCGCCATGAACGGCAAGCCCAGAGCCAGCGTCTCAAGCTCGTAGCCGCCCACAAAGCCGCGCGACGGGTCGTGGCGCGACTCGTCCTGAATGATCCCGGCCATCGTGGTGCCACGCCACATCTTCACCGGCTTGTCGAAGACGCCGTAGACCGACCCGGTCATGTGTCGCATGTAGTTACGCCCCACCTGCCCGGAGCTGTTGGCCAGCCCGTCGGGATACATCGAGGTGGCCGAATTGAGCAGCATGCGCGGGCTTTCAAAGGAGTTGCCCGCAACACAGACCACACGCGCCATCTGCTTGTGTTCTGTCCCATCGGCATCGGCATAGACCACGCCGTTCACCAGACCATCGTCGCCGTGCTCGATGCGCAGCACATGGGCTTTTTCGCGCACCTCAAGGTTGCCGGTCGCTTCGCCCTGCGGAATATCGGTGTAGGCCGCTGACCACTTCGCGCCCCACTTGCAGCCCTGGAAACAGAACCCTGTCTGCTGGCAGGCCTGCCGGTCAGCGGTATCCGCGCTGTTGATGGCCATGCGACCGGTGTGGACCTCTTCATACCCCAGCGCCTTGGCCCCGGCCTCGAAAACCTTGTAGTTGTTGTTGCCAGGCAGCCCCGCATTGCCGTTGGTGCGCGTCACGTTGAGTTTTTTCTCGGCCAGATCGTACCATGGCGCCATCTCCGCCCCGTCGATGGGCCAGTCCAGAAGGTTCGCGCCCTGCACGGCACCATAGGTGGTCCTTGCCTTCCACTCGTGGTCCTGAAACCGCAAGGACGCGCCCGCCCAGTGGGTGGTCGTGCCGCCAACGGCTTTCACGATCCATGCCGGCAGGCCCGAGAAGTCCTTAGCCACCCGCCAGTCGCCGGATGTGGTGCGCGGGTCCAGCCAGGCCAGCTGGCCGAAGCTTTCCCATTCGTCGTTCACGTAGTCCTCGGGCAGGTATCGCCCGCCCGCCTCCAGCGCCACGACGCTCACGCCCTTCTGGGCCAGTTCATTTGCCAGCACACCGCCGCCTGCGCCGGTGCCGATGACCACGACGACCGATGCGTCGTTCAGATCAAAAGGTGCAGCCATAGTTTATTCCTCCCTGCTATGGCTCAAAGCCAGTTGATGTCGTCAAAGCCGCGCTCAAGGTAGCCGCCATGTGAAAAGGACTCGCCCTCGTAGCCAAAGATCGGCCAGACGTCTTTCTGGTTGTAGAGTCCGGTGACAAGGCCGCCGCGGATCTGTTGAAAGAATGCGCTGTCTTCGATGGCGCGCAGCAGGTCGACGCGGTCGCGCTCCCATCCGATGGACAGGTAATCCGCATGGCCTTTGCCTTGTGCCGCGGCATCCAGTGCCGCAATGCCCGCCTCGATACCCGCTGCGGCCTCATCGGTATCATAGCCTTTGACGGCGACGGCATAGTGCATATCCGGCACCTGGTCATGCGGGTAGATATCGCGCGCCATCTGGATCAGCGTCGCCATTGTGTGTGGTTGCAGCGCCTGAAGTTCCATCGCCCAGGCCGCGTCCGAGCCCGCAACGAAACTGGCTCCCAACACGAATGTACTGCCTGCCGCAACGCTGCTTGTCAGCAACTCGCGACGGGTCATTCCCTTCGCTCTTGGTTGGTTGGTCATTGAGTCTCCTCCCTCAACTATGGTGATTGGTGATCGCACGCCGGTGCGCTACAAAAAGCGCCCGCTGCGTTCGAGAACTTCGATCTGGTATCCGTCGGGATCGGCCACGAAAAAGAATTTGCCCACCAGTTTACCGTCAGGCGCAAATTCCACGATCTTGCGCGGAGCCAGCCCGGCGGCTTCAAACCGCGCATGCTCTGCTTCGAGATTGTCGACCGACACGGCCAGATGACCGTAGCCATTGCCCAGATCATACGGCGCCGACTGGCCCTTGTTGATTGTCAGCTCAAGTTCAAAAGCCGTCTCATGGTTGGATAGGTAAACAAGCGTGAAATCGGTGAAATCGAGCCTGTCGGCGATCTCAAGTCCGAATGCCTCGCGGTAGAATGCGACCGACTTCTCCTCGTCGATCACGCGGATCATACTGTGAATTGCCTTGGCCAAACGCATCGCTCCTCCATGTGGTTCTGTGCTTGGTTACAGCAGATCACGCGGAGAGTGGCCGGGGTAGTAGCGGGTTACTACGGCGATTGATTTTGAGGTGACGCGTTACTCTGCCGCGAACTTCACCTCTGCCTCGTCTTTCTTCTTGTCGAGGAACACGAGGCATGCGCAGCGCAGGAGCGACGAGAAATTCGATGGCTCGCCGTGCAGTTCCAACACTTCGCTATGCAGTGTGGAGATGAAGGCGGGCGTCGATAGGTCGCTTGCCTCGGCGATTTCGTCGAGGATGTCCCAAAAGCTGTTCTCGAGCCGAATGCTGGTGCTCTGCCCATTCAGCCGCAATCGCCGCGTTTCCTGCTGATACCGATGCGGATCCTGTCCGGCAAATACCTTGCACATGAATATATCCTCCCCTGTTGCAAACGCGTCTGATCGCAATGAGGCGCAGTTCAGCGCTGGACGCTTGCGCCCCTATTGAACCAAAATATCGCGCATGCGTCCATTTGTTTGGCCAACATGCCCGTTATGTGGCGGCAATGCCCAGGGGGGTTACCGCGTCCGGCACCGCGAGAGACTGGCGATGAGGGTCACCCGACTACCGATGCCGCAAGAAGTGACTGTGAATAGGCATGCTTTGCAGTGTTGTTGCGCAGATCGTCAGACTGCATGATCTCCACGATCTCCCCGTCCTTCATCACCGCCAGCCGGTCGCACATATGGCCGATCACGGGCAGATCGTGAGAAACCATCAGATAGGTCAGCTTGTGTTCTTCGCGCAGATCGGTCAGCAGGTTGAGGATTTCCGCCTGCACGGAGACATCGAGCGCCGACGTGGGCTCGTCCAGCAACAGGATGTCGGGTTCGCCCGCCAGAGCGCGGGCAATCGCCACGCGTTGCCTCTGCCCGCCTGATAGCTGATGCGGGTATCGAAAGCGAAACCGCTTGCCCAGCCCCACATCATGCAGCAGTCGTTCCACACGCGCATCGATGTCCGCCATGCCGTGCAGGTGCAATGTCTCGCTGAGCACCTGATCGACCGTATGGCGGGGGTGCAGCGATGCATAGGGATCCTGAAACACCATCTGCACCGTTTTATAGAACTCCCGGTCCCGCTTTGCGCCCTGCAGCGCTTTGCCTTCCACGGTGATCCCGCCGGACCATGTTGGCGCCAGCCCGGTGATCGCCCGCAGGATGGTGGATTTGCCGGACCCGCTTTCGCCGACAAGGCCAAAGCTTTCACCAATCGCCACGTCGAAACGCGCGGCCTTGACCGCGTCCACCCGATCGCGATCCGTACCGAACCAGACATTCAGGTTGTCGATGCCGAGCGCGGTCATTGTCCGCCCCGCACGCTGGCTGCATCAGCCCAGGTGTCATCGCGTTTCAGGACCTCCAGATGTTTGCGCGGCTGATCAAGCCGGGGCAGCGAATTCAGCAGCCCCCGCGTGTAGGGGTGCTGCGCCTGGTGCAGCTTGTCGGCGTCGCAGACTTCCACGATGCGGCCGGCGTACATGATCAGCACCCGGTCGCAGAATTCGGAGACGAGGTTGAGATCGTGACTGATGAAGATCAGCCCCATGCCGCGCTCCTTGACCAGCCCGTCCATGATGTCGAGCACCTGCCGCTGCACGGAGACATCCAGCGCGCTCGTCGGCTCATCCGCAATCAGGATCTGCGGGTCGGGGATCAGCATCATCGCGATCATGATACGCTGACCCATACCGCCGGACACTTCATGCGGATAGGCGCGCATCACGCGTTCCGGGTCGCGGATCGATACCGCCTCCAGCATCGCGATGGATTTGGCCCGTGCCTGCGCTTTCGAGGTGTTGTTGTGCAGCAGGTAGGCCTCCATGATCTGATCCCCCACGGTCATCACCGGGTTCAGCGAAAACTTCGGATCCTGCATCACCATGGAAATCCGCTGACCGCGTACCTCGCGCATCTGCGGTTCGGTCAGTTCAAGCAGGTTCTGCCCTTCCAGCTTGATGTAATCCGCCTCGACGATACCCGGTTTGCGGATCAGCCGCAGAATGGCGCGGCCGGTCATGGATTTGCCCGACCCGCTTTCGCCGACGATGCCCAGCCGTTCACGGTCAAGTGTGAAGGACACACCACGCACCGCATCGAACACCCCTTGCCGGGTCGGGAATCTGACCCAGAGGTTTTCAACTTCCAGCAAGCTCATTGGCCGCCATCCTTCGGATCGAGCACGTCGCGCAGACCGTCGCCCAGCAGGTTGAATGCCAGCGAGACGGTAAAGATCGCCAGCCCCGGCACCGTGGCGACCCACCAGTGATCGAGGATGAAGCGGCGGCCTTCGGAGATCATCGCGCCCCATTCCGGGCTCGGTGGTTGCGCCCCAAGCCCCAGAAACCCAAGACCGGCGGCTGCCAGGATGATGCCCGCCATGTCGAGGGTCACCCGCACGATCAGCGAGGAAATGCACAAGGGCCAGATATGTTTGGTGATAATGCGCAGCGCCCCCGCCCCTTGCAGCCGAATGGCGGAGATATAGTCGGAGGATCGGATGGTCAGCGTCTCCGCCCGTGCAATCCGCGCATAAGGCGGCCAGGCGGTCAGCGAAATCGCCAGCACCGCGTTTTCGATCCCCGCCCCGAGGGCGGCAACGAAAGCTAGCGCCAGCACAAGGCGCGGAAAGGCAAGGAAGATATCCGTGATCCGCATCAGGATCGTGTCTGTCCACCCGCCGGCATAGCCTGCCACGGTCCCGACGAGCAGTCCGGCAACCGGTGCGATCAGCGCTACCAGGGCGACGATGTAAAGCGTGATGCGCGAGCCGTAGATCAGGCGGCTGAGGATATCGCGGCCCAGACTGTCGGTGCCCAGCAAGTGCCCCTCGGCCCCCATCGGTTGCAGCCTGTTGCCAAGGCTTTGCACGAAAGGGTCGTAGGGAGCAATGAACGGTGCAAAGAGCGCCACAAGCAGCAGGAATATCAGGATGCCGAGGCCAAACATCGCCATGGTGTTGGACCGCAGCGACAGCCAGCCCTGATAGAAGCTTGCCAGCTGTGCATGGCGGCGCGACGTCGGCGCATCCGTCAGCAGCCATGCGCGCCACGTAAGGTCGGGGGCAGTCATGTCACTCATTTCGACCTCGGATCAAAGACGCGGTAAAGAAGGTCCGACAGGATGTTGAGGCAGATGAAGATCAGCCCGACAACCACCGTTCCACCCAGCACGGCATTCATATCGGCGCTCAGCAGCGCTGTCGTGATATAGCTGCCGATCCCGGGCCAGGAGAAGATGATCTCTGTCAGCACCGAACCTTCCAGCAGGTTGGCATAGCTCAGCGCAATCACGGTGATCAGCTGCACGCGGATGTTGCGGAATGCGTGACGCCAGATCACTGCGCGTTCAGACATGCCCTTGACGCGGGCGGTGGTGACGTATTCCGCGGAAAGCTGTTCCAGCATGAACGACCGGGTCATGCGGCTGATATAGGCCAGCGAGTAATACCCCAGCAATGCCGCGGGCAGTACAATGTGAGAAAACGCGTTGCGGAACACCGACCAGTCGCCGGCGATGGCACTGTCCACGAGGATCATGCCGGTGCGCGAGGGCACGATGTCCTGATAAAAGATGTCGAGGCGTCCGGGGCCGCCGACCCAGCCGAGGATGCCATAGAAAACCAGCAGCCCCATGAGGCCAAGCCAGAAGATCGGCATGGAGTATCCCACCAGCGCCACGACCCGGGCAATCTGGTCGATCCACGAGCCACGGCGGACGGCTGCGATCACCCCCAGCGGCACCCCCAGCACGATGCCGATGAACACGCCCAGCGTGGCCAGTTCGAGCGTCGCGGGGAAGACGCGGGCGATGTCTTCGGAAACCGGGCGTGCATTCAGCAGCGACATGCCAAAGTCACCGCGCACGACATCCCAGAGATAATAGAGGAATTGGACCAGCAGCGGTTTGTCGAGACCCAGTTGCTGGTAGACCGCGTCATAGGTCGATTGCGAGGCGCGCTCGCCCACAATGGCCAGTACCGGGTCGATGGGCATCACGCGCCCGATGATAAAGGTCACAAAGAGCAGACCAAGCATGGTGACGGCGACGGAGCCGAGCGTCAGCAGCGCGCCCTTGATCCATGGAACGAGGGGCGCCCGGCGGCGCCCCTCTGTCGTGTCGGTAACGGCCATTACTTGGTGATCGGCCAGTAGGATACAGCTGTGGTCGCGCCGCCAAGGTTGACGTTCGCCACATTGTCACGCTGGGCCGTCTGCTCGATCTTCTGGAACATGACCGCGAAGGGTGCTGTTTCGCGGAACGTGGCCTGAATTTCCGCATACATCTGGCTGCGCTTGTCCCGGTCGTTCTCGACCACGGCGGCGGCTGTTTTCTCGGTCAAGCCACCGGTATCCCAGCTGTTGCGCCATGCGAGCAGACCGGTCGCCTGAGCCGCATCCGAATTGTCCGGGTTATAGGCAAAGGTCCCGGCGTTTGTGTGCGGGTCAGGATAGTCCGGGCCCCAGGCGCCAAGGTAAACGTCCAGTTCCCGCGCCCGGTAACGCGCCAGGATCTGCTTGGCGGTACCCACGGTGATGTTCAGCGTGATGCCTGCCTGCGCAAAGGTGTTTTGCAGCGTCTGCGCGATCTCGATACGCTCCTGCGCTTCACGCACGCCCACTTCAAGCTCCATGCTTTCCACGCCCGCTGCCGCCAGGAGTTCCTTGGCCTTTTCGACGTTGAGCGAGAACGGATTCTCATCCACAGCGCCCAGGAAGGTGCGTGGCAGGAAGTTCTGATGGATCACATACTGACCATTCAGGAAGCTGTTTTGCATGCCCTCGTAGTCGATCAGGTACTTTAGCGCCTGACGGACTTCGGGTTTGGACAGTTCGGGATGCTTCTGGTTCATCGAGACATACATTAGCCGGCCACGCAGCTCATCCGTGATGACCACGCCGTCCGCCCCCCGGGCCCCCGCAATATCTTCGGGGTTGAGGTTGCGGGCCATGTCGATATCGCCGCGTTCCAGCAACAGGCGTTGCGATGCACTTTCCTGCACGTGACGCACGATCACACGCTCCATCGCGGGCGCACCCAGATAAAAATCAGGGTTGGATTGCAGCGTGACACTCTCGTTCGGTTTCCAGCTGACCAGCTTGTAGGCGCCAGAACCGGCCGAATTGGTCTTGAGCCACGTATTGCCCATGTCGCCATCGGCCTCGTTGGCCATGACAGTCTTCATGTCCACGATACCGCCGATGGTCGCCGTCAGGCAGTTCAGCACAAACGAGGTCGCATAGGGCTGATCCGTGGTGATCGTCACGGTATTGCCATCGGCCACGATCGTCTGTTCGACGTTGTCAGCGGTGAAGCCAAACTGCGTCAGAATGAACGACGGGGTCTTGTTCAGGATCACCGCACGGCGCAGCGAGAATTCCACATCCGCCGCCGTGACCGGGTTGCCCGAGTGGAACGTCAGCCCATCGCGGATGGTGAAGGTGATGGTCTTGCCATCGTCGGATACCGTCCAGCTTTCGGCCACTTCGGGCTGATAGCCCGCATCAAGGTCCATGGGATCAAAATTCACCAGCTTCTGATACACATTGCGGCTGACGTCCGAGCCCGCAAACTCAAAGCTCTCCGCGGGGTCCAGCGTGGTGATGTCGTCGATCCGGTTGGCGATCACCAGCATATTGGCCGGTGTTTCGGCACTGCCCATCGGGCCTGACGTAACCGCAAGCGCCAGTCCAAGGGCTGCTCCGGTCATCAATCTGTTAAAAGCGTTCATGATCTATCCTCTTTGCTGTTGATACTTTTCTTGGCAGCTTCGTCCTCATGACCCCCAGGTCGTTTCAAGGACACGCAGCCAGTTTTCGTGGCACAGTTTCTTGATGAGCGTGTCATCATATCCGTGCTCTGCCATTGCCTGTCTGAGTGTCGGAAGCTCGGCGACGGTCGTCAAGTCTTCCGGAACCACTGCTCCATCATAATCGGATCCCAGCCCAACGCGATCTTCCCCGAGAATTTCCAACAGGTGATCGAGGTGTCGCAGCATTTGGTGTATGGGCACATCCGATTGCATCTTGCCATCTGCACGCAGAAAGGCGACGGCAAAATTCAGCCCCACCATGCCATCGCTTTCGGCAATCGCGCGCAACTGGTCGTCGGTCAGATTGCGCGTGTGCGGGCAGATCGCATGAACATTGGAGTGGGTCGCCACCAGCGGCGCATCCGAGTGGCGCGCGACATCCCAGAACCCCGCCTCGTTGAGGTGCGACAGATCGACCATGATGCTCAGCGCATTGCAGCGTTTGACCAGCCGGATACCGTGATCGGTAAGCCCATCACCGGTATCGGGCGTGGCGGGATACCGAAACGGCACGCCATGCCCGAAAATCGTCGGACGGCTCCAGACCGGGCCAATGGATCGAAGACCGGCGGCATATAGCACGTCGAGCATGTGCAGATCGGCATCTATCCCCTCCGCACCCTCGATATGAAAGATCGCCGCAATTTTTTTCTGCGTCAATGCGGTGCGGATGTCGCTAGCGCTCCGGCAGACGGTCAGCGCCCCGATGCGCTCCAATTCGAACAGGATGGCCACCTGCGACGCGACAACCGGCATCGCGTCTTCCCACTCGATCTCCTCCGGCAGGGGCAGGTCGTAGACATCCTTTGTCATTTCCTGGAACTTGAACTCAAGATCCGTGGGCGACGGGACGTAGACGGCAAAAAATCCGCCGCCAAATCCGCCGCGCGTGGCCATTGGCAGATCGATTGCGCCATCCCGCCCTGAAAGGAAGGCACCGGCCTTTGACGGGCCGCCCGCGCGGAAAAGCTTGAGCAGCACATCGTTATGACCGTCAAAGACGAGCGGCGTAGCGTCCGACACCCCAAACCCCCAGAGTTCCCACTGGCAGATGTTAACCAAAAGATTTTTGCATTGGTTAGAGCAAATGCTATGCATTTTACTCATAGAGCTAGTGGCTTTCTAAGGACATGGCATGAGCAGGACAAAGAACTGGCATTCGATCCCGGAATACAACGCCCTGCGCGCCTTGATGCAGGCGGGCACAACCACCGGTGCCGCGCATCATCTTGGGCTGTCGCAATCAGCCGTGAGCCGCTCGATCGCGAATCTTGAAGACCGGCTCGGCGCCGCCCTCTTCGAGCGAGAGGCCGGGCGGTTGCGCCCGACCCAGGAAGCCGTGCGCCTGAACCGCCGCCTCGATCCGCTCTTCGAAGCGCTGGACCGGATCGACGGGCCGGCCGAGCCCGTGCAGGAGACCCTGCGCCTGATCGCCCCGCCGACCTACGCACATCGCTTTCTGGTCTCGCTGATCAACAGCTTTCTGACAATGAACCCGAATTTCTTTGTCAGTTTCGAAGTCAACACCTCCGATGAGGTCACGCGCGGACTGCTGGATGACCGCTTCGATCTCGGCGTCACAGGCGTTGAGCTCAGCCGCGCGGGGGTGAAACTGCTGCCCTACCGCATGTCGCAGGCGGTCTGCGTGATGACCCGGGATCACGCGCTCGCCGACCGTTCGGAACTGCAGCCTAAGGATCTGGACGGGCACAATATGATCGCCCTGACGCATCGCCATGCGCGACGCGGACAACTGGAACGGTTGTTGCATCAAGCCCGAAGCGCGCCGCGGATCGTTGCTGAAGTCTCTACCTCCTTTGCCGCCGCGGATCTCGCCAAGGAAGGGCTGGGGTTGACCGTGATCAATCCCTTTCCGCTCTATCACTACCGCTCGGACGATCTGGCATTCGTGCCTTTCCGCTCGCCCATCAGGTATCAAACGCACTTTGTAACCTCCGATACAAGGCCGGTGCCGCGCATTGCACGCGCCTTCATGCGCCATCTGCGATTGAACACTCCCGCCGATCCCTATTCCCGTCGGGGATAGCCACATCGGATCAATCGCCATCGGCTTTCGGGAGTGTGCATAACTACAACCATGGTTTCATAGCTGATGCGGCTGCCACCGACTGACTGGGTCACTTATGACAACACCAGATGCGCGGGCGACCTTTACCGACGTTTTTTCCAGCCGATGTCGCACTGCGGGGACCCCTGCGGCACAGCCGCATAAGAAGCCTACGGTGCCGCCAACCTGAGAAAGGCCGGTTTCCGCAGCGACATTATCGCCAGCGATGCACCACCACACCAAGGCAACGCGGGGTGCAATGCGCCTGACCCGCAAGCATGGATAGCGCGGCGCCAAATGCCCATCAGCAAGGCTCCGGTCAAGACGCTGTAACCGCGGGACCGTCAGGCGGCAGAGGGTGTAGAGGCGACAAATGACGACACGTCTTTTGCCAGCGCATCCCAATCGGTGAATTCATACTCGTCGACGCCCGGGTCGAAATCCTTGCCGCGCAGGACCACGTGTCGCAAAACCTGCCGTGCATAGTAGTCGTACTGACTGGTGCGCACCGCGCCGGCAACGTAGAGTTCCCTGTCTGGCGTCATCTCGGTACGCATGTTCATCTCCACCACATACTCCCGCGCCTCGGCAAGACCTTCGGGAAAGGCTGCGCTCAGGCTGACGGACAACAGCAGTGTTTCCTTCTCCGCCAGTTCCTTGCGATGCGCGCCGAGAAAAACCTCAAAAGGCTTGGGGTGCCGTCGTTCATGCACCGAGGCCGCCAGAATGACCTTGTCAACGTCGTCGAAAGATACCGAAACGGTCTTGTCCCCGGCATCCACAACGCGGACGTTGCAGTTCTGATCCTTGAGATGGTCCTCGACAAACCGGGCTATTTTGCGGGTCTGGCCCTCTATTGATGCATAGACAATCAGAATGGTCATACCGTGCTCCTTCCCTGAGAGAGCGAGAACAACAAGGCGTCCACCGAATACCTGCGTTAGACCGATGGCCGCGACGCGAGTTCTCGCATTGTCCTACGCTAGCGCGCGCCATCCCGCTGCGCCTTGTCTTAGATCAAGTCGATCATCCTTTGCCGCCTTGCGCAGGATCACATGTTGCGCCGGGACTGTGCGCGAGCAGGATCAGGAAACGCCCGCGTCGTGATGCCCGTGCTTTCGGATATGCCTTGTCCCGCCCGGATTTCACGCACGAACCCAACCCCAGCCACTCAACCCACACTTGCAAATTTCTTCGGTAGCGCGCATAAATCGCCAGTCTCTGGGACGGTGGGGGGTATTGGAATAGTGACTATTGTAATGAAACGGGCGGTTCTGGGGGCGGCGCTGATCGGGGTATCCGTCAGCGCATCACTTGCCGGTGAGACCCTGTTGGTGGTTGCGGACGAATGGCCGCCCTTTTCCGGCGATGACCTCCCCGGCAAGGGGTTGTCGGTGGATGTGACACGCGCGGTACTGACCCGCGCAGGCTATGACGTCGAAACCGCGATACTCCCGTGGGCGCGCGTGGTGAAGGGTGCGGAATCCGGCGCCTATGATGTTGTCACGAGCCTGTTCGAAGACCCGGACATGCAAAAACTCATGACCTATTCTGAGCCGTTTTTCGAAACCTCCGTACATTTCGTTCAGAAATCGGGGAATGACATCGTCTTTGACGGGTTAGAGTCATTGCGCCCCTACCGGATTGCCGTCGGCACTGGGTTTCTCTACGAGCGCAACTTTGACACGGCCGACTTCCTGAAGAAGGTCGAGGTGACAACCACGCTTCAGGGCGTCAAGATGGTTGCGGCAGAGCGGGTCGACCTGACCCTCGACAGCGCGCATGTGGTCAGGCATTCGATCCTGATGGACGATCCCGACCTGCTGGGCCAGATCGAGCTTCTCGACCCCGCTCTCACAACGCAGCGCATCCACATGGCCGTGTCACGATCACGCGAGGACCACGCGCGTATTGCGGCCGATTTCAATGCCGCCCTCGAAGATATGCGCGCCGACGGATCGCTGGCGCAACTCCTTGAAAAGCACAAAGTCGACTAGGCTTTGAATATGACCAAAGCTTGGAACAATCGGCTGGCTCTCAAACTTCTGTTTTGGGTGCTGGTGTGTAACGCCGTCCTGTCGGCGCTGGCGACGACGGCGCAACTCTACGTGAACTTCCAGCGCCAGGACGACGCCCTGCACGATATCACGCGGCAAGTCGAACGGGGCTTTGCGCAAAGCCTCAGCACGGCAATCTGGTCTTTTGATACCGAGCAGATCGATCAGATCCTCAATGGTGTCTTCGCCGAAACTGATATCGCCTATCTGAAACTCGCAGCGGATGGCCTGCAAGTCTGGGAACGCGGGCCGACAGACCCCAATGAACAATTGCAGACCGACACGATTAACCTCATCCATGTGGACCCAACCTTAGGTGAAAGCGTTTTGGGCACGATGGATTTGGGCCTGAGCCGTGCGCGCATCTGGTCCGATCTATACGCTCAGGTGGTTGTGGTGTTCCTGTCGAACCTGGCGAAAACAGGGCTTGCGTCGCTTGCGATCCTTGCGATTTTCCACCGGTTGGTCAGCCGCCATTTGCGCGACATCGCGACATACGTGTCTCAGCCGAACTGGTTGGTGGAAGGTGAAGCCTTACGGCTGAACAGACCGCCCACACAGGCAGCGGATGATCTGGATGCGATTTCAACGGCGCTTAACCAGACGCGGAACCGTCTGGAGGATGTCGACAAGTTTCTCAAAACCGCGTCCGAACGGCTGCGCGTCGTGCTGGACACCACGGTGAACGGTATCGTCGGGCTGGATGAAAAAGGCGTGGTGCAGGTCATCAATCCGGCGGCCAGACATATGCTGGGGGGCATGTCCGAAAAGACGCCGTTTCCGTGGCCTGCACCCATCAAGTTTCTGGACGTGATCGATATGCAGCCACTGGATGCATCAGCCGATCCGATCAACCGCGCCCTGGCCGGGCAGATCCTGACCGGCGAGACACACATGATGACCCGTGCCGGTGAGACCGAGAACCGCTACGTGCGTGTGTCAAGCGCCATCGTGGAGGAAGCCGACAGCGAATTGAGAACGGTCATCGTTTTGGATGATGTGTCCATGCTGGAAAAGAAAAGGCAGCAAATCGAACGCAAAGGCAGGCTCGATGCCCTTGGCCAGCTGACGGGCGGTATCGCCCATGATTTCAACAACCTGCTTGCCACAATTCTATATGCGATGCAGCTGACACGGGCCGATAACATCTCTGAACGGTCTGACCGCGTCCTCGCAACCGCACTTAACGCGGTGGAGCGGGGGCGAGAACTGACCGGGCGGCTGCTGGCCTTTGCCAAACGGCAACCCGGTCTTGCAAGATCGCGCCCGCTGAGCGAAACCTTTTCAGAATTTGAAGCCCTTGCCAGACCGGCCATCGAGGAAACCGTCGGGATCACACTTGTGCCGCCCAATCCGGAATTGCTGGTCTATTGCGATCATGGACAGCTCGACAATGCGCTGCTGAACCTGGTGCTGAACAGCCGCGACGCCATCATGCGCACGGGCAAGGGCAGCAAGATCACAATTAAGGCCCGTGGCATCGACGAGGTGGACGTTGACTTGCTGCTGCGCCGCGAAAACCCTCAGGCCTACATCACCCAAGGCATGCACGGAGAGCATGCGGAAGACTTCGCACGCAAGGATTTCCGGGCCTACCGCTATGTTGAAATCTCCGTGACAGATGACGGGCCGGGCATGACGGAAGAGGTCAAGGGACGCGCAATCGATCCGTTTTTCACGACGAAGGACACGAATTCCGGCACCGGGCTCGGCCTGTCCATGGTGTATGGGTTTATCCAGCACTCGGACGGCGAACTGCGCATTTATTCCGAAGTCGGGTTTGGCACCACCATTCGCCTCATTCTGCCGCGCGGCACGGTTGAGAATGAGCGTGAGGAACCCATGAAACGGTTGCCCCTCCGGAAAGGTGCCGGACAAAGCATTCTGGTGGTTGAAGACGAGCCGAACCTGCTCGCTGTGATGGAAGACCTGCTCAAGGAACTGGGGTTCAGGATTCTTTCGGCCAGCTCCGGTCAGGAAGCATTGGACGTGATTGAAAGCGGCGACAAGGTGGACCTGCTGCTGACGGACATCGTCATGCCCGGCGGCATCGGCGGATTTGAACTGGCTCAACGGGTGCGGGAACTGCGCCCCTCGATACCGATCATCTACATGTCCGGCTACACCGGCTTCACCTCGGCAGAAATGGGAAATGTGGTGGCACCACTTCTGCAAAAACCATGCCCCCCTGTCGAACTGGCAGAGGTGCTGAGTGACGCATTATCAAACAGAGAAAATTCTATCTAGGATTGCATACCCCGAAAATTGATCTTAAACCGTACCGGGCACGGGCGCAGGCTGGCTGTCCGTCACTGAAAGAAACGACGACCTGATGTCGCGAGTATTGCGGAGATACTCTTGCTCGATATTCTGCTAATGGAAGATGACACTGATCTCGCGTCGGTGTTGAGGGATGTACTTGAATCGAGAGGTTTCACCGTTACGATCAGCGCGTCGGCCACCGAAGCATTCGCGGCCATAAAGACAAAGAAATTCGATCTTCTGATCACGGACATCATTGTCCAGAAGAACAGGAAATCCATCCCGGACGGCGGGATATCCCTGATTTCAAAGCTGCGCGGTCCCTTGGGTTGGGAACTGCAGCCCTGGATGAAAACAATGCCGATCATCGCCATTTCGGGAGCAATTCACAATCAGGGCATGTCCAACCTTCTTACCATATCGCGCGACCTTGGCGCCGACCTCACGCTTGCCAAACCCATCGAGATCGACGCGCTTATCCATGCCATCAATCTGCTGACACGCAAAACCATCTGACCGGGTTTGTGGGTGCATCCTTCGCGCGCGCCCGTATCGACAGCAATGGCGGTCCGCCGGTTTCATGACACCTCGGGCCGCGCCTGGCGCTTGTCCACGCTCCAGATGTCCAGCAGCGACGTCGCGGTCTGGTCCCGACTGTCGGCATAGAGCACGATTTTGAGTTGTTCCCGGCCAAAGTGATTGGACAGTGAAATCAGGTCGCCGCTTTCTATTTCCTTGTGCGCCATGCTGTAGGGAAGCCAGCCGACACCCATGCCGTTCACCACCAGTTCCCTGATCCCACTGGAAAACGCTGTCTCGCAGACCGGGTTTTCGCTCAGCGTCAGAGTCCCGAACGGTCGCTGCGCGGTAGTCAGAACGCTGCCGAAGTAGCTGTTCTGAGGATAAACGATCGCCGGTGCGTCCACCGGCAGGGACCCGTCATCCCTGACCGCGTAGCGCAGGCCGCCGCCGACGACCGGGATGAGGTAGTCATTGCCCCAGATCGCGCGCCGGATGGTACTGCCGAAGGGCAACGGGCCCGCGTTATCGGATTCGTAGCACAGCAGGACGCTGGTATCGCCGCGCAGGAACATCGTGACACAATCCCCCAGATTGCCGGGCCGCAGCCTGAATTTGACGGAAGGGAAATGGCGTTTTGCATAAACCGCCATGTCCGGAAAAGTGGAAATGACAGATGCGTGCTGTGCGGACAGGGAGACGGTCGAACTCGCCGGATCGAAATGTGCGATCCTGCTGCGCAGATCCCGGACCCGTCCGATCAAGGCACGGATTTCGGCCTCGTTCGCGCTCAATGCCGCGCTGATGTCGACCGAGTTCGCCCCGCGTTCCAGCACCTTGGTACCCAGCCAGTCCTCAAACCCGCGGATACGCCTCGAAAAGGCCGGTTGCGTGATGTTTCGGCGCGACGCAGCGCGGGTCATGTTACCTTCTTCCAGAAGCACCAAAACATCGTCGAGCCATTGCAGGTCCATGCGATCTCCTCTCAGGCAAACAATATGTATGGGTGCACAAAGAAAAAAGCATTATTTTTCCACGCCAGCATTGGGCAGACTTTGCCTGACTCATGTGAAGGATGCCAATGCGTGACCGAAAACAATCTCATGTCCGAGCAAACGGAAGACCAGACACCTGAGATGACTGCAAGTCTTTGCAAAGATCTCTCGATTACCCTGGCGCAATTTCCAAAGGTGCGCCTTGGACATTTGCCTACTCCGCTGGAGCCGATGGACAGGCTCAGCGAAGAACTGGGCGGGCCACGCCTGTGGGTGAAGCGCGACGATTGCACCGGCCTGTCCTCCGGCGGCAACAAGACCCGTAAGCTGGAATTCCTGATGGCGGATGCACAGGCGCAGGGGGCCGACACCATCATCACGCAGGGCGCAACGCAATCGAACCATGCGCGCCAGACCGCGGCGGCGGCCGCCAAGCTCGGCATGGCCTGCCACATCCTCTTAGAGGATCGTACCGGGTTCAATGACGCAAGTTACAATCTCAACGGCAATGTGTTGATGGACCGCCTGCACGGGGCGACGGTCTCCAAACGCGGCAACGGCGTCGATATGAACGCCGAAATGGCCACCCTTGCGGAGAACCTGAGGCTGGACGGCCGCGTGCCCTACATCGTGCCGGGCGGCGGCTCCAACCCGATCGGCGCCCTTGGGTATGTGAATTGCGCGCGCGAGGTCGCAGAACAGGCGGCCAATGTCGGCTTGAAGATTGACGCCTTTGTCCACGCCACCGGCAGTTCAGGCACGCAGGCAGGGCTCGTCACCGGGCTTACCGCCATTCGCAGTGACATTCACCTTCTGGGTATCGGTGTCCGTGCGCCACGCGAAAAGCAGGAGCAGATGGTCTTTGACCTTGCCCAGCGGACGGCGGATTACCTCGGGACCGGCCTGCAGATTGATCGCACACACGTCCGGGCCAATTGCGACTATGTCGGGCCGGGCTACGGATTGCCCACCGAAGGCATGAAAGAGGCGGTCAAGCTGCTTGCCAGAACCGAAGGGCTTCTGTTCGATCCGGTCTATTCGGGCAAGGGTCTGGATGGACTCATAAATCTCATTCGGCAGGGATACTTTGGCAATATGGAAAACGTCGTATTCCTGCATACTGGCGGCAGTGCCGCGCTGTTCGGCTATCCCGACACCTTTGATCTGCACGGCTACACAGACTGATAAAAAAATCAAAAACACCAACAAGGAGAAACACTTATGTCATTCAAGAAGACCCTCATAACGGCAACGACAGCGGTTGGGCTATTCACCGCGCCGGCCTTTGCCGCGGAAGAAGTCAAAATCGGCGTGCCCTCTTGGACCGGCGCACAGGCCATTGCCCACCTGCTGGCAGCCGTGGTCGAAATGCGCATCGGCGGGACGGCGGAAATGGTGCCCGGCAACAACGCCACGATCTTTCAGGCCATGGATCAGGGAAAGGGCGATATTGACGTACATCCTGACGTCTGGCTGCCCAATCAGGAAAGCTTCACCAAGAAATACGTCGATGGCGCTGGCACAGTGACCCTGTCGTCGAACCCTTACGAAGGCAATCAGGGCTTCTGCGTCTCGCAGGATTTCGCCAAGGCCAACAGCATCACAGACATCGCCGATCTGGGCCGTCCGGACGTGGCTGCCCTGATGGACAGTGACGGCAACGGCAAGGGAGAGATGTGGATCGGGGCACCCGGTTGGGCGTCTGCAAATGTGAACGAGGTCAAGGTACGCGATTACGGTCTGCTTGATTTCGTGGAGCCGATCCGAGCCGAGGAAAGCGTCAAGACGGCGCGGGTAAAGGACTCCATCGCCAAGGGCGAAGGCTACGCGTTCTATTGCTATAAACCCCATGCGATCTGGTATCAGTTCGATGTGGAGATGCTGAGCGAGCCGACCTACGATCCGGCAAAATACGTGATGATTCAGCCCTCCGACGATGCAGACTGGTATGAAAAGTCAAAGGTCGCCTCAAAGGATGCGCTGAAGGAAGTGCAGATCGCATGGTCCAACTCGCTGGCGGACCGGTCACCGGCGATTACGGAGTTCTTCGAGCGGTTTTCCCTGACGGCGGATGACGTCAGCAATTTCGCCTTCGAGATCAGCGGCAAGGGCCGGGATCCGGCGGAAGTTGCCCGCGAGTGGGTCGAAGCGAACCCAGAACGCGTGGACGCCTGGCTCGGTCTCTGAACGGGCGCATTTCCCACGTCTTCACCGGGCCTGACAGCGCTCAGGCCCGGCCAAACCGCAGGTGACTGCGCCGATGAACTCATGGATTTGCCATTATGAGCGATGACACCGTTATCGAAATCAATAACGTCTGGAAGATTTTCGGCGCCCACCCCGAGGCAGCTCTGCGCGCCATTTACGAGGAAGGCCTCGACAAGGCGCAGGTTCTGGCACAGCACAATGCCGTTGTGGGCGTCGCGGATGTCAGCCTGTCAGTCAATCGCGGAGAAATCTTCTGTATCATGGGCTTGTCGGGCAGCGGCAAATCCACGCTGGTGCGGCACTTCAACCGCCTGCTGGAACCCACCGCCGGGCAAATCCTGATCGAGGGCACAGACGTGATGGGGCTGGCGCCGAACGACCTGCAGTCCTTTCGCAACCGCAAGATTGGAATGGTTTTCCAGAATTTCGCCCTGATGCCGCACCGGTCGGTGCTCGACAACGTCGCGATGCCGCTCGAAATCCGGCAAGTCAGCAAGAATGAACGCATGCGACAGGCGGCCGCCATCCTCGATATTGTTGAGCTTGGCGCCTGGGGATCAAAATTCGCACATGAGCTTTCGGGCGGGATGCAGCAACGTGTGGGCCTTGCGCGCGCGCTTGCTGCAAACCCCGATGTTCTGTTGATGGATGAACCCTTCAGTGCGCTGGACCCGCTGATCCGCCGACAGCTACAGGATGAATTTATCCGGCTCTCCCAGATTCTGAAAAAGACCACCATCTTCATCACGCATGACCTGGACGAAGCCGTCCGTATCGGGGACCGCATCGCGATCATGCGGGATGGCCGCCTTGTCCAGACCGGCACGGCGGAGGAGATCGTGATGAACCCGGCGGATGACTACGTCGCTGATTTTGTCGCCGGCATATCACGCCTCAAGGTGGTCAGGGCGCACGCGGTCATGCAGGATATCGACGCCTTCACCCAATCCAGGGGCCCGCTTTCCGCGGACGCGCCGCGCGTGAACGAAAGTGAGACGCTCAGCACGCTCATCAACCTTGCAATCGACCGCGACAGTCCGATCCTCGTGGAGGATCAGGGGCGCGATGTCGGCGTCATCACACGCGCCGACATTCTGCGCACTGTTGTTGAAGGAACGGAAATGTCATGATGGACACTGCCCAAAACCCGCTTGAAGCCACGGATACGGACGTCGCGCGCGCCTATGCGGCAGAGCGCCGGGATAACATCCGCGCCTTTGTGCGCACCGCGCCGGACTACTACATCGCCCAGTTCGACAAAATCGGGGCCAGCGCGAAATTCACCGCGACGTTCAATGCCATGGCCGGTCTCTTTGGTCCGATCTGGTATGGCGCACGCGGATTGTGGTCGTGGGCCCTGCCCTTCCTGATCATAGAAACGCTGGCATTCGTGCAAATCGCCCGCGGGCTGTTCGGCGATCTTGCCGCCGACGCGCGCGAGCGGATCGCCTCCATCGAGGGCACCCTGGAGTTGCGGCAGCAACAGCTGGCCGCCGCCATCGAAAGCGGTTCCGACAAGGTGGATGTCTACCAGCGCACGGTGGATTCCCTTCAGGCGGCGATCGGCGGGATACGCGCCGAAGCCGAGGTGCTGGCCGGACAAGGGATCTGGATCGCCCTCACCGGGGTCGCCCTGCTCGTTCTGGTCAAGGCGGTTCAGGCGACGGTGGCGAACTGGGCGCTTGAGGCGCGCTTTTCGGAATGGCTATCGGATCGGTCCATCCGCTCTGGTTTGCCAGTGGCGCAGATGGCCTTCAGCGCGGTGTTCATGGTGCTGATCGCCTTCGCGGCGATGATGCACTACAGTTTCCCGGGTCGTTTCACGCTGTTGAGCGAATTCCCGACCAACCCCGAGTACCGGTTGAACAGCATCGCATGGGTTGAAGCCTTCTTTGCCTTTTGTGTTGCTAACGGCGAGGCGCTCTTTGACCTGATCACCTATGCAATCAGACTGATCCTTGATGCGCTAGAGCTGATATTCGTCAGCACACCATGGATCGTGATCGCCAGCCTGATCATCCTGCTGACATGGCTGACCGCCGGCATTCGAACCGCAATCTGGTCGGCGGCATTCCTGTCCTATATGGGGCTGCTCGGGTTCTGGGAAAAAGCGATGACAACACTGGCGCTGCTGGGGACGGCGGCCTGCCTCTCGATCCTGATCGGCATCCCGCTTGGCATGTTCTGTGCCCGGCGGCCACGGTTTTACTCCTTCATTCAGCCGATCATGGACTTCATGCAGACGATGCCTGCCTTTGTCTTCATGATCCCTGTCATTGCCTTCTTTGGCACCGGCAAGCCGGCGGCTGTCGTCACCACGATGATCTTTGGCGGCACACCCGTGGTGCGTCTCACGGTGCTGGGGCTGCGGGGGGTGCCGGAAAGCGTTCGCGAAGCAGCGATCTCCTTCGGGGCCAACAAGTGGTATCTGCTCACCCGGGTGGACCTGCCACTGGCCAGCCCCTCGATCCGCGCGGGAATCAATCAGACGATCATGCTGTCACTGGCGATGGTGGTCGTGGCCTCGCTGATCGGTGCAAAAGGGTTGGGAGAGGACGTGCTTGAAGCGCTCCAATACGCCAACGTCGGCCAGGGTATTCTGGCCGGGTTCGCAATCCTGTTCTGCGCGATGATCCTCGACCGGATCGTGCAGGGACAACGCAAGTGACACCGCTGGTTCTGGTCCATGGGTTCATGGGCGGCAGCGCACAATGGGACCTGCAACGTGAATATCTGGAACAGCTCTGCCCAGTTGTTACCGTCGATCTGCCGGGGTTCGGAGAAAACAACCATCTGCCGCCCATTGCTACGATTGAGGGGTTTGCCGATTGGATCATCGCTCATCTGGTCGAAAAAGGCATCACGACGTTTCACCTGATGGGTCATTCCATGGGGGGCATGATCGTGCAGCAGATGGCACATCAGGTGCCGGATCGCATTGAAAAGCTCATCCTCTACGGCACGGGCGCCGTGGGCATGCTGCCCGGCCGGTTTGAAACCATCGCGCAAAGCAAGCAACGCGCAAAGGAAGATGGTGTCGCCAGCACAGCGCGCCGGATTGCCGCGACATGGTTTGTCGAGACGGAGGCCGCTGCTGAATATCCCGCCTGCGCACGGATCGCGGAACAAAGTGCAGCGATGGCATTCGACGCCGGTCTGGATGCGATGCAAGGCTGGTCAGGAACAGACTACCTTGCCGGCAACCCGCTGGAAACACTGGTGCTGTGGGGCGATCAGGATCGCACCTATCTCTGGCGTCAGATCGAGCGTTTGTGGCGCAGTATTCCGAGCACAAGCCTTGCGGTGATCCCGGGCTGTGCCCATGCGGTACACATGGAAAAACCCGACCTTTTCAATCGGATTGTTGCCGACTTTCTGACGTCCTGAACCGCTGTCGAAAGCCGATCTTTCCGATGTGAAAACGTCCAGCCACGCGGATGCGTGTCACTTGCCGGTGATCTGGATTTTCCCGGCGACCTTCGCCCCGCTTTCGGAGGTCATTGTCTGGGCCGAAACATCCGCCTGCACCGACGACGTAGAAGCAAGTTTCAGGTCGTCACACTGCAATTTGCCCTTGTGCTTGCCTTCGATAACAACCGTCTTTGCTGACAATGCTCCGTCGATAGCGCCACCCGTCTGCACGACGACCGATTGCGCGGTGACGTCTCCCATCACTTTGCCTTTGACTTCCACATTTCCTTCACCCGACTTGATGTTGCCTTCAATTATCAGGTCTTCTTCGATGACTGAGCTTGCCAAATTGATTTCCTTTCTGCGTCTGTGAGAAACCGTAGACCGGAACGACCGGATTGAACACCTCTGCAAGCGATCACATCGTTCGGCAAGCAATTATGGGCCTATGGCGCGCCGTCAGCGTACCGGCATGTCGCACGATACCGGTCGATACCTGACACGCGCCATGCAGCGCTTGGTGAAGCGCGGTGGGGTCTCCGCCACTGTCAGATTGCCGCGCAGGTCAGGTGAGCTGTCCGTGGTCAGCGGCGTTACCGGGTTGCCTCGGGTGGATCATCGTAAGCGCTTGTCGCCGGGTTTCCTGCTTCATCCGTCCATTCACGCGCTTTGCCGTTGCGGATAAGCCGCCGGTCGCGTCCGGGATAGGTCACCGTGTCCTGATCGCTTCTGGTGCCGATCACCATGTAACTTGCATCCTGATCGGACAGGTTTTTCAGACAATGCCCGACAGGATCGCCCGCTTTGAAACAGGCCGCATCGCCGGGTGCCAGTTGCGATGCATGGTCCCCTTCATAGAGCGTGATGTCCCCGGTCAGAACATAGATCATCTCATCTTCGTTGCTGTGCCAATGCATAAGAGAAGAGCTTGAGCCGGGCGGCAAGGTCTCGATAAAGGCACCGAACTGCGTGAGCTGACCGGTGTCGCTAATCAACTGGGCAGAGTAGCGCCCGACAAGCGGATGCTCTTTGCCTGCTTCCGTTTTCGCGGTGCCGGATTTAGTGATCGTCATTATGTTCTCCCGATATACGCCACACGCGCACCGGCAACCGGTGGCGATCCGCAGCAAGCTGTTTCCGACGGTCCCATCCATCGGCGTTGTGACCGGCAGCGGAGTTCAGCTCAATGCCCTGCGTGGTTCACGCCGGATATTCCTCCGCCTGTAAACTGACGTCTGAGGCGACCCGGCGCAAGAGGTCCGTAGGCCCGAATGCGGGATCAGCGCGCGGGCATCACCGCCGCCCTTGGCCCTGTTGGATGTCGGATCACTGCCCGACGGGTCGAAATGCAGCGGTTTTTGTCATACTCTGATCCTGAAACCGGGCCGCGCCAGACGCAGGGCGGCGTTCTCTGGCAAAGCCCTTGGTGGCAATCGGGATCGGCAATGCATCTCAAACCCAAGCTGCAGACGCGACAAACACAAAAGCTGTCAATGACCCCGTCGCTGCGTCAGGCCATCGGCCTGCTGTCGCTGAGCAATGGGGACGTGACAAGAAAGCTTTGGCGCGCCGCACGCACAAACCCCTGCATCGGCATACGCCCTCCGCATACCGACAGGGGCATCGAAAATCACGCCGCGCCGGAAAGCCTCGTTGCGCATGTCACACGTCAGATCGGCGCGAGTTTCCGGCAGGCCCGCACCCGGCGCATCGCCATGGCCCTGCTGGATGCTCTGGAACCATGGGGCTGGCTGGGGCAACCGCTGACACAGGTCGCGCAGGTGTCCGGCTCTGAGCTCGCAGAGGTCGAAGCGGTATTGACCCGGATGCAGGGGTTCGAACCAACCGGGATATTTGCCCGGTCGCTGGCAGAATGCCTGAGGCTGCAAGCGGCAGAGAACGGTCAGTTGGACCGGTTGATGATGCAGGTACTGTCCCATCTGGAGCTTGTGGCCAAGGGCGACTGGACACGCCTTGCCGAAGCCTGCGGCGGTACTGAGGCCGCGATTGTGGATCGGGTTGGGGCGCTGCGGGGGCTTGATCCCAAACCCGGCCTCCAGTTTGGCGCAGGCCCGGTCACGCCGCCCGGCGCTGCCGACCTGCTGGTGATGCTGCAAAACGGCATCTGGACAGTCGTTCTGAACCCCGCATCCCTGCCGGAAATCACCACGCTGCCGGGTATCGATGCACAGGCGCGTCGCGAGGCCGACCGCCTGAACACCGCTCTTGAACGTCGCAATGCGACCATCCTCGCCGTCGCAACCGAGCTCGTCAGCCGGCAGGCTGCCTATCTGGATGGTGCTGATGCCCCTGCCCCCCTGACGCAGGTAACGCTCGCGGCATCGGTTGGGCGACATCCCAGCACGGTTGGCCGGGTCATGGGGGTGCTGACCGCACAGACGCCGCGCGGGCATATGCCCTTGCGCGGGCTCATGGGGCGGTCGGTGCGGGGGACAGGCCTTGGCGTCGACGAATTGCAGCACAGGATCGCCCGGCTGATTGCGGAAGAAGATCCTGCAAACCCGCTGAGTGACGCACGGCTTGCCGGTCAGTTGTGTGCCGCCGGTATTACGATCGACAGGCGCACGGTTGCAAAATACCGCGCGTCGCAAGGCGCGCCACCGGCTGCCGCGCGCCGACGGGTGGGTCCAAAAACACCCACCTGAACCAACGCTCTAACCCGCTCGCTTCACGGGACAATTCGCATCGCGCCGCGGCCGACAGACACGCCCGTGGGGCGCATTCCACCCACCCCGCGCGCCGCGTTCTCAGGCAAAATCGATTATTAACAAAGCCTTAACCCTTTCCACACGTTGGCACGAAAATTGCATCTACCACAAGCAGTTGCCGATCCTTCCGCGGAGGGATGGGTGCCACGCATGTGCAAGTGTTTTCGAGGATCCTGCAACGTTATGCCGCCACCGCTGCCTCTTGATGATGCGATAAGCGAAGTCCTGAACGTGCACCTGAGCGCGTTTGTACCCGGTGCCGTGGGGGCACTGCCCAACAACAGCGTGCAGTTGGTGTCTGTTAAAGGGCGCCGGCTGGGCCTGGGCGACCGGCGCGGCGCTGAAACCCGGTTGGGTGTGCCGGTCGCCGCCCTGCGCGGGCTGCATATCGACGGTGTCGCGCGGATCGAACTATGGGATATTTCGCCCAACGCGGTCGACAGCGGCATGGAAACGGTGCAGGCCAATGTCATGGGCGCCAGCGCCAGCCTGCGCAGCGCCGGGTTCCTTCGCCTCGCGGTGTCGGACAGTGGTCCGGCAGAACATGTGCCTTCCCTGAATGCCTGGCGCAAAGCGACCGATCTGCCGTTCCTCTACGAATATCACGGGCGCGACAACGATGATGCGGAGAGCTTCATTGTGCGTATTCCCATCCGCTCCGATCTCGAAGAAACCGGATCACCCACAGGCACCGTGGACACGGTGATCGACGACATGCGCCGCTGGGACGACGATGGCGCGCCGTCACTGATCGTGAGGTCCACTGGCGGGGCGCGCAAGGTACGCGCCAAGGCAATCCTTGGCATCGGGTTTCTGCCCGGTGGCTTTACCGGCGGCGCAGTCACGCTGGAGCGTGGTGTCGCGGGGGCGCCAGGCGCACCGGTCGTGCATGGCACGCTCGATGCTTTTCTGGATGCCGTCGGCGATGGTGACGCACCGCAACTTCAGGCACAGGTCAGCTTCCCCAGCGTAGCGGCCTTTCTGACCGCGCTTGGCCCGCCCGGCGACCCGTTCGATCTGGGTGACTGGGACAGCGATGCCGTCAACGACATCTACATCCCGCATCTGAGACAGTTTCCGCGTCCGATCACGCTGCGATCCGGGCGGGATTTTCTAGCCATTCGTCATGACGCGCCGGCCTTTGCTGCGCCTGCCGTTCTTTACCTCCGCGTGGACGCGGATCACCAGAGAGCTGGCTGACCCTATCGGGACAGACGCCAGCCAGACCAGGAGAATGCCATGGAACAGATATTACCCGGCGTGTCGGTTGCCGTCCGCCCAGAAGGCCTGATCATCCCCGGTGTCGTGTCGATCAGCGCGATCGGAATGGTCGGCACCGCCAGCAAGGGACCGGTCAACGAACCTGTCATCATCGGCTCCACCGCGGAGGCGCGGGAGGTGTTTGGCGAGGCCGATGCCTTCGACCCGGACAACCCCGGCGACGAACTGACCCTGATCCGCGCCATCGATCTGGCCTATGACCACGGCGCGCGCGATGTGATCGCTGTTCGGGCCTCGGTGCCGGAAGGTCAACCCGGTGTGGCTGAACACGCGAGTTTCACCGTGCAGTCCGCCGGCGGCGATTGCTGCACCTTGCTGGCCAAAACCCCCGGAAACTGGGGCAATGATCTGGGTATCAACATCTCGCCGGCGGAGGAAAACGCCGTGATCGCGGATGAAACGCATAACGGTCCCGTACCGATTTCCCTGACCCACACGCAAATCGTGGAGAGTGCGCGCAACCGCATTGCCGTCTTGGCAAGCGGATCGACCGTGGCGGTGGACCGCACGGTTGTCGTTGGTGCGGCGCCTGCTGCAGGCGAGGTGCAGGTGGACCTCGCAACCGGAGACCTCACCTTTCCTGCCGGCGAAGAACCGGGGGGCGCCGACACCGTCATCGCCACCTATGTCGTGCGGTCGGACGACGCGGTGAAAGTAACACTGCGCCACGATCTGAACGAAGAGACCTTCACCGCCGTCAACGGGCAGCATCTCGCGGATCTGCTGGAAGATTCCGATTTTGCCGAACTGGACGGCACCGCCGGTAACCCCAACATTGGCGAGATACCCACCGCTTTTGCCACAACCACGGAATTCCAGCTTTTTGGCGGCGGATCGAACGGCGCTGCCGGTGCCAGCTACAATAACGGCTTTGAAGCGCTTGCCAACGAACCGGCCTTCATCATCGTCGCGGCCGGGCAGGACAATGGCGGCACGATTGGCGCAGACCTGACGGCGCATGTGACGTCCGCCAGTTCCGACACCAACAAGCGTGAGCGCATCGGCGTGATCGGATCACCCTTCGAGGCTGATCTTGACGACATCCTCGGCCATACGCTGAACAGCGACCGCATCGTCTTTGTCGCACCGGGTGTCACGGTGTCCGACGTTGTGACCGGTGAGCCGGTCACGCTTTCCGGTGGGTATGCCGCGGCGGCCGTCGCTGGCATGATTTCCGGGGCGCCGATCAACCGCAGCCTGACCAACAAGGTACTGTCCGTCGCCGGGCTGGAAGAAGAGTACACCCAGGCCGAATTGCGGCGGCTGGTGCAGGCCCGTGTTCTGGCGCTGGAGAAAAAGCTGGGGTTCCGAACCGTCAAGGGGATCACCACCTCGACCAACACCGCCTGGCACCAGATCACCACGCGGCGGATCGTGGATTTCGCGGTGTTCGGCGTCCGCTCTGCGGCCAACCCGTATATCGGCCTGCTCAATAACGAGCGGGTCCGTGCGGCGATGCAGTCGACCATCAACAGCTTCCTCGCCGAAATGGTCATCGACGAACAGCTGGTCAGCTACGAGCTGGAGGTCACCGCCACC
This sequence comes from Roseobacter insulae, assembly GCF_019375555.1. Taxonomy (GTDB): domain Bacteria; phylum Pseudomonadota; class Alphaproteobacteria; order Rhodobacterales; family Rhodobacteraceae; genus Roseobacter; species Roseobacter insulae. The sequence goes on from NZ_JAHXDN010000008.1 coordinate 28,022, forward strand.
CGCGATGACGAAATCCGCGGCATCGCACGGGTCACCATCGTGCTGCGCCCGACGTTCAGCATCGATTTCATCAAAGTCACGATGTTCCTCGAATAGGGAGACGAAAAAATGGCAAACACCAATGTATTCACCGGTGGCGACGCGACGCTGACGCTTGCGCCGCTCGACACGCCGCCGGGCGGCGATGCGGAATCGATCATCTCCCGCTACGAAATCGCGACAGCAGTGGGGCGCGTGACCGGCGTGCGCTTCACGGTCGACACCGATCTGCGCAGCTTTCACGAGATCGGCTTTCGCCATGTCACATCGCTGCACGAAGGAAACATCGACATCTGCGGCGAGGCGGACAGAGCCTATATCAACGGCGCGCTGCTGGGTCTTCTGATGGGGCGGAAATCCTTTCTCGACAACAATCAGCGCACCTTCCAGCCGGAATTCAACATGACCCTGCAACTGAATGACCCAGCGGTCGTCGGGCAGGCAAGGTTGACGCTGAATGGCGTGAAATTCCAAAGCTGGGCCTTTGCGCTTCCCGAAGATGACATCGTGATGGAGAAAGTGAGTTTCCGCGCCAAGAGCGTCGATATCGCCGATTTCGATGATGACAGCGGCGTGTCGGCAGGCCCGGCCTTCGTTGATCAGGAAGGATGAGGGAAACCATGACACTTTCAGGCGAAGAACTGCTGGCTGGCGCGTCGGCGCGGCACCTGCACGACATCCCGCCCGAGCATCTTGGCACAGACGACGGCGCGGCACCGGCTCAGGTCGAACTGCGCCCGCTCACTGTGCGGGACTTGCAGGTGATCGCGCGGGCCTCGAAGGAGGATGAAAACCTGTCTGCCGCGCTGATGATCCAGCAGGCTCTGGTGGCGCCGGAGTTGTCGCTGCGCGACGTCGAACGGCTGCCAGCAGGTCTGGCCCGGCACCTTGTCGATCAGATCAACGCCCTGAGCGGCATTGATCTGCCGCAAAACGCGCTGGAGGAGATGGTGCAGGCGCCGCTGGCAAAGGCCTGTTTCGTGCTGGCACGCGAATTCGGCTGGACCCCGGAGGAGGTGAGCGGAATGACGATCGGTCAAATCCTGCTCTATCTGGAAATGGGCACGCGCGAGGCACAGGCCGGATGACCGGGCCATTGGCATCCGCCGCACCCTCGCGGTTGCGCAAGGCGGCACAGGCGGGTGCCGGTCGCGGTGCGGCGGTGTTTCTGCGCCGACTGCGGGCGCAGACGGTGGTGTTGGAAAACTGGCAGCGCGCGGCCCGCCAGCATGACTGGTTGCACAAGGATACCAGGCTGCGGCTGGGGCCACCTATGGGCAGCGGGTTGCATCATTGGTGCAGCGCGCCGCTGGCGGAAACAGCACAGGAAGCCGCGCCAAGGCCCTTGGGTAAAGCGCCGATCAAACCTGCGACACCCGTGCCACCAAGGCGTCAACCGTCATTTCTGAAACCGTCGCCCAGTAAGGCCACTGCCGTCGCGCCCGGCGCCGGCGCTGACATCAAGACGCTGCCTGCCAAGGTTGGCGGCGGCAGGTTAAGGCTGTGGTCGAAAACAGAGGCGTCCTTTCTGGAAAAGCCTAGTGGGTCACAACCATCAGCAATTGCCCTTGCGCGGAGGCCACGACCGGGACGCAGCCCCTTGCCCGATGCCGGAATTGACTGGAAAGAACCCCTCAGGTCCAAGGCAATGCAAAGGTTATCCGCGCATGGCGTGCCACAGGACAGGCCCCGCGGCTTGTCAGATGTCTGGGAAAGGCCGGTGGCAGGTATTGCCGCGCCAATCGCTCTTCTGCGGCACCTTCTGTCGCCGCCACCCCGCGCCACCGGGCAAAACACCGCTTCACGCCCCGGGACCGCAGCACAGTTTTCCGCCCTCGGCACGGCGCCCATTCAGCACCCCGGCGACCCGATGGCACACCCCCGTGAAAAGGTCCGGCGCAACCCGCAGTTTGCCGACACCCCACCCAACGAAAGGGTCGGTCACCCCGCACCGCAGCCATTACAGGACAGTTCGGCACAGAGGCCAGCGATCCCCCAACTGGTGGACCCGGCACCTCCGGACACGCGCGACCCCCTGCACCGCGACACGCTGGCACCGCCGCCGCATCACACACCCGTACCCCTGCCCCCGCAGCCGGACCTCACCCCGCCGGTTGCCGCGATCATCGCGCCCGCCGACCGGGCGGCCCTGACCCGGGCGCAGGGCGCAGTGGAAGATGAGCCACCGGAGCCCGCGCCCCAGACCACCCGCACCATGCCGCATCCGCCGCGGTTCGACCGCGCCGATCTGGGCGACGCGCTTGCCAAAATTCTGCGCGACGAGGCGCGGCGCCACGGCATAGACGTATGAGGAACCGATATGCGCCCCATGCTTGACGAAATAGCCCTGCCGCAGGTCCAGACGCTCAGGCTGCGTGATGCCAGGGCGCTGGCCGAGCATCGCGCACCGCAGATGCAGGGCAGCTACTTTCAGAACATGGGGCGTCACGCCACCGCGATCCTCGTGGCAGGCGTGGCCAGCGGACCGGACGCACAGCAGGTGCTTGGCACCGTGACCGAGCTGTTTGAGGCCGGCGATCCGATCCCCTTCGTCGCGGACATCGTGGCGGATGCCGAAATTGATCAGGTCATTATAGACGATTTTCGCACCCGCGAAGTATCTGGCAAGCCGGACCGCTATGCCTACGCGCTGGTGCTTAGGGAATTTCAGGAACCGGCAGAGCCCGAGGCCATTGGCCTGCTCGATGACGACATTCTGGACGAGGCCGAAGGGCTGCTGGACGGCATCATCGACGGGCTTGATCTGATGCCCGATTTCGCCACCGGACTGGAGCGTTTCGTGGCGCCGCTCAGCGGGTTGCTGGAACGGTTGCAGCAACTTAACGGCGGCGGCCGCACGTAACCGCCACCACACAAAAGGAGAAGAAGCATGGCAGACAACCTGTTTGAAGACCTCAAGGAAGTTCTGCAGGATTTCAAGGACTTCCTCGACGAAAAAGTGAGTGTGATCCAGCCGGCGATTGCCGCGTTGCGATCCATCATCCCCGATCAGATCGACAGTCTTCTGGACACGCTGATCGACTTGATGGGCAAGCTGAAAACCGAAGTGCAGAACCTCGACGTCAGTGCCATTCCCGGCCTGGCGGAAGCGGCCGAGTTTACCGGGCAGGTGAAAGGTTTCGTGGATGCCGCCAAGGCTCTGCTGCCTGACAATGCGGACGATTTCGATGCGGTGTCCGATATTGCGGATGTCGTGGGCGGGCTTCCCTCCATTGACGAAGTGAAAGGTGAGATTATCGCATTGATTGATGCGATCGTGGGCCACCTCAACTCGCTGAAAGCGTAACGGAGAGGCTCGGAACATGGCGCCACCGATCCGCCCGATGCTCGGAGAGATCGAGCTTCAGCAGGTCCAGCTGATCCAGCTGGACGAGGATCAGGTATTGACCCGCCACGATGTTCCCGCCCTTGAGGGCGACTTCTTTCAGCGGCTGGGACAGGCGGGGGCCGCGATCGAACTGACGGGTGTGCAAAGTGGACCAGAGGCGCGCGAAGGTCTGAACGGGCTTCGGGAAGCCTACCGCGCGGCCGCGCCGCTGACCTTTGCCGCCGATATCGTCAGCGCCACCGATCTCGAAGACGTACTGATCGAGAGGTTCGAGATTGCCGAACAGGCCGGGTTGCCCGATGCCTTCGAGTACCGCCTGCGGCTGCGCGAATACACCGAAGCCCCCGAACCCGAGCCGGAAGTGCCCCCGCCGCCACCGCCACCACCACCCGTGACCGAGGACGAGGGCGTTCTTGTCGTCACCGTCATCAAGGAGGGGGATCCGGGCTTCGATCCCTCGGGCGTGAACGTCACCGTTGCAGGCACAACCCAGGACGGCGAAGAGATCAACGACCGCCCGCTGACCAATCGCGAGGACAACCGCTGGACAGAAGACCCGTTTCCGGCCGGCAGCTTCACCGTTCGGGCCGCTGCGCCCGGTGCCGCCGCCGACGGCGGAGATCTTTCCGGTGTTGCCACCGCTGCGGTCCGGGCGGGAGAGACCACCGAGGTCGAGATCGTCCTGCGCGACACCGCGGCGCTCGCACTGCGGTTCCTGGTGCATTTCCGGTTCGACAGCGCCTTTGTCGAACCCTGCCTGAAACATGTCTTGCGCCAGGTCGCCGGATTTGCCGCCGACAATCCGGATATGCGCCTTGTGACGGTCGGGCACACGGATCTGACGGGATCGAACGCTTACAATCAGTCCCTGTCAGAGCGCCGCGCGCGCAGCGTCTTTGCCATGCTGCGGTTCGGCAATGATCCGCAGGCCGCCATCGACGAATGGAACGAGATCCGCCAGATGCGGACACCGGGCACCACGCTCAGCCTGCGCGACAGTTGGGGTACCCGGGAATACCAGCAGATGCTGCAGGATCGCGGTTTCTACCAGGGTCGGATCGACGGCGATCACGGACCTTTGACAGACACCGCGGTACGCGATTTCCAAACGGCCAACGGCCTGCCGCCCACCGGTGCGATGAACGGCGCGACATGGCCTGTCCTGATCGAAGCCTACCTCTCCGCCGAAAACCTTTCCGTGCCCGATGACCGCTTCCTGCCCAACTGCCCCGGCGAAATCCTGAAGTGGCTGGGCTGCGGTGAACTGGACCCGGTGCGCAATGAAACCTTCGCCTGGCGTCCCAACCGGCGGACCGAACTGCTGTTCACCCGCGCGACGGACCTGCCAGCGGACGTGGCTGAGCCTGATACAGTCAACCTACCGTCACCCGGCAGCGTCGCGGGCGGATGGTGTCTGAACGACAGCGGTACGACAACCCGCTGCTGCTTTGTCGAACCCAACCTCAACAGCGCCCGGCACGAGACCTGCCCGGGCACGTTGCCTCGCGGTGATCCACTGACCCGTCAGGCGGCAGAGCCGAGCCCAAGCTTTGTGGTGCAGGGGTCGATCCGGTTCGAGGACGGCACACCCTACACCGGCGCATTTTTCATCACGGCGCCGGATGGCGAGTATATGGACGGCGAGCGGCCCAGCAGTTCCGGCAGCGGTCGCGCCGGAACCCCGCTGCGTCGTCACCCCGAAGCCGACGGATCCTTCCAGTATCCCGACAAACCGAAAACACCGGGCATTTTCATCCTCGAACTGGATGCCGATGTGGTGGCGCGTCCGGTTGGCGCCCCCCTGAGCGAGGCGAAGGGTCCGGTGGTGTGCATGCGTCTGGCCAGCGGTGCTGATCACTTTGACGTCGTGATCGTGGATCGGTCCGTCGCGGAGGTGGTCCCACGAATCGAGCTGCCCAGACCAGTCGGCGCGCCGCCAACCGGCGGGCCAGGCACGGACCCCGTCGAGAATGTCGTGGTGCTGAAACGGGCCCATACTTCGCCGGCGCGGCGCCCGGTGGTGTTCCTTGCGACCCCGAGTTTTGAAGGCACGGGGACGGTCACCATCGAGCAGGGCGCCGATAAGGTCCGCCTGTTTGACGCGCTTGTGGGCGGCAACGAACTGACCTTCGACGGCACCGACAATGTGTTCTCGGGCACCGATTTCGAGCTTCTGGGCATCCGGCTCTTTGCCGAAGGGGGCCCCACCCCCAGCGCGGCGCTCGACGATGTGGAAATCAAACTGCAACTGACGGTGAACGGCAGTCCCGGGTTCTCGACCACGCGCAGCTTGACCACGGTCAGGCTGACGCTCGATATCACCGAAGACCCGCTGTTCGCGGCGCTCGATCCTCCGGTGCTGCCGGAAGCGGAGAAGATAAACCCGGGCCGCCCGCTGCAGGTGCAAAACATCGGGCGCAACGCGCAACGTATTCTGCTGCTGGTGCGGCGCGCGGAACCGGCGGCCTTCGCCGGTAATCTGGAGCTGAACCGGATCAACCAGCGGGTTGCCCTCTTCGGGTCTGCCGACGAGATACCCGCAGCTGGTCAGACACCCGTGACACTGCCCCACAGCTTCGCCAATACGAGCGTGCCGGAAACGGCACCGCCCGTGCGGGAAATCGGTCTGCGTTTTTTTGCCGAGGGTGCGCAGATCAGCGCCGCCGCGCGTGACACCGGGTTCCAGCTCGGGATCGCCGGGTTGGAGCCTGATGGCGACCGCGTGATCGTCACCACCAGCAGTTTCGAGATCGTCAATCAGGCAACCGCTGCGGCGGCCGCCGTGGATTTCGTGCGTGTGGGCCTGTGGGACAACGCCTTCAACACGACCACGGGCGCCCTGTTGAACGGCGTGGCCGAGGCGGCGAATTTCGTGGGGTCGGACACCCGCCATTTCTTTGCCCGCGCGGTTGATCTGAATGGTGGCGCAGAAATCGACGCCGAATGGGGCACGCGGTTTGGCGACCAGTCCGATGACGATGTGCGCCCCGGTGTGGAAACGATCACCCTGCCGCCGTTGACAGGTGCCGCGAATACCTACGTGTCACGCGCGCTGATGCTTGTTACCGACACGCAGGACCGAAACCAGGCCACCAACAGCGGGCTGGCCGCACCGCATCTCGATGCCGGGGCCCGCACCCTGGGCCAAAGCAATCACCGGCTGCGCCGCATCACCGTCAGCGACGCGCATCCGCTCGATCATGAAACGATGCTTGAATATTCGCCGGGTGGCTTTGGCGGACGGCGCTACACCATGCGGGCCAGCAACCCGGTCTTTGACCGCGCACCCGAGGACCGCAGACGCATTCGAGTCCATCTGATCAACGTGCGTGACGTCGCGGGCGGCACCGGCGCGCTGACCAATGCCCGCCGCACCCATGTGTCCGACACCATGCGGGCGATCTACGCGGTCTGCGGCATCTTTGCCGAGGTCGATGAGACGGTGATCGATCCGCCCGCCTCCTGCACCGGCTGGCCAACCCGCTATACCGATGCGATTGCCGTCGATCCGGCAGTCGAGGGCTTCACGCTGCCGGGCGCGAACCTTGCGGCCTCACCCAGCCAGAATGATCTGATCGATGCCGTGCGCGCGCTTCCGACGTTCGATGCCAATGACATTTACATTGTCTTCGTGGCCCGCATTTACGCGCCGCCGATCCCCGCCCCCGCTACACCGCCCGCCGGGGGGCTGGTGGCAGGCTCCCGCGGACAGTCCTTCCCCGATGCCTGGGTCGCGGCAGGGGCGACAAGCGCGGGCTTTACCTTTGTCGGTGTGCGCGGCGGCGTCACCGACTTCACGGAGGTGCATGAGGTCACCCATGTCACCACCGATCTGCGCAATTCAGTGGGGGGGCATCTCGACCTGCCCGCGGCAAATGTGACCGACCGCTCGAACCTGATGCACAACGGCACGATCGATACCGCTGGCGTCGCAAGCACCAAACGGCTGTGGAACACGAATTTCAACAACCCTGGCATCGCGCCCCCCCTTATCCCGGCGCAAATCGACGCGATCAGGGCATCCCGATACGTGAGGCCATTCTGATGAGTGACATGAGCAACCTTCCTGCCGGCGTGCAGGATTATCTGATCTCCGAAGACGCGCTCCGGCGGGCGCAGTTGCTGCAGGACCATCCTCAACTGGCAGAAGAACTCAAAAGCCCGGAGGTGCGCGAGATCATCCTGGCATGGCTGGCAAGCGATCCGGCACGGCAGGCATCAAACGAAAGCCTGCTGGAAAACTGCATCGAGTTCCTGACCGCGGGGGCCGCGCCCGGGGAGGCGGCGGTTATCCGGCCGTTTTCGCTGCACGGCAACCAGCATGTACGCCTGCGCAGCTACGAGTTCCTCGTCAGCCTGTATTTCCCGGATCGCAACCGCGAGGCGCTGATGTCCGTTCTGCAGCTGATGCTGTCCGATCATAGCGAAACCGTTCGCAGGGAAGCCGCCGGATTCGTCCAGCGTGCCAACCTGTCCGGTGAAATGACGCCATTTCTGCGGGTGTGGCGCGACCGGGCGGAGGAAGACGGGCGTGGCGCCGAGGAAAGCTTTGAACTGATCAACCGACTGTTGACGCCGTGAAGGAGGCTGCAAGCATATGCTCACCCCGACATATAAAGTGACCCTTGGCGACCAGCGGGTCGACATGCGCGCGGAACCCCTGGCCAGCACACTGCTGGATATCGACGTGCGGCGCGATATGGCACCTCTGATCGACCGGTTTGACCTGACGATTGCACGGGTGGGATCGCTTGCGCCCAAGCGCGGCAATGACGCGGAGATCGCCCTGGGTTTTGCCGGTGCCGATACCGCACCCGTGACGGTGATGACGGGCGCGGTCGATCAGATCGACGCCGGGCCTGAGCGCGTGCGTGTTACCGGGTTTGGTGCCGGGCGGCAGCTGTCGCGCGACCGCGACAACCTGACGTTCCGCGACAAGACCGCCGCCGATATCGTGACCGAGCTTGCAGATGCATCCGGCCTTGCCGTTGCACGCAGCCAGACCAGCGAAGTTCTTCCCTATTTCGTCACCGACGCACGTCAAAACCGGTTCCAGCATATGACCGCCCTGGCCCGGCTGACCGGATTTGACCTTTATTGCGACACGGACAACGACCTTGTGTTCGAACCCTTCGGCAGCGGGCAGCGTGTCTTCCCTCTCGATCACGGCGAGGATGTGCTGGAGTATCAGGTCGAGCGGACGGTGTCACGCGCGGCAAACGTCGAAGCATGGGGTGAAAGCCCGGGCGCGTCGGCAGGAGCCGAAAGCTGGTCGTGGCTGGTGAAGGATTTCGAACCCCTGCGGGGCAGCGCCGGGACTGGCGCACCGCTGGCATTGCTGGAGCACAGCGCGCTGCGCACGGCCGAGGCGGCCCAGCGCGCGGCAGATGCCCTGCTGGCAAGATTGCTGAACCAGCGGCTGCGCGGTCAGGTCACGGTACTGGGCAACCCCGATATCCAGCTGGGCGACGCCATTCGCCTGCAGGGCATGCCCGACGCAGATCTCAACGCGACCTTTCAGGTGCGTGGCCTGCGTCACCGGATCAGCAAGGCAACCGGGTTCGTCACCGTGGTCCGCTTTCAATCCATCGGGGGGGCACCATGACCGACACGGTTTCAACAATTCAGGCCATCGTCCGACGCGAACTCGACGCCCTGCGGGTGACCGAAATCGGGGTTGTGACGGAAGTGCACCCCCATGCCGACGCCGGTGACAGCGACAATTACAGTTGCGATGTGCGGCTGAAGAACAGCGGGCTGGAGTTGACCCGCGTGCCCGTGGCCACCGGTCACATCGGCACCGTCGCGATCCCCAACCTGGGCGATCTGGTGTTGCTGGCTTTTGACCGGGGCAACATCAACCAGCCGATCATTACCGGACGGCTTTACAATGACGAGGACCGCCCGCCGATCAACACCAGTGACGAGGTGATTTTCCGCCTGCCTTTGGAGGCGGGCGACACCGAAACGATCAAGGCGGCGATCCGCAATCATCAGTCGGCATCGCCACCGCGCGAACTGATCATCGAGATGGCGCCCAAGATCACGCTTCGGATCACCGATGGCACGGTACGCGCGACCGCCGGTCCGTCGGAGTTGTTCATCGATCAGACAGGCGCGTCGGGGGGCACCGTCACCGTTGTCACCGGCGGCACAAAGATCACACTCGATCAGGACGGCGATGCCACCGTCGAGGCGGTGGGGGCGCTGACGATGAAGGCGCAGCGCGATGTGACCATCGAAGGGCTCAACGTTACCATAAAGGGCCAGATAAACACGACGGTCGAGGCCGGGGTGAACGCAAGCCTGAAAGGCGCCATCACTTCGGTCGAAGCCAATGGGTCCGCGACGCTGCGCGGTGCGGTCGTCGCCATTCAGGGCGTTACCAATTTCAGCCCGTAAGGAGGTGCGAACATGCCAGGATCCCCGGTTTCAATCGGTGCGGCGGTCATCGTGACCCCCGGTGCGGCCGGTCCGCCGGACAGCGGTGTGATCGTGGGGATTTTTCCGCCCTTCATCACGGCGGGCGGCATGCCGCTGGCGACCACCGGGTCCTTGTGTTCGATGATCAACTCGGTGACCGGCATACCCTATCCGCTGGTTATCGGGCCGATCGCCAGCAGCGGTGTGCGTATCGCGGGCAAGGCCCTGGTGCGCATGCTCGACCTGATCCCGTCACCTCCGGGGGTGCTGACCATTCTTGGCCCGCCGGCGGCACCCTACATCGTCGACGGGTGGCCGCCATGAAGACAGGAGGCACCCGATGAGCACCTTCGAAGACAGATTGGGCACTGACCTGATCCTGCTGAGAAACCGCCGCGCCCAGACGGATCGCGACCGCGGTCGCGATCTGGTGACTGCGGAACGGCCCGGCAGCGGCGGCATTGATCTGTCAACCGTGCACGGCGTCGAAAACATCTCCCAGGCCCTGTTGATACGGTTCCTGACCAACGAAGGCGAACTGGCCGAGCTGGGTCACCCGACCTACGGCTCACGGCTCTACCTGCTTATTGGTGAACCCAATACCGAGGCCAACCGGAACCTTGCCAAGCTCTACGCGCTGCGCACGGTGCAGAGCGAACCGAGGGTCGAGCGGGTGCTGAGCGCGGAGGTACGTCAGGGGCGCGCCGATCCCGCACGCGTCGACATCGACTTGCGACTTAAGATTCTGGGCGAGGATTCACCTCTCAACCTTGTCGTTCCGTTCTTTTTCAACACGGGGGTAGCGCCATGAATCCCGATACCGTTCACCTGATCCAGCGCAGTTTCGGCGAGGTCACGGATGACATCCTGACCAGCCTTGTCGGCGGGGTCGTCAACGAACCCGTCATCTTTGATCTGAAGTCCGATCTTTACCCCCTCGCCCAACCGGCCGCGGGTGTGCGCGGCCTGACCGGGCAGAAGGCGGACAACACCAATGCGGTCCCCGGCAATCACGCCTTCGAGCAGGGCATTGATTTCGCGTACGATCCCGACCTGGCCGCGATTCTCTGGCTCGACGGGGGTGCGCGACCCATCGACGGCAGTACCTTCTTTATCGATTACGTGCCCGCGGATGCCAGCTCTCCCATCACCGATATCAACGTGGGCGGCGTGGCCCGTACCCTCTCAGAGGCGGTCAGCCGCGAAATCGCCACGCTGTACCAGCAGCTGAACCGCGCCTACCGTTTCGGGTTCATCGACACGGCGGAAGGCACGGCGCTGGATCTGGTGGTGTCGATACTGGGGGTGCGGCGCAAGGCTGGTGATTTCGCGGTCGGGCTGGTCACCTTTTTTCGCGATCCGGCGGTCAACGGAGACGTGACCATCGCATCGGGCACAAAGCTAACGGCGAAGAATGGCGCGGTCGTGTTCGAAACCACCCAGCAACGCACGCTGCAACGTGGTCAGGCGCGTATCGACGTGCCGGTGCGCGCCGGTGTCGATTTCGCAGGTGAGGACGGTCAGGTCGAAGCCGGGGCGATCGACACTCTGGTCCGGGCACTGGCCGGCGTCGGTAAGGTCACCAACAATGAACCGACGATCCTTGGCGCCTCAGAGGAAACTGACGCGGAATTGCGGGCGCGGGCCAAGGCAGAGCTCTACAAGCTCGGCAACGCCACCCTGCCCGCGCTCGAAGCGGCCGCGGTCGACAACTTTGCCAAGGTCACCGAATTCTGGGACCCCAACGGGCCGGTGGCGCGGCGCACACCGCCGGGCGTCGTCACCCTGCTGGTCGAAAGTGAGCCGGAGCGGTTTGCCAGCGTCAAGGCCGCGGTCAATGATCAGCGGGCAGCGGGCATCGCGGCAACGCTTGTGGCGCGCTACGTGTTCGTCACCCCGCGGATCATTGCCGGGATCAAGCCGGGGCTGACCAGTGCAGGCAAGCAAAAGCTTGTTGACGAGATCATCGCGGCAGTGGCGGAATTTGTTGAACCGCTCACAAGTGGCGACCCGCTGAAGGGTGGCGACCTGATCAAGGCGGTCGAAGCGGTTGGCGATGTCCAGTCAGTCAATCTGGTCGACCTCCACACCTTCCGCACGGATGCGAGCCCGGCTGCGCCGAAAGACGTGATCGAAGCGCTGATCGGGTTTCTGGGGGCGAACCCGGCGCAGGAGGAAACCGCCCTGCGGGCCGAGCTCGATGCATTGCTGTTCGCACTGGACCCCGGTGCGCCGACCGGCAATCGCATCCCTGATCGCAGCCTGATCGTCACCGCTGACGGGACCGGCCCGGCGAGCGATGCCGACATCGAGGCCGGCAACTTCCAGGTCTTGGCAAAGCTTGACGGCGACCCGGCGTGGATCGTTGCCGACCTTACCGCGGTGGATATCGCACTGCAGGAGGCAGCGGGCTGATGGCAACCAAAACCCAGCGCATACTTGACCTGCTGCCCGGTACCTTCACCGCGCAGCCAGCCAATTCGCCTTTGGCGACACTGGCGCGGACCTATGGTCAGGAATTGCAGGGGGCGGAAAATGCGCTGGCGGCCATCATGCGCGCGCATTGGTGTGATCAGGCGGACCTCGGCGTCGCCGACTTCAGCGACCTGCCGAAATTCGCCGCGCTTTACGGCCTGGCACCGCATCCCGATGACGGGGTGGAGGAGTTCCGGCGGCGTCTGAAGCTGTGGGTACGTCTGATCCTCGATGGACCGGCGACAGTGCGCGGGCTGTTGCGCGCCACCTCCATCCTGACAGGTCTGGAAGTTGACGACAGTGACGCCGCCTTCGATGCGTGGTGGCGACGTGATGACGACAGGCTGACGACCACGCATGTCAGCCGTCGCGATGCAGGGCCCGCGATCTTCGGGGGCGACCGGTCCGTGGCCATCGGTGCCGATGCCACGCCTGCTCAGATTTCCGGCACCGTTGCGCTGCCGCAGGACGTCGATCTAAGTGAAGGTGCCATCCTGCGTGTTGCCTTCGACAAGGAACCCATGGTGGAAATCGATCTGGCCGCCGCGCCGCCTGCGGACAACCCGGACGCAATTTCCGAGCGGATCAACACGACACTGGGTGATCCGGTGGCAAGCCTTTCTGGCGGGCGGCTCATCCTGACCTCGACAACCAGCGGCAAGAAAAGCGCCCTTCATCTGGGTGAAGGACCCGGGGATGCCGCCGCCGTGCTGCTTGGGCGGCTTCCGTTGCGCTACCTCGGCACCGAGGCCCGGTCTGCACGGTTTGCCGGCGACGCTGATCTGTCGGCAGGTATTGATTTATCGCAGCATCGCTTCCTGAGGCTCCGGATAGACGGCACACATCTGGCTGAAATTGACTGCGCAGGGGCAGACCCTGCCACCACTACGCCAGATGAGATCGTGGACGCGATCAACGCCGCTCTGGGGGCGTCGGTTGCCAGTCACGACGGTCAGGTGGTGGTCGTGCAATCTCCCACCACCGGCATCGGCTCCAGCATCGCTTTCCAGCAACCCGCCGCGCAGGATGCCACGGCCCGCATCTTCGGCACCGTCCCGACAATCGTGATCGGCGCGCAGGCGGCACCGGGCACCGTGATAGGCACAACCGATCTCTCCGCCGGGGTTGACCTGAGCACCGGCAGCCGTCTTGTCGTCAGCGTCGATGACGGCCCGGCCTCGGAGGTCGACTGCGCAGGCCCAGACCCGACAAACACCCAGCTTCCCGAAATCGTGGCCGCCATTAATGAGGCTCTGCGCGCCGACATCGCGCGTCACAATGGCCGGAACCTGATACTCACCGGTCTGGACACCGGCGCAAGCGGTGCGCTGGAAATCGGACAGGCGGCACAGGGTGATGCGGCGCTGACGCTGCTCGGGCTGCCACCCCGGCGGGCGCAGGGGCGCGGGGCGCAACGTGCCCAGCTGCGCGGGACTGTGGACCTGTCGGACGGGATCAGCCTCGCGGCCCGGCCCCTGGTGCAACTGGCCATCGATCATCATCAGCCGGTCACGTTCGATCTGTCGGATGCGGCAAACACCGGACCGCTCGATGCGGCGGCCATCGCGGCGGCGATCAACGGGCTGGAGGATGCGCCGTCGGCCCGGGCCGATGATGGTTACCTGGTGTTGGAAAGCGCGCAGCCCGGTGGCACCGGGCGGATTGAGCTGCTGCCCCTTCAAAAGCCGCGCGCGCGGCGGTTTGTCAGCCGTGTGCCGATCCTCGAAGACGCCGCATACGCAGTGCTCGGGTTTCTGTCCGCCGAAGCCGAAAGCGCGGCGCCGACGAAGGCCCGGATCACCGGCGCGAAAAGCCTGACCCGCGGGGTCGATCTGGGTGCGGGCCGTTACCTGCGCGTCAGCATCGACGGGGCCGCCCCGGTCGAGGTCGATTGCGTCGGCATCCGCCCGCGCACCACCACGGCGGACGAGGTGCTCGGCGCGCTGAATGCGGCTCTGGGTGATGGGGTTGCCGCGCTGAGCAGCGATAACCGCCTCAGCCTAATGTCGCCCACCAGCGGGACCGGCAGCCGCGTTACCTTATCGCCCCCAAGGTTCACCGACGCCCTCGCGCCGCTTCTCGGGGTTGATCCTGTCACCGTGTTCGGCAGTGACGCGCGACAGGTGAGTTTCACGGGCACCGCCGATCTGTCTGCGGGCGTCGATCTGAGCGCCGCATCGCACCTGCGGCTGGCAATTGACGGCGGCGCGGCGCTCGAAATCGACTGCGCCGGACCTGATCCTGCCACAACATCGCTTGGGCAGATCGCCATCGCCATCAACATCGCCCTGGGCGTGAACGTCGCCAGCCACGACGGGGTGCACCTGTTGCTGACATCACCGACGAAAGGCACCGACAGCCAACTTGCCATCCTGACCCCGACGGAGAATGACGCAACCGCCACCCTTCTGGGCATTGAGCCGGAACGTCGCTATCAGGGTGCAGCGGCCGAGGCCGCGATGATCAGGGGGCTTGCGGATCTGGCGGGCGGCATTGATCTGACGCGGGCGCGCTTTCTGCGTCTGGGAGTGGACACGACCGGCCCCCTTGAGATCGACTGCGCCGCGACGGCCCCGGACCCTGCGAATGCCACCGCCGACGAGGTTGTCACCGCGATCAACGCGGCCGTCGATGGGCCCGTGGCCAGCGCGGTTGACGGGCATCTCGTTCTCAAGGCCCCTACGCCCGGACCGTCCAGTCGGTTGGTGCTGGAGCAAACGACGGCTGGCAATGCGGCACAGACATTATTCGGAGAGGGTCCTGTCGATGCGCAGGGCGAAGCCGCTTCCCGGGCGACCCTGACGGGCAAGGTTGATCTGCGCGCCGGGGTCGATCTCGGGGAACGCTCGGTCCTGCGGCTCTCCGTGAACGATGCGCTGCCCACTGACATCGACATTGCCGGCGAGGCACCCGAGGCGACGTCGCCGGACGAAATTGTCGAGGCGATCAACGCGCGGTTTGCCGACATGGCGGAGATCACTGCAGACGGTCAGCTACAGCTGGCAGCCCCCGATGGCGCCACCCTGTCACTGCTGCCGCCGCGCCACTTCGAGCTGGTGGAATACCCGCCCGAAGAAACGTCGCTCTTCGCGCCGGACCTCGTCCATGCCGACGCCATCTTTGTGGAGAATACCGGTGCCGTGGAAACGGTGCATGACGTGACGCTCGCAGCGGATGCGGGCGTGGAATCACCCGGGCTGGTCAATCTCGAAACCGGATGGGAGCTGCGGCTGCGGGACGCACTGCCGCCCGGCGCGCGGGGCGACATCAGCGTCCGCAGTGGAAGACTGAGGGCATCCATCACGAGGCCCGAAGACCAGCCCGCCCGCGCGGGGCGGGTTCTTGGGCTGCCTTTGCTGCCGCATCTCGATCACCCCCGGGACGAGAGCCGCATGATGGCGACCGGTGCAGATGGACGCCGCCATCTGGTCATCACCGGACATGTGGATCATGACACCATCAGACTGTCCGAACTATCGCGCCGCGACAGCGCGCCCAAGGTCCGGATGGGGCCTGCGACAACCCTGCCCGCCCCGTTGCCGTCAGACCTCGCCTTCGGAAGGCTGGTGACGGAGGGCACAGAACTGGCGCTGGCCGATCTGGACGGCATCAGAATTGCGCGTGTCGAACCCGTCACGTCGCAGCCGGTGCAGGCGCTTGTCGATCATCCCGTTGCGATTGTCGGTCAGCGTGTCGGCGCAGGGTCCGGCAGCCGCATTCTTGCCGAGGCGATCCACGCGCTTTACGATCTGCAGATCATCGCGACAGATGACCCCTCGGTCACCGAAGACTTCGGCGCTGTGGTGCTTGTCACCTCCGGGCTGCCGGAGCATCTGTCTGTTCTGCATCGGATCAATTCCGGCCCCGATCCGTCGACACTTGTGCGCGCAGAGGTTCTGGACCAGTCGGAGGCCGCGCATCTGCCGCGCGGCAACGGCAGGCGCCTTTATGTCGATTGTCTTGCGGCCCGGTTTGACGCGGCGGAGTTCGACAAGGCGCATTTCGCGGGTGGCAGGTGCCTTGAGCAGGGCATCTTCGACGTCAGCCGTTTTGCCGAAAGCCCGCGCGCGGCCTCGACCGCGGTATTTGCCCCCGCCTCCGGTGGCGGCGTGGCCGATGTCGGGTTCAACTGGCAAAGCCATGCCGCCGCATCCGCCCAGATCAACCTGCCGCTGGAGATGCCTGCACGCTACGGCGCCCGGTTCGACATGGACCGCTTCGGCCTGACCGAGGACGCCCCCGAGACCATCAGCGGCCTTGTCACCGAACCCGCCGGGGATGAGGATCACTTCACCAAGCGGCTGGACCCGGAAAAAGCGATCGAGGACCGCGACTCGCGCCTGCTTGTTGCCGCTCCAACCGATGCCGTGCCGATCGGGTTTGACGCCGCCATTCTGCCGTTTTCG
The DNA here is from genome assembly GCF_019375555.1 of Roseobacter insulae. Lineage (GTDB taxonomy): Bacteria > Pseudomonadota > Alphaproteobacteria > Rhodobacterales > Rhodobacteraceae > Roseobacter > Roseobacter insulae. Next base: position 44,714 of record NZ_JAHXDN010000008.1, read on the forward strand.
CGCCCGAAATTCCTGAAGGGCGGTCGCGCCGGACAGCCCGCGCGGCTCTTTCTCAGTGACCCCGGCGTGCCCGGCTTCATTGAAGTGTCCGCCAGCGAGGCCGGTGCCCACGGCAACCGGATCTCCGTCGTGATCTGCGACAGCGGGCCGGGCCGTTTCGATTTGCTGGTCGCCTTCGACGGCGCCCGCTTCGAAAACGCCCGCCAGCGCGTGAATGGCCCGGCGCTGACAGGCATCCCGGACGATGATCTGGCCAAACCGGGACCACGCGGCGTGCAGCATCTCAAGGCCGCTGGGGTCCGCCTGTCAGTGACCCGCGACGGCACCCCGCCCGAAGATCCAAATTGTTAAGGAGAATGAATATGTTAGACGAAGAAGAACCCTTTACCACGTTCGAACCCGGGCAGCTGATCACCGCCGAGTCGATGAATGCGATGCAGTCGAAGATGCGCGCTGAAATTGCCAAGAAGATCGCCGAGGCGCTGGCTGCCCTCACTGAAATCGACAAGGCCAAGGACAGCGACGCCCTTGAGGGGTCAAGCGCCGAGGACCTTCTGGCAAAATTTCTGGAGCAAGCCATGCAACAATTCCCCACACACACCGGTTACCGCAAACTGTTCAAGGTGCTCGAATTCGACGAGCGCAACCTGATCGACCACCAGCTTAAGCTCTGCCCGCTGGTAGACCTCTACGAGCTGAAGAGCTTTGAGGTGATATGCGCGCATGATGACGACAAGCATCGCGAAGAAGTACGTTTCTTCCTCTATCACACCAGCGAAAAGAAACTGCGGCATGACGATGTGACGGTTGAAATCGAAGCGACGGGTGAAACACCGTTTCGCATTCCGCTCGCCGAGTTGCTGGATTACCTCGACGTCGAGTACACGGACGACTCCAGTCTGGGTGATCTGGAAACCGAACTCTGGACAGCGATGTTCGCGGCCCCGAACGACTCCTTCGATCCGGCCGATTACTGCCATTCTCCCTGGTACGAACGCTGTTGCCGCGAGGAACGGACGGTCGGCAGCCTGAAAGCCAAGGGCGACTGGGATGAACTGTGGCTGAAAATGCGCCCCTGCAAAACCGTGAACCCGCCAGCGGATCGCGACGAGGCCGAGTCCGTTCGCCTGCCACGCGGCATTCTGGTCGAGCATCATGATTTCGATCAGCTGAGCCTGACCCTGAAGGAACCGATATTCGGACCGAACGGCGATGAGGCGCGCCCCATGTGCGTCATGGTGCTGCTGAAGGTCTGACAGGGGCACCGGCCCGGCACGCAGAGGAGTGACAGCGATGCAAGTGGTGGACAGATTTCCGGCCAGCGGATTCCTCAACGGACCCCGCACACTTGTCCTGCGCAGCCTGCCGCCGGGCGCGCGGCTGAAATCATTCCGGCTGCTGATTACGCCGATTGCCGACGAGAGCGGCGCTGTCGGCCCGGGGCTGGAGGCCCTCACTTTCCCGGCGGGGAGTGGCCCGCAGTCTGATGTGGCGATCGATCCCGCGGAACCCGCCCGGCCCACTGGTGTGACGCGCACCAGCGGCACCGGCGCCCTGCCCTGGACAGAGGTGGCGTTCAATGGATTCCGGGCACTGCAAAACGTCGGTGGGATCGGGCTGGCGGGGGCCGCGTTGCAGGTGGATGTTGGGGGGCTCTTTGTCGCTGTTGACGCCAACGGCACCATTCCCCAGCAATCAGGAGATTTCCCCCTGCCCGGTGACACTGCGGATCTTCCCGGCCTGTCGGTACAGCGGATGCGTCTGGTCGCACCCGACGCGGTGCCGCCGCTGCCCTTGGTCACCGACATCACCCTGCGGGCGGTGGCGAGCAACCTCACGGTCGCCTTGGGTGAGCAACCGGCTGTCTGGGCGCGACCGGGCGATGTGACAACGGCTGTCGAAACCACTGAACTGGTCGAGTTTGCTCAGGCTGCGCTGGCCGTCGCTCCGGTTGAACACGGCTTTGCGGTGCTGCCGGTGACCGTCAAAACCGATACCACAGCGCGCCTGGGGATCGAAATAAGGGCGGAATACGACGAAACGAGCACGAGCCTGCCTGCAGGCTTGCCCGAGATGACGCTGGATTACTCTCACGACGGCATTGCCGACGCGGGTGACGGCCTGCTGAAAGTCAAGGTGCCCGACGGCATGGAACTTGACCCGGACAAGACACGGGTGGAGATCGCAGGCACCTTTGAAAACAGTCAGATCAGCTTCGGCGCCTTGGCCGATCGCTCCCCGCAGGGGGCGCTTGACGTACCCGCGGGGCACGCGGTGGCCACCCCGCTCGCGATGATCGAAGAAACGGTGGCCGATGCTGTAGATGTGCTGTTGTCCACGTCCGACCGGAATGCCGGGGTCGAGATCGACCTGCGCGAGGATTTCGACGGCAAACCGGGGGACGTATCGCTTCTGGCCACCCGGGCAACCGGATCGCTTGATGTCTCACGTCATGGCACGCCCCGCTGGCTCAATGCTGCACTTGGGCAGGCCGTCACGCTGCCTGCGGCGAATACGCAGACAGGCAAACCCCGCTTTTGGATCGTCGTTCAAAGCGTCGCCGGCTCCGTCACCTGGCATCTCAACCCCGAGCGCGACGGCACCGCCGAGGCGCAGACCAGCGACAACGGCGGCCTGTCGTGGCGTCCGGCACGGGCGACGGACGTGCCCGGGGCGCTGGCACCACAGGTTCGCCTTCGCCGGGCATCACCGGTTTTCAACGTGCCCGTCCGGGCAGAGATCGACCGTGGCAGCGCGGCGGAAATCCTGGAACTGGACGCGTTCCAACCGCTGGGCAGAGTCGAGTTCTCGCTCGATTCAGAGCGGTTTACCACTGCGGTCAACGCCGCGCTTGATCGCCGCCTGGCCGATGCCTGCCCCCGTGGTGAGCACCTGATCAATGGCGGGTTTGCCGATCGTGAAGAGGCCGAGGTTTATCGTCCCGCCGGGTGGACGGCGAGCGGCGACAGTGTGGGGCGTCGGGTGTTCGGCGTGCGCCTTGCGCCGGAGTTGGACCCCGATGACGTAACAATCCTGCCGGTGACACTGGTGCGCGTCGGCACCAACGAGGACCCGGCTGAATCGCTTTCACAGGTGTTGACCGTGTCGCCGGGATGCCCTTACCGGCTGACCTTCCGCGGTTTCGGTCTGGCACCGGGCGGCCGGATCGAGGTGATCTGGCGCAGTGCCGACTGCGGGGTTGCCGGGGTGGATGTGCTGGAGCCGCCCCCTGCGTCAGTCATTGCCGATCCGGTTGTGTTCAGCGCGGCGGTTTCCGGGGGTCCGATCCTCGCGGCGATACCCGCAGCGACCCTCGACACGACGGCACCCGCCGGGGCGCAGCAAGCCGAAGTCAGGCTTGTGGCCAGCCCGGACGACTCGTTCTTTGTCGACGTCGTTTCTTTGACCGCGGGCACCCGGTCGCTAGCCAATCCTGACATGAGGGAGGCAGCGGCGCCCGAAGACGGCACACGTGCGATCAAGGGATGGGAGACGGCACCGCAAGACGCCTTTGCGGACGCGGCATTTTCTTTTGGGGCCGGACTTGGCGGGGTGACCTTGTCCAACAGGGACACCCGGGGCAGAACGCTGGTTCTGCGCCAAGGTATTACCGTCATACCCGGCACAAGGGTGGCCGCCGGTCTGGAAACCACCGCGCCAGCCGATGGCCCCGACCCTGTGTTCAGCATTGTGTGGCATGGGTCGGAGCGCGCACCGCTGACAACAGCCGTGTCAAGGGACGGTGCCGAGATCACCCGGCTTGCCGGCACCGTTCCCGATACGGTCCGGCAGGCGGAGGTGCAGATCGCCCTTGCCCAGAACGCAACGCTGACGGTTGTGGCCGTCGCGGTGGAGGCCGCGCCACCTGCCGAGGTGCCGGTTGCCTTCCTGTCGGAAGCGCCCGGGCGCCTGACGGTGCGTGATTTCACCGTTGGCTTCCGTCCACGACCCGTGCCGCAGACCCCGGTGGCACCGGGCACGCCCTGCGCCGTAACCCCGCCGGACGCCGCCCCCGGCGATGTCTGTGAACCCGACCCCTGTTGCGGCAAATCCGGGGCTGCCGAACCGGCCACTGCCACTGCCGTTACCACGGTCTCTGCCCTTCCGCCGACGGCGACGATTGCAAGCCTGCGCCCGGCAACCACGCCTGCACTTTCGGTCATGGGCACGTTGCCCGCGGCAAGCGCCAGCGCCCGCCTTGCGGCCGTTGCGACACGGATGTCGCTGGCGGGCACGCGCCCCCGCCGGGTGCTGCGCGTGGCCGAAACCGCAGTCACCCTGCGGGCCGCCCTGCCGGTTGGTGACATCAACGGGGTGGGCGAGGTGCGCACCACGCAGCTCGCAACGGTGGATATCAGAACTGTCGGTGATCTCGCCCGTATCGTACCGGAAGACCTTGTCCGGCGTCTGGGCTATACAGACGCGCTGGCACAGGATCTCGTAGCCAAGGCCAAGGCGCTCATGGAAGATCAGACACCCTCCTGAGCGGGCATGTCATCGGCATTCTCCTGAAAGGCCGAAGTGTCGATCTTGTGTTTCTTGAGCAGTTTTCCCAGCGCGCGACGTTCCTTTCCGGCATGGCGCGCAGCCCGCGTCACATTGCCCTGCGCCGCGCGCATCAATGACAACAGGTAGCCCTTCTCGAAGGTGTCGATCGCCTTGCGCTTGGCCGCACCGAATGCCTGCGGCTGCGCATCCGCACCGCAGTCCGGTCCAGCGTCCGGCGTCAGCGTGACACTCTGGCCCGTGGCGGTCACCACCGCTCTGTGAACCGTGTTTTCCAGTTCGCGCACATTTCCGGGCCAGCCATAGGTTGACAGATGTATCCGCGACTCCGGCGTCAGGGTCAGCGGGCCGGTATCGTAAGAGCCCGCGAATTTGGTGAGAAAATGTTCCGCCAGCAGCTCTGAATCGGCTCCCCGCAGGCGCAGCGGCGGCAAACTCAGCGACAGGACGTTCAACCGGTAAAGTAGATCGGAGCGGAACTCGCCGTGACGCGCCAGCAGGTGCAGGTCCTCGTTGCCCGCCGCAATCACCCGCAGATCGGCTTTCCGGCTTCGATTGCCCCCGACACGCCGGTATTCCAGGCTTTCAAGGAAGCGCAGCAGTGCCGCCTGAGCCTTGGCGCTCAGCGCCTCGACTTCATCCAGAAACAACGTGCCGGATTCAGCCTGTGCCACCAAACCGCTGCGGGCTTCGCGGGCATCGGTGAAGGCCCCGCGCGCGTGACCAAACAACTCCGCTTCGATCAGGCTGTCCGGCAGGGCGCCGCAGCAGACCGGCACGAAGGGGCCGGATTTGCGGCGTGACAATCTGTGGATGGCACGCGCTGCCAGTTCCTTGCCGGTGCCCGTTTCACCGTGGATCAGCACGGCCGCATCGCATTCGGCAAACCGCGCCAGCGTCAGCAGGCTGTCCAGAAACACCGACGAACGCCCCACCAACCCAAGGGCGCGCACCGGCGCACTACGCTTCTGGCGCAACACATCCTGAACACTGACGTCGCCGGACGGGGCAACGCAGCTCCTCTCCAGCCGAAGCTTCAGCTCGGACCGGCCACAGGGCCATGTCACAAAATCGCGGCTGTTGCGGATCACCGGTTCAGCCCAGCGGAACGCGGTTTTTTCCAGCGCCAGCAGATGGGCCGGCTCAACCGCGCCGTTTCTCAGGCGGTGCATGGCATTGGGTGACCACCCGCTGTCCCCCAGATAGATGAGGCTGGGCTGACCATGGGCAGCCTTCGGCATCTGCGTCGGCGGGACAAGGTTCAGCCGGTAATCCAGCTCGCCCAGAACCCGAACAAGCGCGTCAAACGTGTCGCCGCTTTCCTGCGAGACCAATGTCAGGACGTGAGCCGCGTTCGAAGTCATAACTCGCCGCCTTTCTCCTGATATCACACCTGTGCCACCTTGACGTCATCAGGCTTCGGGCCACTCGCACGCAGGCTCAGGATGCGTCGCGTAACGTCGAACCAGAAGCCCGCCCCCAGGCTGACCGCCAGAGCGGTGATCAGCCATCCGGCAACCGATTGAATGGCAACCGCGGGGTCGGCAAAGCGGTCTGTCAGGCTTTCCGTTTCCGTCCAGCCCAGCGGCAACTGGCCAAACTGATCCATCAGCGGCCCAAGATCACCCGCGACCTGCATCGCGGGGACCGGTGTATTTTCAGCAACCTCGACAAGCGTCTCGCGCAGCGTTGCATCGGCCCAGAGCTGATGCATGAAGCTCAGCGCATCCGCATCCACGACCACCACCAATACCGCGGCCAGGATCAGGCTGATGGCTTGCGCGCGGCGCTTGTACCATCCCGACGCACGATCCATCGACTCGTCGAACCAAAGCGACAGCCGCTGCTCCACCGAGGCGATGCGGCGCTGGATAGACCGGTCGGTGTTACCAATCTGCCCGATCATCAGGGCAAGCGCGTCTTTCAGCGGACCCTTGGGCATGTCGCGCACGATGTCCGGTGCCCGCCCCAAAAGCTCATCTTCCGAAATCGGCGCAGCTGGCCCGTTTGCATTCCGGCGCCGCAGGGTGTCGAGCAGCGCGGTCACAAACGAGTGGTTCGGCATGTAGGAAGGACCATTTCCGACCAAACCCGTCAGCCAACTGCGCGCATTGCCCCGGTAGAGCCGCTTGATCGCGGGATGGTCCAGAACGTCGTCGGCCAGTGCCTTGCCGCCGTCCTCCAGAAGGTTGCGCACGGCGCGTATCAGATTGCCTGCGCGCATACCGAAGAGACCGGCAATCATTTCCTGGATTGTCGTGACAATTAAACTCAGCGTCAGAAAAAGGAGGGCAAGCCCCAAAAACGTCTCAAGTACTACGGAACCGAACACAGTATTGACCCCAATATTTCAAAATACGCAGAATGGTCAGAAAGCACGACTGTACAGAATGCAGTTTGGGTAATCGGACGCCAAAATTGCATCCCAACAGACAATAAGTTAACAGATTCTACCCTCGGTAGCAAATTATGCGGCGACGCGCCGCTTGTCGTCCGGGATTGTTTTGTCAAAACCGGGGGTTCACGCTCGCGCCACATATCCGGGTGGCGGCGGTGGTGGAGGCCCTTGGCGCATCGTCTCACGCCGCCGCGCAGTGTCGGGGCGACGGTCCGTGATGGATAGCGCACTTGCATGACTTCCGGGGGGTCGGTCCTTACCCTGAAGCCGGATCAGATGTAGCGGCCTTGCGGGTATGTGGAGATCACCAACCTTGGTAAAAAACAAGGGGCGCGCCCGGCATTTCAGTATTCCGACCGATAACGGATCTGTTAGAAACTTGTGCTTGACCTTCCCGTAGGTGGAACGCTTATTGGCCGATTGCAACGCACCAGAGGCGTCACCCAAACTGGAAAGACAGAAACTATGAAGTCATTGAACCTGCTCACCTTAATAGCCATTGTGCTGGCCGGCGCTGCATTTGCGCATACCGGCGTGAAGAACGCCGCGGTCAAAGCCCGGATGGATGCAATGAGCGGGATTGCCGACGGGATGAAAGTTCTTGGCCAGATGGCGAAGGGAGAAACGGGCTTTGACCAATCCGCGGCGCAGGCGGCTGCGACTGCAATCGCCAGACATGCGGCTGCCACACCGGAGTTGTTCGAAGCGCGCGAGGATGACCCGAAATCCGAGGCCAAGCAGGCGATCTGGAGCAACTTCGATGATTTCACCAGCAAGTCGCGCGACTTGGAAGAGATGGCCCTTGGATTGGCAACCAGCATTACCGGCCCTGCCGATTTGGGGCCAGCAATGGCATCGCTGGCGGCCAACTGCAAAGCTTGTCACAAAGCATATCGCGAATAGGAATTGCATTTCATGACAGTCAAACGCCGAACGTTTCTGATGGGGGCCGGTGCCGCGCTGGCGCTGCCGCGTACGACCCTGGCCAGCCCGAATGTCCTGCGCGCCGAGCCGGTCAGTGCCCAGATCCTGCCGGAAGGGGATGGCGCAACCGCAATGCTGGGTTTTAACGGATCGACACCCGGACCGGAGCTGCGTGTGCGCCAGGGCGAGACGCTGGCCGTGCGGTTCGACAACCAAACCGACGAAGGGTCGTCAGTGCATTGGCACGGCATTCGTCTGCAAAACGCCATGGATGGCGTGCCGGGCCTGACGCAGCCGCTGGTTCAGCCCGGCGACAGCTTTGACTACCGGTTTCAGGCACCTGATGCCGGAACCTTCTGGTACCACTCTCACAACCGCTCTTGGGAACAGGTGGCCAAAGGGCTCTATGGCCCTTTGATTGTTGAGGAGGTCAACCCGCCTCAGGTCGATCACGATATTACGGTGATGCTGGACGATTGGCGGATCGAAGAAACGGGCACGCTGGTGGGGGGGTTCGGCAATCAGCACGATTTCGCACATGCCGGACGCCTGGGGAATTATGCGAAAATTCTTCCGTCGCGCAGCACTGTCGCACTGGGCGATCGCATTCGGCTGCGCCTGATCAACACCGCAACAGCCCGGGTGTTTCCCATTCGGATTGACGGGCTCGCGGCAAAAGTTGTGGCGCTGGACGGCATGCCACTGGCCACGCCGCGCGCCCTGGAGGACTTTCAGCTTGCTCCGGCGCAGCGCGTGGACATCATCGGTCGCGTCACCGGGCAGGTGGATTTCCTGTTTGTCCTGCGCGATGACATCTATGAAATGGGGCACTTGGCGATCGTGGGCGAAAACACAACACCCCTCAGCGCTTCTGTCGATGCATTGATGCAACCTGACGTAAAGCGGCCCAAGGAGATTCCGGACAGGTCTTTGACGCTGAAAATGGAAGGCGGCGCAATGGGCGGGCGTCATGCAGGAGGCGACATATGGTCCTTCAACGGCGTCTCGGGATTGTCCGATGCGCTCCTTGCCAGCATCACACGTGGCGAGACCGCGGTGATTGATCTGATCAATGACACCCGCTTTGCGCACGGCATTCACCTGCATGGTCACCATTTTTACGAATTGGCCGATGATGGTACCCAAGGAGACCTGAGAGACACAACCTTGGTTGATCGAGGCGAGGTGCGCAAGATCGCCGTGGTTTTCGACAACCCCGGAAAATGGCTGCTGCATTGTCACATGCTGGGGCACCAGGCCTCCGGTATGAAAACCTGGATTGACGTGTCTTGAGACCGGTCATGGCGCTGATCGCGATGATTGCTGCGACCACCGCACAGGCGGATCACGAGTTGAATGACCGCGATCTGGACACCGGCAAGGCGCTTTACGGCGAGAATTGCGCATCCTGCCACGGGGCCGATCTGGAAGGGCAGCCCGATTGGCAAACCCCGGATCAAGACAGCGTGCTGCGGGCCCCGCCGCATGACGAAACCGGTCACACGTGGCACCACGACAATCTGCTCCTGTTTCAATACACCAAGCTGGGCGGACAATGCGCCTTGGCCGCGCGCGGCGTCACCGGCTTCCAAAGCGGGATGCCCGGCTTTGGCGAAACACTGACTGACGACGACATATGGAACATCCTGTCTTACATCCGCTCAACCTGGCCGGAGCCAATTCAGGACATCCAGACCACGCGGAACCCGCCCCACGACTAGTCCCATCGCCCGGTACAGTGCGTTGGGGCTATCAGGAGCACTCAAACTGGTCCAACAAAGGTCGCTCGGCAGACGCCGTGACAATGAGTTTCATAGTCTGCTCGCCTGAACGTCCCGCACTTTGAAGGTGACCGGGCGATGCAAAGCCTGCCAAGCTTGACGGGACATCACGGCACGTGGAAATTCTGCCGGTAGTCAGAAGGCGATACGTTCAGCAAGCGAAGAAATGACCGGCGCATGCGATCTTCGTCGTTAAAGCCGCATTGAACTGCGATTTGCTTGATGCTGCGGTTCGTGACCTCCAACAGCTGCTGCGCCTTTTCAATGCGGATCGCCTCGACTGCCTTCGCCGGCGTGATACCCATGACCCTTGTGTAGACCCGGGCAAAGTTGCGCGCGCTCATATTCGCCCTGTCGGCAAGTGCTTCGACCGATAGCTGCGCATGCAAGTGGTCCGCGATCCACGCATGCAGAGCTTCGAACTGCCCTGCCCCATCGCGCAGCTGACGGCCCAACGCCGGGCTGAACTGGGACTGCCCACCGGAGCGGACCATTTGGGCGACCATCGACCGGGCGACCTGGAAACTTGAGGCACGCCCCAAATCCTCCGATACGATCGCCAGGGCCATGTCGATCCCCGCCGTGATCCCGGCCGATGTCCAGATATTGTCATCCTTGATGAAGATGGGATCCCCTTCGACCTTAACGTTCGGAAACGCATCGGCCAGCATCGCGCAATCGTCCCAATGGGTGACAGCCCTGCGGCCATCCAGCAATCCGGTCACGGCCAACACCAAAGCCCCCGAACAGACCGAACAGACACGCTGCGCTCGGGCCGCCAGTTTTGCGATGGTCCCGACAAGCCTTGTGTCGCGCATACCGGGAATAGCGCCGTCCCCGCCCACCACGATCAGCGTATGGATCTGACGGTCGCTGACGTGTGCCGCAGGCAGGCTTGGTATCGACACCACGGTATTCGTTTCGGTGAGATCTCCATCGACGGAAACCACTGCACATTCATAGCCGTTCTTCCCCGTCGCGGGATCGGGTGCATGGGAAAACACCTGCAACGGGCCAACCAGATCCAGCAGAACGATATCTGGATACACGACAAAAACGACCAACCGTGGTTTTCGGACATCTGCGTTCGATTTGGCAGCTTTCGAGGTCATATTGTCATTCCTGCCACGCCATCGACCGTTAGTCTATGGGCAGATGAATCGGAGGATGCCCAATGCTTGCCCTGAAGCCGAACTGCGAATGCTGTGACAAAGACCTGCCGCCATCGGCCTCTGACGCCCGAATATGTACGTATGAGTGCACCTTCTGCGCGCAATGCGTGGAGACGAAGCTTGGGAACAGGTGCCCCAATTGCGGCGGCAATTTCGTGCCGAGACCCATTCGACCTGCGGCGCAGCTGACCAAACACCCGGCAGCCACCGAGCGTTTCATCAAAAGACATGCCGCATGTGCACAGATAGAGACCTGATGGTCAGAGGGTGACATGACAGACTTGCCAAAGATCTTGAACTGGCGGCGGATAAACCGGCGGATCACTACCTCCGGCCAGCCGACAGAAGAGCAGCTCGCCGATATCAGAAAGCTGGGGACAACCCATATCATCAACCTGGGTCCGCACCACAACAAGGGGGCGCTCGACGACGAGGCGGGCACGGTGGCGTCGCTCGGCATGACGTATATCTATATTCCGGTCGAATTCGAAAACCCGACGGATCGCAATTTCGAAGACTTCAGGTCTGCCATCGAAGCGCTGCCCGATCTGAAAGTGCATGTACATTGCATCTACAATGCGCGCGTCAGTGCTTTCTTCTTCCGCTATGCCAAGGAGGGGTTTGGCATGTCCGAAGCGGAGGCCTTCAGCAACATGGAGAGCATCTGGCGACCCGGCGACGACTGGGCCTCCTTCATCGGAAACCCGGAGGCGAGGGGCAAGCCAAATCGCTACGCGGGTGACGATTACTGACAGTCGCGGGAGGGCCTTTGCCGTGTTGGTCAGCCCCATCCCCGGCAGCGCCCGAACGGGCACGCCGCCCGATGTTTCAAGCAGTTAGTTGATTTCCGGTTCGGGCACCGGTGCGCCAAACTCCGTTCCGAGAAAGTCGAAATCACATCCTTTGTCGGCCTGTTCGATATGCTGTGCGAACATCCAGCCATAGCCCCGGCCATACTTAGGAGGTGGCGCAACCCAGTCCGCGCGCCTTTGGGAAAGCTCTTCGTCAGAGACGCGCATGTTCAGCGACCGGTTGGGCACGTGCAGCTCGATGATGTCTCCGGTCCTGAGCAGCGCCAGCGGGCCGCCGATGAACGCCTCTGGGGCAACATGCAGGATGCAGGCGCCGAAAGATGTCCCCGACATGCGCGCATCCGACAGCCGCACCATATCTCGATGACCTTGTTTCAGAAGTGCTTTCGGCATCGGAATCATACCCCATTCCGGCATGCCGGGCCCGCCCTTGGGTCCGGCATTACGCAGCACCAGAACGCTGTCAGGGGTCATCGGGAAATCTTCGTCGTCAATGATTTCCTTCAATTCACCATAGCTGTCTGCGACGATGGCTGGCCCTTTATGTGTCAGGAATTTCGCATCCATGGCGGCGGGCTTTATGACAGCCCCATCCGGCGCCAGATTGCCGCGCAGAACCGCCAGTGATCCTTCCGTGTAGACAGGATCAGTGAGTGGACGGATGACGTCAGCGTTGTAATTCCTGGCCCCCGCAAGGCTTTCGCCGAGTGTTTGTCCACTGACCGTCATGACAGAAAGGTCGAGCTTGTCGCCAAGTTCTTGCATCAACGCGGGCAATCCACCCGCGTAGTAGAAATCCTCCATCAAATAGTCGGTGCCAGACGGTCGGATGTTCGCAATCACGGGTATGGTGCGTCCAATGGCATCGATGTCGTCAAGCCCCAGGGGTATACCTGCCCGGCGCGCCATGGCGATAAGGTGGATAATGGCATTTGTTGAGCAGCCGGTGGCCATAGCCACGGTCACGGCGTTTCGTGTCGATTGTGGTGTGATGATCTTGTCCGGCGTCAGGTCTTCCCAAACCATGTCGATTATCCGGCGCCCACAAGCCGCCGCCATGCGCTTGTGAGCTGCGTCAGGTGCAGGGATCGACGACGCACCCGGCAGCGTAACGCCAAAGGCTTCAGCAATTGACATCATCGTGGAAGCGGTGCCCATGGTCATGCACGTCCCGTAAGATCGGGCGATCCCGCCTTGTACGCCTTCCCATTCGGCCCTGGTGATGTTGCCCGCGCGCCGTTCGTCCCAGTATTTCCAGACGTCTGTCCCCGACCCCAGTTTCTGCCCCGCGTAATTGCCCCGGATCATCGCGCCGGCCGGCAGGAATATAAACGGCAGCCCCATTGAAATCGCCCCCATCACCAGCGCCGGGGTGGACTTGTCGCATCCGCCCATCAACACAACACCGTCTACCGGATGGCTGCGCAAGGTCTCCTCGACCTCCATCGCGCCCAGATTTCGATAGAGCATCGAGGTTGGCTTCAGAAACTGTTCGGCAAAGTCATGCACCGGCAATTCTGCGGGGGTGCCGCCCGCCTGCAATATTCCGCGTTTAACCCAGTCGGCGCGATCGCGCAGGTGATGATGACACGGCGACAGGTCAGACCAGGTGTTGATGATCGCAATGACCGGCTTGCCCTGCCAATCCTCTTCGGACCACCCCATTTGCATCGCACGGCTTCGGTGCCCCATGGACCGCAAATCGTCCGGAGCGAACCAACGTGCAGAGCGCAGATCTTCTGGTTTTTTTAGCATAGAGTTATCAATCCAGATTTCTGTTGGCGGATTAGGGGATGGGTCAGACTAGCACTCGCACTGACGCCACGCCACTGATGCGCTGCCAGCGTCATCCACATGGCGATCAACCGGTGAGGTAATACCCGCAAGCGGCGGCGATCACGTGATGCAGCCGGTTGTCCGACAATCGCATCACCACGCTGGAAGCCGGGCTCAAATTCGTTTTGCGGATCGGGTTTGCTACCGAACGCACAAAGCGGTTCACCGCCCCAATCAGCGCGCCCGTTCAGAGCCTTGGGGGCCGATTGCGCCAATAGGTGTGACATTGCTGACCTGACGAGCCGCAATTCAGCCGCCGGACACTCTCATCGTTTCTACAAAACAACAGCCGCCCACTGCTCTGTTCCTGCAACCGCTGTCTTTCTTGCGAAAGTCCTGTGGCGGAGGAGGTGGGATTCGAACCCACGGTACGCTTTCACGCACGCCGGTTTTCAAGACCGGTGCATTCGACCACTCTGCCACTCCTCCGGTCAGACCGTCCTAGTGGTCCGCAAATGATTCTGAAACCGGAAATTTTCCCGATTGAATCCGTGGATAATTGCCGATCTTGCCCGCAACACCTTCCCACAAATGAGAACGCAAGTTAAAGTGCGCTCAAAGATCCCGCTTCAAGGGGCTAAAAGGCGTGCCGAACTTCCGGCAAACAGGCAAGGACACACGAAAAATGAGCGGCAACATAATCACCCTCAATCGGATTTCGACAGCGCGGACCATCATGGCCCTTTGCGCGGTTGGAGTGCTCGCGGGCTGTGAAGAGGGCAGCGATTTCAATTTCAAAGATGTCTTTGCGCCGAAACCGGAAGCAACCGCGCAAGCGCCGGACCCAGCCCGATCAACCAACGTGATCGAACGGGATGTCGAAGCCCCGGAGGTGTTTTCCGCGACCGAACCCGGGCTTTGGGACGGACGTCCGTCGCTGGGGGGGGTCTGGGTGGCGCACCCCGACGTGACCGAGCCCGAGCGCGTGATCATCCGCAATCAGACCAATGGCCAGTTCGTGGTCGGCGCATTGTTTCGCAGGGAACGCGATATTCCCGGACCGCGGCTGCAAATCTCTTCTGATGCCGCCGAGGCCCTCGGCGTGCTGGCCGGGGCACCGGTTGATCTGGATGTCACGGCGCTGGTGAAGGAAACGGTCGAGGAAACGCCCGTCACGCCCGCCGCCGAGGCGATTGAAGCCCCCGATGACATCAGCGAAACATCTCTGGATCCTATTGCCGCCGCAGGTGCCGCGATCGAGACCGCCGACCCGACGCCCGGCGAGATCACGGCGTCTGCGGCAGCGACATCCGCGCCCGCCGCGCCGGTGATCGAGTCGACCCTCCCCAAGACAACGTTGAAGAAACCCTATGTTCAGATCGGCATCTTCAGTCAGGAAGCCAATGCCGAACGCGCTGCCAAGCAGATGCAGAGCGCCGGGCTGAAACCTGTGATCAAAGCACAGGAAGCGGGCGGCAAACCGTTCTGGCGCGTGATCGTCGGCCCGGCGACAACGACCTCTGAGCAGAATACCCTTCTGACCAAAATCAAGGGCGAAGGTTTCTCCGACGCCTACGCTGTCACGAACTGACCACTACATCAGGAGCCGCCATGATCCGTCTTGCTGTTGCCCTCTTTACGCTGATCGCCGCGACCACAAGCGCATTGGCCTTTGACACCAAAGCGACGGCCGCTTTTGTGGTCGACCAGACGACCGGCACGGTGCTGCTGGACAAAAACGCCGATACGCCGCTGCCACCGGCCTCCATGTCCAAGCTGATGACGCTGTACATGGCGTTCGAGGCGATCCGGCGCGGCAAGGCGGATGGTGGTCTTGACCTGAACGAGGAACTGCCCGTGTCGGAACATGCGCAGTCCTACGGCGGCTCCAGCATGTTCCTGCGCTCCGGCGAAACCGTTACCGTCGAGGATCTGCTGCGCGGTATCATCGTCTTGTCCGGGAATGACGCCTGCGTGGTGATTGCCGAAGCCCTGTCGCCCGATGGCACGGAATACGGGTTCGCACGGCTTATGACCCAGCGCGCGCAGCAGATGGGGATGACGAATTCCACCTTCACCAATTCCAACGGCTGGCCGCAGCCGGGTCACTTGATGTCGATGCGGGATCTGGCGTTGCTGTCCAACAGGCTGATCACCGATTTCCCCGAATTCTACCCACTGTTCGCAGAGACCGAGTTCGAGTTCGACAACCGGGTGCCCAGCAACAAGCGCAACCGCAATCCGCTGCTGACAATGGGCATCGGGGCGGACGGCCTGAAAACCGGCCACACGCAGGAAGCCGGCTACGGGCTGACCGGATCTGCCAAACAGGGTGACCGGCGGGTGATTTTCGTGATCTCGGGGCTTGGCAGCGTTGCGGAACGTGCGCAGGAATCGCAGGCCATTGTCAACTGGGCCTTCCGCCAGTTTGCCATACGACCGCTTGCCAGGAAGGACGAGCAATTTGCCCAGGCCGATGTGTGGATGGGCAGCGAAGCCTCGGTTGGCCTTGTTGCCGCCGAAGACATCAGTATCCTGATGCCAGCCCTTGCGGGCAACGAGATCGCGGGCGAAGTCGTCTACACGGGTCCGGTCAGTGCGCCCATCGCCAAGGGCGATCCCCTTGCGGAGCTTGTTTTTACGCTGGAAGGCCTGCCCGAAACCCGCATTCCCCTGGTGGCGGATCGCGCGGTTGAGCGCGGCGGGTTTGTCAGCCGGGTCAGCACTGCCGCGCTTGTCCTGTTCAAAAAGCTGGTGCAGGGACCCGAGGGCGCAACGTGAGCGCAAACCCGCGCGGGAACGGCACGTTCATTACCTTCGAAGGCATTGACGGATCGGGCAAATCGACCCAGGTCAAAAAGCTTGCCGACCACCTGCGCCGCAAGGGGCATGATGTCGTTCTGACACGAGAACCCGGTGGCTCGCCCGGCGCCGAGGAAATCCGGGCACTTGTATTGCAGGGTGATCCTGATCGCTGGTCGGCAGAGACCGAGATCCTGCTTTTCACGGCGGCACGACGGGATCACATGGAACGCACCATCCTGCCTGCCCTCGCCGCGGGGAAAATTGTGATTTGCGACCGGTTTGCAGACAGCACCCGCATGTATCAGGGATTGTCGCGGGGCGATCTGCGCGCGGTTGTGGACCAGCTGCACGACCTGATGATCGGCCATGAACCGGACCTGACGCTGCTCATTGATATGGATCCGGCGGTCGGCCTGTCCCGGGCGTTGTCCCGGCAAACAAGTGACGAGCGCTTCGAGGCATTCGGGGAAGATCTGCAGGTGGCGATGCGCCAAGGGTTTCTCAAACTGGCCGAGGAGTTCAGCCATCGGTTTTGCGTCATCGACGGTGCCCGTGATGTGGATATCGTCGCGCGCGACATCGCCGATCACGTGGATGGGCGGCTGGCATGAGCGGCCCGAACCAGATCGACGGCGCGCCGCATCCGCGAGACACCGAGCGGCTGTTTGGTCAGGACGCGGCGCAGCAGGCCTTTCTGGAGGCTTTCGCAACGGGGCGGCTGCATCACGCATGGCTCCTGACCGGCCCGCGCGGGATCGGCAAGGCCACCCTGGCCTGGTCAATCGCGCGTTTCTTGCTGGCTACACCGCTGATGGAAGATGACGGCCTCTTTGGCGCGCCGCCCGCACCGACGTCACTGACGATTGATCCTGAACATCCCGTCGCGCGGCGGATCGCGGCGGGTGCAGAGCCGGGATTGAAAGCCATCACCCGCACGCCAAACCCCACCACCGACCGCATGCGCGACCAGATCGTCGTGGATGACATCCGGTCGCTGGCCGGGTTCTTCCAGCTCTCCGCAACCGATGGCGGGCGTCGGGTGGTCCTTGTCGATGCCGCGGACGAGATGAACCCGTCGGCCGCAAACGCCCTGCTGAAAATGCTCGAGGAACCGCCGGAGCGCGCGACGCTGCTGCTGATCAGCCACCAGCCATCCGGTCTGTTGCCGACCATCAGGTCGCGCTGCCGTACCCTGCGGTTGCAGAGCCTCTCGGCGGACGACATGGCCAAGGCGCTCGATCAGGCGGGCGTAGAGACGGGCAAGACCACCGCGGCCTTGGCCGAGCTTGCCAGCGGGTCGGTCGGCGCCGCCATCAGGCTCTCGCTTCTGGAGGGGTTGAAAACATATGGCGACCTCACGCGGCTGATCGGGAACCTGCCGCAATTCGACCGGGCCGCCGCCCTGAAGCTGGCGGAAACGGCAGCAGCGCGCGGCGGCGAGGCCAAGCGCGATCTGCTTTTCGAACTCATCGACCTGCTGCTGTCTCGCCTTGCCCGTACCGGGGCAACCGGGTCGCCGCCGCCGGTCGAGGTGGTGCCGCGCGAAGCCGCAACCCTCGCCCGGCTTGCACCGCACCAGAGCGCGGGCCGGGCCTGGGCACACACCGCGCAGGAGACGGGCGCACGCGCACGACATGGGCGCGCGGTGAACCTTGACCCTGCCGCTCTGGTCCTAGATACCCTGATCAAGATTAGCCAAACCGCCACCGGGTAAGCTCGGGCCTGGCGCTGAACGACCGGACCGGCATGACCGAGACACCTCAGATCACCGACAGCCACTGCCACCTCGATTTCCCGGATTTCGACGGCCAGCACGCGGACATCATTGCGCGCGCCGCCGACGCTGGTGTCACGCGAATGGTTACCATCTGCACCAGGCTTGGCAACGAACCGCACGTGCGCGCCATCGCCGAAGCGCATGCGCCGGTGTTCTACGCGGCGGGCACCCACCCGATGAGCGTGGCGCGCGAACCGCTGGCGACCGTCGACGAGCTGATATCGGTCACACGACACCCCAAGATGGTGGGGATCGGGGAAACCGGGCTCGATTACCACTACACGGCGGACTCGGCAGAGCTCCAGAAGACGTCGCTGCGCCATCACATCGCTGCCGCGCGCGACACCGGTCTGCCCCTGATCATCCACGCACGCGACGCAGACAGCGATATGGCCACCATCCTCGCCGACGAATACCGCAACGGGGCCTTCGCTTGTGTGATGCATTGCTTTTCGTCCTCGGCAGCCCTGGCCACCGCGGCGCTGGACCTGGGGTTTTACCTGTCGATGTCAGGCATCACCGCCTTTCCGAAGTCCTCCGGCTTGCGCGACATATTTGCCGCGGCGCCGCTGGAGCGAATTCTCGTGGAAACCGATGCGCCGTACCTCGCGCCACCGCCCTGCCGCGGCAAGCGCAACGAACCGGCCTACACGGCCCATACCGCGCGCCGCGCAGCCGAAACCTTTGGCATCGACTACGCAGAATTCGCCGCGCAAACCCAGGCGAATTTCGATCGCTTGTTCACCAAGGCCGCGCAGTACGAGGCCGCCGCGTAATGGCGGAAACACGCTTCACCATTCTGGGCTGCGGCTCCTCCGGCGGGGTGCCCCGGCTTGGCGGCCACTGGGGCGACTGCGACCCGTCAAACCCGAAAAACCGCCGCCAGCGCTGTTCGCTGTTGGTGGAACGGCAGACAAGTGACGGCACCACCACCGTTCTGATCGACACCTCGCCGGATTTGCGCAACCAGTTGCTGGCCGCCAATGTCGGACGTCTGGACGCGGTGATCTACACCCACGCCCACGCAGATCACGTACACGGCATCGATGATTTGCGCATGGTTGTCTTCAACATGCGCGCGCGCCTGCCGGTCTGGGCCGATGCGCCAACCCGCGCCGCGCTGATGCAGCGGTTCGAATATGCCTTCGTGCAACCCGAAGGCTCAACCTACCCGCCGATCCTGAACATGCACCTGATGGAGGGTGAAGTAACCATCGACGGCGCGGGGGGGCTTCTTCACTTTGCACCCTTCCAGGTCGCGCATGGCGGAATGGACGCCCTGGGCTTCCGCATGGGCGATGTCGCCTATCTGCCCGACGTGGCGCAAATTCCAGAGGCCGCGTGGCCATATCTGGAAAACCTGGACTGCTGGATCGTCGATGCGCTGCGCCGTGATCCGCATCCCACCCATGCGCACCTCGCCCGCACCCTTGAGTGGATCGACAAGGTCCGGCCAAAACGCGCCGTGCTGACAAACATGCATATCGACCTTGACTATGAAACGCTTCTTGCCGAAACCCCCGACCATATCGAGCCCGCCTATGACGGGCTGACACTCACCTTTCCCGCGACCTGATCTTCTCTGGTTCTCAAATATCCCCGCCGGAGGCTCCCACCCGCAGCCACAGGCACAAAGGCTGCTGATGCAAACCCTGCTCGACGTTATCCTGCCCGTTTTTCTGGTGATCGGCTTTGGCTATGTATCGGTCTGGCGCGGCCTTTTCCCGGTGGCGGGCATCGACGGGGTCATGCGGTTCACCCAGAACTTCGCCATCCCCTGCCTGCTGTTTCAGGCGATTGCCAAGCTCGATCTCAACAGCTCCTTCGATCCCGGTTTGCTGAGCAGTTTCTACGCCGGCGCCACCTTGTGTTTCTTCCTCGGTCTGTTCGGCGCGCGCCTCCTGTTCAATCGCGACTGGGAAGACTGCGTGGCCATAGGGTTTTGCTGCCTGTTCTCCAATTCTGTTCTGCTCGGCCTGCCGATCACCGAACAGGCGTATGGCCCCGACGCGCTGACCGGAAACTTCGCTATCGTCGCGTTGCATTCACCCTTCTGCTACGGGCTGGGGATCACCGTGATGGAGATCGCCCGCAACAGGGGCCAATCGGTCATTGCCATGGCGCGGGGCGTGATCCGGGCCATGTTCCGCAATGCGCTGGTGCTCGCCATCGGGCTGGGCTTTCTTGTGAACCTCTCCGGCCTGCCCATCCCATTCGTGGTGGATGACGCCCTGTCGCTGATTTCCCGCGCGGCCCTGCCCGCGGCGCTTTTTGCCCTGGGCGGTGTGCTCATCCAGTACCGGCCCGAAGGCGACAGCCGGACGATCGCCATGGTCTGCGCCATCACGCTGATCCTGCATCCCAGCCTCGTGTGGTTCTTTGGCAGCGCGCAAAACGTCCCGCCCGACGCCTTCCGGTCGGGCGTCTTGACCGCGGCGATGGCACCCGGGTTCAACGCCTATATCTTTGCCAACATGTACGGCCGGGCGCGCCGTGTGGCGGCGTCGTCGGTGCTGATCGCCACCGCGGCGTCCGTGTTCACGGTCTGGGTGTGGCTGATACTGCTCGAATCCGTCTAGCGCCGGAGCCGCAGGCCGGGGTAGGTCGACCGGCGCACAAAGGGGCTTGCCTTTGCGCCTGACAGGTTTAGATGTGCTCTCATTCTGAACTGCCCAGTTCACTTTCGGTGGAGAGACCCCATGCCCCGCGTCGTGATTTTCCTGGCTGCCGCCCTGCTCGCAACATCGGCGCATATTACGCCTGCAAGCGCTCAGGGCGCAGATGTCACCGATCTGGACCCATCCGGGCAGATCGTCCCGCTGCCATCGGTCAAGATCCTCGCGCCCGAGGACCTCACCTCCGGGATCACCCGGCGGTTTTTCGGACGCATCGCCGCGCGCGAAACGGTCGATCTGAGCTTTGAGGTCGGCGGCCGTCTGGTCATGCTGCCGGTGGTCGAAGGCGAAACCATCCCGCAGGGCTCTGTCGTGGCGGCCCTGGACACCGAGAATTTCGAAAGGGCCGTGGCCCGCGCCGAACTGACGCTGGAACAGACAAGAAGAGAAAGCCGCCGGGCCGAGCAACTGGCGCAATCCAACGTGACGTCCGCCGTCCGGGCGGAAGATGCCGCAACGGCGCGCGACCTGGCGGAGGTCGCGCTGCGCGACGCGCGCGATGATCTCGAGGACGCCACGCTGAGAACCCCCTTTACCGCGCTTGTCGCCGAACGGATCGCTGCCAATTTCACCAATGTCTCGCCCGGCCAGCCGATCCTGCGGCTGCATGACATGTCGGAAATCCGCGTGCAGATCGACGTGCCGGAGCGGCTGTTCCTGTCCGGCATTCCGCCCGAGGCTGTCCGGTTCACCGGGTCTGTGCCGCAGGCCGCAGGTCCCATCCCGCTGCAACTGGCCGAATACGAGGCGCAGACAGAGGCCATCGGCCAGACCTTCCTCGTCTCGCTCACCTTGCCGGACAGCAATATTCCCAACCTTATCCCGGGCGCCTCGATGACCGTAACCGCCACGGTGGACGTCGATTATGCGCAACCCGGCCGCGCGCTGCCGGCCACGGCGCTGCTTCTTGGCGAGGATCGCACAGCAAGCGTGATGATCTTTGAACCCGACGGCGGCGCGGCTGATCGGGGCACGGTGCATGTCAGACCGGTCGAGCTTCTTTCGCTGGCCGGGACCGATCTGCGGGTCACCGGTCTGGCTAAAGACGCGCTGGTTGTGGGTGCCGGGGTGCACCTGCTGCGCGACGGCCAGAAAGTCCGCCGCTATACCGGCCTGTCGGTCGAGGAATAGGGCATGCAGATCGCGCGCAATTCCATCGAACGCCCACTTTACACATGGCTTTTCATGGCTTTCTGTCTGCTCGGGGGCGCGATGGGCTATCTCTCCGTCGGCAAGCTCGAAGACCCGCTTTTCACGCTCAAATCCGCCCTTGTGATCACCGCCTACCCAGGGGCCAGCGCGGCCGAAGTTGCCGCGGAAGTCTCCGAAGTGATCGAGGCGGAAGTCCAGCAGATGGACGAGGTCAAGACGATAACCTCGCGCAACTCACCCGGGGTTTCCGTCGTCGAAGTGGAGATGCGCGACAGTTTCGGCGGGGAGGACCTGCCGCAAATCTGGGACGACCTGCGCGACCGGGTCGCCGATGCCCAGGCTGCCTTGCCGGACGGGGCGCAACCCTCCATCGTCAACGATGATTTCGGCGATGTTTTCGGCATCTTCTACGCGGTGACGGCGCCGGGTTTCACAGATGCGGAGATCTGGGAAATCTCGAATTATCTGCGACGCGAAGTTCTCTCTGTCGACGGGGTGGCCAACGCTCAGGTGGCCGGACTGCCCGAGGAGGCGGTCTTTGTCGAACCCGACAGCCGCGCGCTCTTCAACCTTGGCGTCGATCCCGGCGTCATTCTGCAGGCGGTGACAGAGGCGGATACGGTTGTGCCCACCGGCACGACCCCGTCAGGGGGTCGCAACCTGACGGTCGATGCCCCCACAGGCGAAGACAGCGTCAGCGAGATCGCGGGGCTGTCCATCGGGTTTCAGGGTGAAGTGGTCAACCTGCTCGACATTGCCACCGTCATCCGGGAACGCGTCGAGCATCCGCGCAATATCCTGCGTCACAACGGGGTGCCGGCCTTCACGCTGGGCATCGCGGGCCTCGATTCGCGCAACATCGTCACGGTCGGTCAGGCCGTGGAAAAGCGCCTGAAAGAGATCGAACCGATCCTGCCACTGGGTGTGCAGCTGCACCCGATCTATGAACAACACCGCGTGGTCGATGAGGCCAACACCGGGTTCCTGACCAGCCTCGCCCTCTCGGTCTCCGTGGTTATCGGGGTGCTGGCGCTGTTCATGGGGTGGCGCGCCGCCGTGGTGGTGGGCCTGTCGCTGCTGCTGACCGTGATGGCGACCTTCTTTTTCATGTACCTGTTCGACGTCAAGGTGGAGCGGATCAGCCTGGGTGCGCTGATCATTGCCATGGGCATGCTGGTGGATAACGCCATCGTTGTGGCCGAGGGCATGCAGGTGGAAATGCGGCGCGGGCGCAAGGCCCCCGATGCCGCCGCACAAGTTGCGGGCAAGACGCAGATCCCCCTGCTGGGCGCAACCGTCATTGGCGTCATGGCCTTTGCCGGCATCGGCCTGAGCCCCGATGCCTCGGGTGAATTCCTCTTCTCCCTTTTCGCGGTCATCGCGATCTCGCTGATGCTGTCATGGGTTTTGGCGATCACCGTCACGCCACTGCTGGCGCATTATTTTTTCAGGGTCGGCGGGCTGAAAGAGGGCCAGGACCCCTATGACGGGCTTCTCTTTCGCACCTACGGCAGCCTGGTGCGCGGGGCGCTGCGCGTGCGGTGGCTGGTCATCATCGGCCTGCTGGGCACCACGGCAGGCTGTGTGATCGCCTTCGGTCAGGTGACACAACAATTCTTCCCTGCCGCCAACACACCGCTGTTCTATTTCAACTACAAGGGCGCGCAGGGCAGTTCGATCCATCAGACCAGCCGCGATCTGGCGCAGATCGAAGAGTGGTTGCTTGCCCGCGATGATGTCCTCTCCGTCACCTCGTCCGCCGGTCAGGGTGTCTCGCGGTTTATTCTGACCTACGATCCACCGGCGGTGGATACCTCCTATGGTCAGATCGTCATTCGTACCACAGGGTTCGACAGCATTGCCGGGATCAGGGCCGAGCTGGATCAATTCGCCGCCCGCGCCCTGCCCTGGGCGGAAACCCGGTCCGAACAGATCATCTATGGCCCGCCAGTGGGCGCGGATGTCGAAGTGCGCTTTTCCGGCCCCGACCCGGATGTCCTGCGCACCCTTGGTGCACAGGCGCAAAGGATTTTTCAGACCGCAACGCCCGACCTGCATACCGAAAGGATGGACTGGCGCGAGCGCGAGGCTGTCACGCGCCCGGTCTTTGCCGAAGACCGCGCCCAGGCGGTTGGCGTCACCCGCGCCAGCGTGGGCCAGTCGGTTGCGCTGGCCACGGATGGTATCCGGGCCGGTGACTACCGTGAACGCGAACGTCTCATTCCGATCATCGTGCGGACCCCGCGCGCCGAAGTCGCCCTGCCGGGTCAGATGCTGGACCAGATCGTGTGGTCACCGGCCCTGTCCGATTACCTGCCGCTGGACCAGATGATCGATGGCTTCGAGGTGGTGGTGCGCGACACGCTGATCGAACGGCGCAACCGTGTGCCCACCTTGAGCGTTCAGGCCAATGTGATTGCCGGTGTCACGCCGCCCACCGCCTTCGCGAAGGTCCGCGCACAGGTCGAAGCGATCACGATCCCACCCGGCTACAGCATGGAATGGGGTGGCGAGTTTGAAAGCGCTGGCGACGCGCAGGCGTCGCTGGGCCGCCAGATGCCGCTGAGCTTCGGCACGATGCTGCTGATCACGGTGTTGCTCTTTGGCAGTCTGCGCCAGACAGCGGTGATCTGGACAATTGTGCCCATGGCCGTGAACGGCGTGGCCCTGGGGCTGTTGTTCACCGGTGTGGCCTTCAGTTTCACGGCACTTCTAGGGCTGTTGTCCCTATCCGGGATGCTGATCAAGAACGCCATTGTTCTGGTGGAGGAGATCGACGCGGAAAAGCAAAATGGCAAACCGCAGAAAGAGGCGATCGTGACAGCCTCGATCAGCCGGGTGCGGCCGGTGGTACTGGCGGCGGGCACGACCATCCTGGGGATGGCGCCGCTGCTTGCGGATTCCTTTTTCGTCGCCATGGCGGTGACGATCATGGCGGGTCTGGGGTTCGCTTCCGTGCTGACGCTTGTCGGCGTGCCCGTGCTTTATCACACCTATTTCCGCAAGGAGCGGCGCGCCGATGCGACCGCCCCGCGCGAAGTGGCCGCAGCCATGGCCTGAAGGGTCACCGGTGATAGGCCGCGACGGTTTTCAGGCTTGAAAAACCGTAAAGGGCCTCAAAACCCTTCTCGCGGCCATGGCCGGACAGCCCCGTTCCGCCGAAGGGCAGTTCGACACCGCCGCCTGCCCCGTAGTTGTTGAGAAACACCTGCCCCGCCCGCAACGCCCGGGCCATGCGCATCTGCCGCGCGCCGTCGGATGTCCAGACGGAGGCGACCAAACCGTAATCTGTCCCGTTGGCCAGGGCCAGCGCCTCGGCTTCGTCGTCAAAGGGCATCAGAACCTGAACCGGCCCGAATATCTCCTCGCGCGCCAGTCGGTGATCGGCGGGTACGTCGGAAAAGAGCGTGGGGGTCACATAGGCACCGCCCTCCGGCAGGGTTTGGGGCAGGGTCGCGCGCCCGGCGACCTGCAGGTCAGCGCCTTCGGCCAGAAACCCTTCGACCACCGCCTTCTGGCGGGCAGAGATCAGCGGCCCCACATCCGGATCGGTCAGCGCCGGCCCGACCTCAAGCGCCTCGTAGCGGGCCGCCATGGCCTCCAGAACCTGCGGGTACACGCCGCGCTGCACCAGGATCCGCGAGGACGCGGAGCAGGTCTGGCCCGCGTTCTGTATACCCGCATTCACCAGAAACGGCAGTGCGGCGTCGATATCGGCGTCCGCGAACACCACCTGCGGTGACTTGCCGCCCAGCTCCAGCGTCACCGGCACCACGTTGCGCCCGGCGGATTGCTGCACCAGCCGGCCCACGCCAACCGACCCGGTGAAGGAGATATGCTGCACAGCCGGATGGGCGGTCAGCGCCGCGCCCGCCTCGCGGCCCAAGCCCGGCACCACGTTCAGCGCACCGTCAGGAAGACCGGCGCGGCGTGCCAGCTCGGCAAAGGCCAGGGCGGTCAGGCAAGCCTCTTCGGCAGGTTTCAGGACCGCCGCATTGCCCATTGCCAGCGCGGCCCCGACCGAACGCCCGATGATCTGCATGGGATAGTTCCATGGCACGATATGTCCGGTCACCCCGTGGGGTTCGCGCAGCGTGTAGACTGTGTAGCCGTCGAGATAGGGGAGCGTGCTGCCATGCACCTTATCCGCCGCACCCGCGTAGAATTCCATGTATCTTGCCAGCGCGACAACGTCAGCGCGTGCCTGTTTGAGGGGCTTGCCGACATCGCGGGCTTCCAGCTCCGCGAGGGTGTCGATGTTGTCGAGCACGAGCTGACCCGTGCGGTAAAGCACCCTGCCCCGTTCCGCGGCCGTCGCCTGCCCCCAGTCTCCGGTCAGCGCGGCCCGCGCCGCGCCCACGGCACGGTCGATGTCTTCGGCCTGCCCGCGCGCGATGTGGCACAGCACCTCTCCCGTCGACGGGTCGATCAGCGGCAGGGTATCCGGTACCGCACAGGGGTGCCACGCACCCCCCAGAAAACACATCGCAGGGTCGAGATCGAGCGGGCGTAGGGTCATGGCCGGTCCTTTCAGCAACCCCGGGATCAGGACATTTCGCACCCCGTGGGTCAAGTCGCTTTCACGTGGCGCGATGGTCTTCGAATGCGGCATCGAGGCTGAGGCACATGCGCACACTTGCGTGTTCCGATCTGGACCATCGCCGCCACAGGATTTACGAAGCGTGTATGCTCCGGCAACGATTCACAAGTGCTGCCAGCCTGCTGCTGGTCCTCATTGCGACCCTCGCGATGACCACTTCGGCTTTTGGGCATCGGTTTTCCAAGGACGACACCTCCGACGCCTTGCGCGCCTACCTCAGCATGGGCGGCACAGTCGCGGAGCTTTGCGGAGATCCCGATCTCGGGCATCAGACCAGCCAGATCTGCGAAGCCTGCATTATTGCCGCCACGGCGCTTGTGCCCGACCGGATCGTCACGCCTGTCTTCGCGCCTGCGCCATCCGGCGCTGGCCGCTGTTCGCCCGCGACAGCCCTTCCGGAAGCCGGACGCCTTGAATGGTCCCACCCCACGCGGGCGCCACCCGTTTCGTGACGGGATTCACCTTTCACGAAACAGGGCGCCACTTGGCGCGTATCTACGGACTCATACATAATGAAAACTCTCACATTCGCGGCTGTTGCCGCGCTCCTTGCCGGTGCCACATCGGTTCTGGCACATGATTTCAAGGCCGGCGATCTGGTCATTGATCACCCGATGGCCTTCGAGACAGCCAAAACTGCGAAATCCGGCGGCGGTTACCTGACCATCACCAACACCGGCACGTCAGACGACCGGTTGATCGCCGTGCGCGCGGATTTCCCGAAAGTCATGCTGCACACCACCGAAGAAAAAGACGGCGTTGCGCGGATGATGCATGTCGATGGTATTGATGTGCCCGCAGGCGGAACCGTGGCCCTGAAACCGGGCGGCTTACACGTCATGTTCATGGGCCTGAACGGCGACCCCTTCGAGGTCGGTGAAGAAGTACCGGCCACGCTGGTGTTTGAGAAGGCGGGCGAGGTCGAGGTCATATTCAGCATTGAAGAGCGCACCTCTGGCCACAAGAAGAAAGACGACCATTCCGGGCACGCGGTGTCCAACTGAGACCGGGAGGGGCCGCTTGAAGGCCCCTCTTTCCCCCGTCGCACAGGAGCAGACATCTGCCCCTTGGGACATTGTCATCTGCTCGGCACCATGACGCGTATGTGACATCCCCGCGGCCCGAACGCGGCTTCGGGTGCGGTAATTTGCAAAATGTTAATGAACCGGCGCGTACTGTCCTGCGGCACCACCCGGCGTGCATATTTTGTCACGAGTGAGCCATGCTTCAGATATCGGACAGCCTTCAGACGACGCCGACGTACTATGAGCCTGACTGCGTATCGCAAGCGCCTGATCAGCACAGGCTGCGGGTGTTGATCGACGAAATCGCAACGACACGTGGATTGACGATTCAAATGTCTCTCAGGCTGATGATGCTGGCCGCCGGCAACGAGGATGACGACTATCGGCTGGCCCGGGAGGAGTTCTGCGCGCTCGCTGACCAATTCGACAGGAATATCGAGTTGATTTTCGGGCAGGCATCCTTCCCCGATTATCCGGCAGACAGAATAGACTGGATCAGGCGCATCGCATCCGGCACGCCGTCGCGAAAGATCAACATGCTGTCGGTGCAAACCGCGATCGCGGAGCTTCGCAAGCGCATCGGCCATGACACGCCGCTGAGCTATGTACAGGCACGCCAGTTCAACAGCGACAACTGGCCGATCGTGCGCGATGAAATGACGGCGCTGATCTGGGATCTCTGGGCGGATCTGGACAACCGGAAAAACACCGCCGTCGGCAGTGCGAAAAAGCTCAGTGAAACGCTTGTCACAACCCTGAGCGAGATCAAGAAGATCTCGATGACGGTCCGCATGATCGCGCTGAACACCGCCGTTCTGGCCTCAAAAGCAGGCGACAAGGGGGCAGGTTTCAGCGTGATTGCCTCGGAAGTCAAAAAACTCGCAGAAGCGATTCAGTCATCTGCGGACCGCGCGGATAGTGTCGTTTCGGAAATGAAGGACAACGAGGCGTAACTGCCACAGACCCCCTGTCCGGGTTTACGATGGCCGCGGCGGGCACCCGGGCAACGCCGATGCGTTCTCCGCCAGATCGGCAGATGCATATCTGCCCCGGGCCGGATCATTGACACGCTGCTGAGCCGCAAACACACCTCTGCAGGCAGCCGGCCCGCGCGGAAGACGCCAGATCCGGAGTTTCTGCCGGAGCACCCGGTGAAATTCGCATTTCATAAACCTCTGGCGGCTACTTGTGAGGGCGCGTCAAAAAGAGAAATCATCATGGAATTAAATCTCAATTGGACGAAAGATCCGGTTGTTCAGCTTGAGGACGCGATCCTGCCCGTGCTCTGGCTTCCAATTGAATTTGTCCTTGATCATGATCCGTCGGCCAGTCTTGTCGACCTGTCGCCGACCCTGGACCGCGCGGCAGACATATTGCGCAGCTGCGGCACGGAATTCCTCGAAGCGGACGGGGCAGTCGTTGCCAGTGACGGATGCGACACCTGCGAGCAGGCCGCCGATCTGGTGGCGCAAATGCACGACATGCTCAAGAGCTTTGCAGAGCAGACGCCGGATAGGGAAGCGACCCGGGCATTCGTCAAATTCGTACAATCAAAGGTGCGCCCCGCTGTCCTCGCCGCAATCAACGTTTTTCGCGAGACGTTCCTGACAATGGTCCTGTCGCGCCAGCACAAACATGCGAATATGTCGGTGCATTCAATCGCCGAACTCGATGTCATCAGCAAGAAGATCTTCTTCGTGGCCATCAATGCATCGGTGGAAGCCGCACGTGTCGGAGACCACGGCGCAGGGTTTGCCCATATCAGCTCCGAAATCCGCAGCCTGTCGCAAAGCGCACAGGCCATGATTGAAAAGATGCGCACGGAATAGCACCGCCCCTTGCACGCAGCGCAGGCGGAGATGCGGGGGTATGGGTCCGGGAGACAAGGGACACCGGCCCCCTGGTGACGTCGGTTTCTTAGCCGGTGACTGTTTCGTCAACCTCTACGAGTCCACCGATACCGCCAAAGCCTGCAAGCGCTCCGTCACGCATGTCCTCGCGTATGCAGTGCGTCAGAAACCAAGCGCTCTTGTAAGTAATGCCTGAAATGCGGTGAAGCTGGTGACTGCTGATACCCTTCTTGCTGGAAACCATCGGGTGAGTGGCCCGCAGCCCTTTGTGCAGGGGAATGTGGCATTCTTCAAAAATCGTGTTCTCGCGTACAGTGAACTGTTTACGGCACTCGCGGCATTTCCAAAGCCGAGGTGCTCTTTCCCGTCGGGGTTCTTCTCGCTGGGATTGGTGTGAACACCAGTCAAAGCGTAGGCACTGTCCACCACGCCGCAGTGGGGGTCAGACAGGTCCATCAGCCCATAGCATCGCTTCAACCTGCTCAAATGCAGCGGCTTGATCGTACACGTATTTGGCGGACGGAACGGACGGCGCGGATTTCCTTGCCTCTATGAGTTACAAACAGGCCTCCAGCGCGGGCTGGTAAAGTATTCAATCGCCCAAGTGTTGCGCTCTGTTTTGGTATAAAACGCAGGCGTGTTTTCCCGTTGTTTCGCATTTCAACAACATCCGGCTGCGAAGAAGATCTAGCAGTGTTCTGTCAAAGTATTGCCTGGTTTATAGCTCTTTGCGCTACGGTGATCGGTGTTATTGCACTAATCGGAACAATCGGCGGTTCGACAGATCCGATTTGCGAATTGAATGCCAGCGCAAGGTCAAACGGGTTTCCACGGTCTTCTGTTTAGCTTGAAGGACCGGCATTAAAAAACCAAACAGAGTGCGCTGTCTTTGGGCTGTGAAAACCAGATAGTCCGTCTTGAATTCTTAAATGCCGCCATTCAGTTAAGCGGGCGAGCGGCAGCGTTTCCCGCCAGGTGTAAGCACGAGAGCTTGAGATTTGGCACACCCGGCGAACGGCCGGCTTGACGGGCCGCGCCGCAGCGACGATCTGGTAGGGCGAACGGCAGGACCGGACCGACCTGCGAAGGCGACCCTTTGGCCCGGATTTCAATCGCCTCTGAGATAGCCAGTACATCCGCGAGCTCTGCTCGGAGTTACCGACCTGTGCTTCCCATCTTGGTGCACCCAAGCAGAAGCTGGACGACCCGCAAATTGGCCATCTTTTGTAGATCGGGGTCACCCCGGTCCGGCGCATCGAGCGTGTTCTGTTGGCCGTCGCTTCAAGGCCGGTTAACGTCACGCAATCGCAGACGATCCGCGCATACAGTGCGGAGACCCCTATGACATAGGGGGCAGCCCAAAAGGTGCCGCGCACCCGGCAACGCCAACGGCACGACGAAATGTAAGTGCACCCCATCACGCGGGCCTTGCTACAAGTGGTGCCTGGGCAGCCTTGCTATTCACATCGATCCAAACATCGTTGCCCATTTCGCGCCGTTTGCGGCGATTGATCGGGGCTCGGCCAGCGTGCCGCACGGTCTCCACAAAACCAAATAGGAGAGCATGCGGCAGATCTCCGTTTGGCTGAAGGTGCCGCCCTGTCCAGAGCGTGAGGGCAGGAAACACGGCATGGCGATAGATCCTGACAATGCCCGGATGCGCCGGGGCAAAGCGTCCATTGCGCGCGCCGCCGACCATATCGGCAGCGCCAGCATGTTGAGCGACAGGATGGAACAGCCCACCGGAAACCCGCGCTATGCGATCCGCGCGGTGAGGTGCGGTTTTATCGCCGGGCGCACCGGGATCGAATGTGACAGAAAGACTGCGGCGAGGACGACGGCGAAACCTGTCCATGTCATGGCTGTGCCTCTGGCTTGGGACGCACCAAGGCCGGTCCGTAGGCCACAAGAAATCCGGCGAATGCCGCCAGCCAAAGGACACCAGCGACGTAACTCATCCCCAGCCAGACCGATGTGAACAGCCGCGCAAAGGCCGCGCCGAACAGGTAAAGGTAGATGGCCATTGTTGCCCGATCCGCCGTCAGCTCGCGCCCCGTATGCCCAAGTGTGGCCCGGGTCATCACGGCGAGGGTCATGGCACCAACGGCACCGGTCATCCACAGATGTTGCGCGCCAGCGGTACCAGGGTTCCCCATCACTTGATCGAGGCCAAGCGCGACAGCACCCAACGGAATAAACGCATAGGCGGCGTGCAGAACCCAGACCAGCGGCTCCGCCAGCGTTTGGTGGGCCTGCCAGCGCAGTTGCCGCGCGAATTGCAACACGCCCATCGCAATCAGCGCCATGCCGGTCAGTTGCGTAAACGGTTGCACGATCCAGAGCATCAGAACGGGAATGCTGAACAGAAGCACGAGTTTATCGAAGCGCTGCATCGGCGGGGCGGGACGCGCGGGGTTGTCTGACCGCGCCAGCCAGTTGTGGGTGAAGGACGGAATGATCCGTCCACCTATCACCGCGATCATCATAATCGCGGTGGCAACGCCCAGCCGCAGCCCGACACCTTGCGCCGCGTAGTCACCCTTCAGCGCTTCAAAATGAAACAGCGCATTGGCCATCGTGAACACGGCCAGCAGCGCCAGAACGATCAGGTTGCGCCAGTTCTTTCCGGCCACAATCTCGCGCAGGATCATCGCGCCCAGGACCATGGGGAAGGCAAGATCGAGAGCGGGTGCCAGAGCCGCGGGAAAGGTCGCCGAAAAAAGAACGGCGCCCCGCCCCACGAGCCAAAGTGCAAACAGCGCGGCCAACCGCCAGCCGACCATCGGCAAGCGCCCGGTCCAGTTGGGCACGGCTGTCAGCAGGAATCCCGCCAGAACCGCGCCAAGATAGCCGAACAGGAATTCATGCGCGTGCCACGATCCGCGGTCAAACCGCGTCGGCAGGTTGATCACATCGGCCAGCGTCGCCATCCACAAAAGCATTGCCAGCACCGCCCAGCCCGCACCGAACAGGAAAAAGGGCCGGAACCCGAGACTGAACAGGGCCGGTCCCTTCCATGCACGCGTTTGCTCTGCCGACGGGAGTGCCATCACCTGTCTCCGGTGGTCACGCGAACCGTGCTGAGCACCTCGCCATCCCCGGTGCAGGTCAGTCGCACGCGTTTGCCGTTGTAACGGAACGTCAGCCTCATCCTGCCCGCATCCTCGTCCACGCCGGTTTCAAAGCGTGACGTGATCGCACTGCTGCGCATTCCGGCCTGCACGCGGTCGGGCGGGAGGTCGAGCAACGCGCCAAGATCATGCGCATCGACGGTGGGCGTTCCGTTTTCAGTCGTGACTTTCATGATCTGTCCCTCCGTCTGCGGACTCCATCAGGTGGCGGATGTGTCGTGCAAAACACCATGTCGCAGGTACGCCGATCATGCAGCCCAGAACAATCGACAGGCTGGTCGACAGGACCGGCCCGCCGACCCAGCTCAGGATCAGCGAGGCGAAAAAGACGTTCACCGCAGCAGCGCCCGCTCCGAAAGGGTAAAGGGTCAGCGTGATACGCCCCGTGGACCACCCCTTGCGGGTCATCTGCGTGACACCAGCCAATGCACGGCAATCATGCTGAACAACAGCGTAAGGCTGGCCAGCGCATACCAGAATTCGGCCGTGGCCGATTGTGCCTGCGGGATCGGACGGTCATAGGCGTTGGCAATTGCAGGCGATGCCGCCAAGGCGACCAAGAGGGGGATGAGAAAACGCATGTCAGGTCTCCTGTGTCAGGGTGCGATAGATATCGGGAAGCGCCCGCAAGAGGCGTTCGGGATTTGGCAGGAGCGTGAAACCACCACGCCCGAAGATGCGGGCAAACCAGTCCTGCCCGTCTTCGTCGATGACGATGCCATGCAGGCTCTGGCCTGCGGTGCGCGCCTCCCGGACGGCCATATGGCTGTCTTCGATCCCATGCTGGCCCTCGTAGTGGTCCAGATCGTTCGGTTTGCCATCGGTCAGCACGATCATCAGCTTTCGCGCGCTTGGTTCTTCAGCCAGCTGCGCGCTGACGTGGCGGATGGCGGCGCCAAGTCGGGTGTAGTGACCGGGCTTTAGCGCGCCGATATTGCCGGTGATCGTGGGTGACATCGGGTCGTCGAAGCCTTTGCACCGGGTCAGGAACACGCGATCCCGGCGCAGGGACGAAAACCCCCAGATCGCCAGCCGGTCGCCTGCCGCGTCGATGCCGCCGGCCAGTGCGGCCATCGTCTCGCGCGCAACCTCGATCACCGATGTATCGCCGATGGCCGCCTCGGTCGATCGGGACGTGTCGATGAGAAATGCCACCGAGACATCGCGTTCGGTCTGGCAGGCGGATTGCCAGATGCGGTCGCTGCCACGCCCGGTGGCCAGCAGGTCGGCACGCGCGGTGAGCACCGCGTCAAGGTCCAGCTCCGTCCCGTCGACCTGGCGCGGTTGCAGGACGCGACGGGGGCGCAGCGCCTCGAACTGGCGGCGCACCTCACGCATCCGGCGTTCGTTCGGTACAAAAGGCGTCGCTTCAGGCGCGGCAGGGGCATCGAGCACGCGGCAATGCGCATCCATGTAGCTGCGCGCGCGGTGGTTCCATTCGGGATAGGTGAATTTCCCGGCCAGTGCTTCATGGTCGGCATCGGCAGGCGACAGGTCGAGATGCAGGCGCAGGCGCGTGGCAACCTTGCGATCCTGTTTTGACAGGGTGATCCGGTCCTGATCATCCGCCGCCTTTTGCGCGTTCTCGTCATCATCGTCATCAATGCTGCGGTTGATATTCATCGACTCGACCCAGGACAGAATCGATTCAAAGCGGTGGATGATGAAACTGTCCTTGCGATTGTGCTGATCCTGATCTTTGCGCTCTCCCAGCTTGCGGTTGGAATGGGCCGCCTCGGGCGGCGGCGCCGGAGCGTCGGTATCGTCACTGTCGGAGGCGGCCTCACCCGATCCGGGTGGGGCAAAGCGCAGCCAGATCGGCACAGGGGCGAAGGGCATGCAGCCGCGCACAGGAAGGGCTTCCATGTCGGGCTTGGGCATTTCACCGCCAAGCCAGTCGCGGATCGCGCGTTCGAAGGCGGCTTCTTGTGCCGGGCGCATCACCTCGGGCCGTGTGGCCAGGCACAAGGCGGCCATCTTGGCGTA
Organism: Roseobacter insulae; assembly: GCF_019375555.1. Classification (GTDB taxonomy): domain Bacteria; phylum Pseudomonadota; class Alphaproteobacteria; order Rhodobacterales; family Rhodobacteraceae; genus Roseobacter; species Roseobacter insulae. The sequence goes on from NZ_JAHXDN010000008.1 coordinate 79,084, forward strand.
ATCTTCGCGCAGGCCGGGACAGGCGCGACGCGCCGCATCGGCAGCCGCGGCATTGGCACGGATTTGCATGCAATCGAACAGCGGGCCAGTGGCCTTGAGGTCCAAATCAGCAACCTCCGACACAGCAGCCAAAGCAGCCAGCCAGAAGTAAGCGGCCCTGTTCAGCTTCGCCTCGGGAAAGGTGGCGATGACCGGCGGCAAGGCCAGCCGCTCACCATCAAAGCGTGCAACCCATTCGTGGTCGCGCTCGGCCCCCAGCTTGCGGCGCAGGGGGCGGCGGTGCTGCGCCAGGGTGGCGGGCGCTTCGGCCAGTTCCACCCCGGCAGGCCCGCCAAGTGCACGAAACAGCACCGCGAGGCTGGGCCGGACCGAGACAAGCGCAATTGCCGCGTCGGGATAGGTGATTGTCTCCCCGATCCCGCTGGCGACGTCGTGCCAGAGGTTTCCAACAGTTTCCTCGGGTTCCATCAGATCGAGAAGGTGCATCGTTCTTATCCGTAGACCGTTGAGACAAGGTCGCGCAGCGCCTGCTTCACATCCGCCTCATCGCTGAGCGGCTCGATGACCGCCGCCTCCAGCGCCTGAACGACGCCCATGCCACCGGCCATGAGCGTGGCCGCATAGATCAGCAGGCGGGTCGAGACACCTTCTTCAAGGTCCATACCGGACAGATTTCGGATGTGCCCTGCCAGCCGCACCAGCGGTGCGACGCGGCCAACGTCCAGTCGGCTTTCGCAGGCGACTACTGCGATCTCGGTTTCCGGGTCCGGGAAGTCGAACGAGATCGACAGGAATCGTTGCCGGGTCGAGGGCTTCAGCCGTTTCAGCACGTTCTGATAGCCGGGGTTATACGACGCCACGAGCATGAAGCCAGAAGGCGCGGCGAGTTCCTCGCCCGTCCGGTCAATCATCAATGTGCGCCGCGTGTCGGTCAGCGGGTGCAGCACCACGGTCACGTCCTTACGCGCTTCGACCACCTCGTCGAGATAACAAATACCGCCCGTCCGCACCGCGCGGGTGAGCGGGCCATCGACCCAGACGGTCTCTCCGCCCTTGAGCAGGTAACGCCCGATCAGATCCGCCGCTGACAGATCGTCATGGCAGGCCACGGTGTAGAGCGGCTTGTCAAGCTGTGCCGCCATGTGCTCGACAAACCGGGTTTTGCCGCAGCCGGTCGGCCCCTTCAGAAGAAGGGGCAAACCGTTGTCATGGGCCGTCTCGAACAGGTCGCATTCGCGCCCGGCAGGCTGGTAGAACGGCAGGGTGGGTGCGGTTGCGATGTTCATGTCTTACTCTCCCGGAACAGGGGTTGCAGGGCCGGGGGTGATGACCTCGTCCTTCCGCACAACCAGCATGGCGTAGAGGAACAGCAATGCGCCAAGGACAACCGCCACCCCGGCGCCAAAGCGCATCAGGTAGAAGATCGACAGGCTGTCCTGCACCTCCATGTAATAGTCCCCGATCACCCGCTGCATGTGCGTCTGGATGGTGCCTGCAAAGGTCAGAACGAAGGTCATGAAGGCCATGCCACCGGTCATCAGCCAGAAGGACGCCATGTTCAGCACCTGGTTATAGGGTGCGCGTTCGCGCAGCATCGGCATCGCATAGCTGAACATCGCAAGGTTCAGCGCTACATAGGCGCCGTAGAAAGCCAGGTGCCCGTGCGCTGCGGTGATCTGCGTACCGTGGCTGTAGAAGTTGACCCCGTGCAGCGTGTGCAGGAAACCCCAGACGCCCGCACCAAAGAAGGCGACGGTCGAAGACCCCAGCGACCACAGAAGCGCGGCCTTGTTGGGATGGTTCTTGCGCCCCTTCCAGACCATGACGAAGGCAAAGGACATCATCAGGAAGAACGGGATGACCTCGAAAGTTGAGAAGACCGACCCGACCCACTGCCAGTAACCGGGCAGGCCGATCCAGTAGAAGTGGTGGCCGGTGCCAAGGATACCGCTGAACAAGGCGGTCGCGACGATGACATAGAGCCACTTTTCCACCACCTCGCGGTCCACGCCCGTAAGCTTGAGCAGCAGGAACGCGAGGATCGCGGCCATGACCAATTCCCATGTGGCTTCGACCCACAGGTGCACGACGAACCACCAGTACATCTTGTCGAGGCTGAGGTTATCGGGGTTGATGAAGGCAAAGACCCACAGCAACGACAGCAGCCACAGGCCCATCAACAGCACCCCCGTGATCGCGGTTTTCTTGCCCGCCAGAACCGTCATCGAGATATTGAGCAGGAAGATCAGCGCGGCCACGAGGATGCCGAACTTGACCCAAAGCGGTTGTTCAAGGAACTCGCGGCCCCCGTGGATTCCCACAAGGTAGGAGCCCACGGCCCCAAGCGTTCCCACCAGCAGGATGATCAATTGGAGATAGGCGAGCCTGGGCGACCAGATCTCGCGCTCCGATTCCTCGGGAATGAGGAAATAGGCCGCACCGAAAAAACCCAGCAGCAACCAGACGATCAGCGCATTGGTGTGGATCATGCGAATTACGTTGAACGGCAGGATTTCCGACAGAAAATTGGGCGAGACATAGATCCACCCGGCGACAAGGCCACCCAGCACCTGAACTCCGAACAGCGCCATCGCCGCGAGAAAGTACCAGTAGGCCACTCTTTGTGATTGATATTTCATGATGTTCTCCTTTCTCGCGGCTCAGCCCGCGTCGTTGGGCGGCCAGCCCTGCGTGTCGGTCTGATCGGCCCAACGCAGAAATTCCGCAAGGCCGCGGATATCTTCGTCGGTCATGTCATAGGCGGGCATTTGCCTGCGGCCTTCGATGCCGCTGGGCTGACTTTCGATCCAGGCTTTAAGCGTTTCAAACGCGTCTTCCGGACTGTCCTGCACGCCCCAGCGCGTCATTACGTTGCCGACTTCCGGGGCGAAATACGCGCCTTCGCCGTGCAGGCTGTGGCAATTGATGCAGGAGTTGCGCTCCCACACATGTTTGCCATGGATCACCGCTTCGCTCAGCGGCATGCCCGCGGTCGAGACGTTCACAACGTATCTGTGGGAGTGGACGGTCATCACGACAAAGACCACGACAAAGAAGATCGAGCCTCCGTAGAAGATGTTTCGCGCCCGCGATTTTGTGAGAAATTCCGCCATCCGTCGGCCTCCTTGAAATTCGGGATGACCGATTGATAGCTGCCTGTGCGTCGCCGGAGTTTGCGCTGCAACAACGTTCCGGCGGATTTGCATCCTAGTCTGGTCCTACAAGGAGAACGCCATGGCGCGCCCGAGACTGGATGATCCAGACCTGCCACTTTCTGATTTGATGACCCATTGGCCGGAAACCATCGCGGTGTTCAATCGCCACAAAATGCTGTGCGTCGGTTGCCTGATCGGCCCGTTTCACACGATCGTGGATTGCTGCCGGGAATATGACCTGGACGAGACGGCATTCATTGCCGAACTGATGCGCGCGGCCGGAGTGGCCTAGGCCCTCATCCCTGGCTAAGAACCACCAACGCATGCGGATCCAGTACCGTGATCCGTTTGCGTTTGCTCTGGACCAACCCCTGTTTCTCCCAGCCGCTCAGCAACCGGCTGACCGTGTGCAACGTGGTGGCCGTCAGTTCCGACAAATCCTGCCGGGTGATCGGGAAGTCAATCTCGATCCCGTCTTCGACCTTGCGACCCGTCTGATTGATCAGCCGGAGTACGGCATTTGCGACACGTTGCTCGACCTGCAGGGTGGCCATCTCGACGATGCGGTTGTTCAACTCACCCAGCCGCTTGCCGACGGTCTTATACGTCTCGGTGGAAAAACCGTCATACTCGGACACGAAGCGCCCCCACAGTCGCGTGGGCCAGCTCAGCACAACAGAATCTGTGGCCGTCATCGCGGTGGCGGGGTACGTGTCCTTGCCAATCGCCTTTGCGATACCAAGCAGCTGGCCCGCCGGGATATGGAGCGCGGTCACCTGCTCGCCGGTCGGCGTGATACGCACCACGCGGACATAGCCATCAAGCAGCATGAAGAAGCGCTCGGCCACGGCTCCTTCGTCAAAGATCGCTACCCCCACATCATACCTGCGCGACGTCGCCTGATCGAGGATCGCACGGATCTCGCGCCGTTCCAGACGGGAGAACGGCGGCAGATGTTTCAGCAGGCTTTCATCCAGGCGCGGCAGGGTTTTGCGGGACGGCAATTCGTTCATGCAAACGTTGTGTCACATATCCAGTGCGCAACGCTACCGAATTGCACCGCCCCCCCCCACACGCAACTTTCAAAATCTTTGTCCCAGCGCAAACTCCGGCTTCCGCAAGTCGGTATTCTTCGGATCGACAAAAATGCTGATCTGAAAGGAAGCACCAATGATCCGCGCACTTGCAACAAGCCTCTCGCTGGCCGCCCTGATGTCCGGTACCGCCTTCGCCGAGACGTTCGAAGTTCAGATGCTCAACAAGGGCTCTGATGGCGAACGCATGGTTTTCGAACCGGCGTTCATTCAGGCCGCACCCGGCGATACGATCAAGTTCATCGCCGCTGACAAGGGTCACAACGCCGAAGTCAACAAGGGGATGCTGCCCGAGGGAGCAGACACTTTCAAAGGCAAGATCAACGAAGAGATCGAGATCACTTTGATCGAAGAAGGCCTCTATGGCGTGATCTGCAAACCGCATTACGCCATGGGGATGGTGATGACCATTGCCGTCGGCGACGCAGAGGTGCCCGACGACTTCTTTAAAGGACGTGTGTCGCCCAAGGCCAAGAAACGCTTTGAGGCACAGCTCGGCAATCTTTGACTGAATTTCAATGGCTGACAGGCGGATTGCCCGCAGCCAAAGCCAATCCCCAGAGGAGGGAACCATGACCAAACTGATCAATCCTGGCCTGATGAAAACCAGCCGGCGCAACGTGTTACGTGGCAGCATGCTTGCCGGAGCTGCCGCAATGACCGGCGCCGCCGCGATGTCGGCTCCACGCAGTCCGAAAATGCATGGCATCAACGCGACGTCGTCCAGGCTCTACAGGGCGGCCGACCCGCAGTCTGCGGACAGCAATGCGAAACCGGCGGACCTCAGCGGTTACACCCGTGTCAAGCAGGAGCTCGTCGCACCCCCTTTTGCGCCCGCACACGAACAGGTCGCGACCGGCGGCCCTAAGATCGTCGAAATTACCATGGAGACCGAAGAACGCCTGATGGTCGTCGATGAGGACAACGGCGCAAGCGTCTGGGCGCTGACGTACAACGGCTCGGTCCCGGGGCCGCTCATCATCGTGCATGAGGGCGACATGGTCGAACTGACCCTTCGCAACCCCACCAGTTCCATGATGGAGCACAACATCGATTTCCACGCATCAACAGGTGCGCTTGGTGGCGGTGGCCTGACCCACGTCTATCCCGGTGAGGAATGCGTGCTGCGCTGGAAAGCGACCAAGCCCGGTTGCTTTACCTACCACTGCGCGCCCGGTGGCGACATGATCCCCTATCACGTCACCCACGGGATGAACGGCGCCATCATGGTGCTGCCGCGCGACGGGCTGAAGGACAAGGATGGCAATCCGCTGCGCTATGACCGCATCGCTTACTTCGGTGAGCAGGATTACTACCTGCCCAAAGACGAAAACGGCGACTACAAGACTTACGAAGCGGCGGGCGACGATTATGCCGACAGTCTCGAAGCGATGCGTGGTCTGATCCCGACCCATTCGGTCTTTAACGGTGCCGTTGGTGCGCTGACCGGCGAGGGCGCGATCAAGGCCAATGTGGGCGAGACCGTGCTGATGGTGCACAACCAGGCCAACAGGGACTCGCGTCCGCACCTGATCGGTGGGCACGGCAACTATGTCTGGGAATCATCCTTCACCGACGCGCCATTGCAAGACATGGAGACATGGTTTGTCCGCGGCGGCAGCGCGGTGGCCGCGATGTATACCTTCGAACAGCCGGGGGTCTACGCCTATGTGAACCACAACCTGATCGAAGGTGTGATGCTTGGTGCCACAGCGCATGTTGTTGTCGAAGGACAATGGGACAACGCCTTGATGGAGCAGGTCGTCGCGCCCCGCTCCTTCGAAGCCTGAGAACGGAGGACAGACCAATGACCGCCGCCGCACCCCGATCCCTGTTCAACAGATCGTCCCTTCGACTTTTTGTTCTGGGTCTGGCAGCGGCGGGCACGCTCGGGGTCGCGCTGATACAGCGCGGCCCCGATCCTGCTTTCCTGCCCGAAATGGCGGCAAAGCCGGTCATGATGCCGGACGGCCGCGCGCTCTATGCCCAACGGCATGAAGTCACGATCACCGAATGGAACAGATGTGCAATGGACGGCGCCTGCGACCTGACGCTGCGCGCGCGGCCCGATCAGGACCCGGGCAAAACACCCGCCACCGGGCTCAGCTATGTCGATGTCCAGCAATACGTGCGCTGGATCAGCAAGAAGACCCGAAACGACTTCCGCCTGCCAACGGCGTCTGAATGGGATGCGATGGCAGCATCGGTCCTGCCGGAGGCATCGGACCCGCTCTTCACCGATCCGTCGCTGACCTGGGCGTCCAGCTACCTGATCGAAGGTCTGACGCCCCGTGCGCTGAAGCCCCAGGGCAGTTTTTCGACCTCACCCGAGGGGATTGCGGACCTGAATGGAAGTGTCTGGGAATGGACGATGGAATGCTACAACGGCACTTCAGGCGGCGCAGCAACTGACCGCTGCCCGGCCTTTTTCGTGGGCGGAGAGCATCTGGCTGCAATGTCTTTCCTTGTGCGCGATCCGGCCCGTGGTGGCTGCGCGGTTGGAATGCCCCCGGCACATCTTGGAATGCGCCTGGTAAGTGACAAGGCGATCTAAGTATCGCAGTCTCCGCGGATTTTGAAGCTGCGGCAGGTGCAAACATCGACATCCTCGCTCCTGAGCATCACAATCTGTGTGACCAAACGTCGTATGCGCCCGCAGTTTCGGTCCGCAAATCAGCCAGTTGTGCGGTTGCAGCGATTGTCTGGTCTGGCGAAGCTGCACCGCAGCTTCAGATGCAATTGTCAACGGCGGCTTCTTTAATTGGGCCTTCGGGTCAAGCTCGCTTTCCCCCTTTCATGGGTCACGTCACTCATCCGGGTCACGCTCCTCTTAGCAGTCTGAGTGGTGCCACGGGGGGCCCACCGGTGCACGCATGGCCCGGATCGGCAGTGGAGAGCCTCGTTTGGGACGCGCTGCCCATTGCGCAGCAGTCAAACTCGGTTTCATCCACAGACCTCGTCCGGCGAGGACGATCCCGTTCAGGTTGGGTGGAGGGCGCTTAAGATCATACCGTACCCTCCACCATCACCGGGCGGAACTCGGTGCCATCTGTCCACATGCGGTGGAGAAGAATGGCCAGTTTGCGCGCGACAGCGACGACAGCGCGACGTTGCCCCTTGGTACGCATCAGACGCATCCCCCAGGATTTGATCTGCGATCCAGATCGGGGAACTGCCGGAAAATCTCAAGACGGCCATCCAACAGCGGCAACATGGCGTGCGCCAAGACCCCGTCGGCTTCGATGAAGGGGCGCACCAGGTCGTCGAAACTGCCATGCTGGACCATCTGGGACAGGCGCAGTCCAAATATCTTCAAGAGGCCGCGAACCTCCTTCGCCAGATCGATTGTCCTGTAGAGCAAGGCTTTTCGGCAACTCAGCTGGGCGCGAGTTCCATGCGCTTCCCGGCTCTTCATGTGAACCGGACTGAACCAGCCAGTTCTCAGAAAATGAGCGATGCCGCGGGCGTCGTTCTTATCCGTCCTGTTCTGCATTGCCGACAAAGCGGCACTGACCTGGCGCGCTTCCATGCAGACGACATCAAAGCCATTGTTCTTAAGCCCGTAGAACAAATGCTGGCTCATTGTGCCAGCCTCAAATCCGATCCTTGAAATCGGATGCGCGAAGCTCTCCAAACACTGGACGATCTCATCAACCTCACAGGCCATTTCACGCTCAACGGCAACGCCACCCCTCGCATCCACAATACACAGCGCATGATCGGAGGGATACATCCAGTCCGGCAAAGTACGCCATCATCATTCTGCCTTGTTCACAGACATCCTGTGATCCTATCGGGAGCCCGGCCTAACATCAGGGCCAGCCCAATTGCGCATGCTTTGGGCCGCAGTATGTGATGATGACGGGCAGCAAAAGATGGATGCTGCCCAGCGGAGAACAGCGGCATTGAACCCATTTCGTTGAAAAACTCCTGCTTGATCGGCAGGCAAACGGCTCATTCAATTCCCTTTAGGAGCAGGAGGATGCGCCACGAGGGGACCAAGGCAGGAAGCTCCAGCGCGGCCGTTCTATGAGTTCTCGCTGGAAGATCATGTCCCGCAAGATCACTTGCTACGGTTGATTGATCGGTTCCTTGATCTCTGCAACATCCGTGTTCATATGTCGGATTTTTTAGCCATAAGGGACGCCCGTCGGTCGACCCCGAACTTTTGAACTGTTTCCTCGCAAGCCCTTGGGATGTCTACGAAAAAGGCAATCTGTTGGCGAAGAAAACAGTGCTAAGAAATGTATTCAGCACGCCACTGGCGACCGGCAGGAAAGAAGGGTTCCGAACGCCGCAAGTCTCTGTAATATTTGGATTTTTAGATGCCGGTATAGAGAAATGTGAAATGGTGCGGATGAGAAGACTCGAACTTCCACGGGTGTTACCCCACAGCGACCTCAACGCTGCGCGTCTACCATTCCGCCACATCCGCACGCTTGAGAAGGTCCAGCGTCTTTAGCCTGCTCCGGGCGTCTTGTGAAGAGCCATTTTCATCAAAATACCCCGGCAGTTGGTTCTGCCGGGGTACCGTGTTGGGTCAGGATATCGCCGGTTGGTGGCGCAGGCTTATTCTGTCACTGAAAACACCGGCAGAACGCCGGCCTGCGCCGGTGTGTTGCCCGCCAGCTGAACCGATGCCTTGCGCAGGATGTCGGTGCGCTCGGGCTGGCCGGGCACGAACACCGCATCCGCCCCGGCGTCTGCGGCTGCCAGCGCGGCCTCATACCACGGGCCGGCAGCACCCACGTTCTTCTGAGTGCCGAAACCAAGCGCCAGATGGTGCCCCATCAACTCGCCATAAACCGCTTCCCCCAGGGCATACAGGATCAGCGCGGACCCAAGCGCGACATTCATGTCATCCGTACGGTACCCGACACCAAGGCATATTTTGGCTGTGCCGCCAAGCTGCTGGGCGGAGGCGCCGGTTGTCGCGACGAACCCGGACACTTCCTGCGCCACGACATCACGCGGTTTGAGCGGCAAACCCTCCACATAGGGTTTCACCACCGGGCTGAAGCCTTCGCATTGGGATGCGATCTGCTGCGGGGTCAGACCATTGACCTGGCTGATCAACTCCTCGCTGCGTGCAATCGCATAGGTGCGCGCGAGGCAGAACTGCTCGTTCAGCGCCGCCGTCGGGTCGGTCATAGAGGCCGCGGTTGTATACCCGTTGGTGCTGGTAAGCAGGGAAACGGTGTTGCAATGCGAGGCCAGCGACGCTTCAGGCGCCCCGCCTTCAAAGAAATTCGGCAGAGCCGCGGGTGCGGTGGGCTGTGTCGATGCCGTCACCGTGGGCACCGGTGTCACGGCCTGCGGTTGCGGTGCGGCGGCAACCACCGACGCTTGCGGAGCCACAGCCACGACAGGGGCATTCGGGGTCGCAATCGCAGGGGCCGAGTGCCCGGCCAGTTCCGCCCTGTAGGTTTTCAGCAAACCGCGCGGACCCTCGGGATTGGCCGCGATCAGCTGCGTTGTCTGATAGCCGCCCGCCTGCGCGCGATTATACGAGGTGACCAGAAGATCCTGCTCAAACGCACTGAGCTGCCCGGTTGCGGGGTAGCCCATGTAGGCCTGATAGGATGCGATGGCATTGCGCGACTGCCGCCCCAACTGCCCATCGACCGAGCCCGCGTTGAAACCGAAATAGTTCAGCGATGACTGGATCTGGCGCCCTTCCTGTGTCGAGGGGATGCCAGAGCGATAGGTGCGCGTTGTGGTCCTTTTCTTCTGGTTGTTCTTGGTCACAGCATGACCCACGACCCCGCCGATCAACGCCCCCGCAATAAAGTCGCCGGCATCGGCGGCAACACGTGCGGCAGGCATCACAGCCACGGAAGCAGCCAGGGCTGCGGCGGTCAATCGTTTGGTAAACATGACAAAATCTCCAATGTAAGCAACATATGCGGCAACGCTATCACAGGTTGCGATTCGACCGAAGTCAATGGTGCGCGAGGTTTTGCCTGTTTTGCCCTTGTTTTTTGCCGACACAGGCTCGATTTTCAGGGGAGTCCCATATCCGGAAACGCCGATGTCCCAAACTCCCGATCAGCCCGACAGCCTGCAGATTGACATCGTCTCCGACGTGATGTGCCCGTGGTGCATCGTCGGTTTCAGGCAGCTCGAAGAGGCCCTGGCGACAACGGGTACCCAGGCCGCCCTGCGGTGGCATCCTTTCGAGCTCAATCCCAACATGCCTGCGGGTGGCCAGAACCTCGCCGAGCATATGGCCGAGAAATATGGCGCGTCTCCCGCACAAAGCCTTGAGAACCGCAAGAGCTTGCAAAAACTGGGCGCGGATCTGGGCTTCGCGTTCAATTTCACCGATCACAGCCGGATCCTGAACACGTTTCTGGCGCATCAATTGCTCGACTGGGCAGCGACGCAGGACAAGCAGCACGCGCTGAAAATGGCGCTGTTCACCGCCTATTTTACGGATGGGCTGGATGTCTCAGACCTCGGCGTGCTGGTGCAGATTGCCAGCACGGTCGGTCTGAACGCGCGCGCCGCAGAGGACGCGCTGCAATCCGGTGCCCAAGCGCAGCCGGTGCGCGAGAAACAGTCCTTCTGGACGTCGCGCGGGATATCCGGCGTTCCTTCGATGATTTTCGGTGGCAAATACCTGCTGACCGGGGCGCAGGGCACGCAAACATATACGGATGTTCTGCGCCAACTGCATGACGAAACCCGGGCCGCGTGATGGAACCGCCGCGGGCAGATCGAGGATGTTCCTGAATGGTCGAGTGGATCGCTGCCGAAGGCCTGACCGATTACCGCACCGCCGAAAGCTGGATGGAGGCGCGCGCCGAGGCGATCGCATCGGGGCAGGCCGGTGAATGCATCTGGCTGGTGGAACATCCGCCGCTCTACTCCGCCGGGACCAGCGCAAAGCCCCCGGACCTTGTCGATCCCGATCGCTTCCCCGTCTATCCCACGCATCGCGGCGGGCAATATACATATCATGGCCCCGGCCAGCGGGTTGTCTACGTGTTGCTCGATGTCGGCCGGCGCGGCCGTGACGTGCGCAGGTTTGTCGAGCAACTGGAAACCTGGGTGATCGCAACCTTGGCGCAGTTCAACGTCACGGGCGTGATCCGCGCGGGGCGTGTGGGTGTCTGGGTCGAAAGGCCCGACAAGCCGCCCCTGCCGGACGGGACGCCGGCGGAAGACAAGATCGCCGCAATCGGGATACGCCTGCGCAAATGGATCAGCTTTCACGGGCTCGCCATCAACGTGGAGCCGGACCTGTCGCATTTTTCCGGCATCGTGCCCTGCGGGATCGCGGATCACGGCGTCACCAGCCTTGTGGATCTTGGCCTTCCGGTGAGCCTTTCCGACGTGGATGTCGCCCTGCGCCAGACCTTCGACAGCGTGTTTCAGGCGCCAGCGGTGCAGACCGCTCCCTCCTATGACGACATGACGTCCTGATATTCCGCGACGAAACTCTCGAAATCCTCGGGGGTGGCCGGTTTGCACATGAACCGGTGCACGTTGCGATCCTTTTCGGCGCGTTCGTGATCGGCGCGCAGGACCGATGTGGAGAGCATGATAATGATGGTTTTGGGCGACTGGATATGCGCCGGCAGCGCCGCGTAATGTTCCAGGAATTCAAAGCCGCCCATGCGCGGCATGTTGATGTCCAGCAAGATCAGCTCCGGCAGGGTTTCGCCCCGCGCAGCTGTCTCCTTGAGGTAATCCAGCGCCGCCACACCGTCGGTCGCCACGTCGATCCGGTCGACCAGCCCGGTCCGTTTGATCATGCGGCCGTGCATCAGGTTGGTGACCTTGTCGTCATCGACAAGGAGAACGCGTTTCAGGGAAGGTGCGTCGGAAGTCATGCTGCTTGAGGCCCGTTCTGAAGGCAGATCGTGAACCGGCTGCCCTCGCCGATCGTGCTGCTGACATCGATTTTGCCGCCCACCCGCTCCAGTGTCTTGCGGATCGCGTAGAGCGATACGCCGGTACCCTCCGGCTCGATATGGGCGCGTTGGAACAGGCCGAAGACCTTGGATTCATCCGTGGGCAGATCAAGCCCCGTGCCATTGTCGCTGATCTCGATTTCCACATGTCCCTCTTTCTGGCAGGATGTCACCGAGATCCGGGGGCGTTGCTTTGGCTTTTGATACTTGATGGCATTGCCGATAACGGATTGAAGGATATTCTCCATCTCCCGGTCGACGAACCAGACGGTCTTGGCCTTGATATCCGTGGCGATCAGCGCGCGTGCCTTGCTGATCTGGTAGTGCAGGTTGACCAGCGCACCTTCGATGGCAGCTTCCAGATCGACCTCTTCAAAACTATCCAGCGCGCTGGAATGCGCCTGCGCCACGCAGATCAGCGCATCGAGCTTGTCACTGGCCTGATGGCATACGTCCCGCATCCACCCCAGGGTTTCGACATGTTCGGGCGGGAGCAGCGCCTCCGCGTCGCTCAGCATATGCGTCAGGCTGCTCAGGTTGTTGATCGGTCCGCGCAGATCGTGGGTGGCGATATAGGTGAGGTCTTTCAGATCCCGATTGACTTCCTGCAACTCCGCCGAGCGTTTGGCCACGCACACGCCAAGCTCCGAGTTCAGCACCTCAAGGTCGGCAGTGCGCGCTTTCACCCGTTCCTCAAGATTCCTGTTGACCTCCCGCAGCGCCAGTTCCGCTTCTTTCACCGCGGTGATGTCCGTTGCCACGCCGACATGGCGCAGAACCGTGCCATCCTCGGCCCTCTCGAAAACCGAGTCGACGCTGCGCAGCCAACGCAGGCCGCCATCCTTGGCCCGCACCCGGTATTCGAAGTGCGTTTCCCCCCCGTCGGGAAGGCTGCGCATGCTGTCGAGATGTCTGCCCAGACGGGGAAGGTCATCGGGGTGGACCAGCGTCTGGAACAAGTTGTCTCCCATTTGAAGCATTTCACCCGGGGAATAGCCCAGAATATCGCCGATCGCGCGGTTGGAATACTCGTTCGAATTCTTCTCATGGTTGAAAATGTAAAGGATTCCCGGCACCAAGTCGGCCATCCTGCGCCAGAAGGCGACGGCATCCGCATCCATACAAGATGTATTGTTATCAGCATGTTGTGCTGGCACCACCTGCATTTTTCCTGTTCTCCTAGCTGACACACTGCCCGCCAAAGTGACCCCCTGCGAATGAAGATCGCGCAGGAAGTTTAACCACCCGTAAATATGCGCGGGTGACGCGGATGCGGCCGCCCGGCAGGCTGCCTGTGATTTCACGATCGCCGCACAGCTGAAAATATCTTGTGCTGCGTCAATTACGATCATTGCTCCCGGCCGCAACTCCCTCTAAAACCGACGAGACTCCGGTGGCGGGCTTGGGAACGGCCAGTCATCGACCAACGAACACTATTCAGGAGGCAAGAGCATGGCAGACGCAGCCATCCACGGCCACGACCACCATGACGAACGCAGCTTCTTCCAGCGCTGGTTCATGTCCACAAACCATAAAGACATTGGTATCCTCTACCTGATCGTCTCCGCTTTTGTCGGTTTCATCTCGGTGGCCTTCACCGTCTACATGCGGCTGGAACTGATGGACCCCGGCGTCCAGTACATGTGTATGGAAGGGGCGCGCTTCTTCGCCAGCGGCGAAGCCTGTACCCCTAACGGTCACCTCTGGAACGTGCTGATCACCGGCCATGGCATCCTGATGATGTTCTTCGTGGTGATCCCCGCGCTTTTCGGCGGATTTGGCAACTATTTCATGCCCTTGCAGATCGGCGCGCCGGACATGGCGTTCCCGCGGATGAACAACCTCAGCTTCTGGCTCTACGTTGCCGGTACCACGCTGGCGGTCTGCTCGGTCCTCAGCCCCGGTGGCAACGATCAGCTGGGCTCAGGCGTCGGCTGGGTGCTCTACCCGCCGCTTTCGACCAACGAAGGCGGGTTCTCCATGGACCTCGCGATCTTCGCGGTGCACGTCTCGGGGGCCTCCTCGATCCTCGGTGCGATCAACATGATCACCACTTTCCTGAACATGCGCGCGCCGGGCATGACACTCTTCAAGGTGCCGTTGTTCTCCTGGTCGATCTTCGTGACAAGCTGGCTGATCCTGCTGTCGCTGCCGGTGCTGGCGGGCGCGATCACCATGCTGCTGATGGACCGGAACTTCGGCTTCACCTTCTTTGACCCCGCAGGCGGCGGCGACCCGGTGCTTTACCAGCACATCCTGTGGTTCTTCGGCCACCCGGAGGTCTACATCATCATCCTGCCGGGCTTCGGGATCATCTCCCACATCATCGCGACCTTTGCGCGCAAACCGATCTTCGGCTACCTGCCGATGGTCTGGGCGCTGATCGCCATCGGGGCGCTTGGCTTCGTTGTCTGGGCGCACCACATGTACACCGTCGGCATGAGCCTGAACCAACAGGCTTATTTCATGCTCGCCACCATGGTCATTGCGGTGCCCACCGGCGTGAAGGTGTTCAGCTGGATCGCCACGATGTGGGGCGGCTCGGTGGAATTCAAAACGCCCATGCTCTGGGCCTTTGGCTTCCTCTTCCTCTTCACCGTGGGCGGCGTGACCGGCATCGTGCTTTCCCAGGCCGCCGTGGACCGCTACTATCACGACACCTATTACGTGGTGGCGCACTTCCACTACGTGATGAGCCTCGGGGCCGTCTTCGCGATCTTTGCGGGCATCTACTTCTACCTGCCCAAGATGTCGGGCCGCATGTATCCTGAATGGGCGGGCAAGCTGCACTTCTGGACGATGTTCGTCGGCGCCAACCTGACCTTCTTCCCACAACACTTCCTCGGGCGTCAGGGCATGCCACGTCGTTACATCGATTATCCGGACGCCTTCGCCTATTGGAACGCCTGGTCAAGCTGGGGCGCTTTCCTGTCCTTCGCTTCGTTCCTGTTCTTCTTCGGTGTCATCGCCTGGACCCTGCGCTCCGGCAAAAAGGTGACCGAGAACAATCCGTGGAACGAATACGCGGACACGCTGGAATGGACCCTGCCCAGCCCACCTCCCGAACATACGTTCGAAATCCTGCCCAAGCAGGAAGAGTGGGATCACAAGCACGCCCACTAAGGCACCCATGCTCACCCCAAAAAGCCCCGGACTTCCGGGGCTTTTTTTTGCGCGACAGGCAGATGCGGGCTGCGGACCGGGGCAGCGACCTGCACACCCCCTGCCCTCCGGCACCGGTCAGTCCGCCGACAGTTCGTAGTCCTGCAGGAAATCCACGAACAACTGCATCGCACCGTCGGGCGCGTCCCGTTTCCAGAAGGCGACGGTCTGCAACCGTTCCGATGCATCCTCGATCGGAATGGCGACCAGCCCGGGCCCGATGGCATTAAGCACGCTCTCGGTCAGGATCGTCACGCCCATCCCGGCGGACACCAGACCGAGAATCCCGGCGGTGTTGAACGCCTCCTGCACCACCTGCGGCACGAAACCCGACCGGCGGCAGAGCGGCAGGAGGTACGAATGGAACTGCTCCCAGTCCTTTGACGAGCCATGCACGAAATCCTCCCCCGCCAACTCCTCCAGCCGGATCGCGGCGCGACCGGCCAGCGGGTGGCTTTCATACACAACGCAGACGAACCGCTCGGATTGCACGGGGCATTGCCGGTATCCGGTGCGGTTGATCGGGCCGGTGACAAAACCGATGTCCAGCGCCCCGGTGTCCAGTTTCTGCAATTGGGTGACGGTGACATCGTGATGCGGCTGCAGGATGATGTTGGGATGGCCGTCCTGAAATGCCTTGAGCAGGACCGGCAGGCACCCGGCAATGGCCATATCGGTATAGCCGATGCGCAGGCTGCCCAGCAGGCCCCTGTGCGCCAGCCGCGTGTTGTCGACCGCATGGTCGATGGAGTTGATGACCCCGCGGCAACCCGCCAGAAAGCTCTCCCCGGCCGGGGTAATCTGCACATTGCGGTTGGAGCGGGTGAATAGAACAACGCCCAGTTCCTTCTCCAGGTACTGGATCGCCCGGCTCAACGCCGGCTGGGCCACGCCCAGCCGCTCAGCCGCCCGCCGGAAATGCTGTTCTTCCGCGACGGCGATGAAATAGCGGATATGTCTGAGGCCAAATTTCATGATGCTTATACGGCATCATTCATTACCCAGTCGATATTATACCGGCAACATAAAATGTGTCATCCTGCCTGCATAATCAAAAAACTGCGAAATCCACCAACCCGGAGAAACCCATGAAACCGCTCAAACCCCTTTCCCTCGCCGCCGCGCTTGCGGTGCTGGCCGCGCACCCCGCCCTGGCCGCCGACGTGACCATCAACCTTGGCTATGCCGCCGCCGAAGGCAGTTCCTACAGCGTGCTGGCCAACAAGTTCGAGGAGCTGGCCGAAGAATACTCGGGCGGCAGCATCGACGTCAAAGTGCGCTGCTGCGGCCAGCTGATGGGCGAGGATGAGGCTTTCAAGGCGATGCAACTGGGCACCGTCGACATGCATGTGATCACCGGCAACAACATCTCACCCCACTTCCCGCTGATGGATGCCTTCGTGCTGCCCTACATCTTCGAGGACAAGGACCACGCCTACCGCGTGCTGGAGGGCGAGGTGGGTGCGAATTTCGCGCAGCAACTGCAAGAGGCCACCGGCGTGCACCTGCTCACCTTCGGCTTTGTCGGCGACCGCGATTTCTACAATTCCCGCAACCCGATCACCAAGATGGAAGATATGGCCGGGCTGAAGGTGCGGGTGCCCAAGAACCAGGTGATGATCGACACCTTCACCGAATTCGGCGCCGCCCCCATCCCGCTGCCCTGGGCCGATACGCCCACCGCCCTGCAGACCGGCACGGTAGAGGGTGCCGACAACGGCACCTCCTTCATCAAGTCGCAAAAATTCTATGAAATCATGCCGCATTTCACCGCGCTGGAACATTTCACCTATTTCTCGCCGCTCTTTGCCAGTGACCGGATCATGGGCAAGCTGGACGACGCCCAGCGCGACGCGGTGATGCGCGCCGCGCATGACGCCGGGGTCTTCCAGAAAGAGGAAATGACCCGGCAGGTCGGTGAAATCCGCGCCTTTCTCACCGGCGAGGGCGGCATGAAAACCGCAGAGTTCGACCGGAGCGATTTCATCGCCGCCGGTCAGCGCGTGCAGGATAAATACGCCGCCGACAAGGGCGCGGAGTTCACCGCGCTGGTCACCGAAATCCGCGCCGCTGCCGAATAACCCCGCGTCGCTGTCCCAACAGGGTGGCAATATCCCGCATGCCACCCGCTTTCCCTCCTCCGTTCAAGGGGCTGCCCCATGCTGAGCAAACTTGACCGCTATTTCGAAGAGGTCCTCTGCACGCTGTTTCTCTGTGTTGTCGTCGGGTCGGTGCTGATGCAGGTGATCTTGCGGTTTGTCTTCCACACCGCCGCCGCCTGGGCCGAGGAGACGGCGGTCTACGGGATGATCTTCGCGGTCTATCTGGGCGCCACCATGGCCACGCGGGACCGGGCGCATATCCGCATCACGCTGCTGATCAGCCGCCTGCCCCGCCGCCTGCAGGTCGGCTGCGTCGTGCTGGCCGACATGCTCTGGCTGGGCTTCGTGATCTTCATGATCGTGCAAACCACGACCTACACGCAGCTGTTGTTCAACGTCACCTACCAGACACCCGGTCTCGGCATCGAGCAGCGCTGGGTGCAGATGTTCATCCCCATGCTGTTTGCCCTGATGGTCCTGCGCATTCTCCAGGTCTACTGGCGCTGGCGCCGGGACAACTTCGCAGGGCTGCCGCTATGACCGACGCCACGGCCGGCCGCCCGCGCCCCAATATCACCGCGATCGCCATTCTGGCTGCGCTGATCCTCGCGCTGATCCTCGTGCTTGCCGACGGCAGCAACGGGCCGGTTGTCATGGCGGTCGTCTTTGTTGTGACCATGGCCATCGGCATGCCCATCCCCTTCGCCGCCGGCATCGCCACCGTTGCAGGGCTGCATATTGCCGACATCCCGATGACCCTGATGGCGCAGGCGGCATGGACTGCGTTCGAGCCCTTCCCGCTGGTCACCATTCCGCTCTTCGTGCTGGCCGGTCAGCTGATGGAACAGGGCGGCATGTCCGAAAAGCTGGTCAACATCGCACAGAAACTGGTCGGGGCCTACAAGGGCGGGCTTGGCCTGGTGACGGTCGTGGCCTGCATGTTCTTTGCCGCGCTCTCCGGTTCTGGCCCCGCCACCACCGCCGCCATCGGGTCGATCACCATTCCGGCAATGCAGGCAGAGGGTTACCGGTCACGCTTTGCCGGGGCCATTGCCGCCGCGGCCGGTGCGCTTGGCAGCATGATCCCGCCCTCGAACCTGCTGATCATCTTCGCGCTGGTCACCGATGTCTCGATCCCGCGCCTGTTCCTGGCGGGCATTATCCCGGGCATCCTGCTGGGGCTGATGCTGATGGTCGTGGTCTTCGTCATCTCGGTCAAGAACGACTACGGCGGCACCGGCGAGCCATTCCGCTGGGGTCCGCTGCTCACCGCCTTCTGGGAGGGCAAATGGGCGGTCATGGCCCCGGTGATCATCCTGGGCGGCATCTATGCCGGTATCTTCACCCCGTCCGAGGCCGCCGGTGTTGCGGTTGCCTATGGTCTCTTCGTGGGGCTGTTCATCTACCGCGGTCTGACGCTGGCCAAGCTTTTCGCGGCGTTCAAATTTACCGCCATCGTCATCGGCACGGTGCTGTTCATCCTCGGCTCAACCAAGGCCTTCGGCCAGCTTGTCACCATCTTTGACATCCCCGACGCGGTGCTCGGCCTGTTTCGCGGGCTGGTGGATTACCCGTGGCTGGTGATGCTGCTGATCGGGGTGTTCTACATCATCGTCGGCATGTGGCTGGAAAGCATCCCGCAGATCATCATCTTCACGGCGGTGTTCTTCCCGCTGGTGACCAGCCTCGGCATCGACCCGGTGGTCTTTGGCATCTTCACCGTGATGACCTGCGAGATCGGCTTTCTGACCCCGCCCATCGGCGTGAACCTCTTTGTCGCCGCGCGGATCAGCAAGACCACGATCGAGGACATCTCTGTCGGGGTCCTGCCGCTGCTGATCCCCTACCTGCTGATGATCCTGCTGCTCGTGTTCTTCTCCGGCTGGGTGACATTCCTGCCCGATCTCGTGTACGGGCCATCGCGATGACAGCCGAGACCAAAGACCTGCCGCTGCTCGGATACACCGACACGCTGTCGGCCCGCCCGGGCGATACAGTGGCGTTCAAGGTGTCGTCGCTGTCAGCCACACCCTTCACGGCGCGGCTGACCCGGTCCATCAGCGCCGATCCGAACCCGCAGGGGCCGGGCATCGTGGAAGAGGACGCATCGGACTTCTTTGCGCCCGGAAAGTTCCCGTCAGTGCACCGCCCGTTTTATCCTGGCTCCTACGGTATCGGGCAACGGCCGGTCTCGGTCGAGGCGGGTGCAGAGCTCGTGGTCTCTGTCACGCTCTTTCCGACGCGGCTGACCGGCGGTGTGCAAACGCTGATCTCGCTGGGGGCCCTCGATCTGCATCTCGACCCCGATGGTGCGGCGGCCCTCCTCTGCGGTGACGCCACCGTGTCAAGCGGCACGCCGCTCAGACTGCACCACTGGCACCGCGTCGAAGCGCGCATCGCGGCCGGGCGCATGACCCTCCGGCAGCACGAACTGGGGCGCGGCACCGCGCCCCCCGCGACCGCCGAAGGCCCTGCCCCCCGCATCGCGGTCTCGGGCAAACCGCTGGTCGCCGCCCGGCTGGTTGACGGCCACGCCCGCCAGCATTTCAACGGCAAGATCGAAGCCCCCCGGATCATCGCCGGCGCACAGACCCTCTGCGCCTGGGATTTCAGCCGCAATATCCCCGGCACCACGGTACCCGCCAGCGCCGGGCCCGATCTCGCCCTGGTCAACTTCCCGGCCCGCGCCATGACCGGGGCTGCCTGGGACGGGTCAGAGATGAACTGGACCCACAAGCCCGCCCATTACGCGGCGATCCATTTTCACGAGGATGACATCTACGATTTCGGCTGGGACACCGATTTCACGCTCACCATCCCCGATGACATGCCCTCCGGCATCTACATCATGCGGCTGGACTGCAACGGCGCCTCTGACGCGATCCCGTTCTTTGTCTGCCCGCCGCGGGGCACGGCACAGGCCGATCTCTGCGTGCTGGTGTCGACCTTCACCTATGCGGTCTATGGCAACCACGCCCGGCCTGACTACGAGCCCGGCTGGCAGGCGCGTATCGCCGCGTGGCAGGCCTATCCGCACAATCCCGCGGAACACCCGCACTACGGGCTGTCCACCTATAACTACCACAGCGACGGCTCCGGCATCTGCCACGCCTCGCACCGCCGCCCGCTGTTCAACCTGCGGCCCGGCTATCTGACGTTCGGGGCAACCCCCTGCTCCGGCCTGCGCCATTTTCCCGCCGACAGCCATTTGATCAGCTGGCTGCATGCCAAGGACATCTCCTACGACATCATCACCGATCAGGATCTGCACACCCACGGCGCAGCCGCGCTTGCCCCCTACAGGGCCGTGACCACCGGCAGCCATCCTGAATATCACACCACCGAAACCCTCGACGCGCTGCGCGATTACCGCGATGCGGGGGGCCACCTGCTCTATCTCGGCGGCAACGGGTTTTACTGGCGCATCGCGGTGCATTCGGAAAACGACAGCCTGCTGGAAATTCGCCGGGCCGAGGATGGCATCCGCGCCTGGGCCGCCGAGCCGGGCGAGTATTACAACGCCTTCGACGGCACCTACGGCGGCCTCTGGCGGCGCAACGGCCGCGCCCCGCAGGATCTTGTGGGCATCGGCTTCGCCGCACAGGGCGAATTCTTCGGCGATCCCTACCGCCGCAGCTGCGTCGATGCCGCCTTTGACTGGGTGTTCGAAGGGATAGAGGGCGACATCATCGGCGATTACGGGTTTTCGGGCAATGGCGCGGCCGGGTTCGAACTGGACCATATGGATCACCGCCTTGGCACACCTGAAACCGCCGTCCTGCTGGCCCGTTCGGTAACGCGGGAGAACGGCTTCATGCTGGTCCCCGAAGAGCAGCTGACCCATCTGACCAATCTCACCGGCGGGCCGGAGGCAGAGGCCAAGCACGCCGATATGATCTACGCGACCTACCCGGGCGGCGGGTCAGTGTTCGCCACCGGCTCGATCACATTCTGTGGCAGCCTGCCGTGGAACGATTTCGATAATGACATCTCGCAACTCCTGCACAATGTGCTGCGGAAATGCCTGCGCGCGCAGTGAGCTGTTCGACATCCCGGCGCGCTGCCGCCGGATCGCGCCCGCACAGCGCATCTCGCGGGCCGCGACCGGCGTGCGGCGGCCTGGCGTTCTGTAAACATGCCCGCCGGTCGCCCCGTTAACCCGGGCCCGCGGCCCCGCTGCGGTGCATAGCCTGTGCACATGTTGTGCACGCGCCGTGCAGGCTCATTTTTCCACCTATAGTGGCGTTAACGCCCGAACCGCCCCCACCACCGTCCGATGCCCGGCGCGCGGTGCACCCGGAGGCGCCCGGAGCGGTGGTTTGGCAAGGTGCCGCATTGCGCGCCCCCGCGGCTCTGCGATAACATGCGCTCATGCCCTACCAATGGACCTCAGAACCCGGCGACAGGCTCCAGACGCTGAAGCTCTGGCCGCATAACTCCCTGCCCCCGCGCGGCATGGCAGCCTTCGTTCTGGCGACCTTCACGCTCATTCTGATCCCCGCCCTGCCGCTGCTGGGCAGCCCCATTCTCTGGGGTCTGCTGCCGTTTCTTCTGGGCGCCGTCTGGGCGATCTACCACGCGCTCCGGCGCAACCACCGCGCGCGCCAGATCACCGAGGTCCTGACGCTGGATGACGAGGCCGCCCACCTGGTGCGGCAGGAACCCTCCGGCACGGTGAAGGAGTGGGATTGCAAGCGCTATTGGACGACGATCACCAAGTACGAAAAAGACGGGCCGGTGCCGCATTACGTCACCCTGAAGGGCATGGGGCGCGAGGTGGAGATTGGCGCGTTTCTCAGCGAGGACGAACGCGTGTCGCTCTATGACGAGCTGCAGATCGCGTGGCGCCGATAGGCAAGAGTTCACATCGTGTGAATGTTCCGATTTCTGCCGGTATCTCCTTGAATTTGCACGCACCTTCGGGCGTCAACTTCCCCGGCGCGCTAAACGTCCGTTAGGCTCGCAGCCGGCAGATCCCACCGGTTTTGCTCGCGCCACAGGGCGCGCAGGGTTTCGCCCTGCTCCGCGAAGGATGCCGGCAACACGGTGCAGGCGTATATGCGGTCGGCGCGAAAATGCCGGAACCCGCCGCGCAATTCGCACCACCCGGCCAGCAAGACGCATTCCAGATGATAGACAAGCGCCAGCGGACGCACCACACGCTTGGTATCAGTACCTGCCTCGTCCCGATAGGTGAGGCGCAGTTTCACGGCCCGGCGGATCGCATCGCGCAAAGATGCAACCGAGACGCAGCCCTTGCCGGGGTCATCCGGCGCTGCCCCCCAGGGCGAAACCTGTAACCAGTCTGCAGGCCCGTGCAGCGCATCCACTTTGCGGTGGATTCTCAATGCCGCCGCCTGCAATCCGCTGTCACCCGTGCGGGTCAGCATCGCCAACCCGACGCGCAGCGCCTCGATCTCCTCGGCATCGAAATTGAGCGGCGGCAAA
Source organism: Roseobacter insulae (assembly GCF_019375555.1). Lineage (GTDB taxonomy): Bacteria > Pseudomonadota > Alphaproteobacteria > Rhodobacterales > Rhodobacteraceae > Roseobacter > Roseobacter insulae. The sequence continues at coordinate 101,964 of NZ_JAHXDN010000008.1, forward strand.
TCGTAGCCTGCCCGCATCATGTAGCCGATACCCGCTTCGCCATCGATTGGGGTCTGTCGCGCCTGAAGGGTCGCGATGTCACGATAGATGGTCCGTTTGGACACCTCTAGCCGCTGCGCCAGAACATCGGCCGTCATCGGCGCGCGGGCCGACCGCAGAATCTGGATGATCTCGAACAGCCGGTCAGAACGTGGCATCGGGTCCGCCTCTCTTACTGCTGACACCCTAGCAGGAGCCGCTGACAGCGTACTGTCAGCAGGGGTTTGCGACAAAGGTAAAAAGGAGAGGTCCCATGTATTCCTACGATCATTACACGATGTTGCGCCTCGGTCTGGACCGGTGGTCCGGGCACGAACAGAACCAGCACCGCCCGTCCCCTGCGCCACGCATCGCGCCGCCGATCCTGCTCAGAAAGCTGATGCTTTGGCGGCGCCGCAAACTGCAGGTGCCGCGGCGCGCGCCAAGCTAGCTTAAACGGGCTTTGACCTTGGGACCAACAGTGCCGAAATCCATTTGCCCGGTGTATCTGGATTTCAACAGGGCCATTACCTTGCCCATGTCCCGGATACTGTCCGCGCCGATTTCAGCCACCGCGTCAGAAACGGCCTTTTCGGCCTCGGCATCCGAGAGTTGCCGCGGCAGAAACTCTTCGATCACGGCGATCTCCGCCGTCTCGCGTTCAGCCAGATCAAGGCGGCCGCCTTCTTCGTACGCCCGCGCGCTCTCCGCCCGCTGCTTTGACATTTTCCCAAGGATGGCAAGGACTTCGCCATCGCCGACGCCATCCTCGTTGCCTTCCGCGCGGGCGGCTATGTCCTTGTCCTTGATCGCAGCGTTGATCAGGCGCAGTGTTGACAGCCGATCGGCTGCCTTATCTTTCATCGCCTGCTTCAGAGCGGCGGAGACTTTGGCGCGCAATTCCATTGCTGTGCATCCTTTGTTAAGCGGCCTGACACGGATGAAACCGATAAAGCACCTGTTCAGGCCTTGGACCTTATCCAAAGCTTGCAGCAGTCGCAACACGGTCCCTCGCGTCACGGGCCGGGCCACGGCTCTCGGGCCGGTGAATGGGCCTTGACCCGCCCGCGCCGCGCGTCTAGGTATCGCCAGATTTCACTGTCGCCAGCCCGCCTGAAAGGATCGCCCATGCAGCCTCCTGCGTCCGACCGCCCAACCGCTTGTCTGGCGCTGGCCGATGGCACGATCTTTTACGGCATCGGGTTCGGCGCAACCGGTCAGACCGTGGCAGAACTCTGTTTCAACACCGCGATGACAGGCTATCAGGAGATCATGACCGACCCGTCATATGCCGGGCAGATCGTGACTTTTACCTTCCCGCATATCGGCAATGTCGGCGTGAACCCGCAGGATGATGAGACAGGCGACCCGGTGGCGGAGGGCATGATCGTCAAATGGATGCCAACGGACCCGTCGAACTGGCGGGCCACGCAGAATCTGGACGCATGGCTGGCCGCCCGCGGCCGCATTGCCCTGGGCGGTGTCGATACCCGCCGCCTGACACGCGCCATCCGTCAGTCCGGCGCGCCGCACGTGGCCCTGAGCCATGATCCCGAAGGCAGGTTCGACGTGGAAGCGCTGGTGGCTGCGGCGCGAAGCTTCAGCGGACTGGAGGGGCTTGATCTGGCAAAGGATGTCACCTGTGCGCAGTCCTACCGCTGGAACGAGATGCGGTGGGCTTGGCCCGATGGTTATGCCCCGCAACTGCACCCCAAGCATAAGGTTGTGGCGGTGGATTACGGTGCCAAACGCAATATCCTGCGCTGCCTTGCCAGCGCCGGGTGCGACGTGACCGTGCTGCCCGCAACGGCGACCTTCGACGATGTGATGGCGCATGACCCCGACGGTGTCTTCCTGTCCAACGGACCGGGCGATCCCGCGGCAACCGGCTCCTATGCGGTGCCGATGATCCAGAAGGTGCTGGCAGAGACGCAGCTGCCGGTCTTCGGTATCTGCCTTGGCCACCAGATGCTGGCGCTGGCTCTCGGCGCCCAGACAATCAAGATGAACCACGGCCACCACGGTGCAAACCACCCTGTCAAGGACCACGACACCGGCAAGGTCGAGATCACCTCGATGAACCACGGGTTCGCCGTGGATGCCCAGTCCCTGCCGGACGGTGTGGTCGAAACACATACCTCGCTTTTTGACGGCTCGAACTGTGGCATTCGGGTGGATGGCAGACCGGTCTGGTCAGTGCAGCACCACCCGGAGGCCAGCCCCGGACCGCAGGACAGCTATTATCTGTTCGAGCGTTTTGCCCAAGCGATGGCCGACCGGGCGGCCTGACCTGCCCCCCAATAGTTGAAAAGCTTTAATTTAACAGATCGTTAACCCTGATCTGACAGGTTGCCTCGCGTTGAGTATTCGCAAGGCAATCGACCATGAATGACCTTCGCCTGCTTTTGCCCGAGCCTGAAAAGGCCGAGCTGGCCAGTCACTTTGCGCCCATCGGTCGATTGCTGGTGGACCACGGAAAGATTGCGCAGAAGGACCTCGTACATGCGCTGAACCTGCAGGGCCACATTGATGCGCCGCTGGGGGATATCATGATCTCCGAGGGGCTGATCAGCAAACGTGACGTCCTCAGCGCTCTGGCAACGCAATGCCGTGCCGACGGGGCGGATCTGGAGCTTGAGCCACCCCACCCCGACATGGCCGGATTGCTGCCCGCCGCGCTGTGCCTGCGATACGGCGTGGTTCCCTGGAAACAACAGGGCCGCACGCTTTTCGTCGCCACCAGCAGCCCGTCGGATTTTACCCAATTGCGCAAGGCGCTTGGCGCCCGCGGAACCACCCTCTTTCCGGTGATTGTCGATGAACTTCAAATCCAGACCCACATCAGCCGGCTCTACGGCGCGGAACTCGCACAGAAGGCGGCCACACGCGTGCCTGCGATCGAAAGCTGCCGCAGCTGGGCCGCCCAGGGCCGCCACCGCTCTTTGTGGGCAACGACGATCTGCTGTGCCTTGTTGGGCCTGCTGCTGTGGGCACCGGCGTGGACCATCACGGTTGGGCTGCTATGGGCTGTGCTGACCCTCCTGATGACCACGGTGATGAAGACCGCGGCATTTGTCGCGCAGATTACCCACAAGCCACCCGGCCGGGCCGAACGCTGTGACCTGCGGTCGGCGAAGTTTCGGCTGCCACGGGTGTCGGTGCTGGTACCACTTTTGAAAGAAAAGGAAATCGCGGGTCAGCTCATCGCGCGGCTGAGCAAGCTGACCTACCCGAAATCCCTGCTGAACGTGGTGCTGGTGCTGGAGCAGAACGACACGCTGACCCGCGAAACCATCGCACGGACTGATCTGCCTGACTGGATGAGCGTGATCGAAGTCCCGGGTGCCGGAGATCTGACGACAAAACCGCGGGCGTTGAACTACGCCCTCGACTTCTGCCGCGGCAGCATCATCGGCGTCTGGGATGCAGAAGACTGGCCGGAAGCAGACCAGATCGAACGCGTCGTCAGCCGGTTCAACACCGCGCCGGATCACGTGGCCTGCCTGCAGGGCGTGCTTGATTACTATAATTCGCGCACGAACTGGCTGTCCCGGTGTTTCACTATCGAATATGCCACGTGGTGGCGTGTCGTCTTACCGGGGATCGCCAAACTCGGGCTGGTGCTGCCACTGGGCGGAACCACGCTGTTTTTCAAGCGCGACGCATTGGAAAAGCTCGGCGGTTGGGACGCACATAACGTGACCGAAGACGCGGACCTGGGCGTCCGGCTGGCGCGTCACGGCTATGTCACCGAACTTCTCCCCACCGTCACCCACGAAGAGGCGACAAGCCGGGCATGGCCGTGGGTGCGACAGCGCTCCCGCTGGCTGAAAGGCTTCCTGATCACCTATCTGGTGCATATGCGCCATCCCGGCCAACTGCTCCGCGATCTCGGGCTCAAGCGGTTTCTGGGTTTGCAGACCATATTTCTGGCAACCTTCTCCCAATTCGCCGCAGCGCCGCTCTTGTGGTCCTTCTGGCTGACGGTCTTCGGCGTCACCCACCCGGTGGAGACAACTCTGGGCGCCCCAACACTATGGGTGCTCGCAGGACTGTTCATCGTATCCGAAGGGATCAGCCTGATCCTGGGGGTTTACGCGGTCTCGGGCCGGGCGCACCGTCACCTTCTGGCCTACGTTCCCACGATGATGTTCTACTTCACGCTGGGCGCGCTGGCGAGCTACAAGGCACTGTGGGAGATGGTACGCAACCCGTTCTTCTGGGACAAAACCCAGCATGGCGTATCGCATCAGACCGACCCGCGTTAGCACTCTTCCTGACGGCGCGCCGCGTCCTGTTTGAGCCGCGTCATGAAGGCCACCGATATATGCTCCCGCAAGGCCTGATCCGCGCCTTCCGCATCTTTTGCCTCGATCGCGCTGACAATCGCACTGTGTTCAGCCTGCGCGATTTCGCCGCGCCCCTGCGCCGCCAGCGAGGTGGTGGCCATCAGCGCCATCGTCCTGTGCACAAGATCCAGTTGTTGCACCAGATACCGGTTATGCGACGCGAGATGAATTTGCGTGTGAAATCTGCGGTTTGCGCGGGCCAGCGCCACCGGGTTATCCACCAGCGCGTTGTCCGCTTCGACCATTTCCCGCAGAATACGCACTTCTTCTTCGGTGGCATGTTGGGCGGCGAGACGTGCGGCCAGACCCTCCAGCTCGCGGCGCACGACATAAAGCTCGGCCATTTGGTTATGATCAAGCGACGCAACAATCAGGCTGCGGCCATCCCGGGCCAACAGCGATTGGGTTTCAAGGCGTTGCAACGCCTCGCGTATCGGCGTTCGCGAGACACCAAACCGCTCGGCCAGCTCGCTTTCGACCAGACGATCTCCTGGGCGGTAAACACCCAGATCAATCGCATCCAGAATGAGCGAATACGCATCCGTTTGTTGTGGCTTTTGCAGGCCCATGCGGGTTGCCTTTTCCAAGATCGTTTCGTCACCTTAACGAGGCGGCGACCCGTGAAGCAACCCCATGGGCTTGTGCGCGGTCGCGCCGCAATTTAGGTAAGCCCTATGCCAAAGGTTGCCTTCTCCGATGTGAGCACATGGGTCTTCGACCTCGATCATACGCTCTACCCGCCGTCCGCACGTCTCTTTGATCTGATCGAGGTGCGCATGACCGCATATGTGATGGACGCGCTCGGCGTGGCGCGCGGCGAGGCCGACCGGCTGCGCAAGCATTACTGGGCAAAACACGGAACAACGCTTGCCGGGCTGATGCGGGAACACGACGTGGACCCCGGCCCTTACCTGACGAATGTGCATGACATCCCGATGGACAGCCTGGACCCAGATCCGGAACTGGCCGCGCAGATCAGGGCGCTGCCGGGGCGGCGCATCGTTTACACCAACGGCTGTGCGCCCTACGCCGAACGGGTGCTGGCGGCGCGCGGGCTGCAAGGGGTGTTTGACGCGGTCTATGGCGTTGAACATGCGAACTTCCAGCCAAAACCGGATCATGCCGCATTTGACATGGTTTTCCGCAAGGACGGGCTGATCCCCGATACCGCCGCGATGTTCGAAGACGATGCCCGCAATCTGAAAGTGCCGCACCAGATGGGCATGCGCACGGTGCACGTGGCCCCTTCACGCGGGCGGGGCGCGCACATCCACTTCCATACCGACGATCTGAGCGCCTTTCTGGCTAAGATCATCTGACGCCCCTGCGACAATCGGGCCACTATGTTTTAACCTTTTGCGCCCTATCTCCCTGATAACATCGTCATAAAGGAGCCTCACCGTGTCGCTTGCACCCGCAGAACCCATCCTCCCCTTCTGGCAACGGATGTTTTACCGCGTGCCGGTCATCGGGTGGATCGCGCGGGACATCATGTTCGGTGACAAGAACAATTTCTGGTTCGCCCTCATCGGTTTTGTCAGCCTGTGGATGTGTTCGGCCCTGACCTTTGGATTGCCCGGCCTCTATCTGCCCGCCCTCGCGCTGGTCCCGGTTGTCTTTGTGCTTCTGCTCCTGATAACCAAAGGCTAGAAAGCTTCAGACCACGGCCAAGGTCGCGCAGCGGCCCCGCAGCGCGTTGATATGAACGGAGATCATATGCCCGATCAGAATTGGGATATCCTAATCTCCGGCGGCGGGATCGCCGGCCTGACCGCAGCTGCCGCTTTCGGCACCGCGGGCTTCTCCGTCATCTGCGTCGATCCCGCACCACCTGTCACCGAGCGCGACGCGGCCGGCGCCGACATGCGCACCACCGCCATGCTGCAACCCGCCTGCGGCGTCCTGGAAACCGCAGGGCTCTGGAACCGTCTGGAGCCCTTTGCATCGGCCCTGCAAATCATGCGCATCGTGGATGCGGGAGGCGAAAGCCCGGAGCCCCGCATCATCAAGGACTTTAACGCATCCGACGTGTCCGACCAGCCTTTTGGATGGAACCTGCCCAATTGGCTGTTGCGACGTGAGATGGTCGCGCGGCTTGCGGAGCTGCCGAATGTCGATTTTCGTCCGGGGACCCGCACGATGTCGCTGTTCACCCGCGAAGGCGAAGCGCGCGTCGGCCTGAGCGATGGCCACAAGGTGCACGCCAGGCTGGTGATCGCTGCTGACGGGCGCGGCTCTTCCATGCGTCAGGCCGCGGGTATCGATGTCAAAACCAGACGGTACGGTCAGAAAGCGCTGGCATTTTCGGTTACCCATCCGGTGCCGCATGAAAACGTATCGACCGAGATTCACCGGACGGGCGGCCCCTTCACGCTCGTGCCTTTGCCAGACCGGGATGGGTCACCCTCTTCGGCCGTCGTCTGGATGGATGACGGACCGCTTTCGCAGAGACGAAGCACCATGGATATCGCCGCTTTCGAAGCGGAAATGACCGAACGCAGCTGTCATCTTTTCGGGCCACTGTCGCTTGCCTCGCCACGAACGCTCTGGCCCATCATAAGTCAACAGGCAACCCGGCTGAGCGGGGAACGGCTGGCCCTGATTGCCGAAGCCGCGCATGTGGTCCCCCCGATCGGGGCACAGGGGCTGAACATGAGCCTTGCAGATACCGCGACACTTCTTGCACTGGCCCAAGAGCGCCCGGAAGGGTTGGGGGATCGCACGATGCTGGATACCTATCACAAGGCGCGGTACGGCGATATCTCCCTGCGGGTTCAGGGGATCGACGTCCTGAACCGCGCCAGCCAGGTTCACAGCCCGATGCTGCGTGACCTGCGCGCCGCAGGGTTGAACGCGCTCTACACCATGCCCGCGGTGCGTAAAACGCTTATGCAGATGGGGCTTGGCGTGAAGTAAGCGGCTCTACAGCACCTTGTCGATCACCCGCTGCAACCGGCTCAGCGTCCCATCGACGTCGTGAAGCTTGTCCAGCCCGAAAAGACCCAGGCGGAAGGTACGAAAATCGGCCGGTTCATCACATTGCAACGGGACCCCGGCCGCAATCTGCATGCCCTCGGCGGCAAACTTCTTGCCACTCTGCACATCCGGATCGGACGTGTAACTCACCACAACCCCGGGCGCGCCATAGCCCTCTGCCGCGACCGACACGACGCCCTTGGCCGCCAGCATCGCCCGTACCGCGTCTCCCAGTTTCCATTGCGCTTCCTTGAGGCGCTGAAATCCGTAGTCCCTGGTTTCCAGCATGGTGTCGCGAAAATCGCGTAACGCGTCGGTAGGCATGGTCGCGTGATAGGCATGCCCGCCGCTTTCATACGCCGTCATAATGCTGTGCCATTTGCCCAGATCAATCGCGAAACTGTCGGACCGGGTTTCGGCCAGCCGCGCCTCGGCGCGCTCAGACATCATGACCAGCCCGGCGCAGGGCGCGGCCGACCAGCCCTTTTGTGGAGCCGAAATGAGCACATCGACACCCAGGGCGCGCATATCGACCCATGCACAGCCGGAGGCGATGCAGTCGAGCACCATCAATGCGCCCACATCATGCGCCGCCCGGGCCATGGTCGCGATATAGGCGTCGGGCAGGATCACACCGGCGCTTGTTTCCACATGTGGGGCGAAAACAACGTCAGGTTTTTGCTCCGAGATGGCCGCGACAACTTCGTCGATCGGCGCGGGTGCGAAAGGCGATGGTGTGGCATTCGCCGTCTGGCGTGCCTTCAACACCGTTGTCGCGGCGGTCAGGCCTCCGGTTTCGAAAATCTGGCTCCAGCGGTAGGAAAACCAGCCGTTGCGCACAACCAGCACTTCGGCGCCTCGCGCAAACTGCCGGGCCACCGCTTCCATGCCATATGTGCCACCGCCGGGGATGATGGCCACTGCGTCGGCGGCGTATACATCCTTCAGCATGGAGGACATGTCGTTCATCACCTGCTGAAAGGCAGCGCTCATCGAGTTCAGGGAACGATCCGTGAAAACGACCGAGAACTCTTCCAATCCGTCTGGATCAACAGTGTCGAGTAATGCAGGCATGAATTTGTCTCCCTCAGCTTCGGCCAGACCTAACCTTTCATAAGGGCCGTGGCAAAGTTTACTTCGGTATTTCTGATCACTTTGCACGCCCCCCACCCGAGGCAACCGACGTCGGCCTTAGCCGATCGGACCCGCACGGCGCTCTTCACTGAGCAACACATTCGCTTCAACTTCTCCGACACCGGGCAGGGTCATGATCCGGCGCCGCAGCACCCGTTCGAAGTCGGGCAGATCACGGGCGACCACCCGCAAGCGGTAGTCATACATGCCCAGCACATGCTCCACACGCTGGACTTCGGGAATGGCGCTCACCGCGCGTTCGAAATCTTCAAGACTGACGCGCCCCTTGGTTGCCAGCTTGACGCCAAGAAACACCGTGACGCCGAAACCCAGAGCTTCAGCATTCAGCCGCAGGCGACGCCCCCGGAGAATGCCGGCGCTTTCCAGCTTGCGGATCCGCCGCCAAGTCGCGGGCTGCGACAAGCCCAGAGTGCGTCCCAACGCACCAGCGCTTTGCATCGCGTCCCGTGCCAGCGCACGCAGAAGTGCGCGGTCCAGTTCATCCAGCTCAGTCATAGCGGCAATGCCTCTTCCGCCTTGATCCGGGCGATCTGCATCAGCGCTTCGATATCGGCAATATGGGGCAGTGTCAGAACACGGCTGCGGTAGATATCCTGATAATGGGCCATGTCCCGCGCGATGATGTTCAGCCGAACGTCTACGCGCCCCAGAAAAGTTTGTATCTCCGTGACTTCAGGGATCGCCCGGGCCGCTTCGATAAAATCGTCAAATGCGCGGGCCTGAGTTTTGTCCAGCGTCACCCTCAATGACACTTCGACCGAATATCCCAGCGCCGCCCAGTCGATCACGGCGCTTGTGCCCTCGATAATTCCCGTCTCCTGCATCCGGTTGATCCGGCGCGCGGCTTTTCCCGGCGTGATGGTGCAGCGTTCTGCCAGTTCCGCAGGGCTGAGACTTGGGTCAGATTGCCAGTGCCGCAGGATACGGCGATCAAGATCATCAAGCATGATATTCTCAACAGTTAGCAATTACGCGAATTAATTTTTCATTAGCCTGCTGATATAGTCAAAGAACAGTAATGGCAATCAACATCAGAAGGCGTATTTTGACGCCAGATTCCAATCAATCAAAGGATTGCCAAAATGCGCGTTTATTATGATCGCGATTGCGATGTGAACCTGATCAAAGACATGAAAGTGGCCATTCTGGGCTACGGCAGCCAGGGCCACGCCCATGCGCTGAACTTGCGCGATTCCGGTGCGAAGAACCTCGTTGTCGCCCTGCGCGAAGGCTCGCCTTCCGCCGCGAAAGCCGAAGGTGAAGGCCTCAAGGTCATGGGGATCGCCGAAGCCGCAGCCTGGGCTGACCTGATCATGTTCACGATGCCCGATGAACTGCAGGCTGAAACGTACAAGAAATACGTTCACGACAACATCCGCGAAGGCGCGGCCATTGCATTCGCACATGGCTTGAACGTGCACTTCGGCCTGATCGAACCCAAAGAAGGCATCGACGTGGTGATGATGGCACCCAAGGGTCCCGGCCACACCGTGCGCGGCGAATACACCAAAGGGGGCGGTGTGCCCTGCCTTGTTGCGGTGGACAAGGACAGTTCCGGCAAGGCGCTGGAAATCGGTCTCTCTTACTGCTCGGCCATCGGCGGTGGCCGCTCGGGCATCATCGAGACAAACTTCCGCGAAGAGTGCGAAACGGATCTCTTCGGTGAACAGGCCGTTCTTTGCGGGGGCCTCGTGGAACTGATCCGGATGGGCTTCGAGACGCTTGTCGAGGCAGGCTACGCGCCTGAAATGGCCTATTTCGAATGCCTGCACGAGGTGAAGCTGATCGTGGACCTGATCTACGAAGGCGGCATCGCGAACATGAACTACTCGATCTCCAACACTGCCGAGTACGGTGAATATGTCTCCGGTCCGCGGGTCCTGCCCTATGACGAGACAAAGGCGCGGATGAAAGCGATCCTGACCGATATCCAGACCGGCAAATTCGTGCGGGACTTCATGCAGGAGAACGCGGTCGGCCAGCCCTTCTTCAAAGGCACACGTCGCATCAACGACGAGCACCAGATCGAAGCCACGGGCGAGACGCTGCGCGGCATGATGCCGTGGATCTCGGCAGGCAAAATGGTCGATAAAGCGAAGAACTGATCCTTCGGCCCGGATCGAAACATCTGGTGATCCAGACGCATTATTCAGAACGGGGCGGGCGCAGTCCGCCCCGTTTTCTTTGAAAGACCAGAATGTCTCAAGCACCTGATATCTCGTTCAAAAGCTGGCTGATGGTGGCCGTTCTGGGTTTCACCTGGGGCGGCACCTTTCTGGTCACCGAAGTGGCACTCGAAGGCTTGACACCCTTCTGGCTGGCCGCGGGTCGCATCGGGTTTGCCGCCGTGCTGATGATGGCAATCTGGGCGGGGCTTGGATTCAAGCTGTTTGACGATCCTGTGCCGCGCGGCACGTGGGGTGCGGCCTGCCTGATCGGCGCTCTCAGCTCCGCCGTTCCTTTCATGCTGCTTGCCTGGGGCCAGCAATTCGTCACCTCCGGTTTTGCCGGTGTTTCCATGGCTGCGGTTGCATTGATCGTGCTGCCACTGGCGCATTTTCTGGTCCCCGGCGAGCGGCTGAACCTGCGCAAGGGGCTGGGGTTCATCATAGGTTTTTTCGGCGTTTGCGTGCTGATCGGCGCGCAGGCCTTTGAAACGACGGGGGCGTCGATGGAGCCGGCTGGGCGTCTGGCCTGCTTAGGGGCCGCGACATGCTACGCCGTGTCATCCATTCTGATGCGCCGCCTGCCGCCGGTGGACACCATCGGTCTGTCAACCGTTCTTCTGCTGATCGGTGCGCTTCTGGTCATCCCGCTGGCGCTGGCGGTCGAGGGCCTGCCGCCCATGCCCGATACCAAAACGCTGATTGTGGTCATAATGCTCGGCCTGATCCCGACAGCCGCGGCGAACCTGCTGCGGGTGCTCGTCGTCCGCACGGCGGGCCCGGTATTCATGTCGTTGACCAATTATCAGGTTCCGTTGTGGTCCGTCGTTTTGGGCGCTCTCTTGTTGGGTGAACCGCTTCCGCCGTCACTTTTGTGGGCAATGGTTCTTATCCTGAGCGGCGTGGCACTCAGCCAGTATGGTGCGCTAATGCGTCTTTTCCGGAACGGATGAGAAACGGTTAGCCGCCAACCGCGTCGGCAACCGCCTCCACGATGCTGTCGACCGCCCGCTCCATCAGGCCGGCGTCCTCATGCTCCGCCATGACCCGTACCAGGGGCTCGGTCCCGGATTTCCGGATCAACAGCCGACCGCGTCCCGCCAGATCAGTCTCCGCCTGCTTGATGGCCCGCTTGACGCCATCACTGTCCAGCGGTGCCTGGCCCGCGGCAAACCGGACATTTTTCAACAGTTGCGGCACCGGTTCAAAGCTACGCAACAGGGCACTGGCCGGTTTCTGCGAGCGTATCATCTCTGCCAGAAACTGCATTGCCGCCATCAGCCCGTCGCCCGTGGTGGCATAGTCCGACATCACGATATGACCCGATTGTTCGCCGCCCAGGTTGAAACCTCCCGACCGCATTCGTTCCACAACATAGCGGTCCCCGACCGAGGTCCGTTCCAGTCTGAGGCCCTTGTTCGCGAGGAAATGCTCCAACCCGAGATTGGACATGACAGTCGCCACGAGCGCCTTGTTTGCCAGCCGACCTTCTTCCGCCCATCGTGCGGCCATCAGGGCCATGAACTGATCGCCATCGCCAACCGCGCCGTTTTCGTCCAGCAGGATAACCCGGTCCGCATCTCCATCGAGACAGATGCCCACGTGCGCACCATGCGCGACAACGGTCTCGGCGGCCAGCTGAGGGCTGGTCGACCCGCAGCCCTCGTTGATGTTGTGACCGGTTGGGGTCACCCCAACCGGGATCACCGTCGCGCCCAGCTCCCAAAGGGCCTCAGGCGCCACGCGGTAGGCCGCACCGTTGGCGCAATCCACGACAACCTTGAGACCATCAAGCAGCATCTGCCGGGGAAAAGAAGATTTCACCCGCTCGATATATCGAAAGCGGCCATCGTCAATCCGTTTGGCGCGACCGATTTTTTTCGCTTCCGCAGGGGTGACGCCTTCGGCAATCAGTGCCTCGATATCGGCCTCCATCTGGTCGGAGAGCTTGAACCCATCCGGCCCAAAGAACTTTATTCCGTTGTCACCGGCCGGGTTATGGCTGGCCGAGATCATGACGCCGAGATCGGCCCGCATCGAGCGTGTCAGCAACCCGACGGCTGGCGTTGGCACCGGCCCCAGAAGCAGTACATTCATGCCCGTTGAGGTGAGCCCCGCGGTCAAGGCATTTTCAAACATGTACCCCGACAACCGCGTGTCCTTGCCGATCACGACGCGCCGCACGCTGGAGCCATCGCGGCTGAAGTACTGTCCGACGGCGGCGCCTATGCGCAGCGCCATTTCCGCCGTCATCGGGTGTGTATTTGCGGTGCCCCGCACCCCGTCGGTTCCAAAAAGCTTATCCATGCGCGCAACCTGCCATGGCCGCGCGCCAAAGCGCAATGGCTTGTGCGGTTTCCGGCACATCATGAACGCGCACAATTTGTGTCCCATGTTTCAACGCCGCGAGCACAACGGCGATCGAGCCGGGCAGACGCTTTTCCGCGACCCCCTCGCCGCCGATCGTACCGATGAAACGCTTGCGTGACGCGCCCAGCAGGATCGGAACACCCAATCCGTGGAAAAGGGACAGCCGCGCCAGCAGTGCCAGATTGTGCTCCATCGTCTTGCCAAAACCGATGCCCGGGTCCGCGACGATCCGCGACCTGGGGATGCCGGTGGCCACCAGCGTGGCGATCTGAGCTGACAGGAAGTCATAGACATCCAGCAGAACGTCATCATATGTCGGCGCCTGCTGCATTGTCTCGGGGTCCCCCTGCGCATGCATCACGCAGACCGGCACCAACTGATCTGCACATAGCGGGGCAAGACCAGCATCGAATGTGAAGCCAGACACGTCGTTGACCAGAGTGGCTCCCGCCTGCAGCGCCGCGGCGGCAACTGCCGCCTTGCGCGTATCGATCGAGATGGCCTGGGTGATCCCGGCGGCCCGCAACGCCTCGATGACCGGTGCCGTCCGCTGGATCTCCGCCTCCGCAGGGACGAAGGCCGCGCCCGGCCGGGTCGATTCACCGCCGACGTCCAGAATGTCCGCCGCTGCCATCGCAAGGGCACCGGCAGTTGCCGCCTCGACGGTATGATGTCTGCCCCCATCCGAAAAACTGTCCGGCGTGATGTTCAGAATGCCCATGATCCGGGGGCGGTCCATCGACAGCCCTGCAATTGCTGCGCGCGGCCGGGTCAGCGGCGCAAGATCGGCGGCATCCAGCTCCGACGCCAGAACGATTTCAGGGTCTGCGGATCGTGACAACACTTCGACATCCGTGAACCACCCCCACCCACCGGCGAGGTCAAAGGAGGTTGAAGGTCGCGCCGTATCCAATTGAACAATCGGGCGAAAATAATCGGGCATGACTCAGAGCTTTGCGGTATCCGCTGGAACGGCCCGTAGCGGCAGGGAGGAGGATCGGGGCATCTCCGCCCCGATGACCAGCATTTCGCTCGCATCAAAGGTCGCGGCGAACCACGCCGCCAGCGCAATTGCATCGCTTGGTTGTGCGGAAGGTCCGTCAACCGCATCCAGCACGATTTTCGACGGTGCCCACACGCAGGTCTGCCCGTTTTTCATCGCCCAGTCCAATTCGGTCCGCGTATCGACGACGACACAGCGATCGTCTTTCGACGCCAGAACCCACGCGTTCTGTTCTATTGCCAGCAGGTCGATGCGCCGTTGTGCCATGCGGTGCGACGTTTGCGGCGCAGGTGTGTCAGATGCGCCGACGCAAAAAATCAGTGGACGGCCCGTTGCCTCCAGCTGATCGATCCAGTCTTTCAGATGCGGCGAGGCGATGGCCGCGTTGCTGAGGTAGACCAATTCAGGGTGGAGCGCGTCTTCTTCATCCGAAAGGAATGCGGCCGCCTGCCCGCGCGTGCGGACGATCTCCACCCCCAACGCACCGGGACCACGGTCCAGCTTTTCAATACGCACGAAGGCGCGCATGGCCTGAGGTTCGAGAAGAATACGCTCCGCAACCCGCTCTGCCAGAGTTTCGAGCAGGTTCAGCCGCTCATCGGCAAGTTCAAAAGCGATGGCTTCTGTCACCTTGTCATAGCTGAGAATGCGGTCGACATCATCGTCAATCGGGCTGGTCAATGGCCGGACCTCGACCACGACGTTGAAACAGATACGCTGGGTGACGCCGCGCTCTGCCTGAAAGGCACCGATCTCAATTTCAACGATATGGTCGCGCAGGGAGATCCTGTCGCGCGGTTCGGACCCGGCGGTCGCCTCCGAGCGTTCGGAGGGATGGGCGAACGCCAGTCTGATTTCGGAACTCATGGGCCGGACCTTCCGCCAAAGCTAAGCAGGCGCCATCATAGATGACGCCCGCCCTTTAACAGTCTTCACACCGGCACGCCATGGGCCGAATGCGTCAGTTGCTGGCAGTACGCCAGGTATGGCGGTAAAAGATGTGGTCCCCGATTGCGGCCGTTTTTGTGTAGACGCGGCTCCACCGAGGGTTCACGGCGGTTGTGTGGTAATGCGTGGCGCCTTCGGTCAGGTCCGGCGCGTCGCCGTTCAGAGCGGCGCGTGCCACTTTGGACACACGATCATAGGCGCGCGGTTCCGCGATGATCTCTTTGTGACCGTCACATGTATAGGTGAACTGACACTGGTACTTCTTGCCGGTGCCCTGATTGATCACGCCACAGGCCGAGCCTGGAAAGCGTTCCGACTTCACACGGTTCAGGATCACTTCAGCCACGGCGAACTGGCCTTTGACAGTTTCGCCACGCGCCTCGAAGTACAGCGCCTCCGCCAGGCAGCGCAATTCATCGCCCCCCTGCGCCTTGGGCTGAGAATCCAGCCAGTCGCGTGAAAACTCGACCGGTACGCTTTTCTCAACGGCAAAAGCCGTCTCCCGCATGCGGCGCACAGTCACCGCTTCGAGGTCCTTGGACATTTTCTTTTCAGTCTGGTCACCCTGACGGGCCATGCCCGGTTCGGCCACAAAAAAGCCCAAAAGTAACCCCAATGAAAACGATAAAATCGTTTTGCAGACAATACGCACGACGGCGTCCCCCACGATATTTCAATGGCGCTCGTCTACCGAGAATAAAAGTTGACGTAAAGTTTACGGGCACAAGCATGGTTAACGTCGGCATGCAATCGCTCAACACGCGGCGCTAGAATCCACAATATGTTGTGGCTTCAATTTACAGAACTACTCTATGTTGTCGGCTATCGCAAGTTGTGCGGCAGCTAGTCGCGCCACCGGAACTCGGAAGGGTGAACAGGAAACATAATCAAATCCGGCATCTCTGCAAAAGGAAATTGATTCGGGGTTGCCGCCGTGCTCGCCGCAGATGGACAAGGTGATGCCTTCCTGCGCGCTTCGCCCTCTTTCTGCCCCAAGTTTGAGCAACTCCCCAACGCCATCGGTGTCCAGAACGTGAAACGGATCCTCCGGAAACACGCCCTGCTGCACATAATCCGACATGAACCGCCCCGCATCATCGCGCGACAGCCCATAGGCCATCTGGGTCAGATCGTTGGTGCCAAAACTCAGGAACGCGCAGTTCGGCGCGATCTCCGCCGCGCGCAAGGCGGCGCGAGGTGTCTCCACCATCACCCCGAGTTTGTAATCGAAAGATGCGTCCATCTCGGTCCGGACCGTCGCGGCGACCGCGTCAATAGAGCTTTTCACCAGTTCGACTTCGCGCTTTGCCGACACAAGCGGGATCATGATTTCCGGCACAACAGCCGCGCCTGTCTCGGTGGCCTCGACCGTGGCCTCGAATATCGCGCGGGCCTGCATTTCGTAGATTTCAGGCACCGTCACACCAAGGCGCACACCACGCAGCCCCAGCATAGGATTGTATTCGGACATGGCGTCGATCCGCCGCGTCACGTCGGACAGGGGTAAATCCAGGGCATCGGCAAGCACACGCTGCCCTGCGCGATCCGTGGGCAGGAATTCGTGCAAAGGCGGGTCGAACAGGCGAATGCAGACCGGTTGCCCTTTCATGATGTCGAAAAGCTGTTTGAAATCGGCCTTCTGCATTGGCAGCAACCGCTCCAGCACGGCGCGGCGGTCTTCCGACGTTTCCGCGAAAATCATCTCTCGCATGACCGTCAGGCGACCGGGTTCAAAAAACATATGCTCGGTGCGGCACAGCCCGATGCCTTGTGCGTTGAAATTCCGGGCAGTCTGCGCATCGGCGGGTGTGTCGGCATTGGCGCGAATGCCAATGTCGCAAAACTCGGTCGACCACTCCATGAGCTTCTGAAAGCTCTCGTCCAGCGCGGCCTCGCGCATTTTGGGCGCACCGGCAAGCACCTCGCCGCGGGTACCATCAACCGTGATAACGTCACCGGCGTTGAACACTTTACCGTCTTTCGTCACCAGCTGCTTTTTGCTGCTGATGAAACGCAGGTTGGAAGCGCCGACAACGCATGGCAACCCGATGCCACGCCCGATAACCGCCGCATGGCTGGTGATACCGCCGCGTTCCGTCAATACCGCATGGGCCGCATGCATGCCGCGAATGTCTTCCGGCGAGGTTTCACGCCGCACCAGAATGCAGGGATCCCCCCGCGATGCGCTGGCTTGCGCATCTGCCGCGGTAAAGACGATTTGACCGGTTGCCGCTCCCGGGCTGGCGGCGATCCCGCGTCCGATCACATTGCGCTCTGCGCCGGGGTCTACCTGCCTGTGCAGCAGCTCTGACAGGGTACGGGGTTGCACCCGCATCAGCGCCTCGGCACGCGAAATGATCTTGTCTTCGGCCAACTGGACCGCGATACGCACCGCCGCCTGGCTGGACCGGGCAACGCGCACGCCGTCCAGGATATACAACTCACCGTTTTCGATGGCGAATTCCACCTGCATCTCTTCGCGCAGCTTGACACGCATCAGCGCTGCATGGGTTTTCAAGGCTTCGAAAGCCTCGGGCGCAAGTTCCTCAAGCGACGGCCCGCGCGGATCGCGCCCCAGATATAACGCCGCGGCATCGCCTTCCAGCGCATCGCGCCCCTGGCTTTGGCTCAGGTAGCGCCCCGTGATCTGCGGCAAGCCAGTGTCGCTATTGACCAACTGCAAGACACCCGACCCGCATTGCCCATGTCCCAGGCCCAGGGCCATTTCCTGCACCACCAATCCCAGACCCGCATCCGCCGGAGCCCCCTTGGCCTGGCGTAGAAGGCGTGCCGACGTACCATCCCAGGCGCGTGCCATGGATTTCAGCACCGCTGCAAGTTGCTCTGCCGGGTCGGTCGGGAAAGGTTCCTCCATTTCCGCCTCATAGGCCCGCAACGAGTCCGTCAGCCCCTGGCACCCCTCACCCTCCACATCATCGAACATGTCGGGGTCAAGGCGGGCGACATCTACGGAATAGGATTGCACGAACCGCGTGTTGACCGCGTAGGCTGCATCCTTGCCGAGCCGGTCCGAAAGCGCCTCAAGCCTCTTGTCATTCATGCCGACGTTCAGTACCGCACCCGGCCCGCCCCAATCTGGGTCCTCCGACGAGGGCCGCACACAGAGCAAAGCGCCTTCGGGAAACTGCGACACAATCGCGGTGATGTCCGGTAATTCTCCCTTGGCAATGCGTTGCACGGCATCGAATGACAGCGCGACAGTCCGCGGTACCGGCAAGTCAAGGCGCACCAAACGCTGCAGGCACTTTGCACGGCCTCCATGGGTGTCGGCGGCAATTGGCGCTTCTGCGGTTACAAGCGTGGTATGCGGATTATTCTGCACTGCGGCACCTTTCTGTTGGAGCGCAGCATAGGCAGTAAAAATGGGGTGGCAAGCCTTTCAGCGCCCGGATTTTGACCGCGGAGTCATCCTTCGATCCGGGTCAAATCCGCGACAGAGGTGCAAAGGCGTGTGATCCGGCTGAGAAGGTTCAACCGGTTGCGCCGCACCGTGGCATTGTCGGCATTGATCTTCACGGTCTCAAAAAACGCATCGATTGGTGCGCGCAGGGCGGCCATCGCGGCCATGGCCTTGCCGAACTCCTCTGCTTTCATCGCCGGGGTTATCGCCGCCTCCGCCCGGTCCAGAGCCTCAAAAAGCGCGCGTTCCGCGTCGGTTTCGGCGAATTTCACATCCGCGCCGTAGGAGTATTCCACTCCATCCGCCGCTTCCGCCTGCGTCAGGATGTTGTTGGCCCGCTTGAACCCCTGAATGAGGTTTTCGCCATCATCGGTTTGCAGCACTTCCGCCAGCGCGCGCGCGCGCTTGACCAGCAAGGTCAGGTCGTCGTTGCCGGGCATCGCGATGCAAGCGTCGATGATATCATGACGGACGCCCTGATCGCGGAGGTAGACTTTCAGGCGATCATGCAGGAAGGACAGAAGGTCAGCAGCATAGTGGCCAGCCGTAGGGTCCGCTGCGCCCTCTGAATTTTCGGCGACAAGACCGCCAGCCTTTTTGATGAAGCCGGTAAGACTTGCAGTCAGTTGGTTTTCAAGAACAATCCGGATCACACCCAATGCCGCGCGCCGCAGCGCGAACGGATCTTTAGACCCTGTCGGCTTTTCATCAATCGCCCAGAAGCCCGTCAGCGTGTCGATCTTGTCCGCCAGAGCCACGGCCACAGAGACCGGGGCGGTGGGCACCCCATCCGAGGGGCCCAGAGGGGCGTAATGTTCTTCGCAGGCTTGGGGCACACCGTCGTCGTGGCCGGCGGCTTGCGCATAGTACCGACCCATCAGCCCTTGCAACTCAGGAAACTCATAGACCATTTCCGAGGTGAGATCGGCCTTGGCGATACGGGCGGCTTCTGCTGCGAGATCGGGTTTGGCCCCGACCAGCGGGGCAATCTCGCGGGCCAGCGCCTCGATGCGCACGATGCGCTCGGCCTGGGTGCCCAGTTTGTTGTGAAAGGTGACCTGCGCCAGCGGCTTTGCCATGCCTTCAAGGCCCACGGCCTCGATCGTGCGCAGATCGTTGTCCCAGAAGAATTTGGCATCGGCCAGACGCGCCGACAGCACCTTTTCATTGCCCGCCAGAATGGTCGCGCCGACATCAGCCGTTTCCCGGTTGGCGACGGTAATGAACCGCTCAATACGTCCGGTCTTGGGGTTGCGGACGGAAAAGAATTTCTGATGTTCCTTCATCGATGTCTGCAGAACCTCCGGCGGCAGGCCGAGGAAATCGTCGCCGATCTGCCCCATCAGCACCACCGGCCACTCCACAAGGCCCGCAACCTCCGCCAGCAGATCGCGATCCTCGACAACTTCCAGACCGTTTGCGAAAGCCAGATTTGTGGCGTCATGCCAGATCGCGTCAGCGCGCTCTGCCGGGTCCAGAAGGACGAATGCCCGCTTCAGTTTCGACACGTAATCCTCGAAGGACGTGACCGAAAATCGATCCGCTGCGTGAAAACGATGCCCCGCGGTTCTGTCTGCCGCAGCGATCCCGTCAATCTCCAGCGGGACAACCTCCGTACCCGCCTCATCCCCAAGGATACAGAGGATGGAATGCAGCGGTCTCACCCACCGCAACGCACCTGTGCCCCAGCGCATCGATTTCGGCCATGGGAAATTGCGAACGGCGTGTTCAAGCACTTCCGCGATAATATCTGCCGCCGGGCGGCCGGTTTTTTCGATGCGTGCAAAGAAAACCGCACCCTTGGGCGTTTCACGTTCTTCCAACTGGTCGCGGGTTACTCCGGCACCCCGCAGGAACCCCTCTATCGCCTTTTGCGGCGCATCGGCGCGTGGCCCCTTGCGTTCTTCGACGGTTGTGGGGCTGGCGGCAAGAACGCCTTCCACAGTCAGGGCCAGACGGCGGGGTGTGGAAAACTCCGCCGCGGACGCGTATGTCAAACCCGCGTCAACCAAACCATCGGTGACCATCTTCTTCAGATCACGGGCTGCGCGTCGCTGCATGCGCGCGGGAATTTCCTCGGAGAACAGTTCAATCAGCAGATCAGGCATTAATTAACATCCCGTTTCGGGCATTCTTCGCCCACTATCGTTCCGTCGTAGGCTTTTTCGCCGCAATCATTGAGCTCGTGCCAGATGTATCCCCGACCGTCTTCCGTGATCACCACGATCCGGTCCACACCAAAGGCCACGTTCTTCTCGCCGATAAATGCAAGGGCTGTGCCTGCGTCCAGTTCCGCGGCAATAGCCGCCGCATCGAAACAATCGAACCACTCCGGCGCATTGCGGGGCACCACATTGTCAAGCCCGACATAGGTCTCGGTCAGCATCGCCAGGCTGGATGGCGTGGTAAAACAGGCGCGGAACCGAATGGGAGAGCTTTCCGCGTCGATAGCCCGAATGTTATCGGCCAGAATGGGCACCGGCGCGTCCGACGTGAAGGACATCAGGCGCACCTCTTCCACCTCAGCGGACACTTCCTCGTAGAAGCCGTAGACCTGCAGGTAGTAAAGCGAGCCGCCCGCCAGCAGTGCAGAGAGCATGATGGCAATCCCAACGAATTTACCGTTCATGCGGCGCTCTCTGGTTGCCAGCCGCCTGCGCTGGTCTGAACGAAGGCATCGGCACAGGCTTTCGCCAGCGCCCGCACGCGACCGATGTAGGCTTGTCTTTCCGTAACCGAGATAACCCCGCGTGCATCCAGCAGGTTAAAGACATGGCTCGCTTTGATGCATTGGTCGTACGCCGGGTGCACCATGATGATCCGCTTGCCGGTTTTGGGGTCCTCATGCGGCGCGTCAAGAATTTCACGACAATGGGTTTCGGCCTCTTCGAAGTGGCGCAGCAGAACCTCGGTATCCGCCGTATCGAAATTCCAGCGCGCATATTCCTCTTCGGTCTGTTTGAAGATGTCACCGTATGTCAGGGCTATCGGCGTCTGCGGATCGTTGAAGGGCATGTCCATGACGTGATCGACACCCAGAATATACATCGCAAGCCGTTCCAGCCCATAGGTCAGTTCCCCGGACACCGGGTGGCAGTCGTGCCCGCCGACTTGCTGAAAATAGGTGAACTGGCTCACTTCCATGCCGTCGCACCATACCTCCCATCCAAGTCCCCAGGCGCCCAGTGTCGGGCTTTCCCAATCGTCCTCGACGAAGCGGATGTCATGCAACGACATGTCGACGCCGATCGCCATCAGCGACCCGAGGTAGAGCTCCTGCAAGTCGGGTGGGCTTGGTTTGATCACTACCTGATACTGGTAGTAATGCTGCAACCGATTAGGGTTCTCGCCGTAACGGCCATCGGTCGGGCGTCGGGACGGTTGCACATAGGCAGCCGCCCAGGGTTGCGTGCCGAGACTGCGCAATGTCGTGGCCGGGTGAAAGGTGCCCGCACCGACTTCCATGTCATAGGGCTGCAGCACGGCGCATCCCTTCTCGGCCCAGTAAGTCTGGAGCCTCAGAATGATCTCCTGAAAGGATTTCGGGACCTGAATGGAGTCGGACATGAAAACGCTGCCTCGGTATGATCTTGCGCGCCTTACCTACGTGTGTGTGATTAGGGCGTCAATTGCATGCGACAGGATAATTCGGGCCATTGTCATATGGTCAAGCGGTCGATTTCCTGCTTATGTGTGGCGGATTTTGAGCGACCAGGGGCATGCGTTGGAATGAAGCGGTTTTTTGTAGGTTTTATGGTACTTCTGCTTGCAGTCGGGCAGGCTGCGCAGGCCCAGACATCAGGTCAGGTCGTCTGGGTCCAGATCGAGGCACAACCCAACCTTCGCGACGGGCTTGCGCGCGCGCGCGACTATGCGCGCGAACTGGATGACGTGAACGGGTTTGCCCTCGGCGGCGGCTGGCATGGGATTGTCCTGGGCCCCTATACTGCGCAGGATGCCGAACAGGTTTTGCAGGTCTACCGGGCCGAAGGTTTGATCCCCCGCGACAGTTACATCGCCTTCAGTTCTTCGCTGGGTGAACAGTTTTTCCCCCAAGGCATCGATGTACTGAGAGGTGTCGGGGTGACGCCGCAGCAACCCGACGAACCACAAGAAACACCCGCTGCAGTCCCACAGACGCAAGCCGAAGAAGCACCGCAAGCCCCGGCTCCCGTGATCACCGCTCCCGACGAAACACCGGCTCAGGCCCGCCAGAGTGAACGCACCTTATCCGCCGATGCGCGGCGTGATCTGCAGATCGCCCTGAAATGGGCGGGGTTCTATAATTCCACGATCGATGGCGCCTTTGGACGCGGTACGCGGAATTCGATGTCAGAATGGCAACGCGCCAATGGGTTTGAGCCCACGGGCATCTTGACGACACTGCAGCGCGCGACCCTGCTGCGTCAGTACAACGCCGTTCTCGAAGGGCTGGACCTGCGCCTTGTCACCGACAGCACGACCGGCATCGCGGTCAAGATTCCCACCGGCGTTGTTGCCCTGGAACGATATGACCCCCCGTTTGCCCAGTTCAACGCCGTTGACGGCAGCAACGCCCGGGTCCTTTTGATCAGCCAGGAAGGCGACAGCGACACGTTGACCGGCCTGTTTCAGGTCATGCAAACGCTGGAAATTGTCCCGCTGGACGGCGAACGCCGCAAGGAGAAAAACAGTTTCGTTCTTGTTGGTCGAAATGCCGAAATCATCAGTGAAACGCGCGTGCAGCTCCGATCCGGCCAGATCAAGGGGTTCACGCTGATCTGGCCCACGGGCGATGAAGCACGGCGCACGCGGCTGCTGTCGGAAATGGAGGCAAGCTTCACGCGGCTGGAGGGGGTGCTGGATGCAGCCGCCGGAGACAGCGTTGATCAGCAGATTGACCTTGTCGCGGGTCTGCAGATCCGCAAGCCGAAGCTGTCGCGCTCCGGTTTTTACGTGGATGAGCGGGGATCGGTCATCACCACTTCGGACGCGGTTGACAGCTGCACCCGGATTACCCTGGACGAGGAACATGAGGCAACGCCGCAAACCGTTGATGCTGCGCGTGGCCTGGCGCTTCTGACACCGGATCAAAGCCTTGCGCCGCCGCAGGTCGCGCAATTCAGCCCCGCGCCACCGCGCCTGCAGTCTGAGGTGGCCGTGGCCGGCTATTCCTATGAGGGCGTCCTTGACGCGCCGACCATGACATTCGGCACGCTGGCCGATCTGCGCGGTCTGCGCGGCGAGGCTGACCTCAGCCGGCTGACGCTCTCCAGCCTGCCGGGCGATGCAGGCGGCCCGGTTTTCGATACCAATGGCAACGTTCTTGGCATGCTGCTGCCGCGGGGCGGCGGCGCAAGGCAGTTGCCGGAAGATGTGACCTTTGCCCTCGCGGGTTCCGCAATTGCAGATGTGATGCGGAATGCGGGCCTGATCCCGGCCAATTCCAGTGACGCACGCCCTCTTGCACCGGAAGATATCACCACACGGGCGCTCGGTATGACCGTGCTTGTGAGTTGCTGGGAATAAGCACAAAATCGTCTCAAATCCGCCCCAAATATCGGGTCTCTTGGACCAACCGTTTGCGGCCCGTTAACCCCTACACGCCATTGTCTGCTTGCGTGGGGGCGCGCCGTGCTTCGGTACGATGATGGAGTGGAGAAATGCTCAAATATATTGTAGCCTTGGCCTTCGGCCTTGTGCTCATGCTGCCCGCGTCGGCCGGTCGTGACCGGTCTGGCACAACGAATTTGACACTGGTGGAGTATTCCTCCGCCGTGCTGCCGCCCGCGAACTATCGTGGCCAGTGGTGGACATCCCCTGACAACTGCCAATATTCCCGCGCCGGACGCCCGGGCGAGACGGTCTGGTACCTGATCGTCAATACAGCGCATTCCAAGTGCGAAGCGCGCCTCATTCAACGCGCCTATTCAGATTACCAGTGAACCGGCGTTAACGAGTGAGGTCCGGCGTGGTGTAAATCAACGTCGGACCTTCTTCTTCAAATGCCTGATTTACTGCCTGCTGCATGTCACGCAGACTTTGCGGCGCCGCTGATTTAGCGCCAAATGCCTCGGCCAACATGCAGAAATCCGGATTGCGCGCAACCACGGCATTGGGTGCGATCTGTGACCGCACCATACTGTCTTCGATTTCTTTCAGCTTGCCATTGTCCCACAGGATGATCGGCAGGCTGAGACCGAGTTCGACGGCCACGCCGAGTTCTTGCATCGTGTAGTGGAACCCATAGTCGCCGATGATCGCCATCGTCGGCTTCCCTCGCCGCGCAACAGCCCCGCCGATCGCCGCAGGCGTTGCATACCCCAAGGTGCCGAACCCGCTGGGGTGATGCCAGTGACCGGGGCGGTCCATGTCCCATATCTTCTTGGCGGTGTAGGCGATCTGCGTCATGTCCGAATATATCATCGTGTCCGCAGGCACAGCCGCGCGCAGGGCATCGCACACCGCGCTGATCCCGGGGTACCCGGCGTCCACTTCTGACCTGCCCCGCGCACGCGCCTCCGCCACCTCGTCCGCCCGCCATAGTGTTTGTGTCTGATGACCCTGCAGCTTGGATTCCACGGCGGAAAACCATGCCGTCGCGTCAGCGAGGTGCCTGTCGTCCTGTACTGCCGCGCGGCTGAGAACCGCCACATCCATATTTACATGGATAGCCGGGGCCGTGTGCCCCAGTTCCGGCCTGTAAAAATCCACTTCCGCGAGGTCGGTGCCGACAAAGACCAGAAGATCAGCCCTACGCAGCACATCGATGCTGGAGGTGTTTTCGAGCATGGCCCCCAGATGCAACGGATCCTCCGAGCCAGCAATGCCGCGGCCCGCGTAGGTCGTATAGGATGCAGCGCCCAGTTTCTCCAAAACCGAACGCGCCTGAGGCGCCGCCGCCTTGGCACCTCCGCCCAAAATGAACAGGGGCCGTTGCGCCTTTTTCAGCTTCTGTACCGCCGTTGCGACATCACGTGGATCGGCGCCCATTCGTCGTACCCGGGCATCACGGAAAGGTGCGGGGTCCGCCGGTGCCTGCAGTACCGCAATGGGCACCTGAATGTGTTTTGGAAGCGGGCTTTGCGTCTGAAATTCAGCAAATGCCCGGTCGATCAATCCGTATGCGGCGTTTGCTGTTCTTGCCTCTTCCGACCAGTCGCAAACCGTTGCAGCCGCCGCCCGCTGACCTTTCATCTGGTGCAACTGGCCCTTTTTCGCGGCAATCTCGTCCAGGCAGGAGGACAGGACCAGCAGTGGCACCGAATCCGAATAGGCCTGCCCCATCGGCGTCATGATATTGCACAGACCGGGGCCCGTGATCACATAGGCCACGCCTGGCTTTCCTGTGGCGCGGGCATAGCCATCCGCCATGAATCCGGCACCCTGTTCATGGCGCGCAAGCACATGCGTGATACCTGCCTCCTCGATCCCGCGATACATCTCCTGATTATGCACACCCGGAATGCCGAAAATCACCTCGACCCCGCGCGCTCTGAGCATGTGCGAAATCTGCGCACCCAAGGGTCGTTGCATATCAGTCTCTCCAGAATTTGACCGTCAGGATGGCGTAGACGGCCAGAAGCTCGAGCCGCCCCAGCAACATCGCCCCGGTCAGAAGCCACTTGGCCGTGTCGTTCAGGCCTGCGAAATTACCCGCCGGGCCGATCTCCGGCCCAAGGCCGGGTCCAACGTTGGAGAGCGCCGTGGCCGCGCCCGACAGCGAGGTGATCAGGTCGAGCCCCGTCAAGCTGAGAGCGACAGCGAGCAGCCCCAGGGTGACGATGAAAAACATGAAAAACGAGATGACCGAACTGAGCACATCATCGCCGACCGCCCGTTTCTCATATCGCACCACAAAGACACCATTCGGTGAGCGAATTTTCCGCAGTTGCATTTTGATGGACGCAAACAATAACTGGTACCGGAAAATCTTGATCGAACAGGTGGTTGAGCCCGCGCAGCCACCGATGAGACCGATGAAAAAGAACATCGAGACCAGCAGGGACCCCCAGGTCATGTAATCAGCGGATGCGTAGCCTGTACCTGTCATGATCGAAGTCACGTTGAACAGTGCCTCACGAAACGACTTGCCCCACTGATCGGGTGCAACCTGCGACAGGACAATTGTCATGATGACGACGAGAACAAGCAGGGTCGCGATGAACACACGCACCTGACTGTCCCGCCAGATGGGCAGGGTCTGACCATTGATCATTTGCACGTAGCGGACAAAAGGCAAGGCAGCGACCACCATGAAGAAGGCGGCTGCATACTCCATATTGCCCGAGAACATGCCGAAGGACTCGTCGTAGTTGGCAAACCCACCCGTCGATATTGTCGTCAACGCGTGCACGGTGGCGTCAAACGCATTCATGCCGAGCGCCAGATAGCTAAGCGCACAGGCCATGGTCAAACCAAGATAGATGCTGGAAATCTGACTGGCGATCTGCCCCGCGCGGGGCAGGATCTTTCCCATCGTATCAAAGGATTCCGATTTGAAGATCTGCATGCCGCCCACACGCAGCTCAGGCAGGAAAACCATCGCGACAACAATAATACCGATGCCGCCCAGCCATTGCAGAATACCGCGCCACAACAGCAACCCCTTGGGTAAGTCCTGCAAACCCGACAACACCGTCGACCCGGTGGTGGTCAGACCTGACATCGCCTCGAAGAATGCATCGACAAACCGCGCCTCGGTCGCGCCGAACATGAAGGGCAGGGCCCCGAACAGCGGCAGCGCCACCCACACCCCCGTGGTCAGCAGGAATGTCTGTTGGATTGTCAGGCCTTCCTTCACCCCGTTGGCGCAGGCCAGGGCGATAAGACCACCTGCCAGTATCGTGATCAGCGACGACTGAATGAAGACTGGCCAGTGTCCACGGCCCTCGGCGACGTCGACAAGCATGGGCAACAGCATGGCCGCACCCAGCACGGCCACCAGCAGTCCGATCACATATCCAATGGGGCGCAGGTCCAACATGAGCGCAGAGTTGGCTGCGCGCCGCTCCGGTGTCAAGCGGATGCGGCACCCCGGACGGCGTCAGACGTAATAGAGGTCGCGGAAAACATGATGGACGATTTCTTCGCGCCTGATGTTCATCGCCGCCAGTTCTTCGTCAGACTTGGCCTGAAGTTTCTGAACCATCTGAGCGCGCGCATTGTAGCTGCTTGATACAATCATGGCCGTACCGATGGATTTGAAGAAACCGCGGACGATTGCGACGAGGCTGCTGAGGTTACGGCCAAAGCCGCTTTCGATGTGTGTAGACTGGTAAGCCATTGGAGATCCTTATCTAAGTTAAAGTCTCCTCCCGTTGGCTTCTTACATAACCCATCGCAGGGCAGATGAGAATTGCAGCCACTGCATAGCCGGTACCTGTCTGCTCGGCGTCAGTGCACGAAAAAAAGCGCGCAACGATGTGCGCGCTTCGGTTCTTTTGGGTATCGGGCCGTTATCCGACGTGAAACAACGTGTTGAACAGCTTCGGATCAAGGCTTTGCGAGGCAAAGGTGTCACCTTCCACCAGGATACTGACCGCATCATGGCTGTGCAGGCTCTCCTGATGACTGGCGATGACCCGGAAATCGCCGACCCGCGCATCCGCATGCAATTGCTCGCAAAAGAGACGTGCAGCATCTTCCACAAAGATCGGGTTCGCAGCATTCAATTCCGCAAAGGCCTGTTCGTCTTCGCGCTTGACCATGACCTGCGTCTCTGTGGGCACGGCCCGGCGGCAGGCTTCCACAAGATCTTCGAACCAAAGGCATCCGGCATCTTCGTCTATTTCCACGGAGACACGCGCAACGGACCGCTGCGAATGAGGGGTGGCCAATTGACCGCGTGTTGCGCGCGCATGTTCCGACAGTTCCAGCGAGCACGGACAGGTAGAGGAGTACACGTAGTCCAGATGCATAATCTTCTTGCGCACGCCGCCCTGTTCAACCAGTTCCAGCGCAATGTCGTAGTACTGATATCCCGACAAACCTGACCGCAGGCTGTCGACCTTCATGGGAAAGCTGAACCGCATCTGGATGCGCGCATCAAAGCTTTCTAGGTCACTGATGTAGTCGTCCAGCGCCGCTTCGATCACCTCGAAACTGAATGTTGCCTCGGCGTGTTTGTAGAAAGAGCGCATGATCCGGGACATGTTGATACCCTTCTTGTCCGCCTCAAGGCTGACGGAACCGGTCACCGATGTCTCCAGCGTCAGGTCCCCATTGTCCCGGGTGTGGAAGCGGATCGGCAGACGGAAATTGGAGATACCGACATGCTGGATCTGCTGCCTGGCGCCGCGGATCAGGCTGGACGGCCCGTTCTGCAGGTCGGGAAGCGTCGCCTTATATCCGTCGTCACTTGCAAACCCGTCCGGATAATCGCGCGAGAACGCCGGGTAATCCACCGTATCCGAGCCCGGCACCAGCCGCGCCACAGAGGGATCGAGCTCCAGAATTTCGGTGGGAGTCGCGCCCTTCGCCCAGTTTCGCAGGAGCGCAAGCGCGGCTTCGGCTTCGTCCCGGTCTGGTGTGGCATCAAGTACGGGTGTGTGGATGTTCATCGCTATGTCCCTCATGACGGCGTCTTGTATTTAGATAGGGCATTGGGGCCCTTGGGCCAACTCTACTCACAAATACGTCAGATACCGCCATCGGGATCAGTGTTTGTTCAAAAATACTGACAAGGGGAAAATTCAGCGATCTGCATCAAAAAGAGGTCAGGCGGCGTCCAGTGCCGTAAGGATATCGGACACCAGATCGTCCGCATCTTCGATGCCCACGCTGATACGCACCAGCCCGTCCGTGATGCCCAGAGCATCCTTTTGATCCTGCGGCAGGCGTTGATGGGTTGTGGTGGCCGGATGGGTCATGATCGTTTTCGCATCCCCGAGGTTGTTGGAAATCACCCCCACCCTGATGGCGTTCAAAAACCGGAATGCCGCCGCCTTGCCGCCTTCGATATCCAGCGACAGAACTGTCCCGCCCTGCCCCATTTGCCGGGTCACAAGGTCATGTTGCGCATGTGAAGCGTGACCGGGATAAATGACTTGCCGAAGTTTCCCATGCCCCTGCAAAGCTTGGGCGATCGCCGTTGCATTCGCTGTCTGCGCCCGCACCCGCAGGTTCAGCGTTTCAAGACCTTTGAGCATGACCCAGGCGGTAAAAGGGCTCATCGAGCCGCCGGTATGCTTCATGTAAGGCTCAACCGTTTTTCGAATGAACTCCCGCGTGCCCAGGATGACACCACCCAAGGCGCGGCCCTGACCGTCGATGTGTTTCGTTGCCGAATAGATCACGACATCCGCACCCTGTGCGATCGCATCGGACCATACCGGTGTTGCAAAAACGTTATCTACCAGAACTTTAGCGCCCTTCTCATGGGCAAGCGCGACAACCGCTGCGATATCGACGACCTGCAATGTGGGGTTGGAAATGGATTCGAAAAACACCGCGACCGTGTCATCACGAATGGCCGCTTCCCACGCCGTAAGGTCTGCGCCATCAACGAATGTCACCTCAACACCATAGCGGGTGAGCACTTCTTCCAGGACGTAGAGACAGGAACCGAACAGCGCGCGCGAAGACACCACATGATCCCCCGCTTTCAGCATGGACGTCAGCGCGCCGGAGACAGCCGCCATCCCCGATGCCGTCGCAAACGCATCTTCCGCGCCTTCCAGTGCCGCAATCCGTTCCTCGAACATGGCGACCGTCGGATTGCCGTAGCGGGCATAAATGAACTCGTCCGGCCCGGCCTCGATGAACCGGGCCTCGGCATCTTCCGCCGTCTCGTAGACAAAGCCCTGCGTGAGAAAAATCGCCTCGGAGACTTCACCATATTGACTGCGACGTGTGCCGGCATGAACCGCCAGCGTGCTTGGTTTCAATTCGCGTGTCATTCTCTTTTCCTTCACCCCTTTCGGGCACAAAAAAACCCCAGACGCGGCCAACGCGACGGGGTTTCCTCATCGGTGACCTTTTAGCGGAATGTTTAACGTGGCCCGCAATCCGGTAACAAATCGCCACGCGCGAACCGTTAAGACAAAGGGTGTTGCGCGTCAACACCGTCACGGTGCTGTAACAGTAATTTCATGCCCCTGTCGTATGTATCGTGGATAGCTCAGCCACAACATCTTGTAGAGAGGGCAGAGGATGCCGTTGCTCAGGATCAACGCGACGACGCAGGGGTTGCAGCTCCATGACCGGCCCCAGCCAGCGGAAACAGCACTCGCCAGTCATCGGGAAACACCCGGTCCCGCGATCGTCATGGTACATGGCTACAAATATGCACCCGGAGACGTAAACCATTGCCCGCATGACAAGATATTTGCTGCCAAGCCCGGCAGCTGGCCCACGGCGCTTGGCTTCGGCGCAGGCCGGGCCGCCGAAGGATTGGGGATCGCATTTGGCTGGCACGCGCGTGGATCATTGTGGCAGATGCACCGCAGGGCCGCGGAACTGGGCCAAACCCTCGCGGCGCTGATCCGGCACCTGCGCACCAAAACTCCGCACCGGCCGGTTCACGTGATTGCCCATTCTCTGGGGACTGAAATTGCGCTTTCCGCGCTGGAGCATTTATCGGCACATGATCTGGACAGAATGGTGCTGCTGACAGGCGCAAGTTTTTCCAGCCATGCGCAACGCATGCTGCAGACACCGGCGGGCTTGACCACGGAAGTGTTCAACGTGGTCAGCCGGGAGAACGATCTTTTCGATCTGGCCTTCGAAAACCTGGTGACCGCCCCGGTACCCGGCGACACGGCAATCGGTCAGGGAATTGATGCGCCCAACGTAACGACGGTGCAACTGGACTGCCCCAGGACACTGTCGGTCTTTACGTCCCTGCGCCTGCCGGTTGCGCCACCGCAGCGGCGTGTCTGTCATTGGTCCACCTACACACGCCCGGGCGTCATGGCGCTCTACACAAAGCTGCTGCGCGATCCCGAACAGCTGCCACAGGCGCACCTGGCGCGGCTGCTGCCCGAGACCCCGGCGCCGCGATGGGCCCGTTTCCGGCGGTCTGAACGCCAGTCCGACGCCCTGCCGCAACGGGCGATATCCATGCCGTCGCTGCCCCTTGCCCTGCGCTGGAAAACACGCATCATGCCCGCAGCACCTGCGCAGGGGAAACAGAATGAGCACGCCTATTGATCTCTACTACTGGCCAACACCAAACGGCTGGAAAATCTCCATCGCGCTGGAAGAGATGGCGTTGCCTTACGAAACCCGTCTGGTCGATATCGGCGCCGGGGATCAATTCACACCCGAGTTTCTGATGATTGCGCCCAACAACAGGATGCCCGCCATCGTCGATCATGAGGGGCCGGACGGCGCGCCTGTCTCGATCTTTGAATCCGGGGCGATCCTGCAGTACCTGGCGCGGAAGACAGGGACATTCGGCGGCAAGACAGAGCGCGAGCAAATCGCCGTGACAGAATGGTTGATGTGGCAGATGGGCGGTCTGGGGCCGATGGCGGGCCAGGCGCATCATTTTCTGAAATACGCGCCCACGATGGAGCCCCCCAACGACATTCCCTACGCCAAGGATCGCTACCGCGCGGAGACGGCCCGGCTTTACGGTGTGCTGGACCGGCGGCTGGCCCAAGCGGAATTTGTGGCGGGTGATTTCTACTCGATCGCGGACATGTCTATCTGGGGCTGGGCCTCGCTGTGGGAAGGCCAGCAGCAAACGCTTGATGACAAACCCCACATGGCAAGGTGGCTGGACATGATGGCAGAGCGCCCCGGCGTTCGGGCAGGCAGAGCGCTTTACGCGGAAAAACGAGCGGATTTTCGAAAAGACAAGGATGCTCAAAGCCAGCTGTTCAAGCGCTGACAGCGCGCAAGGTCGGGCAGATTTCATTCGTTTTGAAATGACAAAGGCGCGTTCGATCGCAAAATATGTGCAAAATATCACGTAAAACGATGAATTTCTTTGCAAAACCTGACTGACTTCGCGCAGACTTCGCCGAAATTCTGTGTTTGGTGTTTTTCGTCTATGACTGACTATGTGTATTCGCCAGGAGTGCTCGTTTACCTGGCTGGCGCATTTTACATCCTGGGTCTTGTGATCATTCATCAGGTGGTACTGCGTTTGCTGATCCTGTCCGGCACCGGCGTGTATCTGATCTACTACTTTACCGTTGGAGAAAGCCCGTTGTGGGAGGCGATTTATGTGAGCCTCCTGATCGGTGCCGCCAACCTGATAGGTCTCACCAGCCTGCTGGCGCGCAAGTCTCGTCTTGCGATCCCCCGTGCGCATGCTGACATCTACTATGATTTTCCGCCGCTGCCGCCCGGTGACTTCCGTGCGCTGATGAAGCTTGCCCGCCGCTATACCGTTGACAAGGACAAGCAGGTCACGGCCGAAGGAGAGGCCGGAGACAAGCTCTATTTCATCATCAGCGGCTCCACGCTGGTCCGCAAGGGCGATCAGGCTTTTGTCCTGAAACCCAAGTTGTTTCTGGGGGAAATCGCCTTTCTGATCGGTGCCCCGAGTTCAGCTTCGGCCTGGCTGGAAGAAGGCGCGGAAGTATTGGAATGGCGGTTTGATACGCTGCGCCGCAAATGCCTGCGCAGCGCCCGGTTCAAACTGGCACTGGAAGCGGCCATTTCTGCCGATCTCGCACATAAGGTTGCGCATTCGATGGGCAAGGATTCCGTGCGGCTGGACAACATTCCCAAACCGATGGTCGACGCATTGGCCTCGGTCGGTCAAGGTTAGGCGTCTTTCTCGGGATCGTCCGTGATCAGGTAGCCTTGAAGGGCAGTGAACTGCCACATCAGGAAAGCCATCAGCGCCACGGGAAACCCGAAGGTTTCGATCTTGACCCACGCATCCGTCGACATGGTGCGCCAGACCAGTTCATTCGCGATGGCAAGCACGGCAAAGGCGGCACACAGTCTGCGTGTCAGGATCATCCAGCCCTCGCTTTTCATCGGCATCATTTCGTTCATCACATAAGCCAGATACGACTGCCCCCGCAGCAGGCCGATGCCCAACAGAGCCGCGAACAGGCCGTAGACGATGGTGGTTTTCATCTTGAAGAACCGCTCATCATTAAACCACGCGGTCAGGGCGCCGAAGAAGATCACCATGAAGGCGGTGAAGACCTGCATACGGCTGAGCTGGCCTGTCAGATGCCACAGCACGCCCATCGCAAACAGTAAAATGGGCACGAAGACCAGCGCCGCGACGATGAAGCCACTGTACTCGGTCCCGGCAATGACAAAGGTGTCTTCCTTGATCTTCAGGTAGATCAGGAAGAACAATACGGTCGGGCCCAGTTCGAGCACCTGTTTCACAACCGGATTGATCGGTTTTATGTCTGACATATCAGCTTCCTTATCCCCCCATCTCAACTATCACAGCCCCCAGCGCAATCAATGCCATCAGGGCGATACGTCGCGGTCCAACGGTTTCCTTCAGGAAAAGCCAGCCGATGACGGCGGCGAAGACGGTGGAGGTTTCCCGCAGCACGGCAGCCTCACCAACCTTGTCAAGCCGGGTCGCCATCATCACTGCACCAAAGCTCAGCGGTGCCACCAGCCCACCGGCAAATCCGCGTACCATAAGCGGGCCGAGTGTTGGCCGGCCCGCCATGCGCAGCCAACGCGCGCCAGCGATGAAGGGCATCAAAAATCCATCGATCATGAAAAACCACGCCAGAAACGTGAAGGGATCGGCTGTCGCGCGGATACCGTAGGCATCATAGGTCGTATACAAGGCCACAAAAAGACCGGTGAGCACTGCCAACCCCAGCGCGGCATGCAGGGTGTCGCGCTCCGACACCAGAAAGATC
Organism: Roseobacter insulae; assembly: GCF_019375555.1. Taxonomy (GTDB): domain Bacteria; phylum Pseudomonadota; class Alphaproteobacteria; order Rhodobacterales; family Rhodobacteraceae; genus Roseobacter; species Roseobacter insulae. Next base: position 136,151 of record NZ_JAHXDN010000008.1, read on the forward strand.
ATGTTATAGATCGCAAGCCCGAATATTCCGCCCAGCAGCACAGCCACGCCGATCCACTGCGTGGCTGAGAACGTCTCGCCGAAAATCAGGTAGGCGCCAATGACGGTGAACAAGGGTCCGGTGCCGCGAACCACCGGGTAGACAACCGTGTAGGCCCCCTTGGTATAAGCCCATGCCTGCAAGAGTTTGTAAAAGACGTGGATAATCCAGACCGCTGCAAAAATCGGCCACATATGCGGCTCCGGCCATGGCACGACGAAGAGCGCAAAAGGCGTGGCCATCGCCATGTAGCAAAAATCGATCGCCCCCCGCGTCAGCCAGGGGTCATGACGTCCCTTTTGCAAGGCACCGAACACAGCGTGAAGAAAGGCCGCCATCAGGGCCAGCGTAAGGGCCAACCGGTGGCCGGGGTCCGTCCCTTCGATCGAAATCAGCCATTCCGTCATATGGTCATGTCACGGTCTGATGCACCGGGTTCGAAGGGCAAAACCCGTACGATGCTCATGAACGTTCAAGACCCATCAGCGCATCGGCGAAGTCCTGTGGATCAAAAGCATCCAGATCGTCAATTTGCTCACCGACGCCAATGGCATGGATCGGCAGGCCAAACTTATCTGCAAGCGCCACCAGAACGCCGCCCTTGGCAGTGCCGTCGAGTTTAGTCATCACCAGGCCGGAAACATCTGAAATATCACGGAAAACCTTGACCTGGTTGAGCGCGTTCTGACCCGTTGTGGCATCAAGAACCAGCAATGTGTTATGCGGCGCGGTTTCGTCCTTCTTGCGGATCACCCGGACGATCTTTGCCAGTTCCTCCATCAGATCGCTTCGGTTCTGCAATCGACCCGCGGTGTCGATCAGCAAAAGATCGGCCCCGTCAGCCTGGGCCTGTGTCATCGCATCAAAGGCGAGGCTCGCGGGGTCGGATCCTTCCGGCGCAGTCAACACCGGCACACCCGCACGATCTCCCCAGACCTGCAACTGTTCCACGGCAGCTGCGCGAAAGGTGTCTCCGGCAGCGATCACGACTTTCTTGCCGGCGCCGCGGAACTGGCTGGCGAGCTTGCCAATTGTCGTCGTTTTGCCCGATCCATTCACCCCGACAACAAGCACCACCTGTGGTGTGCGTGGGTAGAGCGGCAGCGGTTTTGCCACGGGATCCATGATCCGGGCGATTTCCGCTGACATAAGCTCCTTGATCTCCTGAACAGACAGTTTCCGGCCCAGCCTGCCCTCGGCCATGTTCGCGACAACGCGCAGCGCCGTATCGACGCCCATGTCTGCCGTGATCAGCAACTCCTCGAGCTGTTCAAGCATGTCATCATCAAGGGTCCGCCGGACGACGGTTTTGGCTGCGGACCTGCCAAGCAGGCGGCCCAGAAGTCCCGGTTTTGTCGCCGCTTCGTCAGTGTCGGTGGCTGATAACGCCTCTGCCACCGGCGCCGGTGAGCGCGGCAGTGACATGGGCGCTGCTTTGATTTCTGGCTCTGGCTCTGGCTCTGGCTCTGGCTCTGGCTCTGGCTCTGGCTCTGGCT
>NZ_JAHXDN010000009.1 GCF_019375555.1 Roseobacter insulae
TCCATGATCCACATCTTCGCGATCAGGTGCTGGCTGAATTGAGTCCAGACCCTAGTGTCGCAAAATGCCCGACCTCAGACTTCAGGGGATATCGGGGCTTGTTTGCCGGGCATGGATAGTCTGCGTTGAACTTACTTACCCCTAACCTGCGGATATCACCTCGCTATTGTGACCGACAGCCGTATCGTCTGCATTCCGTTAAGTGTTTGGCTGGGATGGTAGGATTCGAACCTACGGTACACTGTACCAAAAACAGTTGCCTTACCACTTGGCTACATCCCAACGTGACGCGGTAATTAAGCCGCTCGGCGTCAACGTGCAAGACCCGTTTTTGACAAAAATCGCGCAACACGGCGACATTCGGGACTCGCGATCAAATATTCAATCGGCCAGCGCGCCCGAAATTATAACATATCCGCTGTCACATCCACCAGTATCGCGCCCGCGCGCGCGCCTGCTTGCACGGCTTCATGGGCCGCTGCTGTTTCAGGCAAGGTGAAAACCCTTTCGACTGGGCACTGAAGGGCGTTGTCGGCGAGTGCCGCATGAAGGTGGGTAATGGCGCTCTGCCGCTCAGCCGGCGACAAAAGGTATATCAGTACGATGTCGATTGTCACGGCTTTGAAGAGCAGGGGGTAAAAGGGCAGCTTAGGCGTCATGTTCAGCGCTGATCCATAAGCGGCAATGGTGCCGTTTGGCGCGATGACCGTCGTGTCCGTCTCGATATTGGACCCGAATTCGACCTCGACAATCCGGTCTACTGCCTGTCCTTGGTTCGCGGCCAATACCAGTTGGGCAAGATCGGCGGCGCTGTAGTCCAGAACGGCATCAGCACCGGCGGCCTCACACCTTGCAATGCCGTCACCGCGCGCGGTGGCGATGACGCGGGCACCCGCCCATTTGGCCAACTGGATGGCGAGATAGCCAACCGTACCCGCGCCGCCCTGGATCAAAAGTGTTTTGCCGGACACGTCTCCGCCCGCAAGGACCACATGCGCCGCCGTGAGGCCCGGAATGCCCAAGACGGCACCAGTCTCAAAGCTCGCGGTTCCGGGCAATCGCACCGCCTGGTGTTCCGGCAGCGTGATTTGCGTGGCCGCCGTGCCAAACGCGCGCTGCCACTGACCGTTCCAGATCCACACGCGGTCGCCGATGCGGGAGGGGTCCACCCCGGCCCCCACGGACGTGATGACGCCTGACCCATCGCTGTGCGGGATGATCTGCGGGTAGGCCGGCTTGGTGACGCCGGGGCGGGTACCTGCGCGGGCCTTGACGTCGGAAGGGTTCACACCAGAATAAACCAGATCCACACGGACTTCGCCCGCCGCGGGATCAGGGATGTCGAGTTCCGTCAATGTCAGCACATCTTGTGCCGCGCCAAAGCGGTCATAGGTGATTGCCTTCATCGTGAACTTCCTTTGTGTTTGTGGTGGATCGCGGCTACCCTACCGCGGCATCGCGGGATTTCCAGAGGCGATGCGTTCGGTCTTGCCGGGGGGAGACACCATGCGAGCATTGCGCACGCCAGATGCGAGGTTTGCCGACTTGTCGGATTTTCCGTTCGAACCCAGGTATCTCAGCATTGACGACACGTTGGGGGGGGCCTTGCGGATGCACTACCTCGATGAAGGCCCTGGAGGTGTCGGCCCCATCCTCGCACTGCACGGAGAGCCGACATGGAGCTATCTTTACCGCCATATGATCCCGGTTTTCACCGCTGCGGGCCACAGGGTGGTTGCACCCGATCTCATCGGGTTCGGCAGATCGGACAAACCGGCAGCACGGGAGGACTATACCTATCAGCGCCATGTTGAATGGATGTCGGACGCCCTTGAGCAGATGGATCTGCACGACGTCACAATGGTGTGCCAGGACTGGGGCGGGTTGATCGGATTGCGTGTGCTGGCCGCGATGCCACATCGGTTTTCAAGGATGGTCTTGGCAAACACGGCGCTGCCAACGGGTGATCACTCGATGGGGTCCGCCTTTGAAAACTGGCGTGAATACTCACAATCCGTGCCTGAATTCCGGGCCGGCAGAATCGTTCATGGCGGTACCGTGACAAAACTGACAGAGGCGGAAGTTGCCGCCTATGATGCACCGTTCCCTGACGAGACATATCAGGCAGGTGCGCGGGCGTTTCCGATGCTGGTGCCCGATCAGCCCGACGACCCGGCGTCAGCGGCGAACCGCGCCGCCTGGGAGATTTTGCGCGGGCTTGAGCTGCCCGTGCTGACAGTCTTCGGGGCCGAAGACAGAATCATGGCTGGTATAGACAAAGTCTTTCAAAAAGAGTTTCCCGGGGCTGCAGGGCAGCCGCATAAGGTGCTGCCGGGTGCGGGGCATTTCCTGCAAGAAGATGTGGGCCTGGAACTGGCGCAACTCGTCAATGAATTCATCGCACAATCCTAGGGGCGGTGCGCGACGGCCGGTGTCAGTCGCGTATTTCGTCGCCGGAAACACCCCATAGCCGCGATTTGGGCGCCCAGCCGCGATACCCGCCGGATTTCAACTGACACCATTCAGGGCCGCATTTACCAAGGCGCGCGATAACCCCGAGTTCCAGCGCCGCCGTGACCGGTGCTTCGGGATCAGGACGCATATGCAACGACAGCATGTCCTGCTCTACAATGACGGTGCGCACCCCTGACAGAAGCGAATAGTGAACCCATCCGCCCTGACCATCGCGATCCTGAACCCGCCGCCAGTGGCCGTGTTCGGCGGTGATCTGCAATGGCATATCGCGGTGTTTGAAAACCCAGTCGATCCGATGTGTCAGCGAGGGGCCGCGCCGAACGTTTCCCTCGGCGGCCTTCATCGACACGTACCGGGGCAGGGGCAGATGTGTGACAGGGCCCTTGTCGCGCGCAACACCCGTGACGGGTATCAACGCAAGAAAAATGGCACCGGCGAGGGCCGAAATAAGAAACTTTGTCATGACATCGCCTGTTACTCGTATTTTGCTCTTTTGAAGGCCCGAGGTTCTTGTGCCCCGTCGCCTTCTCCGCCACCATGCCACAAAACAGATCGTTGCGCCAAGTCCGGGGAGGCTCAAAATGTCAAAGCCAAAGCTGAGTGTTGTCGTTACGCGACGGTTACCCGAGGCCGTTGAAACCCGGTTGACCGAGCTCTTCAATGTCGCATTGCGCGCAGATGACACGCCGATGACCCGGGCTGAATTATCAGAGGCCATCAAGACGGCAGATGTGCTGGTTCCGACCCTGACCGATGACATCGATTCCGCGCTGATTGGTCAGGCCGGTGATCGATTGAAGCTTATCGCGAACTACGGCGCAGGGGTGGACCACATCGACGTGGCGACCGCCCGGCAGCGCGGCATTCTGGTCTCCAACACACCGGGGGTGCTGACCGATGACACGGCCGATATGACCATGGCCCTGTTGCTGGCGGTGCTGCGCCGTATCCCCGAAGGCTTGTCGGTGATGCAGAATGATACATGGGAGGGCTGGGCGCCAACGGCCCTTCTTGGCGGTCGAGTGGGTGGACGCAGGCTCGGCATTCTCGGGATGGGGCGCATCGGGCAGGCGGTCGCGCGACGGGCCGCGGCCTTCGGAATGCAGGTGCACTACCACAACAGGCGGCGGCTGCGGCCGGAAACCGAGGAAGAGCTTGAGGCCACCTACTGGGAGAGCCTCGACCAGATGGTCGCCCGGATGGACGTGATTTCCGTGAACTGCCCGGCAACCCCGTCGACCTTCCATCTGATGAACGCCCGGAGACTGAAGTTGATGAAACCCGAGGCGGTCATCGTGAACACATCGCGCGGCGAAGTGATTGATGAAAATGCGCTGACACGCATGCTTCGCGCAAACGAAATCGCCGGCGCGGGCCTTGATGTCTACGAACATGGCACTCAGGTAAACCCGCGGCTGCGGGAACTGAGCAATGTCGTTCTGCTGCCGCACATGGGGTCCGCCACGCGCGAAGGGCGTTTGGAAATGGGCGAGAAAGTCATCATTAATATCAAGACGTTCGACGACGGCCACAGGCCACCGGATCAGGTTGTTCCTTCTATGCTTTGACATCCCTCTCAACAGATCGGAGATAAAATGCGTATCTTTCTCACTGGACTGACTCTTCTGGCCGCCACGGCGGTTCACGCTCAACAAGCGGCCGACGCAGTAGCGCCCGAAGCCGCGACGCAGGGCGCCTTCGAGGCGATCTCGCCCGATGTTGCCGCTGCTCTGGCGGCCAAGTTCGCCGGTACACCGGTGCAGGCTCAAGACTGGATGGTCGCGGCGGCGAACCCCTGGGCGGTTCAGGCGGGCGCTGATGCGCTGGCAAGCGGCGGCTCCGCCGCTGATGCGCTTGTGGCTGTGCAGGCGATGCTGGGCTTGGTTGAACCGCAGTCTTCCGGGCTCGGCGGCGGGGCGTTTCTGGTCTATTATGATGCGGCCTCGGGCACGTTAACGACGCTGGACGGGCGGGAAACCGCACCGCTCGCCGCGACCCCGCGATTGTTTCAGGATGGTGAGGGAGAACCGCTGGGCTTTTTCGATGCTGTTGTCGGGGGTCTGTCGGTTGGCACGCCGGGCACGCCTGCCTTGATGGAAGATGCGCATATCCGGTGGGGGAAACTGCCGTGGCGCGACCTGCTGGCACCGGCCATCGAGCGGGCCGAGGCGGGCTTCGAGGTCTCGCCGCGTCTGGCGGGACTGATCGAAGCGGATGCGGAGCGTCTGGGGCGCTTTCCCGCGACCGCCGCGTATTTCATGCCCGGGGGCACGCCGCTTGCCGCTGGTGATTTGCTGACCAACCAACCTTATGCCGACACGCTTTCGATGATCGCCGAGCAGGGCGCGAATGCTTTTTACACCGGCGATATCGCGTCCGATATCGTTGCGACAGTCCGCGGGGCGGAGGGCAACCCGGGCGTACTGTCAACCGTTGACCTGAGCATTTACACCGTGAAGGAGCGCGCGCCCGTCTGCGTCCTCTACCGGGCGCATAATGTCTGCGGCATGGGGCCGCCATCGTCGGGGGCTTTGACGCTTGGCCAAATCCTGGGGAAGCTCGACAACTATGATCTGAGCGCCGGGCCAAATGACCCGGAGGTGCGTCGCCTGATCGGAGATGCCTCGCGCCTGGCCTTTGCTGATCGCGGGCGCTACATGGCCGACAGCGATTTTGTGCCTGTACCCACCAAGGGTCTTGTCGCCCCGGACTATCTGGCGGAACGCGCCAAGCTGCTGGCAGGCGATGATGCGTTGCCCGAGGTCGCGCCGGGCACGCCGGCCTTTGACCATGCGCTGATCTGGGCCGATGATCAGTCGATTGAACTGCCCTCAACGTCTCACTTCGTCATCGTGGATGCGCAAGGCAACGTGGCCTCCATGACCACGACCATCGAAAACGGGTTTGGCAGCCGCCTGATGGTGCGGGGTTTCCTGCTGAACAACGAATTGACCGATTTTTCCTTCCGCTCGCATGTGGATGGCGTGCCCGTTGCTAACCGGGTGGAACCGGGCAAGCGCCCGCGGTCGTCGATGGCGCCCAGCATCGTCATGAAGGACGGTGCGCCGGTGCTGGCGATCGGCAGCCCGGGCGGTAGCCGCATCATCGGCTATGTCGCACAGAGCATCATCGCCTATCTCGACTGGGGCATGGACGTCCAGCAGGCCGTATCCGTGCCGCATGCAGTGAACCGTTTCGGCACATACGATGTCGAAGAAGGCACGTCAGCAGAAGGTCTGACCGAGGCATTGACCGCGATGGGTTTCGAGGTGGGCAGCCGCGCGCTGACCTCGGGTCTGCACGCGATCTCCATCGGGGACAGCCTGACCGGCGGGGCAGACCCACGGCGGGAAGGTATTGCGCTCGGCAAATAGCTTGGCGCATTCGGGGAGAGAGCAGATGGTGAAACACGCAGGCCTGCCGCGCAACGAGACGGGCATTGAAACGGTTGTCGGCGTGCTGAAGCAGCAGTTCGGCGAAAGGTTCCAGACAGGTGCGGCCATCCGCGAGCAACACGGACACACCACGACCTGGATCGAAAACCAACCGCCCGACGCAGTTGTTTTCCCCGCATCCGCTCAGGAAGTTTCGGACATTGTGACGGTGTGTGCCCGGCACAATGTGCCGGTGATACCCTATGGCACCGGTACCTCGCTAGAAGGCCACGTGAATGCACCGGCCGGAGGCATCTGCGTGGACATCAGCCAAATGGATAAGGTGGTCGAGGTCAATCAGGGCGATCTTGATTGCCGCGTGCAGCCCGGGGTCACACGCGAAGCGCTGAACACGCATCTGCGCGATCAGGGCCTGTTCTTTCCGATTGACCCGGGTGCAAACGCGTCCCTCGGCGGTATGACGGCCACCAATGCCTCCGGCACCAACGCGGTGCGTTACGGCACGATGAAGGACAACGTTCTGGCAGTTGAGGCGGTGATGGCAGACGGCAGGATCATCCGCACCGGGACGCGCGCCCGGAAATCCTCGGCCGGGTATGATCTGACGCGGCTGTTGGTCGGATCCGAAGGTACGTTGTGCGTTCTCACCGAAATCACCCTGCAGCTTCAGGGCATACCCGAGGCGATCAGCTCCGCCAGTTGTTCCTTCCCCTCGGTCGATGCGGCCTGCCAGACAGTCATGTCCGTCATCCAGTACGGGCTGCCTGTGGCGCGTATTGAGCTTCTGGACGATACCACCGTCAAAGCGATAAACGCCTACTCGAAACTGAGCCTGCCGGAGACGCCGCTGTTGTTACTGGAGTTTCACGGCACCGACGCCAGCGTCCTTGAACAGGCGGAGATATTCGGCGCGCTGTCCGAGGAGCATGGCGGGATCGGCTATCAGGCCACATCGACCACCGAGGAACGCAATACGCTCTGGCAGGCGCGCCACGATGCCTATTGGGCCATGCTGCAATACCGGCCCGGGGCGCAGGGTATCGCCACCGATGTGTGCGTGCCCATTTCGCGGCTGGCGGATTGCGTCGGCGCGGCGCAGAAAAAGGCGGCGGAACTGGGCCTTGTCGCCCCGATCGTCGGGCACGCGGGGGACGGCAATTTCCATGTATCCCCGCTTGTTAATATGGCGGATCCGGAGGAAGTAACCAAGGCGGGCGCGTTCATCGGATGGCTGAACGATCTGGCGATTTCAATGGACGGTACCTGCACCGGAGAGCACGGAATTGGCCAGGGCAAGCGCCCTTACCTGGTCAGGGAACTGGGGGAGGCGACGACCGTCATGGCGGCGATCAAGGCTGCGCTGGACCCGCAAAACATCATGAACCCCGGCAAAATTCTCGAGTAACGGCGGACAGTCCCCACCCTTGACAGAACCGCGGGCCGGGCGCTCGGGTGGGGCAAGGATATGCGCCGCTTTGGCCTGGCCGGCAGGGTGGGTGTCAGACCACCCGCGCCAGTATGTCGCTTTCCCGCCATGACCGGTCGGGCGCGTTTTGCGCAGTCTGGCATCAGCGGCTAATGCTATCTCAACAGATCGTCACGGAGCCAGTGTCATGAAAACCCAAGTCAAAGCCCTCGTTGTCGGCGGTGGTGCCGTCGGGACCTCCATTGCCTATCACCTCGCACGGGCGGGCTGGGACGATGTGATGCTGCTGGAGCGTGACGAGCTGACCTCGGGCTCCACCTGGCATGCAGCCGGGTTGCTGCCCTATTTCAACATGTCTTATGCGACCACGCACATCCATGACTATTCCATCCGGTTCTACAAAACGCTGGAGGCGGAAACCGGCCTGAATGCCGGTTTCGCCGTGGTCGGCAACCTGCGCATGGCGCAGACCGATGAACGTATGGACGAATACATGCTCTATGCCTCCACGGCCGAGACATGCGGCGTGCCATATGAATGGATGACACCCGATGAGATCAAGGCCAAATGGCCATTGATCCGCACCGACGACCTTAAGGGCGCGCTCTATCACCAGACCGACGGCTACATTAACCCCGCCGATGTCACAATGGCGATGGCCAAGGGGGCACGGCAGCGTGGGGTGATGATCGAACGCAAATGGCAGGCGGATGCGTTCCACTGGAACGGCACTCACTGGGAAGTGACAGCCACCAAGATGGCGGAGAAAGGCGGCAACCTCGTGCCGACCGACGAGCAGGTCGTGATCACCGCGGAACATGTGGTGACTGCCTCGGGCAACCATGCGCAGCGCACCGCCCGTATGCTGGGGATCAAGATGCCCGCCATCCCGGTCGAACATCAGTTTATCGTGATGGATCAGGACCCCGAGTTGGTGAAGTTCCGCGCCGAGGGCAATGTGGAGCACCCCGTTGTGCGTGATGCCGATGCGCAATCCTACGTACGCGAGGAGCGCGGCGGCTGGATTCTCGGTGTCTATGAAAAAGGCGCGCCCGCGCGGTTCGAATACGGTGTGCCGGACAGTTTCCGCGCCGATCTCTTTCAGCTCGATCTGGAGCGGATCGAAGATCAATACATGGCGATGAACCACCGCATCCCGTCTTGTGAGGATTGCGGGCTGAAAGACGATTTCAACGGCCCGATCTGCTACACGCCGGACGGCAATCCGCTGGTGGGCCCGGCGCCGGGGCTGACAAATATGTGGCTGGCCGAAGGGTTCTCCTTCGGGATCACGGCGGCGGGGGGAACGGGGTATTACCTCGCGCAGATGATGGTTGAAGGCGAGGCGGAGATCGACATGGCCTCGCTCGACCCCAAGCGCTACGGCGACTGGATGACCACGGAGTTTGCCGCGCGCAAGAACGAGGAAGCCTATAACCACGTTTATATTCTGCACCACCCCGATGAAGAACGCCCGGCGTGCCGCCCCTTGCGAACATCGCCGGCCTATGACCGGCAGGCGGCCCGGGGCGCGCAGTTCGGCTGGGTGAACGGCTGGGAGCGTCCGAATTACTATGCACCGCAGGGCTTCAACGATCACGACAGCCGCTCTTTCCGTCGTGGCGGCTGGTGGCAATACGCTGTCGAAGAAGCACGGGCGATCCGCGAGGGCGTGGGCCTCATTGACGCCACTGCCTTCACTAAGCACCGGATCAGTGGACCCGGGGCGACGGCCTTTCTGGATTGGTTTACAACCAACAAGTTGCCAAAAGTCGGGCGCATCAATCTGACCTATGCGCTGACCAGCCACGGGACGACGCGAACGGAATACACCATCGTGCGGCGGGCCGAGGACGATTACTACCTCGTGTCCGCAGGTGCATGGCACGCCTATGATCAGGACTACCTTTTCAAAACCATCGTGGACAAGGAAGAGGAATTTGGCCGGATCAACGCGCAGGATGTGACGACGCAATGGGGCGTTTTTGCCATTGCCGGTCCGAAATCGCGCGATGTTCTGCAATCGGTGATCAAGGACGCAGACCCGGCCACGGCCCTGTCGAACAAGCGGTTCCCATGGCTGTCGGCCCGCCAGATCGAGCTGGGGATGTGTCCGGTAACCGCGATCCGCGTGGCTTATACCGGCGAATTGGGATGGGAGTTGCATCACCCGATCGAGATGCAGAACTATCTCTTTGATCTGCTGGAAAAGGCGGGTGAACCACATGGCATGAAGCTGGTGGGCGCGCGGGCGCAAAACTGGCTGCGGCAGGAGAAATCCTACCGCGCCTTCGGTACCGAGCTTGGCCGGGACGCGACGCCGCTCGAAGCCGATCTGCCGCGCTTTGTCGATCTGTCCAAGGAGTTTCACGGCAAAGACCGGATGCAGGCAACCGGCGTTCGGTCGCAATGCGTCACCCTGTTGATCGATGGGCCGGATGACGCCGATCCGTGGGGCCGCGAGGCGTTGTATGATGGCGATGCGCGTGTCGGGCGTCTGACCTCGGGCGGCTATTCCGTGGCCTTTGGCAAGAGCATCGGCATGGGGTACGTGACACCTGATCTGGCCGTTCCGGGTACGCCGCTAAAGGTCAAGATGTTTGATCAGCTCTGGGATGCGCAAGTTGTCGAAGACAGCCCCTATGATCCTAAAAACGAGCGCATCCGGGTGGATGGCCAGGGCACCTGAGCTAGGCCCGGGACGCTATCAAGGCGAGGTTATTGGCCGGCATCTCGATCCGTTCGATCAACTTGGCACCGGCCGATGCCAGCCAGTCGACGACCTCCTCGTCGTTCTTGTAGCCGATCTCCGGATCGGCCGCGCGCAGGTCCGCGTCAAACCGCATATCCCCCGGGCTGGTCAGGTCACCACTGCGTTTGAATGGTCCGTAGAGGATGACTCTGCCCCGTGGCACCAGCGCGCCAACGGCCTCTGCTATAAGGGTTTTTGCCGGCTCTGAGCCAATCAGATGCAGCAGGTTGACGAGGATTATCAGGTCCTTGCCTGACAGGCTGTCACGCCACCCGGCCTGCGTGGCATCCAGCATCCGAGCGGGGGCTACGTTTTGCAGTGCGGCGTCGCGCACGTAGGCATCGATGCTGGCAATCCGCGCCGGATCAACGTCGGTAGGCTGCCAGATCAGATCGGGCAGAGCCTGTGCAAACGCAGTGACATGTTGACCGGTACCGCTGGCTATTTCCAACGCATGGCCGGACCGGGGCGCATGGCTGCTGAGCAAACGGGTCAAGGCTTCGGCATTGCGTGCAGCTGCGGGGGCATGCAGTTTTACGCCATCGGCGGGCTGCGCGACGCTGGCGGTATCGGGAAGGCGCGTCGTCATCGCAACCGGTCGGGTGTCAGGGCAGCCACGACGCTGGCATCCACGTTCGGCGGGTTGCCCAGAACCAGATCCGCCACCAGCTGCGATGCGCCGGGGGCGGTCTGAAACCCGTATCCACCCTGACCCGCGCACCAGACAAACTCCGGCACCTCGGGATCACGTCCCAGAACCAGCGTTCTGTCGGGGGCAAAGCTGCGCAAGCCCGCCCAGCTCGATTGCAGCCGGGCCACGGGTTCTGTGACCATTTCTTCATAGAGAGCGAGGCCCTGCGCCAGTGTCAGGTCTTCGGCCCAGGCGTCATGAGGCTCCACCGGGTCTTCATCCGCCGGCGAGACAAGCAAAAACCCGGCGTCCGGCTTGGCATACCATGTTTCATTAACGCCAAAGAAAATCGGCCATGATCGGATGTCATGGGCGCCCGGTGCGGGAATGCGCGCGATGGAGCGCCGGTGCGGGACAATGCTCATGGGCCTGATGCCCGCCATGCCCGCGACGGTATCTGCCCATGCGCCAGCTGCATTGATGAGTGTGGGGGCATGAAACCGGCGATCGCCGCAGGTGACCTCCCATTCGCCGTCTGCGTGCGAAATCTGCTCAACGCGCTGCCCGGTCTCGACCGTGCCGCCGGAGGCCCGCACCATGCGCGCGAAATCCTGCAATAACCGGTCCGTGTCAATGTCGTGCGCGTCCGCGTGATAGGCGGCAAAGGCAAGCTTTTGTGGATCCAGAACAGGCACAAAATCCATGGCTTCCGCCGGCGTGATCGCCGTGGCGCCCAGCGTCGCCGTATCTCTCTCAAAATCTGCGCGTTCATGTGCCTGCGCGACGATCATCAAGCCGCGCGGACTGAGGTACCCACCATCCTGAAGGTAGCCGACGCTGGCGCGGTTCAGGGCTTGAACACTGGGCGCACCGTAGTTCTGTTCGATCAGCGCGGCAGAGCGTCCGGATGCGTGGTAGCCCAACGACGTCTCGGCCTCCAGAACCACGATGCGGGCGTGGTCTGACAGGCGCGCTGCGGCGGACAGACCGGCAATCCCGCCGCCAATGATGATGATGTCGGTCATGCCTGTTCTTCGATACGGTCCGTCGCCGGTGGAGGTGTCGGGCTCAGCGCAGACAGACGTGCATAGAGATCCGGGCTCATCTCGAAATCCTGTGCGGCGATCGAGGGGGCGAGTTGCTTTGCCGACCGGGCAGAGATGATCGGTGTCGGCCCCATCGGATGGGCGGCTACCCAGGCGACGGCCAGCGTCGCCGCATCAATGCCAAGCTCTGTCGCGACGACGCTCAGCCCTTCGGCTGCCGCATGCATCCAGTCCAGACCATACCGCGCTGCATAGCGGTCATCTTCTGTCAGCCGTCCGCCCTGTCCGGCAGCATATTTTCCGGTCAGCAGACCGCCACCCAACGGCGAATACGGCGCGCAGGCTACGTCCATATCCGCACACATCGGCAGAATTTCAACTTCTGCCTGACGTTTCACGAGGTTGTACATCGGCTGCAGGATATCAACTGTCATATCAAATTTCGCGGCTATACCGATGGCTTTAACCACTTGCCATGCCGCGAAATTCGACACCCCGATGTAGCGAATCCGGCCTTGCTGCTTCAACTCCGCCAGCGCCTCCATGCTTTCGTGCAGGTCGGTGTCCGGATCGAAACGGTGCATGTAGAGGATATCGACAACATCGAGGCCCAGACGTTGTTGTGATATCGCAAAGGACTCTTGAATATTCCGTTTGGAGCCGCCGCCGGTATAGGCCGCCTTTGTCGCGATGATCAGCCGGTCACGCTGGTCCTGCAGGAAAGACCCCAGCAGAGTTTCGGACGCGCCCTCATTGTAGACATAGGCAGTGTCGAAATGCGTGATCCCGCCTGCTATCGCGGCGTCAAACATCGCGCGCGAGGCCGTTTCATCGGCGCGCCCGCCAAATTGCATGGTGCCAAAAGCGAGGCGGCTTGCGGGGGTTCCATCCGGACTGGTCAGTATTCTGGTCATACCGTCAGAAGTGGCACGCAGCGCGACGCCATGCAATATTCAATACGGGGCGATAGAGGAAACGGGCTGACTATGATCATTGCAGACAAAACGGGACTGGTGGGAACGGCACGGGATGCATCCGGCCCAGGGTGGCGCAGCCTTCGATTGCTGGTCAAATCCGATGGCATGGGGTTTTCGATGACCGAAACCAAGGTGCTGCCCGGGGCTGTTCTGACACTGCAATACAAGAACCACATCGAGGCATGTTACTGCATCGGAGGGTCGGGTACGGTCACCGAACTGGACAATGGTGCTGTCCACCGGATCGTCCCCGGCGTGCTTTATGCACCGGATGCGCATGACCGCCACGAAGTCCGCAATGATGGCGTGGACCCGCTCCATCTGATCTGCGTGTTTTTGCCTGCGTTGCAGGGCGACGAAGTGCATGGGCCCGATGGCAGCTATGCCTCTGCGTGATGCCGCGTGGTTTCGGGTCTGACGTTCAAGACGAACCATATGACCTTGTCCCGGCTCATCTCGCAGGGGAAAAGGCGACCGCCGCGCGATAGCGCATAGTAATTGAAGCTGATGTAGTCAGCTCCGCCGAGTTCCTCGGCCACGAGCTTGGTTGACCTTCCACCGCTAAACCGGGTTTTTGTTACGATATAGGGTGAGCCGTTCAGATGCGCGCGAAACGTGCCCCACGGGAGATTGTCCAAGGCAGTGCCGAAATCCGCAAGCTCTGTTCGTGTCACGTCTTCTGGCCGATTTTCGGCTCGGTTCCGGCGCGTATCCGCGCGATATTGGTCTTGTGGCGCCAGAATATGATCAGGGTCAGCAAGGCGCCCAGAATCAGGGCATCCGAGGCGCCCAGAAGCAGCATCAGGAAGGTCGAAGCAGCCGCCGCGAACAGTGCGCCCATGGATGAAATGCGCGTCAGAAGCGCCCCGATGAGCCAGGCAATACAGCAGCCGACCCCAACCGGGAAACTCAGCGCCAGCACAATGCCGAGAAAGGTGGCCACTCCCTTGCCGCCGGCAAATCGCAGCCAGATCGGGTAGCAATGCCCCAGCATCGCCATCAGACCGGCGATCTGTGCGGTATCCTCACCGCCCATGGACCTCGCCAGCAAAACCGCCGCTGCCCCCTTGCCACCATCCAGCAGCAGTGTCAGCGCGGCGGCGGTTTTGTTTCCGGTGCGCAGAACATTCGTTGCGCCGATATTCCCCGAACCGATCTGGCGCAGGTTACCAAGGCCCATCACATGTGCGAGCACCATGCCGAAGGGAATGGACCCGAGAAGATAGCCAACCAGCCCCCAGAGGGCGAGCACGGCGGCGGAGTGTTCAATGATCGGCATCAGGTCCTCTCGTACACGCAGGTTCCGGCGACATATGTGGCCAGTACCTTGCCTTGCATGCGCGCCCCGTCAAAGGGTGTATTTCGGGATTTTGAGCATAGTGTGGCGCGGTCCATCAGGAAGGGGGCGTCCGGATCGAAAAGCACAAGATCGGCAGGGCTGCCGATCGTCAGGCGACCACTGTCCAGCCCGAGACGTTTCGCAGGGTTCAGGGACAAGGCACGCCAGATCGTGGGTAATTGGATCAGGCCCGCATGATAAAGCCGCATCGCTGCGGGCAGCAGGGTTTCAAGTGCCACGGCACCGGAGGCCGCTTCTTCGAAGGGCAGGCGCTTGCTCTCTTCATCCTGCGGCGTGTGCATCGACGAGATGATGTCAATAAGGCCGGATCGTACCGCCTCGGCCACGGCCAACCTGTCCTGTTCATCACGCAGCGGCGGCTTGAGCTTGAAAAACGTGCGGTAGTCGGCAATGTCCAGTGCGTTCAGCGTCAGATGGTGGATCGACGTCCCGGCGGTCACATCAAGCCCATTCGCCTTTGCCCGCTCCAGGGCGGGAAGCGCGCGGGCGCAGGTGATCTGATCCGCGTGGTAGCGCGCACCGGTCATTTCGATCAGGGCGATGTCACGATCCAGCGCCATCCGTTCGGCCATGGGCGATACGGACGGCAATCCGCGCAGCGAGGCGAATTTTCCCGACGTTGCAGCGGCCCCTTTGCTGAGGCCGGGATCCTGCGGGTGTGCAACAACCAATGCCCCAAGGCTGCGCGCATATGTCAGCGCACGCGAAAACACCTTGGTGTCGGTCACCACGCGGTCGCAATCGGTAAAGGCCACCGCGCCCGCATCCATGAGAAACCCGATCTCGGTCATTTCGCGGCCCTCCCGCCCCTTCGTCAGGGCGGCCATGGGCAGGACATTGACCGGGGCAACCTCGTTGGCGCGCCGGGTGACGAATTCCAGCGTCTCGGGGCTGTCGATGGCCGGTTCGGTGTCGGGACGCGTCACCATGGTTGTGATACCACCCGTTGCCGCGGCAAGACCGGCCGACCGGTAGCTCTCCTTATGCCGTTCGCCGGGTTCGCAGACCTTGACACCCAGATCGACGATGCCCGGCGCGAGATACTTGAGATGACAGTCGATCACCCGCCCGGATGTCAGCCGCGGCGCATCCTTTGGCAGGCGCTTGGTAATGCGCCCGTCTTCGACCACGAGGCCTCCGACCGCGATCTCATCCGTTTCGGGATCGACAAGGCGCGCATTCAGAAATGTCAGTTTCGTCATGGCCGCATGCTCCGCGCAAGAATTTCCGTCAGATCGCAAGGCACACAGAGAGCGTTCATGCGCCCACCCACAGCATCAGACCGACGACGCCAAAGGCCACGATCAATGCAATGAGTGCGATGCGCCCGGACATCCTGGGGTCTTTGGGGTCGTTCATGCTTTCAAAGCCTTATGGATCATGCCAGCAACCACCAAACGGCCAGCGCAACAAGACCGATCAGACCCAGTATGACCATCGCACTTCCGGCCGGACCGCGCGGTGGCACGGGTGGGTCTGATGCTGCCACGCCGCTGTAGGGTTTGGCGCTGTCCGCGGTGATCGGAGTGACATCATCGCTGGGTCTGGCCTCTGTATACGTGCCGATGAGTGTCAGCTCCGGGCTCGGGGTCAAGGTCGTTTCAGCGCCGGCGAAACTGTCGGAAAACAGCAAAAGGACGTATCCGTCCAACCCGTCGAGTTTGCCGCGGTCCGCCGCCAGTTGCTCGTCCCCGACAGCGTACCCCTCTCCCAGGTACCCGCTCAGGCCCACTCCGGTCAGGTCGGAGACGGGAAAGATTTCGGTGCTCGAGGTATTCAGGTGCGGGCTGTTCAAAAGCTGTCGGGCCACGTCGGGCTTTGGCTGTGTCTTGAGCGTGTCGGCAACTTCGCCGGGTGGCAGGTTTACGGCGAAAACGCGAATCTTACTGCGTTCGTTTGCCTTGATGATCACATCGCTCATGCAACTGTCTCCTGCGTTTGAGGCAGCCTGCCATCACCGGCGCGTTTTTCGGTATCCCCGCCAGATATGATGCGCAAGCCAGATGATCGGTTGCGGCCTCGCAGCCCGTGCCAGGCACCGCTCATGCCGCGCCTCGCGTCAGTCGCAGGTTCTGCGCCAGAAGATCCATCGCCGCCATCCGCACTGCAACACCCATTT
Organism: Roseobacter insulae; assembly: GCF_019375555.1. Classification (GTDB taxonomy): domain Bacteria; phylum Pseudomonadota; class Alphaproteobacteria; order Rhodobacterales; family Rhodobacteraceae; genus Roseobacter; species Roseobacter insulae. The sequence continues at coordinate 16,182 of NZ_JAHXDN010000009.1, forward strand.
CCACCTGATCCTGGATGACGCTGCGATTGATGTCATCGGCCAGCGTGCCGTCGATCTCAACACCGCGGTTCATCGGGCCCGGGTGCATGACAATGGCGTCGGGCTTGGCGGATCTGAGCTTGTCCTCATCAAGACCGTAGCGGTGGTAATACTCACGCTCCGAAGGGATGAAGCCGCCGTCCATACGCTCCTTTTGCAGGCGCAACATCATCACCACATCCACGTCTTTGAGACCCTCCTGCATATCGTCGAACACCTCCACGCCGAATTCGGCGATGCCGGCGGGCATCAGCGTGGGCGGCCCGATCAGGCGCAGACGGTTTTCCATTTTTCCCAGCAGCAGGATGTTCGACCGGGCCACGCGGCTATGCGCAATATCGCCGCAGATCGCGACCGAGAGCCTGTGCAACCGCCCCTTGGCGCGGCGAATCGTAAGCGCATCCAGAAGCGCCTGTGTTGGATGCTCGTGACGTCCGTCGCCCGCATTGAGAACCGCGCAATTGACCTTTTGCGCCAGCAGATCCACCGCGCCGGAATGTGGATGACGCACGACGAGCAGGTCGGGGTGCATGGCGTTGAGTGTCAGCGCCGTGTCGATCAGCGTTTCGCCTTTTTTCACGGAGCTGGCCTGCATCGCCATGTTCATGACATCCGCGCCCAGTCTCTTGCCGGCAATCTCAAAGCTTGCCTGCGTGCGCGTGGAATTCTCGAAGAACATGTTGATCTGCGTGAGCCCGACAAGCGCATCTGCGTGCTTGTCCGGCAATCTGTTCAGCGTGACATATTGATCCGCCAGATCCAGCAACGTCGTGATCTCGTCGGGGCGCAGTGCCTCGATACCAAGCAGGTGGCGGTGCGGGAACGTCATGGGCGGCAACCTATCGTGATTTCTCACCTTATAGGGAGGGGTTGCGGGACGGGCAAGCCGGGCGTTCATGCGCAACAGCTGTTCAGTTCCGGCAAACGGAGGCGTAAAGTGCCGCCATGGAATCAGCTCAGTATCATCAGGCGCTTGCGCTGCTGGACTGGCAGATCGAACTTGGCGCGACCGAGGCGATCTGCGACGCGCCCGTGAACTGCTATGATCTGCCCGATACGCTGGCCAAACCCAAACCGCCGGAGACGCGAAACGCACCCGCCGCGCAGACGACCCCTGCCGCACAGACTGACCCGGTTGCGGAGGCGGGCCGGCTGGCCGAAGCCGCGCAGGATCTTGATGGATTGCGCGCCGCTCTGGACGGGTTCGAGCACTGCGAGCTGAAACGGGGCGCACGCAATCTGGTGTTTTCAGACGGTTTTCCCGGAGCACCTGTGATGATCATCGGCGAAGCGCCGGGCCGGGACGAAGACCGCGAGGGCCGCCCTTTCGTCGGACGCGCCGGGCAGTTGCTGGACAAGATGCTGGCGGCCATCGACATGGGGCGCGACCGCGCAGATGCGCCCGTCTACATCACCAATGTCCTGCCATGGCGGCCCCCGCAGAACCGCGACCCTCACCCTGATGAGATTGCGATGATGCGCCCGTTTCTGGAGCGGCACATCGCGCTGGCCAATCCCCAAGCCATTGTGGTCATGGGTAATATCAGCGCGCAGGCACTGCTGGGCAAGCGCGGCATCACCCGGTTGCGAGGCACGTGGACCGAGTGTTTTGGACGGCCTGCGCTGCCGATGTTCCACCCGGCGTACCTGTTGCGGCAACCAGCGGCAAAACGGGAGGCATGGGCCGACCTGCTCAGCCTCAAGGCGCGGCTAAGCGATGGTTGATCCCATTGTCCTTGCGGCCTTCGTGCCCGCCGCGCTGGCCCTGAATTTCACGCCGGGGGCTGACATGATGTTCTGTCTGGGGCAGGGGGTCCGGTCGGGACCTCATGCAGCCTGGGCTGCCAGTGCGGGGATTTCGCTGGGCAGTATGATCCATGTGCTGATGGCGGGGGCGGGGTTGAGCGCGCTGGTTGCCTCCGTTCCCTTCGCTTTCGACGTCATCAGGTGGGTTGGTGTGGGCTACCTTCTTTGGCTTGCATTTCACGCAATGCGTGCATCCGGCAGGCCGCCGCGGGGCGATCCGGCGCCCCGAGGTCATGCGTTTCGTGCGGGCCTGTTGGTCAATCTGACAAATCCCAAGGTCATTCTTTTCGTCTTGGCCTTCGTGCCGCAATTCGTGGTGCCCGAGGCGGGTCCCGTCTGGGCGCAGTTTGCGATCTTCGGTGCAATTATCGCGGGCTGTGGGTTTATTGTGAACGGCGTCGTTGGCGTTTTCGCAGGCTCGATCGGTCCCAGACTGGCACGAGGCAGCAGGGTTCTGGATTGGTTGACCGCCGGAATTTTCGCAGCCCTTGCCGGTCGGCTGGCCCTATTGGAGAAAGCATAAAATGAGCCGCATCGACACGACGAAAGATTTTGTTCCCGTCCGCATCGCTATCCTGACGGTCTCGGACAGCCGGAGCCTGTCGGAGGATAAATCCGGCGATGTGCTGGTTGCGCGCCTGCTCGAAGCGGGTCACGAGCTGGCAGATCGCCGCCTTTTGCCGGATGAGCGAGATCAGATAGCCGACCAGCTGCGCACGTGGTGCGAGGATTCAGGGGTTGACGTTGTGATTTCCACGGGAGGTACCGGCCTGACCGGGCGTGACGTCACGGTCGAGGCGCATCGCGATGTGTACGAAAAGGAAATCGACGCCTTTGGCACTGTCTTCACCATGGTTTCCATGCAGAAAATCGGCACCAGCGCGGTGCAGAGCCGCGCAACCGGCGGCGTGGCCAATGGCACGTATCTGTTTGCGCTGCCGGGCAGTCCCGGTGCCTGCAAGGATGCGTGGGACGACATCCTGGCGCGGCAACTTGATTACCGGCACAGACCCTGCAATTTCGTCGAGATACTGCCGCGTTTGGATGAACATCAGCGACGGAAATAGCTTCGGGATGCGTAACACCCTTGTGGGTTGGTATTTTTTCCCGCCAGGCTAGGATATAGTCACCGGGTAACAAGCCTTTAGGATAAATGTGTAATGCGGTTCTTGCGGCAAAGCATGATCGGATTGTTTCTGGCAGCAGTCACGCTCGGCCTGCTGGTCTATGCCGGGCAACTGGTGGGCGTGGCGGTTCAGGACCGGCTGAACGCCGAAGCGGTTGTGCCGCCAGCCAGAGAGCGGGTGTTCGCGGTCAATGTCCGCATGGCCGAAGAACAGACGATCACGCCGCTGCTGGAGGTTTTTGGCGAGGTCGCATCGCGGCGGACGCTGGAACTGCGCGCAGCTGTCGGCGGGCGCGTGGTCGAGCTTGCCCCCAATTTCGAAGATGGCGGTGCAGTGCGCCGCGGTGATGTTCTTGTGCGCATCGATCCAGCGGATATGCAGTCTGCGCTGGACCGGCTGACGGCCGATCTGGCCGATGCAGAAGCCGAGGTTCGCGACGCCGCCAGAGCGCGTGATCTGGCCCGGGACGAAGAGGCGGCGGCCGAAGATCAGGTCGCCTTGCGCCAAAAAGCCTACCGGCGACAGGTGGATCTGGCTGCGCGCGGGGTGGGCACCGCTGCCGCAGTCGAGGTCTCCGAACTGGAAACCGCGGCAGCCCGCGCCACCGTTCTGGCGCGCAGGCAGGCCGTCACGCAGGCAGAGGCGCGTATTGATCAGGCCGCAACCCGCCTGTCCAGAGCACAGATCGCGCTGGCCGAGGCCCAACGCAATCTTGAGGATGCGACATTGGAAGCCCCGTTCGATGGCACGCTGAGCGAAACCGCGGTGGTCGAAGGGCGGTTGGTATCGGCGAACGAGCGTCTGGCGGATTTGATCGACCCCCATGATCTGGAAGTATCGTTCCGCCTGTCCACAGCGCAATATGCGCGATTGCTTGATGCGGGCGGCGACCTGATAAAGGCTCCGGTCACGGCGACGCTGGATGTCACGGGTGTTGATCTGGCGGCGACGGGAACGCTTAGCCGGGTCAGTGCTGCTGCGGGTGAAGGCCAGACCGGCCGCCTGGTTTTTGCCCGCCTGACGGACGCGCCGGGGTTTCGGCCCGGTGATTTCGTGACCGTGCAGGTGCGTGAACCGCCGCTGGAAAATGTGGTGCAACTGCCGGCCTCCTCTCTGGATGCCCAGGGCGAGGTTCTGCTGCTCACCGGCGACGACCGGCTGGAGGCACTCGATGTCACGCTGTTGCGGCGCCAGGGGGATGATGTTCTGGTGCGCGGCGACGGATTGGCGGGGCGGGAGGTTGTCACCACCAGAACCCCGCTGCTGGGTCCGGGCATCGCGGTGCGTCCGCTGCGGACCGAGCCGCAAAGCCGGGCGACGATCCCCGATATGCTTGAATTGAGCGAAGAACGCCGCGCGCGGCTGGTGGCCTTCGTGCAAAACAACGACCGGATGCCGGAAGACGCCAAGGAAAAGGTTCTGGCACAATTGGCCGAACGCGAAGTGCCGGCCAAAATGGTGGCACGCATCGAAAGCCGGATGGGAGGATAGCGGCAATGGCGCGGCGAATTCCCGGTGCGGCTGGCGGCGTTCTGTCCTATTTCACGCGCCATCGTACCATCGCCAATCTGCTGTTCGTGCTGCTGGTGATCGCCGGGGTCGCGGCGATCCCGAATATGCGGACCCAGTTTTTTCCCGATGTGATCCTCGATAGGGTGACCGTGACGACGGAATGGGACGAGGCCGGGCCGGAAGATGTTGACCGCGCCATCGTTCAGGTGCTGGAACCGGCCTTGCTGGTTGTGGAGGGTGTTGAAAGCTCTGCCTCCAATGCGCGCGAGGGCCGGGCCGTCATCACCCTGAATTTTGAGCCCAACTGGGACATGGCGCGTGCCGCCGATGATGTTCAGGACGCGGTCGACGCGATCACCGAATTGCCCGAAGGGGCGGACGAGCCGCGTGTGCGCCGGTCCGTATGGCGGGACCGGGTGACCGATGTGGTGATCACCGGCCCGGTGACGCCACAGCAATTGGCCCTGTTTGCCGATGAGTTCGTGACACGGCTGTTTGCGGCTGGCGTCACACGCACCAGAATTCGCGGTGTCGCAGCCCCCCGCACAGTGGTCGAGGTCTCATCCGCCCGGCTGATCGCCAATGATGTCAGCATGGCGGAGATCGCCGCTGCCATCGCCGCCGAAGCCGATACCGACCCCGCAGGGGATGTAACCGGGGCAAACGCAAGGGTGCGCACGGGCACGGAGAAACGCGAGCCCGATCAGATAGCCGGTATCGTCCTGCGGTCCGAACCCAATGGCGCGAAGCTGACCATTGGCGATCTGGCGGTCGTGACGCGGGAAGGGGCGGATCGCAACCGCAGTTACCTCGTGGGCGAAAACCCGGCGATTTCAATACGTGTCGACCGGTCTGTCAAAGGTGATGCAATCGGCATTCAGGAAACGGTTGAAGAGGTTGCCGCCGAGCTTCAGGCGACCCTGCCGGAAGGCGTTTCCGTCGAACTGATCCGAACGCGCGCGGCCGCGATCACCGGGCGGCTGGACATATTGATCGACAACGGCCTGATCGGCCTGGGGCTGGTTCTGAGTCTGCTCTTCCTGTTCCTGAATGCCCGGACGGCTTTCTGGGTGGCTGCTGGTATTCCTGCTGCGATGATGGGGGCGATTGCGTTGATGTACGCCGCCGGTCTCACCATCAACATGATATCCCTCTTCGGTCTCATCATCACCTTAGGCATCGTCGTGGATGATGCCATCGTGGTGGGCGAACACGCCGATCACCGGGCGCGCAGGTTCAATGAAACGCCCTACGTCGCGGCCGAAAATGCCGCGCGCCGCATGGCGATGCCGGTTTTCGCCGCCACCCTGACAACGGTGATCGCCTTTTTTGGCCTTGTGGCCATCGGCGGACGATTTGGATTGCTGATCCGGGATATTCCCCTGACCGTGATCGCCGTGCTGATCGCGTCACTCATTGAGTGTTTTCTCATTCTGCCCAATCACATGGCCCATGCGCTGGCCGCGCAGGCGAAGGAGCGGTGGTACGACTGGCCGAGCCGCCAGGTCAACCGGGGCTTCCGCTGGGTGCGTGAAAACCTGTTTCGGCCTCTCATGGCCGGTGTCATCACCGCCCGCTACGTCGTGCTGGCGGGCGTTGTCGTAATCCTGGCCAGTCAGATCGCCATCTTCGTGCGGGGCGACGTGCAATGGCGATTCTTCAATGCCCCGGAACGCGGCTCGGTCACGGGCAACTTTGCCATGGCTGAAGGTGCGTCGCGACAGGACACCCTGGAAATGACGCGTGAACTGCAACGCGCCACAGAAGCGCTCGCGGCGGAGTACGAGGCACGTTTCGGCACCAACCCGGTGGAATATGTTCTGTCGGAGATTGGCGGAAATGCCGGGCGCGGTCTGGACGGGGCGGACACCAAGGACAAGGATCTGCTCGGCGCCATCTCGATTGAACTGATCGACGCGGACCTGCGTCCCTATTCCAGTTTCGCCTTTGTCGGCGACCTGCGCGACAGTGTCGTCAACCATCCTCTGGCCGAGACGGTCTCTTTTCGCGGGTGGCGCTCAGGCCCGGGGGGCGATGCTTTGAGTGTTCAGCTTTACGGCGGTGATACCGACACCCTGAAGGCCGCGAGCATGGATTTGCAGGACGCGCTGCTGCTTTATCCCGAAGTATCCGCCGTGCAGGACAATCTGGCGTATGACAAGGAAGAGCTGATCCTGGATCTGACTGCGCAAGGTCAGGCTCTGGGGTTCACGATAGGTGAGCTGGGGCGTGTTTTAAGAAACCGGCTTGGTGGGATTGAGGCCGCGACGTACCCCGATGGCCCCCGCAGTGCGACAATCGACGTGGTCCTGCCCGAGGGCGAACTCACGGCTGATTTCCTGGACCGCACGCAGATGCGCACGCCGGAAGGAAACTACGTGCCGCTGGCCGATATCGTGAGCGTCAAGCGGCGCATCGGTTTCAGTACGGTGCGTCGTGAAAACGGCATCAGGACCATCACGGTCTCGGGCGACATTTCGGAAGACAATCCGGCGCGTGCAGCGGAGATTCAAAAGACGCTGGAAGAGGAGATATTGCCCCGCATCGCCAGTGAACGACAGGTGGAGTGGCGTTTGTCCGGCCTGTCGGAACAGGAGAGCACATTTCTGAATGACGCGATGACAGGCCTTGTTCTGTGTCTGACCGGTATTTACCTTGTGCTGGCATGGGTGTTCGGCAGTTGGACGCGCCCCATGGTGGTTATGGCGATCATTCCCTTTGGTCTGGTCGGCACCATCTACGGCCACGTGCTGTGGGACGTGCCGCTGAGCATGTTCACGGTGGTTGGATTGCTGGGCATGACCGGCATCATCATCAACGATTCCATCGTTCTGATCACCACAATCGACGAATACGCCGAAGAGCGCGGCCTGATCCCCTCCATCATCGATGGCACGTCCGACAGGTTGCGGCCTGTCATGCTGACCACGATGACGACCGTTCTGGGCATGGCGCCGCTTTTGTACGAAAGCAGCCGTCAGGCGCAGTTTCTGAAACCCACGGTGATCACGCTGGTCTACGGGCTTGCCTTTGGTATGATTCTGGTCCTCCTGGTGGTGCCGGCCCTAGTTGCCGCCCAGCATGATATCGCGCGCCAGATGGCGGCAATGCGCCGTGGCCTCAAAGCGCCGGTGCCCGGTGTCAGATGGGGCTTTGCCGGCCTGTGGGTGCTGATCCTCTCTTGGGGGCTGTTCACACTCGGGTGGGCGATATGGTTTGGCACTTTGCCGGACGCCCTTGCGACGATTTTCCCGATGGTGTCACAGGTGACCCCCACGCTGGCCGCCCTGATGTTGTTTATCGCCGGTGCAGGTGCCGTGGCTGCCATCGCGTATGCCATGGCCGCCAGTGCGCTTTACCTGCGCCGACGGAAAACGCTTGTTTAACCTGGTGTGCATCCCCGGATGTCAATCGCGTGGTTCTGTCCCAGCACGGTCAGCCGGATGGCCGAGCGGTCAAGCGCGATGGGGCCGCCATTGATGTGGACCATTTCGGACGTGGCGATCACCTCTTGCCCGGCGCGATGTGTCTGTGCTTCGCTCACCCAGATCTCGCCCGCGCCGGGTTCGATGATCATCACCTCGTTGCCCCCTGCCGAGGGCGCGGTCACCCGCGCCTCGATCCGCAGGCCGTCCTCGGTGGGTTCAACACGGCAGGTTGCCGCCGTCACGCCCGCCTCGCGGGCAGAATAGGGGCGCTGCGCCAGTGAGGCCGCAATTGCGGGGGTCGGCTTGGCGCTGCCGTCACCCAATAGCTCATCAAAGCTGACGCGATGCGGCACGCAGATGTCTGCGCAGATGCCGATATCCAGTACAAGTCTGAGGCGCACCGGCTGATCCGGGGTCTTTGGGGCCAGTGTCAGTGGAATGACAAGCTCGTTCGCATATCCGATGGATCGCATGCCGTTTTGATCAAAGATGGAGGGCGTCGGCCAGGATATGGCGACAGAATGGAGGTTTCTGGAACCGGACCAGTCGAACCTTGGCGGGATACCGGCGTCGCCGGGCGCGCGCCAGTACGTCTTCCAGCCCGGTTCCAGCGTGAGCCGCACCGCGGCGACACGCGATCCGTCGGCCTGAACCCAGCCCGGCAACAGCTCGGCGGTTACCGGCACGTCAAAGGCGTCCCGTGCCAGACCCGGCAGGGAGAAGATGAGAACGAAGGCGATAGCAAGAACAGCACGTATCATACCCTTTGATATGAGTGAGTGCAGGTGAAATGCCAAGTCACGATCAGGTCAGCCATGTTTCGCTAGAACAGTCGTCATGCCCCTTGCGCCGGAAGTTGCACCACGCCATTCTAAGGCTATGACACCTGCATCTTCCGATACCGGAACCTATGATTTGAATGGCAAATTGCTGGTGGCAATGCCGTCGATGGGTGATGCGCGGTTCGAACGCGCGGTCATTCTGCTGTGTGCATATTCCGACAAGGGCGCAATGGGTCTGATCCTGAACAAGCCGAGCGTTGATGTGCGCATGAGCGACGTTTTGGATCAGCTGGAAATCCAGCCATCCGAAAGTGCAGCCGCGATGCCGGTGCATTTCGGCGGACCGGTTGAGACCGGTCGCGGGTTCGTCCTGCATTCCAGCGACTACGAATCCAGCCTGCACACGCTGTCGGTGCCCGGCGGGTTCGGTATGACGGCGACATTGGACATTCTCGAAGAAATAGCCTGTGACAAGGGGCCTGATTGTGCACTGATGATGCTGGGCTACGCGGGCTGGGGGCCCGGACAACTTGAAAACGAGATCGTCAAGAACGGGTGGCTGACGACGGATGCAAATCCCAAGCTGGTGTTTTCCACACCCGCAAAATCCAAATGGTCCGAAGCCGTCCGCAGTCTGGGCATCGACCCGTTGGGCCTGTCCCCCACGGCCGGGCACGCCTGAGCGGAAGCAATAGCGCGTAATGCGCTCCTTACGACGTCGCCGAACTGCCGCGGGGGGCCGCGGCGCGAGCCAGCCTGTCATTGATCGCGCGGCCCAGTCCCGTTGTGGGAATGGGGGCAACTGCAATGGGCAGGCCTTTGGCATCCAGCACATGAAGGCAGCCGAAAAGCCGCGCCGCCGCCTCATGCAGATCTGCGGTGGCGGACAGGTTAAGATCACATGCCATCGCGCCAAAACCCAGAAAGGACTCTCCGGGAAGCGCGGTTTCGGCATTCATGCGCAACGCCGCCCTGGGCGCATAGTGGGAGGCCAGCTGACCCGGTGCCGTGACGGTATCCGGATCACCGGTGGGTGTCGCTGCTGTTGCAAGACGCGTGCCAAGGGCCGCTTCGATGGCTTCGACGGGCAGCCCCCCGGCCCTGAGCAGGGTGGGGGTGTCCGCCAAACCGATGATCGTGCTTTCAAGTCCGACTGAACAGGGCCCGTCGTCCAGCACCGCGGCAACCTGCGCGCCCAAACCGTCGATGACATGGCGGGCGATTGTCGGGCTGATCCGGCCCGACGGGTTTGCTGAGGGCGCGGCCACGGGCCCTCCGAAAGCTTCCAGCAACGCCTGTGCCGAGGCGTGCGCCGGAACCCGCAGGGCGACGGTCGCCAGTCCCGCCGTGACCAGTGACGAAAGACCATGACCGGTTCGCAGGGGCAGGACCAACGTCATCGGGCCGGGCCAGAAAGCCTGCGCCAGACGGTCCGCAGTGTCCGACCAGATGACATAGCGCTGCGCCATGTCGACAGAGGGCACATGCACGATCAGCGGGTTGAAACTGGGGCGGCCCTTGGCTGTATAAATCGCGGCGACAGCTTGACCATTGCAGGCGTCGGCACCAAGCCCGTATACAGTTTCGGTAGGAAAGGCGACGAGCCGACCCTCGGCCAGCAGCGCGGCGGCTTTCGCAATGCCCACGGTGTCGGGGGACAGGATCAATGGGGCAGTCAACGCATCGCACTCCGTGACGCCGCGTTTCGATTGCCGGGCGCGGCGATGCGGCTCATGAATAAGAAGGTAGACCCTTATAGGGTGCTGCCGGTATTGCCAAGGCGACGACCGCCTCGTTGGAGACCAAACGATGACCTATCACGCGCCCGTAGATGATTTTGCCTTCCTGTTTGACCATGTTGTCGATTTTGCCCAATTGCGTGGGACATCGCGGTTTGAAGACGCCACCGACGATGTCACACGCGCGATCCTGACGGAGGCGGGCAAGCTTTGCGACGAGGTGATGGCACCCTTACAACGCCCCGGCGATCTGCATCCCGCCCATCTGGAAAACGGCGTTGTGCGTACCTCACCCGGGTATGATGCGGGTTTCAAGGCGATTGCGGAAGGCGGCTGGATCGGCATGTCTGCCGATCCCGAGTACGGTGGCATGGGGCTGCCCATGACGCTGACATCGGCTGTCAACGAGATGATGAGCGGTGCGTGCCTGTCGCTGCAACTGGCGCCGCTGATGAGCCAGGGGCAGATCGAAGCACTGGAACATCACGCCAGCGATACCATCAAGGCGTTGTACCTGCCCAAGCTGATCTCGGGCGATTGGACCGGCACGATGAACCTGACCGAGCCGCAGGCCGGATCGGACGTGGGGGCATTGTCGTCGAAAGCCGAGGATAATGGCGACGGTACCTATGCCGTGTCCGGTCAGAAGATCTACATCAGCTGGGGGGATCATGACCTGGCCGAGAACGTGTGCCACCTCGTTCTGGCGCGCCTTCCCGGAGCGCCCGCCGGGACAAAGGGCATCAGCCTGTTCCTGGTGCCGAAGTTCCTGCCAAACGCGGATGGAACGCTTGGCGCGGCCAACGGGGTGAAAGTGGTCAGCCTGGAACACAAGATGGGCCTGCACGGGTCTCCGACCGCGGTGATGCAATACGACAGGGCGACCGGCTGGCTGGTTGGGGCCGAGCAAGGCGGCATGGCGGCAATGTTCACGATGATGAACAACGCGCGCCTTGGGGTCGGCGGGCAGGGGATCGGCGTTGCCGAAGCCGCCTATCAGCATGCGTTGGCATATGCGCAGGACCGCAAACAGGGGCGCACGGCACTGCAGAACGGCACCGGCACAATTCTGGATCATGCAGATGTACGGCGGATGCTGATGACGATGAAGGCGGATACATTCGCGGCGCGCGCCATCGCCCTGAGCTGCGCGATGGCCATCGACATGGCGCGGGCGAGCGGCAATGACGAGTGGCGCGCAAGGGCCGCTTTCCTGACCCCGATCGCCAAGGCTTTCGGCACCGACACCGGCATCGCAACGGCGGAGATGGGCATCCAGGTTCACGGCGGGATGGGGTTCATCGAAGAAACCGGTGCTGCGCAATTCAGCAGGGATGTCCGTGTTACCGCGATCTACGAAGGCACCAACGGTATTCAGGCGATGGACCTTGTGGCGCGTAAAATGATGGATGGCGGCGAGGCCGCCGCGCGTCTGCTGGATGAAATCGAGACACTCGCGGAATCGGCGCGGGGCACTCTGCCCGATCTGGCGGAACCCGTTTGGCAAGCCTCCGAAAGCCTGCGCGAAGTCACCGAATGGCTGACCGCGCAACCCGATATGAACGATCGTTTTTCAGGAGCGGTGCCCTACCTGCGTGCCTTTGCGCGCGTATTGGGCGGATACATGCATCTCAAGGCAGCCTTGTCGGATCAAGACGGGGCGCGAGAGAAGCTTGCACGGTTTTACATAAAGAGGCTGCTGCCGGAGCATGTCGGGCTCTTGGCGCATGCACAGGCCGGGGCCGAAGACCTGTTTGCCCTGAGCGCCGGGGAAATGGTTTCCTGATGAAGGATCAACCGCCAGAGGGCCTGCGATATCCCTGGGAAGATCCTCCGCGGGAAGGGCAGGGCATCGAAGTCGCCCCCGGCGTGTGGTGGTTCCGGTTGCCGCTGCCGATGAAGCTGGATCACGTCAATGTCTACGCGCTGGACGATGGCGACAGCTGGACGGTCGTGGATACCGGTTTCGCCTCCAAACGCAGCAGGGCGATCTGGGAAAAGCTGATTGCCGGACCCTTGGAGGGCAAGCCCATTGGCCGGGTCGTTGTGACCCACCACCATCCCGACCACATCGGTTTGGCCGGCTGGTTGCAGACAGAGCATGACGCGGAATTGGTGACCACGCGGACCGCGTGGCTGACCGCGCGCATGCTGACACTGGACGAGCAGGAGGTTCCGCCCGCGGAAAGTCTCGCCTTCTATCGCAGCGCTGGCATGGATGCCGCCGTTTACGACAAGCGGGCGCAGGAACGCCCCTTCAACTTTGCCGACATCGTGGCACCGATGCCGCTTGGCTACACCAGAGTAAAACAGGGTGACAGCATCACCATGGGCGGTCGGATGTGGGATATCCATATCGGCAACGGGCATGCCCCGGAACACGCGACATTCTGGAGCCGCGATGACAATCTGGTGCTCGCGGGGGATCAGATACTGCCATCGATCAGCCCGAACATCGGTGTCTATCCGACCGAACCCATGGCCGACCCGATCGCCGACTGGCTCGAAGCCTGCGAGCGTCTGGCGACGCTGGCTCGCCCGGATCACCTCGTTCTGGGGGGGCACAAGCTGCCTTTTACCGGGCTGCCCACGCGCATGCGCCAATTGATCGACAATCACCACGGCGCCCTGCAACGCTTGCTCGACTACATCGACGCGCCAAAAGCCGCCTCGGAATGCTTTGCCCCGCTCTTCAAGCGCAAGATTGGTGAGGCGGAATACGGGCTGGCGCTGGTGGAGGCTGTCGCACATTTGAGCCACCTGTACCAAGAGGGCCTTGCCACCCGCGAGAGACGCGCGGATGATGCCTGGGTGTATCAGCGCAAAGGATGAGCCATGGGCGACAAGATCGAGACGGCGGCAGAAGCAGCGGAGGCGCAGGCCCTGCCGCGCCGGCATGAAGTGCACTGCGATCCCGAAACGCCTGCGCCCGAAACGCCTGACGTCCCCAGGGCGATTGCCTCGCAACCGACAACGCAAAAATCGCCTGCGCAATGGGCGTATGAGCGGATCATCATCTACCTGAAGAATTTCGAAGAGCAGCTCGACAACGCGCATGAAGTGGCCATGGGGTTCACCGGCGGTGATGCTGGTGTTCTGAGGATCGAGGGCATGGGGTATTTTGACCCCGATATCGTCACGTTTTACGGCAGCGATGGAGCCGGTGGCAAAACTCAGCTCATCCAGCATGTCAGCCAGCTGAATGTCATGTTGCGCGCGTTGCCAAAACCCTCAGAGACGGCGGAAGCGCGGCGCATTGGTTTCCGGCTGGCGCAGGACATTGAAGAGAACGCCTGACCCTATAGGGTACCGGGCAGCATCGATGAGGCCCCGGTGCCTCACAACCGGCAAGGGAGCTGCAATTCGACACAGGCGTCACGCTGGCGGGTGACATGGCCGGAAGAATCCATTACGGCTGTGAACAAACGGAAACAGAAGGGCTGCGACAATGGCAGATCACAAACACGGTGAAATGGAAATCACCACTCAGGAAAAAACCTTTGACGGGTTCATGCGGTTCACGACCAAAAGCGTCATCGTGATCCTGTTGCTTCTTGTTGGCATGGCGATCTTTATTACCTGATCAGGTCAGATCAGACCGGACATGCGGGAGTACAGGATGCGCATATTAATAGTTCTCGCCGCTGTGACCCTGCTGACGGGCTGCGCCATCTCGTCACCGTTCGAGGCGTCCCCCGAGGAAATCGCGGCGAAGGTCTATGTGCCTGAGGGGCCTCCCAAGCTGACAATTTTCACAATGGTGAACAACAGCTCCGGCAGCGGCGGGCACACGTCGTTGATGGTCAGCGGATCTCAGCAGGTGATTTTTGACCCGGCCGGGTCTTTCGTACATGCGCAGGTCGCCGAACGGGGCGATGTTCTTTACGGCATGTCCCCCGCATGGGTACAGGCATATAAGAGCGCGCATGCACGCAGCACGCACCACGTCGTTACTCAGGAAATCGAGGTGACCCCGGCGCAGGCCGAGCGCGCGTTGCAGCTGGTGCAGGCCAGTGGTGCCATTCCCGGGGCGTTCTGCACGAATGCGACGTCAGATATTCTCAGGAAGATTCCGGGGTTCGAAGACATATCGGTAACGTTTTTTCCCATCAACCTGATGAACCAGATCGCGCAGCGGCCGGGTGTGAAAACCGACAAGTACTACGAAAACGACGAAGGCGACGTGCGCGACGGCATCGAAGCGGCACAGAGCTGACCGGCTTTGGTCACGCCCCGAGAAGAAAGAGCATGCCAAACAGCGTCGCAGCACCCGAGAAAATCGCCGCAAGCACGTTTTTTGTCGCCAATCCAACGCACAGCGTGACAACTGCCGCCGTCATCCGGGGCAGGTCGGCCTCACCGCCAGTTGCGGCGGGCCAGACGACAAGCGGGGCCACCATCGCCGGCAGCATCGCGACGGCCGTGTAGCGCAGATGCCGCAGCAGCCATGAGGGCATCGGACGGTCGCCGACGATCCCGAGAAAGGCAAAGCGCAGAAAGTAACTGCCAATGCCGAGGCCGATGATAACGACCCACAGCGTGCCCTGATCAATCATGTTGCAGCCTCCTGCGCTGGAAAAAGACTTCTGCCTGCGCTCCGGCCATCATGCCGCAGGTGCCAGCGATGATCAGACCAAGTGAGTAGGGCACGCCTGCCGTCAACAGGCTCACGATGATGGCGACGCAAGCGGCGATCACATGGGCTGCCGTGCGCAGCATTGGCGCGACCATCGCCAGAAAGGCGATCGGCAGGGCGAAATCCAGGGCCCAGCTGTCCGGTACCTGCGTGCCGACCGCAGCACCCAGCAATGTGCAGATGTACCACATCGGAACAATCGGGCTTAACACGCCGGAAAAATACGCCATGCGCTGAGGGACGGTCATTTGCGGCTCTTTTTCGAACTGCGCGACAGAGCATGCATAGGACTGGTCCACGGTGAAATAGGCGGCAATCGCGCGCTGCCACAGCGGGGCCGCACCGATCCATGGTGTGAGCGATGCGGAATACATCGCAACACGCAGGTTTACCGCCAGGGCAGAGGCCAGCACGATTAATGTGGGTGCGTTTTCCTGCATCAACTGAAGCGCGGTAAACTGTGCTGCCCCCGCAAAGACCACTGCCGAAAAAACAAGTGTTTCCAGAATATTGAGGCCGGCCTCGGTGGCCAGTACTCCAAAGAGCGTCGCAAAGGGGGCGACGACCAGCAGGAACGGTGCACCGTCGGCTGCGCCTTTCCAGTAGGCTGACGCTCTTGTGCGCGATTTCGGTGTGGTGGAGGGCATGAGATGTTTCTAATGTTGTGGCCAAGAGGTAGCGTAGCCGCGAGGGGGATGCAATTGGCCAAGATCGATGACACCAGCGATTACCTGATCGCACCGGACCCGACGGCTGCCCGCCTGACGCGCCGTGTCGATGGCATCGATCAGGAGGGCAATCTGGTCACCACGAATGTGGTCGAGGAACGCCCCCTGACGATATTTCTGAACGGACAGGAGATCGTAACGGCGATGACGATCGGGGATTACCCCGACTACCTTGCGCTTGGGTTCCTGCGCAATCAGGGCATGCTGCGCGCGGAAGATGACATCACGGGTGTGGATTTTGACGAAGAGTTGGAAACCGTGGTGGTGCGCACTGCGCGCAAGACAGACTATGAAGAGAAGATGCGCAAGAAAACGCGGACCAGCGGCTGCGCCGTGGGCACCGTCTTCGGGGATATGATGGCCGGTCTGGAGGGGGTCCGCCTGCCGCCGACACCGGTGAAGACGTCCTGGCTCTATGCGCTGAGCGCGCGAATAAACCGTACGCCATCGCTGTATCTTGAGGCCGGTGCGATACATGGCACGGTCTTATGCTGCCAGGATAAGCCTCTGGTTTATATGGAGGACGTCGGGCGTCATAATGCGGTGGACAAAATCGCAGGTTGGATGCTGGCGCAGAACGTGCCTGCGGAGGACAAGATCCTGTATACAACGGGGCGGCTGACCTCGGAGATGGTCATCAAAACCGCGATGATGGGCATTCCGGTGCTGGCATCGCGGTCCGGTTTTACCGCCTGGGGCGTAGAGATCGCGCGGGAAGTCGGGTTGACCCTGATCGGGCGGATGAAGGGCAAACGGTTCACGTGCCTGTCCGGCGAAGACCGCCTGACCCGGGACGCTGACCTGCGCGACGTCGCGGATGAGCCACGCCACGCCGGACGCAAGGGGGCGGTATGAAGCAACCTCTGGGCGTGATCCTCGCGGGTGGACTGGCCACGCGCATGGGCGGTGGCGACAAGGGATTGTTGCAACTGGGCGGACAATGCCTGCTGGCACGCGTGATTGATCGCCTTGCCCCGCAGGTGGCGGGGCTTGCGCTGAATGCCAACGGCGATCCGTCGCGGTTTGACGCCTTTGGAGTGCCCGTCCTGGCCGACAGCATCGGTGGTTTCGCGGGGCCTCTTGCCGGAGTTCTGGCCGGGATGGACTGGGCCGCGGGGCAGGGCGCGGAAACGATTGTCACGGCGGCGGCCGACACGCCGTTCTTTCCCGCCGATCTGGTGCCGCAACTGCTGCTGGCCAGCGAAGGGATGGCGCAGCCGCTTGTCCTTGCCGCCACACCGGACCCGACGCGCAAGCAGGTGAGACATCCGACATTCGGCCTGTGGCCCGTTTCCCTGCGGGAGGACCTGCGCGCCGCCCTTGAAGACGGCCTGCGCAAAGTCGTGCTGTGGACGGATGAACACCAGGGGCGCGAAGCGCTCTTTCCGGTGAGCGGAATTGACCCGTTTTTCAACGTCAACACGCCGGAAGATCTGGCCAGAGCTGAGGCGATGTTATGAAGGTTTATGGCGTCGTAGGATGGAAAAACGCCGGGAAAACCGGGCTCATGGAACGGTTGGTGGCAGACATCTGCGGTCGCGGTTTTTCCGTTTCCACGGTCAAACACGCCCATCATGTGTTCGATGTGGACCACCCCGGAAAAGACAGCTACCGCCACCGGCAGGCGGGCGCGTCGGAGGTGCTTCTGGCATCGCGGAACCGGTTTGCCCTGATGCATGAATTGCGCGGCGCGCCGGAACCGTCTTTGGACGTTCTGCTGGGCAAGCTCGCTCCTGTCGATCTGGTCCTGATCGAAGGTTACAAGCGTGACACGCACCGCAAGATCGAAGCGCATAGGGCCGAAACCGGCGCGCCCCTGATCGCCCGGGACGACAGTACCGTGCGCGCAATCGCCAGCGACACCGGTGTGGAGATTGATCGCCCGGTGTTCGATCTGGACGACACGGCAGCGATTGCGGATTTCATTCTGGCCGAGGTCGGGCTGTGACTGAATTCGACACCTTCGTGATGGTGGATTGGTCGGGTGGAAACGACACCGGAAAATCGCCCCGGCAAGACGCGATCTGGGCCTGTGTCGCCCGTCTGGGACGCGCCGAAGATCCCTTCTACCTGCGCAACCGCAGGGCGGCAGAACACTGGCTTGCGCAGCTGTTCGCCGCGGAAACCCAAGCCGGTCGTCGCGTGTTGGCCGGGTTTGATTTCCCCTTTGGCTACCCTGCCGGATTTGCCCAAGCGCTTACCGGCCACCAAGATCCCTTCGCACTCTGGGACTGGCTGGAAGAGAGAATTGAAGACAGTCCGACAGGTAACAACCGCTTCGATGTCGCAGCCGACGTCAATCAAAGGTTTGGTGGGCACGGACCCTTCTGGTTCAACGGCCTGAAGCGGGAGATCGCCGGGCTGCCGCGCCGCAAGGCAACTTATGAGAACCCGTTCGAGGAAAAGCGCCGGGCCGAACATCTGGCCAGGGGCGCTTTCTCCTGCTGGCAATTGGGGGGCACGGGGGCCGTGGGGTCGCAGGTTCTGATGGGATTGCCGGTCCTGTCGCGGCTCCGGCGCAAGTTCGATGCGGCGGTCTGGCCATTCGACACCTTGGACAAGGCCATTGCATTCGTCGAGATCTGGCCATCGCTGACCCTTGGACCGGCGCCGCCGGATCAGATCAAGGATGCCTGGCAGGTGCGCGAGGTTGCGCGAACGATCTCCTCTTTGATGCCACGGCAACTGGAAACGCTTCTGGATGTCGCCGCACCGGAGGAAGGCTGGATTTTCGGGGTGGGGTTCGAGGATGTCTTGCGGCAGGCAGCAAGGCAGCCGCCGCACCTGACCAACGACTGTTTCGCCTTGCCGCCGGGCGTGCACTGGACGCCGGTTCAGGACGCGCTGGAGGCTTTGAAAGAGCGGCTCACCCCTGTTGTCGGCATCGAAAACCGTTCGGTCACCGAGGCAACCGGGCGTGTGCTGGCGGCGGATGCGGTGGCCCGGCGCGCAAATCCGCCTTTGCCGAACACCGCCGTTGACGGGTACGGCTTTGCCGGCGGCAGGGACGCGGGCGTGCACCACCTGCCACTGGCAGCGGAGCGTGCCGCGGCGGGCGACGCGCCGGGCCGTCTGCCGGATGGTCACGCCATGCGCATACTGACGGGGGCCGCCTTGCCCGCCGGGGTCGACACGGTGGTTCTGCAGGAGGATGTGACTGTCTCAGACGGACAGATTGCATTCCGCGGTCCCGTCAGACCGGGGGCCAATACCCGTCAGGCGGGCGAGGACATGCAGGAAGGCGCCGTAGCCGTGGCGCAGGGGGTGCGTGTAGGTCCTGCCGAGGCGGCACTTCTCGCGGCCGTCGGGGCCCGCGATGTGGCGGTTTACAAACCGTTGCGGGTCGCCATTCTGTCAACGGGCGCCGAGTTGGTCGAGGCTGGTGATCATGCGGCACCCGGGCAGATTTACGACGCCAACCGGCCCATGCTGCTTGAGATGGTCCGGCAATTCGGCCATCATCCCGTGGATATGGGGCGCGTTCTTGACGATCGCGGAGCGTTACGCGACCGGCTGGATCAGGCAGCCGCGCAAGCCGATGTCATTCTCACCAGCGGTGGCGCCTCGGCAGGTGACGAAGATCACGTCTCCGCCGTGTTGCGGGAGGCGGGCGCATTGACCCTGTGGCGCATCGCCGTCAAGCCGGGCCGCCCGTTGGCCCTGGGCTTTTGGTCAGGCGTGCCGGTCTTTGGTCTACCGGGGAACCCGGTCGCGGCAATGGTCTGTGCCCTGATCTTCGCACGTCCGGCGATGGCGCGGCTGGCGGGGCAAGACTGGCTGGAACCGCAAGGCTTTGGCGTGCCCGCGGCCTTTTCAAAGAACAAGAAAGCCGGGCGCAGCGAATTCCTGCGCGCACGTATGAAGGACGGTCGGGTCGAGGTGTTTCCCTCTGAAGGATCGGGGCGTATCTCGGGGCTGAGCTGGGCAGAAGGGCTGGTCGAACTGCCTCCTGAAGCCGCCCAGATCGTCCCCGGGAGCCTCGTGCGCTACATCCCCTTTGGCAGCTTCGGGTTACGCTGACACTCCTGAGCGGGCAGGCGGGTTGAATGCTCGGTGCGCCACGATCAATGGATTTGCCGCTTCTGCCTAGCGCATTCGGGATCTGAAAATGGCGTGATCTGAGAGTACCGCCTGTGTCGTCCTTGCGCCGCCGTTGGTTATGTCCCCCCGTCCCAACGGCAATCACGGTCGGGAAATATCCGGGCGCGGCATATCTGTTCCGGATCGGGCGCACGCCACTCCGCATTGCGGTGAAAGGCGATCTGACGCGCTGGCGCAGCTTGCTCAGTCGAAGGTGCCTGCCACGCGACCCAGCAGCATAAAGGCCCGTGCAGTACGGGTTTCGGCAAGGGCGGAGATGTCGCTGTCTGTTGCGGTTCTTTCGAATTCAGCGAAGGTCTTGTCGAACCGACGCAGAAAGTGGTGTGCAGCATCCCGGAAGATCGGATCCTGCTTCATGCGCCCGGCTGTCAGCGCAAGGGACGAGCGGTCCCGGACACCGCCAAGCGCCGCGATAGGACGTCCACGCGCGCCCTGGCCGAATTGCCGCCACACTTCGGGTCGCGCCCGGTCCGGCCGGAGATCGTCCATGTAGATGCCGTCCTGGCTGAGCAGCGTCAGAACATCCTGTGATGCCTGAACAAGCTGTGCGGCCGAGCGGTCTTTCAGGGCGCGGCGCAGCGCCGAGAAACCGGCCTCGTCTTCGGCAGTTTCAGGGAAGTTCAGCGCCCGGATGAAGTCTTCGACGGCGAGTGGCGGCGCCAGATCCTCGGCGGAGGTGCCAAGGGCCAGTGCCGGTTGATCGTCGGGCTGCGGATCAGGTTCGCTATGTGCAACCGGTGCCGGGGTTCGGTCCCCTTCTCGACGCGAGGTAAAGGTTGCCAGAACCGTTTCGGTCTTGCGCGTCGCGGCGGCGATTTCATCCAACTTGCGGGCCACCGAGGCGGGTTCCGGTCCGACGACGCCGCTCTGGGTCTGCGCGATATACGTCTGGCGGATGGCGTCGATCGACGCCTGCAGGCGCTGGCTTTCCTCGCGCATCACCCGGTTGGACCGCGCCGCCGTTGCGGCCACCCAGATCATGCCGACCGGCATGAAAACAGTCAGCATCGTCATCAGGAACCGAACGCCATCCAGATTTTCGCTCAGATCATTCGGCAGAACGACGAAAAACACGACCGCGCCCAGCAGCCAAAGGCAGGATAACGCCGTTGCGGCCAGTTCAATTGTCGTCACACCCTCGGTTTTCGGGCGGTCGTAGATACCAAGCGGCGTCGGGCGTGCCCGTGCTTCGGGTGCTTCAGTTGGTTCTTGCGTGTCACTCATGTCGGCGGACCCCGTCACGCATAGACGATCTTGAGCACCTCGTAGGACTTTTCGCCTCCCGGGGTGCGCACCTCTACACTGTCGCCTTCGTCCTTGCCAATCAAGGCGCGTGCAATGGGGGATTTGATGTTGAGCAGGCCTTTTTCGATGTTGGCTTCGTGTTCGCCGACGATCTGCCAGGTCTTCTCTTCATCGGTGTCCTCATCCACCAATGTCACGGTCGCACCAAACTTGATGGTTCCGGACATTTTCGACGGGTCTATGACCTCCGCAAGCCCCAGAACGCCTTCAAGTTCCTTGATCCGGCCTTCGATGAACGACTGTTTTTCGCGCGCGGAATGATACTCCGCATTCTCTGACAGATCGCCATGTTCGCGCGCCTCCGCAATGGCCTTGATGATGGCAGGCCGCTCAACAGATTTCAGCTGCTTGAGTTCAGCTTCCAGATCTGTGTGGCCCTTGCGGGTCATGGGGATTTTGTCCATCGGTGTCGTCCACGAAATGATGCGGCCCGCCGGGCAAAGCCGGGGGCCGCAGGTGAGAGTTGGCAACTACCTGACCCAAAGGCGAGGTAAAATGCAAGAGGCGCGTGTCAGATTGGCATGCTCCGGCCTAGTCGTATTGCACCACTTCGTATTCGATGTTGTCGTGATCATGAAAGTAAAACCGGCGTCCCGGTTCGTAATCGGCGTGGTTGCCGGTTTTGAAACCGGCACCGATCACCGCCTTTTCCATCGCGTCGATGTCATCCACGACAACGGCGATATGGTTGAGCCCGCCGCGCGTGTGGTAGCTGTTCGGCTTCTCGGACGTCTGCTTGCCGGGGGTGTAAAGCGCGAGATACTGCGATTGAGTGCCCACGTGAATGGATTGTCCGCCATCCAGTGAAGGGCCTTTCCAGCGAATGTGCCAGTCAAACAGGTCGCACATCCAAGCGGCTGTCGCATCCCCGTCCGAAACGGTGTAGTTGGCGTGTTCGAGTGTTGCAGGCATGATTGTCTCCTTTGAATTTCTCTTGATTGCGCATATCGTAATTTCTAAACCTAACTTGAGGTCAAGGGATTTTTTTATGGCGTTGAATGAAGGTCTGTCCATCGGTGCTCTGGCGGAACGCACAGGGCTCGCGGTGTCGGCGATCCGCTATTACGAGGCGCAGGGTCTGATCAAACCATGGCGCAACGCAGGCGGCCAGCGCCGGTTCGAACGATCCGACCTGCGGCGCCTGAGTTTTGTCATGATCGCCCAGCAGTTTGGCTTTACCCTGCCGCAGATTCGCGCGGAACTGGACAGGCTGCCCGGCGGGCGCACTCCGACAAAGGCGGATTGGGCCAAGATCAGCGCCGGGTTTCGCGCCGTCCTGGACCAGAAAATCGAAACCCTGACCCGCCTGAGGGACAGTCTGGACGGCTGCATCGGCTGCGGCTGCCTCAGCCTGCCCAATTGTGCGCTTTACAATCCAACCGACCGGATTGCGGAAAAGGGGCCGGGACCGCGCTTTTTGATGGGCGACACACCTGACATGTGATCAAAATCGTGAGCGTTGCCCTTATTTCGGGGCATTATCCGCTTCGTGACGCCCAGTTGCGATTGCAATGCCGAAAGACGTGGTTTAGCCAATCGCGAAAGATTGTTGCGCGGTTGCGGCCGTGACCCGTAGGAAAATAAGGGAGCCGGGATATGTCAGAGATTGAACGCGAAGCGATGGAATATGACGTCGTGATCGTTGGCGCGGGTCCTGCTGGCCTGTCTGCGGCGATCCGGCTGAAGCAGTTGAACGCGGATTGCAACGTGGTGGTGCTGGAGAAAGGATCCGAAGTGGGCGCGCATATCCTGTCGGGCGCGGTGCTTGACCCGGTTGGCCTTGATGCGCTGATCCCCGACTGGAAGGAAAAGGGTGCGCCGCTGAACGTGCCGGTCCGCGAAGACAACTTCTTCATGCTGGGAGAAGAGGGCAAACTGCGCATCCCGAATGCGCCCATGCCGCCTCTGATGAACAATCACGGCAACTACATCGTGTCGATGGGCAACGTGTGTCGCTGGATGGCGGAGCAGGCCGAGGAACTGGGCGTCGAGATCTTTCCGGGCATGTCCTGCTCGGAACTGGTCTATGGCGAAAACGGGGAAGTCAAAGGCGTGGTCGCGGGCGAATTCGGAAAGAATGCCGATGGCAGTCACGGCGACAGCTACGAGCCGGGCATGGAACTGCACGGAAAATACGTCTTTCTCTGCGAAGGCGTGCGCGGCAGCCTCAGCAAGCAGGTGATCGAAAAGTACACTCTCAGCGACGGGCATGAGCCACAGAAGTTTGGCCTCGGCATGAAAGAGATCTGGGAGATTGATCCCGCCAAGCACCGCGAAGGCACTGTCACCCATACGATGGGATGGCCCCTCAGTCGCAACGCAGGTGGCGGGTCGTTTATCTACCACCTTGAGAACAATCAGGTTTACGTCGGATTCGTGGTGCACCTGAACTACAAGAACCCGCATCTGTTCCCCTACATGGAATTCCAGCGCTTCAAGCACCATCCGATGGTGGCCGACCTGCTCGAAGGGGGAAAGCGCGTGGCCTATGGCGCCCGGGCCATCTCCGAAGGCGGCTTTCAGTCGATGCCGAAGATGGTGGCACCCGGTGTTGCGCTGCTGGGCTGTTCGGTGGGCATGGTCAATGTCCCGCGTATCAAGGGTAACCACAACGCCATGCTTTCCGGCATGGCCGCTGCCGAGGCCGCAATCGAGGCGATGTCCGCTGACCGTGCGGGCGATGAGCTGACAGCCTATGAAACCGAAGTGCGCACTGGAAAGATCGGTCAGGACCTGCGCAAGGTGCGCAACGTCAAGCCGCTCTGGTCCAAGTACGGTCTGACGGCGAGCCTCGTACTGGGCGGGTTCGATATGTGGACAAATACCCTCGGGTTCTCCCTGCTGGGTACCCTGGGGCACGGGAAATCGGATGCGGAGGCAACGGAAGAAGCCGCAAAGCATACGCCGATCGATTATCCCAAGCCCGATGGCAAACTGTCTTTCGACAGGCTGACCAACGTGGCCTTCTCTTTCACCAATCATGAGGAAAGCCAGCCTGCGCACCTCACCCTCAAAGATGCCGACGTGCCCGTGAGCAGCAACCTGCCGAAATATGCAGGTCCTTCCGCGCGGTATTGTCCGGCCGGGGTCTACGAATTTGTCGAGGAAGAGGGGAAGGACACTCGGTTTGTGATCAACTTCCAGAACTGCGTGCATTGCAAAACCTGCGACATCAAGGATCCGGCACAAAACATCGTCTGGACAACGCCGCAGGGCGGTGATGGGCCGAACTATCCCAACATGTGATCTGGTCACACCCCTGGCCGGACCGCCCAGGGGTGTGGCGCATATTCCCGCCTACCGGCTGGAGAGGTTTCCGCCTCACCGGGGCGACCCATTGCGATTGCGCATGAACCTGCTACCCTATCGGAAAAGCCCTTATTCATGTGAGGTCGAGCGCACGTGTTCCACAATCTGATGACAACCGCGGCGGCCATTGCCATCGCCTCTGCAATGGCAATCCCGGTACAGGCCCAATCCGTTGCGGGCCCGTATCTTGCGGCCCGTTCCGCCGCGATGCAAAGCGATTTCGAGCAGGCGGCCTCCTATTTCACGCAGGCGCTGACGCGGGATCCGGGGAATGCCCAACTGATGGAAAGCACGGTCGTGTCGCAACTGGCTTTGGGGCGCATTGACCGCGCTGAACCGGTAGCCACCGCGCTTGTCGCATCCGGACAGGAAAGCCAGATAGCCGAGCTGGTTCTGACAGCAAGTGCGATCCTGGACGATGATTACGAGGCTTTGATTGCCAAAGTGCCCGAGGGCCAGGGTATCGGTCCTTTGGTGGATGGTCTGGTACAGGCCTGGGGTATGATGGGTGCGGGCAACGTCAGCGACGCGCTCAGCGCGTTCGATGGTTTGGCACAGGAACCGGGTTTGCAGGGCTTTGCCCTTTATCACAAGGCCATGGCGCTTGCATCTGTGGGAGACTACGAAGGGGCCGAGAATATCTTTGGGGCCGATACATCCGGCTCCATCATGCAGACACGCCGCGGCGTTCTGGCCCGCGCTGAAATCCTGTCGCAACTGGACCGCAACAGCGAAGCGCTCGAACTTCTGCAGCGGATGTTCAGCGGTGCCACGGACCCGGAAATTGATCAGATCATCGCGGCATTGAATGCAAACGAACCCGTGCCGTTCAGACATGTGACATCTGTCCGTGACGGGTTTGCGGAAGTATTTTATTCCGTCGCCGCTGCTCTGCGCAGCGAGGCAGGCCCTGAGTATACCATCCTCTATGCCCAGGTTGCCCGGGCCTTGCGCCCCGATCACGTGGACGCCCTGCTTCTGACGGCCGAGCTTTTTGAAACGCTGGGGCAACACGGTCTGGCCATCGGTGTCTACAAAGGGGTGCCATCTGATCACCCGGCCTATCACGCAGCTGAACTGGGCCGTGCCGCAGCCATGCGGCGGTCCGGGAAACCGGAGGCTGCGATCGAGGTGTTGGAGCAACTGGCCCGCACCCACGGTGGCCTCGTGTCCGTGCAGGCGGCCTTGGGCGATGCGCTGCGTCAGGAAGACCGTTTTGCCGAGGCCGTGGCAGCATATGACCGGGCGGTGACGCTGTCGGAGGACAATGGCGGAGCAAGTTGGTTCCTGCTCTATGCCCGGGCGATTGCGAACGAGCGGCAGGGGAACTGGGAGGCCGCCGAAGCGGGCTTCAGATCGGCGTTGGAAGTCAATCCGGGTCAACCGCAGGTGCTGAACTATCTGGGCTACTCACTGGTCGAAAAACAGGAAAATCTGGATGAGGCGCTGGACATGATCGAACGCGCTGTCGCGGCCAGCCCCGACAGCGGCTACATCATTGATTCACTGGGGTGGGCGCTATACCGGCTGGGCCGGTATGATGAAGCGGTGCCGCATATGGAACGCGCCGTGGAACTGATGGCCGTTGATCCGGTGGTGAATGACCATCTGGGCGATGTCTACTGGGCCGTGGGCCGCAAGCGCGAGGCCGAATTCCAATGGGCACGCGCGCTGTCTTTCGTTGATGAAGAAGATCCGTTGAGCGAGGCAAAGCCAGACCGAATTCGCCGCAAGCTCGAGATCGGGCTGGATGCGGTTCTGGCGGAAGAGGGCGCAGAACCATTGGAAGTCGCGCGAGATTGACCCTGCGCGGACCGCTACAGGTCCGGGTTTTTGCCCCGGCCAAGATCAATCTGACATTGCACGTCACGGGCCAAAAACCCAACGGATACCACCTGCTCGATACGCTGGTCGCCTTTGCCGACGTGGGCGATACGCTCGATCTGTCTGTTGGCAATGCCCCGTTCACGGTCTCTGGCCCCGAAGCCGCGAACGTTCCCGACGCCAAGGGCAACCTTGTGACGCAGGTCGCCCACCTGTTTCCGGACTTGCCGCACGTTTCCCTGTCGCTTCACAAAACCCTGCCCGTGGCCGCTGGTATCGGCGGCGGATCAGCAGATGCAGCCGCCGCGTTCCGGGGGATGCTGGCCCTGAGGTCCGTCATGCCGGAGCAGCAGGGCGAAGAGCAGCCGTATGATGAGTTGCTGAAACTGGGTGCTGATATTCCAATGTGCGTGGCCTCGTCGGTTGCCCGGGTGCAGGGCATCGGCGACGTGGTTCGCGCATTGCCGCAGTTTCCGGCCGTGCACGCAGTGCTGGTGAACCCGCGCGTACCCCTGTCCACTCCGGATGTTTTCAACGCCTTGAAATGCAGGGCCAACGAGGCGATGCCCGAGGAAATCCCGACTTTGTCAGACGCCGGGGAAGTCGTGGACTGGCTGGCGGGACAGCGAAATGATTTGGAAGCGCCGGCCCTGTCCCTGCAGCCGTCGATCAGCGATGTTTTGTCCGTTTTGCGGGCTCAGCCAGCCTGTCTCTTGGCGCGCATGTCAGGCTCTGGCGCTACCTGTTTTGGCGTGTTTGGGGGTGAAAATGCCGCGCGGGACGCTGCACGTGCGGTCATGGCCCAACGCCCCGACTGGTGGGTTCAAGCCACGAGTTTGGGAGATCAGGCAAGGCGCGCGATGCCGCAGGTCAGGTGATGCGTTCGACAACGTAATCCGCCAGATCGCTGAGCATACCCTTGATCTTGTGGTCGGGTAACGGGGCAAGCGCCGATTTTGCCCGTGCCGCCCAGTCGCGCGCTTGCGCCGCCGTGTCACGCAGGGCGCCATGTTTATGCAGCAGGTCGAGCGCGGTATCCAGATCGCCCTCAGACTGCCTGCCCTTTTCAATGGTACGCATCCAGAAGGCGCGTTCTTCCGTATCCGCCCTGGCGACGGCCTTGATCAGCGGCATGGTCAGCTTGCGTTCCCGGAAATCGTCACCAATGTTTTTGCCGATTGCGCCCGCATCCCCCTGAAAATCCAGAAGATCGTCGACAATCTGGAAAGCTATCCCAAGTGCGTCGCCATAGTCATAGAGAGCCTGCACATGCGCGACCGGGGCCTCTGCGATCACGCCGCCCACCTCCGTGGCTGCGGAAAACAGGGCAGCGGTCTTCCCCCGCACAACCTGCAGGTAAATCGCCTCGGTCGTTGCGAGGTCCTGGCTGGCGGTCAGTTGCAGTACCTCACCTTCCGCGATCGTCGCGGAGGCATTGGACAGGATGTCGAGCACGCGAAGCGATCCGGTTTCCACCATCAATTGAAAGCTGCGGGAAAACAGGTAGTCACCGACGAGAACAGAAGATTTGTTGTCCCACAGCAGGTTCGCTGTCGGGCGTCCGCGCCGCTGGCCGCTTTCGTCGACGACATCATCATGCAGGAGCGTGGCGGTGTGAATGAATTCCACGGTTGCCGCGAGATGGATGTGATAGCCGCCCTCGTATCCGCACAGATGCGCCGCCGCCAAGGTCAGCATCGGGCGCAGGCGTTTGCCACCTGCTTCCACCAGATGTGCGGTGACCTCCGGAATCCGCGGCGCGTGTTCAGACGCCATTCTTGTGCGGATCAGATCATTCACAGCCTGCAAGTCCTCGGCCAGATAAGCCGCCATGCGATCATGCGGTTTTTGCGAATTCTCGGTCTTTAGCATCAACTTCCCGTCTGCAAGGCTCGACATATTGGCCGGCTTGCCCTTACATCCCTGATATGAAGGAACTTTTGCGCAGCACCGACCCGACGATCATCGCCTTTGCCACGGCCCTTCTTCAGGGGGAGGATATAGCTTGCTTCGAGCAGGACGTAAATATGAGCGTGCTTGAAGGTGGCATCGGCATTTTCCCGCGCAGGTTGATGGTGCGCGCGGATGATCACAGGGCGGCTACCAAGGTCCTTGAGGATAATGACATTCCGCTGGGCCTGTGACAGGCGCATTGACACGAGACGCGTTTCTTGGCGGGCGCGTGCGGCTTTACCAGCCCCGTGTCGGGTATCGCGCGGGCGTTGATCCGGTTTTGCTGGCGGCCAGCGTGCCCGCGGTTGCGGGGCAAACCGTGCTTGACCTTGGCTGCGGCGTGGGGGCAGCGATTTTATGCCTTGGCGCGCGGGTGCCGGGCCTGACGCTGACGGGCGTCGAAGTGCAGCCGGATTATGCGGAGCTCGCGCGCCGCAACGGCGGGGATCTGCTGGAGGTCATCACCGCTGATCTGAAGGATCTGCCGCTCGACCTTCGGCAACGCCAATTCGACCATGTCATTGCAAACCCACCATATTTCGACAGGTCCGCCGGTCGTGCAGCCCGGGATGGTGGACGTGAGACAGCCCTTGGGGAAACAGCGCCCCTGAAGCTCTGGGTGAAAACGGCGGCCAAACGAACCCGGCCGAAAGGGTATGTGCACGTGATCCATCGTGCGGAGCGCTTGCCGGAACTCCTGACAGCGTTGCCGTCGTACATGGGCAGCTTTGAAGTCCTGCCGCTGACGCCTCGTGTCGGGCGTTTGGCGGAGCTGGTCATCATACGCGCACGCAAGAACGGGCGGGCGGCTTTCAGGCTTCATCCTCCCTTGATCATGCACGAGGGCGCGCATCACGGTGCCGATGGCGACAGCTACGTTCCGGCGATCCGCGCCGTGCTGCGTGAGGGAGCAGCACTTCAATTCTGACGGCTGTTAACACAATTTTAACGGGTATTGAGCTCATGCTGCGGATGCGGCGTGACTTGAATCGCATCTTGTGGTCAACTCTACCCGTACCGTTGCAAACAGGAGGAATGAATGAGCGTTACTGCACATGTCGACCAGCTGAAGAAGAAACATCAGTCCCTGAGCGAAGCCGTTGAAGAGGCGCAACGCTCCCCCGGTATCGATGATCTCGCAATCGCCGACCTGAAAAAGCAGAAACTACGCCTGAAAGAAGAAATTACACGACTGTCGAGTTAACGCTCGGACGACAGGCTGGCGCGGGCCGCAACAAGCGCCCCGCCGGTAATCAGGAGGGCCGCCACGCCCAGGGTCATCGACAAGGGTGTGACGCCAGCCCACACGAGCACAAGGGTAGACAGCAAGGGCGCTGCATAGGATGCAACGCCAAGGAGTTGTATGTCGCCATGCTTTACCCCCACATCCCATACGAAGAACGCCAGCCCGACCGGCCCAAGCCCCAGCAAAACCGTTGAAAGCCAAGCTGTTGCGGTTATCGGGAACACAGTCTGTTCGAACAGCAGGTGTAGCGGAAGCGACAAGGCTGCAGACCCCAGACAGAATACTGTGACAGATTGCGTGGGCGCGTGTCCGATGCGGCGGGACAGGACGGAATAGCCGGACCATGTCAACGCACAGATCAGCGCCAGCCCGTAGCCGGGCAGGTGTAGCGGGCTGAAGCCATGCCCACCCCCCGAGATAATCAGCGCCGCCCCGGCAAAGCCAATAAGTGCGCCCAGCATATGCCCCTTGCGTACATGTTCGCCCGGCAACAGGCCGGACAGGATCACGATCAGCAAGGGCCATAAATAGGCAATCAGCCCGGCTTCCGCCGCTGGTGCAAGCCGCAGGGCGGAGAAATACAGCGCGTGATAGCCAAACAGTCCCAATGTGCCAAACGCGTAAATCTTCAACGGCACCGCGCGCAGCTGTGCCAGGCCGCCGGAGAAATACGTCCAGATCAGCCCGCAACTGCCCCCGATCGCAAAGCAGATCGTGTTCAGGAGCAAAGGTGGCGTTGGGGCGGAACCCACGGTCAGCAAGGCCAGTAAGGCCCATAGCACAACGGCGGCAAACCCAGTCAAAGTTGCGCGGTTCTTTGTCAACGGGGTGTCTCCACAGGGTCCCTGACGTCGAGGGCATCGGTAATATGCGCGGTTTTGTTGATTTCCCGCAGCATCCAGTCCCGGAAAGCTTTGACCTGCGGGCGATTTTCACTGCCTTCCGGAGACAAGAACCGGAACCTTGCCCCGGTGGACAAGGCGGTTCCGTAAGGGATGACCAATCTGCCCTCGTCGATGTCCTTTACGACCAGTGCGCGCCTGCCCAATACCACGCCGACACCGGCAAGAGCGGCATCCACGGCGTGATCTGCCTGACTGAACCTCGGGCCGTGGTCCGGGTCGAAGTCGATACCCATGACGGCGAACCACGCCTGCCAGTCACATCGGGGTTTCAGGAAATCGATGGAATCGTCAAAGATCAAAGGTGCAGAGGTCAGGCTTTTCGCATCCGGGTACTGTTCGGCAAGGTTAGGGGTCATAACCGGCGCAACCCATTCTTTCGCCAAGGGGAGCGAATAAAGGCCCTCGTCCGGACCATGCCCGAACCGGATTGCCACATCGATTGCGTCCCGCCCGAAATCCATGATTTTCAACGCGGCGGAGAAGCGCAGCTCGATCTCTGGGTGCGCTTGCGCAAATTCGTAAAGCCGCGGCGCAAGCCATTTG
The DNA here is from genome assembly GCF_019375555.1 of Roseobacter insulae. GTDB lineage: Bacteria > Pseudomonadota > Alphaproteobacteria > Rhodobacterales > Rhodobacteraceae > Roseobacter > Roseobacter insulae. The sequence goes on from NZ_JAHXDN010000009.1 coordinate 47,165, forward strand.
GCCGTGAAGGCCGGGCCGGCGGTGACAGTGAGCGTCTGATGGTCCTGCAACCGCTGCGTGGCGCGCCAGGCATTGCCCAACGTCTGAAATCCCTCCGCCGCGCCCGGGGCCAGGGCAGCACCTGCCTCGGTCAATTCAACCGCGCGGTTCAGCCTGCGGAAGAGGGGCGCGCCGAGATGTTCCTCAAGTGACTTGATTTGAAAGCTCAATGCGGCCGGCGTGACGGACAACTCATCTGCCGCCTTTGCAAATGACATGTGGCGCGCGGCGGCATCGAAAGCGCGCAAGGCCGTGAGAGGGGGCAGACGATCACTCATGCTCACTTAAGTATAACTTAACTGATGAAAGAAAAAGTCTCGTTTGTCGCTTTTATTTTCAAGTGACATATTGGGTTCAGGTCAGAAACACTGAGTTAAAGGATTAGAACATGTTGGAAGCCCCCACCACCAACGCTACCCGAAACGCCATGCAACGTGCACATGAGGAGCGCGCCCAGGCCATGCGCGATGCCTGGCACTGGCTTTTTGCCTCTTTCCGCTGATCTGCTGCGGCGCACGTTGGGAACGACAAAGGGCCGGTTGCAGTAACCGGCCCTTCATGTCGCATGAAAGCACACTTCAGACGAAGAATTGCGCACCGTTCGCAGAGATCGTCGACCCGTTGATGAAGCCCGAGTCGTCCGATGCAAGGAAAACAACGCAGCGCGCGATTTCTTCCGGCTCGCCGAGACGCCCCGCCGGGATTTGAGCAATAATCGACTCGCGTACTTTCTCTGGCACCGCCATGACCATTTCCGTTGCAATGTACCCGGGGCAGATCGCATTGGCGGTGATGCCGGCGCGCGCACCTTCCTGCGCCAGCGATTTCACGATGCCCAGATCTCCTGCCTTGGTTGCCGCGTAGTTGACCTGCGCAAACTGTCCCTTCTGACCATTGATCGAGCTGATCACGATGACCCGTCCGAACTTGCGTTCGCGCATGCCCGGCCAGATCGGGTGGATGGTGTTGAAGACACCTGTGAGGTTCGTGTCGATGACCTCGTGCCATTGTTGCGGAGACATCTTGTGGAAGGGGGCGTCACGGGTGATGCCGGCGTTCGCGACAACAACGTCAATCGGGCCCAGATCCGATTCAACCTGCGCCAGACCCGCTTTGCTGGCCTCATAGTCCGCGACGTTCCACTTGTACGTTTTGATGCCGGTCTCATCGGTGAATTTCGCCGCGGCTTCGTCGTTGCCCGCATAGGTGGCTGCGACGGAATAGCCTGCGTCTTTCAAGGCGTTGGAAATTGCGGCACCGATTCCTCGGCTGCCTCCAGTGACAAGTGCGACACGGGACATAGTCGGATTCTCCTTAAGTTATCTGATAATGTTGTTACGCATCAATTCCATTTCGCGCAACATTATTACGCGCGGAACTGCGACTTTGACCTGAAAATAAAACGGGCGGCAGGGTCATCCGCCGCCCGCGGGGCGCTTACGGACGCTCGAGGCACATGGCGACGCCCATGCCGCCGCCGATGCACAGCGTGGCGAGGCCCTTTTTCGCATCGCGCCGCTTCATCTCGAAGAGCAGGGTGTTGAGGATGCGCGCACCGGACGCGCCGATCGGGTGACCGATGGCGATTGCGCCGCCATTCACATTCACGATCTCCGGGTTCCAGCCCATATCCTTGTTCACCGCGCAGGCCTGTGCCGCGAAGGCTTCGTTGGCTTCGACCAAATCAAGATCTTCCGCCTTCCAGCCTGCTTTTTCAAGCGCCTTGCGACTTGCATAGATCGGACCGGCCCCCATGATAGAAGGGTCGAGGCCCACGGTGGCGTAGCTGGCGATGCGCGCCAGCGGCTCGATCCCGCGCTTCTCCGCCTCGTCCGCGGACATCATCAGCGCGGCCGCCGCACCATCGTTCAGGCCCGAGGCATTGGCCGCGGTGACCGAACCATCCTTGGTAAAGGCGGGGCGCAGCTTCTGCATCGCCTCAATGGTTGCGCCATGGCGGATGTATTCGTCCTGATCGACGACAGTGTCGCCCTTGCGGCCTTTGACGGTGAAGGCCATGATTTCATCGGCAAACTTGCCCGCCTTCTGGGCCGCCTCTGCCTTGTTCTGCGAGGCCACGGCGAATTCATCCTGCTGTTCGCGGTTGATCTGCCACTTCTCGGCAACGTTTTCAGCGGTTTGACCCATGTGATAGCCGTTGAAGGCATCCCAAAGGCCATCGCGGATCATCGTGTCGATGTACTTCATGTCACCCATCTTGTGACCGGCACGCAGCGAGGCCGCATGGGGCGACAGTGTCATGTTTTCCTGCCCACCCGCGGCGACGATGTCGGCGTCGCCCAGTTGAATGTGTTGCGCCGCGAGTGCGACGGCGCGCAGGCCAGAACCACAAACCTGGTTGATCGTCCATGCGGCGCTTTCTTGCGGCAGGCCTGCATTGATGTGGGCCTGACGGGCCGGGTTCTGGCCCTGCGCCGCTGTCAAAACCTGCCCAAGAATGGTTTCGGACACCTCTGCCGCGTCCACGCCGGCGCGCGAGACAACTTCTTTCAAAACGGCCGCCCCCAGATCATGGGCAGGCGTGGTTGCAAAAGAGCCGCCGAAACTGCCGACAGCAGTTCGTGCAGCGGATGCGATAACGACATTCGTCATAAGATTGGTCCTTTGCCAGTTTTTGGCGGGGACACTCTGATCGGGCCTTCAAATCAAGGCTCGGGTCCCCCACCACTCATTGGCGAACCCATAGCGCATTCACTTGTGCTCAGCAACCAACTGGCCGCCGCGTCAAGCCCGCATGCGCTTGCATCGTGATGTATTACACGGCTTTTTGAGGGGTAGCGTCGCGAAGCCAGTGCGGACGCGTCGTTGCGGCCGCAAAATGAAAGCCCTGCAAGCAGTCGACACCGATGTTGATCAGCGTGTCCGCGTCTTCCTTGTTTTCGACGAATTCGGCGACAGTGAGCATATCGAAATGTCGGGCGATAGAGACAAGCGCAGATGTCATGGCCTGATTGTCCGGATCATTCGCGATACCCTGAATGAACTGACCGTCAATCTTGAGAATGTCGAAAAAGAAGTCTTTGAAATAGCGCAGGGCGGTATATCCGGCGCCAAAATCATCCATCGCAAAACAAATGCCTTCAATTTGCAGGCGGTCCATGAAATCCACCACCAGTTCCGGGACCATCATGGCGGAACTTTCGGTAATTTCCAGAATCAACCGTTCGGCGATCTGATCGTTGCGTGTCAGCCATCGGTCCAGCGTCCGGTTCCACTGCCGGTATCCGATGGAGCGCGCCGACATATTGATGGAGAGCCGTAACCCCGGGTTGTCATTCAAGGCCCGCAGCCCAAGGCCAAGCGCAAGCGTGTCGAGTTGCCGGCCCAGTTCCGTGTTTTCAATCGTTTCCATGAAGTCGCTGGCGGGAATGACACGTCCGGTGGAATCGAGAACCCTGATCAACCCTTCATAGAAGGCGACCTTGCCTTCGGCACGCGCCTGCATAACGGGCTGGAACGCCAGTAACACCTGCTTGTTCTTGATGGCCTCGGCCACCATGACAAGGGTCGATTGATCGCGTTTGGAAACGGCAAAGCTCAGTGGGCTGTCAGCACCGGGCGGCACATCCGCAAACTTCAATTTCCTGGGTCCGGGCATTGCTATCCTCGCACTGATCTGATGGCGTCACCTTGCAGACAAATTTGCTAAATCCGGGTTAATATTCCTATTTTGTTCTAATTTGACTTATGCTTTAATGCTTTGAAAAATATGGTAAACAAATGGAAAATGCGATGGATCGTTGCGGTTGGGCCGGGCCGGAGAAAATTTATCTCGACTACCATGATACGGATTGGGGCGTGCCGGAATACGATAGCCGGGCGCTGTGGGAAAAATTGGTGCTGGATGGGTTTCAGGCCGGGTTGAGTTGGCTCACCATATTGAAAAAAAGAGAAAACTTTCGCGCGGCTTTCGCCGGGTTCGAGCCCGACGTCGTGGCCCAATGGGGGGCTGAGGAGGTGGAGGGGCTGTTACAAAACAGCGGCATCATCAGGCATCGCGGCAAGATCGAAGCGACGATCACCAATGCCCGCGTCTGGCAAAAGCTCGAAGCGCGCGGCGGGTTTGACCGGTTTTTGTGGCGCTACGTGGATGGCACGCCTGTTCAAAACGCATGGGAAACTTTGGCGGATGTGCCCGCCTTTACCCCCTTGTCCACGCGGATTTCCAAAGATCTGAAGGCGGAAGGCTTCCGATTCTGCGGCCCGACGATCGTATATGCTTTCATGCAGGCGGTCGGCATGGTCAACGATCATCTCGTAGGCTGTCACAGGCATGCCGACGTGGCGCTGATGGCGCGAAAATGAGCCGTTGACTCCGTGCAATGGCCCAGTATAAGCGCGGCTTCATTGGTGTTGGTGGCCCCCGCAAGGGACAGCCTGTCAGGTGTAAGCCAGAGGACAACGCCCTTCATTGCCCGCTCGGGCTCAAAGAGAAGGAGATCAGCCGTGACAAAACGCACGTCTGCCAAGTACAAAATCGACCGCCGCATGGGCGAAAACATCTGGGGCCGTCCGAAATCCCCGGTGAACCGTCGCGAATACGGCCCCGGCCAGCACGGTCAGCGCCGCAAGGGCAAGCTTTCCGATTTCGGTATTCAGCTGCGCGCCAAGCAGAAGCTCAAGGGCTACTACGGTGACCTGACCGAGAAACAGTTCCGCCGCATCTACGCCGAAGCTGAGCGTGTCAAAGGTGATACAGGTGAAAACCTGATCGGCCTGCTGGAGCGTCGTCTGGACGCGGTTGTCTACCGTGCGAAATTCGTCGCCACCGTTTTTGCAGCCCGCCAGTTCGTGAACCATGGCCACGTGAAAGTGAACGGCAAAAAGGTCAACATTCCCTCCTACCGCGTGCAGGAAGGCGACGTGATCGAAGTGCGTGACCGGTCCAAGCAACTGGCCGTTCTGCTCGAAGCGACACAACTGCCAGAGCGCGACGTGCCTGACTACGTGGAAGCGGACCATTCCAAAATGACAGCAAAATTCGTGCGCACCCCGTCGCTGGGCGACGTGCCGTACCCTGTCATAATGGAACCGAACCTCGTCGTGGAATTCTACGCGAAGAACTAAGGTTCCTCGCAATTATTGCTTTGGGGCCGCGCCGGATCATGCCAGCGCGGCCCTTTTTTGTTTCTTGGGGGACGACTTGACCAACTATCCTAATTACGGCCGCATCGACGGTCCAATTGTCATCATCGGGTTCGGGTCCATCGGGCGCGGTACGCTGCCGTTGATAGAACGGCATTTCGACTATGACGCGGATCAGCTGGTGGTCATCGAACCAAGCGAAGCGGTGAAGGGCTTTCTGGCAGAGCGCGGCATCCGCCATCTGCAGACCCGGATCACGCGCGACAACTACCGCAACGTTCTAGGGCGGCTCTTTGCCAATGGTCAGGGCTTTTGCGTCAACCTGAGCGTCGATACCTCCTCGCTCGACATCATGAAACTCTGCCGCGACCTGGGCGTCCTCTACATCGACACCGTGGTGGAACCCTGGGAAGGGTTTTACTTCGAGACCACGGAGAATGCGGAGCGCACAAATTATGCGCTGCGCCAGAAAGTCCGCGACGAGAAAGCGGCCAATCCCGGTGGCACAACGGCTGTCTCCTGCTGCGGTGCCAACCCGGGAATGGTCAGCTGGTTCGTCAAGGAAGCCCTGCTGACCCTGGCCCGGGACACAGGCCACGACATCGACACACCGGCGGACCGGGCCGGATGGGGCGCGCTCATGCAATCGCTGGGCGTCAGGGGCGTGCACATTGCCGAGCGGGACACACAGGCCCGCCGCGCCCCGCGCCCGCGGGGGACATTCGTAAACACGTGGTCAGTCGAAGGGTTCATCTCCGAAGGGTTCCAGCCCGCGGAACTGGGCTGGGGCACACATGAGACATGGATGCCGGAAAACGCGCACAGCCATGACAGCGGATGCCAGTCTGCAATCTGGTTGGAACGTCCGGGCGCGATCACCCGGGTTCACACATGGTGCCCGACGCCGGGGCCGCAGTTCGGTTTTCTGGTCACGCATAACGAGGCGGTCTCGATATCGGATTACTACACTGTGGGTCCGGCAGATGCGCCGACCTTCCGCCCGACGTGCCACTACGCGTATCACCCCTGCGATGACGCGGTGCTATCCCTGCACGAGATGTTCGGGTCCGGCAGGCAGCAGACGATACATCATATCCTAGAAGAAGATGAAATCGTCGAGGGGATCGATGAGTTGGGCGTGCTGCTCTACGGGCACGAGAAAAACGCGCTCTGGTACGGCTCCCGTTTGTCGAACGAGGAGACCAAAAGCCTCGCACCCTACCAGAACGCGACCGGCCTGCAGGTGACCTCTGCCGTGCTTGCAGGGATGGTCTGGGCTCTGGAGAATCCGAAGGCAGGCATCGTGGAGACCGACGAGATGGACCACGCGCGCTGCCTTGCGGTGCAAATGCCGTATCTTGGCCCGGTGGAAGCCCATTACACCGACTGGACGCCGCTTCAGGACCGATGGGAACTGTTCCCCGAAGATACTGATGACAGCGACCCCTGGCTGTTTCGCAATGTTCTGGCCAGTTGAGCCGCGCCCGCAGTTGGCGGTGGCAGACCGGGCGGCACCCCGCTAAGGTCCGCCGGACAGGAGAAGACCCGATGACTACAGCACTGCGTCCGCAACCCGGTATCATGGACATCGCTCTTTATCAGGGCGGTGCCTCAAGGATCGAGGGGCAGAGAGATCCGCTCAAGCTGAGCTCGAACGAAAACCCCTTTGGCGCCAGCCCAAAGGCCATGGCGGCGGTGACCGAAGCGGCCACAGGGTTGCATCGTTACCCGTCGACGGACCATGCAAAGCTGCGGCAGGTGATTGCAGAGGTGCATGGTCTGGACGCCGACCGGATCATCTGCGGCGTCGGCTCGGATGAGATCCTCACGTTGCTTGCCATGGCCTACGCCGGTCCGGGCGACGAGGTGCTTTACACCGAGCACGGGTTTTCCCTTTACAGGGTGTTCGCGCTCTCTGCCGGGGCGACGCCTGTTGTCGCCGAGGAAACCGACCGCTGCGTGGACGTGGACAAACTCATAGCCGGGATCACCCCCGCCACGCGGATCATCTACATCGCGAACCCTGCCAATCCGACGGGCACAGCGCTGGGATCTGATGAGCTGGCGCGCCTTGCAGACGCGGTGCCACCCGAATGCCTGCTGGTGCTTGACGGGGCCTATGCGGAATTCTTTGACGGCTACGATGGCGGCGCATCGCTGGCGCGCGCGCACGGTAACGTCGTGATGACCCGCACCTTTTCCAAGCTCTACGGTCTGGGCGGCCTGCGGGTTGGCTGGGGCTATGCCGCGCAGGAGGTTATTGATGTGCTGAACCGCATCCGCGGCCCCTTCAACATGTCGACCGTCGCCCTTGCAGGTGCCGAGGGCGCGATGCGTGACCGCGCATTTGTCGACCGATGTCTGCGCGAGAATGCCGAACAGCGCGTGCGTCTGACGGGCGGTCTGAGGCAACTCGGTATCGCCTGTGACGAGAGCCACGCCAATTTCGTACTGGCGCGGTTCGAGGATGAGGCGGAGGCCATCGCCGCCGATGCCCATCTGAAGACGGTCGGCATTCTGGTGCGGCTGGTCAAGGGCTACGGGTTCCCCGACGCGCTGCGCATTACCGTCGGGCGGGCCGAGGATGTTACCCGCGTGCTGGAGGCGCTGGCATCCTTCAAGGGGGCAGAATGAGCGTTATCTACAACCGCGTGGCTCTCATCGGGCTGGGGCTGATCGCGTCATCCATCTTTTGGGCGATTAAACGCAACGGATTGGCTGCCGAGGTTACCGGCTATGCGCGCAGTGCTGAAACACGCGACACTGCGCGGCGCATCGGCCTGTGCGATCGCGTTTGCGACAGCGCGGCAGAGGCGGCGGCAGATGCCGATCTCGTGGTTTTGTGCGTACCGGTTGGCGCGATGGCGGCAGTGGCGGCTGAGATCGGACCGGTTCTGAAGCCGGGCGCAACCGTGACCGACGTCGGTTCCGTCAAGCGGGACGTGATTGAAAGCGTGTCACCGCATGTACCGGAGGGTGTGCATTTCATTCCCAGCCACCCCCTTGCCGGGACGGAGCATTCAGGCCCCGAGGCAGGTTTCGCTGAACTCTTTGATAACCGATGGTGGCTGCTGGTGCCGGCCGAGGGATCGGATCGGCAAGCTGTCGCACGCCTGCGTGCGCTCTGGGAAGGCGTCGGCAGCAATGTCGACGAGATGGACGCAGATCACCACGACTTGGTCCTAGCGGTCACGAGCCACGCGCCGCACCTGATTGCCTACACGATGGTCGGGGTCGCGGACGACTTGCGCCGGGTGACGGACAGCGAGGTGATCAAGTACTCTGCCGCCGGTTTCCGGGATTTCACCCGGATCGCGGCCAGCGACCCCACGATGTGGCGGGATGTCTTTTTGACCAACAAGGACGCCACGCTGGAAATTCTCGGGCGCTTTACCGAAGAGCTCTTTGCGCTGCAGCGGGCGATCCGAACGGGGGACGGAGATCACCTGCACGACTACTTCACCCGCACCCGGGCGATCCGCCGCGGGATCATCGAGGCGGGTCAAGATACCGACGCACCGGATTTCGGTCGCGTGAAACAACCGAAGTGAAGGTCCTGAGCCTTGTCTTTGCGCTGCTTGCCGGCGCTGCGCTGGCGGCGCCCGAAACGGTGAAACGACCGGTGGGCCGGCCGGGTTCAACCGCCGGGGGCACACACCCACTGGTGCTTGACGGGTCGGGCGCCATCGCAACACCCCAACGTGACCCCGCGGCCCAGGCAGCAACGCGTCGCGGCACCGCCCCCACAACATCCCTGCGACCGCAGAAACGAACCCGCGCGGTAATGCGCAGCGCGCGCAAGCACCGCAAGCTGCGCGAGAAGGGGGCGGTATGCGGCGACACCGATATTCAGGGGGAAATCGTCGGGCGCGTGGCCGGCAGGATCTCCGGATGTGGTCTTGCAGAGGCTGTGCGCGTGCGCTCTGTTTCAGATGTGACCCTCAGCCAGCGTTCGGTGATGGATTGCGACACCGCGCGGGCGCTCAAGAGCTGGGTGGATCAGAGCGTCAAGCCCGCCCTGCGCAAGCAAGGGGGCGGCGTGAAGGGATTGCGCGTGGCCGCGCACTACGCCTGCCGCACGCGCAACAATAAAAAGGGTGCGCGTATTTCCGAACACGGCAAGGGGCGCGCGATTGATATCTCGGGCTTCCAGCTGCGCGACGGGACGAGGATCACCGTGCTAAGGGGGTGGACCGCGCGCGCAACGGCGCAAGCCATGCGCGATATGCACCGAGGCGCCTGCGGGCCCTTCGGCACAGTGCTGGGGCCGAATGCCGACAGTTTCCACCGGGACCACTTTCACTTCGATACCGCAAGGTACCGTTCCGGGACGTACTGCCGCTAGCGCAAACGGAACCGGGGCGCGGGACCCAGCGGGATAAAGCCCAGAGAGACGAAGCCGTCGCGCAGGGTCAGTGTGACGTCCAGCGTCTCCGGGTTTCCGGCCAAGGAGGCTAAAGTCGACAGCGCCTGTTCGATCTGGGGTCGCAAACCGGACGGCAAAATGCCAGCGGTCTCGGCGATCGCCAGCATCGCGCGCCAGTTTCGGGCCTGCACATTCACACTGCCGGTCGCGGCCCCGGCCACGTCAACATCGAGGTTGGCCGCAAACCGCAACTGGAGATCGCCCCAGATCGCCTCTGCCTGCGGTATGGAAATCTGTCGGGGTTGAGGACGGGAAACTTCGAGCGCGGTGATGTCCCAGATCCGGTCAAATCGCACGGTTGACTGCACGCTCAACCGGTCGAAAGTCACCGGCCACTCTTGCGGAATGAACAAGGCCGAACGTGGTATCTCCCCCGGTCTCAACCCGTCGACATCAAGATTGAAATGGTAGGTCGCCGGCATCTCCGGGTCGTGCACAACAGCCGCACGAGACGTTCCACCGGAGAGCAGATCGCCTGCCTCGCCGTCGAGCAGCCACACGTCTGCAGATGCTTCCATCTGCTCCAGTGCAAGGGCCGCTCCGGTGTCCACGAACAGGTTTGCCCGGCCCTCCTGGGTCAGAAACCGGGTGCGTGTCTCGGGGCTTGCCAGAAGAATGGGATCATTCGGCAAAACCAGGGTGATTTGTCCCGGGTCCCACACCGGCGCCCCCAGGCGCAGTGCAGAGGTTTCCAGCGCCACACCGGTGTCAGGGTCAGCCAGCAGCGGGTCCTTCAGAGTGATGCGAATATCAAGCGGATAGCCTTCGAAAGCGATAGCGGAGGTTTCGGCCTGCCACCCTTCGGACTGCCGGGCCGCAAGCCAGCCTTCGATGCCCCGTACAGCTCCGAGCGTGGCCATGACCCACCATCCGCTCCACACCAGAGCGACAAGCACAACCAGCCAGATGACACGACGCATGACAGAGCCCTTTCCCTTGCCGCCGTTTTCAGGTTTACGCAATGCAGCGAGGGAGAACCAGCACGATGACGATGTGGGTATTCGGGTATGGAAGCCTGTTATGGAACCCCGGATTTGACGTGGCCGAACAGGCCGTGGGCATATTGCCAGGATATGCGCGATCCTTTTGCATGTGGTCGATTCACCATCGCGGCACTGAAGATCACCCCGGGCTGGTTCTGGCGCTGGACGAAGACCCCGCCCATGCCTGCGAGGGTGTGGCTCTGGCCGTTGCCGCCGGTCAGGAGGCGGTAACACTGGCCTATCTGCGAGAGCGCGAATTGATCTCCTCTGCATATCTGGAACGGGAGCTGGATATTGACCTTGTTGACGGGCGGCGGGTGCGCGCGCTGTGTTATGTGATCAATCCTGACCACGTCCAGTATTGTGGCGGAATGCCGCTGGAGGAGCAGGCGCAGATCATCGCGCGGGCCAAGGGCGGCATGGGTCCAAACACCGAATATCTTTACAATACCGCCACCCATCTGACCGAGATCGGCTTGCACGATCCGGACCTTGAATGGCTCAGTCAGCGGGTCCGTCACCTCACCGCATAAATCCTTGGCGCTGGTGGCGGTTTTCAGTGTAAGCTGCCGTCAGAGCAGAACAATAAAGCGCAGGAGCCAGAGCGCATGGCATTGCCAGAAAAAGAGGCAAGACCGGTTTTCTCCCAACCGGTGCGGCAGATTTCGCTGATGCTGATTGTACTCGCGCTGTCCAGTTTCGGCAGCTTTCTCGCCCTGCCGCGCGTGTTGCCGGTTTTTGAGGCGAACCCCTATCTGAATGGCTTCATTATCTTCGTGTTTATCATCGGGGTTTTTGCCTGTTTTTATCAGGTTTTTCAACTGATCGGATCCGTGCGCTGGATTGAACGATTTGCCACTGATTCCCTCGACAGCAGTATCAAGGCGCCGCAACTCCTCGCACCGCTGGCGTCCCTGTTGCGCTCGCGGGGCGCGCGCATGCAGGTGAGTGCCTCGTCCACGCGATCTATCCTCGACTCGGTCGTGAACCGTATCGAAGAGGCGCGGGAAATCACCCGATATATTGTCAGCATGCTGATTTTCCTGGGGCTTTTGGGCACGTTCTACGGGCTTGCAACAACCGTGCCCGCCATCGTGGAAACCATCAGCAGCCTAGCACCCGAAGAGGGTGAGGGCGGTCTTCAGGTTTTCAATCGCCTGATGAGCGGGTTGCAAACGCAGCTGGGCGGCATGGGTGTGGCCTTCGCGTCGTCTCTGCTGGGGCTTGCGGGCTCTCTCATTGTCGGCCTGTTGGAACTCTTTGCCGGGCACGGCCAGAACCGCTTTTACCGCGAGCTCGAAGAATGGCTGAGCTCGATCACCCGCGTCGGGTTTACAACCGGGGACGAGGCATCGGGCGATCAATCCGTGCTGGCCGGTGTTGTCGACCACATGGCCGAGCAGATGGAAGAACTGCAGCGGATGTTCATACAGTCCGACGTCAGCCGCGGGCAGGTGCAGGAACGGCTCGGCGCACTTGCAAATTCGATCGAACAGATGACCGACCGAATGGACCGGCCCGATCCCGCGACCCTAGCCCTGGAGCGGGTTGCCGAAGGGCAGGAGCGGCTGATCTCGGTTCTGGAAAATCAGACGCATGGCGACGGTATCGATGCCGAAAGCCGCATGCGGTTACGGTCCATAGATGTGCAGATGCTGAGAATTCTGGAAGAGATATCCGCCGGGCGTCAGGAGAGCATGGCCGAATTGCGCATGGATATTTCAAAACTGGCCGATGCTATGCGCCCCAGACGTGCGCGGCCCGTGATGAAATCAAACCCCGAGGATAGCTGAGCATGGCGCTGTCGCGACGCACCGGCGCACGCTTTCAGGCCTCGATCTGGCCCGGCTTTGTCGATGCTATGACCGGGCTGCTGCTGGTGCTCATGTTCGTCTTGACCATCTTCATGGTTGTTCAGTTTGTGCTGACGGAGCGGATCACTGGGCAGGAATCCGAGCTTGACCAACTGGCCGGCGAGGTTGCCGCACTGGCGCAGGCGCTGGGGCTGGAACAGCAATCGAACGCCGATCTGGAAAGACGGGTCGGCGCGCTGAGCACGTCCCTGACGGATGCGCAGGCGCGTATTGCCACGCTGACGGCCACCCGGAATGCGCAGGCCGCCGCATTAAACGAAGCCGAGACCCGGATCACCAGTTTCGAAGCGCAGGTAGCAGCGCTTATTGCCCAACGTGATACGGCGCTTGGTGACGTCGCCGCGTTGGAGCAAAGACGCGATGCGCTTGAGGAGACGCAGGCCGCGTTGCTGAGCGAACAGGAAGCATTGAACCTTGCGTTGGCATCTGCGCGCACGGAGATAGACGCGCAGGTCGAAGCGGCCCGGTTGGCGGCGGCACGGCGCGAGGCGCTGGATGCGCTGGTCGCGGACCTGCGGGCACGAAACGCTGAAACTGCAGGTCAGGTGGATCGGTTGACGGCCGAGTTGGACAGCGCCCAACAGGCGCTGAGCGCGGAAGAAGCCGCCCGGCTGACCGAGGCGGCGGCCGCCGAAGCCCTGCGCGCACGTCTGGCGGATGCGGATGCCGAATTGACGGCCATGACACTGGCGCTGGAGGCACAACGCAAGGATGCGGAAGACACGCTCACCCTTCTTGCTGCGGCGCGTACCGCGGAAAGTGATCTGGATGCGCAGTTGGCCGCCGCCCTGTTGCGGGTCGAGGGATTGGAAGAGACCGTTGATACAGCAGCACAACAGGCCGAGACACTGCGCGCGGCGGAACGGGCGCTGAAAGAGCGTCTTGCAACTGCCCAGACCGATGCGCAGGCGGAACAGGACGCGTCACGCGCCCGTCAGGCCGATCTTGAGGCGGAGCGGAAACTCTTGCGTGAACAGCTGGCCACGGCGCTGGCGGCGAAGCTTGCCGCCGAGACGCTGGCAGAAGATACCAGCACCGAAACCGAACGTCGCGCCGCCCTGCTGGCCGAAGCGCGCCGCGCGTTGGCGCAGGAAGAAGCGATCAGTGCAGAGGCGCAGCGTCAAACAGAACTGTTGAACCAGCAGGTTGCCGCCCTGCGGATGCAACTGGGGGATTTACAATCACTGCTGGACGATGCGGTGGCCCGCGACGCGGCATCGCAGATCCGGTTGCAGTCGCTGGGGTCCGATCTCAATACGGCATTGGCCCGCGTCGCCGCCGAAGAGCGCCGCCGTGCCGAACTGGAAGAGGCCGAGCGCATTCGTCTGGAAAAAGAAGCCGCACGACTGGCGGAAGAAGCGGAAAGGTTGACTGAGGAAACCAAGGATCTGGCACAGTACCGGTCGGAATTCTTCGGCCGTTTACGCGATGTTCTGGGACGTCAGGAGGGCGTGCGCATAGAGGGAGACCGGTTTGTGTTCTCCTCGGAGGTGCTGTTTGAGCCGGCGAGTGCTGATCTGTCCACCGCTGGACAGGCGGAGGTTGCAAAAGTCGCCCGCATTCTGGCGAGCGTCGCGGGAGATATCCCTGATGAAATCGACTGGATTATTCGCGTCGACGGGCATACCGACAACCTGCCGTTGTCGGGTTTCGGACAGTTTGCCGATAACTGGGAGTTGAGCCAGGCGCGTGCTCTGTCCGTCGTGAAATACATGGTGAATGCGCTGGGTATTCCGCCCAACCGGCTGGCTGCAAACGGGTTTGGTGAATTTCAACCCGTCGCTCTTGGCGACAGCGAGGACGCGCGGGCCCAGAACCGGCGCATTGAACTGAAGTTCACTGAAAAATAGCTTTTCCGGCGCGTCTTCGATCGTGTCACCGGCGGAGGCATTCAACTCGCTTAGTGTCGCTTTTTCCGGAATCTCCGGCACTTCATATAAAGACCCCCTGCCACGGTCAGCCGGGGCAGGGGGGAAGTCGGTTGAGGCGCAGATTGTCGCGCTTATTCGGCGGTCAGCAAGGGAGGCTTGTTCCCCGACAGTCTTGGCTTGTCGGGTCCTTCGATCTTGAGGTCGATCTCGCCACCTTTGACGCCGACCTTGACGATGCCGCCCTTGGCCAGCTTGCCGAACAGCAGGTCTTCGGCAAGCGGTTTCTTGATGTGCTCCTGGATCACCCGACCCAGCGGGCGGGCACCCATTTTCGCATCGTAGCCTTTGTCCGCAAGCCATTCCGCCGCCGGTTTGGTCAGCTCGATCGTGACATTGCGGTCCATCAATTGTGCTTCCAGTTGCAGCACGAATTTTTCGACCACGCGCAGGATCACCTCTTTCGGCAGCGGCGCAAAGCTGATCACCGCATCCAGACGGTTGCGGAATTCCGGCGTGAACGTGCGTTCAATTGCCGCCGTATCCTCGCCTTCCCGCCGATCCCGGCCGAAACCAATAGCCTCCTTGGCCTGCTCGGACGCGCCGGCGTTCGACGTCATGATCAGAACGACATTTCGGAAATCCACAGTGCGGCCGTTGTGATCGGTCAGCTTACCGTGATCCATTACCTGCAGCAGGATGTTATAGACATCCGGGTGCGCTTTCTCCATCTCGTCAAGCAGGAGGACGCAGTGTGGATGCTGGTCCACGCCATCGGTGAGCATGCCACCCTGATCGAAGCCAACATACCCCGGAGGCGCGCCAATCAGACGGCTGACCGCGTGTTTCTCCATATATTCCGACATGTCGAAGCGCAGCAATTCCACGCCCAGCGTGTCGGCGAGTTGTTTTGCAACCTCGGTTTTACCCACCCCGGTCGGGCCCGCGAACAGGTAGTTGCCAATCGGTTTTTCCGGCTCGCGCAAACCCGCTCGGGCCAGCTTGATCGCCGATGACAAGGCTTCGATGGCCTTGTCCTGTCCGAAAACCACACGTTTCAGCGACCCCTCGAGGTCTTTGAGCACTTCTGCATCGTCCTTCGACACGTTTTTCGGCGGAATGCGTGCGATCTTGGCCACCACATTCTCGATTTCCTTCGTCCCGATTGTCTTACGGCGCTTGGCAGCGACCACCAGATGCTGGGCTGCGCCTGCTTCATCGATCACGTCGATGGCGCTGTCCGGCAATTTGCGGTCATTGATGTAGCGCGAGGCCAGTTCCACGGAGGATTTGATCGCATCGGCGGTGTATTTGACCGAATGGTGATCCTCGAAATACGGTTTCAGGCCGCGCAGAATCTTGACTGCATCTTCCACCGAAGGCTCATTCACGTCGATCTTCTGGAACCGGCGGCTCAGCGCACGGTCCTTTTCGAAATGTTGTCGGAACTCCTTGTACGTGGTCGATCCCATGGTGCGCAGTTTGCCACCCGCCAGCGCGGGTTTCAGCAGGTTGGAGGCATCCATCGCGCCGCCGGAGGTCGCGCCCGCGCCAATCACGGTGTGAATTTCGTCGATGAACAGAACCGCGTCTTCGTGCTGCTCCAGTTCAGAAACCACGGCTTTCAGACGCTCCTCGAAATCGCCGCGGTACCTTGTCCCGGCCAGCAAGGCGCCCATGTCGAGCGAGTAAATGGTCGTATTCTCAAGAACTTCCGGCGTTTCGCCGCCCACGATCTTGCGGGCAAGACCTTCGGCGATGGCGGTTTTGCCAACACCGGGATCGCCGACCAGCAGCGGGTTGTTCTTACGGCGGCGGCAAAGCACCTGGATGCAGCGTTCCACCTCGGCATCGCGCCCGATCAGAGGGTCTACATCCCCATCGCGGGACTTGGCATTCAGATCCACGCAGTATTTCTCCAGCGCGCTCTCTTTCTTTTCGCCTTCCGTCACGCCCTGCGCTTCTTCTTCGTGCTCCGGCGCGCCGGACACCGGGCGCGGTTCACCAAAGGCCGGGTCCTTGGCGACCCCATGGGCGATGAAATTCACCGCGTCATAGCGGGTCATGTCCTGATCCTGAAGGAAGTAGGCCGCGTTGCTCTCGCGCTCGGCAAAAATCGCCACGAGCACGTTCGCGCCGGTCACCTCGGTGCGCCCTGACGACTGCACGTGGATCGCGGCGCGTTGGATAACCCGCTGAAACGCTGCCGTTGGCACCGCTTCGGAGCCGTCTACGTCTGTCACCAGATTGCTGAGGTCCTCATCCACGAATTCGACCAATGTTGCACGCAGATCGTCGATATCGACACTGCAGGCTTTCATCACCCGGGTGGCATCCGGTTCATCAATTAGGGCGAGCAACAAGTGCTCCAGCGTTGCAAACTCATGACGTCGGGCATTGGCGAGGGCCAATGCGGAATGAATTGCCTGTTCCAGTGTGGTCGAAAATGAAGGCACAATGCGCGCTCCTTCTGATCGGGGTCGGTGGCGGATCTGATTTATGCCGATCCTTCAGCCAACCATGGCCTCATAGTGTTAGAGTTTGGTTGATCGCAGCCCCTCTTCAAGTTTTTTCTTCCATTTTACGGTCACAATTTGTGTGAAACCGACATGAAAGGCTGCAATGTAAGCGTTAGAAAGCGTCCTTGCGGGCGCGGATTTCAGCGAAAACCTGGGCATCAGTAGCGTCTGGCAGACCCAGACGGGCGCGGATGTCAGGGCTAGAGGCACGCAGAAACGGATTTGTCGCCATTTCCAGTGCGAGGGTTGAAGGAACGGTCGGGATACCGGCAGCACGAGCGGTCGCTATCTCTTCGTTTCTTGATATAAGTTCAGGATTATCGGGATCAATGGTTAACGCAAACTTAGCATTGGACGCGGTGTATTCATGTCCTGAACAGATGAGCGTTTCCGGCGGCAGCGCCATCAGTTTGGTCAGACTGTCCCACATCTGGTCCGCCGTACCCTCGAAAAGCCGCCCGCACCCCAGTGCCATCAGACTGTCGGCGGTAAAAGCGGCGTCCGCATCGGGCATGTAAAACGCGATGTGTCCGCGGGTATGACCCGACACGTCAAGAACCAGCACCGACTGCCCGGCAAAGTCGAAGGTATCGCCATCTCTCACGCGGCGGTTGAGAGGCGGCAACCTATGGGCGTCCGCGTCAGCGCCCGTGACCTGTGCCTGATGGTCCTGAAGCACGCGCGCCAACCCCTGAACGTGATCGGGATGGTGATGGGTCAGCCAGACTTCATGCAGGCGCCACCCGCGGGCACTCAAAGCGTTCAAAACCGGGGCGGCTTCGGGGACATCCACAAGCGCAGTGCGCCCGGTAACGCTGTCATGCACCAGAAAGGCGTAGTTGTCCGACAGGCAGGGGACTGTCACGATCTCAACGGGCATGGTCATTTTCCTCATGGTTTGCGAAACTGACGCCAGAGTGACCGATACCGGGACGGGCTGCAATGCATCTGGACGTGCAGGACCTGCGCAATTTTTACTACCGCTCCGCCCTGGGCCGTGCTGCGCAGGCGAGCCTGCAGGCGCGGATGCGGGAGATTTGGCCGGAAGCCAAGGGGCAGACCGTGACGGGGTTCGGATTCGCGGCGCCGCTGCTCAGGCCCTATCTGAAAGAGGCGCGTCGGGTGATCGCCCTGATGCCGGGGCCGCAAGGAGTGATGCCATGGCCGCCGGGGCAGCCAAATGTCTCCGTTTTGACCGAGGAAACGCTCTGGCCCCTGGAGACCGGACATGTGGACAAGCTGGTGGTTCTACACGGGCTTGAAACCTCGGAACGGGCCTCGGATCTGCTGGAGGAGTGCTGGCGGGTGCTGGGTCCCGGAGGGCGTGCGCTTTTTATCGTGCCGAACCGGGCCGGGCTCTGGGCGCGCCGCGATCGCACCCCGTTTGGGTTCGGGCGTCCCTATTCGCCGTCGCAGCTGGAAACACAGCTTCGCAAACACCAGTTTTTGCCCGAGTGGCACGCCGGTGCCTTGTATCAGGTACCATCGACCCGGCGCATCTGGATGAAATCCGGACCGGCCTTTGAAAAATTCGGGCGGCGCGTGCCCACCATGATGGCCGGCGGTGCTTTCATGGTGGAGGCTACGAAACTGGTATATCCACCCAAGGGCAAAGTGGCGCGCCAACGGCGCCTGAGTGCGACCGGGGTACTGGAACCGACCGCAAAGCCGATTTAACGATTGAACCACTGGATTACCGGCACCGGGAATGAGCGCCAAAAACGCGTTTTCGCCGCTCGGGAATCGGATTTTTCCGCGATAATTGCCGCATTTTGTAAAGTTTCTGAGGGGCCAAACGGTCGCACCTCCGCCAAGCTGCTGAAAACATGGGAAAAGAGCAAATCGAGCAGTTCGCTATCTCATGTTGCGGGGTGTGATCCTCTCTGCTACATCACCGCTGATTTCGACGTCTTGAGTAATTTCAAGCCGCGCCAACACTCTCGGTGACGCGATCTTTTCGCATATCCGGGGCCAGAACATCGGAAGGGTGGACGTGTCAGAACCAGCTTCGATTTCCACGAGTATTGCCGGGCGTTATGCCACTGCGGTTTATGAAATAGCCAAGGACGGCAAAGCTGTGAAAGCTTTGGAAACCGATCTTGAGGCGCTGCAAGCCGCTCTGAGTGACAGCGATGATTTCCGCACCCTGATCCAGTCACCGATCTACTCCCGCGAAGAGCAGGGGGCTGCGATCTCCGCCATCGCGCAGAAAATGGACCTGTCAGACACTTTCGCCAACACATTGGCGCTGATGGCGCAAAAGCGCCGCCTGTTCGTTTTGCCGCAACTCGTTGCGGCCCTGCGCGACATTATTGCTGCCGAGAAGGGCGAGGTGACGGCCGATGTCGTCTCCGCCAAGGCCCTGACCAAGACGCAGGCCGACAAGCTGGCCAAGACACTGAAAGCCTCAACAGGCAAAACCGTAACACTCAATGCGACCGTTGATGAAAGCCTCATCGGCGGTCTTGTTGTCAAAGTTGGTTCGCGCATGATCGACACGTCGATCCGCTCGAAACTGAATTCCCTCCAGAATGCAATGAAAGAGGTCGGATAAATGGGTATCCAAGCTGCAGAGATTTCTGCGATCCTGAAAGACCAGATCAAGAATTTCGGTCAAGAGGCCGAAGTGGCCGAAGTGGGCCGTGTGCTTTCCGTCGGTGACGGTATCGCGCGTGTTTACGGTCTGGACAATGTTCAAGCCGGCGAGATGGTCGAGTTCCCCGGTGGTATTCAGGGCATGGCGCTGAACCTCGAATCCGACAACGTCGGCGTTGTGATCTTCGGCTCCGACCGTGACATCAAGGAAGGTGACACCGTCAAGCGCACCAACTCCATCGTGTCCGTACCGACAGGCGACGAACTGCTGGGCCGCGTTGTGGACGGTCTGGGCAACCCGATTGATGGCAAAGGCCCGATCAACGCCAAGACATCGTCACAGGCGGACGTCAAAGCGCCGGGTATCATTCCGCGCAAATCGGTGCACGAGCCCATGGCAACAGGTCTCAAGGCCGTTGACAGTATGATCCCGATTGGCCGTGGCCAGCGCGAGCTCATCATTGGCGACCGTCAGACCGGCAAAACCGCCGTGGCGCTCGACACCATTCTGAACCAGAAGTCGTACAATGACGGCGCGGGCGACGATGAGAGCAAGAAGCTCTACTGCGTCTATGTCGCCATCGGCCAGAAGCGCTCCACCGTGGCGCAGCTGGTCAAAAAGCTCGAAGAAACCGGTGCCATCGAATACTCGATCGTTGTGGCCGCGACCGCGTCCGAGCCCGCGCCGATGCAGTTCCTCGCACCTTACTCTGCGACCGCGATGGCCGAGCACTTCCGTGACAATGGCCGCCACGCGCTGATCATCTATGATGACCTCTCCAAGCAAGCGGTTTCCTATCGCCAGATGTCCCTGCTGCTGCGCCGCCCGCCGGGACGAGAAGCCTACCCGGGTGACGTTTTCTATCTCCACTCCCGTTTGCTGGAACGCTCCGCGAAACTGGGCGATGACGCGGGCAACGGGTCGCTGACCGCGCTGCCGATCATCGAAACCCAAGGTGGTGACGTGTCGGCCTTTATTCCGACCAACGTGATCTCGATCACCGACGGTCAGATCTTCCTCGAAACCGAACTCTTCTACCAGGGCATCCGTCCCGCCGTGAACACCGGCCTGTCGGTGTCCCGCGTGGGCTCTTCGGCCCAGACCAAGGCAATGTC
The DNA here is from genome assembly GCF_019375555.1 of Roseobacter insulae. GTDB lineage: Bacteria > Pseudomonadota > Alphaproteobacteria > Rhodobacterales > Rhodobacteraceae > Roseobacter > Roseobacter insulae. The sequence goes on from NZ_JAHXDN010000009.1 coordinate 67,691, forward strand.
CTCCGTGGCGGGCCCGGTGAAACTGTCGCTCGCCCAGTACCGCGAGATGGCGGCCTTTGCGCAGTTCGGCTCCGACCTTGATGCCTCCACCCAGCAACTGCTGGCCCGGGGTGCGCGTCTGACCGAGATCATGAAGCAGCCGCAGTACTCGCCCCTGACGAATGCGGAAATCGTCTGCGTCATCTTCGCGGGTACCAACGGCTATCTCGACAAGGTCGACGTCAAGGACGTGGGTCGGTTCGAGGCCGGTATGCTGGCGCACCTGCGCTCCAAGCACCAGGCGCTGCTCGACGATATCACCAACAACGACCGCAAGGTCAAAGACGAGCTGGCCGACAGCATCAAGGCTGCTCTCGACGAATTCGCCGCTGATTTCGCTTAAGAGGTAGGCCCATGCCCAGTCTTAAGGACCTGAAAAACAGGATCGAGTCGGTCAAATCGACCCGCAAGATCACCAAGGCCATGCAAATGGTTGCCGCGGCGAAACTTCGCCGCGCGCAGGAAGCCGCGGAACAGTCGCGCCCCTACACCGAGCGGTTCAATGCCGTGATGGCGGGGCTTGCCGCATCCGTGGGCGGATCGGATTCCGCCCCGAAACTGCTGTCCGGCACGGGCAGCGACAAGGTGCAGCTTCTGATCGTGATGACCTCTGAACGTGGCCTTTGCGGTGGCTTCAACTCCAACATCGCCAAACTGGCGCGGACCCATGCCACCAAGCTTCTGGCAGAAGGCAAAGAGGTGAAAATCCTCACTGTCGGCAAAAAAGGCCGTGATCAGATGAAGCGGGACTACAGCCAATACTACATTGGTCACGTCGATCTGACAGAAGTGAAACGCGTGGGCTATGCGGATGCTCAGAGCATCGCCAAAGATGTGCTCAGCCGCTTTGATGCGGGTGAATTCGATGTCGCCACACTCTTCTATTCGAAGTTCGTGAACGTGGTGTCGCAGATTCCCACCGCGCAGCAGATCATTCCCGCCTCTTTCGAACAAGAGGATGGCGCTGAACCTTCGACACTATTTGATTACGAGCCCTCCGAGGAAGCCATTCTGGCCGACTTGCTGCCCCGTGGTGTTGCCACGCAGATCTTTGCGGGTCTGCTGGAGAACGGCGCATCGGAGCAGGGCGCGCGGATGTCGGCGATGGACAACGCCACACGTAACGCTGGCGAAATGATCGACCAACTGACCATCGAGTTCAACCGCTCGCGTCAGGCCGTCATCACCAACGAGCTGATCGAAATTATTTCCGGCGCGGAAGCGCTGTAAGAACAAACCGGAGAAACGACATGGCAAATGCAGTCGGCAATATCACCCAGGTCATCGGCGCGGTCGTTGACGTTCAATTCGAAGATCACCTGCCGGAGATCCTCAACGCGCTGGAAACAGACAATAACGGCAACCGTCTTGTGCTCGAAGTGGCCCAGCACCTCGGTGAAAACACCGTGCGCGCGATCGCCATGGATGCCACCGAAGGTCTCGTGCGCGGTCAAACCGTAACCGACACGGGCGGCCCGATCTCGATCCCGGTTGGTAACGCCACGCTGGGTCGCATCATGAACGTCGTCGGCGAGCCGGTGGATGAAAAAGGCCCGGTCAACGCGGATGAAAAACGCTCCATCCACCAGGACGCGCCCGAGTTTGCAGAACAGTCCACGACATCTGAAGTGCTGGAAACCGGCATCAAGGTGATCGACCTGCTGGCACCCTATGCGAAGGGTGGCAAGATCGGCCTCTTCGGCGGTGCGGGCGTGGGCAAGACGGTTCTGATCATGGAACTGATCAACAACATCGCCAAGGTGCACTCGGGCTTCTCCGTGTTCGCGGGCGTGGGCGAGCGGACGCGTGAGGGCAACGACCTTTACCACGAGATGATCGAATCCAACGTGATCGACCCGGAAAACCTTGAGAATTCTCAGGTGGCGCTGGTCTACGGCCAGATGAACGAGCCTCCCGGCGCGCGGATGCGTGTGGCCCTGACGGGCCTCACACTGGCCGAGCAGTTCCGCGACCAATCCGGAACCGACGTTCTGTTCTTCGTGGACAACATCTTCCGCTTTACGCAAGCGGGTTCCGAAGTGTCCGCCCTTCTGGGTCGTATTCCATCCGCCGTGGGTTACCAGCCGACGCTGGCGACCGACATGGGCCAGATGCAGGAGCGGATTACTTCGACCAAAGCCGGTTCGATCACTTCCGTGCAGGCCGTCTACGTACCGGCGGATGACCTTACAGACCCCGCGCCTGCGACGTCGTTCGCGCACCTCGATGCGACAACCGTTCTCAGCCGTGCGATTTCCGAACTGGGCATCTACCCGGCGGTGGACCCGCTCGATTCCACATCGCGTCTGATGGACCCTGCGGTCGTGGGCGAAGAGCACTATGCGGTTGCCCGTGACGTGCAGGGAATCCTGCAGCGCTACAAGTCGCTTCAGGACATCATCGCGATCCTCGGCATGGACGAGCTTTCCGAAGAGGATAAGCTGACCGTGGCCCGTGCCCGGAAAATCCAGCGTTTCCTGTCGCAACCTTTCGATGTGGCCAAGGTCTTCACTGGATCTGATGGCAAACAGGTGCCTTTGGCTGAAACCATCGAAAGCTTCAAGGCCGTCGTGGCAGGCGAATACGACCACCTGCCCGAAGGCGCCTTCTACATGGTGGGCGGCATCGAAGAAGTGAAAGCGAAAGCCGAACAAATGGCGGCCGACGCTGCTTAAGGAGCCTGACTTATGGCAGATACGACGCAATTTGACCTGGTTTCGCCCGAGCGGCGGCTTGCCTCCGCGCAAGTCGTGTCGGTCCAGATACCCGGTGCCGATGGCGACATGACGGCAATGGCGGGCCATGCGCCCACCATCACGACACTGCGCCCTGGCTTACTGAGTACCGAAAGCCCGGACGGTACCTCCGAATATCTGGTGACCGGCGGTTTTGCCGAGATCACTGCGACGGGTGTAACCGTTCTGGCAGAGCGGGCGCTGCCGCGCAGCGAAGTCACGGCGGATCACCTTGCTGAAATGGTCAAGGAAGCCGAAGAAGCCTACGCGAAAGCCAAGGAGGTTTTCGTGAACGAGCCCGGTCCGGTGGACGATGCAGCAAAACTGCTTGCCGATATGGTGGCCGTGGGCGATCATATCCGCGTCTGATACAGGATCTGCCTGAAGACATGAAAGAAAACCCGCCGTGTACCGGCGGGTTTTTTTTATGTGCTGGTCTGATCGGGCGTCTGATCAACATGCTTGGACACCCATTTGGCGATCATGCGGTGTTGCACCGTCGCCTGAGCGGCCACCCGGTAAAAGGTAATGAGTTCACGCACCGGACCGGACATACGCTCGAACCCCGAGATGAAGGCGACGATCACGCCGATCTCGGTCTGGCCCTGCATCACCAGATACCCGCCAAAGATCAGCACCGTAAACGGCCCCAGCGCATTCAGCACGTTGAGTACCGTTTTCAGTGCGAATTTCAGCAGAAAATACTTCATCCGGTTGCTGAAAATCTTGGGCAGAATGGCGAGGCAATAATCATGTTTCGCCTCCGTCATATTGGAAATCTCGTCGCCCAGATCGCGGATGTAGCCTACGCGCTCCTCGACAAGTTCGTTCAGGCGCTTTTGCATCAGGGGCGTGATCAGGATCTGCGGGATCAGAAAGGCCAGCGCGAACAAGGCGATGCGCGGCTCGACCACGAGCATGTACCCCAGCACCCCCAGCAGCATGGTGATATTGACACATGCCTGCGACAGGGATTCGCCCACGAAGCCACCAAGCTTCTCGACCTCCGAACCGACGATGGACACGGTGCGCCCGCTGCTGTCTTCGGTCGGGTCGGACTGATCGCCGTACAGTCCCAGCAGGTGCTTGCGGGTGTAGATCGTCGCGCTCTCCGACAGCCACCCCTGATAGAGCTTCAACACGAACTTGCCGAACTTGTGCACTATGATGAGCACCAGATAGATCGCACCATATTGCAAGAGAAGGGGGACGTTCTGAGACTCCACCACTTCGTTGACGATCCGCCGTTGCAACTCCAGCGGAATGAGGTCGATCAATGCGAAAACGACAGCAAGCAGACAGACATAAGCCTGATGCCATTCGCTCATCCGCCAGACATAACCCATCAGCGAAGAAGCGGGCGCATCATCCCCCGTCCGGGACACGTCCCTCGGCTTACGAAATGGCATTTTCACCCGACCAACCTCCACCTGCTACGCGTTCACCGTTCGCTCAGCTAGCACGGCGAGGGGGCTTCTCAACACATGACTATTCGGCAGCGTACATACCGTCATAGATCGGGCTGAGGGTTTCGGCTTCAAAAAGCGAGGACACCGAGGTGCCGTTCCAGATGTTCAGGATCGCCTGCGCAAAGACCGGCGCGGTCGGCACAATGCGGATGTTGGGCGCGTTCTTGACAGCCTCGGTCGCGGCAATGGAGTCTGTAATGACGAGGGATTTCATCACGGAATTTGTCACACGCTCCACGGCGGGGCCGGACAAGACACCGTGGGTGATGTAGGAGTGAACTTCCTTCGCGCCATTGGACAAAAGAACCTCGGCCGCTTTGCACAGCGTGCCTGCCGTGTCGCAGATATCATCCACAATAAGGCATGTTTTCCCGGTGACATCCCCGATGACTGTCATTTCTGCGATTTCGCCGGGTTTTTCACGGCGTTTGTCCACAATCGCCAGTGGCGAATTGATCCGCTTGGCCAGTTCGCGGGCACGCGCCACGCCACCCACGTCGGGCGAGACGATCATCAACTCGCCCATGCGGTCCTTGAATGCTGTCTTGATGTCCAGCGCGAAAATCGGCGAGGCATAGAGGTTATCCACCGGGATGTCGAAGAAACCCTGGATCTGTGCGGCGTGCAGGTCCATCGTCAGCACCCGTTCGATACCGGTGCCGACCAGCATATTGGCCACCAGTTTCGCGGTGATCGGCGTGCGCGCCTTGGTGCGCCGGTCCTGGCGTGCATAGCCGAAATAGGGCAGCACGGCCGTGACGCGGGCAGCGGATGATCGGCGCAGCGCATCGGCCATGATCAGCAGTTCCATCAGGTTGTCGTTGGCCGGGTTCGAGGTGGATTGCAGGATGAACATATCCTCGCCGCGCACGTTCTCGTAAACCTCCACGAAAATCTCGCCGTCATTGAACCGTTCGACGCGCGCATCCACCAGACCCATTTGAACGCCGCGATGCATAGACATGCGGCGGGCAATGGCCTTTGCAAGCGGCATATTGGCATTGCCGGAGATCAATTTGGGTTCTTGGACGTGGGGCATGGGGGAGGTTTCCAGGAGCAGCAACAGGGAATTGTGACAGATTCGTGATGTTGACTTCACCTAACACGGCCTTACCAATCGGCAAAGAACTCGCGCGCGCTTAAGGAGCCCAAAATGGCACATATCGACCTCTTTTTCTCCACCATATCCCCCTATGCCTACCTGGCCGGGAATCGCGCTGAAGAGGTTGCCGCGAAACACGGCGCAACCATCACCTACAAACCCCTGGATATCATGGCATTGTTTGCCCGAACGGGGGGAACGCCGCCCAAGGATCGCCATCCCAGCCGGATCGAGTATCGCGCATTGGATCTGGTGCGTCAGGCCGCATTGCAAGGGCTGCCTTTCAACCTTCAGCCTGCGCATTGGCCGACAAATGCCGCCCCGTCTTCCTATGCCTTCATCGCGGCCCAGAACGCGGGCGGCGGTGATCTGGGCAAGCTGATGGCTGCCTTCTGCCGGTCGGTCTGGGCGGATGAAAAAGACATTGCCGAGGACGCCGTTGTGCGGGCTTGTCTGCAAGAGGCCGGGTTTGATCCCGCGCTGGCTGACAGCGGCCTTCTGGTTGGTGCGGAAACCTATGCCGCCAATCTCGAGGAAGCGGTCGACAAGGGGGTTTTCGGCTCACCTTTCTACGTGACCGATACCGGTCAGCGTTTCTGGGGTCAGGATCGTATTGATGATCTGGACGCGCATTTGTCCGGGAAGGTATGAACGCGGATTTCCACACCCATGCAAGAACTTATGGGCAAGGACGCAGACAGGCGCTGGCGCTTCATTGCACACTTGGGCATTCTGGCGCTTGGCGCAGGCTCGGAGAGGCGCTGGAGGACCGTCTGACGCTTGTTGCCATGGATTTGCCGGGCCATGGCAAGAGCGATGACTGGGATGGCCGGTGCGATCTGCACCAGCTTTGCACCGACGCAGCACGGCGGTATTTAACCCAGCCAATGGATGTGATCGGGCATTCCTTCGGGGCCACTGTCGCGTTGAGGCTGGCCGTCGAGCAACCGCACCTGATCCGCAGCCTGACGTTGATCGAACCGGTTTTCTTTGCTGCGGCGCTGGTTGATGCGCCCGAAACAGTGTCGGCATATGAAAGCGAAGCCGAACCATTTTTGTCGGCGTTGCGCGAGGGGAACAGATTGCAGGCGGCCCGCCTCTTTAACCGGTTCTGGGGGGATGGCACCAAATGGGATGACATTCCCGAAGCGACACGCCGGTACATGTCGGATCGCATCCATATCGTGTCGGGGCAATCGGCTGCCATCATCGACGATAACGCCGGCATGATGAAACCGGGTGTTCTGGCCAGGGCCCTGATGCCTTGCCTGCTGATACAGGGTGACCGAACTGCCGATGTGATTGATGCCATTCAGACAGGCCTTGCTGCGCGCCTTCCCGGTGCGCGGCGGGCTGTGATCACGGGGGCAGGGCATATGGCGCCTCTCACGCATCCGGCAGAGGTGGCCCGCGAGATCGCCGCGTTACTCGAAGTGGCTGAGGAATAAGTCGATCTGGTCGGGACGGATCGACCAGTCACATACCAGTCGCGCGGCAAGCATTTCGTCCGGATCATCGCCGTCCAACGTGCACTCCCACATGTAATACATGGCCCCTGCATCATGCAGCCGTTCGTGCACCCGGCGTGGGAAGCGCGCAAAAATCATGTTCGCTTGCGGTTCGTGCAGGAATTCAGCACCCCGGCTGCGCAGCCCTTGAGCAAGGCGCGCGGCGTTTTTATTGGCAGCCTTGGCGGTTTGCAACCAAAGCCCCTTGTCCAGGCAGCCGGCCATTTGCGCCGAGAGATACCGGTGCTTGGAAAAGAGATGTGCCCCCCGTTTGCGGCGCAGTTCGAATTCCCACGATTTATCCGGGTCAAAAAGAACAACCGCCTCAACACCCATGCAGCCGTTTTTCGTACCTCCGAAACTGACAACATCCACACCGGCCTTCCAGGTCATTTCGGCCGCTGAACACCCCAGTTGCACAAGGGCGTTGGCGAACCGTGCGCCATCCAGATGGACCGGCAGATCGAAGGATGTGGCGACCGCGGTCAAGGCGGTCAGCTCTTGCAGGGAATACAGGCTGCCACGCTCTGTGACCTGCGTAATCGAAACGGGGCCGCGTTGCGGGCCATGCACACCGCGCGTATTTTCCATGTCGATCCGGGCGCGCAGTGCGTCGGGGGTCATTTTATCACTGCCGGAGACAAGGCTCAGCTTGGCGCCGCCACTGTAGAATTCGGGCGCGTTGCACTCGTCTTCCTGAATATGCGACACGTCGGAGCAAAAGACCGTCTGCCAGGGTTGGCAATAGCACGCCAGCGCCAGAGAGTTCGCGGCCGTTCCTGTCGCAACAAGATACACAGCGGCCTGTGGCGCCTCGAAAATCTCGCGGATCTGTGTGCGGACTTCCTCCATAGCCGGATCGGCACCATAGGGCATGGCGTAGCCGGTGTTTGCATCCATCACGCGCTGCATCACCTGCGGGTGGGCGGCGCCAGCATTATCCGAAGCAAAAAACATCAGGTCGGCTCCTCAATGATGTGATCTTCCCAATCATCTTCGGGGATATCGAATTCACTTAAAGTCCAGCCCTGCACGGAAACGCCGGCATCATGTACCGATTGCGCAGTGCCGCTGATCAGCGGATGCCAGTCGGGCAATGGTTCGCCCTGCCAGAGCAGACGGTAGGCGCAGGTTTGTGGCATCCAATAGGCATGGGTGTCTAAGTTGTCGGGTTTCAGCACGATGCAATCGGGCACGAACTGGTGGCGGTTGTCGTAATGCGCGCAGCGGCAGGTGCTATCGTCCAGCAAGCGGCAGGCTATGCGTGTGAGGGCCACGGTGCCGCTGTCTTCGTCTTCGAGTTTGTTGAGACAGCATTTGCCACAGCCGTCACAGAGGGATTCCCATTCCTTCTGGCTCATTTTCGCCAGCGGCTTGCTTTCCCAGAACCGGCGTTTCAGCCCTTTGCGGTCAATCGGATCCGTCACAGCGTGCTCAAGATCCTGCGCGCCGCGGCGCTGTCTGCGTCCATCTGCGCGATCAGCGCGTCAAGGCTGTCGAATTTTTCTTCTGGCCGCAGGTGTTCGACCAAGGCGACGGACAGGGGCGCGCCGTAGAGATCACCCTTGAAATCGAAGATGAAGGTTTCCAGGTTTGGGCGGTTCTCGCCAAACATCGGACGAACCCCCATCGACGCGACGCCCCGGTAACTGCCGCTGTGCGGGCCTTCGAGCACATCCACCAGAACAGCATAAACGCCAAAAGCAGGTGGGTGCAGGCCTTCGATGGACATGTTGGCGGTGGGATAGCCCAGTTCACGCCCCCGTTGCTCGCCCCCGATGACGGGCCCTTCAATGCGGTGCCAGTGACCCAGCATATCTGCGGCAAGGCGCGGGTCACCGGCGCTGAGCGCTTTGCGGATCGCGGTCGATGAAACGGTCTTGTCAGACTGCGCAACGAGGGGCGCAATGGTGACGCCAAACCCCATGTCCTGTCCAAACTGCTGCAAATGCCGGGCTGTTCCCGCGCGCGCTTTTCCAAAGCAAAAGTCGGCACCGACAATGACATGTCGCAGCCCGAAGCCGTCGGCCACCACGCGCCTTGCAAATTCCTCGGGGGACAGGGCCGCGAGGGCAGCGTTGAAATTCAGTTCGTATAGTCTTTCCACCCCGAGCTTCTCCAGACGGCTCGCCCGCGCTTCGCGGCTCATCAGGCGAAAGGGCGGCGCGTCAGGGGCGAAATAGGCGCGGGGGTGCGGCTCGAAGGTGACAACCCCGAGGGGGGCGTCCGGTTCAGCGCAGCGGGCCAGCTCAATCACGGACTGATGCCCAAGGTGAACGCCGTCAAAATTGCCGATCGCGGCGCTGGCCCCGCGGTCTTCTGGGGCGACGAATTGGTAATCCCGGATGGTTCTCATGCGCCTTGGGTAACCGCCGCGCGCATGACACGCAAGCCGTCTGGAGATTGCGGTCAGCCACTTGCGGACATGCGTTCAGATCAGTCGAATTTGCGCGAGGGTGCCATTACCGTGGCCTCGCCGACCAGAACCTTCTTGCCGTCCACGGAGCAGTGACAATCGAGCTTGACCCGACGCTTTGCCATTTCGATGTCGATGACGGTGACTTCGGCGTGCACAAGATCACCAGGCCGCACCGGCGCCAGGAATTTCAGCGATTGTCCCATGTAGACAGTGCCGTGGCCCGGCAGCTGCTCCCCGATCACGGCGGAAATCAACCCGGCCGTCAGCATGCCATGCGCGATCCGCCCTTCGAAAATCGTATCCCGCGCGTAATCGTCATCCAGATGCACCGGGTTCCGGTCGGTGGAAATCTGCGCGAACATCTCGATGTCCTCATCGGTCACCACCTTTTGCAGATAGCGGGACATCCCCATCTCGATGTCTTCAATGCAAATTGTTCCGCGGGGCAGATTGTCCAACATGATGACCCTTCCGGTAATTTTCTGAGCATTGCGATGTGATTGTTGAAACTTAATTACTTCGCAGGCGCAGAAAAGCAAGGGAAAAATAGGTCAGCGAAGGTAACCTATTGTAAAGGTCGGGCTGGACATTTCTTTTTGTAAATAAACCCTTAGGGCATCCGGGTCAGGGTCTGTGCCGGTCTTGGTTTCTGCCGCCGCAAGACCGCCGGAAATAAACAGCGAATCGATGTCTTCACCCATGGCGCCTGCAATATCCGTGAGAACCCCGTCGCCTATCGCCAGAATGCGGCTGTCGGGCACATCCGCGCCAAGGGCAAAGAGCCTGCGACGCGCCAGATCGTAAATCGGCGGATGCGGTTTGCCAAAGTACAGGCTTTCGCCGCCCATTTCGGTGTACAGCTGTGCCAGAGCACCGGCACACCATTCCCGCTGCTCGCCCCTGTCCACAACGATGTCGGGGTTGGCACACAGCAGTTTCAGGCCGCGCTGTTTGGCCATCAGGAATTCAGGTCGCATCACGCTGGGGTCCGCAAGGGGATCGGCCGGACCGGTGCACACGATGCCTTCCGCCTGATCCAGCGGCACGGTGCGCACATTGACGGGATCATGAACCACGCCAATCGGCTCGAAGAAGCGTTCTTCTCCCGGGTAGCCGATGTGCCAGACCTTCTCGCCCACAACCCCGCGGAACATGGCGGCGCGGGCGCTGTCCCCCGAGGTCGCGATCGTGTCCCAGCTGTCATCCGGCACACCGAATCCGATCAGTTGCTTTTCCACCCCTGCCCGGGGGCGGGGGGAATTGGTGACCAAGACCACCTTGCCACCGGACGCACGGTAGGTCCTGAGGGCGGCAACCGCATCGGGCAGGGCTGCGACCCCGTTGTGCACGCAGCCCCACAGATCGACGAAAAGCGCGTCATATTGCGGAGCAATCTCGCTCAGGGCGTTGATAATGCGTGTCATGGAGCGTCCTGTCCTTGTGTTGGTATCAGGCACGCGGCCACGGATGCAGCCAACCCAGCCCGTCAAAGCCCCGATATCAAGATGCCGGGGCCCGGTTCGGTCAGACCTTGAGGTTCGGAATAATCTGTTTCTTTCGGCTCATGATGCCGGGAAGCACCACGGTGTCTCCGTCAACTTTCGCGTCAAAGCTTTTTTCGGCGATGGATTTCACCAGATCGTTCGGTACCAGCAATGTCGCTTCTTCTTCCAGGATGTCGACCACGAACAGCAGCACCTGATCCGCGCCGTCTTCGTCTGCTACGCCGGGCATTGCCGCCATCAGGGCATCCTTGCGGTCCATCACCAGCTGCGGCGCGGTTGTTTCCAGAACCGATACCCGGAACTGCTTGCCACCCACCTTGTATTCCTTGCTGTCCATGCGCAGCAATTCGGCGTCTGAAAAAGCGGAGACATCCGACTTGGCGGCAAACATTTCGGCGGCATACTCCGAGATGTTGATGTCCAGCGCCTGTGCCAGATCCCAGGCAATTGCCTTATCCTCATTCGTAGTGGTCGGGCTGCGGAATTCCAGCGTGTCGCTGAGGATGCAAGAAAGCATTGCCCCCTGAATGTCGCGGGGCATCTGCGCAATGTCCTTGCCAATCATTTTCCACATGATGGTGGCGGTACAGGCCAAGGGTTCAATCCGGATGTCGATCGGGCCCTTCGTCTCCAGTCCGCCGACGAGCTTGTGGTGATCAATGATGCCCTGAATATCCGCCGTATTGATATTGTCCGGCAGTTCGGCAGGGTTGTTCGTGTCGACGATCACGACGGGTGTGTCCGGTGCCACCTCGGAAATAATCTCCGGTTTTTCCAGTGACCAGCGGTCCAGAACAAACAGGGCCTCGGTGTTGGGTTCGCCCAAAAGGACGGGTTTCGCATCAACGCCCTTGATCTGGTTGAGGTACCACGCCCAGATGATCGGAGATCCGGTGCTGTCGGTATCAGGGGATTTGTGGCCAAAAACGAGCGTGGTCATGCGGGTAGTCCTACAATTGCTAGAAACAGATTTTCGCGCCTTATAACACGGCGATCAGCCTTGTCACCCCGCTGTCGCTGCGCCGCAGCATCACAGGCCCAGTTCAGCGCGTTTCTTCTGGGTCATCCCGGCGACAACGAGGTCATAGGAGGCGACGATATGGTTTTTCAATTCCTCGTCTGACAGGCCTCTTTCGTTATACTGCTGCAACCACTTCATTCCGCGCGATGCGAGGTAGGGGGCAGGCCGGATCCCCGGCGCGTTTTGCAGAACTTCAAATGCAAGGTCCGACGCCTTGAAGGTAAAAGCGTCCGCGCCGTCGTTCCAGCCGCATATTGCAAAGACTTTGCCTCCGACTTTCCACACATCCGAGTTGCCCCATTGAACCACGTGGGTTGTCTGTGCCATGGCGGCACAAAACCGGTTGAATTCATCTCGGGTCATGCGCCGAGCCTAAGGGTGCCCCGGATGTCTGGCAATGCGCGTGTTTTCCCGAAAGACTGGCAGGAGCGATTCGATCACGATAAGACGAGAGACCCGTTTGCCGGACGTGCGTGAAACAGACCTCTATCCCCCCATCAAGGCCTTTCTGGAGGCGCAGGGGTATTCGGTGAAGTCCGAGGTCGGTGCGGCGGATGTCGTTGCCTTGCGGGGTGGCGAGCCCCCGATTGTCGTGGAACTCAAGCTCGGGTTTTCGCTGACGCTGTTCCATCAGTGCATTGACCGTCTGGCGGTGTCCGATGATGTCTATCTTGCTGTCAGGCACCAGCCCGGCAAACGGTTTACGAAGGCCGTAAAGGATAATGTCAGACTGGCGCGACGCCTTGGATTGGGCGTGATCACGGTCAGGCTGACGGACGGTCTGGTCCAGGTGCACTGCGACCCCGGACCTTATGCACCGCGCAAGAACAAGAAACGTTCCGAGGCCCTGTTGCGCGAATTCGCCCGCCGTGTCGGCGACCCTAACGCGGGTGGGCAAACACGGTCTGGTCTCGTGACGGCGTATCGGCAGGATGCTTTGAAGATTGCGCTATACCTTTACGAAGTGGGCGCGTGCAAAGGGGCAGATGCCGCACGTGCGACAGGCATCGTACATGCCACGCGCATGATGCGGGATGATCACTACGGGTGGTTCGAGAAGGTTGAGACGGGTGTCTATGGTTTGACACCTGCGGGTGCTGCCGCGGTGTCGCAAGCCGGGTCGCTTCTGGGCAGCTAGTGAAAAAAGCAGCCGGGCGCTCGGGAGATGGCAAATTCATGCATTTTTTGCAATCACCGCTGTTGACTCGAAATGGGACTATGCCTAGCTATGCGCCGTTAGCACTCGACAGTAGCGAGTGGTAACGGTCCGGATCAACTGCAAAGCAGTTCGGATCAATTGGGAGAAACTTTGAGCCTTAAGGAGCTACAAAGATGGCATTGAAACCGCTTCATGACCGCGTGCTGGTACGCCGCACGGAAAGCGAAGAAAAAACATCCGGCGGATTGATCATCCCCGATAGCGCAAAAGAGAAGCCCTCCGAGGGTGAAGTTGTTGCGTGTGGCGAAGGTGCCCGCAAAGACAGCGGCGAGCTGATCGACATGGCTGTCAAAGCCGGTGACAAAATCCTTTTCGGCAAGTGGTCCGGCACGGAAGTCACGCTCGATGGCGAAGAACTGCTGATGATGAAGGAAAGCGACATCATGGGGATCATCGAGTAAGCCTGTCGGCTGCTCTGATTTTCAATCGCTGAACTCTAAATAGATATTCTCAAGAGGAGAAAAAAACATGGCTGCTAAGGACGTCAAATTCGACACCGATGCCCGTAACCGTATGCTCAAGGGTGTGAACATCCTTGCAGACGCGGTCAAAGTCACGCTTGGCCCGAAAGGCCGCAACGTGGTTCTGGACAAGTCTTTCGGCGCTCCGCGCATCACCAAGGACGGTGTATCGGTGGCGAAAGAGATCGAGCTGGAAGATAAGTTCGAGAACATGGGTGCGCAAATGGTCAAGGAAGTGGCCCAGCGGACCAATGACGAAGCAGGCGACGGGACAACCACCGCAACTGTGCTGGCCCAGGCCATCGTCAAGGAAGGCATGAAATCGGTTGCCGCCGGCATGAACCCGATGGACCTCAAGCGCGGCATCGATCTGGCGACAACCAAGGTCGTCGAAGCGATCAAAGCTGCGTCGCGTGAAGTCAGCGACAGCGCAGAAGTGGCGCAGGTGGGTACGATCTCTGCCAACGGCGAAGCCGAAATCGGTCAGCAAATCGCGGATGCGATGCAGAAAGTTGGCAACGAGGGTGTGATCACCGTCGAGGAAAACAAAGGCCTGGAAACAGAAACCGACGTCGTCGAAGGCATGCAGTTCGACCGCGGCTACCTGTCGCCTTACTTTGTCACCAACGCCGACAAGATGACCACAGAGCTGGAAGACTGCATCGTGCTGTTGCACGAGAAGAAGCTGTCTTCGCTTCAGCCAATGGTTCCGCTGCTTGAGCAAGTGATCCAGTCGCAAAAGCCGCTGCTGATCGTTGCCGAAGACGTGGAAGGTGAAGCGCTGGCGACCCTCGTGGTCAACAAGCTGCGCGGTGGTCTGAAAATCGCGGCTGTGAAGGCACCTGGTTTCGGCGATCGCCGCAAAGCCATGCTGCAGGATCTTGCGATCCTTACAGGCGGTCAGGTCATCTCCGAAGATCTGGGCATGAAGCTTGAGTCCGTGACCATGGACATGCTGGGCTCGGCCAAGAAGGTACAGATCACCAAGGACGAGACCACAATTGTGGACGGTGCTGGCGAGAAAGCCGAGATCGAAGCCCGGGTTGGTCAAATCCGCACGCAGATCGAAGAAACCACATCCGACTACGACCGTGAAAAACTGCAAGAGCGCGTTGCCAAGCTGGCAGGCGGTGTTGCGGTGATCCGCGTCGGCGGCATGACCGAGGTTGAAGTGAAAGAGCGTAAGGACCGCGTTGATGACGCGCTGAACGCAACACGCGCTGCGGTTCAGGAAGGTATCGTTGTCGGCGGTGGTGTGGCTCTGGTTCAGGCCGGTAAAACACTCGAAGGTCTGAAAGGCGAGAACAACGATCAGAACGTTGGTATCGGTATCGTGCGCAAGGCGCTCGAATCGCCGCTGCGTCAGATCGCTGAAAACGCCGGTGTTGACGGGTCGGTTGTCGCAGGCAAGATCCGTGAAAGCGATGATCTGAAGTTCGGCTTCAACGCGCAGACCGAAGAATATGGCGACATGTTCGCGTTCGGCGTGATTGACCCGGCCAAGGTGGTCCGTACTGCTCTGCAAGACGCCGCATCGATTGCTGGTCTGCTGATCACCACCGAAGCCATGGTCGCCGACAAACCCGCCAAAGAGGGCGCAGCACCTGCCGGTGGCATGCCCGACATGGGCGGCATGGGCGGCATGATGTAAGCTGTTCCCATCTTTAGAGAAAAAGGGGCTCGCCGAAAGGCGGGCCTTTTTTATGCGTGACGGGTCCGCATATCGCCGCGTGCATTACCGGAGTCCGCAGTCTGCGCGGTCGGGCCAGTCGCTCAACAATCCGGCAGTACCGTCTCAGCGCGTCTTGTCCGCCTGTTGCAATGATCGCAGCATTGGCGAATTCAGGAGTTCTCTCCACCGCGTTTATGCTGATCGCGCCAGCATCAACCAGTTCGAGAGTCACCTCTTTTTTCACACCTGGCATCGCTTTGAATAACAACAACCATCTCAAATGGCCTGTTCGTTGTGGACCATGTCGGACCTGCGCCGCCCGGGTATCAAGTCTACGGCCGATATCCATGCAGGTTTTGTCGCGATCACGTTGCTTGACGCCAGTTGTTACTCAATGATTTTTCGTTTCACGTGGTGGAAATAAGTAGTTGATCTATATCGCATTTTATTGATTTTTTGGGTCAGATAGCGCAATCCCAGGGCCATAAGTGTCCCATTGGCTTGGCGGAAATTTTTGATGAGCTTCAGGGGTTGAAATCTCTGCCTGCCCGTCGCCCCGACCAGTTGTTCCCGGGGGCGACAGGCGGGCACCGTCCGTGTTGTGCTTGTTCTCTGCGCTTTGGTGCGCCGTTAACAGTGTATTTAGTGCGGGCTGCTAGCGTGCCGGTCAACAATCAGTATCGAGGACAACGCCCCATGATTCCCAGTGCAACGCCACGCGCGCCCGACCCCTCATCGGCCGCCGCGTCCTCGGAACCCACGTCCAAAGACTTTGAAGACTTCATTTACCTGATCAGCCATGATGTGCGAAATTCGGTGCGCGCTCTGATCGAGCTTCCCCAATGGATCGCCGAGGACCTGACCGAGGCCGGTGTCAAGATCGACGGATCGGTTGCCGAGAGCATCGAGTTGATGAACAAGCATACCGGCCGATTGGACCGTATGCTGGTGGATTTGCTGACGTTTTCCCGGGTCGGGCGGATGCAGAACGTCGAGGAGGTTCAAATCGACGCGGCCCTGAGTGAAGTTCTTGAAGAAATACATATTCCACAAGGCTTTACCGTCCTGCGCGCTCTCGATTGTGATGTCTTGAAGATTGGCGAACGGGACATCATGACGCTGCTGACCGCATTGATCTCGAATGCCGTGAAACACCATGATCGCACCATCGGAAAGATCGTCGTGGCCTGTTATCGTGACCGGCATGAGGTCGTGTTAACCGTGCGCGACAACGGCCCCGGTATTCCGGCAGGCTATCACGAACGGGTTCTAGGGGCGATGACAACACTGCGACCCCGTGACGAGGTGGAAGGCAGCGGTATGGGCTTGGCCATTACCCGAAAAATCGCGCTGCTATATGAAGGTAGCGTGTCAATCAAAGAAATCAGCGAAGGGCGGGGCACAACGATCGAAGTCCGGTTGCCCGCGTGATCCCAGCAAACCCGATCACCTCCATTTTACCTTCGACCGTCTGAACAGTCCGATCATCGCCACATCCGGGCGCGCGGCATGTCCGCGTGTCACATCACCAAAAAGGCAGAAAGCCTATGTTTCTAAACCATGATTTCCCGGCCCTTTCAGCTCTGCCGTTGTTTGGGCCCATACGAACCCTTCTGCTGGACGACTGCCGTTTTGACCGCGCCAGGATGCGGCGATTGTGCCGCCAGACCAGCTTGATCATGACCGTGGAAGACGTGGCCGACCTCGCACAGTTTGACCGTGCACTGCAGTCCGGAAATCATGATCTCTATCTTGTGGATTACCACTTGCCTTCGGGATCAGGTCTCGATGCTCTCAGTGCCATTCACGGCGGGGTACCCGGTGCTGCCGCGATCATGATCAGCGGGACCGACAGGCCCGAGCTCGAATATGGCCTGAGCACTGGTTGCCACCCTGTTCTGAAAAAGGCATTCCTGACCCCGGATCTGCTTGAGACAGCAATTCGCGAAGCGGTCTTCAGCGCGCAGTACGAGGGGTCGTTGGAACCCGCGCCCCCCGTTGACGTCGACCGTTGCAGTCGCAACTCCATGCTGGCCTGACCACCGCTTGGCATTGGCGGCCTCTGCACCCAGACCTTGCTGGTTTAGCCAAGGCTGGCGACGCGCAGACCTCGGGCAGCCTGCTGTCACCATCCGCCGGGAATCCTGACCAGAAGAACACACCCGCGTGACGCTTCGGCACACCCGCGGCGACTGTTGATGATCGAGCGGCTTGGCTCTTCCAGAAAGAACGGCTATGGCGATTTCATGTGGCTCTTTCTTCTTACGGCGTTGACCATGATCGCCTTCGCCGCCAACTCGGTGCTGACGCGTCTTGCCGTTGATGGTGGTTTCATCGATCCGAGCAGCTTTGCATTGATGCGCGTCCTTTCCGGCGCGGTCGTGCTGGGCATGATCATGACAATCCGGGGTGGCAGCCTGCATCTGTTGCAACGCAACCGTGTGGTCGGCGCGTGCAGTCTGGCAACCTATATGGCGGGTTTTTCGCTGGCTTACCTGACCCTCGATGCGGGTCTCGGCGCCCTGATTCTCTTTGGCGTCGTTCAGGTCTCCATGTTCGCGCATGGTGCGATGTCCGGCTCTTCGCCCACCCACCGGCAGGTCGTGGGCGCATCAATTGCCTTTGCCGGATTGCTTTTGGCCCTGTGGCCGGGGCCGGGCGGGCAAGCGAATATTGTCGGGGCCGGGTTCATGATTGCTGCGGGGCTGGGCTGGGCCGTGTACACGATTTCTGGCCGGGCGTCCCCCGACCCGCTTGCCGCGACCACGGCGAACTTCATTTTGTGCCTGCCCGTACTGGCGGTTGTGCTGGTGGGCCTGGCCTCCCGGACGACCGCGCTTGGACTTGCACTCGCGATCCTGTGCGGCGGCGTCACCTCCGGTTTGGGTTATGCCTTGTGGTACACGGTCTTGCCGCGCTTGCAGCAAAGTGTTGCGGCCGTCATCCAACTCAGCGTGCCGATCATCGCGTTGATTGGCGGGGCGGTCCTGCTGGGCGAAACAATCACGCCGCTTGTCGCGCTTGCGACGCTTCTGGTGATCAGCGGGATTGCGATTGCCGTCACATCACGATCTGTTCAAGCGGATCGTACCTGAGCGGAGTTGCCGGGTCGAAGGCAATATCCGCAAGACTGCTCGGCTTCACGTTCAGACCGGACATGTCCTCCCGGCGCACCCAGGCATGGTGCGACACGATCTTTTCGGGATCCTGCCAGTTGTCAGGTATGTTCGCATCCCCCAGAATGGAGCATCTGAAGAACAGCTCCACCTGATGAAATCCACTGCGCGGATCATGAAACTCATTGACGAGGCAGGGCAACCCGACGCGGACCGTCAGGCCGGTTTCCTCCTGTACCTCGCGCGCGAGGTTATCGGGCAGCGACGCGCCGGGTTCGACACCGCCACCGGGCGCACATAGCAACGTGCTGCGCCCCTTTGGCCATGCGTTCACGAGCAAAAGCCGCTGCTTGTGAATAATCACAGCACGTGCGGCGAGGCGAACAGGGTTCGATGGCATAAAAATGGGCTTTCTTTAAAAGCGCGTGACGTCATACTTTTGTAGAGGGCACCGGGGCACTATCTCAAGGTCATGGTTCAACAGTTCAGAATTCTTTTTGCGCTTGTCGCGTTTAGTCTGGTTGCCACCGGCGCAGATGCCCGCTGTGCCGTGCTGCTGCACGGATTGGCGCGCACCGAATTTTCGTTTGCCTTGATGGAAGCGGCGCTGGAAGCCGAAGGCTACAAAGTCGTGCGCCCGGGATACCCGTCGACAGAAGCGCCCGTGGCCGAACTGGTGAAGCGTACCCTGCCGGATGCCGTTGCAAACTGCGGGCCGCGCGGCAAGGTGGATTTCGTGACCCATTCGATGGGGGGGATACTGGTGCGCCAGTGGGTGGCCGATGCCGCGCCAAACAGGATCGGGCGCGTGGTGATGCTGGCGCCACCAAACAAGGGCAGCGAAGTTGTTGATGCCCTCGATAACGTTGAAGCTTTTGGCTGGATCAATGGCCCGGCTGGCGCCCAGCTTGGCACGGACCCTGATGATCTGCCGCGGCGGCTGCCTCCTGTCACCTTCGAATTGGGGGTGATCGCGGGCGACCAGTCGCTGAACCCGTATTTTTCATCGCTTCTGCCGGGGCGGGACGACGGCAAAGTGTCGGTTGCATCCACGCGGGTCGAAGGCATGAAAGATCACATCGTTCTGCCTGTCACGCACACTTTCATGATGAACAATCCTCGTGTAATTGCGCAAACAATTGCGTTTTTGAACACCGGGGCGTTTAACCGGTCCCTGTCGTGGTTCGATGCGGTTTTGTTGCAACTTGGGTGTCCGGACGGCAGCTGTGTGCCGGACGTGGGAAAGATCATTGGTAAACCTTGACTTTAAAGGGGCAACCGTTCTGGGCCCGGAAGGGTTGGCAGAGGCGGAGCTTTTTGTTGCCGGTGGAATGATCGTTGATGGCCCGACAGGGCGCACCGTCAGCCTGCCGGGGTACCTGCTGCTGCCCGGGATCGTTGACGTGCACGGCGACGGGTTTGAACGGCATCTTGCACCACGACGCGGTGCAATGACGCAGATGGCCGAAGGATTGGTGGCCGCAGAGGCGGAGTTCGCCGCGAACGGTATCACCACGGCCGTCCTTGCACAGTTTGTCAGCTGGGAAGGCGGATTGCGCGGGCTCACCTTTGCCGATCAGGTATTTAACGCCATTCGCGAGACCGCCCCGTCGCTGGTCACCGATCTCAGGGCGCAATTGCGGTTTGAAACGCATATGCTCGACCTGTACGACAGCCTTCCGGAGCGTATCGACCAATGGGGTGTCGAATACGTGGTGTTCAACGATCACCTGCCGCATGCGCGTCTTGCCGAAAAACGCCAGCCACCGCGCATGGTGGGGCAGGCGCTGAAGGCGGGGCGCAACCCGGACGCGCATTTTGACATGATGCTGCGGCTGCATGCACAGTCGCCCGAGGTTCCGCACGCGCTGGATGCGCTCTGCGCCGTGTTGCGGGACGCTGGCATTCGCATGGGCAGTCACGATGAGGCAACGCGCGAAGCGCATGATACGTGGCGCGCGCGGGGCGCGACGATTTCGGAGTTCCCGGAGACGCTTGAGGCGGCGGAAGCGGCGCATCAGGCGGGGAACTCAGTTATTCTGGGCTCTCCGAATGTGGTCCGGGGCGGATCACACAAGGGCAATGTCTCTGCCGTTGAACTGGTTACGATGGGGCTGTGTGATGCCTTGGCGTCGGACTATCATTACCCAAGTCCCCGGCGGGCGGCGCTGATGCTGGACAAATGCGGCGTGGCGGATTTCGCGACATGCTGGAACCTGATATCGGAAGGCCCCGCTAAAGTTCTGGGGCTGACGGACCGCGGGGTGCTGTCCGCAGGTAAACGCGCTGATATCGTCATACTTGATGAGAAAAGCCACAGGGTTGCAGCGACCATGTCACAAGGTCGCTTCAGCTACATGTCCGGCGACATCGCGCACAGGTTTTTGGCTGCCTGACAGGTGGTTAGCTTACGATCCGGTTGACATGGCCCATTTTCCGGCCCGGCTTGGTTTCTGCCTTGCCATAGAGGTGAACGGCGCATCCCGCTTCCTTCGCCAGCGCCGGGAGTCGATCAACGTCATGCCCGATCAGATTCTCCATGACAACGTCGGCGTAGCGCGACCCATCGCCCAAGGGCCACCCGGATATCGCGCGAATGTGCTGCTCGAACTGGTCGACAACACAGCCATTCTGCGTCCAATGGCCGGAGTTATGAACCCTCGGCGCGATCTCGTTCACGATCAGGCCGCCGGGCGTCACAAACAACTCGACGCCCAGCACGCCGACGTAGTCCAGCGCATTGAGGATCTTGGCAGCGATCAACACCGCGTCGGTTCGTTGCGATGAACTCAGACGCGCAGGCACAGTCGTGGTGTGCAGAATGCCGTCCCGATGCACATTTTCGCCGGGATCGAAGCAGGAGACATCGCCCAGCACACTGCGAGCGGCGATCACGGACACTTCATGTGTGAAGGTGACAAACCCCTCCAGAACAGCGGGTTGACCAGCCATGTCGCGCCAGGCGGGCCCGACATCGGCCTCACTCTTCAACCGCGCCTGTCCCTTGCCATCATATCCAAAACGGCGGGTCTTCAGGATCGAAGGAACCCCGAGCCGGGTTACGGCAGACGTCAGCGAGGCCGCGTCTGATACATCCGCAAAGGGCGCTACAAGCAGCCCCAGATCCTGAAGATATGCCTTTTCCGTCAGCCGATCCTGACTGACCCGCAATGCTTCACGGCCGGGTCGGATCGGCACCAGCGCTTCGATCACGTCAAGCGCTGACGTGGGAATATTCTCGAACTCATAGGTAACGACATCGACGTTCCCGGCAAACGCGGAGAGCGCATCGGTATCATCGTAAGGCGCGGTGGTCAGTTGATGCGCCACATCGGCAGCGGGCGGATGGGCACCGGGCTCGTAGATATGCGATTTGAACCCGAGGCGTGCCGCTGCGACCGAGAGCATGCGCCCCAACTGACCGCCGCCCAGAATGCCGATGATGGCGCCGGTGGGCAGGGGATCAGTCATTTTCGGGCGCTTCCGGGATGGAGGCGGACAGGTCGGCGCGCCATTGGTCCAGTCGTGCAGCGAGGTCGGCATCCTGCAACGCGAGAATGCCGGCAGCCATCAACCCGGCATTTGCTGCACCTGCGGCTCCGATGGCCATCGTGGCGACCGGGTAGCCGCGGGGCATCTGCACGATGGAATAGAGCGAATCCACACCGGAGAGCGCCTTGGTCTGAACCGGGACGCCGATCACCGGAACCCGTGTTTTCGATGCCATCATCCCCGGAAGATGCGCGGCCCCCCCGGCCCCCGCGATAATCGCCTGCAATCCGCGCTGAACGGCGGTTTTGCCATAGTCCCAGAGCCGGTCAGGGGTCCGGTGCGCAGAGACGATGCGGGTTTCGTATGAAACGCCGAGCGCATCCAGAAGCTCGGCGGCTTCCCGCATTGTCGGCCAGTCGGACTGGCTGCCCATGATGATCCCGACAACGGGTCTGGTCATGTCAAAGGCTCCCTCGGCCCGATTTGTGGAAGCGGCACTATAGCCAAACGCAAGCCCATGGCAATGCGCCGTGCGATACTCTCATAAATGGCGTCAGGCGATGATGTCCGGGGTCAGCCGGTCCTCGATCTGGGCAATCAGATCCTTGAGCCGGAGTTTGCGTTTCTTCAGCCGTTGCAGGGTCAGCTGGTCGCCCATGCCCTTCTCGGCGAGCGCGTGAATCGCTTCGTCGAGATCCCGATGTTCACGTTTGAAGACTTCAAGTTCAACACGAAGCACTTCATCCGTTTTCATGGATAGATCGGAAGGCGCGTTCATCGTGGTGTGATTCCGTTTCTTTTCTGGTCGTATCATAGGCGTTCACCATCCGAGCGCCTAGCCCTTGTGTCGACGGCATTTGCTACCCATATTCAAGTCACGGGTTGCCATAACGGGGCCCGGATTTGACTGTCGCTTGACTGATGAGGACGTGTCGCATGACGAAAATGACCCTGGCGTCTTATCCCCATATGTTGGGATTCGAACAGCTTGAACGGCTTCTGGAACGCACCGCGAAATCTGGAAACGAAGGCTATCCGCCTTTCAATATCGAACAGACGTCGGATTACTCCTACCGCATTACCCTGGCTGTTGCCGGTTTTGCGGAAGACGACCTGTCTATCACAGTCGAGGACCGGCAACTGGTGATCCGAGGTCGCCAGACAGACGACAGTGAGGGCCGCGTATTCCTGCATCGCGGAATCGCCGCGCGTCAGTTCCAGCGGAGCTTCGTGCTGGCGGATGGTGTCGATGTCGGCGAGGCGGTCATGGAAAATGGCCTGCTTCACGTAGATTTGACCCGCGCCAAACCGCAGACCGTCGTTCAGACGATCAACATCAAGAAAGGGTAACGACATGGAACAACCGTTTGACACAGCGCCAGCTGAAAATCGCATCGTTTACGTCAAAGCCGTTGATGTGACTGAACTGCCATCCGAGGTCCGTGATCAGGCTGGCGATCTGGATCAGCTTTACGCGGTGCACGACAGCGACGGGCAGCAGCTCGCGCTTGTCGCTGATCGGAAGTTGGCGTTTCGATTGGCCCGCCAGAATGACTATGCCCCCGTCGCGGTGCATTGACGGCACGATCCCAAGATGGAAATGATGAGCCAGGCCGCAGATCGCTGCGGCCTTTTTCTTGCGGGGCGGGCGAGGCTATGGCTTTCGAATTCGATTGGGTGGATGCATTTACGGACACACCGTTCGGCGGTAACGGCTGCGCGGTTGTGCACGGCGGGGCCGCCCTGTCAGAGGCCATATGCATGGCATATGTGCGGGAAACGTCGCTGGTGGAATGCACATTCACGGGACCCTCTGAGATTGCCGACATCCGCGTGCGGTATTTCCTTGCAAGCCGGGAGATCCCCTTCGCCGGGCATCCGACCGTTGCGACTGTTGCGGCATTGCGGGCGCGCGGGATGATTGCCGATGGAGATCTGACACTTGAAACCCTCGCAGGGATAATTCCGGTAACGGTGGCCGGGGACCGTGTGACTATGACGCAGGTTGCGCCTCACTTCGGGCAAAAAGTTCCCGCGGACATCGTCGCCCCGGTGGGTGGCCTGAGCGCTGATGATATTGTCGGCATACCGCAGATTGTCTCCACCGGCCTGCCTTTTTGCATAACGGTTCTCAAGGATGTCGAGGCCTTGCGCCGCGTTGCCCTTGATATTGCGGCATTGTCGTCATTTGCCAGACATCTCGGACACTCCGACATCGATATGATGGAACCCTTCTGGGTGACCCTGTCTGGGGCCACGTCGGCGGGCGATACGTACGGCAGGTTGCTTCTGGCGCCACCAAGCCCACCGGAAGACCCGTTTACCGGCTCTGCGACAGGGGCCATGGCGTCTTACCTCTGGGCTCATGGCATGATCGCGCAGCCGGAGTTCGTTGCGGAGCAAGGGCACGGGATGGGCCGTCCGGGCCAAGCCGCCGTGCATGTTCTGGGACCACCGACCGGCATTACCGGCGTCGATGTGTCCGGCCAGGGGGCCATTGTCATGTCGGGACAGGTGTTCTTGCCGGACGATCTCTGACAAGATAAAACCGCCGACCCTGTGTGGACCGGCGGTTTATCAAACCTTGCTCGTCTGGATCAGGCGTTGCCGCTGATCAGACCCATGCTTTCAAGTTTCAAGAGGACCTGGTGGGCGCAGTTGTCCACATCCACATTCTCGGTCTCAACACTGAGTTCTGGATTCTGCGGCACGTCATAGGGGTCTGAAATTCCTGTGAATTCCTTGATCTTACCTTCGCGCGCCAGCTTGTAGAGACCCTTGCGGTCACGGCGCTCGCATTCCTCGATCGAGGTTGCGACATGCACCTCCACAAAGGCACCGAAAGCCTCGATATCCTCGCGAACAGCACGCCGCGTTGTGGCATAGGGCGCGATGGGCGCACAAATTGCGATGCCGCCGTTCTTGGTAATTTCCGAGGCCACGTATCCGATGCGACGGATGTTCAGGTCGCGGTGTTCCTTGGAAAAACCAAGTTCGGAGCTGAGGTTCTTCCGGACGATGTCGCCATCGAGCAGAGTCACCGGGCGTCCGCCCATTTCCATCAGCTTCACCATCAGGGCATTGGCAATGGTCGATTTTCCGGAGCCGGAGAAACCGGTGAAGAACACCGTGAAACCCTGCTGGTTCCGTGGCGGTCTGGTGCGACGCAGCTCTTTGACCACCTCGGGGAAGGAGAACCACTCGGGAATCTCCAGACCCTCTGCCAGACGGCGGCGTAACTCGGTGCCGGAGATGTTCAGGATGGTGACCTTGTCTTTATCCTTGATTTCGTCGGAGGGCTCGTATTGCGCACGCTCCTGCACCCAAACCATATGTTTGAAGTCCACCATCTCGATGCCCATTTCCTCCTGATGCGTCCGGAACAGGTCCTGGGCATCATAAGGGCCGTAGAATTCTTCACCGGCGGAGTTCTTTCCGGGGCCGGCGTGGTCGCGGCCGACGATGAAATGGGTGCAGCCATGGTTCTTGCGGATCAGGCCGTGCCAGACCGCTTCGCGCGGTCCCGCCATCCGCATGGCAAGGTTCAGCAGGGACATCGATGTTGTCGCTGCGGGATATTTGTCGAGAACGGCCTCGTAGCAACGCACGCGGGTAAAGTGATCCACGTCGCCGGGTTTCGTCATGCCGACCACCGGGTGTATCAGCAGGTTGGCCTGCGCCTCGCGCGCCGCGCGGAACGTCAGCTCCTGATGAGCACGGTGCAGCGGGTTGCGTGTCTGGAAGGCCACGACGCGCCGCCAGCCAACCTTGCGGAAGAAGGCCCGCAGTTCATTCGGCGTATCGCGGCGCGCGCGAAAATCATAGTGTACGGGCTGTTGAATGCCAGTTACGGGGCCGCCGAGATAGATGCTTCCGGCCTGATTGTGCAGGTAGTTCACGGCGGGGTGGGCGTCATCGTCCGCGCCGAAGACCTTCTCGGCCTCCCTGGCTTTGTTCGGCGTCCAGCGGTCTGTCACGGTCATGGTGGCGAGAATGACGCCTTCCTGGTCGCGCAGCGCGATATCCTGGCCAATCTCCAGACCTTCTGCGAAGGCATCGTTCACATCCAGGGTGATTGGCATTGGCCAAAGCGACCCGTCAGCGAGCCGCATGTTTTCAACGACGCCATCATAGTCGGCTTCGGTCAGGAAACCCTTGAGGGGGTTGAAGCCGCCGTTCATCAGCAACTCAAGGTCGCAAATCTGGCGTGGGGTCAGGTCCCAGCTGATCAGATTACCAGCTTCTGCCTTCAGTTTCTGGGCGGAGTCGTAGGAAACAAAGAGTTCGGGGATGGGCGCAAGATTGGGTGTAGACATCAAAATACTCACTTAACTAAGGGCGTGGCATTCCCCCCAAATGCCGTCGAACGCCCTTTAACGCGCCAAGTGCGTTTCTTTCAAGCAAAGAGTGTGGCGCCAGCGCGCTATTCTTTACCTTTGGTTAAGAAAATGTGGCCAAATGGGCCCACTTCCGCGCTTTACCCGGATAAGCGGATCAAACCCGGTCCAGAATCACCGGCAGACCGCCTTTTGGTTTGGGAATCGGCATGCGGTGCCAGTGCGGTGCCGAGCCTTGCAGACGGATGCGCCGGTTTCGCAGGAGTGTCGCGACGAACAGTTTCACCTGCAACGTGGAAAAGTGCATCCCGATGCATTTATGCGCCCCACCGCCAAACGGCGTCCATGCGAATTTATGCCGCTGATCTTCAGCCCGGTCGGGCCCAAAACGGTCCGGGTCGAAAACGGTGGGCTGACTGAAAAGCTCCGGCGACAGCATGGTGACCCCGGGGTTCAGGGCAATGGATGTCCCGGCGGGTACATCAAACCCTTTCCAGTGAAAGTCACGTGTCGCCAAGCGTGGAATAAAGGGAACCGGCGGCACAAGGCGCAACGCTTCACGAAAGACGTTGTTGGTCTGTGTCATCTGAGCAAGTGCGCCATCGTCCAGCGGGCCGTCTGCCAGTCCGTTGACTTCCGCGATCAGCCGGTCTTGCCACTGCGGATGCTGCCCCAGCGCGGCGATCATGACAGACAACGTTGTTGCCGTGGTGTCATGCGCCGCCATGATCAGGAGGTTAAACTGATCGAGTATCTCGTCTTCGCTCCAGCTCTCTCCGTTCTCGTCCCGCGCGAGGCACATCTGTGAGAAAAAATCATCGCCTCCGTTTGCCCGCCGCTCGGGGATCAGCTTGCGGAAAGTTTCGCGCAGAAAGCGCCGGCCGCGGACGCCGCGCCACATGGGCGTGAAGGGAACAGGCCGACGAATGACCGCCACAGATGCACGGATCTCGTCTTGAATGGCGCGGTTGACGCGTTGCGCCAAGTCACCATCCAGTGGCAACCCCATGAACACGGCTCCGCCCATGCGCAGGGTCAGGTCCTTGATGGCCGTGTAAAAGCAAGACGGCGTGCCAACCGGCCAGTCTTCCAGCAGCGTTTCCATCGCCTCTGTCATCCGCACGCGGTAGTCCCGGATCGCATTCGCACGAAAGGCCGCCGTCATGATGCGGCGGTTGCGGCGGTGATGATCAAAATCCTGAAGCAGGAGGCCGCCGGGATAGATACGCTTGAGAGCATCCCATCCGCCTTCGGAGGAAAAGATCCGGTCGCGGTCCAGAAGAACCATTTCCAGAGCATCCGCGCCACAGAGGTTGACGCGCCAGACGCCCAGCATTTTGGTTTTGTAAACAGGCCCGTAGCGTTGGATGTAGTCTTGTTGCGTGCCGTAGCTGTCGCGCGCGATGGTGAGTGTGTGCCCGATGATCGGGGTCGCGGGTGGGCCGGGGATATGCGATAGGGCGGCTTTCGTGGGCATGAAGTAACCTCGCGGATCAGGAGAAATCAGAGCGCACCAGAGCCGGTACGCGATGATTTATCCCGCCACGAGGTTTGAGGCATCTTAACCCACCGTACGCACGCAACGGCGCCGGGTATATGGGCGGGCAGGTTTAGTGAATTGGACGCATAGACCCGCAACTCCGCACGCGCAGGGCGCTGCGTGAAAGGAAGCCCCTATTCAGCTGCGCTGAAGCTGAGCGGCGCTATGGCCTCACTGTCTTCCTGCTCCGCCAGAAACCGTTCAGCCTCCAGCGCGGCCATGCAGCCCATGCCCGCGGACGTCACTGCCTGACGGTATTTGTGATCCGTCAGGTCGCCCGCTGCGAAGACGCCGGGAACAGAGGTTTCGGTGCTGTCAGGCTTAGTGACAACATAGCCCCCCATATGCGTCTCCAGAACATCCTTGACCAGTTCATTGGACGGCGCGTGCCCGATCGCGACGAAGACCCCCTTGGCCGGGATTTCGGTGATTTCGCCGGTTTTGGTGTGTTTGACCCGAACCGCCTCCACACCCAGCGGCGCGTCGGTGCCAAGCACCTCGTCAAGCTCATGAAACCACAGCGGTTCGATCTTGGGGTTTTTCATCAGACGATCGATCAGGATCTTTTCAGCGCGCAGCGCGTCGCGGCGGTGGACCAGCGTGACCTTGGAGGCGAAATTAGTCAGAAACAGAGCTTCTTCAACGGCCGTGTTGCCACCGCCGATGACCACGATTTCCTGACCCCGATAGAAAAAGCCGTCACAGGTCGCACAGGCCGATACGCCAAAGCCCTTGAATTTCTCTTCGGACGGCAGGCCAAGCCACTTGGCGCGGGCACCGGTCGCCAGAATGACCGCATCGGCCACATAAGTTGTGCCGCTGTCGCCTGTCGCGACGAAAGGACGTTTGGACAGATCCAGATCGGTGATGATGTCGCCGATGACTTCCGTGCCCATAGCCTTGGCATGCTCCTGCATGCGTATCATCAGGTCCGGGCCTTGCACCTCGGTATCGCCGGGCCAGTTTTCGACCTCCGTTGTGGTTGTCAGCTGGCCGCCCGGCTCGATCCCCTGCACCAGGATAGGGTTCAGCATGGCGCGGCTCGCGTAGACACCGGCTGTGTACCCGGCGGGTCCTGACCCGATGATAAGAACGCGTGTCTGTCTTGTTTCGGCCATTTCGACCCCCCAATAGATTCATAGCAGCGACACCGGATATATAGCGGGGTGGTCAGCTCTTAAACCCCTTCCGTATAGGCGTTCCGTGCAACCCTGCCTTGCGCGGATACCGGGAGGAGGAAAGAATCTTGCGCAGATACGAAAGATTATTGCGCGTGCTTTGGGGGATGTTATAACAACCGCAAATTCTGGGGGCAAAATGGCTGGCACGAGACTGGATCCGATTGATCGAAAAATTCTGGCGGAACTGCAAGCCGATGGGCGTATGACCAACGTCGAACTGGCTAAGCGTGTTGGCATTTCCGCACCGCCCTGTCTGCGGCGCGTGCGTACGCTGGAAGAAGCGGGTTACATCCGGGGCTACCATGCGGATGTCGATGCCCGCGAGTTGGGCTTCGAAGTTCAGGTTTTCGCCATGGTGGGTCTCGCCAGCCAGGCGGAGGTTGACCTGACCGCCTTCGAAGACCGCTGTCGCGCGTGGCCACTGGTACGTGAGTGCCATATGCTGAACGGTGAGGTGGATTTCATCCTGAAATGCGCCGCGCCCGACCTGTCCAGTTTTCAACGGTTCCTGACTGGTGAGCTTCTTACAACTCCCAACGTCGCCAGCGTGAAAACTTCACTGGTCATCCGGGGGGCCAAGGACGAACCCGGGGTGCCGTTTGATGTATTGGAAGAACGTCTTAGCAATTCCGCCTGAGGACGCTGTCAAGCGGCCGTCAGATCAAACTCATCCGTGGCGCGGGCATAGCGCATCGGGCCAAATTCGTTGACATGCGACACGTGCGGAAACAGCGACAGATACACATCCCGGAGTGTATGAGACAGCGATCGCAGGGCATTGGGACCCGGGTGATAGGTTTCAATCTCAAGACCGCCGGCAATCACAGCGGCATGGCTTTGCAGGCTGAGGTGGAACATCCGGATCGGTGTGGGCGGTGACACCTCGATCACGTTGACGCCTTCAACAAAAGCGCGTGCGGGTGTCAGCACACGCTTTTCGGCACCATCGCCGCGCAGGTGCGGCGGCGTTTGCAGCAATCGGGCGGCGGGTCCGAGGCTCAGGAAGCTGTCGGGCCGGTTGACCCCGAAACTGTCTGCCATAATGCGTGTCAGCGGTGTGCGATGCCCCCCATCCGACGGCGCAAATGTCGCCGAACCGATCCACGTGACCTTGCTGGCCTTGCCTTCTGCCGTCATCAGATCGTCGCCGGGTTGCAGGTCTTCCACGGCAATGAGGCCGGATGTCGTCTGTAGCAAAGTACCATGCGCAAAGGCTGAGAAAGCCATGTCGAACTGAGGCATTGTGGGAACTTTTCGCTGGCCGATCACGATACTGCCGTCGGATCTGAGTGCCGCGATGTCAACAACCCGCACGCCCACGGACGGCTTGCCTCGGGCGCCGCTGGCGGTCTGCACCTTGGCGTAGCTTTGCGGCGCGGCGGGGGGCGTTGCGCTGGCAGGCGGCGTATTGGTCATGCGATTACCCTTGCAGGCTGGTCACATCCCGTGTCGGCCCCCACCGACGAACACGGAAAGGACAGCTCGTGAACTTTCGTGTCTAGGAAGCATAGGAATCGCGCTTTTGCCGCTGCCCTGTCAAAATTTCGCTGTGATTGATTTTGGTGTTTGCGTTAATCCGGCAAGATCGCCGGTTTTGTTTCCGAAACTCAAAAAACGCCGCCACATTTTAAGAAAATAGCGCCCCCGGCGATTCGACACCTGGAGGCGCTTGTTGAGCGGTTTCTGGAACCCTGCCGGAAACTGGCGCCACTGCCTGTCAGCCGGTTTTCCGGGCCTCTTTGTCCGCTTCTGCTCGTTTCGCGATAAATGCCGCGCGACGTTTGCCGCGCGCCCAGGGCATAACGGTGTCTGACGCCGCTGCTGCCTCGGTGATCGATTTGATAAAACGGGTGTTCGTCTTCATGGGTTCATTCCTGCTCAGTGCGTTTCGGGCATTTGCCTCTTGCTGACACTGAAACTGACCGATCATTCGGGCCGGTTTTTGGCAAAAACCAAATAAGGTGAAAAAAATTACCGACATATTTTTGGCAAATGCGGGCAATTTGCCTCATTTGGCAAAAGCCCATGTTTTCCTGTGAAATTTCTCCACATCACGGCGCTTGACCGTGATCAATGCTCGGCGAGACGGCGGATTGTTCACAAAAAATATGGCGGTGTGGAGGCCCGGAGTGCCCCAATCTTGCCCGGTTTTCCCACATATCACAGCGCGATAGCAGCGATAAGCCGACCGTAGTCCGCCTCCTTCGCATGGGTGGCGCGCCGGTACGAAAAGAACCTTTCCGGGTCGGAATAGGTGCAGTGCCGGGTCCATTCGGCGGAGGCAATCCCCGCGCCGCGCAAACGCGACAATCCGAAAGCCGGCAGGTCGAACTGCATCTTGTCGCCCGTGCCACTGGCGAAAAACCGTGCGTTTTCCGGGGTCTCCGCCATGAAGTCGTCGAAAAACTCCGGACCGACCTCATACGCGGATTGCGAGATGGAGGGACCTATCACCGCTGTGATGCCGGATCTGTTGGCACCCAGATCGCACATCGCGTCAATCGTCGCTTCCAAAATTCCGTCAAGCGCGCCGCGCCACCCGGCATGTGCGGCTCCGATAACGCCGTTGTGGCGATCGGCGAACAGGACCGGCTGACAATCTGCCGTCAGCACCGACAGCGCCAGCCCGGGTTGCCTGGTCACCATCGCGTCGGCGCGCGGTTTGTCGGCGAAAGGCCCTGTCACCGTCATGACCGTTGTCGAATGGACCTGATGCAGGCTCAAGAGGTTGTCCGGGGTGACGCCCATGGCCTGCGCCACACGCGTCCGGTTGATTGCCACGATCTCTGTCTGATCGGAGCTGCCTTGCCCGCAGTTCAGCCCCGCGAATACGCCCGATGATGCGCCGCCGCGCCGCGTGAAAAACCCGTGGCGCAAAGGTGACAGGCTTTCGGATGTGAGAATCTCGAGCGTCATGTATCCAACCCAGGTGGCGGGCTGCTGCCATCTGGAAACAGACCCATCACCTTGAACAGGTTTCCCATTTCCTCGGGGTGCGTCAAGCGTCGATGTGCGGCAATATGCTTCTCAAGGGCGGCACCCTCCAGACCGGCAGCGAGCGCCTGTGCCCGATGCGTAATGCCAAGGCGTTCCAGAAACATGCCTTGGGGTGTCATCTGTGTGGTGGCACAGGGGGCCGCTCTGGTCAGCGCCTCGAAATCCACATGAGCCGTCAAATCCGCCTGTCCCGGCGCGGCCAGCGGGTCGACGCGCTCATGCGATTGCACAGCCTGAAATGTGTCGCCCAAACTGCGCCAGTCGCCGTAATCGATGATCAGCGCGCCACCGCCATGGGCAGCGATGCGGCGGCCCAGTTCATGGATTACCGGGCCGGCAGCCGGTGCATATTCGACGACATCGCCGACTTTTGTGTCGGTCAAACGCTCTGCCAAGGACGGTTGCGGTAATTCGGGGCCAAGGCCAAAGCGCAGGCTGTCCGCTTGCATCCCCACCTGGGTTTCGCGCCAATGCCTCTCGGATCGTGTGAACTGCCGGATGGGCAAGGCGTCGAAGAATTCATTTGCGATCGCAAACACGGGTCGGTCGGGCAGAACGTTCGCGGACCGGACATGGCCAACGTCATACCCGGCCAGAGCCTGCTTTTGAACATCTATCAGCCGCGGCGAAGCCTCGACGAGCACGATCTGCGCCGCCTCATGAAATCCATGGACACTCGATGTCGCCCGCAGCATGTCCGCCATCAGCGTCCCGCGTCCCGGTCCAAGTTCCGCCAGAGCGAAAGGCGCGGGACACCCCTGATCCATCCAGCAATGGGCAAGGCACAACCCAATGAGCTCGCCGAACATCTGGCTGATCTCTGGTGCGGTTACGAAATCTCCCTGCGCGCCAAAGGGGAGTTGCGTGGTGTAATAGCCATAGTCGGGATGCATCAGGCATTCTGACATGTAGTCGGCCAGACTGATCGGCCCGCTTTGCGCGATGCGCGCCATCAGCACGTCGCGCAGACTCATGTGGCGCGGCGTGCCCGTGTGACCAGCCAGACGCCCAAGAGGATCATCGGCAGGGACAGGATCTGGCCCATTGTCAGGCCCCATCCGGAAACATGCCATGCCAGCCCCAGCGGATTGCCGTCGGAGACGAATTGCGCGTCCGGTTGGCGCGCAAATTCGACGGCAAATCGGGCCAGCCCGTAGCCTGCGAAAAACACCCCTGCCACGAGGCCCGGTGTCTTTAACGCGCCCAGCCGCCAGACCAGCCAAATAAGCACCGCGCCCAGCAGCAGGCCTTCCAGCCCCGCTTCGTAAAGCTGCGAGGGATGGCGCGCGCAGAGCCCCTCGACATCTGGGCAATCCTGCGCCGCTTCCGTTGGAAATGCGACACCCCACGGCAGATCGGTGGGACGGCCCCAGAGCTCGGCGTTGATGAAGTTGGCGATGCGACCCAGCAAAAGACCCGGCGGAACCCCCAGCGCCATGACGTCCGCCGCACTCATCCTTGGTATGTTGTGGCGCCTGGTAAAGATGAACCCGGCGAGAATAACGCCCAGCAACCCGCCGTGAAATGCCATGCCGCCTTGCCAGACGGCTAGTATTTCTGCCGGATTCTGCAGGTAGTAGGCAGGTTGATAGAAGGTGACATACCCTAACCGTCCGCCCAGGATCACGCCGATGATCACCCATGTCAGCAGGTCTTCGATCTGAGCAGGGGTCATCACGACCGTATCATTACGCCAAAGCCGCGGCGTCTTTACCGCCATGACCACCAGACGCCAGCCCAGGATGATCCCGACAATGTAAGCCAAGGCATACCAGCGCAGCGCCAGTTCGTAGCCGAATATGGAGATTGAGAAAATCTCGGGCGAGATATCGGGAAATGGCAACAGCGCACGCATGCGGCATGCATGCCCGCCGCGCAATGGGGAAGTCAACCTTGCAGGAAGCGGCATTTGGCACCATATACCATTTGTGAACAGCCGGAGGCGACAGATGCAAACGCGCAATAAGATTTTCGACGATATCTCGCAATTGATGACCAATGCGATGGGCGTGGCGCAGGGCGCTCGGGACGAAGCGGAAACGGCCATGAAGGGCATGATGGATCGCTGGCTCGCAGACCGCGATTTCGTCACCCGCGAGGAATTTGATGCGGTCCGGGCGATGGCGCAAAAAGCTCGTGAGGAAAACGAAGCGCTCAAGGCGCGTCTGGATGCGCTCGAGGCAAAGCAAGACTGAAGCCACAACCGGGTTTACGTCGACCGCGCATGAGGAATTAACCTTTGCGCCCGGATCGCGTGTTTTTACGACGGATTTGTTCACCATTTGTTAAGAATGGTAACATTTTGGGGCGTAGCACGTGGTCATCCACAACTTATTGCGGTTACCCACAAGAATAGGGGTTGCCACAGGATCGTTCTGACCTCACCATATCTGGTATAGGCACGGGGGCTCGCCCCGGTCTGTAGAGCAGGCACCTAGCATTGGGGGCCATCCCCGGTCCACAGCGCTAGCGCGATAAAAAGAGGTGGCACCATGGCCCTGTCCGAGCAGTTTTTGGAAGACGATATTCACCCCATCGACATCGTTGAGCATCTTGCGGCCCACCACGAGTGGGATTTCGACCGTATTTCCGATGAACAGATCGCGATGGCTGTCGAAGGTCAGTGGCGCACCTATTCGCTAACCCTCGCATGGTCGGCCTTTGATGAAACCCTGCGCATGATTTGCACGTTTGACATGGAGCCGCCGGAAGAGAAACATGCCGAGCTCTACGAACTTCTCAATCATGTGAATGACCAATGCTGGGCCGGGGCCTTCACCTACTGGGCAGAACAGAAGCTGATGGTCTATCGGTACGGGCTTGTTCTGGCGGGCGGTCACGTGGCCAGTGCGGATCAGATCGACACGATGATCGGCGCGGCGGTCATGAGTGCGGAACGTTATTATCCTGCGATGCAATTGCTCGTGTGGGGCAACCAGACGCCGGAACAGGCATTGCAGGTCGCCATTGCAGAGGCCTACGGTCGCGCGTAACACTCACCCCCGGACTTATGGGTATCGGGGGGCTTCATTCATGAAAGACAGTCGCATCGCGCGCCAGGGGCTGGTGCTGTTGGGCTGCGGTAAGATGGGATCAGCCATGCTGGCAGGATGGCTGGCGCAAGGCTTGCCGCCGACCTCTGTTTGGGTTGTCGATCCGAAACCCTCCGACTGGGTGGCCTCGACGGGGGTTCATCTGAATGCAGATCTGCCTCCGGTTCCTGCGGTCGTTCTGGTTGCTGTCAAGCCGCAGATGATGGCTGACGCGCTGCCGACGCTGAAAGCGATGGGAAATGGCGACACGGTGTTTGTCAGCGTGGCGGCGGGCATCACTATCGCCCGTTTCGAGGAGATCCTTGGCGCGCGAACGCCCATTGTACGCGCAATGCCCAATACGCCAGCGGCTATTTCCAAGGGAATCACCGCGATCATTGGCAATAACGTTGCAGATGCCACAGCGATGGACGAGGCGGAAACCCTTCTGAGCGCGGTAGGAGAGGTTGTCAGACTTGAAAGCGAGGCGCAAATCGATGCCGTCACCGGTGTCAGCGGCTCGGGTCCGGCATATGTTTTTCACATGATCGAAACCATGGCGGCTGCGGGTGAGGCGCAGGGGCTGGACGCGGATCTGGCGCTCAGACTGGCAACGGCGACAGTCGCCGGTGCCAGTGCCCTGGCGCAGTCAGCAGAGGAACACCCCTCGCAATTGCGGGTCAATGTAACCTCGCCGAATGGAACCACGCAGGCGGCGCTTGAAATACTCATGGATACGGAGGCCGGCCTTCCCGCCTTGCTGAACCGCGCCGTGAAAGCGGCAACGGACAGATCCCGGGAACTTGCAAATGGCTGATATTACCTACGACGACTTTCTCAAGCTTGACATCCGGTGTGGCACCGTCACCCGTGCGGAGCCGTTTCCGCAGGCGCGCAAACCGGCCATGAAGATGTGGGTGGATTTTGGACCGGACATCGGGGAGCGGAAAACCTCCGCGCAAGTGACAGCGCATTACACACCTGAGGCTCTCGTTGGCAAACAGGTGATGGCCGTTGTCAATTTCCCGCCGCGTCAGATTGGGCCGTTCATGTCGGAGGTACTGGTATTGGGGGTACCTGACGAGCAGGGCGAGGTCGTTTTGATATCACCCGATCACGAAGTGCCCTCGGGAGGGCGAATGCATTGACCAAAGTCCTGATGACCCGGCCCTTGCCGGAAAAGGTGCAATCGGCTGCGGCAGCCCTTTTTGATCTCACCGTTCGGCCCATGACCGCGCCGCTGACCGTCGAAGAGATGCGCAGCGCACTTTCTGACTATGACGGTGTGGTCCCGACCCTGGGAGACATGTTCTCCGCCGAGATTTTCGCGGCGCAGGATAACTGGCGCTGCCGGATTCTTGCGAATTTCGGGGTCGGATACAATCATATCGACGTGGCTGCGGCGAAGCGTGCCGGTTTCACGGTGACGAACACGCCGGGTGCGGTGACCGATGCAACGGCCGATGTCGCGATGACCCTGATGCTGATGAGCGCGCGCCGGGCGGGCGAGGGGGAACGACTGGTGCGCGCGGGGTATTGGGAGGGCTGGCATCCAACGCAGCTTCTGGGGATGCATCTTGGTGGCAGGACGGTGGGCATCGTGGGCATGGGGCGGATCGGTCAGGCCATCGCGCGCCGGTGCCATTTCGGTTTCGGCATGCAGATCGCCTACCACAGCCGCTCAGAAAAAGCGCTGACATTTCCGGCGCGGCGCATGGACAGCCTGCTGGCGCTTGCCGCAGCCGTCGACATCCTGGTCGTTGCGGTGCCGGGGGGTGATGCGACCCATCATCTGATCGATGCCGAAGTTCTGGGGACGATGCAGAGACACGCTCACCTGATCAACATCGCGCGCGGCAATGTCGTGGAGGAGGCTGCGTTGATCGACGCGCTGGCCACGCATAAAATTGCCGGCGCTGGCCTCGATGTCTATGAATTCGAACCGGATGTTCCGATGGCCCTGCGCACGATGGAAAACGTGGTTCTGCTGCCTCATATCGGTACTGCGGCACTCGAAGTGCGGGAGGATATGGGCATGATGACGGTGGAGAACCTCAAATCCTTTTTTGCTGGTGACACGCCCCCCAACACCGTCTGACCGTCAGCCGTCTCCGACCGCTTCGCGCCAGTGGCGGCGACAGAGCGACACATAGGTTTCGTTGCCCCCGATCTGAACCTGCGCGCCATCGCGCAGCGCCTTGCCCTCGGCGTCCATCCGAACGACCATCGTGGCCTTCTTGCCGCAATGACAGATTGTGCGCACTTCTCGCATCTCGTCGGCAAGGGCGAGAAGCGTCGCAGATCCCGGGAACAACTTGCCGCGAAAATCAACGCGCAGACCGAAACACATGATCGGAACATGCAGGTCGTCGACCGCTCTGGCCAGTTGCCAGACCTGTGCCTCGGTCAGAAACTGCGCTTCGTCGATAAAGACACAGGCCGCAGGGCCTTGCTGCAGTCTGTTCGCGATGCGGTCAAACAGATCGTCGCCCGTGGTGAAGGTGTCGGCTTTTTCCCCGATGCCGATGCGCGAGGCAATGCGCCCGTCGCCGGCGCGATTGTCGAACTGTGCCGTCAGCAAATAGGGCACCATACCGCGTTCACGGTAGTTGTGCGCGGCCTGCAACAGCACGGTCGATTTGCCCGCGTTCATAGTGGAATAGTGGAAATAGAGCTTCGCCATAAGCGCTTGATAGGCCGCTGTTTACCGGCCTGCAAGCACCCTCAGGCCCATTGTCGGGGCCCGTGCGCGGCTGTCGGCGCAATGCCAACCTGCCATTCCCTCGTCGGCAGAGCGCAACAGGGCTCCAAACCGAAACCGACGCAGGGAACGCCGGCCACTCATTAATCCCCCGAACAATGGGAGTGTTTTTATAAATGACATTTCCCTGACATCGGATTAATGGAAAAACCAAGATCGTTTTCCCCTTGCGGTGAATGCGTATAATTTGAGTAGGATGAGGTTCATAATGACGGCAATTGGGAGATACCTGAAAAAGCACACAGAGTCCTTGGTCAAGGACGTGGGCATCGAACAGGCGTGCAAGCTGACCGGTAAATCCAAGGCAACGCTCGGGCGCTACTATTCGGACCATGATGAGCATTCGGACCGCTTCATGCCAATTGAAACCGTGGCCCTGCTGGAGCAGGCCGCAGCGTACCCGCATGTAACCGGCGCCTTGGCGGAGCTTTCCGGCACGTCACTGCAATATGACGAACGGCGTCCGAACGACGAGCGGCCAGGCGGGGTAAACGCGGACGTCATCGCCTTGAGCCAGCGTTTTGCGATGCTCATGGGCGAATACCAGCAATCCATGGAAGACGGAAAAATAACCGTGAACGAGGCCAAGCGGCTATTGCGCGAGACCGGCCTGCTTCAGCAGGTTCTCATCGACATGAAACTGCATCTGGAAAATGATCACGGCGCTGCGTGACGCGCAGCCTACCGTTACCCGTGCTTTTCCACCAGAACCGACCCGACCGAGTAGCCCGCGCCGAAAGAGCAGATCAGCCCCTTGTCGCCGCTGTTCATGTCCGCGGAGTATTTTGAAAAGGCGATGATCGACCCGGCAGACGAGGTATTCGCATAGTCTTGCAGGATGTTGGGTTGTTCGGAAGGTTGCGGCGTGCGGCCCAGAACCTTCCGCCCAATGAAGTCGTTCATCGTCTTATTGGCCTGATGCAGCCACAGCCGTTTCAGACCTGTCGCGTCGACGCCGCCGTCTTGCATATGCGCGGCGATATGTTCTGACACCATCGGCAACACTTCTTTGAAAACCTTTCGCCCATTCTGCATGAATTGCATGTCCCGGCGGTCGATCATCCCGTCAGGGCGCGACCGGCGCAAATAGCCGTTGTTGTTGCGGATGTTGTTGGAGAACTCCGTGGCGCACCGTGTCGACATTATCTCGAAATATGGTCCGGCAGCGTCTTCCGCCCGCTCGATCAGTGTCGCCGTGGCGACGTCACCGAAGATGAAATGACAATCCCGGTCGCGCCACTCCAGATGTGCGGAACAGATTTCCGGGTTGATCACCAAGGCACTTTTGATGCTGCCTGACTTTACCATGTCCGCCGCCGCCTGAATCCCGAATGTTGCTGACGAACAGGCGACGTTCATGTCGAAAGCAAAGCCCTGCACGCCCAGAAGCTGCTGAATTTCGATGGCGACCGCCGGATAGGCGCGCTCCATATTCGAGGCGGCACAGATCACCAGATCGACATCACCAGCGGTCCTGCCCGCCATATCGAGCGCCTTGCGCGCAGCGTCCAGACCCATCTCGGCCATCAGGGAGGGCTCTTCATCGCTGCGTTGCCGCAGCAGGGGGTGCATGACCTCGGGATCAAGGATGCCTTTTTTATCAATGACATACCTCTGATTTATGCCGGATGCCTTGACAATGAAGTCTTCCGAAGAATGTTCCTTGGGCGCCAGCGTGCCATTGTCGATCTCTGTGGCGTGTTCGGCGTTGTAAAGGTCTGCATAGGCATTGAAGGCTGTCACCAATTCGGCGTTGGTGATGATATTCTCCGGTGTGAAAACGCCGGTTCCGGTGATGGCGGGTTTATGCATGTCGCGGCCTCCTGCGGGGTCGCAGGATATGGCCGATAAATCGACCTCGGGTCAAGTGTGACAATGCGTGACGCTCAAACCGGACAGCACATATTGGTAAGCAGGGCAAACGTTCCGGGTTTGCTCCCGCGCTTGACGGGCGGGGGTGAGGTCATTCGTCATTCGGGTTTTGCCGGTGGTGTCTGGTCGTGCGCCGAACAGCCCAGCTGTCAAGCCAGTTGAGCGTGCCGGACACGCCACCCAGCAG
Organism: Roseobacter insulae; assembly: GCF_019375555.1. Taxonomy (GTDB): domain Bacteria; phylum Pseudomonadota; class Alphaproteobacteria; order Rhodobacterales; family Rhodobacteraceae; genus Roseobacter; species Roseobacter insulae. The sequence continues at coordinate 107,356 of NZ_JAHXDN010000009.1, forward strand.
GCCACCGACTTTCTTCGCGTCTACCCCTGAAGCGCCTTCACGCCAACATCGCCATCCGCCTGTGCCCGGATGGCCAGCGCGGCGGCGTAGCTACCGGCTGCGGTCGTGAAGTACGGGATCTTGTCATAAAGCGCGATACTGCGAATGGACTTTGAATCCTCCACGGCCTGCGCCCCTTCCGTGGTGTTCATGACCAGATGGATCGCTTCGTCTTTCATCATGTCAGTCACGTCGGGACGCCCCTCGTAGACCTTGTTGACAACGCCGCAGGCCAAGTCATGAGCGGTGAGCCATGAGGCCGTGCCACGCGTTGCCACAAGCGTGAAACCCTGATCCAGCAGGATACGCGCGGCAGAGAGCATGTCGTCTGTCTTGTCGGCGTCCTTGATCGACAGAAAGGCGCAACCCTGCGCAGGAAGGATCGTTCCGGCACCCATCTGCGCCTTGAGGAAGGCACGGGGGAAATCGCGGTCCCATCCCATGACTTCGCCCGTGCTGCGCATCTCTGGGCCCAGCAGCGTATCGACGCCGGGGAACCGGGCGAAGGGCAGCACGGCCTCTTTCACCGAAAACCACGGCATGTTGGGATCCGCCAGGGTCATCGGATCGCCGAGCGGGAGGATTGCGTCATACGCCACGTTTGCATCGTAGGCGGGGCGTTGCGGGAAATTCGAAAGCGGCTCGCCCGCCATGATCCGCGCCGCGATGGAGGCGATGGCGCTGTCGGTGGCCTTGGCGACAAAGGGCACGGTGCGTGAGGCGCGGGGGTTGACCTCGATCAGAAAAATCTCGCCGTCCTTGATGGCAAACTGGATGTTCATCAATCCCACCACTTTGAGCGCTCTGGCAAGGGCATGGGTTTGTTTTTCGATCTCGGCGATGATGTCCCGGGACAGCGAGTAGGGCGGGAGCGAACAGGCGCTGTCACCCGAGTGTACGCCGGCTTCCTCGATATGCTGCATGATGCCGGCCACATGAACGTCTTTACCATCGCACAGCGCGTCCACATCCAGTTCGACCGCGCCTGCCAGATAGCTGTCCAGCAAGACCGGGCTGTCGCCCGAAACGACGACAGCAGAGGTGATGTATCGTTCCAGCGAGGCCTGATCACGCACGATCTCCATCGCCCGGCCACCCAGCACATAAGACGGGCGGATCACCAGCGGGAAGCCAATATCTTTCGCGATTTCAATAGCTTCACTGTCTGAATGTGCAATACCGTTGTTCGGCTGGCGGAGGCCAAGACCCTGCACCAACTGTTGGAAGCGCTCCCGATCTTCGGCCAGATCAATGGCATCCGGCGTCGTGCCGAGAATTGGGATCCCTTCAGCGTGCAGAGCCCCCGCAATTTTCAGCGGAGTCTGACCACCGAATTGGACGATCACGCCGTGCAGCGTGCCGTTTTCCTGCTCCACCCGAAGAATTTCCATGACATGCTCGAAGGTGAGCGGTTCGAAATACAGCCGGTCGGAGGTGTCGTAGTCGGTTGAGACGGTCTCCGGGTTGCAGTTGACCATGATCGTCTCGTAGCCCGCGTCAGTCAGCGCATAACAGGCGTGACAGCAGCAATAGTCGAACTCGATCCCTTGGCCAATTCGGTTGGGACCACCGCCCAGTATAACCACTTTCTTGCGGTCGGAGGGGCGGGCCTCGCATTCCACTTCGCCAAAAACAGGGGATTCGTAGGTGGAGTACATATAGGGCGTCTGTGCTTCGAACTCGGCCGCGCAGGTGTCGATGCGCTTGAACACTGCCGTGACGCCAAGGTTATGACGGGCCTGACGCACGTTGGTTTCGTCGCGTCCGGTAAGATGGGCAAGACGCGCGTCCGTGAACCCCATCATTTTCAGGTGGCGCAGCCCGGTTTCCGTGACCGGAAGGCCGTTCCTGAGCAGGCCCCGTTCCGCCTCAACGATTTCGCGGATACGGGCCAGAAACCACGGGTCGAACATGGTTGCGCTATGGATTTCATCATCGCTCAACCCATGCCGCATGGCCTGCGCGATCGTGCGGAGCCGGTCAGGTGTCTGCTGGCTGATCGCCTTGACGATGGCCGCTCTGTCGGCCCCTTCCGCATCCCAATGTCCGACGCCGACACCCGGGATGTCGATCTCGTCGAACCCGGTCAGACCGGACTCCATTGAAGCCAGCGCTTTTTGCATGCTTTCGTGAATGGTCCGGCCAATGGACATCGCCTCGCCCACGCTTTTCATCGCAGTGGTCAGGTCCGGCGTGGCGCCGGGGAATTTCTCGAAGGCGAATTTCGGGATCTTGGTGACCACGTAGTCAATGGTCGGCTCGAATGAGGCGGGTGTGACCTTGGTGATGTCATTGTCGAGCTCATCCAGCGTGTAGCCAACCGCCAGCTTCGCCGCGATCTTGGCGATTGGAAAGCCTGTTGCTTTCGAGGCCAGTGCCGAAGAACGGCTGACCCGCGGGTTCATCTCGATCACCACCATGCGGCCATCGTCGGGGTTCACCGCCCACTGCACGTTGGAGCCGCCCGTTTCCACCCCGATCTCACGCAGCACCGCGATGGAGTGGTAGCGCATGATCTGGTATTCCTTGTCGGTCAGCGTCAGCGCCGGGGCCACGGTAATGGAATCGCCCGTGTGCACACCCATCGGGTCGACGTTCTCGATGGAGCAGACGATTATGGCGTTGTCGGCGGTGTCGCGCACCACCTCCATCTCGAACTCCTTCCAGCCGAGCAGCGACTCGTCGACGAGAATCTGACCCACGGGGCTCGCATCCATGCCGGAGCGGCAGATCGCCTCGTAATCATCGCGGTTGTATGCCACGCCGCCCCCTGTGCCGCCCATGGTAAAGGCGGGGCGGATGATCGCGGGCAGCCCAACTTCTTCCAGCGTATCGAGGGCCAGCCGGACACCTTCTGCAAGGTCTTTCTTGCCGTTGGAGTCCCTGGGAGCGGTGACAATGGCAGCCTTGGGGTTCTCGATGCCCAGACGGTCCATCGCCTCGCGGAACAGCTTGCGGTCTTCGGCCATCTCGATCGCAGCGCGTTTCGCCCCGATCATCTCGACGTTGAACTTGTCGAGCACGCCCATTTCTTCAAGCGCCAGCGAGGTGTTCAGCCCGGTTTGTCCACCCATCGTAGGCAGCAGCGCATCGGGGCGTTCCTTTTCGATAATCTTGGCGACCATTTCCGGTGTGATGGGTTCAATGTAGGTGGCATCCGCCAGTCCGGGGTCCGTCATGATCGTCGCGGGGTTGGAGTTGACGAGGATGACCCTGTAGCCCTCTTCCTTCAAAGCCTTGCAGGCCTGGGCGCCGGAGTAGTCGAACTCGCAGGCCTGACCGATCACGATAGGGCCTGCGCCGATGATCATGATCGATTTGATATCGGTTCTTTTCGGCATGAGGCGGCCCCTTTGCTTTTGAACACCCCCGTGTGTCCAAATTGTCCTGCGTTATAGGCAAGAGCGGGCGCTGTGCAAGGGCTGAATCCCCACGTGCATGGCATATTGGAAAACAATGCCGCAAAACGCGAAAAAGGCGACCGTTCAAAGGCCGCCTGCATCGCGTCAATCTATATGAGAGGTCAGGTTTTCTTGCGGCGGCGCATCACGCCAAAGCCAGCCAGCGCCGTGCCGAACAACAGCATGGAGGCCGGGACCGGCACCGAGGCGATTTCTACCAGTTCCAGATCGTCCAGTGACACCTTGCCGTCATCTTCGCCAGACGAGTCTACGTCCTGAAAGAGGGTTGTGCTTGGCGATCCGCCGCCACCACCCGGAAACGACCCGGCGGAACCGATCCGCAACCGGTCGAGTGGCTTGCCGACAAATGAAAGCGGCGTCAGGATTGCGGGAACGTTGAACGCTTCCAAAACTTCCGACACGACTTCGACACCATCCAGAAAACCGACGGCTGTAATCTGACCGCCATCCAGAATATCCGTGCTTACCTTGATCGAGCGGAACTCGAACGGGTTTCTCAGCGATTTGACTTCGAAGAATGACACGGTGGAGTCAGAGAATGGCGACAGCTCAAGCGTGACATTGCCATCGGTCGAACCGAAGGCCGCGTTCTGCGCGTTGAATTCGACACCTGCGGATTGCGCGCCAGCCACGCTGTCTTCGACAGAGAAGCTTCCGAAGTTGAGGGACGACGCGCCAACAGCGGCTGTCAGGCCAAGCCCGGCAGAAAACACAAATGTAAAAAGGTTCTTCATACGTACCCTCATTAACGCGTTGAATCGAAACAATTCAATCCAGAGTTTAGAAAAGGCCAAATTTCTATTAATTGCAAGGGTTAAGCCCAATTTTCGTCATATTTGGACAGGAATGTTGTCTCTTCGCACCGCAATAGTGCTTAAACGCCGCTACTATTGCTGGATTGGAAACGGTGGTGGTTGGCCTACACCATTTGAAGGAAAGTCCGGACAGCTGCTTCGAAGGCGCGGGGGTTGTCTGCGTGCAGCCAGTGACCGGCCTTTGGAAGCTTGGCAAAGCGCGCGGTCGGGAAAAGGCTTTTGATTGTCGGGCGGTGCTGCGCTGAAACATAGTCGGACTGCGCCCCGGACAGAAACAGCACCGGACCTTCGAAGTGTCCCTCAATCAGCGGAAATGAAAGAATTTTTTCCATTTCTGCGGCCAGTACATCCAGGTTCAGGCGCCACCGCTTTTCCGGAACGTCCAAAGATTGCGTGAAAAAGCTCTGCAAGGCGGGATCAACACCCAGCTCCCCCAGTTGCGCCTCGGCGTCGGACCGGCGGGTGACCTTTGACAAATCGACACGGCGCATTGCCTCGATAAACTGGATCTGGCTGTGTGTGTATGCAACCGGCGCGATGTCACCCACGATAAGACGCCTGATCAGATCGGGCTTTTGCAGGGCCAGTACCATGGACGCTTTGCCACCCATGGAATGTCCAATGACATGTACCGGGCCGCCGATGTGTTCGATAACCTCCGCCAGATCGTTGGCCATGTCGTCATAGGTATGTGTGGATGTCCAGTCGCTGTGGCCGTGGTTGCGTTGATCGACCGTGACGACATGGGCCACGTCCGACAGGCGCTTGGCAATCACTCCCCAGTTTCGTCCGGATCCATAAAGACCGTGCACGATCAGGACAGTGGGGGCGTTCTTGCCACCGAATTCCGAATACTTCAGCATGCGGTACGGCTAGCGGATTTGATCCCCCGGTGCCAGCGCTATTGCACCTGAGGCATCCGGATGATTAGGGTCGCGCTGTGCACACACCTCGCGACATAGACCAGAAAGCGCAATTGCTGAAAGACGCCCTGCATCAGCATCTGGGGGTCAAAGGGCGGTCACTTGATCATGCCCTGCGCAAAGCAGGCCGCCAATTGCCCAGGCGCATTCGTACGCAGGCCAGATTCTTCACGCGAGCCCAGACCGTCAGCGGCAACATCAAGCTCCTGCGGCAGTTCGATGCCGCGCAGGTTGACGCTGCATATGCTGAAATCGCTGCGTATCTTGCGGCGATCGACCGGTCGGATGCCCGTAAAGGGCGGCTCTTGTCCATTCTGGCCGTTGTCGCCTTCAACCTTATCGTTGTCTTTACCGCCTGGGTGGTTTGGCTCAGGATGCGCGGCTCGATCTGAGCGGGGCGGCACCGGATCCCTGCTAGCGTATCCGAGGGATCGCTATGGCTTAGAGGCAGCGGGGAATGAAGGCGTAGGTGTCCACGTGCAACGCTGACATACCGGCTGTTCACCATCTGGCCGGTGCGGTCGTCAAGACTGCCTGAAGCGGGCGCGTAGGTCCGGCCTTGGTTATCCGTTCCATCGTGAACCCCATCGGGTGCGGTCGTGCGCGCACCGGCCAGAGGCATGAAGCTCGATCGCCCTGCAGGCGGTCAAGGCCTGCGCCCCGGCGCGGTGGGGGGTGGTGCCACGGTTCGAACAGGTGCCGCTCGCATGGTGGGTAGGCCGTTGGCTTCGATACAGGGGTCCGCGCGGGTCTTTCGGATATCGACCCAGGCTGTGCCGGCGGACGCAATGGCCCCAAGCGCAACGATCACGGCAGTAAGGGCGAGAGAGGCGGGCCAGGGACTGCGCATCTGTCGTCTCCTCCTATCAGTTTGACAGGGGTGATACGCAACAGCGCGCGGGTTCCGTCGCTCGAAGGGCGAATTTCCGCAATGGGCAGCGGTGCGCCTCAGCCCACCTCGTCCACCTGTTCCAGCCATGTCACGGCGATACCGTCCTGCGCCTCCTGCATGGCCAGATGGCTCATTGCCGTTGTGGGCGTTGCCCCGTGCCAGTGCTTTTCTCCTGGCGCGAACCATATGACATCCCCGGGCCGCAGGTCCTGGACTGGCCCGCCTTCGCTTTGCGCGCGGCCAAATCCGGACAGGATGACAAGGGTTTGTCCCAGCGGATGTGTATGCCACGCGGTGCGCGCCGCGGGTTCAAACGTCACCACCGCGGCGCGCAATCGCGCCGGGTCAGGGGCGCTGATGAGCGGGTCCAGCCTGACCGCCCCTGAAAAATAAGATGCCGATCCGACCTCGGATGCCGTTGTGCCTGCGCGTGTGATGTTCATTGGCTTGTCCCCTCTGAAGCTCTGGTGGTCAAAACTGGCCCGAAGCCTGCGCGTAGAACAAGCAAAAACGGCCCGGGCAGGGATGCCGGAGGCCGTTTTCACATCAGACGTATGTCAGCCTGCGCGCAGCAAGCGGTCAGAGGTTGGGGTAGATCGGGAACCGGGCGCAAAGATCTGCAACCTCGGCTTTCACCTTTTCCTCGACCGCTGCGTTGCCGTCTTCGCCATGCGCCGCCAGACCATCGACAACCTCGATGATCCAGTCAGCAATCTGCCGGAACTCCGGCTCGCCGAAACCACGCGTGGTGCCCGCAGGGCTGCCAAGACGAATACCGGAGGTGATGGTCGGTTTTTCCGGGTCGAAAGGCACGCCGTTCTTGTTACAGGTGATGTGCGCCCGGCCAAGCGCTTTCTCGGTTGCGTTGCCTTTGACGCCCTTGGGGCGCAGATCTACCAGCAGCACATGGGTGTCGGTCCCATGGGTCACGGTGTCCAGCCCGCCCTTGATCAACTGGTCGCTGAGCGCCTGAGCATTGGCGATGACCTGTTTGATGTAGCCTTTGAATTCCGGACGCAGCGCTTCGCCGAAGGCAACTGCCTTACCCGCGATCACATGCATCAGCGGGCCGCCCTGAATGCCGGGGAAGATTGCAGAGTTGAATTTCTTGGCCAGTGCCTCGTCATTGGTCAGGATCATGCCACCACGCGGTCCCCGCAGCGTTTTGTGGGTGGTCGTCGTGGCTACATGGGCATGCGGGAAGGGGCTGGGATGCTCGCCCGCGGCCACCAGACCGGCGAAATGCGCCATGTCGACATGCAGGTAAGCACCCACCATATCGGCAATCTGGCGCATGCGGGCAAAGTCGATCTGACGCGGGATCGCGGAGCCACCGGCGATGATCAACTTTGGCTGATGTTCTTTTGCAAGGGCTTCGACCTGATCGTAATCAAGCAGGTTGTCTTGCTTCCGCACACCGTATTGCACCGCGTTGAACCATTTGCCCGACTGGTTGGGCCGCGCTCCATGCGTCAGGTGACCGCCCGCGTCGAGACTCATGCCCAGAATGGTATCGCCCGGTTGCAGCAAGGCCTGAAAAACACCCTGGTTGGCCTGTGACCCTGAATTTGGCTGAACATTTGCGAAACCGCATTCAAAAAGCGCGCAGGCCCGTTTGATCGCCAGCTCTTCGGCCACATCGACAAACTGGCACCCGCCGTAGTAGCGCCGCCCGGGATACCCTTCGGCGTATTTGTTCGTCATGATCGAACCCTGTGCTTCGAGCACGGCCGCAGACACGATGTTTTCGGAAGCGATCAGCTCAATTTCGTCACGCTGGCGGCCCAGTTCCTGCGTGATCGAGGTAAAGACTTCAGGATCGCTGTCAGCCAGGCTTTTCGTGAAAAACCCGGGGGTGCGGTGAGGGGCATTCATAGGTCGTCTCCCTGTGGAAAGAGCATTGGTGCAGCGTCTCGTATCGGAAACCGGAACGTCGTGAAAGAAGGTAAAGCGACGCAACATCGGATTTGTGCGGCGTTCATAGGGTCTAGCAGGGAACTGCGCAATGCGGCGTATGGGGCCTTGGGCGCCTTATGCTGGTCACCAGACGGGATATGTGCTTGTTTCGGATCACAAAGTGCCGGATCGGAAACATTCATGCCGCAAAAAATCGCTTTTGCCGCCAGCCGCGCGGATGTCGCGCAGACGGCGCGCGCCGCTCTGGTGACCCGATATGGCGATGTGGCGCCACGGGACGCGGATGTTGTAGTGGCGCTGGGCGGCGATGGTTTCATGCTGCAGACGTTGCATGCCATGCAGCCGCTTGACGTGCCGGTGTACGGCATGAACAGGGGTACAATCGGCTTTCTCATGAACGCCTATTCCGAGATCGATCTGCCGGAACGCCTTGCGGCTGCCGAAGAGGCGGAACTCAATCCGCTGAGTATGACGGCGACGCGGTCGGATGGCACGCTGGCCAAGGCTCTGGCCATTAACGAGGTGTCCCTGCTGCGGGCGGGCCCACAGGCGGCGAAGCTCAAGATTACCGTGGACGGCAGGGTGCGCATGGCGGAACTGGTCTGTGATGGCGCGCTGGTATGTACCCCCGCGGGATCCACCGCCTACAATTACTCCGCCCATGGTCCGATCATTCCCATAGGCTCCGAAGTGCTGGCTCTGACAGCGATGAGCGCCTTTCGCCCGAGGCGCTGGCGCGGGGCGTTGCTGCCCAAACATGCCGTCGTGCAAATTGATGTGCTGGAGCCGAAAAAGCGCCCGGTGATGGCCGAAGCCGATTCCAACTCGGTTACCGATGTCACCCGGGTTGAAATCAAATCGGACCCCAGCGTCGTGCATCGTATCCTTTTTGACCCCGGTCATGGCCTCGAAGAGCGGCTGATCAACGAGCAATTCTCATGATCCAGACGCCGCAAGCGGGCGTGGCTGCCCCCCGCGGGCTGTGCACGGATTGCGGTGTGTCCCGGATGAAAGACGCGAAGGCCTGCGGTACCGCCTGCCAGTTCATTGCCCCGGACTACCCGCGCCTCGAAAAACAGGTGCACGGCAGACCGCGCGGGGATGGGGACGAACGCTTTTTCGGCCCGTTTCAGGCAATGTTCCGGGCGGAAATGAAACAGCCTCGGGCAGGGGCGCAATGGACAGGCATCACGACATCACTTGGTGCACGGTTGTTGGAGACAGGGCAGGTTGAGGCCGTGCTGACAATGGTGCCCGACCCCGCGGATATCTGGCGGCCAAGGCCTGCACTGATCACCGCTGCGCAGGACATGGCGCAGGCACGCGGGATGCGGATGGGCTACGCCCCCTTGCTGGCCTTGCTGGAAAGCGCGCAGGCGCAGGGGTTCACGCGGCTGGCGGTGATTGGCATTCCCTGCCAGATTTACGCGCTGCGGTGTCTGGAGGCGACGCTGGTGCTCGAAAGGCTTTACGTGATCGGCACCCCATGTTCCGACAATACGACAACTGAAAACTTTCATCGTTTTCTGCAGCTGTTGGATGAAGACCCCGACCAGATCACCTACCTGGAGTTTCGCGCCGACTACCGGGTCGAATTGCGCTACAGGGACGGGCGTCAGCGGCTTATCCCGTTCTTGTCGCTGCCAATTTCTGATCTGCCCTCGGATTTCTTTCCACTGACCTGTCGGACCTGCGTGGATTACACAAACGCGCTGGCAGATATCACCGTCGGCTACATGGGGGGCGAGGGCGCGCAATGGCTGCTTGTTCGCAATTCCCGCGGGGCCGAGATGCTGGGGTGCCTGGGCGATGACATTCGGCTTACGGCACCGGGCAGCGCCGGGAACCGCACGCGCGCCGTGAAAGGGTTCGTGGCGAACACGCAACGGGCAGCAGGCGGGTTGCCGCTACGGCGAATGCCCGATTGGCTGCGCCCTGTTGTCAGCTGGCTGCAACCGCGCCTTGGCCCGCGCGGCCTCGAATTCGCGCGCGCGCGGGTAGAGATGAAAGCGGCGGAAACGGTTCTCCACCTGCGCCGGGAAGCGCGCGCCAAGATGAAGAACATGATCCCCCGGCACGTCTGGCAAATCGCGGCACCTTATGGCCTTGCGCCACAGGCGGATGAGGCACCGGTCGCGCGATCAGATGTCGCGACGCCAGTGGATCAGCCCTGAGGGATCAGGTATCCGCGCACGATGTCGGCAGTGTGTTCCACATCCAGAACGGGCGGCAGGAGCGTAAGCATTTCACCCGATCCGTCCAGCAGATGCACAAAACTGCCGTGGGCATAGATCCACCCGTATTCAGGATCCTGAAACAGCGGCGTCACTTCGACCGAGAAGGCTTTATACGCGGCTGCAAGCGCCGCCTCGCCTCCTGTCAGACCGACGAACTGCGGGTGTATCTCTGCCAGCGGTGCGCCCATCGTATCGACCCGGTCCTGATCGGGGGCGACCGTGATCATGACCGGTGTTACCGCGACCCCGTCTTCTGCAAGAGCGTCCACAACGTCGGCCATCAGCGGCAGGGCGGCGGAACAGATGTTCAGGCAATTCGCGTATCCGAAGAACAGCAACTGCGCATGACCGTCCGGGTCTGCCTGCGTGCGTGTTTGCCCGTGCTGATCCATCAGTTCATATGGTCCCCCCAGATCGAAAGGCAACGGGCTTTCCGCCTGCGCGACAGAGCCCGCGAACACTGCAAGGAGTGCGGCGCGCCACATCAGAAGTTTTCTTCCGCATAGGTGGCGTCTTCTTCCAGACCCAGTCCAAGATAACCCTCTCGGCCCGTGATCTCCTTGACGCGCGGATCGCGGCGGAACCAGGGGCCTTTGCCCTTGGCTTCCGGATGTTTCGCGGCCCATTTCTTGGTCCAGGTGTTGGCTTTTATCCAATCTGCATCAGCGGCCTTGATGCGCTGCACAAGGTAGACGTTGCGCGCGCCAAGCTCGTCGTCCTCCAGCAGCAGGCCGTCTACTTCTACCACCTCATTGCAAAAGGGCGCCAGTTCCTCCGCCGCGCCGGTAAAGGCGGGTTGGCTGTTTTTCATCGCAAGAACCAGCACGTCATCGGCGGTACGCACCAGCCCCATCTGGCGTGTACCCGCCCCGCAATTGTCCGGGCAGTCGCCGGTCAGTTCGCAAAGGACATCCACAACCCGTGCTTCGAACTTTGCCGGCACCTCGGCATAAAGGTTCCAGCTTTTGGCTTCCGAGCCTTCGGAGAAATCCTGCGCCGCAACGGGCGTGGCAAGAAGGGCGGCTAACATGGCAAGCTTACGCATCATTTTGGCTCCGGGAATGAGAAGGGCGGCACGGTGCCGAAATCCTCGTGATTGCGGTTCTGGATGTCTGCATCGCTGACGACTTCGCTGACAACAATGTAGTTCTGGCCATCCCGCTCATACAGCATGCCATCCGCGGTCACCGTATGTGCGGCAAGGCTCAGCTGCGTGTCACCGCTGGCGGAGCCATCATCCTGTGCGATCTTGAGAACCATGTAGACCGTGCCGTCTTCGGCGAGCAGCCCAACGGGTATGCCCCCGGCAGAGCACCAGAGCGCGCAGGTATGGTGCGCGGAGCCAACCACCGCATCCGGTCCTCCCATCACACCCGAGTAGTAACACCAGGTGTCGATAATCTCTCCGGTCACCTGGACGCGGGTGCCTTCGTTGGCCCATCCGGGCAGCGCAAGCGAACTGAGAAGAAGGGCAAGGGGCAGGCGCATGATGGGTATCCTCCGTGACATCGAAAAAAGCCTAGAGGGCGGTTTGTTGGCGATCAATCCTCGATTGCCGACGGGCCGATCACTTTTTGCGGAACCTTTCGAATGTCATGCGTGTTGGGGAGGCAAGAGCATGTGACGCACATGTGCTTGGTTCAACGAGTTCGACCCAAAGGAGAGACCAATGAACTGGGACACCATCAAAGGTAACTGGAAACAACTGACAGGTTCAATCCAAAGTAAATGGGGTGAACTGACCAACGATGAAATCGATCAGGTCCAGGGCGACAGAGAACGCCTTGCCGGGCTCATTCAGGAACGCTACGGCGTGGCCAAGGAAGAAGCCGAAAACCAGATCGATGCCTTCATCGCAGAGCATAAATCAGCCGCGTAACTTCCTCGTGGCGGTTGGTTTCTAAAAGGCGGTCCCGACCAGGGATCGCCTTTTTCAATGGGTTGGTGAACTGGAAAGAGCCGTAAGCACGCCCGTCTGTGAAAGAAAATCCAAGGTACATATTTGCCTTCCTTGCCGGATAATGCACCATTTCGCTACGGATACACAAATGGCTGCATTCATGAAGCTGCACTCAGATCGTATCAGAGATTTCTTGACCATCCAGAAAGGGTTTCTCGACTCGCCACCATGCCCATCCACCGACGACCCCGGCAAACAACCCTATGGACACAATTGGAAACCAAGCGGACCAACCGTCTTTGGTCAAAAAGGCAAAAAGTACCGAGCCAACCAAACCAACAACAGCTCCAGATATCAGAGCCACGGAGCGCGGCTGTTTAAATGCCAGACCTAATACCATTCGCAAAAGTGCACCCAGTGGCATTGAGCAAAGAGCGATGGGGAGTATGATTGGTTGTGCGATTGTCCGTACAGCAAGCGCTTCGAGACTTCCAAGTGGGCCACTGTCGAGGATCATTATCCCGAAGCAAACGACGAAAGCACCAGCTTCTACGGCGACAAAACAAGCCCATAGTGAAAGCACTGAACTGAAGTTTCTTTTGTTCAATTCGGTCTATCCTAGGCGTTCTAGATTGTTCGCACATTTGCCCTCATATCGACCCCAATGTCGACGAACCAGCCATTCGTCCATGGCGCAGAAACAGTCAGTATGCGCTTGAAGCGGTCTTTGGCTCCTACTATTTCATCACCAATTTCTGCTATGCGGACAAACCTGCCGTTTGACTGTTGGACGATAACGGCTGCAGGCAACCCCAA